>NZ_CP191981.1:0-4800000 GCF_050943845.1 Kribbella sp. CA-294648
GTGCTGGCCGGACTGCCACCGAACCAGCGAGCCTGGCTGACGAATTCCCGGCCGGTCACGCTGCACGAGAGCACCGCGATCGTCGCCGTACCGGACGACTTCACCCGCGGTCAGCTGGAAACCCGGCTCCGGCCCGACCTGGAGCGCATCCTCACCGAGAGCTTCGGCCGGGACATCCGGATCGCGGTCACCGTCGACCCCTCGCTCGATCCCGAGCTTCGCGAGCCGGCCCCGGCGCCGCAACCCGTAGTACGGGAGCAGGCTCCGGTGATTCACTCGCCGCTGAATCAGCCGCCGAACCAGCCGTTGACTCAGCCGTTCGGCCAGCAGATGCACCAGGGGCTGCAGGAGCCGACGCATATTCCGCAGCAGCAGTCCCAGCCGGTCGCGCAGATCTCTCCGCCGCCGCTCGGCTCGGTCGCGCCGCCGCCGAACGGTTCCGCGCAGACGCAGACGGCCACCGAGGCCCAGGGTGAGGCGCGACTCAACCCGAAGTACACGTTCGAGACCTTCGTCATCGGCAGCTCGAACCGGTTCGCGCACGCCGCGGCCGTCGCGGTCGCCGAAGCACCGGGCAAGGCGTACAACCCGCAGCTGATCTACGGCGACTCCGGTCTGGGCAAGACCCACCTGTTGCACGCGATCGGGCACTACGTCCGCAGTCTCTACACCGGCGCCCGGGTCCGGTACGTCTCCAGCGAAGAGTTCACCAACGACTTCATCAACGCGATCCGCGACGACAAGGCCGCGCAGTTCCAGCGCCGGTACCGCGATGTCGACGTGCTGCTGATCGACGACATCCAGTTCCTGGAAGGCAAGATCCAGACCCAGGAAGAGTTCTTCCACACCTTCAACACGCTGCACAACGCGAACAAGCAGATCGTGATCAGCTCCGACCGGGCGCCGAAACGGCTCGAGGCGCTGGAGGACCGGCTGCGGAACCGGTTCGAGTGGGGCCTGATCACCGACATCCAGCCGCCCGACCTCGAGACCCGGATCGCGATCCTGCGGAAGAAGGCGGCGACCGAGCGACTGACCGCGCCGCCCGAGGTGCTCGAGTTCATCGCCAGCAAGGTGCAGACCAACATCCGTGAGCTCGAGGGCGCGCTGATCCGGGTCACCGCGTTCGCCAGCCTGAACCGCCAGCCGGTCGATCTGTCCCTGGCCGAGATCGTGCTCAAGGACCTGATCCCCGAAGGCAGCAAGCCCGAGGTGACGGCCAGCATGATCATGGGCCAGACCGCCTCGTACTTCGGACTGTCGATCGACGACCTGTGTGGTTCGAGCCGGAGCCGGGTGCTCGTCACCGCCCGGCAGATCGCCATGTACCTGTGCCGCGAACTGACCGATCTGTCGCTGCCGAAGATCGGTCAGCAGTTCGGCGGCCGGGACCACACCACGGTGATGCACGCCGAACGGAAGATCCGGCAACTGATGTCGGAACGGCGCAGCGTCTTCAACCAGGTCACCGAGCTGACCAACCGGATCAAGCACCAGGCCAAGCAGCAATGAGGTGTCGTGTGGCCGGGTCGAGCAGCGTGTACGCCGAGCGCTACGACGCGGTCACACGAACCACACAGGCTGGGGACAGTCCTGTGGATAACTGGGGGTATCCCAGTGGACACTCTCGTCTCGCCTGTGGATTGGCTGTGTGGAGAAAATCCGTCATCACCAGCCGTCCAGAGGTTGCCCCGATTTCGTCCACAACCCGTCCTCAGGGCAAAACCACCTCTGACCTGCGAACTCACGGCTTTTCCACAGTATCCACACGTGCGAAGAACCCTATGGAATCCCTAAGGAGTTCCCAGTCCACAAAAGGTTCTGGCGGCCCAACCTGGGGAAAACTCGGATTTCGCACCTGCCCGCCGGGCCCCGGAATGCCTCTGTCAGGCTGTCCCTGTCAGCACCACGACGACGCGGACGCGACCCGCCCGAACCGCCACGTCAAGCCCGGTTGGCGCACATCACATCTGTCCGTGGCAGGATCTGCCTGGCACACAGCCGAATCAGGAGGCACCCAGCGGTGAAGTTCCGCGTCGAGCGCGACGTCCTGGCCGAGTCGGTGGCCTGGGCCGCGCGCAGTTTGCCCAGCCGTCCGAGTGTTCCGATCCTTGCCGGCCTTCTGGTCGAAGCCGGGGACGGGGAAATCACCCTGTCCGGTTTCGACTACGAGACTTCCGTGCGCGTCACCGTGCCCGCCCAGGTGGCGGACACCGGAAAGTGCCTGATTTCCGGCCGGCTGGTCGCCGACATCTCCAAGAGTCTTCCGAATCAGCCCGTGGACATCGCGGTGGACGGCGCGAAGGCGCAAGTCACCTGCGGCACCTCGCGGTTCACGCTCCAGACGCTTCCCACAGAGGAATATCCGGCTTTGCCGGACCTCCCGGCGGCTAGCGGCACCGTTCGCAGCGACGTTTTCGCCCAGGCGGTCGCTCAAGTGGTGACCGCCGCCGGCCGCGAGGATACGCTTCCGGTGCTGACCGGCGTACGGGTCGAGATCGAGGGATCCACCATCTCGCTGCTGGCCACCGACCGGTACCGGTTGGCGATCCGCGAGCTCGAATGGAACCCGCAAAGCCCAGATGCCTCTGCTGCAGCCCTTATCCCGGCCCGGGTGCTCTCGGAAACCGCGAAAGCGATGACCGGGACCGACATCATCGTCTCCCTGGCCGCCCCTGGCAGCGGTGAGGGCATCGTCGGGTTCGAGGGTGAGGTCTCCGGTGGCAACCGGCGGGCCACCACCCGGCTGCTCGACGGCGAGTTCCCGAAGGTTCGCGGCATCATCCCGACCGACGCCGCGATCGCGACCCGGGTCCGGATCGACACCGCGACCCTGGTCGAGGCCGTCAAGCGGGTCGCCCTGGTGGCCGAGCGGAACGCGCCGGTCCGGCTGACATTCTCCGAGGACACCGTGACACTCGACGCGGGCAGCGGTGACGAGGCGCAGGCGTCGGAGTCGATCGAGGCACGCGTGGTTGGCGAGCCGGTTACCGTGGGCTTCAACCCGACGTACCTGCTGGACGGTCTGAACGCGATCGGTACTCCGGTCGCGCACCTGGCCTTCACGCAGGCGACGAAGCCGGCCGAACTGACCGGTGTGCGGGACTTCGACGGCGACCCGATCAGCGAGTTCCGGTACGTGCTGATGCCGGTCCGCCTGAACAGCTGAAGCCAGCGAAAAGCCAACAGAACAAGGGGATTCACGATGGAGCTCGGCCTTGTCGGTCTCGGCAAGATGGGCGGCAACATGCGCGAGCGGTTGCGCAAAGCCGGCCTGACCGTGGTCGGATTCGACCACAACGCGGCCATCTCTGACGCGACCGATCTCGCCGACATGGTGAGCAAGCTGGCCGCGGACGGTCAGCCGAAGGTCGTCTGGGTGATGGTGCCGGTGCAGGCGATCGACCCGGTGCTGACCGAGCTGGCCGAGCTGCTGTCCGAGGGCGACATCGTGATCGACGGCGGCAACAGCCGCTGGACCGACGACATCCGGCGGGCCGAACTGCTGTCCCACCAGGGCATCAAGTTCGTCGACTGCGGTGTCTCCGGTGGCGTCTGGGGTCTGGAGAACGGCTACGCGCTGATGTGCGGCGGAGACGCTGAGACCATCGGCACGCTGCTGCCCATCTTCACCGCGCTCAAGCCCGAGGGTGAGTTCGGCTTCGTGCACGCCGGCAAGGTCGGCGCCGGCCACTTCGCCAAGATGGTCCACAACGGCATCGAGTACGCGATCATGCAGGCGTACGCCGAGGGGTTCGAGCTGCTCGAGGCCGCGGAGATCGTGGAGAACGTGCCGGAGGCGTTCGACTCCTGGCGCGAGGGCACGGTGATTCGGTCCTGGCTGCTCGACCTGATGGTCAACGCGCTCAAGGAAGACTCCCACCTGGACAAGATCCGCGGGTACGCCGACGACTCGGGCGAGGGCCGCTGGACCGTCGAGGCCGCGATCGACCACGCCGTACCGGTGCCCGCGATCGCCGCCTCGCTGTTCGCGCGGTTCGCGTCCCGGCAGGAGGACTCTCCCGCGATGAAGGCGATCGCCGCGATGCGCAACCAGTTCGGTGGCCACGCGGTGAAGGGCGCCGAAGACCCGTCGTACGCGACGCCCCCCGCCAAGCACTAGCCTCAGGATCCGCCCAGCAGAGGAATATCAGGTGTTCGTCACCGCGCTCGGACTTGTTGACTTCCGGTCGTACCAGCAGGTCGAGGTCCAGCTGCAGGCGGGTGTGACCGCTTTTGTCGGGCCGAACGGTCAGGGCAAGACGAATCTGGTCGAGGCGATCCACTACACCGCGACGCTCGGTTCGCACCGGGTGGCCAACGACGCGCCACTCGTGCGGGCCGGCGCGCCGCGGGCGATCGTGCGGACCGAGCTCCGTTCCGATCAGGAGCGGGACCTGATCGTCGAGCTGGAAATCAATCCTAGGAGGGCAAATCGGGCCCGGGTGAACCGCTCACCGGTCCCGCGGCCGCGCGAAGTGCTCGGATTGCTCCGTACGGTGCTTTTTGCGCCCGAGGACCTCGCCCTGGTGAAGGGTGATCCGTCCGAACGGCGCCGTTTCCTGGACGAGCTGCTCACTCTGCGGACGCCCCGGCTGGCCGGCGTCCGGCAGGATTACGACCGGGTGCTCAAACAACGCAACTCGTTGCTGAAGAGCGCATCGATCGCGCGCCGGCAGAATCGGTCCGGTGGCGAGGCTCAGCTGCGCACCCTCGAAGTGTGGGACGACCACCTGGTCCGGGTCGGCTCAGAGCTGCTCGCAGCGCGACTCGAGCTGCTGGAATCCCTGCGTCCGTTGGTCTCCGGCTCTTACGATGCCGTTGCCAGAGGCAAAGGAGATGCGCGGCTGGAGTACAAGTCGTCGGTCGGGCTGGAGCCCGGCGTGGCGAGTCGCGAGCAACTGGCCGAGGTGCTCAAGGCAGCGGTGATCGAGCGTCGGCCGGACGAGCTCGACCGGGGTGTCTCGCTGGTCGGGCCGCACCGCGACGACGTCGTACTGGGTCTCGGGGACTTGCCTGCGAAGGGGTATGCGAGTCACGGTGAGTCCTGGTCGTTCGCGCTCGCGTTGCGACTGGCGTCGTACGAGCTGCTCAGGACGGACGGGGGTGAGCCGGTGCTGATTCTGGACGACGTGTTCGCCGAGCTCGACACGAGTCGCCGGGACCGGCTGGCCGAGCTGGTCGCGCCCGCCGAGCAGGTCCTGGTCACCGCGGCGGTCGGCGCCGACGTACCGGCCGAGTTGAGTGGGGTGCGTTTCGACGTCGGCGAGGGCACGGTTCGCCGTGCCTGAGGACCTCCGGCCCGAGCCCGCACCGCGCGCCGAACCCGCGCGGAGCGAGCCGGAACGCCAGAATTCCTCTGAGAGCGGCGTCGAGAGCGAGCCCGTCGAAGCGGCCGGGCACGACAAACGCGGCCTCGAGCTGGCGAAGACGCTCGCCAGCAGGCTCAAAGGCGCCGGTCCGATCCAGCCTGTCAAGAAGACGCGCCGCCGCCGTCCGACCGGAAACCAGATCAGTAGCGCACGCGCCGACGATCGCGACCCGCAGTTGCTGACGAACACGCTCGGCCGGCTGATGCGCGAACAGGGCTGGGAGGTCGACGTGGCGGTCCACGGCGTGATGGCCCGCTGGCCGTCGATCGTCGGCCCGGAGATGGCCTCGCACTGCCAGCCCGAGAGCTACCAGGACACCGAACTCACCGTCCGCACCGACTCCACCGCGTGGGCGACTCAGGTCCGGCTGCTCGCACCCGACCTGGTACGCCGCCTCAACGCTGAGCTCGGCGACGGCACGGTCACCCGGGTCAAGGTGGAAGGCCCCAACGCCCCCAGCTGGCGCAAGGGCCCGCGCACTGTCCGTGGCGGCCGGGGCCCCCGCGACACCTACGGCTGACCTTCGGAACGGTGCGGCACCTGCACTGACCAAAGGGACCCTGGCAGTCCTCTAGGATCAGGCGCGATGCGCACGATCGTTGACGGTTTCCGCGAGATGGTCCACCTCATTGCCGACACGTTCCGGCTGTGGTGGCGCAACCTGCTGCCGTTGATCACCTGGTACCTGGCCGGGTACATCGGCTTCCGGGCCTCCATCAACGGCGCCATCTGGTTGTCCGAGCATCAGCACTCGACCCTCGGCGTTGGGCTGTTCGCCACCGGCGTCCTGATCCAGATCGCCGCCACCGTCGGCATGATCCGGACCTGCGCCACCTCGCTGTACCGCTGGCGCGACGCCGCGAGCAACCAGGCGGAGGAGACCTCGGACCCGACTCAGCAGCGCCTGATGGAGTTGCTGGCGGTCACCCTGCTGCCGATGGTCGCGGTCTGGTCCGCCTGGGGATTCCTCGACGAGAGTGTCCACGAACTGACGGTCACGAACATCGTCCAGCGCGGCATGGGCGCGGGGGCCAACTTCTTCGACCTGCACAACGGCGCCTGGAAGTCCTATCTGCCGGCCATCGTGATCCTGCTGGTCCTGCGCCGGGCGCTGGAGGCGATCGACGATCGCTGGCCGAACCGGCCGGTCCGGTTCGCCCAGATCTGGGCCGAGGCGTTCTTCCTCCTGATCACGGTCGTCGTGACGCCGTTCGCCGTCGGCGATGCCAAGGAGTGGATCCAGGGCCGCAGCGTCTGGTACATCTCGGTCGACTGGTGGGGCGGGCTGAAGGACTTCTTCGCCGGCATCAACATCCCGATCCCGGCCGGTATCGAGTTCCTCTGGGGCGTCTTCTGGGAGAGCCTCTGGCCGCTCTTCAAGCTCGGTGTGGCCGAGCCGCTGACCTGGCTCGCGATCACCACCGTGGTCTTCGGGCACCGGGTGCTGACCAGTAGCGGCGTGCTCCGCGGTACGCGGATCGAGAAGCACCTGGGCAGCCGGTTGCCGGTGGTGGAAGAGGCACCGAAGCAGAACCGGTTGGTGGCGCTGACCAACCAGGCGCCGAACCTGGTGCTCGGCGGGCTGCGCGAGAAGTTCTATCCGACGCTGACCGCGTTCCGGCTGCTGGTCCGGGTCGGGCCGGTCTTCCTCGGTGTCGTCTGCATGGTCTACACCTGCTGGCTGCTGGCCAGCGAGTGGGCCTTCCTCGGGCTGTACCGGGCGATCGGGATCCACGGCGTCGGCACCGACTGGGGCCTGATGAACCACGAGATCGCCTCGCTGGCCACCAATGTGGTCTTCGAGACGCTCCGGATCGCCTTGCTCGCGGCGGCTTTCGACCTCTGCATCTCGGTCGGCGCCGAGCGCCGCGCCGAGGCAGCGGCCGTTGCCGCGAAGGAGCAGACCGAGTCCACCCCGGCCTGACCGCCGGTACTGCGAACCTCAGCCGGCCGACCAGCACTGCGAACCTCGACGGCCGGCCTTCACCGGGTCGGCCAACCTCAGCGGGTGATCAGGACCCGTCGGTACTCCGCCAGGTTCTCGACCTGGATGCCGGTCAGGTGCGGAACGGCCGACCCCGGTACGACGAAGACCAACGCCACCACACCCGGCTTGTTCCGGACGAACGGGAAGTCCTCGTCGCTGCAACGGGTCGCGAACGGCAGCCCGAAGGCGCTCTGGCTCTCCCACACATTGCCGCGGTCGTCGCGAAGGTTGGCCGAGCAGGTGAACCCGCCGGCGTCCATCTTCAGCCCGTCGAGTGCCGTGACGCTGGCCTTGGCGAGCACGACCACCGAGCCGGCCGGCTGCTCGAGGTCGATCTTCTTCTTCTCCTTGTTCACCAACTGCGTGTAGACGTCGAGTGCCTCGAGCTTCCACTCCACCCGGCCGACCGTCACCGGGCCGCGCTCGACCACCTCGGTGATCGCGCCCTGGCGGTAGAGCTTGTCGCTGTCGGTGATGTACGGCCGGACCAGCACGAGCGCGCTGGTGGAGGCGAGGGCGACCAGCAGCGAGACCTGGGCGGTCAGCCGGAGCAGACGCTGGGACTTCATCATGAGGCCACCCGCTTGACCACACGCGGGAGCAGGTATTCAGGCGTCGCCGCGTCGATGAGCTGCTTGGCGACCTTGTCGTCCGGTACGCCGAGGTCGACGGCCACGTCCTGGGTCAGCACGTTGAAAAGCGGACCGGTGCGGACCCGCAGGGTGAGTCCCTTCACGTCGGCAGGGTTCACCTCGAAGACGACGGCGCCGTCCACCGCGAACCCCGGCTCGGCGAAGTCGATCTTGCTGCCCCAGGTCTCGCCGATCGGGACGTACGTCGTGCCCTCGTCGGTGACCAGTTCGGCGCTCGGGTTGGAAGGCTTCTCGACACCACGCACGGTGGAGTACTCGACCGCGACGTAGATCCCGCTGGACGGTACCGCCTTGTCGTCCCCGCTGCCGGCCAGGTACGCCCGGGCGAACTTCATCCGGTGCACGACCAGCGAAGACCCGTTGTAGTCCAGCGACTCGCCGATGGTGCCCTTCACGACCACCCGGTTCGACTCGTCATCGAAGACCTGGTCCGGTTCGGCCAGCCGGGTGAGCCCGCCGAGCAGGACGAACAGAATGCCGACGAGCACGGTGGCCGGCCGATACAGCTTCACTCGTCGGTCTCCGTCACGATCGTCGTCGGTACCCGGACCACGGCAACAGGGTCCGCGCCCTTCCAGTACGGCTTGTCCGTGGCCCCGAGCAGGCCGCTGTCGGAGGTGTAGCTCTCCTTCAGCACGCCGAGCTCGATCTTGTCGGTCTTGAAGTTCGGCGAGGTGTCGAAGGTCGCGACGCAGGACTCGGCCGGGAGGCCGTAGACCAGGATGTAACCCAGCACCGCGTCGTCCTTGCACTTCACGTTCGCGGGCTTGACCGGATCCTTGCCGGGGATGACCCACCTCAGCATGTTGTCGTCGAACCTGACGCTCTCGTGTTCCTCGTCGTCGGTGTTCTTCAGCTGCAGCGTCACCGCGAGCCGGGCCTTCGCCGGGCTGTAGTCCGTCTTCGGCGTCCGGATGATCTTCGCGTCGCTGACGCCGATCTCGAACCGGCCGGCCTCGAGGGTGACCGGAGCGTCGACAGTGTCGACGGTCCGTCCCTTCTTCTCCTTCCAGCCGCCGGTGAAGAAGATGACCACCGCGAGCACGACGACGATGCCGAGGGCGATCAGCCACTTCCGGCGGTGCCGGTGGATCACCCGGTCGGCGATCATGGCGTCGATGACGTCGTCGAGACTTTCCACGGCAGCGATCTTAGGGGGCGCCGGGGGCGGCGTCCCCGGCGCGATCAGGTCTCGGTCCCCAGACAGTCAGGGGCGATCCGGCCAGAAGGCACTGAGCGGCGTGAGCGCTATCCAATCCCCCTCCCCGCGTGGGGGGACATGGCGAGGAGTCCGAAAAGACGCCCTGTCCACAGTTCTAGCCGCCTGGTGGCAGGTTCTGCTTCGGTCGACGGGTAAGATGGAGCTGTTGAGAAAGCCGCACCGCTGATGAACACAGTAGGGGCGGCTTCTACTGTGCATCGATGCCCCGCGCACGCGGGGTCCGAGGAGGACAACAGCCGGTGACCGACGAGCCGACCGAGATCGACGTAACCCCGTCCGCCGACAGCACCGGTATCGCAGCAGCAGAGGCACCGCTCAGCGTCATCCCCTCCAGTGTGGTGGAGAAGGAGTACGACGCCAGCGCCATCCAGGTCCTCGAGGGCCTCGACGCGGTCCGGAAACGGCCGGGGATGTACATCGGCTCCACCGGTGAGCGCGGTCTGCACCACCTCGTCTACGAGGTCGTCGACAACGCGGTGGACGAGGCGCTGGCCGGGTTCTGCGACAAGATCGTCGTCACCCTGCTGCCCGACGGCGGTGTGCGGTGTGTGGACAACGGCCGTGGCATCCCGGTCGACATCGTCGAGTCCGAGGGCAAGCCGGCCGTCACCGTAGTACTGACAGTGCTGCACGCCGGTGGCAAGTTCGGCGGCGGCGGGTACAAGGTGTCCGGTGGTCTGCACGGCGTGGGTGTGTCCGTCGTGAACGCGCTGTCCAGCCGGCTCCAGGTCGACGTCCGGAAGAACGGCAAGGCCTACCAGCAGTCCTTCACCATCGGCGTCCCGGACGCGGACCTGGCCGAGATCGGTACGTCGGACACCAACGGCACCACGATCACCTTCTGGCCCAGCCCGGACGTGTTCGAGACCACGACGTACTCGTACGAGACGCTGTCCACCCGCTTCCGTGAGTACGCCTTCCTGAACAAGGGCCTCGAGTTGGTCATCCGCGACGAGCGCCCGGACCACACCCCGGAGGGCGAGCCGGTCGAGCAGTCCTTCAAGTACGACGACGGCCTGGTCGACTACGTGAAGTACCTGACCGGTATCCGCGAGACCGTGCACCGCGACGTGATCGCGTTCGAGGCGGCCCAGGGCGACGACAGCCTGAGCCTCGAGGTCGCGATGCAGTGGAGCGGCTCGTTCCAGGAGTCCGTGCACACCTTCGCGAACACGATCAACACCCACGAGGGCGGTACGCACGAAGAGGGCTTCCGGGCCGCGCTCACCTCGCTGGTCAACTCGTTCGGCGAGGACCAGGGCATGATCAAGAAGAAAGAGGACAGGCTCACCGGCGACGACGTCCGGGAGGGCCTGACCGCGATCGTCTCGGTCAAGCTGGGCAACCCGCAGTTCGAGGGCCAGACGAAGACCAAACTCGGCAACACCGAGGTGAAGGGCTTCGTCCAGCGGGTCGTCAACGACCGGCTCGGCGCCTGGTTCGAGCAGAACCCGCAGGAAGGCCGCGAGATCATCCGCAAGGCCAGCGCGGCCGCGAGTGCCCGGATCGCCGCCCGCAAGGCGCGCGACCTGGCCCGCAACCGCAAGGGCCTGCTGGGTGGCGGTGGCCTGCCGGGCAAGTTGTCCGACTGCCAGTCGACCAACCCGGAGGAGTGCGAGGTCTACATCGTCGAGGGTGACTCGGCCGGTGGCTCCGCCAAGGGTGGGCGGGACCCGAAGTTCCAGGCCATCCTGCCGATCCGCGGCAAGATCCTGAACGTCGAGAAGGCCCGGATCGACAAGGTCCTGCAGAACAACGAGGTCCAGGCGATCATCTCCGCCCTCGGCACCGGGATCCACGAGGACTTCGACGAGGAGAAGCTGCGGTACCACAAGATCGTGATCATGGCCGACGCCGACGTCGACGGCCAGCACATCCGCACGCTGCTGCTCACGCTGCTGTTCCGCTTCATGCGGCCGCTGATCGAACGCGGTCACGTGTACGCCGCGCAGCCGCCGCTGTACAAGATCCGCTGGAGCAACCAGACGCCCGAGCTCGCCTACACCGAGCGGGAGAAGGACGGCCTGATCCAGGCCGGCGTCGAGGCAGGCAAGAAGCTGCCCAAGGACAACGCGATCCAGCGCTACAAGGGTCTGGGTGAGATGAACGCGCAGGAGCTGTGGGAGACCACGATGGACCCGGCCAACCGGGTGCTGCTGCAGATCACCCTGGACGACGCCGCCCGCGCCGACGAGACCTTCGCGACGCTGATGGGTGACGACATCGAGGCCCGTCGCAACTTCATCCAGCGCAATGCCAAGGACGTCCGCTTCCTTGACATCTGAGGGCGGGGCCCGGGTTCTGCCCCGGGCCCACCTCGCGCAGCGCCGACCTCACCGACGGACTGAAACGAACGGGACGAGCACCAGATGACCGAGACCCCCATTTCTCCGGGACACGACCGGATCGAGCCCCTCGATCTGCAGACGGAGATGCAGCAGTCGTACCTCGACTACGCGATGGCCGTCATCGTCGGCCGGGCGCTGCCCGAGGTCCGCGACGGCCTCAAGCCGGTGCACCGCCGCATCCTCTACGCGATGTACGACGGTGGCTACCGGCCCGACCGCGGTTTCTCCAAGTGCTCGCGCATCGTCGGTGACGTGATGGGTCAGTACCACCCGCACGGCGACTCGGCGATCTACGACACCCTGGTCCGGCTGGCACAGCCGTGGGTGATGCGCGCCCCGATGATCCAGGGGCAGGGCAACTTCGGTTCGCCGGGTAACGACCCGGCCGCCGCGATGCGGTACACCGAGTGCCGGCTGGCGCCGCTGGCGATGGAGATGGTGCGCGACATCGACCAGGAGACGGTCGACTTCCGCCCCAACTACGACGGCCGCTCGCAGGAGCCGGTGATCCTGCCCAGCCGCTTCCCGAACCTGCTGGTGAACGGCTCGGCCGGGATCGCGGTCGGGATGGCGACGATGATCCCGCCGCACAACCTGCGCGAGGTCGCCGCCGCGGCGCAGTGGTGCCTCGAGCACCCCGACGCCAGCCAGGAAGAGGTCCTGGCGGCGTGCATGGAGAACATCAAGGGCCCGGACTTCCCGAACGGCGCGCTGATCGTCGGCTACAAGGGCATCGACGACGCGTACCGCACCGGGCGTGGCTCGGTCACGATGCGCGCGGTCGTCGACGTCGAGGAGGACGCCAAGGGCCGGACCAGCCTGGTCGTCAGCCAGCTGCCCTACATGGTCAACCCGGACAACCTGGCACAGAAGATCGCCGAGCTGGTCAACACCGGCAAGATGACCGGGATCGCCGACATCCGCGACGACACCTCGTCCCGGACCGGCCAGCGGCTCGTCATCGTGCTGAAGCGCGACGCCCAGCCGCGCGTCGTACTGAACAACCTCTACAAGCACACGCAGCTGCAGGACACCTTCGGCTGCAACATGCTCGCGCTGGTCGACGGCGTACCGCGCACGCTCAGCCTCGACCTGTTCATCACCTACTGGATCGACCACCAGATCGAGGTCATCCAGCGGCGGACCCGGTACCGGCTCCGCGAGGCCGAGAAGCAGGCGCACATCTACCGCGGTCTGGTGAAGGCGCTCGACGCGCTGGACGAGGTCATCGCGCTGATCCGCCGCAGTCCCGACGTCGAGGAAGCCCGCGGCGGCCTGATGTCGCTGCTGGAGATCGACGAGATCCAGGCGCAGGCCATCCTGGACATGCAGCTGCGCCGGCTGGCCGCCCTCGAGCGGCAGAAGATCGTCGACCGGCTGACCGAGCTCGAGGCCGTCATCGCCGACCTCGAGGACATCCTGGCCGACCCGGTCCGGCAGCGGCAGATCGTCCGCGACGAGCTGGCCGAGATCGTCGACCGGTACGGCGACGAGCGGCGTACCGAGATCATCGCGGCTGACGGCGACCTGTCCGTCCAGGACCTGGTTCCGGACGAGGAAGTGGTCGTCACGATCACCCGCGGCGGCTACGCGAAGCGCACCAAGACCGACCTGTACCGCACCCAGAACCGGGGCGGTAAGGGCGTTCGCGGCGCGACGATGCGGGCCGAGGACGAGATCGGGCACTTCTTCGCCACCACGAACCACCACTGGATGCTGTTCTTCACCACCAAGGGCCGGGTCTACCGGGCCAAGGTGTGGCAGCTGCCGGAGTCGGCGCGGGACGCCAAGGGTTCGCACGTGGCCGGCCTGCTGTCGTTCCAGCCCGACGAGGAGATCGCCCAGGTCCTGACGCTGCGCGACTACCAGCAGGCGCCGTACCTCCTGCTGGCGACCAAGCGCGGCCTGGTGAAGAAGACGGCGCTGACCGACTACGACTCGGCCCGGCAGAGCGGCATCATCGCGGTCAACTTCCGCGACGAGGACGACGAGCTGATCGGCGCCGAGCTGGCGTCGGCCGAGGACGACCTGATGCTGGTCTCCAAGAAGGGCCAGTCGATCCGCTTCACCGCGAACGACGAGCAGCTTCGCCCGATGGGCCGGGCCACCTCCGGCGTGACCGGGATGAAGTTCCGCGCGGGCGACGAGCTGCTGTCGATGGCGGTGATCCGGGCCGGCTCGGAGGAGGACGCGCAGTTCGTCTTCACCGTGACCGACGCCGGCTACGCCAAGCGCAGCCGGGTCTCGGAGTACCGGCAGCAGGGCCGTGGCGGTCTGGGCATCAAGGCGGTCAAGCTGAACGACGAGCGCGGTTCGCTGGTCGGCGCGCTGATCGTGGTCGACTCCGACCAGGTGCTCGCGATCAAGAACAGCGGTCAGGTCGTGCGCAGCCGGGTGGACAGTGTTCCGGTCAAGGGCCGCGACACGATGGGGGTTAAGTTCGCCGGGGTCGGGGAATCGGATGCTGTGGTCGCGATCGCGCGCAACACCGATCTGGCCGTGGCCGACGACCTGGACGCCGCGGCGGGTACCGACGCAGTGGTGGCCGATGGGGTGGTGGTCGACGAGGCCGGCTCCCTGGACGGGGTGGTGATCGACAGCAGCGAGGTCGACGGTGCCCAGGATGTGGACACCGCGACAACCGAATCGGGTGCTGCGGACGTCAACACTGATGACCAGCATTCGACTGACGTTGAGGACCCGGCTACGGTCGAGGATGACGAAGCCGGCCAGGAGGGCACCTGATGACCAACCGCGCGAGGCCGACCTGGCCCGATGGAGCGGACAGCCCGAAGTCCCAACGGCCGCAGAGCGGCTCCGGGACGGGTCAGTCCACCCCACCTGGCAACCCGGCCTCCAACGGTCGTAGCAGTTCCAACGGCAGCGGCCAGCCGAGACCCGGTACTGCGAACGGCCAGCGGCCCGCCGATCCGCGCCAGGCTCGCCCAGGCGGTCCGGGTGGTCCGGCACCGGCCTCGGTGACTCCGTCGCGACCACCACAGCAGCCGCCGGTCCGGCCGGGTTCGAGCTCATACCCGGCTCAAGCCGCCCCACCCAGTACTCCGGGGCGCCCGGAGCCGCGGTTGCCGTCGAACGGCGGCCAGCCCGGCGCATCGGCGTACGGGCAGACCGGCAAGGTGGCGACGCCGACCCACACCCCGACCGAGTCGTTCGGGGACAAGCTCAACGCGGCCAAGCAGGCCGTGCTGGGCCGGGCCACGGCGCTCAAGGAGTCCGCGACTCAGGGTTCGGAGCCGAAGGCCGCCAAGGCCGACAAGCGGGCCGAGGTGAAGCAGCAGCCTGAGGTCAAGCGCGCCGACATCAAGCATGCCGACTTCAAGCCCGCGGCCGAGCCGGTCGCCAAGGCCTCATCGCGGCCGCAGACCCGCAAGGCCCGCCTGCGCCTGTCGCGGATCGACCCGTGGTCGGTGATGAAGACCGCGTTCCTGCTCTCGATCGCGTTCGGCATCGTCATCTGGGTCGCCGTCTTCATCGTCTGGTCGGCGATCGGCGCGGCCGGCGTCTTCGAGAACATCAACAACACCGTCCGGGAGGTGCTGGGCACCCAGGAGGGCAACCAGTTCCAGATCCAGGACTACATCAACACCGGCAAGGTGATGGGATTCACCACCCTGCTCGCCTGCGCCGACGTGCTGATCATCACGGCGCTGGCGACGCTCGGGTCGTTCCTCTACAACATCGCGGCCACCCTGCTGGGCGGCCTCGAAGTGACGCTGGCCTCCGAAGACTGAGGCCGAAGAACCGGCTTCGATCGGGTCGTACCGCGGCCCGATCGGAACCGGTTTGGGAGACGGGCACCGAGTGCGGTAACCTCTCCGAGGTTCGAAACCCGCGATTGCGGGCCTATAGCTCAGACGGTTAGAGCGCTGCCCTGATAAGGCAGAGGTCACAGGTTCAAGTCCTGTTAGGCCCACCCAGATCGACACCCGATCCGAGGAGATCCCCGATGCTGAAGAAGGTCATGCTGGTCCTGCTGGCCAGCGTCGGTGGATACTTCGTCTACAAGAAGACCCAGCAGTCCCGCGCCGAGCAGGACCTCTGGGCCGAAGCCGTCGACCCGGTCACCCCGGGCCGCTGAAACCACCCCGCGGGGGCGTAGCTCAACTGGCAGAGCACTGCCTTTGCAAGGCAGGGGTTAGGGGTTCGAGTCCCCTCGTCTCCACCCCAACAAGCCGGTTCCTTCGGGAGCCGGCTTTCTGCTTGTACTGCTCCCCACGCGGCCGCCGCCAGCCCGCCCCTCCGTCGCGAGCCGCCTGGCCGCTCCCGCCCACCCGATCACTAGTGCCCGCTCCCGCGTCGCGCGAGGTGCCGCTCCTCCGTCGCGGTTGGCGCCCGGGCGCGGCTTGCTTCCTGCCGCAGGTCCGTTTGCGCTGACACGGCTCACGTTCCTGGGTCCGACCGATGGCTAGTCTCCGGTGGCGTCGATGCTGTCGTCTCGGGCGATGAGGACGGGTGCCGATTCCGGGCTGAGCGGGATGTACCCCGGGTCGAGGTGGATGTGGCGTCCGTTCGGTATTGATGGATCGGATAGCGACAGGCACCAGCGGGCGAGGTCGCGAAGGGCCGGCCGGGTTGCCGGTCAACTGGACAACGCCGTCTACTAGTTCGACGTGGACGGTTCCGTCTTCGACCGGTGCGACGACTCCGACCTCGGGGCGATAGCGCGGGACCGACAGCGAGATCTCATCCACCGCGTCAGTATGGCTTCGCTCGCTGTAAATGTCGGCTGACTCTTACGTGAAACTGGCTTTACGCCTGGATGGGGCCGTGGGGGTGTAGGCGCTTGTCGAGCCAGCGGGGGCGCTTTGGCCAGCGGGATTCCCAATCGAGCTGCCAGGATCGGTTGGCGAAGTCGATGGGGTCTAGTTCGATCCCTGGTTGGCCGATCAGGTTGCCGTGGTCGCGGAGGAGTTGCTTCAGCCTGGGCAGGTTCGTTTCGTCTGTCAGTTCCAGGATGACCTCCTCGTTCTTTGTGCTCATCCTGATCACCTGACCCGTTTCTGTCAGCGCGGCGGTGTACTCGCCGGCCGCCACGTCGACCGCCTCCATCCAGCCTTCGGCGTCGGCGAGTGACGGGAAGACGTGAACGTCCAGATCCTCGAAGAGGAACACCACTCGCGGGTCGTCGGTCACGCCCTCATCATCGCGCAGGGGTTCACGCGCGTCGGTGGTTGTCGATGATGAAGTCGGTCAAGGCGATGTCGTGCTGGGCGAGGGTTTCTGTTAGCCAGCGGCGCTGGTGGTCGTTTCGTGAGTCCCAGGTGTACTGGAGGGCGTCCACGGGTCGGTAGTCCAGGAGGTCACGTCGGAGGCCTGGGATGAGGGTGTCGCAGAGGTCGGCCAGGAGGCGGATTTCCTCCTGGTAGTCGTCGGCCTCGGGGAAAATTACACTCGGCCGTTCGCGGCAGTAAGCCATCGTTCGGATCATCAGGATGGCGTCGTGGACGGCGTGAGTGATGGCCGTTGCTGCCGCGTCTTGATGGCGGCGGTCTCTCCTGCGCATGTGCTCATCGTGGAGGTCGTTGGGATGACCTGCCAACCATCGCGTCGGTTCAGGCTGGGGTCAGGAGGCAGAATTCGTTGGATTCTGGGTCGGTGAGGACCTTCCAGGGGATGTCGGGGAGGTCGAGGAGGGTGGCGCCTAGGGATTGGAGTCTGGTTGCTTCTGCCTCTAGGTCGTCGGCTGGGTAGGGGCGGACGTCTAGGTGGACTCGGTTCCAGACCGTCTTGGGGTCGGGGGTGCGGAGGAACTGGAGGTACGGGCCGACGCCGGCGGCGGAGCGTAGTACTGCGTTGTGGTCGGTGACTTTGTGGAGGGTCCAGTCTGTGGCCTGGCTCCAGAAGTTGGCCATGGTGTGTGGATCGGCGCAGTCGACAACTACCGTGGCGATCGGGCCGGTTTCTTCGTAGAGGGAGTCCAGGACGCAGAACTCGTTGCCCTCCGGGTCGGCCATGACTGTCCAGGGGACGTCGCCCTGGCCGATGTCGATCGGGGTCGCGCCGAGGTCCGTCAGGCGGGTGACCAGCTCCGTCTGGTGGGCCGGCGAGGTGGTGGCCAGGTCGACGTGGACGCGGTTCTTGACCGTCTTGGGTTCCTCGGAGAGGACGAGGTCGATGCAGACGGCGGTGGGGTCGGGGTAGACGAAGCCCTCGGGTTCGAGGTTGGTCACGCCGGGGCCCTCGCTGGAGATGCTCCAGCCGAGTGCCTCCGCCCAGAACCTGCCCAGCGCGGCATCGTCGCGAGCCTTCATGTTGATCTGTACCAGCCGAGTCGCCACGGCGACGATGCTAACTCCCGACTCGGTCAGGCCAGCCAAGAGGCGTAGAAGATGCCGAGGCCGGTCGCGACGAACAGCCCGGCGACGATCCAGAACCGGATCACCACGGTGACCTCGTCCCATCCCACGTGTTCGAAGTGATGGTGGATGGGAGCGATCCGGAAGATCCGGCGCCCCGTGCCCGTGAGTCGCTTGGTCACTTTGAAGCAGATCATCTGCAGCAGCACGGACAGGGTCTCGAGCACGAACAGTCCGGCGATGACAGTCATCAGAAGCTCGGTGCGGGACATGATCGCCAGCCCGGCCAAGGCGCCGCCGATGGCGAGGGAGCCGACATCGCCCATGATGATCCGCGCGGGCTTGGCGTTCCACCAGAGGAAGCCGATGCACGCGGCAGCGATGGCGGTCGCGAAGACCGCCAGGTCGAGCGGATCGCGCACTTGGTAGCACTGTGCCGCCACTACGGTGGGTCGCGCGGAGTCGCACCGTTGGTTGTTCTGCCAGACGTTGACAATGGTGTACGCGCCGAAGATCAACGCCGAGGCGCCGGCGAGCAGCCCGTCGGCGCCATCGGTGAGATTGGCGCCGTTGGAGGTCGCGGTGACGATGAACCAGATCACCAGCAGGACCACGACCAGGGGCAGCTTGATCCCCCAGTCATGGGTGGTCGAGATGTACTGCGAGGCCGGCCTGACGCCGTGCCCGTTGGCGAAGTACTGCGTGGCCAGGATCCCGAAGCCGAGCGCGACCAGGGTCTGCCCCGCCATCTTGCCGCGGCTGCTCAGCCCTTGGTTGTTCTGGGTGTAGACCTTGATGAAGTCGTCGAGGAAGCCGACTACCCCGCAGCCGAAGAACAGCAACATCAGCAGCCAGGCGCTGGCACTCGGCCACCTGCCGGTCAGGATCGTTGCCGCCAGGTACGCCGCGGTGGCACTCAGCAGGATGACGAGCCCGCCCATGGTCGGCGTACCCCGCTTGACGTGATGAGTCGTCGGTCCGTCCTGCCTGATCGGCTGGCCGAAGCCGTGACGGGCGAACCACCCGATGGCGACCCGGGTCCCCAGCAGCGAGCAGACCATCGCGAGCGCGCCGCTCAGGAGTATTGCCCGCACTACATTCAGCCCCCTCTTGACCAAGTCCGGTCAAACCTAGCGAAGAGGCAGGTCCCCACGGACCGCGACGTCGCCTGCTGGGGTGAGCCCGTAGGTCGCTCGAGGTCCGTTTGCTCTACCTGTACGGCGCGTAGTGCACTCGCCGGCCGAGGCGCATCCAGCCTGGGACGGGCAGGCAGCCGACTGGAGCCTGCGCGCCGATCTCGACCTGCTCGGTCCCGTCGGACAGGGTCACCTCGACCCGCGATCGCGCGGGGCCGAACACCTCGACCACGCGACCAGCGACAACCGACCGCACGAGGTCCATCAGAAGCAACAGGTCATCCTCGTCCCGGCCAAGTTCCCACCGACCGCCCTGATGGCCGGCCTCGACCTGAAGAGCATCACCCGGAGACCCATCTCCCAGCAGATAGAAGTCCGTCCAGTAGACGCCCAACGCGTCCTTCCGCTGCGGACTCAGATCGACGGCCCGCCACCCATCCCGATCCTCGACCTCGATCGAGACAGCATCCCCAAGCTCGCCCCTGAGCTCGTCAAGAAACAACGCGAGCCGCGTCGAGATCGGATCGGGCAGGTGAGACCGGCCCTCAGTCATCGCGGAGGGTGGTGGCGTTGGAGGAAGTCGACTACGGGCGGCCAGACGTCCGATGGGTCGGTGAGAGGGGCTGCGTGGGCGGCGCCTGGCAGTTCTACGTCCAACTCTGCCGGACGATGCTCGAAGGTCGTCACGCGATAGCCCAGCTTCAGCAGTTCATCGCGTACGCCGGCGGACCAGCTCACGGGGTCGGCAAGAGGATTGCTCAGGAACACCACTTCCGGCCCGGCGCCCCACGTGTGCACAACACCGAGCTCCATGAAACACAGTCTGTCAGCCCGACTCGCGTCGTACGGGTTATTCCGTGGAGAAGGGTTGGAAGCCGCGGTGTTCGTAGTTGGGGAGGGCGTGGGGGTGGTCTTCGGAGGAGGTTTGCAGCCAGACGCGGCGGGTGGGGTCGCCCAGGGTCCAGGCGAGTTGGGTGGTGGCGGTCAGGAGGGCTGCGCCGAAACCTTTGCCCTGGTACTCCGGGACCAGGCCGAAGACCACGATGCCCACATCGCCGTTGCGGCCGCGGGAGAGTTCGACGAAGCCTGCGATTTCACCGCTCACCTGGGCGAACCAACTGCGGGCGTCCGGGTGGGACAGCTCGGCGAGCCACTCGTCGTCGCTCCACTCCATCCGTCCACGGGCCGTCAGCGGTGCCCAGATCCGGACGTAGGTGGAGCGGACCGCGGGAGCTGATTCCGGGCCGGCCACGATCAGGTCGATCGGGCTGGGCGGGGGCGCACCGGGGACCAACTGGTCCGGTGACGTCATCTCCAGACGCGTGATGATTTCGAAGCCTCCGAGGTCTGGCGAGTGGGATCGGTTGGGTGGATGGTGTGTGGATGAAAACTGAAGTGTGGTGCTGAAGTATGTGGGGGGCAAGAGGTAAGCGTTCAGCGGGGGGACTGCTGTTCGCACTGGGATTACTGCTGACCGGCTGCGGCGCCGAAGGCGCGGCACCCGTACCGCTGGCAGGCGAGGCCGGTACTACGGAGTCGAGCGCGCCCGCGCCGGTCGAGTCGTCGGCAACCCCGTCGGTCGAGCCGTCTGCTCAGCCGTCCGTCGAGGTGTCGAGTCCGGCGCCGGTCGAGACGTCGAGCACGCCGTCGGCGCCGGTGCCGAAGCGGGTCGCGCCGGTGCCGAGTGTGGTGATCAAGAACGTCGTGGTGGTCCGGCCGGTGCCGTTCAAGAAGAAGAACGTCAAGGATCCGGAGTTGCCCAAGGGCGAGGTCGTCGTGTCCACGCGCGGGGTGAAGGGCAGCAAGAAGGTCACCTACGCGGTGACCTACACCGACGGGCGCGAGACGGGCCGGCGAATCGTCAGCCAGACGGTCACTGTCCCGCCGGTCACTCAGATCACGTCGATCGGCACAAAGGTGGCCGAAGCCGAACCGGCCGGCGACTGCGATCCGAACTACAGCGGCGCCTGTGTTCCGATCGCGAGCGATGTCGACTGTTCGAGTGGCAGCGGCAATGGTCCGGCGTACGTCACCGGACCGGTCGAGGTGGTCGGTTCGGACATCTACGGCCTGGACGGCAACAACGACGGCATCGGCTGCGAGAACGGCTGAGCACGCGCAGCACGGGAACTGTCCCGAGCGACAGGAGATAGCCGCCCGATCGGCGAACTCGGCGGCCGACTCAGGCGGGCCGAGCCAACGCTGAAGGCACTACCTCCTGTCGCACGGAACGGCTAAGCAGTTCGGCGGGCTCGGGAGTACCGCTGGGGCCAGCACGACGCCGTCCCCTGCGGCTCGCCCGCAATGCGTTGTCGCCGGGCGAAAAGCCCGATGTGTTTGTTGCCCTTGGCTACTAGTTTGGTTGCCGTGTGCATCGGCCAGGGAGACCGTGCGTGACAGTTCGTGCACATATTGTCACGGGGATCTCACTGTTTGTTTGCGGGTGCGTGCAGATGTCCTGAGTGACCTAGCGGTCGACGGAGTGGACGCCGGAGTCTCTGTGGAGGAAGAGACATCGGGCAGACCACTGACGACGTGATCGCGCGAGCACCCACGGGCCGGTAGCAACGGCTAACAGCCACCGCTGCCGCCGCGGGATGCGTGAGCCGGTCGACTACGGAGGTTCCGGACGCGTGCTCGAGACCTATCGCGGCATTCCGCACCTGCTGGACACCTGGATCGTGCTGACCGGGATGGCGATTCCGATCGCCGTTTCGTCGATCCGCCGCCCGCGGGAGGTGGTCCCCAAGATCGCCGCGCTGCTGTTGCCGGCCGCCTGCACCCTGATTCTTGCCGCGACGCTCAGCCCGACCGCGCACCGGTTCCCCGCGAGCTGCGGCACGCACCTGAGCACGACCGGCGGCCTCACCTCGGTCCAAGGGCTGCTCAACGTGCTGCTCTTCATCCCGATCGCCGCCCTGCTGACGCTGGCCAGTGGCCGGCCCGCGGACGCGATCGCTGCCGGGATCGGGATGTCAGCCGCCGTCGAGGCAGTCCAGGCGCTGATCCCGCAGCTCGGCCGTTCCTGCCAGTTGCACGACCTGGTCGCGAACACGCTCGGTGCCTTCCTCGGCGTCGGCCTCGCAGCCGGCCTTCAGCTCGTACTGCGAGCCGCAACCCTCCCCGTCCTCAGCACCAATCCCGGGTACGTGGTGGAACACGGCGCGCTGCTCGTGACCCGTGGCCGCCCCGTGGCGAGGCACCGCCGGGGCGAACTGGCCCCCGCTTTGGCCAAGACCCGGCCCGTCGCCAGGGCTCGGTGAGGAGACCTGGATGGTTTTCCACAGGTTGTGGATGAACCGGGGGATGAATGGTCATAACCCTGGAGATATCCACAGGCAGCACGCTCAGGGACGCACCTCCAGACCCAGCGAGGTGGTGATCACGATCGCCTGGGGAAGATCGACGATGGCGTTCTTGAGCTCGACCGTGAGCGGGTCGAGCGTCGACAGGTCGGACCCTCGCAGGTCGGCGCCGGTGAAGTCGGCCCGCTGCATCCAGGCTCCGGACAGGTCCACGTCGCGCAGTACGGCCTTGGCGGCGCGGAGACCGGTGAGGTCCGCCTCGCGCAGCTTCGTACCGGAGATTTCGGCCCCGCGCAGATCAGCGCCGGGCAGTCCGACGAACGACCAGTCGCCGCCCTCGACCTTGAGAAGGTTGTAGGTGCAGTCGTCGAACATGCTCCCCATCAGCTTGCACCGGGTGAAGGTGCTGTCAAAGAACGAGCACCGGACGAAGGTGCAGTTCACGAACGCGGCCTCCAGGTGCACCGACGCGTTGAACCGGACCCCGCGGAACACGCACTCCTCGAAGACGCCGCGCTGGTTGTTCACCTCGGTGAAGTCCGAGTCGATGAACAGCACCCTGGTGTACGTCTGCCCGGACGGGTCGGCGTCGTCCCAGTCGCGAATCGTCGACTCCGTCTTCGGCGCCGCCCGGCCACCCTTGCGATCTGCCATGGCACTCCCATCAGTTAGCCCGAAGTTTGCCCTGCACCACCGACAGAGTGGTGCCGAACCAGGAGGATGAACGATGTGAGCGGATCAGAGCGAGTGATGGTGTTCGGCGCGGGCGGGTTCCTCGGCGGCGCGATCTGCCGGCTGCTCGAGGAACGCGGCATCGACCACCGCGGGTTCACCCGCAGTACCGGCGAGCCGCATCAGCGCTTCGACCTCGCCACCGGGCACTGTTTCGCACTCGACACCCAGTTCGGGCTCTACAAGCCGACGGTGATCGTCAACGCGGCGGCCGCGACCCAGGGCGACGTTCTCGAGCTCACCCGCGGCAACGTCGTCGCCGTCCAGTCGTTGCTGTCCTCGATGAACGGGCACGCCAGCAACGCGCGGTTCATCCAGATCGGCTCGGCCGCGGAGTACGGCGGTGCGCCGCGGGGCACGAGCCAGAACGAGCAGGCCGAGCTGCGGCCGGGCGGGGCGTACGGGTACACCAAGCTGGCCGGCTCCGAGCTCGTACTGCGTGCGCACCGCAACGGCGCCGACGCGATCGTGCTGCGCTCCTTCAACATCACCGGCCCGGGATCGCCGCCGAGCACCCTGTTCGGCCGGGTGCTCCGCCAGCTCGGTACGACCGGCACGATCGAGCTGGGATCGCTGGAGGCGTGGCGTGACTACGTCGACGTGCGGGATGTCGCGGAGGCGGTGGTCGCGGTCGCGACGGCCGAGGGGAAGCTGCCGCCGGTGCTCAACGTCGGCTCGGGCAAGGCGACGCTGGCCCGGGACGCGGTCCACCAGTTGGTCGAGCTGAGCGGGACCAAGACGAAGATCGTCGAGGGCGAGGCGCACGCCGGGCACGCGGGCTCCCCCGCCGACGCGGTCGCGTGGCAACAGGCCGACACCACGCTGATCGGCAAGCACCTCGGCTGGTCCAGCAAGATCCCCCTCGACCAGTCCCTCGCCGACACCTGGACCGCCCGCCCCGGAGAATAGGGGTGTGCAAATCTGGTCGGTCTGTGAGCCTGCGCCGGATCGAGTGGGGGTCAACGAGGATCTGGTGATCGCCGGGCCGGACTTCGTGGTGGTGCTGGATGGGGCGACGGCGCCGGCTGGGGTCGAGTCGGGGTGTGTGCATTCGGTGGTGTGGCTGGTCGCGCGGCTGGGGACTCAGTTGGCGATCCCGCTGCTGGGTGGCTCGCGGGCGCCGTTGGGCGATTTGCTGGCGGACGCGATTCTCGCCGTACGGGCTGAGCATGAGGACACGTGCGACCTGGCGAACCCGGACAGTCCGTCGTCGACCGTGGCGGTGGTGCGGATCTCTGACGAGCAGGTCGAGCATCTGGTGCTGGCGGATTCGCCGGTCGTACTGCGTGGTCCGGACCGGCGCGTGACGGTGCTCGCCGACAACCGGATCGACCTGCTGCCGGAGTACACGCTCGAGTCCGTACGCCGGTGGCGGAACCAGCCAGGCGGGTTCTGGGTCGCGAGCACCGAGCCCAAGGCGGCGTACGAAGCAGTCGCCGGTACTACGGAACGCGCTGCGGTCGAGGTGGTCGCGCTGCTGACCGACGGCGCTTCGCGGTACTCCGAGCGGTACGGGCACTCGTGGGAGGAGCTGGTCGGGCTGCTGGAGACGGGCGGGCCGCGAGCGTTGGTCGACCGGGTCAGGCGATATGACGGTGATGCGGCCGTCGGGGCGTTTCGGGGCAAGCGGTATGACGATGCGACCGCAGTACTGTGCCGCCTACCGTTGCCACGGTGATCGCTGCGCGTACGACGGGAACTCCGGCCGCGGCGCGTACTGCGGCGGGCCGGGCGGCGGCTGGTCGGACGGGCGGGACATGCGGGCGTCCTGCCAGGCATTGGTGCGGAACATCAGCAGAACCACGGCCGCGCCGGCCGCGGCCAGCAGCACGGTCGCGATGGTGAAGGCGATGTTCACCGTGAGGGCCAGGCCGACCATGAAGCTCTGCAGGTCGTAGAGGTCGAGGTAGTCGCCGCTCTCGGAGGCCGCCTCGGCGCGGTCGACGACGCGCACGATCCAGACCACGACGCTGAGGAAGGCGAGACTTCCGCCGCCGACGATGATCACCCAGAATGCGGTCCAGCACGCCCACCAGGTGTAGAGCAGGGTCTTGATCCGGCCCGGGTCGTCGGTCGGCTCGCTCGCCTGTACGACGTCCTCGACCAGTTGCAGCGGATACCAGAACTGGACGATCGGGGTGACCCACCCGCCGATCACCCAGCCGGTGTTGAGCCGATGCCGACCGCTGCCCAGTCGCTGGCCGCCCTGGTAGGTGACGCCGACCGACGGGGTGAGCAGCTCGGTGTTCTCGCGGGCCTTCCACAGCCAGACCAGGAAGACGGCTCCGGCGCCGGCGAACGTCATCCACATCAGGTTGAGCAGCGGGCCGCTCCCGGCGATCGACGCCACCGCGCGATCGAGCTCGTCGTCGGACAGCAGGCCGTAGACGAACCGCTTCACCTCGTCGTACGAGCGCCACATCAGCACGGCCTGGACGGTGGTGAGGATCAGCGTGAGCACCGCGAGGACGAGGAAGGCGATCGTGATCCGGCGCAGCGGCCGATACCGCCGCACGGGCGGCGGCACCAACGGAGGCCCCGGGAAATACCCAGGCGGCCCCGAATACGGCTGACTCACGTGTCCCACCTCCCCACCCCCAAGTTAACCCGCCCCCGGGAGCGTCCCCCAAGTTATCCACAGGCAAGACCCGTGGGTTAGACCGAGGCGAAGGCTGCCTGGGCTGCCGGTAGTGCCAAGGCTCGGTCTGTCGGGGAGAGGCCTAGGCGGGTTCGGCGGTCCAGGAGGTCGTCTTCGGTGAGGGCGCCTTCGTGGCGGATGGCGAAGATGAGTTCGGCGTGGGTTGTGGACAGGCCGGGGGCTATGGGGGCCAGGAGGGCTGGGGGTACGGCGATTACGTCGGTGGCCTCCACGCCGTAGCGGGCTACGAAGCGGGCGGGGGCTCGGACTGCTGCCAACTGGACGCGGTCGGCTGCTCCTACCAAGGGGATTCGGTGGGTCAGGCAGGGGCGTCGTGATTCGATGTTGGATTGGGTCAGGGCGGTGTCCAGGGCGTCCTGGGCCATTCGGCGGTACGTCGTCAGTTTGCCGCCGACGATGGTGACCACGCCGTCGGGGCTGGTGATCACCGCGTGGCGGCGGGAGATGTCGGCGGTTTTGTCCTGGCCCTTGTGATGGCCGGTGTCCAGGAGTGGGCGAAGGCCTGCGTAGCTGCCTAGGAGGTCGGCTCGGGTCAGCGGCTCTCGGACAGCGGTGTTGATCGTGGCCAGCAGGAAGTCGATCTCGGCGTCGGTCGCCCGCGGCACATCGCTGACCGGTCCCGGCGCCTCCTCGTCGGTCAGCCCGACATAGACCCGCCCGTCCGGCGCCGGAATCGCCATCACCACGCGCCGCAACTCCCCCGGCACCGGCACGGTCAGTACTGCGGACAGCCCACCGAACGCTGACTGCGGCAAGACCAGATGCGTGCCGCGACTCGGCCGCAACTTGATGCCGGAGGCAACTTGATCGGCCCAGATCCCGGTCGCGTTGATCACGATGCGCGCATCGAGATCGAGCCGTCGGCCAGACAGCTGATCGACCAGCACCGCGCCCCGCCCAGTCACCTGTTCGGCCGCGCAGTGGGTGATCACGCGAGCCCCGTACGACGCCGCGGTGCGCGCGATCGCGACGACCAGCCGCGCGTCGTCGTACAGCTGACCGTCCCAGGTGAGGAAGCCGCCACGCAGGCCCTCAGGGCGAACGGTGGGGGCGTACCGCAGTACCTCGGCCGAACTCACGCGACGGGAGTGCGGCAGGTAGTCGTCACTCGTGCGAGCGACAGTGCGGAGAACGTCGCCACCGAGGAAAGCTCCACGCAGCAACGCCGCCTGCGCAAGACGAGCCTGCGGAAACCACGGCGCCACCTGCGGTACCGGATGAACGAGATGCGGCGCGGTGGTCTTCATCAGGATGCCGCGCTCGACAGCACTCTCGTAGGCGATCCCCACGTGACCGGATGCGAGGTACCGCAGCCCGCCGTGGACGAGCTTGGAGCTCCACCGACTGGTGCCGAAGGCAAGGTCGTGCTTCTCGACCAGCGCCACCGTGAGACCGCGCGCGGCCGCGTCGAGGGCGACGCCGGCGCCGGTCACGCCGCCGCCGATCACCAGGACGTCGACCTGGCCGGTCGTGTCGAGCCAGTCGAGCTCACGGGTCCGCCGCGCAGCGTTGAGGCTCGGGTTGCCCACGGCGATCATGGTCATGGCATCAGGTACCTGGTGAGCATCACGCGCAGTTCCTCGTCCAGCTCCGGGTACTCCGCAGGCTCGGCCAGCACCGGCCCGGACACCGCGGAGGCGAGCGAGACCAGGATGATCTGCCGGGACAGCCAGTCGGAGTCACCGGCCCGGATCGAACCGTCCGCCTGGCCCGACTCGATCCCGGCCTTCACCAGCGCGAGGTGCGCGACCGTGCTGCTGCCGCGTCGCTCCAGCAGGTACGGCGTGAGGAACTCGGGGTCGAGCTCGATGATCTTGCGCATCAGCGGATGGGTCCGGGTCTTCGCGACCACCTCGACCACCCCCTCGACCAGCCGGGACCGCCCATCGACCGCGTCGGGCTGAAAGGCCGAGACGAGCGCGGTGGTCCACTCGCGCGTCATCAGCGCGGCGACCACCGCCTGCACGTTCGGCCAGCGCCGGTAGAGCGTGGCGCGGGAAACCTCCGCATGCCGGGCGATGTCGGCCATCGTCATCCGGCGCATCCCGATCGCCAGCAGCAACTCGTACGCCGCGTCGAGGATCCGCTCCTCGCCGATCGCGTTGGCCGGCGTCGGCCGGGTCGATCCGGGCGTACTGGAGGAGCTGTCGGTTTCGCTGCTACGCTGAGACATCACACGTCAGAGTGTATCAGCGACTTCTCAACCCCGCATCAACCCGCTGGCCTCGGCGTGACGCTACCTCCGAAGATCTGAGATGGGGAGTCCCCATGACCGAGTCCGACCTCCCGGTGGTCAACCTCACGCCCGGCCGTTGGGGCGATCCCGCGCAATCGGTCGAACTCCCCGCCGCCGCGCTGGAGGCGCTCAAGCACCTCGGCGTACGGCGTCCGCCGACTGCCGTCCCGCCCACGGACCCGGGTGCGGTCGACGACGACATCGCGACCCTGCTGGCCAAGGTGCTCGGTCCCGAGCACGTGAAGATCGACCTCGACACGCGCTGGAGCCACACCCGCGGCTACTCGACGCCCGATCTCCTCCGCCACCGCGCCGGCGACACCACGGACATGCCCGCCGCCGTCGTCTACCCCGGCTCGCACGACGAAGTACAGGCTCTGCTGGCCGCGTGCTCCGAGCAGCGCGTGGCCGTCGTTCCGTACGCCGGTGGCACGTCCGTCGTCGGTGGGCTTGCGCCTCAAGACACCGCCTTCATCGCCGTCGACCTGCGTCGGCTGAATCGATTGGTCGACATCGACGAGGTCTCCCGGACCGCAACGATCGAGGCGGGTGTCCGCGGTACCGCGGCCGAAAAAATGCTCGCCGAGCGCGGCTACACCCTCGGCCACTTCCCGCAGTCCTATGAAGGCGCGAGCATCGGCGGCTACGCGGCGACCAGGTCGAGCGGCCAGTCGTCAGCGGGGTACGGCCGCTTCGACCAGATGGTCGTCGGTCTCACGCTGGCCACCCCGCGCGGAACCATCGAGCTCGGCCGCGCTCCGATGTCCGCGGCCGGCCCGGATCTGCGACAACTCGTCCTCGGCTCCGAAGGAGCACTCGGCATCATCACCAGCGTCGTCGTCCGGATCCGCCCGCGCCCGGCCGAGCGGTCCTTCGAGGGCTGGCGGTTCGAGTCCTTCGACCACGGCCTGACCGCGATCCGCCGGCTCGCGCAGGACGGCCCGCTGCCGACGGTACTGCGCCTGTCGGACGAAGCCGAGACGGCGATCAACCTCGCTGACCCGAACGTCCTCGGCGGCGGCTCAGGCGGAGCCCTCGCGATCGTCGGCTTCGAAGGCACCCGTACTGCGGTACGCCGCGCCGAGGTCGCCGAGGTCCTCACCGCGGCCGGCGGCGAGCCGGTGGGCGAAGGTCCGGGCGAGACCTGGCGGCAGGGCCGCTACCGCGCTCCCTATCTCCGCGACCCCCTGCTCGACGAGGGCGCGCTGGTCGAGACGCTCGAGACCGCCGCCTTCTGGTCGAAACTCCCGGCGCTGAAGGCCGCGGTCACCGAGTCGTTGGTCAGCTCCCTGTCGGAGCAGGGGACCCCGCCGATCGTGCTCTGCCACGTCTCGCACGTGTACGAAACCGGCGCCTCGCTCTACTTCACCGTCATCTCCGCCCAGACCGGCGAGCCGGTAGCCCAATGGCGCAAGGCGAAAACCGCGGCCAGCCAGGCGATCGCCACAGCGGGCGGCACGATCACCCATCACCATGCCGTCGGCACCGACCACCGCGACGCCTACGAGCAGGAGATCGGCCCGCTGGCCGTGGAAGCCTTGCGGGCGGTCAAGCACGTGCTCGACCCGAACAACATCCTCAACCCCGGCATCCTGATTCCCCCCGTCAGCGAAGGGCGATGAGTCCGTCCGAGCCGCGAGCCAGTACGACGTCGCCGACGGCCCGCACCCCTTGGTTGCAGAAGATCTCCCGGGACGCCGGGACCTGACGAAAGCCGGACTCCTCGACCACCTGCAGCTTGCAGGTATCCAGCCGCTTGAGCGTGACCACTCGCGCGTCGGCCGTCACCGCCACCCGCCGGGACACGTCGATCGGGGCCGTGCGCTGCCAGCTGACAACACCAGTGCCGGCGTCGATCGCCGTCACCACGGTCTGCGTCTTGTCCGCCCCAGGGGGACAGTTCAGCAGGACGACTTTGTCACCGGCCTGCTCGACCCGGGTCTTGCAGCCCAAGGCTGACGGGAGCGGCCAGCGCCACTTCAACTCCCCGCTCCGGGCATCCATGCCGACCAGTTCCCGGTCCGACTTCAGTCCGACGACCAGGCTGCCGGCCACGAACGGGCTGCCGGCCCATTCCTCGGCCCGGCTCCACAGCTTCTCCCCGGTGCGGAGGTCCAGCGCGGCCAGCTCGTCGGGATCCTTACCGCAACTCCGGCCGAGGAACGCGACGGCTGTGTCAGCGGTGGCCACCGCGTTGATGCGGGTGCAGCGTCCGGGCTCGAAGGTCCAGCGATCCCCTCCGTCGGTGTCGACGCCGCGCAGCTTGTTCGACCCTTTGCCGACTTGCTCCTCTGTGAGCAGCGGGTCGGCGTTCTGGATGTCGTGATCCTGGGTGCGCCCCGGCCAGGCCGCCTTCCGCTTGCCGGTATCCGCATCCAGCAGGAGGTAGCCGACGTTGTCGAAATGGGCGAGCAGCAGTTCGCCGTTCCCGATGACCGAGAGATCAGGCAGGCCGCTGGCGTCGGAGCGCGTGTAGCGCCAGCGCGATTCCCCCGTTGCCGCGTCGAGCATCTCGACCGTCGCGGTTCTGCGGGTGGTCGCGATCCCGTACCGGGTGGACACGGCCCGGCCGAAGCTGTCCGAGTTGTACCCGTTCGATCTGCTGGACCAGGCCACGTCACCGGTCAGTTCCGAACGCACCCCGGGAGCGGCCGGCCCGTGCGGGCCGTCGAGGAACTCGTTGGCGTTCAGCGAGTAGATGCGCCAGAGCGGCTGGGTGATGAAGACCATCGCCAGCACGACCGCCACCGGTACGACGATCCGCGCGAGCAGCTGAGCCCGGTTGCCGATCCGCGCGCCGGCCGCGGCGGACGCAGCCACGGCGGCAGCGCCGGCGGTGATGAGCAGGATCGACGCGGTGAGCAGCAACGGAGCCCGCTCCCCGATACCGACCGAGGGGTTCGTGTCGGGCGCAAGGACCAGGACCGCGACCAGCCCGAGAACGCCGGCGCTGATCACCCCGCCGTCGACAATCCGCGCGGTGCGGCCGTTGCGACGCGAGAAGCGGAGCAACAGTGGAACAGCGGCGAGGGCGAGGACGGTCAGGACGATGGCGAGCCAGAGCTGGTCCGAGCCGAACTCCGGGATCCGCCAGGGCACCTGGGTGGCCACGAAAGCCAGGACGAACGCGCTGAACGCGCCGAAGCCGGCGAGGGCGACCAGACCGGCCTGCTGCCAACCACGCCAGGGCGCGGGCAGTTGGGCATCCAGGATCGCGAGTTCCGCGGAGAGGTTCTGCCGCGCGGCCCGGTCGAAACGGTCCCGCGCCAGTTGGGTTCGGTAGAGCGGCGCGGCCAGGGCGGCACGTAGTACGGCGTGGCGTTCTTTGACCGGAGTGTTCGCGTCGCGGCGTACTTCGGAAGCGTGGTCGGCGTAGTGGTCGGCGGCGAGGGTGGCGTTGACCGCATCGAGGAAGACGTCGGCGTTCGGGTCGCCGGGCGCGGTTGCCGCGTCGCCACCGGTCAGGCGAACGAGCCGGGCGACCTCGGCGATCCGGGCCGAGCTGACGTCGTACGAGGGCAAGAGCTCCTCGGCCAGCACGGCGGAGGCTTCGGCATCGTCAGCGGGCTGGGCGCCGGCTGCGTGGACAGCGCGATGGAACCAGACCGCGAGCCGGACCGCGGTGGGATCGGTGCTCAGCTGGTCGAGGGAGTCGAGCGCGGTGAGGATCGTCTCGAGGTACCGGTCGCGGTAGGCCTGGCGGTCGCGGTCGGTGTAGCGCGCGGCCAGCTCCTCGGCCAGCGGCGCCGAGTCCGGGATGAGCTCATGCCATCGATCCGTCAGCCCCGTCACCTCTCCATCGTGTCAGAGCCTTCGGCGCAACCTGTCGGCTCAGCAACCGTCTGCGTCGCAAGCGGTCAGCCCAGGAGCCGGGAGAGTTCGACCCGGGAGCGGACCTCCAGGCGGGCGAAGATGTTGCGGAGGTGGTGCTCCACCGTGCGGTGGCTGATAAACAGTTGGGCGGCGATCTCCCGGTTGGTCGCGCCCTGGGAGACCAACTGCGCGATCTGCGACTGCTGTGGGGTCAGCTCGGCGACTGCCTTCGTACGGCTGGGCTCGATGGTGTCGCCGGAGGCCCGCAGTTCCGCACGGACGAGGTTGACGAAATGTTCGGACTCGTACTGCTGGAAGATCCGCAACGCGTCGCGCAGATGCTCGCGGGCCAGCTTCGGACGCCGGTCGCGGCGCAGCCGGTGGCCGTAGAACAACTCGGTCTTGGCCAGTTCCATCGCGGTACCGCCGGCCCGGTGCAACCGGATCGCCTCGCGGAAGTGCTCGTCGGCTGCCGGATCGGCACCGGCGAGCAGAGCATGGGACCGATGAGCGAGCGCGAGCCTGGCCGGACTGCCCGTGCCAGTCGCCCAGCCCTCGAACTGGCGCAGCACATTGGCTGCCGTGGCCTGCCTGCCACAACCCACCGCCGCCTCCACGAAGTGCGGTGCGGTCATCACCTTGATGCCCGGATGCACGCGGCCGGTGTCGACCGCGAGCAACCGCAGCCGGTTGAGCGCGTCGGCCGGACGGTTGTCGACCAGGTCGACACACGCCAGCGTCCAGGAACCGAATGTGCTGGGCCGGCCGAGGCCACGACGGGTGACGTCGGCGGCGGCGAGACCCACGCGGTGGACGGCAGTGGTCTTGTCACCCTGCAGCGCCGCCGTCAGCGCGAGGATGGTCAGGTGGTCGACCACGGTGTTGGGCTGGCCCATCGAGGTCGCCTCGCGGACGCCCTCGAGCGAGGTGTCGACCGCGACCGAGTGCTGGTCGAGCAGCAGCGCCGCCAGTGACTTGTAGACCAGGGCCCACGGCACGAGCGAGGTCACCCCGGTATCGCGGGCGGCAGCCTCCGCCTGGGAGGCGAGTTCGAGCGAACGGCCGGCCCGTCCCAGCACGTACGCCGCCTGGCTGCCCCAGAGCTTCGACCGCGGATCGGTCAGCTCGGTCGCGAGCCGCACAGCCCGGCCGAGAGCGGGCCTGGCAGCGAGGTGATTGCCGGCAAAGGTAGCGGCCATGCCCTCGAGGTGGTCGAACATCAGCTGCGTGACCGGTGGTTCATTGGGCTGACGTAGGCCGGCCGCGCGGGCGGCGATGGTGCCGTGGCCGGCCTGGTCGCCCGCGATGCTGGCGGCCTCCGCCGCGTAGACCAGCGCGGTGACGGCCGCCGTGCGTTGGGAGTCGAGCAGCTCGTCGGAAGCCTTGAGCAGCCGGCGGACCGCAGTGCCGGGCACGCTGTCGCCGAGCTCGATGCCGCCGCGGACGAAGTCGGCCAGTCCCTGCAACTCACTGCCCCGCAGGTGGACGGCGGCCTCACCGAGGATCACGCGGGACTGTCGCGGCCGCCCGGTCGACCACTGATCTGCCGCGGCGGCGATCAGGTGCGCGGCCTTGGCCTGTGGTGACACCGCCAAGGAAGCGGCTCGCTGAGAAGCCAGCGAAGCGGCCAGGTAGTCACCCGTACGCCGCGCCTCGGCGGCCGCGGCGCCAAGTTCAACAGCCCGGCTCTCGACCAGGTCATGGCTCATCGCGGCTCGATGCCACAGCCAGCGCGACGGGTGCTGGTCTGGGTCGAGGAGCGTCGCGAGCAGTGCGTGAGCCTGACGGAGTTCGGCCGACCGGACTTCGGTGCGCAGTACGGAGCGGGTGAGGTGGGTCGACAGCTCGACATGTTGACCTCGCAGCACGAGCAATCCGCTGGTACGGGCCTCCTCCAGCGCCTCGCCGTCGAGGTGCGCGCGGATGACGGACTCGACTTCGAGATCCTCGTCGGCGATCGCGAGCAGGGTCAGGCGTCGGGCATCGGGTGAGAGGGCAAGGAAGCTCGCTCGCAGGCGAGCCCGCAGCGCGCTGTCCGGCGGCATTTCGCCGGTCTTGGCCAGCTCGGTGAGTGCCACGGGGTTGCCGCCCGCGAGATGGAGGACCTGTTCAGCGAGATCCTCTGACAGGCCCAGCGGGTTGAGATCCGAGAGCAGCTCCATCGCTGCTGCGTCGTCCAGCGGACCCAGTGGCAGGACGGGAAGGCCAGCCAAGAGATCGCGGCCGGGTTCCATGGCGAACAGCACGGCGAGGCGGTGGCCGGTGACGCGCCGGGCGACGAAGGCCAGCGCCTCGAGCGATGGCCGGTCCAGCGAACCGGCGTCGTCGACCAGGACGAGGACCGGCTTCTCGGTCGCCAGCTCGGCGAGCAGGCGGTGGACTTCGGCGTACAGGGTGAACGTGCTGCTCGGCGTACCGGCGGCCAGTCCGGTTGCCTGGCGCAATGATTCTGGGACGTCGGCTACTGGTTGGAGCAGTTGGTGCAGTCCTGCTGGTTCCAGTGCGGACTCGGCCGGTACGCCGTTGGCGGTCAGTACGCGGAATCCGGTCGTCGGCGCACTCCGCAGCAGCGAGCTTTTGCCGGCGCCGACGCCACCGGTGATCACCAGCGCGGATCCGCGGCCGTCGCGAGCAGCATCGAGCACTTCCTGCACGATGGCGCGCTCCCGATCCCGTCCGCGGAGTACGACCTCGGCAGCCATACCGACCAGTATCCCCGCCGGCGCCGAGCGAGGAAGGGGGCAACCGGCTGGTGATTGCACCGATGCGGGTGCGGGGCAGGACACGCAGGATGGCAACACGACGGTAACCAGTCAGGCACTGTGGGTGATCGACGTCTTCCGCCCCGACCGAAAAGAGTGTGAGCGACGTGAAGTTTCGCAGCTTGGCCACGACACTGACGCTGGCAGCGGCCCTGGTGGGCACCGCGGTCACGGCTCCCCCGGTGCTGGCCGCCGAGAACCCGTACGAACGCGGGCCCGCTCCGACCACTTCCAGCATCGAGGCGTCCCGCGGCCCGTTCGCGACCGCCACGACGACTGTCCCCTCGACCGTCACCGGGTTCGGTGGCGGGACGATCTACTACCCGACGACCACCACCGCGGGCACCTTCGGCGCGGTCGCGATCTCGCCGGGCTTCACCGGACGGCAGTCGTCGATCTCCTGGCTGGGCCCCCGGCTGGCCTCGCAGGGCTTCGTGGTCATCACCATCGACACGAACTCGATCTATGACCAGCCCGACAGCCGAGGGACCCAGTTGCTGGCGGCGCTGGACTACCTGACCCAGCGCAGCACGGTCCGGACCCGGATCGACGCCGGCAGGTTGGGAGTCATGGGCCACTCGATGGGCGGTGGCGGAAGCCTGCGCGCGGCGTCTCGGCGACCTGCTCTGCAGGCGGCGATCCCGTTGACCGGGTGGCACACCGACAAGACGTGGGGCGAGGTCCAGGTCCCGACGCTGGTGGTGGGTGCCGACGAAGACTCGATCGCGCCGGTGGCGTCGCATTCCGAGCCGTTCTACACCAGCCTGTCGGCGAGCCTGGACAAGGCGTACCTGGAGCTGCGGAACGCAAGCCACTCCGCGCCGAACACCTCGAACACCACGATCGCGAAGTACAGCATTTCGTGGCTCAAGCGGTTCATCGACAACGACACCCGCTACGAGCAGTTCCTCTGCCCGGCCCCGGCGCCGAACCTGCAGATCGCGGAGTACCGGGACACCTGCCCGCACTCCTGACAGCAAGTGCCGCTGTGCACGACTCTTGACCTCAAGTCGGCTTGAAGTATGAGAGTGACGGGCATGACTCCTGAATCCCTGACCCGTCCCGTCGCTCTCATCACCGGTGCCTCCGCCGGGCTCGGCCTCGCCCTCGCGAACGGGCTGGCCGAGCGCGGCTGGGCGCTGATCATCGACGCCCGCGGGGCGGATGCCCTGAAGAACGCGGCCGACACGCTCGCCGCCCACACCGACGTCGTACCGCTGGCCGGTGACGTCACCGATCCCGAGCACCGGGCCGACCTGGTCGACGCCGTCGATGAGCTCGGCCGGCTCGACCTGCTGGTCAACAACGCCAGCTACCTCGGGCCGAGCCCGCTCCAGCGCTTCGCCGCTACCGATCTCGCCGAGCTGCGGCGCGTGTACGAGGTCGATGTGATCGCGCCGATCGCGCTGGCCCAGGCACTGTTGCCGGAGCTGACCGCTGCCTCCGGGGCGGTGATCAACATCAGTTCCGACGCGGCAGTCGAGGCTTACGAAGGCTGGGGTGGGTACGGCTCGGCCAAGGCTGCACTGGACCACGCGAGCGCAGTACTGGCCGCAGAGCATCCTGGGCTCGCCGTCTACGCGGTCGACCCGGGTGACCTCCGTACTGCGATGCACCAGGCCGCGTTCCCCGGTGAGGACATCTCGGACCGGCCGGAGCCTGCGAGCGTAGTACCGGCGTTTCTGCAGTTGCTGGACAGCCGGCCGGCGAGTGGTCGGTACCGGGCTGCCGAGTTCGCTCCGGCGGTGACCTCGTGAGAGTCCATCCACAGACCAGGTTCACGTTGCCGGATGAGCTGAACGCTGTCGAACCACCGGAGGCCCGCGGGCTCGCTCGCGACCAGGTGAAGCTGCTGGTCGCGGAGGGGTCGACCGTCACGCACACACGGTTCGACCGGATCGGGGAGCACCTGCGGCCCGGCGATCTGCTGCTGGTCAACACGTCCGGCACGCTGGCCGCCGCGGTCGACGGCTCCTGGATCACCGGCTCAGGTGTCGCTCCAGTGGTCGTGCACTTCTCCACTGCGCTCGACGACGGCAACTGGGTGGTGGAGTTGCGCAATGGCGGCTCCCCTCTGTTCGACGCCTCCGCAGGTGACCAGGTGGAGTTGCCTGAAGGGGTACTGACTCTGCTCGAGCCGTACGAGCCGAGCGGCACCCGGCTGTGGCGCGCCAAGCCGCCAGCAGCCGACGTGGTCGACTACCTGCGACGCAACGGGCGGCCCATCACCTACAAGTACGTCGGCCAGCAGTGGCCGTTGGCCCTCTACCAGACGGTGTTCGCGAACCAGCCGGGCTCTGCGGAGATGCCTAGCGCCGGCCGGCCGTTCAGCTTTGAGCTGGTGAGTCAGCTGGCGGCGGCCGGCGTACTGATCGCTCCGATCCTGCTGCACTGCGGGGTGTCGTCACTGGAGAGTCACGAGCCACCCCTGCCCGAGCGGTACGACGTATCGGAGCACACCGCGGGGCTGGTCAACTGGGTGAAGGCCAATGGCGGTCGGGTGATCGCGGTCGGGACGACGGCGGTTCGCGCGATCGAGTCGGCGGCTCAGCCCGATGGCGCGGTGGTCGCGTCCAAGGGGTGGACCGATCTCGTCCTCGGGCCTGACCATCCGGCGACTGTGGTGGACGGGCTGATCACCGGCATGCACGCGCCGGAGGCGTCCCATCTGTTGCTGCTCGAATCCGTGGCTGGGGGCGACGTCGTCCAGCGTGCCTACGACGCCGCCCTCGAACACTCGTACCTGTGGCACGAGTTCGGTGACGTCAGTCTTTTGCTGCGTCACTGACCTCGGCGTTGTCCGCCTCGGCCTCCACCGGCTCGACCGGGTCGAAGTCGGCGGTACTGAGAGCTGCTGGTGGCCCGACCGGGGCCGGGCCGGTTTCGTTCCCGGGCCGGGCCCGCTTGTCGACCGCCCGCGGGCTCACCGCGGCCACCGCCTGATGTTGATGCCCATCATGAATGTCCTTACCTGCACGGTCCCCCGTTGGGACTTCACCTCTTTTGACGAGCGATGGGTACCCCGCGTCATGCGCCGACGCGAAATTGTGGCCTAGGCCCGTTTGGTTCGGTTTTCAACGGCCGATCACCCGACCGGGGTGGGACAGCTCGGCGGGGATGAAATCCGTGGGGAAGCCGACCTCGAATCCGGTCGCCGACTCCAGCCTGGCGACGGCCTCGGCCGGCAACTCGACGGCGAGTGCAGCGAGGTTGTCCGCCATCTGCTCGACCGAGCTGGCTCCGACCAAGGGAAGGACACTTTTCGATCGCACTCGGGTCCATGCCAGCGCCACCTGAGGCGGCGTCACCCCCAACTCTCCCGCGACATCCCGTACTGCGGCCAGCACGGCCCGCTCGCGATCGTTCTCTGCTGCCTCGACCGGCCGGGCCAGCTTCCCGTGCGCGAGCGGGGCCCAAGCCGTGACGGACATCCCGAAAGCCTCGGCCATCGGGAGCAGCTCACGCTCGATGTCCCGCTGGAGAAGGCTGTACGGCACTTGCAGTCCGGCGAAGGGGGTCCAATCCCGGAAGTGGGCCAAGGTATTCGCCTGCGACACGACCCAGGCCGGCGCGTCCGAGATCCCGGCGTACAGGATCTTCCCGGCCCGGACGGCATCGTCGAGCGCGCGAAGTGTCTCCTCGATCGGTGTGTGCGGGTCCCAGCAGTGCACCCAGTACACGTCGAGGTACTCCGTGCCGAGCCGGCGCAGGCTGGCTTCGAGGGCGAGCCGGAGGTTCTTCCGATGGTTGCCGGCGGCATTCACATCGGTGGGGTCGCGGGGCAGCGTGTACTTCGACGCGACCACGAACCGGTCCCGGCGCTCGGCCAGTACGGTGCCGACGATCTGCTCGGTCTGGTATGCGTCAGCCGTGTCGATGAAGTTGCCGCCGGCCTCGGCGTACGCGTCGATGATCGGCCGGGCCTGGTCCACCGAGCCGAACCGCATGGCGCCGAGGACGAGCTCGGAAACGCGCAGGCCGGTCGGCCCGAACAGGCGGTAGCGCATCAGCGGCCGTATCCGTGCAGGAAGGCGCGAACGCCGGTCGTGACGGCCTCGGTGATCTCTTCGGGGGTCATGCGTGCTCCTAGGTAGGACGGATTGGCGCCCGAGATGAGCAGGGAGAAGTGCAGAGCGGTACGCATCGGGTCGTCGACGCGGAGCAGCCCTTCGGCGGCCAGCGCGGCCAGGCGATCAGCCAGCGCACGGCGTACTGCGAGTGGTCCGGCCTCCTGCCACGCGTCGATCGCCTCTTGCGGGATGTGGCCGGCCTCGGCGTTGACCTGCCGGACCAGTGCGGAGTGCTCCGCGTAGTCCGGCATCGGCGTCCGCCAGGCGATGCCGAACTCGACCAGGTCGGCCTCCAGGTCGGTGACCTTGCGGAGGTATCGGTCGACGATGTCCAGCTGCGCGGCGGCCACCCGCTGCGCACTGTCCTGGATCACCGCCCGGAACAAGCCGGCCTTGTCCTGGAAGTGGTTGTAGATCGTCCGCGACGACACCTGAGCCTCCGCCGCGATCACGTCGATACTCGCGCGGGCGTAACCGTCGCGCGCGAACACGGTCAACCCGCCGGAAAGTACTGCCTGCCGCTTGTCCACAGGCTCAGCATACAACGACCGTTGTACTAACTACAACGTGCGTTGTACCTTCGGATCATGTCATTCACCGAAGAAGAACTCGCATATCTGAAGACCCAGCGGCTGGCCCGGATCGCCACCACCGGCCCGGACGGCCAGCCGGACGTCGTACCGGTCGGCTTCGAGTACGACGGCCGCTACTTCTACGTCGGCGGCGTGGATCCGGGACGCACCCGCAAGGTGCTCAACGTGCGGGCCGGGCAGGAGAAGGTCGCTCTGGTCATCGACGACCTGGTGTCGATCGATCCCTGGTCCCCGCGCTTCCTGCGGGTGTACGGCACCGCCGAGGTGGTCGAGCGCTCGGGGATGTTCGGTGCCGGTGTCTATCTGCGGATCACCCCGACCATCTCGTGGAGCTGGCACCTGGATGGGCGGCCGCTGTCCGGCGAGGACGACACTTTCGTGCCCCGCCGGACGAAGCACTCAGCTGTTTAGCCAGCTGAGCGTGGCGGGGAGGGCCTCGGTCAGCGGTGGGAGATGGGGGTGCCACTTCAGCTCCCACTCGAGGGAGAGCCAGTAGTCGGTGCCTTGCAGGGTCCGCAGGAGCTCGGCGATCGGGTAGTCGCCGGTGCCGATCGGGACCGGCTGGTAGTCCTGGGTCGAGTCCTCGTCCTTGATCTGGATGAAGTCGATCCAGGGCTTCAGGAGCTCGAAGGCTTCGGCGGGGGTTTCGCCATGGCTCCAGGTGTGGGCGCTGTCCCAGATCACCTTGACGTTGTGGTGTGGCACCTCGGCGTCGAAGTGCCGGCAGAGCGCGGCCATCCTGGCGCCGGCCGAGTGTGAGTCGTGCGTCTCGAGCAGGATCCGTCCCTCGCTCGGGGCCGAGGCCACCCGGTCGAGCGCGCGGATCTCACCTGGCGTCAGTGGAGCACCGGCCAGTACCGACGGCTTGCCCGGCTGTCCGGGGTCATCGCCGGGGAACACCCGGACGCCGCGGGCACCGAGATCGGCGGCGAGCTCGAGGTGGGCTTCGAGTGGCTGCTCCTCGACCGCGCACAACCGGACGTAGCTGTTGACCGAGAGGATCTCCAGCCCGGCGTCCTCGATTCGGCTCCGAAGCGTCCGGCGCTCGGCCGCGGTCAGGCCGAGATGGGTGAACTCGTCGTCCGCGGTCCGCAGTTCCAGCCCTGCGAAATTGTTGCTTTGGGCAAGTTCCAGGACGTGGTCCAGTGGAGCGCCAGGACAGCCGAGCGTGGAGAAGCCAAGTCGCGTCATCTCCTGATCCTAAAACTGATGGCCTGATCCCGGGGAAGGGATCCGGCCATCGCGACGCTGGTTGGGGGGTCGGTCGGTCAGACCCAGCGTCGCCGGGGGTGGGTCCGGGGGGCGGTGGTCGCCGAGTCGTCGTCCTTCTTCTCCGGGGCGGCCGGCTCGGCCGGGGCCTCGTAGGAGTACGGCGAGGACTGGTAGTCCGTGGCCGGCTGGTCGGAGTAGCTGGTGCTGTAGTCCGAGGTGTACTCGCTGGAGTAGCTCTCCTGCGGGTAGGTCGGGGTGCTGTAGTCAGGAGCGCTGTAGGAGGTCTCCTGCGCCGGCGTGTACGAGTCGTAGCTCGTGGTCGGGCTGTACGACTCGTACGAGCTCTCCGACGAGTAGCTGTCGTACGACGGGGTGCTGTAGCTGGTGTCCGCCGTGTACGTCGGCTCCGGCGCGGCGGGCGTCGCCGGCTCGGAGTACTGGTAGTTGGGCGAGTAGTCCGAGGTGTACGACCTCTCGTAGTCCGGGGTGCTCGCCGCCGGGGCGTCGTACGCGGTGTAGGTCGTCTCCGGTGCGTAGCTCGGCGCCGGGCTGTTGTAGCTGGCGGCCGGCGTGTACGACGGCTCCGGCCCGTACGACGGGACTGTCGGCAGCGGCTTCGACGGGGTCAGGAAGTCGTCCTGCTCCGGGAGGGACGGCGCCGACTGGTAGTAGGTGTCGGATGCGGGCACCGCGGCCTGGACCGTCGACGGGCTGTCGACCGCGACCCGAGCGGCCCGGCGACCAGCGCGCGCAACGGGCGCGGGCTCATGCTCGGGTGCGGGCTGGGGAACGGCTACCGGCTCGGAGGAGGTCAGGTAGTCGGAGGAGCTGCCGCCGTACGAGTAGGGCTCGGAGTACGGGCTGGTCCAGGAAGGCTCCGACGGCTCCGAGGCGCGAGCAGCCGGCTGGTACGCGTACGGGCTCGGCTGGGCCGGGGCGAGCGACGGCGGTGCGACGGTCTCGGCCTGCCAGCTCGGCAGCGGCGCGGACAGCAGGTCATCGCTCGGCGTGGGCGGGTACGGGTTGGACGGGCTCGACCAGGTCGGCGTCTCCAGTCCGGAAGCCGTCTGCAGGTACGACGGAGTCGCCTCGATCACCTGACCGGTGTCCTCGCGCCAGCTCTCCACCGGGCTGAACTGCTCCGTGGCCGGGCCGGTGTCCTCCCACGACTGGGCGGCGGGCGCGTCGGCGACGGGAGCGAACGGGCTCCACTTCGGCGCGGCCTCTTCGGCGGCGGTGGCGCCGGCGTTGGCCAGCTGCAGCGCCGGCTGACGCTCCTGCAGCGCCGGTTGACGCTCCTGCGGTGCAGGGTGACGCTCCTGCATCGCGGCCGGAGCCGCGATCGGCTCGGCGATCACTGGCTGCTCGGAGGTGTCGTCGTCGGCAGCGACCCGGTACGACGGGACGGCCACCAGCTTCGGCTCGCGCTGGTCCCACCAGGGCATCCACTCGCGGGTGGTCTGCATGGTGTTGATCCGGCGGATGATCAGCGTCGCGGCCACCGCGGCGACGGCGGTCAGCGTCATCGACGCGGTACCGGCCAGGGCGATGCCGCGCAGGGAGCCGACGGTCGCCTCCATCCACATCAGCGCCCGGCGGATCACCACGTCGAACACCAGAGCGCCGACCCAGGCGACCCACCACACCGAGGTGAGGAGGGGCTTCCTGAGCCGGCGGAGGTCGTCGGCGTACACGGGGGTCTTCGGATCGCTGGCCAGCCAGATGTCGTCGACGATCTGCTTGGGGTAGACCAGGTTCGGACCGGGGCAGAACCAGCTGGCCAGCACCCAGCCGTGGCTGCGGCGATGGTCGGCCTGGCAGAAGACCTCGGAGTTGACCCGGACCCGCCACAGCCAGATCACGAAGACCACGGCGGCGGCGACGGAGATGATGACGTTCGGGATCGAGGTGAGCCGGGAGATGCTGTCGGCGCGGTTCAGATCCGCGTCGTCGACGTTCGGGCCGCCACCGAGGTAGCTGTTGACGACGCCGTAGGTGTTCCAGTCGGACCACGTGCAGAGCAGATGAGTGACGGTCGAGGCGCCGAGCAGCCCGATCGCGATCCGGCCGATGGTGCCGACCTGCTGAAACTCCTCAGCCGCGTGTGGCTGCCACTCATCTTTTTCTTCAACAGCAGAAAGAACTGCTCGTTGCGGGTGGCTCACGTCGTGCGTCCCTCGCGTTGCTGGAACTCCGTCTGTTCGGCGTTTCGGTCGAGTCCTGCCCCCGCGTGACCGAGCCACATTGATACCACGAAGTAAGTACTCGTGTGGAGTCGATGCCAGCACAGAGGGTATCGACTTAACGCGGTCTTTTCGTACGCCCATCACCACTTGTAACGACGAAGTCGACCGTCCGTGACGCTTTGGTTTACCCGGCAGGCGGTTGGAATCCGCGGTCCAGCGGGAAACCTGCCTGGTCCTGGGCCCACCACGGCGTCCACGGCCGGTGCAGCTGGAGCTCGTTCACGCGCTGGATCAAGATCACTGCGAGTACTGCCGCGGCCGTCGTACTGACCGCCGAGATGCCGGACGTCACAGCATTCGTCCGAAGTTCGGAAAGTGGCGGCTCACCCACCAGGACACTGCGCTGCGCGACGTTGTCGAGCACCAGTCCGACCACCCAGGTCAGCCACCACGCCCAGACCAGCCGGGTGCCGGGGATGTCGCGCAGGCGCTCCGTCTGCGGTGGGGTGCGCGGATCGCTGGCCGCGACGATGTCGTCCACCACCCACTTGGGGTACCAGAGGTTGACCACCGGGCAGATCCAGCTGCCGAGCACCCAGCCGCGGGTCAGCCGGTGCTCGCCGCGGCAGAACATCTCCGCGTTCCAGCGGACCCGCCAGAGCCAGACGATGAAGACCGCCGCGGCGCCCAGCAGCGCTAGCGCGGCGACGATGCCGAGTGATCCGGAGATCAGGTCGGCCTGGTCGCGACGAGCCTCGTCGCCGGGGTAGAGCTTGAGCGTGCGGTAGGAGTTCCAGTCGGACCAGGCGGTGGCCCAGCTCAGCACCGTGACGACTCCGATCAGGACCGAGGCGGCCAGGCCCATGGCCTGTTCGGAGCTGAACCAGCGGTCCATCGGTGGCTGACCGACCATGTGCACCCCCTCGGAACGGTGACCGGGAACGGTGAGGAGATCAGAAATAGCACACAGACAGTGATCGGGCGAGAACCTTGTGTGCGGCCCGGTGCGGTGTCGGTGCTGTGAGGGACGATAGAGCCATGCGCTGGTCTGTGCTCGATTCGCCCATCGGCGAGCTGTCCGTGGCCGTCGACGACGACGGTCTGTGCCGGGTGCGGTTCGGCGCGATCGAGCTGGGGCCGGAGCGCGCCCAGGACCCGCTGCTGACGGCTGCTGAGGAGCAGTTGACGGCGTACTTCGCCGGCGAGCTCAAGGAGTTCGACCTGCCGCTGTCGGTGCGCGTCGGGTCGAAGTTCGAGCGTGCGGTCTGGGACCAGCTGATGCGGATCCCGTACGGCGAGATGCAGACATATGGGGATGTCGCCAAGGCGGTCGGTGATGCGGGAGCCGCGCGAGCGGTCGGGACGGCGTGTAACCGGAATCCGATCCCGGTGATCGTGCCGTGCCATCGCGTCGTCGGAGCCGGCGGCAAGATGGTCGGCTTTGGTGGTGGCATTCCGCTGAAGCGGCATCTGCTCGAGCTCGAGGCCCGGATCACCCTCGAAACCAGCTGGCTGTAGACGGCTCGCTGGACGCTCGGCACCAGCTGGCTCTGGATGCTCGGCGTCGGCTGGCTTGGGCGCTCGGTAGCGGCTGGCTTTGAGTAGCTGGGGGCGGCAGTGCGGGGCGGCGATGGAACCCTGCGTGAAGAAGTTCCGGCCGAACCGTAAAGAAGTCACCGCTCCGGCGGATCCGATGGTTGTGCTCGGCCGAACAAGCGCTAATGTCTCGGTGTGTGATCAGCCTGACACGGGTCGATCACACGTTTGACTCAGAGCTCCGGTCCGTCCGCCGCTGCCGCACCCTGGTTCCGCCCCCGCACCCTGCCCGGAGACGAAAGAGATGACCCAACCCTCGTCCAGCTCGGCACCCCACGACGACCTGAGCGACCTGATGGACAAGAGCGCGGAAGAGTGGTCCGCGCCGGAGATCCAGGACGCCGCCCGCTCGGCGATGCAGCTGCACGCCCCGGACCGCGAACCGCTCACCTGGATCAAACGCTTCGGCGTCCTGCCCTGGCTGCACCGCAACCACGCCGTCTGCCGCGAGTGCGGCGGCAGCTACCCCTGCATAACCCACCGCTACGCCACCCAACTCCTCTCAGCCGGGAGAATCCCCAACACCCGCCCCGACCGCCCCACCGAGGACCCTTCCCCCGCCTGACCCCAGCCCGCCCTGGGCCCGCTGAGACAGTCAGCTGAGCTGAAAGTCAGCGGATCTTGATCCACCCCAGGCGGACGACAACCTCAGCCACTGCGGCGAGTGTCCGCCTCATCAAAGCGGCGGGCCGGAACAGTCACGTGTGATCGAGAAACGAACAAAGGCCGCGGCCTCCACCGGGGGGTCGCGGCCTTTGCCGTTGCGGGTGGTGCGGTCAGGAGTCGGTCGGCTTTTCGGTCGAGCGACGCTGGCTGGTGCTGGTCTTCTTCGCGGCGCCGTTCGACGCGGACTTCGGAGCGTCGTCGGCCTTAACGTCGGCTGCGCCCGAGGACGTCTCCGACTTGGCGTCCGTCTTCTCGTCCTCGGTCTGCCCGTTGGACGACTCGGCCTTCGGCGCGTCGGCGGCCGGCTTGTCGGCGGCGGGGCGCGACGTAGTACCGGCTGGGGCCGAGCTGTAGTCGCGGCCGCTGGTCGGAGTCGACTGCCAGGCCGGCTCCGGCGGGGTGAGCAGCTTCTTCACGGCTGCGGCGGCCAGCGCCCCGAACCCGAGGAACAGCACCACCTTGCGCAGCTTGTGGCTCTTCTTCGGTACGTCGATCTCACCCTTGAGCGCGGCCGCAGTGGCCTTGCCCCGGCGTGAACTCTCCTCGATGACCGGCTCGGCCGCGGCGGCCAGTGTCGCCAGCGCCGCGGTCACCTTCGGCATCAGGTCGTCGTTGAACCGCTCGCGTGCCTTCTCGGCCGCGTGCTCAGTGGCTGGCCCGACCTTGCTCAACGCGTCGTCGATGACCGGTCCTGCCTTCTCCACCGCGGCATGCGCGACAGCGGCGCCGCGCTCGACCGCCTTCTCGGCGTACGGCGACACCCGCTCCCGTGCGTTGCCCACGGCCGACTCGGCCAGCGGTCGGACCTTGTCCTTCGCGGTCTCGACCCGGCCCTTGGACTTCAACAAACCCACGGTTCCTCCTCGGTGCCGCCCCACGGTCGGTGGGCGGCTCTCCAGCCCATCGGCGGCATGGACGCGGCTGTAACGACTCTGGACAAATCCGGCTTCGTCTGCATCGTACGACGTACCCGGGTGCTAAACGTCCGAGGCCGTCCCGGACCGTCACCCGGAGATCACCCTGGGCCCTCACTGCGCCCTCGCTGTGCCCTCCCTGGGCACGTCGATGCGGCCAGAACTTGATGCCCATGACAGGATCGAAGCCGTAAGCCGTAACCCGATGAGGAGTATCCCGTGGCCGAAGAACTGTTCGCGACGCTGCAGACGACGAAGGGCGACGTCGTCATCAAGCTGTTCCCCGACCACGCCCCGAAGACGGTGCAGAACTTCGTCGGCCTCGCCGAGGGCACCAAGGAGTGGACCGACCCGACCACCGGTCAGGCCAGCACCGCCCGTTTCTACGACGGCCTCGGCTTCCACCGGGTGATCGACGGATTCATGATCCAGGGCGGCTGCCCGCTCGGTACCGGCACCGGTTCGCCGGGCTACAGCTTCGACGACGAGATCCACCCGGAGCTGCAGTTCGACCGGCCGTACCTGCTGGCGATGGCGAACGCGGGCATCCAGTTCGGCAAGGGCACCAACGGGTCGCAGTTCTTCGTGACCGTGGTCCCGACCCCGCACCTGAACCGCAAGCACACCATCTTCGGCGAGGTCGTCGACGACGACTCGAAGAAGGTCGTGGACGCGATCGCCACCGCGGACACCACGGCCGGCGACCGGCCGACCGAGCCGATCGTGATCAACAGCGTCAAGATCGAGCGCAAGACCGTCTGATCCACCGCGGGCCGGCTGCCTTCACGGCGGCCGGTCCGCACCCATTCTCGAAGACTGCTGTCCGACCGCGGAGGACCAGGGCGTGACCGAGACCGTCTGCTACCGGCACCCGGATCGGCGCGCGGGAGTCCGCTGCCAGCGCTGCGACCGGCCGATCTGTCCGGCCTGTATGAACAGCGCCGCGGTCGGGTTCCAGTGCCCGTCGTGCTTCAACGAGGGCGTGAAGTCGATCCCGCGGAAGCGTACGGCGCTGGGCGGTGTCGCCCGCGCGAACAACCAGGTCGTCACGCTCACCCTGCTCGTCCTGAACGTGCTGGTCTTCATCGCGGTCCGATCAGGCAGCCCGCGGGTGCTGCAGGACTTGGTCCTGGTCCCGGTGTTCGTCGAGTCCGAACCGTGGCGCCTGATCACGTCGGCCTTCACCCACGTGCAGATCTTCCACATCCTCTCGAACCTGTTCATGCTGTGGATGCTAGGCCCGCAACTCGAGCAGATGCTCGGCCGGCTCCGATTCGCCCTGCTCTATCTCGTCTCCGGCCTCGGTGGCGGGATCGCGGTCTGGCTGCTTTCTTCGCCGATCGGAGCCACGCTCGGCGCATCCGGCGCAGTACTGGGTCTGGTCGGCGCGCTGCTGGTGATCAGCCGGGCGCAGGGTCAGGACATCAGTTGGATCATCAGCTACGTGGCGGTGACCGCACTCCTCTCCTTCATCGTCCCGAACATCTCCTGGCAGGGTCACCTCGGCGGCTTCGTCACCGGCGCGGCCATCGCCTGGCTCTACCTCCAAGACACCAAACGCCGCCGCGCCAAAGTCAACCGCTGACCGCACGCTCAGGTACCGAGTGGTGAACCCGAAGATGCCGGCGTGCGGGTGGGCTCGCGACGCCTGCTCCGCTTCGCTACGCCGGCTGCATCGCCGGTAAGAGCTGAAGCCGACACGCACAACCCTGCGATCGCGATCTGGCCCGGGGCTGCCGAGGTGCGTGGACGGCTCGCGACGCCTGCTTCGCTTCGCTACGCCGGCTGCATCGCCTGTGAGTACGGACGCTGACGCGCGCGAACCTGCGGTGGCGGACCAAGTGCGTGAGGCTGGCGTGTGTGCGGGCGGCTCGCGACGCCTGCTCTGCTCCGCTACGCCGGCTGCATCGCCGGTGAATGCTGGCGCTGACGCGCGCAACCCCGCCGGTGGTGGAGCAAGTGCGTGAGGCCTGGCGTGTGGCGCGCATGACGCCCCGGTGGCGAAGCTGACCCGCGGGCGTGCGGGCGGCTCGCGACGCCTGCTCCGCTTCGCTACGCCGGCTGCATCGCCGGTAAGAGCTGAAGCCGACACGCACAGCCCTGCGATGGGAAACAGGCCCGGGACTGCTTGGGTGCGTGGGCGGCTCGCGACGCCTGCTCCGCTTCGCTACGCCGGCTGCATCGCCGGTGAGTACTGGCGCTGACGCGCGCGACCCCGCGGTGAAGCCAGCGCGAATGATGTGACGTCGGCCGACGGGCGTACCGCTGGCGCTGAACGAGCCGCGGGCGGCGGGCGCATCGGTGGGCTCTCGGCGCCTTTGCCGCTGCGTGATGCCGGGTGCATCTCCGGTGCGTGTTGGCGCTGGCCCGCATGACCCCACGCGCATCGACGCCGCTCGGCCTGGGCAGCAATACCCCAGTCCTGCCGTTCCAGCCCCAGCAACGTCTCGCACTGGTGGGTCGTGCGGATCCAGACCTAACCTGGCCACAGGCCCGCAACCGGAGGTGGAGCGATGCGGCGGATCCTGCTCGGCGCGCCCCTCACCGCGCTCTCGCTGGGGCGGTAGTGATGTCGGCTGCGAACTCGGGCGAGGATCCCAACATCGCGCCGTACCCGGGGCGCTACGAGGCCGCGAGGACCAAGGGTGTTGCTCCGAACGAGGATCCGGTGCCGATCGACATCACCGGCATGTGGGACTTCCAGCAGCAGGTCAGCAGGATCGCTGAACTGGTGGAGCACGAGGCGGCGCTCGATGGCGGGCTCTCGATGGACGGCGATGCGCGGGCGGTGACCGTCCGTCTCGTGGGGCCGGTCGACGGCACGTCGCCGGTGGTGGAGCGGCTCAAGGCATCCGTCCTGGCCGCGGCCGACGGCCTGACCGTGGAGTTCAAGTCGGTGCACTACTCGCGGGCCGAACTGGAACTGTTGGCCGACCGCCTCTTCCGGAACCCTGACCTGACTGGCATCGGTGGCTGCTGGGACTGCCTGGCGAATCGGGTCGTGGTGTTGATCGAACTCGGTACCGACAACACGCAGACCTTGCTCGATCGGCTCGGGGCACTCGACGACGATCGGATCGTGCTCCACACTTTCACTCTCCCGCCGGGAGTCGGGTGGTTCGAGTGAGAGCGCTCTGGGACGGTCCAGCGAAGGATTCACCAGATCTGCCGGTCGTCCGGCAGTGGGTCGAGCGCAATCCGGACACGGACGCCAGGCTCAGCGAGACCGTCGAGCACGGCGGTGATCGGGTGGTCCTGGTCATCAGCATCCCGTCTCATGCGGAGCTGCTCCGGGCGCGCATCGAGATTCCCCCGCTCGTGCGGTTCCCTGAGTTGTTGCGCTTCAGACGCTGGCAGCCATCCGAGCAGGAGACCGAGTGGACCCTGCAGTGGGTACTGGGCCTCATGCGCAGGCAGGAGGATCTCGGTCTGCCGACCAAGGTCACCTCGACGGGGCCGCACCCGGTGTCCGGGCTGATCGAGATCACGTTCGACCGCGTCGACCCCGCCTACGCCGCCGAGCTCGAAGCGCGCGGCAACGGTCTCGCCTACGTCCTGCCCGAACCGGTAAATCCCGTTCCGCTGTCAGTTGCACTCGCGTGGCCACCGCCGGGCGACCGAGTCCCGGGCGCAGAACGTCCGACCTGGGTCACCACGGAGAAGCCACGCGCGGACCTCCCATGATGAAGGTCGCGCCCTCACACCACGTGCAGGTCGATGACAGCGATACCGGCACCGACGTAGCTAGCCCGCCCGGTGAAGCCTGCTGGATCATCCGCGCGTGCCTGAGTGCCGCCAGGAACGGTCTTGTCGACGCCGTACGTCGTCGTGGTCCAGTCGACGAAGGCGCCGGCGCCACCCGCGAAATTGTCGCCGGCCAACTGGTAGGCCACTCCGTCGGTATCGATGCCTTTAGTGGTCAGCGAACCGCTGATGAGCGTTCTTCCACCCCGGAACCTGATGGTCACCGGTGGATCCAGAACAATCACCTGGCAGTTGCCGTCACGGCACGCAGCGAGGTTCGTGCCGTCCTTCGCTTTGACCGATGGGGGCAGTCTCGGAGTCGCGGGCAGGCTCGGAGTCGGGGTAGACGTCCGTACAGGAGTCGGCGTAGCGCTCGCCGTGGCCGGTGCAGGTTTCCGATGTGCGCGTGCACCATCGCCGGATGGTCGCGCGCTCGTAGGCGTCGGCGGCGAAACTCTCGTGCCGCCGTGGGACAACTGCGCCTGGTGCCGGGTCATTCTTCGATGACCGAGAGGATGTTGCCGGCCGGATCCTTGAACCAGGCGATGGGCGGGCCGTCACCGCGGGCGATTCCGAGGGAGTCGTGGTGGTCGAAGTAGCGCTCGAAGGTGATGCCTTGGGCAACCATCGTCCGGACGGTGGATTCGATGTCGTCCACCGGGAAGTTCAGGACGGTGAACTCGGCCGGGACGTGGTCGTCCTTCGGGTAGATCAGGACCGAACCGCCGGTGGCGAGTTCGAGGGTGAGCATGCCGTGGGCCGCCTTGACCGTGAGGCCGAGGGTGTCCCGGTAGAAGGTCTCGGCCGCGGGGATGTCGTCGACCGAGAAACCGCTGTACGCCTTGACCTTGCCGAACATCTGGACCTCCTCAGTGAGGGGCGGCCGGGGTTGGCTGCCCGTTCACCAGGGACGTCGGAGTGAGGATGCGCGTCTCGACATGGTCAGAGAGGACAGGATCGCGACGACCGGAGCGGGAGAAATGGCCGCGGGCGCGAGGCCATCGGCGACGCTCCGCCGCCGCGAGGTCAGCGCCAGTTTCCCTGGCTGCGTCGTCGGTAGAGCCGAAGCCGACCCGCACCCCCCTGCGATGGCGAAGCAAACCCGCGGCTGCCGAGTATTGGACGGCTCGCGGCGCCGCACGCAAGGCGGCATGACAGGGCGGGTTGCCCTTGCAAAACCATTGGTGAACCGACTTGCTCCGCTGATGTACTGATGTGCGGCCGTGAATCTGCCGCGTGTCGGAGGTGGTAGTTGTGACGAGCTATAACGCGCTTGCCGAGGTGTACGAGTGGCTCATCTCGGATGCAAAGCTGGCCCCGGCCGAGTTCGCTGCGTCGTACGACGACGTCCTCAGTCTCCTGCCGCCGAACGCTCACGTCCTCGATTGTTCGTGCGGAACCGGACAGCTGGCGGTTGGCCTCGCCGGTCGTGGCCTGCAGGTTGTCGCAACTGACGCCAGCGAAGCGATGGTTCGTCGGACTACAGAGTTATCTGAGGAATTCAGGGCACCTGTCCGGACACTGCGGGCGAACTGGGAAGAGTTGCCCGACCATTTCGAGGACGACACGTTCGACATGGTGTTCTGCGTTGGCAACTCGCTGCACCATGCCGCGGGCGCGAGAGGCAGGGTTGCTGCTCTGGAGTCGATGTCACGCCTTCTGCGCCCTGGCGGGCGCTTGGTACTCACCTCCCGCACCTGGGAACTCGTGAGGGCCAGAGGTTCCCGGCTCGACATCAGTGACCGACTCGTCCGCCGGAACGGTCGCGATGCCGTCGTGGTCTACCGCTGGGAGATTGCGTCACAGTGGGAAGAGGAGCACCACATCGAGATCGCGATCGCGCAAGTTGATGCGGCTGGGCCGGTTCTTGTCCGCTCAGAGCTGCTGTCCTGCTGGCCCTACCGACACGACGAACTCACAGCCGAGTTGCACCAGGTCGGACTCCGGACGGAAAGGAGCACGTACAACCCTGAGGCCGAGAACTACATGGTGGTGGCGAGCAAGGTCTAGACGACGGGCTCACAGTCCCTGGCCGGACCGCACGGTTGCTCACAGGAGGCTTGCGCCCCCTCACGACCGCACAAGGGCAGTTCATTGCCACAGCCGGAAACACCGTCGTGCCCTGGCCCACGCGTCGATCCTGGCTCCCGTGCCAGCACAAGCAAGCAACGCTGGCCGACGTCACCTCGGGCCGAGCTCGCTCCGCCGCCGCGGGGGGTCATGCGCGTTGGCGCCAGTTTCGCTGGCTGCGACGTGCCACGACCTTTCCGCGCGATCACCGCCCTAAGGTCAATCGCTGACTGTGCCGGTCAAGTAGCGGGTGATGGTGGGGCCTAGCCAGGCGACTGCCTCAGGTCGGGTTAGGGCTGCTACTGGCGGCAGGGCCAGCACGTAGCGGCAGAGGGCGAAGCCGAGGGCTTGGGTGGCGACCAGGCCGGCTCGGGTTGCTACCTCGGACGGCATGCTAGCGCTGGCCGGCGGCCGTCCTCCCTGCGCGGTGTCCGTCGGACCTCCCTGCGCGGTCGGATCTGCCGGCGCGGTGTCTATCCGGGCAGCGGTCGCGGGGGTGCTCGGGGCAGCGGTCGCGGGGGCGCTCGGGTCGGCGGCGGTCGCGGGGGCGGTCGGGTCAGGCTGGGCGTGGAGGCTGGCGATCAGGGGGGCCAGCTGTTCGGCGAAGAGTTGGCGCATTCGCTCGGCCGCCGCCGCGTTGGTGACGCTGGCGCGGAGCAGGGCCTGGAGTGAGTCGTCTTCCTCCCAGCGGTCGAGGAAGTGGTTGGTGAGTGCTGCGCCGACCTCCTCCCGCGGGAGTCGGCTCAGGTCGGGCAGTCGCAGGTCGAACTCCGCCGCTGCCGCGAAGAGTTTCTCCTTGCTGCCGAAGTACCGCATCACCATCGCCGGGTCGATCGCCGCGTCGGCCGCGATCGCCCGGATCGTCGCGCGCTCGTAGCCGTCGGCGGCGAACCGCTCTCGCGCCGCCGTGAGGATGCCTGCCCGCGTCCGGTCCGACCGTCGCTCGCCTGTCTGGCTCATGACCCCACCGTAGGTCAACAGGTGTTGACCTGGCCAGCCGGGCGTCCTACAGTGAAGTCAACAAGCGTTGGCCAACAGATGTTGACCTTGACTGAAGGAGCCGAAGATGATCCCGGAACAGACCGAAGTACTGGTGGTGGGAGCCGGACCGGTAGGACTCGCCGTCGCGGCGTCCTTGGCGGGTCAGGGGCGGCAGGTGACGGTCGTCGATCGCCAGGCGGCGGGGGCGAACACCTCCCGCGCGGCGGTCATCCACCCGCGGACCCTGGAGATGCTGGAACGGATCGGCGTCAGCGACCGCCTGGCGTCCCTCGGCATCCAGTCCAAGCAGTTCCACATCGCCGATGGCGACCGCACCCTCGTCCCGGTCCGCTTCGACAAGCTGCCGACGGCGTACCCGTATGTCTTGATGGTCCCGCAAAGCACCACCGAGCAGGTCCTGCTCGAGCGGCTGAAGGAACTCGGCGGCGAGGTCCACCGCCCGTACGTCGCCTCCGGTCTGCGGCAGACCGCGGACGGGGCCGAGGTCACTCTGGAGTCCGGCGAGCTGATCAAGGCGCAGTACGTCGTGGCCGCCGATGGCATGCACAGCAAGATCCGCGACCTCGCCGGCCTCGGCTTCAGTGACGACGGCACGCTGCCCCTCAACTTCACGCTCGCGGATGTCAAGGTGGACGGTGTGCTGCCGAAGGACGAGGTGATGCTCTACTTCTCGAAGGCCGGCATCCTGGTCGCCGCGCCTCTACCTGACGGCAGCATCCGCCTGGTGGCCGAGGTGGACGAGGCGCCGGAGCACCCTGATGTCGCCTACGCCCAGCGCCTGCTGAACGCCCGCGGTCCGAGAAGCCGCACAGTGAGGGTCACCGAGGTGATCTGGGGCTCGAGGTTCCGCATCCACGAACGGGTGGCAGACCGGTACCGCGCGGGCCGAGTCCTGCTGGCCGGCGACGCGGCCCACACCCACAGCCCTGCCGGCGGCCAAGGCATGAACCTCGGCCTCCGCGACGCCATCACTCTGGGCGAAGCGCTGGCAACCGCCCTGACCACCGGCAACGAAACCCCACTGGACAACTACGCCACCACGAACCGCGAGGAGGCCCTCCGGGTAGTAGCCCTAGCCCACCGCCTAACCCGTCTAGCCACAGTCCCCGCCCCCTTCCGCTCCGCCCGCAACGCAGCGCTCCATCTCCTCGCCCAAGTCCCCGCCTTCCGCCGCACCTTCGCCGCACAACTAGCAGGCATAGGCCACCGCTAGCCGGCTGGTCGCCGTTTAAAAGGGTGGTGTTTCCCGGCGACAGCAGCCCGGTTGACCCAGCGCCTGTCCTGCTCAGCAACGTCAGGCGAGCGCCTTGTCCGGCGGATCCTGACTCACTGCCGCCAGGAGGTTTCTGACCAACGGGTTTGAGTCGCTCCTGCGCCAGGCGACGGCGACTCGTGTCCGGGCGCTGCTGGGCTCGATCCTGCGGAAGACGACGCCTTTGAGGCGGATACGCCGGATGCTCGCCGGCGCCAGAGAGACGCCCAGGCCGGCCTCCACCAGGGCGCAGACGGTCTGCCACTCCACCGCCTGCTGGGACACGGAGGGCGTGAAGCCTGCCGCGGCGCACAGGCTGGTGATCCGGTCATGCAACTGTGGGCCGACCGCGCGAGGCAGCAGCACGAAAGGAAGGTCCGCCAACTGCTCAAGCCCGACTGTTCTTTGGGCGGCGAGACGGTGTGCGGCCGGCAGGACGGCCACGAAGGGCTCGGTCAGAATCGTCGTGAAGCCGAGCTCTGGTTGGTCATCGGGCGGCTCGCGCAGCAGCCCGATGTCGATGGTCTTGTCATGCAGGGCGTCGATCTGTGGTGCCGTGGTCATCTCGTGGATGTCCAGATGCACAGCGGGAAACCGGTGCCGGAAGGTACGCAGCAGGCCGGGCAGGACGGTCAGAGCGAGGGAGGCGGCGAAGCCGATTCGCAGGCGTCCGGCCTGGCCGCTGCCAACGGCCCGGGCCGCGGACAATCCGTCTGAGAGGTCGGTGAGGGCTCTGCGGGCTGCGGGCAGGAGTTCCTGGCCTGCCGGGGTGAGGGTGACGGCTCGTGCTGTGCGATGGAACAGCGCATGGCCGACCTTGTCCTCCAAACGGCGGATCTGCTGACTCAGTGGCGGCTGCGCGATGCCTAGGCGGGTGGCCGCGTGGCCGAAGTGGAGTTCCTCGGCGAGAACGACGAAAGCGTGCAGCTGTGGAAGGGGAAGTTCGGGGCGCTCCATATGCCTAGAGATATCAGCCAATGCCGGTACATGTATTAGACGTATCGGTAGTGGTCACCTAGCGTTCGGCGCATGACAGAGCGACGTGCGATCCTCAGCGGCTCGACGTTTGAGGAGCAGATCGGCTATGCCCGTGCCGTGGTGGACGGCGACTGGGTGCATGTGTCCGGGACGACCGGGTTCGACTACACCACGATGACAATCTCCGACGACGTCGTGGAGCAGGCCGAGCAGTGCCTGCACAACATCACGGCCGCGCTGGGCGAGGCGAACTGCACCCTCGCTGATGTGGTCCGGGTGCGGTACATCCTGCCCGACCGGGCGGACTTCGAGCCCTGCTGGCCGGTCCTGCGCCGCGCCTTCGGCGAGGTGCGGCCGGCCGCCACCATGCTGATGTGCGGCCTCGCTGACCCTCGCATGAAAATCGAGATCGAGGTGTATGCGCGGCGGGCCACCGCATAACCGCCTGCTCGAACGGATCCAGGGGAACGGCGTCGGCCAGACCGCGATCCGGGCGATCTGCGCGGATCGCCGGCTGCTAGGCCGGAGGGCCGTTCTGGGCCCACAGCTCTCGGCGCTGCGTCTCCCCGACTGGTCGGGCCAGAGCCACTCGTGCTTCAGCCAGAAGAACGGAAGAGAGCGCATGCGGACAACCTGGGTCGGGAGGTGCGCGACCACCTGATCGTTCCGGCTCAGCTCCCACACCGCGTCGCGGAACGGATCCAGCGGGGGATGTCGGGGCCATTGGTCGCTGGAAACACTGTGGGCAAGTATCGGCTGTCGCGGGGCGCAGCACATGCAACGCCCTCCAGAGACTGACCCACTCAGCCTGTTAGGGCCGCGACCAAGGCTCCGAGAACTACTGCGGCGACGGCGAACCCGAGGGCGCAGAGCAGCGCGAACGCGACTGGGTGCCGTCCGGCCCAGCTCACGGAGCCGGGCTGTTCGCGGCCCAGCTGCACAAAGGTGACCGGCTGACCCGGCGCACTGGTGGGCAGTCCGAGGTAGCCGATCAGCCGGTCGCGATCGGCGGACGAATACAGGGCGCCGTTGATGCTGAGCAGGCCGTGTCCGGCAGCGTCGAGGATGACGATGGTCTCGGAGACAGCCCCCGGCTGAACCACCGTGGCCCGGATCACCGAGGCGGCGAGCGCTCGGTCGCGTCGGCGGTGGAAGGTCAGACCGCGCGCCGAGATCTCGGTCGGGGTGACGACGATATGGGAGCGCCGCAGGTAGACAGCGACGGTGCCGGCCAGCAGCAGGATGAGGCCGATGCAAAGGATCCATGCAGGCCGGCCACCGGTAGTGAAGCCGGCGATCACAAACGTCACGGAGAGGACGGCAACGATCTTGAAGACCTGGCGGCGCGGTCCCGCACCCGGCCGCAGTACGAGCACGTCTGTTTCGGACACGGCCCGAACCCTATGGCATCACGGTGCCCCGATCGTGACTCGCGGGCCGACAGGCCGACGACGAAGCGCACGCGCACTCCTTGACGAGGTCGAACGATTCTTGAGGAGAGCGGTTTGATGAGTTCGCCTAATGCTGTACTCGGCCGACCCGCCGCGAGCACCGCGTACTGTCCCCGCCCAGCCACGACGGCTCGACCTGGAGCGCTGTCTCCACTGCCCGCATCGCCTCGCTCATCCGGCACCAGCAGTTCGCATCCGGCCCAGCAGTTCGGCCAACCTCGCCGGTAGCGCACACCTACGCCACCGCGGGGTCACGCGCGTCAGCGCCGGTACTCGCTGGCGATGCAGCTGGCGTAGCGGAGCGGAGCAGGCGTCGCGAGCTCGCCACGAGTCCCGGCGCGGGTTTCCCCGTGCTCCAGGGTGAATCGCTTCCAGTGGCTGCGGCGGAGCCCTACTCTCCAGTTACCTATTGCGACTAGCTCACTACTGGAGGTCACCGTGTTCCATCCCGCCCGATGGCACCGACTTGTTCCTCTCGTGTTGGCGGCTGTGGTTGTCGTCGGCGCCGGCAGTCAGGTTCAGGCTGTTGCGCCACCCGACCGCAAAGTCCAGGCCGCCGAGAACGGCGAGTTGATCCAGCTACTCCGGATCAACACCCCCACCGCCGCCGACCGCAAGCGCCTGACCACCCTCGACCTCGACCTGGCCGAGTCAGCCGGCCCCGGCTACGTCGATCTGGTTGCTTATGGCAAGCAAGATCAGCACCTCCTCAAGCTCGCCGGCTTCACCTGGTCAACCCTGGAAGACGACCTCAAAGGCGCCGACAAAGAACGCGAGGCAGCCGATGCGGCGTACGCGAAAGCCATTAGAAACAAGCAGATTCTCGCCACGCTCCCCAGCGGGCGTACGGCGTACCGGCAGCTGGCCGACTACAACAACGACCTCGCCTCGCTCGCGTCGCAGTACCCGACGAAGGTCAAGCAGATCACGCTGAAGCACACTTCGCTGGAAGGACGTGCGGTTCGCGGGATCGAGATCAGCCGCAACGTCAACGTCAGCGACGGCAAGCCGGTCTTCATCATGATGGGGTTGCACCACGCGCGCGAGTGGCCGTCCGGCGAGCTGACAATGGAGTTCGCGTACGACCTGCTGAAGAACGACGGCGTCGTACCGCGGGTCACCAACATTCTCGACAAGTCGCGGATCGTCATCGTCCCGGTGGTGAATCCCGACGGCTTCAACCTGAGCCGCACGCTCGGCTACGAGATGAAGCGGAAGAACTGCCGAATCACCAACGGCCAGCTCCCGACGCCGGGCCAGTGCGCGCAGTCCGCCAACCAGTCGCGCGGCACTGACCCGAACCGGAACTACGCCGGCTTCTGGGGCGGACCCGGCGCCTCGACCAGCCTGACCTCCGAGACGTACCGCGGCGCGAGCGCGTTCAGCGAGCCCGAGACGCGCAACATCCAGGCGCTCGTCTCGTCGCACCAGGCGACCACGCTGATCACGAACCACACCTATTCCAACCTCGTACTGCGTGAGCCCGGCTACGCCAGCGCGGGCAAGACCCCCGACGAGCCGCTCTACAAGTCGCTCGGTGACCAGATGGCCGCGCAGAACGGCTACCGCAGCCAGTTCGGCTACGAGCTCTACGACACCACCGGCACCACCGAGGACTGGTCGTACTACGCGACCGGCGGTCTCGGCTTCACGTTCGAGCACGGCAGCAGTTTCCACCCGGCGTTCTCGAACATCCCCAACTACTACTTCGGCTCGGGAAGTACCGCGGGCAAGGGAAATCGCGAGGCCTACCTGATCGCGGCGGAGAGCACGATCAACCCGGCCCGCCACTCGGTCATCACCGGCACGGGCCCGGCCGGCGCCGTACTGCGCCTGAAGAAGTCGTTCAACACCAAGACGTGGAACGGCACCAACATCCCCGATGTCCTGGAAACCAAGATGACCGTACCGGCGGGTGGCTCCTACACGTACCACGCGAACCCGTCGACCCGCCCGATCGTCGTCCAGCAAGGCGGGACCGAGTCATGGACACTGACCTGTGAGCGCCCAACCGGCCAGGTCCTGGAAACTCGCCAGGTCACCGTGGCTCGCGGTGCGTCGGTCACGGCTAACCTCACCACTTGCGCGGCAACGTTCTAAGGCGTTCTAACCAGCCGAGGACTCCCGAATCTGCAACGTGTACGGGACGGTGAGGTCGCGGCGGTCGACCTCACCGGTTCCGGCGATCCGGTCCAGCAACAGCCCGACGGCGTGCTCCGCCAGCCACTCCATGTCCGGGGAGATCGTGGTCAGCGACGGTGAGTGATAGCGGCCGTCCTCGATGTCGTCGAACCCGACCACCGCGACATCCCGCGGCACCGAAAGCCCCGCCTCGGCAAGAGTCCGCAGCGCACCGATCGCCAGCAGATCGTTGAAGCAGAAGACTGCATCCGGCGGCTCCGGCAACGCGAGCAGCTCCCGCATCGAGGAGGCACCGTCCTCGCGGTGATACCCCGTCCCGGCCAGCTCCAGCGTCGGATCATGCGGCAGCCCAGCGGCCTTCAGTGCCTTGCGATACCCCTTCCGCCGTACTGCGCCCGTGCCCGCGCCTCCGCCGACTCCGATGGCCGCGATCCGGCGCCGGCCGATCGAGATCAGGTGCGTGGTCGCATCGAAGGACGCCTGGACCGAGTCGACCGCGACGTGGTCGAGGGTGCCGCCCGCGTGCCGTTCGCCGAGCAGGACCAGCGGTTTCGCCGTGTCGGTCAGGGCGATCTTGGTGGGCGCGGTGGTGATCGGGGAGAAGATGATGCCGTCGATCAGCTGGCCCCGCATCCCGCCGAGGACGAGCTTCTCGGCGGCGGCCTCGCCTTCGGTCTGGTCGATCAGGACGGTGATGCCGCGTTTCTTCGCGGCCCGGCTGATCGCGGCGCCGAGCTCAGCGAAGTACGGCGATGCCATCTCGGGGATGGCCAGTGCGATGAAGTCCGACCGGCCCTTGCGCAGTGACCGGGCGCTCACGTTGGGCGTGTAGTCGAGGGCCTCGATCGCGGCCTGGACCTTGGCCCGGGTCCGGGCGGTGATGTGCGGATAGTCGTTGATCACGTTGGAGACCGTCTTCACCGATACTCCGGCGCGAGCTGCCACGTCGCTCAGCCTGGTCACCATCCGGTCCTCCCTCCGCCCCGTTCGATCGCAGTCTGTCATGCCGCTGCGGCGCTTCGTGCGGTCACAAGACGGCGACAGGACCAGTAGATCCAATGGTCAGCTCTTTACAGCCGATGTCAATCGTTGTAAAAACTCAGGTTAATCGTTGTAAAGATTTCTGTGGAGGATCTGTGGCACGTCTTGCGGTCGATCCCGCGTTCGTCGTCGGTGCCCTGGACCGGCGCGTGTTCGGCTCGTTCGTCGAGCACATGGGCCGCTGCGTCTACACCGGCATCTACGAGCCGGGACATGCCACCGCCGACCCGGAAGGGTTCCGCGAGGACGTGCTGGCGCTGGTCCGCGAGCTGGGCGTGACGGCGGTCCGCTACCCGGGCGGCAACTTCGTCTCCAACTACGACTGGGAGGACGGCGTCGGCCCGAAGGACCAGCGGCCGCGCAAGCTCGACCTGGCCTGGCGGTCGATCGAGCCGAACCAGTTCGGCACCGACGAGTTCATGAGCTGGTCGCGCAAGGCCGGCGTCGAGCCGATCTGGGCGGTCAACCTCGGCACCCGCGGGATCAAGGAAGCCGTCGAGCTGCTCGAGTACACCAACCTCCCGGCCGGCACTGAGCTGCCCGACCGCCGAGTGGCCAACGGCAACAAGGAGCCGTACGGGATCAAGGTGTGGTGCCTGGGCAACGAGATGGACGGGCCCTGGCAGATCGGTCACAAGACCGCCGAGGAGTACGCCCGGCTGGCCGAGGAGACCGCGAACGCGATGCGCCGGGTCGATCCCGGGGTCGAGTTCGTCGCCTGCGGCTCGAGCAACCGGTACATGCCGACCTTCGGCGACTGGGAGCGCACCGTGCTCGAGCGCACCTACGACCTGGTCGACCACATCAGTCTGCACGCGTACTACGAACCGAAGAACGGCGACCAGCAGAGCTTCCTCGCGGCCGCCGAGCAGATGGACCGGATGATCTCCGAGGTGGTCGCCACCGCCGACCACGTGAAGGCGCTCAAGCGCAGCGACAAGGAGATCACCCTCTCGTTCGACGAGTGGAACGTCTGGTACCAGCAGCGCTTCCCCGGCGAGCTCGGCCTGGACCTCCGCGAGGTGAGCCCGCTGATCGAGGACACCTACACCGTCGACGACGCGGTCGTGGTGGGCAGCCTGCTGATCACCCTGCTCCGGCACGCCGACCGGGTGAAGATCGCTTGCCTGGCGCAACTGGTGAACGTGATCGGCCCGATCCGCACCGAGCCCGACGGGCGGGCCTGGCGGCAGACGATCTTCCACCCGTTCGCGCTGACCGCGCAGTACGCGGGCTCGACCGTACTGCGCACCGAGGTGGCCGGCCCCGAGATCGAGACCGCTGAGTACGGGCGGGTACCGGCACTGTGGAGTACCGCGACCTACGAGGAAGCCACCGGCGAGGTGACGCTCTTCGTGGTGAATCGAAGCGAGACCGACAAGGTCGACCTGGAGGTCCCACTGCGGCCCGGACTGCGGGTGGTGGAGCACCTCGCCCTGTACGACGACGACCGCACCGCGGTCAACACCGCGGAAGATCCCGACCGGGTGGTCCCTCGCCGGATCGACGGAACCGAGGTCCGCAACGACAGCTGTACGGCCACGTTGCCCCCTGCTTCGTGGCACATGATCAGGCTCTCCCCTGGAGGTACACGGTGAACACCATCAACCGGCGTTTGGTGCTGGGCGGACTCGGCGCTCTGGGGGCGGCCGGCGTCCTGGCCGGCTGCGGCTCAGGCTCGGCAGGTAAGCCCGGCGCGGGCCCCGCGACCGGCGACGGCGGCGCGAAGGGGTACGACGGCCCGCCCGTCGAACTCGACTTCTGGAACGGCTTCACCGGCGGTGACGGCCCGTTCATGCGCAAGATCGTCGACCAGTTCAACTCCGAGAACCAGAACATCAAGATCAAGATGACCGTGATGCAGTGGGCCGACTACTACACGAAGCTGCCCACCGCGGTCAGCAGCGGACGCGGTCCCGCGGTCGCGATCATGCACGTCGACTCGCTGGCCACCAATGCGGCACGGAACGTGATCGAACCGCTCGACGACGTGGCCAAGGCGCTCGACCTCAAGCAGGACGACTTCTCCGAGGTGGTCTGGAAGGCCGGCGAGTACGAGGGCAAGCGGTACGGCATCCCGCTCGACGTGCACCCGCTCGGCTTCTTCTACAACAAGACGCTGATGACCACGGCCGGCCTCGACCCGGCCAAGCCGCCGACGAACGCCGACGAGTACGCCGCCGCGCTGGACGCCTTCAAGAGCAAGGGGATCCAGGGCCACTGGGCCACACCGTTCACGTTCACCGGCGTGCTGACTGTCCAGGCGTTGCTCTGGCAGTACGGCGGCGACCTGTTCAACGACGACGCGTCGAAGGCGACCTGGCACGAGGAGGCCGGTGTGAAGGCGCTGGGCTGGTTCACCGACCTGGTGAAGAACGGCCACAGCCCGAAGAACGTCGCCCAGGACGCCGACAACATCGCGGTGATGAACGGCAAGAACGCGTTCGTCTGGAACGGCATCTGGAACATCAACACGTTCAAGGAGAAGAAGGGCCTGGAGTGGGGCGTGGCCCCGCTGCCGAACATCGGCGGCACCAAGGCCGCCTGGGCCGGTTCGCACCAGTTCTGCCTGCCGAAGCTGAAGACCCCGGACCAGAACAAGTCCACCGCCGCGCGCGTGTTCCTCAACTACGTCAGCCAGAAGTCGCTCGAGTGGGCCAAGGGCGGTCAGGTCCCGGCCCGCAAGCAGGTCCGCGAGTCGGCCGAGTTCAAGGCCCTGCCGGAGCAGGCCGCACTGGCGACCCAGATCGACGACCTGCACTTCCCGCCGGCGGTGCCCGGCATCGGGGACGCGCTGAACGAGCTGAACAAGGCCGTCAACGAGGCTGTGCTGCTGAAGGCGGAGCCCGCCAAGGCCTTGTCCGACGCGGCCGCGCGGGCGGACAAGATCCTGGAGGCCAACCGCAAGAAGTACGGCGCGTAAGCGATGACGGTCCAGGCCAGCGCGGGCACGCTCCGGAAGCGCCGTGCCCGCGCCTCCTCCGCCGTCCGCGGGTACGGCCGCGCGACGCCGTACCTGTTCCTGGCGCCGTACCTGCTGCTGTTCCTGATGTTCGTGATCGGGCCGGCCATCTTCGGCTTCTGGATGAGTCTGCACGACTGGGACTTCCAGTTGCCGGGCAAACCGTTCGTCGGACTGCAGAACTACAAGGACCTGTTCGACCCGCTGTCGGCGACGGCCGAGCCGTTCTGGCACGGCATGCGGGCGACCGGGATCTTCACGGTCGCGTCGGTGCCGTTCCTGGTGGCGTTGCCGCTCGGCCTGGCCGTGCTGCTGAACCGCAAGTTCCCGGGCCGGACCTTCTTCCGGGCCGTGTACTTCGCGCCGTTCGTGCTCGGCGTGGCCGTGATCGGCCTGATGTTCCGCTACATCCTGGACACCAGCTTCGGTCTGCTGAACGCCTTCCTCGGGCTGTTCGGTGTCTCCGAGATCGGTTGGACGAACGACCAGCCCTGGGCGTTCGTCTCGCTGGTCGCGGTGACAGTGTGGTGGACGGCCGGCTTCAACGCGATCATCTACCTGGCCGGGCTGCAGGACATCCCGGCCGAGCAGTACGAGGCGGCCGAGCTGGACGGGGCGAACACCTGGCAGCAGTTCCGCAACGTCACGTTGCCCGGGCTGCGGCCGGTCACCGTCTTCATCATCACGATCACCTTGCTGGCCAGTGCCAACATGTTCGGCCAGTCGGTGCTGATCACCCAGGGCGGGCCCGGTGACTCCACCGCGACCGCGCTGATGGTGATCACCGACACCGGCTTCAGCCAGTTCCGGATGGGCCAGGCCACCGCGATGAGCTACCTGCTGGCGCTCTGCCTCGCGGTCGTCTCGCTGATCAACTTCGCCCTGCTGAGGGAGCGCAAGTCATGAGGCGCCGACCGTCTGCCGCGTTCTGGATCCTGGTGATCCTGCTGACCGTGCTGGTGATCGTTCCGCTGCTGTGGATGGTGATCACCTCCTTCAAGACGATCGGTGAGTCGCAGGCCGACCCGCCGACCCTCGTCCCGCAGGACCCGACCACCCGCGCGTACGGCGAGATCCTCACCACCGGCGGCCAGAACCCGGTACTGCGCTGGGCGCTGAACAGCTTCGGCGCGGCAGCGTTCCACGCGTTGCTGGTGGTTGTGGTCTCGTCGATGGCCGGCTACGCCCTGGCCCGGATGGAGTTCCGGTTCAAGAACGCCATCTTCTCGGTGATCCTGCTGACCCTGTTCGTGCCCGGCTTCGTCTTCCTGATGCCGAACTACCTGCTGATGGACAACCTCGGCTGGCTGGACACGCTGCTGGCGTTGATCGTCCCCGGCGCGGCCGGTGCGTTCGGGGTGTTCTTCATGCGGCAGTTCTTCCTGGCCATTCCGAAGGAGCTCGAGGAGGTCGCGCTGATCGACGGCGCGAACGCCTGGACCGTCTTCACCCGGATCATCCTGCCGAACGCCAAACCCGCCTTGGCCACGCTGACCGTGCTGTCGTTCCTGACCAACTGGAACGACTTCATCTGGCCACTGTTCGTGCTGTTCAGTCCGGAGCGGCTGACGCTGCCGGCCGGTCTGACCCTGCTGCAGGGTGCCTACACGACCGACTACCCGGTGATCATGGCCGGCGCCACCGTGGCCGCCGTACCGGTCCTGATCCTCTACGTGTTCGTCCAGCGTTACGTCATCGAAGGTGTCGCGCGCAGCGGCATCAAAGGTTGATCCGACTTTCGAGAGGAACCCGCCCGTGCCTCCCAGACGACTGATGGCCGCAGCGCTCGCTGTGGCCACGATGGCGGCCGGCCTCACGGCCGCCACCGCCGCCGCCACCGCCGCTGCTGCCGCGCCCCCGCCGGCACCAGTGACCACCCAGAACGCGATCTCGTCCTCCTTCGCCGACACCTTCGCCGACCCGGCGGTCATCCAGGGCCGCGACGGCTACTGGTACGCCTACGCCACCTCCGACCCACTGGTTGCCGGAGGCCCGTTCGGCCTCATGCACATGGCCAGGACCAAGGACTTCGGCTCCTGGGAGTACCTCGGCACGGTCTTCAACGACGAGACCAAGCCGAAGTGGGCCGCGCCCGGCTCGTTCTTCTGGGCACCGGACATCCGCTACTTCGGCGGCCGGTACGTCATGTACTTCACCGTCACCGACACCCTCGCCAACCCTGGTGGCGATCCGGCGATCGGCGTCGCCACCGCACCGACTCCCACCGGCCCGTGGACGGCCACCGACGGCCCGGTCGTCGCGCCGAAGCCCGACGGCAACGGCGGGTACTTCGGCACCATCGACCCGGCGATGCTCACCGCCGCCGACGGCAAGCGCTACCTGTACGCCGGCGGCTACTACGGCGGCATCTCCGTCACGGAACTCTCGCCCGACGGCCTGACCTCAGTCGGTACGCCGACCCAGGTGACCATCGGCGATCGCTACGAGGGCTCGTACGTCGTCTACCGCGACGGCTGGTACTACCTGATGGGCTCGTCGATGAACTGCTGCGCGGGCCCGACCACCGGGTACTCCGTGTTCGCCGGCCGCTCCAAGTCGCCCCGCGGCCCGTTCCTGGACGCCGACGGCGCGTCGATGAACGAGTCCCGGGTCGGCGGTACGACGGTCATCACGCAGAACGGCAACAAGTGGATCGGACCCGGCCACCACGCGTTCATCACCGACGCGGCCGGGCAGGACCACATCGTCTACCACGCGCTCGACCGCGCGACGCCGTGGCTGACCGACCCGTTCGGGATCAACCGGCGGCCGATGCTGATCGACCGGATCGACTGGATCGACGGCTGGCCGCGGACTCGGGCCGGCGCCGGTCCGTCGGACACGCCTCAGCCCGCCCCGACCACAGGCTCGGGCGCAGGCATCGACGCTGCCGATCCCGCGAGTGGACTGTGGGGCGCGACCAGGCTGGCTGGTGACTCGCTTGGCGGACCCACTGCTTCGATCCGTGGAGTCGCTGCGACCAGGCAGTCCGCGCCCGGTGGGTCTCTGCGGGTAGAGGCCGACGTGAAGCTCGGCAACCGTTTCACCACTGTGGTCGGTGGTGGCGCGGTGGTGGTCAGCGTTGGCAGCAACAAGATCACCATCGTGGCGGGCGGCCGGACCACGAGTGCCGCTTTGCCGGCTGGCTTCGACCGGTCGCAGTGGAACAACCTCATCGTCCAGGTCGCGGGTAACACCGTGACGGCTCGGGTGAACGACGCCGGGCTCGGAGATCTGTACGCCGAGGCGCGACTCGTAGTACCGGGGCTGAAGGTTCGGTCCGCGCCGGTGCGGTGGCTTGGGACTGCTGAGCTGGACAACCTGACGGTGCGGCCAGTGGCGGAGCCGGTACGCCGCGCCGCCGCAGTACCGGTTGCTGGGAAGTTGCTGGCCGGTGACGAGTTCTCCGGCGGGCTTGGCGATCAATGGTCGTGGGTGCGTCCTGACTCGCGCGCAGTAGTTGCCGATGGCAAGTTATCGTGGCCGTTGCAGAATACCGATCTGGTTGGCTCGGGCAACAACGCGAGCCTGTTGTTCCACCAGACGCCGGCGTCCGACAGTTGGATCGCGGAGACGAAGCTGCACCTCGATCTCGGTGAGGGCGATATCCGCAACTACCAGCAGGCCGGGATGATCGCGTACCTGAACGACGACGACTTCGCCCGGCTCGGCGACGTGGCGATCTGGCGGACGCGGCAGACGGAGTTCGGCCGGGAGTTGGTGGCGCGGGCCGACGGTGCGACCAGCTACGGCGGGGCAGCCATCGGACGGCCGGCGCCGACCATGTGGATGCGGCTCGCGTACCACCGCAATGCGGCTGGGGAGCACGTCTACCGCGCCGGAACGAGTGTCGACGGCAAGAAGTGGACCTGGGGTGCGTCCTGGGTGCTCCCGGCCGGTACTACGCCGAAGCTCGGTCTGTACGCGCATGGCGACCAGACTGGGTCCAACCCGCCGCCGGTGGCCACGTTCGACTACCTGCGGTTCTACACGAGCAAGTGATGCTGCGCCGGCCGGGGTTGTTGTTGCTGTGCTTGCTCGCGGTTGCGTGCAGCAGCAATAGCAGCAGCGACAACCCCGGCGGTGCTGAAGGGACCTCAATGGGCTTCACGAACCCGGTGTACGACAACAACTTCGCCGACCCGCACGTGATCGCGGCCTCGGAGTACTACGCCTATGCGACCAACGGGCCGCTCGGCAACATCCAGACGCTGAAGTCCACGGACCTGGTTTCGTGGGAACAAGTCGGCGACGCACTGCCCGCGCTCCCCGACTGGACCTCAGCGGGCAAGGTGTGGGCGCCAGAGGTCGCAGTCCACGGACCTGATCGTTTTGTCATGTACTACACGACTTCCGACGACAAGTCCGGGCGTCAGTGCGTGGGTGTCGCGGTGGCATCCTCGGCTAAAGGTCCCTTTGTCGACAAATCGAGTAATCCCCTGATCTGTCAGGTAGCCGAGGGTGGTTCGATCGACGCCAGCCCGTTCCAGGACTCGAGCGGTCGGCGCTGGCTGTACTGGAAGAACGACGGCAACGCGGTCGGCGCCGACACCTGGATCTACGTGTCCCGGCTGTCCGATGACGGGCTGACGCTGACCGGCGAGACCACCCGCCTGATCAAGCAGACGCTGCCGTGGGAAGGCGACCTGGTCGAGGCGCCGTACGTTGTCGAACGCAACGGAAAGTTCCATCTCTTCTACTCGGCCAACGCCTACGACAAGGCCGAGTACGCCGTCGGGCACGTGCTCTGCACTTCTCCAGCGGGGCCGTGCACGAAGTCAGGCGATCCCATCCTGACGACCTCGGCGGACGCCGCCGGTCCCGGCCACAACATGGTGCTGATGAAGGACGACCGCTACTGGTTCGTCTACCACGCCTGGGATCCGGCCCTGGTCGGTGCCGATCCACCCGGCCGCACGATGTGGCTGTCCGAGCTCACCTGGAACGGCGACGTCCCCGTCGTCCAGCCGCCGAGGAAAGACAACCCGGAGAAGCCCTAACTTTTCCGGGCCACGCCGCATCACTTGATGTATGACCTCGACACGACAGAACCTCTTCCGCGCCGGCCTCACTCTGGCCGGCGCGGCCGTGCTGGGAGCCGCAGCGCTGGTGGCACCCGCTCATGCCACCCCCACGAGCGCGCAGAGCACCACTGCGGCCTGCTCTATGAACCCCGGCTCGGTGACGGCTGCCGGTAGTCATGCCAGCAGCATCGTCACCGCCGCTACGCCGCCGACCAAGAAGGATCAACCCGCGGTCGCCGGGGTGTTCCAGCCGGGCAAGGCACGCATCACGTCGATGTACACGAACGAACCGAACATCTCGGGCGCGGACGTGGCCGGCTTCGTCATCCAGGGCGACAGCCTCTACTGGCACACCTACTGGCGGACCGGCGCCGGCGGCATAGACCCGAGCGTGCCGAACGCGTTCCAGCGGATCGGCGGCGGCTGGACCAACTTCGTTGGACTGGAGACGTCGTCGTGGGAGGACAGTTCCCGGGCCCGCCACTCGGCGTACGGGCTGCGCAGCGACGGGACACTGTTCCGGTGGGACACCAGGGCCCCGGCTGCCTGGCGCGCTAAGGGATCCGCCGCCGGCTTCAGCGCGGTCAAGTCGATGGCACTGATCAGCAAGACGGCCACCTACGACACCTTCCTGGCGAACACCCGCAGCGGAGCGCTCTACACCATCCGGATCCCGGCGACGTCACCGATGAAGCCGGTCGTGACCAAGGTTCGCGCTTCCGGCTGGGGCAGCCTCGACAAGCTGATCGCCAACAAGTGTGGCCAGTACGGCACCCTGCTGCTCGCCATCGACAAGGAGACCAAGTCCGGCTTCCTGTACGCCGTCGGTCACGCGAACGGTGCGTCCACTGTCATCAACAGTCTCGGCAAGACCACTGGCCGCTACCCGGACGCGGTCAACTTCCGCTGGGGCCCGGTCTGGTTCCTTGACCCGCTCAACGGCGACTGAGCACTTCGCAGAGCACGTCCAGGGCCTGGTGGAAGGCTACGTCGTCAGGAGGGGTGGCGTAGCCGATCACCAGGCCCGGAGGTCCGGGGACAGAGCGCTGGTAGTCCGAGAGTGGGGCAACCACGACTCCAGCCGCTCTTGCCTCGGCCGAGAGGGCCCGGTCGTCTGTGCCGGGTAGCAGCAGGGTGATGTGGAGTCCTGCGTCCTGGCCGACGATCTGGCCGTAGGGGGCGAGTGCGGCGCAGGTGCGGTTGCGGCGTTCGGAGTACAGGCGTTTGGATCTGCGGATGACCTGGTCAAGGTAGCCATCCCGAAGCATGGCCAGGAACGCCGCCTGCATCGGCCAGCCGGGCCAGTCGCCGACCTCCTCCCGGTACGCCGCCAGCCGGTCGACCACGTCGGGGGACGCGACCAGCCAGCCCAGTCGCAGGGCAGGGCTGAGCACCTTCGACAGGGTGCCCAGGTGGACCACGCGGTCGAGGTCCAGCTGCGCCAGCGCGGGTAGTGGCGCGACGTCGTACCGGAACTCGCTGTCGTAGTCGTCCTCGATCAGTGTCGCTCCCGTGCGCCTTGCCCAGCGGATCAGCTCGTTGCGCCTGGCGACGGGGAGGCGGCCGCCGAGCGGGTACTGGTGTGAGGGCGTCACGTAGACCGCCGACAGGTCCTCGCGGAGATCGGAAACTCTCAGGCCGTCTTCGTCCACACCGATGTCCACAACCTTGAGTTCGTGCTGGCGAGCGGCTGAGACCGCGGTAGCGAAACCGGGGTCCTCGATGGCGATCCGGTCGCCCGGCTGTCGGGTCACGGACAGCAGTAGTCGCAGGCCGTGTGAGGTGCCGTCTGTGATCAACAGGTTCTCCGGGCCGCAGGCGATGCCGCGGACGCGTCCTACATGCCCAGCCAGAGCAGCGCGTAGTTCCGGTAGGCCAGCGGGATGGTCGTAGCCGCTGGCCGGAGCCTGGGTCGACACCTCTCGCCAGGCCCGCTTCCAGCCGGCGTCGGCTACAGGGCTGATGTACGGGATCCCCGGACGCAGTGTCAGCAACGGCGGCCCAGCAGGCTCGGGACTGCGCGCGGGTGTCCGCAGTACCGGCTGCAGGGGTACTACGTCCGCTACGTAGGTGCCCGAGCCGGTCCGTCCTGCGATCCAGCCCTCGGCATGCAGCTGGTCGTACGCCGCTTGCGCCACCGAGCGCGACACGGAGAGCTCCTTGGCCAGGTCGCGGGTGGACGGCAGGCGGTGCCCAGCCTGCAGGCGGCCGTCGCGAATGGCCGCGCGGAACTGCTCGGCCAGCTGCAGATGCAGCGGGCCGCTGCCGGCGCGGCTCAGGACGAGTGGGAACGAGCTGTCCAAGTGGACTACCTGATTCGTTCGGGAATGGACCGTGCCAGCATGCCATTGAGTCGCCACGATGGGACCATGACCATCACCACGCCGCTCTCGCCGACCGATCGGACCAGACTCCGCAGGGAGAAGGACCGCGCCGCCACCGACCGCGCCGCCCTGCACGACGTCCTCCGCGACGGCATGTTCTGCCACCTCGGAGTAGTCGTCGACGGAGCCCCGCTGGTGCTGCCCACGGCGTACGGGGTGGACCTGGACGCGGGCGAAGACGGGGTGCTCTATCTGCACGGCTCGGTCGCCGCCCGGAGCGTGGTCGCGTCGCCGGACCAGACGATCTGCGTCACCGTCACCCACGCCGACGGCCTGGTGCTCGCCCGCTCCGCCTTCCACCACTCGGTCAACTACCGCTCGGCGGTGATCTTCGGCGTACCAACCCTCCTCACCGACCCAGCCGAAAAGCTCCACGGCCTCAACCGAATCGTCGACCACCTCGTCCCGGGCCGCTCCGGCGCAGTCCGGCCGCCGAGCCGCAAGGAGCTGGCCAAGACGTCCGTCCTGGCGCTGCCGCTCACCGAAGCCTCGGTCAAAACCCGAGCCGGCGCCGCCAACGACGACGAAGCAGACCTCGACCTCCCCTACTGGACCGGCGTAATCCCCCTCCGCGTCGTCGCGGAGGAGCCGATCACCAACCCAGACTGCGACCTCTTGGTCCCAGCCCACATCCGCACCCGAGCCAACCAACTAGGCGCAGTACCCGCCAGAACCTGACGCGTCGGGCTCGCGACGCCTGCTCCGCTTCGCTCCGCCGGCTGCTTCGCCAGCGAGAACTGGCGCTGCCGCGCACGACCCCGCGCGGCGGGTTAGGCGAGCGCGAATGGTGCGACGCCGGGCCGACGGGCGAACCGCTTGGCGCCGAACGAGCCACGGGCGGCACGCGCATCGGGTGGGCTCGCGGCGCCTGCTTCGCTGCGCTGCGCCGGCTGCATCGCCTGTGAGTACTGGCGCTGGCGCGCGCGACCCCCGCTGCGGTGAGGCGAGTGCGTGATGCTGGCGCGGGGTGGGCTCGCGACGCCTGCTCCGCTTCGCTACGCCGGCTGCATCGCGGGTGAACAAGCGGTGGGTTTGGACCCCAAATGGCGGGGCCGGACAATGCATATCTTGTTCAAGCTCGCCAGTGGGGGTGCGAGCCCACCGTGCTGGCGCTCACGCGCACGACCTTGCCCCCGTGGTGGAGCAGGTGCATCGGAGGCGACGCCGAGCGGCGTACGAACCGCTGGCGCTGGACGAGCCGGGCGGCGCGCAGGTTGGTGGGCTCGCGAGGCCTGCTTCGGTTCGCTGCGCCGGCTGCTTCGCTTGCGAGTACTGGCGTTGGCGCGCGTGACCCCGCGGTGGTGTGGAGCGGGCGCGTCGGAGGCCGCCGAGCGGCGTACGTGCTGCTGACGCTGGATGGGTCGCAGACAGTCCGCGGGTTGGTGGGCTCGCGACGCCTGCTCCGCTGCGCTAAGCCGGCTGCATCGCTTGCGAGTACTGGCGCTGTCGCGCGTGACCCCGCGGTGGTGAAGCGAATGCGTGATGCTGGCGCGGTGGTGGAGCGGGGACGTCTGGAGTGTGGCGCCGGCCCAAACGAAACGCACCGCCGGTGCTGGATGAGCCACCGGCGGTACGTGATGGAACTGACGATGCCTGCTTTGCTGAGCGGGAGCGGCTTTCCCGCACCCTTCAGGCTGCGGTGCCCTTGTTGTAGGTCTTTTGGGACCAGAAGTAGCCGACTACGGCGATGGCTACGCACCAGGCGATTGAGAGCCAGCCGTTGCCGGAGGCGTTGGGGGTGCCTAGGAGAAGGTGGCGGAGGGTTTCGATGATGGGGGTGAAGGGCTGGTACTCGGCGAACCAGCGGATGCCGCTGGGGAGTGACTCCAGGGGGATGAAGGTGGTGCTCAGGAACGGGAGGACGAAGCTGATGGGTAGGACGATGTTGCTCGCGCCCTCCGGTGTCTTGCTGGTCAGACCTAGTGCGATACCGAACCAGGTGAAGGCGACGGTCAGTCCGATCAGCAGCCCACTGGCGAGCAGCCAGTCGGTGAACGAAGCGTTCGGGCGGAAGCCGAGCAGCATGGCGAAGCAGACCACCAGGACCAGGCTGAGGACGGTCAGGATCGTTGCGCCGATGACGTGGCCGGTCAGGACGGCTGGGCGGAAGATTGCCATCGTGCGGAATCTTGCGACGATGCCCTCGGTCATGTCGGTGCTGGCGGCGACCGCCGGGGACATGATTCCGGAGGCGATGCCCATCAGCAGGATGCCGGGGGTGAGGAAGTCGATGTAGTCGAAGCCGGTGCTGGCGCCGCCGAGGCCGGCCGAGAAGGTGTCGCCGAAGACCAGGCCGAACAGCAGCAGCATGACGACCGGCATTCCGATCGCGCCGAGGGACAGGCCGGGGTAGCGCAGGGCGTGCCGCAGGTTGCGGCGCAGCATCGTGGCGGTGTCTGCCATCGGGTAGGACGTGGTGCTCATTTGCTGGTCACTTTCTCGTCGGTGGTGGCGTTGGTGGCGGGCTGACCGGTGACGGCGAAGAACACGTCGTCCAGGTCGGGGGTGTGGACGGTCAGCTCGTCCACTTCCAGGGAGGCGTCGTCGATCCGGGACAGCAGGTCGCGCAGCGAGTGCACGCTGCCGTCGTTCGGCACCTGGAGGACCAGCGCCTCCTCGTCCTGAGCGGCCTGCGGCAGGACCTGCGCAGCCAGAGCGAACTCCTCCGGTGCAGTGAACCGCAGCCGCACATGTCCACCCGGCGCCAGCCGCTTCAACTGCTGCGGGGTGCCCTGAGCAACCAGCTTCCCGTGATCCAGTACTGCGATCCTGTCGGCGAGCTGGTCGGCTTCTTCCAGGTACTGCGTGGTCAGCAGCACCGTGACGCCGGTGGAGACCAGTTCGCGGATGAGCTGCCACATGGTGTGCCGGCTGCGTGGGTCGAGCCCGGTCGTCGGTTCGTCGAGGAAGATGATCCGCGGATCGCCGACCAGCGTCATCGCCAGGTCGAGCCGGCGCTTCATCCCGCCGGAGTACGTCATCGCGAGCTTCTTGCCGGCCTCGACCAGGTCGAACCGCTCGAGCAGTTCGGCGGCCCGGCGGCGGCCCTCCTGGCGGCCGAGGTGGTGCAGGTCGGCCATCATGATCAGGTTCTCCTGGCCGGTCAGCAGGCCGTCGACCGCGGAGAACTGGCCGGTGACGCCGATCGCGGCGCGGACTGCTTCGGGGTCGCTGCTCAGGTCGTGGCCGGCGACGTGCAGGTCGCCGGCGTCGGCGGTGATCAGGGTGGACAGGATCTGGACCACCGTGGTCTTGCCGGCGCCGTTCGGGCCGAGCAGGGCAAAGATGGTGCCTTCGGCAACGTTCAGGTCGATGCCGTCGAGCACCAGATGGTCGCCGTAGGACTTCCGCAGGCCGCGGACGTCGATCGCCGGGGTTGAGCTGTTCATGGGTCCTCGCTTGTTTTCGGGCAGGGTGAACCGGCCCAGGTGGTTGGGGAGATTCCGGAGGAGATGCGGAGAGGAGATTCAGCCGGTCGCCGCGGCGATGGCCGGTGGTGCCGAGGGCGTGCTGATCCAGTCGGCCGGCTCCGTGCGAGCCGCCGTACGGTGGATCGGTTGTTCAGTTGGTCAGCGGGTGGGGATCAGATGTCGAGGTCCTCCACGGCCGGCTGGTCGGCCGCTTCCTCGACCAGGGCGTAGAGGTCCTCCGGGATCAGCTCCCGGAGCTCCTCCACCGTTTCGACGACGTGCAGCGTCGCCTCGCCCTGGGCCATGCTCCAGGTCTGGTTGGTACTGAAACTGCCGACCCAGCTGCGCCAGCCGGTGGGGTTGTGCTCCTCACCGTCGACCGTGGCGCTCGAGTTGTACTGGTTGCGCCGGTCGGCGTGCAGGACGAACTTGCCGGTCCGGCTCCGGTAGACCTTGAACGCCTCGTAGCCGTTCTTGTTCGACCGGCCGCCCTCGGCGAGCAGGACCCCGGAGAACCGTTGCTTGCGGCCCGTTCCGCGACCGACCCGGACGGTGATCTCGTCGAAACCCTCGAGCCGGCCTTCCTCCATCTCGACGTACCGGCGTAGTGCGGTCGAGATCGCTTGGGACAGGTTGCCGGCGAGTTCCTGGGCTCGTTTGTACAGCGCCAGGTCGTCGTCGGACACATAGATCGTCTTGTTCGGCATGCATCTCCTCCTACGTAGAACTATACGCATGGCTCTACGTAGACGTCTACATATATTTCCAGCGAAGTTCCGCGTCGCCTGCCAAGATCGTCCGGTGGAGACTGCTGAGAACCGCTACGACCAGCTGACCGACCGCATCGCTGCCCTGTACGACGAGGGCCTGCAGCAGGTCGCGCTGGATCTACTGGACACCGCCGAGCCCGATCTCGCCCCGTGGGCCGCGGAGTTGGCTCACCTCCGGGCCTGCCTGCTCGGCTCGCTCGGCGAAAGCACGGAGGCGCTGGCCGCCTTGCAACGGGCCAGCGACGCCGGCGGCTGGTGGGACGAAGGCATCCTCACCGAAGACGACGACCTGATCGGCCTCCAACACCTCCCAGCTTTCCAAGCAATAGTCGACCTCTCCCGCACCCGCCGAGTGACTCGCCACGATCCCCCACTGATCCAGCTGCCAGGCGGCAAGCCCGCCGCCCCCGCCGCGCAAGGCGGCACAGTTGCCCGCCCCTCCGCTTCAGAGCAAGGCGGCGTAGCCGCCGGGCCGGGGGTGGTGGTCGCCCTGCATGGGGCTGGGCAGCGAGCGGCTCATGCGATGCGGGATTGGGCCGGGGTGCTTGAGCTTGGTTATGTGCTGGTAGGGGTGGAGTCGTCGCGGTTGATGTCGCCGATGTACCGGACCTGGCCGGACCCGGCGGAGGCGGCGGCTGACATCGCGCGGGCACTTGAGCAGTTGCCGGCGGAACTCACGGCGCTGCCAATGATCGCGGCCGGGTTCTCGGCCGGTGGGCGGGTGGCGATCAACTGGGCCGTGTCCGCCGACCCGGTGCCGGTGGGCGGAGCCGTAGTACTGGCTCCTGCGTTGCGGGAGTTGCCAGAGCAGGCGCAAGGAACGCTGTCACCGGCGAGCATTGTGATCGGCACGGAGGACGACCTGCTGGAGGTTGTGGACGGCGCGGAGCAGCGGCTGACCAAGCTGGGCTTCACCGTCGAGCGGGTGCCAGGGCTCGGTCACGAGATTCCTCAGGACTTCGCGGCCCGACTGGCCGATTTGCTCCCCAGCTGTGGATAAGGCGGTGGTCAAACCTCCTTTATCCACAGATTTCGCCTGTTTTAGCCACAAACGGCGCCAAAGCCGGGGACAACCTGGGGAAAAGTCCGCCGCAAACTGTGCACAGCTGGGGATACCCATGTGGATAACCACAGCCCTGTAATTCAGCGCGGCAGATAAGGTAAGCCTCACCTATCCAGCACCCTCAGGGAGGCCCGCCGTGTTCTTTCCTGCCCGCCCGTCGAGAAGGTCAGTCCTGCTCGGAGCCGCGTCGGCCGGAGCAGCCGCCCTGTTGGCCGCCTGCTCGAACGACCAGAACCCAGCCGGATCGACAGATCAGAGCACCGGACCGTGGGAGTTCACCGACGATCGCGGCGTGAAGATCACCCGCCCGGCCCGCCCCGCCAAGGTGGTCGCGCAGGTCTCGGCCGCCGCCGCGCTCTGGGATCTCGGCGTCCGGCCGATCGGCATCTTCGGAGCGACCAAGGGCGCCGACGGCAAGCCGAACAACCTGGCCGGGTCCGTCGACCTGAACGCCGTCACCTCGATCAGCGAGACCTACGGTGAGTTCGCGGTGGAGAAGTTCGCGGCGCTGCAGCCGGACCTGCTGATCGCGCCGATGCAGATCGCGAACGAACTCTGGTACGTCCCGAAGGAGTCCGTAGCGGCGATCGAGGCGGTCGCGCCCACGCTGGGCGTCAACTACCTGAAGCTGTCGGTGGACAAAGTGATCGACCGGTACGCCGAGCTCGCGACCGCGCTGGGCGCGGATCTGAAAGCCGCGCCCGTACTCACCGCCAAGGCGGAGTTCGCCGCAGCCTCGAAAGGGCTGAGCGAGGTGACGGCGGCGAAGAAGGACCTGCGCGTGCTCTTCTTGTCCGCCACCCCGGACAAGCTCTACTTCGGCAATCCGGACGCTTTCTCGGACATCGCGCTGCTGAAGAACCTCGGTCTGGAGCTGATCACCCCGAAGATCAACCCGGCGGAGCCGCACTGGGAGGAGGTCTCCTGGGAGCTGGCCGACAAGTATCCGGCCGACGTGATCCTGTTCGACTCCCGCTCGGCCGCCATGTTCACCACCGATCGGGCCAAGTATCCGACGTACGCGCGGCTGCCGGCCGTCAAGGCCGGGCAGGCGCTTGCGTGGAACCCCGAGACACCGACGAGCTGGGCCGCCTTCGCGCCCGCGCTGCGGCAGTTGACCACGGACCTGAGCCGGTTGCGCCCGGTCTCCGGCTAGATCCGTGGTCCGACTCAGGACACTAGATCCACTGGGTGGAGACGACGAAACCGACGGCGATCAGGCCCATCCCGATCAGCAGGTTCCAGTTGTTCAGGTCGCGCATCACCGGAATGTCCTGGCCGGCCACGTAGAAGACGACCAGCCAGATCAGCCCGAGCAGCCAGCAACCCAGCATCAGCGGGGCAACCCACACCCGGCTGGTGGTACGCGGCTTCTTCGGAGTCTTCTCCACCTTGACCTTGTCGGTGGCGGACTTCTTGGTTTTGCGACTGCTCGACTCGGGCACGACTCGACTCCTCGTAACGGACAGCGGACACATAAGCTAGCTCTGGCCTCGGTTAGCGTAGTGCAGACGAGAGCAAGGGGATCACGGGTTGAGCAAGCTGCGGCGTTTTTCACTCTGGCGCGCGAGCGCGCCGGTGGCGCTGCTGTGCGCCGGGCTGCTGTTCGCGACCAGCGCGACGAACGCCCGCGGTACCGATCTGCGTCCCAGTCGCAACACTACGCTCGCGGGTCTCGTCGAGGAACAGAGCCGGCGCAGCGCCAGCCTGACCCGCCAGCACGCCGCCCTGAGCCAGGACATCGAGAAGCTGCAGACCCAGCAGGGCTCGATCGAGCCCAAACTGGCCCGGCGGCTGAAGGAGCTGTCCGCCCAGGTCGGGACGACGCCGGTCACCGGGCCGGGCCTGACCGTCACGCTCAAGGACGCCCCGCCCCAGGTGGTCAAGGACAACCCGGACGTGGACGCCGACTGGTTGGTGATCCACCAGCAGGACATCCAGGCGGTGGTGAACGCGCTGTGGGTCGGCGGCGCCGACGCGATCTCGATCCAGAACCACCGGGTGATCTCCACCACCGGGATCAAGTGCGTCGGCAACTCGGTCGTGCTGCACGGTGTGCCCTACCTGCCGCCGTACAAGATCACCGCGATCGGGGACCGGCAGAAGCTGCAGCAGGCGCTGGACGACTCGAAGTACATCGAGAACTTCCAGGACTACGTGGTCCGGTTCCAGCTCGGCTACGAGGTGAAGAACGAGTCCTCGATCGCGATGCCCGCCTACGAGGGCACGCTGGAGCTGCAGAGCGCGACGGTGCCGGGTTTCGAGAAGACCCCGACCGTCAGCCCCACGGCCACGCGCTGATTCGGAGCGGTCTGTGACAATGGTCCGCATGCCGCGGATCCTCGTTGTCGACAACTACGACTCCTTCGTCTACAACCTCGTGCAGTACCTGCAGCAGTTGCAGGCCGACACGACCGTGCTGCGCAACGACGAGGTCACCCCGGACCAGGTCGCGGAGTACGACGGCGTCCTGCTCTCCCCCGGCCCCGGTACGCCGGAAGAGGCGGGCGCGTGCGTGGACATCGTCAAGGAGATGGGCGGCCGGGTCCCGATCTTCGGCGTCTGCCTCGGCCTGCAGGCGATCGGAGTCGCGTACGGCGGTGTGGTCGGCCGCGCGGACGAGTTGCTGCACGGCAAGACCAGTCAGGTCTTCCACGAGGGCGCCGGCGTCCTGGCTGGGTTGCCGTCGCCGTTCACGGCGACCCGGTACCACTCGCTCGCGATCGCCCAGGACAGCGTGCCGGACGTGCTGCAGGTGACCGCCCGGACCGAGGCCGGCGTGATCATGGCCGCGCGGCACCGGGACCTGCCGGTCGAGGGCGTGCAGTTCCACCCCGAGTCCGTGCTGACCGAGGGCGGCCACCGGATGCTCGCCAACTGGCTGCAGATCTGCGGCGACCTCGGCGCCGTCGACCGCTCCGCCGGCATGGCCCCGGTCGTCAGCTAGCCACCGAGCAGACGAAAAGGCCGCGGGAGCAACCACTCCCGCGGCCTTCGTCGTTCGGTCAGTGCCCGGTCAGTTCTCGCTCTCGCCGCCACCGCCACCGATGGTGATCGGCGGCGTGATCGGTGTCTCGGTCGGCGACGGCGTGTTCGTTGGGGTGGGCTTGACGGCGATGTACAGAGTCACCTTGGTGCCCTGCTTGACCTTCGTCTCGGCCTTGACGCTTTGCTTCGTCACGGTGTCCTCGACGGCGTTCGGGTTCGTGTCGTCGTTGAGGATGCCGACGGTCAGCCCCAGCGCCTTGAGCTCCTTCTCGGCGTCGGCCCTGGTTAGCGTCACGACGTCCGGCACGGTCACCTCGGTCTGCCCGGTCGAGACGGTCAGGGTGAACCGCTGACCCTTCGGGTACTGCTGGTCCGGGCCCGGATCGATCTTGATCACGGTGCCCTTGGGGGCCTCGTTGTCGACCTCCTTGGTGTTCGACGACACCTTGAAGTCACCGGGCGAGTCCTGCAGCAGCTTCTTCGCCTCGGACTCCGGCTTGCCCAGCACATCCGGGACCGGGAAGGTGCTCGGCTCGGCCTGGCCGGAGGAGACCACCAGGGCCACGGCCGAGTTCTTGGCCACCTTGGTGCCCGACGGCGGGTTCTGGCTGATGACCGTGCTCTTCCCGACCGTGTCGCTGGCCTGGTAGGTCGGCTTGACCGTCAGCCCCTCGGCAGTCAGCAGTTCGGTCGCCGCCGTGAGGGCAAGCCCTTCCACCGTCGGCACCTCGACCTGCTCGGCCGGCTGGCTGGTGGTGGTGGAAGTGGTCTGGCCGCCACCCGGGTTGGCCTTGTCCTTGTCGCCCATGTTCGTGATCAGCGCGTAGGCGCCGACCGCGATCGCCACGATCGCCAGGCCGAGCAGGAAGTAGGCGAGCCCGCGGTTGCGCCGGGCCCGCGCGGTCTCGGCCTCGTCGCCCCCGTCGTCGGGCGGCAGCAGGTCGTTGGACTGCGGCTGGTACGGCACCGTGGCCGCGGCCGGCGCGACCTGGGTCGGTGCCATCGACCGGGTCTCGGCGACGGCCGCCATCGGTGCGGTCACCTGCTGGCCGGCCAGCACCCGGTGGATGTCCTGGCGCATCTCGTTGGCGCTCTGGTACCGGTGCTCGCGGTTCTTGGTCAGCGCCTTCAGCACGACCGCGTCGACCTCCGGCGGGATGTCCGGATCGAACGAGGACGGCGGCAGCGGCTCTTCCCGGACGTGCTGGTAGGCCACCGACACCGGCGACTCACCGACGAACGGCGGCCGGCCGACGAGCAGTTCGTACAGCAGGCAGCCGGTCGAGTACAGGTCGGAACGGGCGTCCACGGTCTCGCCGCGCGCCTGCTCCGGCGACAGGTACTGCGCGGTGCCGATCACGGCCGCCGTCTGGGTCATCGTGGACGAGGTGTCCGCGACGGCCCGGGCGATGCCGAAGTCCATCACCTTGACCTGGCCCTGCGGGGTCAGCATCACATTGCCGGGCTTGATGTCGCGGTGCACGATGCCGGCCCGGTGGCTGTAGTCGAGCGCCTCGAGGACGCCGGAGGTGATCTCCAGCGCGCGCTCGGGCATGATCTTGCGGCCCTCGCGGATCAGGTCCCGCAGCGTCTTACCGGTGACCAGTTCCATCACGATGTACGGAATGGTGATGCCGGAGCCGTTCGGGTCCGGCTCCTCGCCGGTGTCGTAGACCGACACGATCGTCGGGTGGTTCAGCGAGGCGGCCGACTGGGCCTCCCGCCGGAACCGGGCCTGGAAGGTCGAGTCACTGGCCAGGTCGACCCGCAGCCGCTTGATCGCCACGGCCCGGCCCAGACGGTTGTCGATGCCCTTGCGGACGTCTGCCATCCCCCCTCGACCGAGCGGTTCGCCCTCTTCGTAGCGCCCGCCGACGAGACGTGCCTGCGATGTCATTACTCTGCCTTCCAACCTGCGCGGATCGAACTCGGCCAAATCACACTCAAAACGCCCACGGTAGCCCGGACCTCCCGGGACCCACCGCCGACGGGACACTCGGTCACCGGACGGACTCGCATCGTCATCACCGGCCGAGCACCGCTTCCATCACCTTCTTGGCGACCGGTGCCGCCAAGGTTCCGCCGGCGATCTCGTTCCGCTCCACACCGGCGTCCTCGATCATCACCGCCACCGCGACCTGCGGGTTGTCGGCCGGCGCGAAGGCGGTGAACCACGCGAACGGCGGCCGCTCCTTCGACGTCTGCGCGGTCCCGGTCTTGCCGGCCACCTGGACGCCGTCGATCCGGCCCGGCTTGCCGGTGCCGTTGTTGACCACATCGACCATCATGCCGGTCAACTGGGCGGCGACGTCGGAGCTGACCGCCTGGTGCAGCGACTCCGGCTTGGTCTCCGAGATCGTCTTCAGGTCCATCGTCCGGACGCTCTGGACCAGGTACGGCTTCATCACTTCGCCCTTGTTGGCGATCCCGGCCGCCACCATCGCCATCTGCAGCGGGGTCGCCCGGACGTCGAACTGGCCGATCGCGGACTGCGCGGTCTGCGGCTCGTTCGGGTCGCCGGGGAACTGGCTCGCGACCGCGCCGAGCTCGGGCAGCTGCCGCTCGCCGAAACCGAACTTCTCCGCCTGCTCGCGCAGCGCGTCCGCCTTCAGATCCAGTGCGATCGAGCCGAAGGCGGTGTTGCACGAGTACCGCAGGGCGATGGTCAGTGTCGCGTTGTTGCTGCCACCGCAGTTCTGGCGGTTCTCGTTCACCAGCGGGACGGTGGTCTGCGGCAGCGGCAGCTCGGCCGGTGAGTGCACCGCAGTGTCCGGCTTGTACTTGCCGCTGGACAGCGCTGCCGCCGCGGTAACCAGCTTGAAGGTCGAACCAGGCGGGTAGAGCTCTTTGATCGCCCGGTTGGACATCGGCTTCTCGTCGCTCGCGTTCAGCTGCTTCCAGGCCGCACTGGCCTTGGCCAGGTCGTGCGAGGCGAGCAGGTTCGGGTCGTACGACGGCTTGCTGACCAGGGCGAGCACCTTGCCGGTCTTCGGGTCGAGCGCGACGACCGCGCCCTTCTTGGTCCCGAGCGCCTGGTACGCCGCCTGCTGGGCCGCCGCGTTCAGGGTCAGGCTCACGCTCGCACCCTGCTGCCGCTGGTTGGTCAGTACGTCGACCACGCGCCGGAACGCCAGCGATGGGTCGGAGCCGTTGAGCTCGCTGTTCTGGTTGAGTTCGATGCCGCCGCGGCCGAACTGGAAGGAGTAGAACCCGGTCACCGGCGCGTACAGCGGACCGCTGGAGTAGGTGCGCTGGTACTTGTACTTGTCGTTGATTTCCTTGCTCTGCGCGATCGGCGTGCTGCCGATCAGGATCGGGCCACGGTTCACCGAGAACTGCTGGTCGCGCACCCGGGTGTTGTCGTTGCGGCCGTTCAGCTCGTTGGAGCGGAAGGCCTGCAGATAGGTCGAGTTCGCCATCAGCGCGAGCATCAGGACGATCGCGCCGACGGCGAGCCGCCGGATTGCTGAGTTCACTGCTTCTGCACCGCCATCGCGATCGTGTCGTCGGAGACCGGCGCCGCGGGGGTCTGCGGCCGGCGGGCCTGGTCACTGATCCGGAGCAGCAGCGCGATGATCGCCCAGTTGGCGACCAGCGACGTACCGCCCAGTGCCATGAACGGGGTGGCCAGACCGGTCAGCGGGATCAGGCCGGTCACGCCGCCGATGATCACGAACACCTGCAGGGCGAAGGACATCGCCAGGCCGGTGGCCATCAGCTTGCCGAAGATGTCGCGGCAGCCCAGGGCGGTCCGCAGACCGCGCTCGATGATGAGCGTGTAGACCAGGATGATCGCGATGATCCCGGTCAGTCCGAGCTCCTCACCGAACGACGAGATGATGAAGTCGCTCTGCGAGTACAGGGTCAGGTCCGGCCGGCCCTGACCGAGACCGCGGCCCAGGATGCCGCCCCAGGCCTGACCCATCAGCCCGGTCGCGACCTGGCCGCGGTCCTCCGCGAACGGATTCAGCCAGCCGTCGACCCGCTTCTGCACGTGGCCGAAGGTCTGGGAGGCGAAGAAGGCGCCACCGGCGAACAGCAGGCCACCGATGATCAGCCAGCCGGCCCGCTCGGTCGCGACGTACAGCAGGAAGAGGAAGAGACCGAAGAACAGCAGCGAGGAGCCGAGGTCCTTCTCGAAGACCAGCACGCCCAGGCTGACCGCCCAGGCGATCCCGATCGGCCCCAGGTCGCGGGCCCGCGGCAGGTCGAGGCCGAGGAAGCGGTGACCGGCCAGGGTCAGTACGTCGCGCTTGACCACCAGGTAGCCGGCGAAGAAGATCACCAGGCACAGCTTGGCGAACTCGCCCGGCTGGAAGGACATGCCGGCCAGGTGGATCCAGATCCGGGCGCCGTTCAGGTCGACACCGAGGCCGGGGACCAGCGGCAGAACCAGCAGGACCAGACCGGCCAGGCCTGCCGTGTAGGTCAGCGCCTGCAGCCGGCGATGGTCCCGGACCAGCAGGATGACGACCAGGAAGAGGACCACGCCGACGGCTGTCCAGGTGATCTGCTGCGGTGCCGCCGGAGACCTTGGTGTGCGGCCGGCAGCCTCTCTGGCCGCCGCAATGCCCAGGTCGAGGCGGTGGATCATGGCGACGCCGAGGCCGTTGAGGAGCACCGCGCAAGGCAGCAGCACCGGATCGGCATACGGGGCGCGGTAGCGCAGGGCCAGGTGGGCGATCAGGGCCAGCAGCGCGATGCCGGCCGCGTAGTACCCGGTGCTGGCGGGGACCTTGCCCTGGACGGTCAGGCCGATGTTGACGTACGCCGCGACCGAGACGCCGACGGCCAGGATGAGCAGCATCAGCTCCACCCCGCGCCGGGTGCGCGGGATGATCTGGATGACGGAGGTAGAGGCGATACTCATCTGACGCCGTCGCAGTCGCCCGGGTTGACAGTGCCGTTGCCCGGGGTCGAAGCCGGTGCCGACACCGGCGTGGAGGCAGGGGTGCTCACCGGCGGCTTGCTCACCGGCGGTGTGACGGTGGCGGGCGGGGTGCTGGGCTTCGGGCTCGGCTTGGGCGTCGCCTTGGCCGCGCACTCCTGGGCGGTCCGCTGCAGCTCACTGACGATCTGCCGTGCTGCGGCCAGGTCGTCGGCCTGGATCGTGCCCTCGACCTGCTCCCGGCTGTACGTCGGCAGCTTGTCGACCTGCAGCTCCTGCTTCTCGTACAGGGAGGACAGGGTGAGCCCGGGGATCGCCTGGTCGACACCCTTGTAGATGGCGACATAGTCGCCGTCCGTGCCGACGTAGTACTGCTTCTGGCTCCAGCTGTAGGCGAACCACGCGCCTCCGCCGATCAGCCCGAGCACTACTACCAGTACTGCGAGTCGCCGCAGCCACAGGAAGCGCTTGGGCGGCCGCGGCGCGTACCGGAGCTCCTCGGGGTCGATGTCGGCGTGACCGTGACCGCCGCTGCTCCCGTCGCCGGGGGTGGCGCGCATGGTCGTGGTGGCCGGGCCGGTGCTGCCCTGGGCCAGCTCGGCCGCGGCTCCGACCAGCTGGGGCTGCACCCCGCTGCTGGGCTCCGTCTCGATCACGTCGGCCACCACGCAGGTGACGTTGTCGTTGGAGCCCGCCTCGAGCGCGTGGGTGATCAGCTCGACCACCACGGAGTCCGGCGTACCTTCGGCCATCGAGGTGGCGATCACCTGGTCGCTCACGTAGTCGGGCAGGCCGTCGCTGCACAGCAGCAGGCGGTCGCCGGCCTGGACGTCCAGGATCTCCAGGTCCGGATCCGAGTCGGGCCGGCCGTCGAGGACGCGGAGGATCAGGTTGCGGTGCGGATGGGTGAAGGCCTCTTCCTTGGAGATCCGGCCTTCGTCCACGAGTGACTGGACGAACGTGTGGTCGTGGCTGAGCTGGTAGAGCAGCCCGTCGCGCATCCGGTAGGCCCGCGAGTCGCCGAGATGGGCGAGGCCGAGCTGCTGGCCGTCGAACAGCAGCGCGGTGACGGTCGAGCCCATGCCTTCGCGCTCAGGGTCCTCCTCGACCAGCTCGGCCAGCCGCTCGTTCGCGCGGTGTACTGCGCCCGCAAGCGCCTCGATCATGTCCTCGCCGGTGATCCCGGGCTTGTCCAGCCGGCGGATCACCTGGACGGCCGCGGCACTGGCGACCTCACCCGCGGCGGCACCACCCATGCCGTCGGCAAGCAGCAGCAGGTTCGGACCGGCGTACGCCGAGTCCTCGTTGTTGCGGCGCACCCGCCCGACATCGGACAGTGCGGCGTAGTCCAGCGAAAGCGTCATGACCGGCGCCCTACTTCGGGACGTGGACTGGAGAAGGCGGCCTTATGTGGCGGCGTAGTCATTTCTGGCCGCCCTACTTCGCGATGTTCAGCGTCGTGCGACCGATCCGGATGGAACCGCCGATCTCGGCCGGGACGGGGCGGGTGACCCGCTGGCCGTCCAGGTAGGTGCCGTTGGTCGAGCCCAGGTCCTCGACCCACCACTCGCCCTCCGACGGGAACACCCGGGCGTGCCGGGTCGACGAGTAGTCGTCGTCGAGGCGGATCTGGCAGTCCGAGCCGCGGCCGATCACGACCGGCGCGTCGCCCAGCGTCGCCCCGACCCCGGCCTGCGGGCCGTCGGCGATCGTCACCGAGCCCGGCAGGCCCTTGCGCTTCTTGGCGGGTTTGGCCGGCTTGGGGGTGCGGCCGTTGGGTTGCGGCGACGCGGCCGGCGCGATCGCCCGCGCATCGACCTTGGCGCCGAACAGGTCGGACCTGATCACGGACAGCACCGCGAGTACGAACATCCACAACAGGGCCAGGAACCCCAGTTTGATCAGGGTCAGCGTCAGTTCCGACATGGAAGCTCAATCACCACCCGCTGCTCGGCGGCTGGGCGATCGGCTCGTCCGCAAGGCGCAGCGTCATGGTGGTGTTCCCGATCCTCACGGTCGATCCGTCGGTCAGTTCGGCCTCGGCGGCCCGGCGTCCGTTGACCAGGGTGCCGTTGGTGGACCCCAGGTCGACCAGGACCACCCTGACACCTCCGGGTCCCTCGGGCATCAACCGGATCTCCGCATGCCGCCGGGACACGCCCGGATCGTTGATCTGGATGTCGGCGTCGGTCCCCCGGCCGAGCACCACACCCGGCGGGTTGATCGGCCGGCGCCGGCCGTTCACCTCGAGCATCACCTGCGGGTGGCCGCGGCGTACCGGCGGGGGGCCGGGCGGCGGTTGCACGGGCGCGCTCTGCAGCACGGTCGCGTTCGGGTCGGGGGCCGGCTGGTACGTCGGCGGCGGGGGCGGCGGCGGTTGCTGCGGCCGCTGGTTGCCGACAGTGGCGCTGACGACGCGGAACTTGCCGGTCGGCAGCTCGTCTTCCTGGGTCAACTCGATCTCGATCGGTCCGGAGAAGGTGTAGCGCTGGATGTCCGCGTGGTCACGCAGTTCGTTCGCGAGCTCGTGGTTCAGGGTCCGGCCGTAGGCGTTCAGCCGCTCGAAGTCACCCGGGCCCAGCTCGATGGTGAAGTGGTTCGGCACCAGCCGGCGGTCCCTGGACAGGATCCGGGCAGTGTTGTCGATCTCACGCTTGAGCGCCGCGGCCAGTTCGATCGGCTCGACGTCTCCCTTGAACGCGCGCGCGAAGACACCACTCACGATGCCTTCGAGGCGTCGCTCGAAGCGCTGCAGCGGTCGCACGCGTCCTCCTCCACGGTCGGTCGTCGGGTGGACCCAACGATCGTGCTTGCCGTACGGCACCTTCAAGAGGCTCGCCGTACCCCGTGTCCACCGGTGCGTGGTGAACACACTGGTACGACGATCGATCGTATCGGCAGGTTCGACCGAACCCGCAATGTCAGAGTCTGCCGCAGGCCGTGCTAGTGTTTCTCCTCGGTTGCAGATGGCAGTTTTCGAGGCCGGACAGCAACCATGCGCGCGGGTGGCGGAATAGGCAGACGCGCACGGTTCAGGTCCGTGTGCCCGAAAGGGCGTGGGGGTTCAACTCCCCCCTCGCGCACAGCAACTCCTGGTCAGTCTTCACTGGCCGGGAGTTTTTGCTTTCCGGTGGTTCCAGCATGGTCCGGTGCGGTGCGGATCACAATGGGCGCACGGTCAGCGGTTCCACAGGCCCGATGTTCGGAGCAGGGTGAGGGTCTGGGTTTCCAGGTAGCGGGCGTCGTTGGTGTCCGGGGTCACTGACCAGCTGACCTCCAGGTCGAGGCGCAGTACTGCTTCGCGGGCCCAGTCCTGGGCGCGTTTGGGGCCGTGCTCGCGGAGGTCTTGGAGTTGTTGCTCCAGCCAGACAGGGTCGGCCAAGGCGCGGTCGAGGGCTTCCTCGCCGAAGCCGCTGATGGCTCCTCTGCCGTTGCGGTAGATCTTCAAGCGTCCGTACAGGCCTTGCGGCCGGCCGCCGGCAGCGCGCTCGCCCGCCATTCCGACGTACCGGATGATGCCGGTCAACGGTTCGCGCAGGAGGTAGACGCCGGGTTCTCGGGGCGCGCTGGGAATGGCTGATTCGAAAGGCATCCAGGGCGACCACTCGGCCAGCTCGTGCACTTCGGCGTACCGCTCGCGCAGCACATAGTCGTGGACGGTGGACCAACTCATACCGACATCCTGCAGTGCGGTTCCGACAATCCCGACAGCTCCGTCAAGGTCGACGGCACTCGCCGGTGAAGACGGTGGCGACGACGGGATCGAGCACCTGGTGGTGACTCCGGTCCTCCTGACGATCGGTCCGCAAGGAGAGGATGTCGGCCAGACCATAGACGGCACTGATGATCCGTACGGCGGCAACGTCCGCATCCACAGCCGGTTCGACCTCCCCGCACTCCTTGCCGTTGCGTACTGCGGTCGCCACGCGCTGCCGCAGCGCCTCATGGGCGCCCATCGCGAGGACGGCCAGCTCCGGATCCTGGACGGCAGCGAGTTGGAGCTGGCGCGCAACCCGGTGCTCGCGACGGCGCTGCTCGTCGAGCGGCAGCAGCTCGCGGACCACGCTGTCGATGATCCGCCGGATCGGCCACCGCTTCTTCTCACCGGCCGCCACGCCCGCCTCGATCCGCTCGTCGCGGCAGCGGATGAGGTCGTCGTACGCGAACTCGACCAACGCGTGCCGATCGGCGAAGTAGTGCTGGATGAGACCGACCGAGATGTTCGCGCTCGCGGCAACCCGCGCGTACGTCGTGGTCGCGAAGCCCAGCTCGGCCACCTGCTCCTGGAAGGCGCGGGCGATCAACCGCCGACGGCCTTCGTGATCAACGATCTTCGGCACTCGTAAATCATATAGCCATATGGTAAAGATGGCCATATGACTGTATGGCTAAAACTGCTCGCAGTACTTGGCCTCAGCGTGCCGGTCGCGCCACTGCCGGCCGGCCAGGCCGACGCTGACCCACTGGACAAGTACGTCCGGGAGCAGAGTCGCGCGGCCGGCGTACCAGGGGTCGCGTACGCCGTCGTCGGACCCGACGGCATCCGCCGGCAAGGCGCGTTCGGCGTCGACGGTGACGGGCAGGACGTGGGTCCGCGGACGCCGTTCCTCTGGGGCTCGGTGTCCAAGCCGGTCACCGCGACCTTGGCGGTCCTGCTCGCCCGGGACGGCGTCCTCGATCTCGACTCTCCGGTGGCGAAGCTGCTCCCGTCGTACCCGACCGCTCCGACGAGCGTGCGCCAGCTTCTCGATCACACCAGCGGACTACCCGAGGGGCTCCAACTCACCGACCGGTACGACGAGGGCCGGAGCATCGCGTCAGTGATTCCGCGGATCGCTGACCTCGAACCGGTCGCGGAGCCAGGGAGCAGGCACTCCTACTCGAGCCTCAACTACGTCGTGCTCGGCGCGGTCGTCGAAGCAGTCACCGGGCAGCCGTTCGCCCTAGTGCTCTCCGAGCGGCTTCTCCAGCCGGCAGAGATGAGCAGGACGCTCGCCGACCCCGGCCAGACGCTACCGCCCGGCCATCGCTTCGTTTTCGGTACCGCCCGCCCCTTCACGACGCGGATCGACCCGGCCACGGTCCCGGCCGGCTACCTGGCCGGCTCGGTGACCGACTTGGCGGCCTACGCACGAACCCAACTGGCAGGCGGCCCGGTACTCACCGACCAGGAACGCACCCTGCTTCACACCCCGCGAACCGACAACTACGCACTCGGCTGGCGGACCTCACAAGTCCCGGGCACCAACGAACCCATGCTCTGGCATGCCGGGGCCGCCCCCGGCTACCAGGCTGCCATCCTCCTGCTCCCCCAGCGTGGCCAGGCTGTCGTCGTGCTTCAGAACGCCTACGGCCCGTTCCATGACGCCCTCTTGCTCGACACCGCCCGTGGGATCGCCTCGCACCTCGCAGGCAGCACGCCTGAGCACCACGACGTCGACCCGGTCTACCCAGCTGCTCTCGCCGGCCTCGGCTTGGTGACGGCGCTTCTGTTCGCCTTCACCATCGGTACGACGATCCGACTGTTCCGAGGCCCGAAGCCCGGCCCACGCAAGCGGCGTCTCATCTGGCTCGGCCTGACCCTGCTGGCCCTCGGGGCAGTCGCCTTCGCCCTGGCCAGCCTCCCGGGCTTCGCCGGCGTGAGTCGCGGTCAACTGGCCCTGTGGGCACCCGACCTGTCCTGGCTGGTTCACGCCGGCCTGGCCCTGGCCGTAGTACTCGCCGTACTGCGCATCCTGGCGGCCGCGCGGGCGACGGTCTCGAGGAACAGCACGTGAAGTGCATCCTGCAATGCGGTTCCGGCAATCCTGACAGCTTCGTGAAGGTCGCCGAGTCCGGGCGGGATTGTCGGTCCGAGGTGGGACCGTGGGGTGATGACGGGGATTCGCATTGCTGTTGCCGAGCCGGTGATCACCAAGGACGCCGCGGAGAACGGGGCCAAGGTCCGCGAGCTGATGAAAGCGGCCGCGGCCGGGAAGGCGCGGCTGATCCAGTTTCCGGAAGGGCAGCTGTCGGGGTACCCGAAGGAGCAGCTCCAGGACTGGGCCGAGGTCGACTGGCGGGTGGTCCGTGACGAGCTGGAGAAGATCAAGCAGCTCGCCGCGCGGCTGAAGCTCTGGGTGGTGCTCGGCTCCGCGCATCCGCTCACCCCGCCGAACCGGCCGCACAACAGCCTCTACGTCATCTCCGACACCGGCCAGGTGGTCGACCGGTACGACAAGCGCTTCTGCTCCAACACCGAGATCACCCGGTTCTTCAGTCCCGGCTTCGAACCGATCGTCTTCGACGTCGACGGGTACCGGTTCGGCTGCGCGATCTGCGTCGAGATCAACTTCCCGCAGGTGTTCAGCGAGTACGAGCGCCTCGGCGTCGAGTGCCTGCTGCTGTCGGCGTACCCGGTCGACAAGATCTTCGAGGTCAAGGCCCGCGCGTACGCCGCGATCAACAACTACTGGGTCGCGATGTCCCTCCCCGCCCAAACCGCCGACCTGATGCCCTCGGGCCTGATCGCCCCCGACGGCACCTACGTCTCCACGGTCACCGCCCCAGCCGAACTCACCATCGCCACCATCAACCGCAACGACCCGGCCTACAACATCCCCCTCAACCACGCCCGCCCTTGGCGCACAACGGCCCGCAAGCGAGCCATCTACCGCACCCGCCGAATCACCAACGACCCCCGCTCCACCAACCACACCTGCATCTAGCTCGTACTGCGGCCGAGGACGGCCTGGGAGACTGCCAGCATGGGTGAACGGCTGCTCGATGACGCATCGGCTCTCGCGACCCTCAAGGCGGTTGTAGCGGGCTTGGGCACAGACGGCGCAGAGATCGAACGAATGGGGCCGATTGCTGACAATGCGGTTTTTCGGCTACCTGGTCGGGTGGTTGCTCGGGTCTCGGCGTATGAGGCGCTGGGGCGGGCGCTGCGTGAGGTTCAGGCAGGCCGGTGGTTGGCAGAGCAGCGTGTTCCTGCAGTCAGGCCGTTGGAGTCGCTCGAGCAGCCAGTGGTGGCTGACGGGCACGTGGTGACCTTCTGGCATGAGGTGCCCGGCGCGGAGATGGCGAGCACTGCGGAACTCGGGTCCCTGCTCAGACAACTTCATCAGTTGCGTGTTCCATCAGACTTCGAGATCCCGCCGCTGGACCCGTTCGTTCGGCTGGATGAGCACCTGGCGTCGGCCGCCACCGAACTGACCGAGGACGACAGCAGGTTCCTCGCCGATCGTCTGGACCAGTTGCGTGGCCAGTACGCCGAGGTGAGCGCGGGGTTGACGAACTGCGTGATCCACGGAGACGCCAACCGGAAGAACGCGATCCGCGGCGCCGACGGGGTCGCTGTCCTGCTCGACCTCGAACGCTTCAGCGTCGGGCCACGGGAGTGGGATCTCACCGTGCCCGCCGTCTACCGACGTCTCGATTGGTACTCCGAATCCGAGTACGACGCGTTTGTCAGCGCCTACGGCCGGGATGTCCGGGACTGGAGCGGTTTCGAGGTCTTCGCGGCGCTACGGGAACTCCGCATGACGGCCTGGCTGCTCAGCCGGCTGCCCCGCGAACCTCGCCTGCGAGCCGAAGCAGCTCGCCGGATCGAATCACTCCGCCACCCCGATACCCCAAGGTCCTGGACTCCAGGAACCTGATCGCTAGGAAGCCTCCGCGACGATAGGACGCGCTCGTTCGCGAAACTCGCTGATCGCGCGCTGACTTCCCAAGGCGTCCAACCGTCGGTCGAAGACGCGGATGTACTTGCGTACCCGGGCCGACTTGATCCTGCCCGCCGCGACGAGCGCCTCGCCGGCGACTTCGCAGGCCCTTGGGATCTCTCCGGCGTCGAGGTAGGACGTAGCAAGCGAGACCCGGCAGAAGGTACGGCTTCTGGGATGCATGTCGGGGTCCTCGCCGAGCGCGAGGTTCGCGTGGCGCTCGGCTTCCCTCGGCGCTCGTAGAGCGGTGAAGCAGTGGGCCAGCTCGTCGTGAAGTTCGGCCTGGTCGAAGTATCCGATCCAGTCGGGCTCCTCGGTCTCGGTTCCCTGCGAGAAGCTGGTCTCGGCCGCTTTCATGGTTCGAAGACAGCCCCGCTTGTCTCCCATACTGGCCAGACCGCGTGCCTCCATCGCGGCGTACATGGCCCTGACCCGTGGAGTAGCCGCAGTACCGGCACCCAGCGCAGCAGCCCTGGCGAGGTCGACAGCCTCTTGGTACTCGCCAAGGAAGTTGGCCTGATGGCTCATCAAGGCCAGAACCTTCCCGCCCAGCGGACGGTCGCCAGACACGTGGGACAAGTTCAGGGCCTGTACGAAGTACCGCCGGGCGAGGCCGTGGAGGCCCACGTCGTAAGCCGTGCCGCGCCCGTGGATCGCGTCGACGAGACGCGGCGGGAAGATCCTGGTGACGCTGTCAGGGTGGCTGAGTGCCTCCGCGCTGGCCCGGCTTGAGGTCAGCGACGACGGACGGGCGGAGGGCTGGCTGCTGGACGATCTCGCGTCCTTCATGCCGGCCAGACGACATGCACCTCCGGGAATCACGGACATCAGGACTGGAGTCTCAGACGAAGTCGAGTCCGAGATCTCTGTGTCCGACTCGGTTCTCACGAACCATCCAGGTCGCTTGCTGGTGCAACTCGCCGTCCCCAACTCCCAGCATGCGACTGGCACCGACGAACACGGGCTGCCCTTGTCATACCTCGTTGATGTGGTGACCGGCTCGTACGCCGTGGTCTCGTCCGCAGGTGGCACCGTCGTACAAGGCGGGCCTGTTCGGATTTGGGACGCGATCGAGCGTGGGGTGCAGGCGTGGCGCGATGCCGGGTCGCCTGGGATTGAGGAATTCAAGGTCACCGTAACGCCGGAACACCAGTTCGTCGGCTTTGCCGACGCTCCGGATCTTTGGCGCCTGCCTGAACTCTGAAGCCGACCCGCACTTAGCTCGTACTGCGGCCGAGGTAGGTGACTGCGTCGGCGTTCGGGACTGGGATGTGGTGGAAGCCGAGGCGGTTGTAGAAGGCTCGGGCTTTGGTGTTGGAGGTCAGCATCGTCAGGTGGACCGCTGGGATGTTGGCGGTGGCCAGGGCGTTGAGGAGGGTGGTCATCAGGGCTCGGCCGTGGCCGGATCGTTGGTACGCCGGGAGTAGGTCGATGTGGAGGTGGGCCGGGTAGGCGGCTACCTCGGGGATGACGAGGCGCTCGGGGTCGTGCATCAGTTTGATCATGTGCTCGGTGGGGGTGCTGGGCGGGTGGGTTGGTGGTGGGTAGCGGTCGGCCAGGCGTGGGAGCCAGTCGGTGCGGAAGCGGGTGGCGAAGGTGGGGGTGTCGGCGGTGCCGAGGATGTAGCCGACCGGGTGGTCGTCGTCGGTGAGGACGAAGGCGAGTTCCGGCTCCAGGTCGACGTACGGGAGGGCGAAGATGCTCGGCATCAGCTCCAGGTCGGGGTAGAGCGCGCGGGAGTCGCCGCCGTTGTCGGCGGTGCGGACGCAGATGTCGGCGACCGCGGCACGGTCGCTCGGCCGGTACGGGCGGATCTCGGGCATGGATTCTCCAAGCGGGTGGAAGCGCTCCCACGCTAGCGCAGATCGGTAGGCTCGTACCCCCGCTATACCGGTTCAGTGGGGCACGTGCTGGGGTGGAGGGGTTGCCGAGGTGGAGGAGCAGGGTGTGAGTGCGGAGACTGCGACGTATCCGGCGTACGAGCGGCTGATGGCCGATCTCGAGACGCTCGGGGCGAGGTACCGGGTGATCGAGCACGAGCCGGAGGGGCAGACCGAGCTGGTCAGCGCGTTGCGCGGCAACGAGTTGAAGGCCGCGGCCAAGTGCATCGTGGTGATGGTCAAGCTCGGCAAGAAGAAGAGCCACTACGTGCTGGCCGTCGTCCCTGGTGACGCCCGGGTGGATCTGAACGGCATCAAGGAACTGCTCGGCGGCAGCTATGTCGCGTTCGCCGACAAGGCGCGCGCCGAAGAGCTCGCGGGCAGTGTGAGTGGGACCGTTCTGCCGGTGAGCTACCACGAGCAGCTCGAGCTGATCGTGGATCCGAAGCTCCTCGAAGTACCGGAGCTTTTCTTCAACGCCGCCCGGCTGGACCGGTCGCTGGCGCTGGTGACGGAGGACTACGTCCGCTTGGCTCAGCCCAGGATCGAGACGATCACCAGCTGAGCCGGACAGTGCTGCCCTCAGCGCGCCCGGAGGCGGGTGAGCATGCGCTGGGCCGGCGCCCGGTGCCGCCCCGGAGCCGGGCGGCCTTGCGGCGGATTCCCGGAATGCCGTGGCGTGCCGCGGTGAGGCGTGGTGGTGTTGGTGCTCAGCAACGTCCAGCAGGCCAGTGCCGCGGCAGCAACGAGGCCGGCGAGACCGGCGTAGTCCGTCCAGTTCATGGTGTTCTTTCTCGATGGCGGCTCGGGCGGGAGGTCCGCGATTGCGTCTTTCACCGGTAGTGACGGCGTGATCGAGGTTTCGTGACGGCACTTCGGGTGTCGCGATCAGATGAGTTTCGAGGAGGTGGGCACGATGCACGACGGATCGTTGCTGGACGCCGACGAGGAGCAGGCGTATCGGCTGCTGGTCGGACTGTCCGTCGCGCGGTCGGGGGACCTGGCCGAGGTCGCCCGGTTGACGCAACAGGAGGCGGTCGAGGTGCTGCAGCGGCTGCAGGCGAAGGGCCTGGTCGCGGTCCAGCCTGGCGAGGACCCTGTCTTTCGCCCACTGCCCCCTGACGTGGCCCTCGGTACAACGTTGTTACGGCGCCAGGAGTCGCTCGAGTCGGCTCGGCAGACAGTGGCGTCGCTGAGCGAGGAGTTCCGCGCCAGTGCCAGCCGCCGCGACGCCCACCACCTGGTCGAGGTGCTGGTCGGGGCCACCGCGCTGCGAGATCGCCTGCGCGACCTGCAGCAGTCCGCTCGCACGGAGATCCTCTGGTTCTGCCGCGCCAACCCGCTAGCCATGCAGGGCGCGGAGAACACGGAGGAGTACGGCGCCCTCAGCCGCGGCGTCCGCTACCGGGCTATCTACGAGCGCGCCCTGCTGGAGACTCCCGGGGAGCTCGACAGCATTGCTGAGGGCATCAGTTGGGGTGAGGAGGCCCGGGCACTCCCGACGCTCCCTGTCCGGCTGGCCATCGTCGACCGCGCTACCGCGATCTGCCCGCTCGTACGGGACGAGGAGGCGGGCATCGGCGAACCTACGGCCGCAGTGATCGGCAGGGGTCAGCTACTGGACGCCCTGCTCGCTCTGTTCGAGAGCCACTGGGAGGCGGCGACTCCGGTCAGGCTGCAGGGCGACGGCGACCCAGATCCGGAAGGCCTGGACGAGAGCGAGCGCTTCCTGCTGTCACTGCTCGTTGCCGGCGTCCCCGACAAGTCGATCGCTTCCCAGCTCGGCATCAGCCGTCGTACTGTCCAGCGCCGCCTCGACCGCATGATGGCGCTCGCCGGCGTGGACACCCGCACCGGTTTGGCGTTCCAGGCAGCCCGCCGCAAATGGCTGTAGCCGGGGACCCCCCACCTGAGGGGTCCCCGGCTGACAACTACTTGAGCCCGTAGGCCCGGATGACGGTCTGAGTCACCTTGTTGCCGGCGTTGTCACCAGCAACAACCTTCAGCGACACAGTCCCGTGGCCCGCCGGTACTACGGCCACGTAGCGACCCTGCACGCCGACGGTGATGATCCGACGCCACGTCTTGCCCTCATCGAAGGACACCGACGCCTGCAGCGACGTGGACCGAGCAGCAGCCGCACCGGCCTGCTGACGGACGTTGAACCCGATCACATGCGGCCGAGCGGCAACCCGCCCAGTCAGATCAACCGGTACGTCGTACCCGACCTGCAGCAGCGGCAACGCAACCGCCTTGTCAGCAGGAGCCTGCTTCGAGCGGAAGTCCCAGATGGTGCGAGTGCTGGTGCCCCAGTTCCACTCGCCCTCCTCGTCCTCCCGAGCAGTCGAGAGGTCCAGCCTGTACGCCGCGTCGCCGCTGCTCGTGACGACGTCCTCCCACGCATCCGGCAGCTCGGCTACCACGGCACCGTTCCGGGAGAGCACCGCCGACGCAGAGGTGGTCTCCCCGACGGTGTAGTGCCCGTGGGCGTCCACGAACGCCGGCACTCGCAGCGACAGCCGGTCGCTGGTCCGAGTCGAGACGATCCCAGGAGCAGCCGCCGGTCGCACTACCGGTCCGAACCAGGTCTCCTTGGACAACCCGGTCTTGTAGCTGCGCGGCAGCGACGCCATCCCGCCCAGCAGCGGACCCATCTCGTTCCAGGTGTAGAGGTGGTGCACCCGGTGCTGCCAGAGCGAGTCACCGCTGGTCACCCACTCCTCCCGCACCTTCGGCGTCTGGACGACCCGCTGGGCGTCGTTCCAGGCGTAGGTCTGCCACGGCCGCCACCCGAACCGCTGCTCCTTGGCCCAGTTGAAGCCACCGTTGTCGGCGTACGACGTGGTCACTCGCGCGCTGTTCGCGGTCGTCACCTTGTAGTCGATCTTCGCCGGGATGAAGCCGCTCGACACCTGCTGTACGTCGTACAGGTAGGGGCTCGAGGTGGTGAGGGTCAGGTCGATGGTGGCGCGGCCGGACCGGGCCCGGTCCAGCAGCTTCTTGCCGTCCGTGCTGCCGGTCGCCATCGCGGGGATCGGCTCACGGTCACCGATCGGCGTCCACACGGTCCATGCCGACCAGCCGGGCGGCCGGACCAGGATGACGCCGGCTGCACCCGCCTTGGCGGCTGCAGCGATCTGGTCCTGCTCACTGCCCTCGCCCGTACCGTCCTCGCTGGAGGGGAGGACCGCGATCGCTCCCTTGACACCGGCCAGGTCAGGACCGGCCGTGACGAGCGGGAACCGCTTCTTGCCCTCGTACGACGGGGACCGGTGCAGCAGGTTGATGTCCAGCGGCCCGGTGATCCCAGAGATCGACGCCTGCACGATCGGCGCGACCAGCTGCCAGCGGGACGAGAATTCGAAGCTGCCGTCAGCCACCGGCTTCGTAGCGGTCACCAGCACCTGCTTGACCGTGCTGAAGTGCATGACGCCGTGACTGATGCTCCGGCCGTTGCCGTAGACCCGGTTCACGTAGTAGCTCAGTACCGCGTTCTGCTCCGACGGCTTCGGCGTCGTGATCGTGATCGGCACCGCCTTGCGCGCGTCGATGACGATCTCGGTGTCCTTGGTGACGGAGATGTTCGGGTCGGTGAAGAGGCTGACGTTCTCGTTCTCGACGTTGTAGTCCTCGACCAGCGAGTGGACCAGGTACGTCCCCTCCTCAACCTCGGCCGTGTACTCCTCCCCGTCGCGGATCCACGCCAGCACGTCCGACCGCGAGTTGTCACCGAACAGGCTGACCACCGGTACGCCGGTCGGCCGGCCATCTCGGTCGACGGCGCGCAGGGTGACCTTGTGCTTCGGGCCGGCCTTCAAGGTCCCGACCGCGGTGTGGGTCACCAGACCATTGGGGCCGGTGGCAACGATCCAGCCGCTGTGCATCCCCCGGTCCAGCTTGGCCGGGTCGAGCGTGAGCGGTACGTCGATGCTGCCACCGGCCGGCACGGTGACGGTGCCCGGCAGGGTCAGCGCGTCGGTCTCGGGCTTGCGCGTGTCCAGGTTGTCGACGTCCACCGCGAGCGTGAGCGTCACGGGCGCGGCGGTGTCGTTGCGGTAGGTGATCGTCTTCGTCGAGCCGGCGCTGACCAGCCCGAAGTCCGCCGTCGCGGACGCATAGACCTTCTGCGCGACCGCGCGAGCCACATCGACCCGGCCCGAACCCTGTTCGTAGACGGTCAGATCCTGGTTCGTCTTTGCGGTGCTGACCAGCGCGTTCTTGAGCCGGTCGGCCTTCCAGTCCGGGTGCGCCTGCGCGAGCAGCACGGCTGCCCCAGCCACGTGCGGCGCCGCCATCGACGTACCGGAGGCTGCCGTGTACAGCTCGTCAAGCGGCTGGCCCATCGCAGTACCGGCCGCGCGGGCGGCGACGATGTCGACGCCGGGGGCGGTGATCTCGGGCTTCAGACCGTTGTCGCCGAGCCGCGGACCGCGGCTGGAGAAGTCGGCCAGCGCGTCGTTACGGTCGACAGCGCCGACGGTGAGCGCGGACGGCGAAGTACCGGGGGTGCCGATCGACTCGTCAGCGCCGTCGTTGCCCGCGGACACCACGAACAGCGTTCCGGAGGAGGCGGTGATCCGGTCGACGGCCTGGCTCATTGGGTCAGAGCCGTCGGTGGGGCCGCCGCCGAGGCTCATGTTGACGACCTTGGCGCCCTCGGCCGCGGCCCACTCCATCCCGGAGATGATCCAGGACTCGAGGCCGTAGCCGTCATCGCCGAGCACCTTGCCGATCAGCAGGTCGGCCTTCGGGGCGACGCCCTTGCGGGTACCGCCCGAGCCCGCGCCCGTACCGGCGATCGTGGCAGCCACGTGGGTGCCATGGCCGAAGTGGTCGGCCGAACCCGTCGGGCTGCCGGAGAAGTCCTGAGTCTGCTGGACCTTGCCCTGCAGGTCCGGGTGAGCGGCATCGACCCCGGTGTCCAGTACTGCGACCTCGACGCCGGCCCCTTCGTACCCGGCCTGCCAAGCGGCCGGGGCGCCGATCTGCGCCACGCTCTTGTCGAGCACCGGACGGACCTTGCCGTCCAGCCAGATCTTCGCGATCCCCCGACTGAGCGCCCGGGCGTTCCCGGACGGCTCGAGCGACTTCCACAGCTCGGGCAGTTCGTTCTTGGTCGCCGTGACCGCCGCCGCGCCGATCGAGTCGAGGTTGCGCGTGGTCGTCGTACCGGCCAGGGACTGGGTGCGGGCGGCGGACGGGTCGGCGTACCGGACGATCAGCGGCAGGGTGGTCGCGGCCGAGTCGCCGAAGCCGTCGGCGATCAGTTCGTCGACGTCGAACAGGTCGGCGTCGAGTACGCCGGTCGAGATGTACGGCACGGCATCGCTCGGCAGCACCCGCAGGCCGCCGTCGACCTCGAGGGTGTGGAAGGCGATCCGCTCGCGACCGGCGGCCGGGCGGACGGTCGCGGCCTTCTTCCCGGCGCCGGCATCGGTGACCTCGACGACGTCACCGGTGATCAGGGTGACGACAGAGGACTTCGCCGGTACGCCGGTCGCGCGCGGGGCGGCGGGTGGTGGGGCAGCGCCTGCGGGGATCACCGCGGCGACGCTGAGCGCCAGGACGGACGCAAGGGTGGCGGCCGCCTTCACTCCAGACGGCACAGGGACGGGGGAGGACATGGGCAGGTCTCCTTCGAGAGGCGTAGTGGGCAGGGCCACCTCTTCCGAGTGAGTCTGCAACCGGAATCCGCGTCCGTGCCCTGTCCACCACTGCCGTCCCTGCGACATGGCGCAACCGCGCCACCCCGCGAATTCCGGGAGAACAGCTGGCTACTCGCCGATCTTCTTCGACCGCAGGACGATCTTGGCGTCGACTGGGGCGGTGGTGCCGCCTGCCGGTGACTGGCTGACTACTACCCAGTTCCGGTCGTTGATCAGCAGCCGGCCCTGACCTGTGGCGTCCTCTTCCAGCAGGTAGTAGAACCCGGCCGCCTGCATGGTGTCCTGGGCCAGTTGGTGGTTCACGCCGACCACCGCCGGTACTACGGCGCTCCGCGCGGTGCCAGGCGCGCTGGGCGGCCTGGACTTGGTAGGCAGAGCGGTGGTTGGCGGCGGAGCCACAGTGGGCTCAGGGGGCTCCGGCGGCGTCGGGCTGGTTTGCTGGGGTGTTGTCGGGTCGGCCGCCGGGGCGGTGACAGTGACCGTGGGTTGCTGGCCAGACTGGTCGCCGGCGCAGCCGACGACGAACAGCAGCAGCGGTGCGCACCACACGAGCTTCATCTGCGACCCCTCTCCTCCCCCGAGGCTACTCAGTGCGTAGCGGATGGCAACCGAGTGTTATCGGGACACGCCCTGAGACGGCAGCTAGCGCGACGGTTCACGGGGTGGAAGATCTGCCTATGACGGCACAGCAGCAGGTACGCCGGTGGGCGTGGGTCGGAACGTTCCTGATCGGCAGCGGGCTCTATCTGCTCGTCCTGGCCGTCCTGACCGACACCGGGAACCCGAACCTCTTCCCCACGATGATCCTGCTCGGCGCGCTCGTCGTACCGCTCACCTTCGTCACGTTCGCCGCCGGCCGCTCCGGTCGCTGGCTGATCGACGGCCCGACGCTGGGTGGTGCCCTGTTGTTCGGTGGCGTCGTCGGCGTGGTGGTCGCCGGTCTGCTCGAGTACGACGCGATGCGCAAGCTCGGCGCGCTCCCGATGCTCGGGGTCGGTCTGATCGAGGAGGCGGCCAAGCTGGTGGTGCCGGCGATTCTGGTGCTGTTCTTCGGCCATCGGTACCGCCACTCGATCGGCGGCGGCATCGTGATCGGAGTTGCCGTCGGCACCGGGTTCGCAGTACTGGAGACGATGGGTTACGCGTTCGTCGCGTTGCTGCAGTCCGGTGGCAATGTCGGTGCGGCCGAGCAGACGCTCTTCATCCGCGGACTGCTGTCGCCTGCCGGACACGCCGCCTGGACCGGCATCACCTGCTGGGGCCTGTGGCGCTTCGTCGTCGCGCCGACCGGCAAGCGATTCCTCGGCTTCCTCGGCGCGTACGCCGTTGCGGTTGCCCTGCACACCACCTGGGACGGCATCGGCGGCCGCGTCACCTATGCGATCGTCGGCGTCATCAGCATCGGCATCCTCCTCACCGGCCTCCGGCACGCCCAGCGCCAGGACGCGAGGATTGCCGCCTGACCATTGAAAGGAGCGCACCGATGCCCAGCCTTCCCGACTTCAAGCTGGAGACGTACTTCTCCCGCTGGGAGTTCAGCGCCCGCTACCACCTGACCGCGTCCGACGCGCAGACGATGGCGGTGTCCGAGCTGCTCGAGCTCGCCGACGAGGACGGCCGCCGGCGCTGGGACACGCTCACGCTCGGCTACACCGAGACGCGCGGGCTACCGGCATTGCGCGAGGAGATCGCCCGCACGTACGACGTGGTCGCGCCGGAGGACGTGCTGTGTTTCGCCGGCGCCGAGGAAGCGATTTACTTGGCGATGCACGCGTTGCTGGAGCCGGGCGACCACGCCGTGGTGCTGACGCCGAACTACCAGGCGGCCGAGACGATCCCGTTGTCCATCTGCGCGGTCACCGGCGTCCCATTGGTTGCTGAGAGCAACTGGTCGGTCGACCTGGACGCGGTCGAACGCGCGCTCCGGCCGAACACCCGGCTGGTGTCGGTCAACTTCCCGAACAACCCGACCGGCGCCGTACCGGATCTCGTCACCTGGCAGCGTTTGGTGGAGTTGTGCGAGGAGCGGGGCATCACGTTGTTCAGTGACGAGGTATACCGCGGCCTGGAGTTGGAGCAGCCCTCGTTGCCTCAGGCAACCGACTTGTCGCCGACGGCCCTGTCGCTGAACGTGATGTCGAAGGCGTACGGCCTGCCCGGGCTGCGGATCGGCTGGATCGGCTGCCGCGACCGGGCGCTGCTCGACAAGCTGGAACGGGCCAAGCACTACACGTCGATCTGCAACTCCGCGCCGAGTGAGATCCTTGCCCTGATTGGGCTTCGCGCTCGCGATCAGTTGCTGGAGCGCAACCGGGCCATCGTCCGGACCAACCTGCCGCTGTTCGAGGAGTTCTTCGGCCGCTATCCGGAGCTGTTCGACTTCGCCCGGCCGCAAGGTGGTTGCGTCTGCTACCCGCGGTATCTCGGCGCCGACGGGGTCGAGGCGATGTGCGCCAGCCTGGTCGAGGAGGCCGGCATCCTGCTGTTGCCGTCGAGCATCTACAGCTCCGAGTTGACCGAGACGCCGACCGACCGGTTCCGTGTCGGCCTCGGCCGCCGCGGGCCCGAGGAAGCTCTCGAGCAGTGGGCGGCATGGCTCGACAAACGGACCGGGTGGTCCGATAAATAACTGACCACTTCCCTAAGTGGTCTATTGCGCCCTGCGCAACGCCAGGTGCGGAGTCTGCTCTCAAACGGCGGCTTGAACCGCAAGCCGCCGCACGAGTGCGCTCTCACGACTTAGTAACGGAGGCTCCTGAACTATTGACTGGTCAGTCGGGCTGGGCAATTCTCTACGCCACTGAACGACAGGTTCATACCAGTCAGCCGGAGGCCGATCCGGCTACTTCGCCCGAGGTGATCCGATGAAGCTCCGCTCGCTAGCCGTCGCCGCAGTCGCGGCACTATCCCTCACCGCTGTGGCCGCCTGTGGCGGCTCGGACGACAAGAAAGACGCCGCCGGCTCAGGCCCCACCACGATCGACGTCTGGCTGATGAAGGGCAGCGTCTCCGACGACTTCCTGAAGCGGTTCGAGGCGGACTTCGCCGCCGGCCACCCCGACATCAAGGCCAACGTCCAGATCCAGGAGTGGAACGGGATCGGCACCAAGATCATCGGCGCCCTGGCCAGCAAGGACGCGCCGGACGTGATCGAGGTCGGCAACACCCAGGTCGCGCAGTACTCGGCCAGCGGTGGCGTCAAGGACCTGACCGACAAGAAGGCCGATCTCAAGGGCGAGGACTGGATCGAGGGCCTGGCCGGCCCGGGCCTGTACGAGGGCAAGCAGTACGGCATCCCGTACTACGCCGCGAACCGCGTCGTCGTGTACCGCAAGGATCTGTTCCAGGCGGCGGGCGTCACGCCGCCGAAGACGCGCGAGGAGTGGCTGGCCACGACCGCCAAGCTGAACACCGGCGGCAACCAGGGCATCTACCTGCCCGGCCAGAACTTCTACGTGCTGTCCGGCTTCATCTGGGACGAGGGCGGCGACCTCGCGGTGAAGGAAGGCGACCAGTGGAAGGGCGCGCTGTCGACGCCCGAGGCGCTGAAGGGCATGGACTTCTACAAGCAGATCCAGGCCCTTGGCAAGGGTCCGAAGGACTCCGACGAGGCCAAGCCGACCCAGACCGATGTCTTCGCGCAGGGCAAGGTCGCGCAGATGATCGCGGTACCGGGCGCGGCCGAGCTGATCGCCCAGGCGAACCCGGCGCTCAAGGACAAGCTGGGCTTCTTCCCGATCCCCGGCAAGACCGCCGACAAGCCGGGTGCCGTCTTCACCGGTGGCTCCGACCTGATCATCCCGGAGGCCTCGGACGGCCAGGACGCGGCGTACACCTTCATCAAGGAGCTGGCCGGCGAGAAGTGGCAGATCGACCTCGCCAAGACGATGAAGTACGTGCCGAACCGGAAGAGCCTGGCCTCCTCCGTCGGGGCGGACGAGGGCACCGCGGCGATGGCGGCCGGTGCGGCCAACGGCAAGGCGACGCCGAACTCGCCGAACTGGGCCGCGGTCGAGGCGAAGAACCCGATCAAGGAGTACCAGACCAAGGTGCTGACCGGCGGTGACCCCGCCGTCGCGGCGAAGGCGGCCGACGAGATCATCACCCAGGCCCTGAACGCCAAGTAGCGCCATGGCTGTGGCTGAAGCACAAACCACAGCGGCCCCCGCCCCCGAGACCGGTACGCCGGTCCCGGCCCGGCGGGGGCGACCCCTGTGGGCACGGGTTCTCCCATACCTGCTGGTGGCGCCGACGGTCGTCGGTACGGCGTACCTGCTGGTCTATCCGCTGGTTCGTAACCTGCTGATCTCGGTGCAGAAGTTCGGCATCGGGCAGCTGATCCGCGGTGGCGCCGAGTTCGTCGGCCTCGACAACTACGCGACGATCCTGTCCGACGACAAGTTCTGGAGCGTGGTCGCCCGGACCTTCGTCTTCACGGCGATCAACGTCAGCCTGATCATGGTGCTCGGCACCCTGGTCGCGCTGCTGATCGGTGCCCTGGGCAAGTGGATGCGGTTCGCCGTGATGGGTGGCCTGGTGGTGGCCTGGGCGATCCCGGTGATCGCCGCGACGACCGTCTTCCAGTGGCTCTTCCAGTCCCAGCTCGGGGTCGTCAACTGGGTCCTCGTCGCACTCGGCTTCGAGCAGTACGACGGCAAGGCCTGGTTCGCGGACGGCAACTCGACGTTCGCGATCATCGTGATGCTGATCGTCTGGCAGTCGGTCCCGTTCGCGGCGCTGACCCTGTACGCCGCGATGACGACGGTGCCCAGGGAGCTGCACGAGTCGGCCCAGATCGACGGGGCCGGTGCGGTGAAGATCTTCCGGCTGATCACGTTCCCGATCCTGCGGCCGATGTTCGGGCTGATCCTGTGCCTGGAGGTGATCTGGGTGTTCAAGTGCTTCGTCCAGATCTGGGCGATCAGCCAGGGCGGTCCGGGCGACGCGACGCTGACCCTGCCCGTCTACGCCTACCAGATCGCCCAGGCGCTGAACCGCTACGACCTCGGGGCGGCGATCTCGATGGTCACCGTACTGATCCTGGCCGTGGTGCTGCTGGCCTACTTCCGGCAGATGTTCAAGGAAGAAGGTGAACTGTGAGGACCCGGCTCAGTCGCAGGCTCACGCTGAACGTGCTGGCTCTCGGCGTCTTCGCCTTCTCGGTCTTCCCCGTCTACTGGATGGTGCTGACCGCGTTCAAGCCGACCAAGGAGATCCAGGCCGAGACGCCGTCGTTCTTCCCGACGCACGTCACGTTCACGCATTTCGGTACCGCCGTGAACGCCGATGGCTTCTGGATCTTCTGGCGCAACAGCGGACTGGTCGCCGTCAGCGCAGTACTGATGTCGCTGGTGGTCGCCTGCCTGGCGGCGTACGCCGTCGGCCGGATGCGGTGGAAGGGCCGGCAGGCGTTCATCCTGATGGTCTTCATCGCGCAGATGACGCCGTGGGAGGCGTTGCTGATCCCGATGTACGTGATCGCGCGCGACACCGACATGCTGGACAAGCTGCCGATGCTGACGCTGATCTACTTCATGATGACGTTGCCGTTCACGATCGTGACGCTGCGCGGCTTCCTGAAGGGCATCCCGGTCGAACTCGAGGAGGCCGCCCAGGTCGACGGCTGTAACCAGTTCGAGGCGTTCCGGCGGGTGGTGTTCCCGCTGCTGGCGCCGGGGCTGCTGTCCACCTCGCTGTTCGGCTTCATCACCGCGTGGAACGAGTTCGCCTTCGCGAACCTGCTGATCATCAAGAACCAGGACCAGCGCACGCTGCCGGTCTGGCTCTCCTCGTTCAGCAACACGTTCGGCACGGACTGGGGCGCGACGATGGCCGCCGCGACGCTGTTCATGCTGCCTGTTTTGCTGATCTTCCTTGTTCTGCAGGGCCGCGTGACGACCGGCGTGGCCGCGGGCGCCGTAAAGGGTTAGTCAGCGTCAGGGAAGGTCAACCGCGTCGTGATCCGGTACCGGTCGCCCCGATAGAGGGAGCGGGTGTACTCGATCACGGCGCGGTCCGCGTTCCGCGTGGTCCGCTCGAACAGCAACGCCGGCGAATGCAGCGGTACGCCGAGCAGCGCCGCCTCCTGCGCATCGGTCACGGTCGGCTCAGTCGTCTGTACCGCGTCCTTCGCCGCGACGTGATACCTCGACCGCAGCAACCCGTACAGCGAGCCGATCTCGAAATCGCGACCGGTGATGCCGGGAACGAAGGCGGACGGGATCCGGATCCGCTCGATGCACATCGGCGCGCCGTCGACGAGCCGCAGCCGGACCACCGAGACCAGCTGATCGCCCGGTGAGATCTCCAGTCGCTGGCCGAGTCTGGCCCCGGCCGGCTCGATGTCGAAGCTGACCAGCTTGCTCTGCCAGGGCGTCCCCTCGGCCGGTGGCACCTGGAAATCGCCCGTCGGTGTCGGCTCGAGCTCCTGGTGGATCTTGCGCGAACTCGTGAAGGTGCCGCGGCCGTGCTCGCGGACCACCAGGCCGTCGCGGGCCAGGTCGTCGAGGGCGGCGCGAAGGGTCGGCCGGGAGACACCGAGGGATTCGCTCAGGCTGCGTTCGGAGGGCAGCGCCTCACCCGGGCTGCGGACCTCGATCAGCCGCAGCAGGCGATCGCGCGCCTCGGTCCGCCTCATCTGGCGATCCTAGCAATCTTTACCAATGGTCGGACCTCTGAGAGCGCATTCACTCCGTGTCGAAGGGTTGACTTGACCAGTTGGATAGACCATTTTACAGAGAGTCCCGCGTTCTCCGCCCCGAGACGAAGGTGAAAACCATGGCTCGATCACGCAAACTCCGGATCACCGCGACAGCCGTAGTACTGGCTGCGCTTGCTGCCGCCGGCGCCAGTACTACGGCCAGCGCTCGCCCCGGACCCGAGAAGCCGCGCAAGCCCGCCGCGTGTGGCGCGTTCTTCGACGACTTCAACTACAGCTCCCGGACCGACCCCAACTTCACCGGCCACAAGTGGCAGGTCCGGACCAACGCCGGCGGGCCCGGCGTCGGCGGCGCGACCTGGGCCGCGAACAACGTGACCTTCCCGGTCGTGGACGGCCGGAAGGCGTTGCAGTTGCGCGCCACCACCAACGGCACGCCGGCCGGCACCACCCACGCGCAGGTCCAGCAACGGGACCTGCGCTTCTTCGAAGGCACCTACGCGACCCGGTTCAAGTTCAGCGACACCCCGATCAGCGGTGCCGACGGCGATACCGTCAACCAGACCTTCTACACGATCTCGCCGCTCGACTACGACTGGGAGCCGACGTACAGCGAGCTCGACATCTCGGAGTACCTGCCGAACGGTGGCTGGGGTGAGACCGGGCCGGTCAACTTCATCACCAGCTGGAACACCTACCAGGCCGACCCGTTCGACGGCTGGCGGATCAGCGAGGCCCGGCGCTGGAGTCACGCGGGCTGGCACACCCTGGTCGCCACCGTCGGCGGTGGGCATGTGAAGTACTACATCGACGGCGCGCTCGCCGCCGACCACACCACCGACGCGGCCGGCCGCTCGGTCTACCCGCGGCGGCCGATGACACTCAACTACAACCAGTGGTTCATTGACCTGACCGGCCACACGGGCGGGACCAGCGCCTACGTGCAGGCGGCGGACTGGGTGTACTACGCGAAGAACGAAGTACTGACCCCTGCTGCGGCCGTCGCTCGAGTGAACTCGTACCGCTCCGCAGGCGCCACGCATGCGGACACAATCAGCTGCTGAAACAGTGACCCGTCAGTAGCGTGAGACGGCCTTCGCGACCCATGGACATTCGGTTCCGGACTGAGTACGGTCCGTAACGGCGTCCGCACCACGCCACCGTCGGAGCAGGGCTTCCGGGCCCTGCTTTCACCAGACGGTGAGGTGCTGCCCGCCAGTAGCACCTCACTGGTGGATGGGCGAGCAGCTCGTGGCAGCAGCTACGGACTGATGGGGGCCCGTACACCTAGGTGGGGCGGCCGAGCGCACAGCGCTCCCGCCCCACCGACTCAATCTTGCTCGCTGCTGCCCCCAACCCCGCACCGCTCCTGCTCGTCTTGGTAGGTGACAGGGAAGGCGGTGCGGATGGCTGACTGGGAAGCCGCGTTCGGCGAGCTGCTGACGGCTCGTGGCGGCGCACTGCGCTCCTACGCCTATCTGCTCACCGGTGACGCGGCTGCGGCGAGTGATCTCGTCCAGGACGCACTGCTGCGAGTGTTCAGCCGCCTGCGGGTCGGCGGCGACGTAGTAGAACTCGAGAGCTACGTCCGGCGCGCCATACTCAACCAGTACGTCGACGGCCGGCGCCGGGCCACGCTCTGGCGGCAGGCCCGCCACCTGCTCGTCTACCCGCCCGTGCACGAGGACGTCGACGTCACCATCGCCGACGAGGTGCGGCAGGCGTTGTCGACCCTGTCGCCCAAACAGCGCGCTTGCATCGTCCTGCGGTACTACGAGGACCGCACTGTCCTCGAGATCGCCGAGCAACTCAGCTGCGCCGAGGGCACGGTGAAACGTCATCTGGCCGATGCGAGGGTCAAGTTGGCCGCTCAGCTCGGCGCGACCAAAGAGAGCCTGCGATGACCTCCGGAGACTTGAAGTACCTTCTGCAAGGCCTGGCCGATGACGGGGCAGAGCTGGTCGAGGTGGACAAGGAGCAGTTGGTGCCCCGCATCCGCTCGCGCCGGCGCCGCCGCGCCGCGCTGATGGCGACGGTCGCCGCGTCGACAGCGGTGATGCTCGCGGCGGGAGCGTACGCAGTACTGCCGGGCAGTGGGCCGGAGCAGTGGCCCGTCGCCGGAGGGCCGCCGACTTCGGCTCCGACTCTGGCTCGACCTGCGGCTCCGACGATGACCGTCAGCACTGAGAAGAAGGCGTGGGACACCTGTGGGGCGCGTCTCACCGCGACCATCACGGGCGATCCGTCGCTGCGGATCATGGTGACGACGCGGAAAGTGAAGCTGTCCGCCGATGGGGCCAGTGGGTGGGTCCCCGTCCACATCAGTAACACCACCGGCAGAACGCTGGACCTGGCCAGCGCCACCGATGGACCGCGATTCGTCGTAGTCAAGGATGGCGGGGTCGTCGCGTTGACTCCGCGTGAGCCGATGGCCGGTCGTCGCTGGCTGTTCTTGCCGCGGCAAACGGCCACCGTCGTGACCGCGCTGTCCGTCCGGCCGTGCGGCACCGGTCGGGGCCTGGATCCGGGCAGCTACCAGATCTACGCACTGAAGACCTTCAACGAGAACCGCCCCGGCTATCCCTTCGTCCAGCTGCAGGCGGCCGGCGGTCCGTGGACGATCCAGGTGAGCTAGCGCCCTGCGTCCGACGTTCTTCGGCACGTGCGGTCATCCGTGGTTTGCCGGATCGTCGGACAACCTTTGCCGGGGTTTGACGTTCGATACGGTGCCGATGCGGGCAGACTGATCAGCGTCGCCGTGATTCCCAACCGCCCCTGGGAGATGCCGTGCCTGCTCATCGTGCTTTCCGTCCGGCGCTGATCTTCGGCGTCCTGCTGGCATTACTTGCCTTCGGCGTCAATCCGTCGACCGCCGCGACCACGGCGAACCTGACCGTGAGTGCGGCGATCCAGCAACAGAACGGGTCGGTCGCCACCGTCGAGGGGTACGTGGTCGGCCAGCCGACGGCCGCGAACACGGTGATCCGGAGCAACTTCACCGGTGACACCGCGCTGGCGCTGGCGGACTCGGCCGCGCAGACGAGCACGTCGGCGATGCTGTACGTCCAGATCCCGACCAGCTTCCGGGCGCAGTACGGGCTGCAGTCGAATCCGGGGCTGATCGGCACCAAGATCAGCGTGACCGGGACGCTGACGCCGTACTTCACTCCCCATGCCGGGCTGAAGAATCCGACCGCGTTCAGTGGTGGCGGCGGGACGGGTCCAGGTCCGTCGGATCCGGGTGACTACTACGCACCGGCCGCCGGCAAGACGGGGGCAGCGCTGAAGGCCGCGCTGCACAGGATCATCTCGAACCAGACCAAGCTGAGCTACGACCAGGTCTGGAACGCGCTCAAGGACACCGACCAGGACCCGGCCAACACCAACAACGTGATCCTGCTGTACTCGGGCCGCTCGCAGAGCAAGAGCACCAACGGCGGCGGCGTGAACGACTGGAACCGCGAACACGTCTGGGCCAAGTCCCACGGCGACTTCGGTACGGCGACCGGCCCCGGCACGGATGTGCACCACCTGCGCCCCGAGGACGTCTCGGTGAACGGTGCCCGCGGCAACCTCGACTTCGACAACGGCGGCTCGACCGTGGCCGAGTGCCCGGGTTGCGCCGCGGACAGCGACTCGTTCTCCCCGCGAGCCGCAGTACGGGGTGATGTCGCCCGAATGATCCTGTACATGGCGGTCCGCTACGAAGGCAACGACGGCTGGCCGAACCTCGAACCTAACAACGCGGTCAACAACGGCAGCACGCCCTACATCGGCAAACTCTCAGTCCTGAAGGCCTGGAGCGCCGCCGACCCACCGGACACCTTCGAAAAACGCCGCAACCAGGTCATCTACGAAACCTGGCAACACAACCGCAACCCCTTCATAGACCACCCCGAATGGATTGCCTCCATCTGGCCGTAACCCCCACACCGTCCCCAGCACCTGAAAGCCCCACGCTGCCCTCCCATCTGCCCCCGATCAGCCCTTCGCAGCGGCGTCGTAGCCGACAACACTCGAAGAATGATTGATGTGGCTACAATAGGGAGAGATAAAGTGACCACAGGAGGACTGATGGACGTCGGCATCCGAGAACTCCGGGACGGCCTCAGCCGCCACCTCGCCGAAGTACGCGGCGGACGAACCATCACCGTCACCGACCACGGCAAACCGATCGCCCGCATCGTGCCGGTCACCGAACGGACCACGCTCGAGCGTTTGATCGCCGAGGGCAAGGTGACGCCCGCCGAGCGACGTAAGCGGCCCGCACCCGTACCGATCAAGACGGACGGGCCGGTCAGTGATCTCATTGATGAGCAGCGCCGGTGATCTGCTACTTCGACACCTCCGCGTTCGTCCCCATCCTGATCGACGAGTCCTCGTCGTCCTCCTGCTCGGAGCTGTGGAACACCGCTCATGACGTGGTGACGACGAGACTCCTGTACGTCGAAGCCTCGGCGGCGCTGGCCCGCGCCCAGAGGTCAGGCCGGGTCAGTTCAGCAAAGCTCCGGACGGCGCAGGAAGGTCTGACCGAGCTCTGGCAGGAGTTCGACGTGGTCGAACTGGACGGCGAGCTGAGCCGGCGAGCGGCTGAGCTGGCACTGAAGAGCTCCCTTCGAGGGTATGACGCCGTCCACTGCGCGGCTGCCGAGCAGCTGTTCGGCGACGGAGATCTGGTCGCCGCGTCCGGCGACAAGACTCTCTTGGCGGTATGGCGTGAGCTGGGAGTTCCTACTGCCGACATCAACAACCCTGACGAGTTGTAACGGGAACTGAGTCGGCGGCTCGGTAGGTAAGTTGCTCTAGGCAACTTTCTGCCTCCTGGGTTCGCCGGCCAGTAGTTTGCGTTTGAACCTCACTGATCCGGTCAAGGGTTTTCAGTAGGGTCGAATGGTGGGGGGTTGCGGGCCGGGGGCGTTTTACGCTCCGGCGCATGGTGAGTCGCACGAGCTACAAGGAAGTGTTTCGCGTTCCGGAGTTTCGGGCGATGTGGTGGGCTGAGCTTCAGTCGGTGGCTGGGGATCAGCTGGCTCGGGTGGCGTTGTCGGTTCTGGTGTTTGCCGATACGGGGTCGGCTGCGCTTACTGGGCTGACCTATGCGTTGACGTTTGTGCCGTCCCTGCTCGGTGGGATCTTCTTGACCGGGCTGGCCGATCGGTTCCCGCGGCGTGAGCTGATCATGTGGGTCGACGGGGTGCGCGGCTGCCTGATCCTGCTGGTGGCGATTCCGGCGATGCCGTTCTGGTCGTTGTGTGTGCTGGTCGGGATCGTGTCGCTGCTGCAGCCGGTCTTCAAGTCGGCCCAGCTCGCGTTGCTGCCGGATGTGCTCGGCGAAGAGCGCTTCGCGACCGGGATGGCGATTCGCAGTATCACCATCCAGTCCGCGCAGATGGCCGGCTTCGCGGGCGGCGGTCTGCTGATCGCCGTGTTCAACCCGTACATCGTCCTGTTGCTCGACGCGCTCACCTTCTTCGGCTCCGCGTTGCTCATCCGCACCTGCCTGAAGGCGCGACCCGCGGCCGACCGCGCCGGCGCGGCAGGAGACACCGGCGTACGGCGGTCCTGGCGGGGATCGGCGGGAGAGTCGTGCGGCCTGCTCTTCGCGGATCGTGGGATGCGGGCGCTGGTCCTGATGCTCTGGCTGATGGCGCTCGTCGCCGTCTACGAGGGGATGGCTGCGCCGTACGCCGCGGTGTTCGGTGGCAGCTCGGTGGTGGTCGGGTTGATCCTGGCGGCTGATCCGTTCGGGAGTGTGGTCGGTGCGTTCGTGTTCAGCAAACTCGTGCCGGAGGAGTTCCGGCCGAAGCTGCTCGGGCCGTTGGCGATCCTTGCGGCGGCGCCGGTCGCGCTTTGCCTGCTCCGGCCCGGGCTGGTGGTGTCGATCGTGCTCTTCGTGCTGGCCGGGGCGTTCGGGACGATCGTGGTGATGCAGGTGACGACGACGATGACGTTCATGCTGCCGGACGCGCGGCGCGGCCAGGCAATCGGGATGTCCAACTCCGGGCTGACCACCGCGACCGGCGTCAGCCCGCTTTTTGCCGGTCTGCTCGCGGACAAGACGGACGCGGTCGAGGCGGTCGGCTGGTTCGGCGCGGCCGGCGTACTGGCGGCGGTCGTGCTCGCGGTGATGTGGCAGCGGGCTCAACGGGAGGCGCCGGCGGCGGTCGCCGATTGATACAGCTTTCGGTGAATACAGCTTTTGATGTACCGCGTGGCGTGGACACGATCAGCCGGAGTGAAGTGCTGGCCCGTTTCGGGCATGCGTTGTCGGACCCGACCCGGACCCAGGTGATGCTCGTCCTCACCGAAGGCCCGAGCTACCCGGCCGACCTGGCGGATCGCATCGGCGTCAGCCGCCAGTCGCTGTCCAACCACCTCGCCTGCCTCCGCGGCTGCGGCCTGGTGGTAGCAGAACCAGAAGGCCGCCGAACCCGCTACGAACTGACCGACCCCACCCTCGGCACAGCCCTCAAACAACTCCTCGCCATCGCCCTCGCGGTAGACCCAGCCTGTTGCCCGCCAGACACCGCAGTCGAGTGCAAGTGAGCACGCCAAGGGGTCAGGAGCTTCCGCTCGCCTCCGACCGGCGGGTAGATGGTGCTTCTGCAGAGCACGGTGGGCAGGGGCCGCGGTACCTCGCTCTAAAACCAGGTGCTACAGAAACAGCCTGCAACGACGGCTGCTGCTAACTGTTGATGGTGAAAGCGGTGTTGCCGACCTGGCGGGTGGTGGTGTTCGGACCGCGATGATGGTTGCCTGCAGCACCTACCGCCGGACTCCGCGGATCCGGCTGGGTGATCGCCGGCGCCGGCGTACCGGGTAGTGCGACCCCAGCATGAGCGGCAGACTGACCCACTCGCGTCTGAACCCACTCCTCCAGCCCAGGATCCGCAAGCGACACCCGCTGACCGCTCGGGCTCTCGCGCAACATCCCGCGCGCGACCAACCCCTGCCTGGCAGCATCCACCTCCTGCCACTTGCCCGGCCCAGCCGCCTGAGTCTCACTCGCCATCGCCAACCCGCGCGGCCCGCGTACTGCGACCTTCGCCAGCAAATCCTTCTCGGCAGCTGAGCAGTTGTTCCAGGCAGCCTGATAGAACACCCGAGCCCGAGCGTTCACCTGAGCCGTCGCCTGTTTCGCCACATCGGCAGTGATCCCGTACGGCGGCCGCGCGACCTGCAGCGCCGTCTCCGACAGATCCCGCAACCGGCTCGGGTTGCCATTGGCCGATTTGAGCAGGCTCTCGACGGCCTCGGGCTGGTACGGAATTCCCGCCTGCCGCAACGGCTCGGTCACCGTCGGCCGCAGCTCGTCGGCACTCAACGGCCCACACTCCCGTACGTCGAACCGCGCCGTCACGCCGGTCGCGATCCCGGACATCCCGCCGGACGCGGCCATCAGCCGCGTCGCCGCCAGCTCGCCGCCCGCGCCGACGAGGTACACCGGCCGGCCCTGCCGCTCCAGATGCGCGGAAAGCTCGGTCAACGCGGCGAGATCCCGCTCGGACGCGACATCGAGATTGTCGACCATCAGCATCACCGGCTGCCGCTTCTTGGCGGCCAGCTCGCCCAGGTTGTCGGCCAGCTGGTTCAGCGTGCTGCCGATGCCGTCCTTGCCCGGCGCATCCCACTGCTTCTTGACCACGGCCTGGACCGGCATGACGCCGAAGCGGAGTTCCGCGCCGTTCTGCTGGTTGCGGCTGCTCTGGGTCAGGTCCCGCAAGGTCTTCTTCAGCTTGCGCAGCGCGAAGTACCCGTGCCGCTTGCGTAACCCGCCGAGGTCCTCGCTGACCGCCCGGACGAAGCGGTTCTCCAGTGGCTCGCGGGGTGAGGCGTCGACCCGGATGGCGGTCCAGCCGTTCTGCCGGGCCAGCTCCTGGGCCCGGTCCAGCTCGAGGCTCTTGCCCATCCCCGGCCCACCGGTGAACAGCACCGAGTTGCCCTCGGGCGCACGCCGGTCGAGCGAGATCGGCCGGCCCAGCTGATCCGTCCGGGTGACCGCGTACGCCGGCCGCCGGGGCGTGCCGAAAACCTGACTCATCCCGCAATCTTTGGCGCCCCGCCGGGCCGGGACGCGGGAACCAGTTGACCGGCAGATGAACGGGCGCTGAACCCCTCAGAAGACCTGATGCGGAGGAGGCCGTAAAAGTTGCGAAAAAGGCAAAGCTCCCCTGGATATCGTGCTGAATTCTCCGGAACGCTCTTTTCCGCAGCCTATACCGAGGCAGCCCTGGGAAATACCCACGCCGACTGTCATCCTGCGCGAATGGAGACCAAGGTGGGGCGCTTACGAGCAAGAATGACGAAATGGACGGCATTGGTGGGGACAGTGTCGATGGCGGCGGTGCTGTTGACGGCACCGTCGGCGGTGGCAGCGCCGAGTGCGGCACAGACGCCGGACCCGGACCTGATCATCAAGAGCGTGACGCTGGGCCGTTCGACGGTCCTCGTCTCAGGGCTCAACCGGGTCGCGGTCGGGGTCACGGTCAAGGCGGAGTACCGCGTGGACGGTCCGCAGGACCCATTGCAGCTCAACGTGTACCTGAAGCGCACCGGCGGCGTCGGTCCGCTCGGGTACATGGTCGCCAGGTATCTGGAGTTGACGGCCGGCACCGTGCGGGACGGCACCTACACGGGAACGCTCTCCGTGCCCTCGACGGCGAACGGGACCTTCACGGTGGAGTGGGTCATGCGGGGCAACCTCCACATCGACATGCCCCAGAGCTACGCGCTGTTCGCCGGGCCGAGCATCGCGGTCACCGGTGTCCACGTGCCCAAGCTCGTCGCTCAGGTGATCCCCAGGGTGGTTCCGTTCGGCTCGCCGTACCAGGTGAAGACGGCGATCTACGACACTGCGACCGGCAAGCCGTACGGCACCAAGATCCCGGTGGGGCTTGCGGCTGACGACATCCTCTGCCACCTCAGCGCCATCCACTCCGGGCGCACCACCACGGCCGGCATCCTGTAAACCTCGTTCCCGGCCGCCTCGGCGAATTCCTCCAACTGCATCCGCGTGCTGGGTCCCGCCTTCGACACCATCAACCGGTTCTTCTTGCCGCTGCGGCCGGGCATCGTCGGGGTGACGCCGTCGAAGACCAGGGTGCCGGTCAGCACCGTCGTACCGGTCAATGGATCGGTCGCGGGTGCTCCTGAGCTGTGCCCGGTGCTGCTGCAACGGCTTCACGGCAGGACGGCGTGGCGCCTGGCCAACAAGGGTGCCGTCCGGGCGAGCGGCCGCTTCACCGTCATGGCCCAGCCGCCGAACCTCGGGAACAACAGCTACCGGGTCTACTTCCCGACCTGCAACCGCTACCAGGCCGGCTACAGCCGGACCTTCGCGATTCAGGGCACCTGAAGACTTGATGCGGGCGCGAGCGGAAAAGTTGTCATAAGAATGAAGAATTTCCGCGTAACGGACTTTCGCAATGAAGCCCTAGGAAATCGCCCCGCACCGTGCCATCCTGCGAAAATGGACAAAGGGGTGGGGCGCTTACGAGCGAAACTGACGAAGGTGACGGCACTGGTGGGGACAGTGTCCTTGGCGGCGGCGCTGGTGACGGCACCCTCGGCGGCGGCTGCGCCAACTGCGGCGCAATCACCGGACCCGAACCTGACCGTCACCAGCGTGACACTCGGCCGTTCGTCGGTGCTCGTCTCGGGGCTCAACCGGTTCGTGGTGGGAGTGACGGTCAAGGCGGGCTACAACTCAACTGTCGAGACGCCGCTTAACGTGTTCTTCCAGCGCACCGGCGGCGTCGGCCCGCTGAAGTACATGATCGCCGGCCAGTTGAAGCGAACCGGCGGCACGCTGAAAGACGGCACCTGGACCGGCACCGTCGACATCCCCTCGACGGCCAACGGCACCTTCAAGGTGTACGGCGTCCTGCCGGGCTACCTGCAGCCCGGAGACATGACGACCGAGACGCCGTTCGACGGGCCGAGCATCGCGGTCACCGGTGTGCACCTGCCAAAGCTCGCCGTTCAGGTGATCCCCAGGGTGGTCCCCTTCGGTTCGCCGTACCAGGTGAAGGCGGTCATCTACGACTCCGCGACCGGCAAGCCGTACGGCGTCCGGCTCCCGCTGCAGGTCACGTTCGACAACCTGTGCGTCGAGCACGACGCCGTGACCCGGCTCACCGACACAGCGGGCGTCCTGTACACCTCGTTCCCGGCCGCTGCGGCTGATTGGCTCAACTGCGTCCGCGTGCGCGGTCGCTTCTTCGACACCATCAGCCACGGTTTTTTCCCGCTCCGGCCGGGCATCGTCGCGGCGATCCCGTCGAAGACCAGCGCGCCGGTCAGCACGTACGTTCCAGTCAACGGCAGTGTCGCGGGCGCGCCCTATCGCTGCCCGGTGCTGCTGCAACGCCTTCACGGCAGGACTGCTTGGCGCCTAGCCAACCAAAGCACCGTCCGCCAGAGCGGCCGCTTCACAGTGGTGGCCCAGCCGCCGAACCTCGGCAACAACAGTTACCGCGTCTACTTCCCGACCTGCAACCGCTTCCAGGCCGGCTACAGCCGGATGTTCGCGATTCAGGGCACCTGATGAAGACCGGACGCGTGCCGGCCGCCATCGGGTCGGCGTTGGTGGCAATGGCGGCGCTGCTGGTGGCAGGCACCGTCCGCGGTGGCGGCGTCCGGTACGGCGCAGTCGCCGGATCCGAAACTGACCGTCACGAGCGTGACGCTCGGCCGTTCGACGGTGCTCGTCTCGGGTCTCAAGCGGGTCGCGGTGGGGGTCACGATCAAGGCGGGATACAACTCTGACAACCTGGACGACAACGACACATCGCTCGCTGTGCTCCTCAAGCGCACCGGTGGCACTGGTCCGATCCAGTCGATGATCGGCGGCCACTTGCGACGGACCGCCGGCACGTTGAAGAACGGCACCTGGACGGGCACGGCCGAGGTTCCCTCGACGGCGAACGGCACCTGCAAGGTGTACGGCGTCCTGCCGGGCTACGTCCTCGACATGGGCGGAGACATGATCAGCGAGACACCTGTCGACGGGTCGAGCATCGCGGTCACCGGTATGCACCTGCCGAAGCTCGCCGTCCAGGTGATCCCGAGGGCGGTTCCGTTCGGTTCGGCGTACCAGGTGAAGGCGGTGATCTACGACTCCGCGACAGGAAAGCCTTACGGCGTCCGGCTCCCGCTGCAGGTCGTGAACGACAACCTGTGCGCCGAGTACGACGCCGGGTCGCGGCTCACCGACACAGCAGGCGTCTGACCGGTTGGGCGGGGTGGGTTAGGCTAGTTAGGTATGCCTAACCAAATTCCGCCCAAGCCTGAAGGTCGAGAGGACCGTGGTCGCGTGAGCACGCCCGCACCCCGTAGCCGCCGCGCGAAGCTGGCGGTTGTCCGCCGCACCGAGCGCGTCACCCCGCACATGATCAGGGTGGTGCTGAGTTGCGACGAGTTCGTCGACAACGACACCACTGACCACTACGTGAAGCTGCTGTTCCTGCAGCCCGGCGTCGAGTACCCGGACCCGCTCGACATGGGCGCCGTCCGCGAGCAGCTCCCGTCCGAACACTGGCCCACGATGCGGACCTACACCGTCCGCTCCTGGGACGACGCCGCCAAGGAGCTGACCATCGACTTCGTGCACCACGGCGACGAGGGCATTGCCGGTCCGTGGGCCGCGAAGGCGCAGCCCGGCGACAAGCTCTGGTTCAACGGTCCCGGCGGCGCCTACTCCCCGCAGGAGTCCGCCGGCTGGCATCTGCTGGTCGGGGACGAGAGCGCGCTGCCGGCGATCGGTGCCGCGATCGAGGCGCTGCCGCCGGGCGCGCTGGCCAAGGTGTTCCTCGAGGTCGAGGACGAGACCGAGGAGCAGAAGTTCAGCGGCTCCGGCGACGTCGAGCTGACCTGGCTGCACCGGGCCGGTCGCGGTGGCGAGCGCGGTGACGGCCTGGTCGAGGCGGTCGAGGCGCTGGAGTTCCCACCCGGCGAGGTCCAGGCGTTCGTCCACGGCGAGGCCGGTTTCGTACTGCGCTTGCGCCGCCACCTCTTCGCTGACCGCGGTCTCGCGCGCGAGCAGGTCTCCCTGTCCGGCTACTGGCGACTCGGCAAGAACGAGGACGGCTGGCAGGCCGAAAAGGCCGACACGGCCCGCAAGGAACGTGCCGCCGCCGGCAACTAGCCGCAGCGGGCGGACCGCCACCACTCACAAAACCCACCTGGCCGGTCCTGCTCAGGCGTGAGCGGGTATGACTCGGGCTGCGGAGAGCAGCTTTGTGAGTGGTGGCGGTCCGGCCCTACCGAACGCGGGCGGCTGCGATGCGGCGGTTGAGGATTTCCGCGATGACCGGTGCGTCGTTGACTGGGAGGACCCAGTCCTGGCCCTGCGCCTGCAGGATGAGGCCCGGGCCGGGGCTGCTGGCTGGCGCAAGCTTCATGGTCACGGGGTATTTGAGCCGCTCGTGCCCCGACAGCTCGACGGCGTGCACCCCGGTGACAGCCGTCAACGGGTAGGCCTTGTCCCGCTCGGTTGTCTGACCGCCCTCGGCCGACTGCACCACCATCAGCTCGTGCAGCGCGACCTGGTCGGCGCCGATCGAGAGCCGCAGCCGGGTCAGGCCGCGCATCCGGAAGCTCAGCTCGTACGGCGAATCGGCCAGCTCCGGGATCGCGGGAGACATCAGCTGGCGGAAGCCGTAACCCGCCAACGCCCCACCGATGATTGCGCCGCCAAGTCCGATCGGCAGGAACCACATCGACAGCGAGGACGAGTCGAGCACGATGGTGTAGAAGGAGGTGAACATCGCCGTCACGCCACCCATCGCGTAACCGGCCCACCTCCAGCTGACCGGTTTGTAGCGACTCTTCCCGCGCCGCCACCAACCGGCGGCCAGCAGCGCAAGCGGGATCAGCGCGGCTTGCCAGTTGAAGGTGTCGGCCTTCGCGCTGATCCACAGCGTCAGTCCGAGGAAGACCAGCGGGATGCCGAGATAGACGATCGACACGACCAGCTGGGCCTGCCGATGCCTTGCCTCCAGTGAGCTCACCGCAAAACCCAAGCACACCTAGTGCCCCAGGCTCTAATGTTGCCGACGATGACCCCACTGTTCGAAGTACCGGCTCCGCTCTTCGAGACGCTCTCCGACGAGTTGCCGTGGCTCGAGTCCGCGCCCGCACTGGCCGCGGAGTACCTGGATCGCTGGAAGCTGCGGCTCGACGGCAAGCCGCTGCACGGCATGGCCTCGATCATCCTGCCGGTCGAGCGGGCCGACGGGACTCCCGCGATGCTGAAGCTGCAGCCGTTCAACGAGGAGAGCGAGGGTGAGGCGCTCGGTTTGCGGAACTGGCCGGCCGACGCTGTCGTGGAGGTGTTCGAGGACGACCCGGCGAACTCCACCCTCCTGCTGGAGCGACTGGAGCCCCGGACGCTCAACGACGTCCCCGACGACACCGAGGCGACCCGCATCCTGGCCGAGTTGCTCGCCCGGCTCACCGTAGTACCGGCTCCTCCTGGCCTGCGTACGCTCGCCGATGTGGTGGCGGAGATGCTGGCTGACGCCCCAGCGCTGATCCCGCTGCTGGCTGACCCCGCTCAACAGTCCCTCGTACGCCGGTACGTCGCGCAGGCAGCCGAATTGGCGCAGGAGCCCGGCGATCGCCTGCTGCACTGGGACCTGCACTACGGCAACGTGATGGCGGCGCAGCGCGAGCCGTGGCTGGTCATCGACCCGAAGCCGCTGGCCGGTGACCCGTGTTTCGAGCTGCTCCCGGCGCTGGGCAACCGCTGGGACGACCTGGTCGCGACGGGCAACCTGCACGGTGCGATCCGGCGTCGGTTCGACCTGATGCTCGCCGTGACCGGGCTGGAGCGCGACCGGGCGATCGGCTGGACGATGGTCCGGATCCTGCAGAACGTGCTCTGGGACCTCGACGGCGGCGAAGACGACGAGATCGAGCCGAACCAGCTCGAAATCGCGCGGGCGCTTGCCTGAACCCCTCGATCTGATTACCTGATTACATGACGACGCCGACGGTGTACGAATGGGCGGGCGGTGCGGAGGCGTTTCTCCGGCTGACCGAGGTGTTCTACGACAAGGTGCTCGAGGATCCGATCCTCGCGCCGGTCTTCGCGCACATGAGTGACAAGCACCGCGAGCACGTGGCGCTCTGGCTCGGCGAGGTGTTCGGCGGCCCGAGCCGCTACACCGACGAGCTCGGCGGCTACCCGGCGATGCTCGGGCATCACCTGAACCTCGGCCTGACCGAGGAGCAGCGGTCCCGCTGGGCCGCGCTGATCGCCGCCAGCGCCGGCCCGGCCGGCCTGCCCGACGACCCCGAGTTCCGCTCGGCCTTCGTCGCGTACGTCGAATGGGGCACCCGGCTCGCGCTGGCGAACTCGCAGCCCGGTGCCACCCCACCCCCGAAGGCGCCAGTCCCGCATTGGGGCTGGGGCGAGGCTCCGCCGTACACTCCCTAGTGTCTTGAGCCGGGGGTTCCTGCGCAGCTCCGGTGCCCAGGCACGCACCTCGCGGCGTTGGAGAAACGTCCACGATGCTCCGCATCGAGGACGCTCCTCCGCCTTGCGATGCACGCACCTGGACACCGGAGCTGCTGCAGGAACCCCCGGCTCAAGACACTGGCGGCCCGCGTGAGGCGCGGTAAGAGCGGGTAAAGCTTGTGGAGTCAGATACCCGCGGGGGAACTCCGGACCTATCGTTTCGATAGTGTCGGCGGTTCACGACGAACCCGGTGGCCGGGATGCGAGGGTGAACCATTGTGACCGCTCAGCTCGAGTACCCCGACTTGGACGACAGCGAGGCGCTGCTGTCGATCCAAGGCCTGTGGAAGGTCTTCGGACCGAAGGCCGCCCGGGTCCCCCGCCGGCCCGAGCTCGCGGGGCTGACCCGCTCCCAGCTGCTCCACCAGACCGGCTGTACGGCGGCCGTCCGCGACCTCAGTTTCGACGTCGCCCCCGGCGAGGTCTTCGTGGTGATGGGCCTGTCCGGATCCGGTAAGTCGACGCTCGTCCGCTGCCTGACCCGGCTGATCGAGCCCACCGCCGGCAGCATCATCTTCGAGGGCGAGGACCTGCGCGCCGCCGACGAGAAGCGGCTCCGGACGCTGCGCCGGAGCAAGTTCTCGATGGTGTTCCAGCACTTCGGCCTGCTCCCGCACCGCAAGGTGATCGACAACGTCTCCTACGGCCTCGAGGTGCGCGGCGAGAGCAAGCCGGATCGCCGCCGCCGCGCCCAGGAAGTGATCGACTTGGTCGGCCTGAGCGGCAACGAGAACCTGTACCCCGAGCAGCTCTCGGGCGGCATGCAGCAGCGGGTCGGCCTGGCTCGCGCGCTCGCGGGCGACCCCGACGTACTGCTGTTCGACGAGCCGTTCTCCGCGCTCGATCCGCTGATCCGCCGGGAGATGCAGACGGAGGTCGTCCGGCTGCACCAGGAGGTCGGCAAGACGATGGTCTTCATCACCCACGACCTGTCCGAGGCGCTCAAGCTCGGCGACCGGATCCTGCTGATGCGCGACGGCGAAGCGGTCCAGCTCGGCACCGGCGACGAACTCGTCGGGGCTCCGGCCGACGACTACGTCCGCGACTTCGTCCGCGACGTACCGCGGGCCGACGTCCTCACCCTGCGCTGGATCGTCCGCCCGCCGCGCGACGGTGAACCGCTGGACGGCCCCGAGCTCGGCCCCGACGTCCTGGTCCGCGAGGCGACCCGGCTGGTCCTCGAGGCGGACCGGCCGGTGAAGGTCGTTGCCGACGGGCAACTGCTCGGCGTGATCGGCGACGAGGAGATCCTCGCCGTCGTCGCGGACCGGGATACTGCCCCCGAGCGTGCCGCCCGGCACTCCTCCTGATGGCTTCCATCACCAACTCGCTCGAGCTCGAGGTCCGACGGCCGCGCCGTGGGGTGATCGTCGGCGTCCTGCTGGTCGCCTGGGTCGCCGCCTGGTTCCTGCTGAAGGGCGTCAACACGCTCGCGCTCGGCGGTCAGGAGACCACCGGGCTGCATCGCTGGCTGACCGACCACCGCGACTTCCTGGGCAGCGGCAACGCGTTCCTCGACGCGATCCGGACCGGCGTGGACCAGCTCGTCATCCTGCTGCAGGCGGTCATCGCGCAACCGTCGTACGGGCGGCCGGTGCCGGTGATCGGGTGGCTCGGGGTCGTCGCGGTCGCGGCGTACCTGGCCTGGGCCTTCGGGAACTGGAAGGTCGCGGTGCTGACCGCGGCGGGGCTGACCTTCCTCGGGCTGCAGGGGTTGTGGCAGGAGAGCATGGATACGCTCTCACTGACCATCGCGGCGGTGTTGCTGGCGCTGCTCGTGGGCATGCCACTCGGCATCTGGGCCGGGTTGTCGGATCGCGCCTTCAAGGTCGCGACGCTGATCCTCGACCTGATGCAGACGCTGCCGACCTTCGTGTACCTCGCGCCGCTCACCTTGTTCTTCGCGATCGGCCCGGCCGCGGCGACGATCGCGACCCTGATCTACGCGGCGCCCCCGGTGGTCCGGCTGACCGCGCACGCGATCCGCTCGGTGCCGCGGGAGAGTGTCGAGGCGGCGCGTTCTCTGGGCTCGTCGGGTGGCCAGACCCTGTTCAAGGTGCTGCTGCCGATGTCGCGCAGTACGGTCGTCGTCGGCATCAACCAGACGATCATGGCCGCGCTGTCGATGGTGACCGTCGCCGCCCTGATCGATGCGCCCGGCCTCGGCCAGACCGTGCTCAAGGCGCTGCAGACGCTTGATGTCGGGGTCGCGTTCAACGCCGGCCTGGCGATCGTCGTCCTGGCCATCGTGCTCGACCGGGTCACCACCGCGGCCGGCGACCGCCCGTGGCGTACTGCGAGCCTGCGGCGCAAGGTGCTGCTCGGCGTCGGGGCGATCGGCGCACTCGTGGCGGTGTGGTTCTCGCGGACCTATCTGTGGGCGGCCGAGTTCCCGACCGGTGCCAATATCGGCTCGAAGATCGCCGTCGCGGCGGCTGACGTGACGACCTGGGTGCAGGACGTCTTCGGCGGCTTCACGTTCGGCGTCCGCGACGTGGTGACGAACGGCGTTCTCAACCCGCTCGAAGCGCTGCTCACAGAGTCGCCGTGGTGGCTGGTTTCCGTGGTGGTCGTGGCGCTGGCCGCGTTGCTGGGCAGCTGGCGAGGCGCAGTACCGGCTGCTGTTTGTCTTGGTCTCCTGGTCGCGACCGGGGTCTGGCACGACAGCATGGTCACGCTCGCCTCGACCCTGCTCGCCACCGTCGTGGTGGTCGCCGTCGGGATCGTGCTCGGCGTGTGGACCGGTCGCAACCATCGCGCCGACAGTTGGCTCCGGCCGGTGCTCGACGCCGGCCAGACGATGCCGCCGTTCGTGTACCTCGTACCGTTCCTGGCGCTGTTCGGGACCAGCCGGTTCACCGCGATCGCGGCCGCCGTCGTCTTCGCCGTACCGGTGACCACCAAGATCGTTGCCGACGGCATCAGGGCGGTACCCGTCGCGACCGTCGAGGCGGCGAACTCGGTCGGCTCCAGCACCTGGCAGGTGATCAGCAAGGTGCAGCTCCCGGTGGCCCGGCGGGCGATCACGCTGGCGGTCAACCAGGGCCTGATCTACGTCCTCTCGATGGTCGTCGTCGGCGGCCTGGTCGGGGCCGGCGCCCTCGGGTACGACGTCGCCGCCGGCTTCGCGCAGAGCGAGCTGTACGGCAAGGGACTCGCTGCCGGGCTGGCCATCGTGCTGCTCGGCGTGATGCTCGACCGGATCACCCAGGCCGCGGCCCGGCGTACCCGGAAGTTCAAAGGAATAGTTAGAGGAGACAACCTGTGGTGACCAAGAAGCTCCGAACTGCTGGAGTGCTGACCGCGCTGGCGCTGGCGCTGACCGCCTGTGGGGGTGCGAAGGTCGGGGAGTCCGACAAGCCGGCCGCCGGCAACAGTGGCAAGGAGTGCGGCACCTTCAACCTGGCCGTCAGCCCGTGGGTCGGGTACGAGGCGAACGCGGCCGTGGTCGGGTACGTGGCGACCAAGGAGCTCGGCTGCAAGGTGGTGAAGAAGAACCTCAAGGAGGAGATCTCCTGGCAGGGTTTCAGCACCGGCGAGGTCGACGCGATCCTGGAGAACTGGGGTCACGAGGACCTGAAGAAGAAGTACATCACCGAGCAGAAGGTCGCCGTCGAGGCCGGGCTGTCCGGCAACAAGGGCGTCATCGGCTGGTACCTGCCGCCGTGGCTCGCGGCCGAGAAGCCGGAGCTGAAGGACTGGAAGAACCTCAACAAGAACGCGGCCCTGTTCAAGACCTCCGAGTCGGGCGGCAAGGGGCAGCTGCTGGACGGTGACCCGTCCTTCGTCACCAACGACGAGGCGCTGGTGAAGAACCTCAAGCTGGACTTCAAGGTCGTCTACGCAGGCTCGGAGACGGCACTGATCCAGGCGTTCCGGGACGCGGAGAAGAACAAGAAGCCGGTGATCGGGTACTTCTACGAGCCGCAGTGGTTCTTCAACGAGCTGAAGCTGGTCAAGGTCGACCTGCCGCCCTACACGGCCGGTTGCGACGCGGTGCCGGCGAAGGTGGCCTGCGACTACCCGGCGTACGAGCTGGACAAGATCGTCTCGAAGAAGTTCGCCGACTCGGGCAGCCCGGCGTACGAGCTGGTGAAGAAGTTCAACTGGACCAACGACGACCAGAACGTGGTGGCGAAGTACATCGCCGAGGACAAGCTGACGCCGGACGCGGCCGCCGAGAAGTGGGTCAAGGACAACCAGGCGAAGGTCGACGCCTGGCTGGGTAAGTAAGCCGCTTGGTTTGGTAGTAGCTAGCCGGTTGGCTGGTGGAAGATGCCCGGGCCGGGAGTGAGGATGCCGGCCGGGTCGTGCTTTTGCTTCAGTGCCTGAAGTCCTGGCCAGCGGGCGCCGTAGTGGTCCGCCCAGTCGTCCTGGCTGAACGGGACCGACTCGATCGGGTACCGCGTGCCGCCGAGCGCGCGGGCCCGGTCGTACAGGCGGCGGTTCCGGGCCAGCATCTCGTGGGCGAACTCCGTGCTGGGTTGGCCGGCCGTCATCACGGTGAAGAGGTAGACCCATTCCCCGTCGTCCTGCGGCAGGCTGAGCGACGGCCTGGTCAGGCGGGAGCGGCGGTGGGCGTAGAGCAGGACGAATCCGCCGGTGCCGATGTCCCGCGGGGTCAGGTTGCCGACCACCTCGGTGACGTACTGCTCGACGGTTGCTTCCGGCAACCAAACGGTAAGCCACGGCTTGGCCAGGTTGTCCCAGTCGAGCAGCTCGCGCAGTTGCTCGACAGCGACGTCGATGCGGGTCACGTGCGGGAGGAAGTCGGTCTGGCTGACCTCCGTGGCGCTCGGGGTGAGACCGCGGAGCAGGTGGGCGTCGTCGGGCGGCTCGGCCCGTGAGTGGAAGGTGAAGGCGTTGAGGTGCTGGATCTCGCCGTGCTCACCCGGCCGCCACCAGTCGCCGTAGATCTCGCTGATCTCCGCGCGTCCTAGCAGCGTCCGGAAGTCTTTGAAGAAGTCGCTGATGTAGGGGTAGGTGAGTTCGTGCCCGCGGACCTGGTCGGGCGCCGGTCCGAGGCCGACCGTCGCCTTGGTGATGATTCCGTACTGCCCTAGTCCCGCGAGAACGGCTTCGAAGAGTTCGCGGTCTTGCGTTGCCGAGCACTGGCGCAGCTCGCCGGTACCGGTGACCACCTCGAGCTCGATCACGCTGTCCACCTGACCACCGGACTGGATCGCGGGTGGAATCCCGCCGAGCGACAGGGTGCCGCCGAGGCTGAGGCCGAGGAATCCCGTGAGTGCGGGCGGCGTCAGGCCACGCTCATGCGCCGCGTTGGTCAGCGTCAGCCAGTCGACTCCCGCATCAACCACCGCACGATCGTCCCGGATCTCATGGATCGTGTTCAGCGACCGCATGTCGACCAACAACCCGTCGACCAGCCCCTGCCCGTGCGTCGTGTTAGCCAACCCCCGAGCCGCCACCGAAACCCCACGCCGCGCACAGAACTCCACCATCACCTGGATGTCACGCACAGACCCCGGCCGCAAGACCGCCCGCGGCGTCGTCCTCAGATACCGCCCAGCATCCCGAGAAACCTCGCCCACGCCGGCTTCATCAACCACCAAGTCCCCATCCAACCCAGACCCCAACCCAACCCACTCAACCATCAAGCCCACCCTCCAATCCGCCGCCGAACCCGCTCCACATCAAACCCTTCCCCCACCCCCAAAGGCACCCCCACCCGCAACCGCAACTCCTCCGCTTCTTTCAAAAGTTCTCTTGCTTTTCCTGTTTGACCGGCACAGGCGTGCGCGCTCGCCAGACCTTCCAGTGCCAGGGCGATGGCTCGTTCGTCTCCTGTGGTCAGGGCTGTGGTGTGGGCTTCGGCCTGTAGTTGGAGGGCTGTGGCGTGGTCTCCCCGTTGGTCTGCGATGAAACCGAGTTGGGTGAGGATGAACGACACCCCCGCCGTCCCGCCGATCTGCCGCAACCACCCGAGCCACTTCGCCAGGTGCTGCTCCGCCTTGTCCAGCTCACCCCGCCGGCGCGCCGTCATCCCGAGGCCGACCTCGGCATACTCCTCCGCCGACTTGTTCGACTGTTCGATCGCCAGTCGCCGCGCCCGCTCGTGCAACTCGTCGGCCCGGTCGTAGTCCCCGGTGAGCATCGCGATCCGCCCCAGCCCCGACGTACGGAACGACACCTCCGTCCACATCCCCAGCTCCTCCGCCAGCCGCAGTGCGTCTTGCAGCCGCTGGGTAGCCGTGGGGTAGTCGCCAGAGATCTCCGCAGCCACGATCAGCGAGTAGTTCGCCTGCAACAACCCCCACCCGTCGCCAAGCTCCTCGAACAACTCTGCACTCCGCAGGCCGTCCTTCATCAGCGCAGGCAGGTCAGCGTGCGTCAACGACAACTGCGCCCGAGTGCTGAGCGCAGCAGCCAACCCCCACCGGTCCCCGAGCCGCTCGAAGGTCGCAATAGCCCGGTCAACCCGCTCCATCAGCTCACGACCATCGCCGTACGCCCACTGCGTCGCCGTCAGGAACCACTCAGCTCGCGCCCGACCCTGCGCATCATCGACCGACTCAAACAGAGCCAGCGCCGCCTCACTGGCCGCCGTCAGGTTGTTCCCGTCCGCTGCCGTCGCAGAGAACCCCACACTCCACACAGTCGCCGCAGCGCGCGCAGCACTCGCAGGACCCGGTACTGCGAGCGCAGCGGCCAAGGCGCGCCTCCCCTCGCCCAGGCGTCCGCGGAGGTACCAGTACCAGGCCATGGCGTTCACCAGCCGCAGCGCAGTCGCCGGCGACGCGTGCTGGAGCGCCAGCCGCAGGTTGGCACTCTCCAGGTCCAGCCGGCTCAACCACAGCCGCTGGTTGGCGCCACGCAGATGCGGCTCCGCCTGCTCAGCCAGCGACACGTAGTACGCCGAATGGCGGCGCCGCAACCGTGGCTCCTCACCGGACTCGACCAGCCGCTCGATGCTGTAGGCGGCGACAGTCTCCAGCAGTCGATACCGGCCTCCCGTGGAGACAACCAACGACCGGTCGACCAGCCGAGCCAGTACTTCGGCCGGCAGCTCGCCGACCTCCTCCGCAGCCTCCAGGCTGAAGCTGTCCGCGTGTACTGCGAGCCGCCGGAGCAGCGTCTGCTCCTCCTCGCTCAGCAGCTCCCAACTCCAGTCGATGGTCGCCCGCAGAGTCCGCTGCCGCTCCGGCACTCCACGTCCACCCGCCAGCAACCGGAACCGGTCGTCCAGCTTCGTAGCCAGCCCCTGCACCCCCAGCGCCCGGACCCGAGTAGCCGCCAACTCCAACGCCAACGGAATCCCATCCAACCGTCGGCAGATAACCCCAACAGCAGCTCCGTCTGTGGTGAGTGGCTGGAGAGGTGCGCCGGCGGCGGCCGCTCGGTCGCGGAACAGGCGGGCGGCAGCTTCAGGTTCCAGCGGGTTCACCTCCAACAGGTGCTCGCCTGCAAGACCCAGCGGCTCGCGGCTGGTCGTCAGCACGCGCAGTCCCGGCGTCTCCGCCAGCAAAATCCCCACGAAGTCGGCTACGGCATCGACAAGGTGCTCACAGTTGTCCAGCACCAGCAGAGTCGGCCGAGCCTCCAACGCCTCGACCAACCGCTGGCACAGCGCCACCCCTACCGCCGGAGCCGGCACCCCCACCACGTCATCCCGCAACCCCACCGCAGCAGCCACCGCGTCCAGCACATCCACATCCCGAACAGCAGCCAACTCCACCAAAACCACCTGCCCCACACCCCGGCCCGCCGCAGTGGCAACCCCGCCCGCTTCACCGACGGCCCGGCCCGTTCCAGCTGCAGCCAGGGCCGCTCCAGCGGCAACCCCGCCCGCCTCAGCCGCAGCCCCCGCCCGCGCTGCGTCTCCGCCCCCAGTGCCTGTTGCTGCGGTGTCGCGGGCCAGTTCCAAGGCCAGCCGGGTCTTCCCCACTCCACCTGATCCGATGAGCGTCAGCAGGCGTGTCTGCTCCAGCAGTGCCCGAGCCTCCGTCAGCAGATCCTCCCGCCCGATCAGCTCGTTCACCGGCGCCGGCAGTCGACTTCCCGGGCTCACGGCCACCGCAGCGCCCGCGGTCAACGCGGGATCGTGCCGCAGGATCGCCTGATGCAACGCGGCCAGCTCCGGCCCTGGGTCAGCGCCCAGCTCCTCAGCCAGCAACTCCCGGTACTCCGCGAACGCCTTCAGCGCCTCGTCCTGCCGCCCGGCCCGATACAGCGCCCGCAACTGAATCCCCCGCACCCGCTCCCGCAACGGATGCTCCACCACAAGCTGCGCGACCTCACCCAGCAGCGTCCCCCGCCCGGCCTCATCCCCCCGCAAGAGATCAGCCTTCAACCGAGCCTCGAGAAGATCCTCGGTAGCGGTCAGCCGCAACTCCTCCAGCCGATCCCGCGCCGCCCGCGCGAACTCGCGATCAGCGACCTCCGCGTACGCCGCCCCCCGCCACAACCCGAGTGCCTCCTGCAGCACCTCGACACGCCCAGCCGCCCCGCTCACCAACCGCTCGAAGTTGTTGCTATCGACAACCTCCTGCGGCACCTCCAGCGTGTAGCCGCCCGGCCCGTGCGTGACAAGAGCCCGACCGCCCGGCTCGGCCCGCGCGAGCGCAGTACGGAGCTGAGACACGCGGGCTTGCAGGGTGCCGGAGGCGTTGCGAGGCGGTCGGTCGCCCCACAGGTCATCGATCAGCCGGTCGGCCGAGACGGGCTTGCCGAGGTTGACCAGGAGGTCCAGCAGCAACGCCCGCACTTTGGTGTCAGGCACGACGACCGGCTCGCCCGCGTCTGTCCGCACCAGCAGCGGCCCCAGCACCCCGAAGTACACGCTGCAACAGTAGCCACCGCTACGGACAGCACCCGTAGAGAATCCGTAGCGGGCTTCCGCAGGATCAAGGCATGACCAACAACCACGAAGCAGTCACAGTCATCGGCCTCGGCGCCATGGGCTCCAAGATGGCCGAGACCTTCCTCGCCGCCGGCCACCCGACCACCGTCTGGAACCGTACGCCGGGCCGCGCCACGCAGCTCGTTGCAGCCGGGGCCACTGAAGCAAGCACGGCGGCAGAGGCCGTCGCCGCCAGCACCCTCGTTGTGATCAGCCAGGTCGACTACGCGGCCATGGACAACTCCCTGCAGGGTGTCGACCTCACCGGTCGAGTACTGGTGAACCTGAGCTCCGACAGCCCCGACCGGCTCCGCCAGGCTGCCCGCTGGGCGACAGAGCGCGGTGCCACCCTCATCACCGCCGGCATCATGGTCCCGCCGCCAGGAATCGGCCAGCCCGGCGCCTACTCCTTCTTCAGCGGCCAGCGGGAGGTACTGGAGACCCACCGGGCCACGCTGGAGGCGCTGGGCCGGGTCGACTACGTCGGGTCCGACCCGGGGCTGTCGATGGTCTACTACCAGGCCATGCTCAACCTGTTCTGCACGACGCTGATCAGCTACATGTACTCGACGGCCCTGCTCGGCTCGGTCGGGATCAGCGCCGAACAGTACCGGCCGTACGCCGCGCAGATGATGCTCGAGCTCGCCGACGAAGGTCCGATGGGCTACCTCAAGATCCTCGCCAAGGAGATCGACGCAGCCAACTACCCCGGTGCCGAGAACAACCTGCACATGATGGCGGTCGGCAGCGAACACATCGCACAGGCCTTCACCCAGGCGGGTCTGGATGGCACCCTGCCCGGCGCGGTGGCCGCGCTGTTCGCCCGGTCGGACGCCGACGGGCACGGCCTCGAAGGGTTCAGCTCGATGATCGAGACGATCCGGAAGCCCGCCGCCTGACGGTCACCCCGGCCGGCGGCCCGGCGTACAGGTTGAAGGGTGGTTGAGCTTGTCGAAGCCCGGAGCAACTATCACGCGGCGCGCGAGCAACGCCGACGACACGCCGGAAATCGGACGGAACCGGGTAGCGTCGGTTCCATGATCATCGTGACAGCTGCACTGAAGGGCGGGGTAGGCAAGACAACCACGTCGGTGTACTTGGCCGCGCTGGCATCTTCCAACCGTCGCACCGCCACCCTCGTCGACGCCGATCCGCAGGGAAGCGCCGCAGACTGGGTCGCCGATTCCGACGACGACCACCTGGCCAGGATCGAGATCGCCGAGGCGCCGACCGAGCGGCTCCTCACCAAGGCACTGGACAAGGTGCCACCGGAGGGCATCGGGGTGGTGGACATGCCCCCGTCGCACGAACGCCTGCTGAACAAGGCGCTCGAGCGGGCCCGCATCGTCATCATCCCGACCCGGGTCGGCGGCGTCGAAACCCCACGGGTGAAGGCGGTGCTGGAGCTGGTACCCAAGGAGGTGCCGGTCGGCCTGGTGATCTGCTCGGCGCGCACCTACACGCGCAGCTACCAGGAAGCCATGAAGCAGTACGCCGACGAGAACATCCCGGTCTGGGGCACCATCCCCGAACGAGTCTCCATCACTGCCGGCCCCACCGGCCCTCTGGCCGAAGACGGCCTGGAGTCCTACCGCAAGGTCTGGCGAAAGATTCTCGCCGCCGCCCGCAGTTGACCCCAGAGCATGCGTGGGTGCACCACAACAGCACCCACGCAGCTCCTGCCCTTCTGAGTCAGCGGGTGAGGGGTGGTTCGGCTCTTACGTAGGAGCGGATGACGGTGGCTGCTGCGCCTCGGGCCCAGTCGTCGAAGGTGTGGGAGCGGAGCATCAGGCGGCAGTCGCCGGCGGCGCCGAAGGCGTGTTCGCTGAAGGTTTGGCGCATCCGCTGGTCGTACAGGTCGTAGTCGGCGACTCCCTCGCCGGCGATCACCACCAGGTCCGGGCCGACCAGGTTGACCATCGCGGCGAGCGCCGAGCCGATCACCTCGCCCGCGCGGTCGAACGCCTCCCGCGCGTGCTCGTCGCCACTGTGCGCCAACTCGATCGCACCCGACAGGTCGAGCTCCCGTCGGCCGGTCGTCTCGCGCACCCGCGCCAGGATCGCGTCCGACGAAGCGACCGTCTCGACACAGCCCCGGCGTCCGCAGGTGCAGACGAGATCGCCAGGCGCGAGCGGGAGATGCCCGAGCTCGCCCGACACCCCGTACGCGCCGGACACGACCTCGCCGTTGATGTAGAGACCGCACCCGACGCCGGACCCGATCGTCACCACCGCGAACGAGTCCGCGTCGACCCCGACTCCGAACCAGTGCTCCGCCACCGTCAGCGCGCGGACATCGTTCGTCACCACGACCGGGACGTCCAACTGCTCGGTCAGCAGCGCAGCGACCGGCACGTCCCGCCAGCCCATGAACGGCGAGTCCCGTACGACGCCGCCGCGCGCGTCGACATCACCGGAAACCGCCACACCGATCCCGATCAGCGGCCCGGCCGGGTCGAGCGGATCGTCGAGCGTCTCGATGAGTTCCTTGGCGAGATCGACCAGCCGTTTGAGTACGGCCTCGGCGGAGGTGTCGGTCACCGGCTGGTGCCGGACCGCGCGAATCCCGGCCCGGAAGTCGGTCGTCACCCCGATCAGGTCGGTCGGTGTCACCTTCAGCCCGATCACCGAGATGCTGTCCGGGACCACGGTCAGCGGGCTCACCGGCCGCCCGATCCCCAACTCGGCGCGATTCTCGCCGACGTCATCACCCGGTACTGCGACCGGCTGGTCGGTCACGAACCCAGCCTCGATCAACGGCGCGACGGCCTTGGTGACGGCCGCCTGCGACAACCCGGTCCGCCGCGCGATCTCCACCCGCGGAATCGGTCCCTGGGTCAGGATGCGGGTCAGCACCTCGACCCCCGCCGGAGTAGCGAGTGGCAGCGGGCGGTTCGGGCGCAGCGGCACACCCCCAAACTACCGGCGCCAGGTGCACTTCCCACCGCGCGCCGCTCGGGGCGGGGTTACTCGGTGTTGGTTTCGCCCAGGGTGGGCGAGGCCAGGGCCCAGCGGATGGTTCGGGTCAGGCCGTCGCCGGCTGCTCGGACCACGGTGCCCTCGGCCAGTGGCAGCAGCGGGAGCCGCAGCGGCCAACGGGTCCACCAGGGCAACAGTCCTACTGCCGCAGCGGTCAGTACGGCGTACGCGGGGCGGGCGGCCAGTGGTACTGGCGGGTGCACGAGGATGAACCGCGCCGCCTGCCTCGCCTCCGTCGTGCCGCGTAGTTCTGGCCTGTACTCCGCCAGCATCTGCCGCAGCTCCAGTTGCGTGGTCGGTGGGTCCACGACACCCAGTGCCCGAGCCACCCGAGCCGTGTCCTCGACATACCCGTCGCACTCCAGTGCGTCGAGAGGCGCGGCCCCGTACCGCTGGTGCGCCGCCAGGAAGCTGTCCACTTCGGCCAGATGCACCCACTTCAACAGATGCGGGTCAGAAGCCCGGTAGTGAACGCCGTCAGGACTGATACCCCGCACCCGCTCATGCACCGCCCGTACGCGAGCGACCGCCTCTTCGGCATCCGCAGCAGCGCCGTACGTCGTGATGGCCAGGAAGAAGCTGGTCCGCTGCAGCCGTCCCCACGGGTCGCCGCGGTAGCCCGAGTGCGCCGACACCGCCGCCATGGCGAGTGGATGCAACGACTGCAGCAGCAGCGCCCGCAACCCGCCGGCGAACATCGAGGCGTCCCCGTGCACGCGCCGGATCGGCCGGTCCGGCGCGAACCACCTAGGGCCGACTGTGTTGTGAACCTGTGCTCGCGCAGCCCGCGGATCCGGGCCGGCCACCTTCGTCATGATCATCCGGGCCAGCCCGTCCCTCAGCGGGTCGAGCAGGCTCTCCTGGGCAGTGGCGGACATATGTCCAGTCTGCCCACCACTCCAAGCCGCCAGTCACCTGCTGACCTCCACGAACACCGGGTTCGTGTAGAGCCAGGTGTCCAGCCACGGGTCACCGTCGTTGGTCGGATGCTGGATCGGCCCAGCCGGATCGATCGCACTGCCCAGGTAACCGGGCCCGTTCCGCCTGCCGTCGCTGCCCCGCAGGCGTACGTAGTGCGACCGGTCAGCCCGCCCAAGCGGGATGCGAAGCGTGTAAGTCCCCGTCTTCCGCCGTACGTCGATCTGCTCGACCACCCGAGTGTCCGGAGCGCGCCAGCTGTCCCTGTCGGCCGCAGTACCGGTCACTGCTCCCCGGATGACGTCCAAGTGCGCCAGACGAGGAAGTACTCCGTGGAAGTTCGGACGGGTCGCACTGGTCACGGTGACTCGCAGCTCGAGCCGCTCACTCCGGCGTACCTTCAGCCGCCCGCCCAGTGTGACGCCACGATGAGCAGAGCCGGCCGGAGCCACCCGTACGTCGATGCCGTCCACCAGTTGCCCGTGATCCACCCAGACCCGTCCGGCACGCAGACCGGCCATCACTTCCCGGTAGCCGTACTTCGTCACGCCCACGTGCGTCCTGCTGAACTGACCCGGCCAGAAGTCACTCCCAGGCTGCGGGACACCCGAGTCGGTCGGCGACGGCTTCCACCCGAGCGAGTCGAAGTTCTGCCCGGCCGGAAACACCCCGTCCTTCCAGGTGTCCCAGATCGTCCGGTGGTTGTCGCTGTTGGACGTGATCGTGAAGAGCTTGCCCTCGGCGAGCATGGCATCCCAGAGTCCACCCACTGTCGCCGTAGCCCAGTCGAAGCCGCCGTACGTGCGGTAGGCGTCCTTCGGGTACCCCGGGAAGCTGCCCGTGCCAGGGTTGTTCACGTACTCGCCGCGCTGCGCATTGGTCGCGCCACGGAAGGCAACCCAGGCCGGGTCGGCGTCACCCTGCGAACCGGGCGCACCCTCCATGCCGATGCAGACCCCGGTGTCGCGCCAGCCCCGGATCTCGTGGGGCGAGTCGATCCCCAGCCGCAGCGGGTGGTTCGCCAGGACGAGCACGTCGTCGACGTACCCGCTCTGCTTCTGCGCAGCCAGCCACTGCAGCGCCTTGACGGCGTGCAGCTCGTTCGCCGCGGTGTCGTCGGCCCGGTTGGTCAGCTTGCCGTCGTACTCGCGCTCGAACTGCTGGAGCAGCGCGACGTCGTTCGGCCCGGGTGGGACCAGCACCGTGCCGTGCTCGGCGGCCGGGATGTACCACTCGAGTCCCTGGAAGATCAGCATCCGCGGGTTCTCCGCCCGCGCCTTCAGCACCTCCGCATGCTCCGCCTGCGCGCCCTTGTCGGCGTGCCCGAAGTTGCTGTGCTCGGTGAACGCCATCCAGTCCAGCCCGAACTGCGCCCCGCGCTGCGCGAGCTGCGTGAAGTCGTACTTCGCATCGTGGCTGTACCGGGTGTGCACATGGTGATCGCCGACCAGATAAACCAGCTCAGGATCCCCGTACTGCGTACCGGGGCTGGCCGCCGCTTCACCGGCACCGATCCCGGCTACCGCGAAACCCGCACCGAGCAGCCCGGCTCCCCGGATCAGCCCGCGTCGCGACACCCCCTGCGGATCCAGCGACTCTTCGGGAACGTCCGGATCGGCCCAGGCGGGAACTTGCTGCGCGGTCATGGCGGAACCTTTCTTGTGCTGACATGCCAAGTCAAGTCACTGTCAAGGTCCTTGATGACGCAAAGATGTGCGCAGCATGAACGAACCACCTCACCGGTCGATCATTGTCATATACCGATGAACTGACTATGGTGGCGGGCATGTCCACCTCCGAGATGCGCGAGCCGACGTTCCTCGTCCTGGCCGCACTGGCCGACGGCCGCAAACACGGCTACGCGGTGATCACCGAAGTCGCAGGCCTCTCCAGCGGCCGGGTCACCCTGCGGCCCGGCACCCTGTACGCCGCCCTCGACCGCCTCCGCGCCGAAGGCCTCGTCAGGCCGGCCGGCGAGGAGATCGTCGAAGGACGCCTCCGCCGGTACTACGAACTCACCGACTCCGGCGCGGAGGCGCTGGCCACCGAGGCCGCCCGGCTCCAGTCCAACGCGGACCAGGCCATCAGCCGGCTCCGCCTTCGCCCGGCCGGGGGTGGTGTCGCGTGAGCGCCGTCTACCGCGCAGTGCTCAAGTGCTACCCACGCTGGTGGCGCGACCAACACGGCGACGAGGTCCTCGGAGTCCTGCTCGACTCCGCCGATGCGCGAGGCCGGACAGACCTCGGGGACCTGCTCAATCTGGTCGCTCATGCGGTCCGGCTGCGGCTCAACTCGTCAGGTCCGCCGACTCTGGTGCAAGGGATCCGCAACCGCGTCTCGGTGATCGCGGTGACTCTGGTCGCGGCGATCAGCGTCAACTTCCTCATCTTCGGCGAGTGGGCTCCCTGGGACCCGGGAACCAGCATGGTGGTGTCGCCGATCGGCAATCTCACCACCGGCTTGATCTGCTACGTCGCAGGACTGCTCGCCGCGATCGCGGTGGCCGTCGGCCGTGCCCAGGCCGCGCGATGGCTCGCGGCCTTCAGCGGGTTGAGCGCCTTGGCGATGATCCTGCCGCCGATCGAGCAGTTCGCCGAAACCTTCGGCTTCACCCGGCCACCCGGCGCGATCCTCGGCTTCCTGGCCGCGATCTGCGTGCTCGTGGTCGCCGGTGAGCCACGACGACCTGATGGTCACCGCGGTGCGGTCCTCCTGCTGGGGGCGATCCCGACCGTCGGCGTGGTGCTCGTGAGCGCGTCCTCGCTCCAGACCGAGCCGTGGTTCTACTACCGGTCACCCGAACAGATCTCCGTGCGGGTCAGCGGTGGAATCCTGCTGGGTATCGGCCTGCTGGTGATCGCCATCGTGCTGCTGATCGGTGGAAGCCGGGTCTGGGCGACGGCACTCGCCGTGAACTCCGTGCCGTGGTTGCTGCTCACCTACTACACGCCGACCCTGGGTGGCGTCGACGCTCTGGTGGGCGGGGCTGGGCTGCTGGCCGCCGTGATCGGGGCCGCGCTGGCGGCCGGGATCACCGCGGTGACGATCGGCCGGCGTCAGCTGCCGACCCGGACCTCGGTCTCCAGGAGTGAGTAGAGCAGGGAGTCCCGCCAGGCGCCGTTGGTGAAGACGTGGTGGCGGAGACGGCCTTCGTAGCTGAAGCCGAGGCGTTTGACGACGGCTACGGAGGCCAGATTCTCCGGGCCGATCGCCGCGCTGATCCGGTGCAGGTCGAGCGTCCCGAACCCGAACTTCACCAGCGTCCGGGCCGCGTCGGTCGCGTAACCGCGGCCCCAATGGTCCGCGCCGATTGCATAGCCGAGCTTGCCGGCCTGCGTGCCGCTCGGCGCGATGCGTCCGAAGCCGATCACCTGGTCGTCGTCAAGGCGGGTGACGGCGAGCATGTAATCGGGCCGGTCCTCCTGAGCGGACCGGGTGACGATCCCGGTCAGCATCTTCTCCGCCGATTCACGAGTGTGGCTGTCGAACGCCATCCAGCTGGTCACCCGATCGTCACCGACGATGGCGAAGAAGTCCTCCAGATCCTCCGGCCGCAACTCGCGCAGCCTGATGCCATCGCCGGTGAGCGGATCCATCCCGCCTGCTACCGCGGGAAGGTCTGCATCGGCGTACGGGTGAACATCTCGATCTCTTCCTGCAGTTCGCGGGCGTCGTCCGCGCGGCCTGACTGACGCAGCGCCTGGTGCACCCGGCGGGCCGAGTGCACGACGCCGTTGATCCGGCGCTCGGCGGGCAGGCCCAGGACCGGCGCGATCGCGTCGGCGGCGCCGTCCAGCTCACCGTTCGCGATCCGGGTGATGGCCATGGCGGCGTGGCTGCCGGCGGCGTCGCCGAAGGCCCACTCGGGGTGCGATTGGTCGGTGTAGGCGTCCACTGCCTGCCGGGAGTACTGCTCGGCGGTCTCCACTTCGCCCGGGAGCCAGGCGAGCGCGTCGGCCGCGTAGTACAGCTGGCGGTTGCGGCCGAAGGTGCACAGGCCGCCCATCTCGTCGAGGTCGTCGTCCCGGACCGAGCCCCACGCGTTCTCCGCGCGGACCAGCGCGGCGCGGGCGGCGTCGGCGTTGCCCAGGGCGGCCCAGGCGCGGGCCTCGCTGACCGGGAGCCAGACCCCGGTGGTGCTGTTGGCCTGCTCGGCGTAGCCGGCGCCCAGCTGGGCGTACCGGACCGAGTCGTGCGGGTTGCCGGCCCAGTAGGAGACCAGCGACTGCAGCCCGCGGACCCACGCGCGCAGGCCGTGGTGGTCGGCGTTGTCGGCGCACAGGAAGGCCGTCCTGGCCTGGGTCAGGGCGGCGTGCGGGTTACCGAGGTCGTGCGATGCCTTGGCGAGCAGACCGCCGGTCACGCCACCGAGGAAGTACAGCTGCCGCAGGTGTTCCGGACGCTGCCGGCTCTCCAGCAACGCGAAGACCAGGTCCTGCGTCTCGACCAGCTGGCCGAGGATTTCCGGCAGCGGGCGCTGCGGATAGGCCTTCGCGACGTGTCTCACGTCGTCGTACACCTGTTCCATGGCCTCGCTTCCGAGACCGGTCTGGGCCGCGAGGGCAAAAGCCCGCGCACGGCTGGCAGCCATGTCGAGTACCTCCATCTCATTACCTGTCGTGATCCGTCCACTCGATGCAGGCGCCGGCACCACCTGGGCGGCCTGCTCGGGGACGTACGGGGCGAGGAGCTCCTCGACCGGCTTGCCGAACATGCGTTGCAGGGTGCGCCGGGTCTGTGGAGTGGTCCCTGCGCGCTCGCCCGATGCGAGGCGCCGCAGGTGCCGCTCGGTGATGGTTCCACCCAGCTCGACGAACTCGGCGACGATCTCGGAGTAGGTCTGGTTCCGGCGCTGGATCAAGTGCGCCAGGACCGTTCTTGGCGTATACCTACCCGCCATCGTTCCTCCCGTTCACGTCAAGTAGACGTTGTCTCGACTCATGCCCCACGACAAGGTGCAGTCCTCCAGATGTCCGCCAGAGGTCCTGAAGAGGTCCGGCAAAGGTCCGGTCCAGGTCCTAGAGCGGTCACGGTCGGCTTGTGCACCATTACTGCCATGACAACCAGTAAGTCCAACTGGTTGCAAGGGCTGAGAGTTACGGGGTGAGCAAGCAGTGACTGTTGCAGAAATGACGTCGAGGCAGCACCGGCGCAGAGTGCGGGTCTGGTTCGGCGAGCACGTGATCGCGCAGTACGTCGCGGAAGCACCGCTGGCGGCGCGGTACGAGCAGGCGATGCGGCGCCGTTTCGCCGGCCTCCGGGTCACCAACGACCTGCTCGGCCCACAGCAGGACAGCGATATCTGACCAAGCTTCCGGGTCCTCCTCAGACCCGGAGCTGCTCCTGGGGACTCCTCACGTCCAGGAAGCAGCGCTCGAAGGTCCGGGGCACTCCTCAGTCCCGGACGAAACCCGAGGTGCGGTCCGGGGCCTCCTCAGCTCCGGACCGCACCGCCCACCGGCCCGGCTGGGCCGGCGGCTGAGTCCCTGTATCGCCGCCGCCCAGCCGTTCCAAACCACCTCCTGGCCGACACCTCGGGCCGGGCGGGGCAGTGGCTTCTGACACCTCACCAGAAGCCGCACTCCGAGGTGGCCGACTCCGCTGTGTGACCGCCGCGCCTGGGCGGTCACACAGCGGAGCCATTTCCGGCCTCGTGGCCGAGATTCGCCGCCATCCGGCGCAGGACGTCGACCGTCTGCAGGTACTCCGCGTCGACGATCCCGTTCGTGACCCGCCGGCGCTGCGCCTCGACCTTGCCGGTCAGTTGCTCCAGGGCGGCCGCTCCCTCCGGCGTCAGCCGGTCACCGTCGAGCCAGCCGCGCTCCGCGAGCGGAGCTGCGAACGATTCCAGCTCGGCCGGTCCGCCGGACAGAAACGGCGCGAGTGCCGTCGCGATCGGGACGTCCCCGCGGGCGGCGTTGAGGAGCTGCCACTGGCGCCGGTTCAGCCCGTCCGCGGAGAGCACCTGCTCGAAGGACTGCTCGAGCAGCCGGTCCACTTCCTTCAGCCACCATCCGATAGGCTTGTTGTCATCTGACATATACATGTCAATGAGCATATATTCGGGAGGGCAGATGGTCGACCCCGTGGCCGAGGTCGAGGCGGCGATGGTGGTGATCCGCCGCCGTCAGACCCGGCGGATCCTCGCCCAGGCGGCCGGCGTACCGGAGGACTCGGCGCAGCAGGTGGTGGACGCGATCGAGGCGGCCGGGGCCACCCCGATCAGCGTGAGCGGCATCGCCGAGGCGCTCGGCGTCGACCAGCCCCGGGCCAGCAAACTTGTCGCGGCCGCCGTCGGCGCCGGCCTGGTCCGGCGGGAAGCCGACCAGCTCGACGGCCGGCGCATCAATCTGGTCCTCACCGAAGCGGGCCACGAACGCCTGGCCGCCGTCCATCGCTTCCGCCGGCAACGCTTCGCCACCGCGATGCACGACTGGTCCGACGCGGACCGTCAAGCCTTCGCGACTCTGCTGACCCGCTTCGTCAAAGGCCTCGACCACCGCTGACCGCGACGTACACCGCGAACGGCGCGCCGGGACGCACTCCTTCCTGCCCTTCGATCAGCCCGTCCGTCAGGATCTCGCCGGCGTACTGCATCCCGAGCCGTTCCATCACCGCGCGGGAGGCCAGGTTGTGCCGCTCGGTGAACGCGATCACGGAGCGAGCGGCCAACGCGTCGAAGGCGTGGTCGAGCGCGCAGCGGCCGAGCTCGGTGGCGTAGCCGTTGCCGCGGGCCGAGCCCGCCAGCGCCCAGCCCAACTCCAACCGGTCGGACATCCACCGGCCGTCGTCGGCGAGCAGGTCCGCGATCTGGCGGGTGGCATCGTCGTCAGGTCCCAGGCGGTCCAGCCCGCCGCGTCCGACGAGTACACCGGTCGTGCGTTCGTACGCCATCCACTTGCTGACCCCGTTGGCTTCCCAGCGCGACTGGTACTCCGCTGCCCGGCGTACCGACTCCTGCGTCGACCAGGCTCCGGCGTACCACTTGGCGACCCACGGGTCGGCGTGCAGCCGCTCCAGGTCCGCTGCATGTCCGGGGAGGACCTCACCCGGTCCGGTGATCGGCACGAGCCGGAGGCGCTCGGTGAATCGCGTCCGGACGGTGTGCGCCACGATGTCGCGGAGCCGCCGGTCGCCGTCGGTCCGGTTCACCATGAGGAGCTCCAGGTCGTCCGGTCCGACCCAAGCGCTCTGGTCGTGCTTACCCGCTTCCAGCCGGGGCCGGGTCAGGTCGCCGTCGACAGTGATCAGGTAGTCGAGCTCCCGGCGTACCCGGCCCTGCCACTCCCACTCCCAGTCGGCCACAGTCGCGACGATCTTCCGGACCCGCCAGCCGGTCTCTTCTTCGACCTCACGCGCCAGCGCCTGCTCCGGCGTCTCCCCGACCTCCAGGTGCCCGCCGACGATGTCCCAGATACCCGGAAACAACCGCCGCTCCGCAGTACGCCGGTGCACATACACCCGCTGCCGCTCGTCCCGGATCAAAGCCCCGACACAGTCCACTGGCCGCATACCGCCAACCTAGTAGCGTGAGTGCTCTGTGACCGTGGCAGAGTCACCTCTCATGTCCAAAGCCACCGCACCTCCAGTACGCCGGTACATCAACCGGGCAGTCGGCGTTGGCTTTGCCGTTGCGTTGCTCTGCGGAGTGGGCGGCGCCTTCGTGGCAGATGACGTGGTCGGCGGACTAGGACGCCTCGTCAACCACGACGAGTTCGCCCTGCGGGTGCTCGGCTGGTGCTGGGGAGGCCTGCCGTTCGTCGTACTGGTCCTGGCGTACACCCAGCGCCACCGCCTGTCGCAGCGCATCAAGCGAGGACTCACCTACGCCGTGACGGCCTGGACCGCCAGCGGCGCCCTCCTCATGCCCGGTCGGCACAGCAGTGCGGAGGAGAGGTTCGGCGAGGCCTATCTCGACGCCCGGCCACTCGGGTTCGGCTGGGCCGCGGGCTTCATGGCACTGTTCGCCACGTTTCTGGCGACCGCTCTCCTGGCCATTGTCTGGCGCAAGCTCACCGGCACCGTCACCAAGCAGTCAGTGGTCACCCTCAACCGGGGCTTCACCATCTTCTTGGTCCTGTTCACAGTCGGCGGCCTGATAGCGGCTCTGCTCGCCCCAATGCCCTGACGGTGCTGGCAGACTTGCCGGCATGCGTGCGGACCGGGCGATTCTGTTCAAGCTGGCGACCAACGAGCGACTCGAGCAACTGGTGAAGGGCATCCCAGGCGGCGAGGAGAACGCCTGGCGGGCCGCCTCCCGGTACGTCGCCGGCCGGACCCGCGACGAGGCACTGCAGGTAGCGGAGGCGCAGGTCGCCAAGGGACACGGCATCAGCGTCGACCTGTTCGGTGAGCTGTCCACTGACCCGGCAGACGCGGTGCGGGTGGCCGACGAATACCTGGAGCTCGCCAAGCTCCTACCCGAGCCGCCCGCTGACGCCTGGCTCTCCCTGGACCTCTCGCACCTCGCACTGGACGCAGACCCGGGCGGTGCCGCCGACCAGGTCGCCCGGATCGCCGAAGCCCTCCCACCGGGCCGACGGCTGCAGATCGGCGCGGAGGATGTCGCCCGGACCGACAAGATCCTGCAGTGCGTCCTGGAGGTCGCCGGTCGCGGTCTGGCCGACCACCTCGGCGCCACTGTCCAGGCCAACCTCCAGCGCTCCCCTGGAGACATCGATGCGCTGACAGAGGCCGGAGTACACGTCCGGCTCGTCAAGGGCGCGTACGTCGAACCAGTCGGCGCCCACCCGTACGGCGAACCGACGGACATCGCGTATCTCCGCCTCGCTCACCAACTGGCAGCCAGCGGCGGCAACTGGTCCCTGGCCACGCACGACGGCCGCCTACGCGAGGCGGTACTGCTCGCTGTCGGGCCAGTCCCCGTGGAGCAACTACTGGGCGTCCGGCCCGAAGTACTGGATGACCTGCACGCCAGAGACATCCCAACTCGCGTCTACATCCCCTACGGCCCCGACTGGTTCCGCTACTGGCTCCGCCGCATCGCAGAGTCCCGCGGCGCCTAGTCTCGGGGTGCCTCGGTGACTCGGTTGGGCATGAACATGACTGCTACGACCAGGAGTACCGCGGCCGCGGCGGCGCCGTAGTACACGTTGTGGATGGCTGGGGCGAGGATCTCGCCGGGGAGATGCTCCAGGTCGGCGTGGCTGTTACCGAGCCGGCTGGCCACCACTCCGTTCGCGACCGCACCGAAGATGGCCACGCCGACCGCGCTGCCGACCGAGCGGGCGAACATGTTGGCGCCGGTCACGACTCCGCGGCTCTTCCAGTCGACCGACGACTGCGCCGCCACCACCGCCGGTGACGCGGAGAAGCCGAGGCCGATCCCGATCACAAAACAGGCGAACGCGAGGTAGACGACCGAGCTCGACGGCTTGACCGTCAGCAGCAGACCCGCGCCGACCACCACGAAGGCCGAGCCGATCACCATCGTGGTCCGGAACCCGAGGCGCAGGTACAGCCGGCCGGCGAGCGAGGCGGCGATCGGCCAGCCCAGCGTCATCGCGGCAAGCGCGAAGCCGGCCACCAGCGCCGACGTACCGAGCACGCCTTGGGCGTACAGCGGCACGTACGTCGACAAGCCGATCATCAGGACGCCGATGAGTAGGGCCGAGGAGTTGGCCGAATTGAGGACGCGGTGTCCGAGCACCCACAGCGGCAGGACGGGCTCGGCGGCGCGTCGCTCCACGAACCCGAAGGCGACGAGCAGCAAGGCGGCGACGGCGAGGATCGCGATGCTGGTGACCGAGTCCCAGGCCCACATCACGCCGCCCTCGAGCAGGCCGAGCAGCAGCAGCGAGCCGCCGACCGCGAGCAGGATGGTGCCGGCGTAGTCGATCTGTGGCTTGGCCGTCCGGACTACGTTCTCCTTGAACCGGCGGTAGAAGACGAGACCTGCGGCCAGCCCGAGCGGGACGTTGACGAAGAAGATCCAGCGCCAGGAGACGTAGTCGGAGAACACGCCGCCGAGGGTTGGGCCGACGAAGGACGCGATCCCCCAGACGCTGGCGATGTAGCCCTGCACCTTGGCCCGCTCGGCGACCGAGTAGATGTCGCCGACGATCGTCATCGCGATCGGCTGGATCGCACCGGCGCCGAGGCCCTGGATCAGCCGGAAGGCGATCAGCGCGGGCATGCTCCAGGCGAACCCGCAGAGCACCGAGCCGAGCACGAACAGCACCACGCCGAGCAGCATCATCGGCTTGCGGCCGCGCAGGTCGGCGAGCTTGCCGTAGATCGGTACCGAGACGGCCTGGGCGAGCAGGTAGATGGAGAACAGCCACGGGAACTGGGTGAACCCGCCGAGATCCTCGACCACCGACGGCACCGCGGTCGCCAGAATGGTCGCGTCGATCGCCACCAGCCCGACACTCAGCATCACCGCGAGCAGAATCGGCCCACGCTCCGACCGCAGCCCCACCCCGGCCCGATCGATCCGCTCAGTAGTCATGACAAAGTCCAACTTAAGCCACCGCACCAACGATTCCCGACCCACCTTCACCCACTGGACCCCGCCTGCGGCGGGTGAAGGAAAGTGCAGGTGAGTTGGGGCAGCGGGTACTGCGGTGGCGGTGCCTGCCCAGCTGGTTGTGCTGGGGGCACCGCCCCGGGCTGGCTAAGTCAGTTGGTCCAGTCCGTCGCGCCCGCCGCGATGGCTACGTTGTTGACGTTGTAGATGTAGGCGTCGGCTCGGTCCTGCCATCCCTCGACCCACTCGACCCCGCCGGTCGAGCAGAGCCGGTCGGGGGCCACGATGATGCCGGTCCCGTGGTAGCAGGTCGACATGATGGCCTCGACGGGCAGGTTGTCAACATGCCGGTTCCGGACGTGGCCGTTGGCGTGCTCGCCCGGGTTCATCGTGTAGCCCAGCCGGACGTTGGTCCACCGGATCAACCGGCTGTCGTCCCAGCGCTGGCACAGCTCGACGTAGCCGACGGTGGTCCGGGGGTATTTCAACGCCTTGATGTCGGCCACGTCGAGGCGGTGGTTGGTGCCGTAGCCGGTACAGATGTCGGTTGCCGCGGGCACGGCGGTGGCGGTGCCCGCGGCGCCTAGGGTGAGGCTGCCGGCGGCGACGGCCAGTACGGCGGCGGCTGTCTGGCCGATCCGGATCTTGTTCATCGAAGTTTCTCCCCTGGTGTAGCGAGTCCAACTCGGTCTGCGACCACTGTGGTGGCGCCCAGCCGGCCGTGGGGGAAGTCCGGACGAATCCGGACGGCGGCCACGACGGCGGGGTCGGGGACACGGGATCGGCGGCGAGCGGTCTGGTGGCTGGGTACGCTCCGTGGGTGAGGATGCGCGGGCTGATCAGGGTGGTCGTGCTCGTGGTGACCATCTCGCTGACGTTGGTGTTGCTGCCGATCGCGATCAACGTCGGCACCGGCGGGACCGCGCCGGACTTCCTGGCGCCGTACGTCGGGTGGACGTGGCCCGCGATCGGGGTGTTGTGGCTGGTCGCGATCGGCACCGGGCTGGCGGAGTACCGGAGTCGGCGGACGGTCGGGCTCTCGGCGCGTTCGGCCGACCAGCCGCGCAACCGGCCGAATGCGCTGGCCCGGGTCGATCGCTATCTGGCCGACCGGTTCGCCGGTTCGCTCGCCTCGCAGACCAACCTCGCGCTGGCGCTCGACGTCAGTCCCGAGGCGGTGATCCGCCCGTACGACCTGCTCGTCCAGCCGCTCGACGGCAACACCACCGAGGTCCGCGAGGACGCCAACATCGCCGCGGCCTTCGACGACCTCCAGGACTCCATGCTGATCCTCGGAGCACCCGGCGCCGGCAAGACCACGCTGCTGCTGGAGCTGGCCCGCTCCCTGGCCGCGCAGGCGCACAGCAATCCCGACAACCCCATTCCGGTCGTTGTCGACCTGGCCAGCTGGACCGCGTCCACTGCACGCGAGGAGGACGACGACCCGGCGGACAGCCCGCTGCTCGCCGGCTTCATCCGCTGGTTGCTGACCGAGCTGAACAACCGGTACCAGATCCCCGCCGCAGTCGGCCGGGTCTGGTTGAGCAAGGGCCGTCTCGGCCTGCTGCTGGACGGCTTGGACGAAGTAGCCCTTGCCCACCAGGAGAAGCTCGCTCCTGTACTGGCCGAGCTGGGCCAGCGCTACCTGGTCGGCCAGATAGCCGTCACCTGCCGCATCCAGGAGTACGAGCAACTGCAGCATCGCCTCAAGCTGTACGGCGCTGTGCGCATCCGCCCGCTGAGCCGGCGCCAGGTGCTCGACTACTTCGCCTCCGGCGGCGAAGAGCTAGCTGGTGCGCTGGCTGCCATCGAGCGGGACGAGGACCTGTGGGACCTGGTCAACTCGCCACTGATGCTCAATGTCATGGCGCTCGCCTACCAAGGCCGGGACGCCCGCGAGGTCGCCGCCGGAGTGCTGGCCGATCATCGCAGAGACCTGTTCGACACGTTCATCTCCGAGGTGCTGGCTCGCTATCGCCCGAGCAGCCCGCACTTCGAGTCCCGCGCGGCCGTCCGCTCGCTCTGGTGCCTTGCCTGGTGGACACGGACCAGGGCCGGCGACCGCATCGAAGTACCGCGTCGCCTGACGCCGAACGGCTGGTACGGCCTGGTCCTCCCCGCAGTCGGCTACCTGGCCCACATGGTCTGCCTGCCGGCCCTCTTCGCAGGCCTGGCCGCCGGATCCGCCGCAGCCGCCACCGCCCTGTACGGCGTATCGTCCGGACTCGCAGTCGCCGCAATCGCACTGGTGCTGGTCCATGTGCGACCGCGCACTTGGTGGACGCTCCGCCAAGGCAGTGACCAACCACGCGGACGACTGATCGCGGTCATGGTCTGCGGGGGCGCCGTCGCCGGTCTGGCGTCGGCCCTCATCGCCACTGCTCTGGTTGAGAGTCTGCCTCCTTGGCTCGGCCTGGCAGTGCAAGGCGCGGTGGTGTGGGTGTCGTACGGCCTCGAGTACGTCCTGTCGGGCCACAACCGCCGTCGCCTCTGGCTCACCGTCCGCCTGCTCGGCGTCACCACCGCGAGCTGGCTGGTCTTCACCAGGGTCGATGACCCGACCGACTTCGTGGCCGGCTCGGCGATCGCGCTGATGGTTGCCCAAGGCATCCGTTTCGTGAAGGCGCTGCCAATGGATCATCTGGTCTACCCGCACAGCGAGGACGAGCACGGCGGCGATCGGTGGCGGATGGACAAGTGGACCGGTGCCGGCGCGCTGGCCGGTCTGCTCGTCGCTGCCGCGCTGGGCGCGAGCCTGTGGTGGACCAACGGGCCAGAGGCGGTCATGGGCATCGTGGCGGGCACGGTTGCCGCCAAGGCGTGGCGGCGGCGTGCCCCGTTCTTCGCTGGTGCTCTGTCGCGTGGACTGCATGGCTTCCTGCTCCGGTGGAGCGGCTACCTGCCCTGGCGACGCGGCGCCTTCCTGCGCTACGCGGCCGAACGCTACGTCCTGTCCAGGACTGGCCGAGGCGAATACGCCTTCATCCACCTCCTGGTACGCGACCACCTGGCCGAGTGCGACCCAGACACGCTGGCAGCCAAGGTAGACGAGCGCATAGCCGCCAGAACCGCACACCGCGGCCTAGCCCGCAGCCGCTGAGCCGCAGGCACCGGCTGCCCGGCTGCCCACACCCTCCACGCCCCAGCGCTTGCTAGCGTGCAGCCGCGAGCACCTGGTCAAGGATGAGTGACCACTGCCGGACGATCCCGCGGCGCCGGGCGGCGTCGTCGGTCAGGAGGTCGGCAAGCCCCAGACCGCGTGCCATGTCGAGCACTCCCTGGACCGTCTCCCGCACCCCCGGCGTGCGCTCCTCCACCTCGAGCACCTCCAGCAGAGCCCGGTGCGCCTGCCGCCCGACATGCGCCTCCAGCCGCACGATCTGCTGGCGCAGCGGCTCCTCAGTAGACGCCGCAACCCACAGGTGCAGCGCAGCACGGAACAGCGGACCCGTGTAGACGTCAGCAAGCATCCCCACGATCGCCTCGGTCCGCCCTTTACCGCTGGGCAGCCCCGCAGCCTGCTGCCGGATCTCCGCCAGCCGCACCTCGGTCATGTACTCCACTGCCGCCGCAAACAGATCAGCCCGCGTCGGGAAGTGGTGCTGCGCCGCACCCCGAGACACACCCGCCCGAGCCGCCACCACCGCGACAGTGGTCGCCGAGTAGCCCACCTCGGCCAGCGACTCGAGCGACGCCTCCAGCAGCTTCTGCCGAGTCGCCCGGCTCCGGTCCTGCTGCGGCTCCCGCAGCACCTCACTCACAACGAGTCCAGGGAATCACTCACGCGTAGCCTCCCGAGCTCGCAGCTCACGCCGCAGGATCTTGCCCGAGGCAGCCTTCGGAACGGCGTCGATGAACTCCACCTGCCGGATCTTCTTGTACGGCGCGACCCGCTCCGCGACGTACTCGATCACATCGGCCTCGGTCAGCTCCACTCCGGGCATCGGGACGACGAACGCCTTCGGCACCTCGTTGCCCTCCACCTCGACCCCGATCACAGCGGCATCCGCGATCCGGGTGTCCGTCAGCAGCACGGCCTCCAACTCGGCCGGCGGCACCTGGTACCCGTGGTACTTGATCAGCTCCTTGACCCGATCGACGATGTACAGATACCCGCGTTCGTCCACATGTCCGAGATCGCCGGTGTGCAGCCAGCCGTCCGGATCGATGGTCGCGGCCGTCTCCTCGGGCCGGCCCAGGTACCCCTTCATCACCTGCGGGCCGCGAATCCAGACCTCGCCGACCTCACCCGCCGGTACGTCGTTGCCATCCGCACCGACCAGCCGCATCTCGGTGGACGGGAAGAGCTTGCCCACGGCACCGCGCGGCGGATCGATGTCGTCCTGCGGCACAGAGTGCGTTCCCGGCGACAACTCGGTCATCCCGTACGCCTGCAGTACTGCGTGCAGCCCAAGCCGCTTGGCGCACGCTTCGGCCAGGTCAGCGTCGAGCGGTGCCGCCGCCGATGTCACGTACTTCAGCGAGGACAGGTCCACCCCATCGACCGCCGGGTGCTTCGCCAGCGCCAGCACGATCGGCGGTGCGACGAACGCGCGAGTGATCTTCTGCTCGTCGAGCACGGTCAGGAACTGCTGCAACTCGAACTTCGGCAGCACCACCACGGTCACCCCGAGCCGCAGCGGCAGGTTCATCAGCACGGTCAGCCCGTAGATGTGGAAGAACGGCAGGATCGCGATCAGCCGCTCGCCGTCCCCGAGGTTGATCATCGGCTCGGCCTGGGTGATGTTCGTGGCGATGTTGCGATGTGTCAGCATCACGCCCTTGGCCGCGCCGGTGGTCCCACTCGAGTACGGCAGCACCGCGACGTCGTTGGCCGGATCGATGTCGACCACCGGCTCGGGCGCAGTCGACGCGAGCAACTCCATCACCGACCGATAGCCCTCGGCCGTGTCGCAAACGAGGATCTCCTGTACGCCGGTGCCTTCCACGGCGGCGGTCGCGACCGGCAGGAACAGCGAAATCGTCACCAGCAATTTCGCCTTCGAGTCCACCAGTTGCTTGTGCAGCTCGTTCGCGGTGTAGAGCGCGTTGACCGTCGTCACCGTGGCGCCGGCGCGGGTGGCGCCGTAGAAGACCGCCGGGTAGATGATCGTGTTCGGGCTGTAGAGCGCGACCGTGTCACCGTGCACGATGCCCAGCTCGGCGAACCCGGCTGCCATCCGCCGGCTCATCCCGTCGAGCTGCGCGTAGCTGATCTGCTGCCCGGTGACGCCGTCGATCATGGCCGGCCGGTCGCCGTACTCCTGCGCACGGCCGAGCACGGCGTCGTGGATCGGCACGTCCAAGATCTCGACGGGCGGGTACTCACTCTGAATGACCATGGCGGGGTCCTCTCTTCACGACGACGGCCTTGGAGGATGACGATGGCGGAATCAGTACGACTTCGGTAGGCCCAAACTGTGCTGCGCGACGAAGTTGAGGATCATCTCCCGGCTGACCGGCGCGATCCGGCTGGCCCGGGCGGCCGCGACCAGCGAGGCCACGCCGTACTCGACGGTCATGCCGTTGCCGCCGAGGGACTGGACGGCCTGGTCGGTGGCGCGCACGGTCGCCTCGCCGGCGGCGTACTTGGCCATGTTCGCCGCCTCGCCGGCGCCGAGGTCGTCGCCGGCGTCGTACAGGGCGGCGGCCTTCTGCATCATCAGCCGGGCGAGTTCGAGCTCGATCTTGTTCTGCGCGAGCGGGTGCGCGATCCCCTGGTGGGCGCCGATCGGGGTCTTCCAGACCTGGCGTTCCTTGACGTAGGCAACGGCTTTGCCGAGCGCGTGCCGGCCGATCCCGATCGCGAACGCCGAGGCCATGATGCGTTCGGGGTTGAGGCCGGCGAAGAGCTGCATCAGGCCGGCGTCCTCGGAGCCGACCAGCGCGTCGGCGGGCAGCTGGACATCGTCGAGGAAGAGCGAGAACTGCTTGTCCGGGCTGATCAGGTCCATCTCGATCTGCCGGAATTCCACGCCGGGCGCATCGGTCGGCACGATGAACAGGGCCGGCTTGAGCTTGCCCGTCTTCGCGTCCTCGGTCCGGCCGACCACCAGGACGGCCTTGGCGACGTCGAGCCCGGAGATGTAGACCTTCCGCCCGGACAACGCCCAGCCGTCACCGGCACGCCGGGCCGTCGTGATGATCCCATGGGAGTTGGAGCCGGCGTCGGGCTCGGTGATCGCGAAGGCCATCGTGGTGGTCCCGTCGGCGAGCGAAGGCAGCCACTGCTCCTTCTGCCCGTCGGTACCGAACCGGGTGATCACCGTGCCGCAGATTGCCGGCGACACGACCATCATCAGCAGTGGGCAGCCAGCCGCGCCGAGCTCCTCCAGCACGATCGACAGGTCGGCCATGCCGCCGCCACCGCCGCCGTACTGCTCGGGGAGGTTGACGCCGAGGTAGCCGAGCTTGCCGGCCTCCTGCCAGAGCTCGGTGGTCTGCCCGCCGGAGCGCGCTCGCTCGTTGAAGTAGGCGTAACCGTACTTCTTCCCCAGCTCGCTCACCGCCGCCCGCAGCGCGCGACGTTCCTCGGACTCGACGAAGCTCATGCGTCCTCCTCCACTTGTACTACGGCCAGGACCACCCCGACCTCGACCTGCTGCCCAGCGGCAACGGCGAGTTCGGTCACCACCCCATCGGCCGGCGCGGAGATGGTGTGCTCCATCTTCATCGCCTCCAACCACACCAGCCCCTGCCCACGCGTCACCCTGTCACCCACCGCAACCCCGACCCGCACCACACTCCCCGGCATCGGCGCCACCAACGCCCCCTCCGCAAGCTGCTGCGAAGGATCAGGAAACCGCTCAACCGGCACCAACGCCACCGACCCCACACACACCAGCCCCGGGTACGCCGCCACCGTCAACGCCCGCCGCACCCCGTCAACCTCAAGCACCACTCGCTCAGGCGCGGCGTCAACCACCGTCGGACCGCCTTCGACAACAACCCCGTCACGAGTCACCCAATAGTCGACGTCGTACTGCGTCTCCCCGACCCGATAGCTCTTCCGCTGAGCCTGCGAGGGGAGATTCCGCCAGCCGGAAGGCACCCGGCGCTGGACCGCAGTCCGCTCCCGCCGCGAAGCAGCATCAGCCAGCGCCGCCGCCACCGCAGCAAGTCGCTCGGCAGCCGCATCCGCCGGCTCACCAATCCCGTGCTGCTCGAAGAACGCCGTATCGGTATCGCCGGCCAGAAAGGCGGGATGCCGGAGAATCCACACCAGTAGCTCACGGTTCGTCCGGACGCCGTGGATCTCGGCGCGCTCCAGCTCCGCCGCCAACCGAGCCGCCGCCTGCGCCCGCGTCGCGCCCCAGACGATCACCTTCGCCAACATCGCGTCGTAGTACGGCGAAACCTCCGACCCGCTCACCACGCCCGAGTCCACGCGGATCCAGGGCGTGCCTTCCCGAGGACCACCTGGACCAAAGGAAGAACCAGGAAGTTCGAAGCGGTGGAGGGTGCCGGTCTGGGGCTGCCAATCGTTCCCCGGGTCCTCCGCATACAACCGCACCTCGATGGAATGCCCAACAGCAGCAGGTGGTTCGGCCGGTAGCGCCTCGCCCGACGCGACGGCAAACTGCAGTGCCACCAGATCCAAACCGGTCGTCGACTCGGTGACCGGGTGCTCCACCTGCAGCCGCGTGTTCATCTCCAGGAAGTAGAAGCCGCCCTTCTCATCGGCCAGGAACTCAACCGTCCCCGCGCCGACGTACCCGATCGCCTGCGCCGCCTTCCGCGCCGCCTCGAACAGCTGCTCCCGCATCCACGGAAGCCGTTCCACCAAAGGCGAAGGCGCCTCCTCGACGACCTTCTGATGCCGCCGCTGGATCGAGCACTCGCGCTCGCCGACCGCCCACACCGTCCCGTGCTGATCCGCCAGCACCTGTACTTCGATGTGCCGCCCGGTCGCCAGATACGGCTCGCAGAAGACCGTCCCGTCCCCGAACGCGGACAACGCCTCGGCCTCGGCGGACGCGATCTCCGCCTGGAGATCTGCCAGCCGCTCGACTACCCGCATACCCCGGCCACCGCCACCCGCCGAGGCTTTCACCAGGACCGGCAGGTCCGCATCGGTGACATCACCAGCCGCGAGCTGCCGCAGTACCGGCACCCCCGCCGCGTCCATCAGCTTCTTCGCCTCGATCTTCGACCCCATCGACAAGATCGCCTCGACCGGCGGCCCGATCCAGGTCAGCCCCGCATCCATCACGGCCGCCGCAAACCCGGCGTTCTCCGACAGGAACCCATAGCCAGGATGCACCGCATCCGCGCCGGCCTTCAGCGCCGCCTCGATCACCAACTCCCCGCGCAGATAGGTGTCACCAGGCGCAGTACCGGGCAGATGCACCGCGGCATCCGCCTCCCCGACGTACGGCGCCGACGCGTCAGCCGTCGAGTGCACCGCGACCGTCGACACGCCCAGATCCCGCGCGGTCCGGAACACCCGCCGCGCGATCTCCCCACGATTCGCCACCAGCACCGACGTGATCATCGCCATCACATCCGGAAGACGCCGAAGTTGGCGCCGTCGAAGCGGGTGCCCTCGACCGAGGCCGAGTGGATGGCCGACAGGCAGATGCCCAGGACGGTCCGGGTGTCGCGCGGGTCGATCACGCCGTCGTCGTACAGCCGGCCCGACAGGAACATCGGGAGTGACTCCGCCTCGATCTGGCCTTCCACATAAGCCCGCATCGCGGCGTCCCCGTCCTCGTCGTACGGCTGGTTCTTGGCGGCCGCGGCGGCGCGGGCGACGATCGACAGCACCCCGGCGAGTTGCTGCGGTCCCATCACCGCCGACTTCGCCGACGGCCAGGCGAACAGGAACCGCGGATCGAAGGCCCGTCCGCACATCCCGTAGTGCCCGGCCCCGTAGGACGCCCCCATCAGGATCGAGATATGCGGAACACGAGAGTTGGAGACCGCGTTGATCATCTGCGCGCCGTGCTTGATGATCCCGCCTTGCTCGTACTCCTGCCCGACCATGTACCCGGTCGTGTTGTGCAGGAAGATCAACGGCGTGTCGGCCCGGTTCGCCAGTTGGATGAACTGCGCCGCCTTCTGCGCCTCCTCGCTGAACAGCACCCCGCGCGCATTGGCCAGGATTCCGACCGGATAGCCGTGCACCGACGCCCACCCGGTCGCCAGCGACGACCCGTACTGCGGCTTGAACTCGTCGAACACCGACCCGTCCACCACCCGGGCGATCACGTCGCGCGGGTCGAACGGAATCTTCAGGTCACCCGGCACGATGTCCAGCAGCTCGTCCTCGGAGTACAAGGGCTCCTCGTACTCCGGTGCCGGTGGCGGGCCGAGCTTCTTCCAGTTCAGCCGCGAAACGATCTGCCGGCCGAGCCGGATCGCGTCCCGCTCGTCGACGGCGAAGTAGTCGGCCAGCCCGGAGACCCGGGCGTGCATCGCGGCGCCGCCGAGCGACTCGTCGTCGGCGTCCTCACCGGTCGCCATCTTCACCAGCGGCGGCCCGGCCAGGAACACCTTGGCGCCACCGTCGACCATCACCACGTAGTCGCTCATGCCCGGGATGTACGCGCCACCGGCGGTCGAGTTGCCGAACACCAGCGCGATCGTCGGGATGCCCTCGGCCGACAACCGGGTCAGGTTGCGGAACATCGCGCCGCCGGGGATGAAGATCTCCTTCTGCGTCGGCAGGTCAGCGCCGCCCGACTCGACCAGGCTGATCACCGGCAACCGGTTCGCCCGGGCGATCTCGTCCGAGCGCAGTGCCTTCCGCAGCGTCCACGGGTTGCTCGCGCCCCCCTTGACCGTCGGGTCGTTCGCGGTGATCAGGCACTCGACGCCTTCCACCACCCCGATCCCGGTGATCAGGCTCGCGCCGACGGTGAAGTCACTGCCCCATCCCGCGAGCGGCGACAGCTCCAGGAACGCGGTGTCCGGATCGAGCAGCAACTCGATCCGCTCCCGTGCGAGCAGCTTGCCGCGGTGGTGATGCCTTTCCACGTACTTCGGACCGCCGCCGGCCAGCGCTTTGGCATGCTCGGCCTCCAGCGCGGTCAGTTTCTCCAGCATCGCCTCGCGATTGCTCATCCGGTGAACCCCAGTCTTTTGGCCGCCAGGCCGGTCATGATCTCGGTGGTGCCGCCGCCGATGGCGAGGATCTTCTGGTCGCGGTACTGCCGCTCGACCTCTGCCTCGCGCATGTAGCCGAACCCGCCGTGCAGTTGCAGCGCCTGGTCGCACACCCATTGACCCGCCTCGACCGCGGTGTTCTTGGCGAAGCAGGTCTCGGCGATCACGTCCTCACCTGCTTCGGCACGGCGGACCACCTCGTGGGTGTAGACCCGGGCGACGTCGATCCGTCGTGCCATCTCGGTCAGCGTGTGCTGCACGCTCTGCCGCGAGATCAGCGGCCGCCCGAAGGTCTCGCGGTCCCGGCACCACGCCACAGTCAGGTCGAGCGCGCGCTGCGCACCCGCATAGGCCTGTACTGCGAGGGTCAGCCGCTCGGCGACGAAGTTGACCGCCAGTTGGACGAAACCCGTGTCGACCGCGCCGACCAGGTTGGCCGCCGGCACCCGGACGTCGGTGAAGGACAACTCGGCCGTGTCCGAGCAGAGCCAGCCCATCTTCTCCAGCTTGCGCGAGACCTCGAAGCCCGGCGTACCGCGCTCGATCACGAGCAGCGAGATGCCGTGCGCACCCTGACCGCCGGTGCGAACCGCGGTGGTGACGAAGTCGGCGCGGCAGCCCGAGGTGATGTAGGTCTTGGCGCCGTTGACGATGAAGTGGTCACCGTCGCGGCGGGCCGTAGTACGGAGCGAGGCGACGTCGGAGCCGCCGTCCGGTTCGGTGATCGCGAGCGAACCGATCAGTGCTCCTTCGAGCGTCGGCCGGACCCATCGCTCGATCTGCTCGTGGTTGCCCGCAGCAACGATATGGGGAAGGGCGATTCCGCAGGTGAGCAGGGATGCGACCAGTCCGCCGGACCCGCCGGCGTAGTGCATCTCCTGGACCACCGTGATCGCGTCGGCGAGCGATCCGCCGCCACCCCCGACTGCCTCGGGAAACGCGACCCCGAGCAACCCGAGCTGTCCGGCCTTCTTGTGCAGCTCGCGCGGCAGCTCCCCGTCCCGCTCCCACTGGTCCAGATTCGGCAGCACCTCCGCGGCCATGAACCGCCGCACGCTGTCCCGGAAGGTGGTCACAACAACACCTCAGGTACATCGACGTACCGCGAGCGCAGCCATTCCCCGACCGCCTTCGCCTGAGGATCAAAGCGCGCTTGCGAGGCGACTCCCTCGCCCAGCATCCCGCCGACGACGAAGTTCAGCGCCCACAGATTCGGGAGGACATGTCTGGTCACCGGCAGGTTCTCGGTCTCCGGCAACAGCTCCCGGAACTTCTCGACCGTCAACGTGTGCGCGAACCATCGCCACGCCGTCTCGTTCCGCACCCACACCCCGACGTTCGCGTCGCCGCCCTTGTCGCCACTCCGCGCGCCGGCGATCCGGCCCAGCGGGACCTCGCGGGTGAGCGACCGGGCCGGCCGTCCCGCCGCAACCAGTTGCGGCAACGGCATCGGCAACGCGCCGCCTTCCGCGATCTCCAGCTCCTGGGTCTGTTCCGACGGCTCGATGGTCACCCGACTGCCGTCGGGAAGGACGACAACATGGTCGACCTTGCGCGCATCGACATACCCGGCCGTGAACACGCCGTACGGCGAGGCGTCACCCGGCGGAGCCGTCACGTGGAAGCCGGGGTAGCTCGCCAAGGCCAGCTCGATCGCAGCGTTGGAGAAGGCGCGACCGACCACCTTCGGATCGGGGTCCTTGACCGTGCACTTGAGCAGGACGCTCGCCTCTTCCTCGGACTCCGCGTTCGGCTGCTCTGTCCAGACCAGGTGCCATTTGAGCTCGGCAGGCTTCGTCTGTAGCTCTTGCTCGAGCTGCCGCTGCACCAGTTCCGCTTTCGCCTCCAGCTCCAACCCGGTGAGCACGAACGTGACCTCGTTGCGGAAGCCCCCGATGCTGTTCAGCGACACCTTGTACGTCGGGGGCGGTGGCTCGCCTTCGACGCCGCTGATCCGGATCCGGTCCGGGCCGTCCTCGGACAGCTCGATCGTGTCCAGCCGCGCGGTCACGTCCGGACCGGCGTACCGGGCGCCGGTGATCTCGTAGAGCAGTTGCGCCTTGACCGTGTCGATGGTGACCGCGCCGCCGGTGCCGTCGTGTTTGGTGATCACGCTGCTGCCGTCGGCGTGGATCTCCGCGATCGGGAAACCTGGCCGGCCGAAGTTGCGGAGCTCGTGGAAGAACGCGTAGTTGCCGCCGGTCGCCTGGCAGCCGCACTCGATCACGTGCCCGGCGACGACGGCGCCCGCGAGTGCGTCGTACTGGTCGCGTCGCCAGCCGTGGTGCGCGGCGGCCGGTCCGACGATCACCGAGGCGTCGGTGACGCGGCCGGTGACGACCACATCGGCACCGGCGTTGAGCGCCTCGGCGATACCCCAGGCGCCGAGGTACGCGTTGGCGGTCAGCGGCTGGCCGAGGTCGAGATCCTTGGCCCGGGCGAGCAGGTCGTCACCTTCGACGTACGCGATCTTCGGGTGCAGGCCGAGCTTGTCCGCGAGCTCCTGGATGGCTTGCGCGAGACCCGCGGGGTTGAGCCCGCCGGCATTGCTGACCACCTTGACGCCCCGGTCCAGCGCTTCGCCGAGCCCGGTCTCGAGTTGCTTGAGGAAGGTCTTCGCGTAGCCGAGGGACGGGTCCTTCAACCGGTCCCGGCCGAGGATCAGCATGGTCAGCTCAGCCAGATAGTCGCCGGTCAGCACGTCGAGCGGCCCGCCGGTCACCATCTCCTGGAAGGCGCTGAACCGGTCACCGTAGAACCCCGAAGCATTCCCGATCCGAATCGGCGCCCGCTCGGTCATCGCGTCCACCCGCTCATCGCGCCCGCCTGGGCGCTCATGCGAACTGCCCGCGCTCGCGACCAGTGCCCGGCAAGCCGGCGAACGCCTGGATGATGCCCAGCCACTCGTCAGCCTCCGCTCCGACTGCCCGGACATCGAGGTCGTCGCGATGCCGCCGCTGCGTCGCCAGCAGGCAGAAGTCCAACGCCTTGCCGCTTACCCGTTGCTCGGCGTCCTCAGGCCCCCAGGTCCATCGGTCGCCATCCGGCCCGGTCAGCTCCACGTGGAACGGCGCGGCCGGCGGCTGCCGATCGTTCAGCAGATAAGCGAAGTCCCGAGTCCGTACTGCGAGGTGCGCGACGTGCTTCAACCGGTTGCTCGGCTGCCGCGTGATCCCGAGCGCGTCCGCGACGTCCTGCCCGTGCGCCCACGTCTCCATCAACCGCGCCGTCGCCATCGAGGCCGGACTCATCGGCGGCCCGAACCAGGCGATCTTCTGCCCGGCAGGCACCGCCCGCAACGCCTCCTGCAACTCACCTCGCGTCTGCCGCCAGTACGTCAGCAGCTCGCCCGGCGTCAGCGCGGCACCCTCGGCAGCGCCGTCGTCCACGAATCCGGTCGGGTTCTCCGCGGCCTTCCGCAGCTCCGCCTGGAACTCGTCAGGCTCTACCGCGGCCAACCGCGCCGCCTCGTCCGTCCAGGCCAGGTGCGCGATCTGATGCGCGATCGTCCACCCTTCGGCAGGCGTCGGCGTACTCCACCCGTCGGCCGCCAGCCCGCCGACCAGCAGGTCGAGCTCGACACTCTCCGCACTCAGATCGTCCAGCACCACATCCAGCACGCGCCACTCCCGCCCTAGACCAGTCCCCCGAGCCTCCCACCCCCACCCGGAAGAATCAAGCACACGTGCTTGTTTTGGGCGTCCGGACCGCCCCCACTCACAAACCTGCCCTCCGCAGGCCCTGGCGTCTCCGGTTACGCCTGACCGGGACCGCCCGGCTGGGGTTTGTGAGTGGGGGCGGTCCGGGAGGTTGGTCTAGTTGAGTGTTGTTCGATGAGGTTCGAAAGGCTTTCCGGGAAGACCGTCGGGGTGTTAGGCAGGGCAGATGCACAGTTCGTTGCCCGGTAAGGCCGCTGAGATCCGGGCGCTGTTGCTCAACCTGATCGACACCCTGCCTGAGGGTGCCGCACTGCCGCCTGAGCGCGAACTCTCCGCGCGCTGGAACGTCGCGCGGATGACGTTGCGCCGCGCCGTCGACGAGCTGGTGATCGAGGAGTTGCTCGTCCGCCGGCACGGCAGCGGCACCTATACCGCCCGCCCGAAGGTGGCGAAGTGGCTCGGCATGATGGGCTTCTCCGAGGACATCCGCCGCCGGGGCATGCAGCCGGGCAGCCACATGCTGGAGTTCCGGCGGGCGAAGGCCGAGCGTGCGGCCGCGCGCCGGCTCCGCATCCCGGTCGCCGACCCGGTGCTCACCTTCACCCGGCTCCGGCTCGCCGACGATATGCCCATGGTGGTCGAGCGCACCACACTCCCCGGCAGCTACGTCCCGGGTCTGGAAGCCGAAGATCTGAGCGGCTCCCTCTACGAGTTGCTGACCAACCGGTACGGCATCGAACTGGTCAGCGGTACGTCGAAGCTCGAGCCCGTGATGCCCGACGCCAAGACGGCCGAGTGGCTCAACATCCCCGGCACCCAGCCGTGCCTGGCCCTGCACGGCGTCAGCTTCGACCGCCGCGAGCGCGTCTTCGAGTACACCTCAGCTGTCTACCGCGGCGACCGCTACGCCTTCACCGCCGAACTCCGCATGACCCCCACGATGCGAGCCGACGCCAAGGGCCTCTAGCCCACTGACTGAGCGTGAGCAGGCGGTCACTATGATCACAATAGTGATCACGTGTGCGGAATTGTGGGCGCGGTAGCCGGTGGATTTCAGTACTCCGATCAGCACCGTCATCCCTTCGCTCGACGGTCCGGTGCTGCAAGTTCTCGCCCGAGCCGACCGGATGCTCTCGGGTCGGCAGGTCCATGCCGAGGCAGGGACCGGGAGCGTGGCCGGTGTCCGGCTGGTCCTCCAGCGACTGGCCTCGACCGGGCTGGTCCACGTCGACGAGGCGGGCAGTTCGCTGCTCTACCGGCTCAACCGCTCCCACCTCGCGGCCCAAGCCGTCGAGCTGCTCGCCAACCTCCGCGCGACCTTCGCCGACACCCTCGCGGCCAACATCGCCTCCTGGCGCATCCCACCACTCCACGCCAGCCTGTACGGCGCTGCCGCCCGTGGCGAGGGTGACCTCACCAGCGACGTCACGCTGCTGCTGATCCGCTCCGACGAAGTCGCCCCCGACAACCGTCTCTGGGAGGAACAGGTCGGCGGCCTGATGAGCGACATCGTCGAGCTCACCGGCAACCCGGTCGATGTCGACGAGCTGTGCCTGCGAGACCTCTCCAACCACCAGCGCGCCGCAGTACCCGTCGTCGAGGAGTGGCTCCGCGACCCCACGATCCTGCACGGCGCCCCACTCCAGGTCCTCCTGGCCGGCCGAGCCAGCGTCGAACGCCCAACCCTCGCCGACCTGCCGTCGCTTCCGGATCTGGCGAACTTCCCAGCGCTGCCGGCCTTGCTGGGGTGACCGCGGAGCCCCAGCCCATCAATGGCCGAGGGCAACACGAGGCTCCCCGCTCACCCGGCGGGTCCGCTCAAGGTGCGGGCGACGGTTTGATGGGATGACGGTCCGCCCTCACCCCCGAGACTCCAGCAGCGCCTTCACCTTGGCGAGGTCCTTCCGGTTCGCGCGACGCATCGCCGCCGCCATCAGCGGGCCGGCGACGCCGGCGAACCCGGAGGGCTCGCCGCGATTGCGCAACGTCATCCGCGTCGCGTCACCCTCGGCAGACCACTGGTAGCTCGTCTCCATCGGAAACGGCCCCTGCGCCGTCCGCATCACCAACCGTTCGAGCGGCACCAGCTCGACCACCTCGTACGTGTACGCGAGACGCCGCCCCAGGAAGTGCGCGACGAAGTTCATCCGCGACCCCACCGCGACCGGCGGCTCGGTCAGCCACTCGACCGACTCGATGTTCGCGTACCATTCCGGCGCGTTGCCCGGATCCCCGGCGTACGCCGCCACCTCGGCCACCGGCCGCTCGATCACGATCTCGGTCAGTACGTCGACGGCCATCTCAACCTCCGAGCAGGGGTGCCATCCAGCGCGCGATGCGACTGTCGCGTCGCGTCAGCCTCTCCTCGGTATCGGCCGCGGTCATCACCCGGAGGCCGGCGTTGATGCCGAGCCAGCGCAACGGCTCGGGTTCCCAGCGCGGTGAGCGGTGGTCGACCCAGGGGAGGTGGATGAGTCGAGTGTCCCGGCGAAGGATGAGGTCGGTCCACGTCCGGCCGGCCAGGTTCGTCGTACTGACGCCGTCGCCGACGTAACCGCCGGCCCAGGCCAGGCCGGTCCCGTGGTCGATCCCGACCGACGCGCACCAGTCCCGCGGTACGCCGAGCGCACCACCCCACGCATGCGTGAACGCAACATCGTCCAACCCGTCGAAGAGCCCGCGCAACGTCGCCTGCAATGCGGCGAAGACCCGTGGCTCAGTGTCGAACGATGACTTGATCCGGGAGCCGAAGTGGTACGGCGCACCCCGCCCGCCGAAGGCCAGCCGCCCGTCGGCCGTCCGCTGCCCGTAGATCACCAGATGCCGGTGATCGCTGAACGTCGGGCGATCCGCCAGCCCGATCCGCTCCCACGTTGCCGCGGACAACGGCTCCGTTGCCACCATCAACGAGTATACCGGTGCCAGCGTCCGCGACTCCCCGGCCAGCGAAGGCGTGAACCCCTCGGTCGCCCGGACGACGACCTCAGCCCGCAGTACGCCGTACTGCGTGACGGCCCGGCCGGCCTCGATCGCCAGCACCCGCGTGTGCTCGTGGATCGTCACGCCGAGCCGCTCGACCACGGCGGCCAGCCCACGCACCAGCTTGCCCGGATGGATCGCGGCGCAGTGCGGCGTGAATGTTGCCCCCAGCACCTTTCTCGCCCGCACTCGAGTAGCCACCTCGTCGGGTTCCAGGAAACGCAGATCGCCCGGGCCCCACTCCGCGGCCTCGGCCACCTCGGCTCGTGCGCGTGCGAGCTGGGCGGCGGTTCGGGCGAGCACGATCGTGCCGCCCTTGTGGTAGTCGCAGTCGATGCCTTCGAGCGCACTGACCCGCCCGACCTCGTTTACCGATCCCTGCATAGCCAGGTGCATCGCGATCGCCGACTCGCGACTCGAGCCAGGCAGGGAGGCGAGCCGGCGCGACGAGACCGGGAACAATGCGGAACACCAGCCACCGTTGCGCCCGGAGGCACCGAACCCGACGGTCTCCGCCTCGAGCACCACGATCCGCAGACTCGGGTCGGCCTTCGCCAGGTAGTACGCCGTCCACAGCCCGGTGTACCCGGCACCGACGATCGCCACGTCGGCATCCCGCTCACCCGCGAGCGGCAACCGCTCCGCCCCCGACCCCGCGACTCCGGCCGACCCCGCGACCCCGGCCGATCCCGCGACCCCGGCCGACCCCGCCGACCCCGCCGAACCGGCCGAGTCTGCGGACTGCTCCGGCTTCGCAGGATCCGCGGTCTCGGCCCAGAGGATCAGCGGACACCCCACGAGTAGGTCTGCTTGACCAGCTTCAGGTAGACGAACGTCTCGGTCACCTTCACGCCCTTGATCGACCGGACCCGTTCGGACAGCACCTTGAGCAACTGCTCGTCACTCTCGCAGAGCACCTCGGCGAGCAGGTCGAAGGAGCCGGCCGTGATCACGACGTACTCGATCTCGTCCATCGCCGCGAGTTCCTCGGCGATCGGCTCGAGCGCGCCCTCGGCCTTGATCCCGATCATCGCCTGCCGGGCGAAGCCCATCTCCAGCGGATCGGTGACGGCGACCACCTGCATGACGCCGGCGTCGGTGAGCCGCTGCACCCGTTGCCGGACCGCGGCCTCGGACAACCCGACTGCCTTGCCGATCGCGGCGTAGGACTTGCGGCCGTCCAGTTGGAGCTCGCGGATGATGGCCTTGGCGATGTCGTCGAGCAGTACCGCGCTGTTCTTGTCGGGAGTCCCCGTACGTCCGGTCACCAGCAGATCCTTTCAGCGTCACCGCGCCACCGGCAACCCGCAGTACCGGAATCCGTTGCCAAATGACGATTCAACTACGGAATCCCTTGTCTTGGCGAAATTCGTTTGACAGTATCGCCCGCGAAAGACCCTCAGAATGACTCTGCTAGGAGGTCGGATGAGCTCTCGTCCGCAGCCGGTGATCGGGCGCCGGGCCGTCCTCCGTGGGGCTGCGCTCGGTTTGGGGGCGGGTGGGCTGCTCAGTGCGTGCGGCATCCCGGCCGCGAAACAGAGCGCCGACAGCTGCCTGAGTACCGACCTGTCGGCGACCGAGAAGACGCTGATCTTCTCCAACTGGCCGAGCTACATGGACGAGTCGAAGGAGAAGGTCAACGGCCAGACCGTGCTGCCGACGCTGGCCGCCTTCGAGAAGCAGACCGGCATCAAGGTCACCTATACCGCGGACGTCAACGACAACGCCGAGTTCTACGCCAAGGTGCGCGACCAGCTCGGCGCCTGCCAGCCCTGCGGCCGCGACATCTTCGTGCTGACCGACTGGATGGCCGCCCGCACGGTCGGCCTCGGCTGGATCCAGAAGCTCGACCACGCCAACCTCCCGAACGTCGACAAGAACCTGCTCCAACAGCTGAAGGCACCGCGCTGGGACCCGAACCGCGACCACAGCGTGCCCTGGCAGACCGGCCTGACCGGGATCGCCTACAACGCGAAGTTCACCAAGGAGGTCGGCAGCTTCGCCGATCTGCTCAGCCGCGGCGATCTCAAGGGCAAGGTCACCATGCTGTCCGAGATGCCCGACACGATGTCGTTCATGCTCCGGCTGGAAGGCGCCGACCCGAACAAGTTCGACGACGCGGCCTGGAACAAGGCCCTGGAACGACTCAGCCGGTACGTCGCCTCCGGGCAGATCCGCCGCTTCACCGGCAACGACTACGTGCAGGACCTCAACGCGGGCAACATCGTCGCCTGTCAGGCCTGGTCGGGCGACGTGCTCGCGCTGCAGGCGGACAACCCGGACATCAAGTTCGTCGTCCCCGAAGAGGGGCTCGCGCTCTGGTCGGACAACCTGCTGGTGCCGAACAAGGCCGCCCACAAGGCGAATGCCGAGGCGCTGATGAACTACTACTACGACCCGGAGGTCGCGGCCACGCTGGCGGCCTGGGTGAACTACATCTGTCCGGTCGACGGCGCCCGTGCGGCGATGGAGAAGGTCGATCCCGAGCTGGTCGACAGCCCGCTGATCTTCCCGGACAAGACCGTGCTGGACAAGACCTTCGCGTTCATGCCGCTGGACACGGCCAAGGCGAAGCTCTACGAAACCGACTTCAACCTCGCGATCGGGGGCTGACCCGCCATGACCGGTGATCTTGTGCTCAGCGGCATCAGCAAGCAGTTCGGAGGCCACCGCGCCGTGCACGAGCTGGACCTGACCGTGCCGCAGGGCGAGTTCTTCGCGCTGCTCGGTCCGTCCGGCTGCGGCAAGACGACCACGCTGAGGATGGTCGCGGGGCTGGAGGCGCCGACCAGCGGCACGATCAGTCTGGCCGGTCAGGACATCGCCGGGCTGCGGCCGTACAAACGCCCGGTCAACACCGTCTTCCAGAACTACGCGCTCTTCCCGCACCTCGACACCTTCGAGAACGTCGCCTTCGGGCTGCGGCGACGCGGCGTGAAGGAGGTCAAGCAGAAGGTCGGGGAGATGCTCGACCTGGTCGAGCTCGGTGCCTATGGCAAACGAAAGCCATCGCAATTGTCCGGTGGCCAACAGCAACGAGTGGCGCTGGCTCGTGCGCTGATCAACCGGCCGCAGGTGCTGCTGCTGGACGAACCGCTCGGCGCGCTCGACCTCAAACTGCGCCGGCAGATGCAGCTCGAGCTGAAGCGGATCCAGACCGAGGTCGGCATCACCTTCGTGCACGTCACGCACGACCAAGAAGAAGCGATGACAATGGCCGACACGATCGCGGTGATGAACGCGGGCGTGATCGAGCAGCTCGGTTCGCCGGCCGACCTCTACGACCTGCCCGCGACCACCTTCGTCGCGAACTTCCTCGGCCAGTCCAACCTGGTCCGCGCCACCATCACCGGTCAGACGGACGGCAACCTGGTGATCGACGTACACGGCAGCAAGGTGCTCGTGCCCGTGGCGCGCTGCCGGGTCACCGAGGGCGACATCTGGATGGGGATCAGACCGGAGAAGGTGTTCCTCGCCCCGGCGGACACCGAGCACAACAACGGCTCCAACGTACTGCGCTCCGCGGTGGTGACCGATGTCAGCTACGTCGGCGTGAGTACGCAGTACCTGGCCAAACTGCCCTGGGGACAGGAGCTGACGGTGTTCGAGCAGAACACTGGGGCGCGGGAAGCGCTGAAGGTCGGCGACGCGGTCGATCTGCAGTGGCAGCCGTCGCACACGTTCGTGCTCGATGCGGCGCAGGACGCCCTGGCCGGCGTCGAGGACGTCACGGGCGACGCGGGATGACCGCGCTCGGGCAGCTTCCCGCGCCGACAGCTGGGAAGGCAGAGCGACCTGGAGCTGCTGGGAAGGCGGAGCGACCGGGGCGCCGGCTGACGGCGTACCTGCTGCTGCTTCCCGGTGGGTTGTGGTTGCTGTTGTTCTTCGTCGTACCGATCGTGACTCTGCTCGCGGCCAGCCTCTACGACCCGGACGGGTCGATCGAGGCCGGGTTCTCGATGACGTGGAGCTGGCACAACTACGTGGATGCGCTGGCCGACTACGCGCGCCCGTTCGGGCGGTCGCTGTGGTACGCCTTGCTGACAACGGCCTTCTGCCTGCTGCTCGGCTATCCGCTGGCCTACGCGATCGCGTTCAAGGCCGGCCGGTGGAAGAACGTGATGCTGGCGCTGGTGATCGCACCGTTCTTCACCAGTTTCCTGATCCGCACGCTGTCCTGGAAGACGCTGCTCAGCGACAACGGGTTCGTCGTGGATGCCTTGAAGGCCGTGCACATTCTCGGCTCGGACGGCCGGTTGCTCGCCACGACGGCGGCGGTGGTGACCGGCCTGACCTACAACTTCCTGCCGTTCATGGTGCTGCCGCTCTACGCCAGCCTGGAGAAGATCGACCATCGGCTGATCGAGGCCGGCGGTGATCTCTTCGCCGGACCGTTCACCACCTTCCGCACGGTGACGTTGCCGCTGTCGATGCCGGGTGTCGTCGCGGGAACGCTGCTGACCTTCATCCCGGCGGCCGGTGACTACATCAATGCCCAGCTGCTCGGTACGCCGAAGCAACGGATGATCGGCAACGACATCCAGCGCCTGTTCGCGGCCGGCTCCTACCCGACGGCGGCTGCCCTGTCGGTGACGCTGATGGCGGCAATCGTCGTACTGGTGCTTCTCTACGTACGCCGGTCCGGGACGGAGGAGCTGGTATGACCAGAGTCGGTCGCTGGATCGGGCGGTATCTGATCCTCTTCATCGGGTTGCTGGTGCTGCTCTACTTGTTCGCGCCGATCTTCGTCGTGATGCTGATGTCGTTCAACGCGCCGACGAACAAGCTCTCCTACACGTTCGACGGCTTCACCTGGGAGAACTGGCAGCATCCGTGCCGGCCGTCCGGGCTGTGCGAGGCGGTCAGCGTCAGCTTGCGGATCGGTCTGGTCGCGACCGTCATCGCCACCGCGCTCGGCACGTTGATGGCGTTTGCGATGGTGCGGCAACGGTTCCGCGGCCGGTCGGCGACGAACCTGTTCATCTTCCTGCCGATGGCCTCACCGGAGATCGTGCTCGGCTCGTCCCTGCTGGCGCTGTTCGTCTCGTCCGGTTTCGGCGGCCGGCTCGGCTTCTGGACGATCCTGATCGCGCACGTGATGTTCTGCCTGTCGTTCGTGGTGGTCACGGTGAAGGCGCGGTTGACCGGGATGGACTCCCGGCTCGAACAGGCGGCGATGGACCTGTACGCCAATGAGTGGCAGACGTTCTGGCGGATCACCTTCCCGCTGGTCTTCCCGGGCATCCTGGCGGCCGCGCTGCTCAGCTTCTCGCTGTCCTTCGACGACTTCATCATCACCAACCTGAACGCCGGGACGACGGTCACCTTCCCGATGTTCGTCTGGGGCTCGGCCCAACGTGACATCCCACCCCAGATCAACGTCATCGGTACTGCGATGTTCCTGCTGGCCCTGGTCCTAGTACTGGGCGGAGAACTGGCCCGCCGCCGCCGGAACCCCAGTGCTCGCTGACGCAGAACGAAAGGTCTTCTGGCTGGACGACCCGGCAGCGCCGGAACCGACCGACCAACTCATCGGGGAGCAGACGGCCGACCTTGCGATCGTCGGTGGCGGTTACACCGGCCTGTGGACAGCGCTTCGAGCCAAGGAGCGCTATCCATCGCTCGATGTCGTCGTCTTGGAGGCGTCGACTTGCGGGAGTGCGGCGAGCGGTCGCAACGGCGGTTTCTGCGCGGCGAGTCTGACGCACGGTTTCGGCAACGGCCTGGCCCGCTGGCCGGACGAGTTGGCGACGATCGACCGGCTCGGTGCGGAGAACCTGGCCGCGATCGGTGCCGCCATCGCGCAGTACGGGATCGACTGTGGGTGGGAGCGGACGGGTGAGCTGACGGTTGCGACGGCACCGCATCACCTGGGCGAGCTTGCCGAGGAGGTGGCGGCTCGGCAGGCGTTCGGCCACAAGGTCAGGCTGCTCGACGCCGCCGAAGTACGAGCTGATATCGACTCACCGACGTACCTGGGCGCGCTCGCCGACGACTCCGGTACTGCGCTGGTCGAGCCGGCCAAACTTGCGTGGGGCCTCCGACGGGCCTGTCTCGACCTCGGCGTACGAATCCACGAGCACTCACCGGTCACCAGCCTGCAGAACAATCTGTTGCACACAGCAACGGGAAGCCTGCGCGCCGACCGGATTGCCCTTGCCACCAACGCTTTCCCACCGTTGCTTCGTCGACTGAGCCTCTACACCGTGCCGGTCTACGACCTCGTGCTGGTCACCGAGCCGTTGTCGGCCGAGCAACTGACCGCGATCGGCTGGCGTCACCGCCAAGGCATCGGCGACGCGTCGAACCTGTTCCACTACTACCGACTCACCCGCGACAACCGGATCGTATGGGGCGGCTACACCCCGCTCTACCATTTCGGCAGCCGCATCGACCCGGCGTACGAGCAACGCGACAGCATCCACTCGATGCTCGCCCAGCACTTCTTCGCGACCTTCCCGCAGCTCGAAGGCCTGCGTTTCACCCACCGCTGGGGCGGCGTGATCGACACCAGCACCCGCTTCTGCGCCTTCTTCGGTACGGCGTCCGCCGGCCGCATCGCGTACGCCCTCGGCTACACCGGCCTCGGAGTCGCCGCGACCCGCTTCGGCGCCGACGTCATGCTCGACCTCCTGTACGGCGAGACCACTGAGCGCACCGAACTCCGGATGGTCCGCGAGCGGCCCCTCCCGTTTCCGCCGGAGCCGTTGCGTGCCGCAGGCATCCACCTCACCCGCTGGTCGATGGCCCGCGCGGACTCCCAGGCCGGCTACCGCAACCCCTGGCTCCGAACCCTCGACCGCCTCGGCCTCGGCTTCGACTTCTGACCACTCTGTGCACGACCTGAGCGTTTCGGAGCGACCGAACCGCTCAGCCGGTGCACAAAGTCGGCCTCAGAGCTTGGTCTCGGCCTCGGTGAGGACCGCGCGGAGGATCTGTTCGATCTCGTCGAAGTGGGTCTGGTCGCAGATCAGCGGTGGGGACAGCTGGATGACGGGGTCGCCGCGGTCGTCGGCGCGGCAGTAGAGGCCGGCGTCGAAGAGGGCCTTGGACAGGAAGCCGCGGAGCAGCCGCTCGGACTCGGCGTCGTCGAAGGTCTCCTTGGTCGCCTTGTCCTTGACCAGTTCGATCCCGTAGAAGTACCCGTCACCGCGGACGTCGCCGACCAGTGGCAGGTCGAGCAGCTTCTCGAGCGTCGCACGGAACTCCCCCTCGGTGTCCCGGACATGCTCGTTGATGCGCTCGCGCTCGAAGATGTCGAGGTTCGCGAGTGCGACGGCCGCGGAGACCGGATGGCCCCCGAAGGTGTAGCCGTGGGCGAACGACGCGTTGCCCTGCAGGAACGGCTCCATCAGCCGGTCCGTGGCGATCATCGCGCCCAACGGGGCATAGCCGGAGGTGAGTCCCTTCGCACAGGTGATCATGTCCGGGTGATAGCCGTACCGCTCGGCACCGAACATGTGGCCGAGCCGCCCGAAGGCGCAGATCACCTCGTCGCTGACCAGCAATACGTCGTACTGGTCGCAGATCTCGCGGACGCGCTCGAAGTACCCGGGTGGGGGTGGGAAGCAGCCGCCCGCGTTCTGGACCGGCTCGAGGAAGACGGCGGCGACGGTGTCGGGGCCCTCGTTCTCGATCGCGACGGCGATCTGGTCGGCGGCCCAGCGGCCGAAGGCGACCGGGTCGTCACCGTGGATCGGGGCGCGGTACAGGTTCGTGTTCGGCACCCGGAAGGTGCTCGGGACCAGCGGCTCGAACTGCGCCTTGAGGTCCGGCAGGCCGGTGATCGAGAGCGCGCCGTGGGTGGTGCCGTGGTACGCGATCGCCCGGCTGATCACCTTGTGCTTCATCGGCTTGCCGGTCAGTTTGAAGTAGTTCTTGGCCAGCTTCCAGGCGGTCTCGACGGCCTCGCCGCCACCGCTGGTGAAGAAGACCCGGTTGAGGTCGCCTGGCGCGTAGCCGGCCACCCGCTCGGCGAGCTCGATGGACTTCGGATGCGCGTACGACCAGAGCGGGAAGAACGCCAACTCGGAAGCCTGCTTCGCGGCGGCCTCGGCCAACTCGGTGCGGCCGTGCCCCAGTTGGCTGACGAACAACCCCGCCAAGCCATCCAGGTACCGCTTGCCGCGCGCGTCGTAGATGTACGCGCCGTCACCGCGCACGATGACGGGCACCTCGGCGGTCTGGTAGCTCCCCATCCTGGTGAAGTGCATCCACAGGTGGTCCCGCGCGGACTGCTGCAGACGGGCGAAGTCGGTGTCGTCTAGGGCATCGGACGGCATCATCTTTTTCCTCATCTCGAGCTGGCCGTTGCCGCCATCCTGCCCGCCTGACCGCGAACCTGGCAAGTGATTCCGTTCTGATGTGCCCGATCTCCTATCGATAACCGCTGTGGCAGAGGAAATCTTGTGCGGATTCCGCACTGAGGTTAGATGCTCTGGTGGACACCTTCTTCACCAACGGCTCAGTCTTCGACGGCCACGCCCACCACCCCGACTGGTCGATAGCCGTCCGCTCGGGCCGCATCCTCAGTGCGGGCCCCACCGTCAGCAATGTCTGGGCCGCGTTCCGCGGTCCGGATACCGAAGTGGTTGATCTGGATGGCGGATTACTGCTGCCGGGCTTCGTCGACGCCCACGTGCACCCGGTGCAAGGCGGCCTCGAGCGCGCCCGCTGCGACCTCTCCCACATCTCCGGCCGCGAGGCCACGCTCCGCACCATCGCGGCGTACGCCGAAGCGCACCCCGAGCTCGACTGGATCCTCGGCGGCGGCTGGCACCAACCCGACTACCCCGGCGGCGCCCCCACTGCGGCCGACCTCGACGCGGTCCTCCCCGACCGCCCAGCCTTCCTCGCCAACGCCGACCACCACGGCGCCTGGGTCAACTCGCGCGCCCTCAGCCTCGCCGGCATCGACTCCCGTACGCCGGACCCGTCCGACGGCCGGATCGAACGCGCCCCCGACGGCACCCCAACCGGCACTCTCCACGAGGGCGCGATGGACCTGGTCGGCCGCCTCGTCCCACCAACCACCCACGAGGAGCAGGTCGCCGCCCTCCTCGACGCCCAGGCGTACCTCCACTCCCTCGGCATCACCGGCTGGCAAGACGCGATCCTCGGCGACTACGCCAACCTCTCCGACTCGACCCCGGCGTACGTCGAACTCGCCCGCGACGGCCGCCTCACCGCCCGCGTCAACGGCGCCTTCTGGTGGCGCCGCGACCTCGGCGCCGAGCAAATCCCTGCCTTGCTGGAGCGCCGGGCAGCGCTGCAATTCCCACGCCTGCAAGCGCGCAGCGTCAAGATCATGCAAGACGGCGTAGCCGAAAACTTCACCGCCGGCATGCTCGACCCGTACTACGACGGTTGCGGCTGCCGCACCACGAACACCGGCCTCTCCTTCGTCGATCCTGAGGCCCTCCGTGACCATGTCACCGCGCTGGACGCCGCGGGCTTCCAAGTCCACGTGCACGCGATCGGAGACCGAGCGGTCCGTGAGGCGCTGGATGCCTTTGAAAAGGCGCGATCAGCAAATGGCGAGAGCGATCGAAGGCATCACATCGCTCACCTGCAGATCATCCATCCCGACGACATCGCCCGCTTCGCCGAGCTGGGCGTCGCTGCGAACATGCAGGCTCTCTGGGCGGTCTACGAGCCGCAGATGAACGAGCTGACGATCCCGTTCCTCGGCCCGGAGCGAACGGGATGGCAGTACCCCTTCGGCGATCTGGCCCGCTCGGGTGCCCGGCTCGCGGCCGGCTCGGACTGGCCGGTGTCGAGCCCGGACCCGCTGGCCGCAGTACAGGTTGCTGTGAATCGGCAGACCGGCGATGGCGAGTACGAGCCGTTCCTGCCGGAGCAGGCGCTTGACCTGGCGACGGCGCTGGCGGCGTACACGTCTGGGAGTGCATGGGTGAACCATGCCGACGAGACCGGGCGGATCGCGCCGGGCATGCTCGCGGACCTGGCCGTGCTCGACCGCGACCCGTTCACCCGACCTCTCGACGAGATCGGTGCGGCGCGGGTAGTGGCGACCTATGTCGAAGGAGAACGTGTCTTCGGCGCGTGAATCCGTTGCGGATCGCCGGAAGGCCTACCGAATTCGTTGCGACTGCGATTAGGCTCGCGGCCATGCAGACGCTCTCGAATGTTGTGGACGGCAAGCCGGCCGGCGCGCTCGGCGGTGCGACGTACGACGTGATCGATCCGGCGACCGGTGAGGTCTATGCGCAGGCGCCGAAGTCCGGGACGGAGGATGTCGACCAGGCGATGCGGGCAGCGGCCCGGGCGTTCGAGACCTGGCGGGACACGACGCCGGCGGACCGGCAGCGGATGCTGCTGAAGATCGCGGATGCGCTGGAGACACGGTCGGACGAGTTCACCCGGGTGGAGAGCGAGAACACCGGCAAGCCGCTCGCGCTGACCGCGAGCGAGGAGTTGCCGCCCTGTGTGGACCAGTTGCGCTTCTTCGCCGGCGCCGCGCGGGTCCTGGAGGGGCGGTCGGCCGGCGAGTACCTGGCCGGTCACACGTCCTGGATCCGGCGCGAGCCGATCGGGGTCGTCGGTCAGGTGACGCCGTGGAACTACCCGTTGATGATGGCGATCTGGAAGATCGCGCCTGCGCTCGCGGCCGGGAACACGGTCGTGCTGAAACCGAGCGACACCACACCGGCGTCGACGGTGCTGCTGGCCGAGCTGTGCAACGAGCTTCTGCCGCCGGGTGTCTTCAACGTGGTGTGCGGAGATCGCGACACCGGTCGCGCGCTGGTCGATCACGAGATCCCGCAGTTGGTCGCGATCACCGGATCGGTTCGGGCAGGCATGGAGGTCGCGTCGGCCGCGGCGCGACAGTTGAAGCGCACGCATCTCGAGCTGGGCGGCAAGGCTCCGGTGGTCGTCTTCGACGACGCCGACCTGGAGGCCGCGGCGGAAGCGATCGCCGGCGCAGGCTACTTCAACGCCGGCCAGGACTGCACAGCCGCAACGCGAGTGCTTGCGGGTCCACGCATCCACGACGACTTCGTCGCAGCCCTCACCGAGCAGGCGCGTTCGACCACGACAGGCCAGCCCGAGGAGGACGTCGCGTACGGCGCCCTGAACAACGCCGACCAGCTCAGCCGGGTCAAGGGCTTCGTCGACCGGCTCCCCGACCATGCTGCACTCCAGACCGGCGGCAACGCGGTCGGCGACCGCGGCTACTTCTACGAACCGACGGTCGTGTCAGGGCTGCGGCAGACCGACGAGGCGATCCAGCAGGAGATTTTCGGCCCGGTCATCACCGTCCAACGCTTCACCGACGAGGACGAAGCCCTCCGCTGGGCCAACGGCGTCGAGTACGGGCTGGCCTCCTCGGTCTTCACCCGCGACCACGGCCGCGCAATGCGAATGGCCCGCCGCCTCGACTTCGGCTGCGTCTGGATCAACGCCCACATCCCGATCGTCGCCGAGATGCCCCACGGCGGCTTCAAGAACTCCGGCCACGGCAAAGACCTCTCGATGTACGGCCTCGAGGACTACACCCGCATCAAACACGTGATGTCGAACATCGAGGTCTAGCCGCGGTAGGTGTCGAGCCGCGCGGTCACCTTCTCGAAGACCGCCAACTCATGCTCCTTGGGGGCGTAGACCACCAGTTCGTTGAAGCCGATCTGCTGGTAACGCTCGACCAGTCGCGCGAATCCGTCCTCGGACGCCCACGGGTCGATCTGCCCGTAGGCCAGCAGAATCCGCCGGATCTCGCGACCACCGAGTAGCTCGTCCAGCGCGCGGCCGCGCTCGACAGACTTCGTGTAGAACTCCTCCTCGGCGGCGGCGCCGGGGAAGGTCACCCAGCCGTCCGCGTGGGCCGCGACCACCGCGAGTGCCCGCGGAGCGTTGGCTGCCACGATCAACGGCAGCCGTTCCTGCACCGTGCCCGGCGCCATCGCGGCCAGCGTGTACGGGTAGTACGGACCGTCGTGGTCGCTCACGTCGCCTGACAGCAACCGCTCCACGACCGCGACGAACTCTGCCAGCCGGTCGGTTCGCTCGCGCGCGGTCCAGACCGGCGTACCGGCCATGCCGTGGTCGGTCGGCCAGACGCCGGAGCCGATGCCCAGGTCGAACCGTCCGCCCGAGATGTGGTCCAGCGTCGTCGCCTGCTTCGCGAGCAGGGTCGGCTGCCGGAACACCATGTTCGCGATCAGCAGCCCGACTCGGATCTTCGTCGTGGTCGCCGCCCACCCGGCGATGACGGTCGGCCCGTCGTGCACGGGAATCGCGGCGTCGCGCGGATTGCGCAGGTTGTCACCCGTCCACAGCCCGTCGAAGCCGGCCGACTCGGCGACACCCGCCCAGTACGCCGCGTCGTCCCAGCCGGCCGGATTGACCTTGAGCCCAAACCGCATGCTGTCCCCTCCTGAACTTCGTCAGTGGTCTAGTCGATTCGCTTTACCGACCAGCACCAGACAGCCAGAGTAGGTCCATGCACCCTGGGCCTTCCGGCACGTTGGATCACTCATGACCCACCTAGCCTTCGATGGCGGCCAGTCAGCCCTCCGTCTCCGCGTACTCCCCTCCCGCACCACAGCAGAAGGGCCCGGCTACACCCACAGCACCAACAGCGTCCAAGCCACCCTGCAGGCCATCCGCCTCACGGCGCAAAGAGCGGGTGTGGTGGCCCCGGTCGAGGTTGCAGCTCTCGGGCTCACCGGGTTCCCGCAGGATCCGGAGCGGGCGCGCGAGCTGGCCGGCGGAATTGCCGAGGTGCTGGACGCTGCCGAGGTGCGGTTGACTCAGGACATGGTGACCGCTCACGCTGGGGCGCTCCCCGACGGGTACGGCGTGGTGGTTGCTGCTGGCACCGGGTTGGTCTGTCTGGCGGTTGATCGTGATGGCTCCTGCTACAAGGTCGACGGGCATGGCTACCTGTTCGGCGACGCCGGGAGTGCTTTCGCGATCGGGCGCGCGGGCCTCGTCGCAGTACAGCGGGCTCGTGACGGTCGCGGTCCGGCGACCACGCTCGCTGACACCGACCTGGATCCGATCACGTTGTACCCGTCGCCGACCCTCGTGGACGACGTCGCCCGCTTCGCGCCCGTCGTACTACAGCACGCCGCCACCGGCGATCCAGTTGCCCAAGGCATCGTCCTCGGAGCCGCGACCGACATCGCCGAGACAATCGCCACCGCAGTACACCGGCTGGCCGGTCACGAACCGGTCCCGGTCGCCTGTGTAGGCGGCCTGTTCGCCGGCGCCGGCGAACAACTTGCCGACCCGGTGCGAGCCGCCCTGCCACCTCGCGCACACCTGACGCCCGCCGCGGGCAGCTCCCTCGACGGCGCCGAACGCCTGGCCACAGCGGCCCCGGGCCCGTACGCCGAACTCCTCGTGATCCACCGGACCGACTGATGCCGATCCTCCAGCCAGGCAGCCTCGTGGTCTCCTGCCAAGCCGGCCCCGGCAACCCTCTCTGCTCTCCCGAGTCGATGGCCTTGATGGCTCGCGCCGCGGAGGCGGGCGGCGCCGGCGCCCTCCGCGCGAACGGAGCTGCCGACGTGGCCGCGATCCGCGCGGTCACAGACCTGCCGATCATCGGCCTCCACAAGGTCGGCGATCCCGCTGGCGTCTTCATCACGCCGACCTTCGAGTCCGCCATCGGTCTCGTCGAGGCGGGCGCGGGGCTGATCGCCCTCGACGGCACCCTGAGGCCACGCCCCGACGGGCACCGGTTGCGACGCCAGATCGAGCGCATCCACGACGAGCTCGGAGTACCGGTGCTGGCCGATGTCGACGGCCTCGAAGCCGGCCTCGCGGCGCGTGCCGACGGCGCCGACCTGGTCGCGACCACACTGTCCGGCTATACCACCGGCAACACCCCCGCCGGACCGGACGTCGACCTGGTCCGGGAGCTCGCCGCGGTGCTGGACTGCCCGGTCATCGCTGAGGGCCGGATCCGCACGCCCGAAGACGTCCGCGCTGTCCGCGAAGCCGGTGCGTACGCCGTCGTCGTCGGCTCCGCGATCACCAACCCGATGGAGATCACCGCCCGGCTGGTCGGCGCGATCCGAAGCGACAGATGAGCAAAGACAGCCAGATCCTTTCGATCGAGACCTTGCCGGCGGTCTACTGGGTATTCCACCGGCAGAGCACGACCGCGGGAGCGTCGAAATGAGCGAACTACTGCTGGCCGCGGCGTCCCTGGACGTGACCCCACCACCCGGCCACCGCCTCGACGGCTACGCCGCCCGAGAGGGAGTAGCCACCGGTACTGCGGATCTGTTGCGCGCGACGATGATCTGGCTCAGTACTGCGGACTCGCCCGGAGTGCTCTGGTTGAGCCTGGACGCGATCGCGGTAGGGACGTCTTTGGTGGCCGAGTTGTCCGCGGCGGCCGGCGCTGCGGCGGGCATCCCGCCGGAATGCGTGCTGGTGTGTGCCTCCCACACCCACTCGGCGCCGGCGGGCTGGACCGGTCAGATCCATCCGGTCATCCCAGCCGAGCGGGAGCCAGTTCTCTACGAGTCGCTCACCGCTGCAGTCACCTCCGCGCCGCTGGAACGCCGGCCGGTGCGCGCTTCGTGGCGCTCGATCGAGGTGGTGGGCGTGGGCACGAACAGGCACCGGCGCAACGGCCCCCACGACAACACCGCCGGAGTCCTGACGTTGCACTCGGTTGCTGACGGCACCCTGGCCGCAGTACTCCTCGACTTCGCCTGCCACCCCACCACGTATGGCCCCGAAAACCTGCTCTACTCCGCCGACTGGCCCGGAGCCACCCGCAAAGCCCTGGCCCACCTCAGCACCGCCTCGGCCTCACTTGGTGGGCCGGCCCTCCCGCCAGGACCGGTTGTCGGCTTCCTCCAAGGAGCGGCCGGTGACGTCAGCCCTCGGTTCACCCGTCAGGGCCGTGACGCTCGGGAGGTCGAACGCCTCGGCGGTCTGCTCGCAGCCCGCGTCGCCGAAGCACTGACCGAACCAGGTCTCGAGCTACCTGCCGTGGCGCCGGCCATCCGGCGTACGACGGTGACGTTGAAGGTGCGCGACTTCCCTACACCGGCCGAGCTGGAAGCCATGGTGGCGACAGCCGAAGCCGACCTCCACGGCGGCATCGACCACCCGGCCCAGCGCATCGCCCAAACCCGCCTCGACGGCGCCCGCGGCCAAGCACAGATGGCAGCCGCCAACCTCCCGCCCGCGCTCGACCTCCCGATCAGCGTCGTCAAGCTCGGAGAGGTCGCCTGGGTCCACCTCCCGGTAGAACTCTTCGCCAGCCACGGCTGCTACCTCCAGGCAGACAGCCCCCACCCCATCACCCGAGTCATCGGCTACACCGACGGCTACTTCGGCTACGTAGTAGACCCCGACGCCGCCCACCACGGCACCTACGAAGCCCTCATCACGTACTTCGACCAGCCCACCACGGGCGAGCTACTCAAGGCGGCGGTCAAGGTGCTTGCTGAGTAAGGCGCGGAGCCCCAGCCCATCAATGCCCCCACGTCAGCCAAGGCGGCGCGCTCACCCGCGTCTCGCCGGCCGCCCTTTGATGGCCTGGGCGTCCGCCTCCTTCAGATCGCAAGCTCCGGCTGGAGCTTCTTCGCGGGCCAGACTCGTTGTTTGCGCGCCGCCAGCGAGGATGCGGCCAGGCCGGCTGCGAGCCAGGCCGCGAGCACTAGGAGGTCCTTCGGGATGCTGTTGCCGGGGCCGCCGTACATGAGGTGGCGGACGCCGTCGATGGCGTAGCTCATCGGTAGGACGTGGTGGAAGAAGTAAAGCGGTGTCGGGATCGTCTGCCAGGGGAACGTGCCGCCGGCACTGACGAGCTGGATCACCATCAGGACCAGGCCGAGGAACTTGCCGACGGCCCCCAGCCAGGCGGACAAGGCGTGCAGGATCGCGACGAAGGTCAGCGAGGTGAGCATCAGATAGCCGACCGTCAGCCAGGGGTGTGCGGTGTCGATCCCGAGTCCGAAGCTGACCGCCGTGAAGACCAGTGCCGCCTGGATCGCGCCGAAAATTGCGGGCGGCAACCAACCGCCGAGCGCGACGCGAACCGGTGCCTGCAGGCCGGCGAGTGCTCGCGGTGACAGCGGCCGGACCAGCAAGAAGAGCACGTACGCGCCGATCCAGCAGGACAGGCTGAGGAAGAACGGTGCGAGTCCCGCTCCGTAGCTGTCGGCGGTCGCTTGCGAGGAGTTCTTCAGCCCGACCGGTGCGCCGAGGGTCTCCGCAACCGCCTTGCGTGCTTGAGGAGACGGGTCGGGGATCTGCTTCGCGCCGTTGGTCAGCGCGGTGTTCAGGTCTGTCGCGCCGGTCTTGAGTTTGCCGACTCCCGTGGCGAGGTCGTTGACGCCGGCCAGCAGTCGGCCTTGTCCGGTGACGGCCTGCCGTTCGCCGGCCGCGAGTTGCGAGGAGCCGGCGTGGAGAGTGCCGATACCGCTCTTCAGCTGGGTCGTGCCGGTGCTCAGCTGCGAGGCACCCGCGGCGGCGTCCTTGATTCCGCTGGTCAGCGCGGGCATCGCGTTGGCGAGCGTCTCAGCGCCGGTGGCCACCTGCCGGGCGCCGGTCGCGAGTTGGTTCAGCTGCTTGGAGGTCGACTGGATCTTGGTGTTCGCGGTCACCACCGGTGCGCGCAGTTTCGCGGTCTCGGTGAGTACCTGGTTGATCTGCGTCTGCGTGAACCCGCGCGCCTTGAGGCGGGCCGCCAGACCGGCGTCGAGAGTGCTCAGGTCGGTTACCAGCGTGCTCGACGCGGTCGCGACCTCCTGCCCGATGCCGGCGATCTTCTCGTTGCCATCAGCAACTTGATCGGCGCCGTTGGCAAGCTTCCTGGTGTCGGCAGGCAACGAGGCCGTCTTGTTCTTCAGCGTCGTCAGGCCGGAGTTCAGCTGACTGGCGCCGGTGGCGAGGCTGTCCGCGCCCTTCGCGGCTTGACCGAGGCCGGTGTCCAGCTTGGTCGCGCCGGCGGCGAGTTGCTGCTGCGCGGTGTTGAGCTGACCGGCGCCCGTCTGGAGCTTGCCGACACTGGTCGCGGCCGAGGTGAGACCGCTCTGGAGTTGCCCGGCGCCGCCCGCCGCCTTGGTGATCTGGCCGTGGATCGTGCTGAAGCCGGCCAACAGCTTGCTCGCCGCGGTCTCACTCACCTGCGACGCGACGGACTTGGTCACCTGCGCGACGACCTGGTTCGCGATCGTGTGGGCGAGGTAGTTGTTCGCGTCGTTGGTCAGCAGTTCGAGATTGGCCTGCCGCGGCTGGAACTCGGCACTCGACGCGAGATCCGCGGAGAACGTCTTCGGCAGCACGAGCGCGAACTCGTACTTCCCGTTCCCGACCCCCGCCTGAGCATCGGCCCGACTCACCCGGTGCCAGTCGAAGCTCTTCGAGCTCACCAGTTCGTCGGCGACCTGCGGGCCGACCGACAACTTCTCGCCGGTCGACAACGTAGTACCGGCGTCCTCGACGACGACCGCGGTGGGGACCTTGTCCAGCCGGCCGTACGGGTCGTGGTTGGCGTAGAGGTAGAGGCCGCCGTACAGCATCGGCACGCACAGCAGCGCGACCAGGGCCAGCTTCGGCAACCGCCCCGCGGTCAACCGCCGCAGCTCGCTCATCGCCATCCGGATCGAGGTCATGCCAGGTCCTTCTTCTTCTCGTCAACCAACTCAGCCAACACAGGCTCTTCAACTTCTTCTGCCGGTACGACGTCCGCCGCCTCATCCGGTACTGCGTCTTCCGCCGCCGGCTCGGCCGACGCGACGTCCTCCGCCGGCGACCCGGCCTCATCCACCGCCTCGGCCTCCCCGGCCCCGGTGGTTTCGGTGGCGACCTCGGTCGGCGTTGCGGGTGCGACTGGCTCGGCGGGCTCGATCTGCACGGGTTGCGGCGGGCTGACCGAGCCGAGCTGGGCTGCTTCGACTCCGAGGAGGCGTGCCGACGCGTCCGCGCAGGTGATGATCACGCCGTACCCGCGGGACGCCAGGTCGCGCCCCAGCTCGTACCACTCGTGCGGATCCCCGCCCAGCCGGTCCGGCATCGTCAGGATGACCGCCTTGACGTCCGGCCGAGCCACGGTGAGCTCCGCAAATAGCTTGGTCCGCACGCTCACCGGGAGATGCTCGAACCGTCGATCAGCGAAACCATCCCACTCGTGCTGCTCCAGCCACTCCAGGACCGCCTTGCGTCCAGCTTTGTGTCCAGCAATCGCCAGCTCCTCGCCAACGACCGTCTGGACCGGCAGGGCATCGTCAGGCTCAGTGATCCCCGGCGCATCGACTACGGCAACCCGCCGGCGCAGTACGCGACCAGAGGTCTCGCCGTCCAGCTGTACGTCGCCACCGTCCGGCTTCAGCCGCCCGGAGAGCCCGAGAGACACGGCGACATGACCAGGGCCGGGGTACCCCGCCAACAGCACCAGCTGGTGGTCGCCGACGCTGACCGACGTCGGCTGCAGCATCGGCGCGTGCGGCCCCCGCACGCTGATCGCGTGTGCCTTGAGCTCCATCCTGGCAAACCCCGTTCAATACGGTTGTGTATTCAATACAGAACTGTATCCTACTGTCATGGAACCGCCCAAGCGACGTCGCTCCAACACCCGCGCCCGGCTGCTCGAAGGGGCCCTCGCGGTGTTCGCCGAGCGCGGCTTCCACGGCGCCTCGGTGGAGGACATCTGCGACCGGGCCGGCTTCACCCGCGGCGCGTTCTACTCGAACTTCGGCTCCAAGGACGAACTCGTGCTCGCCCTGTTCCAGGCCACCACGGATCGCCTGCTGGAGCAGATCGCCGCGCTGTTGCCCGACCTTGCCAATCAGCCCACAACCCTGCTGGACGCAGTACTGGGCCTGCTCGACGACGCGGCGCCGGATCAGCGGCAGTGGCATCTCATCTCCACCGAGTTCACCCTGCACGCGCTCCGGCATCCGGAGGCCGCGGAGGCGCTCAACCAGCAGCGGGCGATGTTCCGCGACCAGCTGACCCGGCTCGTCGAGGAGATCACCAGGACCAGCGGACTGCGGCTGAGCGTCCCGCCGCAGCAGTTCGTCCGCTTGGTCATCGCGGTCCACGAAGGAGCCCGCGCACAGACCCTGCTGGAGCCCGAGCAGCTACCCGCCGGCACCCTCGAGCACACCTTCCTCCCGATGGTCCTGGCAGCGGTCACCCGTCAGGACAGCTAGCCGACCTTGATGTCGACGCTGTGCAGGCCGGTCGAGCCGTCCGGGGCCGGTGGCGCCTGGACCTCGATCTGGGGGTCGCCCTTGGCATCGAACGCGCGGACCTGCAGGACATGGTTGCCCCGTGGCGCGTTCCAGGTCCAGTGCCATTGCCGCCAGGTGTCGATGGACGCGTCCGTCGCCAGCTCGGCTTGTTGCCATGGGCCACCATCGACGCGGACCTCGACCTTCGAGACGCCGACGTGCTGGTCCCAGGCCACGCCGGCCACCGTCACCTGACCGGCGGTCGCCTTCGACCGCGGGACGTCGATCCGCGACGACAACTTGATCGGGCCGAGCTCCGACCAGCCGCGCGGCGTCCAGTACGCGTCGAACCGGTCGAACCGGCTCACCTCGATCTCGGTCAGCCACTTCGTCGCCGAGACGTAGCCGTACAGCCCCGGTACGACGATGCGCACCGGGAAGCCGTGTTCCACCGGCAACGGCTGCCCGTTCATCGCGAAGGCGAGCATCGACTCGCGATCGTCGGTCAGCGCGCTCAGCGGCGTACCGGCGGTGAAGCCGTCCTGCGAGGTCGACTTGATCGCATCGGCGTCGGCGGCCGGCCCGGCCTCGGCCAGCAGGTCCTTCAGCAGGACGCCGGACCACAGCGCGTTGCCGATCAGGTCGCCACCGACCTCGTTGCTGACACACGCCAAGGTGACCCACTTGTGCACGACCTTGCGTTTCAGCAGGTCGTCGAAGTTCAGCTGGACCTCGCGATCGACCATGCCGTGGATCCGCAACGTCCAGTCCGTCGGGGTGATCAGCGGTACCGACAACGCGGTGTCGATCCGGTAGAAATCCTCAGTCGGCGTCGCCCACGGAACAGCACCGGCAGCCTGTACTCCGGCCGGCGGGTCGAGGCTCGGCGGCAAGGGCAGGTTGAGCGCCTCGCGGGCCTCCGCGACGGCAGCGCGTCGCCCGCCGACGACCCGGCCCAGTGCGCCGACCGCGACGGTTCCGAGCGCCACCCCGGCCGAGAGCTGGAGGAACCCTCTGCGACTGACACCGTCCTGCGGGTCAGTGACGAGACCGGACAGCCGTGTGGCGAAGAGCCTGAGGATGAGCAGCGCGGTGATCCCAGCGACGAACGACGGGACGAAACCGGTCTGCCCCGCGTCGGGCCGGGTGGCTGCCGCCAGGACGGCGAGACCTGCGAGCAGGATGACGACGGCCGCGCCCGACCAGTACCGTAGTACGGCGAGAACACCGCCGAGAGCGGCGAGGGCGAGCAGAACGATGAGGATGCCGGCTTTGAGCGCGGTCTTGTCGTGCGTCCCGAAGACGGAGATGGCCAGGTCCTTGAGCCACGGCGGGACCCGGTCGATGAAGGCCGAACCGATCGCCACGACGGGCGACAGCCGGGTGCCGAGCAGTGCGGCGGCAACTGCGCCGGCGGCCAGACCCGCGAGGGCGGCCAGCACACCACCGGCGGCTGACCTGAGGACGAGTCCGGTCCGTGGGGAGCGCACGGGAGGGTTGTCGCTGGACACCGGCCGGACCAGAGGTTGGTTCACGGCTCAACGATCGCTCGGTGCGGCGCCAGGCACCAGCCAGACGCCGCATCCGTTAGTAGCGGGTAATGCTCTTGCCGAGGTGTTGCTGAGTCCTGCGGGGTCAGATCCGGTCGGCTGCGGACAGCGGACCGAGGTTGGGCCGGCCGTTGGGCCAGCGACGGGCGTTGTCGCGAACGCGACGGAGCTTGCCGAGGACGAGTTCCTGCTCGTCCGCCAGCTGGGACATCCACAGGCTGTCGATCTCCAGGAGGTGGTCCGGCAGCGCTTCGCGAAGCCGGCGCTTGCCCTCCTCCGTGAGAACCGCGTACGAGCCGCGGGCGTCGTCGGGACAGGGCTCCCGGCGTACCAGTCCGAGATTCTCGGCGCGGTCGACCAGCCGGGTGATGCCGCCGGTGGTGACGGTCAGCTCCCGGGCGAGTGAGGTGAGACGCTGCTTCTCCCCGTGGCTACGGGCAAGCCGCAGCAACAGTTCGAACATTGCCATTTGCAGACCACTGCGCTTGAGGGAATGGCGCATCAGGTGATCGAGTTCGGCTGCTGCTTCCCGCAGCAGGCCGTACGCGGTGATCACGTCGCTATCCCAGGGTTCGGCGGCGTGAGTGGGTTCTGCATCGGCGAGCGCTAGGGGCGAGCAAAGCGAAGGCGCGATGGTCATGCGCGGACTCTATTAGCTGACTAGGTCAGTTCGCTACACCGGGTGACCTATCGGCTACAGGTCGAGACACGATCGATGGGTGATTGAGCGTGACTTCGGGGCTGCGGACAGCTACCTGTGGATAACTTTCGCGGCGGTCGGCCGATCTTTGCCAGGCTTTCCAGGGTCAGCCAGTGAACCGGGAAAGTGGGGGATCCGATGAGTGAGACCGAAGACCAGTCACCGTTCGGCCGGGGGTTCGTCGCGGCCTGCATCATCATCGGCGCCGTCCTCGCCTGCGGCGGAGTCCTCCTCGTCACCGGCCTCTCGTCGGACGCGGGGAGCCAGGCCGCAGTACGCGGACCAGCCTCAGCCTCGGGCGACTCGCGCTCGGGCGGCGCGGGTTCCGGTGACCCGGGGTCGGCTGAGCCGGGCGGTGGGGACGCAGGTCAGGTCAAGGGCTCGGTGGGGGCGGAGCCGTCCGGCGGGCAACCCTCCCTGCCGGGCTCTGAGTCCGGGGCCACGCCTGGGCCGGAGATGACTGGTACTGCGAACCGGTGTGGGTTGAGCGATGGCGAGCAGGCGATTCCCTCCGGCAAGGCGCCGGGTGTTGATGGGTGGGAGGTGAGTCGTCGGGTGGTGGTTCCGCGTTCGGCGGCGTACGGGCCGGGCAAGACCGACGGCGACGGGTTCCGGCGTTGTTTCGCGCATTCGCCGACCGGCGCGGTCTACGCGGCGTACAACGTGATCGCCGCGCTGGCCGATCAGACCAAGGCTGTCGCGACCGCCCGCAAGTTGATGTTGCCCGGCCGCGATACGGACACTCTGATCGAGCAGTTGGCGGCAGAGTCCGGCGACGCGGCCTCGGAGCCGACGCAGCTGGCCGGCTATCGAGTGGTGGACGCCAGCCGCGACCGCGTCACGATCATGCTCGCGCTGGCCGTCGAATCGCAGTACATGAGCGCCACCATCACCCTCGCCTGGTACGCCGGTGACTGGCGGCTCGTCCCACCCCCGAGCGGGAGCCCGGTCGGTGCGCCGTACTCGCAGCACCGTGATCTCGACGGTTTCGTGGCCTGGAGCGGTGTCTGATGTGCGGCAGACTCGATGTCGCCTGTCAGGTGAAGGAAGGCTTTCAGTCCGTCATCAGCAGTCAGTTCGACGCGTTGCTGGAGGACATGAACAGGGCCGCGCTCGAGAGCCTGCGCTCGCTGTCGACCTTCTGGATCAACCTGGAGAGCCCGACGCTCGCCACCGGCAGCGGTCAGGACTGGACCGCCAGCGGACCGGTCGCGTTCCTGCAGGAGCACGTCCTCTGGGTGGCCGGGACGGTCTTCGGGCTGGCGGCTTTGGTCGCGGGGATGCGGATCGCCTGGGAGCAGCGCGCCGAGCCGCTCCGTGAGTTGCTCAAGGCAACTATGTTGTTCATGGCCGTGGCGGCGGCCGGATCGGCGGTGCTGCAACTGCTGACGATGTGGTCGGACGAGTTCTCGAAGTACCTGGTCACCAAGGCGTTGCCGCCCAAATCCTCCTTCGACGGCGCGATGCAGAACCTGGTGATGGACGGCGGAGCCACGCAGAAGCTGCCGATCCTGATCGCACTGTTCGCCGGTGCGACGGCGATGGTCGCGTCGCTCATCCAGATCGTTCTGCTCTTGATCCGCTCGGCCATGCTGGTGTTGCTGGCCGGGACGTTCCCGCTGGCGGCCGCCGCGACGAACACCGAGGCCGGCATGGCGTGGTTCAAGAAGTTCTGCGGGTGGGCGCTGGCCTTCATCGCGTACAAGCCGGCCGCCGCATTGATCTACGCCGCAGCTCTCCGGATGAGCCACGACGGGATGATGCATCAGTCCGGAGACGGCCTGGTGCAAGTACTCACCGGCCTGATGATGCTGGCCCTGGCCATCGTCGCCCTCCCAGCCCTACTCCGCTTCACCGTGCCCCTGACCGCAGCCGTAGCAGGCGGTGGCTCAGCCAGCGGCTCCGCAGTAGCCGACCCCGGCGGCCTAGCCTCCGGAGCCATCAACATAGCCCGCTCCCCCGGTCGCACCCGCGCCTCCGGCTCCGGCTCCGGCTCCGGCTCTGGCGGCGGCGGAGGTGGCGGAGGTGGCGGAGGTGGCGGAGGTGGCGGAGGTGGCAGCCAAGCCACCGGCGCAATCGGCGTAGCCGCAGCCGGCGCCGGCGCCGCCCTGACCGCCACCAAACAAGCCACCGGCGCCCTCTCCGGCGCAGCCTCCCACTCAGCCGGCGAGTCAGGCGGCGGCTCCCCATCACCCGGAGGCTCCCGCAGCCCCGCCCCCGGAGGCTCCCGCCCCAGCGGCAGCGCGCCCTCTGGCGGCTCCCGCTCCGGCGGCTCAGGCTCCGACTCTGGCGGCCCGCACTCCGGCGGCAGCTCCTCCGCCCCTCCAGGCGGCCCTCCGCCCCCACCGCCCCCTCGGCCACCCAAACCCCCGCCCCCTCCCACAGATCCCCCCAACCTCCCCGGCCCCACCGGCAACTGGTAACCCCACCGAGCCCCACCCCACCGAGCCCCACCCTGCCCGGCCGGGCCAGAGCACACCGCCTCACAGCACGGGTCCGACAGCAGCCTGCCGGGCCTGGCCCACCACGGTCCTGCCGGGCTCGGCCCACGACAGTCCCACCGCACGCTGGCCCAGCACGGTCTCGCCGGGCTCGGCCCACGACAGCTCTGGCGGGCTTGTCTGGTTCTCCCCGGAACCCACCTGCTCGGGTGGGTTGGGTGGGCAGACAGGATGGGGCGCATGGGTTTGCAGCGGATTGCTTTGGTTTCTGATGTTCATGGGAATCTGTCGGCGCTCGAGGCGGTGTTCGCGGATATCGAGCAGCGGGGGATCGAGCGGATCTTCAACCTCGGCGACTACGTCGGCAAGGGGCCGCGGGGTAGTGCGGTGGTGGATCTGTGCCGGGAGCGGTGTGAGGTCAACATCCTCGGCAACTGGGACGACTTCCTGCCCGATCCGGAGCGGACGCACGACAGTGAAGGCCTGCGCTGGTGGAAGAACGAGCTGCGCGAGGACCAGTGGACCTGGTTGCGATCGCTCCCGTTCAGCTACGACTTCGTGCTCAGCGGCCGCCGGATCCGGCTCTTCCACGCGTCAGCGACGAGCGTGCACCGCAGGGTGCGGTTCGATCACGACGAGCAGGAGTTCCTCGGCATGTTCCAGAACACCGAGGCCACCGGCGACGGCCCGGTTCCGACCGTGGTCGGGTACGCCGACACCCACGACCCCTTCTACGAGGTCGACCTGGACCGCCGGACCCTCTTCAACACCGGCAGCGTCGGCAACAGCATGGGCGACCCCACCCCGGTCTACGTCATCCTCGAAGGCATCCCCGACACCCTGGACGAAGCCCCGTTCTCCATCCAGTTCGTCCGCGTCCCGTACGACGCCCCGGCCGAACTCGAAGTCGCCCGCTCCCTCGGCATGCCAGAACTCAACGGCTACGAAGCTGAAATCATCCACGGCATCTACCGAGGCGACATCTATGCCAACACCACCCCCACTTATCACCGCCGCCCCTACCCCGTGATGGCGCCGGCGACCACATAGCCCTACAGTCGCAGCCCGGTGCGTAGTACTAGGACCGGGTGAGCAGCGCTTCGGCGCCGACCGGTTTGTAGTCGGCGGCGAGGAAGGTGCGGGTGGAGGCGGCGTTGCCGGGGCTCACCTGGGACCAGATGTGGGCGCCGGGTGGGATGAGGGCTCGTGCGGCGAGGGCCAGGCGGCGGCCGTGGCCCTTTTCGCGGGATGACTCGGGGACCTCGAGGGCGACCTCCAAGCGGCCGGCCACGCCGCGACCGGTGAGCACCAGGCCGCCGTACGGGTCGACGTAAGCGCGGACCTCGTCGCGGTAGCGCCAGGCTCTTTCGATGCGGGGGTGACCGCGCTCGGTCACCTCGACCAGGCCTTCGGTGGCGGCGCGGCGCTGAGCGGGGTCCGCGATCGCCGGGGCGAGCAGCAGTTGGTCGATCGCGTTGACTCGGCGGCCCGTCAGTTGTTCCAGGGCGTACAGGAAGGGCGGGTTCAGCGGCGCCGACAGATCGCCGTCCGGGATGAGGTCGGCGACCCATTCCGGCGACACGTCCGCGGCGATCACGATGTGCGCCGTGAAGGCCGCCACGCACAGTTCCCGCTCGGACGGCGCCGGTACGACGCTGATGCTCAGGTCCGGGGTGGGGAAGACGCCACCTTCGATCCCGCGCAGAATGTCAGCCAAAGTTGTCATCACGAGCCATTGTGGAGGAGACCCCTCCCGGCCCCGGCGACGGAGCCCGGCTCACGAGATGGAGGCGAACGTGCGCAAGCCTGAGCTGATCCGAGCCGTTGGGCTGCCCGATCGGGTGACGATCTACGAGGTCGGTCCCCGGGACGGGTTGCAGAACGAGGATGCGATCGTCGACGTGGCGGTGAAGGCTGAGTTCATCCAGCGGCTCGCCGCGGCCGGGCTGACCACGATCGAGACGACCAGTTTCGTGCACCCGAAGTGGGTCCCTCAGCTCGCCGACGCCGCCGAACTGCTCAGCCGGCTCGACCTCCCGGACGGCCTCCGTACGCCGGTGCTGGTGCCGAACGAGCGTGGTCTCCAGCGCGCGCTCGAGGCGGGCGTCAGCGAGATCGCGATCTTCGCCAGCGCGACCGAGACCTTCGCCGCCAAGAATCTGAACTCGACCGTCGACGGGCAGTTCGCCATGTTCACCCCGACCGTCGAGCGCGCGCTCGGCGAGGGTTTGGCGGTCCGCGGGTACGTCTCGATGTGTTACGGCGACCCGTGGGAAGGCGCCGTACCGATCGACCAGGTGGTCAAGGTCGGCGCGCGCCTGATCGAGCTCGGCTGTCACGAGCTCTCCCTCGGCGACACGATCGGGGTGGCGACGCCCGGCCAGGTCATCGCGCTGGTCAAGGCGTTCGAGAGTGCGGGCGTCGGCGTCGAGAAGCTGGCCGTGCACTTCCACGACACCTACGGCCAAGCACTCGCCAACACCCTCACCGCGTTGAGGGAAGGCGTCACCACTATCGACAGCTCGGCCGGCGGGCTCGGCGGTTGCCCGTACGCCGAGAGCGCGACCGGCAACCTCGCCACCGAAGACCTGCTCTGGCAACTCAACGGCCTCGGCATCGAAACCGGCGTCGACCTGGAAGCACTGGTCACCACCAGCATCTGGATGTCCACCCAGCTGGGCAAACCCTCAGCCAGCCGCGTAGTACAAGCTCTAGCCGGCTGACGCCACGCGCTACGCGAGGAGCTGCTGGCAGGCAAGGGCGCATCCCGCTGGCGCGCTGCGAAGCGGCAGCCGTGCGGCACTGGTCAGCTGACGCCTGACGGCAGCCCAGCGGGCGCAGCCCCTGCTGATCAGACCGCAGCGGGATTGCGGCGGGTGAGGGGGAGTTGGGTTCGAGTCTGTTCGTCGGCGGGGGTTTCGATGAAGAGGATCAGGTCGGGGTGGGACGGGACGGTCAGTTCGGTGACGGTGAAGGAGAGTTCGCCGGCGATCGGGTGCTGGATGCGGCGCAGGCGGGGTTGGGGCTCGGCCAGCTCGTGCCGCGACCAGAGCTGCTCGAATTCGGGGCTCAGCTTCCGCAGCCGGGCCAGGTCTGTTTCCCAGGCTGGATCGCCGATGTGTTCGACGTACGCCGCGCGCATCCGGGCGACCAGGTACGGCACCTCGGTGTCGTAGTTCAGCAGCTGCTTGCGGGCCAGCGGTTCGGTCACGATGCACCAGAGCAGGTTGCGGTGGACGCAAGGCATCGAGTGCCAGTCGTGGAAGAGATCGCTGTAGGCCTTGTTGGGCTGGAGAATGTCGTACCGCGTGTTGGTGATCACCGCCGGGAGCGGGTCGAGCGCGGTCAGGATCTCGGCCAGCACCAGGTCGTCCGCATGCACACCCGTCTTGGCCCGGACCGGAGTCGCCTCGGCCAGCGAGTACAGGTGGGCTCGCTCCAGGTCGGTGAGGCACAGCGTGGTCGCGACCGCGTCGAGCACCTGGCCGCTGACGTTGATCGGCCGGCCCTGCTCGAGCCAGGTGTACCAGGTGACCCCGACACCGGCGAGTTGGGCGAGCTCCTCGCGCCGGAGGCCCGGAGTACGGCGTCGGCCGCCTGGGGGCAGGCCAACGGCTTCGGGGGTGAGCCGGGCGCGGCAGGCCTTCAGGAACTCCGCGAGCTCGGTCCGTCGAGTACTCACCGGCTCATGCTGACACGCCGTGCCGACAGTTTCACCGGGATTCCGGCGGTCCCGCCTCGGTGCCCCAGGTCGAAATGCAGAACGGATGCCCGGCCGGATCGAGAAAGACCCGGAACCCGGCAGGATTCGGCTGTACTGCGCACTTGGTCGCACCCGCCGCGAGCACGCGCAACTCCGTCGCGTCCAGGTCGGCGGCCTTGAAGTCGAGATGACCCTGCTGCGGGACCCGTGGATCCGGCCAGGTCGGTGCGCGGTAGTTGAGGTCGCGCTGGAACCCGAGGCTGATCGAGTCCAGTCGCAGCTCGGCCAGGGAGTCCGTCGCCACGGTGAGTTCGCCACCGCAGATGCGCTGGTAGAACTCCGCCAGCGCGATCGGGTCGGGACAGTCCAGCACCGGCCCCCACAACGGCGCGACAGCCTCAGACACCTGTTCTCCCGTCAGAAGCGGACGCCGCTAAGGCTCGATCGGGCGGCGGATGCGGCGGACGAGGCTCTTGTCGGCGTACTGACCGACCTGGTACGTCGACCAGCCGTCGACTCCGGCGCCGACCGCGCCACCGAGGAGCGGGATGCGCCGGGTCACCATGATGCCCATCCGCTTGCCGCCGATCCGGGCGATGAGTTCGCCCACCACCTCCCCGGCCACCTGTCGGTCCAGTTCGGGATCGAAGACGGGCGCGGTCGCGATCGCGAGCGGTGACGTCGGCAGGCTGGATTTCTTCAGCCGGTCGGTGACGCCGTCCTCGCCCAGCAGACAGGTGATCACCGCGGTGCGGACCCGCGGATCGTCGAGGTCGTACCCGCGCAGGTGCGCGATCGCGGCGACCATCCGCGCCTGCACCACCGCGATGCCGGTCAGGTTCGCCGGCAGCGCGACCGGGAGCGTGACCAGCCCGCCGATGCTGGTGACGAATCCCTGCACGCCGGCCAGCCGGATGTGCTGGTCGATCACCGCGTCGATGGCGAGCTGCGCGTCGTCACCGGCCTTGGCCAGTTGCCGCTCGGCCACCCGCTCGGCGCCGGGGAACCGTTGGTACCCGTCAATCGCGATCTCCAGGACCTGACGGAGTACGCCGGCCGCGGCCTGCGGGGCGAACCGCTGGGCGGCAGGCGCAAGACTGCTGGCAACGAATCTGGCTACTCCGGCCACAGCACTCCTTCACAACTCGGACACCCACCCCCGGAGTCCGGCGGGCGGGCGCAGCACTGTCAACTCTACGTGCCACACCAGGTCGCGCCACTCGGGAGAAACCCCGGCCAGTCCCCCACCTACAGCCAGTGATTACAGCCGGCGGATCAGGTGCAGCTTGGCGACCGGCAGGCCGTCGACCATCACCGCGGCCGGTTCCCGTCCCCACTGCTCGAAACCGCAGGACCGGTACAGCCGCTCAGCCGCCACATTCCCCTCCGACACGGTCAGGACGATCTGCCGCAACCCGTCCGTCGCCGTCGCGAGCTCGATGATCCGCATCACCAGCGCCCTGCCGACACCCTGCCCTTTGGCCTCCGGCGCGACCGCCATCCCGAACAGCGTCGCCTTGTGCCGCACCTGCTGCCGCGGGTCGCTAGCCATCCCAGCGATACCGACCAGCCACTCGCCGTCGAAGGCACCCACAGTGGCGTGATCGGTCAGTCGCTTGACCGTGACCTCCAGCGGTTGATCAACATCTTCCGCGTACGTCGAAGTGAACGCCGTCGGCGTCATCCGCAACGCTTCCAACCGAAACGCCCGGTACTGCGAAGCGTCCGCGGCCCCCAACACCCTCAGGTTGATCACGGCGCGAGGCGGGCGCGGGTGCAGCGGGTCACATACGGCATCGTCAGCTTCTTGCGGCCGCGTAGGTCGAGATGCGAGTCGAGCAATTCGGTGACCTGGTGCATCAGCTCGTCCCGATCCCTGCGCGGCATGGTGATCACGTACGACCGCGACGCCACCAGGTCGAGCAGCTCGTCCCGCGTCAGCGCGTGCTCCCACCGGACCTCGAGTCGCTCCACCTCGCGGAACGGAGTACCGACTGATGGTCTCGTGTCGATCTCCTGGCGCGTGTGCCGGTGCAGTACGCGATCCAGCTCGGCCACCCAGGGCACGCTGTGGTCGCGGACGTTCCACACCAAGCCGAGCGTCCCGCCGGGCGTCAACACGCGCGCGATCTCCGGCAGCGCCTTCGCGGGATCGAACCAATGCCACGCCTGCGCAACGACCACAGCGTCAACAGCCTTGTTTTCCAGGGGAATCGCCTCGGCCCATCCATCCCGTACGTCGGCCGAAGGCGCCGCCGCGACCAGTTCCTCGCGCATCGCGGCCAACGGCTCGACGGCCGTCACCGCCACGTCGCGATCGACCAGCAGTTGCGTGAGCTTCCCGGTCCCCGCGCCGAGGTCCAGCACGGACCGCGCAGTACGGGGGATCAGCCAGTCGACGGCCGACTCCGGGTACGGCGGCCGTCCTCGCCGGTACGCCGCGGCTGCCGCGCCGAAGGAAGCCGCGTGCGCCTGCCGCGACCATCGCCGGCTCGCACCTTGCCGGGTCATGCCGCACGCCTGCCCGATCTCCTCCCAGCTCGCTCGTCGCTGGGACCGCAGTTGCTCGATCAGTTCGGTCCTGCGGGTCTCCAGTGCGGCGATCGCCTCGGTCATCCGGGCGATGGCCGCGAGCCCGCCCGAACCTTCGAGTTCCTTGACGATCTTCATGGCCAGCAGCATATGTTGCACAACTCGATCGCTGTCAACAGTTGTTGCGGTGGTGCCGCGCGTTTCGCCCGGTGGCGGGTAGGTCAGGATGGTGGGGTGCCTGTCGAACCACCTGTCTCCGTGTGGGACTTCCCGCCGGTCGCGGTTGCCGGTCCGAGCGATGTCGTCGCGGCCGGAGCGGATCTGGAGCCGGGCACCGTGCTGGCGGCGTACAAGCGCGGGCTGTTCCCGATGCCGGACAGTCATGGGCCGCTGCTGTGGTGGTCGCCGGTGGATCGCGGCGTGATCGAGGTGGACGGGTTCCACCCGTCCCGGTCGTTGCGGCGGGCCCGGCAACGCTTCGAGATCCGCGTCAACACCGCCTTCGACCAGGTGATCCGCGCGTGCGCCGACCCGCGCCGGCCGGGTTCCTGGATCGACGCGGACATCATCGCGGCGTACACGCGACTGCACGAGCTCGGCTGGGTGCACTCGGTGGAGGCCTGGGACGGCGACGAGCTGGCCGGCGGCCTGTACGGCGTGGCGATCGGCGGGCTGTTCGCGGGCGAGTCGATGTTCCACCACAAGACGGACGGCTCGAAGGCGGCGGTGGCCGGTCTGGTGGAGCTGCTCAGCGACAAGTACGCCGCCGATCGGGTGCTGGACATCCAGTGGGTGACGAGCCATCTGGCGACGCTGGGTGCGGTGGCGATCCCGCGGGACGTCTACATCCGTCGGCTGGAGATCGCGCTCAACGTCCCGCTCCCGGAAGCCTTCAGCTGAGCCCGATCAGGGGAGGCCGAGGAACGTGGCGAGCTGTTCCGTCGCGTCCGCGAAGAACTCGTCGGCCGGGTCCATCGAGCCGACCAGCTGGCCGAACAGCTCGAAGCTGATCATCCCGTACAGCTGAGTCCACGCGATCGCAGTACGGCCGAGAACTTTCAGCGGTACGCCGGGTGCATAGCCGGTGAGCGTTCCGAGCTGCTCCGCCAGTAACCCCTCGGGCTCGGGCGCATCCTCGGGCGGAACCAGTACGCCGGACGCCTGCGCCTGACCGAGGATGCCGAACAGGACGAGGATGACCCGGCTGGCCGGCTGGACCGTCGACTGAGGCGCTTGGTAGCCGCTGACCGGTGAGCCGTAGATGAGCGCGTACTCCTGCGGGTGCGCGATCGCCCAGGCCCGGACCGCCCGGCAGACCGCGAGCCAGGCAGCGCGTGGCTCCGACTCGCTCTTCGCCGCTGCCTCCGCCTCGGCGCCCAGCGCGTCGTACGCGTCGATGATGAGCGCGGTCAGGAGCTCGTCGCGGCTGGGGAAGTACCGGTAGAGCGCGGAGGAGACCATCCCGAGCTCGCGCGAAACGGCTCTGAGCGAGAGGCGCTCGGCGCCCTCCGCGGCCAGTTGGCGGCGGGCGGCGTCCTTGATCTCCTGCGTCAGCTCGGCCCGGGCGCGATCACGGGCAGTCCGTCCTGCGTTCCTGCCGGCCTCTGTGTTCATGCCGGTCAGTCTGCCACGAGCACCGAACTAAATCGAGAGCACTGCTCTTGACACGCCGAACGGTGGTGGTGTTCACTGGTCACAACAGAGAGCACTGCTCTCGACGACTGGGAGGCGATGGCGATGCAGGAGTACAACGACAAGCGAGTGGTGACCAGCGGCCGACGCAGCATGCTGGTGATGAACAAGATGGTCGCCGGCCTGACGAACCTCGGCATCAGCCTGATGGGCAGCCGCGTCCTGTCGGTCCAGGGCCGCAAGTCCGGCGCGTGGCGAAGCACCCCAGTCAACCTGCTGACCGTAGACGGCCAGCGCTATCTCGTCGCCCCGCGCGGCCACACCCAATGGGTCCGCAACCTCCGAGCCAGCAACACCGGCACCCTCCGCCTCGGCCGCAAGGTAGAACACTTCCGCGCCGAGGAACTCACCGACACCGACAAGCCCGACATCATCCGCACCTACCTGAAGAAGTGGGCCTGGGAAGTCGGCGCCTTCTTCGGCAACGACGTCCGAGCCGACTCCCCCACCGAAATCCTCCTCCACGTAGCCCCCGGAGTACCGGTCTTCAAAATCCACCCCGCCTGACAATTTGTGCAAGCGCGCTTGCACAAATTGTCTGCCCTGCCAGCTCAACGCTTGGGCTTGTGGTGGTGGGAGTGGGCTTTGATTTGGGAGTTGAGGGTTTGGTGGGTCCAGTTGTTTTCCAGGGACTGGCGGGCGTAGCGGAGGCGGAGGTTCAGGTCGTCCAGGTTTTGGATGAGGAGTAGGTGGTGGTGCCAGGGGAGTTGGGACAGGGGGCCTCGGGCGAAGGCTTCGTGGGGCCAGGCTTGGGCGAAGGCGCGCATGTAGCGGAGGTTGCGGGGGGAGAGGCCTTTGCGGGTGGGGAAGCGGGCCTTGAGGTCTGCCGAGAGGTGGAGGATTGTGCGGCTCGACCAGCCGGGGCTGGTCTGCCGGCGCAGGATCTCGTGGCCGATCGACCACGCGGTCAGGATCGGGTTGTCCTGGTCCGCCGCGACGTGGGCCGACACCGCGTCGAGGAACTCCGGGTACCAGGCCGGGGGATGCGCGTTCATGCGACTCAGGATCGGGGCGGGTCGGGTGCCGACACGAAGGCCTTCTCCGGGCAGGTTGGGGCAAGATGGCTGGATGATCACGCAGGAGGAGTTGAAGGCCGCGCCGAAGGTGCTGCTGCACGACCATCTGGACGGCGGTCTGCGGCCGGCGACCATCGTGGAGCTGGCGGCTGAGGCCGGGCACACGCTGCCGCGGACCGATGCCGGTGAGCTTGGGCAGTGGTTCGTCGAGTCGGCCGACTCCGGATCGCTGGAGCGGTACCTGGAGACGTTCGACCACACCGTCGCGGTGATGCAGACCGCTGAGGGGATCAAGCGGGTCGCCAGCGAGTGCGTGCAGGACCTGGCCGCGGACGGCGTCGTGTACGCCGAGATCCGCTACGCGCCGGAGCAGCACCTCACCGGCGGGCTCAGCCTCGAGCAGGTCGTCGATGCCGTCCGCGAGGGCTTCGACGACGGGATGGCCAAGGCTGAGCGGCCGATCGTCGCGCGCCAGTTGCTGACCGCGATGCGGCACCAGGCGCGGTCGATGGAGATCGCCGAACTGTCCGTCGCCTACCGCGACGGCGGAGTCGTCGGCTTCGACATCGCCGGTGCCGAGGCCGGCTACCCGCCCACCCGGCACCTGGACGCCTTCGAATACCTGCAGCGCGAGAACGCGCACTTCACCATCCACGCCGGCGAGGCGTTCGGACTGCCGTCCATCTGGCAGGCGATCCAGTGGTGCGGCGCGGACCGGCTCGGCCACGGCGTCCGGATCATCGACGACATCACGTACGACGAGCCCAACGGCAAGGTCGAGCTCGGCCGGCTGGCGGCGTACGTGCGGGACCGGCGGATCCCGTTGGAGATGTGCCCGAGTTCGAACCTGCAGACCGGCGCGGCCGACTCGATCGCCGAGCACCCGATCGGGCTGCTCACCAAGCTGAAGTTCCGGGTCACGGTGAACACCGACAACCGGCTGATGAGCGGTACGTCGATGAGTCGCGAGCTGGCCCTGCTCGCCGAGGCGTTCGGCTACGGCCTGCCCGAGTTCCGCTGGTTCGCGATCAACGCGATGAAGTCCGCGTTCCTCCCCTTCGACGAGCGCCTCGCCCTGATCGACACCGTCATCAAGCCCTGGTACGCCGAAGCGCTGAACCACTAGCGGCCTAAACCGTTAGACGTGGCGGGATGCGCAGAGCAGCATCATCGCCATGACGACACAGCAGGTCCGCTTGGTGCCCTTGTCCGCGGCAACGATGGAAGCGTTGCTCGCCGACGACCTGCCAACGGCCAACCGGGAGGCCGGCGTCGAGTTGACCGAGCTGTTCCTGAACGAGCACTCGAAGTGGCTGATCAACTTCCGCCTCCCGCAGGTGAAGGGCGATCCCGGCTCTGCCCGGTGGCTCATCCACGCGATCGCGTCCGAGCCCGACGGCACAGTGGTCGGCCACGCCGGCTACCACGGACCGCCCGACGAGAACGGCATGGTCGAGGTCGGCTACACCGTCGACGAGCAGTACCGTCGTCGCGGTTACGGGAGGGCAGCGCTCACCAAGCTGATCGAGCAAGCCGCGGCTGAGCCCGGCGTACGGGTGGTGCGTGCCTCGATCAGTCCCACGAACGCTGCCTCGCTGGCGACCATCGCGGGCTTCGGTTTCCTGGAGGCCGGCGAGCAGTGGGACGAGGAGGACGGCCTGGAGGTGCTCTTCGAGCGGGCCGTCTGACTACTTGACATCGGATAGCCGGAGACGAATACTCGATTTCGAGTACTTGAGATCGAGGAGTTGAGTGATGGCGCGGCGCAAGGTGGCCAATCCGTTGGCGTTCGCCGTGCTCGGGAGTCTGGCCGAGCGGCCCATGCACCCGTACGAGATCTCCTCGATGCTCAAGGCGCGCGGCAAGGACATGAGCATCAAGCTCAACTACGGCTCGCTCTACTCGGTCGTGGCCGCACTTGAGAAGCACGGGTATGTCGAGGCGGTCGAGACCGTGCGCGACGGCAATCGCCCGGAGCGGACCGTGTACGCGATCACCGAGGCCGGGCGCGAGGAGTTCAAAGACTGGCTCTCGGAGTTGCTCGGCACGCCTGAGCGTCAGTTCAGTCAGCTGGAAGCGGGCCTCGCCTACGCACCCGCGCTGCCACCGGCCACAGTGGTCGAGCTGCTGGAGCAGCGGCTCAGGGCGCTGGATGCCGAGGTCGAGGAGCTCGACCAAGCGCACGCGACGGTGGCGGCGGCAAAGCTGCCGAGGGTGTTCTGGATCGAGTCGGAGTTCCGGCTCGCTCTGGTCCAGGCCGAGATCACCTACCTGCGGCGGTTGATCCGGGAGATCCGCAACGACGAGCTGGAAGGTTCGGCCTTCTGGCGCAAGGCTCACGAGCTGGCCGAGAAGCTCGGCATCACGGCGGCCGACCTGCTCAAGGACCCGGTCAAGTACTTCGGGGAGGAGTTCCCCTGGCTCAAGGAGGTCCCACCAGCAGCGAAGTAAGCAAGTAGGACGGCCCCCGACCAGGGCGCGGCAACGCCCGGGTCGAAGGCCGCAGTTCCTCGAGTCGATCCCGCAAGCGAGACCTGGCCCAAGGCGCAACCACAGGATAGCCAGGTACGCCGGGTTCAACTCCTCATCACTCGTTCAGAGGAGTCGCATCGCCATGGCATTACCCCCTGCCCTCGAGGCAGTAGAACTGGTCAAGACCTATCCCGCCGGCCGCAAGAAGCCGCCGTTGCGGGCGCTCGACGGGTTGAGCTTCACCGTCCCGGAGGGCGTAGTACTGGGGTTGCTCGGGCCCAACGGCGCCGGCAAGTCCACCACCGTGAAGATCCTCACCACCTTGTCGCGGGCCGACTCCGGGACAGCGCGGGTGGCGGGCTTCGATGTCGGCAAGCAGCAGGAGGAGGTCCGGCACTCGATCGGCTACGTACCGCAGAAGTCCAGCTCCGACCCGATGGCGACCGGCGTCGAGAACCTGGTCCTGTCCGGCCGGATCTACGGGCTGACCCGGCAGGAGTCGGTACGCCGGGCCGCCGAGCTGCTCGAACGCTTCGACCTGACCGACGTCGGGGCGCGGCAGGTACGCACGTACTCCGGCGGCATGCAGCGCAAGCTGGACGTGGCTCTCGGGCTGGTCCACCGCCCGCGGGTACTCTTCCTCGACGAGCCGAGCACCGGCCTCGACCCGGAAGCCCGCGCGGACCTGTGGGCGGAGGTCGAGCGACTGGCCAGCACCGAAGGTCTGACCGTCCTGCTGACCACCCACTACCTGGAGGAAGCCGACCGTCTCGCCGACCAGCTTGCGATCGTCGACCACGGCAAAGTGGTTGCCGAAGGCACCCCCGAGGCGCTGAAGGCCGAGCTCCGCGGCGACTCGGTGCACGTCGAGCTCGTTGCCCCGGACACCGATGGCGCGGTCCGCAGCCTTCTCACCGCACTTCCTGGCATCGGTGAAATCGTTGCTGACGGCAACACGCTGCGGGCGCGAGTCGATCGCGGCGCGACCGCGGTTCCCGCAGTACTGGGAGCCCTTGAGGAGAAGACGATTCCGGTCATGGCGGTGACGGTCTCGCGGCCGTCGCTGGATGACGTCTACCTGCAGTACACCGGCCGCTCGTTCAAGTCGGCCGAGAAGGACGAGGAGGGGGCCGCATGAGCGCGCTGACGGCGGAACGAGGTGCCACCGACCGTCGGGTCCGCCCGGGAGGGTTCCTCAGCCACACCGGTTTCATCGCGAGACGGTGGCTGCAGGCGCAGTACCGGTCGCCCGCGTTGATCGTCTTCACGCTGGTCCAGCCCGCGATCTGGCTGCTGCTCTTCGGGCAGCTCTTCAAGGGGGTGGTCGCGATTCCGGGGTTCGGCGACTCGTCGTACATCGCGTTCCTGACGCCGGGCATCGTGATGATGACGGCGCTGATGACGAGCGGCTGGAGCGGGACGTCGTTCATCGCGGACATGGAACGCGGCGTGATGGACCGGATGCTCGCCTCACCGGTACGCCGCGGCGCGCTGATGGCCGGCCAACTGATCAGCAACGGGACCACCACGATGATCCAGACCGTCCTGGTGTTCGCAATCGGCTTCGCGGCCGGTGCCCGGTACGACGGCGGCGTGCTCGGGTACGTCGTCACGATCGTCGCGTCGATGCTCGTCGGTACGGCGTTCGGCTCGCTCTCGAACGCGGTCGCGTTGCTCACCCGTCAGCAGGACGCGCTGATCGGCATCTCCCAGTTCGTCTCACTGCCGTTGACGTTCATGTCCTCGATCATGCTCGACCCGAAACTGGCGCCCGAGTGGGTCGGCGTCGCGGCGCGTTTCAACCCGGTCGACTGGGCCGCGATCGCAGCACGCCAGGCACTGTCGGCCGATCCCGACTGGAACTCGGTCGCCCGGCACGGTCTGTACCTGGTGGCCTTCACATTGATCGTGGGCTACCTCTCCACCCGGGCCTTCCGCACGTACCAGCGGTCGGTCTGATCAGAGCGGTTTGACCCAGCGAGACCAGTTGGGCTGGGGCGCGTAGCCCGCGTTGCGCCAGGCGGCGTGTGCCTCGGTGTTGGTGTCGAGCACCATGGCGTCGGCGCGGGTGCCGCCGTACTCCATGAAGCGGCTCTCCGCGAACGCGATCAGCTTGCGGGCGATCCCGCGCCGGCGGTGGGTGGGGGCGACGGCGAGCCGGTAGAGATGGCATCGCCAGCCGTCCCAGCCCACGATGATCGACCCGACGACCCGGTCGTTGTCCAAGGCAAGGACCAGGGCGTCGGGGTCGCGGGCGATCAGCCGGCGGACAGCGTCGAGAGAGTCGGCCGGGCGATCGGAGTCCTCGGCGGCGTCGGCCCAGAAATCCAGTACGGCGGGCGCATCCGCAGCCTCGGCGGACCGGAAGGCGAGCTCGCCAGCCACCTCGACACGAGGCGCGGCCGTTGCCGGGGCGGACACGGCGGTGGGGTCAGCTGCCAGGTCGGGTGCTTGGTCCGGCGGCATCAGCTGGTGGTCTGGAAGGTGCGGCGATAATCCTGTGGTGGCACGCCCACCACTCTACGGAAGTGATGGCGCAACAACGCCGCCGTCCCGAATCCTGATTCGGTCGCGATCTGCTCGATGCCGAGTTTCGTCTGCTCCAGCAGGGTTCTCGCGTGCAGGACGCGTTGCGTGGTGACCCACTTCAGCGGCGTCGTACCGGTCTCGGCGACGAAGCGGCGGGCGAACGTGCGGTCGGACATCTTCGCCCGGCGGGCCAGCTCCGGCACGGTGTGCTCGATGGTCAGGTTGCCGACCATCCAGTCGAGGACCGGCTGCAGGCTCTCCCCGGACGACTCGGGCACCGGTACTTCGACGTACTGGCGCTGGCCGCCGTCTCGCTGGGGCGGGACCACCATCCGGCGGGCGATCCGGGTGGCCACCGCGCTGCCGAGCTCCCGGCGGACCAGGTGCAGGCAGGCGTCGATGCCGGCCGCCGTGCCGGCGCTGGTGATGATGTCGCCGTCGTCGACGAACAGCACGTCGGCGTCGAGCTTGGCCTCGGGGAACTGCTGCCGGAACTTGTCCGCGTACCGCCAGTGGGTCGCACAGCTACGCCCGTTCAGCAGACCCGCTTCGCCGAGTACGAAGGCGCCCGAGCAGACGGTCAGCAGGATCGCGCCGCGCTCGTGCGCCTTGCGCAGGGCAGCCAGGATGCGCTGGTCGTACGAGCCGCGCCAGGTGGTGGCCGGCAGCGCGACCAGGTCGGCGTCCTCCAGCTCCTCCAGCCCGTACGGCGCGATCACCGACGAGTGGCTACTGGTTTGCAGCGGCACACCCGGCGTGGTCGAACACACCTTGAAGTCGAACGGCGGGCAGCCGTCGTCGGTCCGGTCGATCCCGAACACCTCCGACAGCACCCCGAACTCGAACAGGGCGACGTCCTCCATCAGGACGACAGCGATCTTCCGCAGCATGCGAATCAGTATGGCAGAAATTTGTGCATGATGGTCAGTAGTGCCAATTGTGGCGGGATCTGGTTGGTAGCAAGATTACTGCCATGACCGGAATCGTAGTTCTCGCAGTACTCGCGCTGGTAGTGATCGCGGCTCTCGAAGTCAGCAACAGGCGCAACGCCGACGGCTTCGGGCCCCTGGGCCGTCAGGCGGCCGACGACCGCGATCTCGCCAGGACCAAGCTCGACCTGCTCGCCCTCGGTGGCGCGGCAGAGCCGTTCTCCCACAAGCCCGCCTCCACCCCCGGCGCCGTCGTGAGCATCCGCAGCGCCCGCGTCTTCGCCCACCACGGTCGGCACGCGGCCTGATGTACGGCACCACCTAGCGAGCGGCCATACCATACGACTCGGCCGCCGATGCCGACACACTCTTCCGCTGGATCTGCCAGCTCCGCATCGCGCCGTACAGCTACGACCTGCTCGACAACTTCGGCAAGACCAGTCCGCGCGCGCTGTCCCCCGGCGCCGACCAGCTCGAGCTGGGCCAGAGGTTCATGACCATCTTCGAGATCGCCGACTTCACCCCCGGCCACCAACTGACGCTGCGACTCGTCGACCGCGCGTCTCTCCGCCTCTTCGGCGAGCTCGCCGTCACGTACGCCGCAGTACCGGCCACCACGGGCTCCCGCTTGGTCGTGAAACTCGCACTCCCGGCCCACGGCAACCCAGTACGCCGAACACTCCTCGCCTGGGGCGACCTCCTGATGATGCGCAAACAGGTCCTCACGCTGACCGATCTCGCCGCCCAGGCCCATTCGCAGTAGGCCTTTGGTGATTGGGAAAACAGCAGGCGGTACTGCGGGATGGTGTGTCACAGTCGGGCCCATGGACGACTACCGCGCAGTGAACCGGGCCAGCTGGGACGAACGAGTGCCGGCGCACGCCGCGTCGCCGGACTACAAGGTCGACCGGTTCGCCGCGGACCCGCAGTACCTGAGTGAGGTCGTGCGGTTCGACCTGCCGCGGCTGGGTGACATCTCCGGGCTCCGGGGCGTGCATCTGCAGTGCCACATCGGCACCGACACGGTCTCGCTCGCCCGCCTCGGCGCCCGGATGAGCGGGCTGGACTTCTCCGCTCCCGCGGTCGCCCAGGCGCAGTCCTTCGCCGACTCGCTCGGGCACGAGATCGACTTCCACCAGGCCGACGTGTACGACGCGGTCGAGGTGCTCGGCGCGGCGCAGTACGACCTGGTGTTCACCGGGATCGGGGCGATCGGGTGGCTACCGAGCATCGAGCGCTGGGCAGCTGTGGTGGCTGGTCTGCTCAAGCCCGGTGGCCGGCTGTTCATCCGGGAGGGACACCCGATGCTGTGGTCACTGGACGTGTCCAAGACCAGCGGTGAGCTCGTCCTCGCGGCCCCGTACTTCGAAACCGAGGCGCCGCAGATCTGGGACGAGGGCGGCACCTACGTCGAGACGGACGTCGAGTTCAGCCACAACGTCACGCACGAGTGGAACCACGGTCTCGGCGAGATCTTCACCGCGCTGACGAAGGCCGGCCTCGACGTCACCGACTTCGAAGAGCACGACAGTGCGCCGTGGGAGCCACTACCGGGACATATGACGCGCGACGAGCAGGGCGAGTGGCGCCTCACGGATCAACCGGAGCGTCTCCCCGCCACCTACACCCTGCAAGCCCGCCGTCGTCAGTGACCCTTGCGGCGCTGCTGCACCTTGTTGAACATCTCCTTGGCCTTGCGCTGGTTCTCGGGCTTGCTGGCCTCCCGCTGCACGACCTGCAGGACCTTGGCGACCACGGCGCCCTTGAGCAATGACTTCACGAAACCCATTGGGGGCCTCCTTCTCTGCTTGCTTCGAAGGTAGCGGTACCCGCAACCATTCCCCATGGGTGATCCCCCGTACTCATCCCTCAGGCGTGGTCGGCGTAGGTCAGATGAGTGCCACAGTGCAGGCACCGGAACAGGTAGGCGGTCGCCTCGCCGGTCGGTGTCAGGGTCCGTAAATAGGCCTCACGCTGCTCGTCGGACCAGGGAAAAGGGGCGTTCTCCTCCCGGAGCATCTCCAGCGCCTCCGGTACCACCACCAGCTCCTCGTAGCCGACCTTGCCCAGGTACGCCGCGGCGTCGGCGCAGTGGAACATCCACCGCTCCTGCTGCCAGCTGCTGAAACCGGGGGTCCGGGTGAGCACCTCGGTCAGAATCGGCTGCGGGACGTCGTCGGGGACGTTGACGACGTCGGTGAACTCCGCCTCGAAGAGGGTCGCCGCGGAACCGTCCGCGATACACCACAGGCAGAGTTCCTCGACCACTTCCTCCGCGCTGTAGACCGGCCCGGTGTAGATGAACCCCTGCCGCCGGCCGCAGCACCGGCACGGGTCGTCGCTGGTGATCACCTCGCCGGTGGCCACCGGATCCGGGTGGTAGCGAAACGTCGGTACGTCGGTCACCCCCAGACCCTGACCGACCCCCCGCCCCCACGCAAGTCACCAACCCCTCACCGCCCGCACCCCACCCCCCGCACTGCCCTCTCCCCGCCTCGCCCTCTCGCCCCAGCCCCGCGGCCGCTCTGCCCGCCTTCCTTCCCTTCGTCTTTTTCTGTTGTGGTGTCGGTGGGGTAGGGCACACTTGACGGGTGCCCGAGTTGCCGGAGGTTGAGTCGCTGACGGGGTTCCTGCGGGAGCGTGCCGTCGAGCGGGCGTTCGTTCGCGCCGACATCACCGCGATCAGCGCGCTGAAGACCTACGACCCGCCGATCTCGTCGCTGGTCGGCCTGCTGATCGACGACGTCCAGCGGCACGGCAAGTTCATCGACATCTCCGCGCAGGGCATCCACCTGGTCATCCACTTGGCCCGCGCGGGCTGGCTGCGCTGGCGGGAGGAACAATCCACCGGTCTGGTCCGGCCCGGCAAGGGGCCGATCGCCTGCCGGGTGGTGCTCGACGACGGCTCCGGTTTCGACCTGACCGAGGCCGGCACCCAGAAGAAGCTCGCCGTGTACGTCGTCCGCGACCCGGCCGAGGTGCCCGGGATCGCGAAGCTCGGCCCCGACCCGTTCACGCTCACCGCCGACCGGTTCGGCGAGATCCTGAAAGCGGCCGGCCGGGTCCAGCTGAAGGGCGTCCTGCGGAACCAGTCGGTCATCGCCGGCATCGGCAACGCGTACTCCGACGAGATCCTGCACGTGGCGAAGATGAGCCCGTTCAAGCCGGCATCGAACCTGTCCGCCGACGAGCTCCAGCAGCTCTACGACGCGATGCAGGAGACCCTGCGCGACGCGGTCGGCCGCTCGACCGGGCTCGCCGTCCAGGACCTGAAGTCGGAGAAGAAGAGCGGCATGCGGGTGCACGGCCGCAAGGGGCAGAAGTGCCCGGTCTGCGGAGACATCGTCCGCGAGGTCAGCTTCGCCGACTCGTCCCTCCAGTACTGCGCTACCTGCCAGACCGGCGGCAAGCCGCTGGCCGACCGCCGGCTGTCCAAACTCCTGAAGTAGCCCGCCGGATTGCCGAAGCGCTCAGCCAGCTCGGTGCGCTGGGTGGGGCAAACCGGGACGTGGATTCCGGTCTGGCCGGTGGGGCTGGAATGATCGGGACATGTTCCAGACTCCGGAGATTCCCGCAGTGGTGGTTGCCGACGTCGATGACGCGTTGCTCGCCGAGGCGTTCGTGCTCGACGTGCGCGAACCCGACGAGTGGAACCGCGGGCACATCGAGAACGCGGTCCACATCCCGCTCGGCCAGCTGCAGGAGCGGGTCGGTGAGGTGCCGCTCGGCCAGAAGGTGCTCTGCGTCTGCGCGGTCGGCGGCCGGTCCTCGATGGCGACCCAGTTCCTGGCGTCCGAGGGGCGCGACGCGATCAACCTCGACGGCGGCATGCACGCCTGGGAATCGGCCGGCCGCCCGGTCGCCCTCGACTGACCCCCGCCGCCCCGCCCTGCGCGCCCTCCTCGCCCCGCCCCCGCTCGCCTGCAGGCGGCCGGCGGCCGGGCCCGGCGACTTTGTGCACCAGCCGAGCGTTTCGGCGCTGCCGGAGCGCTCACCCCGTGCACAAAGTGGACTCTCGCGGCGGTTGCCGGGGCCGAAGAGGGACAGAAACCTTCCGGTTGCTGACTGGAAAGGTTACTTTGTCACCGGTTGGTCGACCGGCGTCCACTCAGGGCTCATCTCGGGGTAGTGCCTGCGGCGTCGGATGGCCGCGTCCGTCCACGCCGAGGAGGCCCCTGTGTCCAGGCATGCCCATTTCCGCCCACCCCACTCGCAGACCGGCCGCCACGAGCTCCGCCCGTCGAAGCCGGCCGCCCGCGCGACGCTCCGCCGCAGTACAACGACCGCTGTCCTCCTGGGTGGTCTGCTGGCCGGCTCAGCCTTCGCCCCGGCAGCCGCAACCCCCGGGCCCGGTCTCGACTTTCTGCAGACGCCCGTTGAGGCGCTGCGGCCGCTGTCGAGTGGGTCCGATATCGCCGATGTTGCCATCGCGCCGCCCGGCGAAGGGCTGGTGACCAGCCGCCAGGACAGCCCCGTCGCGCCCGGCGTGAACTACACCGCCTTCGAGCGGCTCGACGCCCGCGGCTGGCTTCGCGGCGACATCCTCGTCGCCGACCTCGACCGCAAGGGCGTCACCGTCGATTATGTGAATTCCGGCAAGGTCTCCGGCGGTCAGCCGCTCAGCCAGCAGCTCGCCCGCAAGGGCGCGATCGCCGGCGTCAACGGCGACTTCTTCGACATCAACGACACGACCGCCCCCCTCGGCGTCGGTATCGAACGTGCTGGCACCGGCGGCCGCCTGGTCAACGCGCCCGCGGCCGGTCACAACGAGACCGCAGTGATCAGTAAGGACGGTCTCGGCCGCATCGCCCAGGTCTTCCTCAAGGGCAGCGCGACCGACGACGACGCCACCAAGCTCGACCTGACCAACCTCAACTCACCCGGCGTCAGCGCGAACGGCATCGGCCTCTACACGCCCGAGTGGGGCGAGGCGGCCCGGACCAGGACCGTCGACGGAGTACCGGCGGTCCGTGAGGTCGTCCTCCGCGACGGAGTCGTCGTCTCCTCGAGCACCACCCCCGGTACTACGCCGCTGGCCGCGGGCGAGCTGGCCTTGATCGGTCGTGACGCGGGTGCCACCGCGCTGACCGCGTTCGAGACCGGTGAGAAGGTCGACGTGCAATACGGCCCGAGCGCCGATGCGCTGGATGCCGCGGTAGCGATCAGCGGCAACGTGCAACTGGCCCGCGACGGGCAGGTGCCGGCCGACGTACCGGATGCTGATCTTGCGCCGCGGACCGCGGTCGGGTTCACCGACGACGGCCGGCGGATGGTGCTGGTCACGGTCGACGGCCGCTCGACCGGCTCACGCGGGCTGACGCTGAAGGAGATGGGCCAGTTGATGGTCAGTCTCGGCGCCGACGACGTCCTGAACCTCGACGGTGGCGGCTCCTCCACGATGCTCGCGCGGTCGCCGGGCGAGGCTGCGCCCGGCATCGTCAACGATCCGTCCGACGGCGGCGAGCGCATCGTTCCGAACGGCCTGGGACTCCTTCCGGTCAAGGGCTCCGGCAAGCTCACCGGCTTCCAGCTCGAAGCCGCCGGTACTGCGGCCGAAGACGCCGACGCCGACCTCTCCAAGAGCTCCCGAGTCTTCACCGGCCTCACCCGCATCCTGAGTGCTCGCGGCCACGACGAGACCTACGCGCCGGCCGCCGGTACGCCGTACTGGTTCGCGGGCAGCAACGCGACGGTGAGCAGCAAGGGCGTCGTCACGGGTCGCCGGGCAGGCGACGTGACCGTCACAGCCCTGAAGGGCGTGGCCCGCGGCCGCTTCCCGATGACAGTCCTCGGTACGCCGATCCGCCTGGCGCCCTCGACCCGTCAAGTGTCGTTGCCGGATGCAACCTCCAGTGGCTTCTTCACCGTCAACGGCTTCGATCGCGACGGCTTCTCCACCTGGGTCGAACCGCAGGACGTCAAGCTCAGCTACGACAGCAAGCTCGTCTCGATAGTTGCTCGTGGCAATGGGTTCGACGTCAAGGCGGTGAGCGCCGACGCGGTGTCGACGATTGTCACGGCGAAGGTCGGATCGCTGACCACCCAGCTCAGCGTCACGGCCGGATTGACCAGCCAGGTGGTGGATGAGCTCGACGACCTCACCCGCTGGCAGGCGAACGCAGTACCGGCCGGCGCCGCGACAGCATCCAGGTCGGTTGCCGAGGGCCATGATGGCGGCCAGGCGATCGCGCTGGACTACTCGCTGACCGGCAGTACCGCAACGCGGGCGGCGTACCTGGCGCAGACTCCGCAGCAGACGTTGCCCGGACAGCCGCAGAAGCTCGGCGCCTGGGTGTACGGCGATGGCAAGGGCGCCTGGTTGCGGGCGAACGCGTACGACGCGGCCGGTGGCTCGGCGAAGACGCTCAACCTCGCGGCGTCCGTCGACTGGACCGGCTGGAAGTACGTCGAGGCGGACATCCCGCCGGGGATGACGATGCCGCTGCGGTTCTGGCGGATCTACGTGGTCGAGACCGTACCGACCCGGCAGTACGCGGGCCGGATCGTGATCGACGACCTGACCGTGCGCAGCGCTCCGCCGCTGACGATGGCGCCGCCGGCCACGGTGATCGACCCGATGGTGGTCACCGACGGCACCGCGACGGGCGGCAAGCGGTGGAAGTTCGCGGTGATGTCGGACGCGCAGTTCACCGCCGACGCGCCCGAGTCGGACATCGTCCAGCAGGCCCGCCGGACGATCCGCGAGGCGCTCGCGCAGAATCCCGAGTTCCTGCTGATCAACGGCGACTTCGTCGACCGGGCCTTCGCCAACGACATCGCGCTGGCCAAGCGGATCCTGGACGAGGAGGTGGCCAGCAAGGTGCCGGTGCACTACGTGCCGGGCAACCACGAGAGCTACGGACCGGGCGACCTGTCCGAGTGGACCAAGGTGTTCGGCGCTCCGACCAGCACGTTCGACCACAAGGGCACGCGGTTCATCCTGCGCGACTCCTCGCTGGGATCGTTGCGGGCCGGTGGGTTCGCGCAGATCCTCGACCTCAAGCAGCAGCTCGACGACGCCCGGGCGAATCGCTCGATCCGCAACGTCGTGGTGATGGCGCACCACCCGATCGACGACCCGTCGCCGACGCAGAACTCGCAGCTCGGTGATCGCAAGGAAGCGGAGCTGCTGGTCCGCTGGCTCGCCGACTTCCGGGCATCGACGGGCAAGGGGGCGGCGTACATGGCTGCTCACGCCGGGACGTTTGCCGCCACCCGGACCGACGGAGTACTGCTGCCGTTGACAGGGAACATGGGCAAGGGGCCAGCGGCTGCACCGGACGCAGGTGGGTTCACCGGCTGGGCTCTCGTCGGCATCGACCCCGACGCGCGAGAGGCGGCCGCCGCTGAGCGCCACTGGTCGGCACCGGAACGCTCCTGGTTCCAGGTCGAGCTGCGGCCACACGTAGATGCCCTGGACCTGACAGCACCAACTGAGCTCAAGCAGGGCACGAGTGCCCCGGCCGCGGCGACCGTAGTACAGGACAACCGCCGGGTGCCGGTCTCGTTCCCGGTCTCAGCCGACTGGTTCGGCTCGTCCCTCCTGCACATCGGACCGGTCCGTACTGCGCCCTTCTGGGCCGTAGCCGCCTTCGACCCAGCCACCGGCCGCATCACCGCACTGCGCCCCGGCACGGTCCAACTAGGCGTGACCGTCAACAACACGACCAAGACCACGCCAGTACAGATCACCTGGTAGACAAGGTCGCATGCGGCTGGATCCCATCAAGATCGTCGAGTACGACGCCCGCTGGCCGGCGCTGTTCGAGCAACAGCGCCGGCGAGTGGAGCCACTCCTCGCTCCCTGGCTGGTCCGGCCGCTAGAACACATCGGCAGTACGTCGGTCCCTGGCCTTCCGGCGAAGGCGATCATCGACATGGCCGCAGTGGTCCGGGACTACGACGAGTGCGCAGCTGCCTTCGACGGCCTGACGGCACTGGGCTGGTGCGTCGCGCCGGAGCCGGGCGACAGCGCGGCCCGCAAGTGGTCGCTGTGCTTTCCGACGATCGAGCATCGTTCACACCACCTGCACATCGTGGAGGCTGCCTGGACAGGCTGGCAGACCTGGCTGGCCTTCCGTGATCACCTGCGGGAGACGCCGGCCGATCGCGACGAGTATGCGCGGATCAAACGCGAACTGGCCGCGGCGGACGATCGGGACCGTCCCGCCTATCGCGCCGGCAAGGCGCCGTTCATCACCGGTGTGCTCAGCAGGCTCGGGCCCTCACACAACGGCGGCGGCTGACGTTCAAGAGGCATGAAGCGGATAGTTGAACCCAAGGTTCTGTACTTCGGTACGCCGGTCGTGTTGATCAGTTCCCGGAACGCGGACGGGACCACCAATCTCGGGCCGATGTCGTCGGCCTGGTGGCTGGCCCAGTCGGCGATGCTCGGGATGTCCGTCGGCTCGCAGACCGTGCAGAACCTGATGGAGCGTCCTGAGTGCATCCTCAATCTGGTGGACCCGGCGATGGTCGCCTCGCTCGACCGGATCGCGTTGCTGACCGGATCGCGGCAGATGTCCGAGGCCAAGCGGGCGCGCGGCTACCGCTACGAGCCGGACAAGTTCGCGGCGGCCGGGCTGACCAGGTCGCCGGGCAGTCTGGTCGACGTGGACGCCATCGAGGAGAGCCCGATCAACCTCGAAGGCCGGATCGAGGCGATCCACCAGGTCGGTGGTCCGGACTCCAACCTGCGCGCGCTGGAGATGTCGGTGCAGCGGGTGCAGGTGCGCGATGACCTGCTGATGAACGACGACCGCTACATCGACCCGTTGCGCTGGGACCCGCTGATCATGAAGTTCACCGAGTACTTCGCCGGCGGCGTACCGGCGTACGAGTCGTCGCTGGCCCGTGGCTGGCAGATGCCGCCGATGCGGGCCGGGGCACTATCGTCTGGGGAATGACTGAGCTGGGGCATGGGGTGAGGCGGCCCGCGCGGCTGCGGGCCGGGGATCGTGTCGCGGTGGTGGCGCCGGCCGGGCCGCTCGATCCAGAGCGGCTCGAGCTGGGGACGAAGTACCTGAAGGACTGGGACATCGACGTCGAGGTGATGCCGTCCGCGCTGGCTCGCGACGACCGGCTGCCCTACCTGGCCGGTGACGACCGGGCTCGCGCCGCGGACTTCCGGGCCGCCTGGCTGGATCCGTCGGTCAAGGCCGTCTTCGCGGGCCGCGGCGGGTACGGCGTCCAGCGGATGCTGCAGCACCTCGACCCGGCGGAGCTCGTTGCCGTCGACAAGATTCTGGTCGGCTTCAGCGACATCACCGCGCTGCACGAGGTCTTCAACGCCCACGGCCTCGTCACGCTGCACAGTCCGATGGCGGCCGGCATCGGGCAACTCCGCGTGCAGGAGACCCACGACCGGCTGCGCGATCTGCTGTTCGAGCCTGAGTCGGTGCAGGACCTGCTCACTCCGACCGGCGCCCGGACCGTGGTCGCCGGTACGGCGGAAGGCCGCCTGCTCGGGGGCAACGTCGCCCTGCTGGCCGCGAGCATCGGTACGCCGACCTTCGCCCAGCCGGCCGGCATCGTGGTGCTGGAAGACGTCGGCGAGGAGGGCTACCGCATCGACCGGCTGCTCACCCAGTTGCTCAGGTCCGGCTGGTTCGACGAGGTGACCGGCCTGGTGATCGGTGACTTCAGCATCGACAGCGAGCGCGAGTTGGTGGCCGACGTGGTCCGGGAACGCCTGGAGCCGCTCGGCCTGCCGATGGTCGAGGGCGCCGCGATCGGCCACGAGGACCTCAACCTCGCCGTACCGCTCGGCCTTCCGGTCCGCCTCGACGCCGCGGCCGGCACCCTCACGCCGCTCCTCACCCCACTCCGCTAGCCGCCTCAGGTGCTCAGCTGGTGCGCAGATGCTCGGCCAGGAAGGCGAAAGCCTTCGGGTAGGCGTCGAGCCGGTTGATGCGCTTCGCCAGACCATGGCCCTCGTCGGCGTAGACCAGCAGCTCACACGGGACGTTCCGCTTCGCCAGAGCGTCGACGATCTGTTCCGCCTCTGACAACGGCACCCGCGGATCGTTCGCCCCGTGGATAACGAACAGCGGCGCCCGGATGTCGCCCACCCGGTTGAGCGGACTCGCCGCCTCCAGGAACTCCCGATCCTCCGCCAGTACGCCGTACTCCCGCTCCCGCGCCACCCGACGGTACGCCGATGTGTTCTCCAGGAACGTCACAAGTGAGGCGATCCCGACGATGTCCACCCCGGCTGCCCAGCGCTCGGGCTGGAACGCGAGCCCGGCAAGCACCATGTAGCCGCCGTACGAGCCGCCACACAACGCAGTGCGTTGCGGGTCGACGTCGATCGACGGCAGCCATTCGTGGATCGCCGCGAGGTCCTTCACGGAGTCGAGCCGCTTCTGCTTGTCGTCCAGCGAGTACCAGCGCTTCCCGTACGCCGCTGAGCCGCGCACGTTGGGCACGATCACCGTGTGGCCTTCAGCCGCGAGTGCCGTGACCACCGGGTTCCAGACGCGCATCGCCATTGCCTCCGGCCCACCGTGGACCCAGACCACGGCCGAGCCGTCGCCACCCCCGATTGGGCGGTACACGAACACAGGGACCTGCTCGCCGTCGAAGGAGGTGACCCGGTGGCTCTCCGGGTGGGTGAGGCCTTGTGGCAGCGCAGGACCCTCCGGGCTCTCGACAGCGACGACCTCACCGGTCTCCCGCGTGTACCGGAAGACCGACAGCGGGTCGATCGGCGAACTGTGGTTGAGCAGCGCGTAGCTGCCGTCGGACGACCACAGGGGATCCGGGGCGGCCATCAGCCTGGCGGCGCAACCACCAGTCGGCAGCTCGAGTTGCGCGACGAAGGAAGCGTCAGCGAGCTTGTGCTGCGCCATGGTGACGACACCGTCATCGGTGGTGCCGACCAGCAGGTGCTCGCCGTCGGGACAGACCCAACCGGCCAGGTCATGCTTCTCGTCGACCATGAGATCGGCCCAGGTCGCAGTACCGAGGTCGTAGCGGCGCAGGGCAAGCCGGTCGCGTCCTCGGTCGCTGGCAACGACGAACCCGGACGAGTCGGGCAGCCACGAGGGCCCTTCCTGGTACGTCAGTTCGTCGTACGCCGTGAGCTCGGTGATCGCCTGGGCAGCTGTGTCGACCAGGAGGAGCTGCACCGAGTTGCCCGGGCCGCCGGCCAGGGCGATGACCACCCAGCGCTCGTCCGGCGAGACGTGGGCCGAGTTCAGGTAGCCGCCGCCGTCGTACAGGACTGTCTCGGCGCCAGTGGCCAGGTCCAGCGTGACCAGGTCGAAGTCCACCTGGTTGCGGCGGTTGGTGGTGAAGAAGACCTTGCCGGGCTTGGCATCCACCAGGTGGTGGAAGTAGTCGAGGTCGTGGACGAGTGGAGACAGTACGGGAAGCCCGTCCGGGCCACTGGGGTCGTCCAGGTCCAGCAAGGAGAGCTGGCCTCTCTCGTCGCCGCCGCTGTCGTGCTCGACGACTACCTGGCGACTGTCCGGGATGAAGCGTGCATAGCGAGCCGTGTCGTCCAATGCGGTCAGCGCCCGCCAGTTGCCGTCCGCCGCCACCGCATGGATCTGCCGGACCCCGCTGCCGTCGTACCCGATGAGCAAGTCACCCGCTGGGTCGACATCGAAGGCCATCACGGTCGGCAGCGAGAGCAGAGTCGTCAGCACCGCTCAATCCTCACACGCCAATGAGTCACCCACACTGCAAGTAGATGCAACCCACCGCCGGACCTCGCCGTCTTTACGATCGTCAACCAGCGGACGAGAGGCACCCGATGAGTGTGCGTGACCAGGAGTTCTCGGACTTCGTGCAGGCGCGGCGATCACGGCTGGTGGGAGCTGCCTACCTGCTGTGCGGTGATCGGCACACGGCCGAGGACCTGGTGCAGACGGCACTGGCCAAGCTGTACGCCGCCTGGCCGAGGATCCACAGCCGTGGTGCCGAGGACGTTTATGCGCGCCAGATCCTGATCCGTACCAGCATCGATGCCGGCCGGCGGCGGTGGCGGCGCGAGGTGAGCTCCGACGTACTGCCCGAGCACCCCGTACCAGGGCCCGATCTCGACGGTCGCGACGAACTCGTCCGGGCGCTGGCCGCGCTCGGGCCGCGGCAACGGCGGATCGTCGTCCTGCGCTACTGGCTCGACCTCAGCATCGAGGAGGTCGCCGCCGACCTGAAGATCAGCACCGGAACGGTGAAGAGCCAGTCCTCCCGGGCCCTCGACCACCTCCGCACCCGGTTGACCGCCGACAGAATCGACGCACTGACCGAGGAGCGAGTATGAACGAGCAGGACCTGCGCGACCGTCTGGAACTCACCGTCGCCACCGACCTCGGGGAGCAGCCGTTCGACCCGGCGGCGGACCTCCGGCGCGGCCGCAGCCGGCTCCGCCGCCACCGCATCGCCACCGGGTTCGCCACGGTGACGTCGGTGGCCGCGGTGGCTGCCCTGGGCTTGCAGTTCATGCCCGCCTCGTCGACCGGCCGCCAGGGCCCAGCGCCGGCCGCCCAACCGACGGTGGCCCCTCCCCCTGCGCCTGGCGGGGAAGATCGTGCGCAGCAAACCGCCCGGCTGGCGAGCACCACGATGAAGAAGCTCGACATCGTGGCGCATCGGCACATCGATCCGGACCGCAAATACACGAAGCAGACCATCAGTGAGAGCTTCTCGCCGACCGTGTTCGACTCGTCGAACAAGCTCTTCGGGGTGGGGATCGGCAAGCGGTGGCAGCAGAACGGCGACTTCGGACAGCTCCAGGTGGAGGTGTTCGCCGGGACGCATTCACTGTCGGAGGGCGCGTGGTGCAGGGACGGCGGGATGCCGGAGCTGCCGGGCTCGGCCAACCTGACCTGCACGACCAGGACGGCCCCGAACGGCCGCCGGATCGTCACGGCGAAGGCCGCACCGACGGCGAGCCCTGCCGTGCCGTGGAACGGTGCGTTGATGGTCCGGTATGTCCGGCCGGACGGCCAGGTCGTCACCGTCTCTGTGTGGGGCGTGATCAAACCGTCCGTGACGCTGCAGCAGCTGATCGAGGCTGCGATCGACCCCGAGATGAGCCTGCCGAAGTAGCCGGCTGAGGGGCAGACGGGAGTGTCTGCCCCTCACCCGAGGTGGCTAGCGGTCGCCGTGCCAGGAGTGCCACAGGGCCGCGTAAGGCCCTTCGGCGCCCACCAGCTCGTCGTGGCCGCCGAGCTCGACGATGCGGCCGTCCTCGACCACTGCAATGACGTCCGCGTCGTGGGCGGTGTGCAACCGGTGGGCGATCGCGACGACCGTCCGACCTTCCAGTACGCCGGCCAGCGACCGCTCCAGATGGCGAGCGGCGCGCGGGTCCATCAGTGAGGTCGCCTCGTCCAGGACCAGCGTGTGCGGGTCGGCCAGCACCAGCCGGGCCAGTGCGACCTGCTGAGCCTGCGCCGGCGTCAGCGAGACCCCACCCGAGCCGACCTCAGTGTCGAGGCCGTGCTCGAACCCGGCCACCCACGCATGCGCGTCGACTGCCCGCAGGGCGGTCCAAAGCTCTGCATCGGAGGCGGTCGGCCGGGCCAGCCGCAGGTTGTCCCGGACACTGCCGACGAACACGTGGTGCTCCTGGTTCACCAGGGCCACATGGCTTCGCACCTGCTCGGCCGACATCTTGTCCAGCGCCGCACCGCCCAAGGTGATGTCACCGACCCGGGGCGAGTAGATGCCGGCCAGCAACCGGCCCAGCGTCGATTTCCCTGCTCCAGAAGGGCCTACGAGTGCGACGCGGGCTCCTGGCTCGACGGTCAGTGTGACGCCGTGCAGCACGTCGCGCCCTTCCAGGTAGCCGAAGCGCACCTCGTCGGCCAGCACGGTCCGGCCGTCCGGCTCGTCCTGGTGACCGGCTTCTTCGGCCTCGATCTCCCGCACGCCGACCAGTCGCGCCAGGGAGACCTGGGCAACCTGCAGTTCGTCGTACCAGCGGATCATCATGTTGACCGGCTCGACCAGCATCTGGATGTAGAGCGCGCCGGTGGTCAGCGCACCCACGGTGATGTGCCCCTCGATGGCCAGTCCGCCGCCGATCACCAGTACTGCGGCCAGGGCGACCGTGTGGGTCATGTTGATGACCGGGAACAGGATCATCCGCAGGTGGAGCGTGTAGCGCTCCCACCCGACCCACTGGCCGATCCTGGTGTCGCCGAGCTTGATCCGGCGGTTGCCGAGCCGGTGCGACTCGACGGTCCGGCCGGCGTCGACCGTCTCGGCCAGTGCCGAGGCGACGGCCGCGTAGCCCGCCGCCTCCGACCGGTACGACGAAGGCGCGCGGCGGAAGTACCAGCGGCCCCCGATGATCAGGATCGGGGCGGCGATCACGATCGCCACGGCCAGCTCCGGTGCCGTGACGACCAGGGCGCTGATCAGCAGCGCTGCCCAGATCACTGCGATGGTCAGCTGCGGCACCGCGTCCCGCATCGCGTGCGAGAGGCGGTCGACGTCCGTGGTGATCCGGGACAACAGGTCACCCGTGCCGGCCCGCTCCAGCACACCAGGCGGCAGTGCGACCGCCCGGATCAGGAAGTCCTCACGCAGGTCGGCGAGCATCTCCTCACCCAGCACGGCCCCACGGAGTCGAGTGAGCCGGACGAAGACCGTCTGCACCGCAAGGGCGCAGACGAAGCCCAGTACGACGTACGGAAGGTCGACATCGGTCTTGCCGAGGGACAGCTTCTCCACCACGTTGCCGAGCAGCCAGGGCCCGACCATGCCGCTCAGTGCCGCCACCGCGTTGACCAGCGTCAGCCAGCCGAAGGCACGCCGGTGCCGGCGGAACAGTGTCTTCAGATAGGCCCTCACCGTCGCGGTGCCGGCCACCGGCAGGCGAGCCGCCTCCTGCGGGGCTGCCGGGTCGTACTCCGGGGGCTTCACACCGACTCCTCGAGGGTTGGCTCGTCTTCACGGGTGACCACCGCGCGGTACCGCGGGTTGGTGTGCACCAGCTCGTGATGGGTGCCTACGGCATCGACCTGGCCGTCCGGCACGAACACCACGCGCTCGGCCCGGTCCAGCATCAGCGGGCTCGAGGTGAACACCACGGTGGTCCGGCCGGACCGGAGGAACCGCAGGCTGTCCGCGATCCGCGCCTCCGTGTGGGCGTCCACGGCACTCGTCGGCTCGTCCAGCACGAGCACCGCGGGATCGACGTACAGGGAACGGGCCAGAGCGATGCGCTGCCGCTGACCGCCGGACAGGGACCGGCCGCGCTCCGTCAGTACGGCTGCAGTGGCGTCCGCACCGCCGTCGGGCAGCGACTGCCGCAGTACGTCGAGGATGTCAGTGCACTGAGCCGCATCAAGAGCAGTCTCGACCGAGACGGCTCCACTCGCCGGTACGTCGAACAGCTCGCGCACGGTGCCCGACAGGAGCACCGGGTCCTTGTCCTGCACGAGCACTGCGGTCCGGGCCGAGTCCAGCGGCAGGTCGTCCAGTGCGACCCCACCCAGCAGGACAGACGGGTCGTCCGGGTCGGCCTCGGGGCTGTGGCCGCCGAGACGATCCGCTAGCTGACCACCTTCGTCCGGGTTGCCACAGACCACGGCGGTGAAGCTCCCGGCCGGTACGGCCAGGCCGGACTTCGGGTCGATCAGGTCACCCTCGGGCACCTGGGCCGCCGACTGTCCTGCCTTGTCGTCCATCCGCTGCAGCGACAGCACGCGGGCAGCGCGCCGCGCGGAGACCTTGGAAAAGATGAAGGCGCTCGCTGTCTCCTCGAACGTGTGCAGCGGCACCAGCATGAAGGTGATGAACCCGTACGTCGTGACGAGCTCGCCGACCCCGATCAGCCCGTCGTTGACCATGCCGACGCCCAGAAAGACGATCAGCACCAGGAACATCCCGAACAGCAGCACCTGGATGGCCGCGATCAACGACCACATCCGCGCGCTGCGGACCGCACTGGCGCGGTACTCCTGGGAGGCCACCCGGTAGCGGTCCAGGAAGAGCTGCTCGCCACCGATGCCGCGCAGTACCCGCAGACCGGCGACGGTGTCGGCGGCCAGCTCGGTGGCGCGGCCGCCCTTGGCCCGCTGGGCGTCGGCCCGGCGCTCGGCCGGACCCATCAGCGGCAGGATCGAGAACGCCAGGATCGGTACGGCGACGAGCACCACGAGCCCGAGGCGCGGCTCGTAGAACAGCAGGCCGATGACCACGGCGAAACAGGTCAGCAGGGCGGCGGCGAACCGCCCGAGCACCTCGACGAACCAGCCGATCTTCTCGACGTCGCCGCTGCTCACGGCGACCACCTCGCCGGCCGCGATCCGGCGGGTCAGCAGCGAACCGAGCTCAGCGGCCTTGCGGGACAGGAGTTGCTGAAGACGGGACGCGGTACAGATCCAGTTGGTGACGACGGCGCGGTGGAAGAAGGAGTCCGCGGCCGCCTTGGTGGCACCCATCGCGAGCAGCAGCGCCCCGGCCAGGAACAGCTTCGGCCAGGACTTGTCGATCACGGCCTGGACGGCCAGCCCGACCGCGACCGGCGCGGCGGCGATCCCGCCGAAGTACAGGAGACCCCAGCACAGTGCCGAGACCTGACCCCGGAGCTGCTGGTGCTCGAGCCAGAGAATGAGTCGGAGACCGGACCGGGTATCTGGTACACCCGGGTCGGCAAACGGAATGAGGCGCAGCGACATGACGTCCCAAAGAACTAGAGGGGTTTCGAGACACCTGACCAGGCGAATGCATCCAGCCTAGGCGGGCCCGCCGACAGTCCGTCAAACCCTTTTCAACGGGTGGATCAAACCGGCGGCTCTGTGCAAGAGCTGCGGCTGGAAACGCTTCCGCGACGTCAGCTCTCGACCAGGCCGGCTCTGGCCAGGGCCTTCAGTCGTCCGCGCAGGATCTTCTGCCGGCGCTCCTCGGTCGGGAACAGCTCGATGTACTCCGAGCCCTTCGCCGCCAGCAGGTCGTCGTCGAGCCGCCGGACCGTGCCGGCCGGGAAGCGATGGGTCATCGCCGCCTGGACCGCCTGGCTGTCGATGCCCTGCAGCAGCTCGGTCAGCTGCTCCTCGGTGGTCACGCCGAGCTGGGCGAGGATGCCGAGGATCCACGCGTAGTGGTTGGTCTTCGCGTGCGGGGCGTCGGGGTACCGCCGGGTCAGGTAGGTGGTCAGCGTCGCCGTGGTGAGGTCCATCGGTTCCGCGTCGGGCTCGGCCGCGGCGAGTTCGCGGTACAGCTTGTCGATCTCGGCGAACTCGTTGTCCGCGAGCTCCATCAGCGCCGCCGCGAGCAGGAACCGCCGGTCGAACTCGGGTTTGCGGTCCGGCGGGATGTCCAGCTTGTACCGGATGTCGTGCTCGAACTCGGCCCACGCGTGCTGGACCGCCGTCCGGACCTGGATCTCCATCGTCAGGTTCTTCAGTACGGCGTACTCCGGCAGCTCCCGGCGATGCGCGTTCAGCCGGACCAGGTAGTGCTTGCTGGCGTACCCGAAGGCGCCCTGCGCTCGCGTGTGCGCGCCCATGTCGGTGTGCTCGACGATCTCGAATTCCGACTCGATCACCTCGCAGACCCGGTCCACCGCCTCGACCAGGAAGGTGATGATGCGGGCCGCCACCAGGTCGGTGATCTGGTTCAGCGGGTCGTCGTACTTGGGCTTGCCCGGGTCGTCCGGATGCGGTTTGGACGCCTTGGCCAGGAACGACTCGGGATCCTTGGCCCGCGCGGTCGCGCTGAGGTAGTTGATGCCCTCTTCTTCGCCGATCAGCTCGTTGATCAGCGCTTCCAGCTTCCGCGCGCCGCCGACGTACTGCTGGTGTGTCCGCTCGTACTGCGCAGCCGCCTGCACGGTCCAGTCCTGCAACTCAGCCCCGCCCATGCGCAGACCATAGTGCTCGCAGCGGCTCCCTAGACTGCGCTACGGCTGTCTAGTTCTTTCTAGTGTTTTTGCTAGATAGCCGCAGATGGCGACAGAGCGACGACACGCGATCGGGTTGGCTAGCGAAATCTAAGGAAAACACTAGACATCCTCATACAGTGAAATGCATGGATCCGATCCGGAATCCCTATGCGCCCGGCGCCGGCCAGCGCCCGCCCGAGCTGGCCGGTCGCGACACCGAGGTGCGGCAGTTCGAGGTGGTGCTCGAACGTGTCGCGGCGGGACGGCCGGAGCGGAGCCTGGTGCTGTCAGGTCTCCGCGGGGTCGGCAAGACGGTGCTGCTCAACACCTTGCGGAGTCAGGCGATCAAGCGCGCCTGGGGTACCGGCAAGATCGAGGCCCGGCCGGACCAGAGCATCCGGCTGCCGATCGCCCAGGCGATGCACACCGCCATGCGCGAACTCGGCCACCGGCATCGCGACGACGACCGGGTCGACGAGTTCAGCGCAGTACTGAAGGCCTTTGCGCTGCGGACCGCGCAGAACGATCGCAAAGGCATCCGCTGGCATCCGCCTGTCGATGTGGTCGCGGCGAAAGGCCGGGCCGACTCCGGCGATCTCGAGATGGACCTGATCGAGCTGTTCGCCGACGCGGCCGACCTGGCCGGTGACCTGTCCGTCGGCGTCGGGCTGTTCATCGACGAGATGCAAGACATCAGCGCCGACGACCTGTCCGCACTCTGCGCCGCCTGCCACGAGATCAGCCAGCAGAGCGCCCCACTGGTCGTCGTCGGGGCCGGCCTGCCACATCTGCCCGCAGTACTGTCCGCCAGCAAGTCGTACTCCGAACGCCTCTTCCGCTACATCCGCGTCGACCGCCTGGCCCGCGAGGCCTGCGACCGCGCCCTCATGGTCCCGGCCGAGACCGAGGGCGTCGTCTTCGAGGAGGAAGCGCTCGACGAGCTCTACGCCCAGACCGACGGCTACCCGTACTTCGTCCAGGCCTTCGCCCACGCCACCTGGGACCACGCCCCGGCCAGCCCGATCACCATCAAGGACGTCGCCGTCGCCGCCCCCGAAGCCTCGGCCGAACTCACGGTCGGCTTCTTCGGATCGCGCTACGAACGGGCGACCCCGGCCGAACGCGAGTACATGCGGGCGATGGCCGAGCTGGGCATCAACGCCGACGACGGCTCCGTCCCTACCGCCGAGGTCGCCACCACCCTCAACCGCAAGCCTCAGTCGCTGTCCCCGGCCCGGGACGGCCTGATCAAAAAGGGCCTGGTCTTCTCCGCCGAACGCGGCACCGTCGCCTTCACCGTCCCCCACTTCGGCAAGTTCCTCCGCACCCGCACCTGACTCGTGAGTAGGGAAGTGCGGACCGTGATGGAAGATGCACTTTCGTGATGTAACGAAGAGTGGATAGGGTGGCTCGACATGACCACCCGGCGGACCGCAACGCGCAGCGGCACTCGTGCGCGCCGGGGTGGGCGGCACAGCCGCCGGAAGTCGTACAAGGCACAGTGGTTCTCGGTGACCGCGCTGGCCGTGCTCGGGGTGGTGATGGTGGTGCATCCCGATGCCGGCCGGCAGACCAATCTTGCGGCGCAGTTCAGTGGGACGACGCTCGCGGCCGAGGTTCCGGCGCCTGAGCCGGTGCCGGTGCCGACGGTCGTTCCGACGCCGACGGCGAAATTCACCCAGCCGTTGCGTCCGGCACCGACCCTGACCCGGCCGCCGAAGGGCTCCAAGCCGAACGTCACCGTTTCGACCGGGCGGCTGCAGGTGGTGCCCGGGTCCGCGAAGGCGACCGGCGTGCGGGACAAACTGACCTACCGGGTGGAGATCGAGGAAGGGCTGTCGCTCAACGGCTCACTCGTCGCGGCGGCCATTCACAAGACGCTGACCGATCCGCGTGGCTGGCAGGCGTTGCAGCCGGTCAGCTTCGAGCGGACCGACAAGGTCGACGCCGACCTGCGGGTGATCGTGGCCACGCCGACGCTCACCGACAAGCTGTGCCTGCCGCTCGACACCGGCGGCGAGCTCTCCTGCCGGGTCGAGGACCGGGTGGTTCTCAACGCCAAGCGCTGGATGTACGCGATCCCGGGGTACGCCGGCAAGGTCGAGCTGTATCGCAGCTACCTGGTCAACCACGAGGTGGGACACGCCCTCGGCCACGGCCACGCACCCTGCCCCAAGCCGGGCGCGCCCGCCCCCGTCATGATGCAGCAGTCCAAGGGCCTGGCCGGCTGCCTCCCCAACGCGTGGCCGACGATCAAAGCCACGTAGTCCCCCTCACGCGTGAGAACCTGTCCGGAGACGGTCCGAGCGAGCGGGATGGTGTAGCGAATGTCGTCACAGGACTTCCCCACCTACGGCCGGGGAGACAACCCCGATGAGTCCCGCCCGGACGAGCACTACGCGAAACCCGCCCCGTACGGCGGCGGCACCTACGCCACTGGTGGCCCCGGCGATCCGAGTCGGCCAGGTGCGTTCCTCATCCCACCGGCCGACCCCACCCAGCCTCAGCCGGGCCAGCCGCAACCAGGGCAACCGCAACCGGGCCAGCCTCAACCAGGTCAACCGCAGTACGGGCAGCAGCCGGGACAGCCGCAGCCGCAGTACGGGGAGCAGGTGCCGGCGGGGCACGTCTACAACCAGCCGCCCGCCTACCGCCCCGGTACGCCGTACGGCCCGCCCGCGAATCCCCAGCCACACCAGTTGCCGACGTACGGGCGGGAGCCGGTGCGGGACCCACGCGCTGCCCGGGTTGTCCTGATCGCCACGATCATCGCCGGCATCTACGGCCTGCTGGTCATCTCCGTGCAGCGGGTTTCGTTGCGGGAGATCTCCCAGGCGCCCGGCTCGCCCCTGAACCACCCGCTCCGCACGGACGCCATCGACACCATCGGCCAGCTCCTGACCCTCCTGGTCGGCGCAGCCGCACTGGCCATGTGGTTGCGCGACATACTGAGCCGCCGCAAGGCAGGACGCCAGCCGGATCGGGCAGAGCTCGCCGGACTCGGTCTGGTCGGCCTCTCCTTGATCCCACTGCTGATCTGGTTCGTCATGGTGCTGACCACTGGTCTGGGCTCGATCGACGACTCGCTGCACCGCCTGCCGACGGCGTACGCGTGGGGTGGTGCCGGTCTGCTGATCCTGACGGCGGGGCTTGCCCTTGGGTACCGCGAACTCAAGCCTGACGTGTCGAACCCCGTAGTACAGGCTCCCCCGAGCCGTCCACCCTGGGAGTGACCTTGCCCGTAGTACTGGTCCCCGGTCTCGGCCTTGGACCAGAGGCGTACGCGCCCACGGTGGAGCACCTGGATGCGCAGTACGAGGTGGTGACGCTGCCCGGGTACGGCGAACACGTACAGCCGGGCGACGACCTCCGGACCGAGTCGCTGGCTGAGCGGGTCGCGGAGCGCCTGTCTGCTCCCTCTGTCCTGGTCGGTCATTCGGCGAGCTGCCAGATCGTGGTGGCGGCCGCACTGGCTAAGCCTTCGATGGCCAAGGGGCTGGTGCTCATCGGCCCGACCGGAGACGTCGCGGCGTCAGGCTGGCCAACTCTCGCTGCCAGGTGGATCCGCTCCGCAGTATGGGAGTCACCGGCCCTGGTGCCACCACTGGTGCCGGTGTACGCCCACACTGGCCTCATCTCCATGGCGCGCGCCATGGAGGTCGCCCGGCGCTATGACCTCGCTGCTGCAGTCAGCCGGCTCGAGTGCTCGACAGTGGTCGTCCGGTGCAGGCATGACAGCCTGTGCCCGCCTGCCTGGGCGCAGCGGATTGCTGACCTGGCGCACGGCGAGGCCTGGACCCTGCCGACCGGAGCGCATATGCCGGTCCTGACCAACGGCCCGGAGCTTGTGACGTTCATCAAGCGGATAGCCGGTGTATACAACGGTGAGTAAGGCGTTATCGTTGACGAAGTAACAACCTCTGCGGGAGCTCGCACCGATGATGGCGGGCTGAGAGGGCGACGAGCTGTCACAGCCGGGTCGCCGACCGCCTGAACCTGACCGGGTAATGCCGGCGTAGGGAGCAGGTCATCATGACCACTACCGATGCACGCACGTCCACCGCCACCGAGGCGCCGCTCGTCCTCACCACGGATGCGCCCCGCACCCTCGGTTTCTTCGACCAGTTCACCCTCTGGGGCAATCTGGGCATCTCGCTGTTCGGTCCGGTGACCGGCGCGCTCGTCGCGGCGTACACGGGTTCGCTGGTGCAGGGCCTGATCGCGGTCGTCGTCGGCTGCGGGATCGGCGCGCTCGTGCTGGGTGGAGCCGCCGTCTTCGGTTCGCACACCGGCGCGCCGGCGATGGCCTGCCTGCGGGGGCTGTTCGGTCGCCGCGGCTCGATGGCGCCGACGGTGCTCAACATCGCGCAGAACATCGGCTGGGCGACGATGGAGATCATCGTCATCTCACAGGCCGCCGTCGCGGTGACGAGTGAACGCTGGCGCTGGCTGTTCGTCCTGATCGCGGGCTTCATCGCGACCGCGATGGCCGTCCGTCCGCTGGGCAGCATCAAGATCCTGCGCAAGTTCATGGTCTGGCTGGTCCTGATCGCCTCGGTCTATCTTTTCGTCCAGGTGCTCAGCAAGCCGGTGCAGGACCTACCGCAGGACGGCGTTTTCGGCTTCTGGCCCGGCGTCGACCTCGCCGCCGCCGGAGTCGTTTCGTTCGCCCCGCTGGCCGCCGACTACACCCGGCACTCGCGCACCAACAAGGCCGCCTTCGCCGGCTCCGCCCTGGGCTACGGCCTCGCCGCGATCCTGTACTACGCCCTGGGCGTGATCGCCGTCGCCACCTTGCAGACCAACAGCACCGACGTGATCACCGCGCTGGTCACCTTGCCGGCCGGCGCGATCGCGTTGTTCGTGCTGCTGGTGGACGAGGTCGACGAGGCCTACGCGAACGTGTACTCGACCACGATGGCCGCGCACAATCTGGTCGGGCACATCGACCGGCGCTGGATCTCCGTCGCGATCGGCGTGCTGGCCACCGGCCTCGCGCTGTTCGTTGACCTGGGCAACTACACCCAGTTCCTGTACCTGATCGGCTCGGTCTTCATCCCGTTGTTCGCGGTCGCGATCGCCGACTTCTTCGTGGTCAGCAAGATGCGCTGGGACGTCTCGGACACCGCCCGCTTCCGCTGGCAGCCCGCACTGGCCTGGGTCTTCGGCTTCATCGCCTACCAACTCGTCAACCCCGGCACGGTCGAAGGCTGGTCCCCGTTCTGGCTCGACGTCCAGCAGACCCTGTTCAACAACCAGCCGGTCCCGGGCTGGCTCGGCGCGACGTACACCTCGATCATCGTCTCCATGATCGCCGCCATCCTCCTCGGCCGCCTCGGCCACAAGGAGGTTCAGCCAGTGAGCTAGGCCCCGCGTCCGCGGGGCGCCGTCCGTACTCCGGAATCGGTCCGGTCTCGAATCGAACCGCGATACTGACAGTGACCCAGCGGTGCCGGGATACTTGCGCAATGCTGAATTCCGCACTGCGCAGCCGCGCCGAGTACGAAGAACTCGGTCCTGAGGGGCTGGCCAGTCGCACCACGCCGGAACGTGACGCCGCCGTCGTCGAGGCGGTCGAGGAGTTGCTGCAGGGCCGGGAGACCGTGCTCGACCTGTGCTGCGGCTACGGACGGGTCAGCCTGCCGTTGCGCCGGGCGGGCAAGGTCGTGCGGGCACTGGACATCAGCCCGAGCCTGGTCAAGGCGGGCCAGGCCAAGGCGAAGGAAGAGGAGCTGTCGATCGACTGGGCGATCGGCTCGATGACGGACCTGCCGTACAAGTCGGACTCGTTCGACGCGGTGATCTGCCTGTGGACCGCGTTCCACGAACTGTTCGCCGAGGACGAGCAGCTGTCGACGATCTGGGAGATCTCCCGGGTGCTGAAGCCGGGCGGGCTGGCCGTGATCGAAGGGCCGGTCTGGGGCCCCGCGACCGCGTCGGAGATCGCCAACGGCCTGCGACAGGGCCCGGAGCACCGGATCGTGACGACCGAGCACTTCGGCACCAGCAGCGTCCACTTCATCCACGACGAAGCCAGCTACGGCCGCCTCTGCGCCGCGGCCGGCATCGAGGACTACCAGGTCTACAAGCGCGAGTGGGGCGGCCGCCGCCGGCTGATCCTGGAGATCCACCAACCCGGCAACGGGTAAGGGCTCAGCTCTCCAGGAACGTCTTGATGGCAAGGCTGAGGTCGCCCGGGCTTTCCAGCATGGGCAGGTGGCCTGTGGGCAGTGTGTGGGTCCAGGTCGGGTCGAGGTTCTTGGCGTAGACCTGCTGGAGCGCTACCGGGAACTCCTTGTCGGCCGTCGTGGTCAGGTAGCCGCGGCGGGCCGGAAAGGTGCCCGGAGCAACGGTATCGCGATACAGGGCAGCTGATTCCGGGCTGAACTCACCGACGATGCGATCCACCAGCGGTTCCTCGAGCCCGGCCGCCAGCCCGGCGCGGATCGCCTTCTCCGGCGGTTTCGTCCCGGCCAGCCGGATGACGGCCCGCACGATCAGCTTCTGCGGGAACGGCAGCGCGGTCAGGAAGGACTGGCCGGCGCGGGGGATCGAGGCCGCCACGGCGAGCAGGCCGTCGACGCGATCGGGAGCCTGAGCGACCAACTGGCCGGCGATCACACCGCCGATGGAGTGGGCGACGATCGTGAATCGCTCCGGAGCCTCGTTCAGCACCTTGGTCGCGTAGTCCCGCAGCGAGCCTGCGCTCGGGTAGGCAGCAACGGTGGAGGTCGGCAGGGCGGCGCGGACGTCGTCCCAGATCCAGGCCGGCAGCCCGGCGCCACTGAGGAACAGCAGAGGAGAGGTCATGCGACCAATCTAGTCGGGAAGACCGACTAGCAGGTGTCGGGTATTTTCTCGATCATGGCTTTTTCGGAATCGGCCGATCCGCACCTGACACTGCGCCGGATCGAGCGGCAGCACGCGTTGATCGAGGCGCTGCGGTCCCGGCGTGGCGAACCGGCAACGGCGACCCGGCTGGCCCAGGATCTCGGCGTCACCACGCGCACCGTCGAGCGCGACATCGAGCGGCTCCGGCACTCCGGGATCCCGATCGCCGTACGCCGCGGTCCTGGTGGCGGCTACGCGTTCGACGCCCGCTCGAGCATCGAGCCGATCGCGCTCGACCCCGGTGAGGTGGCCGCGCTGGTCGTGTCCCTGGTGGCGCTCGGGCCGACCGCGACGGAGTCCGCCCGGACCGGAATGCGCAAACTCCTGGCCGCGCTGGTGACGCAAAACTAAAGAAGCAGGTCCCCACTCCACATTGGGGACCTGCTCCTTCTTGCGATCAGTGTAAATGGCCGCGAGTAACCGCCGGAAACGTCAGCTTTTCGATTCAAGATTCAGCAGGAAACGCTTTGCCTCCAGCCCGCCGGCGTACCCGGTGAGTGCTCCGCTCGAGCCGACCACGCGATGGCAGGGAATCACCACACACAAGGGATTCGCGCCGAGCGCGGTGCCGACCGCACGGGCTGCCTTCGGCCGGTCGATCTCCCCGGCGACCTGCCCGTACGTCGTCGTCTTGCCATAGCTGGTGTGGTCGGGAAGATCGCTCAGCACGAGTCGCTGGAAAGGCGTTGCCAGCACCAGGTCAACAGGCAATTCAAACGCCTTTCGTTGACCAGTCAGGTATTCGTCCAATTGCCGCCGTACTTCGTCCAGCGCGGCGGGCTGACGGAGTACGCGGGGAGAGATCGCCCGGGCTAGGCGATTCGTCATCGTCTCCTCGTCGCCGAAGGAGCTGGCCACCAGGCGGCCGCCCGCGGTGGCGAGCAGCAGGGTGCCGATGGGGGTGTCGTGCAGGGCATAGGAGACATCGGCGGTCGGCAGGACCGGTGGGCGGGCGCCTCCGGGGGTCAACCGGCTCAGCCGGCCCTCGATATCAGGCACTTCGAGATCATTCATGGTCCACTCCGAGTTTGGTACGCAAGGTCGCGAGCGCATCGCTGACGAGTCGGCGGGATGCGGCGGGCGTGGTGTCCAGAGCGGCGGCCACACCATGGTGGTCCAGGTCGCCGACATATTTGAGCGTGACGGCGACGCGCTGCCGTTCGGGCAGGTCCTTGACGGCCTGCCAGAGGTCCGGATCGGGCCACTCGGCGGCATCGGGGCCGTCGACGGCGATCGGTGGTGCGTCGTCCAAGGAGGTCTGTGGTTTCCGGGACCGGTGCAGGTCGGTCGCGCACCGGGCCGTGATGGTGAGCAGCCAGCTGCGCAGGTTCCGGGCCGAGGTGAGCTTGGGATAGGCGGCGAACGCCTTCTCCCAGGCGCGCTGGGCCACGTCGTCACCGTCGACCGGCCCGGCCAGCGCCCGGGCGAGCCTGGCGACGTCTCGCCAGTGCTCGTCCACCAGCGCCTGGAACGGCGGCAGCCTGACCTTCTCCGAAAGCATCACGCCAGTAGAACGCACCGACGGTCCGGGGTGTGAGGGACCCGGCCGTTGCGAACGACGAGATTGTCTAGTTCTTCAGTCGTCGACTTTGGTGAGAGAGCGTCGTCCCCGATCCCGACGTCGAGCGGGCCGTCGATGCCGACATCTTCCGCTCAGTGTTCCGCCGGTACGCCGCCGGCGTCGTGGTGATCGCCGCCGACGCGGGCAACGGTCCAGTCGACTTCACTGCCACCTCACTGGTCTCCGTCAGCCTGCTGCCACCACTGGTGTCGTTCTCGATCGCCACCACCGCGTCCGACCGGGCGGCCGAGTTCCTGGAGGTCGCCTACAACCTGTGGGATTCGTGGGAGGACGACGCGACCCTTGCTGACAAGGCGTCCGGCGTGTGGGGTGCAGGCGCCGCTGACGGCTTCAACATCATGCCGGCGGTGTTGCCGTCAGGACTCGAGGCCTTCACCGACCACGTCGTACCGATCCTCCAGCAGCGAGGGCTCTTCCGAACCGACTACACCAGAACGACGTTGCGTGATCACTACGGTCTACCCCGCCCCATCGGTCGTCTGCGGACCCTGCAGAAGGCCGTCAGCTGATCCGGACGACGAGTTTGCCCACCGCGTCGCCGTTCTCCATGATGCGGTGGGCTTCGGCGATCTCGTCGAGGCCGAAGACGCGGTCGATCCGGATCGGGAGCTTGCCTGAGGCAATCAAGTCGACGTAGCGCTGGAACGCGTCGGCGGGCAGGTCGGTGCTCTCGCCGCCGTACGCCGTGAGCCGGACGCCGTTGGGGAGGTAGCCGATCGGGTAGAAGTCCGGGATTGTCCAGGCGTCGCTCAGCATGCCGGTGAAGCAGACGGTGCCGTGTACTGCGGTGGCTCGGAGGGTGTCGGGCAGGACGTTCGTGCCGACCAGTTCCAAGGCCGCGTTCACGCCGTCGGGAAGGATCTCGCGCACCTGTTCGGTGATGTTGCCGTCGTCAACCAACGGGTGGTCGACGCCGAGTTCCTTGAGCATGTCGAGTCGCTTCGGGTTGCGGGTCGTCGAGAACACCGTGAGGCCTTGCTCCTTGGCCAGTACGGCGGCCGCGACGCCTACGGACGACGTGCCGCCGCGGATCAGCAGCGATTGGCCGGGCTGGATTGCGAGTCCCGTGTGCAGCGAGCCGTGTGCGGTCTGGAGCATCTCGGGCAGCGCGCCGAGGGTCGCCCAGTCGAGATCGGTGGTCACCGGGACGACGGAGCTCACCGGGACCACCGTGTACTCGGCGTAGCCGCCGTCGAACTCCCGGCCCATCCCGCCCATCATCGCGACCACCTGCCGGCCGGGCTCGAACTCGCCACCCGGCGCTAGATCGACCGTGCCGGTTGCTTCGATCCCGGGGATGATCGGGAATTTCGCGTTCGACGCCAGCCCTGCCCTGAGGTGGTACTCCGAGCGATTCAGCCCGAACGCCTCGACCTTGATCCGGACCCAGCCGGGTCGAGGCTCCGGCCGATCGGCGGTGCTGACCTTCAGCGATTCCGGTGGGCCGGGTTCAGTGAGGACAACTGCGCGCATCTGGGTCACCCGGCCAAGTCTGGATGACGCGCCTTCGAACCGGAGTACTGGCCTGGTGCGGATAGCGGTGGCTGCTTTGTTGTGAGCTGATTGCGGTTGGCTGGCGTGGCTTTGTTAGTGATTGACGTGGGCGGCGTGCCAGAGTTCTCTTTATGGCGAAACGCCCCAGCGTGGTGGCCCATCGTGGCGCCAGCGAAGTCAGTCCAGAACACACGTTGGCGGCGTACCGCCGGGCCGTCGAGGCCGGAGCGGACGGGCTGGAGTGTGACGTCCGGCTGACCGCGGACGGGCACCTGGTCTGCGTCCACGACCGGCGGATCGACCGGACCTCGAGCGGGCGCGGCGTGCTGTCCACGATGAGCCTGGAGGAGCTGGACAGCTTCGACTGGGGTTCGTGGAAGAACCCGTGGGCCGACCTCGACGACGAGGCCGAACTGCCGGACCCGGACCTCACCAAGGTGCTCACCCTCGAACGGCTGCTGGAGACGGTCCACGACTCGGGCCGGCCGCTGGAGCTGGCGATCGAGACCAAACACCCCACCCGGTACGCCGGACTGGTCGAGCGCCGCCTGATCGAGGCACTCGACCGCTTCGGCTGGGCCCACCCGCGGATCGGCTCGGAATCCCCGGTACGAGTGATGAGCTTCTCCTGGCTGTCTCTGCGCCGAATGCGGGTCCTGGCCCCCGGCCTCCGCACGGTCCTGCTAATGGACCGGGTCCCCCTCCGCTTCCGCGACGGCTCCCTCCCCACCGGCGTCTCGTACGCCGGCCCGAGCATCGAGATCGTCACCGCCCACCCGGAGTACGTCGACCGCGCCCACAAACACGGCCACCAGGTCCACGTCTGGACCGTCAACACAGAACAAGACATCCGCCACTGCCAAGCCATCGGCGTAGACGCCCTGATCAGCGACCACCCCGAACTAGCCATCCAAACCCTCGCCCACCCAACCGCCGAACCCCCAACTCCCCTCTCCATCCGCCGCCGCAAACTAGCCCTCCGCCGCCCACCCCAAGCCGGCTAACCCCGCGCCAACTCGAGCCGGGCTAACTCCGCGCCCACTCGATCCGGCCAACCCCGCGCCCCCTCAAGCAGGCTAGCTGCCGCGCCCACTTGAGCCGGCTAACCCCGCGCCCACTTGAGCTGGCCAACCCCGCGCTCACATCACCCAGGCCCACCCGCAGGCGGAGGTGACCCGCCCGCCAGGTCCCCGCCGGGCGGGTCACCTCCTCCCTCGCCCACGCCACGTCAGCCAGCCTCCCCTCCGCCCCCCACCCCGCGCCGGCGAGCGCCCCTCCGCCACCCACCGCAGAGCCCACCCGCCCGGCTGACTTCGCCCGCCCAGCCTCACCCCAACGGGCTGACCACACCCACCGCCACCCACGCCACCTAGCGTCCGGCCACCTACCCCGCGTCAGCCAGCGTCCCCTCCGCTGCTCACCCCGCGCCCCGCCACCCCACCCCACCCAGCGCCGACCCGCCCGGACGGGCCGCCTCGCCCGCGCAGGCTCGCCTCGGCGGGCTGACCACACCCAGCGCCGCCCCGCCAGGTCGACTGGCTAGCACCCTCTCCGCTGCCCACCCCGCGCTGGCTAGCGCCCCTCCGCCACCCCAGGGCCCGACCCACCCAGGCGGCTCGCACCGCCCCTTGCGTCCGCCCTCCGCCCTCCGCCGTCCACCCGCACCGGCTAGGCCCTTCCGTCGCCCCATCCCAAGGCCGCTTGCCTCGGTCTCCCGCCGGCTCACCCCGAGCGGCTGACCTCGGCCCCCTCGCCGTGTGCTGCGCGCCGGCCAGCGTTCCGCCCACTCGAGGCCGGATGGCCCGCCGAGGCCACCGCCGGCGTGCGGCCTCGCCCACCGAGCCAGCCCGGCAGAGGTACTTGTGCCGTGTCTCACTTTGATCGTTCTGCGTAGTGGCACGAATGCGTCCGGTTAATTCGGACGTTCAATTCCGTCGTTTTCGTCACGATTTCCGCGGAGAACGCGTGATCTTCAGCGCCACTATGTAACGGAATACCCGCAGGTGTTTTCGCAAGCCCGATCGGGGGCAGAAGTGGAGTGTTGTTCCGATGACTGAGGAGACCCTGCTTGTCCTCTGCAACCTTGCCCGCCGACGTGAGTGTTGTGGACGTCGTACTGCCGCACGAAGTGTCTGCGGTAGCAGACGCCCGCCGCCGTCTGGCCGGCTATCTGAAGCGGCACCGGGTCGCGGACAACGCGCGCGATGACGCGCAACTAGTCCTGTCCGAACTCCTCTCGAACGCGATCCGGTACGCCCCGCCCCTGCCCGGCGGCGAAGTCCGCGCGACCTGGTGGGTCGACAAGGCCGGAATCCACCTCGAGGTCGTCGACGGCCGCGGCGACACCGAGCCGCAACGCATCACCGATGCACACCCCGAGTCCGTCGGCGGCCGCGGCCTGGCCATCGTGGACATGCTCACCTCCGAATGGGGCGTCCGCACCGCCGACGCCCGCCGCACCGTCCACGCCATCGTCCCCCGCTGACCCACCCTCGGTCCCCGGCCCACCACCCGTTCCGGGCTGCCCGCCCCCGGGCCCGCTGACCACCCTCCGCGGCTGACCCACCCCTCGGTCCCCGCTGACCACCGGCCCCCGGCTGCCCCACCCCTCAGGCCAGGTCGATACCCGTGTCCCGCTGACGCGCCCCTCGGTCCCCCCCGCTTACCACCCGTGCCCGGGCGACCCACCTGTCGTGCCCTGCTGAGCCCCTTGGGCCAGTTGACCCAGCCCCGGCCCCCCCGGCTCTCCGCTCTGGCCCCCGGGTCAGGATCAGTTCGGGTTGGTGGGCGGTAGGCGAGTACTGCAAGACTGCGGGGTATGGGAAAGAAGTCGCGCAACCGCGCCAAGAACACCACGACCGTCACGCTGGATCCGGCCGACCTGGTCGACGTCGGCCCGCGCGAGCCCTGCCCGTGTGGATCGGGGAAGCGCTTCAAGCAGTGCCACGGTCGTGAGCAGGCGCAGGCGGCCGACACCTTCGTGGTCCGGCCGTTCGAGGGCCTGCCGGCCGAGTGCGACCTGATCGCCTTCCGCGAGATCGTCCCCGCCGGTACTGCGGAGGTCACACTGGCTGGCGAGCACAAGGGCAAGAAGGTCAACCTGGTCACCCTGCTGCCGATGGCGATGCCAGGCCTGGTCCGCGATGACGAGACCATCTGGATCGGCCTGCAGACCCACGCCTCCTCGGGCGACCCGAGCCGCGACGTCGCGCACGCCATCACCGCGGCCCTCGCGACCGAGCCGGGCAACCCGATCCAGCTCGGCGACCTGCTCAAGGACGGCCCGCGCCTGCAGGACCTGATCGACACCTCCGAGCCGATCACCGTGAAGGTGCACGACGGCTTCGACTACTGGGTCGGCGAGAACGTCGACGACCCGACCGGTGAGGTGGCGGCCGGCCTCGAGCGCGCGAACGCGGCTGCTGCTCCGACCGTCCGACTGGAGTCGGTCGAAGCGGCGTACTGGACGCAGATCGGCGATCGCCGCTACCTGCGCTGGGTGATGCCGCACGCCGAGGACACCTTGCTCGACGCGTTGGCCCGGCTGCACGCCGCCGGCTCGTCCGCGCTGACCGAGGGCAGCCGCCTGATCGGTTCCTTCCGCGCCCTCGGCGTGCTCGCGCCGGTGTGGGAGCTCCCGACCGACGCCGAAGCCGCCGACTTGGAGAAGCCGGCCGCCGAGTTCGCTGCCGAACTCGACAAGGCACTCGCCTCGGAGGCCCCGCTGACCACGGAAGAACGAGCCGCCCGCGCCGGTCTCGCCAGCCGTCAGCTGACAATCCGTTAGCCACGACGAAGGCCCGCACTCAACGAGTGCGGGCCTTCGGCAACGTGGACGGCCCAAGTCCTGCTGACGGGGGAGCAACAGGGCCTGGGCCTAGGCATGAAGAGTACTCATAACCGGCCCCGACAACAACCCCCGATTTTCACTCCGCGTGTCGCCCCCGGTACCTGTCTAGTCAGCAACCGCCTCCAATGCGGAATCGCTGCCACATTCCCGCCAGCAACCACCCAAATGCTGAACGTTTAAGCAGCCCTCCAAGCCTGGCGGGCGCTCGTGCTAATCCCCAAACTCCTGGCCCTACAGGCCTCCCGCGCTCCCGAACGCACAAGCGGTCAGCACCTGAATGCAGTAGCCGTCAGCGTCGAACGGACGAGCCGTCAGCACCGAACCGATTCGCCGTGAGCGCCGCACAGCGACCGCGTCTGAACGGAAACTATTTGCCGCCAGCTCAAGTCCATTCCCACACCCGGCGGGACCCGGCGGCGGGCATGATGAAGATGCCGGCAGTCACCCGGAAACTGCGTGTGCTCGTGCCCATCAACTCGGGAGTTGATCTTGTGAATCGCGAAGCCGAGCATGACGCCGACGCGCTGCTGCCCGGCCTGACGCTCCAGCGCGTACCGCCCCTCGAGCACCTACATGCCCAGGCCTCGGGGACTCTCGCCATCGACCCGTCGACAAACTGCCTGGTACTACGCTGCGCCGCCAGCAGGCTGGTCGACGGAGCGATCGTCACTGTGCAGGAGTTCGTCGACATCGCTTGGCCCCTGGGCTGGAGCGTCGGCATCCACAACGGCAAGCTTGCCCTGCTCGACGCAACCGGACAGGTGGTCGGCCAACTGGGCGACGACGTATTCATCGGTGGAGGCTCGGTGGACACGGCCATCGCGAACGTCACCTCCTGCACAGGCCAACCGCGCGTCTTCGTGGCGTCCGGGCTCACGCGCGCCTGAACAAGCTCATGGTGTGCTCAGCGGCGTACTGCTCGAGCAACTCTTGATTCCCCCAGATATGCAGCCGCCAGCATCACGCGCTAGCCTCGCCCCGGCTGGGTATGCGCGCCAGCGCCAGCTCTCACTGGCGATGCAGCCGGCATGCGAAGCGGAGCAGTCGTCGCGAGCCCGCCAACTCGCGCGCGGGGCGGGGCTCATCCAGCGAGGGTTGTCCGTTAGCCGGTCTGTGCCAACCGGACGCGCTCGCTTCGCCGCCGCGGGGATCGTGCGCGTCAGCGCCGGTACTCATTGGCGCTGCAGCTGGCGTAGCGAACAGGAGCAGGTGTCGCGAGCTGCCCACCCGCGACGGGCGCGGCCCATCCAGTGCCAGCGGTCTGTTTGCCGCTTGGGCCACCCTTACGCGCTGCTTCGCCACCGCGGGGTCATGCGCGTCAGCGCCAGTACTCACCTGCGATGCAGCCGGCGTAGCGAAGCGGAGCAGGCGTCGCGAGCCTGCCGACCAGCGCGCCGGGCGCGGCTCATCCAGCGCCGGTGGTCCGTTCGCCTCGGCGCCCTTCTGACGGGCTCGGTTGCCACCGCGGGTCATGCGCGCTAGCGCCAACTGTCACCGGCGATGCAGGCGGCGTAGCGGAGCGGAGCAGGTGTCGCGAGCCCACCAACCCGCTCTTGTTGGTTAGGCGGGGTCGCGGAGGATGGGGCAGGACATGCAGCGGGGGCCGCCTCGGCCGGAGCCTAGTTCGGAGCCGGAGATGCGGATGACCTCGATGCCTGACTCTTCCAGGCGGGCGTTGGTCTCGACTGTGCGTTCGTAGGCGATGCACACGCGGGGTGCGAGGGCGAGGGTGTTGTTGCCGTCGTCCCATTGCTCTCGTTCGGCGGTGACTGGGTCCAGGCCGGTGTCGATCCGGCGCAGGGTGTCGATGCCGAGGGCCTTGGCTGCGGCGACCAGGAATGGCTCGGACTCTGCGACGTGCAGTTCGTCGCCGTCGGCGGTGACGGCGAGGGCGCGCATCTCCTCCGCCATGTTCGGATACATCAGTACGGCGTCGACGTCGACCATCGTGCAGACGGTGTCCAGGTGCATCGTCGCGCGCTGCTGGGCGATCGGTACGGCGAGGACGGTATGCGCCAGTCCCTTCGCGAACACCCGGCGCGCGAGCCGCTCGACTCCGGCCGGGGTGGTTCGCTCACCGACGCCCACCGCCAGTACGCCGGGCCCGAGGGCGAGCACGTCTCCGCCTTCGACGTGCTCCAGCTGGTGGTCGTAAACCTTGCCCGCCCCGACAAACCGCGGGTGGTAGCTGTAGATCAGCTCGGTCAGCTGCGTCTCGCGAACCCGCGCCGGCATCGCCAGCGAGGTCACGGCGACCGAGTCCCGGATCCACACGCTCGAGTCCCGCGTGAACAGCAGGTTTGGCAGGGGGTCGATCAGGAAGTCCTCATGCGCGAGTAGTGACGTGACCAGCCCACCGGCCCGTACTTCATCGTTGCGCACGCCGGCCATCAGCGCTTCCGCGAGCTGCACCGGGTCGAGCGCTGCCAGGCTCGCCCGCAGGTACTCACGCAGGGTGTCGCCAAGACGCAGGTCTTCGGTCGCGCCGGTGATGGCCGAGGCCCGCGCGGCTGGGTCGCCGAGCGCCTCACTGAGCAGCTTGTCGAGATACAGCACCTCGACATCGCGGTCGCGCAGTACCTGGGCGAACGCGTCGTGCTCGTCCTGTGCGCGGCCGACCCAGGGGATGCCGTCGAAGAGCAGTTTGTCGTTGTTCCGTGGGGTGAGCCGGCGCAGCTCGTTGCCCGGCCGGTGGAGCATCACCGTCCGCAGCGGCCCGACCTCGCTGTCGACGCCATACGCCTCAGTCATCTGTCTGCCCTCTCGTCCGGATCCCGTCACACCAAGCTACGGCAGCGCCGCGGTAGACGCGGGTCATGCCGTGATTCTGTCTGATTGTCCGACAATTTTCGCTGAAGTCCAACTCGGCCACCTCCACCGGCGCCCTGCTGTTCTCGGTCTTGCCAGAGAAGATGCCCTGATCGCCGTCGGCCGGCCCGAAGTTGTCCACAGGCAACCCCGGAATCGGTCGAAAGAACGAGATATCCCCAGGGACCGGATCCGGAGGCGGGGGATCGGCTGCTGAGCAACTAGGCTGCGGTGCTGTGTCCGGTACTGATCTGCCTCCCGTCGAGCCCGTCCAGGGCTCCGTCGCGTGCGTGATCCCGGCCAAGGACGAGGCCGAGCGGATCGTCGCGACGGTCGACGCGGTGCGCAAGCTCGCCGGCGTCGACCTGGTGGTCGTCGTCGACGACGGATCGAGCGACGGCACCGCCGAGGTCGCTGAGCGCGCGGGAGCGGTCGTCGTACGGCATCCGCGGAACCGGGGTAAGGCTGCTGCGATGGAGACCGGAGCGGCCGCGGTGGCGGAGCGGGACGGCGCTCGGGCGCGGCACCTGCTGTTCCTCGACGCCGACCTGGCCGATTCCGCGACTGGCGCCGAGCCGTTGATCGCCCCGGTGGCCGAGGGTCGCGCGGATATGACGATCGGGACGTTGCCGGCCCAGGTCCGCCCCGATGGCAGCAAGGCCGGCGGACGCGGTTTCGTCGTACGGCTGGCTCGGGCCGGGATCGAGCAGGCGACCGGTTGGGCGCCTGAGCAGCCGTTGTCCGGCCAGCGGTGTCTGACCCGGGTCGCGTTCGAGGCGGCGCTGCCGCTGGCGCAAGGGTTCGGTGTCGAGGCGGCGTTGAGCATCGATCTGGGCCGCAAGGGTTTCCGCATCATCGAGGTGCCGATCGACGTCCGGCATCGCGCGACCGGGACCGACTGGCGCGGCCAGCTGCATCGCGGCCGCCAGTTCCTCCACGTACGGCGGGCGCTGGTCGCGCGCAACGCGTTGCCCGCGCGCGGCGGCTCGACCACCGGGCCGGGCCGATGAGCACCGACGGCACGGGCGCCGACAAGGCTCCAGTTGACACGACCGCGGCCGGGCAACCCGGCCTTGAGCTGACCAGAGACGATTCGCCCGGTGCCGCTACGGATGCGGGTGCTGGCGGTGCCGCGGGTGCTAGCGATGCCGCCGATTCTGCCGGTGATCAGGTGAGCGCGGCCGACGTTCGGGCGGCTGATCGGGATGGCCGCAGGGCTGTCGGGCTGTATCTGGCATCGACGACCCTGATCGTCCTGGCGGGTCTGCTTGGCCCATCAGTGGTCGTGCTGACGCTGACCAACCGGCACGCCTGGTTGCCGTCGTACTGGTTCGACACGAAGCCGAACGACTGGCTCGTGACGATGATGATCTACGTCGCCATCCTGCTCGGCGGGTACGGCGTCTTCCTGGCCGCCCGGGCGATCAAGAACGGCTGGGCCCCCCGCCTCAACCGATTAGTTGCCCTAGGCATCGGTACGACGGCCGCCGTCACGCTGGTGCCGCCGATGGCGTCCGGTGACGTCCTGATCTACGCGGCGTACGGGCGGATCATGTCGCTCGGCGGCAACCCGTACACGACGGCGCCGGCGGACACCATCCGGCTCGGCTACGACCCGGTGATCGCCGCGACCGAGCGGCCGTGGCAGGGCGCGAAGAGTGTCTACGGCCCGATCGCGACCTGGATCCAGTGGTTCTCGTCCTGGGTCGGCGGCGACTCGATGCAGCTCACCGTCTGGATGCTGCAGCTGTCCGTCGCGGTCAGCATGATCATCTCCGGGCTGCTGCTGATGAAGCTGGTCGGCCCCGATCTGGTCAACCGCCGCCGGATCGCCATGCTCGCCCTGGCGAACCCGCTGCTGCTGTGGACAGTCCTGGCCGGCGCGCACAACGATGCGATCGCGGTGATGTTCGCGATCATCGCGCTGGTGCTGTTCCGGCGGCACATCCTCTGGGCCGGCATCATGCTCGGCGTCGCGGGCTGTACCAAGCTGTCGATCGGCCTTGTTGGTGTCGCCATGCTCTGGTCGCTGCGCGCGGACCGGCGCAGGGCACTGATCTTCTGCCTCGGCGGCGCGCTGTCGATGGCCGGCCTCTACGCGGTCGTCGGCCTCGAGGCGCTGCAGCAGGCCCGGTCGAACAGTTCCTTCATCTCGACCGGTACTCCGCACAAGGCGCTGCTGAGCTTCTTCACGCTCTTCCTGCCGAACGGCCTGGTCCGCACGGTGCTCGCGATCGCGGCCTGGGTCGGCCTGATCGTCGTGGCGATCCTGCTCTCCCAGGTCTTCCCCAAGTCGCTGCTGCCCCGGACCCATCTGGAGGACCGGGCGCCCGAGGCCATCCGGTACACCGCGATCTACGCGATCGCCTGGCTGGTCACGGCGATGTATTCGCTGCCCTGGTACGACATCATCGCGTGGGTCGCGCTGGCGGCGGTGGCCGCGTCGAAGGTGGACAAGCTGATGGTCATCCGGACCACCATGCTCGCCATCGCGTACGTGCCCGGCCGAGATCCGAACGCGCGTCAGGTCGCGCCGTTCCTGTCCGACTCGCTCGAGTGGTTCAGCACCCGGTTGCGCGACACGATCTGCCCCGCGATCGAGCTCGGCGTACTGATCGGGCTGATCGTGTGGGCCCGGCGCGGTGGCGCCCAGTGGTGGCCGTACGACTGGCCACGACGTAAGTCCAGACCCGAGACCGAGAAGGCCGCGGCGAACTAGCTCGCCGCGACCCCTCGATGGCCGCGCCCACACGACCGATCGCCTCGGCTCTAGACATCGGGTCAGCTCCAGAGGTCGTGGCCGGCTGCGATGGCCTTGGCCAGGACGGTCTTGATCGGCTTCTTCAGGACCGCGGCGGCCGCGGCGACATCGTCGTACTCGGGCTGGACGTTGACCACCTGACCGCCGTACCGGGCGATCTTGACGTGAATCCGCTGACCGTCGACCGCGACGCTGGCGAACTCGCGGTCGGCGGCGTGCTTGCGCACCTCCGACTCGCGCAGGCCGATCGCGGACGTCTCGGACAGGATCACCGAGCGGACCTCCTCGGCGTTCGCACCGCCGACCAGGACCGACAGGGTGTGCGCCGGCCGGCCCTTCTTCATCAGGATCGGGGTGAGCCACGCGTCCGCAGCGCCGGCTTCCATCAGCCGCGCCAGCACCTGCGGCCAGATCCGCGGGTCGAGGTCGTCGACGTTGGTCTCGTAGACGAGTTCGGTGGCCGGGCGTCCGACGGATTCACCGACGATCACGCGGACGATGTTCGGCACCTCGATCGGGTCCCGCCCGCCCGCTCCGACACCGGTCTGCTGAATTCGCATCGCCGGTAGCAGGCCGAACTCGTCGGCCAGCGAGGCGAGGAGAGCGGCGCCGGTCGGCGTGGTCATCTCGTACGGCGCGGTGCCGCCGATGACAGGCGCGTCAGCTTCGGAAAGTAGAGCCAGTACTGCGGGGCCAGGAACCGGGATGCCGCCGTGCTGCCCACGAACCTGCCGACCGCCACCGAGCGCGATCGTGGAGACGACGATGTGGTCGAGTTCGAGCGCAACGGAGGCGGCGGCGACCCCGACGATGTCCGCGATCGCGTCGAGCGCGCCGACCTCGTGGAAGTGCACCTCGTCGGGCGTCACGCCATGCGCGGCAGCCTCGGCTCGAGCCAGCCGGGCGAACGTGTCCAACGCCAGCTCCCGCACAGCCTCCGCCAGCCCAGCCCCCTCAATCAACCGCCGAACCTCAGCCCACGTCCGCGTAGGCCCTCCAACCTCAGACCCCTGCCCATGCCGGTGCCCGGCATCGTCATGCCCGTGCCCATGACCGTGGCCGGCATCGCTATGCCCGTGCCCGGTGTCGCCGAGGCCCTGGGTCGCAGCGCCATTGCCAGCAGCAGCTTCGGGGTGGGCGACGGCCGCGTCACCAGCGGGCCCGCCCTCTTCGGCTTCGCCTTCCCTCTCCAGGCTGCCGGCAGCAGCCGGCCCCAGGTTGTCGGGGAGGTTTTCGGGGTGGAGTTCGCCGGCTACTCGGACTGAGGCTTTGAGGGCGGCGATTTGGTGGCGGCTGGTGCGGTCTACCGTCACCGAGAGCGAGGGGTCGACGGCGGCGACTGCGGCGTTGACGACGTCGAGATCGGCTCCGGCGGACAGGAAGGCGCCCAGCAGCATGTCGCCGGAGGCGCCGGCCGCGCAGTCGATCCAGGCGGTCCTCACTGCGACTTCACCTCCGTCGGTGCAGCGCGCCGCGCCACGCGGGCAGCGAACACACCGGCCCCGAAACCGTTGTCGATGTTCACCACGGTCACGCCGGGCGCACATGAGTTGAGCATGGCGAGCAACGCGGCCATGCCACCGAAGGAAGCGCCGTACCCGACGGAGGTCGGTACTGCGACCAGCGGTACGCCGACCAGCCCGCCGACGACGCTCGGCAGCGCGCCTTCCATCCCGGCGACCACGATGAGGCAGTCGGCGGCGTTCAGGCGTTCGCGCACGCTCATGATGCGGTGCAGGCCGGAGACGCCGACATCGGTGATCAGGTCGACGTTGGCGCCGAACACACCGACAGTCGTGGCAGCTTCGGCCGCCACCGGAGCGTCCGACGTACCGGCTGCGACGACGGCGACGGTGCCTCGTAGTACTGGGGGTGCGCCGAGGACCGCGGTACGGCCGACTTGGTCGACTACTGCGTGCGGCAGGGCGGAGGCGACGGCGGCTTGGGCCTCGACGCTCAGGCGGGTCGCCAGGACGGCGTGGCCGGGGTGGGTCTGGTGCAGGGTCTGCAGGAGCTCCACTACTTGCTCCGGTGTCTTCCCCGCGCCGTAGACCACCTCTGCGTCGCCTGTGCGGTCCAGGCGATCGGTGTCGAGGCGTGCGTAGCCGAGGTCGTGCACTCCGGGCAGTGGGCCGCCGCCGGGGTTTTGGTCAGGCAAATGAGTCACGCCGCGAATCTACGTGGGCCTGCCGCGATTCGCCGCTTCGGACCCCGGACGGGCACTCAGCGCAGCCACCTGATGACGCAGCCATTAGGCTGCCGTCGTGTCTTCGACGTTAGCCGGTGCTTTCGGGATCGCCGCTTTGTTCGTGGCGGTGCTCGCCCTCGTGTTCGCCATTCAGGCGCTCAGGGCGCAGACCGGTGCGCCCAAGGCCGGGGCGAAGCCCGCTGTCGCGCCGCAAGCTCAGCCGCAGGTCCAGCCCGCCGAGACGAGCCAGCCGGAGGCCAAGCCCGGCACGGTGAAGTCGGAACTGCGGCGGTTGAGCAAGGAGCTCGAGGACGCGCGGAGCGAGCTGCGCGAGACGCTGCAGCATCTCGCGGTGGTCCGGTACGACGCGTACGGCGACATGGGGGGCCGGCTGTCGTGGTCGATGGCGCTGCTGGACGACAAGGGTGACGGGGTCGTGCTGACGTCGATCAACAGCCGGAACGACGCGCGGTCGTACGCGAAGGAGGTCAAGTCCTTCGAAAGCGACGCCAAGCTGTCCCCCGAGGAGGAAGAAGCCATCGAAACCCTCCGCAAAGAAGCCGCCCAACCCCGAGAAACCCCCGAACACCAGTAACCCCACCCGCTTACCTGAGGCAGCTTCGGGCCGCCTATGTACCGGTTAGCGGCGTTTGGGGACTCGGACTACTAGGGAGCCGGGGTCTACCTCGGCGGTGAGGGTTCGGCCGGGGCCTATGCCGTCGCCGTCCAGTTGGCGTTGGACGTCTACGGCGGCGGTGACTTCTACCTTGCGGCCGGTGAAGCGTTCCAGGTACATCTCCGTGCGCTTGGTGCGGGTCATCACGCGCCAGAAGACGAGGGGCCACTGGGTGACGCGGCGGGGGGCGATGATGACGACGTCGATCAGGCCGTCGTCGGGGCGGGCGTCGGGGAGGAGGGGGATGTTCGCCTGGAGCATGCCGACGTTGCCGATCACGACGGTGCGGACGCGGCGCTCCAGTGGTTCGTCGTCGTCCAGCACGATGCGGACCTTCACCGACGGGTGGTTGATGTTCTTGGCCGCCGAGACCACGTACGCCGTCCAGCCGAGTTGCGCCTTCAGGATCGGTGGGGCGCCGGTGATGATCGCGGCGTCCAGCCCGAGGCCGGCCATCACCGCGAAACGGTCCGTGTCGAGGCCGTCGCCGGACACCTTGACCAGGTCGATCCGCCGGTCGCGGCCGTCCAGGATGCGCTCCAAGGCGTCGTCCAGGTCGAGTGGGATGTGAAGATTGCGGGCCAGCAGGTTGCCGGTGCCGGCCGGGATCACCCCGACCGGGATGCCGGTGTGCGACAACGCGGCGCACACCACCCGTACCGTCCCGTCACCCCCGGCGACCAGCACCAGGTCGGACTCGTTCTCGATCGCCAGTTTGGCCATCGCGTTGCCGGCGTCGTCCTCGCGGGTCTCCAGCCAGAGCGGGTCCTCGAACCCCCGGACCGCGAGCGCCCGGTTCACCTTGCGCCGGAACGCGACCCCGTCGCCGACCTTGATCGGGTTGACGATGACGGCTGCCCGCGGAGCCTCGGCCGCGCCGCTCTCGTCAGCCGGCGTACGACGGCGCCGTCGCCGCAGGCCGGGTCGCAGCCCGAACCCGATCGAGGTGGCGGTCAGGACGGCGAGTCCGAGCGCCCAGGCACCCAGGACGTCGGAGACCCAGTGCACGTTCAGCACGATCCGGTCGACCGACGCGAACCAGACCACCGCGATCGTAGGCAGCGCCACCAGCAGCCGGAAGCGGCGCCGCCACCCGCGGACGGAGGGCAACACCACTCCGAGTGCCCCGGCCATCACGAACGCTGCGGTCGCGTGCCCCGAGACGAAGGCCCAGCCGTCGGCCTCGCCCAGCATCTGCGCGGGCCGGGCCCGGTCGAAGATGTGCTTGACCGCCTGCACCAGACCCAGCTCGGCGCCCGCGGAGACGATCAGCCAGACGGTCAGCAGCCGAGCTCGCCGGTGCCAGAGGTAGATCGCGACAGCCAGGATGACGCCACGGCAGACCCAGGGCGTGGTGATCGCGCCGATCACCTCCCAGACGTCCACCACGTTGGGATGGGTCTGCCCGTACTCCGCCGCGCGGGCGGCCACGGACTCGTCCCAGCGGCGCAACGGCGGCCAGTCCTGGAAGACCAGCAGGGTGATCACGGTGAACGGCAACGCACCCAGGACAACCGTCAGCGCACGACCGACATGAGTAGGTGGATGCTGGTTCATACCCGCTCATTTCCCCCTTGGTCATCCGCTGGTGCCAGCTCATCATCCCCAATACACTTCGCCCCCGCTGACACGCCCCGATACTCTTCACGTGTGATCGATGCGAAATTGCTCCGTGAGAACCCCGATGTCGTCCGTGCGTCCCTGACCAAGCGCGGCGAGAGTACTGACCTGGTCGACCAGGTGCTGGCGGCCGACGGTGAGCGTCGATCGTCCATCGCGGCGTTCGAGTCGTTGCGGGCGGAGCAGAAGGGGCTCGGCAAGCAGGTCGCCCAGGCCAAGGGCGACGAGCGGACCGCCCTGCTCGAGCGCACCAAGGCGCTGGCCGCCGAGGTGAAGGCGACCGAGGCGGCCGCGACCGAGGCCGAGACGCGCTTCGACGAGCTGGCCGGCAAACTGCCGAACCTGGTTTCCGAGGAGGCTCCGGTCGGCGGTGAGAAGGACTTCACCGTGCTGGAGGAGATCGGCAAGCCGCGCGACTTCGAGGCCGAGGGCTTCCAGCCGCGCGACCACCTCGAGCTCGGTGAGCTGCTCGGCGCGATCGACATGGAGCGCGGCGCGAAGGTGTCCGGCGCCCGGTTCTACTTCCTCAAGGGCGTCGGCGCGCTGCTCCAGCTCGGCATGCTCCAGCTGGCGATCGCCCAGGCGGTGGAGAACGGCTTCACCCCGATGATCACCCCGACGCTGGTCAAGCCCGAGGTGATGGGCGGCACCGGCTACCTGAACGCGCACGACGACGTCTACCGGCTGGAAGAGCCCGAGCTCTACCTGGTCGGTACGTCGGAGGTCCCGCTGGCCGGCTACCACATGGACGAGATCATCGACGTCTCACACGGCCCGGTCCGGTACGCCGGGTGGTCGTCCTGCTACCGCCGTGAGGCCGGGTCCTACGGCAAGGACACCCGCGGGATCATCCGCGTCCACCAGTTCGACAAGGTCGAGATGTTCTCCTACTGCAGCCTGGAAGACGCTGCCGCCGAACACCAGCGGCTCCTCGGCTGGGAGAAGGAGATGCTGGACAAGATGGAACTGGCCTACCGGGTGATCGACACCGCGACGGGTGACCTCGGCGCTTCGGCGTACCGGAAGTTCGACTGTGAGGCGTGGGTGCCGACCCAGGGCGCGTACCGCGAGCTCACCTCGACGTCGAACTGCACCGACTTCCAGGCGCGCCGGCTGAACATTCGGCACCGCGACGCGGACGGCAAGCCGCGTCCGGTCGCGACGCTCAACGGCACACTGGCCACCACCCGCTGGCTGGTCGCCATCCTGGAGACCCACCAGCAGGCCGACGGCTCGGTCCGGGTGCCGGCCGCGCTGCGTCCGTACGTCGGCGGCCGCGAGGTTCTCGAACCGGTTGCCGGATGATCGACGGCTGGCGGCCGAAAGCCGTTGCCCTCGACATCGACGGAACGCTGATCGACCACGACGAACGCCTTTCCCAGGCGGTCGTCGACGCAGTACGCCGTACTGCGGCGCAGGTGCCCGTCATCCTCGCCACCGGCCGGGCCTGGCAGACCACCCGGCCGGTCGCCGAGATGTTCGGGCTGACCGACGGATTGGTTGTTTGCAGCAACGGTGCACGCACGTTGCGGATGCCCACAGGTGAAGTGGTCGACGAGCGGACCTTCGATCCGCGGACGGTGATCGAGTCGGTTCGCGAGCACGCGCCGAATGCCCGGATGGCGGTCGAGGAGTACGACGGCAGCTACCTGGTCACCGCGCCCTTCCCGGAAGGCGACCTCGGCACCGGCGCCACCGTCCGGGTGGTGACCGACGCCGAGCTGGCGCCGCAACCCGTGACCCGGTTGATCATCCGTGACCCGGAGCAGTCGGAGAGTGACTTCGTCCAGCTGGCCGAACGGCTCGGTCTGCACGGGGTGAGCTACTTCGTCGGCTGGACGGCCTGGCTCGACATCGCGCCCGAGGGCGTGGACAAGAGCACCGGGCTGAAGGTCGCGCTGGCGCAGTACGGGGTGGAACCGACCGATCTGCTGGCGATGGGCGACGGCCGCAACGACATCGAGATGCTCACCTACGCCGGGCTCGGGATCGCGATGGGTTCCGCGCCGGACGAGGTCAAGGCGAAAGCCGACGAGGTAACTAAATCGGTCACCGACGACGGCGTCGCGGCGGTACTCAATCGTTATTTCTGAACTACACCGGGAATTAACTGTTCGATCCTGATCGAATAGCCACCGGAGATAGTTTCACGCGGCAACCAAAAAGCCCGGAACTCCTGCACCAGCAGGGGTTCCGGGCTTTTGTGGAAGTCCGGCTGTGGTCTGACCGACGTGCTGATAGTCCGCTGGCGGGCCGAGTATCAGTGGTCAGGCGACGCGCGTGCTGCCGGGACGAGGCGATTGGCAAGGCCGGTCCACCACGGCGTCGAACGCGTCCAGGACGGCGCTCACCTCCGGGCGGGGGCGCGGAGCCTTGGCCGCCGGGCTCTGCCCACGACGAGCCCTGCGCAGGTGGCGCTTGACAGTCGACAGTGAGCATCCCAGTCGCATCGCCAGCGACTCCAGGCTGTCGTTGGGGTACTGCGTCCGCAGTCGCAGCACCTCTTCGTGGCTGACCGGCCGGCGCGTGCCCCGCGCTCCGGCCAGCTGGTCGAAGTCGTCTGCCTGGACCTCGACGTCCAGCAGATTCCGCATCGAGCGACGCTGCGCAGCGGTGGTGCCGGCGACAAAGCCGCTGACATCGTGCTGGGCAACGGCGCTGAACAAGCAGTCGGTGAACAACGGGCAGGACGCGCAGACCGCTTTGGCCTCCCGGACCAGCTGGTCGTAGCGTTCCCGTGTCCGCCGGGTTGCTGACGCAGGCGGCGGCTCTTCCATCAACCGGTGCTGGAAGATGTCCGTGCGTGCAGTGCAGCCCGTCATGGCCCCCTCCGTGATGGAAGATGTGTCGACAGCCGCACGAGAGCCGTTGCTCCCTTGCCCCGCTATCTTGGCGCTGTTGACGATCATCGTGGCTCCCCAAGTTCCAGGACCCGCGTGAACGAACGGTGAATGACGTTCGAACACTCGAGCCCACTAGCTGATGGACCGATCTGTTGCCGACCCACCCCGTGTCGTCCCGGCGCGGGACGCACCGATCCATAACTGTTGACGTTGCGGACGTGGATTTGGTTGCACCCAATTCCACATCGATATGCCGATGGTTTTGCCGGGGTGAGGCTGCGCCAGATCCCGTGATCCGGAACAGGCCTACGACGCGAAGGAATCGCCTCCGGTTCCCACTGGCCACCGCATGAAATCACGCGCAAACCCTGCAGCGCATGGGAACTAGCTGCCTTTGCAGCATCCTGCCGTAACGGTCTGATGACGTTGTTCAACGGTCAATCAGATTGCACGGAAAGCGATGTCCAAATGGTTGCGCCGCGGCCCGCGAAGGGGTATAGGTGGCGCGTTTGCCGGGCGTTACGGTGGTCGGGTGCGCATCCCCGAAGTAGTCCGCCCGCCGCGTCTGGTCGCGACCGATCTTGACGGAACCTTAGTACACAGTGATCACTCGATCTCGCCGCGGACCAAGGCCGCGGTGCTGGCGATCCAGGAAGCCGGCGCCCAGTTCGTGATGGTCACCGCCCGGCCACCGCGCTGGCTGCACGACCTCGCCGACCTGGTCGGCGCGCACGGTGTCGCGATCGTTGCCAACGGCGCCATTCTGTACGACGTCGTTCAGCGCAAGGCGATCCGCAGTTCACTCATCGATCCGCAGGTCGCCCTGGACGTCGCGCTGGCCATCCGGGCGGAGATCCCGGAGGTCGAGTTCGCCATCGAGCGACCGGACCGTTACGGACAGGAGCCGCGCTATCTCAATCGGTGGCCGACGCCCGACGACACCTTGGTCGCGGAGGTCGAGGAGCTGTTGTCCGAACCGGCCGCGAAGTTGCTGGTTCGCCATCCCAGCTGGCATTCCGACGACCTGCTGGCGCGGATCACGCCAGTGGCCGGGAGTCGGGTGACGGCGAGCCACAGTGGCGGTCACAGCCTGGTGGAGATCTCGGCTGGTGGGGTGTCGAAGGCGGCCATGCTCGCCGACTTCGCCGCCGACCTGGGTATCAAGGCCGACGAGGCGATCGCCTTCGGGGACTCGCTGAACGATCTGCCGATGCTCGCCTGGGCGGGTACGTCGTACGGGATGGCCAACGGGCACGCCGAAGTACTGGCGATGGCTGACGTCGTCTGCCCGGCAAACGACGAGGACGGTGTCGCCACCGTCCTCGAGGAACTCTTCGACCTCTAAGAACTACAAGTACATCCCGCCGCTGCCCGGGCCGTCCGTGGTGCCGGGTGGGCGGGGGCCGGGGAACGGGGAGCCGTCGTCGCTCGCCGGCATCTGCTGGCCGCCAGGCAGTGCGCGGCGCATCTGCTCCAGCTGCTGGCGAGCGGCCATCTGCTGGGCGAACAACGCGGTCTGGATGCCGTGGAACAGGCCCTCCAGCCAGCCGACCAGCTGAGCCTGCGCGATCCGCAGCTCCGCCTCGGTGGGCGTGCTGTCCTCGGTGAAGTCGAGGCTGAGTCGCTCCAGCTCCTCGACCAGCTCCGGAGCCAGGCCGCTCTCGAGCTCCTTGATCGACGCCTCGTGGATCGACCGCAGCTGCTGCCGGGAGGCCTCGTCGAGTGGGGCTGCCTTCACCTCGTCGAGCAGCTGGCGGATCATGTTCGCGACCCGCATCACCTTGGCCGGCTGCTCGACCAGCTCGGTCACCGAACGGGGCTCGTCGTCGTGGTCCTCGGATCGCTCGCGCGGCGGTCCCTCGACGGCCATGCCGTCCGGACCGACGATCAGGATCTTGCCGTCCTCGGTCTGGGCGCCGGTCATCTGTACTTCCCGGGCCTCCTGCTGCTCGCTCTCGCTCATTCCCCCATCCTAGGTGCGTCGCGGTCACGGCTCCTGGACGGCCTCAGGAGGTCTTCGAGCGATGCCTTCGCACTGCGTCGCGGTTCGCACACGCAGGGCTGCAATAGCGTTGCCGCCCGCCCCGGGACAGGTCGGCGTACACGTTGTCGCAGCCGTCCGTGGCGCAGCGGCCGAGTCGCGAGATGCCACGGCCGGCCAGGTGCAGCGCAGTACCGGTGCTGATCAGGGTGGCGACCAGTCGTCCGACCGGTACGTCGTCCGGTCGGTAGTGCATGTGCCAGCCGTCACCGGCGTGGTTGGTCAGCCTCGGATGCTCCGTGTACTTCGCCAGCATCGCGTTCATCAACCGCACCCGGCTCTGCTCGTCGGGCGCGTCCACAACCTCGAGCCACTCGTCCAACGCAACCCGTACCGCGGCCAAGTCGGCGGCCGTCACGCGTCGGTTCCGCACCAGCCGGCTCTCGACGCCGCTCTCCTCGCACCGCTCGGCCAGCTCGGCCGGGGTGGTGGCCGGGTTGAGGGTCAGGTTCACGGCCAGCAGGACCGCGTCGGCGCCGTAAGGGTTGAGATGCACAATGCCATTACAGCACGATGGACTCATGACCACCAGAGAAGACCATCGCCACAGCTGGCGGGTCGCGTCCTCGCACCCCGTCAGCGAGGGACTGCTCAGCTACCAGAACTGCGCGTGCGGCCAGTGGCGCGTGACCAGTACGCCGCTGCACCCGGTCGCCCATCCCGACCTGGCGAGAGTCGCCAAGTAGGTGCCTAGGGCAACCAGGCGCAGCGGTTCGCAGTACTAGTCGACCCGGCTGACCATCGGAAGCCGGGACCTGGTCAGCAACCAGGCCAGAAGTCCCGCAAACAAAGGAACGACGAGCACGATGCCGCCGATCTCACGCCAGGGAATCGCGAAGTACGGCGAACCGAAGGCCGCATGCGCGGTGTAGCCGTAGAGGGCGCCGACTCCCACTCCAAGCAGACATCCCAGCTCGCCGAGCACCCAGGCCTGGGCGGCGGCAAGACTGCGCCGACGTCGCGGGGGAGCGCCGACCGCTGCCAACGTCGCCAGGTCCGCGCGTCCCTCGGCCGCGGACAACGAGACCGAGATGGCCACGCCGAGCAGCGTGACGACAGTGGCCGCGCTCATCAGGCCGATGAACCACAACCGCGCCGGGCTCTCGTATCCCTTCTCCACCTTCAGAACGTCCTCGTGCCCGAGCAGCTTGGTCGCCGCTGCCAGTTCACTGTCCGTGGGCTCGCGCTTGAGTTCGTACTGCACCCGGTACGGCCGGAGGTTGCCGAGCTTCCGGGCGGCCTCCGGGCTGATCAGCGCGGAGGCCGACACCTGAGCGGTCTTGGGTGCTGACGGAACGACCACCGCCGCGTGCAACTGCCCTTTGGGGTCCTCCTGGAGATTGTCCTCGACCAGTTTGACCTTGCCGTCGGTCAGCCCTTCCTGCCGGGGCAGGACGATCTTGCCCGCGCGCATCGCCGCCGCGGCCTTCGCCCCGTACTCCGGGAAACGGGCGATGTAGTCCGGATCGACGACCATCAACGGCAATCCCCAGGTCCCACTTCCCGGCGGGGTGGTGACCGACAGAGAAGGGGTGTACTCGCCCGACGACTTGGCGCCGGGCAGCGAGATCGTGCTGATCTCATAGGTCTTCCTGGTCGGCAGCAGGCCGGCGACCTTCTCCACCGTCACCGGTGAATAGGGCACGGTGCCCGCGAAGGGCAGGGTGGCATCGCCGTGGATGGCGTCCGGGATGTAGTCGGCCGATTCGGCCGCGATCGAGTTGGAGATCGCAAACGCCATCGCCGCCGTCGCGCCGACCGACATCATGATCGCGGCGGCCGCGGGGCCGGTGCGATGCCGGTGCCGGGCCGCGTCGCGGAGCGCGAGCCGTCCGCTCAGTGGCAGGAAGCGGGCCACGCTCGCCACCTTGCCCACCAGGTTCGGCAGGAGCCAGACCAGTCCGATGATCACCGCGGTGATGCCCAGCAGGACCAGGGCGATCGGACCGGTCGGCGTGACGGTGGCCCGATAGGGCTCCGCCTGCGCGGCAACCGACTTCTGGGCCTGCGCGAACACACTGGCCATCCAGACACTGCCGACGATCGCACAGACGATTCCGCCGGCCACCAGGACGATCGCCGGTTTCCGCAACCGGATCACCCCGGTCGCCGAGGCGAACCGTCCGCTGAGTGCAGCCATCGGAGCCATGCGTCCGGCACTCACGGCGGGGACGACCGCGGAGGCGAGGCCGGCCAGCAATCCCAGGACGCCGACGATCACCAGCATCCGCCACGGAATGTTCACGCCGACGATCAGCGTGTTGAGCATCTTCTCCCACAACGGCCGGCCGGCGATCGTCGCGAGAACGGCGATCAGGACCGCCCCGCCCGCTCCGAGCAGGCCGATGAAGGCGCCCTGGACGAGCACGATCCGGCGGATGTCCTGAGCGGTTCCGCCGGCCGCCGCGACCAGGCCGAGCTCGCGGGTCTGCCGGCGGGCGCCGACCGCGAACGCCGTACCGGCCAGCAGCACGATCTCCAGGACGCCGAAACCGATCACCAGCGCGATCACCGCGGTTGCGCCGGCGTCCTGCGAGCCTCCCATCGTCGTCGGTGGCGGGTCGACGACATTTGCCCGAGGCAACAACATGAGGCCTTGGTCGAGGAGTTGGTCGCTCAGTGCGTCCGCGTCGGTCCCGGCGGGCAGATCGACCAGATACCTGATCTCCGCACCGGGCTGGGGCAGCGCCAGCGGTGTGTTCGGGCCGGCGTAGACGGTCTGCCGGTTCGGTTCGTTGAAGCTCCGGGCCAGGCCGACCACGGAGTACTTCTGGTCGGTCGCGGTGGTCAGCGTCGCGCCCGGCTTCAGCTGCTCGCCGTCCATTAAGTCGAGGTACTTCGCCAGCGAGGGGGAGACCGCCACCTCGCCCGGCTTGCCCGGCATCCGGCCACTGTCCAGCTTGAAGGTGCCCTCGGTCAGCTTGCTCTGACCGTCGCCGGTGATCAGCCGGACGCTCCGGTTCGCCTGTGGTCCGCGGAGCTCGACGTTGTTGACCTCCTGCAGCGCTCGAGCCGTCGTGCTGCCGGCGGGCAGCAGCTTCGACGGATCGACCTTGCCGGCGTCCCGCGTCCCCGCCGGGTCGACACCTTCGGGAAGTCCTGGCAGATTGCCGTCCAGGCTCGGCCGGTCCGTCCACGGGATCAGCTTCGGGTACGGCGTCACGGTGACGCGCGCATCCGCTTCGCCGATCGCCTGCCGGGCCAGCGTTTCGCCGGTCGGATCGCCGGCCGCCGACATCAACCCGATCCACGACGCCGCGAACACCGGTACGCCGATCAGCGCGGCGATGAGCAGAGTTCTCCCCACCGAGCGCCGGGCCGTTCGCCGGGCGATCCGCAGTGAGGGGCCCCAGCCGCCCATCAGCGGGTTTCCAGCAGAACGTCGGCCTCGGGCAGCGGGCCCGACTGACCTACCAGGACGCCATCACGCAGGTAGACCACGCGGTCGGCCCAGGCGGCGTGCCGGGCGTCGTGGGTGACCAGGACGCCGGCGATACCGTGCTGGTCGCACCGGTCGCGGAGCAGTTGGAGGACGGCCTCACCGGTTTCGGAGTCGAGCGCGCCGGTGGGCTCGTCGGCGAGCAGGATCCGGCGCTCGCCGACGATCGCGCGGGCGATCGCGACGCGCTGCCGCTGACCACCGGACATCTCGTCGGGAAACCGGTCGGCCAGCTCGCCGATGGCCACCTCCGCCAACGAGGCTTCGGCGTACTTGCGGGCCGCCCGGGCGCGAGTGCCGTCCAGTTCGAGCGGCAGCATCACGTTCTCGGCGGCGGTCAGGGCCGGGATCAGGTTGAAGTCCTGGAAGACGTAGCCGATCCGGCGCCGGCGCAGGGCGGCGACCGCCTTGGCGCCGAGCGTGGCCAGGTCGTTGCCGTCGATCATGATCTCGCCGCCGGTCGGCCGGTCCAGGCCGCCCGCGCAGGTGAGCAGCGTGGACTTGCCCGAACCGGACGGGCCCATCACGGCGACCAGCTCACCCGACTCCACCGCCAGATCGACGCCGCGCAGCGCGTGCACGGCCTGCTCGCCGGTGCCGTGCACCCGGGAGAGATTGCGGATATCAAGGATGATGCTCATTGGTGGGCCCCCGCCTGTCGGTCTTCGGTCTGGTTTTCGTGAGTGGCCTGAGTCGCCTGAGTGGCGGGTCGGGCATCGGGTCCGGCGTCGGGTTCGGCTTGCCGGGTGGCGGCGGTCCGGCTGTGGCGGGACAGCATCGCCTCGCAGTGGTCCAGCCAGCGGATCTCCGCCTCGGCGCCGAAGATCATCGACTCCAGCACCAGCAGCCAGGAGATCTCGCCGTCGCGGCTGCCGCGTTTGAGCCGGGTCAGCTCCTGCATCGACCGCATCGTCGCCGCGCGCTGCCGCTGCAGCACCGCCGTGACGTCGATCCCCGGTACGGCGAGAGCGAGCGCCAGCTTGATCGCCAGCTCGTCCCGGGGCCGCGACTCGCGCGTCACCGGCGTAGCGAACCAGCTCGCCAACTCGTCCCGGCCGGCCTCGGTGATCTCGTACAGCGACCGTCCGTCGGCGTCCTTGCCGGCCTGGCTGGCCTGCACCAGGCCGTCGCGTTCGAGCCGGGTCAGGGTCGTGTAGACCTGCCCGATGTTCAGCGGCCAGGTGGAGTTGGTGGCCGCCTCGAACTCGCCGCGCAGTTGGTACCCGTACTTCGGCTCCGTCCGGAGCAACGCCAGCAAACCGTGCTTGATCGACATAGATACTGAGTATGCATACTCAGTATTCCCAGGTCAACAGACTTCGATCAGCGGTGAAAAGACCAGGTCAGACGGTGAAGAGCCGATTCAGGTGGGTGTCGAGCGCGCCGGCGATGAAAGCCGGGCGCAGCTCGGCGGGCAGGGCGAGCGCCTGGACGGTCAGGCCGTCGACGACGGCGAGCAGGACGGCGGCCTCGGTCTCGGTGTCGGTCACCTCGGGTAGTTCACCGGCTGCGGCCGCCGCGTCGAGAGCGCGGGCCAACGCAGTCCGCTGCTCGTGGTCGGTGGTCGCGGCGATCTCGCGGAGGGTGGGTGACGTCGCCGCCGCCGCGGTGAAGGCCAGCCAGATCCGGGCGTCCCGGGCGCGTGAGTCGTCGAGCGGCAACCAGAGTTCGAGCGCCTGGCGTAGTACGCGGCGGGGTGGTGCGGTCAGGTCGACTGTGGCGAGCTTGAGGTCGAAGAGTTCGCTGATGTGCTGGAATGCGGCAGCGACGAGCTCGTCCTTGCTGCGGAAGTAGTACTGGACCTGGGCCAGTGAGATCCCGGCCGCGGCGGCGACGGTGCGCATCGTGGCGGCCTCGAGTCCGCGTTCGGCGATGACGTCGACCACGGCCCGCAGTACATGGGCACCGCGCTGAGACTGTTCCCCGTTCACATCACGACGGTACTAATCCTCGCGAACCAATCGCCGCACGAGGCGTGCGGTGGCCGCGTCGACGTCGTACCGGCGGCCGACGCCGGGCGTGAGCTGGTCGAAGACCAGGCCGTCGATCGCGAAGTGCAGCAGCCGGACCTCTTCGGCTCCACCGGGCAGCCCCGCCTGGACGTGGAACGAGACGTCGGCGTCGAAGCCCTGTTGCAAGGTGCGCGAGAGGATCTCGTTCAGGCCGGGTCGGCGGGCGGCCTCGAGACGGAGCTCGAACAGGGCAAGCGGGAGCTCCGGCCGGGTGAGCAGTCGCTCGACGATGTAGCGGACATAGTCGACGACCAGATCGACCGAGGGTGTCCGCTCGGCCAGCGGGGCCAGCACCACCTCGTCGGGAGCCAGCCGCTCGAAGATGCGCTCGCCGAGGGCTCCCAGCAAGGCGTCTCGGCTGCGGAAGTAGTTGGACGCAGTACCAGCCGGGAGCCCGGCGGCAGCGTCGACCGCTCGGTGGGTTAGGCCGCGGGCGCCCTGCTCGGCCAGTACTGCGAGACCCGCGTCGGCGAGCTGGGCGCGGCGTTCGGGGTTTCGGGGCATGTTGACAAGGCTAGCAGCTATCCACTACAAATGTCGTACTCAACAACGACAGCTGTAGTAGTCAGGAGACTCTATGCAACCCGCAGCCTTCGGAGCCACGGTGGTCACGGCACGGCCGGCTGAGGTCGCCGCGTTCTACAAGCAGCACTTCGACCTGAAGATGACCCTCGACCTCGGCTGGTTCGTGGTGCTGCGCCGGGGCGAGGCCGACTGGGAGCTCGCCATCACGCAGCGGGGCCACGAGACGGTCCCGGCCGCGGTCTCGGCGCTGACCGAGAGCACCAACGTCTTCGGCTTCATCGTCGAGGACGTCGACAAGGTCGCTGCCGCCCTGGTCGAGGCCGGCGTCGAACTGGAGACCGAGCCGGTCACCGAGGTCTTCGGCCAGCGTCACTTCTTCGTCCGCGACCCGGAGGGCACCTGGATCGATGTCATCCAACTGGTCGCCCCCGACCCGGCCTGGCTGGCCGCCAACTTCCCGCCGGCCGAGTAGCGGGAAGACCGCCGGCCGGACCTCGCCACGGGCCCGGACCGCCCCCACTCACAAACCTGCCTTCGGCAGCCTCCTGCCCACCCATCCTCGCCTGGCCAGGACCGGCCGGGCGAGGTTTGTGAGTGGCAGCCGTCCGGGAGGCCGGCGTAGTGGCAGCGTTTGTCAGAGGGTCAGGAGCACTTTGCCGATGTGGTTGGACTCTTCGAGGGCCTGGTGAGCTTCGGCGACGGACTCCAGCGGGTAGGTGCGGTGCACGATCGGCCGCACCTTCTTCGCGGTCACCAGCGGCCAGACGTGGCCGACCACCTCGGTGAGGATCTCGCCCTTCTCGACCACTGACCGGGCTCGCAGCGCGGTCCCGGTGATGGAGCCACGGCGACTCATCAACCGGCCGAGATCCAGCTCGCCCTTGGTCCCGCCCTGCAATCCGATGATGACCAGCCGGCCGTCGTACGCGAGTGCTTTGACGTTGTCCGCCAGGTACTTCGCACCGATGATGTCGAGGATCACGTCCGCGCCGGCCTTGCCGGTCGCCTCCTTCACCACCGAAGCCCACTCGGCTTCCTTGTAGTTGATCGCGACGTCCGCACCGAGTCGGGTGCAGAAGTCCATCTTGTCCTTGCTGCCGACCGTGCAGAGCACGCGGGCACCGTGCGCGACACCGAGCTGGATCGCCATCGTGCCGATCCCGGACGAGCCGCCGTGCACCAGCAGCGTCTCGCCCTCCTTCAGATGCGCGGTCATGAACACGTTCGACCACACCGTCGCGACGACCTCGGGCAACGCGGCCGCGCTCACCAGATCGATGCCTTCCGGCACGGGCATCACCTGCGGCGCCGGCACCACCACCTTCTCGGCGTACCCGCCGCCGGCCAGCAGTGCGCAGCACTCGTCACCGACCGAACAGCCCTCGACCTCGGCGCCGACCGCGGAGATCGTGCCGGACACCTCGAGCCCGATCGTGCCCGGCGCGCCTGGCGGTGGCGGGTAGAAGCCCTGCCGCTGGAGCAGATCCGCACGGTTCACCCCCGCGGCGACCACATCGATGACGACCTCGTCCACCGCCGGCGTGGGGTCCTCGATCTTCCCGATCTTCAGAACCTCGACGCCACCAGCACCCTCACAAACCACAGCTCGCATGCCAGCCACGGTACTGCCTCCCCGCTGGTGGCGGTTCGAGTCACGAGCGGACGATCTTCGCGAGGTCACCAGCAATGCTGCCGAGTGGATCGACGGTGCCTATCGACTTGAACCAGTCCCAGAGTTCCAGCGAATGATAAAGCCGGTAAAGCGTCGTCCTGGCGCGCCAGTCGGCAGGCAGTTCGCCTTACCCGTCGATGAGCCCGGCGAGCTTGTCGGTGTCGCCCCGGATCGAGTAGGCCTCGGTCTTGGCAAAGTCCATCAACGGGTCGGCCGCGATCGCATTCTCCACGTCGACGAAACCGCGCACCCGCCAGGTCCCGGGATCCACGGGCACGTTGCCCTCGTGAAAGTCGTTGTGACAAAGGGCGGCTGCTGTGTTGTGTTTGAACAGATCCGCGTGCGCGTCGACGTACCGGGCGATGTCTTCGCCGAGCTGGTGGTCGCCGCCGAGTTCACTGAATTCCTGGAGCTTCTTGGCGAATTGGCGGCACATATAGGCATGGTTGGTCGGCAGCGGCTCGAGGAGCTGATCGGTGAGATACCCGTACGCCGGTTGCGTGATGCGGTGGACCCTTGCGAGCAGCTGACCCAGTTGTACGTAGACAGCCCGCCAATCGGGTGGCTCGGCCTCGGACAGCGGTACGCCGTCGAGCTTGGTCAGCACCGTGTAGGCGGGCTCGCCGTGTTCTGCGTGGATCACCTGCGGGACGGCATCACCGAGCTGGTTCGCGAGGAGCCCGTAGACGTGGACTTCCTTCGCCTGCTTCCAGGCCCATTCGGGTTCGTAGATCTTCACGATCACCGGCGCGGCGGCGTACCGGCGTACCTCGAAGACGGTGCTCAGCTGGCCGCCCGACCGCGGGACGATCTCCACGATCTCGCTGCCGGGGCAAGCCTTCTCGACCATCGCGGCGATGTCCACGTGCGCCAACCTAGGGCTGGGCCGGTTGGCTGTCGAAGTGTTTAGTCGTCGAGGTCTGCCCAAGAGTCGACGTCGTCACCGGCTCGGGTGGGGGCCGACCAAGCGAGGTTGAGTCCGTGGAACAGCCGTCGAACCGACTGGTTGTGTGGGTCCCCGAGTCGCTGCAACGCCTCCACCAGCGCCGTACGCCGGTATGCCGCCGCCAGCCACTGCTCGCGGCTCCCCGTATCGCGGAGTCCGAAGCCGTCGTGCTCACCGATGCCGCTGGCCAACTGGGTGACCTCGTCGGCGGTGATCCACGGGAGATCGCAGGACAGCAACACCACGACGGGCGCTTGCCCGACGGCGAGGCCGGCCGCGATCCCGGCAACCGGTCCGCCGCCCGGTGGGGACTCCCTGGTCCATTCCACCGGTCGTACGACGGTCCGCTCCGGCCCGACCACAACGGTCGTCGCCGCGGAGATTGTTGCCGTCAGCACCCGATCGAGCAGGGAGATCCCGTCCAGCACGAGCATCGCCTTGTCCACGCCACCGAATCGGGTGGACCCGCCACCGGCCAGTACCACCGCATCGAATTCCACACCCCCAGTCTGCCCCTCCCGGCGCACTGGGTGATGCGGCACCATGGAGGAGTGAAGATCGCCGTGGTGCAGACCGCCAGTACGCAGGACAAGGCCGCCAACCGCGACCTGGTGACGCGGCTCGTCGCCGACGCCGTCCGGAGCGGGCCCGAGCTGGTCGTCCTGCCCGAGGCGATCATGGCCGACTTCGCCACCGAAGGTGGGTCGGTCGGTGAGCTGGCCGAGCCGCTCGACGGCGAGTTCGTCGGCACGCTGCGCAAGCTCGCGGCCGAGCATGGTGTCGCGATCGTGGCGGGCATGTTCGAGCGCAGCTGCGACGAGGTCCGGCCGTACAACACGCTGCTCACGGTCGGCTCGGACGGTGACCTGCTCGGCGCCTATCGCAAGATCCATCTGTACGACGCGTTCGGCTATCGCGAGTCGGACCAGTTGACGTCCGGCGACGTGGCGCCGGTGGTCGTCGAGGTCGCTGGGCTGAAACTCGGCTTGATGACTTGCTACGACCTGCGGTTCCCCGAGTTGTCGAGGGCCCTGGTCGACGCGGGGGCGGAGGCGTTCGTCGTACCGGCTGCTTGGGTGCGTGGGCCGCTGAAGGAGTATCACTGGACCACGTTGCTGACGGCTCGCGCGATCGAGAACACCTGTTACGTCGCGGCCGCCGCGCAGAACGGGAAGAAGTACTGCGGACTGAGTCAGATCATCGACCCGCAGGGCATCGCCGTCGCCGCCGTGGGGGAGGCGGACGGGTTCGCGGTGGCCGAGCTCTCGACGGAGCGGCTGGCCGAGACGCGGCGCCGCAACCCGTCGCTGCTGAACCGAAGGTTCACGGTCGCGCCGCGTTAGTTTCCTGAGACCTTCCTCGTCCGGTTCACCTGCTCGGGTTAGCCTCCTCGGGTGACCCTGCGGCCGGACGGATTCGATCTCGACCACCATGGCGATCTCGAGGTCGGTCACGGCCTGGTCGATCTCGCCGTCAATGTGCGCGCCGGTACGCCGCCCGGCTGGCTGGTCGAGGAGATCGGCGCGAGCCTCACCGACCTGGCGGGGTACCCCCGGCAGGACGCCGCGCTGGCCGCCGTTGCCGTCCGCCACCACCGTGATCCCGCGCAGATCCTGCTGACCGCGGGAGCCGCGGAGGCGTTCGTCCTGATCGCACGGGCCTTCCGGCCGAAGCATCCGGTGATCGTGCACCCGCAGTTCACCGAACCCGAGGCGGCGTTGCGATCGGCCGGTCACTTGGTCGACCGGGTGCTGCTGAGTGCCGCGGACGGCTTCGTGCTCGACGCCCGGGCGGTGCCGACCGACGCCGATCTGGTCGTGATCGGGAATCCGACCAACCCGACGTCGGTCCTGCATCCGGCAGACGAGTTGCGCGAACTGGCTCGGCCCGGTCGCATCCTGGTGGTCGACGAGGCCTTCATGGACGCCGTACCGGGTGAGCCGGAATCGTTGGTGGGAGCATCGATTCCTGGGCTGGTGGTGGTCCGGAGTCTGACCAAGACGTGGGGGCTTGCGGGGCTGCGGGTCGGGTACGTGGTGGCCGCTCCTGGGTTGATCGAGCAGTTGGCCGCAGTACAGGCGCATTGGCCGGTGTCTACTCCTGCGCTCGCTGCCGCGATTGCGTGCAGCACCGAACGCGCTCTGACCGAGGCGAGTGAGGCCGCGGTCGAGTTGGATCGTCAACGCGCTCATCTGCTGGCCGGGTTGGGGTGCGCGGGCGTTTCGACGTACGGGGTCGCGCGGGGGCCTTTTGTGGTGGTGCATGTGGCCGGGGCTCTGGGATTGCGGGAGCAGTTGCGCGAGCGTGGGTTCGCCGTACGGCGGGGCGACACGTTCCCGGGATTGGGGCCGGACTGGTTGCGGATCGCGGTGCGGCCCGAGGCGGTCACGGACGCGTTCCTGAAGGTCTGGCAGGACCTGCTCGGCTGAGTCGCGGCGGCCATTGCTGGGCCTGTCTCGGCTGGGTCGCTGTGCCTGTCGGCCGGCGCTTCGGATCGCCTCGTCGATCGCTGCCGAACCGAGTGCCCGTTGTAACCCGTGCGGGGGTTTAGCTCCGGTCTACTTTGCGCACAGGAGAGTCGGCAGGACACTCCGGGCACTTCGAAGGGAGCAGCATCATGGGCATGAACGACGACGACATGACCACCTCGTCGACCGGCAACGAGGGGCCGGCCGACGGTGGGGCGTCGAGTGGTGCCACCGACGGCGGAGCTGACGGCGGCGCCGGCGGGAACATCTCCAGCGGCTCCGGCGACCCCGGTGGCGAAGGCTTGGCGGATGGCGGCGCGACAGTAGGCGGCACGGACGGTGGTGCTGACGGCGGTGCCGACAGTGGCGCCGGTGGCGACTCCGGTGGTGCCGAAGACAGCGGTGGTCAGAGCAGCTACTCCGGTGGCGGGGAAGGGCCTGCTGATGGCGGGGCTGACCCAGGTGCGACCGATGGCGGTGCCGACGGTGGTGCCGGGGGTGAAGGCGGCTACTCGGGCGGTGCGGGGAGTGAAGGCGGCTACGCAGGCGGGGCCGGTGACGGCTCGTCAGGTGGTGGCTCAGAGGGACCTGCGGACGGCGGCGCCTCGCCTGGTGTCAGCGATGGCGGCGCTGACGGAGGAGCCGACAGTGGCGCCGAAGGCCCAGCGGACGGCGGCGCCGAACCAGGCGCGACCGACGGCGGTGCTGACGGCGGTGCCGGCGGGAACTCCGGAAGTTGGTGACCGCGGTGCCGGAGAGCGGGCTGCCGCCGGACGGGCGCCCTGCTCTCCGGCGCTGTGTGGGTAGTGAGCTGGACCTGGCCGAGTTCGGCCGCAGCTACTGGGGTTCTCGCGCACTGCTGTCGCACGGCGGAGACTACGGCGACCTGTTCAGCCTGCAGGCCGCCGACGAACTCCTGTCCCGCCGCGGCCTCCGTACTCCGTTCCTGCGCCTGGCCAAGAACGGAACGGTTGTCGGCGACAGCCAGTTCACCGGGCCGGCCGGAGTCGGTGCGGAGATCGGCGACCAGGTACGCGACGACAAGGTGGCTGCGCTCTTCGCGAGCGGGCACACCGTAGTACTGCAGGCTCTTCATCGCACGTGGCCCGCGCTGGTCGACTTCGCTACTCAGCTGTCGTCGGATGCTGGGCATCCCGTGCAGATCAACGCTTACATCACTCCGGCGGAGTCGCAGGGGTTCTCCGCGCACTACGACGTTCACGACGTCTTCGTGCTGCAGGTGGCGGGCGAGAAGCACTGGACCGTGCACGAACCGGTGCATGTGGACCCGCTCCGCAACCAGCCTTGGACCGATCACTCGGAGGCGGTCGCGGCAGCAGCCCGTGACCGCGCCCCGGTGATCGACGACGTACTGCGCCCTGGCGACGCGCTCTACGTACCCCGGGGCTTCCTGCACTCGGCGAAGGCGCTCGGTGGAGTCAGTGCTCACTTGACGGTCGGCCTGCACACCATGACGCGCTACCTCCTCGTCCAGGAGCTCGCCGCGTTGGCAGCCGACGAACCGTCTTTGCGTACTGCGCTTCCGCTCGGCTTCGACCCTGGCGACCCGGCTCAGCTCTCTCTGGTGTTGGACGAGGTGGCGTCGCTGCTGATCAAGAAGATCGAGCAGACCACCCCGGATGACTTGGCCCCCCGCCTCCGCCGCCGGACCTGGTCCGGCAATCGCCCGGCGCCACTCGCGCCTCTGGCGCACGCGGCCGCAATCGCATCCCTCTCGGCGGAGACCATCGTGCACCTGCGCGCGGGCCTGCGCTTCCAGCTGGTCGACGGTAATCCGGTTCGCCTCCTCCTCCCGGACCGCACAATCTCCTTGCCAGCGGCAACTTATCCGGCCCTGAGCTCTTTGACCGACGGCGCCTCCACTCGGGTGGGTGACCTCCCCGGCTTGGACGCCTCCGACCAACTGGTCCTGACGCGCCGCCTCCTGACCGAAGCAGTCCTGACCACCGAACCCCAGTGACCGCTCCTGATCCGTCGGAAGGCCAACCGGCCGGGCCAGTCCGGCGATGCGCCCCCGCCGCCGAGCGCCGAGGCGATCCCTTATACGCAACAGCCCCACCAGCCCAACGCTGGCTCCTAATAGAAACCCCCGCCCCCTGGCCCCGCCAAGCCCTAACCGCCCTCACCGACGCAGTTTCCGCCGGTGGTGTTTCGAGTTTGGCTGGTGAGGTTGCTCGGAGGTGTGCGTCAGCGGGCATCCGGCCGGTACTCATCAAGCGTCACGGCCGGCAGGGCCGGAGTACCGACCGGTGCTGGGCTCTCGTCGACAGCCGGCCCGGACAGGAGTCGATCCGCTGGGGCAACCTCCCTGCCGACGACCACCTCTTGAACGTCCTGGACGGCACCGACCCCGGCACCCCCAGCACCGAACCGATCTACCTCGTCTGCACCCACGGCCGCCACGACGCCTGCTGCGCCATCCAAGGCCGACCAGCCGCAGCAGCCCTCACCGCCGCCTACCCCGACAGAACTTGGGAATGCAGCCACATAGGCGGCGACCGCTTCGCCGCCAACCTCGTCTTCCTTCCCCACAGCCTCTTCTACGGCCACGTCCCCACCGCAGAAGCAGTCACCCTCGCAACCCGCTACAACGAAGGCTTCGTAGTACCGAAGTACCTCCGCGGCTCAGGCGCCCACCCGTCTCCGGTACAAGCCGCCCAACACTTCGCCCGCGAAGCAGGCGCCTCCCTAGCCGTCGACGCCCTACAGCCAACCCACCTCAGCCGCCCCACCCCCACCACCTGGCAGATCCACCTGACGTCCGACGCCACCACCTACGAGGTAGCCCTCGCCACCACAACAGCCACCATCAACGCCCGCATGACCTGCAACACCCGCCCGCCAGGCCACCAAACCACCTACACCCTCACCGCCCTCAAGCACCACCGAGCCTGACCCCCGCGCCACCACGCCTGACCAGCGCCACCGCGCCCTGACCAGCGCGACCGAGCCTGACCCCGGCGCCACCAGACCCCGGTGCCACCGCGCCTGAACCCGCGCCGCCGCGCCTGACCCCGCCCTACCGCGCCTGACCCCGGCGCCACCGGGCCTGACCCCGCGTCAGCGCCCCGCCTCAGCAGCCGCCGCCTCGACTCAAGCGACGGCGTAGTCGCCGAGGGCGGGTTCGAGGAGGGCGAAGGCCTGGGTGGCTTCGGGGGCGATGGTTTGCGCGATGTCGTCGTTGGATCGGCCGGCCAGGGTGAGGAGCTGGATCCGGTGGAACAAGGTGCGGTGGACGGCGCCGAGCAGAGCAGCGGCCGTCTGGACGGTGATGTCATCAGCACTCTCGCCAGTGCTTTCGGCGAGCGTTGCGGCCAACGCCTGCTCGCGACGGTCGTGCAAACCGCGAAGACAGACGGTGAGCGTGGGGCTGTCGGCGATCATCCGGGTGAAATCGTGCCCCGCGAAGCCGGCGACCGGGTTCTGGGTCGCGATCGCGGTTTCGAAGTCGCGGCGTAGCGCGGCGAGAGCGGAATCGCCAGGACGCCGTGTCGCCACCGCGTCCGCCAGGGAGGCGACGAACGCGTCCTGGTGGTCGAGGGCAAGGTCCTCCTTCCGGGCGAAGTAGTTGGTGACGGTCTTCTTCGCGACGCGCGCCGCAGCGGCGATCTCGGCGATGGTGGTCTGTTCGAAGCCTTGGGCGATGAACAGCCGGGTCGCCTGGTCGGAGATCAGCTGGCGCGTCTCCTGCTTCTTGAGCTCCCGCAGGCCGGTTGGGGCGTGGGTGGTGTCCATGGAAGAAAATCTTACACCCGTCGTAAAAGTATGTTGACAGCATCTTAGGTTCGAGCTAAAGTTACGCTCGTCGTAAAGTTAGCCCGAAAGGAAGTAGTGGATGCGAAACCCAGACCTCGGCACCTCTCAGTCCGGTGCGTTCCCGCGCAAGCGCCGCGACCAGTGGCCTCCGGCCACCCGCACAGTGCGTTTCCCGGTCACCAGCACCCGCGTCACCACCCGGCGCGACATCCCGCGCCGCGGCGTCCGCTGACCGCGGTCCCGTCCTCAGCCGAGTCTCTTGGAAGGAATCCTGTGAAGATCAACGCCTCCACCATCTCCCTGACCATCGACGACGTCGCGGCATCGCGCGAGTTCTTCGTCAACCACCTCGGCTACCAGGAACGCGCCGCGGCCGAGGGCTTCGCGTCCCTCACCCGCGACGACGCGGTCGACATCGTCCTGCTGCAGCGCGGCATCGAGGTCCTACCACCCGAGCAGCGCGACCAGCGCGCGGCCGGCCTGATCCTCGCCTTCACCGTCGACACCCTCGACGCAGAGGACAAGCGACTGCGCGACGAAGGCGTCCCCATCACCATGCCGCTACGCGAAGAACCCTGGGGCGAACGCCTCTTCCAAATCACCGACCCCAACGGCATCATCATCCAATTCGTCGAATGGACCACCCCCAACTAACCCCCACCCCCAACTAACCCTCCGCGTCGCCCACCTGGCCGCGCGGCGACGACCCGACGCCGCGCGCCCACGGTGCCCTCGGCCACCCTCCGGGCCAACGGCTTCTCGCAGAGCACGTGCAGCCCGCGCTCCAGCCGCGCCGACCCACCCCAGCCACGCCGCTCCATCCCGGCCGCGGCGACCCGCTCCATCCCGGCCGCGGCGACCCACCCCAGCCGTGGCGGCCCCCCAGCCGCTCGCCTGACCCAGCCGCGCCGACCCACCCCAGGGCCGGCGCGGCTGTCGTCGTGCGCACTGATGCCCGCCAAGGTTGACCTGACCGCTATCGCGGAACGGGTTCGGACCATCCAGTCGGTGGCGGACGCGCAGGTGACCTGGCCGACATCACCCCGGCCGCTCCGGCACCGACGGCAAGGCGATGTGCGAAGCCGAGTCCGGCGCGACCGTCGGGGGCCTGCCCGGAGCCCTCGACCATCCAGCCCGGCGACCGTCGGCGGTCTGCACGGAGCCGTCGACCATCCAGCCCATCACCCTCGAACACCCAGCCCATCAATCCCGGACCCTCCGCCAAACCTCCGCGCTCACGCCCGCACCGCGACGCCACCTTTGATGGCCTGGACGTCCGCCCCTACCGTGACCACATGGGGCTGCGTATCGGTGCACTGGTCGTCGACGCTCGAGATCCCGGCCGCCTGGCGAGGTTCTGGGCCGAGGCGCTCGACTGGGTGATCAGCCAGGCCGAAGATCCTGAGTGGATCGTCGAGCCGCCGGCCGGAAGTCGTGAAGACTGCGTGGTGCCCGACCTGTTGTTCATCAAGGTGCCCGAGCACAAGACGATCAAGAACCGCCTCCATCTCGACCTACGCCCCGAGGACCAGGCAACAGAGGTCGCCCGACTGGAAGCACTAGGAGCCACCCGCGTCGACGTCGGCCAAGGCGACACCCAACCCTGGATCGTGATGGCCGATCCGGAAGGCAACGAGTTCTGCGTCCAGAACGCCCACCCACCCCAGATCCGCGCCCAATGGCTAAAGGCCTATGAGTCCCACCAACCAGCTCCACCCGACCCCGGAACACCCGAACAGTCCCCGACCTAACCCGTACGGCGATCCCGCGGCGATGTCACGGTCGGAAGAGAAGCCGCAGTCGGCAAGAGATGCCGCGGTCGGGAAGAGATGCCGCGGTCGGCAAGAGATGCCGCGGTCGGCAAGAGATGCCGCGGTCGGGAAGAGACGCGCGGTCGGGAAGAACAGTCGGCAGCGTGCAGCGCGCCGATCGTCCGGCGTCCGCGACCTACGGCAGCGCGTGCGACTAGTAAGTCCGCGCCCGGAAAGCAGAGCTGCCTCCGCGCTTGCGCCGGCAAAGCGCATCCGGCAGCCACTCCTGCGCCGTACGCCGTCTACCGGGGGCTTCCCCCGCAGACGGCGCACACCGTCGAGCGCTGCTCGCACTGCTTGCACCGCTCGCGCTGCTTGCACGGGGTCCGGCTGGCCGCTCGCACCGGTCCGCCGGGTTCGCCTGAACCGGTCCGCCGGGTTCGGGGCGCCGCTCTGCCGCTTGCGCTCGCACCGGTCCGCCGCGTCCGCTCGCACCGGTCCGCCGGGGCCCGCCTGCACCCGTCCGCCGCGCTCGGGGCGCCGCTCTGCCGCGTCCGGCTCGCACCGGCCCGCCGGGTTCGCCTGAACCCGTCCGCCGGGTTCGCCGCACCGCTCTGCTGCGTCTGCTCCTGCTGGTCTGCCGTATCCGCCAGGTCCAAAAACCGAACTCGGCCACCACGCTCGCCATGCGTCACACAACGGATCTCTCCCGCATCGGTTGCAGGGCTTGTCTGCGCCGGCTGTGGGTTAGGTCGGGTCAGGGAGTTGGGTGTCGGTTTGGTGGGCGCCGTAGTACTTGGACTGGCGGGACATGATGTCGCGCATGGGGGTGGCGCGGGGTACGCCGTAGACGGTGGTGGGGAAGTTGAGGGTTTGCTGGATTTCCCAGAGTTCTTCGTGGCGGTCGGGGGAGAAGAGTTGGGCGGGGTCGCCGACTGCGATCCAGCCGATCGGGAGGACGGTGCCTGGTTCGAGGCGGGAGTTGACCTGGAGCACGCTGTTGATGCGCAGTTCCGCGCCGGTGCCGGCGCGCGAACCTGGGAACAACGCGGCGCCCGTGGCGATGAAGACCTCAGCTTCGACCGTGGCGCCGTTCACGTGGGCGTGCGGACCGACCAAGACCGCATCACCGATCATCGCGGGGTGATCCGCCCGGCCGCGGACCAGGGCGTTCTCCATCACCACGCTGTTCTCTCCGAGGTGGACCTCACCGTCTTCCGCAGTCAGTACTGCGCCATGCAGCACCCGGCTGCCTTCGCCGAGAACGACGGCTCCACACAGCACGGCTGATGGCGCGACGTACGCAGACTCCGGCACGACCGGTCTCCGGCCACGGTGTTCCAGCAACATCAGTGAATCCTCTCGTCGGGCATCACCTCGGGTTCCTCTCGCAGTTGTACTAGGCAGTGGGCGGGTACTCCACAGCCCGGGCCCTCACTGCCCGGGCGGCCATCGCCTGGGGCCGGCTGTCCACGTCGGTGGTGGGAGGTTCAGCCGGCTGAGGCGAAGGTTCTGGGTGGGAGTGAACTCCGCGAGCTACGAGAAGGACATTAGAACACCTGTTCGAAGAGCGCAAGAAAGCCTGACCCGTCAGCGTGGCGCACTTCAACGACCCTCAGGTACGACGGGTCGCCGCGTCGGGAAGGACCCGCTCGAGCATGATGATGCTCGCTGCGGCAACCAGCGCCAGTACCGACAAAGCGACCCACGGGAGCTCCTGCCGCACTTCGAAGAGCTGCGCGAAGAAGGCCGGCACCAGCACACTCGCGAAGGTGAACGAGTACTGCCAGTACGACAGATACTTCCCCCGCCCATTGTCCGGCGCCACCGCGGCTGCGAGCGCGTTCCCAGTAGCGGCATGCAGGACGTCGGCCCCAGCAAACACCACAGTCGCCAGCACCAACCCGGGCACAACCAGCACGGCCGGTACATGGAGCAGCCCCGCCATGAGCACACCCCACAAGGCCCACAGCACACCGGCAAGCACCAGCACCTGTGTACGCCGCCGCTGCTCGGTATGCCGCACCACCAGCGTCTGACCGGTCGCGAGCACCACGGACGTCGCCGCCAGCAGTACGCCGACTATCCACTTCGGTGCGTCCGGCAGTGCTTCGGTCACGTAGACCGGCAGCCCCACCCCCAGCATCATCGTGCACAGTGCCAGGACGGTGTTCACCGCGATCAGCACGAGGAACGCCTTGTCCTTCCGCAGTAGCGGCGCCGGCCCGGTGTCCTGGATGGCAGCCGCCTGCGCCTCATGCCTGGCCCGCAACCGGAGCAGCAGCAGACCCGCGGCGAAGAAGGTCACCGCGTTCACCGCCATGCCGACCAGGAACGGCCCGTTGCCGCCGAGGCTCAGCAGCACACCCGCCGCCAGCGCACCCAGCCCGAACCCGGCCGCCTGCATCATCCCGCCGAGGCCGAACCAGCGATCCCGGTCGCCCGGATCCGCGACGTCCGACAGCAGGCTGAAGATCGCCGACCAGAACACTCGCTGCCCGGTCGTCGACACCAGAGCACAGAGGAACAGCAACCACAGCGACCGGCCGAAGAAGAACCCGGTGAAGGCGATGCCCTGCGCGAACTGCGCCCCGATCACCAGGTTCCTCGGGCCGACCCGGTCGATCACCAGCCCGACGGCCGCCGGTGCCGCGATGGAGAACATGGTCGCGACGGTCAGCATCAGCCCCGCAGTACCGAGGGGGATATCCGCGACCCGGACGAAGAAGAGCAGTACCAGCGGGCCGGCGCAGCCGCCGCCGAACGAATCGATCGCCAACGCGGCCATCAAAGGTGTCCGCCCACGCATGTTCGGCAGGCCGAGGGACGTTGCTGAAGGCATGAGATTTCCCCGGCTGCAGTTGGACAGTCAACCGTGAACACTAACAACCCGCGGTCGAGACGCTCCAATCTTTTAATGCCTACCTCTGCGGGGTTGCCGCCCGTACTACGACGTACCGCAACGGCCGCCACGCCCCAGCAGTCATGATCGCCATGCCGACGAAGGCGAAGGCAAACGGCGTCGTCAGCCCGAACCGCTGCGCCAGCGCTCCGCCGAGCAACGCCCCCAGCGCGGCACCCCCGATCGAGGCCAACGAGTACACGTTGTTCACCCTGCCCATCAGCGCGTCAGGTGTCGCGAGTTGCCGAGCCGTGGTCGACACGATGCCCCACACAACGGCATGTACTCCGAACACCGTCATGGTCACGACCACCACGACCGGGCTTCTGGTGACGGCCAGGATCAGGTGAATCGCCGTCTCCACCACCAGTCCCGCCCGAAGCAGCGTCAAACTTCCGAGTCGTGGTTCGAGCAGGTGGTAGACGGGCATCCCCGCGATCGCACCGACCGCACTGGCGGAGATCAACAGCCCGAACTGCGTCTCGCTCAACCCGAGTCGCTCCTTGGCGAACAGCACCCAGGTCGCGAACCCGGCCATGAAGGTGATGTTCATGACCAGGATCGTCCAAGCGAGCGTGCGCACACCGGCGTGGTTCCACAGCCACCGGACTCCTTCGCGGACATCGGCCCAGAGCGCAGTACGGGCTGCGTCTTGAGCAGCAGGTAACTGTGCGGAAACCCTGCTCATCAGTACTGCGGCTGCCGCGAACGTCACCGCATCCATGACCAGCGGAACCCCGGTGCCGACGGCAAACAACAAGGCACCGATCGGTGGTCCGACGAGTTGGTTGGCGGCGGTTCCAGTGGCATAGAGACGCGCATTAGCTTTACCGAGTTGCTCTTTCGGTACTGCGTTGACGAGCAGCGCACCAGATGCGCTGTCAGCCAGCGTTTCCGCAGTACCGAGAAGGAAGAGCGTCAGATAGACAGCCCACAACGGCGAAACGCCAACTAGTACTGCGATGCCGAGCGCGGCCAGCACGACCGCTCGGAAGGTGTCAGCGGCAACGACCACCAGTCGGCGATCGAGCCGGTCGACCAGTGCTCCACTGAGCAAGGCAAAGAGTAGCCATGGCAACTGTTGCACGAACGCGGCGATGCCGACGGCAAGTGGTTCATCGGTGATCGAGGCAACCAAAAGCGGGCCAGCGGCAAGCATCGCGCCATCGCCGAGATTGGAGATGGTCGAGGCCGGCCAGATCCGGCGGAAATCCTGCCCCAGTTCGGCGGGCAGGAGAAAGGTACGAAGGGATCGCATCGGAACTCCCAGAGGGCATGACGGCAGACTGGACTGGCGACGTCGCCCGACGCCGCCGGATCGCCCGGTCGGTCACCCCGCGTCAGCAGTAGCTCAGCGAGCCGACCGGACGGCACAAGCCATGTCCTCCGATGACCTGGACATCGCTCCCACCTCCCGTCTCCGTCAGCGAGTGGCACCTCCACTCACCCACCCCGCAGACCCTACCGACCGAACACACCCCCGCCCACCCCATTACTCCGGTCCCCCGATCCCCCCGCCACGCCGAAGGAGCGCTATCCTCGACCCTCGGCGACCACCCACGGGTGACCGCCTGGAGGGTTCGCATAGTGGCCGAGTGCGCTGGTCTTGAAAACCGGTATGGCGGGTGACCGTCATCGTGGGTTCGAATCCCACACCCTCCGCTCGAATCATGCGTCTGACCTGGGGAACGGTCGCCGCTCAAGCTTGGGTCAAGGTCTTTCGGGCTGCTCGTTCCTATCGTCGGGTCCTGCATCCGACGAAGTTCAAAGGGACGAGGGGCTTATTCGAGCTTGCGCGTGACGGGCGGCAGCGGGTTGAGGGCTGGGCTACTGGGGCGCAGGTGTTGGAGTTGCTCACCGCGATCCGGGACCTGGGGTGGCTGCGGTTTCTTGCCGAGGCGCGGGAGGTTGGCGAACTCGGCCGGTACTCCGGGCTGACGCCGGCCCGGTTGGGCGACGTACTGGCCGTTCTCGAGGAGCACGGGATCGTCGAGTACTCCGGCGACCGGGTTCGTCTGAGTGCGCAGTACGAGGCATTCGCCGCGGATGATGCGTGGATCGGGCTGGACGAGATCCTGGATCGATCCGCGGTGATGGCCAAGCTGGTCCGCACGGTTGTCGAGGATCCCGGGCCGTTGCCGCTGACCGAGGACGAGGCTCTCGTCATCGCGAGGGCATCGGGCGGTCGGGCCACCGACCACACCCGGGCGTTGTAGGAGCACACCTTCCTTCCCCAGTTGCCTGAGCTTGCCGAGCTGGTGAGCACGCAGCGATGGCTTGACGTGGGCTGTGGGGTGGGCGGTTCGAGTCTCACGCTGGCGACGCTGTTTCCGCAGATGAGGTCGGTGGCGGTCGAGCTCGTACCGAAGGTCGCCGCCGAGGCGGTACGCCGGGCCGAGGGGCATGGCGTGGCCGATCGCGTCGACATCCGGTGCATGGACATCCGCGATCTGAAGGAGGTCGACGAGTTCGGCGGCGCCTTCTGGGCTCAGCCGTTCTTCCCTGAGGAGACCCGGGCGGAAACGCTCGCCGTGATCCGACGGGCGATCAGGCCGGGCGGCCTGCTGTTCATGCAGGAGCACGAGCCCGAGCCCGCCCCGAGCGGCAGGTCCGCGTACGCCGTACGCCGGCTGGTCGCCAACGGTTGGAACGTGCCCTTCGGTCGGACCGCTGAGCAGCTGGTCGCCGAAGCCGAGGCGGCCGGCTTCGACCCTGTCCGCATCGCGGCCACCGAGGTCGGCCGCTACGCGATCCTTCGCCGCCCGACCCAGATCGGCCGCGACGCGATTCTTCGCCCCCCGACCGGGCTCGAGGCTTAGCTCAACTCTTCGGCAAGGGAGACGATGATGCCCTGCGGGCCGCGGAGGTAGCAGAGACGGTGGCTGTCTCCGTACTTTTCCACGGTGCCGATGAGTTCGCCGCCCATTGGTTGGAGCCGGGCCACCGTGTCGTCGATGTCGTCGACGGTGAACATGACGCGCCGCAGGCCGAGGGTGTTCGCCGGCGCGCTCGGCTCGGCGGTGCCGGCCAGCGGGCTGCGGAACTTCGTCAGTTCGATCGCGCCCTGGCCGTCCGGGGTGCGCAGGTAGGCGACGTCGACCCGGACGTCGTCCAGGCCGACGATGCCGTCGATCCACGCGCCCTCGGCCGGTCCTTCACCCAGCAGCTCCATCCCGAGCTCGACGAAGAACTCGGTGGCCGCCGTGAGGTCCTCGACGACGATGCCGACGTGGTCCATGCGCTTGATGGTCATGCTCTGTCTCCCGGTTCAGGACGGCCTCGGTAGCCGCTTCTGCCCTTGGGACGGAGCCGCGTCGCCGTTCTCGACATCCTCTCCGCTGACGGGTTCAGGTCAGATGATGGCGGTGTAAATCTTGGTACTGGCCTGGCTGCCGATGAACGGGTTGTTGACGGCCCACAGCACGCCCTCTCCAAGCAGCTCAACCGATTCTGGGGGTGGTGGCGTTTAGGGTCGGTGGCATGGTGGATTCTGCATTTGTCGCGGCAACCCGGGATTCCTATGACGCACTGGCTGCCGAGCATGCGGATGTGGTGGCCTCCGGGCTCGACGACCGGCCTTTGGATCGTGCGTTGTTCGCCACCTTCGCCGAGCTGGTGCGGGCCGGGGGCAACGACTTGGTCGCGGATGTCGGCTGTGGACCGGGGCGGGTGACGATTCTGCTGTCCCGGCTCGGACTGGATGCCTTCGGCATCGACCTGTCGCCCGGCATGCTGGAGGTTGCGCGACGCACCTATCCGCAGTTGCGGTTCGAAGAGGGGTCGATGCTGGCGCTGGACCTGCCGGACGCCTCGCTCGGTGGGCTTCTCGCCTACTACTCCATCATCCACATTCCGTGGGAGCAGCGGGCTCAGGTGTTCGCCGAGTTCCACCGGGTGCTCGCGCCCGGCGGAGTACTGATGCTGGTCTTCCAGATCGGCGACGACCGAGGGCGTCGTACGGAGTTCCTCGGTACTGCGGTGGAGCTCGACTGGTACCGGCAGCAGCCGGATGAGGTTGCCGACTTGTTGCGGGAGGCGGGCTTCGAGATGTGGATGACGGCGGTGCGGGAGCGCGCCGATACGGAGAAGGTCTCGCAGGGCTACCTCCTCGTGCGGAAGCCAGCGGTCGTTTAACTCTTTGCGCTGCAGGGCGCGCGCTCCGTAGCGTGCGGGGATGACTGCGGATCCGTACGGCGATGAGCGGTTGGTCGGGTTGTACGACGGGGACAACGGGCCGGGGGACGATCACGACTACTTCCTGAGTCTTGCGAACGAGACCGAAGCCCGGAAGGTGGTCGACTTCGGGTGTGGGACCGGACTGCTGACTCGGGCGTTCGTGGAGTCCGGGCGGGTCGTGGTCGGGGTGGATCCGAGCGCGACGATGTTGGGATACGCGCGCCGGCAGCCGGGGGCCGAGGCGGTCACCTGGGTCGATGGCGATGCGAAGGCGGTCGAGGGCACGGGTGACGCCGACCTGGTGGTGAGCACCGGGAACACGATGATGCACATCAGCGACGACGACCTCCCGTGGGTCCTCGAAAAGCTCGCGGCGGCGCTGCGGCCCGGTGGAATCATCAGCTTCGAAAGCCGCAACCCGGCGGCGCGCGCCTGGGAGCAGTGGACCCGGGACCAGACGTACTACGAACGCGACACCCCCGCCGGTCACCTCCGCGAGTGGCTCGAGGTCACCGAGGTGGACAACGGACGCGTCGTCTTCGACGCCCACAACGTCTTCGAGGGCGGCTCCGACGCCATCGCCACCACCGTCCTCTACTTCCGCACAGGCGACGAGATCCGCGCGGCCCTGGAAGCAGCGGGCTTCGAGAACACAGAGGTGTACGCCGGCTGGCACCAGGAGCCGCTGACCGACGAGTCCCGCCTCCTCGTCTTCCGCGCGACGAAGAGCCGGGAGCGCAGCGGAACCTCCTACGCGGCGCACTAGCGACTGTCGAAAACGGGTACCGGCCTCCGACGTAGCTCCCACAAACGACGTACGGAGGTCGGAGCATGCGGTATCTGGTGGTCACCGAGAACATCACGCTCGACGGGGTGATCGACGCGAGCGAGGGGTGGTTCAACCCGGGAGACGCAGGGGAGACCGACCTGTCGGACCAACTCGCGGCCCTCGAGGCGCAGCGGGAAGGTGCTGATGCGCTACTGCTCGGGCGGCAGACGTTCGAGGAGTTCCGCGGCTACTGGCCGCACCAGACAGACGACCAGACCGGCATCTCCGACTACCTCAACACCGTGTCGAAGTACGTGGTGTCCACAACTCTGCAGGATCCGGAGTGGGAGCACAGCACCGTACTGCGTGAGCTGGCTGAGGTAGAGGCCCTGAAAACCCAACCGGGTAAAGACATCGTGACCACCGGCAGCATCAAGCTGGTCCACTCCCTGATGGCAGCCGGACTGGTCGACGAGTACCGCCTCTTCGTCTACCCAGTCGTACTCGGCAAGGGAGCCCGCCTCTGGCAAGACGGCACCCCCACCACCAACCTGCGCCTAGTCGACACCCAACCATTCCGTTCCGGAGTCGCCCTCCTGCGTTACCGCACCTAGTACTAGGCAGCGACCCAGCGGGCCAGTGTCGTAGCGGCCCCTCCGCTGTCGATTGCTTCGGCGCAGAGCTGCAGGGCGTTAGCTAGCTGCGGCTCCAGGGGCTCAGGCCCGAGGCGGCTCACTGCTACTGCAGCCGCCGCATTGAGGAGTACTACGTCTCGCACCGGGCCGGGCTCGCCAGCTAGGACGGAGCGGAGTACTGCGGCGTTCGCGGCCGCAGTACTGCCTCGTAGGTCGGCTAGTGATGAGAGGGGTATGCCTAGCGTGCGGGGGTCGAGTTGTTGGCGTACTGCGTGGCCGTTGCGGACTACCCAGACGCAGGAGCCGGCAGTAGTGGTCAGCTTGTCGAGGCCGTCGTTGCCTCGGACCACTAGTGCGGTTGAGCCCCGCTGAGCGAGTACTGCGGCGATGACCGGCTGCATCCGCGGATCGGCGACTCCTACGAGCTGGTGCTGGGGATCCGCCGGGTTGATGAGCGGCCCGAGCACGTTGAAGGCGGTGGGGACGCCCAGCTCTCGCCGTACCGCGGCTACCTGCCGCAGACCTGGGTTGAACGTCGGTGCGAACAGATAGGTGATGCCAGCCGCCTCCACAGTCCGCAGTACGTCTGCAGGTGACAGTGAGAGCGGTATGCCCAGGTGCTCCACCAGATCCGCAGAGCCGTCGGTCTGGGAGGACGCGGCTCGGCCGCCGTGCTTGACCACAGTCACGCCAGTGGACGCGGCCACAATCGCCGCCATGGTGGAGATGTTGACCGCGCCGGTGCCGTCACCACCCGTCCCCACGATGTCGACGAACAGCCCCGGAACGTCGACCGCAATGGCGTGCCGCCGCACCCCACTGGCAAGAGCGGCGATCTCGGGCGGCGTCTCGCCCTTGGCCCGCAAGGCGATCAGCAGACCGGAGAGCTGCGCCGAGGTTGCCTCGCCACCAACCACGCTGTCCATCGCCCACCAGAGCTCCTCCGGCGTGAGTTCACGACCGACGAGCAGATCGGAAATGAGCGCGGACCAGCTGTAGTCCGTAGTACGCAACGTCGTTGCCATCGACAGTCCTCGGGGGTAGCGCCGACCCGACGAGGCTGGAACATCACAACGGCCGCCTCATCGAGGCGGCCGGTTGGTTACGCGTGAACAAGCAGGCCGCCTAGTCGACGACCCACCAGCTGCTCAAACGCGTGGTCACGCGAGAACGATAACTCAGGAGTACCCGCGGATGTAGTCGACATAAAACTCCGGGACGAGGTCGTCTCCCGGCCCGGCTTCGGAGGGGAAGTCGAAGACCGCGACCATCAGCTGCATCGGGTACGCCGGTGGGCTCGCGCAGCTGCGGATCAGCTCCCCGTCGACAAAGAAGTCCGCGCGCGAAGGAGTCCAGTCGACCGCGTACACGTGGAAGTCCGAAGGATCGAGCGGGAGCCGGACGGCTTCGAAGTCCTCGGGCACGGACGGGTCACGGAAGCTGTGCAGACCCAGACCGACCTCGACCGAGCCAGGGCCGACCGACTTGCCGAACATCTCGGTGACACAGATTTCGGCGCAGCGTTCGGGGCGATCCTCCAGGCCGACCATCCACAGCGCGGCCATCGAGCGGGGCGAGACGACGGCGCGGGCGCGCAGTTCGACATAACCGCTGGATGGCGTCCAACCCCAGAACGGCTCCTGCTCCTCGCGAACGACGACACCCTCGCGGTACGGCTGCTGCCCGATCGTGCTGCCGACCGGTCCGGAGAAGTTGCCCGACTGGATCCCCGAGACGCGCAGCGGCGGCGTGTGGTCGTCCTCACACCACACCCCCTGCTCGGGTGGGATGAACAGGCGCAAACAAGAGTCCACAAGCTCGTACTGCGCGGCTGTCGCGGCGCGGGAACTCCAGTGCGGAAGGTAGTTCGGCAGCCAGACCTCAGTGTCCAGCGCCGGTCCGTCGAAGTGGTCCTCGAAGATCAGCTGACGGTCGGTCATCCGGTAATGATGAGCGGACCGACGACGAGTTGTCACATGATGGGCTCCCCCACCGTCAACGGGTTGACGGACCGCGACGAGAGATTGTGACCTGTGGACGACATCGAGCGACTGGCCGGCCAGTTCGAGGAGAACCGCCCGCACCTGCGGGCGGTGGCGTACCGGATGCTCGGATCAGTCAGTGAGGCTGAGGATGCTGTCCAGGAAGCCTGGCTGCGGCTCAGCCGGTCCGACGCGAGCGACATCCAGAACCTGGCCGGCTGGCTGACGACCGTGGTGTCGCGGGTCTGCCTCGACCAGCTGCGCAGCCGCAAGACGCGGCGGGAGGATCCGCTCGACGACCTCTACGTGCCCGACCCGATCCTGAGCCCGGTCGATCCGGAGGACGAGGCGGTCCGTGCCGATGCCGTCGGGCTGGCGATGATGGTCGTGCTGGACAAGTTGTCGCCGGCCGAGCGGCTCGCGTTCGTGCTGCACGACATGTTCGGGCTCAGCTTCGACGAGGTCGCCGAGGTCGTCGACAAGACTCCGGCCGCCGCGCGGCAGCTCGCCTCCCGCGCCCGCCGCCGCGTTCAGGGCGCTCCGGTCGGTGACAACGACGTGAGCCGGCAACGCGAAGTCGTCGATGCGTTCCTCGCCGCCGCGCGCGGTGGCGACTTCGAGGCGCTGCTCTCCCTCCTGGACCCGAACGTGGTCCTCCGCGCAGACGCCGGTACTACGGAAGGCCGCGGTCCCGCCGTCTCCAAGCTGGTCCGGGGCGCGCTCGCGGTGGTCGAGCAGGCGCTCACGTTCACCAAGCTGGCTCCGCACAGCCGCCCGGCGCTGGTCAACGGCCGCCTCGGCATGGTCACCGTCGTGGGCGACACCCTGATGGGCGTCATGGACGTGACGATCCACGACGGCAAGATCACCGAGATCAACATCCTCGCCGACCTTCCCCGCCTCGAGGCCCTGCCGATCCCTGCCTGAGCAACCCGAGCACCCGCTCACTCTGAAGCGCCCCGGTCCCTGGGGGGTTTCGGCTCTCAGCCGGCCCACCAGGGCGCAGCAGCGTCAGCCAGAACATCGCCCATAACCGCCGTGCTGTGAGTAGCCGCAGCTGGTCGACCGGGAAGCGATCAGCGAAGCCGGACCAGTCGGTCCCACGCCCGGCGAGGTGCTCCACCAGGTTCGCCAGCTCGAAGGACAGGTCGCTCACCCCGGAGTCCTCGAAGTCGACGATCCGCACCCGCGAGCCGTCCCAGAGGTAGTTCGCCAGATTGGGGTCGCCGTGACCGATGACCGGGGTGCCGGGCATGAGAAGGCTGTCGACCTCAGAACCACCCAGCCAGATCGCGGCTGCTCCAAAGGCCTCTCCCACGATGCCGCCACCGCAGTACGACGTGATGTCGGCGCGCACCCGGGCCAGGAGTTCCGGGATGGGCTGCAGGCCGACCGGCGGTAGGTCATCCGTCGGCAAGGCCCAGAGGCGGCCCAGTGCGGCGGCAAGGCCGTCCAGCTCGGCAGCGGTCAGTGAACCGGCCAGTGGTCGTCCGGCGACTCGGGACATCACCAGGACCGGGCCGCTGAGGTCCAGGGAGATAGGAGTGGGAGCCAGGTCCGGTGAGTGGCGGTGGATGGCTTGGAGGGCGCTCCACTCGCGCAGGTGTTCGTCGCGCGGGCACGAGACGTACCGCTTGGTGACGAGCTCGCCCTGGGTGGTGACGACGTGAGTATGGGGCACCTGGCGAAGAATCTCAGAAAAAGTTTGGGAGGGCGTGTCTAGTCCGGGCTGTCTCCTTCGACGTGTTGGTGAGAACACGGCTACGGCGAAGGAGTCACAGGATGAGCACGCAGGCGATTTTCGCGGCAGAGGCGACCGGTAGCGACGTGGTGGCGGGTCTGCTCGGCGCTGGGTTCAACGGGTCGGTTCACCGGCCGGGGGACGAGCAGTACGACGTACTGCGCCAGTCGATCGTGCCGACGTTCGACTCGCGCCCGCTGGTCGTTGCGGAGGCCTTCAGCCGGTCCGACGTGCAGGCGGCAGTCCGCACTGCCCGGCAGCTCGGGTTGCCGCTCGCAGTACAGGCGACTGGACATGGGACGCGTGTACCGGCTGACGGCGGCATCCTGCTCAGGACCTCGGCCATGACATCAGTACTGGTTGACCCGCAGCGCAAGATCGCCAAGGTCGGTCCTGGTACTCGCTGGGGCGCAGTGATCGATGCAGCTGGCCAGTTCGGCCTTGCACCGCTGGCAGGGTCCTCCCGGGACGTCGGGGTTACCGGCTACACGCTGGGCGGTGGTGTTGGCTGGCTGGCCCGCAAGTACGGGTTCGCCGCCGACAGTGTCATCCGTGCGGAGGTAGTCACCGCAGACGGCCGAGTAGTCACGGCAAGCGCTGACGAGCACCCGGACCTCTTCTGGGCGATCCGTGGCGGTGGCGGCAACTTCGGCATCGTCACCTCACTCGAGTTCCGCCTGTACTCCGTTCCGCAGGTCCACTCCGGCATCGTGTACTTCGGGATGGACAACGCGGCCGAGACGCTCAAGTTCTACCGCGACTGGTCAGCCAGCATCCCCAACGAGCTGAGCACCGCGATCCTGGTGACCAACCTCCCCGGCACCACCACCCGCGCGCTCGCGGTCAAGGCCTCGTACGCCGGTGAAGCCGACCTGGCCGAGCACCTCCTGAAGCCGCTCTTCCAGGTGGCCGGTCCGGTCGTGGCCGGCGAGTTGATGACGACTCCGTTCGCCGCGTCCGCGATGGGCGGTACGCCGGCCCGCTACCTCGACCTGGTCGACACCCTGGCGGACGACTTGCTCGACGAACTCGCCACGCTGCCCACCGCGATCGTGGAGATCCGCCACTGGGGTGGCGCGATGGCTCACCCCGGTCCCGGCGCCGGTCCGGTCGGCCACCGCGCGGCGACGTACTCGCTGATCATCAACGAGGAGGTCCCCGAGCTGGCGCCGGTACTGCGGACCACCGGTCGCACGTTCCTCAACTTCCTGGCCGACCCGGCCCGCGCGACCTCGGCGTACGCCGAAGCGGACCTCACCCGGCTGCGCGCGGTCAAGCGCGCCTACGACCCGGAGAACTTCTTCCACCTGAACCACAACCTGACGCCGGCCTGAGCGCACCTCAGGTCATGACAACGGCCCGGCCTCATCCCTCGAGGCCGGGCCGTTGCTGGTGCGGCGGGTGAATCTCAGCCGGTGAATCTCAGACAGTGCCGGAGTTACCGTAGACCGAGACGTGCACGTGGTCGTAGTGGTTCGCGGTGTCGCCGCCGCGGTCCTCCATCGAGCGCCAGCCTTCGCTGCTGCGCTGGACCGTCCAGATCTGCTGCGCCCAGATCAGCTCGCTGATGCCCAGGGACTTGCGGTTGGCCCGGAGCCAGTCGGCGATCTCCTGGCCGAGCGAGCCGCGGACCATAATGTCGAGCGCCCGGCCGGTGGAGTGCTCGCTGCCGCTGTCGCCGCTGCGGAGCCCGCCGTACGAGGTGACCGAGGGGAACATGTTGCAGACCGCGCGGTGCACCCGGATCGCGTCGGCCGTGAGGCCACTCTCGACACTCGAACCGGACTTGCAGGCTGCCTGCGACGGGCTGTTGTCCTCGACCGGCTTGTCCACCGGCTTGGTCGCGGCCAGGTACTGCGCCTTGACCCAGCGGCGGACGCCGTTGCGGACAACCTCCGCGAACGCACCCTTGACCTCGCCGGTGACCGAGACCTTGGTGCCCTTGTCGAGCACGGTCAGCAGCGTGCCGGACACCGGTGCGCTCCACAGGTTCACATCTGTGGTGGTGTATTTGCTGCCGATGATCTTCGGCGGAAGCAGCGTCTTCACGCTCTCGGCTGCCCGGGTCTTGACCGACGTGGGCTTCGGGATCGGCGCCTGCTTCTTCAGGTGCTTCGGCGGCGCCGGCGCCTTCGGCTTCGGAGCCTGGGTCGGTGCCTTCGTCGGAGCGAGGTTCAACGAGGGACGAAGAGCGTCCCGGCTGGTCGGTGCCTCACGCTTCAGCTGCAGGGGCGAGCTGGCGGTAGACACATCCTGCTTCGGGGTCTCGTCCGGGAATGCGACTGCGGATCCGGTGGCCAGTAATGCCACCGCGGCGCCGGGAATCGCAACCTTCACGATGCCGGGACCGATCACCTTCGGGCGCGGATGACGGTGCCGCGCCTGTCTATGCCGTCCTTCAGCCACTGATTCACCCAATCTGCCGAGATCAAAACGTTATCGACCGGAGGAGTCAAGCACACATCCCGGCAAGTCCACCAACCGGCGTGGACTTTTAACGCATTGCGAACATGGCGCACGCTCAGCGGAGGACCCTCCGCCGCTCATCGGTACTACGGGTGGCCGCCCCTGTACTCCGTGTCGCCTGCGCGGTACTGCGAACTGCCGACGGGTTAGGGACGAATACGGCTGGGCACCAGATGGAGGTGCCGCCAATCACCGCCCTGGCGGCCCGAGAAACTAGGAGGCTTCATGCTCGTCCTCGGACTGATCCTGCTGATTCTGGGATTCGTTTTGAGTATCCCGATCCTGTGGACGATCGGCATCGTGTTGCTCGTGGTCGGAGCGGTCCTGTTCCTGCTGGGATCCACCGGCCGTGCTGTCGGCGGACGGAAGCACTGGTACTGATCTGGCGGACGGAAGCAACCCCGCGAGCTTCGGCTCGCGGGGTTTTCTGTCGGTCGGGCCGGTTACGATCCGGCGGTATGAAGTACCTCGTACTGATCTACGGCGACGCTCCGGGCGGCTCCACGGCCGACCAGCGGGTGGTTCGCGAGTTGACGAAGTTCAAGGGCGAACTCGCCGGGACCGGCGAGCTGGTCAGTTCCGAAGGGCTGTCCGTGCCCGGCGAGGGCCGCGTTGTCCAGGTGCGGGACGGCGTGAAGGTCGTCACCGACGGGCCGTTCGGCGAGGCCAAGGAGCAATTGGCCGGCTTCTTCATGGTCGACGTGGCCGACGACGAGCGGGCGCAGGAGATCGCGGGCCGCGTCTCCGCGCTGGTCGGCGACCGGGTCGAACTGCGCGGCACGCTCCTCACTGCCTGAATAAATATGTTGTCCATGACATCTTTATCCAGCTAGCCTGGGTTCATGGATGACGCCTGGAAGATCGAGGAGTACGCCGCCAAGGCCTGGCCGGCCGCCCGTGTGGGGAAGTCCGGCGGGTGGCTGTTACGCAGTACGCCGGGAGTGGGCCGTCGCCGCTCGAACTCCGCCCTGCCGCTGAAGCCCGGTGGGCAGTCGATCGCCACGGCCGAGGCGTTCTTCGCCGAGCACCAGCTCCCGGTCTGCATCCAGATCGCGCCGGCTGAACTCAACACCGAGCTCGACGCCGAACTGGCTGCCATGGGCTACCAGCAAGCTGCCCCAACGTCGGTCCTGACCGCCGGCACCGAAGAGGTGTTGTCCCGGATCTCGCGCGATCATGGGGTTGCCGTCGAGGTGAGCGGCAAGCCGACAACCCCTTGGCTGCAAGGCTTTGTGGAACTCGACCATCACGGCGACAGTGCAACTGTTGCCGAGAGCGTGCTGTCCCGGTTGGCCGAGCCGGCGGCGTACGTGAGTGTCACTCTGGATGGACGCATCGCCTGCTCGGCACTGTTCGTGGCAGCCCCTGGAATGGCCGGTCTGTTCTGTATGGCCACTCGCGCCGAGTACCGCCGGCAGGGCCTCGCTACAGCCGTCCTGTACGCCGGGGCCGAGTGGGCGAGCAGCCGAGGCTCCGAGCGGCTCTACCTCCAGGTGGAGGCCGGCAACGAAGCAGCTCGGCGCCTCTACGAGAGTGTGGGCTTCGCTCGCTCACACACCTACCACTACCGCGTCGCGTGAGGCAGCACGCTTCTTGCTGATCAGCAGGCTGGTGCCGACGAGCCCCAGGGCGATGAATGCCCAGCAGGCGGCGAAGGCCACCTTGTAGCCAGACACCAGCTCTACCGGCGTCGCCCCGCTCGTGTTGCCGATGGCGACCGCGGACAGGACCGCGATACCCACCGCGCCACCGATCTGGAACGACGCGTTCTGCAGGCCGGAGGCGACGCCGGAGTCCTTCTCGGTCACCTCGCTCAAGGCCGCGATGGACCCGGCAACTGTCCCCGCGCCGAGTGCGGCACCGAAGATGAGCAGCCCCCAGAACGCCACCTCGAAGTACCCGGACGACACGGTGAGCACGCTCATCACCGTGCAGCCGATTCCGCCCAGCAACAGCGCTACAGCAGAGACCGGACGCGGACCGATGCGGGTGACCAGATTCTGGCCGAGGATCGATCCACCGACCGCCGTCGCCGCGACCACCGAGGACATCAGCCCGAAGCGGACCGCCGATGCACCCAGCGCATGCTGCGCGTACTGCGTGTAAACGAAGGTCAGTCCGAAAGCCGTCAAACCCCAGGTCATGCCGATCAGGTTGCCTCCCACCACCGCGCGAGAGCGGAAGATGCGCAACGGGACGAGTGGCGCGGACGACCGCTTCTCCACCTGGACGAACAGGGCGAAGAGACCGGCCGAGGCGAGCACCAGCAAGGTGGTCCGGCCGGCCGATGACGTCGGCGCCTCGATGACGGCGTACACGAGAACGATCAGGGCGGCGGTCACGGTGACAGCGCCGGCGAGGTCGAAACCGCGTCGGCCGGGTCCGCGGCTGTCCTTGAGCAGTACCGGAGCCAGTGCGACGACCAGGAGGCATACGGGCACGTTGATGAAGAAGATCCACTGCCAGCCGAGCCCGTCTGTGACCGGCCCGCCGATGAGGGACCCCGCGGTACCGCCGACTCCACTGGTCGCTCCCCAGACGCCCAGCGCCTTGTTGCGCTCTGCACCGTCCGGGAACGTCGTCATCACGATCGACAGCGCACTAGGAGCCAGTACTGCGGCAGCGATCCCCTGCAGGCCGCGCGCGAACACCAGAGTGTCACCTGTCCAGGCGAAACCGCACAGCAGCGACGAAGCGGCGAACAGGAGCAGCCCGGCGATCAGCACGCGCCGTCGGCCCAGCAGGTCGGACACGCGCCCTCCGAGCAGCAGCAGACCGCCGAACATCAGCGCGTAGCCACTGGGCACCCACTGCACCCCACCGCTGGAGAAGGTGAGCTCGCGCTCGATCGACGGCACTGCAACCAGCACGATGGACGCGTCCAGGATGATCATGAACCCCGCCAGACACAGCAGGGCCAGCGCGAACCAGCGCTTCGGATCGGGAGCGTTCTCCATGACGAGGGGCCTCCAGTACTCGGGACGCCCGGGCTGGGCGTCATCTGCCCGGTACGTCGTACTGGCCGGCGAGGGCTCGACATTTCGGAGCCGGCGGTGCAGATTTCTTGCGGGACTGTTGGGCAGGAAGTCGAAATCGGTGGGGTTTGCTTCGACGTACCGGGTGTGAGGGGGTCGCCGGGACCTCCGCGACCGTCAGGATGGTGCCTGTGAAGTACATGCTGCTGATCTACAGCAACCCGGAGAGCTGGGCCGGTCTGACGGCCGAGCAGCGCGAGGGCCTGGCCCGATCGCACGAGGAGTTGACCAGAGAGCTCACCGAGCAGGGCATGCTGGTCAGCGCCGCAGGCCTGGCCGACCCGATCACCTCCCGGACGGTCCTGGTCCGCGGCGACACCCGGACCACCACCGACGGCCCGTACGCCGAAGCCAAGGAACACCTGGCCGGCTTCTACCTGGTGGAGTGCGACACCATCGACGAGGCGATCGAGTACGCGGCCCGGATGCCGGACGCGAAGTACGTGGCCGTGGAGGTGCGACCTGTGATGGACAGCTCCGGGCTGGAGATGTGAGCGACTTCGAGCTCCTGCTGCGGGAAGAGACCCCGCAGGTGCTCAGCGCGCTCGTCAGGCACTACGGGCATTTCGACCTGGCCGAGGAAGCCGTGCAGGAGGCACTGCTCGCTGCTGCCCAGCAGTGGCCGGCCGAGGGCGTGCCGGACAACCCGCGCGGCTGGCTGATCCGGGTCGGCTCACGGCGGCTGACCGACCTGCTGCGCAGCGAGTCGGCGCGGCGGAAGCGAGAGGAGAACGCGGCCAACCTGGCCGCGCCCGAGGAGTTTGTTGCCTCGGCGCCGGACATCGACGATCCGGGTGGCCGGGACGACACGTTGACCTTGTTGTTCCTGTGCTGCCATCCGGCGGTGTCCGCGGCCTCGCAGATCGCCCTGACGCTGCGGGCCGTCGGCGGTCTGACCACCGCGCAGATCGCCGCCGCGTTTTTGGTGCCTGAGGCAACTATGGCGCAGCGGATCAGCCGGGCCAAGCGCAGTATCAAGCAGGCCGGCAGCACCTTCGAGATGCCGCCCGAGGCGGAGCGCGACGCCCGGATGGGTGCGGTGTTGCATGTTCTGTACCTGATCTTCAACGAGGGCTACACCACGTCCTCCGGCGCTTCGCTGCACAGCGCGGAGCTGACCACCGAGGCGATCAGGCTGGTGCGCGGCGTCCGCCGGCTGCTGCCAGACGATGGCGAGGTCGCCGGCCTGCTGGCCTTGATGTTGCTCACCGATGCGCGCCGGCCGGCGCGGACCGATCCGGACGGCGGCCTGGTCCCGCTGGCCGAGCAGGACCGGTCGAAGTGGAACAAGGAGATGATCGTCGAAGGCGAGGCGCTCGTCTCCGACGCGCTGTCGCGGACCCAGCTCGGGCCGTATCAGGTGCAGGCCGCGATCGCCGCCGTGCACGCGACCGCGGAGCGGGCCGAAAACACCGACTGGCCGCAAATCGTCGCGCTCTACCAGGTGCTCGAGCAGATTTCCGACAACCCGATGGTCCGGCTGAACCACGCCGTCGCGGTCGCGATGGCGACCGGCCCGAAGGAAGGGCTCGCGATGCTGGAACCGCTCGAGTCGGACAACCGGATCACCGAGCACCACCGCCTCGAAGCAGTGCGCGCGCACCTGCTGGAGATGTCGGGAGACCTGGCCGGTGCCCGCGCGGGCTACTTACTCGCCGCCCGCCGAACGACCTCCATCCCCGAACGCAATTACCTCCAGTCCAAGGCGGACCGCCTGACCTGACCCCCGCCTCCCAGGACGTCGAGCCCTGAGCTTCCCCCGCGCGACTTTGTGCACCACGTGAGTCCCGGGCAGCGCTTTCCCGTGCTCAGCTCGCGCACAAGGTCGCCCCCTCCGGTCACAGCTTGGGACGGCTCCTCACCCCGAGTCGCGGCGCCGCCGCCGGTGTGTCAGTTTTGAAGGGTGGATCTCACCAAGGCGTCGCTCCTGCGCGAGATGCTGACCGGGACGGAACTCGGCAGCCGTACGACCGAGTTCGCCCACTCGCTGCGCAGGTTCACCACCCGCACGGGCGGCCTGATGCTGTTCGGCCCGGCCGACGACGAGCCGTGGCACCTCACCGCCCACCTGGACGACGAGCTGCACCGAGCCGGCATCGAGGACATCCGCCCGGCCCTGGTCCGCTGGGCGCCACCGCCGGACGCGCCACCGCATCTGGCCATCGGCCTCGACCGCCTGCGCGAGGCGGGCCGAGGCGAGTCGCTGCTCGTCGTCGCCGAGCAGACTCCCGCGGACACGCTGCTGGAACGCATCGACGACGTACGCCGGCGGGGTACCACGATCTTCAGCATCGACAACGGCAACAAAGACCTCGCGTCCCTCTCGCACGAGTCACTCGTGCCGGAACTCCTGGTCCCGAACAGCTTCGGCGTTGGCTGGGTCAGCCACCCGGTGGGCCAGGACCACGACGAGCCGGACCACGGGCGGCACGCAGTACCGGAGGAAACCCTCACAGCCCTGCGCGACGCCGTGGCCAGCTTCGAAATGACGCAACACCTGGTGAGCCTTGCCGTCGCCGACGAAGACGCCACCCAGCCAGCCGGCTGGCGCCGCTCGCTGCGCACCTTCATCGAACGCCTCAGCGGCGAGCCCGGCTAGGTACGCCGACGTTTCGCTGGAACCCGGCCAGGCACGCCTCTGCCAGGCGCAGCCCGACGGGCTCAGTCCTTGAGGGCTGCCAGCAGGGGGTAGCGGGTCTCGAGTTCGTCGCTGTCGTCGAAGTCGAAGTTCTGGCCGACCGGGACGTCCGGGATGTCGATGCCGCCCGCCTCGACGGCTTCCCAGTAGTCCGCCTCGGAACCACCGGCGGACTGGTAGGCGTGCAGGGCGACGCTCAGCATGCCCTCACCGTTGAAGCCCTCGAACCCTTCGCCCAGGTCCTCGTCGACCACGTCGGCCAGCGAGTCGGGGTCGGCCAGTGCCGCCTCCCAGACCTCCCGCCCCTGCGCGACCAGCCAGCCGCGGAAGTAGTCGAACCCGTCGTCGGAGGCGCCACCGTTGATCAGGTACGCCGCACCCCACAGATCCCACCGATACGACTCCGCCTGCAACCGCTCCAGCTCCACGCCGAACGCGGCGATCTCCGCGGGCGTCAGCTCACCCAACGCCTTCGTCAACGAGTCGGCGACCCCATCGGGATCCGCCACCGTGTCATCCACCTCAACCCGAGCCGCCTCGACAAGCTCCCAAAACCCATCCCTGTCCACCCCGAAATCGTGTCACGAAACCCGGTCCACCAGTAGCGTGTCGCGTCAAAAGCTTGAGTGCTGGCGGTGTTCAGGTGCGTGCATCGCGGTGGCGGAGGAGCGGCCTCGATGCTTTTCCATCATTGCCGTTTCTCCGCTGCCGCGAGGTGCGTGCCTGGGCGCCGCCAGTGCCAAGGTTTTGACGCGACACGCTACTAGCACGGGGTGGGCAGAAGTTTTGGGACAGCGAGGGGTTACCAGGCGGCGTCGAGGAGGGTTCTGTGGTTGGGGGAGAGGGTTAGGTGGGCGCCTGCGAGGGCGGTTGACAGGTAGTTGGGGGTGCTGATGCCGATGATGGGGGTGACGGCGGGGGTGCCGCCGGTGAGCCAGGCGATGACTACTTCGCTGCGGGTGACGCCTAGTTCGGTGGCGACCTGGGCGAGGGCTTCCAGGCGGCGGGTGGTGCCGGGGTGGTCGAAGGCCTCGTGGATCGGGCGGTCCTCGCGCTCGTAGCCGCCGGACATCAGCGGGCTGTAGGCGAACAGTTGCTGCTCCGGGTTGCGTGCCGCGTAGTCCAGGACCTCGTCGGTGATCCAGCCGAAGCGGTGGTCGTGTGCGTTGTCGCGGACGAGCGGCCTCGGCTGCAGGTACGAGTAGCGCAGTTGTAGGGCAGTCGGGGCCTCCACGCCCTGCTTCTCAGCCAGGCCGCGCATCCGCTCCACCCGCCACAGTGCGTAGTTCGACAGGCCGATCCTGCCGACCGTGCCGGCCGCGACGTGCTTGCCGAAGGCGCCGACGGTCTCCTCCAGTGGTGTCTCCAGGTCGTCGCGGTGCGCGAAGTACAAGTCGATGTGGTCGATGCCGAGGCGGCGCAGCGAGGTCTCCAGGGCGGAGTCGATCGCCTGGGCGGTCAGGCCTTCGGTGCGCTCCGGGAAGCTGCCCGGCCACAGCGGCTCGCAGCCGACCTTGGTGGCGAGCTTGACCCGGTCACGGACACCCGGCCGGGCAGCGAACCAGCGGCCGAGCAGCTCCTCGCTCTGGCCGCCGTGGCCGCTCTCGTGCTGCCAGAAGGCGTAGCAGTTGGCGGTGTCGATCCAGACGCCGCCGGCGTCGACGTACGCGTCCAGCAGTGCGAAAGAAGTCTTCTCGTCGATGCGGGTGCCGTACTCCATGGCACCGAGGGCGATGTTCAGCTCAGTCATGTCGCTCAGCCTCGATGCTGGAGTCCACTCAAGGTCAAGACTCCATGTCGCAATGCGAAACAATAAGTATCAAATAGCGGACTGCTGACCCAGACCGAGACCCGTACTCCGCCTGCCGGACGGCACCCGCGCCAAGGTAGGGTTTGAGGTCTTCGGCCTCGGGCCGGGCGCGCTTACCGGCGTCCGCAGGGGTACGGCGGTCAGACGACCGGCTCGGGACCGAGGCGAATCCCCAGCCGGAATCGAAACCCCAGCCGGTACTACGTGTTGCCGCGCGTCGAGGTCCGGACGATCAGTTCCGGGGTGAAAGTCACTCGCTGGTGCTCGTGATCAGGGTTCGACGACTCGTCGAGCAGCAGCTCCGCCGCCGTCCGGCCGAGCAACTGGCGTGGCTGGCGAACCGACGTCAGCGGTACCGCGGCCGCCGCGGCGAACTCGATGTCGTCGTAGCCGACGATCGCGAGATCCTCCGGCACCCGCAGGCCGAGGCTCACGCATTGCTGAAGCAGGCCCAGGGCCAGCAAATCGTTCGCGCAGAAGGCGGCCGTCGGGCGCCGGTCCGCGGGCAGCCCGGCAAGTCGTTGCCCAGCGCCCCTACCTTCGGCGACGGTCAGCGCGCCGGTCAGCACGTCGACCAGGTTCGAGGCGGGCAGACCCGCCTTCCGCAACGCCTCGTGAGCACCCGCGCGCCGGTCGGTGACCTGGCCGATCGTGTTCGGTCCGCCGACGAAGGCGATCCGCTCGTGGCCGAGCTCGATCAGGTGCGCCAGCGCGACCTCGCCGCCCAGGACGTCGTCGACGGCCACCGAGCAGTGCTCGCCGTCGTCGATCGCGCGGTCCACCACGACCACCGGCGTACCGCGGTTGGGCAGGTTGCTGAGGCGGGACGAGTCGGGGTTGATCGGCGTGATCAGCACCCCCTGGACGCGTTGCTGCTCGAGCAGATCGAGGTAGTCGGCCTCGCGCGCCGCGTCCTCGTTGCTGTTGCAGAGGAAGACCGAGAGGCCGGCCTTCTGAGCGGCCTCCTCGACGCCGCGGGCGACGTCGGTGAAGAACGGGTTGCCGGCGTCGAGCATCAGGTAGGCGATGATCCGGCTGGAACCAGCGCGGAGCTGCCGGGCGGACTCGTTCCGGACAAACCCGAGGGAGGCCATCGCGGCCTCGACCTTCGCCCGCGTCGTCGGACTGACCATCTCCGGCCGGTTCAGGACGTTCGACACCGTGCCGAGCGAAACACCGGCCGCCGCCGCGACATCCTTCACCCCGGCCGCCGACCGTGCCGTCGCGCCACCCGACCGCAACCGTCGAGGTCGCCGCACAGCGGGCTTGGCGGCTTTGGGTTCGCGGGCCAGCTGGGGGTCGGCCGGACGGCCGGCGGCTGCTCCGGCTCGCCCGCCGGCGGCGTCGGCCGATCGTCCGGTCCTCGCCGACCGGCCCGCTCGGCCGGCCGGGGGTTTCGGGGGTCGGGCCGGGTCCGGCGTACGGCGGGCGCGGTCCGCAGCGCCACTCGGTGTCACGCGGCCTCCCCGTGTTGAAACGTGATAGCGGAGGAAGCGTACCCGGTTTCCCTGTGGAAAACCTCAGTCTTCCCCTGCGGTTCTCCACAGACTTCGTAACCAGGTCTTGACGCCCGGAGCGGCCCCGATTACCTTCGTGCAATCTTCTTGAAACCTTTCAGCAATCATTGACACCGACCCCGAACCCGCCGGAGGTGAGCATGCCGACCGAAGCCCCAGTGCTGCGGGTGCGTGAGGTGTCCAAGTCGTTCGGCGCCGTCGCCGCTGTCCAAGGCGTGTCCTTCGACCTGTACGGCGGGGAGGCGCACGCGCTGGTCGGTGAGAACGGCGCAGGCAAGTCCACCATCGTGAAGATGCTGGCGGGCGTGCACCGGCCGGACGCCGGCACTCTCGAGCTCGACGGCGTTCCGGTCGAGCTGAGCACGCCGGCCGACGCCAAGGCCGCCGGGATCGCGGTGATCTACCAGGAGCCGACGCTGTTCCCGGATCTGTCCGTCGCGGAGAACATCGCGATGGGCCGGCAACCACTGGGTCGTTTCAAAACCATCGACCGGGCGGCGATGATCAGGCAGGCCGAGCAGCTGTTCACCCGGCTCGGTGTCTCGATCGAACCGAGCCGCCCGGCGCGTGGGTTGTCGATCGCCGACCAGCAGCTGGTCGAGATCGCGAAGGCGATCTCCGCGGATGCCCGGGTGGTGGTGATGGACGAGCCGACCGCCGCGCTCACCGGAGTCGAGGTCGAGCGGCTGTTCGCGGTGGCCCGGTCCCTGCGGGACGACGGTGCCGCGCTGGTTTTCATCTCCCACCGGTTCGAGGAGATCACCGCGTTGTGCGAGCGGGTGACGATCATGCGCGACGGCAGGCACGTCTCCACCGACCTGATCAGCGAGGTGACCGTCGACGAGATGGTGCGCCGGATGGTCGGCCGTGAGCTGGGCGCGCTGTTCCCGAAGCAGGACGTGACTCCCGGTGCGGTCGTGCTGAGCGTGGCCGGGCTGACCCGCGATCCGGTGTTCACCGATGTCTCCTTCGAGGTCCGGGCCGGCGAGATCGTCGCCCTGGCGGGGCTGGTGGGCTCCGGCCGGTCCGAGGTGGTGCAGTCGATCTTCGGTGTCGATCCGCGCGACGCCGGCACGGTCAAGGTGGCCGGCAAGACGCTGAAACCGGCCTCTCCGCGCGCCGCGATGGCCGCCGGGGTCGCGCTGGTCCCCGAGGATCGCCGGCAGCAGGGCCTGGTGATGGAGCTGTCGATCGAGCGCAATGTCACGCTGCCCCGGTCCCGCGCGCTGTCCCAGCTCGGCTTCCTGACCGGCAGCAGTGAGCGACGCTCCGCCCAGGAGTGGACCAAGCGCCTGAAGACGAAGTACGGGCGGCTTCAGGACGAGGTCGGCACCTTGTCCGGCGGCAACCAGCAGAAGGTCGTGCTGGCCAAGTGGCTGGCGACGGCGCCGAAGCTGCTCATCGTCGACGAGCCGACTCGCGGGATCGACGTCGGAACCAAGGCCGAGGTGCACCGGCTGATGTCGAGCCTCGCGGCGGAAGGTGTCGCCGTCCTGATGGTCTCGTCCGAACTGCCCGAGGTGCTCGGGATGGCCGATCGGGTGCTGGTGATGCGCGAGGGCCGGCTGGTGGCCGAGCTCGATCGCTCAGTGGCCACCGAGGAGTCCGTCATGTTCGCCGCGATGGGTCAGGAGGCCTCGGTATGACGGCCGCACCTGCCCGCGCGGACTCGCCGGTCAAACTGCCCCCGGTGGTTGCGGGGCGGTCCACGCTCGACCTCGTCCTGCGAGCCCGGGAGCTGGGCATCGTGCTCGCGCTCGCGGCGCTGGTCGCGGTCACCGCGATCTCCAATCCGCGCTTCCTGTCCGGCCAAAGTGTCCGCGACATCCTGCTTGGTACCGCGATCCTGGCCGTTCTGGCGGTCGGTCAGGCCGTGGTGGTGATCACCCGCAACATCGACCTGTCGGTGGGGTCCGTGCTCGGCCTGAGCGCGTTCACCGTCGGCACGCTGCTGCGGGACAACCCCGGACTGCCCGTGCCGCTCGCCCTTCTCATCGGCGCCGCCGTCGGAGGAGCCTGCGGTGCGGTCAACGGAGTGCTGGTCCGCTACGGCAACGTCCCGGCGCTGGTGGTCACCCTCGGCACGCTGTACGTCGTCCGCGGCATCACCTACTTCTGGGCCGGTGGCCAGCAGATCAACGCCGACGAACTGCCCGCGGGCTTCCTCGACTTCGGCAACGCGACCTTCGCCGGCGTTCCGTACCTGGTCCTGATCGCCCTGCTGATCCTGGTGATCACCGGCCTCGTACTACGGAACTACCGCGTCGGGCGTGAGCTGTACGCGATGGGTTCGAGCCCACAGGCGGCGCGGCTGGCCGGTATCTCGGTCGGACGCCGCACGATCGGCGCGTTCGGGGTGAGCGGCGCACTGGCCGGGTTGGCCGGCGTGCTGTTCGCGGCCCGCTTCGGCACGATCGACGCGGCAGCGGGCACGGGGTACGAGCTGAATGTGGTCGCCGCGGTGGTGGTCGGCGGCGTCGCCGTCTTCGGTGGGAGCGGTTCGGTCTGGGGCGCCGCGCTCGGAGCGCTGCTGCTGACCACGATCGGCAGTTCGCTGGCGGTGCTGGAGATCAACCAGTTCTGGCAGCAGGCGATCGTCGGCGGGCTGATCCTGCTCGCCATCGGCGCCGACCGGCTGGTCGCCGCCCGCGTCGCCGCGTCCCTGAAACGGCGTCACTCCCAGGAAGGCCGTGCTCATGTCGGCTGACACCATGACCGGGACCGGCACGGCCGGCCTGACCGCCCGGTTCGCCAACTGGAACGTCGCGATCATCGCCGTGACCGTCGTCGTCCTGATCGTCGCATCCGCGACCGTGGCCAACTTCGGTACTTCGCAGAACTTCGGCTTCCTGATCCTCGACCTGCTGCCGATCGCGCTCGTCGCGTTGCCGATGACGCTGGTGATCGTGACCGGCGAGATCGACCTCTCGGTCGCCAGCACACTCGGCCTGTCCAGCGCGGTGATGGGCTCCCTGTGGAACTCGAACCAGCCCATCGAGACGATCATCCCGCTCTGCCTGCTGCTCGGTGCCATCCTGGGTGCGGTCAACGGGTTCTTCGTCACCGTTCTCGGCCTGCCATCGCTCGCCGTCACGATCGGCACCCTCGCCCTGTACCGCGGCCTGGCGTTCGTCGTACTCGGTGACGGCGCGGTCGCCGACTTCCCGGCTGTCTACACCGACTGGGTGACCGGCAACATCGCCGGTACGTCGATTCCGAACGTGCTGCTCATCATCGTCGCGCTCGCCGTCGTCTTCGGTGTGGTGCTGCACGCGACACCGGTCGGCCGGGCCGTCTTCGCGGTCGGCGCCAGTGAGCAGGCAGCCCGGTTCGCCGGCGTCCGTCCGGGCCGCCTCAAGTTCTGGCTGTACGTCGTCAGCGGTCTGGTGGCCGGCTTGGCCGGAGTGCTCTGGACGCTGCGGTACTCCAGCGCCCGAGCCGACAACGGCGCCGGACTCGAGCTGGCCGTGGTCGCTGCCGTCCTGCTCGGCGGCGTCTCCATCTTCGGGGGTAAGGGCGCGCTGCCCGGTGTGATCGCCGGTGTGGTGCTGCTCGCTTCGCTGCAGAACGCTCTGCGGCTGTCCGACGTGTCGAACGAGGCGCTCAACGTCGTCACCGGCGTACTGCTGATCGTCTCCGTCCTGGCTCCCAATCTCGCCACCGCCGTGCGCGGCTCGGTCCAGCGCCGCCGGCACCGGATCACCCCTGTCTTGTAAGGCCACTTGTCCAGAAAGGACAGCTCATGTCTTTCCGCATCTCACGCCGTCTGGCGGTGCCGCTGTCGACAGTGGCCGTTGCCTCGCTCGCACTCACCGCCTGCGGTGGCGGCACGACCAAGTCCAGTACTGCGGGCGAGGCCACCGCTGCACCGAGCAGCACGGGAGCGGCCTCGGCCGACCCGAACGCGCCACTCAAGGAGGGCCTCAAGATCGCCTTCCTGCCCAAGCAGCTGAACAACCCCTACACCGATGTCGAGGTGGGCGGCGGCAAGGCCGCGGTGGGCGAGCTCAAGGGTGAGTACAAGCTGGTCGGTCCGAACGACGCGAGCGCGTCGTCGCAGGTCAGCTACATCAACACGCTGATCCAGCAACAGCAGGACGTGATTGCGGTCGCGGCCAACGACCCGAACGCGGTCTGCCCCTCGCTGAACCAGGCCCGCAAGGCCGGGATCAAGGTCGTCTCGTTCGACTCCGACGCCTCGAAGACCTGCCGGGACGTGTTCATCAACCAGGCCACCACGCAGGGCATCGGCGAGAGCCTGGTGAAGATGGCGAGCGAGCTGGCCGGCGGCGCCGGTGAGATCGCCGTGCTGTCCGCGACGCCGAACGCGACCAACCAGAACTCCTGGATCAAGGTGATGAAGGACGAGCTGGCCAAGCCGGCGAACGCCAAGCTCAAGCTCGTCAAGATTGCCTACGGCAACGATGATGACCAGAAGTCGTTCACCGAGGCGCAGGGGCTGCTGCAGTCCTACCCGAACCTCAAGGTGATCGTGTCGCCGACCACGGTCGGTATCGCCGCCGCCTCGCGGTACGTGAGCGCCTCGTCGTACAAGGGCAAGGTCGCCATCACCGGGCTCGGGCTGCCGAACCAGATGCGCCAGTACGTGAAGGACGGCACGGTGAAGAAGTTCGCCCTCTGGAACCCGGCCGACATCGGCTACCTCGCCGCGTACGCCGGTGCCGCGCTCAAGTCCGGCCAGATCACCGGCGCCGAGGGCGAGAAGTTCAAGGCGGGCAAGCTCGGCGACTACACCGTCGGCGCGGCCGGCGAGATCGTGCTCGGCCCTCCGACGGAGTTCACCGCCGCGAACATCGACCAGTTCAACTTCTGAGCCAGCTTCTTTCTTCTGGGGACCCCGTGAATCGCTACTGCTTCTGCCTCCAGGTCAGACCTGACCGCCTGGACGAGTACGTCGAACGCCACCGCACCGTGTGGCCGGAGATGCAAGCCGCTCTGCGCGACACCGGCTGGCACAACTACTCGCTCTTCCTCCGTGACGACGGCCTGCTGATCGGGTACGTCGAGGCCGAGGACCTGGAGGCGGCGCAGCAGGCGATGGCGGCGACCGAGGTGAACAGCCGCTGGCAGGCCGAGATGAAGGAGTTCTTCACCGGAATCGACGGCCGGCCCCCGGACGAGTCATTTGTCCTGCTCCCCGAGATCTTTCATCTGACCCCGAGTTCCGAGGACTGATATGACCAGCGTGACCGATGCACTGAGCCGCCAGGAGATCGAACTGCCCTCGTGGGCGTTCGGCAACTCCGGCACCAGGTTCAAGGTGTTCAGCCAGCCCGGCGTACCGCGGTCGCCGGAGGAGAAGATCGCCGACGCGGCCGTCGTGCACAAGTACACCGGCGTGGCGCCGAGTGTCGCGCTGCACATCCCCTGGGACAAGGTCGACGACTACGCCGCCCTGGCGGCGTACGCCAAGGAGCAGGGCGTCCGGCTCGGCGCGATCAACAGCAACGTCTTCCAGGACGACGACTACAAACTGGGCAGCGTCACCAACCCGGACCCGCGGATCCGGCGGAAGGCGACCGACCACCTGCTCGAGTGCGTCGACATCATGGACGCCACCGGTTCGCGGGACCTGAAGCTCTGGTTCTCCGACGGCACGAACTACCCGGGCCAGGACGATCTGTGGGATCGACAGGACCGGCTGGCCGAGGCCCTCAAGGAGGTGTACGACCGGCTGGGTGACGACCAGCGGATGCTGCTGGAGTACAAGCTGTTCGAGCCGGCTTTCTACGCGACCGACGTGCCGGACTGGGGTACGTCGTACGCGCACTGTCTGGAGCTGGGGCCGAAGGCAACGGTGTGTATCGACACCGGTCATCACGCGCCCGGGACCAACATCGAGTTCATCGTGGCGTTCCTGCTCCGGGCCAACAAGCTCGGCGCGTTCGACTTCAACAGCCGGTTCTACGCCGACGACGACCTGATGGTGGGGTCGGCGGATCCGTTCCAGCTGTTCCGGATCATGAACGAGATCGTTCGCGGCGACGCGCTCGATCCGGACCGTGGCATCGCCTTCATGCTCGATCAGTGTCACAACATCGAGGCGAAGATCCCGGCCATCATCCGCTCGGTGATGAACGTCCAGGAGGCGACGGCCAAGGCGCTGCTGGTCGACCGTGACGCGCTGCGCAAGGCCCAGCAGGACGGTGACGTGCTGGCCGCGAACGCCGCAGTGATGGATGCCTTCAATACCGACGTCCGCCCGCTGCTCGCCGACCTCCGAACCTCCCAGGGTCTCGACCCGGACCCGGTGGCCGCTTACAACCGCAGCGGCTACTTCGAACAGATCAGCAAGGACCGCGCCGACGGCCAGCAGGCCGGATGGGGAGCATGACAGTGCCGGAAACTCCAAACGTCGCCACCGAGCTGGTTGCCCGAAGCAACAGGCTGGGTGCCGATCCGCGCAACACCAACTACGCGGGCGGCAACACGTCCGCGAAGGGCACGGCCATCGACCCGGTGACCCAGCAGCTCGTCGACCTCGTTTGGGTGAAGGGATCGGGTGGCGACCTCGGAACCCTCACCGCCGCGGGGCTCGCCGTCCTGCGCCAGGACCGGCTGAACGCCCTCGTCGACGTGTACCCCGGTGTCGACCGCGAGGACGAGATGGTTGCGGCCTTTGACTATTGCTTGCACGGCAAGGGGGGAGCTGCGCCCTCTATCGACACGGCGATGCACGGCCTGGTGGACGCGCCGCACGTCGACCACCTGCACCCCGACTCGGGGATTGCGCTGGCCACCGCGGCCGATGGCGAGAAGCTCACTGCGGAATGCTTCGGTGATCGAGTTGTCTGGGTGCCGTGGCGCCGGCCCGGTTTCCAGCTCGGGCTGGACATCGCCAAGGTGAAGAAGGACAACCCGCAGGCGATCGGCGTCATCCTCGGCGGCCATGGCATCACCGCGTGGGGCGACACCTCCGCCGAGTGCGAGGCGAACTCGCTCGACATCATCCGTACCGCGGAACGCTTCCTGGCCGAGAAGGGCCGGCCCGCGCCCTTCGGCGCCGTCGTACCGGGGTACGAAGCGCTGCCTGAGGCGGAGCGGCGGGAGCGGGCCGCGGCGTTGGCACCGGTGATCCGTGGGCTCGCGTCGACGGACAACCCGCAGGTGGGGCACTACAACGACTCAGAGGTCGTGCTCGAGTTCACCGCTCGCGAGCGACTCGCCGAGCTGGCCGCCCTCGGCACTTCGTGCCCCGATCACTTCCTGCGGACCAAGGTCCGGCCGCTCGTCCTCGATCTGCCCCCGACGGCTTCGATCGAGGAGGCCGCTCTCCGGCTCAGGGAGTTGCATCTGCAGTACCGCGAGGATTATGCGGCGTACTACGACCGGCACGCGACGCCCGACAGTCCGCCGATGCGCGGGGCCGACCCGGCGATCGTGCTGGTGCCCGGCGTCGGGATGTTCAGCTTCGGCAAGGACAAGCAGACGGCGCGCGTCGCCGGTGAGTTCTACGTCAACGCGATCAACGTGATGCGCGGCGCCGAGGCCGTCTCGACGTATGCGCCGATCGACGAGAGCGAGAAGTTCCGGATCGAGTACTGGGCGCTGGAGGAGGCGAAGCTACAGCGGATGCCCAGGCCGAAGCCGCTCGCCACTCGGGTCGCGTTCGTGACCGGTGGCGGTTCCGGTATCGGCAAGGCGATCGCTCAGCGGCTGGCCGCCGAGGGGGCCTGCGTCGTCGTCGCCGACCTTGACCTGGCCGCCGCCGAAGCCGTCGCCAAGGAGATCGGTACTGCGGATCGTGCGGTGGCCGTCGGCGCGGACGTGTCGGACGGCGCGGCTGTCGAGCAGGCGATGCGGGAGGCGGTGCTCGCCTTCGGTGGCGTGGACCTGGTCGTCAACAACGCCGGCCTGTCGATCTCGAAGCCGCTGCTGGAGACCACCGAGAAGGACTGGGACCTGCAGCACGACGTGATGGCGAAGGGCTCGTTCCTGGTCTCGCGCGCCGCCGCGAAGGTGCTGATCGACCAGGGCATTGGCGGGGACATCGTCTACATCTCCAGCAAGAACGCGGTCTTCGCCGGTCCCAACAACGTCGCGTACGGCGCCGCGAAGGCCGACCAGGCCCACCAAGTCAGGCTGCTCGCGGCTGAACTGGGTGAGTACGGCATCCGCGTCAACGGCGTGAACCCCGACGGGGTCGTCCGCGGTTCCGGGATCTTCGCCAAGGGCTGGGGCGCGCAACGCGCCGCGGTGTACGGCGTACCGGAGTCGGAGTTGGGTGCCTTCTACGCGCAGCGCACGCTGCTCAAGCGCGAGGTGCTGCCGGAGCACGTGGCCGCGGCAGTGTTCTCTCTCGCTGCTGGGGATCTGTCCCTGACGACAGGCCTGCACGTACCCGTCGATGCCGGCGTTGCCGCCGCCTTCCTGCGCTGAGGAGTTTGTCATGTGGAGTAGCGATCCGAGTCGTTCCGTGGACGGGCATGGCGTGCTGCCGTGGGTGGAGCCACGGAAGACTCGGATCGGGCTGGTCGCGGGTGGCCTCGGCGCGTACTGGCCGCAGTTCCCCGACCTGCTCCCGCAGTTGCAGGCCTCGGCGCGACGGGTGTCGGAGCGGTTCTCCGCGCTCGACTGCGAGGTGGTCGACGTCGGCTTCATCTCCGACGCGACCGAGGGAGCGGCCGCGGCCGAGAAGCTCAGGCTGGCCGACTGCGATCTGATCGTCGGCTTCCTGACCACCTACATGACCGCCTCGATGCTCGTCCCGATCGCCCAGCGCAGCGGAGCTCCGGTCCTGCTGCTCAACCTGCAGCCGACGGAGTCGATGGATCACGCGTCCTTCGACACCGGCGCCTGGCTCGCGTACTGCGGCGCCTGCCCACTGCCGGAGATGGCGAACGCCTTCGAACGCTGCGGAATCGACTTCCGCTCGGTCTCCGGGTACGTCGAGGACGAGCGCGCGTGGGCCCGGATCGAGCGGTGGCTCAGGGCGGCGGGAGTTCGGGCTGCGCTCCGGCACGGGCGGCACGGTCTGCTCGGGCATCTCTATCCGGGCATGATGGACGTGATCACCGACCCGACGCTGGTCTCCGCGCAACTCGGCGGGCACGTCGAGATCCTCGAGATCGACGATCTGCGGGTTCGGGTGGAGAAGGTCACCGAGTCCGAGACGAACGCTCGCATGAAGGTCGCCCGGGAGATCTTCGACCTGGACGACTCGGTGGTGGAGGACGACTTCCGCTGGGGTGCGACGGTGTCGGTTGCGCTGGACCGGCTGGTCGAGGACTTCCGGCTCGACACGCTGGCCTACTACCACCGCGGGCTCGATGGCGAGACCCACGAGCGGGTCGCCGCCGGGATGATCCTCGGCGCATCGTTGCTCACGGCAAGGGGTGTGCCGGCGGCGGGGGAGTACGAGCTGCGGACGTCGCTGGCGATGCTGGTGATGGACAAGCTGGGCGCGGGTGGTTCGTTCACCGAGCTGCAGGCGCTGAACTTCCACGACAACGTGGTGGAGATGGGACACGACGGCCCGGCCCACCTCGCGATCAGTGCGAAGAAGCCGTTGCTGCGTGGGCTCGGGGTGTACCACGGCAAGCGTGGCTGGGGAGTCTCGGTCGAGTTCGACGTGAAGCACGGCCCGGTCACTGCGTTGGGGCTCGGGCAGTTGCGCGACGGCTCGTTCCGGTTGATCGCCTCGGAGGGCGAGGTTGTGCCGGGTCCGCTGCTGCAGATCGGCAACACCACGTCGCGCGTCGACTTCGGCTGCGACCCGGGCGAGTGGACCGACGCCTGGTCAGCGTCCGGCGTAGCCCACCACTGGGCGCTCGGTACCGGCCACCGCGCCGCGGAACTGAAGGCAGTAGCTGACCTCCTCCACCTCGACCTCCGCGTCGTGAAGGTCTGATATGGGCCTGAATCTCGCAGCAGTGGACCTCGGAGCCTCGAGCGGCCGGGTCATGGTCGGTCGCGTCGATGCCGGCCGGCTGGACCTGACCGAAGTACACAGGTTCTGGAACGGCGCGGTGCGGCTCGGCGAGACACTGCACTGGGACATCCTCGCGCTGTACCGCGAGACCCTCGTCGGGCTGGCCGCAGCGGATCGCCTCGCCCGCGCGACCTCCGACGGCTCGCCACTTGCCGGAGTTGGCATCGACTCCTGGGCTGTGGATTACGGGTTGCTCGACGCTCATGGCAAGTTGCTGGGGAATCCTGTGCACTACCGGGATGCCCGGACGAATGGCGTGATGGAGCGGGTGCTTACGCAGATTCCCGAGGACGAGTTGTATGCGGTGACTGGGTTGCAGCAGTTGCCGTTCAACACGATCTACCAGTTGGCCGCCGAGCAAGGGCTCGACCGGGCCGCGACGTTGCTGATGATCCCGGATCTGCTCGGCTACTGGCTGACCGGCAAGCGTGGTGCAGAAGCGACGAACGCTTCGACGACCCAGCTGTACGACGTCCGGGCGCGCGGCTGGAACGAGAGTCTCGCCCAGCGGATCGGCGTACCGGCTGGGTTGTTGCCGGAGATTCGGGAAGCGGGGCAGATGATCGGGACCTTGCTGCCTGCGGTGGCTGAGGAGACCGGGCTTGATCCGGTGACGCCGGTCATCGCGGTCGGGTCGCACGACACCGCATCGTCGGTCGTCGCGGTGCCGGCGGCGGAGGGCGAGCGGTTCGCCTACATCTCTTCGGGGACGTGGTCGCTGGCCGGGCTGGAGCTCGACGAGCCCGTACTCACGGCCGAGGCGCAACAGGCGAACTTCACCAACGAAGGCGGGGTCGACGGCCGGATCAGGTTCCTGAAGAACGTGATGGGGCTCTGGATCCTGCAGGAATGTTTGCGGGTGTGGGGTGACGACGACTTGCCGGGTCTGCTGCGCGAAGCTGCCGCGGCGCCCGCGTTCGCAGTACTGATCGATCCCGACGACCCGAGTTTCCTTGCCCCCGGCAACATGCCGGGGCGGATCGAGGAGTTCTGTGCGCGCTCCGGGCAGGATGCTCCGCGATCGCGGGCGGCTGTCGCGCGGTGCGTGCTGGAGAGTCTTGCGCTGGCGTACCGCCGGACGCTGCGGCTGGCGCAGGACGTCGCCGGCCGTGAGATCGACGTCGTGCACGTGATCGGCGGCGGTTCGCAGAACGAGTTGCTCTGCCAGCTGACCGCCGACGCCTGTGGACTGCCTGTGCTCGCCGGGCCGGTCGAGGCCTCCGCGCTCGGCAACGTGCTGGTCCAGGCGCGAGCGCTCGGCGAACCACTGCCCGACCTGACCGCTATGCGCGCACTGGTCCGCGCGACCCACAAGCTGCGGCACTACCAGCCGCAGGGCAAACCGGCCGACTGGGACGCCGCCGAGTCCCGGGTGTTCGGAACAAGGTGATCCGATGACCATTCTCCAGAACAACCCCCTCGCCCCGGAAAACCGAACCCACCCCCGAGAACCCCACCTCCGCCCCGTCCCGCGCGAGCTCCCCCCGCGCGACCAGCAACCGGGTGACGAGCAGGCGCGCGACCTGTACGCCGCCGAGCAAGCCCGGGACAGCCTGGCGCGGGACCTGCATCCCCGCGACCAGTTGGCACGGGACGAGCACCCGCGCGACTTGCGTCCCCGCGAGGCGGCGCGTGAGCCGCAGCCGCGGGAGCTGCATGCAAGGGAGCAGGTGGGGCGCGAGCCGCAGCCGCGGGACACCTTGACCAGGGAGGCGTTCGCTCGGGAGGCTCACGCGCGGGAAGCGCACGCCCGCGACCCGCACGCCCACGACCCACTCGACCGGGAGTTGCTCGCCCGCGAGGCGCCGGCTCACGAGACCCTCGGTCGCGACGTCCGGTCGCGTGACGCGCTGGCCCGGGTCAGCCGGGGAGCGCATCGCGAGATCAGCCACGACGATCTCCAGCTCCTGCGCCTGCTCGCAACCGGTCTGCCGATGGACTCGGTCGCCCGCCGCCTCGACCTCTCCGAACGCACCGTACGCCGGCGCACCCGCGCCGCCTGCGACCGCCTCGGCTTCGGCACCGCCGTAGAAGCCATCGTCTGGGCCGCCCGCCGCGGCCTCCTCTAACCCCAGCCGGCCTCTGGTCGGCAACGCGCGTTACGGCCTCCGGTGGTCACCTGGCCTCCAGCGGTCCCGTAACCGTCGCAGCCTCTGGTGAATGCTCGCGGCGGTACCCGGTAGTGCCTTCGTACGCCTCTTCCTGTGGAACCGCCCGTCCGTGAGGAGCCCGTCCAGATGTCTCTCCGCTCGCGCTTCGGCTGCCTACTAGCCGCCGTCCTCCTGCTCACCCCGCTCCTGCCCGCCACCGCCGCGCCATCGGCCACCACCAAGATCGCGAACCTCAGAACGAACAGCCTCACCAACCCGCTGGGTATCGCCGCCGGCACACCCCGCCTGAGCTGGCAGCTCGACAGCAATCGCCGGTGCACCACCCAAACGCAGTACGAGATCCATGTCGCCTCCACCGCCGCGAAGACCTCCCAGCCCGACGTCTGGAACAGCGGCGTCGTCACGTCCGACCGCTCCGTCGACATCCTGTACGCCGGCCCCGCGCTCACGCCTTACACCCAGTATTTCTGGACCGTCCGGGTCTGGGACGACACCGGTACCGCGTCCGCCTGGGCGCCGGTCGCGACCTTCGAGACGGCCGCGCTCCAACCGCAGGACTGGCGAGGCGACTGGATCGGCGCCGACAGCCAGCCGGGCGCGGAATGGACCGATTACACCCTCGACGCCGACGTCACGCTCGCCAAGGACGCGCTCGGAGTCTTCTTCCGCGGTCGTGCTGGCAACGGCTACATGTGGCAGCTCAACCAGGAGAACGACAGCCGCCCGCTCCTGCGCCCGCACGTGAAGCTGCCCAGCGGCTACACGCTGCTCGGCGAGATCCCGCTGAACGTGAACCTCAAACAGCGGCACCACCTCCGGATCACCGTCAGCGGACAAACGATCACCACCTGGATCGACGGCACCCAGGTCGACCGCCGCGACCGCGCCGATCACAACGCCCCCGGCCTCGTCGGCTTCCGGACCCACGGCGCGGAAGCCGGTGTCGTCCACACCCTGAGGGTCACGAACTCCGCCGGCCGCATCCTCGTCGACACGGCCTTCCCCTCCGGCGATCAGACGTTCCCGGACGGTTCGCTCCTGCCCGCCGGCGGTCTGCAGCTGAAGGGCACCACCGACCTCTGGCTGCCGGGCAAGGCGATCCCGGTCTTCCGCAAGAACATCTCGTTGCCTAGAGCAAAGACTGTGGCGCGGGCGAGGATGCACGCTGCCGCGCAGGGCATCTACGAGCTCAGCCTCAACGGCCGGAAGGTCGGCGACCACCAACTCGCCCCCGGTTGGACCGACTACACCCGCCGGATCCAGTCCCAGAGCTACGACGTCACCAGGCTGCTGTCGAAGGGTGCCAACACGATCGGCGCGGAGCTCGCCGGCGGCTGGTTCGCGGGCAATCTGGCGATGTTCGGTTCGAACAAGTACGGCAGCGAGACAGCTCTCTCGGCGCAACTGCGCGTCACCTACACCGACGGCAGTACCGACGCCTTCGGGACCGACTCGACGTGGGAGACCGCGCCAGGCGCAGTACGGGCTGCTGATCTGCTCAACGGTGAAACGTATGACGCTCGGCGTACGCCAACTGAGTGGGAGCCCGTGCAGATCCGGCCGAGCGCGACCGCAAAACTTGTCCCGCAGACGGATCAGCCGGTCAGAATCACCGAGGAGCTCGAGGCCACGGCGATCCCCTCGCCGACGCCCGGCGTCTACCTCTACGACCTCGGCCAGAACATGGTCGGCGTCGCGCGGCTCCGGCTGACCGGGACGCCGGGGCAGACAGTCAAGATCCGGTACGGCGAGGTGCTCAACCCCGACGGGACCCTCTACACCGACAACCTGCGCAGTGCGAAAGCCACCGACCGCTACACCTTCGCCACCAGCGGCCCGGAGACCTACCAACCGCGCTTCACCTTCCATGGCTTCCGGTACGTCGAAGTCAGCGGCCTCCCCACAGCCCCGCCGGCCAGCGCCATCACCGGCGTGGTGATGGGCACGGACGGCGCCGAGGTCAGCCGGTTCGTCACCAACTCGCCGCTGGTCAACAAGCTGCACAGCAACATCGTCTGGGGTCAGCGCGGCAACTTCCTCTCCATCCCGACCGACACACCGGCCCGCGACGAGCGGATGGGCTGGACCGGCGACATCAATGTGTTCGCCCGGACAGCCGTCTACAACCTGGACTCGCAGGCGTTCCTTACCAAGTGGCTGCAGGATCTCCGCGACAGCCAGGCCGCCAACGGCGCCTACGCCAGCGTCGCGCCGACCGTGCCCAACTCGTTCGACGGCGGACTGGGCAACGCCGGCTGGGCGGACGCGGGCGTCAACGTCCCGTGGACGCTCTGGCAGGCGTACGGCGACACGGCGATCATCACTCAGCACTACGACTCGATGCGCCGGTACGTCGACTACTTGGTCGCGACCTCCGACGGACTCATCCGCGGCGGCGGTGACTACGGCGACTGGCTGAACCTCGACGACCCGACCCCGGGTGACCTGATCGGTACGTCGTTCATCGCCAAGGGCGCTCGCCAGTTGAGTCAGATGGCCGCCGCGATCGGCAACCAGGCGGACGCCGCGAAGTACCAGAAGCTCTATGAGGACACCCGGACTGTCTTCGCGTCTCGTTTCGTGCTGCCCGACGGACGGGTCGGCACGGACAGTCAGACGGGCTACATCCTCGCGTTCACCAGCGACCTCATCCCGCCGGCCAAGGTGACAGCGGCCGGGCAGCACTTCGCGAACACGATCATCCGCCGTGACACCCACTTGTCGACCGGCTTCCTCGGCGTCGACGGACTGCTCCCGGTGCTCACCAAGATCGGCCGCACCGACCTGGCGTACAAGCTGCTGCAGAACACGTCGTACCCGTCCTGGGGTTACGAGATCGGCAAGGGCGCGACCACGATCTGGGAGCGCTGGAACTCGATCAATCCCGACGGCACCTTCAACGACGTCGGGATGAACTCCTTCAACCACTACGCGTACGGCGCCGTCGGCGAGTGGATGTACCGGACCCTCGCCGGCGTCTCGGCCGCCGAGCCCGGCTACCGCAAGGCGCTGATCGCGCCGACGCCGGGGAACGGCATCGACTCCTCCGACTTCCGCCATCAAACGCCGTACGGCGAAATCGCGAGCCGCTGGAAAGGCTCCGCGGAGTACGGCCTGACCCTGGACGTGACCGTGCCGGCCAACACGACCGCGATTGTCCGGCTCCCGGCGCTGAACCCCGCCATGATCAAGGAAAGTGGTAAGCCGCTCGCCGGCGCCGACCACGTCGGGGACGTAGTCGACGAAGGTTCGACGGTGTCGATGACAGTTGCCTCAGGCACCTATCACTTCGTGGTCGGACCGGCGCCGGTCAGCTTCGCAACGGTGGCGGTGACACCGTCCTCAGGCGAGCCCGGTACGACGACCACGGCGACGGCAGTGGTCAAGAACCGTTCGAGCTCCGCGGTGACCGGGACGCTCGAGGTAGCCGTGCCGGAGGGCTGGGCTGCGCCGAAGCCTTCCACGGTGACTCTGGCGCCCGGCGCTCGGTCAACCGTCAACGTGCGGGTGCCGATACCGCTCACCGTCAACGCGGGGCCGGTGAGCTTCACGGCGAAGTTCTCGGACACCCGCGGCGAACTGGCCACCGCGCCCCTTGGCTTCACCGTGACCCAGTCGTTGGAGCCGCCAAACGCCATCGACTACGTGGACCTCGGCGAGCCCGCCTCCGAGAAAGCGCACGGCTTAACCGCCGCACCGTCGTCGGGCACAAATGTGGAGAGCGGACGAACTCGACGATATGCCGGGATCAATGTGCCCGGCGCGTGGTTCGAGTTCGACCTGGCGATCACGGCCGGCCAGCCGTTCGTGATGCGCCTGGTAGAGACCTACGACCGAGCCCAGGTGAAGGACTACGAAATCCTGGTGAACGGCAAGGTCGTCACACGCCGAGCGATGAGTCGGTCGGGCGGCGGGCTGGAAACCTATCAATTCGTCATCGACGATCCAGCCCTGCTAAATGGCCCGACCGCCCGAGTCCGAATCCAACACAACGCGACGGCCACGGGCTATGACCCCTCGATCGCGGACGTCTGGTCCTTGCCCTCCCTCCACCAAGCCAACTAACCGCTCGCTCCTCACCCAATGCGCCCAAGTCGACCTCCACCTCAGCCGAACCTCCACAAACCTCGGCCAGGGCCACCCGAACCCGGCCGAGGTACCTCCTCATCCCGCGGTGTCCTTGCCCGGGCGCGGGTTGCCTGGGTTTGGGTTGCCCGGTGGGGTCACTGGGTGCGGGTTGCCCGGCGGGCGTCGCTGGGTGCGAGTCGCCAGATGTGGGGGTCTGAGTACTAGCGAGCTGCTCGTCGCCTGAGTGGGTAGCCAGGCGTGGGTCACCTTGGGTGGTCTGGGCTGCCGGGTGTGAGCCACTGGGGCACGTTGCCGGGGTAGGGCGCGTGGGCGCGGGGCCTTGGGGCGGATCGGCGGGAGTGCGTTGTGCGTCGCGAACGTAGGCTGCTTCGAGCCGTCGTCGCCGAGCACGATGATCAGCTCGGCGTCCTGCGCCGCCTTGTCCGGTTGTGGGCGATCTCGACCGGGTCGAGTCTCGTCACCCCGCCGCCAGGCTCACCAAAGCCTCGATCGGCACCGAGCTCTGGGAAACCGACCAGCCGCGACGATCCCTGCTCGCTCGCCGCGCAAGCCACCCCAGCCGACCAGTTCCGGAGCCACCGCCAGTGCCCCACCCTTCGAGCCAGCCCTACCGTCCGTCAGGCGCACCAGCCACTTCGGCTGACCGGTTCCGGAGCCACCGCCGGTGCCGCACCCTTCGAGCCAGCCCTACCGTCCGTCAGGCGCACCAGCCACTTCGGCTGACCGGTTCCGGAGCCACCGCCGGTGCCGCACCCTTCGAGCCAGCCCTACCGTCCGTCAGGCGCACCAGCCACTTCGGCTGACCGGTTCCGGAGCCACCGCCGGTGCCGCACCCTTCGAGCCAGCCCTACCGTCCGTCAGGCGCACCAGCCACTTCGGCTGACCGGTTCCGGAGCCACCGCCGGTGCCGCACCCTTCGAGCCAGCCCTACCGTCCGTCAGGCGCACCAGCCACTTCGGCTGACCGGTTCCGGAGCCACCGCCGGTGCCCCACCCTTCGAGCCAGCCCTACCGTCCGTCAGGCGCACCAGCCACTTCGGCCGACCGGTTCCGGAGCCACCGCCGGTGCCGCACCCTTCGAGCCAGCCCTACCGTCCGTCAGGCGCACCAGCCACTTCGGCCGACCGGTTCCGGAGCCACCGCCGGTGCCGCACCCTTCGAGCCAGCCCTACCGTCCGTCAGGCGCACCAGCCACTTCGGCCGACCAGCGCCGGAAACACCGCCGGGGATCCGCCCCTCGAGCCAGATGTACGCCCGCTGGTCGCCCCGTACACGACGATGTTTTCAGGCGCGGCTCTAGTCGCCCGATCCGTGGTGAACGGGCGATTAGGCAGCGGGCATACGCGCCGTCGGCTTCAAGGGCCGACTTGCCACGTGGGCGGGGCCACCGGCGGGGCGGGGGTGCTACGGGCCGGCGGAGGGCGTGCCGCCGTCACCCCACGGGTCGAGGAGTGCGACGGCTTCTGGGGTCAGCCAAGGCAGGGCGCCGGCGCCTGGCTGCACGCTGGACTGCGGGCTCGTCGGCGGGCTGGTCTGCGGGCTGGACGGACGGCCCGATTGTCCGGTGAGACTGGTGGTGGTTACGCGGTCGGGGTGTTCGTGCTGCGGGCTGACACTGACCTGTCCGCCTGAGATCGGGCTGCGGTAGCGGGATAGGTCGGTCAGGTTGGCGAGGCCCGCGGCGCTGGTGATGCCGGGGCTGGTCCAGGTGGGCCGGGCGACGTGGACGACGCCGCCGGTGATGGTGATGGCCCACTGGCCGGAGTGCACGGCGCGGTGGTGACCGGCGCACAGCAGCACCAGGTTCGTGATCGAGGTCGGGCCGCCGTCGATCCAGTGGATCAGGTGGTGGGCGTGGCACTGCCACGGCGGCGCCTTACAGACCACGCAGCCCTTGTCCCGCCTCATCAGCGCCCGCCGGATCGGCCGGGTCACGAAACGCTGCTCGGTGCCGACGTCGAGCGGCTGGGAGTCCGAGCCGAGCACGATCGGCAGGATCGCAGCGTCGCAGGCGAGGCGGCGTACGGCGGAGGCAGAGAGGTTGTCGCCGTAGACGAGCTCGCCGACGGCGTGGGTGGTGGCGGTGCGGAGGTCGTCGAAGTCGATGGTGATGGTGATGTGCGGAACACCCGGCCCACCCGACGTACCAGGGTCGCTGTCGGTGCGGGGTGTGTTGGCCGCGGCCAGATCCAGAATCACGGTCAACGCGTCGGCCTGGCGCTTGTCGTGCGGGCGCGGGTCCAGCTCACCGTCGACGGTGCGGTGGGGCTTGGACAACCGGTTGATCTGGGTACGGAACTGTTCAGCGTTCTCGCCCGCGAGGTAGCCGGTGAACTTCACGCCGCCGTCGGCCCGGTGCAGCGTGAGCGACTCGCGCGCGGCGGCGTCGTGCTCGGCGGGTTCGGGGCCGTCGGTGTCCAACCGGGCCAGCACCTCGCGGCCGAACCCCAGCAGCCCGTCCGGAGTGAGCAGTTGGGCGGCTTCGATCATCTGCTCCTCGGCCACCCGCAGCAAATCGTCTGGGACCGAGGCTGGGGCTTTCTTCAAGGTGGTGATGATGGCTGCGGCCTGGCCCGGGTTCAACACCAGGCCCGGGGCCGGGGCGTCGGCGGTGGTGGGTGTCGGGTCGGCGGGTGCTGCGGGGTCGGGCAGGGCGGCGGTGACGGCGGTGTAGGTGGGCAGGGCCTCGGCGGTCGTGAGGTCTTGCTTGATCTCGCGGCGGTTGCGGTGGTGACGCAGCGACAAGAACTCGACGGTGTCGCGGGCACCATGCTCGCCTGCCAGGCCGCGCTGGTCGAAGTCCGCGACCAACTGCAGGCGGTACGTGCTCAGAGTGGAGAGGGCAGCCTCGACCGCGTCGAGGGTGGACAGCAGGTCGCTGTCACCGAGCCTCGACGGTGGGAGTAGCTGCGTGGTCTCCATGCAGCAAACTCTAGACACCGCCACCGACAATTTCTGAACTCAGACGGCCTTGTTTATAAGGAGAATCGGAGTTGGCAGGAACTAGCCAAGTTGTGCACAGGGCACCCGGTTCTGTGGACAACGATCTGATGTTGCGCAAGGCAACAATTCGGATCAGTGTCGTCACGTCATGGAGGGGTCGGTGGGGGTTCCGTTGTTGATGAAGTCCCGACCGGCCCCTGGAGTGCTGGTCAGCTGTTCGCCAGCGCGTGCTGTCGCTCAGATGCGGTCGGCCCGCTCGACGGTCTGAGCTTTGCGCCCACCCGAACCAGGGCTCCGTCACTTCGCCCAGCGTCGTCCGACGCCCGACCTGATACGCCCGACCGAACTCCACCACAGCCGAGTCGCCCCACTCCAACCACAGCGACCCGGGTAGGGGTTCCCCGCAACCGTCCCGCGCTTCACCCACCGGGTGCCATCAGCCACCCTCCCAACCACCAGCCGCCGCGAACTCGGGTTCCCCCCAACCGGTCCGCTCTCACCAACTGGGCAACCCGCCCACCTAGCAGCCACCGCCGACACCCGAGCCCGCGACCCGCCTGCTTTCACCAAGCGGGCGACGAAGGAGCACGCGCGCGGACCCATCGCAGGAGTACGCGCATAGGCGGGTGGGAGCAGCCGGAGCAGGATGCGACGAAGGATCGTCCAGCGCAGGCAGCGTGGGGGGCGAACTTACCCACTCCATCCACTCCAGCCACCGGAGTTTCTGCCCGCCCAACCGGTCCGCTTGCACCAACTGGGTAGCCCGCCTACCCAGCAGCCACCGCCAACGCGCATCCCCGCGACCCGCCTGCTTTCACCAAGCGGGCGACGAAGGAGCACGCGCGCGGACCCATCGCAGGAGTACGGCGGCAAGAGCGGGTGGGAGCAGCCGGAGCAGGATGCGACGAAGGAGCGTCCAGCGCAGGCGGCGCGGGCGACTCATCCCACCCGCCCCCCACCCGCCAGCCAGCCGGTGGTTGGTCAGATGAGGTAGCGGAATTCGGCGGAGTCCGGCTTGATGCGTTCGATGTCGAGCGGTGCCGCCTCCATCCGGTCCAGCAGACCGGTGAGGTCAGTGGGCCGGCCGATCTCGATGCCGACGAGGGCGACGCCGGTCTCCCGGTTGTTGCGCTTCACGTACTCGAACAGCGTGATGTCGTCATCCGGCCCAAGAACATCATCGAGGAACTGCCGCAAAGCTCCCGGCTCCTGCGGAAAGGTCACCAGGAAGTAGTGCTTGAGCCCTTTGTGGACCAGCGACCGCTCCAAAATCTCGCCGTACCGACTCACATCGTTGTTCCCACCCGACAGCAGGCAGACCACCGTCTGCCCCGGCTTGACCTCCACCCCGTTGCCGAGTGCGGCCGCCGACAAAGCTCCTGCTGGCTCAGCGATCAACCCGTCCGTCTGATACAGCTCCAGCATCTCGGAGCAAACCAACCCCTCGGGCACCGACATCAACTCCACACCAGCCGCCGCGACAAGCGGGAGTGTCACGTCACCGACCCGGCGTACGGCCGCTCCATCCACAAAGCTGTCGAGATGCGGCAGCGTCACAGGCTCACCAGCTGCCAACGCAGCAGCCATACTCGCCGCCCCCGCAGGCTCAACCCCGACAATCCGTACTTCGGGATGCCGCTGCGCCAGCCAAGTCGCCACCCCAGCGATCAGCCCGCCTCCACCAACCGGCACCACCAGTACGTCGGGCGCATGGCCAAGCTGCTCGATGAGTTCAACAGCAAGCGTCCCCTGTCCCGCAACGGTTCTCGGATCGTCAAAGGCAGGCACCAGCGTCGCGCCGGTCGCGGCCGCCTCGGCAAGCGCAGCAGCGGCGGCATCGTCATAGGTGTCGCCAGTCACGATGACCTCGACCTGAGAACCGCCCAGAGCCGCAATCCGGTCACGCTTCTGGCGCGGCGTGGTCCGCGGTACGAAAACCCGGCCGTGGACGTCGAGGATGTGGCATGAGTACGCCAACCCCTGCCCGTGATTCCCCGCGCTCGCACACACCACGCCGGCCTTCTTGAAAGCGTCGTCGAGCTGGGCAATCAAGTTGTAGGCGCCGCGCAGCTTGTAGGAACGCCCGATCTGCAGGTCTTCGCGTTTCAGCCAGACGTCGGCACCGGTGCGTGCGGAGAGTCGCAGGTTGCGCTGCAACGGCGTCCGGACCGCGACCCCGTCGAGGCGCCGGACGGCAGCCTCGATCTGCCCCACGTCGACCGCGTTTGAAACAACTGAGTGACCCGGCATGGAGTCGGTCTTTGCCCTGCCCTGCATGACGTTCCTTCCCGTGCATCTGCACGATCTCCAACGAATTGCTCGCTGCACAAGACACGCTACGTCCAGAGTTCGGACCGCCGGACACCGTTGCGCAACAGGTCGTTTTTTCAGGAGTGAAAAGGGTCTGGCGTGGGCAGTCTAGTTCTCATACGCTCACTCGGTGTAACGGCCAGGGGTCTGGACGGGATGAGCCGAGTAAACCGGTCAACGGGGACTGGAGGGCACAGATGGAATCGATTCCGTTCAGTCTGTGGGGCGACGCGTTGTGGTGTGGGCAGGAGGTCGTGCGGGAGGCTCCGCACGAGCAGGCGATCCGTCGCCTGTTTCCCGACCCGATCCCGGCTCGTGGCGCAGACCTGGACACCACCGCGGATCTTGTCCCAGAACCGCGAAACCGCTTCGACCCCCGCTCGATCGCAGTTCGGGTGCAGGGCAAGGTGGTCGGCTACCTGCCGCGGGACGATGCGCACCGGTACCACCCGGTGTTGTCGGAACTGGTGGCCCAGGGCCTGCAACCGCAGGTGCCGTGTCACTTGTGGGTCAGTGAATGGGAACCCGCCGATTGGGAGGGCAGAGGCGATCACGGCACCGAGTTCCATGCCAGCGTCGCCGTCGCTCTGGGCCAGCCGCACATGCTGGTCCCGGTGAACCTGCCACCGCCCGGGAGCTATCACCTGCTGCCGCCGGGCAGCGGGATCGTCGTACCGGGAGGTGAGGTCCCTCCGGATGTCCTGGCGCCGTTCTTCCGGCCGGAAGGCGAGTGCTGGGCGTACGGGACGATGCACGCGGTCGAGGAAGAGGACGGGTTCCAGGAGCGGCACCAGATGGTGGTGGAGGTCAGGCTGGACGACGAGCCCGTCGGCCGGCTGAGCCCTCGCCTCAGTGCCGAGTTCCTGCCCGCCATTCACTACCTGGCGGACATGCGGGCCGAGACGGCCGCACGAGTCGCCGTACGCGGTGACCGGACAGCATCGGAGGTGATTTTGTACGCGGCTCGGAGTCATGACCTGCCGGCGACCTGGCCGGACGGTTTGACCCGGTCTCCAGTGGCTTCACCACCCTGGCACTACTGGGTCGGTAAAGAAGCGAACTGACCTCGAGGCGGCCGCGCAGTACTCACCTAAAAGGTGGAGGCGGGTACTGCGGGGCTACCGAGGGGGTCTACAGGTTCGTACTGAAGGACTGGAAGATCTCGTCCAGGGCTCCGGGCAGGTCGTCGTGCCCGAAGTCCGGGTAGACGCGGAGTTGCTTGGGGCCGCCCAGCTTGTTGTAGGCGGCGTACTGCGTCGACGGCGGGCAGGTCTGGTCTTCCAGGCCGATGTAGAGCGTGACGTCGGACTGGACCTTGGGCGCCAGGTGCTGCAGGTCGATGTAGCCGAGCGTCGTGAACACCTCCTGCTCGCGCAGGTGCCTGGGGTCGCGCTTCTTGAACCAGGTGGTGATCTCGTCGTACGGGCCCTTCTCCAGGTTGAGCTCCCACGCGCGCTGGTAGTCGACCAGGAACGGGAACACGCTAGCCGTGGACTTGATCCCCGGCGCCAGGGCCGCACAGACCAGGCTGAGCCCACCGCCCTGGCTCCAGCCAGTGGTGCCGATTCTGGTCTCGTCGACCTCCGGCAGGGCGCCGATGATGTCGGCGAGCCGGCGGGTGTCCAGGAAGACGTGCCGGTACAGCAACCCTTCCGGGCCGTCGTCCAGGCCCTCCACGAGGTGGTTGCGCAGGGAGAAGCTGTTGGCCTGCTGCGAGTCGGTCCGGAACGCCACCTGCTCGCGCACGTCGAGAGCGGCCACAGTGAACCCGCGGGCGGCGTACGGGAGCAGCTCGACCCACTTGGGCTGCTCGCCGCCGTACCCGTGGAAGATCAGCACGGCCGGGCCTTCGGCGTTGTGCGGCCGGATCACCTTGGCGTGCACGCGGTAGCCGCCAGTGCCGGTGAAGTAAAGATGCTCGGTCTTCGCGAACGGAAGCGGGAAGTCGGTCGCCTCGGCGAACTCGGTCTCCGGCTCGGTGGCGGCGAGCTCGACCAGCGACTTCTCCCAGAACTGGTCGAAATCGGCCGGCCGGGGATTGGTCCCCTGGTAGGTGAGCAGTTCCTCGGCGGACATCTCGAACGACAACACGGTCTGCGGGCTCCCTTTGTCAGCGCAAACGAACGACTCTCATTCTGCGGGGTCGCCCGGCTCGCCGGCAGTGCCGTCCCAGATGGTGTAACCGTTTGCCGCATTGAGTCGCTCGCGCAGATCCGTCTCGAGCTTGTCCACTCGTGCGGGAGCGAGCCAGTGCACCGGGATCAGCACCGAGTGCTCCTCCCGCTTGGTCCGCAGCACGATCGCTTCACCCTGCGTCGTACCGGTCCGGCCGACCTCGGTGATGTCGGTCCAAGGGGTCCGCAGCCCGCGCACCTGTACGTCGTCCGGCCCCAGCTTGAGCAGTACCGGCGGGCGGAGGAGGATCCACAGTCCGGCCAGCACGACCAGCCCGCCCAAAGCGGCGAACACCGTCACCACGGCGGTCGGCAACCCGACACCCCACAGCACTGCCGCCACCCCGAGCAGGATCAACCCAGCGGCCGGGATCCCGAGAAACCGCCCAGACCGCATCCGGTACGTCGTACGCATCAGCCCAGGATCTCACCGGTACTCCGCCCACCCACCAGCGGGACCACTGCCGACCCGACTCAGAACGCCGGGATCTCGTTGGTCAGTGCGTTGCCGTCCTTCCTCTTGCCGAGGCTGATCTTCCAGTTCGACCGTTGATCGAAGAACTGCAGGAAGCTCTCGTAGTTGCAGGCGCCGGTGAACTGCCGGCGAGCGGCGTCCCAGTCCATCCCGGTCTTCACATAGACCGAGTAGGTGCCGCGGATTCCAGTCAGCGTGGCCTGTGAACCGGATCGCACATAGATGCTGGCCTGCGGTTTCTTCGGTCCGGCCGTCGACACCACGACCACTGCGTCGGAGTCCGAGTCGTTGGTGATCTGCAGCCGGCCGTTGCCGCGCGGACCCGATCGCTGGAGCACCTGACCGTTCACGCCACGCCGGTTCTGGTTCGGCGGATCCGGGGGTGGAGCCGGGAACAGGTTCTTGCCGAAACTGATCTTCACCTTCGCCAGGTCCTTCACGGCGTTCTCGAACGAGGCGCTCTTGACGGTGTAGTAGATATCGCGCCGGGCTTCGTACAGCAGCTCGGGGACCGTCTTCGGCACACCGCAGTCGGTCTTCTTCTCCAGCATCCCGGTGCTGAAGGTCTTCTGGAGAGAGTTGTAACTGATCATCGCCATCTGGACGGAGCGGTTGAGGCTGACCCAGGCCGGAGGCGGTTTCACACTGTCCAAGGTCTGGTAGTTCTGCTCGAGAACCTTGGCCAGCCGGACCCGGGCGGCGTCGGTCGCCGGCAGCGTCGGGGCTGTCACCGCTTGGGCGATCAGCGGCCTGAGCGCCGTCTCCATCCCAGCCAGCAACGCCTTGTACTGCGCCACTGTCAGCGGAGGCGCGGGTGTCGGCGTGGACTCGGTCCGTGGTGCCGCAGCGGGCTTGTCGGCCTCACCGCTGCAGCCGGCGGTGATCAGCATCGCCGCCGCGACAAGACTTGCCAGCAGTCGCTTCTGACTCCTCACCCCATCCAGTATCGCGGCTGGAGGGGTCGGCGGACGGCGTACCGGCGTACCGGTTTAGTTGGTGCCGGTCTGGCTCGGGTCGTAGGCGCAGGCGTCGTTCAGGTTCTGCGGCTCGCCGGCAGGCGGCTTGGTGGTGGCGGAGGTCGGCTTCTTGGTGGGCTTCTTCGTCGGGCTGGTCGACGGCTTGCTGGACGGGGTCGACGCGATCGGCTTCGTCTTCGGCTGGATCGCCTTCTGGACCAGCTCCCGCATCGCCTCGTAGTTCGGGTTCTGGCCGGTCGGGAAGTTCTTGCGCTTGTCCAGGTCGACGTTGGTGACGTTGGCGTTCTTCACCTTGAGGCCGAGCGTGACGAAGGATGCCAGGATCTCGCCCGGGATGTCGGTGCGCAGCAGTTGCTTGCCCGCGGCGGCGATCTGCTGGTACTTCGTCACCAGGGTCTGCGGGTTCGCGCTGTTCACCAGCGCGTGGATCGTGCAGCGCTGCCGCTCCTGCCGCGACGGGTCGCTCAGGCCGTACCGGCCGCGGGCGAACCACAGCGCGTCGCGGCCGTTCAGCTTCTGGTCCGGGCCGGGCTCCAGGTAGCCGGACGGCTTCTTGTGCCCGTTCGACCCCGGGCCGGAGCCGTAGTCGCCGCCGATCGGCACCCGGTAGTTGATGTTGACGGTGATCCCGCCGAGGGCGTCGATGATCTGCTCGAAACCCTTGAGGTTGACCTGCATGTAGTAGTCGATGTCGAGACCCATCGCCTCGCCCACCGACACCTTGAGCGCGTCGGCGCCCTCGTTGTCGGAAGCGCCGAGCACGCCCGGGTGCAGCTTCGGGATGTTCTCGTACATCGAGTCCAGGTAGTACTCCGCCTGCTCGGCCGGGCCGTTCGGGTCGTAGAAACCGTCGGGGTAGATCTTGTGCAGCGGAGAGTCCTCGGGGAACGGCATCCGCATCCAGTTGCGGCTGAGCGAGATCAGCGCGGTGTCACCGGTCTTGGTGTCGATACTCGCGACGATCACGGTGTCGGTCCGGGTGCCCTCACGGCCGACGCCGTCGTCCGCGCCGAGCAGCAGCAGGTTCAGCCGGGGCTTCTTCGCCCACGGGTCCTTCTTGTCGACGTTCGGCCGGGTGGCGCTCTTGGAGTCCTTCTCGGACTTGAAGACGCCACCGATCAGGTCGCGCTGGGCCATCACGGTCTGCGCGGCGAACGTGGTCGGGACCGCGATCCCGAAACAGAGCAACCCGACGAACGCCGAACCGGTGAACCGGCCGACCGAGGTCAGCGTGATCGGGCGGAGCAGTTTGTGCGAGGAGACGACGATGCAGATCCACAGGAACCCGGCCACCAGGACAGCGCCGGTGGCGAGCAGCAGCTGGCTCGGGTCGACGGCGAGGGCGAGGACCGAGTCCCGCTGGGTGAGGCCGATGAAGGCGGCGAGCAGCAGCAGACCGGCGTACAGGGTGATCACGAACGCGCCGAGCTTCTTACGGCCGCCGAGCACGAAACCGAGACCGGGGATCAGCGCGCTGAGCAGCGTCAGGCCGATCGCCTTCGACACGGACCGGGCGCGGTAGGCACGCTGAGCACGCTGCCGGGACCGGTGGGCGCGAGGCGCGGACCTGCGTCCAGCTGCGCGAGTACTCCGCGTCATGGCTCCGTTCCCTGATCAACGACGTGACGGCGTGCGGGACCTTCAGAGGATGGTCCCCGATAATCAGACGCCGACACGGCCTCCTTGGTTGACGTGACCTTACGACTCCGTCGACTGGTCAGGTTACAGGTCCCCGAAAGCCAGCCCCAAGACGACCGTCCGAGCGGCTCGGCGGCCCCACTTTGCCGCCGGGCGGGTTGTCCGGATAGTCTTGGCCGTCGTCGCATCGCAGTCGGATGCAACGGAGGAGGCGTCGCCTAGTCCGGTCGATGGCGCCCGCCTGCTAAGCGGGTTGAGGGTAATCCCCTCTCGGGGGTTCAAATCCCCCCGCCTCCGCAACACCCGAGAGCCGCCCCGCCGCAAGGCGAAGGCGGCTCTCACCTTTCCGGCCCACCCCCAGCCACGCGCTACAGCTGCCCCCGCAACCTCACAGCGCTATCCACCCCCTCGGCTGCGGGGGTGGGTGATAGCAACACCAACGCGCAGCCTCGGCCGAAGAACGCTAGAGCTGCGGGCTCCGACGTACTGCGGACGGAACGAGCCCGGTCGGCTCAGATGACGCGCAGCCTCGTGGCGCTACCCGCCACCTCGGCAGCGGAGACGGATGGCGCGTAAGCCTGTCCGCACCGCCCGCGCGGGCTCGTGGCGCTGCGCGCCACCTCGGCAGAGGAGATGGAGGGCGCGCATGGGCTGGCCTGCAGGTTTTGACGGCGAGCACCGAGAAGGCAGCTGCCACGCGTGGAGCAGTCTCGTGGCGCTGCGCGCCACCTCGGCAGGCAGAGGTGCGGAGTGAGGTAGCAGCTTTCGGCTAGCGGCGGGGCGTCGTGGCGCTACCTGCCACCCTCAGGCCTTGCAATGGCGACGGTGTGCGCCGTCTGCTGAGGGTTGGCACCTCTCCAGCTGAGGTTTTGTGTGCCGAGGGACAGGAGGTGCTCCGGTCTGCGTCGCGACGTCAGGCTCAGGCGGTGGGTCCGGCTGGCCGAAAGCGGCACTACCTCCTGTTCTTCGGCACGTAGTGGTCAGCCGAAGGCGAGGGACTTGGCTTTGGCTAGGTGTTCTACTGAGCGGACGGTCATCGGTTCGGTGCCGACGATCAGGTGGGAGATGCCGAGGGACTCGTAGGACCTGAAGGCCTCGGCGAGGTCTTCCACCGAGCCGGAGATGGTGGGGGACTCTGGGTCGGCGACCGCAGGTTGGGTGGGGTCGGTGACTGTGATGCCTACCGTCAGGTCGACGGTGGTGCCGGCGGGGGTTGTGGCTGCGCGGATGGCGGCTAGGCGTTCGGTCAGCTTCTCGTCCGGCAGGCCGAACCACGCGGTGTTCCACTGGTCCGCCCACCTCGCCGTCAGATCCAGCATCCGCGGGCCGAACGCCGCCACCAGCACCGGAATCCGCCGCTCGGGAGCCGGCACCAGGACGGCGCCCTTCACCTGGTGATACTTCCCGTCAAAGCTCACCGTCTCGCCCCGCACCAACCGAGCGACGATCTCCAGCCACTCCTCGAACCGCCCGACCCGATGGTCCGTCGGCAATCCAAACGCCTCGTACTCCGGATCGTGCCACCCAGCCCCCACACCCAGGATCAACCGCCCGTCGGAGACCAGGTCGAGCGTCGCCGCCATCTTCGCCGTCAGCCCCGGGTCGCGGAACGACCCGCACAGCACCATCGTCCCCAGCTCGAGCCGCGAGGTCACAGCAGCGACCCCACTGAGCAGCGTCCACGCCTCGTGCATTCCGTAGACCGTGTCGTCAGGCGCTCGATAGAAGAAATGGTCCGCCAGCCACACCGAGTCGAGCCCCGATTCCTCCGCCGCAACCGCCATCGCCTTCACGTCGGCCCAGCCAGGACTCCCGCCAGCCGGACCGTCGTTCCCACCCACCGGCAGCATCACTCCGATTTTCATCCCACCAACCTAAAGCGCCGCCGAGCTCAGCTCCAGGAATTTCCGGTACGACGAACTACCCGCGCAGCGGCGTACCGGAATCCCATCAGAATCGACCCAAATTGCTTGCCTGAGGCATCCAGTGGGTACTGTCGGATCCGTCCGGTTTTCGTGAGGCATCGGGACGCGGTTTTCGCGCCCCTCACGAAAGGATGTGGTGGTGATGACGGACTTCGCGGTCCGGCCGTCTTCGTACGACCTCAGATTGATCCTGGATCTCTCGCTGCCCGCTCATGTCGTCGCCCTGGTGGACGACGTCTGGCAACCGGCCTGGCTGATCGGGCGGCAGCATCACGCGGACGGCTGGATGGCGCTCGTCCAGTACACCGCCGCCGACGGCAACGAACTCAGCTGCCGGATCCCCGTCTGCCGGCTAGGCCCACGGCCCCACTCCTGAGATCTTCTCGACAGAAATGTGTGTGATGTAACCGCCGGGCAGCCCCTCGCCGGGCAGGAAGTCGGCGTCCGGACCCTGATAGGTCTTCGCCAGCTCCCGCAGCAACGCGACGGCGCCGCCTTCGGTGATCCGCGCCGTGCCCTTGATCACCAGGTACTCCGTCAGGCCCATCTCGTTCTGCCGGTCGGTCTCGATCGACAGCGCGACCCGGCCGTCCCGGCGGATGTTCTGCACCTTGCGGTTGTTCGGCACGTGCCCGACAACGATTTCGTCGCCGTCCAGCCCCACCCAGACCACCGAGACCTGCGGGCTCCCGTCCGGATTGATGGTGACCAGATGCGCGAGCGCATCCGACTCGAGTACTGCGCGCGCACTCTCCGGAATCTCCATGCCGCCCAACCTAGTGCTCCGCCAACCGAGTGCCCAGCATCCAAGGGGTAGCTCCGCAGCCTGACGAAGTACCGGTGGACAGAGCGAAGCGCCCCGGTTGTGGCCGGGGCGCTTCGTTTTGCAGTCCGACTGACTGGCTTCCGGGTCAGCAGCCGGAGTACGGGGAAGGTCAGCCGAGGCGGTCCTTCAGGTGGTCGAGCTCGAGCTTGAGCGTGGCCGGGACCTTGTCGCCGAGCTTGGCGAACCATTCCTCGATCAGCGGCAGCTCGGCCTTCCACTCGTCGGCGTCAACGTTCAGCGCGACCTGCAGAGCCTCGACGCTGAGGTCCAGCCCGCTCACGTCCAGGGCGTCGGTCGTCGGGACGTAGCCGACCGGTGTCTCGACCGCGTCCGCCTGACCCTCGATGCGCTCGATCATCCACTTGAGCACCCGGCCGTTCTCGCTGAAGCCCGGCCAGACGAACTTGCCGGCCTCGTCCTTGCGGAACCAGTTCACGTAGAAGATCTTCGGCAGCTTCTCCGCATCGTGGTCCTTGCCGACGGTCAGCCAGTGGTTCAGGTAGTCACCGGCGTTGTACCCGAGGAACGGCAGCATCGCCATTGGGTCGCGGCGTACGACGCCGACCTCGCCGACCGCCGCGGCGGTGGTCTCCGACGACAGCGTCGCGCCCATGAAGACGCCGTGGTCCCAGTCGCGGGACTCGGTCACCAGCGGCACGGTGGTGGCGCGCCGGCCGCCGAAGATGATCGCCGAGATCGGTACGCCGTTGGGGTCCTCGTACTCGTCGGCAATGATCGGGCACTGCTTGATCGGAGTACAGAAGCGGCTGTTCGGGTGCGACGAGAGTTCGCCGGACTCCGGCGTCCAGTCGCGGCCCTTCCAGTCGGTCAGGTGGTTCGGCGGGGTCTGCGAGTAGCCCTCCCACCAGACGTCACCGTCGTCGGTCAGGGCGACGTTGGTGAACAGCGAGTTGCCCTTCTCGATCGTGCGCATCGCGTTCGGGTTGGTCTTCCAGCCGGTACCGGGGGCGACGCCGAACAGCCCGAACTCGGGGTTCACGGCGTACAGGCGGCCGTCCTCGCCGAACCGCATCCAGGCGATGTCGTCGCCGAGCGTCTCGACCTCCCAGCCCTCCAGCGTCGGGTCGAGCATCGCCAGGTTGGTCTTGCCGCAGGCGCTCGGGAACGCGGCCGCGATGTAGTGGACCTTCTTCTCCGGCGAGATCAGCTTGAGGATCAGCATGTGCTCGGCCAGCCAGCCCTCGTCACGCGCCATCGCAGAGGCGATGCGGAGCGAGTAGCACTTCTTGCCGAGCAGCGAGTTGCCGCCGTACCCGGAGCCGTACGACCAGATCATCCGCTCCTCGGGGAACTGGACGATATACTTCTCGTCGTTGCACGGCCACGGCACGTCCTTCTGCCCCGGCTCGAGCGGTGCGCCGACCGAGTGCAGGCAGGGCACGTACTTCGCGTCGGTGCCCATCTTCGCCAGTACCTCGGCACCCGTGCGGGCCATGATCCGCATCGAGGCGACGACGTACGCCGAGTCGGTGATCTCGACGCCGAACATCGGCTTCTCGGCGGTCAACGGGCCCATGCAGAACGGGACGACGTACAGCGTCCGGCCCTTCATCGAGCCGCGGTACAGCTCGGTCATCAGGGCCTTCATCTCGGCCGGGTCCATCCAGTTGTTGGTCGGACCGGCGTCGGCCTCGTCGACCGAACAGATGAAGGTGCGCTGCTCGACCCGCGCCACGTCGGACGGGTCGGTGCGGGCCCAGAACGAGTTCGGCTTCTTCTCGTCGTTGAGCCGGACCAGCGTGCCGCCGGCGATCAGCTCATCGGTGAGCGCCTTGTACTCCGCGTCCGAGCCGTCGACCCAGTGGATCCGGTCGGGCTGGGTGAGTTCGGCAACCTCGGCAACCCAGGCCAGCAGGCCCGCGTGCTCAGTCGGGGCGCCACTCAGGTCGTAGGTCGCTGTGGGCGGGGTAGTTGCGGCCTCGGCGCTGAGAGCATCTCCGGTATGGGCAGGGCTGGCGGTTGTCGTCATCGGCGGCTCATTCCCTCTCGCGATCGTCCCGGCGCCGGTCCCTTCCCTCGACGCTGAGGGGGTACGACGTCGGCCGCCGGGGTCTCCGGCGGTTCGATTCAGCTGGCTGGCGGTATGGTGACCTCGCAGACCAGTTGGTCCAGTGGACGCATACCAGTGTGCAAGTGGTACTAACGTTACGCGACCCGGACGCGTGTTGAGAACCGCTGGGACGTGAGGACCGTCACAGATTTCGGACGACAAGGGCTTTCCCAGCAAAAAGACCGGCCGCGCGAGGAGTCGCGCGGCCGGTTTGCGGCTTCAGCTGGTCTGCCGTGGCAGATCTGTTCGGCGGCTACTGCGTCTGACGCCAGATGTCGTTGAGGACGCGCTGCGCCGCCAGCTCCTCGCCGGGAACCGCGGCAACGACCACACCGACCAGCCAGGATTGCCCGTCGGCAGTGAACGCGTGAGTCATGCTCAGCCTGTACTGCTTACCGGGCTGAACCGTCAGCCAAGTGCGACCGTCCTTGGCGGTGGCCGGTACCGGCGCCTTGAAGGTGGCGGTCCACTCCTCGTCAAAGTCAGCCCGGTCGGCCAGGCAGGTCGCGAGCGTCGCACATGGCCGCAGGGCGATCTGCGCGGCGAGAGTCACAGCACCGTTGTTCTGCTCCGTCACTACTCGCTGATAGACCGTGGTCGGCGAGAGGCCCACTGCTGCAGTCTTCGGGGGTCGCGGCCAGCCGAACACAAACGGCAACCCGATCCCTGCTACTTCCTGTACGTCGGCGCCGCGTTCATAGGCAGCGCCAACCAGGCTGGCGGCCGGCACCGGCGGGATGTAGGAACCCGGCTTGGGCTTGACGATGCCCGGCTGCAGTGCCGGCGAGGGCAGAGCCGCGGGCGTAACCAACGCACCCGGGGCCGGCCCCGCAGGCCGCTGCTCCTTGGCCTTACTGCCTATCGCAGCCCCCACGGAGTACAAGACACAAAACACCACCAACACAACAACAACCGCACCAACCTTCCCCCAAACCCCATCCAGCCAACTACCACCAACACCCTCGGCCGAGTCCCCCACACTCAACCCACCACCAGCACCCCGCACGCCGGCGCCACCTTCCACCCCCACACCCTGGAGTGCGGTAGCACCTCCCGCACCAGCGTCACTCCTCGCACCTCCGGCACCAGCCGAGCTACCGGCACTCTGCGCACTTCCCGCCCCTTGGGCGCCCAGCGCACCCTGCTCACCGCCCGCGGTGCGCCATACCCCCACTGCATCTACCGCACCAGCGCCACCTTGCGCCCCCGCAACGTCGCTTGCCCTTCGCGTCCTCGCCGCGTCACCTGCACCGCCCGCACCCAGCGCGCCACCACCGCTCTGCGCACCAGCCGCGTCCTCGCCGCCTCCTACTCCCACGCCACCGTGAGCCCCCGCAACGCTTCCCGCGCCCCGCGACCCCTCCGCCTGCTGTGCGCCCAACGGCGCCTGCCCCGGCAGCTCCCGGATCGGCAGTGCGCCGTACTGCGCCAGCTGGCTCCGCACCGACCCCAGCGACTCCTCGTCGTTCCCCACCAGTCCGTCCAGCGGATCCAGGAGCCGCTCCGCGCCAGACTGCCCCCGCACGAGCTGCGTCACGGCGTACGGGCGAGCAGCTGTGAGGTTTGCAGCCCACAACGGCGTCTGCTGCTCTCCCGGCTCGAGCGCAGCCGTGCGACTGGCCCGGCCGAGCCGCCCGCGAACCTCCTCATCCGCAGCCCCGCTCTCACTCAGCACCAGCGCGACAACCTCCATGCCCGTGAACGAGCGACCCCGCCAGATCTCAGCCAGCGGATGCTCCAGCAGCCGCTGGTCCAGCTCGTACCCCGGCAGCTGCGGCGTGCTGTTCACTTGCTCTCCCAGATGGCCCGGTCAGCCAGCACCTGGGCTGCCTGTTGCGCCGTCGCCAGGTCGATCGGATGGGCGGCGTAGTCCACCTGCACCACCAGATCGGCCCGCTGCACGAGTACGGACACCCGCGAGTCCATCCCACCGACCCGGGCGATCTTCTCCACCTTGGTCGGGTACGGCCGATCGTTGACGACCGGCCACGGCTGCCGGTCGAACGCCGCCTTGGCCATCTCGGTCGGCGTGAACGACGACTCGCCCGCACCCGCTCGGCGACCGGAGTACGGGGTGATCCTGATCGTGAGTTCGGCACCCGAGAACGTCGGCTGCGTCCGCTCACTCACCTTGACCGAACAGGTGATCTCGGCTGCCCCGGTCTGCGTCAACTTCGCATTGGTGGCCTTCGGCAACAACACGGAGATGTCGCCCAGCCGCGAACACAGATCCGCCGGGAGCACCCGGGCCGACTGCACATCCTCAGGCTGGACAGGTTGTCCGACGGCGAACCCGATCCCCAGCCCGGCGACCGCGGCGACGCCACAGGCGATCGCAGTACCCCGAACCATTCGACCAGCCATGCCGGCGACCCTAGCCACGCAGAAGTTCTCCCTTGTCGATCAGCACACCGTCCACAACCAGTCCGCGTTGGACGCCACCACCACGCTCGCGGTTCCCCCGAATCCGGCGCCGGAGGAATAGCATCCGGACATGGATCTTGGGGACTTGCTGGGCGGGCGTGACATCGGCGACGTGAAAAAAGCCGTCGGCTTCGTGATGGAGAACTCCGACGACTTCGAAAAACTACTCAAACTCGTCCGCGAATTGCCGGACGACGCGCTCGGCTTCATCGGCCGGCTGCCCGACCTGATGAAAACCATCGGTACCGGCCTGGCCGAGGCCGGCGAACAAGCCGCGAAAGCAGCCGGCGCCCTGGTCGGCGAAGACGGCGAAGGCGGCGCCCGCAAGGCCCTGAGCGGCAGCGCCACCACGATGACCTCGGCCAAGGACAAGCTCCACGACGCGGCCGGCATGCTGGCCGGCCTGGCCGGCGAACTGGACAAGATCCCCGGCATCGGCGACGCGGCGGCCAAGCGCCTCAACGACGGTAGCGGCAGCATCGGCGGCGTCGCCACCGAGATCGAAAGCCTGGCCGGCAACCTCCAGGACCTCTCCGGAATCCTCGCTTCGGTCGGCGAGGCCCTGGCCGGCCTGGGCACGAAACTGACCGAGTCCGGCGGCTCGGTCAAAACCCTCCTCAACTGACCACCCCCACCCCAGACCTGGGCGGCAACCGCGGAGACCTGTCGCTTCCCCACCCGATTTGGCACCCACCCCCCTCCCGCGTGTATCGTTACCCAACGTTGCCCGGCGCTCGTAGCTCAACGGATAGAGCATCTGACTACGGATCAGAAGGTTGGGGGTTCGAATCCCTCCGAGCGCGCCAGCAAAACCCCAGGTCACCAGGTGGATGACCCGGGGTTTTGTCACACCGGTCATGCCTCGGCCGCGTTGAGCCTCAGCCGACGAACGTGATCGCGTTGCCGTCCGGGTCGCGCACGATGAAGTCGGTGCCGCCCCACGCTTGCTTGGTCAGCTTCTGCACGATCTCGGCGTCAGCGGCCAGATATTCCGTGTACAGCTCGCGTACGTTCGGCGTATCGACGAACGCCATGATGAGCCCTTCTCGTTCCGCTGCACCGGCCACGAACACCGGCTCGTCTACGTGCTTCAGGTGCAAGGTTGCGCCGTCGCGCGACACCGATCCGTAGAACGGCGGGTTGCCGTGCACGAAGTCGATCCGGAAGCCGAGCTGGTCCCGATAGAACGTGGCCGCGGCATCGACGTCGGCGACGTACAGGACCGGTTTGGCGCTCGCGACTGCCGTGTCCTGAGTCTCCGGCTGCTCGCTGGTGGGTGGGGCCGCTTCCGTGCTCGCCTTGAGTTCGGCCCAACTGGCGAAGCCCGCTTCGAGGGCGATGATCTCCTGGGCTTCGGTGAGGGGAAACTTCAGCGCGAGCGCTTCGCGGTCGGACAACGTGCGATAGCGCGCGAGCTGCCGGATGCGACCGCCGATCGAGAAGTTTCCTTCGCGGTGCCAGCGAACGAGCAGTTTCGCCTGCTTCTTGTAGGTTTCGAGCTTGGGCATGGCGCTCCCTCTTCGGTCGTGAAGTAGGTGGGCCTTGCCCTTTCGGCGTGTTGCCGCTGCGCCCTACAACCGGGTTTGAACCCGCGCCTGCAACGCCGAGATTAGCACGGCGAATAGGCCTCCGGCCGCGTGATCGCCGCCCATCCTCCGGTTCCCGTGTCGTCCGTGGCCGGTTCATTGGTCAAGCGTTGGTCTGCGGCGGGTTAGTGAACGCTGAACAAGCCGGTGTCGCCTTTCGGGGTCGAATGCCCGGACGTCGAGTCGGTCGAGGAGTTGCGCGACGATTTGGCGGCGGCCTGGTCGGCGGCGCGGACGTGCAGGGCGAACGAGTCGAGCTGCGGCTTGTCGGAGACGTTGAGCTCGATGGCCGGGCGCCTCGACCTGTCACCAGGCGGGGTCGGTGAAGTCTGCAGACTGGACGAGGTAGGCCCGGCCGGCTCTGCCATTCCGCTTGCCCTGGTATGACGGCAAGAATCAGGAACGGAGACCCCGGACCGCTCGTGGGATCCTGAGCCACCAGGGCCGACCGCTTTCGCTTGCCGGTCGGGCCTCGTCACGTTCGCTGGACTCGCGCTCGGCTGATCTGTCACCGATGTCCGTCAGTTCATGTGCGAGGTGGAGTTCAGTGGCGCCCGCAAACAAGTACGGGATCTGCAAAAGGCGCGCAGCCGCTTGGACCTGCTCCGGCAGCGAACTGATGTTCAGTGGCTCAGCCGGGGAAGCGATGCGTTTGTATGGGCCGTGCCACAGGTTCCAGTCGTAGGCGAAGAGCCCGCGTTCGCTCAACGAGTACCAGTCGGAGAAATTCCCTTCTCGTTCCGGGTTATCCCGAACTGCTTGCGTGAAGGTCGGCAATGCTTCAATCGCGTCATCGGCGCGCCCGACGACTTCGCGTGCGGCGAGGACCAATTCGGGGATGGGGCCATAGCCAGCAGACGACAGGACCGCTACGTGGCCGGCGCTATCGACCGCCAGGAAATCCCACTCAAGGCCCCACAGATCTGAGCGGGCATCGCCATCCTGAGTCACGAACTGAACCTTACGGGGGAGACAGCGCCGGTCGGCTTCGGCGGCGGGCGATCGCCCAAACCACCGCAGTTGTTAGGGACTCGTAGTCCTCTGCCATGTCGTAGGTCGGTCGTATTGTCGGCGCATGGTGTTTACGTCGCCTGTGGAGCGGGCTGTGCCGGATCGTCTGGGTGACGAGCGGGAGGCGCTGACGCAGCAGCTCGACTTTCATCGAGCCACCCTGCTTCGCAAGCTGGAAGGGCTTGATGGAGAGCAGTTGCGGCGGCCGATGACGGCGTCTGGGCTCAGTCTGCTGGGGTTGGTGAAGCACCTGGCCGAGACGGAGCATGGCTGGTTTCTCAAGATCTACGGAGGGTCGGCCGAGCCGGATCTGTTCTCGGTCGACGGTGACCTAAACGCGGAGTTTCACGTTGGTCCGGATGAGACTGCCGATGGTTTGGTCGGGCTGTATTTACGGACCAACGAGCGGGCCCGGGCTGTCGTTGCGGCCGGCGGGCTCGACGATGTGGTCACGATGCCGTGGGGTGCGGAGGTCAACCTGCGGGCGATTCTGGTTCATATGGTCCAGGAAACCGCGCGGCACAACGGTCACGCCGACATCATTCGCGAGGCGATCGACGGCACGACAGGCCACTGAAGCGGGGTCGCACCTGGGTCACCAGGTCGGCGCCAAGAGGTCCGCGCAGTCATGCCGCACCGCAGGCCGACCTTAACCGCGGGCGACGAGGGTGCCCAAGCCATCTTCTCGTCGTCTGTGCATGGTGCGCTGGGCGCCCATTCCGGGCAGAGGTACGTCATCGTTGCGGGTGTGAAACGCGCCGTCCGGCGTATCGTCGAGGCAGGAGGCGCGATGACGACGTTGACAGTGGCGGCTGTGCAGGCGGCGTACGTGTTGATGGATCGTGAGGCGACACTTGCCAAGGTGGAGGATTTGCTGGCCGACCCCGCAGTACAGGTGGCCGACCTGGTCGTGTTTCCCGAGGCGTTCGTGCCTGGTACGCCGATCTGGATCGACGGGCCGCCAATCTGGGACGGTGACGAGCAGTGGTTCGCGATGCTGGCCGAGCAGGCCGTCGTCGTAACGAGTGAGGCCACCGACCGGCTCGGGGCCGCGGCTCGGCGAGCCGGCGTCTATCTCGTGATCGGGGTCAACGAACGCGAGGCCACGGGGAGCACGATCTACAACACGTTGTTGTACTTCGATGCTGACGGCAACCTCATCGGCAAGCATCGCAAGCTGATGCCGACCGGTTCGGAGCGCACCGTGTGGGGAATGGGCGACGGCTCGATGCTCGAGACCTACCCGACCCCCTTCGGTCGCATCGGCGGGCTGATCTGCTGGGAGAACTACATGCCGCTGGCCCGGTTCTACCTCTACTCGCAAGGTGTCGACATCTGGGTGGCGCCGACCCTGGCGACCGGCGATGGCTGGATCGCGACCATGCGGCACATCGCCCGGGAAGGTCGCTGCTACGTGATCGGTGTGAACCCGTGCCTGCATTCCGACCAGATTCCGGCCGATTTCCCTGACCGGGACCGGGCCTGGCGGAACAATCCGGACGACCCTGGCTGGGTCGAGCCCGGCAACACGGTGATCGTGGGCCCGAATGGAGAGATCCTTGCCGGACCTGCCAGGCACGCCGAGACCGTCTTGGTCGCCGAACTGGATCTCGCCCGAGTACGTTCGGCGCGGCGAATGTTCGACCCGGTCGGCCACTACCACCGCCCCGACATCTTCCGGCTCGCTGTCGACACCGCGCCGCGGCCGGTTGTCACCACATTCCGCAACAGCCTCGCCGACGAATAACCGTCTCCGCGGCCTGGCCGACAGTCAGCGCGGCCGAGAACAGTTCGACCAGGACGAGGGTCGGGCAGCAGCGTGATTCTTTAGATGCCCTCGGTGAAGGCGCTGCGGATGCTGTCCCGTATTCGTCGTCTGAGAGCGCGTCCAGGTGCGCCTGGCCCAGTTCAAAGTGGCGTTGCGCGTTGATGTCATCACCGAGGCGTCGGTAGTCGACGGCCAGGTTCAGATGTAGGGATGGCAGGAGGGCCTTCTTGCCGCCGGGGTTGCCTCTGTCGAGGGCTTGCTGGTCGGTCAATTCGTCCAGGAAGGCGAGTGCTTGGAGGTCCCACGCGAGTTCGTCTTCGGCGTTCTCCTGGACATCGGCCAGCGAGTGGGCGAGGAAGACCTTGGCGTACGCATCGTCTCCGGTTTCGACATCAGCGACCAAGCTCTCCATGAGGGCCTTCGCCTCAGGTGAGCGGCCCTGTTCGCGTAGCGAAATCCCCTCGCGAATAGTTGCGTACGCAGGCGACTCCGGCGGGGTGGTCATGTTGGTCCTCTCCTCGCGGTTAATACGAATGAATATCCGGATGCCTCACGTGCCCAGGTCACGTGCGACGGCGAAGGGGTCTTCATCATCCTGGTCATCGGATTGGCCGTCGTGGCTGATAAAAGTCCACCATTCTTTGCGACGCTCCAGACCAGGGGTGTTCTCTAGTCCTGCGGGATCGTCGGCGTGGACTATCTCGGCGGCGGCGCGTCCGATGTCTGGGACGGCAAGGGTGGCGTCTTCGTCCGTGTCGGAGGGCCACAAACGCCGATAGGCATCTCGGCCGGCCTCGATCACGGCCGCCTCGTCAGTGACCGTGAAGTCCCAACGGAACAAGCCGGACAGGACGGGACCCGCAGGTTCGTCGTCTTCGTCCTCGTCGTCGAACTCATCGAGGTCGTCCATGAGGGTCAGCGGGGAGGAACCGCACCAGTCGAGCTCGGCCTCGTTGAACTCGTGGGCGGCCGTCTCGAGTGCTTCGATCGAGGCGAAGTACGGCTCGAGTTCGCGCTGGCGGCCGCTGCGCTCGATTGTCAGCGCGGAGTGCGCTTTGAGCGCGGCGATGAGGTCCTCGGTGCGGCGGACGTAGCGCTCGCGCGCTGCGTCCGACCACTGGGTGTCTTCGCTGGCGTCATTCACGGAACGAAGGCTAACCCCGGCTCTCTTGCGGCGGGATAGCGTTATCGATCGATCTGCCAGGCTGCGTCCGGAGGAGGCTTTCCTTTGGCGAATAGATGCCGCAGGATTCGAAGGCCTTCGTCTAGCGCCACGGTGTCACTGTCCGGGTACTCATCGGCCTGACCGTTGTTCAGGATGAAGCCGCCGCTGGTACCGGCCGCGCCGGGGTCGATTGCGTGTTCCCCTGGGTCGCCAGCGTCATCGTCGAGTCGTACGACCATCGCGCGCCGACTGGTGTTGCCGTTGCTTGCGCTGTTGCTGATTGGCTTGCGGGTGTTGGGTCCGCGCGAGGCGGATCAAGTCCCATAACCCAAGTTGATCTTGGTGGCGGGATCGTGGGGATGGGGTGATGATCGCGGGTATGGCGGCGGTGGAGGGGCCGGCGGGCGGGTGGCCGGGTGGATTCCTGCGGATTTGATTCCCGCGGTTGCTGCTGAGGTCCCCGATCACTGGGATGACTTTGTCAATCTGTATCGGAAGTTCACGCCGCGGATCATGGCGTTGCTTGTGTACGACGAATTGCATGTCGACGAGGAACTGACGAGTTGATCGGCATCGAACTGATGGCTCAGTAGTCCATGAGAAGCGCTGACAGCCAAGCGTCGTGGTGTTTTTCGATGTAGTCCGCGGCCTGGCCCCAGTGGTTGGCGTGGCCTTCTGCGTGGAGGCGGGCCCATGGTTGCTCTCCGGTGCGGCTGCCGCGGACGAGTAGGTCGTACATTCCTCGGGTGTGGCCCGCGATCTGGGCCGGTAGCGCCTGGCGCTGGTCTTCGTCTAGGCCGTAGCCGTCTACCAGGGCACGCAAGCGCGGCCCGTCGACCGTCGCGTCGCCCCATGGCATGAAGGGCACGAATCCAGCCGCGGCATAGCCCAGGTCCCACAGCCGCGAAGACGGTCCGGCGTTGTCCCAGTCGATGAACACCCAGCGGTCGTCGTTGCGGACCAGGTTCCAGGGGGCGAGGTCGTTGTGGCAGATGAGCTTGCCGTTCGACGGGTCGGGGATGAGGCTCTCCCCGGCGGCATCGGCCGGTGGTACGAAGGTCTCCATCACGTCATGCAGTTCGCGGATCAGCCGCCCGACCTGGGTCAACTCACTGAGGGAGAAGCCAGGATCGGCGTCGGCGAGAACACCCGGCACGTACTCGAGGACGTGCCGGCCCTGCTCATCTCGCCCCAGCGAGCGCGGAGCGCCGGCAAAGCCGTTCTCGGCAAGGTGAGTCAGCACGGCCGCCACGAAGGGCGTCTGAAAAGTCGCCGGCTTGCGCACGGTCGAACCCACCCGCACCACCTGCGCGGCGACGTTCCCACCGGTCAGGACCTCTTCGGCTTCCACGGCTATTACCCCTTCCAATGAGCGTCGAAGAAGGCGTTCACGGTACTGGCAAAGGCGGCCGGGTCGTCCAGCCAGGGGAAGTGGCCCGCGGCTGGGTGGGTGGTGAACGTGGCGTCAGCCCACAGCGCGGCGTACGACGCGACTGTTGCAGGCGGGGCGCCCAGGTCGTACTCGCCCGCCGTCAGCAGGACCGGCGCCGCGAAGTCCGCGAGCGCGGCGCGAGTGGAGTGCGGCGTGTAAACACCGGCTGAGCCGTAGACAAAGGCAGCCTCGTCGTTGCGCTGCATGTCCTCCAAGGCGTGGAAGTCCTGAGCAGCCGAGTCCCAGCGGCCGTAGGAGAAGGGTGTGATCGCCTCCCAGTTCTCAGCGGAGTGGTCGCCGGCAGTGATCGCTTCCAAGGCCGCGTACGCCGGTCCGAACCACGGCTCCTCGGCGCGCAGGCGAGCCAGTTCAAGACGGGTCTCACCGGCAACCGTGAGCCCGACGGCGTAAACACTCGGCGTGATCAGTGCGAGCCTGCGAACCCGTGACGGATAGCGCGTCGCATAGAGAACAGCGAGATTCGCCCCGGCCGAATGCGCCAGCAGATCCAGCTGTGCCAGCCCGAGCGTCTCCCGCAACGCCTCCACGTCGTCCACCTGGTGATCACACCGGTACGTCGCATCGTCCGCCGGTACTGCGGAATCGCCGGTACCCCGCAGATCCAGCATCACCAACTCCCGGTACGCCGACAGCCCGCCCAGCTCGCCGAGGTACTCCGAAGCCTGCATCGGCCCGCCTGGCAAGCAGACGAGTGGCGCCCCGGCCCCGTGGACGTGGTACGCAAGAGCAGTCCCATCGGGCGCGGCAAAGGTAGGCATCCCCCGACCTTCTCAGCACCACTTGCCCCAGGCAACAGGATTACCAGCGCGGGGCAGAGTGAAAAGCAGGACACCGAGGCGACGAATCCATGGAAGCCTTGGTGCCCTGCGTGCTCAACACGATGCCCCTATCTGCCGCACAACGCAAAACGAAGCGCGCGAGGGGAGGCAATTATCCACAGGTGCGGAGGAACATCCTCGGGTCCGCCCGGGTTGGTGGCAGAGTAGAGGTCAGCAGCTGACGAGTTGGGAGCACAAGGGTGAGCATTCGGGTCGGGTACAAGGCGTCCGCCGAGCAGTTCGGGCCGCGGGATCTGGTGGAGTACGCGGTGCGGGCCGAGGAGCTCGGGCTCGACAGCGTCACGGTGTCGGACCACTTCCTGCCGTGGCGGCATGAGGGTGGGCACGCGCCGTTCGCGCTCGCCTGGATGGCGGCCGTGGGGGAGCGGACGAACCGGGTGCTGATCGGTACGTCGGTGCTCACGCCGACCTTCCGGTACAACCCCGCCGTGATCGCGCAGGCGTTCGCCACGATGGGCCTGCTCTACCCGGACCGGATCATGCTCGGCGTCGGCAGTGGTGAGGCGCTGAACGAGATCGCCGTCTCCGGACGCGAGTGGCCGGAGTTCAAGGAGCGGTTCGCGCGGTTGCGGGAGGCGGTCGAGCTGATCCGCAACCTGTGGACCCAGGAGGGCGTCAGCTCGGACGGGCCGTTCTACAAGACCGTCGACGCGTCGATCTACGACCGCCCGGAGACGCCGGTCAAGGTGTACGTCGCCGCCGGCGGGCCGGTCGTCGCGCGGTACGCCGGCCGCGTCGGTGACGGGTTCATCGCGACCTCGGGCAAGGGCATGGAGCTCTACAACGAGAAGCTCATCCCGGCCGTCAAGGAGGGCGCGGAGAAGGCCGAGCGGTCCTTCGACGACATCGACCGGATGCTCGAGGTGAAGATCTCCTACGACCGCGACCCGGCGCTCGCGCTGGAGAACACCCGGTTCTGGGCCCCGCTGTCGCTCACGCCGGAGCAGAAGCACAGCGTCGACAGCGCGACCGAGATGGAGCGGCTGGCCGACGAGCTGCCGATCGAGCAGGTCGCCAAGCGCTGGATCGTTGCCTCCAATCCGGACGAGGTGATGGCGCAACTGCAGCCGTACCTCGATGCCGGCTTCAACCATCTGGTGATGCACGGACCGGGTCACGACCAGGAACGCTTCCTGACCCAGTTCAGCGCCGACATCCTGCCGCTCCTCCGCAAACTGGGCTGACCTAGGGGCCCCGGGATGGAGCGCTGGCCGGATTCGCAGTATCGGGTCGGGATTTCCGGCTGGCGCTACGTGCCGTGGCGCAAGGTGTTCTATCCCGACGGGCTTCCGCAACGGGCCGAGCTGGAGTACGCGTCCCGCCGGCTGAACTCGATCGAGCTGAACGGGTCGTTCTACTCGCTCCAGCGACCGACGTCGTACCAGCGCTGGTACGACGAAACGCCGCCCGGGTTCGTCTTCGCGGTCAAGGGGCCGCGATTCGTCACCCACATGAAGAAGCTGGCCGACGTCGAGGCTCCGTTGGCCAACTTCTTCGCCTCGGGCGTGCTCGCGCTGGCGGACAAACTCGGTCCGGTGCTGTGGCAACTACCTCCGACCCTGGGGTACGACGCCGACCGGCTGGCCAACTTCTTCAACCTGTTGCCCAGGTCAACGAAGGCCGCGGCAAAAGTTGCCAAGGGCCACGATGAGCGGATGGAGGGCCGGAGTCTGCTGAAGTGTTCGGTGGACCAGCCGTTGCGGCATGCGCTCGAGGTGCGGCATCCGTCGTACGAGAACGAGGAGTTCCTCGAGCTGCTGCGCGAACACGACATCGCGGTGGTCTGCGCGGACACCGCCGGCAAGTGGCCGATGCTGGACTCCGTCACCACCGACTTCGGCTATGTCCGGTTGCACGGGGCCGAGGAGTTGTACGTGAGTGGCTATGACGACAAATCGCTCGACGCCTGGGCCAAGCGGATCCAGTCTTGGCAGCGAGACGTCGTCTACGTGTACTTCGACAACGACGTGAAGGTGCGAGCGCCGTTCGACGCGGAGGGGCTGGCCGAGCGATTGGGGATCGGTTGACGTTCGAGGTGCTTCGCGACGACGATCCGCGGTGCGCAGTACTGGAGGCGGCCGGTTACCGGATCGTCGGGGAGTCGTGGGCGGCGCGGTTGCGCGATCCCGACCCGGCGAGGCTCGAGGCTGCGGTACTGCGAGCCGAGGGGGTGACCGTCGGCGAGCTGGGTCCCGAGTACGCCGATGCGTGGCATGCGCTGGAGACCGCGAACGAGAAGGACTACCCGTACACGCCGGCGACTCATCGCGTGGTCCAGCCGGTGGAAGAGCTGGCCGCGTTGTGGACGACCGGGCGCGTATTCGGTGCTCTCGACGGGGAACGGCTGGTCGGCGCGACCTACATCAGCATGGACGGCGAGACCGGGTTCACCTCGGTGCTGGAGGGCTATCGCGGGCGGGGGATCGGGCAGGCCGTCAAGGCGGCGTCCCTGCTGGCCCTGCTCGACGCCGGTATCCGTGTCTTCGGTACCGGCGGTGCTGCGCTCAACGGTGCCAGTCTCGGAGCGAACCTTGCGCTTGGTTACGTCATCGAGGAGCGGTGGCGCAGCTACGCGCCACCAGATGACACTCAGGCCTGAAGCGGCGCGCATTGTTGAGCACCTTGGTCAGGTCGGGACGCTCTTCGGCCACCACGGTGGGACGTTCGCCGGGCAGACGCCGGGCAGGCTGGCCGGCGTACCGGCCCAGGAGAACAGGGCGAGGTCGGCGATCGCGATGGCGATGGCGGCGGCCAGCATCGGCATGAACCACCGGCCGCCTTTGCCGCGGCGCATGATGCGGAACACGATGTTGAACAGCCCGATGTTGACCACGAGGGCCACCGGGAGACCGACGAAGAGCAGGAACGGCCCGTTGCCGACGCTGTTGATGACGACGTTGCAGACGTCCCAGGCGCGCCGGGTCATCACGAGCAACCCGAACCCGGCCGCCCCGCCGATCACCACCGACAGGAACGTCTCACTCTTACTGCTTTTCGCCATGCCGTCACCGTAAAGCCTTCGGGGCAGCAAGCCCCAACAGAACCCGGCGCGGCGCCCCGATCCAGCCGGACTGGATGGTGTGGGAGTGTTAGGTGGTGATGGTGACCGGGCGCTGGGGGTGGTCCAGGGGGTCCGAGGCGAGGCGGGCGTGGCGTTCCACGTCGTACCGGGTGCCGTCGTAGGTGAGGCGTTGACGTTCGAGGCCTTCGAAGAGGAAGCCTGCGCTGGCGGCCACTCGGCAGGAGGCTGGGTTGTTGGTGCGATGACCGAGCTCTAGCCGATAAAGCCCGGCGTCGTGGTGCGCCCAGTCGACGAGGGCCCGGAGCGCGTCGCGGGCTACTCCTTGGCCGCGGACGCCGGCGATGGTCCAGTACCACGCCCAGCCGACCTGGTGCCGATCGATGTTGGTCACGGCGACACAGCCGACGGGGTGGTCGTCCGCATCCGCAACGGCGTACACGTGCCCGTTGTCGAGATCGGCCACCCGGCCGATCCAATCGACCGCGCTCGCGGTGTCCCGGATGCCGCCCTGGTTGACCATGTCGGGGTCGCGATGGGCATCGGTCAACCGCAACGCGTCCGCCACCCGCCAGCGCCGCAGATCCAGACTCACCAGGTCATACCCCATCCATCGAGGCTACCGCCGCCCCCCGCCGCCCAAACCCGCTCCCGGCGTGTACTCACGAGCCTCTAACCAACCACTGCCAAAAGCACCGCCGCAGCGTCCACCAGCGCAACCACGCCGAGTACTACATGCTCCGCTCGTGGCACCTCGCCTTCCTGCCGGAAGTACGTCTTGTGCTGCGACCAGGTGAACGTGACGCCGTTGCTCACGGCGAAGGCCAGGAACAGGCAGCAGCTGGCGCCGATGATCAGCCCCACCGGCTGAGCGTGGTCCGGGGGCGTTGCCGTCGTACCGATGGCCAGTGCGAGCACCCAGGTCAGCGTGGAGACCAGCAGAAACCGGATGCGAACCCCAGAGGCCAGCTTGGCGACGACGACGGCCAGCGGCCATACGGCGTACAGGCTGATCACCAGAGGGTCGCGCACGTGCCTCACCCTAGGGTGGTGGCATGGCTTTTCTTGATTTTCAGGGGCAGGTTGTTTTGATCACCGGGGCGAGCAGTGGGATCGGGGCCGCTGCTGCTGTCGGGTTCGCCGAGGCGGGTGCGACGGTCGCGTTGCACTACCACCAGAACGAGGAGGGTGTGCGGCATACGGCGAACGCGGTCGGCACCGCGGGTGGTACGGCTTCCATTCACCAGGCGGATCTCTCGGTTCCCGAGTCCGCGGGTGGGCTGGTCGACGAGGTGCTCGCGCGGCATGGGCGGATCGACGTACTGATCAACAACGCCGGTGACCTGGTCAAACGCGGTCCCGTGGTCGACCTGCCGGACGAGGAGTTCCGCCGGATCATGGATGTGAACCTGACCTCGGTATTCGCGATGAGCAGGCGCATCGTGCCCGTACTGCGCGCGCAGGGCGGCGGCGCGATCGTCAACGTTACCTCGATCGCGGGCCGGCACGGCGGAGGCGGCGGATCAGTCGTCTACGCGACCAGCAAGGGCGCGGTCAGCACGTTCACCCGCGGTCTCGCGAAGGAGCTGGCTCCTGACGGCATCCGCGTGAACGCGCTCTCGCCCGGCGTCATCCGGACGCCGTTCCACGAACGGCACACCGCCGAAGAGCAGCTGGACGCGATGGTCGCCAGCATCCCGATGGGCCGCACCGGCGCGCCGCGCGAATGCGTCGGCACAATCCTCTACCTGGCCTCCGACGCCATGAGCAGCTACGTCACCGGCCAGATCATCGAGGTCAACGGCGGCCAACTGATGCCATGACGGTCGCCGGACCGCCCCCACTCACAAACCTCACCTGGCCAGCCCTGCTCAGGCGTGGGTGAGCGCGCCTAGGGGTGTGTGGAGCAGGTTTGTGAGTGGGGGCGGTCCGGGGCCGGCTGTGGTGCTAGCGCAGCGAGTGGCGGCGGGTGACGTTGGTGTCGCCGCGGCGGTCGGGGCGGAACAGGGTGTTGTGGTCGAAGCTGGTGCCGGTCGAGCGGTAGCCCAGCTCATCCAGTACTGCGTGCAGCCGCCGCCGGAGGTCGGGACGCTTGTCCTCGACCAGTACTGCGCGCGGCTGGAGGCGGACCAACGTCCTGGTCGCCCCGCCGAGCGCAGCGGTCTCTGAGCCCTCGACGTCGAGCTTGATCACGTCGAGCCGCTCCAGCGAGTGCTCGCGAACCCAGTCGTCGAGGCGGATCACCGGTACGTCCTGCACGACCTCCCCGTCAGCCTGCAGCGAGCGGACACCTGAGTCGGCCGGGTCGTAGCGCGGGTCGGCATGCAGAGCAGCCTGGTGCGTGCGCTCGCCCAGAGCAGCAGGCACCAGCGTGATGAGGTCCGTCAGATCGTTGCGCTCGGCAGCAGCCCGCAGCTTGTCCAGCGAGTCTTCAGCCGGCTCGAACGCGATCACCCGCCCGCCGCCAAGGTCCTTCAGTTGCTTGGCCGCACCAAGACTGTGCAGCCCGATGTTGGCGCCGACATCCAGTACTACGTCGCCCGGCCTGAGCTCGGCTCGCAGGAACCGCGACACGGCCGGCTCGTAGCGACCCGCGTAGTACAGGACTGCTTGCAGGTTGTCCCGCAAGTCGAGTCGCCACTGCAGGCCTTGTCGCCGTACTGCGATGTCGGTCGTCGCCCACTGCGGCGGGATCTTCACCAGGTGCGGATTCTGGTCCGCGAGCCGGGGTGAGATGCGATGGGCGACCCGCGTGACGCCTGCCTCGGTCAGCCCTTCGGCGGACCCCACCACCCGCGCGAGCCGCCGGGCGGCATCGGCGCCGAGCGCCCGCCCGGCCGTGTGGGGAACCTCCCACGCGACCCGGCGGACGACTCCATCGCGATAGTCCATCCCCCATCGTTACCCGGTTCCGGGCAGAATCATGCTTTTCGACGCGTAAGAGTCACGGCAAAACTCTCAGCGTGACAGCCGCCGGAAACGGGCCGCCGACAACGGCAGGAAGATCGCGGTGAGCAGCAACGGCCCGATGATCGCCGCTTCGAGAGCGTGATCGCCGATCCACGAAGCCGCCGACGGGTCCGGATTGCCGAACAGCGAGCGCGCCGCGGTGGCCGTCGCCGACAGCGGGTTCCACTGGGCGACCGTGCCCAGCCAGTCGGGCATCGTCGAGGTGGCAACGAACGCGCTGGACAGGAAGCCGACCGGCCAGACCAGCACCTGCACGGCCATGATGCTCTGCGCGTTCTGCACAGTCAGCCCGATGTAGATCCCGATCCAGAGCACCGCGAAGCGGAACCACAGCAGCAACCCGAACGCCGCCAGCGCCTCCAGTACGCCGCCGTGCCACCGCCAGCCCAGCGCGAGACCGGCTCCGCTCAGCACGATCAGCGAGACGACCGAGTCGAGCAGATCCGCGATACACCGGCCGAGGACGACCGCCGCCGAACTCATCGGCAACGAGCGGAACCGGTCGGTGACCCCCTTGGAGACGTCGGTGGTGACCGCGGTCATCGTTGCCTCGAGCCCGAACAGCATCGACAGCGCGAAGATGCCGGGCACCAGCAGTTCGTAGTACGAGTCGCCGGCCGGCATCTCGATCGCGCCGCCCAGCAGGCCGCCGAACATCAGCATCATCAGCACCGGGAAGAGCCAGCCGAAGATGATCGGCCCCGGCTGCATCCGCCAGTGCAGCAACGTCCGCCGGGTGATCGTCCAGGCGTCCGCCAAGGTCCAGCCCAGCGCCGTCATGCCGGCACCCCCGTTCCGGTCAGGTGCAGGAAGACCTCGTCCAGAGTCGGTCTGCGCAAGGTGATGTCCGCCGGTTCGATCTTTGCCTCCTGCAACAACGTTGCGATCTCGATGAGTGCTTTGGTGCGGTCCTTGACCGGGATGCTGACCTTCAGTTCGTCCGTCCTGGTCTCGCCGTCGGCGAGCCGGTCGACGAGTTGAAGGACTTGCTGGACATCAGTGGGTGAGGTCAGCACCAGGTCGAGCCAGTCCGCGCCCAGTTGGGCCTTCAGCGCGTCAGGCGTGCCTTGGGCAACGACTTTGCCTGCCTTGAGCATCGAAATCTGATCGGCCAGCTGATCTGCTTCGTCCAGGTACTGCGTGGTCAGCAGGACCGTCGTGCCGCCTCTCACCATTTCGCGGACGGCGGACCACACCTCCGCCCGGCCGGCCGGATCGAGTCCGGTGGTCGGCTCGTCGACGAACAACACCGCCGGCGCGACGATCAGGCTCGCGGCCAGATCGAGCCGGCGCCGCATCCCGCCGGAGTACTTCGAAGCCGGCAACCCGGCCGACTCGGTCAGACTGAACCGTTCGAGCAGCTCGTCGGCCCGGCGTACCGCCTTGGCGTGGCCGAGATGGTTGAGCCGGCCGAACATCACCAGGTTCTGCTTGCCGGTGAGGATCTCGTCGACGGCCGCGTACTGCCCGACCAGGCCGATCCTGCGCCTGACCTCCGCGCCGTGCCGGCTCACGTCGTACCCAGCGATCCTCGCCTCGCCGGAATCCATCCTGAGCAGGGTCGCCAGGATCCGTACCGCTGTGGTCTTGCCGGCGCCGTTCGGCCCCAGCAGGCCGGTCACCGTGCCGGCGTTCACTTCCAGGTCGAAACCGTTCAGACCCGCCCCCTCCGTGCCTCCGGCGTAGTTCTTCCGTACGTCGAACGCCTCGATCACACGCTCCGTCGTCACTTCCCACCTCTCGTCCAGCCGGTCGTCCGGCCGTGAGCCGTAGACTGTACCGTACACCGTACGACTCGGGTACGATCGAGTCAACGACGACCGGCTGGAGTTTGTTCCCGTGCCTGCAAAAAAGACCGCGCCGCCCGATCCGGCGCGCAGCCTGGCCCTGCTCTGGGGCAGTCACACCAAGCCGGGGCGATCCGGTCTCACGGTCCGCGCGATCGTGCGAGCGGCGATCGATTTAGCGGACGCGAGCGGGCTGGAGGCCGTCTCGATGCGGCTGGTCGCGGAGCAGCTGAAGGTCGGGACGATGTCGCTCTACACGCACGTGCCGGGGAAGGGTGAGCTGACCGCCCTGATGTTCGACACCGTGTACGGCGATCTTTATGCCGACCCGGATGAGCCGTCACGGCAGCCGGGCGGGTGGCGCGGGGCGCTGGAGTTCATTGCCCGGCGCAACTGGGATCTGCTGGTGCAGCATCCGTGGCTCCACGAGGTGTCGGCCGGGCGGACTGCGTTGGGGCCGAACATCACGCTGAAGTACGAGGCGGAACTGCGACCGCTCGACGGGCTCGGGCTGACGGACGTGGAGATGGACTCGACGTTGGCGCTGGTGCTGACCCATGTGATGGGGACGGCGCGGGCCGGCGCGGAGCAGGCGCGGACGCAGCAGGAGTCTGGGATGTCGGACGAGGAGTGGTGGCTGACTACTAGCCCGGTGCTGGAGCGGTATATGGCTGGGGTGGCGGATCGGTTCCCGTTGGCGGGACGGGTGGGGACTTCTGCCGGCGAGCACTACAACGCAACCATGGACCCGTCCCACGCCCTCGACTTCGGCTTGACCCGAATCCTCGATGGCACGGCTCTGCTGATTGCCGAACGCCGCGAGGGGTAGTTCCCCACGCGGCCTCACCGAAGAACAGGAGGTAGTGCCCTATTTGCCGCCGGCGGCCTGCTTGCTGAGCGTGCGGATCAACCTGACTGCGGCGCACATCCTGTTCTTCGGCACACAACGCCCCGCTTCGAGCGCGTTGGTTGTAGAGCAGCCCGGGCACAATCACCGCTGCCCAACCACTCCGGCCGACCACGAGTGAAGTCCAAGCCCGCGCGACGCAGGAGCGGGCATCGGGGGCTGCGTGGGGGAACCTCAGCTGTTCAGCAGATCCTCGAACGGCGTCGGGTTGGCGTACGGATCCGCCGTCGGGCGGCGTTCGTTGCCTATGGCATCGACCAGTTCCTCCGCCGCGCGTTCGATGCGCCCGTGGAGCTTGGTCGCACCCGCGCCCCAGTCCGACGACGCGGCGTACACCCCAGTCGGCAGCACGATCGCCTTCAGATAAGAGAAGAGCGGCCGCAATGCGAAGTCGAGAACCAAGGAGTGGCGTTCGGTGCCGCCAGTGGCGGCGATCAGGATGGGCTTGCCGGCGAGCGCCTGATCATCCAACACATCGAAGAACATCTTGAACAGCCCGTTGTACGACGCGCTGAAAGTCGGCGTGACCGCGATCAACCCGTCCGACTCCACAACCGTCTCCAGCACCTTGCTCAGTTCAGGAGACGGAAACCCTGTCAGCAAGTTGTTGGTCAGATCATGCGCCAGCTCGCGCAACTCGATCACCTCGACCCGGTGCGCCGTGCCGCGCCCATCCAGCTGATCGCGGACGGCGGCGGACAGGCGGTCTGCGAGGAGGCGGGTTGACGACGGGGTCGTCAGACCGGCTGTCACCACGGCGATGGTTCGCGTGGTCATCGCGTTCCCTCCAGGCCGACAACATCCGGGCTGACGGTCTCAAGGGCTGCAGCGCGCTCGGCCGCCGCCTTCAACGACTCGTGAGTCGGCGCCTCCGGCACGTGCGCCGGTCGCAACGCGTCGAACTCCTTGCGCAGTACCGGGATCACTTCCTCGCCGAGGATGTCCATCTGCTCGAGCACGGTCTTCACCGGCAAGCCGGCGTGGTCGGCGATGAACAGTTGCCGCTGGTAGTCGCCGAACTTCTCCCGGAATGTCATCGTCCGGTCGATGATCTCCTGCGGGCTGCCGACCGCGAGCGGGGTCTGCTCCATCGTCTCTTCCATCGACGGGCCGCCGCCGTAGATCGGCGAGTGGTCGAAGTACGGCCGGTACTCCGCCTTCGCCGCCTGCGAGTTCTTGCGCATGAAGACCTGGCCGCCGAGTCCGACGATCGCCTGGTCCGCGGCGCCGTGGCCGTAGTGCTCGAACCGGGTGCGGTAGTGGTTGATCAGCTTGGCGGTGTGGCTGGCCGGCCAGAAGATGTTGTTGTGGAAGAAGCCGTCGCCGTAGTACGCGGCCTGTTCGGCGATCTCGGGGCTGCGGATCGAGCCGTGCCAGACGAACGGGGGTACGCCGTCCAGCGGGCGCGGGGTCGAGGTGAAGCCTTCCAGCGGGGTGCGGAACTTGCCTTCCCAGCTGACCACGTCTTCGCGCCAGAGCCGGCGCAGGAGGGCGTAGTTCTCGATCGCGAGGTGGATGCCGTTGCGGATGTCCTGGCCGAACCACGGGTAGACCGGGCCGGTGTTGCCGCGGCCCATCATCAGGTCGACCCGGCCGTCGGCCAGGTGCTGCAGCATCGCGTAGTCCTCGGCGATCTTCACCGGGTCGTTGGTGGTGATCAGCGTGGTCGAGGTCGAGAGCAGGATCTTCGAGGTCTTGGCCGCGATGTAGCCGAGCAAGGTGGTCGGCGACGACGGGACGAACGGCGGGTTGTGGTGCTCGCCGGTCGCGAACACGTCCAGGCCGACCTCCTCGGCCTTCAGGGCGACCGTCACCATCTGCTGGATCCGCTCGGCCTCGGTCAGGGTCCGGCCGCTGACCGGGTCCTGGGTCACGTCGCCGACGGTGAACACACCGAACTGCATCTCGACTCCTTGGTCTGAGTAACTATTCAAGATTAAACTATCTGTCCGGGTCAACGCCAACCCAGGGGTCGGCATTCCCGCGGCCGGACCGAGCGAGCCTGTCGGTGACTATCCTCGCCGGAAGCCGCCCGAGGGGAGTCGTGGAGTGGGTTCGACCGAGGAACCGTCCGCCTATCTGCTGGAACTCGAGCCGAGGGACTGGACTCCGGCCCAGCTCGGGCTACGCGTCACTGCGCGCCTGGCCGGTTGAGTTCGAGCCGCATCGGCGGTTTCCGGCGGGGTTTCCAGGTGCGGGCCGAGCATCCGGCCTCTGGGTGCCCGACCGGGCCGGCGCGCACGGCAGCCGCTTCATCCGCATCAACGAGTCCCTCAAGTGCTCCGGCCCTGAAGTCGGCGGCGGTGGACACCCTCTTGCCAGTGCGGTCCCATCTAGTGAAACTAGGTCCCGCCACGCGAAACCCTCACCGCCCCGAGGAGTGCCGTCCATGCCATACCGCCCAAAACTCAGCCGTCGCCTGCTGCTAGGTGGAGCCGCTGCCCTTCCCGCAGCGGCCGCCCTTCCCGCCGCAGCGGCACCTGTCCCATCCAGCGGAACCAGTAAGCCGAAGGACATCTCCGCCGAGTTGCTGAACCAGTGGGCCGGCGCGCCCGGCGCGCACCCGCTGATACCGGACATCTCGCACGCCGGCTATCGCGGCGGCGAGCGCCCGCGCCGGCCCCGCGTCGTCGCCCGCGTCACCGACTTCGGCGCCAGCCCCAACCTCGCCACCGACTCTGCGGCGGCCTTCAACGCCGCCGTCCGGTACGCCGGTGAGCAGGGTGGCGGCGCGATCGTCGTACCGCCAGGGACTTATCGTCTCGACTCCCCGCTGTGGATGCACTGGTCGAACGTCGTGCTGAAGGGATCGGGTCGCGAGCGGACCATCCTGCACTTCACCAAGCCGCTCGAGGAGTCGTACCGGCCGAACCTCCAGCCGAGCCTGCAGAGTCGCTGGTCCTGGACCGGTGGGCAGATCTGGGTGATCGCGCCCGAGCGCAAGGCCAAGTCCGAAGCCGAGAACTTCGCCGCCTCGGAAGGCTGGTTGCTCGGCGACACCTTGGCCGAGATCGGCTCCGCGTCACGCGGCCAGCGCGTGCTGCTGGTGTCCGACACGAGTCGCCTCGCGGCGGGCGACCTCGTAGTACTGGAGACGGACAATCCAGCGGATGCCGGTGTACTACGGCACGTGGCCGGTGATGTCGCCGGGACTCGGGAGTACGACTGGCCGGTCAAGGCGCCGCAGCTCACGACGGGGTCGGGGGCGCAGTACGTGCAGTACTCCACGTTGCAGTGGCCGGTCCGGATCGAAGCCGTGTTGGGGAGCCGCCTGGTGAGGCTGGCCCAGCCGTTGCGCTACGACCTGCGGCCGAGCTGGCCGTCGCGGTTCCGAGCGCTCGGGCCGACCGTTCACGATGTCGGCGTGGAGTCGCTGACGATCCGGAACGCGCCACGGACGATGACGATCCACAATCGGCATCCGGGCTCGAACGGCCTTTGTTTTCAGGCGGTTCATGATTGCTGGGCCGACGACGTACGGGTGGAGAACTGCGATCTCGGGTTCGGGTTCACCACCACGAAGGCCGTCACGCTGACCGATGTCGTGGTGGGTGGTCGTTCGGCGCACCACAGTTTTGCTTGCCGGATGCAATCACATGACAACCTGGTCGACGGGTTCGAGATCGAGCAGTTCTCGGTACCGCTGCCGGCCGGCGCGCTGCATCACGGGCTCAACCTGGAAGGGCTCTCGGCCGGCCACGTCTGGCGTCGCGGCCGGATGGCGGAGGGCACCTTCGACACCCATCGCGCGATGCCGTTCGAGAACGCCCGGACCGACATCACGCTGACCAACAACGGCCGGGTCGGCGGATCGGCCGCGTCGGGACCGCTCTTCGGCGCGCGCATCGCGCACTGGAACATCCGCGTCACCAGCGGCGTACCGTATGCGATCGACCTGGCCGACGTGGCTCCGCGCAGCATCACTGTCGGCGTACAGGGGCTGGCCTCCGCGGGGAGTGCGCTACCGCGCGACTTCCCGGGAGACCTCGAGAACGGCACCTACCAACTGGCCGAACGCCCCTCGATCACCGACCTGTACGCCGCCCAGCGGGCGCGCCACGACTGAGCGCCTCAGGACTGGGCGCGGAGACTGTGGGAGGCCAGCAACGACTCGTCGCCGGTGAGAGCAGCGGCGATCCGACGGTGCTTGCTGGCCTCCTCGTGACGGCTGAGCCGCTCGAGCGTGCGGGCCATCATCAGATGGGCGTACGACTCGGTCGGCGCGCGGTCGAGGATCTCCCGCAGGTGTTCCTCGGCAGGCTTCAGCAATGCGCTGTGAAAGTAGGCACGCGCCAGCAACAGTCGAGTGCCCACATCATCCGGAGTCTCCTCGACAATCGGAAGCAGAGAACGAATCGCGCTCCGGTAGTCCCGCTCGTCGAAGTACTGCTGACCAAGCCCATAACTCAACGCACGCATATCTTCCACGCCTGCCCCAACGCCCCGCAGCACAGCCGATATTCCGAAGGGTCAGGCGGCGTTGAGGGTTGCTACCTGGTCGGGGGTGAGGGTGAGGTCGACTGCGGAGTACGAGTCGCGGATGGTTTCGGGGCGGCTGGCGCCTGGGATGGGGATGACTACTGGGGACTTGGCGAGCATCCAGGCGAGGGTGAGCTTTTGCGGGCTGACGCCCAGCTCGGAGGCCAGGGTGTGGAAGGCGGGGTGCTTGGTGCCGAGGTCCGATGCGCTGGAGATGCCGCCTAGCGGGGACCAGGGGAGGAAGGCGATGCCGAGCTCGTCGCAGAGTTCGAGTTCGGGCTCGCTGGAGCGGAAGGCCGGCGAGAACTGGTTCTGGACCGAGACGAGCCGGCCGCCGAGGATCTCGTTGGCCTGGCGGATCTGCTCCGGGTTCGCGTTGGAGATGCCGGCCTGGCGGATCTTGCCTTCGTCGAGCAGGTCGCGGATCGCGCCGATCGACTCCTCGTACGGCGTCTTCGGGTCCGGCCGGTGGAACTGGTAGAGGCCGATCGCGTCGACTCCGAGCCGCTTGAGAGAGTCCTCGGCGGCCTGCTTCAGGTGCTGAGGGGAGCCGTCCTGCGTCCAGGCGCCGCCGCCGGGACGGAGATGGCCGCCCTTGGTCGCGACGAGTACGCCGGACGTGTCGCCGCCGTACGAGTTGAGCGCCTTCGCGATCAGCGTCTCGTTGTGGCCGATGTCGGAGGAGTCCAGGTGGTACGCGTCGGCGGTGTCGATCAGCGTGATGCCGGCGTCCAGGGCGGCGTGGATCGTCGCGATCGAGCGGCTCTCGTCCGGCCGGCCCTCGATCGACATCGGCATCGCGCCGAGCCCGATCGCGCTGACCTGGACGTCGCCGATGCTGCGGGTAGTTGAAGTTTCAGATGCCATGCTTCCAACCTCCCGCAGCTCGACTCAGTTTTCCAACAGGAAAAACCACTGAGAGCCAGAAGGTGCCCTGCTGAATCCCGGCGACGTTCAGGCGACGTGGACGTGCGGGTTGCGGTCTTCCACCACGTAACTGGCGCGGGTAGTGATCGGGGCACCGGGCTGGGTGACGTAGGGGACGACGCGGAAGTCGGAGCGCCAGCGGTGCCGGTCGGCGGTGACCCGGACGTAGCCGCGCTGGGCGTTGAAGAACTTGAGGTGCGGGTTCGCCGCGAGGAACTGCACGCCCTGCGGAGTCGTGTCGGCGCCGTCGCCACCGCTGGTGATCGACGTACCGACGAACTCGGTGCCGACCGTGCGGGAGTCCGGGTCGGCGAAGTCGCGCTTGAGTTCGAGCGCGTAGTTCTGGTGCCGGTCGCCGGTGATCACCACCAGGTTCCGTACGCCGCTGTCCTGAGCCGCCGCCAGCACCTTGTTGCGCTCGGCAACATAACCGTCCCAGGGGTCGAGCCAGACATGCGTCTCCGGGCCGGGCGTCCAGTCGGTCTGGCCCATCGGGGCCTGGTTGCCGAGCACCTGCCAGCGCGCCCTGGACTCCCGGAACCCGTCCAGCAGCCACTGGCGCTGCTTGCCGCCGAGCATCGTGTTGTCCGGGTCGAACCGGTCGTCACACGTCGACGAGGCGCCGTCGCCGCACGGCTGGTCCGACCGGTACTGGCGGGTGTCCAGGATGGTGAAGTCGGCGAGCCGCCCGTACGGGAGCCGTCGGTGGAACCGTCCGTCGGGACCCTTCGGCATCTGCTCGTGCCGCAGCGGCAGGTTCTCGTACATCGCCTGGAACGCCTGCGCCCGGCGAGCCCGGAAGATCACCGGGTCCTGGTCCGGTTCGGTGTCGGCCTGCGACAGGTCGCCGGCCCAGTTGTTCTCCACCTCGTGGTCGTCGAACGTGTGGATCCACGGGTGCGCGGCGTGCGCTGCCTGCAGCGGCGCCTCGGACTTGTAGAGCGAGTACTGCAGCCGGTACCGGGCCAGGTCGAACGTCTCGGTGTGGAACCGCGGATCGGTCACCACACCGCGCCGGTTCGTCTTCACCCCCGACTCGTAGAGGTAGTCGCCCAGGTGCACGACCAGGTCGAGGTCCTCGTCCGCCATGTGCTGGTACGCCGTGAAGAACCCGTCCTGCCAGGCGTTGCACGAGGCGAACGCGAACCGCACCTCACGCGGCGAGCTGAGCGGATGCGGCGTAGTACGGGTGCGCCCGACCGTCGAGATCTCGCCGCCGGTCCGGAAGCGGTAGTAGTACTCGTGGTCCGGCAGCAGCCCGTTGATCTCGGGGTGGACCGAGTGGCCGAGCTCGGGCGTCGCGACCACGCTGGACCGGCGTACGACGTGCCGGAAGTTCGCGTCGCGGGCGACCTCGTACTCCACCCGGACAGCCTTGGCGGGCATGCCGCCGCGGCCGTCGACGGCGAACGGGTCGAGGGCCAGCCGGGTCCACAGGACAACGCTGTTGTACCGCGGGTCGCCGGACGCGACGCCAAGGGTGAACGGATTGCCGGCGCCGGCCGGGGCGGCATAGGTGGTCGAGGCGTCCCAGGCCCCGGTGCCGAGCAGCACCGCGGCGGTCCCCGCCCCTCCGAGACCGATGAAACGACGACGTGAAACAGCCATGGGGAGTCCTCCGGTGAGCGGATCGGTGGGCCGTGTGGTTGGGCAGCGCTCCCACCCTTCAAGCACCAGATGAACACCGCGGTAAACGAGTTCCTACTCCGGGTGAATCCCGGTGAGTCGGTGACACGGCAGGATGTGGGCTATGCAGACCGACAACCGCACTCGCCCCGCCCAGCCGGCCGACGTACCGGCGATCGTCGACCTCGTTCACGCGCTGGCGGAGTACGAGCGCGCTCCTGAGCAATGCCACCTGACCGCTGAACAACTCGAGAGAGCCCTCTTCGGTACGACGCCCGCCGCGTTCTGCCATGTCGGGCTGATCGACGACGAGGTGGTCGGCTACGCGATCTGGTTCCGTAACTTCTCCACCTGGCGCGGAAGCCACGGCATCTACCTGGAAGACCTCTTCGTCTCACCCGCCCACCGCGGCTCCGGGCTCGGCAAAGCGCTGCTGGCGGCCCTGGCTCAGGAGTGCGTGCGCAACAACTACCCGCGCCTCGAGTGGTCGGTCCTCAACTGGAACACCCCCACCATCGACTTCTACAAATCCCTCGGCGCCACCCCTCAGGACGAGTGGACTACCTTCCGCCTCACCGACGAAGCCCTCACCGAGCTCGGCTCGTGAAGGCCGAGGAATACAGCTGGTTCGCCGACCGATTCCCGTACCTGGAGGTGGGCTATTGCTTGACTCTGGTCAAGAACCTCGACCGGACGACGGCGTTGCAGCGGATCGAAACCGAGAGCGTCGGTCGGGTCACGGGCGCTTTGGAGTTCGTCGAACTTGCTGACCGGCACTTCTGGGCGGGACAGCAGCAGGGCCGGTACTTCATGGGTGCCACCGACCTCGGCGACTGGACTCTGCTGGTCGAGGCGAACGGGTTTCTGGGAACTCGGCCGGAAGTGATCGGGCCGCTGTCGGCCGACACCCAGGTGGTCTCCCACTACCGCAACATCGATGCGGAGGATCGGTTCTGCTGGATGGTCGACGGCGATCTTCGACTGAGTTTTGAACCGCTGTTCCCCTACCACCGGTCCGGCAGCGATCCGGACGGCCAGGTCGAGGCGATGAAGGACGCCGGCTTCGACCTCCGCGCGGGCGAAGATCGCGACTACACCCTGCACAGCGAGGCAGCATTCGCACTGGCCGAGCGCCTGACCGGCGTACGCCTGACCGCCGAGCTGCTGGAGTCCGCTGACTATCTGTGCGGGATGGTGCCCCTCAAGCGCTGAGGCGAGGATGCGGTGGACCACCCATTCTCATCGCTGAGCGAGAATGGGTGGGTGGAACTGAAACCCCTGTTGATCACGCGGCTCTGTAATGCGTCTGTTTGGCCGATTTTGGTGGGGGTCATCGTGATCGCGTTGCGCGACGACCTGCCGGTGGTGGCGGTGGTCGGCGGGGCGCTGGTCTGCCTGGCGGCTGCGGTGTACCTGGCGTTTCTCGGGTGGCGGCTCGGGGTGGTCTGTGACGCGGGCGGGATCGACGTGCACGGGTTGTTGCGGAGCCGGCGGATCGCCAAGGACGAGATCATCGCGATCACGAACTTCCCGGCCGTCCGGTGGAAGAGCGCGGCCGGGAAGGCGCGCTGGACGCCGATCTTCGCGTTCGCCAATCTGGGCCGGGTGCTGCCGTTGGTCGAGCGGCACAACGAGGCGGCGATCTCGATCCTCAAGGACTGGCTGGAGGACACCAAGCCGGAGCCGCCGAAGAAGAAGCGCCGCCAGCGAAAGCCGGCCCGCTAGCCGGTACTACGCCCCGGCACCGCGCTGGCGAGAGCCTGCTGGCCAACCGGCACCGCGTCGGCCGAAGCTGGTCGCCACCGGCACAGGGTCAGAGGGTGGCGCGGTGAGAGCGTTTGGCTTCGTACATGGCGTTGTCGGCGGTGCGGAGGAGTTCCTCGAGCGCGGCGGCGTACGGGCTGACGACGGCGGTGCCGATGGCGGCCGTGACCGGGACGTCGATGCCGTCGAGCGGGCGGCTGATCGCTTCGTCGATCCGGCCGATCATGGCCTCGAGGTCGTCGCCGTCGATGTCCTCGGCCAGGATCGCGAACTCGTCGCCACCGAGTCGCGCGACCGTGTCGCCGTGCCGGACCTCGGTCAGCAGCCGGTCGGCGATCTCGCGCAGCGCCTGGTCACCGGCCTCGTGGCCGTACTTGTCGTTCACCTGCTTGAAGTGGTTCAGGTCGCAGAACAGCAGCGCCCCGCGCCGCCCACTCTGCCGGGACCGCGTCAACGCCGCGTTGAAGTGATGCTGGAGCAGCCGCCGGTTCGCCAGACCGGTGAGCGCGTCGTGCGCCGCATGGTGCTGCAGCTCGCGTTCCGCGTCCTTGCGCGCGGTCACGTCGTCGATCTGGATCAGGATGATCCGCGGCAGATCCTTGCCTTGGTCAACCATCGCGGCGGTCCCGCCCAACCAGATGTCGTGGCCGTCGGTCCGCCGGAACGTCCGCTCGAACCGGTACGGACCCCGCCCGGTGGCGAGCTGCTCGATCTCGCGCTGGGTCTGCCCGGAGTTCTCGTCGCGCAGGTAGTCGACGAAGATCGTGCCGACCAACTGGGCCGGGGTGTAGCCGGTGATGTGGCAGAAGGCGTCGTTGACGCGCAGTACGCGGCCTGCGTCCGGGCCGTCGAAGGCGATCGTCGCCATCCCGTTGCCGGCGCCCTCGAAGACCATCCGGAAGGTCGTCTCGCTCGCCTCCAGCCGCGCCTTCTCGGCCCGCAGCTGATCGGTCAGCCGCGCCTTGTCGATCGCCAGGCCCGCCTGGGTGGCGAAGATCTCCAGCAGCTCGCGATGGATCGGCCCCGGCCGTCGCTGGTCCTCGGGCAGGTCGACCGAGAGCATCCCGACCAGTTCGCCGTCGGGCGAGTGCAGCGGCGCGAACAGGGCGTCCAGCGGATGCCAGGCGTCCGGCGCCGTCGAGACCGGGATCTCCGGCACCCAGCCGACGATCTCACCTTCGGGCAGCCGCTCGTGCGGTACGAACCGCAGGCCGCCCCACTTGTCCGCGATGGCGAACTCGGCGTCGAAGATGTCGGCCGCGCTGACCGTGCCGAGCAGCGCCTCCCGGGCCTCCGGCGAACCGGCGACCGCGATCACCTCGAACTTGCCGTCGGGCTGGCGCAGGTTCAGCACGGCGATGCCGAAGCCGAGGCCGTCCACCACCCCGTCGACCACTGCCTGCAGGGTTTCGGCCAGGCTTCGCCCGGCGCCCATCCGGGCGCTCACCTCGTAGAGACGGCGTACGGCCGTCATCCGTACGGTGGGCTCGTTGTGCACGGGCGATCTCCGGAGTCACGGCAGTGGCGACCTCACGAGACCCCGCCGTGGTGAGGGTCCCCTGACAGAGTGACAGACCGGCCGCCCCGAAGACCCTTCTTCGGTGTGGCTGGACGACCCTATTGTGCCGGACGGGAGCCGCTCGCCTGCTGTCAGTGACGAGAATACGCTTGCCGGTACGGAGGGTTATTTCAGTACCGGAGTTCCGCCAGTGACCGGTACGACGTACGCGCCGACTCCCACTCGTCGACGGGGGCGTCGTGCTCGACCAGCCACTGCTCGACCCCGCCCGACTCGGCCTCGGCGAAGATGGCCGCGAAGTCCAGCGTGCCGGTGCCGACGTCGGCGAACGAACCGTCCTCGGCCCTGTCCTTGACGTGCAGCGCGGGGAAGCGGCCCGGGTGGCCGCGGAAGTAGTCCGCCGGGTTCTTGCCACCGTCGACCACCCAGTACAGATCGAGCTCGAACCCGAGCAGGTCAGGCTCGACCTCGTCGAGCAGGATGTCGAACAGCACCTGCCCGTCCAGCTCGGCGAAGTCGTGGCCGTGGTTGTGGAAGAGCAGTTTCAGCCCTTCCTTCTTCGCCAGCTGCCCTGCCGTGTTGAACGCTGCGGCCGCCCGCCGGAAGCCATCAGGCGACCGCAGCTCGATTGGTAGCGACGGTACGACGATCCACTGGCCGCCGAGCGTCTGGACATCGGCGAGCGCGCCCTCCCAGTTGTCGGTCAGCCGGGGATAGCCGACGTGCTCCAGCACGATCCGCAGGCCCGCCGCATCGGCGTACGAGCGGATCTCCTCCGCTGAGTGACCGAACCGGCCGCTCACCCCGACTGTGCGGTAGCCGATCTCGGCCAGCCGCTGCAGGGTGCCCGGATAGTCGGCGGCCAGCGCCTCACGCATCGTGTAGAGGTGCATGCCGATGCCGTCGGCCGGGATGGTCCGGTCGCTCATGGAGGGTCTCCTTCGAGCTGTGATCCTTCGAGCTGGGTCAGGCGACGTGTTCCCGGTAGCGGGCCAGGGCGAGGTCGAAGACCTGCTGACCTGGCGCGTCCCACAGTTCCTGGTTGAAGATCTCGACCTCGACCGGACCGTCGTACCCGGCGGCGTCGCATGCCTCACGCAACCGGCGCAGCTCGATCGAGCCGTCCCCCATCATGCCGCGGCCGAGCAGGTTGTCGGCCGGCAACGGCGTCACCCAGTCGCTCACCTGGTAGGAGAGGATTCGGTCGCCGGCCCGCTCGATCTGCCGGTACACCTCGGCGTCCCACCACAGGTGGTAGGCGTCCACGACCACCCCGACCTGCTCGACCGGGAACTGCTCGGCCAGGTCGAGCGCGCCGCTGAGCGACGAGACGACGCAGCGGTCGGAGCAGAACATCGGATGCAGCGGCTCGATCGCGAGCCGGACGCCCCGCTCGGCGGCGTACGGGGCGAGCTCGGCGATGCCGTCGCGGATCATCCTGCGGGCGCCGTCGAGGTCGCGTGAACCGGATGGCAGGCCGCCGCTGACGAGGATCAGGACGTCGGTGCCGACGGTGGCCGCCTCGTCGATCGCGCGGCGGTTGTCGTCGATCTTCGCCTGCCGCTCGGCGGCGTCGGTCGCGGTGAAGAATCCGCTTCTGCACAAGGAGGAAACGCGCAGCCCGGCGTCGGCGACGAGCTTCGCCGCGCGCTCGACGCCGTACTCCTGGATCGGCTCACGCCACAGGCCGATCCATTGCAGCTCGGCTTTGGTGCTGGCGGCAACTACCTCTTCCAGGGGCCAGTACTTCGTTGTTGCCTGGTTCAAGCTGTAGCGGTTCACGCGTCGACTCCGCCCACGATGAGCAGCTTGCGGAAGCGGTCCACGGCGAGTTCGGGTGAGGTCAGTACGCCGGCCGCGTCGGCCAGGCGGAACGTTTCGGCGAGATGCGGCAACGACCGGCCGGTCTGGAGTCCGCCGACCATGCCGAAGCCGGGCTGGTGGCCGTTCAGCCAAGCCAGGAAGGCGATTCCGGTCTTGTAGTAGTAGGTCGGCGCGGAGAAGATCTGCCGCGCCAACGGCACGGTCGGTGCGAAGATCTCCTCGTACTTCGTCAGCTCGCCGTCGTCGAGCGCCTTGAGCGCGGCGGCCGCGGCGGGGGCGATCGCGGCGAAGATGCCGAGCAGCGCGTCGCTGTACCGCTCGCCGTCGCCGCGGATCAGCTCCGGATAGTTGAAGTCGTCACCGGTGTAGAGCCGGACACCCTCGGGAAGACGCTTGCGCAGAGCAACCTCTTTGCTTGCGTCGAGCAACGAAACCTTGATGCCGTCGACCTTGCCGGTGTTGTCGTTGATCAGCTCAACCACCACGTCGGCCGCGGCGTCGAGCGACCCGCCACCCCAGTAACCCTCCAACGCCGGATCGAACATCGATCCGAGCCAATGCAGAATCACCGGCCGAGACGACTGTCCCAGCAGCCGGTCATAAACCTTCCGATAGTCATCAGGCGATCCAGCCGTCGCACACAACGCCCGACTAGCCATAAGAATCGGCTGAGCCCCAACCTCCTCAGCCAGCGCCAGTTGCTCCTCGTAGGCAGCAATCACAGCATCCAGTGGATGCACGCCAGCAGGCAGTTGGTCGGTGCCAACCCCCACCGCAATCCGCTTCTCCGAAGCGCGCGAGGCGCCCGCAGGGTGCGAGGAGGCGGGGGCGCCGCTGCCCGCCGCTACCACCGTCGCCGCGCTGGAGGCGCTCTCCCCGGCCTCCGCTCTCGCCGCGCCGCCGCCGCGGAGCGGCGCCTCGGCGGCTGAGCGGCGGATCAGCTCCTGGGTGGCGGGCCAGTCGAGGCCCATGCCTCGTTGGGCTGTGTCCATGGCTTCTGCTACTGACAGGCCGAGGGACCAGAGGTGGCGGCGGAAGCCGAGGGTGTGTTCCCAGTCGATGGCTGCGGGGGCGCCTGGGGAGTTGTCGGCGAGTGGGTCGGAGACGACGTGGGCTGCCGCGAAGGCGAGGCGGCTGGTGGCCGGCTCATAGGTGCCGTGGGCAACCGGCGTACCGGTCAGCTGGTAGCTCTCCAGTCCGCCGTCACCGGTCGGCAGCCGCAAGGACAAACTCATGCCTTCGCCTCGATGTCGAGTGCCGGGACCTCCAGCTTGCGGCCTTCGCGCCAGGACTGCAGGCCGAGCTCCGCGAGCTGCACACCCTTGGCGCCCTCGACGAAGTCCCAGGTGAACGGAGCGTCGTCGACGATGTGCCGCAGGAACATCTCCCACTGCACCTTGAAGCCGTTGTCGAACACCTCGTTGTCCGGCACCTCGGACCACTGGTCGCGGAACGAGTACTCCGCGGGGATGTCGGGGTTCCAGACCGGCTTCGGCGTCGCGGAGCGGTGCTGGGCCCGGCAGTTGCGCAGCCCCGCGACCGCGCTGCCCTCGGTCCCGTCGACCTGGAACTCGACCAGCTCGTCACGGAACACCCGCGTCGTCCAGGACGAGTTGAGCTGCGCGATGATGCCGCCCTCCAACTCGAAGACGCCGTACGCCGCGTCCTCGGCCGTCGCGGTGTACGGCTGACCCTGCTCGTCGTACCGGGTCGGGATGTGGGTGGCGCCCTGGCAGTAGACCGACTTGACCGGCGCGAAGATCTGGTCGAGCACGTAGCGCCAGTGGCAGAACATGTCGACGACGATGCCGCCGCCCTCCTCGGCCTTGTAGTTCCAGGCCGGGCGCTGCGCCTCCTGCCAGTCGCCCTCGAACACCCAGTAGCCGAACTCCCCGCGCACCGACAGGATCTCGCCGAAGAACCCACCGTCGACGAGCCGCTTCAGCTTGCGCAGGCCGGGCAGCGACAGCTTGTCCTGGACCACACCGTTCTTCAGGCCGGAGTCGCGAACCAGTCGGGCCAGCTCGACGGCCGCGTCGAGGCCCTCCGCGATCGGCTTCTCGCAGTAGATCGCCTTACCGGCCTCGACCGCGGCGCGGACACCCTTCTCGCGCAGCTGGGTCAGCTGGGAGTCGAAGTAGATCTCGACGTCCGGCTCGGCCAGCGCCTCGGCCAGATCCGTGGTCCAGCGGCTCAGGCCGTACTTGTCGGCGATGTTCTTCAGCTTGAGCTCGTTGCGGCCGACCAGGATCGGCTCGGGGATGATCATCGACCCGTCCGCGGCGGGGATACCACCCTGCTCGCGGATGGCCACGATGGAACGCTCCAGGTGCTGGCGCAGGCCCATCCGGCCGGTGACGCCGTTCATCACGATGCCGACGCGTCGATCGTTCACTGTGCTACCTCTCTTCGGCGCAGCGGCTGCGCGGGGTGTGGGGCGGAGACGGCGGCCGTCATGGGCGCTCGTTCAGGTCGTAGACGTCGAGCCGGCCGCACATCCCGTGGCGGCCGAACTCGGTCGGGGCAGGCAGCTCGTGCAGCTCGGCGGTCCGCAGATGCGGTGCCTGGCCGGCCTCGAGCGCCTCCAGCGCGGCTCCGGTCTCGTCGGCCAGGCGGCGAGCGCCTTGCTCCCAGCGGCGTCGCCAGTCGGCGAGTTGCGGCTGGACGATCCGGATCGCGGCCTCGTAGAACGGATCGAGGGCCGCGGGGCCATCGGCGGAGTAGGCGTCCCGCAGTACGGCGAAACCCTCCAGGGCGAGGTCGCGGCGAGCCATCGCGGACGGCGTACGGGCCTCGCCTTCGCCGGTGAGCGTGGTCGCCTTGAGGTAGGTCTCACGGTCGGTGAGGTGCTCGGGCGGGAGGGTGAGGACGGCGTCGCCCGCCTCGGGGAGGCCGGAGTTCGACATCAGGGTAAGGATCTGGAGCCCGCCGTTGTTGACCAGCCGGTGGATCGTGCCGGGGTCGAACCAGACGACGGTCCCCGCCTGCAACGGCGTCTCGGTGAAGCCCTTCGGGTTGAGCGTCTGGACCGCGCCGGAGCCGGCGATCACGTAGTACCCCTCGGAGCAGGCGAGGTGGACGTGCGGGGTGCCGCCGACGAGTCCGTCGGGCGCCTCGATGTCGTACACCGTCAGCCGCGAGATGCCGATACCGCCGGGTAGGGCCGCTGCCGGGCCGTACTCGCACATACTCGCCTCCTGGGTCGCCTGGGAAAGGGCTTTCCAAGGCTCGTGACCGCAACCTTAGGTGGGTGGTCACGGCGAGTCAACCTGTGGGGAAGTCGGCCGGAAAGCGATTGCAGGCCGATTCCGGACAGCACGCGGCGGAGTGCGTGCGAACTGGCCGATGGGGTACGGCGAGGCGATCGGCGTTAGCGTCGTTCGCAGAAGACGAAAGGAGCACGGTGGCCAAGCGCGGCAAGCCCGTCGACGGCACGATCCCAGCACCCGACGACACCTCCGAGGACGCGGGACTACGCACGGTGGTCGAGGCCGTCGACGAGATCGGCCTCGGTGGCGGCGCACGGGTGGCCGACGAGACCGAGGCCGACGACTCGGAGGCCGGCGGGGCCGCGCAGGCGCCGGAGCGGCGGGGTGGTGTTCACGCGGAGGTGCGCCGCGGGGTAGAGCGGCGCCGGGGAGAGCGACGGGGCGCGGGGGATCGGCGTAGGGCGGATCGGAGAAGGGGGAAGGATCGGCGGGGCGTGGAGGGGCTGGCGGAGGAGGTTGTCACCGGGGAGCAGTCTGTTGATGAGTTGTCTGCCGAGTTGCGGGCGGCTGACGAGCAGGCGCGGGATGAGCAGCGGGAGCTTTATCGCACGCTCGACCTAGCGCTGCGGATCGGTGAGGTCGTGCTCGCCAGCGGAGCCGGTACTGCGGACGCGACGGCGACGATCCTCGGTGTGACCGCTGCCGCCGGACTGCGTGGCTGTGAAGTCGACATCACTTTCACCTCGATCGCGATCTCCTACCAGGAAGCGCCCGACGTCGCGCCGGAGACGCACATGCGCGTCGTCCGGTATCGCGGCCAGGACTTCTCCCGTCTGACCGCCGTCGACCAACTGGTACGCCGGTTCGCACGAGCCGAGCTGACCCGCGAGGAGGCCAGCCGCGAGCTCGCCCGCATCGTGTCAGCAGGACCGCCGTTCCCGCGCTGGAGCTCGGTGCTCGCCTGGGGCGTGATGGCCGGCGGCGCCACGCTGCTGCTCGGTGGCGGCTGGCTGATCACCCTCGTCGCCGTACTCACCGCGATCGTGATCGAGCTCAGCAACCGCTGGTTCAACCGCCAGCGCCTGCCCGCCTTCTACCAACAGGTGGCCGGCGCATTCGTCGCCACCGCCGTCGCGCTCATCCTGTACGCCGTCCACGCCCCAGTGAAACCGTCGTTGGTAGTTGCCGCCGGCATCATCATGCTGCTGGCCGGAATCGCCCTCACCGGTGCCGTCCAGGACGCGATCACCGGGTACTACGTGACCGCTGCCGCGCGCAGTCTCGAAGCGATGCTCCTCACCGGCGGCATCATCGCCGGGGTCAGCCTGGGCATCAGTCTCGGCATCAAACTCGGCCTCCCGGTCGCGATCGAGGCGCAGACCATCCAACTCGCGAACCTGCCGATCATGGTCGGCTCGGGAGCGCTGATGGCAGTCGCGTTCGCCTACGCGTCGTACGCGCCCTTGCGAGGACTCCTGCCGGTCGCGGTCGTGGGTGGAGTGGGCTCGCTCGTCTTCACGCTGATGTCGCGAGCGGAGTTCGGCCCGGCGTGGTCGACGGCGGCCGCCGCGTTCGTGGTCGGCCTCGGTGGCTACTCACTCGGCCGTCGCGCCGGAGTACCGCCGCTTGTGGTCGTCGTCTCCGGCACGGTCCCACTCCTGCCAGGACTGACGATCTACAAGGGCCTGCTCGAACTGATGAGCCTAGGCAACCTGATCGGCATCGTCTCCCTGGCCACAGCAGTCGCGATCGGAGTAGCCCTCGCCTCAGGCGTCATCCTCGGCGAGTACGTCGCCCAGCCCATTCGCCGCGAAGCCCGTCGTCTGGAAGACCGCCTAGCCGGCCCACGCCTGGTCGGCCCCCGCCGCCCCATCCGCCAACGCAAAGAACGCACCCGCTCCCACAGGACCCGCCGCCACAGATCGACCTAACACCACAACACTTCCCGAGACGCGGGGCGCGAGGTGCATGGTCCGAGTGCAGTGGGAGTGCGGCGCGAGCACGAGGCGCGGCGCGAGGTGTGAGGTGTGAGGTGTGAGGCCGGGGCGCGGGCGCGGCCCGCGCGGTGCGAGTCTGGCGTGCCGTGGCTCGGGATGGCGGACCGCCAGCACTCACAAACCTGTGCTGGTCGGTGCCGGTCGCTGCCCGCCAGGCAGGGGTGGGTGGGCAGTGGGGCGCGCGGCGGAGGTTTGTGAGTGGGGGCGGTCCGGGGCGGTCGGCGTCGCCGAGTCGGACTGGAATGCCGGTTGGCGTCGGCGAGTGGGAGTGGAGGGGCGGCGGGTTGGTTGTTAGGGGAGTTCTTCGAGGGTTACGTCGTCTAGTTGTAGCCAGGTGTCTTGGTTGTGGGTGTAGAAGCCTGCGTGGAGTTGGATTAGGGACTCGCGGCCGGTGGTGAACTCGAGGGTTGTCTGGGTGTACTGCGGATGTGCGCCGCCGGTCTTCTGGGCGAGGGGTTTGCCGCGGAGGGTGCGGATGCCCAGGGAGGTTTCGGTGTTGTTTTCGGCGGTGCGGATCCAGGCGGACAGGCGGTAGCGGTGATGGGGGCGTACGGCAACGTTTTGCTGGAGTTGGTGGGCGCCGAGGGAGCCTCGGAGGTAGGCGTTGTTCTTGCCCGTGTGGGCGAGGTTGGTCTTGTCGACGCCTCCCGTGCCGTTGAGTTGCCACGGTGGTGAAATCGTCGCCGTGGTCTGTGCTTCGAACCCGGGATCGCTGACCAGGTTGGTCTTCAGGCCGTCATCGGTCAGCTTGGTGCGCATCAAGTACACGTTGTACGGATCCCACTGCGACATCGTGAAATAGAGTTCCGTCCCGGACGACCACGGATGCATGTAGGTGCCATAGAGACCGGGGAATTCAGTGCTCCGGGCAACTACCTGCTGACCCGACCAAGGGCCGGTGAGGGACGCGGCAGAGCGCAGTACTACGGAAGCGCGGTGCTCGTCGAGGTACATCATCAACCACTTGCCGAGATGCGCGTTCCATTGCACGGACACCTCGCTGACCGGGCCGATCGTGATCGGTACTGCGGCGCTCGCGCGGTTCGACCAGGTCTTGCCGTCCCAGTAGCGCCAGGAGTTCTTCGACAAGAGCTGCTTCTCCGGTACGCGGGCCAGATGTGCGTTGCCGAACCGGCCGTTCGGAGTACCGATCATGTAGACGTAGTCAGCCGATTGGACCAGTGCGGCCATCTGGAAGTTGTCGTCCCAGGCGGTGGTGTTCTGCCAGATCGCCTTCGGGTCCTTGGTCCACGTTTCGCCGTTGTCGTCGGAGTACGCAAAGCCGGCGTGGTTGGTGAACCAGCTGCCCGCCGGTCCCCAGCGGTTGACCGACATGTAGTGCACGTACTGCCGGCGGCCGACGGCGATTCCGGCGGTCGGGATGACGGTGTGCTCGTCGCGGTCGATCTTCTTGCAGTCGAGGAACTGCTTGGCATGGCCGGGGCGGTCCTCGGCCGCGCTGTCGAGGGTCATACCGTCCGCGAGGTTGCGATCCTTGCTGCGGAACAGCAAGTTACAGCGCCAGTCGAGCGTCGCCGGATCACCAACGCCACCACCCGGACCGGTCCAACCGCTGCCGTAACTGTCACCGAAAGCAGTCAGGATCTCGCCCGCCCCGTTGTCCCAGAGGATCCCCAGATCGGTCGCCTTGAGCTGGAACCTCGCCTCGGTGTCGTTGATCGACCCAGGCCCGGTGAGCTTGGCCACCTGCTCAGCCAGCGCCGGCACAACCTGCTCAGCCGGTGCCGGAACAACCTGAGCAGCCGGAGCCTGGGGCGACGCCTGGCCCAATGCCTGAGCGGCCGATGCCTGGGCGGGTGGCGCCGGATTGGCCGGCAACAGCGCCGCGCCGAGCACCAACGGCAGGATCAGGACCAATCGCTTCCGCATACGCAACCCCTCGACAGTCAACCAGCAAACGCTCGAGAAATCGATTTCTCACGCCCACGCTAGCCAGCCCAGCACCAAGGGTCAACAGCTCGACGCTCAGCAGCTCCCAGCGGCCCACCGAGGCATCGCCGGGCTGGAGTCGTCCGCCCTCAGTTGCGGAGGGACTGCTCGAATGCGTCCGCCGTCTGGGTGGGGGCGTCTTCTTCTTGGAGTAGGGCGGCCATGTCGGCGGCGCGTTGGCGGGGGCCGTCGGCGAGCATGGGTTCTAGGGCGGCGAGGAGGGTTGGCTCGCTCAGTTCGGTGAAAGGGAGGGTGCTGCCGACGCCCATTCGCTGGAGTTGGGCGCCCCAGAACGGCTGGTCGGCGAAGACGGCGCAGACCACGGTCGGGAGGCCGGCGCGCAACGAGGTGGCCGACGTACCGGCGCCGCCGTGGTGGACGGCTGCGCGGCAGCGGGGCAGTACGGCGTCGTGGTCGAGGTTGCCGACGACGCGAACCCTGTCGTCGTTCGCAATGCCGGCCTTGAGCGTGACAAGGGCGCGGACGCCGAGTAGGCCGGCGACCTTCTCGATCATGGCCAGCGCGGCGTCCGGTTGCAGGACCGGCATGCTGCCGAAACCGAAGTACACGGGCGGTTCTCCGGCGTCGAGCCAGGCATCGAGGTCCGGATCGACGGGCTCACTCAGCAACAAGCGCTGCTCTGGTGAAGGCGACAGGAAGCCGGTCAGCGGGCGCCGGTCGTCCCACTCCGTCAACTCCGGTACTACGTGCCGGCTGTACGCCTGGATTTCCAGCGCGCCGGTCTTCTCCAGCCGTACGCCGGTCGGCTCGGCGGTCGGCGACAGGCCGAGTCGGGCCCGGAGTTTGTTGACGAGAGGCTCGAAGACCGGCCAGTTGGCCTTCTCCACTTGGGCGTAGGTGGACAGGTTCACGGCTGGCGAGAAGATCTCGGTCGAGACCAGCAGGTGAGGGAACGCGCTGTTGCGGCGGATCGGCGCGTGGTACACCGACACGTAGGGGATGCCGGCGGCTTCCGCGACCACGATGGCCTCGAGTTCGGTCGCAGTACCGGAGACGAGTACGTCGGCTCGCGAGGCCAGTTCGATCAGGTCGGTGTGCAGCTGGTCGGCGGTCCGGTGCTTGTGGTCGATCAACCAGTGCACGTAGGAATGGACGTCGCCGGCGGCCAGCCACTCCTGACCCTCCTCCGACCCCAGGAAGTCCCGGGCGCTGATGCGTAGGTCGACCGTGGAGAGTCCGAGCGCCTGCCCGATCCAGACCAGGTCGGAACACAGCCCGAGGGTGACGTCGTGGCCGCGCGCGGCGAGCTCCGCACCGAACACGGCCATCGGTAACGCGTCCCCGCGGCTACCCATTCCCAGCATGACTACTCGCATCGCGCCCACCCCTGAGCCTGGTACGCACGAATCGGCGTACGAACCCCCGATGCTAAACGGCAGGAGAGTCCCCCGTCCCCGTCCTGCCCACCACCCGGTCGCGCGAGCCTGGCACTTCGGGGGTGCCAGTCCGGGGTTGTGCTTTACTGCGGGTGGTGCGATTCCAAGGTGTGGCGGCTGGGAGTGATCCTTGGCCCGCCGGCTCCGCGTGGTGCGGAGTGACCCGGCTGCGTCCGGGGCCAAGCGGTGATACCCCGCTCCTGCTCGGATCCAGCCGGGTCCCTGGTTGATCTGGTGCCTGGTCGGCACCCTCCTTCACCCAGAGGTAGGAACGTATGTTCACAGGGCGTATCGAGACCACCGCGACCATTGCCGAGGTCCGCGAGGAGTCCCTCCGGATCACCGTCGATCCTGCCGTCCCACTCGTTGCAGGCGGCGCCGTTTGCCTGGACGGCGTCCGGCTGACGATGCAGTCGGCCCAACCGGGCGAGCTGATCGCCACCGTCACCGACGAGACGCGCCGGCGTACCACGCTCGACCGAGCCACCGCCGGTACTCCGGTCAACTTCGAACTGCCCCTGGCGGCCGGTGACCGGATCGACGGGCACCTGGTCCAGGGTCACGTCGACGGCGTCGGCAAGGTACTGCGGATCGACGACGAACCGAGTGGCCGGCGCGTCTGGATCAAGCCGGCCGAACGGTTGCTGGCCCGCCTGGTGGCGAAGTCCTCCGTCGCGCTGAACGGGGTGAGCGTGACGGTGGCCGAAGTACTGAAGGATCGCTTCTCGGTGGTGCTCGTGCCCACCACCTTGCAGAAGACCAATCTCGACTCCCTCGTAATTGCTGACCGAGTCAATCTTGAGAGTGACCTCCTCGCGCGGATGGGGCGGGAAGGGCATGGGCCCGAGCTGCTCGACGCGGTGGCGCGGTTGCCCTGGGCGGGTCACCTCAGCGGGCCGGTCGGAGTACAGAAAGTCGTTGCTCAGCTGGCCGCTGGTGGTGGGGTCGTGGTGTGGGACCCAACGCTCGAGGGTGAGGGGGATGTTGTCTTCGCGGCAGAGCGGTTCCGGCCGGAGTCGATGACTTTCCTGCTCACACAGGCTTGTGGACACACGACGATTCCTTGTGCGCCGGAGGTGCTGGAGCGGTTGGAGATTCCGCGGATGCCGGGTGACGGCGATCGCCAGGGGACGCGGATGCACGTTCCGGTCGACTTGGCGTCATTGCCGGGGACCGGTGTGAGTGCGGCCGATCGGGCTGCGACGATTCGGCGGCTGGCGTCGCACGACGCAGTACCGGAGGATTTTCTGCGGCCTGGGCATGTGTTTCCGCTTGCGGCGCGGGCGGGGTTGCTGGGTGAGCGCGGCGGGCATACGGAGGCGACCGTTGCGCTGTGTCTGGCGGCCGGGCTGGCACCGGTGGGCGTGTGCTGTGAGGTGATGCGGCCGGACGGGGTGATGGCCGGCGCGGTCAGCTTGGAGCAGTTCGCGTTGCGGTGGGACCTGCCGATGATCGACGTCCACGACTTGGGTCGGTGGCTGTGATGCGCGGCGACGAGCTGTACGACGATCCGGTGTTCCTGGCCGGGTATCGGGAGTTGAGGCGGGACAAGCGCGGGTTGAACGACGAGCTGGAGATCCCGGCGATGGCGGCTCTTCACCCGGCGGTGGACGGGTTGCGGGTGGTAGATCTCGGCTGCGGTGAGGGCGACCTCGCAGTACGGCTCGCCGAGGGTGGAGCCGTTGAGGTCTTGGGGGTTGATGCGTCGGCGGCGATGTTGGCGCGGGCGGGGGCGCATCCGCGGGTGCGGTACGAGCGGGCGGACCTGGCGGACTTCGATCTGTCGTCCGCTTCGGTGGATTTGGTGGTCAGCAGCTTGGCTTTGCACTACGTCGAGGATTTCGGCGGGTTGGTCGGGCGGGTGGCCGACTGGTTGGTGGCCGGTGGATGGTTCGTGTTCTCGGTCGAGCACCCGGTCGTGACGGCGCCGCTGGTGGAAGGGCCGCTGGACGACTACGCGGATGAGGGGCCGCGGCAACGAACTTGGTTCGTCGACGGGGTGGTGAAGTACCACCGGACCCTCGGGGCCACGTTGGCGACGCTGCAGCAACACGGCTTCTCGCTCCACGCCGTACAGGAGCCTTTGCCGACCGAGGCTCAGGTGGCCGCTCACCCGCACCTGGCGATCCACCGCCGCCGCCCACCCCTCCTCCTCGTCTCGGCACAGGTGGTCCGTTAGAGTTACTGGCGAGAAACATCGGCCTGCTATCGCTGGGTCCTGTCCCGGCGGGCTCGGAGGATCGACGTGGCATTGGGTAGGACGTCCCCGCGGGACCTGCCGCTGTTCGCGGAGCTGTCCGGCCGGGAGATCAAGGACATCTTCCGGGCCGGCGAAGAGGTCTCGGTTCCGGCCGGCTGGTCGCTGATCCTGGAGCAGACGCCACCCGACGCGGCGTACCTGATCCTGAGCGGGACGGCGGCGGTCCGGGTCAAGGGCGAGGAGATCGCCGAGCTCGGCCCGGGTGACATCGCCGGTGAGGTCGCGGTCCGGCAGAACCGGTTGCGCACGGCAACGGTCACGGCGAAGTCCCGGCTGCAGCTGCTGCACTTCACCCGGGAGAAGTTCGACGACCTGACCAACCGCCTGCCCAACTTCCGCAACGCCATCGACGCCACCATCGCCGAACGCCGTGGCCCCCAACCCACCTGACCCACCGCCCGCGCAGCCGCCGGACGGAACCGCTCCGGATCAGCCAGATTCTGTGGACGTTCAGCGGGCTTTCGAGCGGGCGTTGTTGGGTGGGGAGCGGAAGTTCACTCGGATCGAGGTTTCCGAGCGGGCTGGGATTTCCAGTGCCCGGGCTGAGCAGATGTGGCATGCGCTCGGGTTCGCGACCGTGCCGGATGACGAGATTGCCTTTACCGACGGGGATGTCGAGGCGCTCCGGTTGGTTGCGGCGCTGGAGGATGACGGCTTCATCGATCCTGCGGTGGAGTCGTCGCTGGCGCGGAAGCTTGGGCAGACTCAGTCGCGGCTGGCGTCCTGGCAGTCGGCGATGTTCCTCGAACTACTGGCCGGCTCCAAGCTGCCCGCCGACGACGCGGTCGAGCTCGCATCTCTGTTGCTGCCGGCAATGGAGCGCCTGCAGACCTACGTCTGGCGCCGGCACCTGGCCGCCGCGGCCGGCCGGGCGATGGCCGGGTCCGACGAGTTGTCCCGTGGCATCCGGGTGGTCGGCTTCGCCGATATCGTCAGCTACACCAGGCTGACCAGGCGGCTGTCCGTCGTTGAGCTGGGCAACTTGATTGAACGCTTCGAAGGCCTGGCCGCCGACGTGGTCGCACTGAACGGCGGCCGCATCATCAAGTCGATCGGCGACGAGGTCCTGTTCGTCACCGACACCCCGGCGCAGGCTGCCGCACTCGCCCTGGCATTGCAGGACGAGGTCGCCGCGGCCGGCGACTTGCCCGAGCTCAGGATCGGTCTGGCGTACGGCACCATCCTGATCCGCCTCGGCGACGTGTACGGCGAGGTCGTCAACCTGGCATCCCGGCTCACGTCCGAGGCCAAGCCCGGTCGCGTGCTGGTCGACCGTGAGTTGGCTGCCGCGCTGGACGGCCATCCGGAGTACCGGCTGCGCAAGCTTCGGCGGGTTTCCGTTCGCGGCTACCACCACCTCACGCCGTACGCGCTCCAACGCGCCTCAACCCACGACTGACGCCTCAGGGACAATGGCCGGGTGCATGAGATTTCAACAGCTGGGGAGCTGGCGTCCATCGCCGACGGGGATCCACTGATCGTGTGGGCCGGGCAGGGTGAGGTCGGTGGCCGAGTCAGGGCCTGGTACGCCGGGGACGCGGTCGCGGTGGCCACTCCCGAGTTGTCGAAGTTCAACCGCGTGACGGTCCGCGGGCCGGTTGACGATCTCGCGCCGCTCGCCCAGCGCGTACTTGCCGAGGCGGGACCGGGCTTTCGGCTGTTCGGCGAGGAGCCGTTGATCCGCGAGCTGGTCGAGCGGATTCCCGAGTTGTCGTTCGTCGCGGCCTTCGGGTGGATGGAGACCAGGGTCATGCCGGCCCGGACCACCACTGCGGCTTGGCTGGACGGCGACAGCGGAGTACAGGAGTTGCTGGATGAGGCTTCGCCGGATTCGTTCGCGTGGCCGAGCAGTCCCGGCGTACTGCGGTGGGCCGCCGTTCTTGGTGAAGCGGGCGAGTTGCTGAGTATCGCGGCTGACGCGTGGAGTGCACCCGAGATCGGGTTCATGGCCGGGGTGGCGACCAGGCCGAGTGCGCGGGGTCAGGGGTTGTCGCGACAGGTCTGCACCTTCGTGACCGCCGAACTCATGAAGCGGCACGGGCAGGTCGGACTGATGGTCCACCACGACAACGAGCCGGCGATCGCTGTGTATCGCAAGCTGGGCTACACGTACCGCAGGGTTGCCGCGGCCAGCGTGTAGCCCAGGCTCCGGTCAGCGGGTGGGGGTGATCGTCAGGGTCGCGCCGGGCTTGCCTGGTGTTGATGGCTTGCCGCTGGGGGTCGGTGTCCCGCTGGGAGCCGTGGTCGTCGGGCCGGCGGACGGGGTACCTGACGGCGGGATGGTGGCGGGGGCCGGTGGTGGTGCGAACGGCGCCTTGTCGGTGTCCTTGCAGTTCTCCGCGTCGGTGTAGCCGTCAGGGCTTTCCACCACCGTGGTCAGCGGAAAGGCGTTGCTGACCGTGTCCCGGTTGCCGTTGTCGCCGTAGGTCGTCGCGCAGTCCTGCAGCCGCAGGTTGACCGGGTTGCCCTCCTGGTCGTACAGGCGGGCCTTCAGCGGCTTGCCCTGCTCGTCGAACGGGTAGATGTTGTCGATCTGCTTGCCGTCCAGCGTCAGACCGGTCGGGGCGTAGGTGTTGCTGCCCGAGTCCCGGTAGCCGTTGCTGTACGGCGCGTTGTCGTACCAGTAGCCGGTGAACCCGAAGGCCAGCCAGGCGGGGACGATGATGGCGGCGACCAGGTTCAGCGGTACGACGTACCAGAGCCAGCGGCGGTCCTGCTGGGTCCTGCGGCCGATCCAGACCGACACGGCGGCCCCGGCCAGCGCCCCGACCACGGCGACGGCGGACGCACCGGACACGCCGAACAGCACGCCGCCGCCGACCAGGCCGCGGGCGACCCACCAGACCGGCTGGCCGATCGTGACGAGCTCGCGCCGGACGTTCGGCGGGATCTGGTCGACCATGCTGCGGATGGACTCGGCGGCCTTGCTGCCCCGGGGGGTCTGCAACACGATGCTCGGGTCGGCGCCATGCAGCGCTCGCACACCCAGGTACGCCGCGCCGCCCAGCGCGATCAGGCCGATGAACCCGAAGAACACCGTCTCCTCGGCACCGTTGAGCAGGCCGATGAGCAGGAAGAACGGTCCGACGACCGCAGCCACGATGCCCCAGCGCAACGCCGCCTCGGCGCCCGTCTTGAGCTTCGGCTGCGCCTTGGGAGGCGGGTAACCGGCCGCGGTACGGAGCTCGTCGGCGTACTGGCGGGGAGTGCCGAGGCGCTCCTGCAGCGCGGCTGCCGTCGGCTCCTCCTCGAACTCGGCGGCGACCTCGGTGAGGTGGCCCGTGACGTCTTCGAGGACATCGGCCAGCTCACCCGGCGGCAGATCGCTCAGCTCGGCCCTGACCTGCGCCAGATAGGTTGCGACCGGTCCGGTCAGAGTGCTGTTCACGCCGCCTCCTCCTCGAGCAGCAACACCGACATCGTGTCGGCGAAGTGGTTCCACGTCTTGGTGGACTCGGCGAGCAGATCCAGGCCGGTCTTGTTCAGCCCGTAGTACTTGCGATGCGGGCCTTCCTCGCTGGGCTGCACGTACGAGGTCAACGCCCCGGCCGCGAACAACCGCCGCAACGTCCCGTACACCGAAGCATCCGCGACATCCTCCAACCCGGCCGCCCGCAACCGGCGCAGTACGTCGTAGCCGTACCCGTCCGCCTCACGCAGCACCGCCAGGACAGCCAGATCGAGCACGCCCTTGAGCAGCTGACTCGGATCCATCGCCTCCACCACCTCCGCTAGGTGCACCGCAAGACCGGCCCCCTCAGACCGGCCCCGCGGTGCTCTGCCGACCACACTACTACACACTGTGGAGTACTACGCAATGCTGTTTGAACGCAGTGGGTGAGGAACGGGCACCCGACGTAGGAGCGGGCGTCGGAGGCTGCGTGGGACAACCACCTCACCCGGCGCCGACGATTGCGGTGAAAACGATCAAGTTTGGGGGGCGGGTTCGCGGGAGAGTGGGGGCATGGACTCGACGGATGTGTTTGCTGGGTTTGTTGCCGCGGTGGCGGAGAGTCTGGATGAGCCTGGGACCAGTGGTGGGGATCTGGCTGGGCGGGTGCATTTGTCGCGGTCGCATTGTGATCGGGTGATTGCGGCTGTTGCCGGGGAGTCGCCGTCTGCTTTCCGGCGGCGGTTGTTGCTCGAGCGGGCGGCGTACCGGTTGCTGGCTGGGGATGCCGGGGTGCTCGAGTTGGCGGTCGGGGCGGGGTACGGGTCGCATGAGGCTTTTACGCGGGCGTTCAGTCGGGCCTTCGGGATGTCGCCGAGGGAGTGGCGGCGGGAGGCGTCGCGGCGGTTTTTTCTGGCGGCGCCCAGCGGGGTTCATTTTCAGCCACCGGCAGGTCTTCGCCTGCCTGCGCAGAAGGAGACGAGAGGGATGGACGTACTGGTCAGGATGGTCGAGCACCACGTGTGGCTCACCGGTGAACTGATCGAGCGAGGCGGTCGGTTGCCGGCCGCGGAGCTGGACAAGCCGATCGAGTTGTCGGTGGAAGGGATCGACGACGACGTGTCGATCCGGTATCTGCTGGATCGGTTGGTCTGGCAGGAGGAGATGTGGCTGGCCTCGGTGGAGGACCGGCCGTTTCAGGTGCCGGAGTGTGGGCGTGAGGTGACTACGCCGATCGCTGAGTTGCGGAGCCGGCATGCCGATGCGGGTTCGCGGTTCGTAGCGTTGGTGAATCGGTTGAACGACGAGGGGCGTTTCGACGACAGCTTTGTCGATACGACGTGCGAGCCGCCGCGGGTGTTCAGCTACGGCGGGATGGTCGCGCACGTGCTCACCTTCGCCGCCCACCGCAGGTCACTGCTGGTCGGCGCCTTCGCCAGCGCAGGAATCGACGATCTCGGCTTCGGTGACCCGATGCAGTTCGTCGCCGACGGTGCGCCCAGCTGATAAGTCTGCCCGAGCCCTCACGAAGGCCTGTGAGCTCGCAACTCGGAAAGCCGGCAAGGGCCTACCCGATTGGCGTCGGTCAGCAAGGTCGAGTGGTTGCGTTGAGGTCGAACCGCGCGACGGAGGAGCGCAAAGTACTGGGTGGGTGGGAGTGGTCGAACGTGCGCGCGACGTAGGAGCGGGCGTCGGAGGCCGCGTGGGTGCTTGCCCGGCCCGTGGGGCGAGCGTTAGTTCTTTGAGTCGTGGAGGTTGGGGCGTTCGGTGGGGGTGTTGATGGTTACTTCGAGGGGGGTGGCGTTGGCGGCTGGTGGGGTGATCTTGCCGGCCGTGATCGGGAGGTTCAGTTTGCTGTTGGCGAGGTCGATGTCGATGGTGGCGCCGGTTTCGTTCGGGGTGGTCCATTCGGTGTCGCTCAGGGTCACTGCGAGGCCGAGGACGCGGCCCTTGGGGATGATCTCGTCCTGGGCTCGGAGTGGCACGGTGACGGTCGACCACTTGCCTGGGGTGAGCGGCTTCGGCTTGGCCGGGGAGTTGCTGTGGGCGGCGTCGACCCAGCCTCGGCTGACCAGGCCGTGGTCGCTCTTCGCGGTCTGCTTCTCGACCGTGAAGTAGCACGCGTCGTCGTAGTCGACGCTCTCTCCCTCGCAGGTGGAGTCGGTGGTCCGGCTGCTGCCGGAGTACCGCTGGGCCTCGCCGTACTCGACCAGGCGGGCGGTCACCGGCGTGGTCGAGGCGTCGGCCTTGATTCGTAGTGTCACCGTCGGGGTGCCGCTGACCCGGATCGCGGCCGGCAGTGGCGCGGACAGGAACATCTGCCGTCCGGCGATCTGCTCCGACGGGGTGGCGACGATGTCGTCCTCGGTCAGTGTCGGTTCGTCGGTGATGGTGACGGAGCCCTTGCCGAACACGCCGAGCTTGCCGGCTGACAACGGCACCGGCACGGTCTTCTGGGTGGCCGGCCAGGTCGTGTAGTTCGCCCACACGTCCGGCGCGGTCTCGACGGTCGCCATCGGCTCGCGCATCACGTTGTTCTGCAGGCCTTGCAGCCAGAAGTCGAACCACTGGTGCAGTTCGCTAACCCACTCCTTGCGGCGGAACTCGAACGGGTCGACGTGGTCTTCCAGGCCGAGCCAGATCTTCCGCGGCACCTTGTTCTTGCCGAGCTCGTTCCACCACTGGGCGAAGTGGTTGGTCTGGACGTTGTAGTCGCTCAGGCCGTGGGTCACGAAGACCGACGCCTTCACCTTGCCCGCGTCCTTCAGGTAGTCGCGCTCGTCCCAGAAATCCGTGTAGTCGCCGGTCTCGTCGTCGTCCTGTTCGCCCAGGTCGGCGCGGACGGCCGCACAGGCCGGCGTCTTGTGACCGACGTAGTCGGCGAGCCAGGGCATGTAGTCGACGGAGTACGGGACGCCGCCGGAGCGGGAGTAGTCGTACCACGAGGAGATCGCCGAGATCGGCACGATCGTCTTCAGCCCCTCGACCCCGGTCGCGGCGACACCGTTGGCCAGCGTGCCGTCGTACGACTTGCCGATCATGCCGACCGAGCCGGTGGTCCAGGTGGCAGTGACCGGGTCGCCGTCGCCGGTGTGGGCGGTGTTGCGGCCGTTCAGCCAGTCGATCACCGCGACCACCGAGGCGATCTCGTCGTTGCCGCCGACGTCCCCGCAGCCGGTGGAGCGGCTGGTCCCGACCACGTCGACGCCGACCACGGCGTACCCGCGCGGGACGAAGTAGTTGTCGTAGTACAGCGGCATCTTCTGGATGACGCCGTTCTCGTCGTAGGTCTTCTTCTCGCCCTCGTTGCCGCGGCCGCAGCAGGAGAAGTACGGCGAGGCGTCCATGATGACCGGGATCTTGCGGCCGGCCGCGGCGGTTTCGCGGGGCCGGACGATGTCGACCGCGATCACGTCGTTGGTGCCGTCGGAGTCGGTGTCCATCGTGGTGTCGACGTACACGGACTCGCGGATCGCGCCGGCGTAGTCGTAGACAGGCTGCGTACTACGCGTGCGCTGGTCAAGGTGGGACGGTACGGCGGCGGCCGTGCGCTGCGTGGGGCCCTCACTCGGGTCCGGGCCGGCGGCCTCAGTGCTCGACTGGCCCAAAGCCTGCTCGACGGCCTCCGTCGGCGGCGTCCGAGTCTCCGGCGTGGAGCTCTCCAGCGCCGACCCGTTCCGGTCCGCGAACGCTCCGCCGGCGTCGTCCGGCGCAGGCGCGGCCGCCGCGGTACCGGTGACGGTACCCAGGCACATCAGCGCGGCGGACGAGGCCAGGAGCAGACTCCTGGCACGGACGGTCGTCATGGCTGGGAAGGCTAGTCATTCCGGGGCCGCAAAGCCAGGTTCTGGAGACTTTGCCGCCTACATCACTGCCACGCACGGTGATGACCGCGCCACTTCCGATAGTGTGACCGCCACCCAGGGGGAGAAGCACAGAAGGTGGGTACGGCGATGAACCTGCGAGCACCGGTCACACTGCTTGATGTGGCGCAGCGGGCGGGCGTGTCCGTAGCGACCGCCTCACGAGTACTGAACGGCGGTGACCGGGTACCACGCCCGGAGCTGCAGGAACGCGTCCGGGACGCCGCCGCGGAGCTCGGCTACACGCCGAACGCGCAGGCGCAGGCGCTGGCGAAGTCGTCCACCAACGTGGTCGGCATCCTGGTCCACGACATCGAGGACCCGTACTTCGCGGCGATCGCGAACGGGGTGATGCGGGCCGCCGACGAGCGCGGCCTGCTGGTGATGATGGCGAGCACGTTCCGTGACTCCGACCGTGAGATTGCTTACCTCTCCTCGTTGCGCGCCCAGCGCGCCCGGGCGGCGGTGATGATCGGCTCCCGCCGGACCGACGCCGAGAGCCTGGCCCGGACGACGACCGAGGTCGAGACGTTCCTGAACTCCGGCGCCGGCCTCGCCCTGGTCAGCCAGTCCGGGATGCCGGCGCACACGATCGAGCCCGACAACCGGGCGGGTGCGGCCGAGCTGGCCCGGTCGCTGGTGGGTCAGGGGTTGCGCAAGTTCGGCGTACTGGGTGGGCCGGAAGGGCTGGCGACCGCGCGGGACCGGCGGGACGGGTTCGTCGAAGGGCTGGCCGAGTCGGGGCTGGAGCCGGTCGCAGTACAGGCTGGTGACTTCACTCGAGACGGTGGTCATGCGGCCGCGCTGGAGATCATCGCCGGGAAGGCGGATCTCGACTGCTTGTTCGCCGTCAACGACGTGATGGCGGTCGGTGCGATGTCGGCGCTGCGGGCCGAGGGGATCGACGTACCGGGGCAGCTCGGCGTGGCCGGGTTCGACGACATCGCGACGCTGCGGGACGTCTGGCCCGGGCTGACCACCGTGCGGCTGCCGCTGGAGCAGATGGGCCGCCGGGCGCTGGAGCTGGCGATCGAGGGTGGCGAGCCGCGGACCGAGACGTTCCCGGCCGAGGTCGTCCTGCGGGAGAGCACCCAGCGGCGCTGAGCCGGGAATCGGTGAATATGCTCGCGGAGTGACTGACTCCGCGCAGGTGTCCGAGATCTTCGACCCGTCGGCCTGGAAGCAGGTGGACGGGTTCGACCTGACCGACATCACCTATCACCGGGCGGTCGATGCCGGTGTGGTCCGGATCGCGTTCAACCGGCCCGAGGTGCGTAACGCGTTCCGGCCGCAGACCGTTGACGAGTTGTACCGGGTGCTCGACCATGCCCGGATGTCGACCGACGTCGGCTGCGTGCTGATCACCGGCAACGGGCCTTCCCCGCGCGACGGCGGCTGGGCGTTCTGCTCCGGAGGCGATCAGCGGATCCGGGGCAAGGACGGGTACAAGTACGCCGAGGGCACCACGGCCGACACGATCGACCCGGCCAAGGCGGGCCGGTTGCACATTCTCGAGGTGCAGCGGCTGATCCGGTTCATGTCGAAGGTGGTCATCTGCGTCGTACCGGGCTGGGCGGCCGGTGGCGGGCACAGTTTGCATGTCGTCTGCGATCTGACGCTGGCGTCGGCCGAGCATGCGCGGTTCAAGCAGACCGATGCGGATGTGGCGTCGTTCGACGGGGGTTTCGGGTCGGCGTACCTGGCTCGGCAGGTGGGGCAGAAGTTCGCTCGGGAGATCTTCTTCCTGGGTGATGAGTACTCCGCCGAGGACGCGTACCGGATGGGCATGGTCAACAAGGTCGTGCCGCACGCCGAGCTGGAAGCCGTCGCGCTGGAGTGGGGCAAGAAGATCTGCGCGAAGTCGCCGACCGCGCAGCGGATGCTGAAGTACTCGTTCAACCTGATCGACGACGGGCTGGTCGGGCAGCAGATCTTCGCCGGTGAGGCGACCCGGCTGGCCTACGGCACCGACGAGGCGGCCGAGGGCCGCGACTCGTTCCTGGAGAAGCGGCCGGCCGACTGGTCTGACTATCCCTACGCGTTCTGACGCGCCTTAGTGGGCGACGCCGTACAAACGATCACCGGCGTCGCCCAGGCCCGGCACGATGTAGCCCTTCTCGTTCAGGTGGGAGTCCATCCCGGCGATGACGAGCGTGCAGGGGACGTCCAGGTCGGCGAGCTCGCGTTCGATCCGCTCGACGCCCTCGGGGGCCGCGAGGATGCAGATCGCGGTGATGTGGTCGGCGCCGCGGTCGACCAGGAACTGGATCGCGACGGCCAGCGTGCCGCCGGTGGCCAGCATCGGGTCGAGCACGTAGCACTGCCGGCCGTGCAGGTCTTCGGGCAGCCGTTCGGCGTACGTCGAGGCGCTCAGCGTCTCCTCGTTGCGGATCATTCCGAGGAAGCCCACCTCGGCCGTCGGCAGCAGCCGGGTCATCCCCTCCAGCATGCCCAGACCGGCCCGCAGGATCGGTACGACGAGCGGCTTCGGTGACGCCAGCTTGATCCCCTCGGCCTCGGCGACCGGCGTGGTGACCGTGACCGGGCCGGTCCGGACGTCCCGGGTCGCCTCGTACGCGAGCAGCGTGACCAGCTCCTCGGTCAGCCGCCGGAAAGTCGGCGAATCCGTCCGCTCGTCCCGCAGCGCGGTGAGCTTGTGGGCGACGAGCGGGTGGTCCACGACGAGGATCTGCATGCCGCGAACGGTACCGTCGGCGATTCGCTGCCGGGAAGCAAGCCCGCTGTTAGCGTGGATACCGCAGTCGATTTAGGTCAGCCGGCCCCCGCCCCGGGGCGCCTCTCCCGAACCGACGAGGACGGTGCCGCCGTGCCCGAGACAGCGCCCGAAACTGTGCCCGAGAAGACCGGCAAGTCACCCGAGCAGCTCGACCGCCTCCGCCGCCGCGCCGCCTTCCTCCGCGAACTGGAGGAAGCCCGCGCCCTCCGGGACCGGATCGCCCCGCGCCGGGCCCGGGTCCGCCAGCTCCGCGCCGCCATGCGCCGCGCCACCTACCACCACTGAGTGGGTAACAGAAAGGGAAAAAGCGGTAAAAAAGAGAAAACTGGGTCAGGAGTCTGCGACCATGCAAAGGTGTCCGATCCCACGGCTGGGCCGATGACCACCACCGAACTCGACTTCGCGGTTGCTGCCTACACCGAGGACGGGGACTGGCAGGTCGCCCCACTGGTACTGCGGGGCGAACCCGATCTGTCCGCGCTCGTCTCGGCGCTGCGCCGGTACCCCGGGGATTCCGGCGTGATCGGGATGATCTCGGTGGACGAGGACTTCTTCGTGCTGCTCCGGGTGGTCGGCGGCCGGGCCCGGTTGCTGCTGTCCGACGTCACCGCCGCCACCGAGTGGCCGCTGGCCAAGGAGGTCGTCGACGAGCTCGGCATCCCGCTGGCCGATGACGACGACGAGCAGGTCCCGGCCGGCGATCTCGGCATCATCTCCGACCTGGGGATGAGCGCGATGGATCTGGGCGCCCTGATCGACGACGTCGACCTGTACCCCGAGGAGATGCTCGAGGAGATCGCCGACGTGCTCGGGTTCGGCAACCAGTTCCACGAGGCGATCGAAGCTCTTGGCTAACCCCGCACACCGGGCCTGGGCCCAGCTGATGGGTCTGGCCCTGGAAGAGGCCGAGCTGGCGCGCGGCAGCGCCGACGTACCGATCGGTGCTGTCATCGTGGACGCCGAGGCGCGGGTGATCGGGCGCGGGCACAACGAGCGGGAGGCGACCGGGGATCCCACCGCTCATGCCGAGGTGCTGGCGATCCGCCGGGCGGCCGAGCGGGTCGGCGAGTGGCGGCTCACCGGCTGCACCCTGGTCGTCACGCTGGAGCCCTGCACGATGTGCGCGGGCGCGATCGTGCTGTCCCGGCTGGACCGGCTGGTGTTCGCGGCGTACGACGAAAAGGCGGGCGCCGTCGGCTCGTTGTGGGACGTCGTCCGGGACCGCAGACTGAACCACCGGCCCGAAGTCATCGGCGGTGTGATGGCCGACGAAGCGGGTGCGCGGCTCCGCGATTTCTTCACAGGCCATAGGTCTTGATAGCCTCTGCGGCGGTGGCGTGTCCGAGCGGCCGAAGGAGCGCGCCTCGAAAGCGCGTGAAGGGCAACCCCCTTCCGAGGGTTCAAATCCCTCCGCCACCGCCATGAGTCGGCTGGGTTCCGCACGAAGTGTGGGACCCAGCCGACTCATATCGAATGCTGTGGGATTTGGGAGGAGCCTGCGACGGTTCCCTCCGCCACCGCCAACCACCTTCGGGTGGTAGTTACGCCGGAGACCCTGATGCTGTGTGATGCGTCAGGGTCTCCGTTCTTTTCTCACCGGATTCGGCTCCGTGGCGATGATTCGTTGCCGGAGGCACGGCTCCACTAAACTGCAGCCCCCGACCCGAGAGGGCCGCTGTGGACGTATCCCAAATGGACCGGATCTTGCTGGCCGGCGCCGCGGTGCTGCTGGTGGCGATCATCGCCGTCCGGTTCTCCGGCCGGCTCGGCCTGCCCTCGCTGCTGATCTATCTCGCGATGGGGCTGATGCTGGGCGAGTCCGGGGCGGGGATCCAGTTCGAGGACGCCGGGCTCGCGCACGCGCTCGGGTTTGCCGCGCTGGTGATCATCCTGATCGAGGGCGGTCTGACCACCCGGTGGAACGAGGTCCGTCCGGTGCTGCCGATGGGCATCGTGCTGGCGACCGTCGGCGTGGCGGTCAGCGTGGGAGTCGTTGCCTGCTTCGCGCACTTCATCCTCGGCTTCGACTGGCAGATCTCGATCCTGCTGGGTGCCGTCACGTCGCCGACGGACGCCGCCGCGGTCTTCTCCGTCCTCCGCCGCGTCCCGATCCGGCCGCGGATCCGGGGGATGCTCGAGGCCGAGTCCGGGCTCAACGACGCCCCGACGGTGCTCCTGGTGACTCTGGTGAGCACTGGCGGCTTCAAGGAGCACGGCCTGCCGTACTTCGCCGGCCTGGTCCTCTACGAGCTCGTGATCGGTGCTGTGTTCGGCCTGGTGGTCGGCTGGGCGGCCGTCGGCCTGATCCGCCGGGTCGCGCTCGGCTCCGCCGGTCTGTACCCGCTCGCCATCGTCGCCCTCTGCTTCCTCTCGTACGCCGGTGGCACGGTCCTGCTGCACGTTTCGGGGTTCGCCGCGGTCTACGTGACCAGCCTGGTCCTCGGCCGCGCGGAGCTGCCACACCGGCTGGCGACCAAGTCGTTCGTCGACGGGATCGCCTGGCTGGCCCAGATCGGGCTGTTCGTGATGCTCGGCCTGCTCGCGTCGCCGGGGCGGATCCGGCTGAACGACCTACTGCTGGCCCTGGTGATCGGGATCGCGGTCACCGTGGTCGGGCGGTTCGCGGCGGTGACGTTGTCGGTGTCCTGGTTCCGGGTGCCGTGGCGGGAGCAGACGTTCATCGGCTGGGCCGGGCTGCGCGGCGCGGTACCGATCGTGCTCGCGACGATCCCGTTGGCGAACGAGGTGCCGCAGGCGGACCGGGTGTTCGACGTGGTCTTCGTCCTCGTGCTGGTGTTCACGCTGCTCCAGGGCCCGTCGCTGCCGTGGCTGGCGAAGCGCCTCGGGGTGCTCGACGACAACGCGGCCCACGAGGTGGACATCGACGTGGCGCCGCTGGAGTCGCTGGGCGCCGACATGCTCCAGGTGCTGATCCCGAGCGAGTCCCGGCTGTCCGGCGTCGAGATCGGCGAGCTGCGGCTGCCGCCGGGGGTGTCGGTCTCGCTGGTGATCCGCGAAAAGCGAGCCTTCGTCCCCGAGAACCGGTCCGTACTACGGGCCGGCGACGCCGTCCTGGTCGTCGCCCCCACCGCAGTACGGGAGCAGACGATCCGCCGCCTCCGCGCGGTCAGCAGGGCCGGCCGCCTGGCCGGTTGGTTCGGCGAACGCGGCCGCGAACAGCAGTAGGACTCAGCCTGGGTTCTGGCCGGAGGGGACGGGCTGGGTCGGGCGGATGCTGGGCAGGCAGAGGGTGGTGTTCTTGGCGAGCGGGACTGAGAGGATCGGCTGCGGGCGCAGTCCCGGGTAGCCCTCGCCGACGACCAGGTCGACGGTGTGGTCGGGGCGGGCGTCGGCGATGGCCTTCACCTTGCCGTTCACCTGACTGGCGACCAGTTTCATCTCCGGGCCGTTGGCCTCCGTGCCGCGCAGTGCGACGCCGGTGACCTTGTCACCCTTGGGCTCGTTCGCGATCTTGTTGACGTGAAAACCGCGCTTGGTCAGCACCGCGGCCACTGCCCGCGCCGTACCGGCCTTGGCGCCGCCGTTGTAGACGTTCACCACCACCTGCTTCGTGGTGAGCCGGTCGTTCGGCATCAGCGTCTCGACGCAGTTCTGCTCGGCGCTGCTCTGGGTCAGCGAGTTCCAGCCCCACCAGGCCCCGCCGACCAGCACCCCCAGCAGCACCACCATCGTGATGGGCGTCCGCCAGTGGATCCGCGAGTGCGGTCGCGGTTGTGGCTGGAGTGCGCTCATCTGATAGTCCCCCGACTCATCTCTACTCCACGACCAGTACCCGCGCGTGCAGAACCAAACGCTGCTGCAAAGCCGCCCGCAGGGCGCGGTGCAGGCCGTCCTCCAGGTACATCTCACCCTTGAACTCGACCACGTGCGCGAACAGGTCGCCGTAGAAGGTGGAGTCCTCGTCGAGCAGCGCGTTGAGGTCGAGAGTGCCCTTGGTCGTGACGAGCTGGTCGAGCCGCACCTGCCGCGGGGGCAGCACGGACCAGTCCTTCGGCTTGTACCCGTGGTCCGGGTAAGGCCGTTCCTCGCCGACGCGCTTGAAGATCACCCACGGAAGTCTAGCCGGGTGTGAGGGTCGGCGAGAGGTCAGGAATGTCACCGGGAAAGTTGGCCCGGCCGTACAACCTTTGGCCGGTGCCGGGCGTCTCATCAGGATAAGCACTAGTAGGGGGAGAAAAATGAGAACTCTGACCCGTTGGGGCGCCGGTCTGGCCACCCTCGTGGTGGCGGTCGCCGGGACGACGATTCCGGCCGAAGCGCTCACCGTGACCCAGGCCAAGACGGCCCAGGCCCGGCTGAACAAACTCGGCTGTACGTCCGGCCCCGTCGACGGCAAGATCGGTGCGATGACCCAGGCGGCCACCGTCCGGTTCCAGTCGGCCAACCTGCTGAGCCAGACCGGTTCGCTGAACAGTACGACGTACCGGCGGTTGCTGGCCTCGACGGCCAAGCGCTGCGACATCCGCCCGGTACCGACCCGGACCGGGAGCGGCCGCCGGATCGTGATCAGCCAGGGACAGAACTGGGTCTGGCTGGTCGACGGGCGGAACCGGATCGTTCGCCAGGGCGGCATGATCGACAACCCGACGTACCTGAAGCCGGGCACCTACACGAGCGGTGTGAAGTGCGGCCGGGCGGCCCGGATCAGGAAGAACACCGACGGGGGCCGCCTGTACCTGAACAACTTCGTCCGGTTCGCGCCCTGCGGGATCGGCTTCCACCAGATCCCGACGTACAAGACCAACGGCGCGCAGATCCACCAGGACTGGCTGCTCGGGACCAACTACCGGGCGTCGCACGGCTGCATCCGGGTGTCGGCGGCGATGTCGGCCACCATCTGGAACTTCGCCGCGACGGCGACCCGGGTGGTCGTCATCCGCTGAGGTTCGCAGTACTGCGATGTGCCCCGGCGTGAGGTTCACCCAACCCCACTCCCGGGGCACCTAGTGCCTCGTGCCCAATGTTCTTCGGCGCTTGCGGCGCCCAGGCACGCACCTCGCGGTGCTTGACGAGCATCCACGATGCTTCGCATCGAGGAAACTCCTCAAGCACCGCGATGCACGCACCTTGACACCGCAATCACTCGAACAACATCGGGCACGAGGCACTAGCATGCCGAGCGCAGGGGACCGAGTTTCTTCGTTCGTTCGAGAGGCACGCTGAGATGGCCGAGACAGCCGATGTCGTGGAGACCGTCAAGCAGGGGTACGCGTTCGAAGGGCCGGCGATCGAGCTCGGCGCCCTGCTGGTGGACGGTACGCCGAACCCCGCGGCGGCGGTCCGGATCCCGCTCTCGATGGTGAACCGGCACGGCCTGGTCGCGGGTGCCACCGGTACCGGCAAGACGAAGACGCTGCAACTGATGGCCGAGCAGCTCTCGGCGGCCGGTGTCGCCGTGTTCGCGGCCGACATCAAGGGCGACCTGTCCGGTATCTCGCAGCCCGGTCAGGAGAGCGAGAAACTGCTGGCCCGGACCACGTCGATCGGTCAGGAGTGGTCGGCGACCGGCGTCCCGACGGAGTTCTACGCGCTCGGCGGGCAGGGCACCGGCGTACCGATCCGGGCCACGATCACCTCGTTCGGTCCGGTCCTGCTGTCCAAGGTGCTCGGGCTGAACGACGTGCAGGAATCCTCGCTCGGACTGATCTTCCACTACGCGGACAAGCACGGCCTGACGCTGCTGGATCTCAAGGACCTGCGCGCGGTCATCGCGCACCTGACCAGCGACGAGGGCAAGGGCGACCTGAAGGAGCTCGGCGGGCTGTCCGCGGCGACCGCCGGGGTGATCCTGCGGTCGCTGATCGGGTTCGCGGACCAGGGAGCCGACGCGTTCTTCGGCGAGCCGGAGTTCGACACGGCCGACCTGCTGCAGCAGCGCGACGACGGCAAGGGTGTCGTCTCCCTGCTCGAGTTGCCGAACCTGCAGGACCGGCCGGCGTTGTTCTCGACCTTCCTGATGTGGCTGCTGGCCGACCTGTACCACGACCTGCCCGAGGTGGGCGACGTGGACAAGCCGAAGCTGGTGTTCTTCTTCGACGAGGCGCACCTGCTCTTCGCGGACGCCTCCAAGGCGTTCCTGGACTCGATCGCGCAGACCGTCCGGCTGATCCGGTCGAAGGGCGTCGGCGTCTTCTTCGTCACCCAGACCCCGAAGGACGTGCCGGACGACATCCTGGCGCAGCTCGGGTCGCGGGTGCAGCACCAGTTGCGCGCGCACACCCCGAACGACGCGAAGGCGCTGAAGGCGACCGTGTCGACCTTCCCGAACTCGTCGTACGACCTCGCCGAGGTGCTGACCCAGCTCGGTATCGGCGAGGCGGTCGTGACGGTGATGAACGAGAAGGGCGCACCGACGCCGGTCGCGTGGACGCGGTTGCGGGCCCCGCAGTCGTTGATGGCGCCGGCCACCGCCGAGCAGTTGACGGCCTCGGTGCAGGGGTCGGCCGGCAACGCGAAGTACACCGCGGTGGTCGATCGCGAGTCGGCGTACGAGAAGCTCGCGGCGCGGGTGCAGGCCGGTGCCGAACAGGCCGAGGCCGAGGCCGAGAACGCTCCGCAACCGAAGGCGGCGCCGGCTCCGCGGGCGCAGAAGCAGGAGAAGTCGATGGTCGAGCAGGTGGTCGGCTCGTCGGCCTTCAAGCAGTTCGCCCGCTCGGCCGGCCGGGAGATCATCCGTGGTCTCTTCGGCGCCGCCCGCCGCAAGCGCTGAGACCGCGGTACCAGGCGCGTCGATCATTGATTCTTGATCAAACGATCGAATTCTGAACGACCTATTTCGTTTCCAACTGGTTATCGACACCGCGCCGTCGCGGATTGGGACCGGCCCCTCACTCGTCGTACCGTGAGAGGTAATGGTTGCGCACAGTAGGCGAGCGGTACGGTCCTGGGCGCTGTGGACGCTCTCGGTCCCGGCGCTCGGCATGGTGCTGCTCGTCGACCTGGGAGCGATCGCGTACGCCGTCCAGGCGTTCTCCGAGCTGCCGTCGTGGCGCGGGCTCGACATCGTCTTCGCGCTGACCGTTTCGGCGCTGATCTCGGTCGAGGGTGCCCGCCGGGTCGAGAGCCGTCGCCGCAAGGGCGGCGCGCTGCACAAGGACCTCGGGCCGGCCTGGACGATCGCGGCCGCCCTGGTCCTGCATCCGGCGCTGGCCATCCTGGTCGCGCTGCTGCTGCGGATCTGGTGGCGAATCCGGGCCGGCAAGTGCATTCCGTACCGCTGGGCCTTCTCCACCTCGGTCCACGTGCTCGCGATCGGCGCCGCACACGCCGTCTACCTGTCCGCTCGCGACCTCGCCGGCAGCAGTGACCTCGGCCTGGTCGTCGCGATGGCCGGTGGAGCGGTCGCGTACGCCGCGGCCGACACCCTGCTCTGCGGGCTGGCGATCTCGTTGATCGTGCCGGGCAGCAACCGGCAGGACACGGTCGGCGGCAAGGACGACCTGTGCGTCGACGCGACGGCCGGGACGCTCGGCTGCCTGCTCGCGGCGGCGATGCTGGTCAGCCCGTGGTTCGCGTTCGTGGCGATCCCGATCACGCTGACCGCCCAGCGCGCCCTGCTGTTCGGCCAGCTGGAGTCCGAGGCACAGACCGACCCGAAGACCAGCCTCGGCCGGGTCGACTGGTGGCGCCGCCGGACCGAGGAGATGCTGCGCACGTCGCGCGCGCAGCGCGAGTCGATGGCCGTGCTGCTCATCGACATCGACCACTTCAAACAGGTCAACGACCGGCACGGGCACCTGGTCGGCGACGAGGCGCTCCGCGCGGTGGCCACCATCCTGCGTTCGGCGATCCGGACGAAGGACGTGATCGGCCGGTTCGGTGGCGAGGAGTTCGTCATCGCACTGCCCGACACCGGTCTCGACGACGCCACTGTGACGGCGGACCGGCTGCGCTCCGCGGTGGCCTCGAGTCCGCTCGCGGCGATGTGCGCCGGCGTACTGGATGATCCCGACCTGGATCCGGACACGTTCCGGCTGACCGTGTCCATCGGCGTCGCGGTCTACCCCTCCGACGGCAGCACCCTCGACGACCTGCTGCTGCGGGCGGACCGAGCCATGTACGCCGCCAAGGCCGCCGGCCGCGATCGGGTCCGCCTGGCCGCCGACACGCTCGCCGACCCCAAGGCCGGCTTCAGCCTCAACCGCTCATCCGGTACGCCGGGCCTGCCGCGCCCTACCCCGGCCGACCTTCAGGACCGGGTAGAACTCTCCAGGGACCGGTAGAACCTTTTCCCGACGGCTCGCGTCTTCTGCTGTGAGTGGCTGGAACGACGGGAGAACGGATGCAGCGGTCGGTGAGCCGCGATGAGGACTTCACGGCCTTCGTGCTGGCCAGATCCGCGCGCTTGGTGCACTTCGCGCGGATGCTGTGCGGCGACGCCGGGCTGGCGGAGGACCTGGTGCAGACGGCGCTGGAGAAGGCGTACCTGCGCTGGGACCGGATCGAGCTCGGCGACCCCTTCGCGTACGTCCGGCAGGCGGTCGTCAACCAGCATCTGTCCTGGATCCGGCGCCGGCTGTGGCGGGAGCGGCCGAGTGGCGGAACCGCCGAGCTCGACGACGAGTTCGGTGCGCCGCCGCCAGGCCGGATGGCGGCCGACCCGCTCGGAAGGGTTGAGCACCGGCTCGCGATCGCCGGCGCGCTGGCGACGCTGAGCAGAAGGGAGCGGGCAGTGGTGGTGCTGCGGTACGTCGAGGACCTGACCGAGGCGCAGACCGCGGCCACGCTCGGAGTCGCGCTCGGGACGGTGAAGAGTACGAACGCCCGGGCATTGCAGAAGCTGCGTGCCGCCCCCGAGCTGAGTGACCGCTACGTGGGAGAACAGGCATGAACGACGACGACCTGCGCGAGGCGCTGAGGCCGCCGGCCGGCATCGAACCACTCGACCCGGCGACTGTGATCGCCGGTGCGCGACGCCGCCGCAAGCGAACCCTGGCAACCGGCGGCGCGGCAGCGGTCGCGGTACTGGCTGTGGTTGGTGCCGTCAGTGTGTTCGGTGGGACGCGGCCGACCGGAAGTCCGGTGGTCGAACAGCCGAAACCTTCAGTCAGTACTCCGAAGCCGTCGCGCGCTGCTACACCGAAACCGAACGTGCCCGCTCTGGTGGCGCTGTGCAAGTCAGCGCTCAGGCGGGACCAGACGCTGGCGCTGGGGTCGACGGCGGCCATGCAGGCGTTGCTGCCAACCTCACAGGGCGTCCTGGTAGTAATTGCCGATAGCAAGCATTGGGCAGCCTGTGACAGCGGTTACCGGCCCGAGATGTCCGTGCGGGAACCTGGCATGGTCGAGCGGCCGGCGATCTCGGACACGGATGCCTTCGCCGTGGCGAACAACGAACTGACCAAGGCGGGCAAGACCTTCGACTACTACTGGGCCGCGGGGTTGCTGCCGGCCGGGGTGACGGCCGTCAGGTACACCTTCCCTGGCGGAAGTTCCGTCGATGCGATCGTGAGCGGACGGTATTGGTTGATGCAGCACTCGGTGCTTCTGCCTGGGCCGCGGACGTCGGTCAGTCCGGAGCGCGTCAGAGTGCAGTTGCTCGGAGCGAACGGCGCGGTCCTGAAGAAGTTCGCGCTGAAGCCGGGCGAGCAGACCTGCGCGCAGATCACCCACGGTTGCTGACGCGGGCAGAACCCTTTCGGCCTGGATCGCGTCCTTCAGCCCGACAGCAGGAAAAACTTGCGGAGGGCAACAGATGAAGAAGAACGTGGTCAAGCAACTGGCGGTGACGGGACTGGCGGTGGTGGCCGTCGCCGGAGTCGCGCTCGCGGCCGCCGCCGCGGCGAACAGCTCACCCGACAGCCCCGCAGCGGCGCAGGCCGGCGGCCCGGACCCATCCACCCCGGCCCCACCCACAACGGATCTCGCCACCCCGGTGCCGCCCGCAACGGATCTGGCCACGCCGGCTCCGCCCGCAACGGGCCTGGCCACGCCGACCCCGCCCGGAACTGAGCCGGCAACGCCGGCGCCGTCGACTGTCCGGCAGGGTACGTCGACGCTCCCGTTGGGTGTTCCGGCGCGGCCGCGGGAGAAGCCGCTCCCGAAGGATGCGGTCAAGGCCTGCCAGGAATTGCTGGGGACCCAGGAGCAGCAACTTCGCCCCGCCAAGGTGACTGCTCGACTGGACGCCGAGCCCGGCACGGTTCTGGTGCTTGCCGATAGCAATCATTGGGCCGCCTGCAACACGGCGTACGCGCGTCACAACGGCCAAGGCTCCCTGCGGCAGCCCGCGAAGATCTCGACGCCCGCCGCGACCGCCGAGACCTTCGCCGTGGCGAACAACCTCATCCCGATGAAGGGCAAGGAGTACGACTTCTACTGGGCCGCGGGCAGACTGCCTTCCGGGGTCGCGAAGATCGCCTACAAGTTCCCGGACGGCACCACCACCCAGGCTGTCGTCCAGGGTGACTACTGGTTGATGCAGCACCGCGCGACGAAACCCTACGCCGCGGTCGCCAATCGCGCGAAGATCAAGGTGACGCTGCAGCGCGCAAACGGCTCGGTGCTGAAGGAGTTCCACCTCATCTGGGGCGACGAGACCTGCTCGCAGATCTCACACGGTTGCTGACACACTCAGACACAGAGTCGCCGCTCTTCGGGCGCCGAGGTCAGCAGGCGCCGAAGGTCCCTGCGCTGACCCAGGCCTTGGAGACATACATGCCGGCGTGGACGCGGAGCCAGATGTTGGTGGTGCCCTGGGAGCCGGTGACGCTCTGGCCGGTGGTCTGGCACTCGACTGTCACCTGGGCCGACTTGCCCGCCATCCCCACGATCGCGCCGGTGGAGCTCGCGGCGTTGCGGATGTTCAGATAGCCCGACGAGATCGAGACGGTGCCGCGGCCGCCGTCACCGGTCCACAGATAGGTCACGTCGACCCAGGAGTTGTCGGTGAGCTTCAGACCGTCCCAGAACGTGCCGTCCGCCAGGTCGATGCCGGCCGGGTTCGCGACCGTGCGGCCGAACTGGTCCTTCCCGCCGTTGTAACCGCTCTGGTACGCCGCCTGCGCTTCCGGCCGGCCCTGCGGAAGGTCCTTCCACATCTCCCGGATGGCCGCCGGGTTCCAGTAGTCGTCCTTGGTGTTCCACGGCCCGACATCCCAGACCGGCTCGAACGCGCACCGGCTCGCAGTACAGACCTTGACCGAGTAGTTGCCCGAGCCGTTGCTCGCCAGGCCCCGGCGAGACGGCAGTGCGACGAAGTGGTCGCGGCTGACGATCACGTGCCCGTTGGCCGTCGTACCGCCGACCAGACCTTCTCGGGTCGCGAACACCCGCGATTTCAGCGGAGCGGCCTGGATCGCCATCCGGCTCGGGTCTGCCTGGCCGGTGGGGCGCACACTGACGTCACCGACCCACGGGCTGCCGCCCTGCGGTGGCGCGATCACGATGATCCTGAGCTGAACCTGGTCACTGGCCGCCGGCAACGCGGTCGGCTGTCCCGCCTTCGCAGGGGTCCACTCCGACCACCTGTCCCTGACGAGAGCCCGTACGTCGACCTCAGCCGTCGACCGGTCCGGCGTACCGGCGGTGTAGTCGACGACGACGGCTGAGGTTGCCGCGGCGAACCGGACCGGGTCGAGGTTCGCGATGCCGGAGCGCTGACGAACCTCGGCCGACCCCGTTGACGCGGGGGCGTCGCCGAGGATGATCCGCCGGCCGTCGACGCGGACGTTGGTCGAGCCGTCGACGGGCTGGGCGGCCACGGCCACGGGGTGGACGGTGCCGGCCGAGCTGGGCCCGGCCGCAACGGTGAGTGGGGCGACGGTGAGGGCCGCGGCAAGACAGGCGGCGGTTCGAACCTTGGTGGTGATACGCATGACTACCTCCGGGGCGGTGAGGTCACCGGGCGCACACCCGGTGCAACCCAATGTGACAAACAAACTGCCCTTCTGTATAGCTTGTGAATAAATTTCTTCCGGCCAATCGGTGACAGAACAGAACCTAAGCGGTGACCCAGCGGGTTTAACGGGTGTGACAGAGGCAGAGGAGATTCGATGACCCGGACCGCGGACGCCGACTTCGAGCGGTTCGTGCAGGCCCAGTCGACCCAGTTGCTCCGCTTCGCGGAGATGCTGTGCGGGGATCGGCACGCGGCCGAGGATCTCGTTCAGCAAGCGTTGATGCGGTCCTATCCGAAGTGGCACCGGCTGGACGGTGACCCGCTGCGCTACGTACGCCGGGTGCTGGTCAACCGGTTCCTCTCCGCGGCCCGCCGGCACTGGTCCAACGAAGTACCGAGTGATCCGGTCGACAACGACTGGGATCGCCGCGAGGTCGCCGACTTCTCCGCGGAAGTGCAGACCAGGGAAGCCGTGCTCGCCGCACTGGCCGGTCTGACCGTTCGTGAACGAGCCGTGGTCGCGCTGCGCTACTCGCAGGACCTCTCCGAGGCCGAGACCGCCGAGTTGCTCGGCATGGCCGTCGGGACCGTCAAGAGCACCGCGTCGCGGGCTCTGGCCAAGTTGCGTCTGGCACCCGACCTGATGGACACCACCGTTGGAGGAAAAGCATGACTGACGAGCAGCGGGTGCGCAGCGCGCTCGAGTACGACCTGGATCCCTGGCAGCCCGACCCGGCCGACCTGATGCGTCGCGGCCGCCGGTTCGCCTGGCTCCGCCGTGGACTGGCCGCGGCGGGCGTGACTGCCCTCGCCGGCACTGTCGCAACAGTGTCCGCCGCAGTCGGGGGACCTGGTGATGTCCGCAACCTCCTGGCTGGTGACGGCAAGCCGCCGGCCCCGATCGAGGTGCCCATCGCCACCCCCACCGCGATCCCGACCTGCCTGCCGATTGCGAAGCCCACCCTGCCGGGGAAGCCCTCGCTGCCGACCGCGATGCCGACGCTGCCGCCGGTCCCGACGCCGTCGCTGCCGGGCAAGCCGGGCAAGCCGGGCAAGCCGACTCTGCCGCCGGTGCCGACCGCGAAGCGGACGCTGCCGGGCAAGCCCACGCTCCCGCCGGTACCGACGCCGTCGCTGCCAGGCAAGCCGACCCTGCCGCCGGTCCCGACCACCAAGCCGACGCTCCCCGGCAAGCCGACTCTGCCGTCGGTCCCGACGGCGAAGCCGACCCTGCCGGGCAAGCCCACGCTGCCGCCGGTACCGACACCGTCGCTGCCGGGCAAGCCGGGTACGCCGACTCTGCCGCCGGTGCCGACCACCAAGCCGACGCTTCCGGGCAAGCCCTCGCTGCCGACCGCCAACCCGACCCTGCCGGGCAAGCCGACCCTCCCGCCAGTACCGACGCCGTCCATGTCGGGTAAGCCGCAGCTCCCGCCCTGCGTGCAGCTGCCGGAGCCGACAGCAACACCGTCCCTCCCAGGCAAGCCGGGCAAGCCGACGCTCCCGCCCGTACCGACGCCGTCCCTGCCGGGCAAGCCGACCCTGCCGCCGGTCCCGACCACCAAGCCGACGCTGCCGGGCAAGCCCTCCCTGCCGACCGCCAACCCGACCCTCCCGTCGGTACCGCCCACTACGCCGACCCTGCCGAAGCCGAGCTGGCCCACCACCACCCCGACCTGGCCAGGCAAGCCCACCCCCTCGTTGCCCACCGGTTTCCCCTCCCCCTCCGGTAGGTAGCCCCTGGTCCACCGGCGAGTAGAGCGATTCGACCTCTACTCGCCGGTGGCCCCATCTGCCAGTTCGCGGGCGATGTCCAACTGACCCGTGTGCCGGGCGTACTCCTGCAACACGTGGAAGAGAATCCAGTTCAGCGTCGGCGGTTCGCCCTCAGCCCCGAACCGCCCACCTCGCGCGGCCTTCGCCGCCAGGTCACCCGTCACAATCTCCCGGGTCCGCTCGCCACCGGCTCGCAACGCCGCCAGTAGGTCGTCGAGGTTGTCGCCCGGCTCCAGTCGCCAGGGCGCGTCCTCGACTCCCGAGTCGCCCCACGGCCGCTCGACCTGCTCGGCCAGGAAGCCCCAGCGCAACCAGCGCCGCTCCATGAAGACTAGGTGCTTCAACAGCTCCATTGGTGACCAGCAGGATGGGAGCCGGCTGGTCACGAGCTCCACCTCGCTCAGCCCGGACAGCTTCCGTTCCACCGTCTCGCGGTAGTAGTCCAGCCAGGCCAGATGGAGCTCGCGGGTGTCGGCCAGTTGGTCGTCCGGAAGCATCACAGGCCCCGTAGGTACTCGGCTGTCTTGTCGTCGGCCGGGAAGAACGACTCGATCATGAGTTCCGAGACCGTCACGTCCAGCGGGGTGCCGAAGGTCGCGATCGTGGTCAGGAACGACAACTCGTGACCGTCCCGGCGCAGTTTCATCGGTACGACGACCTCGGCCGCCGCCGCGAGGTCGGTGCGCTCGCCGCCGGGGTACCCGCGCAGTTCTTCGTACAGGTCCTGGAGGTCGGGATCCGCCGTGCTGGCGACCTGCCGGTGCAGCGTCGTCAGCACGCTCGTGCGGACCTCGGGGAGGTTGGTGATCCGCGGCGCCAGCCCGTCGGGGTGCAGGGTGAGCCGCAGTGCGTTGAGCGGTGGTTTGAGCAGCTCGTCGGAGACCTCTTCGGTGAAGAGCTTCAGAGCGGCGTTCCCCTCGACGATGTTCCACCAGCGATCGACGACCAGCGCCGGGTACGGGTCGTGGGCCTTGAGCAACCGCCGGAGCGCGGCCCGGATCGCCAGCATCGCGGGCGAGTGCAGCGAGGCCTCGGAGTAGATCGGCGCGTAGCCGGCCGCGAGCAGCAACTGGTTGCGGTCCCGCAGCGGTACGTCGAGATGCTCGGCCAGCCGCAGCACCATCTCGCGACTCGGCTTGGAGCGGCCCGTCTCGACGAAGCTCACGTGCCGGGTGGACACCTCCACCTGGTTGGCCAGGTCCAGTTGGCTGAGCCGGCGGCGTTCCCGCCAGCCCCGCAACAGCTCGCCCACCGGGCGCTGGAACGTCTCGTCGATCATCGCGGTCATGTCACGACCGTAACCGCTGAGGTGGTCACCCTCATTACCTGTGACGTCATCGACCCCGGCGGGATCCGGCGGCAGGCTTCTGGTCATCGAGCAGCACCGAAACCGAGGAGAAACACCATGAACGCCAGCACTCTCGCCGGTCAGTACATCGCGATGTGGAACGAGGCCGACGCCGGGGCCCGGGCCGCCATACTTGAGCAGATCTGGTCCGCCGACGGCGTCTTCGTCGACCCGACCTTCGAGGTCAACGGCCGCGACGGGCTGTCAAAGACGGTCGAGACCGCGCACCAGATGTTCCCCGGCTACGCCTTCTCGCTCACCGGCGAGGTCACGGAACACCACAACCGGATCCGCTGGACGTGGCACCTGGCCGCCGACGGTCAGGAGCCGGTGGCCGGTGGCACCGATGTCGTCACGCTCGACGGCAGCGGCCAGATCAGCGAGGTGATCGGCTTCCTCGACTTCGCCCCCGCGCACTGATCCGAGGGTCGGCTCAGGGTCGGTCTACGACTATTGACGGACCGGGCAGACCGACTGATGGGGGATGCCCGGTCACCTGCTCCGGAACTTAGGGTCGAGCTCATGGAAAAACGTTGGAAACAAGGGCTTTCTGCCGTACTGGTTGCCGCTGGCACCATCGGCGTACTGGTACCGGGAACGGCGTCGGCCGCTGAGCCGGCGCCGATCAAGTGGACCGCGTGCCGGCCGGGTGGCATCGAGCAGTGCGGCAAGCTGACCGTCCCGCTGGACTGGTCGAAGCCGACCGGCGCCAAGACGGAGATCTACGTCGCGCGGGTCCCGGCCAATGACCAAGCGCGCAAGCTCGGCTCATTGACCTTCAACCCCGGCGGTCCCGGTGGCGCCGGGGCCTCGATCTTCGCGGCAGGGCTGGCCGATCAGGTGTTCCCCGGCTATCGCGAGCGCTACGACCTGGTCAGTTTCGACCCACGCGGTACGGGCAGCAGTACTGCGCTCAACTGCGGCCCGGTCCTGCGTCCCGGCGTACCGGTGTTCCCGAAGAACCAGGCGGAGTACGACGCGATGGTCGCCTCCAGCCGCGCGACCGGGGAGCAGTGTCTCAAGCAGCACGGCGACCTGATGCGCAATCTGGACACCCGCACGGTCGCCCGCGACATGGACGCCATCCGGGCAGCGCTGGGCGAGGACAAACTCGACTTCATCGGCCTGTCCTACGGCTCCTACCTCGGTACGACGTACGCGCAGCTCTTCCCGCGGCGCGTCGGCCGGATGGTGCTGGACGGGATCGTCGACCACGCGCAGGGCTCGAAGCGGTTCATGCTCGACGAGGCGAGGGAGATGGAGGACACCTTCGACCGCTTCGCCGCGTGGTGTGACAAGGACGCCGACTGCGCACTGCACGGGCAGGACGTCGGGGCGGTCTGGGACAAGCTGACCGCCAAGGCCGACAAGACTCCTCTGCCGGTGCCCGATCACGCGCCCGTCACCGGCGACACGATGCGGTTGACGCTGCCCACTTTGCTGCCCAGGACGGACTTCTTCGGTGATCCCTGGTCGGCGCTCGCCGAGGGCATCGCCAAAGCGGTGAAGGGCGATGGGTCGCTGTTCGCCTCGACGAGTTACCTCGCCAACTACGAAACGGCGTACGCGGCCGTGTCGTGTATGGACTTCCCGGGTGAGCTGAAGGGGTACGCCGATGCGAAGGCGCGCCTCGCTCGCGCCAAGGCGGTGGCGCCGCGAGTCGGTGCGGCCGTCGAGGGCTGGGTGATGGCCGCCGCTTGTTCCGGCTGGCCGGTCAAGCCGAGCAACCCGTGGCAGCCGACGCCGGTGAAGGACGCTCCGCCGATCCTCATCACGTCGACCACGCACGACCCGGCCACTCCGGTCAGCAATGCTTACGGCTTGGCCCGTCAGCTTCGCGGCAGCCGCTTGCTGGTCGCGGACGCGGTCGGCCACACGGCGTACCTGAACGCCGCTTGTGCGCGGGATGTCATCGGCAGGTTCTTGCTCGACGGGCAACTCCCGCCGAGACGTTCTACCTGCTCATAGCCCAGGTGCCCGGACCGCTGCCACTCACCAACCCCTCACTTGGCCGGCTGCGCCGGCCTCGGCCACGCGTAGCTGGTCGGACAGTGGGCGGTGCTGGCCAGGTTTGAGAGTGGGGGCGGTCCGGGTCATTCGGTGACAGCGTCGAGGACCCGGCGGCAGCGTTCCGGGTCCTCGGTGAGGCCGACGTTGAGGCCCCAGAGCCAGTAGTCGACGGTTCGGAAGACGACCCAGTTGCGCGCTCGCTCCGGCTCGAGCTCTGCCTCGCGGATCAGGGTGGCGAGGTGCTCGCGGATTTCGGCACCGTCCGCCATCTCGTCCACGCGGGTCCAGAGGATCCGGGCCAGGTCGCAGTCGGGATCGCCTCGGTACAGCACCGGATCGACCACGAGCCACGGTTCGCGGGCGCCGCGCAGTACCTGCTCGGCGTGGAAGTCACCGTTGGCGGCCAGATTCGAACTGGTCTCGGCGAGCTGGGGAGCGATCGCGAGGGCCTCGGTCAGCAGGGTTGGTTCGAAGGGACGGCCGAGACGCTGCCACGCGGGTTCGAGCTCGGGCGCCCGGGCGCTCACGTTGGCCGCGGTCGACGGGACATCCGGGGGAGCCGGGACGGCCAGGCGGCGCATCAGCCGGCCGAGCACGACCATCGACTCGCCGACCGGGTCGTTGAGCAGCGAACTACCGAGTCGCTCCAGCAACAGGGCTCCGTGCGCGACATCGGCGTCGTACAGCCGGACCGTTCCGCGGCCGTCCCACCAGCGCAGCGCACGGGCGTGCTCGGCGAGGTCGGGTCCGGGCAGACTCATGCGCAGTACCAGCGGCTGCCCTGCCCGGCTGACCGGTACTGCGATCGCGTTCGACCCGTGAGCCACCGGGCCGTCGAGTTCGAGCCCCCATCGGTCGCACTGCCGGTCGACGGCTCTGGGCAGGCCGGCCAGCCAGTCCTCGCCTCCCGACCACCAGCGCGGCATCGCCAGGAAGGTCTCGGGCAGCTCGATCATTCGGTCAACCGTAGTGGGTTGGGTGGGTGTTTGGCCTCCCAGTTCTGCGCCGGGCGGACCATGATGTGATCCATGGGCGGACAGTGGAGGGACGGGGAATGAGCAATCTGCAGTTCGATCCGCAGGTCTCGCGGCAGATCGAATCGGTCTACACGACCCCGGACGTGGTCGAGCAGCGCCGGGTGGTCCGGACCGCGCTCGCGCTCCGGCCCGGTGACCGGGTGCTCGACGTCGGCGTCGGACCGGGACTGCTGGCCGCCGAGATGGCCGCCGAGGTCGGCCCGGACGGGCGGGTCTGTGGGATCGACATCAGCGACAGCATGCTGGCGATCGCGAGCACCCGCGCCAAGGTGCCCGACGGCCCGGAGGTCGAACTGGAGCTCGGGTCCGCCGACCGGATCCCGCACGGCGCCGAGAGCTTCGACGTGGTCGTCTCCACCCAGGTCTTCGAGTACCTCGACGACGTACCGGGCGCTCTCAACGAGATCCGCCGGGTACTACGCCCTGCCGGGCGCGTGATCCTGCTGGACACCGACTGGGACTCGATCGTCTGGCGCTCGTCGGATGACGCCCGGATGGCCCGCGTCATGACCGCTTTCGAAGAACACCTGGAAGACCCACACCTCCCCCGAACCCTCGGCGACGCCCTCGACAAAGCAGGTTTCACCGTGACCCACCGCCAGGTGGTCCCGATGCTCAACGTCGGCTACGACGCCCGCACCTACAGCGCCGGCCTGATCGACATCGTCGAAGCCTTCGTCCCCGGCCGCGCCAAAGTCACCGAACAAGAAGCCACCGCCTGGGCCACCGACCTCCGCAACCTGGCGGCAAGCTACTTCTTCAGCCTCAACCGCTACCTTTTCGTAGCCTCAGCTCTTTAACAGCAACAAGCAGTCCCATGTAGGTGCCGGGCGCTGTGGCTGCAGGCGGTGAGACGGCCAGGGGCGGGCGTACCGTGGGATACGCCCGCCGCCGTCGGTCGTTCTCCCGCCCCTCAGTGGGAGAACTCGCGGCTCGGTGAGCACCACCCATGCCCGAATGGGGCCGACCGAACCGCGGGACCCTCTACTCGTACCCCAGCTCAGGCCGCTCACACCCGCGCGAACGGAAAACTTCACGTTCCTCGTACAAGCGGCCGGCCGGCCGGACATGGACGGATGACACCGGGCGCCCCTAACCTGAAAAGCGGTTCCGGGGCCGGGGGTGGCAACGGGCGGTACAGGGGGAGGGGAAACGCAATGACGGACGTCTTCGACCAGGTCGACGAAGCCGAGCTCGACGAAACGATTCACGGGGAAGAGCTGACCGACGCCGAGCTGGATGAGTTGGAAGCGCTGGGGGCTGCTGAGGATGCCGAGCTGATTCTCGGATCAGCGGATGCCTGAGGCAAGGATCGTCTGGCGGGGCACGCAGCTGAACCGGCGGACCGTCGCGATGCTGATGGCCGCCGAGAAGATCTACCGGTCGCAGTTCAAGTTGCTGCAAGGCTCGTACAACAAAGGTGGCGTGGCGGCCTCGGCCGGGACGCACGACGGTGGCGGCGCGGTCGACATCGGGGTGGCGAAGCAGAGCCCCGCGCAGCGCCGGGCCATCGTGCTCGCCCTGCGCCAGGTCGGGTTCGCCGCCTGGTTGCGGACGCCGGCGCAGGGACGCTGGCCGTACCACGTGCACGCCATCGCGATCGGCGACAAGGATCTGTCCCGCGGCGCGGCGATCCAGGTGCTGGAGTACAAGCGCAAGCGCAACGGGCTCGCCAACCGGGGCAAGGACGACGGCCCGCCCGGGTACTACGGGATGACCTGGGAGCTCTATCTCAAGGCGCACCCGGTGCCGCCCGCAGTACCGGATCACTCGATCTCGCTCGCCGCGATGGCGTACGCACGGACGCACGACGTGATGACCGGTGAGTGGGGTGCCGATCGGGCCCGCGTGGTGGCCTGGGCGGCGCATCCGAAGGTCGGGGCGATCACCAAGGCCGAGACGCTGCCGCGAGCCGGTGTGTCGTGGCACCTGCACTTCCAGCGGGTACTTCGGAAGGTGCAGCTGAAGTTCGGCCTGCCGGTGACCGGGATCTTCAACGAGGGCATCGCCACGGTGATGAAGCGCTACGGCTACACGATCACCGCCTGAGCGGGCTGAGCAACCTGAGCCGCCTGAGCCAACGACAAGGCCCCACCGGTAGCAGCCGGTGGGGCCTTGATTGGTCCACTACCGCCCGGCGTGAGTCGGTGCAGCTGTGGAGGTGGAGAGCGGAACCGGCGCCGATGCAGGGGTCAAGACGCCAGCTCCGCTTGTCTGTGGGTTACCTCGTGTCGACCGCCCAGACGTGGGCGCGGTGGAACTCGAGGTCCTTCCGCATCCCGACCGGCGCCCCGGCGGTGCCGAGGTGCTGCAGGGTCGGTACTACGACCGCTCGGACGTCCGTCCGCTTCACTTCGTCCAGCAGCGCGTGGAACGCGGCGGACTCGGCGGCGTCGCGCTCGGTGTACACCGTGCCGAGGGTGAACCCCTCGGCACTGGCGAAGGCCGCGAGCGAGTTCGTGGCCGCGGCCAGTTCCTCGGCGCAACCGAGCGCGTCGGCCCGGACATAGCCGAGCAGCGTCGGACGAGTGGTCATCGGGACAGTTCCCGGGCGCCGAGCGCGTCGGCGAGAACGGGCTCGCTGGTCACTCGCAGCGAGGCGAACCGGCGGCGCATGGCTTCTTCGTACTGCGCGGCCTGGTCGGCGTCGGTGGTGTGGTCAGCGATCGTGGTGGCGCCGAACCAGACCCGCACGCGGCGGTGCGAGGCGGGAATCTCGATCGACTCGGTCATCGGTGGTTCCTTCGTGTTCTCGAGGGGCTGCCCGACGCTGGGCACAAGGAAAGAACACCGTAAAAGGCCGGACCCCGGAATAGACTGGCAGGGACCTTTACGATGTCCTTACCTCTCGTGGCCGTGACGGCGAAACCGCTGGTCAGAGGTGCCCTGAGCAGTCTTGCCGGGGGTCCGGCTTTATGGCCTGTCAAGAATGTTTGCAGTAATTTGCCAATAACGATTCGGCCTGCAGGAAAACCTTTCTCTGGAGCCGGGAAAGTAGGACTTCCTGCTAACTCCGAGCGCTCATTCGGATACGGAGCGATGACGCCTCGGCCAGCTCACGGCCAGCCCGAGTGCAGCGGCTCCCAACGGAACCAGGAGGGCGGACCGGAACCCATCGACGGTCAGTTCGTCCCTGGCGGCGAGGACCGCGGCGACTACTGCGAGTCCCGATGCCGAGCCGAACTGGAACGACGTCGTCAGTACTCCGCTCGCCAATCCCTGCTCCTGCTCGGAGATTCCGTCGGTGGCGGCGATGGTCAGTGGCCCGTACGCGAGTGAGAAGGCCAGCCCCAACAGGATCAGCGACGGCAACATCGCCGGGTAGCTCCAGTCGGTACTGAGTGGCAGGAAGAGCGCGTAGCCGAGTGCCGCGAAGGCGAAGCCGCCGAACACGACCCGGCTGTTGCCGAACCGCTTGACCAGCCAAGGGGTCAGCGTGGGGGCGAGGATCGAGTCGATGCCGATCACCATCAGCGCGAGCCCGGTCTGGAGTTCTGTCCAGGACCGTAACTCCTGCAGATAGAGCACTCCGATGAACTGGAAGCCGGCAAACGATCCGACCAGCAGGACGGCGCCGAGGTTCGCCCGGACGAGTGGCCCGCTGCGCAGAATGCCCAGCCGGATCAGCGGTGCCGAGACCCTCCGCTCGATCGCGACGAACGCGGCCAGCAGCAGCAGACCGGCGACCGCGGTACCCAGGGTCTGTGTCACCGGTACGTCGGGAGCGCGTACCACCGTGGCGACCAGCAGGAGCATCGCTGCGGTCAGACTGATCGCGCCGCCCAGATCCACATCGGCCAGACGTGCCTTTGCGGTAGGGACGGCTTCGCGCGGCAACAGGGTGAGTGCGCCCGCCAGGATGATCGCGGACATCACGACCGGTGCGAAGAACACCCAGCGCCAGTCGATCGCCGTGAGCAGGCCGCCGGCCACCATGCCGAGTGAGAACCCGGCGGCCGCCGTACCGGCGTACACGAGCAGGGCTTTGTTTCTTTGCGGGCCCTCGGGATAGCTGGTGGTGATGATCGACAGGCCGGCCGGGGTCATGAACGCGGCGGCGACGCCGGTGACGAAGCGGGCCAGGATCAGCACCCAGCCTTCGGTCGCGAAGCCGCCGAGGCCGGAGAAGACCAGGAAGACGATCAGCCAGGTGACGAACATCCGGCGCCGCCCGAACAGGTCGGCGGCCCGGCCGCCGAGCAGGACGAAACCGCCGTAGCTGAGGACGTAGGCGCTGACCACCCACTGCAGTTCGCTGGTGGACAGCCCGAGCTCGGCCCGGATCGAGGGCAGCGCGACGCCCATCATCGAGACGTCGATGCCTTCCAGGAAGATCGCGCCGCAGAGGACAAGAAGAACAGCCCAGGAGCGGCCGGTCAGCCGGTCCGGGGTGACAGTGGAATGCACGAGAACGCTCCGGTTCTTCGAAGTGAGGTCAGTTATCTCTTGTAACTGATCTCATCTTGGGGAACCATGGGGAATTGTGGAAGAAGGCACTTCAAAGGAACCGAGTTACTCCTGCTGTCCCTCCGAGGCGTTCCAGTGGGACACCCGCGAGGACTGTGAGGTCCGGCAGATCCTGGACCGGATCGGCGACAAGTGGTCGCTGCTGGTGATCGCGCTGCTCGACAACCGCACGGTGCGCTTCACCGAACTGAAGAAGACGATCGACGGGATCAGCCAGCGCATGCTCACGGTGACGCTGCGGCAGCTGGAGCGCGACGGCCTGGTCCGGCGTACGGTCCATCCGGTCGTCCCGCCCCGCGTCGACTACGAGCTCACCCCGCTCGGCGTGACGCTGCACGCGACGATCCAGTCCCTGGTCACCTGGACCGAGAAGCACCAGCAGGAGATCGCCGCCGCCCGCGCGAACTACGACACCCGCACCGCGCTCACGGAGCAGGCTCTTTCATCCGGCTGAGCTTGGCAGGATGCCCCGGTACTGCGAACAGCGTCACCGGCGCGGCCAGTACTGCGAACCCGGCGATCACGTTGAGCGCGGTAGACAAGCCGACGAGCGTCACGAGCAACGGCGCTGCGAGGGCTCCGATGACGACGGTGAGGGAGTCCATCGCGAAGAAGAGCGCACCGATGCGGCCGAGCAGTTCGGTCGGGGCGACTCGCTGGACGGTGGTTTCCGCGGTGATGAGCAGAACGCTCCCGGGGACGCCGATCAAGGCTGCTGCCACGATTGCCCAGGGGACGTTGGGGGCGTTGAACAAAGCGAAGAAGGCTACGCCTAGTGCCGCCTGAGTGGTGATCAAGAGGTCGCGAACTCCCAGCCAGGTCAGGGCTTTCGGGCTGATCGCGGCGCCTATGAGGAAGCCTGCGCCCAGGCCTGAGATCAGATAGCCGATGGTTTCCCCCGGTGCGTCGAGTTGCTCGACAGTGAAGGGGACGAGGAGTGCGGTGGCGCCGGCATTGGCGGTCAGAAAGATGCCGTTGGCCAGCAGGATGCCTTTGAGGATCTTGCTTCGGGCAACGCCTTGGAGACCTTCTTTGAGTGCCCCGAATCCTTTACCTGATTCAGCTTGTGCGGTTGCTGGGTGTTTGATCGTGGCGATGATTGCTGCCGCCAGCAAGTAGCTGGCGATGTCGATGGCGAGGACGAACTTGATCCCTGGTCCCGCCAGCAGGAGGGCGCCCAGGGGTGGCGCGGCAAGCCGGATCACGCTGCCGGAGAAGGCGTTCAGTGAGTTCGCTGCGGCCAGGCCTTTGCCGGTGCCAACGACTGCCGGGGTGAGTGCTCTGGCTGCCGGACGGAACACCGTTGTCGCCAGATTCTCGGCCAGCACGGCGAGGTAGACGATCCACACGCGGTCGGCCGAATCGGCGTACAGGATCAGGGTGACCGATGCGGCGCCGGCGAGGTTGGCCAGCCACATGGCGCGTGGCAGGTTCCAGCGATCGAGGAGGACGCCGGCCCATGGTCCGACGAGCAGGGCGGGCACTGCTTCCAGTGCCACCGTGAGGCCGGTCGCGGCGGCTGATCCGGTCAGCTGGAAGACGTGGACGGGAATGGCGACGACCAGCAGCCAGGAGCCGAGGCCGGAGATTCCGCCGCTGATCCAGAGTCGCCGGAAGTCGCCGTTCCGCAGGATGCTCACGTCCTGGAACGCTATCTTCACGGGACACTTCTTGGCAACAGTGTTCTGTGGAGATAGTCTGCCGGTGTGGACCTGAGCGCCGAACTGAGAGATCGCCGGAAAGCGGCCCAGCGGACGATCGCCTCCGTCGCGGTCGACGCCGGGCTGTCGGTGCCGTACATCGCGAATCTCGAGAACGGGCGTGGCAATCCCACCCTCGCGGCGCTGGAGCGTCTCGCCGGTGCTCTCGGGGCGCAGTTGCAGCTCACGATCGTCGACGAGGAAGCCCCGAAGCCGTCCACCTCGGCCGACTTGGTGGCCGCCTCGTCGCGGGCGAAGCGCGTCATCGCCGAGGTCGCGGCTGCTCGCGGCAGCACCAAACGAACTGTGGAGCGTCGGCTGGTCGCGACCCTCGACGCTCTCGGTGAGCTCCTTCCCGGCCCGCCTACCGACGCCGACCTCGACCGGCTGCTGGATCTCCTGTTGCTGGCCGGGAAAAGCTGAGCGGCAGCCTGGCAGGGAAGCTGAGCGGCGGGTTGCTCGCTGGGAAAGCTGAGCGGTGGGGTGGCCGGCCGGGCTAGGGTCGAGGGGTGGAAATTGCTGCGCGGATCGCGTCCGCTCAATTGCAGGGCCTGACCAGGTCGAGGCGTCAGATCGTGGCGGGCCCGCTCGCCGGGATGTTGCACGACAACGACGCCTGGTACTTGTCCGGCGGCGTCGCCGCCGAGCCGGGAACGCCCTTCGACCCCGAAGAGGTGCCTTGGGCGCTCGAGACGATCCGCAAGGCCTTCGCGGCGGAGGGTCGCTGGCTGAGCGTGGAGCTGATCGAGGAGGCCAACCCCGGCCTGGCCGAAGTACTGGCGGCAAACGGCATGACGATCGTCTCCCGCCCGCCCCTGCTGGTAGTCGAACCCGCGGACCTCAACCTGCCCGACCTGCCGGCCGATGTCACCGCCTCGGTCGTCACCACACCCGACGAGCAGTTGCTGGCCGATGCCATCGCGGCTGATGCCTATGAGGCCGAAGGCATGGCGACCCCCTTCAAGCCCAACCCCGCCGACGGAGCCACCGTGCTGATCCGCAAGGGCGGCGTACCGGCCGCAGTGGCGGCATGGACCGCTGTCGCGGATGGCGTAACCGAGGTGGTCGGCGTCGGCACGCTGCACTCCCACCGCCGCCAGGGCCTCGGCGCAATCGCAACGGCGTACGCGACCCAGCAGTCCTTCGAACTCGGCGGTGCAACCCTCGCCTGGCTAACCCCCGGCGACGAGGGCGCCGACCGCATCTACCGCCGAATCGGCTACGCCCCCAAAGCAACCGCAGTACACCTAGGCGACCCCGGCGGCCACCTCACCGACCTGCGCTAAATACCTCACAGAACCACAGCGCTCCTCCAGCAAAGCGAGTTCAGCCGCTGGAGTGGGCGCCCAGAGGCATGCCCGAAATCTCCGCGATCGGCTCGGTTTGGTTGTGCGGGCTAGGTGGGTTGGTCGGCTTGGAGGAGGCGGTGGAGGGTGGTGTGGAGGGTGGGGGTGGATTTGCGGGGTGGGAGGTTGGCTGCGGTGTGGGCCAGGGCGATGGTGGCGTCGGCCAGCCAGGTGGCGGGGAGGGCTTTGGTGAACTCGCCGTTGCGTTGACCGCGGCGGATTGTCTTTGTCAGCAGGTCTTTGATCGGTTGGTGGCGTTGTTGGTCGTCGGTTGCGGCCGCTGGGTAGAGCTGCACCGGGTGTCGTTTGAAGAAGGTCCGGCCGGTGTCGATGAGGAGCAGTACGGCGTCCATCGCTGTGCCGGCTTCTAGGTCTAGTTGTTCGTACTCCGCCAGAAGCTCCGTCGTTAGGTGGTCTGCTACCGCGATCAGCAACGCGTCTCGCGAGGGGAAGTGGGCGTAGACGGTTTGCCGGGTGACGCCGGCGGCTGTCGCGATGGTTTCGACGCTTGCCTCCGGGGTGTCGGCCAGGACGGAGATCGCGGCCTGGAGGGTCGCTGTCCGGCTGCGGTCGGCGTCCGCTCGGCGCCGGCGGGTGGTGCCGCCGGTGGTCTGGTTGATCTCTGTCACCTTGTCAAGGTTAGCGGGTCCGGCTATCTTTGACAGGCTGTAAGAGATAAGAGGAGGGCTGATGACACGGACAGCCGAGAGGTTTGTCGAGGAGTTCTACAACTCGTTCACCAGCGAGATGCTGGCGGCGGACGAGCCTGCCGAGGTCGTCGACCGGTACTACGCGGCCGACGTGCTGCAGGTCGCGGACGGCATCGAGATCGACCGCGACAAGCTGATCGCTCATCTGCGCCCGGTGCGCAAGAACCTGGTCAGCTGGCGGTACGAGGTGCACGAAGCTCTGCTGGAGAAGGAGAAACTGGCTGCCCGGTTCACCATCCATGCGCAGCTGCGGAGGGGGCGGATGATCTCGACCGAGGTCTATCTCTTCGGCGAGCTGACGTCGGATGGGCGCCTCCGGCGATCCACTCAGGTGACCCGGGACGTCACCGTGCCGGCGACGGAAACAGCAGGATGACGAGTCGCGAGGTCCGGGTGCTGGGGATGACCTGCGGTCATTGCGTGGCGTTCGTGACCGAGGAGATCGAGCGGCTGCCCGGGGTTACCGCGGTTGCGGTGGACCTGGCAGCAGGGCTTGTGACGGTGACGAGCGATGGGGAGCTCGGGTTGCCGAAGATCCGAGCAGCAGTAGAAGAAGCCGGCTACGAGCTGGTGGACCAGCCGCCGGGCAGTCCGCCGGCAAACGGATCCGGCCGGCAACCCTGAGGGTTGCCGGCCGGGCGCAGTACAAGAACTTCTCAGTCACCGGACCGTGAGCCTTGCGGAAGGCGTTGGCCGGAGCGTCGTTCGGGAGTGGGCTACCGGACGGTGAAGCCGGCCTTGCGGAAGGCGTCGGCCGGAGCGTCGTACGGGAGTTGGCTACCGGACGGTGAAGCCGGCCTTGCGGAAGGCGTCGGCTAGGGAGCCTTCGTCCATGGGGACTTCCTTGGCCGGTGGGTTGGAGGCGCCCTGCCGGCCGCCGCGACCTTGACCGCCGCCAGGCCCGCGACCGCCACCACCAGGACCGCCACCGCCAGGGCCGCGACCGCCACCAGAGCCGCGACCGCCGCCCGAACCGCCGGAACCACCCGAACCGCCAGGACCGCCGGTGCGAGCTGAGCGGCCCTCGCCGGGACGACCGCCGGACGTCGGCGCGCCTGGTTCGTCGTCGAGGCGGAGGGTGAGGGAGATGCGCTGGCGGGGGATGTCGACCTCGAGGACCTTGACCTTGACGATGTCGCCGGGTTTGACCACCTCGCGGGGGTCCTTCACGTAGTTCTTCGACAGGGCCGACACGTGCGCCAGACCGTCCTGGTGGACGCCGATGTCGATGAACGCGCCGAAGGCCGCCACGTTGGTGACCTGGCCCTCCAACCGCATCCCGGGCTTGAGGTCGCCGATCTTGTCGACGCCCTCGGCGAAGGTCGCGGTCTTGAAGGCCGGCCGCGGGTCACGGCCGGGCTTCTCCAGCTCGGCCAGGATGTCGGTCACCGTCGGCAGACCGAACATGTCGTCGACGTAGTCGGCCGCCTTCAACTGCTTCAGCATCGGCGAGCCGATCAGTGACTTCAGGTCGGTCTTGGTGGAGTCGAGGATCCGGCGCACCACCGGGTACGCCTCCGGGTGGACGCTGGACGAGTCCAGCGGGTCCGCCCCGTTGGGGATGCGGAGGAAGCCGGCCGCCTGCTCGAACGCCTTCGGGCCGAGGCGCGGTACCTCCTTCAGCGCGGTCCGCGACTTGAACGGGCCGTTCTGGTCGCGGTGGATGACGATGTTCTCCGCGAGCCCGGCGGTGATGCCGGAGACGCGGGTCAGCAGTGGTGCGGAGGCGGTGTTGAGGTCGACGCCGACCGCGTTCACACAGTCCTCGACCACTGCGTCGAGCGAGCGAGACAGCGAGCTCTCCGGCAGGTCGTGCTGGTACTGGCCGACGCCGATCGACTTCGGGTCGATCTTCACCAGCTCGGCCAGCGGGTCCTGCAGCCGGCGCGCGATCGACACCGCGCCACGCAGCGAGACGTCCATCCCGGGCAGCTCGGCCGAGGCGAACGCGGACGCGGAGTACACCGACGCGCCCGCCTCCGACACGACTGCCTTGGTCAGCTTCAGCTCCGGGTGCTTGGCGATCAGCTCGGCGGCCAGCTTGTCCGTCTCGCGCGACGCCGTACCGTTGCCGATGGCAATCAAGTCGACCTTGTGCGCGGCGGCCAGTGCGGCCAGGGTCGCGATCGAGCGGTCCCACTGGTTCTGCGGGACGTGCGGGTAGATCACGCCGGTCGACACCACCTTGCCGGTCGCGTCGACGACGGCCACCTTCACGCCGGTCCGGAAGCCCGGGTCGAGCCCCATCGTGGCGCGAGTGCCCGCGGGGGCGGCGAGCAGCAGGTCGCGCAGGTTCGCCGCGAAGACGCGGACCGCCTCGTCCTCGGCGGTCTGCCGCAGACGCGTGCGAAGGTCGATGCCCAGGTGCACCAGGATCTTCGTCCGCCAGGCCCAGCGGACCGTCTCGATCAGCCACTGGTCAGCCGGACGCCCCTTGTTCTCCACGCCGACCTTGCGGGCGATGGTCGCCTCGTACTCCGTCGGACCCTCCGGTGCCTCGACGCCGGCCGGCTCGGGCTCGACGGTCAGCGACAGCACCTCTTCCTTCTCACCGCGGAACATCGCCAGGATCCGGTGCGACGGCATCTTCGTGAACGGCTCGTCGAAGTCGAAGTAGTCCGAGAACTTCGCGCCCTCGGTCTCCTTGCCCTCGCGCACCTTCGACGCCAGCCGGCCGCGGGTCCACAGCCGCTCGCGCAGCTCGCCGATCAGGTCGGCGTCCTCGGCGAACCGCTCGACCAGGATCGCCCGGGCGCCGTCCAGCGCGGCCTGTGGGTCGGCCACCTGGTCGTTCACGAACACCGTCGCGGCGGCCAGCGGCGGCACGCTCGGGTCGGACAGCAGCCCGTCCGCGAGCGGCTCCAGGCCGGCCTCGCGGGCGATCATCGCCTTGGTCCGGCGCTTCGGCTTGAATGGCAGGTAGATGTCCTCCAGCCGCGACTTGGTCTCCGCGGCCAGGATCGAGGCCTTCAGCGCGTCGTCCAGCTTGCCCTGGCTCTCGATCGACTCGAGCACGGTCTGCCGCCGCTCCTCGAGCTCACGCAGGTACCGCAGGCGCTCCTCGAGGGTGCGCAGCTGAGCATCGTCGAGCTCGCCGGTGACCTCCTTGCGGTACCGCGCGATGAACGGAACCGTAGAGCCCTCGTCCAGCAGCCCGACGGCTGCCCGCACCTGGTTCACGCCGACTTCCAGCTCGTCCGCGATCCTCTGCTCGACCGACTGCAATGCCACTGTCCCGCATCCCCTCTACATCCGATGACAGACGAGCATTCTGCCCCGCTCGCCGCACCGCACATCCTTCCCTATCCCCCGGACACTTCACGACCACCGCCCCCACCCTGTGGACAACTCACCCGATTCCAGTACTACGCACGCGAATCGCGCGAGCCCAGCACTGGCGGGTTCGCGCCCAGAACGGCGACCTTGGACAAGGTGTGCGATGTCCGAGGTCGCCGTTTGGTGTCCGAACCCGCCAGTGGTGGGCGGGGGTGAAGGGGTCAGGCGGCGTCTAGGGCGAGTTCTTCGGTTGCCTCGTCGGAGGTGGTGGTTGCGCGGGTGGGGCGCATGACGGTGCAGGCGATGACTACGGCTGCTGTGACCAGGAGGCCGGCGATGGCGAAGGAGAGGTGGTAGCCGCTGGTCAGAGCGTCGAGGGTCGGCTGGCCGGCTTCGGCGAGGGTTTCGGTGCGGGTCGCGGCCAGCGTGGCCAGGACCGCCAGGCCGAGTGCGGCGCCGATCTCGGCGGTGGTGCCCATCAGGCCGGAGGCCAGACCCGCGTCCTCGGGCTTCACGTCGGCCATGCCCAGACCCATCAGCGCCGGGAAGCAGACGCCGCCGCCCAGGCCCAGCAGGAGCAGGACCGGCATCACGTGGATGAAGTAGTTGCCGTTGACCGGTGCCTGGGTGAAGAGCGCCAGGCCGATCGCGATCAGGACCAGTCCGCCGATCAGCGGCCGGCGGGCACCGAAGCGCATCACGAGCTTCTCGGAGTACCGGACCGACAGCAGCCCCATCACGAGCGTGGTCGGCAGGAAGGCCAGGCCGATCTCCAGGGCGTCGTACCCGAGGACGCGCTGCAGGTAGAGCGAGCCGAGGAAGAAGATGCCGAACATGCCCGCGGCGGACAGTGCCTGGATCAGGTTGGCGCCGGTCAGCGTGCGGGACTTGAAGATCCGCAGCGGGACCAGCGGGTTGGCGGCGGTCGCCTCGCGGACGATGAAGCAGGCCAGCAGGGTCAGCGTCAGCAGCGACAAAGCGATGGTCCGGCCAGAGGTCCAGCCCAACTCGGCGGCCGGCTTGACGATGGTGAAGACGCCGACCATCAGCGCCGAGGTGATCAGCACGGCACCCGGTACGTCGGTGCCGCGGCCGAAGCCGATGCCCTTGTCCTTCTCGATCACCTTGAGGGCCACCGCCACGGTAGCGATGCCGATCGGCAGGTTCACGAAGAAGATCCAGTGCCAGCTGATCGCCTGGGTCAGCACACCACCGGCGAGCAGACCGATCGAGCCACCGGCCGAGGCGACGAAGGCGTAGACGCCGATCGCCTTGGCCTGCTCGCGCGGTTCGGGGAACAGGGTCACGATCATGCCGAGGATGACGGCCGAGGTCAGCGCGCCGCCGATGCCCTGCAGGAAGCGGGCCGCGACCAGTACCTCGGCGGAGGAGGCCAGGCCGCAGAGGACGGAGGCTACCGTGAAGACGATCAGGCCGCTGACGAAGATGGTCCGGCGGCCGAGCAGGTCGCCGAGCCGGCCGGCCAGCAGGAGCAGACCGCCGAAGGCGATCAGGTACGCGTTCACGACCCACGCGAGGCTGGCGCTGGTGAAGCCGAGGTCGTCCTGGATGGCGGGCAGCGCCACGTTCACGATCGTCACGTCGAGCACGATCATCAACATGCCCGCGCAGAGGACGTAGAGCGCGAGCCAGGGCGACCGGCCGCCGCCCTGCGTGGCCGGCGTCTCCGCCAGGGTGTCGGTCGTCGCGTGCATCTGAGGTTCTCCTTCTGGTCCGATGGGGGCCTTACACCTCTACGTCGAACCAGCGGGACTCAGATTGACACGTCCGGAGAACTTTTTTCTGGGGACTTCGTCCGGGTCCGCGAGATCCAGTAGCCGATCAGCGCCGGGACCAGGCCGGAGCCGATCGCGAACAGGGTCGGCAGCTGGGAAACCAGCGCGAACCAGGTGAGCAGTGCAATCACCCCGCCGGCGACGGCCAGCGACCGGCGCAGCAGGAAGAGGTTGGCGTCGCGGAACAGGCTCTTGGGCGTACTGTCCGCTCCTACGGAGGGCAGGACGGCGAGTGCGCTGAGGTAGAGCCCGAGGATCATCCCGGTCAGCGGGATGAGGATCGCCAGCGCCGCGATCCGGATCGGGCCGTTCGCGTTCGCCCAGAAGAACAGGCCGAAGGCGAGCGCGATGCTGCCGAAGTACAGAGCCAGGCCGGTCAGCCAGAACCGCCGGAAGGCCCACTTGAACTGGCCGAAGAACCGGCGCAGCAGCTGGGGATGGTCCTGGCTGAGCGCGTCCGGCAGGACCCGCTGGAACGCGAAGGCCGCCGGGTACAGCGTGACGATGCCGAGGCTGAGGACGAGGAAGACGATCTGCAGCATGAGCAGGTCGCCGATCACGGTCAGCTTGGACAGGACGGCGTTGGTGCGGCCACTGTTATCGCTCACATAGGCTCCTTGGAAAGGTCGGCGCCGGCCTGCGCATGATCGTATGATCACAAACACTCAGGCCCGGATCACAATCCCCGGAGGACCCGCGTGCTCGCATCGGAACGCCACGAGCAGATCCTGCGCAGCCTGCGCCGGCACGGGAGGCTGCGGGTCGGCGACTTGGCGGCAGAGCTGGGCGTGTCCGCGATCACAGTACGCCGCGACCTCGGCGAGCTCGACTCGGCCGGACTCCTGCGCCGGGTGCACGGCGGCGCGGTCGGCATCAGCCCGGCGGCCGCGCCCAGCAGTCAGGGCAGCCAGCTCACCATCGGCATCGTCGTACCGAGCTCGACCTTCTACTTCACCTCCGTGATCCGCGGCGCCGAGGAAACCGCCGCCCGGTACGGCGCCCGCCTGGTGCTCGGGGTCTCCGGGTACGACGTGGCCGTCGAGCAGGAGCGGATCGAGAAGGTGCTCGGCATCGGGGTGGCCGGCCTGCTGCTCAGCACCGCACTCGGGGACGAGCGCGCGGCCGAGATCAGCAAGACGCTCGACGCGATCGACGTACCGGTCGTGTTGATGGAGCGCGCCTTCGGGTATCCGCACGTGGAGCGCGAGTACGACCACGTCCGCACGGATCACGCGTACGGCGCGACGCTCGCACTGCGCCATCTCGTCTCGCTAGGGCATCGCCGGATCGGGGTCAACCTGGACGCCAGCGTCACGGCGTACTGGCTCCGGCAGGGCATCGAGCAGGCGGCCGAGCTGCTCGACGTCGAGCTGTTCATCTCCACGATCGAGCTGCCGGCGTACGGGGCCGACCCGGCGACACTGGCTCAGCACGACGCGTTCCTGGCCGAGTGTGAAGCGTTCGGCGCCCGAGCCGTCCTGGTCCACTCCGACGAGCACGCCGCTCGGTTGACCGAACGAGCACTGGAGGCGGGTGTCCGCATCCCCGACGACCTGGCGGTGGTCGCCTACAACGACGAGACCGCCGCGCTGGCCGTCGTACCGCTGACAGCCGTCTCCCCGCCCAAACCGCTGCTCGGCGAAACCGCGTGCGAGCTCCTGCTCCACAAGCTGAACTCCGATCCGGCGCCCATCCAGCACCTCTCGCTGCTCCCTGAACTCCGGATCCGCTCGTCCTCCGGTACTCCGGCCGATCCCGCCTGACCCGCGGCCCTTGGATGTCCTGAGACGCCCTGAGACGCGCCGGGATGCACACCGCGTGTCGTGGAACTCTGATCGGTAATGTTCCGCCAGTGATCGAATTTGATCATTCGAGCGGTTGGGTCTTGACGGGAAAGCCCTTTCCTCCTACTTTCACTGCACTCGGCAGCGAAGGAGTTCCCCTGTGAGACGTGGTGCCCGGAGTGGAGTGGTGGTGCTGGCCGCGGTGCTCGTCGGCCTGGCCGCCGGCAGTTGTGGCAACGGGGTGATCGACAAGTCCACGGACGGCGTCCCGCCGGCCGAGGCGACCGGGACGTTGCGGGTGCTGATCCCGTCCTTCCCGCCCAGCAACAAGGGCCGGGAGGAGTTCGACAAGGTCGTCGCCGACTTCCGCAAGACCTATCCGAAGATGAAGGTCGAGCCCGACTTCGCGACGTACAGCAACCTGAACGAGAAGATCTCCACCTCGATCGCGGCCGGCATCCCGTACGACGTGATGGTGACCGGCGTCGGCTGGGTGCAGACCTTCGCGTCGAAGCGGCTCTTCGCCGACCTCGGCCCGTACGGCGTCACCCCCGAGGTGATCCGGGAGAAGAGCATCGGCGCGATGGTGCCGGCCGCGACGTACGAGGACAAGCTCTACGCCTACCCGATCGTCGCCGACGCCCGGGCGGTCGCGCTCCGGGTCAGCGCCTTCCGGGAGGCCGGGCTGGATCCGGACAAACCGCCGAAAAGCATGGCGGAGCTGAAGATCGCGGCCGAGAAGCTGACCAAGCGGGACGCGAACGGCACGATCACCCGGGCCGGCTTCGATCTGGCTGCCCCGACGAGCTTCCGGCAGACCTACACGACCCTGCTCGCCTCGACGGGCACCCCGCTGTACGTCGACGGCCAGCCGAACTACAGCAACGAGAAGGGTGTCCAGACGCTGGAGTGGATCAAGTCGATGATCAACAACGTCCAGGTCTACGGTCAGCGCAATGCCGCCCAGCAACCGCTGGTCTACACCGGTGAGGCGGCGATGGGCATCACCGGTGGCGCTGTCGACTGCTCGGAGAAGGGCATCGGCCAGGCCAACTGTGATGACCTGAGGTTCTTCCGGTTCGACAGTGGCAAGGAGGTCCAGTTTGTCGGTGGCGACCTCGCCTCGATCGGTTCCCGCGCCCGGCACAAGGACGCGGCCTGGGCCTTCATCCAGTCCCTGATCAAACCGTCCTCGGTCGACGCGATCGCCAAGCTGAACAAGAAGATCCCGGCGTACAAGGACGCGGCGAACTCGCCGCAGGCGAAGTCGAACCCGCTCAGCAAGTTCGTTGCCAGCGGCCTCGAACTCGCCATCTACGAAGGCGGTTCGGCGAACTGGCTGGAGATGCGCGGCAACTTCGACACCCAGCTCACCCAGGCGGTGCTCGGCCAGAAGGATCCGGCCAAGACGCTGGCCAACCTGTCAGGACAGTCCCGATGAGCGCCACGCTGGAACGACCCACGCCCGCTGTTGCCAGTCCGCGCCGCGCCGCGCCGGCCAAGGACAGTCGCAAGCTGATCCGGAGCCAGGTGCGAGCCGGCTGGCTGCTGCTCGCACCGGCGCTCCTGCACTCGGGGATCTTCCTGGTGATCCCGATCATCTTCGCGGTCGCGCTCAGCTTCACCGACTACAGCTTCGGCGACTCCTGGTCCTGGGTCGGCTTCGAGAACTACACGATCCTGTTCGGTGACGCGAACTTCCGCGCCGCCTTCGTCAACACCGTGATGTACGCCGTCGTGGTGATCCCGGTGTCGATGGCGGTCTCGCTGGCGATCGCGCTCGGCCTGAACCAGAAGATCCGCGGCCTCGGCTTCTTCCGGACCGCGTTCTACGTGCCGACGGTCACCGCCACGGTCGCGATCGCCACCATCTGGCTGTGGATCTACAACCCGGGCTCCGGCCTGGCCAACGGTTTCCTCAGCCTCTTCGGTTTCGCGCCGAGCCAGTGGTTGTCCAACCCCGACACCGCGCTGCCGTCGCTGATGGTGGTCGGCGTCTGGCAGGGACTCGGCACGAAGATCATCATCTATCTCGCCGCCCTGCAAGGCGTTTCGCGCGATCTGCTGGAATCGTCCGAGCTGGACGGCGCGAACCGGTGGCAGCGATTCGTCAACGTCACCTGGCCGGCGCTGGGTCCGGTGCAGTTCTTCGTGCTCGTCACCTCGATCGTCGGCACCTTCCAGGTCTTCGACCTCGTCTACGTGATGACGGACGGCGGCCCGGGCACCGAGACGATGGTGCTGGTGCTCGACATCTACCAGAACGCGTTCCAGGACCTGCGACTCGGATTCGCGTCCGCCGAAACCGTGATCCTGATGCTGTTGATCGCGGTCTTCATCGGCCTCGGACGCCTGCTCCAGAAGGCGGATGTCAATGACTAGCGCAACGATGACCGGCCCGATCGTGGGTTCGAAACCTCCGGGTCTGCGACTCGGCCGGATCCTGCTGTACGTCGCGCTGAGCATCGGCGCGCTGCTGATGATCACGCCGTTCCTGTGGATGGTGCTGACCGCGTTCAAGAACGACCTGGAGATCGCCAAGTTCACCTGGCTGCCGGGTGAGCTGCGCTGGCACAACTTCGTCGAGGCGATGCAGACCGCGCCGTTCCTGCGCTACTTCCGCAACAGCCTGATCATCGCCGTCGGCGAGACGGTGTTCACCTTGGCGGTCTGTACGACGGCCGGCTACGCGCTGGCCAAGCTGCCGATCCGCGGCTCCAAGGCGCTGCTGAACTACTTCATCCTGCTGCTCCTGGTGCCGTTCCAGATCATCCTGGTGCCGCTGTTCCTGATCGTGAAGTCGATCCCGCTGTTCGGTGGCAACAACATCCTCGGCCAGGGCGGCATCGGCTGGCTGAACTCCTGGTGGGGACTGATCATTCCCCTCGGCGCCGCGCCGTTGTTCACCTTCCTTGCCCGGCAGTTCTACGTGTCGATCCCGAACGAGCTGGCGCAGGCGGCCCGGGTCGACGGCCTTGGTGAGTTCGGCATCTTCTGGCGGATCATGACGCCGCTGGTCAAACCGGCCCTGATCACCATCTGCGTGTTCCAGATCGAGGCCGCCTGGAACGCGTTCCTCTGGCCGTTGATGATCACCACGTCCGACGAGATGCGGCCGCTGCAACTGGGGCTGGCGATCTTCGCCCAGAACCCGGCCGAGGTCCAGTGGCCCTATCTGATGGCCGGTACGGCGCTCGCGACGCTGCCGATGATCGTGATGTTCGTCTTCGCGCAGAAGCGCTTCGTCGAGGGAATGGCCAACGTGGGGATCAAGGGCTGACACCCCTTGGGACGGCCCCCTCCGCAGGTGCTCACCCCGCCCCGGGCGAGCACCTGCTGGGGCCCCCTCCACATCACCAGCGCTTCCGAAGAACCGCCGGAGCGTCCACTTGCCCCCCGGCCAGGTCGCTCAACCTTTTATCGTCACAACCTCAGGGGCGTTACACGTTTCTCCACAATTTCATCGATTCCCCGCACTTCTTCCTCCCGGCCGGGTCTTTCACCGCAATTTCACTACCATTCGAATTGGCGCTATAACTCTCCGTAATGATCGGCGCCGGATTAGTCGTTCGCGGTGCCGGGCACCAGGCAGGTGATGCGAGTTCTCACGATGAATGTCCAGCACGACGCCGGCGATCCTCGGCGTACCGGCCTGATCAACGCGGAGGTCCGGCGGGCGGCGCCTGACCTCGCGACCTTCCAGGAGGCCTGCCATCCCGGCCAACTCGCGGAGCTGACCGCCGGCACAGGGCTGATCTGGACAACCGAGCAGCACGAGCTCATCGGCCCTTCCGGCTTCGGCCATGGAACAGCACTGGCGACTCGCTGGCCGCATCGCATCCTGGAGGTCGTGGAACACCGCGGTGACCCGCACTGGTGGACGCTGGCCGCAGCGGTCGAAGTACCGGACCTTGGTGACCAACTCTTCATCGTGCCGACCACCCCGTGGCGCCCGGAACACGAAGAGGCGCGACTGCACCAGGCGCACGAAATCGTCGACCTCGACACCCGACACCACACCGCCTTGCCGCCGATCGTCGCCGGCGACTTCAACGCAACCCCCGAATCCCCCACCATGACCTACCTCAGCCGGTACTACGACGACGCCTGGTCAGCCAAAGGCGACGGCCCCGGCCACACCTGGACAGTCGACAACCCGGTCGCGGCCCTCGAAATCTCCCGCCTACTCGGCGACCCCACCATCCGCCGCCGCATCGACTACATCCTCACCCTCGCCCCCATCACCGCAGCCACCCTCCTCGGCAACACCCCCCACAACAACACCTGGCTAAGCGACCACTACGGAGTACTGGCCGACCTCACTTGACCTTGGTCCACGGTGCGCACCGGGCGGATTCGAACGCCTTGTCGGTCTTCTTCACGGTGACGACCTGGTTACCACCGTTGCCATTGGCGAGGATGGCATCCAGATCGCCGTTCGTGTTCTTCAGCCGCGCCCAGTAGCAGGTGGCCTCCGCGGAACTGCGGTAGGTCCCTGGCTTGATGTCGGCTCCGACCAGCCAGGTGCCGTCTTCAGCAATCGCGGCGGCCGGTGCCGGTGGCGGGGCTGTCACAGTCTTCACCGGACCGGGCACCTGGACAGTCTTCGGCGGCGCGGTAACCGTCACCTCTGGCGCCGGAGCGCCGTCGGCCGGGACGCTCACCGTCACCGTCGGTTGGGATCCCGCAGCGGCCGGGGTTTCGGTGCCCTCACCTCCACCTGCTGCCCCGACAGCGATCCCGAGGAAGAGCGCGGCGCCCCCGATGGCCGGCCGCGACTTCCACCACGCCTGCTTGGCCTGCGGCGGCTGTCCCGGCTGCCCCGGCTGTCCGTTGTACTGCGGCCCCGGTTGACCACCGTATTGCGGCGCGGGTTGCCCCAGATGTACGCCGTACTGCGGCATCGGCTGGCCCGCCGGCGGCTGGTTCCCCGGGAATGGCTGTTGCTGATTGGGCATGCGAAATTTCCCCCCTGCTGCGGTGCGCCGATTGGCGCGCGGCACCGTCCCCCTCAAGATCGGCTGCCACTGCTTCCATCGTTCAAACCCGGAGCGCCGTTACAGAGCGTGAAAAAGATCAGGTCAGGTGGGTGTGGACGAGGGTGGGGATGAGGGCTGCGGGGTTGGGGGATACCAGGTCGAGGGCGTTGGTGATGGTGAGGGTGGCTAGGCCGTGGAGGTTGGTCCAGAGGGCGATGGTTCGGGTTGGGGGGTCGGTGGCGCCGGTTTGCTCGATCAGGGTGGTGAGGTTCGCGATGAGGGGGAGGGAGATGTCGCGGAGGTTGCCGCCGGCGCCGACCAGGAGGTCGTGGCGGAAGATCAGTTGGAACATCGCCGGGCGCTCCTGGGCGAACTGCAGGTAGCGCGTTCCGAGCTCGACCAGTTGCTCCTCGGCGGTCGCGCCCTCGGTCGGAGTACCGAGGCGTGCGGCGAGGTCGGCGAGGCCGGTTGCGGCGATGGCCGCGAGGAGGGCGTTGTGGGTGGGGAAGTAGCGCCGGGGTGCGCCGTGCGAGACCCCGGTACGCCGGGTGATCGCGCGCAACGAGAGCTCCGCCATCCCCTCCTCCTCGAGGAGTTCGACGCCGGCCGTCACCAGCCTGTCCCGCAATGAGGTTCCGTCCACGCCGGACATTGTCCAGCACCCGGCCGGAGATGTGCCGGACCTTCGATTTCGGGCGGCGACGAGTGACACACCGCGCGTATATGATGCGGCTCGTGCCGGCGCTAACCGATGGGGTCGACCAGCTACTGGGCCGGCCGCCGCATTTCATGAATGCCTACCTGGTGGACGACATCCTGGTCGACGCCGGTACGCCGGCGGCCGCGCGCCGGATCCTGCGGCAGCTTCGCGACCGGCAGGTCGGCGCCCACGTCGTGACGCACGCGCATCCCGACCACTTCGGTTCCAGCCACGCGGTGTGTGAGGCCCTCGGATTGCCGTTGTGGACCGGAGCCCTGGACGCCGAGGCGATCGAGACCGCGACCCCGGTCGTTGGTCCGGGCCGCATCCCGGCGCTGATGTCGCGCGCCAAGATGCCGCCGCCGCATCCCGTGTCCCGCCGGCTCGTCGAGGGCGACACGGTCGGCAGTTTCACCGTCCTCGACGTACCGGGGCACTCGCCCGGGCACATCGCCTTGTGGCGCGAGGCCGACCGGACCCTCTTGTGCGGTGACGTCTTCTTCCGGCTGCCGCGCGTCTCGCAGCCCTGGAAGTTCGTGACCGTCGACGTCCAGCGCAACTACGAGTCGATGCGCCGGCTCGCCGAGCTGCGTCCCGCGCTGACTCTGTTCGGCCATGGTCCGCCGCTGCGCGATCCGGACCGGCTCGCCCGGGCCGTGGCGGCGTTGCCCGCCGCGAAGTCGCGGACCTGAGATGAGCGGCACGCTGGAGCGGCCGGCCGAACTGAGCCGGATCGCCGCGGCCCTGGACGCCTCGAAGGACGGCGAGGGCAAGGTCCTGGTGATCGAGGGCGAGGCCGGGATCGGCAAGACCCGGCTGGTCGGCGAGGCCCGCGCGATGGCCAAGGAACGCGGTTTCGTCCGGATGCAGGCGACCGGCGACGAACTCGAGAGCGCGATGGCCTGGGGCGTCGTCCGGCAGATGGTCGAGCGCTCGATCTCCCGGTACTCCGGTGCGACCCGGGAGGCGATCATCGCCGGTCCGACCGGGCGTGCCCTCGAAGCGCTGGACAAGGCGACTCCCGATGCCGGGGACGCCGAGGTCGCCCGGACCATGCACGCGCTGTGGTGGGTCGCGGTCGATCTCGCCTCACCAAGACCGTTGCTCATCACCGTCGATGACGCCCAGTGGTCCGACCTGCCGTCGTTGCGGTTCCTGTCCTACCTGTCCAAGCGAGTCGCGGATCTGCCGATCGCGCTGATCGTCGCAACGCGGCCGCCGCCGGATCGGCTGGGTCCGCTGGCCGAGCTGACCGTCTCGCGGCACGTCGAGAGATTGCTGCCTCGTCCCCTCAGCCGTGAAGGCATCGCCGCTCTGACCAGCGACCGGGTCGGGGGCGCACACGGCGGTCAGCGCGGCGGAGATCAAGGCGTGGTTCCGGCACCGCCTGTGGTCGACGCGGTCCTTGCTGCGAGTGGCGGAAACCCCTTCCTGGCCGAGTCTTTGCTCGACGAACTGCGTGCACTCGATCGTCCCGTCAACGATCCGGCGACCGCCGCGGCCGTCGCCGGTCTCGGATCGAGCACGGTCTCCCGGACGATGCTCGGCCGCCTGGATCCGGACGCGCTGAAGCTCGCCGGCGCGCTGGCGATCCTCGGTGCCAGAGCCGATGTCTGGCTGGCCGGTTCGGTCGCGCAGTTGCCGGACAGCACGCTGGCCGGCGCGATCGACGCCCTCGTCGCGGCCAATGTCGTTGCCGCGGGCGCCGATCAGCTCAGCTTCGTCCACCCCGTCATCCGCGAGTCGATGCGGTCAGCCCTTGGCCCGCTCGAGAAGGCGGCGCTGCACGCCAGGGCGGCCGAGGTGCTGTTCACCGATCGCGCGCCGGCCGACCGGATCGCGGCCCATCTGGTCCACGCCCCGGCCGGAACGTTGCCGAACGCAACCGAAATCTTCCAGGCCGCCGCCACCGTCTCACTCTCTGCCGGTGATCCGCGGACGGCGGTCGGCTATCTCACCCGCGCGTTCGACGCGGACCCAGCAAATCAAGGGGTTCGGGCGCAACTCGGTCTGACCTTGCTCCGGTCCGGCGACGCCGCGGCCGCGAGGCAACACCTGCGCGCCGCGGCGGCCGCGATCGGAGTACGGGATCGTGCTGCCCTGCTGGGAGCTGCGGCGGACGCGACGGCCGTGCTGGACGGGCCAATGGCCGCGGTGGCCGAGTTGACGTCGACGCTCGATGGTTGGCCGGACGGGCCGGAGCGGCTCACGTTGGAGGCGCGGCTGGGGATCATCCGGTCGTACCTGCCGGATGAGCGCAAGAAGGCCTCTGAGCACTTGCGCCGATTCGCGGAGCTGCCCGGAGATACGCCGGAGGAGCGCACGTTGCTGGCGTTGCTCGCGCAGTGTGGGCGTTACGAGGTGAGCCCGTCGGCCGACGTACGGCGAACCGCCGAGCGCGCGTTGCGGCAGGGTGCACTGTTCAACGAGTCGGTCGGCCAGTCGGACACGTTGGTCGGCTGGCTGCTCGCGATGATGTCGCTGATCGCGGCCGATGGTGTCGAGTTGGCGCGCGGGGAGATTGCCAGCGCGCAGGACTGGGTGCGGCGCAACGGTTCGCCGATCGAGTTCGCGATGGTGGCCAATGTCGCCGACTTCCTTGCGTGGCGCTGCGGGGACATCCCGGCGTTGGAGGCCGATGCTGATGGAGTACTCGCGGCGATGGCACCGGAAGAGTTGTCTCCCCAGGTGCTCGCGCTGCGGGCGACGGCGGTGAACTTCGGTGCGTATGCCGCCGTCGAGCAAGGTGAGTTCGCGGCGGCGAAGGCGTTGCTCGCCGACTTCGATCACCAGACCGCGGACGCGCCGCGGGTGATCCCGGCGATGTGGTTGCACGAGGTTCGCGCGCGGATCGCGTTGGAGGAGGACGACCCGGCCGCAGCCCTGGAGCACGCCTATCGCCTGCGGGACGAGATGGCTGCCGCTCACCTCGACCCGCCGGCAGTGCCTTGGCGTACTCCGGCCGCCTGGGCTCTGCTGCGGTACGGCTCGGAGGAGTCGGTGGCATCGGCTCGTGAGCTTGCCGGCGACCAGCTGGACCTGGCGAGGCGCTGGGGTGCTGCGTCCGATTTGGGAGCTGCACTGCGGCTCACTGCGAAGGTCGACGTGGGGCAGGGCGCTCGGCGGGTCACTACGCTGGAGGATGCGGTCGCAGTACTGGAGCAGTCTCCGGCGCGGTTGGAGCTGGCCAGGGCGCTGGTGGATCTAGGGGAGGCCTACCGCGTGGTTGGCCGGCGTACTGATGCTCGGGAGACGCTGGCCCGGGGTGGCGAGCTTGCGACGAGCTGTGGGTCTACAGCGGTAAGGCAGCGGGCTGCGGAAGCCCTGCAGGCGTTGGGAGATCGACCTCGGGCCCTGACCTCGTCCGGTCAGGACTCACTGACGGCCAGCGAGCGGCGGGTGGCGGGGCTGGCAGTGAGCGGCCGAACGAACCGGGACATCGCGCACGAGCTGTTCGTGTCACCCAAGACGGTCGAGAACCACCTCGGCCGCATCTACGTGAAGCTGGGCATCACCGGCCGTCGCGAACTGGCTCGAGCGCTGACATAGTTCGAGCGGCCCCTCCCTCCAGGGCCGCTCGAACCAGGTTGGTGTGCGTCAGCTTCAGCCGACCGGGGGTGCGGCCTCGAACCAGTTCATCGCGTCGACGTACTGGAAGGTGTCGCCCACGTAGTTGTCGCCGACGAGCCGCCAGTAGGTGTGCGCCTTGACGGTCGGCGCCTCGTTCGGGTCCTTGGGCGTCGACTTCACCGCGATCGCCATCCGGTAGAGCGTGACCTTCTCGCCGCGGGTCGCGGACTGGGTGTCCAGGTAGCCCTCGGACTTGTGGTCGGCGGCGCGGCCCGGGTCGTGCAGGGTCAGCTCGACCTTGCCGGAGGCGACGTCACCCTTGGCGGCGACGACGGTGACCGCGTGCCCGCCGGTCCAGGTGTGAGTCTTGTCGGCGTTCAGCACGTACCGGCCGTAGGTCAGCTGCACGGGCGCCTGCCGCAGCCGCTTGGCGATCTCCAGCCCGAACTCGGGGGTGGTGTCGCTGGTGGTGACGCCACGGTTCACCGTCCAGCCGGACGCCTTCGCGCCCACAGTGGCGGCGTCGAAGGCCGCCCGGTTCTCGCTCAGACTCGAGCCCCCGCCGTCTGGTCCCATGCCCGCCTTGTAGCCGAGCCACCCGAGCCAGGCCGTCACCGCGTCGTAGTCGGCCGGTACTGCGGGGTCGTACTCCGTCAGCAGCTGCCCGTTGGGGGTGATCCGCATCGGCAGGCCCTTCTTCTCACCGAGGTAGAACATCGCGTTGTAGAGCGAGGCGGGCCCACAGTGGCTGTTGCCCTTGGCTGCCAGGTGGGTGCGGAACTGGTCGACATCGGTCACGTCACACAGGTTCACGGCGTACTGCGTGCCCGTGGTGTCCCGCTGCTCGGCGCACAACGGCGCGAGTGGCAACTGGTCGGCGTGAGCAGCGGTGGTCGGGATGATCGCAGCGGCAAGAGTGAGACCGGCGAGAGCGGAGCGGCTGTGGCGCTTCATTTCGGTGAACCCCCAGAGTGGTCGTTTTCGGTAAGCACAACTCTGTCCGCCCGCGCCCCCCAGGGCATGAGGGTCAATCCCTCAACTCCCCACCTGGGGGTACGTGGGGGTGGTCTGGGGGTGGCTGCCCCGGATACCGCTTTGGCTTGAACCGGGGTGGTGGTTAAGCTTCGCGGGTGACTACCGGGTCGGCTGCTCTCAGCCATTCACGAGTTGGGCACCCGGCCGCGCTCTGAGCGCCGCTGGGGCCGCGCGAGCCCCGCCGATCTTTCTGTTCTTCCGGTCCTGAGTTTCCTTTTCAGCCAGAAAGCAGAGAGAACCCTGAACACTTTCACCCAGCAGCTCATCGAGGAGTTCCGCGCCAACGCCGGTCGCGTCGGCGGCCAGTTCGAAGGCGCGCGACTGCTCCTCCTCACCACCACCGGGGCCCGCTCCGGCAAGCCGCACACGACGGTCCTCGGGTACTACCCGGACAGAGGCGACCGCATCCTCGTCGTCGGCTCGGCCGGCGGTGGGCCGAAGCACCCCGACTGGTACTACAACGTGCTCGCCAACCCCCAGGTCACCGTCGAGAGCGGGCCCTTCACCTACACAGCCGTTGCCGCCGTACTCCGGGGCGCGGAGCGCGACGAGATCTTCGCCCGTCTGGCCGAGCTGGAACCGGGGTGGGCGAAGTACCAGGCCAGCACCACCCGCATCATCCCCGTCGTCGCCCTCACCCCGTCCGGCGACTTCGGCGGCCCGGCCGGCGGCTCCTTCGCCGACGCCCTCCTGAAGATCCACGACGCCTTCCGCCACGAACTCGCCCTGATCCGCCACGAGGTAGTCACCGCCACCGCCAACGGCACCTCGGTCAACGGCAGCGGCACCGCCGCGCCGCTCGGCGCTCAGTTGCGGATCAACTGCCTGACCCTCTGCCACGGCCTGCACACGCACCACAGCAAAGAATCCGCCGGCCTGTTCCCCGCCTTGCTGGCCCAACACCCGGAGTCAGCCCCCGCCATCGAACGCCTCCAGGCGGAACACGACACCATCGCCACCCTCCTGGACGACCTGCAAGCCCTCCTCACCAGCCCGGCTCCCACCACCCTCCTGGCCGACCTCGACCACCTCACCGAGGCACTCCTTCAGCACCTCGACTACGAAGAGGCCCAGCTGATCCCGCTCCTGAACGGCTGACCCCCAGCACACCGGCTGATCGTCAGAGCTGTTGTCATAGATCCCTGACGATCAGCCGGAGGGGTGGCGCATATGCAGGTCGGTGGGATTTCGGTGGACGCGGTGAGCGATGGAGCTTTTGTGTTGCATCCGACGTACTTCGGGGCCGGGATCGCGGAGGACGCGCGGCCGGAGGTGTTCGAGCGAGGCGGGTTCGCCTGGTTGCCGATCGGCTGCTTCCTGGTGCGGACCGGCGAGCGGACGGTCCTGGTCGATGCCGGGTTGGGGCCTGACCAAGACGAGTTGCCGCGCGGGATGCGACTCGTGGGCGGGCAGTTGTTCGTCGGCCTCGGGGCGCTGGGGGTCCGCGCCGGCGACATCACCGATGTCGTCATCACGCACTTCCACACCGACCACGTCGGCTGGCTGTTCGATCTCGCCGCCGAGCCGGTCTTCCCGAACGCGAAGATCTGGTACGGCGCCGCCGACTGGGACTACTTCGTCAACGGGCCCGGTGACATCCGCCCGCACATCCGGGACGGGTTCCTGGGCAATGTCGATCGCCAGCATCCGCTGTCCCACGACACGACGGTTGCCCCGGGCATCGACGCGGTCATGACGCCTGGGCACACCCCCGGCCATCTCTGCGTGTCGATTGCCTCGGGCAATGAACGGTTGCTGTTGCTGGGCGATGCGATCACCTGCCCGATCCAGTTGGCCGAACCCAGCTGGCATTCCTACGGCGACGTAGACCCCACTACCGCTCAGCAGACCCGCCAATCCCTGTGGCACCAACTGAAGACCACGCGTGGGGTCGGTGCGCACTTCCCCGATCTCACGGCCGGTCAGGTGTTCTCCGGCGTCGAGTGGGTCACGGACTGATCTCAGTGGTTGCGCAATGCCCCTAACTCCGTACTCTCGCAAGAGGGGGAGTGGATCCAGGGGGGAACCATGGTCCGGAGATTGTTGCTGTGCGCTGCCGTTCTGTCGCTGACGGGTACGACGACGCTGACCGCTGCAGCCGCGGTGAGCGCCAATGTGACCATCACCGCGTCTGCCGGCGTGAGCGGGACGACAACCTTGACCTATCGGGCCACGGTGACTCGCGCGGGGGTGGTCCGCGACGTCACGATGGCGATACCGGCGGGCTCGACCGGGCGGATCACGTCCGTGAACGGTGTCGTGAGCAACGTTTCGGCCACCGTGCTGCGCTGGCGGCCGAGCAAGACGATCTCGATGGCGATCGGCGCGCGCTTCTCCATTCCGCTGTACGGGTTGCGCCTGCCGAGTGGTGGACCGTGGACCCTTGGTTTCAAGGCAACCGCGACGACGGGTGCCGTCATGTCCACGGGCTACGGCACCTTGGTGCCCCCGGCAACTTATCCGCCGAACATCAAGATCACGGCGACCAACCCCATCCCGGGCCAGACAACGACGCTGACGTACGCCGGTGCGGTCGCGCGCGCCGGCGTCCTGACCGCCGTACGCATGCAGATGCCGGCCGGAGCGTCGGGCAGGGTGACGAGCATCAACGGCACCCTGACCACCTCTGGCGGCTACGCGACCTGGACGCCGCGCGCTCCGCTCAGCATCAACGCAGGCTTTCGCCTGTCCATCCCGATCTACGGGTTGGTGTTGTCGAAGTACGGCGGCATTCTGACGTTGGCGATGTCGGCCTCGGCGTCGGCCACCTCCCTCATGTCCGGTACTGCGACCCTCGCCCTGATCGCCCCGCCGGCGGAGATGCCGCTGGTGCCCGCCCAGTCGATGCCGGCTGTCCGAGCCGGGTGCCCGTCGAGCTGGCCGACCACTGCGGTGGAGAACGCGAAGCCGGGGACCAACGACTGGGTGATTCCGGCCGCGATGAACGGCGCAGTGGCGGCGTACCTCACCAAAACGTCAGCAACCTGCGGAGACGTCGTCGGGCTGAAGGTTTCGTCAGCCGAACCGGTCAGCATCGTGGCGTACCGGATGGGCTACTACCAGGCCCTTGGCGCTCGCGAGATCTGGCGCCAGGACGGCGTACCGGCTGGTGTTCAGGCGGCTCCGACCACGGGTGGCACGGCTGACGGCAACGACCTGCGGATGACGACGGCCGCGCACTGGACCACCACCACGACCATCCCGGTGAACTCCACCTGGGTCCCGGGCACCTATCTCATCAAGGTCACCGGAGGCGGCGCCGCGTCGTACGCGCCTCTGACGGTGCGCGACGACAGTGGGACGAAGCACGAACTGCTGATCCAGCAGGCGACCACGACCTGGCAGGCGTACAACAAGTACGGCGGCGTGAGCTTCTACAGCGGAGCGGGCATCGGCTCCGGCCGCCTCACCTACGACCGCCCGTACGGCGAAGGGCAGGGGTCGGGCCAGTTCCTCACGCTGGAGCAGGGATTGGTGTTCTGGGCCGAGTCCAAGGGGCTCGACGTCACCTACTGGACCAATGAGGACCTGGACGAGTTCGGCGGGCAACTGCCCGATCGTGCTGGGACTGTCTTCCTCCCGGGACACGACGAGTACTACTCGCTGACCATGCGGGCTGCGTTGAGTCAGGCGATCGCCCGCGGAGTCAATGTGGCGAACCTGGGCGCCAACGCGGCGTACCGGCGCATCACCTTCACCAACGACAGCCGGCGGGCTTGGGACATCGACCGCTACACGGACGAGCTCAACTCGACCACCTGGCGATACCTGGGTGACGCCTATGCGTCCCAGCCGCTGCTCGGTGCGGAGTACGTGTGCGCTCTCCCCGGCAACACCTTGACCACCGGCAACAGTTGGGTCTTCGACGGAATCGCGGCGGGAACGCAGTTGCCAGGCTTCGTGGCGGGCGAGATCGACTATCTGCAGCCGGGTCTCTATCGGCACCCCGGCCTGGAGATCGCGGCCACCGGTACCGGCACCTGCCGGACGAACGGCAGAGCCGCACCGATGCACCTGACGACCTTCACGGCATCGTCAGGTGCCCGGGTGCTCAACGGTTCGACCTTCGCGTACGGCTGCTTCCTCGTCGCCCGCTGCCCGTCGAACTGGACAGTGCCGTCGCCTTCTGCGGCATCACAACGGGCGGTCGGCAGCATGATGGCCAACATCACCGAATGGGTCAGCCGAGGCGTCATCGACGTACCGCGGGACGACGTGACCGCGCTGATGCAGGCAGCCGTCCCGAAGCAGAGGATCGAACAGAGCGACGAACCCTGACCGTCAGGTCTCCAGGATGACGAGTTGCTGGGTTGCCCGGGTCATCGCGACGTAGCGGTCGACTGCGCCCTCGATACCGTCGCCGAAGGAGTCGGGGTCGACGAGCACGACCAGGTCGAACTCGAGTCCCTTCGACAGTTCGGGGGTCAGCTCTCGGACGCGGGTCGACTGGCCTTCGGTCAGGGTTTTCGCAGTACCGTCCGCGCTGATGATGCAGGCGATGCCCTCGGCGTGCTCGTTGAGCCAGGTGTCGACGATCGTGGTCAGCTCCGCGGTGGATCCGTGGCGAACCGGGACATCGTTGCTGCGGATCGAGGTCGGTACGTTGGCATCCGGCAGCGCGGCCCGGATGACCGGCTCGGCCTCCGCCATGACCTCTTCCGGTGTGCGGTAGTTGATGCTCAGGGAGGCCAACTCGATCCGGTCCAGCCCGACCCGCTCGAGCCGTTCCTGCCACGACTCCGTGAAGCCGTGCCTGGCTTGGGCGCGGTCGCCGACGATGGTGAAACTCCTCGACGGGCAGCGGAGCAGCAGCATCTGCCACTCCGCATCGGTCAGCTCCTGCGCCTCGTCCACGACGATGTGCGCGAACGGTCCGGCCAGTACGTCGGGGTCGGCGGCGGGGATCGGCGTCACGTCGACCAGGCTTTCCCTGATGTCCTGGCCGCGCAGCATCGGTACCCAGCCCTCGTTGTCGTCATCGGCCTCGAGAATGTGGTCGATGACGTCGGCCATCCGTTCGCGTTCCACCGCGGCCGCCGCCTTCTGCCGGCGCTTCCGCCGGGAGGCCTCGGGGTCGCCGAGTCGCTGCCGCGCCGCGTCCAGCAGTGGCAGATCGGAGATCGTCCAGGCCTGCGGGGCCTCCTTGCGTTGCAGCTTCTTGACCTCGTCCGGGCTGAGTCCAGGACTGCACATCCGCAGGTAGGCGGGGACCGACCACAGATCGCCGACCAGGTCAGTCGGTTCGATCAGCGGCCAAGCCTTGCCGAAGGCATCGATCAGGTCCTCGTTCTGCTCCAGCGACCTGCGGACGAGGTCGATCGAGAGGTCTTCTTCGTCGTACGCCTCCTCATGCTTGTCCAGCAGGATCGTGAGCAACTCGTCCCAGACCTGGTCGCGCGCCTCGTTGTGCGGAGTACTGGGATCTGCCGATCCGAACGCCTCGGCCCAGTCGGCCGGGCTGAGCCAGACGTCGGACCAGTGGGTCTCGACGGTCATGCCCTTGGTGGGCGGTTCCTCGTAGAGCTTCACGGCGGGCTCGATGGCCTTCACCAGATCCGCGGATGACTTCAGCCGCGCCACTTCCGGGTCGGACTCCGGCTTTGCCTTGGCTCCCTCGGGCAGGAGGTCTCGCAGGGTGCAGGTCTGCACGCCCTCCTCGCCCAGGCTGGGCAGGACGTCGGAGACGTAGGCCAAGTAGGGCTGGTGCGGACCGACGAACAGTACGCCGCCCCGACGGTGGCCGAGGCGCGGATCGGAGTACAGGAGGTAGGCGGTGCGGTGCAGCGCGACGACGGTCTTGCCGGTGCCGGGGCCGCCGTCGACGACCAGCGTGCCACGGGAGCCGGCCCGGATGATCGAGTCCTGGTCCGCCTGGATGGTGCCGAGCACATCGCGCATCCGCGGCGAGCGGTTGCTGCCGAGACTGGCGATGAAGGCCGACTGGTCGTCGAGCGCGGCATGGCCCTCGAAACCTTCCGCGGTGAAGACCTCGTCCCAGTAGTCGCTGATCCGTCCACGGGTCCAGCGGTACCGGCGACGGCTGGCCAGACCCATCGGGTTGGCGTGCGTCGCGCCGAAGAACGGCTCGGCCGCGGGTGAACGCCAGTCGATCAGGAGCCGGCGTCCGTCGCTGTCGGTCAGGCCGAGACGTCCGACGTACACAGGCTCGGGGTCGTCGGTGCTGACCATGTTCCCGAGGGTCAGGTCCAGCCCGAAGCGGCGAAGGGTTTTTAACCGGCCAGTCAGCCGGTGGATCTCGAGGTCGCGGTCGAGGGCCTCCTGCCCGCTCCCGCCCGGCGCCTTGCGCGCCGCGTCGAGCCGCTCGGACAGGTCGGCGATGGAACTCTCGAGGGTCTCGGCGATCTTGGCGAAATGCTTCTCGTCCCCGCCGATCAAGGCCGGATCAGCCTTGCCGGAAAGGGTGTCGGACAGGTCGAACGCACTGGTGGTCAAAGGATTCACTTCAGCAGCTCCGATCGCGCAGTAACGGCCACGGCCGACGATTCTCCGGCACGAACCGGGCCTTGCGGCAAGCCCACCCATGCGCTATAAGTTAGGAGTGGAAAGGAGTGCTTGCCTCCTCTCCGCTTTTTTATGCCTCGGTTCGGCCCTGGCATCGAGACTCGCCCCCGGACGCGGTACCGTCCTGATTTCGCGGGGTTCCAGCGTGAGCAGAGGCGGGATTGAGCAATGACCGATACGTCGGCCGACGTTGTCTGCATCTTGTGCGGTGCCGGTGGGCCGTTCCGGCCGCGGGGCGCGAAGGACGGTTACGGCATCGAGGAGTGTCCGGGCTGTGGCCTGGTGCAACTGGTGCCCACGCCGACGCCGGAGACGCTGCGTGCGCTGTACGAGGAAGAGTCGTACTTCGGTGGCGAGGGCTCCGGCTACTCGCAGTACGAGAGCCAGGAAGAGGAATACCTGGCGACGTTCCGTGAGGACGTCCGCCGGATCGGTGAGTTCGTCCCGACCGGCCGGATCCTCGAGGTCGGCTGCGGCTACGGGTATTTCCTGAAGGCCGCCCTCGACGCCGGCTACGACGCGTACGGCGTGGACCTGTCGCCCACGGCGGTCAAGTTCGCCGAGGAGCGCTACCCCGGCCGGGTGTTCTGCGGTTTCGTCGAAGAGGTGCCGCAGATCCAGGGCGAGAAGTACGACGTCATCTTCGCCTCCCACCTGATCGAACACGTCACCGACCCAGCCGCCTTCCTCCGTACTGCGCGCGACCTGCTCAACCCCGGCGGCCTGATCGTGATGGTCACCCCCAACATCAAAAGCCTGCTGTCCCGTGTCTCGGGCGCGCGCTGGGTCTCCTTCAAAATCCCCGAACACGTCAGCTACTACGACCACCAGACAATCACCGAACTACTCCGCCGAACCGAATTCGAAGTCACCACCATCGACAGCGCCTACCAGTACTACGCCCTGCCGTTCGTCATGACCCGAATCCGCGAACTCCTCCACCCCGCCTCCCGCCTCATCCCACCCTTCGAACGAACCCGCCCTTTCCGGGACCGCCGAATCCGCGTAACCAGCGGCTCCATGCGAGTCATCGCCGCCCGAAAGTAAAGCTGAGACGGAAACTGAGACGGCATGGCTGAGGGGCGGTTCCCGGATCGGGAACCGCCCCTCAGTGTGTTCGTCCCCTGCGACCGACCACGTAGTGCACTGACCAGCGGAAACACTGGTCGGGTGGCCGCTCGGAGAGTGGCGGAGGATACGAGATTCGAACTCGTGAGGGGTTGCCCCCAACACGCTTTCCAAGACCGCGATTCGATGTTCAGCGGGGTTCGTAGATCCTCCTGGAGCGTGGAACCGTGCGTACCCCGATCGTTGGCGAACCGTCCTGAACATAGGGGGATGAGACCCACTTTGAGACCCTCGCCGTGAGCGCGTGGACCGGCCCAGGTCGGCAATGGGACCGCGAACCTTGGCGCTCAGTCTCCGGACTCCAGGAGGCCTCGTCGGATTCTCGGCGTTAGGTCGATCTCCTCGCCGACCGTGACGTCCAGCGTGCCGGCGAACACCTCGTGGTATCCCTGGGCAGTTGCTGTCCAGTGCCCCGTCAGACTACCGGAGATCGGCTCTGTCAGGACAAGCGTGAACTCATCGTCCTCGATTTCGATGGTCCGTTCTGGCCGCAGCTGGTCCAGCCTGACTAGGAAATCCACGGAACCACCATTCCGGAAAGACACGCTTGCGCTTCCCGCTGCCGGGCGGACTGTGTAGCCCGGCAGGTTCGGATGAAGTGCATAAGCCGCCGGGAATTTGCTCCGAGGTCCCCACTCGCGAGGCGGCGACGGCAACAGATCCGTTGGATCGACCTCTGTTGGATTTACCGAATCTACATATGGTCTTTCGGTCGCCTCAACAGGCCCTTCTAGATGAATCTCGATCTCAAGGTTCTCCAGAAATGCCTGTGACGCGTTTCGGACACGGATCTGTGATCCTGGGAGGATCACAGACGCGTACGCGTCGACCATGCCGTCCCAGGAGTCTCGTATATTCTGCGCCCACTGCTCAATCTGCTCAGTATATTCTTCGAGCGTGCGGTCTTCTGGCTCCTCGAAAACGCGCGGGATGCGCAACCCGGTGGCGAACATGCCGAGCTTTCCGGGGGGCAATTCAATTCCCTCGACAAGACGGTATGTCCGCTCCAGTCGACTCTTGTATGTATTGATGTAGGCGATCATCAGAGATTGATCGCAGCGATAGGCAGCAGCTGATCCGTCGATCGCTACTTCGATCACGGCTCCAGGGCTCGTCTTCTCTGCGCGCTGAAGGAGAACTCGCACTTCATCGCCCTTTGCCTGGCGCGTCTCTCCGTCGACTCGAATATAGATGCCACCGTCATACAGGTTCTCGTGGCCATCCTTGTAGCACGTCCATACTGGATCTCCGATCTTTGGCGGGTCGACGATCACAATGATTACGTCGTGAGTGTCGCTCACCCGCACGCGCTCAAAGTCCCAGCGCGGACCATCCGCTCCGGTGTACTTCTTGACTGTGGCGGCCAAGTCCTTGGCCTCGAAGAATGGAATCCCTGTGATTGCCCCTTTGCTGATGCCCAGGACGAGCAATCCGTGACCGTCGAATCGGCGGGTCGCCAGGTCGGGCATACGATTTGCTGCACCGAGAATAAATTTCGCAACCTTGGCGCGCCCTGCTTCGGTTGACAGATCGACATCAGATTTCAGCTCAAGGAAGTACCGTTCCGCGCGGTCATCAAATGTGGCCACGGCAGTGACGAACTCGTCCCATTCGATCTGCCCTCTCGGGAGGCGGTCGAGGTGCAACTGGGCCACAGATCCTCCTGCTGGCGACTTGACTAATCCGGCTCCTCGAAGACCTGACTGTCACCGGACTTGGACTAGCAGTGTGGCACGGTCCGCCGGCGGACGGCGAGATGCCGTGACAACCGGGCTAACGTGTTTGACCAAAGACCAACACCGGCTCGGCATCTGAGCCGTCGCGTGTCATCAGCTCGACCCACTCGCTGCGCGAGCTGAGCGACGGGTGAAGCAGAGCCGGAAAGGTGCGCGTCAGGTTTCGGAGGTCTACCGAGGCCCGGTCAGGACCGTACTTCACCCACTCGCTGGCGTCAGTCATCGACTTGGTGATCTGCGGTCCCAGGCCGTCCCTCTCGCTGTCGCTATTGCTGGGGACCAAACTCCACATCAACGGTCTGAAGACAATGTCAGCGAAGGAGAAGTGGACGGTTCGCTCTGTCAGCACCCGCATGGACCAGATGCCACTGGTGAGGAGGCCGAGCCGCGGCATCGCGGGATGGCTGCGGCCAACGCGCAATGTGACGCCGTCGGGCCATCGGATCGGGCCCTCGCCATTGACAGTTTCGTGCTTCAGATCATAAGCAAGATCGGGAAATAGAACGCGTAGTCGTGGGTTGATCGCAAACATTCCGAACAGAACACAGCGAGCAACTAGACCCGGAGCGAACAAGGCCGCTGGTGGTTCCCCGGGAATCAACTGAATCCGTCGAGCAAAGGGTGTGCTGAGATTCCCGACCTGTCTCGCGAAGTCGGCATAGGCAAGATCGTACTTACGGCCAGACAGATGGTTGCAGTTTTCGCAAAGGCCACGAACCCACATTCCTCCCTCTTTCCAAGATCCAGGGCGACGCACGCGGTCCTTGTCGATCACGTCAGGCGCGCGCAGGACGGCGGTCGTGTTACCGGCCGCCCGCGGAGGGACGTGCGTACGGGTCAGTTGACGAACGTCGCCGCACAGCCCGCACGCGCGAGGCTGCGACGACGCGAGCACGCTGCCCACAACGTCCAAGCCTGGCATCCTGCCCCCTCACTCGCTGGTGCGTCCGCTCTATCGTGAGGGACATTGAACTCGGCGGGTGGTTGGGCCGCGATCACCGGAATGCAGTTGCCACTTCCGTCATCGTCGCCACAACCACGTCAGCTCCGGTAACGGCGAGAGAGTCAGCCTTGCCGGCCTTGTTGGCGTAGCCAATCGTGTGTACGCCAGCGGCGCGGCCCGCTTCGATGTCGCTTGTCTGGTCGCCGATGAAGATGCAGGACGTTTGGCGCACACCCAGCGCTGTCGTAGCGTTCTCGATCAGGTGTGGACTTGGTTTCATCAGGGTCGGGTCTGAGGGGTCGCGTCCCTCGACGTGCGCTACCCGGTGGGATAGGCCGATACGGGCGAGGTAGCGCACGACGGCGTCGGCGTAGTTGTTGCTGACGATCGCTGCCAGTTTGCCGCTGCTCTGGCAAGCGGCCAGCGACTCCGCCGCGCCCGGAGTGGGTAGCGCCGACTCCACCGCTTTCAGCTCGGCGTCCTGCAAAGCCTGCTCAAGCCGGGCGGCGAGCTGCGGATCGGCGGCGGCTGCAAGCAGCAGTTCGTGAGGTCCGGAAGCCTTGCTCAGTGCGTCGTCAAGGTCGTGCGGGAGTGCGCCTGCCAACTCGCGCAGCTCCCTCGTGATGCGCTGGGCGGGGTCCACGGAAGCGGGGGAGGACGACGACCCCGACGAGGCGGCCGGTGGGGTTCTCGTGCCCGCCTGAGAGGGCTGTTGAGACCCTCGTTGAGACCCTGGACATGAAGAGAGGCCGGACGCTGAGCGTCCGGCCTCTCTCTTGGTCGTGCCTCCGGGGGGCCGAAACTGCGCTCTGACCTGCGGTTTCTTCAGTCCGGGAGACTGGCGGAGGATACGAGATTCGAACTCGTGAGGGGTTGCCCCCAACACGCTTTCCAAGCGTGCGCCCTAGGCCTCTAGGCGAATCCTCCAAGGCGAGAGGATACGCGAGGTGGGGGTGGGGAGGAAAATCGGGGGTGGAGGCGGGGTGGGCGTCCTAGGGTTGGGGGATGTTGATTGCGCCTGATCCGGGGGTTGTGCATCCGATGGCGGGGGTTGAGCGGGTGGTGCTGCTCAAGGCGGTGGTGGACTCGCCGTTGGTGGAGGTGGGGGACTACTCGTACTACGACGACCCGGTCGAGCCCGAGCGGTTCCTCGAGAAGAACGTGCTGTACCACTACGGGCCGGAGTTGCTCCGGATCGGGAAGTACTGCGCGTTCGCCGAGGGGGCGACGTTCGTGATGAACGGGGCCAATCACCGGATGGACGGACCGTCGACGTTTCCGTTTCCGATCATGGGCGGGGCGTGGGCCGAGCACTTCGGGCTGATCACGGGGTTGCCGGGGAAGGGCGACACGGTGGTGGGGAACGACGTGTGGATCGGGTACGGCGGGACCGTGATGCCGGGCGTCCGGATCGGCCATGGGGCGATCGTCGCGTCGAAGGCGGTAGTGGTCGACGACGTACCGGAGTACGGGATTGTCGGTGGGAATCCGGCGAAACTGATCCGGAAGCGGTTCCCGGACGAGGACATTGCGCGGCTGCTCGCGATCGCCTGGTGGGACTGGCCGGTGGAGAAGGTGACGCGGCATGTCCCGGCGATCATGGCCGGCAGCATCGACGACCTGGAGAAGGCCGAGTGATGGTACTGCGGGAAATCGCGCCGGCCGAGGTCGATGCGGTGCAGGAACTGATCGAGTCGGACCCGGGCTATACCGAGCGGATCACTGGCAATCCGCCGGGGGCGGCCGATGCGCAGAGTCTGTTGATGATGCGCCCGGACGGGTTGCCGGAGGAATCGAAGAAGGTTCTTGGGTTCTGGGACGGCGAGCAGCTCGTTGCTGTGGTCGACCTGTTGCGCGGATATCCCAATGAGCACACGGCTTTCATTGGCCTGCTTCAAGTCCATGGTCGGCGGCAAGGACGGGGTGCAGGCGCAGCGGCGTACCGGGAAGTGCAGGGGTACGTCGAGCGGGAATGGCCGGAGGTGCGGACGCTGAGGTTGGCTGTGGTGGATACGAATGCGCAGCAGGCGCAGGGCTTTTGGGTGCGGCAGGGGTTTGCGGCCACAGGTGAGGCCAAGCCATACAAGTACGACAAGGTGGAAAGTGTTGCGCGGCTTTACGAGAAACCGTTGGGGTGGGCGCATCCGCATTTGCAGGTGAAAGAGTCGAAGATCGCGGGGGAAGGGCTTTTTGCGCGGGAGGCCATCTCAGAGGGGGAAGTGGTCGCGGTGTTGGCGGGGCGGAAGGTTTCGACTGCGGAGTTACGGGAGCTGCTCGAGCATCCGCCGGTGGACTCGATCACGGTGGATGATGACGCACATCTTGTGCTGCCGAGTGATCCGCGGCCTGTGATTGCTTATGGCAACCATAGTTGTGATCCCAATACCTGGTGGACCGATGCGGTCACGTTGGAGGCGCGGCGCGATATCGGTGTGGGTGAAGAGGTCACCAGCGACTACGGGACCAGTACTGGTGTTGATTTCGAGATGGTTTGCCGGTGCGGCTCGGCGTTGTGTCGCGGGAAGGTGACCGGGGAGGACTGGAGGCGTGAGGACCTCCAGGCTCGGTACGGCGATCACTGGGTTCCGGTGTTGCTACGAAAGCAGCGCGGTGGCTAGTGCCCGCCATTCTTCGATCGGCTGCGGGCCGGTTACGCCGGTGATGACGTTGATGGCGACGTGGTTGGCGCCGGCGGTGTGGTGCTGGTGGAGTTTGTCGGCGATCTGGGTCGGGGTTCCCCAGGCGGCCAGGGAGTCGATCAGGTGGTCGGGGAGATCCTTGAGGTCGGCGTCGGTGAAGCCTTGGCGCTTGAGTGATGCGGCGTAGCCGGGGAGCTGCGGGAAGAAGCTGATGGTGTCGCGGGCGATCGCGCGAGCCCGCTCGGGGTCGGTCTCGAGGACGACGAGGTGGGAGACGGCGAGCAGCTTGTCCGGGCCGAGGACCTGGCGGGCCTCGGCGGTGTACTTCGGTGTGATGAGGAACGGGTACGCGCCTGCGGTGCGGTCGCGGGCGAGCTCCAGCATGCGCGGGCCGAGCGCCGCCAACAGCCGATGCTCAACTGGTACGCCGACGCCGGCTCCTGCCGGTGTTGCCTCTCCCGGTACGCCGTCGAGTTGGTCCAGGAAGGTGTTGAGGGTGGCGATGGGGTGGGGGCCGTGGGCGCCGCCGAGGCCTGCGGTGAATCGGCCGGGTGCGGTCGCCGCCAGATCGGCGTACGTGGAAGCCACCTCGGCGGCGGAGTACGTGTCGACCGCGAGGATGCCGGTGACGAACTTGATCGACGAGGTCGCGTCGACGAGGTCGTGGATGGTCGGCAGACCGGGCAGTGGGCCGCCGGACAGCCAGATGGCCGGGTAGCCCAGCTCCTCCGCGGCGACCGCCGCCTCGAGCGAGTGGGGGCTGCCGTCCAGCCCGGTCGTGATCCCGAAAGCACCGAAGTCAAGGCTCGTCATAACAACCTCAACCCCGTGCCTTCCAACCACATTCCACCGCGTGCTCGGCCGCGGGTGGGGGCGACCGGACCGCCGCCACTCACGAACCTGCTCCGCGCAGCCCGGCGCGCGCACACCCGCGCCTGAGGAGAACCAGCCGGGCGAGGTTTGTGAGTGGCGGCGGTCCGGCGGACCCGCACTCGGCGTACGGGTGGGGGTGGATTCGGAGGGTGGGCGGTGATCACGTATGCTTTTGGACGGTTCCCCGCGTGGCGGTATCTCGCCCAACTCCCCCAGGGCCGGAAGGCAGCAAGGGTAAGTGAGCTCTTCCGGGTGCGCGGGGAATCCTCATGTCCGGACCCCCTTCGGCAGACCGCTCGGCGGTGCGAAATAGGCTGGGATCGACGATCACCGCCTACGAGGGAGTCCGATGAGCGAGCTCGACCGCCGGTACCTGCAGGAACTGATCATCGGTGAGCTCGGAGTGTCGCCGTCCTTCGATGCCGAGCTCGAGATCGAGCGCCGGATCAGCTTCCTGGCCGACCGCCTCCGCCTGTCGGGCGCCACCGCGTACGTGCTCGGCATCTCCGGCGGCGTCGACTCCAGTACTGCGGGCCGCCTCTGCCAGCTGTCCGTCGAGCGGGTGCGCGCGGATGGCGGCAACGCGACCTTCATCGCGATGCGGCTCCCGTACGGCGTACAGGCTGACGAGGACGACGCGCAGCGGGCACTCGAGTTCATTCGCCCTGACGAGACGCTCACGGTCGACGTGAAGCCGGCCACGGATGCGCTGGTCGAAGCGGTCCAGCACGAGCTCGGCGAGCGCACTGACTTCCACGCCGGCAATGTGAAGGCCCGGCAGCGGATGATCGCGCAGTACGCCGTCGCCGGTGCGCGCGGCGGGCTGGTCGTCGGAACGGATCACGCGGCCGAGGCGGTGATGGGGTTCTTCACGAAGTACGGCGACGGCGCCTGCGACCTGACTCCGCTCGCGGGGCTGACCAAGCGGCGGGTGCGGGCGATCGGTTCGCGCCTCGGGGCGTCCGACGTGATCACCGGGAAGGTGCCGACTGCCGACCTGGAGAGCGGCAACCCGGGCGTCCCGGACGAGGTGGTCCTCGGCGTGACCTACGACGAGATCGACGACTTCCTCGAGGGCAAGCAGGTCAGCGACAAGGCCGCCGAAACGATCATCTCCTACCACCGCCGCACCACCCACAAGCGCGCCGTCCCGATCGCCCCCTGACCGCCGGTACTACGCCCTGAGAGCGAACCCCGTCACCAGTCGGGTGTAGTCGCCGGCCGCCTCGGCATGCACGAAATGGCCGGCGCCGTCGAACCGCCGAAAGGTGCCGTCAGCAACATCCGACTGGAACCGAGCAACCTCGGTGGGACTGGTCACCGGGTCGTGCTCGCCCTTGATCAACAGCGCGCGCTGGGTCATTTCGGCGAGCAGGGGCAGGAGTGACTCGACGAATTCCGGAGTACGGAAGATGGTTTCCGCGAACCGTCCGGCGCGGTTCTGGATCTCGTCGGGCAGATCGTCGGCGGGCAGCTTCAGGTCTCGCGAAGACGGCCCCAGATAGATCTCCATTCGGCGGTCGGCGAGGCGCGCCAGCAGGCCGGTCCGGGCGGTCCACATCTCGGCCGTCGCCGGGCCGTTGTCCGCCAGCAGTTCCTCGATGCCGTCATCCAGCCCAAGTTCGCGGAGTAGCGGGCGGCCTGCCAGCAGCAGGGTTCGGGTGACGAGTTCCATGTCCCAGGCCGGATTCTCGAAGATCACCTGGTCGACCGTGGCGGGGTGCGTCACGGCGTACCGGAGGGCCAGCCGGCCGCCGTACGAGTGGCCGAGGATCGTCCAGCTGTCGATACGCAGTGCTTCTCGCACCGCCTCGTAGTCCGCGATGAGGTCGTGCTCGGTGACCGGGCCTTCCAGCGGGTCGGAGTGCTGTACGCCGCGCTGGTCGACGGCGATCAGCCGCAGTCGCTCGGCCAGCGCGTCGCCCTGGAACGCCAGGAAGTCGTAGGTGCCCGAGCCGGGGCCGCCGTGGAGGTAGAGGAGCGCCGGGGCGTCCGCGGGGCCGCGCTGGTCGACGTACAGGCGGGTGCCGCGAATCTCCATCAACATGTGGGGCAGCGTAGATGGGCCTACGGTGGTTGGACACCCACTCGTTGGAGGGCTGATGGTCGACTTCTCACTCAGTGAGGAACAGCGGGCGATTCGCGAGACGACGCGGGAGTTTGTGCGCAAGGAGCTGATGCCGCTGGAGAACGAGGTGCTCAAGCGGGAGCGGGAGGGGCTGCCGGGGGTCGAGCCGGAGGTGCTCAAGGCGCTGCGGTTGAAGGCGAAGTCGTTCGGGTTCTGGGGGTTGAGTACGCCGGAGGAGTACGGCGGGATGGACCTGTCGGCGGTCGACCAGGCGCTGATCACGAGTGAGCTGGGGCGGACGTTCGTACCGTTCTCGTTCGGTGGCGAGGCCGACAACATCCTCTACGAGAGTAACGAGGAGCAGCGCAAGGAGTACCTGCTGCCGACGATCTCCGGCGAGCGGAAGTCCTGTTTCGCGATCACCGAACCAGGTGCGGGCTCGGACACCCGGGCGATCCGGACCTCCGCGCGGCGGGACGGTGACGAGTGGGTGATCCGGGGCGAGAAGACCTTCATCACCGGCGGCAACGAGGCCGACTTCGCGATCGTCATCGCGGTCACGGACGCTGAGAAGGGCTCGAAGGGCGGCTTCACGGCGTTCCTGGTCGACCGGGATCGCGGCTGGACCTCCGACCCGATCATCACGATGGGCCAGGCGATGCCGGCGACGCTCAACTTCGACGACGTCCGGGTGCCGCACGATCATGTGCTCGGCGAGATCGGGCAAGGGTACGAGCTCGCGATGCGCTGGATCATGAAGGGGCGTTTCATCATCCCGGCGCGCGGTATCGGTGCCTGCGAACGCCTGCTCCAGTTGGCGATCGAGCACGCCACCACCCGGCAGACCTTCGGCAGCCCGATCGGCGACAACCAGGCGATCCAGTGGATGATCGCCGACTCCGAGGTCGAGCTGGAGGCGGCCCGCTGGCTTGTCCTGTACGCCGCGTGGTCCGTCGACCAGGGGCGTCCGCCGCAGCACGACAGCGCGATCGCCAAGCTCTACGGCACCAACACGGTCAACCGGGTGGCCGACCGGGTGCTGCAGATCCACGGCGGCATGGGGTACACCAAGGAACTGCCGGTCGAGCGCTGGTTCCGGGAGGTACGCCTGTGGCGCATCTTCGAGGGCACCGACGAGATGCAGCGCCTGATCATCTCCCGCGACCTCCTCCGCGGCTACCGAAAACCAGGCGCCCACTTCAACTGACGTCAGTTGTCCAGCAGTACTGCGTCCGCCCGCTCGCGCCGGCGGTTGCGGAGCCAGTGGCCGACCGTGATCAGGCCGAAGCCGATGGCGTAGATCATGCTGGTGAAGGCCAGGTAGCCCCAGGTGCCGGACAGGCCCGGTTCTGCCGGGAAGGCCTCGGTGGAGCCCTTGACCCACTCCATCACCAGGTTGGCGGTCTGGAAGGTGAAGACCTGCGCGAACAGGATCGCGTAGGTCAGGTAGGCGGCCAGCCGGTTGCGGACCAGGAGTCCGAGCGGCAGCGCGACGAGGATGGTGAGAACGGCGATCATGGTGATGCCTCCCGAAGCTGGTTGAGACTCCACGGTCGTCCGTCGCACCCCTGGGTCGCATCGAGGCCTGCGCTGACTAGGCGGTCAGTGCCAGCACTGATCACCGGATGCGTCGTTCCGGTGGACAATGCGAACCATGAGCCGCAGGTTCTGGCCTATCTGGCTTGCGACCGCCTTGTGCGTCGCCGCCGGCCTGGTCCTTGCCCTGTGCTCGCTCCGGCCGGCTGGGGACGGGTGGCTGAGCGCGCTCTACCTGCTGGGGCTGGTACCACTCGCGCTCGGCTGGCTGATCGCAGTACGGGCTCCGGGTGGCCCGATAGGGGCGGCACTGGCCTGGCTGGCCGCGTCGCTGCTCGTAGTACCGGCTGTGGATGCTTGGGGGAGGACACCTTGGCCAGCAGCGGACCTGATGGCGGCACTGGGGGTAGTGGCGTGGCCGTGGCAGCTGACTGGCTTCCTGGCGTTGCTGCTGGTCTTCCCTGACGGCCTGCTCCCCGGCCGCCGCTGGAAGCTGATTGCGGCAGGTGTGCCCGTGTCTGCACTAGTAGTCGGCGTAGCGATGACCGTGACCATGGACTACGCCGAGCCGAGGTACTTCACGGCGCCTGTACTCGTGCCAGAGCCCGTCTGGATGCCGCTGATGATCAGCGCCCTGGGACTGCTGCTGGTGGTGGTCGTGGCCTGCGGCGCCAGTGTCGTACTGCGCTACCGCCGGGGTGGTGAGCGTACGCGGCAACAGCTGCGCTGGTTGATCCTGGCCGCGGGGACCGTGGTGATCCTGATGGTGGCGAGCTGGATCGTCACCTCCCTCGAGCTGGCCGGCCCGGAGGCGTACTCGGCCTTCCTGCTCGGGATTCTGGTACTGGTCCCGGCCGCTGTCGCGATCGCCGTACTGCGCCATGACCTCTTCGAGATCGACCGGCTCCTCAGCGACTCTGTCGCCTGGTTTCTGACGACTCTGATCGCGGCGGCGCTGCTCACTCTCGGAGTCGTGCTCACCGGCTATCTGGCTGGCCGGGATTCAGTGATCGGCCTGACCGGTTCGGTGTTTCTGGTCGCGCTGCTCGTCTTTCCTTTGCACAGAAGGGTTCACCACGCGGTCAGGCGGGTGCTCGACCGGGACCACACCTTCCTGATCGAGCAGATCTCGTTGTTCGTCGAACAGGTCCGCGAGGGAACTGCCGAGCCCGAAGAGATCGAGACCGTACTCCGGGTGGCGGCTCGCGATCCGGAGCTGACTCTGCTGTTGTCCGACCCAGCTGGGACCGGCCTGGTCGACCTGACCGGCGCCGTTCGGACGCTGCCGCCGGACAAGGTCCAGGTGCCGCTGCGGACGGCGAGTACGGAGATCGGGGTCATCCTGGTCGATCCTGGCTCGATGCGTCGGCTGCGGCGGGTGAAGCTGGCCGCGTCCGCAGCTCGCTTGCCGATCGAGGTCAGCCGGCTCCGGATCGGGCTACGTCGCGCGCTGACCGACGTCGCTGAGAGCCGGAGTCGGTTGGTGTCGGCAACCATTGACGAGCGGCAACGGCTGGAACGGGATCTGCATGACGGCGCGCAGCAACAGCTCGTTGCCATCGGCATGCAGTTGCGCGCCGCGCAGTACCGGCTGGGAGTTGGTGACCCGGTTGCGGGTGATCTCGAGTTGGCGGTCGAGCGGCTCGAGGCGACTGTCGCCGAGCTTCGCCGCTTGGCGCACGGAGTACGGCCGGCAAGTCTGGATGATGGTTTGCCCGCGGCGCTGGCTCGGCTTGGGGCGGAGTGCCCGCTCCCGGTTGACTTCGAGGTCGAGGATGCGGCGAGTTCGGAGGTCGTCACGGTGACCGCGTACTTCGTGGTCGCGGAGGCGATGGCCAACACGCTCAAACACGCGCGTGCGTCTCGTATCGGCATCAACGTCGAACGTCAGGGCGACGGGTTGCGGGTGACTGTGCGGGACGATGGGGTCGGTGGGGTTCCGGTTGATAGTGGCCTCACCGCGCTCCGCGACCGCGTCGGCTCGGTTGGCGGCCGGCTCACCGTGACCTGCGGACCTTCCGGCGGTACGACGATCGAGGCGGTGCTGCCGTGCGCGTCGTGATCGCGGAGGACTCGGCGTTGTTCCGTGAAGGGCTTGCCGGGCTCCTGGCCACGGCCGGCCACGAGATCGTGGCGTCGCTGGCCAGTGCGGAAGGGCTGGTGGAGGCGGTCGTCGAACACCGGCCGGCGGTGGCCGTGATCGACGTACGGATGCCGCCGCGGATGACTGACGACGGCGCGGATGCTGCTCGGGAGATTCGGCTGCTTCGCCCCGATCAGCCGATCCTGCTGCTGTCGCAGCACCTGGAGACGCGGCACTCCGTGCAGCTCGTATCTACCGGTGCTTTCGGCTACCTGCTGAAGGATCGCGTACTGCGGGTCGAGGACTTCCTGGATGCGCTTTCACGGGTTGCGGCGGGCGGTTCCGCACTGGACCCTGCTGTCGTCTCCGCCTTGCTCGCTCCCCGGCGGTCGGAGCTGGAACCCTTGTCACCCAGGGAGTTGGAGGTGCTCGGACTGGTTGCCGAGGGCCACTCGAACGCCGCTATCGCGGGCCGGTTGTTCGTCACCGACCGTACGGTGGAGAGCCATCTGCGGTCGATCTTCCAGAAACTGTCCCTCGACGAGTCGTCGGCGACGCATCGCCGGGTGCACGCCGTGCTGACCTACCTGCGAAACAGTGGCTAGGCGGTTGTTGGTCGGGAAACAGCGGCTAGTCGCTCGAGGCGTACTGCTGCGATGCCGCGGTAGGCGGAGCGCAGTAGTGCCGCCAGCGGGCCGCTGTGCTCGAACGAGTGCGTGACCATGTCCCGGTCGATCAGCCAGACGCCCTGCTCGCGGAAACCGGGCACCTGCCAGGTCATCTCGATCCGCTCGGGGGAGATCGTCGTGTACTCGAGCCAGCCGGTCAGGCCGGGTCGCACGCGGAGCCGGTAGCGCTGGCCGACTACTGGTGTCTTCGGGCCGTCGATGCTGAGGAAGGCCTCGTTCCAGGACGGCAGGTCGAGTGGGGCCAGCAGTGCGGTGGCGGGTGAGCCGCTGATCTGCAGAGTTGCTTGTTCCATGGGGATTCACTCCTTCTCGGCGGCGCGTCGGCGGGCTAGCGCTTCTCCTGCGGGGAAGGCGCCGGCGAGTACGCGCAGGGTGGTGAGGGTCTCGGTCACCGGGTGTCCGGTGACGAGTTGAGCGATGGTGTCGTGCAGGTGCTCTTCGACGGTGGCGACGCGCTTGCTGAGCGCTTTGCCTTCTGGGGTGAGGCTCAGAGCGAGGTACCGGCGGTCGTTGGGGTCTTGGTCGCGCTGGACCAGGCCCTGGGCGACCAGGCGATCGACTAGGCGGCTGGGGCTGTTGCCGGTCTCGCAGACGAGCAGTCCGCCGAGTGCGTTGAGGGTGAGGGGGCCGTGGTCGCGCAGTACTCGTAGTACCTCGCCTTGGGACGGGGTAACTCCGAGTGGCCGGAGCTCTGCGGCCAGGAGTCGGTTGCCCTCTCGCTGGATGGCCAGGATCAGGTATCTCAGCTCTTCGGCGACCTTCATGATCAATAGATTACACGACATGTATGTCATGTCAACTGTTCTGTTCGTGGAGGTGGGAGTTCATGCTGAGTGCACTCGCGGGTCGGTGTGCGGTCATGGCCAAGCCGACATCGGTGCTGGCACAGTGGGGCCATGAAGGGACTCATGCAGGACTACCAGCTGTCCTTGGACACCATCTTCCGCCGGGCGGAGGAGTTCTTCCCGGACAAGACCGTCCATACCGGCGGCCCAGCGCCCACCACGACGACGTACGCGGAATGGGCGGCGCGGACCAGACGGCTGGGCGGCGTGCTCGACACGTTGGGCATCAGCGCGGACGGCCGGGTCGGGACGTTCGCGTGGAACTCGGGGCGCCACCTCGAGCTGTACTTCGCGGCGCCGTGTACCGGGCGAGTCCTGCACACGCTCAACATCCGGCTCTTTCCCGAGCAGGTCATCTACATCGCGAACCACGCCGAGGACGAGGTCGTCTTCGTCGACCGCTCGTTGCTCGGGCTCTTCCTGCCGCTGCTCGATCGATTGCCACTCGTGCGGCACGTCGTGGTGATGGACGATCTGCCGGCCGGTGCTCCTGGTGTCGAGGTGCCGGACGATGCGCGCTTCCACGACTACGAGGAGTTGCTCGCGGCCGCGTCGCCGGTCGACTTCCACGTCGAGGACGAGAACCAGGCTGCCGCGATGTGTTACACGAGCGGGACGACGGGCAACCCGAAGGGCGTCGTGTACTCGCACCGGTCGACCTGGCTGCACTCGATCGGCGTGCTCACCAACGCCGGGATCGGGCTGCACGAGACCGACACAGTGATGCCGGTGGTGCCGATGTTCCACGCGAACGCCTGGGGTCTCGCGCACGCCGCACCAATGGCGGGGGCGAGCCTTGTCTTCCCAGGGCCGGACATGTCACCGCAGGGGATTCTCAAACTCCTGCAGGAGCAGGAGGTCACGCTGACGGCCGGCGTCCCGACGATCTGGCAAGGCCTGTTGCCGTTGCTGGATGGGGTGGAGTTGCCGAAGCTGCGCCGGATTCCGTGTGGTGGTTCGGCCGTGCCGCTTGCGTTGTCCGAGGCCTTCCGAGAGAAGCTGGGCAAGCCGATCCTGCAGGCGTGGGGGATGACAGAGACGAGCCCGGTGGCTACTGCGGCGCATGTCCCGCTGCGTGACCAGGGTCTGCCCGAGGAGGAGCAGGCCAAACTGCGCGCCCGGCAAGGGCTGCCGCTGCCTGGTGTCGAGGTCCGCATCGTCGAGCCCGGCTCCACCACACCGTTGCCCTGGGATGACGAGGCAACGGGCGAGCTGCAGGTGCGGGGGCCGTGGATCGCGGCGGAGTACTACCGCCCTGACGACGGCGTTGAGCTGAACACCGAAGACGGCTGGATGAAGACGGGCGACGTCGCCGCGATCGACCAGTACGGCTCGGTGCGCCTCGTCGACCGGACCAAGGACCTGGTGAAGTCCGGCGGCGAGTGGATCAGCTCAGTAGAACTGGAAAACCTCCTGATGGCCCACCCCGCCATCAAGGAAGCCGCCGTCATCGGAATCCCCCATCCCAAGTGGGACGAACGCCCGCTGGCCTGCGTAGTACTGCAAGAGGGTTCGTCGGTCACCTCGGAAGAAATCCTCGCCTACCTAGAACCCCAGGTAGCCAAGTGGTGGCTCCCCGACGCAGTCGAATTCATCGAAGAGGTCCCGAAGACGAGCGTCGGCAAATTCTCCAAGAAAGACCTCAGAACCCGCTTCGCCGACTACCACCTCGGTTAAGCCCCCACCACCCTCCCGGCGCCCAGCGTGCCGGGCGGTCCACGTGCTCAGTCGGGCGCCGCGAACCAGCGCAAGTAGTCGTCATCCACTTCCGGCAGATAGGAGACCCGCTTCTCCGGCCAGACTGCTCCGCGCGCGTACGTTCGGAGGGCCGGACGTCGGTCGACAAGGGCACCTGCGACGTCGTCGAGCATTGCGCCGACGCTGCTCCACCAGGGCGCCGAGGCCGGGCCACCTTCGGCGTACCACTCCCACACACACCCGCGCTGGTGACCGTCCCGCAAGTCGACGTACAGCAGTCCGGCGTCCGCCGCCTCAGCGATCGGCAGAAAGCTGTCCAACCAGTCCATCGACGACCGCCCGGCTGGTTCGCTTTCGCCTGGCCGAGGTCCGGAGCCGAAGATATTACGCTGGATCTCCCGCAGCATCTGCTGGGCTTTCAGCATGTGCATGGCCGGGACGAGGTTGTAAAGCGTCGGGATCAGCGACCCCCGGACCGATCGATGCTCCGTGCCGTTGGCAAGCTCGAGTAGCTCAACCAGGTCAGCCGGCAGTGGTCGATTGATCGCGGCTTCGAGGTAGCGAAGATCGACTGCCGTTGCAGGTGGGTTGACCAGGGCGGCCGTGGCTGGGTGGTGGGCGTCAAGCCAGACGGTGATCCGGGACCAGGACGTGGCGACAGACATGCGTCCTGTCAGATCCGGTTCGCGGAGGTCGAGAGACGGACTGCCAGCGGGCGGTTGACCGCGAACGCATCCTTCGGCCCTGGCATGCCGCGCAGTCTAACCCCGGTCGACCTGTCCGGCACGCCGAAGGGCCCGGATCGCTTACAGGGGAAGGGTTCTGCGCCAGTCGAGGTAGGTGACGAGGATGGCGTCGGCTCTTAGGCGGGTGAGGCTGCGGTCGTGGAGTTGGGAGATGCGGCGGTTGAGTTCGGCGCCGACTCGTTCGGGGCGGCCGTCGGGTGAGGAGTGCATCTCGTCCAGTGCGGCGCGGATGATCGTCATCGGGAAGTCGCCTTCGCGCAGCAGGCGCACAAGGTGTGCGTCGCGGGCGGCGGCGACGTCGAACACGCGGTAGCCGGTGGCTCGTTCGCGGGAAGGGCTGATGAGGCCTGCCTGTTCCCAGAAGCGCAGTGTCGAGGTGGGAACGCCCAGGAGGGCCGCGAGCCGTCCGATCCGCAAGGCCGTGCCCTGTCGCGCCAGCTGGTCGAGCGCGGCCGCCATGCGCGGATCTGCGTCGAGTGGGTGGGTGACGACGACTTCGAATGCGTGCAGGGCCTGCTGGATGCGTTCGCGTTCGCGGTCGAGTTGGGCGTGAGCGCGATCGATACAGGCCACTGCTGTCTTGAGGTCGTCACGGTGCACGGCCGCCATGATCGTGACGGCGTCGTCCCAGCCGTACGCCGTGACCAGCGCCCGGGCAGGGACCAAGGCTCGACGGTGTGCCTCCCCGAACTCCCGGTACCCCGCGGCGGAGCGGCCGGCCGTCGGTAGCAGTCCAGCCTGCTCGTAGTTGCGCACCTGCTGGACCGAGATCCCAGCCTCCCGGGCGAGCACGATTCCTCGCATAACCCTTGATGCGCCAGTTGAGGGTTTGCGCATGGCAAGAATCCTCCTTCAGGCGGAAAACGCTCAAACCATACCTCAAAGATAGACTTTAAGCATGGAGATTCCGCCCGGGCCAGAGCCCGCTATTGCCGTGGACGACCTGTCGATGACGTACCGCGTCCCGCTCCGGGACGCCGGACTGATCGCTGCGGCCCGCGCGGTTGTCCGGCGGCAGTACCGCGACGTCAACGCCGTCCAGAACGTCAGCTTTCAGATCACGGCCGGACAAGTCGTCGGCTTCCTCGGCCGCAACGGAGCCGGGAAGACGACCACGATGAAGATCCTGGCCGGCATCCTGCATCCGACCGGCGGCCGAGTTCGCGTCCTCGGGCACACCCCTTGGCGACGGCACCACCAGTATCTGCGCGAGATCGCACTCATCCGCGGCAGTCAGCCGATCGGCGACGCGCCGGAACTCACCGTGCTGGACTCGTTCCGCTACCAGCAGGTCCTTTACCGCATCGCCGAATCCGAGTTCCGGAACAACCTGGCCGAGTTGAGCGCACTCCTCGACCTCGACAGCATCCTCCAGCGGCAGGTACGCGCACTCAGCCTCGGTGAGCGGATGCGGGCCGGCCTGGCGCTTGCGCTGGTCTACCGCCCGAAAGTCCTGTTTCTCGACGAACCGACCATCGGGCTCGACACCTCGGCGGCGAAAGCGGTCCGAACCTTCATCGCCGAGTACTCCGCCCAGACCGGCGCCACTGTCCTGCTGACCAGCCACTCCATGGCCGATGTGGAATCGCTGTGCCCACGGCTGATCCTGGTCGACGGCGGCGCTATTGCCTTCGACGGCCGTCGCGACGAACTCCGCTCGGTCTTCGCCCCGACCAAACTGATCCGAGTCACCGTCACAGCTGACGACTCAGATCTGACCCGGTACGGCGACGTCCTGCAGCGCGAGGGGAACCAGTGGCTGTTGCGGGTGGACCGAGCCGCTGCGCCGGCAACGACGGCCCGGATTCTGGCCGGCTTCGAGGTTGCCGACCTGTCCGTCGAGGAACCGTCGCTGGACAGCGTGATGGATCAGGCCTACCAACGCCTTCGACGTACGAAGAGCGCCGTCTCGTGAGCCGGATCGTGCGGCTGGTGCGGCTCGAGATGTGGCGCCAGGTCATCGGTTGGTCGGGCGCCTGGTGGTTCCTGCTCACGTTGGTCATCGGCCAGGCCGTAGCGCCGCTGCTCGGCCTCGTCGTCTGGCTCCAGGTCCCCGGTGCCGGCGACAGGGTCGGCAGCTACTACCTCGCCGTGATCTGCGTGGCACTGATGACGGCCTCCTTCGAGAACCACACGTTCGCGCAGTCGATCTACAACGGTTCCGTCGCTGCCGCACTCCTGCGGCCTCAGCCGCCGGTCATCGGCCCGCTCGGGGAGAACCTGGCAGTTCGGCTCTGGATGTTCCTGCTCGGAGTACCCCTGATCGTGCTGGTCGGACTGTCGGTCGGAGGGAGCTTCTCGCCGCTCGCGATCATGGTGGCGCTGCCGGCTCTCGCCCTGGCGGCGTCGCTACGTTTCCTGTTCGTCTGGACGCTGGCGATGGCCGCGTTCTGGACCGAGCGAGTCCACGCCGTCGTGGCCTTCGGCGGCGTACTGATCGTCCTGCTGGGTGGTTCCGCAGCACCGAATGCGATGCTCCCCGATCCGCTTCGGGTCATTGCCCAGCTCCTCCCGTTCCGGTCGATGCTCGGCTTCCCCGCCGAACTCGCGGCCGGCACGTTGACGCCCGCTGAAACAGCGGCGGGCTACGCGATCGCGCTGCTGTGGACAGCGGCGCTGGGCGGTTGCGCCGTCGGTGCCTGGCGACTCGGCATCCGGCGCTACACCACCGTGGGGGCCTGATGAGACTCCTGAGTACGGCGTTCTCGCTGTCGCTGCGACGAGCCTTGGCCTACCGGGTCAATCTGTTTTTCGACGCCCTCCTGGCGATGGTGGAGCTGACCGCATCGATCGCGACCATCGGCATCGTCTTCACCCAGACAGGCCTCCTGGCGGGCTGGTCCCAAGGACAGATGCTGACTCTGGTCGGCACCTACGCGCTCATCACCGGCCTTCGAGCGACCTTTCTCGACCCCAGCCTCGCTGACCTCTCCCAACAAATCAGAGACGGCCGGCTCGACGTCTTCCTACTCCAACCAGCAAGCACGGTGCTGCTCGCAACCAGCACCCGCCACGCACCCCTGGCTCTCGTGCAGAGCATTCTTGGCATCGGAGTGATCGGCCTCGGGCTGCGCGAGCTGGCCATCGTCCCGTCACCTTTGGCGGTGGGCGGCTGGATCCTGCTCACTGGGATCGGCCTGGTGATCGGCTGGGCAACGTCGGTCGCGCTCGCATCGCTGGCGTTCTGGGCTCCTCGGCTCAACCTCGGGGTCCTGCACGGGGCCGCCTGGGAACTCGGCCGGTACCCGGTCGACATCTACAGCCGCTGGCTTCAGCGGCTACTGACTTTTGCGTTTCCGGTCGCAGCAATCACCACCTGGCCCGCCCAGACCCTCACCCGTGGGTCGGACCTCAGCATCCTGGTCGCAGCCGTCCTGCTCGGGGCCGGGTTCACGCTGGGGACCATGCTGCTGTGGCGGACCGGCGTACGGCGCTACACCGGTGCCACCTCGTAGGTACACAGCGGCAGGCTGGTGCGCTCGGTATCGTGGCGGGATGCGCGGGATCATCCTGGCCGGTGGGGACGGGACCCGGCTGCATCCGTTGACCTTGGGTGCCAGCAAGCAGTTGTTGCCGGTGTACGACAAGCCGATGATCTACTACCCGTTGTCGACGCTGATCCTGGCGAACATCCGCGAGGTCCTGGTGATCACCCGGCCCGAGGACACCGCGCAGTTCCGGCGGTTGCTCGGGGACGGTTCGCAGTTCGGGATGGAGATCTCGTACGCCGAACAGTCGAGCCCCGACGGTCTTGCCCAGGCGTTCCTGATCGGGGAGTCGTTCATCGGGTCGGAGCCGGTCGCGCTGGCTCTTGGCGACAACATCTTCTACGGGCCGGGACTCGGTCTGCACCTGCAACGGTTCAACGAGGTCGACGGCGGGGTCATCTTCGCCTATCGGGTCGCCGACCCCTCGGCGTACGGGGTGGTCGAGTTCGATGCCGACGGACGGGCGCTGAGTATCGAGGAAAAGCCGGAGCGGCCGAAGAGTAGGTACGCAGTACCGGGGCTTTATTTCTATTCCAGTGATGTCGTCGCGATTGCCAAGGAAATCAGGCCATCGGCGCGGGGTGAGCTGGAGATCACCGCCGTCAACGCGAGTTATCTGCAGGACAAACGGCTCCAGGTGGAGGTGCTGCCGCGCGGTACGGCGTGGCTCGACACCGGGACCTTCGACGCGTTGATGGCGGCCGGCGAGTTCGTCCGCGCGGTCGAAACGCGGCAGGGTCAGAAGATCAGCTGCCCGGAGGAGATCGCCTGGCGCCGAGGCTACATCGACGACGCCGGCCTCCAACGATGCGCCGATGCCTTGCCCAAATCCGGCTACGGCGCCTACTTGCTGGGGCTCTTGGAAGAAGGCCTGCGCTGAACGACCGACCTGGACACCAGTGCGATTCTCGCAATCCCGAACAGCCAGGGAACGGGGAGAGCGAAACCGATCCAGAAGACGGCCTCCAGCGGCAGCAGTCCAAGGTTCAGCACCGCACCGGCCTTGCGGCCACGCCACAGCAGCCAACCCGACCAGACCACAACCAGCACAAGGCCGGCATAGGTCAGTAGTAGGGCGATCACACGGCCGTCACTCAGCCGGGAGGACCAGGGGCCGGCGTACATGTCGAACAGACCCCACAGCGAAGGGAGTCTGCCCTTCTCGGCGAGGAAGATCACGACAGGCACAGCCGGGACCCCGAACATGGCGGCGTAGACCCAGGTCACCACTGCTACCGACCGAGAGCGATTCATCGAGTGGCCTCCGCCGAGACACAACAGTCTGACCATTTCTCTCGACCGTAGGGCCGTCGTACCGGCCGTGACCAGGCCGAAGGCGGTGGCGGGGAGGATTTGTCGGCGCTCGGCGCTAGGGTTGCCGTCGTGGAAGCACCCCTTGCGTTGTACCGCCGGTATCGCCCGGAGACGTTCTCCGAGGTGATCGGGCAGGACCATGTCACCGTTCCGCTGCGGAACGCGCTGAGCAACAACCGGGTCAACCACGCCTACCTGTTCTCCGGTCCGCGCGGCTGTGGCAAGACGACCAGCGCCCGGATCCTGGCCCGCGCGATCAACTGCGAGAAGGGCCCGATCGCCGAGCCGTGCGGGGTCTGCAAGTCCTGCACCGACCTGGCCCGCGGCGGTCCCGGCAGCATCGACGTGATCGAGATCGACGCCGCCTCGCACGGTGGTGTGGACGACGCGCGCGACCTGCGCGAGCGGGCCTTCTTCGCGCCGGTCGAGAGCCGCTACAAGATCTACATCATCGACGAGGCGCACATGGTCACCACGCAGGGCTTCAACGCCCTGCTGAAGCTGGTCGAGGAGCCGCCGCCGCACCTGAAGTTCATCTTCGCGACGACCGAGCCCGACAAGGTGATCGGCACGATCCGGTCGCGGACCCACCACTACCCGTTCCGGCTGGTCCCGCCGAAGGCGCTCGCCGACTACATGGCGACCCTGTGTGAGTCCGAGGGCGTCACGATCGAGCCGGCCGCGCTGCCGCTGGTGGTCCGCGCGGGCGCCGGCTCGGTGCGTGACTCGCTGAGCGTGCTCGACCAGTTGATGGGTGGTGCCGACGCCGAGGGTGTGACGTATCGCCTCGCCGTGCAGCTGCTCGGGTTCACCCCGGACTCGCTGCTCGACGCGTGCGTGGACGGGTTCGCGGCGCACGACAGCAAGGCCGTGTTCGAAACGATCGAGAAGGTCATCGAGACCGGGCAAGACCCGAAGCGCTTCGCCGAGGACCTGCTGCGTCGGCTGCGCGACCTGGTGATCCTGTCCGCAGTGCCGAACGCGGTCGCCTCCGGGCTGATCGAGGCGGCGGAGGACCAAGGCGAGCGGTTGCAGACCCAAGCGGCGGGCATCGGCCCAGCCGAACTGACCCGCGCGGCGGACATCGTCGCGGCCGGTCTACTGGAGATGCGCGGCGCGACGGCTCCCCGGCTCCAGCTGGAACTGATCTGCGCCAAGGTCCTGCTCCCCGGCGCCGACGACTCCACCAACGGCATCCAGGCCCGCCTCGACCGCATGGAACGCCGCCTGACTATTACTGGCGGAGCACCTGGTACTGCGCCAGCCGCCGCTACTGCGAACCTCGGTGGCGCGGCTGGTGGGGTTGGCCCAGCCGGTACTGCGCCTGGCGCGGGGTACCCGGATCAGCCTGCGGCGACTCAGGCTGGCCAGTCGAGCGGGCCAGTCGGACAGTCGGCCGGGCCAGCCGGACACTCGGGTGTGTCAGCCGGGCAGCCGGGGGCGCCGGGTGGGCAATCGGGCGTAACGGCCGGACTGGCTGGTGGGCAGGCAGCGTCTGGCCGGGCAGCAGCGTCTGGGCAGGCAGCGGCGGGTGGACCTGTGGGGCAGGCTGGTTCGTCGACGGCAGGTGACCCCTCGGCTGCGGCTGGTGGCTCGGGACAGTTGGGTGGTCAGGCAGGTCAGGCAGGTCAGCAGCAGGGGCGGGTGGCCGGGGGCGAGTCCGCGCCGGCGGCTGCGGCTTCGCAGGCCGGGCCGGCTCTGGTCGACAACACTGGTTCCCGGTCCGGGGCGTGGGGCGATGAGCCGACTGCGGGATCCGCGCAGGGGCGGTCGGGCGCGGCTGCTGCGAACGTGACTCCTGCAGCGCCTGCGGCAGCGCCAGCTGCCGCCTCAACCAGTTCGAACGTGTCGGCTCAGGGTGCCGGACCTGCGGTGGCCGGGACGTCGTCCGGGTCGGTCGGGCTGGTTGATGTCCGACGGTTGTGGCCGCAGATTCTCGAGGCGGTGAAGGCCAAGCGGCGGTTCGCCTGGATCATGCTCAGCCAGAACGCGCAGGTGATCGCGATCGACGAGCAGACCCTGACGCTCGGGCTCGTGAACGCCGGTGCCCGGGAGAGCTTCGCCCGATCCGGCAGCGACGAGATCCTCCGACAGGCAATGATCGACACCCTCGGCCTCAACCGCCGAGTGGAAGCGGTCGTAGACCCGTCGAGCGACCCGACCGCAACAACACCCGCGGCACCTCCAGCCAGCGCGCCGCCCTCATCATCCTGGGACGCCCCCGCCAGCTCGCCCCCCGGCAACGCGCCGGGCGGCTACCCATCGGCCGGCGGACCAGCAGACACGGCCCCAGGCGGCAGTGCGCAGGCAGGTGGCCACGCGGCAGGTGGCGTTGGCGGCGGCACCTCGGCAGGCGGTGCTGCAGGTGGCGCATCAGCAGGCGGTAGCGCGGCTGGCAGTAGCGCGGTGGGTGGACTCGGCGCATCAGCAGGCGGCGCGGCAGGTGGCGGTGGCGCGTACGGGGGCGATGCGGGAGCCTCGGCGGGCTCCGGCAGCAACGCACCGACCGACGGCCACGCGGGTCCCGGCATGGGGAATGCTTCAGGCGCGCCGAACGGAGCTGGCGTGGCGAACGCGCCCGGCACCAGCGGCTCCGGAGCGAACACCGGCGGTGCAAACCCCGGCGGGGCGAACACCGGCGGTGCAAACGCTGGCGGTGCAAACGCTGGCGGTGCAAACGCCGGCGGGGCGAATGCCGGCGATGCGAACGCGGGCGGTCCGAACGGACCTGGTGCGGGCGGCGCTGGCGCAGGCAACGGGGGTGCTGGAGCAGGGCAGGGCTCCGCCTCGGCTGCCGGTACTGCGAATGCCTCCGTCGGCGGGGGTCCGGATGGTGGCGCGGTGGCGACCGCAGTACGGGTGCCGGAGAACGCGGCGGGTCAGCTGGGAGCGGCGGGTTCGCCGGCGGTCGTAGTACGGGATGCGGGGAACGAGCAGGCGGGGTTGCAGGCGGACCAGCAAGCTGATGGACCGCCCGCGCCGGCTGCGAACCCGGCGCCGGTCACCGAGGATCGCCGCACCCAGGCGGCGAGCAAGCGCCGCGCGGCGGAGGCAGCTGTCGCGGCCGAGCAGAGCCGGCGCGCTGCCCAGGTACAGGTCGAGGAAGCCCCGCTCACCCCGGAGGAGGAGGCGGAGGCGATCGGCGACGACGACATCGTCCTCGAAGAAGACTCCCGCAGCCACACCGACCTCCTCGCCGAAACCCTCGGCGCCCAAATCATCAGCGAAGAACCCAACTGATCCCACCGCTTGTCCCCTCCGTCAGCCGCTCTGCCGATGCACCCGCCGCGCGAGCCCGCGCCGGTCGAGACGATCGCGGGCGGCGGGGAGACAGCAGGACAGATCACCGGGTAGGCGTTCGCCTTCGGCACGGCTCCCATCGTCGACCCCCGTACTCCGCTGCCGCCCGCCGCGCCGCCAACTCACCAGCGCATCTCCCGCGAGCGCTACCGCCTCGGCGGTCCGACAACCAACACGCAGCCGCCCACCGCACCACCGCATGCCCCACAAGACAGCTGGCCTGCGTGCCTGCCTGGGGATGACGCCCGATGGCCAGCCCGCAGACGGCGTCAGCGGATCATCCGCTGACGCTGACGCTGACCCGGCGTTGCGCACCGCCGTCAGACGTAGGTCAGACGCCGCATACTGATCGCCAGCCCGCCAGCCCGCCAGCCCGCCAGCCCGCCAGCCCGCCAGCCCGCCAGCCCGCCAGCCCGCCAGCCCGCCAGCCCGCCAGCCCGCCAGCCCGCCAGCCCGCCAGCCCGCCAGCCCGCCAGCCCGCCAGCCCGCCAGCCCGCCAGCCCTGCGCCGTCGCTGACCATGCCCACAGCTACGGCCGTCGTTTCCACAGGGTGTGGGGAGGAGGGTGGGCGGGGAGGTGGGGTTGTCCACAGGGTGTGGATAAAGGTGTCCACAACTTGTGGAAGGGGGTTGGGATACTTGTCGGTTTCCGGTGGGGTGGTGCCTGGCGGGGTGGGTTGTCCGAGGGACCGGCTAGGCTCGGGGAGCAAGTGGGACGGGCAAGCAGATCGGACGGGAGATCGCGGTGTTCGACGGTGGCGGTTCGCAGGGCGCTGGTGGTTTCGACATGTCCAACCTGCTGGCCCAGGCACAGGCGATGCAGAGCCAGTTGATGGAGGCTCAGGCGAACCTGGAGAGCCAGGAGATCGAGGGCAGCGCCGGCGGTGGGCTGGTGACCGCGCTTGTTTCCGGGACCGGTGAGCTGCTGAGCCTGACCATCAAGCCGCAGGCTGTGGATCCTGACGATACGGAGACGCTGGCCGATCTGATCGTGGCGGCGGTGCGGGACGCTTCGGAGAACGCCAAGCAGGTTGCGGCGAACGCGATGGGCCCGCTGGCCGGCGGTCTCGGCGGTGGTATGCCGGGTCTCGACGGGATCTTCGGTGGCGCCGAGGACGAGGACGAAACCACGAGCAAGCCGAGCATCGGCTTCGGCAAGCCAGGCGCAACCGGCACCCCCGACGCGACCGGCACCCCAGCGACGGGCACGCCTGCGACCGGCACCCCAGCGACGGGCACGCCTGCGACGGGCACGCCTGCGACGGGCACGCCTGCGACGGGCACGCCTGCGACCGGTACGCCGGATGCTCCCACGCCAGGTGCGGCCGGGTCGTCCGGTCAGAACCCGGGCTGACGTGTACGAAGGGGCCGTTCAGGACCTCATCGACGAGCTTGGCCGGCTTCCTGGAGTCGGGCCGAAGTCGGCGCAGCGCATTGCTTTTCACCTGCTCTCGGCCGACGAGACCGACGTACGCCGGCTCGCGCACGTGCTGGTGCAGGTGAAGGAGAAGGTCAAGTTCTGTGAGATCTGCGGCAACGTCTCGGAGGAGACGCAGTGCCGGATCTGCCGCGACCCGCGTCGCGACCTCGCGCTGATCTGCGTGGTCGAGGAGGCCAAGGACGTCGTGGCGATCGAGCGGACCCGCGAGTTCCGCGGCCGCTATCACGTCCTCGGCGGCGCGATCTCGCCGATCGAGGGGATCGGGCCGGACGAGCTGCGGATCAGGGAACTTATGCAGCGGCTGGCCAGCGGAGAGGTGACCGAGATTATCCTGGCCACTGATCCGAACCTGGAGGGGGAGGCGACAGCGACGTACCTGAGCCGCTTGCTGCGGCCCATGGGGTTGCGCGTCACCCGTTTGGCTAGTGGACTTCCAGTAGGCGGTGATCTCGAGTACGCCGACGAGGTCACACTCGGACGGGCGTTTGAAGGGCGACGATCGATCGATGACTGAATCAACCGATAGTGCTGGCCCAGTGGATATCGCCGAGCGGGCGCTGGGGACGGACTCCGAGGATCTGCTCGAGTTCGCCGAACAGATCGCCGATCAGGTGCGCAGCTTCCTGATCTCCGTGCGGGACATCGCCGCGCAACCCGACGAGGACGGTGTCGACGAGGGTCTCGCCTCGCTGCCGTACCTGCTGCTCGAGGTGAGCCAGCTGCTGCTGGCCGGCGGGCGGCTGGGCGCGTTCGAGGACTTCGTCCCCGAGGAGCGGTTCGAGAGCGACGCGGGTCCGGATCCGGATCTCGACGCGATGCGCGACCGGCTGGCGATCCTGTTCGAGGGTCTCGACGAGTACGCCGAGGTGTTCGACCCGTACGCCGCGCCGCCGGAGATCACCGTCAACCGGCTCTCCGACGACCTGACGGCGATCGCGACCGACCTGGTGCACGGACTCGCGCACTACGAAGAGGGCCGGGTCATCGAGGCGCTCTGGTGGTGGCAGTTCTCCTACGTCTCCACCTGGGGCGCCGCGGCGAGCGCCGTACTGCGGGCAATCCAGTCGCTGATCGCCCACGACCGCCTGGAGCCGGCCCACGACCCCGAAACCGAGGCCACGGACCGCGAACTGGTCGAGGTCGCCGAAGAAGTGGTTCAGCGGCGCTGACAGGCGGTTATCCACAGGGGCTTGACGAGGCTGAGCGGATCTTCGCCGGGAGCGGTTGACTGGTGATGTGTCTGTTTACGAAGTCATCGCTCGGCTGCCCGGTATCGGCGAGGTACGGAGGACTAGCCGCGCTCTCGCGATGCTGGACGCTGTGTTGAGTCCGGAGCCGGAGTACCGGTACTACAGCTTCCATCGACGCCGGGCGACCAGCCAAGAGGTGGCGCGGATGGTGAGTGGGGCGGGGGACCAGTACTTGATCGTCTTCTCGGCCGGCGGCGCGGTCGCTCTGGGTTTCGATCACGCGTCGCCGATCTCGCACTGGAACAACCCGGACAAGAAGACGTGGCCCGGATTGTTCATCGGGCTGCCCGATGAGCTGGCGGTGGCCCTGGACGAGCCGGCCTTCCGCGACCACGACGGCAGCTTGGCCGTCACGGTGTGCTTCTGGCGCACTCCGGCCGACGACCGCTGGCGCTGCGGTCCCGTCAAAGGCGCTGAGAAGGATGGCGCCGACTGGATGTTCGAGCTGCTCGCGGACGGTCGGCCGGAGGCCTATCGCCGGTTCGAGGCGCATTGCTACGAGAGTGCTCTGGACATCGATGCCATCCGGCACGTCTACGCGTCGAAGCCGCTCACCGAGGAGATCGTCGCCGCGCTCAATCCGGAGCTCACGCTGGCGGATCTCCAGCGCGACGTCGCCGCGATCGGCTACCCGAGCTCCTGATCCCACTGACTGCTGCGACCTTCCGCCTGGCGGCTGACGGTGTCTGAGCCCGGTGGGCTGCTGGGGGCGGCCATCCGCGGAAGCGCTTAGATGGCTTCGTGTCTGTCTACGACGTGATCGCCACGCTGCCCGGTATCGACCAGGTTCGGCGGACCAGTCGCGCGCTGGCGATGCTTGATGCGGTACTGAGTCCTGCGCCGGAGCATCGGTACTTCGGCTTTGACGCGCGCTGGTCGGAGACCGAGGAAACGGCTCTGATGGACAACGGGTCCGGGGATCAGTACGCGATTGTGTTCTCGCCGGCGGGTGCCTTCGCGCGTGGATTCGATCACGAGTCACCGATGTCGCCGTACGCCTCCGACGACCGACGGTCCCCTTGGCCGGGGCTGTTCGACGGCGTGCCGGATGTCTTCGCTCCGCAACTGGATGAGCCTGCGTTCAAGGACGAGAACGGCGTTGCGGTGGCCACGGTGTGCTTCTGGCGTCGTGCTGGCGATGACAGTTGGCAGTGTGGACCGGTTGAGGGTGTTGAGAAGGATGGCGCCGAGCGGCTGTTCGAATTACTTGCGGATGGGCGGCCGGAGGCGTATCTGACGTTCGCGGAGGACTACTACGAGGTTGCGCTGGAGCTCGACGCGGTGCATCACGTCTATGCGCTGATGCCGCTCACCGAGGAGATCGTCACCGCGCTGAATCCCGAGGTCCTGTTGAAGAATCTCAAGGACGACATCGCCGAGATCGGCTACCCGCGACCCTGAAGCGAAGTTTTGGATCGATTGGTTCAGAATGTGTTACGGTGGGGGCATGGCGCGGCCGAGAGGGTTTGTGGAGGAGCGGGCGGTTGATGCCGCGATGCGGGCGTTCTGGGCGCACGGCTACGAAGGCACGTCGACGCAGGATCTGTGTGAGGCCACCGGGCTCGGGCGTAGCAGTATCTACAACACGTTCGCCAGTAAGCGGGAGCTGTTCGAGAAGGCGCTGGGTCGGTACATCGAGCTGAAGACTGCTGCTGCCCTGGAGTTGCTGGGTGGTGAGTTGCCGGCGCGGGAGAAGATCCGCACGGTGCTCTGGTGGGCGGTGGAGCCGGATGAGCAGGACCCGCTTGGCTGCCTGGTGGTCAACTCGATGGTCGAGCTTGCTCCGCATGAGCCGGCGATCGCCGATCGGCTGCGGCGCGACCAGGAGATTCGGCTGGCTGCACTGATTGCCGCGATCGAGGCCGGTCAGCGCGCCGGCGAGATCGCGGCGGACAAGGACGCGGAGAGCCTGGCCCGGTTCGTGGTGGCGACGATCAGCGGCCTGCGGGTGCTGGCCCGCAGCGGCGCCGACCGCGCCGCTCTCGAATCAGTTGCCACCACCGCACTGACCGCTATCTGACGACGGCCGCGCCGCACGGCCAAACACCTTCGACGGAAGGAAGCTGACTCATGCCCATTGCCATTTACGTGCTGGGCCTGGCGATCTTCGCCCAAGGCACCTCGGAGCTCATGCTCACCGGCCTGCTCCCAGAGCTGTCCCAAGATCTGGGGGTTTCCATCTCGGATGCCGGGCTCCTGATTTCGGCATTTGCGGTTGGGATGCTGGTCGGGGCTCCGGTGCTGGCAGTCGTCACGCTTCGCTGGCCGCGTCGTACTGCGCTGCTGACCTTCCTCGCGGTCTTCGCGCTCACTCATGTCGTCGGTGCGCTCGCGCCGAACTACGAAGTACTGCTCGCCACGCGTGCCGTCGGCGCCTTTGTGTACGCCGGGTTCTGGGCCGTCGCCGCAGTCACGGCAGTGGGGCTGGTCGAAGACGATCGACGCGGCAGGGCGATGAGCATCGTGGCCGGTGGACTCACTGTCGCCACCATCGTCGGATTGCCCGCAGGAACGGCCGTGGGTCAGCACCTCGGATGGCGAGCCGCCTTCTGGGGCGTCGCTTTGATGTCCACAGTCGCGATGGCCGGCATACTGGTCACAGTTCCGCGGACCACTCCAGACCGCACCCCAGCAAAGCAAATCACAGCCGAGCTCCGCGCGATGGCAAACCCGCGCCTCTGGCTGGCTTACTCCACAACCGCCTTGTCCACAGGCGCCCTGCTGGTCACCTTCAGCTACTTCGCGCCGCTACTCACCGACGTCACCGGCCTGTCGGAGGGCTGGGTCCCCGCAGTGCTCGCCCTGTACGGCGCCGGCGCCCTGATCGGCATCACGATCGGCGGCCGCACCTCCGACCGGCGTCCGTTCGCCACACTCCTCATCGGCATCAGCGGACTCATCGCCCTGTCCGTCGGAATTGCCCTGTGGGCCGATCAGCCGATCGTTGCCATCGCGCTGATCTTGCTGCTCGGCGCTTTCGGATTCGCTACCAACCCGGCCGTCAACACCCGCGTGTTCAGCCTGGCCGAAGGTGCGCCGACCCTCGCGGCGGCGGTCAACGTCTCCGCGTTCAACGTCGGCATCACCATCGCGCCCTGGCTGGGCGGAATCGCCATCGAAGCCGGCACCGGGTACGCCGCGCTGGGCTGGATCGGCGCCGCCATCGGCGCCCTCGCCCTCCTCACCGTCATATTCGCCGCCACCCGCCCGGCCGCACCCACAGCCCCAACCGCACCGCCCAAGGAAGCAGTGACCAGCTGATCAGTCCGGAAGCATCGGAACAGTAAGCCCCTGAGACCGCCCCAGCAGGTTCCCGCGCGTCACCGCATCGCACCCGAACTTGTCCCGCACCCCGTCCAGCGCGGAATCCAGCTCGTCGTTACTGGCCTTGTCGAACGGCAAGGCCAGCTGCACACTCGCCTCGTTCTCCAAGTTACCGACGGAAATACCCACCATCGTGATGCCCTGCTTCTCGATCATCGGCCGCGCCGTCGCCATCAACGACCGCGCGGTGACCAGGATCGCCCGCGTCTGACCAGTTGCCTGAGGCAACGTATGCGACCGGGTCGCCCGGCTGAAGTCGTCGAACCGCAGCCGCAACGTCACCGTCCGCCCAGCGCGCCCGGCCGACCGCATCCGCCGAGTCACCCGATCGACCAGCCCAGCCAGTACTGCGTCCAACGTCTCCGCCGATTTCGGCGACCGCCCCAGCGCCCGCTGCGACCCGATCGACCGCCGGCGCCGCCCGACCTCGATCGGCCGCGGATCCCGGTTGTGCGCCAACGCATGCAGATGCCGCCCCGACGCCCTGCCAAGCATCGCCACTAGGGCCGCCTCGGGCAGCATCGCGACATCACCAACAGTCGTCAACCCACGATTCCGCAGCTTCTCAGCGGTCACCTCACCGACGCCCCACAACCTCTCGACCGCCAGCGGATGCAAGAACTCCAGCTCCCGATCGGGCGGCACCACCAACAACCCGTCCGGCTTCGCCACCCCGCTGGCCACCTTCGCCAAAAACTTCGTCCGCGCGACCCCGACGGTGATCGGCAACCCGACCTCAGCCAGTACGGCGGCCCGCAACCGCCGGGCGATCTCGACCGGCGTACCGGAGATCTTGCGCAAGCCGCCGACGTCCAGGAAAGCCTCGTCGATCGACAGGCCCTCGACCAGGGGCGTGGTGTTCTCAAAGACGCGAAAGACCGCCTTCGAAGCCTCCGAGTACGCCGACATGCGCGGCTGGACCACGATCGCCTGTGGGCAGCGCTTGAACGCCTGGCCGCCGTTCATCGCCGTGCGGACACCGTACGCCTTCGCCTCGTAGCTGCAGGCGAGCACCACCCCGGCGCCGACGATCACAGGGCGGCCGCGCAGGCGTGGATCGTCCCGCTGCTCGACCGACGCGTAGAACGCGTCCAGGTCGGCATGCAGAATGGTCGCTTCACCGTCGGGCACGAACACATGTTCGCATACTCTCGGACGGCCCGAATAGGGAGAAATCCCGAGGCGCAACGCCGGTGTGACAGGACAGAATGCGGCTCATGGACCTGTCGGCTTACCGCGCGCTCTGGCAGACACCGGGTGTCTTCGCTCTGCTCACCTCGGCGGTGGTCGCGCGGCTCCCCGTCATCGCGGCGCTCGTACCGATGTCCTTCCTCGCCAAGGACGCCGCCGGCAACTTCGGCTGGGCCGGTGTCGTAGCGGGCGCGTACTCCGTCGGTATGACGGTCGGCGGCCCGGTCTGGTCGCGGCTGGCCGATCGCCGTGGTGCCCGGGGAGTCGTGATCGGCACCGGAGTCGCCTGGGGCGTGGCGATGGCCGTGCTCGCCCTCCTGCCGTCCGAGTCGTACCGGCTGATGCCGGTGATCTCTGGACTGGCCGGGGCGTTCGTCTCGCCGGTCGGGTCGACGCTGCGAGCTGCCTGGCCGCGCATCGTCCAGGGCTCCCGGCTGCGGGTCGCCTATGCGCTGGATGCGACAGCGGCGGAGGTGTTGTTCGCGATCGGCCCGATGCTGGGTGCTCTGATCGTCGCCTTCGCCAGCCCGCGGGTCGGAGTACTGACTGCTGCTGTCGCGGCCGGAATCTCGATCTGGTGGTTCGGTCTGCGGCAGCCTCCGGCGGTCCCGCACGACGAGTCGAAGGGTGCGCGGCTGACGGCGCCGCAGCTGCTCTGGCATCGCCATCGGTTGCCTTTGATCCTTGCGTTCGCGTTCGCTGTCACGGCGTTCGCGTCGGTCTCGCTCGGGATCGTGGCGTTCGCGGATGCGCACGGTAATCGCCTGATCGCCGGCGGGCTGGAAGCGGTCTGGGCGATCGGCAGTCTGGTCGGCGGCATCTTGGCCGGTGCTCTGCCCGGCCGCCGCAAGTCGTACGTCTGGCGGCGGGCGCTCCTCGTCTCGGCCGGCATGCTGCTCTGTGCCTTCGCCACCTGGTCGCCGGTGTCGCTCGGGTTCGCTCTGATGCTGTCAGGGTGCGGGCTGGCGCCCATGGTCGCCGCGCTGTACGAGCGGCTGGGCAGCATGACGCCGGAGTCGGTCAAGACCGAGATCTTCGGCTGGATGCAGAGTGCCGGGATGGCGGGCGGCGCTGTCGGCTCGGCCGTCGCAGGCGTGGTCGTCGAGGCCTTCGGCGTCCGCTACGTCTGGGTGATGGCCGCAGTCCTCACCCTCGCCGCAGCCGTGACCGTGCTGCGGGTCCCGCCGCACACCCCGGCCGACGAGCGGGACGCGGGACCCGTCGTACCGCAGCCAGTGGCTCAAGACGTCTGAGAAAGAAGGTCTGCGGCCGGATCGCGGCCCGGCTGGACTTCCTGCGGGCCGCCCCGCGCGCCGCCGGACGGGTGGACCAGTCGGTGGTCGGCCCGTAGGCAACGAGAAGATCACGGCTAGAATGACCCCCGAACGACTACGCCCGGTGCAGCGCCGCACGGCGTACCGCAACCAGCGCAGGACCGCTGGGGATTCAAGCAATGAGGAGACTCTGTGGGACGCGTCGTGCACAAGTACGGCGGTTCTTCGGTCGCTGACGCCGATTGCATCAAGCGCGTGGCCCAACGGATCGTCGCGACGAAGAAGGCCGGGAACGACGTCGTGGTGGTGATCTCCGCGATGGGTGACACCACCGACGAACTGATGGACCTGGCCAAGCAGGTCTCACCGCTGCCACCGCCGCGCGAGCTGGACATGCTGCTCACCTCGGGTGAGCGGATCTCCGCCGCGCTGCTGGCGATGGCGATCGCGAACCTCGGCTACGAGGCGCGCTCGTTCACCGGCTCGCAGGCCGGGGTGATCACCACCGCGGCGCACGGGAACGCCCGGATCATCGACATCACCCCGGGCCGGATCGAGGACGCGCTGGCCGAGGGCCACGTCGCGATCGTGGCCGGCTTCCAGGGCGTCGCACAGGACACCAAGGACATCACCACGATGGGCCGCGGCGCGTCCGACACCACCGCGGTCGCGCTGGCCGCGGCGCTGGAGGCGGACTACTGCGAGATCTACACCGATGTGGACGGCATCTTCACCGCGGACCCGCGGATCGTGCCGGCCGCCAAGCACATCCCGATGATCTCCTACGAGGAGATGCTCGAGATGGCCGCCTGCGGCGCGAAGGTACTGCACCTGCGCTGCGTCGAGTACGCGCGGCGCTACAACGTCCCCGTCCACGTGCGCTCCTCCTTCTCGCAGAAGGAAGGCACCTGGGTCGTCGATGCGAAGGAACTGAAGAACATGGAACAGGCGATCATCTCCGGCGTGGTCCAGGACCGCAACGAGGCCAAGATCACCGTCGTCGGGGTGCCCGACAAGCCCGGTGAGGCGGCCCGGATCTTCGAGACGGTGGCCCGCGCCGAGACCAACATCGACATGATCGTGCAGAACGTGTCGGCGGTCGCCACCAACCGGACCGACATCTCCTTCACGCTGCCCCGCGTCGACGGGGCCCGGGCGATGTCCGCGCTGGCCCGGATGAAGGACGAGGTCGGCTACGAGCAGCTGCTGTACGACGACCAGATCGGCAAGGTCTCGGTGGTCGGCGTCGGGATGCGCTCGCACCCGGGCGTGTCGGCGAAGTTCTTCTCCGCGCTGGCCGACGCCGGCGTGAACATCGAGATGATCTCGACATCCGAAATCCGGATCTCGGTGGTCGTCGACGAGAACCTGGTGGACGCGGCCGTCACAGCGGCGCACACTGCATTCGACCTGGACGACGAGCAGACCCAAGCTGTCGTGTACGGAGGAACTGGACGGTGACCCCTGTGAGCGCTTTCGATCAGACCGAAGACCGGACGGGCCTGCCGACACTGGCCGTCGTCGGCGCCACCGGCGCCGTCGGCACGGTGATGCTGACCCTGCTCTCGACCCGGGAGAACGTCTGGGGCGAGATCCGGCTGATCGCATCCGAGCGCTCCGCAGGGAAACGGCTGAAGGTCCGCGGCGAGGAGGTCGAGGTCGTCGCGATCAGCGCCGAGGCCTTCGACGGCGTCGACGTGGCGATGTTCGACGTACCGGACGAGGTGTCGCTGCACTGGGCGCCGGTCGCGGCCGCCAAGGGTGCCGTCGTGGTGGACAACTCCGGCGCCTTCCGGATGGACCCCGAGGTACCGCTGGTGGTGCCCGAGGTGAACGCCGAGGCGGCCCGCAACCGGCCGAAGGGGATCATCTCGAACCCCAACTGCACCACGCTGTCGATGATCGTCGCGATGGGCGCGCTGCACCACCGCTACGAGCTCGAGCAGCTCGTCGTCGCGTCGTACCAGGCCGCTTCGGGGGCCGGGCAGGAAGGTATCGACGCGCTGTACGACCAGCTGATGAAGGTGGCCGGCAACCGCGAGCTCGGCACCACGCCGGGTGACGTCCGCCGGGTGATCGGCAACGCGCTCGGGCCGTTCCCGGCGCCGCTGGCGATGAACGTGGTCCCGTGGGCCGGTTCGCTCAAGGACGACGGCTGGTCGTCGGAGGAGCTCAAGGTCCGCAACGAGTCGCGCAAGATCCTGAACCTGCCCGACCTGAAGGTTTCCGCGACCTGCGTCCGGGTGCCGGTGATCACCACCCACTCGCTGTCCGTGCACGCCCGCTTCAGCCAGGTGGTCGACGTCGACGAGGCCCGCGAGGTACTGCGGGACGCGCCGGGCGTGCTGGTCTTTGACAACCCGGCCGAGGCGGAGTTCCCGACCCCGGCGGACGTGGTCGGCACCGACCCGACCTGGGTCGGCCGGATCCGCCGCTCGCTGGACGACGACCAGGCGCTGGAGCTCTTCGTCTGTGGCGACAACCTGCGCAAGGGCGCGGCCCTGAACACGGCCCAGATCGCCGAGGTCGTCGCCAAGGAGTTCGCCGCCCAGCACTGAGCCCCTCAGCACCAAAGCCCTTCAGCACTGAAGCCCTTCAGCACCAGGGCCCCATCAACCGATCGGTTGATTCGCCGCGGTCGCGGAAACGCGACGCTCGATCCATGACAGTGATCGAGATCGAGAACCTGGCGAAGAACTACCAGGCGAACCAGGCGGTGCACGGTCTCTCCCTGCGCGTCGAGCAGGGAGAGATCTTCGGGATCGCCGGCCCGAACGGGGCCGGCAAGACCACCGTGGTGGAGTGCGCGTCCGGCCTGCGCCGGCCCGACGGCGGAACGGTCCGGGTCCTCGGCCTCGACCCGCAGACCCAGCGACGCGAACTGCTCCAGCGGATCGGCGCCCAACTGCAGGAAGCCGCGCTGCCTGACGCCCTCCGGGTCGGCGAGGCACTGCGCATGTACGCCGCCCTGTACGACGAGCCGGCCGATTGGCGGGTGCTCCTGAACGACTGGGGTCTCGCGGACAAGAAGCGGGCCGCGTTCGGCAGCCTGTCGGGTGGGTGGAAGCAACGCCTGTTCATCGCGCTCGCCCTGGTCGGCAACCCGGAGGTCGTGTTCCTCGACGAGCTCACCACCGGCCTCGATCCGATCGCCCGCCGGACCACCTGGGGACTGATCCGCGAGCTGCGCGACCGTGGCGCCACCGTCGTCCTGGTCACTCATTTCATGGACGAGGCCGAGGCGCTGTGCGACCGGATCGCGATCGTCGACCACGGCCGGGTGATCGCCGAGGACACCCCGGCCGCCCTGATCGCCCAGCAGCACAGCGGTTCCCTCGAAGACGCCTTCTTTGCGCTGACCGGAAGGACACAGTCATGAAAGGGCTGAGCTTGAAGGGTTTGGGGCGCGTCATCGTGGTCGAACTCTCCCTGGTCGTCCGCGATCCGATGTCGGCCTTCTTCGCCCTCGCCTTCCCGCCGCTGCTGCTCTGGGTCAAGCTGCGCGGCGACGAACCACTGCCAGGTGGTCTGCCCGAGATCGACGCGACCGTGCCGATGCTCAGCGTCTTCGTGATCGGGCTGGCCTCGCTGGTGGTGCTGCCGGCCACGCTGGCGCAGTACCGGGAGCGGCGGATCCTCAAGCGGTTGCAGGCGACTCCGGCCTCGCCCGCGCTGGTCTTCGGTTCGCAGTGGGTCGCTCATTTGCTGCTGGCCGCTATCGGCACTGTGCTGCTGACCATCATCGGGTTCGCGGCCTTCGACCTGTCGGCGCCGGCGAACGTGGCCGCGGTGCTGCTGGCGTGGTTGCTCGGTGCCTTGAGCCTCGGCGCGATCGGGTTGCTGATCGGCGCTCTGGTCCCCACCGCGCGAGCCGCGACCGTGATCGGGTTGAGCGTCTTCTTCCCGATGGTGTTCGTCTCCGGCGCGATGATCCCGCGCGAGATCACCTCGGAGTCGATGCGGGCGGTCGGTGACCTGACCCCGATGGCCCCGGTGGTCGAGACGATCCGCGACGCATGGGCCGGCGACGCCCTCTCGCCGCTTACCCTGAGCATCATGGCAGCGATAGCCCTGGTCGCCGGCGGCGCCGCCGTACGGGCCTTCCGGTGGTAGAGGACTCGCGGTGGGATCGAGCCCAGCCGATCCTGCCGTACCTGTTCGTCCTCCTTCCAGCCGTCTTCGCCGTACTACGAGACTGGCGCCCAGCAGCGCTCCTCGTACCGCTCGCACTGGCCGCCTGGCACTGGCTGCTGATCGATCGCCGCCGGACCAGCCACCCGGCTGTGATGATCGCGTACTTCATTGTTTTGCTGGCCTTTCTCGCCGTGCTGCTCAGGATCGACTCCGTCTTCTTCGTGACCGGGATCGGTGCGTTCGTCCTCGCCTTCACGCTGTTGCCCGGCTGGTGGGCGTACGCCGGAGTCGCGGCGACGGCCGGCGTACTGGTCGGAGTACCGGCTAGGTCGGGGAGTTCTGCCCGGGAGTTGATCTTCTCGTTCCTGGTCGCCGTACTGATCGCCTCGGCGGTCGGGCTGACCACTCGGGCGATCGCCGAGCAGAGCGAGCAGCGCAAGGTGATGATCGGCAAGCTGCAGGAGCTCGCGGAGGAGAACGCCGAACTGCAAGCCCGCTTGCTCACCCAGGCACGAGAGGCCGGTGTGCTGGATGAGCGGCAGCGGATGGCCCGGGAGATCCACGACACCATCGCCCAGAGCCTCACCGGCATCCTGACCCAGTTGGAAGCGGATGACGGTGCCGGCAAGCGGCTCGAAACCGTGCGCGCGCTGGCCAGAGATGCGTTGACCGAAGCACGCCGGTCGGTCCAGGCCTTGCGTCCAACGCCGCTGGACGATGCGCAGCTGGCCAGTGCGCTACGAGAGGTTGCGGACAAATGGTCGGAGTCCAGCGAGGTCACCACGTCGGTCGAAATCACCGGTGAACCCCGGCCACTGCATGTCGAGGTAGAGGTCGCCTTGTTGCGGGTGGCCCAGGAAGCCCTCGCCAACGTCGGCAAACATGCCCGTGCCGGCCGAGTCGGAATCACCCTTTCCTACATGGAAGACGTCGTCGCACTCGATGTCCGCGACGACGGCACCGGCTTCGTCCCAGTCCGTACTTCGGGATTCGGGCTGGTCGCGATGCGGCAGCGCATCACCCGGCTGGCCGGCGCCTTCGAGGTCGAGACGGCACCCGGGCAAGGGACCGGGATCTCGGCCACTGTCCCCGCCATTCCGCCCGAGGGGAGCACACCATGATCCGCTTGCTCATCGTTGACGACCACCCCATCGTGCGGGACGGGCTGCACGGGATCTTCGCGGGTGATGACAGCTTCCAAGTGGTCGGCGAGGCAGCCGATGGACCTGAGGCTCTGGTGACCGCGTTGCGGACCCGGCCTGACGTGGTGCTGATGGATCTGCGGATGCCGAAGATGAACGGTGCCGAAGTGATCCGCCGGCTCCGCGAACAGACGCCGGGCGTGCAGGTCCTCGTGCTGACCACCTTCGACGACGATGCCGATGTGCTGCCGGCGATGAAGGAAGGCGCGATCGGCTATCTGCTGAAGGACACGCCTCGCGCTGAGCTGCGGAACGCAGTACTTGCTGCTGCCCGAGGGGAGACCGTGCTGTCGCCAACCGTGGCTGGAATCCTGACGGCACCGCAGCAGCAACAGCAGAGGCTGAGTGACCGCGAGCTCGAAGTACTGGCGTTGGTTGCGCGCGGAGCGACGAACCGGGATGTCGCGACGAGGTTGTTCATCACCGAGGCGACGGTGAAAACCCATCTCCTGCACATGTTCGCGAAACTGGAGGTGAACGACCGGGCAGCCGCTGTCGCGGTCGCCTACGAGACCGGATTGCTCAAGCCTGGCGGCTGATCCGGCCGTCCCTTAGCTGATGCAGCCTCCTGTCAGAGCCAGTTCTCCCGGGCGGCGTGCAGGGCCAGCTGGAAGCGGGTGCTGGCTCCGGTGCGGTTCATCAGGCGTTCGAGGTAGCGGAAGAAGGTCCGGCGGCTGATGCCCAGGGTGCGGGCGATCGTGTCGTCGGCGGCACCCGTGGCCAGCAGCGCGAGCAGTCGGCGTTCGATCGGCTCCAGCCGGTCGTCCTCGGTGCCGACGGATGCGTGCAGGGGAAGGGCGTTGCGCCAGCACAGCTCGAACATGCCGAGCAACGCGGTGAGCAGGCTGCTCGGCCGGATGATCAGCAGGGACCGGTTCACATCGGTGTCGCGCACCGACATCGACACGAACGCGATCGCACCGTCGATGATGGTCAGCTTCGCCGGCACATCGGGCAGCACCCGCGCCTGCTCGCCGGCCTCCACGCAGGGCAGGATGTTCTCGGTCAGGTAGCCCGGTACTTCGACGGACTCCGGTGAGTAGACGATCCGGTAGGAGACACCGCGCTTGAGCTGCTCGATCTCCTCCTGGTTCGGACCGGCACCCAGGTAATACGGCGGGGTGTCGATGGCCAGGATCTCGCGTTGCGCACTGCCCTTGATCTGGTGGATCCGCTCGACGATCGCGCTGCCGGTGACCACCTCGATCAGGTGCGTGGTCGACTCGTTGTGCACGGTCCGGCGGAACTCGTCGTAAGCGTTCAGGACCTCGATCCTGGCCTGCTTGAGCTCGGACTCGCGGCGCAGCGTGAGTGCTTCGAGGCCGGCGTCCGGTGGCACCGGGAGGAACCTGGAGTGGTCCGATCCCGACCGCCGCGCCAGCCCGGCCTGGACCAGACCGCCGAGCGTGCCCTCGATGCCCTGGGCAAGATCCGGTACCGCGGCGTCGAGCTCGGCGACCGAGCTGGGCCCGGTCCGCAGCAGGTGCTGGTAGACCTGTATCTCGTCGTCGGTCAGTCCGAGCACCCGCAAGTGGTCGGCACGCTCCGTGTCGGTCGAGCTCATGACCCTCCCATCCCTCCCGAGCGCGCTCACCATGCGCTACCAACGCTCCAGACTAGAGCGAACCGCGAAACCCCGATGGCACTGTCCGTATCCCGGCAGGTACGCCGAGGCATGATTGTTGTTCTGTCAGCATTCTTGTGCCGTGTCACCATCTGGCCACCATTTCCGCGCAGTTGTGAGCGAGAATTGAGGTCCAGCAGCCCGGCGACGGACCACCTGAGCGCCGCCGGGCTGCTGTTCCAATTCTGGCCCGAGTTCGCGGTCCCGTCAGCGATCGCCGTTTCGGTTGGGTCTCGATCCCGGCGTATCGGTGCCCTCGCACTTCCGTGCCATCACCGGCTGTGCCGGAGGGTGTACAAACTGTGCATCTCCATCGTGAGGCCGATGAGGAGGAGACCCCCATGTCGCAGCCACTGCGTCAGGTTCTGCCCAGGCATCGCCGGGCCTTCGGCCATGGTGCGATGACCGCCGCCCTGGTCATCGTGCCGGTGCACTCGGCACGTGCCCGGACCCGCTTGCCAGGCGACGCGGTCGCCCCGAGCGAGTCCGGCCCCCGGGTCGCCGGTGGGATCCACACAGTGCCAGGCGAGCTTCCGTGGATGGTGAGGCTGTCCACGGGATGCGATGCCACGACCGGTACCGCTCAGCAGCCGCTGACCGCCGGGCCCTGGGTGGATTCCGCCGGCATCACACCGTCCCGGCCGGCCTCGCTGTCGGCAGTTCCGGCGTACCGCCGAGGCAGTTACACCTTCTGAGCCGTGACACACGGAGGCCCTGACCGGATCGGTCAGGGCCTTTGCGTCGTACTACGCCTTCGGGAGCCGCGAGCTGATCAGCTGGCCAGGAAGGTCGAGAGCACCTTGGCCGAGTAGCTGCCGTCGTGCAGGCGGCGGACGAAGCCCGGACCCTGCGCCGCGATCTTCTGGGCCCGCTCGCGGTCGTCGAGCAGCTCGAGCACTACCTCACGGATGTTCTCGACCGTCGCCTCGACGATGGGAAGCTCGTCGCCGTTGGCCTCCTGGACCCGCTGGCGGTTGTGCTCGGTGACGTGGCCCAGCACGACCCGGCCGGCCGCCATCGCCTCGCAGGCCGTGACGCCGTAGCTGCCCAGCCGGAACTGGTCCAGGACGAGGTCGGCCGAACCGATGATGCGGCGGACCTCCTCGGGCGTGACGCCCTCGATGCGGCGGTACTCCAGCAGTCCACGGTCCTGCAGGTCGTTCATCGCCTCGTCGACCTGCTCCGAGCCCTTGAACTTCGAGCTGGTGGGCATGTGCACCGCCAGCGGCTTCGCCCGCTCCATCGGAGCCTCCGGGGTCTCCCACAGGGCGAGGTCGACGACCACGGGGCACCAGGTGGCGCCGGGTAGGTCGTCCAGAAGGTCGGGCGTGGACACGAAGGCCGGCATGTCGATCGAGGCCAGCCCGGCGAGGTTACGGCGGACCTGGCGCTCCAGTACGTCGACGTCGGCCCACTCCTCCCGCACGTACGGCGAGAACGGGTAGTTCTCCCGGTGCAGGCTGGGCAGCCGCACGTCGCGGCCGTGCGCGATGGTGGCGATCCGCAGGCCGTACCCGGTCAGCACCCGGGCCTCTGTGAAGGCGTTGAGGCTGAGCAGCGAACCGAACATCGGCCGCTGAGCCTCGATCAGCGCGTGGGTGAAGTTTTGCCGAACGTACTCGAACTGTTCACGCTGCCACTCGGGCGAGCGCAGGTAGACCTGCTCGGGAACGTGGTGGTCGGACGGGAACCGGAAGCCGCTGGGGATGCCGACCATGGTGACGGCGCCGACGCCGGGCAGTTGCCGCTCTGCCGCGCGTGCCCACAACCAGCCCTGCCCGGCGAAGTTGGCCGGCGCGACGTACAGGCGGGTGGGAGTCTCCGGCACCGGTGGGCGGCCCGCTCGGGCCTGCTCGACCAGCTCCGGCGCTACCGGCGGGACAGCCGGGCGGATCGCGCGCGTCTGAACCCCGCCGAGGCGGGCAATATAGTGGTCAGCCCGGCGCGGCAGCCGCCGCCGCACCGCCTTGACCTGGGGGCGGAAAGGGCGGAGGAGCGCACGAACCGGGCCGCGGAGTGCACGGAGCACGAGGCGGCGTGGCGCGCGAGCCATGGTCTTCAGCTGCGACATTAAGAGGCTTTCGTCGGAGGGGTCGGCAACGCGGACGAGCGTCGTCGGTCCACCCGCCCGGTGCTTAGACTACCCCGCACCGGTCCACCGCCCGATGCTCAGACTAGCCCGCTCGGTGCATAGACTGCCTCGGGAGAAGGCGCCCCGGTGGGGCGTCTCAGCCATCTGGTGAGGAGACAACGATATGAGTGCGCATCCGCGCATTGTGGTACTCGGACTCGGCTACATCGGACTTCCGACTGCCGTCGTACTGGCCCGTGCGGGCTGCCGGGTCACCGGTGTCGACCTCGACCAGAGCAAGGTCGAGGCGGTCAACAACGGCGCCCTGCCGTTCGTCGAGCCCGACCTCGACTACGTACTGCGCGATGTGGTGGCCTCCGGAGCGCTCGACGCCACCACGGAGACGCCGGCGGCCGAGGCGTACATCGTCGCGGTCCCCACGCCGTTCCTGGAGGACAAGACCGCCGACCTCAGCTACGTGCTGTCGGCCGCGCGCGCCATCGCGCCGAAGCTGACCGGCGGCGAGCTCATCATCCTCGAGTCCACCTCGCCTCCCGGCACCACGCAGCGGATGGCCGAGGAGATCCTGGCCACAAACCCCGCGCTGAGTCTCGACGGCGCCGACGGCCGTCCGGTCATCCACGTCGCGCACTGCCCGGAGCGGGTGCTGCCCGGCCGGATCATGGCCGAGCTGGTCGAGAACGACCGCATCATCGGTGGCCTCACCGAAGAGGCGGCGCTCCGGGCCAAGGTGCTGTACGAGCGGTTCTGCCGCGGCGAGCAGCTGCTCACCGACGCGGTCACCGCCGAGATGGCGAAGCTCACCGAGAACTCCTTCCGGGACGTCAACATCGCCTTCGCCAACGAGCTGTCGATCATCTGCGACAAGCTGGGCATCAACGTCTGGCGCCTGATCGAGCTGGCGAACCACCACCCGCGGGTGAACGTCCTGCAGCCCGGACCGGGCGTCGGCGGGCACTGCATCGCCGTCGATCCCTGGTTCATCGTGTCCGCGGCGCCGGAGGAGTCCACCCTCATCCGGACGGCCCGGCAGGTCAACGACGGGAAGTCGGGCTACGTCGTCGGCCGCGCGGTCGAGGCTGTCGCCAGCACCCACGCCGGGACGGTTGCCGCGCTGGGCCTGGCGTTCAAGGCCAACATCGACGACCTGCGCGAGTCGCCGGCCCGTCAGATCGTCCGCGACCTGGCCGCTGAGCTGCCGAACTGCAAGATCCTCGCGGTCGAGCCGCACATCGAGAAGCTGCCGGCCGATCTGGCCGGGCTGTCCAACGTCGAGCTGGCCGACGCGGCCGGGGCCGTCGCCGCCGCCGACGTCATCCTGCTGCTGGTCGACCACGACGAGTTCCGCGGCGTCGACCGGTCGATGCTCGAGGGCAAGCGCGTGATCGATACGAAGGGCCTCTGGCGCTGATGCCCGTTTCGCTGCCCAGGCGTGTGATTCGCAAGGCCCGGCGGACCGTCAGCGGTCACACCCGGGTGCACGAGACGCCGGACTCGCGCTGGCGCGCGACCGAGCGGATCCTGTCCCTGCGCTACCCCGAGCAGCTGCTGACCGAGCCGGACGCCGAGGTCGAGGCGGAGGCCGAGGAGGCGCCGGCCGCCGAGGCCGACCGGTTCGACGCCCGCCGCGAGCTGGCGACGGCCACCCGCGCCGTCGCCGTCATGACCGGCGCGACGGCGCGGCAGCTGGGCGACGTCCTGCCCGTCGCCGCCGTGGCGCCGGGATCACGGTCGCTCGGCGCCGCGCTCGAGTCCGGCGACCTGCTGGTGATCGAGCGGGCCGCCCTGCAGTCCGGTCCCTGGAGCACCGCGGAGACGTCGTCCGGTACGGCGCTGCTGCTCGAGATCCTGGAGTGGGCCGCCGAGGCCCGCGAGCGCGGCGCGCCCGTCATCGTGCTCGACTCCGCTGACGCGCCGAACGTCGGTACCAACCTGCTGCGCAACGCCGCCGACGTGGTGCTGCCGCGGGTCGAGGAGGCCGACCCCGTGCTCGGCCCCGTGCCCATGTCCCCGGTCGTGAGCCTGCTCGACCGAGTCGCCCGCGCCGCCGTCGAAAGAGACTGATGACCACCGATTCCTCCACCGCCGTGGAGCGCCGTGTCCTGCTGTACAGCGACGGAAACACCAACATCATCGACGGGTCGACCATCTGGCTGGTCTCGATGGCCCAGGTGCTCGCGCGGACGAACTCGCACGTCACGCTGCTGCTGAAGAACCGGATCATCTCGCGCAAGATGCTCGAGCCGCTCGACGGCATCGACAACGTGACGGTCGTCGACCCGTTCGAGGCGCTCGGCGACGCCGTCCCGCCGACGAAGCTGCTGTCGGTGCGGCAGGCCGCGGAGAAGGTCGTGGAGCTCGACCGCGCGCACCGGTTCGACAAGATCATCTCGCGCGGTTTCTACATCTCCCACGAGCTGGCGATCACCCGCGAGTTCGACGGCCGGTTCTGGCCCTACGTCATCGACCTCCCCGAGCCGGGCACCGAGCCCACCCCGAAGCGGCTGCGCGATCTCGAGGAGATCGCGCTGTCGTCCGAGCGGATGCTGGTGCAGACCGAGGACTCCCGCTCCTACATGGAGTACCGGGTGCCCGCGTCGGTCGGCAAGTGCGTCGTGATCAACCCGATGATCCCCGACGACCTGGGCCCGATGCCCGGCCGGTCGGCGCGACCGGCGGGCCGGCTGCAGGGTGTCTACGCGGGCAAGTTCGCCGAGGGGTGGATGACGCTCGAGCTGTGCGACGTACCCCGGCTGCTGGCCGAGCGCGGCGTCAACCTGTCGCTGTCGATGATCGGCGACAAGATCATGCACTTCAAGCACAACCCGACCTGGCGCGGCCGGATGAAGGCCGCCCTCGGCTCGAGCCCGGGCGTGGAGTGGGCCGGCGGACTCTCCCGCGACGACGCGACGGCGTACTCCAAGACGGCCGACATCGGGTTCAGCTGGCGGTCGCGGGCGCTCGACTCCACCCATGAGCTGTCCACCAAGGTGCTCGAGTACTGCGCGATGGGTGTGGCCCCGGTGGTCAACCGGATCGCCGCGCACGTCGAGCTGCTGGGCGAGGACTACCCGCTGTTCGTCGACTCGACCACCGAGTCGGTGCTCGACGCCATCGAGCGGGTGGCCCGCGATCCCGATCTGCTCGAGGATGCGCGCAAGAAGGCGATGGACGCCATCGACCGGTACCGGATGGCCACCACGGTCGAGCGCATCCACGCCGCGCTCCGGGCCACCGAGGTGCAGCCGAGCGTCACGCTCGTCAGCGGGCGGCCGTTGCTGCTCGTCGGCGCCAACCTGACGGCCTCGCGCGGCACCCACACCGTACTGCGGCAGACCGTCGGCGAGGTTCGCATTGCCGAGTGGGACCCGACCCTGACGGGCCAGGAGGAGCCCCGGCTCGGCGACCTGTCCGCCGCGGGCACCGTCGTCGTCGAGGACGCGGCGCCGTACCTGCCGTGGGCCACCCGTCGTAAGGCTGCCGGCCAGCGTCTGGTCGTCCACATCCGCGACCTGCGCACCGACGAGCCCGCCCTGCGGGAGGCGAACCGCGAAGAGATCGACGCGTTCGTGTTCCAGGCCGAGCCCGACCTCGCGGCGTTCGCCGCCGCGTTCGACGTACCGACGGAGCGACTGCATCTCGCGCCGGTGCCGGTCGACACGGGCTACGTGGACCGGCCGGGGCTGCCCGGCCGTCAGTACCGGGTCGGCGTACTCGATTTGAGTCCGTCAGCTTCCCGGCCCGACGTCGCCATCACGGTACTGCGGGGTCTGCTCGCCGCCGATGAGCAGTTCAGCCTGCACGTTCGCGATCGGCTGCCCTGGGAGACCGAGGAGCTGTGGGTCGACCAGCTCGAGCGCTCCTACTACCGGACGCTCGTCGCCGATCTCACGGCAACGCCTGAGGTCGCCGCGCGGGTCGCGTTCGAGCGTCCCGACAGCGACCTGCCCACCTGGTACCGCAAGGTCGGCTGGTTGCTGGTGCCGCACCGCAGCGGCCGGGTGGACCAACGGGTCATCGAGGCCCAGGCCGCCGGCGTGGCGGTCCTGACCCCTGCCGCTGACGGCGCTGCCGAGCTGTACGGACCGGATGCGCCGTTCGACTCGATCGACGGTGTGGTCCGGAAGATCGCCGCCGCGTCCGCGGACCCGGCGGAGTTCGCCCGGCTCAGCGCCGCGTCGCGGCTGCACGCCAGCCGTCACGACCTCGCCGTCGTTCGCCCGGCGTGGACGGCCGCGCTGAACGGCTGACTAGCCGAAGAAGCTCACGGTCACCAGACTGCACAGTCACCAGGGGGCGCGGGTCGTGCCAGGCCCGCGACCCTGGTGACGTTCAGGTACCCGTCAGCCGTTGAAGTCGAGGAGCCGGGTCCCGAGACCGAACAACGCCTTGACAGCGGCGACAGAGCGCTCGGTGGCATGCCCATCGCCGTACGGGTTCACCGCGCGTGCCATGGCCGTGTACGCCGCCGGGTCGAGGTACAGCCGCTCGACCTCCTTGACGACGCGGTCCTCGTCGGTGCCGATCAGGCGGACGGTGCCGGCCTCGACCGCCTCGGGGCGCTCGGTGTTCTCACGCATGACCAGGACCGGCTTGCCGAGGCTGGGCGCCTCCTCCTGGATGCCGCCCGAGTCGGTGAGGACGATGTGGGCGGAAGCCAACAGGGTGGCGAACTCGGCGTAGGAGAGTGGCTCGGTGATCACGACGTTCTTCAGCTCACCGAGCAGCGGCAGCAGCGCCTCGCGGACCACCGGGTTGCGGTGCACCGGCAGGACGATGGTGAGCTCCGGGTGTGCGGCAGCGATGCGGGCCAGCGCGCGGCCGACGCCTTCCATCGCGGCGCCCCAGCTCTCCCGGCGGTGGCTGGTGACCAGGAGGATCGGTGCCTTCGACTCGACCAGTGCGACCAGCTGCGGGTCGGCCAGCGGCACGGGCTGCGCGGCGGTGGCGAGCAGCGCGTCGATCACGGTGTTACCGGTGACGACGATGGTGCTCGGGTCGACGCCCTCACGGAGCAGGTTGGCCTTGCTGCCTGCCGTCGGGGCCAGGTGCAGGGCGGTGATCTGCGAGGTCAGGCGACGGTTCGCCTCCTCGGGGAACGGCGAGCTGATGTCGCCGCTGCGCAGGCCCGCCTCGACGTGCACGACAGGGATGCGGCGGTAGAACGCCGCCAGCGCGGCCGCCGTCGAGGTCGTCGTGTCGCCCTGGACGATGACCGCGTCGGGAGTTTCCTCGGCGAGCACCGGGTCGAGCAGGTCCATGATGCGCGCGGTGATGGCCGCCAGCGTCTGCCCTGGCTGCAAAATGTTCAGATCGTGCTTGGGGACGATGCCGAACAGGTCGTTGACCTGGTCGAGCATCTCGCGGTGCTGGCCGGTGACCACGGGCACCGACTCGAGGCCGGGCTCGGCCGCGAGTGCCGTCAGAACGGGTGCGACCTTGATCGCCTCCGGACGGGTCCCGTAGACCGTCATGATCTTCATTGCAGGGGGTACCTCTCTGTATTGGGTCGGCACTAGCAGCCGCCCTACGGTAGCGGAGGCCGCGATTCGACCTTGTACGCTGGCGTTACCTGGCCTCGCGGTAATCGCTGTTTCCGTGCCCAGCCAAGCGGATTGGCTGTCGAAGGCTGTCAAATGTATATTCCAGATAACGATCGGCGAAACACGACTTTCAGTCGGTTGCACACTCGGGCGTGAGGTTCGGTAGCCGTCTGTGCGTTGTTGATCACTATGGAGGACCACTGTGTCGTCGGTCATGGCGCCGATCCGCTACTCTGCTTCCCGGTCCGCGTGGCCGCCGTACCGGGCGGCGACACGACTCGAGCAGAGAGAGGCGTCGCCTGCATGAAAGCGACTAGCGTCGACGAGGAGTTCAACCCGTCGGTGCACGTGTACGAACCGCACAAGGTCGGCCTGCCGGCGTTGTCTCCTTACTTCCGGGCGCTGTGGCAGCGTCGTGAGTTCGCGGCCGAGATGTCGCGGACCGGTATCCGGGCGGCCAACACCAACACCTTCTTCGGTCAGGTGTGGCTGGTACTGAATCCGTTGATGCTGGCCGGCGTCTACTACGTGCTGATCGAGATCCTCAGCGGTGGCGGTTCGCGCGAGGACGCGACGGCGCGCTTCGTCCACCTGTGTGCGGGCCTGTTCGCGTTCTACTACTTCTCCGGTGCGATGACGACCGGAGCGGCCAGCGTCGTCGGCGGCGGCAAGCTGCTGATGAACATGTCGTTCCCCCGGATGCTGCTGCCGCTCGCGGCGCTGCGGACGGCGTTCTTCCGCTTCCTGCCGACGCTGGTCGTCTACGGTGCGATCCACCTGGCCACCGGGCAGGGGTTGAAGTGGCAGATGCTGCTGGCGCCGATCTTCCTGCTGCTGCTGACGATCTTCGCGGCCGGGATGGCGATGATCTTCGCCGCCCTGCAGGTGTACTTCCGCGACACCACCAGCTTCCTGCCGTACTTCGTCCGGATCTGGCTCTACCTGTCGCCGGTGCTGTGGTTCGCCGAGGACGCACCGAAGAAGTTCCAGGACTTCATGATGTTCAATCCGCTCTACTCCCTGCTGGGCGGCTGGACCGACCTGCTGGTCCGGGGCACGATTCCGGAAACCAGCATGTGGGTCGGTGCGACAGTCTGGGCGTTTGCCGCGGCCCTGATCGGTGGCTTGTTCTTCATGTCGAGGGAGCGTGAGTTCGTTGTCCGTCTCTGAGGCAGAGAAGAAGCCGATGCAGAAGCTCCAGCCCGGTGTCCCGGCCGTCAAGGTCCAGGACGTGTCGATCACCTACCGGACCACGTTCGAGCGGGTGCCGACGTTCAAGAGCGCGATCGTCCGGTTCGGCCGCGGCGAGCGGGCCGTCCGCGAGGTCAAGGCCGTCCAGAACGTGTCCTTCGACGTCGACCAGGGCGCCACCATCGGCATCATCGGCGCGAACGGCGCCGGCAAGTCGACGCTGATGCGCGCGGTGGCCGGCATCCTGCCGCCGACCTCGGGCCGGATCGAGGTGCACGGCCGGGTCTCCACCCTGCTGTCCCTCGGCGTCGGCTTCAACGCGATGCTGTCCGGCCGGGAGAACGTCGTCCTCGGTGGGCTGGCGGCCGGTCTGAGCCGCAAGGAGATCAAGGAACGCTACGAGGAGGTCGCCGAGTTCGCCGAGCTCGGTGACTTCATGGAGATGCCGATGCGGACGTACTCGTCCGGCATGTTCCAGCGGCTGGCGTTCTCGGTGGCCGTGCACATGGACCCGGACATCCTGCTGATCGACGAGGCACTGTCCGCCGGTGACGCGTCGTTCAAGACCAAGGCCGCCGCCAAGATGCAGGAACTGGTCACCAACAGCCGGACGATGTTCCTGGTCAGTCACGCGATGGCCAGCGTCCGCGAGCTCTGCAACGACTGCATCTGGCTGCACAAGGGCAAGGTGATGATGCGCGGCGAGCCCAACGAGGTGATCGCGGCGTACACCAAGTTCCTCCAGGTCGGCGAGAAGGAATCCGCCTCTCTCGAGGACCTCTGACCATGCCCAAGGCCGGCCCCCGCTCCGGGGCACGCAGTACGGCGCCGGACGTGGGGATCATCACGACCGGTCATGACGTTGCCGACGCCCGTCTGCACAAGATCACCGCGGCACTGCAGCATCGCGGCCTCACCGTCGAGCTGTGGGGCCTCGGTGACGCCGAGGGTGGGCCGGCAGGTGCATCCGTGCACGCCGGTCCGCGCGGCAGCATGGTCCAGCGGCTGGCCCGGACCGCGGTGCTGCCGTGGCGGACCAACGCCAAGGTGGTGATGACGGTCGACCCGGACATGATCCCGGTCACCCGGCTCGTCACCACCCTGCGCCGCCGCAAGATGGTCGCCGACGTCCATGAGGACTACCGCCGGCTCCTCGCCGACCGGGCCTGGGCGAAGGGCCTGGCAGGGTTGCCGGCCCGGCTGATCGTCCAGGCCGGCTCCAAGCTGGCCGCCGGCGCCGACCTGACCGTCGTCGCCGACTCGTACCTCCCGCCGCACGAGGCGAAGCGACGGCTGGTCGTCCAGAACTTCCCGTACATCCCGTTCCTGGTCCCCGCGCCGCCTGCGGGTACCCCGCGTGCGGTGTATGTCGGGGACCTGCGGGCCAGCCGCGGCCTGTTCGACATGGTCGAGACTGTCGCCGCGGCGCCGGACTGGTCGCTCGACCTGATCGGCCCGGTCGCACCGTCGGACCGGGAGCGGCTCGAAGCCCGGATCGCGGAGCCCGACCTGGCCGGCCGGATCCGTCTGCACGGGCGGCAGCCACCGGCTGACGCGTGGCGGCTGACCAAGGGCGCCTGGGCCAGCCTGGCCATGCTCCAGCCGACGCCGGCCTTCGTCGAAGCGATGCCGTCCAAGATCTACGAGTACCTCGCCAGCGGATTTCCCGTCCTGTCCACCCGGCTGCCCCGGCAGACGAAGGTGATCGAGGAGTCCGGTGGCGGAGTCCTGGTGGACTCGGTGGCCGAGGCGTCCGAAACGCTGCGCCGCTGGTCGGCGGACCCGGGCGAGCTGGAGAAGCTGCGCGACCACGCGTTGCGATGGGCGGCCGAGCACCTGCCCGCGACCACGCCGTACGACGAACTGGCCGACGCGATCGTCGACCTGCTGAAAGGCAGGGCATGACCGACAGTCGCCCGCATGTGCTGTACGTCGCCTGGGGCTTCCCGCCCTGCCGGAGTGGCGGCGTCTACCGGGCTCTGGCCACGGCCAACCGGTTCGCGGCACTCGGCTGGAGAGTCACCGTCCTGACGGCGGAGCGCGAGGCGTTCCACCGGTTCACCGGCGCCGACCCGACCCTGGAGGAACGGATCGACCCGGCGATCGAGGTCGTCCGGGTGCCGTTCGAGTGGCCGCTCCTGGAGGCCGACCTGCGCCGCTGGTCCAAGGCCCGCGCCGCGAACCCCAAGGTCTGGCGTAAGTGGCGGATCAAGCAGGACCAGGTCGCGTTCCCGGAGGCCGCGTACGGGCCGTGGCGTTCGGTGATCGAGAAGGCTGCCGAGCAGATCCACGCTGCGGACAAGGTCGACCTGACGGTTGCCACCGCGAACCCGCACGTCACGTTCACCGCGGCGTACCGGCTGCACAAGAAGCACGGCGTGCCGTACGTGATGGACTACCGCGACGCCTGGCTGCTGGACGTTTTCACCGGTGACCGCCTGCACCAGCCGAACAGCCGCGCGGCCCGCTGGGAGAAGAAGCTGGTCGAGTCGGCCAGTGAGGTCTGGTTCGTGAACGACCCGATCAAGGACTGGCACGAGAAGCTCTACCCGGCCCAGGCCGGCAAGCTGCACACCGTCGCCAACGGCTTCGACCCCGACCTGGTGCCGGACGTCACCACCCGCGACGCCGCGACCGATAGACCCCTGGTTTTCGGGTACGTCGGAACGGTGACGCCCAAGGTCCCGCTGACGGAGTTCGTCGAGGGCTGGCAGCTGGCCAGGTCGCGGTCCGAGGAGCTTGAGGGCGCGCGGGCGAAGGTCCACGGCTACCTCGGGTACTACGCCCAGCCGCGGGCGGACATGCTCGCCACCATCGACGACGCGTCCGAGTCCGGGGTCAGCTACGAGGGGCCGGTCGGCAAGGCGGAGATCGCCAAGGCGTACGACGAGTTCGACGTCCAGCTGCTGATGCTCGGCAAGGGCCGCTACGTGACCAGCGGCAAGGTCTTCGAGTACCTGGCGACCGGATTGCCGATCGTCTCGGTGCACGACCCGGACAACGCCGCCTCCGACGTACTGCGCGGGCACCCGCTGTGGTTCCCGGTCTCGGACGTGACGCCGGAAGCGATCGCCACCGCGCTGATCGAGGCCGCGCACGCGGCCCGGACGGCCGACGACGGGATCCGGACGAAGGCGCGCGAGTTCGGCGTCTCCTACCGGCGCGACCTGCAACTGGACCCGCGGATCGAGGCGCTGGCCGCCACCGTGCAGGGGGCCGCCGCGTGAACGTCGTACTGCTGAGCACCAGCGCGCTTCCGCCGACCTACTTCGACACCGTCCGTGCGGAGCTCGGTGACCCCGAGGTCACGCTCGACGTGATCGGCTGGGTCGCGCCCGAAGGCGAGGTCGACGACAAGGTCACCTTCACCCTGGTCGGCCCCACGGACGAGACGCCGACCCAAGCCTCGAAGTACGCCACGCTGGCCGAGAAGTTGCCTAAGGCAATCACTTCGTCGAAGCCGATCCGCTTCCTGCGCGAGAACCAGGCCGGCAAGGAGCTCGGAAAGGCTTACTGGGCAGCGATTCTGAGTCGTCGCGACGTGCTGGACGCCATTGACAAGGCAGCCGTCGTGGTTGCCCTGGACGACGGTGCGATCTGGGCCGGCTGGCATCTTGGCCAGCGGAACGCGGCGATCCCGGCAATGCTCGGCATCCCGGCCGCCCGTCGCGAGCTGGAGCAGCTGAAGGCACCGGCAGGTCATGGGTGATTCGATGACTGTGTCGCGTTCGCTCCGCGAGCACCTTCCGGCGCCACTGGCCAGGACCGCGGGAGCGGCCCGGCGGCGCCTGCGCGGCCTGCGGTACTCGTACGTGCGGCTGCCCGCCTTCCCGCCGGTGGCGACGACGCCGGTGCGGATGCTGGTCGGCCCGACCAACTCGGCCGGTCAGGGCCACGCCTGGGCCCAGGCAGCACGCCAGATCGACGGGGTCAGTGCCGTCTCGTTCGCCGTACACCGCAAGGGACAGTTCGAGTTCGCCGACGACTACGGTGTGCCGCTGGCCTGGTTCGGTCAGCCGCGCTGGCAACGGGCCCAGCAGCAGCACATCGAGAGCTCGTACACGCACGTGATGGTCGAGTCCGCGCGCCCGATCTTCGGCGCCCGCGGCTACCCGGACGCCGAGGCCGACATCACCGCGATGCTGGAGAAGAACCTCGATGTCTCCTTGCTGTTCCACGGCTCTGACATCCGCCTGCCCAGCCGCCACGCTGAGCGCGAGCGCTGGTCGCCGTTCACCCCGGGTGACGACCTGACCGACCGTCTGGAGAAGCAGGCCCGCCGGCACGCGGAGCTGGTGCAGAGCCTCGGCCTGCCGGTGTTCGTGTCCACGGTCGACCTGCTGGACGACGTACCGGACGCTCAGTGGCTACCCGTCGTGATCGACCCCACGCCGTGGCACCAGGCCGCACGGCCGCTGTTCAGTACCGAAAAGCCCGTCGTCGCGCACGTTCCGTCGAACGCGAAACTCAAGGGCACCGAGGAGATCGACGCCGTCCTGACCCGTCTGCACGAGGCCGGTCAGATCGAGTACCGGCGGATCACCGGCGTCCGGCACGACCAGATGCCGACTGTGATCGGCGACGCCGACATCGTCGTCGACCAGCTCCGGATCGGCCTGTACGGCGTGGCGGCCGCCGAGGCGCTGGCCGCCGGGCGGATCGTGGTTTCGTACGTCGGTGACGCGGTCCGCGAGCGGATGCGTAGTCTGACTGGGCGGGATGTGCCGATCGTTGAGGCCGATCCCGACACCCTGGGTGATGTGGTGACCGGCCTGCTGGCCGATCGTGACACCGCCACCGAGCAGGCGGCTGCCGGCCCCGGCTTCGTGGCGGAGCTGCACGACGGACAGCGCTCGGCCGTCGCCCTCACCCGCTGGCTCACCTCGAAGGAGATCGTGTGACGTCCCGCATCGCGGCAACCGCCGATGTCGACCAAACCGCGCAGATCGGCGCCGGGTCGTCGGTCTGGCACCTGTCCCAGATCCGCGAGAACGCGGTGCTGGGCGAGAACTGCATCGTCGGACGCGGCGCCTACGTCGGCTCCGGCGTGCGGATCGGGAAGAACTGCAAGATCCAGAACGACGCCTTGGTCTACGAGCCGGCGGTGCTCGAGGACGGTGTGTTCATCGGCCCGGCTGTCGTGCTCACCAACGACCACTTCCCGCGCGCGGTCAACCCGGACGGTTCGCTGAAGAGCGGCCACGACTGGGAGCCGGTCGGCGTGACGCTGAAAGAGGGCAGCGCGGTCGGAGCGCGCTCGGTCTGCGTGGCGCCGGTCACCATCGGCCGCTGGGCTACGGTGGCGGCTGGTGCGGTGGTGACCAAGGACGTGCCAGACTTCGCGCTGGTCGCCGGGGTCCCGGCGCGGCGGATCAAGTGGGTCGGCCGGGCCGGAGTGCCGTTGCTGGAGATCGGCGACGGCGGCTGGAAGTGCCCGACGACGGGCGAGACGTACATCGAAGAGGACGGACGGCTACGGCCGGCCGACGAAAACCAGGAGGAGAACTGATGGTGCAGCCGATTCCGGCCGCGAAGCCGATCATCGGGGAGGAGGAGCGGGAAGCAGTCGACCGTGTGATGCGCAGCGGAATGCTCGCCCAGGGTCCTGAGGTCGCTTCGTTCGAGCAGGAGTTCGGCGCAGCGCTGGTCTCCGGCCGAGCCTGCGTCGCGACGAACTCGGGCACCTCGGGTCTGCACCTGGGCCTGCTGGCCGCGGGCGTCGGCCCCGGCGACGAGGTCATCGTCCCGTCCTTCACCTTCGCCGCGACCGCCAACAGCGTCGCGCTGACCGGCGCGACGCCGGTGTTCGTCGACATCGAGCCGACGTACTTCTGCCTGGACCCGGCCGCGGTCGAGGCCGCGATCACCGAGAAGACCAAGGCCGTCATGCCGGTGCACCTGTTCGGTCACCCGGCGAACATGACCGCGCTGCAGGAGATCGCCACCAAGCACGGCATCGAGATCTACGAGGACGCCGCGCAGGCGCACGGCGCGACCTGGAACGGTGCCCCGGTCGGCACCTTCGGCGAGTTCGCGATGTTCAGCCTGTACCCGACCAAGAACATGACGTCCGGTGAGGGCGGCATGAACTCGGTCGCGAACGCCGACCTCGAGCGCCGGATGCGGCTGTACCGCAACCAGGGCATGCTCAAGCAGTACGAGAACGAGGTCGTCGGCCTGAACAACCGGATGACCGACCTGCACGCCGCCATCGGCCGGGTCCAGCTCACCAAGGTCGGCGGCTGGACCAAGCAGCGCCAGGAGAACGCGAGCTTCCTGGACAAGAACCTGCAGGGCGTGGTCGTCCCGACCGTGGCCCCCGAGGCGACGCACGTCTACCACCAGTACACGATCCGGGTGACCGAGGACCGGGACGGCTTCGCCGACGCGCTGCGCACCGAGCACGGCGTGGGCTGCGGTGTCTACTACCCGATCCCGAACCACCGGCTGCCCTCGTTCAAGCGTGAGCTGGACCTGCCGCAGACCGAGAAGGCCGCCGCCGAGGTGCTCTCGCTGCCGGTCCACCCCTCGCTGTCCGAGGAAGACCTGGACCGCATCGTGACCGCGGTCGCGACCGTCGCGAAGGCCGGTGCCTGAGATGGCGAATCTTCGCGCCGGACTGATCGGCCTGGGCATGATGGGCCGCCACCACGCCCGCGTCCTGGGCTCCCTCGAGGGCGTCGACCTGGTCGCCGTCGCCGACCCGGGTGGTGACAAGCACGGTGTGGCCAACGGCCTGCCGGTGCACGAGAACATCGAGCAACTGATCGCCGCCGGGATCGACTACTGCATGGTCGCGGTCCCGACGCAGTACCACACCGAGATCGCCAAGGCGCTGGCCGAGGCCGGCGTGCACGCGATGATCGAGAAGCCGCTGGCCGGCTCCTCGGCCGAGGCTCAGGAGATCGCCAAGGCCTTCGAGGCCGCCGGCGTGATCGGCGCGGTCGGGCACATCGAGCGGTACAACCCGGCGCTGCAGGCGCTGCGGGTCCGCCTCGCGGCCGGTGAACTGGGCGACATCTACCAGATCACCACCCGCCGTCAGGGCCCGTTCCCGTCCCGGATCGCCGACGTCGGCGTGGTGCTCGACCTGGCCACCCACGACATCGACCTGACCGCGTGGGTGACCCAGTCGCCGTTCGCCTCGGTGTCCGCGCAGAGCGCGCACAAGAGCGGCCGGCAGTACGAGGACCTGATCGCCGTCACCGGCCGGCTGCAGGACGGCACCGTGACCAGTCACCTGGTCAACTGGCTGTCCCCGATGAAGGAGCGGCTCACCATGGTCACGGGTGAGCGCGGCGCGTTCATCGCCGACACCCTGACGGCCGACCTGTCCTTCCACGCCAACGGCACCGTGCAGACCGCCTGGGACGACGTCGCGCACTTCCGCGGTGTCAGCGAGGGCGACATGATCCGCTACGCGATCGCCAAGCCCGAGCCGCTGAAGGCCGAGCACGAGGCGTTCCGCGACGCGGTCCTGGGCAAGGAGACCGACATCGTCACCCTGCAGCAGGGCCTGGCCACTGTGGTCGTCGCCGAAGCCGTCATCGCCTCGGCGGCCGACGGCGGCAAGTCGGTCAAGCTGACCGACGAGCCGGCCGGCGTCGCCGGAGGGGCGCGGGCCGCGCAGTCATGAAGGTCCTCAGCGTCGTCGGGGCCCGCCCGCAGTTCGTCAAGCTCGCCCCGATCGCGGAGGCGTTCGCCGCCACCGCGCACGAGCACGTCATCGTGCACACGGGCCAGCACTATGACAAGAACATGTCGGACGTGTTCTTCGCCGACCTGAGGATCCCGGCGCCGGACGTCCACCTCGGGGTGGGCTCCGGCAGCCACGGGGTGCAGACCGGCGCGATGCTGTCCGCGCTGGACGCCGTCCTGGACGAGCATCGGCCGGACTGGGTGCTCGTCTACGGCGACACCAACTCGACGCTGGCCGGGACCCTGTCGGCGGTCAAGATGCACCTGCCGGTGGCACACCTGGAGGCCGGGCTGCGCTCGTTCAACCGGCGGATGCCGGAGGAGCACAACCGGATCCTCACCGACCACGCGGCCGACATCCTGCTGGTCCCGACCAAGGTGGCGATGGGCCACCTGGCCAACGAGGGCCTGACGGACCGGGCCCGGCTGGTCGGCGACGTGATGACGGATGTGTGCTTCCGAGTGCGCGACGCGGTCTCGAAGAACAACACCTTCGACCTGCCCGAGGGCCTGAAGTCCGGTGAGTACGTCGTGGCGACGATCCACCGGGCCGAGAACACCGACGACCCGGAGCGGCTGGCGGCGATCGTCGACGGCCTCGCCGACGCCGGTCACCCGGTCATGCTGCTGGCACACCCGCGGCTGGTGGCCAAGTGCGCGGAGCAGGGCATCAAGCTGGAGCGTCCGGGCGGTTCGCTGCATGTCCGGGAGCCGCTGGCGTACCCGGAGATGGTCGCGGCCGTGCTGGGCTCGTCCGGTGTGGTCACCGACTCCGGTGGCCTGCAGAAGGAGGCCTTCCTGCTCGGCCGGGTTTGTACCACGCTGCGCACGGAGACCGAATGGGTCGAGACGCTGGAGGATGGCTGGAACGTCCTCACGTCCGACATGAGCAAACTGCCCGAGCTGGCCGCCCGGCCGGCGCCGGTAGCCGACCGCCCGATGCCCTACGGAGACGGGCACGCCGCCGGGCGTGTCGTCACCGCTCTCACGGAGTAGCTACGTGACCGCCGACGTACACAGCCAGCCGCCCACCCCGGGATCCACGGGGTCGGCGGCTTCGGCCCTTTCTAAGACCGACACGGCTAAGAGCTCCGATGATGCGGCCACCCCGCCGCCGGGCGCTCCGGTCAGCACCTTCCCGGGGGAGTCCGGCCCGCCGCCGGCCGACCCCCGCAAGCGGCTGCCGCGGGTGGAGTCGCTCACCGGTCTGCGCTGGTGGGCGGCGTTCTTCGTCTTCGCGCACCACATGACCAACCTGGCGCCGCTGCCGATCCACGACTTCCTGAAGTACGGCACCTCCGGGGTGACGTTCTTCTTCGTGCTGTCCGGTTTCGTGCTGACCTGGTCGGCCCAGCCCGGCACGAAGGTCAGCACCTTCTACCGCCGCCGGTTCGCCCGGATCTGGCCGGCCCACATCGTGGCGCTGGTGCCGGCGATGTTCGTCTTCTACCGGTTCGATCCGCCGGAGAACATTTGGTGGATCAAGCCGTTCTCGATCACCGTCCTGCTCTTGTCGGTGGTCCTGCTGCAGGGCTGGTCGAACGACTCGGCCATCCTCTACGGCGGTAACCCGGCCTCTTGGACGCTGTCGGTGGAGGCGTTCTTCTACGCCTACTTCCCGTTCATGCAGCGGGCCACGGTCAAGCTGAAGCGGACCGGTGGCTTCATCCTGTGTGTGTCGGTGATCGTCATCGGGGTGGCCTATCGGCTGGCGCTGTTCCACTTCAAGGACGTCGTACCGGTGCTGCCGCAGCCGGTGCTGCACTCGGTCGCGTTCCTGTTCGGTATCGGCCTGGCGATCATGCTGCGGACCGGCTGGAAGCCGCGCATCCCGGTCTGGTTCGCCTTCCTGGTCACCGCCCTCGGGCTGTTCACCCTGTGGTACTCCGGTGAGCACCCGGCCAAGATCCCGTTCGCGATCACGATGAGCCTGACCCAGAAGGAAATCCTCACCGTCCTGTACGGCTTCCTCCTGCTGGCCGTCGCCTCCCGGGACACCCGGGGCGGCCGGTCACTGCTGCGCAGCCGCCCATTGGTTGCCCTGGGCAAGTGGTCGTACGCCTTCTACCTGGTGCACGCCACCATCCTGTACGCGATCAAGGAGTACCACGGGGTGGCCGGCCCGGTCGGCTGGTCGAACCTGACCTGGTACGCCGGGATCTGCGCCATCTCGATCGTCGCCTCGTGGCTGCTGTACAAGTTCGTCGAGCACCCGCTGGAACGCAAGCTGCGAGGTCCTCGATGAAGAATCACTACTCAGTGGAGTTCCCGTGCGTGTCAGTGTTGTCGGCCTAGGCAAGATCGGACTGCCGCTGGCGGTCCAGTTCGCGGCCAAGGGTCATCAGGTCATCGGCGTCGACATCAACCCGGCGATGGTCGAGCAGGTGAACGCCGGCCAGGAGCCGTTCCCGGGTGAGGCACGTCTGGGTGAGCTGCTCGCCGAGACCGTCGCCGACGGCCGCTTGCGGGCGACCACCGACTACGCCGACGCCATCCCGGGCAGCGACGCGGTCGTCGTGGTCGTGCCGCTGTACGTCGACGAGAAGACCGGCGAGCCCGCGTTCGGCTGGATGGAGAGCGCCACCCGCTCGCTGGCCGCGCACCTCAGCCCGGGCACCCTGGTCAGCTACGAGACCACCCTGCCGGTCGGCACCACCCGGACCCGGTGGAAGCCGATGCTCGAGGAGATCTCCGGTCTGACCGAGGGCACCGACTTCCACCTGGTGTTCTCGCCGGAGCGGGTGCTCACCGGCCGGATCTTCGCGGACCTGCGCAAGTACCCGAAGCTGGTCGGCGGGCTGTCCGAGGAGGGCGCCAAGCGCGCCACCGAGTTCTACGAGGCCGTGCTGGACTTCGACGAGCGCCCCGACCTGGAGCGCGGCAACGGCGTCTGGGACCTGGGCTCCGCGGAGGCGGCCGAGCTGGCGAAGCTCGCCGAGACCACCTACCGCGACGTCAACATCGGCCTGGCCAACCAGTTCGCCCGGTTCGCCGGGCAGAACGGCATCGACATCCACCAGGTGATCGCGGCCTCGAACTCGCAGCCCTACAGCCACATCCACCGGCCCGGTATCGCGGTCGGCGGGCACTGCATCCCGGTCTACCCGCGGCTGTACCTGTGGACCGACCCGGACGCCACCGTCGTCCGGGCCGCCCGCGAGGCGAACCTCGCCATGCCGGAGTACACCATCGGTCTGCTGGAGGGCGCGTACGGCGACCTGACCGGCGCGCGCGTCGTCGTCCTGGGTGCGTCCTACCGTGGTTCGGTGAAGGAGACCGCCTTCTCCGGTGTCTTCCCGGCCGTCGAGGCGCTCAAGTCCCGTGGTGCCGAGGTGCTCGTGCACGACCCGATGTACTCCGACGAGGAGCTGCAGGGCCTGGGCTTCACGGCGTACCACCTGGGTGACCCGGTCGACGCGGCCGTGCTGCAGGCGGACCACCCGCAGTACAAGCAGCTCACCCCGGCCGAGCTGCCGGGTGTGCAGGTGCTGGTCGACGGTCGCGACGCGACCGATGCGGCTCGCTGGGCGGGTGTCCGGCGGATCGTGATCGGAAGGTCGGTGCGTCAGTGACGCGTTCCCCGGAAGAACTTCGGGTGGTGATGCTGGTCGCGAACGAGGTCACCAACGACAGCCGGGTCCGCAAAGAGGCAGCAGCGCTGGCCGAAGCCGGAGTACAGGTCACTGTGCTCGGGGTCTCGGGGAACGGCAGTCAGTCCCGCGAGATGCTCGACGGCGCGATGGTCGTCCGGGTGGCGGTTCTGTTCACCCTGCGGGAGCAGCGCAAGGCCAGCCGGAAGAGCCGTCGCGACTGGCGTCCGCCGCTCGTCGGGTACCCGAACGAGCAGGCGTACCTGGCTCGCGCCTACCGGGTGCAGGCCGGGCTCAAGGCGCTGAAGGCCGACTCGGGTCACGCGATGCAGGCCAAGAAGGGCGAGCTGGGCTTCAAGCTCGGCGTCGCCACCCGCCTGGTACGCCGGGCCGGCTGGCAGGCGGCCCGCCGTGGAGTCTTGCTCCGCAAGGGCCTGGGCAACCAGCTCGACAAGCCGTTCAAGTCCGCCTGGCGTGCCTGGGACGGCGTGAACCACCGGATCACCTGGCCGGCCCGGTGGCGGCGGGTGCACCCCGAGGCGATCGACCTCGAACTCGCGTTCGGCGATCTGATCGACCAGCTGGAGCCGGACGTCGTCCACGCGCACGACATGCACGTCATCGGTGTGGCCGCCCGCGCGGCCGGCCGGGCCAAGCTGCGCGGCAAGGACCTGAAGGTCGTGTACGACGCGCACGAGTACGTGCCCGGGATCGCCCGGTACGGCGCGCGCACCCGCAAGTTCATCGCGGCCTGGGCGAACCACGAGCGTGAGTACATCGGTGCCGCCGATCGTGTCATCACCGTCAGCTCCGCGATCGCCGAGCGACTGGAGCAGGAGCACAAGCTCCCGCGCAAGCCGACCGTCATCCTGAACACCCCGGACATCCCCGAGTCGGTCGAGATCGAGCTGGACATCCGGGCCAAGCTACGGCTGCCCGCTGAGGTTCCGTTGCTGGTCTACAGCGGTGGCATCACCGCGGTACGGGGCATCGAGACCGCGATCAAGGCGCTGCCGAGCATGCCGGGTGTGCACCTCGCGATCGTCGCCGTACCGACGCCGAACCAGCCCGCGGTCGACGTACTGCGCAAGCTCGCGGGCCAGCTCGGCGTCGAGGATCGGATGCACTATCTGCACCCGGTCGCGCCGTCCGAGGTGACCGCGTTCCTGACGACGGCGGACGCCGGCATCATCCCGATGCTGCGCGCGCCGAACCACGAGATGGCGATGCCGAACAAGCTGTTCGAGTACAGCCTCGGTGGTCTGCCGGTGCTGGTCAGCGACATGGCCAGCATGAAGGAGTTCGTCACCCGGACCGGGATCGGTGAGTACTTCCAGGCCGCGAACAGTGCCGACCTGGCCGAGAAGGCGAAGCTGCTGCTCAGGCGGACCGACTCGTACCGCGAGCGGCTGGCCGACCCGGAGTTCAAGCAGGAAGCGGCGTGGAGTGGGCAGGCCGAGAGGCTGCGCGCGCTCTACACCGAGATGCTCGGCCGGACGCAGCTCGAGCCGGTCCTGGACGGCAACTCCGAGGCGCCCGGGCGACGACTGCTGGTCGGTCCGGTCAACAGCGCCGGCCAGGGCTACCTGTTGGCGACTGCGCTGGAGCGGGAAGTCCCGACGATCGCTGCCGAGTCGCTGACCACCGATGGCGGCAAGTACGACTTCAAGGTGCACCGGACCGGGACGGCCACGCAGTACCGCGAGGACCTGCGCTGGCAGCTTTCGCTGGCCGCGTGGGCTCTGCAGAACGTCACCCATGTGCTGTTCGAGGCGGGCCGGCCGATGTTCGGCCGGATGCCCGGACAGGTGTGGGATGCCGACGTCCCGATGCTCGACGCGGCCGGGATCAAGCACGGTCTGGTCTTCCATGGGTCCGAGGTCCGCGACCCGGCCCGGCACCGGGCGAAGTACAAGTTCTCGCCTTTCGCGGACCGTGGTGACGAGATCACGGCCCGGTTGCAGGCGGCCAACGATCTGATCCGCGAGCACTTGGCCGAGTACGAGGGACCGCGGTTCGTCAGCACGCCCGACCTGCTCGAGTACGTCGAGGGAAGCGAGTGGCTCCCGGTCGTCGTGGACGCGGACGAGCTGGCCTCCACGGTGCCGGTGATGGATCGTGAGGTGCCGGTGGTGCTGCATGCACCTTCGATGAGTTCGCTGAAGGGCTCGGCGTACGTCGACCCGGTGCTGACCGAGCTCGACGCTCGCGGCCTGATCAAGTACCAGCGGGTTCAGAGCGTTCCGCATCAGGAGTTGATGGCGATGGTCAAGGACGCCGACATCGTCGTCGACCAGCTCCTGCTCGGCTCGTACGGCGTCTTTGCCTGCGAGGCGATGGCGGCCGGGCGCGTCACGGTCGGACACGTCGGCGATGACGTCCGCGCCCTGCTGCCGACCGAACTGCCGATCGTCGAGGCGACACCCGACGACCTGGGCGAGGTGATCGAGCGGCTGGTCGCGGAGCGCGAGGAAGCCCGCAAGACGGCGGATGCCGGACCGCGGTACGTCCGGGAGCTGCATGACGGCCGCAAGTCCGTCGAGGTTCTCCTGCCGTTCCTGGGTGGGCGCTGATATGCGGATCCTGATGATTGCGCAGTCCCCGATCGCGGGCGACTCGCGAATCCTGCGCGAGGCCGCGGCACTGACGGGGGCCGGTCACTCGGTCCACGTGGTCGGCCGCGACGTGCCAGAAGGCTTCACCATGGAAGGCGGCGCGACCGTCGAGTCGGTCTCCCGCTCAGCCGGCCTTCGCGGCGGCAGCGGTCCCGCGGTCGGCCATGGGCAGCGTGGCGTGAAGGTGCTCGTGCAGCGGTTCGGCCGCTGGCTGTTGCTGCCGGAGCACCGGCTTCGCACCGAGAGGCAGTGGCGTACTGCGGCCGCTGCGCGGCTGGCGGAGTTGGAGCCCTTCGAGGTGGTGCACGCGCACGACTTCAACACGTTGGAGCTGGCCGCGTCGTTCGCTTCTCAGTGGTCAGCGACGTTGGTTTACGACACTCATGAGCTCTGGTTCGACCGCGCGCTGCCGGGCCGGCCGACGCCGCTGTGGCGGGTGCGCGGGCGCAAATACGAACTCGGCCTGGCACGTCAGGCCGCCGTGGTCTTCACGGTCAGCGACGGCATCGCGCAACGCCTGCGCGAACGCGGCCTGCCGGACGTGCGAGTCATCCGCAACACCTTCCCGCGCCCCACGGTGGCGCCTGAACTGCCTTCGTCGCCGACCGGCCTCCTGTACGCCGGCCGCGTCGGCGCCGGCCGCGACCTACCAGCCGTAGTCGAAGCCGCCCGCCAGCTAGCGCCTTTCCCGACCCTGCTGATGGGCTCAGTCGATCCGAACTACCGACTCGACCTCGGCCCGGTCCAGAAGGTGCCCGAAACCTCGATCGACGGCGTGGACCGAGTCCTGCAGGAATCGGGCATTTCCCTTGTCACGTTGACAAACACCTGCGAAAACCACCGCCTAGCCCTCCCCAACAAGCTGTTCCACGCCGTACGCGCCGGAGTACCAGTCGTGGCCGCCGATCTACCCGAGCTGCGAGCCGTCATCACGAAGTACAAGCTGGGCACCCTCTATGAGCCCGGCAACGCAGCTTCACTGACTACCGCCGTACGATCCCTGATCGCCGACTACGCCAGCTACGTCGCCGGAGTACGAGCTGCCGCCGACGAACTCAACTGGGAACACGACTCCGAACTCCTGGTGTCGGCCTACGCGACCTTGACCAAACCACCTGCCAACGCTTCGAACTGAGGAGATGGCCCGCCGCCTCACCTCGCAGTACGGAGCGTGAAGGGCGGCGGGGCAGCAGGAGGTGCGCCGTGGAACAACCCCAGTCCGCCGGGGAACTGACCCCGGTCGCCCGTGCGCTGCTCGGGGTCACGGCCACCGCGCTCTGGCGGCTGGCGGCCGGGTCCGAGGACGCCGCGATCCCCCTGCCCGGCACGTTGGTGTTCGAGACCGACCGGGGCTTCGTGACGCTGTCCTACGCGCAGAAAGGGCTGTCGTGCCGGGGACCGATGCGTAGGGACGAGATCCGCTGGGACACTGAGCCCGACCTGGCGATGCGCGGTGCGCGCAATACCGAGGAGTGGCTCGACCTCGTGCCGCTGGCGGAAGCGCCCGCGCTGCCGCTGGTCGTGCAATTGGTGACGGGCTGGTTCGGGGTCGGGTCGTACGTCGACACGTTCGCCCTGATCCTGTCCGGTGGTGGCCGATCGCTGGTCCTCACCACCACGGACGACTTCGACCTGCGTCCCGCGTCGTACGACGATGCCCGTCGGCGGGCCGAGCTGGTGGCCGGGAACCTGGGGCTGCGGCTGGTCGAAGACGTACAGCGCATCTGAGCTGAGCGCGGGGGTGAAGGCCCCGGCCGGTCTGGTGACCTGCCGGGGCCTCCTGCCTTTTATCGCGAGGCTTCTACGAACTGTTCCATCAGTTTGACTGGGTCCTTCTCGGGCTCGGGCTGGGCCAGGTCGGTGGCCGGGATGCGGGCTTGGGAGGACTCGGGGGAGTTGAGGCTTGCTGTGGCGCCGGTGAGCGGCAGGGTGAGGGACGACTTGGTTGGGTCGAGGGTGATTGTCGCGCCGGTGAAGGGGATCGACGGGTTGTCGGGTTCGACGGTCAGGACGAGGCCGAGGCGGTGGCCGGCCGCGAACACGACATCGTCCGCGTTCAGTTCGAACGTCAGGTCGTACCACTTGCCGGACTGCAGCGATTCCTTCTTCTCCAGCGACCGGTAGTGGCCGACGTCAGCGAGTGTCCGGACCACCACGGCGGTGTTCGAGACGGCCGTGTTGATCTTGGTCTCGGGGTAGCAGCCGTGGTCGAGTACGTTGCCGTCACCCCAGCACTTGTTGGTGTTCGGGACGTTCGTCACGTTGGTGTAGCGGGTCGCCGTACCGTAGTCGACCAGGCGAGCTTTGATGCCTGCGGCAACCTTGTTGACCTTGACCCGGACGGTCACCTTGCCGGTACCGGAGACGCGCACCGGCTGAGCCAGGTCGTTGCTGACGAACACCGCACGGTCGGACCGCGGCGTCGACGGATCGAGCACCACGGTGTCGACGGACTCCTTGTCCGTGCCGGTGAAGCTGACCGGGTCGCTGGTCGGCGCCGCGATCGACAGCCCGCCGGTGCCGGATCCCTTGCTCAGGGCAAGCTTCGTGCTCTTCACTCCTGCGGCAGGCCAACGCGCCTCGGTGGTGAAGCTGCCGTCCTCCCGCTGGATGGTCGCCTGTGGGCTCTTCATCACGTTGTTCTGCAGACCCTGCAGCCAGTAGTCGAACCAGGGGTGCAGCTGGTCGACATACGTCTGGCGGAAGCTGAAGCCGTCCAAGTGCACACCCTGGTGCAGGAAGATCTTCCGCGGTACGCCGTTCTTGACCAGCTGGTCCCACCACTCGCCGAAGTGCCGGGTCTTGACGTTCTCGTCGTCGAGACCGTGGACGACGAACACCGACGCCTTCACCTTGCGCGCATCGAGGTTGTAGTTGCGCGGATCCCACCAGCGGCTATAGCTGCCGGTCCGGGTGTCCGAGTCCTGCTCGATCTCGCTGGTCAGCTCGACGCATCGAGGGCTGGCGTCGTTGCTGACGTAGTCGTGCAGGAAGCCCATGTACTCGTCGTAGAAGGGCACGCCGTGGCTGCGGGTGTAGTCGTACCAGCTGGAGATCGCGGCGATCGGGACAATCGTCTCCAGCCCCTTCACGCCGGTACTGGCGACCGAGTTCGCGATCGTGCCGTTCCACGAGCCGCCGATCATGCCGGCCTTGCCGGTCGACCAGTCGGCCTTCACGGGCGCGCCCGCCGGGGTGTGGGCGGCAACGCGGTTGTTCAGCCAGTCGATGACGGCCTTGGAGCCGCGGACCTCGAAGTTGCCGCCGACGTCACTGCAACCGGTCGACCGGAAGGTGCCCGGCATGTCGACGAAGGCGACCGCGTAACCCCGCGGTACGAAGTAGTTGTCCAGCCAGCTGCCGAACACCTGCCGGGTGCCATTGGCATCGAAGTACGTCTTCGGATCCCGCGCGTAGTACGGCGAGGCCTGGACGATGACCGGTACGTCGATCCCGGCCTGCGCCGCCTCACCCGGACGGACGATGTCGACGGTGATCTGGTCGGTGACGCCGTTCGCGTCCGAGTCGATCCCCGGCACATCGACCTGGACACGCTCATGGATCGCGTTGTCGTAGTCGTAGGCGGCGACCGTCTGGGTCCCCTGGACGAACGGCTTGGGCGCTGCCTGCTGCTGAGCGGCATCAATCGGTGTGGCGGGCCGGGCAGTCGCGGTCAGCGAAGCCGGCGGCACCAGTACGGCAGCCGCAACCAGTGCGACCCCGGCCCGGAACGCGGTTCTCGAACGGTTTCGAGCTCTGCGCATGCGTGTCTCTCCCCTGTAGGCGGTGGGTAAAGCTACGACAGCCCTCCCTCGACAGGGCCGTTGTGGTGGCTGCACCATAGGCAGAACCTGACACCGTTGTCTTCACCAATCCCACGCCCCCGATCACTTTCCGTGGAAAGCACGGGTAATACTTCACGCCGCCGTACTACGCCCACGCGCCCGCCACCTACGCTCCTACGTCGCTGCGGTTCTGGGGCGCCCACCCGCCCTTTGCTTTGACGCTCCTACGTCGCGCGCCCTGCGACGACCTCACGCCTGCCAGAGCCGCCTCGGCCAACTCCCACACGTGGCCGGCTAGCGGGTACCGGATCTCGTCAAGGCGCCCGCAATCAGCAGGGCCACGGCGTTCTCCAGGTCCGCGCGCAAGTCCAGCTGGAGTTCTGCCAGCGCCGGGTCGACCTCGTAGGCCGCGAGTGCGCTGGCGGCTGGCCGGCAGTACGCCGACAGCGCGGCCGCCAGGACCAGTGTCATCCGGCACACGGTTTTGGCGTCGTCGCCGAGTTCGGGCACATGGTGGCTGATCATCTCGGCCGCCGTACCGAGAGCGGCGATCGCGGCCCGCTTGTGGTGAACGACGACGTCCACGGACACGTTGTGTTCCAGTACGCCTGCCTGCGCGTTGGCCAGATCGCACAGCACGGTTTGGCGCGCCAAGGACCGGCTGAGAACCGCAGCCAGCTGGTCGCCACGCTCCCTCGCCGAGAGACGAGGATCGACACCGGCGGCGAGTTCGTCCGACACCTCCGCGAGCCACGCCTGGAGGGCACCGGCCAGCAATTCGAGCAGTATCGCCTCGCGGGACTCGAAGTACCGCAGCACGTTCGACTTGGCCAGCCCGACCCTGCGGCTCAGCTCGTTGAGGCTCACCTCGGACGCGGGCATCTCGTCGAGCATCGCCATCGCCGTGTCGAGGATGGCCTGGCGCCGGATCTCCCGCTGCTCCTCGCTGCGCGCCCGCTGGAACGTCATGTCCCGGAGTTTACAGACCAACAGTCTCTTGACAACAGACCTCCGGTCTTTTACGGTCGAATCCACAAGAGACCAGCGGTCCGTAAAAGAGGAGCATGACCATGACCAAGAAGTGGACCGAGCGCGACGTCCCCGACCAGAAGGGCCGGGTGGCGGTCGTGACCGGCGCCAACACAGGCCTGGGCTTCGAGACCGCACGGGTCCTCGCGGAACGCGGGGCGACGGTGGTACTGGCTGTGCGCGACGTCGAGAAGGGCAAGCAGGCCGCCGCCCGCATGTCCGGCACCGTCAGCGTGCAGGCACTGGACCTGACGTCCCTGGAGTCCGTCCGCGACGCCGCGGCAGAACTGCACGACAAGCACGCTTCGATCGACCTGCTGATCAACAATGCCGGCGTGATGCAACCGCCGAAGCAGACCACGCGAGACGGGTTCGAGCTGCAGTTCGGCGCCAACCACCTCGGACACTTCGCATTCACAGGCCTGATGCTGGACCTGCTACTGCCCGTGCCAGGCTCTCGGGTCGTTACCGTCAGCAGCATCGCCCACCGCTGGCGAGGCGCCGCGATCCACTTCGACGACCTGCAGTGGGACCGGTCCTACAACCGGACCGCGGCGTACGGGCAGTCCAAGCTCGCGAACCTCCTGTTCACCTACGAACTGCAACGCCGCCTCGCACCGCACGGCACCACAATCGCCGTCGCCGCACACCCCGGCATCGCCAACACCGAGCTCGTTCGCCACGCTCCCGCCGCCCTGCGCTTCCTCGCACCGATAGTGGGCCCCTTGGTCAGCCAAAACGCCGCCAACGGCGCCCTACCCAGCCTGCGCGCCGCCACCGACCCAGCCGTCCTCGGCGGCCAGTACTACGGCCCTGGCGGCCTGGGCGAATTGCGCGGCAACCCCCGCGTGGTCTCCTCCAGCCCGCAATCCCACGACAAAACCACCCAGCAACGCCTCTGGACCATCTCCGAGGACCTAACCGGCGTGAACTATCCCCAGCCACAGCCAGACCCAATCGAGCGAATCAAGTAGCCAACGCGTCAAGCGCAACACGTCCGAGTACGACGCCCCACGCGCCCGCCACCTACGCTCCTACGTCGCTCCGGTTCTGGGACGCTCCCACCCGCCCTGGGCTTGACGCTCCTACGTCGCGCGACCAGCGACTACCTCACGCCGGCCAGACCCGTTCTCGGGCAACTCGCCCATGCCGTCTTGGTCGCCCGCCGAACAACCCGCGACGGCACGGAGTACAGGCAGCTTGTTGCTTCAGAGCGCTCGTAGGGCATCTTCGAACTCGGCCACCAGGTCTTCGTTGGGGAAGCGTTGGCGTAGTTCCTGGTCGAGTTCTCCGGCGATCATCTGAAGGTGCAACTTGCTCTGGCGATCCCACTTGGCGGGATCGACCTTGAAGTGGTTGTCAGGCCGGTCGGGATACGGCAGGTGTTCAAGAATCTCCTTGCCGCTTTCAAGCAGCGTGTGCAGACCGGACTCGCCGAGACGTGCCTTTGCATTGGCCTCCTGGGCGACGAGCTGAACATGCACGCTGCTGCAGGGTGCCACGGTCTGCCCGCGCGGGCCGCATCGACAGCCTGCGGGAAGCGAGCACGGCCCAGGCCTCAAGCGAGCCTGTCTCCGGGGACCGCGAGCCCGGACGTTCCCCAACGTCAACCATCTCCCGCAGTCGATTGAGGACAACGGCTTAGTGTTCGTCTAAACGCTGTCAATTGCCTACGTTCGGTACAACGACGGTCTTAAGGATGCGATAAAGTTCATCGCAATTCTTGCCTGACGCCTTCAGTTCTCCCTTGACGTTGTCAAGGGTGAACCTAACGTTGAGTCGTGACTTTAGACTGGGAGACCCGATTGCGTATGACGAGTGCCTGTAGGTAAGGTATGTGACCGCATTCCGCGACCTAGCCATGTCAAAATGGTCGTCGAACATGAAATTATGCGCTTCCGCCCAAACGTTCTCATAAAAGAACCACAAGCTCTCAATGAGTCGCTGCCCATCGTCTCCCGAAGTCTCGCTAATGAAGGTCTCGCGTAGGCTCTCCGGCGGTAGCATATCGTCATAGAAGTCGCGCACTTCGTTTACCCGCTGACGGATAGTATGCGTAGCTTCGAAGCGTTCCAGATAGCTGCCGATTATCTCGACGCTAGCGTTGTGACTCGTGGTCATTTACTTCCCCTCCGATCCCTAATCTCCATGATCATACCCTCCACATAGTGCAGAATGTGACCTAGGTAGTTAGGAATAAAGTCTGAATGCTTGTGATCCCACTGCCATTTTGCGTCCGAGTCGGGCGCTACGCTTCGTCTTGAAGCATAGCCCTCGTGCGTGAGCTTTCTAATAGAGTCCTGCAGTTGCGTTGTGATCTGAATTTCATGACTGATATCTACGGTCGACGTGCTCCAGTTCGGCTCAGGTATGACGACAGGCATTGTCACGTAGACGTGTGCTGCATAGTAGCCCTCTTCTCTGGCCTCGAAGTCGACACGATGTGCCAAGCCTTCAGAATCGCAGAGACGTCCGATTTCATCCGCAACAAATTGCACGCCATCAAGATATTTAACAACGATCGTTGTCCGCACGAGATCATTCACAGTTCCGTATAAGGTCTGTTGATCGATCCATCCACCCTTCGGAGCGGCAGGCCAACTTTGGTTCAGCAATACGTTCTTGCGATATGCCTTATCCAGTACCGAGTCGAATGTTTTTCCAACCCATTTCGGTGGATCGACAGTTGTGAATAGAACGAATCCGTCGCTTGCTACGTAGTACTCATCGCCAAGCTCGCGCATATGTGCAACAAACTTCTGCCAAAGAGTGGAGTTGTTCGCTGACAACAATGCCTGATTGATGCTGGAATCGTACCGAGTGCGAGCCGACTGAAGCGGCTCGGTCGGAACGCGCTCGACCAACCATTCTTTGAACTGCTCGAAGCTTAACGGCGCCGCCATAGATTTCCATTCCCCCACGTGTCTTACATTTCGCGCACATAAAGTTCGACCCCAGCCGCTCATCCCCTGTCGGACAACCTTGGACGAAGGGCTGCATATCCGTCAAGGTCCCTGTGGACTGGCCCAGTCACAGCGGCACCAGACGGGCTCCTGTTCGAACTCCCCTCCCAGTCGTCCGCGACGGCGTTCCCGGAGTCTCAATGTGGTCTCGCTCGCGACCGTTCCGGGCCGTTCGCGAGCATCGCGGTTTAACCGAATCACGCTCCAGAGGAATCTCGAACACCGCTGAATCCCACATCGCAGCTTTGGAGAGTGTGCGCCCTCCGTCGAGTTTGGTACTCCCCGCCTTCTCGGTTCGCGTCGGGAGCCATGGGGTTCCGGGTGCGACGGTGGTGCTGGCGGACTCGGGTTCGCTAGGCGTGAGGTTGTCGGATCGCGCGACGTAGGAGCGCCAGAACCACGGGTGGGTGGGAGCGTCCCAGAACCGGAGCGACGGAGGAGCGTAGGTGGCGGGCGCGTGGGCGTAGTACGCGCGGCAGGTGTTAGTGGTGGCCGGTGATTTTTGCGTAGTAGGCGCGGGCGTCCTGGGTGCGGCCGGCGCCCAGTACGCGAAGGGCTTCTGCCAGGTCCGGGTACTGGTCGGCCAGCAAGTCGGCCGCGCCCTCGATCTCGCTGGCGGAGGCGACGTCTCGTAGTACCGACTGGATTGCCGCTACCGGATCGCTCGAGACGGCCGGAGCCGCGGGGGTCTGTACGGCGTGGTCGACGGTGAGGGTGGTCCGCTGCGATCCGCGGATCTCCTCGAGTCTGCGCTCCCGCTCCGCCGGCGACAGGTTGCTCCACCCCGGCTGGCTCGCTGTCGCCTCCAGTTCGAGGAGCCGCGTCAGCACGGCCGGGTTGCTGATCTTGGCGCGTTGGCCGGACATCAGCTGTGACAGCATCGGCGCGGACAGGCCGAGTACGCCGGCGAGCTGGACCTGGGTGTAGCCGAGCTCATCGAGCAGCCGCCGAAAGCGGTCGCCCAGCGGTTCGCCGTACCACTCGTACTGGAGCTTGCGGTTCCGGTCGTAGAGATCGGTCACGGACGACTCCGGATTGCGGTTTGCAAATTGCAAATGCAAACGGTAAGTTTCTGCACGTTCGCCCCTCGATGCCTCTGGAGACGCCATGATACGCCGCCTGGCCGCACTGGCTGCACTACCCGCCCTGACCGTGACGTTCGCGTTCGGAAATGCCTCGGCGGCCGCTGCCGAAGGGGAGCTGTCGCCCGTGATGGTGGTGCTGGACTCCTCGGGCTCGATGACGGCCAGGGACGCCGGCGGCAGCGGGACCAGGATGGATGCCGCCAAGCGAGCCGTCTCCTCGATGGTCGACGGGTTGCCTCCGCAGGCTCCGGTCGGGCTGGCGATCTACGGCGCCGGGACCGGTTCGAGCGGCGCCGAGAAGGCCGCGGGGTGCAAGGATGTCCGAGTCGTCCAGCCGGTCAAGACGGTCGACAAGCCGGCGCTCAAGGGCGCGGTGGCCGCGACGAAGGCCAGCGGCTATACGCCGATCGGCCACTCGCTGCGAGTCGCGGCCGCCCAGCTTCCGAAGGAGGGGCAGCGCTCGATCGTGCTGGTCTCCGACGGTGAGGACACCTGCGCGCCGCCGCAACCGTGCGAGGTGGCAAAGGAGCTCCACAAGCAGGGCGTCGACCTGCACGTCCACGCGATCGGCTTCCGGGTCGACGCCAAGGCGCGGGCACAACTCGCCTGTATCGCGCAGAGCACCGGCGGGACCTATCACGACGCGGCCGACGCCAACTCGCTGCTCGGCGTACTGGGCCGGGTGACCGACCGCGCGCTCCGGCACTACGAGCCGACGGGGCTGCCGATCACCGGGACGGGCGATCCGTTCACCGCGCCGACGATGACGCCCGGCCAGTACCTCGACACCCTGGACCCGGTCGAGGAACGCTTCTACGCGGCCGAGTTGAAGGCCGGCGAGACCGCGTACTTCGCGGCGACGGCGGTCTTCCCGCGGGGCAATCCGCGCGGGCTCGAGGTCCTGGACGTCAAGATCACCGGACCCGGCGGGGCGGACTGCAACCGGTCCGACCGTGAGCTGCACACCCGGGCCAACGATGACGGCGGTGCCCTGACCACCGTCCTCAAGTGGAACGGGACGGTTCCGGGGTCGTCGAAGCCCAAGGGCTGCTCCGTGCCCGGCAAGTACGTCTTCCGGGTCACCCGGGACGCCAAGGAGGGCACCGACCGGGTGCCGATGGAGCTGCAACTGCGGATCGAGCCGCCGGTGACAGGCAGCCTCGGTGAGCCCGCGCAGACCGGCCTGGTCAGCTTCGCGCAGGAACCGGCCGGCGGCGTGCGCCCGGTTCGCGGTGGCGGTTCGTTCAACGAGGCGACCACGCTGCCGGGCTCCGGCCGCTACGGCGAGACGATCTACAACGGCGAGTGGCTGTACTACCGCGTCAAGCTCGACTGGGGTCAGGGCCTCGCGTACCGGGTCACCTACGGCGCCGTACCGAATGCCGCGACGACCAACATCCGCACCGGCCTGTTCAGCCCGGTCCGCTCGGAGATGAAGTCCGACACGACGGCCTACACCGGCTCGACGAGCATCCTGCCGTCGAGCGGCAAGCCGCTCGCCACCCCGCGAGTCGTCTACCTCAACCGCAATGCCGGCGAACCGCTGATGCGCGCGGCGAGTGTCGATGGTTGGTACTACCTCGTGGTCAAGCTCGGCGCCCCGTCCGGCAGCAGCCAGCCGGGCGGCGTACCGGTGACGATCGACCTGGCGGTCGCAGGCGAGAAGGCCGCCGCTCCGGAGTACGGCACATCGGGTGAGACCCCGACGACTCCTACCCCGACCCCGACCTCTTCGCCGTCGGCCAGCCAGAGCGAGCCGACCCCCTCCAACCCCGCCACGCCGGCGGGGCAGGGCTCGGGCGGCGACACCACGCCGATCGCCGACGAGACGTCGTCCTCGCTGCTCCTGTGGATCCTCCTCGGCGCCGTCGTCCTTGCGGTGATGGTCGCCGCCGCAGTCATCCTGGTACTACGCAACCGCAAGCCCCCGGCGCCCCCGACGTACCCAACCCACCCGAACGGCCCGGGCCAAGGTTGGAACAGGCCGTGACGTCGGTGAGCTAGGGCTGGGCTAGACCCTGACCCACCGGTACGACGAAGCCTGCTGACGGCACACGACCCGTGTGCCGTCAGTTGTCGTCTCCACGCTCCCAGCCTCCTGCCATCCACAGGCCCCACCCAGCTTCACCCCGGCATTGGGCAACGGCGTAACACCTCCGGTACGAACCGGCCCTGACGAGACCCCGGCCGTGGGCTCCGACGATTGCCCGCCCGTAGGCTCCGACGACTGTCCACCCGAGGGCCCACTCGACGACGCCGACGCTTGGCCACCCGAGGGACTGACTGACCGCCCCGGCGACTTCCCATCCGGCCCTCCGTCCAGAGCCATCGCCCCCACCACCGCGGCCGCCACAACCCCTGCCGCACCGACCCCACCCACCAGAACCCTCCACCGCTTCCCCCGCGCCAACCCACGCCCGCTCGTCTCGCCCGCCGCTCCCGACTCAGCCGACCGGCCAACCCAAGCCGCGCCACCCGACCCGGCCGCTGTTCCCGAGCCAGCCGCCGCTCTTGAGCGAGCCGCTGTTCCTGAGCCAGGCGCTGTCCCCGAGCCAGCTTCTGCCGCCGGACCGGCCGGCTGGCTGGCCTGCGCAGTCGGCAGCGGCGCACTCGACGGGCTCGTGTTGGGCGTCTGGTTCGACTCAGAAGGTTGGACCGACCCGGCAGGTCGACCGGGGTGGGCCGTGGAGATGCGCCCGCTGGATTGAGCCGACCGGGCGGGCTCGGCCGATTGGGTGCGCCCATTTGAACCCGGCCGGGCGGACTCGGCCGATTGAGTGCGGCCGTTGGAACCTACCCGGGAGGGCTCGACCGAGTCGGGCGATGGGCTCGGGGCGGATTGTGGGCTCTGCGGAGGTGTCGGGTGCGGCGTGGGTGGGGAGCTCGGGGCGCTCGAGGTGGATTCTTGGGTCGGGCTTTTCTCCGGGGTCTGCTCCGGCGTTGGAGTCGCCTGAGGTGCGTTGGTCGACTGCCGTGTGGCGAGCGCGGCGTACGGGGCTGGGAGAGGTGGGAGATGGTCGAAGACCTCGATGGGTTCTCCGTCGGGGGTGGAGGCAGGGAGCTCCAGAGGTTGCGCCAGGACAGGTGCCAGTGCTGCCAAGGCGTCCTCGGCAGAGGGGGTTCGGGACCCCGTGTCGGGGTGCATGAGGTCTTCGACGACCTGCCAGAGAATGCCCGCGCCAATCGGAGCAGCCGCGCCAACCGCGTCCGCCGGGTCAGCCGCATCCGCGCTTAACGGGCGATGGAGTGGTACGCCGGTAGCGGGCGGCTCTTGGCCAGTTAGGAGTTGCCAGCCCGTGACGCCCACGGCGTACAGGTCTTGGCTGATGGATGGCGGTTGGCCGGCGAGCGCTTCGGGTGCCACGTAGCCCGGCGTACCGACGATCGCGCCGTGCTGGGTGAGACGCGGTTCGCCGAGCGACAAGGCGATGCCGAAATCGCTCAACCGCAGTACGGGACTTCCTGTACCAGTGGCTTCGAGCAACAAGTTCGCGGGTTTGACGTCCCGGTGCACCAACCCCGCGGCGTGCACCTGACCAAGCGCGCCGAGCAATTGCGCCAACAGTTCCGCCGCATACCGCTCCGGCAGCGCCCCGAAGTCGGCCAGCAAACTGCTCACCGAACCGCCGCCGACCAGATCCATCGCCAGCAAAGCCTGATCGTCCTCAGCCGCCCAGCTGTACGGACTCAACACATGCGGATGATCCAGCCGAAGCCCCTGCTCCCGAACAAACCGCAGCAACGCCCCCGCATGCCGCTGCCGAAGCACCTTGGCCGCACAGACCCGCCCCAACCGCCGATCCCAAGCACGCCAAACCAGGCTGTTCCCACCCGACCCCACCGGATCAATCAGCTCAAACCGCCCCGCAAACACATCCGCCACACACCCCTCCTCTCACCGACCCAAGCACCCCGACGATAGAGCCACCCCCGCAGACGGTGGTGAGGTTGGTCCGGCGACCCTCCAGGCTTGTTTGAAGGCCGTTCGACATGCGATCATATTCGCACGTTACGAACGTACGATCGTTTCGTTCGATTCGGAGGCTGTCATGGGTGCTGAGCTGCTCGAGTCGCAGACCTACCTGCCCGAAGAGCAGGAGCAGTTGGCGACGATCGCGAGCTTCCTCGAGGCGCACCACAGCAAGACGGGCGAGCGGCCGGAGCGGCGGTACTTCCTTGCCGGCGCCGAGGAGCACGATCAGATCGAGGTCCCGGAGGCGCTGCACAGGCTGCTGGTACAGGCTGTTGCGGCGCTGAAGGCGGGTAAGGCCATCACGATCTCGCCGACCATGCCGAAGTTGACCACCCAGCAGGCCGCGGATCTTCTCGGGGTCAGTCGGCCGACTGTGGTTCGGCTGATCGACGCCGGAGAACTCGGCTGCGAACGGATCGGCAACCGCCGCAAGGTCTTGCTGAAGGATCTCCTCGAGTACCGCGACGCTCGTCGGCAGCGGCAGTACCAGGCAATCGCCGACACCTCGGTCGACGTGAGTGAGGACGAGGATCTGACGGTGGTGCACGAGAGGCTCAAGCGGATCCGCAAGCAGCGGGCCGAGCAGAGGCGGCGATCCGCCGATCTCTGACAGTATCGACGCGTGTTCGCTGCGCTACTCGATACCTGCGTCCTCTGGCCGAGCCGCCAACGGGACTTCCTGCTCAGCCTTGCGGTCGTGAACCTCTATCGACCGCTGTGGAGCAGCGCGATCCTCGATGAGTTGCATGATCACGAGATCGAGAAACTCGTCGAAAGACACGGCCTCTCCCGGTCTGAGGCAGAAGGTCGGGCCGCGCGGCTCATCGAGCAGATGCGCAGTCATTTCGACGACGCCGAGGTGAGGAACTGGGAGCCCTATGACGGCACCTTCGGTCTCCCGGACCGCGATGACGAGCATGTCGTCGCCGCTGCCGTCGCCGGCCATGCCGGCGCCATCGTCACGGAGAATCTCAAGGACTTTCCGCAGGACAAGATTCCCCCAGGCATCGAGGTCGTCGAGCCCAGTGAGTTCGCTGCGAACACCGTCGCCGTCGTCCCGAACTGGCCCTGGAAGCGACGGTCACTCTGGCTGCGCGGCTCCGCAATCCGAAGGTCTCAGTGGATGACTTCCTCGCCACGCTTCGGGACCGCTACCGGATGGACGAAGCCGTCGATCTGATCAACGAGATCCGGTAGGCCATCGCCACGTGTACCGCGCGATCTGGGTTGCCTTCGGCAACTGGGTGCGGGGGGGGGGTCGACCGATGCGGGTTCAGGCGGTGGGCGTGTGCTGGCCGATGCGGGTTCGGCTGGCGTGAGGCTTTTGTGTTTCGCGCGACGGAGGAGCGACCCACGGGCGGGTGGGAGCGCCCGGAGCGGGGAGCGGTGTAGGAGCGGACGGCGGAGGGTGCGTGGGGGGATTACCTGACGAGGTGTAGGTGGATGTTGGCTACTGCGATCTCCGCGCGTTGGCCCCAGGTCAGGGTGAGGGTGTCGGATTCTATGCCGTCGCCGAAGATGACCAGGTCGGCTTCGGCGGTGATGGTCAGGTGGTCGGTGGCGGTGAGGAGGCCTTCGGTGTTGCTGGTGCCGGTGGCGGGGGAGGGCCAGGCTTCTCGGACGAACCAGCAGAGGGTTGGGTCGGTCGGGGGGGGAGTCGGAGGGGGCTGTGGCGTTCTTGCCAGGCTGAGCGGCACCAGCCGGTGGCGCCTGTTCCGGTGCCGACGAGAAGGCCTGATGAGGACTGCCGCTCCTCCAGGCCCTCCGGTGACGCCAACCGGTAGCGGGCTGACTGGTGGGTGCGGTGGCCGATGTAGAGCTCGTTCAAGGCGAGCAGGCGTTGGCCGTCGTCGGTGGTGGCGGCGACCATGGTTCGTTCTTCGACGTCGCGCCGAACCAGCAGGTCCGGTACTGCGGCCGGCTCGTGCGGCACCAGCACGCCGGGGTTCCAGCCGGGTTCCGGGTTGACACCGATGACCGGTTGGCCGTCCAGATACTTCGCTACGTTCGCGACCAGCCCGTCCTGGCCGACCGCGATCACCACATCCTCGGGACCGAAGACGAACCGGTCGAGGTCGTTGCGTTCGGCAACGGCTCGGCGCCAGTCGAGGGGGATCGCGGCGGACACCGTGGCGAGGGCTTCCTGCTGGGCCTGGTGCCGGGCGTCCAGGGCCGCCAGGTCGCGACCCCGGCTGGTCAGGAAGAAGCCCGCTTGCTGCCGCGTGCCGTGCCGGGCGACCAGCTCGGTGAGTTCGGTCGCCCGGTGCACCACGACTGCCCGAGGAGGCAGGCTCATACCGAGCCACCCGAACGCGAAGCCCTCGAACCCGAAGCCCCCGAACCCGAGGCCGCAGTACCGGCCGCCGCAGAACCCGAAGCAGAACCCGAAGCAGAACCCGAAGCGGAGCCCGAAGCAGAAGAGCCCGAGGTCAGCTTGGTCAGCAGCGGCGTCAGCAGATCCGGCGTCAGGTTGAGCGTGCCGATGTCCGGCAACGCCCCCTGCTTGATCGCCATCGCCAGAATCATCCCCTGGTCAAGCTCCGCATAGGCATCCAGCAAAGCCTTTTCAGCAGCGGCCTCAGCCGCACCCAGCACACGTTTCGCATCAGCATCAGCCTCCGCCAGCAACCGCCGCCGCCCAGCCGAAGCCTCAGTCTCGATCCGACCGGCCGCAGCCGCCTCGGTCGCGCGCTGGCGCTCGTTCTGACCCTTCTGGGTCACCAGTTGCTCCTCGCGCCGAGCCAGCTCGATCTGGTTCTGCAGCTCGTTCTCCGCGATCGACCGCTCCCGCTCGACCGCCATCGCGCGCCGCTCGTACGTCGCCTTGTCGGCCGCCTGCTGCACCATCTCGCGAGTGGGAGTCTGCAGTGCTCGCTCGACATCGCTCTCAGCCCGTACTGCGACCACGCGCACATCCTCGACGCCGATCCCGAGCCCTGTGAGCCGCTGGTCGTCCCGCAACCCACTGCTCATCGCCAGCCGCAGCGAAGCCATCCCCTCGGACAAAGCCTGCGTGAGCGATAGGCCGGCCAGCAGATCCAAAGCTGTCTGCTGAGCAAGCTCGGTCAGCAATCCACCAAGCTGCTCCAGCGGAGTCGCGCGCCAAAGCCCTGTATCGGGGTCGATCCCGAAGTCGAGCCGGGTCGACGCGAGCGCCGGGTCGGTCACCCGGTACGTGACGGTCGCCTGGACGACCACGTCCTGGAAGTCCAGCGTCCGCCCGTGGAACAGCAGCGGCTGCTCGCGATCGTCGATCGGCACCTCGCTCAGCGACGAGTTCAGGGCCCGGAACCAGAACGCCTGTCCCGCCCCGTCGTGCGCCAGCTTGCCGTTGCGCAGGTGCCGCACGTGCGTCGTCGGGTTCGCCCGCAGGTGGCTGATGAAACGGAACCGGGTGATGTCTGCCATCGAACTCTCCTGTCGTCACCACCGGCACATCCGGTGGCCCTCACGATTTATCGTCACTATGACGATAATGGTTCGAATGGCTTTTCGTCAAGATGACGATTAGAGTCGGTCGGCATGGACTACGAGCCACTCGGGGTAGCCGCCGACCTCGTCATCCTGACCGTCCGCGACGGCTCCCTGCAGGTGCTCCTGATCCGCCGCGGCATCGCGCCGTACCGGGGCCGGTGGGCGTTGCCGGGCGGGTTCGTACGGCCCACGGAGGACCTCGCGGAGACAGCGCGCCGTGAGCTCGCCGAGGAGACCGGCCTCAACTCCGAGCGGATCCATCTCGAGCAGATCGCCACGTACGGCGAACCGGGCCGCGACCCGCGGGGCCGGGTGATCAGCGTTGCGTACCTCGCCCTGGTGCCCGACCTGCCGACGCCGGTGGCCGGTACGGATGCCGCGTCGGCGTCATGGGTGACGGTGGCGGAGGTGCTCGACGATCCGGAGCGGCTCGCGTTCGACCATCACCGGATCCTCACCGACGCTGTCGAGCGGGCGCGAGCCAAGCTGGAGTACTCGCCCCTCGCCGCCGCGTTCTGCCCGGACGAGTTCACGATCTCTGAGCTGCGCGGGGTCTACGAGGCGGTTTGGGGAGTCCAGCTGGATCCGCGCAATTTCCACCGCAAAGCCACCAAGACCGACGGTTTCGTCGTCCCCGTCGGCTCCACCACGACCCGCGACGGCGGCCGCCCCGCCCAACTCTTCCGCCGCGGCCCGGCCGCCACCCTCCACCCACCCCTCACCCGAGGCTGACCCCAAAGACCCAAAAGCCCAAAGAGCCAAGGATCAAAGCATCAGCGGCTGAGGAGGATCAGTTGCTCGGCGGTGATCAGGTCGGTGTGGGTTCCAGGCGAGCCGCAAGCCCACGCGCCCGCGATAGTGCCGGCCTCGGCAGCTTCGTAGTACGAGCGGCCGTCCAGCCAGGTGGTCAGGAAGGCCGCGACATAAGCGTCGCCGGCGCCGTTGGTGTCGACCACCGGCCGGTTGGGGATCTCCACGGCCGGTAGGTGCACAGGCTCCTCCCCGCGGACGTGCAGGTAGCTGCCCTCGGCGCCGGCCATCGCGACCACGACCTTCGCCCGGCCGCTGACGAAGATCCAGTCGATGGCCTTCTCGCGCAGCTGGCTGGTCGACACGAACACGATGTCGGCGCACTGGGCGAAGTCCCGGTGGTACTCGTTGTCGCCGTCCCAGTCGTGCAGATCGGTCGACAGAGTGCAGTCGGCAGCCAGTACGTCGGGAAGCGCCCGGCGCGCGAAGTCCATGATCGAGACGTGCACGTGTCGCGCCCGTTCGATCCGGCCGCGCCAGAGGTTGGGGTCGACCCGCATCCCCGGTGGATGCCGGCCGTCGTACAGGGAAACGCGGCTCCCATCGGGTGCGACGAGGTTGACGCTTCGCCTGGTCCCACTCGGGTGCAGGGCGACCGCCAGCGGCAGTCCCAGCCGCTCGTACTCCGCGCGGATCCGCCGGCCCTCCGCGTCGTCACCGATCACATCGGCGAGGCCCGCGAGCAGTCCGAGCTGCTGACAGCCGAGCACTACCCCGTGACCCGTGTGGCCGACGTACGTCTCGACAGGCTGAACGTGGATGGTCTCCCGGCCAGGCAACGGCAGGCCGGGGACTCGCACGATCGTGTCGATCCCCACGCCGCCGATCACGAACACGTCCAAGTCCATGCGTCCATCCTCACCGAGCCGGGCAAGCGGCAGGGGTGAAGGGTAGCGATCGGCGTCACCCACCGACACCCCTCAGGCGGAGGCCTCAACAGCTGGTCATCAACCCACCACAGTACGGAGCTGCCGCCGGCAATGCGACCCCTGACTATCGGCAGGTGCACCCGTTGACGATCGGCGGCTGTGCGCCCCGGGTGCCAGGCGGCAGGGTCGAGCCATGGTCACCAGAAGAACCCTCTTCGGCGCCACCGCAGCCGCCGCGCTCACCCCGTTCCTGCCCACACCAACCGCCACAGCCAGCCCCACCGCTCCGGCCAAGCCGACCGCCACCCGGATCGCCGGAGCCCGTCGCGGGCCGGTGCCGCTCAGGTTCCCGCGCCCGACCGGCCCTCACCCCGTCGGCACCACCGAGCTCCACCTGATCGACCCCCGTCGCGACGACCCCTACGTCCCCGGCCGCCCCCGCGAACTGATGATCAGCCTCTGGTACCCATCCACCAGCGACAAGGCCCCGCGAGCCCCGTACCTCCCGCCCCTCACCGCCAACTTGTACGCCGAGGGCGCAGCGGTCGCGCTACAGCAACCTGTCGGCACCGTCGACTGGGTGGGCGCGCGCAACCACGCAGGCCTCTCATCCCCAGTACTCCCCGGGCGCCGGCCGGTTGTCGTCTTCTCCCCGGGTTTCGGCGTACCGCGCGGACTCGGGTCGATCATGGTCGCCGAGCTGGCGAGTCGCGGCTATGTCGTCGTCACGGTGGACCACACGTACGAGGCTGCCGGTGTGGAGTTCCCTGGCGGACGGCTCGCAGTACAGACGTTGCCGCAAGGGTCGTATGCCCTGCTGGCCAGGGAAGCGCGGGTTGCCGACGTACGGTTCGTGCTGGATGAGCTGTATCGCCTGCAGCGTGGGCAGAACCCGGACGCGGCGCAACGAAGGCTGCCACGCGGGCTGGGTGACGTGCTCGACCTGACCCGGATCGGTGCCTTCGGGCACTCGGCCGGTGGGATCACCTCGGCCGACGTGATGGACGTCGATCGCCGGGTGAAGGCCGGGATCGACATGGACGGGACGCTCGCCTACGGCTACCCCAACCCGGCCGACTCGCCGACCGTTGCCCACGGCACGCAGCGGCCGTTCCTGTTGTTGGGTGCGGGCGGCACGGGTCCCGACGGCGGCCCGCTGACGCACCGGACCGACCCGTCCTGGGGTCTGTTCTGGGACAACTCGAGCGGCTGGAAGCGGGATCTCAACGTGCCGAACGGTCAGCACTACACGTTCGTCGACCACCAGGCGCTGATCCCGTGGTTCCAGCGGTTCTTCACGGTGCCGCCCGAGCTGATCGCGAACACCATCGGCACAGTCGACCCGGACCGGATCCTGCGATCGCTGCGGACCTACATCCCGGCGTTCTTCGACCAGCACCTGCGCGGCCGTCCGAGCGCCTGGCGGGACTCGCCGAGGCACCCGGACGTCAGGTTTGTTCAGTAGCCCGGGAAGACCTTGCGCAGCGTCTCCAAGCTGACCGGACCGGTCAGTTCGAAGGTGCTGGGCGTGTGCTCCGGAGTGAGACGGCCGGTGGTCAGGCGCAGCCACGCTTCGGCGGGGATGTTCAAGGTGCCGTCGGCAGGGCCGTCAGGTGCGAGGTCGATGCTGACGGGATCGTTCAGGTGCAGGGCAAACTCGCTCGCCGGCTCGGTCGTGGTGACCAGCAGTACGGCGTACTGGCCGTCCAAGGCTTCCGGTTTGCTGATCCAGCCGAGGTTGTCGGACCGCCCGAGCAGCTCAGGGACCGCTGCGGTGTCGAGCGTCGCCTCCGGCTCGAACGTGGTGCGGATGTCCCAGGAGTGCAGGGTGAGTTCGCTGAGCCGCATTCGGCCGAACGCCGCCAGGTCCAGGGGCGCGGGGAGGAAGCCCAGGTCGATCCGAAGGCTCTCGCGCTGGCCGGCGTCCAGGGACTCGAGCAGGGAGGTGAAGTTCTCGTTCAGCGAGAGGAAGCCGTCGGCCTGGTCGCGGCGGGGCATCGCGTTCCAGCGGTCCCAGACGGACTGGTTGAAGTTCTCGTCGGGGGCCGGCTCGACCTCCAGAGCGGTCAGGACGCGGGAGCGCATGATCTCGGCGCCGCTGCCCAGGTGGCTCAGGACCTGGGCGATCTCCCATTCGCCGGCAGCCGATCCGCGCGCCAGGTCCTCGTCGTCGAACTTCTTCACCAGGTCCGCGAGCCGGTCATGGCCGGTGCGGAGGGCGGCGATGACGGTGTCGGCGTTGCTCAAGGTGGTTCCTCCAGAAGATGACCCCGTACGGTGCTCTCCTGAAGGAACCAACTCCGGCCCGGTGAAATCCATTCCGCACCGGGCGAAACGGGCTGCTCCTGCTTGCTGCTACTGCTTGATGGGCGCGCCCGTCTTCTCCTGGAGCTCGTCGAAGGTGACGCCCTCGGCCAGCTCGACCAGCTGCAGGCCGTCGTCGGTGACGTCGAGGACGGCGAGGTCGGTGATGATCCGGTTGACCACGCCGCGGCCGGTGTAGGGCAGGTCGCACTCCTGCAGGATCTTGTGCGAACCGTCCTTGGCGACGTGCTCCATCAGCACGATCACCTTCTTGGCACCGTGCACGAGGTCCATCGCGCCGCCCATGCCCTTGACCATCTTGCCGGGGATCATCCAGTTCGACAGGTCACCGGTGGCCGACACCTGCATCGCGCCGAGGATGGCGGCGTCGATCGCGCCGCCGCGGATCATCCCGAACGACAGCGACGAGTCGAAGAACGACGCGCCCGGCATGGTCGTGACGGTCTCCTTGCCGGCGTTGATCAGGTCCGGGTCTTCTTCGCCCTCGACCGGGTACGGGCCGACGCCGAGGATGCCGTTCTCGCTCTGCAGCACGACGGTGACGCCGTCGGGAATGTAGTTCGGTACCAGCGTCGGCAGGCCGATGCCGAGGTTCACGTACGAGCCGTCCTCCAGCTCGGCGGCGGCCCGGGCGGCCATCTGCTCACGGGTGAGTGGCATCTCAGGCCTCCAGCTTCTCGCGCTGGGCCTCGTAGGCCTCGCGGGGTTGCACCGTGCGCTTCTCGATCCGCTTCTCGATGTCTTTGCCAACAGCAACCACTCGCTGGACGTAGACACCGGGCAGGTGGATCTCGTCGGGGTCCAGCTCACCAGGCTGGACCAGCTCCTCGACCTGCGCGATGGTGATCCGGCCGGCCATCGCGGCCAGCGGGTTGAAGTTGCGCGCCGACCGGTCGAAGACCAGGTTGCCGTGGGTGTCGCCCTTGAGCGCGTGCACCAGGCCGAAGTCGGTGGTGATCGAGTGCTCCAGCACGTACGTCGTACCGTTGATCTCCCGCGTCTCCTTCGGCTCCGAGGCCTTCGCGACCGAGCCGTCCGCGTTGTACTTCTGCGGCAGCCCGCCCTCGGCGACCTGGGTGCCGACGCCGGCCAGCGTGAAGAAGGCGGCGATCCCGCAGCCGCCGGCCCGCAGCTTCTCGGCCAGCGTGCCCTGCGGGGTCAGCTCGACCTCCAGCTCGCCGGACAGGAACTGCCGGGCGAACTCCTTGTTCTCCCCGACGTACGACGAGGTCATCTTGGCGATCCGCCGGTCGGCGAGCAGGATGCCCAGGCCCCAGTCGTCCACGCCGCAGTTGTTCGACACGACGCTGAGCCCGCTCACCCCCTTGGCGTGGATCGCGCTGATCAGCTGCATCGGATTGCCGCACAGCCCGAAGCCGCCGACCGCGAGGCTCGCGCCGTCGCCGATGTCGTCGACCGCGGACTGCGGCGAGTCGTACGTCTTGTCCATCTGGCTGCTCCATTGCAGGTCGGTGTGCGCTCGACTCTAACCAGCAGCCAGGAATCCGGCGAGAGTCACCCACTGTGGTCAGAGCCACAAGTCCTGCGGGGTGTCCGCCAAGACCACTCAGCACCCGCCAAAGGTGTGCCGCGCTCCGATTGCGCCGTGCGCCGTTCAGGTGGTGGTCACCGTGAGTTCTGACCGGTGGGTAGGCCTGCTTTGTGGCGCCAGGCGTTGGCTTCGTCCGGCCGGCCCGCAGCGTCGGCGATCGCGGCCAGCTCGCTGAGGATCTCGGTGGTCGCCAGGTCGGCGTCAGCCCAGCCGGTGGGACAGTCGTCCATTGCTTGGATGGCCAGCTTCTCCGCATTCATGAGATCGCCGTCGTACCGGGCTGACCGGGCCAGGCCGATCTGAGCGGCCGCAACGGAGTCTGGGAGGCCGATGCGCCTTGCCCGTACCAGCGCTCGGCCATAGTCCTCGCCTGCTGCCTGCGGCTGCCCCAGCCGCAGACGGAGGTCGCCGCGGCGGCACAACAGCAGTGCGGCCTCCTCGTCGGTACCCAGCTCGTCCGCGATCGACAGCGCCTGGCCGAGCAGGTCGCTGTAGCGGTCAAACCGCCTGGCCGAGGCAGCGAGCTCCGCCAGCCCGTTCAGAGCCAGAGAGACGGCCCACCGGTCACCGATCTCCTGGAAGCTGGTCAGCGCCGAATGGAAGTTCTCTTCCGTCAGCCCGGTGCAGATCTGCAGCACAGCCAGCGTCCAGGGGTCGTTGCTGAGCTCGTTGCGATCCAGTACTTCGGCGACGAACGCCCGCGGAGCAAACGGCCCGAGAACCATCGACCACAACAAGACCGTCACCGGATGCGTGAACGGCCCCTCCAGCTCCCGGACGATGGCGTGCGCCCGCTCAACGCCGTCCACCCGCCCAGAGCTGGCCGCATGCAGTACTGCGAGCAGGTACTCCTCAGCCAGCCCGTCAGGCACCACATCTCCGAGTACTGCGAGCAGCGCCCCCGCCGCCCTGCCCGCCTCGCGTTGCCGGCCGCGCATCCACCAGTACGTCGACAGCCCGGCGACCAGTTCCAGGGCGAGTCGCTGATCGTGGTCAACCGCCCAGCCGATCGCCGTACGAAGGTTGTCCCGCTCCTGATCGAGCAAAGTTGCCCAGCGCAACTGTTCGGGTCCACGCAGCTGCTGGTCGGCCCGGCGTACCAGCTGCAGCAGGTACGCCGCCTGCCGCGCGCGCAGGTCGTCTAGCTCGGCCGAGGTGAGTTGCTCCCCGGCGTACGCGCGGATCGTCTCGGGCATCCGGTAGCGGCCGTCGGTCAGCGTCAGAAGGGAGCGCTCGGTCAGTGTGGTCAGCAGGCGGACCGTGACTGGTTGTGGGAGGTCGAGGACGGCCGCCACTGACTCTGCGGTCGCGCCGCCGGAGAAGATCGCGAGTCGTGCGGCGATGACGCGTTCCACCGGCGGCAGGAGGTGCCAGCTCCAGGCGATCGCCTTCCGCAGACCGCCATCCGTTGCCGTCCCGAGGGCAGTGGCGATGTCGCCCAGCGGGACGTCGACGCGGCCGGACGCGAGCTCGATCGCCAGCGGCAATCCGTCGAGCAGCGCACAGATGCGCTCAACTGCAGGCAGCGTCGCCACGTCCGCCCCATGGCCTCGCTCAGCAAACAACCGCACCGCGGCATCGGAAGCCAACCCCGGTACTGCGAACCGCGTCTCCTCCCGGATCCACAACGCCTTGGTGCTGGTCGCCAGGATTCGTAGCCGTGGGCAACCATCAAGAAGCTCGTCGGCCAGTCGGGCGACCGCATCGACCAAGTGCTCGCAGCTGTCCAGGACCAGCAGCAGCTCGCGGCCGGCCAACGCTTGCACGAGCGACTCGCGCCGCAGGCCGAGCGCGTCGATCACGGCCGTCGGCAGCTCGACCTCCGGCGCCATCGACCCCAGCTCGACGATGCGAACCTCACCCGCGACGGAGGCCGCGACAGCTTTGGCCAGCGCCGTCTTGCCCACGCCACCCGGGCCCACCAGAGTCACGAGGCGACTCACAGCGAGCGCGTCTGCGACCTCCGTCAGCAGCTCGTCGCGGCCAATCAGAGAGGGCTCGCCCGCCCGGCTGAGGGCGGTAGGCCCGAGGTTGGCGAACTCCATATGACTCATTGTCACCTCGCCCCGGCCGGCCGCCGGGGCGGGGTCACTCAATCAGCCCGCGCGGTCAGGTGATCACCCGGAACCCGCGCCGCTTGCCCAGCATCTGCAAGCTCTTGATGCCCGGAATCCCGTCGAACGGCGGCGGTACGGTCGCCTTCTGCCACAGCGCGTACGCCTTGCGGAAGTCCTTCCCCGCGACCCCGTCGACGTCCGATGCCGCCCGCACTCCCTGCTTGAACAGCGCGCGTTCGACGATGATGACGTCGCTCTCGTGCAGGCCCTGTCCCGGCGGGCGGAACTGGTCCTTGGTGGCCGCCTCGCGAACGTTGCTGAGATCGACCGCCGGCAGCGACGGCGCCCCCGGCCGCCAGATCCGGACCCCGTTGATGTCCTCGGTCCAGCCCTTGTAGAGCATGCCCCAGCGCCGGGTGATCAGCGAGATCGGCACCTTGTCGATCTTGCCCGGGCGCTTGATGTCGCTGCTGAAACAGTTGCCGTCGCCGGTACTGATCGCGACGTGCCCGTGCCGGCCGCCGGTCCACCACACCGGCACCCCGAGCGGCGGCGTACCGGCGGAGCCGTGCTTGAACTTCGCGGCCCGGTAGCCCGCGTGCGCGTCCGGGTTGACCGGACCGACGTTGAAGCAGTTCCGGACGAAGATCAGGCAGATGCCGGTCCAGTTCCGGCTCGGGTTCGCGACCTGGCCCGCGGCGAAGTCGACCGCGGCCTTGCCCATCCGGACGGCCATCTCACTCACCCACCGTTCCGGGCTCCTCGTCGGGACCGAGCGGCTCGGTGTCCGCGATCGGCTCCTGGAACGGCGCCTCGTCGGCCGGGCCGTCGAGGTCCGGGTCGTCGGTCTGGATCCCCGGCGAGTCCGCCAACGGCGGCAGCGTCTCCTCGTCCAGCACCTCCGTCAGTTCCGACGTGTCCACTGGATCTGTACTACTCATGACATTTCCCCCTGTCGCAGCGTGGGCTGTCGCCAATCCGCCCCCGGCCGGCAACAGCCGTTACTCGGAGTTTGGCACCGGGCGCCGCGATCAGGGGCTATTCGAACCGGAGAATGCCCCATTGGGCAGGCTGGTGCATGTCCACGACGTACTGCGGCGACCAGACCCAGAAATCCTGTTCCTTGCCCTTGCGGTACTCGCCGTCGACGACCTCGTGGTCCCACTCGATCCGCATCAGGTTCATCCGCCACTCGTCACCGGGCGCCGGAGGGGTCTGGTTGAGGTTGTACTTCGCGAGGTCGGTCCACGGCAACGCGACCTCGACAGTCCACCCGGTGTCGGTGTCCGCCGGATCGTTCAGTGTGCCATCGATCCGTACTGCGGTCCGCAGGCCCGGCAGGTTGTCCGGGTCGACGGGGACGCCGCCCTCGGAGTACGGCTTGGGGAGGGACAGCTCCCAGATGGTGCCGAGCGGGTTGATCTCGAACTCGTAGTAGTTCTGGCCGTCGCCGTCCGGGTCGAGGAACAGCTCGAAGTTGTTCTCCTCGTACAGCCAGGTGTTCGGCTCGGTCATGGTGGACCAGACGTGCGGCTCCTCGAGTTGGCCACCGACGTACAGGTACAGGTCGTCGTACAGGAGCTTGGCCCTGGTGCGGAACCTCGGAGTGGTCGCGTCACCGCCGCGGATGTCGACGAAGTCGTCGGTCCACGGCGCCTGCTCCCAGGCGGGGTGGGTCAGGGTGCCGTCGAGGGGCAGCGGGGTGGGCGTGCGGTGGCAGGGGTAGCGGGGGAGTTCAGGCATCGGCTCGCTCCAACCGTCCGGCGATCAGGTGTGCTAGCAGGAAAGTGATGGCGGTGAGCACCGGGACGACCAGCAGCGTCCAGGTGGAGAACAGATCGTCCGACAGGAACCCGAGCACGACCAGCAACATGAACCCGACCCCGAGAAACGCCACCAGTTTCGGATTCGGCATCCCCAGCCGCCCGAGCGCCACCGCCGCCAACACCACCGTCACCACCACGGCAAGCACCAACAACGGAAACCCAGCAGCCCCACAATTCGGCGCGTCCCGAACCCGATCACACCCCCGCTCACTACCCCAAACCAACCCCACCAACACAAACCCAGCCAACACCCCCACCACCCCCAAAACCAACACCCCCGGCACCGGAGGCCCATCCTCCACGTACTGCGGCTCTGAGTCGGGCTCGTCGCCTTCGGCGACCTCGCCGTTGCCGAGAGGGAAGCCGGAGGCCCGGTGAGCCGCGAGTGCCGACTCGTCGGCGTCATTCGAATCTGCCAGAGCGGTCTCGGCTCCGGGCTCGTCGACTCCGTCGACCTCGCGGTTGAGGGGAGCGGAGGAATGGTGGGCACCCATGGGTGACTCGTCGCCTTCGGCAACCTCGTCTGGGTCGAACCCCGCGCCGGGCTCGTCGCCTTCGGCGACCTCGCCGTTGGGGAGAGCGGGGGCGCGGTGAGCTCCGCTGGCTGGCTCGTCGAGCCGGCCGGTCGCGTCTGCGTCCGCCACGCCGGTGTCGCCCGCCGCAGCGTCGTCCGCCTCCGCTGCAACGGTGTCGACCGCAACTTGGTCGACGTCTGCCTCAGCAGCGCCCGCGTTCAGCGGGTTGTCTTCGGCGACCTCGTCAAGCGTGATTCCCGCGTCCGACGCGTCGTCTTCGGCAACCTCGTCTGGGGCTGGCTCGGCGCCGGGTTTCTCGTCGCTCATTGGCGCAGGTTATCGAGAACTGGGCGGGTTGGTGCCGCAGCCGCGAGGTGTGGAATGCCGTCGTGGACCGCCGCCACTCACAAACCTCGACGGACCAGACCTAGTCAGGCGAGGGCGAGTGGGTTGTGGGCTGCGGACGGCAGGGTTTGTGAGTGGGGGCCGTCCGGGCCCGCCACCAGCGCTAGGCGGCGTCTAGGGCTGTGGCTACTGCGGTGCGGAGTTGGGTGGGGGTGGGGCAGGGGATGGCGAGTTCTCGGCTCAGTTCGGCCAGGGAGGTCATGGTGACGTCGTGGAGGCCGCAGGTGGTGAAGGTTTGGAAGACGTGCATGTCGGGGTCGAGGTTGATCGAGAAGCCGTGGCTGGTGATGCCGCGACGGATTCGCATGCCGATGGAGCAGAGTTTGCGGTGGTCCGGGGTCCAGACGCCGACCAGGCTGCTTTCGCCGCGTGGGGTGTCGCGGCGGATCACCGGGAAGCCGAGTGCGCCGAGCGCCTCGATCAGGCCGTTCTCGACCCAGCGGACGATGTCGACCGGGCCCCGCTGCTTGAGGTCGATCACGAGGTAGCCGACCAGCTGCCCCGGACCGTGGTACGTCGCGAAGCCGCCCCGGTCGACCGCCACGGCAGGAATGGCCGCGGTCTCGGCCGGCAGGTCGGCCAGTGAGGTCCGCGGTCCGTACGTGATCACCGGCGGATGGCTCAGCAGGAACAACCGGTCGCCGGCCTCCCCGGCCTGCCGCTGCTCGACCCACGTCTTCATGTCCTTGGCGGCGACTTCGTAGTCAACCTCGCCGAGGTCGACCCGCTCGATCGTGCTCATGCCGCCAGCCTAGGCGGCCGCCTCACCGAAGACGCCAGGAATGACTGAAGGCGGCGGCTCCGGAGAGCCACCGCCTTCTTCTGTCGGGCTGACAGGATTTGAACCTGCGACCTCGTCGTCCCGAACGACGCGCGCTACCAAGCTGCGCCACAGCCCGAAGTCGGCGTTAGCTTACATGCGCCCACCGCTGGGACGAAATCGGGTTATCCGGGACCCCCGCCGGCCCGCGCCACGAGCGTGAGCAAGGTCGCTTCCGGACGGCACGCGAACCGCACCGGCGCGTACGGCGAGGTGCCCAGCCCGGCCGACACGTGCAGTGCCGCCTGACGGCCTTCGTAGCCCCACGTCGACAAACCCTTGACCCGCGACGTGTCGAGGTCGCAGTTGGTCACCAGCGCCCCGTAGAGCGGCACAGCGAGCTGGCCGCCGTGCGTGTGACCGGCCAGGACGAGCGGGTACCCGTCGCCCACGAACCCGTTCAGCACCCGCTGGTACGGCGCGTGCGTCACCCCGATCGACAGGTCGGCCGCCGGATCCACCTCGCCCGCCACCTCGGCGTACCGGTCGCGTTTGATGTGCGGGTCGTCGGTGCCGGCGAAGTCGAGGCGCAGGCCGCTCACCTTGAGGCTGGTGCGTGCGTTGTTGAGGTCGACCCAGCCTGCGCCGGCGAACGCGGAGCGCATCTCCTCGAACGGCAGGTCCGGGCCGTGCGGCTTGTGCCGCTGCTTGTTCGCAGGCAGCAGGTACTTCGCCGGGTTCTTGAAGTGCGGCTTCCAGTAGTCGTTCGAGCCGAAGACGAAAACACCCGGTACGTCGAGCAGCGCACCGTACGCGCGCAGCAGCGGCAGGACCGAATCCGGGTGGGAGATGTTGTCGCCGGTGTTCACGATCAGGTCCGGTTCGAGCCGGGCCAGGTCGTTGACCCAGCGGATCTTCTTCTCCTGACTCGGCATCAGGTGCAGGTCGGACAGGTGCAGCACCTTGATCGGCGCGGCACCGACCGGCAGCACCGGCACCGTGACCCTGCGCAGTGTGAACCAGCGCACCTCGATGGCCGCCGCGTACCCGACGCAGGCAGCACCCACGGCCGTGACAACGCCCGCGGTCTTCAACGTCGTGGCGGCAAGCCCCCGGAAACTCATTGCTCCAGCCTGCCACAATCGTGGGCATGTCCAACTCCGAGATGAAGCAGCGCCTGCACGACGACATGACCGCGGCCCTCAAGGCGCGCGACGATCTCCGCAAGTCGACCCTGCGGATGGCGCTCACGGCCGTGACGAAGGCCGAGGTGGCCGGCAAGGAGGCGCGCGAGCTGTCGGACGCCGAGATCATCGAGGTGCTGACCGCCGAGGCGAAGAAGCGCCGCGAGTCAGTCACGGCGTACCGGGAGGCAGGCCGGGAGGAGCTGGCGCTCAAGGAGCAAGCCGAGGCGGACATCCTGGCCGAGTACCTGCCCGAGCAACTGACGGCCGAGGAGATCACCGCCCTGGTCACCGAAACCATCGCCGCCACCGGAGCCGCCGACCTCGGCCCCCGCGGCATCGGCAAGGTCATGGGCGCCCTCCAACCCAAGGTCAAAGGCAAAGCCGACGGCGGCACAGTCTCCGCCGAAGTAAAACGCCAACTAGGCGCCTGACACCGAAGGCTCAAAGCGAAAGGCCTCGTCCACTGGACGAGGCCTTTCGTGTTGCTGTCAGCGGCCGCCGCGGCCGCAGTTTGGGTACTTCGGGTGCCAGGGTGGGCATTGGTTGCCCCCGCCTGGTGGTCTGCCGGTGGTCGGCGGAACTGGCGGAAGCGGGGTGCCTGTCACGGGTGGCGGGGCGGCCTTGCTGCCGTTGGAGACGTAGATGGTCACCCGGGAGCCCTCGGGTGCGCCGTCCTCGGTGCGGGGGCTGAGGTAGGCGACGGTGCCGGCCGTCTCGACCGAGTCGACCAGGCCCGTGGCGATGACGGGCTCGAAGCCCATCGACCGCAGCCGGTTCGCGGCCTCCTCGGGGCTGACCCCGTTCACATACGGCAGATCCTTGACGTTACCGCGCACGGTCACGTCGGTCGGCGCGGTGAACTTGGTGTTCGGAAGGCCCTTCAGCGCGCCCTGCATCGCCGCCTTCCAGACCGGACCGGCCGTTCCGGAGCCGGAGGCGTCGTTGATCTTCTTGCCGTTGAAGGTCTGGCCTTCCAGCTTCGTGTACTTCGGATCGGCGTCGGCCACCACCGCGGCCGCGGCCAGCTTGGTCGAGTAGCCCGCGAACCACACCGCCTTGGCGTCCTGGATTGTTCCGGTCTTACCGGCCAGATCGGTCGAGCCGAACTTCAGCTTGCCACCGGTACCGCCCGGCATCATGACCTGCTGCAGGACGTAGTTGACACCGTCCGCGACCTCGGGCGCGAGCACCTGCTTGCAGCTCGGGCCGGGGGTGCTGATCGACTTGCCCCGCCAGTTGGTCACCGCGGTGATCAGCAGCGGCGTGCAATAGACACCGCGCGCCGCGAAGGCGGCGTAGGCGTTCGCCATCTGCAGGGGCGTCACATACCCGACGCCCAGTGTCATCGACACCACCTGATCGAGTGGCTCGCCGGACTGTGCGTCGTGGAGACCCAACTTGGCCGAGAGACTGGCGATCGGGCAGAGACCGATCTGCTGGGACAGCTGCAGGAAGTAGGTGTTGGTGGACGCCCGGGCGGCGTCGATCATGCTCAGGTCGCCCTGGGCCGCGGTGGAGTTGCTCGGACTGTACTTCTCGGCGTAGGTGGTGCCGGAGCAGGTGGAGAACTTCACCTTGCTGAGCTCGATCGTCTTCGGCGAGTTGATCCGGTAGTTGAGCGGGATGCCCTTCTGGATCGCCGCGGCGATGGTGAACGCCTTCATCGTCGAACCGTTCTGGAACCCGCCGTAACCACCCTGGTACGACTTCTCGACGTTGTAGTTGTACGACGTCTCGTACCTCTTCGGGTTGCCGCCGTATTTGCGGCTCTGCACCATCGCCTTGACCACGCCGGTGCCCGGCTCGACGATCGTGACGGCGCCGATTGCCCTGTCAGTCGGTTTCGAGTTCAGGTCGATCGACCTCTGGGCCGCCGCCTGCACCTTCGGGTCGAGGGTGGTGCGGATCTTGAGACCGGCCGTCTTGAGGTAGTGGTCGCGGGCCTTGGGGGTCTTGCCGAAGGCCGGGTTCTCCAGCAGCTTGGACACGACGTACTCGCAGTAGAACGGGTACGGCGAGTTGGCACAGCCGTTCGGGACCTTCTTGACCGGGCCGGCCAGAACAGGCAGCTTGATGGCGGCGTTGGCCTGCTTGGCGGTGATGACGTTCAGCTCTTGCATGCGGCGCAGGACGAGGTCCCGGCGATCCTTGGCGCGCTTGGGGTTGTTCGTCGGGTCGTACCCGGTCGGGTTCTTCACCAGGCCGGCCAGCATCGCGGCCTGGTGCAGCTGCAGCTTCGACGCGGGCACGTGGAAGTAGTGCTGGGCGGCGGCCTCCACGCCGTACGTACCGTCGCCGAAGTTCGCCAGGTTCAGGTACTTCAGCAGGATCTCGTTCTTGGAGAACTGCTTCTCGACGGCGACCGCGTAGCGCAGCTCCGCGATCTTGCGCTCGTAGGTGTCGGCCGTCGCGTCCGCGATCGCCTTCTCGTCACCCAGGGCGTTCGCCCGCTCGACCAGGCTCAGCTTCACGAACTGCTGGGTGATGCTCGAACCACCCTGCTGGACGGAGCCGTTGCTCTGGTTGCGGACCAGCGCGCGCAGGGTCCCCTTCGCGTCGAGCGCACCGTGCTCGAAGTAGCGGTCGTCCTCGATCGCGACGATCGCCTTCTGCATGATCGGGCTGATCTGGTTGAGGCTGGTCAGCGGCGTGCGGTTCTGCTCGTACAGCTCCGCGATCGGCGACCCGTCGGCCGCGTAGATCTGGCTGCGCCGGCTGAGTGGGAACTCCTTCAGCTCCTGTGGCAGGTCCTGCAGCGTTTCCGCTGTTTTCTCGGTGGTGAAGCCGGCCAGGCCGGCGAACGGGATGGCCAGGCCCGCTGCGAGTGCACCCGACAGCACACTCACCCCCAGGAACAGAATCACTGACTGGACGACGCCCCGATCGTCTTTATCCCTTGCGCGCATGCACTAGAGCCTACGGGATCACGGAGCCACGCCAATTCCTGGAATGTGTTGTATGTCACGTCAACCTGAGCGTGGTTCAGGGCGTCTGTAACAGGAACAAACGAGAGCCGGCAGGCCTCGGGGGGTGAGGCCTGCCGGCTGTTCGATCAGCTCAGGCGGCGTACTGCCGTGCGTCCACCTGGGCCGGTTCCAGGGCCAGTTCCAGCACCTGCCGTACGTCGCTCACGGGGTGCACCGTCAGCTCCGCGAGGACCGACTCGGGTACGTCTTCCAGGTCCGGCTCGTTGCGCTTCGGGATCAGGATCGTGGTCAGTCCGGCCCGGTGGGCGGCGAGCAGTTTCTGCTTGACGCCACCGATCGGGAGTACCCGTCCGGTCAGCGACACCTCACCGGTCATCGCGACCTCCGAGCGCACCGGCCGTCCCGACAGCAGCGACGCGAGCGCTGTCGTCATCGTGACACCGGCAGACGGACCGTCCTTCGGTACTGCGCCCGCCGGCACGTGGATGTGGGTGTTCCGCTCGGCCAGATCGCCGACCGGCAAGCCCAGTTCCGCACCGTGCGACCGCAGATAGGACAACGCGATCTGGGCCGACTCCTTCATCACGTCACCGAGCTGACCCGTCAACGTGACTCCGGTTGGGCCGGTCTCCTTGTCCGCCAGCGACGCCTCGATGAAGAGCACGTCCCCACCGGCACCTGTCACCGCGAGACCAGTGGCCACACCCGGCAGCGCAGTACGCTCCGCCGAGTCCGGGGTGAACTTCGGCGAACCCAGGTAGCCCTTCAAGTCCCCGGCGCCGATGGTCAAGGAACCCGGGTCCTCGCCCAGGGCGAGCTTGGCCGTCACCTTCCGCAGTACCCGGGCAATCGAACGCTCGAGCTGCCGTACGCCGGCCTCACGCGTGTACTCGCCGGCCAGCAGCCGCAGCGCCGAGTCGTCGACGGACACCTCGTCGGCCGACAGACCGGCCCGGTCCAGCTGACGCGGGAGCAGGTGGTCGCGGGCGATGGTGACCTTCTCGTCCTCGGTGTAGCCGTCCAGCTGGACCAGCTCCATCCGGTCCAGCAGCGGAGCCGGGATCGAGTCGAGCACGTTGGCCGTGGCCAGGAACACCACGTCCGACAGGTCCAGCTCGACCTCCAGGTAGTGGTCCCGGAAGGTGTGGTTCTGCGCCGGGTCCAGGACCTCCAGCAGAGCGGCAGTCGGGTCACCCCGGTAGTCCGCGCCCACCTTGTCGATCTCGTCCAGCAGCACGACCGGGTTCATCGAACCCGCCTCCGTGATCGCCCTGACGATCCGCCCGGGCAGTGCCCCGACGTACGTCCGGCGGTGGCCACGGATCTCGGCCTCGTCCCGTACGCCGCCCAGTGCGACCCGGACGAACTTGCGGCCCATCGCCCGTGCCACGGACTCACCCAGGGAGGTCTTACCCACACCAGGAGGACCAACCAGCGCCAGTACTGCGCCGCTGCGGCGTCCACCCACCACTCCGAGCCCACGGTCCGCCCTGCGGCGGCGTACGGCCAGGTACTCCGTGATGCGCTCCTTGACGTCGTCCAGGCCGGCGTGGTCCGCGTCCAGGATCGCCCTGGCCTCACGGATGTCGTAGCTGTCCTCGGTCCGCTCGTTCCACGGCATCTCCAGGACGGTGTCCAGCCAGGTCCGGATCCAGCCGACCTCGGGAGACTGCTCCGCAGTACGTTCCAGCTTGTCGACCTCGGCGAGCGCGGCCTTGCGGACGTGCTCCGGGAGGTCAGCAGCCTCGACGCGAGCGCGGTAGTCCTCCTCCTCGGACTCGGCCTTGCCGTCCAGCTCAGCCAGTTCCTTGCGTACTGCGGCGAGCTGCTGGCGCAGCAGGAACTCCCGCTGCTGCTTCTCCATGCCCTCCTGGACGTCCTTCTGGATCGTCTCGGAGACCTCGAGCTCGGCCAGGTGGTCCTTCACCCAGCCGATCAGCTTGGTCAGCCGCTCGGTGACGTCAGGCGTCTCCAGCAGCCAGCTCTTCTGCTCATTGTTCAGGTACGACGCGTAGCCGGCCAGGTCGGACAGTTCGCCCGGCTCGTCGACCTGCTTCACCGAGTCGATCACCTGCCAGGCGCCGCGGCGCTGCAGGACCGTCGTCACCAGCGTCTTGTACTCGCGGGCGAGCTCGGCGGACCTGTCGTCAGTGGCTTCGTCCAGTACGGTCGCGCCGACCCACAGGGCCGCACCGGGACCAGTGGTCCCTGCGCCGATCCGGACCCGGGCGACACCCCGGATGACGGCTGCCGGCGCTCCGCCGGGCAACCTGCCGATCTGCTCGATCTCGCCGAGCGTCCCGGCCTTGGCATATTTTCCGTCCAGGCGCGGCACCAGCAGGACCTGGTCCTCGCCGGACGCCTGCGCGGCGTCGATGGCGGCGCGAGCCTCGGTATCGGCCAGCCGGACCGGCACGACCATTCCCGGCAGGACCACGACGTCGTCGAGTGGAAGAACAGGAAGATTCAACGTCTCAGTCACGCTGTCACACCCTCTGTTGAAGATTGAGTCTGACAGGCTCAACCGAGGACCTGACCTGGTCATTCCCGGGCCGCTTCGCCGTTCGCTGAGGGTGAAAAGCGGAGGATCCGCGAGCAAAAGCGGAGGGTGGGTCAGGCGGTGAGGAGGTCGCCGATGGCGCGGAGGCCGGCCAGGTCGTGGACGTCGTCGGGCAGCGCCGGGACGTCGACGGTGGCGATCGCGCGGTGGCCGCGGCGGAACCGGTCGGCGCGCTTGCGGTCGCTGACCACCTGGTGCATCCGGTCGGCGTGCAGACGTAGTACGGCGGCAGTCAGTTCTGATTTGCCGGCTGCCTCGAGCTTCTCGGCCGCCGCGAGGGCCTGCTCGGCGGACAACTCGGGCACGTGTGTCGTCGTCACCCGGTTGAGCACGACACCGGCGAGCGGCATCCGCTCCTCGCGCAGCCGCTCGGTGAAGTACGACGCCTCGCGCAACGCGTCGTTCTGCGGAGCGGCCACGACGAGGAACGCCGTGTGCGGTTCGCGCAGCAACGCGACCGTCTTCTCGGCTCGCTCCCGAAAGCCGCCGAAGAGCGTGTCGAAGGCAGCAGCAAAGGTCTGCACGTCGGTCAGCACCTGCGCGCCGAGCACCTTGTTCATCACCGACATCGCCAGATTCACCCCGGCCGACATCAACCTGAGCGGACCGCGCGCCGGCGCCAGTAGCAGCCGCAGGAACCGCCCTTCGAGCAACGACGCCAACCGCTCCGGCGCGTCCAGGAAATCCAGCGCCGATCGCGACGGCGGCGTGTCGACGATGATCAGATCCCACTCGCCGGTCCGCTCGGCCTGCTTGTGCAACTGGCCAAGCTTCTCCATCGCCATGTACTCCTGCGTACCCGCGAACGACGACGAAAGCGCCACGTAGAAGGGATTCGCGAGAATCTGCTCAGCCTTCTCCGCCGAAGCATGCGCAAGCACCACCTCGTCGAAGGTCCGCTTCATGTCCAGCATCATCGCGTCCAGCCGCCCCCCGTTCGCCGCATCCACATCAGCGACGACCCGAGGCGTGTTGTCCAACTCGGTCAGCCCAAGCGACTGCGCCAGCCTGCGAGCCGGATCAATCGTCAGTACTACGACCTTCCGCCCCCGCTCAGCAGCCCGAAGCCCCAACGCCGCCGCCGTAGTGGTCTTGCCCACTCCACCCGCGCCACACGTGACGATGATCCGGGTCCCCGGATCATCAATCAACCCATCCAGATCCAACGTGGTCATGAACCCAACCCATCCAGATCCAACGTGGTCATGAACCCAACCCATCCAGCTCCAACGTGGTCATCGGGCCTCCCGATCTGGACTGAGGAGCGGAGGGAGCGAAGCGACCGCAGCGACGAGGGAAGATCGGGAGTTAAGCCCGATGACCCGCCGAGCCGAAGGCGAGGCCAAAAGCACAGCAGGCGAGGCCAAAAGCACAATCATGGGGTCAGCTCCTCAGCAAGATCAAACAATGCGCCTTGGTCGATACCATCGGGAAGCAACGGCAGCTCGGTGACTTTCTTGCCTAGGGCATCTATTCGGTCGCGGTTCTCGCGTTCCAGGCCGACCCGTACTGCGTGGTCGTGTGTCTCCCGTGAGAGCGCCGCGGTCAGCTCCTTGGTGGCGGTGATGCCGGCTGCCTTGAGTCCGCGCGTGAGCTCGGCTGCAGGTAGTTTCTCCTTCACCGCAAGGGCCAGCGCGTCATCGTCGAGCGGGCTGTGACGGACCATATTCACCACGATCGAGCCGACCTTGAGATCCAGCGACTCGAGTTGCTCCACCGCGTCCAGCGTCTCCTGAACCGGCATCTCCTCCAGCAGCGTGACCAAGTGGATCCGCGTGACGTCCGAGCGGAGCATGCCCATGATCGCGTCCGCCTGGTTGCGGATCGGTCCGACCTTGGCCAGCCCGGCCACTTCATGGTTCACGTTCAGGAACCGCCCCACGCGACCAGTTGGCGGCGCATCCAGGACAACGGCGTCGTACGCGAGCCGTCCGTGCGCCTTGCGCCGGGTGGCCTCGTAGACCTTGCCGGTCAGCAGGACGTCCCGGAGCCCCGGTGCGATCGTGGTGACGAAGTCGACCGCACCCACCTTGTCCAGCGCCTTCCCGGCGCGACCCAGGTGGTAGTACATGTCCAGGTACTCCAGCAGGGCCGCCTCGGCGTCCACGGCCAGGGCGTAGACCTCACCCCCGGCGGGTCCGACGGCGATCCGGCGTTCGACGTACGGGAGCGGCGGTACGTCGAAGAGCTGGGCCAGCCCCTGGCGGCCCTCCACCTCGACCAGCAGGATCCGCTTGCCCTGGTCGGCCAGCGCGAGCGCCATGGCAGCAGCCACCGTCGTCTTGCCGGTCCCGCCTTTGCCGGTGACCACATGCAGCCTTGCCATGCGGTCCAGCGTAGGTGGTGGCTCGCAGCGCTCCGGTAGAGGAGCCCGTTAGAGTCCCCTTATGAAGAAGTTCGAGTACTCGACCGTGCCGCTGCTGGTCCACGCGACCAAGGAGATCCTCGACAACTGGGGTCAGGACGGCTGGGAGCTGGTCCAGGTCGTCCCGGGCCTGAACCCGGAGAACCTGGTCGCCTACCTGAAGCGGGAGATCACTGAATCATGAGCCACCCGGAGGAGAAGCTGGCCGAGCTCGGCCTGAAGCTGCCCGAGGTCGCCAAGCCGGTCGCCGCCTACGTCCCGGCGCTGCGGACCGGCAACCTGGTCTACACGTCCGGCCAGCTGCCGCTGCGTGACGGTGCCTTGATCGCCACCGGCAAGGTCGGCGACGCCGTCACCGCCGAGGTGGCGAGCGAGTGCGCCCAGCAGTGCGCGCTGAACGCGCTGGCCGCGGTCAAGGCGGAGATCGGTGACCTGGCGAACATCAAGCGGATCGTCAAGGCGGTCGCCTTCATCGCCTCGACCCCCGACTTCACCGGCCAGCCCCAGGTCGCCAACGGAGCCTCCGAGCTCTTCGGCCAGCTCTTCGGCGAGGCCGGCCAGCATGCCCGCTCCGCCGTCGGCGTCCCCGTCCTCCCCCTCGACGCCCCGGTAGAAATAGAACTCATCGTCGAGGTCAACTGACGCTCGCACCGCCGCGCCCCGCTGCGGAGTCGCCTCCGCAGCGAGCGCGGTAGTGGGCCGCCCTCTGGCGGGGGATCCCCTGCAGTTCAGGGCGCCTGGCTCCAGCGGTTACTACGAAGGGGTCCCCGGGCTGCCAGCCGAGCGGGCTGCGCTCGCCGCCAGCATGCTGTGACGGTGGGCGATGATGTGGAGGTGCGGTGCGGATGGTTCGGGATCTGAAGTCTCAGTTGCTTTCTGGGCGGATGGCTGCGGAAGCGCTTTCCTTTGCTCGAGGGGAGCGGGTGGCGGCTGAGCCTCGGCCCGCCTCGACGGTCATCTTGTTGCGGGACACCGACCACCGTCCTGAGGTCTACCTGCTGCGCCGGCAGCAGACGATGGCGTTTGCGGCCGGGATGACCGTCTTCCCGGGCGGGCGGGTGGACCCCACCGACGCGTCTATCGCCGACTCCTGGGCCGGGCCGTCGCCTGAGTGGTTCGGGGAGCGGCTGGGGTGCTCTGCCGACACGGCCGCGGCGTACGTGGCGGCCGCAGTACGGGAGACGTTCGAGGAGTCCGGTGTGCTGCTGGCCGGGCCGTCCACGGAGTCTGTGGTCGGTGACACGACCGGCGACGACTGGGAGGCCGACCGGGTCGCGCTGGAGTCGCGCACGCTCGGGTTCGCCGACTTCCTGCATCGCCGGGGCCTGGTACTGCGTGCCGACCTGCTCGGCGTCTGGGCGCACTGGATCACCCCGGAGTTCGAGCCGCGCCGCTACGACACCCGCTTCTTCGTCGCGGCCCTCCCGGCCGGGCAGGTGACGCGTGACGTGACCAGCGAGTCCGACCAGGTCGCGTGGATGGCTCCTGCCGACGCAGTACGCGCAGTGGAGGCCGGCGAGATGCTCATGCTCCCGCCCACGTACCTCTGCTGCCGGGACCTCCTCCCGTACGACGCGGTCGCCGACGTACTCGCCACGTCCACCAGCCGCGAGATCCGGCCGATCCTGCCGACCGTGCGGATCGAGAATGACCAGGCCTACCTGGAGACGACATGACAGTCGAGCAAGTCACCGACTACGCGACGCGCGTGCTCGCGGCGAACCCGGGCCCGATGACGCTGGACGGCACCAACACGTGGATCCTCCGCGACCCCGGTGCCGACACGGCCGTCGTGGTCGACCCCGGACCGCTCCTGACCGACCACCTGCAGGCGGTGCTCGACGCAGTCGCGGAGTACGGGTGCACTGTCTCGACTGTGCTGCTCACGCACGGGCACTTCGACCACTCGGAAGGCGCTGCGTGGTTCGCGTCGCAGGCGAACTGTCCGGTGCGCTCGGTGGACCCTGCCTTCCGCATCCCGACCGACCACGCGCACGGCCTCGAGGAGGGCGACGTGATCACCGCGGGCGACCTGCGGATCGAAGTACTGCCGACTCCCGGCCACACGATGGACTCGGTCTGCTTCTGGCTCCCGCAGGACGGCTCCCTGCTCACCGGCGACACAGTGCTCGGCCGCGGCACGTCGGTAGTGGCGCACCCCGACGGTGCCCTAGGCCCCTATCTGCACTCGCTGGAGAGCCTCCGGGCCTTCGCCAACTCCCCAGCAGGCGTCACCCGCCTCCTACCCGGCCACGGCCCAGTCATCGACGACCCAGGCGCAGTACTGACCTACTACCTGGACCACCGCCACGAACGCCTCGACCAGGTCCGCACAGCCGTAGCCGCCGGCCACACCACCCCCGAGGCGATCGTCCACCACGTCTACGCCGACGTCCCACAACTCCTCTGGCCCGCCGCCGAACGCTCAGTCCGAGCCCAACTCGACTACCTGAACTCTTAGCGGGCGGACGTCCTCAACCCCGCCCTCTGAGGGGTTAACCCTCCAAAGGGCGGGTTGCCTACCCGGAATCTCACCAGGCAACCCATCCTCTGAGGGGTTAACCCCTCAGAGGGTTATCCACAGGTGGGTGGAGGGTGAGCGGCGGGGGTGGGACGGCGGCGATCCTGATCGGATGAATCCGCTGCTGAAGACGGTCGCGCTCGAGCAAGGTGGTGTGTTCAGCCGCGCGCAGGCCCTCACCTCTGGCTACACACGTCAGCAATTGCGCGAACGCGTCGCTGATGGACGCTGGGAGAAGGTTCGCTATGGGCAGTACGCCGAGAGGACAGACCTCAGTCACCTTGCTCCGTGGGATCGAGAAACGTGGCGGCATCGGAGGCTGGCCTTCGCCGTGGCGAACTCGATAGCCCCGGGAGCGATCGCACTGAGCCACCAGACAGCCCTGGTGTTGCATGGAGTGCCGTTGTGGGGAGTGGACCTGACCGAAGTACAGGCAAGTCGCCTCGATGGGCGTCGTGGCGGTCCGGTCGCGGGAGTGAGACACCACCGGGGCCGGTTCGCGCCCAGCGAGTTGACGAAGGTCGATGGTCTGACCGTGACGACGCTGCCGCGGGCTCTCGTCGAGACCGCCTGTACTGCGTCGTTCGAGTCAGCCGTGGTGAGTGCCGATGCTGTACTCCGCGACCACCCGGCCGAGGCAGCCGTGCAGCAGATGCTGGCCAGGATCGAGTTCTGGCCAGGGAGCACCAGGGCCAAGGCGGCTCTCGGCTTCGCCGACAAGCTGTCGGAGTCGGTCGGGGAGTCCCGGCTGCGGGTTCTGCTCCACAACCAGGGCCTCCCCACGCCGCGGCTTCAGGTTGAACTCGGTGACGCCGCTGGCCTGGTCGGCCGGGTCGACTTCTTCTTTGCCGAGCAAGGCACCGTCGTCGAGTTCGACGGGTTGGTGAAGTACGCGGGAGGCTCGCCGGAGATCCTCGTTCGTGAGAAGTTGCGCGAGGACCGTCTGCGGGCCCTCGGGCTCGAAGTCGTCCGGATCGTCTGGACTGACCTGAACGGTCCCGCCGATGTCGCCGCACGCATCCGACGTGCCTTCGCCCGGCGTGCAGCATCAGGGCGTGCACTGTGAAGGGTTGACCCTCGAGTTGCGGGGTTGCCCCGCGAGAATCTGACGGTGCAACCCGCCCTTTGAGGGGTTAACCCCTCAAAGGTCAGCGGGCGCGGCGTTGGAGGCGCTCGATGTCGAGGAGGACTACTGAGCGGGGTTCCAGGCGGACCCAGCCTCGGGAGGCGAAGTCGGCCAGGGCCTTGTTGACTGTTTCGCGGGAGGCGCCGACCAGTTGGGCCAGCTCCTCCTGGGTCAGGTCGTGGTGGACGTGGACGCCGTCGTCGGCGGTGCGGCCGAAGCGGCTGGCCAGGTCGAGCAGGGCCTTGGCGACCCGGCCCGGTACGTCGGAGAAGACCAGGTCGGCCACCACGTCGGAGACCTTGCGGAGCCGGGACGCGAGCTGGAGCAGCAGGCCGCGGGCCACCTCGGGGCGGCCGGCCAGCCAGCGGAGCAGCTCGTCGTGGGTCAGCGACATCAGCGACGCGTCGGTGACGGCCGTGACGGTCGCCGAGCGCGGGCCCGGGTCGAACAGGGACAGTTCGCCGAACATCTGGCCGGGGCCGAGCACGGCGATCAGGTTCTCCCGGCCGTCGGCCGAGGTGCGGCCGAGCTTGACCTTGCCCTCGACAACGACGAACAGCCGGTCACCGGAGTCGCCCTCGTGGAACAGCACCTGGCCGCGGCGCAGCCTGCTCTCCGTCATCGATGCGGCCAGCGCATCGGCTGCTTCGTCGTCGAGCTGGCTGAAAAGCGGTGCCTGTCGGAGCACTGCGGCGTCCACGAATGGGCCTCCTTGGACCTGAACTGCGACCTTCGAGGAGGCTGCGAGCCGCCCCGGCGCCAGGCGGATCACACCCGGTCGCCCCAAAACCGTAGCCCCTCGGCTTGCCGAACCGCCACGTAGGCCCGCCGGGACTCGCCGGAGGGCCTACTCAGCCGGCCCTCGAGCAGTGAGGATGAGGGATGCTCGATTGGCTGAGAAGGCGCCTCAAGAAGGGCCGCAAGCAGGGCCGGGGTCAGGCGACCGGTACGCCGTCAGCCGACTCCGTGTTCGAGCTCGGACGCAGGGCCCGGGCGCTGGCCAAGGACGGGTTCGTCGACGAGGCTGCCGCCGTACTGCGCGCCAGCGACGACCCGCGAGCCGAGGGCCTGCTGGTACTCCTGCTGCGCGAGTACGGCCGTCTCGACGAGGCGATCGACATCCTGCGAGCCAGCAAGGACCCGGAGGTGGCTCCGAGGCTCGACCAGTTCCTCCGGGAGCGTGGCAGCGAGCTCAACCGGCTCACCAGCATCGACAGCCGCCCGCTCGACCGCACTCACGAGGTGGACGAGCTCCTCCAGCGCGGCCGGATCGACGAGGCGATCGACCTGCTGAAGGCGAGCGGCCTCCCCGCGGACCGGGCCAGACTGCAGGCGCTGCTCCGCGAGCTCGGCCGCACCGACGACCTCCGCGAGCTCGCCAACCACTCGATCCGGCTGGGCACCCTCCGAGCCGAAGGCCGCCTGGATGAACTCCGGCAGCACGCCTCAGCCGGCGACCGCGTGGCAGAAACCCTGCTGATCGACGCCCTCGCCGAGCAGGGCCAGGTCAAGGAGCTGCAGGCCCATGCTGAGGCCGGCAACGCCCGAGCAAGGGACCTGCTGGCCCAGGAGCGCAGGGCCGACGAGAAGGTGTTCGACCACCTGATCGAGCAGGGCCTCGCCGACGAGGCTGCCGCCGTACTACGTGAGCAGAGTGTGGACGACGACATGGCCTGGTATCAGCTGGCCCGCCTGTACGCCGACCAGGGCCGCGCCGACGACGCACTCGCCGTGTTGCGCCCTCGCCAGTGGATCGCACCGGACCTGCTGGCCGAGTTGCTGGCCGACAGCGGGCAGGCCACCGAAGCCATCGCAGTACTGGATGCCTCCGAGCTGCGGGAGGCTCCGCGGCTGGCTGCTCGCCTGCGGGCCGAGCACGGTCAGCTCGACGAGTTGCGGGGCCGGGCGGACGCTGGTGACAAGCCGTCGGCCGCGCAGCTCGCTGCCTATCTGGCTGCTCACGACGAGGTCGACGAGCTGCGGGCCAGGGCAGCCACCGCAGAGGATGCCGTCTACCTGCTCCAACTGATCCGCACACTCGGCCGCCTCGACCGCCTGCAGGACCTAGAAGCCCTCGCCGGCACCAGCAAGCTGGCCAGTTACATGTGGTGGGCGACGCTCCTCGCCGGCGGCGGCGACCCGGCTGAGCATGAGGACAAGCAACCCTGGTACGCCGGACAGGACGCGACGGCCCGAGTCATCCACCTGCTGGTCGAGAAGCAGCGCATCGACGCCGCCATCGCGTTCGCCAAGGCCCGGGTCAATGCCGGTGACGAGTGGGCCAAGGCGTGGATCCCGCGAGTCCCGCAGGCCAGGATCCACCGGGACGACGGCATCGACTCGCAACTGCTGGCCTCCCAGGCGGACGCCGCGATCCGCGAGCTGCTGCCGACCTGCTCCGCCGGAGAGGAGCGCAGTACGACGGTGAGAGTCGCAGACGCCGGCTATGCCGTGTACGGCGACCTGCGGGTCGGTCTGGCCGCATCTGGCCAGGCAGAGGTCTCGCTGGCCTGCTGGACGGTCAACCTGGACACGGCCCGCTACTTCGGCGACAACCCGCCGGAGGAGGCCGAGACCAGGTTGCCGCCGGAAGGCACCGCAGTACCGGACCTCCGGATGACCATTGCCGTCCTCGACGACATAGCCGACCGGTTGAAGGCACCCGACGCGCCACAGCCACACCCCGGTGGCAGCCACCTCACCATCACCTTCGCAGCACCCTGACCGAGCCGCACGAAGCTGTCGGTGGGCGGACGTAAGCTGGCCTCCATGCCGATCCAGCGCGCCGAGGCCCTCGCCTCTGTCGACTCAGCCCTGCCCGAGCCGGTAGACCTGCCGTTGAAGCTGCCGCGCAAGGCGCCCGTGTTCACCGGCGAGACCCACACCCAGCTGGTCCGGCGGGCGCGCAAGATGCACAAGGTGCTCACCGAGACGTATCCGGACGCGCACTGCGAGCTGGACTTCACCACCCCGCTGGAGCTGCTGGTCGCCACCATCCTGTCGGCCCAGACCACCGACGTGATGGTCAACAAGGTGACGCCGACGCTGTTCGCGAAGTACCCGGACGCCGCGGCGTACGCGGAGGCCGATCGCGAGGAGCTGGAGACGATCCTCAAGCCGACCGGCTTCTTCCGGGCCAAGACCAACAGCCTGATGAAACTCGGTCAGGCGCTGGTCGACGAGTACGACGGGGTGGTGCCGGACAAGCTCGAGGAGCTGGTCAAGCTGCCCGGGACCGGCCGCAAGACGGCGAACGTCGTGCTCGGCAACGCCTTCGGGGTGCCCGGCATCACCGTCGACACGCACTTCGGCCGGCTGGTCCGCCGGTTCGGCTGGACCGCGGAGGAGGACCCGGTCAAGGTCGAGCACCTGATCGGCGCGCTGTTCCCGAAGAAGGACTGGACGATGCTCTCGCACCGGCTGATCTTCCACGGCCGCCGCCGCTGCCACGCCAAGAAGCCGGCCTGTGGCGCCTGCCCGATCGCCCAGTGGTGCCCCTCGTACGGCACCGGTCCCGTCGACCCCGAGTTGGCCGCAAAACTGGTGAAGACCCCGGCGTGAACCGACCACCCAGCCTCCGTACTGCGCGCCGCGGCCTGGCGCTCGTGGCCGGCGTGTTTGCGGTGCTGGGTTTACTGGTTGCCTGCGGCGATCAAGAGCCGGGGAGTGTCGCGAAGGAGCCAGATGGGACTGTCGCCGGAGCCGATCAGTTGACGGCGTGCCCGAGTGTCCAGTCGCGGCCGGCAGTAGCCAAGGCGCTGCCGGACATCAGCCTGCCCTGCCTGGGCAAGGGCCCCGACACCCGGCTGGCGGACCTGCGCGGCCCGCTGGTGATCAACATCTGGGCCCAATGGTGCGGCCCGTGCCGTGAGGAAGCGCCCTACCTCGCCGAGCTGCACCGCAAGGCTGGCGGCAAACTCCAGTTGCTCGGCATCGACTACATCGACACCCGGCCGGACCTCGCGGTGAAGTTTGCGATCGAGCAGCACTGGGACTACCCCCATCTGGTCGACCGGGAGAAGCAACTCCAGCAGCCCCTGAAGATCGGCGGTCCGCCGTTGACCGTCTTCGTCGACGAGGACGGCGCGGTCGTCCACGTGCACCGCAAGCCGATCACCTCGCAGCAGGAGCTCGACCAGCTGGTGAAGGACAAACTGGGAGTCGGCCTGTGAGGACCAGTACGACGTACGACGTGGAGCTGCCCGACTTCCTGCACCGGTTGCGGACCGCCTCCAAGGAGGTCGACCCCAACGAGTTGTCCCGCTTCCTCCCGCCCGAGGACGACCCGGGCGTCCGCGGCTCCGCAGTACTGATCCTGCTTGCCGACGGCAACGATGCCCACAGCAACGAGGCTCAGGGCAATGATGTCCATGGCAACGGTCCGGACGTGCTGCTGACCGAGCGGGCCTGGACGTTGCGCAGCCACGCCGGCCAGATGTCCTTCCCCGGCGGCCGCGTCGACCCCGAGGACGGCACCGGCGTCGAAGGACTGATCCGTACTGCGCTGCGCGAAGCGGAGGAAGAGACCGGGGTCGACCCGACCGGCGTCGAGGTGTTCGCGGTCTGGCCGTCACTGTGGGTGCCGGTCAGCAACTTCGCCGTGTCGCCCGTGCTCGGCTGGTGGCGCGAGCCGTCACCGGTCGCGGTGGTCGATCCGGCCGAGGTCGCGTCGGTCCACCGGGTCTCGCTCGAGGCGCTGAGCGACCCCGCCAACCGGATCAGTTGCCTGCATCCGTCCGGGTTCACCGGCCCGGCGTTCACTGTCGGTGACCTCTACATCTGGGGTTTCACCGCCGGTCTGCTCGACAAGTTGCTCAAGCTCGGCGGCTGGGCGCGCGACTGGGACCCCACCCACGTCGTACCGTTGCCCGACCGACTGGTCGAGGCGGCCTGGCGGAGTGAGGGACGACGGCCGGAGGATGTACGGCGGCTGACGGCCATCGAGCACGACCTGGGGCGTCCGGAGGGTGTGGAGTGAGCGGTCTCGATATCGCGCTGCTGGTGGTGACCGGGCTGGTGGCGATCTCCGGCTACATCGAGGGGTTCGTGCTCGGCGCGTGCGCGACCGTCGGGTTGCTGGCGGGCGCCGCGATCGGCGTGTACGGCGTACCGCGCGTGCTGGACAACTTCTCGCCCAGTGTCGAGGTGTCCTTCGCGGCCCTGGTCCTGGTGGTGATCCTGGCCTCGATCGGGCGGACGATCGGTGCCTTGCTCGGGTCCAAGCTGAGAAACAAGATCTCCTGGAAACCCGTGAAAGCCGTCGACGCGCTGGGTGGCGCGGCGCTGGCGGCCGCGTCGGTCCTGGTCGTCTCCTGGGTGCTCGGTGTCGCCGTCAGCGGCGCCCGGATCCCGAGCGTGACCTCGGCGGTCCGCGGTTCGCAGGTGCTCGCCAAGGTCGACGAGGCGCTGCCGGGTGGCGCGGACCGTGCTCTGCAGGCGTTCAACGACGTGGTGAACACCGATCTGTTCCCGCGCTTCCTCGACCCGTTCGTGCCGGAGCGGATCCGCGAGACGCAGCCGCCGGACGGCGCGATCGCGCGCAACCCGGTGGTGCGGGAGGCGTACAGCCGGATCGCCAAGGTGACCGGCGTGGCGAACTGCTCGCGCGGCCTCGAGGGCAGCGGTTTCGTCTACGCGCCGCAGCGGGTGATGACGAACGCGCACGTGGTGGCCGGAGTCAGTTCGCCGAAGGTCGAGGTCAACGGGAAGAAGTACGACGCCAAGGTGGTGCTGTTCGACTCCAGCGTCGACGTCGCGGTGCTGTACGTCCCTGGGCTCAACGTCAAGCCCTTGGTCTTCGACAAGGAAGGCAAGGCCGACGCCGCCGCGGTGGTGCTCGGCTACCCGGAGAACGGGCCGTTCGACTCCGAGCCGGCCCGGATCCGGTCCGAGGAGCGGCTGCGTGGTCCGGACATCTACGGCGACAAGACGGTGACGCGGCGGGCGTTCTCGATCTGGGCGCAGGTCCGCCCGGGCAACTCGGGTGGCCCGCTGATCTCCGCCAAGGGCACCGTGTACGGCGTCGTCTTCGCCGCCTCGGTGGAGGACAACCGCACCGGCTACGTGCTGACCGCCGAACAGGTCGCCGAGGACGCGGCGGCCGGCGCGAAGGCGACCGAAGAGGTCTCCACCCAAAGTTGCACCTGAGTCCCGCGCAACAGATCGGCGCACCCACGGCGTTGTAGGAGTGTGACGATCACGAGCGGACATAGCGAACCGCTGACGTTCGACGAGGTGGTGTCGTCGAACGAGCGACGCCTGCTGCGGCTCGCGCTGATGTTGTCCGGTGGCGTGCACAGCGCGGAGGATCTCGTCCAGACGGTCCTGGCCCGGGCGCACCGGCGCTGGGACCGGATCGGCTCGGTCGACAAGCCCGACGCCTACCTGAGCAAGATGGTGGTCAACGAGTTCCTGAGCTGGCGCCGCCGGCTCAAGAACCAGGAAGTGCCCCTGGCCGAGCTGCCCGACGCACCGGCCGACGACGACGTCAGCGCGCGCCTGGTCCAACGAGACGCCGCCTGGCGCCTGCTGGCCGACCTGCCGCGCCAGCAGCGCGCAGTACTGGTCCTGCGGTTCTACGAGGACCTCACGGACGACGAGATCGCCACCATCCTCGGCTGCTCCAACGGCACCGTGCGCTCGCACGCATCCCGCGGCCTGGCCACCCTGCGAGCCAACCTCCCGACCTTCGACAAGGATCACTGACATGGCCCAACTCACGGACGACGAGGTCGGCGCCCTGCTCCGCGAAACCTTTGCGGACAAGGAAAACCTGGTCGATCAATTGCCTGCGGCAACTACGCGGCCGGTACGCCGCAAAGCCCCCGCCCTACTCGCCGCGGCAGCCGTCGTCGCCGTACTGGCCGGCACGGTCACCCTTGCCGGCAGAGACCACCAAGAGACAGCCCGACCGACGCCGACGACCCGACCGACGCCGACGACCCAAGTGGTGGAGCAGTCCGGACCGGCCAGTTCCAAAGGGCCGATGACGGGTAGCACCACCGCTGAGCTGAACTTGACGGCCCACGGCTGGGCTCTGGCGCTCAAAGAGGTGACGAAAGCAGAGCGTCCCCCCGGCGGCTGGCCGGTCGTCAAGGTCCTTGACGCGTGGTACGAGGCGGCCGGAAACCCCAGCGGTCCGGGGGCGGCCAAGAGGCCGTTCGACGAGCGGGAGAGGGCGTGGATAGCGTCCTATTCGGGCGTGCGGATCGAGTGGGTGAAGAGCCGGCCGACCGGCTCCGACATCTGCGATCAGCCCGCCGGTACGCCGTACGTCACGCTGGGCAAGGTCGTCTTCGACAAGAAGATCTCGACCGGCACCGTCGGAGTGAGTCTGTGGCGAGGTTGCCTGGACGCGCGCTGGCTGACCTACCGCCTCGTGGACGACCCCACCGTCCGAGGTGAGATCGGTTGGCGCATCACCGGCACCGTCGGTCCCGTGGCAGTGTCATGAACCTCAGGCCGGTAGGCGGGCCAGCCAGTCCAGAAGGACTGCGTTGAAGAGGGCTGGGGTTTCTTCGTGGGGGAAGTGGCCGGCGGTGGTTAGTACTTCGCGGCGTAGTGGACCCGTGAGCAGTCCGGTGGGGGTTGTGGCGGTGACGGCGCCGTCTTGGGCTCCGTGGAGTTGGAGGACAGGTACTGCGATCGGGGTGCGCATGCGGGCGGAGTACCGGCGGCCGTCGGGGCGTAGGCGGGAGCGGAGGAACCAGCGGTGATACTCCAGCGCACAGTGCGGCGCCGGCCAGACCTGCAGGGCCGCGCGGTAGCGGCGGGAGGCCTCGGCGTCGGGGAAGGCGCTGCCGGGCGCCGACCAGGCGCGGAGGAGCTGCTCGATGTGGATGCCGTCGTGGGCGAGCAGCCGCCGCTCCGGCAGGATCGGCAGCTGGAACCAGCCGACCTGCGCCATCGACCGCAACTGCCCGGACCGCATCAGCTGAAGTGGATGTGGCGATGACACAGCCGCCAGAGCCCGCACCTGCTTGGGCGCCAGTACTGCGGCCGACCAGCCGGCGAAGCCGCCCCAGCCGTGCCCGACGACAACCGCATCGGTCGCACCGAGCGACCTGATGACGCCGGAGACATCAGCGGAGACGGTGAAGGGGTCGTAGCCGCGGGGCGTCTTGTCGCTGGCTCCGTAGCCGCGCAGGTCCATCGCAACAGCCCGGTACCCCGCTGCGGCGACCACCGGCAGCTGATGCCGCCAGGCCCACCAGAACTCGGGAAAGCCGTGCAGGAACAGTACGAGCGGATCGTCCGCCGCACCGCACTCGGCCACATGGAACCTCGCCCCGTTGGCCGCCACCAGCGAGTGCGACCACGGCCCGTCGACGAGCAGATCCGAAACGCCGGCGGGACTCAGCGGTCAGAGCTCCACGGCGATCGCCCGACGCGGCGCATTAGTGCACCGCTATCGCCAACGCAACTTCCGACGCGGCGCACTAGTCGCCCTTGCCGATCGCCTTGAGCGCCTCGACGGACTCCTTCGAGGTCTCGATCGCGCGCTGCGGACCTTTCGCCTTGCCCATCATCTTCTTGCCGACCAGCACCAGCACGGCCGCGATCAGCAGGTAGAGCACGGCAACGATCAGGAAGGCCAGCGCCGGATGCAGGCCGAGCGCGTGCACGCCGTACGCCGCGGCGATGGACAGCAGGATGACCGCGAGCAGCGCCAGGAAGCCGGCGGCGCCGAACATCCCCGCGCCGGTGCCGGCCGCGACGGCGGTCGACTTCAGCTCGGTCTTGGCCAGTTCGAGCTCGCTGCGGACCAGGCTGGACAGATCCTTGCTGGCGTTGGCGACGAGCTGCCCGACAGTGGGCTCATCCTCGGTCTGCCCCATCGACATGGCGCTCCTTCCCACGGGTCCTTGGCTCCCGAGACTAGCTTGTACCCCCGCGTCAATCCTCGGCGTACGCGCGGTTGCGGCGGAACAGCAGGATCGCGGCGAGCAGCGCGGACAGCAGCGACGCGACCAGGACCGCGGCCTTGGCGCGCTCGATCTGGGCGAGGTCGTCGCCGAAGGCGAGCTGGGCGATCAGCAACGCGACGGTGAAACCGATGCCGGCCAGCACCGAGACGGCGGCGACGTCGCGCCAGGCGAGGTCGGAGTTCAGCTCGGCCCGGGTGAAGCGGGCGGTCAGCCAGGACCCGCCGAACACCCCGATCATCTTGCCGGCCATCAGCCCGGCCACCACCCCGATCGCGACCGGATCGGTCAGCATCTCGCGCAGCGCGTCGCCGCCGAGCGTGACACCGGCGGCGAACAGGGCGAACAGCGGCACCGCGACGCCCGCCGACCACGGCCGCAGCCGGTGCTCGATCCGCGCGGCCGGCGCTTGCTTCTCGCCCGGGTCGGGCAGGACGCGGGTGACCAGACCGAGCGCGACGCCCGCGATCGTGGCGTGAATTCCCGACTCGTGCATGAACCACCAGGCGCCGAGCGCGACGGGAACGTACAGCAGCGGCGTACGGAAGCGGAAGCGCTGCAGCAGGTAGTACACACCGATCAGGGCGATCGCGGCGAGCAGCGCCAGCAGGTGGAAGCCGTGCGAGAAGAACACGGCGATCACCAGGATCGCGCCGAAGTCGTCCACCACCGCGAGGGTGAGCAGGAAGGCGCGCAGCGCACCGGGCAACGAGGAGCCGACGATCGCCAGCACGGCCAGGGCGAACGCGATGTCGGTGGCCGTCGGCACCGCCCAGCCCGACGTCCGGCCGCCGTCCACGGTCAGGTTGACGGCCAGGTAGATGATTGCCGGAAGCACCATTCCGGAGATGGCAGCGACCACCGGTACGACGGCCTCGCTGATCCGAGACAACGTGCCGACCACCAGCTCGCGCTTCAGCTCGACACCGGCCAGGTAGAAGAACAACGCCAGCGCGCCGTCGGCCGCCCAGCCCTCCACCGTCAGCGGACCGAGCTCGAAGTCGCGCAGGTGGTGATAGGCGTCCTGCCACGGCGAGTTGGCCCAGACCAGCGCGATCACGGCGGCGCCCACCAGCAGCAGGCCACCGGTGGTCTCGGTCCGCAGGGTGTCGGCCAGGAACGCGCGCTCCGGACCGAGGATGCGCGGGAAGGCGCGGCGCTTCGTGCGCAGGCGGGGGGCTGGAGGCACAGGACTAACCCTTCATCGGGATCGTTCGGACCAATCGCCGACCAGACTTCCCGGCACACCTTTGACGCTCAGCGGCCCATCCTACCGGTTCCGCGCCTACCGGGTCCGCGGCCTCCCCGTCAGGCGGTCCAGACGCTCGGGTCCGGGCCCTTCGGGACCAGGCCGTTCGGATTGATGTCGGTGTGGGTGACGTAGTAGTGCCGTTTGATCTGGTCGAAGTCGACCGTCTCGCCGAAGTGGGGAAGCTGGTAGAGCCGCCGCGCGTAGGCCCACAGGTTCGGTAGCTCGGTGAGCTTGTTGCGGTTGCACTTGAAGTGCCCGTGGTAGACCGCGTCGAAGCGCACCAGCGTGGTGAACAACCGGACGTCGACCTCCCGCAGCGTGTCGCCGAGCAGGTACTCACGATCGGCGAGCCGCTCCTCCAGCGCGTCCAGCCGGGCGAAGAGCGCGTCGTACGCCGCCTCGTAGGCCTCCTGTCCGCGCGCGAACCCACACCGGTAGACCCCGTTGTTCACGTCGGTGTAGATCTCGTCGATCAGTCGGTCCATCTCCTCGCGATCGGCGGGCAGCAGCTCCGGCGCGCCGGCGGCGTGGAAGTCGACCCACTCGGTCGACAGGTCGAGCGTGATCTGTGGATAGTCGTTGGTCACCACGAGACCCGAGACGGTGTCCACGATCGCCGGCACCGTCACCCGCCCCTCGTACTGCGGGTCGGTGGCGAGATAGGCCTCGGAGAGGAACTTGATCCCGAGCACCGGGTCGGTGTCGTCCGGGTCGAGAGTGAACCGCCAGCCGCGCTCGTCGCGGACCGGGTCGACGACGGCCAGGCTGATCACGTCCTCCATGCCGAGCAGCCGCCGGACGATGACCGAGCGGTGCGCCCACGGACACGCGAGGCTGACAATCAGCCGGTACCGGCCGGGCTCGACGGGCCAGCGCCCGTACTCGTCAGGGCCCTCGCCGGGTGCCGACGTGGACTCCCTGCTGATCCGGTCGGTGAAGCGGTTGCCCTGGCGCTTCCACGCACCGTCCTGGACGGTGTCAGTGACGTTCTGTGCGGACGACATAGCTGCAAAGTTACTCGCTCACCACGAAGCCGATAGGTGGCGGCGGGGCAGGCCGAACAGTACTGTCGGCTGTAATGGTCTAGTTCGAACATTTCCAGGAGCACGTGGTGGCTCGCGATCCCCGGCAACCGGTTTGCCGGGCACAATCCCAGGGATACTGACGTCATGGCCCGCCCAAGGAACAACCCCGGTGACCTAGCGGAACTCCCCACGCAGCTCCGTACCGACCGGCCGAAGGGTGACCAGATCCGCGAGATTCTGGAGACCCTCGCCCGCAGCCTCACCGCAGGTACGGTGCTGCCGTCCGAGCGCGTCCTGGCCGAGCGCTTCGGCGTGGCCCGGATGACCGTGCGGCAGGAGGTGGACCGGGTCGTCGCGGAAGGGCTCGCCGCTCGCCGGCCAGGGGGTGGCACGTTCGTCACCGAGCCGCGTCCGGCCCGGATGCTCACCTCCTCCTTCAGCCAGGACATGCGCGCCCGCGGCCTCACGCCCGGCGCCAAGGTGCTCGAGCATCGCGTCGACACCGCCGACGAGACCCTGGCCGCCGAACTGGAAGAGCCGGTCGGTACGCCGGTGCTGCACCTCGTGCGACTCCGCACCGCCGACGGCGAGCCGATGGCGATCGAGCGGACCGCGCTCTCGCTGCGGCGCTATCCCGGGCTGGAGGAACTGGACCTCGCCGAGGTCTCGCTCTACGACTCCCTCTCGACCCGGTACGGCGTGACGCTGGGCATGGTCAACGCCTCGATCGTCGCGGCGCCGCTGGACCCGGCCGACTCCGAGCTGCTCGGAATCGACCCCACCGTGCCCTGCCTGATCATCACCTCGGCCCCGCGGACCGCGTCCGGCGAGGTCATCGAGTTCGGCCGCTCGGTCTACCGCTCGGACCGCTACGACATCACCGTGGCCTATCGCGCTTCCTGACCTGCTTCGCCGACCTCCGGCGTGATCACTGATCAGATCGGGCCGGCCTGCACGACCGCGCGTCCCCGTCGCGGCCCTTGGCCCATTTGATCAGGCACGGCGGATGTGGCGCGCCCGCGGTCAGGCGTTGAGGCTGCGCAGTACGTCGGGAGTGTGCCCGCGCTCGGCGAGCAGGGCGACGACCTCCACGACGAGCGCCTGCGCCAGCAGCGCACCGACCACCGTCGAGGTCGACCCGGTCCGCTCCGGACTGCCCTCGACCGCGATCAGCGCGTCGCCGGGCACCCCGCAGTTGTCGATCACCACATCAGCGACCTCGAACAACCGTTGCCCACCCGGCGCCCGAAACTCGACAGCCTCACTGTGCGCCAGTGACGTCAACGCCACCACCTTCGCCCCCGCCGCCCGCGCCCCGACCGCAAACTCAACCGGTACTGCGTTACGCCCCGAGTTCGACACCACCAGTACGACGTCCCCGGCCGCGACCTCGTTGACCCGCAACAAGACGTCAGCCAACCCGCCAAGCCGCTCCAGCAGCGAACTCTTCAGCAACCCCTCATGCAACATCAACCCGGGCTCGAGCACCGCCCGCACACTCGCCAACCCACCGGCCCGCCCGTACAACTCCTCGGCGATCAGATGACTGTGCCCGGTCCCGAACACCCAGAAAGTCTTCCCGCCCACCAAGGCATCCGCCACCACCCCAGCCGCTTCCCGAACAACAGGCAACTGCGTGTCCACAGCCCGCCCAGCCAATTCCATGGCTTTCTCCAGGTACTCCTCAGCTCCACCCATACCCAGGAACCTAGCGGTCGTCCGGCGCTGGTCCACCAAACTCAACTAGACCAATTTTCAGAGTTGAGCGGCTGCGACGCCCAGCGCGAATGCCGTGGCGGCGAGGGTGAGCATGGTGGTGGCGAGGATGAGGAGTTGGCGTTGGAGGGCCGGGCGTTCGGTGGCGGTGGCGAAGATTCGGCGGGGCCAGTGGCGCCAGGAGACGTACCAGAAGATGGTGGTGGCGATCAGGAGGAGGGCGGCCTTGAGGGCGTGGATCCACCAGTCGTCGGGGTCCAGCAGGAGGAGGATGACGCCGGTTGCGGCGATCACGCCGATCAGGGCGAGCACCTTGTAGCGGTTGCCTGAGGCAATTACTGCGGTGAGGTGTTCGCGTTCTTCCTCGCGGCTGCCGAAGTATTTCTTCAGCTTCGGCTGGACGACAAAGAGGGAGTACGTCATGCCGCCCACCCAGGCGGCGGCCAGGCCGGCGTGGACGATGGCTACCAGGGCGGTCACCGGTCGATCATGCCACGCGCTGCGGTCCGCGGTGGGTCAGCCGCGGTTGCGGGGGTGGTTCTTCCCCATCCGTTCGTTGCCGCGTTTGTAGTTGCCGGTCCAGCGGGCCATCACTTCCTGCGGGTCGTCGTCGACCTCGGCGAGAAACTCGGCGGCCCGGGGACCGCGCAGCACGGTCGCCTGCTTGCCATGGTGGGTGATGCGAACGGTCCCGTCGGGACGTTCCGCATAGTCGAATCCATTGGGTGCCGGCACCGGGCCATTCCAGCAGGAGCGGCCCGGTGCGGCAACCGGATTCAGGTGAACGACGGGTCAGTCGTCGTCGGACTTGCCGGATTCCAGGTTGGTCTTGATCAGGTCCATCACGGTGCTGTCGGCCAGCGTGGTGACGTCGCCGACCTCGCGGTTCTCGGCGACGTCGCGGAGCAACCGGCGCATGATCTTGCCCGAGCGGGTCTTGGGCAGCTCGGCGACGACCATGATCTGCCGCGGCTTGGCGATCGGGCCGATCTCCTTGGCGACGTGGTTGCGGAGCTCCTGGACCACGTCCGGCCCGCCGTCACCGGCCTCGGACCGCAGGATGACGAACGCGGCGATCGCCTGGCCGGTGGTCGGGTCGGACGCGCCCACGACGGCCGCCTCGGCGACCTTCGGGTGCGACACCAGGGCCGACTCGATCTCGGTGGTCGACAACCGGTGGCCGGAGACGTTCATCACGTCGTCCACCCGGCCGAGCAGCCAGATGTCGCCGTCCTCGTCCTTCTTGGCCCCGTCACCCGCGAAGTACACGCCCGGCCAGCGCGACCAGTACGTGTCCTTGTACCGCTCGTCGTCGCCCCACAGCGTGCGCAGCATCGCCGGCCACGGCTTGTTGATGATCAGGTAGCCACCGGAGCCGTCCGGTACCGAGTTGCCGGCGTCGTCGACCACGTCGACGCTCACGCCCGGGATCGCCCGCATCGCCGCACCCGGCTTGCCCGCGGTCACACCGGGCAGCGGGGAGATCATGTGCATCCCGGTCTCGGTCTGCCACCAGGTGTCGACGACCGGCGCCTTGTTGCCGCCGATGTTCTCCCGGTACCAGATGTAGGCCTCCGGGTTGATCGGCTCACCGACCGACCCGATCACCCGCAGCGTCGACAGGTCGAACTTCGCCGGGATCTCCTTGCCCCACTTCATGAACGTGCGGATCGCCGTCGGCGCGCAGTACAGGATGGAGACCTTGTACTTCTGGATGATCTCCCACCAGCGGCCCTGGTGCGGGGTGTCCGGGGTGCCTTCGTAGAGCACCGAGGTGGTGGCGTTGGCCAGGGCGCCGTACACGATGTAGCTGTGGCCGGTGACCCAGCCGATGTCGGCGGCGGTCCAGTACACGTCGGTGTCCGGCTTGAGGTCGAACACTGCCCACTGCGTGTACGCCGTACCCACCAGGTAGCCGCCGGTCGTGTGCAGGATGCCCTTCGGCTTGCCGGTGCTGCCGGACGTGTACATCACGTACAGCGGGTGCTCGGCGTCGAACGCCTCCGGCGTGTGCTCCGTCGACTGCTTGCCGACGAAGTCCTCCCACCACAGGTCGCGGCTGTCGACCATGGCGGTCTCCTGGCCGGTCCGCTTCACGACGAGCACGTTGCGCACGTCCGGGCAGTCGACCAGCGCAGCGTCGACGGCCGGCTTCAGCGCGGCCGGCGCGCCCCGGCGGTAGCCGCCGTCGGAGGTGATCACGACCCGCGCGTCGCAGTCCAGGATGCGGCCCTTGAGCGCGTCCGCGGAGAAGCCGCCGAAGATCACCGTGTGCGGGGCGCCGATCCGGGCGCAGGCGAGCATCGCGACCACGGTCTCGGGGATCATCGGCATGTAGATGGCCACCACGTCACCCGGCTGGACGTTCAGCTCCAGCAGCGCGTTGGCCGCCTTGCTGACCTCGTCCTTGAGCTGGCCGTAGGTGATCTCGCGGGTGTCGCCGGGCTCACCCTCGAAGTAGTACGCGACCTTGTCGCCCAGGCCGTTCTCGACGTGCCGGTCGACGCAGTTGTACGCCGCGTTGAGCTTGCCGTCGGCGTACCACTTGGCGAACGGCGGGTTGCTCCAGTCCAGTGTCTGGGTGGGTTCGACGGCCCAGCTGAGCCGCTTGGCCTGCTCCGCCCAGAACCCCTCGAAATCGGCGTCGGCCGCGGCGTAGGCGTCCGCCTTGACGTTCGCGTTCGCCGCGAGCTCGGCGGGCGGTTCGAACCGGCGCTCCTCGTGCATCAGGTTCGACAGCGCATCGGACTGGTGGGACTCGGAACTGGTCACGTCGCGGACTCCTCGTTGAGAGCTGCAAGACAGCGGAACGCACACGGCGCCCCCGGTCCCCTTTCTACCAACGCCGGACCACCCGCGGTACTGGTGCCTCGCCCAGCTGCCCACGATCTGCGCCGAACGGGCCGCCTGACCGGTCGAGCAGCCCGGTCGAGCAGCCCGGTCGAGCAGCCCGGTCGAGCAGAAGAACATGGTGGAACCAGATGGCCGGCCGGCGCATCGGAGTTGGCGTGTCGATGAATGTTCACGGAGGTGGAGTCGCGATGTACCCGCAGAGCGAGATGGTCACCGAGCAGCCGGCCGCCAAGCGCAAGCTGTCCCGTGCCGCGCGCCGCCGGGTGCACGCCCGCGAGCGCCGCGTACGCCGTACCCAGCGCTCCCTGCGCGCCCAGCTGCCGACCTGGTGATCTCAGCCTTGATGGTGGCTGAGCACCTTCGCCAGCAACGCGGCGAGTTCGTCCCGCTCTGAGGGGGAGAGCGGGGTGAACAGCTCGTCCTGGGCGGCGCGGACCAGCGTTTCGAGCCGGTGGCGCTGCTGCTCACCTGCCGGGGTCAGCGTGATGACGTTGCGGCGGCGATCGGCGGGGTCGGGCGACCGTACGACGTACCCGAGGTCGGCCAGCTCGTTGATCGCCGCCACCACGTCACTGCGGTCGATCCCGGTCCGCCGGCCGAGCGAGGCCTGACTGGCCGGCCCGTACTCCGCGAGCGTCGCCAGCACCCGGTAGTGGTACCCGCGGGCGTTGCCGGCGGCGAACGTCTCGCTGATGATCCGGTGCGCGTGCATCGCGCTCTGGGTCAGCAGCCAGCTCGGCATCGCCAGCAGTTGGGCCGGGGCCCGTCCCTCGTCGGTCGCCACGGCGGCCAGTGTATTCCGTTGGGCCGCCCAATGAACTTCCCCGGCCTGGTGCAGAGTCGCTGCAGCTTGGTGCAGATTGTTGCAGCAGGACGAAATAGTGCCTGCCCTCCGGGCGATCCTGTGCCACGATGGCGGATTCGGGGAAACGGGGGAGGGGATCCACATCGAGCAGGACACTTTGCGGCTGCTCGTCGGCATGCACCGGATCGTGCGGCACCTGGGCCGGACCAGTGCGAGCAGCACGTTGCACCCCACCCAGTTCATCGCGCTGCTGCTGATCGCCGACGAGCAGCCGATCCGGATCGGCACGATCGCCAGCCGCGTGCCGTGCTCCCAGCCGACGGCGACCACCACGGTCGCGGCGCTGGAGGCAGCCGGGCTGGCCCGCCGCCAGGCCGACGTACAGGACGGGCGGGCGACGGCGGTCGTGCTGACTCCTCAGGGTGCCGCGGTGGTGGACGCGGCCGGCCGGCATGCGGTCGAGGACCTCACCAAGCTGCTCGACCATCTCTCCGAAGACGATCGAGCGCTGGTGCTCGCCGCGGGTGAGGTGCTCTCGCGGATGGCCGACTCGCTCTAGCGGCGGCCGTCAGCTGAGGCCGGGGACGACGGAGACCGTGTACGGCGGGGTGCCGGGCGCGGCGTCGAGTTGGCTGTTCACCCAGAGGAGGCGGTTGCGGTCCCGCGCGACCGTGGTCGGCGTGGAGTTGGTTGCTGCTGGCAATGAGTCCTCGAGCACGTGGGCCTGGGTGGAATCGACGTTGAGAAAGGCGAGCCGGGTGACGTACTTGCCGCCGCCCGCGTTGTAGACGGCGTACAGGCGGCGGCCTTCGAGGAGATAGCCGTCGCCGGACAGGATGCCGTTCGCGCCGGTGATCTCCACTGTGCTCACGGCTTTGGTGCGCAGGTCGACGCGGTACGTCACGTTCTGGCCTTGCTCGCCGACGAGCAGATTGCGGCCGTCGTTGACGATGCCGTTGAGGAAGTACGGCTTCGGCAGGATCTTGTCGCGCGTCAGCCAGGGCTTCAGCCGGCCGATTCCGTCTCTCGTGAGGGAGGCGCGCCAGATCTGGTTGTGGGCGGAGTCGGTGACGTAGACGGCGTCCTTGGTGAAGGTGAAGTCGTTGAGGAACGAGCCCTCCGCGGCCGGGCGGATGGCGAGCAGGCGGCCGCGCGCGTCGTACATGTAGAGCTTCGAGGTGCTGGCGCCGGCGACCAGGACGCGGCCCCAGTGGTCGACGTGGACGCCGGTGGCGGAGGTGAGGCCGTCGCTGCCGGCGGGCAGGAAAGGCTTAAGGGTGGGGTTGCGGACCGTGCCGCGGTACACGGCGCCGGTGCCCACGCTGGTGACATAGATGGTGCCGTTGCGGGTCACCTCGATGCCTTCCGGAGTGTCGCCCGGCGTGGTCGAGACGACGTAGGTGGTGGGGCGCGGGTGGTACTGCGGGTGCTGGGCCTGGGCGCTGGGCTGGATGGTCGCGGCGATGAGTGGCGCGGCCAGCAGGACGGTGGCGGCGGTGCGTCTGCGAATCATCGGGCCAGCCTGGACGGTGGGCGGCCGCCGGCTCGACCGGTTTCGGTCAGGACCGAAGGAGTCTGTCCGGCGGCCCTTCGAGCAGGCACAATCGGCGCAAGGTATTCCTCGGGGAGGCGGCGATGATCCGGATTCACTTCAGCGCGGACGATCTCGCGCGGGTGACCTTCCCGGCCGAGCCCGAACCGCTCTGGGAGGCGGCGCTGGCCGCGCGGGCGCTGGGTGACCGCGCGATTCCGCCGGTCGCGCGGCGGTGGAGACGGCAGGTGGCGCCGCTGATCCGCCCGTCGATGCGGCCGCTGTTCAAGCTGATCAGCCCGGCCGGGCAGTTCCCCGACTTCCTCACGCCCGAGGTGCCGACGCCGGGACTGGAGCCAGCCGTCGCGATGCTGATGGAGACGCCCGCGTCGGCGGTGCGGGAGATCCTCGAGCCGCACCTACCGGCTGAGGTCGACCCCTTCATGCGCGGCCTGCTCGACGGTACTGCGAACTCGCGGCGAGCACTCGGGAACGCAGTACGGGACTTTCATCAGCACGTACTCGCCACGTCGGGGATGGAGCTGGAGCGACGGTACGGCGCGGACCTCGCGTTGCGCTCCCGAGCCGTCCTCCACCACGGAATGGACGGCTTGCTGAGCGGGCTGCACGCGGACATCGATTGGCAAGCACCCGTCCTGACGTTGTACGGCCTAGGCCCCGGCCCCACCTTCGACATCAACCTGGCAGGACGCGGCCTACTCCTCTACCCGTCCTCATTGACCGCGGAATGCCTAGTCCTGGACGTCCCGAACCGCCGCCCCGTCCTCGTCTACCCCTGCGCCGACCTCCCCTCAGCCGACGAGGTGGACATAGACGCCCTGGCAGAACTCCTGGGCCGCACCCGAGCCGCCGTACTCCGATCCCTGACAGCCACCGCCAGCACCACCCAACTAGCCCGCCGCACCGGCATCTCCCTAGCCTCAGCCAGCGACCACACCCGGGTACTACGCAACGCCGGCCTAATCACCACCCACCGCACAGCAGGCACAGCCCACCACTCCCTAACCCCCACAGCCCACCGCCTACTAACAGGGCAACCCCCGGCCACCACGGGGCAGATCCCAAAACTCAAAGCCTGAAGAAGAAATCGCAGGTATAGTTGGCTTTGCCTCGGGACAGGATAGTCCCTTGGAAGTGGACCCGGCAGCCTTCCGGACGGTAGGTGAGCCGGGTCTTGCGCATTCAGAGGTCTCTCAGCTGGCTGAACGCCGCGACCAATCGCCGCCAGTTCCCGCCATGCATCCAGGCCCAAGCAATAGCATCAGGTATCCACAGCAATGGATCCGCCTTGGGGACAAGAAGCTCCCAACGGAGATCAAAGCAACCATGCCGCTCCACCGCCGCATGCAGGACCTGCTTGTCGTGGTCGATGGTCGATTCATCTCGTTCGATCCTCAGTAGCTCGGCAGTCCCTGCCGCATCCCGCACGATGGCTTCCAGACAGCGCCGGCGGCTGATCGCCGTGTCTCTATCGGCGTAGTAGAGATCGACCAGGATGTGAAACCCGCTGATCACCTTGATGATCTTCTTGCGTCGGGCATCGGTCTCGTGCCGGAAATGCAATCGTTCCTGGCCGGGCAGTAGTAGCGCGCGGAGCGCCTTGCGGTGGACGGCGACATCGCCGGCCTCGCAGCGCGCGGCGGCCATCAGGAATCCTCGGGACTTGGTTTCGTCGACGAAGACGTGGATCGGCATGTGCTTGTTTCCCCCAGGGCGCGGAATGCGAAAGTCCGAGCCTTGCAGGTCACCTGGTGTGTGACCGAGGGGATTTGGCGGGCATTCGGGGGCAGTGTGATCTGCCCCGGGAAAGGTCAATGAATACAGGGGAATTGTCGGTAAAGTTGGTGATGCCTTGAGACAGAAGAGTCGCTTGGAAGTTGGCTCGGCAGCCTACCGGACGGTAGGTGAGCCGGGTCCGCGGACGCAGGGGAGCGGCCGCCGGAGGAGACCCGGCGGCCGCTGGTCTCAATTGCGGATCAGGGTGAAGGTTGTTGTGGTGTTGCGGATGTCTACTGCGTTGTTGGACAGGGTGAGGTTGTTGAAGGTGACCGCGCCGGCGGCTGGGCCTTCGCCTGGTTCGGGCATTTCGTTGGCCCAGATGCCGAAGCCGGATTTGGCGTCGAAGGCGTCGCCGGATCTGCGGGCGCCGGAGATCGAGATGTTGGTCAGGATGGTGTCGGCGATCGGGAAGAGGCGTTGCCCGCCCACATAGTCGGTCTGGAACATGATGCCGCTGTAGGTCGGATCGACGATGTCGACGTCGGACAGGCGGATTCCCTGGAAGACCTTGGTGGCGGAGTAGATCCAGATCCCCGGGAAGGTCTGGGCTCCCCAGAAGTGCCCACCGGCCCGGACCACCGAGATGTTCTCCCAGCGGGTCGGCGGGGTCGCGCCGAAGCCGTTCATCGGGATGCCGAAGTCGAGCGAGCTGATCGTGATCCCGGAGTACACCAGGGTGTCCGCGACGTACAGGTTGCGGAACACGTTGTTGGTGCCGCCGTACACCGCGAACCCGGCCGCCCGCCAGGTCAATGTCGAGGAGAGGTTCTCGAAGACGTTGTCCCGGACTTCGCCGCCACCGCCGTCGACGGCGTTGAACAACGCGAAGCTGTCGTCCCCGGTACTGCGGGCGTCGTTGTTGCTGACCGTGTTGCCGGCCGACCCGTTCGTCATGTTGATGCCGTCGGCAAACATGTCCCGGATCCGGCTGTTCTTGATCGTCGAGTTATCGGTGTTCGCACCCCAGTACAGGCACATCTGGTGCTCGACCCAGATGTTGTCGATGGTCATGTTCGCCGTACCGCCGAAGTTGAACACCTTGCCCGGACCATCGTTGCGGCTGTCGTAGTTGCCGAAGTACGAGAACCCGCTGAACGTCGACCCGTTCGCCGACGACGAGGCGTCGAATCCGACGTCGGTGTTGGTCTGCGTCGTCGGTGCGACGAACCGGGTGTACCAGGGCCCGGCGCCGATCACCTTCATCGCCCGCCCGCCGACGGTGAACTTGCCGGACGTCGGGTAGTTCCCGGCCGGCAGATAGACCCCTTGCAGGCTTGAGTTCTGCTGCACCTGGTTGATCGCGTTCTGCACGTCCTGCTGGCTGAACCCGGCCGGTACGACGTACCCGGTTCCGGGGTTGGCGATCGGCGCGACCTGCTCGGTGTTGATGAAGTCGATCGCGTAGTTGGTGTCGTTGCCGGGATCCTTCTGCAGCTTGATCTTCGTGCCGGCCGGGAACGTCCCGTCCAGCATGATGTTGGCCTCGTCGTAGATGTGCCGCGGCGATCCCGCGCCCGGTGAGTTGCCCGGACCGGCCTCCGCGCCGTACAGCCAGGCGTACTTCGAGGTGAGCGGCAACGCCTTGTGGAAGGCGCCGTTGACGTAGACGTTGATCGTCGAGTTGATCCCGCCACCGCCGGGTGCGTCGGGGATCGAGAACCGGGTGACGAGCGTGTTGGTGCTGCCGCGGGTGGTGAACTCGACGAACGATCCGTTCGAGTTCAGCGTGACCGCCTTGCGTCCGGACGCCTCACCGGCGAGGTCACCGATGGTGCGGTTCGGGCCGACCAGCAACGCGCCGCCACCGATCGAGGCGTCCTCGGCCTCCAGGTGGTCGTACGGCATGTTGGCGCCGCGGCCGACGAAGAACGGCTTCTCGCTGGTGTTGTTGGCGCGTTTGACCGGGAGCTCGTTGGCGTCGTCGGCGAGCACCACGCGGACGGAGTACCGGCCGTTGGCCGCCGTCCAGGTGCCGAGGTTGACCGGCGCCGTGGTGGCTCCCGCGGCAATCGCACCGGAGTACGAGCCGGTCAGGGTCCGTACGACGGTGCTGCCGTTGAGCAATGTCAGGGTGATGCCGTGCGCGCCGGACGCTGAGGCGACGCTGCCTTGGTTCTTGATGGCGACGGAGAACGTGACGGTGTTGCCGGCCGCCGGGTTGCCCGGGCTCCAGCTCACCGCGGAGGCGACCAGGTCAGAGCTTGGGACCGGCGTGACGACCAACGGGCCGGCGCTCGTGCCGGTGTTGTTGGCGTCGTTCTGCTCGATGATCGCGTTCGTCTCGTCGACCTTGGCGCTGAGCGGGTAGCTGCCGGCGTCGCGGGTGCCGATCGCCGCTGTCACCGTCGCGGACGCTCCGGCGGCGAGCGCGCCGACGGCTGCGTTGCCGACCTTGGTGGTGCCGAGGTAGAAGTTGACGCTGGTCGCCGGGGAGCCCGCCGTACCGGTGTTGTTCACCCGGGCGGACAGCGTGATCGTGTCGGTCTCGACCGGTGCGGACGGGGTCCAGGTGACGTTCGAGACGGTGAGGTCTGGGTTCGGGGCGGGGACGCCCATCACCTGGAGCTCGGCGACCTGGCCGGCCGGGGCGCCGGTGTTGGCGGTGAAGTTCAGCCGTACGTCGGCGACCCGCGCGCTGACCGGGATCGTCACCGTGTTGCCGGTGGACGGACTGAAGCTGTACGCCGCGGAGCCCACGATCGTGCTGAACCCGGACGCGTTCTGCTCGCGACCGAGGATCGAGAACGTCTGGGTTCTGTTGCCCCAGGCATTGTCCGGGTTGAGCCGGATCACGATCGAGCTGAGGTCGGCGTTCGCGCCGAGTTCGGTGGTCAGGGTGGCCGGGTTCCCGTTGCCTTCCCAGTAGGTCTGCACGTTGTCGTCGTTCGCGTTGGCCGCGACGAAGGTGTGCACGTGCCCGGAGGCGGTGATCGGCTGGCCGAGCGCGAGGTTGCTGCCCGGACCGTTGCTGCCGCCCCGGGTGACGGTGTTGCTGTTCGGCGATTGGTTGCCGGCGGCATCTTTGGCGCGGACGAAGTAGCTGACCGACGTACTGGCCGGCTGGGTGTCGGTGTAGGTCAAGACGTTGCCGGCGAGGCTGGTGCGCAGCTCGCCGTTGGCGTACACGTCGTACCCGGTGACTCCGACGTTGTCCGTCGAGGCAGACCAGGTGAGCCGGATCTGGCCGGCGGCCGGTTCGGTGAAGGCCAGGCTGCCCGGGGCGGTGGGAGCCTGGGTGTCACCGGTCGACGGTCCGTAGACCTCGAGCTCGGACAGCTGGCCCGCGGGCCAGCCGGTGTTGGCGGTGATCCGGATCCGGATGTACCGGACCGTCGAGGCGCCGAAGTCGATGGTCGCGGTGTTGGTCGGCGGGTTGAAGGCGCGGGCGGCGGAGGCCGACAAGTCGTTGAAGTTCTGACCGTCGGTACTGCCCTGGACGGCGAGCGTCTGGTCGCGTGCTCCCCAGCCGGCGGTCGGCAGCTTCAGGACGACCTGGTTGGCGCTGACGGACGAGCCGAGATCGACCTGCACCCACTGCGGGAACGCGTGGTTCGGGCTCTCCCAGTAGGTGCCCTGGTTGCCGTCGGTGACGTTGGCCGCGACGTAGTTCTGCGTACTGCCGCTCGCGGTGGCGGACTTGCCGGCCGCAAGGTTAGGACCGGCCAGTACTGCGGCCTCTGCAGCCGCTGCGGTCGCGCCGGGGCCGGTGACGCCGACCGCGGCGAACATCGGGCCGGCCGACAGCACCAGGCTGCCGACGACCGTGGCAGCGAGCAGCCGCCACCTTCCAGGTGTGGTTCTCATGGCATCCGGGCCTCTCCGATGGGCGGGGTGGTGAGGGCACAAAGGACTACGGCTGCCAAGAATTGGGTGGAGATGTCTAGAAGTTTCTCAAGTTTGCTGATTTCTTGCGCAGCGTTGGCTCATTGTTACGGCAGCGCTACGGAGGCGTCAACGGTTCGGATGCTGGCTGTTCGCTCAGGCGGGGAGCTTGACCCGGTCGAGCAGCAGGCGATCAGCGGCGGAACTCCGCACGACGACGTACAGGTAGCCGCCGTGCAGGGTGAACCGATCGCCGAACGCGGCAGTCGTGACAGTGCCGCCCGGCCGGATCAGCCGGATGGTGAGCCCTCGCGCCTCATCGAGTACTGCGCGCTGCCCGTCGGTGTGCTGGCCGGCCCAGTCGAAACGGCCGTCTTCGGGTGGTCCGACGGGCGTGTTCGCGGTGGTGACCGCCAGCAAGCCATCAGCCGCGGCGATGCCGGCCCGGAGAATGCCCAGGGTCGCGGTGCTGCCCTCTGGAGCGAAAGGCGCCGCTGTCACCTCCCGGCGGACCACCTTGGTGTATCAACTGTCCACCGAACCCGGGTTTGTTGACCTCGATGGCGAAGACGAGACGGCCCTCGCGATCGAACGTGAGCGCGGTGAACTCGCCGGTCGGCTTGCGCGGCCGGCCGGCGGGAGTCGCCGCACCGGTGGCGTAGTCGAGCAACCCGGCCGGCGTCTCGCGGGCGCCCGCGTCGTCCTTCGTGCACCCGGCGACGGCGAAGTACAGGACAAAGGTTGCCGCCAGCAATCGATTCACGAGCGCCGACGCTAGTGCGCCGGTCGGATCAGTCGTGCGAGACGTCCGAGCTGAGCCAGCGGGTCGGACGGAAGGTGAACAGGACGACGATGTTGTCCGGGTCGCCGAGTTCTGTCCGGACGTACCCCTCCGCCTCCTCCTCGGTCATGTAGCGGCGGGCGATCGCCAGCATCTGCTCATGGGTCGGCTTGCCGATCTCGACCAGCTCGGCCTCGACGGTCACGTACGCCGGCGGCATCTCCTCGCGCTGCACCACCACGGTCACCACACCGGTGTTCTTGATCTGCTCGATCCGCTGCGGTTTGCGTCGCTGGGTGCCGGTGAACATCGTGATCTCGCCACCCGGCTCGTACGCGTAGAACGTCGGCACACTGATCGGCGGCCGCCCCGCCTCACCCGCCACGCTCAGGATCGCCACATGCGGGTCGGCCAGGAACTCTTGTCGCTGCTGCTCAGTCATCTTCGCCATGCATCAAGCTTCATTAAAACAAGTAGACTCTGTCAAGAGCAGTAAGATGGGAAATATGACCACGAAGACCTACGGCCAGTACTGCGGGGTCGCCCGCGCGCTCGAACTCGTCGGAGAGCGCTGGGCGCTGCTGATCATCCGCGACCTACTGGTCGGCCCGAAGCGGTACACCGACCTGCGCGCGGGTCTGCCGAAGATCCCCACCAACGTCCTCGCCACCCGGCTGAAGGAGCTGGAGCAGGCAGCCCTCGTCGTACGCCGGGTCCAGCCGCGACCGTCGGGCGCGATCGTCTACGAGCTGACGCAGTACGGCACGGATCTGGAACCCGTAGTCCTCGCCCTGGGACGCTGGGGAGCCCGCTCACTAGGCGAACTCCGCCCCGACGAGATCATCACCGCGGACATCCTGGTGATGGCCCTGCGCTCGACGTTCCGCCCCGGCAAGCGCAAGGCGAAGTACGAACTACGCTTCGGCGAAACCGTCATCCACGCGATCATCAACGCCGCCGATCTGACCGTCGACCCAGGACCCCTCGATGGCTCGATCGTCATCGAGGCACGGGCGCCGATCGCTCCGCTCCTCACCGGCGCGGTCGACGGGGCGGAAGCCCTCAGGACCAAGCTGGTGACCACCAGCGGCACGGCAGAAGACCTGAACCGCTTCGCCATGAGGTTCCCCATCGGCGCACCCACCTGACCCCACCCGTACTACGACGTCGAGGGTGAAGGCTTCCAGTCGTGCAACGGGATGGGGTGGTCACCGCAGTGCCAGGCTGTCACCGGCTATCGCGCAGGGGTGGACGACCGGGGAAGTCGGTACAGTCGCAGGACTACCTGCGAAAGACCTGCTCGGCGGGGGAGGGCGGACCTTGGCAAACGGCGCCGTCCGATTCGGCATCCAGTTACTCGGCTGGCTCAAGTTTCAGTGGGCCGGCGCGCGGCTTGGTGTCAGCGATCGGGTTGGCCGGCTTGTCCGTCGATCTGGCGACCAATCGAAGGCTCCCGGTACGGACCGGTACATCGCGGCCTATGATCCGCGGCTTCCGCGTGGACGCTCCACCTACGGGCCACCTGGCGACTGACCGGCCCCGCGAGGTGCGCGTCGGCGTACCCGCGTTGATGGCGCGCCGACGGCGGAGCTACTTCGGGTTCAGGATTTTCTGTGATTGGCCGAGGCGGCGATGGCCGCTCCCAGCGCGAGGCCGATGGCGATGCCGACGGCGATGTTGTCGAACATCAACCCGAAGGCCGCACCGACCGCCAGCCCGACCGCGATTCCGGTGGCCAGCGTCGTGTTCGCCTTCTTCTGGCCAGGCTCGTCCTGCGCGCCCGGCTCCTGGTCGTTGCTCACTATCGCCTCCTTGTACGTCGCACGCCCGGTCGAGCGCGCGCGACGTACAGGGTCCCTCATGCGGAATCCGAGGTGAGCCAGTGGGCCGGGCCGGAGATGAGCAAGATTACGGTTCGCCCGGGCCGACGAGCATCCGGCACCTGTCGCGTGGGTGGTTGGCGATTGGCCCCGCCTGTGCTCGCGTCGCGCCGGCTCGTGGCCCACACGTACGTCTCCGTCCAGTTCGGGGAAGCACTTCCGGCAAACTGTTGCCCTACGCAACATCATGCCGTCATCCACAGGATTGACCTCCTTGTGCACAACATGGCCACTTCCTGCCAAACGCGGTTTCCCTTATAAACAAGGCGGCCTGAGCCCAGAAACTGTCGGTGGCGGTGTCTAGAGTTTGATGCATGGAGACCACGCAGCTACTCCCACCGTCGAGGCTCAGCGACAGCGCCCTGCTGTCCACCCTCGACGCCGTCGAATCTGCCCTCTCCACCCTCACCACGTACCGCCTGCAGCTGGTCGCCGACTTCGACCAACGCGGCCTCGCGGCCGAGCATGGTGCCCGGGACACCATCGAGTTCTTGTCGCTGCGTCACCACCGCAACCGCCGCGAGATCAAGCAAGACCTCACGACCGCCGAGGCGCTCCCCAGCTACACCGCAGTCACCGCCGCCCTGCCCGACCCGGCAGCACCCGCCGACCCGACACCCACCACCGCCGACGCCCGGGCACTGGGCCTGGTGTTGAACCCGGGCCAGGCCGCAGCCATCATCACCACCTTGAAGAAAGCCCCAGCGTCGGTCCCAGACGAGCTGTTGCGGGTGGCCGAGGAGCAGATGATCGAAGCCGCCCAGCTGCTCACTCCGGACGGGCTCCTGGGTTTCGGCCGCGAGGTGCTGGCCCGGTTGGACACCGACGGCCCCGAACCCGCCGAACACGACGCCGCCGCCCGCGAGTCGCTCACGCTGCACCGGGCCGACGGCGGCGTGAAGTTCAGCGGCTATCTGGCCGGGGAGAACGCTGAACAGTTCCGTACCCAGATCAACCGGTTGTCGAAGCCTCACCGCACCGTTGACGGTGAGCTGGACCCGCGCCCGCACGACAAGCGCCAGGCCGACGCGTTGAGCTTGATTCTGGATCTCGCCGCGGCCAACACACCCCGCACCGACAACGACCCGGGCACCTCGAACGGCTCGCACGCCCCGGGCGTTCCGCACATCACCATCACCATCGACTTCGACGACCTGCGCACCGCCACCGCCCACGCCGTCGGCGAACTCGTTTACGGCGACAACCTGTCCGCCTCCGCGATCCGGCGCCTCGCCTGCGACGCCGCCATCCTGCCCATCGTGCTCGGCTCGGACTCCCAGCCGCTGGACGTCGGCACCGAGCAGCGTTTCGTGACCCGGCCGATCCGGCGGGCCTTGATGAGGCGGGACAAGGGCTGCGTGGTCTGCAAAGCCCCGCCGTGGCAGTGCCACGCCCACCACCTGATCCACTGGATCGACGGCGGCCCGACCTCGATCGCCAATCTGGTGCTGCTGTGCGCCGGTCATCACCGCGCCGTGCACTCCGGGCAATGGGCCATCACCATCACCGGCGGCGTCGTCCACGTAACCCGGCCCACCTGGACCAGCCCCGGCATCACCAGCGCCGCAGATCTCGCCAACCTGACCGACCTATCCCACTACTACACGCCGACCTCTCGCCAGCCGGTCAGCGTCAACACGCCGCACGAACACCCCGACCGCGTACCCACCACCAGCCTCACCCAGGAACCCGATCCGCAGCCTGGCTCGCGACCCAAGGTGCAAGCTGGTACCGGAGACCTGTCCTGGCTCACCCCAGAAGCCACCGCGCTCCTAGACCCCTGGGGCGACAACGGCACCCCCTCCGCCGGCCCGTAAACGCCCGGCGCCCGCCGGCGGCGCCGCACCAACCCGGGCAAGCCAGCCCGCGACCGCCCGCGCAAATGGCCGCAGGCTCAAGCGCCCGATCACCAGGGATCGGGCGCCTAGAACCACGCTCGCCGAGGGTCGGGACCGGCGGAGTGGGCGAGAGGAGGTCATCTACTACTACCAGGGCATGACGAGGCTGACCGCAGGAACGTTGAGGTGTCCATCGAGCAGGTGCGTCAAGCCGTCCCGCTACTCCGCAGTCCCGGGGGCCCTGCGTGAATTGTCGATGGCCACGGCGCACGGCCGGGGCCGTTTGAATGGGAGAAGTGGCCTGAGGGGCATGCGCTGAGAGGGTTGGGACACTGACGACGGCGCGTCGCACGACGCCGCTTGACGAGGTCGGTAAGAGTTCGGGCGGGTGCGACGCGCTAACCCGCAAAGCGAGTACGGGTGGAGCCAAGGCGCCAGCCCGAGCGGCGCGACGCGAGTTGGATGCGTGTCGCGTTCCCCGCGAGTGGTTCGGGCGGGTGCAAGACGCTGGCCCGCGACGCGTGTACGGGTGGGTGCAAGACGCCGGCCCCGACCAGCGCAAAGCGAGTCGGTCTCTCATCGCGATCTGCCGCGAGTGGTTCGGGCGGGGGCAACGCGCTGGCCCGCGAGGCGAGTACGGGTGGGGCCAAGACGCCAGCCCGGCGGCGCAATGCGGGCTGGGCGAGGACTGCGTTCTGCCGCGAGTGGTTCGGGCGGGCTCAGCGCGCCAGCTCGCGACGCGAATGCGGTGGGTGCAAGACGTTGGCCCGCGGCGCGAGTGCGGTGGGTGCAAGACGCTGGCCCGCGACGCGAGTGCGGGTGCAGGGGCAGGTGGTGACCGAGTTCGGGACGCGGGCAGCTGTTAGATGCAGGCTGCTTCGCGGCTGTGGGTGGGAGCAAGATGCCCGCGGCCCCAAAGGGCGCCGCGGGCATTTGCGTAGTACGGGAAAAGGGCTAGTGCTTGCCTGGGCCCTCTGCGCCGGCGCCGGTTAGGGAGCGGACGGAGAGTTCGTTGTAGCGGGTGGCGGAGGACTTGTCTTTGCCGAGGTAGGTGCCTACTACGCCGAGCAGGAAGCCGAGTGGGATGGAGACGATGCCTGGGTTCGAGAGTGGGAACCAGGCGAAGTCGACGTCGGTGAACATCGAGGTGGGCTTGCCGGAGACGACCGGTGAGAAGATCACCAGGAGGACGGCCGAGGTCAGGCCGCCGTAGATGCTCCAGACCGCGCCCGAGGTGTTGAAGCGCCGCCAGAACAGGTTGAACAGGAGGGCCGGCAGGTTCGCCGAGGCTGCGACCGCGAAGGCGAGCGCGACCAGGAACGCGATGTTCAGCTTCTGGGCCGGGATCGCCAGCCCGATCGCCACCGCGCCGATGCCGATCGCGGCGAAGCGCGCCACCCGGATCTCGGTCTTCTCGGTGACCGTGCCCTTGGCGATGACGTTCACGTACAGGTCGTGCGCGAACGACGACGCCGAGGCCAGCGTCAGGCCGGCCACCACCGCGAGGATGGTGGCGAAGGCGACTGCCGCGATCAAGGCCAGCAGGATCGCGCCGCCGAGCGAGCCGGCGCCGCCGCCGACCACCTCGGCCAGCAGCACCGACGCCGTGTTGCCCTTCGATTCGGCGACCGCCGAGGAACTGCCCGTGTCGAGCAGCGCCGCCGCGCCGAAGCCGAGGGCCAGCGTCATCAGGTAGAAGCTGCCGATCAGGCCGATCGCCCACTGCACCGACCGGCGCGCCGACTGGGAGTTCGGCACGGTGTAGAAGCGGATCAGGATGTGTGGCAGACCCGCGGTGCCGAGAACCAGCGCGAGACCGAGGGACAGGAAGTCGATCTGGCCGACCAGGTCCTTGCCGTAGAGCAGGCCGGGCTGCAGGAACGCCTCGCCCTTGCCCGAGTTGGCCGCGGCCGCGCCGAGCAGCTTGGACGGGTTGAAGTCGAACTTCAGCAGCACCAGGAAGGTGATCAGCAGGGTGCCGGACATCAGCAGCACGGCCTTGACGATCTGTACCCAGGTGGTGCCCTTCATGCCGCCGATCGTCACGTAGATGATCATCAGCGCACCGACCAGCACGATCACGCCGGCCTTCAGGCCTTCGCTCGTCACCCCGAGCAGCAGCCCGACCAGCGAGCCCGCGCCGACCATCTGGGCCAGCAGGTAGAAGATCGACACCACGATCGTGGAGGACGCGGCGGCGGTTCGTACCGGCCGCTGGCGCATCCGGAACGCGAGCTGGTCGGCCATCGTGAACCGGCCGGAGTTGCGCAGCAGTTCGGCGACCAGCAGCAACGCGACCAGCCAGGCCACCAGGAAGCCGATCGAGTACAGGAAACCGTCGTACCCGTAGAGCGCGATCTGGCCGGAGATGCCGAGGAAGGAGGCCGCCGACATGTAGTCACCGGCGACGGCGAGGCCGTTCTGCGCGCCGCTGAAGGAGCGGCCGCCGGCGTAGTAGTCGGCCGTGGTCTTGTTCTGCCGGGAGGCCCACCAGGTGATGTAGAGCGTGATGGCCACGACCGCGGTGAACAGCGAGATGGTCAGCGCCTGGTTGCCGGGTTCGGCGTCGGCGAGTGGGACGAGCAAGGTGGTCACCGGCGGCGCTCCCTCTTGTACTTGGCGGTCAGGCCACTGGCCAGCGGATCCAGTTTCCGGTTCGCGAACCGGCCGTAGATGATGGCGATGGCGAAGGTCGAGACGAACTGCAGCAGGCCGAAGACCAGCGCCACGTTGATGTGGGTGCCGCCGATCCGCTGGCTCATGAAGTCACGCGCCCAGTTGTTACAGGCGACGTAGGCCAGGTACCAGACCATGAAAGCGACCGTCCACGGCACGACGAAGTTCCTGTACCGGCGTTTCAGCTGCTGGAAGTCGTGCGCCTCGTGGACGGCTTCGTACGCGCGAGCTTCCCGCTCCGCCCCGGTTTCCTCAGTCATCTGCACCCCTCGTTTCGGAACGCGAACAGGTGCACGTTAGCGGCTGGTAGGCGAAATGTGGCCGAATGCGACCAAAATGTTCTCAGCCGGTGGAGAGCGGTTTCAGGCCATCGTGCGGCGGTAGTTGGCCAGGTCGCTCGGACGGGTCCGGTAGCAGTTGGTGAAGTACGGCATCCGCAGCGGCTCCGGCGGCCGGGCGGTGCTGTCGTAGATGGCGTCGATCTGCTCCAGTACCGACTCCCGCCGCGACTCGGTCAGTACTGCGACCCGCGAGTGGGACTGGGCGAGCAACTTGAGGCCGGCCCGGTCGAGGTCGTGCCAGTGGCGGAACCGGGCCGTCTCGACCATCGAGAACAGGTCGGACTGGAGCAGCACCGGCATCGGGTCGAACTCGTCGTTGACCGCCAGGAAGTCCTCGCCGATCATCGCGCGGTGCAGCCGGCGGACCCACGGCACCACCGTGTCGTAGTTGTTCCAGAGCAGGCCGAGGACGCCGTGCGGGCGCAGTACCCGGGCGATCTCCGGCAACGCACGGGAGTGGTCGAACCAGTGGAAGGCCTGGCCGACGATCACCGCGTCGACCGAGGCGTGCGTGAGCGGGATCGACTCGGCGGCGCCGACCATCGTGTCCACGCCGGGCAGTTTGCGGCAGACGGTCAGCATCTCCTCGGACGGATCGACCGCGACGACGTCGTGCCCGAGCGCCGCGGCGACCTGGCTGAGCTTGCCGGTGCCGGCCCCGAGATCGAGGATCTGCAGCCGTCCCGGACCGAGGATCCAGGTCAGCGCGTCGGCAGGGAACGTCGGCCGGCCCGCGTCGTACGCGGCCGCGACGGCGCCGAAGGAGTGCGCGCGATCTGAGTCATCGGTGGTCATCACCGCAAATCATGCCGTAGCCACCGCCTCGCGGGGCGTCACTCGCCGAGCTTCTTCTGCTCGATGTGCGCGTTGAGCGCGACGAGTTCGGGATGTTCGGCCAGAATTCCGACCAGATCCGCGCAGCCGAGGCGGCTCGCGCCGTGGTTTTCGAGCAGTTCGGTGAGCAGCAGCCGGTCGTCCTCGGTGTCCAGCGTCAGCCGGTACTGCGCGCCGCCGCCGAGCCACGGCAGGTTCAGCAACCGGACGTCCCCGGGGCGGTTCTGGTGCAGGTACGGCGTGACGTGCTCGCGGTCGGCGGGCAGCGTCGCCGAAGCATCGGCCTCCAGCAGCCGCGCCGTCGAGAACACCTCGTAGTCCATCCCCCGCGGATACGTCCGCTCCAGACAATTGGACAGGTAGAGGTTGGAGTCGTCCTCCGCGCGCCAGCGCTCGACCCCGGCGGCAACCACCTCGGCGTCGATCAGCGGGCAGTCCGAGGTGACCCGGACCACCCCGTCCAGCCCGTACTGCGATGCCGCGCCGGCGAAGCGGGAGAGCACGTCGTGCTCGCTACCCCGGAAGGCCGGCAGCCCGGCCTTCTCGGTGAGCTCGACGATCGGATCGTCGGCCGCGTTGGTGGTGGTCGCGACGATCACCGGCAGTCCGGTGGCGACCAGCCGGTCCAGGTGGTACTCGAGAAAGGTCCGCCCACCAGCGGTGAGCAGCACCTTGGCCGGCAGCCGGGTGCTCGTCGCGCGAGCCTGGGTGATGATGCCGATCTTCACGAATGTGCCTTCTTGAGCGTCCATTGGAACATTTCCCGGATCTCGGCCGGGTGGGCGAGATGCTCCACCCCGAGCTCGGTGTCGGTGAAGTCGCGGGCCAGCTCGAGCGGCACGTACGGCTGGTCCATCTCCGGCCACATCCGCTTGATCCGCGCCTGGCCGCCGAACGACGGGTGCTCGTTCTCCAGCAGCATCGGGTCGCCGTAGACGCCGGGTTGCAGGCCGAGCGACGCGCCGTACAGAACCGCGGAGCTGAGCCGGTTGGAGGCGACCCGACGGTGCCGCCGGATCTCCTTGAGCTGCTTGAGCAGGAAGTCCTGGTCGATCTTGCGCCAGTGCAGGCCGCGGTAGCCGTGCGTGATGACGCGGAAGCCGGCCTGCTCGTAGACCTGCCGGATCTCCGGTTTCTGGTACTCGTTCCAGTACAGGCAAACCGTCACCGGACCCTGCTCGTGCTCGTTGATCGAGGCAACGATCCGGCCGTGGTCGCCCAGCACGTGCTGGCCTTCCCAGCCGTGGAACGGGTAGAAGATGGTGCCTTGAGCATCTTTCGCGGGAGTCGCCAGCTCGGGATGCACCTGGAGCAGGTAGAGCCAGGGGGCGCCGATCACCGAGTGGTTGCGCAGGCCCCTCGACCAGCCGCGGCGCCGGACGCTGTCCGACCAGACGAACTTCGGCATCCCGGCCACGAACGCGGTGTTGTACGCGAACCCGTCGAGGATGTTCCAGCCGTGCTGGAGATAGCCCCAGATCCGCGGTGAACCGCGCAGTCCGGCGTACTTCGCCATCACGTGCGCGTGGCCGTAGAAGTGGTTGGCGTGGTGCATCAGAGCCGCCGGAGGCGCTTCACGACGACCCGGGCAGGGTTGAGCACCGCGTGGCCGATCCGGTATGGCCGGGACCGCCGGATCCCGTCCAGCTGGCTCTCGAACCAGGTTGCCTGCTCGTTCGCGTCGGCCAGCTCCTGCGACAGCCGCGCGATGGTGGCGAGCTGTTCGGCCTGCCCCTGCGGACGAAGGTTGTCGACGGCAACGGTCAGCTCGCCGGTCACTTCGAGCCCGGCCATCGAGGAAAGCCGGGCGGTCAGCGCCTGCGTGTCACCGGCCCAGGGTTGCCGAGAGCCCGCTTCCTGTGCCCGCCGGACGAACCGCGCCAGATGCTCCACCGCGCCACCCGAAACCACCACGCCACTACCGAACAGCCGGTACGCCGTGCCGTCCGCGATCACGTTGTCCGGCGAGGCGATCGCCGCCGACTCCCGGTCGAGCGAGGCCAGCCACGAGACATAAGCCGGCACCATAGACCGAAGTGCTGCCTGATCGTCGATTTTGAGTGCCGCCAGCAACTGTTCTTCGAGCAACACGCCTTCACCCGAAGGGATTGCCTTCACAGGGAGGACCGTGGGGGCGGTGTCGCCGATCACGAAGTACCAGACTGGCGCCAGCTCCAAACCGAGGCCGGCGGCCACCGCGTCCTGGACGAGACGGTAGGGATCCATCAACGTCGGCCCGTTGTAGCGGGCGGCGACGGACCTCGCGATAGCTGCGGCCGTCAGTGGGCCACGCGGCTCGGTCAGCGCGAGATCCGCGCTCACCAAGTCGGGGTAGACGGCGTAGACGGTAGTGGTGTCGGCCAGCGCTCCGAGAGCGGCTCGGATAGCCGCCAATCCGACCGGTGCCGTCAGAGCGCCGTCGACGACGCCCGGCCAGTCCGCGTTGCGGGGCACAGTCGCGGTGACGTCGGGCTGGATCAGCCGCTCGATCCCGAAGGAGTTCTCCGCCGCCAAGAGCAGCCGGCCGCGAGGAGCCATCCGCGCTTTGAGAAGGGCGAGGCCGTCCGTCCACTCCATCGCCGGGGTGTCGGGGCCGATCAGCCGGGGCAATCCGTCGAGCGCCACGACCACGTCGTACAGGTCGGTGCCGGTGAAGCGGTCGAGGGCGCCGCAGTACACGCGGCCGGTGACGAGCCGCGCGATCTGCTCGGCATCGGGCGCGGAGCGGACCAGTACGTCGACCGACGCGGTCCTGCTCGCGATAAGTTCCAGCACCTGCAGCGAATGCGGTCCGGCGACCAGCACCTTGTCGGTCGGCCGCAACGTCGCGGCCAGCAACGCGCCGGTAGCCCGCCCACCAGTCGCCGGTGGCCCATCCGTAGGCCGCAGATCAGACCAGTTGAGCATCTCTGCCCCAACCATCAACAAGCTGTTCACCGCACCAGTTTCGTCAATGTTTCGATCACCCGGTCGACGTCGGCGTCGGTCAGGTCGGGGAACATCGGCAGCGAGAGCTCCTCGCGGTAGAACTGCTCCGCGTTGGGGCACAGGCCGCGCTGGTAACCCTGCTGGGCGAAGACGGGGTGCCAGTAGACAGGAATGTAGTTCACCTGGACGCCGATGCCGGCCGCGCGCATCCCCTCGAACACCTCACGCCGGCGCCCGCCGAGCACGCGGACCGGGTAGAGGTGCCAGGCCGGATCGACGCCCGGGCGCTGCACCGGAGTACGGAGGCCGTCGACGCCGGCCAGGGCTTCGTTGTACTTCGCCGTGATGGCGGCCCGGCGTTGCTTGAAGGCGGCGAGCCGGCGTAACTGTGACAGGCCGAGGGCGCAGGCGAGGTCGGTCAGCCGGTAGTTCACCCCGAACTCGTGCACCTCCTGGTGCCACGGGCCCTCGTCGGTGATCTCGAACCGGGCCGGGTCGCGGACCAGCCCGATGAAGTGGAACTCGTGCACCCGCTGGGCGACGGCCGGGTCCTTCGCGACGACCGCGCCGCCCTCACCGGTGGTGAGGTTCTTGGTCGGGAAGAACGACAGCGTGGTCACATCGGCGAGATCGCCGACCGGGCGGCCATCAGCGAAACCGCCGACCGAGTGGGCCGCGTCGTCCAGCGTCGCGGCGCCGACGCGATCCGCGATCGGCTGGAGAGCCGCGTAGTCCGCCGGATGGCCGGCATAGTCGACCGCAGCGATGACCTTCGTGCGGTCCGTGGTCACAGCCTCGACCGCGGCCGGGTCGATCAGCGCGGTGTCCTCCTCGACGTCGGCGAAGACGATCTTCGCGCCGAGGATCGCCGCGCAGGACGCCGTCGCCACGAACGTCATCGGCGTGGTCACCACCTCGTCGCCGGGGCCGACGCCCAGTCCGGCGTACGCCATGTGCAGGGCGGCCGTGCCGGAGGTGCAGCTGACCGCGCGATGTCCGCCGGTGAGCTCGGAGATCGCTGCCTCGAAGGCGGTGACGGCCGGGCCGGTGGTGAGCCAGTCGCCGCGCAGTACGGCGGTGACCGCCTCGATGTCCTCGGCCGAGATCGACTGGCGACCGTAAGGCAGCAGTGGCGGGGTGGGGGAGGACTCGGACACGGTCAGTCGTTCTCGAGGATCTTGCGGATCTCGTCGATGGAGTACCACTGGTCGTTGGTGTCGGACGCGTAGTGGAAGCCGTCGGTGACCGGCTGCCCCTCGACCGGCGGGGTGTAACCCCAGGTGGCGAGATCGGGCTGCAGGACGAAGCGGCCGCCGAGCACCAGCGCGCGCCGGCCCTCCTCCGGGCTGATCATCTCCTCGTGCAGCTTCTCGCCCGGGCGCAGGCCGATGTCGTGCATGGTGGCGCCGGGCGCGATCGCCTCGGCCAGGTCGGTCACCTTCATCGACGGGATCCGCGGCACGTACAGCTCACCGCCGGTCATCAGCTCGAACGAGTCGACCACGAACCGGACCGCCTCCGGCAGCGTGATCAGGAACCGGGTGCAGCGCAGGTCGGTGATCGGCAACGACTGGCCGGCCGCGTGCAGCGCGCGGAACTTCGGGATGATCGAACCCCGGCTGCCCATCACGTTGCCGTACCGGACCACGCTGAACCGGGTGTCGTACGCCGCCGCGTAGTGGTTGCCGTTGATGAACAGCTTGTCCGCGGTCAGCTTCGTCGCGCCGTACAGGTTGATCGGGCTGGAAGCCTTGTCGGTGGACAGGGCGACCACCCGCTTGACCCCGGAATCGATCGCGGCCTCGATCACGTTCTGCGAGCCGATCACGTTCGTCTGGACGAACTCCCACGGGTTGTACTCACCGCTGTCGACCTGCTTCAGTGCGGCCGCGTGCACGACGTAGTCGACCCGGTGCATGGCCCGCACCAGCCGGGGCCGGTCGCGGACGTCACCGAGAAAGAACCGCAACCGCGGGTCGTCGCCGAACTGCGCCCGGACCTCCCACTGCTTCAGCTCGTCGCGGCTGAACACGATCACCCGGCGCGGATCGAGCTGCTCCAGGGCGTACCGGATGAAGGCCCGGCCGAAGGACCCGGTGCCTCCGGTGACGAGAATGTCGGAGCCGGTGAGGATGGACACGTCAGACCCTTCTGAGCCACAAATCCGGACCACGCGATCACACCGCGCAAGTCCGTACCCTAGTCCACCGAGGACTAGCGGGCTGGGCCTAACCCGGCGTCACTAGCTCGAGGGTCGGGAAGTAGGTCTGGAAGCGGGTGGCGTCGCGGGTGATGAGCCGGTACCGGTTCACCGCGGCGTGGGCGCCGATGTAGAAGTCGGGGAGCGGTGAAGTCTTCTGCCCGCCGCGGCGGCGGTAGGCGACGAAGGCGCGGGAGGCCACAAAGCCCGCTGGATAAGGCAATGCCTCCCGTTGGAAGTCGGCCGCGGGCAGCGCCGCGTCGACCTCCTCGATCCGGTCGAACCCGGCACAGACCTCGGCGTAGATGATCGGATTGATCACCAGCTCGCCGATGTCGCGGGCTCCGGCGACCGCCACGGCGGACCAGTCGGCCCACTGCGGGCTGTCCGTGAGGATGTCCAGCAGGACACACGTGTCGACCATGGTCGCCAGCGCACGCTCGGGCTGCCGAGGGCGGTCACTCGCCACGCAGCAGCTCCATCAGCTCTTCGGTACTCCGCCCGCTCGTCGCTCGGCCGCGCATCTCGCGGACCAGGCGTTCGCCCCGCGTCTCGCCGCCCCGGGCGCGGATGATGCGCAAAGTGTCGCCGTCCTCGATCACCTCGAGCTCGTCACCTTCGTGCAGATGGTGCTTCGCGCGCAGGCTGGCCGGAATGGTCACCTGCCCCTTGCTGTTCATTCGCATGAATCCTCCTACGTATTACATCTACTACGTATTACATCGTAGCCTGGATCGGATACCGTCTGGGCGTGGAGTGGATGGTGCGGGTCGGGGTCAGGTGTGATGTCGGGGTCCGGCGGGGGATCGGGCATGTGATGCGGTGTTTGGCGTTCGCGGAGGAGTTGCGGGCGCGGGGGGTGGAGGTGGTGTTCGTGTGCGACAGCCCGACGGTTCCGTGGGTTGATGCGCAGCTCAGCGGGCGTGGGATTCGGGTCGAGCCGGCTGTGTGGACTCCTGGCGAGCACGTCGAGATGGTCGAGCGGCTAAATCTCGATGCCGTCGTGTTCGACTCCTATGACCTGCCGGGTGAGGTGTTCAGCGCCGTACGCCGATCCGGGGTGCCCACGCTGGCGATCGTGGATGGCGAGCTCAGGGGTGCCGACGCCGACGTACTGGTCGATCAGAATCTCGGGGCCGAGTCCGACCGGCCTGTGCTGCCCGAGGGAGCCATCAGGCTGGCTGGGCTCGACTATGTGTTGTTGCGCGACGAGGTGCTCGCCTGGAGGCCGGTCGAGCCGCCCGTACTACGGCCGTCCGGCGTACCAAAGGTGTTCGCGTTCTTCGGCGGCACTGACGCCTACGGAGCCGGCCCGTACGTCGTACAGGCCCTGGCGGCGTCAGGCGCACCCTTCGACGCGACAGTGGTGGCTCCAGGCGACGACCTGGCCAAGGCGATCGCCGCTGTGCCGCTTGCAGAAGACCAGCGAGTCCAGGTGATCGGCCCGACGTCGCAACTCGCCCAGGCCGTCGTGGAGTCCGACCTGGTCATCAGTGCTTCCGGTACGTCGACCTGGGAGCTGCTGTGCCTCGGGGCCACAGCCGGTCTGGTGTGCGTCGTGGACAACCAGGAGCTGGGCTACGAGCGAGCAGTGGCCACCGGTGCGGCCGCAGGGGTCGGCACGCTCGCCCAGCTGAAGGCAGACCCGGCAGCTGCGTCCGCAGTACTACGGACGCTCCTCACCGACGCGCAGGAGCGAGCACAGCTTGCTCAAGCCGGCTGGAAGCTCGTCGACGGCCGGGGCAGAGTGCGAGTCGCCGATGCGCTTCTGCAGCTCATAGCCCCAGCGGCTACCTGATCTCGTAGATCGTCGCGTCCAGAGTCGCGTGCCGCAGGCGGACGAACTGCTTCAGCTCCGGCGACACCTCACCGGCCAGGTTGTCGGCGTACAGCCAGCGCACGCCCAGCTTGCGCAGCCGCTCGATGATCGCCACCGACGGTGAGGTGAAGGTGGCGTCGTTCGCGGCCAACTGGTCCTTGTTCCAGTACGGCACCTGCGCCGGGTCGGTGCCCGTGGTCGCCGAGATCCGCAGGGACCGGTTGGTCCGGACCCAGCCCTCGATCAGCACCTGCCGCTCGGCCAGCGCCGCGATCCAGAAATGCCGGCTGTCGCACGAGTCGCCGCGCCGCACGATGCAGTGTGCGTTGGTGGCGATCAGGTCGCTGCGTGAGCTGTTCTCCTTCAGCCACCGAGCGGCATCCGCCTGGGCCGCGGTGGGACCGCCGCGCGCCGGACGGCCGTAGACGACATCGCTGGCCTGCCCCGACACCAGACCGATCAGCGGCAGCGCCGCAGCACCAACCATGCAGGCGGCAACGACAGCGGCGAAGAACGCCGTCGGCAGACCACCACCGCGGCGACCCACCTTCCAACCAAGGGCGACGACCAGACCCGCAGCCAGCAAAGCGGCGACCGTCCAGATCAACGGCTCCTTGACGCCCGGCCGATCAGCAGCGGTCCAACGCGCAACGCCACAGCCAACCAACCCGAGCAGGGCCGCTGCAGCTATCAGTACGCCGCTCCGCCGGTCGTCCAGCCGCTCGACCAACCTGGCCAGCCCCACACAAGACAGCACAGCCAGGAACGGAAACGCCATCCGGTAGAACGACAACGGCTGGTTGGTCACCAGCGCGGCCATGAACCCACCGATCGCGAATCCGGCCACATAGATCCCACCCGGATCCCGCCAGAACCGCCGCAGGAACAGCACTCCGACGACAGCCAGCCCCCAGGCGGCAAGGATGACCGCCGCGCTGATCAACTGAGCCCGGCCGTCCGAATCGACCCCCGCCCGGATCGACTCGTACGGCGGCAGGTGCACGAACAGATCGCCGAACTTCACCTGCAACCCGGACGACTCGCCCCCGAACACGACGATCGCCGATCCGATGAACAGGCCCAACGCGATCACGACGCCGAAGAACGCGGCCTTGGTCGATCGCCGGAACAGGAACACCAGCAAGAAGCCGCAGACCGCCATCGGCAACACGGTCGCCTTGGCGCCGGCCGCGGCCAGCGCCACCAGGATCAGGAGTAGCCACCGACTCCGCGGCGCCTGCTTCCGCAGTACGTCGATGGCCAGCAGGGCCAGCAGCAGCGCGAACATCAGACCCAGGTTCTGGGTCGGACTCAGGTAGGCACCGGCCACCATCGAGACGCCACCGATCGACACGTCGTGCAGTGGTTCCAGCGCGCCACCCAGACCCGCAGCCAGCACGGCAAGCGGCCCCACCCAAACAACACCGGTGAACCGCTGGGTCACCGCGAAGACCAGCGCGCACCCGGCCAGCGCAAAAGGCAACCAGGCCAGCGCATAGATCAGCGTTGTCAGCTCCACCCCGGTCGCCCATGAGGTCGCCGCGGTGATCTGGTGGAAGAAGGTGTGGAACTTCATCGGCTCGCCACCGATCCACAACGGCACAATCGGTACGTCGGCCTTCGCGCTGGCCGCGAGCGCGTGGTGGAACGCCATCCCCGGATCGCTGACCAGCGGATCCACGTACGCCGGTGCGTAGCGCTCCGGACCCTTGCGGTAGATCGCAAAGAGCACGAGTGACGTCGCCAGTGACAGCAACCAGGCGGTCCAGGGCGCAAGAGGTGTCTCGGCCCGGCGCCAGATGCGGTTGCGCACATCGCGGTCGAGGACGGCCAGGACGAGCACGATCGGCGCCCATCCCCACGACCAGCGCTGCAGTCCCACGGACGCGCTGGCCAGGTAGACGATCAGCTGGACGGCCGTCCCGATCGCGAAACCCGCCGCGAAGTCCTCGACCAGGCTGCCGCGATACGCACCGACCAGCCGCCAGAGCACGACGCCCGGCAAAGTCACGCCGACCGCGAGGAACAAGCCGAACCTGAGGACGTCGAACAGAGGCGCCCGGGCAAGCAGCAACACCAGGACCAGGAGCAGCACCGGCAGCGCTGCCATCCGCCCGGCGAGGGTGCCCGCGCCGGTTTCCCTCGGCCCGCGCCGTCGAGCCCTGGAGTGCATGCGGGTCACCCTAATGCCGCAACGGCTCCTATGCGTAGGCGGACTGTCACTCAGGGGAGTTCGTAGACGAGCGCGTCAGGAGCCTTGAAGCGCAGCGTGGCCAGACTGTTCAGAGCGCTTGAGACGATTGTCTGAGTCGGATCCGCGTAGAGCCAGCGGACGCCGTACTTCTCCCGCAGCACCCGCAGGTTGTCCCGGGTCGGCGCCACGAAGACGATGTCGTTCTCCCGCTGTCTGGGCTGGTCCCAGAACGGCAGCGAGTTCGGGCCCATCCCGGTGCCGGCGACGAGGTCGTTCAGCGTGTTCGTGTACGCCCAGCCCTCGAGCAGGACGTGCCGCTCGGACAGCGCCGAGATCCAGAAGTGCCGCGCGTCGCAGCCGATCGTGTTCTTCATCGCGCAGTGCGCGTTGGTCGCGATCAGCTCGCCCGGCGCCGCGTGCTCGCGCAGCCAGCGCGCCGCATCGGTTTGGCTCTTGGTCGGCCCGAGCAACTGCTTGTCCGTCTGCGGCGCGAGCGTGACCGGCTTGTACTGCGCCATCGCCTGCACCGGGAGGAACAGTCCCGCGCCCATCCCGGCCAGGACGAACGAGGCCAGCGCGATCCGGCTGGGCCGCCCTCGCCGATGGGCCAGTTTCCACAAGCCAGTGACGACGGCGGCGACCAGAAGCAGCAGCCCGATCGTCCACACCCACGGCCCGATCAGCCCGGTCAGCGAGCCATCGGCCTTCCTGAACGGCTCCGCGTCGGACCGGACGATCGCCCGCGCGGCAGCCGTCGCACCCACTCCACCGACGACCGATGCGAGCACGATGAGCTCGGAGCGTTTGTCGGCGAACCAGAAGACGACCATCCAGACCCCGGCCGCGGCCAGCGCGGCGATCACCGGTACGGCGGTGCGGTGGAAGTACAGCTGGCTCGTCCCCGGCTGGTCGGTCAGCACCATCGCGCAGAAGCCCGCGATCGAGATGCCGACCAGGAAGATCATGCCCGGATCGCGGAACCAGCGGGCCGCCGTACCGGTGATGATGACGAGTCCCGCGGTGCCGAGGACGAGGCCGAGGCAAGCGGTGATGGCGCTGATCCACATCGCTCTGTGGTCGAGCTGACCGGACGGCAGCGGATCCGCGATCAGCGGGTAGATGCCGATCTTGGCGAACGTCACCCACGGCTTCACCGCGAGCCCGGACGAGTGCATGCCGAAGACCACCACGATCGATGCGGCGAACACCCCGCCCAGCACCACGGCGATGAGTACGGCAGCCTTCGCCAACCGGCCGTAGCAAAGCCGCACGAACACGACGAGTCCGAGCCCGCAGATCACCAACGGCAGCACGGTGGCCTTGGAACCCGAAGCGGCCGCGGCAATCAGGACGAACATCACCCAGGTACCGGGTGCGTTCCGGCCACGCAGCAGGTCGATCCCGAGAATGGCGAGCAGCGTGATGAGCGCACCGCCGAGGTTCTGCGTCGGGCTGCCCCAGACGTAGTTCAGCAAGCCCTCGGACAACAGCGAGGCCTGTGGATAAACGCTGACCGTACCGCCGACGGACGCGACCGCGATGGCGAGCGGACCTGCCCAGCGTGAGCTCGGGGCCAGCCGGTCGGTGAGCGCGAAGATAAGCGCGATCCCGGCGAGCAGCAGCGGCACCCAGCCGATCGTGTAGACCAGATCGGTCAAGTCGACGCCGGTCGCCCAGGCAGTGGCGGCCGTGAACTGGTGCCAGAAGTAGTGGTAGTCCATCTGCTCGCCACTCACGTACGGCGCCTGCAGCGGGAAGTCGTACTTCGCACTGGCCGACAGGGCTTGGTGGAACGCCATGTCGGGCGAGTTGGAGCGAGCATCCGTGTACGGCGCCGGCACCAGGTTGCGGTAGCGCCCGGTGCCGTACAGCGGCAGTGCGCAGGCCAGCACGATCAACCAGGCGGTCAACGGATGCACAGGTCGGTCGACCTTGCTCGTCACCCGCTTGCGCCAGCTCGGTACGGAGACAGCGGCCAGGAGGACGGGTGCGGCCCACAGCCACGCCCACTGCTGCAGCCCTAGTGGTGAGACAGCCAGGTAGACCAGGATCAGCGCGGAGACACCGACCAGCGAGCCGGCCGCGATGTCTTCGATCAGGTTGTGCCGCAGCGGGCTGGCCAGCCGCCACAGAATGAAGCCGGGCAGAGTCAGCCCGAAGACCCAGAACCGCAGCAGCGCCACGATGCTGTCGCCAGACGCGTGCCCTGCCATCAACCAGATGGCCAGCCCTGCCAGCGCAACCCCGGCACCAGCCTTCACCAGCCGCGCAGTCAGCGTCTCCGGGGTCTGTCGCGGCGGTGGCAGCGGCGGCCGGATGACGGCCCGTCGCTTCCGCGCCGAGTCCCGCAGCCGGGCCGCCTCGCGCAGCCGGGCTTCCTCGATCTCCCGGGCCTGTTCCAGCTGACGGGCGCTCTCCCGCCGCACGGCTGCCTCCCGCCGACGTTCAGCGAGGCTGTCGGCGCGAGGCGCATCGCCCGTCACGATTGACACCAGAGCACCCTATCCGCGCACCGGCCCGAGTAGCCTCCCCGGCAAGGAGGTCTTGTATGCCAGCCAGTCAGCCTGTTCTGTCTGTCGTCGTACCGATGTACGACGAGGAAGAGGTGCTGCCGATCTTCTTCGATCGGATGCACCCGCTGCTGGACGGTCTCGGCATCAGCTACGAGCTCCTGGTGATTGACGACGGCAGCCGGGACAGGACGGCCGCGCTGGTCACGGAGGTCGCGGCGAGCTGGCCACAACTCCGCCTGGTCCGGCTGCTTCGCAACTCGGGTCACCAGGCTGCCCTGTCGGCCGGCTTCCGGCGGGCGCGCGGGGAGTACCTCGTCACCATCGACGCCGACCTGCAGGACCCGCCCGAGGTCATCGCCGACCTGCTGGCCACCGCCCGCGACCAGGACGTCGATGTCGTGTACGGCGTGCGCTCCGACCGCTCCAGTGACTCGTGGCCGAAGCGAACCACCGCCCGCCTGTACTACCGGCTCATGTGTCGTCTGGTCGGCAAGCAGATCCCGTTCGACGCCGGCGACTTCCGGCTGGTCTCGCGCCGGGTGGTCGACGCCGTGAACGGTCTACCCGAGGACGGCCGGGTGTTCCGGCTGGTGATCCCGTGGCTGGGCTTCCCGAGTGCCGAGGTCGCCTATGTGCGGGCCGAGCGCGCGGCAGGCGTCACGAAGTACAACTGGTCGAAGATGTTCCGGCTGGCCTTCGACAGCGTGACCGCCTTCTCGGCGGCACCGCTGCGGCTGGCCACCTGGCTCGGGTTGCTCGGCGGACTGCTGTCCTGCGCTGTCGTGATCGGTGCACTGGTCATCAAGCTGGCCGGGCGCAGTATCCCGGGCTGGACGTCGACAGTGCTCGCAGTAGGAGTGATCGGCGCGATCCAGCTGCTCTGCCTGGGTCTGCTGGGCGAGTACGTCGCCAGACTGTTCCAGTCGAGCCAGCGGCGGCCGCAGTTCCTGGTCGGCTACGACAGCCTCGAGGACCCCGGCCACCACAGCTACACCGAGGCAATCGAGGCCCGGGAGACAGACCAAAGGTAAGCTCCGTTGCCATGCCGGAGCTGTCGCCGATCCCGTTCGTCAAGGCATATCTGGCGGGTGACGAGCTCGCCTACGTGAACCAGTCCTTCACCTCCGCCGCGGTCACCGGCGACGGTCCGTTCACCGTCCGGGCGACCGAGCTGATCACCAAGCTCACCGGCGGCCTCGCGTCGCTGCTGACCACGTCCTGCACCCATGCGCTGGAGCTGACCGCGCTGCTGCTCGACCTCGAGCCGGGCGACGAGGTGATCCTGCCGTCGTTCACCTTCGTCTCGACCGCGAACGCCTACGTACTGCGCGGCGCCGTCCCCGTCTTCGTCGACATCCGGCCGGACACGCTCAACCTCGACGAGACCCAGCTGGAGGCCGCTGTCACCGAGCGGACCAAGGCGATCGTCGTGGTGCACTACGGCGGGGTCGCGGCCGCGATGGACGAGGTGCTGGCCGTCGCGGCGAAGTACGGGCTGGCGGTGGTCGAGGACAACGCGCACGGGCTCGGTGGGACGTACCGCGGCCGTCCGCTCGGCTCGTTCGGGCTGATGGCGACGCAGTCGTTCCACGGGACCAAGAACGTGCACTGCGGCGAGGGTGGCGCACTGGTGCTCAACGACGCCGGCCTGGTCGCGCGGGCCGAGGTGATCCGGGAGAAGGGCACCAATCGCAGCCAGTTCTTCCGCGGCCAGGTGGACAAGTACAGCTGGGTCGACATCGGCTCCAGCTACCTGCCGGCCGACCCGCTCGCCGCCTTCCTGACGGCCCAGCTGGAGCAGTTCGACCGGATCCAGCAGCCACGCCACACGATCTGGGACCGGTACGACGAGGAGCTCGCCGGCTGGGCCGCCTCACGTGGAGTCGGCGTACCGACGGTGCCTGCAGAGTGTGTGCACACTGCGCATCTCTACTACCTGGTGATGCCAGCCCCCGCGGACCAGCAGGGCTTGATAGCTCACCTGCGCGAGCTCAACATCAGTGCGCCGTTCCACTACGTCCCGCTGCACTCGTCGCCGGCCGGTGAACGCTACGGTCGCGTGGCACCCGGCGGCTGCGAGGTGACCGAGCAGGTGAGCAGCAGGCTGGTCCGGCTGCCCTTGTTCAGCCAGCTCACAGAAGACGAGCAGACCCGTGTGATCGACGGCGTCCTCTCCTACAACCTGGCCGACGCATGAGCTGGTACGACGCCCTGGAAGCCGGGGAACTCACCAGCAAGCCCGCCGAGTACGAGTCGAAGCGTTTTGGCGTCTCGGTCGACCGCATCACCGTCTCAGCCTCAGCCGGTACGCCGCTCGACGAGGTGCTCGCCGCTGTCGACAAGTCCGCCGCCGACGTCGTCGTACTGCGCTACCCCGCCCGCGAGGTGAGCTGGTTCGCGGCACTCGCCACTGGTTCGCGGACGGCGCTCCTGGCCGACAGCCTCGTCTACTGGGCGCTCCCGGTCGGCAAGGGACGTCGTCCGGCGCCACTGGCCGGGTTCAACGCGAGCCTGGAGGAGTCTGTCGACGACGACCTCCTGGACGACCTGGTCGGCGACATCTTCGGGGACTACGGCAACCACTACTGTGCGAACCCGCTGTTCAAGCGCTCGGAGGCACTCGCCGGCTACCAGGAGTGGACCCGCCGCAGCGTGGCTCAAGCCGGTGCCGTCGTACTGCGGGGCCCCGATCGCCGGGTGCTCGCGCTGGCGACCATTGACCAGCAACGGTCGTGGACCGAGGTGGAGCTGGCCGGCGTCGTACCCGCTGAGCAGGGCCGTGGGCGCTACGCGCACCTGCTTGCAGCGGTCGAGGACGCGAGCACCAGCCGACGGTTGGTGATCTCCACTCAAGGGCATAACACCGGTGTCCAGCGCGCCTGGGCGCGGTACGGTTTTGAGCCTGTACACACGCTGCTGACAGTGCACTTAGTAACCGCCCGGCTACTGCTAGCATGACGATCGCATTCGACTGAGCCGAGGGGATACCGCAGTTGTGACGCCGCGGCTGAGCGTGATTGTGCCGTTCTACAACGTCGGGGAGTACATCGGCGACTGTCTCGAGTCGATCGCCCTGCAGACCTTCGCCGACTTCGAGGCGATCCTGGTCGACGACGGCTCGCCGGACGACAGCGCGGCGATCGCGAAGGACTTCTGCCAGCGCGACTCCCGGTTCCGGATCGTCGCGCAGGACAACCAGGGACTCGGCCCGGCCCGGAACACCGGCGTCCGGGAGGCCCAGGGCGACTACCTGACCTTCGTCGACAGTGACGACCTGGTCAGCCGGCACGGCTTCGAGCGACTGATCCGGACCCTGGACGAGACCGGGTCCTGCCTGGCCGGCGGCAACGCGCGGCGGTTCAACAACAGCGCAGGCGTCCGGCCGTCGTGGATCCATCGGCTGCCGTTCGCCAAGGACCGGATCGCGACGCACGTGATCGAGACGCCGGACCTGATCCTCGACCGGATGGTCTGGAACAAGGTCTACCGGCGCTCCTTCTGGGACGAGCACGGCTACGAGTTCCCGGCCATCCGGTACGAGGACTACCCGGTCACCCTGCAGGCGCACCTGGACGCGGTCACCGTCGATGCCCTCGCCGCGCCGGTCTACTACTGGCGCGAGCGGGAGTCGGGCGAGTCGATCACCCAACAGAAGTTCCAGTTCGGCAACCTGGCCGACCGGGTGGCGTCTGCGGAGCTGGTGCTGGACCTGATCGACTCCGGCCAGCCCGGGCTGGGGGAGATCAGGCGACGGGTGCACTCGCACCTGACCCAGATCGACATGCTGACGCTGATGATGGCCTTCGGCACCGTGCCCGCGGAGGAAGAGCAGAACCTCGTCCTACTCGCCTGCCGCCTCCTGGACAGGCTGGACCGGTCAGTGCTCGCTCGTGCCCACGGCTACGACCGGCTGCAGCACGCTGCCCTGCGAGCGGGAGACGTCGACCTGCTCCGCCGACTGGCGCACTTCCGGCACGAAGGCGGTCTGCGGGGCGGCGCCCGGGCTCTGCTGAAGCCAGGTCGGCGGCGGCAGTTCGAGCACAACTATCCCGGCGTCCACGAGGCGAACACGGCGATTCCCCGCTCGCTCTACCAGTTGCCGGCGCGTGAGCTGACCCTGGCGACCACCGTCCAGCACGTCGCCTGGCGGGACGGCGGCCTGTCGATCAAGGGCACCGCCGAGATCCGTCATCTCGCGACCGACGCCTCCTCGACGCTGCGGATCGCACTGGTGATCGCCGGAGCCGAGACACCCCTCGCAGTACGCCGGTACGACGCGACCGACTCGCATGGCGACACCGCGCCCGTCGGGTTCGAGGTGCACCTCGACAAGCCGTTGCTGGCCAAGCTGGCCGACAGCGGCGCGCCCGCGCACTTCGCAGTACGGATGAAGTCTGGGAAGGCGCGGCGGGAAGGCAAGCTGCGGGGGCAGAAGGCCGGTAGCCCGGGATGGCCGCCCGGCAGCTGGATCAGCCCCAACAACTGGGTGCAGCCCGGCCCCGCGCCCGACGGAGCCTTCGTACTGCGGCGGATGGTCGATCCCTGCCGGCTGACCTCCGTCGAGCAGTTCGAAGACGCCCTCGTACTGCGAGGTCGCGTGCCGGCCGCGCTGGAGGACCCCAAGCTGCAGCTGACCAGGCCGTTGTCGGGGCAGGACCAGGTGCTGTCGGTGGAGCTGTCGAGCGACGGGCGCTTCAGCGTGCGCATCCCCTATGCGCCGATCATCGCGGAGACGAACCCGGACGACCCGTTCAGCCAGCGCACCACCTGGGCGTTCCGGCTGGTGGGCAGCGACGGCACCGAGAAGCTGTTGCTCTGGACGGCCGAGGAGCAGGCCACCAACCACCTGGAACAGGGCCGGCTGGTCTCGCTGACCCGCTCGACCGGCGGTTACGTCAACCTGCACGAAGGACCCGCCCGACTGATCGCCGAGCGGGCGCTGTTCGTTGCTGAGAGCAATGAGTTGCGGATCAGTGGGCCGTCGACCGATGTAACCCACACCTACAGCTGGCGACGGTACATCGGCGACTCGGACGACCACCTGGACGTGGCCTGCCGCAGTACGCTGTGGGACGGGCAATGGACGGCGGCGGTGAAGTTGCCGGCGCTGATCCCGGCCAACCCGGTCGCGCACGCGGTCGACCCACTGGCCAGCCTGGCCGACTGGGTCCTGTTCGCGGTCGCCGAGGACGGCTCGGCGCAGGCCGTGCAGTGCGAGCCGTTCCTGGCCAGCCGGTTGCCGTTGGTCGTCGACCAGATCGGTCACACCCTGGGTGTGCGACCGCACGCAGGCACTCTTCACGTCGAGGTTCGCTGATGCATCATCACAACCACTACTACGGTCAGGCGCACATCCTGGCCCGGTACGCCGGGCTGGACGACGAGCAGCCGCCTCGCCTGCGCGGCTACCTGCAGCACGGCTGGAACATCGGCGACGGCTGGAACCCGGTGCACGAGTTCTTCGACGGCGCCTGGCGGTTCACCTGGAGCGACGCGCCACGGCGCCGCGGTCACGCGCTCGGCCGGCGGAACTACCACAGCATCGGCGCGCCCTTCCTGTACCTGCTCGACCTCGAACCGGAGCTCGGCGTCGTCCCGGAGGAGGAGCGCGAAGGCACGCTGTGGTTCCTCTTCCACGGCTGGGAAGGCGGCAAGATCGAGGGCGACCACAAGCGCCTGATCGACGAGATCCGGGAGACCGAGCGCGGTCCGGTCACGTTCAGCCTGTACTACACGGAGTACGACCGGCCGGAGATCCGGAAGTCCTACGAGGACGCGGGGTTCCGGGTTGTGTCCTTCGGGCGGCGCGGGTTCTCCTACGAGGGGACGGACCGGCGCTTCCTCTACAAGCAGCTGGTCGAGCTCCGCAAGCACAAGCGGGTGGCGGCGAACCGGCTGTCCACCGCGGTCTTCTACGGGATCGCGGCGGGCTGCGAACCGGCCGTGTACGGCGACCCGATGCAGATGGCCGGCGAGAACCCGCTCTTCGGCGGCGAGGCGCGGATCGCGCGGCTGTGGCCGGAGCTGCTCGGCAAGGAGATCGACCTGGCGGCCGCGCGGGCGACCACCGACCTGGAACTCGGCGTGCCGTGGATGATGCCACCGGCCGAACTGCGGATGTTGTTCGATTGGAGAGAGCGTGTCTGACAACCAGCTGGCCGTCGAGGTGGTTCGCGGGGAGATGCAGCCGTGGAGCGACTACGAAGGCAAGCGCCAGGCTGTCGGGGGACCGGTACTCCGGGCCCTGCTGAACGACGTACTGCCGGCTGACGCACGCACCCTGATCGTCGGCCCGCATGCGGCCGACCTCGTCGCGGCGGTGCTGGCCAAGTCGTCGTCGGCAACCATGCTGGTCCGCTCGGTCTCCGACGCTACGTCACTGGCCGAACAGTTCCCCGACCTGCAGGTCGTCGCCGGAGCCCTCGACGGCCTCACCGGCCTCGCCGGTACGCCGTACGAGGCTGTGGTTGCTGTCGACGGTCTGGACCGCGTGCTGGGCTACGACAGCGACGACCTGACCTGGCCCCAACGCCTGGACGCCCTCGCCGCCCTCTGCACTCCGGAAACCGTGCTGGTGCTCGGCCTGGAAAACGAGTTCTCCCTCACCGCCTTGCTGGACAGCCGCCCTCAGTCGGAACGTCACGGCGACGACGAATGGCGCCCCCTCCACGACGACCCGGCCCGCCCTGTCTCCGCAGTACAACTAGCCTCCGAACTAGCCCGAGCCGGCCTACCCCTCCAGTCGGTCTACGCCACCTACGCCAACAAAACCCTGCTAGCAGTAGACACAGCGGCTGCCGCCCGCCCCGGCACCCTCCCAGCCCGCCTAGCCACCGAGGCCCTGGAGTCAACCGAAACCCCACTCCTCGCCCCCATCGCCGAAGCCGCCGAGTCCGCCTCCCGAGCCGCCCTCCTGGCCTCCACCGCGACGGGCTGGCTGGCGATCACCGGCGTTCCCCTCAAACACGAGATCTACACCGAGACAGGCCCCGTCGTCCTCGCTGCTGCCCACACCTCCACTGGCTGGACCATCACCCCAGGCGCGCCCGGCGCGCCCGGTGCGGCCGGCGGCACGGCAGCCGGCGAAGCCGGCGCGGCCGGGGCATCAGCCGCCTTCGGCGCGGCCTCGACCTCCGCCTCGCCTTCAGCCCGTGACGTTTCCTTCGACGTTTCTGCTGTCCCTTCTGTGGTTCCCGGTGGGAGCAGCGTCGAGACGGTTCTTCTCCGGTTGGCTGCTGCTGAGGATGTGCCTGGTTTCCGAGCGCTTGCGGGGCGACTTGGGGAGTGGTCCTTGGCGCAGAGTGGGCGGGTGGTTTTGCGGTGGGATGACGTTGTGGTGGACGGAGACTCGTTTGCGTTCGGGGTGTCTGGTTGGGTAGCCGACGCTGAACGTGGTGACCTGCTGGCGGCTGCTTGGCAGCGGTTCCACGCTCGCCTGATCGAGGGGCACCGGCGGCACCCGTGGCCGCCGTGGATGGTGGGGGACGATCTTGTCACCACCTGGCTCGGCATGTCCGGGGCGCCCGACCAGCCGGTCGCCCGCGGCAAGGAGATCGCCGCCGCGTTGTCCGCCGCTCTCGGCAAGGTGGAGACGCCCACCCCCGACGTACGGACCGCTCTGGCCGATGCCGAGCGGGCCAAGCAGGAGTTGTTCGAGCTGAAGGGCCACGTCTTCGGGCTCGAGCGCACGCTCGGGTTCCGCGACAAGGCGCTCAAGACCCGCGAGGCCCGGCTGCGCGACCTGCGCCTTCAGGTGCAGAAGGCCAACGCCGAACGCACCCGCTTCCGCAACTCCCGCGCGTACGCGGCCGCCACCCTGATCCGCAAGGCGGCGACCATCCGCAACCCACGCAAGTTCGCCTACAAGGTCAAGCGCCGGCTCAAGAAGAAGCTCGGCAACAGGTTCTAGTGCTCCAGCAAGGTTGGGGCGGAGCCCCATCCCATCAATGCGGTCCTGGGGGACCCGGGCTGGGCGTGGGGAGCCTCGCGCACGACCGCGATTGATGGGCTGGAGCTCCGCCCCCTCAGATGGAGCGGGTCGCAACTGCCGGGCTCGCCGAACCGCGGCTGCCTGTTTCCGCATCGGCTCCGGGGAGGGTTTTCTGCCCGCATCGGTCGCAAAATCCTCCCCGGGGCCGGCGGAAGTCCGCCCCGAACCGGTTCAGGGCGAACTGCTGTCCCTCCGTCCAGCCGCAGGACCCGCCGGCCAGCTGGCACCAGCTGACGCTACTGGCGTCGGGCGATCAGCAGCTGGTGCGTGTCCGGCCACTCGACGGCTTCACCCGCCGGCGTGCTGAGTGAGGCAACCGGCGCGATCCGGTTGTCGATCACCCAGTCGTTGCGCCACGCCTTCGAGGCGGGGTCGACGGTGAAGCCCGCCTGGGTCGCGACCTCCGACCAGCCGGCGAAGTTGAGTCCGCAGAACTGTTCGTGGGTCTCGCTCAACCAGTTGTCCACGTAGTCCTTGCGGGTCAGGAAGTCCATCGCGTCCGCCAGCCGGAGTACCAGCTTGCCGTCGCGTTCGGCGTACTCGAACGGCACCGACGCATTCCGCCGGAAGTCCCGCGCGAATTGGAAGAACCGAGCCCGCGTGGACAGCTTGGACACGTACGCCGCCGGATCCGCCAGCGCCTCCAACTCCACGGGCGCGTCCGGATTCGACCCGTCGCTGTCGTCCAGCTCCAGTACTACGCTCCGCTCCGGCTCGCCCGGACCGCAGACATCGGAGTTCACCCACACCCCACCCGGTGCCGTGTGCGCGAACAAAGCATCAGCAAACCGCTGGACGGTCTCCGGCCGCGACCCATCGGCGTACGACCAGATCTCGTGCGTCAGCGCCAGTGTGAGGGTGGTGTCGATCGACCGCGCGGGGAAGACGGCCGAGCCGAGCATGTTGCGCTGGTAGAAGTAGACGTTCGGGTTGCCGAAGAGCCCTTGCTCCTTCTTGTGCACGCATTCGGCGTACAGGTGCCGGGCCACCTCGACGCCGATCAGGTCGGACTCGTGGAACCGCGGGTCGGCGTCGACCAGTTGCAGGGTGGCGCCGGTCGCGCAGCCGATGTCGAGGATGCGCCCGGGCCGGACGAAGTCCTTGATCTGCTGCCATTTCCGGTCGGCGGCGGTCTCGAAGGCGTCCGCGTAGGTCTTGTAGTCGCGGGTCGTGGTCAGTCCGCCGTCGTCGCCGACCACCGGGTCGTTGACGCACCGCCGGATGTGCGCGTCCAGGTGATAGCGGTCGAAGACGTCGACCGTCGCCGGATGCGCCAGCTGCCGCCACTCGTTGTTGCCTGCGGCAATCATCAGCAGGACGTCCCACGGCCGCGGCTGGTCCTCGGGCTCGACGCCGATCACCTGGTACCCGAGCTGCTCGTACAGCTTCGCGACCTCGGGGGTTGAACACGCGACGACGGTGTTGCCCGGATCGAGCTGCACCTGGTCGTCGGTCCCGGCCTCGACCGCCTTGATGGTGACATCGGCGAAGTCGTCGGTCGGGGGCGTGTCCACCACGCCGATCACCAGCGACCGGATGCCGACCGCCACGCTGAGCCGTTCGATCGCGGCCTCCCGCCGGTCGAAGGGCACCGGGTTGCGCTTGGTGGTGTGGTGGTTGGCCGACGTGACCGCCCAGACGATCGTCGCGTCGTACCGGCGCAGGAACTCCGCCTGGAACCGGGTCAGCACGTGGTGCCGCCCGGGGAACAGCAGGTACTCCATGTCAGTCAGCCTCACGCTTGATGTCGGGCTCGCTCTTGATGTCGGGGTGGGCGTCCACGTCGGTGCGCTCGCGGATCACGTATGTCGGCCGGCCCATCGACCCCGAGTGCAGCCGCCCGACGTACTCACCCAGGACGCCGAGCGCGAGCATCTGCGCGCCGGAGAACAACGCGACCATCGACGCGATCGTGGTGAACCCGGCGACTGTGGTCGCACCCGTCACGTACTTGACGATGATCACGCCGAACAGCCCGACCCCGAACACCGCGCAGATGAAGCCGAGATAGCCGACCAGCCGGAGCGGCTCCACGGAGTACCCGGTGATCAGCGTCAGCGCGTGCTTCATCAGCATCCAGGTCGTGTAGTTCGACTGGCCGATCGTGCGCGGATCCATCCGGACGGTGGTCTGCGCGATCCGCGTGGTCGACCACGACAGCGCGACATCCACTGAAGCGTGCGGCCCGTCCAGCCCGTCGAACCCGTCCCGCAGGAAGGTTCGGAAGGCCCGGAACGCGCTGATCGACCGGGCATCCCGGACCGACATCGCGGACGCCATCGTGCGCTTCACCAGCCGCGACGAGAAGCTCCGCGCGAAGCCGTGCTCCTCGTCGGCCGGTACGCCGTACACCAGGTCGACGTCGTCGGTCAGCGCCCGCAACAGCACCGGCACCTGATCGGCGGGGTGCTGCAGATCGTCGTCCATCGTGACGACCACCTCGTACCGCGCGTTCCGCACGCCGGCGATCAACGCGTTGTGCTGGCCGTAGTTCCGCGCCAGCCGCATCGCCCGGGCCTGGGGGTACTTGTTCGCCAGCTCGCTGGCGACCTGCCAGGTGTCGTCCGGACTCCCGTCCACCACCAGCACGATCTCGAACCCGCTGGTGACCGTGGGCATCACCTTCACCAGGTCGTCGACCAGTTGGGGCAGAGTCGCAGCCGAGCGGTAGCAGGGCACGACGACGGAGACGAGCACGACCAGGCCTTTCGACGGAACGTAGTTAGAGAAGGTCCCAGGTCAAGGGGGTCCCGGCCGGTGCATCGGTCCGGAAGGGGCGGCCTTCGACGGTGCTGAAGGCGTCCGGGGGCAGTCCGCCGGCGGGGCGGATCGAACGGACGTTGCCGGGACCGACCTTCTCACCGGCCTTGACGTCGCGGGTGACGTAAAGCGAACGCCGGAACCGCAGGACGTTCTGCTCGGCCTGCTTCGGCCCGATGATCGGCTCGCCGAGAGCCTGGTGGGCAATGGTGGTTTCTTCGACCAGGGCCCGGACCTCGTGCGGTTCCAGCGAGAACGCCGAGTCGACGCCACCGTCGGAGCGGGACAGCGTGACGTGCTTCTCGATCACGGTCGCGCCGAGGGCGACCGCCGCGATCGAGGCGCCGATCCCCATCGTGTGGTCCGACAGGCCGACCTGGACGCCGAGCGCGTCACGCAGTACCGGGATGCCGCGCAGGTTCGACTGGTCGGCGGGGGCCGGGTAGCTCGCCGTACAGGAGAGCACGACGAGCTGCTCGTTGCCGGTGGAGCGGGCCGCGCGGACGGCCGCGTCGATGTCGGTCAGCGTCGCCGAGCCGGTGGAGATGATCACCGGCTTCCCGGTCGCCGCCATCGCGCGGACCAGCGGCAGGTCGCCGATCTCGTTCGACGCGACCTTGTAGCCGGGCACGTCGAGCTTCTCCAGCATCTCGATCGCGGTCAGGTCGAACGGTGACGCGAAGGCGACCATGCCGAGCGAGTTGGCCAGCTCGAACAGCGGCTCGAACCACTCCGACGGCGTGTGCGCCTCCTCGTAGAGCTCGTGCAGGTGGCGGTCGGCCCACAGCTTGTGGTCACCCGGCAGCCGGAACGCGGGCAGGTCGACGTCGAGCGTCATCGTGTCCGCGGTGTAGGCCTGCAGCTTCAGGACCTGGACGCCGGTGTCGCCCATCGCCCGGACGATCTCCTTGGCCCGGTCGAAATCACCGTTGTGGTTGCCCGACATCTCCGCGATCACCACCGGCCGGTGCTCGGGACCGATCGGGACGCCGCCGAAGTCGATGGTCCGGGTCGCGCTCATCTGTTCTCCTTCGGCTTGCGCCGGTTGTCCTTGGTCAGCTTGATCGGCAGCACGACGAGGTCGCGCCCGTCGGCGTACCGGTACTCCGGCTCGCCCTCGGTGAACCGGAACCGGCGATTCATCTGCCGGACCACGGTGTTGTGCTCGAGCACCTCACCGGTCAGCTCGTCGAGGCCGAGGGTGTCGAAGGCGTAGCCGACGGCCTCCTTCATCACCTCGATCCAGGCAGGCAGCGTCTCGCCGCGCTCGGCCAGCCCCTCGGAGTCGAGGAAGAACCCCCAGGCACCGGTACGCGGGGTGGCGTCGAGCTCGAGGTCGAAGAAGTTCACCACCCCGGCGGTCCGGCCGTCGCGGTCGTAGATCAGCACCCGGCGGGCGGGATCGACACTCGCCTTGGACCACCACGCGGCGTGCTCCGCGGCGGAGATCTCGTGCGCGGTCAGACTGACATCGCGGTTGGCCTGCTGGTTCCGCAGGGCCCGGATGGTGTCGACGTCGTCGTCCGTCGCCTGGCGCAGCATGGCCCAACCGTACCGACCTCTTCTGTGCCCGGCCCAACTGTGTAACTATCTTTCGAATCAGCCTACGAGTTCAGTCGGAGAGTGACATGAAAGCCTGGCGGATCGTGAGCCTCCTCACCGCGTCGGCCTGCCTGCTGGCCGGCGCCCTCACCAGTACGGCGACCGCTGCACCACCGGAAGGCGAGAAAGCTTCGTCCTGTACTACGAACGCGCAGACCCCGCTTCGGCAGTTCCGCGCCAGCTGGGTCGCCTCGGTGGTCAACATCGACTGGCCCTCGAAGACCGGGCTGACCGCCGAGCAGCAGAAGGCCGAGCTGATCGGCTGGCTCGACGACGCCGTCCGGCAGCGCCACAACGCGATCATCCTGCAGATCCGCCCGACCGCCGATGCCTTCTGGCCGTCGAAGGTCGAGCCGTGGTCGCAGTACTTGACCGGCACGCAGGGCGGCGACCCGGGCTACGACCCGCTGGCCTTCGCGGTCGCCGAGGCGCACAAGCGCAACCTGGAGCTGCACGGCTGGTTCAACCCGTACCGGCTCTCGATGGGCACCAACCTCAACGCGCTGGTGCCCACGCATCCTGCTCGGCTGCACCCGGAGTGGGTGGTGACGTACGGCGGCAAGCTCTACTACAACCCGGGCATCCCCGCCGCGCGCAAGCTGGTCGAGGACGCGATCATGGACGCCGTCGCGAACTACGACCTCGACGGCGTGCACTTCGACGACTACTTCTACCCGTATCCGGTGGCCGGCCAGGTCTTCGACGACGCGGCCACCTATGCGCAGTACGGCGCGGGTTTCCCGACGCTGGCCGAGTGGCGGCGGAACAACATCAACCTGTTGATCCAGGAGATCCAGCAGCGGATCAAGGCGATCAAGCCGTGGGTGAAGTTCGGCGTCTCGCCGTTCGCCGTCTGGCGCAACAAGGCGACCGACCCGCAGGGATCTGACACCACGGCCGGCGTGCAGACGTACGACGACCTCGCGGCGGACACCCGGCGCTGGGTGCGGGAGGAGTGGATCGACTACATCGTCCCGCAGGTCTACTGGGCGGGCGGATTCGCTCCCGCCGACTACAACAAGCTGGTGCCGTGGTGGGCCGAGCAGGTCCGCGGTACCGACGTACATCTCTACATCGGCCAGGCGACCTACAAGGTCGGTACGTCGGCGCAGTCGCCCGACTGGTCGGACCCGAAGGAGTTGAGCGATCACCTGGCCTTCAACACGACAGTGCCTGAGGTGAAGGGCGACATCTTCTTCTCTGCCAAGGATGTCCGCGCGGATCGCCTTGGCGCGACCAGCTTGCTCAACAGCACCTGGTACACGCGTCCGGCCTTGCTCCCGGAGATGCCGTCGCTCGTCTCGCGTCGACCGCTGCCGGTCCACGCACTGCGGTCGGATCGGACCTCCACCGGCGTCCGGTTGCAGTGGAAGCCGACGTCAGCCAACACCACGTCGTACGCGATCTACCGCCGTGACGTGACAGCAGGCGACTGGTGCCCCGACAACGACGCCCGCAACCTGATCGCCACCCAGCGCGGGACGACCTTCGTGGACACCACAGCCGTCGAAGGCCACCGCTACCTTTACACGGTGACGGCCCTGAATCGAGCCGCCACCCAAAGCATCCCGATTCCAACCTTCAGCTGATCAAGGCTGGGGGGTGCCGCTGGTCGGCGGTGTGAAGCTGGGTGACGGAGTCTGCGAAGGAGTACCGCCCGGCGGCTGCGACGGAGAGCCGCCGGGCGTGGAGGGCGTCTGGGTCGGGGTCGGGAAGGTGCTCGACGGTGGGGGAGTCGGCCCACCAGGCGTCGGGGGCGGGTAGAGCTGGTAGACGCGGACGGTGCCGTAGTGGAAGCGCAGCTGGGTCAGCCGCTCGAGCTGCTCCGGCGGTGTCCCCACGCGCTCGTCGGCCAGCAACCACTGCACGCCGTACTGCGTCCGCAGCGTCTCCAGCACTTGCCGGGTCGGTGCGGTGAAGGCCTCGTCGTTCAGCCGACGCCGCTCGGGATTCCAGAACGCACCCTGGACCTTCTCGTCCGCCGCGTAGCTGTCGTCGACGCGTTGGGTGTACGCCCAGCCCTCCACCAGCACCCGCCGTTCGGCGTACCCGGCCAGCCAGTAGGACCCGGTCAGGCAGCGATCCACTCCGGCCTGCCGGCAGTGGATGTTCGTGGCGATCAGGTCGTTCGGCCCCGAGTTCCGGCGGATGAAGCGTGCCGCCTCGATCCCACCCGGCGCGATCGACTCGTACGCCGTCAGCGGGGTGGCGGCGAATTCCTTCAGTGACTCCATCGTCGGCGACACCGTCAGGCCCAGTGCGACCCCGACCCCGACCACTGCCCACAGCTGTCGCTTCAGGCGTCGCGACAACACCAGCAAGCCCGCGCCGATGAGCGCGATGACCAGCGCCACCACCAACGGCTGCGCGAAGCAGTTCGCCGTCGTGCACGAGTCGTCCGAGCGGTAGCGACCCCAGTAGATCGCGGCAGCGCCGATCAGCATCGACGGCGCCGCGACGTAGTACTGCTTGCGGTCGAGCGAGCCGAGACCCCAGGTGGCCAGCAGTACGCCATAGATGAAGCCGCTCCGGGCGAAGAACACCTGCGTCTGGCCGCTGTCGTACAGCAGGCCGGCCGCGACGACCGAGCTGATCAGGCTGACCAGCAACAGGACCACCATCGGATCGCGGGGCTCCCGCCGGCGGATCAGCAAGGCACCAACAGCAGGCAGCAACCAGCCGAGCGCCACGATGACCGCGATCACCACCAGCGCCGCCGTGGTGTGCTGCGCGGTCATCACGTCCATCATGTGCCGGAAGGTCTTGGCCGGCTGGAACTCGACGGTGGACGGCTTGCCGCGCAGTACGACGAGGAACATGAACCCGTACCAGGCTGCGACCCCCGCACCCAGCGCGAGCGCCCGCAGGTTTGGCCGGCCGGCCCGCACCGTGAGGTAGACCCACGCGGCGGCCAGGCCGGCGGCGTACACGGGCAGGGCGGACGCCTTGGTCGCGGAGAGAGCGGCGATGAGGATGCCGGCCGCTACCAGCAGGGCACTGACCTGTGCTCGCGTCTGCGTGGGTTTGCGGCGGAGCAGCAAGGCAGTGACCGCGATCAACGGCAGCATCAGCACTGTGGAGAAAGCCTGTGACGGATGGGAGAACTGGCCCATCGAGAACGGGCCGTCGTTGAACAGCCGCGAGTCGACGGCCCACGGCCAGGCAGTGAGATCTCCGGCGGCCACCGTGAGTCCGGCAGCGATCGGGGCCGCCACAGCGCGTCCGGTCAGCACGACACCGACCGCCGCGGCGCCGAGAACCGTCAGCAGGAGAAAGGCGAACGGCGCCATCCGGAAAGTCAGTACGTCGAGCTCCACGCTGGTGATCCAGTGCGCTGAAGCCAGGTGGTCGTAGACGGCGAAGTGGCTGGTGAGCGGCCGGCCGGACGCGTACGGGAGCTCTGGTGGGAAGTGATGAGTCAGCTCACCGGCGAGCGCCAGGTTGCGCGCGGCGTCGGAGTCCGAGCGCAAAGCCGCGGGGCCGTCGACGGGGATCAGCTGCGAACCGACCCGGACGAACCAGGCCGCGACCGCCCCGACGGCGACCATCACGCCGGCCATCGCCCACCAAGGCGTGTGTTTCACCGGCAGCGTGCTCTTCGGGATGGCGCGGAAAACACCCATCGCGAGGGCCGGCATCACCAGGGCCGCCAGCGGGATGTCGAAGTACCGGCCGATGGGATAGATCAGGGCCTCGACCGCCAGGCCGAACGCCGTACCGAGTGCCACGTCGACCGTGAACCAGCCGGTGCCGCCGGTCAGCCGGCGCCAGAACAACGTGCCGGGCACGGCGATCACGAGCACCAGATAGACCAGGTACGCCGCGGCCATCCAGGGGGCGTGGTCCTGCAACGCGATGAACCAGGCGAGTGGAAGCACGGGCAGGCTCACCATCGCGGCAAGGCGCATCGCCCGTCCTGGTCTCGCCATAAAGGTCCTCTCGCTCGCCAACCGGTGCACAGTGTATGAGCCGTTTACCCACCGGCCGTGCGCGCCTACACTGAGTAGGCGAACTCCCCCTGGTCCGTCACACAGCGCACGGGAGGTCATGGTCATGCCTGCCCTGCACATCGCAGGACTACCAGTCGAAGAGGTCCTGCTCGCCGCGTTCGCGGCCGCCGCCCCGATGCTCGCACTGATCGGCTGGGAGATCCGGGACCGGGTCCGCCGGTTGCGCCGCAGACTCTCCAACTCCAGCAACGAACCAGCGCCCGCTCCGGAGGTGCCGTAGACCGTGCTCCTCGCGACCAGGCAAGCGCTAGGCTCTGTGGTCATGGCTGAGCTGACGCGGGAGCAGATCCGGGACCTGATGGGAGCGGTGCTGAAAGCGCAGGGCAAGACGCTGCCGGCCGACGACGAGGCCGACCTGCGGGAGATCGGCTTCCGGTCCCTGGACTTCTCCGAGCTCGCGCTGCGGGTGGAAGACGAGATCGGTGACGAGCTGAACTTCGACGCACCGGGGCTGCGCCAGATCGCCAAGGTCGGCGACGTGCTGGACTTCATCGAGCAGCTCCAGTCGGCGTGACCACGCGGCGCCGGTCCACCGCCCTGATCGGGGACGACAACACCGTCGTCGCCGGCGGCAAGACCGTGACGTGGCGGACCCTGCACAAACTGCCGCAGCTGCCCTCACCGGCCGCGGTACTGGTCGACAACGGTGCGGACGCGCTGGCCGCCGTACGGCATCACGCCGTGCATGGCACCGAGTTGCTGGTCGCGACTACCTCGCGCGTCGACCTGAGCATGCGGGAGGAACTCGCGGCCTCCGGCTTCGCGATCGTCATCGCCAAGGGCGACGAACACTCCGTCGAGCCCGCGAAACTCAAGCGGGTGGAGGAATCCGGCCGCGCCTGGCTGCTCACCTCGGGCTCGACCGGCCGACCGACCCGCATCGGTCACACCCTCGAGTCGCTGACCACGGTCACCACCCAGCAGCAGCCGCGCACCTGGCTGCTGCCGTACTCGCCGGGCACCTACGCCTGGTGGCAGGTCGTCACGATCTCACTCACCCAGGCCGATCAGGGCCTGGTCGTGATCGAGCCGTCCGAGCTGGAGATCTGGCCGTCGATCGCCGCCGAACATGGCGTCACCGCAGCCTCCGGTACGCCGACCTTCTGGCGCCAGACGATCTACCGCGACACCGAGGCGCTCGCCAAGGTGCCGCTCGAGCAGATCACCCTGGGCGGCGAACCCGTGGACCAGACGATCCTCGACCGGCTGCGCGACATCTTCCCGAAGGCGCGCGTCTCGTGGATCTACGCGTCCTCGGAGGTCGGCGCGTCGATCGTCGTCCACGACGGCCTGGCGGGCTTCCCCAAGGCCTGGCTGGACCGCAAACCGGACCCGGACGACGAGCGCCCGATCCTCTCGGTCGACGGCGACGAGCTGGTGATCACCTCGCCGCACCACGGCGCCGGGATGGACGGTGCCGTCCGGACCGGCGACCGGGTCGAGTTCGCCGGCGAGCGGGTGCTGATCACCGGCCGGCTGGACAGCGACGAGATCAACGTCGGCGGCTCGAAGGTGTCGGCCGGTGTGGTCCGCAACGTCCTGATGGCCCACCCGGGTGTCGCCTGGGCGCGGGTGTTCGCCCGCAAGGCGCCGCTGGTCGGCCGGATGGTCGCCGCCGAGGTGGTGGCCAACCCCGACATCGGGCCGATCACCGACGAGGACCTGGTCCAGTGGTGCTCGCACCGGCTGCCGGACTACGGCGTACCGCGACGGATCAAGTTCCTGGCCGAGATCCCGCAGAAGGAGACGTTGAAAAGCGATGTCTGAGCCTCTTGGAGTGCCGCCGGCCTCGGTGGTGCTCGTCTCCGGTGGTTCGCGCGGTCTCGGGCTGGCGATCGTCACCGACCTGCTCGCGGGTGGCGTCAAGGTCGCCGCGTTCGCGCGGACCGTGACCGCCGAGCTGACAGCGCTGGCGGCGAAGTACCCGGAGCAGTTGCACGTCGGTTCGGTGGACGTGAACGACGCCAAGGCGACGCAGGTGTTCGTCACGGAGGTCGAGGAGAAGCTCGGCCCGATCGACGGTCTGGTGAACAACGCCGCCGTCGGCCAGGACTCCCTGCACGTCCACACGTCGGCCGAGCAGCTCGCGGGCATCATTCAGACGAACCTCACCTCGCCCCTGATCCTTACCCGGTTCGTCCTCCGCCGGATGCTGGCCAAGGGCCTGAAGGGCCGGATCGTCAACGTCACCTCGATCTGCGCGCAACGCGGCTATCCAGGGCTGGTCGCGTACTCCGCGACGAAGGGCGGCCTGGACGCGGCGACCCGGTCGATGGCTCGCGAGCTGGGCGGTCGCGTGCTGGTCAACTCCGTCGCGCCCGGCTTCTTCGCCTCGGAGATGTCGGCGGTCCTCGGCCAGACCCAGCTCGACCAGATCGTCCGCCGCACCCCGACCGGCCACCTGACCGAGCCGGAAGAAGTCGTCCCGGTGGTCCGCATGCTGCTGCTCGACAACACCAACATCAACGGCCAGGTCCTGGTCATCGACGGAGCCGCTTCGATCTAGCGCCTTTTTGTCGGTGCCGGTTGGTAAGACGGTTCGTATGAAATTCGGAGTGATCTTGCCGGGCGGCGATGCCGCCGAACAGCTGGAACAGGCCGTCCTCGCCGAGGAGTCCGGCTGGGACGGCGTCTTCGTCTGGGAAGCGCCGTACGGCGTCGATGCGTGGGGACTGTTGTCGGCCATGGCCGTGCGGACGTCGCGGGTCCGGCTCGGCACCATGCTGACCCCGCTACCGTGGCGCCGCCCGTGGAAGCTGGCCAGCCAGGTGGTCACGCTGGATCAGCTGTCCAATGGCCGGGCCATGCTCGCGGTCGGCGTAGGAGCCACTGACTTGGCCGAGAGCCGCGAGGAGGTGGATCTGCGGACCCGCGCGGCGATGATGGACGAGGGCATCGACCTGATGCGTGAGCTGTGGGCCGGCCGGTTCAGCTATCACGGCAAGTACTACGACTTCGAGTCCGACCATCCCGACAACGTGCTGAGCATCGGCCGCCCGGTTCAGGAACGGATTCCGATCTGGGTGGTCGGCGTCTGGCCACGCCCCAAGTCGATGCGCCGGGTCCTGCGATGTGACGGTGTCCTCCCGCAGTACTCCACCGGCGAAGGAAGCCCGGCCGAGCTCCGAGACCTACGGACCTGGCTGGCCGAGCACGGCGCGCCAGCTGAGCTGGACGTGATGGCCGAGGGCGAGACCCCGACCGACGACCCGGGAGCAGCCGCGGCCCAGGTCACCCCCTGGGCCGAAGCCGGCGCCACCTGGTGGATGGAGACCCGCTGGGGCAACCCCCAACACACCCCCGACCGGATGCAACAAGTCCGCGACCGCCTAGCCGCCGGCCCACCGCGCTAACCAGGCAGGATGTTCATATTGCGGTGGAAGACGTTGGCCGGGTCGTACTCAGTCTTGATCTTCGCGAGTCGCGCGTACTTCGTCTCGCCGTACGAGGCGCGAACCCGGTCGTAGTCGTTCTCCGCCATCGCGTTGACGTAGCTGCCGATGCCCAGCGAGTGCGGCTGCAGTGTTTCCCAGAACGACCTCACCCAGGCTCGGTCCCCGGGCAGCAGGTCGGGAGTCGGCGCGACGGCGATGATGAAGATCGCGTAGCGCGGTGAGCGTCCGCCGGAGAACGCGGTGGCGTCTTCGTCGGTTTCGGAGTAGCCGTGGTCGAGCCGGTAGAACAGCACGGTCGACAGCGGTGAGCTTTTCAGCGGCACGTGTTCGGCGATCACCTGGATCGCCTCGTCCGTCAGCTCCTCGATGTAACTGCCCTTGTCGTAGCAGTGGTGGCCCCAGGCGTTCGGTTCGTCGATCGTCTGCTGCAGCGCGGTGTACGGCATCGGGGTGGCGAACTCGAACAGTGGGGGCAGCGCCGCGCGGATCTGGGCCAGCGTCTCCGCGTGCTGCTCGGGTGAGCCGAAGCCGACCACGATCAACCCGTACCCAGGCTGGAACTGGTGTTGCTCGGGCACGAACGGCGCCGGCGGTGCGGTGATCGCGCCGATCACGATGTTGATTTCCCTCGGCAGTGTGGGGATCAGCTCACGGGCTGTCCGCAGTACGGCGGGTCCTTGGTCCAGGCCCCAGAACAGCAGTCCGTACTGAACCATCGGGCCGACCTCGTGCAGCTGGAACTCGAACTGCGTCACCACGCCGAAGTTGCCGCCGCCACCCCGGACGGCCCAGAACAGGTCCGGATTCTCGTCGTCGGCGGCCCGCAGGATCCGGCCGTCCGCAGTGACGATCCGGACCGACAGCAGGTTATCGAGGCTGAGCCCGAACTGCCGGGTCAGCCAGCCCATCCCGCCGCCGAGCGTGAGCCCGGCGACGCCGGTGTGGCTGACCATCCCGGCCGGAACGGCGAGACCGTAAGCCTGGGTGGCGGCATCGAGCTCGGCGAGCTTGGTGCCGCCGCCGACCAGCGCCCGCTTGGCGCCGGGGTCGACGGTCACCTGGTTCAGCGCGCTCAGGTCGATCAGCAGACCGCCGTCGACCGTCGAGGCACCGGACATGCTGTGCCCGCCACCGCGGACCGCGATCTCCAGCCCGGCCTGGGTGGCGAACAGGATCGCGGTCCGAACGTCAGCGGTGTTGGAACACTGCACGACCACGGCCGGCCGCCGGTCGATGTCCGCGTTCCAGACCTCCCGGACTTCGTCGTACGCCGGATCGCCGGGCTCAACTACCCGCCCACTGATCGCTGTCCGTAGTTCGTCGATTCCGCTACTGGCTGTCTGAGTCATGGTCGCCCCCTGAAATGGTTACACGCTGTCACCCTGCGCCGTATCGCCCCAGGGGACAGTGTCCTTTCAGGCATCATGGCGCCGCAGTCTTCAGCCAGCCTTAAAGCTGCCGATCAAGGTGGCCTCCGCGCGGTCCGGGCCGACGGCCAGCCGGTCGGGGAGGGTGCGCTGGAACTCCTGGAAGGCGGCCAGTTCGGGCAGGCCGTCGCCGTCGACCACGTGGACGAACGTCACGCCGTCGGCCAGCCGGAAGCTGCTGTAGCTCAATCCCGCCGGCCCCTCGGTCGCCAGTTCGGCGAAGACCTTCTCGATCAGGCGCTGGTTCTCGTCGGCGGCTTCCGGCTTGGTCTGGTAGCGGATCACTGCTGAGCTCATGAGTACTCCTTCGAAGGTTGCTGTTGCTACTACAGACCGCGCGGAACAGCCGAACTCATCGCGCCGATGAGTTCGGGGTGTGGCCGCTGTCAGTACCTGTGACAGCGAGTCTCTGGAGGACCCCTCGTGAGCAGCAAAGTACGGACGACCGGTGAGCAGCGCTGGGTGCTCGGCCTGGCCTCGATCGGCTCGGTGATGGTGGCGCTCGACGTGCTGGTGGTGGCCGCCGCGCTGACCACCATCCGGCAGGACCTCGGCGCGGGCGTCGAGGAGCTCGAATGGACCGTGAACGCCTACAGCCTGAGCTTCGCGATGCTGCTCCTGACAGCGGCGGCACTCGGCGACCGCTGGGGACGCCGCCGTACCTTCGCGGCCGGGCTGGCCCTCTTCTCCGTTGCCTCGGTCGGCTGCGCGCTGGCCACCTCGGTGCCGTTGCTGATCGGTGCCCGGGCTCTCCAAGGCGTCGGCGCGGCTGTGGTGATGCCGCTGGCGATGGGCCTGCTGGGCGCCGCGTTCCCGCCCGACCGGCGCGGCTGGGCGATCGGGATCTTCAGCGGACTCACCGGCCTGGCCGTCCTGGGCGGCCCGATGATCGGCGGCGCCGTCACCGAAGGGCTCGCCTGGCAGTGGATCTTCTGGATCAACGTGCCCGTCGGCCTGATCGCGATCCCGCTGGTGCTCAGCAAGATCCCCGAGAGCCACGGCCCCGTCCGCAGACTGGATCTGGGCGGTGCAACCTTGATCACCTTGGCGGTCCTCGGTCTGGTCTGGGGTGTCGTCCGCGGCGCGATCGCGGGCTGGTCCAGCCCGGAGGTGGTCGGGTCGTTCGCCCTCGGAGCCCTTCTTCTGCTGGCATTTCTCGCCTGGGAGAAGCGTGCCCCACAACCGATGGTGCCGCTGACCTACTTCCGCAACCGCGCCTTCTCGGCCGGCAACGCAGCAGGGTTCTTCCTCACGGCGTCACTGTTCGGGGCGGTCTTCTTCCTGGCCCAGTTCATGCAGGTCGCCTTCGGTTCAGGTCCGCTCGAGGCAGGCCTGCAGCTGCTGCCCTGGACGGCCACGCTCTTCCTCGTCGCCCCGATCGCAGGCCGCCTGGTGGACAGGATCGGTGAACGCCCGCTTGTCTTCACCGGCCTCGCCCTGCAAGCGGTAGGCATGGTCTGGATCAGCCAGGTCAGCAAGGGCACTCTCCAGTACTCCGACCTGGTGCTGCCCCTGATCGTCGCCGGCTGTGGTGTCTCGATGGCGATGCCGGCAACGCAGAGCGCCAGTGTCGGTGCGCTACCGCGAGAAGCCGTCGGGATCGCGTCTGGCATCTACGGCATGATGCGGCAGCTCGGCGGGGTGGCCGGAGTCGCAGTACTGGCCGCTGTGTTTGCGAGTGCTGGGGGATACGAGTCGTTCGCCACTGGGTTCAGCCGGGCGCTGGCGGTTTGCGGCGTACTGTCGTTACTCGGTGCGCTTGCCGGTCTGGGGATCGCAGTACGACGCAGTACCGGTGTAGCTGTGCAGCAGTTGGAGCCGGTTGAGGAGATGAGATGAACCTGGAGGACGAGTTCGCGCAGTACCGGGGTGAGCTGGTCGCACACTGCTACCGGATGCTCGGCTCGTTGCATGACGCGGAGGACGCCGTCCAGGAGACATACCTGCGGGCGTGGCGAGGCTTTGCGGACTTCGAGCAGCGGTCGTCGGTCAAGACGTGGCTCTACCGGATCGCGACGAGGGTCTGTCTGAACGCACTGCAACACAGCAGTCGCCGGATGGTCCCGTCGGCCTTGGGTGCCCCAGGCACCGACCCGCATGACCTGGAGGCGCATTCACTGGAGACCAGTTGGCTGGAGCCCTTCCCAGATCACCTGCTGAGCAGCGACCCGGCACAGGTGGTCGGGACTCGGCAGAGCCTCCGGCTGGCGATGGTGGCGGCACTGCAGCACCTGCCGCCGCGGCAGCGCGCAGTACTGATCCTGCGGGATGTCCTTGCCTGGCAGGCGTCCGAGGTGGCCGGGTTGCTCGACACGACGACTGCTGCGGTCAACAGTTCGTTGCAGCGGGCCCGTGCGGAGATGGCCAAGCTGGCACCGGCCGAGGACGAGTTCAGTGAACCAGAGGAACCCGTACGCCGTGCCCTGCTCGACCAGTTCGCCAAGGCGTTCGAGCAGGCCGACCTGGTTGCGCTGGAGGGCCTGCTGACCCAGGACACCCGGTGGGAGATGCCGCCGATCCCGACCTGGTTCAGTGGCCGGGTCGACGTACTACGCCTGCTGGCGGCCAAGCTGACACCAGGGGAGGGCTTGCGCCAGATGGTCGAGATCTCGGCAAACGGCCAGCCCGCCTTTGCGCTGTACGGCCGCGGCCGGGACGGCATCTTCCATGCTCACTCCCTCAAGGTCGTGACCGTCACCAAGGCCGGCATCTCCGCGGTGATGGCCTTCCACAAGCCGGCGCTGTTCCCCGCATTTGGGTTGCCTCTGGACCGGATGCCAGACTCTGCGGAGTGATCGACCAGGAACTCCAGCACCTGCTGCCCTCGGCCGCGGCTGCCGTCTCTCGCGACGACAGCCAGGCTGACAGGTTCTTGGCGCGACTGGGCGGGTACGACGAGGTCGACCAAGCGCATGTCGATCGAACACTCCAGACCTTCCTGCAGAAGCTCACCCGGTCGGCGTGGGAGCGCGGGTGGACGCCTGGCGACGTGGTCCAGCATGCGCGTCGCCGGCTGGAGCCGGGTGTCGAACCGCTCCTGCTCGCCGTGATCGCCGCCGAGCACCGCGCCTACGAGGAGCCGGCGATCGACCCGCGCTGGCTCGACCAACTGACCGACTTCGGCATCGTCCCTCCGTACGCCGAACTGCGGCTGACCACCTGGGCGGCCGACCAGCGTCTCGGTCGCTACTTGACCCTCCACACGGCTCTCACCGTCGCAGGCTTCCTCCAGTCCTTGCCAGGACTCGCAAGACTCTTCCCCCTGCCCGGTACTCCGGCGCGGGCGCGCACGTCCGTAGTACCGAATGACAAGATGCTGGCGCGCATCAGAGCCCTGCTGGCGAAGGCGGAAGCGACCGACTTCCCCGACGAGGCGGAGGCGTTGTCGGGTAAGGCGCAGGAGCTGATGGCGAAGTTCTCGCTCGACCAGGCGCTGGTGGACGCCGATCCCGAGCTTGACCTGCCCGATGACTCGGGCGCCCGCCGGATCTGGGTCGAAACCCCTTATGTCTCGGCGAAAGCGCAACTGGTCGGAGCCGTTGCCTCCGCCAACCGATGCCGCACGGTCTCGGTCGAACAGCTCGCGATGGTGACGATCGTCGGCGCGGAGCTCGACCTGCAACTGACCGAGCTGCTCAGTACTTCGCTGCTGGTCCAGGCGAATCGCGCGATGCTTGCTGCTGGCAAACACATCGGGCAGCGGGGTGAGTCGCGGACCAGATCGTTCCGGCAGTCGTTCCTGATGGCCTATGCGCAACGCATCGGAGAGCGGCTCGAGGCGACGACGGAGGCCGCGCAGGCCGCAGTACCGGCTGAGGATGCCGATCGGTTGCTGCCTGTGCTGACCAGGCGTGAGGAGCAGGTCGAAGCGTTGTTCACCAAGCTGTTCCCCGAAACGGTCACCCGGCGGACCAGGATCACGAACGGCGCGGGCTGGGCCGCCGGCCTGTCCGCGGCCGACCAAGCCCAGCTGCAAGCCCGTCCCCAGGTGCGTCGCTGATGCCGAGTGTCGAGCAGACCAGCATCTCCGGTCTTCTGCACGTCGAGCTGGACGTGCTGGAGAACCCCCAGGGATGGTTCAAGGAGAGCTTCCAGCAGGCGAAGCTGACCGAACTCGGCTTTCCGCAGGTCGAGTTCGTGCAGAACAACGTCGCCTACACGACCGAAGTCGGGATCACCCGGGGTGTCCACGCGGAGCCCTGGGACCGGTACATCTCACCGGCTCTCGGGCGGCTCTTCACTGCGATCGTGGATCTGCGCGAAGGGCCGGCGTTCGGCCGGTTGGAGACCTTCGAACTCACCCCCGGCCAGGCGATCTTCCTGCCGGAAGGATGCGGGCACGCGTTCTGCACGCTCGAGCCGAACACGGTTTACACCTATCTGCTCACGCAGCACTGGACGCCGGAGGCGCGGCGTACGGTGCTGAACCTCTTCGATCCGCGGGTCGCAGTACCGTGGCCGCTGCCGATGGACGAGTTGCAGTACACCGAGGCGGACGCGACCGCGCCGTACCTGGACGCGTTGACCCCGATCAGGCCCTGATCAGGCTTTGAGACCGGCCAGGACGATGTCGAGCAGGCGGTAGGCCTGGTCGGGCTCCATCTCGCGGCCCATGGTGATCCCGCCGACCAGCCGCAGGATGTCCATCAGCTCCAGCTCCTGGCGCACCGAGCCGTCCGCCTTCGCCGCGTCCAGCAGCAGTTCACCGGCATCGCGGACATTGGTCTTACAGGCCGTGAAGAACTCCGAGTCCTTGCCTAGGGCAACTGTCAGTTCACCGGCCAGGCTCTTCTTCGAGACGCTGTAGCCGACGAAGCTGCGCAGCCAGGCGGCCAGCGCCTCGAACGGCGGCAGCTGCTCGGAGAAGCCGTAGGCGCGCTCGCAGACCGACCGGATCTCGTCGACGTAGACCGCCTCCAGCAGCGCGGTCCGGTTCGGGAAGCGGCGGTAGAGCGTGCCGATGCCGACCCCGGCGCGGCGGGCGATCTCTTCCAGTGAGGTGTCCGTGCCGTGTTCGGCGAATGCCTCCCGCGCTGCGGCGACCAGGAGGTCGTAGTTCCGCGCCGCATCGGCCCGGGTGGGCCGCGCTGTCGGGAGCGGTGTCGAACTCATCCGGCCCTCCTCGCCAAGTCATTGCCAAAATCGCTTGAAAAGCGGAGGAGGCCTCCGTATGGTAATCCGGAGGAGCGCTCCACTTCGTCTGAATCCACTCTAGCCCCTCCGGGGTAAGGAGCAAGCACACTATGTCGGCAACATCCGCGGCGCCGGCCGGCGCCAGTACCGGTACGCCCGCGCGGCGGCCGGGGGTAGTCCTCGCGGTCATCCTGATCACCCAGTTGATGGTGATCCTCGACGGCACCGTGGTGAACATCGCGATGCCCAAGATCCAGCACGCGCTCGACTTCAGTCCGGCCAGCCTGTCCTGGGTCCAGAACGCCTACGCGCTCGCCTTCGGCGGTCTGCTGCTGCTCGGCGCCCGGGCCGGTGACCTGCTCGGTCGCCGCCGGGTCTTCGTCACCGGCGTCGGCGTCTTCACCGCCGCCTCGCTGCTCGGCGGTCTCGCCCCGAACGCGGAGCTGCTGCTGGCGGCTCGCGTTCTCCAGGGTGTCGGCGGTGCCATCGCGGCCCCGGCCGCGCTGACCCTGCTCATGCTCACCTTCCGCGAAGGTCCCGAGCGGCTGAAGGCGCTCGGTCTGTACAGCCTGGTCTCCTCCGGCGGCGCGAGCGTCGGCCTGGTGGTCGGCGGCATGCTGACCGACTGGGTCTCCTGGCGCTGGGGGCTGTTCATCAACGTCCCGATCGGTATCGGCCTGGTGTTCGCGGCCCGGCAGGTGCTGTCCGAGACACCGCCCGAGAAGGGCAAGTTCGATGTCGCCGGCGCGCTCACCTCGACGCTCGGCATCACCTCGATCGTCTACGGGTTCATCCGGGTCGCGGAGGTCGGCTGGACCTCGGCCGAGGTGCTCGCCGCCTTCTCGGTCGGCGTGGTGCTGCTGGTGGCGTTCGTCGCGATCGAGCGCCGGGTCAGCCACCCGATCGTCCCGCTGCGGCTGTTCGCCAACACCGACCGCGTGGCGGCGTACGTGACCATGCTGTTGCTGGTCGGGACGATGTTCGGGATGTTCTTCTTCCTCACCCAGTACATGCAGGGAGTGCTCACCTTCAGCCCGCTGCAGGCCGGCCTGGCCTTCCTGCCGCTGACCGGTCTGCTGTTCACCTCGTCGCGGATCGTGCCGCGCCTGCTCGGCCGGATCGACGGCGGCAAGCTGATGATCACCGGTTCGGTGTCGGTCCTGCTCGGCATGCTCTGGCTGACCCGGGTCTCCGAGGACACCAGCTACCTGGGCGGGGTGGTCGGTCCGCTGCTCCTGTTCGGCCTGGGCGCCGGGATGGTCTTCATCCCGCTGACCGGTCGCGCGCTCGACGGCGTCCAACCGGAGGACGCAGGTGCCGCTTCCGGCATGCTGAACGTCCTGCAGCAGGTCGGCGGGGCCTTGGGTCTCGGCATCCTGGTCACGATCTTCGGTACTGCGAGCCGCAACTCCGACGCGGCCTCGCGAGTCCCGGCCGAGCGAGCCCGGGAGATCCTGACCGACGGCGTCCACGCAGCCTTCGTCGGCTCAGCGATCTACGCAACCCTCACCCTGGCAGTCATCATCCTCGGCGTCCGCCCCTGGATCCGTCGTACGCCTGCCGTGCCGGTCGAAAGGATTGAGGAAGTCCCGGCCGTGCACTGACAGCAGCTTCGGCGCGGCGGTACCACCGCCGCGCCGGGCTCAGGTCAGCGGCAGGCGATAGGTGATCGACTGCGCGTACTGCTGGTAGCCGAGGCGTTCGTAGAGGCCGAGCGCGCCGGTCGGGTTCTCGGCATCGACGCCCAGTGAGGCACGCTTGAACCCGACCTGCTCGGCCTGCCGCATCAGCGCCGACAGCGCGACCGCGGCCAGCCCGCGGCCTCGATGCGAGCGGACCGTCCCGACCTGCCCCACGTACACCTCGCGGATCCCCGTCGCGGCGGTGTCGGCGTCGTACTCGTACCCGAGCGCGTACGCAATGATCTGCTCGCCGTCGAGCACGAGAAAGCTGACCCCGGACCGGAACGCGCGCGACCCGGTGAACCACAGCTTCCAGGTGTCCTCGTCCTTCGGGGTCGAACCCCAGTGGTCCAGGAAGACCTCGTTGTGGGTCAGCCGCAGCGCTTCGTCGTACTCCGGTCCGAAGGGCACCAGCCGGAGCCCGGCCGGTACGTCGATGGCCGGGATCGGCGAATCGAACACCCGCCTGAGCTCGAAGAAGTACCGGCACTCCTCGAACCCGAACGAGCTGAACAGGGCCGCGGCGCCGGTGTTGGTGCTGATCACCGAGGCGTTGAGCTCGGCCTCGGCCTCCGGGTGGTGCTGCTCGTGCAGTTCGCGGGCGCGGCTGATCATCCAGGTCATCAGCGCCTTGCCGAGGCCGCGACGGCGCCAGGCCGGCCCGACCGCGGAGTCGGTGTTGAGCCGGTCCACGTCGAGGAGGTTCTTGCGCCACAGGACCACACCGAAGGCGACCATCTCGCCGTCCACCCACAGCCCGACCGTGTCCAGGTCGGGCTTCAGCTTCGGATCGCTGAGCTCCTCGACCAGGTCCTCGGGGTCGTAGTACTCGTCACTGCCGTCGGTCTTCTGGACGTCGGTGAGCATCCGGGCCCACTCGACGGCGTCGCTCGTCTCGATCGGCCGCGCCTCGACCCACTCCGGAAATGTCGCCATGCCCCGACGGTAGGGTCCCCGCGCTCTCTCGGCACCTCATTTACATGGCGTCGGGTGCGCTGATGCCCAGCAAGCCCAAGCCGTCGTGCAGCACGCTCCGGGTTGCCGCGCACAACGCCAGCCGGCTCGACCGGACCTCCCCGGCACTGCTGAGCACCGGACAACTCTCGTAGAACGCAGACAACGCGGTGGCAACCTCGAAGAGATAAGTACACAGCCGATGCGGCTGCAACGTCTCAGCAACCTGTACTACGCAGTCGCCGAAGCCGGCCAGGAGCAAGGCCAACCGCTGCTCAGCGGGCTCGTCGAGCACGGTCACCTGGCCGGGAGCCTCGTCCGCCTTAGTGAGCAGCCGCGACAACCGCGCATGCGCGTACTGCAGATAGGGCCCGGTGTTGCCGTTCATCGCAACCATTCGGTCGAGATCGAACACGTAGTCGTTGATCCGGTCACTGGACAGATCGGCGTACTTGATCGCCCCGATCCCCACCGCCGCGGCGACTTGGGCCCTGGCCGACTCGTCCAGCGACGCTCGTTCGTCGAGCAGCGCTCTCGCCCGCGCCACCGCGCCGTCCAGCAGCCAGGCCAGCCGCACGGTGCCGCCATCTCTGGTTTTGAACGGCTTTCCGTCCTTCCCGAGAACGGTGCCGAAGGCAACATGCTCCGCCGGAACGTCTTCCGGCAACCATCCCGCCGCCCGGCAGAGCGCGAAGATCTGCTGGAAATGCAGCCCCTGCCGGTGGTCGACGACATAGACGATCCGGTCCGCCCGGAGGTTGTCGATCCGGTGCCGCACCGCGGCCAGATCCGTCGCACTGTAACCGAAGCCGCCGTCGGACTTCCGCACGATCACCGGCAACGGCGACCCGTCCCGTCCGGCGAACCCTTCGAGGAACGCGCACAACGCGCCACCGGATTCGGTCAGCAGCCCAGCGCTCTGCAGATCGTCCACCACCGCGGGCAGCCGATCGTTGTAGGCGCTCTCGCCGACCACGTCGTCCCGGCTCAGCGGTGACCCGAGCTGGGCGTAGATCCGGTCGAACTCGGCCAGCGACACCTCGACCATCTGCCGCCAGATCGCCAGCGTCTCCTCGTCGCCCGACTGGAGCAGCACGACCCGGGCCCGGGACAGCTCGACAAAGTTGCTGTCGGCATCGAAATGCTTCCGGCCCCGTTGGTAGAGCTGCTGCAATCCCTCGATATCAAGGGATTCCATGGCCAGCCCTTCGAACAGGACCTGCTCGACCATCATGCCGAACTGGGTACCCCAGTCACCGACATGGTTCTGCCGGATCACGTCGTAGCCGACGTACCGCAGTACGTTGCACAGCGCGTCGCCGATGACGGTCGACCGCAGGTGGCCGACGTGCATCTGCTTGGCGACGTTCGGCTGCGAGTAGTCGACCACCACCCGTTCGCCCCGTGGCGCAAAGGTGACCGGCTCGTTGACGCCGGCGGCAAGGACCGACGGCAGCAGCGTGAGGTTGACGAAACCCGGTCCCGCGATTGCAGGAGGCTCGCAGAGCCCGGTCAGGTCGAGGGCATCGACCAGTTGCCCGGCGACGACGCGCGGCGGCTGACCGAGCGACTTCGCGAGCCGCAGCGCGAGGTTGGTCTGGAAGTGACCGAACTCGGGCTTGGTCGCTGCCCGCAGCTCAGGATCGAGTTCGCCGTACTGCGCGCCGAAGGCGGCCGTGACGGCGGCGGACAGTTGGGTGGTCAGGACAGGCAGGACTGCGGACATGGCAGAGGGTCCTTCGAACGAGGCACTGGAACAGGGCTGAGGTGTTCAGACAGTGCGTCGTCGTCGCAGGCCGGAGCGATCGCGCAAGGCGCTCACGATCACCGGGCCGGTCGACATGTAAACCATTATGCACGAGGTCAGAGCTGGTACGGCGATGGTGCCGGCCGGCGTTCGGCCAGGGGAGTAATGGACGGCAGGTCCGTCTCGCCGAGGAAGACCCGGCGGACCACACGTTCGGCGGCGCGCCCGTCGTCGAACTCGCAGAACTTCTCCCGGAACAGCTGCCGGTGCTTGGCCGCCTCCGCCTTGGCGAACGCACCCGTCTGGAGCGCCGTCAGCAACTCCTCGGGAGATCGCGCGACCAGGCCGGGCGGGAAGGCGGTGATGTCGAAGTACGTGCCGCGGGTGTTGTCGTACCGGCCCAGGTCGTCGACCAGCAGGACGATCGGCCGGTCGAGGTTCGCGTAGTCGAAGCTGATCGACGAGTAGTCCGAGATCAGCACGTCCGCCGCCAGCATCAGGTCCTCGACCCGGGGATGGTTCGACGCGTCCACAACCCGGTCGCAGCGCGCCGACGGCTGCTTCGACAGCGAGTAGTGCGTGCGGACCAGGACCCGCCCGTGGTCGCCGGCCGCGGTGGCCAACTGGTCGAGGTCGAGGTGGATTCCGTCGCCGCCGAGATCGACCAGGCCGGCCGGCGTACGGACCGAGTCGACGCCGTCGCGGAAGGTCGGCGCGTACATCACCACCAGGTGCGAGTCGTCGAACCCGAAGGACGCGCGGATCGCCCGGACGTCCTCCAGCGTCGCGTTCACCAGCCGGTCGTTGCGCGGGTAGCCGGTCTCGAGCTCCTCGAAGTGCGCCGGGTAGGTGCGCTCCCAGATCTCCGACGAGTACCGGTTCGACGAGATGTTGAAGTCCCACCGGTCGACCTGACGCATCAGCTCGTCCAGGTCGAGGTCCTTCGCCGCCAGCGGGTAGTGGCGCAGATCGGTGCCCATCGTCTTCAGCGGCGTACCGTGCTGGGTCTGGACGTGGATCTGCCCCTCGCGCTTCTCGAGCTCCTTCGGCAGGTTCATGTTGCTGATGAAGTATGTCGCCTTGGCCACCAGCTTCTGGTACGCCGGAGAGCCGGCCACGACGTACTCGACCCCCTCCGGGATGGCGGCGACGTGGTCCTCGTCGATCACCCAGACCCCGCGCAGGTGCGGAGCCAGCTCGGCGGCCTTCTCGTAGATCGCTCGCGGGTTGCAGGCGTACTGCTTGAACCAGTAGGCGCCGTACACGGCCAGATTCGGATCGAGCTCGCCGCGGTGCAGCAGCTTGCCGACCGTCTTGCGCGGGCTCGGCACGGCCAGCACCTTGGAGCTCAGCTTGAGCGTCGAGTACGTCGCGTAGTCGTCGTGCACGAGCAGCCACCGGCGGAACCCGCGCCGGGTCTTGTCGACGGCGTACCCCTCCGGCTTCCAGCGCTTGGCGAAGGCCGCGGCCGCGTGGAAGAACTCGGCCCGGTGCTCGGGATGCAGCCGCTCGGGCTTGTCCAGGACGGCCAGGATGTGGTCCAGCGATCGGTCGAACGCGAACCGCCGCCAGCCGGCCAGCTCCGGGTCGGAGGTGATGAAGGCGTGCACCCGGTCGTACTGGTCGAAGATGTCGAACTGCTGCCGGGTCGCGGTGGCGTGGATGTTGCCGCCGGTGCGGTGCTGGCGGTAGTGCACGACGACCTGGTCGAGGGTCGCGATCCGTTCGGCGGTCAGCATCGTGGAGTAGGTCCAGGGCGCGTCCTCGTAGAACCCGGCGGTGAAGACGAAGCCGTGCAGGGTGAGGAAGTCGCGCCGGATCGCCTTGTTCCAGACCACCTCGAGGAAGGTCAGGAAGACCGGCCGCTCGGCCGCGGTGAACACGCCGTCGCCCTCGCGGGCGAACGCGTCGTGCCGCTGGTTGCGGACCACCCGGCCGTCCCAGAAGATCCGCTCGTAGTCGAACATCACGATGTCCGGCCGGTCCGTCGCCTCGATCCGGGCGGCGATCGCCGCCAGCGAGCCGGGCAGGTAGAGGTCGTCGGCGTCGAGGAACAGCACGTAGTCCCCGCGGCACGCCTTGAGGCCGGCGTTGCGGGCCAGGCCGAGGCCGACGTTCTCGGTCAGGTGCAGCACCCGGACCCGGGGGTCGGCGGCGGCGTACTCGTCCAGGATCCGGCCGCTGCCGTCCGGGCTGGCGTCGTCCACGCCGATGATCTCGAAGTCGGTGCACGACTGGGCCAGGACCGAATCCAGGCACGGCCGCAGCCAGGCTCGGGACGCATGACAAGGGACCACGATGCTGAACTTGGGGACCCCGGCGGAGTCGGTGCTGGCGTCCATGAGACTGCATCCTAGAGTGCGGATCATGACCTCTGATGTGTTCGAACCGTTGGCCGGACTCGAAGGGGTCGGTTCTGCCGCCCGGGCGGCCCGGGATGCGGTGGACGTGCTGTTGCGCGACCGTGGGCTGCGGAAGGTGAGTGCGGACACCACCGCCGAGGCGCTGCTCCGGGGTGCCCACGCGTCGGCCGTGCTGGCCGGCAGCTCGGCGACGCTCGAGGAGGTACGCCGGGGTGCGGGCGACCCGCTGACGGCGGGGGCTGTCCGGATGACGGGCGAGCTGATGGGCCTCGCGCCTCGGCTCGACACCGCGCCGGTACAGGTCTGGACCAGACTGCACCAGTTGGCGGCCGTCGATCTCGGCAGCGAAGACCAGTTGGGGCATCTGCGCACCAGTCGCGAGCCGCTCCCCGACGACATCCCCGGACTCCCGGACGCGCCGCCCGCCGACGAGATGTGGGAACGCCTCAGCGGACTGGCCCAGGCCCTGACCCGGCCGACCAAAGCTCCGGGCCTGGTGGTGGCCGCGATCGTGCACGCGGAGATCGCGGTACTCCGGCCCTTTCCGGTCGCCAACGGACTGGTCGCCCGGGCCGCCGAGCGGGCCGTGTTGATTGCCAGAGGCATCGACCCGGTCGCGGTGACGGTCCCGGAGGTCGGCCATCTCGAACTGGCCGGCTCGTACCCGCAGGGATTGCGCGACTACGCCGGCGGCGGGCTGGTCGGCGTCCGGGACTGGTTACTGCGCAGTTGTGAAGTTCTTGCCCTGGCCGCGGAACGTTCGCCACTCAACAACGCTGTCCGGTAAGCACTCTGTCCGATCAGCACTCTGTCCGATCAGTGAAGGCGCCCGGGCAGGCAGACGGCGCTCTCCGAAGAGAGCGCCGTCCCTGGCACGTCAACCTGGTTACCAAGCGTGCACCTTGTCTGCCGCCCCACAACTTCGGCGTTGGCCTGAGTCTGGGGTCGCGCTGCCCGGTTGGGATGGGCTGGTCGCCGCGTGGGTGCCTGGCTGCCGTGCGATTCTCTACCGGACCCGAAGGTCCTTTGTAGTTCCTTTGTACTCTTCGAATCCCTTCCTGGGAAGGGCTTACGCGACCTTCATGAAGCTGTGAAGAACGGAGCCGGCCTCAACTTGCCTCCGGTCGCGCGCGCCGGCGGGCGGCGTACAGGAGCACTCCGGCGACGGCCGCGACGGTGCCGAGGATGCCGGCCGCGACGGCCGGCCGGCGGACCTCGCGGAACCTGGAACGCTCCGCCAGCGCCACCGGTCTGCTGAAGTCGAGCACCGGCCAGTCGCGGGTGATCGCCAGCCGGCGCAGCGCCTTGTCCGGGTTCACCGCGTACGGATGGCCGACCGCGGCCAGCATCGGCTCGTCGGTGATCGAGTCCGAATAGGCGTAGGAAGCCTGCAGGTCATAGCCTTCCGCGGCCGCCAGCGCGGTGATCGCGGTCGCCTTGTGCGGACCGTAGGCGTACTCCGAGATCTCGCCGGTGTACTTGCCGTCAGCAACGACCATCCGGGTGGCGATCACCTTGTCGGCGCCCAGCTTGGCGCCGATCGGCTCGACCACCTCGGCCCCGGACGAGGAGACGATCACGATGTCCAGGCCGGCCGCGCGGTGCTGCTCGATCAGGGTGACGGCCTCGTCGTAGATCATCGGATCGACGATGTGGTCCAGGGTGTCGGCGACGATCGCCCGGACCGTCTGGACGTCCCAGCCTGTGCACATAGCGGACAGGTACTCGCGCATCCGCTCCATCTGGTCGTGGTCGGCACCGCCGAGCAGGTAGACGAACTGGGCGTAGGCTGCGCAGCACGGTCCGCCGGTTGATCAGCCCGCCGGCGTAGAACGGACGGGAGAAGGCCAGCGTGCTGGAGCGCGCGATGATCGTCTTGTCGAGGTCGAAGAAGGCGGCCGCTCGACTCGTCCCCAGAGGCTCCATGAGGTCGAGCATAGGAGACCGGGAGTAACCGTCCGGACCGGGTTTCGGGACCGACTCGCGAAACGCCGAGGGGCCCGGCCTTTCGTGTGGGCGGGTCTCCCGTTAGACTGTTGAGCAGTGTGACAGTGGCACTGGCCTGTAAGCCTCTGATCGAGGTCCAGGCGTCGTGGGTCGGGCACTTGGTTGAAACAGAACTGAGATGTGTGATCCGCGGATTCGGGGGGTACATATCCTCTCGACAGTGGCAGACTGTCGCCTCCTGATCGGCCCCCGGCTCCTCCCCCCGAGCCCGTGGCCGAAGACGGCCCCCGGTCACCCCCCCGCCGGGGGCCGTCGCCTTTCCTCTTATCGACGCAGCCTCCTTCAGGTGCTGCCGCTGCTCGGCCGCCTCGTGGTGGAGAGCCTTTTCCCGATGTAAAGCCGAGCTTATTTCTCACCAGTGGTGAGCGTGAGAGCGCTCCCACTTTATGCAGGGTCTTGACAATGTAGTTGTCTGGTCACACTTTGTGTCACATGAACCCGCGAACCCACCGCCCCCACTCCGCGGTCATCCCTGTCCTGCTCGCCTGCCTGCTCGCCGTCGCCGGAGTGGTCTTGACCACTTCGGCCAGCTCCGCGGCGACCAACCTCGTCACCAACGGGACCTTCGAGACCGGCACCCTCGCCGGCTGGTCCTGTACCGCCAGGTCCGGGGCCGCCGTGAGCGGCTCGGCCCGCACCGGAACCTATGCACTCCAGGGCAGCCCCACCTCGAACGACAACGCCCGCTGCAGCCAGTCGGTCTCGGTCAAGCCGAGCTCGACGTACACGCTGTCGGCCTGGGTGAAGGGCTCCAACGTGTACCTCGGTGCCGACGGCGGCACGAGCACCTGGACCTCGAGCACCGGGTGGGCCCAGCTCACCACGACCTTCACGACCAGCGCCTCGGCCAGCACGGTCACGGTCTACCTGCACGGCTGGTACGGCCTCCCGGCGTACCAGGCCGACGACGTAGTACTGGACGGTCCCGGTGGCAGTGGGCCGCCGCCGGACACGACGCCGCCGACGACACCTGGTGGTCTCACGGTCGGCAGTCCGACGTCTAGCTCTCTACAGCTGAACTGGTCGGCCGCCTCGGACGCCAACGGCGTTGCCCGGTACGACGTGGTGCGTGGCTCCGAGGCCGCGCAGAGCGTCGGCAATGTGACCAGCTGGACAGCGACGGGCCTCACCCCGAGTACGGCGTACAGCTTCAAGGTGCGAGCCTGCGACGCGGCCGGCAACTGTTCGCCGTACGGCGCGAGTGTTTCCGGTACGACGTCCAGCGGGCCGACGGAGCCACCGCCGGGCAACCTGCCGAAGCACATCCTGACCGGCTACTGGCAGAACTTCGACAACGGCGCCACGGTCCAGCGGATCAGTGACGTCCAGGCCAACTACGACCTGATCGCGGTCGCCTTCGCCGATGCGGACCCGAGTCGTCCGGGTGGCATCACCTTCACGCTCGACCCGACCCTGGCCGGCCGGCTCGGTGGCTACACCGCCGCTGCGTTCAAGGCGGACATCAAGGCCAAGCAGGCGGCCGGTAAGAAGGTCATCCTGTCCGTCGGTGGCGAGAAGGGCACCATCTCGGTCGCCAGCTCTACAGCCGCGGCAAACTTCGCGAGCAGCGCGCTGTCGGTACTGCGCGAGTACGGCTTCGACGGGATCGACATCGACCTTGAGAACGGCGTCAACGCGCAGTACATGGGTCAGGCGTTGCGGAGTCTGCGCAGCAGCTTCGGCAGTGGCCTGATCATCGCGATGGCACCGCAGACGATCGACATGCAGAGCCCGTCGTTCGAGTACTTCAAGTTGGCGCTGAGCATCAAGGACATCCTGACCGTTGTCAACGTCCAGTACTACAACTCCGGCGCGATGAACGGCTGCAACGGACAGGTGTACTCGCAGGGCACGGTCGACTTCATCACCGCCCAGGCGTGCATCATGCTGCAGGGCGGGCTCCGGCCGGACCAGGTCGGGCTCGGGTTGCCGGCCTCCACCCGGGGAGCCGGCAGCGGCTATGTGTCGCCGACGATCGTCAACAACGCCCTGGACTGCCTCACCAAGGGCACCAACTGCGGCAGCTTCAAGCCGAGCACCACCTGGCCCACGCTGCGCGGTGCGATGACCTGGTCGACCAACTGGGACGCGCTGAACGGCAACGCGTTCTCCAACCAGGTCGGCGCACACCTCCGCACCCTGCCCTGATGGCGCGGCCCTGATGCACAGCTACCGACCCGCTCCGGTGCTGGAAGCGCTCGGTGTCTGCTCGGAGGACGAGCAGCTCTACCGGGTGCTTCTGGCCCGGCCGGAGGCCACTACTACCGACCTTGTCGCCGACACAGGCTGGACCACCGCACGGGTGGCCCGGCACCTCCGCTCACTCCTCTCACTAGGCCTGGCTTCCCGTACTCCGGGACGCCCGGCCCGCTACACCCCGGCCGTGCCCGAGGCTGCCGTGGAGCTCCTGGCCCTTCGCAAGCAGGCCGCGATCGTCCAGGCGCGACTCGGTGCTGCTGTGCTCACCAAGGAGTTCCGGGCCCGGCGAGAGGCTGGGCCGTTCACGGTGATCCGCGGACAGCAGGCGATGGCGCAGCGGTTCCAGCAAGCCCAGCAGAGTGCCCAGAGCGAAGTGCTGGTGCTCGACAAGCCGCCGCTCGTCGTACTGCCGATCGAGCCGCGGCGGGCCCATGGAATTGCCTACCGAATCGTTTACGACATGGCCGCGCTGGTTGAGCCGACGGAGCTGGCTGCGGCTCGTAGTGCTGCGCCCGGGTGCCGGATGCTGCGCGACGTACCGCTGAAGCTGGTGATCGCCGATCGGCGGACAGGGCTGCTGCAGTCGGGGCAGGAGCTCATCGAGATCGGGTCGTCCTCTCTTCTGGACGGGCTGCTGCGGTTGTTCGAGCTGCTCTGGCAGCAGGCGACTCCACTGTCGCCGTCGGCTTCGGACGGGCCGTTGAGCTTCGAGGACCAGCAACTGCTGGCGCTGGCGGCTGCTGGGCTCACCGACCAGGCGATAGCTCGCAGGCTCGGGGTGGCGCAGCGAACGGTCGAGCGCCGGATGCAACGCGTCTTGAAGGCGCTGGACGCCACCACCCGCTTCCAAGCCGGCTTGCGAGCCGGTCAGCGAGGGCTGCTTGCTTAATCGGTGACATCCGCGACGGTGGCGTCGAGGACCTTGACCAGGTCCTCGGCGTTCACCGTCAGGCCGACGCCGTGGTCGCCGCCGCCGATCGAGATCGTGCCGGTGATCCGCTCGTCGGCGATCACCGGCCAGGCGCTGGTACTGCCGAGCGGAGTGATCGTGCCCCGGATGTAGCCGGTCACGGCGAGAGCTCTGTCGGCGCTGGGCATCGAGATGCGGTTGATGCCCAGCAGCGCGCGCAGCTTGGGCCAGGCGATCTCCCGGTCGCCAGGGACCAGGACGAACCGGTAGTCGTCGTCGGCCAGCCGCACGACGATCGTCTTGATCAACTTGGCCGGCTCGATGCCACGCGCCGCCGCGGCCTCCTCCAGCGAGTTCACCCGGCCATGCTGGGTGACTTCGTAGCTCAGGCCAAGAGAGTCCGCTGCCTCAGTCGCTCGGGTCATCTGGCTAGTTTCTCACCCTGGTTTCAGCCGCAGCGGCTTCTACGTCGGTCAGCAGGCGTTGCCGCTCGGCGGAGTCGATCAGCCTGCCGCGGACGACGACCGCGTGGATCTTGGCCGTGTTCCTGATGTCGGCCAACGGGTCGCCATCGAGCACGACCAGGTCGGCGATGCGGCCGGGCCGGATCGAGCCGGTCGGCGTACCGAGGAAGCTGGCCGGCTCGACTGTCGCAGTACGCAAGGCCTGCAGTGGGGTGAGGCCGGCGCGGACCAGTTCGGCGAGTTCGTCGTGCAGGCTGAAGCCTGGGTAGGCGTAGACCAGTCCGGCTTCGCTACCTGCCAGCAGTGGTACGCCGGCGCGCTGCATCGCGTGGACGAACTCGAGCCGGCGCTGGTACAGCTCCCGCTGCTGCGCCTTCTCCTCGTTCGTCCGGCCCTTGAGGTAGTACTCCTCCAGGACGAATCTCCAGAACTCCCGCGTCTCGGTCGGGACGTAGCGCAGCCGGTCATCGTCAAGGATCGCGTCCTCGGGCTTGTCCAGAAGTTGGTGCATGATCAGCGTCGGCACTGACCTGGTCCCGCGCTGCACCATCCGCTCGAACACGGCTTCCCGGCGGGTCGCGCTCGGGTTGTTCGCGGCCAGCCACTCGATCGGATGGAGCTTCCGGAACCAGCCGCCGTAGTCACCCGGCCTGATCGTGATCGCATCCAGCTCCCGCCGTACGTCGGCCGGCCGGCTCGAGGTGGCCAGCGGCAGCGTGTGCAGGTGCTCGATACTGCGATAGCCGGCGTCGATCACGGCTTCGACCGGGAGCTGGTCGGGACCGTGCCCAGCGATCGGGATCCGCAGCTTGCGCGACTCGGCCACGATGGCGAAGAAGGCCTCCGCCGGAATCCGGGAGTAGAGCTTCACGAAGTCGGCGCCCTCGGCCTTGGCCCGGCGTACCGCCTGCCGTCCTTCGGCGGCCGTGGTGACCGTGATGATGTCGCTTTCCTCGCCAGGTTCGGTCAGCAGGGACGGGAAGCCATCGATGATCTGGCTGGCGATCACCCAGGTCGGGCCGAGCAGTTCGCCGCGGTCGATCTTGCGCCGCCAGTCGCTGACCTCGGCCGACGCGGCCATCTCGCGGACCGTGGTGACGCCGTTGAGGACGTAGAGCGGAGGCGAGATCCGTTCCGAGCTGATGCTGTGCGCGTGCAGGTCGGCGAGTCCCGGGATCAAGAACTTGCCGGTCAGGTCGACCACCGGCGTACCGGGTGTGATCCGGAGCTGATCGCCGATCTTGGTGATCCGGTCCCCGGAGATGAGCACGGTCAGGTCGCGTTGGGGGTGGTCGCGTTCGGGGTCGATGACGGTCACGTGGGTCAGGGCCAGGTCTGTCATGGGCCCACGCTAAAGCCGATTAAGACATTTGTGCAAGACGTTTGTCTGAAACTGGAAATCCACTAAGGTTGCCCCAGTGAGGAAGCCAACGAGTGTCAGGCCGAACAGGCGACAAGTGTTTCTGGCCGGGGCAGTGGTGGCGGCCTCCACCGTGGCCGCGACCGAGAGTGCGACGGCGGGCGGGTTCGGATCGGGGGATCTGGCCCCGTGGACCCGTCTGACCAGGGCGATCTCCACGCCCACGACCATCGAGCGCACCCGGCAGAACAACGGCATCTTCATGTTCGGGGACAGCCTGGGCGTCCAGGACGGCAAGGCGCTGGCCCAGCGCATGCTGAGCTCGCTGAACCTGTCGCTGGCGGTGAACAACTGGTCCGGCCGGCCGACGAAGGAGACCGTCGACGCGCTGGCCCAGTGGAAGGCCGAGTACGGACTGACCCGCGGGATCCTGATGGCGTGCGGGACCAACGACATCTTCACGCCGTCGGTCTTCGGGGCGCAGGTCGACCGGGCGATGAGCATCGCCGGGACGAGCCGCACGGTGTTCTGGGTGAACACCCAGGTCGCGCGGACGACGGTGAGCGCGGCGGTCCAGCTGGCCGACCAGCGCAACAGCGCGTGGATCAACCTGCAGCTGGCCGACGCACAGCGCCGCCACCCGAACCTGCGGATCGTCCGCTGGGCGGAGTGGCTGGCGGCCAAGCCGACCCGGCTCGGCACCTACTTGCGGCAGGGCATCCACACCTCGGTCCCGTACGGCCAGGACGCCCGGAACGAACTGATCGTCCAGGCACTCAGAGCCGGCTGACGTACTGCGTACCGCGGCGGGTCGCCGCGGTACGCAGTACCGGTCAGAACCCTGCGGTGATGCGGGTGAACTCCCAGTCCGGCTGGGCGATCCCGCTGCAATTGGAGACGACCCCGCCGCCCGCGCAGCCGCGGTCACGGTTGACCGACCAGAACGCCAGCCGGGCCAGGCCGTTGCTCTTGGACCAGTTGGTGATGTTCTGCCAGGTCGCCGTCGTGGTCATTTCCTGCTGGTCGGACAGGCCGTTCATGCCCGAGATGCCCTGGTGGGCGTAGGCCTGCGCGGTGGTCCAGCCGAAGACCGCCTTCAGCTTGTTGTTCAGGCCCTGGGACGCGGCGACCGTGTCGTTGTAGATGTTGCTGCTGCCGAAGTCGAACGGCATCAGGGTGAACACGTCGATGTTCGCGCCCAGCGCCGCGGACCGCTCGATCAGCCGGTTGCCGTAGTAGTTCGGGCCGGTGGTCGTGGTGCCGAAGGTGAGGATCGTCTGGATGCCGGGGTTGTTCTGCTTGACGATCTTCAGCGCGTTCAGGATCCGGTCCTGGACCACCTCGTTCTCGAACTCGTCGGAGTTCTCGATGTCGACGTCGATCGCCTTCAGGCCGTAGGCGTCGATCACCTTCTGGTAGGCGCCGGCCAGCGCTTCCGGCGTACTGCAGTTCGGGCCGAGCTTGTTCCCGCTCCAGCCGCCGATCGACGGGACGATGTCGCCGCCGGCCGCACGGATCTGGGCGATCGCCGTGGCGTCCGCACTGCCCTGCAGCGGCCGGGCGCCGTCCCAGGCCGGGTTGCAGCCGCCGGACGACAGGATGAAGGCCATCGTGAACCACTTGATGCCGGTGGCGTTCATGACGGTTGCCGGGTTCGGCGGGTCGCCCCAGCCCATGTAGAGGTACGGCGCGGCCCTGCGGGTGCCCGTGTCGCCACCACCTGTCTTGGTGGTCACGGAGATGGAGCCGCTCTTGGCGCCTTCACCGACACTGTTGGAGCCGCTGACCTGGTAGCTGTACGCCGTGTTCGCGGCCAGCCCGGTGTCCGTGTACGACGTACCGGTGGCTGTGCCCACCTTGGAGCCGTTGCGGTAGACGTTGTAGCTGGTCGCGCCGCTCGCTGCTGACCAGGAGAGGCTTACGGACGAGGCGGTCGACGTACCGGTGAGTCCGCTAGGTGCACCGGGGACTGTTCCGCCACCGCCACCAGTGCAGGAGCCGCCGTTCAACCGGCAGGCACTGATCCCGGGGAAGTTGCCCGGGCTGCCGTTGAAGCCGAAGGTGACACTGGCGCCAGGAGCGAGCGGCCCTGCCCAGCCGGGCGGGGTGAAGGTATGAGTCTGCCCGCTGGTACTACGGGTGGCGTCCCACGAGCTGCTGATGGTGTAGCCGGACGGGAAGTCCAGGGCGACCGACCAGGTGCTGATCGAGGCGGTGGTGCCGTTGGTGACGGTCACCTTGCCCTCGAAGCCGCTACCCCAGTCCGACACCTTGGTGAAGGCCGCGCTCACCGGTGCGGCCGAGGCCGACGGGATGAACAGGACGGACATCACCACTGCTGCTATCGCCGCGATGGCGACCGAGATGTGCTTGCGTTTCATCATGCTCCGATCAGTGGGCGGTACGTGATCAGACCCGGCCCCAGAGTGCGGGGACGTTCGGCGGTTCCCATCCGGTCAGCGAGGTGTGGCCCTGGATGCACTTGTAGGTGACGCCGTTGTAGGACACCAGGGAGCCGGTCGCGTAGGCGGTGTTCGGCGCCCACGGGGTCGCCGTGGGAGGTGTCGAGGTGGGAGTCGGCGTGGGGGTGGGAGTAGGCGTCGGCGTCGGTGTGGGGGTCGGCGTCGGCGTCGGGATGGGAGTAGGCGTGGGGGTCGGCGTCGGCGTCGGCGTGGGGCCGCTGCAGCCGGGAGTCTCGGCGTTCACCGAGTTCACGACGGCGTTGAAGAGCGTGACGCCGGGGTCCAGAGCTTCGAGGGAGTACATCATCGCGCCGGCCAGCCCGTTGCAGTGCTGGTAGTCGGCCTTCTCCTTGATCGACCGCGCGTTGTCACCGGACCAGAAGGTGCCGTTGCGATAGAACCAGGAGGCCTTGGTGGCTTCGTCGTAGAACGTCGCGGACGGGCTGTCGACGAAGCCGGTCAGCTCCTTGTAGAACGAGACGCCGGGCACGTTGCCGCTCAACGCGTGACCGTCGGCCGGGGCGGTGGCCGTCTGGTACTTGCCGTTCGCCGTGGCCGGGACACCCTTCCATCCCCTGTAGTAGAAGGGATAGCCGATCGTGATCTTGTTCGCCGGGAACCCGCCGGCAATCCCGTACTCCGGGTCGCCGGTGGTCCACGCCTTCACGGCTCCGTCGATGGAGTACTTCTTGGTGCCCGGCGGGATCGGCGTACTCGGGTCGTCCGGTGCCTGGTAGAGCGGGTCCTGGAAGTTCGTCGGACCGGTCGCCTCCCAGCCGCCGTGCATGTCGTACGTCATCACGTTGTTGTAGTCGAGGTACGCGCCGATCTTGTCGGTCTCGATCTTGTTGATCTTGTCCTGGCCCGCCGGCGTCGCGGCGGTCAGCCACATCTTCTTGCCGACGCTGCTGCCGAACGCGTCGAGCTGGCGACGGAACTCGGCCAGCAGCAGGGTGAAGTTCTGCTTGTCCGCCGGGCTGTAGTGGTTGCCGACGTGACCGCCCGGCGAGCCGGGGTACTCCCAGTCGATGTCGATGCCGTCGAAGATTCCGGCCGCGCTGCCGGGACCGCCGAAGCCGTCCATCATCGGCAGGTCGCCCTTGACGAACATGTTCACGCAGGAGCTGACCAGCGCCTTGCGCTTGGCGTCGGTGGCGGCCGCGTCGGAGAAGTACTTCGAGTAGGTCCAGCCGCCGAGCGAGATCAGGATCTTGAGGTTCGGGTACTTCGCCTTCAGCTTCTTCAGCTGGTTGAAGTTGCCCTGGATCGGCTGGTTCCAGACGTCACCGACGCCGTCGACGCTGATGTCCGGGCCGTAGGACTTGCCGTAGTCCGCGAACGCGTCACCCGCACCGTCCCCGGCGTTCGGGTTGTTCTCGTCCTGCGAGGCGGCCTTGTTGGCCATGAAGCAGGTGTGGCTGGTCGGGTGGATGTTCGCGAACGCGTAGTTGAGGAAGTCGAGCTTGCCCGCGATCCCGGTGGTGATCAGGTTCTTGGGATAGAAGGCGTTCTGGTAGATGCCCCACTGGGTGAAGTAGGCCGTCTTCACGCCACCACTGGTGGCGGCCCGGGCGGCTGGGGCGGTACTGGTCGCGGGTGGTCCCGCGGTGGCGGCCGAGATTCCGGCGACCGTGATCAGGGCGCTCGCGGCGACAGTGGCCACAGCGGCGAAGCTGCGCATTCGACTCATGGGGCGGACCTCCGGTTAGGAGCTGAGCAAGGCACGGGTTGTCCAGCTGGTGTCCACGAATGGACGACTTCGGAGCGTTCTGGGAACAATTTAGTTAAGGACGCTTCGAAAGGAACCGTAGCTCTTGCCGGCGCGCAGGTCTCCGGGTCGCGCTGGCGGGTTGCCGCAGGTGACGGATAACCGACAGTTCTCCACAGGCTCTCGATTGGTTCTGGCGCGGGCCTGCGACGACGGCACCTTCTAAGGCATGGAGAACCTTCTTTCTGTGCCGCCGCCGGCCGTGCTGCTGGCCACCGCCGACGAGTTCCTGCTCGACGACCTGCTCCGCCTCGCCGCGGCCGCGGAGATCGCGCCCCGGGTCGAGAACGACCTGCTCGGCCTGCGCCGCAACTGGCAGACTCCCGTGCTGGTTGTGGTCGGTCAGGATCTGGCCGAGCCACTGGCGCGGACCCAGCCTGCCCGCCGGCCGGGCGTGATCGTGGCCGGCGTCGATCCGGGCGACGGCGACGCGTATCGGCACGCGCTCGCGATCGGCGCCGAAGGTGTCTTTGCCATGCCGGCCGAGGAGGCTGCCCTTGGCGACAAGTTGGCCGACGCATTGGACGGTGGGGTGCGGACCGCCGTCACGCTCGCCGTCGTCGGGGGCTGTGGTGGTGCGGGCGCGACCACTTTGGCGGCGGCGCTTGCCGTGACCGGCAGTCGGCGTGGCTTGCGCTGCTTGCTGATTGACGGCGATCCATTGGGTGGCGGTATCGATCTGGTGCTCGGGACCGAGGCCGACGAGGGATCTCGGTGGCCGTCGTTGCTGAATGCCGCTGGCCGGGTCAGTGCCAGTGCGTTGCGGTCGGCGCTGCCGCTGGCGAACGGGTTGGCCGTGTTGTCGTGGGATCGGTCGAACGTGACCGCGCTTCCGCCAGAGGCGATGCGATCGGTGCTCAGCGCGGCCCAGCGCAGCAGCGATCTGGTCGTGGTCGATCTGCCGCGTCGTCCGGATCCTGCTGCCGAGGAGGCGTTTGTTCGCGCCACTTCGACTTTGGTGGTGGTGCCGCGCGATGTCCGCTCCTGTGCGGCGGCCGCTCGGTTGGTGGCGCCGTTGCGCGAGGTCGCGCATGACCTTCGGGTGGTCGCGCGGGAGCCTGGGCTCAACGGGTTGTCCGCTCTCGACGTGGCCGATTACCTGTCGCTCCCGCTGGCGGCCAAGCTCGGGTTCGAGCGCGACCTGCCGTCGCTTCTGGACGAGGGGTACTTCGACCCACGGCCACGTAGTGCGCTGGGGCGCGCGGCGGGCGAAGTACTGGACCTGTTCGGTCTCTACGGATTGCTCGCCGCATGAACGTCTCGGCCGAACTCCTCGACCGGGTGCGCGGAATCCTTGCCGAGCAGGGATCCGAGCCGACGCCGGCGTTGGTCGCGGCCGCCTTGCGCTCGGGAGGCGAGGTCTGCGGTGACGCGCTCGTGCTCGCCGTCGTGGCCGCCTTGCGGCGTGAGGCGATGGGCGCCGGACCACTCGACGGCTTGCTGTCGGAGCCCGGCATCACCGACATCCTGGTGAACGGACCCAACGAGGTGTACGTCGATCGCGGCGCCGGTCTCGAGCGCATCGCCTTGCGAACCGGCGACGAGGATGCCGTCCGGCGCCTAGCTGTCCGCCTCGCGGCAGCAGCCGGCCGCCGTCTCGACGACGCGACGCCGTACGTCGACGTGCGTCTGCCGGACGGCACCCGCTTCCACGCCGTCCTGTCACCGATCGCGGCGCCCGGGACATGCCTGTCGTTGCGGGTGCCGTCCCGGAAGGTCTTCTCCCTCCAGGACCTGGTCACCGCAGGCTCCCTCCCCGCCGTCGGAGCCTCCGTACTCCGAGATCTCCTGCACGCTCGCGTCGCCTTCCTGATCAGCGGTGGCACCGGCACGGGCAAGACGACCCTGCTCAACTCCCTGCTGTCGTTGGCCGATCCCGCCGAACGTCTTGTCCTGGTCGAGGACTCGAGCGAGCTCTATCCCGACCATCCGCATGTGATCCGGCTGGAGGCTCGCCCGCCCAACGTCGAAGGCGCGGGGGAGATCTCGTTGCGCGACCTCGTCCGGCAGGCGCTGCGAATGCGACCCGACCGATTAGTGGTTGGTGAAGTCCGCGGCGCGGAAGTGGTGGACCTGCTCACTGCGCTCAACACCGGCCACGAAGGCGGCTGCGGCACAGTCCACGCAAACTCAGCCGCCGATCTCCCGGCCCGCCTAGAAGCGCTAGGAGCCCTGGCCGGCCTGACGAGAGAAGCCATCCACAGCCAAATCACCTCTGCCCTGCACGCGGTGATCCACCTGACCCGCTCCCCAACCGGCGTACGCCGCATCACCGAAATCCGAGCCATCACCCGAACCCCCACCGGCCAAGCCATCACCGTCCCCGCCATCGAATTCACCCCCACCGGCCCACCCACCCTCCACCCAGCCGCCGCCCTCCTCAGCGCCAACCACCCCAAAGCAGCCTGACCCCCGCCTTAACCCCAACCACCCACCGCCGTCCGATCGACTGCATGCCAGCACTCAATCGCAGTTCACCGCCCCATCCACCTGACGAGCCCCACCGACCACCCGCTGCTCCTTTGGAGTTTCTTGATGCAAGCACTGACCGCGCTCCTGGCCGCGATCGCTGTCGTCACCCTCGTGCCATCGCCGAACCGCGCCCTCCACCGCCTCGACACCCCGACCCCGAGACCGCGCGGCCGAGCACAACCCAGCCGCTACGAGCAGCCCGGCGCCTCGGGCCGGCCCGGCAACCCACAGCGGTTCAGCCGAGCGCCGCGGCGAAGGCTCGGTTCTGCCGGCGCAGGCGCAGGCGCTTTCGCCCGATCGACCGCGCGACGGCTCGGACTGATTGCCGCAGTAGTTGCCATAGGCATCTTGCTCGCTGCCTCGACCGACCCATCCGTGGTGGTAGTAGCCGTGACAGTCGGCGTCATCGCAACAGTCGTCGTCAAGCAACGCGCCCGTTCTGTCCAACGCCGAGCCGCCGCCGCAAAACGCGCCACCGTCATCGAAGCCTGCGAGGTACTAGCTGCAGAGCTCAGCGCCGGACGCCCACCAGCCGCCGCTCTGGCAGGCGCCGCCACCGTGTGCCCAGATCTCGAGGTCGTCTCCGCAGCAGCCAAACTGGGCGGTGACGTCCCCGCCCTCCTTGAGCTAGTCGCCGAATCCCCAGGAACCGAAGGTTTTCGTGCCCTCGCAGCAGCCTGGCGAGTCGCCGACGAGTCCGGCGCTGCCTTCGCCCTCATCACCGAGCGTCTGGCCGAGTCCCTCCGCGCCGACGAGACCATCCGCCGCCAGATCACGACGGGTGTCGCCGGCAGCCGCGCGACTGCCCGCTTGCTAGCGGTTCTGCCGGTCTTCGGCACAGCACTCGGCTACGCCATCGGTGCCGATCCGCTCGCCTTCCTCACCAACACCCCACCGGGCTGGCTATGCCTTGCGCTAGGCCTGACCCTCATCATCCTCGGCCTCCGCTGGACCGACGCCCAGACCAGACCGCCGTGGGAACCTACCCACTCGACAACCTGACCCCCCATGGACAACCCCGGCCCAATCCTTCCCGCGATCGCCATAGCAATAGCGGTCGTGCTTTTCCTTCCAAGCCCGCCGGGGCGTCGACGGCTGGCGGCGCAGCGTCCTGCTCTCGCCCGACGCTGGCCGTTCAGCCTGCTGACGCCAAAGGAGGTACCGCCAACCACGCGCCGCCTGCACCTGACGGTCGCCGCCACAGCCGCAGTCGGCCTGCTCCTCATGCTCGGCATCCCAGCCGGCGTGATCCCCGCCGCCGTAGTCCTCGTCGGAGCCCCACCCGCCCTCAGCCGATTGGAGCCCGCAGCCAACCGTCGGCGTACGGCGCGACTAGTCGCCGACCTCCCGTTGGCCGTGGACCTGCTAGCCGCCTGCCTCCGAGCCGGCCGCCCGCCGCAAGCGGCGATCGGAGTGGTCGGCAAGTCTCTCGACGGCCCACTCGCAGAGTTGCTGACCGAGGTCGAACGCCGGATGAACCTCGGCGCCGACCCGATCGACGCCTGGTCATGCCTCCTCAAGGAGCCCGCCTGCGCCGCCTTCGCCCGCGCGACCCAACGAGCCCTCCGGTCCGGCGCCCCACTCGCGAAGATCCTCGAACATCAAGCCGACGACACCCGGCAAGCCCGCCGCTGGACCGCCGAGGAGCAGGCCCGTGCGGTCGAGTCCCGCTCGGTCGTACCGCTGGGCCTGTGCTTCCTTCCAGCGTTCGTCTTGCTCGGCATCATCCCGACCATCGCCAGTTCACTGTCCGGCCTGCTGAGCTTCCTAGACTGAAGGCTGATCCCGGAACTGCTCCAGCGCCGGCGCGACGTTCGTCGCGAGGAACTGCGTCACCCGGTACTCGCACACCCCCGCGACCGAGAACGGATCGCTCGCCACCAGTTCCTCCATCGCGGCCCGGTCGTCGCCGGCAGCAATGATCAGGCCGCCGTCCCGAGGATCCTTACGCCCCGACATCAGGAACACCCCGGCCTCGTACTGCGGCTTCAGCCAGGCCACATGGTCGGCGATGAGTTCCTCGATGCGCTCGAGCGGGGCGGTGTAGGTCAGTTCCAGAACAAACATGGCGACCAGGCTAGCCCGGCGTACCGACCTCGGCCGCGGCGAGCAGCGCCTCCGCCGCCGCCGTGCGCGCATACAGGACAACCCGGCCGAGCCGATGAGGAGTGACGAGTCCTCCGGCCCGGAGTGCACTCAAGTGCTGCGAGACGCCGCCGGCTGTCATCCCGATGTGCGCAGCCAGCTCTGTCGTGGATCGCGGCGTGTCCAGGCGCGTCAACAACTCGGCCCGCGACCGCCCCAGTACTGCGGTGACGCCGGCTGAGGTGGTCCGTACCGGATCGCTCCACAGCGTCGCCACTCCACGAGCCGGGTAGGTCAGTGTCGGCTGCCAGGGCGGAATCGTGCTCGAGTACACCGTCGGCCAGACGAAAGCGGACGGGCTCATCAGCAACCCCTCGCCGGCCAGTTGCCGCACGCCTGTGAACCGCCGGTGCCTGATGTGCAAGGACCCGTCACGCCACTTCACCGTCGCCGCGAGATCGTCGAAGAGTCCGCCATGTCCCGCTTGGCCGAGCTGCCGTCCGCGATACAACAGATCACCTTCGAGCAGTGCGCGGATCCGCCCCCAGTGCGGCGCCATCGCCAGTTCCCAGTACGCCTGCAGTTGCCCGACCAGCCGCTCGACGCCGGCCGGCGGATCGGAGTACAGGTCGGCGATCGCGCAGGTTGGCATGTCGCTCGCGGTGGTGCGTCGCCTGCGGCGGGGGAGGGATGCGGCCTCGAGCGAGCCGATGGGGTTCTTCTGTGCGTAGGCAAGTACGTCGAGATCCGCGCGAATCTGGTCGGCGGGAACCCGGCGCAGAGCGCTCAGATCTGTGGTCAGGTCGGGCACCGGCGTTTGCGGGGGCGGAGTCAGGAAGTCGGCGAGGTACCAGACCCGTGGGTCGACCAAGTCGAAGAGCAGATCGAGCTCGACGCCCGAACGGTTGATCCGCTCCGTGGTTGTCCGGGCCCAGGTGCGGTGAAAGGTCTGTGACCGTGGCGTCTTGAGCAGCCGGATGCTCGCGACCACCTCCCACAGCGGCGAGACCGCGAGCCGGGTGCGCGCGAGGTCTTCCACGGTGAAGCTGATCGTCAGCACATCCGTCACCCGCAGCCGCAATTGTCGATTTAGTGATAGCTAAATCATTGTAGGAGCTCTCCGGCCGGCGGCGAGCATGCGCAGTACACGAGCCGCCGTCGCGCTGCACGGCGCCGACCAGAAGGAGTACTCCGATGAACCTCTCCACGACGCTGAAGCTCGGTGAGCTGGAGGTGCGCAGGCTCGGGTTCGGGGCGATGCGGCTGACCGGATTCCGGCCGGTAGCGGACCGCGCGGACGCGATCCGGGTGGCCCGGCTGGCCGTCGAGCTGGGGGTGAACTTCATCGACACCGCCGACGCGTACGGCATCGGCGCCAACGAGGAGCTCCTGGCCGAGGCGCTGCACCCGTACGCCGATGACGTGGTGATCGCGACGAAGATCGGCCATACCCGCCCGTCGCCGAGCGAATGGAAACCGGTCGGGCGGCCGGAGTACCTGCGGCAGGCGGCGGAACTGTCACTGCGGAGGCTGAAGGTCGAGCGGCTCGACCTGCTGCAGTTGCACCGGATCGACCCACAGGTGCCGTTCCAGGACCAGCTCGGCGCGCTGGCCCAGTTGCAGGCCGAAGGCAAGGTCCGGCATCTCGGCTTGTCGGAGGTAACGATTGAGCAGTTGGAAGAGGCGCGCCAGGTGATCGAGGTGGTCAGTGTGCAGAACCGCTACAACCTGACCGACCGCGAACACGACGCTGTCCTAGATCATTGCTCAGAGCAAGGAATTGCGTTCGTGCCTTGGCTGCCGGTTGCGTTGGGCGCGCATGCCACCTCCTCGAGGGTGCTGTCCGACATCGCGGCCGAGCTTGATGCCACGCCGATGCAGGTTTCGCTGGCGTGGCTGCTGCATCGATCGCCGGTGATGGTGCCGATTCCGGGGACGAAGTCGGCGGACCACCTGCGGGAGAACGTGGAAGCAGCCCAGCTCCGACTGTCCGATGACCAGCTGAAGCGCCTGGCGGAGGCCGATCGGACCTAGTTGTCCCCAGGCTGAGAACTCCTTTTCTGCAAGGGCTCTGACGACGGCACCTTGTCAGTAAGCCGATCCGGAGCAGCCGGGTCGCAGAGCAGGAGGTTCGACATGTCCCTGGCGCTGGTACCCGCTCGCCGATCCCGCAAGCGCACCGACCGTGGCGCCGCCACCGCGGAGTACGCCGTCACGATCGTCGCGGCCTGCGGCCTCAGTGGCATCCTCATCGCGCTGTTCAAGTCGCCGGCGATGATGACGTTGCTCAAGGCAATCATCAACTACGCCCTGAAGGCCGCCGGCGTCGACGGCGTACAGATCTGACCCCCAAGCCCTCCGGCCGCGGCGTCACCCCTCCCCGCCGCGGCCGGCCGACCCGGAGGCACGTCCATGCCAACCCAGCGCCGTCACAACCACCGCGGTTCCGCGACCGCCGAGGTGGCCTTCGTTATCCCCGTCCTGCTGGCTGTCCTGGCCGCGGGCCTCTGGCTCGTCGGCACCGTCATCACCAACATCCGCTGCATCGACGCGGCCCGAGACACCGCCCGAGCCGTCGCGCGCGGCGAACCCACCGAGGCCGCCCGCCAACTCGGCGAACGAACCGCACCATCGGGCGCCACCATCACCATCACCCAGACCGACTCCACGATCCACGTCCAGGTGATCGCCACCTCAGCCACCCCACCCGGCGTACTCCGCGCCCTACCCAACCCAACCGCCCAAGCCACCGCCACCGTCCAAACGGAGCCGACCCATGGCTGAGTCCACCCCTCGAAGCGAGTCAGGCACTGCAAGCATCCTCGCGATCGGACTGGCAACGGTCCTGCTCGGCGGCTGTCTGGTGGGCGTCTTCTGGGCAGCCGTGTCCGTCGGGCGCCACCGGGCAGCATCCGCCGCGGATCTCGCAGCCCTCAGTGCAGCCCAAGCACTACAGACGGGAGCCAATGATGCCTGCCTGACAGCCAGCCGAATCGCAGCTGCCCAGCAAGCGGAAGTCCACGCCTGCCACCAAGCCGGGGAATCAGTCGCGATCGTCGTGGCGGTGAAGTTGCGGCTAGGTGTCCTCGGCACGCCGATCGTGACAGCAGAAGCACGAGCCGGACCGGCCGAAGGAGCAAACTGATCCGGTGACCGACAACTCCGTGCCCCTCCTGGTCGTCGACGCGGCAAACGTGGTCGGCTCACGCCCCGACGGCTGGTGGCGCGACCGCGCCGGCGCGGCCCGACGCCTCCTCACCAGCCTCCAAGCCCTCCCCGCCCGCCTCGACGAACCCACCGAGATAGCCGTCATCCTGGAAGGAGCAGCAAAGGCGGCAGTAGACCGGGACAGCGCGACGGGCACGGGCACGGACTCGGGCACGGGCTCCGACTCGGGGTCGGGCTCGGACTACCCCGAGCTCCGAATCGTTCTGGCCTCCGGCTCGGGCGATGACGCGATCGTCGATCTGGTCGCGACAGCCGCCGCGGCGGACAACAACCGCCAGATCACCGTCGTCACCGCCGACCGAGGCCTCCGAGATCGAGTGGAAGCGCTCGGCGCTCAGACCACTGGCCCCGGTTGGCTCCGAGGCCAATTGCCTTCCTGACCCACGGGGCCCAGCTGGCTCCGAGCCCAACTACCCTCCTGAGCCGCACCCGCAACGCGACACGGCAGCTAGTCGAGCAGCCAGCCGTTCTGTTCGGCGATGGTGATGGCGTCGGCTCGGGTGCGGGCGCCGGTTTTGCCGATGGCGGACCAGAGGCGGGTGCGGACGACTCGTTCGGAGACTTGGAGGTTGCGGGCCATCAGGGCGATCGAACCGCCTTCGCGGGCGGCGCGGAGGGTGTCGGTCTCGCCGTCGTTGAGCGGAGTCTCGGCGTACTGGAGGGTTTCCGCGGCGAGGCTGGCGTCGACCACGCGGAGGCCGAGGTGGACGCGGCGTACGGCGTCGGCCAGTTGCGGTGCCGGGCTGCCTTTGAGGGCGAAGCCTTTGGCGCCGGCTTCCAGGCCGCGGCGGAGATGACCGGGGCGGCCGAACGTGGTGAGCATGACGACGCGGCACTCCGGCATCGAGGTACGGAGCTCGGTGGTGACGCTGAGGCTGTTGGAGCCGGGACCGGCGGTGTCGAGCAGGGCGACGTTGGCGCGGTGGTGCTTCGCGGCGCCGACCACGTCGTCGGTGCGGTTGAGCTCGGCAACGACCTGGAGATCCTGCTCGCGTTCCAGGCCGCTTCTGAGCACGCCTCGGCTGAGGATCTGGTCGTCGACCAGTAACAGCCGGATGCGGTCGGGCAAACGAGCCTCCGGGGGTCCGTCCGGGCGCCGGGGAAGTGCGTCCGGGAGGAGATGGGCAGGACTTCGGATTCCAGATCATGGAGGGCAGAAACTGACGCCGTCCACATCAACGCGGTATCTCTACCAGATTGCGACCAGATCGCGACCGCCCGGCCTCCCGGCCCCGGCGAGCCCGCATCCGGATTCGTCCGGGATTGCCCACCGAAGCCGCGGCATCACTCAGAGTCGAAGCCGTCAGCACATCTTCGAAAGGATCGACGATGAACATTCGACGGGTTCTCACCTCAGCAGCACTAGCCACCGGCCTCGGCGCAGCCGTCCTGGTCGCGGCACCAGCCACCCAGGCAAACGCCGCCTGGTCCGACTGCGCGGCGGGGAAGTTCTGCCTCTTCCCCTATGAAGACGGTGTAGGTACTCCCTACACCGACGGGGTTGCACCGATCTGGCACGTGAACCTGCATTCCATCGGGTTCGGAGACTGGGCCGAGTCCGTCTGGAACCGGACTGGCGCCTACGTCTGCGTCTACCAGCACCACAACTACAACAGGGGGCAGAGTGGTTGGTCACACAAGGTCGAGCCGGGCGGGGCCTGGTCCTACTCGGCCGCGATCATCAGCTCTTACAGCATCGTCAACGCCGGCTCGAGCTGCGCCAGCCCCCTAGCGCCTTAGTTGGTGAGGGACAGGAAGCGGTTGGTGTGGGTGATCAGGGCTGTGCCGGTGGTGGTGAGGGCCGGGATGGCTTCGTAGGCGGTGCGGATGGGGTGGCGGGTGCCGTCCGGGGTTAGTAGGAGGGTGTTGGGGGCGTCGATCACTACTAGTTCGTTGTCGTTGTGGAGTACTACGGGCCCGGTGTAGCCAGCGGAGATAGCTGTGCGGCCGGCGGCTAGGGCGTCCAGGACGGCGGGGACTAGTTCGTCCGGCCCTTCGGCGGCGGCGTCGATGGCCAGCCAGGTTGTGGGGGTGCCGGGCAGGGTCAGGGACGACGGGTTGTGGAAGTCGCTGCCGCCGATGGGCGTGGTGTTCCCCAGGCCCCACGCCTGCCACCAGGCGATGGGGCCGCCCCAGGTGTGGTCGAGCCACGACGAGTGCCAGACCTCCGCGAGTGGCGGGTGCTCCGGTAGCGGGTATCGCCAGGAGCAGTCGCCGCCCAGCGGGTGGTTGATCGACAACAGCCCGCCACGGCCGGCTACCTCCGAGACCCAGTACGACGCCGGCCGGCGGAAGTCGATCGCCCCGATCCCCCCGAAAGCGTTCGCATGGCCGGTATCCGTAGTCACCTCTTGCCCAGGGATGAGCCCGATACCGAACTGTCGCCCCACCTCAGAAAGCTCCGACTGATGCGCCACGGTGTTGTGGTCGGTGATCGCCATGACGTCCAGCCCGGCCGAGACAGCGAGCGCGGCGAGGTTGGCGACCGGTGTCGAGCCGTCCGAGTGCAGCGAGTGCGCGTGGAAGTCACCCGCCACCCACCGAAGCCCCTCACCAGCAGGCAACTCACGACGCGGCGGCCGAGCCGGTACGCCGACAGCAGCCGTCAACGCGGCGTACTCGTCCAGTCCCGGGATCACCGAGACCGGCCCGGTGACCGCCTCGACCTCCAACTCCACGCCTTCGACCGGGACGCGATGCAACCCGATCACCACGAACCAGGTGCCCTCCTCCAGCTCACCGGCCAAATAGCCAGGCGTAGCAGCGGAAGGAGTGATCGCGAAGGTCCGACGAGCGCCACCCGACCAGCCGCGCCAGCCGCCGGCGCCCTCACACCCAAGATCGATCACCGCCCCCTCCACCGCAGGCACGGTGAGACTCACCAGCAGCCCGGGACAGCCAGGCGGGATGTCGACCGGCAACGAATGCCAGACCGACTCCGCCCGGTCGTCCAGCGTCCAGCGCTGCCGGTACGTCGTACTCGCCATCAGCCGACGACAGCCGGCTGGCGGGCCAGCAGTTCGCCCGACTCCTTGTCATAAAGCAGCACTCGCTGAGCGGAAGCAGTCAGTACTACGGCTGTGCCCGGCGCCGGCTCGTCTTCCTCGGGCACCGTCACGCCGATCAGCGTTCCGGCGCAGTCGACGCTGATGAGCGACATCGTGCCCAGGTTCTCCGCGACAACCACCGAGCCGCGCAACGACGGCCCGGATACGTCGCCGGTCGACAGCGTCAGGTACTCCGGCCGGATCCCGACCGTCACGTCCGCACCGGCCGGCACCGACGAGGTTGCGGCAGGCAATGACCCGCCGGCGAGCGAAACCGTGCCCTCGGACGACACGGCCCCGGGCAGCAGGTTCATCGGGGTGGAGCCGATGAAGTTCGCCACGAAGGTGTTCGTGGGCCGCGCGAACACCTCCCGCGGCGACCCGAGCTGGCGCAGCTGACCGTTCTGCATCACCGCGATCCGGTCCGCCAGAGCCAACGCCTCCGCCTGGTCGTGCGTGACGAAGACAGTCGTGATCCCCAGATCCCGCTGCAGCTTCTTCAGGAACGTCCGGGCCTCCAGCCGCAACCGAGCGTCCAGGTTGGACAGCGGCTCGTCGAGCAGCAGCACCTTGCCCTCAGAAGCGATCGCCCGGGCCAGCGCGACCCGCTGCTGCTGCCCGCCGGACAGCTGCCCCGGCCGGCGCTCCAGCAACCCCTGCAGCGACAGCTCCGCGCCAGTCCGCTCCGCCACCTCAGCACGAGTCGACGGAGCGACTCGGCGTACCTTCAATGGGTAGGTGATGTTCTCCGAGACGGTCATGTGCGGGAAGAGCGCGTAGTCCTGGAAGACCATCGCCACCCCGCGCTTGCCGGGCTCGAGCCGGGTCACGTCGACCGAGTCGATCCGGACCGTCCCCTCGCTCGCGGCCTCCAGTCCGGCGATCGTCCGCAGCAGCGTCGTCTTCCCGCACCCGGACGGGCCGAGCAGGGCGAAGAACTCGCCGTCGGCCACGGTCAGGTCCAGCCCGTCGACGGCGCGGACGCCGTTCGGGTAGACGGTCGCCAGGCCTTCGATGTCGATGCCCGCCATCAGCTCTTGATCCCTCCATGGAAGCGGAACCCGTACCTCGAGTTCACCAGCAGATACAGCACGACGACCGGAATCGAGAACAGCAGCGAGAAGACCGGGATCACCGACAGGTTGGCGCTGCCGCCCTCGTCGGTGAAGGTCTGCAACAACACGGCACCCGGCTGCAGGTCGGTGGACCGGATCAGCAGGAACGGCACCAGGAAGTTGCCCCACGAGTTCACGAACGCCCAGACCAGGATGGTCGCCAGCCCCGGCCGGGCGACGGGCAGCACCACGTCGCGCAGGATCTGCAGCGTCGAGGCGCCGAACACCCGGGCCGACTCCTCGTACGACTTCGGTACCGCGTCGACGAAGTCCTTCAGGATGAAGATTGCGGCCGGCAACAACCCGCCGGTCATCACCAGCGCGACGCCGAAGCGCGAGTCGATCAGCCCGAGCTGGAACATCATCACGAAGATCGGCACCATCGCCGCGGTCCCGGTGACCACCGACGACAGCAGCAGAAGCCCGTACAGCAAGGCGTCCCGGCCAGGAACCCGGACCCGCGACAACGCATAACTGGCCAGCGCGGCAAAAGCTGTCACGGCTACAGCCGTGGTGACACAGATCAGCAGCGAGTTGACCATCGAGTGCATCGCGTACGGATGCGCCAGCGTCTTGCGGAAGTTCTCCAGCGTCCAGTCCGGCCAGCCAACCCCCAGACCAGGAGAAGCGTCGAAAGGCGCCGACGCGATCCACAGCATCGGTACCGCGAAGAACAACGTGATCGCGCAGATCAGCGTGTAGAAGCCGATCCGCCGTACGACGAAGCCCGGGGTCATGAGCGCCTCCGCAGCAACCGAAGATACAAGAGCGCGACGAGCAGGTTCGCGATCAGCAGCAGGAACGAGATCGCCGACGAGTAGCCGAGCTCACCGCCTTGCAGCGCGACGTTGTAGATGTAGACCGGCACGGTCTCCGACTCGTGGTTCGGCCCGCCCTTGGTCAGCAGGAACGGCGAGAAGTCGTTCGCGGTCCACAGCGAGATCAGCAACGTGTTGGTCAGCACGTGCCCGCGGATGTGCGGGAACACGACGTCGCGCAGCGTCTGCCAGCCCGACGCACCGACCATCCGCGCGGACTCCAGTTGCGACGGCGGAACCGCCTGCAGCGCGGAGGAGTAGAGCATCATCGAGAACGCCGTACCGCGCCAGGTATTGAACAGGACCAGGCAGACCATCGGATAGTCGATCAGCCAGGCCGTGCCCTGTGTCCCGAGGATGCTGTTGAGTGTCCCGGTGTCCCGGTCGAAGAACGCGATCCACAGGTACGCGACCACCGTCGACGGCAGGATCCAGGCCAGCAGGACCAGCGCCTCGACGGTACGCCGGACCGCCGGCCGGGCGCGGCGCATCGTCCAGGCGAGCGCGAAGCCGAGGATGTTCTGCCCGATGATCGCCGAGCCGAGGACGAACAGCAGCGTCAGCCAGAGCGCGTTGTGGAACAACGCGTCGTTGAGGGCCTTGGTGTAGTTCGACAATCCGACGATCGACGGCGACACCGCCTGCACACCGGTCAGCCGGTAGTTGGTGATGCCGATGTAGATCGTCCAGAGCGCCGGGAAGACCAGGAACGCCCCGATCAGCAGCAGCGCCGGCGCCAGGAAGCCGACGGCCCGGCCGACGCCGAGCCCGGCGACGTCCTGGGCCGGACCACGAACCCTCCTCAATTGCTGGTGACCTTGTCCTTGCTACCCGCCGCGGCCACCACGGCCGTCTGGTAGCCCTTCGCCGCGGCCTCGGTGGGCTTGCCACCGATCACATCAGCGGTCGCCTGCTGCAGCGCGGCCGAGACCTGCGGGTACTCCGCCAGACCGGGCCGGTACTGCGTGATCGGCAGCACCTTGGTCGCGACGAAGTTCAGCATCGGGTCGCCGGACAGCACCTCGGCGTTGACGTCCGTGCGCTGGGTGATCTTGGCGGCGCCGTTCAGCCCGGCCTTGACCATCTCGGCCGAGTTCATGAACTGCAGCAGTTCCCAGGCCTGCTGCGGGAACTTCGTGTTCGGGTTGATCGCGACCGCGCCACCACCGGACATCGAGACGAAGTCCTGGCCCTTGACGCCGGCCCCGGGCTTGCTGGCCGGGATCAGCGCGTAGCCGACCGCGGTGTCGCGGTCCGCCATCTTGGCGACGCCGGACTTCGGCTCCACCACACTGCGCCAGAAGTAGTCGCCCTCGAGCAGGATGCCGATCTTGTTGGCGGCGAACTCGGCGAACGACTTGTCCCGGCCCTTCGCCTCGCGCTGCAGGATCGGGTCGCCCAGGCCGCTGCCGTAGATCGACTTGTAGAAGTCGAGCACCTGCCGCAGCTGCGGGGTGTCCCCGAGCCACTTGCCGTCGGTGTGGATGGTCGCGCCGGTGCCCACCAGCAGCGGCAGCACGCCCTGCATCGTGGTCGCCTCGCCCATCGCCGTACCGGCGTTGATCTGGATCGGCTTGACGCCCGGCAGCTTCTTCAGCGCCTGGCCGGCCTGGATGATCTCGTCCCACGACTTGGGCTGCCAGTCGGCCGGCAGTCCGGCCTGGGCGAACAGTTTCTTGTTGAAGTACAGCACCCGGCCGTCGGTGCCACCCGGTACGCCGTACCGCTTGCCGTCGAACATGCCGAGCTGCTGGACCGCGTCGGGGATCTGCTTCCAGCCGTCCCAGTCGTCCACCTTGGCGGCGTCGCCGACGGTGTCGGTGAGCGGCTTGAGGTAGCCGGCCTGGGCGAACTCGCCGACCCAGATGCCGTCCACGTTGATCAGGTCCGGGCCGGTCTTGTTCGACAGGCCGAGCGCGAGTTTCTGCTTGTAGACCTCGTCCTCGGAGCCGTCACCCTGGAACTTCACGGTGACGTCGACGCCCTTGGCCTTCTGCGCCTCGACGAACTTGGGGATCAGGACGGTCTCGGTGAACTCCGCGCCGGCGGTGTTCTTGCCGCCCTTGACCGCGTTGGCACCGATCACCAACTCGACCTTCTTCGCGTCGGCGTTGCGGTTCGTGTCCTGCTCGCCGCCGGAGTCCGACGAGCCGAGGCAGCCGGTGAGCAGGACGGTGGCGGCCGAGCCGAGGACGGCCAGCCGGAACAAGGGCGGAATACGTCGCATCAGGGGGCTCCTTGCGGGTCAGTTCAGCCAGTGCCGGTTCACCTTGGCACTCACGGCCAACTTTGTGAAGACTTTTTCACGGCGGTGAGGAAAACGTTGTCATTTTCCTACGGCGGCTCGTTGCCCTCGGCTACTTCCCGGACGCGCTGGGTGGACGTCAAACTGGGGACAGGCGGAGGGCATTGCGGAATAGTTAAAGCTCACTCGCGGTTACATCACAAAAAGTAGCTGACTAGATACAGATTGTGAGAGCGCGAGGTAGCGTCGGTGCCGATCAGACCTACTGGATCGGAGGTGACGGACATGCTGCTCGGATTGCTCCACGACCTTCTCGGCTACTGCCACTACCACTGCCACTGCTGGTGGTGACCGACTGATCGGGGGCATCTCCGCTGACGCGCAAGCAGCGGATCGCCCACAACGAGGAAGGGGCCGGTCCCGACGATGTCGGGACCGGCCCTCCTCTGTTTGGCTGAGGATCCACCGGCGTCAGCGCTGTGCCAGCTGCATCATCTGCTTCGGCAGGGTCGTCATCTGGGCCGGTACCGGGGTCTTCGCCCGGACCAGGTCGAACAGACTCGTCGCGGCGTTCGCGATCGGCAGCGGCAGGGCCAGGCCCAGCGATGCCAGTAGTGCGTTCACGAGTGCCAGTACCGCGCCGAGGATGTCCAGGCCCGGCAGCGGCAGTGCGCTCCAGCCCTGGTACTTGCCACCGCTGGCCGGCTGGTTACCGGTCGGCTGAGCCTGCTTCGCCTTGCCCTTGCCGAGCAGCGAGCTGAGTGCCATTCCGTTCGCTGCGTTGACGAAGGAGCCGGACGACTCGTCGTAGTTCCACTTCTGTCCGTCGCCGTCCCGGCACGGCAGCACCAGTACCGGTGCGTCCTTCGGGGTGGCGACCAGATCCGCGCCGGTGTCCAGGCAGGCACCGGTCCGGGCAAGGGCGCCACCGACGCTCCTGCTCATCGCGACCTGCAGCTGGCCCTTCTCGGTGCGCACCCATTCCTGGGTCTTGCCCTCCTTGCCGGGAGCGCAGGCCATCATCACCGCCATCGGGACCTTGTTCGAGGTGACGAAGGTGAGGCAGTACCGGGTGTCGGCCCGGTTCGCGATCTGCTTCACCACGCCGACCTCGACGCCCGGTGGGTCGGCCGGTGCCGGAGCCGCCGCCTGGGCGGGGATCGCGGTGGCCAGGGCGACGCTGACGGCGAGGACTGCCACGCCGGTGCGACTCAAAATGCTACGGATGATCAAGACAACCTCCAGAGGTCGTGCCATCTCGCGGCGTCAGGTCGTCGGGACCCCGAGGCGAGAGTGGCCGAGCCTTTCCGGACTACCGCGAATGCTCCTTGCGCGGAGCGAGCTTGCGGGTCGGTCCCCCGATGAGGAGGCGGTGTGGCCCGGAACGGCCGACGGTGACTCAACGCGACGTTGACGCCACGACCAGTAATACACAGCTGGGTCCGCGGTGGTTATCGAGATCCGGAGGAACTTGATGCCAATGGCAACTAACTGCCACGGCAAAACCGTTGCGCAGGGCATCGATATGCGGCTGCGAGATGGCTGTGCCGTGGCCGAGTGGCGGCTGTGCTCAGATCGACATATTACAACGGTTTCCGTGTCAGTGCGGCTGCTTCGGATCGGTGCCATCGGCAACGATGTGCTGGTCGCGCGCCAGTCGTTCGCCCTCCGAGACGTCGACGGTGCGGGTGTCCGGGTCATCAGCGGCAGGGGTGCTGTCCGGATCCGCGGCGTGCCGGCCGACCGGCGTACCGGTGGGCTCTTCCGGCTGGTTGTCGACCTCCGCGACCTTCTCGCGGAGCTGACGGACTTCCTTGTGCCGGCGGTAGCCGCGGCCCAGTCCCTTCTTCGTCAGCCACAGGCCGAGGGTGACGGCGATACCGGCGGCGACGCCGAGGAAGAACAGGGTGGGGACGGCCAGGCCGAAGTCGACGCCGAACACCGACATGGTGGTCGAGTCGCCGGACGAGACGGTGACGCCCAGGCCGAAGAGGACGGCAAGGACGATCAGGACGATTCCGAGGGCTAGCATGATCGCTGCCTTTCTTCCAGCAGCCTGGTGCTGGAGGTTTCAGGCCTCACTGCGAAGAAGTGCGGTAAGCAGCGCTACTGCGCCACCTTTGTCGAGCGGGTTGTTCCCGTTCCCACATTTCGGTGACTGTACGCACGACGGACACCCGTCCACGCACTCACAGTGTGCTATCGCCTCACGTGTCGCGGTCAACCATTCGCGCGCCGCGGCGTACCCGTGTTCGGCGAAGCCCGCCCCGCCCGGGTGACCGTCGTACACGAAGACGGTGAGCCGGCCGGTGTCGGCGTGCTTGGCGGTGGAGACGCCGCCGATGTCCCACCGGTCGCAGGTGGCGAACAGCGGCAGCAGCCCGATCGCCGCATGCTCGGCCGCATGAGCTGCTCCCGGTACTTCGCTCAGCCCCAGCTCGGCGACCATCGAGTCCGGCATGGTCCACCAGACGGCCTTGGTCCGCAGCGTGCGCTCCGGCAGGTCCAGCGGCTGCTCGTCGAGCACGTCACCGGTGACCAGTTGCTTGCGCTGGAACGAGATCACCTGGTTGGTCACCTGCACCCAGCCCCGGGACAGCTCGGCCGCACCCCAGTGCTGGGTGTCCTCGGTGGCCAGGATGCTGATCTCGGTGACGTCGCGAGCGAAGGTGGTGTAGTCCGGCGAGGCAGGCTCGACGATCGCCGCGTGGTTCTCCAGGTCCAGTGTGCGGACCAGGTACGACTCCCCGGCGTGGACGTAGACGGCACCGGCGTGCACGCTGGCATGTGCCGAGCCGCCGTCGACAGTGCCGAGCAGCCGACCGGTCTGGTCCTCGACGATCTGCACTGTCTTGCCACCGGCCGAGCGGATGTCGATAGCGTCGACAGCCCTGTCACGCCGCGTCCAGAACCAGCCGTGCGGCCGCTCGCGCAGCAGCCCTTGCTTGACCAGCTGCTTGATGACGCTCTCGGTCGTCGCCCCGAAGATGTCGTAGTCGTCAGGAGTGAGCGGCAGCTCTTGAGCGGCGGCGCACAGCTGTGGACCGAGCACGTACGGGTTCTCGGGATTGAACACTGTTGCCTCGACCGGCCGGCCGAAGATCGCTGCTGGGTGCCGGACCAGATAGGTGTCGAGCGGATCGTCGCGAGCCACCAGCAGAGCCAGTGCGTCGCCACCGGACCGCCCGGCCCGTCCAGCCTGCTGCCAGAGCGAGGCACGCGTCCCCGGCCAGCCGGACAGCAGTACTGCGTCCAGCCCGGCGATGTCGATGCCCAGCTCCAGTGCGTTGGTCGCAGCCACACCTGTCAGCTCCCCGCTCTGCAGCATGCTCTCGAGTCGCCGTCGCTCCTCCGGCAAGTAGCCGGCCCGGTACGCCGACACCTGCTCGCTCAACGCCGGGTCGATCTCCGCGAGGTTCTCCCGGGCCGTCATCGCCACCGACTCGGCTCCTCGGCGTGACCGGACGAACGCCACGGTTCTGACTCCCGACACCACCAGGTCGGTCAGCAGGTCGGCGACCTCAGCCGGGGCGGACCGGCGTACCGGGGCTCCGTTCTCGCCGCGGAGGGAGGTCAGCGGGGGCTCCCAGAGGCCGAAGGAGATGCCGCCCCGCGGTGAGCCGTCCTGCACCACCTCCACCATCGGCAGGCCGGTCAGCCGCTCACCCGAGACAGCAGGCTCCGCAACGGTCGCCGAAGCGCAGACAAAGATCGGATGGGCCCCGTACTGCGCGCAGACGCGCCGCAGCCGGCGCAGTACTCCGGCGACGTGTGCACCGAACACGCCTCGGTAGTGATGGCACTCGTCCACCACGACGTACTGCAGGGAGCCCAGGAACCTGGCCCACCGCTGGTGGTTCGGCAGGACGGACCGGTGCAGCATGTCCGGATTGCTCAAGACATAGGTGGCGTGGTCGCGAGCCCAGTCCCGCTCGGTCCGCTCCGAGTCGCCGTCGAGCGTCGTCGCGCGCAACCCCGGCACCGTGTACTGCGAGATCGCCCGCAGTTGGTCATGCGCCAGCGCCTTGGTCGGAGACAAGTACAGAACAGACGCCGTCCGCCGATGCGGTGACGCCGCGTGCGCGATGCTCAACGTGGCGAAGGCGGGCAGGAGGAAGCCGAGCGACTTGCCGGACGCAGTACCGGTCGCGACCACCACATGCTTGCCGCTGTACGCCGCTTCGGCGGTCTCGACCTGATGGCTCCAGGGTGCCGTGATGCCGCAGTCGGCCAGCTGGCTGAGCACCTCGGGCGGGGTCCAGCGCGGCCAAACGCCCGTTCGACCCGGCCGGGGCGGTACGGATTCCACATGGGTCAGCCGTTCGGCGCGGCCGGGCGCGGCCGCGAGCCGCTTGAGTACGTCGGCCGCCTCACTCATACTCCGACCCTAACTGGACGGGCGCGCACGGTCCGTACATGGTTGAATGCAACAGTTCACGGGATCGGAGGCCGAAGTGGATCTGTCGCTGACGACGCGCACGGAGGGTGGGCGCACCGTCGTCGAGGTGGGTGGGGAGATCGACGTCTACACCGCGCCGAAGCTCCGCGAAACCATTGTCACGCTGGTGGACGAGGGGCACTACGACCTTGTCGTCGACCTGGAGCGGGTGGAGTTCCTGGACTCCACCGGTCTCGGCGTGCTGGTCGGCGGACTGAAACGGGTGCGGACCCACGACGGTTCCCTGTCGCTGGTCTGTACCCAGGAACGGCTGCTGAAGATCTTCCGGATCACCGGCCTGACCAAGGTCTTCGAAATCCACCCGGACGTCGCCTCGGCCATCTGAGGCTGCCGACAGCGGGTATGACGTAGACCACCCTGTCGTCAGGTCTGGTCGGCTACCCGTTAGAGTGACCCACCGCGTCAGGCCTTTGGCGCTGTGTCGTAATTCTCAACCCTTCGGTCACGGCAGTACGGGGGCCGTCAGCCCTGAGGGTTGCCTACAAGGAGGACGGATGTCCGGGCTGCTTGCTGTACAAGCGGTGGATCTTTCGTCGAGCAACACCACGCTGGTCATCGTCGTCGGAGTGATCGCGATCTTCGCGGTCGCCATCGCGATGGTGTTCCGCGGTCAGGTGCTTGCCGCGAACGATGGCACCGAGAACATGAAGACGATCGCCTTGGCGGTGCAGGAAGGGGCTTCGGCCTATCTGTCCCGCCAGTTCAAGACGCTGTCGGTCTTCGCCGTGGTGGCGTTCCTGCTGCTGTTCCTGTTGCCCGTGCACGGTGACGGCAACGAGACCACGCTGAAGATCTTCCGGTCGGTCTTCTTCCTGATCGGCGCGGGCTTCTCCGCCGCCATCGGTTACCTGGGCATGTGGCTCGCGACCCGGGCCAACGTCCGGGTCGCCGCCGCCGCGCGCTCCGAGGGACGTGAGCCCGCGATGCGGGTGGCGTTCCGCACCGGTGGCACGGTCGGCATGGCCACCGTCGGTCTCGGCCTGCTGGGTGCGGCCGTCGTGGTGCTGTTCTTCGAGGGCGACGCGCCCACGGTGCTGGAGGGCTTCGGCTTCGGTGCCGCCATGCTGGCCATGTTCATGCGGGTCGGCGGCGGTATCTTCACCAAGGCCGCCGACGTCGGCGCGGACCTGGTCGGCAAGGTCGAGCAGAACATCCCCGAGGACGACCCCCGCAACGCGGCGACCATCGCCGACAACGTGGGCGACAACGTCGGTGACTGCGCCGGTATGGCCGCGGACCTGTTCGAGTCCTACGCCGTCATGCTGGTCGCCTCGCTGATCCTGGGCAAGGCGGCCTTCGGTGAGCAGGGCCTGATCTTCCCGCTGATCGTGCCGGCCATCGGCGTCATCACCGCGGTGATCGGTGTCTACCTGACCAAGCCGCGGGCCGGCGAGAACGGCCTGCGCACGATCAACCGGGCGTTCTACATCTCGGCGCTGATCTCGGCCGTGCTCTGTACGGTCGCGGCCTTCGTCTACCTGCCGGACAGCTTCGGCGGCCTGACCGGTGCCACCGAGGCGATCGCCGCCAACGACGGCGACCCGCGCATCATCGCCACCGTCTCGGTGATCATCGGCATCGTGCTGGCTGCGGTCATCCTGGCGCTGACCGGCTACTACACCGGTACCGAGGACAAGCCGGTCAAGGACGTCGGCAAGACGTCGCTGACCGGTGCGGCCACGGTGATCCTGTCGGGTATCTCGGTCGGCTTCGAGTCGGCCGTCTACACCGCCCTGGTGATCGCCGCCGCCGTGTACGGCGCGTTCCTGGTCGGCGGTGGCGGTGTGGTCGCGCTGTTCGCGATCGCGCTGGCCGGTTGTGGTCTGCTCACCACCGTCGGTGTCATCGTCGCGATGGACACCTTCGGCCCGGTCTCGGACAACGCGCAGGGCATCGCCGAGATGTCCGGTGACGTGGACGGCGAAGCCGCCCAGATCCTGACCGAGCTGGACGCCGTCGGCAACACCACCAAGGCGATCACCAAGGGCATCGCGATCGCCACCGCGGTGCTCGCGGCGACCGCGCTGTTCGGGTCCTACACCGACTCGATCTACTCGGTCCTGAACGAGGCCGGTGACGCCGCGTTCAACATGGACGCGCTGGTCTTCGACCCGTCCACGCTGGTCGGCCTGATCATCGGTGCGGCCGTGGTGTTCATGTTCTCCGGTCTCGCGATCAACGCCGTCGGCCGCGCCGCCGGTGCGGTCGTCTACGAGGTTCGTCGCCAGTTCCGCGACATCCCCGGGATCATGGAGGGCACCGGCAAGCCGGAGTACGGCAAGGTCGTCGACATCTGCACCCGCGACTCGCTGCGTGAGCTGGCCACCCCCGGTCTGCTCGCGATCCTGGCCCCGATCGCGGTCGGCTTCGGCCTGGGCGCCTCGGCGCTGGCCGGCTACCTGGCCGGCGCGATCGCCAGCGGCACCCTGATGGCCGTCTTCCTGGCCAACTCCGGTGGCGCCTGGGACAACGCGAAGAAGCTGGTCGAGGACGGCAACCACGGCGGCAAGGGTTCGCCGGCGCACGAGGCCACCATCATCGGTGACACCGTGGGCGACCCGTTCAAGGACACCGCCGGCCCGGCCATCAACCCGCTGATCAAGGTGATGAACCTGGTCTCGGTGCTGATCGCTCCGGCCGTCGTCGGAATGTCCGCGATCGGCGAGGACACCAACACCCCGCTGCGGATCATCATCGCCCTGGTGGCGGTCGCCATCATCGCGGTGGCAGTGGTGATCTCGAAGCGCCGGGAGTCCGTCATCTCGGACACCCCGGCCGAGGTCAACGCAGCGGCCTGACCGACTGACGCAGTACGCCGAGAGGCCCGCCGGACCCGTTCCGGCGGGCTTCTCGTTTTCTGGCATCGACCTTCACCTGGAAGGGACTTTCATTCGGCGCGGATGGAATTGCCTTGGCAAAAAAGACATTCGGCCATCGGTTGTCTACTTTGGTCGGATGCGGGCGGGGCCGCGGTACGGGATCGTCGGGGGCGGGTCAGGGGGTTAACCGATGGCATCCCCGGGCGGGAGGACGGCAGAATCCCCCTGAGGGTGGACACACCGGATCCGCCCCGGGTCCGATGTGATGACCGGGTCCGACCTCGATACTGAATCGAGACCGCCCGCCCATGAACTCATTGGCGCGCCACCGAACGAGGAGTACGGGATGATCGAGGCAAAAGGCCTCACCAAGCGATACGGCGCAACCGTTGCCGTTGACAACCTTTCATTCGAGGTGAAGCCCGGTAAGGTGACCGGCTTCCTCGGCCCGAACGGGGCCGGCAAGTCGACCACCATGCGAATGATCCTGGGCCTGGACACCCCGACCTCCGGCGATGTCCGGATCGACGGCCAGCGGTACCGCGACCTGCACCAGCCGCTGACCAAGGTCGGCGCGTTGCTGGATGCCAAGTGGGTGCACCCGAACCGGTCGGCCCGGGCCCACCTGGCCTGGATGGCTGCCTCCAACAAGCTGCCGAAGTCCAGTGTGGACAAGGCGCTGGAGATGGTCGGCCTGACCTCGGTCGCGAACAAGCGGGCCGGGGCCTTCTCCCTCGGCATGTCCCAGCGGCTCGGCATCGCCGGCGCCCTGCTCGGCGACCCGGAGGTGCTGCTCTTCGACGAGCCGGTGAACGGCCTCGACCCCGAGGGCATCGTCTGGATCCGGACCTTCATGCACCGGCTGGCCGGCGAGGGCCGGACCGTGCTGGTGTCCAGCCACCTGCTGTCCGAGATGGCGCTGACCGCCGAGGAACTGATCGTGATCGGCCGCGGCAAGCTGATCGCGCAGAGCTCCACGCGGGACTTCGTCGACCGCGCCAGCGGGACCACCGTCAAGGTGCGCAGCCCGCAGCTCGACCAGCTGCAGAGCGTGCTGCAGCAGCAGAACCTGGTCACCCGGATCGAGGACGTCCAGGACGACGGCAAGGTGCTGTTCGTCGAGGGCGACCTGACCACCGACGCGATCGGCGAGACCGCCGCCGCGCAGGGCATCGTGCTGCACGAGCTGACCCTGCAGCGCGGTTCGCTGGAGGCCGCCTTCATGCAGATGACCGGCGACTCGGTCGAGTACCACGCCCACGACGAGATCGCCGCGGTCACCGACCCGAACGCGGTTCCGCCGGTCTCCGGCGTCGAGGTGGCCGTCGGGCCGAAGGAGGACAACTGACATGTCGTTGATCACCGTCGAGCGGATCAAGCTCTTCTCCACCCGGTCGCCATGGTGGTGCATGATCATCGCCGCCGTCTTGTCGATCGGCCTGGCCTCGCTCGCCACCGGTCTGGCGTCCGGGCCCGACGAAGCCCAGATCACGCCCGCGATGTCGCAGTTCGGCGTCAACCTCGGGCAGATGGTCATCATGGTGATGGCCGCGCTGGCCGTCACCACCGAGTACCGGTTCGGCACCATCCGGACCAGCTTCCAGGCCGTCCCGCAGCGTGCGGTCCTGCTGCTGAACAAGACCGTCGTGGTCGCCGGACTGGCCGCCCTGGTCGGCCTGGTGGCCTCCTGGGGTTCCTGGGCGATGGGTTACCTGCTGGCCGGCAGCGCCGACATGGCGATCAACACGTCGGCCGAATGGCGGCTGATCTTCGGTCAGGGCCTGGTCTACGGGATCGCCGCGATCTTCGCGATCGCGGTCGGCATCCTGATCCGGCAGAGCGCCGGCGCGATCGCCATCCTGATCCTCTGGCCGCTGCTGGTGGAGAGCCTGCTGCCGCTGATTCCGAAGGTCGGCGACGACCTGCAGAAGTGGTCGCCGTTCACCAACGCGAACCAGTTCATCAACGGCGGTCAGGACATGGGCCTGGCCGGCGCCGAGGCGGCGGGCGCCTCGACCTCGTTGTCGCCGTGGTGGGCGCTGGCGTACTTCGCGGCCTGGGGCATCGGCCTGCTGGTGATCGCACTGGTCACCGCGAGCAAGCGCGACGCCTGACACCTGAGCCCGGCCGGGCTGAGGGGTCCTGGCCGCTGACGGCCCATGGAACATCTGGTAACAGATGTCCCATGGGCCGTTTCCTTTGTTAGCCTGCGCTGCATGACCGATTGGGCGCAGGTGCGCGCTGACGGATTCGCCGTACCGGCTGATCGGCCACTCGACGAACTGGTCGACGAGCTCTCGCTGATGCTCCGGTCGCCGGATCCGCAGGTCCGCGACGGGCAGGCCTACTCGACGCTGGCCACCTGGATCGGTAACGGCGCGCTCTCGGCGGAGCAGTTGCGCGCGCTCGGGGACGAGATGGTGACCCGGTTCGCCGATCCGGAGATCCAGGCGCGGACGTTCGCGCCGCTGATCCTCGACTCGATCGTCTCCCAGGGCGTGTTCGAACCGTCCTGGGTGCCGCCGTTCGAGCGCTGGTACGTCGCTGAGGACGATCTGCGCGGCTTCGACCCCAAGCTGGGCTGGCTTCATGCCGTCGCCCACGGGAGCGACCTCCTGGCGGCACTGGCACGCGTAAAGGCGGTGGAGCCCGTGCAGATGCTCCGGCTGGGCATCGGGCGGCTCCTCACACCGACGGAGTACGTCCTACGAGACTTCGAGGACGACCGGTTGGGGTTCGCTCTCGCGGTCGCGCTGACCCGGCCGGACCTCGCCGAGGAGGACGCGATCGGTTGGCTCGACCCGGCCGTACGGGCGGTCGCCACGGTCTCGACCACGGGCATCCGGCCGGAGGTCTCCAACACCCTGCGCACGTTGCGCGTGGTCTACCTGTTGGTCGACCACGGTGTCCGCCTCGGCGACGAGGGGATCACCCAGGTGCCGCATCGCGATCAGGTGAAGGCCAAGCTGGTCGAGCTGTTCCGCACCGCGACGCCGTACTACTTCTGATCCGGCGCAGCCATGGCGGCCGGTAGTGAGAAGACGACGAGTACTGATCCGACGACCGCGGCGATCCGGGCCAACTACAGCCGGGTTGCGACGACGTACGCCGGTCAATGGGCGGAAACGCTCGCCCACCACGGCCGCGCCCTGGCCGAACGCCTCCTCCCGGATGGCCGGGCGCTCCGGTGGGTGGGCGAGGTCGGCTGTGGTCCAGGGCTCGTCCTGGCTGACCTCGAGCGGCTGGCGCCGGATGCGCGGGTGGTCGGCATCGACCTGACCGAGGAGATGCTCCACCAAGCGCCCACGCGGTTCGATCGCGTGGCCGCTGACGCCCAGGCGTTGCCCTTCCGCTCGGGCACGCTCGACGCCGTACTGATGCCCTTCGTCCTCTTCCACGTCCCTGACCTCCCGCTCGCTCTTTCCGAGGTACGCCGGACGCTGGCCGCCGGCGGTTCGTTCGGCGCCGTCACCTGGTTCGAGCATGACCCGCACCAGGCGTACCAGGTCTGGGTCGAGGTGATCGACGAGTACGGTGCTCCACCCGACCCAGCTCCCCAGATGCCCTCCCATGCCGTCACCTCCGATCCCGGCAAGCTCGAGATCGCCTTGCAGACAGCGGGTTTCGGCAGCATCGAGATCACCGTCGAGCGCTTCCACCACCATCCGACCGCTGCCCGGTTCCTGGCCCACTCGCAGGTGATCGGCGCGATGGCCCGACGAATCGAGCAGCTGCCATCGGACCGGCGTACGGCGTGCTTGGCGGCTGCCGAGCGGGAGCTGAGCCGACTCGAGCCCGACGCCTTCATCGAGTCCGGCACCGTCCTGTACGTCACCGCCACAGCCACCTGATCACTGGAAGCCTGCGGTCGCGGTCAAGGCTGGGAAAGAGGCTGTGCCCTTCATCGGCACGGCGCTCGAGATGCGGCTGTTGAACTTCAGTGCGGTCTTCGCACTCAGTTGCAGGACCTTCGTCGTGGCAGGCACCGGGATCGCGATCACCTCCGTGTCCGGATCCCCGGCGATCGTCGGGATCGCGACGCCGTCCGCGGTCGCCGTCAGGAAGGGTGAGACCCAGGCGGCGGCGTAGGTGAAGTTGGAGTAGTCCAAGGTCGAGCGGACCTGGACCCGAGCCCACGCCTTTCCCTGGGGCGCCCAGCCGCGTGCCGGGTCCCAGGGCGTCAGTGCCGCCTTCCCGAGCGAGAGCGAGAACGAGCTTTTGAAATCCCTGCCGACGTTGCGGACCGTCGTCGGCAGCGACTTGTTCAGATCGGCGGAGACGCCCGTCCGGTAGTACGCCGCGGCGACGTCGGTCGCCGTCCGCTGCCCGGTGGTCAACGACAGCGACTGCACGACCGCCCCGCTGGTAGCCGTCAACAGCACTTCGGAGCTGTCCTTCGGAACCGAGACGAGCAGAGTCTGCTCGGCGGTCATCGTGCCCTGATCGCCAGGGAGGATGTCGACCGGGCGCTGCTGTCCGCCGACCGTGACCGTCCACTTGGTCGCGGGTGTTCGCTTGGCCGCCTCCCGCTCGTACGCCGCCTCGCCGGTCAACGGGTCGATCGTCGGACTCGTGCCGAAGACAGCGACCACGAACTTCTCTCCGGAAGCCGGTGTGACCTGCTGGGCCCCGCTGCCGAACGTCCCGGGAGTTGCGATTCCCTTGAGCGTGACCGTGCCGTCAGGAACCACCAACTTGCCATCGGCCGCCTTGAGCTCAAGGGTTTCGCTCTTGCTGGTGACCGATGTCAGTCCCGTCGGGGCAGCTGGTGGCTGCGGTGCGGCCAGGGCATCCGCGTTGTCGTCGGCAGCCTTGTCGTCCGGTCGCCACAGATCGCTGCTGTCCGGGCGGAGCTGGGACTTCTTCCATTGCTCACCATCGGGCAGTCGAAGGCCGGGCTTGTCGCCACCGGTGGTCTCGATCCGGACGATGTCCCACACTTGTCGCTCCGCGCTGCCGAGCCGACGCAGTGGGCCGCAGGCCATCGTGCCGAGCGATTGGTTGCCGTCGGCACCTGTCACGAAATAGCAGCGCGCTGCCGGGCTGAGATTCTTGACCGGCTCGCCGTCCACCTGCCCGTGCCAGTCTCTCTCGGCAGTGGTCAGGAAGGCCGAGGCGGTCTCCTTTTCGACCGTCCCGGCGCCCGTCCGCAGACCCGTCGCCCCACAGCCGGCCACAACCACCAGACTTGCGGCCACGGCGATCCCCACTCGAGTCTTCATCGCGTTTCCCCTTCATTTGCTGACTTCCTGACACTTGAATCTTGCCAGCGTTGGCCTCTCCGGAACGGACGAGTTGTGAACCTGTGGATAACCTCGGGCGACTGGGCGACGGCCTGAGAGAATAGGGACATGGACGAGCGAGAGCTGGATGCGGACCTGGTCGACCGGTTGCGGGCTGCCTTCGACGCGGCGGTGTACACGGTCGAAGGTGTGGCGGAGCGGTTGGGTGCTCAGGGCAACCAGGCGCTGGGGCGCAACGAGACGACGCTTGCCTTCCGGCGGACCGCTGCGGGTGATCCACTGGACACGCTGATCAGATTGTTCCTGCTGCAACGGGCCGTGCCACGAGAACTTGCGGAGAAGGCGCTTCCCGGTGCGCTGGATCAAATGATTGCCTTAGGCATCATTAAGGAAGCCGGACATCAGCTTGCGGCGGCGCTCGACGTGAGGCCGTACGCCGAGGACGATCGGCACTGGTGGGTGGTCGCCGATCTGACACCCGGACTGGACGGCAGGCGGGAGCCGATGCGACCGGACTACGTGCTGGGGATCGCGCCGGCCAGCCTGAGCCTGGTCAAGCTGACCGTGCCGATCGAGGCCGAGAAGGCGCTCGATCTCGGCACCGGTTGTGGCATCCAGGCGCTCCACCTCGCCGACCGGATCGGCCATATCGTTGCCACCGACGTCAATCCCCGCGCGCTCCAGCTGACCCGGTGGACCGCCGCGCTCAACCGCGTCGAGCTCGACGTCCGGGACGGCAGCCTCTACGAACCGGTCGAGGGGGAGCGTTTCGACCTGATCGTGAGCAACCCGCCCTACGTGATCGCCCCGCCCGCGGCGGATGAGCGGCTGACCTATCGCGAGACCGGGTTCGCCGGCGACGCCGTTGTCGAGCAGTTGGTCCGGCAGGCTCCTCAGCACCTGACGGACGGCGGCTGGTGCCAGCTGCTGGCCAACTGGGCGTCTGTCCGCGGTCAGGACTGGCAGGAGCGCATTGCGGGCTGGACCGGCGACAGGTCCGCGTGGGTCGTGCAACGCGAGCAGCTCGACCCAGCGGAGTACGTCGAGCTGTGGCTGCGCGACGCGGGCCTGCACGGGCGTCCGGAGTACACGAGCCGGTACGACGCCTGGCTGCGGTGGCTCGACGAGCAGCAGGTCGAGGCGATCGGGATGGGCTGGATCAACCTGCACAACACGGTGGGCAGCCTGGATGCGGAGGAGTGGCCGTACGAGATCGAGCAGCCGATCGGCCCGCACGTGCTCGACAGGTTCGAGCGGACGGAGGCGTTGCCGGCGGATCTCACTGGGCTCTACCTGACCATGGCCGACGACGTAGTACAGGAGACGGCCGGACCGCCGGGCGCGGAGGATCCGGCGACGATCGTGCTGCGGCGGCAGCGCGGCATGCGCCGGGCCGAGCAGGTCGACACTGTGCTCGCCGGCTTCGTCGGTGCGTGCGACGGCGACCTCAGCGTCGGCCAGATCCTGGATGCGCTCGCCAGCCTGCTGGATCGCGACGACCTGCACGGCGACTACCTGCCGAAGATCGCCAACCTGATCAGGGAGGGCTTCCTGACTAGCTGATCAACTGGAGGAGGCCCGGCGGCGCCGCTTCTCCTCGTACATGCGCTGGTCGGCGGCGGTCAGCAGGTCGGCGACCGGCACGCCTTCCGTGCTGCTCGCGTGCCCGATGCTCAACCGCAGCATGGCGAACCACGGATCGACCGCTCCCCGAGCGAACCGCTCCGCCGCCGCCATGATCCGCTCGACCAGTTCACCGGCTCCGCGCTCGTCCGGGTTGTCCAGCACGACGACGAACTCGTCACCACCGGCTCGCGCGACCACGTCTTCGGCCCGGCACTGCTCGGTCAGCAGCTGGGCGACGCTACGCAGTACGTCGTCGCCGCAGGCATGGCCGTGACTGTCGTTGACGATCTTGAGGTTGTCCACGTCGATCGCCAGTACCGCGACCGAACGGCCCGAGTCGAAGGCCGCGCTCATCCTCTCGTCCAGAGCCCGCCGGTTGCCGACACCCGTCAGCGGATCCTCACGGGCGGCCCGCCACTCGGCGTCATGCCGGATGGAGAGGTCATGAGTCGCGAGCGCACTCCGTACGGCGTACAGGCCGCGCAACCGCTCGGCCCACCAACCCCTGGTGATCGCTCGCGCGTACTGCAACCCAGAGGCCGCACCCGCATCCCCCGAATCAGCGGCAATCCGTACTGCGGTGTGCCGGACCAGCGCCTCGACGGGCGGATCCGACGTCGGCGGCAGATCGGTCCCCGCCCGCTCGGCGGCCTCCAGCGCCTCATCGGGCCGACCCAGGGACGCATAGGCCTTCGCCAGGTAGGCGCCGGCGATCGCGGCGAGTTCGAGCGAGCCCAGCTTGGCCAGCTGGTCGCGGCAGTCCTTCAGGATGACCACCGCCTCGCCCGGATCGGCGTCGAAGTCGCTTGCCGCCAGCCACATTCGGCCGGTGAGCGGCCAGTAGCCGATCAGGTTCGCGCGGACGATCACCTCATTTGCCTGGGCGGCCCAGCGTTTGGCCTCCTGGCGCCGGCGCAGGATCTCCTCGTCGTACGCCGGATCGCCGAGCCGCTCCATCTCGTGCGCCCAGCGCAGGTTCGACTCGGCCAGGTTGAGCCGGTTGATGGCCGGCGACTCGGGCAGCCCGAGCGGATCCACATCAGCCGCGGCGGCGAACTCGAAGTGCGGGATGCACAACTCGAACAGGCGCAGCAGGTCATACGCATAACCCAGACCGGTGTGCGCCCAGCTCGCGAGACCGAGATCTCTGGTCCTGGACAACGCGTTCTCCGCGGCAACCAGGTCGGCGACCGAGTCACCACCTTCGCCGGTCCGGATCAGCGTGACGATCCGAACAGCCAGCGCGTTGGCCTCCCAGCCGGGCTCGTCGATCGCCCGGGACACCCGGATGCAGGCGTCGACGGCGTCCAGTGCCGCTTCGGCGTCGCCGGAGTGATGCGCGGCGACCGCCCGGACGTACTCCGCGGCGGCGCGTTCGCTGGACTGCTCCGCTCCCAGCTCGGTGAGCAGCAGGCGGATCTCGGTCGCCGCGGCCGACGAGTGCCCTGACTGGGCCCGCGTCATCGCCGCCGCGATCCGCGCGGTCACCCCCGAAGTCTCGCGCACCCGGCCTCCCCGTGTTGTCCTGCTCGACCCAACTTCACCTTGGGCGGCGCTTGTCCTCGTACAGCCGGCTGTCCGCCATCGGGACCAGTAACTCCACCGGCACGCCCTCCGCGGTGGCGGCGTACCCGATGCTCAACCCCAGCTTCTTCAGCCACGGCTTCGCCGTCGTGGCCGCCACCAGGGCGACCGCGGCTCGGACCCGCTCGGCCAGCTGTGCGCCACCCTTGGCATCCGGCTGGTCCAGCACCACGAAGAACTCGTCTCCTCCCGATCGAATCACGGCATCGGTGGCTCTCGCCTGTTCTACCAGCAGCTTTGCAACAACCTGCAGCAACTCGTCGCCGCAGGCGTGCCCGAACGTGTCGTTCACGACCTTCAGATCGTTCACGTCGATCGCCAGCAGCGTCACCGCCCGCTGGGAATCCCGGGCCGCGGACAGCCGCTCGTCCAGCGCCCGGCGGTTGCCGAGCCCGGTCAACGCGTCCTGCCGCGCGGCGTGCCACTCGGCATCATGGCGGGCCGAGAGGTCATGAGCGATCAGGGCATGCCGTACTGCGTTCAGCCCGCGCTGGCGTTCCTTCCACCAGGCGCGCGCCACCGAACGGGCATAGCCGAGCGCAGCCGTCGCGCCCGGCTCGCCGGTCTGCGCGGCCAGCTCGGATCGTGTCTGCAGGACCAGAACCTGAGTCGACGGATCGGCCAGCGGGAGCAGATCCTCGATGGCACGATCAGCCGCCGCGCGCGCCTGGTCCCACAGCTCCTGCGCGGCGAAAGCCCTTGCCAGGTAGGCGCCCGCGATCGCCAGCCGCTCGGTCTCACCGAGCTTGCTGATCTCGTCCCGGAGGTTGGTCAGGTCGTCAGCAGCGACAGCAGGATCAGTCGAGGTCGCGGCCGCCGCCAGCCAGAGTCGCGCGCTCAACCGCCAGTACTCCTGGCTCTCGTCGTCGACGATCACCAGCTCGGCCTCGCGCGCCCAGTGCGCCGCAGCGGCCAGCCGCTCATCGATCTCCGCCTGGTACGACGGGTCGCCGAGACGCTCGAGTTCGTGGGCCCAGCGCAGATAGGTCTCAGCCAGGTTGAGCCGGTCGATCGCGGGGGACTCGGCCAGCGGGAGCACGTCGACGTCGATGCCGGCGGCAAGCTCATAGTGCGGGATACAAAGTTCGAACAGCCGCAGTACGTCGTACGCGTAGCCGATGCCGGTGTGCGCCCAGCCGGTCAGGCCCGGATCGCGGGTCCGGCTGAGGGCGTACTCCGCCGCGACCAGGTCGGCGACGGTGTCACCACCGCGCCCGCTCCTGGCCAGCGTGATGATCCGGATCGGCAACGCATTGGCTTCCCAACCCGGCTCCTCGATCGCGCGGGCGACGGCGAGGCACGCCTCCACCGCGGCCAGGGCCTCGTCGGCGTCGCTGGCGTGGTGCGCAGTCACCCCACGGACGTACTCCGCCGCGGCCAGCTCGTAACTCGGGACACCACCGAGTTCGTGGCGGATGGCATCGACCTGAGCAGCCGCGACCACATGACCGCCCGACTGGGCCAACGTCATCGCCGCCGCGAGCCGTGCGGACAACTGCCCCGCTCCCATCGCCCGCCCTCCCCGTTTGGTCACCAACTGCTCAGGTAAGACCGCCCATTGTGGCCGCGACGGAGCCCACTGTCACTGCCCAGAGCGGTTTCGGCGCTGCGGACCGGCGTCTTCGGGGATCTCGCCGTGCAGGTGGGGGATGTAGACAAGCTTCTGGGTCCGGCCGTCGAGCACGGTGGACTCGACGAGTTCCAGGTCGAGTTCGGCGCCACCGTGGAGGAGCGCCTTCGCGCCGGCGCGGCCGGTGACGGCGGGGAACACCATGATCTCGAGCCGGTCGACGAGGCCGGCGGCGAGCAGGGCGCGGTTCAGCGAGATGCTGCCATGTGAACGCATCGGGACGGCCGTCGTGCGCTTCAGGCGCTCGATCGCCGTCACCGCATCCTCGTTGAGGACAGTCGAGTTGTTCCACCCCAGCGGCTGTTCGAGCGTGCTGGAGAACACGATCTTCGGCAGTTCGTTGAGGCTGTTGTAGTAGGGCTCGTCGTACTCGACCACGAACTCGCGGAACTCCCGGAAGGTCGTCGCGCCGAAAACGAGCACTTGGTCCTGCGCGAACGTTCGCATCCGGTCCTCGATGAGCTCGGGACCTTCCTTCCCCCAATAGCCGGGCCAGCCCTCGGCCATGCCGTAGCCATCAACGCTGCAGAAGAAGTCGACGGTGAAGGTGGTGCTCATGGTGTTCTCCTTTGCCCTCGCGTGCCGCCTCTCCGTTGGGCGGCCTGTACTCCTGCTACGAACGCGACGGACCCGATCCGACAACTGTCCCGCGGCTGTGGGTCGTCGGTGGGGCGGGGCGGAGGATGCGTGGGGGGTTAGCCGGCGACCTGTTGTTCTTTGGCTGCGTCTAGTTGTACTGGGAGGGATTCGACGCCGTAGACGATGGAGAAGTCTCGGAAGCGGAGTTTTTCTTCGGGGATGGCTAGGGAGAGGTCTGGGAAGCGGTTGGCTAGGGCGGTGAAGGCTGCTCTTAGTTCCATGCGGGCCAGTTCGGCGCCTACACAGCGGTGCATGCCGTGGCCGAAGGCCAGGTGGGCTGCGGGGGAGGCTCGGCGGGGCCAGAAGTCTTCTGCGTCGTTGCCGAAGACGGCTTTGTCGCGGTCGGCGCCGGACAGGGAGACGGCGACCAGGTCGCCCTTCTTGACCTGTTGGCCGAACAGTTCCTGGTCGTGCTTGGCGAAGCGGGGGAAGGCGACCTGGACGACGGTCAGGTAGCGCAGCAGTTCCTCGACGATGGCGTCCACCGACTCGGGCTCGTTGCGGATCCGGGCGAAGTTCTCCGGGTCGCGCAGGAGGACCAGGGTGCCGAGGGCGAGCATGCTCGCGGAGGTCTCGTAGCCGCCGAGGAAGACACCGTCGGCGAGGCCGCCGAGCTCGATGTCGTCGATGCTGTCGCCGTGCTCGCGGATGATCGAGCCGATCAGGCCGTCGCCGGGGTGCTTGCGCTGCTTGCCGACGATCTCGAACAGGAACTCCCGCGACTCGCTGGCCGAGCCGAAGACGCCGATGCCGCCGCCGGACAGGTCGAACCGGGCCGGGCCGAGGGCGCGGAACCGGTCGCGGTCGGACTCCTCGACGCCGAGCAGGTCGGAGATCAGCAGGAACGGCACGTTGAAGGCGAAGTCCGCGACGATGTCGACGACCGGGCCCTTGAGCTCCATCAGGTCGAGCTGGTCGTTGACGATCTTCTCGATCATCGGTTCCAGCCGCGCCAGCCGGCGCTTGGTGAACTCGGGCGTGAGCAGTTTGCGCAGCCGGGTGTGGTCCGGCGGATCGGTGAAGCCGAGCCCGCCGATGCCCTCGGACGGCTTGTTCGGGTCCGAGCCGATCATCGGCCGGATGTCGTTGCTGAAGTTCGTGGAGTCCGCGAGCACCGCCTTGGCCTCGGCATGGCCGGTGACCATCCAGACGTTCAGGCCGAACAGGTTGGCCAGCTTGTGCACCGGCTCGATCTCCCGGATCGCGCCGAGCTCCGGTACCGGATCCAGACCCTCGCGCCGCAGCGGCATCGAGACCTGACGCGGGAAGACCCGCATCTTGGACAGGTTGAGACCACCCTTGCGGGTGGTCCTGCTCAAGACCCGGTTGCCGACCCATCTCTTCAGGTATGTCGCAACCATGACTCCCACGCGCCCTCTCTGAACTGCAGCCCCCAATGGCTCCGTCTACAGTGAAAAGTAGTCGTCGCGGGGACCAGATCTGATGGTCTTGGCACCACTTCGATGGTGGTTCCTGCACCACCATGGGAGGGGGCCACGGCGCTGCGTTCGAGGTGCCAGCACAGACCTTGTCATGGACGAGGGCCCGCACACCACCGGAACCCACCTGTACCGTCCCCTGGGACGGCGATCAGGTGGGTTCCGGGGTAGCTCAGGGAAAGTCCAGCCGAAAGTCGCTTGCGCCGGGCCGGTTCGGCGCTTCGGTCAGGCGCTCTTGCAGGTCAGTCGCGCCTCCGCCCAGTCGGCGTGGTCACTGGTGACGCCGTCGCCGGCGTCGGTGACCTGCAAGGTCAGCAGTTGCCCACCGGTCGTGTCGACGCTGACGGGCACCGTGGGCGAGGTTCCGGTGAGCAGATCCGATGTGTACTTCACCACACCGTCGACCAGCACCTTGAAGCTCACCTTGCCGCGGTCCGTCACCTCGTCGTCGACCCCGACCTTGGCGGTGAAGCCGGTGCAGTTGCCGCCCAGCCGGACGGTGACCGACGACGCCGCGTGCGTGCCCAGGCCTTTCGCGTACTGCGTGCCGTCGAGCGTCAGGGCAGCCCCGTCGCCGGCCGCGTCCTCGCCGTTGCTCTTGTCCCGTTCGACCGGTCCCCAGCCGTTGCTCGAGTCGACCCACTCCAGGTCGCTCACCCACGGCGTACCGGTCGGAGCCGGGGGCAACGGTTTGTTCGCCAGCGTCGCCGCGAAGAAGCCGAGACCGCCACCGGGCAACTTGATCGCCTTCACCGTCTTGCCCGGTGTCAGCGGTACTGCGGTGTAGAAGACCCGGTAGTCCGTGGTGGTGTTGGCCAGACCGGCTTGCGTGTACCGGCCCTTGACGGAGACAGCGAGTTTCGCGCCGCCCGTAGTCGGGTCCTGACAACACCAGTTGGGCAACTGGAACGGCGCCTGCGACTCGGTGCCGTCGGTGTAGATGATCGTCACGCTGCCCTTCGCGTTCAGGCTCGCGCCCGCCCCCAGGAGGGCCAGGTGCGTCCCGGTGCCGGAGACGAGGATCGGGGCCGGCTGGTTCTTGACCAGGTTCGGCGTACCGGGCGCTCCGGTCGGCCAGGTGAAGTCGGCGCCTTGCACGGTGACCTTGGCGCCGGGGGTGTAGCCGGCGGCGGCCAGAGCCTCGCCGTTGAAGCTGTTGCCGGATCCGTCGAAGTTGCCCTTGGCAAAGCTCGACGCGTCGCTGATACCGACCACGGTCGCTGCCTGCGACAACGATGCGTAGGGCAACTGTGCGGTCGCCACCGTGCTGTTCTGATACCTGGTCTGGTGCACCAGGTACGACGCGTCCAGCCGCAAGGTGAAGCTGGCGGGTTTGACCGAGGCAGCCGGTGTCACCGCGAGCTTGGTGGTGACTGTCTGGCCTGGCTCGACCTTGGCGAAGGTGCTCGTGCCGGTCGCGGTCCACCCGGCCGGCAGATCAAGCGCGAGCCGTACGTCGCGCATCGTCGTCGTACCGGGGTTGGTGAAGGTTGCCGTCAGCTCGGTTGCCTGGCCTGGTGCGTTCCAGAGCGCGGGCGAGTTGAGTTCCGGCGTACCGAAGGACTCGAGGACGGCCTTGCCGCCGCCGACCGAGGTGGTGCCGCCCAGCCGGACAGTGGCGTCACGGGAGGTGGAGATGGATGCCGTCTTCACGAGGACGACGCCATTCTCGTAGTACCAGCCGGTGGCGGCAGCGAGGTAAGCATCCTTGCTGGCTTGCTTGGCGAGCGCCACGTTGTCCATCGAGACGTCGCGCGGTGCGGTGCCGGTGTGAACGGTCAGCTCGTACGGACGCGCGGCCGGCTTACCGGCGTACGAACCCTTGCTGGCACCGATCTTGACCGTGACGTCACCACGGGCGGCGACGGGTGCGGTCACCTCTAGCAGTTGGGTGGCCGACTTGGCCTGCTTGTAGTCGCGCGTGACGCGGTCGTCCTCGTAGAGCCGGAACGACGACTTGCCCTCGGGGTAGATGTCGACGGTGAGCCGATCGCCGAAACCCTGCTGGGCGGCCGAGTTGATACCAGGCTTCCACATCGGCACGACAGCACCGGCCTTGACGAACAACGGCAGCGTGTCGAGCTTCGCGTGGTAGCCGTTGACGGTGGTCGGCCCCTGGTAGACCTTGCCGGTCCAGTAGTCGACCCAGTTGCCCTTCGGCAGGTAGATGCCGTTCTTCACCTCGTCGGCACCCCACATCGGAGCCACCAGGAACTCCTTACCAGCAAGGAATTCGTACTTCGTGGTGTCGTCCCAGGTCTTCGGGTCGTTCGGGTACTCCAGCACCAGCGAGCGGTTCAGCGGTGCGCCGGTCGCGTGCGCCTCGGCGGCGTACGAGTAGAAGTAGGGCAGCAAGCGCTCGCGCAGCTTGAGGTACTTGCGGTTGATCGAGGTGTACGGCTCGCCGTACGTCCACGGCTGCTTGTACGCCGGTGTCGCCCAGCCGGACATGGTCATGAAGGCCGGGTTGAACACCTTCCACTGCAGGTCGCGCGTGTAGCTGGTCGGTGAGCCGCCGAAGATGCCGTCGACATCCCCTGCGCTGTAGGCGATTCCGGAGTTGCCGGAGCCGGTGATGGCCGGGATCTGCCACTTGATCGCGTCCAGCGAACCACTGTGGTCACCGGTCCACTGCACCGCACACCGCTGCGCACCGGCCCAGCCCTCGACCATCCAGGCGTAACCGCGGGCGTTGCTGTGCTGCTCGATGCCGCTGTGGGCGGTGTCGCAGGCACTCAGTGCGTGCCGGTAGCCGGGGCCGACCCAGGCGACGTCCAGCTTGCGTACTCGCACGCCGGCCTCGCCGACCTCGGCCGGCTGACGGTCCAGCGAGGACTGCGTCCACAGACCCATCTCGATGTTCCGCTTGCGCAGTTCGTCACCGGTCTGCTTGAGCGCCGGGATCTCCCGCTTGCCCCACCAGGTGCCCTCGACCAGCTCCGACTCGGTGTTGTCGGAGTAGCCACAGCCGTAGTCGTCGTTGACCAGCATCCAGCCGCCGGGCATGTCGTTGTCCACGAACTTCTGGGCGACCTTGACCGCGTCCAGCGTGGTCACCTTCTCCGGGTTGACCTTCCAGTCGTTGCTGGGGTCCGGGTCGGTGGCGTAGTGGCCGCGGTTGTAGCAGTCGGAGTCGCCGTACTCGAGCCCGTAGATCGGCGGCATGAACGGCCGGCCGGTGAGCTCGGTGTAGCGGTCCAGCGAGGTCTTGAGGTCGCCGACGAAGTAGTAGGCGTCGAACCGCTTCTCGTCGTGCTTGGTGACGACGGGCTCGGTGAAGCTGTAGCTACCCGGCGCGAACGTGTTCCGCAGTACGCCGTACCCGGCCGTGCTCATGTAGTACGGCGACGCGTTCGGGTTGCCGCCGTCTTCCCAGTTGAAATCGCGGGCGACCTTGATGGTCTTGTCCCGGTGGGAGAAGCGGCCGTTCTGCATGCCGCCGCCGAAGTACTGCTCATTGGCGCCGCGGCTCAGTGACTGGCTGGCCGAGGTGTCGGTCCAGGACAGGGGCGCTGTCTCCGACCAGACCTGCTGGCCGTTCGCCCGGTAGAGCGAGAAGCGCAGCGGCGACTTGTTCGCCCGTACTTCGATCTTGCCCGTGGTGAGCGAGTAGTAGCTGCCCTTGTCGGTCCAACTGGTCGCAGGCTTCGCGTAGTCGGTCTTGACGACGATGTTCGACGCTGGGGCGGTCGGGTCGCTCGGTGGCGTGTTGGCCGGGTCGGCGAACGTGCCGTCCGGCGCCAGCCAGATCCGGAACACGTCGTCCTTCAGGAAGACGACCCGGACCTTCGCGGTACCCGCACTCAGCGTGTACTGCGCGCCGTCGGCGGCGAAGTCGGTCACCGCGCCCAGGGAGGTGCCCGGTGTGGCTGCGGTCGGCTCGGCGTTGGCGGGGGTGACGGCGTTGGCCAGGGCACCCGCGAGTAAGGCCAGGGATGTCCCGGCAATGATGATTGAACGTTTAACGCGGACAAAGATGCTCACGAGTGCCTCACTTCACGCATCTATGAACAGGATTGCGCCATTGATAACCCACCGGACCGACTCTTGTCACTAGTTCGGCCCGGCTGGACCGTCATGAAGTTGAGATGGGGTCTCCATCGAGCGTTGGGCCCAAGCGGCGGGCTCGGCGGCGACGATGTTTCGCATGCCGAACTGTCAAAGCCTCAGCCGCCGCAGTCTGTTGGTCGTCGGCTCGGTCGCGATCGCGCTCCTGTCGATTCCGGCGCAGGCCGGGGCCTACCCGCCCGTCGAGCGCGACAGCGGGTCGGTGACCGTCGCGAACACGAAGTACCAGCCGGTGAAGATCTCGGTGCCTGCGCCGACCGGACCGAACAAAATTGGCACGACCGAGTTGCGCCTGGTCGATCACGCTCGCGATCGGGAGTTGATGGTCAGCGTCTGGTATCCCGCGCGCTCCGACGCCGATGGCCCGGTCGCGAAGTACATGCCGGAGAAGACCTCGGCCGCGGTGAACCCCGCCCTCTCGAAGCTGCTCGGCACGCGGGACCCGGTCTTCGGCTTCGCGCAGAGCGACACCCATGCCCGCGTCGGCACACCGGCGAAGCTCGGCAGGCATCCCGTCATTCTGTTCTCGCCGGGCTATCAGCAGAGCCGGTTCTACAACACGGCTCAGGTCGAGGAGCTGGCCAGTCGCGGCTACGTCGTCGTGACGATGGACCACACCCACGAGGGGCCGGTCGAGTTCCCGGGCGGCAGGTTCGTGCCGGGCTCCGACATCCAGGAGCCGACCGCTGAACAACTCGAGTCGCTGATCGGCGCCCGTGTCGCCGACACCCGGTTCGTGCTCGACCAACTCACGCTGCTGTCGCGCGGCCGCAATCCGGACGCCGACGGACGCAAGCTTCCGCGCGGACTACGGCAGGCGCTCGACATCCGCTCGGTGGGGATGTTCGGGTTCTCGGCCGGCGGCCACACGGCGGCCAACGCGATGTACGCCGACGGCCGGATCAGGTCCGGCGTCAACCTGGACGGCACGCTCGCGTACGACTCGGAGAAGACCGCGCTGGGGAAGGCCGCGGTGCACGGGCTGGACCGTCCGTTCCTGCTGTTCGGCTCGGACACCACCCAGCGCACCCGGCCGGACGCGGAGTACTACGACAAGTCGTGGGCGTCGTGGTGGAAAGCGCAGCGGGGCTGGAAGCTCAACCTGCAGCTGCCCGGCTCGTACCACCTCGGCTTCTCCGACCACCAGTTCTTCTGGTACGACGTGGTCTTCGGCCTGGTCCACGACGCGGACATCGCCGACCAGGTCCAGGCGAACACGACCGGCATCGTCGTCCGCTCCCGCGCGATGCTGGCCCAGCGGACCTATCTGACCGCGTTCTTCGACCAGACCCTCCGCGACCACCCGCAGCCGCTGCTCGAGAACCAGTCACCGGACTTCCCGGAGATCACCTTCGTGCGCTGAGTAGTACTTGAGGATGACCGGAGATCACGCCTTAGGACGATTCGCCGGGGCGGTTGCTCCGATTTGCTGAGGGGATGATCTGGCGCCGCATCGTCGCAGCCGTCCTCGCCACCGCCATCCTCACGACCGCCGTCACCGCTGTTGCAGTCCCGGCCTCGACCGTCAGCACGCCGTACCGGGTGGTGTCGCTGAAGCCGACCGGGCCGTACTCGGTCGGGACAGCAACGGTCCACCTGACGGACGCCCGGCGCGAACTGATGGTGAGCGTCTGGTACCCGACCAGGTCCCCCCAGCGCCAGTACGCCGGCCGCACCCGCGCCAAGCCCTGGGGACGGCACCCGGTACTGCTCTACTCACCCGGGTCGGGTGGGTCGCGAGAGGACCTGGCTAGCCAGGGCTACGTCGTGGTGGCCATCGCGAAATTGGCCACTGACACGCGGACGGTGGATGTGAGATTCGTCCTCGACGCACTCTCCCGGCTGCCGTGCCGGCTACGGCAGGCGATGGACCTGAACCGGATCGGGATGTTCGGCGTCGCGACGGGCCCGGAACGGTCGATCCGGACGTCTCGACGGCCTCCACCCGACATGCGCTCGCCTCGATTTTCCGCCACTTTCTGAAACCCTGATGAGGCTGACGGCGCCCGGAGCGGTTACCGTGCGTTGAGAAATGCGTTGCTGTCGGCCGTACGCTGTCCTCGGACGGTGCGGTTTGTGCTCGGGGGAACAAGTAGTCCGGCCGCAAGGGTTCATCGATGGCGTTGACAGGCAAGGAGCGCAGTGGCAGGGGCAACAGGAACGAAAGCATCGGGCGGCTCGTCGGCGACGGCAGCCGCTGGTGGTTCGCGTCGACTGGTGATCGTCGAGTCGCCGAAGAAGGCGCGGATGATCGCCGGTTTCCTGGGCGCCGGATACGTGGTGGAGTCGAGCTTCGGCCACATCCGGGACCTGCCGAAGGGGGCCGACGAGATCCCGGCGAAGTACAAGGGCCTGCCCTGGGCGCGGCTCGGGGTCAACATCGAGGACCACTTCGACCCGCTGTACGTCGTCCCGGCGGACAAGAAGGCACAGATCCGCAAGCTCAAGGATCTGCTGAAGGACGCCGACGAGCTCTATCTGGCCACAGATGAGGACCGCGAGGGCGAGGCCATCGCGTGGCACCTGCTGGACGAGCTGAAGCCGAAGATCCCGGTCAAGCGGATGGTCTTCCACGAGATCACCCCGAAGGCGATCCAGGACGCGGTCGGCAGTGCGCGGGACATCAACGACGCGCTCGTCGACGCCCAGGAGGCCCGGCGGATCCTGGACCGGCTGTACGGCTACGAGGTCTCGCCGGTGCTCTGGAAGAAGGTCATGCCGAAGCTGTCGGCGGGCCGGGTCCAGTCGGTCGCGATCCGGATGGTGGTCGACCGCGAACGGGAGCGGATCGCGTTCCGCTCCGCGTCGTACTGGGACCTGGATGCCAAGCTCGACGCCGGCGAGGGCAAGACGCCGCGGATCTTCCCGTCCCGGCTCGTCTCGGTGGACAGCCGGCGGATCGCCCAGGGCCGTGACTTCGCCTCGAACGGCGAGCTGAAGAGCAACAGCACCGTCCACCTGGACGAGGCGACCGCCACCGCGCTGGCCGCGGCGCTGCAGGACTCGACCTTCACGGTCCGCTCGATCGAGTCCAAGCCGTACACCCGCAAGCCGTACGCGCCGTTCCGGACCACCACGCTGCAGCAGGAGGCCGGGCGCAAGCTCAACATGTCCGCCTCGCAGACGATGCAGATCGCGCAGCGGCTGTACGAGAACGGCAACATCACCTATATGCGTACGGACAGCGTCACGCTGTCCGACACCGCGATCACCGCGGCCCGGGCCCAGGTCCGCGAGCTGTACGGCGCGTCGTACCTGCCGGACAAGCCGCGGGTCTACACCTCCAAGGTGAAGAACGCCCAGGAGGCGCACGAGGCGATCCGGCCGGCCGGCGAGGTCTTCCAGACGCCGGCCCAGACCGGGCTGAGCGGCCCGGAGTACCGGCTCTACGAGCTGATCTGGATGCGCACGATCGCGTCGCAGATGAAGGACGCGGCCGGGAACAGCGTCTCGATCAAGATCGACGCCAAGGCCTCGACCGGGGAGAACTGCGAGTTCACCTCGTCCGGCCGGGTGATCACCTTCCACGGCTTCCTGAAGGCGTACGTCGAGGGCGCGGACGACCCGTCCGCCGAGACCGACGACCGCGAGACGCAGATCCCGGACGTGTCCGAGGGTGATGTCCTGCCGGCCACCGAGGTGGTCGCCTCCGGTCACGAGACCAAGCCGCCGTCACGCTTCACCGAGGCGACGCTGATCGCGCAGCTGGAAGACCGCGAGATCGGCCGGCCGTCGACGTACGCGTCGATCCTGGGCACCATCCAGGCGCGTGGCTACGTCTACAAGAAGGGCAACGCGCTGGTGCCGGCCTGGCTGGCGTTCGCCGTCGTCCGGCTGCTGGAGGAGCACTTCACCCGGCTGGTCGACTACGCGTTCACCGCCTCGATGGAGGACGTGCTCGACGACGTCGCCGCCGGGAACCTGGAGCGCGAGGGTGTGCTCGGCCGGTTCTACTTCGGTGACGACGGGATCGAAGGCCTGCAGTCGATGGTCAGCGATCTCGGCGACATCGATGCCAGGGAGATGTCGACCTTCCCGGTCGGCCCGCCGGACAGCGGGATCGTCGTCCGCGTCGGCCGGTACGGGCCGTATGTCGAGGGTCCGGAGGAGACCCGGGCGAACGTGCCCGAGGACCTGCCGCCGGACGAGTTGACGGTCGAGCGCGCCAAGGAGCTGCTGAGCCAGCCGTCAGGTGTCGAGCTGGAGCTCGGCAATGCGCCCGACACCGGGCTCAAGGTCGTCGCGAAGGCGGGCCGCTACGGGCCGTACGTGACCGAGGTACTGCCCGAGGACGCGCCGAAGAGCGCCAAGCCGCGGACCGGCTCCCTGCTGTCGACGATGGCGCTGGACACGGTCACGCTCGACGACGCGATGAAGCTGCTCTCGCTGCCGCGGGTGGTCGGCAAGGACCCGGAGTCCGGGGACGAGATCACCGCGCAGAACGGGCGCTACGGGCCGTACCTGAAGAAGGGCACGGACTCCCGGTCGCTGCAGTCCGAGGAGCAGCTCTTCGAGATCACTCTCGAGGAAGCGCTGAAGATCTACTCCGAGCCGAAGCAGCGTGGCCGTCGCGCCGCGGCGCCGCCGCTGAAGGAGCTCGGCGAGGACCCGGAGTCGGGTCAGCCGGTGGTGGTCAAGGAGGGCCGCTTCGGTCCGTACGTGACCGATGGCGAGACCAACGCGACGCTGCGCAAGGACGACTCGGTCGAGACGATCTCGCTGCTGCGCGCCGCCGAGCTGCTGGCCGACAAGCGGGCCCGCGGGCCGGTGAAGAAGACCGCCAAGAAGGCCGCGAAGAAGACCGCCACCAAGAAGACGGCGGCCAAGAAAACGACAGCGAAGAAGACCGCGGCCAAGAAGACGACCGCCAAGAAGACGACCGCCAAGAAGACCGCCAAGAAGGCTTGATGTCCGGTACTACGCAGGGCCCGGCCGAGGTCACCGCGCAACGCCTCCGAGAACGAGGCGAGCGAGTGACCCCGGCCAGGCTCGCCGTGGTCGAAGTACTGGCTTCCACCGACGAGCACCTGAGCGCGGAGCAGATCGGCGAACGCGCCGAGCAGTTGCGACCGGGGATCCACCGGGCGACGGTCTATCGGGCCCTGGATGCACTGGGCGAGTTCGGCCTGGTGACGCACGTCCACCTCGGACGCGCCGGTACGACGTACCACCTGGCCGGCGAGCTCGCGCCGCGTCACCTCCACCTTCGCTGCAGCGACTGCGGCACGGTGCTCGATGTGGCCGGCGACATCCTCGACCCGGTTCGCCGCAAGCTCCAGCGCGAGCTCGACTTCCATCTCGCGCCGGAGCAGGTCGCCCTGGTCGGCCTCTGCAAGGACTGCAGCAGCTAACTGGCCGGGCGCTGGGCGACGAGGATCAATGACGGTACGCCGGCGACGCTTTCGCTCAGCCGTACTTCGGCCACCGAGGTGAGGCCTGCCTTGGTGAGCATCGGCCAGAGCTCGTCGGGTTGCCACAGGTGAGTGGTCCAGGTGACCGGGACCGCGCCGTACGCCTCGGTGCGTTCGATGTCGTGGTCACCCCTGTGCGTACCGATGATGACGTGGCCGCCGGGGAGCAGGGCTCGGGCGAAGGACTCGAGGACCTGCGGGAGGATGTGGCGCGGCAGGTTGAAGAGCGACCACCAGCCGAGGATTCCGCCGTACGACGAGTCCGGCAGGTCCAGCTCGGTGGCCGACGCTACGTCGAACTTCAGGTCCGGGTACAACCGTCGGGCGTGCTCGACCATCCGGGGTGAGAGGTCGACGCCGGACACGTCGACGCCGCGCTCAGCCAGGTAGCCGGTGACAGCTCCCGGACCGCATCCGACGTCCAGGACCGGACCAAGGCCCTGTACCGCCGCCGCGAATCCGTCGACCGCGGCCCGCAGCCAGGGGTAGGTCCTGATGTCGCCGACGTTCATCTCCACGTAGTTGTCGGCGACGCGGTCGTACGAAGTCCGGACCACGTCGAGGTCGGCAGGTTGCTCGATAGAAGCATTCATAGCCCGCGATGCTAGGCACCTGTACCGACAGTTCACCGGCTGGCGGAATCTTAGAATAGAACCTTTGGGTTCTATAACCTCTGGGTGCTACAGTTTGAGCATGGCGTTCGAGGTCGTCTACACCGACGGTTGCTACAAGTGGTTAAAGCAGCTACCAGCCAGCGAGCGGAACCGCCTACTGGCCAGGGTGGGCACGCGAATCTGAAGGAGATCCGCAGCGGCACTCTTCGGGTGCTGTTCGCCTTCGATCCTCTTCGGCAGGCCGTGTTGCTGATCGGCGGCGACAAGGTGGATCGGTGGGAGTCGTGGTACCGGCAGAACATCCCGATCGCTGACGAACTGTACGACGAGTGGCTGATTGACTTAAAGGAGAACTAGGTAGTACATGCGCGGCCTGTTGGTCGCGTCGCCAGATGAGCGCCTGGCACAACAGGAGGAAGCAGATGAAGTATCGCAGGCACAACGAGGTCCGTGAGGAGCTTGTCAGGACACCGCAGGACGAGGCTGAGTTGGCCGCGTTCCGAGACGAGGCGCTGGATGAGGTGCGCGCCTACCGGCTGGCTGACGTTCGTCAGAAGCATGGGCTGACCCAGATCGATGTCGCCGAGCGGCTGCATGTCAGCCAGACGGCGGTGTCTAAGATCGAGCGCGGCGACCTGGACCGTTCCGAGCTCAACACGATCCGTAGGTATGTCGAAGCAATCGGTGGCAAGCTCGAAATCGTCGCCGATTTCGGTGACGAACGGCTGGTTCTCGGCTGAGCCTCCTGGCTTGAGTGGCCGGGACCCCTAGCGGAGGGTGCCTGGCGCTGGCGTGAATTTGTCCATATCTGTTCATCGGTGTGGAATTGTGAACAGATCGGCCGTAGGGTCGATGCCTGTGACCTACGACCACAGTTATGTCGAAGACTTCGCCTCCGGCGCCGGTGTACTGTCCCCGCGGGCCTGGCTCGACGATGATGCCGCCCGGGTGCCGCTGAGTGGGGAGTGGAGTTTCCGGCTCTCACCCAGCCTGGCCGAGGCGCCGGACGACCTGTTGGACCCCGACGTGTCCGGCTGGGACACGATCGCGGTGCCCGGTCACTGGCAGCTGAGCGGGTACGGCGCTCCGGCGTACACGAACATCGACTACCCGTTCCCGGTGGACCCGCCGCACGTGCCGACGGCCAACCCGACCGGTGACTACGTGCGGACCGTGACCGTGCCGTCCGACTGGGACGGGCGCCGGGTGATCCTGCGGTTCGAGGGGGTCGACTCGCGGTTCGCGGTGTTCGTCAACGGTGAGTCGATCGGCTGGTCGTCGGGTTCCCGGTTGCCGAGCGAGTTCGACCTCACCGAACTGGTTGCTCCGGGCAATGAGGCGAAGATCGCCGTCCGGGTGCACCAGTGGTCGGCCGGCAGCTATGTCGAGGACCAGGACATGTGGTGGCTGTCCGGCATCTTCCGTGAGGTCAACCTGCTCGGCCTGAACCCGCAGGCGCCGACGGACGTGTTCGTGCACGCGACGTACGTCGACGGCACCGGCACGCTCAAGGTCGACTCGGACGTTCCGGGCACCGTGGTGGTCGAGGAGCTGGGTCTGGAGTTCCCGACCGGTTTCGAGACGCCCGTCCCGAGTGTCGAGCCGTGGAGCGCCGAGAGCCCGCGCCTTTACGACGCCGTACTGCGAACCGGGGGCGGCGACGTCCGGCTCAGGATCGGGTTCCGCACGATCGCGATCGTGGACGGCGTACTGACCGTCAACGGCAACCGGGTGCTCTTCAACGGTGTCAACCGGCACGAGTTCCACCCCGATCGCGGCCGGGCGCTGACCGAGCAGGACATGCTCGACGACGTGCTGATCATGAAGCGGGCCGGCATCAACGCGGTCCGCACCAGCCACTACCCGCCGCACCCGCACTTCCTCGACCTGTGCGACCAGTACGGCCTGTACGTCGTGGACGAGTGCGACCTGGAGACGCACGGCTTCGGGTACGAGCCGCAGCCGCCGAAACTGCCGAACCCGGTGATGGACCCGCGCTTCGAGGCCGACCTGGTCGAGCGGATGCGCCGGATGGTCGAGCGGGACAAGAACCACCCGAGCATCGTGCTCTGGTCACTCGGCAACGAGTGCGGGATGGGCGAGAACCTGAAGTCGATGTACGCCTTCACGCACGATCGCGACCCGTCCCGGCCGGTGCACTACGAGCGGGACACGCACGCGGAGTTCGTGGACGTGTACTCGCAGATGTACACCTCGCTGGAGAAGGTGACCGAGATCGGCGAGGACCCCACGTCGTACCGGGGACTGCCGTTCATCCTGTGCGAGTACGGGCACGCGATGGGCAACGGGCCGGGCGGGCTGTCCGACTACCGCGCGCTGTTCGATAAGTACCCGCGCTGCCAGGGCGGTTTCATCTGGGAGTTCATCGACCACGGGCTGCGGACGACGAAGGACGGCCGGGAGATCTACGCGTACGGCGGTGACTTCGGCGAGGAGATCCACGACGGAAACTTCGTCTGCGACGGCCTGCTGTTCCCGGACCGGACGCCGTCGCCGGGCATGCACGAGTACATCAAGGTGATCGAGCCGCTGGTCATCGCCGGCGACACCACCGGCATCACGATCACCAACCGCTACGAGGTCCTCGACACAAGTCACCTCACCTTCCGGATCGTCACCGAGGTCGGCGGCGAGCGGGTGGGTAGCGGGACGCTGGCCGTGCCCGCGATCGCCCCCGGCCAGACCGTCACGGTGGAACTCCCTCCGGCAGCCACCGCCGACGTCCAGCCCGAAACCTGGGTGACAGTCACCGCAGAACTCACGGAAAGCACCCCCTGGGCCGAGGCCGGCCACCGGGTGGCATGGGGCCAACTCCGCCTAGACCACCCAACTGGCGCGCGACACATCGCCGGGACGGCCTCGTCGGCCAGCGCGAGCGCAGCCGTGGCGGGCGCTGCTGCTACTTCCTCCCTCCCCGCCGAGGCCGTCGTAGGCGGCGAGGCGCGGCATGCTCGGAGCGATGCCGGGGAGGATGTCAGCGCTGGTGCCAACGGGATTGATGTTGGTTCGCTGGGGGTCCGTAATCTTCGGTTGGATGTGTGGCGGGCTCCGATCGACAACGATGTGATTCCGGGGGTTTCGAACGCTTGGCTTGAGGCTGGGTTGCATCGGGTGCAGCATCGGGTGGTGTCGGCTGGTCTGGTTGACGGGGCCTGGGAGGTAGTCACCCGTACTGCGCCGCCGGCGCTGCAGTGGGGTCTGGTCGCCACCTGGCGCTGGACCCACGCGCAGGACGGTTCCGTAGTACTGGATCTGTCGGTGGAGCCCGACGGGCAGTACCCGGCCGCGCTGCCGCGACTGGGCATCACCTTCGAGCTGCCGAAGGTCAGCCAGGTCGAGTGGTTCGGCACCGGCCCGGGGGAGGCGTACGTCGACACCCGCGCGGCCGCTGCGGTGGGTAAGTACTCCGCCACGGTCGAGCAGCTGCAGACGCCGTACGTCCGTCCCCAGGAGAACGGTCACCGCATCGACACCCGCTGGGCCCAGCTGGACTCCCTGCGGGTCGAGGCAGCGCCTGACCTCTTCGGCCTCACCGTCCGCGACTGGACGACAGCCGACCTGGCCAAGGCGAAACACGCTCCGGACCTGGTGGCAGGCGACACGACGTACGTGACGCTCGACTTGGCTCAGGCAGGCATCGGCTCCAACTCCTGCGGCCCGGTCCTGCCCGCGCAGTACCAGCTGAAGACCGCCCCGGCCTCACTGTCTGTCAAGTTCTCAGTTCCGACCGACTAGGCTTCCGGGTGTGCCGGAGGTGTATGACCCGCTGACTGATCCTGCACCGGCGCACGACCTGCGCGCGGTGTTGCGGATCCGGGCGTTCCGGCGCCTCTGGATCGCCTTCGGGCTGTCCAGTCTGGGTGACTGGATCGGGTTGCTGGCGTTGACGGCGATGGCCAAGGCCTTCGCCGGCGACGACTACCAGGCGGCCAACTTCGCGATCGGCGGTGTGCTGTTCCTGCGGGTCTTGCCCGCGCTGGTGATGGGGCCGGTCGCGGGCTGGATCGCGGATCGGCTGGACCGGCGCTGGACGATGATCCTCGGCGACCTGATCCGGGCCGCGTTCTTCGTCAGCATCCCGATCGTCGGCACCCTGACCTGGGTGCTGGTGGCGACCGTGCTGATCGAGATCGTCAGCCTGGTCTGGGGGCCGGCCAAGGACGCCAGCGTGCCGAACCTGGTGCCCCGGCACCGGCTGGAGGCGGCCAACCAGATCAGCCTGATCACGACGTACGGATCGGCGTTGCCGGCCGCCGTGATCTTCACCGCGATCACCCTCGTCACCCGCGGTCTCGGCGACTTCTCGATCGATCTGGCCGTCTACGTCAACGCCGCCACCTTCCTGATCTCCGCCCTGGCGATCGTGTCGGTCGCGGAGATCGGCCGGGCCGGCGACCATCCCCACGAGGAACACCCGACCCTGTGGCGCACGATGGTCGAGGGCTGGTCCTACGTCACCGGTACGCCGGTCGTGCGCGGTCTCGTGGTCGGCATCTCGGGCGCCTTCGCGGCCGGTGCGGTCGTGATCGGCCTCGGCCGCACGTACGTCGAGGACCTGGACGCGGGCGACCCGGGGTACGGCGTGCTGTTCGGAGCGGTCTTCGGTGGACTCGCCCTGGGGATGGGGTTCGCGCCACGGATCTTCTCCGGCCTGTCGCGGCGGAGGCTGTTCGCTGCCGGCCTGGTCGGGTCGGGCATCGGGCTGGCCGGGCTCGCGCTGATCCAGCAGATCGAGATCGCCACGATGATCGCGGTCGTGCTGGGCTTCTGCGCCGGCGCTTCGTGGGTCTCGGGGTACACGCTGCTCGGGCTGGAGGTGCCGGACAACGTGCGCGGGCGGACGTTCGCGTTCGTCCAGTCCGCGGTCCGGACCGTGCTGGCTGTGACGCTCGCGATCGCGCCGTTCATCGCGGGTGCGATCGGCCGGCGTACGGTGTCGGTCGGCGACCGCTCGGTCAGCTACAACGGGGCCGCGATGACGATGCTGATCGCGGCCGTGCTGGCCGGCGTGATCGGGCTGGTCGCGTGGCGGCAGATGGACGACCGTCCCGGCGTACCGTTCTGGCGGGATCTGCGCCGCAGCTTCGGCAAGACACCCGGGGTGTACCCGACCACCGGCTTCTTCATCGCTCTCGAGGGCGGCGAGGGCGCGGGCAAGTCGACGCAGGCCGCGCTGCTGGTCGAGTGGCTGAAGGAGCAGGGCCACGAGGTTCTCCTCACCCGCGAACCGGGCGCCACCGCGCTCGGCAAGACCCTGCGCCAGATCGTCCTCGACCCGGCGACCGGTGACATCTCGCATCGCGCCGAGGCGTTGCTGTACGCCGCCGACAAGGCCGAACACGTCGACTCGGTGATCAAACCCGCGCTGAAGTCGGGCACCGTCGTCATCACCGACCGGTACGTCGATTCAGCGCTTGCCTACCAGGGTTCCGGGCGCGACCTGGACCTCGCCGACGTCGAGCGCGTGAACCGCTGGGCCACCGACGACCTGCGCCCCAACCTGACCATCCTGCTGGACCTGCCACCCAAGAGCGGGCTCGGCCGGTTCGAGGAGCGGGACCGGATCGAGGCGCAGTCGGCGGACTTCCACGAGCGTGTCCGCAAGGCGTTCCTCGAGCTCGCGGCCGCCGAGCCGCAGCACTACCTCGTCCTCGACGCGACCCAGGACCGGGCCCAGTTGGCCGAGCAGATCCGGTCGCGCTTGCTCCCGATGTTGCCGAAGGTAGGGCCATGACCGTTTGGGATGACCTGGTCGGCCAGGAGCCCGCGGTCGCCGTACTGCGTAAAGCCGTTGCCGGGGCGGCGGCCCGGTTGCGTGGCGAGAGTGGCACGGCGACCAACGGGATGACGCATGCCTGGCTGATCACCGGCCCGCCTGGCTCGGGCCGGTCCAACGCCGGCCGGGCATTCGCCGCGGCCCTGCAATGCCTGACCGACGGCTGTGGCGAGTGCGCCGTCTGCCGTACTGCGCTCAACGGCGCGCACCCCGACGTCTCGCTGATCCGCACCGAGTTGCTGTCGATCCGCGTCAGCGAGATCCGCGACCTGGTTCGCCGGGCCGCGATGAGTCCGACCCAGGGTGGCTGGCAGGTCATGGTGGTCGAGGACGCGGACCGGCTGACCGAGCAGGCCGCCGACGCGTTGCTGAAGAGCATCGAGGAGCCCGCGGCCCGCACGGTGTGGGTGCTCTGCGCGCCGACCGTCGAGGACGTAGTACCGACGATCCGTTCTCGCTGCCGCCTGCTCGTACTGCGCACCCCGCCGGTGGCGGCGGTCGCGGAGATGCTGACCCGGCAGTCCGGGGTCGAGCCTGAGCTGGCCGGTTTCGCGGCGCGGGCGGCGCAGGGGCACATCGGTCGTGCCAAGGCGTTGGCTCGAGACGTTGAGGTGCGCAGCCGGCGGACCCGGGTGCTGGAGGTTCCTTTCGAGCTGCACGACATCGGTGCCTGCCTGAAAGCGGCGCAGCGCCTCGTCGACGCGGCGAAGGAAGAGGCCAAGGCCAGCGCGGCGAAGGTCGACGAGAAGGAACGGGCCGAGCTCGAGCAGGCGCTCGGCGTCGGCACCAAAGGCGCCCGGCCCCGCGAGGCCGGCGCCGCGCTGAAGGAACTCGAGGACCAGCAGAAGGCGCGCGCCAAACGCTGGGAACGCGACGTCCTCGATCGGTCCCTGGTCGACCTGATGGCCTTGTACCGCGACGTTCTGGTCCTCCAGACCGGCGCCGGCGCGGAGCTGATCAACGCCGAGCTGAGCCAGGACATCCAGCGGCTGGCGAGCCGGACGACCGCCGAGCAGACGATCCGGCGGATCGACGCGCTGACCGGCTGCCGGGAGGCGATCGAGGGCAATGTCGCCCCGCTGCTGGCGCTCGAGGCGATGACGATCGCGTTGTTCGAGGGCTAGGGCATGGCTGAGATGTAACGAAGGCGGAGGCGCCGCCGATGAGTGGGTGGGCGAGGGGTTCGACCCCGCCAGGCGTGACCCTCCCGAAGGATGTTCCTTGACCCAACCGCCGCCGATCCAGCCTGTCCGGGCCCCGCTCCCGCCGGCGGAGTCGTGGTTGACCGGCGTACCGACCCCCGCGCAGCGCCGGCTGGACCGCTGGGCGGTGGCTGCCTTCGCGACCAGCCTGCCCGGGCTGGTGCCGATCGCCGCGGTGCTGGGGCTGATCGCGCTGTCGCGGATCCGCAGGTCCGGGGCACGCGGCCGTGCGTTGGCGATCGGCGCGCTGGTGATCAGCCTGTGCTGGCTGATCGCGATCGGGGTCGCCGCCGCGCTCAATCTGGACGGCGAACGGCGCGCGGGCATCGGCCGGACGACGACGATCTCGCAGGTGCGGGTCGAGCAGTGCTTCGACGCCGACCTGGAGGTGGACACGCTGCGCCAGGTGCGGATCGCGGACTGTGCCGTGCCGCACTCGGGTGAGGCGTACGCCAAGGTCCGTGCGATGCTGACCGGGTTGTCGGCGGACCAGAAGGGCGCGGTCGCGACCCAGCAGTGTGCGACCGCCTTCGAGGCGTTCATCGGCAAGTCGTACGAGCGGTCGGAACTGGACATGTACTACGTCGTGCTGGAGGATCGAGCGGTTGCTGACGGCAACGTCTTGTGCATGGTCGGGAAACCCGGCGAGCAGCTGACCGGGTCCATGCGCGGATCCCAGCGTTAGGGGGAGATCTGTGAGTTATCCGCAGGGGCCGCCGGATCCCAGCCGGCCGCAGGACACGCCGCGCGGGTTCCCGACGTACGGGCGTCCGCCGGAGCCGGTGAACCCACCATCACCGCCGCCGCAGGCGCCGGGCTGGCAGGCGCCTGGGCAGCAGCCGGCGCCGTATGGGCAGCCGTACCCACCGCCGGCGCCGTACGGGCAGCAGTATCCGCCGCCCACGCCCCACGGGCAGCAGCACCCGCCGCCGTACGGGTATGGCTACGGCTACGGGTATCCGGGTGCGGGGATGGTCAAGACGAACAGTCTTGCGATCGCGGCGCTGGTCTGTGGGCTGGGTGGGCTGGTGATCGGGCTCAGCGCGCCGGTCGGGGTCGGGCTGGGGATCGCGGCGCTGGTGCAGATCAAGCGGCGGGGCGAGTCCGGGAAGGGGATGGCGATCGGGGGGATCGTCGTCGGCGGGCTGATCACCGCGTTCGGTGTCGGCCTGCTCGCACTCGCGCTGATCATCGGCTTCAGCGAGGCGGACAGCGCCGACGGGCCAAGTACGAGGGTCGACTCACTGGCGGTCGGCGAGTGCTTCAACGAAGGCTGGGGGATGGACGAGGTGCACCGCCGGAGTTGCAGCGAGGAGCACGACGGCGAGATCGTCGCCAACGTCACGCTGCCGGCCGGTCCGTATCCGGGTGACGGCGAGGTGGACGACCTGTCGCGGGCGCGGTGCGACGCCGAGTTCGGCAAGTATGTCGGCACCCCGCGGAGCCAGTCGGAACTGGAATCCGACTACTGGTACCCGGAGGAGGACGACTGGGACAGTGGCGATCGTCTGGTCGTCTGTGCCGCCTACGGACCGGACTACGACCTCCTCACCAGAACGGTCAAAGACAGCAAACGCTGACGGGCACGTAGTCTGGGCGCCGTGGGCATGGTGATGGCGGTGTCGTTCGAGCGGTACGGACGGCTGTACTACCTGGACCCCGGCCCGCACAGACCGCGGGTCGGGGACAAAGTGCTGGTCCCGACCGACGACGGGCCCGAGGTCGCCGAGTGCGTCTGGGCGCCGCAGTACGTCACCGAGGAGATCGGTGGGCTGCCGCTGTGTGAGGGCGTCGCGACCGCGGCCGACCTGGAGCGCGACGAGCAGAACCGGCAGCGCCGGGCCGACGCGCGGCTGACCGCCAAGCGGCTGATCCGCGAGCACGGGTTGCCGATGAAGGTGGTCGGCATCGACTTCGTCGACCGCCGCGCGGAGGTCGACCAGCTGGTCATCGTGTACTTCTCCGCGCCGCACCGGGTGGACTTCCGTGAACTGGTCCGCGACCTGGCCCGCGGGTTGCGAGCCCGGATCGAGCTGCGCCAGGTGGGCGCCCGCGACGAGGCGCGCCTGCAGGGCGGGATCGGGCCGTGTGGGCGCGACCTGTGTTGTGCGACCTTCCTGAAGGACTTCGAGCCGGTCAGCGTGCGGATGGCGAAGGACCAGGACCTGCCGCTCAACCCGCTGAAGATCTCCGGAGCATGCGGGCGGCTGATGTGCTGCCTGAAGTACGAGCACCCGCTCTACCAGGAGTTCAACGCCAAGGCACCAGCCACCGGTACGCCGGTCGAAACCCCCGCGGGTGACGGCGTGGTTGTCGGGCACAACGTCCCCAGCGACACGGTGGTGGTCCGGCTGGCTGCCTCAGGCCGCCGCTGCGCCTGCAGTCGGGCAGACGTCTGCTCCCCACGCCAGCAATACGAGGCATCCCCCACCACCACGCCAGACGCCCCACCGATCCTTCCACCTGAGCCCGAACCGCAAGAGGTGGTCGAGGCGGCGGAGACGGTTGAAGAGGCTCCGCGGAAGCGCAAACCGCGTCGGCGGCGTCGGCTGACCCACACCGACGGCGAGACTGAGAGCGCAGTACAGGACGGGTCGGACGAGGGTACGGGAGACAGCTCGCTGTGATGATGCGCAGGATGACCGTGGTCGTGGTGGGCCTGGCCCTCGTGGTGAGTGCGTGTGGAGTGGCGAGCCGGGCTCAGGATGCTGACGGGCCGGGCGGGACTCAGTCCAGTACTGCGCCCAAGGGGCCGGCCGGGCCGGTACCGGCGGGGCTGGAGAAGTTCTACCAGCAGCAGCCGAACTGGCAGCGGTGTGGCTCGGGCAACCAGTGCGCCACCATCAACGTGCCCCTCGACTACAGCAAGCCCGACGGCAAGACGATCGAGCTGCGGGCCCGCAAGGTGCCGGCGCGCGACCGGACCGGCAAGATCGGCACGCTGTTCATCAACCCCGGCGGTCCGGGCGCTTCCGGCCAGGAGTTCGCCGCAGCGGCCGGGTTCGTGCTCGGCGCGCCGCTGCTGCGCAAGTTCGACGTGGTCGGCTGGGACCCGCGCGGAGTGGGCGACTCGACGCCGGTCCGCTGTCTCGACACCGAGCAGCTGGACAAGTTCATCGCCGCCGACGGGAGCCCGGACGACGAGGCCGAGATCGAGGCCCTGAACACCGAGGCCAAGGCGCTGGCCGACGGGTGCCAGCAGCGCTCCGGCGACCTGCTGCCGCACGTCTCGACCAAGAACGCCGCCCGCGACATCGACGTACTGCGCGGAATCGTCGGCGACTCCGAGCTCTACTACCTCGGCATGTCCTACGGCACCCTGCTCGGCGCGACCTACGCCGAGCTGTTCCCGAAGAACGTCGGCCGGCTCGTCCTCGACGGCGCGGTCGACCCGTCGAAGACGTCCGAGGAGAACAACATCGCCCAGGCGAAGGGCTTCGACACCGCGCTGGACGCCTTCGCCGAGGACTGCGCGCAGCGGTCGTGCCGGCTGGGCAGCTCGAAGGCGGAGGTGCTCGCGAAGGTCGACCAGCTGATCACCAGCAGCGACGCGACCCCGCTTCCCGGTGACGGCAAGCGGGACGTGCCGCAGGCGCTTGTCGTCCTGGGCGTGATCTTCCCGCTGTACGTGAAGGACTACTGGCCGCGGCTCGAGGACGCGGTGGTGGACGGGATCGCAGGCAAGGGCGCCCGGCTGCTCGCGCTCGCCGACGAGTACACCGACCGGACGCCGCGCGGCTACGGCAACAACCAGAACGAGGTGATCTACGCGGTCAACTGCCTCGACCGCCCCGACATCTCCTCGGTCGCCGAGGCGAAGGCCGACGAAGCGAAGTTCAAGGCCGAGTCACCGCGCTTCGGGGCGTTCCTGCTCTGGGGCTCGCTGCCGTGCGCGAACTGGCCGGTGAAGGCCACCGACAAGCCGCACACGATCAAGGCGACCGGATCCAAGCCGATCGTCGTGGTCGGCACCACCCGCGACCCGGCCACGCCGTACGACTGGGCGGTCGGGCTCGCCGGGCAACTGGACAGCGGCGTCCTGATCACCCGGGACGGCGACGGCCACACCGGCTACAACGAAGGCAACCAGTGCGTCGACGACGCCATCGAGACCTATCTCCTCAAGGGCACGCCGCCGGCCGGCGACATCAAGTGCTGACCTAGTTCGGGCGGGTGTCGCCGGCTCCCGAGATCTGCAGGGTGTCGGTGGCGCGCTGCAGGACCGCGCGCAGGCCGGCCTCGTCCTGCGGGCGGCCGCCGACGGTGATCTCGGCCACCGTGCCCTCGCCGTCCGCGGTGGGGCGGAACGTGGACAGGCCCATCCGCGGGCCACGCGTCTCGTCCACGTAGGTGTAGATCAGCGTGCCGCCGTCGCGGCTGATCACCTTGAGGCTCTTCTCCTCGATGCTCCGCTCACGGGCGGCGACCAGGTCGGCCGGCGACTCGTCGCTGCCGCGGACGTCGAAGCGCACCTGCCAGACGCCGGTGGGATCGACGTACTTCGGTCTGGTGCCGGTCTGCGTGCTCTTCCAGCCGACCGGTACGTCGGCGGTGGCCGGTGCCTTGTCGTTGCCGAACGCCTCGGACGCGAACTGCAGCGAGTCGGCTTGCAGGCCGTCGCCCGTCTTCGGCGTCTCGACGGGTTGACTGTTCACCACCTGGCTCGATGGAGTACCGCCGCCGGAGAAGTTGCCGTTGATGGCCAGGACGGTGCCGAAGACGGCCACCCCCACGGTCATCCCCGCAAGTGTCGCCAGCAGCGCCTGGTGCCTGGGCGTGAGCATCCCGACCTCACTTCCGCGTCTAGTCGCCTGTTGATTATCAGGCACGAAGGGGGCGTCGGCGAAACCGCGTAACGTTGTCGCCTGTGGAAATGGAAGATGCACTGCGCTCGTACGACGCCGGCGAGGCCGGCCGGGCGGAACTCAAACTCCTGGTCAAAGAGCTGCTGAAGCTCCTCGTCGCCAAGGCGCCGGGCCATGCGGTGGAGGTCCGCGTACCGCCGTACGGGGCAGTGCAGTGCATCGAGGGTCCGCGGCACACGCGCGGTACGCCGGGCGCGGTGATCGAGATGCCGGCGGAGCTGTGGATCGACCTGGCGCTCGGCCGCACCACCTGGGCGGAAGCCCGGGAAACAGGCAAGGTCCGCGCGTCGGGTGAACGCACGGACCTCACCAACCTGCTGCCGCTCAGTACAGGGTTCTGACCACGGTGCGGCCGTGGATCAGGAGGAGCTTGCCGTCGTTGCGGAGGTGGAGGACGGTGCCGGACCTGCGGGTGGGAACGGTCCACACCGTGTCCCAGGTCTGCGCGACACCGAAGGTGCCGTCCGTCGTCAGGAAGGCCCAGGAGTCGGGGTACGGCTTGTAGGGCGCGGACCACAGCCGGGTCTTGTTGTCCTTCATCAGCTCCAGTGCACCGCTCGCGCGCATCTGCAGCGAGTAGACCCGGTTGGCGGAGAACAGCACCACCGGCCCTCGCCCCCACCCGACCGGAGCGTAGATCCGGTTGCCCGGGTACATGGTGGCGATGATCATCTTGTAGTTCCAGATGGACCTGCCGCGCCCGTTGTAGATCGTCAGCAGCCCGTCCGTCGGCAGCACGAGCTTGGCGTTCGGGCTCGCGGACGCGCCACCGATCCAGTACGTCGTCCGGCCGTGGACGAGCCTGAAGCTGCCGTCGGTTCCCATCACCATGACGGAACCCGCGCGGGTCGTACCGGTTTCCCAGACCTTGCCGGTGCCTGTCCGGACCAGCTCCACGTTGCCGCTCGGGCGCATCACCAGGGTCCACTGACGGTCGGTGGAACGGATGTACTGGCCTGACGCCAACCGCTGGCCGGGCAGCAGGGTGTTGGAGATCGCGGCGGCTTGGGCAGTTGATTCGGCCACCGTCGTGGCGGCCTGGGCCGGTGCGGTCAGCGCGGCACCGGTGGCGACAGTGGCCAGGCCTGCGGCGACGGCGGCGATGGAGCGCAGTGTGTTCTTGATCATGCGGGTGGTTCCCCCCTCGGGTCGGATCTGTCGAAGATTAGATCCTGGAGGGGTACAGAAGGTTCGGATCCTCCTGCTATTGCACGTACATGGAACAGCAGGAGGGGGAAAACCGGTTCATCCGGGGTCACTTCGACTGACACGATGGGCCGGTGGCGACAAGACTGCGGACCGGGCTGGCCCGCCTGAAGATCGATCTGACGCCGTGGCGGGGATCGCGCGACTTCCGGATCCTGGTGGTCGCCGGGTCGGTGTTCTTCCTCGGCGGCATGGTGGGCTACGTTGCGTTGCCGTTCCAGCTCTACCAGTTGACCGGCTCCAACTTCGCGGTCGGCGCGATGGGCCTGGTGACGATCGTCCCGCTGGTCGTCTTCGGCCTGTACGGCGGTGCGCTGGCCGACCATGTCGATCGGCGCAAGATGCTGATCGCGACCGGCATCGCCCAGGCGCTGATCTGCGCGGTGATGCTGACCAACTCGCTGCTGGCCAACCCGCAGGTCTGGCTCATCTACGTCTGCGGTGGCCTCAACGCGATCGCCACCTCACTGCAGCGGCCGAGCCGGGAGGCGTTGTTCCCACGGGTCGTGAAGCACGACGAGATGGCCGCCGCGGTCGCGCTCACCTCGGTGACGATGCAGGTCGGGCAGCTCGCCGGGCCCGCGCTCGGCGGCGTCCTGGTCAGCACGGCCGGCGTGACCTGGGCGTTCGCGATCGAGCTGACCGGTCTTGTCATCGCAACCCTGCTGTACGCGCGGCTCCGGTCGTACAAGACGAGTGAGCACAGCAAACCGCCCAGCCTGCGGGGGATCGGCGAGGGCATCGTCTACGCCTACCGCCGCAAGGACCTGCTGGCGACGTACCTGGTCGACATGGTCGGGATGTTCATGGCGATGCCGATCGTGCTGTTCCCGGCGTTCGCCACGGACATCCTCAAGGAACCCAAGCTGCTCGGCCTGCTCTACAGCGCCGAGGCGATCGGCGCGATGTGTGCCAGCCTCACCAGCGGCTGGGCCAAACGCGTGCATCACCAGGGCCGGGCGGTGGTGCTGGCGACGATCGTCTGGGGAGCGTCGGTCGGCATCGCCGGAGTGGCGCCGAACATCTGGTTCGCGATCGGGTTCTTCGCGATCGCCGGCGGCGCCGACATGGTCTCGGTGCTGTTCCGGTCGGTGATCTGGAACCAGACCATCCCCGACGAGATGCGCGGCCGGCTGGCCGGGATCGAGATGCTCGGCTACTCCCTCGGCCCACTCGGAGGCCAGGCCCGCTCCGGCCTGGTCGCCGACCTGACCAGCGTCCGGTTCGCGATCGTCAGCGGGGGCGCGCTCTGCGTCGTGGGTGTCGTCGGTACGGCGGCCTGGCTGCGCGAGTTCTGGCGGTACGACGCCCGCACCGACGAGCACGCCGTCCGCGAACGTGACCTCCGGACAGGTGTGGGTACAGGCGGGACGGAGCCGAACCCGACCTGAGGAGAGCCGTTGTGAGCACCATTGCCGAACTGCTGGTGGAGTCGCTGGCCGAGCACGGCGTCAGCTCGGTGTGGGGTGTCGTCGGTGACGCGCTCAACCCGGTCACCGACGCGATCCGGCGCGAGGACCGGATCGAGTGGATCGGCGTACGGCACGAGGAGGCCGGTGCGTTCGCGGCCGGCGCCCAGGCGGCCATCAGTGGGCGGCTAGGCGTCTGCATGGGCACGGTCGGCCCGGGAGCCATCCACCTGCTCAACGGCCTGTACGACGCTGCCAAGTCGCGGGTGCCCGTACTTGCGATCTGCGGCCAGGTGCCGCGCGAGGAGATCGGCAGCGACTACTTCCAGGAGGTCAACAACGATGTGCTGTTCTCGGATGTCGCCGTGTTCAGCGCAACTGTGTCGACTCCCGAGCAGGCGCCCGGCCTGATCGAGCAGGCGGTCAACACGGCTCTGGCCGAGCGTGGGGTCGCAGTACTGTCGATTCCCGGCGACGTGGGCGGCCTCGATGTACCGAAGGACACGCCTGTACCGCGGTTCCTCGAGCCTGCCTCGAACACTGTGCCGGATGCAGCGGAGCTCCAGAAGGTCGCGGCTGTGCTCAACGCTGCTGACAAGGTGACGCTGCTGGTCGGCATCGGGGCGCGGGAGGCGCTGGCGGAGGTGCAGCAGCTTGCTAGCACGCTGGCAGCGCCCGCTGTGCTCACGCTGAAGGCCAAGGAGCGCTTCGAGGAGTACCTGCCGCAGGAGGTCGGCCAGTCCGGGCTGATCGGCAACCATGCGACCAAGGTGGCCTTCGACGGCTGCGACGTGCTGTTCCTGGTCGGGACTGACTTCCCGTACCGCGACTTCCTGCCGACCGGGAAGACCGTCGTACAGCTGGATCTGCGGGGCGACCACATCGGTAGGCGGGTCACGGCCGACCACGGGCTGGTCGGCCACGCGCAGCCGACCCTGGCGCAGTTGCTGCCACTCCTGGAGCAGAAGACCGACACGGGTCACCTGGACAAGGCCAGAGCGTCGTACGCCGCCTGGCGGAAGCGGCAGCAGCAGTTCACCGACCCTGCCTTCGACCGCAAGCCCAAGGGGCTGCTGCGGCGCAAGGTGGACAACCCGGATGCCCGGATCCGGCCCGAGCTGCTGGCGGCCGCGGTTGACCGGCACGCGGCCGACGATGCGTTGTTCACCACCGATACCGGGATGTCGACGGTCTGGCTGTCGCGGTTCGTGCGGATGCGCGGCGACCGGCGGCTGGTTGGCTCGTACAACCTGGGCTCGATGGCCAACGCGATGCCGCAGGCGCTCGGGATGTCGGCGCTGGACCGCAACCGGCAGGTGGTCGCCTTCTGCGGTGACGGCGGGCTATCGATGCTGCTGGGGGATCTGATCACCGCGGTGTCCTACGAGCTGCCGGTCAAGCTGGTGGTCTTCAACAACGGCCGGCTCGGCATGGTGAAGCTGGAGATGGAGCAGGTCGGATTGCCGGAGTACGGGACCGAGCTGGCCAACCCGAACTTCGCCGAGGTCGCCAAGGCGATCGGGCTGACCGGCTTCCGGGTGGAGCAGCCCGGTGAGGTGGAGGGTGCGGTGGAGCAGGCACTCAAGACGCCTGGGCCGGTGCTGATCGACGTACTGACCAATGCCGACGAGATCTCGGTTCCCCCGGCGCCGACCGTGCAGCAGACCTGGGGCTTCGCGATCGCCAAGACGAAGGAGTTCGTCGAGAGCCGCGAGTAGGCTCTGTGATCATGCGTACTCGTTCGGTGGTGGCTCTGCTCGGCAGTACTGCGTTGTTGGCCGGTTGTGGCGGTCCTGGTGGGGAGACCGCGCCCAGTGTGCCGCCACTCGTTTCCATCAGCACCACACCGACACAGACACCTACACCGAGCGAGACGCCGAGTACGCCGCCCACCTCCAAGGTGGCTGACACCCTGTGCGTGCGGATGGACCAGACGCTGGTGCAGACGACTCTGGGCGTCCCCGTGGTGCAGATCCAGCCGAAGCCGGCTCCGGCGGAGTTCGGCTTCCCGACGTACGACGTGTGCCAGCTGGGGCTCAGCACGAGCCCAACCGGTCCCGTACTGCGCGTTGGCACGTCTGTCATGCCGGCGACCCCTGCGGACCTTGCCGCGGCCCGCAAGGCGTACGACGCCACCAAGGGCGAGCCGGCCAAACCGGTGACGGTAGGGCAGGGTGGGTTCGGGACCAGTCGTTTCGTGGTGTTCCTGCTCGACGGGAAGCTGCGCAAGGTCAGCGGGCCGGTTGCGACGCTGGCGAAGTACGCAGTACTGGCCAAAGAGGTGGCGCAGCAGGCGGACGGGCTGCCGGAGCCGGGGCCGCTCATCACCCGGCCGGAGTGCGAACGCGCCACGCCGGCTGCCGCGAAGGTAATGGGCACGGAGGCGGCCATCCGGCGCGACGGCCAGACCGACCTGGGCGACATCGTCTGCGGCTGGATCACCAAGACCCGCGTCCTCTACTCCACTGCCCGCCGAGTCGCCGACGCGGAAGCCGTCATCGCCCCCACCCGCAAGGCCGCCACCTCCCTCTCGATCCCCCTGGGCGACGAGGGCTACGTAGACACCGCCACCGGCCGCACCCTCATCCGCATCGGCACCAGCAAAATCGTCGAACTCGTCCCCCTCCCCGCCGGCACCGCCGACAAGGACGACATGGTCAAGTTCGCCCTCGCCACCTCCTCGCTCTACCGCTGAATTCCTTCAGCTGGCGTCTTTGTGCGCCGCCAGATACTCGCTGAGGGCTTCCCGCAGGACATCGCTGGCGTTGCGGTGATGGTTCCTGGCGAACGCGTCGAGGTCTGCGTTGAGAGCGCGAGGGAGCCGAACCTGACGGATCGGCGACTTCTCTCCGGGGGCAGCATCGGGGTCGATCGACGGCCGGCCGCCCTGTGAGCGCTCGACCAGCTCCCGGCCGAACGCGGCTGCCTCCTGACCACACAGGCCCTTCTCCGCATCCCGCGCCAGGGTCATGTCGTGCTCAGCCCACTCGGCCACCGCGTCGTAATCCTTCTCGCTCATCTCTCCTCCTCCATCCGCTCAAGATGCTTGCGCCGAGCAACCATCACGTCAAAGACGTGCAGATCACGTGGTGGATTGATCTCAACCATGACCTCCAGCAACTCTCCGCCCAGTTGCCGGGGCGGCCTGATGAACAATGTCGGCCGGATGTTGGCCGGCGGCGGGGTTCATCGAACTCTCGCTGGACGAAGTAGGCGTTCATTATGGCGTGCAGGGCGTCCTCGCGGTCGATGCCGTGTTTGTCCGCACTGGGTGCCCACGTGATTGCCACCGCTGTAATGTACTACAAAACTCAGCTTGTGTCATACAGAACCGGTCTAGGGTTCCGCCCGTTCTGCGACTGGGTTGCAGGTGGGTTAGGTTGGCGGGGTCGTGGTGTTCGGGAAGCCGGTGTGATGCCGGCGCGGCCCTCGCCACTGTGATCGGGATGTTCGTGGGTTGTTCCAGGGTGGAGACCACTGGTCAGCGATGACTGGGAAGGTCAGGCCCGCGAGCGCAGTACCCGTCAGCCAGGAGACCGGCCACGACGTGTCACACCGTCCACGAGGTGCTGGAGGCGCGCGTGAAAACGCTGGCTGCTGCTGTTGTCGTACTGTCCCTGGTCACCGGCTGCGGGGGTGCCGCGAAAGCCGGCCCCAAGGCCGGCCCGAGTACCACCGTGAAGAACTGCGGGATCGACGTCACCGTCGACGGCCCGCCCAAGCGGGTGTTCGCGGCGTACCAGCCGGCCATCGAGCTGGCGCACGCGCTGGGGATCTCGGACCAGCTGGTCGGTACGGCGTACCTGGATGCGACCGTGCTGCCGCAGTACGCCGCGACGCAGACGGACCGCAAGTACTACAAGAACCTGCCAAGTCGCGAGGAACTGCTCAGCCAGGAGCCGGACTTCGTGCTCTCCGGATTCAACGACGTCTTCAGCAGCGCGGGCAGTGACTCGAGCTTCGGCAGCCGGAAGAGCCTTTCCGATCTCGGCGTGCGGACGTGGATCTTCAGCCCGCTCTGCCCGACTGCGGACGGCAAGGGCGACGAGGCGATCGACCCGTCGACCGTCTCGATGGACAATGTGTACGCCGACCTGCGCGACCTCGGCCGGCTCTTCAACGTCTCCGACCGGGCCGAGACCGTGATCGCCGACCAGCAGAAGCGGATCGCTGCCGTCGAGGCGAAGGTCGCCAAAGCCCCGAAGCCGACCGTCGCGATCCTGCGTCCCGGGCTGGAGGGCGGTGGCGTGACCGTGTCGGGCGGTCCGGACTTCGGAACCGTGCTGATCCGGCAGGCCGGCGGGGTGAACGCCTTCGCCGACCTGACCTCGAAGCGGAACGTGAAGATCAGCGTCGAAGAGTTCATCAAGCGAGACCCCGACTACATCCTGATCAGCGGCTGCTGCGACGCCACCCTGACCGAGGCGCAGGTCCAGCCGGATGTCCAGAAGATCCTGGCCAATCCGGCGTATGCCAATCTCAAGGCGGTCCGGAACAAGCGCGTCGTACCGTGGCTGTTCGCCCATCACTCGGCGGGTGTCCGCGGCGCCAACTCCACCGAACTGATCGCGAAACTGATCCACCCCGACCTGGTCAAGTGACCCGGTCCTGGGGTGGCCGGGCCGCCGGTCTGCTGGCGGCCTGTGGGTTGCTGCTGGCCGTCGTGCTGCTTTCGCTTGTCGCAGGCAACCAATGGTTCGGACCGCACGACGTCTACGTCGCGGCGGCGGATTTCACCGGATCGGACACGGACCGGGTGATCCGCTACCTACGCTTTCCCCGTACTGCGGCAGGCCTGCTGGCCGGCGCGGCACTCGGCCTGGCCGGCGCCGTGATGCAGGGGATCACCAGGAATCCGCTGGCTGATCCCGGCATCCTCGGCGTCAACGCGGGCGCCGCGCTGGCAGTGGTGGCAGCGATCGGTCTGCTGGGCGTCCAGTCGCTGACCGGCTATGTCTGGTTCGCGATGGGTGGCGCGCTGATCGCGACAGTCGTCGTCTACCTCGTCGGCTCGGCCGGCCGAGCCGGTGCGACCCCGGTGAAGCTCGCTCTTGCGGGAGCCGCGGTGACGGCCCTGCTCGGGTCGATGACCTCGGCCATCACCTTGCTGGATCTGTCCACCCTGAACGAGTTCCGCTTCTGGGTCGTCGGCTCGTTGACCATGGCAACCAGTGCGATCATCGCCCAGGCGTTCCCGTTCATTGCTCTCGGCATCTTCTTGGCGTTGACCCTCGGACGTTCGCTCAACCAGCTGGCACTCGGCGACGACCTCGCCGTCACGCTGGGAGCCAGGATCGGTCTGGTCCGCCTCACAGCCGCGCTGGCCGTCGTACTGCTCGCCGGTACTGCGACCGCGATGGCCGGCCCCATCGCCTTCGTCGGACTCGCGGTTCCGCATGTGGCAAGGGCTCTGGTCGGTCCGGACTATCGCTGGATCCTTCCGTGGTCGCTTGTTCTAGCGCCAACCGTCCTGCTGCTGGCCGACATCGCGGGCCGTCTGGTCGCTCGGCCTGACGAACTGCAGGTCGGCATCATCACCGCGCTGATCGGCGCCCCACTGTTCATCGCGCTCGTCCGCCGCCGCAAGCTGGCCGAACTGTGAAGAGCGTCGTGGTCTCCGCAATCGCCTGGGTTGCCACCGCCGTGATCGCCGCCGTCTCGCTCACCCTCGGCGACTACGACCTCCCGCTCGCGAAGGTGCTCGACACCCTGGCCGGCAACGGTTCGCTGATCATGACCGACGTGGTGGTGAACAACCGGCTGCCGCGAGTCCTCGTCGCGATGGGGGTCGGTACGGCGTTCGCGATCTCGGGTGCCATCTTCCAGCGGCTGGCCCGCAACCCGCTGGTCAGCCCGGATCTGGTCGGCATCAACGCAGGCGCGGCGCTGGCCGCAGTACTGATGATCACGGTCTTCGGTACTGCGACCAGTTGGCTCCCCGCCGGTGCGCTGGCCGGATCATTGCTCACAGCAACGTCTATCTACCTGTTGGCCTACAAACAAGGCGTCACCGGCTATCGGCTGGTCCTGGTCGGGATCGGCATTACCGCGATCGTCGGCTCGATCACCGCGTACCTGCTCACGCTGGCCGACATCTACACGGCCAAGAGCGCGTCCATGTGGCTCGCGGGCAGCCTTGCCGGGCGTTCCTGGTCGCACGCGACGCTGATCAGCATCACTTTGCTCGTGCTCGTCCCCGCCGCGATGGCCGGATCGCGGCAACTGCGCCTGCTCGAGCTCGGCGACGACCTAGCCAGAGCCCTGGGCGGCAAGGTCGAACTGTCGCGGGGGATTCTGATCGCGATCGCAGTCGGTCTGGCCGGCCTCGCCACCGCCGCGGCGGGACCGATCGGTTTCGTGGCTCTCGTCGCGCCTCAACTAGCCCGCCGTCTGCTGGCCGGAGGCGTCGCCGGCCTGCTACCTGCAGGCGCGATCGGCGCCCTCCTGGTCGTCGCCTCCGACCTGCTCGCCCGCGAACTCTTCGCCCCCACCGCACTCCCGGTCGGAGTCGTCACTGCGTTCCTCGGCGCCCCCTACCTGCTACTTCTCCTCGCCCGCGCCAACCGCATCGACCGAGCAGGCTGACAGTGCTTCGCCGATTGTGGCGACAGCCTCGGTGATCTCCGTCGGGGTCCGCGCGGCGTACCCGAGGACGAGACCTGGGGGCCGGGGGTGCTGGCAGTGCCAGGACAGCGGCTGGGTCTTCACGGCCCGGTCGAGTGCGGCGGAGGCCAGCGCGAGATCGGTCAGGTCCGGGTCGTCGAAGGTGATGGTGAGGTGCAGGCCGGCGGCCGCGCCGTGAACGGTTGCTGTCGGCAAGTGCCGACCGATGGCCTCGATCATCGCGTCGCGGCGGATCCGGTGCCGGCGGCGGACGTAGCGGAGCTGACGTTCCAGCTCGCCCGACTCCATCAGATGGGCGATGACGAGTTGCGGCAGGGCCGCGTTGCCGAGGTCCGCCTGCCGTTTCGCGCCGACCAGCGCCTGCCGGTACTGCGGTGGTGGCAGCATCCACCCGATCCGCAACGCCGGGGCGAGCAACTTCGAGACGCTGCCCATATAGATCACGTGCTCCGCGAGCATCGCCCGCAATGCGGGAACCGGCGGCCGGTCGTACCGGTGCTCGGCGTCGTAGTCGTCCTCGAGGATCAACCCCCCATCAGTTGCCCACTGCATCAATTCCCGGCGCCGCTCCCCATCCAGTACTACGCCCGTCGGGAACTGATGCGCGGGCGTCACCATCACGGCGGGAGCGCCGCTGTCGCGCAGTACGTCGACCCGCAAGCCGTCCGCGTCGACCGGGATCGGCGGTGTCCGCATTCCCCACAGATGCAGGTGCTGCCGCGATCCGAGCGAGCCGGGGTCCTCGACCGCCAGCTCGGTGATGCCTTCCCGGCCCAGCACCTGGGCGACCAGCCCGATCGCCTGCGAGACGCCGGCGACGATGATCAGGTCGGCCGGGTCGGCCTTGATCCCGCGATTGCGCGCGAGCCAGTTCGCGACGGCCAGCCGCAGGGCCGGAGTACCGGCTGGGTCTCCGTAGCCGAAGGCTGATGCCGAGAGCTCGGCCAGTACTGCGCGCTCCGCCTTCAGCCAGGCGGCCCGGGGAAACGCGGCGAGGTCGGGGATGCCGGGAGTCAGGTCGATCCGCGCCTCGACGGCTCGCATCGCATCGAAGATCTCCAGCCCGGGATCGTCCAGCGCGGGGCGGCTGGCGCGTGCATGGCCGGACGCGGCGGAGGAGGTGCCGATGGGCGCGGCCACCACGACGGTCCCCGCGCGGCCCCGGCCGCTGACGTGCCCGTCCTCGGTGAGGCGCTGGTAGGCCTCGGTCACCACGCCCCGGGAGACCTGCAGCTCGGCCGCGAGCTGACGGGTCGCCGGCAACCTGCTCCCGACCGCGAGCCGCCCGTCGGCGATCGCGTCCCGAAACCGCCCAGCCAGCCAATCGGCCAGCCCTCCAGTCGGCGCCTCCTCCGGCCGAAGCTGCAGAAAGTCCGCCCCCGCCGCTTTGGACCTACCAATCTCACCCTGATTGGACCTGTTCACCAGACCATTGTGACGCGAACTTAGAGCTATGGGAACCGACTACGTCCACGGCTACACCACCCACGAGACCCGCAGGCTGACCGACCAGGCGGAGACGCTCGCCGGTCTCCTGCACGCCGGTACGACGTACCCGCCCGGCGCACGGGTGCTCGAAGTCGGCTGCGGAGTCGGCGCTCAAACCGTGCAGCTCGTCACCGCCAACCCAGGAATCCGGCTCGTCTCCGTCGACCTGTCCGAGGACTCCCTGGCCCAGGCGAAGGCCCGGGTCGCTGCAGCCGCGCCGTACGCCGAGGTCGAGTGGCACCACGGCGACCTGCGCGACCTTCCGTTCGAGGACGGCTCGTTCGACCACCTCTTCGTCTGCTTCGTGCTCGAACACCTCGCCGATCCGGAGGGAGTACTGCGGCAACTGCGCCGCCTCGTGCGCCCCGGTGGCGACATCACGGTGATCGAGGGCGACCACGACTCGGCGTTCCACCACCCGCGCAGTACGGCCGCGCAGTCCTTGATCGACTGCCTGACCGACCTCCAGGCCGAGGCTGGAGGCGACGCCCTGATTGGACGCCGAGTGCAACCACTGCTCCAGGCCGCCGGCTACCACGACGTACGAACGCGACCGTGCACCGTGTACGCCGACGAGACCCTGCCGCACCTGGTCGACGGATTCATCCGGAAGACCTTCATCGCGATGGTCGAGTCCGTTCGGGAGCGCGCGCTGGCCGCCGGGTTGCGGACCCCCGACGAGTGGCGCCGTGGCATCCGGGACCTCGAACGCGCGGCTGAGCCGGGAGGCACCTTTCACTACACGTTTTTCAAGGCCGTCGCGCTGATTCCGGAAGGAGCGGGGTGATGGGTTTGCTGGTGCTCGGGCTGATCGTGGTGCTGCTCGTCGTGGGGCTGGAAGGGAATCGGCGGCGGCAGCCATACCCGCGGGAGACGCGGGCAGGGCTGACCGGCGTACCGGACCGTGACCTGGAGCGGGTGCGGGCGGAGTTGCTCGCCGCCGTGAATCTTGAGGTTGAACCGGTTATGCGGGATTGATCTCGGCTGGTAAACAAGGGGGTATGCCGCCGACTGAGCAACTCGAGATCGAGACCAAGTACGACGTCGACGAGCACGCGATCTTCCCCGCGTTGCACGAGCTGCCGGGGGTCGACCGCGTTGCGCAACCTGTCGAGCTGAGTCTCGAGGCCGTGTACTTCGACACTGCCGCGCTCGACCTGGCCGCGGCCAAGGTGACGCTGCGCCGCCGGACCGGCGGTGAGGACGACGGCTGGCATGTGAAGCTGCCGGTGTCGTCGGGTGAGCGGCTGGAGATCCAGCACCCGCTCGGCCGGTCCGTGAGCAAGGTGCCGCTGCAGGTCGTGCGGTCGGTCCGGGTGCATGCCCGGGACAACCAACTCGTCCCGGTGGTGACGCTGAAAACCCGGCGAATCGTGCACCGCCTGCTGGACGCCGACGGCGAGGTACTGGCCGAGGTCAGCGACGACCACGTGACCTCGACGGTCGACGGCGCGGAGGAGTCCTGGCGGGAGTGGGAGATCGAGCTCGTCAACGGCTCGCTGGACCTGCTCGAAGCCGCCGAGCCCGTACTGCGGGCCGCGGGCGCCAAGCCGGCCACTGGGCCGAGCAAGCTGGCGCGGGCGCTCGGCGACCGCGTCCCGGCGCGCGAGAAGTGGGAGCTGCCCAAGAAGCCGAGCACGGCCGACCTGTTCCGCGCCTATGCCCTTGAGCAGGTGCAGGCGATTCACCAGCGCGACCCCGAGGTCCGTCGCGACGTGCACGACGCTGTGCACAAGATGCGGGTGGCGACCCGGCGGCTGCGGTCGGCGCTGGCGACGTACCGGCCGGTCGTCGATCGGGAGGCCGGCGACCAGCTCCGTGCCGAGCTGAAGTGGCTCGCGGGCGAGCTGGGTGGCGCGCGCGACGCGGAGGTGCAGCGCGAGCACTTCAAGACGGCGGTCGAGGCGCAACCCGTCGAGCTGGTGATGGGCAAGGTCGCCGATTTCATCGACACGCATCTGCGCGCGGTCTACAAGTCCGGCCGGGTGCAGGCGCTGGCAGCGCTGGAGAGCGAGCGGTACTTCCGGCTGCTGGATGCACTGGACGAGCTGATCGCCAACCCGCCGCTGGCCGGCGAGACGCGCAAGGCCGCCAAGCAGATGCCCGAGCTGCTGGATCACGACTGGAAGCGGATGAGCAAGGCCGTCCGGCGGATGGAAGCCGCCGAGGACGCCGCCACCCAGGATCACGAGCTGCACGAGGTCCGCAAGGCCTCGAAACGACTCCGGTACGCCGCTGAGTCGGCCGTTGCCGTTCTTGGTGACGAGGCGACCGGGCTGGTGTCGCGGGCCAAGGAGGTCCAGGAGGTGCTGGGCGACCACCAGGACAGCGTGGTGGCGCGTGACCTGCTCCGCGAGCTCGCCGTACAGGTGTATCTCGACGGCGGTAACGCCTTCACCTTCGGGCGGCTGCACGCTGCGGAGGAGCAGCGGGGTGAGGCTTCCCGGATCGCGTTCCTGGAGTTGTGGCCGACCCTGAAGTGATTGGTGCTGTCAGGCAGGCCCGCGGGACATCAGCAGGGCCTGCCTGACAGGTTTGGGTGGGTTAGTGCTGGACCGCCTTCTCGGCGCCGGCGCCGGTCAGCGAGCGAACCTCCATCTCGGCGAACCGGTCGATGTTGGTGCCTTCCTTGCTGGTCAGCGTGCCGATGATGCCGAGCACGAAGGCCAGCGGGATCGAGACGATGCCCGGGTTGTCCAGCGGGAACCAGCTGAAGTCGATGCTGGTGTCGGTGATCATCGACAGGCTGGCACCGGTCTTCGCGTCGACCTTGCCGGAGACGACCGGCGAGAACGCGATCAGGATGATCGCCGAGCCGAGGCCGCCGTAGATGCTCCAGAGTGCGCCGCGGGTGTTGAAGCGCCGCCAGAACAGCGAGTACAGGATGGTCGGCAGGTTCGCGCTGGCCGCCACCGCGAAGGCGAGGGCCACCAGGAACGCGATGTTCTGGCCGTTGGCGAAGATGCCGCCGACGATCGCGACCGCGCCGATCACCAGCACGGTGATCCGGGCGACCCGGACCTCGCCGTCACCGGAGACCTGGCCCTTCTTGATCACCTGACCGTAGATGTCGTGCGCGAAGGACGCGCTCGCCGTGATGGTCAGACCGGCCACGACCGCCAGGATGGTGGCGAAGGCGACCGCCGAGATCACGCCCAGCAGGATCTCCCCGCCGAGTTCGTAGGCCAGCAATGGAGCTGCCGAGTTCGCCTTGCCCGGAGCTGCCCGGATGGCGTCCGGACCGACCAGGGCCGCGGCGCCGTAGCCGAGTACCAGGGTGAACAGGTAGAAGATGCCGATGATCCAGATGGCCCAGCTGACGCTGCGGCGGGCTTCGCGGGAGTTCGGGACCGTGTAGAAGCGCATCAACACGTGCGGCAGGCCCGCCGTACCGAGTACCAGGGCCAGGCCGAGTGAGATGAAGTCGAGCTTGCTGATCCCCGTTGCGCCGTACTGAAGCCCCGGGTTGAGCAGCTTCTCACCGGCCGCCGGGCTGCGGTCGACAGCGGCGCCCAGCAGGGCCGACAGGTTGAAGGTGTACTTGGCCAGCACCCAGATCGTCATGATGCCGGCGCCGATCACCAGCAGCACCGCCTTGACGATCTGCACCCAGGTGGTGCCCTTCATGCCACCGACCAGCACGTAGGTGATCATGATGATGCCGACGACCGCGATGACCAGGCTCTGCCCGGCGCGGTTGTCGATGCCCAGCAGCAGCGCGACCAGACCGCCCGCGCCGGCCATCTGGGCCAGCAGGTAGAAGAAGCAGACACCCAGCGTTGAGATGGCCGCGGCCATCCGGACCGGACGCTGCTTGAGGCGGAACGACAGCACGTCGGCCATCGTGAAGCGGCCGGTGTTCCGGAGCAGCTCGGCCACCAGTAGCAGGGCCACCAGCCAGGCCACCAGGAACCCGATGGAGTACAGGAAGCCGTCGTAGCCGTTCAGGGCGATCGCGCCGGCGATGCCGAGGAACGATGCGGCGGACAGGTAGTCACCGGCGATCGCGACGCCGTTCTGCGGGCCGGTGAACGAGCGGCCGCCGGCGTAGAAGTCGGCCGCGGACTTGTTGTTGCGGGAGGCCCGGATGACGATCGCCAGGGTGGCCACCACGAACAGCGCGAAGATCGCGATGTTGACCTTGGGGTCCCCGACAGTGGTTGCCATCGGCAACATCATTGGCGCGCTCACTTGGTCTCTCCCTCGATCTGGTCACGCAGGTGCTTGGCGTCCGGGTCGAACTTCTGGTCGGCCCAGCGGACGTAGAGCAGCGTGATCGCGAAGGTGGAGACGAACTGCCCGAGTCCCATGACCAGGGCGACGTTGATGTTGCCGCCGATCCGCTGGGACATGAAGCCGGGGGCGTAGTCGGCGAGCAGGACGTAGAGGAAGTACCAGGCCAGGAACAGCCCGGTCATCGGGAACACGAAGCGCCGGAACCGGCGACGCAGTTCGGAGAAGTCCGGTGACAGCTGGACGTCTCGGTACGTCGTCAGTTCTGGATCGCCGGCCGCGCGGCTGGTATCGCTCATCGCGGGACCTCCAGACGTAGTCAGGCCGGGCGGATGACCGGCACGCAGGGTTGCAGCTCGTACTGTGGTCCAGCTCACTGCCGACCAACAGCACGCAGCCACACCGAGCGCTCAGCGGCCCCCAGCTTTCGACCGGCGGCGAACCCACCTGCGGCGAGCGGTCGGAACCGTACGACGAACGGTTCAGGCCGGTGGCAGGCCGCGGTCCACGTCGACGGCCTCGGGGGTGTGCAGGCGGACCATGCTGCGGGCGGTGCCGCGGGGAATCTTGTGCGGGGTGAGCTTGGAGACGACGATCACGGTGAGGAAGGCCAGCGGCATCGTCCAGGCGGCGGGCTGGCCGATCAGGGCCTTCGGCCAGCCGGCTGAGGGCGGGCCGATGACGTTGACCAGTACTGCGGTGATCGCGGCGACTCCGCCGACGACCAGGCCGGCCGCGGCGCCGACGGTGGACATCTTGCGCCACCAGATCCCCAGCACCAGCAAGGGGCAGAACGTCGACGCGGCCACGGCGAATGCCAGGCCGACGGTGTCGGCGAGGCTCAGGGCGCCGGTGAGGTTGAAGGCGAGATAGGGGACCAATACCGCAAGCAGCGCAGCGATGCGGAAGCTGTTGACTGCCAGGTAGTCGCCACCGGTCAAGCGATGCAGCCGGTGGCGCAGCAGGTCTTGGTCGATCACGCCCGCGATGGCGACGGTCAGCCCGGAGGAGGTCGACAGGAATGCTGCGAAGGCTCCGGCGGCGACGAGAGCACCCAGCAGATCTCCTGCTGTGCCAGGGAAAATCCGGCCGGGCAGTTCGAGTACGACGGTGTCGGCGCTCCCGCTGATGAGGTCAGGCGCGAAGCTCCGGCCGAGGATGGCGTACAGGGGTGGGAAGAGATAGAACGCACCGAGCAGGGCCAGCACGACGACCGTCGTACGGCGGGCTGCTCGGCCGTCCGGGTTCGTGTAGAAGCGGACCAGGACGTGCGGCAGGCCCATCGTTCCGAAACAAAGGGCCAAGAGCAACGAATACGTCGCGTACAGCGGGTGATCGCGCCCGCCCGCCTGGGACAACGGTTCGGCCCACTGAGCACCCGCGCCGTGCAAGGACTCCAGTACTCCGACCGGGTGATCCGCGGAGCGCCAGGCGAGCAGGATGACGAAGATCGGTGTGGCCAGCGCGGTGAGCTTCAGCCAGTACTGGAAGGCCTGGACGAAGGTGATCGAGCGCATCCCGCCGGCGGCGACGTTGATCACCACGATCACCGCGACCAAGGCCGCGCCGACCGCCGTTGGCGCGCCGGTCACCGTCTGCAGGGCCAGGCCGGCTCCGCTCAACTGGGGAAGCAGGTAGAGCGTGCCGATCCCGAAGACGAGGAAGGAGCAGATCCGCCGTACGACGGGTGATTCGAACCGGGTCTCGGCGAAGTCGGGCAAGGTGTAGGCGCCGGAGCGACGCAGCGGGGCGGCGATCAGGACCAGCAGCATCAGGTAGCCGACGGTGTAGCCGACCGAGAACCACAGCATGTCGGCGCCGTTCACCAGCACCAGGCCGGCGACGCCGAGGAAAGATGCCGCCGACAAGTATTCGCCGCTGATCGCGGAGGCGTTCCAGCGTGGCGTGACGGCCCGGCTGGCGACGTAGAAGTCGCTCGTCGTCCGGGAGATCCGCAGCCCGAAGAGCCCGATCCCGATGGTTGCCACGATCACCAGACCGATCGCGGTCAGACTCATTGCCGGGGACATCTACTTCCGCCCGACGAACTCGGTGAACTCGGTCTCGATCCGCTCGGCCTGGCGGACATAGATGCGGGCGGCAACATAAACCACGGGGTAGACGGCGACGCCGAGCAGCACCCAGGGCAGCGGTACGCCGAAGATCGCGAAGGTGCGGGTGGCGGGGACGAGGAGGAAGAGCAACGGCAGCCCGCCGAGCGCGACGGTTGCCCCGGCGATGACGGCGAGAGCGAGCCGGAGCTGCGACTGGATCAGCGAGTTCATGTAGACCTCGCCGACCCGGGTCTGCTCGTCGATCTCCCGGGTCCCGGTGTGAGCAGTCGTCCGCCGCGCCGCACTCGTCCGCGGGCTGGTAACCCGAACCCGCCGCGGCACCGGCTCCGGCGTGGTCATCTCAGCCTCGCAGGGAGGTGGAGCGGACCAGTAGGTCGCGGAGTTCTCGGGTGTGGCGGCGGCTTACTGGGAGCCAGTCGTCGCCTACTCGGACTGAGCAGCGGCCGCTGTCTACGCGCATTTCGTCGACGTGGGCCAGGGCGACCAGGGTGCTGCGGTGGATTCGGGTGAAGCCTGCGTCGCGCCAGCGTTCCTCGAGGGTGCTGAGGGGGATGCGGACCAGGTGGGAGTTCTGGCCGGTGTGCAGGCGGGCGTAGTCGCCCTGGGCTTCGACGTACCGGACGGTGGAGCGTTGGACGAAGCGGGTGACGCCGGCGAGTTCGACGGGGATGGTCTCGTCCTCGGAGTCCTCCTGCGGCGCCACGGCGAGCGGCGTACCGGAGTTGACGACTCGGCGGACTGCTTCGGAGAGGCGTTCGGCGCGGACCGGTTTCATCACGTAGTCGGTCGCGCGCAGTTCGAAGGCATCGACCGCGTGCTCGTCGTAGGCGGTGACGAAGACCACCTGCGGCGGTTTCTTGAAGTTGGCCAGCACCCGCGCCAGATCGATCCCGTCCAGGCCCGGCATCTTGATGTCGCAGAACACCACATCCAGGTCCGCGCCCTGCAGGATCCTCAGCGCGTCGGCGCCGTTCGACGCGGTCTTGATCGGGCCGATCCGCGGGTCCCGGGACAGCAGATAGACCAGCTCGGCGAGCGCGGGCTCCTCGTCGTCGGCGACGAGCGCACGCAAAGGAGAGTCAGCCATGGCCACACACTAAGCGGAGGCGTGCACCCCTGAGGAGTATTTGGGCACTCGGAAGCTGACCTTTGTGCCCGCCTCGGGTGCGGTCTCCACCACCAGGCCGTAGGCGTCGCCGTAGACCTGGCGCAGGCGGGCGTCGACGTTGCCGAGGCCGACCGAGTCGTTGCTCGACTCACCCGCCAGCGCGGCCCGGATCACCTCGGGGTCGCTGCCGGCGCCGTCGTCCTCGACGCTGATCTCGGCCTCCAGCCCGCGGTCCTGGGCACGGATGGTGATCCGGCCGATACCGGACGTGCCCTCCAGGCCGTGCCGGACCGCGTTCTCCACCAGCGGCTGGACCACCAGGAACGGGATCGCCACCGACAGCACCTCGGGCGCGATCAGCAGCGAGACCTTGAGCCGCTCGCCGAACCGGGCCTGCTCCAGGACCAGGTACCGCTCGACGTTGCGCAGCTCGTCGGACAGCGTGGTGAACTCCCCGCCGCGGCGCAGCGCGTACCGGGAGAAGTCGGCGAACTCGAGCAGCAGCTCCCGCGCGCGCTCCGGGTCGGTCCGGACGAACGAGGCGATCGCGGCCAGGGCGTTGTAGATGAAGTGCGGGCTGATCTGCGCCCTGAGCGCCCGCAGCTCGGCCTCCATGGCCCGGGTGCGCTCCTTGTTGAGCTCGGCGAGCTCCACCTGACCAGAGACCCAGCGGGCCACCTCTTCGGTCGCCCGGACGAGTGCTGCCGAGGAGCGAGGGCTGTACGCGACCAGCACGGCAACTACCCGGTCCTCGGTGACGATGGGTGCGATCACCGCAGTACGGACCGGGCACTGCGGATCACCGCACGCCACGTCATGAGCACCCAGTACTGCGGTCCGCCCACTCCGCAGGGTGGAGGCCGCGATGGCCTTGGCGTCCCGACGGTGGTTGCTCTCGTAGGGACCGCCTACCCCGTCCCAGGCCAGTACGCCGGACGAGTCGCAGATGGCGATGGCCGCAGTACCGAGCAGATCGCGCAGATGCTTGCTCGCCTTGCCGGCGGCCGCAGGGGTCAACCCCTCGCGCAGACTCGGCGTGGCCAGGGAAGCGGTGTGCAGGGTCGCGTACGTCGCCTTGTCGGCCGAGGTACCGAAGTGCTTCCGTCGCCGCGCGAACATGCCCCCGACGGTAGCTGCTCAGACCTCCGAGCGCGGCCTGAACGCCTCCAACGCCTCGGTGTCGGAGTAGTTGGTGCGCACGTACTCGTCCAGCCAGGGCTCGATCCCCGGGTACGACGAGTGCCTGGCGAGCTGGTCGGCAGCGGTGGAGGGCAGCGCAGTACGACGAAGCTGGACGCCGGACGAAGTCAGTAGCGCCCAGCTGGCCCCGGGTGCGCCGTACGGCATGCCGACACTGCCTGTGTTGACCACCAGCCGCCGGTCGACCTGCCGGGCGAACGGCATGTGCGTGTGCCCGCAGACGACCGTCCTGATCTCCTCCGGTACGCCGCTGAGCACGTCCGCCCACCGGGAGATCGGGCTGTCGACCAGCACCATCTCCTCGTCATCGCGGGGCGTCGCATGGCAGAACAAGGTGTCCCCGATGGTGACCGTGGTCGGCAGGCCGGCCAGCAGCTCGACCTGGTCGGCCCTGAGCTGTGCTGCCGCCCAGGGGCTGACCTCATCCGGCGGCTCGCCCTGGTAGGAGCCACGGGCCATCTCCACCAGCTCGCGGTCCGCGTTACCCCGCACCCACACCGCCCGCTCGCCCAGCCGCACCAGCAAGTCCAACGTCTCCACCGGCTGAGGCCCACTGGCGATATCCCCAGCCAGCACGATCACATCGGCCGCTGCAACATCCGGCTCCGCCAACACAACCTCCAGCGCAGGCAGCACACCATGAACATCCGCCAGCACCACCACTCGCTCCATAGGAGCAGTCTGCCGCCGCCGGTCGCGCAGAGCCCGCTGGTTAGCTGCTGGCAGACATCAACGGCGGAGGACGAGGTCGCCGATCCTGGCTGCCGTGGCGAGTTCGCACGCGCCGGTGATGAAGTTGCAGCGAACGATCGCGCGCCTGGCGTTCTCGTCCTGGCGACTATCGAAGACGGCGACCATCAGGAAGTGCTGGTCGTCCTCGGCGGTGATGTCGAGGAAGCACCCCTTCCACTCCCGGAGCAGCCGGCCGCTCCCGGCCGCGAGCGCGGCTTGCTCGACCGAGCAGAACCCGTCCCCGTATGCCGGTCCACCGATCGCGGTGGCGCCGTCCGGCGTGAAGCCGACGACCTGGTTCTCGCAGGTGCGCCAAAGCTGCTTTCCGGTCGCGATCTCGAGGATGGTGCTGCAGCTGCCCGCGTCGTTGATCAGGTGCGCCGAGGCGGCGATCCGGCCGTCGTGGGAAACGGCTGTCGGCGAGACCACCTTCTCGACATCGGCCTTCGCGGCACCCGGCGTCCAGGCGTAGAGCTTCCAGGCATCCGGGCCGTCGCCCGACCGGAAGTAGACCTTCCCGGCCGCGTAGGCCAGCACTCGGATTCTGTAGCCGTTCGGCACCTTGAGGCTCTTGACCGACCCGCCGGTCTCCGAATAGACGATGCCGCCCCTGGTCTCGTTGCCCAGCGCGTCACTGTTGACCGCCGCGTACGCCGCCGCGGACTGGTCGACCGTGGTCACCAGCGACGACACCCCGGCGGTCCGCCGCGGGCTGCCGTCACTGAGCTTGAGCAGTTCCGACTTCCCCGCTTTGCTGATGACGACCAGCACCGAGTTGTCGAGCCGGCCGACCTCGTAGATCGGGTCGGTGCCGGGGACCTTTCGCACCGGGCCCGATCCGCCGCGCACCTCGCGGCCGAACACGTACGGCAGTTGGGGTTCGCGCCCCTTGGGCAGCTTGGCGGCATTCAGCGTGATGGTGGTCGGCCCGGTGATCGGAGGTGGCGTGCTGCTGGGGGCTTTGCTGGGGACGCTCGACGGGGTGGGTCTGCTGGACGGGGTGGCAGCAGGGGTGGGGGTCGGGGTCTTTGGTGGTGTCGGAGTCGGGGTTGCCGGTGGGGTCTGGACGGGTAGGGGTGCTGCGGCGGTGTCGCCCTGCTGGGGGTTCTGCTGGTACGCGAGTACGCCGCCGATCGCGACGGCTGCCACCGCCACCGAGGCGACCAACGCGACCAGCCGGCCGTTCTGCTGCTTCATATCGTCATCCTCGAGTCGAGTCGCAGCTCAGCGTCACCGGGTGGTACGGCGTACTCGCAGGCGCCGGTGGAGACCGCGCACCGGATGAACGCGGCACCGGTGGCGCCCGCGGTGCTGATCAGGACGTGCTGGTTGTCTTCGGCAACCACATTCTCGAAGAAGCCCGTCCAGGCATGGAGCAGCTTGCCGGTCTTGGTGTCCTGAGCGGTGATGCGGATCATCGCGGTGCCGCCGGCGTACCCGCGACCGATCGTGACGCCGGAGTCCGGAGTGAAGTCCAGCAGATCGGCCTTGCAGGTCTCCCACAGTTTCTTGCCGGTGGCAACTACGCGGACGGCGTGGCAGACGCTGCTGGGGCCGTTGCGGTGGGAGGTGGCATACCGTCCGTCCCTGGACAGCACAGCGGTCGCGGTGATGGCCTTGACCAGTTTCGGCGTCGTGGTCGCCGGGCTCCACTCGTAGAGCCGCTCGACGTCCGCGTGCTCGTCGGTCGACTTGTAGTAGACCTTGCCGTCCAGCACCGCGACCACGCGGAGGGCGAAGGTGTCACCGGGCAGGGCGAGGGTCTTCGCGGTACCGCCCGCCGAGAGGTAGTGGACGGAGCCGCCTCTGGTGACGACGCCGTCCGGGTTGACGACGGTCGTCGAGTACGCAGCCGCGGTGCCCGTCTCGTCGGCCGCGAGGGTGGAGACGTGCGGGATGCGCCTGGTCGGTTGGCCCGTGCCGGTGACGAGCAACTCGTCGCCGCCGCCGTCGGTCCTGACCATCGCGACGACGCCGTTGCCCAGCCGGGCGAATTCCACGATCCGCTGGCTGCCCGGGATCTTGACCGTCGGTCCGCCGCCCCGGACCTCGCGACCGGCCAGGTGGGTCACGTCGGTGCCCGGGCCGGTGGCGAGGCCGGCGAGGTCCACCTCGATCTCTACCGGATGAGCGGTGACCGGCGGGGTGCTCGGCGAAGTGAGTGTCGGGGTGCTCGACGGGGTGGCCGACGGCGTGAGGACCGGCGTCCTGGACGGTGTCTTGACCGAAGCTTTCGGTGTGGGCTGGCCCGGCAGTGGGGCCGCCGAGGAGCCTCCACCATCATTCGGTGCCTGCCGGTAGGCGAGCACTCCGCCGGTCACGACGGCCGCGACCGCGACCGACGAGACCAGAGCGACCAATCGCCCGTTCTTTCGTTCCATGGCTGGCTCCTGATGCCTTACTGCCCGATCGAGACCTGAGTGAGGGCCAGTGGAGTGGCCAGCTCGCATCGGCCCGTGGTGACGTCGCAGCGGATGATCGCGCCCTTGGTGCCTTCGCCGTCGTCGGCACGGATGAGCAGGTGCTGATCGTCCTCGGCGGCCGTCTGCAGGAACGCGAGTCCGTTCCACTCGTACAACAGCTTGCCGGTCCGCGCGTCCAGCGCCGAGGTCGCGGCCGCGCCGTACCCGTCGCCGTACGTCGGTCCGCCGATGACCGTCCGGCCGTCAGGGGTGAATCCCTCGAGGCCGTTCTCGCAGGTCCGCCAGAGCTTCTTGCCGGTGGCGACCTCGACGACGGCCGAGCAACTGGAGGTGTCGGCGGCGACGTCGAGTGAGGCGGCGATCGTGGCGTCGCTCGACAGGGCGGTCGGCGACGGGACGGTCTTGACCAGGGCGGCCGTGGGATTGCCCGGTGTCCAGCTGTACAGCTCCCAGGCCTTGCCGGTCTGGATCTTCGCTGAGCGGAAGTACACCGTGCCGGAGCGGTAGGCGATCACCTCGACCCCGAAACCACCGACGGCGACCTTCTGCACGGTGCCGTCGGCCTGCTCGGCGTAGACGGTCCCGCCGCCCAGGTCCTCGCCCGTCTCGGCGATCCGCGGTGCCGCGTACGCCGCTGAGGTGGCGTCGGCGGTCACTGCCAGGCTGCTGACGTCTGGCGTGCGCCTGCTCTCGCCGGTGGGGTCCAACCGCAGCAGGTCCGCGCCCTTGTTCGTGCCGAGGACGGCCAGCACCGAGTTGCCCATCCGGGCTACGTAGTGGATCGGCTCCGCACCAGGAATCTTCACGGGATCACCGGCTCCACCGCGGACCTCGCGGCCGACCAGGTAGGGCACCTGCGGAGGACGGCCCTTGCCGAGCTTGCTCAGCTTCAGCGTGATCTTCCCGTTCGGCAGCGCGGGTGGTGCCGAAGTAGACACGTTGGCAGGGCTCGCCAGGGGAGTGGTGGCCGGTGGTGCCAGCGGTGCGGCCGCACTGCCACCCTCCGAGCGAGGGCTCCGCTGAGCAGCCAGTACGCCGCCCGCCGCCACCGCGAGGACAGCGACCGTGACGATGACGACCGCCGGAAGGGTGTTCAGCTTCCGCATCAGCGCGCTCCCAACAGACGAAGACCAGATTGCGCGGCCGCCACTTCGCAGGTACCGCCGCCGATCGTGCACCGGATGATCGCATCCCGCGACCCGGCTCCGTCGTCGACAGCGAGCAGCAGGTGGTCGTCGTCCTCCGCAATCCCGGCCAGGAACCGTACGCCGGTCCAGCGGCGTTTCAGCTCACCCGTAAGAGCGTCAACGGCGGCCGCGACCCAGGCCGAGCGGTCCTCGGAATCAGGGATCGACCGACCGAAGACCGTCGTGCCATCGAAGGTGAAGCCACCGACCGCGTAGCCGCAGGTCTGCCAGAGCTCCTGCCCCGACGCCAGCTCCAGCAGGTTCGAGCAGGCGCGGCGGGGAGCGATCGCCATCAGTTTGCCTTGGTGGTTGGTGATGATCGAGCCCATCACGCTCTTGAGAGGCGTGACCTGGCCAGTGGCCGAGTCCCAGGAGTGCAGTGTCGCCTTGGAAACGGCGGGGCCGGGCGAAGCAGCGAAGTACACGGTGCTGCCCTGCACGGTCAGGACTGTCGACCGCCAGTCCTGGGGGCGCCGCAGCTGCCGACGCTCGTCGATGCCGAGCCCTTGCCAGTAGACAGTGCTGCCCTTCACCACGCGGCCCCCCGTACTGCGGACTGTCGCGTAGGCGACCGCATCCTGGGTCGCTGAACCGACAACGCTGCGGACGTCGGGGATGCGTTCGGCGACGGCCCCGTCGATGCTGTCGATCCGGGTCAGCTCAGTGCCGGTTGACCCGGTCTGCAGGAGGATGAAGGCCGAACCGCCGTACCGGACGGCCTGCAGGATCTTCTGCTTGCCCGGTACGACGATGTCGCCACCGGCGCCACCCTTGATCACCCGGCCGGCGAGATAGGGCAGCTGCGGAGTACGGCCGACCGGGAGCCCGGCGAGCTTGATCGGCGTCTCGGCCGGATCACCGCGCAGCGGCACCGCGCTGGCGGCTGGAATCGTGGTGGGGTGCTGCCTGATCGCGACAACCCCGCCACCGAGCACGGCCAGGACGACCACCGCGACCGTGGAGATGGCAGGCAAGCCGGCACGGAGCTTCACGGCCGCCAGCCACCGAGGTCGAGCCGGCTGTCGGTCGGACCGACAGCCGCCTCGCAGGCACCGGTCGAGATGGTGCAGCGGACGATCGACCTCTTGACCAGGCTGACCGCGTTGTCGAAGACCATGAGCAGGTGCTCGTCGTCCTCGGCGAGGACAGCGAGGAACTGTCCCGTCCACTCCCGGATCACCTTGCCGGTGGCCGTGTCGTGTGCGGTGATCCTGGTGGCCGTGCCGTCATCGCCGGCGCCGCCGCGGCCGAAGGTGACCGAGTGGTCAGGAGTGAAATTCAGCTGCGTGCTCTCGCAGGTCTGCCAGAGCCGCTTCCCGGTCGCTAGCACAGTCACCGTGGAGCAGGTTCGAGTCGCCTCGCCGGGAGCGGAGTCGGAGATGGAGGCGGCCACCGTGCCGTCCTCCGAGACCATCGTCGCCGAGGCGACGGACTTCACCTGCGTCGCGGCCCGCCCGGGCAGCCACTCGAACAGCTTCCAGGGGGCACTGCGGGAGTCCTTCCAGTGGAAGTAGACCTTGCCCTGGTCGGTCACCCTGAGAACCTCGAGCTCGTACGCCGCAGCGGGCACCTCGAGCTTCTGCACCGACCTCGAGCCCGCGGAGTAGACGACACCGCCGCGCCACTCGGCGCCCCTCGCCGCGTAGGCAGCCGCGGCGCCGTTCCGCGAACCGACCAGGGAGGTGACGCCGGGGGTGTACGTCGCCTTGCCGTCCTCGATGGTGAGGAGCCGGTCTCCGGCCGAGGCTTGACTGCTGAGGGTTGCCAAGACGGCGTTGCCTCTGCGGACGACCGTGTGGATCACATCGGTGCTCGGGATCTTGTCGGTCCAGCCGCTACCGCCCCGGACCTCACGGTCGACCAGGTACGGCACCTGCGGGGCCCGGCCCTTGCTGAGCTTCGCGGGTACCACGGCGACCTTGACCGGCCCGGTCGCGATGGGCGGAGCCGTCATCGTCGGCGCGAGTGTTTGCTTCGCCGGCGGCGCCTGCTTGGGTGGCGCGGTGGAGGTGGCCGTGGGCGTGGGCGTAGTACGCGGCGAGCTTGGCGTCGGTGTGCTGCCTAGCGGAGACGACGGGGTCAGCGGTGACGATGGGGTCAGCGGAGACAGGGGTGCCGCTGCTGAGCCGTCGGCGACGGGGCGCTGTTGGTAGGCCACCGCGCCGCCGATCGCTACCGCTGTCGCCGCGACGGACGCGACCATGGCGGCGAGGCGGGTGTTTGTCCGCATCGCCGTCACCCCCGGATGGTCGTTGGTCGTCCCCGTCCGAGGTGGGACGCCGGGGCGGGTGGTTTTGTTGGTCACGATCCGATGACGAGCGGGCCGGCGGCAAGGGGCGTCGCCAGTTCGCAGGCTCCGGTGCTCACCGTGCAGCGGACCAGGGCGGACCGGGAGGTGGGTTCGTTCTTGTCGTGCCACTGCAGCAGCAGGTGGTCGTCGTCCTCGGCGGTGGAGTCGCGCAGAGAGGGCCCGGTCCACTCGCGGAGCCGGTTGCCCGTCGACAGGTCGAGCGCGACCGTCAGCGGTTCGCCGTACAGGGGGAAGTCGGGTGGGACAGCGGCGGCGAACACCTTGCCGGGGCTGAAGCGGGTCACCTTGTACTGGCAGGTCCGCCAGCGCTGGGTCCCGGCCGGTAGTGGGGTGACCGCCGTGCACATCCCACTGTCGTTGAACACCGGCAACCCGGCCGCCAGGGTGCCGTCGCGGGACACAATGGTCGGTGAGACGACCTTGCTGAGCAGCGTGGGCTTCGGGCTCCCCACCTTCCACTGGTAGAGGTGCCAAGGCTCACTGGTCGCGCCGGAGCGGAAGTAGACGGTCCGGTCGACCACAGCGAGCACTTCCAGCTCGTACGCGTTCGGCCAGGCCAGCTTCGCGGCCGGCTCGGTCATGGAGCGCTGGTAGTAGACCGCGCCACCGGCACCCGACCGGCCGGACGGCGTGAACCGGCCGCCGGAGGCGTAGGCGATCGCCTGGCCGTCGGCGCTGGTGACGAGCGAGTCCACCGCGGCGAGCTGGCGGATTTGCTTGCCTGAGGCATCTAGTACGACGAGGGAGCTGGTCTGGTTGCTGCCCATCTGGATCGTCAGGACGGTCTCGCGGAGCCGGCCGACCGCGATGATCTCCGCTGTGCCGGGCACCTTGACGGGTGGGCCCGTGCCGCCCAGCACGGTGCGGGCGCGCAGATAGGTGACGCGTGGACCGGCACCGGGTTTGAGCGCTGTGGGATCGATCTTGACCGTCGAGGCCGGGACTCTCTTCGGCGCGGACGAAGTACTGGCGGCTCCCAGCGGTGCGGCGGTGCCGGCATCGGCTTGCGGACCGCGGGTGGCCGCGAGGAAGCCGCCGACGGCCACCGCTGCCGCCGCCACGGACGCGACGAAGATCACCAGCCGCTTGTCTCGCACCGTGCATCGGCCCCGTTTCGGTCTCGAACCCGCGCTCCGGCGACCCGGTCGCAGGAAGGATCGAGCATAATGCGGGGATGGACCAGCCACCGCGGATCGGCCGGTACTCCCTGGTCCGCCGGGTGGGTGCCGGTGGCTTCGCAACCGTCTGGCTGGCCAGGGACGAACAGCTCGACGCCGAAGTCGCCGTCAAGATCCTGTCCGACAACTGGATCGACGAGGACGACGTCCGGCGCCGGTTCCTGGCCGAGGGCCGCTTCCTGCGCCGGGTCGACTCACCGCACGTGGTCGGCGTGCACGACGTCGGCGAGACCGAGGACGGCCGCCCGTACCTCGTCCTCACCTATGCGGACGGCGGATCGCTCGCGGACCGGATCAAGGCCGGGCCGCTGGAGATCGCCGACGCCGTCGAGATCATCACGCAGGTCGGCAGCGGGCTGAAGCAGCTGCACGCACGCGGCGTCCTGCACCGGGACGTGAAGCCGGCCAACGTGCTGTTCCGGACCGACGAGTCGGGCGATCGCGCGATGCTCGGCGATCTCGGCCTGGGCAAGTCGCTGGAAACCGTGTCCCAGTTGACGATGCCGGGCGGTACGCCGGCCTACGTCGCGCCCGAGCAGGTGATGGGCGACCGGCTCGACCACCGCGCGGACCTCTACTCGCTCGGCGCGGTCGCCTACGCGGCCTTCACCGGACAGGCACCGCACGGACTGATCAGCCTCGGCGCGGTGATGCGGATCGAGTCGCCGCCACCCTCGATGAGCACCTTGCGCGACGACGTCCCGGACGCGATCGACGCCGTCGTACGGCGGGCCCTCGAGCCGGATCGGGACAAGCGCTGGCCGGATCTCGACAGCTTCCTCGACGCGTTGCGCGAGGCTCACACCACCGGCAAGATCCCGGCCGGCCTGGTTCCTGCCGACCAGTTGCCGGTGCCGGCCGGTCCTGGTGGCCTCGACCAGGAGACCGCGCCGTCGGCCGCCAACGCACCGACAGTCGCGCCGCCGACAGTGCCGGCAACAGTGGTGGCAGCACCAGCACCGAAGCGCTCTGCGCGAGCGTGGGTGATCACCGTCGTCCTGGCGGTGCTCCTGTCCGCAGGCGGCGGCTACGGCGGCTACCAGTTGGTGATGAGCCGCCCGGTGACCGTCGAAGAGAAGAACCTGTCGGTGAAGGTCCCGCGCGACTGGGACCAGAAGTCGACTACTGCGGACGGGGCGGGCCTGCTGGTCACGGCGGACACCAGCAGCTGGTTGACCGACAGCCGAGTGCCAGGTGTCTACCTGCAAAAGCAGACCGACGCGGCCACCCTGCCGGCGACCGGCCGGACCCCGGCGGGTTGTACGCCGGTGGGCCAGGGGGAGCGGAACGGCGACACGGTCACGTTCTACTACACCTGCGAGGAGCCGAACTCGAAGGTGAAGAGCACTGTGGGCGAGCGCTACGAGCTGGTCCTGCCGGGGACGGTACTGCGCACGCAGGCTCGCAGTACCGACAACCAGCAGGTCAACGAGGTGCTCGACTCGGCGACCTTCATCAAGTAGCCGCTACGGCACCAGTTGTACCAAGTGCCCGCGCCCTGCGGGGTGTGCGTGCTGAGGTTGGGGCGGAAACCTTCGGGGTCTTCTGCGGAGAAGGTTAGTCGTTGACCCGCAGTACGGTAGGCGCATGACCGATCTAGCCGCGGCGATCGACCGCGTTCTGCCCTCTGTCCGTGCCGACCTCGAGGACCTCATCCGGATTCCCTCGGTCAGTGCGGACCCGGCCCGTGCGGCCGACGTCCAGCGGTCCGCCGAGGCGACCGCCGCGCTGTTCGCGGCCGAAGGGTTCGCGATCCAGATCGTCCGGGCCGGCGACGGCGCGCCCGCGGTGATCGCGAAGAAGCCGGCCCCGGAGGGCAAGCCGACCGTGCTGCTCTACGCCCACCACGACGTGCAGCCGACCGGTGCCGTCGAGGAGTGGACCTCGGAGCCGTTCGTCCCGACCGAGCGCGACGGCCGGCTGTACGCCCGGGGTGCCGCCGACGACAAGGCCGGGATCGCCGCCCACCTCGCCGCCGTACGGGCCTTCGGCAACGACCTGCCGGTGGGCGTGACGGTGTTCGTCGAGGGCGAGGAGGAGATCGGTTCGCCGACCCTGCTGCAGTTGCTCGACCAGTACTCCGAGGAGCTGACCTCCGACGCGATCGTGATCGCGGACTCGGGCAACTGGGCGATCGGCCAGCCCGCGCTGACCGTTTCGCTGCGTGGCCTGGTCGACTGCTACGTCGAGGTCCGGACGCTGAAGCACGCTGTGCACTCGGGGCTGTTCGGTGGCGCAGTACCGGATGCGCTGACCGCGCTCTGCCGGTTGCTCGCGACCCTGCACAACGACAACGGTGACGTCGCGGTCGACGGGCTGCACGCGACACGCGCGGCCGACCTGGAATATCCGGAAGACCGGTTCCGGTCCGAGTCGAGCGTCCTGGACTCGGTCCGGCTGATCGGGTCGGGCACGCTGGTCGACCGGCTGTGGACCCGGCCGGCGATCGCCGTACTGGCCATCGACGCACCGCGGGTCGCCGACGCGAGCAACACCCTCGTACCGGTCGCCCGGGCCAAGGTCAGCCTGCGCGTTGCCCCCGGCGACGACGCCGTCAAGGCGATGGAGGCCCTGCGCAACCACCTCGAGCAGAACGCGCCCTGGGGTGCCGAAGTCACCGTGACAGAGGGGGATATCGGCCAGCCGTGCTCGATCAACGCGCGCGGCAAGGCCTACGACGCGGCCCGTTCGGCGTTCAGCGCGGCCTGGGGTGTGGAGCCCGTGGACACCGGGATGGGCGGCTCGATCCCGTTCATCGCGGAGTTCCAGCAGGCCTTCCCGAATGCCGCCGTTCTGGTCACCGGAGTGGAGGACCCGGACACCCGGGCGCACGGCATCGACGAGGGTCTGCACCTGGAGGAGTTCGCCAAGGTCTGTCTGGCCGAGGCACTGCTTCTTCAGAACTTGGCCTGATCGACCCCACCGGGCTTTCCGGGCACCGTGTGTTTGGCATAGGTTTCGGCGAGTGAAGATCGCAGTGGTGCGCGAGACCAGACCGGCCGAGCGCCGGGTGGCCCTGGTGCCGGAACAAGTCGTCAAACTCGTCCAGCTCGGTTACGAGGTCGCGGTCGAACCCGCGGCCGGTGAGCGCGCGCTGTACTCCGACGACGCCTACCGCGAGGCGGGGGCCGAAGTGGCCTGGGGTGCCGACCACGCGGCGACGGTGGTGGTGTCGGTGCAGCCGCTCGAACGCGAGCGGCTGCAACGCCTGCACGCCGGTACTGCGCTGATGTCGTTCCTGCCGACGAACCCGCCGGACGTGATCCGGGCCGCGACCCGGGCCAAGCTGACCGCGTTCGCGATGGAGATGATCCCGCGGATCTCCCGGGCCCAGTCGATGGACGCGTTGTCCTCGCAGGCGCTGGTGGCCGGCTACCGCGCGGCCATCGTCGCGGCGGAACGGCTGCCGCGGTTCTTCCCCCTGAACATGACGGCCGCCGGGACGGTGCCGCCCGCCCAGGTCCTCGTCCTGGGCGCCGGTGTCGCCGGGCTGCAGGCGATCGCCACCGCGAAACGGCTCGGCGCGGTCGTGAAGGCGTACGACGTCCGGACCGCCGCCGCCGAGGAGATCGCCTCGATGGGCGCGCAGCCGATCGAGCTCGAGCTCGGCACGCTGGACGGGCCCGGCGGCTATGCCCGCGAGATGACAGCGGAACGGGCCCAGCTGCAGCGCGACCTGCTCGCGCCGTACGTGGCCGGCGCGGACGCGTTGATCACCACGGCCGCGGTACCGGGCCGGACCGCGCCGATGCTGGTGTCCCGGTCGATGATCGAGCAGATGAAGCCCGGCTCGGTCGTCGTCGACCTGGCCTCGGAGTCCGGCGGCAACGTCGAGGGCTCGGTGGCCGGCACCGAACTGATGATCGGCAACGCGCTGGTCTGGGGCGGTGCGAACGTGCCCAGCCAGATGGCCGGACCGGCCAGCCGGCTCTACGGCCAGAACATCGCCAACCTGATCACGCTGATGACCCGGGACGCGGAGTTCAACCCGGACTTCGACGACGAGATCGTCAGCGGCTGCTGCCTCACCCACGACGGGACCGTGCTGCACGAGCCGACCCGCCAGCTCCTGGAAGGACCGGCATGACCGAGACCATCGCTTTGCTGACGATCTTCGTGCTCGCGGCGTTCGTCGGTGTCGAGGTGATCAGCAAGGTCTCGTCGACGCTGCACACCCCGCTGATGTCCGGCGCTAACGCGATCCACGGCGTCATCCTGGTCGGGGCGATCATCGTCACCGGCCAGTCGGATTCGGCGCTGGTGACCGTGATCGGGCTGCTGGCCGTCGTCCTGGCCACGGTGAACATGGTCGGCGGGTTCGTCGTGACCGACCGGATGCTGCAGATGTTCCGCGGGCCCGCGGCGCGCAAGAAGGAGTTGCACAAGTGATCGCCACCTGGGCCCAGATCGGCTACCTGATCTCGGCGGTCTCCTTCATCGTCGGGCTGAAGGCACTGTCGTCGCCGCGGTCGGCCCGCAGCGGCAACCTGCTCGGCGCCGCCGGTGCCGTGCTCGCGGTGATCATCACCTTCGCCGCCTACAAGCCGGACAACCTGGTGCCGATCCTGATCGCGCTGGTGATCGGAACGGTCGCCGGCGTGGTCGGTTCGCGCCGGGTGCAGATGACCCACATGCCGCAGCTGGTGGCGCTGTTCAACGGCGTGGGCGGTGGCGCGGCCGCGCTGGTCGCGTTGATCGAGCTCCGCGAGGTGCACGACGGCCAGACCATTGCCGCGATCGCGACCGCCTTCACCGTCCTGGTCGGCGCGGTCAGCTTCTCGGGCTCGATCGTGACGTTCGCGAAGCTCCAGGAGCTGATGACCACCCGGCCGGTGACGTTCCCCGGGCTGCCGGTGCTGTTCGTCGCCGGACTCCTCGGCGGCCTCGCGCTGTCGGGCTGGCTGGTGTCGGATCCGCGGGTGTGGGTCGGTGTGCTGCTGTGCGCGGTCGGACTGGCCGTCGGCGTGATGCTGGTGTTGCCGGTCGGCGGCGCCGACGTACCGATCGTCATCTCGTTGCTGAACGCCTTCACCGGCCTTGCCGTGGCCGCGGGCGGCTACGTACTCGGCAACACGATGCTGCTGGTCGCCGGAACGCTGGTCGGCGCGGCCGGTACGTTGCTGACCAAGCTGATGGCCGACGCGATGGGCCGCTCGGTCTTCAACATCCTGTTCGGCGCGGTCAAGGGCGGCTCCACCCTCGGCGGCGGTACGGCGTCCGACCGGCCGGTCATCTCGGGTAGCGCCACCGACGTGGCGATCCTGCTCGGGTACGCCCAGCGGGTCATCATCGTCCCGGGGTACGGACTGGCCGTCGCGCAGGCGCAGCACGTCCTGCGCGACCTGGTCGAGGAGCTGCACGGGCGCGGGGTCAAGGTCGACTACGCCATCCACCCGGTGGCCGGCCGGATGCCGGGCCACATGAACGTCCTGCTCGCCGAGGCCCAGGTCCCGTACGAGCAGCTGCGCGAGATGGACGAGATCAACGGCGACTTCAAGGCCACCGACGTCGTCCTGGTGGTCGGCGCCAACGACGTGGTCAACCCGGCGGCCCGGACGACGCCGAGCGCCCCGATCTACGGCATGCCGATCCTGAACGCCGACGAGGCCCAGCGGGTCATCTTCCTCAAGCGCTCCATGCGCCCTGGCTTCGCCGGCATCGAGAACGAACTCCTCTACGACCCCAAAACCACCCTCCTCTTCGGCGACGCCCGAGAGTCCCTCACCAAACTCCTCACCGCCGTCAAGACCGTCTAGCCCGGCCTTTGAGTTCGCCGATGAGCACGTCCAAGCCGAGATGCTCCTGCAACATCTGCTTCAGGTGGGTGCCTTCGATCAGCTGGATGCGGCCGTGCTCAGCGGCGAACTCATGCGACTGCTTGCCGAACCAGGAAGTCGTCACCAGGACACCTCGACTTGCCTTCAACTGACCCATCGTCCCGGCCAGTGCCCGGACGGCTTCAGTCGAGACGACGCCGCGGTACCGCTTGGCCTGAATGACGCAGACCCCGCCCATGATCGGGTCCTCGTTGACCGCCACACCATCGACGCCATCGTCTCGCGACGCCTGCGTTACCCAGGACTTGAGGCCCATTGCCTCGAACAGCTGCCGGACCAGGTGCTCGAACTCGGTCGGGTCCATCTCGACGAGAACGCGTCGGCCGTCCAGCCCCGCGGCCGCATCCCGGGCATCGACGAACTTGTACCGCGAGAGGTCCGGATCGAAAACTGGGCGAATGGCCTCCAGATCCCATGGATGCTTGGAGACCAGGGCGTTCAGGTGACGTAGGCACTCGCCTGGATCGAGGTCGGTCAGGACCAGCTCGCCGAACTGCTCACGCGAAGTGATGAGGCTGACCAGGCAAGGCTGTTCGGGTCTCCCGGTGGCCCTGTTGCGGGTCGACACGCGTGCGGTGACGGCGACCTCGCTGATCAGGCCATGGCCGGCGACTTCGAACACGTCGCGCATGGTTCGCAGAACCAGCTGCGCGACCACATTGCTGTAGCGCTGGTTGATCTCACGGGCTGGTCGCGGCTTGGCGACGATTTCATCCTTCGCCCGGACGTATCTGTACTCCGCGGCCGTGGGGACCACATCGATTCCTGGAAGCTCCATGACAACCCAGCAGACGACGTAGGCCGGCTTGGTAGGCAACCTCTACGTCCGAGGGGAATCCGGCGGGAAGCGGCCGAGACTCGAGCGTCAGCTCGAGATAGTCGTTCACCGCCTCTGGATTCTTGGCCTGGTAGGCCTGCTCGAACGCCTCCAGTTGCGCGTTGGCATCGTCCGCGGCCTTCCGTGCAGCTGCCACTCGGGTGGCGTGCGCTCGCTGCGCATCCTGCAACCGCAGCATGCGTTGCTGTTCTTCTGCACCGTATGCGGCCTGGGCCAGCTCGAACCTGCCGCGAGCCTCGACCATCGCGCGTTCGAGATGCGGCTTCTTGAACATGCGTTGTACTGCGCCCGCCGGTGGCGGGACGAACTGTTCCCAAGCTGGCGGCTGTTTCGGTACGGCCAGTGCCCCTGGCTCGAAGCGGGATACTTCGGGAGACACTCGCAGCGAGGCGAACGGGATGCGGGCCGACCTTCGCAGGCTGTCGACCAGGATCCTGTCGAGTTCCTGGATGCGTGCCGTCAGCTCATTGTTCTGTGCGTTGACCTCTGTCTGCCTGGCCTGAAGATAGCGGGCGGCGGCCTCCTTCGCGGCCTGCTTGTCCGCCTTGTCGGCCTCTCGGGCCAGGCGCTCGCGCTCCCGCCGTGCCTGTGCGATCAACCTCTCCCGCTCGCGCTGCTCGCGGGCCGCCTGCTTCTGCTGCTGGCTCCGCTGGTGCTCGAGCTCGGCGAAAAGTCCCCGGCGACGCCCCATGATTCGCCCCCGTAGTCGACACTCGGTGACCGTGGCTGTTCCCCAAATCACTGTAGGTGGCGATCAGCGGCACCGACCCTTGCATCGGCGAGTCCAGTGGCTGACGGCAGCGGGTGGAACTGAAGCCCCGGCCGCGTGGTGCCAATGCACCATGCGGCCGGGCGTCGGCGTTGACCCGTCGGGACGGGGCGAAATAGGTTCGTGGGTGAGCGGTGTGGACCACTTCGCCGCCCGCCGCGATTACTCCGCGGCGAATTCCGCCCCGCAATGCCGGCCGCTAATGCGGTCTCATTGTCATGCCCGAAAGGAGGCGATGCTCATGATTGCCGAACGTATGGTGTATTCACCCGCCGCTCTGTCCGCCGCCGCGCTGCTCGTCCTGCTGCTCCTCGGCCCGGTACAGCAGGTTTCCCCCGACATTGAAGGGCGAGCCGGCCAAGCACTTTTCTGTCGCGAACTCAACCTCTTGGCATCTTCCGGCCACAAACTTGGCTGGTGCGCTTGAATCGATCCAATCCCTACCCGATTGGTCTAGGCCGTAAATTCACCGCACCCACCCCCGCTGAGCTGCCCGCACCCCCAGTTCGAACCGACCCGAGGCCCCCGCCTGCTCACTCAACTTCGCCGCCATCCGCCGGACCGTCCGCAACGAGACACCCAGCTTCCGCCCCGCCTGCTCGTCGGTAGCGCCCTGCACCAGCAACTGCAGCAGCTCCGCCTCCTGGGCAGTGATCTCCTCTGCCCCCGGCTGATCGTCAGCGAACGGGTCGTCGGCGCGCCGCCAGTAACTCTCGTAGAACTCCTTGGCCAGATTCACGACGGCCACACTGTGGTGAATCACGGCGCCGGCAGAGGTGTCCTTGGGGTCGATCCCCAAAACGGCGGCGTCGTCCAGGATGAGCATCTTCATGGGCACCGAGGGAACAGTTCGTACTTTCGCGCCGAAGCCGATCACCCACTGGCAGTATTCTCGGATGTAGCGGTGTTTGATTTCTGATTGGGCCAGCAAATACCGGGACTCGACACCGCGTTCCAGAAATCCCCGGTCCGGCGAATCTTCGTTCTTCCGGGATCCGCCATTGTTCGGCGGAATCATTGCCCAGGAAATCACCTGCGGCTGCATGTGCTGCAGGCGCTGGTAGGCAGCTTCCGCCCCTTCCAGCAGTTCTACGTCGCGCGCCGTTTTCCTGACCAGGAACTCCCGGTACGCAGCGGTGAATCCGCTGGCCGCCAGCTCGTCCTGCCGGAGCCCGTCGGCCAGCTCGTCGATCTTCTGCCGCTGCAGAGCGGCCAACCGCTCGAAGCCGACCGCCGGATCCAGGGGGTAGTCCTCGTCGGCGATGTTCCACCGCGGAACGATCAACCCTAGTTGGTGCAGCAGTTCGACCTCTGAGCGGATTTCGGCTTGGGCGCACCCGACCTGGGCGGCGAGCTCGGCCGTCCGCTCCTGCTCGGACAGGTGCATCAAGGCGGGCCGCTGGAGCAGCCCACGGTAAACGGCCAGCGTGCGTTCTGTGACGCCCAGCGACTCGAACAAACCGTCAGACCCAGCCGCGTTTCGCGGCGGCCACGCCTAGTTCGAAGCGGGAGGTGGCATCCAGGCGGTCGGACAGGTTGGCGGTGATGCGGCGGGCCGTGCGCAGGGAGATGCCGAGGAGACGGGCGACCTGCTCGTCCTTGGCCCCGCCGGCCAACAGGCGCAGTACCTCGGCCTCGTGCGGAGTGAGCGGGCTGTCGTTGTCACGGTCTTCAGGGGAGAAGAGGTCGGTCGCGCGCGACCAGTAGGCATCGAAGAGGGCGATGGCGACGGAAAGTACCGCAGGGCTGCGGTGGATCACCGCGCCCGCGGTCGGATTCTCCGGGTCCATCGCCATGATGGCGATCTCCTGGTCGATGATCAGCAGCCGCATGGGAAGGGTCGGTGTCGAGCGCACCTCGCCGCCCAGCCGGTGCAGGGTCGCCGCGTAGTCGATACCGGCCTTGGAGACCGTCATGCTCTGCAGATAGATGGTGCGCATCCTCAGGCCGCGCTCGAGCAAGGGCATGTCGGGTGAAGTCTCCGGCGCCGAGCTGATGGCGTCGTCCAGGTGCGCCGGAATCATCCCCCAGAAGCTTCGTTGTGCCTTGAGGCCGAGTTCCTCGATCCGCCGGGAGGCGTTGGCCCGGCCCTTGAGCACCTCGACGTCGCCGCTGCTGCGGGAGGTGAGCAGTTCGTTGTACTGCTCGGCGATCACCTCGGCGGACGACTCGGCCTGATTGAGCTCGTTGAGCATCCGGTTGAGTTCACCCCGGCGCCGCTCGGCCAGCCCGGACAGGCCCAGCCGGGGATGCACGGCGTGCTCCGTGTCCGGGTCGGACCAGGTCGGGACCAGCAGTTCCAGCTTTCGGAGCAGTGCCATCGTGTCGAGCACTTCGCCCAATGGCCGGTTTAGCAACGTCGCTATCTGCTCGGCCGTACTGTCCGGATGGCTCAGGAGGGCGTGGTAAACCGCAAAGGTGGCATCATCCACACCCAGCGGTTCCAGCACAGCTGTTCACTCCTTCAGCGCCCGTTCGGAACCGACCATATACAGAATGCGTCGACAATGAGCGCTTGCTTGGTCGGTTGCCGATTATTTCGAAGGGACGAGTTGTGATCAAGAAGTTTCTCACGGTAGTTGCCACCGGTCTGTTACTGACAGCGATCGCCGGTATTTTCGGCGGCCTGCCGGGCGGCTCACAGGTGCAGGCGGGCCCAGGGGATCCCCAGTGCGGACCGGTGAATGCGTGCTGGCACATGTAGTCCCGTAGACTGCTGGGCGTGGCTCGTGGCGATGGTCGGCTCACTCATGATCTTGACCCGCAGGACCTAGGCCCGCAGGACGCTTGTGGCGTCTTCGGGGTCTGGGCTCCCGGGGAAGAGGTTGCCAAACTCACCTATTTCGGGCTCTACGCTCTGCAGCACCGGGGGCAGGAGTCGGCTGGCATCGCGGTCAGCAACGGCAGTCAGATCCTGGTCTACAAGGACATGGGTCTGGTCAGCCAGGCGTTCGACGAAGCGACGCTCGCCTCCCTCAAGGGGTACATCGCGGTCGGTCACTGCCGGTACTCGACGACCGGGTCGAGCGTCTGGGCCAACGCCCAGCCGACCTTCCGGTCGACCGCGACCGGTTCGATCGCGCTCGGGCACAACGGCAACCTCACCAACACCGGTGAGCTGGCCGCCAGCCTCGGCGGCACCGGTGACCTCGATCTCGGGCTGGACGCCGACGTCGAGCACGCGAAGGCGAACGCCAAGCACGGCGCCTCCTCCGACACCGACATCCTCACCTCGATGCTGGCCGGCTACCCGGACCTGACCATCGAGCAGGCGGCCGCCAAGGTGCTGCCGAAGGTGAAGGGCGCCTTCAGCCTGATCTTCATGGACGAGTCCACCCTGTACGCCGCCCGCGACCCGCAGGGCATCCGCCCGCTGGTGCTCGGCCGGCTCGAGCGGGGCTGGGTGATCGCCAGTGAGACCGCCGCGCTGGACATCTGCGGCGCGAGCTTCGTCCGTGAGGTCGAGCCGGGCGAGATCGTCGCGATCGACGAGGACGGCCTGCGCTCCACCAAGTTCGCCACCCCGGACCCCAAGGGCTGCCTGTTCGAGTTCGTCTACCTGGCCCGCCCGGACACCCAGATCTCCGGTCAGCGGATCCACTCCACCCGGGTCGAGATCGGCCGCCGGCTGGCCCGCGAGCACCCGGCCGACGCCGACCTGGTGATCGCCACCCCGGAGTCCGGCGTACCGGGCGCGATCGGGTACGCCGAGGAGTCCGGCATCCCCTACGGATCGGGCCTGGTCAAGAACGCCTACGTCGGCCGCACCTTCATCCAGCCCAGCCAGACCATCCGGCAACTCGGGATCCGGCTCAAGCTGAACCCGTTGCGCGAGGTCATCGAGGGCAAGCGGCTGGTTGTGGTCGACGACACCATCGTCCGCGGCAACACCCAGCGCGCGGTGATCAAGATGCTGCGCGAGGCCGGTGCGAAGGAGATCCACGTCCGGATCACCGCACCGCCGGTGAAGTGGCCGTGCTTCTACGGCATCGACTTCGCCAGCCGGGCCGAGCTGATCGCCAACGGGCTGAACACCGAGGAGATCTGCCGCTCGCTCGGTGCCGACTCGCTCGGCTACATCGACCTGGACGCGCTGGTCGAGGCGACCACGTTGCCCAAGGACCAGCTGTGCCGCGCCTGTTTCGACGGCGTCTACCCGGTCGAGCTGCCGAGCCCGGAGCACCTGGGCAAGCACCTGCTCGAAGTACCGGTGAGCACCGACGCCGACGGCCTGGCCACCGTGTCCGGTGGCGCCGGCGCCGCGGACGCCCTGTCCCGGCCGTAACGGCTCCGAGGCCCGTAAGCCCCCAAGAAGGAGAACCAACGTGAGCGAGGGCGCGAGCTACGCGGCCGCCGGAGTCGACATCGAGGCCGGTGACCGGGCCGTCGAGCTGATGAAGGAATGGGTGGCCAAGGCGACCCGCCCCGAGGTGGTCGGCGGGCTCGGCGGATTCGCCGGGCTGTTCGACGCGAGTGCGCTGACGGCGTACCGGCGGCCGTTGCTGGCGACGTCCACGGACGGCGTCGGGACCAAGGTCGCGATCGCGCAGAAGATGAACCGGCACGACACGATCGGGTTCGACCTGGTCGGCATGGTCGTCGACGACCTGGTCGTCTGCGGCGCCGAGCCGCTGTTCATGACCGACTACATCTGCACCGGCAAGGTGGTGCCGGAGACGATCGCGCAGATCGTCAAGGGCATCGCGGAGGCCTGCGTCGAAGCCGGTACTGCGCTCGTCGGCGGCGAGACGGCCGAGCACCCGGGACTGCTCGAGGCCGACGAGTACGACGTGGCCGGTGCCGCGACCGGAGTCGTGGAAGCCGACGAGGTGATCGGCGCGGACCGGGTCCGGGCCGGTGACGTGGTGGTCGCGATGGCGTCCTCCGGGCTCCACTCGAACGGGTACAGCCTGGTCCGGCACGTGTTCTTCGACCGGGCCGGCTGGCAGCTCGACCGGGAGGTGCCCGAGCTCGGTGGCACGCTCGGCGAGACGCTGCTGGTCCCGACCCGGGTGTACGCGAAGCACTGCCTCGAGCTGATCCGTGAGCTGAACGTCAACGAGACCAAGCCGCTGCACGCGATGTCCCACATCACCGGCGGTGGTTTCGCGGCGAACCTGGCCCGCGTCATCCCCGACGACCTCGCGGTCCGGATCGACCGGTCCAGCTGGACGCCGGCGCCGATCTTCGGCCTGGTCGGTCAGCTCGGTGGCGTCCCGCAGCTCGAGCTGGAGAAGACGCTGAACATGGGCGTCGGCATGGTCGCGGTCCTGGACCCGGCCTCCGCGGATCGCGCGATCGCAGCGCTGGCCGAGCGCGACATCGACGCCTGGGTCTGCGGCGAGGTCAGCGCGGCAGCTGACACCGGGGCAGGCGTGGAACTACAGGGGACGTACGCCAGCTGACGCTGGGCCCGCCTCCGCCGGCTTGCCACCAGAGCCGGCGGAGCCCGCGAAGTGCTGCAGCGTCGGAGACGTCTGCGAGCTGCTGCAGAGTCGTCGGACCCTGCAAGGTGCCTCAGGGTCAGCGGAGCCTGCGCGGTGCTACAGGGTCGGCGGAGCTCGCAGCGGCCGGGCGATTTGAGGCGCCCCGGAAGTCTCCGCGGTGCCTCGGACCGACCGGACCTCAGCGTGTCGACAGGGCAGGCTGGGATCACCTGTCCTGCCGTGTGGTGGAACTACGTCGGCTAACACACCAACCTGCCCAGACGCCCGGAGGCGCTGGGCAGGTCAGAATGCTGCAGCTTTACCGACGGGGGTGGTAGTCGTCGGCGTCATCGCCGACGTCTGCGTCGTTGTTGCCGTTCGCAGAGGTACCGCCCTCGTCCCCGCCGGACAGCTCTTTCTTGAGCTGCTCCAAGTCGGTCTCCCAGGTGCGGTACTTCAGGTCGCGTGCGACCTTCGTCTGCTTGGCCTTTGCACGGCCGCGCCCCATAGCGTCGACCCCCTCGCACAAGTCAACCGGGTACGCAGCGTGGCGCCCACGGATCAGTCGTCAGTAATCGTGGTTCTAGGTTACCCGGAGCCGGTCTCCGACACACGCGCGACCCCCTGACTGGACACCCGAACCGGCCCGATAACGGCCGGGAGACCTGGCCGATCCCCTCAAACCGGCCAGGTCTCCCGCGTCTTCGGCGCCTTACCGCGGCGCTACTTCACCTCGCGACGTGAGCTTGCCCACAGTCCGGCGATCGTCGGCAGGACGATCCAGACACCGATCGCGGTGAGCGTCTCCGGCACCATTCCGTGCAGGTCGCGCTCGGCGATCCGGCCGAAGGCGCCGAACACGTCCAGCCAGTCGGCGTTGCTCTTGAACAGCGCCGGGCCGGCCAGCGCCCAAGCGGTCGGGGCGACGAAGAAGACCAGGATCGCCACCGCGGTCTGGGCGATCACCGCACCGAAGGCGGCACCCATCACGACGTTCAGCGCGGTGGTCAGGTAGGCACCGGCGAGGGCACCACCGAATCCGGCGTACGACGCTCCGTCGCCGCTGATCGAGCCGCCGAGCGCGGTACCCGCCACGGCGAGCACGACGGTGGCGCTCAGGACGACGACGCTCAGCACGATCGCCGAGACGAACTTGGCCAGCTGGACCCGGACCCGGCGCGGCGACAGCGTGAACGTGGTCAGCGCGGTCCGCTGGGTCCACTCGCTCGTCATCGCCATCACGCCGATCACGGGCAGCAGGATCATCACGCCGGTCGACGCGGCGCCCAGGTATCCGTCGAAGGCCTGCTTGCCGTCCTGCATGTGGGTGAGTTCCCAGGTGAGCGCGGCGAGCGCCAGAGCGAGGATGGCCAGGATCAGGACCTGGCCGCTGCGGGTGTTGACCGACTTGCGCAGCTCGATGGTGACGAGTTTGAGGAAGGACTGGCCGCGCGCCGGGGGCAGCGAGGCGCCGACGGCCGCCCGGTGCTTGCCCGGAACCGCCGCGACGGCCGGAGAGGTGATTTCAGAAACAGCCATGGTGTGAGCTCCAGGAAGAAGAAGGGAAAGGAAGACCGGGGTGGAGCTTGAGCTCCAGGAAGAAGAAGTTGGGTGGGTCAGGCGGCGGTGGCGGTGGGGCTGGTCAGCTGGAAGAAGAGCTCTTCCAGGCCGGCGCCGTCGCTTTCGCGGAGTTCGAGAAGCACCTGACCGGCAGCAGCCGCGGCCCGGCCGACCTGCTCGGCGGTGGCGTCGACGTGCAGCGCGCCGTCGTACAGGGGCTCGAGGCTCAGCCCGGCCGCGGTCAGCGCCTGGTTCAGGCCGACCGGGTCGAGGCCGCGGACGAGGGTGCCGCTGCCGGCCAGCAGCTCCTCCAGGGAGCCGTTCGCGACGATCTTGCCGCCGCCGATGACGACCAGCTTGTCCACGGTCGCCTGGACCTCACCCAGCAGGTGGCTGGACAGGATCACCGTGCCGCCACGGGAAGCGAAGTCCTGCAGCAGCCCCCGCATCCAGCGGATGCCCTCCGGGTCCATGCCGTTGGCCGGCTCGTCCAGGATCAGCGCGGCCGGGTCGCCGAGCAGAGCGGCCGCGATCCCGAGCCGCTGCCGCATACCCAGCGAGTACTGCCCGACCCGGCGCTTGGCCGCCGAGCTGAGCCCGACAGCCTCCAGCATCTCGTCCGCCCGGCTGCTCGGTACGCCGAGCAGCGACGCGTTGAGCAGCAACGTCTCGCGGCCGGTGCGACCCGGGTGCTGGGCCGCCGCGTCCAGCATCACGCCGACGACGCGCCCGGGGTTCGGCAGCTCGGAGTACTTCTTACCGGCGATCGTCGCCCGTCCCGCGCTCGGCGGGGTGAGCCCCGTCAGCATGCGCAGGGTGGTGGACTTGCCGGCGCCGTTCGGGCCGAGGAAGCCGGTGATGCTGCCTGGCTCGACGGTGAAGGAGACGTTGCTGACAGCCGTGGTGCTGCCGTAGCGCTTGCTGAGGTTCTCGACGGTGATCATGACCGCTACTCTTCCGGCCCGGACCCCCTCGCCACATCGACCGACCGGCTTCGCCGACCCCCTACTTAAGTCGCCGAACCGGCATCCCGACCCCCACCGGAAGAGGGACGAAAGCCGTGACCCGTCGCGACTACGCTGACTGAATGCAACGGTTGCGGCGCTGGTATGCCTGGTTCGTCCGGCATGCCCCGCGCCTCCGCGACCTGATGTACGTCGGGTTCAGCCTGCTCACGATCGTCCTGCAGGCCACCTCGAACGGCCGGCCGGGCTGGGCCGGCAGCGACTGGTTCGTGCTCGGTCTGGGAGCGGTCGCCTCGCTGGCGCTGTGGTGGCGGCGTCGCTTCCCCGTCGTGGTCACCGTCATCGCCGTGATCGCGATGGGTGCCGCCGGCATCTTCATGCCGGTCGGGCTGGCACTGCTGACGCTGGCGATCCGGCGCCGCGACCTCGCCCTCGCGATCCTGACCGTCGCCGCGTACGTCGCGTACGTGATCCCCAGCGCCGAGGGCAGCAACAACCTCTTGGCCGCACTCTTCACCGGACCCTTCGTGATCGGCACCTGGGTCGCGGTCGGCGCCTACATCGGTGCCCGGCGAGACCTGATGGTGTCGCTGCGCGATCGGGCCGAGCGTGCCGAGGCCGAGCGGGAGCTCCGAGCCGACCAGGCCAGGCTGGGTGAGCGCGCCCGGATTGCCCAGGAGATGCACGACGTACTGGCCCACAAGGTGTCGCTGATCGCGCTGCATGCGGGCGGGCTGGAGGTGAACCCGGCCGTCGGCCCCGAGAAGGTGGAGAGCTCGGCCGGCTTGATCCGCGAGACCGCCCGGCAGGCGATGGAGGATCTACGCGAGGTTCTCGGAGTACTGCGAGCCGATCTCAGCGAGGATGGCGCCGACCTGGCACCGGTACCCCGAGCTGCCGACCTGGTGCGCTTGGTCGAGGCGTCGCAGGCGGCCGGAGTACAGGTGAGCAGCGAGTTGTCGCTGCCGGACGACGTACCGGCTCTGGTCGGGCGGACGGTCTATCGGGTTGTCCAGGAGGCGCTGACCAATGTGCACAAGCATGCGCGGGGTGTTTCCACCGAAGTACTGGTGAACGGCGCGCCCGGGAGCGGTGTGACGGTGCGGGTGACCAACGTACGGCCGGTCGCTGCTGATTCACTGTTGCCGGGATCCGGCGCTGGGCTGGTCGGGCTGCGCGAGCGGGTCACCCTGGCCGGCGGACGGCTCGACGCCGGGCCCACTCCGGACGGCGGCTGGCGGGTCGAGGCCTGGCTGCCCTATCGGGCGGCGGAGCCGAAGCTCGCAGAATCCGATGGCGAAGAAAGGGAACGATGACGCGGCTGCTGATCGTGGACGACGAGGCGCTGGTCCGGGCGGGACTGAAGATGATCCTGGAGTCGGCCGACGATCTCGAGGTGGTGGCCGAGGCCGATGACGGTGCGGACGCGGCCGCGATGGTCCGGCAGCACCGGCCGGACGTGGTGCTGATGGACATCCGGATGCCGCGGATGGATGGACTCGCTGCGACGCGGCAGGTGCAGGAGTTGCCCGATCCGCCGAAGGTTGTCGTCCTGACCACGTTCGATCTGGACGACTACGTGTTCCGGGCGCTGCAGGCCGGGGCGAGTGGGTTCCTGCTGAAGGACACCCCGCCGCGGGAGCTGGTCCAGGCGGTCCGGGTGGTGGCGGCCGGCGACGCGATGCTGTCGCCGACTGTGACGCGACGACTGATCGGGCACTTCGCGGCGGACCAGCGGACGGACCGGCAGCGGATCGCGCGGGAGCGGCTGACCGCGCTCACCGACCGCGAGGGCGAAGTACTGGCAGCGGTGGCGCGCGGGCTGTCGAACGCCGACATCGGCCGGGAGCTGTTCATGAGCGAGGCGACCGTGAAGGCGCATGTCTCGCGGGTGCTGGTGAAACTCGACGCCACCAACCGGGTCCAGGTGGCCATCCTCGCGCACGACGCGGGGCTACTCGACAACTAGCCCCAAGAAACTGCCCTGGAACGGGACAACCGGCCGGGGCGTCGTCGGAGGGGGTGGGGGCGACGACGCCACGGCCGGTTGTCAGGTCAGCGGCCCGAGGGGGGAGTCGGGGCCGGCTGACGCGCTGGAACCTCAGGCGCGGCCGAAGGCCACGCTCTTGGTCCAGATCTTTGCCTTGCTGATCCGCGTACCCGGCTTCGAGGCGTGCCACAGCATGTTCGAACCGGCGTAGATGCCGACGTGGTACACGCCGCCGCCACCGCTGCGGAAGAACACCAGGTCGCCGGGCTTGGCGGCCGAGCGGCTGATGTGCTTCGTCGCGCTGTACTGCTGTCGCGACGTACGGGGCAGCTTCTTGCCGGCCTTCTTGTACACGTAGCCGGTGTAGCCGGAGCAGTCGAAGCCGCGGGTGCTCGTGCCGCCGTAGCGGTACGGGGTGCCCTTGAGCTTCGCGGCCTCGCGCAGGACCTTGGCACGGAAGGTCGTGGTGGTGCTGGACCCGCCCTTGGGGCCGTAGAGCACGCCGTGCTTGGCGGCCCAGGTCAGGCGGTTCCAGGTCGGCTTGCTCATGTAGCCGGTGGGCTTGATGCCCCACGAGGCCTGGAACTTCTTGACCGCTCTGACCGTGCTGGTGCCGAAGTAGTAGTCCTGCTTGATGCGCAGACGCTTCTGGACGTACTTGACAGTGGAGCCTGAGTCGCGGAAGCGAAGCAGGGGGCGACTGGCGATGCTGGTGGTGCCGCGCACCTGGCCGGCCGTGTCGCTGGCCGCGGAGGCGGTCGTCGGAGTGGTGACGACGCTGATCGCGGCTCCACCACCGACGGCGAGGCCGACCGAGAGGACGGCGGCTGCGGCGCGAGGAGCGGTCGCGGACTTGCTGGACTTGCGGTGCTTAGCCAACGGGCGGCCGGTGGGCCGGGTACTGGCATCGCTGTTCTGACTGACGGCGCCAAGAAGCGCTGTCCGTCGGGCAGTGACGGGCATGGTTGTCTCCCGACGCCTGTGAAGTTAGCTGTCGGGTTCGGGCTGAGAGTCAATAGCCCGGTCCGCTCCCGCGGACTTCACCCCAGGGACCCGACCACTCACGGTCGGACCCCAACTTCCTGGGTCCCCCACTCCTGCCATGTGGTGTTCGAGGGGAGCGGGTGTGCCTGGCAGGACTCGGCGTTGACACACTCGCAGTTCGGCGCATTTGTCGAACCGCCGACGACTGTATAACAGAACGATCACGACGCAAACCCTCAAATCGGGAGAGACCCTCTCGAAAGCCCTCAAACGCCTCTCTGACGGCTCAGGGACTTCTGGCAAACACCAGGTGTCCTGAGCGTGTCTGAGCGCGTCCCAGGCGGCCGCACAGCCGATTTGTGTGACCCCGGTCACAGTGGTGCAGTGGCTGTGTGTGACAACGACCACAGCGCGTGTTCAGGGCCCTTTGGGGTCACCTTCGGCCGAGCAGCTCCAGCCATCTCTCCAGGCCTACGTTGCCGCCGGACAGCACCACTCCGACCCGGTCGGGGAGGTCGCGGATCCGGCCGGTCAGCAAGGCGGCCAGCGCGCTCGCGCCACTCGGCTCGACGACGATCTTCAGCCGCTCGAAGGCGAACTTCATCGCCGCCCGGATCTCGTCGTCGGTGACGAGTTCGATGCCGTCGACCAGCCGCTGGACGATCGGGAAGGTGAGTTCGCCGGGACTGGCGATCGCCTGGCCGTCGGCGATCGTCCGCGGTACGCCGATCTCCACCCGCTCACCCGCCGCCAGCGAGCGAGCCGTGTCGTCGCCGGCGGCCGGCTCGACACCTATCACCCGGATCCCCGGTGACAGCGCGGTCGCCGCCGTCGCACACCCGGCGATCAGCCCGCCACCTCCGATCGGCACCAGCAACGCGCCGAGCGGCCCGACGTCCTCGATCAGCTCCAGGGCAACCGTGCCCTGCCCGGCCATGACGTCGTAGTGGTCGTACGGCGGAATCAGGGTCAGCCGGCGTTCCTCGGCCAGCTGGTTCGCCAGCACCGCCCGGTCCTGGGAGTACCGGTCAAAGGTGACCACCTCGGCGCCGTACCCGCGGGTGGCCGCGAGTTTGGTGGGCGGCGAGTCGGTCGGCATCAGGTTCACCGCGGTCGTCCCGGCCAGTTTGGCGGCCAGGGCGACCGCTTGTGCGTGGTTCCCTGACGAGTACGCGACGACGCCGGCGGCCAGCTGTTCGGGCGACAGCCGGCTGATCGCGTTGAAGGCGCCGCGGAACTTGAACGCGCCGATCCGCTGGAAGTTCTCCGCCTTCAGGAAGACCTCAGCGCCCACGCGCTCGTCCAGCGTGCGCGACGTCAGGACCGGAGTACGGTGCGCGACCCCGGCGATTCGTTCGGCCGCCGCCTGCACGTCGGCGAGAGTCAACTCAGTCATGCCGCGACGCTATGTCAAAGTGGCGGAGCCCGCTCCGTACTGATGACGAGAGGTTCCCAGCTCGGGGGCCGATGGTGAAGGAGAGATCGTGAAATACCTGGTGGTGCTGAACATCAACCCCGACGTGGTGGCTGCCCTGAGCGAAGAGGAGCAGCAGGCGATCTTCAGCGGGCACGAGAAGTTCCTGCAGGTGGTGCAGGAGTCGGGTGAGTTCCACAGCACGGTGGCGCTGGCCGAGCCGGCCAAGACCTCGGTGGTGAAGGTTCGGGACGGGGTACCGGCGGTGACGGACGGACCGTTCCTGGAGGCCAAGGAGTTCCTGGCGGGCTACTACCTGCTGGAGTGCGCGACCCCGGAGCGTGCCGTCGAGCTGGCCGCGATGATCCCGGACGCAGGGGTTGAGGGGCTCGGTGTGGAGGTTCGCGAGGTGATCCACGAGCTGGGGCTCTGACCCGGCCCGGAAAGACGCAACGGCAGCAGCTCCGCTTCGGGGAGCTGCTGCCGTTGCTCGTTCTACCGCGGCACTTGCCGGCCGGTACTACGATCCCGCCCGTTCAGGCGGTCTGGTCGTCGACGTCCGCGTCGCCGGCGTTCTTCTTGATCGACTCGATCCCGCCCAGCGCGCCGGCCTTGGTCTGGTAGGACTCGCTGCTGGCGATCACCTCGCCGTTGCCGGCCTTGAGCCGGAACCGGAACCCGCCGGACTTGTCTTCGTAGAGCTCGAACTTCCCCGCCATGACGTACCTCCGTGTGATCGTATGACTCCGTTACGGAGCGTAGACCTCACATGTCAGTTCCGTCTGTAGGCGGTGATGTGTGTGTCGCGGGAGACCGGCCCACCGAACCGGAGCCGGTCGTACCCGGTGAACTCGGGCTCGAGCGCGTCCAGCTCGTCGACGAACGGCTTGGCCTCGACCGGATCGACGGCCGCGTCGATCGCTTCGATCAGTTCACCCTTGCGCCGGATCGTTGCCGGGGACACCGAGTGCAGGCAGACATATTGCCCACTCAGATAGGCCTTCCACTCCTCGTTGCCCTCGGCCACATCCGCCCAGTGCGCGACGAACCAGCCCTGGAGAGCATCGATCCCGACCTGGTCCGCGAGGGCGAAATAGTCGGTTGGAACCATCTCGGCGCCGTCGCTGCGCAGGTAACTCGGCACCGGCAGCTTGTTCGCCAGAATGAGCGACCGGACTTCGTCTGCGTCACGCCCGTGTTCGGCGCAGAGCTCGTCCAGGACGCGGAACTGCTTTGTCACATAGGCGTCGTCCTCCGCCGTCATCGGGTGGACGCCGTTGATCTCCAGGTACCGCTGCCGCACAGCTGCTCGACTCATGCCTACGACGGTAGTCCCGCAATACTTCGGCGCAGCCCTAACTGTCCTTGAGATTCGCCAGTACTCCGCGGATGCCCGCGACGGCCAGGTCGATGCCGAGCGCGTAGTACCGGTCGGTCGAGGCGGGGCAGATCAGGGTGTCGGCCGCCGAGGTGATCAGCGGATAGCGGTGCGGCGACAGTGCGGACAGCGAGGCGCGTTTCGCGCGCAGCGCGTCCTCGCGGGCGATCGGGTCGGTGTCCTCGTTGGAGCCGGGTTCGGTGGTGACCAGCGTGATCAACCCGCAGATCGACTGCCGGCCGACCTCTGCCGCGTCGTCGACGGAGAAGCCACCCTGGGTCAGTAACTCCATCGTGCGCTCGCCGAGCGCCAGGCCGTCCGGGCAGACCAGGATCCGGTACAGCGTCAGCCCGGCGACCTTCGGATGCGGCCGGAGTGCGGCGACGAACGCGGCCAGTACTGCGCGCAGCTGTGTCTCCCACGGCTCGTCGTTCGGCTCGGGCAGGGCGATGTCGGCCAGGATCCGGTCGCCGACCGCCGCGAGCAGGTCGTCCTTGTCGGCGAAGTGCCGGTAGATGGCCATCGGCGTCACGTCGTGCTGCTGGGCCAGCCGGCGGATGGTGAGCGCCTCCAGTCCTTCGGCGTCGGCGAGCCGCAGCGCGCTGGTGGCGAGTTGGGCCGGGTCGAGGCGCCTGGGGATCGGGCCGGCGGTCTGGCTGCTGGTCGGGGTCACGTTGACAAGTTTACAACGTAGACCTACCGTCTACTACGTACGCATACAGCGTATACATACAATGTAGACATCCTCTGTGAGGTAGGCATGCGACGCAGTCCCTGGGCGACACTCGCGGTGTTGGCCCTAGCGCAGTTCATCGTGGTTCTGGACGTGACGATCGTGAACGTCGCGCTGCCCGACATCCAGGCGGACCTGAACTTCTCCGCCGACTCGCTGCAGTGGGTGATCAACGCCTACACCCTGCTCTTCGGCGGCTTCCTGCTGCTCGGTGGCCGGATGGCCGACCTGCTCGGCCCGCCGCGGGTGTTCATCGGCGGCCTGGTGCTCTTCGGGGTGGCCTCGATGGTGGCCGGGCTGGCCAACTCGGCGGAGTTCCTGATCGGCGCCCGCGCAGCACAGGGTCTTGGTGGTGCGTTGCTGTCGCCGGCCGCGCTGGCGATCCTGACCGTCACCTTCGCGCACGGCCGGGAGCGGAACATCGCGATGGGCGTGTGGGGTGGCCTGGCCGGTCTCGGCGGCACCCTCGGGGTGGTGGCCGGCGGCTTGCTGGTCGACGCGCTGAGCTGGCAGTGGATCTTCTTCGTGAACGTCCCGATCGTGGTCGTGCTGATCGCGCTGATCCCGGTCTTCGTCCGCGACACCCGGCACAACGAGAACCGCGGCCGGACCTTCGACACGGCCGGAGCGGTTCTCAGTACGGCTGGTCTGCTGGCTGTTGTGTACGGCGTCGTCCGCTCGGAGCCGAAGGGCTGGGGCTCCGGTGAGGTCATGTTCTTCCTGATCGCGGGCGTTGCGTTGCTGGCCGCCTTCGTCTTCGTCGAGGCTCGGTCGAAGGCGCCGCTGGTGCCGCTGCGGTTGTTCCGGTCGCGAGCGCTCAGTGTGTCGAGCGGGGCGCTGGCTCTGAACGGCGCCGGCTTCCTGTCGATGTTCTTCCTGACCGCTATCTACCTGCAGCAGGTGCGTGGCGACTCCGCGCTCGAGGCCGGCGTGCACTTCCTGCCGATGGGTGGGGCCGCGATCGTTGCCGCAGTACTGGCGTCTCAGTTGGTTCAGCGGCTCGGTACGCGCACTGTGCAACTGTCTGGGGCAGCGCTCAGCGTGATCGGGCTTCTGCTGCTCTCACAGGCGGATGCGACCGGGAGCTACACCACTCAACTGCTGCCGGGCTTGGTCATCTTCGGCTTCGGCATCCTCGGCGTCGGCGTACCGGCGCAGATCACCGCGGTCTCGGAGGTCGAGCACCATGAGGCTGGTGCCGCGTCGGGTGTGGTCAACGCGATGTACCAGGTCGGCGGCGCGCTCGGACTGGCGATCGTGACGACACTGTCCATCACCCGTACTACGGAAGCGATTGCGGCGGGAGTCCCGCAACAGCAGGCACTCGTCGAGGGCTTCCAGCGCGGGCTGCTCGTCGCGGCCGGCTTCGCGATCGCCAACGCCGTACTGACCTTGGCCTCGCCCCAGTTGCAGCCCGATGCCGAACAGATCGCGGAGGCGACTGTCGCTGCGTGACCTACCTAGCCGCCGGTGTTGCTACTTGTTCGCCTGATAGATGGCGGCGGTGGTGGCCCGGCGGCTCGGTGGTTCCCAGGTGCTGCTGCTGACGTCGGTGAAGCCCGCATCCTCAAGCTCTGCAGCGATCCCGGCCGGCTGCCACTTCTGGTGCACCGAGATGACCAGTCGCGCGCCGGGCTTCATCACCCGCCGGATCTCGGCGTACGCCGCCTGCCGGTCCTCCCACAGTTGGATGTTGTTGACCGACAGCACCACGTTCGCGGACTGGTCCGGCTGATGCGTGTCAGCCGCATCCCCACGAATCAACTGCACCTTCCCGGCTTCGATCAACTCACCACAGTTGTGCCGAGCCGCCAGCAACATCGTGTCGGACGGATCCACCCCCACCACAATCCCGGCGTACTGCGCAGCCGCAATCAACCCGACCCCAGGCCCCGGCCCAAGCACCAACACTTGCTCTTTAGCCTGCAACCGCACCAACTCCACCACATGCTTCTCAGTAGGCCCGTTCCCCCGAGCCATCACCCACCCCCCAAGCCGCCCCAACACCCCTTCAGGCCGCCCAAACCCCTTAACCGCCAGCGTCTCCCCAAACAAACCCATACCCCATAACACCACGCAAAAGTTCAGCTACCGGGCAGGGCAGGCAGGTTGATCGGTCAGGCTGGAAGAACCTGGTCGGCGGGGGTGAATTCGTCGTCGTGGCTTTCGCGGGCGGCTTGGGCTGCTTCTTCGAAGCCGGGTTTGGAGTACGCCGCCGCGCGGAGTCGCCACACATGCAGCACGTCACGCAACTGCTGGAACCGCCAAACCTCGTGGGCCGCATCCAGCGCTCCGTGGTACTCCTGCAGGAACTGCGGATGCCACTTCGCCGGCAGCACGCGCAGGATCTCCGCCGGGTCCTCCGACGACTCCTGATGCGGCTGCGCGGTCACACCCCGAGACTACTCGGTCGAGCCTGCCGGATACCGCTGATTGTCCACAGGCAGTGACGCGAGGAGCACCGCAGCGACGTAGTTGAAGGGTGCACGGTGTTGTCGACTTAACACTCTTCGTAACTAGGGGCCGTTTGGCGTCCGATTGCCGGGGTCACACTCCAAAGGGGCTGACTGTCGCCGTCGCGGGACGGACATGCTGCGCCTTCCGCCGGTGCAGGACGCACGGAAGTGGGGTCGGGATTTGGATGTCGAGACGCTTGCGGCCGATGACTGGAAGATCTTGCGGGATGTCCGCCTGCGGGCCCTGGAGGACTCGCCGACGGCCTACATCTCCAGCCGGCAAACGGAGATCACCTGGACCGAGGCGCGCTGGCGACGCAGTTTCGAGGACTCGGTATGGGTGGTCGCGGGGAGCCGGCCCGAGATCGTCGGGATGGCCCGATCGGTCCGCGTCGAGCACCGGCCGGCCTTCGAGCGGCACCTCGAGTCGGTCTGGGTCGAGCCGGGACACCGCCGGACCGGCGTACTGCGAACCCTGCTCCGCTACCTCGCCGAACTGGAACCAGCAGTGCTGGAATGGCGGGTCTGGGTCCTGACCGACAACGTCGAGGCGCGGACGGCGTACGAGCGGCTGGGTTTCCGGTCGACCGGTGAACGTCAGCCGCTGAACGACCCGTCAGGCCGGAGTGAGGAGCGACTCGGACTCAGCCTCGGCGGGTACGACAGGCACCGGCTGTGATCCGGAGGCGGTCCAGCCGAGGCCGTAGCCGCCGGATCGCCAGGTGGTGAGGCCCAGCTCGTCGAGGGCGTCACGTTCGCCGACGACCGAGCCGTTGCCGCGCAGTACCGACTGCCACTGGTTCTCGTCTTCTCGCCAGCTGTCGATGAAGTCGGCACACACCTGGTTGGAGATGTCCTGCAGTTGCTCGTCGGCGTAGCTGAGCGACTTCAGCGCCTCGGTCATCTGCCAGGAGTCGACGGCGCCGCGCTTGTCCATCGCGTCGGTCAACCGCTGGGAGGTTTCCCGGATGAGGAACTCGCGGCCCTCCCTGACCTCCTGCCAGAAGCGTGGCTTCGCCGCGACGGACAGCTGGTCCTTGAACTCCCAGCCCGCCGTCCCCTCGAACAGGTTGTAGAGACCCTCGGCGAGCAGATCGCCGAACTCCTCCCGCTTGGCCCGCCACGGGTCGACGAAAGGCTTGTACTCCTCTTGACCCACCTCGCCGATCTTGGGCAGCGACCGGGCTGCCGCGTGCCGGGCGAAGAAGAACCAGTCCTCGTTGTAGACGTCGGGGAAGAAGGACATCTGGGCGTGCTGCGTGTTGACCGCGAGCACCGCGCCGCTGACAAAGACGTCCTGCTTGAATCCGGCCGTACGGCGCGCGTGGCAGACCACCGAGTTGTCGGGGAACTCACGGCTGGCCATCGCCGCGACCGGGTGCCGGTCGAGCTGGGCAGCCATTCGATGGATGTGTTGGGCACGAAGCTGGAAGATGTCGTCGTCGACGAAGAGGATCTTCTTCCAGCCGAGCAGCCGCGCCAGCCGGAGGCCCAGGTTGCGCTTGATGCTGAGATCGCTCGAGCGCCCGGCGCTGACGTCGAAAAAATTCTGGCTCGAGGTCAGCGGGGACCACTGGGTCTGGTAGCCCTCAGGTACGTCGATGATCAGCGCCCGCGCGCCGAAGGTGGCGGCCACTCGATCCGCGACCCGATCGACCTGCGCCTGCCGGCTGCACAGCACGACGAGCGGCACCGACAGTGCGGCCGACAGCGTGATGATGTGCTGCGGCAGGGAGGCCCGGGCGGCCGGCACCACGATCGCGTCGAGACCGCTGCGGGTGGTCGGGACGGCGGACTTCGACACGTCGCGCAGCAGTGAGGCGTGCGACTGCTGGTGCTTGAAGTGACGGCTCACTTCGCGGCCGCCTTGTCGGCCGGGGACCACTCGTACAGGCGGTTCTCCTCGATCTCGAGGTCGGGCGAGATCGCCTCGCCGTTCACCACCGGCACGCGCAGCAGCAGGGCGAACGAGCCCTCCGGGAAATGGCTGGACAAGAAGGCCTCGTTTCGTTCGCGGACTCGGACGTCGGTCAGGGTCCGGACGGCGCCCAGGACGCCGCGGCTGTGGATGCCGTTGCAGATGGTGAGCGTGCGGCTGTGGTTGAACGGGTTGCGCACCCGGGTGATCAGGGCGACGTCCTCGACCAGCTCGGGACCGTCGCCGGTTTCCTCCCACTGCGGGCGGAACTCCTTGCCGGCGTCGCTGGCCTTGAAGATCTCGCCGGTCTTCAGGTCGGCCACCTCGAACTGGGAGACCGGCAGTTCGCGCAGGGTCTTCAGCAGTCGCTTGGTGACGTGGTTCAGGCCGATCCCGCCGAGCACGATCACATGGCTGGACATGTCGTCGGCCATTACCTCCGACGGCAGCCGGTGGACGATCTGCAGCTCGGGGTTGGAGGCCCGGATGTGGCCCCAGAGTTCCATCAGCGCGTCGAGGTCGGCGTACCGGAACATCCGGGTGTAGTTGGGGTGGCGCTCGTCGGCCAGCGGGTGCGAGAACTCGCGCCCCGTTTCGGGGTTGACGATCGGCACGGCTTCCGGACAGATGATGGTGATCGGGCCGCTCTCGAAGTCCCAGGTGTAGGAGCCGCCGCCCCCCGAACCCGCCCCGCCGCTCTGGTTGCGGACCGCGTCGCGGAGGCCGACCAGCTCGTGGTGCAGTTTTTCGAAGCGCTCCCGCTCGGGCGGGGTCAGGTCCCGCTCGGGAACGAGATGCGGGGTGCTGCCCTCGTGGCTGCGATCGGTGCAGAAGAACAGAGCGTAGGAGCGCAGCCGTTCGGCCGGGGGCAGCTTCGGGTTGGACAGTGATTCCCAGGAACTGATCGTCGCGACCGCCACTCGAGCGTCGTCGCTCAGTGCATTGGCCAGGTCGCGCTGGGTCAACCCGGACTCATCGGACTCGCGCAGGCCGCGAAGCCGCCTGGCGAGTCTTACGGCCTCTGAAGAAGGGGCCACTGTCACTCCCGATCTGTCGGCGCCCCGCACGTCGCGGACGCTACAACGGCGATGCTATACCCATATACACCGGAAACACCCAACTGTACTGCGTAATGCCTGATATCAGTTTGGGCAGTTGGAGTGCCGAAACGGCCGCCTGCTGCGGCCTGGACCGACACTCTGCTTCCTCAACGCGCCAGCCGGCCATAAGTCACCGACGCGCGACATATTGACCGTGCTCCACCGCACATCTACCGTAGGTGGTGTAGTTCTGCGTGTAGCCAACCGAAGCCACTCAAGGAGTGCGGTAGACGAGCTGGCTGGGGGCGCTGAACACCTGACCGAGGCGTTCACAGGCCCCATGAGGCGGGATCATGTGACGAAAGCAGGTGGCGCCATGACAACCGACCGCGGCGCTGCGAGCGATCCGATCAGCGCTCTGGAGGCCGGCGCCTGGCGCGCCGCCCAGCGCCAGCTCCGCGAGGACCGCCAGTACGACGCGATGCTGGGCGCCGAGTTGCGCACGATCGCCCGGGCGATGGCCTACCGCGCCGCCGGCGACCACGGGTCGGCCTGGACCGCGCTGGCCAAGGTCGCGGCCGGGCTCCGCCGCCGTCAGCCGAGCCTGCCTGTCCTGCGCCCCAATGGCATCGATGCCATCCAGCTCGCGCTGCCGCCGGAACGCGAGCCGGACAGCCCTGGCTGGGCGGCGTACCGGACGATCCGGCTGGTCTGCCGCGAACAGGGTGAGCTGAGGCAGCTCCGTCGGCGGGCCGGTGACAGCCCGATCGGTCTGACCGAGGACCGGCACATCCTGGTGCTGGCCTTCGTCGAGTACCTCTGCTGGGTGGAGTTCGACCTCAGCAGCTGGGCCCCCAAGTCGCCACCGGACGAGGACCTCGCGGCCGTCGAGACCCGGATCGCCGAGTTCACCGACCGTCGGCGCGAAGCCCTCCTGCGCAGCGCCACCGACCTGCGCCGCCTGTACCGCCCCACCTCCGGCGGCATGACCCGAGCAGTCTGGGACCGCGTCGACCAGTACCACGGACTGCGGTGGCTGGCGCTGAACGAACTGGCGAGCAGGTCCGCCCCGCCGTGGACCGAACCGGCACTGGCGGGGCGGGTGCCGGTCCGGTTGTGGGCCGAGCGCGCGTGGGAGTCCGCGAAGGCTCCGGAATCCGATGGCCTTTACGAGTTCGCGCTGGAGTCCTAACCTTTGGTGACAACCACCTTTCCTACCCGTTGACCAAGGGTGCCCGCATCCTCTCGCCGGCGCGGGAAAGACAGGCAAAGACTCTGACTCGGGCGGCACACACGCGGAAGTTCCGTCGTAAGGGGAGGTCGGCCCATGTTCGCCTTCGTGACCGCGGCACCGAGCCCGGACCACGATGCCTCGCCCGAGCTCCGCGTCGAGGCACGGGATCCGGCCGACCTGTGCTGGCAGACCGATGTCGGCCTCGGGATCGACGTCGCGGTCGACCTCGCCCGGCCGCAGCGCTGGCGGTCGGTCGCGATCGCCCGCTGGGAAGAGGCCGACCCGGAACTGCTGGACGCGCTGATCGGTGCGAAGGCCAGGCGCCGCCTCGGCAAGTTGCGGACCGAGCTGCTGCTGTCCGGCCGGTCGCGGGGCAAGGAGGACAAGTCACTCGTCCTGGCCTCGCCGGATCCCTGGCTCAGAGTCGCCGCGATCGATGCGCTGGATCGCCGGTTGCAGCTTCCGCTCGACCAGGCGCTGGTTGACGCTGAGCGCGGAGTCGCTCGGGAGCGTGCTGCGGAGACGCTCGAGCCGGGCCCGGTTCATGAGCGGGTCATCGGCGAGGCCTTGGTGATCACCCGGCAGGCTGCCAGCGGGTTCGCGGATTACCTTTCCACGCTGGCAGATTCGGCGACCTCGATCCCGGCCGAGCTGTACGCCGGGCTGGAGCGACTCGTCGACGGGTACGAGACTCTGCGGCGTACGGTCGTCGACGGTCCTGAGAAGGAACTGGCCAAAGTGGGCAGGACCTGGGCCAGGCTGTTGGCGCAGTTGCCGGTCGTCAACCGCCTCTCCAGTGAGGAAGCCGATGACACACCTCACCAGGTGGTGGCCGTCGACAACGATGCGCTGACAAGCCTGGTGGACCCCCGTCAGCTGCCAGCCCGAGTAGTGGGCATCGGCCGCGCGGCTGCCGAAGTACGGATGGAAGAAGTCCGCCTGGACGAAGGGCCGGCTGTCCTGGTGACAGTGCCCGCCTATGGGCCGCGTCTGCCGGCTGCTGACCTCGCGGACCGGCTGCTGGTGCGGCTGGTGGATCGCAAGTCCGGCAAGGTGCATCAGCCGGCCATGCTCACGCTGGTGACCGGCGACGAGGCTGGGCAGCTCGGTGCCGATTCACCGGTCTTCGCGCGAGTCGTACCGCTGCACGGCTCGTCGCCAGAGGACTTGCGGGCTGACGTGTTCGACGTCGACAGCGACGTAGTACCGGCTCAGGCTGACTCGGATGGCGCGCTGTTGCGAGCGCGGCGGGCAGCCGCAGTACTGCGGGAGTGGCGACTCGCGATGGCCGAGGCGCGACTGGGCGACCTGGCTGCCCGTCATCGGCGGCTGGCGCGGCTGGTCGACGTACTGAAGCCTGACGTGCCGGACACTGACCGGCCGGTCTTCGACGGTGGTCCGACGCTGGCTGAGCTTGCTGACTTGGTCGAGTCGCCTGACACGGGACACAGTTGGGCCGCGACGATGCAGGGCCCTGGTGAGTGCCTGGTGGCGGAACTGGCGGCAGCGCACGCGATTCGCTGATGCCGTCGAGGCATCGATGGTGGTGAGAACCGCCGGATTCATCGCCTAATAAGGGTTAGGGCGGTCCCTGCGACCGCCGCCCGCCGACCCGGGAGCGATGAGCCATGGTTGATCAACTGACTCACCTCGACCTCCTTCCGCCTCGACTTGCCGAACCACTGCCTGCTTTTGTCCGTTCCTTCGACGCTGTGTCCGACGTCGTGCCTGTGGGGCGGGCTCCTCAGCCTGTGGCGCTGGGCCGTCGTACGACGATCGCTCTGTGGCTGCTCATCGCTGTTGGGATCGGCAGCTGCCTTGCGCTCTTCGCGATGCTGCAAGCCCCTGCCGGCTGCAGCGGCCTGGCCTGCACGATTGCGACGTACGGCGGGCATCCGCTGCTCATGCTGGTGTTTGCTGCTGCTGGGACTACTACGCTGCTTGGGCTGGCTGCGTTTACCCGCGGTCTTACGCGCGCGAGTGTGGGCGCCTTGCGGCTACTGGTGCCGGCAGCGGGATTGACTCTCGCCTCGGTGACAGGGGTTGTTGCTGTGCTCGTCACTGGCATGGTGATCGTGCTGGTAGCCCTGCTCGCGGTAGTAGTGACCTTTGCCTTCTTCGCCGACCACAGCTGATGCTAAGAAATCGGGTAGGCGACGTAGGCCAAGGATGTGCCGTCCGGGGACCAGCTGGGGACGTTCATGGTGCCTTGGCCACCGAAGACTGTTGCCAGCTCGCAGATCTGGCCGTCGGCCTGCAGCAACCTGATGCGGACGTCATCGACATCGGCAGGATGTCCCAGCGTCCCCGGCGGAAAACTCACGTACGCGACCATCGAGCCGGCCGGGTGCGGGAACCAGTTCACCCTGTCATCGAAGGTCAGCTGCTCCGTTTGTTCGCCTCTGATCCGGAACAACTGTGCATGTCCCGGCACCGTCGCCGCCCGCTCGGAGTTGAAGTAGATCCACTCCCCATCAGGCCCGTACTCCGCTCCGTCGTCGGCGAACTCGTCATCCGTCACCTGTACGTCGGGCCCGCCGTTTGCCGGAACCGTGTACACGTTGGTGATCCGCCGGCCGCCTCGGGTCTCCAACCCGATGTAGGACAGCCGGCTGCCATCCGGCGAAACCCCGTGCAGGTAGTGGTGAATCCCATGCTCGTTGCTGATCCGCCGGCCCGGCCCGCCGGCGATCGGTACGGCGTACAGGTGTCCGTCCTCGGCCGAGACGTAGACGGTGCTGCCGTCCGGGCTCACGACGTGGTCGTTGTTGATCTCGGGCACGCCGAGGAGTTCGAGCTTTGTGAGCTCACCGCCGGTGAGGTTGATTTGGAACAGGCTGCCGTCGCCGTTGACGATCAGCTGGTCGCCTTTCCAGTTAGGGGCCTCGAACAACAATGTGTTGGAGCTGTAGACCAGCCTTCGCTCGCCTGTTGCTATCTCGACCACATACAGCTCGGCCGTCTGACCTGGTTTTAGTCTCCTTGCCACCCCGCCAACCCTAGCCGCGCTTGTTTGCCGTCAAGGCTCGCTGCAGCCATTGCGAGATAGCGGCGTCTGCGGGTAGGTCGGTCAGGTCGGTGCTCACCCATCGCGCTTCGGTCAGCTCTAGTGACAGCTTGAAGTCCTCCGAGGCGGATTCGGCGGACAGGATCGTCAGGCTGTCGACCTTGCCTTCCCGGTTGGTGGTCAGCGTCTCCAGCACGGTCATCTTGCTGATCGGTAGCGAGAGCTCTTCGAAGACCTCGCGGGCCGCAGCCGCTTCCGCCGTCTCCTTGTGCGGCTTGTAGCCGCCGCCGGGCAGTCCCCACCAGTGCTGGTCGACGTACGAGTGCCGCACGACCAGGCACCGCTCCGGATCGCTTGGATGCAGCACGAGAACCTTCACCCCGTACGTCGATGGCTTCCGCAGCCGCCACCACAACCGCAGTACCCGATGGCCCGACCGCATCAACACCGCTTTGCCGACCACGAAGCTCCTTTCGTTACCCCTGAACCCTAGTGGTGCCCAGGGCAAGGGATTCGGCTGCCGGCGTCGGGGGAGAAGCAGGGGCGTTCCCGGAGGTTTGGCGAGCCGTCCTCCCTGAGGCTGTTCTCGACGAACTTTTCACAGGAGGTATGGATGAGGCGGGTACATCGGGTACTGGTGGCCGTGGCGACCGGGCTGGGGGTGCTTGCGGCGCCGGTGGCTGCGAGTGCTTCGCCTGGACACGGCGGGGACCGGGCTGAGTTGCAGAGAGAACTGGATGGCGTGGTCACTTCCAGTGCGTTCGGTGCGCTGGCTGAGGTGCGCGACGAGCGAGGCGTGTGGCGGGGGTCGAGCGGGGTCGCAGTACTGGGGTCGAGCCGGCCTGTTCCGGTCGAGAGCCGCTTCCGGGCCGGCAGTATTAGCAAGACGTTCCTCGCCACCGTCGTACTGCAGCTAGTCGACGAGGGGGCGCTGCAGCTGGACGACCCGGTGGAGAAGTGGCTGCCCGGTGTCGTGCCGAACGGCCAGAACATCACCGTGAAGCAGTTGCTCAACCACACCAGCGGTTTGTACGACTTCCTGCGCACCCTCACGCGGCCGCCGGAGCCAGGGTTCCTGGACTATCGCTGGCGTACGTGGACCGCTGAGGAGCAGATCCGGCGGGCGTTGGCGCACCCGCCGGTCTTCAAGATCCCGGGTTCGCAGTACTCGTACTCGAACACGAACTACGCGCTGCTCGGCGAGATTGTCGAGAAGGTGACCGGTGAGTCTTATGGCGACCAGATCGAGCGCCGGGTGATCCGCCCGTTGCGGTTGCACGGTACCGAAATGCCGGGGACGGATCCGCGGATCCGTGGGCCGCACCCACACGGTTATGTGCCGATCAAGTTCGCCGACGGGGACCAGATGGTCGACCTGACCGTGATCAACCCGTCGCTGTTCGGTGCCGGTGGCGAGATCATCTCGACCACGAAGGACCTCAACCGGTTCTTCGCCGCTCTGCTCGACGGCACGCTGCTGCCGAAACACTTGCTGGAGGCAATGAAGACGCCGGGGACCGCGAAGCGGAACTACGGTCTGGGACTCGCGTGGCGAGACACGCCGTGCGGGATCCGGATCTACGGCAACGACGGTGACGCGCTCGCCTACAACGCCTTCTCGTTCTCGACGGAGGACGGCAAGCGGCAGGTCACCCTCGCGTTCACGCCGGCCTTCCGCAACGATCCCGACGACGTGGCCGAAGCCTTTGTGGACAAGGCGATCTGCGGCTGACGCCTTGAGGGGCCACCGCTTTGGGGCCCCTCAAGGTCTTGGTCAGGAGTTGACGCGAGCCCGGGTTTTGCGCCGGAAGTCGCGGCCGAGCTGACTCACATCAGCCTTCTCGAGGTCGGTCACCGCAATCCCCGGCGTACCGGCCTCCGGTCCCTTGGCCACCCAGGTACCGGTCGGATCAGCCACCCCCGACTCAAGTCCCGCCCCGGGATTGGCCGGCGCCGCGAGGCTGATCCAGTAGGTGTTCATCGAAGCGGTCCCACGAACCTGTACTCCGATGTGCTCGTTCTGCGTCACGCCGGTGGTCGCATAGGACACCAGTACTGCGTCCACGTCGAGCCGGTCGTACTCGGTGAAGAGCTCCGGGAATAGCACGTCAAGCCCGAGCGCGAGCCCGAACCGCCACCCGTCGACGTCGAAGGTCACCGGCTTCTCGCCGGCCGTGTACATCCAGGTGATCTTGGTGGTCGACAGCATGCGTTCGTCATACCGGGTAAAGATTTTTCCTTGGTCAGAAACGACGTACACGCTGTTGTACGGCCGCATCGCGGGCAGTTGGTGGATCGAGGGGATCACCGTCCAGATGCCCAGCTGTCCTGAAAGTGCGGCAATCCGGTCGAGCTCTTGGTTTAGGACCGCCCAGTCGGCCTTGCTCCAGTCGGACGCTCCGATCTCATCCGGCCCGAGCTCGGACATCACGACCTTGTCCGGGAAGCAGATGGCGCCTTCGGTGAAGTGCACCAGGCGGGCACCTGCCTCCGCTGCATCCTGCATCAGCCGACGCACCTCCGCGGCACTGGCCCGCAACCCGTCGGCATCGGTGGGATCCTGCCGAACCGTCGACTGAGCGACCGCGATCCGCAAGCTGGTCTGGGGATTTTCCGGCATCTGTTCTCCCTCAGGAGTAGGACGGAAGTGCCGGAGGGCAGCCGTATAGGACTCGCCCGTCTTGGCGGCGCGGGCCCGAACCCGTCGCTTGAAGCTCCTGTGCGCTGTCATCTGGCCTTCCACGCACCCGAACGCGATCCCCCAGCAACCCCGCCCGAGGCAGACGACCAGGACGAGCGCGACCCGAGATCCAAGACCCCTTTGCCTTCTCCAAGGACCGGGCTGGGGCCGGCCACCGAAGGTGCGGCGCGAGCCGCACGCCGTACCCACATCCTTCCCGACAACCCACAACCCCGTCAAACACCCTCCCGGGGGTTTCTCCCCACGCGGTCTCCGCAGCCGTCGTTCGTCGCTCCGCTCCTCACAACGCCCGCTACGCCCGCTCCCACCCACCCTCCGGCTACCGCCGGCCGGACTTGCCGGCTGGCGCCGACCTTTCCGGCCGTCGCCGGCCCTTTGCCTGCTGCGCAGGTCTCTCCGGCTACCGCCGGCTCTTGCGTGCTAACGCCCGCCCTCTGCGCGCTATCGCGCCCGCCGACTACGAGGCCCCCTTCGCACAGGCCAGCCGAATTCGAGCAGCCCTCGCTGAGCTGAAGCCCACTGCAGTCGCTCTCCGCGGCCGCGTCGTCGGCAACCGCGTCGTGTAACACCGACTTCGCGCTGGGCGACTAGCGAGTATGCGGAGAACAAGCGAGTAGTCGTGAAAGTCAGAGCGCTCCTGATTGCATTGGCGAGCATCACGGTCATTGCCCTCGGCGCCGGCCCCGCGCACGCATACCACCCGGATCTCTTCCAATGCCAGACCCTGTGGCACGACGGCGGCTACTACAAGGGTTGCTTCCGGCCGACCGGCGAACTCTTCAACGCCTTCGACGGCGACGAGGACGGCGCCTCCGCAGAGGTGGTGTGGTGGACAAGCACCGGCCGCAACGGCGTCTGCACCAACAGCAGTGGCTACCTCACCTGGCGAGGCGGAACCACAGACGTCTTCCACAACCCATGCGGCCCAGCCGACATCAGAGAAGGCGTCACCGTCTACTGGAAGGCCTGCTTCCACGACCTCTCCAAGGGCGACCCCCGAGTCTGCGTAAACAACCCATGAAGCCTCCCAGCCTAGGCGCAGCGGTCGAGCGGCGGTACGACGGCCAATTGGATGCGGTGCAAACACCGATCTTCCGCCTTCAGTTCAACAACGGTGTGCGGCGTGCCCGCAGGCCCAGACCCCGGCGATCTCCCGATGCGACTAGACGATGGATGGGGTTGGCCATTGCTGTCCCTGCTGCGGCCAGTGTGATGTCCGCGCCTGGTGCAGCGCATCCCTGGAGGGACACATGAATCCTTGCAATCTGGGTGCCTCAGAGTCCTCTGCTTCGCCCTACGCGCTCGACGTGCTGTCGGCCCTCCAACACCGCATTGGCCAACCGAAGGCCACGCTCACGAACTTCTGCGAACTGTTTGTAGCCTCTGGCAAATTCATGTGGCGCTGGTAGTTCGTTAACCTGGGGATCGTCTTGGCTGGGGAAACTCTCGCTTGCCATCCAGGTGCCCAGCGCTTGGATATTCGCTCGGAACGAGGTGAAGGCCTCTTGGGTTTGTTTGTCATCAAAAAATTCATGACGCCATACTTCTGGGAATGCTAGAACGTGATGAACCTTATCGCGATGCCATCTCTTCGCCGTGAAGGAATATTCCAGAAAGGTGATCGTTCCGGTTGTGGATGGGAACTCTCCAAGAAGCCTCATGAAGAGTTCCTTGTCGCGAGGGGTGGGGTGTAGCCGTTGCTGCAAATCTTCAATTTCTGCATCTTTGGATATGACTGTCAGGCGCATTATTCGATTTGATCGCGCAATCACGTTTGCGACTGTGATGAGGAGTGTGATTAGGGTCAGTGCGCCGAAGGCTATTGCTTGTGGATGCCGATCAACCCATGCGTTGACCCTGGATGACGTCAGGAGGGATATAAAAGCCGCTAGGTCTGCAATCCCGGCCACGATGATCAGAGGCAGGGAGCGTGCGAGTCGCTCTACGTTTGTTTCGTCATTCATCGTACTGAAGCACTTTCGGGTCATGGTCCTGGGTAGGAAGGAGTTGCATGCCGGTCCTGCCGGGTATCCAGTCCTGCACGACGTCGATAGCGCAGATTATAGAGGAGACGTGCTTGGCAGATCTCCTGCGCAGTTCTGTGACACGCTCGTGCGACTTAAGGTCCCTCCGCATGGTGCGGGCGAGTGGGCACGCTCTCCGGGCTGGGGGGCCATGCGGACCGCCGTATGAGCTGAGCGGCCCACGGAGACCGGCCCGGCCTGAAAGGCGGGAACACGCTTACATAGAAGAAGTGGCCAGACCCGTTTTAGATGTCTGACTGAGTGTCCAGCCAGATCAGGGGAACGGGGTAGGTGTGGCCCTGGATCTGGGTTCGGCGATACCGAGATCTTCGCGGACGGATCGGAAATAGGCGTCATATGCAGCGGTCGACTCCGACAATGCCGCGCTTGGTTTCTCGGGAGAGTAGACGCTCGAATACCTGACGTTGTAGAACGCTTTCCGCAGAGAGTTGCGCAGGAGAGTGCTTTCGCGGAGCACAGGGTCGCTGGCCACGATGCCCACCTCGCTCATCGCCGCGCAAAATGCAGCGTTGAGTGCATCGATGGTCAGGCGAATCCCAGGTGGGTGTCCTGGTCCTGAGTCCCTACTACCCGCACGGTCTGATCAATAAGAGGCCGACCTCTCAGTAGGAGTACTCGCTGCTATCGAATGCAGGACACCCAGCGCACATCCGGAAAGCTGTCGAAACGCAGTCTCGATTGCTCGGTCGTATGGACAACGCCTCAATCAGGTGCGGTTTGTTGGCTCACGCTGCTTATGTGCCGGACAGACAGGCGACTGCCGAGGAGGCCGTTGCCCGCCTACTCGTTAGCGCTCTGCCCTACGTTAACGTCAACGGCGCAACCCACTGGCAAGCCTTCGCTGGCACCCGTACTGGGTGACGAGGACGGATGCGAGGCCAGCGTATGTCTAGTCGTGCGGCGCGAAATACTCGCTGAGCATTTCGGTGGGCCAGGTGGGTTGGTGGATGGCGCCGCGGGGGCCGAATTCGGTGAACCAAGGCTTGATGTCGAGGATGGGTGTGCCATCGACGGCGTCGAGGTCTTCGACGTGGAGGTCTAGGCCGTCGACTTTGAGGAGGCGGCAGCGGGAGACGCCTAGCCAGTTGAGGCGGCGCATGTTGCGGTGGGCGAAGGTGCCTGCTGCTGGCCAGTCGGGGTTGTCGCGGGCTGGGCGGGCGCCGAGGTGGAGGTCTGATTGATCGGTCAGGTGGAAGTGGAAGACGATCTCGAGGTGGGAGAAGTCTTCGAGGCCTTTGGTGGAGTCGGCGTCCAGGCGCGGGTCATCGATGCGGATGATGGCTTGGGTGCCACCCCAGTAGTCGTCAGTGGGCTCGACTCGGCCGCCAACGACGTGGGCGACCGGGTGGAGGGTAATCGGCTGTTCAGTCATTGTTTCCCTTGTGAGTAAGGCATTGTCAGTGCTCGGCCGAGGCAAGGTATCTGGCTGCACGGCTATCGAGTTCAGCTACGGAGCGGATGCCCTTGGCGCGGTAGACCGAGAGGCTGGAGCGCATGTCGCGGACCGCCTGGCGAGCTCGGCCGGAGTGGACTCCGTCCATGGCGTCGAGCGCCTCGGACCAGGTCCCGCATGCCTCCTCGATACTGCCGCTGCGAGCCTGTACTGCGCCCAGGTAGCCGAGGGTCACAGCGTGGGTGCGGGTGAAGGTAGCCGCCTTGCGGGTACGGACGCTGTGCTGGAACTCTCTGGTTGCCGATGCAAGGTTGCCCATGTCGCGCAACGTGCAGGCGGTTTCGTGGGCGAGGCTTGCTTCGCCGAAGAAGAACACGCGGCCAGGCTCGTCGTCGCCAGCTTTCGCGGAGGCGAGGTCTGTCTCGGCGCGGAGGAGGGCGCGGGCCGCAGCAGTTCGTTGCCCGTCGACCGCCAGCGCTCGGGCGTGGACCACGCCGATCAGGGCGCGTTCACGCGGGCTGGCGTCTTGATAGCGACGACCGTCCAGTGATGCCTCGGCTACCTTGACTGCCTGCCGGTGATGTCCTAGATCGACCGCCTGGTGCGCCATGGCGCGAAGGATGTGGCCGGCTAGCGGTGCATCGTCGGCTTCTGCCGCCAACTTCACGGCGACGGCGAAATATCGCTGGGCGATCGCGTGCTCGGAGTTGTCGAATGCCATCCAGCCGACGAGGTAGGCGAGTTCGCCGGCCGTGGAGAACATGCCCTTTCGAACACCGTCGTCGGTGTAGGAGGCGCGCAGATATCCCGCGACATCCGAGGTCAGGTACTGAACGACGGCCGCACGGGCATGGCCTCCGCCACGGCGCTGGTCAATTCGGGTGAAGAGTTGCACCGTCTCTCGGACAGCTTCGAGATCTCCCGTGCCGACCAAGCGGCCGCCCTTGAGAGTCTGCTTCGTGGATCGATCGGCGAGCTGGTCCCACCATGCCTGGTCAGGCAATGCCAGCGCGGCGGCCGAGTAGCCGGCTGCCCGCAGTACCGCCCTGCGCTCGACATCCAAGGTGCTTCTCCCGAGATCGACCAGCGCCGTCAACGTGTCGGCATTCCAGTCGAGTATCGGTGACGAGGTCAACTGGGTGAGGCCAATCTCATCAGCCGTGACCGGCCGTCCGAGACGACGGGACAAGGTCTCGACGAGGATGTCGGGTGCGGAGCCGGACGGCCTGGAGCCGGCCACCCAGTGAGAGACGTGTGATCGGCCGACACCGGCCTGGTCTTGGGACCGCCGCTCGGCCGCGACACGTCCGAAAGCGAGCGCCAGTTGGGCGTGCGACCAGCCAGCCTCCGCGATGACTGCCGCGAGTTTCTCGTTGCGCTGCCGGGCCTTTGACACGACAGTTGCCTCCCCTCGGTGAACAGTTGACCGGGCTCGCCGTTCACCGCTTTCACCACATCGGCCGTTGATACAGGTACCAACTCACCGTAACCGATGGTTCGCTCGTCGTGTCGGGAAATTCCGGCGGCTGCGGAGTGGACGGAAGAAGTGGTGAGTGTCGTGAACACACAGATGCGAGTGCTGGCCGTGATCGCCGCAGTCTTGGTCGTGGCGATGGTGATCGATGTAGCGCGCGATCTGCGAGGCCGGCGATGACGGCTCTCGAGCGCCGCAGGGTGCAGGTCTGGTTCGGCAGCCACGTGATTGCCACCTACGTCGCCGAGAGGCTGCTCGCTGATCGGTACGCCGCTGCGATGGGCCGTCGATTCGCCGGGTTGCGCATCACCAATGAGCCGCTGCCGCCCACGGTCCTTGTCGATCCGGACTGCGTCCCCGATCATCCACCGATTCCGTCTGAGCAGCGGCTGTGGCCGTTGACCGTGCTCTGACTTCAACTCACCAGGAGAACATCATGTGGCAGGACCAAGACCGCTTTCCGCTCAGCAGTATGCAGGGTGCGGAGACCTCCGCCGACGAGTTCGTTCGCCCATTCGGTCTGCGCTTCGTCGACTATTCACCTGGTCGGCCGCGATTCAATCCCCCGACGGTGACGCTCTGCCGGGAGCGACAGGTCGGCCTCGTCAATGGGCAGCTTGCGACCGAGGTCATGCCGGTCGCCGCGACCATGACCCAAACAGAGTCCGACGGTAAGGACGTGCTTACCGTGGACTGGATGGCAGACGACAAGTAGCCGGGGCCACCAAGATGACCGACCCCGCCAGGATCCTGGTGCTGACTCATGATGACGACCCCACAGCTGATGTGGTCCTGCATCAGCTCAATGCGAGAGGGACCCCCTTCGTGCGCTGCGACCCGGGAAGCTTTCCGGCTGACCTCCGCCTTACGGCGAGGCTCGATCGGGACGGGACAACCTGGGACGGGGGATTCACCGGAGGGCCTCGAGAGATCGACCTTCAGTCGGTGCGTGCCGTCTACTACCGCAGACCTTCGGAGTTCCGAATCCCGGCCGGAGGCTCGTCGGCGGAGGAGACATTCGCTCGTTCTCAGGCCCGACATGGGTTCTCAGGTGTTCTCACGAGCCTTCCAGACGCAGTCTGGCTGAACAGCCCGTCGGCCATGGCAGATGCACGGGTCAAGCCGCATCAGCTCGCCGTCGCGGCGCGCTGTGGCCTGCGGGTGCCGGCGACGCTCATCACCACCGAACCGGAGTCCGTCAGCGATTTCGCGAGGTCGGTCGGCGGCCGGATCGTCACCAAGTCGTTGGCCACGATGGTGACGGTCGATGATCTGCGGGGCAGCGGCGTTCTGTACACAGCCGAGGTGGGTGAAGATCTGTGGGGTGATCCGGGCATCGCCGCTACGGCACATCTGTTCCAGGAACTCGTTTCGGGCGTCGATATCCGTCTGACCGCCGTCGGAGGGGAGCTCTTCGCCACCGAAATTCATCCAGCGGATTTGGGCGGGCCGATCGATATCAGAGCTCATCATGAGAACGTGGAGTACCGGGTTGTCGAGGTACCCGAAGGTGTACGCCGGGCGGTGCTCGATCTGCTTCGCGAATTGCGACTGACCTTCGCCGCGCTCGACTTCAAGGTCGATCCTGAGCGTGGCTGGATGTTTCTCGAAGCCAACCCCAATGGACAATGGGCTTTCATTCCCGAGCTGCGCGACGCCATCGCCTGTGCAATCACGGACTTTCTGGAGACGAGCTGCCGATGAGCGAGCCGAGAGCGAGCCTCGCCCGCCAAGCCGCAGGAGACCTGGACAAGCTGGTCAGTGAACTCGTTGCTAACGGCCACATCACTGATCCGCGGTGGCAGGCAGCGTTCAGCGCAGTACCGCGTCATCTGTTCGTGCCGCGGTTCTATCGCGGTGACCAGCAAGGCACCTCGATCGTCGACTCCACAGCTGGGGACCAGTGGTTGTCGGCTGTCTACTCGGACATCCACCTCGTCACGACTGAGGATGTCAGGTCATCCTCGACGGCGCCGAGTTTGATGGCCGGCATGCTCCAAGCACTTGAGTTGTCCGGCAATGAGCGAGTTCTCGAGATTGGTACCGGCACCGGGTACAACGCAGCGCTGCTCTCGGAGAGGCTTGGGCCTGACCAGGTGGTAAGCGTCGACATAGACCCCGAGCTAGTCGCTCAGGCGCGGAGCCGGCTCGAAACGGCAGGGTACCGGCCGCTGCTAGCAGTCGCCGACGGAGTCAATGGTTATCCGGACGCCGGCCCGTACGACGCTGTCATCGCGACCTGCCGGCTCGACTACGTACCTGCGGCTTGGCTTCAGCAGCTTCGGCCGGGTGGGGTCATCGTGACTCCACTCGGTGCCGGCGTCGCGGTGGTTCGAAAAGGGGCGACTGGTGAGGCAGCGGGTCAGTTCCTGCCGATTTCCGCGTACTTCATGCCACTGCGTCATCAGCCGGAACCCGAGGTAGTCGGGGAGGCGATCCAGGTTGCTCTGAACGGAGTCGGTGTCAGCCGGGCGTACCGCTTCGATGCCTCGATCTATCGCGACAACGAGGCGCGATTCTGGCTCGACCTGACGAGCCCCGACGTCCGGGTGATGACCGTGGACGGTGTGTCGGTGGCGATCCGCCCAGATGGGTCTTGGGCGCGTCTCGCGGATGGTCTGGTGACCCAAGGCGGCGCCGGTACGGTCTGGAGCGACGTCGAGGCCGCGCATGGAGATTGGCTCGCGGCTGGTCGACCGCCGCGTGAGGAACACCGGTTGGTGATTAGCGACGCCGGTCAGGACGTGTTTCTGGTCGGTCGATCCAGCCCGATCCACCGATTGAAGCCTTTGCCCGACTGAGTTGGCCAGAAATCACGGGGGCGTCGACAGAGGTGAGCGGTGTGCCCAGAGCGCGCAGCGCGCGGCGTAGCGCAAATGCGGCGTCAGCCGATAGACCCGGAGTCAGCCGGAAACCTCCGCCGGCGGTAGCCGGAGGGTGGGCGGGAGTGGGCGTAGCTGGCGGCCGGAGGAGCGGAGCGCCGGAGGTCGGCTGCGGAGCGCGCGTGGGGAAGAAAAAACCCTCTCCGACGAACGGAGAGGGTTGATATGAGACGTGTGGTCAGGGGCGGTCTCGAACCGCCGACCTTCCGCTTTTCAGGCGGACGCTCTACCAGCTGAGCTACCTGACCGGGAGAGACAGATGGCGGCGGTGATGGACACCCGCCGCCACTCTCCTGGCGACCCAGACGGGACTCGAACCCGCGACCTCCGCCGTGACAGGGCGGCACGCTAACCAACTGCGCTACTGGGCCAGATTGCTCGACGATGCTACACCATCTTTCGAGCCTTGCTGACATCGGTCTTTCGACCGTATCCCCAACGGGATTCGAACCCGCGTTACCGCCTTGAAAGGGCAGCGTCCTAGGCCACTAGACGATGGGGACTCGGACCGCGGGAGCCGAAGCTCCTTGGGACAGCCGTAAGCATAGAGGAGACCGGGCGTAGGTCCAAAACGAGTTCTTCAGGGCGGTGGTGAGGGCTGTTGGAGGAGGGGGTGGGGGCGTGGGTTGGGGCTGTGCGGGCGTGGTTGGCGATCTGCGGGGAGATCGTGGTGGAGGGGTGCACTGGGGTCGTGTCGGGTGGTCGTCGCGTGTGGCGGGCGGTGAGGAATCCGGGGGTGTGGGGCGGGTCACTAGGGTGGTGTGGTGATCGAGATGAGCCGGGCAGATTTCGAAGTACTGGTGTCCGAAGCGCTGGATCAGGTGCCGACGGAGTTGGCGGCGTTGATCGACAACGTGGCGGTCTTCGTGGAGGACGATGCGCCGGCCAGTGATCCGCATCTGCTGGGGATCTATGAGGGGATTCCGCTGACCGAGCGCGGGCATTACTACGGTGGTGTGCTGCCGGATCGGATCACGATCTATCGGAATCCGACGCTGGAGATCTGCGAGTCGGTCGAGGATGTTGTGGACGAGGTCAACATCACGGTGGTGCATGAGATCGCACATCACTTCGGGATTGATGATGCTCGGCTGCACGAGCTCGGCTACGGCTGAGCCGGTACGCGCGGCTGCGCCGCCAGGTGCCGCTACGCGGGGTGTGCCGCTACGCGGCGACGGGCGGGGTGGTGGAGGCGCCGGCAAGCGGCGGCGCGGCCGGTTGTGGGGCGGAGAGGGCACGCCGCACGCCGCTACGTGGTGTGTGGCTGCGCCAGTGCAGCCGTGTGGGGTGCGAGCTGTGGGGCGGGAAGCAGGACCTGGGGTGCTGGCACTGCGAGGGTCGGGTAGGCCACGGTCGCAGTGCTGAGGCTGGGGTGTGGCATGTCGCTGGCTAGCGGCCGGTGGTTGGGGACCCCAGGTGCTGGCCGGACATGGCGTGCTGGCATCGCGGGGCGAGCAGTGTGGGGCAGGGAGGCCCGTCCAGCATGCTGGGCGTTGCGGGGGTGGGGTGCGCGCGGTCGCAATGCGGAGGAGGGGGAGTGGTGGCACTCCGCAGGGTGGGGCATTTCGCTGGCTGGCGCCTGGCGGCGGCGGGCACCAAGGGGCCGGCCGGACACGGCGTCCTGGCATCGCGGGACGAGGCATGTCGGGCAGGGAGGCCCGCACACGGTCCTGGCATCGCGGGGCGAGCCGTGGGTGGCAGGGAGGGCCCGCACGCGGTGCTGGCATTGCGTCGCGATTCGTGTGGGGCTGGGAGGCGCGCTCGCGGTGCTGGGCATTGCGGGGGTGGGGTAGGCACGGTCGCAACGCTGAGCAGGCCGTTGGCGCCGCGCGGGGTGCCGACGGTGCCCGGGTTAGGAGCGTTTGAAGAGGAGTTTCCAGGGCATTAGGGCTGACTCCAGTTGGACCTTGAGGCTCATTTTGGAGGCGCCTACTGTGCGTTCTTCGAAGCGGATGGGGACTTCGGCTATGCGTTTGCCCTGGCGGACTGCTCGGTAGTTCATTTCGACCTGGAACGAGTAGCCGTTGCTGCGGATCGTGGAGACGTCGATGGCGCGCAGGGTCTCGGCCTTCCAGGCCTTGAAGCCGGCGGTGGCGTCCTTCACGTGTAGGCGCAGGATCGTGTTGACGTAGATGTTCGCGAACGCCGACAGCAGCCGCCGGTGCCAGGCCCACTCGGCCGCGGCCGAGCCGCCCTCTACGTAGCGTGAGCCGATCACCACGGCGGCGTCGGTGGTCTGCAGGGTCTCGACCATCAGCGGGATCACCGACGACGGGTGCGACAGGTCGGCGTCCATCTGGATGATGATGTCGGCGTTCTCGTCCAGCGCGCGGCTGATGCCGGCGATGTACGCGCGCCCCAGCCCGTCCTTCTCGGTCCTGTGCAGGACCGAGACCTGCTCCGGCGCGGCCTTGGCCAGTTCGTCGGCGACGTCGCCGGTGCCGTCGGGGGAGTTGTCGTCGACCACCAGCATCTGCAGCCCGGGCAGCTTCAGGTCGGACAGCAGCGCCGCCAGGACGGGCAGGTTCTCCCGCTCGTTGTAGGTCGGCACCACCACGATGATCTTGGCGCTCTCAGCCATTCTCATTCCTTCGTCAAAGCCTTCACGGGTCACAGTGCCCCGCGCACGGGACACAGGACGCTACCGCATCAACTGTCCGGCGGCCGTCGAGGTGACGCGATCGGAAGGTTGCAGTACGGCGTACAACGGCAACGGGCGAGCCGGGTGGGGCGTTCCACCCGGCGTCACCTCACTCAAAAACCGGCTCCCACAACCGGTTCATTCAGGCCGATCAGTAGGCCGCGGCCCACTGGTCGACGATCTCGCTGACCATGTGCAGGGCCAGCAGGTGCATCTCCTGGATCCTGGCCGTCTCCTCGGCCGGTACGACGATCGCCAGGTCGGCGGCCGCGGCCAGGCCGACGCCGCGCCGGGAGGTGAAGGCCACCGAGCACGCGCCCGCCGAGCGGGCCGCCTCCAGTCCCTTCACCACCGTCGGTGACGTCCCCGAGGTGCTGAAGCCGACCACCATGTCGGCCGGCCGGACCAGGGCCTGGACCTGCCGGGAGAACACTTCGTCATAGGAGTAGTCGTTGGCGATGCAGCTCGTGACGGCCGCGTCGCCGACCAGGGCGACGGCGGGCAGCGGCCGCCGTTCCCTCAGGTAACGGCCGATGAGTTCACCGACCAGGTGTTGTGCGTCGGCAGCGGATCCGCCGTTGCCGTAGGTGTAGAGCACCCCGCCCGAGTCGAGTCGGCGGATGAGCTCGTCGGCGACTGCTTGAATCGCCTCCAGCTGGCTGTGCATCGCGTAGGCGACCTCGGTGTGACGCTCGAGCTGCCTGGCGATGACCCGGTCTACATGAAGTTGTGTCATGTGCCGGTCGTACGCCAGAAATTCAGTTTCTGGGAGCGGGACCGGTCGATCCGCGGATGACGAGGCGGGGCGTCACCCGGACAATTCGCCGCCGTGCGGGCAATTCGTCCCGGATTCTGGCCAGCAACAACTGCGCAGCGCTACGACCCAGATCCACTGTGTGCTGATCCACGGTGGTTATGCCCGGTTGGACCAGTGACATCCACGGCACATCGTCGTACGCGGCGAGGCTGATTTTGTTCGGTATCCGGAGTCTGCGGTGCTTCAACTCGGCCAATGCGCCCTGGGCCAGCACGTTGTTGGCCGACAGGATGGCGGTGACGTCGTGCTCGTTCAGCAGCTCGCGGGTGGTCTCCCGGGCGGCCTCGGCGTCGAAGCTGGTGTAGACGATCAGGTCCTCGTCGAGCTCCAGCCCGGCATCCTCGTACGCCGCCCGGAAGCCGGCCAGCCGGCCCGCGCCGGTGGACCATTTCGTCTCGTCGATCAACAGGCCGATCCGCTCGTGGCCGAGCCCGAGCAGGTGCTCGGTCAGCTCCCGCGCACCGGCCTTGTTGTCACTCAGTACGGCGTCGCCGCCGCGGCCGAGCTGCCGGTCGGCGGAGACCACGTTGATGCCGTTGTCCTGCAGCATCTTCGGGCAGGCGGCCGCGACCGGAGTCACGATCACCCCGGCGACCTGCATCGCGAGCAGCGTCTCCGCCGCGTGCATCTCCTCTTCGGGGTCGCCGTTGTCGTTCACCAGGATCATCTGGTAGCCCTCGGACCGGAGTACTTCCTCGACCCCGGCGGCCAGGTCGGCGTAGAACGGGTTGCGCAGGTCGGAGATCAGCACCCCGATCGCGGTCGAGGTCCGGCTGCGCAGGTTGCGGGCCATGTGGTTCGGCACGTACCCGAGCCGCTGGGCGGCCGCCTGGACGCGTTCGCGGACCTCCGGTGAGGCGTAGCCCCGGGTGTGCAGGGCGCGCGACACGGTGGACGGGGAGACACCGGCCTCCCGGGCGACGTCCTGCACGGTAGGCCGACTCTGCTGCTTCCTGGAATCGACGCTCACACGCGTCATCGTAGGGCCCAGAACCCCCAACACCGTGGACTTGAGGCCAATCGATCGGCCTCATCCTGGACACGAAGCCCTCTCGGGCGCGCTACCTGCCGTTCCGCCAGCCGTTGTTGATCGTCGGCCGGGCGCTCGGCGTCGTCACCCGGACGGTCGCCCAGACGATCTTGCCTCCGCTGATCGTCCGGTTCGCTCCCCAGCCGGTGGACAGCGCCCTGACGATGCCCAGGCCGCGGCCGTTCTCCGCCCAGTCCTCGGTCGACGGCCGGACCGGCAGACTGGGGTTGCCGTCGCTGATCGCGACGGTCAGGAGCTGCCTGCGCAGCTCCAGGCGCAGTACGGCGTCCGTCCCGGCGTGCCGGACGACGTTCGCGACCAGCTCGGAGACGATGGCCACCGCGTCCTCGGCCACGTCCTCGCAGCGCCACAGCTCGCAGGTGGCCGCGACAAACCGCCGGGCCACTCCCGGGCTGGCCGGTTCGGGCCCGAGCCTGAGCCTGGTCAGCTGGCGGACCGGTGAGCTGTTCATCGACGCGAGCGCCGACGCGAGGTTGTCAAAGACAGGGATGAACCGGGCCACCACCGCCGAATGAAGCCGCAACTGGTGGTCGTGGTGGCGGCTGGTCACCAGGATCAGCGGGAGCCCGGACCACTGCGCGGTCTGCCGGGCCACCGCGGTGAAAACGCCGAGTGTGTACGCCTTCGCCAGCACGATGTCGTGCAGCATCACGATGACCGCGGCCGGTTGCTCCGCCAGTTGCTTGGTGAGGAACGTTCGCAGTTGCGGTGCGGTCGCGACGTCCAGGATGCCGGACGGGGTGACCACCACGGCCTCGCCGACAGACCGTACGCCGATCCGCAGGCGGGCGGCTGAACTCATCGCGATTCCCCCAGGCTGGTCGGATGTAAGGACAGCCTTCCCCCATTCGGGACAGGCCGAACCGATCGGCCCGGCCAGGCTCCGCGACCTGTCAGGCGGATCCGCCCTGGTCCAGGGCGTCGTCGACCGAAGCGAAGATCCGGAACTCACGGCCGAGGCCGGTGATGGTCAGTGGACGGTCCACCGGACGTCCGACACCCACCAATGCGAGATCGATGCCACGTTGCCCGGCCAATTGCCGGGCCTCGACCAGGTTGCCCAGTCCGGCCGAGCTGCAGAACGTCACCGCGGACACGTCGATCAGCACCTTCCGGGCCGGCGGGGCGATGGCGGCGCGGATGGCTTCGGCGGCGAACTCGGTGGTGGCGATATCGATCTCACCCGACAGCCGGACCACCAGAACGCCGGCCGCCAGCTCTTCGGTGACGGCACCGAAGGTGGTCCGGATCATCTCCCCATCGTGGGACTCGGGCTGGCTCGTCACGGTGATTCTCCCCCGGGTGCCCCCGCGGACGCCGGTCGGTCCTGGCGTGGTGGGAGACAGCCCTGGTGTAACCGTATGCCCCAACAACCGAGCGCCACAACGGGTCCCCGCGCAGCGACCCCGGAGCGTGACCAAACCACCGGAGCACCGGTCCTACCGTCGCCCTCGGCAACCAGCGCGGTCGCTCACCGTCAGTGGCCCCGAGGGTCGGCGATCATGGCAGGCAGCGATGACGAGACAGCTGCGGAAGGAGTTCCGATGGGAGTACTGACCGGCAAAGGCGCACTCGTGACCGGTGGTTCGCGCGGGATCGGAGCGGCCATCGTCCGCCGGCTCGCGGCCGACGGCGCGGCGGTCACCTTCACCTACGCGGCCAGCTCCGCGGCAGCGGGTGAGGTGGTCGACGAGGTCAAGGCGGCCGGCGGCCAGGCGGTCGCGATACAGGCCGACCAGGCCGATCTGACCGCCATCGACGAGGTCTTCGCGCTCGCCGCCGAACCGGCCGGCGGGCTCGACATCTTCGTCTGCAACGCGGCGACCGTGATGCCCAAACCGATCGCGGACGTCACCGAAGCGGAGTACGACGAGTTGATGGCCGGCAACCTGAAGGGGCCGTACTTCGCCCTGCAGAAGGCGGGTTCGGTACTGCGGGACGACGGTCGCATCATCAACCTGTCGACACTCAACACCGTGCTGCCCGGCCCGAGCATCTCCCTGTACGCCGCGAGCAAGGCAGCACTCGAGCAGTTCTCCGCCGTTGCCGCCCGGGAGTTCGGGTCGCGCGGCATCACCGTCAACTGCGTCTCGCCCGGCGCCACGGACACCGACATGTTCCGCGGCTCGAACCCACCGGAGGTCTTCGAGCGAGTGATCGGCCTGACCGCGCTCGGCCGGCTCGGCGTACCGGCCGACATCGCCGATGTGGTCGCGTTCCTGGCCGGACCGGACAGCCGGTGGATCACGGGCCAGAACCTGCGGGTGACGGGAGGGCTGGTGCTCTGACCACGATCGACGACCTGCTCGCGGAGCTCGACGCGGCCGCCGACCCGGCGACCGCCGAGGTGCTCGCGCGCTACTTCCAGGTCAAGCCGGGTGGGTACGGCGAGGGCGACCGGATGATCGGCGTCAAGCTCTCCACAGTGCGTGCGCTGCTGAAGCCCTATCTCCGCGTCGGCCTGCCGCTACCCGCGATCGAGAAGGCGCTGGCGAGCCCGGTCCACGAACACCGGCTGGCCATGCTCTGCCTTCTCGCGGACCGCGCCTCCCGAGCCCTCAAGCCCCGTACTGCGAACCCCGCGGAACTGGCGGCGATCTTCGACCTCTACCTGCGCAACACCCGGTACATCGACAACTGGGACCTCGTCGACTGCAGTGCGCCGGACGTCGTCGGCGGCTACCTGCTCGACAAGCCGCGCGATCCGCTCTACACATTGATTGCCTCTAGCAACCTCTGGGAACGGCGGATCGCGCTGGTCGCGACGTACGGGCTGATTCGGACCGGCCAGACCGCCGACACCTTCGCGCTGGCCGAGCTGGTGCTCGGCGACCGGGAGGATCTGATCCACAAGGCCTCCGGCTGGATGTTGCGGGAAGCCGCCAAGCGCGCTCCGGACGACCTGCTCGCCTTCCTGGACAAGCATGCCGCCCGGATGCCGCGAACTATGCTGCGCTACTCGCTGGAGCGGCTGCCCGCCGAGACTCGCGCCTACTACCTGACCATCGGTAAATGATTGCTGCTAGCAACAAATAGCCGGGGATCAGCAGGATCGCGTCGGGTGCGGTCAGTTCGGCGGACCAGCCCGAGTCGCGATCGCCGCCCAGCAGGGTCAGGCGGTTGACGGTGAGGAAGGTCAGATGGGTTGCGATGCTCGCGTAGAGGGAGCCGGTGGAAGTGCGGGCCGCGACCAGGGTGAAGCTGAAGAAGGTCAACAGAATCAGGTAGCTGATGGCGTCTTCGCCAGGCGGGGCGAGGCCCGGAGTCGGAGCGGAGACGCCGATGAGTCCGCTCAGGAGCGCCTGGATCACTGACGCGGCGCCGGGCACCAGCAGGAAGAGAAAGGTCGTTCCGACAGCGCTGATCCATGGGCGGTGGCCGTCGCGGAGAGCGCTGTAGGTGTGGCCGCGCGCAGCGTCAGCTCCTCCGGGAAGGCTTCGAGGAGCACGGCGATCACTGCGTTGGTCAGGAGGAAGAGGAGCACGCTGCCAAGATCGAACGGGCCCCAGTCGATCCAGCCTGCCGCAGTACCGAGGCCGAGCATCACTGCCGCGCTGCCGCCAGTGACGGCGACTCCGCGGGCGAACGGCCGCCAGCCGCCGACGAGGCCCAGTTGCCGGCGACGGCGCCAGGGCCGGATCAGCAGGACCGCGATCGCCGTGCAGAGCAGTGCCGGCAGCAGGCGGTCCAGCCAGGCAGGGATTCCGGACAAGGCATCGGAGGCGGCGGAGGCCGTGCCGAGGGCGATGGCCATCGCAAGGGCGCCGAAGCAGGCACGCAACCAGGTCATGCATACGATCGTACAGCACGACTGTGTTAAAACGTCAAGCCTTCACAGTACGCGAGGGAGTCAGTACGCTCCGATGAAGATGAAATTGGCTCAGCTTTCATCCTGACAGGACTGACAGGAGACGTCATGCGCCGCCGCCCCCGCCCGCTCGTCGCCGTACTCGCCCTCGCGCTGGTCGCCACCGCGGTCAGCGGCCACCGCACCACCGCGCAGGCCGCCGACTCGCCGTACCTGGTCGGGCGTGGGATCTCCGACGTCACCGGCCCGGCCGCGGAGAACGGGATGATGGGCTACTCCAAGTTCGGGCAGAATACGACCGGGCTGCACCAGCGGCTGCGGGCCCGGGCGTTCGTGACCGTCGATCAGGCGAGTGGCCAGCGGGTTGCCTACGTCAACGCGGATCTCGGGATGATCTTCCAGGCCCAGCGGGACGCCGTCCTGGCCAAGCTGCGAGCGAAGTACGGCGACCTGTACTCCGAGCGAAACGTGTTGCTCTCGGCAACTCACACGCACAGCGGCCCCGGCGGCCAGTCGCACAACCTGGCCTACAACCTGTCCATCCTCGGGTTCCAGAAGCAGGCCTTCGACGCGACCGTCGACGGGATCGTCGAGGCGATCACCGAGGCCCACGGAAACCTTGCCCCCGGCACCATCAGTCTCGGCCGCTCCACGTTGACGAACGCCAGCGTTCAGCGCTCGCGAGTCGCCTTCGAGCAGAACCCGGCCAGTGACCGCGCCGCCTTCCCGCAGGGGATCGACCCGGCCGTGACCGTACTGCGCTTCCAGCAGGGCGGCACCGATGTCGGCGCGATCAGCTGGTTCGCCACCCATGCGACCTCGATCACCAACGAGAACACGTTGATCAGCCCGGACAACAAGGGTTATGCGGCGTATCGCTGGGAGCACGACGAGAAGGGGGTCCGTTATCTCGACGAGAGCCAGGGATTTGTTGCCGCGTTCCCCAACACCAATGCCGGCGACATGTCGCCGAACCTCAATCTCCGGCCCGGTTCCGGTCCGACCGAGAACCCGCTGCTGAACCAGCAGATCCTCGGCGACCGGCAGCACCGGGCCGCGGTCCAGGCCTACAACGGGCCGCGCGCGCCGATCACCGGCAGCATCGACGCCCGGATGCGATTTGTCGACATGTCGGCTGTCCAGGTCGCCCCGCGGTACACGCCCGACGGTGAGCCGCACCGCACCTGTCCCGGCGTGGTCGGCGTCTCGACCTTGGCCGGCAGCGTCGAGGACGGGCCGGGGATCGCGGTGATCCCCGAGGGCGTGACGAACCCGTTCTTCGAGCTGCTGAAGCCGTACAAGGTCGACGTGCCGCCGTGGCTGATCAGCTGCCAGTCACCCAAGCTGGCCGCGGTGCCGACCGGGTTGCTCCAGGCAACGCCGGACATCGTGCCGATCCAGTTGGTGAAACTCGGCCAGTTCCACCTGGTCGCGGTGCCTGGTGAGGTGACGATCGTGGCCGGCCTGCGACTCCGGCGTACGGTAGCGGCCGAACTCGGGGTTCCGCTCGAGAACGTGTTGATCCAGGGCTATGCCAACGCCTACGCGCAGTACGTGACGACGCCGGAGGAGTACCAGCTCCAGCAGTACGAGGGCGGCTCGACGTTGTTCGGCAAGTACACGTTGCCGGCGTACCAGCAGGAGTTCGCCGGACTGGCGAAGGCGCTGAAGGCCGGTACGCCGGTCCCGATCGGGACGCATCCGCCGAAGCCCGCGACCGCCGAGCTGAATCTGCAGACCGGAGTTGTGGTCGACAGTCCGCCACCGTTCAAGTCGTTCGGCCAGGTGCTGACGGACGCGGCACCGCAGTACGTGCGAGGGGCGACGGTCTCGGTCAAGTTCGTCACCGGCCATCCCAAGAACAACCTGCACCGCAACGGCACGTACCTCGAGGTGCAGCGCCAAGTTGGGGGCCAATGGCAACGAGTTGCCGACGACGGCGACTGGGACACCACCTATCGCTGGACCCGGACCGGCCTGGCCGACTCGAAGGCGACGATCACCTGGAAGGCGACCCAGCCCGGCACCTACCGGATCATCCACCGCGGAGATGCGAAGGCGCTGAACGGCACCATCACACCGTTCACCGGGACATCGCGCACCTTCACCGTGAACTAGTCGGGCAGTTCGACAGTGGCGGCGACTCCAGAGCGCAGTGCCGGTGATGGGCCTGAGGCTCGGCGGGCCGACGCGGAGCCGGTCCAAGCGTCACCCAAGCCAGTACTGCGCCCGCAACGGCCAGGCCGGCCGAGATCCACATGGCCATCTGGAAGCCATCACTGAAGGCAGCGGGATCACGGTAGGAGTCACCGGTGATGCCTGCCGCCAGCGGAATCGCGGCGACCGCCATCAACTGGGCCGACCGCGCGACGGCGTTGTTGACCCCGGAGGCGACACCGGCGTGATGGTCCTCGACCGAGGACAGCACGGTGGCAGTCAGGGGAGCCACCGTGCACACCAGGCCTATCCCCAGTACGACGACGGACGGCAGGACGTCCGTGAGGTACTCCGCGCCGGGCTCGACGTTCATCATCAGCAGGAAGCCGCCGGCCATGAAGAGCGGGCCGACGGTCATCGGGATGCGAGCGCCGATCTTCTCCGACAAGGCGCCCGCGTAGCCCGAGAGTCCCAGCATCAGCACGGTCATCGGCAACAACGCCGCACCGGCGGTCAGTGCTTCGTAGCCGAGCCCTGTCTGGAGATAGACGACCAAGAGGAACGTGGCCGTGCCCAGCGCGCCGTACACGACGACGGTGACCAGGTTGGCTCCGGTGAACCGGAGGCTACTGAAGATTCCCGGTGGCAGCATCGGATGCGAGCTGCGTCGCTCGACCTGCACGAAGGCCGCCAGGCCCAGGACGCCGATCGCCAGCGAGACCAGCACCAAGGCGTCACCGAAACCGCGGTCCCCGGCGCTGATCAGACCGAAGGTCAGCCCGGCCAGTCCGACGGTCGCGAGAACGGCGCCGGCCACATCGAGCTTGCCGGACGTCGTCTCGTCGCGCGTCTCCGGCACGTGCCGCAGGGTGACCAGGACGGTGACCGCGGCAATCGGCAGGTTGATCACGAAGATCAGCCGCCACGAGCCGTTGTCCACCAGGCTCCCGCCGACGAAGGGCCCGACCGCCGCGGCGACCGAGGTGAGCCCCGACCACAGGCCGACCGCCTTGGCGCGGTCCGCCGGCCGGAAGCTCGTCTGCAGGATCGCGAGACTGCCCGGGGTCAGCAGGGCGCCGCCGATCCCTTGCAGGATGCGGCCGGCGATCATCACCTCGAGATTCGGCGCCACCGCGCAGACCAGTGACGCCAGCGCGAACCAGATGACGCCGGCCACGAAGGTCCGGCGGCGGCCGAGCCGGTCACCGAGCGATCCGCTCAGCAGGATCAGCGAGGCCAGCATCAGCATGTAGCCGTTCACGATCCACTGCAGCCCGGCGATGTCGGCGCCCAGGTCCTCACCCATCGCGGGCAGCGCGACGTTGACGACCGTGCCGTCCAGGAACGCCATCCCCGAGCCGAGTGCCGTGGCGGCCAACACCCAACGGGCCCGGGCGGTGCCGAAGGCGATCCGGTCCTCAGGCTGTGTGTCGACCATGGCCCCAGCCTAAGCGCTTCAAAGCCGCCGGTCAGGCCTGCTTCGGCAGATCGAGTTGCAGTACTACGAGCGCTTGGCCGGCCGGGATGCCTGGCTGGATACCCAGCCCGGGTGGCTCGCCGACGGCGCAGCGGGTTTCGGTCAGTTCGGGGCAGACCGCGTTGAGCAGTCCGCCGCCGGAGATCTGGTAGTTCGTCGGCAGGGTCCCGTCGACGGCGGCGGTGAGTGGGCTGATCGCCGCCGCGGCCCGGCCGGACTCCGACGGTTGGCTGCGCAAGGTCGAGTTGGTCAGCCGGTAGGTCAGCCGCAATCTGGTCGTGGCCACCGTCAGCGGCACGATGAGGTTCACGGCCAGTTGAGCGGCTGCCGGCACCCGCTGACCGGCAGCGGTGATCCACAGGTTCGTCGCGACGGGCTGGGTCGATCGCATCATCCCCGGGAGATGCTCCCCCGATCGCGGCGGTTGAAGACGGATGACGGCGACCTCGGAGCGCAGTACGACGTCTTCGGTGATGTCGAAACTGCCGTCGGCGCGAGGGATCGCGGCGAGATGGATTCCGGGGGCGGTCCGGCCCGGACCCTCGGACGGCGGCGGCGACAGGATCGACGGGGTGCCGGTGACGTCGGTGGTCAGCGGGCCAGGGCTGGGATCGACCGGGGTCACGGCCCGGTCGGGTGAGCAGGCAACGGTCGAGCCGAGCCCGAACATCAGCGTCGCCAAGGCCCCGGCGTACCTGCGTGCGGACATGCGGTATCGCCCCCAACGGGCCCGGACGCTTCCTCTGGTGGCCAGGTCGACTTCCGCATACGATACGCCGCAATTGGCATTGTCGGGCAATTCTCGATGCATTTCCGAAGGGCGGGGGAAAATGCGGGGACAGAGGGTGTCCGGGCAATCTCCAACAGTTATCTCGACATGGAGAAATACCCCGGCGAAATTATCGAGAATGTCAGGTCCGCAATTTCGCGGTCTCTTTTCCGTGCTGCTGGCGATCGTTGTGGCCGGGCTCGGTGGCCTGGTCGCGGTGCCGGCCCAGGCGGCCTCGAGTGGCGTCCTGCACGTCATTCAGGGACTGCCCGGCCGAACGCTCGCGATCGCCGTCGACGGCAAGCAGGTGGCCGGTGGGGTGCAGGCGGCCGAGGTTGTCGGGCCGCTGACGGTGGCGGCCGGGTCGCGCAAGATCACCGCGACAGAGGGCGGAAAGGTGGTGATCGAGCGGCAGGTGACAGTGGGTGCCAACGGCAACCTCGATGTCGTCATCCATCGCCCGGCGGCGCCGACCGCGGCTCCGGTGATCACCACCTACGCCAACAAGCTGACCGCCGTACCGCGGGACAAGGCCGCCGTCCGGGTGGCGCACACCGCGGCGGTCGGGCCGGCCGACATCCGGGTGAACGGCCAGGTGCTGTTCGCCAACGTGGCGAACGGTGAATCGCTCGACGTGGTGGTTCCGGCCGGTACCTACAAGGTCGACATCGTGCCGACCGGTGCGACCACACCGGTTGTTCTCGGGCCGCTGAATTTGCCGGTCCGGGCCGGTTATCTGACCCGGGTGTTCGCCGTCGGTGAGCCGGCCTCGAAGACGATGAATGTCGCGGTCGCGACGCTGAAGCTGCCCGGGTCCGGCAGCGCGAAGCCAGGCCTGGTCAACACCGGCACCGGCGGGCAGGCAGCCGACCTGACCTCTGGGTCGCCGGGCGCCGGGTTGCCGCTGATGGTTCTGCTGCTGGCCGGCGGGCTGGCTCTGACAGTCAGGAAGGTGGTTCGTCGCTGAGGCGGTTCTTGCTCGGATTGTTCCTGTTCTGCTGCGTGGCCCTGGAGGGGTGCGCCGCGCAGGCGAACGAAGCAGTCCCGAGCCCTGGCACGGATGGCGGCGGTACTCCGGCTGCGCAACAGCCGGAGCCGTTGCCCTCCGTGCTGCCCGGCCGAGTCGGTACGCCGGCCGCCAGCCAGCGGATCAGGTTCGTACCGACCGAACTCGTGCTTCCCGGCGGAGCCAAGGCCGCCGTCTTGCCCGCGAAGACCCTAGCTGGCGAGCTGGCCGTTCCGGAGCGTGTCCAGCAGGTCGGCTGGTGGGACGGCGGCGCCGAGGCGGGTGACCCGTTCGGGTCGGTGGTGATCGCGGGACACGTCGATTCGGCCAAGGAAGGCATCGGCTTGTTCGTCCGGTTGCTGAAGGTCAGGGCGGGCGAGGTTGTCGTACTGCGCGGCGCCGGCCACAGCGCGTCGTACCGGGTGGACTCGGTGACGTCGGTGTCGAAGGGTGCGCTGGCGACCGAGAGTGGGGCGTTCGAGCAAACGGGTGATCATCGGCTGGTGCTGATCACCTGTACTGGCGCCTACGACCGGGCACGGGGTGGGTACGAGAAGAACCTGGTGGTCAGCGCGACGCCGTTGGGGTTGGCGAAGTAGGGGGCCTAGGTCTACCCCCGGCTGGGGTGATCGCTCCCTGTCTCGGCTCGGCCCGGGCGACAAGAGTGTCCGCATGGACTTCACTTCGTTCCGCCCCGCCCGCCGACTGGTGCTGGCTGTCGGGATCGCCGCCGGACTGGTGGCCGCGCCGCTGTCCGCTCCGCTGGCAGCCAATGCCGCGAACTCCGTCGACGGGGTCTGGCAGATGGACGGTTACGGCACCATCGTTGCCATCGACGACGGAAAGGCCGAGCTGTTCTCGACCACCTCGATCAGCTGTACGCCGGCCGCTGTCTACACGCAATCCGGCAACCGGTTCACCGCCGAGGAGGAGCAGGCTTTCACCGTGCGGGCGCGCCGCGACCGCGCGGTGTTGCACGTCGAAGGCAACGTTGGCGACAAACACCTGCGCAGGTTGGCGAAACTCCCCACCAACTGCACGGTGCCGGGGGCAACGGGTCCGCTGGCCGTCTTCGACCAGTTCTGGACGACGTACGCCGAGAACTATCCGTTCTTCGCGGCCAAGGGCATCGCCTGGGGCAAGGTCCGCGACACCTACCGTCCGAGGGTGACGCCGGACATCTCGGAGGATGTGCTGTTCGACCTGCTGAGCGAGATGATCAAGCCGCTCGGCGATGCGCACACCGCGATTCGCACCGGGACCAAGGCGTTCGCCGGGGTGCGACCCGGCACCACCCTGCCGTCGCCGGAGCTCGAGGCGGAGCTGCGGCCCTACATCGAGCAGACGACGCTCAAGGGCACCCGCATGACGACGTACGCGAACGGCCTGATCGGGTACGCCGACCTGCCCGGGCGGATCGGCTATCTCCGGGTGGTCGCCTTTCTCGGGTACGGCGATGTCCCCGACTACACCAACGAGCGGAAGATCCTGAACGACACGATCGACCAGATCCTCATCAAGGACCGGACGACCGGGCGGAACAAGCTGCGCGGGCTGATCATCGACCTGCGGATCAACGGTGGCGGCTCCGACCAGCTCGGGCTGGATCTGGCCTCGCGACTCACCGGCCGGCCGTTCTTCGCCTATGCCAAGCGGGCCCGCAACGACCCGGCCGACCCGTCCGCGTTCACCGCGGCGCAGCCGATCTTCGTGCAGCCGTCGGAGCGGACGAAGTACACGGGACCGATCGCGATGCTGACCGGTGGGTCGCAGATGAGTGCCGGCGAGACTTTCACCCAGGCGATGATGAACCGCAGCCCGCGGCCGGTCCGGATCGGGCAGAACACCCAGGGCGTCTTCTCCGACGTCCTGGTCCGGACCCTGCCGAACGGCTGGCGGTTCATCGTGCCGAACGAGGAGTTCCGCACCCGCGACTGGGAGACCTTCGACGGCCCGGGTATCCCGCCGGACCTCCGTACTCCGGTCTTCACGGCCGCCGAGATGCGGGAGGGGCGGGACACCGCTTTCAGTACTGCGCTGAAGCTGCTGGTCAGGTAGTCCACTGAGCCGCCCCCGGATCCGTCCCTGATCTACGCTCCAAGCCGTTCCCAGACGCTGGGGCGGCTTGGAGAATCAGTGCCATGATCATTTCGTCCGGCCGTACCGCCCGCTGGGTGCTCACCGCCACGCTGGCGCTGACCACTCTCGCGGTGTCGTTCCTCTTCTAGCGCTCCCCGTCGGTGCAGCCGGAGCGCTAGGGTCTGGGGATGGCCAGGTATTTCGACGTGCATCCGGAGAACCCGCAGAAGCGAGCGATCGGCCAGGTGGTCGACCTGATCCGGGCCGACGGCCTGATCGCCTACCCGACGGACTCCTGTTTCGCGCTCGGCTGCCAGCTCGGCAACAAGGACGGCCTGGACCGGATCCGGACCATCCGGCAGCTCGACGACCGGCACCACTTCACCCTGATCTGCCAGGACTTCGCCCAGCTCGGGCAGTTCGTGCACATCAGCAACGCGGTGTTCCGCTCGATCAAGGCGGCCACCCCGGGCAGCTACACGTTCATCCTGCCCGCCACCAAAGAGGTGCCGCGCCGGCTGCTGCACCCGAAGAAGAAGACGGTCGGCGTCCGCATCCCCGACCACGTGGTCACCCAGACCCTGCTCGCGGAACTCGGCGAGCCACTCCTGTCGAGCACCCTGCTGCTGCCAGACGAGGAAGAGCCGATGACCCAGGGGTGGGAGATCAAGGAGCTGCTCGACCACCAGATCGACGCCGTCATCGACTCCGGCGACTGCGGCACCGAACCCACCACGGTGATCGACTTCTCCGAGGACTTCCCCGAAATCGTCCGGGTCGGCGCGGGAGATCCCAAGCCGTTCGAGTAGCTCAGCCGAGCTCGTGCCGGCCGGACACCCCGAGCTTGCGGTAGACGGACCCGGCATGCGTCTTCACCGTGTTGACGGATAGGAAGAGATCCTCCGCGATCTCCCGCAAGGTCAGTTCGGAGCGCAGGTACTGCAGGACCGACAGTTCCCGCTCGCTGAGCAACCCGACGTCGACCGCCGGCGCATTTGCCGGCTCTCCCACCTCCTCGGCGACGCGATTCCTGAAGTCGACCAGCCCGAGGGCACTCGGGCACCGCGCCAACAACCCATCAGCCGCAGCCAGCCGAGCTTGCCCTTCAGAACCCGCACCCAGGTACTGCGCGAGCAACAGATTGACGAAGGCGCCCATCGTCAGATCCGAGCCATACCCGGCCCCGTCGATCAGCTCCGCCAGCTCAGCAGCCGGGTCATCGGCAGCCAACGCCAACACGATCATCGCCTCCGGCATCATCCGCGCCGACGGCCGCACCTGACACCCACGCAGCCCCTCCCGCACCAACCCCGCCCCCGCTACCAATGCCCTCTCAGGGGCCAACCCCTGAGAGGTGGGGTTGCCTCCCGGGAATCCGGCTGGGCAACCCGCATTCTGGAGGGTTAACCCCTCAGAGGTGAGTAGGTGGGCGGCGAGGGCGTGGAGGCCGTGCATGGCCACCTGGACGGGTGGTGGTGGCGCGTCCTTCCAGAGCGGTGGGATCTCGGCTGTCAGCTTCTGGGCTTCGTCCGGGTGCCCAGCCAGGAGGAGGGTTCGGGCGAGGCTGATTCTTGCCTGGGTAGCTGCTTGGGGAGTGCTGGCGGGTTTGGCCAGGGTTCGGCGGCCTTGGCGGAGGGCTTGGGCTAGGTCGCCGCGTTCGCGGGGGAGGCAGAGGCGCCAGACCTCGTCGGCGGCGGGTGGGTCCGTGGTTTCGCGGATCCAGCGATCGCGTTCGCCGAAGCGGCCGAGTTCGCACCACAGGTTGAGGGCGCGACGGCCGAGGCCGCTGCCGGCCAGCGCGGAATCCGGCAGCGCACCGAGCCACTGGTCCAGAGACACCAGCCGCCCAGCGCGGTACAGACTGTCGAGCTGCTCGTCCAGGAGCCGGACGGCCAACGGATGATCACCCGACGCCAGGGCAAATCCGATTGCCTCCTCCCGGTCGCCGGAGACCGCGTGCCAGCGCGCCGCGGCCCGGCGTACGGTGGTCAGCTGGTCGGGATCGGTGGTCTCGAGCCGATGCAGCAGAGCCTCGCGGAACGAGCGCTGCAGCCGGTACCACCGCCCGTCGCCGTCATCCGCGATCAGGAACACCTCGTCCCGCCGCAACCGATCGAGCAACGCGGCCGAGTCCGACCGGCCCCGGACAGCATTCATCAGCGGTACGTCGAACCGCGCCGGTACTGCGCAGTCCAGCAGGAACTCGCGAGGGTCAGGAGCGAGCCGTTCCCAGACATGCTCGACCAGGAACTCGCCCACCGACTCCAGCACCACCGAACCCGGCCAGCCTTCGGAGTCGAGCACTCGCCGGCCGAACAGCGCCGACTCCTCAGCCGAGAAGCGCAGGTCGCGCCAGCTCAGGATCGTCAACCGTCCGGCCAGCTGCAGTCGATCCAGCCGCAGTCCAGGACGAACCCGGCTCGCGATCACCAGCGTCAAGTTGCCGCCTGCAACAGCGAGCAGCAGATCCAGCTGACGGTGGATGCCAGCAGCAACCAAATGCTCGAACTCGTCGAGCACCAGCACTGTGTCGGCGGGGATGGCCGCGGCAATCCCCGCCACGAAGGCATCACTGCCAACCGCACCGGCGCCCAGCACAGACCTGCCGCTGCCGCCGCTGCCGCCGCCGACCGGGCTGTCGCCGAGGGCTCCGACCGCCTGTGCGACATAGCGCCAGAACAGCACCGGATCGTTGTCCTGAGCATCGATCGTGATCCAGGCAGCTGAACCCGGACCAGCTGCACGCGGGCCAGCTGAACCCGGATCAGCTGAACCCGGATCAGCTGAAGGCGGATCAGGGGAAGACGGCCGTGGCGACGGCGACGTGCCGCCGAGCGACCAGGACGACAGCGCCGCCGTCTTCCCTGATCCGCTGGGTCCGATCAGCAGCACGACCGATGACCCGGCGGCCGCTTTGTTCAGTAGGGCGTCGATCCGCGGCCGGAGGAGAAGAGGAGCCAGGGAGACGGGCGGCCGCAGCTTGGCTGCCACCAGATCCGCAGAGTCCACCCCACCACGGTACGACCGGTCACTGGCCGGCGATCACCCACGGGTCGCCGGTGAACCAGACGTTGTCGATGTGCACGTGCCGCATCACCCAGCGCGAGCCGTCCCGGACCGCCTCGACGGCGTACAGGTTCTTGAGCAGGGCGTGCCGGCTGTGGTCGTCCTTCGGCAGGTGCTGCGCCTCGACGATCGCGGTCAGCCGCGCGGTGTCGCCGTCGAGCTCGACCCGGGCGTTGCTGACCACGTGGGTGGTGTCGATCCGGACCTTCGGGTCGAGGATGGTTCCGACGATCGTGTCGCGGCCCTCCATCAGCGGGATGTCGAGCCCGCACTTCGTCGCCGCCGCCCGGAAGTCCAGCACCGCGTCCGCGGCGAACGCCGACGCGAACAGCTCCGGGTCCCGCAGATCCTGTCCCAGCCCGAACCGGTACAGCGCGTCGATCACCTCCTCGCGGTCGAGCAGTTGATTCAACTCGCGCGCACCGAATGCCTGATCTCTGGTGACGTACATCCATCCCTCCAACTGGTTGCTTCCTGAACCAGTCAGCCAGCCGCCGCGGGGTGAGCGGGAGCGCGGGAGCGGGTGAATTCTCCGAGCGGGAGGGTGAAAGCTTGCGGTACGGAAAATTGTGGCCGAAAGTGGCCAGCAGTAGTTACTGGTTCACGGAACTCGCCCGCCCCGAATGGAGCCCACCGTGCCCTCCCTCAAACGAACAGGTCTTGCGTTGCTTGCTGCCGTCCTCCTGATCGGCGGCGTCCCCGGCACCGCGCAGGCGTACGCGAACGCCTTCTTCCCGACTCAGAGCAGCGGCAACCGCGGCGCCGACGTACTGGCGATCCAGTACCTGCTGCAGCACCACGGACAGTCCGTCTCCGCGGATGGCGTCTTCGGCGCCGGCACGGTGACGGCCGCGAAGGCGTTCCAAACCGCCAAGGGTCTCGGTGCCGACGGGATCGTCGGGCCGCAGACGTGGGGTGCGCTCGTGCCGACGATTCGGTCCGGTGACAACAACGCGGCGGTGAAGGCGCTGCAGGTCGAGCTGAACGCCAAGCGCCGCCTCAGCCTGCCGGTCGACGGAGTGTTCAGTACTGCGGTCCGCGACGCCGTCGTCGCGTTCCAGTCGCACGCGGGCATCGGCGCGGACGGCATCGTCGGCCCGGTCACCTGGCGCAACCTCGCCTGGCACTACGACTATCCCGACTTCAACGCCAACCTCTGCGACCAGAACCCCGACGGCAACGGCACCGCGGCCAACTGGGCTCACGCGGCCGCGGTGGCGCAACTCGAAGCGGCCGCGCGCAACTTCGCCGGGACCGCGCAGGGCAAGGTCCCGTACGGCGACGCCGGGTTCGAGCACGGCGGCGACATCCCCGGCCACGGCAGCCACGAACAAGGGCTGGACATCGACATCTGGCCGATCCGCACGGACAACGGCCAGTGCACGGCCGGCCGGATCACCTGGCAGTCGACGACGTACGACCGGGCCGCGACCCGTCAACTGGTCCAGGCGATCCGCGCGGCCGCACCGGGCCACGTGAAGTTCATCTGGTTCAACGACCCGACCCTGATCAGGGAGGGCCTGACCGCCGAGTGGCCGGCCCACGACAACCACCTGCACATCCGCTACTGCGAGAAGGTCCACCCCACTTCCATGTACACCTGCTGACAAACTGGCCAGGTGACCACACTCGACCTGACCCCCGACGAACTGCTCACCACCACCCGGACGGTCCGCAAGCGGCTCGATCTCGAGCGGCCGGTGCCGATGGAGCTGATCCGCGAGTGCATCGAGGTCGCGCTCCAGGCTCCGTCCGGCAGCAATCGGCAGACCTGGCACTGGTTGGTGATCACGGATGCGGACAAGCGCGCGGCGATCGGCGAGTACTACCGGCGCGCGGTCGCGGCGTACCTGGAGTCGTCGGGTGCGGCCGGTCGACTGTACGCCGATGATCCCGAGCGGGCGCCCGTCCAGCAGCGGGTGGGGTCGAGCGTCGCCTACCTGGGTGAGCGGATGGGCGAGGTGCCGGCACTCGTCATCCCGTGCCTGGAGGCGAAGTCGCTGAAGGCGGTCAACCAGGCCGGCATGTGGGGCTCGATCCTCCCGGCGGCGTGGAGCTATTGCCTCGCTGCCCGCTCTCGCGGCCTCGGTACTGCGTGGACCACGCTGCATCTCACGTACGAGCAGGAGATCGCGGAGTTGCTCGGACTGCCGGACGACATCCGGCAGTCCGTGCTCCTTCCGACCGCGTATTACACCGGCGACACCTTCAAGCCGGCCCCACGCCAGCCGCTCGACGAGGTGCTACACGTCGACGGCTGGTGAATCACCGGACCTCCAGCTCCGCCAGCTGCATCCGATAGCCGCCTTCACCGTCCGGCCGCAGCTCCGTGCCCCGGACCTGCAGATAGCGCGCAGTCGTCGCCGGGAAAGTGAAGGCCTGTACTCCGGCGCCGGGCCGCGGCAAGTCATTGACCGTGGCCACCGGGGTCCAGGTCGTGCCGTCGAGAGAGGTCTCGACGGTGAAGTCGATCGGGAACCCGTTGCCCGTGTTCCCGCCATCGGACCGGGCGTACAGGTCGGCCCTGCTGATCAGACTCGGCCCGCCGAGATCCACTCGCGCGTACTGCGGACTGCCGGCCGGCACGGAGGCGCTGGTCCAGCCCATCGAGTTCCACAACCGGGACTGGTGCGAGCCGTCGGTCAGGTTGGACCGCAACCAGCCTTCGGCCGTGAACTCCGACGAGGACGACGCACTCACCGGTCGGCCCTCGGCAAGATTGCCCCCGGCAACCTCTACCTCGGCAAACTGCATCCGGTAGGTGCCGAAGTTGTCCTGACCGAGTTTGCTCCCGGCAACTTTCACGTAGCGGACGTTCTGGGACGCAAACCCGAAGGTCTGCGCAGCCGCACTGGACGGTTTCGGATAGTTCTGCCGGCTGGCAACCGTCGACCAGGCAACTCCGTCGGCCGAAACCTGCACGCTGAAGTCGATCGGGAACCCTGACCCCGCATTGGCCCCGTCGCTGCGCGGATAGAGATCCACCCGGCTCACCGGCCGCGCCGCCCCCAGGTCGAGCTGGATCGACTGCGCGTCCGTCGCGCTCGCCGCCGCGCCACTCGTCCATCCCATCGCCCCGGTCACCGACGTCCGCCGGCCGTCGACCGCGGCACGCGGGTTCCACCCGTCACCGTCGTACGTCGAGCTGACGGTGACCGGCCGGGCCTCGGCCGGGTTGGTCTCCGGGTTGAGCCGGACGTTGTCGAACTGGACGCTGACGCCACCGCTGGCCAATCCGATTCCGCCCGCACTGAAGGCGCTGTCGGTCACTGTCAGCACAGGTGCTTGCCCTGAGCCCGCATAGACCGTGATCGTGTTGCCGCGCGCAACCACTCGTAGGCGGTTGAACTGGCCAGGCGCATAGCCCATGGCGATCGCGCGACCGAGGTTGGTCCCGCTGCGGTAGACGAACACTTCGCCGTTGTTGCGCTGGGCCACCAAGTAACCGCTCTCGAAGTCCGTGCCATTGAGGTTTCGTACGACGAGCCCGGCCCAGTTGTTGTTGCCGTCGTTGCTGTTCACCCCGGTGATCCGCAGGTCGACGCTCGCCACCACATCGGCGTACGCGCGGCCCTTCAGGCTGTTGACGAAGTCCCAGCGGGAGGTGTCGGTCTGGCTCAGCAGTTCACCGGAGGCCGACCAGGTTCCCTTGCCGGGTTGCCAGGAGGCTGCGCCGGCGGTGAAGTCGTCGGCGTACGGGTATCGCCGGTCGGGTCCGCCGCCGGCCAGGGCATCGAGGACTTGGCGGTGGACGTTGTCGACCGCAGTACCGGAGTGGTCGAAGGTGTAGGAGTTGGTGAGCAGCGAGTTGGCAAGGGCCTTGGCGAGCACGGGCTTGGTCGCCGCCAGCTTGGCGAAGAGCTCGTAGTCTTCGGCGCCGTCCAGCTGGGCCTCGCTGCGCACGCTGTCGTAGAGGTCGTACGCCGCGCGGTTGGGCCGGACCAGGAAGTTGTCACCGTTCTGCGGACCGTCGAAGGTGTCGAACTGGACGTAGGGCCCGCCGACGTTCTGGAACCAGTAGTTCCAGCCCCAGTGCAGATAGCCGGCCGAGTTCGTCTTCCAGGCGAGCAGCGGAGTCAGCCGGGTCTTGTTGAGGTGCGAACCGATGAAGCGGTTGAGGTACGGACCGCGCGGGCCGATGCAGTTGTAGAGCCAGAGCTCGTTGCCGCCGAGCCGCTTGGACTGGAAGTGGCCGACGTTGTTCTCGTAGAGATCCAGGATCGGTGTGTTGGACGTGACGGTCGCGGCCGGGTTGAGGATGGCGAGCTCGGCCTCGTTCAGCTTCGGGTTCGGGAAGTACTGCCGGTACTTCGTGTAGAGCCAGTTCGCCGCGCTGATCTCCTCCGGCCGGGTCGACTCGTCGTTGGCGCTCATGTAGAACTTGTCGGTCCAGCCCTTGGCGTCGAGGTGCTGCTTCAGGGCCGGGAACACCTTGTCCAGGTACGCGTTCGCCTCGGCTGTGTTGGTGACCACGGGGACCATCTGGGTCTTGCCGTCGGCTCCGCGCTTGAGCATCTCCAGCCGGGGCGTCGTACCGCCGATCAGCAGATGCGGTGTGTGGATCCACTGCAGCGCGCCGGCATCGGCGTACGTCTGGATGAACCGGTCGAAGGTCGCCCAGCCGAACGTGTAGTTGCCCGCGGCATCAATGGTGGTGTCCGGGATGAGCAGGGCCTGGAAGTCGGCGAACACCACGTTGTTGCGATGCTTCGCGTGGTTGCGGGCCATTGCCTCGATCACCTTCCACCAGTTCGCGTCGTACATCTGTACGCCGTACTGGACCGGGATCGACTTGATCGTGCCGTCGTAGTCCCAGCCTGCCGACGTCGTCCAGTTGTTCAGCTTGAAGGTGGACTGGTTGGTGGGCGGCAGAGTTGTCGCATAGACGGTCAGCCGCACCGGTACGACGACGTTGCCCGCGCTGCTCTGCACGGTCGCGGTGCCGGTGTAGACGCCAGGCGCCTGCCCGGTGGGGACGTGCACGCTGTAGTGGTACGGCTGGGTGACGTTGGCCGCGAGGGAGCGTGGAGTGTTCTCGACCAGCGCGTCGTAGTACGCCGTACCGCCGCCTGGCGCCGGCTCCACATCGGCGTCGCCCAGCAGGACGACGTTCGGGTGCAGGTACTCGCGCCGGACGGTGATCGCCGAGCTGGGGATGGTGGCTCCACCCGGTCCGGTCAGGGTGCTGGGGACGACCGACACGCCCGTGACGGCGGCGGTGGGGCGGACCGCGATCTGGGCGGCTTCCGTCTCGTTGCGGGCGGCATAGAGGTCGATCGTGGCGGGCGCGCCGGCGGGTCTCGGCGTACCGGGGAACAATCGGTCGGACGCGCTGTGAGTCCAGACAGGTGGGGGAGCTGCCGCGGCGGGCAGTGGGATGAGGGTGGCGAGCAGAACCCCGGCGATAAGACCAGCAAGCGTGCGCATTGATGTCCTCCGGGCGGCGAAAGGAACAGAAGTGTGCACGAGTGTGTTGCTGGGGTGACCGCCGGTCAAGATCGCGAGCCGTCAACCGCGCGTCCGGAATCGGTCAGCTCGCGGTGGCCGCCATCTCGTCGATGGTCAGGCCGCTCAGGATGGAGCGCGGGTCGTCGACGGTGAGGTCGAGCAGTGGATCAGCGGACTCGTCGCGGACCTTGACGAGCAGCCAGTCACCGTCGCGACCCGTCCGGGTGAAGGCCCACGAGCCGGTCAGCTTCACGCCCTGCAAGGCGAACCGGAAGTGCCCACGGTCGATCGCGTCGGCCGGGTCGACGAGTTTGCGCTGCTTGTCGCGCGTCTCGTTGCGATAGACGCCCGCGTCCCAGACGATCACGGCACCACTGCCGTACCGCGCGCCGACGTGGACGCCCTCGTACGTCGCGTACTCCAGCGAGTGGTCGTCGGTCGGCACCGCCAACCGCTTCACCACCGGATCGAGTGACGGTCCGCGCGGCACCGCCCATGACTTCAGGACGCCGTCGACCTCGAGCCGTACGTCGTAGTGCAGCCGCCGCGCGTCGTGCAGCTGGACCACGAAGATCGGTGCCTTCGGCATCGATGTACCCAGCCCTCCGCCGGTGATCCGCCGTACACTGAGTCTACGGCGGATCACCGCGGGGAGGGCGCTACCGGGGTGACCGGAGGGTCAGGCCGCGGCAGCGGCAGGAGGCTCGATCTGGTCGCGCAGCCGGTCGAGAATGCCGCGCAGCAAGCGGGAGACCTGCATCTGGCTGACACCGATCTCGGCGCCGATGTCGGCCTGGGTGTGACCCTCGACGAAGCGCAGCTCGAGGATCCGGCGTTCGCGCGGGGCGAGGTCGTTCAGGACGGGCTCGAGCATGGCGACCGCTTCGGTCCGCTCGAAGTCGCTGTCCTCCTCGTCCGCGATGGTGTCGGCCAGGCTGGCGGTGGACTCGCCGTCCAGCGGCCGGTCCAGCGACAGGACGGAGAAACAGCCGTCCGCAGCGAGGGCAGCCTCGACCTCGGAAACGGTGGTGCCGAGTCGCTCGGCCAGTTCCTCCAGGGTGGGGTCACGCTGCAGGTCCTGCACCAGCTGCGGCCGCACGGAGGCGATCGAGCCCTGTAGTTCCTGCAGCCGGCGCGGGATCCGCACCGTCCACGAACAGTCGCGGAAGTAGCGTTTCACCTCGCCGCGGATGGTCGGTACGGCGTACGCCAGGAACGGCGTCTCGGTGTCGGGACGGTAGCTGCGGGCAGCCTTCACCAGACCCAGGTAAGCGACCTGGTCGAGATCGTCGGCCTCGACACCGCGGCCACGGAACCGGCCGGCGATGCTGTGGGCGATCCCGAGGTTGAGCTCGATCGCTTCGTCGAGCAGCCGCTGCCGCTCTGCTTCGTCCGTCGACCGGGCCCGCCGGTCGAGAAGGGACCGGGTGGTGAGATCTCGCTGCTGCTTCGGATCACGGTGCTGCTGCGGATCGCGGTGCTGCTTCGGTTCGGCAAGTACGGAAACCATGATTCTTGACCTCGCGACTGTGAGTCACGGCGCGGCACATGTCTGGACCGCGGTCAATATCTGTATGGCTATTCCTACCCTATGGATCCCGAAGTTATGCATCCGAGGTTCGACCGAAATGAACCCGCAGGGTCGCAACGCGGTGGAAACACCGCCGGGATCAGTCGAGACCGCGCAACACGGCGAGCGCGGCCGCCGGGGTCCGCGGCGAGTCCCGCCAGCGCAGCGACCACCCGTACGGCGGAACGCCCGCAGCGAGTGGCCGGACGACCACACCGCGTGGGTACGGCGTCGACAGCAGCCCGAGCGCGACGCACTCGCCCGCCCGGACCAGCTCGGCCGCGGAACTCCTGGTCGCCGGATGCCGGCGCGGCGCGAACCCCGCAGTACGGCAGCAGGCGATCACGAACTCGTTCCACTCCGGTGCCAGCTCGTCCGGCGGCAGGTAGTGCAACTCGTCGGTCAGCTCCCGTACCGCGACCGCCTCGGACGACGCGAGTGGGTGGCTCGCGGGGAGGGCGACGCCGAGTGCCTCCCGGCGGATGATGCGCTGCATGACCCCGTCGGGGCAGCGCGCGGTGGAGCCGCAGAGCGCCAGGTCGAGCTCGCCGGCCAGCAGGCGTTGCTGCTGGTCGTGAGTACCGCGGCTGGTGATCTCGAGCCGGAACGACGGGAGCCGGTCGCGCAGCCGGGCGAGCACCGCGCGAGGGGTGGCCAGATTGGTCTGCAGGACGTCGATCCGCAGTACCTGGTCGCGCTGGGCGGCGGCCGTCGCGTCAGCGACCCCCGAGCGGATCGCTTCGAGAGCGCCGCGGGCGTGGGGGAGAAAAGCGTCGCCCGCCGCGGTCAGGGTCACACCGCGGGGTGAACGGTCGAAAAGCTGGGAGCCGAGTTGCGCTTCGAGCCGGCGGATCTGGTTGCTCAAGGCCGGTTGTGACACGTAGAGCCGACGTGCCGCGGCGGTGAAATGCAGTTCCTCCGCCATCACCAGGAAGTACCGCACCAGCCGTAAATCGACATCCATTTCTTGTGGGACCTTCCCCAGCCTCGACCGCTAGAAGCCTGCGACGTTAGTGGGCCGCATGGTCGCGCGTCGAGAGTTCGGCCGAGGAGAACACGTTTCCCTTACACAGCAAGAGAACCGGTCCGGTTCCTTGTCAGGCATTTGACCGACAAGGAACCCTGTGGACAGAAGGCGGCCCCGGCGCTGGCTGCTCAACGCCGGGGCTCAGAATTTCTCGTACTTGCCACTCCTCCAGTGCCCTTTGTCTTGGCATTCATGCCGGGCCGGCCGGAGGTTTCGGTCACATCAATTGCCGGGCCATTCGCCGGTCCAGCGTTCGAAAGCTTTCGCGCCGCCGCGGTCCACCACTGCCTTGACCACGGCATATACGGCGCCCTGCAGTGCGGCGGCCAGCAGGATTTCCCGCCACGGGTATTCGGACTGGAGAGCGTCGGGCGCATCGTCCTCGTCGCTGATCCGGCGCCAGATCTGCTTGAAGACAGCACTGGCGACCAGACCGCCCGCGATTCCCGAGAGCAGCCCGAACGGGCGGTAGGCGACCTTGGCGGCTTTGCTCACTTGCCTCGCCCCACGATCCACGCTGCCGCACCGACCCCGAGCGCGACGGCCCCACCGACCGCGGCAGCGGCCTTAGGGTGCTCCCGCACTGTCACCGGCGCCTGCTTCACAACTGTCGGCACCTGCTTCGCCACTGCCGGCAGGTTCCGCGCGCCGTCCTTCGCCCGCTCACCCGCCGTCCCCGCGACCTCTACTGCGCGTCCACGCGCCGTCCCCGCTGCCTGTACTGCGCGCCCGCGGGCCGTCCCCGCTGCCTGGGCCGCGCGCCCTCGCGCTGTGCCCGCCATGCTTCCTGCAGCGTGAACCGCGCGGTGGCCGGCGCTTGCGGCCGACTCCTTCATCCGGCGGGGCACGTTCAGTTGGCGACTCAGTTCCTGGACGGTCTCGGCCAGGTGTCGACGGGTCAGCTCCAGGTCGGCCCGCAGAGCTTCGGTCTCAGATGTCTTGGTAGTGGTCATGCGCTGACCTTTCCTCCCGGCTTGTGGCCCTTGAGAGCCTCGAGATCCTGGTGCATGCCTTCGACGGCCTGTTGCGGCATCGGTGGTGAGGCGTGACTGACGTGCCGCTTGCCGAGCAGTCCGGCCACCGCCGCGATGGCGAACAGCACGACCGCCACGATCAGCGCCGACAACCACGCCGGTACGGCGGTCGCGAGACCGAGGATGGCCGCTGCCACCAGTGCGCCGACGCCGTACACGGCGACCGTGCCGGCGCCACCGAACAAGCCGATGCCGATCCCGGCCTCTTTGCCCTTGTCCTTGAGTTCGGCCTTGGCCAGCTGCAGCTCGTCGCGAACCAGCCGGCTCACGTCGGTGCTGAGCTGCGCCACCAAGGCCCCGACCTGCTGGTCCTGATGGTCCTCGCTGATTCTTTCGGAGTGCGTGGTCATGGTGGCCAGGTACCCAGGGCCGGTCACGCCAAGCAGTCGGCGCGGTACAGGACAGGAAATGACCGCCGCTGGCGATAAGTTCGGCACACCACACGATCGGGAGGCAAACGATGGACTGGAAGCTCGAGCTCGTTCAGGTGCCGGTGTCGGACGTCGACCGGGCCAAGGAGTTCTACACCGAGAAGGCCGGCTTCAACGCCGACCACGACCACCAGGTCAGCGACGAGCTGCGGTTCGTCCAGCTGACGCCGCCGGGCTCGGCCTGCTCGATCGCCATCGGTACCGGGATGCCGCAGGCCGAGCCGGGGTCCGTGCGCGGTCTCCAGGTGGTCGTCGCGGACGTCGCCGCGGCCCGGGAGGAGCTGGCCGGCCGCGGGGTGGAGGTCAGCGAGCTGCAGGACTTCCCCTGGGGCAAGTTTGCCTTCTTCGAGGACCCCGACGGCAACTCCTGGGCCTTGCAGCAGCTCCCGGACTGGAAGTAGGCCAGCGGGCGGAGCGGATCCGCGGCCGATTTACGGATGGACAGTTCCGAAAAGTCCTTACCTGGTTGACGAATGAACGGACGGCAACCGGTGACCGGACAGTTCGAGATACGGCTGGGTTCGGAGCGGTGACCGGTTGTAAGGTGGCCTTTGGTTGAGCAGCCAGCCGGCGTTGGATGCGCCGACGACTGCGGTCGCTGCCGAGGACGACTATGACCGATCTGCACCACCACCCCGTTCCTGCTGTACGACGCCGTCAATCCGTCTCCGCCCCTGTTCAGAAGTCTGGTGCCATGCCCGTTGCCACCCCCGCGCGTCCCAGCAGCGCACGCCCCGAGTCCGTCCACGTCAAGCTCGGCGGCCGCTGGGTCGCCGGCCAGGCGCTGGCCCGGCGCAGCGGCGAGGTGCTGGTCAGCCACCACGGCCACCTGGTCTGGGTCGACCAGGAAGCCGTCCGTACTCCGTAACCACCCAGCGTTCCGTCAATCGGCCCCACCGACGGGTCACGCCTGCACGGCGTCCGCCACCAGGCCGCCGATGCTCACCGCCGCCTCGGCCTGGGTCGGGTCGAAGCGGTTCTTGGTCAGCCCGAAACTCACGCCGGTCGCCGTGTCCGCCCAGCCGACGCTGCCGCCCAGGCCCGGCATGCCGAAGGTCGTCGGCGACTCCTCCGCCGAGGAACCGAGCCGGCCAACCGGGAGGCCCAGCCCCCACGTCTCCTCGTGGCCCATCACCTCGTCCCGCGCGGTCAGCGCCGGAGCGACGATCTCTGCGGCCCGCTCCGGGCTGAACAGCCGTACTCCGTCCACCTCACCGAGCAGCGCGGCGTACAGCTTCGCGATGCCGCGAGCGGTCAGCGTGCCACCCGACGGCAGTTCCGCCGTGAGCACGTCCGCCCGGTTGCCGTAGTCGGCGGACGGGATCCCGGCCGGCGGGGAGACCGCGGCGAACATCTCCGTGATCATCACGAGGGCCTCCTCGATCCCGGCCGGCTGGTCGAGCCGAGCCACCCGGGGCAACTCGCTCGCCGGTACTGCGAGGTACAGCTCGTCGGCGATACCGAGCGGCTCGGTCACCAGCTCCCGTAGTACCTGGGAGATCGTCTGGCCGGTCGCACGGCGGACCAGTTCGCCGACCAGGAAGCCGAAGGACTGCGCGTGGTAGGCCACCTTGGTGCCCGGCTCCCACCACGGCTCCGCGGCGGCCAGTGCCTCGGTCATCGTGGTCCAGTTGGTGAGGTCCTCGACGGTCGTCCAGGCCGGGATCGCGGGCAGACCGACAGAGTGGGTGAGCACGTGCCGCAAGGTCGCCTTCTCCTTGCCGTGTGCTCCGAACTCGGGCCACAGCGCGGCGATCGGGGCGTCGTACTCGAGCTGGCCGCGGTCGACCAGGAGGTTGGCCACTGTCGCGGTCGCGGCCTTGCCGGTCGAGGCACTGAAGAACGGCGTGTCCGAGGTGACCGGTCGGCCAGTCGCAGGGTCTGCGGAGCCGGCTACCGCGTCGACGATCAGCTCGCCGTGGCGGTAGACAGCCACCTGGAGGCCGGTCTCAGCGCCCGAGGCGACCAGGTCGTCGATGTGCTTCTGCACCAGGTTCTGGAGGTTCATGTTCGTCCTTACGGGTCGATGTCGTGAACAGGTCGGCGCGGTGCCGGTGTTCTTGACATCAGGCCCTGACGAAGTTCTTCGAGGTACTGGGAGATGGGGCCGAAGTTGACCAGGCCGCTGCCGGCGGCGTGCTCGGCTGCGGCGGGAGTCAAGGCGTCCAGGGCTCGTTGCATGGAGTCGTGGTCGTGCTGCTCGATCGCCTGGCGGGCGATCATGCACCAGTGGGCCTCGAGGAGGAGGTCGGGGCGTGGCTCGTCCGGTGGGGTCGCGGGTGCCAGCCCGACCGAGTGCAGCGCCAGCGGCAGCAGACCCTGCTCCAGGCCGGGCATGCCGGCGCCGTCCAGCAGTGCAGCGGCCTCCCGGTACGCCGACTCGTCGGCGGCTCGCATCGCCCGATACCAGGTGGTGAACACCCCGACGAGTGGCAGCTCGAATCGCTTCGACAACTCGTCAGCCGCTCGGGCGTGCTCGTCGGCGCCCTCGAAGTCTCCGAGCGCGCTACGGGCCTGCAGCCGGATGAGGTGGCCGAGTACCGCGGTGGCCGGATCGAGGCTCTTGGCCAGGGCGATCAGCTCCGTGCCGACCTCGTCGCGCTGCGGAGCGAGGCCGGCCCGGTAGAAGGTCTGCATGAACAGGCCGTTCAGGGCGAAGGCCAGGAGCGCCGGGTCTTCCAGCCGCCTGGCAATGTCCACTGCCTCCCGGGCGGCTTCCAGGCCGCGGGTGCTGTTGCAGCCGCGCGACTCGAGCGCCACCGTCGCCAGTAGCCGAGCCCGAGCCGCCGGCTGGTCTATGGCAGGCAGGGTGCGCTCAGCTGCCGCGACGATCGCGTCCGCTTGCTCCTGATCGTCCGACCGCGTCCAGATCGCCGGTACGTCGTACAGGCCGATCACCCGAGCTGTCAGCTCCGGGTCGCCCAGTTCCTCGGCTGCGGTGATAGCAGCGAGTCTGTGGTCGCGGGTGGCCTCCAGTCCGCTACCGCCGGTCAGGGCGAGGTTGCGGAGCAGTCCGACCGTCGACTCCAGCCGTGCGCGTGCGCTGGAGGGCACAGCCCGGTCGTAGGCGGCAGTGGCTTGCGCCCAGACGCTTCCGGCGGGTGTGGGGTCCAGGTGGTCTGCCTGGTTGAGGATGTCCGTCTCCAGTCGCTGCAGGGCAGGGCTGGGGTCGACACCGAGTTGCTCGACGAGGAGGGTGCGCGCGTTGCGTAGTACGGCCAGTGCGTCGCCTTGGCGGTCGGAGCGGTAGAGCGCGAGGGCTAGTAGACGCCAGGCGTCCTCCCGCCACGGGTGCTCGGTCACATGCGCATCCAGGGCCGGTACGGCGTCCGCGGCGAGGCCAAGTGCGAGCTGTGCCTCAGCATGCCGCTCGACGGCAGTCAGCCGCAGCTCAGTCAGCCGGGACCGCTCTGCATGGGCCCAGGGCGCGTCGGCGAACTCGGCGTACGCCGGACCGCGCCACCAGCTCAGTGCCTCCTCCAGCTCTTGCAGGGTCGCAGTACCGGCGACCGCTTGCTCGAAGCGCCAGGCGTCGACGTCGGTTGCCCTCAGGGCGTACCCGGGGCCCTCGGTGACCAGGAGCCGGGCCGGAGAGCGCGGTGGGCGATCGGGCTCGAGGGCTCGTCTGAGGGCGGCGACGAAGGTGCGGACCGCGCTGGTCGCGCCGTCGGGCGGGACCGTCCACAGGTCGGCGACGAGCGAGTCCACCGGAACCACCCGGCCGCGGGCGACGATCAGGCGGGCCAGTACGGCGCGATGCCGAGGTCCCCTCAGCGCGAGCTCCACGTCGTCCCGCCAGGCCGTGACCGGTCCGAGTACGCCGAAAACCACCTGCACCCACTCACCGTATAGCGCTGCTCATCGGATGCTCATCGGCACGCGGCAGGCTCCTGGGTGTGAACGAAAGGACTGAGATGACCATCCCTGGTTTCGACTACCGACGCGTGCAGGTGGCCGACGGAGTTTCCCTCAACGTCGCGGTAGCGGGCGGTGCTAATGGAGGGGGGAGCCCGATCGTGCTGCTGCACGGCTTCCCGCAGACACACCTGATCTGGCGGCACGTCGCGGCCGAGCTGGCTCGCGACCACACGGTGATCTGCCCCGATCTCCGTGGCTACGGCGACAGCGACAAGCCGGCGGAGACCGACGGGACGGCGTACTCGAAGCGCACGATGGCCGCCGACATCGTCGCGCTGGCCGCTGCGCTCGGGCACGAACAGTTTGCTCTGGTGGGACACGATCGGGGCGCGCTGGTCGCGTTCCGGGCCGGGCTCGACCACCCGGACAAGGTCACCCACCTGGTCTGCCTCGACATCCTGCCGACGCTGGACATGTGGGACGCGATGCACGGTGTCAATGCGGCCGTCGCCTTCCACCTCTACCTGATGGCCCAGCCGCCCGGCCTGCCGGAGGAGATGATCGCCGCGGCCCCGGACGCCTTCTTCGGCTACTTCCTCGACCTGTGGGTCAAGGACCCGAGTGCGATCCCGGCGGACGTCCGCGCCGCCTACCTGAAGGCCTCCCGCGAGGCGGTCGCGTCGATCGTCGCCGACTACCGTGCCAGCGCGGGCGTCGACATCGAGCACGACCGGCAGGACCTTGCTGCAGGCAACAAACTCCAGATGCCCGTCGCCGTCCTCCAGCAGGACTGGGGCGCCGCCCTGGGCTTCGACGCCGCGGCCCTCTGGTCCGCCTGGGCTCCCGACCTCCACCACGCCACCACCACAGCAGGCCACTTCATGGCCGAGGAGGCGCCCGAGGAAATCGTCAAGACGATCAGGACCCTCGCCGACTGACACTCCAACCGCAGCTGTACCGCGTCTGGGGTACTGCGGGATACGCCCGCTGGACGATGCCGATGAGCGGGTCGGGCGGGCAGGATTCCTTGTATGACAGGGATTCTGAGTGCTTTGGCGTTGGTGGCGGGGATGACGGTTTCGGTGGCCGGTGGGGATCCGGTGATCTCCACGGAGACCGGGCAGGTGCGCGGATCGACGGTGAGCGGGGTGCAGGCCTTCCAGGGCATCCCGTACGCCGCTCCGCCGGTGGGCGAGCGAAGATGGCGAGCGCCGGAACGCGCTGAGCCGTGGCAGGGCGTCCGGGATGGGACGAATCCGGGACCGAAGTGCCCGCAGCGCGGGATGGATGGAGTGGACGGTAGCGAGGACTGTCTGTCGCTCAACGTCTGGAGACCTGGGGCGGCGGCCAAGAACCTTCCGGTGCTGGTCTTTCTGCATGGTGGTGGCATGGTGAACGGCGCCGGATCACTCTACGATCCCGCCAAACTGGTTGCCCGGGGCAATATCGTGGTGACGGTCAACTACCGGTTGGGAGCGCTGGGGTTCCTGGCGCATCCCCAGCTGAGGGATCCGGCCGTGGGGAACTTCGGGCTCGCGGATCAGCAGGCTGCGCTCGGCTGGGTGAAGCGGAATGTGCCAGCCTTCGGCGGGGATGCCCGGCGAGTGACAGTGTGGGGTGAGTCCGCCGGTGCGTTCAGCATCTGCGCCCAGCTCGCCTCGCCGACGGCCAGAGGTCTGTTCGATCAGGCGATCGTGCAGAGCGGGCCGTGTGTGAACGACTTCGTGTCGCGGAAGACCGCGTACCAGCGCGCTGCCGAGAGCGCGGCGCTGATCGGCTGCAAGGATCTGGAATGCCTGCGCCACAGGCCCTTCCAGGAGTTTGTCGGCCTCGGCGAACGCGGCTTCACCGCGGATCGACGAGTAGCCGACCGGACCTGGCTCCCGGTCGCCGGTACGCCGATGCTGCCGTTCCAGCCGAGCGTCGCCCAACGCCTGGGCCTGACGATCGCCGTACCGACTCTCCAGGGTGTCACGAAGGACGAGACGCGCGCCCACGTCGCGGCGAGCTTCGACCAGCAGGGAAAGCCGGTCACCGTCGCGCAGTACCCACGCGTGCTGGCCAGCCTGTACGGCGTACGGGATACGCGGCGGATCGTGGCGGAGTACCCGGTGGAGTCCTTCCCGACGCCGAGTCTGGCGCTGGCGCAGGTCCTGACCGATGAGGGGAAGCTGGTCGGCGCGTGTTCCCAGTTGACCGCGAACGACCTGATGGCGCGACGGGCTCCGGTCTACGCCTACGAGTTCGCCGAACCGCGGAAGGGGCAGCCGGGGGAGTTCCCGTACGGCGCGCATCACGGGGTCGACGTGCAGTACTTCCTCGGCAGCACGGATCCGGGGCCGTGGACGCCACCGCCGCTCACCGGCGACCAGGCGAAGCTGTCCGAGCGGCTCCTGGACCAGTGGAGCGCCTTCGCGGCGACGGGCCGGCCCGGCTGGCCGCAGTACCGGAAGGACGTCGTGAACTCGATCAGCACCACAAACCCCGGCCCGGTCAACCTCCGCAGCGAGCACCGCTGCGACTTCTGGGACTCGCTCTGACCTGATGTCCCGCAAGCGAACCCGCTTGCGGGACACCCAGTTGGTTCAGCTGGCGCAGCCGGACCAGAGGACCGCCCGGCCGAAGCCGTAGTCGCGGGCACCGCCCGCGTCGTAGGCACTCCCGCGTTCGAACAGGTAGGAGACCGTGTTGTAGCCGACGGCGTCGATCGCGTACTGCGTCCCGTCCGCGCGGGCCACGATCGTCTTGTCGCCCTCGGAGTAGGCGACGTCGCCGGAGCCGTTGACCCCGTCCAGGACGTTCGGGAAGCTGACGACCTGTGTGTTCAGGGTAGTGAAGAGCCCCCCGCCGATGGTGCCTTCGTAGAAGGTCTGAACGCCGACGAACCAGTTACCCCGCAGCTTCCTCAGCCAGACCGATGCTCCGTCCTGGCCGTACACCCGCTGACCCAAGGTGTGCCAGCGTTTCCACACCAAGCCGAACGAGCCTGCCGCGGTGGAGACGTTGCCGATGACGACACCGGCCTCGTTGATGTCGGCGGCGGTCGCGGAGCCGTCCGCCGGCAGCCGCCGCGGCTTCCCGGCGGCGGGCCAGACGACGACGCTCGACAAGCCGCTGGCCTTGTCCCGGCCGGAGCCGACGACGTCGCCCCGGTCGTTGAGTGCCTGAGCGGAGATGTTGGCCAGGCCGGCCGGCGTCGCGAGCTTCCGGTAGCGGCCGTTGGAGTAGAGCCAGGGCTGCCGCGACAGCCCGTCGGCGCTCTCGGTGAACCCCAGCGCAACGCCCCGGCTGTTCACGTCGACCACGAAAGACGCGCGGCCCGGCACCGGGTCGAGCACCTTTGGCTCCCCCGCGGTCCAGAGCAGCGCGGTAAAGCTGCCGTCCAGTTGCTGGATGCTGCCGACCTGGTACCGGCCGGTTGCGTCGGAGGTGGCCAGGTTGCTGTGAACGTTGGACGGAGTGCCCGCAGGCAGTTTGAGCTCGGTCGCCACACAGGTGGACGACTCAGCGGCAGCCGGTGAGACCCCGGTGACGACGGCCCCGGCCAGGACCGCGGCCATCACCATCGCGGCCGGCCGGTGAACGGATGTGCGCATCGATACTCCTTGACTAGAAGTTCTGGACAACCACATCTGGCTTGATGCCGGGAGCGGGCCGAGGGTTATCCGTTTCGACGGAGTTCGAAGGGTCCGGCGGCACCAGTGGATGGGGGTGCCGGGTGCGGGTGGCATGCTCTGCGGGGTAGGTGGTTGAGCGGCAGGGGGTGTGGTGGCGGCCTTGGATGTGGAGCAGGTGCTGGGGTTGGCGCCGGACCCCGCATCGGCCAAAGCTGCCCAGAGGTTGGCGCGGGGGGACAGGTGGTCGGGCCTCGGCGGCTCGGAGCGCGCCCTCTGGGGCTTGTGCCAGGGCAGCGGGAAGAAGCCGTACCAGACCGTCGTCGACCGGGGAGGGCCTGCGTTCAAGTGCTCCTGCCCTAGCCGCAAGTTCCCGTGCAAGCACGCACTCGGGCTAATGCTGCTGGCAGCGACCGGTACTCTATCTGAGACTGCAGGGCCCGAGACGCCAGAGCCCGAGTGGGCAACGAGCTGGCTGGAGGAGCGGGCAGCAAGAGCCGGGCGCCCCGAGCGGAAGCCGGGTGAGGTGGCCGACCCGATCGCCGCGCAGCAGCGGGTCGCGCGACGGGCGGACCGGGTTTCGGCCGGGATGGCCGAGCTGGAGAGCTGGCTGGACGACCAGGTACGCCGAGGGCTCGGCGGCTTCGAGCAGCGCGGGTACTCCGAACTGAGCCGGCTGGCCGCGCGCATGGTGGACGCCCAGGCTCCAGGAGTAGCAGGCGCCGTACGCCGAGCCGCCGCTGTCGTCGGCCGCGGTCACGGCTGGCCGGGCGAGCTCCTGGAAGAGCTGTCCCTCATCCACCTCATCGTGTCCGCCCACGGCCAGCTCAGCGAGCTCCCGCCGTCCCTGGCCGACACCGTCCAGTCCAGGATCGGCTGGACCGTCGAGACGGCCCGGGTGCTGGCTGAAGGCGAGAAGGTCGAGGACGACTGGCTGGTCCTCGGCCGGGTCATCGAGCCCGACGACTACCTGACCGTACGACGCCTCTGGTTGCGCGGCTCCAGCACTGGACGGCTGGCCCTGATCCTCAACTTCGCGGCCGGCGGACGCCAGCTGGACCCACTCCCAGCCCGCCCGGGCGAGCTCGTCCCCGCAGTGCTCTCCTACTACCCAGGCGTCCTCCCCATGCGAGCCCTGCTGACCCAGACAGCCCCGCGCCTGCCCTCCCCACGCCCTGCAGGCCTCAACGCCAAGCAGGCCCTGACCTCGTACGTCGAATCGCTGGCCGCCGACCCGTGGAACGAGCGCTGGCCACTGGTCCTCGCAGACGTCCGCCCAGCCCGCAACGGCGAGAACTGGGCGCTGGTAGACGACAGTGGCGACGCCCTGGAGGTCCTGCCCGGTGTGGACCTCTGGAAGCTACTAGCCGTCTCCGCAGGCGATCCGGTGACCGTGGCCGGCGAGTGGAACCGTGCAGGCTTCAAGCCGATGACCTGCTGGGACAGCGACCGCCCGGTGGTGCTGTCATGAGGGGCTGGGACGGCCTGGTCAGCTCCGCGCTGCTCGGCACCGAACGGCGACCACCACACTTCGAAGAACTGCCGCCACAGCTCCAGGAACAGTTGGGCGAAGGCGGCCTGCTCGACGCGGCCGCCCTGGCGACCCTCTACAAGCGAGCCGGTCGTAAGCCGCTGGAAGGTCTGACGCCGATCCCAGCGGCACAAGGCGACGACAGGCCGCTCCCCAGACCGGCCGCGATCCGTCGGCTAGCCGCGATGCTCACCGGCTTCCAGACAGCGGCCCTCGGCGAGTGGCTACGTGTGGCGGACAGCAAGGGCTGGGGCGTCCCGCCGGAACACCTCCCCGCCTTGGCCGACTACGCGCGGGGCAGGGCGGAGTACCGGCCGCTGGTTGTGAAGGCGGCCGGGCGGCGGGCGAGTTGGCTAGCTGATCTCAACCCTGACTGGCGGTTCCTGCACGCGGCAGTTGTCGAGGGCAACGAGCACTGGACCCACGGCAACCCGACCCAGCGGCGCAGCTGGTTGCGAGCCCGACGCCACGACGATCCTGCCGGAGCGTTGGAGGCCTTGCGAGAGGTCTGGCCGACCGAGCCGGCCCCAGCCCGGTTGGACTTCCTGCATCTGCTCGCCGACAACCTGTCGATCGGCGACGAGGAGTTCCTCGAGCAAGCCCTGGACGACCGCGCCAAGGATGTCCGCCGGGCCGCGGCCGGGCTGCTCGCGCGGATCCCAGGCTCGCAGTACGGGCAGCGGATGGCGCAGCGGGTCTGGTCGCATCTGACCGTCAGCCAGGGCGTCATCGCGGTCGACCTACCGGCCAGGCTGACCAAGGCGATGGAGCGGGACGGCATCGAGCCCGATCCGCAGGAGGGAATCGGCAAGCGGGCTTGGTGGTTCCGTCAGCTGGTTGCCGCGGCGCCCTTGTCGACCTTCGAGTTGAGCCATCTACAGCTCGATGTGGAGGGGTGTTCGCCCGAGGTGCTCCAGGTGGGCTGGGCACAGGCTGCTGTGCGGGAAGGCTCGGCTGAGTGGGCTCGCGCTTTGCTGCAGGCGGGCGCGAAGACCGGGAACAGGGTTGCCGAGTTGCTGCGAGTCCTGCCGCCCGAGGAATGGGTGCCGGCGATCGAGATGCTGCGCAACCGGGTGGACCTCACCGACCTGGTCGGCGGTCTGCCCGTGCCCTGGCCCGCGACGCTTGCCACCAGCATCCTTGACCAGCTGGCGAAGGTCGGGACCGCCAGGAGCTGGGCGAGACTGGCCAGCATCGCGGCCCGCGCCGTACCGGCCGAAGTACTGGACCATCCGATCACCCGCGAGCCGACCGGTGAGGAAGACACCTGGCGGCGCCGTCTTGTCGAGACCTTGATCTTCCGTCGGGAAATGTACGAGGAGTTGTCATGACTGTGCTTTTGGCCTCGCCTCCGGCTCGGCGGGTCGTGGGGCCTCCCGGCCTTCCCTCGTCTCTCCGGTCGCTGTGTTGTCTGCCGCGCCTCCGGCGCGGCGGGTCATGGGGCTGGAACTCCCGGCCTTCCCTCGTCGCTCCGGTCGCTTCGCTCCCTCCACTCCTCAGTCCAGGCCGGGAGGCCCCATGACCACGTTTGTCAGTCTTGACCAGGAGGCCCCATGACCGGGCTCCCTCCATTCCTCAGTCCAGGCCGGGAGGCCCCATGACCGTCACCCCTGAAGTACTGCGCCCGCACGCCGAGGACGAGTACGCCGGGGAGCTGGCCGCGCTGGCGGCGACCGACGACCGGCCTCGCCCGCCCGCGTGGAAGCTCTCGCCGGCCGCGGTGGTGACCTACTTGCTCGGTGGCAAGGCGGGCGACGTGGAGATCACGCCCAAGTACGTCGGTCCGCGCCGGCTCGTCGAGGTTGCGGTCGCCACCCTCGCGACGGATCGCGCGTTGCTGCTGCTCGGCGTACCGGGGACGGCGAAGACGTGGGTCAGTGAGCACCTGGCCGCGGCGATCTCCGGTGACTCGACGCTGCTCGTCCAGGGCACCGCGGGCACGGCCGAGGAGTCGATCCGGTACGGCTGGAACTACGCGCAGTTGATTGCCCAGGGCCCCAGTGAGGCCGCGTTGGTGCCGAGTCCGGTGTTCCGGGCGATGGCCGACGCGAAGATCGCCCGGATCGAGGAGCTGACCCGGATGCCGTCCGACGTCCAGGACGCGCTGATCACGATCCTGTCCGAGAAGGCGCTGCCGATCTCCGAGCTGGGCACCGAGGTCCAGGCCCGCAAGGGATTCAACGTCATTGCCACCGCCAACGATCGCGACAAGGGCGTGAACGAGCTGTCGAGCGCGCTGCGGCGCCGGTTCAACACGGTCGTGCTGCCGTTGCCGGACGACGCCGAGGACGAGGTCGGGATCGTCTCCCGGCGGGTCGCGCAGCTCGGCTCGTCCCTCGAGCTGCCGCAGCAGGACGACGCGCTGGACGAGATCCGCCGCGTGGTGACGGTGTTCCGAGAGCTGCGCTCCGGGCGGACCGAGGACGGCCGGACCGCGGTCAAGTCGCCCTCGGGCACGCTGTCGACGGCCGAGGCGATCAGCGTGGTGACCGGTGGACTCGCGCTGGCGGCGCACTTCGGCGACGGCGTACTGCGCTCGAACGACGTGGCCGGCGGCATCCTCGGCGCGGTGGTGAAGGACCCGTCGGCGGATCGGGTGGTGTGGTCGGAGTACCTGGAGACCGTCGTCCGTGAGCGGGACGGTTGGGCTGACTTCTATCGGGCGTGCCGGGACATCTCGGGATGACTGCTCAATACCTTCCCCGCCCCACCGCCCCGATCCATCTCTTCGGCATCAGGCACCACGGTCCGGGGTCGGCCCGGGCGCTCGCGGCTGCCCTGGCGGAGCTGCGCCCCGACATCGTGCTGATCGAGGGACCGCCGGAGGCCGACAAGGTGGTCGAGCTGGCCGCGTCCGAGGAGATGGTTCCGCCGGTCGCGCTGCTGGCCTATGCGGCTGATGACTCGACGAGGGCCGCGTTCTGGCCGTTCGCGGTGTTCAGTCCCGAGTGGCAGGCGATCAGGCACGCGCTGGCGGCCGGCGTACCGGTGCGGTTCTGCGATCTGCCGGCGGCGTACCAGTTCGGCAGCTCGGAGCGTGGCGATCGCCGGGGGTTGTCGGCCGACCCGCTGGCAACGCTCGCCGCGGCGGGTGGGTACGACGATCCCGAGCGCTGGTGGGACGACGTGATCGAACACCGGCGCGACGGCGCCGAGCCGTTCACGGTGATCGCCGAGGCGATGACGGAGCTGCGGCGCGGTGAGGAGGCGACCGGGCGTGAAGCGCAACGCGAGGCCTACATGCGCACAACGTTGCGCAAGGCAATCAAGGAAGGTTTCGAACGCATCGCGGTCGTCTGTGGCGCCTGGCATGTCCCGGCGCTGCAACTTCCGTTGCCGCCGGCAACGCACGACCAACGGATCCTGAAAGGCCTGCCGAAGCGCAAGGTTGCCTGCACCTGGGTGCCCTGGACGCACGGCCGGCTGGCAAGCTCCAGCGGGTACGGCGCCGGCGTCACCTCACCCGGCTGGTATCACCACCTGTTCACCGCGCCCGACCAGATCACCACACGCTGGCTCACGAAAGTTGCCCAGGTACTACGCGCCGAAGACCTCCCCGTGTCGAGTGCTCACGTCATCGAGGCAGTCCGGTTGGCCGACACGCTGGCCGCATTGCGGGAGCGCCCGCTGGCCGGGTTGAGCGAAGTCACCGAGGCCACGCGAGCGGTGATGTGCAACGGCAACGACGTGCTGCTCGACCTGGTGACTCGCGAAGCTGTCGTCGGCGAGTTGCTGGGCGAAGTACCGGCTGAGACTCCGCAAGCTCCGGTGGCGGCTGACCTCGCGGCGCAGGCGAGGCGGTTGCGCATGAAGCGGGACGCTGCCGAGCGGGTGGTGGACCTGGATCTGCGCAAGCCGAACGATCTGGAGAAGTCGCGGCTGCTGCATCGGCTGCGGATCCTCGGTGTCGACTGGGGTGTACCGGCAGCCGACGAACGGCGGAACCAAGGGACCTTCCGGGAGATGTGGACCCTCGCCTGGGATCCGGGCCTCGAGGTCGAACTGGTTGCCGCAGGCGCCCATGGCACGACCGTGCTGGGCGCGGCCACGGCGACGATGCTCAAGGCCGCGGAGGACTCGGCCACGCTGGCCGAGGTCACGGCTGCGCTGGAACGATCGCTGCTGGCCGACCTGGCCGATGCGTTGCCGACGTTGCTGCAAGGCGTCGACACCCGGGCTGCGAAGGATGCCGACGTCGGGCACTTGATGGCGGCGCTTCCCGCCCTCGCGCGATCCGCCCGCTACGGCGACGTACGGGGATCTTCGGCTGAAGGGCTCGGACTGGTCGCCGGGCGGATGGTCTCGCGGGTGTGCGCAGGTCTGGGGCGGACGGTGCACGGTCTCGATCCGGACGCGGCCGCTTCGGTGCTCGAACTCATCGACGGGGTGCAGGACGCGACGGCCTTGCTGGACGAGGCAGTGCGGCTGGAGTGGCTGACGACGCTCGAGGGCCTGAGCGACCGGCCGTCCGTGCCGCCGTTGATCGCCGGTCGGCTGACCCGGCTGATGCTCGACACCTCGCGGTTGGATGCAGGTGAAGTCGCGCTACGGCTCGGCCGCGCGTTGTCTCCCGGTACTCCGACGGGCGACGCGGCCGGCTATGTCGAGGGCTTCCTGGCCGGCGGCGGGCTCCTGCTGGTCCACGACGAACGGTTGCTCGCTCTGGTCGACACCTGGCTGGCCGCGATTCCCGATGACGCCTTCCTGGAGGCGTTGCCGCTGCTCCGGCGTACCTTCGGGACGTTCGCCTCGCCGGAGCGTCGCTCGATCGGCGACCGGGCCCGGGCGCTCGGCGACACGACGGCCACAGTCTTTGCCGATGACAACGAACTCGATTCGTTGCTCGCGGCATCTGTTCTGCCGGTGGTCAAGCGATTGCTGGGGGTGTGACGATGCCGGACGACGAACGCATGCGGCGCTGGCGGATGGTGCTCGGCAGCGAGGCCGACCCAGAGTCCGGCACGACACTGTCCGGCCCCGATCGCGCAGTCGACGCCGCCCTCGCGGCCCTGTACGACGCCGAGCGCGGCGAGCCCGGTACGAAACGGTCAGCCGGGTTGGGCTCCTCGGCGCCTCGCGTCGCGCGTTGGCTCGGTGACATCCGGCAGTACTTCCCCAGCACGGTCGTCCAGGTGATGCAGCGCGACGCGCTCGAGCGCCTCGGCATCACCCGGATGCTGATGGAACCGGAGCTGCTCAACGCGGTCGAGCCCGACGTCCACCTGGTCAGCACGCTGCTCGCGCTGAACGAGGTGATGCCCGAGGAGACCAAGCAGACCGCCCGTGAGGTGGTCGGTCGTGTGGTCGCCGAGCTGGAAGCGCGGCTGGCCGAGCGAACGCGGGCAGCGGTGTCGGGCGCCCTCGACCGGGCGGGCCGCACCGGTCGGCCGCGGCACTCGGACATCGACTGGGATCGCACGATCCGCGCGAACCTCAAGCACTTCTCACCGCCCCTCGGCACGATCGTCCCGGACCGGCTGGTCGGCTATGCCCGGCGCAACCACAGTGTCCAGCGGGACGTAGTACTGGCGATCGACCAGTCGGGATCGATGGCCGAGTCGGTCGTCTACGCGAGCCTGTTCGGCGCGGTACTGGGCTCGATGCGCGCGTTGCGGACCAGCCTCGTCGTCTTCGACACCGCCGTGGTCGACCTCACCGACGAGCTGGACGATCCGGTGGACGTCCTGTTCGGCACCCAGCTCGGCGGTGGCACCGACATCAACCGCGCCGTCGCGTACTGCGAACAACTCATCACTCGGCCGGGCGAAACTGTGATGGTGCTGATCAGCGATCTCTACGAAGGCGGCATCCGCGAGGAACTGTTGCGGCGGGCCCGCAACCTGGTCGAGTCCGGCGTCCAGCTGATCGCGCTGCTGGCGTTGTCCGACTCGGGCACACCGTCGTACGACGCGGAGAACGCGGCCGCACTGGCCGATCTCGGCGTCCCGACCTTCGCCTGTACGCCGGAACTCTTCCCCGATCTGATGGCGGCCGCGATCCGCCGCGACGACATCTCCGCCTGGGCGGCCACCAACCTCGCGGACTGAGCTGCTGGGCCCAAGCGGGTGGTTGACCAAGTGTCCCGTAAGCGGTGGCCCTCGACGCTATCGGCGCCCAGGCACGCACCTCGCGGCACTTGCCCAGCGCCCACGATGCTCCGCATCGAGGCCACTGCTCAAGCACCGCGATGCACGCACCTGGACACCGCTATCGTTCGAGCTCCACCGCTTACGGGACACTGGCCCCATGCGGATCGTGACGATGAACGCGTTCTTGCCCGGCTACACCAACATCGCGGGCTGGGCCGAGGAACACGGCCACGAGATCGTGCTGGTGGTCACCCCGCCGGCCGGTGCGAGCGACCGCTACGACCCGGCCGCGAAGCCGTTCGTGGTCGAACTGCCGCGGACGGCCGACGTTCTCGTCACCGGCAAGCTGCGTACCGTCGCGGCACCCGCGATCGCGGCGCTGGAACCGGACCTGGTCATCTCGGCCGCCTTCCCGCGGTTGATCCCGGCGGAGATCCTGAAGATCCCGACGTACGGCGCGGTCAACCTGCACCCGTCGGTGCTGCCGGCCGGGCGCGGCCCCAACCCGGTGCGGCTGGTGTACGAAGGCGCCACCACCGTCGGGGCGACGCTGCACCGGACCGAGGCGGAGTTCGACACCGGCGCGATCCTCAGCCAACGCGAGCGGCCGCTGCCCGAGGAACTGACCGGCCCGGCGATCTTCCAGGCGTGGCGCGAGATGCTCCGCGAAGTACTGGAAGAGGGAGCGGCGCGGGCGTTCGAGGGGGATCCTGGCACGCCGCAGGACCCGGCACTGGCCTCCGACGCGCCGATGTTCACCCCGGAGGAGCAGGTACTCCGGCTGACCGAGCCGGGCGCCGTACTGGTCCGGAAGTCCGCGGCTCTGAACGTCCTCGAACCCAAGACCAGGGTGCTCGTCGCCGGCACGAAGCAGTCCATACGCCGGATCGAACTCATCTCCGCGGGCGAGCAGTCGTCGCAGCCCGGCGAAATCATCACATACCACACCGACGGCTGGACAGTCCGCTCCGCTGACGGGGTCGTCCGCCTCTACACCTCCTGACGGCGCCGGGAATGGCGCGGGCCGAGTGGTGGTTCTGGCAAGTTGTTGATGACGGTCCGATGAGTGGAGCTGACCCGCAATGAGCACGATCGAGCTGACCCGGTTCAAGGTGTCCGAGGACAAGGCCGACGAGTTGGTGGCCGCCCGGCCCGGGATGCTCGCGGACTTCGCGGCCGACCGGAAGGGCTTCGTCGGCGCCCAGCTCGTCCGCCTGCCCGGCGGCGAGTGGCTGGACATCGTCGAGTGGGAAACCCCCGAAGACTTCGCCGCCTCCCGCGAAAAGGGCGGCAACCTCCCCGGCATCGCCCGCTTCTTCGCCGCCATCGACAGCCTGATCACCGCCGAAGAAGGCACCCTCGCCGGCTAGCCCCGCAACGTCGCGGACCGCCCCCACTCACAAACCCACCCGCCCAACCTCACGGCGCCCCCACCCTTGCGTGCTGACCACGCCCCGACCAGCTCAAACCAACTTGGTGAGTGGCAGCGGTCCGCCCCACCCCACCAAAGTCGAGCCCTCAGCCCCCCGCTATCTACGCCCCGCGCCTTCCCCATTTCGGTGGTCAACCCCCGGATTGGTGGGTTGCCACCCCGGCAGCTGGGGTGGCAACCCACATGCTCGGGGGTTGACCGCCGAAATGGGGAGGGGAGTTGCGGCGGCGGGGGTGGCGGGCTTGGGGTGCGCCGTGAGGGTGAGGTGGTGAGGGTGGGTGGGGCGTGAGGGTGAGGTGGTGAGGGCAGAGTCAGCCAGCCAGTTCCAGGATGTCGATCTCGGTGCCGGGGTCGGCGTCCGCGAAGCGGAGGGCCCAGCGGACGGCATCTTCCTTGGAGTCGACCCGGATGATCGACACTCCCGCGATCAGTTCCTTGGTCTCGGTGAACGGGCCGTCCAGCACGCGGGGCGCGCCGCCACCGGGGAACGTCACCCGGGCGCCGCGCGAGCTCGGCATCAGTCCTTCGGCGGTGCACAGGACGCCGGCCTGGCGCATCTCCTCGAGGACTTCGTCGGCGCGCGCCAGCATCTCCGGATCCGGAGCCTGTCCCGCCTCGAGTTTCTCGTTGCTCTTGTGCAGCAGCATGTAGCGCACCGGCTCCACCCTTCGTCGCCATCGACTGAGGGTTCTGACGGTAGCGGGGCAGAGCCCTGGTGGGCTACGAATGCGCTCCGACGGCCGCCCAGAAGCTCTCGGGAATCTCGTAGTCCAGCAACGCCACCAACTCCGACACCTCAGCCGCACTCCGGGCACCGACCACCACAGCCGGTACTGCGGGGTCGCGGAGCGGGAACTGGAGAGCGGCGGCCAGCAGCGGTACGCCGTACTGGTCGGTGAGTCGGCGTAGTGCGGAAATGCGTTCCGCGAGGGGGCGTGGCACCTGGGCGTAGCCGTGGGGCGCGCCGTCGGAGGCATCAGCCAGTACGCCGCCCTGGAACACGCCCGCGCCGAGAACCGCGACTCCGAGCGACCGGCAGAGGGGGAGCAGGTCGTCGGCGGCGGACTGGTCGAGCAGCGTGTAGCGCCCAGCCAGCAGGATGCAGTCGAGACTGCCGGGCAGTGTCTCGCGCAGGAAGCGGGCGGCGACGTCGGCGTGGTTGACGCCGAGCGAGATCGCCCTGATCGTGCCGCGGCCGCGAAGCTCCTGCAGCGCCCGGAGCGCCTCGGTGGACGCGCTGGCGAAGTCGAGGTCGGGGTCGTGGATGTGCAGGATGTCGATCCGGTCGATCCCCATCCGGCCGAGACTGTCCTCCAGCGAGCGGATGACCGCACGGTAGGAGTAGTCGAGGCGCGGGCCGATCCCCGGCGGCGGCTCGGCCCAGATCGGCTGGATGTCCGGGCCGCCGGGCTCGATCAACCGGCCGACCTTGCTGCAGAGCACCAACTCGTCCCGGGGCCGGCCGCGGAGAGCCAGCCCCGCGCGTTGCTCCGAGAGGCCGTAGCCGTAGACGGGGGCCGTGTCGAAGAGCCGCACTCCGAGGTCCCAGGCGCGATCGATCGTGGCGACAGCCTGCGCCTCGGGCACCGCCTTGAACATCCCGCCCAGCGAGGCAAGCCCAAGCCCCAGCCGACTGATCCGCAACCCGGTCCGCCCCAGCTCCACGCTCTCCACCCAAAGCACCCTAAAAGCCACCACCGACAGTCTCCGGATCCGAAGGCCCCCACGCAGCCTGGCTACGCGAGCTCCTCCGTCGCCCGCTCCGCAGACCGCTCCCGCCAACCCCAGGTGTGCGCGTGCTTCGCCCGCTTGATGAATGCACTCGCGGGGCGGCGTCTCGTAGTACGCGAGAGGGACGCTCGTAGCTCGGCTGCGGAAGTAGCGGCCGGGGTTCATAATCGATCATTCGGCCAGTCGAGGGGGAGGTACGAGATGAGCGAGATCGCGGAGCGGTATCGGCGGCGGGCGGAGCTGTTCGAGCAGAAGGTCGCGGCCGTCGGGCCCGACCAGTGGGGGAACCAGTCGCCCTGTGAGAAGTGGTCGGCCCGGGATGTCGTCGACCACGTGGTGATGATGCATGGCGTCATGCTCATGCCGGTGGAGCGGACGCTGGAGGCGGCGGATGATCCGTTGACGGCGTTTCAGCAGGCGAGGACTGCGGTGGAGGCGGTGCTGGCTGATCCGGCTTTGTCAGCCCAGCTGGTTGAGACACCGACCGGGCAGATGACGGTGGAGGACCACATCGACCAGGTCGTGAGTGATGATCTGGTCCTGCACGGCTGGGATCTCGCCCGGGCGACCGGCCAGGACGAGACGATGGACCCGGTGGACGTGGAGCGGTTGTGGGCCAGCACCACGAAGGTCCCACCCGACGTCATGGAGAAGTACCGCACTCCGGACGCCTTCGGCCCCGGCATCGAGGTCTTCGGCGCCGAGGTCGCTGTCCCGGAGGATGCTCCGTTGCAGGACCGGCTGCTCGGTTATATCGGCCGTCAGCCCTGACGCGACGGCGGCGCGTAGTACGTGGTCGGAGCGGATGCTCTGGGGAGGCTTTCGAGCGCGGGAGCCAGGGCGTCGGGGCCAGGGATCAGGACTGAGTCGCCTCGGGCAACGGTCGGCGACAGGTACTCGTGGCCGGGGAGTTCCGCGACGGCGGTTCGGCAGCCCAGGACCATGCCTTCGAAGAGGGCGGTGGTCGAGACGCCGACCTGGTACGTCGCGGAGGTCAACAGCGCCAGTGTGTTGCCGGTCGACATCCGGACTCCCGTCGGCAACGCATAGTCCGTACTGCGCTCGCTCGGGTGCAGGTGGAAGGTCACGTCGAGGTCGGGCCGGGCGGACGCCAGCGCACCGGCGTACTCGAGAAGGGCTGGGCCGATCGTGCCCTGGGACAGGAAGACCACCAGGCGCGGGTCCTTGGCGGCCAACTCCGCGGGGGACAGCGGGGCGATGAAGGAGGCGCCGGCCACCTCGGCCTTCATCCCGGCGGGCAGGTCGGCGACGTCGGTCCAGTACGAGCCGAAGCACCACAGCTCGTCGGGCTGGTCGGCCACGTCGGGGCGGCCGGGATAGCTGTAGCCAAGGTGGTACGGGCTGATCGCGCCGTGCTGCAGCTCCACCACGCGGATCCCGAGATCGCGGGCGGCCCCGACGATGTGCTGGTGGAAGTACGCGACCACCACGTACACCGTCTTGATCCGCCGGCGCTTGAGCAGCGAGCGGTAGAGCGCGCGGAGCCGGGTGTGCTTGGGGACCTCGCGGGCGACGAGCGACGCGACCGGCACCTTGACCCCGGTCTCGGCCTCCAGGGCTGCGGCGATCTCGGCGCACCGGGCATGCACCTTGCTGCTGCGGACAGCACCGGCGGCCGAGGTGAAGAAGTCGAGGTTGTGGCTGCCCGGCAGCGGGATGCCGTTGATACCGGAGTCCAGGATCAGCGCCGACTTGCCGAGCTCGGCGCGCAGCGAGTCGGTGTAGATCTCGACACCGCCCGGTTTCCGCGGATGCGGTACCACCAGCGCGTCATACGGGCCGCGGGCCAGAAACGGGTTTCGGGTGACTGTGCCGGCCACGTGCTTGGCGACCAGACGAGCCTGGTCGGCGCGGGTACGGCGTACCGGGTGGGGGTCGCCGTGGAGGCCGCTGCGGCGGGTCAGTTCATGGAAGATGCGCATCCGGATGATCGGCCACGGGTGCACGCCGTCGATCTGCCAGCTCAGCAGGTCCAGCTCCCGCTCCACCGCCCAAACCGCCTGGCACAGCGTCGTCACCGTCAGGATGGTGCCGCTCCCGGTACTCGTCGTGGTTGATCCCTACTATCCCCGCGAGGCTGCCGATGCCCGAGAAGAACCGGCGGACAGCCTTCAGCACGAACGCCTTGCGAGCCAGCACCAGACCGCCGAGGCCGAAGAACACGGCCGACACGATCCGGGCCAAAGAATAGGCCAGTACCAGGAGGTAGCCGCGCAGGCCGGGCCGGATCAGCAACCGGCTGATCGAGTCGCCGCTGCCGGAGCGGAAGGCGCGGCGGACCAGCCAGGACATTGTCGTCCGGGAGGCCGGGACGTGTTCGTGGATCTGGGCTTCCTCGCACCAGACGATCCGGTAGCCGGCCCGGTGGACGCGGAGGAAGAAGTGCAGGTCGCTGGAGCCGGTGTACCGGAAGGCGGGATGGAAGCTCGGCGTCAGCGAGTGGTAGACGTGCTGGGCGACCAGGGTGTTGTTCGTGTACGCCTTGTTCCGGAGATCGCCGGTCTCGTGCCGCCCGGTGGAGTCGTGGACGTCGCTGTGCCGGTTCCAGGCCGGGGCGCCGGGCGGGAGGAGGCCCCGGACCGGGCCGGTGACCACGTCTGCGCCGGTCGAGCGCCAAGCGCGCAGCATCGTGGCCAGCCAGCCGGGCGGTGCGACCTCGTCGTCGTCGACGAAGATCAGCGCGTCGTCGTGCCAGGCGAGCAGCACCGATTTCTCCCGGGCGAAGGGGATTCCGGGCTCCGGTTCGGTGGCCGCCTCGATCGGGTAGCGGGCCTCCTTGGCCGCGCGCTGGATCACTTCGCGGGCGCTGCCCTCATCATCGTTGTCGACGACAATGATCCGGACGGCGAAATCGTCCTCGGCCGGAAGTTCTTGCGCCTGCAGGCTGTCCAGCAGGGCGGCCAGGAGAGCGGGTCGCCGAAAGGTGATGACGGCGATCGCGACCCTGGTGCTCATGCCGACCGACAATATCTGTTCACGGTAGTCGGCCGTCAGTTCGCCCGTGGGTCGAACACCGGGGAAATGTGCTGTTAACGCCGCGCCGGAGATTCCTGTACCTACGGCTGGGTACAGTGCCGAGGTGGAGACAGCGGAACGGTTGATCCGCAGTACCCAGGAACTGCTCTGGGAACGCGGTTACGTAGGGACCAGCCCGAAGGCGATCCAGCGCGCGGCGGACGCCGGCCAGGGCAGCATGTACCACCACTTCAGCGGCAAGGCCGAGCTGGCCAAAGCCGCCATCGAGCGGTCCGCCGACGAGCTGCGGACGGCCGCCGAGGAGCAGTTCGCCGGCCCTGGTCCGGCCACCGATCGCATCGCCGCCTACCTGCGGCGCGACCGCGACGCGCTCAAGGGCTGCCGGATGGGCCGGCTCACCGCCGACCCGGACGTGATGGCCGACCCGGTACTGCGCGCGCCGGTCGCCGAGACGTTCGGCTGGCTGCGCGGCCGGCTCGCCGAGATCATTGCCGAAGGCAAAGAGTCGGGCGAGTACCCGGACTCGCTGGACCCGGAGCGGACGGCGGCGACGATCGCGGCCGTCCTGCAGGGCGGCTACGTGCTGGCCCGCGCCGACGGATCGACCGAACCCTTCGACCTCGCCATCACCGGCCTCGTCGACCTGCTCGAAAATGTGACCACGGATCTGCCGCTCGAAGGAGTCGCCAAATGAGGATCGGTGCCGTCTTCCCGCAGCTCGAGATCGGGGCCGACCCGAGGGTCGTGCGCGACTGGACCGAGACCGTCGAAGCGGCCGGTTACACGCATGTTGTTGCCTACGACCACGTGCTCGGCGCCGATCCCGCCAACCGGCCCGGCTGGAAGGGGTACACCGACCAGTCGCTGTTCCACGAAGTCTTCGTGCTCTTCGGGTACATGGCCGCCATCACCACCTCGCTGGAGCTGGTCACCGGCGTCCTGGTGCTGCCGCAACGCCAGACCGCGCTGGTCGCCAAGCAGGCCGCCGAGGTCGACGTACTGAGTGGCGGTCGGCTGCGTCTGGGCGTCGGCATCGGCTGGAACGAGGTCGAGTACCAGGCGCTGGGAGTCCCCTTCAGCCAGCGTGGAGCTCGGCTGACCGAACAGGTCGAGTTGCTCCGCAAGTTGTGGGCCGAGCCGGTCATCTCCACGAAGGGCCGCTTCCACGAGGTGGTCGAGGCCGGGCTCAACCCGTTGCCACCGCGGCCGAGCATCCCGATCTGGTTCGGTGGCAACGCAGACGCCGTCCTTCGGCGTACCGGCCGGATCGGCGACGGGTGGATGCCGCAGAGCGCGCCGAACGACCGGGCTCGTGCGCAGGTCGAGCTGGTCCGCGCCGCCGCGGTGGAGGCCGGCCGCGATCCGGCGGAGGTCGGGATCGAGGCGCGGCTCACGCTGGGCGCGGTACCGGAGAAGGAGTGGCCCGGCTTCGTGGCCGGCTGGCGGGAGCTGGGCGCGACACATCTGGGCGTGAATACGATGGGCTTCGGACTGGACAAGCCCGAAGACCACGCCGCCGTACTGCGAGACGTCCTGCCGCTCTTGCGGGACAGCTGAGGAGACACCTGTGTCAGTCGACCTCACCGGACCGATGAACGATCGGTACGACGAGATCCTGAGCGAGCGGGCCCTGGAGCTGATCGGGCTGTTGCACCGGGAGCTCAACCCGCGTCGGCTGGAGTTGCTGGAGCGGCGGAAGGCCCGGGTGGCGGAGATCGCCGCCGGCGGGTCCCTCGGCTTCTTGGAGGAGACTCGGGCGGTCCGCGAAGACCTGTCGTGGCGGGTCGCGGACCCGGCGCCGGGGCTGGTCGACCGGCGGGTCGAGATCACCGGGCCGACGGACCGGAAGATGACGATCAACGCGCTGAACTCCGGCGCGAAGGTCTGGCTGGCCGACCAGGAGGACGCGAACACGCCGACCTGGGAGAACGTGGTCGGCGGGCAGCTCAACCTGCTCGACGCCGTCACCCGCAAGATCGACTTCAGCACCGGCAGCAAATCCTATGCGCTGAAGCCCGACGAGGAGCTGGCCACCATCGTGGTCCGGCCGCGCGGCTGGCACCTGCCGGAGAAGCATCTCCAGGTGGACGGCTCACCGGTGTCCGGATCGCTGGTCGACTTCGCGCTGTACCTCGTGGCGTGCGGTCAGCTGCAGCTCGATCGCGGTCAGGGGCCGTACTTCTACCTGCCCAAGATGGAGTCGCATCTGGAAGCGCGGCTGTGGAACGACGCGTTCGTGCTGGCGCAGGACTTCCTCGGGATGCCACGTGGCACGATCCGGGCGACCGTGCTGATCGAGACGTACCCGGCGGCCTTCGAAATGGAGGAGATCCTCTACGAGCTGCGCGAGCACTCGGCCGGGCTGAACGCGGGTCGCTGGGACTTCATGTTCAGCGTGATCAAGACGTATCGGACCCGCGGTACGGACTTCCAGTTGCCGGACCGGAACTCGGTGACGATGACGGTGCCGTTCATGCGCGCCTACACCGAACTGCTGGTCAGCACGTGTCACAAGCGCGGGGCCCACGCGATCGGTGGGATGGCGGCGTTCATCCCGAGCAAGGATCCGGCGGTCAACGAGCAGGCGTTCGCGAAGGTCGAGGCGGACAAGGCCCGCGAGGCCGGCGACGGGTTCGACGGTTCGTGGGTCGCGCATCCCGGCATGGTCGAGACGTGCAAGGCGGTCTTCAGCGCCGTACTGGGTGACCGGCCGAACCAGCTCGACGTACTGCGCTCCGACGTGCGCGTCACGGCCGCGGATCTTCTCGATGTCGCGTCGACCCCTGGCTCGGTGACCGAGGCCGGGTTGCGCAACAACATCAGTGTCGCGATCCAGTATCTGGCCGCGTGGCTCGAAGGGACCGGTGCCGTCGGCATCTTCAATCTGATGGAGGACGCCGCCACGGCCGAGATCTCCCGCTCGCAGATCTGGCAGTGGCGCCACAACCAGGTCGTCCTCGACACCGGCGCGGTGGTGACCACGGAACTGGTCACCACCCTCGCCGACGAGGAGATTGCCAAACTCGACGGCGACCCCTCGACCTACGCAGCCGCCCGCGAAACCTTCCTCGCTGTAGCGCTTGCCGACGACTACATCGACTTCCTCACGCTGCCGGCGTACGAACGCTTCGAGTAATCGCTTCGGTTCAGCTTCGTTTCGCGTCCACTGGGGTCAGGTTCGCTTCCAGAAGTCGCGCTTGCGCTTCGGCTCCGGGTCGGCCGGCTCGGTTGTGGTGGTGCCGGCAAAGGCTTCCAGGGTTTGCAGGGCCAGGTCCCACAGAGCCGTCAGCTGGGTGGTGGTGGGAATGCCTCGGCCTTCGACCGCTGCCAAAGCCGTGAGCAGGTCGCGGAGGGGGTCTGCCTGGGTGCCTGCGTTCTGGAGTAGGGCGCGGAGGCGGCTGGCCAGGTCGGCCAGGATGGTGCGCTGCTCGGCCGGGTTCGGCGTACCGGCGTTGCGGAGCAGGTGTGCTTCGGACGCGGCTTGGAGCCGGGCCTCGGCGAGCGGGTCCCGCTCGATCGCTGCGGACTCCTGGAGACCGCCCACCCGCGCACGGCGTTGCATCGATCCCGCGAAGGATGGCGAGGCGCCGAAGCCCCGGGCAGCTCCACCGCGCGGACCGGCGCCGCGCGGACCGGCGTCGAAATCACCGGCTGCCGCGAAACCAGCAGGTGCAGCGGGCATCCCAGGGGGTGCGGCGGCGAACGCGGAGACAGCCGTCGGCATGCCGAGTTGGCGGGCGTCCCAGCCGGAGGGGAGTTCGACCGGTTGGGTGACGCGGTGCTTCGGACCGCCTTCCGCGACGACGCGCGAGTCCACGGCCACGAGAGCGGTGAACCGGCAGAGCACGCGATGCTTCAACGACACCGCGACGATCCGCTGCTCCAGCTCTTGCGAGTCGCCGGCGCCGATCGTGTAGCGGTCCTCGAGCTCGCGCAGATGCCCGCGCGCCCACATCGGCGCGACTGCGCCACTCTCAGTCCGGACGGCCGGTACGGGCGCTTGCCATTCCTCACCCGACGCGGTGATGCCGCGCAGGTGAGCGACAGCCTTCTCGGGTGATCCGCGGTACCGGCCCCGGAGTACCAGCGGAACGCCGGCGAAGGCGTTCGGCATCCGAGCCGGGCTGATCGTGTCTTCGATCAGGGTCAGCCCGTCGGCCGACAGGGTGAGGTCGGTGAGCAACGGAGTACCGATGCGGAGGTGGATCCGGTCGAGTGCCTCGTCCAGACGGTCCTCGCTCTCGACGAGTTCGCAGCGGCCGCCGCCGAGACCGGCCAGTCTGCCGAGGAAGCCTGCGTTGACGGCTCGGTCGATGCCGACGGTGTGAATCCGTACGCCGGTCAGCGGTGTGGCCAGCTCGGACAGCAACTGGTCTTCGTTGCCGATCTGTCCGTCGGTCACCAGTACGACGACGCGATCACGCGCGCCGGCCTGGTCGGCGTCGAGCATCCGCGCCGCTTCACGCATCGGCTGCAGCATCTCGGTGCCACCGCGGGCTTCCAGGCCGGCCAGGTGCTCGACGGCGCGGAAGCGATTGCGGTCGGTGCCGTCGGCAAGTGCATCCGTCGGCAGCCCGGCGGGACGCTCGATGACAGTGTCGAAACTGAGGACCGCGAAGCGATCCTTGGCGGTCAGCGTGTCCACGATCCGCGCGGCCGCCCGCCGGGCCGCGATCATCTTCCAGCCCTGCATGCTGCCGGATCGATCGAGTACCAGTACGACGTCCCGAGGCCGCGGCGCAACAGCCTCGAGCGGGGGCAGCACGGTCAACTCGAACGTCCCCTCACCGTCGGCCTGCTCGGCGTTGCCGGTGCCGTCGGTGGTGCTGGCGTGGTCGGCGTCGGGCTCGAGGGTGAAGGCGGTTGCCGTCGCTTCGGCGTCGCCGTACGCGAGTCTGAGGATGAAGTCGCGGTCCACTCGTTCACCTGGGTTGATCGCGACGGAGGTGAGCCGGTCGCCCTGCTCCGTACCGATCGCGTGCAGGCTCGACCGGATCCCGCCCAGGGGAAGCCCAGCCGGGTCGATGTCCGCCTGGATGCTCAGCTGAACCGGATTCGGGAACCCGGGCAGCAGGATCGGGGGAGTGATGCGCGAGGCGTCCGGTACGGCGTCCGTGTCCGGTACGACGCCGTCGCCGACGCTGGATCCTGGGATCGGCGTACCGGGGATGTAGCGCGGCGCCACCACCAGCGGCAGCCGGTACGTCGCTTCGCCGTCCTCGTAGGGGAGGGGCGCGACCAGTGTCAGCTGCACGGTCACTCGCTCACCGGCGACGATGTTGCCGACCCGCAGGGTGAAGACGTCCGGGCGCTCCTCCTCGGCGATCGACGCGCGCTGCCCGGCGGCCAGCGCATCGTCGTACGCCGCGCGGGCTTCGGCGCGTTCCTTCAGTTCGGCCTCGACGGTCCGGCCGTCGGCGGTCATCCGCAGCCCGGTCACCGCGGCGCGGGCGGGCAACGGGAAGATGTATGTCGCCTCGAGCGGGACGTCGTGCGGGTTGTGAAAGTCCTGCGTGATGACGGTCCGCGCCACCAGCCCGGTGATGCCGGCCCGAACGTCGATCCGCTCCAACGGCAGGTTCCCCCGCTCGGTGTGCAACGCAGCCAGCCCGCTGTCGTCCACCGCTTCCTGCAGCTCACCGGGTTCGAGAGTGGGCAGAACAGTCATAACTCGTCTCCTGACACTTGAGGCAACAACCGCTGCCGAACCAACTCCGCCACCAACCCCGAAGCAGCCCCCACCAACCGCTCCACATCAACCACCCGACCGTCCACACCCCCATCAACCACAACCCGAACCCCATCCCCCAACCGAACAACAAACCCCACCCCCACCGCCGCGCCAGGTGCCGCCGAGCCAGCCGCGCGAAGCGCAGCTGGTTGATCACCGGCCGCAGGCGCAGAGGCCGCCCCCGGCGAAGCCGCCGTTTGCACCGCCGCAGCTGGAGTGGCGGCGCTATGCGCCACCAACTCGTCGCCGCGAGCGGACTCGTCCGCGGTAGCGCTGACGGCGCGGTGTCGCTTGTCGCCGCCGGCATCCGCGGCAGCCGGCTGCGCCGGCGCTCGAGGGCTGGAGGCCTGGCGCGTGTCCGCTGGGTCACCGTCTGCCGACCCTCCAGGCGGGCGGTCCGTCCAGAAGCGGGTGCGCTCTGGTGTGGATGCGCCGGCGGGTGCCGGCGTCGGGTTGCTGGAGGGGCTGGCCGGCGGCTCGGGTGGAAGGGCAGCGATGGGCTCGAGGGCCTCGTCGGGAGCGCCGGTTAGTTCGGATTGGATTTGGGCGAGGGTTTGGCCCTCGGACTGGCGGCGTTTGATGGCTACCAGTTGGAGGAGGTGGCGGCGGCTGTAGAGAGCTGTCCGGCCGCGCATCTGGGCGGGCCGGTCGATCAGACCGGTCGTGGTGTACCAGCGAATCGCCCGCTGGTCGGGAACCGCGCGCACCCGACCGTTGACCGGGCCTGGAGAGTCGGCCAGTGCCGCCTCCACCCGTTCCGCCAGCTCGCCGAGCGTCCACAGTTCCATCTGTGGATCATGACACTGTCATATGACACTGTCAACATCAGCGAGCCGGCGGACCTCAGCGACAGCAGAGCTCAGGACGGTTGGGCTCAGCAACGGCAGGCTCAGCGCTGCGGGTACGCCGCGTCGACCTCCACCTCGACCAGCCAGCCCGCCACCGGCAGGTTCTCGATCTCCAGGGCGAACCGCGAAGGTCGCGCCTTGTTGACCACAAACGGCTTGGCCGGTGCCGCCGTACCGAGGGGGACCGGCACGTATTGACCCGTCGTGAGATCCGTGTTGGCGAAGTACTGCCGATAGGCCCGGTTCCACCCCGCGAAGTCGGCCGCCGCGGCGCCCGCCGGGTTCTGCAGGAACACCCGCATCGTGTAGACGTCGGAGTACGACAACCCGGCCGCCTTGAGGTTCTCACCGATCCGCCGCAGCACGTTGATCCCCTGCGCCTCCGTGATCGTGACGCCCGCCGGCAGCGCCCCACCCGGAAAGACCACGGTGTCGACGTACGCCGCTTCGCTCCCCGCCGGCGCGCCCGTGTTCAAGGCGCTCGGCCCGAGCCCACTCGTCTTGTAAATGGGAGTGTTCGCCCCGATCCCCACCCCACCAGCGATCATCGGATTCGCCTGCCCCGCGGGAAGAGCCGGTACGACGGTGCCGGGGCGCGGCGGCCTCGGCTTGTCCCACCAGCCGACGGCAGTCGCAGTACCGGCGGTGAACGAGATTGCCACAACCGCGAGTCCGGCCAAAAGTTTGCGCTTCATCGACTCATCACCTTGCTGTGCAGGGCGGTCACGGCCGCCCGGGCGGAGACCATCGCACCGTGCTGCCAGGCGATGGCATGACTGAGGTGGTCACCGGCGAAGTAGATGTTGCCGGTGGGATCGAGCAGTTTGGCGTAGACGCCGTCGGTCTGCGACGGCCAGCCCACCCATGCGCCCCGCGAGTGCTCCGTCCCGGCCCAGTCGACCGAGAAGGACGCCTTCACCTCCTTGCCATAGGCATCGCCGTGGATTTTGATGCCCTGGGCAACGGCACGGTCGAGTCGCGCGGCCGGGCTCAGGGCGCCGTACGCCGTCGCGTTGGCGCCGGTGTTGTAGTAGCCGATCATCGTGCCGCGTTCGCCGTGGAACCCGGTGGATGGGTACCACATGTTGACCAGGTCGAGATTGCTGTTCGTGATGCCGCCGTAGATCCGGTGGTCGAGCTCCCACCAGCGCCGGCCGTACTCGATGCCGATCTTGCCCGCGTTCGTCGGTCGCGCGTACTTGAGGGCGGCAACGATGTCGCTCGGCAGGTTCGACGGGACGGTCGCCGCGATGTGCGGCGGCAACGTGTTGATCGCGTAGTCGGCGTTGAGTTCCCGCGGCCGGCCGCCGGCGCTGTAGACCACCGAGACGCCCGCCGAAGTGTTGCGCAAGGCAAGCACTGTGGCGCCGTAGACGAACTTCTCCCGGCCGATCGCACGCTCGAAGGCGTACGGGATCCGGTCCATCCCGCCGACCGGCTGGAACATCATCATCGCCTGGTCCCAGCCGAACTCGAACGAGAAGTAGTTGCCGACCCCACTCGCGAAGACATCGCTGAGCGCGTACGGCGTACCGGTCTGCCCGCCTTCGAGTCCGGCGCCCGGCTCGACCTCGTACCCGCGCCGGCCATTGCCTGTGTAGGCGAACCCGCCCGCTCTGTTGCTGATGGCACCGAAGTTGCCAAGGAAGCCGATCAGCGCCTCCTTGTCGGTCGGCGTCAGCAGGCTGTCGAGCGCGCCCTGGTCGGTGGCTTTGGCCAGCAGTTCGGAGACGTAGCCGTAGACGTCGGCCTTCGCCGTACGGTGCCGGATCGGCTTGTTGGAAAGGGCTGTGCTGCCTTCGCGGTACAGATAGGCGTCGGCGTTCTGGTTCACGAACGGCTCGATCGCGACGCCGAGCTCGCGGCAGTAGTCCAGCGTCACGTGGTGCTGCGGGATCCGGCCCGGACCGGCGTTCATGTACTGGCCCTTGGAGAACCGGGCCCGCTGCGTGTGGCCGTGCAGGTCCTTCTCCTCGGTGCCGCCGCGGACGGTCCAGTTCCGGCCGCCCGGCCGCTGCCGGGCCTCCAGCAGGGTCACCTTGTAGCCGGCCTTGCCCAGCTCGTACGCCGAGGTCAGGCCGGCGATCCCGGCGCCGAGGATGACGATGTGTTTCCGGCCGCGCCCGTTCAGGTCATTGCGGGTGGGCGCGGCGAACGCGGGGGTCTGGGCGGCGGCGGTCAGGCCGAGCGCGCCCATCGTGGAGTACAGAACACCGGCACCGCCGGTGATGCCGACCTGTTGCAGGAACTGCCGTCGGGTCTGGGCCATGCCAACTCCTCACTAGGCGGGTGGGGCGGCTGCCTAGAAAGGTAAGGACAAACTATTTCCGGCCCGTGTCCCCGCGGTGAGGATCTCGCGCTGTTCTGTACAGGAATGTTACATATTAACGAACCTGTGCCTGCAGGATTTTCCCCGCAACGGCGACCTGCGCGTAGACGCCGGGGTAACCGGACTCGGCGCAGCCCTTGCCCCAGGAGACGGTTCCCAGGAGTCGGCCGTTGAGGACGAGCGGGCCGCCCGAGTCGCCCTGGCAGGCGTCGCGCCCTCCGTCGACGTACCCGGCGCAGATGTTGGTGGCCGCGGCGTACCCGTTGCCGGTGTACTCATCGTTGGCCAGGCAGGTCGTGTCGCCGAGGATCGGTACGGCGAGCTTGCCCAACGTGTCCGACGGGCCGGTGCCCTGCGTCTCGCCCCAGCCGTAGACCGTCGGTATCGCGCCCTTGCGGTCGGCCTTCGGATTCGTCTCCAACGGCAGGATCGGTACGCCGGTCATCGGGCGGCTGAGCGTGAGGACGGCGAAGTCGTACCGGTTGTCGGTGGTGTTGTAGCCGGGGTGGATCCAGATCGACTTGATCCCGGAGGCTCGGCCGGTGCTCGTGTCGGTCAGGTCGCGCCGGCCCTGGACCGCGGTGTAGGTCGACGCCGGTTTGATCATGCAGTGAGCGGCCGTGATGATCTTGTCCGCCCTGACCAGCGCTGCACCACACCAGCGCCCGGTCGACCGAGCGGACGCCGTGTTCGTCAACGCGATCGCCCACGGCGCTTCCGTCGTACTGGCGAGCGTGCCGCCGACGATCAGTTTGTGGTCCTGGCGGCCGACCGAGGCGGTCGCGGCGCCGGCGGTGGCGAGCAGGACGGCTCCGGCAATGACAACAGCGCGCTTCAGCATGCCGAGAACCTACTCCATGTGCTCGGACGGATGCGTTAGGTGATCGTGGTCGGCCCGAGTTGACCGTCTCATTCGTGCATAGGTCGGCCGTGGTGGGGCACAGACCCGGGAGGAGCTTGCCGGAACTCGAGGTCCCGCAAACTCCAGGCTCCGGCGTTGAGAAAAGCAGCGCCGGAGTCGTCTTGTCCGGGCTGTCGTGGCGCACACTGGGACCACGACATGCCGACTCCCGGGGGATCGGCGTTCTTGCCGAGGAGTTGCCTGATGACCGAACAAGCCGACCTGCATCTCGAGATCGCCGGGGCGATGGCCGAGGTGGCTGCTTCGCTGCAGGCGCCGATGGAGCTCGAGGAGACGCTGACGGTGATCACCCGGGTCGCGGCCGAGACGATCCCGGGCATTGTGGAGGCGAGTATCTCGATCACCACCAAGGAAGGCCGGATCGAGACGCTGGCGCCGACCGGGCCGCGGGTGACCCGAGCCGACCACCTGCAGTACGAGCTGGGTGAGGGGCCGTGCCTGGACGCCGCGCTCGAGGAGCCGGTGGTCGCGGTCAACGATCTGGCCAACGACCCGCGCTGGCCGGATTTCGGTCCGAAGGCCGCCGCGCTGGGTTTCGGTTCGCAGGTCGCGTTCCAGTTCCGGGCCGCACCGCACGTGCGGGGTGCGCTCAACCTGTACGCGCAGGAGCCGGACTCGATCGACCAGGACTCGATCCATCTCGGCAGCATGTTCGCCGGCCAGATCGCGGTCGCGATGGGCTGGGCCCGGCAGGACCGGACGCTGACCGAGGCGCTGGCCACCCGCAACACGATCGGCCAGGCGGTCGGCATCGTGATGGAGCGCTACCAGCTCGACTCCGATCGCGCCTTCTCGTTCCTGACCCGGCTGTCCCAGACCAGCAACACCAAACTCAACGTGATCGCCGCCGCCCTGGTCGAGCAGGCCAACGAGGCGTCCAAGCACCAGCAGTAGCTGCCCGTACGCCGACGGCCGCGCACCCCGGAGTCACAGGGGGCACGCGGCCGTTCGGGACGAGCGTCGAGGGTCAGGCCTCAGGCGTCAGGCGCGGTACGCCGTCCACATGTTGCTGATCCGGGTGCTCTGGTCCGGGGTGAACTGGTTGTAGCAGGAGTCGTACGAGTAGTCCATGTAGTTGTGGATCGGGTCCAGACCCGGCAGCGAGCAGGAGTCCCGGCCGACCGGGCAACCGTTGGTCGAGCTGCTCTGCGCGGGAGTGTCGGCGACCTCGTCGTTCGTGGCCGTGCAGCCGCCCTGGAAGGTGTGGTAGAGCCCGAGCCAGTGGCCGGCCTCGTGCGTCGCGGTCTCGCCGAGGTCGTAGTTGGTCGCCGTACCGCCGGGCAGCGAGGTGTACTGCACCCGGATGCCGTCGACGCCCGGGTTGCGGGAGTAGTCCCACGGGAAGGTCGCGATGCCGAGGTAGGAGAAGTTCACCAGCCAGATGTTCAGTGCGTTGGCGCCGCCCTTGCGGGTCTGCTTGCGGTAGGTGGCGCTCTGCTTGTCCCGGTGCCAGTTGTTGTTGTTGTACCGGAAGGTGCCGGCCAGCGAGAAGGTGAAGCCGGTGTTGGCCGCGGCGGACGACTCCTGGCCGCCGAACGTCTTGTTCAGAACGGCGATCTGGTCAGCGATCTGGGTGTTGGTGACATCGCCGGCGCCGCTGCTGCTCCGCATCACGTGGACGTAGACCGGCACGTTGGCCGCCGCCAGCGCGCCTCGCGGTACGGCGATGCCACGTGCGGCCTTGGCCTTCAGCAGCTGGGCCGTGCGGGCCTCGATCGCCTTCTGCTCGGCCGGGCTGACCTCACGGTGGTCCGCGCCACGGCCGCCCTTGGCGGCGGCATCGGCCGACGGCACGATGCAGTCGGCCGAGTTGACCGGCAGGTCGGCCGGGAGTTTGGCATTGGCCTGGCCGCCGATCGGGCTGAAGGCGAGCGCGGTACCGGCCAGCAGGACGGCCAGTGCGCGGGGACGGGAGATGAAAGGTCGCATGCGGGACGCGCTCCTCCGGATCGGGCCGCTTTGGGCGGGCGGCCGGTTGACCGGAATGATGCGAGCCGATTGCCTGCCACGGAAGCGATCGACCGGAAAATTGCGGAAACCTAGGGAAATCCTTCGGTCGCGGAGCGTGCACTCCGCTGACCGGACGCCCTCCCCGTAACTTGCCTCCGTCTTCCGGTCGCAGGCCGGTCAGCGAGCGACGTCAGCGGTGGCTGGTGGGACGTTGAGGGTGCCGTAGCGTTCCATTCGCTGCCAGCGCAGGCGGGAGCCGGCCAGGGCCGTGAAGACCGACTGGATGACCACCAGATACATCAACTGGCGGTAGACGAACTGCTGCAGGGGCAGGCTCCACAGTGGGCCTGCCTTCTCGCCGTCCAGCCGGAACGCGTAGAAGCCCATTCCTAGTTGCAACGCGAGGAATCCGGCCCAGACCAGTCCGACCCGGACCGGGTTCAGGAACGCGAAGCCGTACAGCGCGAACACGTCGACAGCAGGAGCCAGCAGCGGCAGTAGTACCTGGAAGAACAGCAGGTAGGTCAGTCCCCGGCGTCCGAGCTTGCCGGACTGGCCGCCCTGCACCCAGGCGCCGCGGTGCTTCCACATCGCCTGCAGCGTTCCGTAACACCAGCGGTAGCGCTGCCGCCACAGGGCGCCCAGGCTCGCCGGTGCCTCGGTCCAGGCGACGGCGCGTTCCTCGTACACGACCCGCCAGCCGTCCCTGCAGAGCGCCATCGTCAGGTCGGTGTCCTCCGCCAGCGTGACGTCGCTCAGCCCGCCGATGCGCTCGAGAGCGCTCCGCCGGAATCCACCGACCGCACCCGGAACGGTGGGCATGCACTCGGCGAGGTCGAACAGCCGGCGGTCCAGGTTGAAGCCGACGACGTACTCGATGTGTTGCCACCGGCCGAGCAGACCCTTGCGGTTGGCGACCTTCGCGTTGCCGGACACCGCGCCGACCGACGGATCGGCGAACGGCTGCACCAGCATGCGAACGGCATCCGGCTCGAACACGGTGTCACCGTCGACCATCACCACGAGCTCGTACGACGCGGCCTGCAACCCGGTGTTCAAGGCGGCAGGTTTCCCCGCGTTCGCCTGCCGGATCACCCGGACGCCGGGGATGCCCAGCGACTCCACCAGGTCGGCGGTGCCGTCGGAGGAGCCGTCGTCGACGACGATCACCTCGACCGGATGGTCCGAGGCCGCCAGCGACCTGACCGCCGCCTCGATCCCCGCCGACTCGTTGTAGGCCGGCACGATCACCGAGACCGGCTCGGTGACCGGCTCACCCCATGACCAGTACCGTTCGCGGGCGTGCCGCTTGGCCGCTACGACCGTGGTGATGGCGCGCAGGACGCTCAGCGCGCCGGCGGCGTACAGGAGCCAGGTGAGGATGGTGAGGGCGCCGTCACTCAGTCGCATCGCCCAGATCACGGCCAGGCCGCGGCCGCGCTCCACCGCACTCGCCGGGTGGACCGGCTGCGCGATGCCGACGGTGTCGCTGACGGTGGCGAAGCGGAAGTTGCGCGCCTTCAGGGCGGGGATCAGCCGTTGCAGCGCGTCCAGGGTTTGGGTTCGGTCGCCGCCGGCGTCGTGCATCAGCAGGATCTGCCCGGCGGTGCTCTTCGGCATCGAGTTCGCGATCACCTGCTCGGTCCCCGGCCGGCGCCAGTCCTCACTGTCCTGGGTGGTCAGGACGGTCAGGTAGCCGTCATCCCGGGCATGCTTGATCGCGTTCCAGTCGGCGTTGGTGAGTGCTTCAGGCTCGGACGAGTACGGCGGCCGCAGCAGCGGCGTACTGACTCCTGTCGCGCCTGCCAGGATCAGCTGGCTCTGCCGTAGTTCGAGCGACCGTCGCCAGCCCGATGCGGAGGACAGATTCGCGTGGGTGAAGGTATGCACGCCGATTTGGTGGCCTTCGGCAACAATACGGCGGGTCAGCTCGGGATGCGCGACCACCTCGGTGCCGACCACGAAGAAGGTCGCCTTGACCCCCTGCGCCTTGAGCAGGTCGAGCACCTTCGGAGTCCACTCCGGATCGGGCCCGTCGTCGAAGGTGATCGCGATCGTCTTCGGCTTGGGCCGCGCCGACCGCGGCGCCGTACCGGTCGCGTCGATGAGCGGACCACCCTTGGCAACCGCAGCCGGTACTGCGTTGTGCGGGCCGGTCGCGATGACCGCGCCATCCGGCTCGGTGCCGAACATGTGATGCGTGTAGCCGTGCAGCAGCAGCGAACCGGACAGGCAAACCAGCAGGAGCGTCAGGACGATCCAGTGGGTCCGCAGCGGAACCTGACGCGCCCGACGGGCCCGGCTCACGGCTTGGACGGCGTCTTGGTGCTGCCGCGTCCAGGCGGAGTGGTCGGCTTACCGTGCCCCGGCGTCTTGGTCGGCGGCCCTGTGGTCGGCCCTGTCGTCGGCGTGCCGGTAGGAGTGCCAGTCGGGGGGCCGGTCGGGGTGATGGTCGGAGAGACTGCGGGGCCCGACGGCGTCACGGTCGGCGTGCTCGACGGTGCTGGTCGCTCGCCCGGCGTGGGAGTCGTCTCCGTCTCCGGCGCGCTCGTCTGAGCAACCGGCCGCACAGTGCTCTCATCCGTCTTCCCGGACTCACTCGGCTTCTCGGACTCACCCGGCCGGGGGGTCTCCGTCACCTGCCCCGGCCCCGGCGTCACCCGAGGCACCGGCGGCTTCTTGCCCGCCTCCGGCATGGGGATCAACGGCGTATCCACCCGAGGCCCCCCGAGCACGCTACTGACCAGCAACACCACATACCCCACCACGGGCACGGCAAGCCCGGCCCCAACCCGACGAATCCGGCGCTGACGATCCCCGGAATGATCAACAAAAACAGGCGTTTGAACCGGCTCCGACCTCACAGTCGCGGCATCCTACTCGCCTTTCCGCACCCCCGCTCCCCTCTTCACCCCGAGTAACCCAGCCCGCACCCGCAGTACCCCAAATCCCCACCAGCACAGGAAATATCCGCCCTCCCCGCCATCGTCGCGCGCCCCCGTCGCGCGCGATCGGAAACCCGGCCCGTACGTTACAGATCTGCAGGTAGTGACATGACCGTTGAGTAGCACTGGAATCCCCGCGCTCCATCAGGGACTCTCCCCCGGCCCGCCCACACCGGGCGCAACCGCCTGACATCCGGGGTTCGGTAACTCACCGTGAGGCACCCCGGGCGGGGCCGGGCCCGATCTGATCTCGAGAGTTGAGGGAGGATGAATGGCTGGCCTGATCGAGGTAGGCGACGAAGGCTGGTCGGCGTCGTCATGGTTGTTTCGGTGGGTGCTGACGCGGCTCGCGGATGATGCGGGCCTGGAGCAGCAACTCCAGTCGACATTGAGGGAGATTGTCGAGGAGAACCTGGGGTGGTTTTCGCTAGAGGAACTGGGGCCGGCGGATCGCTCGATGGTCCGCTCCTGGCTTGCGGACCTGTTGGTTGCGGACGCCGACGCCCGCCTCCCGATCGGTCTGGCCGAGCGCGATGCGGTTCTTGCCTATCTCGCGGAACTCGCTGAGTTGGCGGCTGACGGACGCTGACGTTCACTTCCTGAAGACTCTGGCCACGGTCAGCGGAGAGCTGATAGAACCGAGAGCCTGCGACACTTCTTGCGCGGAGCCAGCCACAGTATTCAGCTTCGATGAGGTAGGCCGGCGACTGAGTTGGCTCAGAGGCCGGACCGGGGTCGATGTAGCACGGCGCTGTGGCGGGCAGGACGGGAGAGTAGATGAGTGCGCAGGCGTCGCCGGTTGAGGTTAGGTGGGAAGGGACCTGCCGGGCCGGTACGGAAGCGCTTCTGGCCTGGCTCGGGTGGCGGGCGTGGATAGTGCGGGTTGCGGGCCTGTTGTTCACGATCTGGGTGGTTGGTGCGGCGAGCGGCCCTGGGCCGATGATCGTCGGCGTTCTCGAAGGTCTGGTGTTGCTTTCCCTGCCGGAATGGACAGCCGCTGTGAGCTGGTGGATGTCGCGCCGTGTCGGCCGACGGTTCGTGAACGTGATCGATGCCGCCGGGATCGCTCGGCGGACCGAGGTGAACAACTCCTGGTTCTACCCGTGGGCGAGCTTTTCGCGGGTCCGCCGCACTCGCAGGTACTGGATCCTCCGAGCCGGCCGCACCCTGGTCGTCCTGCCGCTCTCGGAGTTCTCGCCTGACGAGGAGAGCCGCTTTCGCGCCCATCTCGTCGACGCGGGACTGCTGCGTGAATTGTGAGTGTCTCTGCGTTGATCGAGATGGCCAATCGGTCTGAGCGGTGTCTGGTTCATTCTCCAGTCGGTCTGCCGGTGGTTCCGCCGGGGCTGGAGCTGCCTGGAGATGTGTCGGCGTTCTATGAGCTCTGCGGTGGCGTGGATCTGTATATCGATGCTGATTACGGTCTATCGATCGTGCCGCCTGCCGAGTTCCTGCCTGCGAACGTGGTCGTGCTCGGCGAGCAGGTCGACGATGATCCTTCGTCGGCTTGGTTCGTCATTGCCAGGACTGTCGACCGTGAGTACCTGAGTATCGACCTCTCGTCCCAGCGGAACGGCAGGTGTTACGACAGCTTTCACGACATTCATGGTGTCGTGGGGTCGAGCACGGTCACAGCCAACACTTTCCTTGAATTGTTCGAGCGGCTGCTGGAGTCGCGTGGCATGCACTGGTACTGGCTGCAGCCGGAGTTTGTGAGTCTCGGTGATGCGTATGGAGTGGGATGAGCTGCTGGCTCACCGGGGTGAGCTTCGGGAGTGGCTTGGGGCTGAGCAGGCAGAAGGTGAGGAGGCTGCCAACTGGTGGCTTGCGGTTGCGCTGGTTGCGACGGGGAGCATCCAGTCGGTCGTCGTACGAGGAGACGTGCCCGACGACGCTGCGCTCGGGACTGCGGTGGAGGCGATCAACATCGCCACAGAGGTCGGGACGGTTGGTCATGCGGACCGCGCGGTTCGGTTCGCGAACCTGGCGGGACTGATCGCGGGTGCGGGGCGGGCTCTGAAAGAGCCGGCGGAGTTGCGTCCCGATGTTGCGGCGCGGCGGTGCCTTGATGTTCTAGGCGCTCAGGTGGTGCGCGAAGAGCTGGTGATCGGCCAGGATCGACCGCTGGCTGTGGGGGAAATGCGCGAACTGCGTCGGGTGAAGAACCTTCTGACTCCGCTCCGGCACCTTCTGCCGTACCTCACAGAAGATCGCCTTGTCGATGAGGTTGGGGAGTGGCTGACGGTGTATCCACAGTTGCCCTAGCCGGTCGTTCAGGACTGACCAGGAGTGGTTATGCCGGTTGCCTGGAGTAACACGAGGAACAGGCGCTCGGGGTCCTTGGCCTCTGGAGCCAGGGCCTGGGCGGCTAGGGCCGGGTCGGTCGGGAGGGCTGCGGCTTCGGCCCATTGGCAGAAGGCGCTGGTGGCGGTCTCGGGGGTGATGACGTCGTCGGGCATTTCGTAGGAGTCGATGGCGGTGGACTTGGCGAAGGGTCCTGACCGGGTGTCGCCGGCGGGGGGTGGCGGCGGCGATGGGGCCGCGGTCGCTGTCGAGTCCGAAGGCGGCAAGTACGGGGTGTCCTGGTGGCTGTCGCGAGGAGTTAGAGATAGCCCCAGCAACCCACGGCGGAGCGTACGCCGGAGCGGCTGTGGAGGGGTGAATACACGTTGAAGTGACGTGAGGTATTGCGGGGCTACTTAGAGTGGCCTACCTTGCTAGGGCGGCTGGGGGGTCGCCCATCGCGCTACCGTGGGGGGAGCGCGGGCCCTGGGCCGCGGGGGTGTCTTATGGGGTTGCTGCGCGTTGCTTCATCGCGTCTTGTTTCGGTTGCTGTGGCCATCAGTTTGATGGTGGGGATGCTGGTCTACACCGCTCCGAAGGCCCGTGCGGCCGATGACGGGGTAGCTGATCTGCTCGGGATGCTGGGGGTCGGAGGGGCGCCGGACAGTCTTGCGGCGTGGACCTCGGGGCTGGCGGCTGTTGACAAGTTGAAGGAACCGTTGCCGCTGGTCGGGGCGAGTCCGGGTGGGTTGCTCGGGGTCAACGACCTGTTCGCCAAGGCGATCACCGACGAGTTGCAGGCGGCAACGGACTTCGGGGATCTCGAGGTCGACAAGGACATCACCATCGACGGCGGGCGAGCCGGGCACCTGAAGACGTCGGTGAGCGATCTCGGGAGCGGCAAGAAGCTGGACATTGTTGCCACCGTCGACAAGACCGCCACCGGGCAGGATCTGCGGCTGAGCAACGCCTCGCCGAAGGTGGAGTTGTCGGTCTCCGACGGCGTCACGGTCAGCCTGAAGTCGCGGTTCGCGCTCAGCGTGGTCTGGACCGGCACCGGTGACGACAAGGTCTACCTGGTCCGCTCGGCCAGTACGCCGAGACTCGACGTGGACGTCCACGCCGGCATCGAGAACGCGAGTGCGAAGGCCGCGATCGGCATCCTCGGCGTCTCCCTGACCGGTTCTTCGCTCGACCTCGACGCGCACTTCGTCGGTACGGTCAGCGACCCCGACAACGACGGCAAGCTCTTCTTCAGCGGGAACGGCGAGCTGGCCCAGGCCGGTTCGCTCGACGGACTGGTCACCGTCGGTCTCGACCCCGAGGGATCGCAGCCGATCGACGCCTCCGACGCCGGCTCGCGCGGTTCCGTGCACGCGACCTTCCAGCTCGGCGCTGCCGCCGCGGGCATCCCGGCCGCGTTGCCGAGCGACATCAGCGCGACGGTCAAGGTCGACTGGAACGACATCGGCACCGGTACGCCGGTGGTCACCGCTCCCGATCTCGCCAGCACCGTCGGCCGGTTCCAGAACATGAGCCTGCAGGATCTCGCCGAAGGGCTGGCCCAGGTAGTCGCCACCCTGACCGCGATCCAGAAGGCGAAGTACGACCCGGACAAGGAAGGCCCGTTGCCGACGATCGGCGACCTGGACCTGCCGTTCATGAAGGGCACGCTGGCCGACGCGATCCAAATCAACGCGGTGCTGAAGGACTTCCTGGCCAAGAACACCGTGCCCGGCCCGACCGATCCCAACTACGCCGGCCAGGATCCGGCGCAGGCGGGCAAGCCGACCTTCACCTCGTTGCAGGACCTGCTCAAGAAGCTCGACGACGCCTCGGACATCTCGCTGAGCAACCTGGTCTGGGACGTTGCCACCAGCAAGTTGGCTCTCACCCTGGGCATGACTAAGACCGCGCCCGGCACCCCGGTCGAGCTCGACCCAGTGAGCATCGAGGCGTCCGGCAAGACCGCGTCGTACGGGCCGAAGACGTTGACCGTTGCGGGCGCCGGCTGGGCCGTGAACCAGTGGGTCGGGCGCCGGGTGGTGGCGGGCACCTCCGCCGGTGAGGTGGCGAGCAACGACGCCAGCACGATCACTCTCAAGGCCGACTGGGCCGGTGGTCAGCCGGGCGTCAACTCGCCGTACGTGATCGCCGGGGCGGAGCCGCATGTCGGTGCCGTGACGTTCGCGAACAAGATCGACTCCGGCGGCCACGGGATCGTCAACGCCAACGCCGAGCAGACGTTCGCGAAGGTCAAGCCGTCGTTCGCAGCGTCGGTCACCCTGGTGCTGGACCTGCAGGACCCGAAGACCGGTGCCGACTGCAACGGCTTCCTCGGCAGCACCAAAGCCTGCCCGTTCACCCAGAGCGATGGCCCGCTCGACATCGTCGTCCCGGCCCTGCCGCTCAACACCGACCGGGTGATGATCCGGACCGGTGGTTCGCTGTTCAGCGCGGACTTCCCGATCGACACGGCCGTCGACCTGACCGCGAACGCGGGCTTCTTCAAGGTGCACCTGACCGGCCAGCTGAAGGTCTGCAACTCCGACCTCGGCGACACCTGCCCAGCCGGTACGCCGTCCAGCCACATGCTCTCCGTCGGCCTGAAACAACAGGGCGACGCGCAACACGACCTGCGGCTGTCCGAGCTGTTCAAGCAACTCGTCTCTGGACCGCAGAACCTGCTCGACATCGACACGAACGTCCGCGCGTACGGCGATCTGACGGTGGCCGTCCCCGAGGCGGCGCAGTTCCTGCCGGCCGGTGCGACCACCAAACTGACCGCGAAGTGGGGCGACCTGACCGACCCGACGTCGGTCGAGCTCGACACCTCCGACCTGGCCGAGATCTTCAAGCTGGACTTCGACAAGGACGACCCGAAGGCGTTGTTCACCGCGCTGATCAAGACGCTGCAGACGCTCTCGAAGCAACTCGCCGAGTCCAACCCATCAGCCGGCGGCGGTGTTTTCGACAAGGACATCCCCGGCCTCGGCAAGTCGCTGCGGGACCTGCTGGTCAGCGACGAGTCGAACGCGGGAGACGGCGTCAGCTACGGCACGAACACGGTAGTCGACACAACCAGGACCACAGGCAACCTGTTCACCGCCGCGCTGGTCGGCCGCTCGATCGTGGTCGGCACCCAGATCGGCATCATCCAGGCCGTGTCGCCGGACGGAAAGACGCTCACGCTGACCAAAGCATGGGAGTCGGCACCAGCCGCCGGTACGCCGTACATGATGCGTTCGGCGCTCGACGACGTCACCGACCAGTTGCTGGCGAACACCCCGGACAACATCCAGGACGCCGTCAAGTTGCTGAACAAGGGGCTCGGCACCGACAGCGTGAAGTTCCGCTATCTGGAGAAGGACGGCAAGCCGAACCTGGTGCTCGACGTCGACTGGAAGCGTGGGTACCGCGCGGCCTCACCGATCAAGCTTGCCCTGGGCAACCTCAATGGCGGTGACCAGACCTTCGCCGGAGCGCAGGCCACCGGGATGGCGCAGGTGAGCGTGGACGGCCGGGTAAAGGTCGGCCTGGTCATCCCGCTCGCGGCCGGCGAAGGTCCGGCGGACAGCACGGCGCTGACGGTGCTGGAGGACTCCTCGATCAACGTCGGCGCCAAGGCCGAGCTGAAGAACGGCATCGTCCGGGGCGTCGTCGGTCCGCTGTCCATTGCCCTCGGCAACCCGACCGCGGGCGCGCCGGACGCCGAGAAGGCACAGGCCAGGGCCGACCTCAGCATCGCCTTGGCCAAGTCCGGCGCGACCGCGGACACTCCGGTCTCGTTCAGCGACTTCATCGGCGCGGTCGGCGTGAACTTCAACGCCACCAACGGAACCGTCAGCTGTGGCGAGACCCTGGAAACGCCGCTGATGGTCTGCGGCAGCCTGCCGATCTACCTCAACAACTCCGGCGCGGACAACGGCTGGGTACCGATCGGCCAGATCGCCCTGCGCGTTCCCGACTCGACGAACCCGGCCGACCTGGTCGATCTCGACGACAACCTGCCGGGCGCGGACTCGGCCAAGAAGGAACTGGAGCTGCCCGCAGACCTCGGTCAGCGGCTGGCCGACGCGTTGCTCGACTTCAAGAACTTCGGCGACGGGCTGGAGGGCTACCTCGCCGCGATCGAGCAGGCCTTCCGGACCGCCAGCTTCCAGGGCAAGCTGCCGCTGATCGGTGAGGACCTGCAACAGGGGGCCGACTTCATCGGTGACCTGCGAACCAAGCTGCGCAGCTCGATCTGGAACGAGCTGCCCGGTGGCGGCCGGCCCGCGAACTCCAAGGAGTTCAAGGACTTCATCAACACCAAGCTCGCGGCAGCGCTCGCCGAAGTACAGATCGCCGCTACTGAGGTGACCGTCGACTTCGACTGCACCGCGACGCTGGCTCAGGCCGCTGCGCCGACGGTGAAGGAGAACCCGGCAGACGTCGGTACTGCGACGTACGAGTACAAGGTGGTCGCCTATCAGGGGACCGGCGACGGCACGGCCGGGGACACGATCCCCAGTGATCCGGGCCAGACGGCCAAGGGCGCCGCGACGCTCGACGCCACCAACTTCAACCACGTCACCTGGGCCTCGGTGCCCAACGCAACCGGCTACAAGGTACTGCGGAAGGCGCCCGGCGACTCGGCGTTCAAGCTGGTCAAGAAGGTCGGCAACGCCCTGGTGTACGACGACAAGGGTGCCGACGCCGCGACCGACTACACCGCTGTGACCCAGGCACCGGATCTCGAGGTGTGCGGGATCAGCGACATCGCCGGGGTGTTCCTGGAGTTCACCGCCCAGCGCGGCAAGGTGAGCCCGGGCAAGGGCTGCGAGAACACCGGCGCGCCGAAGCCGTGCTTCCACACCTCGTTGCCGCTGGACATTGGCATCCCGGGCCTGGCCTTGCGCCAGGGCAAGGAAGGCACCGAGGGCATCACTGTCGACGCCGGTTTCGCGCTGCACTTCAAGCTCGGACTGACCAAGGCCGACGGCTTCTTCATCAACACCCACGACGGCTGGGGCTCGGAGAACAAGGCGCTGCCCGAGCTGCAGGTCGGCCTCGCGTTCGACCTGCCGGACACGATGGTCGCCGAGCTCGCGTTCATCAAGATCAACGTCGACAAGGCGACCGGTGCCGGACACGACGCGACCAAGCCGCTGTTCGCCGGTGCGTTCCAGATCGACCTGAAGGCACCTGGCGAGGACAGCTGCTTCAAGGGCGACGAGGCCGCCTGTACCGCGGACGAGACGGCGAAGATCAAGTTCACCGATCTCGGCAAGGGTGGCGAGCTGTTCGGCGTCTCGCTGGCCGGTGGGTTCACGATCGACTGGATCGTCGAGGCGCAGGTGGACTCCGCGTTCCCGGGCGTCAGAGCGAACTTCCAGCTCACCTGGGCCTTCGACAACAAGGCGCCGCAGGACTCGGGTGCGCCGTACATCGCCTTCAAGGACGTCGGGATCAGTGCCGGCAGCTTCTTCGAGGGGCTGCTCGGCGACGTGGTCAAGGAGATGAAGCGGGTCACCGGGCCGCTGCAGCCGGTGATGGACACGCTGTACGCACCGATCCCGGTGCTGTCCGACCTGAGCCGGATGGCCGGCGGTGACGACGTCACGTTGATGACGCTGGCCAAGTCGTTCAGCACGCTGGCCGGCGGCCCGAAACTCGACTTCGTCGACACGATCAAGTCGGTGATCGAGTTCATCAACCGATTGCCCAGTTGCTCGGCGGCCGATCCACACGACTGCTATGTCCCGCTCGGCGACTTCGAGATCGCCGGTGACAAGGCCCTCGACACCAGCAACTCGCCGACCACGGCGGACAAGATGTACAAGAACGTCAACGCCAAGTCCGCCAACGAGGTGAAGAGTGACCTGAACAGCAAGAACGACAACCCGGAGGCGGCGGGCAAGCCGATCTTCGGCGGTACCGGCCTGGCCGAGGACAAGGGTGACGCCGAGAAGTCCGGCTTCACCTTCCCGATCCTCGAGCAGCCCGCCAAGGCGTTCAACCTGCTGATGGGTGGCGACGTCACGCTGGTCGAGTTCGACTCCGGCCCGCTGACCCTCGGCTTCAGCTGGCGGCAGGCCTTCGGGCCGGTCTACGCACCGCCGCCGGTGTTCGTCACGCTGGCCGGATCGGCGAGCGTCAGCCTGCGGATCGTGGCCGGCCTGGACACCTACGGCATCCGCAAGGCGGTCGAGGCGGCCCAGAACGGCGCGCCGGTGGACGCGGTCGACGTGATGGACGGCCTGTTCTTCAAGACCGTCGACGACGCCGGTACGCCGATCCCGGTGGTCCAGCTGACCGGCGAGATCGCCGCCGGCGCCGCGGTCAGCGCGGTGATCATCACGGTCGGGATCGAGGGCGGTCTGCGACTGACCATCGGGTTCTCCTGGAACGACCCGAACGACGACGGCAAGTTCAGAGTGAGCGAGTTCCTGCACGCGGCGCTGAACAACCCGATGTGCCTGTTCACGATGAGCGGCCGGTTGTCGTTGTTCCTGCGGGTCTACATCACCATCGGCGTCAGCATCTTCTCGGTTTCGTTCAGCTTCACGCTGGCCGATGTGACGCTGCTCGACTTCTCGGTGACACCGGACTGTGAACCGCCACCGCCGAAACTCGGCGGCGCGGTCGGCGACACCGTGGTGGTCTTCGCCGGTCAGTTCGGCAAGAACGCGCAACGCGGTGCTCCCTGGGGCAACGAGGCCGCGGCGGTGGAGAAGGACACCGTCAAGGTCGTCTCCTTGCACTACGCCCAGAAGCCCGGTGACGCCACCGGCGCGAACGGCGACTTCGACGGCTTCTCGGTGGAGATGCTCGGCGAGCGCCGCGAGTACCTCGACCCGAACCTCAAGCGCGTGGTGGTCGACGGTGAGGGTTACGGCAAGCCGATGAACATCACCTTCATCGGCGACGGCAAGAAGGAGACCGGCGACACCGCGGGCAAGACGCCGGCTGTCTACGACAAGGACGCGGTCGTGATCGGCGGCAACGGGGCCGACGTGATCACCACCGGACGCGGTCTCTCGTACGTCGACGGTCGCGGTGGCGACGACATCATCGTCACCGGTGACACCGGTGGCGCGACCTCCAAGGCCTCGGTGGCCGGTGGTCCGGGCAAGGACACCATCACCGTGGGCAACGGCGACAACCTGGTGGCCGGCGACGCGTCGCTGGGCTCGGCCCGCAAGGACCGCAAGGTGGTCCACAACGCCCAGGACGGCGGCGGCAACTCCAATCTCTCTCAGGTGTTCGACTGGGAGTCGATCGCGAACCCGACCACGCAGACCGAGGGTGCCGACCCGGGTGACGACACGATCGGGCTCGGCCTCGGGACCAACAAGGCCGTCGGCAACAGCGGTGCCGACAAGATCGGGGTCGCGGCCGACCAGCCGGACGGCGCACTGAAGGCCGGCGTCAACACGATCGTCGGCAACCAGGGCAACGACCGGATCACCGGTGGCTCGAACGCGGACCGGATCTTCACCGCGGCCGAGGAGGAGTTCGGCGTCGACGAGGCGGGTCCGGAGGACAAGGTCGGCACCGACCCGGCGACGAACACCGTCGACACCGGCACCGGTAGCGACAAGGTCTGGGGCAGCCAGGGCTTCGAGAACATCACCAGCCACTCACAGGGTGACCAGACCGCGAAGCTGATCGGTGGCGGCAGCCGGGACATCCTGCTCGGTGGGTACGGAACCGACGAGGTGTACGGCGGTCCGGGTGACGACTACGTCATCGCCGAACCGGCCGAGGTCAGCGCCACCGACGGACCCAACGACGGGTTCGGCGCGACCAGGAACGTGACGAAGCTGCCGCTGCCGGCCGGCGTACCGTCCAACGCGAAGACGCTGGTCGGTGGCCTGGGCAACGACCACCTGGTCGGCGGCGACGGACCCGCGAAGATGTTCGGTGACAAGCGGATCGACGACGAGCTCTGCAAGCCGGGAGCCTCGGTGACCTCCGACCCGGTGGAGGAGAGCACCAGCGCCGGCACCGGCGACGGCAACGACCGGATCCTCGGCGGGGCTGGGATCGACACAGTGTCGGCCGGTGGCGCGAACGACCTCGCTGAGCTTGCTGGAGGCAACGATCTTGCCTGTGGCCAGCAAGGCAAGGACGTCCTGCGCGGCGGCGGCGACGCCGACCGGCTCTGGGGCGGCGCGGAGAACGACGTCCTGTACGGCGACGCCGGGCTCGACCAGGCCTTCGGCAACACTGGTGACGACGTCGCCTACGGCGGCACCGAGGCCGACGTCATCGAGGGCAACAACGGCAAGGACTGGGCGACCGGTGGAGCCGACAACGACCTCGTGTACGGCGGTAGCCGCGCTGCCGGGCGGACCGACAACGGTGACGACGACCTGTACGGCGACACCGGGAACGACCGGCTGATCGGCGACAACGGCACCGTGGACGACCCGGCGAATCCAGCCGACCCACAGGCGATCCCGCTCGACCTCGACGGGACGCCCGCAACGGCCGGAGCGGGTGACCGGATCAACGGCGGTGACGGCGACGACACGGCGTACGGCGGCCTGGGTGCTGACCAGGTGAACGGCAACGGAGACAACGACCACCTGGAAGGCAACAACGGGTCGGATGTTGTCCACGGCAACGATGGTGAGGATGCCATCGCGGGTGGCTCGTTCGAGCAGGCGGAAGCCGGGGTGGGGCGTCCGGACACGGGTGACGTGCTGTTCGGTGACGCGGGTCCGGACCTGATGACTGGCGACAACGCGGTCCTCGCCCTGACCAGCGATGCGGCCGCTACGACTCCGGTGACCAGGCAGCGCGGCTTCGCCTCCGGGCACACGGTCACGCTGCTCGACCTGGGCCTCACACCGGCCGCCAACACGTCCGGCAACGACCAGATGTCCGGTGGAGACGGGCAGGACGTGCTGTACGGCCAGGGCGGCGAGGACCGCGCCAAGGGTGACGGCGACGACGACTACGTCGAGGGCGGGCAGGCGAGCGACTGGGTCGAGGGTGACTTGGCCGACGACGACCTGGTCGGTGGTAGCTCGACAACGCTGGCGGCCGGTGCCGGTCAGCCGGATACGGCCGATGCGATCTTCGGTGGTCCTGGTGACGACGTGGTCACCGGTGACAACGGTCAGCTCCTGCGGCCCGCCGCCGGCCAGACTCCGACCCGGGCGACAGTCCGGCTAGGCACCAAGGCGGCCGGTACTCCGATGGCAGGGCGGATCGTCCAGCTGTACGACCTCGGCGCCAACAAGCTGCTCCCAGCACCGGCCGACAGGTTCGGCGCGGACCGGCTGTCCGGTGGCGAGGGCGTGGACACGCTCTGGGGTCAGGACGGCGGGGACTTCGTCTCCGGCGGCGCCCACGCCGACTACGCCGAGGGCAACGGCGGTGCCGACGTACTGCGCGGTGACCTGTCGCTGGCCGAGGAGTCGCCGTTCACGACCGTGGCCCCACTGGCTGACCCGGGTTGGCCGGGTACGCCGAGTGCGGCCGCAGTACTGGAAGGTGCAACCGCACCGGACGGTCAGGACGACCTGATCGGTGGCAGCTCGGCCAAGGGCTTCCGGGACACCGGGGACACGGTCGAGGCCGACGGCGCCGACGACGTCGTACTGGGTGACAACGGCTCGCTCATGCGGACCATCACCGGCCAGACCGAGCGGGTCTACGCCGACCGGTACCCGAACGGCACACCGCCGGCCGGAGCCACGGTGGCACGCACCCACGACCCGGACCTCGGTGACCCGAGCACCCGGTTCTGCACCGAGGCACAGGCCACCTGTGAGGTCGCCGGAGCCTTCGGCAACGACACCCTGTACGGCGAGGCCGGTGACGACGGAGTCTGGGGCCAGGACGGTGACGACACCATCTACGGCGGCCTGGACGACGACGACCTGTACGGCGAGCTCGGTGACGACACCGTGTTCGGTGAGGCAGGCGAGGACGCGATCCTCGGCGACCGCGGTGGCGTGGTGAACCAGTACCTCGACACCGGTGACGCACCGGCGCAGTTCACCAGCTCGCTGAACTCGCCACCGGCCGAGACCTACGTCGGCCTCCGGCGCGGGCTCTACGACCGGCGGGTGGACCTCGAGCACGACGTGGACGGCGACCAGTGGATCGGTACGTCGACCTCGCCCGAGATGCCGCACGACGGGATCGCCGTGGGGGGCCGGGACCGGCTGCGGGGCGGTGCGGGCGCCGACAACGTCCACGCCGGCTTCGGGGACGACCTGGCCAACGGCGACAGCGGCGGCGACCAGGTGTTCGGCGGCGACGGGGAGGACGTGCTGTGGGGTGGCAAGGGCTGTGACCCGGCCCTGGACGCCGCCACGCCGGACTGTCTCACCAACGGCGTCTTCAACCCGGACTCGCGCGGGACGAACGACCGGTTCCTGGACCACGTCTTCGGTGGCGTCGGCGAGTCCGACCCGGCGAAGCAGGACGTGGCCGGCTCGGACCTGCTCGACTTCAACCCGCGGGGCGCCTTCCCGGGCAACTGTGCACCGGGTGACTGGCCGGTCACCACGGCCGGGGTCACCGTCGACCCGTGCGAGTGGTTCCAGCTGACCGGCAAGGACGACGACACGGCCGCGCCGGAGACCCTGGCCAACAACCAGCACCACCAGGGCACAGACTGGATCTACGGCGGCTGGGACCGCGACGTGATGCAGGCCGACGTCGCGCAGAACGGCCCGAACCCAGGTGACCGGCTGATCGACTGGAACGGCGCCTACAACCTCTACACGCACTGCAACGCGGCGTACGGCGGGTTCAACGACATCCGCCAGCACTCCCCGGCGATGCACGGCTTCCTGACCGCCGTGGCCTGGGGCTCGGGGGCCGGCCGGGCAGCCGCGGACGTCACCACAGCCGGTACTTCGGCGTACCGGGAGCTGGCCTACGCGTACCACCCGGACTACAACGGCCACGCGGTCGGACCGGCGTACCCGACCACTCCGGGTCACTTCGACCAGCCGGTGGCCTGCTCGGACTGAGCTGTTGCCGGGCCGTCCTAGCGGGCGGCCCGGCTCGGCCCGGCCCGGCGAAACGCACCACCGTTCGGCACCAACGGCCCGGGGTGGCTACTGTCGTCGGGTGCAGAAATGGCCTGGTCGTCCCTATCCCCTCGGAGCCACGTACGACGGCTCCGGTACGAACTTCGCGCTGTTCTCGGAGGTTGCCGAACAAGTTGACCTGGCACTGATCGACGACGACGGGACGGAGCAGCTGGTCCAGCTGACCGAGGTCGACGGTTTCGTCTGGCACGCGTACCTGCCGGCGGTCCAGCCCGGTCAGCGGTACGGGTACCGGGTGCACGGCCCGTACGACCCGGCCAACGGGCATCGGTGCAACCCGTCGAAGTTGCTGCTCGATCCGTACGCGAAGGCGATCGACGGGCAGGTGGACGCTGACGAGTCACTGTTCAGCTACCGGTTCGGTGAGCCGGGTGAGCTGAACACGATGGACAACCGTGAGCACACGATGTTGTCGGTGGTGACGAACCCGTTCTTCGACTGGGGCAACGACCGGCCGCCGGGGCACGCCTACCACGAGACGGTGATCTACGAGGCGCACGTCAAGGGCCTGACCGAGACGCACCCGGCGCTGCCGGAGGAGATCCGCGGCACCTACGCCGGGATGGCGCACCCGGCGATCATCGAGCACCTCAAGGAGCTCGGGGTGACCGCGGTGGAACTGATGCCGGTGCATCAGTTCGCCCAGGACGGGCACCTGCAGGAGCGTGGACTGTCGAACTACTGGGGTTACAACACGATCGGTTTCTTCGCGCCGCACAACGCGTACTCGTCGATCGGGACGCGTGGCCAGCAGGTGACCGAGTTCAAGACGATGGTGCAGGCGTTGCACGAGGCCGATATCGAGGTGATCCTCGACGTGGTCTACAACCACACCGCCGAGGGCAACGAGATGGGCCCGACGCTGTCGTTCAAGGGGATCGACAACGCGGCGTACTACCGGCTGGTGGACTCGAACAAGTCGCACTACTACGACACCACCGGCACCGGTAACAGCCTGTTGATGCGGCACCCGCACGTGCTGCAGCTGATCATGGACTCGCTCCGGTACTGGGTGACCGAGATGCACGTGGACGGCTTCCGGTTCGACCTGGCCGCCACGCTGGCCCGCCAGTTCCACGAAGTGGATCGGCTGTCGGCGTTCTTCGACCTGGTCCAGCAGGACCCGGTAGTGAGCCAGGTGAAGCTGATCGCCGAGCCGTGGGACGTCGGCGACGGCGGCTACCAGGTCGGCAACTTCCCGCCGCTGTGGACCGAGTGGAACGGCAAATACCGCGATACCGTGCGGGATTTCTGGCGCGGCGAGAAGTACACGCTGGCCGAGTTCGCCTCCCGGCTGACCGGCTCGTCCGACCTGTACCAGGACGACGGCCGGCGCCCGATCGCGAGCATCAACTTCATCACCGCGCACGACGGGTTCACCCTGCGCGACCTGGTCTCGTACAACGACAAGCACAACGAGGCCAACGGTGAGGGCGGCAAGGACGGCGAGAGCCACAACCGGTCCTGGAACTGTGGCGCCGAAGGCTCGACCGACGACCATGCCATCCTGGAACTGCGCGGGCGCCAGCAGCGGAACTTCCTGACCACGTTGCTGATCTCGCAGGGCGTGCCGATGATTGCGCACGGCGACGAACTGGGCCGGACGCAGAGCGGCAACAACAACGTCTACTGCCAGGACAACGAGCTCGCCTGGGTGGACTGGGACCTCACGCAGTCGCAGAAGGACCTGCTGACCTTCACCCGCCGCCTGGTCCGGCTCCGCCACGAACACCCGGTACTACGCCGCCGCCGCTTCTTCCACGGCGACACCGGCGTCGACGGACTCGGTGACCTGGTCTGGTTCAGCCCGAACGGCAAGGAGATGCAGGACGGCGACTGGAGCCGGGACGACGCCCGGGCGGTGGCCGTGTTCCTCAACGGCGACGCGATCTCCGAGCCGGACCCGCGGGGTCAGCCGGTGGTGGACGACTCGTTCCTGATCCTGCTGAACAGCAACCACGAGCCGCTGGACTTCCTGCTGCCGTCGAAGGAGTACGGCGAGTCCTGGACGGTAGTGGTTGACACCACGACTCCGACCGGGGTCACGGGCGACGAGGAGCATGCAGCGGGCAGCACGATCCGGATCGAGGCCCGCGGCACCCTGGTCCTGACCCGGCCCCGACAGGCGTCGCAGTGACGGCGGTCCCGCAGGCCACCTACCGATTTCAGGTGCGTGCCGACTTCGGCTTCGATGCCGCTGCCGAGGTCGTTCCCTACCTGCACGACCTCGGGGTCTCGCACGTCTACCTGTCCCCGATCCTGCAGGCCGCGCCCGGCTCCACGCACGGGTACGACGTCGTGGACCACAGCAGGCTGTCTGAGCCAGCCGGTGGGCGCCCTGCCTTCGACCGGCTCGCCACCAGCCTGGCGGACCACCGGATGGGGGCGATCGCGGACGTAGTACCGAACCATGTGGCCGTGCCGACTCCTGCTCGGCTCAACACGGCCCTGTGGTCGGTACTACGGGACGGCCCGAGCTCGCCGTATGCCGAGTGGTTCGACGTCGACTGGGGAGCGGGCAACCAGCCCCTGTTGATGGCAGTGCTCGGCCAGCGGATCGGGAAGGTGCTGGCCGACGGCGAGCTGTCCGTGGAAGGCGACGTACTCCGGTACTACGACCACGAGTTCCCGCTGCGCCCAGGGACGGAGAACCTGCCGATCGCCGAGCTGGTGACCGAGCAGTGGTACCGCCTGGCGCACTGGAAGGTCGCGGACGAGGAGCTGAACTACCGGCGCTTCTTCGATGTCGACACCTTGGCTGCTGTCCGAGTGGAGAACCAGGCGGTCTTCGAGGCCACCCACGAGCTGCTGTTCTCCTTGGTGCACGAGGGCAAGCTCAACGGCTTCCGTATCGACCACCCGGACGGCCTGGCCGACCCCCGCGGCTACCTGCGTCGCCTGGCCGAGCGCACGGGCGGTGCCTGGGTTGTAGTCGAGAAGATCCTCGAGGGTGACGAGGAGCTGCCGGGGGACTGGCCGTGCGCGGGCACCACCGGGTACGACGCCCTCCTGCGCGTCGGCGGCCTCTTCGTCGACCCCGCCGGCGCCGCACCGCTGTCTGCCTTCCACTCGGAGCTCACGGGCGAGCCCGCCGACTTCGCGCCGGTCGTGGAGCAGGCCAAGCGCGAGGTGGTGAAACACGGCCAGTACGCCGAGGTGCACCGGCTCGTGGAGCTCCTGGCTCGCATCTGCCAGGACGACGTGCGGCTGCGCGACCACACGCGCCGGGCCTTCCACCTGGTGGTGGTAGAGCTGCTGGTGAACTTCGACCGGTACCGGGCGTACGTCGTACCGGGTGAGCAGCCTGATCCGACCGCTGTCCGAGCGTTGGAGCAGGCGACCGAGCGGGCCCGGCGCAACCTGGACGAGGACCAGCAGGAGACGCTGGAACTCGTCCGCGACCTGCTGCTGGGCCGCGAGGCCGGTACTGCGAGCCGTATCGACGAGGACGCGCGGCACGAGCTGATCGTGCGGTTCCAGCAGACGTGCGGACCGGTGATGGCGAAGGGGATCGAGGACACCGCCTTCTACCGCTGGTTCCGGCTCACGTCGCTGAACGAGGTCGGTGGCGACCCGGAGCACTTCGGAGTGTCACCGGAGGAGTTCCACGCCTTCGCCGCCCGGCTGAACGATCGCTGGCCGCGGACGATGACCACACTGTCCACACACGACACCAAGCGGTCCGAGGACGTCCGGGCGCGGCTGGGCGTGCTGTCGGAGCAGCCGGCCGCCTGGACCGAGGCTGTCCGCTCGTGGCGCTCCATGGCTGAGATGCATCGCGACTCGGAGCTGGACGGCAGCACGGAGTACCTGATCTGGCAGACGCTCTTCGGGACCTGGGACGACGGGCCGATCGCGGAGGACCGGCTGCAGGCCTATGTGCTGAAGGCGGTGCGGGAGGCGAAGCGGCACACGAGCTGGACGTCGGCGGACGAGGAGTACGAGGGCCATGTCGCGTCGTTCATCACCGGGGTGCTGGGCGACCAGGCTGTGCTCGCGGCGATCGGGCGGTTCGCCGATGGGCAGCGGGAGTACATCCGGGCGGCGACACTCGGGCAGAAGCTGGTGCAGCTGACCATGCCGGGTGTGCCCGACGTCTACCAGGGCACTGAGCTCGTGGACCTCTCACTGGTCGACCCGGACAACCGTCGCCCGGTCGACTACGGGCAGCGGATCGAGCAGCTGGCCAGGCTGGACAGTGGCGCTCATCCGCGCGGGCTGGCCGAGGAGAAGCTGCTGGTCACCTCCCGGGCGCTGCGGCTGCGGCGGCAGAGCCCGGAAGCCTTTGCAGGCAGCTACACGCCGCTGCCGACCTCCAACGGACATGCAGTTGCCTTCAGCCGTGGGGATGCCGTCCTGACGATCGCAACGCGGCTGCCGGTCGCTCTGCACCGGCTGGGCGGCTGGGGCGACAGCACCGTAGTACTGCCTGAAGGTGACTGGAAGGACGTGTTGACCGGCCGCTCTATGGGTAGTGGAGCGGCTCGAATCCACGACCTGCTGGCCGACCTGCCCGTAGCACTACTCGCTAGGAGCTGATACGTGCACACCTTCACTGTCTGGGCTCCTGCCGCGTCCGCTGTCTCGCTGGTGCTGGAGAGCGGCTCTTTCGAGGTGCCGCGGGGTGATGGTGGGTGGTGGGAGCTGGAAGTTGCTGAGGCGGGGCATGGGACTTCCTATGCGTTCTCTGTCGACGGCAGTGAGCCGATGCCGGATCCGCGGAGTCCTTGGCAGCCTGATGGGGTGCATGGGTTCAGTCGGGTGTTCGACTCCTCGCTGTATGAGTGGGCGGATGCAGGATGGGCTGGGCGGGATGTGCGGGGTGCTGTGTTCTATGAGTTGCACCTGGGGACCTTCACGCCTGAGGGGACGCTCAAGGCGGCTGCAGAGCACCTGGATTACCTTGTGGCATTGGGGGTTGAGGTTGTCTCGCTGATGCCGGTCGCGGCCTTCCCCGGTCGGCACGGGTGGGGGTACGACGGGGTCGACCTCTACGCAGTACACGAGCCCTATGGCGGGCCGCTCGAGTTGCAGCGGTTTGTGGACCGGTGTCATGCGGTCGGGCTGGCTGTGTGTCTGGACGTGGTCTACAACCACCTCGGGCCCAGCGGGAACTACCTGGATGCGTTCGGGCCGTACTTCACCGACAAGCACACGACGCCGTGGGGTCCGGCGGTCAACCTGGACGACGACGGCTGCTCCGAGGTGCGGCGGTGGATCTGTGACAACGCGTTGCGGTGGTTCCGGGAGTTCCACATCGACGCGCTGCGGCTGGACGCAGTACACGCTCTGGCCGACGACAGCCCGCAGCACCTGCTGGCCCAGCTGTCCTCGGAGACTGCTGAGTTGTCCGCATCGCTGGGACGGCCACTGGGCTTGGTGGCCGAGTCCGACCTGAACGACCCGCGCATGGTGGAGCCGGTGAGCTCTGGTGGGCTGGGGATGACGGCGCAGTGGAGTGACGACTTCCACCACGCGCTGCACACGCTGCTGACCGGTGAGCGAGCCGGGTACTACGTGGACTTCGGCGATCCGGGCGTCTTTGCCAAGACGCTGACTCAGGTGTTCCTGCACGACGGGTCGTACTCGACCTTCCGTGGGCAGGACTGGGGCCGGCCGGTGGATCCCGAGCGGCACAGCGGCTGGGAGTTCCTCGCCTACACGTCGAACCATGACCAGGTCGGCAACCGCGCGCTCGGCGACCGGCCGGCGCTGACGCCGGGGCAACTGGCGATCGGAGCGGCCTTGGTCCTCACTTCGCCGTACACGCCGATGCTGTTCATGGGTGAGGAGTGGGGCGCGTCCACGCCGTGGCGATACTTCACCGATCACACCGAGCCGGAGCTGGCTCAGGCGGTTCGGGAGGGGCGGCGGCGGGAGTTCTCGGCGCACGGGTGGGACGCGGAGGAGATTCCTGACCCTCAGGACCCGGAGACGTGGCGATCGTCGGTGCTCGACTGGACCGAGCTGGACGAGTCGCCGCACGCGGAGTTGCTGCGCTGGTACCGGGATCTGATCGCGCTGCGAGCGCGCGACGAGGACCTGCGCAACGACCGGCTGTCCTCGGTCGACGTGACGTATGCCGACTCGTGGTTCGTCGTACGCCGCGGGGCTCTGCGGGTGATCGTCAACCTCGACGACACCGAGACGGTGGTGCCGTTGGCAGCCGCACCGGCGTACCAGGTGATGGCGTTCGGGGACGCCGCCGTGGTGACGGAGGGTGTTCGGCTGGCGGGTCACGGCGTGGCGCTCTTCGCGGGCTGAAATTTTCCTCCGAACCGAAAAGTCCCGACGAAATCTGGCCGTAACGCCTTTGCTCGTTGATAAGTCTGGACATGGCCGGTTTCTGTCCGCATGTCGAAGGTAGTTCAAGAATTGCTTGTATTCCAGGGGCAAGGTGACGGACTGTGGAGGAGGCCAAGCAGGGGCCACGTAGCCGGGGGGATGACCGGGAGGACACCTATGACCGTCGGAGGCGTTGACACCTACTACGACTACGAAGAGAAGCAGTGGAAGAGCAGGAGACTGGGAGGCGGCCCGATCCGCCGCGGCCCGGTCTGCCCCGCCCCCCGCGCTGCCGACCATCCATCGACCGACCGCCGGCCCATCAGCCGGGATCACCAGGACGACAAAGTCCGTAGCTGACTCTTCTGTGGCAGGGGCGCTGGGGGTCACGCCGAAACCCCCACGCCACTTCCATCCCGCGCCCGGCGGTTGATGTCTCCCTCCGCGGCGGTTTTGCCGCGCTCCCGCCTGCCCTGATCTCATGCAATCCCGGTTGTCATCGGAACGACGACGTGGGGACTTGTCATCGTTTGGATGACGAGGTATAACAAAAGTGCGTGTTGACACCGATGAACTGGTGAATCAGGAGGTGGATGACGATGTTGATGCGCACCGACCCGTTCCGTGAGCTCGACCGGTGGACCCAGCAGCTGCTCGGTGGTTCCGCCGCGGCGGGTACGTGGTCCCGGCCGAACCCGATGCCGATGGACGCCTATCGCGCGGGTGACGACTATGTGGTCGCCTTCGACCTGCCGGGCGTACCGCAGGACGCGATCGAGCTGGATGTGGAGCGCAACGTCCTGACCGTCAAGGCCGAGCGCCGGCCGGCCGAACTGCCCGAGGGCGTCGAGATGCAGGTGGCCGAGCGTCCGCTCGGGGCCTTCTCCCGGCAGCTGTTCCTGGGCGACTCCCTCGACGCCGAGCGGATCGAGGCCGTGTACGACGCCGGCGTCCTGACGCTGCGCATCCCGATCGCCGAGCAGGCCAAGCCGCGCAAGATCGCGATCACCACGACGGACAACGGCCAGAAGCAGCTCACCTGAGCCGTTCGACCCGGTCGTCCGGTCCTGGCGGTGGCGGTGCGGTGACACCGCAGTCTTCCCCAGACGAATGGGCCGGACCGGACGACCGCGCCCCTGACGCTAAGGCGCATCCACCGGGGCGAGCTCGCCGCGGAGCCACAGCGGAAGTTGATCGTGGTGGTGCGGGTCGCCCAGGATGCCGGAGGCGCCAAGGGGCACGATCCAGGCCGAGTTGTTGCGGTCGGCAACATCCCAGGCATAGCGGGCCGCGGACGCCCGGATGCAGGTGTCGGTCAGACCTGGCAGGCTCGAGGTGGACATCACGCAGTGGTGGTCACCGGAAAGTGTCAGGTCGTAGTGCTCCTCACCGGGCGCGAAGATCGGCCCGCGGAGCGCGTGCAGCGGCGTCAGATGGTGAGTCTCGCCCCACGGGCCGCGCGGCTTGCGGTGGGCGACCTCTTCCAGGGCTTCCTGTGCCAGCCACTTGATGTTCACGTCGGGCAACAGATCGGTGGCGATCAGGTTCTCCAACGCGAAATACACGTGCGAGAGCATGTCCACATAAGGCACGAACAGCTCCGGTACGCCGGCGTCCTGCTCCAGTACTGCGAGCGCCGGGTGCTCGGCGATCCGGCGTACCAGCGCCTTGCGGACGGCCGCGTAGCTGGAGGCGGCCGTGCTGGTCGCCTCCATCCGGCGGTCCCAGGCGAAGAGTTGCCCGCGCAGAGTGGTTGCCTCAGGCGACAAGTTCTGCAGATCGGCGAGGAGATCGAGCAACGAATCGGCCGAGCCGATCAGGGTGTCGGTGTGGATCAGCGGCATCGTCTCGACGGTCCAGTCGTCGCGCTCGACCAGCAGCTCCCGGATCCTGCGGAACCGGTGCGGGGCGGCGAAGTCGACGCCCAGCGGTTCGGCCAGCTCACGGCTGTTCGCCATCACGGCGACATCGTCGACCGTTGCCCGCGGCATCGGTGAGTGCCACCCCTGCCACTGGTGCTCTGCTTCCCAGGCCGGTACTACGCGCAGGCGGTTGTCGTTGTGCCGAGTCGGAACCAGACCCGCCGTCCGATACAGCAGACCGCCTGCGGTGTCGGCGGCCATCACCACGTTGACCGGCTCCACCCACGGGTCGAAGGCATCGTCGACGTCCTTGACCGTGGTTGCCTGGAGCAACTTCTGCAGCGACTCGAAACCGATCCGGTGCGAGACCCGCGGCGGATACCGCAAGCTGAGAGCGCGATTTTCGTCGAGGCCGCCGATGATCACCGGGCCCCGAGCAGTCTCGATCACCTCGATCTCCACGGTCTCCCCGCCGGCGACCTCGACCAGTTCCGTGTGCACCTCGGCCGGCTCCCAACCGTCCGGGCCGAGCGCCTCCACCCCGGAGCCGGTGCGACGGAGCTGTTCGGAGTACAGGTCCTGGTAGTCGGCCATCGCGTTGGTGATCGCCCAGGCGACCTCGCCGGTGTGACCGAAGTGAGCGATGCCGGGAATACCGGGCACGGCCAATCCGATCACGTCGTACGACGGGCAGGTGAGCCTGATCTGCTGGTAGACGCCAGGGCTCTCGATGTAGCGATGCGGGTCGCCCGCGATGATCGGCTGACCCGTTGCCGTCCGGTGGCCCGGGATGAGCCAGCCGTTGCTCCCCGCAGTACTGGGTCCTTCGGAGTTGAAGAGGTCGAGGGAGGCGTCGCCGAGGTGCTGGGCGACGTGCTCGCGCCAGAGTTTCGTCGGGAAGCCGGCGAACAGGATGTGGATCGCGATCCAGTTGGCGAGCGGCGTCCAGGGCTGCCACTCCTGCGGGACGAGACCGGTCTGGACGAACTCAGGAGCTCCACCGGCAGCGCCGGGCAGGGCTTCGTTGACACCGGCCACGTACGCCGAGACCCACTCGCGGGTGCCGGCGTCGAGGTTCTCCCAGCAGCGTTGGGCGGTGTCGTCGAGTCGCGCTTGGCGCGCGAAGATGTCCCAGCTCAGTGCCTCCCGGCCGAGGAACGCAGCGCTGCTCCCGAGCGAACGCCGATGCTGCAACTCGATCTGCCAGGCGCGATCGGTCGCCGCGTTCTGACCCTGAAGGTAGGCGAGCTCGAGCGGGTCGCCCGCACTCAAGTGCGGCACACCCCAGGCATCCCGGTCGACCGTCGCGTTCACTCGGCATCCTCACGTCGCTGGAGTCTCGGCTCCGCCAACTTACAGGCCGCCGGGCAGACGCCGCATCGCAGAAAAACAAGCGACGTCCGAGCGACCCGAGGCTAGGGTGACGCCGTGATCCGAGCTCTCGACCTGACCGATGCCGCGACGGCTGAGCGGGTTCTCCAGGTGCAGCGGCTGGCCTATGCGGTGGAGGCGGAGTTGATCGGCTTCGACGGCATCCCGCCGCTGCGGGAAGGCCTCGACGCGCTGATGGCGAGCGAGGAGTACTGGCTCGGCCGGTACGTCGACGCAGAGTTGGTCGCGGCGGTCGCCTATGAGCTGCCCGATTCCGAGACGATCGAGATCAGCCGGCTGGTCGTCGATCCGGCCCACGCCCGGCGCGGTCACGGTCGAGCTCTCCTGGATCACCTGGACGAGCTCGTACCGCGACCGGTCAGCCTCGTTTCCACCGGCACTGCCAACACTCCGGCGACCACCCTCTACCTGTCCCGCGGTTACACGGCGACGGGACAGGTAGAGATCGCACCCGGTATCACCATCACTCAGTTCAGTCGCGGCCCGCGCTGAGAGCGGTCCAGGAGACGGGCGGCAGGGTGACCGTCAGCAGGCCATTCTCCAGCCGGACCGACTCGTTCTGCCGCGGGACCACCCGGTCGGGCTGGTTGGCGGTGTTCACCGCGAGCCGGTCGTCGTCGTACACGCTGAGAGCTTCCAGTACGCCGGTGACGGGCGTCCGGCTGACGTCCACGGTGACCTCGATCGACTCGTTGAGCGACCGGTTGACCAGGAAGACGGCCAGCCTGCCCTCGTCGTACGTGGCGACGGCGTCGACCGCGGGCACGTCGCCGAACTTCTCCGTGCCGACCGTCGGTGAGGACGTCTCGACCCGCAGTACGGCGCCGGCCGCCAGCCGCGAGGTGATCGCGAAGGGGTGGAAGATCGGCTGCCGCCAGGCCGGGCCACCGGGCTCGGTCATGATCGGCGCGATCACGTTCGCCAGTTGCGCCAGGCAAGCAACCGCCACCCGGTCGCTGTGCCGGAGCAACGAGATCAGCAAGTTGCCGACGACAACGGCATCGGTGACGTTGTACTCGTCCTCGATCCGGCGCGGCGCGACCTCCCACTGGTCGCCCGGGCCGTCGGTCCGCCGGGACCGGTCGCCGTACCAGACGTTCCACTCGTCGAAGGAGATGTCGATCCGCTTGCGGCTCTTCAGCTCCGCGCCGACGTGGTCCGCGGTGGCGACCACCGAGTCGATGAAGCGGTCCATGTCGACGGCCGAGGCCAGGAACGAGGCCGGGTCACCCGCATCATCGCCGTAGTACGCGTGGCAGGAGATGTGGTCGACCAGGTCGTAGCACTCGCGCAGTACGTCGCGCTCCCAGCTCCCGAACGTCGGCATCCCGGAGTTGGACGACCCGCAGGCGACCAGCTCAAGGTCCGGCTCGATCATCCGCATCGCCCGCGCCGTCTCGGCCGCGATCCGCCCGTACTCCGCAGCGGTCTTGTGCCCGATCTGCCAGGGCCCGTCCATCTCGTTGCCCAGGCACCACAGTTTCAGCCCGTACGGCGTACTGGCGCCGTGCTGCACCCGGAGATCGGACAACGCGGTGCCGCCGGGGTGGTTCGCGTACTCCTGCAGGTCCAGCGCTTCCTGGACGCCGCGACTGCCGAGGTTGACCGCCATCATCGGTTCGACCCCGGCCTTCGCGCACCAGTGCATGAACTCGTCCAGGCCGAACTGGTTGGTCTCGATGCTGTGCCAGGCGAGGTCCAGCCGGCGGGGCCGCTGGTCGCGCGGGCCGACGCCGTCCTCCCACCGGTAGCCGGAGACGAAGTTGCCGCCGGGGTAGCGGACCAGCGAGACGCCCAGCTCCCGGGTCAGCTCCAGGACGTCCTTACGGAATCCGTCCTCGTCGGCGGTCGCGTGGTCGGGCTCGTAGATCCCGGTGTAGACGCAACGGCCCATGTGCTCGACGAAGCTGCCGAACGTCCGGCGGTTGACCGGGGCAACGACGAAGGCGGGATCGAGGACTAGTGAGGCAGCGGGCACGAGGTGGCTCCTGTCATGGGTTTGGGCATGGAAAAGCAGGGCGGATCAGGTGACGCGTGGCCAGCCGTCGGCACCCCAGGTGATCCGGCGGAGGCCGAGTCTGAAGTCACCGCCGGCCTGGGTGTCGTAGTAGTGGTGAGCCAGCCAGTCGCCGTACACCGACTGGCCACCAGGACCGGCCATCGAGCCGGAGCCGGACAGGATCACGGTGCCGCCGCCTTGCAGCATCGGCTTACCGAGCCGGTCGACGTACGGGCCGGAAACGGAGCGGGAGCGGCCGACCGCGATCTTGTAGGTGCTGTCGGATCCACGGCAGCAGAAGTCGAACGAGACGAACAGGTAGTACCAGGAGCCGCGGCGAACGACGTACGGCGCCTCGATCGCGTTCGGGGAGGGCCGGCCGCCGGCCAGTCGCAACGGCGCGCCTTGGCCGGGCGCGGCCAGCCCGGACGGCCACTGCAACCGGATCATCCTGATCCCGCTCCAGAACGAGCCGAGCGACATCCAGGGCACGCCTTTGTGATCCGTCACGACACCGGGATCGATCGCGTTGTAGTCGTCAGTGGACACCGATCGGTGTACCAGCCCTCGATCGACCCACCGGTACGCCGGGTCGCTGGGGTTGAGCGTCGTGTTGGTCGCCAGCGCGATCGCCGACCGGTTGGAGCCGAAGGTCGACGCGGAGTAGTAGAGATAGAAGGTGCCGGCGTGCTTGATGATTTCGGGAGCCCACAGGTTCGAGACTCCCGGTACTTCGGTGCGCAACCAGGCCGGGATGGAGTTGAAGACGGTCCCCGCGGAGGTCCAGTGCTTGCCGTCCGTGGAGCGGCGCACCTGCACCGCGCCACCCGCGACGGCGGGGTCACCGGTAGAGAACACGTACCAGTCGCGACCGTCCCGGATCAACGCCGGATCATGCGTCCGAAGGTCACCACTCAACACCGGTGCGCCGGGATCGGCGCGAACCGGCGCCGGTACGCGGGACGGTCCGGCGTACGCCGTACCGGTCAGCAGGAGCAGGGTGGCGGCGGCCAGTGCCGCGAGGCGCCTCATCCCTTGATCCCTGCGTCGCCGACGCCGCGGATGACGTGGCGCTGGAAGAGGGCGTAGACGACCAGCAGCGGGAGTCCGCCGAGGACGGCGGAGGCCATGATCTGGGCGTAGCGCAGGCCGTAGGAGCCCTGGACGTTGGCGAGGCCGACCGGGATCGTCATCATCGACGGGTCGGTGGTGACGATGAACGGCCAGAGGAAGTTGTTCCAGGCGCCGATGAACGTGAAGATGCCGACGGCAACCATGATCGGGCGGGACATCGGCACCATCACCGACCAGACGATCCGCCACCGGCTGGCGCCGTCGACCCGGGCGGCGTCCTCGTAGTCGCGGGAGACGCCGTCGAAGAACTTCTTCAGGACGAACACCATCACCGGCGCCACCACCTGTGGCAGCACCACGCCCCAGTAGGTGTCGACCAGACCGAGGGCGGTCATCTCCTGGAACAGCGGCACGATCAGCACCTGCGGCGGCACCAGGATGCCGGCGATCAGCAGGCCGAAGAGCACGCGGCGGCCCGGGAACGTAGTACGGGAGAAGCCGTAGGCGGCCAGGACCGAGACGATCAGCGTCAACGCGGTCACCAGCACCGCCACGATGGTGCTGTTCAGGAACCAGCGCAGGATCGACCCCTGGTCGAGAACGCTGCGGTAGGCGTCGGTGGTCGAGTCGGTCGGCCACCAGGTGATCGGGATCCGGGTGGTCTCCGCCTCGGGTTTCAGCGAGGTGTCGATGGCCCAGATCAGCGGGACGAGCCAGACGATCGCCAGCAGGACGCCGCCGACGACGATGGCCACTTTGGCGAAGGTGAAGCGCGGCTGGACAGGGCCGCTCGGGGTGCTGGACATCGTCCGGGTGGAACGCGGGGCGGTGCCGGCGACGGTACTCACTGGCCGACCTCTTTTCGTCCGGAGAACAACTTGAACTGGGCGACCGAGACCAGCACGATCACCACGAAGAACATGTACGAGACGGCGGAGGCGTAGCCGATCCGGTAACTGGTGAACCCGCTCTCGTAGATGTACTGGATGATCGGCCGGGTGGAGAAGTTCGGTCCGCCGGTCGTCATCAGGTAGATCTGGTCGAAGATCTTCAGCGACGCGACCAGCTGGAGGACCACGATCAGCCCGGTGGTCCGGTTCAGCAGCGGCAGCGTGATCCGGAACAGCTTCTGCCGGCCGTTCGCCCCGTCGATCGCGGCCGCCTCGTAGACCTGGTTCGGAATCCCTTGCAGGGCGGCCAGGTAGAGCAGGAAGTTGAACCCCACGGTCCACCAGACCGTGGTGATCACCACCGCCAGCATCGCCCGGTTCTCCGAGTTCAGCCAGTCGATCTCGGCGAAACCGCCGGCGGTCAGCAGCCCGTTCACCAGGCCGAAGCCGGGCTGGTAGATCCACACCCAGATCAGCGTGACGACGGTGGCCGGCAGCACGAACGGAGCGAAGTACGAGAACCGCAGGATCCAGCCGAGCAGGCCGCTGCGGTTGGCCAGCAACGCCATCACCAGGGCGATCAGGACCAGCGGCGGCGTACTCATCGCAGTGAAGATCAGCGTGTTGCCCAGCGAGTCCCAGACCGCGGGATCGCCGAACATCTCCCGCCAGTTCTGCAGACCGAGGAACTCGCTCTGCACCCCGGCCAGGCTGGTGTTGAAGAAGCTGTTCCACAGACCGGAGAAGGTCGGCCAGAGGAGGAAGAACGCGAACAGCACCATGAACGGCGCGACGAAGAGCAGACCGCCCCAGCGTTCGGACAGCGGTGGACCGGGTCGCGGGTCGGGCGGTGGTGGGGTGGCCGGCGTGACCGGGTCACGGCGGGTGGGAGTGTTCACTGCCATGGCGGGCTCCCGGAGGCCTAGACGGGGGAGGGGGTGTCGAGAAGCTTCTGGACGGCTGTCTTGAACTGGTCGAGCGCCTGCCGCGGCGCCGACCGTCCGTTGAAGATGCCGGCGAAAGCGGCGGCGGCTTCGCTCTGCAGTTGCGCGCCGGAGCCGGCGAACCAGGCGTCCGGGTCGAAGAACACGTCCGGCGCGACCGACCGGTACTCCGCCTGCGGTTTGAGGTTCAGGTACTCCGGGCTGCTCACCACCGGCTGGTAGGCGGGAATGTGCCCGCCGGCGGCCCAGTCGGCGCTGTTCTTCAGCATCCAGGCGATGTACTCGATCGTGGCCTCGGTGTCGGCCGCGCGCCGGCCGGTCTGGTGCGGCAGGACGAACGTGTGCGCGTCACCGGCCGCGGCGGGCTTGTCGTACACGAGCGGGAACGGCGCCATGCTGAACGGCAGCTTGGCGGTCTGGAAGGTGGTCACCTCCCACTCGCCGTTGAAGGCCAGCCCCGCGTCCCCGCTGCTGAACAGGGCGACCGAGGCGGGGTAGTTCGCGGACTTGGGAATCAGGCCGTCCGCGGCCAGTTTCGCCAGGTACTGAAGGGCTTCCAGGGCCTTGGCGTCGTCGATCACCAGTTTCGTCCCGGACTCGTCCAGGAACGGGCCGTCGAGCTGGCCGTACAGGGTCCACCACAACCGCCACGGTCCGACCGTGTCGACGGACGCGCCCAGCTTGCCGGTGGTGTCCTTCACGGCCTTGAGCGCCTCGACGAATCCGTCGACGCCCTTGATCTGTTTGATCTTGCCGTCCGGCCCGAGCAACCCGGCTTTCTGGCAGATCTCGGTGTTGTAGTACATGACGAAGGGATGCAGATCCAGCGGTACGGCGTACAGGCGGCCGTCCACGATGCAGCGCTGCCAGGTCTCGGGCAGGAAGTCCTGCTCGGTGATCCCGGCCTTGTTCAGCAGGTCGAGCGGGATCGGGTCGAGCATCGTCGTCGGGCTGAATCCCTTCAGCCGGGACAGGTGCAGGGTCGCGATCTCGGGAGCCCGGCCGCCGGCGGCGGACATCGCGAGCTTGGTGTAGAACGGCGCGCCCCAGGCCAGGGTGTGGGCCTCGAACGCGATCGCGGGGTGCTCGGCGGCGAACTTCTCGTGGATCTGGAGCAGCCGGGCGCCGTCGCCGCCGCCGAACAGGTTCCACTGGCGGACCCTGGCCTCGTCGGGGGTGAGAGCGCCGCAACCGGAGAGCGTGCCGGACAGCGCGAGGCCGCCGGCGAGGCCGAGCGCGCCGGTCAGCAGGGAGCGCCGGCTGGGGGTGGGGGGAGTCATCTCGCGTGTCCTCCTGGCGGGGGTGGAGCACGGGTGCGGGGGCAGGCTGAAATGCCGCACCGGCTCCCTGGTCAGGAGCTCCGGTGCAGGTTTCTACATCGGTGTAGAAGGATGATGCCCGGCACCTTCCGGACCGTCAAGACTTCGGCTGATAGCGCTAACAAAAAATCGCCGGAACCCGCTGACCGGGTGCTCAGCCGAGGGTGGACTCGCGCGGGTGGAGCTCGAACGGGGAGGTGATTTCCTGATGGGCGGAGGTGTCGCCGTTCATCCGGGCGACCAGCAGGTCGACGGCGGTGCGGGCGATCTGGCTCCGGCCGGGGTCGACCGTGGTCAGGGTGGGGCTGCTGAAGCTGGCCTCGTCGATGTCGTCGAAACCGGCCACCGCGACGTCGTCGGGGATCCGGATCCCGTGCTTGGTCAGCACCCGGATCGCGCCCAGGGCGAGTGTGTCGTTCAGGCCGAGGACGGCATCGAACTTCTGTCCCGAGGCGAGCAGTTGCTCCATCGCCTCGGCGCCGTTGGCCCGGTGCCACGGATCGGCCGGCATGGCCAGCTCCGGGATGGGTTGCACGCCGGCTTCCTCGAGGGCGTCGGCGAAGGCGCCGTGCCGGATCGCCGCCGTGCCGACCAGTTCGCCGGGATGCGTGCCGAGGACCGCGATCCGCCGACGGCCGAGCTCGAGCAGGTGCTGCGCGGCCGCCCGGGTGCCCGCGACGTTGTCGATCATCACGTGGTCCACCGGGCCGTGGAAGATCCGCTCGCCGAGCAGCACCATCGGGGTCGAGATGCGGAGTTGCTCGGCGTCGGTGTGGCCGAGCCCGAGCGGGCTGAACAGCAGGCCGTCGACGAGGTGGCCGCGGGGGCGGGCGAGCGCGGCGAGTTCGCGCTCCCGGACGGCGCCGGTCTGCTCGATCATCACCGTCAGGCCGTGCTGGTCGGCGGCCTGGATGACGGCGTCGGCGAGCTCGGCGAAGTACGTGATCCTGAGTCCCGGGACGGCCAGGCCGATGATGCCGGTGCGACCCGACTTGAGGTTCCGGGCGGACAGGTTCAGCTGGTAGCCGAGGGCATCGACCGAGGCGAGCACCCGCAGCCGGGTGGACTCCCGGATGTAGGGGTAGCCGCTCAGCACGTTCGAAACCGTCTTCGGTGACACGCCGGCGTGCCGGGCGACATCCCGCATCGTCACAGCCAACCCGCGTCACCCCTCTCGCCGGATTTCCGACCCTCACGGTAGACCACTGCACCCAGTCAAGATCTCACTGCCGTTCCAGGTCCGGCGACCTCGTTCGCCAACGCGACCCATTTCGGCGGTCGGCCGCCGAGATGGTGGGTTGCCACCCCGGAGTACGGGGTGGCAACCCACAAGGCGGGGCGTTGACCGCCGAAATGGGGACGGGGAGGGGCGCGAGAAGGGCTACGCGGCTGCGCGGTCGGTGAGGGGACGGCGGCGGGTGGCGGGGTTGGTGAGGGAGACGGGTTGCCAGGCGCCGTCGGCCTGGTAGAGGTCGGTGCCGGGCGGGACGATCGCGTCGATGCGGTCGAGGGTCTCGTCGTCGAGGACGAGGGCGGCGCCCTTCAGCAGGCCCTCCAGGTGGTCCATCGTGCGCGGTCCGCTGATGACGGAGGTAACCGCCGGGTGCGAGACCACGAACGCGAGGGCCAGTTCGGGCAGGGAGCAACCGATGCTCTCGGCAACCTCGATCAGCGCTTCCAGCGCGTCGAACTTCGCCGCGTTGGAAGGGATCGCCGGGTCGAACCGGAACGGCGTCAGGGCCGCCCGGCCGGTGGTGAGGTCGACCGGTTGGTCGCGTCGTACCTTGCCGGACAGGAAGCCGGACGCGAGCGGGCTCCAGGTCAGTACACCCATGTTGAGCCGCTGAGTTGTCGGCAGCAACGACCGCTCGATGCCGCGGGCAAGCAACGAGTACGGCGGCTGCTCGGTGCGGAACTTGCCGTAGCCGCGGCGCTCGGCGACGTGGTACGCCTCGACGATCTCCTCGGCCGGGAAGGTCGAGCAGCCGAAGGCGCGGATCTTGCCCTGGCTGACCAGGTCGGTCAGCACCGACAGGGTCTCCTCGATGTCGGTGGACGGGTCCGGCCGGTGCACCTGGTACAGGTCGATCCAGTCGGTACCGAGCCGCCGCAGGCTCTGCTCGACCTCATGGGTGATCCACCGCCGCGAGTTGCCACCGCGGTTGGGCCCTTCACCCATCGGGAAGTGCACCTTGGTCGCCAGTACGACGTCCTCGCGGCGTCCCTGGAGCGCCTTGCCGACGATCTCCTCGGACTCGCCCCGGGAGTACATGTCGGCGGTGTCGACGAAGTTGATCCCGGCGTCCAGGGCGGCCTGCAGGATCCGGGCGCAGTCGGCGTGATCGGGATTGCCGACCGCGCCGAACATCATCGTGCCGAGGCAGTGCACGCTCACCTCGATACCGGTCCCACCGAGTGTGCGGTAGCGCATGGGGTTTGCTCCTAGATTCAGGTCGTGGTGCGCCTGAACCTAGGAGCTAGAGCGCTGTCTAGGTCAAGCCCGCCCGCGAACTACCCTGGTCCGACGCTACCGAGGCGAGGAGTGCGCGGATGACGGCTGTGGCAGATTTCTCGGACCTGTGGGATCCGCGGCCGGGGTGGCTGAACACGGCGTCGTACGGGTTGCCGCCGCGGCCTGGGTGGGAGGCGTTGCAGGCGGCGTTGCGTGACTGGCAGGTGGGTGCGACCAGTTGGGAGCCGTGGGACAGGTCGACCACTCGGGCGCGGGAGTCGTTTGCACGGCTGGTCGGTGCTGACTCTGCCGATGTGTTCGTCGGCAGCACGGTGTCGGCGGCCGTCGCGCCGATCGCTGCTTCGTTGCCCGACGGTGCGCGGGTGCTGGTGGACGACATCGAGTTCACCTCGAACGTCTATCCCTGGGCGGTGCACGCCGATCGCGGAGTCGAAGTGGTTGCCGTCAGCACCGATCAGTTTCTGGACGCGATCCGGCCTGGCATCGATCTGGTGGCCGTCAGTGCGGTCCAGTCCTTGACCGGCACCGTGCTCGACCTGGCCCAGGTTGTTGCCGCCTGCAAGGAGATCGATGCGCTGCTGGTGATCGACGCCAGCCAGGCGGTCGGGTGGTTGCCGCTCGACGTGTCCTGGGTCGACGCGCTGGTCGCGCACGGGTACAAGTGGATGATGTCGCCGCGGGGCGCGACGTTCGGCTACCTCTCGCCCCGGCTGCAGGAGCGCTGCCGGCCACTTCACGCGGGCTGGTACGCGGGTCGCGACGTCGGCGGCTCGTACTACGCACCGAAGATGCAGCTGGCCGACGACGCCCGCCGGTTCGACCAGTCGCCGGCCTGGTTCTGCTACGTCGGTGCTGCGCCGGCGCTGGAGCTGATCGAGCAGATCGGCGTCGAGACGATCCACCGGCACAACCTCGCGCTGGCCAACGAGTTCCGCGCCGGGATCGGGCTTCCCGCCGGCAACTCGGCGATCGTCAGTGCGGCGATCCCCGGTGCGGACGAGGCCTTCGCGGCGGCGGGGATCCGGGCCGCGGTACGGGGTGGGAATCTGCGGGTTTCGTTCCACGTGTACTCGACGCGGGCCGACGTACAGCTCGCGCTGGAGGCCCTGGACGGGCTGGTAAAAACCTAGAGTTGACTCTAGTCGCTGGTTAGGGTGGCGGCATGGCTGAGGGATTGAGCATCGGGCAGGTTGCCGAGCGGACCGGGTTGAGCGTGCACGCGCTGCGTTTCTACGAGCGCGAGGGCATCCTCGCCGACCCGGTACGCCGGGAGTCCAACGGGCGCCGCGTGTACAGCGAGGACGACGTCGACTGGCTGGACATGTGCATCAAGTTCCGCTCGTCGGGGATGCCGCTGGACACCATCCGCCGGTACACGGATCTGGTGAAGCAGGGCGCGGGCAACGAGCAGGAGCGACTCGCGTTGCTGAAGAGCCACCAGGAGGCCGTGGTCGCACAGCTCGCGGAACTCACCGAGTGCCTCCGGGTGATCACCTACAAGGTTGACATCTACACCGAACACCTCGAACGCGGCACCGCCGACTGCCTGTGGGTCACGCCGTCCACGGTCTCGCAGGACGAGGCGGTCTGACAGTCGGCGTGCGGAGTTTTACCGGGCGGTGGCCTGGGCCTCGAGGAGGCGGAATCCGCAGGACCGGGCGATGGACGCAGCCCGCTCGGCAGCGTTGGCCGCGGCCGTCGTGTCGCCGGTAGCGCGTCGCGCGGTCGCCAAGGCGATCAGCGCCTCGGCCTCGATGTACGGGTAAGCGCCACGGGCGATCGTGAGGCAGTCCTCGATCCATCCGATCGCAGCGGCGGCATCGCCAAGCGTGAGGTGTGCCGCTGCCACGGTCGCCGCGGTCTGGGCCAGGGCCTTTCGGTCGCGGACGACGACCGCGAGCTGGTGAGCCCGCAGCGCTGACGCCAGCGCGGCCGCCCCGTCTCCGCGCTGGCTGTACAACCGGGACCACTCGTCCAGCGTGGACACTTCGCCGCGAAGGTGCGAGCGGCGCTGGTAGCCAGCCAGTACGTCGCTCAGCAAGTCGGCCGCCTGGTCGGCCGCGCCCAACTGCCGCAGGGCACTCGCCAGGTTGCCGCGGGTGGCGAGCGCCGGTGCGTCCTGGCCGGTCTCGTTGATCCGCAGCGCTGACTCGAACAGGTCGGCAGCCTCCCGCAGCTCACCCTGGTACAGGCGCGTCATCCCGAGACTGTTGAGCGCGAGCGACCGAACATGGCCGTGCTGATCGTCTTCGGTGAGCTGCAGGACGCGGCGCATCCACAGCTCAGCGTCGCTGAGGCTGCCACGCTCCAGCTGAAGCCATCCGACCATGTGAGCCAGGTAGGCAGCTGCTGTGGTCCAGCCGATGGCCATCGCGAGAGCATGGCCGGCGAGACCGTCGGACAGTGCATCTTCTTCCTGGCCGACCGCTCCCAATGCCTGGCTGCGGTTGATCAGCATCGCGGCCCGCGCGGTGTCGTCACCGGCCGCGGTGGCAGCGGCCAGCCCGGCCTGTGCCGCCGGCAGCCAACCGTCGGCATCCCTGCGAACAAGGAAGTATCCCCGGAGTTGGTCGGCGATTCGCCAGGCCAACGACCGGTCGCCGGCCTGCGCCGTTTCCCGCACGACCGCCAGCAAAGCGGGGAGTTGGTCGTCAAGCCAGTCGAGAGCGTCGGTCTCCGAGCCGAAGAATCTGGCCGGTTCGGGATGGGAGCCGAGCCGTACGAGGTGTGGACCGGCCCAGTTCATCGCGGCCGTCACCGCCTCGGCGTACCAGGAGTAGAGCCGGGTCCGGGCGGCGTCACCGTCGGAGTCTTCCGCGAGAAGTCGACGGGAGTAGAGGCCGAGCAGATCGTGGAACCGGTAGCGGTTCTTGGTGTGCTGCAGCAGCATGTTCGCCTCGAGGAGGTCTTCCAGGACTCGATCGGCCGCGGCCGTCGGCATCCCGAGCAGAATCCCTGTGCTGTCGGCACTGAAGTCGTCGCCGGGGTGCAGGCTGCACAGCCGGAAGGCGCGCTGGGCGTCGGCGCTCAGATCGGCGTAGCTGAGTTCGAAGCTGTTCAGCACGCTGGACTCGCCAAGGCTCAGCTCGGTGAGCCGCCGGTTGCCGTCTTCCAGCCGGCGGGCCAGGTCGGCGACTGTCCACTCCCGCCGAGTGGCGAGCCGTGCGCCGGCGATGCGCAGTGCGAGCGGGAGCCGGGCGCACGCCTCGGCGAGCGCGCTCACCGCTGCGGGGTCGGCGTCGAGCCGATGCGTTCTCGCGGTGGAGGCGATCAGCAGGATCGCGTCGTCGGAGGGGAGAGGCTCGAGGTTCACGACGCCGGCGGCGGCCAGGTCCGGCAGTCGGCGTCGGCTGGTCACGATCACGTCGCTGCGGCCGGCTCCCGGCAGTAGCGGTCCTACCTGGGCCGTGTCCTGTGCGTTGTCGAGTACTACCAGCATCCGTCGGTCGGCGAGCTCGCTGCGGAGCAGGGCGGCGGCCTCGGTCTCGTCGGTGCCGATTCGCTGGCCAGGTACTCCGAGCGCTCGGAGAAAGCGGCCGAGCACCTGGATCGGTGCAGGTGTCGTGGCGTCGCTGCCCCGCAGGTCGGCGTAGAGCTGTCCGTCCGGATACTCGGCGCGGAGGTGGTGCGCGGCGGTCAGGGCCAAGGCGGTCTTGCCGACCCCCGCGATGCCGTTGATCAGGACGACCCGGGAGGAAAGCGCGCCTGGCCGGCCGAGCGTCGCGCTGATCATGGTCAGCTCGTCCGCGCGGCCGACGAAGTCCGGCGGTGCGGACGGAGCTTGCTGGACGAGCACTCGCTCCGTCGGCTGCCCTGGCGACCCGCTCTGCCGGCGGAGTACCTCGAGGTGAACCGCACGGAGCCGGTCGCCAGGGTCGATGCCGAGCTGGTCGGCGAGCGCGGACCGGATCCGGTCGTACGCCGCGAGGGCCTCGGCCTGCCGGTCGGCCGCAGCCAGGGTCTGGATCAGCTCGACATGCAGCGGCTCGTCCAGTTCGTACCGCGTGGTGAGGTTCCGCAAGGCTTTCAAAGCCTGTCCGGGCTCGCCGAGGTCACGCGCCAGCCTGGCGAAGGCCCGGACGGCGGCCGTGTACTCGTTGGAGACCGCTATATACAGCGGGTTGGCGGACATCGACTCCACATCTGTGTCGCCGCGCCACAGCGCCACGGCCTCCGAGAGCTCGGCCAATGCGACCTCCGGGTCGGCGCGCGTGGCTCGGGCCGTCAGATCGCGGAACTTCAGGAGGTCGAGGTTGCCCGAGCCCACCACCAGCCGGTAGCCGGTGCCCCCGCCGACGACCACCGGGCTGGCCGGACTGCCGGCCTCCAGCAGTCGTCGCAGCCTGGCGACCCGGGTGTGCAGCAGATTCACCACGTTTCGGGGTGCGCCGCGCGGCCAGAGGAGATCGATGAGTTCGTCCTGGCTGACCGTCGTACCCGCAGCAAAGGCGAGCCGGGCCAGCAAGGTGCGTTGCGGACCCGAGTTGACGGGCACCTCGACGTCGCCGTACCGGACCTCGAGCGGGCCGAGGACTCCGATGTGCAGGGCTTCGGCTGCTACCGAGCTCGAAGCGGTGGCGGACCGCTGGGCCTTGGCCGCGGCGTGCAGTGTCCCGGAAGCTTGACTACTCAGCTTCAAGGCGGCGGCGATGGCCTCGATCGAGTCCCGCTTCGGGCTTCTGGTCCTGCCCTGCTCCAGGTCCCGGATCGCCCCCGCACTGAGACCGGCCCGGCCCGCGAGCTCCCGCTGCGTCACTCCGGCGTCCTGGCGAAGCGTCCGCAGCACCTCACCGAAGTGGCCGGGCTGCTGGGAACGCCCGGTGCCGGACGCGTCCTCCTGCTCCTGTCCGGGCACGGCCAGCAGCTTACGGACTCGGAGTAGCACCAGGTACGGGCGGAGTACGGGCAGAGCCGCGTTGGTGGCGAGTCGTAATACTCACCCCCGGTCCCGGTCCTCGTCGCGGCCGGATTCTGAAGGAACGGTTGATCATGAACGAAGTTGCGTATCGGCGGGTGGCGGTGATCAGCCGCCGGGTCGTCTTTGTTCTGGGCAGCGTGCTGTTCGTCGGCGGAGTGCTTGCGTTTCTCACCGGCCGGGTGGCGCTGGGGATCGCACTCGTCGTTGTGGCCGGCCTCGCCGTCATGGCGCGTGGTCTCATGACAGTGCTGCGTGGGCAGCGAGCCCTGGCCGGACGGGAGCGGGCCGACGTACCGGACGGCCCGGTGCGCGGCACCGATGCTCCGGCGTCGGTAGACGAGGTGGTCGGCGCGCTGGTCGGGATGAACAGCGACGGCCTGCCCTACCGGATCGCGGCCACGCGGACCGCCGATGGCGTTCGTGTCGACGTGCGGTGGCGGATTGCGGAGATGCGCTGGCAGATGCTCTTCGTCCGTGGTTCGAAGGCTTACGCCTGGCGCATGGAGGTCGACCTCGATCCGGCCACGGCGCAGTACAGGTTCGTCGAGTACTCCGGCCAGGCATCCTTCCGCGGAGCGGCCGGACCGCTGGGGGCGATGGCCGATAGCGACTGGACCTGGCGGAAGGGCAAGACGTCCGGTTCGAGGTCGGCGACTTTCGTCGAAGGAGCCGACGGGCAGGTCCGGGTGACCGGCCAGGGCGGAACCCGTACGTCGTGGGAAGGGGCCGTCACGATCAAGCCTGCCGACGCCAAGGTCCCGGTGTTCACCGTCTTACGCAACCACGGCTGGCGCCCACGCCTCGACTGGTTCGCGGCCCGACTCTTCGAGAAGTAACCCACCGCAATTTCCTGGAGGTACCCGATCATGCGTAAATCCATAGTGGCGACCGCGGCGGCGCTGAGCGTTGTCGCGACCGGTCTTGTCGTGACAGGAGTCCTCGTGACCGCCCGGCCGTCGGCCGCGGCGCTCAGCGACGTTCCTGCGGACTGCCGGGTCTCCACCGCGGCCTACCGCTCCGACGGACAACGACTCACCTACGTGTACTCCGCCGGGAAGACCAGCACCAACGCCTATGCCAACGACAACCTCGGCTGGGTGCCGACGGCACATCAGCAGATTGGTGGCTCCGGTGACGACACCACTTTCCGGAGCACCGAGTACGCCGCTCGCGCGGGCCACGATCGCCTCTTCAAGGTGAGCCGGGTGGGCGAGCTGGTCGACGGCACCTGGCGCATCAAGTCGATGAGTGCCAGCCACATCGGGGTCGGGTACGCCGGTGCTCGCATCCTGGCGACGGCCTCGCCGTACCTGTACCACGTGGCCGGCACTTCGCTTTACCGCTCCACAGAGTCCTACGTGAACGGCGTGTTCACGCTTTCGCGGCCCGTGAAGCTTGCCGGGTCCGGCTGGGACGGGGTCAAGACCCTGGTCTACGAGCGCAGCGGCGGAACGGGCACTGCCGCCGTGGACGTGCTGATCGGTACCAAGGCCAACGGGGAGCTGAAGGAGTGGCGGATCAACCGGGCCACCCCGACAAGAATCAGCTCGAAGGTACTACGGGCGAGCGGCTGGGCCGGGTTCACCAGTCTCAGCACCGGCTACTGCGACGCGCACCCCAACGGCCGCCCGCTGCTCGCCATCACCGCCACGGGCAAGGCCTCCGTGTACTTCGACGCACTGAAGACGGACGGCGTCGGCACGGACATCAAGGGCGGCTCACTGGGCTCGCTTGGCTGGACTGCGAAGGCTTACGGCCAGTAGCGGAGACGGTGATGCGGTGGGGGTGGGCGTAGACGTTCAGGGAGCCGTTGCGGATGAAGCCGGCGAGGGTGAGGCCACACTCGTCGGCTAGTTCGACGGCCAGCGATGAAGGGGCGGAGACGGCGCCCAGTACGGGAATGCCGGCCATTACTGCCTTCTGGGCCAGCTCGAACGACGTTCGGCCGGAGACGACAAGGATGCAGCCTCGCGCAGGGATCAAGCCGCCGAGCAAGGCCCAGCCGATCACCTTGTCGACGGCGTTGTGCCGGCCGACGTCTTCCCGCACCACCAGCAGTTCGCCGGTGGCGGTGAACAGCCCGGCTGCGTGCAGACCGCCCGTACGGTCGAAGACCTCCTGCTGCTCGCGCAGCGCATCGGGCAGGCCGGCGAGTACTTCGAGCGACACCTGCATCGGGTCGCCCGCGGGTGAGTGTCGCGACTTCAGCCGTACTGCGTCCAGCGACGCCTTGCCGCACACCCCGCAGGACGAGGTGGTGTAGAAGTTGCGCTCGACACCTACCTCCGGCGCCGGTACGCCGGGAGCCAGGCCGAGGTCGAGCACGTTGTAGGTGTTCCTGCCCTCGTCGTCGCGGGAATCGCAGTACCGGGCGTCGCGGACGTCGTCGGGCGAGCCGATGACGCCTTCTGTGTGCAGGAAGCCATGGGCGAGCTCCACGTCGTGACCGGGAGTCCGCATGGTGACGGCGAGCGGCTTGCCGTCGACGCGGAGCTCCAGTGGTTCCTCGACGGCGATGGAGTCCGGGCGGGTCCGCTCGCCATCAGGGCTGAGGCGGATCACCTTCTTGCGCGCGATCAGACGCCCCACGGCCGCACCCCCGGATCGAGTGGCAACAACCTGGCCGCGATGGCTTCTGCCGGACCGGGATCCAGCACGGCGAACGCATCCGCCTCGGCAGCACCCCGCAACATCGCCGAGCCCCCATGCCCGACCGGTACTGCGCCGTGCGGGCCGACCCGGACCGGTACGAGCCGGGTACTCCGCGGGTGGCACGCCAGCCCGCCGGGCACTGGCGCCACTGGGAGTACGTCGAGCCGCTCACCCCGCAGCCGGCGAATGACCGCGACGCCGAGCGTCAGGACGGCCGTCAACGCAGCCAGCGGATTGCCCGGCAAACCAACCACGAGCCGCCCGTCGGGGAACCGCGCCAGAGCCTGCGGATGCCCGGGCCGACAGGCAACGCCATCAACTATCAACTCAGCCCCCAGCTCCGCCAGCACACTCCGGAGATGGTCAGCAGGTCCCGAGGCAGACGACCCGGACACCAGAATCACCTCGGCGTCAGCACTCACCAGAGCGCCGACCAAAGCCTCCCGTGAATCCGGCAACTGCTGAACGGCCGCCTCGACTGCCCCGGAGCTGGTGATCAGGGTGGGGAGCATCGGGCCGATGGCGTCTCGGGTTCGGCCGGGGGACGAGGGGCCGTGGTGGGTTAGTTCGTCGCCGGTGATCAGGGCCAGGACGCGGGGTTTGGGGGTCACTGCCAGGCGGTTCAGGCCGAGGGTGGCGGCCAGGCCGATGAGCTGGGGGGTGATGAGAGTGCCTGCAGGTAAGAGGAGTTCACCGGCGGCGCATTCCTCGCCTGCTCGTCTGATGTGACGACCGACCTCGATCGAGCCGCCGACCTTCTCGCCGGCACGAGTGGCGTGCTCGTCGGGGAGTACGGCCGTAGTACCGGCAGGAACGGCCGCACCCGTGACGATCGCGTACGCCTGCCCGTCACGCAGCGGTTCAGCAAGTCCGGACCCAGCCAGCACGGCCCCGACCACAACCCACGGGCCGGCCCCGCGCACGGCGTACCCGTCCATGGCAGAGCGATCCACAGGCGGCACAGCAACAGGTGAGACGAGTGCTGTCGCCAGCACGCAACCGATCGAGTCGGCCAGCGGAAGCCGTCGCGGCGGCAGCGGTGTAGCCGCCGCGTAGGCCCGCTCCCGGGCAGCATCCCACGGCACCTCCGCCGCAGCATGCCGTCGGACAGCCAGGACTACCTCGTCTTCTACCTGTGTCACGTCAATGTCGCTCGAACTTGGTTCGCGGCCAGGACAGCCACCGGATCGAGCTCGTCAGCCCCCGCGTCCACGGCGGCGACCAGGGCCCGCTTCATCCGCGGATCCCAGACGGCCTTGATGTGGTTCGCGATCGCCGTCGCCGCGTCAGCCGGTGCCTTGTGCTCGAACTGCCGCGCGATCTCGTTCGCCAACCGCACATGCGGTGGGACCATCGTAGCGCTCACGATGCCGGCACCGTCTCGCGCTCGGCAGTGCTGCTGACCGGTTCCACCAGGAGGTCGACCTGTACTGCGGTGACCTTGTACTCCGGGCAGTTGGTGGCCCAGTCCGAGTTCTCGGTGGTGATCACGTTCGCGCCCGTCACCGGGTGGTGGAACGTCGTGTAGCAGACCCCGACCGGCATCCGGTCCGCCAGTTTCGCGCGCAGCGTCGTCCGTCCGACCCGGCTCGACAGCGCGACCATCGAGCCGTCCTCGATGCCACGCACCTCCGCGTCGTGCGGATGCAACTCGAGGATGTCCTCGGGATGCCACGCCACGTTCGCAGTACGCCGGGTCTGTGCCCCGACGTTGTACTGCGAAAGGATGCGCCCGGTCGTCAGAATCAGCGGGTACTTGCGCGTCGACCGCTCGGTGGTCGGGACGTAGACGGTCTCCATGAACCGTCCCTTGCCCCGGGTGAACTCGGCCTCGTGCATGATCGGCGTGCCGTCCGGGTTCTCCAGGTTGCACGGCCACTGCAGCGAGCCGACCTCGTCGAGCTTCTTGAACGACACCCCCATGAAGGTCGGCGTGGTCAGCGCGATCTCGTCCATGATCTGCGAGGCCGAGTCGTAGTGCATCGGGTAGCCCATCGCCTGCGCGATCTCGCAGACGATCTGCCACTCCTGCTTTCCGGTCTGCGGCGCCATCACCGGCCGGACCCGGTTGATCCGCCGCTCCGCGTTGGTGAACGTGCCGTCCTTCTCCAGGAACGACGTGCCGGGCAGCAACACGTGCGCCCACTTGGCCGTCTCGTTCTCGAACAGGTCCTGTACGACGAGCAGGTCGAGCGCGCCAAGTGCGGCGAACACATGCGCGGTGTTCGGGTCGGACTGCGCGATGTCCTCACCCTGCACGAACAGCGCCTTGAACGACCCGTCGATCGCGGAGTCGAACATGTTGGGGATGCGCAGCCCCGGCTCGTTCAGGATCGGCGTACCCCAGAGCTGCTCGTAGACGTCGCGAGCACCGTCGTCCGACACATGCCGGTACCCCGGAAGCTCGTGCGGGAAGGAACCCATGTCGCACGAACCCTGCACGTTGTTCTGTCCACGCAGCGGGTTCACCCCGACGCCGCGGCGGCCGATGTTGCCGGTCGCCATCGCGAGGTTCGCCATCCCCATCACGGTGGTCGAGCCCTGGCTGTGCTCGGTGACGCCGAGACCGTAGTAGATCGCGCCGTTGCCGCCGGTGGCGTACAACCGGGCCGCCGCGCGCAACTCGTCCGGGTCGACACCGGTGATCGAGGCAACGGCTTCCGGGCTGTGCTCCGGCTGCGCGATGAACGTCTCCCACTGCTCGAAGTCCTCGCACCGCTCCGCGACGAAGGCCCGGTCGACCAGCCCTTCGGTGACGACGACATGGGAGATCGCGTTGATCACGGCAACATTCGTACCGGGCGCCAGCTGCAGGTGGTGGGCAGCCTCGATGTGCGGCGAGCGGACCAGGTCGATCCGGCGCGGGTCGACCACGATCAACTTGGCGCCCTGCCGCAACCGCTTCTTCATCCGCGATGCGAACACCGGGTGCCCGTCGGTCGGGTTGGCACCGATCACCAGGATGACGTCCGCCTTCTCGACCGACTTGAAGTCCTGGGTGCCGGCCGACTCGCCGAAGGTCTGCTTCAGCCCGTACCCGGTGGGCGAGTGGCAGACCCGCGCACAGGTGTCGACGTTGTTGTTGCCGAACACCGCCCGGACCATCTTCTGTACCGCGTACACCTCTTCGTTCGTCGTCCGCGACGAAGTGATCGCACCGATCGATCCCTGACCATAAGCAGCCTGGATCTCGCGCAACCGCCGCGCCGTGAAGCCGATCGCTTCGTCCCAGGAGACCTTTCGCCACGGATCCGTGATCGCGTCCCGCACCATCGGCTCCAGCACCCGATCCGGATGACTCGCGTAGCCGAACGCGAACCGGCCCTTCACGCACGAGTGGCCCTCGTTCGCGCCACCGTCCTTGTACGGCACCATCCGGACCAGCTCGTCGCCGCGCAGCTCCGCCTTGAAGGAGCACCCGACCCCGCAGTACGCGCAGGTGGTGATGACGGAGCGGGTCGGCATGCCGAGTTCGATGACGGACTTCTCTTGCAGGGTTGCGGTCGGGCAGGCCTGCACACAGGCGCCGCACGAGACGCAGTCCGATTCCATGAAGGAGACACCCGCGCCCGCAGCGACCTTGGAGTCGAAACCGCGGCCTTCGATCGTGAGCGCCAGCGTGCCCTGTACTTCGTCGCACGCGCGGACGCACCGGGAGCACGCGATGCACTTGGAGGCGTCGAAGTCGAAGTACGGGTTGGAGGTGTCGGTCGGGGCGTCGAGGTGATTGGCGCCGGCGTCCACACCCGAGCCGTACCGTACTTCGCGCAGTCCGGTCACCCCGGCCATGTCCTGCAACTCGCAGTCGCCGTTGGCCGAGCAGGTCAGGCAGTCGAGCGGGTGATCGGAGATGTAGAGCTCCATCACGCCGCGGCGCAGCTTGCCCAGCTTCTCGTTCTGGGTGCGCACGACCATGCCGGGCGCGACGGGCGTCGTACAGGAGGCCGGCGTACCGCGGGCGCCGTCGATCTCGACGATGCAGAGCCGGCACGAGCCGAACGCTTCCAGACTGTCCGTCGCGCAGAGCTTGGGGATCTCCAGGCCGGCCTGCTTGGCCGCGCGCATCACCGAAGTACCGGGTGGGACGGCGACGTTCACCCCGTCGATGGTCAGCTCGACAGTGGCCGCGCCCTCGCGGGCCGGCGTACCGAAGTCAGGTTCCTTGAGCAGGGTCATGCGGTGAAGTCCTCTCCGAAGTGGCGTACCGCGCTGCGGACGGGCAGCGGGGTGAGCCCGCCCATCGCGCAGAGCGAGCCGTCGGTCATCAGGTCGCACAGGTCGTCGAGCAGGACGAGGTTCTGCCGGCGGTCCTCACCGCGCCGGATCCGGTCGATCGTCTCGACCCCGCGGACCGCGCCGACCCGGCACGGCGTGCACTTGCCGCAGGACTCCTCCGCGCAGAACTCGAAGGCGAACCGGGCCATCGCGGACATGTCGACGGTCTCGTCGAACACCACGATGCCGCCGTGCCCGACCATCGCCCCGGCGGCCGCGAAGGCCTCGTAGTCCATCGGCAGGTCGAACTGCTCGACCGGCAGATAAGCGCCCAGCGGTCCACCGACCTGGACTGCGCGCACCGGCAGCCGCGATGCGGTACCACCACCGAGATCGTTGACGAGCTCGCCGAGGGTGATGCCGAACGCGGTCTCCACGATGCCGCCGCGGGCCACTTTGCCGCCGAGCTGGAAGACGTTCGTCCCCAGCGACCGGCCGGTCCCGTACGCCGCGTAGGTCGTCGCACCGTTCGCCAGGATGGTCGGGATCGTTGCCAACGACAACACATTGTTGACGACTGTCGGGCGGCCGAAAAGCCCTTCCAGCGCAGGGATCGGCGGCTTCGCCCGGACCATCCCGCGCTTGCCTTCGAGGCTTTCCAGCATTGAAGTCTCTTCGCCGCAGATGTAAGCACCCGCGCCAACTCGGACGTGCAAGTCGAAGTTGAGACCCGAGCCGAGGATGTTCGCGCCGAGCCAGCCGCGGTCGCGGGCCGTCCGGATCGCCGCGTTCAGGGTTTCGATCGCGTCCGGGTACTCCGACCGCAGGTACACGTAGCCTTCGGTGGCGCCGACCGCGTACGCCGCGATCGTCATGCCCTCGATCAGCGTGAACGGGTCACCCTCGATCAGCATCCGGTCGGCGAACGTGCCCGAGTCGCCCTCGTCGGCGTTGCAGCAGACGAACTTAAGGTCGGACTCGGCACCGAGCACGGTGCGCCACTTGATCCCGGTCGGGAAGCCGGCACCCCCGCGACCACGCAGACCCGAGTTGACCACTTCCTCGACCACATCCGCCGGTGACATGGCCAGCGCGGCCTGAAGCCCCTTGTTTCCTTGGTGTTCCGCGTGCTCGTCAGCCGAGCGAGGATCGATGACACCGACCCGGGCGAAGGTCAGCCGCTGCTGGCGCTTCATCCAGGGCAGCTCTTCCACCAGCCCAAGCGCCGCACCGCCGGCCGGCACCACAGCAATTTCTGGCGCGGAACCGTCGAGCATGCCCGCTGCAATCAGGCCATCGACGTCTTCCGGAGCGACCGGTCCGTAGCCGACCCGCCCTTCGGGGGTCTCCACCTCGACGAGTGGCTCCAGCCAAAGCATCCCGCGAGACCCATTGCGGACCACCTCGATCTCGCGGCCAGCGGCGGCAGCCGCCGCGGCGATCCGCTCGGCGACCTCGTCCGCGCCCACCGACCGCGCCGCGGCGTCGCGGGGTACGAAGACCCTCATCGTGCCTCCCCGAGGAGCGCATCGAGCCGGGCCGGCGTGACCCGGCCGTGCAGCTTGTCGCCGACCTGGACCGCCGGGCCGAGCGCGCAGTTGCCGAGACAGAACACCTCGTCGACGGTCAGCCTCCCGTCGTACGTGGTCTCCCCGAACCCCACCCCGGTACGCCGCTTCGCATGGGCGGCGAGCTCCACTGCGCCGACCGAGCGACAAGCTTCGGCCTGGCAGATCCGGACGGTGGTGCGCCCCGCCGGTTCGCGCCGGAAGTCACGGTAGAAGGTGACGACGCCGTGGACCTCGGCGACCGACAGGTTGAGGACGTCGGCGATCACCGGGATGTCGGTCTGATCGACGTGACCGAGTTCTTCCTGCACCGCATGGACGATCGGCATCAAGGCGCCGCGCAGACCGCGCAACTCGGTCGCGATCGCACGCACACGGTCGGCACGCCCGGGAACCGGGACGGGGGCGGGTGGCATGACCGACTGGGGTGGTGGGGCGGGGAAGGTATTGAACTCAGTCGTCATACTCACGACTGTCCCGGCGTATTAGTCGGGGGTCAAAGCAAACCTGCCTATGACGTGATAGCCCGCTTCTATCAACGACCTAGCGCCTCGTCTAGCAACATTGGGGAGGTAATCAGGTTGGCTGGTGTCTGCTGGAGGTCAGGTTCTGCGGTTGGGTGGAGGGTGGCAGATCGCCTGGACTGGTTCGGGGAGGATTTTCGCCGGACTTGGGGTGGATCGTGCTACCGGTGTGGGGAGAAGATTCTCCCCGGATCGGTGGAAGCGGGCAGTCGACGGTTCGGGGAGGGTCGGGCCCGGCCGGGTCCGGCCCTAAGCCGGCTTTGTGCACGGGCTGAGCGTCCGGAGCACGGTGGAACGCTCAGGTCACGCACAAGGTCGCCGGCAGGCCCGCCCCGGGGGGCGTGGGTAGAACGGAGCTTCAGTCCATCAATCTGGATCGCTCGCGAGACTCGCCACGTTCAGCGGTGGGTCGTCCAGGGCGGGATTGATGCGGTGGGGATCCGTGGGTTTCGGGGGCCGCGGCCGGTTCACGACGGCGTCGTCGCCGGTTGACCGGCTCGCTGCTCGCGGGCCCGGCAGCGCGCCTGGCCGGGTCGGGGGCCCTGGCTGCGGATCCAGCTGCTGTCGTACCCACCCGCAAAACGTTGCTAGACGCAACACTAGCGACGACGGGCGAGATGCACGGTGAGGTCGGCGATCAGGTCGACAGTCTCGGGCAGCACCCGCCTGATCTGGCTGAACACCTGCTCCTGCTCCGACCACGGCAGCACCAGGTAGGCCGAGACCGTCGTGAGGTGACCGACATAGTCGTCCGCACTCATCGTCAGGCGCCGCTCGATCTCCACCTGCCGGACGTCGGTGAACCACTCGGACTGTTCAAGCTCCGTCCCCGGCCACTGCATCGCCTGATCCGGAGGCGTTCCATCCGGCGAGGGAATGTCGTCGCTGTCCAGGAACGGCGCCCTGGCCGCGTGAGCAGCTTCCGCCACGGCCGGGTCGGCCAGGTGGAACGGCCCGCCGAAAGAGGCGAACACTCCACCGGACTCCAGCAGCGCGGCCATCCGCGACCACCGGCCATCAGGGTTCGTCCAGTGCAGGGCCGCCGCCGCATAGACCAGCCCGTACTTCTCGCCAAAGTCCAGGTCTTCGAACGCGGCCTGCCTGCTCTGCACGTTGGCCGGCACGTGCTTGCGCAACTCGGCGAGCATGCCGGCGTCAGGCTCGGTCGCGGTCACGCTGTCCACCCGCTGAGCGAACAGGCGGGTCGCCTTGCCGGTCCCGGCGCCGATCTCGAGCGCGGTCCGGACCGGCCGACCGGCGTACGTCATCACCACGTCGAGAAGCTCCTCGGAGTACCCCGGGCGGAACCGCTCGTAGGCTTCCGCCACAACTCCGAAGCTCAGGGCGCGCGACATACCGGCATCCTGACACGACACCGCCCCGGTGTCCCGCGGGTTTCCGAGCACTAGGCTCAGGCCGGTGGACGCGACCAGTCATCTGAAGGACTCGCTCGTTGCGGCGATCGCGCTCGCCAATCGCTTCGGCGCCGAGTGGAGTCGCGGACGGTTGCAGGCTCCCGGCGACACGGACGCAGTACAGGCCGTACTGCGGCTGACCACCAATCTCGAGCCGCCGGTGGACGAGTCGGCGTTGACCGAGTTCGCGGCCGGCGGTGCGCACTTGTACTCCGCGTTGGGGTTGCTCGCCGATGGCTCGGTGGACGCCAGCGCTCGTGAGCTCAATGAGCTGCTGGAGGCGACTCGGGCGGCACCGCGCCTTACGCAGTACGAGGGAAAACCGTGGCATCTGCATTTCGCCAGGCCGGAGGTGTCGCTCGCGACGAGATGGCTGGCCGAGTTCGCGACGGCGGCGGCGATGTTGCTGGGCAGCTCGGAGCTGGAGCTGCTGCGCCGGTGCGGAGCCGAGCGGTGCGACAACCTGTTCCTGGACGCGACCCGGAACCACACGCAGCGGTTCTGCTCGACCGCCTGCCAGAACCGGACGAAGGTCGCCGCGTTCCGCTCACGCGGGTAGAGACGTACGTCACTTCCACGGACGTCACAGTTCGCGGGGCTGCTTTGTCGTAAGGGATGTAGACAACAACACACCACGACAGAGGAGTCCAGCCATGGATGCCCGTTTGGCCATGTTCGGCAGCCCGATCGCAGACAAGCTCGTCAAGCACCTCGTCTCCGCGGTCCGCGTGGTCCACTCTTCGTCGGTACCCGGCGCGACGCTCGAGCTGGTGAACCTGCGGGCCAGCCAGATCAACGGCTGCGGTTTCTGCACCGATATGCACATCAAGGACGCTCTCGCGGCGGGGGAGTCGCAGCAGCGGCTCAACATGGTCGCCGCGTGGCGTGAGGCCACCTGCTTCACCGAGGCCGAGAGGGCCGCGCTGGAGCTGGCGGAAGAGGGCACCCGCATCGCGGATGCCGGCGGAGGCGTCTCGGACGAGGTCTGGGCGAACGCCGCCAAGCACTACGACGAGGAGCAGCTGTTCGCGCTCGTCTCGCAGATCGCGTTGATCAACAGCTTCAACCGGCTGAACGTCATCACCCGCCAGCCGGCCGGTGACTACGTGGCCGGTCAGTTCGGCTGACTCGTTGCCGTCAGCATCGGCGCTTCTGTCGACCAGCCGAGCTTCGTGTAAAGGTGTCCGCCGTCGGTCGTTGCCATCAGCAACCCGGCGGCGGCACCGCGGTCGACGGCACGCCGACTGAGTTCCGCCATTACGACACTGCCCAACCCTCTGCGGCGGTGAGCCGGGTCGGTGTGGATGTCATGCATCACCGCATCCCCGCCGGCGACCGCCACCATCCCTTGCGCCGTAACGTTGCCCTCGGCATCAATCAACCTGACGTATTCCAAAGGTCCGTCGCTCCAAACCTGCACGCTGTACTCCGCTGGCGCGGCCGCGAGGGGATGCTTCTCCAGGTCGGTCGACATCAGCAGACTCGGCTCGGCGAACAGTCTCAGCCCGGCGCCCTCCAGTACTGCGGCCGTCGCGTCCCGCCGGTGCGTCGTCACGGTCAACCACGTCGGCTCGGTTGCGCGTGCGACCTCGGCGGCGTGCGCGCTGACCAGATCGGTCCGGTCGGTCAGCGTGAAGAGTTCGTGGTCGCGCCCCGGGAGTCCCAGCTTCACGTCCAGGACGCCATCGCGCTCCTCGGCCGCGGGCAGTCCTCGACACAGTCCCCAGCCGTGCTGCCAGCGGCGTACCAGCTCATCCATGCCGACCAGTGTAACTGTTTATAGCGAGATAGTCAGTTACGAGAGTCGCGGCCGAGGACGAAGGTCTGGATGGCGATCACGGCGGCGCCGCGGGCCCACTGGGTGAAGGACGGGTCTTCCAGGATGATCGGCGGCGGGGCGGCTGACGGGTGCCGGTCGGCCTGGAGCCCGGCCTGCAGTTCGTCCTGGGCCACGGTCGCGAGCTGGACTCCCTCGCCGCCGAGCACGACGGCCTCGGGCATGGTGAAGTTGCTCGCCGCCGCGATCAACCTGCCCAGCGCACGTCCCGCCCTGCCGACCACGCGACGGGCGTCGGGATCACCGTTCTCGGCCAGGGCGAGACATTCGTCGTACCCGATCTGCCGGCCGAGGGCCGCGCTGAGCTGACCGGTGATGGCGTCGGTGGTGAGCATGACGCTCGCGCAGCCGTGATGGCCGCGGTCGCACACCGGGCCCGCGGGATCGACTTGGTAGTGACCGACCAGGCCGAGCCCGGCCTCGCCGGTGTCGACCAGCTTGTCGTGAACGACGAGGCCGTAGCCAACGCCCGCTCCGATGGTCAGCAGGACGAACCGGCTGATCCCGCGACCCGCCCCGAACCAGTGGATCGCCTCGGTCACCGCGATGACGTCGTTCGCGACGACGACCTGGGCATCGGTCCGCTCGGCGACCAGCCGGCCGAACGGTACGTCGCGCCAGTCGAGGAAGTCGCCCCGCGGTACGTCGCCGGAGTCGTCGACGTGGCCGCCCAGACTGATGCCGAGCCCGGTGATCGGGGGCCGGCCGTCGCTGAGCGAGCGGGCCAGTTCGACCACCACGTCGGCGACCGCTTCGGGAGTGTGGTCGGTGAGGGGCCGTTCCGCGGTCGCGATCACCTCGGCCCGGAGCGTGGTCAGGACCGCGAGCGCCGTGTCGCCGGTCAGCTTCACGCCGACGAAGTGGTGCGAGGTCGGAATCACGTCGAGCGGTTGCGACGGCCGGCCCACCTTGGGGTCACCGACCTCGCCCGGTACTTCGACCAGCAGGCCCGACTCCAGCATCGGCTTGGTCAGCCGGGTCAGGCTGCCGGCGGACAACTCCACCCGCCGGGCCAGTTCGGCGCGGGACAACGGCCCGTCCAGCAGGATCTCCAGCGCAACCCGCTGCGACGGCCCGCTCAACGGCCGCCAAGCCCCCGTAGTCACCGCAGTCCCACCCACCCGGTAAACCTACCGTCCCGTGCTGCTCTGCTCAGTGCGGCAGTTTGCGGGTGTCGATGAGTTGCTGGGCGACGTCGCGGAGCTTCGTGTTGGTGTCCTGGGAGTAGCGCTTCAGGATGGCGAAGGCCCGGTCGCCGTCGAGGTCGAAGCGCTCCATCAGGATGCCCATCGCCTGGCCGACCAGTTTGCGGGCGTCGACCGCCTGCTCCATGGTCTCCTCGTGCCGCGCCGACGCGACCGCCACCGAGGCGTGCCGGGCGAGGATCTGCGCGATCGCCTCGTCGTCCAGGCCGAACGCGTCCGGGTCGGCGGAGTACAGGCCGAGGACGCCGACCGTGGCCCGGTCGCCGGTGGTGAGCGGTACGTCGAGCACGCTCCGGACGCCGAGGCCGGCCACCTTCGCCGCCCACACCGGCCAGCGGTCGTCGTGGGTGGTGTCCCGGATCAGGACCGTACTGCGCTCCCGCAACGCGACCATCAGCGGTCCGTTGCCCGAGTCGATCTGCAGGCCGTACACGTCGGAGACCACCGGATCGGTGACCGCCGCGATCTCCGGCCGCGAGCCGCGGGTGTAGAGCGCGAGTCCGGCGTACATGCAGTTCAGGGCCTGGAGTGCGAACTGGACGACGGCGTCGACCGTCTCCTCGACGCCTGGGGCATCGTGCAGCTCGATGGCCAGCCGCGCGAACGCGTCCGCCGACGTGGGCGCGGCGATGTCGAAGTCAGCCATCCGGGCTCCAGACATGAGTCATCGTCAGGGCACCCCGTGGCTGGAGTGAACCTTCCGCGCACATCATGCAGCCTCGCCCGCCCGAAGTGTTAGCCGGACCCCGAATTGTTGTCCGGGAAGAGATGTGGCAGTAATTAGTTGAACTAGGTCATTTCTGCCACTGGTGGGAGTGGAGGGTGTGGCCCGAGGCTTGGGGTGTCCGCACAGGGTTGGCCGAAGGGGAGTTCGAGATGTCGGTGGTACTGCAGGGATTGGCGGCGGCGCAGGGTGACGCGGTGGCGCACTTCGCCGGGAAGCTCAGGTTCGAGACGGACCCGTCGGACGTGGCGGCGGACATCCGCGCCGGCGTGACCGGTTGGGTGCTGATCGACAGCCGGAGCCAGGAGAGCTGGGACCAAGGACACGTGCCGGGCGCGATCCACCTGCCGACCAGGGAGATCGCCGAGCGCGCCGCGGCCGTAGTACCGGCTGGGACGCCGGTGGTGACGTACTGCTGGGGGCCCGGGTGTAACGGTGGGACTCGGGCGGCGCTGGAGTTCGCCAAGCTGGGCTATCCGGTCAAGGAGATGATCGGCGGGATGGAGTACTGGACCCGGGAAGGCCTTCCGGTGGAGACCGCCGAGGGCATCACCCGCCGGGCCTCCGACCCGCTGACCGCGCCAACCGGCATCGCTTGCGCCTGCTAATGCCGCCCGCTCAGCCGCCGGACTTTCGGCTGGATGCCCCGGGTTAGGGCTCGAGGTTGGCGAGGTGGTCGGCGTTGCCTCGGATGGCCGCCTCGTAGCGTTTGAGCTCTGGGGTGTCGAGGCGATCGGCGATCAGCAGCAGGAGGGTTGCGAGCGCCTTGCTCGGCCGGCCGGCGTCGTGCAGCGTGAGGGATTTGAAGACCCGGAGCGAGTCCGACTCCGGGAACTCCTTGCTCGCCGCCTTGAAGACCTCCAGCGACTCGTCGAAGCGCTCGAGGATGCGCAACGTGCTCCCGTACTGCAGCAGGCAGCGCCGCCTGGTGTCTCCGGTCAGCCTGGGCAGGGCCTGTTCGTAGTACGGGAGCGCCTTCTCCTCCTGGCCGTCGGTGTCGTAGGCGCCGCCGACCTCGTAGAGCACGTACGGGTTGCCCGGGTGCTTGGTCAGCAGGTCCTCGAAGAAGTCGATCGTCGGCTGCATGTTCTCGCGGTCGCGCCGGTTGAACGCCTCAGCGATCGTCGCGGCCAGTTCCGGCGTCAGGTCTCCAGTCACCGCTCCATCATGCCGGGCTCGCAGACCAGGGTGGTCCGAAATGTCGAGGCTGTCCCGGCCACTCCGACGTGGCGATCGTCAGGTCGATCGAGAGGAGACGGTGATGGGTGAGACGACGGGTGCGGCGCGGGGTGGCTGGGCGGAGGGAGTCAGTGCGATCACGTTGTTCGTGGAGGAACTCGCGGAGTGCAAGCGGTTCTACGAGGAAGCGTTCGGGTTGCCGGCGGCGTACGAGGATGACGCGTCGGCGGTCTACAAGTTCGGCGAGCTGATGGTGAACCTGCTCTCGGTGAGCGAGGCGCCTGGCCTGATCGGACCGGCGCCGGTCGGGGGCGCTGACGCGGGCCGACGGTTCCAGCTCACCGTCCCGGTCGCCGATGTCGATGCCCTGTACGCCGAACTGACGGGTCGCGGCGTCAAGTTCCTGAACGGCCCGCTGGACCGGCCGTGGGGCATCCGTACCGCGGCCTTCGCCGACCCGGCCGGTCACATCTGGGAGATCGCAAAGTAGGCCGCACCTGCAGTCATGGCGGTCAGGCCAGGGCGCGGACGGCGGGGATGATCTCCGTGGCCAGGCGGTCGATCGATTCTGGGCTGGTGGTCGTGAGGCTCAGTGCGGTGAAGCCCAGTTTGGTGAAGCCGGCCAGCCGGGTGGCGACCTGGTCGGCGGAGCCGCTGACCACCGACTGGTCGGCGACGTCGCGGTCCAGCTCGACCTGCACGTGGTAGGCGTACGTGATGCTGTCGGGGTCCCGGCCGGCCCGGTCGGCGGCGGCACGGATCTTGTCGCGCATCACGACCGCCTGCTCGGGTGGCGCCGAGCCGAGCGACGGGATCCAGCCGTCCGCCTCGCGCCCGGTGAGCGCCAGCGCGCGATCGCCGAAGGTGCCCAGCCAGATCGGGATGGGGCGGTCCGGCTTGGGCGCCAGCTCGGCGGCGTCGGTGTGGAACCGCCTGCCCGCATAGCTGAACGATTCCTGCGACCACAGTCCCCGGGCGATCCGGATGGCGTCTTCCAGCCCGTCGACCTTCTCGCGAGGCGTCGGCACGGGCAGCCCGAAACCGCGGAACTCGTGATCGGAGTACCCGCCGCCGAGTCCCAGGATGAGCCGCCCGCCGGAGATCCGGTCGAGCGTCTCGGCCATCTTCGCGACCATGGCCGGCGGTCGGTAGGGCACCCCGAGCACCCGCGGCGCGATCCGGATCCGCGAGGTCGCCGCGGCCAGCCAGGTCAGCAACGTCCAGGTCTCGTACGTCGGTCCGGTGCCGCTCGGGTGGTCGGAGGTGCTCACGAAGTCGAAACCCAGCTCCTCCGCCTGTCGAGCCAGCCCGACCGGATCGGAGCCGGTCCCGGCGCTCGGTGAGATGCCCAGTCCGAACGAAAGCCGCGTCATGGAATCCTCTTTTCGTTTACATGTAAACCTTGACCCTAGGAGTCACTTCGATTACATGTCAACTACTGTGGTCGCCATGCCCAACGACGAGCTGCTGCCTGAGCCGCACTGGTTGGACGACGAGGAGTTTCGCGCCTGGATCGGCTATCGCCGGATGCGGCTGCTGCTGGACGCTGAGATCGCCCGGGACCTCAGTCGCGACGCGAACCTGTCGATGGCCGACTACGACGTGCTGTCCGCCCTGTCCGCGGAACCCGACCATCGCCGCCGCCTCAACGGTCTCGCCGACCGGATGCTGTGGTCGAAGAGCCGGCTCTCCCGGCACATCGGCCGGATGGAGGAGCGCGGCCTGGTCGCCCGCACCGACAGCCCGGACGACGGGCGGGGCGCGGACGTAGTACTGACTGCGCTCGGTCTGCGCACTATCGAGCAGGCGGCGCCCGATCACGTCGCTTCGGTCCGCCGGCACTTCGTCGACCTGCTGTCCCGCGAGGAATTGTTTGCGCTGGGCAACATTGCCGAGAAGGTCCTCGACCGGCTGCCGGGTGAGACGCCTTAGAGCGCCAGGGCGGCGTACAGGCCGGAGGCGAAGACGACGCCTGTGCCCAGCCAGGCGGCCGTCAGGGGTAGAAGCAGCCGTCCGCGGCCCCAGCGGTACGCCAGTGCCAGCAGACCGACGGCTCCGGCGAAGCTCAGTGCGGCCTGGGTCACCCAGAAGGTCTGCTGTGCTGCGGTCTCCACCGCTGCATGGCGACCGCCGCTGGCGAACGCCCAGACCAGACTCAGTGCGCCGTACACAGAGGCGACGACAGCCGCCCCGACGATTGCCCGCTGTTGGATCGGCGAGGGACCCTGGAAATCCTTGATGCGCAGGCGAAACACGTGCGGCCAGCGGGTGCGGGCGTACAGCACGAACGCTGTCACCAGCAGGATCGCCTGGACGGTGAACCCGCCGTACACGATGCCGTAGACCCAATCATCGAGCGCGTTGTCTGCTGCGGTGGCTGACCCACCGGCGAATCCCTGCACCACCATCCCCAGTGGCAGGCCGAGGGCGATCGGAGCGAGCAGGCCGGTGCCGATCCAGATCGGACCGAGCACCAGCCAGCTCGGTAGCCGCTGGCCCCATCGATAGGTGAACGCCAGCGCGACCACGACGGCCACCAGATCCATGCCCATGGTCAGAAGGTTGCCGACGACATACTTCGGGTCGGCCATCATCCCGGCGCCGGAACCCGTTGTTCCGACGCCGCTCCCGGTTAGCCAGGCAAGCTTCAAGGTCAGGTACGGCACGCAGGCTGCCACCGCGCCCCAACCGACCAGCAGGCGCACCCGTCCATTTCGCTCGCTCATATCCACCAGCCTGTACTCCGTGAGCCGTGCGGCCATCACGCCTCAGACGGAACCTGCTCACCCCTGCGGGGGAACTCAGGTGAGCTTGGAGACCTGGTAGTGGTCGATGCGCCAGTCGGCCCCGGCGCGACGGGCGATGATGCTGAGGTAGACCTCCAGCGTCGGCCGCTCGACGAAGGAGAAGGCGACCTTGAGGTAGCCGAGGACGAGCTCGTCGGTGAGCTGCCGCGCTTCGAGGATGTCGTAGTCGGCCTTCAGCCCCAGCGGTTGCGCTTCGTAGTACTGCGCTACGCCTACCGGACCGATGCTGTACGGGCGCAGGCCCTGGAAGATCGCGTCGTCGGTGAAGACCTTCGCGACCGCGGCCGGATCGTGCGTGTCGACGCCGGCCTTCCACTGGTCGAGAACCGTTTGCAGAATGCTGGTGGTGCTCATGGGTGGAGCTCCTTGGTGTTAGTGCCACTAGTGACCGGCGGACTGGCCGCCGTCGATGGGGAGGATGACGCCGGTGACGAAGGGGGAGTCCTCGAGGTAGGTGACCGCGCCGACGACGTCGGAGACGTCACCGATCCGGCCGACCGGGTGCAGGCCGGCGAGCGCCGCGTGCGTCTCCTCCGGGTGCATCGGGGTGTTGATGATGCCGAGGGCAACGGTGTTGACGCGGATGCCGCGGGCGGCGTACTCGACCGCCAGCGACTTGGTGACGGCGTTCAGGCCGCCTTTGGTGAGTGAGGCGAGCGCCGACGGGACGTTGGTGTTGGCGTGCTCGACCAGCGCGGTCGACACGTTGACGATGTGCCCGCCGCCCTGGCCGAGCATCGCCTCGACCGCGCGCCGGGTGACCTCGAAGAAGCCCCGCAGGTTCACCCCGGTGACCAGGTCGAAGTCCTCGTCGGTGTACTCGGTGAACGGCTTCGCGACGAACACGCCGGCGTTGTTCACCAGCGTGTCGATCCGGCCGAAGGCTTCCAGTCCCTGCTCGATGATCCGCTCGCCGGTCCCAGGGGTCGCGATGTCGCCGGGGACGGCCAGGACGAACGGGTCGTCGGAGGGCTGGATGGTTCGGGAGTTCGCCACCACGGCGTACCCGAGCTTGCGGTAGGCGGTGACCAGCCCGGCGCCGATGCCCTGGGAGGCGCCGGTGACGACTGCGACTTTCTGTGTGTTCACTGTCTGGCTCTTTCTCTGCGTTCTCTGCGATCCGGGAGAGCGATCGTTCTCCGTTGCCTCGATGGTGGCGCGGCGCGGAGGCGTTCTCCACGACTTGTTGTCTCCCTGCTGAGAGGCAGCGCCTACCATCGGCAGATGGAACTGCGGCAGCTCCGGTACTTCGTCGCGGTCGCGGAGGAACTCAACTTCGGCCGCGCGGCCGCCAGCCTGCACATCGCCGGCCCGTCGCTGTCGCAGCAGATCAAGGCGCTCGAACGCGACCTCGGCATCCGCCTGTTCGATCGCGACCGTCGGTCGGTCACCCTGACCGCCTCCGGTGAAGCGCTGCTGGCGCCGGCCCGCGACCTCCTCCAACAGGCCGACGAGCTCCGCCGCTCGGCCGCCGGTCTCTCGAAAGCCGAACCGGTCCGCCTCGGCTACGTCAGCTGGCATCCACCCGACCTGATCACGCGCGTCTCGGGCATCGCGCAACTCCGGATCGACGCTTGGGTGATGCCGTCACACACGCAGGCCGCCCGCGTCGCCGATGGGAGCATCGACCTGGCCATCGCCTGGAGCTCAGCCAACTCGCTCGCCGAACTCGACCTGGAGGCCCGCTTCATCGGCGCGGACCGCCTGTACGCCGTGTCGTCCGGCTCGTCCGGCTCGTCCGGCTCCTCGGGCGACTCGCCGGTGCGGGCGAAGGACGTCGTCGTACTGGTCGATGCCGACCTCGCGACCTGGTCGTCGTGGAACGCCTACGCGGAGGAGTTCGCGCAGGCGACCGGGGCGCGACTCGAGTACATCGACGACGGCGGCCTGACCGGCCCAGCCTTCTACGAACACGTACGCCGCCTCCGCCGCCCGGTCCTCAACAACCCGAAACGCACCACGACCCCGCTCCCACCAGACGTCACCGAACGCCCGGTGACCGACCCAGCGCCGTACTGGACCTGGTCCCTCATCTCCCGCCGCTCCGACCCCCGCACAGCAGTCCACGCAACCATCGAAGCCCTAACCCACGACGTCCCACCCCTCTGCGCCAACCTCACAACCTGCTGGCTCCCCGCCGACGACCCCTATCGATAGGACAGCTCATTGCCAGCTCGCGTGGCCGGGCGGATGATCTGGAATGGGGAGGGCGGCTATGGAAACCTTTGCGTTGGTGGCGACGGTCGTGGCAATCGGCGCGATGGGAATCGGATCATTTCTCGTGCACGACGGCTACAAACACCACGTCTTCGCGGGACACGTCGCGGAGGGCGTCGGATTGGTGGCCTTGGGCGCCAATTACTACGTTCGTTCGCAGGTCATGCAGCAGCAGGCCTACGACTGCACCTTCCGCAACGCCTGTGATGCCATGCCCGACAACCTCCTCGAATTCTTCGCCACGGCATTCGCCTCTTCCCACGGCGCCTCCTCCCTCCGCGGCTTCATCCTCGAGGCGCTTCTCCTGGCCACGGCATACCTGGCCGGCTGGGGCATCGCGCTCCTCACCAAGCGCCACCCCGCCCCCGCCACCCGTTGAGAGTTCCGCTGTCCGTTGACCGCCTTGTGTTCGGTCGGCTAGCGTCTGGGGTGCGTGGTTGGGGCTGCGTCGAGACTCGCCGGAAGGCTGGAAGCCACCTCTGTTCGTTTTCACTGGTCAGGGCACCTGTGCCTCCTTGCGGCCCGTGCGAGTCTGGGTGCGAAAGGACGCGCAGTGAGATTCCTGCCTGACAAACCGAGCCTTGGGTTTCTTCGCCAAGAGGCCAAAGACCTGCTCGCCGCACTCCGCGAATCCAGCCCTTCGGCATCTCTTGCCGATGCGCAGCGGGCGCTCGCAACGGAGTACGGGATGCGGGACTGGGCCGAGCTGAAGACCGAGGTGGAGCGCCGCGCGGGCGCAGTACCGGTCGCTCCTGATGGGCTCGCCGAAGCGCTGGCTGAAGCCTTCGGTCTTGGTGTCGTGACGGCTCCGGCCTCGCCAGTTTCGTTCACGCCCATGGGCCGTTGCTGGTCGATCACCACCGACCGCGGTCGTTGGCTGGCCGTCACCGTCTACGCCTGGATCACCAACGAGCAGGCCGAACTCGGCGCCCGGCTCCGGGATGCGGCGGCCGCCGCCGGTGTCGTCGCACCGACTCCTGTACGCAGTCCGCGGGGGCACCTGATCGAAACCGTGCACGACCAAAGCTGGCGAGTCCACGAATGGATCGAGGTCGGCCCGGCGCCGGTCCTCCCCACCCCATCGGTCGTCGCTCGAGGCATCGGCACGGCGTACGGACTGCTGCATTCGCTCGCCCTGCCGAGCGAGACGCCGATCAGCTGGTACCTGACCACGCGAAAGTCCAGCGGGGACTGGGAAAAGCTGCTCCATCGAGCCCGGGTGGCAGGCAAGCCATGGGGTTCGCAGCTCGCCGCAGCGCTTCCCGTGTGGGCCGATCTCCGCCGGATCGAGCTCGAGGTCGACCCCGCCGATCTCATTCTCTGCAACAGCAATGTCATCCCCGAACATGTCCGCATCGGCCACAACAACGAACTCGTCATCACCGAATGGGACTTCACCGGCTCACTCACTCCCGCGCAGGAGGTCGGCTACGCCCTCACCCATTGGGCGTTGCGACCTAGCCTCAACCCGCAGGCCGTGACGGCCTTCCGCGCCGGCTATACCGAGTCCGCTGGTCGTTGGCCCGAGCTCGACCTCTCGTCCTTCGCGGTAGCGATCAGCGGCTGGCTCAACTGGATGTACAACACGATCTGCGAAGCGATCGACCCCGCTGATGCAGACCAGTCGGACACCGCCGAACGCGGCACCCTCGATATCCTCAACCGGCCGATGACCCGCGCATCGCTGCAGGAACTTCTGGTAGCGGTGGAGAGCTAGGGCTGGATCAGTACTTCGACGGTGCCGTCGAGGTCTGCGATGCGCTGAGCGGCGTCACCCTGCAACCGTCCTACTACGACAATGCCGTCGTAGTAGGACTGGTTGCCGTAGTACAGGACCAGGTCGTTGCCGGGGGCGTAGTAGCCGATGTCGCCGACGGCGGGGTCCGCGCCGGGTGGCTGGCCGTCGAGGGACAAGGGGGCCGGCAGCGGTCCTGTCTTCTCCACCGAATTGTGGTCGGTCATCCGGATGGTGAGTGGTAGCTGGGCGATCAGGTCGCGCGCGGCGGCGCTGTCGTCGAGAGTCGCCTGAAAGCGCTGGGTGCCGATGGTGAGCTGGATCCTCATCGTGGTCTCCTGGGCGGTGCTCGCCGTCGGTGTCGGCTCGGGCATGTTGCGCGTTGAGGTCGGGCCAGTTGTTGCTGTCGGCCCCATAGTCGTTGCCTCCGGCTCCGCGGTTGTTGCCTCTGGCCCGCAAGCGGTCAGGGTCAACGCGAGACACGCCACCAGTTTCCAGATCATGGTGTGAGGAGGACCTTGACGGCGGTGCGTTCGTTCATCGCCTGGTAGCCCTCGGCGGCGCGCTCCAACGGGAGGGTGAGGTCGAAAACCTTGCCCGGGTCAATCTTTCGATCCCAGATAAGTTGGACGAGCTCAGGCAGATACTGCCGAACCGGAGCCGGACCGCCGTGGATGTGGACCCCGGCCATGAACAGCTCATCACCCGGGATCGCCACGTCATGCGAAACGCCGACGAACCCGACGTGCCCGCCCGGCCTGGTGGAGCGGATGGCCTGCATCATGGCTTCCTGCGTACCGACCGCCTCGATGACCGAGTGGGCTCCGAGCCCTTCGGTGAGCTCCTTGACCCGCGCCACCCCGTCGTCGCCACGCTCCTCGACGATGTCGGTGGCACCGAACTCCTTGGCCAGAGCCTGGCGATCGGCGTGCCGACTGAACGCGATGATCCGCTCGGCGCCGAGTTGCTTGGCGGCCAGGATCCCCAGCAGCCCGACAGCGCCGTCACCAACCACCGCCACCGTCTTGCCCGGACCAGCCTCGGCCGCGACGGCGGCGAACCACCCGGTACCCAGTACATCCGAGGCAGCCATCAACGACGGGATCAGGTCGGGTTCGGGCATTCCCGGAGTGGCGACGAGAGTGCCATCGGCCAAGGGGATCCGGGCGCGCTCCGACTGGGTACCGATAGTCCCCATCAGGACGCGATGCACGCAGTACGCCTGGTAGCCGGCCTGGCAGATCTCGCAGGTGTTGTCCGATGCCCAGAACGAGCCGACGACGAAGTCACCGACTTTCACGGTCCGAACATCCGCGCCGACCTCCTCGACCACGCCGACGTACTCATGACCCATCACCTGATGGTCGACCGGCTCGGCGCCGCGGTACGGCCACAGGTCGCTCCCGCAGATGCACGTCGCCGACAGCCGGATGATCGCGTCGGTCGCGGCGAGAATCCTCGGCTCCTCGCGGTCCTCGACTCGTACGTCCCCCGGACCGTGCATCACTACCTGGCGCATCCCGCGCTCCTCCTGGTGTCGTCGAAAGGGCTCACCAACCCAGTGAACTCGGCACGATGCCGCGCAAGAAGTCCCTCTCGAAAGGTGTACCAACAGGGCACCTTTCACCGGTTCGCCGCGGACTACTGTCGTAGCCGGGCGCAACTACCCCGACAACCACACCCGAGGACCCCATGCAGATCACCCGCAGCTCCATCGACACCGTCAAGGGCCGGGCCGACTGGTTCACCGGCGACGTCTACATCTTCGTCACCGAAGGCATCGGCCTCTGCCAACGCCGCGGCGGCCCCATCGAGGTCATCCGCCCCGGCGACCGAGTCCTCTTCGAACCCAACGAAGAACACTGGCACGGCGCCACCCCCACCCGCCTGATGACCCACCTAGCCCTCAACGAATCCGACCCCACCCACCCCCTCGTCCATTGGCTCGCCCCAGTAACCGACGAGGAGTACAACACACCCCCGACCACCACTTAGAGCTCGGCTATCGTCTCGGCATGGTGGGTAGTGCGGAGACTCGGTTGGTGGTGCTTCGGGGGAATTCTGCTTCGGGGAAGTCGACGGTGGCGCAGTTGTTGCGGGGGCGGTTGGGGCGGGGGGTGGCGTGGGTGGAGCAGGACTATCTGCGGCGCACGGTACTGCGGGAGCATGATCGGCCGGGGCTGCCGAATGTCGGGTTGATCGAGGTGACCGTGCGGTACGCGCTCGATGCCGGCTATCACGTGATCGTCGAGGGAATCTTCGGGGCGGAGCGGTACGGCGAGATGCTGCGGCGGCTCGTGGCCGATCACGAGGGGCCGACCAAGTTGTACTACTTCGACGTATCGCTGGCGGAGACGCAGCGTCGCCATCGCTCCAAGCCGTCGATGTCCGTGGGACCGGAGAAGTTGCGTGAGTGGTACCGGCCTCGCGATCTCCTTGATTTCGTTGACGAATTGATCATCACGGAAAGCGAAACCAAGGAGCAGATCGTGACCCGCCTGATGACTGAGATCGACTTCTGCGATCCGCCCGTCAGGGCGAGGTTTGAGTCGGCTGTCCATCTCGACTGATCGCGCGCGCCGCAGTACCGCCTGGTAAGGGTTTTCAGTGGTTGCGGTGAGCGTCTCGGGGTACCAGGGGGCGGACGGCCCGGAAGACCGTGGCGTCGGGCTTCCGGGGTGGAGTGAACTGTTCCCGACCCCTGCAGGAAGGCGATGAACCGCAATGACGATGAGCGCGTTCGATCCGTGGAGCTACCGGCCGGAGGCCGGCTACACCGAAGGCAGTGACCTGGTGGGCTACAAGATCGCCGCGACCGACGGTGACATCGGCAAGGTCGACGAGGCGACCTACGAGCCTGGTGCGGCGGGGCTCGTGGTCGACACCGGTCCGTGGATTCTCGGCCGGAAGGTGCTGTTGCCGGCCGGCGTGATCGACCGGATCGACCATGAGGACCAGAAGGTCTACGTCGACCGGACCAAGGACCAGATCAAGGACTCCCCGGACTACGACCCCGACAGCGGCCTCAACGACGAGTACCGCACCCGGCTCGGCGGCTACTACGGCGACACCTACCGCGGCGGCGGCATCGTGTAAGCAGCCGCCGATCGCCAGATCCGTCAGCGTTGGCGGGCGGGGCGGACGACGAGTTCGTCGCCGTCGACGCCCGCCGTTGCTCGATGGCACAAGCAACCGCGCGGGCGATGGCCGCCGCCGGTGGGTGCCGCAAGGTCGTCGGCTAGTAGACCTAGTACCGCTCCTGGGTGAGCTTCTTGGCCTTCTTGAAGGACACAGCCTTACCTGTGTTGACCTTCGCCTCGATCTTGTCGAGTTTCTTGTCGTTCTTCGCTTCCTTCTTGGCCTTCTTGTCCGAGCTGCCCTTGCCCCAACCCATGGTGCTCTCCTTCTGTCATACCGGTCTGGTCCACCGTAGGACGACAGGACTTCACGGCGGGTTCCACCCAGATCCAGCCGATTTCCCCCGACTCAGGGCGACCCCTGGAGAGCGGTGAGTACGGCGAGGACGCGGCGGTGGTCGTCCTGGGCGCCGTGCAGACCGAGTTTGCTGAAGATGTTCGCGATGTGGCTCTCGACCGTCTTGAGGCTGACCGTCAACCGGTCCGCGATCGCGGAGTTGGAGCGGCCTTCCGCCATCAAAGCCAGTACGTCGCGCTCCCGCTCCGTCAAGGCTGCAAGGGGATCGCTGGCCGAGTCCGCCCGCATCAGGTGGCGCACGATCTCGGGGTCCAGGGCCGTTCCGCCGGCCGAGATCGTCCGCAGGGCTCCCATCAGCGTCTCGACATCGACGACCCTGTCCTTGAGGAGATAGCCGAACCGCTCCGCATGGCGCTTCAGCAGTTGGGAGGCGAAGTGCGTCTCAACCGCCTGGGACAACAGGAGTACTCCGAGCGAGGGCATCTGCTCCCGGAGCTCGATCGCCGCCACTGCACCCTCATGCGTGTACGTCGGCGGCATCCGGATGTCGATGATCGCGATATCCGGCTGGTGCCGGTGCACGGCCGCGATCAAGTCAGGGCCATCGGCAACGGTCTCGCAGACCTCGACACCGGACTCGGCCAGCAACCGGGCGAGACCTTCCCGGAGCAGGGCCGAGTCGTCCGCGATCACTACCCGCATGGGAGCACCGCCTCGACCCTGGTACCGCCGCCAGGCCGGTCACCGGCGGAGAGCGCCCCGCCGAGCGCGGCAACCCGATCCGCAAGTCCCTGCAGCCCACGACCCTGCGGATCGACTCCACCCACGCCTCGATCCAGTACGGCGACGTGCAACTCCACTGGCCCGGTCGCCACGGCCGGTCCGGTCGCCGCCGCCGACCCGGCATCCAGCCGGGCCGGACCGCCGGCCGACACCCGGATCTCCACCTCGTCGACACCGGCGTGTTTGACGGCGTTCGCGACCGCCTCGGCGATGACGAACCAGGCCGCGCTCTCGACCGGTGCCGGGAACCGCTGGTCGGCAACCTCGAGCTTCATCCGGATCGGGATCCGGCCGGCCAGCTCATCAGTGGCGGCCCGCAGGCCACCTCCCGCCAGCGCGGCCGGCTGCAGCCCGCTGGCCAGGTCGCGAAGTTCCTGGACGGTCAGGGCCAGATCCGTGATGGCCCGGTCGACCTCGGCTCGCAGTACTGTCTCGCCGCCGTTGACCCGGGCCGAGCGGAGCTGGAGGGCGATCGCGAGGATCCGCTGCTGAGCTCCGTCGTGGAGGTCGCGCTCCATCCGGCGGCGTTCCTCCAGGTGCGCACCGGCAAGCCGGGCCCGGGACTCGGTGATCTGCTCCACCTGCTTGGCGAGCTCGGCCCGCAGACCGAGGTTGTCGATCTCCGTGGCCGCCTCCTGGACGACCGCCTCCACGACGGCCCGGTCACAGCGCGCCGGGTCGAACTCGACGCGCGCACTCGCCCGCCCGTGGCGCAGTACGTCGACCGCGTTCGCGCCGGGTACGGCGGGGCGCCCGTCCGAGGTCACCCAGCCGCCGTCGGCCGGGAACAACGCACGAACCTGCGGATCGCCGGTCGCCTCGACCAGGAGAGCACCGAGATCGGTTGACCGTTCGAGCCCGGCCCTGACCAGCTGCACGGCGTCGAAGCGACGGCGGTTGAAGTGCCGGTCGACCACCCGGCGGGCCCACGTGTACGCCGGCCGCGCGACTCCTGCAGCAGCCAGCGTGGCCAGGATCGTCAGCAACTGCCCGTCGGCCCGCACGGGAAGGCTCTTGGTGATGACCACGACCACCAGCCCGAACACGGCGATGACAGTGCCGGTCGAGATCGCGTACGCCGCCGAGTCGGTGACGATCCGCTCCACGTCGTACAGGCGGTACTTCGCGACGGACATGGCCGCCCCCAGCGCGAGGGTGATGACGCAGACGCTCAACGCCCACCCGGCGACGTGCTCGAACCCGGCGTACGACAGGGCGAATGCCGCGACCACGGCCGGCGCAAGTGGTGTTGCCCCGGCGACCAGCCACAGCAGTTGCCGGCGAGCCTCGCCTCTGGCCCGGCGGAAGGCCGCGACGAGGACGTACACACTTGCGAGCAGACAAAGGCCGAGCACGGTGATCGCGACGGCGGCCACCACACTGATCGGTCCTGCGATCGCCGCGACAGCCCAGGGACTGACCAAGTTCTCGTACGGCTGGTCGAGGTGTGTGGAGCGCAGCAGGGCGGCAACTTGGAAGACCATGCCTGAGGCAACTGTCAGGACTGGAAGAGTTCGCGACTTCGGCCGGACAGCTGGGGTGAATTGGAGGCCCAGGGCAAGGAAAAGGAACCACCAGACGAAGCTGCTGTCGCTGAAGGTGGCCATCAGCTGGCCATTTGCCGCCTGGCCCGATCCCAGCGCGTAGTCGGTGGCGAACTCGGCGTACCCGCTCCAGGTCAGTGCTGTGCCGAGTCCCAGGAAGGCCCAGCCGGCCGGTTGGGCGAAAACTCGCCAGGTGAGCAGCACCCCCACCGCCCAGCAGACCAGCATGGCGACGAGGTACACGGCGTCCGCGGGCCCAACCGCAAGCCCACCGTCGAGCCGGTTGCCGATCGCAACCTGCCAGGCGAAGAGCGCGGGCGCGAGCGGCCAGGTGACCGCCCTCGTCAGTACCCGCGCTGTAGCGCCCATCTCGTCATAGTGGCAGCAAAACCGCGCGGAGTACTCAGGGACAGCCCTGATCCGAAGTCTGGGGCCCACTCGGTCGTTCGCGGGTCGGCAGAGAACGACGGTGGACTCACCTCGAACTCAGGAGCCCGTCATGGCAACCACAGCAACTACCCGAACGACCCGGACCTCATCGGCGAAGGTCGCAGCGGCGGCGTCGGTCCTCTTCGCCGTCGCCTTCTTCTGGACCGTCGCCAGTGTCGACGTACCGCACAAGGCCGGCGACGCGGAACTGCTCACCTGGTGGCAGCAGAGCGACAGCCAGCTGGCCGGCATCGTTTCGCAGTACTGCGCAGTCGCCGCCGCGGTGCTCTTCGTCGTCGTCATGAACTACTTCGCGACGCTCACGGCCGGGACGCGGGCGACGCAGTGGACCGCGTTTGCCCGCTCGATGGGCCTGATCTTCAGCACAACCCTGCTTGTGTCGGCGGCCTTGCGCGGAGTGATCGGCCGGATGGTCAAGGTCGACGGCCAACCTCTGCCCGGCATCGAAGTACTGCGCTACTCCACAGCCCTCAACTACGACCTGATCGGCAGCATCACGATGATGGCGCTGGGGCTGACCATCCTCGCGGTCTCAGTCGTGGTTCTCCGGACGGCGGTCCTGGCGAAGTGGTTCGGGTACGTCGGTCTGGTGTGCGCAGCACCCATCCTGATCTCCAGCGCAGCGATGATCGGCCACTTCACCATCATCCTCGCGTTGCTCTGGACCCTCTGCCTCGCCGCAGCCGTCTGGCGCCATCACTCCACAACCTGACCGGCCCGCGGAAGCGGGAGGAACCCTTCCTCCCGCTTCCGGTCTTCAGCGTTGGCGGGTGGGGCGGATGACGAGTTCGTTGACGTCGACGTCGGCCGGTTGCTCGATGGCATAGGCGACGGCGTTGGCGATGGCGGCCGGTGGGATGGAGGCGGCCCGGTACTGCGCCATCGCCTGCTGCGCATCGGCATCGGTGATCGTGTCGGCGAGCTCGGACTCGACCACACCGGGCGAGACGGTGGTGACCCGGATCGACGGGTCGACCTCGAGTCGCAGTCCCTCGGTGATGGCCCAGGCGGCGTACTTCGTTGCGCAGTACACCGCTGCCGCCGGGCTGACCTGGTGAGCGCCGATGGACGCGATGGTGACGAAGTGGCCGCTGCCTTGTCGCTGGAAGACCGGCAGCGCCTCGGCGATCCCGTGGAGCAGGCCGCGCACGTTCACGTCGAGCATCTGGTTCCACTCGTCCACCAGGAGGCGATCGAGTCGCGACAGCGGCATCACGCCCGCGTTGTTGACGATGACGTCGATTCGGCCGTGGTCGTCCAGCGCTCCGGTGACGAAGCGCTTGACGGCGGCCTGGTCGGTGACGTCGAGTACGCGGGTGTCGATGCTTCCGCCCGCTGCGTGGACTCGCTTCGCCAGCGCCTCGAGGCGGTCAACCCGTCGCGCTCCCGCCACGACCTGGTGCCCGGCGGCGGCCAGGTGCTCCGAGATGGCTTCACCGATACCGCTGCTGGCGCCGGTCACAAGCACGACCTTCTTGTTCATGGTCTTCCCTTCGCATCAGGTTTGTTGCTCTCCACACTTGTGCTCGGCGTGGCTGCGCGGCAGGACGCGGTGTTCCTGGGAGTGCTGCCCCCAGGCACGGCCTCTTCGGCAGACCTACTCTTGGAGCCATGAGTACGACGCAGCTCGGTGACTATCTGCGCAGCCGGCGCGCCCTGGTCACGCCTTCAGAGGTGGGGATGGTTTCGACCGGTTTGCGCCGCGTCGCCGGGCTACGCCGCGAAGAAGTCGCCCTGCTCGCTGGGATGAGCGTCGACTACTACGTACGGCTGGAGCAGGGCCGGGAGCGCAACCCGTCGGCACAGGTTCTCGACGCGCTGTCCGTCGCGCTGCGACTCGACGACGACGGCCGACTGCACCTGTTCAGGCTTGCCGGTCTGGCGCCGCGACCACGATCGGCCGCCGTCACGGAGAAGGTCGACCCGAACTTGCTGCAGCTGATGGAAGCCTGGCCGAACAATCCGTCCCTGGTCTACAACCGCGCGTACGACGTACTGGCAAGCAACAAGATCGCCGACCTGTTGTTCGACGGATTCGAGTTCTCCCGCAACCTGATGCTGCTGGTCTTCCTGGACCCGAAGTCCCGGCAGTTCTACGCCGACTGGCGCGAAGTTGCGGCGAACTCGGTAGCGGGCTTCAGACTCGGTCATGGCGCCGCACCTGATGATCCGCGTGTGCGCGCGGTACTGGCCGAGCTGCTCGACCGCAGCGAGGAGTTCCGCGAGCTGTGGAGTCGGCACGATGCTCGCGGAAAGTCGTTGGAAACAAAGCGATTCCAGCATCCCCAGGTCGGCGAACTGACCCTCCGCATGCAGGCCTTCGACGTACGATCGGCTCCCGGCCAGGAACTGGTCGTCTACCACGCCGAACCGTCCACCCGCAGCGCCGAAGCCCTTACCCTCCTCAGCACGCTCGTCAACTGGTGAGGGTCCTTGGATCGGCTATTCTGCGATCTCCTCAAGTAGGTGCACGGCTTGCCCCTCGATCGTCCCGATCCCCTCGAGGAGTACACAGTGTTCGGCAGATTCAGGCGCAGACGCGCTGGTACGCCGCAGTCGGCCGACGGCAGCGCAGCGGCGGGCCACGGAACACTGCGGCGCATCGAGTTGAACCCCGCCGACCCGGAGTACGCCGCGCTGTGTCTCACCCCAGCGTTCCCGGAGGAGCCCGAGCCACGCACGATCGAGGACGGCTACGCCTTGAACCGCATCGTGGAGATCGCCGGCACCAGCGGCACGGAGTCGCCGGCGATGGCTCGGCTGGTCGAGGAACTGCTCGCTGATCCGCGGTACGTCGACCTGGATGTGCTGTACGCCTGGCTGGCCGGCGCATATCCAGGCACGGATCGCGAACTCGAGGTGATCGAAGACGGCCTGCGCAGGTGTTCGCGCAAGCACTCCCTGTTGGATCTCGCCGGTGCCGCCATGCTCGAGCGCGGCCACGGCGCAGACGCGCTCTACTACTGGTCCCAGTCCGTGATGAACGCCGAGTCGGTCGGCGAAGGTCCGGGCGCTTCTGCCTACGACTATCTGGTCGTTGTCGCCGAGGTCATCGGCCAGCACACGGCAGCGAGAGCGTTCCGAGCCCGGGCGGACCAGGACGGCCCATTACAGACCGTCCTGGATGACGTACACACCATGCTGGTTGAGGCAACCTTCGACAAGTTCACCGCACCCATGACAACAGTTGTCCAAACCCTGGCCGATCAGATTCGGGCTTAGCCTTGGCCTGGGCGGTAGGTGCGTTCGATGTGGCCCTTGAGGTCTTCGGGGTAGAAGTAGACCGGGCGGAGATTGCCGCTCGCGTAGCGCTTGGCCTGGTCGTTGAAGTGGGGTGAGGTGGAGTCGCCGCTGACGCCACCGGCCGTGACCGCCCAGGCGCGAAGCTTGTGCCCGAACTCGACGACGGCGACGAAGCTGTTGCCGCTCGTACCGTAGTACCGCTTGGTCCCGGGATAGCGACGGGCGCCGAAGGACGCGAGCGAGCCCCACTGCGCGGACGTGAACGGGACCGGGATGCTCGGCTTGGAGTCGTCGAACGTCTGGACGATCGCGCCGTCGTTGCGCTGGAAGCGGTTGATCTCGCCCCAGGGCACCTGCCAGCTGCCGAAGTCCCGCGTCAGCCGGTCGGCCGCCTGCCGGAGCGCGGTGATCCGTTGCGCGTCGGTTGCTCGCTGGGCGAGGTAGTCCCACATCGACATCCCCGCATCCCTCGCCGCTTGGGCCAACGGCGCCCAGAGTGCCTCGCCCCAGAAGACGGCCAGTGAGGTCGCGGTCGAGTCCGCACTCCAGCGGAAGTCCCAGCGGCGCAGCACACGGATCGGACCGGCGAGGGGCGCCTTGTCGGGATCGCTTTGTGGCAGTTTGTCCCACGCCGCGACGAGTTGCGGTACGAGTCGCGCGAACGCGGTCAGATAGCGGTCGAATGCTGCGTCGATGAGGGTTCGTGGGGTGAAGTCGTCGCGCGCGGTCAGCACCCGGATCGCTTGCGGGCCGCGTGGGTTTTCGCCGGCCTGGTCGAAGTACCGGGGATAGTCGGCCGCCTTGGGGCTGTCCGCGCCGGCGGCGGTCCAGGGCCAGTTGTTTGTGTTGAACGCCCAGCCATTCTTGGGATTCACCGCTTGCGGCAGACTTCGCAGGCTGTGCTCCCCGCGCCAGTCCGTCGCCGGATTGCTGCCGTCGACCGGCTTGCGATAGTCGTAACGGTCGTCGCGAACGGGCATGAACTGCGGCATCAGAAAGGCGATCTCGCCTTTTGAGTCCGCGAACAGGGTGTTGTTCGAGCTGTTGGCCTTGAATCCGGCCACCTTGATGAAGCTCGCGTAGTCCCGAGCCTTGGTGCGCAGGAAACTCTGCTGCAGCGCCTCGAGCGGCTTGTTCATCAGGGCGAACGCGATCCACTTGCCGTCCGCCTCGCGCACGATCGGTCCGTGGTGTGTGGCGAAGGTGGTGAAGCTCCTTCGGGCCTGCTCGCCGTGGGCCGCTTTGTAGGAGAGCGTGATCGTCTTGGTTGTGACGGGACGCAGCTCATCGCCGTACCGGTAGAAGCGCCGGCCGCCGGCCCCGGTCACGATCGTCTCGGCGAACTCGTCGACGTTGTCCACCCCACTCGACGTGTGCATCCAGCCCGCGTTCGCGTTGAACCCTTGGTAGATGAAGAACTGCCCCCACGTCGCGGCGCCGTAGACGTCGAGGCCTTCGTCGCTCGTCACATGCTGCTCGGCCCGGAAGAAGAAGCTGGTATGCGGATTGATCAACAACAACGCCTTGCCGTCCCGGGTATGACTCGGCGCGATCGCAAACCCGTTGGACCCCTTCGGCTCCTTGAACAACAGGCCGCGCTCGTCATCGGTCATCGGTACGTCGCGCATCCCGTAGAACGCCTCGAGCTGACTGAGCGGCACCCGCTCGATATCCCCACCGATGCTGCCTTCAGAAAAACTCAATGCCATCCAAGGCTCAAACCGCCGCAGTACCCGAGGCCGCACCTCGGGATGAGTAGCGAGGTAGTAATTCAGCCCATCCGCCCACGCCTGCATCAGGTGGCGGAGCCACCGCGGGCTCTTCGCATGAATGCGTTTGAGTAGCTCATGATCCACAAACAACCGCTGCCGAAGATCCTGCCAAATCGCCGTCTCACCCTGCGCCTCAGCAAGCCGCCCAAGGCTGATCAGATAATTGTTCTCAACCCGATTGAAGTCATCCTCGGCTTGAGCAAACATCATCCCGAAAACGGCATCGGCATCAGTCCGACCGCGCACATGCGCAACACCCCAGTCGTCACGGGTGATCCGCACCCGCGCAGCCTGCCGCCGCCAGCGCGCATGCTCAGAACTCGGCGGAGCAGCAACAGCACCGGCCGGCAACCCGACAGCAACCCCCGCGGCCGCCCCCACCGCCCCACCCAACACGTGCCGCCGACTGAACCCAGAACTCCGCACGCGCTCCACGAGCAACTCCGCTCCATCGAGGACCCAACAGCCATCAGCACGCTAGATCCGGCAGCTGACGACGGCAACATCTGGCGTGTATCCCAAGCCGCCGGAAGGATCCTGACCGGTTAGCGGTACGGGTCCAGGCTGCCGAGCGGGACGGCCCTGCGGTACGGGCGCGGTACGGGCAGCGGCGCGTCAGATACGGCCCATATCTTCATGCCACGTCGGGCGGGTAGACCCGCGCCGTACGGGTGCAGGTTGACCCGAAGACTTCTCTGGAGGATCGAACCTCGTGCGTCTCGCTCGCTCTCTCGCCGCGACCATGCTGGTGGCCGCCGCCTTGGTTGCCCCGCAGCCCGCGCAGGCGGCCGCGTTCGAGCACCCCGGCGTCCTGGTCAGCCGCGGTCAGCTCGATTTCGTCAGCGCCAATCTCGGCAACGAACCGTGGAAGTCTGCCTGGGAAGGTCTGCAACGCAGCTCGTATGCCTCCTTGTCGTACACGGCCACGCCCCGCGCCGTGGTGGAATGCGGAATGTACGGGGATCCCGACCACGGCTGCTCGGACGAGCGCGAGGACGCCAATGCGGCCTACACCCACGCCCTGCAGTGGTACCTCACCAAGGACTCCCGCTACGCCAAGAAGGCGATCCAGATCATGGACGCCTGGTCAGCCGTGATCACCGGACACACCGGGAGCAATGCGCCGCTACAGACCGGCTTTGCCGGCGCCAACTTCTCCCGCGCCGCCGAACTCATCAAGCACACCTACACCGGCTGGACCCAGGCCGGGCGGTTCGCCGGCAAGCTGCGCACCGTGTACCTCCCGACCGTGATCGCGGGAGCGCCCAACCACCAAGGCAACTGGGAACTGATCATGACCGATGCCGCCATCGGCATCGCTGTGCACCTCGACGACCGCGCCTCGTTCGATCGGGCGATCACCACCTGGCGCGGCAGGCTGCCCGCCTACATCTACCTCGAGTCGGACGGAGCGCTGCCCAAAGCGCCACCGAACAGCAAGCACGACACCAAAGCCGAGATCATCGAGTACTGGCACGGGCAGACCACGTTCGTGAACGGCCTGACCCAGGAGACCTGCCGCGACTTCGGACACACCGGATGGGGGCTCGCCGCAATGTCACACGTCGCGGAGACGGCCCGCCATCAGGGTGTGGCCCTGTTCGGCACGGCCAAGGACCGGCTCCGCTTCGCGATGGAGTTCCACGCCCGTCTGCAACTGGGCGCGACGGCGCCATCGTGGCTGTGCGGCGGAGCGGTCGAGCGCGGCCTCGGACCGAACCTCGAAGTCGGCTACAACGCACTGCACCAGCGGTTGGGATACGACCTGCCCCATACCGAGCAGTGGGTGCAGCAGAAGCGCCCGGTCGGCGCCGCGCGCTTCCTGGCCTGGGAAACCCTCACCCACGCGAACAACCCGCGCTGAGCCGCGACGAGTAGCCCGGCCACACCGGACGCCCGCCGGTGACATTGTCAGCCGTGTCGCGCGAACCGGACGGCTCGACGGCTACTCATCCAGGCCAGCGCGGCTCTCACTCGATGCTTCCCACGCGTCGGCCTGGGCGATGCGACCCCCGCTCCGTTTCGAGTCGGGGGCCGCGCGTCGGCCGAGACCTCGGGGGGCGATCTGCGCCCACGCGACAGTTCGTTCACACTGCGCCAACGCAACAGGCCGTTCACCAGGTCGGTCGGGTCATTCATGCCTGGTAGAGCCAGATCCAGTTGCCGGTCGGATCCTTCACCGCGGAGCTCCGCGGCATGCCCTCGCCGTCGCGCGGAGGTACCACTTCGATCGCACCCGCTTTCACAGCACGAGCGTGATCGGCGTCCAGATCCTCGACAAGCAGGCCGAACGTCGTCGGCCCGGGCCGGTCGGTGTCGTCCGGATCGTCCAGCAGGTGCAGCAGGAAGAACCCATCCTCCCCATAGGTGCCGAACATGAACGACGAGTAGTCGCCGTCCTCGGTGCGTCTGGTGACGTCGTAGCGGAAGCCGAACGCCTCCTGGTAGAAGGCGACGGCGGTGGTCAGGTCGTCCACTGCAATCTTGAGTTGCACCGGACGGGCGCCGGTCTGAGCAGTAGTCATGTCGAGTCCTTCGTTAGTGAAGCGGTCAAGGTCGCCGAGCTGGGCCGTCAACAGGTCACGTCGTCGTTCGAGCCGTGACCGATGCCTGTCCAGCACAGCCCGAACGGCATCCATGTCGGTCGTGGCGAGAACGCCGCGGATCTCCTCGACCGGCAAGTCGATCCACCGCAAGGAGCGGATCAGCCGGGCGAGACGAACCTGCTCCCGGCGGTACCGGCGATATCCCGATACCGGGTCCACGTCAGCCGGGGTGAGCAGCCCAACATCGTCGTAGTGCCGCAACGCATGAATCGACAGCCCACTGAGCCTGGCAAAGTGGCCGATCGCAACCAGCTCGTCGTTTCTCACAGCACCACTGTCATCCCTCGGGTAACCCAAGAGTCAACCGCCACTCCACGCACCAACAGCCCGTACGACGAAACTCCACCAGCTCGCGTTGCCGCAAGGCGCGCTGGTCGTCTTCGACCAAAACAGCCGCGACCTCGTGCCCCGAGGCCGCGGCGGCGACTGGTACTACGCCAGCTCCCGCGCTCGGTCCAGTAGCGGCGGGCGGAGCTCCCAGTCGACTTCGAGATTCCACGAGGGCTCGAGCGACTCACCGGCCAGCCGGTGCCTGCGGGCCAGGTAGTTGCCCATGGCCTCGGTCAGGCCGGACTGGCCGAGGTAGACGAGGCGCTGGAAGCGGAGACCGCGCCGCTCCATGGCCTGGTTCAGCAAGAAGATGCCGAACCCGTGGAACACGCCGAACAGGTCGACCAGGTACTCGTTGTCGGGCCGGCCGGCCCAGAGGTGGATCAGGACGCGGACGCGGCGGCTTCAGCGATGGTGTCCGGGTCGCCGGGGTCGGGTGCCAGGGAAGGCGGAGGGTCGTCCCTGTAGCGGGGGACCATCTGGAGGTGGGCGTGGTCTAGTGCCCGGAACGACCCAACTCGGTTGGGCGGGGCGGTACCCGTGGTGGGTGCCGCCCCGGTTGTCAGTTGCTACCTGCTCAGGTGCCGGACAGCGGGTAGATCCGCTTCAGGAGCTCGTAGTCGTGGACGTTCGGGCGTAGCGAGATATAGGTACCCGAGCGCAGACAGCTGGAGTTGGCCGTGTTGTGGTGGAGTGACAGCGCGTGGCCGAGCTCGTGGCAGGTGATGGTGCGGCGCTCGTTGGCCGTCAGCGAGTAGCTGTCGTTCAGCTGGACGGTGACCGGGCCCTGGGTGCCAGGTGCCCAAGTGGTCAGGCCGTACCAGTCGGTGTCGCCGTAGCGTCCGTTGTAGACGTGGACACAGTGCCTGCCGCTCGGGCAGCCCTCGGTGAACCAGCGGTAGTAGGAGTCGATGCCGACTGCTTCGTTCCAGACGGTTACCGCGGCTCTGACCGGCCAGGCCGATGACGTGTGGTCGAGGAAGTAGACCTGTGGGTCACGGAAGAGGTCGTAGTTCCAGCGGTGGTTGCACCATTCCCTAGCGGTGCCGTAGCTGAGGCATGCGACCGCCAGGTCCTGCTGCTGGCTGGGCTGCTTGGTGGGTGGCTCTTGTCCCTTGTCGAGTACTCCGGTGACCCCGCTGCGCCGGAGCTTGTCCCGGAGTTGATCCGGTGTCACTCCCTTGGCCGGGTCGTAGATCGTCACGCTGACCGTGCCGTCCTTGGCCGTGCTGGTGACGTAGACGGTGTCGCTGTGGTCGTCGGCGGCCGCCGTGGCGGGGCGGGCCGCGCTCAGGCTTGTCGCCTGGACGCTCTGGTCGTTCACTGACTGGGCGCTGCTGCTGGTGGTCAGGCCCACGACGGCCATCCCTCCGGCGGCGAGTACAGCGGTGATGCGTGCTGCTTGCCTCATCTGGTTCCCCTCAATCGGTCCGTGACGCACGGCTTGGCGGCGAGGTTAGGAATTGCCGCAGTCGCCGTGCTGCCCGTACTGCACCCGTACCGGTGGGTGAGGGCGGATCACCGACCACGTCGTGACGATGCCGACTTGGTCTGATGGATCGATCGTCCACCGCGGCACGCCCGGACAAGGGCGTGCTGTGCCATTGAGGGATGGCTCGGGCCAGACGGTTGCTGTCGCGGCAGCGGGACGAGCGACGGAGGAGCGAGGTAGCTGGGGGTGGGGAGCGGGCGACGGAGGAGCACGCGTGGGCGTCCGCCGTACTGGGTAGGCCCCGTCGGACTCGAACCGACAACCCGCGGATTCGCCCCGGAACCGCCGACATCATGCCCGTTGGTTCCCGACATCCCTTCTGACCTGCACGAATGCGCGATCATGGATGTTGCTAGCCCTCGACAACTCCCATCGTTTCCCGTCCAAAACCGTGGGTTAAACCATGGGCAACTGGTGCAGCGTCTCTTCGGTCAGATCGTCGCTGGGTGCCCAGGATGCCCATTAGGGCAGCTCTGGCTGTGAGCGCACCAACGAGTAGCGCAGCCAGTCTTTGAGCACTGTCCGATCCTCCCAGAGGATCCACCGGGGGTACTGGCGGTCACCCGCTCCGGAGTGGTCGGCAGGCATGTTCGAGCCTCTATCGGCCGCCCCTGCGCTTGTCTCGCGCGCCTGTAGATTGACTCGATCCGGCGGAGTCCTGAGCGCGTTTCGCTCTTCAGGATCCGGTCGGCATCTTGTAGCGTAGGTCAGCAACGTTCGAACATATGTGCGAACCGCAAGGGGGTAGTTGTGGCAACCGGAAGCGCAATCGAGTGGACCGAAGCGACCTGGAACCCCGTTACAGGCTGTGATCGTGTGGCCGCGGGGTGCGACAACTGCTACGCCTTGACTCTTTCCAAGCGACTAAAGGCCATGGGGGCAAGCAAGTATCAGGCGGATGGAAGTCCTGTCACGTCTGGACCGGGATTTGGAGTGACGCTCCATCATGACTCGCTGGGGCAGCCTTATCGATGGCGCGGCTCGCGAGTGATTTTTGTTAATTCAATGAGCGACCTGTTCCACGCCAAAGTTCCTATCAGCTTCATCAGGGATATTTTTGACGTGATTCGTGAGACGCCACAGCACACATATCAAGCGCTTACTAAGAGAGCTCTTCGTATGGAGAGAGTGGCCGATAAATTGGATTGGCCAGAGAATCTTTGGATGGGCGTTTCGGTGGAGTCGGCTGATGTGGTAAATCGGATCGATCATCTGCGTAACACTCCGGCTAAAACTCGATTCCTTTCCTGCGAGCCGCTGTTGACGCCTTTGCCGGACTTAGATCTTGACTTAATTGATTGGGTTATCGTTGGAGGAGAGTCGGGGCCGAAAGCCCGACCGATGTTGGCGAGCTGGGCGGAGGAGATCTTGCATCAATGCGGGACTGCCGGTGTGCCTTTCTTCTTCAAGCAGTGGGGCGGCCGAACACCGAAAGCAAATGGGCGTCAGCTCGCCGGCCGTCACTGGGATGAGATGCCGGTTCGCTAGACCTTAGGGACATCAATTGTTACTCCGGCAGTGAATTGGCGCTTGTTTGGCGGTCGGTTCACTTTGATGACTGACTCGTTCTCAAGCTCCCTAAGGACTGTTGTCAGATGCGGCTTGCGGTAAGGGGTGTCAAGGATCACCCACTGCTGCACATCAGGGTTGACCATGACGCCCTTCTGTCCCGCATATTTCTGAAGTAGCGCCTTCCGTAGAGGTGCGACGTCGGCCTCTGGCTGGAACAGGACGTCGAGGCCTGCGAGGCGGTCTGAGAACGAATAGTCTCCTCCAGGTGCCGTCTTCCACATGGCATCCTTCATCTTCTCGACCCCCCGTGCATCACGGGTGCCGTGCAGAAGGTAGTAGCCAACATTCCCAGTGTGGTTTCGCATAGCGAACCAGCGCACGTGCGGGAAGCCGGCCACATCCCGAAGTTGTTGCATGTAGACGTCTCGCAAATATTCGACTCGATCGCCGCCTGTGAAGTTGGCAAGTATTTCTTCGACATCCAAGCCAAATAGTTCGTTCATGTTCTCGGTCTGATCGGGGTGAGCGATGAACCGATTGACAAACCCGACCATGAAATTGATGAACACTTCACAACTTGGATGATTTAGCAGCCGGGCAACGAGTTGCATAGGCATGCCGGTCCAGCCGAAGGGATCTATGAAGGCAAAGGTCGGCGCTAGATGGCTACCCTGCTGGTCGAGGTAGTCACACATCTCCGTCGCGTGGTCCGCGAAAGAGCCCGTGCGAACTTCGTACTTAACGTTGTCCGGCCACTTCTTTCCATCTGACTCGTACTCGGCGCGATAGTCCGCGAGTGCTTTTGTCAGTGACGCTACATTGCTCGGGTCGTGTTCAATGAAAATGAAGATGAATTCGCGGTGCTGCATCTGCGGCCAATATGAATGCTTGAGTAAGCGGTCAAGCGCAATAATCGGCGAGCCCGGCTGGCCGTCGTTATATACTCCGCGGCCGGCGTAGCCATCCAGAATAAGAATGCGGCCATGAGTAGACGACAGGATTGGGAACCAGGCATCTAGGTATTTGCTAAAAATGTCGTGCTTGGCTTGGGTGTGGTCCGGGTATTCCCACTTCTTCGGGTCAGAATCAGCCATGCTTCTCTCCCCCACGGAGTGTGATCGAGACACCAGTCTGCCTCTAACGCCTTGTAATGGCGACAGTTCATCGAGTTGACGTGTCGGATGATGTGAGGTGCGGGCCCGGTTCAGGCCCGTGCCAGAGATGAGTGGCTCTCTGGCACAGAGCCTGAACCGACCGCATCGGAGAAGGGACCCCTAGAAGCCGTGGATTGCATCAGGCAGAAGCAATTGGGTCACTTGCTCAGCGGTCTAGCTCCTTCCAGTGCACCCCGCGGAGTGCCTCATCGATGGTTCTGGCCGGGTTGCTAGTCAGACTCACCTCGCCTGATGAGTCGTCTGCGGGGGCGTGAACCTCGACCGTGTACCTCTCGCCAGCTGCTGCGGTGCCCGCATCTAGAACCGCTACGTGTACCAGCCGGTCATGGCGTACAACCTGGAACGAGGTCACCTCATAGGCCTCAGATGCGGCAGACACTTTCAGCAGCGCGCTTAGAACTTCTTCTGTAGACATGCGTGCACGGTAGGAGTCCGGCACGCTTAGTGTCGCGTCGGGACGCGTTGTCGGAGGCCACCGATAGCCTCCGAGCTCGTTCTAACTAAGGAGGCCGACTTGGAGCTTCAGGATCTCATCCGGCGGATTGGCCGTGAGTACGATCAGGCGCATGGGATCCGCAGTCCTGTGCAGCAACTGCTGAAGCAGGCAGGTCCAAAGCTGCAGTACTGGGCGCCCCTCGGGTACGTCGGTGTTGGTAGCGGGGGCATGGGGTCGGCCGCCACGATTCCGTGGGTCGCGTTGTTCGATCCCGACGAGACGACCACCGCACAGCGTGGAATGTATGTGGTCTACCTCTTCTCCGCCGACGGGAGTCGAGTCTTCCTTGCTCTCATGCAGGGAGTCACGGAGATGATCGATCTGTTGGGGCGGCCGGCAGGGCGAGAGAAGCTACGTGCGCAGGCCGCGGCCATCCGCCAAAAGGTTCCGGAGGAGTCACGGTCCGGGCTCGGCGAAACCGTTGATCTGCGGTCAAGCGTCGCGTTAGCGGTGAATTACGCCGCGGGGATCATCTTCTCGGTCGAGTACCTGATTGATGATCTGCCTGGGGATGAGATCCTGGTGCGAGACCTCAGGGACATGATTCATCTCTACCAAGTGTGTGTAGAAATTCGGGAACAACTTCGAGCGGCTGGGGCTGAGGCTGTGGTGACAGCGCCGCCGGCGCGCCAATCGCCAACACCATCCCCGGAGTTCAAGCCCAAGGATGATAGTGACTACAAGCAGCAGATCGCTGCACGTGTCGTGGTGAAAACCCGAAAGCATGAGACGCTAGTGAAATCCTATGGACAGTTCTTGCAGAGTCGATCTTTTGCCGTCGCCACGAACGTGCATCCACGTGATATGACCGCAGGGCAAGAGTCTGTCCATTGGCTTATCGAAGCCAAGACTGTAGACCGCGGGAATGGTGTCAAAGCTGTCAGGGATGCTGTTGGGCAATTGCTCAGCTATCGATTCTTCCTATATGACACCGTCGAGCTTGCCAATCTGCTTGCTGTCTTCAATGAGCCTGTTGGCAATGGATGTGTCGCGCTTCTCGATCACCTAGAAATAGCGGCTGTCTGGAGTCGAGATGGTGAATGGGTCGGTTCCAAGGCCGCCTATGAGGCCGGCCTATGCACTCGGGTGGGAGGCTAAGTGGTCCTCGCTTCTGCTGAGGGTGGCCTGTGGCAGTGGCTCGGCGGTGCCGACAATGTGACCGCGACTGCTGTGGCGGTTGTGTTTTTCGGGGGGCTGATTCGAGCCCTGTGGAGGAGAACGGCCGGACATAGGCGGTTCATACTCTCGGGTGTCGAGCAGATGGCGGTCATGGTCAATGAGGAATACGTGAGGAATCTCTTCGGTTCACCTGCATACGGTGGAGTCGAACATGGTAGCGGGAACCTTACCTGGGTAACGCCCTATCTGCATATTGCGGCGAACTTTAAACATGGATCGGTTAATGGATTTGTGATCACCGTTGTTGATCCGACATTTCTGCTTCCGCTGGAAGGCATTTCTTTAGGAAAGCTGAATGGCCGCCTAGGGCGTCAGACGTTCGAATCCACTTCCCGCAATAGCCCCGACAGTCAATCGTTGAGTATCGGTGCTCGAAGATATGGTTATCGCGAGGTTCACTATTTCGGCAACCCGGGCGGCTACCTGCACTATCTGCTTGCGGTGAGTGATAGCTCTCCGGTTGGCCGCTTTGAGCCTCCGCCTGACGTAGTCGCTGGTGAATGGCTTGGAGGCGACGAGTCGGACGATGACAGTAGGGCTGTAAACTATATGCGCAAATACAGTCGTCCGAATACTGTAGGAATTTACATTGACTACGCGGATGAAATACCCTCAGCGGGCCTCGATGGGGACACCTTCAGGCTATTGCCGACGGATACATCGAGATGGCGACGCCTTGAGCGGGCAGTAGCTCGCGTTTTCCGTCCCTTCTAGGACAGCTTCGGGAGTCTTGGGTGGGAGTCCGCTGACTGTGACGGAAACTCATCGCCTCCTCGGGTGTGATCGATCAGCCTTGCTTCGTGGTTCTTAGCCAGACGGAGTTCGGCTGGTCTTTCGAAGAGTGCGCCGGACATGCGTACGGGGTGGGTGCGTGTGGTGAGGTGCTGAAAGCCGCGGTCTAGGTAGTACTTGTGTAGGCCGGTGTTGTCGCGCCAGCAGTCGAGACGTAGCCAGAGGTTGCCGGCTAGTTCGGTGCGGTAGCAGGACCAGTCCAAGAGAACGTCGCCCAGGCCGGAGCCGCGGTGGTCTGAGCGGATGATGAATTTGTAGAGGTAGAGGGCGGGGGCCTTCAGTTCCTCGGGTGTCCAGAAGTCTGGGTCGCCTTTGTCGAGGGACAGGCTGCCGATGATCTCGCCGTCGTCGGTTGAGACTACGAATGTGCTGCCGGTGCCGATCCATCCTTGGATGACGCGGGCGCCGTATGCGCTCCTGGTCCATTGCTCGATGCCCGCTGCCTTGAGCCACTCTTCAGCATGGCGACGGAGGGCTAGAACAGCCTCGACGTCATCCTCAATGGCCGCGCGTACGTGGTACGTGGTCACTGGGGATCTCCGTTGGTCGGGAGGCGCCGTTCCGGGACTGGCAGGTCGTAGGTGATGACCTGACGGTCACCGGCCCATACGTGGATCAGGACGCGGACGCGGCGGCCGGTCTCATCGATGCCGATTCGGGCGTGCTGGCCTACTGCCGTGCCCGGTGAAAGGGACATCAGCTCCGCCTCTTCGGCGGTTGGCATGCGTACTTCGATGTTGTCGATGAAGCGGACCTGGCGGAAGCCGAGTGCGTGATAGATGCCGCCCGGCAGCGTGGTGTCTTCGGGGCTCATCAGGGGCGCTCTGCCGTCGATGAGCTTGTAAGCGATGTCGGGAGGCGTCCAGGTGTCCGCGATCATCGCGACCCGCTCGGGAATGCCTTCCTCGGGTCGGCTGACTAGCCGTAGGCGCCGGCGCCTGACGGCCGGTGTGCCGGGCTTCTCTAGGTTGAGGAACTCAGCAACCTGAGGCGGCGCGGGCAGCTCGCTGACGCTGACTACGACTTGCCGGCCGGTCCAGTTCGCCGCCTCGACTCCGGTGAGCCACTGGTCTTTGCCGTTGGTCGGATCGTCGGTGTAGGCGCCGAGCTCGAACTTGGACATGTCGAAGTTGAGGCGCATTCGTTGGCTGACCACGCGCCCACGGCTCCCGCCGAGGTCCTCGACGAGCCCCTCATGTTCCAGGCGGCTGACGGCCGCGCGAACGGTGTTGCGAGAGACGCCGCTCTGCTCCATCAGCTCGCGTTCTGATGGGAGCCGGTCTCCCGGCTTCAGCTCGTCCTGATCGATGCGGCTCCGTAGGTCCTCATAGAGGCTCTCCCATCGCGTCGCGCTGTTCACCGCTGTCTCCTGTCTGTCGCCCCATTGGACGGTACCAAGCAAGTTTGGTCGGCACCAAGGGCTTGCGTCGTGTCACTTTATGTGGTTTGGTTCCATCCATAAGCGCTTGGTACCAACCAAGCGAACATGGATCGAACCAAGTGACAGCGAGGAAGTGACTCCAAATGCAGACAGTTCCGTTCGTGATCGTGATGGCCATCGTGGTGTTCCTGGGCGTGAAGTGGGGCGGCTGGAACCTCGGCATCGTCCTGTTCTCGGTGGTATTCGGCCTGTTCCTGGCGTCGACGCCGGTTGGGGCCGAGGCCACCGGCCAGATCACCGCCTGGGGGAACGACCTGTTCCCGAAGCTTGCGGCGTGGTCGGCATGACCGCACTGACCGCCTGGCGACTCGACCGGTTCTGCCGTGTCTGGCAAGACGCCGGCGGTGCCTGGAAATGGCGCTGCCGCCTCTGCGACCCGGACCCCGCGCCGTTCTCGGGGCGGACATGGTCCCAGCCGCTGGCCTCCGCTGACGCCGACGAGCACATGCGCACCTGGCACACCAATGACCCCATTCACAGCACTGACCTTCGGAGGGCCGCGTAATGCCTGAATCACTGCCGAACCTGGACGGCTTCCTGTGGGATGACGTCCTGGACTCCCTCTACTCGCAAGCAAACGAGTTCTGGGAGATGGACAAGCCCGAGGTTGCTGACGCGTTGGCCGAATTGGCCGACTCGCTCGCCGCTCACCCGCCGGTTGCTCGACTCCGAGCGGAGGCGTAATGGATACCACCGCGGGCGTCACCTTCGCCGCCGTCTTCGCTGCTCTATGGGTTGCACACAACCTCGGTGATCAGTGGATTCAGACTCACCATCAGGCGATGCACAAGGGCAAGCGGAGTCGCGTTGGCTCGCTCGCTTGCCTTCGCCACGTCGTCAGCTACACCGTCACCACGGTCGCATTCACCGCGCTCGTCTGGGTGCTACCGCTTGGCCTGGAAATCAGTGCCGGCGGGTTCGTAGCGGGCCAGATCGTCAGCGCAGTAACGCACTACTGGGCTGACCGCAGATTCACCCTCGCATCGCTGATCCGGATCGCCGGGAAGCGCGAGTACGCCGCGTTAGGTGTCCCGCGTGAGCGACACAACGACAACCCGTGCGTCGGTACCGGCGCCTTCCATCTTGACCAGTCATTCCACGTTCTGTGCCTGTTCGTCGCCGCGCTGCTGACAGCGCTCATCTAGATCCGAGAAAGGGGAGTGAGTTCGATGTCTGACACCTTGCAGACCGACACGACGGTCACGGGGCCGAGCGTGTGGGAACGGCGGACGTTGCTAGCAGCAACCGTCGCTGTGGTGACGGGAGTGGCGGGTATCGCTGCCGCGATCTCGTACGGACACATGCATGACTGGGCTTCAGCGAATGGTGAGCCGTCGTGGCGGGCGTTGCTGTTCCCTCTCTCGGTCGACGGTTTGCTCATCGCGGCGTCAGCGGTACTGCTGGCCGACTCTCGGTCGGGGCGAAAGGCCGACTGGTTGGCTTGGGCGCTCGTGGTGGTCGGGTCGCTGGTCTCGGTGACCGCGAACGTTGCCCACGACTGGGTCGCCCGAGCTGCCGAAATCGCGATCGCCGGATGGCCGCCGCTTGCTCTGGTCGGTTCATATGAACTGCTGATGCGGCTGCTCCGCCGCCTGCGTCTTCCCGTCGCTGTGGACACCGAAGCGGTGGTGGTTGAGACCCTGCCGGACTCGGCCGGCGCGGAGCCGACCGAACCTCACCCCGTGAGGCCCGCACCGCGAAAGAAGGCGCCGGCCAAAGCGCGAGCGACGGCAGGGAAGTCCCGTCCGAGCCGAGAGCCGGAGGCACGGGAGTGGTGGGAGCGGGAGCGTGCAGAAGGTCGGGAGCCGTCCGGTGCGGCGGTCGCCCGGTCGGTAGGCGTCGACGGAAGTCTCGGGCGCCGGTGGCTGCGGGAGTGGCAGGCCGCTGCCGACCCGGCAGAGGCGACGGTCGAGAGCAACAGCGAAGTGTCCGTGATCGGTGAGGCGACCGGGAGGGCTGCCTGATGGCTAGCTGGATGAACAAGGGGCGGGACCGCAACAAGATCCCGGTAGACCTGGCTGATGCACTCTCCGGGACCGCGAGCGAGACTGAAGATCAAGACGGGGGAGAGGTGTTGCTGTTCCGGTCCCGGGACAACGACGCGCAGTCAGCCGGGACTGAGACCGGGACCGGACCGAAGGTGTTCCAGGTCCCGTTGACCGGGACTGAGAGTGAAGCGGTTGACGGCGAACTCGTGGACGACGACAGCCCGGTTGTCCCGGTGAACATGCCGGGCGAGATGGCCGACTACGTCGCGCCTTGGCAGCGTGAGGCGCAGCGACGCGCGGTGGTCCCGGTGTGGCTCCGCAACAAGGATGAGGCGAAGACCGCCGCCCGGTGGGCCGCGTCGTACACCGGTCATCACGCCGCGTTCCACGCGATGCGCCTCCCCCTGTACGGCGGCACCCTGTTGGCTCACTCGCCGCGCGGTGCTGGCCGTGTGATCGCCGCAACCGCACGTTGGTTGACCGATGCCGAGGCGGCGCCTTTGCGTCAGCAGGCCGTGAGGGTCGCTGACGCAACGGAGTACATGCGACTTGCCCGGCTTCGCTCGGAGAGGCAGCGGACTCGGCTTGCGTTGTTCGCGACCGGGACACTCGCCGCGGCCGGGGCAGGACTGGCGTTGATGATGGCGGGACCGAGCTGGCTGCCGGGACTGACCGTGGCGGGAGTACTGGCGTTGCTGGGCAAGATCGGGGCGCCTGCTGATCGGCCGCTGACGGGACGTGCGGTGGTCACGCACAAGGTCCCGAAGCTGACCGATGACATGGTCGTCAGGGCGCTGTCCGCCTTGGGCATTGCAGAGATCAACAAGGCGGTCGGCAAGGGTGGGAATGGGATCTCGTTCCCGGCCCCGATCACCCGCGATGGTCCCGGCTTCCGCGCGGACGTCGATCTGCCGTACGGCGTGACCGCAGTCGACATCATCGAGCGGCGGGACCGAGTGGCATCGGGACTCAGGCGCCCGCTCGGGTGCGTGTGGCCGGAACCTGCGCACGATCAGCACGCGGGGCGGCTGGTCTTGTGGGTCGGTGACCGGGACATGTCGCAGGCGAAGCCTGCCGCCTGGCCGCTGGCGAAGAAGGGAAAGGCGGACCTGTTCAAGCCGATTCCGTTCGGGACGGATCAGCGCGGCCGTCCCGTCGACGTGACGCTGATGTACGACAACGTTCTCATCGGTGCGATGCCGGGCGCTGGCAAGACGTTCGCGCTCCGCGGTCCGCTGCTGGCTGCTGCACTCGATCCGCTGGCGCGCCTGTGGCTGTACGAGCTGAAGGGCACGGGCGACCTTGGGCCGCTCGAACCGGTCTGCGAGCGGTACTCGTCCGGCGCGGACGATGAGTCCGCCGAAGCGGCGTTGCTTGGTCTTCGCGCTCTGCGGGATGAGATCCGTAAGCGGGCGGACATCATCAAGCGACTCCCGCGGGACCTATGCCCGGAGAACAAGGTCACGGCCGAGCTCGCTGCTCGGTACAAGGGCCTGCGGTCGATCGTGATGGCGATCGATGAGTGTCAGAACCTGTTCAGCCACCCGGAGTTCGGCGCCGAGGCGGCCGAGCTGGCTACGGCGATCATCAAACTCGGTCGGGCTCTGGGAATCATTCTCATGCTGGCCACTCAGCGCCCGGACGCTAAGTCGCTGCCGACCGGCGTCAGCTCGAACGTGGGGATCAGGTTCTGTCTGCGGGTGATGGGCCAGACCGAGAACGACATGGTGTTGGGCACATCGATGTACCGCAACGGCGTACGGGCGACGACGTTCACGAAGAAGGACAGAGGTATCGGCTACTTGGCCGGCGTCTCCGATGATCCTCAGGTCGTTCGTACCTACTACGTCGACGGGCCTGCCGCCGAGGAGATCGTCAAGCGCGCTCGTGCTGCTCGTGAGGCGGCAGGAACCCTTGCAGGGCACGCGATCGGCGAACAGGTTGCCGAGGAGGCGACCCGCTCCGCGTCGGTACTGGCCGACGTCGCCGCGGTACTGGTCGCCGGTGAGGACAAGATCTGGTCCGAAGCCATCGTGAACCGGCTCGCCGGGCTCCGGCCGGATCAGTACAAGGGCTGGGAGCCTGCCCAGCTCGCCGCCGCCCTGGCGCCGTACGGCGTGAAGACGGTTCAGGTGTGGGGCAAGGACGAAGAGTCCGGCGCCGGCGCCAACCGTCGCGGCATCACCCGCAACGACCTTGAGCGCGCCATCGCGAAGCACCAACCCCGGCCCGTCGACGCGCCTCGCGCGACACCGTCGGCTAGCCCGGACGAGTCGGCCGGCATCCGGCCGGAGGACGACGACTCCTAGCGCCTAGGGCCGCTAGACCTAGCACCCTCGCTAGCGGCAAAAACACCCTCTGACCTGCGAACAAGCGTTCTAGCGCCCGCCAGAACGCCAGACCCCGCCCTGCCTCAAGGAGCCATCTATGACCCCCCTCATCGCCGCTAGCGCTAGCAGCACATTCGGGCTGGTTGTCGTCGCCGGATTGCTGGTCGCCGGCTACTTCCTCGCCTGTGCGGCATACCCCTTCGGCAAGTGCCGCAAGTGCGAAGGACTCGGACGCCATCACTCGCCCGGTCGTGCCCACTGGCGCAACTGCAAGCGCTGCGGAGGATCTGGCGCCCGCGTCCGAATCGGTCGCCGCGTCTACATGCGCCTTCGTGGCCGCGAGCGGGCCGGCCGGTGACTCCGGCTGCCGTTCGAACCCGACATGCCCATACCCCAATGCCCGCGAAGGAGACCGACGTGAACGCCCTACTTGCAGCCGCCCACAGAGCTGCCGAGCGCGGCTGGCATGTGTTCCCACTCATCCCTGACGACAAGCGTCCGGCTGTGGAGGACTGGGAGAACCGCGCCACCGTCGACCCTGCCCGGATCGACCAGTGTTGGTCGGCCGGACCGTACGGCGTCGGTATCGCCTGCGGACCGTCTCGGCTGGTGGTGGTCGACCTGGATCAGCCCAAGCCCCGTCAAACCCCGCCTGACACGTGGCAGCGGCCGGGGATCACCTGCGGTGCCGACGTACTTGCCGTCCGCGCCGAAGCGGCCGGGCAGACATATCCCTGGAACACCCACACGGTCGTCACGGGGCGGGGTGGCGAGCACCTGTACTTCGATGCGCCGGCAGGAACCGAACTGCGCAACACACAAGCCCGACTGGGCTGGCTGATCGACACTCGTGCGGCCGGCGGGTACGTCGTCGGTGCCGGTTCTCTGGCGGCTGGGCGTCGTTACCGAACTGCACACGACATCAGCCCTTCCCCGCTCCCGCAGTGGCTCACAGACGCACTCAAGCCCGCATCGATGACCCAGGCCGCACCGATCCAGCTCGAGGCCGCGCGGCGATCGACCTACCTGACGGCCGCACTGCGGGCCGAATGCGATCACGTCATCAACGCGCCTTCCGGGCAACACAACCTCGCGTTGTTCATCGCCGCTCAGAATCTCGGCCGCCTGGTCGCCGGCGGGGCTCTGGCCGAAGCCGATGTGTACGCCGCACTACTCGCCGCGGAACACCAGCTCGCCGCCACTTGCACAGCGAGTCCGCCTCACACAGAGAGGCAAGCCCACAAGACCATCGCGTCCGGCCTGCGGGCCGGAGCCAAGCGACCGAGGACGGTAGCCGCCTGATGCTCACGACACGACGCGAAACCGCACAGGTCCACGCGGCAGAGCTGTACGGAAGGAGTAACGACGTATGAGTACCGCCGAGGTTCCGAACCTTCAACTACTCACTACGGGCGCCGACGATGGTCCTCAGGATCAGGCTGGCCGATTGTGGGATGTTCCAGTTCCGTTGAATGGGCCAGTCATCGCGCCGCCGCCGTTTCCGGTCGACGTGTTCCCCGGTTGGCTGGCCGAGATGGTGACGGGGGTTGCCCAGTTCACCCAGACCGATCCTGCGATGGCTGGCACTCTGGCCGTCGCCGTGCTGTCGGCATGTGCCGGTGGCCGCCTCGAGGTAGAGCCCGTGGCGGGGTGGCGCGAACCGGTCAACGTGTTCGCTGCCGTCATCGCTGGACCTGGCGAACGCAAGAGCCCGGTACATCGAGCGATGACGCGCCCGCTGTTCGATGCTCAGTCCACGCTGGGGGAGGCGATGCGTCCGCGGATCGCCGAAGCGGCCGCTTTGAAAGACATCGCCGAACGTCAAGCCGAGCAAGCGAAATCGGCAGCCGCCAAGGCTTCCGATCCGGATCAGCGTGTAGATGCGTCCGATGCTGCTGTCGCCGCCGCACTGGCAGCCGAGGCGGTGACGGTGCCGAATCTTCCCAAGCTGATAGTGGATGACGCGACCCCGGAAGCGCTCATCGGGTTGATGGCCGCCAACGGCGGGCGAATGGCGATCATCAGTGACGAAGGCGGCATCTTCGACACCTTGGCCGGCCGCTACTCCGGTGCCCCGAATCTTGACCCGTACCTCAAAGGCCATGCCGGTCAACCCATGTCGAACGAGCGCCAGACCAGAGAAGGTGCGTCGATCGACAAACCAGCTCTGACGGTGTGCGTCATGGCTCAGCCGTCGGTACTGCGGAAGTTCGGAGGCAATGCCGAGCTGGCCGGCCGTGGTCTGCCGGCCCGTTTCCTGTTCGCGCTTCCGCGGTCCCTGGCCGGATACCGCGGTGTTGAGATGGCTCCGATTCCTGAGGCAGTGGCTTCCGCCTACGCGGCCAACATTCACGACCTGGCCGTGACGCTCGCCGAGTGGGCAGACCCTGCCGTCGTCGTCTTCACCCCCGAAGCCACCCGGATTCGGTTGGAGGCCGCCACCGCGGTTGAGGCTCAGCTACGACCGAGCGGAGATCTCTACGAATTCAAGGAGTGGGGCAACAAGCTGACGGGGGCAACCCTGCGCCTGGCTGGGCTGTTGCACGTCGCTCACCATCCCTTCGAAGCATGGCGCCGGCCGATCGCCGCCGATCAGATGGCTAGCGCTGTGAGGCTCGCGGAGTTCTTCGTGGCGCACTACCGCGTAGCGCTGACCGCCATCTCTAGTGATAGCGCCATCGAAACTGCCCGCTACGTGCTGGACGTGCTCACCACCAAGAACATGACCGTCTTTACCAAGCGCGAGCTGCATAGGCGTGTCTCTCGGCAGCTTCCCAAGGCTGAACAGGTCGGCGCCGTTCTGGACGAGCTGACCGCGCTCGGATGGGTACGCCGAACGCCGGACGCTCGCTACGAGATCCACCCCCGCGCGGCCGAAGCCTCCGGAAGCGTTGACGCGTTGACAGCCGACGTCGCGAGCGACGTTTCTGCAGGTCGTAGCCCCATCCAAAGTGTCAACAGGGCCCGTTGACGCATGCTGACAGGCGTTGACGCCCGCGCTGCTGTCAACGGCTGTCGACGCCTGTCAACGGACCGCGTTGACGGCGCCGAGCCTGCCCTGACCTGCGAGAACTCCGCCGCACGCGCCGCATTGTCAACGTGTCAACGCGTTCCGGGCCCTAAGCCACGAAGAGCACCTCAACGTCTGCGCTGATCAATCGAGAAAGGCCACACGATGTCGACGAACACCGAGCCCCGCTGGAGCGTGGCTGACGTTGCTCGATACCTCGGTATCCCAGTGAAGACGCTCTACAACTGGCGGACTGCCGGCTACGGCCCGCAAGGCGTCCGCCTGGGCAAGCACATCAAGTACGACCCGCAAGACGTCGCCGCCTGGTTCGACGCTCAGAAGATCGCTTCCTGACGGTAGAGGGGACTTGCAGAAATGGCGAGAAAGCCGCTCGAGCTGGGCACGTGGGGCAAGATCCGCACCTACGTCACTCATACCAACGAGAAGGGCAAGGCCGACGGCTACAGGGCAGCAACCTACTTCCGGGACTTCGACGGCCGGACCCGTCAGGTAGAGGCCAACGGCAGAAGTGCGACCGCGGCTGAGAGCAACCTGAAAACCAAGCTGCTCGAACGAACCAGTGCCGGTCGTGGTAGCAAGCTCAAAGGGTCGGACAAGTTCGCTCTCGCAGCGGACCTCTGGCTCAAGAAGTTCCGGCAGATGGTGAAGGAGGGGCGGCGCTCGGCCGGGAGCCTCGACACATACAGGTGTCACCTGGACCGGACTGTGCTTCCCGCTCTTGGGGAGCTCCGCCTAGGAGAAATGACGACGCCCCTTGTGGACAAGGTGGTGGGCGCGATCCGGGATGAGGTCGGGCAGGCCACCGCTCGGAGTTGCCGGAGCATCATCTCCGGTGTCCTCGGGCTAGCAGTTCGCTACGGCGCACTGGGTTCCAACCCTGTCCGGGATGTCGAGCGAATCGAAGGCCTACCGAAGAAGAAGCCGCGGTCGCTGACCGAGGCGGAACGGGAAGCCTGGTTCAGGCACATCCAAGAAGACGAAGACGCCGTACGTGCTGACCTGCCAGACCTGACGATGTTTCTACTCGCCACCGGCGTCCGGATAGGGGAGTCCCTGGGCTTGCTGTGGTCGCAGGTCGATTTGCACAGCGGCGAAGTCGAGATCACGCACCAGATCATCCGTGCAACTGGTCAAGGGTTGATTCGTACTGGGACGAAGTCCAGTGCAGGTGAGCGGGTGCTGATGGCGCCCTCCTGGTGCGTCTCAATGCTGCGCAACAGAGCGGTGCCGGGGATACGGATGGACGGACCTGTGTTCGCCGATTCGGCCGGCGGATTCCGTGACCCGTCCAACGTCAGTCGCGATTTCCGGATGGCGCGCTCGCCTGTCGGTGGTCTGGTGCGCCAGAATCTCGCCACTCATCTCCGAGACGCGCGGCAGAAAGCGGGGCTTACTCAGAAGGAGACTTCGCGACGGCTGGGCTGGGCGGATTCTCGGATCTCGCTGATCGAGCGAGCCAGGTTGAAGGTCAGCCGGGAGGATGCCGTAGCCCTGCTGGATCTCTACCGCCAACGAGGGGCGGAGCGTGCGGCAGCCTTGGCCATGGTCGACGTAGCTGCCGAGCCGAGCGAGGCAGACGCGTTCTCGTGGCTGACGTCGCACGTGTTCCGCAAGACCACGGCAACAATGTTGGACGACGCCGGCCAAAGCGCCCGCCAAATCGCGGATCAGCTCGGCCATGCGCGGCCGTCGATGACCCAGGACGTCTACATGGGTCGGAAGGCAAAGAACCCTGGCGCCGCGAGTGCACTGGAGGCCGCCTTCAAAGCGCCCGAGTAGAGGTCAGTAAACCGGCGGTCGTAGCTTAGAACGCGCGGTAACGAAGTTGGCTCCCATGGCCGGCAGAAGCTCGTTGGGAGCTGGGCTGACGGAAGAGATCCAGCTCTCCGACCGTCTTGCCCGATTGACCTCTTATGGATCGAGGGCGCGCCTTCGGCGCGCCAGGCCGGGTCCCCGAGCCGAACCGAACCTCGGCAGCTATCGGGACGATGCGGCAGGTCTGCCCGTGCGCTTGGCACGTAACCGTCAATAGACTATTTCCATCCAGTGTGCTCGCCGATGAGCCGATAAGCCGCCTCGGGTACAGCCACCTTCGCCTGATTCAAGAGGTACTCCAGGGCAACTGCCTCTGTGGATGAGTCGACATTTAGTGCTCTTACCCAGGCGGCAGGTTCATACCGGGCGAGCATTGATAGGCCAAACAAGATCGCCCACCAAACCATGAATGGATGAATAGTCGCATCTTCAAAAGCTGGATATGCAACTGTGTAATCATTCTTGAAGCGATAGTTGTGACCTTTTTCGAAAATGTACTGCCGCCTTGCTGCAGGATTTGAGCTCAGTGAACTATCAACCACCCAAGCCAGCCGGAGATCCATGCGGTTGTTGGGGAGTTTTTCAACGTATAGGGGGCTCGGCAGCACTGCATCTCGCAGGGTCGGATAATGTTGCAAGACCGATTTGACCTGCGCGGTCGGGTCTTCCCCATCCAACAGACTCGCTGGGATCCCTCGGATGATCGCTTCTGCAAGACCATAGCCAACAGCCAATGGGTGTGCGCTGTAATCCCCGGATGGCGTGTAAAAGCCCGGTCTGATGATCAATCCGCCCCTCTCTGCAGCCGGGTCTAGGGGCATCGTTTGCAGTTCCACCAAGGTTGCACAGAGATCGCCCATGCGAACACCCCGGCCGAGCGTGGGGGAGCCAAGGGTCTCGCTCAATATTGCAAAGGACCCATTCTTCCCTTTGTCAAATACAACCATGTCTGCGACTTTGCCTCGCAAATCGCGAGTCGAAATACCATGGCCGAACAGTTCCCAGTTCGCCTCTAGTCGCGTGGTGGCCGATATTGCACGACCAAGCTGCGAGAGGCCATAAAAGAGGGTCAATGGCAAGGTCTCGCGCCCAAGCATTGAGGAAGCCTTAAAAAGTTGCTCTGCTTGCTCAAGTGAAGCGTTCATCACTAGTTTCCGCTCAACGGGCTCCGGAGGACACGCCTCAGGGTCCGAACGTAAAGAGCGGAGGTAGGGCCAGATCTCCGGGATATCAGTCATGTCTGTCTCTGCTTGCTCGGAAAATTGATTCCTTGGCAGTCTGTATCACAAGGGCTCTGGGCGCCAGCCAATTGCTGCCCCTGGAGAAGGAGTGTCGGAAGGCCGCCGGATCACCTACTGCCCCCCGATGCCGTTCCGGTTGCAGTTGGGGTTGCAGTTCGCCTCCGTCATCCCGATCGAAGCTGTACCGGCCGTCTTCGCTGCGACTCCCATGAACGACGGCGAACGGTCGAGGATGGGGTCAGGTCGAACTCATACCTTGCAGAGTGGAGTCCTCCGGAATCGCGGTCCCTCGGCACGGCCGGCTCACGAGACGTCGGTGTCGCCGTCCTCCGACTGAGCGAGGCGGGTGTAAAGGTCCCGCTCGTACTTCTCAGCCAGGTCAATGACGGGCTCACAGCCCGACAGTAGTTCCACAAGGAGGGCGCGCTGGTCGTCGAAGACCGGACTATCGGCGTGGTACGAGCGCCACTTGTAGTGGACGAAGGCGTTCCTTGCGTCGGCGACGCGCTTCACGGTGCCGAGAATCCGATCATCCAGACGCTCACCAAACACCAGCCGCCACAGGTATGTCGTCTTCCCGTCCAGACTGTTGGCTCGAAGCATCTTGACGACGTCGTCGTCGTCGAGGCCCAAGCGTGAGGCGCCCCAGCTCAGTAGGCCATTGAGCCAGTGCTCAAAGTAGGTCGCATACATCACTACCGACAGCTGGACCGCACCTCGATCTAGGTACCTTCGTGCCTCAGCATGGATCGAGGCCTGGTAATCGATAGCCACATGGAGATCTCGGATGTACTCCTCGCCGTCAGTGTCAAACCAGGCGCGGAACTCCTCCCGTAGCTCCTCACGCGTCTTTCCAGCGGGGTCGATGACCCCTTCGCGCACCAAGCCATCAGTGATGCTGTCGGCCCAGGAAAGGACGAACGCTGGGTCATCCTCATCGGGGATGTGATCCATAGCCCGCATCATGGCAGATCGATCCGAGGACAGGACACGCTGCCGCTATCGGTGATCAAGATAGGCTGATTGAACTTAAACTTCGCAGCCGGATACCGACCAAGGTCGAATCCCCCATGGTTTGGCCCATGCCTTTGAACGCGAAACAACGCCAACCAAGAGAAGCTCTCGCTCGGTCCCTCGGACCAGAATCCCAATGCGGCAGGGGATCTGAGCACCAACGGCTAGCAGGGCGCAACGAGTGCGGGGGAAGCAGGGGGTAGGGGTTTCGAGTCCTCTCGTCTCCACCGCAAGGTGACGTCTGTGGCAACGTCACGGGGCGTCGGGGAGGCCCAGGGAATCGAAGACGTCTTGTGGGGCGCCGCGGAGGAGTTCGCGGAGGTTGAGATTTAGGGCGGCGCAGAGCTGGACCGCCTCCGCCAGCGTTACGCGGCGGGTGCCGGATTCGAGGTTGGTGACTGTGGCGCGGGGCCAGCCCATCTCGTCGGCTAGGTCTTCTTGGCGTAGTCGGGTTCTGGCGCGAGCTGCGCGCACGTTGCCCGCAATCAGCGCGTCCATCTCTTCCGGCTTCACGTTGCCGATCCTGCCTGCTGGCATCGGCCGACGTCATGGCGAAGAACACGACGTGATGTAGCTCAAGTCGCCTAGAGCAATCCTATGTAAACGCCAAGTAGGATAATCTCACTCAGTGTCTGAAAAATCGACACAAAGTGAAGATGGCGAACGGGGGCGCACGATGGACGGACCTGATCCGGAGTTGGGTCACGCGATCCGCTGCGAGGCGTGCTTTGTGCGGGATGAGATCCGGCAAATCCTCAGCTCGACGCGAGCGCCGGCCGAGAAGCTCCGGGCTGTTCAACTGGCTCTTAGTCCGCCACCGTCGCTACCGGAAGCCGTGCTGGATGATCGCGGCTGGCCTGTGCTCGTGACGTCGACTGGACGCGACGATCTGGAGTGTCGCCGGTGAGTGGCGACCATGCGGCCGAGTACGCGCCGGATTGGCAGTACGGCGTGGTTCATTGGCTAGCGCTAGTGGACGAGCCGCTTCTGAGTCAGGTTCGGCCGGCGGGGGATGGGTGGGTGCTGAATACGGACATGGGGGATGGCGGCCACGTGGTGACGGTGCCGACTTGGTCTGATGGATCGATCGTCCAGCACGGCTTCTACTGGCGGCGAAGTTCGCCTGGTATGCGCGGCTGGATGTCCAAGGCTCACGTTCAAGAGTGCCGCCGGCCATGGTGGCTGGGCAGCAAGGTGCCGGACCGAATCCTCAAGTCACAAGGCAAAACCATGGGGTAAACCATGGGCCGGAGAGACGCGAAACCGCAGGTCGATGCTCTGACCTGCGGTTTTGTAGGCCCCGTCGGACTCGAACCGACAACCCGCGGATTAAAAGTCCGCTGCTCTGCCAATTGAGCTAGAGGCCCTGGGTGTGTTGGGGACAGTCTGTCAGGTTCGAGGGGTGGATCGCGAATGGGTTGGGGTAGACCAGCGCGTCTGGTGGTTTCGGAGGGTGATGGAAGGGTTGCGGACGGTTGAACCGGATGGGGTGGTGGGTCGTTCTCTCGGTGAGGGCATCGGCTGTCCGGGGTCCGGCGGCGCGGGAAAAACATCCTGCGACACCCTGACCGAGGAGAGCCGGTGCGTGAACCCGTCCGTTCACGTGAGGAGTCATGATGAGTGTGCTGGAGCGCTGGCAGGGGCAGGTACTGGCTGTCTTCCGGATTGTTGTGGGGTTCTTGTTCGCGACCCATGGGGCCGCGGCGTTGTTCGGGGTGCTGGGGACCAAGCAGGTCGAGACGTTGGCCTGGCCTGGGTGGTGGGCCGCGGCGATTCAGTTTGTCGGTGGAGCGCTGGTGATGGTCGGGTTCGGGACCCGGTACGCCGCTCTGCTGTGCTCGGGATCGATGGCCTACGCCTATTTCACGGTGCACCAGGTCGATGCGCTGCTGCCGGTGCAGAACGGTGGGGAGAAGGCGGCCCTGTTCTGTTTCGCGTTCCTGCTGATCGCGTTCCTCGGCTCCGGGCCCTGGGCGCTGGAGCAGTTGCGGGAGTCCAAGCAGCAGGAGGCGCGGCAGTTGGCAACTGCAACTGAGTGACCCCGGGGACGCCGGACGATGAGCAGCCCGACGACTGCGCAGGAGCGCCGATGGCCGACGACCGCGCGGCGCTGCTGCGGGAGCTGCACGATGTGCACGCGCCCTCGTTGTGGCGGTTCGTCGTCCGGCTGACCGGGGATGACCGGTTCGCCGAGGATGTCGTTCAGGAGACCTTGTTGCGGGCGTGGCGGCGTCCGCAGATCCTGACCGAGGACGAGGCGGGTGCCCGGGCCTGGCTGTTCACGGTGGCGCGCAATCTGGTCATCGACGACCGGCGCAGTGCCCGGGTCACGCGCGAGGTGGCCAGTGACGACCTGCCGGAACGACCGAGCGCCGACCACGCGAACGCAGTACTGGATGCGTGGTTGGTGTCGGATTCGCTGGCTCAGTTGTCGGATGACCATCGGCAGGTGATCGTGCGCGCGTACTACGGACGCCGCACGGTCACCGATATCGCCAGGGAGCTGGACATCCCGGCCGGCACGGTCAAGTCCCGGCTGCACTACGGGATGCGGGCGCTGAAGCTGGCGCTGCAGGAGAGGGGGGTGACGAAGGAATGAGTGACCCGTACCGGGAGTGGGACGCCGCGTACCTGCTCGGGGTCCTGGCGCCACGGGACCGGCGTGCCTATGAGGAGCACCTGCGCACCTGTCCGGACTGTTCGGCGGAGGTGGCGTCGCTGGCCGGCGTACCCGGGACTCTGGCGATGTTGCCGGACGACCGGGCGCTGGCGACGATCACTGCCGCTCCGCCGAACGTGTTGCCGGGGCTGGCGCGCAGTGTGCAGCGTGACCGGCGGCGCAAGAGGTACCGCCTTGCTGCGGTGGTGGCTGCCGCAGCCGCCACCGCAGCAGTGGCCGGAGTGGTCGTCCACGGGACGCTCACCCGCAATAGTCCGTCCGGCGACACGGTGGTGCTCGCGCAGACAGTGGCGAGCAAGTTGACCGCCGACGCCCGGCTGGTAGACGAGCCGTGGGGGACGACCATCGAGATCAGTTGCCGGTACGAGAAGTTGGCGACACCGAGTGAGCGGGTCCGCGGCTACGAACTCTATGTCACCGACGACACCGGCAAGGCGACCCTGTTGGCGAGCTGGACGGCGGCCCCCGGTACGACGGTGAAGCCGGCCACCACGACCAAGTTGCGCCGCCACCAGATCAAGGGCCTGGACATCCGGGGCGCCGAGTCCGGCCGGGTCTTGCTTGCCGTCAGCTTCTGATCGGTTGCCGTCGGCCATCGTCACTGATTGACCACGGTGCGAAAGGGCACCTGAGAGCAAGGAGTGAGCGGTCGCTCGAGAGGCCGGTCGCTCCAGGTCCCGGCGTTCAGCCACGTGCGCCGGGGCCGTTCCCCTTCCACCCCCGGGGCGGGAGCCGAGCAACTCACCGACAGGAGCCGAGCAACTCGCCGGTCATACCGGCCCGGTACGCCGGGAATCCGGGTCACCGGCGCGGTAAAGTTCCTCCCGGTTGGGAAGTCAGCCACTGGCGCAGCATGCGCCGTGCTGACGTGTACCGACCCCCGAGGATGTTCCCCGGTGACAACTCCCGTGCCCCCCTCGGTGGCTCACGAGTGAAGGACGAGCTGGCCCGGGAGCTGGCTCGGATGGCGCAGGACCTGCATCAGCAGCCCGATGTCGAGCAGACCGCCGAGCGTTTCCTGGATTACGTGAGCACCGCCATCGGCGCCCGCCACGCGACTGTGGTGCTGATGCAACGCGGCGGCCGCCTCGAACCGGTCGCGGCCACCGGCGAGCTGGTCGAAGAGGCCGAGCGGTTGCAACTCGAGGTGGGCGAAGGCCCGACGCATGCCACCGTCAACGACCACACCAGCGTGCTGAGCCAGGACGCCACCGAGGACCCGCGCTGGCCGGCCTGGGCACCAAAAGCAGCGATGATCGGCCTGCGCAGCATCCTGAGTGTCTGCCTTCAAACCAAGACGACCACGGTCGGCGCCCTCACCCTGTACTCCGAGACGCCGGGCCGGTTCACCGAGACGGACGAGTCCGTCGCCCAGCTGTACGCCGACCACGCCGCCTTGGCGGTCACGAACGCGCGCAGTGAATCCACACTCTGGCAGGCGATCGAGGCGCGCAAACAGATCGGTCAGGCGCAGGGAATCCTGATGGAGCGGTTCAACCTGACCGGTCCACAGGCCTTCTCCGTCCTGCGCCGCTACTCCCAGGACCACAACGTCAAGCTGCGCGACGTGGCCCGGCGGCTGATCGCCACCAGGAATCTTCCGGAAAACCTGTAACGCTGACCAGGTGACGAGCGATACACCCTGTGTAACGCCACTGAGGATCCCGTCCCAGGTCAACCGCCCGAAGGGCCTGGGACGGGGTTCTCGCCTGTCGCTCGAGGCGCCCCGACGTCGTTACACACGAAAGGCCCCCGGATGCTCCCGGGGGCCTTCGTAACGTGCTCCTCCTCTTGCTACTACGACGTCCTACGACGCTCGCTCAGTCGGCCGGTCCGGCTCCGGCAGCGCGATCCGGTCCGCCGGCAGGCGTTCCGTCCGCTCGATACCGTCGTCGGCCTCGTACTGCACCACGCCGATCCATCCCGTGTCCTCGTGTTCGCGGCCGATCAGCCAGCCGCGCCGCCACTGGCCGTCCACGTGGACGACCACATGGCTGGGTAACGAGAGACGGGACACCAGCTCGGTGTCGGGCTCGAACTCAGTCATGGGCGAAGGCTAGGCGGTTTCACCGACAAATGCCCGTCGAGGGCGTGTTCTCGTCTCACGATCTGGAGATCAGTCCACGAACGACATCGCCGGGCAGGCCGAAGGTTTCCACCGATCCGGTCACCCGGAGCGCACGCCCGCCCGGGATTCGCGCCACCCACTTCTGCTGCAGAGCATGTGCGCACAAAGCAGCCCCGACCGCACCGGCCAGATGCGGTAGCCGTTCCGTCACATCAAGACAGGACCGTACTGCGGGCCGCCCGCGCCGCGGCTCGACGACGATCCCCAGCTCGGCCAGCCAGTCGCTCCCTGCCGGGGTGAGCGCGACTCCCGCCGACCAGTCGAGCAGGCCGCGTTCCGTCATCGCGTCGGCCAGCGCGACGCCGAGACGCCCGGCGAAATGGTCGTAACACGTGCGAGCGCGGGCGAAGGCGTCGCGTTTCGACGCGGCCGACAGGCTGGTCGCGACCTGGGCCGGCCGAGGAGTCAACGCCGCAAGGCCTTCCAGCAGTTCGGCGGTCTCCGGCCCGGCGAGTTCGACGTACCGGTGGCGTCCTTGCCGTACTTCGCTGAGCAGGCCGCCGTCGACCAGCAGGTTGAGGTGCTCGCTGATGGTCGGCCGCGAAACCCCGGCCAGCTTGGCGAGTTCGGTCGCCGTCCACGCCCGCCGGTCGAGCAACGCGAGACAGACCGTGGCCCTGGTCGAGTCAGCCAGCAACTTCGCCCAGGCGGCCAGCTCCTGCCCTTCCGTCGACGTGTTCACCCCCCCATCCTCCCTCGCCCACACTTCGGCGCCCACCTAACCGTTCACTGGTGTTCGACAACCAGCCGAAGGCGGTCCGCTTCCTCGGGGCTGAGGACGATGTCGAGGTCCTTCAGGACTGTCTCCAGTTCCTGCGTGCCGATCGTGCGTTCGGTGGTGCGTCCGTCGGCGTGCTCGATGGTGAGCTGGTCGCCGACTAGGCGGCGGCTGATGCCTTGGTCGAGGCGCATCACCACTAGCTTGGTGCTGAAGGGTGAGCTGGGGTGGCTGGAAACGTAGTGGTGGTAGACCTCGTAGTCGATCAGACGTTGCGGCTCGTTGTCGGAGGCATGCATCGGGACCCAGCCGTCGGGGGTGCGCTTGGAGAGTGTCCACACGTCGTCTTCGACGGTCAGCTTGTGGTCCCAGCCGGCCTGATCGACCACCGCGCCGTCTTTCAGTGGCATCGGGTGCATCATCCCCGCACCGAAGCCGACATCGGCCAGGAACTCCTGCCCGTCGACGCGGACGAGCAGCAGCATGTGGGTTCGTGGCCCCGACTTGTGCGGTTGGACGCGGGCCACCCGGCGCTCCACCTCGAAGCCGAGTTCTTCCAGGACAGCAGCGAAAAGCAGCGCGTGCTCGTAGCAGTAACCGCCTCGCTGCCGGCCGACGAGCTTCGCCTGGATGGCGTCGAACTCAAGGCCCGGATGGGTGCCCAGGATCACGTCCACGTTCTCGAACGGGATCGCCCGGACGTGCGCGGCATGCAGGCTGTGCAGTGTTTCGACAGAGGCGCCGGTGCGCGGATGATCGATCCGCCGCAGGTAGGCGTCGAGGTCAAGGGATTCGGTCTGCCAAGTCATGGAGAAAATCCCAGCAGTTCGAGTGGACTTGAAGTCAAGTCACCCGCTGCAGGGCCTCGATGAAGCCGGTGACGGCGCCACACGGTTCGTCGCCGGCGCGGGTCGCGACGTACACGGTCCGCGTCGGTGGATCGGCCAGCTCCCGTACGACGATGTCGCCGCGCAAGGCCGGGACGATGAGTCCGGGCACCAGCGTGACGCCGTACCCGGCGGCGACGAACGCCTGCTTGCCGAGCCATGATCCGCACACCATGTCGATCCGTGGCGCGAACCCGGCCTTGGCGCACAGGCTGGTCAGTACTGCGGCCGCACCCGCGTAGTCCTCGACCCAACTGTCCGTCGCGAGCTCGGCAAGCTCGATCACCGGTTTGCCGGCCAGCCGGTGATCGGTCGGCAGCGCGACATGGAGCTGGTCGTCCAGCAGGTGCAACACCTCGAGCCCGTCGGCGGCCGGAAGGCCGGGCGGATAGTCGGTGATCACCGCGAGGTCGATCGTGCCGTCGGTCAGCTGTGGGATCAGTCGCGGGGTGACGTCCTCGGCGAAGGTCACCCGCGCGTTCGGCCGCTCGACGTTGAATGCCGCCAAGGCAGTCGGCAACAGCTTGGCGCTCGCCGTCGGTACTGCGCCCACGCGCAGCGGACCAGGCCAGCTCTCGGCGGACTCGACATCGGCGATCGCCCGGTCGACCTGAGCGAGGATGCCGATCGCATGAGTCAGCAAAACCTCCCCGGCCGCGGTCGGCACGACACCGCGCGCATGCCGCCGCACCAACGGCCGACCGAGCTGCGTCTCCAGTCCGGCCAGCTGCCGCGAGACGGCGGACTGGGTGTAGCCGAGATGCTCCGCGGCGGCGCTGATCGAGCCCAGCCGGCAGACCTCCCGGAAGGCTCTGAGCGGAGTCAGTTCCATAGACGGCAAGATATACCCGTCACGCATGGCCGCCGTGCGAAGTATGCGCTGGTGCGATGGGCTGTGGACCGGTCAGGATGGACGCTCCATCACAAGGAGGAAGTCTTGCTCACCCATCTGAACCCCGAAGGTGTTGCTCCGGGCAACGGGTACAGCCATGTCGTGACCGGTCCGGGCCGCTGGGTCGCGATCGCCGGGCAGGTCGCATTCGATGCCGACGGCAACCTTGTCGGCGAGGGTGATCCCGCCGCCCAGGCGCAGCAGGTCTTCGCCAATCTCGAACGCTGTCTCCAAGCGGCCGGCGCGACCTTCGCCAACGTGGTGAAACTCAACTTCTACGTGACCGACGTTGCCTACCTGCCCGCCGTGCGGGTCGCGCGGGACGCCTACGTCGACACGGCGAACCCACCGGCCAGTACTGCGGTGCAGGTCGTCGCACTGTTCCGCCCCGACATCCTGATCGAGGTCGAGGCCTACGCAGTCGTCTGACCGCAAAAGCGTCAGCGGAGCTGGTCGACGGCGAGGCGGGCCGCCTCGCCGATGGCCGCGTCGACCCGTGGCAGCCGGAAGTCACCACGAGCAGCGTGGGTGAACACGGCCACGGCGTACGCGTCGCCGCCTGGCATCACGATCACGCCGACCTCATGGCGCAGCGCCCCAAAGGTCCCGGTCTTCCCGGCGACCCGCACCCCGTCGTACGGGAAGCCGGAGGCGAGGCGTTGCGAGAAGACCTGCTGCTGCATGACTCTCTGCGCGAATACCGTCTGCTCGGCCGAGAGCAGGCGTCCGGACCACAGGCCGGCCAGCAACGTGGTCATGTCTCTGGCAGAGCTCGCAGACATCCCAGCAGCGTCGTAGGCATCCGCTGGATCGGTCTGGTCGTTGTCAGCCAGTACTGCGAACGCTGCGTCCACATCGCTCGCACCCGTACGCCGCCTCAACTCGCTGAGGTTGCCCGCAGCCCCACGGCGTACGAACGTGTGCTGCAGGCCGAACGACCGCAGGAGTTGGGCAAGCCGGTCCACGCCAACCTGGTTGAGCAGTGCGTCCGCAGAGGCATTGTCGGAGACAGTCATCATCATGGCGGCCAGATCCCGTAGCGACATCGACACCGGGTCCTGCAGGATCGACAAACCAGTTGGGCCGTCGATGCGGTCCTCTGGAAGCAGGGTGACCTGCTGCTGCGGGTTGAGCTCTTCAGCGTCTACCAGGTAGCAGTACGCCGCTAGCAGGGGCAGCTTGTAGACAGAGGCGATCGGTACGACGACGTCCGGGTCCAGGTCGACTGTCTGGTCCGGGTGGTCCAGCGAGACCGCGTGGAGCCAGCCACGGGCTCCTGCATCGTCGAAGGTCGCACGGATGCGGGCAGTCATGGCGACACCAGCGCCTGGGCCAGCTGCGACATGACCTCAGGCGGGAGCGCGTTCGGCGTACGGGACTGAGGCCAGACGAGGCGGAGGCGTACCGGGAGTGGGTCGTCGACCAGGCGGTGTCTGCCGAGTCCTGCAGCTTGGAGGGAGTCGTCAGGGGTGATGACGATCGCTTGGCCGGCAGCGGCCATGGCCAGGCCAGCCCTGTCGTCGGTGACGACCACTGTGCCGCCGCTAGGCCTGTGGAGGCCGAGAGTGTCGAGGAAGAGGTCCCTGGCCGCAGGAGCTTCTGCCCGCGGCCGTACTGCGATCGGCAGGCCGTCGAGCTTGCGGAGCGGGAGCGGCTCGCCGTCGTCCGGGTAGAGGGAGGTGGGCACCAGCGCCCAGCTCCTGAGCAGGGTGACCGGTCCTGCCTGCAGACCGTCGAGGACGGCCGGGTGGAGTACGACCGCCATCGCGAGGCGTCCGGACGAGACCTGGTTGACCAGGGAGCTGGTTGGCGCCGAGATCGCGGTAACCCGGCTGCCGCGGACAGCCTCGCCACAGGCGGCGGCCACTGCGGCGCCTACGGAAGCAGGCACCTCCGGCGTCAGCCCGATGCGGATCTCCGTGCCGTCGGGGTCGCGGGCGACAGCAGCGTGGTGAAACTCCTCGAGCGCGCTCAGAGCGCGACGGGCGTACGGCAGCAGGGCAACGCCGGCCGGGGTGAGTTCGACCCGGCCGAGACCGCGCTCGAACAACTTGGCGCCGATCATGGCCTCCAGCCGCCGAAGCCCTTGGGAGAGCGGCGGCTGGGTGATCCCGACAACGCGCGCCGCGTCACCGAAGTGCTGCTCATCAGCCAGCGCTACGAAAATCTGCAGGTATCGCTCAGTCAGCATGACCCACCTGACCTGCGGTGATATCACCAGGGGATCGACTCATGATCAAGAGCCTATTCGACATGGCCAATCGCCCTCACCTTGACTGGCGGTCCGAACGAGTGAGGGGACGGCGTGACTTTGAGTCGAAGAGGAGTACTGACCGGTGCGACGGCTGCCGCGGTAGGCGCCACCGGGCTGGTTGGTTGGCGCAACGCGGCGACAGCGGCGGATAGCGCTTCGCAGCAGGGCGCCACACGGCAGGGTGCTTCGCGGGAGCCCGTGAAGTTCACCTGGTGGGGCAACCACTCGTGGGAGATCAGCTGCGGCGCGCACGTAGTACTGACTGATCCGTGGCTGACCAGGTTCAAGACCGGGACCTTCAAGCCGGGCGGTGCTGATCCGGCGACGAGAGTGGTGAGCAAGCCTGAGGTGATCGATCGGTACGTGAGCCGCGCGGACGCGGTGCTCGTGCACCACGGGCACTACGACCACATCCCCGACGTGCCCTACATCGCCCGCAAGACCGGCGCCACTGTGCTGGGGAACGAGTCGCATCTCAACCTGCTGCGGGCAATGCGGGCGCCGGGTGACCAGCTGTCCCAGGTGAGTGGTGGGGAGTACCTGCCGTTCAAGGGGTTCACTGTCGAGGTGTTCCGGTCTCTGCACTCGTGTGGTGGCGAGCGGCACCAGTTCGCCTTCCCGGGCACACGGCCAGGTGCAGTGCCGCCCCGGCCGCGGACGATCGCTGACCTGGTGGAGGGCGGCACGCTCGCCTACGTCATCACCATCGGCGGTCTACGCATCCTCAGCCTCAGTACTGCGGGCTACGACCCGGTCGCCTTGCGGGACCTGCAGGTCGACGTGGTGCTCGCTGCTCCCGGTGGTGAGCCGGGTGTCACCGACCGCCTGTTTCAGACGATCAAGCCGGTGAAGACAGTGATCGCCACCCACTGGGACGACTTCGACGAGCCGCTGGACAAGCCGGCCGTCGACTGGGGCGGTCTCAACAAGCTCCGGGCCTCTGTCGAAGCCGCTGGCTCAGCCTTCGTCAAAATCGACCACCTGGAGTCGGTCACGCTGTAAAGGCCCCGCCGGCCGTTGCAGGGGTCAGGCGGTAGCCGTCGTGAGCAGAGAACTCCGCTGCCAAGGCAAACCGATCACCCCGTACTACGGTGTGCCGCCACTCGATCTTGCGGCCTTGGGCGTGCCCTAGCCGGTTGATCGAGAAGGCGGCAGCATCGGCCGGGCAGTGCAGCAGTGCACGCTCTGCTGGAGTCGGGTTGACTGCACGGATGTCTTCCCGGCCGTGGCCGAGCCGGAGCCCAGTACGCTCGGCCAACTCGTTGTAGAGGCTGGTGTGACTGAAGTCAGCGTCCAGTAGCCCTTCTGCCAGCGACGCAGGCAGCCAGACGCGGTCCAGCGCCAGCGGCTCGTCTCCTGCGAAGCGGACTCGCTCCAGGTAGACCAGTGGGATCGAAGCCTCCAGGTCCAGCCTGGTGGCGATCACGCCGTCCGCCCGGACATCCAGAGCCCGTACGACGCTGTGCTGGGGGAGACCGGACGCCTCTACCGAGGAGAAGAGGCTGTAGAGCGCCCCCATCGGCTGCCGGATCTCGGGGGTCGTCGCGACTCGTGGCTGGCGCCCGCGCTCGGCAACGATCAGTCCGTCGGCCCGGAGCTTGCTGAGCGCCTGGCGAACGGTGTGCCGACTCACCTGGTACTCCTCGACCAGCGCGAGCTCGCCGGGGAACAGGTCGTCGAACTCGCCGGCCCGCAACCGGCGTACCAGCTCCTGCTGCAGCTGCTTCCACAGCGGCTGCCCACCGCTGCGATCCAGCTTGCGCTCGCTCATCCGGACCTCTCTGGTCGATACCGTCTTGCTAAATGTCCGGTCATCTCTTAACTTAAATGTACGCACATTTCAGTCGGGAGGGCCGGTTAGTGGTGCACGTCGAGGTTAGGTCACCCGCCGCTGCCGCCACGCGACCCGAGACTCCCCACTTCATCGAGCGTGTTCCGGGTCTGCTCGTGGTGCTCGCGCTGGCCGCCACCGCGGTGCCGCTCGGACGGCTGGTGCCGGTGATCGGCGGGCCGGTGTTCGGGATCGTGCTCGGCGTTCTGGCCGGCGTACTCGTCCCGGCATTGCGCGGCAGTTGGTCCCGCCCGGGGTACGACTTCGCCTCGAAGACGTTGCTGCAGCTGTCGATCGTCGTACTGGGGACTGGGTTGTCTCTGCAGCAAGTGGTTCGGGTCGGTGGGGACTCGCTGCCCGTGATGCTCGGGACCCTGGCGGTCGCGCTCGGCGGGGCCTGGTTGTTCGGGCGACTGCTTGGTGTTCGAGGCGACACTCAGACGCTCATCGGCGTCGGTACTGCGATCTGTGGCGCGTCGGCGATCGCGGCCGCGACTGCGGCGATCGGTGCGAAGCGGTCGTCGGTTGCCTATGCGCTGGCGACCATCTTCACCTTCAATGTCGTTGCGGTGCTCGCCTTCCCGCCGCTCGGTCACCTGCTCGGCCTCGACGCCGAAGCCTTCGGCCTGTGGGCCGGTACTGCGATCAACGACACCTCGTCAGTCGTCGCCGCGGGCTACACCTACAGCCAGCAAGCCGGCGACCAGGCCCTGGTCGTCAAACTGACCCGTTCCCTCATGCTCATCCCCATCGTGCTGGGCTTGGTCATCCTCAAGTCCCGCCGGGAAGCCCGCGCCCACACGGCCGACGCCAGCCGGCCGAAGCTCCCGTGGCGGCGAATGGTTCCGCTCTTCCTGATCGGCTTCATCGCCGCCGCCGGCCTGCGAAGTGCAGGACTCGTACCGGAGGCATGGCAGGAGACGCTGTCTCTGGTCGGGACATTCCTCATCACCTCAGCGCTGGTGGCAATCGGTCTGTCGATGCGTCCATCCGAATTGCGCAAGGCCGGCTGGCGTCCACTAGCACTGGGTGCACTGTTGTGGGTGTCGGTCGCCCTCAGCAGCCTCGGACTGCAATGGGCGACCGGCACCCTCTAACAGCTATTTCTCGTACGCCGCCGCGCGCGTCTGAATCGCGCGAATCCGGGCAACGTCCAGCTTGGTACTGCGATCGAACCGATAGATCCCGTTCTCTTCCTGGAACACATCGGTGAGCTGCGTGTAGCAGTAGCCGAACATCAGCGGGTCGTCGAGCAACACATCGATCAACCCGGTGAAGCGATCGTAGAACTCCGTCTCGTCCTTCACCCGCTGCCCATAACCCCACGACTGCGCACTGTCATTACCCGAAGCCTGAGCCGCCTCGGGATTCCACCAGATGCCGCCGAACTCGCTGCAGAAGTACGGCTGCCCGTTGTAGTCCTGGGAGATCGGCCGATCATCGTCCCCGCCCGTGTTCCCGTACGGCGAACCGTCGGCCAGACCGGCCATCTGCTTGCCGAACTCGACCGGGTCCTGCTGGTAGTTGTGCGAGTCCCAGATGTCCGTCTCCGGCACGCGATGCGAGTAGCCCGAAGCGTCCAGTACTGGCCGGGTCGCGTCGGCCGCCTTCGTGGCAAGGAACATCGCCCGCGTCACGTCATCGAGCTGCGTGATCCGGTCGTGCAGCAGTTGGTGCGTCTCGTTGAGCGGGCACCAGCCGATGATGGAGGGGTGGTTGTAGTCGCGCTCGACCGCCTCCAACCACTGCGTGACGAACGAAGCGGTCGGCTGCTGGTTGTTGTCACGGGTGCCGTCGGCAACGGATGCACCCCAGTCGCCGAACTCACCCCAGACCAGGTAACCGAGCCGATCCGCGTGGTACAGAAACCGCTCCTCGAATACCTTCTGGTGGAGGCGCGCGCCGTTGAATCCAGCTGCGAGACTCAGTTCGATGTCCGCGATCAGCGCTTCTTCGGACGGCGCCGTCATCAGGCTCTCGGGCCAGTAGCCCTGGTCGAGCACGAGTCGCTGAAACACATGCTTGCCGTTGATCAACACCGCTTGGCCGTTGATCGACACGGACCGCAGGCCGGCATAGCTGTCCGCCGTGTCCACGATGTTGCCGTCGGCATCGATCAGCTCCAGTGTGACGCCGTACAGGTGAGGATCGCCGGTGTCCCAGAGCCGGACGCGATCAGCCGGTACGACGAGGACGAGTCGCGGCGCGAGGTCGAGATCGGCGCGGACCTCGGCCGAGGTCACCTCGCCGGTCTCGTCGGACAACACGGCACGGACCTTCCAGCCCGGCTTGTTGGCCGAGACCGGCACGGCGAGGTGGAAGCAGGAGCCGGCGACGTCAGGGGTGATCCGCGGCCGATTGAGGTGGACCGACGGGACCGCCTCCAGCCAGACGGTCTGCCAGATCCCGGTGGTGCGGGTGTAGTGGCAGTCGGCGTTGAAGTACGGCTGCGACTGCTTGCCCCGCGCCTGTACGCCGTACCGGCTGTCGCGCGCGCGGACCACGATCGTCGCTTCCTCGCCCGGTGCGGCGACGCCGGTAAGCGGGGCGCTGAACGGGGTGAAGCCGCCGCGATGCCGGACCACCTCGACGCCGTTGACCCAGACGGTGGCGTCATGGTCGACGGCCTGGAAGTGCAGCACGGCGTCGTTGCCGGCCCAGTCGGCGGGGATCGTCACCGTCGTCCGGTACCAGACGGCCTCGAGGAAGTCGACGTTCTCGATCCCGGACAACTGGCTCTCCGGGGCGAACGGCACGGTGATCCGCTGCAGCAGGTCGCGGTCGCGGACGCCGCGTTCCAGCCCGGAGTCGGACCGGTCCAGCTCGAACTGCCACTCACCGTTGAGGTTGAGCCAAGCGGGACGGGTGAACTGCGGCCGGGGATGCTCGGGGCGGGGCTGAAGGCTGGGCATCGAGAAGGCTCCCAAGAGCAGAAGGGATGCGGGCGGGCTCGACTTTACAACGATGGAATAGGCGCGGCAATCAACCTGTCCACGAGGCCCCGGACCGCCCCCACTCACAAAGCTGCCGTTCTGGGCCGACAGCACGCTCACCCACGCTCGGCCGGGTGCCACCAGCTGAGGTTTGTGAGTGGGGGCGGTCCGGCCCTCCGGGCTAGACGCCGAGGAGGCGGGCTCCGTTGTCCCAGCAGACTGCTTTGAGCCAGGCGTCACCGAGGTCGAGGCGTTCGAGGGCTTCGAGCTGGACGGCGTACTGGTACGGGATATTGGGGAAGTCGGAGCCGAGGACGATGCGGTCCTGGAGGGCGGCGTACCGGGGGAGCAGGTCGCGGGGGAACGGCGCGAGCGCCTCGGTGAACGGGGTGCAGGCCATCGTGGTGTCCAGGTGGACGTTGGGATAGGTCTCCGCGAGCTGCAGGTGTTCGGCGTACTCGGGCATGCCGAGGTGGGCGATGACCGCGGTGAGGCGGGGGTGGCGGCTGAGGACCTCACCCATCGGGCCCGGGCCGGTGTGGCGGCCGGGGATCGGGCCTGATCCACAGTGCACGACGACCGGTACGCCGGCCTCGGCCAGCTGGCCCCAGACCGCGTCGAGCTCGTCGTCGCGCGGGTCGTAGTCGCCCACTTGGACATGCACCTTGAAGATCCGCGTGCCCAGCTCCAAGGCTTCCTTCACGTACTGCGCTGCGCCGGGCTCGGGGTAGAAGGTCCCGCTCGGGACGCAGCCGGGCGTGTTCGCCGCGAACTCCCGGGCCCAAGTGTTGAGGCCGGCGGCCATGTCCGGTTTGTGCGGATAGACGAGCGCGGGAAACCGGCGTACGCCGAGGGCCTCGAGCGTCTTCAGTCGCTCGGCCACCGGCGTGCGGTAGGTGATCGGCCAGGCGGTGCCGTAGTGCTTGCCGGCCTGGTCGAAGTAGCCCCAGACGGCATCCATCACCCGATCCGGCAGGAAGTGCACATGCACGTCCACCAAACCGTCGAGCCCCAGCCGCTGCCACCACCCAGGCACCTCGTCATCACGCACCTCGCCACCTTACGTCCGGTGGTACTTGCAATAGCTACGTAACTACGTACTATCCACAATGTGGAGAAGGCTGTGGATAACCGGCTCGCAGAGCTGGAGAGGCGCATCGCAGCGCTCGAATCCGCCGCGTTGTCCACAACCCCCGAAGCGCCGACCCGCAGTGCGGGGAAAGAAGGAGTGGGTGGCGCCGGAGGAGGCGGAGCGGGCGGGGCGCAGGGCACGGGAGCAGGCGGAGCGGGTAGCGCGCAGCGGGCGGGGGTAGGCGGGGCGGACGCCGCGCAGCGCGTGGCCGCTGAGGCGGAGCGGGCCTTGGAGGGGCTGCGGGAGCGGGATGATTGGGCGGGGCTTGCTGGAGGGTTGGCGGCGCTCGGGAATCCGGTGCGGCTCACCTTGTTGCGGGAGATCGTCCGGGGGCGGGCGACCGTCAGTGCGTTGAGCGAGGTCGACGGGCTCGAGACCAGCGGGCAGATCTACCACCACCTGCGCCAGTTGACCGCCGAAGGCTGGCTCCACTCGCCGTCCCGCGGCGCCTTCGCTGTCCCACCTGCGCGAGTGGTCGCCCTGCTGGCAATCCTGGAAGCCCTCCAGAACTGATCCTCAGCGCGCCCGCGCCACCACCTGATGCGCGTACGCCGACCAAGTGGCGGCCGGCCACCCGTCGCTCCCGAACCCCTTGCCGTCGCCATAGGGCCCCAGATCCGACTCACCCGCCTTGCCGGCCCGGTAGAGCACCGCGGTCGACAACTCAGGCGTGTAGCCGACCCACCAGCTGGCCAAAGTGTCCCGCGCACCCCGATACCTCTTGCACCGGCACTTCCTGTTGAACTGCCGCTTCTCAATGCTCAGCCCGGTCGCGCTCGTGCCCTTGCCGCCCATCAAAACGTCGTCGATACCTTGCGCCGCCTCGCTGTGCAGCGCCTGAACCGGCCGCAACTTGTCAGCTGCCCAGAGCACCTTGCCGTGCGAGTCGCGCACCTCCTTGATCACATGCGGCCGCACCCACCGGCCGTCGGCGATGAAGGTGGCATAGGCCCCGGCGAGATCAAGCGGCGACGCCAACGGATCCGGTCCGAGCCCCGGTGCCGCACGATCCGCCTTGGGAATGCGCGGGATCCCGGCAGCTTCAGCGGCCTTCGAGATGAGTTCGCCCTGACGCGCGTCGACCAGATCGAAGTACTGGCGGTCGAGGTCCTTGCCCGTCGTTCCATCGGCGAGCGCGAAGGGGCGCAGCAGTGTGCCCGGCGGCGCCTTGGTGGTGGCCCAGTTCTGCTGGCTCTTCAGATAGTCGCGGCCGCCCACCAGAGCGACCACTTCGCCAGTGCCCGGCCGGACCGACGCCAGCGCAACCTGCACCGACGTCGACCCCATCGGATAGCCCGCGGCAACGGCCGCCACCGCCCGTTGCTGGAGCCCGCGATCGAATGTGGTGATCACCCGCAATCCACCCCCGGTCAACCGATCCGCGTCGAACCCGTACTGCGCCAGCTCGCGCCGCGCCAGATCGAGCAGGTACCCAGTCGGACCGGCGTACCGGTTGCCCTTGGGGCGCTTCTTCAACACAGGAAGGGATTTCCGGTACTGCGCTTCGTCGGCGGCCGTGATGGTCGACAGCTCGGCCATGCCGTGGAGCACGTAGCGGTAGCGGGAGAGCGTTCGGCGCGCGGCCGCCGGGTTGTCGGAGTCGAACCAGGTCGGGTTGTTGAGCACGGTCGCCAGGTACGCCGCTTGTGGCACGGTGAGGTCCGTCGGATGGTCGACCCCGAAATACACCTGGCCGGCCGCCCGGATGCCGTACGCGCCTTCGCCGAAGTAGATCGTGTTGAGGTAGTTCTCCAGGATCGTCGTCTTGTCCTGCGTCCGGCTCACCTTGGTCGCGATGAACAGCTCGTCGAGCTTGCGTGACATCGTGCGTTCCTGGGTCAGGTACATCACCTTCACGTACTGCTGGGTGATGGTCGAACCGCCCTGCAACTGCTTGCCTCGGGCAATCGCCAGCGCGGCCCGCGCCGTCCCGGCCAAGGAGATCCCCGGGTTGGTCCAGAAGCTGCGGTCCTCGGCGGCGATCACCGCGTCCTGCACATGCTTGGGCACCTCCCGCAGCAGCACCGACTTGCGGTTCTGCTCGTAGAACGAGCCGAGCTGATACTTGCCGTCGGCATAGGTCACGACGGTCGCGTTCGCCCGGAAGTCCTCGTTGACCCTCGGGATGTCGGTGCGCTGGTAGCCGATGAAGAACGCGGCCACCGCGGTGATCACCAGGACGAAGAACAACGCGAGCAACCAGCCGAGCAGCCGAAACAGCAAGCGGCGCACCATGAACCTCCGGGGGAGCGGATGTCTCTACCCCTGGTGACGCGGTGAGATGCCGAAACGAGTCAGTCGGCGAGCCGATCTCGTCCCGAAGAACGACCAACTCGTCCGGAAGGACGAGCCGGTAACCGCAGAGCCCACGCCTGCGGCACGGTAACCCCCATTAGGAGCGAGCGTGGTGCAAGTGTGGGATCTGCGCTGTGTGAGCTACTTGGCCTGGTCGGTCACCCACAGTCCGGTGAGGCCGCGGAAGTGCTCCAGGAATTTCTCCTGCTCGTGTGCCGGATAGGTGGCCGCGACCGTCTCTCGCAGGATTCGGTCGAAGTCTTCGCTGGAGACCCAGTCGACGAGTTGCTCGTCGAAGTGGGTCAGGTTTTCCGCGCACCACTCGTGGTACTTCGCCGTCTCGAAGTATTCGTCGGCCAGTGCGAGATAGCCGTCGAGTTTGGCGTCGTAGTCGAGTGAGTCGTCGTCCGAGATCGCGAAGTACCGCTCGGTGTGCAGGTCGACCTTGGTTCGGCGGCCGGTTGCCAGTGAGTACACCGACCACTTCACCAGCGCGCTGATCGCCCAGGGGAAGTAGTAGTGCAGCGAGGTGATCGCGACGTCGGGGCAGGCGTTGGCATAGTCGATCGGGTGTACCGAGTCGCCGGCCACCAGCATTTCGCAGGAGTTGAACTCCCAGCCGAAGAAGGCGTTCACGATCCGGCTGATCGCGACCGCCTGGTGGCCGGCCGACGGGCTGAGGAAGTCGTGCGAGACGGCGTACCGGTTGTGCATCGGCTCGTCGGGGCGGAAGTCCATCACCATTGTCTCGGGGCCGATCGACAGCGCCCGGGCGAACTTCTCGTACTCGACCGTGGCCTGCAGGTGCATCAGCATCTCGCCGGACTGGTCGTAGGCGGCGTGCAGGTCCTCGCGGTTGTTGATCCGGGACACCCCGCGCCAGCCGCCGCCGTCGAACGGCTTCATGTACATCGGGTAGCCGAGGTCGTCGGCGATCGCGTCCAGGTCGAACGGCTTGTTGTACTTCGTCGCCGTGTAGGCCCAGCGCACGTTGTCGACCGGGTTCTTGTACGGCACCAGGACGGTTCGCGGGATCTTCAGGCCGAGCCGGAGCATCGCGCAGTACGCGCTGTGCTTCTCCATCGACTGGAAGGTGAACGGCGAGTTGAGCAGGTAGGTGCCGTTCATCAGCGCGGCCTTCTTCAGCCACTCGCGCGGGTGGTAGTACCAGTAGGCGAGCCGGTCGATGACGAGGCCGACCCGGACCGGGTCGTTCAGGTCGAACGGCTCGATGGTCAGCCGCTCGGTACCGAACTCGTGGGTGCGATCGCCGGCCTTGACCGGCCCGACCCGCCGCAACAGTGCCTCGAACGCCTGCGGCCAGTCTTCTTCGGCGCCGAGCAACAACCCGATCAGATGCTGAGAGCGGTCAGCCATGGTGATGAGCTCCTTAACAGAATCGGGGCAGGTGGTGGGCGAGTTGCTTCTGCCACCAAGGCCAGTCGTGGGCGACGTCGTGACCCCAGAGGTCGAACTCGTGCGGGATGCCCTTGGCAGCCAGTACTGCGGCCGTGGCGTGCGCCGAGGGAAGGGAACCCGTCGGGTTTGTCTCCCAGTCGCCCTGGCCGACGGTGAGGACCAGGAAGAGCCTGCTGCGCAACCAGTCGAGGTGCTCGCCTTCCAGGTTGGGCAGGTAGTCGGCGGGGTTGTTGAAGTACGTCGCGTCGCCGCGCTCGCCCCACGCGTGCCAGCTGGAGGCGTCGTAGTTGCCGGACTGGCAGATCGCGATCGGGAACAGATCGGCGCGCTTCACCGCGAAGTTGAGCGCATGGAAGGCTCCCAGGCTGCACCCCGTGGTGATGATGTCCGCGGCGCCCGGTGTGTCCCTGCCGATCGCCGGGACGACCTGGTCGAGGATCCACGACTCGTACAGCCCGTGGCGGCGAGCGCGCTCCTCCAGCGGGATACTCCGGTCCGACCAGCTCACGTGGTCGTAGGAGTCGACGCAGTACAGCTTGACCCGGCCCGCCTCGATCAGGTCGGCGACGGCTCCGACCATGCCGTTGTTCTCGTAGTCCCAGGCGCGGCCCTGCTCACTGGGGAACACCAGCACAGGCCGGCCGTAGTGGCCGTAGCGGATCAGTGTGCCGGGCCGGTCCAGCCCGGGGGCTTCCAGTTCGACCTGCTCGCGCTCCATGCAGCCTCACCCCTGTCCGGTTCTCCCGCCACCCTGCCATGTCTTTACGTTGTTTGCCTCACTCCAGCGCGTCCCGCCACCGGACCGAGCACTGCCACGACTACAGCCAGTACTGCGACACCACCCAATGCCGTGGGCAACGACCAGATGCTGGAGAAGGCGCCGACGGCCGCCGGGCCGAGCAGGAAGCCGAGGTAGGCGATGGTGGTGACAGTGGAGACGGCACCGGCTCGCCGCTCGGGTCCTGCCCAGGCACCGGCCAGGCTGATGATGGTCGGCGCGCAGACCGACGTACCGAGGCCTGCGATCGCTATGCCGACCAGTGCGAGCCAGGGGTTGCCCGCGACGGCCGCCAGTGCGCTACCGACGGCTGCGACGCTCCCCCCGGCGACTAGGAGTTGTGTCGGCTTGACCAGGCGCAAGAGGGCGTTGCCGCTGATCCGGCCAGTGGCCGCGGCGGCTGCGAAGACGGCTGGTGCGCTCGAGGCGAGTGCGGGAGCAGCACTGAGCGTTGTGGCGAGGTGTACTGCGCTCCAGCTCTGCCAGGCGTTCTCGACGACGTAGGCGAGGGCGCACAGGCCGCCGAACACGAGCAGGGCGGGCTCAAGTCTGCGCTTGCCCTGCTCCTTGGCCACTGGCCGGATGTGGCCGCGTGAGCCGGGCGCCAGGAGTACCGCGGCGATCAGGACGATCACGACGGAGACCCCGCCCAGTACCGGCATTGCACCGGCCCCGGCGGCGCGGAGGCCCGCAGTACCGAGGCTGGCTGCGACTACTGAGATGGAGAAGAGTCCGTGGGCCAGGTTCATCAGTGGCTTGCCTGTGTCGGCCTCGGCGGTCGTACCGGTGGCGTTGATGGCCACGTCCGTCGCGCCCGAGGTAGCGCCGAGCAGGAAGAGCGCACCGCCCAGCGTGACGGCCGAGTCGGCCAGCGCGGGCAGCACTCCGCATGCCGCGAAGAGCAGGGTGGCCACCGGCAGCACGACGCCGCCGTACCGGTCGATCAGGTAGCCGGTGAAGCGCATCGATAGGAGCGCGCCGAGCCCGACCATCAGCAATGCACCGCCGAGCTGCGCGTCACTGACCCCGGTCTCGGCCTTCACCGCGGGCAGGATCGCGCCCCATGCTCCCCAGAAGAGACCGAACGCGGAAAATCCAGCGAGTGTCTTCAGCACCCGCTCGACCCTAACCCCAGACGCGGTTCAACAAGTTGGTCAGGCAGGGGTCCAGGACGTCGCGCCAGGCGGTGAAGTTGTGCATGTCCGGGGTCTCGTCGAACGCGACCTGCAAGCCGAGACGGCTCAGGTGGGCCGCCATCACCCGGTTGTTGTGCACGTTCTCCTCCGGTGTCCCGGCGGTCATCGATGCGAAGGGTTTGCTGGGTGGCTCGGTGGCGGCGAGCACCGAGTTCACGAAGGCGGTGACCTCGGCGTAGTACTCGAACTTCGCCTCCTGCGGGTCGGTGTCGAGCGTGAAGAACGACCCCGACTGCAGGAACAGCCCGGCGAAGCTGCCCGGATGGTTCCACTCGGCGTAGAGAGCGGCGAGTGCCCCGAGACTCGCCCCCATCAGCACCGGCCGCTTGCTCCGGTACGCCGAAGTGACCGTCGGCAGCACGTCTTGCGTCAGGGCCTGCGCGTACTGCGGGTTGGCGGCGTACCAGAGGTTGCGGGAGCCCGGGCGGATCAACGCGAGCCGCAGCGGGGGCAGAGTCCCGTCGGCAACCATGGCGCCGACGTAGTGGGTCAGCCCGGCGTATGCCGCGAACTCGGGCCCGTCGTGGGCCAGCAGCAACGGCAACTCGTAGCCGGGTGCGATCCCGTCCGGCGCCCAGATCTGGACGTCGATCGGGCCCACCGGAGTCGGGTCGACCGGCAACGGGGTCAGGCTCGACGCGATCGGCTCGACCGCGATCCAGGCAGGTTCGACGTACCCGGGAAGTGGCAGCCAGGAGTGTTCACCGAAGGCGCCACCGACGACCCGCGGGTTGGTCGGGTCGGTCCGCATCCCGGAGCCGGCGATGTCGAACAGGTACTCCATCCGGTGCACGGACGGCCGCGGTAGCCGCAGCTCCCACCCGTTCTCGACCGGTTTGAACTCCAGCTGCTCGGCCGCGAGCCCGAGCTCCTCCCACAGCCGTACCCCGGTGAACGCATGCTCAGGATCGCTGAGGCGGAACACCACCTCAGCGCCTTCGACCGCGCTCACCATTGCTTCAGGCATCCGACCACGGTACAGAGTGGGTAGAGTCGGAGCGTGGTCGACCTTGCGGATATCCGGGCGGTGACCGAGGGCTTACCGCGCAGTTACGAGGTGGTGGTCCGGGACCGGATCAAGTTCCGGGTCGGGCAGATCGTCTACCTCGCGATGTCGCGGGACGAGCAGCAGATGGGCATCGGCTTCCCGAAGGAAGAGCGGGAGGCCGCGCTGGCGGCGTACCCGGAGAAGTTCCTGCCGCCGAGCAAGGCCGACGAGCGCTATCGCTGGATCGAAGTGAACCTGGCCGCCATCGACGAGACCGAGCTCCGCGAGCTGATCCTCGACGCCTGGGCGATGTGCGTTCCGAAGAAGGTGGCCGCCGAGTACTTCGGTCAGTAGCCGGACAGGGGCCGAGGGCAACAAAACTGGACGGTTGTCATCCCCAGGGATGACTTCGGGTCGGTCCGGGGGCGACTTGCGCCACGTGAGAACCGTTCCGCGGGAGGATGGGCGGACCGGTTTCCCCAGGCACGCTGGAGAACATGACCGGGGACTTCTTGCCGCGACGCCGTCAGGCTTCGCTTCGTGTTCAGCTGTTGACTGTCGTTCTGCTCGTCGCCGCCGTGGCCGGCGGCTGGTACCTGCTGACCTAGCTCTCCCAGCGGACCTCGGCCTCGCCGGGCCGGACCACGCCTGCCTCATAGGCGACGACGACCGCCTGGACGCGACTGGACAGGCCGAGCTTGGACAGCACGCTGCTGACGTGGGTCTTCACCGTGGTCTCGCTGACGAACAGCTTCGTGGCCAGATCGCGGTTGGACAGGCCGCGCGCCATCCAGACCAGGATCTCCCGCTCGCGCTCACTCAGTTGCGCGAGCGGTCCGGTCCAGCGCCCGGCGGAAGGCGCCGGCTCGGCCGGTCCACTACCGACCTGTCGCTCCAACTCGACGCAGCGCTCGAGCAGCACCCGCGTCGAGGCCGGGTCGACCAGCGAGTCGCCGCGGTGCACGGCCCGCACCGCCGCCACCAGCAGATCGGGGTCGGTGTCCTTCAGCAGGAAGCCCGACGCACCCGCCCGGACGGCGCTCAGCACGTATGCCTCGTCGTCGAAGGTGGTCAGCACCAGTACCGCGGGCCGCCCGCGCCCGGACTCCTTGGCGGCCTTGGTGATTCGCGCGGTCGCCTCCAGCCCGTCCATCACCGGCATCCGGATGTCCATCAGGACGACGTCCGGGTCGTACTGCGTGATCATCCGCAGCGCCTCCTCACCGTCGCCGGCCTGCGCCACCGTGGTCAGGTCGGGCTCGTGGTCGAGGATCATCGCCAGCCCCATCCGGATCACGCCCTGGTCGTCGGCCACCAGGATCTTGATCTGCTCCGTCACCTCTGCGGCGGCAACCATGCCTGCACTCTCCATCCACCCAGTGGTCCGGCGGCGACGGTCAGTGTGCCGCCGCTCGCGTGTGCGCGTTCGCGCATTCCGATCAGTCCGTTGCCGCGGCCGCTCTCCTGCCGCTTCGCGGTCTCCAGCACGTTCGCCGGTGGCGGCCCGCCGCTGCCGTTGTCGTCGATGGTGAGCAGCTCACCCCGCGGCCCACTCTGCCAGCTCACCTGAGCGGCAGTGGCCTTCGCATGCACCATCACGTTGGTCAGCGCCTCCTGGATGATCCGTACTGCGGTCAGGTCCGTGGCGGAGGTGAGCTGCCGGCTGCGGGTCGGCAACTGCATGGTGACGTCGATCCCCACCGCCTTGAGCCGGTCGCCCATCCGCGCGACGGCAGCCAGGTCGGGCACCGGGGCCATCTCGAGTCCGGTACCGGGGGCCGCGTTGTTCAGCACTCGGACGGTCTCCCGCATCGCGGTGAGCGCCTCCCGGCCACTCGCGGCGATCCAGCGAACCGCCTCTCGGAGCGCCTCGGGCTTCTGGTCGGCGACCCGGTCGGCCGCCTGGGCCCGGATCACCACCGCGCTCATGTGGTGCGAGACCACGTCGTGCAGGTCGCGGGCGATCCTGGTCCGCTCGGCGGCCGCCGCCCGCTCGGCCTCGATCGTCCGCAGCCGGACCAGTGCCGAGTTGCGTTGCTCCATGACGAGCAGGCTCTTGCGGCGGCGCAACGCGTTGGCCCCGAGCAGGACCATGCCGCAGATCAGCGCTTCGGCGAAGACGAACAGCGAGAGGTCGATGTAGTCGTAGAGGCTGGGGATGTCGCGCGGCAGGTTCTTGTACCGCTCGCCGTACGCGAAGACCTCGCGCGGACTGTTGCTCAGCACGATCGCGACCACGGTCGGCAGGCCGATCATCAGTCCGGCCAGGCTGCCCATGGTGAAGAACAGACAGGTGAACCGGCGTACTCCGCTCGCGGCCGCGAGGTAGCCGACCACCAGCAGCGGGACGAGGTGCAACTCCGACTGCAGGGCGGCGTCGCTGATCGCGGGGGCCCGGAAGATGTCCAGTCCGAGCTGCTCGGCCAGGCCCGTCTCAGCCGAGGCGTACATGAGCGGGTAGAGCACGGACACGGTAACCAGCGTCGTCCGCGGGATCTGCCGGACCAGCGCGACGGTCAGCACCAGGAACATGCCGGTGACCACCGAGACGCTCGGGTTCGCCGGCCGCAGCGCGCTGTTGTTGAGCAGCGCCAGCCCTCCGAACCACCCGACACCGATCAGCGCGGCCAGCAGCAGATCCTGCTGGATGGCCGGCAACCGACGCCAAAACCCCTTCACCCTAGTGACCCCTCGGCGCTGTAGCTCGGCGCTGCTCGCACCCAGGCACGCACCTCACGACATTGGAGCAGCGCCCACGATGCTCCGCATCGAGGGCACTTCTCCAACGCCGCGATGCACGCACCTGGGCACGAGCATCGCTCGAGCTACAACGCCGAGGGGTCACCTTGCAGAGCGTAGTCGCGCATGGCAATCTACGGCTTCCTGCGCCTGGACGGCCGGCTTCTCCAACTTTCGGATGACTGACGGCGTCCGACCCCCTACCCAGGTCCGACTATCGGCCGTCCGAGACGGTCCCTGGGACCGATGTGGCGAACCCGCCGAACCGAGAGGCTGTCCCCATGACCAATCACCTGCCGCCGCGTCGCACGTTCTCGGTGCGAGCGCGGTTGCTGTCCGTGACCGGTCTGGCCGTGGTCGCCTCCGTGCTGATCTGGCACAACCAGGTGACCGACCTGCTGGCTTTCGACTCGGGTGCCGACAAGCAGCCCGTCGTCGCCGGCGGGCCCGGCGGTTCACCGCCACCACAGGCTCCACTCAAGAGCACCGCGGTCCGGAAGACTCCGTCCGCGACGCCGACGGTGTCGCCGAAGCCGAAACCGAAGAAGACGCCGACCAAGACCAGCAAGACGACCGGCGCCGACGACAAGTCGCAGTACTCCGAGGAGAGCATCGAGGGGCTGTCTCCGAAGCTGCGGACCCGGCTGAAGAAGGCGATGACCGCGGCGAAGGCGGCCGGCGTCCCGATCCGGATCAACTCCGGCCGTCGCAGCGCGGCCAAGCAGCGCCGGCTCTTCAACGAAGCCATCAAACGGTACGGCTCGTACCAGGCGGCGATCCGCTGGGTGCTGCCGCCGGACAAGTCGGCGCACGTGCAGGGCAAGGCCGTCGACATCGCACCGCAGGCCGCGATGGTCTGGCTGAACAAGTACGGCTACAAGTACGGGATCTGCCGTCCGTACGACAACGAGCCCTGGCACTTCGAGGCGCTCACCACGCCGGGCAAGAAATGCCCGCCCCGGAAGACCAGTTCAGCCGCCGAGCTCGGCTGACCACACCTGATCAGGAGCGCAGCTGATGACGATGACATATGCCCAGCCGATCACCCGCCGAGCCGGCCGCAACCGCCTCGTCGTACCGGCGTTGTGGCGGCAGGTGGTGCGCGGTGCCGGCAAGGACGAGCAGCCGCGGCCGACGGAGCCGGACCGGTCAGCGTTCACGCAGCTGGAGATCTACGACGGGGTGCTGACCGCGTTCGAGCGGCGAGCCGAGGTGCAGGAGACGATCGCGTCCTCGGCCGACCGGACCACCGCGGTACGCCGGATCCGCGAGCTGCTCGACGTCAGTCCGTTGCAGGCCAGGGCGATCCTCGAGCTGCAGACCCAGGGCTTCAGCACCGCGTCCCGCGACCGCGTCGCGCACCGCGCCGCCGAGCTGCGCGCCGCGCTGACCCGCTGACCCGCTGACCCGCCGGCTGGGTGCGAGCGCTGCTGAGGGGCCCCGCTCGCACCTGGCCGGTCTTTCCTCGCTTCGGACGTGTGTCAGACGATCTCGAGGTTGGCCATCATGCCCATGTCCTCGTGCTCCGCGTTGTGGCAGTGGAAGAGGTACCGGCCGCGATAGCCGTCGAAGCGGGTGATGATCTCCGCCGACTCGCCGGGCCGCAGCGAGATGGTGTCCTTGAGACCCGCATCGTGGGGCAGCGGTGCCTTGCCGCCGCGTGAGAGCACCTGGAAGCCGACCAGATGCAGGTGAATCGGGTGATGGACGTCGGCGACCAGTCGCCACACCTCGACGTCACCGAGTCGCACGGTGACGTCTGAGCGAGCGGGGTCGAAGGCCTTGCCGCCGATGACCCAGCCGTGGCCGCCGTTCAGCTGGCCGGCGCGGAAGGAGAAGTCGCGCACCCTGACCGCGTCCGACCGGCGCCAATCCGGCAGGTCCGTTGCGAGCCTCGGCGGGATCCGGCTGTCGTCCTTGGCCTTGCGGGCGACGTGGAAGGCCATCACTTCGCGAGTGCGTCCTTCACCCAGCCGATCGAGGAGTCTGATCCGGCTGCCGATGGCGATGGTCGAGAAGTCGACGATCACGTCGTAGCGTTCGGCCGGCGCGATCGGGAGCTGCTGGTGGGTGACAGGGGCCGGGAGCAGACCTTGGTCCGCGCCGATCTGGACGAGGTCGAGTCTGCGGCCGTCGTCGGTGACGGCTTCGAGCTCGTAGTGGCGGGCGTTCGAGGCGTTCAGGATGCGCAGCCGGTACCGGGTGGCGTCGACCTCGTGCATTGGCCACGGAGCGCCGTTGACCAGGATCACGTCGCCGAGAACTCCAGCCAGGTAAGGCTCCTGGACGCCCGGCCGCTCTCGCAGCGTCGGATCCAGGGAGGGGTAGACGAGGCTGCCGTCGGCGGCGAACGAGCGGTCGGTGATCATCAGCGGGAGCTCGCGCGGTCCGGTCGGTAGGGCGAGGGAGTCTTCGACGTCGTCGCGGACGAGGTGCAGTCCGGCGAGGCCGCGCCAGATGGCTGGGGCCGTGAAGTCCATCCGGTGGTCGTGGTACCAGAGCAGCGTGGCCCGCTGGTCGATCGGGAAGGTGTAGCCGCGGGTCAGCTCGGTCACCACAGCCCGCGGATCATGCATCCCATGCCCGCCACCGTGCCCGCCGCCACCATGCCCACCGCCGCTGACGTGCCCGCTGCCGCTGCCGTGGCTGCCGGGCTTGGTGCCGGGCCAGCCCTTGGGGAGCACGAGATCCGTGGGGTAGCCGTCGGCTTCCGGCGTACTGCGGCCGCCGTGCAGGTGGACGACTGTCGGCACGGGCAGCTCGTTGTGGTGGGTCACGGTGATCGGCCGGCCGCGGCGCGACTCGATCGTCGGTCCGGGGAAGGTGCCGTTGTAGGTCCACAACGGCGTCCTGAAACCTGGCAGTACTTCGAGAACAGCTTCGCGCTGAGTGATCTCGTAGCGATCGACCCCTCCGGCAGTGCTCACCGGCCTCAGCACCGAGGGAATCGGCAACGGCACGTGAAACGCCGGCGGCAAGGGCAGAGCGCTTCGCAGTACGGCGCCGGTGAATGAAGGGCGGCGAGACAGCGCGGCGGAAGCTGCCAGACCCGTGGCGGTCAGCAGGCCGAGTGCTCCGCCGATGCCCAGCACCTGGCGCCGGGTCAGGTGCTCACGCATTGCGAGGCTCCTTCCGCAGCGGCCGGCGCCAGACGGCGACGAACAGTACGACGAGGGCTGCGATCGTCAGCACGCCCAGCGGGAAGTGCAACCACAGCGCGCCTTCCAGACCGGCGAAGTACTGCACCGTCTCGGCGGCGACCAGGATCAGCGTGACGACGAACGGCCAGGCCCGCCGGAGCCGGATCCAGACCAGGATCGTGACGATCAACTGCAGATAGCCCGTAGAGGTGACCGCGTCCGCGCCCAGTGTGTGCCAGCGCAAGCCGTCGTAGTCACCGCTCAGATAGACGCCGGCGAAAACCGGCTGACCGAAGATCGCCACCACGTGCACGGTGACGACGGTCCGAAGTACCCACTCAACCATGGGCGCGACGTTATGATCAGCACGTTATCTTGTCGAAGACCAATATCGCTATGCTGTTATGCCAGCGGAGACATGATGGACCTGAACACGCTCCGGCAGTTCCTCGTCGTGGCCCGGCTCGAGCACCTCAGCCGCGCGGCCGACGAGCTGCACGTCGCCCAGCCGTCGCTGAGCCGCACGATCGCCCGGCTGGAGAGCGAACTCGGTACTCCGCTGTTCGACCGGGCCGGACGGCTCCAGTTGAACGACGCCGGCAAGCTCTTCCGCGACTACGTCGAGCGCGGTCTCGGCGAGCTGGACGCGGGCCGGCGCGCTGTGACGGAAGCGGGCGAAGCCTTCGGCACTGTGCGGCTGGCGTCGGAGACCCTCTTCACCCTGACCGGACCGCTCGCGGCGTTCAGGCGAGCCCATCCGGCGGTCGAGATCGAGCTCCACCAGTTGTCGGCGGAGGAAATGGGTCGCCGGTTGCGCGCCCAGGAGGTCGACCTCTGCGTCGCCTCGCAGCCGCTCCGTGGAGTTGGGCTCGAAGCAGTTCAGCTGTTCGAGGAGCCCGTCGGGGTCGGGATGCCGGCTGGTCATCCGTTGGCCGAGCGTCCCTCGGTGACGGTCGAGGAGCTCGCCGATCAGCCGTTCATCACCGCGCGCAAGGGACATTGGCTGCGTCTGCTACTCGATCGGCTCTTCGCCGGCAGCGGGCTGACCGCGCGGATCGTCTGTGAAACCGACGAGGCCGGCGCCATCGCCGAACTGATCAGCGCGGGACTCGGCATCGGACTCGTCCCAGGTCTCGCCCGGCGTACGGCGCTCCAGGTGCCCGGTGTCTGGATCGCTGTCGACCACCCCGACTGCCGGCGTACGACGACTCTCTACTGGGGCGCGGGTTCCAGACTCTCGCCCGCTGCGCAGCTGATGCGCTCGGCTGTCACCAACTGGGAGTGGGCCGACCGTTGAGCCCGGGCGACTGCTGAGGCCCCGTCAGCCGTTGAGGAGGGCGAGGAGGGCTTCGGCGTAGGCCTGTTCGGCGTCCTCGGACGGGTAGCGGCCGTCGGTCAGGACGACGGCGTAGCCGCCGGGCACCGCCTCGAGCCGCTGGAAATGCGTGCCGAGCAGCTTGCGGAGTTGCTCCTCGCGCGGCAGCCAGATCACCTCGCGCTGCTCGATACTGTCCAGCGCCCACTCGGTCGTCCCGTTGAAACCGATCACCTTGCCGCCGGGATAGTCGTGCACCTCGACCGTCATGTCGCTGACGACAAAAACGTCGCCGTCCATGTCCCGGTCCGGTACGACGAACCGGTCGCCGGCCGCGGGCACCCACATCGCCCCGGCCTTCCGCAACCTCCGCGCCTGCTCAACCGTGATCACTCTTCCATCGTGCCCACCCCGGGCAAACGGCGAACGTCAGTTCACGGATCGCCAGTACTGCTTCTTGTCCCGGTCCCGCACCACATAGCCGAGCTTGGCGAGCTCCTGCCGCAACTCGCGCAGATCCGCCTTGCCCTTGTCGCCCTGATCGAACGCCTTCGACCGGGCCTTCAGTACTGCGTTCGCACCGGGCGAGAGCTCCGGATCGTCCTCGACCCACCGGCGGAACTCGCTCTCGTGCGGATCGCCCGCGTCGGACCACGGATACCCGTGGGCGCGGAAGGCGGGACCGATCGCCTTGACCTGGCTGCCGAGCTGGTCGTGCCGCTCCCGGGCCAGCTCGGCCGAGCGCGAGTCCTGCAGCACGATCTCCTTGCCGTCCAGGAAAACAACCGCGACCTTGTCCCGTGGTACCCGAACGGTCTTCTTGTTCTTCAGGAACTCGACCTCGGTGGTGGTGATGGTCGTCTTGAGCGTGTCTTCCATCGCGATCGCCGCGAGCAGGAAGCCGGCGATGCCGCCGACCGCGAGGAGGATCAGGACCACCCACCAGCTGTCCCACTTGGCGATCAGCTCGAGCGGACCCTGGAACGGCACCCACCGCTGGGCGCTGGCCCAGTCCGCGATCCGGGGCAGGAAGTAACCGAGCACCAGCCCGAGCAGCGGCAGCCCGCCGTACAGGAGGACCTTGTCGGCGGCCGAGTGGCCGATCACCGTCTGGGTGCCGGAGTCCGTGCTCATGTCCTGCGCTCCTTCTTCTGCGTGGCCGTGTTCTGCGTGGCCGTGTTCTGGGTGGCCAGGCGGAAGAGCGTGACCAGTTCCTCCCCGTACGCCGTCAGGTCGGTGCCGGGGTGCTCGGCCCAGTAGGTCAAGGCGCCGTCGATACCTTGGGTGATCGTCATCGCGAGCACCACCGGATCGAATTCGCGGAACTTCCCGGCCCGCCGGCCTTCCCGCAGGATCGCCAGCAGTTCGGCGACCGGCATCGCGTCCTGCTCGGCGAAGACCGGCTTGCCGTCCGGCCCGCGATGGTTGACGACGATCTCGGCCACCGCGACCAGCTGGCTGTGGTTGTCACGCATGTACGCCAGCCGCGACCGGATGTACGCCGCCAGCCGCCCGCCGGCCGTCGTCTCGGCGTCCAGGAACGGGCGCAGGTACCGCGACCAGTCGTCGACGACCTGATGGACGACCTGTTCGAGCAGGGCGTCCTTGTTGGCGAAGTGGTAGGAGATGACGCTCTTGCTGATCTGCGCCTCGTCCGCGATCCGGGCCAGTGACGCCTGCCCGTAGCCGACGGCGGTGACGGTACTGATCGCGGCCGCGATGATCTGCCGGCGCCGCGCCGCCTGGATGAACGAGACTCGACCAGCTGCTCCGTTTTTCGACCGCACGGCCTGAATTTAGCACAAGTCAGGTCGATCGGTCTGATTTCGGGGACGGCGGCATGACCACCGACTGTTTGACTTTCGTCACCGAGGGTACCCAGCGGGCGAAGACAGTTGCTGACGACAACAAGAACGGGGATGGTTTCCGATGAGCAGCACGCAGGAGCTGGAACGGGCGATCGGCCGGGACGTCTACGACGTCGACGGCCACAAGGTCGGTACGGCCGCCCACCTCTACGCCTCCGACGTGTCCGGGGTGCCGGAGTGGGTGACGGTGAAGACCGGCCTGTTCGGCAACAAGGAATCCTTTGTGCCGTTGGTGGGTGCGCATGCCGAGCCCGACGGGCTGCATGTCGGCGCGCCCAAGGACGTGATCAAGGATGCGCCGCGGATCGACGACAACGGGCACCTGTCCGAGGCGGAGGCTGCTGAGCTGTACCGCCACTACAACCTGCAGCTGAACGCGTCCCAGGACGGTATGGCCGGGCCGCAGGGCAAGCATGCCCAGGGCAAGAAGGGCAAGCCGGGCAAGGGAATGGACGGCCGGGCCGGGATGGCCGGTCAGGAGTCGATGGTCCGCTCCGAGGAGCGGTTGCGGGCCGGCACCGAGACGGTCGAGACCGGCCGGGTGCGGTTGCAGAAGCACGTGGTGACCGAGGAGCAGCAGATCACCGTACCGGTCAGCCACGAAGAGGTCCACGTCACCCGGGAACCGATCCGGGACGGCGACGGGAAGGCCGGCGCGATCCAGGAAGAGGAACGCGAGGTCGTGCTGCACGAGGAGCGCCCGGTGGTGGCGAAGGAGACGGTCGCGGTCGAACGCGTCGGCCTGGACACCGAGACGGTGCACGAGGAGCAGCAGGTCAAGGACACCGTCCGCAAGGAGCGGATCGACGTCGAGGACACGACGAAGAACCGCAAGCGGTAACGCGACGGGGACACAACACACCGCAGTACCTCCGGGTACTGCGGTGTTGTGCCTTCAGCGGACCCGATCAGCTGTGGCTGACCGACAGGCCGTAGATCGTGGTCTGGCCGTAGTTGCCGGTGTTGCAGGGGGAGGAGTTGTCGCAGTTGGCCAGGGTGTACGCGCCGGCTTTGAAGTAGCCGGTGGTGAAGCTGACCGGGATGGTGGTCTGCAGGACGCCGTTGTAGTAGGCCTTGATCGAACCGTTGCTGACCACGAACTTCGCCTGGAACCGGGTGCCGAGCACGTAGTTGCTGTTCACCAGTTTGTAGCGCGTGTCGTTGTCGCGGGTGATGTAGAGCGCCTTGCCGTCCAGCCGGAAGGTCGACCGGTCGTCGCCGTCGTGGATCTGTCCGGCGATCAGGTGCGGCTTGGTGTTCGGCAGCCTGTTGATCGCCTGGTCGATCACCAGCGTGTGGGTGCCGGAGTCCGAGGACCACTTGGCTTCGGTCGTGCCATTGGCCTGCATCTCGCGCAGTTCGGACCGGGCGTAAGTCGTGTTCGGCGTCTTCACGCCGTTCACCGCCGCACGGAACTGCACGCCGTTACACGAGGAGGTCGGCTTGAACCATGGCGACAGCACGTAGGTGTTCAGCCGCGGCCGAGTCACCTGCAGGACCTGAGTACCGGACTGGTTCGGGTCGTCGACCGGCAACTGCACCTTCCACCGGGTCAGGTCCAGGACCTCAGCAGGATAAGTACAAGCAGCCGGTACTGCGGTCGCGGCGCCGGCGGTGAGCAGGGCGGCGCTCGCGGCGATCGCGGACATCAGAGCAAGGGGGCGGATACCACGCATGGTCGAACTCCTTCGGGGGCGGCAAGGTGCTATAGGACGTTCTCCTCAGAACCACTTGGATTTGTCGACGACGTTGATCAAGGCGTCACCGGCGACGAACCGCCGGGCGTTCTCCAGCAGGACGGCGAACCGCCGCTCGGCCTCGTGCGGCCCGACTCCGGCGACGTGCGGGGTGATGAGTACTTCGGGCCGCCGCCACAGCGGATGACCGGCGGGCAGCGGCTCGGTCTCGAACACGTCCAGGGCCGCACCCCGCAACCGCCCGGCCGCCAGCGCCGCATCGAGCGCGTCGAGCTGGACGGTCGGCCCGCGACCGACGTTGACGAAGTACGCCGAGGTCTTGAGCAGCCCGAGTCGTCGCGCGTCGAACATCCCTTCGGTGTCGGGAGTGTGCGGCACGGTCAGGATCACCAGATCGGCGGCAGGCAACTGCTCGTCGAGCGCTTCCACCGGCAGGACCTCGGCGAATCCCGGGCGATCCTCCGGCCGTACGTCGATCCCGGTGACCCGTACGCCGAAAGCGTGCAGCAGCCGCCCGATCTCGGTGCCCAGAGCACCGACTCCGATCACCAAGGCCGTTGCTTCCGACAACGAGACGACGGCGCCCGGATCCCAGTCGGGCTCCCAGAGCGCGATCGCCTGACGGCGGACGTAGCGCGGAAGTCCACGACACATGGCCAGCACCAGCGCCAAGGTATGCGTCGCCACATGATCGGTGTACGTGTCGCGCATGTTCGTGACGACCACCGGATGTGCGATCAGCTCGGGATAGTAGAACCCGGGTGGCGGCCCAGCCTGCTGCGCCTGCAACCACCGCAGCCGAGTGGTTGCCCTCAGCAACTCAACCGGCAGGACGCCGTACGCCGCGTCCGCCGTCCTGAGCGCCTCCGCCGCATCCTCCGCGGCCGGCCGGACGACCGTCAACCCGGGCACCGCGGCCATCAGCCGCTCGGGCCAGTCCGCAGTACTGTCCCGTTGCGGGGGTACCAGCACCAGCAGACTCATGCCGATTTCGCCTGGCCCGACTCGAAAACCTCGTGACGCAGCGGTTCGCCGGTGACGTAGCGAGCCAGTTCGGCGGCCATCAACTGCCCATGCCGCCGTCGCTCGGTGTTGAGCGTGCCGGCCAGGTGCGGCGTCACCACGATGTTCGCCGCCGAGAACAACGGTGAACCAGGCAGCGGCGGCTCGGGATCAGTCACATCCAGTACTGCGAACAGGTCCACCCGCTCCCGCAACACACTGACCAAAGCGTCCTCGTCGATCAACGCTCCCCGTGCGGTGTTGATCAAGGTCGCATCGTGCTTCATGGACCGAAGCAGTTTCGTGCTGACGATCTTGCGCGTCTCGTCCAGCACCGGCGCGTGAAGCGACACCACGTCAGAGGTGGCGAACAACTCCTCCAACGAGACCAGCCGGACGCGGAGCGCCGACGCCACCGCGGGATCGACGTACGGGTCGTAGGCCTGCAGGACGAGGTCGTGTCGAGCGAGCAGACGCGCGGTCGCCTGGGCGGTGGCTCCGAGCGACATCAGGCCGACCACTGAGCCCGCCGCGCCAGGTTCATCGGTCGCTCGCGGCAGCGCCTCGCCTCTGGCTCGCGCGCCGAGTACATAGCGCCAGCCGTGCTTCAGCGCATACAGCACCTGAGCGAGAGTGAACTCGGCAACGGACGCGGCGATCACGGAGTTGGCCGTCGTCACCCGTACTCCGCGCGCCCACGACTCCGGTGTCACGATCGACCGGACCGAGCCGGCGCCGTACAGGACCAGGGAGAGGCGGGGAGCCGAGGCCAGCAACGAAGCGGTCAGTTGTGGTCCACCCCAGGCCGTGACGAGCACGTCGACATCGGCGAGGAGCTCAGGTGTCAGTTCGGCCGGGGCGAGCGGCGGGGCGACGATCTGGAGGTGCTTCTCGATCGCGGCGCGTTCCTCTTCGCCGTACACGTCGGGGAAGCGGGCGAGGTCCATCACGTAGAGGCCGTTGAGCATCAGGACACCTCCTGAACGGCGGCGCGGATGGCCGCCTGACGCGCCGGCGACGCCAGCCCGGCGTGGTAGTAGCGGACTTGCGAAGCTCCGGCTGCCACGATTCCCTTGACCAGAGCAGGCAAGTCCTCCGGGTGGTCACCCACCGCGTTGACATTGGCAATCAGCGGTACGCCGGTCCGCGTGGTGGCGTCCTTCAATCGGGCTACGGCGGCCTCTTCACTATCCCAGCACTTCAGCACGTATCCGTCCGGAGCAGGCTCGAACCCGGCCAGCTCCACGCCGACGTCGGGGCCGGTCACCTGCGGATCAGCGGTTGCCATCAGCAACAATTCACGCTGGCCTGCCAAGGCCCTGGCCTCGCGGACCAGTCCGGTGATGACATCTCGCCGATGCCGGTAGATCGCGTCGGCTCGCTCGGCGCCGAGGGCATCGGCCAGGTCGCTCCCGGCGGGAATTCCCTGCTGGAGTTCGCGATCGACGATCGCCCTGATGTCGGCCGCGAGGCGCGGAACGTCCACCGCCAGCCGTTCCGCGCAGGCAGTGCAGAGGCAGATGGAGAGAAGGTGACGGGCGCAGGCGGACAGCTCCGCACCCGACGTCTTCTCGTGCTGACTGGCGTGGTCGAAGCCCAGCCAGCCGCAAGCCTCCAGCATCAGCGTCGGTACGTCGTACTGGTCGCAGAGCTCCTGGATAATCGTCAGCGCATAGTCGTGAACGGCCGGCTGTGCTGGGCACAAGGCATAGCTGAAGACTTCGTTGTAAGCATTGTGGACGGCCAGCTCCGGCGCGGACCGGCCGAGCACCGAGGTGTGGGTGAGCACCACCCAGGCCTCGGTTCGCAGTCCGGCGGCGGTCAGCGCGGCGGTCGCAGTACCGAAGGGGTCTTCGTCCTCGACTCCCCATGACGGCGGCAGCGGGCGCAGGCCGCGCCACCGCTCGGGCCTGATCCGGAAGTACGCCGCGGCGTGGTCGGCGTGGACCACCCGGTGCGCCGGATGCCAGCCGGTCGTGGCGCGCACCGAGTGGTACGCCGCCTGCACGGTGACCGTGTCGACGCCGAGATCGGCGATCCGCGCGGCGGCCGCGGGGTCGCCGACCAGATCCCAGGTGTAGGCGAACGCACCGTGTCGCACCATGCCGGGATCCTTTCGTGGCAAGCGTTTGCCAGAGCAGGCTAGTCTGCTCCTGGCTGGTGGCGCAAGAGTTCGCCTGAAAGCGGTTTCAAGCCAGCGTCTTGCGCAAACAGAGGTGAATCGGCGACGCTGAGCAAGCGTTTTCACGAGGGTGGGAGGGACGCGTGCAGAACCGCCCGGGCCGGTCCCCGCGGATCACGATCAGCGATGTCAGTACGGCGGCCGGCGTCTCCGCCGCGACGGTCTCGCGGGTTCTCAACGGCACCGCGAGGGTCGATCCGGTGCTCGTCGAGCGGGTGCACGACGCCGTCCGCGAACTCGGCTACCGGCCGAACGCCGCCGCCCAGGGACTCGCGCGCGGCGAGTGGGGCACGATCGGCGTGCTCGTGCCGGATCTCGCGAACCCGTACTTTCCCGAGGTCCTGAAGGCGGTCTCGTCCGTTGCCCGCGCGCACGGCCGGCGAATGATGGTGATGGAGTCCGACGAGGATCCGGCCCTCGAGTACGAGCTGGTCGAGGATCTGATGCGCTGCTGCGACGGCGTCCTGCTCTGCTCGCCGCGGATGCCGCGAGCGGAACTGGCCGAACTGCTGGACCGCAGGCATCCGGTGGTGCTGGTGAACCGGATCGAGCCGGGCCTGCGCGCGCCGTCGATCTCGGTCGACTTCATCGGCGGGATGACGCAGGTCTGTGGACATCTCGCCCAGCTCGGCCACCGGCGCGCGGCGTACCTGGGTGGACCGCCGGCCTCGTGGGCGAACAGCGAACGCATCCGCGCCTTCGAGGCAGCGCGCGCGTTCGGGCTCGACGTGACGGTGGTCGAATGTGGCGCCGCGACCAGCCGGGCCGGCTACGACGCGGTCGAGCCGGTACTGCGCTCCGAGGTGACCGCGATCCTGACCTACAACGATCTGGTCGCTCTCGGCGCGCTGGCGCGCCTGCGCGAGCTGGGGGTCGGCGTACCGGAGGAGTTGTCGGTGATCGGGTTCGACGACATCTCGCTCGAACGGGTCGCGCACTCCAACCTCACCACCGTGTCCGTGCCGCGCGACGAGCTCGGCCGGCGGGCCGGGGAGATCCTGGAGCGGCTGCTGGTCAACACGTCCGACGACGAACCGCTGTCCCTGCCGATGACTTTGCGGGTCCGCGACACCAGCGGCCCGCCGGCTTTGGCGGCAAGTAGCGGAAAGCTCAACCAGCACAGGCGACACGCCGACGAAAAGTAGCTTCGCCCCGACTGCCTCGTTGGGTGAGATGGGAGGTCGGTGAACGATCTCCGCCCGGACTGTCGGTGGTGGTTGCTGATCCACTACCCTGAGTCGGGTTTTCGTCGGCGACGTGGAGGATGCTGTGAAGCGGTTCGTAGTACCGCCGAGCTGGCCCACGCCGCCCCGCCGCAGCTGGGTGCCGCCGAAGACGTGGCGCCCCGACCCGTCCTGGCCCGCCGCGCCCGACGACTGGAAGTTCTGGGTCGACGGCAAGGGCAACCCGGTCCGCGGTCCCGTCGGCCGGTACGGCGGTCCCTCGCGGCGGGTGGTGGCGGCAGGTGCCGGTGGCCTGATGCTCTTCCTGGCGGTGAACTTCTGGGCGTTGTCCGCGATCGGCCTGTTCGACGGCGGACCGTCCAGCACCCAGGCCCTGCCGGTCGTCGAGTCCACCCCCACGCCGACCGTGCTGCCGACCAGCGCGCCGCCGAAGACGGCGACGACCGTCGAGAAGTCGGCGCCACCGCCGGTGCTGAAGACGACCCGGCCGACCGCGACACCGACCAAGACGCGCACCACCAAGAAGCCGGAGGACCGTAGGTCGACCGAGGAGCGGGTGCCCACGCCGACCAGGCCGACGGCGACCAAGACCACGCCTCGTCCCACCCGTCCGGCGCCGACCCGGACGCTGACCCGCGAAGAGCTGCTCGCGCAGTACTGCGCCGCGCAGGGCTGGGACCCGTCCTGGTGCGACCCTGACAACTGGTCCGGACCGAACGACCCGAATGACCCGAACGCGAACGACCCGAACAGCCGCTGAGCTGTCGACTCCCACCCGGGTGCGTAGCAGGCTGGACTGATCAGCGGGAGCACGACGGGCCGAGGAGGGGTGCGATGCGGGAGTTGATGGTCGATCTGTTCAGCACGCTGGACGGATACGGCGGCGGTGGTCCGCAGTCGGCGCCGTACTGGGGGTATGACGGGCCGGAGTTGCAGAAGTGGGTCGCGGATCAGCTCGCGGTCGAGCACGTCACGCTGATGGGCGCGACGACGTACCGGGCGATGGCCGCGGTGGTCGAGGAGGCCGACGACCCGAGTTTCGCCCGGATGGCGGAGCTGCCCAAGATCGTCTTCTCCCGGACGCTGACCCCACCGCTGACCTGGGCGAACACCACGCTGGTGAGCGAGTCCGTCGAGACGGCGGTGCCCGCGCTGAAGGCGCTCGAGGACGGCCTGCCGATGCGCACCATGGGCAGTTTCTCGCTGGCTCGCAGCCTGTTCCGGCTCGACCTGGTCGATCGTCTCCGGGTGATGGTCTTCCCGACCCTGCACGGCACGTCCGGCGAAGAACCGGTCTTCACCGACCTGCCCGACGTCACCCTGAACCTGGTCGACACGACCGTCCTCGACGGCCGCCTGGTCCTGCTCGACTACCGCATCGGCGAGCGGCTGACCTAGTGCCCTGTGTCCGGAGTTCTTTGGCGCTTGCGGCGCCCAGGCACGCACCTCGCGGCAGCGGAGAAACGGCAACGATGGAAAAGCATCGAGGCCGCTCCTCCGCCACCGCGATGCACGCACCTGAACACCGCAATCACTCAAACAACTCCGGACACAGGGCACTAGACGATGTTCTTTTCCGTGCGGAGGTTTGCGCTGTGGAAGCGGGCGGCGTTCAACGGGGAGATGTCGACGAAGGGTTCGCGGTCGAGGTAGAGGTCGCGGATGATCTCGCCGATGGCCGGGCCCTGGAGGAAGCCGTGGCCGGAGAAGCCGGTGGCGTAGAGGAACCGGCCGAGGCCGGCGGCCTCGCCGATCAGGGCGTTGTGGTCGGGGGTGTTTTCGTAGAGGCCGGCCCAGCCGCTCGCCAAGCCGACGTCCAGCAACGACGGCGCTCGCTGCTCCATCGCGGCGGCCAGGCGGGGGAGCCAGTCCTCCGAGCGGTTCAGGTGGAAGCCGGGCTGCTCTTCCGGGTCGGACATGCCGACCAGCAAGCCGGGGCCTTCGCCGTGGAAGTAGAAGGTGCTGGTGAAGTCGATCGTCATCGGCAGGTCGCGCGGCAGGCCCGGAATCGCTTCTGTCACGACGATCTGGCGGCGCAACGGCGTCACCGGCAGGTCGACACCGACCATCGCCGCGAGGGGACCGGACCAGGCTCCGGCCGCGCAGATGACCGTCGAGGTCGCGATCGTGCCCCGGCTGGTCCGGACCGCGCGAATCTCGTTGCCGACAGCATCGATCCCGGTGACCTCGCAACCGGTGACCAGGGTCGCGCCCAAGCGGCGGGCCGCTGACGCATAGCCGAGGACGACCGACTCCGGCGTACAGTGCCCGTCGTTCGGGGAGAAGCAGGCGGCGACCAGGCCGTCAGGGGAGAGGATCGGCGCGAGCCGGAGAGCCTCGGCGACGTCGAGCATCCTGGTCGGCTGCCCGGCCGCGTTCTGCAACCGGGTGCTCTCCTCGAACAAGTCGACCTGCTCGTCCGATGACAGCAGGAACAGATAGCCGACTCGATGCAGATCGATCTCCTGGCCGGGGCGCTCACCGAACCGGGCGAACGCCTCCAGGCTGCGGACGCCGAGCGCGATGTTCAGCTCGTCGGAGAAGTTCGCCCGGACACCGCCGGCCGCCTTCGACGTCGACCCCGAACCGAGCCCGTCACGCTCGACCAGGACGACGTCCCGGACGCCCGCCTCGGCGAGGTGGAAGGCGATACTCGTGCCCATCACCCCGCCGCCGACGATCACGACGGCGGCTTCGGTCGGCAGGTTCACGGCAGCCGGAACGTATCGTCCGCCTCGACCGTGACGGTGTCCATCTGCGCCTTCTGCAGTTTGCCGGAGTAGTCCCAGTTGAGCGACTGCCAGCGGGTGAACTGGTCGAGCACCCAGACACCGCTCTGCCGCGAACCGTTGCCGGACTTGCCGTTGCCACCGAACGGAAGGTGCGCCTCGGCGCCCGAGGTCGAGTTGTTCACGCTGACCATGCCGGCCGAGATGCCCTGCGCGAACCGGAACGCCTTGTTCGGATCGGTCGTGTAGATCGAACTGGACAGCCCGTACCCCGGCTTGTTGCCAAGGGCAATCGCTTCGTCGAGTGTCGCGTAGGTGGTGATGCCGACGATCGGGCCGAACGTCTCGTTGAGGAACAGCTCGTCGTCCGGCCGGACCCCGTCGACGACGACCGGGTGGTAGAACAACCCGGCCGCGGGATCGCCGACGAAGCCCTCGCGCGGGTTGCCCGCCGAGACCCGGCCGGTCGCGCCGATCACCGTGTGGTGGCCGCCGATCCAGCCGAGCGACTTCTCGAACCCGGCCGCGAACTTCTCGTCCAGCAACGGGCCGAACAGCACGTCCTGGGTCGGGTCACCCATCGCGGCCGCGCTCACCGCCGCGCTGAAGCGGCCGACGAACTCGTCGTGCACCGACTCGTGCACGATCACCGTGCCCAGTGACGTGCACCGCTGACCCGCAGTACCGAAGCCGGAGAACAGGGCGCCTTCGACGGCCAGGTCGAGGTCCGCGTCCTCGGTGATCACCATCGGGTTCTTGCCGCCGAGCTCGAGACACGGGGTCTGCAGGTGCCGTCCGCACAGCTCGCCGATCTGGGTGCCGACCTCGCTCGAACCGGTGAAGCCGACCTTGTCGATCAGCCCAGCGTCCAAGGACTGTTCCAGCCCGGCGAAGGTGTCCGGCCCGTCGGCGTACACGAGATTGAGGACGCCCGCCGGTACGCCGGAATGCGCGAAGATCTCGTAGAACGCATCGGACACGACAGCGGAGTACTCCGCCGGCTTCCAGACGACCGTGTTGCCGCAGAGCAGCGCCGGGACGATGTACCAGGACGGCACGGCGACGGGGAAGTTGCCGGCCGAGATCACCGCGACCGCGCCAACCGGTCGGCGGAAGGTGAACAGCTGCTTGTCCGGCATCTCCGACGGCACGGTCTGGCCGTAGAGCCGGCGGCCCTCGCCGATGAAGAAGTCGCAGGTGTCGATGATCTCCTGGACCTCGCCGAACGCCTCGGCCCGTGGCTTGCCGATCTCGCGGGTGACGAGGGCGGCCAGCCGGTCCTTGTTGGCGGTCATCAACCGGCCGACGTTCGCGATCACCTGACCGCGCTGCGGCGCCGGCAACGCCGCCCAGCCCGGCTGCGCGTCCTTGGCGGCCTGAGCGGCCCGGACGAAGACATCCGGTCCGGCGACGCCGATGGTGCCGACCACGTCGGCGGTGTTCGCCGGGTTGGTGGACGGGGCGGTGCGGACCGGATCCGGGATTCGCTCCCCGGCGACCACGGACAAGATGACAGACGACACAGGGAGGTCCTCTCGCTCAACGCTTCGGTGCCCCCACCCTCAGCCATCCCACCCACCCCTGCCAACCCCACCCCGCGCGCCCGGCCTGATGCGCCTCGCGGGTGACCTTGTGAGTGGATTCACAAGCCGGTAGGCTGGGTGCCGTACCGCACCACGTCGGAGTGACTGGAGGGCGTACATGACGGAGCGCAAGCCGCCCGGGATGAAGACCGAGGATTGGGTCGAGGGTCAGATCAGGCAGGCCCAGCGGCGCGGGGAGTTCGACGATCTGGAGGGCGCGGGCAAGCCGCTGCCGAAGCTGGCGGACGCGCACGATCCCGACTGGTGGGTGAAGGACTTCATCCGCCGCGAGAAGATCGAGACCGACGTCCTGCTGCCGCCGTCGGTCCAGCTGCGCAAGGAGAAGCAGGCCCTGCAGGACAAGCTCGCGGTACTGCGGACCGAGGCTGAGGTTCGCGACTACCTCGAGGACCTGAACCGCCGCATCCTCCTGCAGATCCGCGACGCCACCGGTGTGGTCGTGCCCGTCGGCCCGGTCGACGAAGAGGAGATGCTGGCGCAGTGGCGCGAAGGCCACGAGGCCAGGCAAGCCCAACGCGCGGCCGCCGCCAAGCAGAAGCCGGAACCCGAGCCCAAACGCAGTTTCTGGCAACGCCTCTTCAGCTGAGCAGTTTGCGGGCCGCGGCTTCGATGGTCTGTTCGCTGAGGAGTACCTGGCGGGCGGCGCTACCTAGTGGGACATAGGAGTCTTCGCTGGTGACCCGGGCCATCCGGCCGGTGTAGCCGGCGTCGACGAGGGCGGCCAGGACGCCTTCGGAGACGCCACCGGAGCGACGGGTCTCGTCGGCGACCAGGACGCGACCGGTAGCGGTTGCCTCGCGCAACAAGTCGTCCAGCGGCAGCGGGGCGAGCCAGCGCAGGTCGAGGACGCGGACGCCGGGTACGCGAGCGGCGACCCGCAGGCTCATCGGGAGACCGTTGCCGAACGTCACGATGGTGAGGTCGCGACCGTCGCCGTACGTGCGTCCGCGCCCGATCGGCACATGCTCGGTCGGGTACGGCGCCAGCCACTGCTCGTCGCCGTCCTCGTGCAGATCACGCTGGTGGTACAACGCGATCGGCTCGAGGAACACCGACACGGTGCCGTCCGCACGAGCGGCGGCCGCGCAGGTGTGCAGCATCGCCGCCGCATCGTCCGGCCGCGACGGGGACGCGATCACGATCCCCGGGATGTCCCGCAGTACGCCGATCGCGTCGTCGTTGTGGAAGTGCCCGCCGAAGCCCTTCTGGTAGCCGTATCCCGCGATTCGCAGCACCATCGGATTGCGGAACTGACCCTGCGAGAAGAACTTCAGCGACGCCGCCTCACCCCGCAACTGGTCCTCGGCGTTGTGCAGATAGGCGAGGTACTGGATCTCCGGCAAGGGCAACAGTCCCGAGACGCCGGCCCCGAGCGCCAGCCCGAGAATCGACTGCTCGTCGAGCAACGTGTCGAAAACGCGAGCGGCCCCGAAGGACTTCTGCAACCCCCGAGTCACGCCATAGACCCCGCCCTTGCGACCGATGTCCTCACCGAACGCCAGTGCTTCCGGGTACGCCGCGAGCACGTCGCCCAGCGCCCGGTTGATTGCCTGACTCAACGTCAGCGACTCGCTCCTGCCGACCTCGATGTGGTGACCAGGCAACGACTTCTCGACCGTCGCGTCAGCCGGGAACGCCAGCGGCGCCGCCACCGCCGCGGCCGAGTCGAGCTGCGGCAGGCCGGCCACCTCGCGCGCGATCCCGAGTACTTCGGACCGCTTGTTCTCGTACAACTCCACGATGTCGTCAGCGTCATAGCCCGCGCCCAGCAGCAGTCGCGCAGTACCGAGCAGCGGGTCGAGCTCCTCGGCGGCCAGCAGCTCGGCCGGACTCCGGTACGCCGCTTCGACGTCCGACCCGGCGTGGCCCATCAGCCGGACCGTTCGCAACCGCAGGAACGCGGGTCGCCGGTTTCGGCGGACGAACGTGGCCGCCTCCGTCGCCATCGTCAGGGTGGCGGCGAGATCGGTGCCGTCGGCATCGAAGTACCGGAGGCCGTGGCGTTGGCCGTAGGTCTGCTTGATCCAGCCGTCCGGGGTGCGCACGCTGATCCCGATCCCGTTGTCCTCGCAGACGAACAGCAACGGCATCGGGATGCCCTGGTACGACGCGTGCAGGGTCGCGTTGATCGCCCCGGTCGCGGTCGAGTGGTTCGCCGAGGCATCCCCGAAGCTGGTCACCACGACGGCATCGGCCGGCCACGGCGACGGTACGCCGAGCTTGGCGGCGCGGGCGATCGAGAACGCGACGCCCATCGCGCGCGGCAGGTGCGAGGCGATCGTCGAGGTCTGCGGGATGATCGCCAGATCGTGCCGGCCGAACACCTTGTGCCGGCCGCCCGAGATCGGCTCGGTGGTCGCCGCCGCAACGCCGAGCAGGATGTCCCGCAGCCCGTCCTTGTCCTGGTACTGCGCTGCGCGGGCGAGGTAGAAGGCGCCTGACCGGTAGTGCAGGAGCGCTGGGTCCGTCGGCTGCAGAGCGGCCGCGACGGCTGCGTTGCCCTCGTGCCCGGCCGAGCCGATCGTGTAGTAGCCGCGCCCTTGCGACTGGAGCCAGCGGGCCGCCAGGTCGGCGTGCCGGCTGCCGAGCTGGGCGTCGTACAGGCCGAGCAGGACCTCGGCGGGGTGCTCGCAGGCGACCGGTTTCAGCGCCCGGACCCGGGTGGCGAACTGCTCGTCGACCGCGGTCACAGGTCAGAGTCCGCAGTCGAAGCCTTCGTCGTCCGGGTTGGCGTCGGCCAGCTTGTCCAGAATCCGGGCGGCGCGTCGAAGATCCTCACTCGCAACATGATCCGCGAAGAACGTCGAAACCACAGCGTCGACCACAGGTTGGGCACGTTCGAGCTGCTCCCGGCCTGCCGGGGTCAACTCCGCCCAGGTCGCCCGGCGGTCGTCGGGGGCGGAGGCGCGGACGACCCAGCCGTCCTTCTCCTCCAGCTTGGCGACCAGTCTGGTGACGCCGCTACGGGACATCATCAGTTCCTTGGCCAGCGGGGTCATCCGGAGTCGCCCACCGGCCAGGTCCAGGGCTCGCAAGGCCTCGTGCTCGAAGTACTGCATGCCTGCTTTGGCGCGCAGGGTGTTGTCGAGGTGGGTGAACAACAGCGTGTCCGCCCGGTACATCGCTCGCCAGGCTTCCAGGTGGTCTTCCCGCAGCTGTTTCGTCGCCATGGTTCTAGTCTACCCGAAAACAGTTGACACGTGAACTGTTGCGAAGTGTAGGGTTGCGGCATGAACAAAGTTCGCTGGAAGGCCGTGCAGCCGTTGCAGCATCGCGACTACCGGCTGCTGTGGACCGGGCTGGCCGTTGCCTTGCTCGGCAGCGGCCTGTGGCTGGTGGCGCTCGCGTGGCAGGTCATCGAGCTCGGGGGCGGTCCCGTGCAGCTGTCGGTGGTCACGACGGCGTACAGCATCGGGCTGGTGGTCTGTGTGCTGTTCGGAGGTATCGCGGCCGACCGGCTTCCGCAGCGGTCGGTGATCATCGCGGCGGACCTGGTGCGAGGTGCTGTCCTGCTGGTGCTCGCGGCGCTGGCGCTGACCGGGCTGCTGGAGATCTGGCAGCTTGCGGTGGGCGCGGTGCTGATCGGGGCGGGCGAGGCGTTCCTCATCCCGGCGTACACGGCGCTGGTGCCGAAGCTGCTGCCGGCGGACCAGTTGCTGGCAGCCAACGGCCTCGAGGGAACCCTGCGGCCGCTGGCTCAGCAGGCGACCGGCCCGGCACTCGGCGGACTTGCGATCGCTGCGTTGTCGCCTGGGGTGGCGATCCTGGTAGCAGCGCTGACCTACTTCTTCTCCGCAGCCTGCGTGATGGCGATGCACGTCCGCCCGGAAACCGCCGAGCAGATGGACGCTCCCGCTGATGGCCCTTCGGGGGTGCGGGCGATTGTGGGGGATCTGCGGGAGGCGTGGGGGTATGTACGGACCACTCGGTGGTTGCTGGCTTCGTTGTTGTTCGGGACCTTCTATGTGTTGCTGATTCTCGGGCCGTTGGAGGTGCTGCTGCCGTTCGCAGTACGGGATCAGCTGGGTGGTGGGCCTGGTGACTTCGGGCTGGTGCTGGCGGCGTTCGGGATCGGTGGGGCGCTGGGTGCGCTGGCGATCTCGTCGCGGCGGTTGCCACGGCGGTACCTGACGATCATGACGCTGATGTGGGGGATCGGATCGGCGCCGATCCTGGTGCTCGGCTTCGCGACGGACCTGTGGGTGATGGCGGTCGGTGCCGCGATCGTGGGTGCCACCGGATCCGCGGCGATGGTGATCTGGGGGACGCTGCTGCAACGGCGCGTGCCCGACCACCTGCGCGGCCGGATCGCCAGCCTGGACTTCTTCGTCTCGCTGCTGCTGATGCCGGTCTCGATGGCGCTGGCCGGGCCCGCGGGCAGCCTGTTCGGAGTGACCGCGGTCTTCATCGTCGCGGGCGTCGGGCCGGTCCTGGTCAGCTTCGCGGTGGTCTGGTTCGGGCGGATGCGGTCCGACGAGATCCTCAACCCGCTCGACCTGGCGGAAGCGGCTGGAGAAGGTGCCGAAACGTCTCAGCTCACCGAAGGTGCCTCGAACCGGATCAGTTCCGACGCCTGATCGCCGGCCCAGTCGATCGGGGTCCGGCCGGCCTCGCGCCAGCCGGATCGGCGGTAGAAATCGACGGCACCCTGGTGGTTGTCCACGACGTCGAGGGTCAGGCGCCGGCCTTGCTCCGCGGCGAACACGATCGCGTGGTCCAGAAGGCGCCCGCCGAGTCCGCCGCGGGTCCGGCGAGGATCCACGAACAAGCGCTCGACCAGAGCACCGTCGGCGCCTTCGCTGGTGACGATCAGATGGCCGGCGACCTCGCCGTCGAGCGTCAGAACCCACGTGCCGAGGGTGCCGGGCGGAGACAGCCAGCCGGCGGGGTCGGCCGGCCAGTTCACCGGATAGCCCGCCGATTTGTGGACCTCGGCGAGGATCCGCACACAGGCGTCGAGGTCAGCCGGCGTGCGTTCGCGAATCACTGGACTCAACACCCCAGCAGCTTTTCACGCAACCCCAGAACCCAGCGACGCATTTCCCGCAGCTCGCAACCGGTCGCCACCCGTCGCCACCTGGCCCGGACCCTCACCGCGTTTCCCGCCCCAATGCGGAACCGATCAGGGCGGCGACTCGTTGACAGAACAGGTTGTTTTCAGGGTTTGCTCGAGTGTTGTCTGCTCGGTGATGACGAGAGCCTGGCGAGATGCGCGTTCCCCTCTGGCTTCGGCGTACGGCGGTGGCCGCCGGCGTGGGGATCGCCACGGCTGGATTGCTGGCCGGCGTCCTCTTGCTCGGCCCGCTCGCCTCGTCCATCCTGCTCGCCGCGTCGTTCGGCCTGGTCTGGCCGTTGGCCGCGCTGGTGAGGTATCTGGCCGACGATCCGACGTACCCGCCGCCCGTGCTGGTCGCGGCCGGTACGGCGGGCGCAGTGCTCGCCGCGCCAGGGCTCGTCACGCTGATGGGCTGGGGAGCGCTCGGTTTCCTGGTCGCGATGATCGCGGCGGTGGTGTTCGTGCTGGTCGATCTGGCCTTGCCGGACACCCGCCGGGAGAGGCGGCCGTGGCGCCGGCAGCGAACATCCCGCCGGGAGCGGTCGTCGCGCCGGGCACGGTCCTCGCGCGAGCGGCGGGGCGGACCGGAGTACGGGGAGCAGGTGGCGCCAGGGCGCGATGAGGAACTGGAGGACGAGGAGCTGATCGCCTCGCTCCGGTGCCCGCTGTCGATCGAGGAGCTCTGCAAGGTCTGGGGCGAGACGGCCGCCACGCTGGCGCAGGGCGCCGGGACCAGGGATCGGCAGGCGGTCGCCGAGGTGCGCCGGATCTGCCTGGACGAGTTCGAGCGGCGGAACCCCGAAGGCTTCCGCCGCTGGCTCGACGCCGGCGCCCCCGCAGACCCCGGCACCTACCTCCTACCCTGCCCCGGCGACTAGCCCGGACCGCCCCCACTCACAAACCTCACCTAGCAGGTCCTGCTCAGGCGTCCGCAGCTGCTCCTTGCTCTGCAAGGAGCAGCTTTGTGAGTGGGGGCGGTCCGGGCGACTAGCTCTTGAGTACTGCGGTTACCGCGGCTGCGGTACTGCGAGCCGACGCCGGGTTCTGGCCGGTGACGAGGCGGCCGTCGGTGATGACCTGGTCGGTGAAGTCCGCGGCCGGGTGGTGGATGGCGCCGTGGGCGGTCAGTGCGTCGGCCAAGAGGTAGGGCACGACCTCGGTGAGGCCGACCGCGTTCTCCTCGGAGTTGGTGAAGCCGGCAACGTTCTTGCCGTCGACCAGGTAGCTGCCGTCCGACAGGCGGAGCTCGACCAGGCCGGCCGGGCCGTGGCAGACCGCCGCGACGACGCCGCCGTTCTCGTAGATCCCCGCGGCCAGTGAAGCCAGCGCCTCGTCGCCGGGGAAGTCCCACATCGCACCGTGGCCGCCCGCGTAGAAGATCGCGTCGTAGTCGGTCGCTTTCAGGTCGGCGGCCGTCGGAGTGTTGTCGAGCTCGGCCTCGGCGAAGAACCGCTGCTGGTCCGGGTCGGACTCGTCGACGCCGTCGACCGGCGGTTTGCCACCGGCGACCGAGACGAGGTCGACGTCGAACCCGGCGTCCTTGAAGACGCTCCACGGCTCGGCGGCCTCGGAAGCGTAGTAGCCGGTGCTCCGGCCGGTGTCGCCCAGCTCGGAGTGGCTGGTGAGGGCAATCAGTACGCGTGTCATGCGTTCCATCATGGCCGGGCGAACCATCGGAGACCAATAGGACTGTCTTGGTGAAGGCATAGGATTTCTGATGTGACGATTTCTCTCGACCTGCTGCGGACTTTCCTGGCCGTCCACCGCGCCGGTTCGATCACGGCGGGCGCGCAGCAGCTGAGTCTGTCCCAGCCGACCGTGACGGCACACCTCAAGGCGCTGGAGTCCGCGGTCGGCCGGCCACTGTTCGAGCGGCGGGCGCGCGGCGTGCTGGCGACCGCGGCGGGGGACGAACTGGCCCGCCGGATCGCGGAGCCGATCGACACGTTGCGCGGGCTTGTCGTCGACGAACTGGACGAACCGGTGGCCGCGACCGTTCACCTCGGTGGGCCAGCCGATTTCATCAGCCATCAGGTGTTGCCCGCACTGGCCGGTCGGGTGGCCGAAGGGCTTCAGTTGCGGACCCGCTTCGGGCTGCCGGACGAACTCCTCGACGGACTGGCCGACCGTTCACTCGACGTGGTGATCAGCTCGGTCCGGCCGCGCCGACCCGGAGTACAGACGACGCCGCTCTATGACGAGACGTTCGCCCTCGTGGCCGCACCCCGCTGGTACGCCGGTACGCCGCTCAGCGGGCCGGAGCAGTTGCGGAACGTTCCCCTGGTGGCGTTTGCGGAGGAGGCGCCGATTCTGCGGCGGTACTGGCGCAGCGTGTTCGGAGTACGGCTGACCGGGAGCGTTGCGCTCGTAGTACCGGACCTGCGGGGAGTGCTGACCGCCGTGCTGGCCGGCGCCGGTGCGAGTGTCCTCCCGCTCTACCTCTGCGAGGCCGACATCCAAGCAGGCCGCCTACAACTACTCGCCGAACCCGAACTACCACCCCTGAACACCGGCTACCTGGCAATCCGCTCCGACGCCGGCCCGCGATCACCGGCCGCACTCCTACGCACCGCGCTGCTGGAAGCCCTTCGCTAAGCAGCCTTCTTCTTGGTGGCGGCCTTCTTGCTGGTTGTCTTCTTCGCCGTGGTTTTCTTGGCTGCGGTCTTTTTCGCGGTGGTCTTTTTCGCAGTCGTCTTCTTGGCGGGTGCCTTCTTTGCCGTGGTCTTCTTGGCCGTCTTCTGCGCGGCGGCGGTCTTCTTGGCCGGGGTCTTGCCGGCGCGGCGGGCGCGGGCGGCTTCGACGCTGGCTCGTAGGGCGGAGACCAGGTCGGTCGTGGTGGTCGCCTCGGGCTCCTCCTCGTTGAAGACGATCTCCTTGCCCTTGCGTTTGTCCGCGACGAGCTTCTTCACCCGCTCGGTGTAGCTGTCCTTGTAGTCGCCCGGCCGCCAGCCGCCGCTCATCGCCTCGACCAGGTCGACCGCCATCGACAACTGCTTGCCGCCGGACGACTTGCCCGGCAGGTCGCCGAGTTCCTTGCCCGGATCGCGGATCTCGTCGGCGAAGAACATCGTCTCCAGCACCAGAACCTTGCCATCGGCACGGATCGCCGCCAGGTACTCCTTGCTGCGCATCACGAACGACGCGATCCCGGCCCGGTTCGTCTTCGCCAGCGCGTCCCGCAGCAACCCGTAGGACGACGCGTTCTCGGCGTCCGTCGGCGCCAGGTAGTAGCTCTTCTGGAAGTGGATCGGGTCGATCTCGTCCAGGTCGACGAACCGGGTGATCTCCAGCAGCCGCGACCGGCCGGGTGCGATGTCGGCCAGCTCCTCCTGCTCGACGATCACGTACTCGCCGCCGCCGACGTCATGGCCCTTCACGATCTTGTCGTAGTCGACCTCGCGACCGGTGCGCTCGTTCACCCGCTTGTAGCGGATCCGGTCCGACGTACCGCGCTGGAACTGGTGGAAGTCGAGCTCGTGCTCCTCGGTCGCGGAGTACAGGCCGACCGGTACCGACACCAGGCCGAAGCTGATGTAACCACTCCAGATCGCGCGCGCCATCGTCTGCGTCCCTTCTACGAGCCCGTACTACGAACCGGTCGCCGCTCAGGTACCCAGTGCGTGCAACCGTCACGCGCAGTTGCCGCGGCCTGTCGCAGCGGTGCTCAGAGGCGGTTGTACCGCTTGCGGGCTTCCCGGCTTTCCTTCTGTGCCGCGCGGGCAGCCTTCCGTGCCTCGTCGAGCTCTTCACCGATCCGGTGCACGGCTTCCTGCGCTGCGATCAAAGCGTCGCGGGCGTCGGTGAGCTGGGTGTCGAGGTCGGCGACGGTTGCTTCGGCGGCCTCCGCGGCCGCGACCGCTTCCTCGAATTCCTTCTTCGCCGCGGCTTTCTCGGCGACCTCGCGTTTTTCCTGCTCGCGCTCGGCCTTCTCGCGTTTCGCCTTGGCCGCGGGGGATTCGGTCTCTTCCGGTTCGGGCTCGGGCTTGGCGGTTTTGGCGCGGCGGCGCTCTTGTGCGCGCTGGCGGCGTTCATCGGTCAGTGGGGTGACGTTCGAGGGTTCGCCGCTCTCGTCGACGACGCCGAAACCGACGTGGCGCAAGGCGCTGCTGAGTCGTCCCTCCTGGACCGCTTCACCGGCGGCCGGGTCGACCAGTGCGGCGTCGAGCGTCTCGCGGAGTTTCTGCGCGACGTCGGCGCTGACCTTCTGTCCTTTGCGTTCGGCCAGCTCGGTCGCGGACTTGGCCAGTTGGTCGAGCAGCTTGTGGCGCTTGGGGGTCAGCGTGCGGAGTCGCTCACCGTCGAGATCGGCGGTCGCCTCGCGGAACTCGTCGCCCAGTGCCAGCAGGTCGTCGATCTCGTCGGGCAGTTCGCGTGCGACGAGATTCGTCAGCCAGGCAGCCACGGTGGGTTTCCGCAACGCCTTCAACCGCGTCGCCCCGAGCTGATCCCCAGCCGCCTTCAGCTCCTTGGCCAGCTCGTTCCGCCGCGTGATGAACTCCCCAGCAGGCGCCGCAAACAACGCCCCCGCCGCCTCCTCGAACTCCATCCCCCGAAGCTACCGCACCACCAAGCCGAACAGCCCGGACCGCCGCCACTCACAAACCTGCTCCCCGCTGCGCGGGCTACGCCTTTCCATGCCTGACCACACCTGGCCCGGTGGGGTTTGTGAGTGGCGGCGGTCCGGGCGGCTCTGACAACAGCGTCCGCCGCAGCGCTGGGCGCTGCGGCGGACTGGCTGTGGTTGTGTTCTGGATGGAGACGGACTCCCCGTCAGTCCTTGAAGGCATCCTTCGCCTTTTCGCCCGCCTGCTTCAGGTCGGCCTTGGTCTTGTCCTTGCGGCCCTCGGCCTGCAGGTCCCGGTCGTCCGTCGCGTCGCCGGCCTTCTCCTTGACCTTGCCCTTGACCGCGTCAGCCGCGTTCTTGGCCTTGTCGTCGATACCCATCGGGTTCCACCTCCGTAGTACTGGACCCGATCCAGGTTCCCGGCGCAGCGGATCTCAACCGGTGGGTTTGGTCAGATCCTCGCGGAGCCGGTCGAGGATTCCGCGGAGTAACCGCGAGACCTGCATCTGGCTCACCCCGAGCTCGTTGCCGATCTCCTCCTGGGTGAGCCCGCCGCAGAACCGCAGCGCCAGGATCTTCCGGTCCCGATCATCGAGGTCCGATACGGCCGGTGCCAGAGTGTGGACGTTCTCGACCAGCTCGTAGCCGTCCTCGGCGTCGGCGACCGTTTCGACCAGGCTGGTGCCGGCGTCGGGCGCGGCCGGTGCATCCAGCGACAGCGTGGTGAAGCACCCCCGCACCGAGGCAGCCTCCGCAACCTCCCCGGGATCGGTACCCAGCGCTTCGGCTGTCTCCTCATCGGTCGGCAGATGGCCGAGCTGCTGGGTCAGCTGAGGCTCGGCGGCCGCGATGGATCCCTGCATCTCCTGCACGCGACGCGGCGGCCGGACGGTCCAGGCGCAGTCGCGGAAATAGCGTTTCAGCTCACCCCGGATCGTCGGTACGGCGTACGACAGGAAAGCCGTCGATGCCTCCGGACGGTAACCGTTGGCGGCTTTGACCAGGCCCAGATAGGCGACCTGCTCGAGATCGTCCGCATCCACCCCTTTGCGTCGGTAGCGGGAAGCGATCGAACGCGCGACCGGCGCGTTCAGGAGGATCACCTGGTCGAGCAACTCCTGGCGTCGTGCTTCCGGGACGCCGTCGGCCTGGGCCAGCAACTCCTCGGTGGATTCGGCAATCAACTGCTGCGAATCGGTACTACGGACAGGTGCGATCGTCACGGTGAGAGACCTCGTCGTGTCGGTCCTGCGGTAGTGGCGTCATTGCTGAACCACTCCCCTCCACCAGACCAAACGCTGACGGCTCACGCAACCCTTCGGATGTTACAAGCGTTTGAAATCTGCCTCCGGATCGTCGCGCGCCCGACCGTCCCCGTTTGCGGTCCGGGGCGACGGGCACCAGATGGGACGGCAAGAACGTCGGGAGGGGTCACCGGCGAGTTTGTGCACGGGGTATCAGCCGCCGGGTGCCCGCAATCGGCATCCGGCTCGTCGAGAAAGGAACGACCATGCTCACGATCCTCTGGATCATCGCGGCGATCCTCGTCATCTCCGGAATCGTCTCGCTCGTCCGCGGTCAGCTGCTGATGGGCGCCGCACTGATCGTCGTCGGACTGTTGGTCGGCCCGGGTGGCGTCAGCATCTTCAACTAGCGCCCCTGTAATCGTCCGAGAACCCTGGCCCCGCGGCCGGGGTTCTCGGCGTTCCACCCCAACTTTCCGCGAAGGCTGACACTCGATGTCAGCTTTTCCGGCTTGACTGAGCTTGTGCGGGTCAGCCGCCGGACGAAAGGGGTCGAAGTGTTGGGTGACGGGCGACGGGCGGAGTGTTGTGCCGTGGTGGATCTGCGGCAGTACACGCTGCGTCCCGGACAGCGGGACGCGCTGATCGACGTCTTCGACCAGGAGCTGGTCGAAGGGCAGGAACAGCAGGGCATGCACATCGTGGGACAGTTCCGCGATCTCGACGACCCCGACCGGTTCGTCTGGCTGCGAGGCTTTCCTGACCTGCCGGCCCGGGCGGCGGCTTTGAACGGCTTCTATTTCGGCCCGGTCTGGAAAGAGCACGGTCCTGCTGCCAACGTGACGATGGAGGACTCCGACAACGCCTTGCTGCTGCGGCCGGTCGAACTGGGTGACGGCTACCCGGCCCTCGACGCCCCTCGTCCGCCAGTCGGTGCCACCGAGATCCCGTCGTCAGTGGTGGCCGGAGCGGTCTATCACCGCGCCTCGCTCGACGACGGTTTCACGGAGTTCTTCACCGACCAGCTCGCGCCGGCACTTGCCGGTACAGGTGCCGGACTCGCGGCCGTCTTCGAGACACTCGTTGCCGAGAACAACTTCCCGCCCCTGCCGTTGCGGGACGAGGTCGTGCTGGCCTGGTTCGCCGTCTTCCCGAGCGACTCGGCGTACGCCGAGCATCGCCGCCAGGTGGACGCCTCGCCGACCTGGCAGAACAAGCTGCTGCCCGAGATCGTCTGCCGATCGGTCGCGCCACCGCAGCAGCTGCACCTGCGCCCGACCGCGCGCTCCCAGTTCCGCTGAGGGGACAGATTTAATTCGGTTGCGGTGTGGTCGCGCAGACCGCATCCTGATCAGGATCGTGCAGCTGAGTGTGCTGCCTGGACGAAGGAGGGCTGAACAGATGTCTATCTCTGTGCCGCGGCGTGTCCGCATCAGCCTCACTTCTTCCTTCAGGAGCACATCCGATGTCTTCCGACGTCTTCCGTACCGATCCATCGTTCTTCTCTGATCTTTCCGACGCACCCAGCGAACCGGAGATCGCCGATGCTTTCGTCTTCAGCTTCAGTGAAGTCGAAGAGGAACTCGGCGCCGGACAGCGCTGGTCCACCTGGCTGGATGTCGAGCGCGGTTCTCGCGGCCCTGAGCCCCGACCCTCCTGGGTCGTGACGGAGCAGGCCGCGATCGACACCGAGCTCGGCATCCTCAAAACTGGTAAAGAAGCCGACGTCTTCCTGCTCGAACGAGCAGTGGAGCAGATCGGTGACAACCCGTCCCGGCGGTCGTTGCTGGCCGCCAAGCGGTACCGCAGCGAGGAGCACCGCTCGTTCCACCGCAGTACGTCGTACGTCGAAGGCCGGCGGACGCGCAACAGCCGGGACAGCCGCGCGATGGCGAAGAAGACCTCGCACGGGCGCAGTGTCGCGGCCGGGCAATGGGCCTACGCGGAGTGGGACGCACTCTGCCGGCTCTGGAAGGCCGGGGTGCCGGTTCCGTACCCGGTCCAGGTCGACGGCACCGAGTTGCTGATGGAGTTCATCGACGACGGGGACGGCGGCGCGGCGCCGCGGTTGGCGCAGGTCCGGCCCAAGGGGGAGTTGCTCGACTCGTATTTCGAGCAGCTCCGGGACGGGATGCGCGAGTTGGCCAGGGCGGGGTTGGCCCACGGAGACCTGTCGCCGTACAACGTGCTCGCCCAGGGCGAACGGATCGTGATGATCGATCTCCCGCAGGTGGTCGACATCGTCGGCAACCCGAAGGGGATGGAGTTCCTGCTCCGCGACTGTCACAACATGTGCACCTGGTTCACCAGCCGCGGGCTGGAGGTCGACGAACAGGAACTCTTCGCCGACCTCCTGACCATGGTGTTCTAGTGCCCTTCGTCCGCAGTTCTTTGGCGCTTGCGGCGCCCAGGCACGCACCTCGCGGCAGCGGAGAAACGGCAATGATGGAAAGCATCGAGGCCGCTCCTCCGCCACCGCGATGCACGCACCTGGACACCGCAATCACTCAAACAACTGCGGACGAAGGGCACTACCGGTGATCCCCTTCTGCAGCAGGGGGACCAGCGGGACCAGCCGGTCGGGGTAGGCGTCGACGAGACCGTCGACATGGTTGCCTGCCTCGACCCGCTGGTACGTGAACAACCGCGACCTACCCGCCTGCCGCACCATGGCGGCGTACACGTCGGAGTCCTTGCTGATCGGTAGCAGGCTGTCGAGCGTTCCGTGGTACGTCGTCAGCGGCCGGCCGATCTTCCCGGTCAGGGCGATCCGCCGGACGGCCTGCTGCGCGGCAGGGCGGGACGCGTAGTCGTAGTCGGCCTCGCTGCCGGTGTACGTCGGGTCGAGCTCGGCCGCGTAGATCCGCTGGGTCAGCTTCCAGTAGACCGTGTAGTGGTAGTTCCAGAGGAAGTCCGAGCGAGAATCGAAGCCTGCGGCAACAATTGCCGAGGGCGACTGTTGCTCATAACCCTTGATTGCCGGGGGCAAGAAGGTCAGCAGGTTCGGCCCTTTGACGGTCCACAGCGTGCCTTCGAGATCGACGCCGCGGGTGTAGAGCCCGGGATGGTTCTCGAGTTGCCAGCGGACCAGATAGCCACCGTTGGAGATCCCCGCCGCCACCACTTCGCGAGGCGCACGACCGTAGCGCTGGGCAACGACCGCTCGCGCTGCCCGGGTCAGTTGCGTCATCCGGGCGTTCCACTCCACGATCGCGTCGCCGGGCCGCACGCCGTCGGTGAAGAAGTTGACGCCTGTGTTGCCCTTGTCGGTCGCCGCGAACGCGTACCCCTTCGCCAGCACCCAGTCCGAGATCGCCTTGTCGTTCGCGTACTGCGCCCGCACACCCGGCGACCCGGCCACCACCAGCCCGCCGTTCCACTTGTCGGGCAGCCTGATCACGTACTGCGCATCGTGGTTCCACCCGTGATTCGTGTTCGTCCGCGAACTGTCCGGGAAGTACCCGTCAACCTGTACGCCGGGCACCCCGGACTGCTGCGGCATCGTTGTGGAGGTCAGGCCCGCATAGTCCGCCGGATTCGTATGCCCCGACGCCACCGTCCCCGCGGTGGTGAGGTCATCGAGACACGCAACCACCTGATGCTCGGCAGCTGGAACGCGCAACCGCGGACAGCCATGAGCTTCGGCAGGCAAGGCAAGACCACCAGCCAGCAACAACACGGCAACAGACAAAGCGAGGCGGCGCATGAATGCCCTCCCAGGATCGGCTGCCCGCAACGCTAGGAGCCGATCCGGACCTCAGACAGAGGGTCGCGCCACACAACAACCGGGCAACCGATGGTTCCTCAGGACACTGCGGCGAGGGCGGCGCGGCTGACGTCCGGTGGGGCGGTGGCGATGACGGACTCGAGAGTCTGGAGCGCGGTCGACAGTTCCGTGATGGAGGAGGTGAGGCGCTCGCGTTCCCGGAAGAGGTCGAGGAGAAGTTCGGGACAGTCGGCGATCAACTGGCCGCCCTGGGATCCCATACAGGGAAGGACATCCGCGATGGTCGTCGTCGACAGACCGGCGGCCAGCAGGTTGCGGATGTGGGCGACCGTGGTGACGTCGGCTTCGGAGTACTCGCGATAGCCGCTGGGCCGGCGCTCCGGGTGCAGCAGGCCCTGCTCCTCGTAGTACCGCAGGAGACGATCGCTCACTCCGGTCCGGCGGCTCAGTTCACCGATGCGCATGTCGTCTCCCGTCCAGGCTTGACTCTCACATAGATGTGAGACTTTACCGTCGGTCCCATGTCTACCGGAACCACAGATCTCACCGCCGGTCCGCGCGAGTGGCTCGGCCTCGCGGTGCTGGTGCTGCCCACCTTGTTGCTGGCGATGGATGCGACCGTGCTCTACCTCGCCCTGCCCAGCCTGTCCGCCGAGCTGCGGCCGACGGCGAGCGAACTGCTCTGGATCACCGATGCCTATGGGTTCCTCGTCGCCGGCTTCCTGGTCACGATGGGAACCCTCGGCGACCGCATCGGCCGTCGCCGGCTGCTGCTGATCGGCGCGGCCGCGTTCCTGGCTACCTCGATCCTGGCTGCCTACGCGCCGAGCCCGGAGCTGCTGATCCTGGCGCGTGGTCTGCTCGGCATCGCCGGCGCGACCTTGATGCCGTCCACCCTCGCCCTGATCAGCAACATGTTCCGCGACGGCCGCCGGCGTGGGGTCGCGATCGGGATCTGGGCCGCGGGCTTGTCCGGTGGGGTGGCGCTCGGCCCGATCGTCGGCGGCGTACTGCTCGAATGGTTCTGGTGGGGTTCGGTGTTCCTGGCAGCCGTACCGGTGATGGTGCTGCTGCTCGTCACCGGCCCGTGGCTGCTCCCTGAGCATCGCGACGCCGAGGCGACGAAGCTTGACCTGATCAGCGTGGTGCTGTCGCTGGCGTCGGTGCTGCCGTTCGTCTACGGCGTGAAGCACCTCGCCGAACACGGCATGGACGTCGTCGGCCCGCTCGCCCTCGCTGTCGGGTTGGTGACCGGCGCGGTCTTCCTCCGCAGGCAAGGGAGGTTGCGAACACCGTTGGTCGACATACGGCTCTTCGCCGACCGCGGCTTCCGGAGCGCCCTGCTCATCCTCTTGATCGGCCTGGCCTGTGTGGCGGGGATCTACCTGTTCGCCACTCTCTACCTGCAGCAGGAACTCGGGCTCTCGCCGCTCAAGGCCGGTCTGGCGCTGCTGCCGTCCGCAGCGGCGATGATCCTCACATCGGTCCTGGCGCCCGCCCTCGTACGCCGGATTGCGGTCGGCCGGGTCGCCGCCGGTGCACTGCTGGTGTCAGCGCTCGGGTTCGCGCTTCTGACGCAGGTGAACGCAGATACCGGAGCGGTGCTGGTAGTGACGGGGATGGTGCTGATCTACCTCGGCCAGGGCCCCATCATGGCGCTCGGCACCGAGCTGGTGGTGAGTGCCGCGCCGCCGGAAAGAGCCGGCTCGGCCTCGGCGCTGTCGGAGACGAGCGTGGAGTTCGGGCTAGCCTTCGGGGTCGCGGTGCTGGGCAGCATCGGTCTGCTGGTACAGCGTGAGCACAGTTTCACCGCAGGCGTTGCTGTGGTGGCCGTGATCGGGGCCGCGTTGTCAGCAGGACTGGCACTACTGGCAACGCGGACCCTGAAAACGATCAGCTGACCGCCTTGGCGGCGGCGCGGCCTGCGGTGCGGCCGGTGTAGAGGCAGCCGCCGACGAAGGTGCCTTCGAGGGAGCGGTAGCCGTGCATGCCGCCGCCGCCGAAGCCGGCTACCTCGCCGGCCGCGTAGACGCCGGGCAACGGGGTGCCGTCGGCCCGCAGTACGCGGGAATCGAGGTCGGTCTGCAGGCCGCCGAGAGACTTGCGGGTGAGGATGTTGAGCTTGACCGCGATCAGCGGTCCGGCCTTCGGGTCGAGGATCTTGTGCGGCGGGGCGACCCGGATCAGCTTGTCGCCGCGGTAGTTGCGGGCGCCGCGCAGCGCGGTGATCTGGAGGTCCTTGGTGAAGGTGTTGTCCATCTCCCGGTCGCGGGCGACGATCTGCCGCTCGAGCGTCGTGTAGTCGATCAGGTCGGTGCCGGTCACCTCGTTCATGCCGCGGACCAGATCGGCCAGGTTGTCCCGGACCACGAAGTCGGCGCCCTTGTCCATGAAGGCCTGCACCGGGACGGTCGCGCCACCGCGGGCCCGGCCGAGGACGCCGCGGATGTCCTTGCCGGTCAGGTCCGGGTTCTGCTCCTGCCCGGACAGTGCGAACTCCTTCTCGATGATCTTCTGGGTGAGCACGAACCAGCTGTAGTCGTAGCCGGTCTTCATGATGTGCTCGAGCGTGCCGAGGGTGTCGAACCCAGGGAACAGGGGCACCGGCAGACGCTTGCCGGTGGCATCGAACCACAGCGAGGACGGACCGGGCAGGATCCGGATGCCGTGCATCGGCCAGATCGGGTCCCAGTTGCGGATGCCCTCGGTGTAGTGCCACATCCGGTCGCGGTTCACGTACCGGCCGCCGGCCGCCTCGGTGATGCCGAGCATCCGGCCGTCGACGTGCGCCGGTACGCCGGAGATCATCTCCTTCGGCGGCTTGCCGAGCCGCTCCGGCCACGAGGCCCGGACCAGGTCGTGGTTGCCGCCGATGCCGCCCGAGGTGACGATCACCGCCTGCGCGGTCAGCGCGAAGTCCTCGACCTCGACCCGCGAGCTCGGGGCGCCGCGCTCGACGTCGCTGCGCTCCAGTACCTTGCCGGAGACCCCGTCGACGACTCCGCCGGTCATGGTCAGCTCGTCCACCCGGTGCCGGAAGCGGAACTCCACCAGCCCTCTGGCGACCGCCTCCCGCACCCGCTGCTCGAACGGCGCGACCAGACCGGGCCCGGTGCCCCAGGTGATGTGGAACCGCGGCACCGAGTTGCCGTGGCCGTCGGCGTTGTAGCCGCCACGCTCGGCCCAGCCGACGACCGGGAAGAATCGGACACCCTGGCCGTGCAGCCAGCGGCGCTTCTCGCCGGAGGCCCAGTCGATGTAGGACTCGGCCCACTGCCGGGCCCAGTGGTCCTCGTCGTCGAGCCGGTCGAAGCCGGCCGAGCCGAGCCAGTCCTGCAACGCGAGGTCGCGGGAGTCCTTGATGCCCATCCGCCGCTGTTCGGGTGAGTCCACGAACATCAGGCCGCCGAACGACCAGAACGCCTGCCCGCCGAGGGAGGTCTCCGGTTCCTGGTCGAGCAGCAGCACCTTCTTGCCCGCGTCGGCCAGTTCGGCGGTGGCAGTCAGTCCGGCCAGGCCGGCGCCCACCACGATCACATCTGCGTCCATCAGGTTGCCCATCCCCTCGCGTCGATCGTCCATGTATAGCCGACCGCGCGCCCCGGATGATTGACCATGGACGACACTGCGCAAACTTGCAAGAATCTGGCAGGTGACGACCCTTACTGCGCAACCGCTGACCCTGCCGGCCGCCGACCTCGGGGCGGAGAACCCGCTGCCGCCGCTGGCCCCGCAGGACCGGCTGCACCGGGTGGCAAATCTGGACGAGCTGCCGGCGCAGATGCGGGAGAACATCGAGTACGGCGTACTGCGCAGCGCGTTGCCCACGCTCGATCAGGACGGGTACGACCGCGAGTTGGCCGAGCGCGCCTTTGCGTCGCTCGTCCTGGAGAACGACCATCTCCGCGCGACCCTCCTGCCGAGCCTCGGTGGACGCCTCTACTCGCTCGTGCACAAGGCCAGCGGCCAGGAGTTGCTCTACCGCAACCCGGTCTTCCAGCCGGCCAACCTGGCTTTGCGCAACGCCTGGTTCGCCGGCGGCGTCGAGTGGAACCTCGGCAGCACCGGCCACTGGACCGGCACCTGCGCGCCGATGCACGCAGCCCGCGTCGACGGCCCGGACGGTACGCCGATGCTGCGGCTGTGGGAGTGGGAACGCACCCGCAACCTCGTCACCCAACTCGACTTCTGGCTGCCCGAGGACTCAGACCAGCTGTACGTCGGGGCGCGGATCCAGAATCCGTCGAGCGAGACGGTTCCGGCGTACTGGTGGTCGAACATCGCGGTCGAGCAGTCGCCCGAGACGCGGGTGCTCGTCCCGGCCGACCAGGCCTGGCGGTTCGGGTACGGCAGCCGGCTCGACCTGGTCGGCGTACCGGAGTACGACGGGATCGATCTGACCTATCCGATGCAGCACCAGCGCGCGGTCGACTTCTTCTTCGAGCTGCCGCCCGAGGAGCAGCCGTGGATCGCCGCACTCGATGCCGAGGGCAACGGGTTGGCGCAGGCGTCGACGGATCGGCTGCGCGGCCGGAAGCTGTTCGTGTGGGGCGAGGCGAGCGGTGGCCGGCGCTGGCAGGAGTGGCTCTCGCCGGGACTGCAGGGACCCGGGTACGCCGAGATCCAGGCCGGGCTGGCCAGGACTCAGCTGGAGCACTTGAAGTTGCCAGGAGCAACTAACTGGCACTGGCTCGAGGCGTATGGGCGGGTATCGGTCGATCCGGCGTCGGTGCACGGCGAGTGGCAGGCGGCCCGCCACGCGACGGGCGCAGTACTGGAACCCGTGCTGGCCTCGCTGGCCGAACGAGAAGCCGAATGGCTGAACGTCATCGACGCCGAACCGGCGGAACAGCTGGTGACGGGATCAGGATGGGGCGCGCTGGAGTTGCGGCGTACCGGCTGGAAGGTGTCCGCCGGAACGCCGTTCGCCGAGGAGACGATGACCGAACGCGAACGCGCTTGGCTGCCAGTGCTCGACGGCCGGATGCCAGCTCCGGAATCGATCAGTACTGCGCCGGACGGCACGTTGGTGGCCTGGAGGGAACTGCTCGAAGCTGTTCAGGACGACAACTGGCTGATCTGGTACCACCGAGGAGTCGCGCGCTGGTACGCCGAAGACGAGCAAGGCGCGATCGCTGCTTGGGAGGAGTCCCGCGGGCAGCAGGCGAGCGCTTGGGCGTTGCGCAACCTCGCGCTCAGCACGAACAGGCCGAGCGAGTACGAGCAGGCGATCGCCTTGGTTTCCAGCGACTTCGCGCCGTTGTTCGTGGAGGCGTTGGATGCCGCCGTCGAGCAGCAGGACACTCGGCTGGCAGACGAGATCTACCAGCGGGCATCCGACCAGGTGCGGGCTCATCCGCGGATCCGGCTGGCGAGGGTCAAACAGTTGTTGCAGACCGGCGATGCCGCTGCCGCTCAGGCCTTGCTGGACGAGGGAATCGAGTTGCCCGGCGTACGCGAGGGCGCGAACCCGCTGGCGGAGTACTGGCAGTGGGCGCAGCGCGAGCTCGAAACGTTCCGGTCGGTGCCGTCGCGGTATCAGTTCGGGATGTCGGGCGACAACTGACGCACACTTCCTGGTAAGTGGGAACCGTCCCGCCAAAGGCGGCGTCTCACCGTTGTGCGGGAAGGCCCGCGCAAGCAGTTTCGACAAACGACGACCGCGTCGCAGCGGGCGGCGCGTCGGGGGTGAGTGCCATGTTGACTATCGTTGTATTCGGTGGTTTAAGCCTGGTGCTGCTGGTCACGGCATGCATCGTGGCAGACATCGTTGCGGGCGTCCGGCGCCGCAGCGATGGGGTCGAGAAGACAGCCGGACGGGTGACCAAGGTGCGTGGACCGGTCCGCGGTCAGCTGGAGAGCGGCGCGACGGCGGAGTGCCTGGAGATCACCGTCGAGTACTACACCCGGCACGGCGAAGGGCCGTTCCAGGTGCAGCGGATGATCCCGCTGACGGCGGCCGGCAGTTACGCGAAGAACGACCGCGTCATCGTCAGCTACGACATCAGGGCGCCACGCCGGGCCCGGATCGCCGGCAAGGTCAGCCACTGGCCGCAGTTCGGTCCGAGATCGTCGATGCCACCGAGCCGGGACACCCTGCCCAGCCGGTGACAGTTCCCAGGTGGCAAAACCTTGCCGGTGACCGCCGGCCCAACCCGATCCCTCGCTTCGGCGGGGGTGTTCTGATTTTGACGAAGTTGCTCGCGCCACCGTCGGCGCGGGCAACAGTGGTTTCGGGGCAGTTTCTCAGGCCTGGCCGGGCAGGTGCGGTTCGAGCAGGCGGTGCAGCGCCGGGCGCCCCTGGGCCAGCACGTACTCCGCGTCCGCGGCCGGCAACCGGTCCGCCAGGTGGGCCAGCGCCTCGCCCATCGCGATCGTCAGCGTGACCGACATCCGGAACTCGTGACTGTCCCGAGCGCCGAACCGCAGCGCGAGCAACTCCGCGAACTCCCCGGCGTGCTGGTCGTCGAACTCACCCGGCGTCGCCTCCAGGTCCGGATCACCCAGACCGCTGAGCACCACCGCGCGGAACCCCGGATCGGTGCTGTGCATTTCGCGGAAGGTGTCGAGCGTGACGTCGACGGCTTCGCGCCAGTCCGCCACCGCGGCCAGCCGCTCGCGCACCGCCTCGGTGTAGCGGTTCTGGTTCCGCCGCTCGATCGCCTGGATCAGCGTCCGCTTGTCCGGGAAGTACCGGTAGACGCTGCCGACCGCGATCTCGGCCCGGCGCGCGATGCTGCTGGTCGAGGCGGCGTCGTAGCCGCGCTCGACGACCTCGGCGCAGGCCGCGTCGAGGATGCGCTCGACCTGGCGGTTGGCCCGGTCCTGGGTCGGCGTCCGGCGCAGCGGGTACGCCGTACCGGCGTCCGTGCCCGGCTCTTCGCCGGCGGAAGTGGTCACCATGGGTTCATTGTGCCCCTACTCAGCGACAACGTTGCCAACCCGCACTGCTTCGGCACCGCACGATTTGCTGTCAGCTTCCGGTCAGCCAGATGACACCGGTCTTGGCCAGAATCATTCTAGGGATCGACCGCCCGGTCCCAGTGAGGGAGACAGCGCATGCATCTCAGCAGGAAACTGATCGCAGGACTCGCGTCGATGAGCGTCGCGGCCGCCGGTTTGGCCGGGTCCGCGTTGACGCCGGGCCGGCAGAGTTCGGCCGCCGATGCCGAGGCCAGGGGAGGCCACGGCGTACGGATCAACCAGCTTCAGCAGATCGGGGCGCACAACGCCTACCACCGCGAGCTGCCGGACGACGAGAAGAAGATCCAGCTTGCGCAGGACCCCGGCGCGGCCAACCTCTTCTACTCGCACGCGTCGATCCCGGACCAGCTCGAGGACCAGAACATCCGGATGGTCGAGCTCGACCTGTTCCCGGACCCGCAGGGCGGGCTCTACACGCACCCGCTGATCCGGAAGATGGCCGGTAAGGGCCCGCTGACCGACCCGGACCTGGCCAAGCCCGGGATCAAGGTGCTGCACTGGGCCGACTTCGATTACGACACCACCTGCTCGACGTTCGTGAAGTGCCTGACGCAGGTGAAGACCTGGTCCGACGCCCACCGGAAGCACGCGCCGATCACCATCCAGCTGGAGCTGAAGCAGTCCGACCCGCGGCTGGTCGCGGCCGGCGGCGTGAAGGCTCCGCCGTGGGACCTGGGCAACCTGAACAGCATCGACGCCGAGATCCGGTCGGTCTTCTCCGAGCAGCAGTTGCTGTCGCCCGACGACGTCCGTCGGGACGGCCTGACACTGGAGCAGTCGGTCCTGACCAAGGGCTGGCCGACGCTCGGCCAGGCTCAGGGCAAGGTGATGTTCTTCTTCGACAACGGCGGGGCCGGGGAGATCCGCGACACCTACCGCGCGGGGAAGCCGAACCTGGAGGGGCGGGCCGTGTTCACCCGTGGGCCGGAGGGTCAGCCGGACGCCGCGGTGACGATGGTGAACGACCCGCGCGGCGCCAACCAGGCCGAGATCCAGCGGCTGGTCAGCAAGGGTTACCTGGTCCGTACCCGGTCCGACGAGCCGATGTCGACGGTGCTGACGAACGAGACCAGCCGGGTCGGCATCGCGCTGGCGAGTGGCGCCCAGTGGGTCACCACGGACTTCCCGGTGGCGGGCATGGCTGCCCGGTACGACAGTGACTTCGTCGCCAAGCTGCCCGGCCACACCGCCGTACGATGCAACCCTGTGGTGGCGCCGGCCTGGTGCCCCAGGAGCATCTCGGAGAGGTGAGTCGATGTCGGAGCACGTGGTCGATGTCAGCTGGAGTCGCGGTGGGCGCGAGTTCACCTACCAGACCTACAGCCGTGATCACGAGTGGCGCTTCGACGGTGGAGTGACCGTGCCCGGGTCCGCCGCACCGGCGTACCTGGGCAGCGACACCGGAGCGGTGGATCCGGAGGAGGCGTTCGTGGCCGCGCTGTCGTCGTGCCACATGCTCACCTTCCTCGCGATCGCGGCGAAGAAGCGGCTGGTGGTCGACTCGTACGTCGATCACGCGGTCGGCGAGATGGCCAAGAACGAGGCCGGCCGGCCGGCGATCACCAAGGTGACGCTCAATCCGGTGATCACCTTCGCCGGGGAGACGCCGGACGCGGCGGCGCTGGAGCGGATCCACCACCTGTCGCACGAACAGTGCTTCATCGCGAACTCGGTGACCACCGAGGTCGTGGTCGGGAAATAGCTTTGGCGGGGAAAAAAGAACCACCCGGGCCGGCCTGAGCCTCGCGCAATCGGCGTCAGGACAGCCAGGGTGGTTCTCCCGTGCTCCGCTGTGGCGAATCACGGGGTGACGGAACAGGCGGCGCCTCGCATAGGGGCGCCTCGTGCGTCATGCGACCTCCGCGCGGTCTACCTCGGTGGGGAAGACCGTCCGGGTGCGCCGCCTGTCCGTCCGTCCGGTTGGCGCCTCTACTGCTCGGCGGCGGCGTCGTTCCGGTCGTCGGTGGACCCCACTGAGGCGGCTGCGGGAGCCGTCGTGTCCCTGCGGTCATCCCGGCGCAGCTGAACCTGCTCGCTGGCGATGACAGTCATCAGTCGGTGGATCGTCATGCCCGTGAGACGCACCCACCCACCAGCTATGACGAACATTTCCCAAACTTTTTGGTGTGAGCTACTTCTCGTCCAAACCGTCTGGGCGGAGGGGGACTAGTTCGCGGGCCTCGTCGTACGTCGTGCCTGTGAGTTCCAGGAGGTCGATGATGGTGGAGCGGATCTGGCCTAGGACTACTACGGCGGACAGGGCGGGTGGGGTGGGGAGGACGGCTGTGCGGCGGCCGAGTTCGCCCAGGACGCGGTGGGCGGCTACGTCGGCGGCGGGTTCGAAGAGGGACTCGGCGATGAGGCGGGTGCCGTCGGCCAGGCGGTCGAGGAGTTGGGGGTACTCGTCGGGCATCCGTTCGTCGCGCCAGACCGAGACGGCGGCACGGCGGACCAGGACCCGGATGTTGCGGATCGCGCGGTCGAGGGGGACGACCAGATCGGCGATCTCCTGCACCCGGCCGCGGTGCCTCCGGCGGAACGGTGACAGCTGGACGACCGCGACACCTTCCTCGGCGGCGCTGCGGAGGTCGTCCAGCAGGGCCTCGCTGGCGCGGGCCCGGCGCAGGGCATCCGTGAGCGCCTCGGCGTCGTGCGCGCGCAGGCCGTCGGCGGTCTCGATCAGGATCTCGCTCAGCTCGTTCAGTACGCCGGTGGCTTGTTGCCGTGGGCGACGAATCGCGGCGGCGGGGGCGATGGTTGCCGCGGCCAACGCGACCACCCCGCCGACGACCGCGTCGAGCCAGCGGCTGAAGCCGGCGCCGGGATTGGGCAGCAACGTGGTGACGATCGCCGCCTGGACGCCGGCCTGGGTGGTCATCAGGTTCCCGGCGCCGAGCAGGACGGCGATGCTCATCGCGAGGGCGACCACGAAGACGATCTGGACCACGCCGGTACCGAACAGCGCCACGAACAGGTCGCCGACGCCGACCCCGACGGCCACCCCGACCATCACCTCGGCGACCCGGCGCAGGCGCTGACCGAAGCTGAAGCCCAGACACACCATCGCGGCGACCGGGGCGAAGAACGGTTGCTGGTGGCCCAGGGCGTACCGGGCCACGGCCCAGGCGATCGCGGCGGCGAGTGAACACTGGGCGATGAAGAAGGCCCGGTTGCGCCAGCGGTCGATCCGGCGGTGCACGGAGGCGGCCGAGCGCCGGGCCGCGCGGGGCGCGACGTCGTCGCGGAGCTCGCGCAGCTGTTCCAGGGTCAGCCGGACCGGGTCCATCGCTCCATCATCGGGGATACGGCCGCGATTGCTGGGCACTGGGCTGCCGGGCGCCGCCTTGATTCGGGTGGCCTGGACAGCAAGGGTGGTGGCATGACCGACAACAACCGTGAGGACTACGGCAGCTACAGCGTCGACGACGAGGACCAGTTGCAGCCGTCGGACACGCTGAACGACCGCGGCGTCGACGACCTGCTGGACGAGGGCTACTCGCCGCCGGAGAAGTGGTCCGCGGGCGAAGGCTTCGGCACCACCGCCGAGGAGGCGCTGGAGGGCGAGACCCTGGACCAGCGGCTCGCCCAGGAGGAGCCCGACGTCGATCCGTACGCCGAGGAAGGCGAGAACGTCGGCGGCCCCGAGGTCGGCGAGGTCCGTTCCGGGCGGCTGGTCGCGCCGGACGAGGGCGCCCACAGCGACTCCGAGAGTGACCTGGTCGCCGAGGACGTCGGCTACGACGGAGCCGCCGCCAGCGCCGAGGAGGCCGCCGTCCACGTGGTCAACGACGCCGAACCCTTCGAACTGGACAACGAGGACGACCTGCAGGCGGTCCGAGACGTAGACCTCGGCGACTTGGAAGACCTCGAAGACTGACAGCTGTTTCGCAGCACCCCGCGCCGGCAGCTTGCTAGGCGCGGGGATTTGCTGTGAGGGTGCAGCCTTTGGCGGGGACCAGCGTGACGTTGCGGGGTTTCGCCGGTTCGGGCTTCGCGGCTGCCCGTACGTCGTACCGGGTCAGGGCCGCGCGGAGGATTTCGGTGGCTTCCAGGAGTGAGAAGCCGGCGCCGATGCAGCGGCGGGTGCCACCGCCGAAGGGGATCCAGGTCCCCGGAGGTGGTGCATCCTCGCCCAGGAACCGCTCCGGCTGGAACGCCTTCACGTCCGGGTAGTTCTGTTCGTCGGCCTGGACCAGGCCGATCGCCGCCATCAGCGTGGTACCCCGGGGCAGGCGGTAGCCCGCGATCTCGGTCGGCTCGGTGAGTCGGCGGCCGACCTGGTAGACGACCGGGTGCAGGCGCAGTGATTCCTTCGCGATCGCTTCCAGATAGTCGTCGTCACCGGCATCCGCCGCCTGCTGGCCGGCCCTTAGAAGGTCGGGGTTGCGCGCGAGTTCATGGAAGGCCCAGGCCAGCGAGGTCGCGGTCGTCTCGTGACCGGCCAGCAGCAAGGTGACCAGCTGGTCGCGCAGTTCGACGTCCGACCAGGTGCCTGCGGCAAGCAGTTTCGACAGCACGTCGTTGCGCTCGGCAAGCTTCGGGTCGGTGCGCCGGCGCGCGATCTCGTCGTACAGGATCTCGTCGACCTGTTGCTGGACGCGCAGATACGTCCGCCACGGCGGCAGTTTCAGCAGCGTGGGATAGAAGCCACCGAGCATGATGACCGGCCGGACCGAGACCACCTTGTCGACCAGCGGCCGCAGGCGATCCAGCCGCTCGGAATCCGTCACGCCGAACACCACTTGCAGGATCACCTCGAGGGTGAGGTCGCGCATCCGCTCGTGCAGCCGGAAGGGAGTGCCGATCGGCCATTGGTCGACCTCCTCACGGGCCAGCCGGGCGATCATCTCGGCGTACCCGCGCAGGGCGTGACCGTTGAACGCGGGCATCAGCTGGCGGCGCATCCGCAGGTGGTCGTCATCGTCGAGCAGCAGCAGCGAGTGCGAACCCATGATCGGTTCGAGCGCGGTGTTGCTCTCGCCGGCATGCGCGATCGTGGGTGGCGTACCGAAGACCTCGCGGATGTGGTCGGGCCGGCTGAGCACCACCACGACCCGGCTCGACGGCACCAGGCGGATCGTGAAGACATCCCCGTACTGCGCCCGCAGCCGCGGGAAGTAGGTCGAGCGGTGACTGGCGAACAGCACCGTCTGCGCCAGCGTGGGCAACCGCGGGCCGGGTGGCAACGTGCGTGCGGTCGCCCGGTCGAGTGTGCGGGATCCGAGCAAGGGCGTAGGCGGGGTCATTGCACCTCCCAGGTCTACCCGCAACGCTACGTCAGCTCAGTGAACGGGAGGCGTCGTGCGCGGCAAGGGCTGCTACCAGGCGAGGCAGGTGATCGGGCTGGGCCGGGTCGAGGCCGGTGAGCTTGTCCACCAGGCGGAGGCGGTAGTCGACGGTGTTGACATGGACGTGGAGCTCAGCGGCCGTCTGGCGCCTGTTCCGGCTGTGGTTGAGGTAGCAGCGCAGGGTCTGCAGCAGGTCCGGCCGTGCGATCAGGGGAGCCACCAGCAGCGCGAGCTGGTCACGCGCCGGGCTGGGGCGGGTGAGTTGGTACTCCAGGACGAGATCGTCCAGACGGTGAACACCAGCCGGCAACCGGTAGATCCGTACGACGTCCAGCAGTTCGCGCACGAGGGTCACCGCTCCTGGCACTTCCTCCGGCACGGCCATGGTTGCTGTCAGAGTCACCTCGACCCCGGCCGCTCGGCTCATGCGCTTTCTGAGCTCCTCCAGCTCGAGTGCCGTGCCGCGGACGGGCAGGAGCGCTACGCCGTGGTCGGTGGTGAGCGTGGACATGCTGGGACCGGACGGCGTGCGGTCCAGCTCCACCCGGAGGCGACGAAGCTTGCGGCGGGCAACAATCTCGAGGTCCACCCCGGGCTGTTGCTCGTCCGCGTGCACGCCGAACGCCAGCCCCAGTACGACGTACTGGCCGGGCAGGCGTAGTCCGGCGCGGCGGGCCACCTCGGTTGCGGGGCCGCCGTCGAGCAGGGCGGTCAGCAGCGACTGCCGGGTGGCCTGGTCCTCGCCCGCGATCGTCTGCCGCTCCTCGAAGTAGCTGGCCGAGACGGCGGCCGTGACCGTCTGCAGGAAGTCCAGGGTCAGCCGGCTCAGTGTCAGCGCGTCGGCGAGCTCCTCCGGACGGAACCCTGCAGCGACGTGGTCCGCGCAGATCCGCCCGCCCAGGTGGTACGCCGCCAGCAGTGCCTCGAGCGGGACGCCTTCCTCGGCGCGCCGGGTGGCCGACTCCCGGAGTGGCTCCAGTGCCTCGCTGGTCGGCGGGCGGCCGGTCCGGAACGTCTCGATGAAAGCTCGCAGGCTGCGGTCGATCACCCGGCGGATGTCGCCCTGGAGTTCCTCGCGCGGGAGCTGGCCGTAGAGCGGGATCTCGACGACCAGCTGGTCCAGGACCGTGTCGGCGAGCGGCCCGAGACTCGCGGTCAGAACCTCGTGCACCGGGATGCCGCCGACGAGCAGTTTGTGAGCTGTCACAACTGATGCCCCCTGAAGTCTGGGGTCTGCCCTAGCGACCTCGCGCTGCTTTGTGGTCGAACATTACTCCCAAGTAGCTGGTGATCGAGAGAATGCGGAGGGTGAGAATGTTCGGAAGACGCTCGCTGGGCTGGGCCGGAGCAGCGGTGCTGCTGACCGGCCTGCTGGTCTCGGCCCCGGCCACCGCGCAGGCCGCGGAGCCCCTGGAGTACGTCGCGCTCGGCGACTCGTCGGCCGCCGGCCCGCTGATTCCCTGGCAGATCGACCTCGTCTGTCTGCGGTCGGGCGTCAACTACCCGCACGTCGCGGCCAAGCAGTTGGGCGCGCAGTTGGCCGACGTGAGCTGCTCGGGGGCGGTCGTCCCTGACTTCACCGGCAAACAGTTCGGGTTCGTGCCGCCGCAGTTCTCCGCGCTGAAGCCGACGACAGACCTGGTGACGGTCGCCATCGGCGGGAACGACACGGGCCTGGTCGCGGCGGCGCTCAGCTGCATCAACCTCCTGCCCGCCCCGGCCGGTACGTCGTGCAAGGCGCGCTACACCGCAGGCGGGACGGATCAGCTGGCGGCCCGGGTCGCTGCGACGGCTCCTGCCGTTGGCGCGGCTCTGGATCGCATCCGCGAACTGGCGCCGAACGCGAAGGTGCTCGTCACGGGGTACGGGACCTATGTCCGGCCGAACGGCTGCTACCCGGTGGTGCCGGTGTGGCCGGTGGACGCCAACTACCTGCAGGCGACGGTGGACCGACTCAACGCCATGCTGGCGCAACAGGCCGCGGCGCACGGGGCGCAGTACGTCGATCTGCGGACGCCGAGCATTGGGCATGACGCCTGCGCGCCGGTGGGCGAGCGGTGGCTGGAAGGCCTGATCCCGAGCTCGGCAGCCGCGCCGCTACACCCGAGCGCCGCAGGAATGGCTGCCTTCGGCCAGATCGTCGCCACCCAGGCAACCCGCTGATGAAACGCCAGAACGGCCGCCCCGGATCCAGGGCGGCCGTTCTGCTGAGGTCGATCAGGCGCGCTGGAAGCGCAGGGTGAGGATCTGGAACGGGCGCAGCTCGAAGCTGACCTTGCCGTCGCTGAGTTCACGGTCGGCCAGGTGGCGCTCGAGCAGGTCGACCTCGGCCACCGACGCGGCCGCGAAGCCGGTGGTGAGGGTCGCGCGGGACCGGCCGCCGCTCGACTCGTACAGCCGGACGACGACGTCGCCGGACTGGTCGTCGGCCAGCTTGACCGCCTCGACGATCACATTGCCGTTGTCCAGGGCAACGATCGGGTCGATGCCCTCGGCACCGGTGACGACCCGCTCGGGCAGGTTGATCCGGTAGCCCTCCTCGATCGCCTCCGGGATGCCGGCCCCGACCACCAGCGCGTGGTTGACCACGTGCACACCCTGGTCGGTCTGCGGGTCGGGGAAGCGCGGCGCCCGGATCAGCGACGTACGGATCGTGGTGGTGGTGCCACCGTCCTCGCGCGCGGTCCGGTTGATGTCGTGCCCGTACGTCGAGTCGTTGACCACGGCAACGCCGTAGCCGGGCTCGCCGACGTGCACCCAGCGGTGCGCCGCGATCTCGAACTTCGCCGCGTCCCACGAGGTGTTCTGGTGGGTCGGCCGGAAGATGTGCCCGAACTGCGTCTCCGAGGCCGATCGGTCTGCGTGTACGTCGACCGGGAAGGAGGCCTTGAGGAACTTCTCCGACTCGTGCCAGTCCATCGAGGTCTCGATGTCGACGCGGCGCGCGCCCGGCCGCAACCGCAGCGTCTGGGTGACGCTGGACCGGTTGAAGGACCGCTTCACCACGACCGTGGCGACACCCTCGACGGTGCTGAACTCGACACTGTCGACCTCGGTGACGTCGCGGACGTTGTTCTTGTAGAACGAGTCGACGTCCCAGGCGTCCCACTGGTTGGGCGTGTCCACGTGCAGTTGCAGCAGGTTCGCGACGCTGCCCGGTGCGATCACCTCGCGACCGGCGGTCACGTCGTACAGGCTGGTGATCAGGCCGCGCTCGTCGATGGTCACCCGGATCACGCCGTTGTCGAGGACGCCGTTCTCGATCGTCACCGCGGCACCCTCGCCGACGGGGACGCCCGCGCCGAGGCCGGCGACGCCGCCGCGAGTGTGCGGTGCGGCGTTGAAGACGATCTGCGCGGAGCCCTCGCCGGCCAGCGCCTGCTGGGCCGTGCCGATGATCGCCTCGAGCTCGGCGGCCAGCTTCGCGTACGTCGCCTCGGCCTCGCGGTGCACCCAGGCGATCGAGCTGCCCGGCAGGATGTCGTGGAACTGGTTCAGCAGCACGGCCTTCCAGATCCGGTCCAGCTCCTCGTACGGGTAGCTGTCCAGCTTGCCCGCCACCACGGCCGCCGCGGACCACAGCTCGGCCTCACGGAGCAGGTGCTCGCTGCGCCGGTTGCCCTGCTTGGTCTTGGCCTGCGAGGTGTACGTCGCGCGGTGGATCTCCAGGTAGAGCTCACCCGACCAGACCGGCGCGTTCGGGTACTCCTCCTGCGCCGCGCTGAAGAACTCGGTCGGCGACTCGATCGTCACCCGCGGCGAGGACTCCAGGTTGGCCACCCGGCGGGCCGTGGCGACGAACTCGCGGGTGGGGCCGCCACCGCCGTCGCCGTACCCGAACGGCACCAGCGAGCGGGTCGCGGAACCGTTCTCGGCGAAGTTGCGCTGGGCGTGGGCCAGCTCGCGGCCGGACAGGTCGGAGTTGTAGGTGTCGATCGGCGGGAAGTGGGTGAACACCTGGGTGCCGTCCAGGCCCTCCCACCAGAACGTGTGGTGCGGGAACTTGTTCTTCTGGTTCCAGGAGATCTTCTGGGTCAGGAACCACTTGGAGCCGGACAGCTTGACCAGCTGCGGCAGCGCGGCCGTGTAGCCGAACGAGTCCGGCAGCCAGACCTCCTGGGTGTCGATCCCGTACTCGTCCAGGAAGAACCGCTTGCCGTGCACGAACTGCCGGGCCAGCGCCTCGCCGCCGGGCAGGTTGGTGTCGGACTCGACCCACATGCCGCCGACCGGCACGATGGTGCCCGCGGCAACGGCCTTCTTGAGCCGCTCCCAGACCTCCGGGTAGTTCTCCTTCACCCACGCGTGCTGCTGGGCCTGAGAGAAGGCGAAGACGAGCTCTGGGTACTCCTCAGCCAGGTTGGCGACGTTGGAGACTGTGCGGGCCACCTTGCGCCGGGTCTCCCGCAGCGGCCAGAGCCAGGCAGAGTCGATGTGCGCGTGGCCGACAGCGGACAGCTGGTGAGCACTGGAATGCGCCGGCCGGCTCAGTACGTCGGTCAGCTCGGCCCGGGCGTCGGTCGCAGTACCGGGGACGTCCTCGTAGTCCAGTACGTCGAGGGCGCGGCTCAGTGCGCGCAGGATCTCGCGACTGCGCGGCTCCTGCGGCTGGAGCTGCTTCTGGAGGCCGTCCAGCGTCTCCAGGTCGAGGATCAGGTCCCAGACCTCCGCGTTGAAGACGGCCAGGTCTGCCCGGGTGAGCTGGTAGATCGGCTTGCCGCCCGGTTGCGGCTTGCTGCCGAGGTCGTCGACCGGCGCGAAGGCGTTGTGACCGAGTACTTCGGGGTTGGCGGCCGCCTCGACGTAGAACTCGATGCTGTCGCCGGGCGCGGCCGCAGTACCGTCCGGGCCGAGGATGGACAGCGGCGCGTAGGTCTGGCGCGGGTGCAGGCCCTTCAGCGGGACCCCCTTGGTGGTGTGCACGAGGCCCTCCGCGGAGAAGCCCGGGCCGCCGCTGAAGCCGAGGTCGACGACCGCCTCGATCTCCTGGCCGGCCCACTCGGCCGGGACCTGGCCGCTGAAGTGGAACCAGGCGGTGCCCCAGGCCGGACCCCAGGGCAGGCCGATCTCGGCGGGCTCGTAGGAGGCCGCGAGTGCCTCGGCGGGCGATACCGGCTCACCAGGCGCGTGCCACACCTTGATGTCCAGCGGGACGGCCGCGCCGTAGATCGCGGGGCGGATCCGCTCCCGCAGGGCGCGCTGGAGCCGCTCCTCGATGAGTTGACGGTCGTCGTGCACGAAATCATCCTCCGATGACGGTCTGGCGCGGCCCTCGCGGCCGGTGCGATGACAACGCTGTCACACAGACCGGGGGCCCGTCCAGACGCTGTTCGTTCCGGCACTCTTGGTAGCCGGTAGACCACTTGCCCCTCTAGGTTGTTCCCATGGATCGTCCCCGCCTCCTGAATCGCCGCAGTGTGCTCGGACTCGGAACTGCCGCCGCGGCCGTCCTGGTAGCCCCCGGATGCTCGCGCGGCCGCTCCACCGAGCCCGCTCCGGACGGACCGGCCACGCTGGTCACCGGCAACAAGGGCGGGGTCTACGCGACCTACGGAGACGGCCTGGCGAAGCTGGTCACCGAGGTGACCGGCGTCCAGATGACCGCGAAGAACACCGAGGGCTCGGTGGCGAACCTCAGGATGCTGGACGCCGGCACCGCCGACATCGGTTTCAGCCTGTCGGACTCGGCGCTGGACGCCTACAACGGGCTCGAGACGTTCGCGTCCGGCCCGCTGCGGTTCACCGCGCTGGCCCGGACCTACGACAACTACGTGCACATCGTCGTACCGGCCAACTCCAAGATCAGCACGCTGAAGCAGTTGTCCGGGATGACGGTCAACGTCGGCCCGAAGCTGTCCGGCACCAAGGTGGTCGCGGAGCGGATCCTGGCCACCGCCGGGATCAAGGACGTGCACACGACGAACTTCGATCTCGACACCGCGGTGCAGAGGCTGAAGCTCAAGGCGGAGAACAAGGGGATCAAGGGCGGCATCGACGCGCTGATCTGGAGCGGTGGCCTGCCGACGGACCCGATCAAGAACCTGCAGACCTCGATCGGCTTCCGGCTGGTCGCCATCGGCGAGGTCGCCAAGGAGATCGCCCTGATGCGCTTCGGCGGCTACGTGCTGTCCTCGATCCCGCCGTCGGTCTACTCCCTGGCCAGCGCGGTGGAGACCCTCGCCGTACCGAACTACCTGCTGGCCCGCGAGGGCCTGTCCGACTCCTGGGCCTGGTGGACCCTGAACACGATGTTCCGCCGCCAGGCCGACCTGACCGAGATCCACCCCGAAGCCGGCTCCCTGGACGCCCGCTCGGCGATCGCGACGATGCCGATCCCGTTGCACCGCGCCGCCGAACGCTGGTACCGCAACAACCACATCTGAGTACCACGCCCGCGGGGCGCAGTACTCAGACCTCGTAGTCGTCGATCAGCGGGACCCGGACCTCGATCACCAGGCCGCCGCCGATCGGGGGGCGCGCGACCACTCGGCCGCCGACCCGGGCTGCTTCGGAGCGGACGATGGCCAGACCGAGCCCGGTGCCGGGCATCTCGCGGTGGTGGGCGCTGCGCCAGAACCGCTCGCCGACCTTCTTCAGGTCGCGGGAGCCGAGGCCCAGACCGTGGTCGCGGACCGAGAGGACGACCTCGGTGCCGTCGCGCAGGACCGACACCTCGACCGGCGGTGCGCCGTACTTCGAGGCGTTGTCGAGCAGGACGTCGAGGATGTCGTCCACCTCGAGCTCGGCCGCGACCCCGCCGGGCACCATCTCGCCGATGACCAGTTCCATGTCGTCGGCGGCGTAGACGGCCTTCCAGCCGACCAGCCGCTCCTTGACGGCCTGGGCCAGGTCCAGCGGCTCTTCGCTGCCTTCGACATCACCCGGGCGGTCGGAGCCCGCCAGCCGCGACAGGCGCTGGACGATCCGGCCGAGCCGGTCGATGTCGCTGAGCGCGAACCGCGCGGTCGGCGACAGCCGGGACAGGCCCTCGATGTGGATCCGGGCCGAGGTCAGCGGCGTACGGAGCTGGTGGGAGGCGTCGGCGACGAACTCGCGCTCGCGCTGGCGGGCCTGGTGCAGGCTGAGCGCCATCGAGTTGAAGCTGTCGCCGAGCCGGCGGAGTTCGGGTGCGCGGCCGTCGGTGGACACGCGGGTGTCGAGGGCGCCGCGGGTGACCTGGTGGGTCGCGTTGTCGAGGTCGTTCAGCGGGCGCAGGACCCAGCGGGTGACCGGGCGGACGATGCCGATGACGACGGCGCCGATGCTGATCAGCAGGCCGCCGAGGAGCAGCAGCAGGCCGTTCTGCACCTGGTCGCGGGCGCGCTCGGTCGGCACCCGCAGTACCGCGGCGCCGAGCACGCGGCCGTTGTTGACGACCGGCCGCGCGACGACCATGTCACCGGATCGCCACGGCCACATCGCCGGCGGCTCGGCCGGGAGCCGGCCGGCCAGCGTGCTGGAGAGGGCCTTGGCCAGCTCGGGCTCGTCGACGTTGACCCCGGACCGCGAGGTCGCGATCACCCGGCTGTCGACGTCGACGACGAACACCGGCGTGTTGTAGAGCTCGTGGTAGCGGACGGCCAGCTCGCGCAGGCTGGCGATGTCGCCCGACTGCAGCGGCGCCTCCGCCATGGTGGCGAACCAGTCCGCGTCGTTGCTGCGGGACAGGAAGAGGGTGCGCGACGTCCCGGTGGCGATGAAGTTGGCCAGCGGGACGGCGGCGACGATGGCGAGCGCGACCACCATCGGGACGAGGGACTGCAGCAGGCGACGGCGCAACGGTCAGTCCGAGCCCAGGCGGTAGCCGACGCCGCGGATGGTCTGGACCAGCTCGGGCCGGCCGAGCTTGGCCCGCAGGCTGGCGACGTGCACGTCCATCGTCCGCGAGGAGGCCTCGAAGACGGACTGCCAGGCGTACAGGGCGACCTGTTCGCGTGGCACCACCCGGCCGTGGTGGGCGGCCAGCACAGCTAGCACGTCGAACTCCTTGCGGGTCAGGCTGATGGGCTTGTCGGCGACCTGGACCGTGCGTGCCTCGATGTCGACGGTCAGGTCGCCCACAGTGACCCTGGGGCGGGGCTGCAACAAGCCAGTACGCCGTAGTACAGCATCGATGCGGGCCAGCAGCTCGGAGATCGCGAACGGCTTGACCACGTAGTCGTCGGCGCCGGAGCGCAGCCCTCGGACGCGGTCGGCCGCCTCACCTCGGGCGGTCACCGCGATCACCGGAACGTCCGACACCGTACGGATCTGCCGGCACACGTTGATGCCGTCGCCGTCGGGGAGCCCGAGGTCCAGCAGCACGAGGTCACCCGGGTCGGCGGCGAGCGCGTCCGCGGCCGTCCGGACGTGCGTCACCATCAACCCGTACCGGCGCAACGCAGGTATCAGAGCGTTCGCGATATCGAGATCGTCCTCGACCAACAAAATCCGTACGGCGCCGCTCATGCCGTGATCGTAGGGCAGGGAGCGGCCTCATGTGTCAGATCTTGGTAAAGACGTAATCATGCGACTGCACGGAGTGGTCGGCAACACTAGCCTTCGGGCACAGGAGGGAACCGGGCGATGACTGTCGGTGCAACATCGGGGGGTGGCAGCGCCACGCTCACCGAGTCGGAACTAGCCGAGTACGAGCAGGAAAAGCCCGCTCGGCGGCTTCGGCCTGCCCTGGACCGGGCGATCGCGGTGTGGTGCGCGGTGATCAGCGCGGGCGTCCTGCTGCAGGTCTTCTTCCCGCTGTCGGCCGGAACGCAGTTCTATTTAGTGATCTTTCTCGCAGCCGTCCTGCCGATCACTTTGTTGTGCTATCGGGGCTGGCGGGTGCCGGCCGTGATGAATCCGTTCAGCGCGCGTTCAAAGGCCCGGTCCACCGACGACCCGGGTCTGACGGACTGGGCGCTGGCACTCGTCGCGCTGGTGGTCTGCGTCTATCCGCTGCTCGACTTCGACGGCTTCCTGGAGCGCCGGCAGGCGCCGACGACCCTGGACATCCTGGCCGGCGCCATCCTGCTCGTCCTGCTGCTCGAGGCGTGCCGCCGGACGACCGGCTGGGTGCTGCCGGTGGTCAGTCTGCTGTTCATCGCCTACGCGTACTACGGCGGCTTCCTGCCCTACACCTGGTCGCTGGCCCACCAGGGCTTCAACTTCTCCGCAATCATCGCCCAGTTCACGATGGGCACGGCCGGCTTCTACGGGACGCCGCTGAACGTTGCCGCCAGCTACATCGTGCTCTTCACCATCTACGGCGCCGTGCTGGACTACTCGGGCGCCGGCAAGTTCTTCATCGACCTGTCCTTCGCCGCGTTCAAGCGCAGCCGGACCGCACCCGGCCGGACCGTCACCATGGCCGGCTTCCTGCTCGGCAGCGTCTCCGGCTCCGGTACTGCGACCGCCGTCTCGCTGGGCACCGTCTCGTGGCCGATCCTGCGTCGTGCGGGCTATCCGGCCGAGCCCGCCGGTGGCATGCTCGCGGCCGCCGGGATCGGCGCGATCCTGTCGCCGCCGACGCTGGGTGCCGCCGCGTTCATCATCGCCGAGTTCCTGCAGGTGTCGTACCTGACTGTCCTCGGCTACGCGGTCATTCCGACGATCCTGTACTACCTGGGCATCCTGCTCGCGATCGAGATGGACGCCCGCCGGCACGGCACCACCGAGGGCGAGACCTCCACGCAGTCCGCCTGGAAGCTGCTGCTCCGGTTCGGCTACCACTTCCTGTCGTTGTTCGTGATCATCGCCTTCATGGCGGTGGACGTGCCGCCGTTCAAGGCCGTCGTGTACGCCGTGCTGATCCAGTTCGGGCTGTCGTTCCTGGACAAGGAGCACCGGCTGACCGCAGGACGTCTCTTCCTGGCGCTTGCCCAGGGCACCCGTTCGGTGCTGCCGGTGGTGGCGACGTGTGCGACCGCCGGAGTGATCGTCGCGGTGACCACGCAGACCGGGCTCGGGCTCAACCTGGCCGCGATCATCGTCGACGCGGCCAAGGGGCTGACCGACAACCACACCGTGGTGCTGATCCTGACCGTGGTGCTGTCGGCGTTCGCAGTACTGGTGCTCGGGCTCGCCGTACCGGTGACCGCGTCGTTCATCATCGCGGCCGTCATCATCGCGCCGGCGCTGGTGCAACTGGGCATCAGCCAGCCCGAGGCGTACATGTTCATCTTCTACTACGCCGTCCTGTCCGAGGTGTCGCCGCCGACCGCGCTGGCCGCCGTGGCGACGTCCGCGATCACCGGTGGCAAGGTGATGGCGACGATGTGGCAGGCCTGGAAGTACACGCTGCCCGCGTTCCTGGTGCCGTTCGCGTTCGTGCTGACCGACAACGGCGCCAACCTGCTCGGTCAGGGCGACCTGCTCGGCATGGTGTGGACCCTCGCGGTCTCGATGCTCGCGGTCGCCGCGCTGGCCGTCGTCACCGGCGGCTGGATCCTGGTCGCGACCGGCTGGGCCGAGCGGTTGCTGTGTGTTCCGGCCGCTTTGCTGCTGCTCTACCTGGCGCCCGTAACCATCGGGGCCGGAATCGGTTTGCTACTTGTCGCCGTCGTCATCAACCTGGTCCGGCGGCAACGCAGTGCCAATTCTGACCCCACCCCACCACCCCGGTCAGGAACTGAAACACCAACGGAAGGACCCGTCACTTCATGAGAATACGTCGACGCTTCCCCGCCGCCGTGGTCGCGGTCGCAGCCGCCGTCTCGCTGGTTGCTTGCGGTGGGCAACGAGAGCCAGAGGGTGGGGCCGCCGGTACCGACGGCGGCCGGCTCACCATCGCCACCGGGAACACCACCGGGGTCTACTACCAGCTCGGTGGCGCGATGGCGAAGGTGATCTCGGAGAAGGTCGAGGGCTACCGGGCGACCGCGAGCGAGACCGGTGCCTCGGTGCAGAACGTCCAGGGCCTGGTGGCGGGCAACTACGACATCGCCTTCTCCCTGGGTGACACCGCGGCCGACGCGGTCAACGGCGAGCACAGCTTCAAGACCAAGCAGGACGTCGTCGCGCTGACCCGGCTCTACCCGAACTACACCCAGGTCGCGGTCCGCGCCTCGTCCGGGATCACCAAGATCGCGGACCTGAAGGGCAAGCGGGTCTCCACCGGTTCGCCGAACTCCGGTACCGAGGTGATCGCCCGGCGGCTGCTGGAGGCGGCCGGGATGGATCCGGCCCGCGACGTCACCGCCCAGCGGCTCGGCCTGCCGGAGTCGGTCGACGCGATGAAGTCGGGCTCGATCGACGCACTGATCTGGTCCGGTGGCCTGCCGACCGGCGGCATCACCGACCTGATGACCAGCATGGGCAAGAACGTCAAACTGATCCCGATCGTGGACCTGCTGCCCCAGCTGAACAAGAGCTACGGCACGATGTATGCCCAAGGCAACATTCCGGCGGCGACCTACAAGCAGCCGGCCGACGTCGCGACGATCATCGTGCCGAACGTCCTGCTGGTCCGCAAGAACATGCCGGACGAGCTGGCCGAGAAGCTGACCAGGGCGATCTTCGAGAACAAGGAGACGCTGGTCCAGGTGAACGCCGCGGCCAAGGGGATCAAGCTGGAGGAGGCCGCCAACACCGCACCGGTGGAACTGCACCCCGGCGCCAAGAAGGCGATCGACTCCTTGAAGTAACCCATGATCCGCGTCCTCCCCCGCACACCAGGCGCAGCGGGGGAGGGCGCCGGGACCCACCGCCGCACACCAGGCGCAGCGGCGGCGGGAACCAGGCCCACCCTCACAACCAGGCGCAGTGGGGGAGGGTGTCAGGTCGGGCCCGTCCCATCGGAGGCATCCGGTGGTGACGGGCCCGACCGCTGTCCGCGCCCGCTGCCGTCTTGCTGCCTTCGGCTAGCTGCCGTCTAGTTGTCGTCGCTGTCCGGGATCGGGGTGCCGCGCAGGTAGTGGGACAGGGCCGAGTCCCGCTTCGGGTGCGCGTGGTACTTCGCCGGTACGACGCGACCCTCCGCGCTGTCCCAGGCGAGATCGGCCAGCCGCCACATCCGGTGCGCCAGCCGGCCCGCAATACCGGTGTGGGGGGAGAACGGGTGGGCGCGGGTCGGTGCGACTTCCTCGGCAGTGAGCAAGTCGCTGGTCAGCGTGTTGACGCCGTCGTCGTCGAGCTCTTTGCTAACCATGCGGCTGTACTCGGTCTCCAGTTGCTCGTGCTCGTCGAGCAGCCGGTCGATCACCTGCCAGACGTCACCCACTTCGAGGTGCTGCACCCGGCTGTCGCCGTACTGGCGGGCTTTGAGGAAGCGCAGGGCTCTCTCGAGCTGCCGCGCGTTGGCGACGTACCGGGCGACCAGGCGGCGGCCGTCGGGGAGGTGCCTGACGTGGGGGAGGAGGACGTCCTCCGCGGCGGCCAGATGCTGGGCGGCGATCGCGTAGAACCAGTCGGTCTCGTGCCGGCGATCGGGGCGGGCTGCCTCCGGTTCGTGCGCCGGGGCGGCCAGTTCGCGGATCTTGGCGTGCTCGTAGGTCAGGGCGATTTCAAGGGTCGAAGCGGTCATCGGAACCATCTCCTGGGGGTACTTCCCACTCTGCGCCCGTCTCCGCCATCGCGCAACTGTGCCATCACGTCCTGTCACCGAGACTCCGCTCGGTGACAGGTGACAGGTGACAGGTGACAGGTGACCGGCGACCCGGCGATCCGGTGAACCGGTGATCCGGAGATCCGGTGACCCGGGACGATCGCCCGGGTCACCGTGAGGTCAGGCCTCGGAGCTCTTCTTCCACAGATTGATACCGGCCTCGACCGCATCGGCGTCGATGGCTTCGAGCTCTTCCTGGCTGAACTTCAGGTTCTTCACCGCGGCCAGGCTGTCCTCCAGTTGGCTGACGCTGGAGGCGCCGATCAGGGCGCTGGTGACGCGGTCGTCGCGCAGCGTCCAGGCGAGCGCCAGCTGGGCCACCGACTGGCCGCGCTGCTGGGCGATCTCGTTCAGCGCGCGGACATGCTTGAGCGTCTCCTCGGTCAGCATGTCGGTGCTGAGCGACTTGCCCTGGGTCGCGCGGGAGCCTTCCGGTACGCCGTTCAGGTAGCGGTTGGTGAGCACTCCCTGCGCCAGCGGCGAAAAGGCGATCACGCCGACCCCGAGTTCACCGACGGCGTCGAGCAGGTCCTCCTCGATCCAGCGGTTCAGCATCGAGTACGACGGCTGGTGGATCAGTAGCGGCGTACCGAGCTCCTCGAGGATCCGGGCCGCCTCGCGGGTCTTCTCCGCGGAGTACGACGAGATGCCGGCGTACAGCGCCTTGCCGGAGCGGACGGCCGCGTCGAGCGCGCCCATCGTCTCCTCCAGCGGGGTGTCCGGGTCGTAGCGGTGCGAGTAGAAGATGTCGACGTAGTCCAGGCCCATCCGGCCCAGCGACTGGTCGAGCGAGGACAGCAGGTACTTGCGGGAGCCGCCGCCCTGGCCGTACGGACCGGGCCACATGTCGTAGCCGGCCTTGGTGGAGATCAGCAGCTCGTCGCGGTACGGCTTGAAGTCGCGCGCGAAGTGACCGCCGAAGTTGGTCTCGGCCGAGCCGTACGGCGGGCCGTAGTTGTTCGCCAGGTCGAAGTGGGTGACACCCAGGTCGAACGCCCGGCGCAGGATGTCGCGCTGGGTGTCGAGCGGCTTGTCACCACCGAAGTTGTGCCACAGGCCCAGCGAGATCGCCGGCAGCTGCAGTCCACTGCGGCCACTGCGCCGATAGGGCATCTGGTCGTCGTACCGGTCCGGAGCGGCTACGTAGTCAGTCACAATTCAGCAGTGTGCCCCATGTCGTGACAAGTCCGCGAACCCTTGTTTTCCGCTGGTTGTGAGTCTCAGTGCCCGGGCTTCTTGATCAACCCTGCCCAGGGCGGAGGCGGTGACGATGCGTAGAACCGCAGTACGCCGAGCAGCCGACTGGCCGGCGGCGCAGTCCAGTGCCGCTGCCCCGGTTGCGGACTCTTGGTGAGGTTGCCCAGCCCCCAGCCGAGGTGAAACCACAGAATGCTTGCCTCCAGCCCTTCACTCCTGTGGTAGCCGTTGAGTGTCGCCACCACCTGGTCCAGCTGCAGCTTGGCGAACTCCATGCCAGGCGGCCCCCAGGCGGCGTCACCCCAGTCGACCAGTCCTTGCAGACGGTTGCCGTGGGCCATCAGGTTCTGCAACGCCACGTCACCGTGCAGCAGCACTTGCGGCTGGTTCCGAGGGATGAGGGTCTGCAGGTGGTCGAACGCGGCGAGGAGCCAGGTCGCAGTACCGGAGTCCACATAGCCGGCTGAGGCCAGCCCGTCGACGGTTGGTCGCGGGTCTCCGCCGTCGTCCGGCTCTAGGCCCGGCGGTTGCTCGGCTTGGTGGTGGAGGAGGGCGAGTTGGTTGCCCAGGTCCTGCCAGAACGTCGCTGGGGGCTCGGCGGCGTCCACCAGGTCTGTGCCGTGAACTCGCTCCGAGACCATGTACGGCGCGTCGACGAGTGTGCGGGTGGTGTCGAAGTCGACGATCGCGGGCGTGCGCACTCCGGCCGCGCGGGCTGCTGGGATGACGGCGGCTTCCTTCAGGAGGTCCTGTTCGAACTGGTTGTTGCGGGGGATGCGGAGGAACAGGTCGTCGCCCAGGGTGTAGGCGTGGTTGGCGACTCCTCCTGGTACTTGGTGGATGGCCGTCGCCGGTAAGCCGTACCGGGTGGCGAGGGCGGCGCGGAGTTGGGGGGTCATGAAGGAGATACTGGCCGACGTGCGGAGAGATCTGGATCCGGAGAGTGTCAGTGGCAGGGATTTCTACGCTGTGCTGAACGCGGTGGTGGTGCCGCGGCCGATCGCGTGGGTGTCGACCCGGTCGGCGGACGGGGTGCTCAATCTGGCGCCGCACTCGTTCTTCACCGTGTCGTGTGTGCGGCCGCCGATGGTGCAGTTCACCTCGGTCGGGCGCAAGGACAGCCTGGTCAACGTCGAGGCGACCGGCGAGTTCGTGGTGAACTTCGCGGCCGAGCCGCTGTTCGAGCAGGTGAACGCGACCGGCACGAACTTCCCGGCCGAGGTCGACGAGTTCGCCGCGGTCGGACTGCACCCGGAACCGAGTACGACGGTCGCCGTGCCGCGGGTGGCCGAGTCGCCGGTCGCGATCGAGTGTTCGCTGCACACCACCTTGGAGCTCGGTGACTCGACCGTGGTGATCGGCCGGGTGCGGTGGATCAGCATCGACGAGTCGGTGCTGGACGGGAACCATCCCGAGATCACCAAGCTGCAACCGCTCGCGCGGCTCGGGCGCAACGAGTGGTGCACACTCGGCGAGATCCGGGACATCAGCCGGATCCGGTACGCCGACTGGCCGGGCGACTACGCGGGGCCCCGAAACGCCTGAGCGGTAAGGGACGTTCGGTTGCCCGGAATTTCTTTTGGGTTTTCACCCATCCGGGGTGGTGATCGGTCCGAAGTACCGGCATGACCACGAGAAAACGACGGACCCTGGCAGCGCTGGGAGGTTTGCTCGCCGCAGGCGCAGGACTAGGCCTCGGTGAACTGACCGCCGCCCTGGCAGGTGGCACGTCCCCCGTGGTCGGCGTAGGCACCCAACTGATCGACCTGGCCCCGGGCCCCGCAAAAGACTTCGCAGTCAAGAACCTCGGCACCGCCGACAAACCAGTCCTGATCGGCGTCGTACTTCTAGCGGTCGCCGTTTTCGCCTTACTAGCAGGCGCAATCGGCGCCACCAGACCCCGAGTCGCGGTCGCCCTGACAATCCTCCTAGGCGCCCTGGCGATCCTCGCCGCCGCAACCGGCCGCACCCTGGCCACCAACCCCATCACCCAGGTCCTGCCGGGCGTGATCACGTTGCTAGTAGCAACAACCGGCATGCTCCTCGTCCTCCGAGCACTGCCCCCCAACCCCTTCGGCGGCGCCGGACGCCGGAAGATCCCCGCCGCCGAAGGCTCCACCCCCACCACCCCCTCGCCAGCCCCCGCCGGCCCCGGAGACATCGCCGAGGCTCCTGATGGGTTTGATCGGCGGAGGTTCTTGGGGACTGCGATGGCTCTGGGTGTTGCTGGGGTCGGCGGGCTGGGTACTTCGCTGGTTCTGCCGGGTGGTGTCACCGAGGCGACGCGGCGAGGGATCAGGCTGCCGCTGCCCGCGAGCCGGGCGAAGGCGATACCGGACGGCGCGATGTCCGACGTGCAAGGTGTGAGCCGGTTCGTCACGCCGAACCCGAGCTTCTACCGGGTCGACACGTTGCTCACCGTACCCAAGGTCGATCCGCGGACCTGGGAACTGCGGATCCACGGGCTGGTCGACCGCGAGCTCCGGTTGAGCTTCGCCGATCTGCTCAACCGCCGGCTGATCGAACGCGACATCACCCTGACCTGCGTCTCGAACGAGGTGGGCGGACCGTACGTCGGCAACGCGCGCTGGATCGGCGTACCGATCGCCGAACTCCTGCGCGAGGTCGGGGTCCGCGACGGTGCCGACGCGGTCAAGTCGACCAGCGTCGACGGTCTCACCATCGGTACGCCGTTGCAGGCGCTGACCGACGGGCGCGACGCGATGCTGGCCGTCGGCATGAACGGTGAGCCGTTGCCGTTCGACCACGGCTTCCCGGTCCGGATGGTGGTGCCCGGCCTGTACGGGTACGTCTCCGCGACCAAGTGGATCGTCGACTTCGAGGTCACCAAGTTCTCCGAGTTCAGTGCGTACTGGACCGATCGCGGCTGGTCCGTCGAGGCGCCGATCAAGACCTCCTCCCGGATCGACGTGCCGAAGGGCTTCGCCCGGATCAAGGCGGGACCGGCCGTCGCGGCCGGCGTCGCCTGGGCCCAGCACCGCGGGATCGCCAAGGTCGAAGTACAGGTCGACGACGGCGACTGGCAGCCGGCGACGCTGGCGGCCGAGGACACCATCGACACCTGGCGGCAATGGACGTTCCGCTGGAATGCCACCCCGGGCAACCACAAACTCACCGTCCGAGCGACCGACGCCACCGGCGAAACCCAAACAGCCGACCGAGCCGCCCCAAGACCCAACGGCTCCAGCGGCCTCCACAACACAGTCGTCATGGTCGAGTAACCGCCCCGCAGTACCTACCCACACACGGAATACCGCTCTGCCCTTCACCACCGCGCACCGCTCACCACCCCGCACCGCTCACCACCCCGCACCGCTCACCACCCCCTGCACCGCGGAGATCGCAGTGCTGCTCATCGCACGGCCTGGCTGCACATCAGTGTTGCGCCGGGAATCCATTCGAAGGAGAAGGATCGTCATGTCCAACACCATCAAGCGCGTCGCCCTGGCTGCCTCTGCCGTTTCGTTGCTCTTCGCAACCGCTGCCTGTGGCGGCGGCAACGACGACGCCGGCTCGACCCCCTCGACCACGGCCACCTCGTCCGCGCCGGCCGAGACCCCCTCCGTGTCGCCGTCGATGGACAACGCCGCCGGTCTGGTCGGACCGGGCTGTGCCGACTACGCCAAGGCGAACCCCAGCGGCGCCGGCTCGGTCGACGGGATGGCCGCCGCGCCGCTGGCCACCGCCGCCTCCGGCAACCCGCTCCTCAAGACCCTGGTCGCCGCGGTCTCGGGCAAGCTGAACCCCAAGGTCGACCTGGTCTCCACCCTCAACGGCGGCGAGTTCACCGTCTTCGCCCCGGTCGACTCCGCCTTCGCCAAGATCCCGGCCGCGACCATCAACACGCTCAAGACCAACGACGCGCTGCTCAGCAGCATCCTGACCTACCACGTCATCCCCGGCCAGCTCGACCCGGCCGCGGTCGTCGGCAAGCAGACCTCCGTCCAGAAGGGCGCCGTCACGGTCACCGGCTCCGGCGACAACCTGATGGTCAACAACGCCAAGGTCATCTGCGGCGGCGTGAAGACCGCCAACGCCACGGTCTACCTGATCGACACCGTACTGATGCCCCCGGCCGCCTGACCATCCAGTCAGGCCACGGGTCTGGTCATGGAGTTGATCTCTGCTTCGCTGGGCGGTGCCTTCTCTGCTGAGGGTGCCGCCCAGCTGATGCCGTCATCGGGAGACCGCCTGGATGGCTTGGAGGACGCGGGTCAGGTCCGCCGGAGTGGTCAGGTAGTTGGAAACCGAGATGCGCAGGTAGCGCCTGGACCGCCAGATCGTGCCGCCCATCCAGCAGGTGCCGTCGTCCTGGAGTGCAGCGATGACGCGGTCGGTTTCCGCATCGGTGCCGAAGGAGACGAGGACCTGGTTCAGGACCACGTCGTTGCCGATCTCGTAGCCGGCCGCCGCGAGTTGCTCGGCGAGCGACTTCGCCAACGCGCAGCAACGGTCGACGAGGTCGGCAACGCCGTCGCGGCCGAGCTCCTGCAGCCCTGCCCAGACGGCGAGACCTCTGGCTCGGCGAGAGGATTCCAGTACGTGGTCGCCGGGCTCCGGCTCGCCGGAGCGGACCAAGTACGAGGCGCTGTAGCCAAGAGCCGCTCGGTGTGAGTCGGGATGGGCCGAAAAGACGAACCCGCTGTCGTAGGGAAGATTGAGCCACTTGTGGCCATCGCAACCCCAGGAGTCCGCGTGCTCCACGCCGGCCAGCTGATGCCGCTGGGTGGGACTCGCCGCGGCCCACAGCCCGAAGGCGCCGTCCACATGAGCCCAGCCGCCGTACTCGTGGACCAGGTCGCAAGCTTCGCCGAGGGAGTCCGAGGCGCCGGTGTTCACATTGCCTGCTTGGAGGCAAACGATCAGTGGACCTTCGTGGCCAGTCAGCCGGGTCCCTAGATCATCGAGGTCGATCACGCCGTTTTCCTGGCAGCGAACGAGTTCCAGCGCAGCCGACCCGAACCCGAGCAGTCGCAACGACCGGTCGATCGTTGCGTGCCGTTCCTCACTGGCAAGGATGCGGACCCGCGGAGCGCCGGCCAACCCGTCCTGCTCAACGTCCCAGCCCGCGGTCGCCAGCACGTGGTGACGAGCTGCCGCCAGCGCGACCGTGTTCGCTCCTTGAGCACCGGTGACAAAGCCGACCGAGGCCGTCGGCGGGATCCCGAGCAACTCCTTGAGCCACCCGCCCGCAGCGTCTTCGGCGGCCGCGGCGGTCGGTGACAGCACGCTGTTGAAGGCGTTCTGATCCCAACCGACCGCGAGGATGTCCGCCGCGCTGGCGGCCGGCAGTGCTCCACCGACAACAAACCCGAAGTACCGCGGTCCGGCGCTGGCGACGAGTCCACCCTCGGCGAGTGTGGCGAGCTCCTCCATCACGTCCCGAGCTGACCGGCCGCTCGCCTCGAGTGGTCTCCGGAAGCCCGCCCGTACCTCGGCGAAGCTCTTGGCCGCACCGACCCGCCGCTCGGCCAATGACTCCCGGTACTCCGCGGCCCACTCCGCCGCCGCCCCGAACAGTTCCCGCAGGTCAGGCGCTGACTTCTCCGACATCGACTCTCCCATGGTCTCGACTGTGTCATCAGTTGTCGTCATCACGTCAGTACTCCCCGTCGAGTCCCTGCAGGAGCGCGACGAACTGTGGTGACAGCGCGGGCCCGGGATCACCGGTAGTCCGTGTCGCCGGCTGCCAGCCCTCCCGAGTGACCAGGTAGATCCAAGGACTCAAGGGCCCTGGCTCGGTGTCGTACGAGCGCCCGGTCAGGTTGAGCATCATGCCGAGGGCTGGGATGGCGGAGAGGTCGGTTATCACGTGTAGCAGCAGGAGGTGCCGGACCGGCATTGCCGCCAGTACGCCGTACTGCGGGTTCTCCACGTGGAGCGATTCGCGCAGGACGGTGTCGAGGACGAGTGCGCGTGATGCCGCGTAGCTGCTCCCGCTGATCAGGGCCACCTGCGTCCCGTCGTACTCCGCGTAGGCGACGGAATCGGTCATCGAGCGCAGGTTGCGCAGGCCGTGGGACTCCGCCTCGGCCCAGGTGAGGCCGAGGTTGCTCATCGGGTCGAAGTACATCGTGATCGTGCCATCGGTGTTCGCGCTCGGCACCGACAACAGGCCGGGCACGAACTCTGGTGCCGCGCCGGTCAGCCGGGGCTCGAGTGCCTCCTTGGGGACGAGTCGCTGCAGGAGTTCGCGTTGTGGGTCGGCCGGCAGCGGTGGGGCGCCGCGTCGCAGGGAGCGGGCCAGTTGGTCGAAGTGCTCGCTGGCCAGGCGTGGCCAGTGGTCGGGTCGCTCGCCGGCCACGACCCTTGCCAGATTTGTCAGTCCGGCCTCGAACTTCTCTGCCGGTGCCGCGGCGCGCTCGGCCGGGCGGAACTGCAGGATGAGCGCGCCGCGGCCGTCGTAGTCGCCCTGCAGGCCGCAGTCGGCGGCGGCTTCGAGACTCAGCCGCACCAGGTGCGCCCCCTCCGCCGGCGACAACGGCGCCAGCGGATGCCGCCCCGGCCCGGAGTCGTTGCCTGGGGCCCGTTCGGTGGAGTCGTTGTGAAGGATCATGCTGTCCACCTCCTCGACAGAGAAAGTACGAGTGTTCGGGCGGCCGGCGGCCGGTACTTTCGGTGCCTGTGGACAACCTGCCGGTTATCCTGCGTCAGCCGACCAAGCAGCACCGATCGGCCATCCGGACCGATCAGCACCGAGGAGCGACACCATGCCCGCCGCGCCCAGCGCAGACAGCACACCCGTTGCGCACCAGACGGTGGCGAGTCGCCCCGCGTCGGCGACCCGGTTGTCGCTGTCGCACCTCACCGCCCAGCACGAGACCAACCTGCTCGGAACCATCCACGGCGGCGTGGTCATGACGCTGGTCGACTCGGCCGCCGGTGTCGTCGCGGCCCGGCACTCGGGTGGTCCCGCGGTCACCGCGTCGATGGACGAGATGGTCTTCCTGGTCCCGGTCCGGGTCGGCGACGTGGTCCACTTCACCGCCCAGGTGAACTGGACCGGCCGCAGCTCGATGGAGATCGGCGTCCGGATCACGGCCGATCGGTGGGACGCGGTCGGCCCGCAGATACACGTCGCGACGGCGTACCTGGTGTTCGTGGCGGTCGACGAAGAGGGCAAGCCGCGTCCGGTACCGCAGGTGGTGCCGGAGACCGACGAGGACCACCGCCGGATGCGTGAGGCCGAGATCCGCCGCAGCCACCGGCTTGCTCGTCGGCAGGCGATCATCGCTTCGCGCGAGGCGCCCGAATGATCAAGCTGTTCCGCGGTGCCCGGCGGAACCCGTCCGCGATCCTGCTGGTCGTCCAGTTGCTAGGTGTGCTGGTCTACCCGGCGATGGAGGGGTCGCGAGGTGGCCGGGTCGGCTTCGAGATCCTCGGCATCGTCGTCCTGACCCTCGCGGTGTTCTCGGTGCGGTCCACACCCGGCCTCACCTGGATCAGCATCTGCCTCGGGATCCCGGCCGTCGTGCTCTCGCTGGTGGATGTGTTCTGGCCGTCAGTGGCAGTCTTGGTGATCTCCAGCGTGCTCCACGCGGTGTTCTACTTCTACGCGGCCTACAGTCTGCTCCGGTACATGCTGTCCGACCATGACGTCAGCACCGACGAGCTGTGGGCGACGGGTGCGACTTTCACCTTGGTCGCTTGGGGTTTCGCCTACTTGTACGTCTTCGTCCAGGCGCTCGTCCCGGGCAGCTTCACCGCCGCGGTGAACCCGCAGGACGATCGCACCTGGATGGAACTGCTGTTCCTCAGCTTCACCACGCTGTCCAGCACCGGGCTGAGCGACATCGTCCCGATCACCTCGTGGGGCCGGTCCGTGGTGATGCTCGAGCAGCTGGCCGGTCTCGGGTACGTCGCGATGGTCGTGTCCCGCCTCGTCGGCCTGACCGTCGCCAAACGCCGCTGACCCAAGCGCCTCACACCCAAGCGCCTCACACCCAAGCGCCTCACACCCAAGCGCCTCACGCCCAAGCGGCTAGGTCCGCGGCCAGGTCGACAGCAGGTCTGCCGCGGCGCGCAGAGCGACCTCAGGCGCGGACTCCATCGCCGCCACCCGGAAGCACACCAACGCGCCTTCGTGCAGCAACAGCAACCGGTCCGCCAGCTCGCCGGCATCACGGAACCCGGCCAGCTCCGCCTGCGCCAGAAACTCGGCCCGCATCCACTGCTTCTGCGCCACGATCACCGGCATCGCGGGATGGTCCGGCGCTGCCAGTTCCACGCTCGCGTTGATGAAGCCGCAGCCTCGGCGCGACTCCGCCAGCCAGTCGGTCAGTGCGGCGAACAACGCGACGATCATGTCCTCCGGCGTCTCCGGCCGCCGCTGCGCCAGTTGGTCGTCGAGGAACGCATGCCAGACCCGGTTCCGCTGCTCGAGGTACGCCGCGATCAACCGGTCCTTCGACCCGAACCGGTCGTACAAGGTCTTCTTGGTCACCTCGGCCGCGGCCGCGATCGCATCGACGCCGACCGTGCGGATCCCGCGCTCGTAGAACAACGTCGACGCCGCGCTGAGGATGCGTTCTCCCGCGGGCGTCAGCCGGGCCGCCTCGCGCTCACCGCGGTCCGTCAGGAGTCTCGCCTGCTGAACGACCATACTGACAGTATACCGACCGGTATGGTTACTTGGAACGCATGACCGCCACAGAGCTACAGAAGGACCAACCGGTACGCCGCTCCGCAGGGCGGCGGGCGCTGCCGATCCTGGCCGGCGCGGGTTTCGTGGTGTTCTGGAGCAGCGGCTTCATCGGCGCGAGGTGGGGCACGGAGTACACCTCTGCCTTTGACCTCCTCGCCTGGCGCTACCTGGTCGCCGGTGGCCTGGCTGCCGCAGTACTGCTGATGCGCAGGCCGAAGCTGACCCGCAGAGAGGTCATCACGCACGCAGTGATGGCCTTCCTCACCCAGTGCATCTACCTGGGCCTGATCTTCACCGGCATCGACCACGGCATCTCTGCCGGCGTCACAGCCCTCATCGGCTCGCTGCAACCGATCCTGATCGCCACTGTGGCCGGACCACTGCTCGGAGAGCGAGTCACCCCGCGGCAATGGATCGGTCTCCTCCTCGGCCTAGCAGGCGTCGCGCTAGTAGTCGCCGACGATCTAGCCTCTAGCTCGCTGACAATCTTCCTGCTCCCAATCGGCGGCCTACTAGGACTAGTGGCCGGCACTGTCTGGGAACGCCGACGAAGCCGACTACCAATCTTTTGGATGCGCTGTGTCTGCAGAGCCTCGTCTCCTGTGTCTTCTTCGTCGCAGTAGCCGTCAGTACCGGACAGCTCACCGTGCCGCACCAGTTGCCCTTCTACGGCGCAGTGCTGTGGCTCGTCCTGTTGGCCACTGGCGGTGGCTGGGGCCTGTACCTCGTCAACCTCAAACTGTCCGGCGCAACCAGGATCAGCTCGCTGCTCTACCTCGTACCGCCGACCACGATGGTCTTCGCCTTCCTGCTGTTCGGTGAGACCATCGGCGCGCTCGCGGCCGTCGGCATGCTGGTCTGTGCGCTCGCCGTTCTGTTGATCACGGCTCGCCCGGGCGGCGCGAAGACCCGGATCTCGTTACGCTGCGACAATGGCGGAACCACGATGGCTGGATGACCAAGAGCAGCGAGCCTGGCGAGCGTTCATCGCGGCCCAGCGTGTGGTGAACAGCCGGATCGAGCAGCAGCTGCAGCGCGACGCCGGCATGCCGCACACGTACTTCGAAATCCTGGTCCGGCTGTCCGACGCCCAGGACGGCCGGCTGCGGATGAGTGAGCTCGCCGTGGCCACCCTCGGCTCACGAAGCCGCCTCTCGCACGCGGTGAACCGGTTGGAGAAGGTCGGCTGGGTCCGCCGTGAGGGGATCGAGTCGGACCGCCGTGGTCAGGTCGCGATCATCACCGAGGAAGGCCGCCAGAAGCTCCGGGACACCGCGCCCGGTCACGTCGAGACGGTCCGGCAGGCGGTCTTCGACGCGCTCAGCCGCGAGCAGGTCGACCAGTTGCGGGAGATCTGCGCGGCGCTGGCCAGGCAGTCCGGCGGTTCGTACGACAGTGCTCTGTGGGAAGCAAAGCCCTCCGGTACCGCAGCCGGCTAGTGCCGTGGGCCAGAATGGCCGTGATGAAGACCACTGGACGCCGGACCTTGGCTGTAGCGACCACAACCACAGCCACTCTGCTGCTCGCGGGTTGCAGCAACTCGGACAGCCCTACAGCAGGCCCGAGTACTGCGCCCTCCTCCTCGATCACCCGGCAGTCGCCGAGCACCCCCAGCCAGCCGCCGGCCGAAACGCCAACCCTCTCGACCACACCGAGCCAGACACCTGGTCAAACACCCAGCCAGACGCCAGGCACAGCCTGTGCCGACCAGAAGCTGCGGCAGTTGACCCCCAGAGAGCAAGCGGCCCAGCTGATCATGACCGGCATCGGCACCAACGGCATGACCTCGGCAGAACGCGCAATAGCCCAAGCTCAGAAGCCAGGCAGCCTCCTATTGATGGGCCCCGGCGGCAGCGCTTCCCACACCCGTACTGCGATGGCCGCTGCCGCCAAGACCGCCACCGTGAAGGGCATTCGCCCTCTCGTCGCCGCTGACCAGGAAGGCGGCGAGATCCAGCGCCTCAAGGGTTCCGGCTTCGACCGCATCCCCTCCGCGACTGTGCAGGCGACCTGGTCCAACGAGAAGCTCACGGCTCGCGCGAAGCTCTGGGCCGGCCAGCTCAAGCGGGCCGGGGTGAATCTCGACCTCGCACCCGTCGCGGACGTAGTACCGGCTTCTCTTGGGGATGACAACGCGCCGATCGGTGCGCTGGATCGTGGTTATGGCGATACTCCGGCCGAGGTCGGGCCGCACGTCACCGCGTTCATCAAGGGGATGCACGAGGCCGGGGTGATGACCTCGGTCAAGCACTTCCCGGGACTCGGCCGGGTCAAGGGCAACACCGACTTCTCGTCGGGGGTGGTCGACACGGTCACCACCCGCAACGACGACGACCTCGCGCCGTTCGCCGCCGGGATCCAGGCGGGTTCGGAGCTGGTGATGGTCTCCACGGTGACCTACACGAAGATCGATCCGAACAACCGCGCCGTGTTCTCGCCCACCATCATCGGCGGCATGCTGCGCGGCGACCTCGGGTACGGCGGAGTCGTGATCACCGACGATGTCGGGGCGGCGGCAGAGGTCGCCTCGGTGCCCGCCGGCCAGCGGGCGACCCGGTTCGTCGCGGCGGGCGGCGACATCGTGATCACCGCCAGGGCATCGCTCACCTCGGTCATGGTCAACGCGTTGGTGGCGAAAGCCGAGCAGGACAAGACATTCGCGGGCATGCTGCAGAGCAGCGTCCGCCGGGTGCTCACGCTCAAGCAGAACAACGGCCTGCTGAGCTGCGGATGAGTACGCCCGAGCAGGAGCCCGACTACCGGTTCACGCTGGCCAACGAGCGCACCTATCTGGCCTACTTGCGGACCTCGCTGGCCTGCTACGCGGGTGGCCTGTCCGCAGTACAGTTTCTGGATCTCGGGCCTGACCGCTGGCCTGCGCGCATCATCGGCGTGGTCCTGGTCACCGCCGGGATCGCCACGACCGCAGGGGCGTTCCGTCGCTGGCAGCACAATTCGGCCGCGATGCGTACCGGCGGACCGCTCCCGGTGACCAAGCTGCCTTTGGTGCTGGGGGCAACGATCGCGGTGGTCGGCCTGATCGGGCTCGTGTTCAGCCTGTGGCGATGAACGACCGGGGTGGTGGGGCGGGGAAGGAATGAGCACAGACCGTGATCCTGGTCTTCAGCCGGAGCGCACGCTGCTCGCCTGGCGGCGTACGGCGCTCGGGCTGGTCGTGAACGGCGGCCTGCTGCTTGCCTCCGGCCACGGTACGTCGGACGTCCGGCTGGGCCTCGGCATCGTCGTCACCGTGCTGGCGCTGGCCTGCTGGACCGCCGTCAGCGCGGTCTACCGCCGGGGCGTCCGGCCGACCGAGCTGGGGTCGCGGCGCGTACTGCGGCTGGCGGCCGGTCTGGTGCTCCTGGTCGGCGTCTTCGACCTCTATGCGGTCGTGACACGCTGAGTTCTTTCGGTTACTTTCCGGTCGCGCTGAGTCTACGTGTTCATCATCTCGCGATACCTTGAGCAGGCGGATGCTCCGTCAGCGGTCCGTTGCCCCTAGCATGTTCACGGTTTGTCCCTCGTTCACCCGGAGCTTGAAGTGCCGTTACGTCTGCGTCCGAACGACCCGACGTTCTACGACCTTTTCACCGAATCCGCCAATCACCTGGTCGACGGATCCCGCATCCTGGCCGAGCTGCTCGGCAGCACGGCCGGATCAGGGCTGTCGGCGAGCCAACAGATCGCCGTCCAGATGAAGGATGCCGAACACGCGGCGGACGAGACGACCCACTCGATCATCCGCCGGGTCAACTCGACCTTCGTCACCCCGTTCGACCGGGAGGACATCTACCGGCTGGCGTCCGACCTCGACGACGTGATGGATTACATGGAGGAGGCGGTCGACAACGTCCACCTCTTCGGCCTCACCAGCCTGCCGGCCGAGGTGGCCGAGCAGATCGAGGTGCTGCAGCGGATGGCGGCGCTGACCGCCGAGACGATGCCGCGGCTGCGCACGATGAAGGACCTGGCCGAGTACTGGATCGAGATCAACCGGCTGGAGAACACCGGTGACGCGGTCCACCGCCGGATCATCGCGAAGCTGTTCAGCGGCGAGTTCGACGCGCTGACGGTGATGAAGGTCAAGACCGTGGTCGACCTGCTGGAGGCCGCCATCGACGCCTTCGAGCACGTCGCGAACTCGGTCGAACAGATCGCCGTCAAGGAGAGCTGAGCGTGGAGCTCGCGCTCGTCATCGCGGTCGTCGTCATCGCGCTCACCTTCGACTACACCAACGGATTCCACGACGCGGCGAACGCGATCGCGACGTCGGTCTCGACCCGGGCCCTGACTCCCCGGGTGGCGCTGGTGATGGCGGCGGTGATGAACTTCGTCGGCGCCTTGCTGGGCACCGAGGTGGCCGACACCGTCGGCAAGGGCATCATCAACGTGCCGACCGGGGAGCACGGCCTGGTGGTGGTGATCGCCGCCCTGGTCGGCGCCATCACCTGGAACCTGATCACCTGGTACTTCGGCCTGCCGTCGTCGTCCTCGCACGCCCTGATCGGCGGCCTGGTCGGCGCCGGGCTGGCCTCCACCAGCGTGGTGCTGTGGGGCGGGATCCTGGACAAGGTCGTCATCCCGATGGTGCTGTCGCCTGCCATCGGCTTCCTCGGCGCGTTCCTGCTGATGACCGCGATCCTGTGGATCTTCCGGCGCAGCAACCCGGGCAAGACCACCCGCGGTTTCCGGCTGGCGCAGTCGCTGTCGGCGGCCGCGATGGCGCTCGGCCACGGTCTGCAGGACGCCCAGAAGACGATGGGCGTGATCTTTCTGGCCCTGCTCACCGCCGGGCACGTGGACAAGGGCGACGGCATCCCGATCTGGGTGAAGCTCGCGGCCGCGACCGCGATCTCGGCGGGCACGTACGCCGGTGGCTGGCGGATCATGCGGACCCTGGGCCGCCGGATCATCCACCTCGACCCGGCCCGCGGCTTCGCCTCCGAGGCGGTCGCGGCCAGCGTGCTCTACGTGATGGCGATCGGCCTGCACGCGCCGGTCTCGACCACGCACACGATCACCTCCGCGGTGATGGGCGCCGGCGCCACCAAACGGCTCTCAGCAGTCCGCTGGGGCGTCGCCAGGGGCATCGTGACCGCCTGGGTGCTGACCATCCCGGCTGCCGGTGTCGTCGCAGCGTGCGTGTACTGGATCGCCCACCTGATCCTCGAGTAGCCCTCCAACTGGGGGAGTCAGCGGTTCCAGCGGCGTACGGACTTCGCGAGGTCCTTGGGGCGCAGGGTCGCGACCGTGCTCTCCCAGTTGTTGTAGAGCGAGTCGCCCAGCAGGGTGAGGCTCAGGAAGGCCTGCGGCCGGACGGCCATCACCCAGGTCGCGGCGGCGGCGTGGCCCTGCTGGCGAAGCAGCCGGTCGGCCGTCGCCTCGATCCGGTCCTTGTCGGCGCTGGGCGCCATGTTGATGGTGGCCCACGCCTTCACGATCGCGGAGTCCTTCGCGGTCATCTGCGCCAGATAGGTCAGCGGGCCGCGCCAGGAGCCCCGGCGGCCGAAGCCGTCCAGGCTCTCCAGCGGGAACCAGCCGTTCTGGCAGCGCCGGCCGTTGATCGCCGACTCGATCTCCCGGGCCTGTTCCGGCCGCAGGTTCTGCGTCGCCCAGTAGAGGAAGTACACCCCGACGTCCGGAATCTCCTCCGCGACGTTGCTCGGAATGCTCAGCTTCCCCGGTTCGAAGAGATGCAGCTCTTCTTCTGATCCGTACAAAATCGTCATTCCCCCACCCAGCCCGATGACCGCAGGCGTGGCGTCCGGGGCGGGAGCGCGACCAGCCTGCCGTCGAGAGGGACCCCCCAGGTCCTGCTTCGACATTCAAGGGTTCTTGCTACCCCGAGCTGGCCGCCGGGTCAAGCCCTCGTCCGGATGCCGGGTGGCGCTGAGCTAGTTGCGCCGGCGGGCGGCCCGGTTCCGCAGTTCCTCGGCGTCCAGCCGGTCGGCTTCCTCGGGGGTCGGTGCGCCCCCGCCGTACGACGCCGGCAGCCACCAGGCGCCGGCGGGCTTCTCGGGGTAGGCGCTGATCGTCCGGGCGAGCATCTCGGCCATCGTGGTCCGCAGCCGGGTGGTGGCCTCGGTGGCGTCCTCGTCCTTGCTCACCGGCATCGGCTCGCCGACCGTGATCGAGACCCGCTGGTGCCGGGAGAAGTCGCGCGGGTGGTCCTTGGTCATCACCCGCTGGGTGCCCCACAGGATCATCGGGATCACCGGGACGCCGGCCTCGGCGGCCATCCGGACCGCGCCGGACTTGAACTCCTTCAGCTCGAACGACCGGCTGATGGTGGCCTCGGGGAAGACCCCGACGATCTCGCCGTCGTTCAGGTACTGGATCGCCTGCCGGTACGAGCCGGCGCCCGCGCCGCGGTCCACCGGGATGTGGTGCATGGCGCGCATCAGCGGACCGGAGTACCGGTTGCGGAAGAGCACCTCCTTGGCCATGAACCGGACCAGGCGTTTGCTCGGCTGGGCGCCGAAGCCGCCGATCACGAAGTCCACGTAGCTGATGTGGTTCACCGCGAGCACCGCACCGCCGGTGCGCGGGATGTGCTCCGTCCCGACCATGGTGAACCGCAGGTCGAGTGCTTTGAAGGCGGTCTTGGCCAGGCCGACGACCGGCGGATAGACGATGTCTCGCATGGCCCGACGCTACCGGTTCGGTCAACGGCGCGCGGATCCAGTACGCAGTACTCAACGGTTGGTTAGAGTTGCCGACGACAAGTTGATACCGCGGGAGCTCGCGCCGAAAGCGGGCTGAGAGGGCGGCTGGGGAGACCCGGTGCCGCCGACCGCCGAACCTGTCCGGGTAATTCCGGCGTAGGGAGCAGCATCGTGACAACCATCGACAACTCTGTCCGACCCAGTGTGACTACTGGGCCGATCTCCGGATCGGAGAAGATCTACACCGGCGAGCTGAGGGTTCCGCAGCGGCGGGTGCACCTCACCAACGGGGAGCACTTCGACCTCTACGACACCTCCGGCCCGTACACCGACGCGACCGCGCAGATCGACGTGCAGGCGGGACTTCCGCCGGTACGCCGGGACTGGATCGCCGGCCGTGAGCCGCTGACCCAGCTGGCGCACGCGCGCGCCGGGACGATCACCGAGGAAATGCGCTACATCGCGATCCGGGAGAACATGGATCCCGAGTTCGTCCGGGCCGAGGTGGCTCGCGGCCGGGCGGTGATCCCGGCCAACCACCGGCATCCGGAAGCCGAGCCGATGATCATCGGCAAGAAGTTCCTGGTGAAGGTGAACGCCAACATCGGCAACTCAGCCGTGTCCAGCTCGGTCGAGGAGGAAGTGGAGAAGCTGGTCTGGGCCACCCGGTGGGGCGCGGACACGGTGATGGACCTGTCCACCGGCAAGAACATCCACGAGACGCGCGAGTGGATCCTGCGCAACTCGCCGGTGCCGATCGGGACCGTGCCGCTGTACCAGGCGCTGGAGAAGGTGAAGGGCGACCCGACCGAGCTGTCCTGGGAGGTCTACCGCGACACAGTGATCGAGCAGTGCGAGCAGGGTGTCGACTACATGACCGTGCACGCCGGAGTACTGCTGCGGTACGTGCCGCTGACCGCTCGGCGGATCACCGGCATCGTCTCGCGCGGCGGCTCGATCATGGCCGCCTGGTGCCTCGCGCATCACCAGGAATCCTTCCTGTACACGCATTTCGCCGAACTGTGCGAGATCCTGCGCCAGTACGACGTGACGTTCTCGCTCGGCGACGGGTTGCGTCCGGGCTGTATCGCGGACGCCAACGACGCGGCCCAGTTCGCCGAGCTGCGGACGCTGGGCGAGCTGACCAAGATCGCCTGGGAGCACGACGTCCAGGTGATGATCGAAGGCCCCGGGCACGTGCCGATGCACAAGATCGCGGAGAACGTCCGGCTCGAGGAGGAGCTCTGCGGGGAGGCGCCGTTCTACACATTGGGGCCGTTGGCAACTGATGTGGCGCCGGCCTACGACCACATCACCAGTGCGATCGGGGCGGCCCAGATCGGCTGGCTCGGGACGGCGATGCTGTGTTACGTCACGCCGAAGGAGCACCTCGGCCTGCCGGATCGCGATGACGTGAAGACCGGTGTGATCACCTACAAGATCGCGGCCCACGCGGCCGATCTGGCCAAGGGGCACCCGCACGCGCAGGACTGGGACGACGCGTTGTCGAGGGCCCGGTTCGAGTTCCGCTGGGAGGACCAGTTCAACCTCTCGCTGGATCCGGACACGGCCCGCTCGTACCACGACGAGACGCTGCCGGCCGAGCCGGCCAAGACCGCGCACTTCTGCTCGATGTGCGGGCCGAAGTTCTGCTCGATGCGGATCACCGCCGACATCCGCAAGTACGCCGAGGAGAACGGCCTGGACTCCGCCGAGGCGATCGAGGCGGGCTTCGCGGAGATGTCCGAGACCTTCCGGGCCAAGGACAAGAAGCTCTACCTGCCACTGACCGACTGACCGGCTGACCGACTGAGCCGCTGCCCGGTGGGTCTCGAGGGAAATCGAGACCGCCGGGTCCGCGGCTGAAAACGGCCGGAAGGGGCCGATTACGTCCTGACTGCGCGTGAAGGCGACGGGGCGTCGGGGTGCGCGAACCGCGGAATCCAGCGGAGAATGGGGGAGCCGGTGGCCATCGGGGTGATCACTGTCGGTGATTGGCCGAACCGGTTCAGGTTTTTCCCTTCACTCTGCGTGAATAAGACTGTAGCCTTAATCTGCGTTGGGAAGGAGGTGAGCAGGGCAATGGTCTTCGTTCTCACGGTAGATCAGCGGGACAGCGGAAGCATGGGCGATCTCGTACCCGAGCTACTGAATACGCTGAACCGGCGACCGCGGCGGGTCGGCCTTCTGCGCAAGTTCGAGCGGACGGCGGGCGACGAGGTCCAGGGTGTGCTCTCCGACGCCCGCGCCACCATCGACGTGATCGTGCAGTTGCTCCGGGCCGAGATCTGGCACGTCGGCCTCGGTTTCGGCCCGGTCGACCTGCCGCTGCCGCGCAGTACCAGAGCAGGCAGCGGGGACGCCTTCATCTTCGCTCGCGAAGCCGTCAACCGGGCCAAGTCCAGTCCCCATCACGTGAGCGTGGTCGGCAGCAACAAGCACGCGGCCGAGCAGGTGGAGAGCGTCATGTGGCTAGTGGCCTCGGTACTACGTCGCCGCAGCGAGCGCGGCTGGGCAGTGGCCGACCTGTTGTCGGAAGGCCTGACCAGGCGGGAGATCGGCGTGAAGCTGGGCATCAGTCAGTCCGCTGTGACCCAACGGGCGCAGGCGGCCGGCTTCGCCGAGGAGCAGCGCGGGCGAGTGCTCGCGGCTGAGCTGCTCGAGGCAGGGGAGGCTGCATGACGGCAGCAGTGCTGGTGCTGACCGGTGTCAGCCTGGTGCTCGCCGTACTGGCGTGGTGGCCCAAGTCGGGCTCGACGCCGGCGATCGTGATCAGTGGCGTCATGCTGGCCTGTTTGACCGCCGGGGCGCTCCTGCTGCTGGCAGGGCACGGCGTACAAGGCTGGCGGGAGACCTGGTGGAACATCCTCCTCCTGGCCTCCGGCAGCCTGGCGGTAGCCGGTGGAGGTCCACTGACGACTTCAGTACTGGCACTGGTCGACCGAGGCAACACCAGGTCGCAGTCGACCCAGCAGGCCGGTGAGGTACTGCGAGGCGGCGCGCTGATCGGTGCGCTGGAGCGCTGCGCCGTCTACGGCTCCATCGTGGCTGGTTGGCCCGAGGGCGTGGCGATCGTGCTGGCCATCAAGGGCCTGGCGCGCTACCCGGAGCTGCGTAGTCCGGACCAGCCGGCGTCGGTGACACCGCAGGCGGTGGCGGAGCGATTCATCATCGGTACCTTCACCAGCGTGCTCTGGTCCATCCTTTGCGCCGGCCTGCTGCTCTCGAAGTAGGCCGTGTCTCCCAATCCCCTGCGTGCTGCGCGGCACTCGGCACGGCACCTCGGCGCACTGGAGCAAAAGCAACGATGGAAAACATCGAGGCGTCCGCTCCAGCACGCCGAGCTACCGCACCGAGCACGTGCTCGCCCGTACGGCGAGGGTTGCCAGTACTGCGGCGGCCCGTAGCCAGGCTGACCCGGCTGGCGCGGTACGTCCTGCGGGCGGTTGTCAGGCCCGTAGGGAGGGGGTGGTCACAGAAGTCCTTTCGTGCGCTCAATCAGAGCTTGATCACCAGGTCGGAGACGACCTTGTCGTGCAACGTCTGCTGCTTGGCATCCCACAGTGGCCAGAGCAGGTTGAGGAAACAGAGGTAGTTGATCAGGTACGAGCAGATCTCCCGGACGAAGGTCCGGCCGATCCCGATGGTCTCCCCGGTCCGCACCGAGACGATCTTCAGCCCGGTGACCCGCTTGCCGACCGACTGACCGGACCGGCCCTGCTTGATCACCCGGTTCCAGAACCAGAGCACCCCGCTGAGCGCGACGCCGAGCACCATCGCAGTACCGGCGGCCGGGGTGAGTTCCTGGCTGTCGCCGTTGATGGCCAGCCCGGCGCCGAAGCCGATGACGACGGGCGGGAACTGCACCATGGTGTCGATCAGCGAGGCACCGACGCGCGTCGTCCATTCCGCGTACCGTCCGGGCGGCGCATAGCCGTAGCCGCCTTGCAGGTGGGAGCCACCAGGCGCGTAGACCGGCTGGCCGGGCTGGTACGGGCTGTTGCGGCGGTCACCGGGCTGTCCCGGCGGGAACTGACCCGGGTACGGCGAGGGAGGGGTGCTCACGAGATTCCTTTCGGAGGGGCGCTCCGGGATCGTACTGCCCGTCATCGGACGGCCAAGCCACTCTCGGGGATCCCTGGCAGCAGGAGTTACCGTTGGGGACGTGACCCAGCCAACCGTCGTACTCCGCCCGCAGGGGCCGGTCGAGCCGCCTGGGCGGCAGGTACTCGGTCTCGCCGCCGTCGGCGTCGGTGGGTTCGTCCTGGCAGCGGTCTACCAGCTGTCCGGATCCCGTCAGCTCGGCATCCCGTGTCTGCTGCATGCCACCACCGGGCTGAACTGCCCGCTCTGTGGGGCGACCCGGATGGCTGCGGCCCTGCTGCGGGGCGATCTGGTCGCCGCCTGGCACTTCAATCCGGTCGTGCTCGTGGTCGGTCCGCTGATCGGCGTTGCCGTCGGCTACCAACTGCTGGCCTGGGCGCTCGAGCGGACGCGACTGGTCAGACTGCCGAGACTCCGCCCGGACCCGCGGCTGATCGACCGCGCGATCAAGATCATGGCCGTCGTCCTGCTGGTCTACGGCGTCGCCCGCAATCTGAACTGAGGGCGACGCCGGTCCCAGCGACCTACCGGCCAAACGTCAGCGGCCGAACGTCAGCGGCCGACCGCGCCGGTGGCGTAGCCGAGGATGCCGAGCGCGAAGGCCACGATGCCGCCGATCCAGGCGACCTTGGCCAGGGTGTCCGACTTGCCCTGCTCGCGGAACTTGCCCTGGGCAATGAAGCCGAGGATGATCGCGGCCGGCGAGCAGCAGAACCAGCAGACGATACCGATGATCGCCAGCGTCTGCGGGGTGTTGTTCTGCGGTGCGCCGCCGCCGTAGCCGTAGGCGCCCTGCTGGCCGGGGTAGCCCGGCTGGCCCGGGTATCCACCGGGCTGCTGGCCGTAGCCGGGCTGACCCGGCTGCTGTCCATAACCCGGCTGACCCGGCTGCTGACCATAACCAGGCTGCTGCCCATAGCCGGGCTGCTGGCCGTAACCGGGCTGACCCGGCTGGCCGTACTGACCGGGCTGCTGGCCGTAGCCGGGCTGACCCGGCTGCTGACCATAACCAGGCTGACCTGGTTGCCCATAGCCCCCAGGCTGCCCCGGCTGCTGGTAGGGATCGGACTGCTGCCCGTACTCACCCGGCTGCCCAGGCGTGTCCTCGGGCCGATTCGGGTTGTTCGGGTCGTCGCCGGGAGGCGTCGGAGTGCTCACCACGGTCCCCTTCTAGAACGTTGAGAAGGCACAGACACTACTACGGCAAGGGGACAGATCAGCCGAACCGGCCGGTGATGTAGTCCTCCGTGGCCTTCTCGCCGGGGTTGGAGAAGATCTGCTTGGTCGGGCCCATCTCGACCAGCCGGCCGGGTTTGCCCGTCGCGGCCAGGTTGAAGAACGCGGTCTGGTCGGACACGCGGGCCGCCTGCTGCATGTTGTGGGTCACGATCACCACGGTGAACTTGTCCTTCAGCTTCTCGATCAGGTCCTCGATGGCCAGCGTCGAGATCGGGTCCAGGGCCGAGCAGGGCTCGTCCATCAGGATCACCTCGGGCTCGACCGCGATCGCCCGGGCGATGCACAGCCGCTGCTGCTGACCACCGGACAGGCCCGCACCGGGCTTGTCCAGCCGGTCCTTGACCTCGTTCCACAGGTTCGCGCCCTTGAGCGAGGCCTCGACGACCTCGGTGAGCTTCTTGCGATCCTTGACCCCGTTGAGCTTCAGCCCGGACGCGACGTTGTCGAAGATCGACATGGTCGGGAACGGGTTCGGCCGCTGGAACACCATGCCGACCACCCGGCGGACCGCCACCGGGTCGACACCACTGGCGTACAGGTCCTGCTGGTCCAGCATCACCTTGCCCTCGACCCGGGCGCCGGGGATCACCTCGTGCATCCGGTTCAGGGTGCGCAGGTAGGTGGACTTGCCGCAGCCGGACGGGCCGATGAACGCGGTGACCGAGCGGGGCTCGATCGTCATCGACACGTCCTCGACGGCCTTGAAGTCGCCGTAGTAGACGTTGAGGCCGCTGACCTCGATGCGCTTTGCCATATCGACTCAGAACCTCTCGACTATTGGGACTTGATGGTGCTGAAGCGTGCGATCACGCGGGCCAGCACGTTGAGGAGGAGGACCAGCAGGATGAGCGTCAGGGCCGCGGCCCAGACCCGATCCGCGGCCGGGTCCAGGGACAGTTCGGTCCGGTCCTGGTTGATCATCGTGGGCAGGGCGCCCATGAACCCGTCGAACGGGTTCAGGTTGATGTTCTTGGAGTAGCCGACCAGGATCAGCAGCGGCGCGGTCTCGCCCATCACCCGGGCCAGGCCGAGCATCACGCCGGTGATGATGCCGCCGAACGCGGTCGGGATGACCACCTTGAGGATCGTCTTCCACTTCGGCACCCCGAGCGCGTACGACGCTTCGCGCAACTCGTCCGGCACCAGCTTCAGCATCTCCTCGGTGGAGCGCAGGACGACCGGCAGCATCAGCAGGACCAGCGAGAGGGCCACCGCGAAGCCGACCCGGTTGAAGCCGAGCACGGTGATCCAGACCGCGTAGATGAACAGCGCGGCCACGATCGAGGGCACCCCGGTGAGGATGTCGATCATGAAGCTGACCACCTTGGCGGCCTTGGTGCCCTTGCCGTACTCGACCAGGTAGATCGCGCCGAGAATGGCGATCGGGACCGCGATCAGGGCACAGATCAGCGCCATGATGAGAGTGCCCATGATCGCGTGGTACGCGCCGCCACCGACCCGGCGCACCGTCACGCCGCGCTGCGACTGGGACCACCAGTTCGGGTCGAGCAGCAGGTTGTAGCCCTTGCTGATCACGGTCCACAGGATCCACAGCAGCGGAACGAGCGCGATCAGGAAGCACAAGACGATCAGGACGGTGGCCAGGGTGTTCTGGAACGCCCGGGCGCCGGACTTGCCGGTCAGGTCGAGAGTCGTCCCGTCGTACGCCGGCTTGTTGGCTGCGAGCGTGCTCACGAGGCGGCTCCTTCGGTCTGGGCGGGGCTGGTACCGGCCCGGCGGTTGCGGCGCGAACGCTTACCGCCGGGGCCGCTGCGCGCGACGATCAGGCGGGCGGCGGAGTTGACCAGGAAGGTCACCACGAACAGGACCAGACCGGCCGCGATGTAGGCGCCGGTCTTCTCCGGCGAGTCGAACTCGGCGGCGTTGTTGGCGATCTTCGAGGCGAACGTCTCGCCCCCGGCGAAGATGGAGGAGTTCCACGGGTCGTTGCCGTTGGGCACCGACAGGATGATCAGTACGGCGACGGTCTCGCCGAGCGCGCGGCCCAGGCCGAGCATCGAGGCGCTGACCACACCGGAGCGGCCGTACGGCAGGACCGCCATCCGGATCATCTCCCAGCGGGTCGCGCCGAGCGCCAGCGCGCCCTCGCGATGCGTGATCGGCGTCTGGGCGAAGATCTCCCGGCTGATCGCGGTGACCACCGGCAGGATCATGATCGCCAGTACGACGGACGCGGTGAAGACGACGCCGAGGTTGTCGGTGGCGGGCTTCTCGAACAGCGGGATCCAGCCGAGCGCCGAGCTCAGGCCGTCGATCACCGGGCGCAGGATCGGCGCGAAGAAGATGATGGCCCACAGCCCGTAGATGATCGACGGGACCGCCGCGAGCAGGTCGATCGCGTGCGAGACCGGCGCGGCCAGCCGCTTGGGCGAGTAGTAGGTGGTGAACAGTGCGACGCCGACCGCGATCGGGACCGCGATCACCATCGCGATGATCGAGCTGACCAGCGTCGTGTAGAACAGCGCCGCGATACCGAACTTCGGCTCCGCGCCGCCCGGTTCCCAGATCCGGGAGAACAGGAAGCTGCTGTTGTTGTCGGCCAGCGCGGGAACCGCCAGCGCGAGCAGGAAGATGCCGACGAACGCGACGATGACGACCACCAGGCCGCCGGAGCCGCGGGCGAGTCCGGCGAACAACCGGTCGCCGAGGTGCCCGACCGGGCCGAGCTCGAGCTTCTGCCCGGAAGTGGGGCCGGTCGGCCGGTCGGGCGGGGCCGTGCCGTCTGTACTACTCATCGATGCTGCTCCAAGCGCCTGGTCGATGCGGGGTGGCGAGCCGGCGAGCCGAAGCCCCGGCCGTCCGGATCACCGGAACGGCCGGGGCTCGCATCACGCCGTACTGCGATGGTTCTTGCGGGTCAGCTGATCGCCTGGATGGCGGCGTCGACCTTGGTGCGGATCTCTTCCGGCAGCGGCGCGTAGTTCAGCTCGGTCAGCGACGACTGGCCGTCGGTGCTGGCGAAGTACGACAGGAAGCTCTTCACCAGAGCGGTCTTCTCGGCCGGCAGGCCCTTGCTGCAGGCGATCTCGTAGGTGACCAGGACGATCGGGTAGGCACCCGGGGCCTTGGTACCGAAGTCGAGCTTCAGGGCCAGGTCGCTACCGGTACCGGCCGGCTTGGCAGCAGCCAGCGCCTTGCCCGCGGTCTCGGCGGTCAGGTCGATCGGGCCGGAGCCGGTGTCGACCGAGGCGACGCCCAGCTTGTTGTCGACGGCGTAGCTCCACTCGACGTAGGTGATCGAGTTCTTGGTGCTCTTCACGCCTTCGGCGACACCGGCGGACTTCTCCTTGCCGGCGCCCGTGCCGGTCCACTTCTTGCCGGGCTTACCGGTCCACGCACCGCCACCGGCGGCTTCGAGGTACTTGGCGAAATTCTCGGTGGTGCCGGACTCGTCCGAGCGGAAGAAGACCGCGATCGGCGCGCTCGGCAGCTTGGCGCCCGGGTTCAGCTTGACGATCGCCGGGTCGTTCCAGGTCTTGATGGTGCCCTGGAAGATCTTCGCCGCGGTCGGGCCGTCGACGACCAGCTTCTCCAGACCCTCCACGTTGTAGGCGATCGCGACCGGGCCGATGACCATCGGCAGGTTCAGCGCCGGGCTGCCCTGGCAGCGCTTGGCCGCCGCGGCGGCCTCGGCCTCGCCACCGTCCTTGGCCTCGGTCTTCAGCGCCGAGTCGGAGCCTGCGAAGTCCACCTGACCGGCGTTGAACTGCTTGATCCCCGCACCGGAGCCGGTCGGGTTGTAGTTCACCTTGACGTCGGTGCACTTGTCGGTGTTGTACTTGCTGATGACTTCCTCGATGGCGTTCTTCTGCGCCGAGGAACCCTCGGCGTTCAGGGTGCCCTTCGGGCAGTCGCCGCCACCGTTGGACGAGCTGGTGCTGCCGGGGTTCGCGGAGGACTCCGGGTCGGAGCCACAGGCGCTCAGGGCGAGGACGCCGAGGGATGCCACGGCGACGGTGCCGACGCGGAGCAGGCGATTGACGGACACGAGAGTGTTGCCCTTCTGCGGGATTCAGACTTCTTGAACTTCCACAGACGGTAGGGAGACCAGATGACCGGGTGGCTCGCGCCGGGTGAACGAGCGGTGAACGGTTTCGGTAGTGCTGACGACGGCTGGCGTGCCGCCAGAAGGCCAGCAGATGAACTGAGTTAAGGACCGTGACACAGGGTGACTAAAACACCCGTTGGGTCACGGTCCGGTACCGACTCAGCGGACGGAAAGTGGAAAGGTCCGGCTGACTGTTGCCGCGATCGGCAGACCGTTGTAGGTCATCGCCGGGACCGTGATCCGCCAGTTCTTGGTGGTCCCCCGGCCGGAGGCCTTGAAGCTCACCGTGCCCTTGCCGTTCACCAGCGCGATGTCCATCGAGTGACGCCAGACCGAACCGTCGAAGTACTGCAGGGCGGCCCGGCTGGTCCCGGCCGGTCGTACGTCGACGCTTGCGGTGACCGTCTCGCCGACCGATGCGACGGACTTGTCGAACTTGGCCGTGACGAAGTCGGCGTACGTGGTGACGGTCCGGACCGAGGACGAGGCGGGCGAGGTGACGGTGCCACCGTCCAGGGTGGCGCCGGGCGTGAAGTCCTTCTGGATCGGGATGTAGAAGCGGTACTGCCGGGTGCCGACGGGCGTGGTGACGCCCTGGATCGGGCCGTTCTGGGCGAGGTAGCGTCCGGCGTACGCCCAAGGCTTGGTTGCGTCAGCCCTGGTCTGCAAGGTCACCGGGATCCCGTTCGCCCCGGTGTGCGGCACGCAGGGCGCGGTACCGGTGATGCAGTCGGTGATTCCCGCGGTGCCACCCACGGTCATCGGCTTGCCGTAGACGGCGGTGGCCGGGAGTTTGATGCCGACGTTCATGACGCCGAAGACGATCCACCCCTCGGAGCGGGGCTGACCCCACTCGGAGCGGGATGCCACCTTCACCGGGTACGGACGCGGCCGCGGTGGGACGAACGCCGAGGTGGTGCCCATCGGGTGCCAGAACGCCTCGACCGGGTTGCTGCTACCCCAGCCGTACCAGAGCTCCGGTCCGATGACGGACTCGGACGCCGGCCGGTCGAGCGGGTCGTTCGGGGTGGTGTCCTCGGGGACGGCGGGGGTTTGCCAGACCGTCAGGAGGGAGAGGTCGTTCGCCGGTCCGGCATCGATGAGCTGGGGCTGCGGCGGCCGGATGGCGTCGAACCAGGGCGAGTCGGCCGGCGCGGACTCGACCCCGGCCGCGTCGATCGTGACGACCGTGATGCGCAGTACCTCGAAGGCGTGGAGCCCGTAGTCATGACGGTCGACGAGAACCTCGTCCGCATCCCCGGCTGCAGTCGTCGCCAGCTCCGTGGTGTTCGAGGTGCTCTGGTACTGCACCCTGATCCGGTTGGCCAGGCCGCCGTCCTTCCAGCGCACCTGGATCTTCCCCGGCGTAGCGGACCAGCCGATCTGCAGCTCGGTCGGCGTCTCGGGCCCAGTAGCCCAGGCCGGCACCTGAGTCAGCGTGCCGACGATGGCAAAGGCAGCCGCAGCCGCAACGAGTGGCGTCTTACGCATGATGTGAACCCCCAGAAATCCTTACCGCACGGTGAGCTTGAACGCCTTGCTGGGCGTAGCCACGATCGGCAGCCCGTTCATAGTCATCTTCGGAACAACCACCCGCCAGTACCGGCTGGTGCCACGGCCGGCTGCCTTGAAGGAGAAGGTGCCTTTGCCCTTGGTGAGAGAGATGTAGGTGGCGTGGCGCCAGACCTTGCCGTCGTACCACTGAAGGTCAGCCTTCACCGTCCCGGCCGGCAGGACGTCGACGGTCGTCTTGACGATCTGACCGACTGTCGCGGTGCTGGTGTTGAAACCAGCAACGGCGAACTTCGCCTGCGTGGCGGAGTACCGGGCGGAGGTCGACGCCGCCGGGGCGACGGTGAGTTCGCGGCCGTTCAGGTGGGACCAGGTGGGGATGTAGAGGCGGTACTGCTGGCCGCCGTACAGGCGAACGTTGGCGGTGAACCGCAGTTGCTGGTTGGTGTACGTGCCGATGGTCTTCCAGGGGCGAGCGGCGTCCGGCCGTGCCTGGAGGAGGGTGCGGATGCCCGGGTTGGCGACGAACGGGTTCGTCCGGTCGGGGCAGTTGTACTGCGCGTTCGCGCACATCCGCGTGCCGGCGACGATCGAGAACGGAAGGCTTTGCGAGTACACGTTGGTCGCGGGCACCGAGAGGCCGACCGTCGTCTCGTTGAACACAACGCTCGACGAGCCCGTGGTGCCGCCCCGGATGACCCACTCGTTGGTCGTCAGCATGGCGACGGGATACGGGCGGGGGTGGGTCGGAATGGTGAACGTGGTGGAGCCTGCCGGCAGCGTGAACGACTTCCCGGGGGCGTTGGGAGTCGTGGCGACCGCGAGCTTCACCACCTCGTTGGTCGACGGCAGGTCGAGGGGGTCGCCAGGTGTCGTGTCGACGGGCACGGGGGCCAGCGACCAGTTCAGCTTGAGCGAACCGTCCGGGAGCGGCACGGCGCTGGTGAAGGTCGGCAGGGGAGCGCCGATGGAGTCGAACCACGGCGACACGACCGGCGCGCTCTCGGCGCCGGACTCGTCGATGCTCACCACACTGATTCGGGCAACCCGGTCGGTCCAGACCAGCGCATGGCCCACCCTGGTCCACTCGTTCGGCGTACCCGGCTTGCTGGTGAACCTGGTCACCTGATGGCCGTCCTGGTACTCGACCCGCACGATGTTGGCCTCGCCACCGTCGGCCCACGTCATCTTGACCTGCTGGTTGCCGGGCGCGACCCAGCTGAGCTGCAGGTCGGTGGGCGCCTCCGGCCCCGCCGCCGCCTGGGCAGGAAGCTGCGTGCTGCCGAGGAGCACCAAGGCAGCAGCGGTTATGGCGAGTGGCTTGCGCATCGAGCGAGGACCCCCAGAGAGAATGCCTGGCGAGTCGACCCCCGGCCGCCAGTGCGTCGGGGCAACTTAGCGGACTCGGTACGGCGTACAGAAGCCTGATTGCAGCTTGTTGCAGTCGGCTCTAGCTGGAGAAGTCCTCGGGGGCTACGCCGTCGAGGAACCGGCGGAAGCGTTCGAGCTCGGCCTGCTCCTCTTCCGGGGTGGCCACGCCGGCTTCCTGGAGGACCTGTTCGGTGCAGCGGATCGGCGTACCGAGCCGGACCGCGAGGGCGACCGAGTCGCTCGGCCGGGCCGAGACGCGGGCACCGTTGCCGAGGACAAGCTCGGCGTAGAAGACCGCGTCGCGTAGCTCGACGATCTCGACCGCCTCGACGGTGACGCCGAAGGCCTCGATCAGGTCGCGCATCAGGTCGTGGGTGAGCGGGCGGGACGGGCGCAGGCCCTGTTCCTCGTAGGCGATCGCGGTGGCCTCGACCGAACCGATCGAGATCGGCAGGTACCGGTAACCCTCGGTCTCGCGCAGCATCATCACCGGTGCCCGGTCGGGCGACTCCATCCGGATCCCGATCAGAGTGAGCTCTCGCATCGTCGTCATGGCGCCCGACCTCTCCGTGCCCCGGCGCCCGGTGGGACGCCTCAGTAGGAACATACCCGCCCCGGCCGACGTCATCCGGTATCGCCCATGGCTGTTGCCGGAACGAGGAACAGATTGTGCCTGGACTGTGAGGGGCCGGACCGCCGCCACTCACAAAGCTGCTCCACGCGGCCCAGGACAGCGCCTACCCATGGCCTGCCCACGCCTGACCAGGACTTGCCGGCTGAGCTTTGTGAGTGGCGGCGGTCCGCGGGCTACGGGGCCCGGAAGCGTTCGTGGATCTGCCGGCCGCCTTCGAGCTGGTGCGCGACGACGAAGGCGCCGGGGGAGAACTTGCCGGGCTTCAGGCCCAGCTCCTTCGACAGGGCCGGCAGCACCGGCCGGTGCGAGCAGACCACGGTGACCCGGCCGGGTTTCCAGACGTTGGAGGCGATCCCCTCGAGCTTCGACGGGTTTTCGTCGTAGCCGCGCTGGGAGATCTCCGGGTGCAGGTGCATCTTCCGGCCGGCCGCCTCGGCGTACGGGCTGACCGTCGACGTGCAGCGCTCGGCATCACTAGTGAGGATCCGGTCCACGCCGACAGCGGCCAGTACGTCGACCAGCCGGTCGGCGGTGGCCAGGCCGAGCCCGCTCAGCGGCCGCTTGGTGTCCTTGTCTTCCCAGTCCTTGCGTTTGACCGCCTCGGCATGACGCAGCAGAACAAGTGTCGAGACGACCGGAGTGACCTTGTCCAATGCGTCCAGGATCTCGACATCGCGCGGATAACTGAGCCTGCGCCGGGCCTTGTCGACCGGCACCCACTCGGACTTGTCGACCTCGTCGTTGGGGACGAACTCCTGCTCGGCACCGGTCAGCTGGGCCGACCAGTAGTGCACCATCTTCGGGACCGTGTTGCCGTTCTTGCGGACGTCGTACCGCTGGATGCCGAGCGGTGGACCGAGCACGACCTGCTGACCGGTCTCCTCCTCGATCTCCCGGCGGGCCGCCGACAGAACATGCTCGTTCGGCGTCAGCTTGCCTTTGGGCAGGGACCAGTCGTCGTACCGGGGGCGGTGCACCAGCAGGATCCGCCGGCCGTCGCGGTCGTCCCGCCAGACGACACCCCCCGCGGCGATCACGGTCGCGGGATTGCTCACGGTGTCAACCCTACGTAATGGGATCCGTTTGGCGGCGCCGTCCACGCGTCGCGATCAGCCGTTCTTGCAGATCGCGCAGCGGCCGGCCTTCCGGATCGCTCAGCCGCGCCTGCCAGCTGTCGTCAGCCTGCAGCCACCAGGACCCGGTCCGCTCGTCGAAACCCATGTCGAACAGGTCGCCGAGCTCGGTGACGTGATCCGGCTCCTTCAGCTGAACCAGTACTTCGACCCGGCGGTCCAGGTTGCGGTGCATCAGGTCGGCCGAGCCGATCCACACCTCGGGCTCGCCGCCGTTCTCGAACCAGAACACCCGGCTGTGCTCGAGGAACCGACCCAGGACGCTGCGGACCCGGATGTTGTCCGACAGACCGGGTACACCCGGCCGAATCGTGCAGATACCTCTGATCCACAGGTCGACCGGTACGCCGGCCTGCGACGCGCGGTACAGCGCATCGGAGAGGGCCTCGTCGACCAGGCTGTTCACCTTGAGCCGCACTCGGGCGGGCCGGCCTGCCAAGTGGTGCTGCACCTCGCGCTCGATGCGCTCGAGCAGACCCCGGCGTACCGACTGGGGTGCGACCAGGAGCCGCCGGTAGCCGGCAGTGCGGGCGAAGCCGGACAGATGGTTGAACAGGTGCGCGATGTCCTCGGTGACGACCTTGTCGCTGGTGAGCAGGCCGAGGTCCTCGTACAGGCGGGCTGTCTTGGGGTGGTAGTTGCCGGTCCCGATGTGCGCGTAGCGGCGCAGGCCGGCCGGCTCCTCGCGCACCACCAGGGAGAGCTTGCAGTGCGTCTTGAGCCCGATCACGCCGTACACGACATGACAGCCGGCGTGCTCGAGTTGCCTTGCCCACTTGATGTTGGCCTGCTCGTCGAAACGCGCCTGGATCTCGACCAGGACCAGGACCTGCTTGCCGGCCTCGGCAGCATCGATCAGGGCGTCCACGATCGGCGAGTCACCGCTGGTCCGGTACAGGGTCTGCTTGATCGCCAACACGTGCGGATCAGCGGCAGCCTGCTCGATGAACCGCTGCACGCTGGTGGAGAACGAGTCGTACGGGTGGTGCACCAGGACGTCGCGCTGCTTCAGCGCGTGGAACATGTCGGCCGGGTTGGAGGTCTCCACCTCGGCGAGGTGCGGGTGGGTCGACGGGACGAAGGCGGGGAACTTCAGGTCGCCCCGATCCAGCGCAGCGATCGCGAACAGGCCGCGCAGGTCGAGCGGGCCGGGCAGCTCGAACACCTCGGCCTCGGTGACACCCAGCTCGGAGACCAGCAGGGCCCGGACCTTCGGATCGATCGACTCCTCCACCTCGAGCCGGACCGGCGGGCCGAACTTGCGGCGCAGCAGCTCCTTCTCGAGCGCGGCGAGCAGGTTCTCCGCGTCGTCCTCCTCGACCTCGAGGTCCTCGTTGCGGGTCACCCGGAAGGTGTGGTGCTGGGTGACCTCCATCCCGGGGAAGAGCTGGCCCAGGTGGGCGGCGATGACGTCCTCGAGCGGTACGAACCGGCCTTCGGCGACCTGCACGAACCGCTGCAGCAGCGGCGGCACCTTCACCCGGGCGAAGTGCTCGCCACGGGTGTCGGGGTTGCGGACCACGACGGCCAGGTTGAGCGACAGGCCGGAGATGTACGGGAACGGGTGCGACGGGTCGACGGCCAGCGGGGTCAGTACGGGGAAGACCCGGTCCCGGAAGAACCTGGTCATCGTCTCGCGCTCGTCGGTGCTCAGCTCGTCCCAGCGGAGGATGTCGATGCCCTCCTCGACCAGCGCGGGCAGCACCACCTTGCGCCAGGTCTCGGCCTGCCGGTCCATCAGCTCGCGGCTGCGGCTCAGGCTCCGGTCGAGAACCTCCCGCGGCAGCAACCCACTGGCTGCCCGTACTGCGACGCCGGCGGCGATCCGCCGCTTCAGCCCGGCGATCCGGACCATGTAGAACTCGTCCAGGTTGCTGGCGAAGATGGCGAGGAACTTGGCGCGCTCGAGCAACGGGATCCGGTCACTCTCGGCCAGCTCGAGCACCCGCTGGTTGAAGGCCAGCCAGCTCAGCTCGCGGTCCGAGAACCGGTCCTCCGGCAGATCGCCGGCTTCCGTGATGTCGTACGGGGGCTCGACGTCGTACTCCCGGTTGTGCGACGCCAACAAGTCTCCAGCCACCTCACCAGCATCGCATCCCCGGGTGAACAGCAGGTTGCGTAGGTGCCGGGGCGGGCATTGTTGCTAGCGTCACTCCTTGTGAACCGACGACTGGACACGTTGCTGCGGACCGCCCTGGAGACGGTGCAGGGCAATGCCCTCAAGCCGGTGACGGCCCTGCCACCCGCTATCCGTCGGAAGCTGGCGGGCGCGCCGATTCAGATCGACGGCAACGTTCTTGACCCTGACCTGCAGCTGTTGCTGCGGCTGGAGGGGTTCCTGCCGGGCACAAACAAGCAGTCCGTCGCGACAGCCCGGGCGAACCTGCTGACCTCGGCGAAGCTGGTCGCCGGCCACCCCCGGGAGCTCCTGCGGGTGACCGAGCTCACGGTCCGTGGCGCGGATGGTCAGCTGGGAGCCCGCCTGTACGTGCCGCGCAGCGCCCCCACCTCCGCCGGCGGCCTGCTGGTCTTCTTCCACGGCGGCGGATGGGTAGTCGGCGACCTGGACAGCCACGACGCGTACTGCCGCGCCCTGGCCGACGACGCCGGCATCCGCGTCCTGTCCGTCGACTACCGCCTCGCCCCTGAGGCTGAGGCACCGGTGGCAGCCGAGGACGCGATCGCCGCCTTCAGTTGGGCAATGGAGCACGCCGAGGACCTGGGCGCCGACCCAGCCTTCGTAGGCGTCGGCGGCGACAGCGCCGGCGGCAACCTCGCCGCGGTAGTAGCCCAGCAATGCGTACGCCGAAACCTCCCGGCCCCAGCCCACCAGATCCTGATCTACCCATCCCTCGACCTGGTCGGCCGCCGCCCCAGCCGAGACCTCTTCGCCGAAGGCTTCTTCCTCACCGAATCAGACATCACCTGGTACCGAGAGCACTACACCCCCAACCCAGCCATGCGATCCGACCCCCTGGTCTCCCCACTCCTGGTAGAAGACCTCACCGGCCTGGCCCCAGCCCTAATCGTCACAGCCGGCTTCGACCCGTTACGCGACGAAGGCAACGAATACGCCACCCGCCTAAAAACCGCCGGCGTCCAGGTAACCCACACCTGCGAACCCACCATGGTCCACGGCTACGCCAACATCCTCGCCCTCCCCGGCGAAACCCAATCAGCCCGAACCCGCCTAACCCAATCAATCCGCCAAGCTCTCAACCCCGCAGGCTAACTACCGCCCCGGCTCCACCAACACAGGCACAGCCTCCCGAACCTGCAAAGCCGTTGCAGGCCCGGTAATCGGCACTGTCCCAGCGATGTACTGCCATCCGGTGCCCGCCACATTGAACCGAGCCACATAGTGTGTGGTGAGGGTCAAATGCACCCCACCCTTCTTCATGTACTTATGGGTGATGTCCTTCGCTGGGTATGGTCGCCCCGGCGTCGTGGTGTTCATGCTCGTTCCGTCGCCGAAGTTCCAGGTGTAACTTGTGGGCGTAGCCTCGACTAGCACCGGAAATCCCAACAGAGTTACGGTCGCTGTCGATATTTTGCTTTCATCGGTGTATACGATCGTCTCCAGGTTGATCAACGTCCGCCCAGCTGGCTGCACCTTTACTCGCAGCTTCGGAAATGCGACATTTTTGCTTTCCGCTAGAACCTCCTCCCACTGCACGTCCTGCGGGCGAGGCATTGGAATGACCAGTGCCGTAGTTGGCGTCGTCGTCTGCGGCAGGTTCGGCTGCTCTACCGCGTCTGGTTCGTCCAGTGAAGGTAGACACCTGATCAGGTGGGGTGCGTTCCCGCCGGGGTGGCCACAGATACCGATGTTGAGGCGGAACGGCTGCGGACTGATCGTCTTCGGTCGGGTAGATCGGTGTCGCGCCGGTCCGCGAGTCTGCTGCGTCTTCGACGAGGAGATAGCCTTCCCAGAGGGGCGTGCCTTGTTCTTGGAGCGAAGGCGGCTTGTCTGTTTGTTTGCGTGCAGTGACGCTCCCCACCTTTCTACCTTTCCTCCAACTTTGGGCGGCTTGGGGGAAGGTTTCGGGTTAGGCGCAAACGGGGCTGCGACTCTGATTTCATTCGTGGCGGAAGCGCTACTGTACGTGGTTGTAGCGAGCATGGCGCCTAGCGCGAGGAATCCCGTGAGCAGGGTCAGTTTCGAGTAACCGAGTCGGTTCATTGGTTGATCTGCATCTCGTACATCACCCAGTTTCCCGCCTTGCTGACAAGGGTGAACTCCATTGTTCCAGTGCTCGCGGGCTGTGGCACGGGTGAGGCTCCCGGTGACACCCGCTCCTCGAAAGTGCCTGTTTTGAGGGTGGCTGACCCAAACAAGCGCCCCTCCTCGCCGTGGGAGAACTCCTTGACGCTGACCAGGCGATCCTTGAAGTCGCCCTTCAGACTGCCGTTCTTGACATTGAACTTGCGAGTGTGGTCGGCGATACCCTTACAGCCCACGCATCCCTTATCGCTTTCGCTGAGGAAGGGCTCAGGGTCGCCGGTTTCGGACGCGTAGTTGAGAAGGTCGATGTAATGGGAAAGAAACCCTTCGGCAGCCGCCAAGCTCGAACCGGATGCTGTGGAAGGTCGCGTAGGGGCAGCCGTTGACGTGACGCTGCCCGACGGTAATGGCGAACTAGTGGCTATCGGCGAGGTTGTCGATGGTGGCGGTGCCGTGTTCGGGCGGCCGGCTTCTGGGCTCTTGTTGGTGCAGCTTGCCAAGAGCGCGGCGCAGAGGCAGGCCAGGGTTAGGGCGGTGGCTTGCCTGTTGCGGGTAGTCACGGTTGTCACCTCTCCGTAGTCAATCTCGATCGTAGCCGGAGGTGGGAGCGCAGCGGCATGTCAGTTCCTGCAGCTTGTGGATAAGTGGTTGTCGTCCGAGCGCGGTCGCGGACCCTGGCGAAAGCGATTTGGCGGCGATAGGGGGTTCCCGGGAACCCCAGATTTGTCCAGCCCGCCCGGTGGCGAACGCCGGTCGTTTCAGCGCCCTGGTTCGACGAGTACCGGTACGGCCTCGCGGACCTGTAGTGGGGTCACCGGCCCTGTGATTGGCACGGTTCCTACGTACCGCCAGCCGGTACCCGCCACGTTGTATCGGGCCTCGTAGCCGACGGTAAGCGTCAGGCTCACGCCGCCCTTCTTCATGTACTTGTGGATGATGTCCTTTGAGGGGTAAGGATTCCCCGGCGTCCTAGTGACGAGGGTGGTGCCATCACCGAAGTTCCAGGTGTAACTCTCGGGAGTCGCCTGGACCTCGACGGGAAACCCGAGCACAGTCACGGTCTGGGAGTACACCTTGTACTTGTCCGTGTAGACGATTGTGTCCAGATTGACCAAGGTCCGCCCGGCCGGCTGCACCTTGACGGTCAACTGGGGGAACGCAACGTTCTTGACCTCACTCAACACCTGATCCCAGGTGACGTCCTCCGGCCGCGGAATCTGCTGCACAACCACCATGCTCGGTGGCGCGACCGGTAGCTCTGGTTGATTAGGCTGAACCGGGCGGTCATCTTCAATTGCCGGCAGGCATCTGGTCAGCCCCGGAGCATCCCCGACATGTCCACAGATGCCGATGTCTAAGCGAATGCCATCGTGTCGAAGGGGTCCCGTTATCCGTCTCGGAGCGTCCGGCCGCGTTCTCTTTCGCCTGTCCTTCGAGGACGCAGAAGTCCTGGCCTTCTTGGGAGGTCTAGTAGAAGCGAGACGGCCATTGACGTTCCCCTTCCCCCTCATGCCGACGCCATCTTTCGTCGGTTTCGCAATGATGACGGGAGGCTTCTTCGGCTTGGGTGTCTCGTTGACGGACGGGAGGCTACCCGCCGCTGCCGCGAGTTCAGGTTTGAAGGTCAAGGCCGCCCCTACGCAGAGAGCGACGGCGAGTGCAACGGCCGGAAGGTGTGGCTTCATCGTTCGGCTTGTTTCATCTCGTACATCACCCAGTTGCCGTTCTGTGGTGCCAAGGCGAGCTCGCGGGTGTAAGTTTCCGCAGCGCTCTTGAACGGCGTCGCAGATGGGGTCTGCCGACTCACGTATTCGCCGACTGTCACGACCGCGGAACCACCCAACCGACCGCTTTGACCGCGAACCAGCTCAGAGACCTCTTTGAGGTGCTCGCGGTAGTCACCTGCCAGCAGCCCGTTAGCCGCATTCGATGTCTTCACGAATTCCGCGTAGGTCTGGCAGGCCTCGCATCCAGCCTCGCTAGCTCTGAGCATGGGAGCGGCGTCGCCGGTGTCGGACGCGTAGTTCATCAGATCGCTGTAGTGGTGAACAAATGCCTCAGCAGCGGCCAGGGAAAGCCCTTGAGCTGCTGCTGGCCGTTCGGGCGCCACGCTCGGCTTGCTGCTGCTTGGCGTGGGGCTACCCGTCGGCGACGTGGCCGAAGAAGTTGATCCGGACTCTGGCGGGGCCGTGTTTGGCTGGCCGGCTTCGGGGCTGTCGTTGTTGCAGCCCGCCAAGAGTGCGGCGCAGAGGCAGGCCAGGGTTAGGGCGGTGGCTTGCCTGTTGCGGGTAGTCACGGTTGTCACCTCTCCGTAGTCGATCTTGATCGTAGCGGGAGGTGGGAGCGGGGTGCAGTGTCAATTGGTGCAGGTTGTGGATAAGTGGGTGGGGGCCAGGAGCCGCCCGGCTGGGGGGTAAGTGGCTCGGACGGCTCCTGGTTGTGGGTGGGACGGGTGGGGGTGGGGATTATGACGCGGAGTTATCAGGGGAACTCGGTGTGACCTCGTTCACTGGGGCGAACTGGACGTCCAGCGCCGCTGTGGTGAAGCCCAGGTTGGTGTAGAGGGTGTGGGCTGCGGTGTTGGTGCCGTCTACGTAGAGGACGACTGACGAGAGGCCTCGGTCTTCCTGCAGGTGGCGGATGCCCTCGAGGGTCAGGGCCTTGCCCAGGCCGGTGCCCTGGTGGTCGGGGGAGACGCCAACGACGTACACCTCTCCGAAGGGCTCGTCACCTTCGTCCTCGTGCACCTTGGTCCAGTGGAAGCCGGCGACGGAGTCGTCTGCCGTGACGGCGAGGAAGAAGCCCGCAGGGTCGAACCAGGGCTGTTGCAGCCGGTCTGCCAGGTCCGCCTGTGTCCAGCTGCCCTGTTCCGGGTGGTGGGCGAAGGCGGCTGCGTTCACCGCCAGCCATGCGCTGTCATCCTGCCCAGGTACGAAGGTGCGTACCGAAATCCCGTCCGGCCACACTGCAGCCGGTACTGGTGCGCTGGTACGGCGCAGAAAGTACAGCTCTCGCGCCACCCCCAGCCCGAGTCGTTCTGCGAGCTCATCCGATCCGGCTAGGCGCCCGTGGGCCCACACCCGCACCGCGGAGCCGCCATGGTCGAGCAGCACCCGCAGCAGCGCAGTACCGAAGCCCTGGCGCCTGTACTGCGGGTCTACCACCAGCTCGGCGGATCCGTCAGGGCCTAGTGCGGCGTATCCGGCGAGGTCGGACGAGCCCGGTTCGCCCGCGTATGCGAGGAGGTGGGCGTCGCCGGGGTGCTCCCCGTCGAGGTGCAGCAGGGTGTGCTCGGAGAGTGGGTTGACTCCGTCGCTCTGAGCAGCCGCGTGAGCGAGCTGGGTCACGGTGGCGGCGGTCGCCGAGGGCAGCGGGGAGGGAACGACTTCGAGGGTCACCTCAATACCGTAAAAGGTCCTGCTCAGTTCATCGCCGAGTCCTTGGTCAGCCACGCCGTTGCAGGGTAATTTTCGGGAACCGCGCACCAGCGGTGATCGAAACGACGACGGAGAAGACATGGCCTTCACAGGACGAGACAAGACGTGGCTGAGGGGACCCCGGGCTGTTGCCCTGGTGGCCGCCGGCGCCGCCGTGGTACTCGGGCTGGCCACGGGGGGAACCGTGACCCAGGCTGCGCCGGCGAAACCCAAGCCGACGCACACCCAGATCCAGCTGCTCGCGCTTAACGACTTCCACGGAAACCTGGTGCCCAACCCGGCGACCAGCTCCAGTGGCAACGTGAACGGAACGCCGGCCGGCGGCGCGGAGTACCTGGCGACCCATTTGGAGATGCTGCGCGCGGCCGCCAAGGCGAAGGGGCAGGACACCGCGACCGTCGCCGCGGGGGATCTGATCGGTGGTACGCCGCTGCTGTCCGCCGCGTTCCATGACGAGCCCACCATCGAGGCCATGAACAAGATGGGCCTGGATGCCACCTCGGTCGGCAACCACGAGTTCGACGAGGGCTACAAGGAACTGCTGCGGATGCAGAAGGGCGGCTGCCTGGACGACGGCGACGGGCAGAACAACCAGAACTCCTGCCCGGATCCGGAGGAGGAGTTCGAGGGCGCCGACTTCGACTACCTGTCGGCGAACGTGTTCTACGAGAACACCAGCAAGACCCTGCTCGCGCCGTACACGGTGAAGACCTTCCGCGGCGGCCAGAAGATCGCGTTCATCGGCATGACGCTGGAGAACACGCCGAACATCGTCACCAAGTCCGGTGTCGAGGGGCTGTCGTTCAAGGACGAGGTGGAGACCGCCAACGCGCTGGTGCCGAAGCTGAAGAAGGACGGTATCGAGGCGATCGTCGTGCTGCTGCACGAGGGCGGGATGCCGGCCGACCCGCGGGCGTTCAACAGTTGCCCGGGGATCTCCGGGCCGATCACCGACATCGCCAAGACGCTCGACCCGGCGATCGACACGATCATCACCGGCCACACCCACCAGGCCTACAACTGTTCGATCAACGACCCGGCGGGCAAGCCGCGCCTCGTGACCAGTTCCTCTGCGTTCGGCAAGGTCGTCACCGAGGTCCGGCTGAGCATCGACCTGGCCACCAAGGACGTGGACCGGCTGAACACGCTGGCGAACAACCAGATCGTGACCCGGGACGTGCCGAAGGACCGGTCCATGACCAAGCTGATCGCGAAGTACCAGGAGCTGGTTGCGCCGATCGAGTCCAAGGTGGTCGGCCACATCACTACTCCGTCAGTGGTGAAGACGCCGGACGACTCGCAGGAGTCGCCGTTGGGCAACCTGATCGCGGACGCGCAGTTGGCTGACACCTCGACGATCACCAACGGCAAGACGCCGGTGGCCGCGTTCATGAACCCGGGCGGCATCCGGGAGCATCTCCAGTCGAACGGCGGCGCAGTGACGTACGGTCAGGCGTTCTCTGTTCAGCCGTTCAACAACTTCCTGGTTTCGATGGACATGACCGGGACGCAGATCAAGGCGCTGCTGGAGCAGCAGTTCTCCGGCGTCAACCAGGCGCAGAACAAGGTGCTCCAGATCGCCGGCATCACCTACACCTACAACCCGGCCGCAACGCCGGGCGCCAAGGTGGTGGCGGGCTCGATCAAGATCGCGGGCCAGCCGCTGGTGGACGGTACGACGTACCGGATCGTCGCGAACAACTTCCTGTCCGACGGTGGTGACGGCTTCCCGGCCTTCACCACGGCGACCGACAAGTTCTTCGGCGGCCTGGACATCGACGCGTTCGCCAAGTACCTGGCGGCGCACGACCCGTACACCCCGGGCCCGACGAACCGGATCAGCATCGGTTCCTAACCCGTACTACGGCGCACGCCCGGGCCGGCCTCTCCTCGAGAGGCGCCCGGGCGTTCGTATGTCCGGGCTCGCCTGTTCGTGCAGAAGGTCCTGGCTGTTCGCCTGCCTGCAGGGTTCGACTACGTCGTGGCTGACGAGGCGCAATGCTGTTGGCGGCGGCCCGACGTTGCCTGCGGCAACGGCACGGTGGTTTCTGCTAGCGGAGGGCTTCGGGTGTTCGCGCGACAACGGCCGCAGCATGGGGATGGCGCTGACGTCGTGCACCGTGGGGTCGCGGGCAAGCGCTCGATGCGGGCGGCAACTAAGTGCGGTGCCGCAGAGGATGGCGGCGGGGCCCTGGTGTCGGTGGTGAGGGTTGGCGCCTGGTGATCCGGCCTCTGGTTAGAAGAGGAGTTTGAGGAGGGTGAGGGTGAGGGCTACGGCGGTGACGATGGCTGCCTTGGGGGAGCCGGGGCCGTGGCGGAGGGCCGCGATGTAGACGGCCAGGGTGAGGGGGATGAGCATGATGAGGAGGGTCAGTCCTGCTGCGTGGATGCCCACGTGGGTGCGGCCGGTCAGGGTCAGGCCGAGGAGCAGGGCGAAGGTCAGGCCGAGCCAGGTGGTGAGCTGTACCGGGCCGTCCGCGCGGTGATTGGGGTGTGAAGCTCGCGCACCTCTGCGGTGCGAAGTCGGAGCGGCGTGCGCCATCGGTCACCTTCCGTGAGAGGACCGGATACGCACGGTAGCAGGAAAAATACGCTCTGGTCCACGGCGCTGATGACCGCCCGGTCCAGTCCAGAATGCCCACCAGTACAGACTTCACGCGGCGAACGGCGGGGTGGTCGCACCGAAATTGGGGGGTGGGCGTCGCGATCCGGCAGGTGTCCGGGGGCGATTGGTGGGGCCGGCGGCACCCGGTGGGCGAGGAGCCGTCAGGGCAGGTGTTGGGCGGCGGTGCCCAGCGGGGGCCGGCGGTGCCGTAGGGCCGGTGGTCTCAGGTGCTAACAGCCCGGGGCCGTGAGCGCGCCAAGTGGTACCGGCGAATGGAGAGCTCGCCGAGGGTGGTGGGTTGGGCAGTCCAAGCCTGTGACCGGGGTGGCCGGGAAGGCGACAGATGGCCGTCGTCGGGCTGGGCCTCCGGCGGCGCGCGGTTAGGCGGGGGTTTCGGCTGGTTCTCTTTGGGTTGGAGTTGGGGGGATGACGAAGCGGTAGCCGACGTTGCGGACGGTGCCGATGAGGGATTCGTGTTCGGGGCCTAGCTTGGCGCGGAGGCGGCGTACGTGGACGTCGACTGTGCGGGTGCCGCCGAAGTAGTCGTAGCCCCAGACTTCCTGGAGGAGTTGCTCGCGGGTGAAGACGCGGCCGGGGTGCTGGGCGAGGAACTTGAACAGTTCGAACTCTTTGTAGGTGAGGTCGAGTGCTCGGCCGTTGAGCTTCGCCGTGTACGAGGCCTCGTCGATCACCACGTCGCCGCTGCGGATCAGGGAGGTGTCGGGGTCCTCGTTGCGGACGGCGGCCAGGCGGCCGATGACCAGCCGGAGGCGGGCCTCGATCTCGGCCGGGCCTGCCGTGTCGAGCAGGACATCGTCGGCGCCCCAGTCGGCGTTCACCGCGGTCAGGCCGCCTTCGGTGACGACCAGGATGAGCGGTACGTCGATCCCGGTGGTGCGGATCAGCCGGGACACTCCGCGGACCGAGACCAGGTCGCGGCGGGCGTCGAGGAGGACCGCGTCGGCGTCCGGCGCGTCCACGAGGGCGGCGACTTCGGCGGGCAGGATCCGGATCTGGTGGGGCAGCAGGGCGAGCGACGGCAGGACCTCGGTGGAAGCCTGCAGTGCGTTCGTCAGCAGAAGCAACGTGCTCACGCTGTCTCCTTGTGCTGGTCGTCGGATCTCTGGTGGGCGACCCGGTCCTTATGCACGTCAGGCCCCAGCGGCGTCATTGCCGGGGGCCCGAGTCACACTGGATAGCAACAGCAAGCTGACATAATAGCGGAAGACTTAACCGATTAGTGAGGCCGGACCCACATGCCGGAAGTGACCATCAGGTACTTCGCCGCCGCGCGGTCGGCGGCAGGCGAGTCCACGGCGACCGCGCAGGCGGGGTCCGTGAAGGAACTCGTGGACGTGGTCTCGGCTGAACGGCCGGAGCTGGCCCGGGTGCTCGGCATCTGCTCGTTCCTGCTCGATGGTGAGCGGGTGGACCTGGACGCACATCTCCCCGAGGGTGCTGTCGTGGACGCGCTCCCGCCCTTCGCCGGCGGCTGACCGCACCATCCGCCGTACGCAGCCCGCTCACGGCGACCAGCGGGCGATGCCGCATCGACGGGTGGGGGCGGGGCCTGATGCCGAGGGCCTTGCGTTGTGGGTTTGTGCCGCCTCCTGTTCTTCCTGACTAAGTTTATCCGCGGGGGTGCTTTCAGCTGGTGGGTTATCCACAGGGTCGGGAAGCCAGCGGCGGACCTGTGGGGAGGTAGATTGCTGGGTTGTGGCGATGGAATCGGGGACGTTGCTCACTACGGTGGGGCGTGCGGGGAGTTTGTTTGGGAAGGCTTGGCCTCGGTTGCTGGCTGTTTTCCTGATTGCGCAGCTGGTGCATCGGGGGTTGCAGTGGGTGGCTGTGCAGGCGGGGGCGAAGGCTGAGGCGGCTGGGATTGCCGTGCTGGCTTTGCTGGTGGTGGTCTCGCTGGCGATGTACGTGGCGATGTTCCTCGTACTACGCGGCGAGCTGCCCTTCCATCGTCGTGCCGTGGCCGAGGGGGTGCTCGCGCCTGATGGTGTGGAGCCTGGCAAGGAGAACCGGCCGCTCGACGCGCTGACGGTGGCGCTGCTGCCGTTCCTGGCGTTCTACGCCGCCTACAAATTCCTGCAGGCCGAGGCGCTCGACTACGAGTACCAGCTGGCTGTTCACAAGGTCAACGAGACCGTCGCGACCACCCTCAACGGCGGCACGACCACTCCGCCTCCGACCGGGCTCGAGTCGCTCTCGACCTGGCTGTTCATCGGGCTCGGCCTGACGGCGTACGTGCTGCGGTTCTTCTTCAAGAAGAAGGGCAACACCGCGGGCGGCCCGGTACGCCGGTTGTTCGTCACCTATCTCGAGGCGCTGTGGATCTTCGTGGTGATCTACCAGGCATCCTCGTTCATCCCGTCGCCGAAGGACTGGCTGAAGGAACGTCAGTTCTGGGCCTGGCTGCAGGACTCCTACAGCTGGGTGCTCGACCAGGTGCTCGGGGTCGCGAAGGTCCGGGAGATCTGGGACACCGTGACCGGGTTCGTGGCGGCCGGTGTCGGTGACCTGTGGAGTGCCGCGGTGCTGCCGCTGATGTGGATCACGATGACCGCGGTGATCTACGGCCGTGCTGTGCACAAGGCGCAGAAGATCGAGCGGCGCTGGAAGTTCGACCGGATCACGAACCGCTGGCAGCAGACCCCGAAGATCGTCCGGGTGGCCGGCAACTCGGTGGTGTCGGACTGGAAGGACCGCTGGACGCCGGTGGCCGACGCGTTTCGGCTGGTGGTCCGGTCCGGGTTGCGGCCGATGCTCGGCTACTTCCTCGCCTGGGCGGTGGTCACGTTCCTGGCCAGCGAGGTGTGGATCTTCCTGAAGGAGTTCGTGCTCGGCCCGCACTCACTGCGGTTCTGGTTGGTCATCGACGAGCCGCTCAACCTGGTCACCGACGGCCTCAAGATCATGCTCCAGGTCAGCCTGCTGGCGGCGGCGTACGACCGGATGATCGGCGGCCTCGCCGGCTACCTCAAGACGGGGACCAGGACGCACGCGGCGCACGCGTCGGGTCCGCAGGAGGACAAGGGCGTGGCCGACCTGACCGCCGCTACCTCGGGAATGCCAGATACTCAGGAAGCCTAGTGGCCCAGGTGACGGTCGGCTGGACCGATGACGCCACCGATTCCGGTACGACGAAGACGGCGACCGTCTCGAACGGCTTCCCGGCCTGCGGCTTCAGGTAGTACTGCGCGATCTTCGGGTCCCGGAACGAAGCCGGCTTGTCGTCGTACCCGCCGGTGCAGCCCGTGGGCCGGTCCTGGAAGTCACTTTCCAGATTCGACGCGTCCCAGATTCGCCCGTCCGGCGCACGCAGGTGCACCTGGCAGCCGCTCACCGACTCGAGCTTCTTCACGTCGTCCACCTGCAGCCGCAAGTAGACCCGCACCCGGGTCGTCCCCTCGGGCAGGGGGTCCGGTACTGCGTTCTTGCGCGTCGGCTGAGGGTCCACCTCGACACTTGCGGCGTACCAGGTGGCATCCGCGTACTGCGTGCCGCCCGCCGCGACGGTGACGGCCTCACGCGGCTCAGCGTCGTACCAGGACTTGTAGTCGGTGTGGGTGGTCCACCAGCCGGCCAAGGGCACTGTGAGGACGAGCGACAGCAGTGCCGGTGTGTTCTTCCGGAACCAGCCCGGCCGGGCCCGGCGTGCGCTGCTCATGACGCGTCCGCGGCGTTGAGGATCGCCACGTCCTTGCGCAGCCCGTCCAGCTGGTCCTTCTCCACGCCGAGCGGGATGGTTGCCTGAGGCTCCAAATCGCTGAAGATCGCTTTCTCCATCACTCGCAGTACCGCCCCCGGCAGCTGGTCGGCGGGCATCTCCACCACGAACGAGCCCTGGGCGGGAATGTCCGGTGCGAACTCGAACCCGGTCAGGTCGACCCGGTCGAGGCCGGCCCGGTTGGCGCCGAGGTACACGGTCCCGTCGGCGGCCTTGATCGACACCTTGCTCAGGTGGATCGGCTCGCGGGTCGCCTTGACCGTCGCGTCGATGACGACGAAGTCGGACAGCGTGTCGCGGTCCGGCGCCGAGCGCGGGATCCGCAGCTTCTTGCCGACCTGCACGCTGCGCACGGTCAGCTCGAACCGCGGCGTCTTGACCGGCTTGCCGACGATGCCGTTCACCTCGACCGGCTGCTGGATGTCCTGCTGGGTGGGCGTCAGCCGGTACAGGCCCACGATCGCGACCAGGACGACGATCACCAGCGCGACGTTCAGCACCTTGCGCCGGGTGGAGTCGTGCCGCGCCGCTTGCTCCAGCGGTGGGGGCGCGCTCATTTCCTGTTGTCCTTCACCGGGACGGTGCTCTCGGCCGCGACAGCGTCCGGCATCCACTTCTCGTGACTGTCGAGCAGGGATTCCTGGACGTGCTGGTAGTGCTGCACAGTGAGCTTGACGTCGGCCGGCAGCGAGCTTGCCTTGGGCAACTTCCAGACGTACGCGACGTCCTCGCCGTGCCCGGGCGTCAGTACCGGGTTGCGGGTCGCGTCGCGCAGATTGGTGCTGCCGACCGGTGGGTCGGTGTCCTTGATCCCCGGTACGCCGATCAGCCGGATCAGGTCGCTGGGCGGGCTCACCCCGGTGTCGTCGGTGACCTTCAACTTGGTCACCACCGCGATCAGCGCTCCGCCCTCGTCGGGCTGGAACAGCGGCTTGAGGTCCTTGACCACGACCACCCGCTGGATCGTCACCTCGAACTGGCCGGCGTCGATCGCCGTACCGGCTGCCGCCTGCGGGACCTCGGCTTCGGCCTTGCTCAGGCCGCCGAACGCCGCCGAGATCGCCACCAGCACTGCCGCCGCGCTGATCCCCCAGGTGCGCAGCGACCGGCCGCGCACCTTGATGTCCTGCAGCTCCGGCAATTCCTCCCGGTCACCGCTCCCCGTTTGTTCCTGCACGGTGGAAGCCTAACTACCCAGAGGGCCGCCGCAGGTCAGTCGGTCGGTCGTCCCCGCAGGCGTTTGGTCTCACCCCGGCGTTTCTTCTCGTCCAGCCGCCGCCGAACCGCGTTCTTGCTCGGCCGTGTCGGTCGCCGTTTCCGGGGTGGTGCCGCGATCGCCTCCAGGATCAGCGCGGCCAGCCGGGTCCGCGCCGCCTCCCGGTTCCGCCACTGCGACCGCTGTTCCGACGCGGTCACGGTCAGTACTCCGTCCACCAGCCGTGACCCGAGTCGCTCCAGCGCACGGGCCTTCAGTACGTCGTTCAGCGCGGTGGTGCCGGCCACGTCGAAGCTGAGCTCGACCCGGCTGTCAGTGGTGTTCACCGACTGGCCGCCGGGCCCGCTGGACCTGGAGAACCGCCAGGACAGCTCGGTTTCGGGAATGACGACGCCTTGGCGCACGATCAGCCCGGTCTCCATGGACTCCATTCAATCCGATCCCGGCCGCCGGCCGCCTCCTGTTTGGCCGCCTCCTGCGTGGCCAGGGCCGGGGCCAGGGCCGGGCCCGGTGGGCGGCGGTGAGCCGGCCAGGGTCGCGGACAGCAGAGACTGGGCGGACCATTTCATCGTTGCGACCGCCTCCTCGTGTGGCAGTTTCGCCACGTCGAGCAGCCAGCTGAGCGCCTCGATCCCGGCAACGCTGCGGATCGCGATCGCCAACTGGTGAACGGATTCCTTCGACAGTTCAGCGCTCAGGGGCTCCAGTGCCTCCTCGAACCAGGCGATCGCCCGGCCCTGGCGCAGCGGGAGCGCCGCCCGCTCGGCGGGATCGGCCTCGAGCGACAGGCGCAGCATCGTGCGCTGCTGATCCTCGGTGTCGAGGACCAATGTGGTGAACCTGTCGATCGCGGCTGCCAGGCGTTCGCTCACGTCGGTTGGCGCATCCGCCGGCAGCATCGTGGTGGCTGCAGTCTCGGGATGGGCCGCGGAGAGCAGTGCGCGCTGGTTCGGGAAGTACCGGTACGCGGTGGGGCGGGAGATCTCAGCGGCCGCGGCTGCCTGCTCGACGGTGGGTGTCAGTCCGGACGCGACCAGCTCACGAGCGGCCGCGACCAGGGCGTCCCTGGTCCGCTGCTTCTGCCGGGCTCGGCCGCCGAGTTCGTAGGGGATTGACACGCCGGAAATGATACCGCACTCTCATGGTGAGACCTAAGTCTCACAAGCGAAGGAGATGGGGACAGTGAGTGGACGGGGAGCGATCGTCAGGAACGCTGGGGAAGGTGAGCTGCGCTGGTTCTCCGGCGGCGGCGTGCATCGCTGGCTGGCCACGGCCGAGGAGACCGGCGGGAGTTACCTGCTGTTCGAGGATGTGATGGAGCGCGGCAAGGTCACGCCGCTGCATCGCCACCCCGAGGTGGAGGAGTCGATGATCGTGCTGGAGGGCGAGCTCCTGATGCACCTGGACGGCGCTGAGCGCCAGGTCGGTGCCGGCGGGATGGTGATGGTGCCGCGCGGTCTGCCGCATGCGTTCCTGGTCACCTCGGAGACGGCGAGGATCCTCTGCTTGATCACGCCGGGCATCGGGCAGGACTTCTTCTTCGGAGCGAGCGAGCCGTACGTCGAAGGCGCCGCCCACCAGGTCGACTTCAGCCGGATCGAGCAGTCGGGCCGCGACAACGGCGGAATCGAGATCCTCGGCCCACCCCCGTTCGCGCACCTGGCCGCGACCCGGCCCTGACGGTTGGCCCCAAGGCGCAGGACATGCCGACCGGCCCTGACGGTTGGCCCCCAGGCGCAGGACGTAGTGCCGGCCCGGCCCTGAGGGGTGACCCCTCAAGGCGCAGGGCGTAGTACCGGGTCGGGCGGCGGCGGGACGTAGTACGGGGCGGTCAGCGGCAGGGGACGTTGCTGAGGCCTTCGCCGGCTCCGGTGAACTTGTTGTCGCAGGCAACCACATTGGCGACGGCCGGGCGGAGCGCGAAGGCCAGGCCCGGTCCGTCGACGGTGGCGACGTTGCCGGTGAACAGGTTGTGGTCGCCCCAGTTCTTCAGGATCTGGTGGGTCTGGAACCCGTCCTGGACCGACTTCACCCCGCTGTTGCCCCGGATCAGCCAGTTGTTGCCCTTGATGTCGACCCACGAGTCGGCGCCGGTCAGCGCCGAGCCGTCGAAGGTGTTGCCTTCCACCAGTCCGCCGGTGGTGCCCTCCTTGACGTCGATCGCCTCGGAGCTGGTCTGCGACATCTTGTTGCCCTTGACAACATTGCGGTCGCTGCGGTCGGGCTGGCAGTCGTTCACCGTGCACCAGTTGCTGACCGCGGAGCCGATGTAGACGCCCTCGCCGAACTTGTCCCGGCGCAACCCGGTCTTGCTGATCGTGTTGTTCAGTACGACGTTGTCCGTGCTGTTCGCGCGCAGGTGGATCGCCTCGTCGCCGATGTCGTGCACGGTCAGGCCCTGGATGACCGATCCGACAGTGGTGTCGGCCATCACTCCCTTCTGCCCGTTCGTGACGGTGAACCCGACCAGGCGCCAGTACTTGGCCTTCTTGAGATGCAGGACGTACCCACCCTTGATGTTCTCGCCGTCCAGTACCGCGCCGGCGCCACCGCACAACCAGATCGGCTGTTCGGCGGTGCCCGACTTCTCGGTGACGAACTTGCCGGGGTACCTGCCGTCCCCGAGGGCGATGCTGGTGCCGGGAGCAGCCTTCGTCAGGGCCTCTTCGAGGCTCTTGCTGTCCGTCACCGTGACGGTCGCACCCGGACAGGTGACCACCGCCGAGTTCGGCAGCGGACCTTGCCCGGCGGCCGGTGCGTTGGCGAGCACCGGTGCCTCGGCCGGTTTGCGCTTGCCGTTTTTGCCTTCCTCTTCCTCACCCTCCGGCGACTCCGCCGCGGTCGGTCCAGTCGTGCTCGGCGAACCGGCCGGATCCGTCGGCTCGTCCGTGATCGTCGGGATGCTCGGCTCCGGTGGCACGACCGGGATCGAGGGCCCGGCCGTCGGCAGCGGCGAGGAGGTGTTGTCGGGCCAGGCGGCGGCCACGATGCCACCGCCGACGAGCAGGACCGCCCCGGCCGCGCTGCCGGCGATGATCAGTTCACGCCGGGTCAGCTTGTTCAGCCTGGTCAGTTCGAGCAGCCGGCTCAGCCGGGTCATCTGGCTCCCAAATGGTCGTCGGGCACTGGCACCGAGGCGGCGGACACGGTCCGGCCGTCGGTCACCGGCGCCTTGTCGGCGTACGGGTGGACGATGCGGCGGACCCGGCGTGAGCCGCGGGCCGCGGTGAAGATCAGCAGGGCGGCCAGGAACAACCACATCGCCGTCAAGGGTTGCAGGAAACGCTTCAGGGTGACCACAAAGGGCGTGGTGTCGTGCCAGTGGTCCTCGTCGTTGTTCCAGCGCTGCATGTTGACGTCCGAGGCGCGTTTGGCGTCGATCGCGCTGGGCCCGCGGCCGCTGATGGTGTTCTCGGTGACCTTGGTCGCGCTCACCGCGCCGACCAGCGAGATCGCGTGCGAGTCGGCGTCCGACAGCGTGTTGCGCTGCACGGTGGCGGCCGAGTCGCGGACGTAGACGCTGGTGCTGCCGCCGGTGACGATGTTGCCGGTCACCACCGACTTGCTCACCCCGTCGCGGATCGCGATGCCCTGCCGGATCGGTTCGGTCACCCGGTTGCCGACCACCGAGACGTCCTCGGCGCCGCCCCGGACGACCACTCCCATGTCGTTGCCCTGCAGGTCGTTGGCGTTCACGCCGATGTTGGTGCCGCCGATCACCTCGACGCCGTACCGGGCGTTGTTCGCCAGTTTGCTGTTCGACACGGTGTTGTTGCCGTAGCTGCCCAGGCTGGAGCCGGTCGCGCTCGGGCCGTCGGCCAGCGGCAGCCCCGACATGGTCAGCCCGTTGCGATGGTTGCCGTTGGCCTCGATCTCGGACAGCACGATGCCGGTCGTCGCCCTGGACAGGACGAAGCCGTCGCCGGCGTTGCCGTCCGCGGAGCTGGAGTCGACCACCGCATTCGTCACGTAGCGGTGCATCACCAGGCCGTCGACCAGGCTGTCGTCGAACTTGCTGTCCCGGATGTCGAGTCCGTTGGCGCTGGCTGCGAACAGGCCGAACGCGTTCCGCTTGACGGTCGTGTTCTGGATCAGCGCGGACACGTAGCTGTACTCCGGGTCCGCGATGTCCACCTCGGGCAGCGGCAGCTTACCGGCCGGGAGCACCTGGCTGAGGCTGTTCTTGCCGGCCCGCAGGTCGATGCCGCCGGTCTCGGGCTTCTTCGCGCCCTTGGCCGCCTCCCGCTCCTTGGCGGCGCGTTTGCCGACCCGCATCGTCTCGCCCAGCTTGTCGAGCGAGCCGCTGTTCGGCCGGTCGGTACCGGTCAACGACAGACCACCCGTGCGACCACTCCAGAAGCCGAGGTCGGACAGTTCGGCGTACCGGAACCGGACCTGGCCGCCGAGCGAGCGCAGGTACGCGCGGCCGTCGTTGGTCAGCGTGTCCGCGCCGTCGGTGTCCCGGTTCCAGCTGGAGATCTTGACCGGCCGGCCGTTCGCGCCCTGCACGTTCAGCACGCCGCCGTAGTTGACGATCGAGACGAAGCCGTTCTGGTCGCTGGCCAGCCGCAGGTTGAGCCCGCCGGACGAGGCCAGGTTCAGCGTCGCGCCGTTCTGGATCACGACGTGCTCGGACAGCAGGTAGCCGCCGTCCGGCTGCCGGATGAAGGTCTGCGGCGCGAGCCCGAGCAGGTCCTTGATCGTGTAGACCTCCCGCCGTGGCGTCAGCACCAGCGTGTACGCCGAACCGGTGGCGATCCGGTACGGCGAACTGAGTGACGTCTTGCTCCAGCGAGCCAGTGAGTCGACGGTGCGAACCTCCACCAGCCGGCGATCCTCGTCGGCCACGTACGCCGCTTCGGTCTCCGGGTCGCCAGGGTAGGGGAGCCGGTCGATCGTCTTGTCGTCCTTCGCCTCACCTTTCGCCTCACCGGCCACGGTCGGCTGGGTCGCGTCGGGCGGAGTCGGCGTACTGCCCGGCTTGACCGTGCTGGGTTTGGGGGTTGGCGTCGGTGTCGACTCGGTGGTTCCGGCGGCGGTCGACTGCATCCAGACCAGGCCGGCCACGCCGAGTACTCCGACGACCGTTGCCGCCCGCAACAGTTTCCGGCGTTTCGGGGGAGCGTTCATGAGGCCGGCTCCGTCTGCAGTTCCTTGGCGGGAATCTGCTTGGTTGCAGGGTCCTTGGTTGCGGGCTCCTTGGTGGGAAGGAGCGACGCGGCGTCCTGGCCCTCGCCGCCGACCAGGCCTTCGGAGCGGGTCAGCCAGCCTTGTTTGTTCATCGTGAGGAACGCGTACAGCTTGATCGGCAGCGCGATCAGGATGACCGTCACCGTGACGACCGGCAGCAACAGCAGATCGGCCGGATGCCTGCGGAGATGGGAGATGCCGCGGATGCCCCGGGCAATCATCAGCCAGCTGCCCGCCAGCGCGTAGCTCTGCCACGTCATCTCGAGCCGGCTGAACACCATGTAGCCGACGGTGATGCCCATCGTCACCGGTGTGAGCAGGATCTGCAGCACGGTCACCTTCGTCACCAGCGGCACCCGCCACAGCCAACCCTTCCACACGGCCGTGAGGTAGCAGCGGTACGAGTTGCGGCTCCACCGGATCCGCTGCTTGGCGAAGGCCCGGAAGGTTGCCGGGAACATCGAAACGGCGCGGGCCGACGACTGGTGCACGGTCTTGTACCCGGAGGCGAGCACCAGCCAGGTGAGCCGGCCGTCGTCGCCGGCGATGCAGCGACGGCCGAGGAAGAACTCGTTCTCCAGGTTCTCCAGTACCGGCATGACGACGCTGCGCCGGTACGCGCCGGTGCGACCCGAGACGCACGCGACTGCACCGGCCCGGCCCATCGCGGGCACGTAGTCGTAGTACCGGAGGTTGACCAGCCAGTCGGCGACGCGGCGCCAGATGCTGGTGTTCCGCTCGTGCACGTTCTGCTGGGTGCTGACCGCGCCGACGTCCGGATCGAGGAAGGGACGCTGCACGGCCTTCAGCAGGCCCGGCTCCCAGCTCGTGTCGGAGTCGACCAGGACGAGGACCTCGGAGGACGCGGCGCGGATCCCGACGCCGAGCGCCGATCGCTTCCCCGCGTGCTTGAACAGGATCGGGTTGATCCGCGGGTCGTCGAGCGCGACCAGCCGCTCGTAGGCCTCGGTGTCCGCGAGGTCCAGGACGATGATGATCTCGTCCGGATTCTGCTGCCGCCAGCTTTCCAGGCAGCGCATCAGAATGTCGGGATCCTCATGAAAAGAAGGCACCACCACCGACGTGGTGGTGGTGAAGTCGTTCTCGATCGGCCCGGCCAGCCGGGACAAAAAGAATCGATAGAGCCACAACGCCCAGACGACGATTCCGGCGACCGCCAGCGGCACAAGATTCCGCCATTGGGAAAGGTCGTCCACGGAAACGGAGAAATGGGTGATGCGGTCCCACAGTTCGGCCAGACTCAGTCGGCTCGTGGGCGTACTCGGCATGATTTTCGTCAACCCCCCACCGCGCGCAGCGGTCGAATCTCACCCGCCCCACACCCCGTTGGGACAGGTGACGCCTCGGCCGGACCTCACGTCAGCCGTCCCGCGGACGACTGTGGGCAGAGATCAACCTGCCCCCGGCCTGGGTCGAAAATAGTCGGCGCCGGGGTCACAGTCAACGCGGTGCTACCGGCATCGAAACCCGCGCAAGCCACCGATCGCAGTACCGCGGTGGAATCGTTCACACGGTATTAATCGCTGGGCAACGTCGAGGCCGAGAGCATTTCCGCCGGTTCGCGGGACGTGCCACACTTGGCCAATGCAAAAGGGGACTGGCCGGCTGGGAAGTTGTTTACTCGCGATTGTGGTGGTCAGTTCGCTGGTGGCCTGCGGTGACCAGGAGGACCCGTCCTCCGGAGGCCCGGTCCCGTCGGCGCCGTCGTCGGTCCCGTCGTCAGTGTCGCCGTCCGGTTCGCCATCCGTGACTGCTTCGCCGACTCCGTCGGCCACCAGTACGACGCCTGCCGTTGACCCGGAGTGCGCACCCGGTCCCGGCCGTAGCGTGCGCCGGTTGCCCGCGCTCACCGTGCCCGAGGTCGTCGTTCCGGCGCTCACCTACGCCGACAAGGCCAGCGGTGAACAGAAGACCGCGATGGAGGGATTCACCGTCCCGGCGCAGACGATCGATGCCGGCTGCGTGATCCAGTACGACGCTCCGGGCGGCTGCCTGGGCGCCGTCAAGATCACCGGCGCGAGCATTCCGCCCGTGACCATCCCGGGGAGCGCGCTGGCCGGTTCGGGGAAAGAGTTCGCCGGCGTGACCGTCGCGGGGAAGGTGGCGCCTGCCGTCAGTTCGCCGCAGATCTGCCAGGTCGAGACCAAGGGCGTCCTCCTGACGGTGACCCGCAAGGGCGTAGTACGGCGTGGGGTGGCGCGTAATGGTGCCGCACGACCTGGTGGTTTCGTGAAGGCTGACGGAGAACTGCCGGACCTGCGGGTCCCGACGGTGAAGGTCCCCGAAGTCCGGCTGCCCGACGTGGACGTGGACCCGGCCCGGCTGGAGTCGCGCAAGCTGCCCGGCCAGGAGAAGGTCGAGGTGTTCACCGGCGAGGGCAAGACCTCGTACGTCGCGCCCGGGGATGTGCTGTTCGACGCCGACCAGGCGACGATCCGGCCGGACGCGGCCAAGGCGCTGCATGCCATCGCGCTGAAGATCAAGGCGGCCTCCCCGACCGCGAAGCTGCGGGTGGAAGGCCACACCGACGATCGCGGCGACGCGACGTACGGGCTGCGGTTGTCGGAGCGGCGGGCGCAGGCGGTCGCGCTGTACTTGATCAAGACCGAACGCTTTGCCGCCGCGCGCATCACGACCAAAGGTTTTGGCGAGGCGGCGCCGGCCGTTCCCAATACGTCCGACGCCAACCGGCAGAAAAACCGGCGCGTGGTTATCACTGTCGTGGGGTGATTCTCCGGCGGTCCGAATACAGGTCGGGTCCGAGGGGTGAACGGGCGGTTGAGCGTATTGGCGACCGACGTACGCTGGATTGTCATGAGCCCAGGGATCATTGCGCTGGTCAGTGCGGTCGCCGTCGGCGTCCTGCTGAGCGTGCTCAAATCCCGCTTCGACGGGCGGTTCCGCGGGACCCGGGCGATCCGCCCGAGTGAGAAGGAAGCAGTGCAGGACAGTTCGGTGGCGACGGAGCGTGTCACGGCGGCGGAGCTGGGCGCCGAGCTCGGCGAGCGGGCGACGATGCTGCAATTCTCGTCGGCGTTCTGCGCACCGTGCCGAGCAACCCGCCGGACGCTGGCTGAGGTCGAGTCGATGGTCGACGGGGTGCGGCACATCGAGGTCGACGCCGAGTTGCATCTGGAGCTAGTGCGGCGCCTCGACATCATGCGGACGCCGACTGTGCTGGTGCTTGATGCAAGCGGCGCAATCGTGACCCGCGCAAGCGGCCAGCCACGCAAGGCAGACGTGATCGCCGCCCTCGGCCAGGCAGTCGACGCTTCGACTTCCAAACAGCTGTAGTAGGCACCGCCCCGGTGAAGCTGAGTGTCTCGGCGGCTGGCAACGAGGGCGCTTACCTCCACCAACCTCGAGAGCCCACCTTGGCCACAGCTTGTGACGCGGCTTGGTGTGCCGACCGACAGGAGGTAGGCCCCGATTCCTGCGCATAGGCTTGCTCCCTGAGCGTGCGGCCGGCGCCGAGTGCGGACTACCTCCTGTCGGTCGGCACACAAACCGCGTGAGCCGCAGCCATCGCCGCCCCGTCCTCGAGCGGCTGGCCCTGCAGACGGCTCCCGCCAGTTGATGGAGGCGAGCACGCCCCGGCCGCCAGTTGGCGAAGTGCTCAGCTTGACCTCGGCGGGTGCCTACTCTCGGCTTTCGCGCGACGTAGGAGCGCCCGGGGGCGGGTGGGAGCTGGGGTCGTGTGAGCGACGCAAGAGCGAACGTGGCGCGGGCGTGGGGTGTTCAGCCTGAGAAATCCGTGCCCCGGATGGCGCGATGGCCTCGCGGTGCGTGATGCTTTGGCGATGAGCTTCCCCGCCGGCTGGTACGACGATCCTCAGGACCCCACGCAGCAGAGGTACTGGGACGGTGGCTTCTGGACGGATTACCGCCGTCCGCGCGAAGGGCCGCCGCCGTACCCGCATCAGTTCGGGCAGCCCGCGGGAGGCGCCGGGCAAGCCGGCCAGGGCCAGGCGCAGGGCCAGGGCCAGCCAGGCCACGGTCAGCAAGGCCAGCAGCCGCAGTACGGCCAGCAGGGGCTGCAGGGCCAGGGTCAGGGCCAGCACGGCCAGGGGCTGCAAGGCCAGGGCCTGGGGCAGGGGCCGCAGGGGTTTGGGCCTGGGCTGGGGCAGCCGGGGATGGGGCGTGAGGGGTATGGGCCTCAGGCTGGGCATCTGCAGCAGGGGTACGGCTACGGTCCGAACGTCAAGGCGACGCCAGACGGGCAGCCGCTCGCTGGGTGGTGGAAGCGGGTGCTGGCGCGGATTATCGACGGGCTGATCGTCTTTTTCGTCACCCTGCCGCTGACCGGCTACTTCTACTGGCAGTACATGCAGGTGATCTTCGACTACCAGCAGGACATCTTCAATCAGGCCGCGGCGGGAGATTCGAGCTTCAGCACGACCCTCCCCTGGGAGGTGTACAAGTGGGCTATCCCGGCGACGTTGATCGGGTTGGCGGCCGCCTTCGTGTACGAGTACTTCTTCCTCACCAAGACCGGCGCCACGCTCGGCAAGCGGGCGGTAGGCATCAGTGTCCGGCTCCGTGACGTTCCCGGTCCGCCGCCTGGACTGGCGGTGTTGAAGCGGTTCGGTCTCTACAACGGGCTCAGCCTGCTCAGTGCGATCCCGTGGGGCGTCGGCTCGCTGTTCAGCTTGCTCAGCCTGGTGAACGTGCTCTGGCCGCTCTGGGACGACAAGAAGCAGGCTCTGCACGACAAGGTGGCCGCCACGAACGTGGTCGTCGGATCGCAGCAGCGCCGCTGAGCCTGTCCAGAATGTGATCAGTTGTCTCGCTGACTGGGACCAGTGGTGGCGGTCCCGGTCAGCTTCCGTACTCTCGTGATCGTGGCTTACACGACATGGCTGACCAAGCGCAGGGCAGTGGACAACTGCCGCATGCGCTCGTCCCTGTGTCGTCCCCACTGACCAGGCGGCGTCCCGAGCGCTCCGGAACCGGTAACTGAGCACGGTTCCCAGTACGTCGCCTCCCCGCATCCCCGGGCGGGCACGGCTCGAACCACCCTCCTTCCGGGAGTCGTCATGTCCACCAAGACGGCAGTGCAACCCCAGGTCGACCCGCGCGGACTCCGGTTCGCCGCGGCGCTGACGACGGTCGTGCTGGCACTCACTCTGGTGCTGAACAACCCGTGGCCGCTGGCGGTCCAGGCGGTCGTGTTCGCGATCTCGGTCGTCTTCGGCGTCCAGGCCTCGCCGTACGGGCAGCTGTTCAAGTGGGTCGTGCGGCCTCGGCTGGGCCCGCCGAAGGAGCTCGAGGACGCCGCGCCGCCGCGGTTCGCGCAGCTGGTCGGGCTCGTCTTCGCCGTGGCCGGCCTGATCGGCTACCTGACCGGCGCCGAGCTGCTCGGCGTGGTCGCCACCGGATTCGCCCTGGTCGCCGCGTTCGTGAACGCCGCCGTCGGGCTCTGCCTCGGTTGCGAGGCCTATCTGCTGATCCACCGCATTCGTACGCCAAAAACCGCTACCACCACCTGAGGAGCAGCATCCATGAGCAGGGAATCCGCTCTCGTCTCGGCCGACTGGGTCGAGGAGCACAAGAATGACGCAGGAGTCGTCCTGATCGAGGTCGACGAAGACGTATCGGCGTACGACGCCGGCCACATCGCCGGTGCGATCAAGCTGGACTGGCGCGACGACCTGCAGGACCCGGTCCGTCGCGACTTCGTGAACCAGCAGCAGTTCTCCGACCTGCTGTCCGAGCGGGGCGTGAAGAACGACGACACCGTCGTGCTCTACGGCGGCAACAACAACTGGTTCGCGGCGTACGCGTACTGGTACTTCAAGCTCTACGGCCACGGTGACGTCCGCCTGCTCGACGGTGGCCGCAAGCGCTGGGAGCTGGACAGCCGTGAGCTGACCGACGAGGTGGTCAAGCGCGAGCCGACCCAGTACCAGGCCAAGGAGCCGAACCTGGCGATCCGCGCCTTCCGCGACGAGGTCAAGGACGCCATCGGCGTCAAGAACCTGGTCGACGTGCGCAGCCCCGACGAGTACGCCGGCCGGCTGCTCGCCCCGGCTCACCTGCCGCAGGAGCAGGCCCAGCGTGCGGGTCACATCCCGACCGCGGCCAGCATCCCGTGGAGCAAGGCGGCCAACGACGACGGCACCTTCCGGGCCGACGACGAGCTGAAGACCCTGTACGCCGACGCCGGCGTGGACTTCGGCAAGGACACCATCGCGTACTGCCGGATCGGTGAGCGCTCGGCGCACACCTGGTTCGTGCTGCACGAGATTCTGGGCCAGGAGAACGTCAAGAACTACGACGGTTCGTGGACCGAGTGGGGTTCGCTGGTCGGCGTACCGGTGGCGCTCGGCGACGAGCCAGGGGAGGCCTGACATGTGCGGAGCCAAGAAGGGCGGCCTGGATCTCAAGGGCGTCGACGTCGACAAGGAAGCCGTGATCCAGGGCCAGGTACTGCGCGGCGAGGAGCCGGTCGGCGGCGCCTACGTGCGGCTGCTCGACTCCACTGGTGAGTTCACGGCCGAGGTACCGACCTCCGCGACCGGGCACTTCCGCTTCTTCGCGGCGCCCGGCAGCTGGACCCTGCGGACCCTGGCGCCGAAGGCCGACCCGGTCGACCGCCAGGTGACGGCGCAGTACGGCGAGGTGGCCGAGGTGGCCGTCGCGGTCTGATCCCGGTAGTTTGCTGACCCCGAAGGGCCCGTTTGCTTGCGCGACGGGCTCTTCGGCTTGTCCGGGCCCAGTTGCCGGCCCCGTACGCCGTGACTCCCGTACGCCGTGACTCCCGTACGCCGAAGACCCCTGTGCCGATCCTCCTTGCGGCACAGGGGTTTCGTTGTTGCGTCAGGCAAAGAGGGGTGGCATAGATCTCACGAGGGCGGGTTGCGCGCAAGATCGCGTTTCTCACGGCGTACTCCGTTTGGTAACGGTTTGATCTCGGAGCACACCGTTGTCGTTACCTACCGCGACCGGGTGAGTTGTGTCTGTGTCCTGGCCCGCTCACTAGGGCTAAGTCATCACTCAGGGAGGAGGGGTCATGAGACCCCGCATTGGATACAAGAAGCTCGCTGCCGTCGGAGTTGCGGCGGTTGTCGGCGTAGCTTCCACGATCGCGCTGACCTCGGGCTCGGCGTCCGCCGCGCCGGTGTTCGGCTACAGCGGTTACGCGTTCGGTACCGACGTGCAGGCCGGCATCGCGGGCAGCGGCCCGACGGTCGTCAGCCAGTTCAGCTGCACCACCAAGCCGAACTCGTCGGACCGCAACGACCTGGCCACCGCGAACGTGAACAACCAGGCGATCGCCCAGACCGTCACCACCGACACGTACTCGTTCAACGACGCGCGTGGCAACGGCGTGACCAGCAACGCGACCGCGGCCGACATCCGCGTCGGCGGGCTGGTGCACCTCGTCGGTGCGAAGACCACCACCACGTCGGTCTACAAGAACGGCCAGCTTTCCTACACCGGCAACACCACCTTCGCCGCGGTCCGGATCGGTGGCGTGAACGTTCCGTCGCTGCTGAAGCCGAGCCCGAACTTCAAGGTCGCCATCCCGGGCCTGGGGTACATGGTGCTGAACCGTGTCGGTGGCGTGAAGACCAGCGCCGGCATCTACTCGTACTCGCAGGCGGTCGTGCTGCACGCGACCGTGAAGAACCGCTACATCCCTGAAGGCGTTGACGTCGCGGTCCTGAAGACCCGCGCCGAGATCACCAAGCCGGCCACGGCCATGGTCATCGGTGACGCCTACGGTTCGACGGTCAAGGTCGACAAGCTCGTGAAGTCGGGCAAGACCGCCTACCAGGCCACCTGCCAGGGCACGGAAGGCAAGACCGTCCGCAACGCCACCGCCGAGCTGGTCGTCCCGAACGTCGCCTACGTGGGTGCGGTCTACACCACGAAGAACGGCTACATGGGCACCGAGAAGTCGGCGATCAAGTTCACCTCGCACATCGCGGGTGTGCGGGTCGGCAACCTGCGGATCGGTGCCATCGAGTCGGCCGCGTCCGCGTGGAAGACCAAGGACGGCAAGGTCGGCCTGGACCACTCCTCCAGCGTTGCCTCGATCAAGGTCGGCAACAAGACCTACCCGGTCGCGACCGGCCCGAACGCAGTACTGGACATCCCCGGTGTCGCCAAGCTGACCTTCAACCAGGTCGTGCGTCAGAGCCGGTACGTGTCCGTCAACGCCCTGGTGATCGACGTCTACAGCCTGAACACCAAGGTTGTCCTCGGCCACTCGGCCGCCGGTGTGATCGGCTGATCCAGCCATCACTCCCTCACCTCGCTGAGCCGAACCTCACCGATTCAGCCAGGTAGCTCCAGGACCCCCGGGTCCGGATCCTCGAGATCCGGCGCCGGGGGTTCTGTCGTCCCACCGCTAATGCGTCCGCAGAACCCGGAGGGACGGGTGCCGCAGCTCTTCGGAGGGTGCGGTCAGGCGTCGAGGATCAGGGTGACCGGGCCGTCGTTGGTGAGGGCAACGGACATGTCGGCGCCGAAGCGGCCGCGTTCGACCTTGGCGCCGAGGGCTTCCAGTGCGACGCAGAACGCGTCGTACAGAGGTTCGGAGACCGGGCCGGGAGCGGCGGCGCTCCAGGACGGGCGGCGGCCCTTGCGGGTGTCGGCGTACAGGGTGAACTGGCTGATGGCGAGGATCGGGGCCTGTTCGTCGGCGCAGGACCGCTCGTCGCGGAGGATCCGCAACGTCCAGATCTTCGCGGCCAGGGCGGCCGCCTGCTCGGCGGTGTCGTCATGGGTGACCCCCAGCAGGACCACCAGACCGGGCTGGTCGATCGCGCCGACCACCTCGCCCTCGACGGTGACGGACGCCTGGCTGACTCGCTGTACGACTGCTCTCATGTCACCATCCTGCCGTGCGGGAGATTGTCCGGTCAGCGAGGTGCTGGACCGGCAAATGTCCCGTTTCCAGCGCCGATCTGGCACGATTCGTTCATGACGTCGACGTTGATCACTGTTGCTCCCACCGGCGCCGAGACCGCGAAGGCGGACTGTCCGGCCCTGCCCACCACGCTCGAGGAGCTGGTGGAGACCGCGAAACGCTGCGAGGCCGCCGGGGCCGCGATGATCCACATCCACATCCGGGACGCCGAGCACCGGCCGACCCTGGACCTCGGCCGGCTGACCGAGACGGTGGCCGCGGTCCGGGAGAACACCGCGCTGATCGTCCAGTTGTCCACCGGCGGTGCCGTGACGGATCTGTTCGAGCACCGGCTGCGCGTCCTCGACGCCGCGCCGGACTCCTGCTCGCTGACGATGGGCACCGTCAATTTCGGCGACGACGTTTTCATGAACCCCTGGCCGTTCGTCACCGAGCTGTACCAGCTCAGCCAGGAGCGCGAGGTGGTGCCGGAGTTCGAGCTGTTCGACCTGGGTCACGTCGCGGCGCTGAACCGGCTGCTCGACAAGTTCGGCCTCCCGTACGGCGGCAAGGTCCACTGCGACCTGGTGATGGGCGTCCCCGGCGGCATGCCCGGTACGCCGGACGCGCTGGTTGCCGCGGTCAACGGCCTTCCCGCCGGCGTGACGTCCTGGTCGGCGACAGGCGTCGGCCGTACGACGCTGCCGGTGGCGCTGGCCGCGCTGTCGAAGGGCGGACACCTCCGGGTCGGGATGGAAGACACCCTGACGCTGGCCAAGGGACAGCCGGTGACGCACAACGCCGAACTGGTCGAGCGCGCCGCGACGCTCGCCACCCTCGCTCAGCGCCCGCCGATGTCCCCCGACGAGGCCCGCGACCTCCTCAACATCAAGCGCTGACCGGCAATCACCACCAGTACGCCGGTGGCCACAATAGTGGCCTCCAGCAACAACCAGTCCCGCAGGTAGTCGCGGGGCAAGACCGTCGGGTTGACTCCTTTCCCTTGCCTGATGAGCAAGGGAATCGCGATCAAGGTCGTCACCCCGACGTACAGCCCGGTCGCGCGAACGGCATTGATTGTGCGGTGACGACCGGGGCCTGTTGACCAACGAGCAAGCACCCACCCGGCCGCCAGCGTCAGCGGAACCAGTACAAAGTCATCCACCAGGACGGCGCCCCCGAGCCACAACGGCAACCGCACCAATGCGTCAACGCTCAACGCCCCCACCAGCAACCACAAACCCCACAACCCAACCCCAACGCCGAGAACACCGAACAGAATCCGGGCTTTCATGTCAGGACCTCCAGACGGTGGACCCATTTGGTTTGCAGGACTCCGGGGCGGTTGGGAGCGATTAGTCGGGTGGGATAGCCGTGGTCGAGGTCGAGGGTGGTGCCGTTGAGGCGGAGGGCCAGCAGGGTGAGTGGGTCTTCGGCGTACTGGGGTGGGAGCTCGCTGGTGGCGTAGAAGCCGCCCTTCTCCATCGACACAACCCGGAGGCGCGATCCCTCCGGTGCGCCGCAGAGTCGCAGCAGGTCGCGGACCCGGATGCCCTCCCAGTGAGCGCCCTGACTCCAGCCTTCGACGCACGCGATCGGTAGCTGTGACCGGCTCTGCGGCAGTGCGCGGAGTTCGTCGAGTGAATAGGAGAGCTGGACCGGACCGCTCACGGTGAGGCGCCAGTCGTCGCCGACGGCAACTACGCCGGCATCCCTGGCGGTGCGGTTGACGGGGAGGCCTTGCGGACCGACGTTCGGCTTGCGTGGGGCCAGTACTGCGACCGGCCCGAGCGCCGGGACCGACTGGCCGATCGAGGTGATCCCGACCAGTGCGCTCGCGCCGGCCACGGTACGGAACAGCCCGCGCCGGGTCAGCCCGGTGATTGCTGGAGGCAACGAATCGGCGGGCGGCGGTACCGGCGTACGGTCGGCCGGGGTTCGGCGCCAGTGGGCGGTGATGAGGGGGAGCTTGACCGCCAGGTGGACGAGCAGGGCGCCGATGATGATCCAGGCGAGTGCGTAGTGGGTTTCCTTGAAGGGGAACGGCCAGGGATACCACTGCAGCGTGTTGAGGAAGCCGATGAAGAGTTCGAGAGCCAGGGCCGAGACCAGGACCAGGATCGAGGCGCGTTCGAGGATCGTGGTCAGCGCCTGCCGGCTCGGCGGCCAGGGGAGTTTGGCGAACAGCTTCGGGTAGACGGTCCAGAGCTTCGCCAGCAGGAGCGGTACCGAGACGAGCCCGCTGAGGACATGGAGTCCCTGCGTCACGCGGTACAGGGAAGCCGGGCGGCTCGGGATCACGAGCCAGCCCGGCGTGGCTTGCTGGAAATGACTGAACAAACCGGTCAGGAAGCAGATCGTGATCGCCACGGCCAGCCACCGCCCGAGCACGGTGGCCACGCGCGGATGATGCAACGGCGACGGGAACGACTCCTCCGTCGGAGCCTGCGGCAGCTTCATACCTCTCATCACAGCCGACAATTCCGCCGCCGTCGGCCCGCTCCCGCTTAACGCTCACGAACGCCTCCCGGTACGCCGTCCGCGCCCCTTACGGCTCCCGTACAACCCCGGGGATCCACAGGCTGACCCCTTGCGTCCGAGCATGATGCGACCCACAACGCTTAGGCTGGGCAGGTTCGAGTGAGAGGAGTGGGACAGGTGAGGACGCAGCAGCGGTCGTCGGATGACGACGAGCGCGCTCTGGCCGACCTCGCGGAGGTGTCCGACTGGAAGCGGGTCTGGGGTCCGCCCGAGACCGGTCTGGACGCGATCCGTGCCCTGGTGTCGCGGGTCACCGCCGCCACCGGCTGGCGTCCCTGGGCTCCTGGCAACATCGACCCGAACCGCTACACCTGGGGGCTCGTCACGCCGCGCGAGACGGTGATGCTGGTGCTCCCCGACGCCGTACTCCCGGACAGCCCGCGCAGTGGGTGGTCGGCGTACGAGATCGGTCCGGACGAGATCGGCGACGCCGAGGACGGCCTCGACGACCACTGGCCGGACCAGCTGGAGCTCGCCCGCCGGCACTGGGGGCAGCCGGTCTTCGTCGGACCGGGCGACGACCCGCGGATCCCGCTGGAGTGGCGCGGCCGACGGCGTCATCTGGCAGTCTGGCTGCGACCCGGCGCCGAGCTGCACCTGTACGCGACCCAACCCGAGGCAGGCCCGGTGGCAGCCAGTGCCGGCTTCGGGTACTCCGTCTACGCGAGCGAGGTGGCCTGATGGCGTCGATCGAAGAGGACATGCTCCGGGACATGTACCGGATCGTCCGGATGATCACGTCCAAGCTGAGCCGCCGGCGGAACTCCCGGAAAGCCCAGCGGATGCGCAACCCGGAGACGCGGGACAGTGCGGCGCTCGAGGAGCTGCGGGAGCTCATCGGGGAAATGATGGACGAGCGCCGGAACAACCCGGAGTTCGCCCGGGCCGTCGACGGCCTGTCCGAGGACCAGCGGTCCGCGCTGTTCGAGGCTGAGGCGCGGAAGGTCCAGGAGAACCGGGACCGGCTGGACAACGACCCGAACCTGACGCCGGAGGAGCTCGACCGCGAGCGCGAGGCGGAGGTGGAGCGCGCCCGCGACGGTAACGACAACGGGATCGACGACAACCGTGATCGCTCCGTGCAGACCGGTGAGATCGTCGAGGAGCGGCGCGATCCCGATCGCGACGGCCAGGACAATGCTGTGCAGGATCGCCAGGCCGCCCAGGAGGCGGGAGACGCCGCGGACAAGGCCAAGCAGCAGGAAGAACAGCGGCGCGACGAGAAGCGTAAGACGGAGGAAGCTCGCGGAGGCGATGTGGCTCCGGCCGTCGCTGCTGCTGGGGCGACGGCTGTTGTTGCTGACGAGGTGCTTGACGAGGTCCAGGAGCGGCGCCAGGAGGAGCAGGCGGCCGAGGACCAGCAGCGGGACGAGGCCGAGGTACAGAACGACGGTACAGCGCCCGCGGAGATCGACACGGACGAGAACGCCGTCGATGCGGCCGACCCCCAGGAGCCGGCGCAGCTGATCGAGGAGAACAACGCCGATCAGCCCAGCCTCGACCAGGACGGCCTGGACCAGGACAGCCTGGATCAGGACGGGGTGGACCAGGACCGCCTGGATCAGGACGGGGTGGGCCAGGACGGGGTCGAGCAGCCCGGGGTGGATCGGGACGGCCTCGACCAGGATGGCTTGGACCAGGATGGGGTCGGGCAGGACGGGCTGGAGCAGCCTGGGGTGGACCGGGACGGCCTCGACCCGGACGGGTTGGATCAGGACGGGTTGGATCAGGACGGGCTGGATCAGGACGGCGTCGACCAGGTCCGGCAGGACGGGTTGGAGCAGCCTGGGGTGGACCGGGACGGGCTCGACCCGGACGGGCTGGATCAGGACGGCCTCGACCAGGACGGGGTCCGGCAGGACGGGCTGGATCAGGACGGGCAGCAGCCTGGGGTGGATCAGGACGGGCTGGATCAGGAAGGGCTGGACCAGGACGGGCAGCAGACCGGGGTGGATCAGGACGGGGTGGAGCAGGGGGAGCGGCGGGTCGAGCAGGTTGATCAGGGGGTGGCTGGGCCTCAGCCTGGGTTCCCGACTGGGGGTGACCAGGTGGCGGCCTCCGAAGAGGAGGAGCGGAACACCGAGGAGCGCCCGGATCAGGTCCAGCAGACCAGCGTGGACGGGCCGGAGGCTGACGGGCGGGGTGCGTCGGTCGAGCCGGATGCTGTCGAGAAGACGCTCAGCGCCGCTCGCGAGCAGCAAGGCGCCAACCAGACCGACCGGATCGATCAGAACGGTCAGCGGCCGGGCATGTCCCAGGCCGAGATCGACAAGTTGCGCGACTTCCAGCAGGGCGACCACGCTCCCGCTGCCGAGGCGACCCGACAGCGCACCGGCGAACCGGTCGGCGCCGGAGTCGGCGGCAAGAACGCAGGCGCCCGAGCAGCCGAACTCCGCACAGACCGAGGCCCCAGCCGAGACGGCGGCCGCGGAATGGGCGAATAACCACCAACAAGCCCGCGAGCGGCGTACAGAAAGATCAGTAAACGATCGCCTGTGCGTCTGGGGCCAGGATTTCTTCCGTGAAGGCTGGGGCGCCGGCTATGCGGGTGCCTGGGAGTAGGTCAGGTTCGGTGAGGTCTCGGCGTTTGGCGCATTGGGTGCAGACCGTCAGTTGACCTCCGGCTAGTACTGCGGCCAGTAGGTCCGGTAGGGGTGCCGCGTGGGGGAGCACCAACTGCTCGGCCCGCCCCGGTACGGCGAACCACACCGCGTCTCCGGTCAGCCAGAGGGAGACCTGGGCGCCGGAGGCGACTGCCGTCGCGGCTACTGTCATCGCCTGGTTGGCGCGCTCGGGTTCGTCGGCTCCTGCGGTCAGTTTGATCACCAGCGTGCGGGACATCACGCCACCGTAGCTCAGAGCGCCGTGCCGATCCCCTAGACTGACCAACGTGCTACACGTCATCTTCACGACCCTGCTGGTGCTCGTCACCGTGTTCATGGGCTGGTTCTCGGCGTACGTCGTCTACCGGCTGCTCCGCGGCCGTACCGCGAACTGAACCCGATGGCGTTCGAGATCTCGCAGGACCTGCACCCCGACCTGATGCCGCTCGCCTGGCTGCTCGGCCGGTGGGAGGGTCGCGGGCACGGGGACTACCCGACGATCGAGAAGTTCGAGTTCGGCCAGCAGATCGACTTCAGCCACAACGGCAAGCCGTTCCTGCACTACGTCAGCCAGACCTTCGTGGTCGGCGAGGACGGCAAGCGGGAGCGTCCGCTGGCGATGGAGACCGGGTTCTGGCGGCCCAAGCCGGACAACAAGCTCGAGGTGGTGCTCGCGCACCCGACCGGCTTCGCGGAGGTCTGGTACGGCGAGACCGACGGCGCCAAGATCGAGATGCGCACGGACGTGGTGGCTCGCACCGCCACGGCCAAGGAGGTCGCCGCCGGCCACCGCCTCTACGGCCTGGTCAAGGGCGAACTGATGTGGGCCTACGACATGGCCGCCGAAGGCCTCCCGCTCCAGCCGCACCTCTGGGCAACCCTGATCCGCGCCTAACTCTCCGAAACCCAGCAGTACTCGACCTTCGGTCGCCCGCTCCGCCCGTCGTAGCGCTGTGTGCGCAACGCCTGGCCCTGGTCGGCCAGATGTTCGAGATAGCGCCGAGCCGTGATCCGCGACGTACCAAGTGACGCCGCGACCTCCTCAGCGGTCCACCCCTCGCGATTGCCGAGCAGCTGCACGACCCGATCCAGTACCGAGCCGGCCAGCCCTTTCGGCACCGACGAAACAGTTGCCGGATGCAACAATCGGTCGACCTCGTCCTGATCCGCGACGACCTGCCCGGCCTCCGCCGCCCGACGCTGCCGCGCATACGCAGTGAGCCGATCCCTCAACGTTTCAAAGGCAAACGGCTTCAGCACATACTGCACGACCCCGATCCGGGAAGCCGCCTGTACTGCGGCGACTTCCCGCGCAGCCGTCACGGCAACCACATCAGTTTGGTTGCCAGCGGCACGCATTCGCCGGACGACATCGAGTCCGTGACCGTCGGGCAGGTTCATGTCCAGCAAAACGAGATCGATCTGCTCCTGGCTGAGTACGTGCAATGCGCGGGCCGCAGTACCGGCAAGGCCGACGCAGACGAACCCGGGCAACCGGTCGACGTACACGCGATGCGCTTCGGCGGCGACCGGATCGTCCTCGACGACCAGCACGCGCAGGTCAAGCACCGGCACTCACCGCCCGCGGCAACCGCACCCGGACAGTCAACGCCGGTACGTCGTCCAGCTCGGAATCCGGATCGACCATCAACGTCCCCTGCCAGCGCTCGACCGTACTGCGCACCAGCACCAGCCCCAACCCATGACCAGGCTCGGCCTTCGTCGTCCAGCCACGATCGAACATCCGGGCCAGTTCGGTGGCGCCCAGCTCGGCACCGGTGTTGGTCACCGCCAGGTCGATGTACTCCATACTCGCAGCCGCCCTCAGTTCGACCCGTCGCGGCGCACTCCCGCCGCGTGCGGCCTCGATCGCATTGTCCAGCAGATTGCCGACCACCGTGACGATGTCCTGCGCGGGCAACCGGGTGTGCAGCGCCTCGGAGCCGAGCTCGAGCGTGAGCAGCACGCCACGCTCCTGGGCCTGCGCGAGCTTGGCAAGCAGCAGCGATGCGAGCACCGGGTCGCCGACGGTGCCGACGACGCGATCGGTCATCGCCTGGGCCAGCTGCAGTTCCGAGACAGCGAACTCCCGGGCGCGTTCGGGCCGGCCGATCTCGATCAGGCTGACGACCGTGTGCAGCCGGTTCGAGGCCTCGTGGTTCTGCGCCTGGAGCGACTCGGCCAGGCTGCGGATCGCGTCGAGCTCGCCCAGCAGCGCCTGCAACTGCGTGTGGTCCCGCAGCGTGACGATCCGGCCGGAACGCGCCGGTTGCTGGTTGACCACGACGACACCGTGAGCACCCAGGTGCAGTTCGTCGTACGCCGTCCGTCCGGTGCGCAGGAGGCTGGACAAGGTGGCCGGCAGCTCGAGGTCGTCAACCGTCGAGTCGGGCGCGAGACTGTCCAGACCGAGCAGCCGGCGGGCCTCGTCGTTGACCAGTTGAACGCGTCCGTCCGAGTCCATCAACAGCAGGCCTTCGCGCGCCGCCCGCAGTACGCCCTCGTAGAAGTCGAGCATCCAGGCAAGCTCCTGGGTGCCCATGCCGCGGGTCGTGTGCCGGACCCGCCAGCTGACCAGCGCGTTGCCTGCGATCGCGACACCGAGCACGAGGCTGGCGACGCCGAGCATGGAACGCAGCTCCAGATCGATCAGGTCCTGCCAGCCAGGCGGCGCGATCCCGGCCGCGGCGGCGTCCCGGTCGGCCTGTGTGCGGCTGCGGGACAGCAGCACGATCCAGATCAGCACGATCATCACCAGCACCGTGGCGGTCTGCAGCCAGAACACCTGGCGGCGCAGTTCCCACGGTCGGCGCGTCATGCCGACATTGTGCACACCAGTGCCGCCAGTGGCATGCCCCAGGCGGGCGGGAAGATTCCATCGCGAACGATATGAACGAAATGCGCTGTTCGCCTGTGCGTCACGTCACAGTTACTGACAACCCCGCCCGCCGGCCGATCAGGAGTCCCCCATGGCGAGCCCGACCACACCCCGCCCCACGCCGGTCCGCAACGACCGGACCCACTTCCTCTACATCGCCGTCATCGTCGCCGTCCTGCTCGGCATCGGCGTCGGTTTCATCTTCCCGGACTTCGCGACCGAGCTGAAACCGCTCGGCACCGGGTTCGTCAACCTGATCAAGATGATGATCAGCCCGATCATCTTCTGCACGCTGGTGCTCGGCATCGGCTCGGTCCGGCAGGCCGCGAGTGTCGGCAAGGTCGGCGGTCTCGCCCTCGGCTACTTCCTGGTGATGTCGACGGTCGCACTCGCCATCGGTCTGGTCGTCGGCAACCTGGTCCAGCCCGGTTCCGGCCTGAACCTGACCGACAATCTGCGGGAGACCGGCCAGAAGCAGGCCGCCGGCGGGCACGAGAGCACCACCGACTTCCTGCTCGGCATCATCCCGAAGACGCTGGTCTCCGCCCTCACCGAGGGCCAGGTGCTGCAGACCGTGTTCGTCGCGCTGCTGGTCGGCTTCGCGCTGCAGGCGATGGGCCGGACGGGTCAGCCGATCCTGAACGGCATCGGGCACATCCAGCGGCTCGCCTTCAAGATCCTGGCGATGATCATGTGGGTCGCGCCGATCGGTGCCTTCGGTGCGATCGCCGCGGTCGTCGGCGCCACCGGCTGGGACGCCCTGGTCAGCCTGGGCAAGATCATGCTGGCCTTCTACATCACCTGTGCGCTGTTCGTCCTGGTGGTGCTCGGCACGATCCTCAAGGTCGTCACCGGGATGTCGATCTTCCAACTGCTCAGGTACCTGGGCCGTGAGTTCCTGCTGATCGTCTCGACCTCGTCGTCGGAGACCGCGCTGCCGCGACTGATCGGCAAGATGGAACACCTCGGCGTGGACAAGTCCGTGGTCGGTATCACCGTCCCGACCGGCTACTCGTTCAACCTGGACGGTACGGCGATCTACCTGACGATGGCGTCGCTGTTCATCGCCGAGGCGATGGACCAGCCGTTCTCGCTCGGTCAGCAGATCTCCCTGCTGGTGTTCATGATCGTCGCCTCGAAGGGTGCCGCCGGAGTCACCGGCGCCGGCCTGGCGACGCTAGCCGGCGGGCTGCAGTCGCACCGGCCCGACCTGGTCGACGGCGTCGGCCTGATCGTCGGCATCGACCGGTTCATGTCCGAGGCGCGGGCGCTGACCAACTTCGCCGGCAACGCGGTTGCCACCGTGCTGGTCGGCCACTGGACCGGCGGGTTCGACAAGGAACAGGCCCGCCAGGTCTTCGCCGGTGAGGACCCGTTCGACGAGGCGGCCTTCGCGGCCGGCGACACCCATGCGGGCGACCTGCCGGCGGTCACTGAGCGGCCCCGGGATCCGGACCCCGTCCACTAGACCATCTGACCCACCCCTCCACGCTGCCTGTCAGTTCCCGATCCGTCCGGGGCTGGCAGGCAGCGTGCTGTCTACCGGCCGTCGAGCAGCTCGACCACTGGCGCCAGGTCGTCCAGGTAGTCAGCGTTGATGGTGATGTACGACGCGCCGAACTCGTCTCGCCGGCGCTGCAGCTCATCGGCCATCTCCCACGGGCTTCCGCGCAACAGCATCAGGGTGCCGCTCTTCTCGAGCTCATCGGGGGTCGCCCCGGTCGCCTGCCTGGTCCACGGCGGCAGCTCCGCAGTACCGGCTGCGAAGAGGTTCATCGCCAGCTCGATGTCGTCTGCTCGTGAGCCTGCCAGCTCGCGCAGTTCCTGGGTGAGCTGCCGGAACTCCTCACGCGGGGTAAGTGCGGGCATGGCCAGCGAGACGATGTCGGCCCGGGCCGCCGCCAGCGCGAGGCTGCGGGGTCCGCCGGCCGCGAGCATGATCGGCGTGTGCTGGTTGCCGTCGAGCTTCTGCAGGTGGTTCAGCGTCTCCCGCACCTGGTAGCGGCGCTCCTTGGCCGACCCGAACGGCAGCCCCAGCTCAGTGGCCTGCTGCTCCACCTGCGGACGGCCGGTGCCGATACCGAAGTCGAACCGGCCGTTGGTGAGTACGGACAGCGTGTGTGCGTCCCAGGCGGCGGCCCGCGGCTTCCGCAGCGGCGCGGCCGCGACGAACGTGCCGACGCGAAGGTCGGCCGTCATCGCGGCCACCGCGAGGGAGGGGAAGGGCGACAGCAACTGCAGCCCGTCCGGCATCAACACCGACTTGTACCCACGGTCGGCGGCCCGGCGTACGGTCTGCTGCCACGCCTCGACGCCGCGGTCCGGACTGCCCACCACCCCGAAGCGGAATGCTCTTTTCGTCATCGTCCCTGCTCCTCTCGATTTGATGCTTCCAGCGTCGCTAGGGGCGGTGTTGTCCACATCCCACGGCAGGAGGCAGTCGCCGTACGCCGGGGGACGTACTCTGGTGACATGTCACTGACGCGCAGCCCGCTCCTGGATCTTCCGGCGGCCGTGGAGGCGGACGGCCTGGACGCCGGGGTTGCCGCGCACTACGGCTCCGACCTGCGCGAGCAGCGAGCACTGGCCGCGGGCAAGGGGTTCGTCGACCTCTCGCACCGCGACGTCGTCACCGTCACCGGCCCCGACCGGCTCACCTGGCTGCACGCGCTCACCAGCCAGTACTTCGAAGGGCTGCGGCCGGGCACGTCGACCACGGCGCTGCTGCTGTCCCCGACCGGGCACGTCGAGCACGCGATGTACGGCGTCGACGACGGCGAAACCTTCTGGCTGCACACCGAACCAGGCGCCGCCGCGGCGCTGGTCGAGTGGCTCCAGAAGATGGTCTTCATGTCCCGCGTCGAAATCACCGACGTCACCACGGACTACGCCATCATCTGGCGCCCAGGCCCGCCGCCCGCCTCCAGTCCCGCTCCGGCCCCCGGCGCCGCTCCCTCCTCCTCTTCCGCACCAGCGGCGCAGCCGCTGGTGCGATCCGGGGCTGATTCGCTCGGCGGCCATGAGTTGTTCCTGCCCCGCGGCGAGCTTCAGGCGTTCGCCGAGCAGGCTGGTCCTGCGGCTGGTGTTTGGGCTTATGAGGCTCTCCGGATCGAGGCGGGCGCGCCCCGGCTCGGGCTCGACACCGACGCGCGAGCCATCCCGAACGAACTCGGCTGGCTGGGCGTCGGCGTCCATCTCGACAAGGGCTGCTACCGCGGCCAGGAGACCGTCGCGCGCGTCCACAACCTCGGTCGCCCCCCGCGCCGCCTCGTCCGGCTGCACCTGGACGGCTCAGTCGACCACCTGCCCGCGCACGGGTACGCAGTACGGGTCGGTGAGAAGCAGGTCGGGTTCATCGGTTCGGCGGCGCGCCACCACGAGTACGGACCGATCGCGCTCGCGCTGATCAAGCGCAACGTGGACCCGGCCGCCGTCCTCGAGGTCGTCGCCGAGGACCAGCCGACGGTCACCGCGACCCAGGAGTTGCTCGTCGACCCCGAGGTGGGCCTGCACGTCCGCGCCCGGCTGTGAGCCGAATCATCTCCAACGTGGGTTTTTGCTCCTGACCTCTGCGCCGTACAGTTCAGCCGTGACCGAACCTGTGATCCTGGCCGACGTCGTCCGCAGCGGATTCGTCGAGGGCCATCACCGCGGCTCCGTGGTGGTGACCGCACCCGACGGCTCCGTCGAGTGGTCGGCCGGTGTGATCGACCAGCCGATGTTCCCGCGCTCGTCGAACAAGCCGATGCAGGCCCTCGGCATGCTCCGTAGCGGCCTGGAGCTGGACGGCGAACTGCTCGCGCTCGCGGGGGCCTCGCACTCGGGCGAGGAGTTCCACCTGACCGGCGTACGGCGGATCCTGGCCGGCGCCGGGCTGGACGAGTCGGCGCTGCGGACGCCACCGGCGTACCCGATCGACGAGCAGGCGCGCGACGAGTGGGTCCGGGCCGGGCACGGGCTCGACCCCATCACGATGAACTGTTCCGGCAAGCACGCCGCGATGATCGCGACCTGCGTGGTCAACGACTGGCCGTTCCACGACGACGCCCGGGCCAAGAGCCCCGACGGCGTCTGGGGCCGCGACGACTACCGCTCGCCCGAGCACCCGCTGCAGCAGGCGATCCGCACCGCCGTCGAGGACACGGCCGCCGAAAAGGTCTCGTACGTCGCCGTCGACGGCTGTGGCGCCCCCATCCTCGCCATCACCCTCTCGGGCCTGGCCCGATCCTTCGGGTACTTCGCCGCGGCCGCTTCGGACACCCTGGAAGGCCGGATAGCGAACGCCTTCCGCGATTACCCGGAGTACGCCAGCGGGAGTAGGCGCGACGAAACCGCGCTGATGAAGGCCGTCCCCGGCCTCTTCTGCAAGGCCGGCGCCGAGAGCGTCTACGCCGTCGGCCTGGCCGACGGCCGAGGCATCGCCGTGAAGATCGACGACGGTACGCCGCGCGCTCGCGCGGTAGTGATGGCCGCGACGCTCCGCAAGCTCGGCCTCGACCACGAGATCCTCGACCAGCAGCAGCACTCCCCGCTCTACGGCGGCGGAATCCAAGTCGGCTCCGTCCAGCCCCACACCCCAGCCTTCAGCTGACCCAGCCCCACTTTGTGCATGAGCTGAGCGGATCTCGGCGGCCAGAACGCTCGCGCGGTGCACAAAGTCTGCCCTCGGGTGATTGCTCTGTGTGAGGGGGTTCACGTGGTGGCTGCTTGCAATTGCAAGCAGACTGCTAGCAGGATGGGGTCATGGCCAAGTTGAGTGATCGAGCCGCTGGTGCGGTTGGTTCGGTGGGGGAGTACCTCGCCGAGCAGCGCCGGCATGCGCAGCTGTCGTTGCGGCAGCTATCCGATCTGGCCGGTGTGTCGAACCCGTACCTCAGCCAGATCGAGCGTGGCCTGCGGAAGCCGTCGGCCGATGTGTTGCAGCAGCTCGCGAAGGCGCTGCGGATCTCCGCCGAGACGCTCTACGTGCGGGCCGGCATCCTCGATCCGGACGACGGCGAGGACGGCACGCGGCGTACGCCCGGAGTGGTGGACGCGGTCCTGCTCGACCCCGCGCTGAACGAGCGGCAGAAGCGCGTTCTGCTCGACGTGTACGCCTCCTTCGTCCGGGAGAACGACGACCCGGCGCCCGCACCCGAGGCCGCGCCGGAAGAGGCTGCGCCGCAAGAGGCCGGGCCGCAAGCGGCGCAGGCAAAGAAGCCCGCCGCGGCCAAGAAGACCCCTGCAAGAAAACGCACCACCCAGTAGACCCCGCTGAAAACCTCACGAGGAGACGCCTGATGGCAACCCGTACCCCCGTCACGCCCCTGTACGCGATCGCCGGCGCCGGCGACCTGGCCGTGGAGAAGTTCCGCGCGGTCAGCGACGACGTCACCACCCGGTTCGCGAAGCTGGACCAGAAGGCGCTGCAGTCCACCCTGCAGACCGAGCTGACCAAGCGTCAGGTCGAGCTGAGCAAGCGCCTCGAGGTGCTCGCCGCCAACGCCAAGACCGTGCCGGCCACGCTGCGTGAGCTGCCGTCGGTCGCGCAGGCCGGGCTGACCACCGTGCTCGGCCAGGCCGAGGAGACCTACGCCGACCTGGCCGCCCGCGGTGAGGAGATCGTCACCCGGATCCGCAGCCAGAAGGCCACCGAGGACCTGGTCACCCAGGCCAAGACCACGGTGAGCAAGGCGAAGGCCACCCGGACCACCGCGAAGAAGACCGCCGACACCGCGAGCCGCAACGTGAAGGCGACCGCGACCAGCGCCCGCAAGACCGCGAAGACCGCGTCGAAGGCCGCCACCGACGCCGCCGCCAAGGTCGGCGACTGACAGTAGTTCGACCGCTCTGCCGAGTGCGGGTGGCCGCGATCTGAGCTTTTCCGGATCGTCGGCCACCCGTGCCTGCGTTAGGCTCGTCGCATGCTCGCACTCGCCACGTTCCAGAACCTGTTCCCCGGGTTCGGTGATCCCATCGGTGTCATCTGGTGGGTGCTGCTCGGTCTCAAGCTGGTCGCCCTCGCCGACGCGATGTTCCGGCCGCGTGCCGTCTTCGTCGCCGCCGACAAACTGACCAAGCCGGGCTGGGTGCTGATCCTCGCCACCTTCTCGCTGTCCCAGATCTTCCAGCACTGGCTCAGCTTCTTCGGCCTGATCGGGATCGTCGCCGCCGGTGTCTACCTGGTGGACGCCCGTCCCGCGCTCCGGGCGGCTTCCGGCCGGGGCCGCGGCGGCTGGGGAATCCGCCGCCGCCGGGGCCCGCGTCCGCTCTAGCTTCTCGTACTACGAGCGGTAGACGATCACCTTGTCGCCGACCTTCACCTCGTCGAAGAGGACCTTGATCTTCGCCAGGTCGCGGATGTTGGCACAGCCGTGGGAGGCGCCGTTGTACCCACGGGCGGCGAAGTCCGACGAGTAGTGCACGGCCTGGCCGCCGCTGAAGAACATCGCGTACGGCATCGGTGAGTCGTACAGCTTCGAGACGTGGTTGCGGCTCTTCCAGCCGACGGTGAAGCCGCCTTCGCGGGTCGCGGTCTTCTGGGCGCCGAACCGGACGTCCATCTGCATCTTCACGACACCGTCCACCACGTAGCGCAGCTTGCGGGAGGTCTTGTCGATGCAGAGTGCGACGCCGGTCGCGCAGCGCGGGTCGAGCTTCTTGCCGTCGACCACCGGCGCCGGCGGGTAGAGCTCGACCTGGGTCGGCTCCTTGGTGGCCGCGGTCAGCTTGGTCCAGGTGAACTCGTCGACGTACCCGAGCGGCGGAATGCCCTTGGACGTCTGGAACTTCTTCACCGCCGACCGGGTCATCGTGCCGAACGAGTCGTCCAGCCACTTCTTGTCGAGCAGCTTGAGCTGGATCAGCCGCGCCTCGACCTTCCGGACGGCCACCCCACTGGAACCGTTGCTCCACAGCGCCTTCGGGTAGATCGGCAACTCACCACTGACCTCGAACTGGACCGGCTGCGCTTCCGTAGTACCAGCCCTGTACTCCGGTGCCGCCGACGCGGTGAGCGTAGTACCGGCCAGCGCGGCCACCACCACGGCCGCCAGCCCATTGCGAACAACCAGCGCACTACGAATCCAGCGCATCGGAAACCCCTCGAGTCGATCCGTCCCACCACTGGTGAGACGCCCTCACAGATCATTTGGTTGGCATCAGGCGGACGCCGGCACCGGGCCGTAACTCGGTAACCGCCCAACCTTAAGCTATTCCGCAGGGAAATCGAGCTGTCGACGGCTGACATCACGACAGTGCCGGCCGACGCGATCGTGAACGCGGCCCACCACGCACTGCGCGGTGGCGGCGGCGTCGACGGCGCCATCCACCGGGCCGGCGGACCGGCAGTCCTGGCCGACTGCATCGAGCGCTACCCGAACGGCGTACCGACCGGCGAGGCCGGCTGGACGACAGCGGGAGATCTGCCCGCGCAGTACGTGATCCACGTGGTGGGGCCGAACTACACCGCTGGGCAGCGAGATCCGGCGTTGCTCGAGTCCTGCTACCGCAATGCCTTGCGGTTGGCGGACGAACTTGAAGTCACCACGCTGACATGTCCTGCCGTGTCTGCGGGGATCTATGGCTGGCCGAAGGAGTCGGCGGCTGAGATCGCCGTCCGGACGATGCGGGAGACGGACACCGGTGTCGCCCGGGTGATGTTCTGTCTGGTCGAACCGCGGCTGTACAAGGTGTTCTCGCAGGCGCTCGGGTAGAACGCACAACAGCGGCCGGTTCCCGGAGGAAACGGCCGCTGCTGGAGAAGAGCGTTGGGGTCAGGCGTTGTAGACCAGGACCTTGTCGCCGATCTTGACCTTGCTGAAGATCCAGGCGACCTTCTTCTTGTCGCGCATGTTGGTGCAGCCGTGCGAGGAGCCGTTGTAGCCGCGGGCCTTGAAGTCCGGCGAGTAGTGCACGGCCTGGCCACCGCTGTAGAACATCGCGTACGGCATCGGCGTCTTGTAGATCGACGAGACGTGGTTCTTGGACTTGCGGTAGACCTTGAAGGTGCCCTCACGGCTCGGGGTCCGCCTGCCGCCGAAGCGGGCGTCACCCTCGGCGAGCAGCCGGCCGTTGACGATGAACATCACCTTGCGGGTCTTCTTGTTGATGCACAGGTATCGCCCGGTCATGCACTGCTTGGCGATGTGCCGGCGACCCGGCACCAAGACCGTCTTCTTCTTCGCCTTCTTCTTCTTGGTGACAGCTTGCGAGGCGACGACGGTCTTGGGCGCAACCTTCGGTGCCACCGCGGTCCGGCCGGCCGGCGCGGCCTGAGCCGGTGCCGTGGCGGTGAGAATGCCCACCCCCAGCATCGCGACCGCCGTGGTGGTGGCGCCGAGCTTACGCAGAATGCTCATGTCCTCTTCCTTCCCCCAACAGAGTTGCTTTCATGAATGAAGACGCACGAACCCGTCCCCTGGTTGGTAACGATCCGGAGCTTTCCCCCGCCGGATCGGCGTACCAGGTGAACGGGCTACGTGCAGGAATCAGGCTTTGTTCTTGCGGCCGAGCTTGGCGCGCTCGATCTGGGTCAGCGCCACCTTGCGGATCCGGATCGCGTCCGGGGTGACCTCGACGCACTCGTCCTCGCGGCAGAACTCCAGCGACTGCTCGAGCGACAGCTTGCGGGCCGGGACCAGCTTCTCGAACTCGTCCGCGTTCGACCGGACGTTGGTCATCTTCTTCTCACGGGTGATGTTCACGTCCATGTCGTCGGCGCGCGAGTTCTCGCCGACCACCATGCCCTCGTACACCTCGGTGCCGGGCTCGCAGAACATCGTGCCGCGCTCCTGCAGGTTCACCATCGCGTACGACGTGGTGACGCCGGTCCGGTCCGAGACCAGCGAACCCGACGGGCGGGTGCGTAGCTCGCCGAACCACGGCTCGTAGCCTTCGAAGACGTGGTGCGCGATACCGGTACCACGGGTGTCGGTGAGGAACTCGGTCCGGAAGCCGATCAGGCCACGGGCCGGCACCAGGAACTCCATCCGGACCCAGCCGGTGCCGTGGTTGGTCATCTGCTCCATCCGGCCCTTGCGGACCGCGAGCAGCTGGGTGACGGTCCCGAGGTACTCCTCCGGGCAGTCGATGGTCAGCCGCTCGACCGGCTCGTGCCGCTTGCCGTTGATCTCCTTGGTGACCACCTGCGGCTTGCCGACGGTCAGCTCGTAACCCTCGCGGCGCATCTGCTCGACCAGGATGGCCAGCGCCAGCTCGCCACGGCCCTGCACCTCCCAGGTGTCCGGACGCTCGGTCGGCAGCACCTTGATGGACACGTTGCCGATCAGCTCCCGGTCGAGCCGGTCCTTGACCAGGCGGGCGGTGACCTTGGTGCCCTTGGTCCGGCCGGCCAGCGGCGAGCTGTTGGTACCGATCGTCATCGAGATGGCCGGCTCGTCCACGGTGATGAACGGCAGCGCCTTCGGGTTCTCCGGGTCGGCCAGGGTGTCGCCGATCATGATCTCCGGGATCCCGGCGATCGCGACGATGTCACCCGGTCCGGCCGAGTCGCCCGGCACCCGCTCGAGCGCCTCGGTGATCAGCAGCTCGGTGATCTTGACCTTCTGGATGGTGCCGTCGTGCTTGCACCAGGCGACCTGGGAGCCCTTCTTCAGGGTGCCTTCGTGCACCCGGACCAGCGCGAGCCGGCCGAGGAACGGGGAGGCGTCCAGGTTGGTGACGTGCGCCTGCAGCGGCGCGCCCTCGGTGTACTCCGGGGCCGGCACGTTCGCCAGGATCGTCTCGAACAGCGGCTCGAGGTCCTCGGAGTCCGGCATGCCGCCGTCTTCCGGCTTGTTCAGCGAGGCGCGGCCGGCGCGGGCCGAGGCGTAGACGACCGGGAAGTCGAGGGCGCTCTGGTCGGCGTCGTGGTCGAGCAGGTCCAGGAAGAGTTCGTAGGTCTCGTCGACGACCTCGGCGATCCGCGCGTCCGGGCGGTCCACCTTGTTCACCACCAGGATCACCGGCATGTTGCGGGCCAGCGCCTTGCGCAGGACGAACCGGGTCTGCGGCAGCGGGCCCTCGGAAGCGTCCACCAGCAGGACGATCGCGTCGACCATCGACAGGCCGCGCTCGACCTCACCACCGAAGTCGGCGTGGCCGGGGGTGTCGATGATGTTCAGCGTCATCTGCTCGCCGTTGGCCATCTTGTGCCGGACGGCGGTGTTCTTGGCGAGGATCGTGATGCCCTTCTCACGCTCCAGGTCACCCGAGTCCATCGCTCGTTCGTCGACGTGCTGGTGGGCTCCGAAGGCACCGGACTGCCACAGCATCGCGTCGACCAGGGTGGTCTTCCCGTGGTCGACGTGGGCCACGATGGCCACGTTGCGCAGATCATTACGGAGGGGCATGCGGAAGCGCTCCAAGCAAGTCGGATTGAGGTCAGGCGGTGGCTACGGGAGGTCTACGTGCCACTCGAGACGCAGGGCGCAGCCATCTCATCCTACCGGTCACGGGGCGTCGCGACGAAACCGATGACCCTTTGACATTCATTCGCTGTACGTACAGTCTATATATGGGCGCCTGGGGAGGGGTCCAACCTCGGGGGACTGAGCCACCGGGGGCCGAGTGGCCGTGGGGGTGCACTCGGTCGCCGGAGGTTCCGGTCCGGAAAAGAGATCAGTGCCGCGATCGGCCAGCACGAACCGCGAGCTGCGGGAGAAGTCGCGCGAGCGCATCCTGGCGGCCGCTCTCGAAGTGTTCGCCGAGAAGGGCTACGAGGCCGCCTCGATCTCCGACGTGACCCAGCGGGCCGGGGTCTCCCGCGGCCTGGTCACCTACTACTTCGCCACCAAACTGTCCCTGGCCGCCGAGCTCCTAGACCGCTGGCTGGACGGCATCGGCGCCATCCTCGACCTCACCGGTACTGCGGACGAACGCCTGGCCGGCATCATCGACGGCACCCTGATGGCAGCTGCCTCGACCTTGCCGATCCAGCGCCTGGCCATCAGCCTGATGATGCAACCCACCACCCACCCGGTCTTCGCCGAGGTCGAGTCCGCCAAGTCCACCCGGGTAACCCAGATCGAGGACGCCATCCGCTCGATCTTCACCGAACGCGGCGCCGCCGACCCGGCCGTCGAAGAAATGTTGCTCAGAGCAACACTCGAGGGCGTCACGGTGAAGCTGGCGATCTACCCCGACACCTTCCCGGTCGAAGCAGTACGCCGCCGCCTGCACGCGTCGTACGGACTGCCGATCCCTACTACCCCGCTCCCGATCGCGTCCCCACCAGTAGACCGCCTCCGCGCCAGATGATCGCGGCATGCGGTCCCGCGCTCGTCAGGCGTGGATAAAAGCAACTCACAGATGATCAAGTTGTGTCCTACTTTGATCCATGGCTGAGTTGGTTCCGGAGCTGAAGGCTTGTCACCGCAGCCCGGTACTGCGGCCGGAGTTCGTGATGTTGGGCGGCAGGCCCGGACCTCCGCCACTCACAAACCTCCCGCTTCCACCCAGGAGCATGCCTCTGCACGCCTGGCCGGGTGCGTCGATTGAGGTTTGTGAGTGGCGGCGGTCCGGCCTAACGCGACGACCGCACCCTCGTATCCCAGTGATCAGTCGGTACAGCTCCTCGTCCCAGCCGATCGGGATGACGAAGACCCGGGCGAGCCGCCAAAGGGTCGAGGGCAGAGTGAGCATCGGTACTACGTGTGCCGCGCACTGCCCAGCGAGGAGGTGTCCGGCCGTCCCGTGGGTATAGCTGCGTCGCCTGCTGCTCAGTCCCCAGCGTCATGGGACCAGCATCGCGAGACGGCCGCGGCTAGCGCTTCACTCAGAGGAGGAATGCTGTCACCCTCCAGGCGCTACTGGACGCGGTGGACCTTGTGTTGGGCGGCTTGGGCTCGGGGGCGGACGGTGAGGCGGTCGATGTTGACGTGTTTGGGGCGGGTGGCTACCCAGGCGACGATGTCGGCGACGTCGTCGGAGGTGAGGGGTTCGGCGACGCCGGCGTACACGGCGTCGGCCTTGGCCTGGTCGCCGTCGAAGCGGGTCAGGGCGAAACCCTCGCTCTTCACCATGCCGGGGGCGATCTCGCAGACGCGGACGGGCTGGTCGAACAGTTCCAGCCGGAGGGTGTCGACGACCGCCTTCGCCGCGTGCTTGGCCGCGACGTACCCGCCACCGCCTTCGTAGGCGACCTGGCCGGCCGTCGAGCCCATCACGACGATCTGGCCCTCGGCGGCGATCAATGCCGGGAGCAACGACTTGGTGACGGCGGCGACGCCGATCACGTTCACCTCGAACATCTGCCGCCAAGCCTCCAGGTCGGCCTCCGCGACCGGCTCGAACCCGAACGCCCCACCGGCGTTGTTCAGCAGCAGATCAACCCGATCACCGACCGCCTCGGCCAGCGCGGCGACGTCCGAGGCCTTGGTGACGTCGCACTGCACCGCTCGCCCGTCGATCTCCTTGGCCAGCGCCTCGATCCGGTCCAGCCGCCGCGCGGCACAGACCACCTCGAACCCCTCCCGGGCAAGATGCCGGGCCGAAGCGGCCCCGATCCCACTACTGGCCCCAGTGACAACAGCAACCGGCCTCGATGCTCCGCTCATACCCGTAGTCTCCCAGTCCAGCTTGCCGACGTTGGGAACCAGTCCGCACAGTAGAACGTCTGGTGTTCGGGGAGCATGGCTGAGGGGGCGTTGTGGGGAAGCGTGAGCGCAAGCCGCAGGAAGCGTCCGGCCGTACGCCGGCGCCCGTCTTCTCGCCTGCGGTCCCGGAGAAGGCCCAAGCGCTCCTGACCAAGTATCCGGAAGTCCTGGTGCCGGCGAAGGCCCCCACGCCCCCGTCACGCAGCGGCCTGCGGAACGTGACCGGCGAGCTGGTGATGGGCATGGTTTTCACCAGCGTCCTGGCGGTCGCCGCGTGGTGGCTGCTGCGAGCGCTCCTGTCCGCCGCCTTGCCGGACGGCCTGGCGAGCTGGCTGGCCGGCGGGTTCGGAGTACTGGCGGGGCTCTTCCTGCTCGCGGGTTTCGGCGGATCGCTGCTGGAACCCGAGGAGAAGACAGGCGCCCGCGAGTGGCACGGCGAGTACATGTCTGCGGCGGACTGGGACGACGAAGCGGCCGCGCTGATGCTTCGTGCTCAGCACGCCGTTCGTACCGTCCAGGAGTCAGCGGTGAACGAGCGCGGCCTGCTCGACGCGGTGAAGAACGATGTGGTCCTGCCGGAACAGCTGTGGGATCTCGGTCGCGTGCTCGAGCAGGTGTCTGTCCTGCGCACCCAGCAGAAGAAGATCGGCGAAGGCCTCGCCGAGGCCCAGCTGGACCAGATCCTCGGGCCGCAAGGGCAGGCCTTGAAGCGGTCGGTGTCGGCGATGGAGGAGAAGGTGGGGAAGCTCGAGCGGTACGCCGAGCAGGTCCGCAACGCCGACGCCGTACTCCGTGCCGAGGCCGCCGTCGCGATCGCGTCCGCCGACACCGACCGGTACGTCGAGCTGCTCGCCAGCACCGAGGGTGCCGCGGACAGCGAACTGATCGAGGAGCTGAGCCGGGAGACCAAGGACGTGCACTCGGCGTTGACCGAAAGCCTCGCCGCAGCCCTCGATACCGGGCAGACCCTAGCCCTCCCAGCAGAGGCGGACCCGGGCGGATAGGGAGAAGTGCTGATTTCGGTCCGCGATGGCGGAGTTACGCTGGCCGGGTGACCCAACCCTCGGTCGACCGTCCTCTTCGGCGGGTCGCGATGATCAGCCTGCACACGTCGCCGCTGGACCAGCCCGGGATCGGTGATGCCGGCGGGATGAACGTCTATGTGGTCGAGCTGGCCAAACGCCTGGCCGGGCTCGGGATCGAGGTGGACGTCTTCACCCGGGCGACTTCGTCGGCGTTGCCCGCGAAGGTCGAGCTGCTGTCCGGCGTCACCGTGCGGAACGTCGCCGCCGGTCCGTTCGAGGGGCTGTCGAAGAACGAGTTGCCCTCGCAGCTGTGCACCTTCGCCCGCGCCGTACTCCGGGCCGAAGCGATCCGCGAACCCGGGTACTACGACGTGATCCACTCGCACTACTGGCTGTCCGGCCAGGTCGGTCTGCTCGCCCGGGACCGTTGGGCCGTGCCACTCGTGCACACCATGCACACGATGGCGAAGGTCAAGAACGCCAGCCTGGCCGAGGACGACGTACCGGAGCCGCCGGCTCGCCTGCTCGGTGAGGAGCAGGTCGTCGAGGCCGCGGACCGATTGCTGGCCAACACCGACGACGAGGCGGACGCCCTGATCAGCCTGTACGGCGCGCAGCCGACGAAGGTCGGCGTGGTGAATCCCGGAGTCGACCTGGACGTGTTCAGCCCGGGGGACCAGCGGATGGCACGCAAGCAGCTCGGGCTGCCCGAGGACGCGATCGTGCTCGCGTTCGTCGGCCGGATCCAGCCGTTGAAGGCGCCGGACATCCTGATCCGGGCAGCGGCCAGGATGCTCGCGCAGGACCCGTCGCTGCGCGAGCGGCTCGTGGTGGCGATCATCGGCGGACCGTCCGGCAACGGGCTGGAACACCCCGAGTCCCACGCCGAACTGGCCCGCAAGCTGGGCGTCGACGACGTGACCCGCTTCGTGAAACCGATGGCTCGCGCCGGACTGGCCGACTGGTACCGGGCAGCCTCGGTGGTCTGCGTGCCGTCGTACTCGGAATCGTTCGGGCTGGTCGCGCTGGAGGCCCAGGCCTGCGGTACGCCGGTGGTCGCGGCGGCCGTCGGCGGGCTGACGACCGCGGTCGCGGACGGTGAGACCGGGCTGCTCGTCCCGGGCCATGACGTGGGCGACTTCGCCGACGCGCTGCACCGGATCGCGACGGATCCGCTGCTGCGCGAGACGATGAGCCACGCGGCGGTCAAGCATGCCGGTGGTTTCGGCTGGGAACTGACCGCCGAGAAGACGCTCGCGGCGTACCGGACCGCACAGCAGACGATGGCGGCCGAGCTGGCCCAGGAGGTTGGTCGATGAGAGTGTCCGCGGCGGACGTGATTCGCCAGGTACTGACGGAGAACGACCTGAGTTTCACCGAGACCGAGCCGGGGGTGTTCAGCGCGGACCTGCCCGGTGAGCGCAAGCTGAAGACGACCGTGTCGCTGACGGTGGGCAGCCAGGCAGTGCATGTGCACGCGTTCGTCGCGCGCCGCCCGGACGAGAACCACGAGGCCGTCTACCGCTGGCTGCTGGAGCGGAACCTCAAGCTGTACGGCGTCGCCTTCGCGATCGACCACCTGGGCGACATCCACCTGGACGGCCGGGTCCCGCTGCACGCGATCACCCCGGTCGAGGTGGACCGGTTGCTCGGAGCGGTGCTCGAGTACGCCGATTCGTCGTTCAACACGATCCTCGAACTCGGGTTCGCCTCCTCGATCCGCAAGGAGTACGACTGGCGGATCAAGCGCGGCGAGTCCACCCGGAATCTGGACGCGTTCATGGGCTGGCTGGAGCCTCGCTAGGCTGTCGGCATGACTTACCGCCTGATCCTGCTGCGCCACGGCCACAGCGACTGGAACGCCAAGAACCTGTTCACCGGCTGGGTCGACGTCGACCTGAACCCCCAGGGCGTCGAGGAGGCGCACCGGGGCGGCCAACTGCTGCTGGAGCGCGGGCTGCTGCCCGACGTCCTGCACACGTCGCTGCTGCAGCGCGCCATCCGGACGGCGACCATCGCCCTCGAGGAGGCCGGCCGGTCCTGGATCGACGTCCGCCGGTCCTGGCGGCTGAACGAGCGCCACTACGGCGCGCTGCAGGGCAAGGACAAGAAGCAGACCCTGGAGGAGCTCGGCGAGGAGCAGTTCATGCTGTTCCGCCGCTCCTACGACACCCCGCCGCCGCCGATCGAGCGCGGCTCGGAGTTCGACCAGGCCGGTGACCCCCGGTACGCCGGACTGCCCTCCGACATCCTGCCGGCCGCCGAGTGCCTCAAGGACGTCGTCGAGCGGATGCTGCCCTACTGGTACGACGCGATCGTGCCGGACCTGCGGGACGGCAAGACCGTCCTGGTCACCGCCCACGGCAACTCGCTGCGCGCGCTGGTCAAGCACCTGGACAACCTGGACGAGAAGACTGTCGTCGGCCTGAACATCCCGACCGGCATCCCGCTGTACTACGAGCTCGACGAGGACTTCAACCCGCTCAAGCCCGGCGGCGAGTACCTCGACCCGGATGCCGCCGCGGCGGCGATCGAAGCCGTCAAGAACCAGGGCCGCTGAGCACGGCGCGGGCGGCCAGGTGACTTCGCGAGTGGGTGAGACCTTCGACGCGGATCGTGCCGCGGCGGAGATGGAGGCGCTGCTGACGGCCGAGATCCCGGCCGAGGGCCCGACCGCAGCGGCAGGGGATCCGGACACCGGTGAGTGGACCTTCACGGTCGGCGCGGGCTTTCGGATCGTCCCGTTGTGGGAGGGCGAGGCGCTGACCGGCCTGTACGACGCCGACTGGAACGAGGCGGAGGAGGTCGGTACTGCGAACCTGGCCGCCTTGACCAAGGCACTGGAGGCCCGCTGGGGTCCACACCGGAAAGTCCGGCTGGACGGGCCGTTCCTGCGCTGGCAGGGCGGCTCACCCGTCGAGGACCTGTATGCGGCGCTGTTCGCCGAGGACCTCTACGGCGACCTCAACGCCTGGGGCCCGATCGACCCCACCGGCCGCTCCATCGCAGCAATAGTCGGCCACAGCGACGGCGACGCCCCACTGGTACTCGCCGCCCTGGTCACCGACTACCCCATCACTGAACCAGCCGACGTCACATAAAAGTAGCCCTCAGCAACTAAATGTTGCTGAGGGCTATCTCTTTGATCAGGCGTTGCCGTTGTTGTTCGGGCTGGGGGTGGAGGCGCCCGCGCCGGAGCCGGCCGCGGTGCCGCCGACGGCGACCGGGAGTTCGCCGGTGACCAGGTAGACGACCCGGCGGGCCATCGAGACCGCGTGGTCGGCGATCCGCTCGTAGTACCGGCCGAGCAGGGCGATGTCGACCGCGACCTCGACGCCGTGCGGCCAGGAGTCGTCCATCATCAGCCGGAACTGGTTGCTGCGCAGCTTGTCCATCTCGTCGTCGACGGCCTCCAGCCGGGTCGCCGCCTCGACGTCGCGGGTCTTGATCACGTCACCGGCGCCGTCGACCATCCGGCCGGCCACGGCACCCATCTCCTCGATCACCGACTGCAGCTCGGCCGGGATCGCGGGCGCCGGGTAGCGCAGCCGGGCGATCTTCGACACGTGCGCGGCCAGGTCGCCCATCCGCTCCAGGTCGGCGACCATCCGCAGCGCGGCGACCAGCATCCGCAGCTCGTTGGCGACCGGGGACTGGCGGGCCATCAGCTCGAAGACCTTCTCCTCCACGCCTTCGCCGGCCGCGTCCAGTTTGATGTCGGAGGCAATGACCTCCTCGGCCTGCCGGATGTCCGCGGTCAGCAGCGCGGTGGTGGAGCGGCGTACGGCGGTCGACACCGTCCGGGTCATCCGTTCGAGCTCGGCGAGGATGTCGTCGAGCTGCTCGTGGTAGGTGTCGCGCATCGTGTCTGCATCCGATCTGTGGTGTCAGGTCCTGCGGCGGGCGGATTACCGCGGGCACGGTTCAGTACCCGCCCACTGTGGACCGTATGCCAACCAGGTTGCCGGTCGGCGACGAGTGGTGAACGCCCGATGAACAGTTAGGACGCGTTCCGGTCATCGGGTGCTCATTCGGTCTTTCCCTGCCGGTTGCCCGCGTAGCATCGATCTCGTGGACCCCACGCTGGCTGCGGTGCTGGGCGGCGTCATCGGCGCGGCCCTGGCTCTGCTTTCGCTCGGAGCGGTGGTGCTGAGCGAGCGCTCCCAGACGAAGGTTCCGGTCTCCCCGGAGCCGATCGTGCCCAGAGGCGTCGCCACCGTCCTGTCCGTACTGCGCTCGTCCGCGGTCGTGATGGGCCCCGAGGACCAGGTGCTCCAGGCGAGTGCCCCGGCGCACGTGCTCGGCATCGTCCGGGGTGAGCGGCTGGTGGTGGACGACCTGCTGACCATGGTCCGGGCGGTCCGGCGCGACGGGGAGATCCGCCAGCAGGACCTCGAGATCGTCCGCGGCCGGCTCGGCGCCACGCAGTACGTGAGTGCCCGGGTCGCCCCGCTCGGCAGTCAGCTGGTCCTGGTCCTGGTCGAGGACCGGACCCGCGAACGCCGGCTGGACGCGATCCGCCGCGACTTCACCGTCAACGTCAGTCACGAACTCAAGACTCCCATCGGCGCGCTGATCCTGCTAGCCGACGCGGTCTCCGAGGCCTCCGACGACCCGGACGCGGTCCAGCGCTTCTCCGGCCGGATGCGGATCGAGGCGGCCCGGCTGAGCCGGCTGGTCAAGGAGATCATCGAGCTGTCCCGGCTGCAGGGCGACGACCCGCTGGAGAACCCCGGTCCGGTCGACATCAACGGCGTGATCGAGGCCGCGGTGGACCGCTGCCGGGTCGACGCCGAGGACCGCGACATCAACCTGGTGGTGAAGACCGATCCCGCGCTCGAGGTGATGGGCAGCGAGGACCAGCTGGCGATCGCGATCGGCAACCTGGTCGAGAACGCCGTCAACTACAGCCCCGACGGGACCCGGGTGGCGGTCGCCGCCCACCCGATCGGGGACCTGGTGGAGATCACCGTCAGCGATCAGGGCGTCGGGATCCCGAGCAGCGACCTGGAACGCATCTTCGAGCGGTTCTACCGGGTCGACCGGGCCCGCAGCCGCGAGACCGGCGGGACCGGCCTCGGCCTGTCCATCGTCAAGCACATCGCCTCGATCCACGGCGGCGACGTGCGGGTGTGGAGCGTCGAGGGCCAGGGATCCACCTTCACCGTCCGACTCCCGCTGCGGCTCGATCCCGCGACCGGGCAACCCACGGACCCCTCCACCCAGGAGGAGTTCGAGCAAACCCTGACGCCGACCCCGTCAGAGGAGAAAACCAAGGAGGCAGCTTCGTGACCCGAGTGCTGGTCGTCGAAGACGAAGAGAGCTACAGCGACGCGTTGTCGTACGTCCTGCGCAAGGAAGGGTTCGAGGTCGCCGTCGCGGAGACCGGGCCCGACGCGCTGGACGAGTACGACCGGGCCGGCGCCGACATCGTCCTGCTGGACCTGATGCTGCCGGGCCTGTCCGGTACCGAGGTCTGCCGCGCGCTCCGCAGCCGCGGCAACGTCCCGGTCATCATCGTCTCGGCCAAGGACACCGAGGTGGACAAGGTGGTCGGCCTCGAACTGGGCGCCGACGACTACGTCACCAAGCCGTACAGCCCCCGCGAGCTGCTCGCCCGCATCCGCGCCGTACTGCGCCGCGGCCAGGACGTCGAGCTGCTCCCGGACACCCTGGAGGCGGGCCCGGTCCGGATGGACGTCGAGCGCCACGTCGTCACGGTCGCCGGCACCGAGATCCGGCTCCCCCTGAAGGAGTTCGAACTCCTCGAGATGCTCCTCCGCAACACCGGCCGAGTCCTCACCCGAGGCCAGCTGATCGACCGCATCTGGGGCGCCGACTACGTAGGCGACACCAAAACCCTCGACGTCCACGTCAAACGCCTCCGCTCCAAACTGGAGAAAGACCCCTCCAACCCCTCCCACCTGGTAACAGTCCGAGGCCTCGGCTACAAGTTCGAGGCGTAGTACCGCGAACGGCTGGTTGGCCGTCTGCCGGTTAATTCGTGTGCGCGGTGAGTGCCTGAACGCCTAGCGTGGAAGGCTCATCGCGGCATGAAGACGCCCGCAGACGAGAGAGTGGGACAGAGATGCCTTCTGAGCTTTTTGGGCTGGGGTTCGACGCGAAGGATCCGGTTCGGCTGGCGCGGTTCTGGGGCGGGGTGCTGCAGCGGGAGCTGGTCGACAGTCCCGAGGACGGGATCGTGTTGTTGCCGGGTGACGACGTCGCCTTCCCGATTCGCTTCACGCAGTCCGACGAGCTGAAGACCGGACCGAATCAGATGCATTTCGATCTGACCAGTCAGTCGCTGGAGGATCAGCAGGAGACGGTGGCCCGGGTGCTGGAGCTGGGCGGCCGGCACCTCGACATCGGTCAGGGGCCCGACGCGAAGCACGTAGTACTGGCTGATCCTGAGGACAACGAGTTCTGTGTCATCGAGCCGGGTAACAACTTCCTCGCCGACACGGCCTTCATCGGAGCCCTGGCCGGCGACGGCACGCAGGCCGTCGGCTACTTCTGGGCCAAGGCCCTCGACTGGCCACTCGTCTGGGACCAGGACGAGGAAACCGCCATCCAGTCCCCCCGCGGCGGCACGAAGCTCACCTGGGGCGGCCCGCCGGTCAGCCCCAAAACCGGCAAGAACCGCCTGTACTTCGACCTCACCCCCGCCGCCGGCGCCGACGTACAGACCGAGCTCGACCGCCTCCTCACCCTCGGCGCCACCCGAACCGACGCCGAGGAAACCCATAGAATCGCCCTGACCGACCCCGACGGCAACGAGTTCTACGTCCTGACCCCTCGTTGACGCGAGTACCCGAATCGCTGGTCCCAGTCCGCGGGGGCGGTGGCGAGCAGTCGCTCCGCCAGGAGACGAGCCGTCTGCCGTCGAGGCGTCTCCCAGGAGCGATCGTTCGAGGCGCGCTGAACCTCGGCGACGTACTGGTTGTAGTCGAAGTGGATGTCGGGCAAGTCCCACGGCGTGCCCTCGTGGTCGGCCGCAACAGGCGATACGGGCTCGGCGAAGACGCCGACGTAGTCGCGGAAGTCGACCCAGGAGATCCGCCTGCGATCCGGTGAGGCGACGACGTACGGCGCGATGACGCCGCAGCCTGCGATGCCGCACGAGCACTGGTACAGCGCGACCCGGCCGCCGGCATCGTCCGGGATCAGTACGCCGAGAATCGCGGCCGGATCGAAGCCGCGCCAGTTCTTCGCGATCCGCTCGAACGGGTTCTCGCCGTCGACCCCGATCCCCACCACCGGCCAGTCGGTCCTGCCGTCGACGACCTCGTACTCGAGGGTCAGCACGGACGGACCTGAGTTCACATCATTCATGCGAGCGGCGTTTCGCGGCACGCCGGGAGCCATCGTCAGGGTCGGCGAACCAGCCAGAGCCCCGGAGTCTACGACCGGACCACCCTCGGCCGCCCCTCGATTATTGGGTTAACTTAGGCTGGCCTTAGTTGTGTTGTCAGCTATTGAGGAGAAGTCCATGTCCTGGTCCCGTGCCGCGGTGGTTGCGGTTGCTGCTCTGGTTGCTTCGGCTGGCCTGGTTGCTTGTGGGGGTGATGGCGACGGGGATGCCGCGCCGGTCGCGGGAGGGGGTGCGGGGTTCCCGGTCACGTTGAAGAACACGTTCGGGGAGACGACGATCCAGCGCAAGCCGGAGCGGATCGTCACGCTCGGGTGGAACGCCCAGGATGTCGTCTACGCGCTCGGTGAGACCCCCGTTGGGATGCCGAAGGTGACCTACGGGCCGACGCCGGCCGGGACGACCGCCTGGAACGCCGACAAGTTCGACCCGGCCAAGACCACCCTGCTCGACACCACCGACAGCATCCCGTTCGAGAAGCTGGCGGCGTTGCGGCCGGACGTGATCCTGGCGCCGTACGAGGGGTTCGACAGGGCGACGTACACGAAGCTGTCCGAGATCGCGCCGACGGTCGCCTACCCGGGCGCGGCCTGGCAGACCACCTGGCAGGACCAGACCACCATCATCGGCAAGGCGCTCGGCAAGTCGGCCGAGGCGGACAAGCTGGTCGCCGGGATCAAGGAGCTGACCGCGAAGGCGGCCGCCGAACACCCCGAGTTCAAGGGCAAGACGATCTCGGTGATGTCGTACGGCGCCGAGAACTACGTCTTCATGCCGGGTGATCCGCGGGTCCAGATCCTCAACGAGATGGGTTTCGTCAACGCGCCGGGCGTCGAGGCGCTGGAGAAGACCAACAGCAAGAAGGAGTTCGCGCTCACCGTCAGCAAGGAGCGGCTGGCCGACCTGGACGCAGACGTGGTGGTCGGCTACATCGACGGGATGACGCCGGAGAAGTTCGCCGCCGACCCGGTCTACGCGTCCCTCGGCTCGTACAAGAAGGGCAGCACCTACCTGATGACCGATCAGCAGGTCATCTCCGGCATGAGCTCGGTCAGCGTGCTGAGCGTGCCCTGGGTGCTGGACAAGATCCTCCCGGGCCTGGCCAAGGCAGCTCAGGCCGCTTCCTGACTGTCGCAGCCTGACCTTCACCACCACAGCCCGTACTGCGGGCTGTGGTGGCCGCTGTCAGCCGTGTGCCGGGGTCTCGCTGCTTGCCGGGGTCTCGCCGTGTGCCGGGGTCTCGCTGTGTGCTTCGGCCTCGGGGCGCGGCGACGGCGAGTAGTGGTCGGTGGTCAGCACCGGGATCGAGGTGGTGATCGGGCCGGCCGTGCCGAAGGTGATGGTCACCTTGAGCATCTGACCGGGCTTGCCGCCGGTGACCGTCACCGGCTCGTTGCCGGCCGGGGGGATCGTGTACAGCGCGCCGGCCTTCAGGTCGGCCGGCTTGAGGCCACTGAACGTGATCGACCCGGGCTGCTCGGTGCTGGCGCCCTGGGTGGCTGCCGGGTCGGCGGGGGCGGAGGCGATGCTGACCAGCTTGTCGTCGGACGAGCCGGAGTTCACGAACGCGCCGTGCAGTTCGCCCTTGCCGTCCTCGGAGGCGAGCACCAGCAGGTTGCGGACCGCGATCGACCCGGACTGTGCGTTGGTGCCCTCGGCGGGCTGGTACGGCTTGGTGGACTGGGCGTCGAAGCCGGCGCCGCAGGCGGTCACCGCGACGCTCAGAGCGACCGCGGCTCCGGCCAGGGCGGTACGCCGGACTGCCTGCGAGGACAACGTGATGGGCACTGGTGTTCCCTCTCCTACAACCCTGTGGATGCCGTCAGGCTGAAGCCTCCGGCGGAGCACAGCGTAGCGAGCGCGATGGCCGGCCTCGACGGCGACCACCCCTTTCGATGGGGTGCCGGGCAACCATGTTCGCGCGTGCGAGGCACGACGGACAGCGTTTGTCAAGGCGGGAAATGGCCTCTGACCAGCGCAAACGCCCGAACCGGACCAGCGACTGCGTGGTAGGATAGGACTCGGAAAGGGGCACGTGACATATGACTTTCACAGTCGGCGAGACGGTTGTTTACCCCAACCATGGTGCGGCCGTCATCGAGGACATCGAGACCCGTCAGATCAAAGGTGAGGACAAGACCTATCTGGTCTTGAGGATCGTCGCTCAGAACGACCTGGTCGTCCGGGTCCCCGCGTGCAACCTCGATCTTGTCGGCGTGCGTGACGTCGTGGATCAGGCCGGTCTGGAGCGCGTCTTCGACGTGCTGCGGGCTCCGCACACGGAGGAGCCGACCAACTGGTCGCGTCGTTACAAGGCGAACCTGGAGAAGCTGCACTCCGGTGACGTGATGAAGGTGGCAGAGGTCGTTCGCGACCTGTGGCGCCGTGAGCGTGACCGCGGCCTCTCCGCCGGTGAGAAGCGGATGCTGGCGAAGGCTCGCCAGATTCTGGTCTCCGAGCTGGCCCTGGCCGAACACACCAACGAGGACAAGGCGGAAGCCATCCTCGACGAGGTCCTCGCCTCCTGACCGAACCTGGTCAGCAGTGGAGTCGGGGCAACGCGACTGATCTGTCCGGCATGATGTCGTCGTGAGTACTGCGGCGATCATTCCGGCGGCCGGTCTCGGGCTCAGGCTCGGTGGTGAGGCACCAAAGGCATTGCGAGAGGTCGGTGGCGAATCGCTGCTGGTCCACGCCCTGCGTGGACTGCGGGCAGCGACCGCCGCCGACCTCGCCTGCTTCGTGGTCGCGGTGCCCCCCGGCACCGAGGACGACGTCCGCAAACTGCTCGAGCCGTACTCCGGTCCGGTGGCGCTGCACGTCGTTGCCGGTGGCGCCGAACGGACCGACTCGGTCCGGCTGGCCCTCGAACTGGTCCCCGCCACGGGGATCGACTGCGTGCTGGTCCACGATGCGGCCCGGCCGTTCGTTCCCGCCGAGGTGATCGAGCGAGTCGTTGCGGCCGTGCTGGCCGGCGCGCCCGCGGTCATCCCGGTGATCCCGGTGACCGACACGATCAAGCGGGTCGATGCCACGGGTCTGGTGGTCGACACGCCCGACCGCTCGACGCTGGTCGCAGTACAGACTCCGCAGGGGTTCGAGCCGGCTTTGTTGCGGCGGGCCCATAACGGTGACGTCACCGGTGCGACCGATGACGCGATGCTGTGCGAGCGGCTCGGCGTACCGGTGCAGACTGTGGAGGGATCGCAGGATGCGTTCAAAGTGACGCGACCGCGCGACCTGATCCTCGCTGAGTCCCTGCTGGCTGAGAGGCGTCGCTCGTGAAGGTGCCACGCGTGGGGACAGGCGTCGACGTCCATCCCGTCGAGGAAGGCCGCCCGATGTGGCTGGCCGGACTGCACTGGCCGGAAGAGACCGCCGGGCCGTCGGGTCACTCCGACGGCGACGTGGCAGCCCATGCCGCCTGCGACGCTTTGTTGTCAGCGGCAAGACTCGGCGACCTCGGCTCCAACTTCGGTACGTCGGAACCCCAGTGGGCCGGCGCCTCAGGTGCCACCCTGCTCGGCGAAGCGGCTCGCCGCGTCCGCGCCGCCGGCTTCGAGATCGGCAACATCTCCGTCCAGGTGATCTGCAACCGTCCCCGCTTCGCGGCCCGCCGCGAGGAGGCCGAGAAAGCCCTCAGCGCCGCGTGCGCCGCTGACGTCTCCGTCTCGGCCACCACCACCGACGGCCTGGGCCTGACCGGCCGAGGCGAGGGGATCGCCGCGATAGCGACTGCCCTCGTCTATTGAGCGCCGAACCTCCAGCCCGTCAAACGACGCCGCCCCAGCGAGCCGCCCAGGGGACCGCAGCCTTCAGCGACCCCCATTGATGGGCTGGACGTCCGTCGGCTCCGTCGAGAAGCGTGCTGCTCGTGGGTCCAGCTCATCGCCGCGGACCTCGGTGAGGATCCCGTAGAGTTCCGGCCGGCGGCCGCGGAGCCAGCGGCGACCGGTTGCCAGCGGCACCAGATCCAGGTCCAGCTCGGCCAGTACTACGGCCTCGGCGGGCGCGGGCGTCTCGGCGATGATCCGGCCGTAGGGGTCGATCACCATCGCGTTGCCGGTGCGCAGCTCGTCGTCGTCGCGGCCGACCCCGTTGCTGAAGAGCACGAAGAGACCGTTGTCGTGGGCGCGGGCGGGCAGCCACCTCAGCAACCACTCGCGTCCGTTCGGGCCGTTGAAAGCTCTCTCCACCGCGGCGGGATCGGTCAGCCGGTTGTCCCAGACCTCACGGGGGATCGGCTTCATGCCGTGCGGGCTGACCGAGTTGGTCCCGCCGGTCTGGTGCGGCGCCAGCAGGACGGTTGCTCCCAGCAACGCGGTGGCGCGGACATTCTCGACGAGGTTGTTGTCCCAGCAGATCAGGACGCCGACCCGGACCTGCCAGGGCGTGTCGAAGACGGTGAAGCGCGCGCCGCTGGAGATCGCCGGGTGCTCGAAGGCGTGCAGCTTGCGGTGCACGTGGACGGTGCCGTCGGGCAGGCAGACGGCGTACGAGTTGAACAGGGTGCCGGCGTCGGTCTCGAGCCAGCCGACGCCGAGGCCGGCTTCGAGTTCCATCGCGAGCGAGCGGATCTGGCTGATGGCCGGACCGCTGACGGGCTCCGCCAGTGCGTGCAGGCGGTCGGCGGTATGGCGCCGGAGGTGCCAGTAGCCGAGCAGGCACATCTCGGGGAAGACGACGAGTTGGGCGCCGTCGGCAACGGCCTGCCGGGCGAGCCGGGTGATGATCTCGAGGTTGCGGTCCGGCCGGTCGGGGACGGCCTCGAACTGGACGACGGCACTGCGCAGGATGCTCACCTTCACTATCGAAGTCCGGATTTTCCATGCCGTCCAATAGCGGTTGGATGGCGTTCCATATCCTGAAGTTATGGATCTTCGGTTGCTGCAGGCCTTCGTCACAGTGGCCCGCTGCGGGAGTTTCGGCGCTGCGGCGATCGAGTTGGCGACGAGCCAGCCCGCCCTCACGAAGCAGATCCAGCAGCTCGAACGACGGCTCGGGTCGACGCTCTTCGATCGCGGCCGGCACGGAGCCCGGCTGACACCTACCGGCGAGCTGCTGTTGCCCGATGCCCTTGACGTCCTGCGCAGAGCCGAGTTGTTCGAGCGACGGGCCGCACAGGTAGCTCTCGGGGTGGAGGGAGCGCTGACGATCGGCTTCGGTATGTCCAGCATCGAGCTGGCCCCACGAGCGGTCGCGCTGTTCCGAAGCCGCTACCCGAGAGTCGAGGTGACCCTCGACGACATGTCCTCAGCAGTCCAGTACGAGCGACTCTTGACCGGCAGCCTCCAGGTCGGCCTGGTCCGCCTGCCCGTGCCACCCGGCCTCAAGCACCTCCGGCTGAAGAAGGACCGACTCGCACTCGCAGTACCAACCGGTGAGGTCGTCCCGAAAGCCTTGGCAACCTGGTTGCATGGCCGGCAACTGATCCGCCTCGCCCCCGAACGCGGCCCAGGCCTGACCGCCCAGATCACCACCCTGTACTCCGAACTCGGCTGCCGGCCACTGGTCCTCCAGGAAGCCGCCGACCTGCAAACCGTCCTCGCCCTGGTAGCCGCCGGCGTCGGCCCAGCCGTAGTACCGGCAACCGCAGCATCAACCGCCTCGGATGCCGTCCGCCTCATCCCCATCCATCACGACGCAGCAACCTGGTGGACAGGCGCAGCCTGGAACCCCGCCTTCCCCACCCCACTCGTCCCGCACTTCCTGACCGCCGCCAGCCAGGTCTCCAGCTAGCGACGGCGGCGAGGGAGAGCCGGGAGCTCGGTGGCGTCCAGCCAGACGGCGAAGAGGGCCTGCAAGGCGTACGGGTCCTTGCTGAAGGTTGCTGCCAGGGAGATGAAGTCTTCGGTGGTGACCGAGCCGTGGCGGTGGGTTCGGGTGTAGGTGCGGAGCAGGTCGAAGAAGGCGTCGTCGCCCAGGTGGAGGCGGAGTACGTGGAGGGTGATGGCGCCGCGCTTGTACAGGCGGTCGTCGAACATCAGGGTGGGGCCGGGGTCGGAGAGGAGCAGGTCCTGGGGGAGGGCGCGGAGGCGGGTGTGGGCCTTGGAGACCTGCTGGGATGCGGTGAGACCGCCGGACTCCTCTGACCAGAGCCACTCGGCGTAGCAGGCGAAGCCTTCGTTGAGCCAGATGTCCTGCCAGCGGGAGGGCGTCAGGCTGTTGCCGAACCACTGATGGGCCAGCTCATGTGCCACCAGCCGCTCGGAGCCGCGCTTGCCGTCCACATGGTTGCTGCCGAACACAGAGATGCCCTGGGCCTCCAAGGGGATCTCCAGCGGATCGTCTGTCACCACTACGGTGTAGCCGCCGAACGGGTACGGGCCGAAGAGCTTGATGAACAACCGCATCATGTCCTGCTGCCGCCCGAAGTCCGACCGGAAGTCCCGCAGCTGCGACGCGGGCAGCACGGCTCGCGTGGTTACGGGAGACTCGGCCAGCTCCAGTACGTCGTACCGGCCGATCTGCACGGTCGCCAGGTACGTCGCCATCGGTGCGGCCTGGTCGAAGACCCAGCTGGTCCGGCTGGCCTTGGTACGGCGCGACACGAGCCGCCCGTTCGCCACCACGTGGTACGGCGACTCGGTGGTGATCGTGATCCGGTAGTGCGCCTTGTCGCTGGGGTGGTCGTTGCAGGGGAACCAGGTCGCGGCGCCGCTCGGCTGGCTGGCGACGATCACGCCCTCGGTCAGCTCCTCCCAGCCGAGCTCACCCCACGGGCTGTCGACGGGAGCGGGGTTGCCGGAGTACTGGACGTCCACCACGAACTCGGCGCCGTCGGCAATCGCCGGAGACGGCCAGACGTGCAGTTTGCCGTTGCGGTGTGCGTACCGGCTGGCGCGACGGCCGTTCACGAACACCTTGGCCACGCGGAGACCGGCGAGGTCGAAGCTGACCCGGGACAGTGCCTGGGTCGCGACGGCCGTGATGGTCGCCTTGCCGCTCAGGCGGTTGCTGCTGACCCGGTAGTCGAGGTCCAGCTCGTAGGACTCCACCTGGTAGCCGCTGTTGCCATGGGTCGGCACATAGCGATCACCTGCTGAGTCCCCACCCGGTTCGCCCCTGTCGGTGTCACGGGAAACCATCAACCCTGCCAGGGCGCGATCGGGTTGCCGGCCCAGCGGGACCCGGCCGGAACACTCTCACCGCGCATCACCAGCGACACCGGGCCGATGGTCGCGCCCGTTCCGATCGAGGAGGCCGGCAGGACGATGCCGTGCGGGCCCAGGGTCGAGCCAGGGCCGAAGGTGACGGTGTTCATCGACAGGAGTCTGTCATGAAACAAGTGCGTCTGAAGGACGCAGCCGCGATTCACCGTGGCACCGTCGCCGAGCGTGATCAGGTCGGCCTCGGGCAGCCAGTAGGTCTCGCACCAGACGCCCTTGCCGATCTTCGCGCCCAGCGACCGCAGCCACAGCGCGAGCACCGGCGTCCCCGCCGCCGCGTTGGCGAACCAGGGCGCGGCGACCAGCTCGACGAAGTTGTCGACGACCTCGTTGCGCCAGACGAACGAGCTCCACAGCGGGTATTCCCGGGCACGCGTCTTGCCGACGATCAGCCACTTGGCCACGGTCGCCATCCCGCCGGCCACCGCGCCCGCGGCCAGAATCACCACACCGGACAACAGAAACGTCGGCCACGGCCCGAGCCACAAGTCCAGCGCCTGCAGGGCAAACAGCACTCCGAGCGCGATCAGGACCGTGCACATCATCGGCACGAACCGGCACAGCTCGACTGCGGCCCGCGCGAACTTCAGCCGCAACGGCGGGTTGAACGTCCGGCTCTGGTCGCCGTCGATGGTCTGCCGGCGCAGCTTCACCGGTGGACTGCCGAGCCACGACGTACCGGCCTTGGACTTCTTAGGAGCGGCAGACAGTACTGCGACCAGGCCGTTCTTGGGCACCGAACGGCCGGGCGCGGTCATCCCCGAGTTGCCGAGGAAGGCGCGCTTGCCGACCTTGGCGGCGCCCACATGCAGCCAGCCACCGCCGAGCTCGTACGACGCGATCATCGTGTCGTCGGCCAGGAACGCGCCCTCACCGACAGTGGTCATCTTGGGCAGCAGCAAGACGGTCGAGGCCTCGACGTCGCGGCCGATCTTCGCGCCGAGCGCGCGCAGCCACCAGGGCGTCAGCAGACTCGCGTAGAGCGGGAAGAGCAGCGTGCGAGCCGAGTCGAGCAGCCGCTCGGTGGCCCACACCTGCCACCCGATCCGGCTGCGTACCGGATAGTGGCCGGGCTTGATACCGATACCGAGCAGCCGTACTCCGACCAGGGTGAGGAGCGCGAGCGTGACGAAGCCGACCAGTGTCATCAGCGGGATCGCCCAAAACGCCTGCAGGGCGGCTTCTCCGAGCGAACTGGTGCCGACGACGGCGTTGCGTAGTACGAGGATCGCGGCGATGGCTGCGCCCAGGGGGAGGAGCGACATCAGGGCGGAGGCAGCGCCGTACGCGAGGACCCACCAAGGGGCGCGGGCGGGGCGCTCGTCCGGCCACGGGTGGCGGGCCTTGCCAACCCGTGTCGCCGGGGAGCCGGACCAGCGCTCTGCAGGCGGTACCTTGCCGGAGACGGCTGAGCCTGCGGCGATCTCCGCGTTGCGGCCGACCTCTGCGCCCGGCAGGAGAGTGCTGCGGGAGCCGATGACGGCGTCCGCGCCGACAGTGACAGTACCGACGTGCAGGCGGTCGCCGTCGATCCAGTAGCCGGACAGGTCGACCTCTGGCTCAATGGACGCGCCACGGCCCATGGTGAACATGCCGGTCACGGGCGGGAGCGTGTGGAGGTCGACACCGCGGCCGATCTTCGCACCGAGAGCCCTTGCGTAGTAGGCGATCCAGGGCGCCCCGGCGAGGTTGGCCGCACCCGCGGCGTCCGCGAGGTTCTCTGCGGCCCACAGGCGCACGTGGACGTTGCCGCCGCGCGGGTAGATGCCGGGCTTGAGCCCGCGCAGCAGTAGCCGGGCACCGACGACAGCGATGCCCATGCGGCCCGCAGGGGTGATCAGGATCAGCCAGCCAGCCAGGATCCACCACCACGACACTGTGCGCATCCAGGGGTGCGGGCCGTCGGTCAGCGCCAGCAGGTTGTTCAACGTGAAGAGCCAGACCAGCCAGCGCACTCCGACCACTGTCTGCAGTAGCAGTGTCAGTGCGGTCTGTAGCAGCTGTGTGCCCGGCGGAGTCGGCCGGACCTCACGGATCTCCACGGGCACGGTAGTGGACTTGAAGGAGTCCAGCCGGTCAGCCAGTGCGCCCAGCCGCGGGTACTCGTAGATGTCGCCGACAGTGGCTTCGGGGTACCGCTCCCTGAGCGCAGAGACCAGCTGTGCCGCCGCGAGACTGCCGCCGCCGTGCAGGAAGAAGTCATTGTCAGCACCGGTGACTGTTGCGCCCAGTACCTTCGTCCAGCGCTCTGCCAGCCAGGCAGCTGTTCCGTCTAGCTCAGCAGGCGGGCCGTCCGTGTCCATGCCGGGCAGCGGCCAGGGCAGGGCGTTCCGGTCGACCTTGCCGGAGGTCCTGGTGGGCAGTGTGTCCGTAACGGCCAGCAGCGGTACCAGTGCAGCCGGCAGCTCCGCCCGGAGCCGTTCAGTCGCCGCCTGCAGGTCAAACGACTCAGGGTCATCCGGTACGACGTACCCGACCAGCAACTGATTCCCAGCGCCACTAGTCCGTACTGCGGCTGCCGCGCCGCTGACGCCAGGCAGAGACTGCAGTGCCGCATCCACCTCGCCCAGCTCGATCCGCCGGCCACCCAGCTTGATCTGCTCGTCGGCCCGGCCCATGAACACCAGGCCCTCGGCTTCGTTGCGGACCAGGTCACCACTGCGGTACGCGCGCTCCCAGCCGAGCGACGGCATCGGCGCGAACTTCTCCGCATCCTTGGCCGGATCGAGGTACCGGGCCAGGCCGACACCGCCGATGATCAGCTCACCGGTGCCGCCCTCCGGTACTTCGTTGCCTTCAGCATCGACTACGGCAAGATCCCAGCCGTCCAGCGGCAGCCCGATCCGGACCGGTCCTTCGCCGGTCAGTTGCGCGCCGCAGGCAACCACAGTCGCCTCGGTCGGACCGTACGTGTTCCAGACTTCGCGGCCGTCGACAGCCAATCGCTCGGCCAGCTCCGGCGGGCACGCCTCGCCACCGAAGATCAGCAGCCGTACGTTGTCCAGGGCATCCGACGGCCAGAGCGCGGCGAGCGTCGGTACGGTCGACACGATGGTGATGCCCTGGGCAACCAGCCACGGTCCGAGATCCATGCCACTGCGGACGAGTGAGCGCGGCGCGGGCACCAGGCAGGCGCCGTACCGCCAAGCGAGCCACATCTCCTCGCAGGACGCGTCGAAGGCGACCGAGAGGCCGGCCAGGACGCGATCGTCGGGGCCGATCGGCTCCTTCTGCAAGAACATCCGGGCCTCGGCGTCGACGAACGCGGCGGCGGATCGGTGCGTGACGGCGACGCCTTTGGGCACGCCGGTCGATCCCGAGGTGAAGATGATCCAGGCGTCGTCGTCCGGAGACGGGCCGTCGGATCGATGGGCGGTGCGCACGGCTTCCGTAGTACGGGCTGTCGTTGTTCCGGGGTCGTCCATGCGGGCGGAGTACGGGAAGTCGTAGTAGCCGTCCGCTGCGTCGGCTACTGGCCTTGGGCTTGGGCGGAGGGATGTGATCTCGAGGTCGTCGGTGACGACGGCGGCTACCGCAGCCTCACCGAACACGAGCTCGGCGCGTTCGGCGGGGTCATCGGCGTCGACGGGGACGTAGGCCGCGCCCGCCTGCAGCGTGCCGAGGATCGCGACGTACAGGTCGTTGTGGCCCGAAGAGATCCGTACGCCGACGCGGTCGCCGGGCCCGATGCCGAGCTCGGTCAGCTTGCGGGCGAAGCCGGTGACGTGGTTGAGCAGCTCGCGATAGCTCAAACTCACACTGCCGTCGTCCAGCGCCGGCTCGTCGGGATGGGTGGTCGCCGTCGCCTGCAAGATGTCGACAAGCGTCCGCTCGGACGGAGCGCTGTCCCCCCGTCGCAAAGTCACGGGGCGGATGATACGCCGCTCAGACGACGCGAACTCCAACTCCGGGCCAACATGCGGAACGAGGCGCTCCAAGTACGGGCGGAGTACGGGCAGTGGATTGTTGCCGCTGGTTCCTATTGTGCGGAGTTCAGTAGACAACCACGTACGGCCGGGGGCCGTACAAGGAGGAAATAACCAGATGAGAAACATCCTGCGTCGCCGCACCCGGGGCGCCGTCCTGGCCACAGCGCTGATCGGCGGACTGCTCTCGGTGGTCGGGCCCGCAACTCAGGCCCAGGCCACCACCGCACCTGAGCCGGATGCCGTCACCCAGGCCCAGGCGGCCAGTTGCTCCGGCACCTACCTGGCCTACGGCAGCACTGGCACCTGCGTGCGGGTTCTCCAGACAAACCTGGGCGGCCTCACGGTGGACGGCAGCTACGGCGCGGCGACGCGCACCCGCGTCCGCCACTTCCAGGCCGACGCCGGCCTCGGCGTCGACGGCAGGGTCGGCCCGCAAACGTGGGGCAAGCTGGGGAAGTACGGCAAGGCGCTGGGATGGGTCCACGGCGGCACCCTGTTCATGTGCGAGAAGAGCTCCACGCGCTTCCAGTACTCCTTCTGGAACAACTCGGGCGAAGAGGCCTATTGGACAATGTTCATGACGGAGACGTACCTCCTCGGGGATTGGCTCCGGGACGACCGGATCGAGATCCAGGGCACAATGCCCGCCGGCTCCAGGGCCACAAGAACGTTCACTGTCGTCCACTGGCCGGACATCAAATGGACCACCTCGAACGTCCGCGACTTGTCCCGCGCCAGCCTCCCCACCTGCGGCTGACCGGCGGCTGACCTGCGGCTGACCGGCCGCTGGAGGAGCTGACACCCAACACCTCCGCAGCCTTTCGCCGGTGCAGGCCTTCGTGACGGGGGCCAGGCATGCACCCGACGAGCTTTGGGAGCAGGCCGCAGAGGAATGAGCCAGGCCCAGTCGATTACTGCAATCGGCTGGGCCTTGCCTGCTTAGAGCTGTCGAGCCCGCCGCGGGCCGGCGATTTGGCGATGTCGCCTACGGACGCAGTCGAGCCCGGCTTCGGCGGCGCTTTCGCCTTGCCCGCCAACGGACAAGATCTTGCGACTTTGCCTTGGCCAGACGTCGAACCCGTTGCAGACGAGATCCCTTCGGGACTCCGAGATCACCCCGCATAGCCGCCAGCAAGGTGTGTTCCGCGGTATGGCACTTGAACATCGCCTGTGTAGCGCGGTCGCCGAGGCTGTCCTTCCCTTCGAGGTCCAGCACATGCAGAAAGAACAGCGCATCCCCCCACGCTTCCGAGACCGAAGGGCTGGCGTAGAGCCGAATCCTCGAATCGCTGACGGGTGGCACCTCTGGTCCCGGCGGTCCAGCACCGAATACCTCGATACCCACCGCATCGTGAATACGCCGGGATCGATAGGCGTATTCGTCAAGCATGTCCTGATACAGCGCCTCAACCCGTGCGTGGTGCCGAGATTCACGCCCAGTCCCACGCCCCCCGAAGTAGCCGGCCGCCATACCGACCAGCGCGACTACATACGGTCCACCCTCCTTGATCACGCTCACGACCGAACTCATTGCTGCCCCTAGCTCTCCGTAAAACGACGATCTTCGCCCAGTGCCCGATGAGTCTCATCGACGGGGCCGGACGGCGTTGGCAACGGGGCGCGCTCTCGCGTCAGCGTGTGCGACGGCGGGGTTCGTGGATGGGTGGGTGGGAGCGGTCGCGTGTGAGCGACGGAGGAGCGAGCGGAGCGGCTGCGCGGGGGAGTTGGCCCCCGCGCAGTACCGGTTATTTGACCTGGTCTTCTTTGGCGGCGTAGGTGTTGCAGGCTTTGGTTTCGCCGACGTTGAGGCCGTTGACGATCCAGAAGCCCTGGCTGGTGGCGAGGCCGTGGGTTCTTTCGGCTTCGGGGGTGTCGGGGGAGTCGCCGAAGCTGTTGCTGGCCTGGAACTCGAACTCTTTCAGGCGGTTCATGAACGGATACGACTTCGCCACCGAGCGGCTGAAGACGCCGGCGAAACAGGACGCCTGCAGCTCGTTCCGGCGGGACATCTCGAGCTTGCGCTCGGGGTGGTCCTGCACGAAGGCGGCGCGGGCGTAGAAGAGGTCCGACACGCCCTGGATGTGGTGCCCGTACTCGTGCGCGATCGTCATCAGGTAGGCGAGGTCTTCCTTCGGCCCGAACGCCTTGTTCATCTGCTTCACGTCGGTGTACATCACCTTGTTGCCGTAGCAGTAGAAGGCGAGCACCCGGCCGGACATCGGCGCGAACTGGCCGCAGGGCGTGGAGACCGGCTGGTCGAAGACGACGAGACCCGGGTCGGGTTCCGTCTTGCCTGCCTTCTGGAAAGCCGGCCGCCAGGCGTCGTTCAGGCACTTGAACAGCTTCTCGTAGTAGACCTTCTGCGCCGCCAGGCTGCCGTCACCGAGCTTGGTCGCCGGGCAGTCCAGTTCGCCCAGGCCGCCGGACCGGTAGATCGGCGCGTTCACCAGGTAGTCCTCGGCCGAGCCCTCAGGCGCGCTCGTCGTGGGGGTCGGCACCACTGACGGGCCACTGATCTGCGGGCCTGCCGTGTCGGTGGAGTCGTCACCGCCCAGCGCTACGCCGATGACGGCCAGTGCGATGCCGAGCACCGCGACGACGCTGAAGCCGAGCAGTACCAGCCGCATCGCGCCACCTCGCCGCGGCGGAGGCGGCTGGAAGCCGTTGAACTGGTTGGGACCACCGTACTGTGGCGGACCCCACTGCCCCGGGTACTGCTGCGGCTGCCCGTACTGCGGTGCGCCTTGCTGGGGTTGCCCGTACTGCGGTGCGCCCGGCTGCGGGTACTGCCCCGGCGGAGGCGCGGGTCGCCACTGCGTCTGCTGCGGCGGCGGCAGTACGCCGGGAGGCGGGGCGGGCCGGTCCTGGGGACGGCCGCCGTACCCGTACGGGGTGCTCACGTGTCGTTGCCCCTTCAGCTGGATGTTCGGTCGGACTCGTCCGGCGCTGCTCCCGATCGGGAGTTCGCAGGACGAACCGGCACGAGACTACTCTCGACCCATGTCACTGAAGAGCCGACTGTTGCCGGCCGCCCTGCTCGTGTCTCTGACAGTCCCTATCGTTGCCCTCGGCACGTTGCCGGCCCACGCCGCCGACGACCAGATCACCGGGTACGCCGCCGAGGCGTCGCTGACCGGTGACGGTGTGCTCAAGGTCAAGGAGACGGTCGACCTGACCGCGGGCGGTGACACGTTCGCGCGGACCCTGACCACCCGGGTCCGGTCGGACTCGGACCGGGACCGCACCTACGACATCCGCAACGTGTCGGCCACGGTGAACGGCCAGCCCGCCGAGAACTTCTCCGACGAGGCGGTCGACAACGGCCGCCGGCTCAGCCTCAAGGTGTCCGGCGCGGCCAAGGTCGTCTACAGCTACGAGGTCGGCAACGTCGTCGCCGACTCGACCGAGGGCCGCGAGGTCAGCTGGCCGATCATCCAGGGCTACGGCGTCGGCATCCCGAAGGCGACCGTGTCGGTGACGGTGCCGTTCGCCACCTGGGTGACCTGCTTCGCCGGCCGGGTCGGCTCGAGCATGCCGTGTACTACGTCACAGCTGGCCGAGTCGGCCGCGCTGGAGATCGAGCAGAACGGCGTACCGGCGGGTGGGCGGCTCACCTTCCTGACCGGGTTGAGCAGCCAGGCGTCGGTCCAGCCCAACGCGGAGTTCAAGACCCGCTGGACCCTGGGCAACGCGTTCACCGTCGACAGCTCGACGGTCGGGCTGAGCGTGCTGTTGCTCGGCCTCGGCGTACTGGGGGCCGCCGCACTGTGGTTCCTGCGCGGCCGGGATGCGGTCAAGGTCGGCCCGGGTGCGCCGGAGCGGCCGGTGCTCGACGGTGCGGACGGGCCGCAGTTCGCGGCGCCCGACGGGATCCGGCCCGGCCAGGTCGGCACCGTGGTGGACGAGACCGCCGATGTGGTCGACATCACCGCGACATTGCTGGACCTTGCCGTGCGCAACTACCTGACCATCGTCGAGCTGCCGCGCGAGTCGGAGTTCGGCAAGCTGGACTGGGAGTTGCAGCGACTCCACGCCGGCGGTCCGGAGCTGTTGCCGTACGAGAAGGCCTTGCTGGAGGCGGTTTTCGCCGAAGGGGAGAGCGTGCGGGTATCCGCTCTCGGGTACGGGCTGCGGTCGCGGCTCAACCTGGTCCGCGAGCAGCTGTACGGCGATGTCGTCACGCAGGGCTGGTTCGCCAGCCGCCCCGACGCGGTGCGGAACCGGTGGACGACCGCCGGACTCGTCCTGCTGGGCGCCGGTGTGGTGCTGACGATCGTGCTTGCCATCGCGACCAAGTTCGGGCTGGTCGGCTTCGCGGTGATGCTGGCCGGTCTGGTGCTGACGCTGGTCGGCCAGATCGCTCCTGCCCGGACGGCTCGCGGTGCCGCGGTACTGGGTCGCGTGGCCGGGCTGCAGCGCTACCTGGCTGACGAGACTTCGGCGGACCTGCCGCAGAGCCACCGGCTCGAGTTCGCATCCCGGTGCCTGCCGTACGCCGCAGTACTGGGGCTCACGGAGAAGTGGGCCCTGGAGATCGCGGCGACCGATGACGACGACGACCCGGACGCGGGGATCGGCTGGTACTCCGGTCCGGAGAACTGGCATCTGTCCGACATCGGGGAGTCCCTGTCGAACTTCGTCACCGCGTTCGGTGGCACCCTGTCGACGGCTCGCCGGTTGTTCTGAGCAACGGAAAAGGCCCGGGATCCCTTGTACTACAGGGGTCCCGGGCCTTTCGCCGTACTGAGGGGTCAGCCGACCTGAGCGGGTTTGGCGACGAAGGTGTTGCAGACGTTCGGGCTCTTGGTGTTGAAGCCGCGGAACGACCAGTAGGTGTTGCTCACCCGGTTGCCGCGATCGTAGGTCCGGGGCCGGGCGGCGTCGTCGCCGGTGGTGGTGACCAGGACCTTCCAGGTGTCCAGCAGCGGACCGCGCAGCGGGATGTAGGGGCCTGCGGCACCCAAGTACGCCGAGCCGAAGCAGGACGCCTGCAGCTCACGCCGACGGCTCTCCGCCAGCTTGCTGGCCGGGGTGGTCGCGTCCACCTGCCGGGCGAGTGAGGCGGCGTGGATGCCGGACAGCTTCTGCACGTGATGGCCGTACTCGTGGGCGAGGGTGGTCATCATCCAGACGCGGCCGGAGACCGGGTTGCGCGTGTAGTACGCGACGCCGAGCGTGTGCGGGATGTAGATGGTCTCGTTCTTGCCGCAGTAGAAGGCACGAGTGCCCCGCTCGCGACCGCAGTCGGTCGTCAGCGGGCCTGCGAACAGGACCAGCTTCGGTGCGCGGTACGGCAGGCTGGCCTTCTTCATCGCCAGCCACCAGGTGCGGTTCATGCACGGCAGGATCAGGCCGTAGTACGCCTTGGCGCCGGCGTACGTGGACGGGATCGCCTTCGGCTCCAGGCACTGCGTGGGGCTGAGGGCGCCGACCGTGTAGAGCCGGCTGGTGGTGACGATCTCGTCGACCGTCGGGGGAGCGGGCGTCGACGGCGTGACCGACGGGGTGGTCGAAGGTGTCGCGGACGGCGTCTCCGAAGGCGCCGTGGTCGGGCTGTCCACCGCGACGGGCGCGTTGTCGTCGCCTCCGCCGCGCACGAGGAGGGTGACGCCGGTACCGACCACCAGCACGGCGAGCGCCACGAGCCCGATCAGCAACGCCTTGGGCGTACGCCGAGGCTTCCGCCGCCGGCCGGGACCCGGCGGCTGCGGAATAGGAATAGGCGGATACTGCCAAGTCGGCGGCTGCCCCCCACTCCCAGGAGCACCCCCCTGACCACCAGCAACCCACCCACCAGCAGGCACCCCACCCGCCGCCGGACCACCAGCCGCCCAGCCAGCAGTTCCACCAGCAGGCACACCAGCACCGCCCGCGGTAGCTCCGCTGGCAGGCGCGCGGCCGCTCGGTGGTGGGCCGGCGTGGCGAGCTACGCGGCGGCCGCCGGAGGTCGGGCCTGCAGGACCGCCTTGCCCCGGCTCACCCTGTGCGGGGCCGCCCTGTGCGGGTCCGCCTTGCCCGGAGATGCCCTGTGCCGGCCCAGCCTGCGCAGGTCCGCCGGCGGGACCGCTCTGCGCAGGTCCGCCCTGTCCGGAACCGCCCTGTGGGGGTCGGCTCTGGGTGGGGCGGCCGGGGGTGGGGGGTTGGGAGTAGGGCGGGAGGTTCCAGGTGAGGTTGGGTTGGTTGGGTGGGGGCACGAGGGGGGTTTTCTCGCCAGGAGGAGCTGGTTGCAGGTACTCCTTCTGCTTCTCGGTGGATTCGGTCCACCACAGGGGCGACTGGCCACCCCGGCGCGCGGGCCCGGGGGCCGGCTCGTCGGTGGGCTGGTCAGCCTCCGGCTCCGGCTCGTTCGGGTTCCGCCCAGGGGGTGGATTCCAGTTGTCCGACATCGATACTCCTCACGAAACCTGGCCGGCCGGAGCCGGGAACGTGGTGCAGCGGTCGAGCAGGGTGAAGCCGGGACCGGCCCGGTACAGGCGCAGTACGGGCGCGGCCGGTGGAGGCGGCCCTGGTGGCTCGCTCCAAGCGTGGTCAGACACGGTCTTCCTCATCCCCCCGGGACACACACGGCGTGATCCGGGGGACCAGGCTAACCATGAAGACCGCTATCCGTCTCCCCACCGATCCAGCGGAGTGGTCTATGACACCCGCGGCGGGGACACCGTGAAGGTGTTACAGGCCGCTGGGCCGCGGCCGTTGAAGCCTTTGAGCGCCCAGTACTTGTGGTTGGCCTTGTTGCCGTGGTCGCGCTTCGGGTCGATGGTGGCGCCGATCAGCCACCTCCACTGCCGCAGCGACTCGCCGGTGATCGGGTAGCTGCGCTTGTTCGACCCGATGAAGATGTCGCTGAAGCAGGACGCCTGCAGCTCGAGCCGGCGGCTGTACTGCAGCTCCAGCGCCTGGCTCGGCGCCTCGTAGCGCAGGTTGTAGTTGGCCCGGAGGATGCCGGTCATCTGCTGCACGTGGTGGCCGTACTCGTGGGCGAACTGGTGCAGCATCCACATCCGGGCGAACACCCTGGAGTAGTTCTGCGCGTTGGCGTTGTAGTTGCCGATGTCCTCGCGCAGGTTCATGTAGATGGTCTCGTTGGTGGAGCAGTAGAACGGCGGCCCGTCGTCGGACTTGGTGCCGCACGGAGTACTGACGTAGCCGGAGTACGACAACACCGTCGGCGGCCGGAACCGGGAGCCACCCTTGGCGATCAGGGCGGGCCAGGAGCGGTTCAGGCACTTGGTCAGGTTCGCGTAGTTGGCGCGGGCGCCGGCCACGGTGGCCGGGCGGGCACTGGACTCACGGCAGTTCACCGAGGCCATCACGCCGGCCTTGTAGAGCCGGTTCCGGGCGACGATGTCGAGGTCGGTCGCCTCAGGCTTCGGCTTCTTGGTCGGCTTGTAGGTACTGCGGGGCGCGGTCGGCCTGGTCGCGGTCGGCTTCGTCCGCTGCGGTACGACCGGCCGGCTCGGGCTGACCGTCGGCGGCTCCGCCGACGGCTTCTCGGACGGCCCACCCGTCGGGCTGTAGCTGCCCGTCGGGTACGGCGACGTGTAGGAGCGCTCCTTGTCCTTGAGCGAGGCAGAGAGCGCCACCATTCCGACGACCACGAGGAGGACCAGCCCACCGACGATCAGCAGGATCTTCCCCGCCCCACCCTTCTTCCGCGGCGGCACACGGCCAGGCCCGCCAAAACCACCAGGCCCGCCAGCGCCAGGCCCACCGGGACCAGCAGGGCCGCCGGGACCGGCGAACTGAGGGGCGCCCCAGCCCATCCCGTGCGGCAGCCCACCGGGCGGCATACCTCCGCTGTACTGCGCCGGCTGCCACCCGCCCTGCCCAGGCGACTGCCCGCCCCACCCACCTTGCCCAGGCGGCGGCTGCGCTGGACCTCCACCTTGCCCGGGACCCCACCCTTGCCCGGGCGGCGGTTGGGCTGGGCCCCATCCGCCTTGTCCAGGTGGCGGCGGTACGGCGCCCCACTGGCCACCGGGGCCAGGCTGACCGGGCGGAGGCTGTTGCGGGGGCTGCGCAGGGGGCCACTGGTTGGACACGAGGGCTGACGTTATCCGAGCACGGGCTCAGTCGGCCGGTCAGCTCACCTTGTTGGCCGGTGCAACGAAGGTGTTGCAGGAGGCCGGGTTCCGGGCCGCGAATCCTCGCCTGGCCCAGAAGCCATGGCTGGCCCGACTGCCGTGGTCCCGCGGCCCACCGCGGGCGTTCTCGTCGCCGCTGTAGTTCACGATGTAGAGCCACTGCGCGTACAGCTGGCCGTTCAGCCCATAGCTGCCCCTGTTTGCGCCGAGGAAGACGTCTCCCAGACAGGACGCCTGCAGCTCCATCCGCCGGTTCAGCTCCAGCTTCTTCGCGCCCCCCACGTCGTACTGCAGCGCGTAGTTCGCTGCCAGGATCCGAGTCATGCCCTGGATCGCATGGCCGTACTCGTGCGCCACTGTGTGCGTGGCGAGCGCCCTGCCGAAGGCCTGGCCTTGCCGGTAGGCCCTCATGTCGCCGGAGATCTCCATGTAGATCATGTGGTTGGACGGGCAGTAGAAGGCTCGGCCGGCTGTCGCGCTGCCGCACGGCGAGGTGGCGCTACCGGCGAACGCGAGCAGGCCGGGCGCGCGGAACTGGTAGCCCGCAGCAACGATGTGGCGAGGCCACGCGCGATCCATGCACTGCTTGATCGATCGGTAGTACGCCGTTGCCTTCGATACCGTGCCCAGGCCGACCTTCGACTCGCGGCATCCCACCGGGCGTTGCACCCCCGTTTTGTAGAGGCGGTGCGCCGTCACGACCTGGTTGGCGGTCAGCCGGGGCCTGGGCGGAGTTGTCGTCCGCGTCGGGACCGGGACCGTCGGCCTGCGCGTGGTCGTCCGTGTGGTAGGAGCAACCGTAGGTCGTGTCGCCCTGGTGGTCGTCGGGATCGGCCCCGGGCCTTCCGTCGTCGGCGCTACCACGGGCTTGGTGACAGTCGGCTCGTCGTTCTTCAGGACGTTCGAGGCGATCGCGACCCCGGCCACGCCCAGCACGAGCAGCCCGCCGAGAATGCCGAAAACCACCGCCACGCCACGCTTCTTCTTAGGTGGCGGCGGCAACTGTCCCCACCCCAAGGGCCGCTGGTGCTGCGGCCCCCAGTACTGCGGAGGCCCAGGCGGACCGGAGTACGGGCCACCCGGACCGGAGTACTGGCCGGTGGGAGCAGGGGCGCCCCAGGGTTGCTGGGGTGGCGGGTACTGCGGTTGCTGGCCGGGGAGCGGGCCCCACTGCTGGTTCGACAACTGTGGCTCCTAGACAGGTCGGCGGGCGATTCACCGCGGCCGCCGCGTCAGCCTACGGGGTCACGGTATGGTGCGGTCTGCAAGTCGACTGAAGTTCCACCCGCCCCGGCCGACCGGTCGCTGGGCTGACCCTCTCGATACGGTGTGATTGGGCGATGCGTAGACGTCTGCTCGGGGTATCTCTGTGTGCCCTCGGTTTTCTGGCCCTGACCGGCGTACCGGCCGGCGCGACCGACCAGAGTGGTCAGGCCGGCCGCTCGGCGACCGCCGACCCGGTCGTGACCAACTTCGACAGCACCGTCCGGGTGGAGAAGGACGGCTCGCTGAAGGTCGCCGAGACCTGGAAGCTGAGCAACGTGACCGGGACCTTCACCCGGTTCGTCGTCACGCGTGACCACCTGCCCGACGACGTCGACCACGTGCAGAAGATCGAGGACCTGGTGGTCAAGTCCGCCGGGGCCGAGAAGAACAAAGAGCTCAGCGTCAACGGCGACATCAGCTCGATCGCCGTGGCCGACCTGTCCGGTGACACCGTGCTCGAGTTCACCTACACGGTCAAGGGCGCGGTGGCGAACACCCTGAACGGCACCGAGGTGCGGTTCAGCCCGCTGACCGGGCTGAGCCTGACGGTCCAGGACGCCAACATCGTCTTCAGCGTGCCCGAGGTGACGCACGTCTCCTGCTTCGCCGGCGCGATCGACAGCAACACCCCGTGCACGCTGGCGCAGCTCGGCGAGACGGCCGGCCCGACCTTCAAGCAGCAGGGCCTGCCGCCGGGCAACACGATCCGGATGACGATCGGCTTCCCGAAGGACGCCATCGCCGCCAACTCGATCGTCGAGTACCGCAAGACCTTCAAGCGCGCCTTCTCGACCGATGCCGCCCAGCTGATCACCGCGCTCGCGGTGCTGCTGCTCGGCGCGCTCGCGCTGGCGGTCCTGTACCGGCTGCGCGGCCGCGACCAGGTCGACCCGCGCCGCGTCGTACCGGCGTCGCTGTTCAGCCTCGGCCAGGACACCCGGATCGACTTCACCCCGCCGGCCGACCTGCGGCCCGGTGAGGTGGGCACGCTGATCGACGAGCGGATCGACCCGGTCGACGTCACCGCCACCATCATCGACCTGGCCGTTCGCGGTCACCTGACGATCACCGAGCTCGAGCACGAGACCGAGTTCGCCCGGCCGGACTGGGAGCTGCGCCGGGTGGCGAACGCCCCGGCCGAGGAGCTCCAGCGCTACGAGAACGTCCTGGTCCGCGCGATCTTCGGCGACAACGACACGGTGCTCGTCTCCGAGCTCGGCCGCCAGGTCCGGGCGAACCTCGGCCTGGTCCAGGACGCCCTGTACGACGGTGTGGTCAAGCGCGGCTGGTTCATCGAGCGCCCGGACCGCACCCGGTCGCTGTGGGCCACCATCGGCATCGCGGTCACCGCACTCGGTGTCGTCCTGACCGTCGCCCTGGCCCTACTCTCGACCTGGGGTCTGCTGGGTCTCGCCATCACCGCGGTCGGCGTCGGCCTGCTCGTCATCGGCCGCCACATGCCCGCGAAGGCACCGGCCGCCGGCCGTGTGCTCGGGCAGGTCGCGGCCATCCGGGGCGAGCTCCTGGAGATGGACGTCAGCGAGCTGCCGGCCGACCAGCACGCCGAGCTCTGCTCCCGCGCTCTCCCGTACGCCGTCGTCCTCGGCGGCTCCGAGCGCTGGATCGACGCCCTGGTCGCGACCGACACGAACGAGGAAGAGGACGAAGGCTTCCACTGGTACCGCGGCCCGCGTGGCTGGCACCTCCAGTACCTGCCCGACTCCCTGCGCAACCTGACGACCAACCTCACGGGCGCGCTCTTCACTCGGTAGCTATGCCGTCAGTGGGTGATGCTCCCGGCGATACTGGCCGGGAGCAACGCCGTACGCTCGCTTGAATGCCTTCGCTAGGGCGAACTCGGTGGCATAGCCGGTCTGGCCGGCGATGGCACGCAAGGGTGCATCCGAATCGCGGAGCCGGCGGGCGGCCAGTGTCATCCGCCACCAGGTCAGGTAGGCCATCGGAGGCCGGCCGACGATGTCGGTGAATCGCTTCGCGAAGCTGGCCCTGGACAGTCCTGACAGCGCGGCCAGTTCCTCGACGGTCCACGGATGCTCGGGCCGGCCGTGGATGCCGCGCAGTGCGGCCATCGTTGGTGGATCGCCGAGCGCGCCGGCCCAGCCGCTGGTCGAGTGCTCGGCCTGCTCGTCGAACCAGGCCCGCAGGACGAACAGCAACAGCATGTCGACCAGCCCGGACAAGATGGTCGAAGTACCGGCCTGTGGCCGGCTCAGCTCGGCGCTGAGCAGTTCGATCGCGCCGCGCAGCGAGGAATGCCTGTCCATCCGCGCCGACAGGTGGATCACTTCGGGTAGTTCGTCGAGCAGCGGGTGGCTGTTCGCGCGGTCGAAGAAGTACGCGGCACAGAGCCGCGTGCTCGACGAAGCGCCGCCGATCGCCATCAGGTCCACGGGCGCGGTGTCGTCGGGTTCGTAGAGTTCCTCGAGCCGGAAGTCGACGAGCGGACTGTCGGGCTGATCCGCCAGCGAGTATCCCGTCCCGTGCGGCACGAAGACGATGTCGCCGCCGGCGAGCTCGATCGGTTCGCCCTTCGAGGGGAGTAGCCAGCAGGAGCCGTCGATCACGACGTGACAGCCGGCGCCGTCCCCTGGCGGAAAGCGGACGCCCCACGGCGCCTCGACCCGAGTCAGTGTGGCGTGCGGACGGCCGGTCCGCAGCGCTGTCAGGACGTCGCTCAATACATCCACGGTCGCCACTGTAGCTCGGACGGTTGGATATGAGTTCCAGCGTTGTGGCCATGTCCGCGACACCAGCCGCCTTCGTAGCTTGGGGTTCCGGACAAACCAATGCTGGAGGATCCCAATGTCGTTTTCCGTTGTCGTAGGTGCCGGTGGCACCGGCCGGGCCGTTGCTCGCCAGTTGGCGGAGGCGGGTGAGCAGGTCCGGCTGGTATCCCGCCGCGGCACCGGTTCGGGCCATCCCGGGGTGGAAGCCGTCGCCGCCGATGCCAACGACGCCGACCGGCTGACCGAGCTCACCGACGGCGCATCCACTCTGTTCAACTGCGCGATGCCGCCGTACGACCGCTGGCCCACCGACTGGCCACCGCTCGCGGCCGCGCTGCTGACCACGGCCGAACGCACCGGCGCCGGCTACGTGATGCTCGGCAACACCTATCCGTACGGCCCGGTCACCGCACCGATCACGGAGACAACGCCGATGGCCCCGACCACAGTGAAGGGTCGGGTCCGGGCGCAGATGTGGACGGATGTCCTCGAGGCTTACGACGCGGGCCGGGTCCGTGGTACCGAGGTCCGTGGCTCTGACTTCCTCGGCGTCGACACGCTCTCCGTCTTCAACCTCGTCGTCCTACCGGGCCTGCTGGCGGGACAGCGGGCGGCGTACCCAGGCAACCTCGACGTGGCCCACAGCTGGACCTACATCGAGGATGCCGCCCGCACACTGATCGCCGCCAGCCGGTACGACGGCGCCTGGGGCCAGGTCTGGCACGCACCTTCAACCTCAACGCTCCCGGTCGGCGACCTCACCCGCCGCCTCGCGGAGATCGCCGGAGCGCCTGAGCCGCAGTTGGTGGCGATGCCGGCCGAGGAACTCAGGAAGCTGGGCGAGACCGACTCGATCATGGCCGAACTCATCGAGATGCAGTACATCGACCAGGAGGTCCACGTGCTCGACTCGGCCCACACCGAGCGAGTCCTCGGCGTCAGCGCCACCCCGCTCGACGAGGTCCTCACCGAGACGGCCAAAGCCTTGCTGCACCAGCGATAAGTCGACGGAACCGCCCGTACGCCGCCCCCGGCACACGGGCGGTTCCTGTTTGTGGGGGACTACCAGTTGGCCTGGCCGGTCCTGGCCGGCAGGGGCTTGTGGGCCGGGTGGATCACGTAGACCAGACCACCCGAGTGCGGGACCCACGCGTTCTCGAAGGCCTGCCGGTCGTAGGTGAAACGGACCTGGTCGTTCGAGGCGATCAGGTGGGAAGCCGGGTCGTTGACCACAACGTTGCCCGCGGCATCGAAACCGACGATCACCATCAGGTGCCCGTTGGTGCCGTAGCCGGCGCCGGGCAGGTCGCCCTTCTTGAAGGAGAGTGAGGCGATCAACGGGATCCCGGCCTTGATGAACTGCTCGGCCTCGGTGAGCGAGCGCAATCGGGTGACGAACGCGTCCAGCCCGCGCGTACCGGCGTACGCGGTGTTGAAGGGCCAGTTGCCGGCGCCGTCGTAGGCGTAGTCGAAGACCGAGCGGGCCGCGTGGTCGACCTGAGGGTCGGCGTCCGTGGGATCTACCCAGGCCGTCTCGGCTGCGGTCGGGCCGGCGCCGTAGTAGTCGAGCACCATGGCCGTGGAGGTTGCAGAGCACCAGGCCTCACCGCCACCGTCCCACTGCGGGTAGTGGCCGATATGGGTCTCCTGCGAGTACGTCGGTACGTCGAGTACCTGCCCTGCGGCTCCACCGGGTGGGCTGACGGGGATCTTCTTCACACTGGGCAGCCGCGAAGCCATGGCCCCGACCGAGCTGACTACTGGGCTCTGGGTCGTGCCCGAGAGCCGGTACAGGGTGACCTTCAGCTGCCAGCTGTTCAGGCTGCGCCCGGTCGCCGCTACGAAGGTGTCGACGGCGACGGAGCCGTTGGTGTCGCCCTGGCTCGGTACCGAGGTGCGGTGGATGTCGCCGGCGGCAGTGTCGTCGTCTCCACCGCTCCAGCGGCCGAGCACGTACCACTTGGTGGTCGCGCCGAGGTCTGTGCGGCCGGCCATCGCGACCTCTACCCAGGTGCCGGGTGGAGTGGTGGCGTTCCACGACGCGATCAGCTCGGTCAGGCCGTAGCTGGTCGGCACGAGCGGAGACGTCCAGCTCGTCCGGTCGTAGCTCTTGGCCGAGCCGTCGCCGAACGGATCGACGTACGAGGTGGTGCCGGTGGCGGTGCCGAAGGTCAGGCTGTCACCGGTGACGGTGGTGCCGGCCGGCGTGCCGGAGAGGAAGTCGGCGGACGACGTCCACGTCTGGTAGGTGATGTCGCTGTGCTGAGGAACTTTCGTCGCCTCACTCGGGACGGTGGCGAGGCTCAGCACGACGACGCCGCTGATCAGGGCGGCGAGCGGGCGGGCGGCGGTCATGTACCGACGGTAGACCCGCTCGCCCGCGCTGTCGCGGTGAACGCGTGCCGCGATGTGTCGAATCTTGGTTAGTTAGTAACCGCGTGCTGACCGGCCGTGGTCAGCGGGCCTTCCACTCCTCGGCGAGCATCGCGAAGACCAGCTCGTCGGTCCACTCGCCCTTGAGGAACTCGTTGCGGACGAAGTGCGCCTCCTGGCGCATCCCGAGTCGCTTGAGCAGTCCGGCCGAAGCGGTGTTGCGGTGGTCCAGCCGGCCGATGATCCGGTGCCAGCCGAGGTCCTCGAAACCGATCCGGAGCAGTTCGGTCGACGCCTCGGCGGCGTACCCGCGGCCGTGGAACTCGGGGTGGAAGACGAATCCGACCTCGCCGGTCCGGTGTTCGACGTTGTTGATGAAGAGGGTGACCTCGCCGGTGTGCCGGCCGGTCTCCCGCTCGATCACCGCGAGGGTGAGCGCCTGCCCGTCGGTATCCAGCGGTACGTCGGCCAGCCGGCCGGCCAGACCCTCCTTGACCTGCTCCGGCGTCCTCGGGGGGTACAGCAGGAACCGGGCGACCTCAGGGTTGGATTGCAGCTTCAGCAGGTCGTCGTAGTCGGTCTCGAGATAGCGGCGAAGGATGAGGCGGTCGGTGTCGATCGGCAAGGAAATCGGTAGTGAAGAGGTCACCAATCGAGCGTATGAGACGGCCGCAACCAGATTTAGCCGCCGTGAGCGCAAGGACCGCTGGGGAAGAATTGTCAAGAGCAGTCCGGAATCACCGTTACCCTTGATCGGTGACACTTCGCTTGTACGACACCGCGACAGCAGCAGTGAGGGATTTCGAACCGGTCCAGCCGGGCCACGTCGGGATCTACCACTGTGGGCTGACGGTGCAGGGTGCCCCGCACGTCGGGCACATCTACAAGGAGATCGTGTTCGACGTCCTCCGGCGCTGGCTCGAGCGCTCCGGGTACGAGGTCACCGTGATCGCGAACGTCACCGACATCGACGACAAGATCCTGGCCAAGTCGGCCGAGCGGCAGGTGCCGTGGTGGGCGCACGCCTACGAGTTCGAGCGCGAACTGCACTGGGCGTACGACGTCCTGGGCTGCCGTCCGCCGACGTACGAGCCGCGCGCCACCGGGCACATCCCGGAGATGCTGGTGATGATCAGTGAGCTGATCGAGCGCGGGCACGCGTACGTCGCACCCGACGGCTCCGGCGACGTGTACTTCGACGTGAAGTCCTGGCCGGCCTACGGCGAGCTGTCGAACCAGCGGATCGACGACATGGAGGCCGCCGAGGACGCGGACCCGCGCGGCAAGCGCGACCCCCGCGACTTCGCGCTCTGGAAGGGCTACACCGACGGTACGCCGCGGACCGCCTCGTGGCCGGCTCCCTGGGGCGCCGGCCGGCCGGGCTGGCACCTGGAGTGCTCCGCGATGGCGGGCAAGTACCTGGGCGTCGAGTTCGACATCCACGGTGGCGGTCTCGACCTGCGCTTCCCACACCACGAGAACGAGCTGGCCCAGTCGAAGGCGGTCGGGCAGAAGTTCGCCCGGTTCTGGATGCACAGCGCGCTGGTGACAGCGGCCGGCGAGAAGATGTCGAAGTCGCTCGGCAACGGTGCCATCGTGCGCAACGTCGTCGAGCAGGTCCGCCCGATCGAGTTGCGGTACTACCTGGTCAGCTCGCACTACCGTTCGGTGGTGGAGTTCTCGATGGCCGCGCTCGAGGAGGCCGCGACCGGCTTCCAGCGGATCGAGGGCTATGTCGGTCGCGCGACCGAGGTGACCGGTGGCGTCGAGCCGGCGGCTGAGCTGCCGGAGGCGTTCGTCGCCGCGATGGACGACGATCTCGGTACGCCGGCCGCGATCGCCGTACTGCACAACACCGTGCGGGACGGCAACAAGCTGGTCAGCGACGGCGATTCGGCTGCCCTGCAAGAGAATCTGGCCACTGTCCGGGCGATGCTCGGGGTGCTGGGGCTGGACCCGCTGGCCGAGCCGTGGGCCTCGCGGGCCGGTGGGACCGAAGAACTCACCGAGGTCGTCGACGGCCTGGTGAAGGCGCTGCTGGACCAGCGGCAGGCCGCCCGTGAACGCAAGGACTATGCCGCGTCGGACGAGATCCGCGACCGGCTCAAGGCGCTCGGCGTCGTCGTCGAGGACACCCCACAGGGTGCCCGCTGGACGATCGCCGGGCCCGAACCGACCGAAGGAAACTGAAGTGCCAGGCAGTAGTCAGCGCAAGGGCGCCATCCGCAAGAAGCCCCGGGGCAACCCGACCGCCGGTTCCGGTGGCCGGGTCCGCCGCGGCCTGGAGGGCAAGGGCCCGACGCCGAAGGCGGTGGACCGCACCAAGCACCCCGCGCACAAGCGGGCGAAGGCCAAGGAGCGCGCCGAGAAGCGCGGCAGCCGCCGGCCGGACCGCAAGGACGAGGCGACCGTCGAGTGGGTCTACGGCCGCAACCCGGTGGTCGAGGCGTTGCGCGCCGGCGTCCCGGTCAGCGCGCTGTATGTTGCCGAGGGCACCGAACGTGACGCCCGGCTGCGCGAGGCGCTGCTGATCGCCACCGAGCACGGCATCGCCCTGCTCGAGGTGCCGAGGACCGAGCTGGACCGGTTGACCAGCCACGGCGCCCACCAGGGCCTCGCGGTGCAGATCCCGCCGTACGAGTACGCCCACCCGGACGACCTGCTGTCCCGGGCGCACGACGCCGGCCAGGTGCCGCTGATCGTCGCGCTCGACGGCGTCACCGACCCGCGCAACCTGGGCGCCATCACCCGTTCGGCCGCAGCCTTCGGGGCGCACGGCGTCCTGGTGCCGGAGCGGCGTACGGCGTCGATGACCGCGTCGGCGTGGAAGACCTCGGCCGGTGCCGCGGCCCGGATCCCGGTCGCCCGGGCGACCAACCTGAACCGCGCGCTGAAGTCCTACAAGGACGCCGGTCTGATGATCATCGGCCTCGACATGGGCGGCGAGGTGGAGCTCCCCGACCTGGACGCCGCCACCGAGCCGATCGTCCTGGTCGTCGGCAGCGAGGGCAAGGGCCTGGCCCGCCTGGTCCGCGAGAACTGCGACCTGATCGTCTCCATCCCGATGACCACAGCCACCGAGTCCCTCAACGCCGGCATCGCCACCGGCGTGGCCTTGTACGAAATCTCCCGCCGCCGCGGCTGACCTGCTGGGGCGACCTTCAACAGCATCTGGCTACCTTGAACAAGAAATAACCTGTTCAAGGTAGCCATTTGGGGCTCAGGGCGCCAAGTTCGGTACGGCGAGGAGGCGGCGGAGGCGGGCGCCGGTCTCGTGCGGCCGGTCCAGGTCGGCCCAGGTCACGCGGGCGAAGGAGTAGCCGAGTTCGCGGAGCCGGTCCTCGCGCCGTTTCTCGGCTACCAGAGCCTTGGAGTTGTCGTACTTCAGCGCCCCGTCGAACTCGACGATCAGGTGGCCGAGCAGCAGGAAGTCGACCCGGCCGAGCAGCCGCCCGGTCGCATCGTGGATTTCCACCTGTGATTTCGGGCTCGGCAGGCCTTCGTTCGCCATCAGCACCCGGAGTCGTGACTCACCGACCGACTCGCTCGTGCCGCTGGCGAAGGCCACCGCGGCCTGCGCGGCGGGGGAACCAGGCCAGTGCTCGAGCCGTTTCGCCATTCTGATCAGCTGTTCGGAGGTCACCAGCCCCGCCCGCAATGCTGCATCCGACAAGACCACCCCGACCTCGTACGACGAAGTACAGGTGGTCTCGACAACCGCACGGGCGGGAACCGTCAGCGGTAGCCCGAGCAACTCGCCGACGTCGTCCGGCGCGAGGACAGCGCGATGAATCTGGACCGTCCGATCGGATCGCGACCGGCCGGCGGTCTTGGTCAGCTGCACCCGGCGGTGATCCAGTCCCCAATCGGGCAGTCCGTGAAGCAGCGTGGCCGACTGGTGGCTGATCACCACCCCAGCACCCATCCGCCGGATGGCGGCCCGTGCCATCAGAGTGTGCATCCGCTCGGTGCGCGCCCAGGGCAACTCGTCTTCCGGCCAGGCCGCCGGCTCGAAGTACACGTCTCTGCACAGACGCTCCCACTGCCCGCGCCGAAGCCGAAGCCGGAGCTCGCTGGCGGTGTAGCCGGCTTCCAGCGCGTCAGCCCGGCTGAACCACCCGCCTCGTTCACCGGCCACTCGTTGCAGTTTCTTGTTCACACCAGAGAAGATGCCGCCCAAACCTGTCCCGGGCGGTCGCTACTTTCGTCCTGGGGATAACCACCTCTGTGGGGTCGGACCCAAAATGGCGACCTCGGACAGGAAATAACTTGTCCGAGGTCGCCATTTGGTGTTCAAGGTACTTGTGCGGCCGGTGGTCGCGAGGTCTTGTCACTTAACCGGGTAAGTGCCACTCTGAGTTCTCGGACCCGCGCGCGGAGTCACCGGCCGCCGGGTCCGAGTGCGGCCAGCTTTATCCGCCCCGGGCGCGACCGGCCGCTCGCGCCCGCAAGCCCCGAAGGATCGACCATGAAGCTCCGATTACTGTCGCTGGGAGCGCTCCCAGCACTCATCTTCTCGCTGCTCGTCCTGCTGCCCTCCCCAGCCGTTGCCGAGCCCGACGCCCCGGCGGCGGTGGGCTTCCACATCAGCGGCCGGAACCTGCTGGACGCCAACGACAACCCGTTCGTCATGCGTGGCACCAGCCACCCGCACATCTGGTACCAGGGCGAGACCGACTCGTACGCCGAGATTGCCGGCCTGGGCGCCAACACCGTCCGGGTGGTGCTCGGCAGCGGCCAGCGCTGGGGTCCGAGCCCTGCCGCCGACGTCGCCAACGTCATCGCCCAGTGCAAGGCGAATCGGCTCGTCTGCGTGCTGGAGGTGCACGACACGACCGGGTACGGCGAGGAGGCTGCCGCCGCGACGCTGGACCAGGCCGTCACCTACTGGAACAGCATCCGCGACGTGCTGATCGGTCAGGAGGCCTACGTTCTGATCAACATCGGCAACGAGCCGATCGGCAACACCAATCCGGCGCAGTGGACGACCGCGACCGCCAATGCCGTCCAGCGGATGCGCACCCTCGGGTTCCAGCACACGCTCGTCGTGGACGCGCCGAACTGGGGCCAGGACTGGTCCAACACCATGCGCGACAACGCGCAGACGGTCTGGAACGCCGACACCCAGCGCAACACCCTCTTCTCCGTGCACATGTACCAGGTGTACGGAACCGCAGCCTCGATCACGAGCTACTTCGACGCGTTCGCGCAGGCCGGCTTGCCGCTGATCGTCGGCGAGTTCGGCCATGAGCACCAGGGGGAGAATGTCGACGAGGACACCATCATGGCTGAGGCGCAGACCCGCGGGATCGGCTGGCTGGCCTGGTCGTACAGCGGCAACACCGAGCCGTATCTCGACCAGACGGTGGCCTTCGACCCGACCCAGCTGACGACCTGGGGGCAGCGGGTCTTCAAAGGACCGAATGGCGTCTCCGAGACCTCGCGGTGCGCAACAGTGTTCTCCGGCTGCGGCCCTGGCGGCACGGTCCCGGCGGCGCCTGGTGGGCTCGCCGTCACCGGTACTACGTCCAGCTCGGTCTCGCTGTCGTGGACAGGTTCGACCGCGGCGACCCAGTACCAGGTGCAGCGGGCAGCCGGTGCCTGCGCGGCTAACAGCACCTTCAGCCAGGTCGGAAGCACCGCCGCCTCGACCTTCACCAACACCGGCCTGGCAGCGAACACCTCCTACTGCTACCGGGTCACCGCCTCGAACGCGGCGGGCACCTCCGCACCCTCAGCGATGGTGACGGGCAAGACCACCGGTAGCGGCGACCCGGGAGGAGGCTGCTCGGTCGTGTCGACCGTGCAGAGCCGCTGGGACAGCGGGTACGTCGTTCAGCCGGTCACGGTGACCAACACCCGGACGTCGGCGATCACCGGCTGGAAGGTGACCTTCACACTGCCACCTGGGCACACGATCGCCGGTTCCTGGAGCGCGTCGCTGTCCGGGACGACCGGCACGATCACGGCAACGAGTCTGTCCTACAACGGCAACCTGGCCGTTGGCGCGAACACCAGCTTCGGCTTCCAGGTGACCAAACCCGGCGGGGACGCTCAGAGTCCGACCGGGTTCACCTGCGCAGCCTCCTGATCGCTGCTGGGTGGTGACGGCGAACGCCCCCTGCCGGTAACCGGCAGGGGGCGTTCTGCTGTCTGTTCGAATCAGCTAGACGCTGACGATCAGTAGATGCTCACGCCGTAGCGGCTGAGGACCTCGTTGACCGGCTGGAAGAACGTGGTACCGCCGGTGCGGCAGTTGCCGCTACCGCCGGACGTGAGGCCGAGTGCGGTGCTGCCGGAGAAGAGCGGGCCACCGGAGTCGCCGCCTTCGGCGCAGACGTTGGTCCGGATCATGCCGTAGACGCTGCCTTCGGCGTAGTTCACCGTGGCGTTGAGACCGGTGACCGAGCCGCTGCGCAGACCGGTCGTGCTACCACTGCGCTGGACGGACTGGCCCACGTAGGCGTTCCCCGAGCCGGTGATGTCGCGGTACGAACCGTTGTACAGGTAGACGTTGCCGGGGCGGTTGGTGAAGGAGCTGTTGTAGCGGACGATGCCGTAGTCGTTGCCCGGGAAGCTGCTGCCGGTCCGGCTGCCGAGCACGGTGGTCTGCGACGAGTTGGCGTACCAGGTGCTGGCCGCGTTGGTGCAGTGGCCCGCGGTGATGAAGTAGTACGTACTGCCGCTGCGGACGTTGAAGCCGAGCGAGCACCGGTAGCCGCCACCGTAGATCGCGTGGCCGCCGCTGATGTGCTTGGTGAGTTTGCCGTTCAGCTTCTCCAGGGTGACCTGGCTGCCGAACCGCTTGGTGACGGCGGTGAGTGCTTCGAACTTGCCGCCGGTCACGGTCTCGTCGTACGAGACGATGATCCGGCCGGATGCCTCGTCCTTCATCCAGGCGGTGCCCGGGATGGAAGCTTCCTTGGCCAGGGTGGAGGTGATGGTGCTCGCCGATGCGATGACGGGAGCCGGAGCCGCGCTGGCCTGGGTGGAGAGCAGGGCGGTGGTCGAAGCCAGACCGGCGGTAGCCAGCAGGGCCACGAAGGGACGGAGTTTCATGGTTGTGCCTCCTCAACGATGAGAACGCGCTCGGGGCGGGTGCGTTCTTGACTCAACCGTGATCTGTTCTACCTGAAACTGTCACAAAGTGCGCGGGCGAACTCGGAGCGTAAGGGTAATCCTTCGCGCACTCTCCGTGAGGGAGATCGAAGTTCAGGCCCTGATCTGGTAGTGCAGCGTGGAGGCAAGCACCTGCCGGCCCTGCTCGACGGCCGCGTGATCCACGTCCACGGCCACGTCGTCACCGTCCACGGTCACCGTCATCACCCCGTTGTCGAACCACGGCCCGTACGCCGTCCGCCAGCTCGCCGCGACGTCCCGTACTCCGGCCGACCGGGCCAGCCGGTGCAGCACCTTCGTCAGCACCCGGCTGTCGAGCAACTTGTTGGCCAGCTGGATGTGCCGCCCGACTGGGTTGCGAAACGGCGACATGGTCAGCTGCCGGATCGCAGTACCGGGGTGGTCGGCGTCGCGGAGTGAGGCTTCGGTCAGGTAGCTGCAGTGCACGTCGCCGGACAGCATCAGGATCGAGGTCGGCGGATCGTCGGAGCGGACCAGGTCGGCGAGCAGGTCGGTGAGATCGTCGAAGGAGTTGCGGAACGAGGCCCAGTGCTCCAGATCCATGCCCTGCCGGATCTTCTCGCCGAGCCGCGCTCCGGGTGGACCCCAGGCGCCCGACGAGATCGCCTCGTCCCAGCCCTCGAGGTGGTGCAGTCCGGGCGACAACAGGAACGGCAGGGTCGACGCGAGCAGCAGATGGTGAATCGGCTCCACGGCATCGACCGTGTGCCGCCGGACCCACTCCCACTCGTGCGCATCCACCATCGCCCGGTCGCCCGGCTCCAGATGCCTGGAGCAGCGGGAATCCACAGCGACCAGCCGGACGCCGCGCGACCGGGCGCCGAAGTCGCGGTAGAAGCTCCACCGGGTCGAGGCCGGGTCCTCGTCGGCCTCCCAGGCGAAGGCGTCGAGGTAGGAGCTGCGCTCGTCCACGTCGTCCAGCCCGCGCATCGCGGCGTACGTCGGATCCTTGTCGAGCTGCTCCGGCGACAGGTTGCCGAGGTGCTGGTAGACCCAGTACGACGCGTAGGCGCCGGCCACCCGGTCGTGCCACCACGGTTGCGTGGTGACCCAGCGCCGCCAGGTCAGCGACGTGTTCCAGTCGTCGCGCAGATCGTGGTCGTCGAGCAACATGCACAACGGCACGGTCGAGAACAGCCACCGGACGGCCGGCGTCAGCCAGGCATCGTCGTACAGCCAGGTGTACTCCTCGAAGTTGCCGATCTCGTCGGCCACCTCGGACCCCTGCCGGCCACCATGAGCCGCCCGCAACTTCTCCAGTACTGCGTCCGACGGGTCGTCGGCGTAGACCTGGTCGCCCAGCAGCAATAGTGCGTCGGGCCACTCGGCGTCACCGGCGGCCATCCGCTCGGCCAGCGCCACCAGGGCGTCCGGCCCGAACTCCTTGAACCCCTGCTCGTCGAACGGCGCCGACCGCCGGCACGACCCGAAGGCCAGCCGGAAGGCTCCGTCAGCTTGTGGTGTCCGGATCACGCTCGGCCCGTAGGGACTGTCCTCCAGCGGCCAGACCTTGACGCCGTCCAGATGCACCTCGTAGGGCGTTGCGCTGGCCGGCTGCAGTCCTTCGACCAGCACGAGTGCGTAGTGGTGCCCGTGCACCGACCAGGTGGGGGCGCGATGCCCGAGTACTTCGACCTCACCCGCCGAGGTCGTCTCCACCCAGACGGTCGCCCGCGTTTCGTCGACGTACCGGAGCAGAGGCCCCAACTTCAGTTGCATTCAGAAAACGCTACCGGTCGGGGCCAAGCTCAGGAACGGATCAGTGGGTCAGTAGCTGGAGATCAGTAGACGGAGACGCCGTACAGCTTGAGGGCCTCGTACACGGGCTGGAAGTAGGTCACGCCGCCCGAGGTGCAGTCGCCGGTGCCGCCGGAGGTCAGGCCGAAGGCGTACTGGCGGTAGAACAGCGGGCCACCCGAGTCGCCGCTCTCGGCGCAGACGCTGGTCCGGATCAGGCCGGCCACCCGGCCGTCGTCGTAGTTGACCGTGGCGTTCAGGCCGGTCACCCGGCCGCTGGCCAGACCGGTGGTCGAGCCCATCCGGTAGACCAGTTGGCCGAGGCCGGGGTTCATCGCCGCGGTGATGTCCTGGAAGCGGCGGCGGGGGAGGTTCACGACGCCACCGGGCTTGATACCGGTGCGGTAGGGGACGAGGGCGAAGTCGTTCCACGGGTAGCTGGAGTGGTGGACCGTACCGATCCGGTTCGTCTTGGCCCGGTCGTGGTACCAGTGCGCCGCCTCGTTGGCGCAGTGGCCGGCGGTCAGGAAGTAGAACCGGCCCTTGCGCTGGACGTTGAAGCCGAGCGAGCAGCGGTAGTCGCCACCGTAGATGGCCCCACCGCCGCCGAGGTGCTTCTTCAGCTTGCCGGGGAGCTTCTCCATCACGACCTTGTCGCCGAACTGCTTGGTCACCCGGTTCAGCGAGGTCAGCTTGGCGCCGACCACCGTGGAGTCGTAGGAGACGACGATCGTGCCGTCCGGCCTGGTCATCCAGGCCGTACCGGGGATCTTGACATCTTCGTCCAGGGTGGCCGTGATGGCGGCCGGCGTGCGGGGATCGCGCGTCGGTACGGCCGTTTCGGCGGTGGTGGCCGCGTCGGTAGCGGTGGCGGCGGTGGCCGCGGGGAGGGCGGTGGTGGGAAGGACGGTCAGGGCGAGGGCACCGGTGAGCAACATCGCCACGGAGCGGCGGAGGTGGGCTGTCGTCATGGTGGACAGCCTTCCACTGCCTGGGTTCAACCGCGCGAGATTGGCCGGTTGCTGACAGCGATTTCCCGGCTCGGTCGCGTGTGAGTCCCGCTCTGGTCCGGTTCTAGTCCTGGCGGAGTGAGTGCAGGACGAAGGAGGAGAGTTCGCGGTAGGCCTCGGCGTCGGTCAGGCCGGTCCGCCGGGCGATGTCGCCGCGCTGGATCGCCTGCATGGTGTGGGCGATCATCTCGGCGGCGAAACCGATGTCGACCGGCCGGAACGCCCGGGCGGCGATCCCGTCCTCGATCAGCGAGCGGACCCGGTCGGCCGCGATCCGGGTGTTGCGCTCGTACACCGAGCGGGCCGGCGCGAACGTCGAGACGTCGTCCAGGAAGGTCCGGCTGGCCGGCCGCAGCGCGTCGGCGACGGCGTTGAGGTACGCCGCGATCCGGCGGTCCGGCCGGGTCTGCTTGGCGACCGCCGACTCCACCTCCGCGGTGGCGTTCTTGAAGTAGTGCTTGACCACCTCGACGGCGAGCTGTTCCTTGCTCGGCGCCAGCGCGTAGAGGGTGGTTTTGCTGCAGCGCAGGTCGGCGGCCAGGTCGTCCAGGGTGAACCGGCTGAAGCCTTGGGTGAGGAACAGGGACAGGAGCCGGTCGAGCAACTCCGACTGCCTGCGGGTGCGGCGCCCAGGGACGACTGTTGTCATATCGAGACAGCATAGAACGATACTGGACTATGTTCTTCAGTATCGATCGTAGTATCGTTTCGGTAGCTGTTGAGAGGGGTGTGTCTGATGGCTGTCGATCGCTTGCTCCCGACCGAGGAGTCCACCGAGCTGCTGGGTCTGGTCCGCGACCTGTGTGAGCACGAGCTCGCGCCGTTCGCCGCGAAGGCCGAGGAAACCGAGGCGTTCCCGCGGGAGGCGTTCCGCACGCTCGGCAAGGCCGGCCTGCTGGGCCTGCCCTACCCGGAGCAGTACGGCGGCGCCGAGCAGCCGTACGAGGTCTACCTGCAGATGCTGGAGGAGATCGCGGCCGCCTGGATGTCCGTCGGCGTTGGCCTCTCCGTCCACACGATGACCAGCTACGCCATCGCAACCTTCGGTACGCCGGACCAGCGCGAGTTGCTGTTGCCCGACATGATCGGCGGCGACCTGCTGGGTGCGTACGCGCTCTCGGAGCCGCAGGCCGGTTCGGACATCAGCGGGATGACGACGAAGGCAGTTCGCGACGGCGACCACTACGTGCTGACCGGCACCAAGTCGTGGATCACCCACGGCTCGCACGCCGACTTCTACACCACCTTCGCGCGGACCTCGGCCGATCCCAAGCACGGCATCTCGGCCTTCCACGTGCCGGCCTCGGCCGAAGGGCTCAGCTTCGGCGCTCCCGAACGCAAGATGGGGCTGACCGGGTCCACCACCACGCTGGTCAACTTCGACGGCGTCCGGGTTCCGGTCGCCAACCTGATCGGCGCCGAGGGCGACGGGATGCGGATCGCCCTGTCGGCGCTCGACTCCGGCCGGCTCGGGATCGCGGCCTGCGCGGTCGGGCTGGCGCAGGCGGCGCTCGACCTCGCCGCGTCGTACGCGCTGGGCCGGGAGCAGTTCGGGCACCCGATCTCCGACTTCCAGGGGCTGCAGTTCCTGCTGGCCGACATGGCCGCGGCGACCGAGTCCGCCCGGGCGACGTACATCCAGGCGGCCCGGCGGCGCGACCTCGGCCGGCCGTTCACCCAGCAGGCCGCGATCGCCAAACTGATCTGCACCGACGCCGCGATGAAGGTGACCACCGACGCGGTCCAGGTGCTCGGTGGCTACGGTTACACCCGCGAGTTCCCGGCCGAGCGCTACATGCGCGAGGCCAAGGTGACCCAGATCTTCGAGGGCACCAACCAGATCCAGCGTCTGGTGATCAGCCGCGATCTCCTCAGGAGTGTTCGATGAAGCTTGGCCCGTCCGATGTCGTGCTCGTCACCGGTGGTGGCTCCGGGCTCGGGGAGGCGACCGTACGCCGGTTCGCCGCGACCGGCGCCGGTGTGGTGATCTGCGACCTGCCGTCGTCGGCGGGCAAGGCGATCGCCGACGAGGCGGGGGAGCGGGTCGTCTTCGTGCCGACCGACGTCACCGACGAGGCCGCCGTCACGGCTGCTCTCGACGCGGCGGCATCCCTGGGGGACCTGCGGCTGGTCGTCACCTGCGCGGGGATCGCCACCCCCGGCCGCGTCGTCGGCCGCAAGGGTCCGTTGCCGTTGGCAACTTTCCGGCAGGTGGTCGAGGTCAACCTGATCGGCACCTTCAACGTGCTCCGGCTCGCCGCCGAGCGGATGATCGCGCTCGAGCCCGGCGAGGACGGTGACCGCGGTGTCGTGGTGATGACCGCGTCGATCGCCGCGTACGACGGCCAGATCGGTCAGGCGGCGTACGCGGCCAGCAAGGGCGGCATCGTCGGCCTCACCCTGACGGCGGCCCGCGACCTTGCGGACAAGGGCATCCGGGTCGTCACGATCGCTCCGGGCACGATGGAGACACCGATGCTGGCCGGCCTTCCGGAAGACGCCCGCAAGGTGCTCGAACAGCAGGTCCCCCACCCGGCCCGCCTCGGCCGCCCCTCGGAGTACGCCGCCCTGGTCGACCACATCGTCAGCAACCAGTTGCTCAACGGCGAGGTCATCCGCCTCGACGGCGCCCTCCGCATGCCCCCGCGCTGAGTCGCCCCGGTGTCGGCTCCACCCCGGTGTCGGCTCCACCCCGGTGTCGGCTCCACCCTGGCGTCGGCTCCACCCCGGCGCCGGGCCCGCCTCCGCGTCGGCTCCACCCCGGCGCCGAGTCCGCCTCACTTCGGCTTCACCCCCACTCGCCCAGCGCTGGCACCCCGCTCCAGGCTCACCACTCGGCGAAGGAGCCGTCGGCGTGGCGTAGTACTGGGGAGCGCCAAGTGTGGGGCTCGGCGGCAGCGGTTCGTACTGCGTCCTCGTTGACCTCGATGCCGAGCCCTGGACCGGCCAGCCGCTCGACGTGCCCGTCCACGAATTTGAACACGTCCGGGTCGACCAGATAGTCGAGCAGCGCATTGCCGCCGCCGTACTCGATGCCGAGACTCTGCTCCTGGATCAGGAAGTTCGGCGTGGCCAGGTCGAGTTGCAAGGACGCGGCCAGGGTGATCGGGCCGAGCGGGCAGTGCGGCGCGACGACCACGTCGTACGCCTCCGCCATCGCGGCGATCCGTCGTACTTCGGAGATGCCGCCGGCGTGTGAGATGTCCGGCTGGGCCACCGCGATGCCGGTGGTCAGCACGTCGCGGAAGTCCCACCGGGAGTAGAGCCGCTCGCCGGTCGCGATCGGGATGCTCGTCGATTCGGTCACCCGGCGCAGGTCGCGGGCGAACTCGGGCAGCACCGGCTCCTCGACGAACATCGGCAGCAGCGGCTCGAGCAACGGCAGGATCTGCCGGGCGGCCGCGGTACTGAACCGTCCGTGGAAGTCGAGGGCGATGTCGACGCCGTCACCCAGTGCGTCCCGCAACGCCGCCACCCGGGACACCATCGCGTTGATCTGGGCGGCTGACGGGATCGGCGGCAGCGCCTCGGCCAGGTTGAGCTTGATGGCGGTGAATCCCTTGCCCACCTTGGTTTGCGCGTCGTCGATCAGCTCAGCGTTGTCGCGGCCGTGCACCCAGGTGTAGACCCGGACGCGATCCCGGACGGGACCGCCGAGCAGCTCGTGCACCGGGGTCTCGTGGAAGCGGCCCTTGATGTCCCACAGGGCTTGATCGATCCCGGCCAGTGCGCTCGACAGCACCGGGCCACCGCGATAGAAGCCGCCCTTGGCCAGCGTCTGCCAGTGGTCCTCGATCCGGAGCGGATCGGTGCCGACGAGCTGCTCCATCAGCGCCGTGAGGGCGCCCTGGACAGCTTCCGCCCGGCCCTCGACGATCGGTTCGCCCCAGCCGCTGATGCCTTCGTCGGTGTCGATGCGCAGGAACTGCCAGCGCGGCGCCACCAGGAAAGTCTCGTACCCGACGATCTTCACACGGCCTCATTCGGTTGGCGTTCTCCGGCGGTGAGCAATGCGGTGACCAGTTGGTCGGTCTGTCGCAGGACCAGGGCGGCGGCGCCGGACGCGCCCGCGCGGGCACCCAGGTCGAGCTCCGCGGCGACCACCTCGGCGTCGCGGGTGAGCCCCATCGCGGTCCGGCGCAAGGTGGCGCGGATCGGCTCCAGCACCAGATCGCCGGCCCGGGCGAGTTCGCCACCGACGATGATCCGTGCGGGGTTGAGCAGGTTGCAGATGTTCGCGAGGACTCGCCCGGTGTGCTCTCCGGCCTCACGCAACACCCGAACGGTGTCCGGCTGACCCTCCGCCGCGGCCGCGAGGAGATCGTCGAGCCCGGCCTGCTTGCCGAGCACAGGCGTCAGAGCAGCGAGTACGGCGGGAAGCGACGCGTACTGCACCAGGCAGCCGCGGTTGCCGCACGGGCAGCTCGCACCCGACGAGTCCGCCGACAGATGGCCGATCTCGCCGCCGCCACCGCGCGCGCCGCCGTGATGAAGGTTGCCGTCGACAAGCAATCCGGAGCCGATGCCGGTGGACAACCCGAGGTACAGCACGTCGTCGACGCCGCGGCCCGCGCCCCAGGTGAACTCCGCGACCGCCTCCAGACGGGTGTTGTTCTCCACCAGCACCGGTACGTCGAGTCGCCGGCCGAACTCGGCCGCGACGTTGACGCCGGCCCAGGCCTGACCGGGCAGGGACGGGCCGACCACGCCGGTCCTCAGATCGATCGGCCCGGGGACGCCGATCGCGACGCCGACCAGGTCGCCACGATCGAGGCCGGCCTGGGAGAGCAGGTCGTCCAGCAGGGTGAGCCCTGCCGTCAGTCGTTCCTGCCAAGGGGTGTCGCGGGCCGCCGTCACGCCGTCGCTGGCGAGGGTCTCGCCGGACAGGTCGGTGAGGTGGCACCAGACGCGCTCGAGGGTGAAGTCCAACCCGCCGGCAGCGCCGGCGCTGGGGTTCGCCTGCAGGAAACCGCGGGCGCGGCCGTCCACCTCGGAGGCATCGATACCAGCGCGGGCCACCTGGTCCCCGACCACCTCGATCACCACGCCGCCCATGACCAGGTCGGCCACGATCGTCGAGACGGTCGTCCTGGACAGGCCGCAGATGCGCGCCAGCTCGGCCCGGTGCAGCGCCCCGTGCTCCATCAGGGCGGACAGCATCCGTTCCGAGTTGGTGCGCCGCAGCGCTCGTAGAGATCCGGTGTCCTTGGCAGCCACGACGAAAAGTATCGACGAGTCCGGCGGCCGCCGTCAACAAAATGGACAAACTGCGTTCACACTCTTGACACACCTGCCCCAATGCTCGAACAATTTCGGCCACAGTCCGGGGACAGACCCGGGCCCGGCGGACCTTGGGTGACGACATGGACGCTGCGGGACTCGACGACGCACCGCTGGTGGTGATCACCGGCGGGCTGGGCCGGGTGGCAACGGTGCTGCTGCCCTGGCTGCGCCGGCGCTACCGGCTCCGGCTGGTCGATCGAACCGTGGCGACCGCGCGAAACGACGAGGTCTTCCAAGCCGACATCGGCGATCCCAAGGCGGCGTACCAGATGTTCGCGGGAGCGGACGCGATCCTGCACCTGGCGGCGAACAGCAGCCCGCGGCAGACCTGGGACACCGTGTACGCCGCCAATGTGCGGACCACCCAGATCGTGCTCGAGGCAGCCGCGACGCATGCGGTACCGAAGGTCGTGCTGGCCAGTTCGCTGCATGCGATGGGCGAGTACAACCGGCCGCGGTACTGGCCGGTCGATCCGCGGCTCGATCCACGGCCGTGCTGTGCGTACGGACTCGGCAAGGTCGTTCTGGAGTCGATGGGGCGGCTCCATGCGGATCGCACCGGCGCATCCGTGACCTGCCTGCGACTCGGCCTGACCGGCTGGCCGCTGACCGAGCGGCGCTACCTCGGGCAGTGGCTGTCCGACGGCGACGCCGGCCGGCTGGTGCTCGCCGCCCTGCAGACCGACGAGCGGTACGGCGTGCACTTCGGCGTGTCAGCGAACACGCGCAACCACTGGGACACCACCTCGGCCCGGCACGAGCTCGGCTACCGGCCCGAGGACGACAGCGAAGAACTGGCAGACCGGGCCGGCCCCTCCTCCGGCCCGGTCTGCCGGCTCTTCGACACAGAGACCACTTCGGGGACTTCCGACTGAGAGGCTGGCCATGACCACAACGAACGCAGGGTTCTCCCGCCGCCGGTTCCTGGCGCTCGGCGGCGCAGCCGCCGGGACCGCGCTGGCGATGGGCTGCTCGCCCGCGTCCTCCACGAAAACGCCGGCCGCCGGAGGCGCTACCGGCTCCGCCGCCAAGGGCACGGTGACGGTGATGTCGCAGTCCGGCGAGTTCGGGCCGAAGGAGGCCAAGGCCGCCGCGCAGGCACTCGGCCTGACCGTGAAGACGGTCGAGTACGACCTGACCAAGCTGACCGCGATGCTTGCCAGCGGCAACCCTCCGGACGTGGTCCGCGGCCTGGGCGCGACCGAGACGCCGTACCTGGTGGCCCGGCAGGTGGCGGAGAACCTCGATCCGTACTTCGCGAACAGCACGCTGATCAAGGCCGACGACATCGACCCGGTCAACGACGTCTGGCGCTACGACGGCGAGAAGCAGGGCAGCGGGCCGCGCTACGGGTTCGCGAAGGACTACTCGCAGGACTGCACGATCTGGTACAACGGCGCCCTGTACGACGCGGCAAAGGTGGCGCGGCCGAGCGCATCGACGCCGCTGCTGCTCGACGAGCTGCTCGAGGAGGGCAAGTCGCTGACCAAGCGGCAGGGCGCGAAGGTCAGCGTCTACGGCCTGAATCCCAACGGGCTGGGGCTTTTCAGCCAGCTGAGCTGGCTGACGGATCTGGCGGGCGGGAAGCTGTCCTCCGACGACCTCGCCTCGGTCGACTTCAGCAGCCCGGAGGCACAGCGCGCCCTCACCTGGTACCTCGACTACGCGAAGGCGGGGATCGGGCCGACCGTGCTGAACCCCGACCCGAACGGCTGGGACGGCCCGACGTTCCAGGCCGGCCGGATCGCGACCACCCTCAGCGGCTACTGGCTGGGCGGTCTGTTCGCCGGTGACCCCAAGTCCGCCAAGGTCGCGGGCTTCGCGCCGGCGCCGCAGTTCGACACCGCCCGGCGGGTCAGCCCGTGCTTCGGCGCGACCGGTCTGTGGATCCCGAAGGCGAGCAAGAACAAGGACGCCGCCTGGCAGGTGATGGAGTGGTTCCTGGCCGGCGAGCCGGCCAAGGCCAGGGCGGCCGGCGGTTGGGGGGTCCCGCCGCTCAAGTCGCTGCAGAAACTGATGCCCCAGAAGCTGCCGTACCAGAAGCAGGCCTACGAGGTGCAGCAGGCGGAGCAGCAGCACTTCTCGGTGATGTCCTTCACCCCGTACGCGCGGCAGGACGCGATCAACACCGTCATCACCCGTGAGTTGCCGAAGGCAATCAAGGGGACGATGACGGCCGGCCAGTTCGCCGACACGCTGAACTCGCAGCTCAACGCCCAGCTGGCCGACGGAAAGAAGCGGTTGCGGTGAGCTCCGCGCTGACCGAGGTACCGCCTGCCACCGTGCCGGACGCCGTGGTGGAGCGCCCGGTGAGGAAGAAGCCGCCGGCGCTGCGCAAGGCGCGCACCTTCTACCTGTTCGTCGCGCCGTGGATCATCGGGTTCGTCGGCCTGACCGTGTTCCCGCTCGGCTACGCGTTCTGGCTCAGCCTGACCGACTCGGACGGGCTCTCGCCGCGGACGCACTTCGTCGGCTTCGACAACTACCTGGAGATCTTCCGCGACCCGTTGACGATGAGCTCGCTGGCGAAGACCGGCGTGTTCACGGCGGTGACGGTGCCACTGTCGATCCTCGCTGGACTGCTGCTGGCCGTGATGCTCAACCAGCCGATGCGTGGCCGCGGGCTGTTCCGCGGACTGATCTATCTGCCGGCCGTGGTCCCGCCGGTCGGGGCTGCGTTGACCTTCCGGCTGATCTTCGACCGGGACGCCGGCGCGGCGAACGGCGCGCTGAGCGGTCTCGGCGCCGATCCGATCACCTGGCTGGTGGATCCGAACGTCCGCTATGTGCTGTACGCGTTGGTGTTGTGGGCTTGTGGCGGATCGATGATCATCTCGCTGGCGGGCCTGCAGGACATTCCCCGGGAGTTGCTCGAGGCCGCGCAGGTCGACGGGGCGTCGTACTGGCAGTCGTTCACGCGGATCACCGTTCCACTGCTGTCGCCGGTGATCCTGTTCCAGGTGATCACCGGGGTGATCGGCTCGTTGCAGTCGTTCGCGCCGCTGTTGCTGTCCTCGGGATCGCTGAGCGGGGCGGGCACGGTGCCGCAGGGCAACTACATGTACATGATCCACGTGTTCGCGCAGTACTTCAGTGCCTCCCGGTTCGGCTACGCGTCCGCGATGCTCTGGCTGCTGTTCGCGGTCATCATGGTGGTGACTCTGGTGATCATCAAGGTCAGCGCCAAGACCGTCTTCTACACCGTCGAGCCGGAGGGGAAGCGATGATCACCCGGAGCTATCGCTGGGCGCTGTACCTGGTGCTGGCGTCCGTCGTCCTGGTGATGATCAGCCCGATCCTGTGGCTGGCATCGACGTCGCTGAAGTCACCGGCCGAGATGGCGTCGTTCCCGCCCACCTGGCTGCCGTCGCAGCTGCGGTTCGAGAACTACGTCGACGCGGTCCGCAACGTCAACTTCGTCGGCGCGCTGCGGAACTCGCTGACCATCGCGTTCATCAGCACGACGTTGACCACGCTGAGCTCGGCCTGGGTCGGGTTCGGGTTCGCGCGGCTGACGGCACCGGGCAAGAAGCAGTTGTTCGTGGTCCTGCTGGCCACGATGATGCTGCCGGGAATCGTCACGCTGGTCCCGACGTACCTGATCTTCGCGAAGCTGCACCTGGTCAACACGTACTGGCCGTGGGTCGCGTGGGGGCTGGGTGGCAGTGCCTTCCTGATCTTCCTGTTCCGGCAGTTCTTCGCCGGGATCCCACGCGAGCTCGAAGAGGCCGCCATCATCGACGGCTGCGGGTACGTGACGATCTTCTGGCGGATCTTCCTGCCCCAGTCCTGGCCGGTGATCGCCGCCAGCGTGATCCTGTCCTTCACCCACGCCTGGGGTGACTTCGTCGGCCCGGCGATGTTCCTGAACCAGGACAGTACGACGCTGGCCGTCGCGATGGCGACCGGCTACGTCAACGACAAGGGCCTGCCGATGAACAACCTGGTCGCGGCCGGCGCGGTGATGTACGTGTTGCCGGTCCTGGTCATCTTCCTGTTCATGCAACGCCGCTTCGTCAGCGGCTTCTCCACCTCCGGCATCAAGTGACAGGAGTCCGAATGAACCTCCGACGACGCCACGCGATCCCCCTGGGAGTAGCCGGCCTGCTGCTGGCGACCGCAACCTTGACGAGCCCCGCCCGGGCCGCCGACATACAGTTGCCGCAGGCAACCGAACGCACCTGTACGCCGGCCGCCGCGCCGCCGGCCGGGATGCGGCTGAGCTTCGCCGACGAATTCGGTGGCACCACACTGGATCGCCGGCGGTGGAGCACGGTGATGGACTTCCCCGGCCGGGCCGGCGGGCACTACCACAACACGTCGTACGGGAGTTATGCCGTCGACGAGAACGTCGTCCTGTCGCGAGGACGGCTGCGGCTAGTCACGGACGACAAGCCGGTGGTCGGCACGGATCCGGTCGGGACCTTCCAGTACACGGAGGGGTTCATCTCCTCGCACGACAAGTTCTTCCAGGCCTACGGCTACTGGGAGATCTGCGCGAAGTTCCCAGCCGGCAAGGGATTGTGGCCGGCGTTCTGGCTGATCCCGCAGGACCGCAGCTGGCCACCGGAGATCGACGTCGCCGAGTGGTTCGGCAGCATCTCCGGCATGCACAGCGGCCTGGCCTCAGGCACCTGGCCCGACGTCCACTGGGACAGTGACTGGTCCTACGGCCCAGCCCCGACCACTGGCTGGCACACGTACGGTGTCCTCTGGTCACCCGGCCGCATCACGTTCACCGTCGACGGCAAACCGACCTCAACCATCACCGGCCCACAGGTCCCCACCAAACCCATGTACATAGTCCTCAACAGCGGCACCTGGGCCAACCCCGACCGAGGCGGCCCCCCAGACGCCACAACCCCCTTCCCCAACTCCTTCGACATAGACCACATCCGCGTCTACACCCCACGCTGACCAGGTCCGCAGTTGCCCTGTGGACAAGTGCTGGGCGGGTTCCGGACACGGATAACTTCTCTGCTGAATCGACGGTCGGTTCGCAGCAGAGGAGGTGTCTGATGATCTACCTCGACACGGCGGCTCTGGTGAAACTCGTCCGCCGTGAGGTGGAGTCGGATGCACTGGTCGACTGGATCGCTGATCGGCAGGACCAGTTCCTGATCTCGTCTGCGCTCGCCGAGGTCGAGCTTCCGCGAGCACTGCGGCGAACCGAGCCAGACCTGCTGTCCGCAGTGCCAGGGGTGCTCGCCCGAATCGCGATCTACGAGATCGATGAACTGGTCAGGACCACGGCCGCCGCCTACGACGATCCTGCCCTCCGCTCGCTCGGCGCGATCCACCTCGCCACCGCGGACGCAGTACTAGGTGACGATCTGACGGCATTCGTCACGTACGACAGCCGATTGCTCGCTGGCGCGAAGCATCTGGGATTGACAGTCGCAGCACCCGGCAGCTGACTGCGCTGATCATTTGGTCCTGGGTTGGTCGCGAAGGATGCCTATGCCGCTCTTGCTGCTCCAGCCGGGGAGTTGGTGGGGGCCGGTGAGGAGGGGGTCGAGGTAGGGCTTGGTCAGGCGGCGGATGGTGGTGCCGTCGTCGGCTCCGTTGTGGGTGCAGTTGCTGAAGCGGATCGTGAGTTCAGCGTCGTGGGTGGTGCCGTCGACCTTGAGGAGGAGGTCGATCGGGCTGGAGTCGTAGCACTTCGGCTGGTCGGGGCCGACGCCTTTCGGGGCGGCGAGGATGGCGGACGCGATCGCTTTCGACTGGTCGGCGCCGAGCTTGGAGCTGGAGTTGAGGACGTTGCCGATGAAGCCGCAGACGGCGATCGACCGGATGGTGCCGACGGACTCGAGCGCCGCGCCGGGTCCCGGCCGGTCGACCGGGACGACCGGCGGGCAGCCGTTCCCGTCCACGCTGACGATCGGGGCGACCGAGTCGAAGATCCGCTTCCGCAGTGCGTCGTCACTGCTGAAGACGGTGATCGTCACACCGTCGAGTTCCCGGGTCTCCTGGGTCCAGCCGTCACCGCTGGTCTGGACGCCGGCACGGCCGCTCGCGAACCAGACGTACGGCGAGCGCACCCGGGGCTCCGGCCAGGCCTCCATGCAGCCGATCCCGGGCACAAAACCCGGCCGGCCGACGTAGCCTGCCACCTTCTTCTTGACCAGACAGGGCGGCTGGTCGGTCGTCCCGAACCCCCAGTCGCTCGGCACCTGAAGCTGGATCGTCCGATAGGACTCCCACCGCCAGCCCTCGGCCGGCGTTGTCGGACCGGGCGAGATCTGGGTCGCGGGCGGCGTACTCGAGGTGGTGTCCAGCATCGAGTGGACGCCGAAGATGCCGGTCACCACCGCAGCACAGGCCAGGACGAGGGAGCCGGCGGTGCGGGCCGACCGGCGGCGGCGTAGTCGGGTGTGGACCTGGTCGAGCAGGTCGTCGTCGCGAGGGGCCTCCGCCGCGCGGCGGTCCAGGCTCTGGGTGAGCAGGGTTTCGGTGGGGTCTTCGTGGCTGGTCATCGGTACGTGACCTCCTCGGTCGTGCTCAGGGTCGTCCGCAGGGACGCCAGAGCGCGATGGATCTGGGAGCGGACCGTGCCGGGCGTGCACTCGAGGATCTCGGCGATCTCGTTGTCCGGCAGTCCTTCGTAGTACCGGAGGACGACGGCGGCGCGTTGTTTGGTGGGCAGGGAGGCGCAGAGCGTCCAGACCGCGTCCTGTTCGGCGTACGGGCCGGCGTGGTCGGCGGTGGCTGTGTCGAACGTGGACGGTTCGCCGACGGGACTCTCGCGGCGGAAGAACTTGCGCCAGCGTGAGATGTCGGCGTTGATGACCGCCCGGCGAAGGTAGGCCTCCGGATCACCTGTCCTGCTGATCTTGGACCAGCGGGGGTACGCCGCGACGAGGGCGTCCTGAACAGCTTCTTCAGCGCGGTTGCGGTCGCGGGTGACCAGATAGGCGAACCGTAACAAGGCAGCGCCCCGCGACTGGACCCACTCGTCGAAATCGGGCATCTGCCACCTCCTACCCCCTACCACGCCGCCAGAGGGTCAGACGTTGCACGAGGCGGGTGGGTCAGTCGCGGTCGGGGTCGATGGTGGTGCCGGGGGGCGGGGCTGGGGGGAGGGTTAGTTTTTCGTCGGGTTTGGCGGCTAGGACTTCGTCGACGTAGGAGCGGGCTGCTTCCATGGTGTCGACCTCGTGGCCGGCTTGTTCGGAGAGGAACCAGCGGTGTTCCAGGACTTCGTGGAAGACCTCGGCCGGCTCGAGTTTGCGGTTGAGGTTGCGCGGTACGGAGCGGACGACCGGTTCGAAGACCTCGGTCAGCCACTGGTGCGCGACGATTTCCTCGTCCTCGTTCTGCTGGTCGGTGGAGGCGGCGAAGGAGTCCAGGTCGTTCAGCAGGCGGCGGGCCTGGTTCTCCTCGACGTCGAGGCCGGTCAGGCGCAGCAGCCGGCGGCTGTGGTGGCCGGCGTCCACGACCTTCGGCTGGATCCGGACCTGGCTGCCGTCCCAGTCGGTGATGATGTCGATCTCGGCGACGTCGAAGCCGAGCTCGTTGAGCCGGCGGATCCGCGAGTCCAGCCGGTGCATCTCGTCGGAGTGGAACTCCTCAGGTGCGGTCAGCTCCTTCCAGAGCGCCTCGTACCGGGCGGTGATCGAGTGGATCGTCTCCAGCGGGTCGATGTCCGCGTCGAGCAGACCACCCTCCTCGAGGTCGGACAGCTCGCCGAACAGGTTGATCTCGGCGGTGTAAAGGTCGTGCGCCCGCTGCCCGTCGGAGATGTCCTGGTGCAGCTCGCCGGTCTCCGCATCCACCAGGTACGCCGCGAAGGCGCCCGCGTCGCGCCGGAACAACGTGTTCGACAGCGAGCAGTCGCCCCAGAAGAACCCGAGCAGGTGCATCCGGACGATCAGCGCGACCAGGGCGTCGATCAGCCGATTGACCGTGTCCGGCCGGAGAGTGCTGGAGAACAGCGCCCGGTACGGCAGGGAGAACTGCAGATGCTTGGTGACCAGGATCGAGTCGAGCGGTTCGCCGTTCTTGTCGACCCGGTCGGTGATCACGCCGACCGGCTCGACCGAGGGGGAGTCGAGGCGTTCGAGGTCGCGGAGCAGCCGGTACTCGTGCATCGCGAGGTGTTCCATCACCTCTTTGATGGCGTAGACCGTGCCGTTCACCCGGACGAAGCGGACCACGTGCCGCGAGATACCGCGCGGCAGCGCGACCAGCTGGTCGTCGGGCCAGTCCTCCAGCGGGATGTCCCACGGGAGCGAGAGCAGTCCGGTGTCCGGGCGGGTGGCGACGAAACGAGGCACGTCGACCAGTGTCTCAGTTCCTGACGGATCGGGTAACGAACGTAAGCGGCCGCAAGAACTTGCGGAATATGGCGTAGTGTTTGCGCTATGACTCGACGTCTTGCAGAGGTGGCCAAGAAGGTCGGCGTGAGCGAAGCGACCGTCAGCCGGGTGCTGAACGGCAAACCCGGCGTCTCCGAGGCGACCCGCGAGGCGGTGCTGACCGCGCTCGACGTGCTCGGGTACGAGCGGCCCACCCAGCTCCGCGGCGACCGCGCCCGCTTGGTCGGACTGGTCCTTCCGGAGTTGCAGAACCCGATCTTCCCCGCCTTCGCCGAGGTCGTCGGCGGCGCGCTGGCCCAGCAAGGTTTCACGTCCTTGCTCTGCACCAGGACGGTCGGCGGAGTATCCGAGGCCGACTACGTCGACCTGCTCCTGCAGCAGCAGGTCTCAGGTGTCGTCTTCGCCGGCGGCTTCTATGCGCAGGCCGATGCGCCGCACGCGCACTACGAGCTGATCCAGGAGCGCAAGCTGCCGACCGTGCTGGTCAACGCCGCCGTCGACCACCTCGGGTTCCCGCAGGTCTCGTCGGACGACGTGGTCGCCGCCGAGATGGCGCTCGGACACCTGCGGGCGCTGGGACACCACAAGATCGGGATGGTGCTCGGCCCGCGCGACCACATCCCCTCGCGGCGCAAGCTGGACACGTTCCTGGCCTCACCGGAGGCCGATCCCGCGCTGGTCGAGCACACCATGTTCTCGCTCGAGGGCGGGCACGCGGCCGCCACCCGGCTGGTCAAACAAGGCGTCACCGGCATCGTCTGCGCGAGCGACATCCTGGCCCTCGGCGCGATCCGCGCGGTACGCCGGGCCGGCCTGTCCGTGCCCGGTGATGTCTCGGTGATCGGCTACGACGACTCGGCGATGATGAACTGCACCGATCCGCCGCTGACCACGGTCCGCCAGCCGATCGACGCGATGGGCCGCGCGGCGGTCGACATGCTGGTCGCGCTGATCGAGCGCGCCGTGGTACCGGCCGACGAGTTGCTGTTCGAGCCGGAACTGGTCGTGCGCGCATCGACGGCGAAGGCCGTTGGGTAACTGACTGATCACTCAGGGCGAAGCAGGTGACCACCTGTTTCGCCCTTTTGGCATGCCCTCACATTCCGACCGATCGTCTCGTTCTTGCAACATGTCATCGAAGTATTGCGCTCTCAGGTCGAGTTGCCTACCGTACGGACCACATTCGAGAGCAGAGGGGCAGATCTATGAGGACAACGAGCCAGCGCAGGGCGCTCAGCCTGTTGCTCGTGGCAGGGCTGGGCCTAGCGGCCGCGTCCTGTGGATCCGGGGACGAGGACAAGCCGGCTGCCCAGGGGTCGGGCGACGCGAATGCTCCGGTCACGATCACGGTGGGCTGCCAGCCACCGAAGAGCAACCCGAAGGAACGCACCGCCTGGGACGAGGACGTGGCGGCCTTCCAGAAGCTGCACCCGAACATCACCATCCAGAGCAAGGACGCGTTCCCCTGCATCAACCCGGACACCTTCCAGGCCAAGCTGGCCGGCGGTACCCAGGAGGACGTGTTCTACGTCTACTACACCGACGTCCAGAAGATCATCAAGGCCAGGCAGGCCGCCGACATCAGCCAGTACGTCGGTGAGGTCAAGGCCCTCAAGGACATCCGTGCGGACGTCCAGAGTGTCTTCAAGGACGGCGACAAGACCTTCGGCCTGCCGCGCAACAACTACAACATGGGCCTGGTCTACAACCGCAAGCTCTTCACCCAGGCGGGCCTGAACCCGGACTCGCCGCCCAAGACCTGGGCCGAGGTGCAGGAAGCGGCCAAGAAGATCGCCGGTCTCGGCGCGGGCTACACGGGCTTTGGTGAGTACAGCGCGGGCAACACCGGCGGTTGGCACTTCGCCGCCTCGCTGTACGCCCGGGGTGGCTCGATGGTGAGCGAGGACGGCAAGACCGCGGCGTTCAACAGCGCCGAGGGCAAGGCCGTGCTGGAGAACCTGAAGAAGATGCGCTGGGACGACAACAGCATGGGCACCAAGCAACTGCTGCAGTGGGAAGACCTGATGCGGATGATGGGCTCGGGCAAGCTCGGCATGATGATCGGTGCGCCGGACGTGGTCCAGTCGGTCAACAACGACTTCCAGGGCAAGTTCGAGGACTACGGCGTGGCGCCGGTACCGGAGTCCGAGGGCAAGGCGTCGCTGAGTGGTGGCGACGGCTACATGTTCAACCCGAAGGCCACGCCGGAGAAGATCAAAGCCGGCCTGCTCTGGCTGGAGTTCCACGAGCTGACGCCGGGCAAGGGCCAGTTCAACTACGAGCGAGCCAAGGCCCAGGGCCGTCCGGTCGGCCTGCCGATCCCCGATCTGTACGGCGACTCGGCGCCCGGGAAGGAGATCACCGCCCTGCGGAAGAAGTTCGCGACGGTACCGGTCGAGCACTTCACGCCGTACGTCGAGGCGCAGGCCAAGATCACCAACAAGCTCGAGCCGCCGAAGGCGCAGGAGCTGTACGCCGTACTGGATGTGGCAATGTCCGCGGTCCTCACTCGCAAGGATGCAGATATCGACAAGCTGCTCTCCGATGCAGAGAGCAAGGCCAACAAGATCCTCGCCAAGAACACCTGATGACTCAGCTGGTCGCCAAGCCGCCGGTGCGCCGCTCCCTTCCCCAGGGGGCGGCGCGCCGCGCGGTGGGCAGGAACCTCACGGCGTACGGGTTCCTCTGCGGGGCGCTGATCTGTTTCGCCTTCTTCTCCTGGTATCCGATGGTCCGCGAGGTGATCCTCAGCTTCCAGGAGAACAACTTCGTCGATCCACCGCGGTGGGTCGGCTTCGACAACTTCCGCAGCGTGATCGGCGATCCGGCGTTCCGGTCGGCCTGGATCAACACGGCCGCCTTCAGTGGGCTGGCGCTGATCGTGGGGTACGCGGTTCCGTTCGTGCTCGCGGTGGTGCTGAACGAGTTGCGGCATGCAAGGGCGTACCTGCGGTTCGTCGTGTATCTACCGGTGATGCTGCCGCCCGCCGTCGGGGTGCTGTTGTTCAAGTGGTTCTACGATCCCGGCGCGGGACTGTTCAACCAGATCCTCAACGTGTTCGGCATCGGGCCGCTGAGCTGGCTGGACTCCTCGTCGACCGCGCTCATCTCGCTCGTCCTGGTCTCCACCTGGATGAACCTCGGGACCGGCACGCTGATCTACCTCGCCGCGTTGCAGAGCATTGCAGGCGAGCTGTACGAGTCCGCCGAGCTCGACGGCGCCGGACTGTTCCGCCGGGTCTGGCACGTGACGATTCCGCAGACCAAGCTGATCCTCCTGGTGATGCTGCTGCTCCAGGTGGTGGCGACGATGCAGGTGTTCATCGAGCCCTATCTGCTGACCGGCGGTGGTCCGGAGAACGCGACCGTCACGGTGGCCTACCTGATGTACCAGTACGCCTTCAACTTCGGCGACTTCGGTGGCGGTGGTGCGCTGGGTCTGATGCTGATGGTCGTCCTGATGGTGTTCTCCGCGATCTACCTGCGCGTCTCCCGAGACAACGAAGGTGGCCGATGACAACGACATTGCAACCGCGAAGGGTGCTGGAGGCAACCACTCCGGCGCCGGCGCCGCGGCGTACGAGGAAGAAGGACAAGGGGCGCGGCTCCGAGACCAGGAGTCTGGTGTCGCCGTTGTCGTTGCAGTCCCCGCGCGGGAAGGTGATCTACTGGACCGTCCTGGTCGTGGTGGTGATCGCCTTCACGCTGGCCTTCGTCTTCCCGCTGTACTGGATGGTGACCGGTGCGCTGAAGTCGCCCGACGAGCTGGCCCAGATCCCGCCGAGCTTCTTCCCGACCAGCCTCGACTTCGGCGTCTACGCCGACGCCTGGAACCAGCTGCAGCTCGGCGTCTTCCTGAAGAACACCGTCCTGTACGCCGGTGGCGCGTGGCTGTTCACGCTCGCCATCGACGTCACCGCGGCGTACGCGTTGTCGAAGCTGCGGCCGTACTTCGGCAAGCTGATCCTGGCGCTGATGCTGGCCACGTTGATGATTCCGCCGATGGTGCTGCTGCTGCCGACCTACCTGGTCGCCAAGGACGTGCCGATCTTCGGGTTCGACCTGCTCAACACCCCGTGGGCGATCTGGTTGCCGGCGGCAGCGAACGGGTTCTTCATCTTCCTGCTCAAGCGGTTCTTCGACTCGATCCCGCGCGAGCTGCTGGAGGCGGCCGAGATCGACGGCGCGTCGCCGATGCGGATTCTCTGGTCGATCGTGCTGCCGGTGTCCCGGCCGATCCTCGGGGTGGTGTCGATCCTGTCCGTGGTGACGGTCTGGAAGGACTTCGTCTGGCCGCTGCTGGTGCTGCCGGAGACGGACAAGATGTCGATCAGCGTCGGCATCGCGTCGCTGTCCGCGCAGATGCCGCAGAACGTGCTGATCGCTTCGCTGGTGATCGCCTCCCTGCCGACGATCCTGGTCTTCTTCGTGTTCCAGCGCAGCATCATGGCGGGCCTCACCGCCGGAAGCCTCAAAGGCTGATCCTCCAACCTCGTAAGGAGAAGCAATGTCGGATACGTGGTGGCGCGGAGCCGCGATCTACCAGGTCTACCTGCGCAGCTTTGCCGACGGCAACGGTGACGGGATCGGCGACCTCGCCGGGCTGCGTTCCAGGCTGCCCTATCTCGCGGACCTCGGCGTCGACGCGATCTGGCTGAACCCGTGGTACCCGTCGCCGATGGCCGACGGCGGGTACGACGTGGCCGACTACCGCGCGATCGACCCGGGTTTCGGGACCCTGGCCGAGGCCGAGGCGTATATCGAGGAGGCGCACGCGCTGGGGATCCGCACCATCATCGACATCGTGCCGAACCATGGCTCCGACCAGCAGGACTGGTTCGTCCAGGCGCTCGCGGCCGGGCCGGGATCGCCTGAGCGGGAGCGGTTTCTCTTTCGCGACGGGCGGGCGGACGGGCGGCCGCCGAACGACTGGCAGTCGATCTTCAACGGACCGGCCTGGACGCAGGTGCCGGACGGGCAGTGGTACCTGCATCTGTTCGCGCCCGAGCAGCCGGACTTCAACTGGCGCAATCCCGAGGTGGTGGAGGAGTTCCACGCCATCCTGCGGTTCTGGCTCGACCGCGGGGTCGACGGGATCCGGATCGACAGTGCGGCCGTGCTGTTCAAGGACCTGGACAGTGTGGAGGAGTCGTACACCGACCATGACGAGGTGCACGACGTGTACCGCGGCTGGCGGCGGATCACCGACTCCTATGAGGGGCGCTTCCTGGTCGGGGAGATGTGGATGCCGGACCAGGAGCGGTTCGCGCTGTACCTCCGGCCGGACGAGATGCAGACCGCGTTCAACTTCGACTTCCTGTCCCGGCCGTGGGATGCGGCCGAGTTGCGCGCGTCCATCGACCTGACGCTGGCCACCCACGTGCCGATCGGCGCGCCACCGACGTGGGTGCTGTCGAATCACGACGTCACCCGGCCGGTGACGAAGTACGGGCGACCGGACACGTCCTTCTCCCACCAGGACCGCAAACACGGCATGTCGACCGACCCCGTCCTCGGCGAACGCCGCGCGCGAGCGGCCGCCCTCCTGGCGATGGCACTGCCGGGTGGCCTTTATGTCTACCAGGGCGAGGAGCTGGGCCTCCCTGAGGTAGAAGACCTCCCCGACCACCTACTCCAAGACCCACTCTGGGCCCGCTCCGGCGGCACCGACCGCGGCCGGGACGGCTGCCGCGTCCCGCTCCCATGGTCCGGCAAAGAACCGCCGTTCGGCTTCGGCTCCGGTACGACGTGGCTCCCACAGCCGCCCGACTGGAAAAACCTCACCGTCGAGTCCCAGTCAGCCGACCAGAACTCCATGCTCGCCCTCTACCGCAACGCCCTCGCCCTCCGCCGACAACTCCTAGGCGACGGCACCCTCACCTGGCTAGCTTCACCCCCCGGAGTCCTAGCCTTCACCCGCGAATCCTTAACCTGCATCACCAACCTGACCCCACACCCCATCAACCTCCCCACCCACACCGACCTACTCCTAACCAGCAACCCGCTAGAAGAAGCCAAACTCCCCCCAGACACCACAGCTTGGCTCCGCTGACCCACCGAGGAGCCCCCAGGTCGCAGACCGCATGCTCTGTCGGGAATCAGCTCGAGGTGCTGTGCGGTCCAGTCCAGGGGGCGACGTCAAGGCTTCCCCACCTGTTGCGGCGATTCTGGACATGCGCGGTGATCAGCTCCGCGATCCATCGCGCTCGTTGCCTCAATGCGTCGGGAACCTTCTCCTCCTGGACTGCCCGATCGAAGGCCGCCGGGATGTTCGCTCTGATGTCTCTCGCCCTGCTGACTGATTCTTCGGCATCCAGCCCCAGCCGGCTGCCGGTAGTTGCCCAGTCCTTGTCGGTCACAGCCGCCAGGTCCCACGTCCCTCCGATCTTCATCGCTGACTTGAGGCCTCTTTCCTGGTCGTAAGGCAGCATGGTCGCGACGTCGTAGAGAGGCGCAAGCCGGATGTCGCGAGAGCCGAGAAGGATCGAGTAGTTCTTCGCATGTGCATCCGTCGCTGCTATGGCGGCGTTATCAACGATGTAGTCGAACATTCTCCGCAGGTTGTCCCGGCGTGAGGCGCTGAGGCTGGTTCTGGCCAGCAAGTCACCGATCTCCCGGACGCCGGGTCCGCCATCTTCCTGGTACTTCTTGGTTGGGGGAATAGCCAGTGCTTGGCACATGTCCTCCTGATGGAGGCGCCGCCATCTCCCGCCGGAGTCTTGTCCAGTGCTTCCTCGCTGAGCCACTCGATGCCGCCTTGGCGATTGGCGGCATCGTCAGAGGCAATCTCCTCGGGAAGTATTTGCACTGCTCCGGCAGCATCTCTGCCGATGTTTCGCAGTAGCGCGAAGGGGTTGTTCGGAGACACCCCGTATTTATGGCCAAGACGTTGGAGTGCAGCCTCGCTGTCAGGAAGTAGGCCGGAGACAAATGCCCGGACCTGTCGGTTGGAGTGCGCCTTGGCAGCTTTCGGCATCGACAGGGACAAGGGAATTGCCGAGGGGTCCGCGCGATAGGCATCGTCGTACTCGAAGGAAAGCTGGCCTTGCAGGTTCTGACGCAGGATTCCCGTGCGGATGCCGTCGAGGTAGACGACAAGCCGATCTTCAGCCATTGTCATCGTCGCTCTTGGTCAGGCCGACGAAGAGGTCGTCCCAGGCTGTGTCCTGCGATTTGCTATCTGACCGACTATCCACGACGTTCAGTGCCAACCCCAGCGCTGAGAGCGTGTCCAGGACCAATTGCATCTCTAGGCGTGGATGTCCATGCTCGAGTCGGACCAGCCACTCGCGTGATACGCCTGCCTGCCGAGCGAGGTCCGCTTGGGTGAGCCCATTCTGGCGGCGCGCGCTACGGACCACGGCACCTACGTCGTTGACCGTATGAAGCTCCATGAGTTGCCCGGCTTCCTGTGATGTGAGAGTACGACCACAATAACCAATGTGGCCGTACGTCCACATCGGAAACGTGGCCGTACGGCAACATTTCGAAATGTTGCCGAACGGCCACATGTGAGTGACCCTGGAGGTTCAGGGTGCGGATAGTGGTTGGAAGCGCTTCAGTCTCAGGCTGTTGGTTACTACGAAGACTGAGCTGAAGGCCATGGCGGCTCCTGCCAGCATGGGGTTGAGGAGGCCGGCGGCTGCTAGGGGGAGGCCTGCGACGTTGTAGGCGAAGGCCCAGAACAGGTTGCCCTTGATGGTGCGGAGGGTGCTTCGGGACAGCCGGATCGCGTCGGCCGCCGAGCGGAGGTCGCCTCGGACCAGCGTCAGGTCGCTCGCTTCGATCGCCACGTCCGTGCCGGTGCCCATCGACAGACCGAGGTCGGCCTGGGCGAGCGCGGCCGCGTCGTTCACGCCGTCGCCGACCATCGCCACCGAACGGCCTTCGCTCTGCAGCTTCTTCACCGCCTCGACCTTGCCGGCCGGCATCACCTCGGCGATCACCTCGTCGATGCCGACCTCCGCCGCCACCTTCCGCGCCACCGCCTCGTTGTCACCAGTCAGCAGCACCGGCCGCAACCCGAGCGCCTTCAACTGCCGGATCGCCTCGGCCGAGCTCGGCTTCACGGTGTCCGCGACAACCAGCACAGCCCGCGCCTTACCGTCCCACCCGACAGCGACCGCAGTACTGCCCTCAGCCTCTGCGCGCTCCTTGGCATCGGCGAGCTCCGACGGCAGATACTGACTCCACTCCTCGAGCAACTTCGTGCGCCCGACCAGTACGGCGTGCCCGTCGACAATCCCTTGTACGCCGAGCCCTTCCACGTTCCCGAAGTCCTCGACAGCAGCAAGTTTGCCAACCTCATCGGCAGCGCCTCGCGCAATCGCCTGGGCGATCGGGTGCTCACTGGGGTGCTCCAGCGCCCCCGCCAGCCGCAGTACCTCGGCGCGCTCCTCACCCTCGGCCAGCAGTACGTCGACCAGCGCCATCCGCCCGGTCGTCACGGTCCCGGTCTTGTCCAGTACGACGGTGTCGATCCGCTGCGTCGACTCCAGCACCTCCGGGCCCTTGATCAGGATGCCCAGCTGAGCCCCACGCCCGGTCCCGACCATCAACGCGGTCGGCGTCGCAAGCCCCAGTGCGCAAGGGCAAGCGATGATCAGTACTGCGACCGCAGCCATGAACGCCACCTCGACCGGCGACCCGTTCCCGAGCCAGAAGCCCAAAGTGGCCAGCGCAAGCCCGATCACGATCGGCACGAACACCCCGGAGATCCGGTCGGCCAACCGCTGCACGGCGGCCTTCCCGTTCTGCGCGTCCTCGACCAGCCGCGCCATCTGCGCCAGCTGAGTATCAGACCCGACCCGGGTCGCCCGTACTACGAGCCGCCCGCCGGCGTTCACGGTCGCGCCGACGACGGAGTCACCCTCGCCGACCTCGACCGGTACCGATTCGCCGGTCAGCATCGACGCGTCCACCGCGCTGCTACCGGTGACGATCACACCGTCGGTGGCGATCTTCTCGCCCGGCCGGACGACAAACTCGTTGCCCACGGCAAGTTGATCCGCAGGGATGCGGACCTCCGCCCCGTCACGCAGGACGGCGACCTCCTTGGCGCCCAGCTCCAGCAGAGCCTTCAGCGCGGCACCCGAGCGGCGCTTGGCGCGAGCCTCGAAGTACCGGCCGGCCAGGATGAACGTCGTCACGCCGGCCGCGACCTCGAGGTAGATCTCCTCGGCGCCGCTGCCGCGGGACGGGATCAGCGTGAACGGCATCTTCATCCCCGGCGTGCCCGCCTCGCCGAGGAACAGCGCGTAGAGCGACCAGATGAAGGAGCTGACGACGCCGACCGAGATCAGCGTGTCCATCGTCGCGGCGCCGTGCCGCAGGTTGGTCCAGGTGGCCTTGTGGAACGGCCAGGCAGCCCAGGTCACGACCGGCGCCGCCAGCGTCAGCGACGCCCACTGCCAGAAGTCGAACTGCAGCGCGGGAATCATGCCCAGGGCAATCACCGGTACGGCGAGGGCGATGCTGGCGATGAGCCGCTGACGCAACGGCTTCAGCTCATCGGCCGGCTCCGCGCCTTCGGGGCCGCCGGCAACAGGGGGAGTGGGCAACGAAGCGGTGTAGCCGGTCGCTTCGACGGTGGCCACCAGGTCGTCGGTACTGATGCCTTCGGCAAACGTCACCTTCGCCTTCTCGGTGGCGTAGTTGACGGTCGCGGTGACGCCTTCCATCCGGTTGAGCTTCTTCTCGACCCGGTTGGCGCAGGAGGCGCACGTCATGCCACCGATCAGGAGTTCGACGTTGTTGTCCGGTGTGGTCATTGCTGGGCCTCCTTTCAGTGGCCGTGCGGGGTTTCTTCGTGCCCCGGAGTCTGGCCCGGAGTCTCGCCCGGCTTCGAGCTCGGCGCCGGGGTCTGGCTCGCGCTGGGCAGCGTGGTGGGCGGCACGATCGCCGTCCCGGTGCTGCCGACGTTCACGGTGAACTCGGCGGTGCGCACCTTGCCGGCGTGCTGGAAGTCCAGGAACAGGCTGTACGTGCCGGCGGTCGGGAACGTCGTACCGAACTTGATCTCCGGTCCGCCCTTCATCCCCGCCTTTGCCTCGATGGACGGATGGGTGTGCAGGTAGGCGAGATCGCCGCCGCGCAGTGACACCAGGTGCCCGAAGGCGCCGAGGTACGGCTGCAGGTCGGTGACGGGCTTGCCCGCCTTGCTGATGTTGAAGGTCAGCTCGGATTCCTTGCCGGCGATCGGCTTCCCGGCCAGCGTCACGTCGTACCCGTCGACCGAGTAGACGCTCGTGGGTTCGTTCAGCGGAACAGGAATGTAGAGACCGGACACGTTGACGTCGGCACCGAGCGTCAGCGTCTTGCCGAGTGCGGTCGGCTGGAAGTCGGTGAACAGCCGCCACGTACCACCGGCGGTGAACGTGAACGGAATGCTCCACGTCCCATCGGCGGCCCGGGTCGGGTGCACGTGGTGGAACCCGGACAGATCCCGCCGTACGACGATCAGGTGCAGGTCCTTCTCATGGGTCTCCGTGTACTGCGTGACGGTCTTGCCGTCCGGACCCTGGATCGTGAAGCTCAGCGTCTGCGGCTTGCCGGGCTGGAAGAACGTGGTCTTCGGCACCAGCGTGTAGCCGAACTGGGACACCGCGAGCCCTGGCGGTTGCGCGTCGGGCTCGCTGTGTCCACCGCCGTGGTCACCGCCCTCGGCCTCGCCCGCGGGCATGCCCTCGGCGTGGCCGCCGGACGGCGCCGGGTCGGCTGCCGCGACCGGGTCGACCACGGAGCCGAGTGCGAACGCGCCGGCGAAGGCGAGCGCCAGTGCACCAGCGAACGCGCCGAGCCGGACCGCGACAGCCCTGGTCATGCGCCCGGGGTGGCGAGCTCGTAGCCCGCCTCGTCGACGGCCTCGCGGACGGCGGCCTCTGCCAGCGCCGACTCGCTCGTCACGTGCACGGCGGAGGTGCCGCCGGCGTTGAGGTCGATCTTGACCTCCTGGACGCCCGGCAGCTTGCCGAGCTCCTCGGTCACGGCGGCGGTGCAGTGACCGCAGGTCATCCCGTTGACGGCGTACGTCGTGGTGGTCATGGCAAGACTCCTAGCTCGGATGTGTTGATTCGGGGTGGTGCAGAGGGTGGCGCGCAGGTCAGCTGCGGACGAGCCGGGCGATGGCGTCGGAGGCTTCGCGGATCTTCTCCTCCGCCTCCACGCCGCCCTTCTGCGCGGCGTCGACCACGCAGTGCGACAGGTGCTCGTCCAGGAGCTCGAGGGAGAAGGACTGCAGCGCCTTCGTGGCCGCCGACACCTGGGTCAGGATGTCGATGCAGTACTTGTCCTCCTCGACCATCCGCTGCAGGCCGCGCACCTGCCCCTCGATCCGGCGCAGCCGCTTCAGGTGGCTGGTCTTCTCCGAGGTGTACCCGTGCACGTGCTCGGCGCTCTCTTCGGTGGTCATGGCGGTGCTCCTTCTCCCAGCTGCTACCCCTGCGGGGTATGTCGACACACGAAAAGTTACCCCCTATGGGTATGGAATGCAAGTCCCGAGCGATACCTGGCCGGGGTATCACAAAGGTGCAACGCAGCGTGACCGGCAGACCCCGCGCCGTAGTATCGTGAACGTCGCGGCGCCCGCCGGGCAACAACAGGCATGAGAGCCATCCGCCACACCAGCCCGGAGGCTGACACCGCCGGACTGCCGGGCGATCCCAAGGCTCTGTACAAGCGCTTGAAGAAGGATGCTCCCCGCAACAGCCGCGGAGAGACCGAACTGCTCGTGTACGCCGCGGACGCGTTGCGCACCGGCCAGGTACCGGCCGACGTACGGTCCGCGCTGTACCGGGCGCTGGGTCACCTCGATCACCTGGAGGTGTCGGACCGCGTGGTCAACCTGGCCGGCAAGGTCGGCATCGCGTACGGCAGTGACGACGGCAACACCCGCCAGGAGATCATCATCGATCCCCGGACCGGCGACTACATCGGCGAGCGCTCGGTCCTCACCAGCGGCGCGAATCGTGGCCGGGTGGACGGCTTCAGCTCGGTCACCACCGCCATCGCCGACCGGATCGGCGTACGGCCGGCGCGCTGACCCGAGCAACAAACCCGGCGAGGTGGACGTCTCCTCCTGCAAGGATGAGCGTCCCCTCGCCGAGGGGGTCTGAACGAGAGGGGCGGCATGCCCGACCTGGCGATCCGTACGCAGGCGCTGCGGAAGACATATCGGACCCGGCGGGGCAAACGTGTGGTGGCGGTGCAGGGTCTGGACCTGGAGGTACCGATCGGTGGGGTGCACGGCTTCCTCGGGCCGAACGGTTCCGGCAAGACCACCTCGATCCGGATGCTGCTCGGCCTGGTCCGGGCCGACGCCGGCACGATGGCGGTGTTCGACCAGGTGGTGCCGGACCGGCTGCCCGACATCGTCGGCCGGGTCGGCGCGATCGTCGAGTCGCCGAAGTTCTTCCCCGCCTTCAGCGGCCGCAAGAACCTCGAACTGCTCGCGGATGCGACCGGCGCACCCCGCCGGCGGGTCGGCGAAGTCCTCGAGCAGACCTCGCTGGGCGACCGGGGCAAGGACCGGTTCAAGACCTACTCGCTCGGTATGAAGCAGCGGCTGGCGATCGCCGCCACCCTGCTCAAGGAGCCCGACCTGCTGATCTTCGACGAGCCGACCAACGGCCTCGACCCGGCCGGCATCCGGGAGATCCGCGAGACCATGCGCGCCCTCGGACAGCAGGGCCGGACGGTCCTGGTCAGCAGCCACATCCTCGCCGAGGTCGAGCAGGTCGCGGACACTGTCTCGATCATCGGCCACGGCCGGTTGCTTGCCTCGGGCACCGTTGCCGAGGTGATCGGTGGCGGCGGAAAGGCCACCGTGAAGGTTGCCCTCGACACCTTGACCGGCGAGCACACTGCCAACCAGGAGCGAGCGACCACGATTCTCACCACCGCGGGTCTCTCGGTCCGGGCCGAAGGCAAGTATCTCTACGTCGACGGCGCCGAGCATCCGGCCGACGTGACGAGGCGCCTTGCCCAGCAGGAGTTGTATGTGTCCGAGCTGGTCCCGGTCCGCGCCGATCTGGAGTCGGTCTTCCTGGAACTGACCGCCGACGAGGGCCTGGGAGGCGACCGATGATCCGGCTCACCGGGGTCGAGCTCCGTCGGCTGATTGCCCGCCGCTTGACCGTCATCGGTGTCGCCGCGGTGCTGCTCATCACCGCGTTCCTGCTGTTTGCCACCTGGCGCGAAGCCCGACCGCTTTCGGAGGCGACGCAGCGCCAGAACCAGGCCTTCTTCGAGGAGGCGCAGAAGGACTGGAAGCTGAACGGGGCGAAGTACCAGAAGGAATGTGAGGCCTCCTATGCCTCGGTACCGGATCCGAAGCCTCCGCTCAAGGAGTACTGTCCGGGACCGCCGACGATCGAGCAGTTCGGCAAGCCGCAGACGGTGTTCGCCGAGGTGATGCCGAACCTGCTCCAGGGTTCGTCGTACCTGCTGGTGTTCATCGCGTTCCTGATCGGGGCGAGCTTTGTCGGCGCTGAGTTCAGCAGCGGGTCGATTGGCAACTGGCTGACGTTCGAACCACGCCGGATGCGGGTCTACGGCAGCAAACTGGCGGGTGCCGCGATCGGTCTGGTGCCGGTGGCGATCGGGATCATCGCCTTCCTGATGCTCGGGACGTACCTGATCGTCGACCACTACGGGACCACGGCCAGCATGACGGGCGAGGTCTGGGGCGACCTGTTCGAGCGAGCCGGCCGGATCGTGCTGATGACGGCGGTCGGAGCGGCGCTCGGCGGCGTGGTTGGGTTGCTGCTGCGGCACACGGCAGCGGCGATCGGGCTGGTGATGGGGTACGTCGTCATCATCGAGGCCGTGTTCGGTGGCTTCCTGGTGCAGACCCAGCCCTGGCTGATCAGGCTCAACTTCGACGCGTTCATCGGCCACGGGGCGAAGTACTTCGTCCAGGAGTGTGACGGCGGAGGCGGGAACTACACCTGCAACATGATCGAGAAGCACCTGTCGTTCGAGCACGGCGCCTGGTATCTCAGCATCGCCACCGTGGCGCTGGTGCTGCTCGGGGCGCTGGTCTTCCGGCGCCGCGACGTCAACTAGCGGGCTGCGCTGCCTGCTCCGGCTTCGGCTGCTCGGTCTGCTCCGGTTGCTCGGACTGCACGGACTGCCCGGACTGCACGGGCTGCTCCGGCTTGCGACGGCGGCGCCGGAGTACCGGGATCAGCAGTAGCGCGAGGGTGATCAGCGCGGCGCCTGCGCCGGCTGCCAGGCCGACTTCCAGGCCTGGCGGCCGGTAGCCGCAGCTCACCCTGTTGCTCGGCCCGGCCAGCTTCACGGCGAGGAGTCCGCCGAACTCGGTGGGCTCCTGCGCCTTGCCGCCGTCGACCGCGCAGCGCCAGCCCGGCACGCGCGGTACGGAGACCACCGCGAGGCCGGTACTGCCCGGCTTCAGCGTTGCGACGATCGAGTGTCCGCCAGTCTTCACCTCGGTGGCACCCGACGCGCGCCGCTCGGCGATCGCGGCCTGGAGCTTGGCCTGGTCGAGACAGCCGACCGCCCCGGTCATCGGGAGCCGCCCCGACGAGGCGACGATCTCGAGCTCGATGGCCACGACTCCGCTTGCCGGCGTCGACCCGAGCTCCAGCATCGCGCTGCTCGTGGTGATACCGGGCCGCCGCGGTGCGGAGAACTCCTTCCACTCGCCGTCCTGACCGAGACGCGCCTTGCCGGTGACCCGGGGCAGGATGAGGTGGACGGTCGAGCCGACCGGGCACTGCGCTGTCAGGGAAACCACACCTGGCGTAGCGGTCCGGCGCCCCCGGTACTCCGGTACGTCGTACACCTTCGCGCCCAGAAGCCTTTCCTGGAAGGCGAAAGCGTTGTCGGGCTGGGGCGCGTCGGCCGGCGGCTCGGGATGCACGGTGACCAGCGGGGGCGCGTCGGCCCGCTGGATGGTGTCACCGTCGAGCCGGGCACCGACCGCGAAGATCGCGTCCGTCACGGCGTTGTCGAGGGAATGCGAAGCGCGCCCGTACCCGACCCAGCCGAAGCCGAGGTCGGTGAGTGTGCGGTTCAGGGTCGCGGGGAGCAGGCTGCTGTAGTAGCCGCCGCCTTGACCGCCCAGCAACAAGGGGTCGTTGGGCGTCTGCGCAGTACCAGGATCGGTCCGGTACTGCGGCCAGTCGGAGGCCTCACGGACCTTGTCGGCCAGCTCGCTCTGGCGTGCTCCCCAGGGTGGCGCGGCTGCCCCCAGGACCTTGCTTCGCTGCTCGTCGACGACTATGGCGGTCCAGGTGAGTTCGACTGCAACCGCCGCGATGAGCACGACCCCGGCGATGAGGGCGAGGTGCGGGCGGTCGACGTACCGACCGGCCAGGAGCACCAGCAGGATGAGGACGCCCGAGCACGCGAGGACGATGATGCTGCCGTTGGTCAGCAGGGGACTGTTCTGGCTCAGGATGGCGAGCGTGACCACGATGGCGGTACCGCCGGCCAGCGCCGTCCAGTTGGGAAGGCGGTCGGCGACCGACAACCAGGCGGCGATCACGAGAAGGGCGCAGAGCACGAACCCTTGCCGGTACTGGCTTCCGTTGGGGGAGTCGAAGCCGTGCCAGATCTCGTGCGTCGGGGTCCAAAGGAACGAGGCGGTGACCAGGACGACCAGGAGGGTCCAGGTGATCCGGGTGACCACTTTGACCGCTGAGTTGAAGGGGAGCGTCGCGGCCAGGAGCAGGGCCGCAGTACCGACGTACAGGCTGGCGCTGCGGCCTACGCCTTCGGACAGCGGGAGGAGTCGCGCGAAGAAGTTCTCCAGCGGGACAGGTACGAAGATGCCGGGCGGGGAGGGAGCGGCGAGGCCGTTCGCGTTGAAGACCGGGATGAGGACGGGGGCCGACAACGCCAGGCCGAGCACGGTCACGAGGGCGTGGCGCAGTACGCCGTACAGGCGGTCGAGCCAGCCGAGCTCGCTGGTCAGCAGGCGGGCCACCAGGAACAGGCCGGCCGCGATCGTCGCCATGTAGGCGGTGTAGAAGTTGGAGACCCAGAACACTGCGACGACGAGGACGCTGATGGTCCGGTGCTTGCGCTGGAGTGACCACTCCGCCACGAGACAGAACATCGGCAACGCGATCAGGCCGTCTAGCCACATCGGGACGTAGGCACCGTCGTCGATCGCCCACCCACACAGTCCGTACGACGCGCCGAGGGCCGCCGCCAGCCACCACGGCCCCGGCCGCATCCGGATCAGCAGCGCCGCCATCGCGGCCGCCGCCAGGGCGAGCTTCAGGGTGGTGATGACGAACACCGCGAGATCGATGTCGTCGCGCGGGAACAGCACCACCAGGAACGACAACGGACTGCTGAGGTCGACCCCGTAGTCGCCGAGGAACCCGACGCCGAACGCGCTCTGCCAGTTGAAGAACAGGTCGCCCTGGGCGTTCCCGGTCAGCACGTCCCAGAAATGGGCGAAGAAAGGGACATACTGGGCCCCGAGGTCGTTCGTACTCCGGGAGTCCGGCCCGAACGGGTAGGTGCCGCGGAACATCCCCGCCACCACGAACCCGAGGGCAGCCACCAGCCCGGCAACCAGCGCCGCCGGCTTGCCGCGCGGAGGAGTGCCGTTGACGGTTGCCTCGTGCACCGACTGCAAAGGGATGTCCTCCGGGAAGTGCGGGCGGGTCAGCGGTCCGGCGCCAGGCTACACTCCTGGCCAGGTGGTCGATCTCCCCTGGAGTGCAATGCGGTTGACGCTGGTGGTTCCCTGTTTCAACGAGGCGGACGGGATTTCCCGGTTCCACGAGACTGTCGGACGGGAGCTGGCCGGTACTGGCGCGTCGTACGAGATCATCTACGTCGATGACGGCAGCACCGACGGCACCTTCGACGAGCTGGTCAAGATCGCCACCGTCGACCCGACCGTGCGCTATCTGTCCTTCAGCCGGAACTTCGGCAAGGAATCGGCCATGCTGGCCGGTCTGCGGCACTCCAGCGGCGACGCGGTGATCGTGATGGACGCCGATCTCCAGCATCCACCGGAGCTGATCCCGCGGCTGGTGGAGCTGCACGGCCGTGGCTTCGACCAGGTGATCGCCCGGCGGACCAGATCCGGCGACCCGGCCACCAGGACGCTGCTCGCCCGGGCGTACTACCGGCTGATCAATCACTGGGCCGATGTCGAACTCGTCGACGGGGTCGGCGACTTCCGGCTGCTGTCGCGCCGCGCGGTCGACGGGCTGCTCGAGCTGGGGGAGAACAACCGCTTCTCCAAGGGACTGTTCGCCTGGATCGGGTTCGACTCGGTCATCTTCGAGTACGAGAACGTGCAGCGGGAGAACGGCGGCAGCCGGTGGTCGTTCCGCAAGCTGTTCGAGTACGGGCTGGACGGGCTGCTGTCGTTCAACAACAAACCGCTGCGGGTGGCGATCTACATCGGCATGATGCTGACCCTGGTCGCGGTGGTGTACGCGATCTGGGTGATCGTGGTGGCGGCGACGCAGGGCGTGGAGATGCCCGGGTACGTCACGCTGATCGCGGCGATCACCGGGCTCGGCGGGCTGCAGATGATGATGCTCGGGCTGATCGGCGAGTACATCGGCCGGATCTACTACGAGACCAAGCAGCGGCCGCACTACCTGGTCAAGGACACCAACCTGACACCGCGGGACTGAGCCGCCCCGCTTGACGCTGGTCCGTACGCCGGTCCTGACGCCGGCCCTCGACGCAAACGCCGGCCCCGGGGCGAACGAGTCGCTCCGGGGCCGGCGTCCGTAGTACGGGACCTGGGAATCAGGCGATGAGGCGCTCCTCGGTGGAGGACGAGAACAGGTGCAGCTTGTCCGGCTGGGCCTCCAGGTGGATCAGCGAGCCCTTCTCGACGTTCATCCGGGCGCCGATCTTGGCCACGATCTGCTGGTGGTTGCCGTCGTGCTCGGCGGTGCCGTAGAGGAACGCGTCCGCGCCGAGCTCCTCGATCACGGCGACGTGCACCGGCAGGCCGTTGTCGGAGACCTTGAAGGCCTCCGGACGGACGCCGATCGAGACGGTCTTGTCGTTACCGGCCTTGGCCAGGATGTCGCGCGACACCGGGACGGTGTAGTCGCCGAGCTTGACGCCGCCGTCGACCAGGTCGCCGGTCAGCAGGTTCATCGCGGGCGAGCCGATGAAGCCGGCCACGAACAGGTTCTTCGGGTTGTCGTACAGGTTCAGCGGGGTGTCGACCTGCTGGAGCAGACCGTCCTTGAGCACCGCGACGCGGTCACCCATCGTCATGGCCTCGACCTGGTCGTGGGTGACGTAGACGGTGGTGACGCCGAGACGCTGCTGCAGCTCGGCGATCTGGGTACGGGTCTGGACGCGGAGCTTGGCGTCGAGGTTCGACAGCGGCTCGTCCATCAGGAAGACCTGCGGGTTACGCACGATGGCGCGACCCATGGCGACCCGCTGACGCTGACCACCGGACAGCGCCTTCGGCTTGCGGTCGAGGTACTCCTCCAGGCCGAGCAGCTTGGCGGCCTCCTGGACTCGCTTGGCGCGGTCCTCCTTGGAGACACCCTGCATCTTCAGCGCGAAGCCCATGTTGTCCGCCACCGACATGTGCGGGTACAGAGCGTAGTTCTGGAACACCATCGCGATGTCCCGCTCTTTCGGCGGGCGGTGGGTGACGTCGCGGTCGCCGATGTAGATGGAGCCCTCGTTGACCTCTTCGAGGCCGGCGAGCATCCGCAGCGAGGTGGACTTGCCGCAACCGGACGGGCCGACGAGGACCATGAACTCGCCGTCCTCGATCTCGAGGTTGAGCTTGTCGACGGCGGGCTTCTCAGAACCGGGGTAGACCCGGGATGCCGCCTTGAACGAGACAGTAGCCATGACTGTGTACCTTCCTTCACCGGCAGGAACGTGCCGGACGATCCGAGTAAAGGCCCCCGGGCGGGGGTGCGCCCATCCTGACCTGAGCGGCAGCTCCTGACAAGGTGTACGGCGTGTGAGATGTCCGTACTGTTCACTCCTTGGACACTTCTGCGCAGACTGGTCGCTGGGCGCGGCTGCAAGTTCTTGCAAAGTCTTGCTGCAAGTTCAGTGATCGGTGGGTAGGGTGCCGCCGTGAGCAGTAGAGCGAGGCTGGCCGACATCGCGGTCAAGGCCGGCGTCAGCGAGGCGACCGTTTCCCGGGTCCTGAACGGCAAGCCGGGGGTCGCGGAGGACACCAGACAGGCGGTACTGACCGCCCTCGACGTGCTCGGCTTCGAGCGCCCGACCCGGCTCCGGCGCCGCTCGGCCGGGCTGATCGGCTTGGTGATGCCGGAGCTGATCAACCCGATCTTCCCCGCCTTCGCCCAGGTGATCGAGTCGGCCCTGTCGCAACGCGGCTTCACCCCGGTCCTGTGCACCCAGTCACCGTCGGGCGCCACCGAGGAGGAGTACGTCGAGATGCTGCTCGAACGCGGCGTCTCCGGCATCATCTTCGTCTCCGGCCTGCACGCCGACACCGGCGCCGACCACGGCCGCTACCAGTCCCTGGTAGAACGCCACCTCCCAGTCGTCTTCGTCAACGGCTACCTCCCCGGCGTCGAGGCCCCCTTCGTCTCCTCCGACGAGTACGCCGCCATGGAACTGGCCGTCTCCCACCTGGTTGCTCTAGGCCACCAACGCATCGGCTTCGCCTCCGGCCCAGAACGCTTCACCGTCGTCAAACGGAAGCTGGCCGGCTACCGCACCACGATGAAGGCGCAACTAGGCCTGACGGACTCCGACCTGGACGAACTGGTCGAACTGAGCATGTTCGGCGTAGAAGGTGGCCACGCCGCAGCCCAGCGCCTCCTGGACGTAGGCGTCAGCGCGGTCGTCTGCGGCTCCGACATGATGGCCCTAGGCGTCATCAGAGCCGCCCGCCAACGCGGCCTCTCCGTCCCCACCGACCTCTCAGTAGTCGGCTACGACGACGCCCCCATGATGGAATTCACCGATCCCCCCATGACCACCATCCGCCAGCCGGTCAACGCCATGGCCCTGGCCGCCGTCCAGTCCCTCCTCGAGGAAGTCCGCGGCCACACCACCCCCCACACAGAATTCCTCTTCCGCCCAGAACTAGTAGTCCGCAATACCACCGGCCCGAACCGCTAGCCCAACAACTCCAGCAAGAGCAACAACAGACAGCCACAAGCAAAGCAACAGCAGAACAACTAAACAGTGCGCGACTCCCGCGCTGGCTGAGGACGTGCCGCGCGCTGGCGTGGCATCGGGGCATCGGCAAATACTTGTCCTAAGCAACATTAGCCGGTTACCCACAGGTGGAGGCCTCCTGTGTACAACTTGGCCAGTTCCTGCCAAACGCGGTTTCCCTTATAAACAAGGCAGTCTGAGTTCAGAAACTGTCGGTGGCGGTGTCTAGAGTTTGCTGTATGGAGACCACGCAGCTACTCCCACCGTCGAGGCTCGGTGACAGCGCTTTGCTGTCCACTCTCGACGCGGTCGAGGCTGCCCTCTCCACGCTGACCACGTACCGCCTGCAGTTGGTCGCGGACTTCGACCAGCGCGGCCTGGCAGGCGAGCATGGTGCCCGCGACACGATCGAGTTCTTGTCGCTGCGTCACCATCGCAACCGCCGCGAGATCAAGCGAGACCTCGCGACCGCCGAGGCGCTCCGCAGCTACACCGCTGTCAAGGCCGCGCTGTCGGACCCGGCAGCACCCGCCGACCCGACGCCCACCACCGCCGACGCGCCGGCACTGGGCCTGGTGTTGAACCCGGGCCAGGCCGAAGCGATCGTCACCACCTTGGGGAAGGCGCCGGCGTCGGTCCCGGACGAGTTGTTGCGGGTGGCTGAGGAGCAGATGATCGAAGCCGCTCAGCTGCTCACTCCGGACGGGCTGCTGGGTTTCGGCCGCGAGGTGCTGGCCCGGTTGGACACCGACGGCCCTGAACCCGCCGAACACGACGCCGCCGCCCGTGAGTCGCTCACGCTGCACCGGGCTGACGGCGGCGTGAAGTTCACCGGCTACCTGGCTGGCGAGAACGCGGAGGAGTTCCGCACCCAGATCAACCGCCTGTCGAAGCCTCACCGCACCGTCGACGGTGAGCTGGACCCGCGTCCGCACGACAAGCGCCAGGCCGACGCGTTGAGCTTGATTCTGGACCTGGCCGCGGCCAACACACCCCGCAGCGACAGCGACCCTGGTACGTCGGGTGGGCCGGGTGTTCCGCACATCACCATCACCATCGATTTCGACGACCTCCGCGCCGCCACCGCCCAAGCGGTGGGGGAGTTGGTGTACGGCGACAACCTGTCCGCCTCCGCGATCCGGCGGCTGGCCTGTGACGCCGCGATCTTGCCGATCGTGCTCGGCTCGGACTCCCAGCCGCTGGATGTCGGCACCGAGCAGCGTTTCGTGACCCGGCCGATCCGGCGGGCGCTGATGAGGCGGGACAAGGGCTGCGTGGTCTGCAAGGCGCCGCCGTGGCAGTGCCACGCCCACCACCTGATCCACTGGATCGACGGCGGCCCGACCTCGATCGCCAATCTGGTGCTGCTGTGCGCCGGCCACCACCGCGCCGTCCACTCCCGGCCAGTGGGCCATCACCATCACCGGCGGCGTCGTCCACGTCACCCGGCCCACCTGGACCAGCCCCGGCACCACCAGCGCCGCGGACCTGGCCGCCTTGACCGACCTGTCCCGCTACTACACCCCGACCTCCGGCCGACAGGTCAGCGTCAACCCCCACCACGAACACCCCAGCATCACCACGCCCCATGAGCACCCCAACGTCACCCCGAACCACGAGCACCCCCACCGGCTCCCGGCCACCAGCCTCACCGGACAACCCAGCCCGCAACCAGACTCGCACCCCAAGGTGCAAGCCGGTACCGGAGACCTGTCCTGGCTCACCCCAGAAGCCACCGCACTCCTAGACCCCTGGGGCGACAACGGCACGCCCTCCGCCGGCCCATAACACCCCGCGTCCGCCGGCGCCTCCGCACCCGCGACGCCAAAGATCCACAGCCCACACCTCCACAGCGCCTATCCGGCCACGGCCAGGCGCCGCTAACCCACGCCAAAGCCAGCCCGCTCCGCCCCAGCCAGCTTCAATCGGGTCTGTGGCCTGCCGGGTCCTTGCCCCGCCGATCCGCAACCAGCATCCCAACAGGGCACCCGCCGCCCGCCCACGCCCTCACTCGGCCGATCCGTGACCAGCCAGCCTCAACCGGGCCTCAGCCCGCCCGCGCCCGCACTCTTACCCGGGCCACCCGCGATCAGCCAGCCTCGACCGGGCCCGCGGTCGGCCCGTGTCCTCACTCCGGCCGACCCGCGATCAGCCAGCCTCGACCGGGCCCGCGGTCGGCCCGTGTCCTCACTCCGGCCGACCCGCGATCAGCCAGCCTCGACCGGGCCCGCGGTCCGCCCGTGTCCTCACTCCGGCCGACCCGCGATCAGCCAGCCTCAGCCCGGCCCGCGGTCGGCCCGTGTCCTCACTCCGGCCGACCCGCGATCAGCCAGCCTCAGCCCGGCCCGTGGTCCGCCCGCGCTCTTGCCCCGCCGTTCCACGGCCAGCCAAAACCCAACCAGGCCCGCCGCTCACCGCTTACGATCCGCCGTCCTGCCCAGCCCAGCCTGGACATCGTCGAGGATGTGCCGCCGGCAGACGGTGCGGGTCGCTGGCTGCCTCGGCCGGCCGCTGCGGCTGCTCGCCGTCCGCCGCCGTCCGTTGACTATTGCTTGCGATCCGTTGGCGCGGATCGTCATCTGTCCTGGTCGGCTCGGGGAGCGGTGGAAGGGCATCGGTTTGGGGTAGCGCGGTGCCATCCGGGCGGGGGCGAGTTGGAGGGGTGGGGTTGCCTCACGTGGGATCGCGTCGTGTTGGTGGCACTACCGCACGCATGGTTCTTGTTGGTGTGGGAGGCGGGCTTCTTGTCGACTGGTTGATGGGGTGGGTGGAGGTCAGGTTGTGGGGGCTGGAGCGGTGGGGCGTGGGGTGGGGTCTTGGTGGGTGATGGCGGTGGCCACCTCGTGGATGGCGGTGCGGAGGAGGTTGCCGTAGGGATTTTGGGGGAGGTGGTGCGCTTGGGCTTGGGCGGCGGCCAGGTGGGTGGCGGCGGCTTCGAAGGAGCTGAGGCGGCGGTAGTTGTCGGCGAGGTTGAGGTGGAGCGAGGGGTAGAAGCCGGCGATGTGGAGGTCGGGGTGGTGGGACTGGGTGCGCTGTTCGGTGATGGCGTCGGCTGCGTCCAAGGCACGGATGTCCCAGGCCAGAGCTTGCGCGGGGTCCTCGTAGAGGTCGGCGAGGTAGTGGGCCAGGGTGCAGCGGTGGAGTGGGTCGCCGGTGACGCCGATGGTCGACCACAGAGCCAGGAGTTTGTCGCGGGCTGATGCGACGTCGCCGGACCGGCCCTCGGCGACCGCTCGCGTGATGGCTTCCATGGTCGAATCGGAAGCGGCGGCGGTGTTGGTTGACATCTGGCCAGGGTCGGCGTTCGAGCAACCTGAAGGTCAAGCGCCGCCAGCTCGGACGATTGCAGCCGGCTGCGGGGGCGGGCGCAGCCGGCTGGGTGGGCTAGCGGTGTGGGGTTAGTGCTGGGTTAGTTCAGTGGTGGGCGTCAGTTGGCCCAGAGGGTGTTGACGCGGTTGCGTTCGGTTGCGTCGGGGGTGGCGTTGGTGCAGGAGGTGCCTGGGCCGCCGCCGGACATTAGTTCTGAGCAGGGGCCGGAGTAGTGGTCGGGGAGGCCTAGGACGTGGCCGGTTTCGTGGGCTGTTACTCGGGTTGAGTTGTACTGCTGGTTCTGGGCGTAGTCGAGGAAGATGTAGCCGTTGCCGCGGCCGTCTGTGGATGCGTACGAGCCACGCGAGTCGTTGCCCTCGGTGTAGTAGAAGTCGTAGTTGCTGCCCTCAACGAGTTTCACGTTGCTGACGGACGAGTTCCAGATCGACGTACTGGAAGCGATCTGGGAGGCGAAGGTCGGGGCGTCGACGGCGTAGGTGACGGTGACCGCGGCAGCCTTCTTGCCCGCCTTGGCCTGCTGGGCTTGTTTCGCGCGGGCGGACTTCATCACCGCTTCGTAGAACGCCTTGGTGGCGGCCTCGTCCTGGGGTGATCCGGTGTACGCCGCGATGGTGGTGGGTGCGGCGGCCGTGCTGGGGGCGGAAGCGCTGGCCGGGGCGGCGGCAAAAGCCGGAACGGCCAAGGCGGCGGCTACTGCCAGGCCGGTCAGGGAAGTCAGGAGACGGCGATGCGACATGGGGAGGGCCTCACTCCGTGGTCTGTGGCGGAAAGCGACCGGTGGATTACTGATCGCTACAGACCGGGATGTTGCCAAGCGGCACCGAAAACCGCACCAGATCGGGAAGAACTCGGGGGTTAACCCTCGTTCACCGACGCCGGCCCTATGACCGTCATAACTCGCTGGGTATGCCGACGTTCAGGATGCGGGCACCCGGTCCACGTTCGGCCAGCCGGTCGGCCTTGTTGTAGAGGTTGCAGCGTTGCAGGCTCAGGCAGCCGCACCCGATGCAGCCGTCCAGGTCGTCGCGCAGTCGCTCGAGCTCGGCGATCCGCTCGTCCAGGCGGCCGCGCCATGACTTCGACAACCGGCTCCAGTCGGAGCGGGTCGGCGTACGGTCGTCGGGCAGTGAGTCCAGCGCTGCCTTGATCTCGGCCAGCGCGAGGCCGACTCGCTGGGCCGCCTGGATGAAGGCGATCCGGCGCAACGTACTGCGCAGGTACTGCCGCTGGTTCCCGGCGGTCCGCCGTGAGGTGATCAGCCCTTGATCCTCGTAGAACCGCAAGGCCGACGAGGCGACACCGGAGCGATGCGCGATCTCCCCGATCGACAGCCAGTGGTCCTTGCTGGGAATGGTCTCCTCCGCCATACCCTCACCCTAGGACGCCCGCACAAGAGCTGAAGCGAACTTGAGCATTTCGGTCAGTCGCCCGGTGGCAGTCGAAGGCGTTCAGTCCCCGTACTGCGAGGTCCGGCGCCAAGGCCGGAGCTCGCTCGATCGGCGTCGGAGTTCACCCTCAGGGGCGCCGGTCACCGGGTGTGGTCAGAGGCGGGGCTGATTCGGGGTATACTTTTCGGCGTCGGTGCGCGATCGCGTCACCAGAGCATTCCCCAGGCGCTCCGACCCGTCGGTTTCAGCATCCCGCTGATGGACCACCGGCGACGATGGGTGCAACGCGATAGCACCCGCAGGTCGATGCCTAATCTCCTGCCCAGCACGGACCAGTCCGGCCAGATAGTTGTGGCCGGCGCTCCCGTGCGGCTCCGATCCGGCATCAGTCCGTGACGTTGAGAGAGAGATTGCGTGTCCCAGCACCACCAGGACCAGTTCGTACCCGCCGATGGCACCGAGGCCGCAGGCCAGAAGAAGCCCCGGCACAAGAAGTTCCAGAGCCAGTCGTACGGCGAGCGGATGGCCGCCGAACTCGATGCACCCAGCACCCCCGGTACCGAGCGCAGCTCGGCCAGGGTCGAGAAGGTTGCCCCCGCTCCCGAGCGGCGCGGCGGCCCCTCGCAGTACTCCGACCGCGGCAGCCGTGGCGAGCGCCGTGACGCCCCGGTGAAGGGTTACCGCGCGGAGCGGACCCCCAGTCGTGGCACTGACAGCCGTGGCAGCGAGAGCCGTTCCTCGTACCCGCGGAGCAGCCAGCCGACGTCGTCGTACCCGAAGAGCAGCTACCAGGGCTCCTCGGACAAGCCGGCCTTCCGGAGCAACGACCGGGACAGCCGCGGTTTCGACCGTCCGGCCCGTGACGACCGTCCCGCTCGGGACGACCGCCCGGCCCGCACCTTCAACCGCGACGACCGCCCCGCTCGGGACGACCGTCCCGCCCGCACCTTCAACCGGGACGAGCGTCCGGCCCGCAGCTTCGACCGCGACGAGCGTCCGGCCCGCAGCTTCGACCGTGGCGACCGCGACAGCCGTGGTTTCGACCGCGACCGTCCGGCCCGCAACTACGACCGTGGCGACCGTGCGTTCGACCTTCCCGAGCGGAAGTTCGAGCCGATCGAGGATCTCGGTGAGGTTGCCGAGGGCAACGGTTTCGCCGCCCTCGGGCTCGCGCCGCGGCTGGTGCAGCGGATGGCCAAGGACGGCATCACCGCGCCGTTCCCGATCCAGGAAGCCACCATCCCGGACGCGCTGGCCGGCAAGGACGTGCTCGGTCGCGGTCAGACCGGTTCGGGCAAGACGCTCGGCTTCGGTCTGCCGACGCTGATGCGGCTGGCCGGCGGCCACACCGAGTCGCGCCGTCCGCGCGGCATGGTGCTGGTGCCGACCCGTGAGCTCGCCATGCAGGTGCACGACGCGCTCGAGCCGCTCGCCCACGTGATGGGTGTCTCGATCAAGCTGATCGCCGGCGGGCTGCCCTACCCGAAGCAGATCGACGCGCTGCGCCGTGGTGTCGACCTGCTGATCGCCACCCCCGGCCGGCTGATCGACCTGTGTGAGCAGGGCGCTGCCGACCTGGGCGCGGTCGAGGTGGCCGTGCTCGACGAGGCCGACCACATGTGCGACATGGGCTTCATGCCCGCCGTCACCACGCTGCTCGACATGACACCGCCGGAAGGTCAGCGGCTGCTCTTCTCGGCGACGCTGGACAACGACGTCGACAAGATCGTGAAGACCTACCTGAAGGACCCGGTCACGCACTCGACCGAGTCCGGCCAGGCCACCGTCTCGACGATGGAGCACCACCTGCTCGTCATCGAGCCGGGTCACAAGCAGTCGCTGACGGCCGAGCTGGCCAGCCGCGACGGCCGCACCATCGTGTTCGTCCGGACCAAGCTGGGCGCCGACCGCGTCGCCACCCAGCTGCGCGACCGTGGCGTGATGGCCGCGGCGCTGCACGGCGGCCTGACCCAGGGCGCCCGGAACCGGACGCTGGACCAGTTCAAGGACGGTTCGGTCCCGGTGCTCGTCGCCACGGATGTCGCGGCTCGCGGTATCCACGTCGACGATGTCGGCCTGGTCGTCCAGGCTGACCCGCCGGCCGAGCACAAGGACTACCTGCACCGCGCCGGCCGTACCGCGCGCGCCGGTGGCAAGGGCGCGGTCGTCACGCTGCTCCTGCCGCACCAGCGCCGGGGCATGATCCGGATGGCCGAGTCGGCCGGTGTCGCCACCGAGCCGGTCCGCGCCCGTCCGGGTGACGGCCTCGTGACCGAGCTGACCGGCGGCACCAAGCCGTCGGGCTACCCGGTCAAGCTGCCCGCGCCGAAGCCGACGCGTGGCGGCGGTGGCTTCAACCGCGGCGGCAAGCGCTTCGGTGGTGGCAGCGGTGGTTACCAGGGCAACCGCGCCGGTGGCGGCAGCCGTCGTCCGGAGCGTTCCGGTGGCGGTCAGCGTCGCCCCGAGGGCAGCGGCAACCGCTACGAAGGTGGCAACAAGACCTACCAGCGCTGATCTAGCGTGAACCAGAACCCCGGTGACCGAGCAACGGTCGCCGGGGTTTTGCTTGCCTACTCGGCCTTTTCCGTTGCCTGCAGCTCCATGGCCAGCCGGGTCAGGATGATCTCGAGTTCGTCCGCATCGAGTGGGACCAGTTCGAAGATGAGCTGGCCGTTCAGGGCGTGCGCCGTCTCGACGTAGATCGGCGGCGTACCGGCCTGCAACTCGGCCGCCAGCGTTGTGGCATCGATTCCGCCGGAAACCGTGAGCAGTGCGCGCGACAGCGGCAGGCCGGTCGGATCAGGCAGTACTTCGGCCGTCAGCCCGGGCAACTCATTGGCCGCGCTGACGAACGCGAGCACCTTCGCCGCCTGGTCGGCCTCCCACTTGGCCCGGTCCATCGCGTGCCATTCCTCCAGCGCCGCGAGTATGCCGACGATCGCTTCCTTCGTCGGCTTCATCGCGCGCCCGATTCCCTTGCCCTGGGCACGGACCGCCGCCACCACCCGATGCGTTCCGAGCACCAGCCCGGCGGTCGGCGCGGCCAGATACTTCTGCGCGCTGACCAGTACGGCGTCCGCCCCCGTCGCGAGCAGATCCGCTGCCCGGGGGAACTGTCCGGCGCCGTCGATGATCGCCGGTACGCCGCGCCGATGAGCAGCCCGTACTGCGGCGGTCAGGTCCATCGCCTCGCCCGGCACGAGTCGCGACGCCACCAGCAGCAGGCAAGCGACGTCCGGGCCGGCCAGCGCTTCGTTCAGTTCGTCAATGCTGCAACGCTTTTCGCTGCCGGCCAGCGTCACGGACGCACCGGAGAGCCGGATCGCCTGCACGTTCGACTGGCCGTAGTCGACCACCTGCGAAGCGGGCAGGACGACGCGGTTGTGCAGGTCGCTGGTGTCCGGCAGCGCCGCGATCCGGTTGGGATCGACGCCGGTCATCACGGCTGCCACGGCGAGCGTGATCGAGGCCGCGGTGCAGTGCGTGATCGCACCGGCCTGCGCTCCGGTCGCGTGCGCGAGCGCGTCGCTGGCCCGGTCGGCGAGCTCGTCCATCACGAAGAACTCGGGCAGCGCCCCGGCGACGGCGGCGGCCACTCCGGCCGAGCTGCGCGAGACCCCGAGCGGCGTGAATGTCCCCTTGGCGTTGATGACCTCGGTCAGCCGATGCCGCTCATGAATGCCCATGGTGCGATTCACCATAGTGGCTCCGAGCATCGATCTGCCATGCCTTCGTCACCTTAGTGTCCCGTCAGCGGGATAGCTTGACGATGGAGGCGCCCAGGCACGCACCTCGCGGCGTTGGAGGATCATCCACGATGCTTCGCATCGAGGACGCTCCTCCGCCTTGCGATGCACGCACCTGGACACCTCCATCGTTCAAGCTATCCCGCTGACGGGACACTGAAGTTGCGGCCGGTGGCAGACGTTGTCAGCGCCGGGATATGGTCTGCCGGTGGGGACTGGGCGCTGGGGTCGTGCGGTGCTGATCTGTGCGGCGCTGGCGGTGGCCGCGGGCTCCGGCGTGATCGCCGCCCGGCTGGCCGAGTCCGACCGCCGCTCGACCGGCACGGCCTCCCCGACCACAGCGGTGAGCACCCCTACGCCGACGCTCGCCCCGAGCGCGCCCTCCGGAGTACCGGAGTCGCCGTCGCCGTCCGGGCCGACCCCAACGGCGGAACCGATGGCGATCCAGAACCGCACGGTGCTGCAGAGCCGGCTCTACAAGGTCGGGCGCATCCCCGCGTCGCGGTGCAAGGAGCCAGCCGCCAGAGCGACCTCGCTGGCCAAGGTGAGGCAGTACTACACCGAGTTCCTGGCGTGCCTGAACAAGTCCTGGGAGCCGGTGATGCGGGAGGCCGGCTTCAAGTTCCGGGCGCCCAAACTGGTCGTGTACGCCGGTAAGTCGGCCAACTCGTTCTGCGACCTCACCAGCACCGCCGTGTACTGCGACGGCACCATCTACATGAGCGCCGACTACGACATGAAGAACCACTCCACCTACGACCCGCTCTGGACCCGGACGACGATGGCGTTCCTGATCGCGCACGAGTACGGGCATCACGTCCAGGCGATGACCGGCATCCTGCAGGCATCGCACTTCCGCGAACAGGTCAGCAGCAGCACGACTATGCAACTGCTCGAGAGCCGCCGGCGAGAACTGCAGGCCTCCTGCCTGAGCGGCGTCTACCTCGGCGCCGACAAGCAGTTCTTCCCGGCCCGCGGATCCTGGCTGCTGAAGTGGAAGTGGACGGTCCGCAACCGCGGTGACGAGTGGAACCCGAAGCGCACCCACGGCAACAAGACCAGCCACAGCCGCTGGTCGAGGGCCGGCTTCGACGCGGCCGACCCGGGGGCCTGCAACACGTTCGCCGCCAAGCCCGCGTCGCTCAACTGATCGCCAGCGCCAGCAACTGATCGGCGAACGTCTCCAGCGTCTGTACTGCGGACGCCGTGTCGCGGTCGACAAGCCAACCCAGCGTCACCCCGTCGGTGATCGCCAGCGTCATCCGCGCGAGCTGCTCCGCCGGCACCTTCCACTCCACCTCGGTCGCCGCCGAGATGGCCGCCAGAATCGCCTCGATCCCGGCCAGCTGGGTGGCCCGCTGCTCGCGCGCCAGTGGCTCAGTGTCCGCGTTGCGCAAGGCCCAGCTGGTCAGCTCGTAGGTCAGCAGCTGTTCCTCAGGCGTCGCCTCGACCAGCTTCCAGAAGCCGAGGAACGCGTTGCGCACGCTCCCGGCCAGATCGCCGCCAGGCGTGATCGCTGAGCGCGCCGCTACCACCTGAGCGTCCGAGATCACCCGGATCACCTCGTGCAGCAGCTCCTCCTTCGACCGGAAGCAGTAGTGCACGATTCCGACCGAGATACCGAGCTCCTGGGCGATCCGGCGGGTGGTCGTCGCGGCCAGACCTTCCCGGGTGGCGACCTGGATCGCGGCCTGGACAAGGTCGGCGCGCCGCTCCTGTGCGGGAACCCGGGGCATCGAACTCCTCTCGACCGGTCTCACACTACGGCTTCCAGGTCAAGCGTCCAAGACTCTTGACCTGATGCTACTAGTGAGTCATCGTCAGTTTCTGACGTTCCCTGGCGTCATCCACCAGAAGATGCTCCTAGGGAGGACCCGTGACGCGCCGCCCCGCTCTCACCCGTGTTGTCCGTACGACGACCGCCGCGCTCGCCGTCAGCGCAGTACTGGCCGCCGGTCTGTCCGGTACCAGCCAGGCCGAACCAGCCGCAGCCGTTGCCGCAGCCGCCGTCGCCGCGCCGGCCGACTACTGCGTCGGGCAGTGTTCCGACATCGTCCCGCCGGGGCAGAACGGCAACGCGACCTTCGCGGATCTCCTTCTGTTCAAGGGTTTCGGGACCAGACCGCCACATTTCAGCGACACCCTCAAGCCCTATGAGCGGCTGGTCTGGAACTCCCAGGGCATCACCGACGAGGGCCTCGACCCGTACTTCGACGACGCGTCCTTCGGGGTTCAGCCGACCGACGTGGCGAGCACCTTCAAGCCGCGTGCGGACGTCACGATCGTGCGCGACAAGTCCCGCGGCATCCCGCACATCACCGGCACCACCCGTGAAGGCACGATGTTCGGCGCCGGGTACGCCGGTGCGCAGGACCGCCTGTTCGTGATGGACGTCTTCCGCCATCTCGGTCGCGGCCAGCTGACCCCCTTCGCCGGCGGCGCACCCGGGAACCGCGCGTTCGAGCAGGAGTTCTGGCGGACGGCGCCGTACACCGAAGCCGAGTTGCAGCAGCAGTACGACGACGCCGACGAGCGTTATGGCGCCAACGGGCTGAAGATGCAGAAGGACATCAAAGCCTGGGTCGACGGCGTCAACCACTACATCAACACCGTCGGCATTGCCTACCCCGGCGAGTACGTCGCTCTCGGCCTGCCGACCCCGCAGCCCTGGAAGGTGACCGACGTGGTCGCCACCGCGGCCGTGGTGGCGGGCATCTTCGGGACCGGCGGTGGCGGCGAGATGGCCTCCGCGCTCGCGTTGCTGGAGGCGCAAGCGAAGTACGGTGTTGCCCAGGGCACCAAGGTCTGGGAATCGTTCCGTTCCCAGAACGACCCTGAGGCGAACACCACCGTGCACAACGGAACGTCCTTCCCCTATGGGGTTGTCGGCGCGAATCCGGCCGGCCGGGCGATGCCGGACCGCGGCTCGGTGACGCCCGAACCACAGGTGATCAACCAGAGCGGCCCGGCCACCAGCAAGACCACCAAGACGCTGAAGCCGCAAAGCAGCGACGGCATCAAGCCGCCCGGAAAGGCTCAAGGCAAGGAATCCCTGCGCGGCATCTTCGACGCCGGGCTCTTCCCTGAAGGCTTCGGACCGAAGGGCATGTCGAACGCGCTGCTCGTCTCCGGTCAGCACACCGAAAGCGGCAACCCGATCGCCGTCTACGGCCCGCAGACCGGGTACTTCGCACCGCAGCTCCTGCTCCGCCAGGAACTCCAGGGACCGGGCGTCAGCTCGCGCGGTGTCGCGTTCGCCGGGCTCAACTTCTACACGCTGATCGGCCGCGGCGCCGACTACTCCTGGAGCGCCACCTCGGCCGGTCAGGACATCACCGACACGTACGCCGTACCGCTGTGCGAGCCCGGTGGCGGTACGCCGACCAAGAACTCGACGCACTACGTGTTCCGCGGTCAGTGTGTTCCGATCGAGAAGCTGGAGCGGCACAACGCGTGGTACTCGAGCCTCGGCTCGTCGGAGCCCGCCGGGTCGTACACGTTGGTTGCCCAGCGCACGAAGTACGGGATCGTCACGCATCGCGGGACAGTGGCCGGCAAGCCGGTGCTGTTCACCAAGAACCGTTCGACGTACGGGAACGAGGCGGGCTCGGCGCTCGGGTTCATGCTGTTCAACGATCCCGACGCGATCCACTCGGCGGGCGACTTCCAGAAGGCCGCGGAGAACATCGGCTACACCTTCAACTGGTTCTACACCGACAAGAACTCGATCGCGTACTACAACTCCGGCGACAACCCGGTCCGTGCTGCAGGCGCCGATCCGAACCTGCCGACCTGGAGCACGTACGAGTGGCAAGGCTGGAACCCGACCACCAACCGGGCGACGTACACGCCACCCGCGCAGCATCCGCAGGTGGTCAACCAGGACTATCTGACCAGCTGGAACAACAAGCAGGCGCCGGGCTTCTCGGCGGCCGACGGCAACTTCGGCTACAACTCGGTCTACCGCAGCCAGCCGCTGGACGACCGGATCAAGGCGGTGATCGGGTCCGGGCAGAAGTTCACCCGCGGCAAGCTGGTCGAGGCGATGGAGTCGGCCGCGACGGTCGACCTGCGCGCCGACCAGGTGCTCCCGTATCTGTTGCGGGTCCTGAAGAGCGCGCCGATCACCGACCCGGCCGTGGCCGACGCGGTCGCGAAGCTGCAGGCCTGGCAGGCGGCGGGCAGCCATCGCAAGTCGCCGAACGAGGCCTCGAAGACCTATGACCACGCCGCGGCGATCCGGATCCTCGATGCCTGGTGGCCGTTGCTCGTACCGGCCCAGTTCCAGGGGCTCGGGCCGGAGCTCTACAACGCGCTGGTGAGTGCCCAGAAGATCGACGAGCGTCCGAGCGCGCAGGGCTCTGCCTTCCAGAGCGGCTGGTGGGGATTCGTCCAGCGGGATCTGCGCAAGGTACTCGGCGATCCGGTGCAGACGGCTCAACCGGTCACGTACTGCGGTGCCGGCTCACTGACCGCCTGCCGATCGGTGCTGGCCGACTCGTTGCTGGCAGCAACAAAGGTGCCCGCGACGACGATGTACCCCGCGACCGGTGACTGCGCTGCGGGCGACCAGTACTGCGCGGACCAGATCGTCCACCAGCCGATGGGCGGCATCACCCAGGACCGGATCGCGTGGGTCAACCGGCCGACATACCAGCAGGTGATCGAGTTCCCGGCGCGGCGTGGGGACGACGTCAGCAACCTGGCGGCGGGCAAGACGGCGACCGCGAGCAGCTACGAGCGGGGCTGGTTCGATTCGCCGCCTTCGAAGGCCGTTGACGGCAATCCGACGACGCGGTGGGCGAGCGGGTGGTCCGATCCGCAATGGCTGAAGGTGGACCTCGGCGCCGAACAAACGGTCGGCCGGGTGGTGCTCCAGTGGGAGGCGGCGTACGGGTCGGCGTACCGGATCGAGGTGTCGCGGGACGACGTGAACTGGCAGCAGGTGTTCGCGACGAGCACGGGTAACGGGGGAGAGGACGTGGCCCGGTTCGCGCCGGTCCAGGCGCGGTATGTGCGGATGACCGGCACGCGGCGGGCGACGTCGTACGGGTACTCGCTCTATGAGTTGCAGGTCTACAGGCAATGATGACCAGCTGCCTGGAAAGATGACCGCATGAACCAGAACTTTCCCCCGAACCCGAACCAGCCCTACCCGCCGCAGGGTCCGCCGCCGCAGGGATACCAGCAGGGACCGCCGCCGGGGTATGCTCCGCAGCCCGGGTACCAGCAGGGTCCGCCGCAGGGGTACGGACAGCCTGGCTACGGGCAGGCGCCTGGCGCGTATCAGCCGGCCCGGCAGCAGAACGTGCCGCATGTCGCGCCGCAGGGTTCGCCGTACCCGGTGCTGGTCTCGACGATGAACGACCTGCCCGGGTACACCGCGGAGAAGGTGTTCGGCGAGGTGTTCGGGCTGACCGTGCGGAGTCGCGACTTCGGGTCGAACTTCACCGCCAGCTTCCGGTCGCTGGGTGGCGGTGAGGTGCCGGAGTACACCCAGATGCTGGCCGAGTCGCGGCACGTCGCGGTGATGCGGATGTGCCAGATGGCCCAGCAGATGGGTGCGAACGCGATCCTCGCGATGCGGTTCGACTGCACCGAGATCGCCCAGACGATGAGCGAGGTGGCGGCGTACGGAACAGCCGTCATCGTCCGGCCGGCGGAAAAGCCCCGGCCGCAGGACAGTGCCCCCAGTGCCCCCGACAAAGAGGCTGATGCCAGTGCCAAGTAATCCGTTTGCCTTCGGCCCCGACTTTCTCTGGGGCGTCTCGACGTCGGCGTACCAGATCGAAGGGGCCGTGACCGAGGACGGTCGCGGACCCTCGACCTGGGACACGTTCTGTGCCGAGCCCGGCCGGATCGTGAACGGCGACACCGGTGCGGTCGCCTGCGACCACTACCACCGGTACGTCGAGGATGTCGCGCTGCTGCGGGAGCTCGGGGTCGACGTCTACCGGTTCTCGTTCTCCTGGCCGCGCGTGCAGCCGGGTGGGAAGGGGCTGGCCAACGGTGCCGGGCTGGACTTCTACGACCGGCTGATCGACGAGTTGCTTGCCGCTGGCATCAAACCCGCGCCGACCCTGTACCACTGGGACACCCCGCAGGAGCTGGAGGACGACGGCGGCTGGCTGAACCGGGACATCACCGAGCGGTTCGCCGACTACGCGACGATCCTCGCCGAGCGGTTCGCCGAGCGGGTGCCGCTGTGGATGACGATCAACGAGCCGATGGTGCTCACGCTGCTCGGCTACGGGATGGGTGGGCACGCTCCGGGCAAGTCGCTCGGCTTCGAGGCGTTGCCGGTGGCGCATCACCTGCTGCTGGCGCACGGCCGCGCAGTACAGGCTCTGCGGGCCGGTGGCGCGTCGAACATCGGGCTCGCATCGAACCACTCGCCGACCTGGCCGGCCAGCGACAGCGCCGAGGACGTCGAGGCGGCCGGGCTGTACGACAACCTGATCAACTGGATGTTCGCCGACCCGATCGTGCTCGGTGAGTATCCGGCCGGTATCGGCGACGGGATGCCCGGGCCGGTCGCCGAGGACCTGAAGATCATCTCGACCCCGATCGACTGGTTCGGCCTCAACCACTACGCGCCCGCCCGAGTCGGCGCACCGACCGGCAACCCGGACACGGCCGCGACCGACGGACTCCCGATCCCCGAGGGCCTGCCGTTCGAGCCGCGCGCGATGGACGACTACCCGAAGACCGACTTCGGCTGGCCGATCGTGCCGGAGGCCTTCGGCGAGGTCCTGCGCACCTTCAAGACCCGGTACGGCGACAAGCTGCCGCCGATCTACATCACCGAGAACGGCTGTGCGATCAACGACGAGCCGGTGGACGGCGTGGTCGAGGACCAGCGCCGGATCGACTACCTGGACGGCTACCTGCGCTCGCTGAAGGGCGCGATCGACGACGGGGTCGACGTGCGCGGGTACTTCCAGTGGTCGCTGCTCGACAACTTCGAATGGGCCGCCGGCTACACCCAGCGCTTCGGCCTGATCCACGTCGACTACGAGACGCTGACCAGGACCCCCAAGGCGTCGTACCACTGGTACCGCGACGTGATCGCCAAGAGCCGGGAATGACCACTCCGCGGCTGCCGGACCAGGCGCTGGCCGAGCCGATCGACCGGGTGAGCCGCCGGTGGACTTTTGGTGTGGTGCTCGCGAACGTCGGGGTCTTCGCTGCCTGGATCGGACCGATCCAGGTGCTGCTGGCCCAGCAGGCCGATGCGATCGACCCGGCGAACAAGGAGTTCGTGTTCGGCCTGGTGACCGGCGTCGGCGCTGCCATTTCGGTGGTCGCGAACCCGTTCTTCGGAGCTGTCTCCGACCTCACGACCTCTCGGCTCGGGCGGCGGGCGCCGTGGGTGCTGGCCGGGGCGATCGGCGGGGTGGCCGGCTTGCTGATCCTCGCGGTGTCGGGATCGACGGCCGGAATGCTGCTTGGTTGGTGCCTGGTGCAACTGTTCTGCAACGCGTTGCTGGCGGCAATCACCGCGGCGGTTCCGGACCAGGTGCCGACGGTTCAGCGTGGGTCGGTCGGCGGGTGGGTCGCGCTCGCTCAGACGCTGGGTGGGCTGGCCGGGGTCGGGTTGGCCACGGCGTTCGGTGGGATTCGCGCGGGGTACATCGCCTGTGCTGTCTTCCTGCTTGTCTCGGTGTTGCCCTATCTGCGGGCCAGTGGCGATCGGCGGTTGCCTTCACGTCCGGTGGTCCGCTTGATGGACTTCGTTCGTGGGTTTTGGGTGAGCCCGCGGCGCTATCCCGATTTCGGCTGGGCTTGGCTGACCCGCTTCCTGCTCAACCTGGGCAATGCTTTGGGCACTCTCTACCTGTTCTTCTACTTGCAGGACGCGGTTGGTTACGGCGACCCCGGGACCGGCGTGCTGATCCTGGTCGCGATCTACAGCGTCTTCGTTGTGCTGACCGCGGTTTGGTCGGGTGGCTGGTCGGATCGCATTGGCCGGCGGAAGGTCTTTGTCACCTGGGCGGGTGTGGTGATGGCGCTCGGTGCGCTGGTGCTCGCGGTCTGGCCGACCTGGAGCGGCGCGATCGCGGGCGCGATCGTGCTGGGTATTGGGTTCGGCGTCTATCTGTCGGTCGACTTCGCCCTGCTCACCGAGGTCCTGCCGAGCGCGCGGGACCGGGCCAAGGACCTCGGCGTGATCAACATCGCCAACTCGCTGCCTCAGGTGATCGCTCCGGCCATTGCCGCGCCGGTGGTTCGCGTGCTTGGCGGCTACCCGGTTCTCTACGTCTTGGCGGCTGCGGTCACCCTCTTGGGCGCAGTACTGGTGAAGAAGATCAAGTCGGTCGCCTAGTCTGCTGACCATGCCGCTGTTTTCCTTTGAGGGCGTCAGCCCGACCGTGCACCCGGAAGCCTGGATCGCGCCGACCGCCACCCTGGTCGGGAACGTGGTCGTCGAGAAGGACGCGTCGATCTGGTACGGCGTGGTGATCCGCGCCGACCTGGGTCAGGTGATCATCCGGGAGGGCGCGAACATCCAGGACAACTCGGTCATCCACGTCGGCGACGGGGTCTGCGAGGTCGGCAAGAACGCGACGGTCGGTCACCAGTGCCTGGTCCACGACTGCACGGTCGGCGAACAGGCACTGATCGGCAACGGCGCGATCGTGCTCGACGGCGCCGTCATCGGCGCCCGCACGCTGGTCGCCGCCGGCGCTACCGTCACGCCCGGCTCAGTCATTCCTGGCGAGTCCGTAGCCCTTGGCAGCCCGGCCAAAAAGATCATCCCGCTGGAAGGCACCGCCAAGCTCTTCGTCGACCACAACGCAACGGTCTACCACCACCTGGCCCGCCGCCACGCAACCTCGGTCGAACAGGTCGGCTAGCCCTCAACCGAGCAGCTCGGTGAACCCTCGGCCCGGGCGGCTCGGCTAGCTTCGGTAGAGCTCTGCGATCAGGGCGACTGCGTCCTGGGTTGCGGGGTGTGGATCCTGGCGTGGCCAGATGACCCGGACAGCGACGGGTGGGGCGTCGCGCAGCGGGCGGAAGGTGACACCTGCCCGCCGGTACTGCGTGGCCGTGCTTTCCGGGGTGATGCCGACGACGGTGCCGGCCGCGATCCTGGCCAGCCAGTCGTCGACGTCGGCGGTGCCCTCGAACCGGGGCTGGTCGCCAGTCGGCCACAGGTCGGCGGATGTCGTACCGGTCCGGCGATCGGACATCACCGTCCGGGTGCGGACTTCGTCGAGCCGGATCGTGCGGCGGCGGGCCCAGGGGTCGTCGGCGGCCATCACGATGAAGCGGCGTTCGAGGCCGACCTCGGTGACAGCGAAGTGCTTTTCGTCGGGCGGCGTCCGGACGATGGCGAGATCGCAGGCGCCCTCGGCGAGCCCGCCGCTCGGGGTGTTGGTGCGGATCAGCAGCAGGTCGACGTCTGGGTGCTGTTCCGCCCAGCGCCGTTGGAAGGTCGCGGTGTACCGGCCGAGCGCCGACCAGGCATGACCGACGCGAAGCCGGGCGTGCCCGGAAGTCGCCTCGTCGATCAGCTCATCCATCTCGGCGAGTAGGCGACGGGCGCGCGGTACGAGCTGGGCTCCCGTCGGGGTGAGCGCGATAGTCCGGCTGGTCCGATGCAGGAGCCTCGTCTTGAGCGCCTGTTCGAGCGATGCCAGCGTCCTCGACACGGCCGCTTGGGAGACGCCGAGGTCGATCGCGGCGTCGGTGAAACTGCCGGCGTCCACGATCGCCAGCAGTGTCTTCAGATGACGAAGCTCTACATCCATACGCTCATCGTATAGATCTCCACTTCATGCATTTTGAGTATTGCTGTGGCAGGCACACGCTGGCGGTATGACAGCGGTAGTGGAGCCCAAGAGCGTGCGTGAAGGCGGCCGGCTGGGCGGAGTCTCGATGATGCTCGGCAGCGCGCTCTCCAACCAAGTCGGCGCGGCGACCGGCGCCCTCGCGTTTCCCGCACTCGGCCCGGCAGGCGTCGTCGCCGTACGGCAATGGGTGGCCGCCATCGTGCTCGTGAGCATCACCCGGCCGCGCTTCCGCGCCTTCACCCGGCGGGAATGGTCGCCCGTCCTCGCGCTGGCCCTGGTCTACGCGGTCATGAACCTAACCCTCTACACCGCAATCGACCGCATCGGCCTCGGCCTCGCGGTCACCCTGGAATTCCTCGGCCCATTGGCCATCGCCCTCTCCGCCTCCCGCCGCAAACTCGACCTGTACTGCGCCCTGGCGGCCGGCGCAGCCGTCGTCGTCCTGATGCGCCCACAGCCCTCCACCGACTACCTCGGCATCGCGCTCGGACTGGTCGCGGCTGCGTGCTGGGCGGCGTACATCCTCCTGAACCGCACACTCGGCAGTCGCCTACCCTCCGCCCAAGGCGCCGCTGCCGCTTCAACGGTCTCGGCCATCGCCTACCTGCCCGTGGGGCTGTGGATCCTCATCGACCACCGACCGTCGCTCGAGTACGTCGGCTACGCGGTGGTGGCGGGTGTGCTCTCGTCAGCCGTTCCCTTCCTGGTCGATCTCGTCGCCCTGCGCCGCGTCCCGGCCGGCTTTTTCGGCCTGTTCATGAGCGTCAACCCGCTGCTCGCAGTACTGGTCGGATGGGTCGTTCTCGATCAGACTCTCGGCCTGATCGAGTGGCTGGCCATCGCCGCGATCGTCACAGCCAACGCCACCGCGGCTGTCACCCGCGCCGCGCCCTGAACGCACGACGATAGGCACTCGGCGTCGTCCGTACCGTGTTGCGGAAGCGGCGGCGAAGGTTGGTGGCAGAACTAAGCCCGACACGAGCGGCAATGGTCTCGACCGGGAGGTCGGTTTCCTCCAGCAGGGCACGGGTTCGCGCGATGCGTTGAGCCAGCAACCACTGGCCTGGAGTCGCGCCGAGCTGCTCGGCGAAGCGGCGCGCGAGGGTTCGCGGGGAGACGTTGATCCGCTTCGCCAGGTCGTCGACCGTGATCGGCTCGGCCAAGTGGTCAGTCGCCCAGTCGAGCAGCTCGCCCAGCGATGTGGTGGGCGCGGGGTCGGCTTCGGCGCGGTACTGGATCTGACCGCCTTCACGATGGGGCGGCATCACCATCAGCCGGGCTCTGCGGGCGGCGTACGCGGCGCCATGATCGGCACGGACCAGTTGGAGACACAGGTCGATCCCGGCGCCGGATCCGCCACTGGTCGCGATGTCGCCGTGGTCGATGTAGAGCACGTCCGGGTCGACATCGACGGCGGGGTAGCGGCGCTGGAGCTCTTCGGCGTACCGCCAATGAGTGGTTGCCCGGCGGCCGTCGAGTAGCCCGGTGGCGGCCAGGGCAGCCGCGCCCGAACAGATGCTGACCAACCGGGCGCCCCGTCGATGCGCTCGCTTGAGCGCGCGCAGTACGGCGGGCGTTGGCTCATCGCCGATCGGCAACCAGCCCGGTACGACGATCGTGTCCGCGTGGTTGAGCGTGCGCAGGCCTCGGGCCACCACCATGTCGAAGCCCTCGGTGGTCCTGATCGGGCCGGGGTGCTCGGTGCACACGTCGAAGCGGTAGGGCTCGTCGCGGAAGACCGCGGCGGCGCACCCCAGCTCGAAGCTCGCCTGCGGCGCCGTCACCAGCGCCACGACCCGATGGATGGTCATGGCAAGAAAGTACCTGACCGGGACTATCCAGACACTGGGGACAAACCTGTGGACAACCGATCATCAAAAGGCATGCAGAACTTCGAATGGGCGACCGCCGACGACGTACCCGTCCGCGAACTCTTCCCCGGGATCCGGCTGCGGACGCTGTGGTCGGGGGAGGTCGCCACGGCTCACGTGCTCGAGATGGATCCCGGGTCGCACTGGGAAGGGATCGATGTCCACCAGCCCGGCCCGGAGGAGGTTTTTGTGGTCGCCGGTGTTTTCAACGATGGAATCCGGGATTATCCGGCGGGGTCATTCATCCATGCGCCGGCCGGATCGTCACATGTGCCGCAATCGGTCCAAGGCTGCACGTTGTTCCTGTTCTATCCCGAAGGGTGAGCACAGGGCGGATAAGGGCGGCGTAAAGGGATTTCCTGATGCTGCTGTTAGCCGCCGTGGGGTTGAATCTTCGGCAGTGGTGACGTCACTACGCCGCGAGTCGGAGTCGGGTTTCCGGGGCGGGAAGCCCGAACTCCGGCTCGCGTCAGCCGCAGTTGGCTGGCCTCGCGTCAGCCGCACCTGGCTGGCGCTGTCTCGGCCACCCGCCGGAGTCGATATCCGACGCCGGGGACCGTCTCGATCAAGGCGGGTGGCCCGAGCTTGCGCCGCAGCGTCATCATCGTGACGCGGACCGCGTTGGTGAACGGATCGGCGTGCTCGTCCCACGCCTTCTCGAGCAGTTCCTCGGCACTGACCACGACGCCGGCGGCCCGCATCAGGACGTCCAGCACCGCGAACTCCTTCGGCGACAACGGGAGGAACCGCCCCTCCCGGCTGGCCTGGTGCCTGGGCAGATCGAGTACCACGCCTTGCCAACGCCGTACGGGAGGAAGGGCGGGTACTGACCGCCGGCCGAGGGCCTGAATCCTGGCCACCAGTTCCATCGTCTCGAACGGCCAGGACAGCACGTCATCGGCGCCGAGGGCGAGTCCCTCGACCCGATCCTCGGCCGCCTGCGACCGGGTGAGCAGGAGGAGACACGGTCCTTCTCCGGTCGCGGCCACCTTCCGGAGTACTTCGGCGGCCGGAACTGCGGGCAGTTCGCTGTCGAGGACGGCCACGTCGTAGGCGTGGACGCCGATGCGCTCCAGCGCGGCGGCTCCGTCATGGCAGACGTCGACCGCCATCGACAACCTGCGCAGCGTGCGGGCGGTGGCGGCCACGAATTCCCGGTCGACTGCTGCTAACAATACGCGCACCGATAATTCTCCCCCAGCTGAGACCTGTCCCGAGTATCGCCGAATTCGGCCGGTCACGCCTGTGGTCGCGCGCGTCCTCTGCTTGCTGTTGGCGTTACAGCGTTGTTTTCGTGACAAGCACCACAATAGGTGCTTGATCGTGAAGGCAACTGCTCGCAGTATCCACTCCTTTTTAAATAGTCAAAGAATGAAGAAATTCTTGGCCGATGGGGGTGCCGGGGGCGGGTGGGAGGGGCTACTGTTCGGTAAGCATTTTTGGGAGGGGAGCGCGGATGGTGGAGGTCGGCCTGCTGCCGAGTCGCTGGGTTGCGATTGCCGGGTTCGCCCTGGTGGGCGCCGCGACCCAGCTGGTCTGGCTGAACTTCGCCGGTGTGACGACGGTGGCCGCCGAGCGGTACGGGGTGTCCGAGAGCGCGATCGGCTGGCTCGCCCAGGTCTTCCCGCTGCTGTACTTCGTCCTGGCGATCCCGGCCGGGCTGATTCTGGACAAGTGGTTCCGCAGCGGCCTGGTCGCGGGTGCCGTGCTGACGGCTATGGGTGCGCTGCTGCGACTTGGTGGTGACGATTACGGCTGGTTGCTGGCCGGCCAGATCGTCGCGTCGGTTGCCCAGCCGCTGGTCCTGAACGCGGTCACCGGCATCACCGGGCGGTACCTCGCTGCCAAGGACCGGCCGACCGGGATCGCGGTCGGTACGGCGAGCGTCTTCGCCGGGATGGTCCTCGCGTTCTTGCTCTCGGCACTGTTGGCCTCGAGCAACGAGCTGCCCACGATGTTGTGGCTGTCGGCAATCTTCTCGGTCGTTGCGGCAGGCATCCTGATCGTTGCCTTGCGCAAGCCGGGGGAGCACAAGATGGAGCGGCGCCGGCCGGAGCGCAGTACGCTGCGGATCGCCTGGGGTGATCCGTTGGTGAGACGGCTGAGCGTGCTGGCGCTCTTCCCCTTCGGTGTCTTCGTCGCGATGACCACGTTCTCCCAAGCCCTGCTGGAGCCGGCCGGCCTCACGGCCGGCACCGCCTCGACGATCCTGTTGGTCAACGTCATCGCCGGAGTGATCGGCAGCGCCGTAATACCGGTGCTGGTGGCCCGCCGCCACGCAGAATCAGCTCTCCTGGTGGCGAGCCTGACCATCACTGCCGTGGCCTGCGCCGCACTGGCCTTGGCGCCGGGTGTTGTGATGGCCTTCATCGCCATCACTCTGATCGGGTTCCTTTTGCTGCCTGCGTTGCCGGTCGTCCTGGAACTCGTCGAACGCCGCACGGGGGAGGCCGAAGGCACGGCCGCGGGGCTCATCTGGATGTTCGGCAACCTCGGTGGGCTGTTGGTTGCCACCGCAGTTGGTCTGCTGGTCGACCGGCCGCTGGCTGCGTTCTTGGTGATGGCGGGCATCGCGCTGGTCGCAGTACCGGGGGCTCGTGCTTTGAAGCGGCCTATTGCGGAGCTCGACGCTGATTCTGCCGCTGTCGGGCAAGGCTGATTGCGGTGGCTGCTGTGGCCAGCAGACCGCCTACGCCGGCCGCGATGAAGGTTGTGCGCGCATCGGTGTGCTCCAGCAGGAGACCGCCGAGGACATAGGAGATGCCCGCAGCAAGGCCGATAGCGCCGTACAGGTTGCCGAAAACCCGACCAAGCATGCCAGCCGGCACTTGGCGCTGCAGGTGGGTGTTGATCGCAACGTCGAGGGCTGCGATGCCGAGTCCGCGGATCGTCTGCAGGGCCAGCGCCGCCCACACCGCCCAGGCGAGACCAGTAAACAGATTGCCCAGACTGCTGATCGCGAACCCGATGATCAGCAGCACCGGCATGGCAAAACGCGACGCGTGCCGGGTGAGCAGCGCGTAACCGATCACGAGTCCAATGCCGACACCGGCGTACAGGATCGCCGCCGAGGAGTCGCCGCCGTGCAACTCGTCCTTGGCGAGGAACACCATCGCAACGTCATCAACCCCGCTGAACGCGACCACCGCGAAGAACCCGAGCCCGATGGCGCGGATGGCTTTGGTCCGCCAGATGTACCCCAGACCTTCCTTGGCATTGGCGATCACCGAAGTACCACTGTGCTCCTTGGCCGGCGGCAAACTCGGCAAACCACTCAACAACAACGCCGACACGAAGAACGTCACCGCGTCGATCACCAGAATCCCGCGCACATCGGTAACGAGAAACAACCCCGCCGCCACCAACGGCCCCAACGCATCAAGCCCATTGGTCCCGGCCCCCAGCGTCGAGTTGGCCGTCTCGAGCTGCTTATCAGGAACCAACGCCGGCACCGCACTCCGGCTACTGGCCTGAAACACCTGCGCCACCAGACTCCGCACCGCAATCAACACCAGCAGAATCGGCAACGGCGGCAACGCAATCGCCATCGCCAGCACCAACAACCCCTGCGCCAGATCACACCCCACCATCACCTTGCGCAGATCGATCCGATCCCCAACCACCCCGGCAAACGCCCCGAACAACCCCGGCGTGAAGTCCCCAGCCAACAAAACCAACGCCACCGCCAGCGCCGCCCCCGTCTCAGCCTCCACAAACAACAAAACAGCAACCAAACTCAACGAGTCCCCAAGAAACGAAACCCCCCGAGCCCAAAACAACCGCCGAAACCCCGAGTTCCCCCGCAACACCCCCAACGCCCCCACCCGCCGGCCCCCTCCGCCCACCCCAGCGCCAGCCGCAGCCGCCTCAGCGCCCGCCCCAGCCCCACCAGCACCCGGCCCAGCAGCCTCAGCGCCCGCCCCAGCCCCACCAGCACCCGGCCCAGCAGCCTCAGCGCCCGCCCCACCCGCTTCAGCACCGGTCGGCCCTTCCTCACCCACCCCAGATCCCATCCCCCCAGTCTCCGCCCCCGACCACCCCACCCGCCCCCGATTTACCATCCACTACGATGGACCCGCATTCCCATGCACCCGCCGACGTGGCGCAACTGGCAGCGCACCGCTCTTGTAAAGCGGTGGTTAGGGGTTCGAGTCCCCTCGTCGGCTCTCTCACCAGCAGATATGCCCTCCGGGGCATCTTCGAACGGCAGTCAACTGACCGCTTACTGACCGCTTTGCCGGGTTTTCTTCCCACGCGCGCTCCGCAGCCGCTCCTCCGTCGCGCCCGCTACGCCCGGCTCCCGCCCACCCGGATCTCTGCGGGCTTCGCGCGCGTCCTGCGCGCTCCGCGCGCCATCAAGTACCCCGCCTGCCCCGCGTCCCGAAGTGGACTCGCGGTTGCGTCGGAGCGCTATCCGATCCGCCCCCGCCCGATGTCGAGGGCCACAGGGCGATGCCGCATCACGTCCCGCACGGAATACGCTGGCCCACCCAAGCCCAAGGAGCAGTGGTGTCACGGACCGACCCGGCCGCTACGTGCTAAGTGTCTGGACTCAGCGGTCGGCCAGTCGAGGGTCACGGCGGCATGCGTCCGCTCAGTCTGCTAATGCCACTTGAGGCGAAACCGGCGCCTCGCGGCCGGCCGCACCTATCCTCGCCACCGATTAGTGCTGCCCCCTGCGCTCGTGGATCAATTGGCGTTCTGTTGCGATCACGTCGGCGAACCGCGCTCGGAGTTCGACCAAGGAAGCATGGCCTGTGGCGGAGAGGCGTTGGAGCACTCGAGACAGCGGCCAATGGACCAAGCGTCCTTCGTACGCGTGATACACGCCGACGCTCTCGATCGCCAGCTCGTCGTCAGCGTCGGCGAGTGCGTAGGCCAGGACTTGACGCAGGGTTCGAGGCAGGGAGTCTTCAGGTCGCTGCTCGGACTTAACCTCCAGCAATGTATGACCGAGGAGCAGATCACCTTCGCCGAAGCGATTGGCGAAGGATGGTTTGGCGACGATGGGTCCGCCGAGGCTGGTCAGGGTGGTTCGTGCTGGACCGGCGTACCGCCGCCAGAGCTCGAGTAGCACGTCGATCGCGTCGCTCGACGGTTCGGGCCGCTGGTACGTCCAGAATGCGCGCAGGTCTTCCGGCCGGTTGAATTCTGTCTTCGAGAGGGGATAGACAATGGACTCCAAGCAGGCTAACTGCCAGCACAGACGTGCGGCAGCAACCTGACGATCGTGGTCGCTTACGTCGTCAGGATCTGTGCGTGAGGGAAGCTTTCGCCACGTTGTCAGATCGGTGTCACCCTCGACCGACGGCTGGTAGCCCAGTGTGCTGATCGCATCTGTCCCTGCGGTGGAGGCGACGATAGCCGCCAGTTCGGCGTATGGCAGCGTCTGAGCGAGATCGAGCCCAATGCGCATCTCGATCGCATCGCCGATGAGCGTGGGCCCTTTCACTGCTGGCATGGGATTCCCAGGCATACGACCTCGGAGAGCCTTCACCCACGACCGGATGAACGGTTCGTGATGAGGAAGGTGTTCGTCAAAGAACGAACTGATCGGGCTTGTCGGGTCCTGCAATGCAATGGTGATCGCCATGTCAGCGGGCCCAGCAGGCGAGCAGGGCAACGTGGGCAAGAACATGCGTCATAGATCAAGTCTTCCACCGCCGCGGACAAGAACCCCGGGATCCGGTGGTCCTTGACCTGTGCTGGCGTTCTACAGCGCGAGTTCCGCTGCGTGTGCCCCGCTCGCTCCCAGCCCACTAAGGCGCAAGGTCGCCGGGCGATGGCTGATCTTGCTCGTGGATGCTCCTCAGGGCGTCCTCCAGGTGACCCGCAGCTTCTGGATTTCGAGCTCGCCGGCCAATGTAGTCATCGAGCGTGGTTGACGTTCTGGAGTGTCCGAGTTGGTCGGCAATCCTTCGCGGCGTCTGCCCAGCGTCCTCGAGGATCGTCGCCGTCGTCTTCCGGAAGACATGCGCAGTCACCCAAGCCATCTCGTCGGCCAGCGACCGCATGCCGGCCATTTCGGTCAGCTCCAGCAGCGCCGCACGGTCACCCTTGCTCAATCTGTATGCGTCAGCCAGTACCGCTGCTTCGTTGGCATCCAATCTCACACGACCGGTCTCGATCAGGCTGATCCTGGTCTTGCGCCAACCGAGCTTGGAGACCGCTTGGACCTGGGTGAGGCCAGCCTTGCGTCGGTGGGATCGCAACGTCCTACCCAGCTCTACCCGCCGCTGGCCACCGATCGGACGCCTTGCGTCCCGCAGCGAGCGCTGAACATTGTGAGGATCCCGGAAGCCACCGAAGGAGTCCGGAAAGACGGGGGAGTCCAGTGGGGTCTCGGCATTCCACCGAGCGCGAACCATCTCAAGCGCCCACTTCGGCAGTATGAGGTTTCGTTCACCTGCAGCAGACTTCACTCGGCGGCGTACCAGGCCCTGCCCTCTCAGCCGCTGCATCTGGTGGCTGCAGTCGACCTCGCCGGTCTCCCGGTTGATGTCTCTCCAGGTGACAGCCAAGGCCTCACCGATTCGCTCGCCGGTGGCCAGCATGAACTTGCAGAGATCCACGAGATCGGCTCGGACAGCACGCTCGTCCTGTCGCAGCAGCTCAAACCACGCTTCCCTCTCCTCAGCCTCCAGCGCTCGCGGCGGTCGTCGCCTCGTTTCCGGCCGGATCTTGATCTCACGAACCGGGTTCGCATCCAAAGCGCCATGCCGGACCGAAAGCGAGAGCGCCCCGGACAGGATGCTCTTACAGGTCCTGGCGCTAGCCGCGCCGACCTCCTCCCTGATCGCTTTGATGACGTCGTTGACCCTCGGCGTCGTCACCTCACCGAGCCGAACCTCAGCAATCCGTGGAGCAAGGTTCTTGTCGTACTGATACCGGTAGGTCTGATACGTCCCCGGAGCCATGACCTCCTGCTCGCCAAGCTCCTTCACCTCGGCCAGCAACAACTCAATAGCCACCGCCACCCGGTCATCCGGCTTGATCTCGGAAGACCCCCGCAACTTGGTACGAGTCTTCAACTTGGTCCTGAGATTGTTCTCGGCCCCAGTCGCGGTCTTGCCCCAAGCGGTCACCCGCCGAGTACGACCATCGAAGTCGCGATACCTCGCCTTGGCCTCGAACTTGTCCGCCCGACCCTTGGCATCTCTGCTGACAGCCCGCGAAGAGATCCTGCCCCAAGTGCCCAACGGCAACGGCTGCTTCGCCACCCAGACCTCCCGCAAGAACGCCCGTTCGGCCCGATCCCGAACGGCCCTGCTTACTCAACGTCTGAGACCTGGAACAAACGGCGCCTACTGGCCAACTTCCACGTGCCACTGCACGTCCTCGTCGGTCGCCTTGGCAACCAGCCGCGGCTCGTGGTTCCGGACGTGGTGCCCACCCCTTCTGAGGCTCGTCGTCAGACACAGCGCTGCTCGACAGACGCCGTACGCGCTCTGGCCATCCGTGATCGCACCGAGGGCTATCCACGTGACGTGTTCATGACGGGCGTCCCTCAACACGCCCTCCACCAGACGGATCGACCCTAGGTCTGCCGTATCCGGCAAGTCGAACACCGTCACACTTCTTGCAATCAAGGCGTTTCTAGCGCCGAAACGGCCAGATGCGATCTGGCGACAGTGATGGATGTACTGGGTTCTTCACTCCACCGCTGGTCAGCGGGAGGCCGGTAGTCGCGATCCGAAGGTGACGTTAGCCGAGATCGCGCCGTCTAGCGATCTCGATGTTTCGCTGACCTGCACTCTTCACAGCGACTCGCATCTGATGCGGTGATCCCGCATCCGATGCGGGCGAGTGGAGAGTGGTTTCGGTGCAGGATCGCGGTCAAGTTCCGGGCGCGGCCGGCCTGGTTCTGATTGACGGGGTATCGCTGCTTCACCCCGAGGAGCAGGTGTTCGAGGCGATGCTGGAGGGATTCGCGAACCAGCAGCTGGCCAGGAATCTGGCGTTCCCGACGGTGCAGAACCGCGAGCATCAACTGCGGGCGTTTGCCCGCCACGCAGATGCATTTCCGTGGGCGTGGTCGTCGCATTTGGTCGATGAGTGGTTCAGTGATCTGCGCGCGGTGCGGCATGTGTCGCGGTCGACCGTGCGCAGCTACCAGGTCGCGATCCGCGGCTTCTGCAGCTATCTGGTCGACCCGGTCTACGGCTGGGCCAGTGAGTGCGAACAGCGGTTCGGGACGCATCCGATCCAGGTCATTCACGACGTTAACGCCGCCGCGCACGTGGCAGATACTGAGGCCGGACCGGCAAGGCGGGCGTTCACCCGGGCAGAGCTGCAGGCGCTGTTCGACCACGCCGACGACGAGGTCGCACGCAAACGCGCGCTCGGTCGCAAGGGCTGGCTGTCGGCCTTTCGCGACGCCACGATCTTCAAGATCGCCTACGGCTACGGGACACGCCGCAACGAAACCCGGATGCTCGATGCCGTCGATTTCGGCCGCAACCCCGACGGCCCTGAGTTCGGCGAGTACGGCGTCTGCTACGTCCGGCACGGCAAAGCACAACGCGGATCCCCACCCAAACGACGCTCCGTCCTGGCGGTCTGGGCGTGGACCAGCGAGGTTCTCGAGCAGTGGTTCACCGAGATCAAGCCCTGCTTCGGCACACCGAACAACTCAGCCGCCTGGCCGTCAGAACGCGGCCCGCGCGTCGGGGTGCAGCAACTGAACAAGCGGCTCGCGGCCTACCGCGACGCACTCGGAATGGAACCTGGCCTGGACTTCCATTCGCTGCGCCGCTCCTATGTGACGCACCTGATCGAGGACGGCTGGGATCCGCGGTTCGTGCAAGAACAGGTCGGCCACGACCACGCCTCGACCACCTCGATCTACACCTGCGTGTCCTCGGACTACCGCACCCGCACACTCCGCAAAGCCCTGGACAACATCGTGTCCGAGGCCTTGAACCCGTCAACAGGAGGCACCCGATGAAAGGCCAGAAACGGGTCGTCAGCTACCAGTGGCGGCTGCGGGAAGTGATGGCCGAACACCAGATCTACGCCACCACCGAACTCGTCCCCCTGCTTCACGAACGCGGCATCGACCTGTCCGCCTCGCAAGTCCACCGACTCGTCACCGGCACACCCGAACGCCTATCGATGGCTGTCCTCGCGGCACTCTGCGACATCTTCGCCATCGAACCCAGCGAGCTGATCACCACCGACGCAGTCAACATCGGCGTCCGCAAAATCGCCAGTGGCGATGCTCCGAGCAGGGCATCTGTTGCCGGGCTGCGACCCAAACGCGCCCGCATCACCGACCTGCAGTGACCACGAACCAGCCGACGGCACGAGCCCCAAAGACCTGCGCCCGCTGTCACCGGCCCTTACGATCCACGGGCCCGTCACAGCCGGGCAAGGGTCTCCCACCGGGCCGGATGGTGGTCGCCAGCAAGCACTGGCCCGACGGATCGATCTGCTCGGGATGCTTCGCGCGAGCCTGCGAAACCTACGGACACTGCAGCGTCTGCGGCGTCGACCGGATGCTCCCCGGCCTCAGCAGCACCGGCCAAGGATTGTGCACCGACTGCGCCGGCGGCCTCGGTGACTACACCTGCACCCGGTGCGGACAAGAAGGCTGGCGCCACTACGTCGGCATCTGCGGCCGCTGCGTCCTCACCGACCGGCTCACCGCAATCCTCGATGACGGCACCGGCACCATCCGGCCCGAACTCAAGCCTCTGTTCGAGTCGATCTGCGCAATGGCCAGACCACGCTCCGGGATCCTTTGGCTATCCAGACCCCACGTCCCACCGATCCTCCAAGCCCTTGCCCACGGGGACGTTCCGCTCACCCACGACGGGCTGAGCACGCTCACGCCCTGGCGCTCGGTCGCCTACGTCCGCGACCTCCTCGTCGCCTGCGGGACCCTGCCACCGATCGACCGTTTCCTGTTCCTGTTCGAGCAATGGCTACCGATTTGGCTCGATGACATCCACGATCCCGAGCACCGCAAGCTACTGCACCGCTTCGGCACCTGGCACCTACTCCGACGCCTCAGAACCGTCGCACAAACGGGTCCGATCGGGCACTGCCGCAACCAGAACGCCCGCTCCCACCTCCGCCAGGCCGCGGCTTTCCTCGCCGATCTATCCGCTCACGGACGTGACCCGCAACAGTGCACCCAGGCAGACCTGGACCGTTGGTTCGCCAGCGCGCCGCGCAGCGCGGGACAAGGCGCCAGGGCCTTCCTGCGCTGGGCCATCGACCACCACCACATCCCACGCCTCACGCTGCCCGCCACGGTCACCGGCCACTCCCCGCCGATCAGCAACCGCCAACGCATAGACCTCATCCGGCGCATCCACACCGACCACACCATCGCCCCGATCGACCGGGTGATCGCGCTGCTCATCCTGCTCTACGCCCAACCACTCACCCGGATCGTCCGCCTCACCCTGGCCGACATCGCACATGACGGCGACCAACTCTTGATCCGTCTCGGCGACCCACCCGTTCCCGTCCCCGAACCTTTCGCCAAAGTCATCACCACCTATGCGAGCAGCCGCCCGAACCTCGCTACCGCCACCAACCCCGACAGCCAACTGCTGTTCCCCGGCCGACGCGCAGGCCAACCCATCCACCCCACCAGCATCCGGCTTCGCCTGCAGAAACTCGGCATCCCGAACCTCAACGCCAGAACCAGAGCAATCCGTGAACTGTTGCTCCAGGCACCAGCACCCGTCGTGGCAACAATGCTCAACTACAACAACCAACGCGCAACAAGGATCGCCGCCGAAGCCGGCACCACCTACAAGACCTACGCCGCCAGCCGAACCTCCAGCACCACACCAACCACCGGCCAGCCCTGACGACTGCAAGCTTGCCCCACACCAACCGTTGAACCAGCATGAGCTCTGGCGACAGTCGAACAGGACGCACCACCAGTATTCAGCTGAGCGAAGCGGCTATTCGAACGCATCATCCGTCCGCCGTTGAGCCAATATGGACGACTCCGTGAGCAAGTATCTCGCCAATCTCGACGCGCGAAGGCGCATGTGTGAGCACTGTGCGGCGACCTTCATCGCCGGCAGATCTGACCAGCGGTTCTGCACCGATCTGTGCCGTTTGCGCCGGTGGCGAAGCCGCAAAGCCAACTCATCGGCACGCGGCGCGAGCGGCCAACAGCGCCTAGATGCTCTGAGCGCCGAGATCGATCGGCTCGAGGCCCAGATAGCCGACCTACGGCAAGTCCACGTCGCGCTACACGAGGCTCTCGCAACGTGTGAGTGCACTCAGCAACACGTCGACGCGAGTGCTCTTGGCCGACGTGACGAGCAAACTGACGCTTAGAAGGGTCTCCGAGGTCGAACCCCGAGTAGGCGACACGCCCGCATCATCCAGCACCAGACCTGGCAAGCAACTTGCGCGATCTTGCGAGAGGTTCACCGCATGCTTGGCCGCGAGGGGGGACTCAGCCGATGATTAGCCAGCACCCAAGGCGACGCGTTAGCAAAATCGGGAGGTCATCGTGGCGCTAGAGTTCTATGGCAAGGACCCAGAGTGTCCGGGGAACAACTGTCCAGCGGTCTTCAGGGATGAAGAGACCGGAGACTTCTACTTCCAGGGCGAGACGCTTGTCGACCCGACCAAGCTGGCCCAGATGTCGGAAGACAGCGGGCTCTCGGATTCGGAGTCCATTGTGAAGCTGCCCGCCAGGATGGCGGAGATGATTGTGGAGGCGTGCCGTGCCGGAGCCGTCATTCGATGAGTTGCTCGCCAGCTGTACCCGGACCGCGCTGAAGCTGGAATTCCGCGACCAGTACATGACCGATGACCCCGCCTACGTGGCCTGGCAGGCGGGCGACGTCGACCGTGCAATCCGCGAATATGCCAGCTGGACGGAGATCGCCGGCTCCACAGCCGCGCGAGGTGTCGAGATCAAGCGGGTCCGCGTCGTCAGTGAGCCGGTGTCGGACTACATCGCGTTTGAGCACGCCGTGACCTCGCGCGTCAACATCGTTGCAGGTGAAGCCATTCGCTGGGTGCCACGCTCCCGAGTGTCAGCGATCGCTGTACCCGGCAACGATGTCTGGATCTTCGACGAAGCGACCCTTCAGTTCTGTCTCTTCGCCGGTAATGGGCGGTTCATCGGCAACGAGGTAAGCACCGATCCAGATGCGGTGAAGCTCTGCCTCTCGGCGTTCGAGGCTGCCTGGGAGCGTGGAATCGATCACGAGCACTACTCCACTACGCTGTAGTAGCCCTGCTCCTAACCGTTACTGACATTGGATGCCTGCTTCGCAATTCTCAAGCGCCCAGAGCGCCCGTCAGGCGCTCGCCGACCGGCTGCGGGATGTCAGGCTCGACGCGGGCCTTACCGCGCGGGCCCTATCCGTCGCGGCCGGTTGGCATGAGGCCAAGACGTCCAAGATCGAGCATGGGAAGCAGCAACCCTCAGAGGCCGACCTGGGGTCTGCCCCCGGTTCGGTTGACTCCTGATCTGTGAGGACTTCGGTCCTTGCTGGAAGGATGTCTGTCATGCCGAAAGCGTTGCCTGAGGAGTTCCGTCGCGATGTGGTCGCTCTGGCCCGGAAAGGTGAGGCGCCGGTCAGCCAGATCGCGAAGGACTTCGGGATCTCACCGTCGTGCCTGCGGCGCTGGCTGAAGCTGGCCGATATCGAAGACGGGAACCGGTCCGGAGCGTCCCAGAACGAGTCCGACGAACTGCGGGAGGCCAGGAAGCGGGTCCGGCAGCTGGAACAGGAGAACGAGATCCTGCGCCGAGCCGCGGCCTACTTCGCCCGCGACATCAACCCAAAATGATGTACCCGCTGGTCCTCGATCTGGCCGTCGACGGTATCCCCGTCACGGTGACCTGCCGGGTGCTCGGCTTCTCCAAGCAAGCCTTCTATAAGTGGCGCAAGAATCCTGTCACACAAAGAGATTTCGACAACGCCTTTCTGATCAACGCGGCCCGCGACATCCACGCCGACGACCCTGCGTTCGGGTACCGGTTCATCGCCGACGAACTCACCGACCAAGGCCACAAGGTAAGCGAGAACCGGGTCGCGAGGTTATGCAGCCAGGAACGGATCTGGTCGATCCACGCCAAGAAACGCGGACTGAACCGCAAGGCCGGCCCGCCGGTCCACGACGACCACGTGAAGAAGGTATTCACCGCGCCCTCACCGAACCTGGTCTGGCTGACCGACATCACCGAACACGCCACCGCCGAGGGCAAGCTGTATCTGTGCGCGGTCAAGGACGTCTACTCCAACCGGATCGTCGGCTACTCCATCGGCTCGCGCATGAAAGCGTCCCTGGCCGTTACGGCCCTGCGCAACGCGATCGCTCTGCGCACACCTGCAGCCGGGCTCATCGTCCACAGCGACCGCGGCAGCCAGTTTCGGTCCACGAAATACGTCCGGGTCCTCAAAGCCCACTCACTGCGCGGGTCGATGGGCAGAGTCGGAGCCTGCGGCGACAACGCCGCGATGGAATCCTTCTTCGCCCTCCTCCAGAAGAACGTCCTCGACCGGCAACGCTGGACCAGCCGCCAAGAACTCAGACTCGCGATCGTGTCCTGGATCGAAACCAGCTACCACCGCAGGCGCCGGCAACGCCGCCTCAACAAGCTCACACCTATCGAGTTTGAGATGATTCAACCTGCCGCACACGCGGCCTGAACCACCCAACCCCGCGAGTCAACTAAACCCGGGGCAGTCCCCTGCGCACCTGGTGTGCCATCTGCTCGGCGCCCGCACTCTTGCCGGAACTCGTTGCCGAGCTGAGGTCGGTCGACTCGATGTGGCTGGATTGGCGTCGGGCCGAACGCACCGGCCTGCGCCACCTCAATGCCTCCGTGCGCGATCTTTACGAACGCACCAAGCAATACCGGTCCTACTGCCAAAGCATGATTCCGGGACTCTTGCAGACCGCGGAGTACACCACCGCCGTCCTCACCTCGATTCGAGTTCGTCGGCGAGTTCCAGTGGACGACGTGGCAGCGGCAGTGGCCGAGCGAATGGATCGCCAACGCATCCTGGTGGAAGGTGGACACACCTATGCCTTCTTACTGGAGGAGGCTGCCCTTCACTACCAGGTTGGCGGTCCGTCGGTACTGGCCGGACAGCTCCAGCATCTTCTCGACGTCATGCAACTCGCCTCAGTGAGTGTCGGCGTAATCCCGGCCGCAGTGGACCGGACGCAGCGGTGGCCGGTGGAAGACTTCTACATCTTCGACAACAGCCAAGCCAACGTAGAACTCGTCTCAGGATTTCTGACGATCACGCAGCCGCGCGAAGTCGCCATGTACGCCGAGGCTTTCGCCGCCCTCGCCAAGCTGGCTGTCTACGGTGCTTCGGCCCGCTCCCTCGTGCGCGCTGCATTGACGGCGCTGCCTGAATAGTCGCCTTGCTCGTCAGGGATCGCGCGCAAACTCGCGCAAGTTCGTCGATAGGTCGCGCCAACGGCTTCTAGCGTCATCCCATGAACGTATGTCCATGGGCGTCAGTCGACAACCGAAGGCGGTGCTAGTGCGTGCCTGCTTCCGGAAGTGGCTACTCGCTATTTGGAGATCGCTCAACGAACCGTTCCTCCGATGGCGAGATGAAGAGTGAGCGGGAGCGAGCCTATGCCTACGCTCGCAAGCACCTGCTGATGTTTGACTCAGAGGTAAATCGCACCAAGGAGCACCTGGCCTACTTCGCCAACGCAGCCGGCTACGAGCTGGCGGCCACCTTCATCGAGGAGATCGAGACATGGCCGGCAGCCTTTGAACGTCTGATACAAGCTGTCATTCGGGACAGGGTTGAAGCCGTGATCCTCCCCAGCATGTTGCATTTCGCGGTACTCGGCGATCCGACGAACATCAAGCAACACTTCGAGGCTGCGACCGGAGCCAGGATTATCGCGATCAGCAACGCTGTGTCGCACACGCTTGGCGACACGGTGTCCTGACCTCTTAGACCGCGCCACCTCGCTCGACGACCTATCCCTTCGGGAATGGCGGTCTCTATGCCCAGGACTCCAGTCCCGACAGGAGCCCCGCTGGCCTGATTCACCGCTGATCCTGGTCGCCCGGCGAAGGATGGCGGATCGATTTTGTTCAGACCACTTTCGAGAAGTGAGGCAGCTATGTCGCAAGTCGAGCAGATGAAGATGCAGCTCCATGGTCTGGCCGAGCAATCCCGCCAAGGAGTCGCCAGCCTGGCCGGATTCAAGCAGCTCCGAGCAATCCAGTGAGCAGGTACAGGCTCTGATCAGGGGATCGGCTACTGGCGCGGACCGGGACATCTCCACGCTCCTTGAGGCGGCGGGAATGTCGGTTGAGCAGGCTGTCCATGCGCTCCAGATCGCAGAGACAGGTTGTCGTAGCTACGCCGACCAGATCTAGTCGGCCGAGGCAGCAAACGTGCCTTCGGAGCTACAACGAGTCGCACAGCAGCTGCTTGCCACCTTGGATGAGATTCCACGGGTAGTGGCGTACCTACACGAGCGCGCAGGCAAGTATCGCGAGTTGGCCGGGTGGATCGGCAGCATGAGCAACAACCCAAGTGCTCAGATGGCCGCAATGCAGCTGGAGGAGGCCGCGAGGCGCTGCGAAGAAGCCACACACCATCTGTCCCTAGCCCCACCCAAAGCGCGCAGCTGGGTCCAGGAGATGGTCAGCGGTGAGCGAACAGCTCCTAGCTGAGAAGACCGTACCCACCCCGGCCCGGCCGCCTGGCGCGATCCTGACAGACGACCATCGGAGCCGGAACCGGAAGACCCGTTTAACCCCACTGCCAGCCGGGTGATGCGCGATCTACCGGTACGGAAGCCCAAGGACAAGACACGCGGAGTCTGGGTCGACCAGACAGGGCGGCGCCATGAATGGATCAGCGGATTCGACGAATACCGCAAGCAGGCCGACGACCTGGCGGTCGAACTCGGTCTCGGCCGTCTGTGGACCACATCGCACGTGGAGATAAAGTTCGCCATGTTCATGCGAGAGCGTGGACTAACGAACGCACGACTGATCCTGAACAACATCCCCTGCGACGACGAAGAGTTCTCCTGCGAGAACCTGCTCAAGAAGTTCCTCCCGCCGGGCGCCAAACTGACGATCTACGCACCCGACAACTTCAAACGCACCTACCCCACATCAGAAGACGAGAGCAGCCGATGACCTACACAGCCCGCGCGAACCACAAGCGAGGCCACTCCAGCAGCCCATCCCAGATCACCGGTCCACAAGACATCGACGCACTGATCCTGGAGCTGTCCACTGACGACGGCGACAACACAATTGCCGGCATCTACATCAACGAACGCCCCACCACACCCCAAGGCCTCCCGGACCACGAACTCCGCATCGCCATCGACGGCGAACGCAAAGTCGGAGCCATCCGCTACATGTCCGGCAACAACGCCTGGTACGCCGTCGGCCACAAATCCGACCTCGACGAAGTCCTCTACTTCTACATGGGCCACGACGAGCAGTACCCCCAAGACTCCGAGCTAATGACCGATGAAATCCGCACAGCAACCAACGAGTTCCTCACCTCAGGAGGCGCCCGACCGACCTCCCCAACCTGGTCTGAATGGCCATCAAATCTGTGAGGATCGGCGCGAATCGAGCACAACGTACACGCCAATTCCAGCCCGGGCCTGGCAAGCAGCTGAGCATCAAGCTGCACAGCCGAAACCTGAGACCGTCGAACGAACGGAGCAGTCAAAAACCTCAGGATCAAGGCCTACTACAAGCACGGACACGGAGAGAACTCAGCGGTCCTCGACTTTGCACAAAACGCCGACCTCCTGGTCGTCGCCATGCTGGGCGAAGAGTTACAGAACTTGTTTGCTGCGCTGTACGCCGACACGCGACCCCGGACCAACCCGGGATACCCCTATCACGAGCTCCGGATTGCACTCTTTGCCGAGGGTAAGATCGGGGGGGGCATCTGTTACTCCGGCGGTGACACCTACGACGTCAGGTACGTGCCCGGGCAAGACAAGCGAAAGGAGCCTGCGACACGAACTGGGATCCATGAGTAATCAAGCCGGATTCTGAGCGCGAGATATGGGAGTTCAACCCTCTGATGAGAGGTCGGACCTCTGATCTTCTGGATGGAGCACGTCAAGAAGCGTTGCCGCCCAGCCCGCTGCGGGCGAACGCGAACAGAGCCCTGCACGATCAGCTGACGGCACTGCTCAAGCAACGGTGGAACCCACAGCAGATCTAGCGCGAAGTACCCCAACGATCCGGACATGTGGCGGCCCGCGGTGTGATCTATCACGATACTTGCTGGCCAACTCGACGTTGACATGGCCGCCCGTCGTGCGTGCACCAAGACGCTCACCATAGCGGATCGGGCGTGACCATCGGCGTGCACAGGTCGGCTCCGGACAACGACGCAGGCGCTCCAACGGCGCCATGCTGTCCATCCATGACCGCCCCTTCCCAGCAGAAGACCGGTCCGAGGCTGGGCACGGGGAAGGCGACCTGATCGTCGGGCCGGCGCACCGCTCGGCAATCGGCACCTGGCCGACCGCCAGACCCGCGTGGTCAAGCTCATCCACCTCGCGCGAGCTCACTCCCGCTACACCAGCCACTGCTGCGGGACCTGACAAGGCTGCCACCGCATGCGGTGCGCCCGACTACGTGGAACCAAGGCGCCGAAATGGCAGTGCGCGGACGGATCACCACGGACCTCGGAGCGAAGGTGTACTTCTGCGCCCTTGCTCACCGTGGCAGCGGCAAAGCAGCGAGAACACCAACGGGATCCTGCCTGACTTACCCCCCAACAGCGCCGACGCAGCAGCTCCGCTCCGGAGCGGAGCTGCTGCGTCGAGAACGAGCTCAACCGCAGACCACGAGTCCTCCGACGCCGCCCACCAGCCGTCCCCTTCGACAGACTGCTAGCCGCCCCTGAACGACCCCCCTGCTGCAATGGTTGCTGGAACCCCCCGGTCCTTTAGGGGGCAGCCTTCACAAGCCGTCGACAAGAGCGCGTTGACCCGCAAAAGCGGTATCACGTAGCGCTGTGGTTGCCGGATAGGCCATAGCCCAGCGGGAGGCAAACTGCAGAACTGCAGCGCAGTGACGGTGTACCTGTGGGCGACAACTGCAACTCACAGCTGCAGTCGGAGTGGGGCCGATGACCAACGCAGAGCGGCCTGCGAGACTGCAATCGAACACACATGATCGAAGGGGAGAGGCCATCACGTGGCGAAGCTGACGTTGCCACAGCTCGAGCGACACCTGTTCGGGGCTGCTGACATCCTCCGGGGCAAGATGGATGCGTCGGAGTTCAAGGAGTACATCTTCGGGGCGCTCTTTTTGAAGCGAGCATCGGACCAGTTTGAGGTCGTTCGCGACCAGTTGATCCGGAGGTGGAGGTCAGAGGGCAAGAGCTTGCAGGAAGCGGAGCAGATGGCAAAAGCTCGCGGCTTCTACCGGGGAGACAAATTCTATGTGCCACCGGAGGCCAGCTGGCGGTACATCAAGGACCATTCGCGTGAAAAGAACGTCGGCAACCTGCTTAACAGGGCGTTGGTCGCACTTGAGCAGGAGAACATCGACGCTCTGGAAGGCGTGCTTGAGCACATCGATTTCACTCGCAAGGTGGGGCAGTCGACCATCCCGGATAAACGGCTACAACAACTTGTCGACCATTTCTCACGGGTGCGCCTGCGAAATGAAGACTTTGAGTTCCCCGACCTGCTCGGCGCGGCCTACGAGTACCTGATTGCGCAGTTTGCGGATTCAGCCGGGAAGAAAGGGGGCGAGTTCTATACGCCGCGGGGTGTGGTTCGGATGATGGTGCGGCTTGTGAAGCCACAGCCTGGCGAGGCCATCTACGACCCATGCTCGGGTTCGGGAGGCATGCTCATCCATGCCAAGGAATATGTCGACGAGCATGGCTTGGACTCCAGTGACCTGACGCTTGCCGGCCAAGAATACAATGGCGGCACCTGGGCAGTCTCGAAGATGAATATGATTCTCCACGGCGTACTCAACGCCAAATTAGAGAATGACGATACGCTGGTCGAACCGAAGCACGTCGAGAATGGCGAGCTTGAACGTTTTGACAAGGTTCTCACGAATCCGCCATTTTCGCTGAACTATTCCCGTGCTGACATGAAGCACAAGGAACGCTTCAGATTCGGCTTCGCACCAGAGAGCGGCAAGAAGGCGGACCTCATGTTCGCGCAGCACGTGCTCGCCGTTCTCTCTCCCGATGGGATTGGCGCCACGGTCATGCCGAACGGAGTGCTCTTCCGTGGAGGCAAGGAGAGGGACATCCGAGAAGGCATCATCAGGGGGGACCGTCTGGAAGCCGTGATCGGCCTAGCGTCCAACCTGTTCTATGGCACCGGAATCCCCGCCTGCGTCCTCGTGTTGCGAGGCACCGCCCGACGATCGGCTAGCCGTCGAGGCAAAGTGTTGTTCATCAATGCCGACCGCGAGTCCACAGCAGGGCGTGCGCAAAACTACCTCGATCCCCAGCATACTGAGAAAATCGTCGCGGCATACGAAGACTACCGCGACATCCCTGGCTTCGCCCGGTTGGTAGATCTCAACGAACTGCGCGACAACGACTTTAACCTCAATATCCGGCGCTACGTGGACAACGCTCCCCCACCCGAGCGGCAAGATGTTCGAGCCCACCTCGACGGCGGTATCCCCAAGGCTGAGGTCGAGGCATTGGCAGGGCCTTTTCGTGCGTTCGGCATCGATCCGGCGACGCTCTTCGTCGAGCGCGACTCCGACTACTATAGCTTTCTGCCAGAAGGTTGGGAGTCGACGGCCGATCGCCTTCCTTCGCTCGTCGCACCTGCTGAGGAAAGCCTGCTTGAAGCATTCTCAGATTGGTGGGTTCGGCATAGCAAGAGCCTGATCGAGCTACCCGACGCGGGCAGAGTTATGGAAGTCCGGACTGATCTCCTCGATTCCTTCGTTACCGATTTACAGCCGATCCGCGTTCTCGATCGCTTCGATCTCGCTGGCGTCGTTGCCGACTGGTGGGGGGAAGCACAGTACGACATCAAAGCACTCGGCCTCAATGGTTTCGACGGTGTCGTCGAAGGATGGCTAACCACCATAGCGTCAGCATTCGAGCTCGACGAAGAAGAAGTTGATTACTGGGATAAACAGAAGATCGCGACCGAGAAGCGCAAAGTCCGCGACCACCGGGTCGTCCCGCTACTCATTCCTGACTACCTCGCCGAGCTGGCGGAAGCCGAGGCCCAGCACGCCGAGCTGAACACCAAGTACAAGGCCGCCATGTCCAATCTTGCCGATGGGGACGAAGACGCCGAGTTGCTCGTCGAAGACCAACTTTCGCAGGAGTCTCTAAAAGACTTGAAGGATCGCGCGGCTGCTGCCAGGAAGAGGTTGGCAGCCCTAGAGGGCCTATTCCTTCCGCGTCTGCGGGTGGCAGTCGCGGCTCTCGATGACCGTTCCCGCCAAGATTTGGTTCTCGACGTCCTCTACTCGCAGCTCGCATCTCGCCTCCAGTTACGTACATCGGCCGGCCGCCGGCTCTGCGAGACAGCCTTCCATACCTGGGCAGACAAGTACGCGGTTACACTACGCGATCTCGAAGCACAGCGCGAAGCCGCCACGGCTCGATTGACCGATTATTTTAAGGACCTCGGCTATGCATAATGCATCGGCGATGGACGCCATCCCCGGCTGGCGCAGGTACGAACTTGGGCAGGTGGCTCGCCGCATTACACGAAAGAACAGGGTCGGAAATAACAATATCCTCACCATTTCTGCCAAACACGGCTTGGTAAGTCAAGAGGAATACTTTCGGCGCCGCGTGGCGAGCTCAGATGCCAGCGCATATTTCCTCCTTGAGCGAGGCGACTTTGCCTATAATAAGAGCTATTCCGATGGATTTCCGGCAGGTGTTATTCGTAGACTGGAGCGATACGATTCAGGAGTCGTGTCGCCTCTCTATATTTGCTTCCGCCCCCTTGGTGAATTGGTGGATTCAACATTCTTATCGCACTATCTCGATTCGGGGATCGTCAATGACGACATACTTTGGATCGCTAAAGAAGGTGTTCGTAACCATGGTCTTCTCAACGTCAAAGTAGAAGATTTTTTCAGTATACAGATTCAACTTCCGTCCCTCAGTCAACAACAGCGGATCGCGACCATCCTCGAGACTCTCGACTCATGCATTCATGGCTCGGAGCGTCTGGTGGCTAAGCTAGAGATGATGAAATCAGGACTTCTCGATTCTCTATTCTCTTTCGAGGAATGGCCACTCAAGCGTATTTCGGAGATCTGCACTATCACATCAGGCACTACACCACCGCGCAGTGAAGCTAGTAGGTACTTCGCGACGCAAGGGGTACCTTGGGTCAAGACTCTGGACTTGAATGAAGGATTGATTTGCGAGACGGAGGAAAGAGTAACTCCTGCGGCAATCAGTCACATGCGACTGAAAATCCTGCCAGAGGGAACCGTCCTGGTTGCCATGTACGGCGGATGGGAGCAGGTTGGACGAACGGCAATGCTAGCAATCCCAGCTGCGGTAAATCAGGCGATTTCTGCGCTGGTGCCGACGAGTGACATTGTGCCCGAGTTTCTCCTTCGCGCCTTGCAACAACGACGTCCCCACTGGCGACCAGTTGCCGCTAGCACCCGGAAAGATCCGAATATCACCAAAGATGATGTCCATGCATTCCTGGTTCCCACACCTCCAATCGAGACACAGGAGAGAATCGCGCGCGTCTATGCCTTGCACCTAACACGCATCGCAGCGGAGCTCCGGATTAGAGACAAGCTGATTAATATGAAACTGGGCCTCCGCAAAGATCTCCTAACTGGTCGAGTCGGAGTCTCGGAGGCGGAAACTGCTTTGAACGATCTTTGAATCTGGGAGGCGGGGATACTAGCGCGAGTGCGCTCTAATCAGGAAGTGATATTATTGAAGGCTCAGTGAGGGGAGTCGGGCGTTGACTGGCTACGAATATCTTTTGGTCGAGCGGCCGTTAATCGAGCAACTCAAGGGGATTGGATGGCAGCATCTCGCGGGCGCTGACCCTGAGGCAGTGATTCCAATGTTCCCGGCGATGTCGGCCCGGCGATCCTTCGATGAGGTGATCCTCGAGGAGAAGCTCGCGCAGGCAATCGAGCGGATTAATGGGGACTGGCTGGACGATTCGAAGGTCAACCAGGCACTGCACGGCATGACTCGCATGCGGGCGGCCAACTTGCTAGAAGCGAACAGGCAGGCCACCGCCCTGCTAATCAACGGCACTACCATCGAGGACCCTACCAGGCGCAAGTCACGGACCGTCCACTATGTCGACTGGGAGAACCCCGACAACAACGAATACATTGCAATCAATCAGTTCCGCGTAGATGTCCCGGGTACCGGCGGGAGGAAGCAAATCATCCCAGACCTGGTTCTCTTCGTAAACGGCATCCCTTTGGTCGTCATTGAATGCAAGAAGACCACCGAGAGTAGCCTGAACGCCGCAGTCAATCAGATCCGTCGATACTGCGATAGCGGCGTTGGAAACCCAAAGCTATTCCATCCACTGCAGCTCACCGTTGTGACCAGTGGCGAGGATGCGAAGGTCGGCACCTTCACCGGAAGCATGGAGCATTACCTGCCCTGGCGCGATCCCTACCCACTGACCAAAGCGCAGCTTGCCGAGAGACTTGGTAAGGATGAAGAACAGCTGAGCAGGCAGGAGGTCATGGTCGCAGGAGCCTTGCAACCGGCCAACCTGCTCAACATCGTTCACAATTTTGTGGGTTTTCTAACGACCGATGCTGGCGTCACCGTGAAGGTGGCGCCGCGTTACCAGCAGTTTCGCGCGGTGGAGCGGAGCGCTCACCGTCTGCTGAATGGCAAGCCTGCCCAAAAGGGCGGCATAATCTGGCACACGCAAGGCTCAGGCAAGAGCCTGACGATGACCTTCTTGGTCCGCAGGTTGCGCTCGGTTCCGGGGCTAGCTCGCTACAAGGTTGTGGTGGTAACGGACAGAACCCAACTGCAGGACCAACTCAGCGAGACGATGCATCTCAGTAATGAGAAGTTGGATGTCGCCAAGAGCAGCGCCCGAGCGAAGACTCTCCTCAGCCGCAAGGGCCCGGGCCTGGTTTTCGTGATGGTTCAAAAGAATCAGATCGGCCCAGGCGTCGACAGATACGACATAGGCGAAGTCAACACCGACGAGTCCATCGTTGTCCTGATCGACGAGGTCCATCGCTCGCATACCTCGGCGCTGGGCGCCAATCTTCGGCAAGCGTTGCCGAATGCGGCCAGGATCGGCTTCACCGGCACGCCCATCATGACTAAGAGAGGCCAGCGCAAGACGAGTGTCGAACTGTTCGGCTCCTTCATCGACACCTACCGTCTGCGAGAGGCTGAGGAGGACGGTGTGATCGTGCCGATCCTTTACGAGGGATTTAAGGTCAAGGGCGCACTCCAGGACGGGCACGACATGGACGAGCTCTTTGAGGAGGAGTTCGATGAGCTGAGTGACGAGGAGCGGCTGCAGCTTCAGTTGCGTTGGGCGACTAAAGGCCAAGTCTCGGTGGCGCAGAAACTGATCGATGTGAAGGCCAAGCACATGCTCCGGCACTATGTGGACAAGGTGCTGCCCGAGGGGTTCAAGGCGCAGGTTGTTGCGCACGACCGCGAGACGACCGTCCGCTACCGGGCGGCGCTCATGGAGGCTCGAGCCGAGTTGGTACGCGACATCGAAAAGCTGCCACCCCAGCTGCTCACCAGGAACCTCGAGGAGCTTAGGCCTCGGCAAGCACAACTCGTCAAGGCCCAGAAGCAGCTGGATCTCATAAGAAGGATGGACTTTATTCCTGTCATCTCAAAAGGAGATTCAGAGCAAGAGAGCCGCTATACCGAATGGACTGACGACGCGAAGCAAAAGCTCAGGATTGAAGAGTTCACGCGACCCTTCGGGGAGAGCGACATCGCTTTCATCATAGTAAAGTCTATGCTTCTCACCGGGTTTGACGCGCCGATTGAGCAAGTCATGTATCTCGACCGCAGATTGGAGATGCACGATCTGCTTCAAGCTGTCGCACGTGTGAATCGGACCGCTGATGGCAAGCCATACGGCTATGTGGTCGACTATCGCGGTGTGGCCCAGAATCTTGTGGACGCACTCAAGATCTATGCGGACGAGGAGTTTGCGACAGGGGAAAATGCCGACGTGGCTGGCGCGCTCCGCGACCTCAAGGCAGAGGTCGTCAAGCTAGATCCGCAACAGCAGAAGTTGCGGATGATGTTCCAGGATCACACGGACATCGAGAGTTGCGTCCAGGACCTAGCAGATCTGCAGTTGCGAGACCGATTCACCGTAGAGCTCGCCCGGTTTGCAATCATCATCAATACAGTTCTGCCGGATCCGGAGGCCATGACCTATCTGGAAGACGTAAAGCGATTCTCGGTTATTAAGCTGACTGCCTGCCGGCGGTACCGAGTGGATGGCGGTGAATTCGATCCTGCCGCATACGGCCAGAAGATCAAGCTACTGGTCGACGAGCATGTCACTTCGCTCGGTATCGAGCAGCAACTTCCCCCAGTCGCCTTAACCGCTGCGAACTTTGCCGCCAAAGTGGAGGCGATGACTGGCGGCTCGCGGGCTAAGGCCTCGGAGATGGAGCATGCCCTTCGACACCACATATCCGTCCATGCTAGCGAAGATCCGGCCCGCTACCAACTGTTGAGTGAGCGGCTAGAGCGAATCCTGACGGAGCTCAAGGATGATTGGGATGCCCAGCTTCTAGCGTTCAACAGTTTGATGGACGATGCGGTGGAAGACAGACGAGACAACCCACACAGCTTTGGTCCAGCTGAATTCGCAGTCTACGGTCTACTCATCCAGGAGTTAGCATCGTCGGACGACGATATCCGCAATGAGCGCTTTATAGATGCCACACGTGAGATCGTGATGCTGGCGAGCCGCACTATCTACCGCCGCGATTTTTGGAGCAAGCGCTCCGATGTCTCCGACTTCCGTGGCGAAATTTTTGAAGTCCTGGTGACACACAACCTCGGAAAAATCGAGCAGCTGGAGGTCATCGCCGACAAGATTCGCGATGCGGTCAAGAACAATCATCTCGCGATCTCGATCCTCGACGCGGGACATGCTGATGGCCGTGAGTGAACTTCCCGAAATTCTCCAGGTGGGCGACTTGGCGGTTGCCGTCTCTATAAGCGATCGCCGTAAGAACGTCCGTCTCACCATCGAGCGAGACGAATCGGTCAGCGCCGTAGTGCCACCGCAAATCTCTACTGCCGAGTTGGCCAAATTGGTGGAGGCTAAGCGATCCTGGCTGTATCGTAAACTCGCTGAGAAGAGGGATCTTGGCAAGGCCCCACCAGAGAGATCGCTTGTGTCGGGGGAGGGGTTTCGGTACCTGGGTCGCTCCTACCGACTTCGCATTGTTCCTGAGGGAGAGGTGCGATTGATCGGGGGGCGATTAGAGCTGCCAGCACAAGGTGGCGTTAAAGAGTTGGTGGGCTGGTATCAGCGCGTTGGTGAACACTGGCTCAACCTGAGAGTCCGGCCATGGGCCATTCGAATGGGTGTCGAGTTAGCGGAGGTCCGAGTGCGCCCGCTTGGCTATCGATGGGGCTCATGCTCGAAAGCTGGACAGGTAAGTATCCACTGGGCGACCATGCAACTCTCGCCGAGCCTCGTGGACTATGTGCTAGTTCATGAACTAGCACATCTGAACCGTCCAAATCATAGCGCTGAGTTTTGGCGTATCGTTGAGCAAGCTTTGCCAGGGCATCGCGGCATTCGGGAGAGACTTCGCCGCATCGGCGATGAGCTATGGCTGCCAGACGAAGGGCGGTAGGCGAGCTTGCTCCGGCTTTGCACCCATCGACCTTAATATGAACAGTCTGCCCCAAGTGTTTTGTCCACTGTCGCCTGTCAGTCGCGCGAGAAGGGCATTAATCCGGTCATGTTGCTTTGGCCCCTCGATGCCACAGGCAACAACATGTGAGAGGTACTCCTTCGGTCAGCGCTTGCAGGTCTGATAGGAGCAAAAGTCGCAAGTGTCAAAGGTTGAGCGCGTCCACGCCCCGGCGTCGACGCCAGTGCTCGTGACAACCCGCTACAGCCACTAATATGCACAGATCGCTGACCGCTTTACTGACCGCTTTGGACGGCGAACAGTAGTCGACGATGCGAACTGACGACAACTGGAAGGCAACGTTTCCGCAGGTCACAGGCAATTTCGGACAACATCGGCAGGTGTTGAGATATCTGGGGAGACAAAGCGGTGGTTAGGGGTTCGAGTCCCCTCGTCGGCTCTCTGACCAGCAGGTATGCCCCCAGGGGCATACAATTTTGGGCCTCAAGCCAACACTTACCCAACACTTTGGGTCTTTCGAGGTCGAGAGTTGTCCCTAGATTTCAGGGCCATCCGGCGGTTGCTGACGTCTTCATGGATTGAGCGCAGCTCCCTGTCGAGCACCTTGGCAGCCTCAGGATTCTTGGCTCGCCGGCCGAAGTAGTCGTCGATCGTGGTCGAAGTGTCAGCGTGCCCGAGCTGGTCGGCCACCTGCGTCGGTGTCTGGCCGGCCCCCGCGAGGATGGTCGCCGTCGTCTTGCGGAACTTGTGCGCCGTGACCCACGCCAACTCGTCGGCCAGTGACCGAAGACCGGCCACCTCAGTCAGCTCAAGCAACGCGGCTCGATCGGTCCTGGACAGTCCATAGGTCGGCGAGAATCGCAGCATCGGCCGGATCCAACCGAACGCGCCCAGTCTCGATGAGGCTGATGCGAGTCTTACGCCAGGCGAGCTTGGCTACGACATCCGTCTGGGTGAGCCCTGCCTTGCGGCGGAACGATCGAAGCGCTGCCCCGAGCTCTCGACGCCGCTGAGTACCAACGGGCCTCTCGTAGCGCTCTCTGGACGTTGTGAGGGTCTCGGAACCCACCTTTGGAGTCCGCGAAAATCGGTGTCTCCAGCGATGTTCCAGGGACCCAACGCTGTTCGAGCATCTCCAGTGCCCAACCCGGCAGAATCAGCAAGCGCTCACCAGCTGCACTCTTCACTCGACGACGCACCAGTCCCTGGCCTTTGATCTTGATGATCTGGTGGCTGCAGTCGACTTGACCCGTCTCTCGGTCAACGTCCTGCCATCGCACCGCCAATGACTCGCCGATCCGTTCTCCGGTAGCGAGCAAGACCTTGGTGAGGTCGACGAGATCAGCCTTGACCGCTCGCTCATCCTGTCCAAGGAGCTCGAACCATTGCTCCCGCTCTGTCTCGTCCAATGCACGCGGTGGCTGACGCCGGGTCTTCCGCAGAATTTCGATCTCCCTGACCGGGTTGGCTTGCAAGGCCCCGTGCCTGACCGCCAGTGCGAACGAACTCGCAAGGATGCTCTCGCACGTCCGTGCGTTGAACTCGAGGCGTGTGGTCAAGGTGCGTGTTGCTCCTCGGACATACCAACGCGAGCAGCTGGATACCCAGTAGCTCGCGTTTCGTGCTTCTCCCCACGCGCGCCTTCGAGCTCGCTACTCCGTCGCGCGGGTGCCCACGGCGCACGCCGTCTATGGCGGGCACCCTCGAATTCGACCCGACGGCGGCGCCACGAATCGGCAGTCTCATTCTCCGCCACAGCGACCCGCCCACGGAATCTCAATCCAGCCGCGTCCGCAGCGTCTTCCTTGCCCTAGGCCACCACCAGAACTGCAACAGTCTCGTCAAGATTCTCAGGCCGAACACGCCCGCGATCCACTCGTCGCCGGGCTCACGGGGATTCCTAGAGGTGGATAGTCCACTCACCGTCCGGACTGCTGACGCTGGTGCCTTCTGGGGTGAACTCCACAGTCAGGTCGTGGAGCGGGAAGCGTCCAGCCTGTTCCCATCTCGCGCGGACCCGCTCCAGGTCATCCCACAGGCGAAGTGCGCCGCTTTGGTGAACCTTGCCGCTGGCTTCCTCAGCTCGCGCCCACGAACCATCGCCGGCCAGGAGCCAGACAATCGTCTTACCGTCATCGTCTGTCGCGGACCGATTCTCGATGTTTGCATTGTCCAGCTCGTACAGGTCTCGCAGCTGCCAATCTGTCCAGAGGTTCGGCACCGGTCCGCGAAGGTCACGCACTTCATCGCCATCGGCGTCCCGGGCGGCTGCATAGACGAGGTCCAGCCGGGGCGGGTAGTCGGCGCCGCTGCGGGTCCGCATAAAGCCGGCCGGATCGCGTTGGACCGATCCGTGCGCCACCGGCCCACGCTCCAACGTTGCCGAAACCAGAAGCGAGGTCTGAGCGATGGTTGTGACGATCTGTCCGCCGGGCCGCAGCGCAGCCAGCCAAGACCTCGGCACCGGACGCACCGAGACCGTCGCAATCATCCGGTCGTACTCCCCCTCTGGAAGGTCGCCGGTCGCATCGGCCACCACCATTCGAGGTCGCCGACCGAAACCGTCCAGCCTCTCGCGGGCGGCCTGAACCAGGTACGCATCAACATCGATGCTGGTCACCAGCTCGTCACCCAGCCGGTGTCCGAGCAGCGCAGCGGAGTACCCCGAGCCAGTACCGACGTCGAGCACCTGCTGAGCCGGCTCGGGGTTGAGCAGGTGCAGCATCCTGACGATCAGACCCGGCAACGTCGATGAGGAGGTTGGCGCTCCCACAGCTCGATCCTGCGGTCCGGCAAGGTCGGCGTGGAGGGCACCGACTCTCGTCACTAGCGTCTCGTTCGCATACACAGATGCCCACGGATCGCCGACGTCCGGAGCCACTAGCTCCCACTCGAACGCCGGACTATTCCTGATCCGGTCCCACCACTTGGGAACCAGCACATGACGGGGCGTGGCAACGACCGCGTCGTACCACTCCGGCGCTGTTGCGGTCACCTCGCAGGCAAGCTCGCGAGCGGCTTCAGTCCAGTCGGTCACGCCTACCGGTCCTTTCGTTGTAGGGCATCTGCCTAGCCTCCACCATGGGAACACCGGCTTCGACCGCGAGCCAATGCCACTGCCCGTTCGGGTTCACCGCGAAGAACACCCAACGACCGTCCGGCACCGAACGCAATACTGATGCGTTCGGGGCTAGAGGCAACTGCCGACGTCAAACCCAGCAACTACTCCCCTGACCAGGACTCAGGTGGTCGCATCAGGATCCGCACCGGTACCAGGAAGTGTCGGAACGAGGTCACCGGCGACAGTTGCAGTTGGTGCCGGCCAGCGAAGCACCGACGCCTGACCACTTGCCAACACGCGCTGTGGCGGATTCTGGCTGCCACCGCCCCAGCGGCCACACGAACCTTGGGATGCTGGTCCGCCAGGCCGTCAGGAGCCGATGGGCGGGCCGCCGCACACGATCGTTGCGAGCTCGGCCCGGCTGACGGCACCTAGCTTGTTACATGCGCGATAGATGTGCCCTTCGACGGTACGGACGGAAACAACGAGCCGCTCGGCTATCTCCTGGTTGGACAGTCCAGCCGAGACGAGGGAGGCGATCTCACGTTCCCGGCCGGACAGCGGGAGCGGGTTTGCCAGCGTCCGCAACGCCGGGGTCGTGGCGCCCTGGCATTGTCCGGCGAGCCGTCTAGCCCGTTCCGTTGCCAGATGTGCGGAACCGCGGCGTCCGTGCCGCGTGTAGAAAGTTTCAGTTCAGCACGTCCGCGGGTCCGGGCAACACCGGAGCGCACCTCCGCTGCGTCCTGATGCACCCGAGCCAGGACAACTGGCGTTTCTGTGCGAAGTGCCACGGCATGTTCTGGAACGGACCCGACCAAGTGAACCACCGATGCCCTGCGGGGGATTTCCATCTGCCGCTCGGATGGACGTTCGCGCTGCCGCACAGCATCCCGGAAGGTCCGCGGGCGCAGGCCGAGTGGCGCTTCTGCGTCAAGTGCCATGGCATGTTCTGGAACGGTCCGGAGCGGAACAATCATCGCTGTCCCGGAGACGGCCTCCATGAGCCTGCCGGGCTGACCTTCACATTGTCCCACTCCATCCCCGAGAACGGGGCTGTCCAGGCGAACTGGCGGTTCTGTGTGAGGTGCCATGGAATGTTCTGGGACGCTCCAGAGCGGAACGATCACCGGTGTCCCGGCGGCGATCTGCACGCAGCCGCTGGTTTGACGTTTGCGCTCCCGCACACTCCATAAGCCACCTCGAGGGGACCTATGCGCTAGCGCAACCGCCCGCGCTCCAGCGCGGAGTCCCAAGAGGCCGTGAGTGGCGTCCGCCGGTGATGAAGACCGATCACGGAGGACCTGCACAATGCCCTACTGGTATCTCCGCCACGGTCCATTCGAGGATCGCCATGCCGGGAGCTGACGAGGAACGCGAGACGGCGCTGGCACAGCAACCGCCGCCCTACGCGCTGGCTTTGGAGGTCTCCACCAGCACCGTTTGTAGGTCAGTGCTGACACCACCCGGACCAGGAGGGCACCCTAGTGTTGGTGGGAGTTGACACGACCCTGGCGGGCGCGCAAGCGGAGCGAGTCCGAGCAGATTGAGCGGAGGTGGGCGCATGTCGGCGACGAAGCTCCTGGTACTCGGTATCGTCCACCTCTCCGGCGGCGCGCATGGCTACCAGGTGCGGTCCGAACTGCAGAGCTGGGGTGCGGAGATTTGGGCCAAGATCAAGCCCGGCTCGATTTATCACGCGCTGAAGAAGGCGGCGGCTGATGGCCTCCTCACCGAGCACGTCGAGCCGGGCAACTCCGGGCCGGAGCGCGTTTTGTACCGCGCGACAGCTCGGGGACGTGACGAGATAGTCGAACTGGTCCGCGACGGTCTGCGGCGCACCCATGACCCCACCATGCTCGACGCGGCCATCGCCATGTTGCCCATGCTGACCAGGACAGATGCCATCGCGCACGTTAACGAGCGGGTCGCGCGCCTGGAAGCGGAGCTCGTAGGGCAGGCCAAGGGGTGGGAGAACCCGAACCCCGACATTCCCGAACACGTCCGCGATCAGGCCGAACTGTGGGCGGGACACGCACGCACCGAACTGGAGTGGGCGAAGAGCCTGAGCAAACGACTGTCTGAGGGCGCCTACACCATGGCCGATGATCCGGGTTCGTGGCGAACGGTCCACGATCCCCTCAAGATGCGCTTCTAATCAACCTTGACTAGTCGCTCCTCCTCGTGTACTTTGGCCAAGTACTCAAGCTTGACTAGTGCTCAACTGATCCGTTCGCAACACCGAGAGAAGGTGTCGAACCCATGGGAAAGTTCGCGATCGAGACGAGAGGGTTGAAGAAGAGTTTCGGCAAGACCCACGCGGTCGCCGGTGTGGATCTGGCCGTGAGCGCCGGGGGCGTGTACGGCGTGCTCGGTCCGAACGGGGCGGGCAAGACCACCACGATCCGCATGCTGGCCACGCTCCTGCGCCCCGACGCCGGAGAGGCGCAAGTGCTCGGCTACGACGTGGTGCGTGACGCCCGGGCGGTGCGGAGCAGGGTGGGCCTCACCGGGCAGTTCGCGTCGGTCGACGAGGACCTCACCGGGGTGGAGAACCTGTTCCTGCTCGCCAGGCTGCTCGGCTACTCACGCCGCCGAGGCAGGGAGCGGGCGGCCGACCTGCTCGACGCGTTCGGTCTTGCCGAGGCGGCCGATCGGCAGGTGAAGAAGTACTCCGGTGGGATGCGCCGGCGCATCGACATCGCGGCGAGCCTGGTCGTCACCCCCGAACTGATCTTCCTCGACGAGCCCACGACCGGGCTCGACCCGCGCAGCAGGAACCAGGTCTGGGAGATCGTCAGGGGCATGGTCGCCGAGGGCACCACCGTGTTGCTGACCACGCAGTACCTGGACGAGGCCGACCAGCTGGCTGACCGGATAGCGGTGATCGACCACGGGAAGGTGGTCGCCGAGGGCTCGAGCGGCGAGCTCAAGGCATCGGTCGGCGCCGGCTCGCTGCACGTACGGCTAGGTGCGCCCGAGCAGCGGGCCGAGGCAGAGCGGGTCCTCGCCGGCGTCCTCGAGGTGCCGGTCGAGCCGTCCGCTGACGCGGCCGCGCTGTCCGCGCGGATCTCCGACCCCGGGCGGGTCGCCCGTTCCCTGGCCGAGCTGTCCCGCAGCGGCATCGACGTCACCGAGTTCGCGCTCGGTCAGCCGAGCCTGGACGAGGTGTTCCTCGCCCTGACCGGACACGCCGCCGAGGAGACACCCGAGGAGGATGCCGCATGAATGCCACGTCCACGGAGCAGGCGTCGGCGCCGGTCACCGAGGACGCGCTGCGCAGTGTGCTGTCGGCCGGTGAGCGCCCGCCCCGACCCGGTCCGGTGAGCACCTCGTTGACATTCGGCTGGCGCGCCCTCCTGAAGATCAAGCACGTGCCCGAGCAGCTCGTCGACGTGACCATGTTCCCGATCATGTTCACGTTGATGTTCACCTACCTGTTCGGTGGCGCGCTCGCCGGGTCGACTCAGGAGTACCTGCAATTCCTGCTGCCCGGCATCCTGGTGCAGGCGAACGTCATGATCACCATGAACACCGGCATCACGCTGAACACCGACATCCAGAAGGGGGTGTTCGACAGGTTCAGGTCACTTCCGGTGTGGCGACCATCCCCGCTGGTCGGCGCCCTGCTCGGCGATCTGGTGCGCTACTCGATCGGGTCGGCGATCGTGATCACGCTCGGCCTGGTCCTAGGGTTCCGGCCGGAGGGTGGCGCCGTCGGGGTGGTGCTCTCGGTGGTGCTGCTGCTGGTGTTCTCGTTCTGCCTGTCGTGGCTGTGGACGATGCTCAGCCTGATCCTGCGCACGCCGAACTCGGTGGCGGGGGTCAGCATGATGCTGATGTTCCCGCTGACGTTCGTGAGCAACATCTTCGTGGACCCGAAGACGATGCCCGGGTGGTTGCAGGCGGTCGTCGAGGTCAACCCGATCACCCACCTGGCGACCGTGGTGCGCGGCCTGATGCACGGCTCGGTGCCCGCCGGGGAGATCGGCTGGGTGCTCGTCTCGTCCGTACTTCTCGTCGCGGTGTTCGGTCCCATCACCATGGTCCTCTACCGCAACAAGAAGTAGATGCCGCTACGAGCACTGGGTCGAGATCAACTCCGACAACCCAGCCCACTCGGCCAACGCCCCGGCCCGGACACGACAAGGAGAGTCGAATGAGCACCATCCCCAAGAACAACTCGGAAACCGTTGCGCACACGCCCGGGCGGGCGATCAGCTTCGGGGTCTGGATTCTGCAAGTCGCGCTGGCGGCGATCATCGCCGGCGGCGGAATCTCGAAGCTCGCCGGCGACCCGGTCATGGTGGACATGTTCGCCGACATCGGGGCTGGCCAGTGGCTCCGGTACCTGGTCGGAGCGCTGGAGGTCTCGGGAGGGGTTGGACTTCTGATCCCGGCTCTGGCGGGCCTGGCCAGTCTCGGGTTGGCGGCATTGCTGACCGGTGCTGTCATCACGGATCAATTCGTGCTCGATCAGAGCCCTTGGCTGGCGCTCGCCCTTCTCGTCGTGGCGGCCGTGATCGCAAGGGCGCGGTGGTCGCGCACCGTGGCCGTCGTCGGCACGCTGCTCAGGCGATGAGACAAACCTCTCGAACGGAGATGTGAGATGAACGAGATGGCCTTTTGCCTGACATCAGACGATGGCACCACCATCGCCTACGACCGGAAGGGAAGCGGCCCGGCTGTCGTCCTGGTAGGCGGCGCACTGGACGACGGAGCCGAGAACGCTTCCTTGGTACCTGCTCTCGCCGAGCGCTTCACGGTCTACAACTATGCCCGTCGGGGACGCGGGGCGAGCGGCTTCACCGAGCCCTACGCCGCGGAAAGGGAGATCGAGGACCTGGATGCGTTGATCGCGGAGGCGGGCGGCTCGGCACACCTGTTCGGGGCGTCCTCTGGTGGCGCGCTGGCGCTGGAGGCCGCCGCAGCCGGGTCAGCCATCGACACGATCGCCGTGTGGGAGGTGCCCTATGCGGTCGGAGACGACCTGCGCTCGAGATTCGAGGAGTACGTCGCGGACACCCGACGCGCCTTCGACGCCGGGCGAGACGAGGAGGTTCTCGAACTGTTCATGCGCCTGACCGGCGCCTCCGACGACAACATCGCGGCCAGGAAAGCGGCAGGCAAGCAGACGGCGCATTGGGCGGATTCGGTCGCCCTCGCGCCCACAGTGGTCCACGACAGCGTCTTCCTCAACCGCTACCAATTGCCGGCCGATCGACTGGCAACGGTCACCCAACCGGTCCTGGTCACCACCGGAGGACCGATCACCGTCCCCTACATGGCAGGCCTGCCCTCGGACTTCTTCGACCGCGCAGCCGACGAGCTCGCAGACCTACTACCCCACGCCCAACGGGAGACCCTCGAGGTGCCGGATCACGTCGTCGACCCACACACCGTCGGCCCGCTGTTGCTACGGTTCTTCAGCAGCGAACACTGAGGGGCCCGCGAGGTGTTGCGGGAAGACCGATCAGGCACCGCGCAAGCAGATCTTCGTCGCGCCAGGGACACGGGGCGGACAGGTGGTGTCGAGGTTGATGTCGTCCGCGGCATCACAGGCCTGATCCTGGGCGTGCTCGTCACCACGCAAGGCCGGGCCGTCGTACTGACCTGGGCTTCAGTGGAACTCGACCTGGCCTACTCGCTGCTCATCGGCTCCGTCGTCGGTCGTACCCCGCACTCCGGGCCGCCTCAGTACCGCCCACGGAACCCCTGCGCAGCACATGACCAGGCACCTCGGTACGGCCAGTGATTCCGGGCTGTGGTCGCATGCGTCACCGTTCCAGCGCGGTGGCCCGGTGCCGAAAGTCGTGCCCACGGCGTGCTCACGTCAGGAGTGCCACCGATGACGCAGCCGCGTTCCCGGGTCGACCTGTACGCGGCGATCCGACGGGATGCCCGATCTGGGATGTCCAACCGCGCGCTGCAGCGCAAGCACGGCGTCGGCTTCCGAACCGTGACAGCGGGGCTGGAATCTGCATGGCCGAAGGAGAGAAAGCAACCGCCCAAACGCGCCTCACGGCTTGACGCGTACCGAGTGGTGATCGACGACTGGCTGCGCTCGGACCTCGACGCGCCGCGGAAGCAGCGACACACGGCGAAGCGGATCTTCGATCGACTGCTTGACGAACATGACGGGGGCCGGGGTGGTGTCGTACTGGATGGTCCGCGAGTACGTCGCCACCCGACGCCGTGAGATTCGCGTCGAGGTCGGACGGGAACCTGCCAACGCGTTCATCGCGCAAGAGCACCTCCCGGGCCGCGAGGCCGAGGTTGACTTCGGCGACGTCGCCATCTGCCTGCGCGGCGAGCTCGTAACCTGCGCCCTGTTCAGGCTTCGGCTCTCCTATTCGGGCAAGGCCGTGCACAGGGGTCAGTGCCTCGGCTGGGCAGGAAGCCTTCTTCGAGGGTCACGTCCACGCCTTCAACGTGCTCGGCGGGGTGCCGACCGGGAAGATCCGCTACGACAACCTCAAGGCCGCCGTCGCGAGCGTGATCGGGTTCTCCCGCCAGCGGGTCGAGGCCGACAGGTGGACCGCCGTCCGTTCCCACTACGGCATCGAAGCCTTCTATTGCCAGCCCGGAATCCAAGGTGCGCACGAGAAGGGCGGCGTCGAGGGGCAGATCGGCTGGTTCCGACGCAACCACCTCGTCCCTATCCCCGAGGTCGACTCCCTAGACGAGCTCAACGCTATGGTCGACGCCTGGGACGAAGCCGACGATGCCCGGCGGATCGGGTCCCGCGCCCGCACGGTCGGGGAACACTTCGCCACCGAACAGCCACTCCTCGCGCCCCTTCCGACCGAGCCGTTCGAGACCGGCCGCTGGTTCACCCCGCGCGTGGACCGGTACGCCCAGGTCGCGGTCCGGATGAACAAGTACTCCGTGCCCGCGCGCATGTTCGGCCGTCAAGCCCGGGTGCTCCTGAACGCCAGCGACCTGGTCGTGTTCGACGGCAGGACCGAGATCGCCCGCCACGAACGGCTCATGACCAAGGGCTCGACCCGGGTCGACCTGGACCACTATCTCGAGGTACTCCTCCGCAAACCGGGCGCGCTATCCGGTGCGAAAGCGCTGGAGCAGGCCAGGGCATCCGGGCGGTTCACGCCCGTTCACGACGCCTGGTGGGCCGCGGCCTGCAAGGCCCACGGTGACGCCGACGGCACCCGTGCCCTCATTGAGGTCCTGATGCTGCACCGGCACCTTCCACACGACCACGTCGTCGCCGGACTCGCGACGGCGCTGCGTGCAGGCGCGCTCACCGCGGACGCTGTCGCGTTGGAAGCGCGCAAGTACAACGACACAGCAGATGGCGGAGCCGACGACACGACAGCGGACCACCAGTCCCTGATGAGCGGCGACAGGGCACGCGGAGAAGGCGAGATCCCTGCCGTGCGATCGCTGACCGAGCGTCGGCTCCGCGCCCACATCCCGGCCGACACTCGGCCGCTGCCGAGCGTGGAGAAGTACGACCAACTGTTGGCCAGCCGACGTGACACCCCGAACGAAGGAGCCGCACCGTGACCACCAAGCGCCGTGGAATGACCGAAGAAGCAGCCGACGCCGCGATCGACCAAGCGTGCCGGATGCTGCGAATGCCCACCATCCGCAACTCCTTCACCGACCACGCCGACCGGGCAGGGCGTGAGCAGATGTCTTACCGCGGGTTCCTCGCCGAACTATTGCTTGCCGAGTGCGACGATCGCGCCCGACGCCGGTCCGAACGCCGGATCAAGGCCGCCAAGTTCCCCCGCGAGAAGTCCCTGCGGGCCTTCGACTTCGACGCCAACCCCGCCGTGATCCACACCCTCGCCAAATGCGAATGGGTCCAGAAGGGACAGCCGCTGTGTCTGATCGGGGACTCCGGCACCGGCAAGTCCCATCTGCTGATCGCACTCGGCACCGAGGCCGCCATGGCCGGCTACCGGGTCAAGTACACCCTGGCGACCCAGCTTGCCAACGAGCTCGTCGAGGCCGCCGACGAGATGACGCTGGCGAAGACCATCGCCCGCTACGGCCGCGTCGACCTGATGTGCATCGACGAACTCGGCTACATGCAACTCGACCGCCGCGGCGCGGAACTCCTCTTCCAGGTCCTCACCGAGCGTGAGGAGAAGGCCTCGGTCGCGATCGCGTCCAATGAGTCCTTCGGCGGCTGGACCAAGACCTTCACCGACCCCCGGCTATGCGCAGCCATCGTCGACCGACTCACCTTCGGCGGCACCATCCTCGAGACCGGCACCGACTCCTACCGTCCGGCCCAAGCCACAAAGCAGCGGACAACCTGACACCCGTCGGGCGCGGAAGCGGTGTCGACGCAAACCAACATCCGCGGCACCGACACGTGCCCGGCGGTGTCAGAACTCGCCAACAAGCGATGTCGGACGAAACCTCCGCAGCCAACGCGCTGGCCCTGCGGCTACGGGACGAAGGTCTGCCGCAGGCACGGCTGGCCGAGGAGCTGGGAGCGAGGTGCAGGCGTTGGGGCCGTTGCTGGCCATCGCCGAGGCGAAACTGGCCACGCTCATGCGACGCTAGACCTTGCCATCCGGCTGCAGGCGCACCTGTTCATCCACCACCACGGTCGCGCGGCCCATCGCCCCGGCGCGACTGCTACGGAACCTTCGGCAGCCTCGCGGTGTAGTACGCGTAGTACTCATGTGGGTTTCGGTTTGGGCGAGGAGTAGACGTGGCCGTGGGGACCGTTGGGGTGCGCTGGGGCATGGCCGTGCGATGTGTGGCTGCGCTGCTGGCCTGTGCCGGGATCGCTGGATGCACCGGGGAGCCGTCAGCTGCCCCGACCCTGTCACCATCGATGTCAGCCGTGCCCGGCACGGCGGATGCGAGCGACGACGTTCGCGGCCTTCTGGCCCGCCCCATGACCGTTCCCGCGGTGGCACGCGGTGAGAGGTGCCCGGTCACACCTGCCCAGAATCATGCGCCGGTCGCACAACCCGCCGACGCGCGTGGACCGGGTCCCGGACCGCTCTACCCGATCACCTTCTACCTGGGTGAAGATGCCACATTGCGGTTGGACGGCGAACCCGCCGGCCAGGATGGGCTCTACGGAATGAAGGTTGTCTGGGCCAGTACGACGACCGGCTATCGCGGGCCGGTCGTCGTACGAGTCGCCCGCATCGACGGCGCCGGCCGCGGTCGTGTCCGCCTCCTCTACGAGGCCGGAGCCTCACGCGGCGAAGCGGTCCTTTTCGATGTCGGCGACACACCCCGGGACTGGCCGTCATTGACCTACGTGAGTGGACCCGGATGCTACGCGTACCAGCTCGACGGTCGCGACTTCACCCAGCTGATCGTCTTTCGGGTAACCACCTGATCGGCACCAGGCACGGTCTGCCCGTCGCGATCGTCCGCGCGTGTCTGCGCGACGGCCAGGCCGGGTAAGTCCCACCGCGGTGCTGGACGAGGCGCCATTGAGTGACGATGAACGCCCTCGCGTGCCGGGCTGCGGTGGGAACGTCGCACCCTTAGCACGTCGGCAGCCGCATGGACGAGCGACTGATCGAGTGGTCAGACGAGACCCACGACAAGGAGATAGCATCGCCGCTAGTCCGCGGAGGCCCCGGTTGCACAGGGTGGTTTCGTCAGCGGTGGGCGTGAGGCGCTCGATGGTCATGGCAGACTCCTGGTTCCTGCCAGGTGACGGGGCCGTCAGCCTTGGTGTGGCCGACTGTTTTCCGCCCCCTCCTAGCAAGCGGAATCCGGGCCCGTAAGTGACTGGGCTGCAAGCGTTGGAGGCGCGCGTGGACGGAGCGCAGCGTAGAACACGTGCCTGGGCCGGAGAGGCTTGCGGACCAGGCTCGTCGGGTCATGATGAAGACGCCAGGAGGGGGAAGGAACTCAGGAAAAGTGGTGCTACAGCTGTCAACGGCAGCTGAATGTTGATCAGCTGGCGGCAACTGAATTTTGACCAGCTTCTGGTCATGGTTCGTCGGTCGCGGTGGTTGGGATGCGGCCGACTGGGTAGCTCGGTGGCTTGTGGTTGATCCCGACGTCGCCCGGTGCAGCCGATTCGGACGTTCTTGAGGGACTTCGCGGCGGTGGCGATCGCCCAAACGAGCACCACAACCCCCTTGAGCCCTTCCGGGCCGAGGGACGCCTTCTCTACAACCCGAGGATCGCGAAGAGTCAGCCACGAGCGATGCCCGATGGGCAATGGCGCAAACTGTTCACCTGACTGGGATCGAACCGCGATCGGGCGATTCTCGCGCTGTCCGTTTCCAACGCGGCTCGGGCCTCTGAATTGCTCGGCGTCTACGGTGTTGACTGATCTCTCAGAGCACTCCGTCGAAGCCATGCAGCTGCAGGAGGTCCGAGGGTGTACAGCGGGAGGTGAACGGTGGGGTCAGGACTGCTCTGACACCGTCGGGGTGGTGATGCCCATCGGTGATTCGCCTTCTGCTTCGATGACGTCGACGCATCGGCCGAGGGCGGTGATCATGTACCGGCGCCACAGCGGGGTGAAGGGGCCGGCGAGAATCCATCGGCGGCCGGGGAGCGGCTTGAACTCGTAGGTCCAGCGGATGAGGGTGCCAGGCCCATCGGGGTTGACGTTGAACTCGCCGCGGATTCCGGCCGCGAGGCGAGACAGGACGTTGGTGAAGTTCGTCAACTGGTAGGCGAAGCTGTGCCCGTCGGTGTACTCGGTGAGTTGCTCGTCGGCCTGGGATCCGTCGTCGAACTGAGGGTTTCGTCGTGCGCCGACGTGGTCCCAGGATTCGGTCTGGTTCGCGACGCCCGTGACGCCGGGGAATGGCGCCACCGGGCGGAAGACAGTGGGCAGGTCGATGGGGACCAGGACCCGGAAGGTGTCCGCGGGGGTCTTCCAGGTGCGTTGCTGGACGGTGATGGTGACGGTCTTGTCGGCGGGGCCGATGAGGAGCTCGGGCATGATTCAGTGTCCCACGGTGGCGAGGACCGGGTAGTCGGTGTGGCCGCTGTGGTCGCCGCCGTAGAAGTAGTCGTGTCGGGCTCGTTCAGCGGTACGCCGGCTCGCTGGCGGACCGGGAGATCCGGGTTGGCAAGGGCCGTCGCGTCGACGGCGACCACATCGGCCAGGCCCGCGTCGAGGTCGGCGGCCAGGCGGTCGAGGGGGTTTGGCCAGCCCGGTTGAGCAGCAGCGCCGTCGCCCAACCGGCACGGAGCTTGCGCAGTCCCTCGTCGCCCGCGTGGATCAGGTGTAGGTAGGCGAGGTTGAGCGGGGTCAGGGCGTCGATCCGGGCCGGGTACAGGTCGTGGGTGTCGTTCTCGGTGATGTCGTTGTAAGGATTGGCGGGTGAGAGTCGTAGCCCGGTGCGGTCGGCGCCGATCTCGTCGGCCACCGCAATGGCGACCTCGACGGCGAAGCGGATGCGGTTGGCGATCGTGCCGCCGTAGCCGTCGCTGCGCTGGTTGGCGTTGCTGGGGGCGAACTGGTGGATCGGTGGCCGTTGGCGCCGTGCAACTCGACGCCGCCGAACCCAGCCGCGATGGCCGGCGCCGCCGCACGCCGGAACTCGTGGACCACCCCGCGATCTCACCGGTCTCGAGCGCCCGCGGGGTGGACATCTCCTGCAGCCTCGGATGGCAGGGCACCGTCACTTCGTCGTCATCACTCCTCATCGCCAATCCCGCGACGCTGACCGCATTGCGATCGGCAAACGCTCGATCTTGTCTGCAACGAGGTTCGTGACGCCTTGGGAGCGTTCTAAACCGCCGCGGATGATCAGCGCTGCGCTTGAGGTGATGATTCTCTTACTCCGGATAAAGCAGCCGGGGGACACGATGACGTTGACGAAGCCGGTTTCGTCTTCGAGGTTGATGAAGGTGACGCCGGAGGCGGTCGCGGGGCGTTGCCGGTGGGTGACGACGCCGGCGGCTCGGACGTGGCTGTTGGGTGTGGCGGGGCGCAGCTGCCACCGGCGTGAGCCGCAGGATGAGCGAGTCTCTGTCAGTTCAGCCGAAGCGATGCCCTCGAAGGGGAGGGCGCGACCTTCGAGGCGCACCTGCTCCAGATCGTCCGGGCACCACGAGCGGTTGCTCAGGCCGGGGCTGCTGTCGTGATGTGGCTGAGCACGCAGAGCCAGCGGCCATCCCGCTTCACGAATACATCGGTCGTCCATTCGTCGGCGTCGAACTGCCGACCCAGGTGGTGGGCCGTGTTCGTCACCCTGGCCGTATAGACCGCCGTATCGCCGTAAGCCCGAATCCTGGCCTCGCTGACGCGTTCCATGGCCGAGTGGGTCAGCTCTCCAGACGCGACGACCGAGAGGAACTGCTCCTTGGACGAGATGCCCGACTCGGAGACGATCACCCACTCGTCGTCCATGAAACTGGCGATCCGGGCGGCGTTGTTGGAGACCATCGCGGTCGCCCACTCTTCGGCGAGGGCGACGATCTGAGCATGAGCCGTGCCTTCCAAGCCCTGCGGGTGTGTGCCAGCGGTATCGCTCATTGCACGACTCTAACCAGGGCTCCGCATCCGGCGGCGTTTCGTGCCTACGAGATCCTGCCGGCACAGCTAGATCGGATCGAGCGCCACTCGAAACGTCCGTAAGACCGAGTTCTCCAACGTGGCGAAGGTCCGGGATCGCGGGTTGTAGGCAGTCGGACGGAAGCCTGGAAGCACGCCGACGCGCGCCCCCTCGATCAGATCCCAGAACTCCAGTCCGGCGTCCGCGGCGACCGCGAGCCGTCCGTCGATCGCCCACATCCGTCCCTTCGGGCCGAAGACGGTGTTGATCGGCTCGCCGCTCGGCGCGTCGTACAGCCGGACACCGTCGACCATGGCGATGTCGTCGTCACCGATCCGCTGGATGGCGACCGTGCGGTCGGTCACCCAGGCCACGGGCTGGTTCCAGGCGTAGGAGCGGAGCGCGAGGCGGCGACCCTGCTCGGCGGCGTACGTCTCGCCTGCCCGCCAGGCGGCCAAGTCGACGAGAAGGGGAATGCCGGAAGGCGCCCAGACCCAGCCGTCGTCCACCAGCCAGGTAGCGGCCGGGTTCACGGTCAGCCGGCCGTGGAAGTAGTCGAGGTAGTGCTCCGGTCGCTCCTCGCCCTTGCGCCATTCGGTGTCTCGCGGCGTCAGCAGGGCGCCAGTCGCCGCTTCGAACCGGTCCAGGCGATTCCACTCCGTTGCGGCGATCAAACTGCCGTCGGACAGGAACGCGAAGGGAAACGGCGTCGTGTAGTTGCGGTAGCTGCCCCGGTCGAGCCGCAGAGTCACCCGTCCACCGGCGGCGAGATCGACCACCGCGCCGTACCGTCCGTGGTCCCAGGCGACTGCGGCGAACCGGCCGTCAGGAGACGTGTGGAGGGTCGGACCCGGGGTGCCGTGGGCGTTGTCCTTCTCGTGGCCCTTCGGCAGTTTGAGCCTGTACGACTCCGCCCCCGGCCTCACCAGGTACTTGCCGGTGTAGACCAGCCAGCCGTCGCCCAGCGGCGCCAGACAGCGGTGATTGACCGGACGCAGCTCGGCCGGTTGTTCCTGGAAACTCCCACCCACCGGCCGATCACGATGCCGCACCTCGGGCTGCCCGGTGACATAGACGATCGGCTCATCGTCGGCCCGGGCGGTACACCCTTGACACACCACTGCCAGCTGTGACGTCGGATCGTCGAGCTTGGCGCAGGGCTCGCACAGCAGGTGGTAGTCCCCAGCGCGCCCGGTGTACAGCCGGGCCACGTCCTCGGGCTCGTCCACTGCCAGGTGAAGACACATCCGGAACGACCCCTCGTTCGCCACATGCCCACAAGCCAGCAACTCCATCCCTCAACGATAGAACCCGCTGCCCAGAAGGTCTCGTTCCGTGCTGGCGGCGGTGATATCGAGGAAGTCGAACACGTAGGGGTCGCGGGTGAGCTCCTGGGCGAGATCGGAGTCTTCGGGCGTGAGCCGGGCTGGGAAGTTCGACGGTGCGGCGCCTTCCCGCCGCAGCTGGCTCTTGATCTGGTTGAGCAGCACGTTGCGCGACCCGCCGTTCTCGACGGCCGCGCCGGCGTACCAGTCCCGCTCGGCCTGGTCGTCCAGCCGATCCAGCAGGACGGTGACGTGCCCCCACGGCAACTGCGCAACAGCCTGTTGCGCAATTGGGCCTGGCCACGCCCGGGCGGCTGTTGCCATGTACTGCAGGTTGCGTCCGGACAGCCCACGCATCTGGGGGAACTCGGCCCGCAGATCGTCGGCGAGGCGGCGGATCACTCGGGTTCCCCAGCCCTCACCCGTCTGCCGGTCCACCGATCGTCCAGTACAGCTCGAGCAGATCGGTGTTGACCGTGCGGTGCGCACGCAGCTGCGGTGCCCGGACCTCGTTCTTGAGCCGCGCGAGCAGCTCGCCGTACTCCGCGGGCTCGACCTCGCCGCTCACGCGTCACCTACGGCGCTGAGGGTCACCCGCGTCAGCGCGAGGCGGTCGCGGTGGTCTCCTCCAAGTCGGCCGCGACGAGCGTCACCTGGTCGACGTCGCAGACCGGGACCAGGTGATCCTCCGGTAATCCGTCCTTACCGCCGTCGCGGAACGCGGCCAGGTTCTCGTCGCTCTCCATGGAGGCTCGCGCTTCGACTGCTGACCGCCAGAACGCGATCGCACGCCGGGCACCGTCGACCGCCTCGATCCACCGGTGGTGAGCGGCAGCCCACTGTTTGGCGCTCCGCAGCGCCTCCCAGGCCGTTTCCGCGGTGCTTCCGGGCTGCGCCGATCTTGAAGGCCCTGGCGAACGCCATCAGCTAGCAGCCGGCTTGTAGCGGAGCAGTACGCCACCGGTCGCCCACGGCTTGGCCTCGATTAGCTCAAGCGATACCGGCCGGACGCCCGTGGGAAACACGCTCTTTCCTGCGCCCAGTATCAGCGGACAGACACGGAGCTGCACCTCGTCGACCAGCCCGGCGGTCAGCAAGGTGTGGAACAGCGTGATGCTGCCCCACAGTGCGATCTCCTTGCCGTCCTCGCGCTTGAGCTCCCCGACCGCCTTCACGGCGTCGGTGACGATCTCGCCGGCCTCCCACTCGCCCCAGGGCGCGCTGTCCAGGGTCGTGGACGCGACGACCTTGCGCATCCGGTTGAGCTTGGGCGCGATCACATCCGTTGCCGTCGGCCAATAATCGACGAACAGCCGGTACGTCCGCGCGCCGAGCACCATCGTGTCGACGGTGTCCAGGAACCCGAGATCGTCATCGTCCGCCTGGTCCGCGATCGTGTCGAAGAAGTCGAGCTCGTCGTTCGGCCCGGCGGCGTACCCGTCGAGCGTGACGTACTCCTGGAAGATGAGCTGTCTCATCCCAGCAGGCTAGTCCTGCGCCGGATTACAGCCCGCGCCCCGGCCAGGAGTGGCCGAGGCGCTGTCCCGTGGTTTCTGTCAGCTGACGGTAAGGATCTTGTTCACGGTTAGCGCCTGGGCATGGTCGGCGTCACCCGGAAACCAGACCCGGTAGGCGATCTGACCGCGCAAGGCGGGCTTGATGCCGAACGCATACTTCCCCGTCGTGCTGAGCTTCACCGATGCGATCGACTTCCAGACCTTGTTCCCGTACTGCTGCAGGTAGACCGATTGCCCCGCGTGCGCCGGAGCAACGTATCCGCTGAACGATGTGGTCTGGCCCAGCCGGATAGACGCAGGCGACAGCACCGCCGAAATCGTCGGCGCCACCTGGACGTTGATGTCCGGCGTTCGCGTCCCCATCAGGTCACCGTTGCCTGGGAAGGTCAGCATGTACACGGATGAGACGGTCGGCTTGTGGACCAACGACAACGTCCCGGTCGACGAGGTCTTCAGCGCTGCGAGCAAGGTGAACTTGGAGAGATTTCTCGGACGGACATAGACATTGACCGGCAGGCCGGCGTACGCCTTGTTGTCGATCCGCAGCGTACTGCCCTTCAGCGTGATCGACCCACCGGAGTTGATCAGTGTCGAACTCGTCCTGATTCCTGACTTCATCCCCAACAGCTGGGTCGAGGCCACCGGGCTGACCTGTCCGCTCCGGTCCTTCGCCCACGCGGCGTACGTGTAGGTCACACCCTGCGCCAGCCCCTTGTTCTTCACCGCGGATCCAGTACCGGCATACACCAGCGTCCCGGTCGTCAACGTCGGCACCGTACTGACGGCATTTCGCCGCACGATCACCTGATCGAGATCCGACATCGTCGCGATCTTCCAGGTCAAGTTCGCCGCCAAATAGGCCCCGCTCGCATCGAACTCCGGCTTCGCGGGCGCCAGATCAGCCGTCGTGAAGAGGCTCGTGAACGCAGGCGGTTCCGTGTTACCCCACGAATTCGATGTAGCGCTCCGACCTGGTGCATTCGGACGACCCGAAACTGATCGGCGCATTGTCGAAATCGCAGTCCAGCGTGCGAAGGCGAGCATTGTCCTCCGGCCACTGGAAGTCACATCGCGCCCAGGTCCCGAAACCGTGCGCGTTCCTGCAGACATAGATGTTGGCGACAGTGAAGCCGATCTGCCCGAGTGCTGATCTGCCGTCGCTGTCGGTGTCCCGCACGAAGACGACGTCTCCGTCCCGCTTGATGCACACTGCAGCGTTCGGATGACTGCCGTCGTTGTTGTCCCACAGACAAAAGTCAGTGCGTGCGCGAACTTGGTCAGCAGTGAGGTCGACCTGTGCACCGGTTCCACAGTGAAGCCAGTCGTATGGGCAATCATCGAAGTAGCTGCCGGCATCAGCGTGAGCACGGGGAAGATGCGCTGCCCCGGGAACGACGATCAATACAACACTCGCCGCCGCGATGGCAGCAGCGCGACCTATGCCCTTGCGCACCATTCTCGAACCTCCTCGTCGAGGCGTGATCGTGCGACAGTGAAGCACACAGGTCCGGGTGGTGTGAACGGCCCGAGCTCGGTTGAACTTTCGCGTCAGGGGTGTCCGGCCAGTCCTGCTGGCTGGATCCTGCCGGCATTGCTAGTTGCAGCAAGCTGCAACCTTCATCGAAAGGGCGGTCTGGTGCGCCGACGGGATGGCACGCTGTGGAGTCGTTGTCATTTCGTCTGGGGGGCTCACATGATTCGACAGTTGGCCGCGCTCTGCGCCACCACCGCACTTCTCGCGACAGGAGTTCCCGTCACGCAGTCCGTGGCTGCGGAGCTGAGCGACTGCACCAAGACCGTTCTCCCACTGCCGGCCGACACCGAGACCGGCTCCAGCCACGTCATCAGCGCGGATCCGTCCGGCCGGTACGTGCTCGGCGCCGCCCCGCGGCAAGGGCGTCACACTGCCCAAGCGGTGCTCTGGGTGGACGGCGTACCGCGATGGCTCGAGTCGAAGCCTGACAGCTCGTCCTACGGCTACGCCGTGGTCAAGGATGGCTTCGTTCTCGGCAGCAGTGGCAACCTGGCCGGTACCGACTACTGGGTCTACTCGGTCAAGACCGACTCGTACCGGCTCCTGCAGGTGCCCGCTGGGATGTTGATCCACGGGCTCGTCGGGATGAACGCCCGCCAGGACATCATCGGCCGCGCCTGGGACGACGACAAGCTCGAAAGCTCTCACGCTTTCGTCTGGCCGGCCGGCGGACAACCGCGAGGGCTGCCCACGCCCACGGGATCGCGGGCATTCTCCGTCGAAGACATCTCCGACGAGGGCCGGATCATCGGTCAGGCCAAGCGGCCCGGCACGTCGGACTTCACCAGCTACGTGTGGGAGTCCTGGAACAGCAGGCCGACGCGGCTCAGGGGACCCCGCAACCAGGACAACGTCTATGCCCGCGACGTCGAGGGCACCCGGATCGGTGGTCAGGTGGGTCACGCGATCAACTCCACCGGCTTCGTCTGGAACACCCGCGGCTCTCTCGTCGCGGAAATCGAGGACGCCGTCGCCGACGTCAACAGCTCCGGTGACGCAGTGACCGCCGGTGACGACTTCATCGACCACTACCCGTCGATCCTGGTCAGAAGTGACGGCACCAGGTTCACCTTCCCCGAAGGCACCCTGCTGACCCACAGCTTCAACCGCAACACCCCCTGGACAGCCGGCGGCTACGAAAACACCACAGGCTGGATGACAGCAGTCCTCTACAAGTGCAACAACTGACCGATGGCTTGGGCTGGGCCGTATTTCGGGCCCGCCAGTGCGCCGGAATCGCTGGCTGCGTTGAAGCGGAGTGACGGGCTGCTGATGGGGCGCGGTACGTACGAGATCTTCTCGCGCCAGTGGCCGCAGGGGACCGGGCAGTACGCCGACTACGTCAACCGGATGCCGAAGTACGTGTTCTCGTCGACCATCGCTGAGGCGGCGTGGGCCAACACGGCGGTCGTCGGCGGCGACGTCGTGGCCGGGGTTCGTGCCCTGAAGAGTGCCGGGGGCAACGACCTGATCGTCTACGGGTCGAAGTCGTGAGGTCGAACAAGTGCTGCAGCTCGGCTGGCGTGAACGACCGCCGTGCTGGTGGTACGTCGTCGGTTGTGTGGCGTGGGGTGTTCCTCGGAGCAGATCTGGGTCGGTACGTTGCCGAAGGTCCGCTCGCACAACTCACCCCACTCAACCGGGGTGGGTTAGGGAGGCGCAGAACATCGATACGATGCGTCAACGCCTCCCGGGAGCTTGGTGCGGTGATCAGCAGTCGGCGGTGCGGGTGTACGTCGCTGGGCCGGGGTACTGCGCCCAGGTTGACTGGCCGAAGCGGGCCTGGACCACCACGCCGTCGCGGATCTGCTCGTAGTGCAGGTGCGGCCCGGTGACGTTCCCGGTGCCGCCGACCCGGCCGATCTGCGTGCTGTCACTGACCCGGGCCCCGACTCCGACGGCCCGGCTCTGCAGGTGCGCGTAGAGCGTGTGCCAGCCCTCGCCGTGCGCGATCTCGATGTAGTTGCCGTACCCGCCGGCGTCGAACGCGGATCGGACCACCGTTCCCGCCTTGCTGGTCTTCACCGGCTTGCCGAGGTCGGCGTCGCCGGCACCCCAGTTGAAGTCGAGCGACCAGTACGACGGGTCGTGGCCGCTGCGGCTGGCGCCGGACCAGTTCTCTCCGCATCGGAACGGCACCCGTAGTACAGGCCGGGTGCCGGCCATCGTGTCGAAGGCGGCGGCGGCCTCCGCAGCAGCCTTACGTTCGACGGAGACAGTTGCGCGCTGAGTCTGGTAGCTGTGCGCTGCGGGCTTCGCATCGGTCGGCGTCGGCTGAGGTGAGGCCGCCGCGGCGGCAGGTGTGAGGATCAGCGCGGCGACTAGCCCGCCGGTCAGAACGTGTTTCATGGCGTTTCCTCCTGGGCGGTGGAGATGACCGCCTCACCGTCGAGGCCGCGCCCGCTTACGGCAACACCTAACGGCAGGTTGCCCACCGATTGCCTAGACCGCGGCAGAACTCCGCGCGGCGCGACGGAACCATTTCCGTCAGGCGTCGCGGTGACGTAACGTATCGTCAATTAGTGACACCCGCGCATCACCGATCGGTTTGACGTTGCGATCAGCTGGGCGCGCTCGCGGTGGAAGCGGTCGCTGGTGGCTGGTCAGGTGTTGGCTAGGGCCGTTGCCGAGTCGCGGATGACGAGCTCCGGCTCGGGGTCGGTGATGATGCCGCTGGTGTAGGGGCGTTCCGCCATCAGGTTGTACAGGGCGTGGACGCCGGCCTGGCCGAGCTCGTACATGGGCATCCGGACTGCGGTCACGGCTGGACGTAGGTGTTCCATCAGGCCGACGTCGTGGATGCCGACAACAGACAGCTGGTCGGGTACGGCGATGCCGAGGTCTCGGGCGGCGGCCAGGACGCCGACGGCGCTCATGATGTTGTTCACCACGACCGCGGTTGGTGCGGTCGGCAGTTGCAGCGCCTGTCGCAGGCCTTCGGCGCCGGCCTGCTCACCGAAGCCGGTGGCGAGGTGCGGCGCCGGTTCCAGCCCGGCCTGCTGCATCTCCTGCTCGTACCCGAGGTAGCGCTGCTGGAACGCGTGCCCGGTCGCCCCACCGATGAACACGATTCGGCGATGGCGCAGGTTGAGCAGGAATCGGGTCGCGATCTCGCCCGCGCGGCAGTCGTCGATGCCGACCCAAGGCTGGTCCTGGGCGTAGTCCAGGGTGAGGATCGGCTTGGGATGGGAGCGAAGCTCGGCCATCACGTCGTCGTCGAACAGCCGGTCGCCCCGGATCAGGATGCCGTCGACGGTGCCGTGGCTGAGCAGCCGGGTGAGGAACTGGCTGCCTGAGCGCATCGTCTCGGCGTCGCCAAGCAGGACTGTCCCGCCGTGCTCGGCCGCGGCTGAGTAAACGCCGCGCAGCAGGTGGGTGTAGACGGGGTTGTCGAGCTTGTGGAGGATCAGCGCGATCATGCCGGTGCGGTTGAGCCGCAGGGACCGGGCCGCTTGGTTGGGCTGGTAGTCGAGCTCCTCCATCGCCTGGATGACTCGGGCGCGGGTGGACTCGCTCATCCGGGTGTGGGTCGTGCCGTTGATCACGGCCGACACCACCGCGACCGATACTCCTGCTGTGCGGGCGATGTCGCTTTGCGTTGCCACGCTTGGTTGCCTCCTCGAACCGTTGACGTAACGTCTCAACCAAGTCTACGGTGAATTAACGTTACGTCACCTAAGCGGCGACTTCCCAGCGAACACTCTTACGAGTCATGAGGAGATGGGATGCAACCAAGACTTCTTCGGCGGAGCGCTCGCCGCCGTGCCCGTGCGTGGGCTGCGACGACAGTCGCGGTGGCTCTGATGGCGGCGGGTCTGTCGCCGGCGCGGGCCGCCACGACCGGCATGTCGGATCTCGGTGAGCTGCTCGACCTGACGCGTCCCGGGCTCGCCCGCGTGGCGGCGGAGCTTGCCGCCGGCGATGAGGCGGGCGCCGCAGCCGAGCTCAAGGCCTACTACGCGGGCCGCACAGGCATCGAGTACCCGCGTGTGGGCGGGGCAGGAGGCGGCGACGCGACCGCCGACGAACTGGCGGCGGGGATCTTCCGGTTCGGCACCGTGACCCGTGACTTCTACGACGATGCCGCGCAGCGGATCGACGTGGACTGGGCGGACCTCTGGGGCGGGACGCAGACCATCCCGGGGAGCGCACAGGTTCTGATGAGTGACTTCACGTTCATGTCGACGCTGACGAGCGCTTATCTTAAGGAGAGCGACCCGCAGAAGCGTGCGGCGTACGCGGCGGCGTGGATGGACATCTCCCTGGACTTCTTTTCCGACAATCCGAGCTGGCCGCAGAACCGCAACCTGTCGGGCGGCAAGCGGCTGACCCAGCTGGTCAGCGCGTTCTCCGTGTTCCGGACGGAGCCGAGCATCGACGCGGACGACCTCGTGGCGTACCTGTCCGGGGTGCACGCGACGACGGACCGCCTCGCGACGGTGCTGCAGATCCATGTCGGAAACAACTGGTATGTCTCGATGGCCCGCGCGATCTACGTCTCGGCGGTCTATCTGCCCGAGTTCAAGGCGTCCTTCGGCTGGGAGCCGTTCGCGGTGCGCTCGTTCGAGCGGTTCCTGCGCGCGCACCTGAAAGGCGACGGTGTGTACCGCGAGCCGGCATTCAACTATCAGGCCTACGTGGCGGACATGGCCAACACGATGATCGACGTTGCGGATGCCAACCGGCGTTCCCTTCCCGACGGGATTGTTCAGTCGGCGGATTGGATCGCGGATGCGCTGTTCGCGACCCGTCAGCCGAATCTCGAGACAGCGCCCGTCGGTGATTCTCCGAACGCGGACGCGGGCGAGAGCGCGATTCGCAGGACCGGCGAGCGTAACTCCTGGTCCGACTTCACCTGGGTCGCCTCCGGGCGCACCGAGGGGACCGTCCCGACGCTGTCGTCCACGGTGTTCCCGATCAGCTATGCGGTCCAGCGGTCCGGGTGGGACGCCGATGCCCGGTACATGCTGATCAACAACCAGAACTCCAGCTATACGGCCTCGCATCGGCATCCCGACGACCTCAGCCTGGTGATGGCGGCGTACGGGCGTCCGCTGATCGTCGACCCCGGAGTGGGGGACTACAGCAATACCCCGACGAACGACTGGATGCGCCGCACCACCGAGGCGCACAACACCGTCGAGGTCGACGGACAACCGCAGCCCGCCGGCCTGCCCCGCACGACATCGCTGTGGCGCTCGAACGCGGGCCTCGATGTCTACCGAGGCAAGACGGAGGCCTACCGGCCGATCGCGCACGATCGCGTCGTCTACTTCGTCAAGCCCGGCTTCTGGGTCGTCTCCGACGACCTCACGGGTGACACCGGCGCGCACGACTACCGGCAGCTCTGGCACTTCCCTGGTGATCCGGTCACCGTCGACCCGAAGACGAAGGTCGCCACGGTCGGGTTCGACACGGTGCCCGGAGCCACACCGGTTGCCGGTGTGCAGCTCGTCCCGGTGGCCCCGGCCGGCGCCGCACTCACGCCCACTGTCCACAAGAACGGCGCAGTGCGCGTGGGCGAGCAGGTTCTCACCGACGTCGACTACCTGTCGTACGACTGGTCCGCGACCGGCGCCACCGGAGTGGACACGGTGGTGGTTCCGGGCAAGGCCGGCGCCGCGCCCTCGGTGAAGGCGTCGCGCATCGCTATGCCTGGGGTGGATCACTCAGTAGCGAGCGCCATGGAAATCGACCTGCCGAACGCGACCGGCCGCTTCTACCTGTCGCGCGAGGCGACTCCCTCGTCGAGGCAGTTCGGGGCCGCCAGGACCAACGCCGAGACCGCCTACCTCGAGCGTGCCGACAAGGGCGGCGGGCTGACGCGGTACGCGCTGACCCAGGGATCGTCGCTGGTCGACAACGGGGACACCGTCATCAAAGCCTCCGGAGTTGTGTCCGATGTCAGTGTGGAACTGCGCGGCGCTACCGCCCAGATCTCGCTCGGGGATCCCTTCACCGGCATCCTTTCGATCAACGCGCCGAAGGCACGCGCGGTGACGATCAACGGCACCCCGACCGCGTTCATCCGCACCGGCAACCTCGTTACCGTCTTTGCCAAGGCGGCCTTCGCTCCGAAGCCGTTGCTCGACGAAAAGTTCACCGACGCGAGCCTGGACCGCACTGTCTATGACTTCAACGGCTCCCTTGCCGGCTGGACGCCGGTGCAAGGCACCTGGACCCTGGGCGGCGCGCAGCCTGACACGCAGCTGGTGCAGACCTCGAGTACGGACACGCAGTCGTTGGCGGTGCAGCAGGACGTGCCGGATGACGTGGTCGTGACTGCCGACATCGTTCCGGGCAAGCGAAACCAGACGACGGCAACGACCGGTCTCGCGTTCCGCTACCACGATTCCCGCAACTACTACCGGGCCGATGTCGTCAGTACGCCGGGCGGCGCGAAGCTGCGGCTGGTGAAGGTTTACAACGCGACGTCCACGCTTCTCGCGGAGACGGAGCTGCCCATCACCGCGGACAGCGCGCACACGTTGACCGTCTCCGCGGTCGGGAAGCATCTGCTCGCCAGGGTGGGCAACACGTCGATCTCCGCAGACGACTCGCAGTTGCCGACCGGTGGCGCCGCCGCATCCACACACGGCCGGGCCGCGGCCTTCGACAACATCACGATCAAGGAAGGGCTCGACCAGGCCAACTGGCGGGGTATCGCAGGAAAGGCGTCCGTCAACTCGGGTAAGTTGAAGCTCGCGCCGACCGATGGCAGGGCGCACGTACTGGCCGACTCGACGCTGCCGTCACGCTTCTCCGAGACGTGTGACTATGCCGTGAAGACCACGGTCACGATCAACGGATCCGTCGGCACCGCAGGCATCTCGCTGCGAGACACCTCGGACTCCTACGGGTACCGGATCCACCTCGGCAAGACGAGCAGTAGAACGCAGTACGCCAGTATCGTCCGCGAGGCTCACGCGTCCGGTCCGGTCACAGTGGGCACGGTGTCCGTCGGCAACCCGTTGACAGGTCCCGTCGAGCTCGGTGCGTCGGTCCACGGTGACCGCATCACCGTGACGTTGAACGGTGTCCGGATCCTGGAGGCTCGTGACACCGTTGTTCGCAACGGCGGCGTCGGGCTCTACTCATCCACGGAGAGCACGTTCGAGAACCTCACGGTCGCACGCTCCTGCGAGCGAAAGCGCCGGTGGTGACGATGTGATCAGGTGAGGCCCGGTGTCCCCTTCCTGGGCGTCGTCGCCGTGGATCGGCGTCCAGGGCGGGGGCGGATACGCTGGCGGCATGACCACGATCAAGGACGTTGCGAAGCGGGCCGGGGTGTCCACGGCCGTGGTTTCCGCGGTGATCTCCGGGGCTCGTGGCAACGTCCGGATGAGCGAGGCGACCCGGCTGCGCGTCGAGCAGGCGATCCAGGACACGGGCTATCGCGTCAACCACGCCGCGAAGTCGCTGAGTCTGTCCCGGTCGGGAGTGATCGCGGCGGTGGTGCCGAAGATTGCGAACCCCGTCTTCGAACTGGCGATTCGTGGCATGCATGCGGCCGCCGAGGAACACGGTGACGTGCTGTTGCTGGCCGACGCACTGTGGATCGAGCCGGGCAGCCACCTGATGAGCCGGATCGTCGGCACCGGCATGGTCGACGGGGTGTTGTTGCGGTCCAACCAGTGGGGGAACGAGACCGCTGAGGAACTCACCAAGCGGTCGATCCCGTACGTGATCCTGCAGAACCCGCGACCGGACGACTCCGTGTCGGTGTGGATCGACGACGCAGCCGGGATCGGTCTGGCCACGACGCACCTGCTGGGTCTCGGACACCGCCGCATCGCCTTGGTCGGCGGCCCCGTCCTTCCGATCGCCAGTCGCGCCCGGGTCGACGGCTACCGCTCGGCGTTGCGGGCAGCGGGGGTGCGCTTCGACCGGTCGTTGATCAAGCAGGTCGGCTACGAGCCGCCGGACCTGGCGGCCGCGACGCGCGAGCTCCTCGGCTCGGCCCGGCCGCCGTCCGCGCTGATCATCGACAACATCGTCGCGGCACCGGGAGCGATCGCGGCGATCATCGATCTCGGCCTGCGGGTTCCCGCCGATCTGTCGATCGTCGCGTACCAGGATCTGCCCATCGCCGACGCCATGCGGCCGGCACCGAGCACGGTCCGGATGCCTGTGCAGCAAGCCGGAATGCGTGCCTACACGACACTACGCCGGATGATCGACGGCCGCCGCGTCCAGTCGGCTCTGGTGACGAGGCCGGCACCGAAACTGATCGATCGAGGATCGACAGCACCGTACGCCGGCTGAGCGCCGATCTGCCGTGATCCCGCGGTCGCGGGCTCACGAGATCTTGATTAACCGGTGAATCATCGGCATGATGCTCGGCGTAGCTCCGAATCGACCGTAAGCCCACCGGTGCTCGAGATGGGCTGGACAGGGAATTCCTCATGGTTCACGTCGTTCTCGTCTCCGGCTGGCAAACCGTCAACATCGGCGACGTCGCCCATACGCCAGGCGCGCTCCGGGCCTTTCAGCGCTACGCACCGGAGGCGAAGCTGACGCTGTGGGCTCGCAGCATCGACGAGGGCGTACGGAAGCTGCTCGGCCGCTACTTTCCGGACGTCGAGATCGTCGAGGACCGGGTCGTGCCCGGCGAGCCGCTCAGCCCGGAGCTCGAACGATTATTTGCTGAAGGCAACCTTTTGGTGCACGGGTCGGGGCCATCGCTCGTTGCCCAGGTGGAGGTCGCCGAATGGCATCGGCGGACAGGAAAGCCGCAGGGCATCTTCGGAGTGACAGTAGATCCGCTCCGGCCCTACGGCTCGACGCTGGACCGGGCGGCGAGGATGGTCGGCGCGATCGACGGTGACCTGCTCAGCGAGCTCGAGCGCGAGGTGCTCGACACGGCCGCGTTCGTCTACTGCCGGGACTCGTTGACCGAGCGGTTCCTGGCCGGCCAGAACCTCAGGGCGCCCACGATCGCGTTCGGTCCGGACGCCACCGTGATGTTCGACGTGGTCGACGACAGCGACGGCCAGGCGGTCCTCGCGGAGTACGGGTTGCAGCCCGGACGCTTCCTCTGCGTCGTACCGCGGCTGCGTTTCACGCCGTACCACCAGATCCGCAACCACCCGCCCGGGGCCGAGGATGTTCGCCGGACGGCCTACAACGCGGGCTATCTGAAGTCCGACCTGGACGTTCTGCGGCAGACCGTGATCGGCTGGGTGCGAGCCACTGGCGAGCCGGCGCTCGTCGTGCCGGAGATGAGCTACGCGATGGAAGTCGCCGAGGCCGAGTTCGCGGGGACCTTCCCTGCCGACGTGGCCGGCCTGGTTCACATCCTGCCGCGGTTCTGGGACCTGACCGAGGCGGCCGCGGTGTACCGGCGGGCCGGCGCGGTCGTGAGCATGGAGTGCCACTCACCTCTGATCGCGTTGGCGGAAGGTGTTCCGTCGGTCTACCTGCGGCAGCCGACCGACACGATCAAGGGCGAGATGTACAACGATCTCGGACTGCCGTTCGTCGAGCTGGGACCTGGGGCCGAAGCTGAGGCCGGGCAACTCCTGCAGAAGATCGTCGACGACAGGCCGGCCGCGGCCGAAGCCGCGCGGCAGGCGCGGGACGGCGCGCAGGAGCGCGTGCGGGGGATGGTCGAGGCCGCCATCGCAGCGGTCGGCAGCAGGATCCACTGATGTCGTCGGGGATCAAGGTGCGGCCGAGGGCCGGCGCGGATCCCGCTGCGCCTGCCGCCCGCGAGACTCGCGTCCGCGGGCAACTCGCGACCCGCTGGCACCGGGACCGGGTGCTGCTCATGCTCGCGGTACCGGGCGTGATCATCCTGGTTCTGTTCCACTACCTGCCACTGCTGGGCAACGTGATCGCCTTCCAGGACTACCAGCCGTTCCTCGGCATCACCGGATCGGATTTCGTTGGCCTGAGCAACTTCTCGGTCATCTTCAACGGTGACCCGGAGTTCCTGAACGCGCTCGTCAACACCCTGATCATCACGATGGTCCAGGTCCTGTTCGTGTTCCCGTTGCCGATCGCGCTGGCCCTGGTCCTCAACTCGATGCTGAACGAACGCGCCAAGCGGCTGACGCAGTCGATCCTCTACCTGCCGCACTTCCTGTCCTGGGTCATCGTCGTGGCGTTGTTCCAGCAGATGTTCGGCAACGGCGGAATGCTGAACGAGTGGCTGCGTTCCGCGGACCTGGGAACCTTCCAGATCATCGGCGTACCGGAGTTGTTCAAACTGCTGATCACCTCGCAGGTGATCTGGAAGGACACCGGATGGTCGACCATCATCTTCCTGGCCGCGCTCTCCAAGGTCGACCTGAACCTGTACGAGGCAGCAGCGATCGACCGGGCCGGCCCGCTGCGGCAGCTGTGGCACGTCACGCTGCCCGCGATCCGGCCCGTGATCGTCCTGCTGCTGATCCTGCGGCTGGGTGATTCCCTCACGGTCGGTTTCGAGCAGATCCTCCTGCAGCAGGGGCCGGTCGGCGCGCAGGCTTCCGAAGTGCTCGACACCTACGTCTACAACAACGGGATCATCGGCGGGAACTGGGGTGTCTCGGCCGCGGTCGGCTTGGTGAAGGGCGTCGTCGGCGTGGTTCTCGTCCTCGGGGCGAACCGGCTCGCCCACGCGATGGGGGAGCGGGGGGTGTACTCGAAATGACCGGCCTGCTGGAGACCACCGCTGAGCGCCGGGCCCGGCGCAACCGTCAGCCGGCGCCGGACCAGCGGCCTGCCTGGATGGGACGGCAACCGCGCTGGGTGACCGCGGCGCGCGGCGCAGTGCTGACCGTCGCCTGCCTCGCGGTGATCGTCCCGTTCGTCGCCGTCGTGATGACGAGTCTGGCGCCGCAACGCGACATCAGCGCGCGCGGTGGACTTGTCCTCTTCACCAGCGAGCCGTCGCTCGCGGCGTACCGGGCCGTTCTGTCGGGGGGAGTGGTGACGCGGGCCCTCAGCGTGTCGGTCGTGGTCACCGTTGTGGGCACTGTCCTGTCGCTGGCCTGCACCATCATGCTCGCGTACGCCCTGTCGCGGCCGGGATCGCTGCTGCACAAGCCCATCCTGCTGATGACACTGTTCACCCTCTTGTTCAATCCGGGCATGATCCCGATGTACCTGACCGTCAAGCAACTCGGCCTGATCGACAACCTGGCGGCGTTGATCCTGCCGGTGCTGGTCAACGCCTTCAACGTGATCGTGATGCGGTCCTTCTTCCTCGAGCTGCCCAGTGAGCTCACCGAGTCGGCGAAGCTCGACGGGGCCGGTGAACTGCGGATCCTCGCCTTCATCGTCCTGCCGCTCTCGAAGGCCGTCGTCGCGGTGGTCGGCTTGTTCTACGCCGTCGCCTACTGGAATGCGTTCTTCTCCGCCCTGCTCTACCTGCCGTCGCCGGAGAAGTGGCCGCTGCAGCTGGTACTGCGAACGTTCGTCGTGAACCAGACTCCGCTCGGTACGGACGAGCTCTCGGCGTCGACCGAGTCGCTGCCACCCCAGGCATCGATCCAGATGGCGATTCTGGTCATGTCCATCATCCCGATCCTGATCATCTACCCGTTCATCCAGAAGCACTTCAGCAAGGGACTTCTGATCGGCGCCGTCAAAGGCTGATCGACCGGACGCCCGCCATGAGGAGGGAACCGTAACCATGGATGCGCTATCGCGCCGTACGTTGCTCAAAGGGCTGTCCGCGGCAGCCGTCGCAGGGGCCGCCGGATCAGCACTCGGCTGCTCCGCCAAGACGACGACGGGGACCTCCGGCCGAATCGGAGCGGACATACTTCCCACGTTCGCCCGGGCCGGGAACGCCGAACCCGCGCTGAAGAGCGCAAGCCCGCTCGGCATGAGTGGGTACTTCGAGTACCCGCCCAACCCCGTCGCGGCGGTCGGTAAGCCCCCGCTGTCGGGTGGCCAGATCTCCGCCCTCACCTACACCTTCGACCCGGTGGCGCCCGGCAAGTCCGACAATCCGCTGTGGCAGGAGATCGACAAGCGACTGGGTGGAAAGCTCGACATCACGTACGCGCCGGCGGCTGACTACGGTCAACGGTTCGCGACGACCGTGGCCGGCGGAGATCTGCCCGACCTGGTGTCGATCTACGGCTCGGTGCAGCAGTTGCCCGCGTTGCTGAAGGCAAAGTTCACCGACCTGACCGAGTACTTGTCGGGCGATGCCGTCAAGGACTATCCGAACCTGGCTGGTCTGTCCACCGATTCGTGGCGCAAGACCGTGTACGGCAACGCCCTGTGGGGAGTACCGATCGCCCGGGTACCGATCCCGTCGGTCGCCTGGATCCGCGCCGACCTCATCGCCGGTACCGGACTGCCCGCGCAGCCCAAGAACATCGGAGAGTTCAAGGCACTGCTGAAGGGGCTGACCAACGAGCGCAAGTCCCGCTGGGCCTGCGGCGATCCGGGCAGCACCCTGACCATGATCGCCGCTTCCCTGGGCATCCCCGGCAGCTGGATCGAGGACGGCGGGAAGTTCACCTCCAACATCGAACTCGAGGAGTACGAGAAGGCGCTGGCCGACACCCGCGAGCTGGCCGACGCCGGCGTCTTCCATCCGGACGGCCTGATGGCGTCCAACAACCAGCGCAACGACTGGTTCACCAACGGGACCACGCCGATCGTCTTCGGCGGGTACGCCGGCTGGAGCAAGTACGAAATGTGGGGAGCCGAGGTGCCGGGCTTCAAGCTCGGGTCTCTTCCGATGTTCGGCTACGACGCGGCGAGCAAGCCCTTACATCCTCGGGGGAGCGCGGCTCAGGCGTTCACCGCTGTAACCCAGGCCGAACCGGACCGGGTCCGCGAGGTGCTCCGGGTCCTCGACTGGCTCGCCGCGCCGTTCGGATCTTCGGAGTACCTGCTGCGCAACTTCGGGATCGAGGGGCAGACGTTCAAGTTCGAGGGCAAGGACCCGATGGTGAACTCGCGCGGCCAGAATCTGCGGCTGGTGCCGTTCGGGTACGTCTGCGGACCGACCCTGGCCATCTACGACCCGGGCCGGCGCGACGTCACCCAGGCCCGCTTCGACTACCAGGAAGCCGCGCTGCCGATTCTCGCCCCTGATCCGACCCAGGGCCTGTACTCCGAGACCGATGCGGCCAAAGGTCAGCAGTTGGGCAAGGGCCTGACCGATGCGCGGAACGGCATCTTGGCCGGCCGCGCACCCGTGTCGAGCTGGAAGGAGGCCGTGACCAAGTGGCGCAACGGCGGCGGCGACAAGATCCGGGCCGAGTACGAGCAGGCCTTCTCGGAGGCGGGACCCAAATGAGCCAGGAGCTGGTGACCCGAGCCGACGAATTCCTGGTCGGTCGGCCATATTCCATCCTCGACCGTGAGCCGTCGGACTGGGCCGGAGACCCCCACGACTACTACTCGGTCGGCAACTACTCCTGGCCGAATCCGGAGACAGCCGACGGGCTGCCGTACATCAGGATCGACGGCCGGCGGAACCCGGACGCGTGGAGCGATCGCTACGACAAACGGCGGTACCGGCAGACGGTCGCGGCCGTCAACACCCTGGTGCAAGCGCACCTCCTAACCGGCGAGGCACGGTACGCCGACGCCGCGGTCGAACGTCTCGAACGCTGGTTCCTGGACCCGGCGACCGCGATGCGGCCCAACTTCGCTCACGCTGCCGCGCTGCCCGGTCAGCACGACGGTGCGGCGATCGGGCAGATCGAGGGGACGCTGCTGACCGACCTCCTGGATCACGTCGACCTACTGGTGAGGGCCGGACGATTCACCGAAGGCCTCCCGCTCCTGCAGGACTGGTTCGCTGAGTTGACCCGCTGGATGCGGTCGAGCGACCTCGGCCGGCAGGAAGAATCGATGACCAACAACCACGGAGTTTGGTGGGACGCGCAGGTACTGCGCTATCTGCAGTTCGTGGGTGATCGGACCGCGATCACCGAGATCCTCGACCGGTTCGACATCCGGCTGCGCCACATCGCTGTCGGCGGCGCCCTCCCGAAAGAACTGGCTCGTCCCGACTCGTTGCTCTACACCATGTTCTGTCTACGAGCCTTCGCCGGCTGCTGCCGGGTCGCAGCTGCTGAAGGCCGCGACCTCTGGAACGCGCCCGCCGAACCCGGCTTCGGCAGCCTCCGCGACGCGTTCCACTTCTGGGCCGACCACGCCACCGACGACCGCCGCTGGATCTGGCCCCGGCAGCCCGCGGACCTCGACCGAACCGCTCTCTGGCTCGCCGACGAAGCCGCCGCCGTCTACCAGACCCCGAGCCTCGAAGCGCTCGCGGAAACCCTGCGAAGGCAAGACCTACCCGACCCCGAGATCCCGTCAACCGCAGCCATGCAACAGACCCCTTCCTTAAAGGAGTGACACAGATGCAGATCCCGGCCCCTGGGCGACTTGCTCGACAGACGATGGCCCTCACCGTGGCGGTAACCCTGAGCGCTTCGCTCGGTATCGCCGCAGTGACGAACCCAAAACCCGCCAGCGCGGCAACCACGGCAGTGCCCAGTTACTCGGTGGGTATCGCAGGTCAGAGCTGGGCGATCGAGAACCCGGAGGCGTGCCAGGCGAGGATCGGCGCCGGCGGCAACTATCGGGACAGCGAGGACTTTCTTCAAGGCAAGTGTCAGGGAGCGGGGCAGGCACCCCAGACCACCGGGACCGCGGGCGAGCGGGTGTTGACGTTCCGCACGAACAAGGACTTCAGATACCCGGGCGCCATTTTTGACCCCGTCACCGACAACTGGAAGGACTCTGCTGGAGTTACCCTCCGGGACCGCTCGGAGCTGGCGACGGGGTGGGACCTGCCGTTCCACACCGACGTGTGGGTCGGGTTCGACGTTCGCATTCCCGCGGGAGTCGATGACGTGAGGGGCAGCGGGGCGTACGTGCTGCAGCTGTGGCAGTGCACCGCGAGACCGATCGGAGGCGTGCGCATCCAGTCCGGCGCCGGCAACGGGCACAACGTCCAGTTCGTGCGCCGAGGCGAAGACCCCAACACGAACTACGACATCTCGATGGCGACCAGGAGCGTCGGGGTCAACGAGTGGCATTCCTTTGTCATCAAGTATCACGTGAAGCCCTACCACGACGGTGCGGCGAAGGGCACGATCGCGGTCTACCACAAGAGAGTGGGAGCGACCACCGTCGAGGAGAAGGTCTTCGAGCAGGAGGAGTACTTCGGCTACGCGACGCGTTCCATCTGCCAGAATGACTCCTTCAGGAACGAATTCAAGATCAAGTTCGGCATGTACAAGGACTACCAGCCGGGCGCGACGTTCCGTTCCGACTTCCGCAACCTGAGGATCGGCGGCAGCAAGGCGGCGGTGCAGCCCTACAACCGCGGTTGACCCGCGCGCACGGGAGTTGCCGCTGATGCGGCAATTCCCGTGCTTCATCTCGCACGAACTGGAGAGGCGATATTCGGGTGCGGGCCGGCTTGGCCTGAGTAGCTTCGAACAGTATGAGCCTGAGTGTCTACAACGTTGCGTTCCACTGCGCTGATCCGTACGCGATCGCCTCGTTCTGGAGCGCGGTGACCGGTCGCCCGTTGGACGAGGACGACCATCCGGGCGACCCGGTGGCCACGATCCTGCTCGCCAACGGCGTCACCCTGTACTTCGAGAGCGTCCCGGAGCCGAAGACCGTCAAGAACCGTCTGCATCTGTGCTTGCGACCCGATGCCGGGAAGAGCCGCGACGAGGAGCTCGAACGAGTGCTCGGCCTGGGCGCGACGGTTGTCGACGACCGGCGGCAGATCGAGGGCGACGGGACCGGCTGGGTCGTGCTCGCCGACCCGGAGGGCAACGAGTTCTGCCTCCTCCACGAAGCCATCGGCACACCCTGAGGCCGGCCCAACCAAACTATGTTGCCGTCGGCAAGCATCTGCTCTCGCCGGGTGTACCGACGGGCCTGCGGGTCGGTCATGGCTGGGAGCGTGGCGGGGGCTTGTGGATGGTGGGGTGGGTTGAGGGGGTGGTGTGCCACCAGGGGTAGTTGGGGAGGCGGGTGGTGAGGACCTCTTGGTAGGCGTCGATGAAGGCCTGGTGGATCACGTCGACGAGTTGGCTTGGTACGCGCTCCGGGCGCCAACGCAGTACTCGGCGTAGGCCGAGTGACTGGTCTACCAGGGGGAGTACGACGGTGTTGGGGATCGATCCGACGGTCGGGGCGCAGGTCGCGATGCCGCGGCCCGCGCTGAGGAACTGCTCGACCTCGGCGTCGCCGAGCTCGTCGTGACGGAACTTCGGAGTGAAACCGACCGCCTCGCAGGCGGCGCGCTGGGCGGCCAGGTTGCCGTCTCGTTTACCGCCCGGCGGCATCAGCCAGGTCTCGTCGACCAGGTCGGTCAGCGTGATCGCTGACCGGTTCGCGAGGGGATGGTCGGCTGCCATGATGATGAGAATCGGCTCCGGGTCGACCATGGTCCGTTCGTGGATTCCCAGCGGGCAGGGCGGGGCATGCGCCTCGTCGCACAGCATCAGCATGGTGATGTCGAGGGCATCGGCATCCAGGAGGTCGGTCAGGGTGCCGCACGAGGGATCGACCTGAGCCCGGATCTTCCGGCCGTCCAGCTGGTCCTCCAACCGGTGGAGCCAGGCAGCGAACATGACCGTGCTCACTGACCCGAGCCGCAAAGGGCCACCGGACCCGACGTACTTGCTGCTGCTGGCAACCATGTCTTCCATGTCGGCCAGCACCACTCGGGCACGGCCGAGGATGTGTTTGCCCAGGGCGGTCGGGGTGACACCGCGAACGCTGCGTTCGAACAGCTCCCCGCCGACAATGGCTTCGATCCGGCGCAACTGGGTGGCGAGCGACGGCTGCGAGACGTTGAAGGAGGCCGCGGCCTTGGAGACGCTCCCCGTGTCGGCCACCCGGCAGATCACTCGTAGGTGACGGAGTTCCAGCTCCATAGGCGTCAGGTTATACCCCGTTGGGATGTCTTTGCCGCGAGCGATGGTGCGAATGTTTTTCCACAGAGATCCGCCGCCGTTCAGCTTTCCGCCATGTTGCGCTGAGCGGCGGCGTCTGTACCGATTCCGGCCGCTGTCGAGCGCCGATCGGACTACGCCCCTGTGAGATGAGGAAGTGCCCACGTGAAGACAAAAGTCCCTCGCCTGGTAGCGGCTGGATGTGTGGTGAGCCTGGCGATCGCCGGTACGACGGTCGCGGTCCGGATGACGTCGCAAGCCTCGGCCGACTCCGCCTCGGCCGACTCCGCCGCATCGCTGACGGCCGCGTCGCCGGTCAAACCCCTGGAGGCCGCGTTGCGAACGGCTGAACGCCTGGTGCAGGGCCGCGCGGCCGAGCTCAAGGCCTCGTCCGCCGATGCGTTCATCCAGCGGCAAGCGGTCACGACCCCGTGGGGTCTGCAGTACGTCTCGTACGAGCGCACCTACCAGGACCTGCCGGTGATCGGCGGGGACTTCGTGGTGACGACTGATGCCAAGGGCAACAACCTCGGTATGACGGTTGCCCAGCAGAAGGCGATCAGCGTCGCTGTGCAGCCGACCGTGAAGAAGTCCGCCGCACTCCGCACCGCGCGTGCCACGTTCGATACCGCGAACCAGGCCAAGGGTGATCCGACCCTGGTCGTCTATGCCGGAGGCAAGACGCCGGTGCTCGCCTGGGAAGCGGTTGTCAAGGGCAAGGACGAGGGGGAGCCCTCGCATCAGAAGGTGTACGTCGACGCCGGCACCGGCAAGGTGCTCGACGCGGTCGAACTCACCGCGACCGGTACCGGCACGGGCGCGTGGAGCGGTGCGAACCTGGCAGTCGGCTCGACCCAGGCGGGATCGACGTTCACGATGACCGACCCGGCGCGGCCGAACCTGCGCTGCGGTGACCTGGCCACCGGCCGGACGTTCAGCGGACCCGACGATGTCTGGGGTTCGGTGGACAAGAAGAACCGCGAAGCCGGCTGCGTCGACATCATGTACGCGTCCGCGGGCCAGTGGGACATGCTGAAGAACTGGTTCGGCCGCAACGGCCTCGACGGCAGGGGCAACTGGGCCGACGCGCTGGTCGGCATGCAGGACCAGAACGCCCACTGGGACGGCCCGCACAACGCGGGCGGTACGGCGTTCGGGTACAACACCAACAACGAGTGGGCCACCCAGATCGACATCGTGGCGCACGAGTACGGGCACGGCCTGGACGCGAACACGCCGGGCGGCATCTCCGGCCACCCGACCCAGGAAGCCGTCGCCGACATCTGGGGCGCTCTCACCGAGGCGTACCTGAACAACCCCGACGACGTACCGGACTACGAGGTCGGTGAACGAGTCTCGCTGACCGGGAACGGTGCGATCCGGTACATGTACGACCCGTCCAGGGCCGGGCACCCGAACTGCTACTCAGCAGCCCTGCCGTCGTCGGTGCACGCCGCAGCCGGGCCGATGAACCACTGGTTCTACCTGCTTGCCGAGGGCACCAATCCCGCCAACGGCCAACCGGTCAGCCCGACCTGCAACAACACGGCACTCACCGGGATCGGCCACGAGCAGGCGGGCAAGATCTTCTACAACGCCATGCTGACCAAGACGACCGGGATGACGTATCCCAAGTGGCGTCTCGGCACGCTGGCGGCCGCCAAGAACCTCGATCCGACCTGCGCCCTGCACGCCAAGGTGAAGGCAGCCTGGACCGCGGTGAACCTCGGAGCGCAAGCCGGTGAGGCAACCTGCGTGGCCACCGGCAACGACTACACGCTGTCGGTTTCACCGGCCTCGGGTTCGGTCAAGCCCGGTGAGTCCGTCTCGGCCACGGTCAACACCACGATCGCGAACGGCTCGGCGCAGACGGTGAAGCTCGCGGTGACCGGTCTGCCGGCCGGCGCGACGGCGACCTTCGACCCGTCGTCGCTGCAGTCGGGCAACTCGGCCAAGCTCACGATCGCGACCATGTCGGCCACGCCGGCCGGTGCCTACGACCTGAAGGTCACGGCTGACGGTGTGGACGTCGACAAGTCCGCGCCGTACCGGCTCACCGTCGGCGGGGCCGCACCGTCGGTCGGCGTACCGGACATCGACGTGGAGAAGGTCAAGGCGCACCTGCTCGCGCTGCAGCAGGCGGCCGACAACAACGGCGGCAACCGCCGCGCTGGGAGTGCTGGCTACACCGCGTCGGTCACCTACCTCGAGCAGAAGCTCCGCGCGGCCGGCTACACGGTTGCCAAGCAGCGCTGCACGACCTGCACCTATCCCTCGGACAACCTCATCGCGGACTACCCGGGCGGCGATCCCAGCCAGGTGATCATGCTCGGGGCGCATCTGGACACCGTCGGTACCGGTGCCGGCAGCAACGACAATGCGTCGGGCTCGGCAACGATTCTGGAAGTCGCGCTGCGACTCGCGCAGGACAAGCCGGAGCTGATCAAGCACGTCCGCTTCGGCTGGTGGACCGACGAGGAGCAGGGCATGAACGGCTCCGAGTACTACGTCGCGCAGCTGCCGACGACCGAGCGGTCGAAGATCAAGGCGTACCTCAACTTCGACATGGTCGGTTCGACCAACGCCGGGTACTTCGTCAACAACATCACCACTCCGGCGGGCCAGGTGCTGAAGGCTTTCTACGACGGTCTGAACCTGCAGCCGGAGGAGAACGTCGAGGGAGTGGGCCGGTCCGACGACGCGTCGTTCAAGAGCGTGGGTATCCCGACGAGCGGTGTCGCCGCCGGCGCGAGTGCTCGCAAGACGACCGCGCAGGCGACCAAGTGGGGTGGTACGGCCAACGTGGCCTACGACCCGTGCTACCACTCGGCCTGTGACAAGTACCCGGCGAACGTCTCCTCGACAGTGCTCGACCGGAGCGCGGACGCCGCGGCGTACGGGTTGTGGAAGCTGGCGGTGGGCGATGCCCCGCCGGTCAGCAGCGACTTCTCCGTCTCGCTGAGTCCGGCCTCAGGGACTGTTGCCCCGGGCAACTCGGTGCAGACGACCGTCAGTACTGCGACCACCAGCGGTGAGACGCAATCGGTGCAGCTCTCGGCCAGTGGTTTGCCGGCCGGCGCGACCGCGACCTTCACACCGTCGACCGTGAACTCGGGCGGAACCTCAGGACTGACCATCAAGACCGTTGCCACCACTGCCCCAGGCACGTACCAGGTGACGGTCAAGGCAACGGGGGCGGTCAGCCACCAGGCGACGTACAACTTGACGGTGACTGGGACATCGACAGGAACCGTCACGGTGCTGAGTCCCGGATCGAAGACGTGGTGGACCGGGATCCAGATCTTCCCGCTCCAACTGAGGGCCACCTCCTCCACCGGCCGCGCAGTCACCTTCCGCGCAACGGGTCTGCCGCCCGGGCTGACGATCAGCTCGACCGGTGTGATCACCGGAACCCCGTTGATTGCCGGGGTCTACAGGGTGGTGGCGACGGCGACCGACACTGCTGGAGCAACCGGTAGTACTACCTTCACGTACACCATCTACAAGTTCTGATTCCCAGTGGTGGCCCTGGATCTCCTCCGGGGCCACCACAGCTTCAACCGACGGGTTCGTGGATGACCGGGTGGCTCGAGGGGGCGGTGTCCCACCAGGGGAAGCGGGCGACGCGGGCGGCGAGGATCTCGCGGTAGGCGTCGAGAAAAGTGCGATGGACGGTGTTCACCACCCGAGGCGGGACGCGTTCAGGGCGCCAGCGCAGCACCCGGCGGAACGCCAAGGCCTGGTCAGCCAGCGGGACCACGACGGTGCCGGGTAGCGGGTCGATGGTCGGGGCGCAGGTTGCGATTCCCCGGCCGGCGGCGATCAGTTGCTCGACCTCGTGGTGGCCGAGTTCGTCGTTCCGGAAGTTCGGGGTGAAACCGACCGCCTCGCAGGCCGCGCGCTGGGCGGCGATCGCGCCGTCGCGTCTCCCGGCGGGCGGCACCATCCACGTCTCGTCGGCGAGATCGACCAGTCTCACCCGCGGCAGGCTGGCCAGCCGATGGCCGGCAGCCATGATGATGAGCGCCGGTTCGGGGTCGACCATCAGCTGTTCCTGAACACCGGGTGGGCAGGGTGGGGCGTAGGCCTCCTCGCAGACCATCAGCATGGCGATGTCGAGGACGTCAGCGGCGAGCAGATCCGTCAGTAACAAGGCACACGGGTCGACCTGCGTCCGGATGTCACGCCCCACGAGTTCGTGCTCGAGCCGGGACAGCCAACTGACGAAGGTCACGGTGTTCACCGAGCCGAGCCGCAAAGGGCTGTCCACGCCGACGTACTTCGAACTGCTGTTGACCAGGTCGTCCATGTCAGCGAGCACTGCTCGCGCACGGGCGATGATGTGGTCACCCAGCGGAGTGGCGATCACGCCACGGACATCGCGCTGGAACAGCTCGCCGCCGATCGCCGACTCGATCCGGCGTAGCTGTGCTGTCAGCGAGGGTTGCGACACCTGGAGCGCCGCCGCGGCCTTGGACACGCTGCCCGTGTCGGCCACGCGGCAGATCACCCGCAGATGCCGCAGTTCCAGTTCCATCATCGAGATGCTAAGCCCACACAACCCGTTTCTTCGAGCCCACGCCGCCTACACGGTGTACCCCGCCACCGGCCATCGCACTGACCGAGCGTGCACGGCATGTGCTTGCGCCTGAGTTGGCCGACGACGATCAGAACGGTGCCGAGGGCACCGAACACGGCGAACGCACCGACGCCGGTGAGGGCCGGAAGACTCCGGCGGTACGCCGTTGGCCGACGAAGTACGTCGCGCTCTCGTTGGTGCAGGCGACCTCGACCGTCCGGGCGGGGATCAGGGACCGGCCGGCCCTCGACGTCGTCCGGGCCTCTGGCTGTTGCTCGCAGCTTGAAGTTTCAGGGACTCAGTTGGTGGGCCAGATTTGGACTGGGACTTGGGGGAATGCGGCTGTTAGGAAGTGTTCGGTGAGGGGGTCGCGGGGGAGGCAGTCCGGCCAGTTGTTCAGTACTTCGGGGAAGGTGCGGTGGCCGAGTGCGAGTTGGAGCAATGCGCTGGGTGGGATGGCGGCGTGGGTGTTCGGGTCGGTGGTTGGACTGGTGGTGCCGCGGGTGGCGGTCACTGCTTTGAGTTCCCCGTCTGTGAAGTCGAGCCGGGCGGCGCGGCCGTAGAGGTCGATGACCATCGTTGGTTCGGGCCATCGCAGGTCTGCTGCGTGCCAGCGGGACCGTAGTACTGGTTGAAGGCGGGCTAGGAGGTCGATCGGGTCGCTGGTTCGGACGTACCAGCCTCTGGGGCGTCTTGGGACGCCGGGCGGGCTCAGGCGGATCAGGGGGTGGTCTGGGGTGAGGATGGGGCGGAGGCCGGTGAACGGCTGTTCGGCTGATAGCTGGTACTGCCGGCCCAGCCGGGTCAGGTGCGCTTGCATGGGGCCGGCGGCCTGTGGCCAGTCGGCTGGCTGGTTGCAGGCTGCTGCGAACACCAGCAGTTCACCGGTGGCGGAGAGCCGGGCGCTGTGGACTAGGTAGCCGCGTATGTCGGTGCCGTGTGCCAGTACTGCGACCACGCGGCGGGCGAGGTCGGCCGAGCTGCGTCCTGCGATCTCGTGTCGCCACTGGAGCGCATCTCTCGGGCAGGTCAGGGCGGTGCTGTTGGCGACTCGCTGGTCGATGGCGGCGAGGGCTTCCGCGTCGTCGACCGTGGCGGGCCGGACTGTCAGGCCGTTGGGGGAGGTTGTCTTCTCCTCGGTGGCAGGTAGGGCGGCGGCGGGCACTACTGCGGCGCCGTCGTTGGCCAGGGCGTAGTCGTAGCCGAGTCGCCGGTAGAAGTACGGGATGCCCTCGATGATCTGGAGGGGTACGCCGTCGGCCGCGTACTGCTCGTGCAGGGCGGTGAACAGTCGTTCGGTGAGGCGGTTCCCGCGATGCTCCGGTGCCGTGCCGACAAGCTCGATCTGGGCTACCGGCAGGCGCAGTCCGGCCAGGCTCCAGTTCTGTCGCAGACCTACGAGGCTGGCCACAGGTCGGCCGGTGGCCGTCTCCTCTGCGACCAGGAAGTCTTCGGGGGCGACCGTGGGATGACCGGTCAGCAGGCCTTCGACCCAGGCGGCGATGCCGGGGTGTGGCTTTCCGCCAGTCGCCCCCTGCAGCTGGATCGATGCGTGCAGCCGAGCAAGCTCCGTGGCGTCGGAGGCTCGGCCTGGCCGGATGGTGTAGTGAGCGCTTGCCATGCTTGACGGGACTCCTGAGCCTTCTGGTGGCGTGGTATCAGCCGTGGTGGCGGGTGTGGTCCCCGGAGGCCGGTGCCGACGGGGACGGGTGAGGTTGTGGTGGGTCGTTCACAGCGCTTCGTAGTACAGGGCCGATGAGAAACGTCGATAGGGCGAACATGGCGGCGAAGAGGGCCACCGCGATGCTCGGCGCCCACCAGGTGTCGAAACGGCGTCGCAGCCGGAGCAGCATGGGCAGCATCGCGACCAGGCCGAGGGTGCCGAACAGTACGGTTCCGCTGAGGCCGGCCAGCAGCGCAGTACCGGCGAGCAGGCCGACGTGGTGCAGCAGGTGTGGGGCTAGGCCCAGCGCGGCGCCGAGCACTGCGCCCACGCTCCAACGGCCGCCGCTGCGGCGGGTCGGCCCAGCATCGGTCCCGGTGGTGCCAGTGGAGGCGGCGGTCACGCGGTGCCCGCCTGTGTCGTTGGCGACTGGCCGGCCTGGTGCTCGGGCCCGGCGGCCGCCTCGACCAGGGTTGTGAGCGCGTCGATGACCACTGGGCGCTGGTCGGCCGGGATGTTGTGCAGCAGTTGCTCGAAGCGGGCTGCGCGGGCCGCAGCCAGTTGGCCGGCGGCGCGGTGGCCTTCCGGGGTCACCTCCAGCCAGACCAGCCGAGCGTCGCCGTCGTGTTCGGCGCGTCGTACCCAGCCGCGACCGATCAGCTGGCCCACCAGGCGGCTGACGGTGCTCTTCTCCAGCCGCAGCCGCTGGGCCAGCGTGCTCTGCGTCAGCGGCCCGTCGCGGTCCAGCTCGCCGAGCGCGTGGGCCTCCGAAGTCGGAATTGGCGTCCCACACGGTGTCTGGTCCGGCTGGTGCAGGCCGAACGCGCGCACGAACGCGGTGATCCGGCCTTGCAGCACCAGCCTCTGGGCGAGATCGTCGTCCGACATGGTTCGACGATACAACCAATTAGTTCGACGCTACAACCGATTGAAGGTCGTCTGCTGCTCTGACTCGACGGAACTCTGGTGGGGTTCTTGGCGTCGAAGGGGTTTTGGTGGCGGGACAATCGGGGCGCTGCGGCGTGAGGAGTGGGTGTGGATTCGACCGGAGTGTTCTTCCTGGTGCTGGCCGTGGTGGGGGTCGGTGGTGGGGTGGCCTTGATTGTGCGGCGGGAGCGGTACGTCCGGTCGTTGCGGGATCGGGGGTGGGCCTTTGACGGCAGTCCGTCGTTGGATGCTGTGGCGCGGCTGGGGAATCCGCCGTTCGGGCTTGGTTTCCGGCGGGATCCTGATGACCGGATCAGCGGCCTGACCAAGTCGGGTAGGGCGTTCCAGGTGATTGAGTACGGCGCCGAGAACTGGAAAGGCTGGGTCGGGATGGTCACGCTGTCCCGGCGGCTGCCTGAGCTGTGGATCATGGCCGGGCAGGCACAACTCCGGTACGGCGTGGTCGCGACCAAGGTCGCGGTTCCGGCGCAGCTGGGTCCGGGCTGGACGATCGGCGCCCTCGATCCGGCGTACGCCGCGGAGGTTTTGACCCCGCAGGTTTGCGAGCAACTGAAGGCACTGGCCGCGGTACACCCCGATCTGAATCTCGGGGTCGATGGTGATCAGTTGGTCGTACTAAATCCGCCGCGCAAGGACGCCGAGATCCTCGCTCCCTGGCTGGAGCAGCTCGCTGCCGTCGCCGGGGCGATCGACGCGGCGTCGCTGGACAGCTGGGTCCAGCCCGAGCCGCCGCTGCGGATGAGGTTCTACCAGCATCCGGATTGGTACTGGGTCGGCGAGGACGACAGCCTGCTGGAGACGACGCCGGCGAAGCGGTTGGGTTATGACCACAGCACCAAGGATGTGATCCGGGGGCGTGATGGCGATGGCCCGCCCTTCGTCGCGTTCGTGCACGAGTGGAAGACGAAACGGACCGAGAGCTACACCGACAGCGAGGGCCGCAGCCAGACGCGGACCGTGGTCGACAACCACAGCGAGACGATTCTCGGCTTCCAACTCCCGGCCCGGATGCCGTACCTGAAGGTCGGGCTGCGCGGGATCGGCCGTGGCATCAGCTTCGAGAGTGGCGCCTTCAACGACCAGTTCGCGGTGCACGCCGACGACACGAAGTACGCGTACGACGTGATCCACCCACGCCAGATGGAGTACCTGATGGCGAACCCGCCGGCCACCTTCGAGTGCGTGGACGGCTGGGCGTGGTTCGAGGTCGACGTGCACAGCCAGGAAGTGATCGGCCACAGCTCCCACTTCCTCCGCGGCTTCCTGGCCCGCATCCCACGCTTCGTCTGGCGCAACCTCGGCCTCCAGGACACGCCGTACCCAGCCGTGGAGCTGACACCAGCCCGCGGCGCGTAGTACCGGAGCCACCGCCTTGAAGACGCAGCTCAGCTGTCGTATTCGTCGGGAACGCGGATCCTGGGGCCGCCGAGTTGTAGGCCGAGGGGAGTTGCGCGGCCGGCTGGTTCCTCCCAGTCCTCCTGGCGGCCGAGGGCGGTGAGGTCCAGGTAGGGGTAGCCGTTGTGGAACTGATCGATGCCACGGCCGTAGGTGGAGTAGGTGTGGAAGACCTCGTCGCCGACGCGCAGGAACGCGCTGATGCCCGGTTCCTCGCCGCGCCATTCCTCGGTCCACTGTGTTCCGGCCTCGGCGAGCTCGGCCTCGGTGCGATAGTTCTGGAGCACCGGCGCGATCCGGTCGTCGAGGGTGGTGTGGAAGTCGTAGTTGAAGTCGCTGCCGTAGGAGGAGTACCAGGGGAAGGTCCAGCCCATCCGCTCGCGGTACGCCGCCAGTTTCCCGTACGGCGCCCGCGACACGGCCACGAGTGTGGTGTTGCGGACGTGAAGTTGACGCAGCCTGCCGATCTGGTCGGCGGCGGAGGAACAGCTTGGGCAGCCCTGATCCCAGTCCGGGCCGAACATGAAGTGGTGCATCACCAGCTGCGGCCGGCCCTCGAACAGGTCGAGCAGGCTGACCGTCCCGTCCGGGCCCTCGAACGTGTACGGCTTGTCCATCCGGACCATCGGCAACCGACGCCGATCGGCGTTGACCCGGTCGCGAGCCCGCGTCAGTTCTTTCTCCTTCTCCAGCAATTCCTTACGGGCGGCAAGCCACTCCTCGCGTGACACCACCTCGGGCAAGTTACCCATGACTACCTCCTGGTCGTCGCTCCTTCTCCCTCATCATGACCGGACGTCGGAGGCAATTCGGTGTTCTCGACATTTACTGGCCGGTTAGTTGGGCGACGACTGGGGCGAGGGTTTCGGCGAAGTTGGCGCCGAAGACGAAGTACGAGAAGCCGATTTCTTCGCGGCGGCGGTGGATTTCTTCGGCGGCCGCGGCGGGGTCGCTCGGGAGGATGACGAGGGAGTCGGCGGCGCGGAGGGCTGCGGTGTCGAGGTCTGGCGGTGCCATGAACGGGGCGACGCTGTCGCCGACGGCGGCGACGTGCTGGGCGAGTTCGATGTCCGTGCGGCCGGCGAAGTCGCGGACCCGTTGGGTGGTTTCGGCCCGGTCGTCGTCCGCTGGGAGGACGAACGTGACTGCATCAGCGACTTCGAGCGCCAGCGCCTGCGACTTCGGTCCGCTCACGGCCATCACGACCGGCGTGTGCAGGTCGGGGCCGTCGAACGTCCGGAGGGCGGTCACGGTGTCCCGCATCCTGGTACGACGCTCAGCCAGCGAGACGGCAGGCAGGCCCAGTTCGACCTCGATCCCTGGCCGCCCGGCGCCGATCCCCATTTCGAAGCGACCTTCGGTGAGAACCGAGAGCGAGTGGGCTTCCCATGCCGTGCTGAACGGATCGCGCAGCGCGGCGGCATAGACCCAGGATCCGACCCGTAGGTCAGTGAGTGCAGCCGCAGTCGCCAGCGTGGGGCCAAGTGCTGGTTGCCAGGTAGGAACGTCGGGCATCAGCAACGTCGAGTAGCCACTGTCGGCGATCCGCCGTACACGGTCTCGCCAGGCCGGCAGTTCAGAAGTGATCGGGGCAACAACGCCGAATCGGAATGGCCTGGTTGCTCGCTGGTTGTTCATCGTGCATCTCCTCAAGTCTGGAGGTTCCCTTTGTCCTCTCCACGAACGAGCCACCCACAATCCGACAACGCCGAGCACAAACGCCTCGACGAGTGTTGCTGCGCCCTTCCGTTGTGCGATGGGCGGACGCACGATGAGTCATGATGACCATCGCAGAACTGCCGGACGGGTATACCGTTCGCCCGCCGGAGTCGAGCGATGCTGAGGCGTTGTTTGCCATGCTCGCGGCCTATAACTCGGCGGTGGTCGGGTTCGCCGACACGACGTTGGAGGAAGTCGCCTACTGCATCGGCAGGCCCGGTTTCGACGCAGCCAACGACGGCTGGCTCGTGTTGGGTGATGACGGGCGGATGGCTGGGTATGCGACCACGCGTTGTGTCGGTGATCATGACTTGATCGACGTCGAGGTGACATCGCAGTACCCGGAGGTCGCCGGGTGGCTGGTCGATCGGACCATGCAGCGTGCGCAGGAGATGGGGCGCGAGCGGGGTCATGCCGAGGTCATCGCCGACCTGTTCGTGTACCGGGCTGACGAGGTACTCCGGACGCAGTTGGCCGGCCACGACTTCGCCACCGGTACGACGTACCACCGGATGCGCATCGACCACACCGGCCCGGTTGCTGCTCCGGACGAGCCCGCGGGCGTCCAGGTCCGCCGTGGCGCCTTCGATGAGGCCACCCGTTGGGCGGCCCACGCGGTCATCACGGAGTGTTTCACCGGCCAGTTCGGCTGGGTGGAAACCCCACGGGACGACTGGTTCGAGGCGCTCGACGATGTGCCCATCTTCGACTGGTCCCAGCTCACCTTGCTGGAGGTTGACGGCCGGATGGTTGGGGTCTGCGTGTGCAACGACAAGTTCGTCGAGTCGGACAGCTGCGGTCACATCGGCATGCTCGGCGTGGTCGAGGAGTTCCGCGGGCGTGGTCTCGCGAAGTACCTGCTGCGCCACGCCTTCGCCGTCGATGCCGCCGCCGGCCGGGAGGGCACGATCCTGCACGTCGACACGAACAACCCGACCCCGGCCCTCGACCTCTACCTGTCGGTCGGCATGACCCCCACCGTCATCTTCGACGGCTGGCGCCGCGTCCTCCCCGCTGTCTAGCCGCCGTCAGATCGTCAAGTCCCGCAGGTCGTCGGCAGACTTCACCCGTACTGCGTTCTCGTCCTCGTGCGGCGGCTCGAAATCGGCGAGGTGTTGATCCAGTACTGCGTCCGCGACGTCCGGCCGGCGCGGATCCAACTGATTGTCGGCCCGGCGCCGGCGAATCGTCGCGTGATCCACATCGACGTGGATCAAACTGAATCGGGCCTGGACTGACGCGGCGAGTGAGCGCCAGCCGTCGCGGAGGAACCGCGGCGAGCTGGTGTCGTCGACGATCACGGACGTGCCTGAGGTCAGCAGGACACGGACCTCATCAGAGGCCAGCTCATGAGTCCGGATCCACTCCTCGACCGGAATGCCGTCACCACCCCACAAGCCGCGGCGTTCGTTGATCTCGTCGAGACTCACGATCTTCGCGGACAGCCTCGGCTCCAGGGACCGCGCCACCGTACTCTTCCCGGAGAACGCGGTCCCGCAGAGTAGAACGAGCTTGAGGTCCGATGCCATCTCCGCATCCAACCCAATACTCCGTTGCCGCGGCAACGGAGTATTGAATCGCGGTGAGGCCTTCTTCCCTACGAGGTGCGCACCGTGAGAGCTCCGGTTCGCGCGGTCAGGTCGCCGCTGGTGTAGGTGGCCGTCGCGCTGGTCACCTTGACCGAGAAGCGATCCCGGTCGCCGTCGGTGTGCACGGTCGCGCGCAGGGTGGCCGGTTGGTTGTTCAGCGTGCCGCCGATCTCGAAGACGGCCGACGTACCCGAGACGACCAGCCACCGCAGCGCCGTACCGTTGAAGGTCTGACGGTTGGCGGTCATGGTGACCGCGCCGGTGGGCGCGTTGTCGGCGTACCGGGCAGCCACGGTCAGTACGACGTTCCGTCCCGAGCCGTCAGGTGCTACCGCGGCTCCGGTGACCTCTCCGTCGGGGTTGAACACCACCAGTTCGGCCTGGATCGGTGGTGCGGTGAAGTAGCCGCCGGTCAGTCCGGCCGTCGCGGACCAGAGGCCGGCGGGTGCGTCCACCCCGACCGTGGCGATCCCGTTCGTGTCGGCCGTCGCGCTGTAGTTGCGGACCTCGCCGGTCAGCGCCGAGCGCAGTTGCACCTGGACCGTGGCGCGACCGAGATCAGCAGGCGAGCCATCTGCTTCCTCCGTCACCTTGACCGTCATCGCCTGGCCCGAGTCGTCGGCGTACATGGTCGGACTGGTGATCGCCAGGGTCGCGCTCTCCGCCTCGACGGTGATCGGGAAGGTGCTGCTACTGGCCGTGTAGCCGTTCTTCGAGCCGGCGGACATCGTGAAGGTGTACGCCCCTGGCGCCAGGTCAGCGGGCCAGGATGCGGTAGCTAGTCCGTCCGCACCGGTCGTTGCCTCGGTCAACCAGTCGGCGTGGCTGAAGACCACCTTGTGCCCGGCCAACGGAGCTCCGCTGAACTTGTCCGTGACGCGAGCCGCCAACCGGGCGGGATCCGAGTGGTCGACCGTGCTGTCGCCGGTGTAGGTGATCGCGGACGGCCGGTTCATGTCGACCAGGAACGGGTACTCCGTCACGACCGAGGAGTCCGTCGTACTGCGGCCGCGGGCGATCAGAGTGTGCCGTTCACCCACCAGTTCGTCCGTACCGGCCGTGACGGTGATGGTCGCGGTGGCCCGCTGACCGGCCGTCAGGGTCATCCGTTGGGTGGTCGCCGTCCAGCCGTCCGGAACCAGTTCGGTGAACTCGAAGGTGTCGGTCGCCTCACCGGTGTTCATCACCGCGAACGAGAACGTGGTTGTACTGCCGGCGGTCAGCGTCGGGTGCGGCGAGTCGCCGTTCGGCTCGGCCGCGTCAACCAGGACGCCGGGGCCGCGGACGTCGATGAACGCCCGCACCATCGCCCGGGCCGGCACCGCGAAGGTGTGACCGATCGCCCGTACCGCCACCTTGGCCGGCGTACCGTCCGCCCAGGGCGCCGTCATCTCGCGCTGTGGCGTCCGGGCGTCGAACGCGTTCCAGGCGTCGGTGTCGCTGCCGCTGTAGCAGGCGCCGTCCGTCTGCGGGTCCTCATCGACCAACCCGTCGCCGTCGTCGTCCAGGTTGTTCACCGGATCCTCGTCGGTCCGGCCGTCCACGTCCTGGTCGACACAGCCCGGCGTCCGCATGCCGTCGGGCCGGATCATCTCGACGCCCCGGACGTGCTCGAGCCCGCTGCGGACGTTGCGCTCGTCGACCCGCCAGACCATCAGACCGTCGTCCGGCACGTTCTGGTCGTACTTGCCCGCGACCGGGCGCCGCGCCTCGATCATGAAGTAGTCGTCGGTGCCGCGTTCGGGGTCGTAGAGCAGATACGACCCGTACGGCGCCATGTCGTTCGGCAGCAGCGTGACGTACCGGTCCTTGGTGATGACGGTCGGCTTGTCGTCACCGATGTGCATCCGGTGCCAGGCGTTCGGCGCCTGCCAGATCTGGTTGTTCGGCCCGGCGCAGGTCGGGCCCGCGAGGTCCCACGCTCCGACGCCGAAGCCGTAGTGGTCGGCCAGGTCGAAGTTCTGGTGGGCGACCTCGTGCGCGAAGGTCAGGTTGTTGGTCAGCGAGCCGCCGTCCGCGGTGGTGAACGCGATCGTCTTGCCGTCCAGCGCGCGACCAGGGCCGACGGCGGCTGTCTGGCCGCAGGAGTAGGTGGGATCCGGTGAGGTCACCAGCGTGACCACCACCAACTCGGAGTTCTCGATCCGGCCGTTGTTGTTGGTGTCGAACCGGGCGAAGTCGACGTACGGGTCGGCCAGGTCGAGCATGGTCCGCCGCCGGACGCCGACGTCCTGGCTGAACCAGCCGGCCGAATTGCCGAGCTCGACCAGGACGATGCCGTTGTCGCGCTCGCCGTACGTCTCCGGCACCGGGACGAGGACTCCGAGACCGTTCTGCAGGTAGTAGTCGCTGACGGTGCCGAAGGTGAAGAACGGGAAGAACTTGTCCTCGGTCCCGGACTCGCTGAGGTCGGTCAGGTCGTCGAACTGACCGGAGACCACCAGCATCGGTGGCAGTTGGTGTTTCTTGAACTGCGGAGCGTGCGGACTGTCCGGATGGCTGAAGTCCGGCAGCGGGAACGGATAGTCGGCAGCCGAGGCCGCCGCTCCGCCCGTGGTCTGCCCGGCGGCGGGTGCCGCCAGGCCGAACGTGGTGGCGAGCAGGGCCGCCGCAACGGCAACCCCTACCAGCCGGCGTGGTTTCTGCATGACCGATCCCCCTACTGACAGCGACGGAAAATGCCCCTGTTCCGGAGTCTCCGGTCTCACCTTCAGAAACCCTTCAGAAGGCGGCGGCAACCTTTTGGGGGGTGGTGGCAACTGAGGGGTGGATGTCGACTGGATCTAGTGAACGGATGGGTATGAGGACAACGAAGCATGGCGGCTTGCCGAAGGGGCAGCGGCGGCTTGTTGGTATTCCGCTGGCTCTGCTGGGCGTTGGGGTCGTGGTCTGCTTGATCGCTGTGCTCCTGACCAGGGGTGGCGGTGAGGCCGGTCGTACCGTCGACTTGTCCGGCACGGGTGTCACGGCGACCGTTCCGTCTGACTCTGGCTCTCCGGATGCGGCTGCCGACGGCAGCACCGCAGTGAAGCAGCCGCCGGTCGCGAGCCCGCGGCCATCTCGCCGTACTCCGCGGCCCTCGGTCGCAGGCACGCCGCCTGCGGGTATTCGCAGCCCGCGGGTTGCTTCCAGCAAGACGCCCGCGGCTACTCGCAGCCCTCGAGTGACTCCCAGCACGCCGCGGTCCCCGCGCACCCCGAGTACTCCGAGTGCGACGTCCACAGGGACGGCGGGGTCCTTGGCGGGGCGGATCAAGCCCGGCGTCCGGTACCAGGGCGTCGCGACCGCCTACGAGGCAGCTGACGGTAACGGCGCCTGCCTCTTCGGCCCGGCCGACACCATGATGGTCGCGGCGATGAACCAGACCGACTACGAGTCGGCCAAGGCCTGCGGGGCTTACGTACGGGTGCGCACGGCCAACGGAGCCTCCATCACGGTGCGGATAGTCAACCTGTGCCCGTTGCCCTGCGCACCCGGGCAGATCGACCTCAGCCAGCAGGCCTTCGCCAAGCTCGACAAGCTCTCCGTCGGCCGGCTCCCGATCACCTGGACGCTGCTGAGCCCCGCGGAATCCGGCACGATCTCCATCCGCTACAAGGACGGGTCCAGTCAGTACTGGTGCGGCCTCCAGGCGATCGGTCACCGCAACCCGGTGGCCGCGCTCGAGGTCAAGACCGCCGGCGGCTGGCGAAAGCTGAAGCGCACGGCGTACAACTACTTCCTTTCCACGGACGGCAGTGGCTGCGGCAAAGCGATCAGGGTCACCGACATCTACGGTGAGCGCCTGACCATCGACGGGATCGCCCTCAAGCCGGACGTCGCGCAGCCGACCCGGGTCCAGTTCGCCCGGCATTGACCGCGCCGCCCGTCGTCGTCAGGACTCCGCCCCGCACGGGCGATCGCCGTCCGGCAGCCGGTGAGGGGCACTGTTACGCTCGGCCGATTGTTAACGCGCACATCGCAGGGAGAGGGCGACCGAGCGAGATGCTCCTCGACGACGCGGCCGCGGAGTTCCACGACTTCTTCGAACGCCACCACACCGAACTGGCGCGTCTCGCCCACCTCCTGACCGGCGAGAAGGACGCGGCCGATGACCTCGCCGCCGATGCGCTGGTCGCCCTATGGCAGCGCTGGGACCGGATGCGGGCGGCGCAGCACCCGGTTGCGTACGCGCGGGGCGTGGTAGCCAATCTGGCGCGGGAGCGGATCCGGAGTACGGTCCGCGAGCGACGGCGGGTAGCGCTGTTCTGGTCACGCAGTACGGAAGTGGTGGACGGGCCGGATGTTGCGGGCGTGCTGGACGTCCGGGCCGCGCTCACCCGGCTGCCGTTCCGCAAGCGGGCGTGCGTCGTACTGCGGCACGCGTTCGACCTGTCGGAGAAGGACACCGCCGCCGCGCTGGGCATCTCGGTCGGTACGGTGAAAAGCCAGACCTCGAAGGGGATGGCCGAGTTGGAACGGTTGCTCGGCGCGGAAGCAGTCGGCGTACTGGCGGCAGGGAGGAGGAACCGGTGAACGACGAGATCAGCCGACGGCTGCGAGAGGCCGCCGAGGCCCACGAGCCCAACCGCGCAAGGATTCTGGCGCGCGTCGAGCGCGGCGTGGCCGACCCGACCGTCCGGCACCGCGTACCTTCGATCGCAAGGTCATGGCCGCGGGCGGCGATCGTCGGCCTCGTCGCCGCCGGCACGCTGGCGACCGGTGGGCTCGCCGTTGCCGCCATGGGCGGAGCTCCGTCGCCACCCGCCGTCGCCCCCGCTCCAGCTGTCACCACTCCCGCTGTCACCACTCCCGCTGCGTCCCCGGTCGTCACCTCCACTTCGACGCCATCGGCCCGCAGTACCAGCAGGACCCCACGCCCGGCCCCGACCAGTTCGCGCCCGACCCCGCCTCCAGACAGCCGGTCCCAGAACGGCCCGTTGTGGTCCCAAGGCTCGTTGGACCCGAAGAGCACCATCTACTGGGCCCAGAGCAACCTGATCCTCAAGACCACCGAACCTCTCACGTCGCTCACCGTAGAACTGCGCATCGCCCAGACCGGCAACGTACGGAACACCGGCCGCTGGCGGACCCTGCCAAGCGAGGACTTCACCGTCACCGTCGAGGAGTCCGCCGGTGCCCTCCTCTACCGCTGGACCCTCAACCCAGGCCGCACCGTGCCGACTGGCCAGCATCAGTTCGCCGCGCAGTACAACCACGCCACCGGCGTACGCAAAACCAAACGCGACACCTACAACGTCCACGCCCAAAGCCCAGCCGGCCGCAGCACAGTCTGGGGAGGCTTCACCCGCTGAGGAGGCGCAGTGTTCGTAGTGGGCTGAGTAGCGCGAGGGTGGTGCCGGTCAGCATGATCAGGCTGCTGATGACCAGGGTGGCGCGGAATCCTGCCAGGGCGCCGAGGGTGCCGCCGAGGAGGGCGCCGATCGGCTGCATTCCGAAAACCAGGAATCGCCAGGTGGCCTGGGTTCGGGCGAGGAGTTCTGGTGCGACCAGGGTCTGACGGATGGTCTGCTGGTTGATCCCGTACAGGGTTGGGCCCCAGCCGCGGAGGAGTTGCGCGAGGATGACAACCGCCAGCACCAGTGCCGGCGGCCCTCCCGCGGCGGCCATCACCAACCCGGCCAGACCTGACAGCGTCATGCCGACGATGAAGGCGGGTCCGTTGCCGAGCCGGGCTGTGATCTGTACTCCGATGAGTGCGCCGACGATTCCGGCGACCCCGGCCACTGCGATGACCAAGCCAACCAGTCCAGCTGACAAGCGGAGCTCATGGACCAGGAACAGCACCATGATCACCGCCTGCATCTGGCCGGCCAAAGCGCCGACGGTGGCGGCGATCGTGGTCGCCCGTAGCGCCGGGTGCTCGAGCGCCGCCCGCACGCCACCCCAGATGCCCTTGAACATCGACTCTTTGGGCAGATCGGCGGCCGTCGATCGTCCCGTGACGGTGATCCGCGCCTTCGAGATGGCCGACAGCAACAACGAGGCAGCATCGACAGCGATCGCTACTGGGGCGGTGAGGAGCTGAACCAGTACGCCGCCCAGGGCACTGCCGCTGGTGGCGACGACGGAGTTGCTGAGTGCGAACGCGCTGTTGGCCGTCAGCAGTTCGCGGGGAGGGACCAGCATCGGGGCGAACGACTGAGCCGCGATCGCAGAGAACAGGCTGCAGGCCCCTGTGACCACGACGACGACGTACAGGTGCCACATCTGCAACAGTCCCAACGCGGCCAGAATCGGCACTGCCGCCAGCGCAACGGCAGCCAACAGGTCTGCACCGACAATGACGCCGCGGTAGGACATCCGATCTATCCACACCCCGGCCGGCAGACCCAAGACGAGGTGGGGCAGGAACGAGACTGCTCCCAGCAGACCCATCTGTACCGGCGATGCGCCGAGGACCAGTACTGCGGTCAACGGCAACGCAACGGTCGTCACACTCGACCCCAGCAGCGAAAGCGAGCTACCGCCGAACAACCGCCGGAAGTCCCGATGCTCCGCCAACACACCCCACTGAGCCTTCACCGCACCCAGTAAACCGGCGCCGGGGGCCGACCCCGGTTGATCAGGTCGTCGTGGGTGGAGGGACGAGTTGGTACTGGGACACCACGACCTGGTTGTCCTGGAGCTGGGAGTTGACTAGCCGGAGGTTGTGCCGGTGCTCCGGGGTTGCGAACAGGCGGCGTCCGCCGCCGAGGACTACGGGGTGGACGGCGATGTGGTAATCGTCGATGAGACCGAGTTCGGTCAGCTCCGCGGCCAGAGTGGCGCCGCCGGTGAGCAGCATGTCGCCGCCTGGCTGGGCCTTGAGTGCGGCGACCTCGCCGGCCAGGTCCTCGCTGATGACCCGGCTGGTCCAGTCGTCGCCACCGTAGCTGCGGGAGAACACGATCTTCGGTGTCGCCCGCCAGAACGGGGCGAACGCGGCCGTGTGCGGGTCATCGGTGATCGACTCGGCGTTCGGCCAGAATCCGACCATCATCTCCCAGACCGGGCGCCCGAACAGCAGGGTGTCCACGCCCTTGTCCAAGCCCGCGGAGTACGCCGACAGGCCGGGGCCCATCGCCGGCCAGTCGAACTCTCCGTTCGGGCCGTCGATGAAGCCGTCCACCGATGTGTGAACCCAGTAGATGATCTTGCGCATGAGATGCCTCCTTGGTAGCGGTCACTGCTGGGTCGGAGCCGACCGGCGCGGTTTGACATCTGGCCGGCCAGGGACAACGCCTGGCGCGTGAAGGGCTCAACGACTGGCGTACGTCAGGTCCGCCTCTGTCAGACCTGGCAGGTGGACCATCCGAATTGCAGCCGTAATTCGCTGCCCAGCATGACGCCGGTCGGCGCCCGTCAACCGGCCTTGACTGCTGCGACAGCCGACCGGGTGTCCTCCGCGATCAGATCTCCGTTGATCGCCGCACCGGCCTGCAGTCCCGCGCCCGCGGCGTGGACGAGCTGCGCCATCGGGTCGGTGACGTTGCCGGCGGCAAAGACTCCCGGTACTGCGGTCTGGCCCTGAGCGTCGACCACGAGTGCATCGCCGTACACGATTCCTCTCACGTCCTGAGGGGACACCTCCAACCCGAGCTCGGTCACGAAGCTCGCCTTGGCATAGAGAGTGGGCTGGACCGCCAGGACATCGCGCGGCACCACCTTGCCACTCCCCAGGCGGACACCGGCGAGCTTCCCGTCCAGCACTTCGACCTGCTCGACCTTGCCTTCTACGACAGCGATCTGGCGGGCCGCAAGCTCTTCCCGCTGCTCGTCGGTCAGCTTCGGTGCGGTGTGCAGGAACAGCGTGACGTCGTCGCTCAACTGCCGGAACAGCTGTGCCTGATGGCTGGCCAGCGGGCTGATGGCCAGCACGCCGATCGCTTGATCGCGCACCTCCCAGCCGTGGCAGTACGGGCAGTGCAGCACGTCCTTGCCCCACCGCTCAGCCAGACCAGCCACCTCCGGCAACACATCGGTCAGACCGCTCGTGACCAGGATCCGCCGGGCCCGGTACGTCGTACCGTCGGCCAGTTCGACCGTGAACACCTCTCCGCGTCGGATCGCCGTCACGGTGCCGGTCGCGAACTGACCGCCGTACCCGGCGACCTCGGCGCGGCCGATGGCGTAGATCTCGCTCGGCGGGGCTCCGTCCCGGGTCAGGAAGTTGTGCAGGTGGCCGGCCGGGGCGTTCCGCGGCCGGCCGTCGTCGATCACCAGCACTGACCGGCGCGACCGCACGAGTGCGAGCGCCCCGCTCAGCCCGGCAGCGCCGGCACCGATCACCACCACGTCGGAGCTGTTCATCTGGACTCCCTCGTTCTGCGAGATCAGGAGTAGCTGTGGGCGTCGTCGGGGTAGCGGCCGTCGGCGACCTCACTGCAGAAGCGGGCGAAGGCCTCGCCGAGGACCTTGTCGAGATCGGCGTACTTCTTGACGAATTTCGGCAGCCGGCCGGGCGTCAAGCCGGCCAGGTCCTGCCAGACCAGGATCTGAGCATCGCAGTGCGGTCCGGCACCGATGCCGACTGTCGGGATGCGAATTTCCTTGGTTACCCGTTGACCCAGTTCAGCTGGGACGGATTCGAGAACGATCGCGAAAGCTCCTGCGGCTTCGAGCGCCAGTGCGTCGTTGAGGAGTTGTTCGCCCGCTTCGCCACGGCCTTGCACGCGACGTACGCCGCCGAGGACGTTGACGCTCTGTGGCGTCAGACCGAGGTGACCCATGACGGGGATGCCGGCATCGGCCAGGCGTCGTACCTGCTTGCGGATGCGGCCCCCACCCTCGAGCTTGACGGCCTGCGCCCCGCCTTCCTTGAGGTGCCTGACGGCGTTGGCCAGCGCCTGTTTGGGTCCGGCCTGGTAGCTGCCGAACGGCAGATCGGCCACGACCAAAGCGGTTTCAGTACCTCGTACTACGGCCTGCACCATCGGGATCAGGTGGTCCATGGTGACGGCGATCGTGTCGGTGTGGCCGAAGACGGTCATGCCGCTCGTGTCGCCGACCAGGATCGCGCGAACGCCGGCGCGTTCCATCAGGCCCGCGGTCTGGGTGTCGTAGCTGGTCAGCATCGACCACTTCTCGCCGCGATCGGTCGCGGCTTGCAGGTCGCGAATCGTGATCCGCCGATCGGTCGGCCAGGCAGGACGGGTCAGCACAGGTGAGAGGGTCATGCAACTACTCTGTGCGCGTTACCTTGAGCTGTCAAGGTAACAACTGCCTGCTCTGGGCTTGAGTTCAGTCGTCCGGGAGGCCGAGTGCGGTGCGAAGTGTGTTGGCCCACCAGGTCCGTTGCGGACCGGGTCGCTTGGCCGCGGATTCGCTGATCCCAGCGCTGCGGCGGAAGGCGGCGCCGTAGAAGGCGTCGAGTGCGAGCGCCTGGTGGAGCGCGGCCACGGCCAGGCGAGTGTCGGCCAGTGGTCCCGGCCGCCCGACTCGGGTCCGGGTGTCGTGCAGGATCTGGACGACCGGCTCCAGGAATCCCGCGCCGGGGTCCTCCCAGCCTGCCGCGTGCAGCGCGACGGCGAGTTCGGCGTACCCCTGGTCGTAGACGCGGGCGATGGTCCGGATCAATCCGTTGATATCCGCCTGGCTGTCGGCCCAGCCGGCGACCGCCTCTTCGACCGCGCCACGGATCCGTCGGCCGCCGTGCCGGAGGAGTGCGACGAGGAGATCCTGGCGACTACCGAAATGGTGCGCGACGCCCGCATCGGTCATCCCGATCCGCTTGGCGACGGCCCGGACGCTGACGGCCTCGAGCCCCCCTTCGACAAGCAGCTCCTCCGCCGCCTGCAGAATCGCCCGGCGAGCCTCCTCAGGTGCTCTACGAATACGAGTGGCCGCCATGGAACAAGGATTCTAGTTCCTGCCTCCGGCAGTTCGCGGAGGTCAGTTGCGGGTGAGGAGGCGGGTTCGGAGGCGGTGGAGTTGTGGCATCAGGCCGTAGATGACGATCGGTACGGCGATGGTGGCGAGGACGAAGGTGCGCAGTACGGGAGTCAGGCCGCTCAGCCAGTCGTCGAGGGCGAGGTTGAGTGCGGTGAGGGTCGGGAAGACGGCCAGCCAGATCATGAAGGCCAACTGATGCTTGGTGGGCGGGCCCGGTGGTGTGGGAGGGGTGGTCGCTTCGTCGTACTGGTTCATGTCCACCAGGGTGGATCCGTACCAGCCTTCTCGCCAACGAGTGTTGCTGTTTCTGGGAATTCGCGGTGGGATGGGGCTGGTGGAAGACACCTCACCCGTCATCGCCGCCGTCCTCGGGCAGGCAGGGCCGCGACTGAAAGAGTTTCGCACCCGGCGCGGGATCACGCTGACCGAGCTGGCGGCTTCGACCGGTATCTCGAAGAGCACGCTGTCCCGGCTCGAGACCGGGCAGCGGCGGCCGACGCTGGAGTTGCTGCTCGTGCTCTCGCTGAACTACCGGGTGCCGCTGGACGACCTCGTCGGGGCGCCAGAAGTCGGTGACCCCCGCGTCCGCCTCAAGCCCGGCCGCGTCAAGGGCCGGACGGTCATCCCGCTCACCCGCCAGCCCGGCGGCCTGCAGGTGTGGAAGATCGTCATCCCGGCCGGCAATCTCACCCCCGAACCGCGTGCACACGACGGCCACGAATGGATCTACGTCCTGTCCGGGGACCTGCGGCTGGTCGTCGGCGAGCGCGACTGGGTGCTCGGAACCGGCGAGGTCGCCGAGTTCGATACCACCGTGCCGCACTGGTTCGGCAACTCCGGCGACGAGCCGGTCGAGATCCTCAGCATCTTCGCCAGGCCCGGCGAGCGGCCCCCGCGGATGCTTCGCCGGGATGACGCAACGGCCTGAAAGCGACCGACCACGTTACCGAGCCGAAGTCGTCAGGCTCCGGAGGCGGTGTTTGGCGGCTCGTTCGACGAACAGGGGGACGAAGTCGCGGATCGGATTGCCGTCGAACTCGGGCCGGCTCTCGGCGACAGCCCGCTCCACGGTGTCAGGGGAGATGTCGGGGAACACCTTCATGAGACGCTCGGCAGCCTCGGCGATTGCGCGTTCTTCTTCTGAGCGGTTCATCTTTCTACGATCCTGCGGCGCGCCGGCGAAACTCAAGGGCGTTCACCTGAAGTTCATCTCCGGACAGCAGTTCAGGCGTCGCGGAGCCGGAAGGCGAGCAGTCCCAGGAGCATCGCACCGGCGGCATAGCCGGCCAGTACGCCGAGCCCTGGCCACGGTCCGATCGCCAGCCGATCGAGGTTGGTGGTGGCCTGAATACTCAGCCCCGCCGTCATCGGTGCGAACTTCTGGAGCCGTTCCTGCCACACCGGATCGGCGACGAGTGCGGCGATCATCGGAAAGACGTAGAGCAGGGTGAGCACGCAGACGATGCTGCCGGCGGTGTCGCGAACCACGGTCGCGATGCCAAGGCTCAGCACAGCGATGAGTCCCAGGTACAGCACAGTTCCAACGGCCGCGCGCAGAGTGGCACCGTCGGCCAGTGACACCGGCGGATACCCGTTGGCTGCGGAGAATCCATTGCCGGGCAGGAGAATCCGGCCGGCGAGCAATGACCCAGCCACTCCCAGCGTGCTTGCCACCAGCACCGTTCCACAGACAACGGTTGCCTTCATCAACAAGACGGTGCTCCGGTGCGGGTTCACCGTCAACGTGGTGTGGATCAACCGATCGCCGTACTCACCGCCGACAGCCAGCACCGCCAGGACGACGACCGCGATCTGCCCGAGCCACACCCCGGTGAGGCTCAGCTTCGTGGTGTCCTCGAAGCACTCGGCCGGCGACGGGCAGCGCGAGGTACTGACCGAGCCGGTGGCCATGATCGCGACCGTCACAAGCGCCGCGACCAGGGCCAGAACGAGCCACGGTGTACTCCGAACGGTCCGCAACTTCGTCCACTCCGCTCGCATCGAGCGCCTCACACGTCCCGCCGGCGCAGCACCCAGTACGCCGCCGCCAGCGCTGCGGCGGTGTACGCGGCGAGCACGCCGAGTCCCGCCCACGGGGTGATCGCAGTGTCGTACTGCTCGACCGTCTGCTGGATCGCGAACCCGGCGGCGGGCGTCAGCCTTCCGAGCCAGAGTGCGGCGGACAACGGCAGCCCACTGCCGAGGATCTGCGGTACGAAGAGCAGCAGGACCACCACGGTGATGGCGCCGGCGCTGTGTCGCAGGATCACCCCGACCGCGAGACTGAGCACGGCGACCAGCGCGACCAGGATGGCGGTGCCCACGACGGCGCGCAGTACCGGTCCCTGGGACAGCGACGCACCGGTGAAGCCGTTGGACTCCAGGATCGGCTGGGCCAGCAGGAAGGCGCCGAGACTCGCGACCAGACCGGCGACGAAGGTGGCGCCGCCGAGCACGACCGCCTTGGCTGCCAGCACCCGGCCGCGGCGCGGCGCGGCGGCGAACGTCGACCGGATCATCCCCCGCTTGTACTCCGAACTGATCACCAGCACGCCCAGCGCGACGATCGCCATCAACCCGGCGAGCACCCCGCTCAGACTCATCTTGGCGATGTCGTCCCCGAACACGTACGGCGCGACGTCCCCCGACCCGGTCAGCGTGAAGATGCCGCCGGACTCGGTCCAGCCGCCCTCCTCGGGCAGGATCGAGCGGTTGCGTTCCTGCCAGGGACCGGCGGCCGTCGTACCGACGTTGTCGAAGACCGCACGCCCACGGGTGGGCACCATGGAGGTGTTCTCACCACCGAACTGCCGCTCGATCTCCATCCGGTGCGGCGAGGCGACGAACAGACCGGCCTCCGCGGCCGCGCCCAGCCCGGGCAACTCGACCTTGCCGACCTCGGTCCAGCCGGAACCGTCGGCGGACTCGTAACCGGTGACCGACGTGCCGGACCGGGTCAGCCGCAGCCACCGCGGCGCCCTGCCGGAACTACCGGCCACATCGTCCTTCTGGTAGTCGTGCTGCAGCCGTACGCCGTTCCGCGGGGTGACCATCATCGCCGCGTACGGCGAGCCGGAGGTGCCCGCTTGCCTGATCATCAGGCCGGCCTTGGCCCATTCGCCGCTGTCGTCCTGGGCGGCCACCCGGGCGGTGATACTGCCGTCGCCGGCCAGCGGCCGGAAAACGAAGAACCCCTCGTCCAGAAAGGCTGACGGCAACGCTGCGGCCTTGTCGCCGCCACCGGATCCCTGCGCCGAGGAACTGCTACTGGTTGCCGTGAGCAACGCGATCAAGATGGTCAGGAGCACAGCCGTCAACAGCGTCAGGCCCCAGCGCGGCACCGACCGGAGCTTGGTCCACTCGGCCAGCAGGAACCGATCGAAGCCGTCACGGCCTCGACCAACCAGCCGGTCCGGCGACGTCATCACGCCTGCTTCCCGGCAGTCGTTGTGGCGCCGAACTCGACGGCATCGCGGGTGAGTTCCATGTAGGCCTCTTCGAGCGAGGCCCGATGGCTGGAGACCTCCGACACCTGGATGCGATGCTCGGCGAGGATCGCCACGATCCGCTCCGCGGGCAGCCCCGACACCGTCATCGCACCGCGGTCCGTGCCGGCGACGGTCGCGCCGGCGTTGGCCAGGACGGTCATCGCCTCGGGCAGTTCCGGAGTGCGGAGCAGGACCCGGCCACCGGAGGCGGTCGCGAGCAGTTCGCTGACCGTGGTGTCGGCGATCAGCCGGCCGTTGCCGATGACAACGAGATGGCCGGCGCTGTCCTCCAGTTCGCTCATCAGGTGGCTGGAGATCAGGACGGCCCGGCCCTCCGCCGCCAGCGAACGCAGCAGGCCCCGGATCCACTGAATGCCTTCCGGATCGAGACCGTTCACCGGTTCGTCGAGCAACAGCACCGCTGGATCGCCGAGCAGGGCCGCTCCGATCCCGAGGCGTTGCCGCATACCCAGCGAGAAGGTTCCGGCGCGTCGGCGAGCGACCGCTGCCAGGCCGACCTGCTCCAGTACCTCGTCCACGCGCCGCGCCGGCAGGCCGTTGTACTGCGCCATCCAGAGCAGATGATCGCGGGCCCGGCGACCCGGATGGAACGCACCGGCGTCCAGCAGCGCGCCGACGTGGCGCAGCGGCGCGCGCAACGTCTGATAGCGCCGGCCGTCGATCAGCGCGGAACCCGCGTCGGTGGCGTCCAGGCCGAGAATGATCCGCATCGTCGTCGACTTGCCGGCTCCGTTCGGGCCGACAAAACCGGTGACCTGGCCAGGCCGCACGGTGAAGGACAGGTCGTCCACCGCGAGCTTGGAGCCGTAGGACTTCCGCAAGCCGCTGACTTCGATGGTTGCTGGCATGCGATCAGGCTAAGTAGCCACAGGCGGTCCGGTCGTCACACCGGCGGGCGGTTCTCGGCGTCCCGGATACCGGTGAGCCCCACCGGCAGGCATCCCTCGGGCGGGGGACGCCGTACCGGCCGGGACCGGTGACAATGGGCACTGTGACGCAGGCAGACAGGGTCGTCGACCGGGTCGCCGCGGTGGGCCGGCGGATCACCGGTACGCCGGAGTGGCCGGTCCTGGCTGCTGTCGCGCTGGGGACGGCTGCCGCGAGCGAGACCGTGATCCGGCTCCAGGGCACCGGGGCGAACCTGTCGATCGCGCTCCTGCTCGGACTTGCCACCACCGCGCCACTGGCCGCGGCGCGGGAGCACCTCGCGGTCGCGGCGACTGTTGTCGTGAGTGCCACTGTGCTGAGCCTCATCGCGTTCCAGCGAGCGACCGTGGCGGGGCTCGTCGCGCTGGGCGCCGTGGTCTGTCTTGTCGGAGCGGCTGCCGCAACCCGCCGCCGCAGGCAGCTCAAGCGAGCGGCGGCTCTCGAGGTGTCCAGCCGCGTGGTCGCGGACACCCTGCTGGAACACGCTCTGCGCGGTGAGCGGGCCCGGATCGCCCGCGAACTGCACGACGTCGTCGCCCATCACATCTCGATGATCGCCGTCCAGGCGGAGACGGCACGGTTGACCACGGCCGGCCTGCCGCCGGAAGGAGCCGACCGGCTGGTCGCGATCGGCGACACGGCCCGCGCCGCGCTCACCGAGATGCGGCGACTGCTCGGAGTACTGCGGGAGGATGCGGGCGGCGAGCCGACCCGCAAACCCCAACCAGGGCTGCAACAACTGGTCGAGCTGGTCGACGAGGCCCGCGACTCGGCCGGCGCGAGCACCCGGCTGATCGTTCACGGCACCGTCGGTCCACTCGATCCGGGCCTCGAACTGATCGCCTACCGGATCGTCCAGGAAGCGCTGACCAACGTCCGCCGGCACGCGCCCGGAGCCGCGGTGGATGTCGAGCTGGAGTACCGCGCCGACGAGCTGCGGCTGCGGGTTCGCGACAACGGCCCGGGCCCGGCTCCTGAGCAGTCGGGTGATGGCCACGGCTTGCTGGGAATGCGGGAGCGTGCCGCGACGGTCGGCGGTCGGCTGACCACCGGTCCCGCACCGGTGAACGGGTTCCAGGTCGAGGCCACCCTGCCGCGACCGGTTGCCGAGCCGGCGGTGACCGGATGACCGCCGACGTGCGCATCGTGGTGGTGGACGATCAGCAGGTCGTTCGCGACGGTTTCGCGGCGCTGCTCGGAACTCAGCAGGACTTCACCGTGGTGGCGACCGCGGGCGACGGCGCCGAGGCCGTCCGGGCCTGCGAGCTGCACCGGCCGGACGTCGTGCTGATGGATGTGCGGATGCCCGTGATGGACGGGATCGAGGCGACCGCCCGGATCACGGCAGCGGACAGCACCCGGGTGCTCATGCTGACCACCTTCGATCTCGACGAGCACGTGTACGACGCGCTGCGCGCCGGGGCGAGTGGCTTCCTGCTCAAGGACATGACGTCGGAACGGCTTTTCGACGCGGTCCGGGTGGTCGCCGCGGGAGAGGCGCTGCTGGCTCCCACAGTGACCCGCCGGCTGATCGCGGAGTTCGCGCGGTTGCGCCGTCGGTCGCCGGAATCGCCGGTACTCCTGGAGTTGCTGACCCCGCGGGAGACCGAAGTACTCCGGTTGATCGCCGAAGGGCTGTCCAACCCGGAGATCGCGGCCAGGCTGGTGGTGGGCGAGGAAACGGTCAAGACCCACGTCAGCCGGGTGCTGGCCAAGCTCGGTCTCCGGGACCGTACCCAGGCGGTGGTCGTCGCGTACGAGTCAGGGCTGGTCGTCCCCGGCGGCCGCTAGGGGCTCAGTGGTTCTCGCGGCGCTTCATCTCTTCTTCGGTCAGGACGTGGGCGCCGCTGGTCGGGATGACGATGGTTTCGGTGCCGGTGTCGTCCCAGCGGACGACGTACGGGGGTGCGCCGTCGGTGCCGCGGACCTCGAGGATCTGGCCGTGGCGTTTCGGGTCGTTCAAGTGGGCGCCTTCGATCATCAGCCAGTTGCCGGGGGTCGCCTTCATGGTCTGCTCCTCTCGGGGTGATCCGTACCTGTCTCCAGCTTTGACCGGTCCGGGCGCCGGGGCAAGGACTGGGCTTGACCTTGACGCTGCGTCAACCCTCGATCCTTGGGCTGAAGCCGAGGAAAGGTGATGACGATGGTGATCGAAGGGCCGGCGGTCCGGGTCCAGGGGCTGGAGAAGTCGTACGGCGAACTGGCGGTACTGCGGGGGGTGGACTTCGCCGTGGAGCGGGGCAGCATCTTTGCGTTGCTCGGCTCGAACGGGGCGGGCAAAACCACGATCGTGCGGATCCTCGCCACGCTGCTGAAGCCCGACGCGGGTACGGCCGGCGTCAACGGTTTCGACGTCGGCACGCAACCGGCGCAGGTGCGGGAGTTGATCAGCCTGACCGGCCAGTTCGCGGCCGTCGACAACGTCCTCAGCGGGCGGGAGAATCTCGTCCTGATCGCCAAACTGCGGCATCTCCCGGATCCGGGCGCGGTCGCCGACGACCTGCTCCGTCGGTTCTCGCTGACCGACGCGGGCGCGCGGAAGGTCTCGACGTACTCCGGGGGTATGCGGCGCCGGCTGGACATCGCGATGAGCCTGATCGGGGATCCGCCGGTGATCTTCCTGGACGAGCCGACGACCGGGCTCGACCCCGAGGCGCGGATCGAGGTGTGGGAAACCGTGAAGGGGCTGGCGGGACGCGGTACGACGGTGCTGCTCACGACGCAGCATCTCGAGGAGGCCGAGCAGCTCGCCGGCCGGATCGCGATCCTGCACCAGGGCCGGATCATCGTGAACGGCACGCTCGCCGAGCTCAAGCAACTGCTGCCACCGGCCAAGGTCGAGTACGTCGAGAAGCAGCCGACCCTCGAAGACGTCTTCTTCGCCGTCGTCGGCACAACCGGAAAGGACGGCGAATGACCATGGCGAGCTACTTCCTCGGTGACACCGCGGCCCTGACCGGACGGACCCTGCGCCACGTCACCCGCAGTATCGACACCATCATCACGACCGCGATCATGCCGATCGCGATGATGCTGATGTTCGTCTACGTGTTCGGTGGCGCGATCGAGACCGGCCCGGCGAAGTACATCGACTACATGCTGCCCGGCATCCTGCTGATCACGATCGCGTCGGGCATCTCCTACACCGCGTTCCGGCTGTTCACGGATCTGGAGAGCGGGATCTTCGAGCGGTTCCAGTCGATGCCGATCGCGCGCTCAGGCGTGCTGTGGGCCCACGTCCTGACCTCGCTGGTCGCCAACGTGATCTCGCTGGTGATCGTGGTGGCCGTCGCCGTGCTGATGGGCTTCCGCTCCGGCGCCGCAGTATCGGCCTGGCTCGGCGTGGTCGGCATCCTGGTCCTGTTCACCCTCGCGCTGACCTGGCTCGCCGTGATCGCCGGCCTGTCCGCGGGATCGGTCGAGGGCGCGGGTGTCTTCTCGTACCCGCTCATCTTCCTGCCGTTCCTCAGCTCGGCGTTCGTGCCGACTCAGACCATGCCCGGCCCGGTGCGCTGGTTCGCCGAGAACCAGCCGGTGACGTCGATCGTCAACACGCTCCGGAACCTCTTCGCCGAGCAGCCGGTGGGTGACGACCTCTGGATCGCGCTGGCCTGGTGCGTGGGAATCCTCGTCGTGGCGTACTTCTTCGCGATGACCGCCTATCGCCGGAAGATTGCCTGAGGCAAGGTAAGGCCATGCTCACGATCAGCCAGCTGGCCCGGTACGCCGGGGTGACGGTGCGGGCGGTTCGCCACTACCACCAGATCGGGTTGCTCCCGGAGCCCGAGCGCAACGACTCGGGGTACCGGACCTACAACGCGGCGGCGGTTGCGCGGCTGATCCGGATTCGCACGCTGGCCGATGCCGGTGTGCCGCTCGCCCGGGTGCAGGAGCTTCTCGACGCCAGTACGGAGCAGTTCGCCGAGGGCATCCAGGAGATCGACAAGGAGCTGCGGGCAGAGGTACGGCGGCTGCAGGACACCCGCAAACGGCTGGCCCGGCTCGCGACCGGTGAACACCTCGCGCTGCCGCGGAGCGTCGTGGGGTACCTCGACCGGCTGCGTGCTCTCGGCGTCGGGGAGTGGTACATCGAACAGGAGCGGGACGCGTGGATCATGGTCGCCGCCCAGGTTCCCGACCAGATCGACGTGGTGATGGCCAAGAAGCACGAGGATCTGAACGACCCCGACATGGTGCGGCTCTACGCCCTGATCGACGGGATGCAGGACTGCACGGTCGACGATCCGCGGGTGGTCGAGTTCGCCGACGTCCTCGAGCGGCTGGTGATCCGCGCGGTGGAAGCCGGCGAGGTGGGCGACGACGGGTTCGAGCAGCCCTTCGTCGAGCTGCTGGACGCGACCGTGGTCGAGGCTTCGCCGGTCGCGGAGCGGATTCTGTCGATCCTGGCGGAGCGGGGCTGGAAGGGCTGGACCCGGATCGAGCGGGTGCAGAAAATCTAACCTGGCCGGATTAGACATTGCTGCGTGGTCTGTGTAGTGTTCCTCGTGTTGACAGAGAAGAACAGCAAGGCTGACGTGGACAGCTTCCGATCTGTCCAAAATTCCTGAAGTACGTAGTACGGCGGACTCCGCCGGGCCGATCGGTGAAGGGGCCTGGGTTTCGCGCCAGGATCCGTCAGAGTCGCTGGAGCCAGTGGTCGCAAGGGGTTCCCGGCTTGACCGGATGCATGATGTGCACATTGCAGTTCGCAGTTTTGTAGTTGTAGTTCGCAGTTTTGTAGTCAGCAGTTGCAGTTGTAGTTCCGTACTCGGGCCCCGGTGCTTCGGCACCGGGGCCCTTCGGCATGGAGGCGCGATGACCCCAGATCTGTGCACGGAGGCCAGATGACCACAGCCCCGACCACCGGGCCGGCCAGTTTCGACGATGACGACTACCCCGCCTACACGATGGGCCGGGCCGCGGAGATGCTCGGGACGACGCCCGGGTTTCTGCGCAGTCTCGACGAGGCGAAGCTGATCACCCCGCAGCGGTCCGACGGCGGACACCGCCGGTACTCCCGCTACCAGCTGCGGCTGGCCGCCCGTGCGCGCGAACTCGTCGACCAGGGCACCGCGCTCGAGGCAGCCTGCCGGATCATCATCTTGGAGGATCAACTCGCCGAGGCGCTGCGAATCAACGAGCAGCGGCGCGAACAGGGCTGACCCTGACGCCGGGTCAGGCGCAGAGCGGGCGCGAAGAGCACGTGTGCAGACAGGCGTAGAGAGCAGGAGGAACGAGGATGGCCTGGTTGGTGCTGGTGGTCTCGGGCGCTCTCGAGGCGGTCTGGGCAACGGCTCTGGGGAAGTCCGAGGGGTTCACCAAACTCGTTCCGACGGTGGTGTTCGTCGTGGCACTCGCCCTGAGTATGGGCGGTCTCGCCTTCGCCATGCGCGATCTCCCGGTCGGTACGTCGTACGCCGTCTGGGTCGGGATCGGCGCCGTGCTCACCGTCGCCTACGCGATGGCGTTCGACGGCGAGCCGGCCTCCGTCCTGAAAATCCTCTTTCTGGCCGGCATCATCGGCTGCGTCCTGGGCCTCAAGCTGACCCACTGATCGCGTCTGCCCGAGCTGACCGCGGCGAGTTGTAGCCTCGGTTCATGGACCCCGTCTTCTGGCGTGAAGAGTCCGAGCTGGGCACGTGGACGCAGGCCGTCTGCCGGCCCGGTGCGCTCGCGGGTCTGGTCCAGTCCGTCTGGCTTTTCGACGGGAAGCTCGAACAGCGGCAGCGGCTCTATCCGACGGGTGAACTCGACCTGATCGTGCAGTTGGACGCTCCGTTTCGCGTGGTCGAGGGCCAGCCCGCCGGAGCGTGTCCGGCATCGTGCCTGACCGGGATGCTCGTGGCGCCACTCGTGATCGACACGCCCGCGAAGTCGCGCCTACTCGGCGTACGGCTTCGGCCCGCGGGGGCTTTCGCGCTCTTCGGTGTTCCGCAGTACGAGCTGACCGGGGCAGCGGTCGATCTGCACGACATCATCGGCAGCGAGGCGCGGCGGCTCGCCGAGCAGCTCGACGAGGCGGGCTCAGATGTGGAGCGCATGCGGCTGCTGGTCCGCTGGATCACGCAGCGGCTCGCGGACCACACCACGACCGATCCGGCGGTCGCCTACGCCGTGGCCGAGATCGAAAGCACCGGCGGGAAGCTGCCGATCGGGAAGATCGTCGAGCGGGTCGGCGCCTCGCCGAAGCGTTTCACCAGCCTGTTCGAGCAGCAGGTCGGCGTGAAACCCAAACTGTTCTCCCGCATCATCCGCTTCCGCGAACTGGCGGCCGCACTCCCTGCCGCTCCAGATCCGTTGAGCGAAACAGCGCTCAAGCACGGGTACTACGACCACGCGCACATGAACCTGGAATTCCGGGAGTTCGCGGGAATGTCACCCAGCCAGTTCCGCACCGCCACCCCGTATCCCGAATCCCTCGCCCAGGCGCTGGCCGACTGAGCACCGGCCGGTTTTTTCCAAGACGCGAGCTCTCGATGTCCTTAGCCTGGAGGCGTTCAGACGCCGAAATCGGAGGAGCGCACCTCAATGGAATCGAACTTTGTGAATGTGGTCGGCGTGCTGCCCGTCACCGATCACGCGGAGGCGGTGACGTGGTACCAGAAGTGGATCGGGCGCGGTCCTGATGTCAAGCCGATGGATGGCGTCGCCGAATGGCAGTTGGCCGAGAAGGCCTGGATCCAGGTGGCCGTCAATCCCGAGGCGGCCGGCGGTAGCACTGTGGTCGTCGGCGTCGTGGATGTCGCCAAGCAGTGCTCCGACTGCGCGGCTGCCGGCGTGGAGGTGGTCGAGGTGAACGACTACGGTTTCATCAAGCTGGCCGAGGCGGTGGACCCCGCGGGGAACAAGATCATCTTCGTCCAGGAAGTGCAGCAGGCCTGACGAGGAGAACCACCGTAGATGATCACCTGTGTTGTCGACTACGTGATCGATCCGGCGAAGATCGAGGCGTTCGAGGAGTTCGGCCGGCGCTGGGTCGAGCTGGTGAATCGCCATGGCGGCACCCATCACGGCTACTACCTGCCGAGTGAGGGCGCCAGTGACCGGGCCATCGCGTTGTTCAGTTTCCCGAGCTTCGCGGCGTACGAGAAGTACCGGGAACTGTTCGGTGTCGACCCGGACTTCCTTGCCGCGGACAAGATCAGGAACGACAGCGGCTGCGTACTCCGCTACGACCGGACCTTCATGCGCCCACTCGCGGACTGAGGCGCGAGACGGTCAGGGGTCGGCGTCGTACTGGACGCGGGATTTCGCGATGTACTCGCGGTGTTCCTCGGCCCACTGGATGAGCGCGGCGACCTGGCCGGAGAGGGTTCTGCCGACCTCGGTGAGCGCGTAGTCGACGCGTGGGGGTGAGGTCGGGGTGACCGTGCGGGTGACCAGGCCGTCGCGTTCCAGGCTGCGCAGGGTGAGGGTGAGCATGCGCGCGGACGCGGCCAGCGCCGTCGCCGACTTCACCACCGGAACCGTTGGCAAACTCGCCATCATGATCTGACCCGCTGGGTAGGTTGAGCGGATGACCGATGCGTTGGTACTGCGCTATCTGCGGCTGGGGTTGCGGCTCGGGCGGCACGACGAGAGCGTTGTCGATGCGTACTTCGGTCCGCCCGGGCCGGCCGCCGAGATCGCGGCCGAGGAGCCTGCCGATCCTCGGGAGCTGGTGGACGAGGCCGACGCATTGCTGGCGGAGTTGGGCGACTCCTGGCTGCGCGATCAGGTCGCGGCTCTGCGGGTCTTCGCGGGTGGGCTTGCGGGGGAGCAGCGCTCGTACGCCGATGAGGTCGAGGGCTGTTACGGCGTACGGCCGGAACACACCGACGAGTCGGTGTTTGCCCAAGCACACAAGCGACTTGACGATCTCCTGCCGGGTGCGGGGTCGTTGGGGGAGCGTTTCGATCAGTGGCGGTCGGCAACCGTCGTACCGCCGGAATTGATCGAGCGACTGACGACAGCGGTGATCGATGAGGCGCGGGAGCAGACCCGTGCGCTGGTCGACCTGCCCAAGGGGGAGGGCATCGAGCTGGAGTTCGTCCGGGACGTGTCGTGGAGCGGCTACAACACCTACCTCGGCAACATGCGCGGGGAGGTCTCGGTGAACGTCGGCCAGCCGTTGCCCGCAATGGATCTGCTGGTGACCGTGCTGCACGAGACGTACCCGGGACACCAGGCCGAGCGGTCCTGCCATGAGCACCACCTCGTCCGCGGTCGGGGTCTGGTCGAGGAGACGCTGGTGCTTGGGCCAGCGCCGCAATCGGTGATCTCCGAAGGCATCGGTCAGTTGGCGCCGCAACTCCTGCTGGCGGGCGAGGGCGGCGTACGGTTCGCGGAGATCCTGCAGCGGGCGGGCATTGCGATCGACCTGGCGCGGGAACTGGCCATCGCCGAGGCGCGGGAGCAGTGCCGGTGGGTCGACGTGAACGCGGCGCTGATGCTGCACGAAGCTGGTGCGACCGTCGAGGAGATCTGCGCGTACGTCGAGCACTGGGCCGCCGTCCCGCCCGAGCTCGCGGCGAATCTGGTGCGGTTCGTGAACGACCCGTCGTCGCGCAGCTATGTCCTGAACTATCCGGCCGGCCTTCGCCTGGTCGCCGGCTATGTGGCCGGGGATCCCGCGAAGTTCCGCCGCCTGCTGACCGAGCAACTCCGGATAGGCGACTTGATCTGAGGCCAGATGTTCACTTTCCGTGACAGTGGGTACCGGCCCGGTGACGGTAGACGGGGACAGCTGGAGGAATGATGAGTATCGGGGTCGGCATCTTCCTGATCACGGTGGGCGCGATTCTGGCTTTCGCCGTTCGCGATCGCGGCGGCACACTCGACCTCGACGCCGCGGGTGTGGTCATCATGCTCGCGGGTGCGGTCGGGATCTGGCTCTCGTTCCACATCACCAACCGCCGCCGCCGGCTACCGGGCCCGGCCGTGGAGGGCCACCGGGTAGTCCGGAGCAACCCGCCGGCGCAGTACGGCGCCGCACCCCGAACGGCACGGTCAGCGCCGGAACCGCTCGCGCCCGGACGCGAGGTGCCGATCGACAGCCAGGCGCCGGTGGGCGGGCAGGTGCCGGTGCACAGGGAGGAGCCGGTGAGTGGCGAGCAGGTGGATGGCGTTACCGAGCGGCATGTTGATCTGGATCCGGCTGCCAGTGGCCTGCACATTCCGGTGCCGGACCGGACGGCGCCGGTGACCTCAACTCCCGACACCGGCTTGCCGGGCCGGGACTCCGGTCAACCGACCGAGTCCCGGGCCCGGCGCCTTCTGCGCCAGCTCAGACGCCGTCACTGACCCACCCGAATCACAGCGTGCGGGCGGTGATGTCGCCGCTGGTGGTGGTGGCGCGGATGGTGAGCGGGGCGGCAGCGCCTTCGGTGTTCTTCAGGGCGTTGTGGACCCGGCCGAGGCTGGTACCGGCGTCCAGCGTGGCGGAGACGCCCGGGGCGGCCTCGATCGTGAGGTTGCCCAGCTGAGTGCGCAGTTCGACCGTGCCGGAGGTTGCTTCGCTGATGGTGATGTCGCCCTTCTGGGTGCTGATGTCGGCGGAACCGGTCAGCCGGCCGACGGTGATGTCCGAGTCATGGGCAGTCAGCCGGATGCCGGCCGCCTCGTCGATCTTGACCGGGCCGTGTGCGCCGTCGAAGGCCACGGTGCCGAGCCGTCCGACCGCCCGGAACTCGGCGGCGGCCGTCTTCGCCTCGAGGTGGGAACCGGTGGGCACCTGGACCGTCACCTCGATCGAGCCGGACGGTCCGAGGGTCTTGCCCGCCGGCGCCTTGATCCGCAGGACGCCGTCGCCGAACTCGACCTCGGTCTGCTCGGCCGCCTTCACGTCGCGGCCCTTGGAAGCGTCAGCCGGCCGTACTTCGACGGTGGTGTCGGCACGGTCGGCGGCGATCACCTGGATGCGTCCGGCGGGGACGTCCAGGACGGCGGAAACAGCGGCGGGGGTGTCGAACTTCTGCATGATGTTCTCCTCGTTCGTGTTCGTTTCTGATACCGGAAACGCTACGTTGCGTTCGCAGATCTTGCAACTAGTTCGTTGCTTTCTAACTGCAAACTCGCAGGTCAAAGGCAGTATTTCGTTGCAACGAGGGTGAAGCTAACGCAATAGACCAAGCACGCCGTCGTTGCGTTGGATGCGAGCGAACGCTACGCTGACGGTCCGGGCGGGATGGACCGAAGGAGATGGCCGGTGTCGGGAGGCAGACTCACCCAGCAGGAGCGTCAGCAGATCGCCGCGGGGCTGGCCGACGGCCTCGCCTACGCGCAGATCGCCCGGCGGCTCGACCGCCCCACCTCGACGATCACGCGCGAGGTGATGCGCAACGGCGGCCCGACCAGTTACCGGGCCGACCTGGCCCACCGCGCGACCGAACGCCGCGCGCATCGGCGCCGGCAGAGTCTGCCGCCGGAGCGACGAGCGGTTGCGCAGGGCAACGGACGCGACGACCAGGCGGTGCGTGACTACGAAGAAGCGTTCACCACGCTCCTGATGCAACAGGGCTTGCCCAAGATGATGGCCAGGGTGCTGACCTGTCTGCTCGTGGCCGATGCTGGCGGGCTCAGCGCGGCCGATCTCGTCCAGCACCTGCAGATCAGTCCGGCCTCGGTCTCCAAGGCGATCTCGTTCCTCGACGACCAGGGCCTGATCCGCCGCGAACGCCGCGAGGATCGCCGGCGTGAGCGCTACTTCGTCGACGACGACGTCTGGTACCAGTCGACGATCGCCAGCGCCCGCGGCACTGCTCAGTTCGCCGAGACCGCGCGGCAGGGCGTCAGCATTCTCGGCCCTGGGACGGCGGCCGCCACCCGCCTGGAGAACATCGCCCGCTTCAGCGACTTCATCAGCGAAAGCATTCTCCGCGTCGCTCATCAAGCCCGCGACGTCCTCCACACGAAGCCCGAAACGACCTCGGACCACACCGCCGGGCAAGATCCGGGTGCTCCCCGTCCGGACTGATCGGCCGGTGATGTCATCGCGACGAGGTGGCTGAGGCGTTCAAGGGGTGAGGAAGGGAGGCCGATGAGCGACCTCGAGGATTTCGATGCGTTTGTCAGGGCCCGGTGGACTGCCACCGCCCGGCTGGCGTACGCGCTGACACTTGACCATCAGCAGGCCGAGGACCTGGCGCAGGAAGCGTTCACCAAGCTGTGGTTCCGCTGGCGCAAGGTGCGGGCGGAGAGTCCGGAGGGGTACCTGCGGCGGATCGTCACCACGACGTTCCTGTCCGGCCGGCGGCGCCGCTGGATCGGTGAGCGGCCCAGCGCGACGGTGCCGGACACCGCCGTCGCCGGGGGGACCGGGCAGGTCGACGACCGGTTGGCCCTGTACGGCGCGATGGCGCGGCTCAGCCCACGTCAGCGAGCGGCCGTGTATCTGCGCTACGCCGAAGACCTCCACGAGCAGCAGGTGGCCGAGATCCTCGGCTGCACCGTCGGCACCGTCAAGCAGCACGCCCGTCGTGGTCTCGAGGCACTCCGCTCGAACACCGGCGAGCTCACCACCAAGGGGATCAGATGACCGACCACGACTTCGACGACATCGCCGACCGGCTGACCCAGCTCACCGAGCCCCGGCCCGAACCCGCGGACCCGGCCGCTCCGGTCCGCGTCCGCATCAACCAGCGCCGTCGCCGTCGCGCCGGCCTGGCCCTCGCCGGGGTGGCCGCGACCACCGCGCTGGCGATCATGACCGGCTCGACCCTCGCCGGTGCCCTGTCCGGCAACCGCGAACCAGGCGTCGCCGGCTTCGGCCCAACGGCCGGACAGACCCCGACGCCGGGCGGCACGCCCAGCGCGCCGGGCAGCACGCCGAGCCAGCCAGGCGGCACGCCGAGTACTCCTGGCAGCGGAACCGGTACGCCGGAAAACGCCACCGGAACAGCCACGCCGGGTACGCCGGGCGGCCCGACGCCAGGAGAGTCTCAGGGCCCGAACCAGCCGAGCGTCGATCACAAGAAGGTTCTGCCGGCTCCCTGGTCGGCCAAGCCGTTCACGAAGCTGCCGGACGCCAACGCGTACCGGCCGCGGGCCTACTACATCGCCGAGGGCCAGGTCCCGACCGAGCGCTGGGCGTTGCTCGCGTACTCCACCGAGAACTGCCTGGTTGCCGACGAAGGTCCGCCGAGCAGCTTCGGCGTGCCGCACGTGTGCTTCCCGAAAGCGACGGCGAAGAGCTTCCACGCCGTCCAGGGGCACAACCGGGAGAAGGGCACCGTGAAGATCGGGCACAGCATGGTGTTCGGCGTTGCGCCGATCACTGCGCGGAAGGTCCGGATCACCGCCCAAGGCGGCGTCAGCAGGCTGGCCGACGCGGTCGCCACACCGTCCACCGACAAGCTCCGGTTCTTCGGTGTCGTGATCCCGAAGAACGACCTGCGCACCGTGACCATCACCCCACTCGATGCCGCGGGCAACGAGATCGCGGTGCCCAGGTCCTGACGGGACAATGAGGGGTCGGAAGGAGCCGGTCGGCGGACCGGCTCCTTTTGCGTGCCCGGGCCGCGACACACTTGCTCTCGTGCCGGACAAGTACGGGTCATGACGTTTCCTTCCAGCGCTCCGGACCGCGAGGCCCGGTTCGTCGCGCTCTACCAGGCGGTGTACGCGGACCTGGTCCGCTTCGCGCAACGCCGGGCGCATCACACCCAGGCCGAAGACATCGTCGCGGAGGCGTTCCTCGTCGCCTGGCGGCGCCTGGACGACGTACCGGAGCAGTTGATGGACGCCCGGGCGTGGCTGTTCGGCATCACCCGGCGCACGGTCCTGAACGCCCGTCGCGGTGCCGAGCGGCAGCAGGCCCTGGCCGTGCGGCTCGCGGAAGTGGTACCGGCTCAGCCGGAGGGGGACGCCGAGTTGGTGGCCCGTCAGGTCGATCTGGCGGCTGCCTGGAACAAGCTGTCGGCCGTCCATCAAGAGGCGCTCGCCCTCGCTGTACTGGAAGATCTGGCCGCACCTCAGGCCGCGATGGTGCTCGACATCTCGCCCGTCGCGTTCCGGCTGCGGCTCAGCCGCGCCCGACGGGCCCTGCGCGCGCACCTCGGTCAGCTCCCCAAACCCGCGCCCGCCCCCGCTGCATCCCCGGAAAGGCACACCCAATGACCCGCATCGACGAACTCCACGTCCTGAAGACCCTCGATCCCGCCGCCGCGGACATCGACCCGCACGGCACCCGGGCCCAGGCCGACCTCCAGCGGATCCTCGCGACCGAGCCTGTACTCCGGCCCGTGCCGCCTCGCCCCGCGCCGCGACGGAAGATCCGCCGCCGGGTGGCATTGGGTGCCGGCCTGGTGGCTGCGGTGAGCGCGACTGCGATCGTCGTGCCTTCCGTCGTCGGGGGCGACGAGGCCTTCGCCAGCTGGACCGGGGACCCCGCGGGGATGTCGGCGAAGCAGCGAGCCGACGCCTCGGCCTCGTGCCGCCAGCAGCACAAGGTGTTCCCGGAGTACAAGGACGATCTGTCGACGGCGGTGACCGCGATCTCGGAGCGGCGCGGTCGATGGACCCTGGTGGTTCTCTCGGGGCAGCATCGCTTCACCGCGCTCTGCGTCACGGACGACTCGACGCACTGGTTCCGGGACTTTTTCGGTTCGGTCGGGCGCCCGACCGTCAATCCGCCGGCGCCCCGCGGCCTTGCTGCCACCGACCTCGGAACCGGCGCGATCGACGGGCGGGAACTGTCGGTCGCCGTCGGCTTCGCCGGGTCACAGGTCGTGGCCGTCACCTACACCAGCCCGACACACGGCAAGGTCAAGGCAACCGTCGCCGGCGGCCACTTCGCTCTGTGGCTTCCAGGCAACGATCTCGAGCACGCCGCCCGACAAGGCGCCCCGGTCCAGGTGACCTACCGAGACGGCACCACCGCAAGAGTCGCGCTGAGGCTCTAACCCAGCCGCGACTTCAGCCAAGTCGTTGCCTGGGGCACGATGAGGTTGGCGAGTTGGTTGGGGGCGTCGCGGGCTATCAGGTGACTGGCTGTCGGTATGTGCGTGATCGTCAGGGCGGGGACGGCGGCGAGGAACCGGTCTGTGTCGGCGTCGGTGAGTGGTGAGGCCGGGCCGGCTCGGACGAGCATGATCGGCACGGTGAGGTCGGTGGCTGTTGCGAGCAGCGCCGGGCCTTGAGCGAGGATGTCGTCGACCAGATCGGTGGGGTAACGGAGGCCGCGCCCGTCGAGCCAGGCGCGAACACTCGGCCCGTCCGGAATCGGTACAACGTCAACGAGAATCAGCCCGGCGACAGCCGGTGCCGCGCTCGGATCGGCGAGCGCCGCGATGGCAGCCAGCCCACCGAGCGAAGCACCAACCACGACGACCGGTGCCGACTCGTGGCGGATCATCGCGACCACGTCCTCCGCAATCAGCTGAAGCGCCCTTGCCTCCCCTGAACTCGCGCCATGCCCACGCAGGTCGTACGCCACGCTCCGAAGCCCACGCCGGTTGAGCACATCCGCGATCGGCCTCCACACCCCACGCTCTTCACCACCGGCATGCAGCAGCAAGACGGTCGGGCCGGCTCCGGACGCCGTACCGAAAAGCCGCACCTCACCCCGGTCAAGCCTGATCTCGGTCATGTGATCTCCTTACCTTGATATGTCAAGGTAAGGATAAGCCTCGGCCACCGAGAGTTACTTCAGGCGGGTGAGGGTGCCGTCGGGTTGTACTTCGATCGTGGTGACGGTGGTGCCTACGGTGAGGTCGATCAGGAAGGCCGGGCCGGACCTGCGGGTCTTGAAGCTGACCGGTGTTGCGGAGCCGGCGGGGACGATGACGGACAGGATGGTGGCCGAGCGGCCGTTGCGGTGGAAGCTGACGGTCGGGGCCGGCAGTTTCTGGGTGATCTTCGGGAACTGCCAGCCCTGGATCGGGTCTTCTTTGCCCTGGGCAACCGTTGTCGAGTTGGCCGCAAGCGGTTCGGAGTAAGGGACCTGCAGCAGCACCGTCTTCACCGTGTCACCGGGCTTCTGCGCGACCACGGTGCTCGGGGAGACGACCGCCACCTGCTGGCCGGCCGGCAGGTGCCACAGTGTCTGGAACGCCTGGTCGTTCTCCGAGGTGGCGCGGTCGAAGGCCACGACCAGGTCCGGATCCTTGAGGACGAGCAGCGAGCGCTTGCGCGTCATCCCCGGCGCGGGGACGTCGGCGAGGTCGTAGAACTCGGACGTCGGCCCGAGCTTCGAGCGGACCAGCTTGCTCTCGGTCTTGTGGCTGGTCATCGCCGGGCTCGCCAGCACGTTGTGCGCGTACTCGCTCTTCACCCACTCGCGCCATTTGTCGTTCTTGTAGCCGATATGTCCGCTGTCGACCAGGATCGGCCGGCCGTGCGAGGTGTACGTGATCGACAGGTGGTCGTCGTGCCCATGCCAAGTCCGGGGCCGCCCGTACTTGATGCTGTACGTCGACTCGTCCACGAACCGCCGCTTCTCGCCCCAGCCGGTCCGGCCGAAGATGTAGCCGGCCTCGAAGATCCCCACCCGCTGGGTCGGCCGAACCCCCTTGCGGCCCAGCGATCCCGCGTACTCGAGCGGCGTACCAGGGATGGGCACGGCCTGCACGTCCTCGGAGTCGCCGAGCTGGTGCAGCCGGCCGAGCGAGTTGGTGGCCAGCGCGAGCCAGTTCGCCAGTAGTCTGCGCCGCTCGGTGATCGTCGTACCGGGGTCGACGCCGCATTCCTTCAGGGCCTTGATCGCCCGGCCCCACAAGTACCAGTTGAACTGGGCGTACGCCGTGGACTGCTCGTTGGTCGAACCCTGCTCGTCGATCGCCTCGACGATCGCGGTGGTCAGCCGTCGCTGGGCCAGCTGCTTGAGCGGTTCGCGCCGCAGCGTGCACCCGATCCCGAACAGCGCGATGCTCTCGTCCGTGCCATGGTTGCCCTGGCCACTGAAGTTGATCTCCAGGAACTTGGCGTGGTCCAGCAGCGACCGGTCGATCCACGCATAGCCGGCCGGCAGCGTCTTGACCTTCAGCCCGGCGATGATCGCCTGCCGGGTGCAGATCAGCACGTTGGTGCGGTGCATCGTCGCCTCGTGCGCGCCGGCGTTGACCTTCCAGTCGTACGGGTTGTCCTTGATCCAGTCCTGCAGGATCGTCGTGACCCGGGTCATCGCCTGCTTGTCACCGGCCTTGGCGGCGTCGATGCCCCGGCCGAGCCAGCGCAGCGAGTGGAACCACATGTACCAGCTGGGCTGGGAGTAGGGGTTCGCGCGCCAGTCGATGTCGCCCTTGCCGTTGCCCACCTGGTACGGCGGATGCCGGCTCCACTCGAACGTGTCCTGGTACAGCCGGGTCAGCGGATTGGCGTAGTCGATTCCGCTGTACCGCGGACAGGCGTACTTCGTCGCGGCCACCTGGCCGGACCTGACCGGTGTGGTCGGCCCGGTCGCGCTCGGGATCGCTTTGCTGCCGAGTCGCGGAGGCTGGCCGGCACCCGGACTCCAGGCGTGCTGCGGCGACACGATGACGGTGACCAGCGCGATGACGACGGCGATGACTCCGGCGCTCAGCAGCGGAAGCCACTGCCTGCGGGTGAGCCGCCTGCGGCGCGGGCTGGTGCTGCCGTCAGGGCGAGGGCTGGGGCTGTGGCGTCCGGTCGTCATTCGTCCTCACTCGCGATCAGGCCTCGACCTTTCAGGTCTAGACCGGTATTTGAGGGCGGGCGTCCCCAGGGAAGATGCTGTGGTTTTTCAGTCGCTACAGTCCGCGGGCGTGGCGGGAGGTCAGCCGAGTCGCCGGGCTGTGCGTCTCTACGAAGTAGATGTCCGGAAGAGCACTTTTTGTTGGCGCGAATCGGTCACGAAATCTGGCAGCCGCCGGGGAACGGGAAAAACCCGGCACGCCAGCGCGGCGTGCCGGGTCATCAGGTCGTTGCCAAAGTCCCGCATCGGTCGTCCCCCCAGCTTTCGGCGTCTACCCTTTAAATGTCCGGGCAGGCCGGGAAGGTTGCAGTGCGGGGGCAACAAGTTTTCCGGACTGTCAGCTCCGGATGCCGTAGAGGTGGTCCAGGGCGAGCTGGTCGAGCTGCTCGAAGGCCATCCCACGGCGGCCGGCCTGGTCGGGATCGAACTCCTCGGCGCGCAGGGTGGCCACCGTTTCGCCGGCCGCCAGGCTCGGCTGGGCGAGCTGGTCCAGCCGCGCGTCGAGCAGCGCCTGCTGGACGTCGGGGTCGGCGCGGAAGGCGCGGACCTTGGCCCGGAGTACCAGGTAGTTGTGCATGCAGCCGGCGGCCGAGGCCCAGACGCCGTCCATGTCCTCGGTGCGCGGCGGTTTGAAGTCGAAGTGCCGCGGGCCGTCGTAGCCGCCGTTCTCGAGGATGTCGACGGTCCAGAAGGCACCGCGGGCGTTGCCGGCGCCGAACCGCAGGTCCTGGTCGTACCGCGGCCCGTTCTGCCCGTTCAGGTCGGCGTGGAAGAGCTTGCCGTGCCACAGCGCCTGGGCCAGCCCGTGCGCGTAGTTCAGCCCGGCCATCTCCTCGTGCCCGACCTCGGGGTTGAGGCCGACCCGCTCGGAGTGCTCCAGCGACTCGATGAAGGCCAGCGCGTGGCCGATCGTCGGCAGCAGGATGTCGCCGCGCGGCTCGTTCGGCTTCGGCTCGATCGCGAACCGGATGTCGTAGCCCTGCTCGATCGCGTACGAGCCCAGCACGTCGAAGGCTTCCTTGTACCGGTCGAGGGCGGCCCGGACATCCTTGGCCGCGCCCGACTCGGCGCCCTCCCGGCCGCCCCAGGCAACGAAGGTCTCGGCGCCGAGCTCGGCGGCCAGGTCGAGCTGGTCGGCCGCCTTCCGGATCGCGAACCGGCGCACGTCGCGGTCGTTGTTGGTGAAGCCGCCGTCGCGGAAGACCGGGTGGGAGAACAGGTTGGTGGTCACCATCGGGACGGCCAGGCCGGTCTCGTCGAGCGCCGCCCGGAACGGCTTCAGGTGCGCGTCCCGCTCGGCCGGCGAGGCGTCGAACGGGAACACGTCGTTGTCGTGGAACGTGATGCCGTACGCGCCCAGGTCGCTCAGCCGGTGCACCGCCTCGGCCGGGTCGAGCACCGGCCGGACCGCGCCGCCGAAGACGTCGACGCCTTGCCAGCCGACGGTCCACAGCCCGAAGGAGAACTTGTCGGCGCGGGTGGGGGTGAAGTCAGACATCAGAGGGGGTCCTTGGGATCAGCGGCTGAAGCCGGCGGTGAGGCCGCTGAGGAGCTGGCGGCGGCCGATGGCGTAGAGGATGACGATGGGCAGCGTGGTGAGCACGACCGAGGCGAGTACCGCCGGGACGTTCACGGAGTACTGGCCCTGGAAGGTCCACAGGGCGAGCGGGAGGGTTCGCTTCTCCGGGCTCTGGGTCAGGATCAGTGGCAGCAGGAAGCCGTTCCAGACGCCGAGCCCGTTGTAGATGCTGACCGTCACGAGGGCCGGCCGGGTCAGTGGCAGCGCGAGTCCGCGCAGCATGCCCCACTCGGTCGCACCGTCGACCCGCATGGACTCGAACAGCTCCTTGGGCACGTCCCGGATGAAGTTGGTCAGCACCAGCACCGACAACGGGATGGAGAAGGCGATCGACGGCAGGATGATCGCCAGCAGGCTGTCGTACAGGTGCATCTTGATGATCAGCAGGTAGACCGGGATGATCGTCGCCTGCAGCGGGATCGCCAGGCCCATCAGGAAGAGCCCGTTCACCCCGGCCAGGAAGCGGCCGCCGGCGCCGCGCACGATCGCGTACGCGGCCATGAACGAGATCGCGACCGCGGGCAGGATGGTGCCGGCCGTGACGATCACACTGTTCAGGAAGTACCGCGGGAAGTCGGACTCGATCACCAGCTTGTAGTTGTTGAAGGTCGGCTCGGCCGGCAGCGCGAACGGGTTCTGGGTGAAGAAGCCGGCCTGGTCCTTGAAGCTGGTGACGACGATCCAGTACAGCGGGATCAGCACGATCACCAGCCACAGCCAGCCCGCCGTACCACCGAGCCAGTTCCGTCGGGTCAACCGCATCTCACGCACCTTCCTGCTGGCTGGCCGTCGTGCTGCCGCCGAGTCTGCGCAGCAGCAGCGCCAGCGCCAGACCGATCAGCACCAGCAGTACGGCGATCACGCTGGCGGGACCCATCAGGTTGGCCTGGAAGCCGCGTTTGTACATGTCCAGTGCGAGCACCCGGGTCGCGTCGCCGGGACCGCCCGCGGTGAGCACGAAGATCAGGTCGAAGAAGGTCAGCGAACCGACCACCATCAGCGTGGACGAGGTGATGATCGTGTACTTCAGCTGCGGCACGGTGATGCTGAAAAACTGCCGGACCCGGCCGGCGCCGTCGATCGCGGCGGCCTCGTACATCGTCTGCGGGATCTGCCGGGCCCCGCCCTGGTAGATCAGCGAGTGGAACGGGATGAACTGCCAGGAGACGACGAAGATCACCACGCCGAGCGCGAGGTTGCCCTTGCCGAGCCAGTCCTGGGCCAGGAAGTCGAGGTGCAGGCCGGCGCCGAGCCCGAAGTTCGGGTCGAGCAACGCCTTGTAGGTGATGGCGATCGCGGCCGAGCTGAGCAGCAGCGGGACGAAGTACAGGACGGCGAGCAGGGCCCGGTAGCGCTGCCGGCCGGCCAGGAAGACGCCGAGCAGCAGGCTGATCGGCGTCTGCACCGCCCAGGACAGGATCATGATCTCGAACGTGACGAACAGCGAGTGCGGCAGCGCGGGATCGCTGAGCGTCGAGCGCCAGTTGGAGAATCCGGCGGTGTGGATGGCGCCGAGGCCGTCCCACTGGGCGAAGCTGAGCAGCAGCACCCCGACCAGCGGGACGACCCCGAACAGCACGAAGATCGCGAGGGCGGGCAGCGCCATCCAGGCGACCGAGCCGCTCCGCCCGGCGCGCGAGGTCGTCCGCCCGGCAACCTTTACGGCGGACGGAGCGGCAGCCGTCACTTGCCGATCACCTTGTTCATGTTGTCGGCGAACTGCTGCGGGGAGATCGACAGCTGGAACAGCTTGGCGATGTTGTCGAGCAGCGCCTCGGCCGCGGCCGGGCTGAGCGCCTGGTCCCAGGACTGGACGAAGGTCTTCGCGTTCGCCGAGGTGTCGTAGACGAACTTGAGCCACTCGGCGTCGTTCTTGTCGGTGACCGAGCCGAGCTTGTCCTTGGCGCTCTTCACCACCGGGATGTTGCCGGACTTCACCCAGGCCTCGACCGACGCGTCGTCCAGGGTCGAGGTGGACAGGAACTTCTTCGCCACGTCCTTGTCGGCCTGGCTCGCCTTCGAGGAGATCGACAGGTACTGGCCCGGGTTGCCGACCGTGGTGGTCGGGTCGCCCAAGCCGTCGTCGACCGGCGGGAAGTTCATGTAGCCCAGGTGGCCGTCGGTGACGAACTTGCCGCCGTCGGCCTTCATCCCGCCGTAGGTCCAGGCGCCGTGCACCATCATCGCGGCCTTGCCGGTGTAGAGCAGGGCCTGGTCGGCGTTCGAGTCGGCGGTGATCGAGGAGAAGCCCTTGATGAAGCCTCCTGCCTTGATCAGCTTCTGCATCTCCTCCAGCGCCTTCAGCGCGGACGGGTCCGACCAGCTGTTCGGCTTGCCGTCGAAGATGTTCTGGAAGACCTCGCTGCCGCCGATCCGGTCGAACAGGAACTCCAGCCACATCATGTTGGTCCAGCGGGACTGGCCGCCGAGTGAGAACGGCGCGATGCCCTTGTCGTTGAACTTCGGCACCAGGTCGAGGATGTCGCCCCACGACTTCGGCGGCTCGGCGCCGGCCTTCTCGAACGCCGTCTTGTTGTAGAACAGCACGATCGGGGTGGTCGTCTCGACCGGCATCGCGTAGATCTTGCCGTTCACGGTGGCCGCGCCGAAGGCGGACGGGAAGATCGAGTCCTTCAGCTCGGCGTTCTCACCGAACCAGCCGGTCAGGTCCTCGACCTGGTCAGCCTCGACGTAACTCTTCAGGCCGCCACCGCCCCAGCCCCAGATCAGCGTCGGGCCCTGGCCGGCCCCGATCGCCGTCTTGATCTTCTGCTTGAACGCGTCGTTCTGGAACTGCGTCGTCTTCAGTTGGCTGTCGGGGTTGGCGTCGTTGAACCGTTTGACCTGCCCCTCACGGATGCTCTGCTGCGGCTGGCCGGTGAGGAACCAGTACGTCGCGCCGGTGCCTGCCGCCGCGCCGTTGCTGGAGGTGCCGGAACTCTTCGGGCCGGAGGTGCCACAGGCAGCGAGCCCGGCCGCGATGGCGGCGCTGCCGGCAGAAATGCGAAGGAAGTTGCGCCGAGAAGTCGTCATGTTTCGTAACGTAGATTTCGGCCGTGTTGCTGTCAAGGTCTTGAACCAGACGCATAACTAGGAGAAATTGACTCCCATGGATCACGGGGCGATATCGAAACATTTCGAAACTTCGGCGATTGATCGATCAAATTCACAGGAGGCTTTCGTGAGCTGGCGGAACCCGGCGCTGCCGGCCGAGAAGCGGGCCGAGCTGCTCCTGCAGGCGATGACGCCGGCCGAGAAGGTCGCCCAGCTCGGCAGCCGGTGGATCGGCAACGACATGGCCGAGACCGAGCAGCCGGCCGAGGAGCAGCTCAACGTCGCGCCGATGCAGGACGTCTTCAGCGCGGGCGGATCGGTCTCGCTGGAAGAGGCGAGCGTGCACGGGCTCGGCCATCTCACCCGGGTCTGGGGCAGCGTCCCGCTCACGGTGCCGGAGGGTGTGGCCGAGGTGATCCGCCAGCATCGGGTCGTGCTCGACGGCTCGCGGCTCGGCGTACCGGCGCTGGTCCATGAGGAGTGCCTGACCGGGTTCACGACGTACGGCGCGACGGTCTATCCGACGGCGCTCGCCTGGGGTGCGACCTTCGATCCCGCGCTGGTCGAGCGGATGGCGGCGGCGATCGGGCGCGACATGGCGGCCGCCGGTGTGCACCAGGGACTGTCGCCCGTGCTCGACGTCGTCCGCGACTATCGCTGGGGCCGGGTGGAGGAGACACTGGGCGAAGACCCTTACCTGGTTGGGATGCTGGGGTCGGCGTACGTGCGCGGGCTGCAGAGTGCCGGTGTGATCGCAACGCTCAAACACTTCGCGGGCTACTCCGCGTCGCGGGCCGGCCGCAACCACGGACCGGTGTCGATCGGGCGGCGCGAACTGCTCGACGTCATCCTGCCCACCTTCGAAATGGCGATCGCCACCGCGGGCGCCGGTTCGGTGATGAGCTCGTACTCCGACCTGGACGGCTTGCCGGCCGGCGCGGATCCGTGGCTGTTCACCCAACTGCTGCGCGACGAGTGGGGCTTCGCCGGCACGGTGGTCTCCGACTATTGGGCGGTGCCGTTCCTGGCCACCATGCATCACGTCGCTGCCACGGCCGACGACGCGGGTGCTCTGGCGCTTGCCGCAGGCACCGATGTCGAGTTGCCCGACACGATCGGGTACGGCGCGGGGCTGCTCGAGCGGGTCAAGTGGGGTCAGCTCTCGGAAGACCTGATCGACCGCGCAGCTCGTAGAGTCCTTCTGCAGAAGGTGCAACTGGGTCTGCTCGACCCCGACTGGACACCTGAAGGCTCGGTGCAGGAGGTCGACCTCGACTCCGCCGAGAACCAGGCCCTGGCCCTCGAGGTGGCGGAACGCTCCGTCGTCCTCCTCGACGCCGGTACTGCGCTGCCGCTGGATCGCCTTGCCCCCCAGCGCATCGCGGTGGTCGGACCGTGTGCCGGTGACCCGAAGACCTTCATGGGTTGCTACGCCTTCCCCAACCACGTCCTGCCGCGCTACCCCGATCGCGGGCTCGGCATCTCGGTGCAGACCCTGTTCGATGCCTTGGGCAATGAGTTGGGCGGCGTCGAACTGGCCTACGAACAAGGCTGTTCGGTCGTCGGTGACGACCGTTCGGGGATCGCCGCCGCGGTCGAGGCTGCCCGGGATGCCGACCTTGCGATCGTCTGCGTGGGCGACTTGTCCGGACTCTTCGGCCAGGGTTCGTCCGGTGAGGGTTGCGACGCGGAAGACCTGCACCTGCCCGGCGTACAGGATGAGCTTGTCGCTGCCTTGCTCGACACCGGTACGCCGGTTGTCGTGGTGGTCGTCTCCGGTCGGCCTTACGCGCTGGGCGAGATCGCTGGGCGGGCCGCCGGTTTGGTGCAGGCCTTCCTTCCTGGGCAGGCGGGTGGAGCCGCGATCGCCGGAGTGCTCAGTGGCCGAGTCGTTCCCGGCGGCAAGTTGCCGGTGCAGATTCCGCGCCACGTCGGTGGGCAACCAGGGACCTACCTGCAGCCGGCGCTCGGGAGTGCGGAGAGTGCGGGCATCAGTGGGCTGGAGACTGTGCCGCTTTATCCCTTCGGGTTCGGTGCGTCGTACACGTCCTTCGAGGTCGGTGGGCTGGAGCTCAGTGCTGACGAGATCAGCACCGATGGCGAGTTCACCGCGACCGTCCGGGTCCGGAACACCGGCTCGCGGCGAGGTGACGAGGTCGTTCAGTTGTACTTGCACGATGTGGTGGCGCAGGTCGCTCGGCCGCTCAAGCTGCTGACCGGGTTCGCGCGGGTGTCGCTGGAGTCGGGCGAGGCGGCGGAGGTCGCCTTCCGTGTGCATGCCGACCGGACCGCTTACAGTGGGCCTGACCTGCGCCGCATAGTCGAGGCGGGCGACCTCGAAGTACTGGTGGGGACGTCGTCGACGGACCTGCCGTGCCGCGCGATCGTGCGGGTCACCGGGACCACTCGCGTGGTGGGGCACGATCGTACGATGGTGACCCCCGTCGAGATCCGGACGGTTGGAGGAGCAGGGTGAGGAGGTGCCGCGGTTGAGCGGGCGTGTCACGTTGGCCACCGTCGCGGCCACTGCCGGCGTGTCGGTCGCCACTGTTTCCAAGGTGCTGAACGGGCGCAGCGACGTGTCCGAGTCGACCCGTGCCCGGGTGCAGGAGATCCTGCGCGCGCACGAGTACGTCGGACGCCGGCCCGAACAGGTCGAGCGGATCACGGTCGAGCTGTTCTACCAGGGTTTCCTCAACACCTATTCGGTCGAGGTGATCCAGGGCGTGGTCGAGGCAGGCCAGGTTGCCGGGGTCGATGTGGTCGTGGGATCGCACCCGCCGGCGTCTCGTGGTACGGGCCGGGCGGTGCCGTGGATCCGTCAGATGATCGCGAACGGACGGCGCGCGGCGATCGGCATCACCTGCGAGTTGACCGCGGCCGACCTCGCGGCGTTGTCGCGAGCGAGGCTGCCGCTGGTCGTCGTCGACCCGGTCAGCATCGCGCAGCCTGATGTGACCAGCGTGGGTTCGACGAACTTCGCGGGCGGAATGGCCGCGACCCAGCATCTGCTGTCGCTGGGCCATCGACGGATCGCGTACTGCGGTGGTCCGCCGAGTTCAGGCTGCAACCAGGCCCGGATGAACGGGTTCCGCGGTGCGATGGAGGCTGCTGGAGCGCCGGTGCCGAAGGAGTACGTGTGGTTGCGGGAGTTCCTGTACGAGGACGGTCTGGCTGGTGGCGAGGCGTTGCTCGACCTGCCCGAGCCGCCGACGGCGATCTTCGCCGGGAGCGATGAGACCGCGCTCGGGGTGATGGAGGCTGCTCGGGCTCGCGGCCTTCGGGTTCCGGAGGATCTGAGTGTCATTGGGTTCGACGACACCCAGGTCGCCCGGCTTGCGTCGCCTCAGCTCACCACTGTTCGCCAGCCGCTACGGGAGATGGGCGCCGTGGCACTGCGGACCGCCCTTCAGTTGGCTGCCGGTGAGAAGGTCGACTCGCATCACGTCGAGCTGGCAACACGCTTGATCGTTCGCGACTCCACGGCCGAGCTGGCCCGCGTCCCCGTCAGCTGACCTGGGGCCGGGCGGCGTCTCGGGTGGTCAGCTGACCTTGCGGCGGGTGGCGCCGGGGCCGGGGCGGAAGGCGACCTCTCGCGGGGTCGGGACGTGGCCGGCCGCGCACTGGAGGGTGACGGTGACCTTCTCGCCGCAGCCGCGGTGCTCCGGGCTCAGGGGCGGACCGTCCTCCAGCGGCAGGTACTGGTCGCCCCAGTGGACCAGGGCGACCATGACCGGATACAGATCGAGGCCGGCCTGGGTGAGGCGGTATTCGTAGCGTTCGCGCTGGCCCGGGATCCGGTAGGCCTCGCGGCGCAGGAGGCCGCGGTCGATCAGCGCGGTCAGCCGGTCGGTCAGCACCTGCCGGGGGATGTTCGCCCGGGCGCGGATGTCCTCGAACCGGCGGACGCCGACGAACACCTCGCGCAGGACGTGGAAGGTCCACTTCTCGCCGAGGATCTCCATCGTGCGGGAGATCGTGCAGTTCTCGGTCGACCAGTTCATGGCCTCCGGCACCGTCTGCTGACTCATACCTCGAGGATAAGTCTGCTTGACAGACTCAGCCAAGTCGCGCGACCCTGAATCCGTGAATCAGACTCAGGTGGTCGAGCCGCCCGTCGCGGCCAGGGGTGGGAGTCGGCTGTCGGTCCGGCGAGCCGAGGACGCAGACACACAGTCGCTGTCGAAGATGCTGACCGAGGTGCCTGACTTCAGCCTGTACATGCGTTTCCAGGGAGCCGTCGGACGGCCGCCACAACCGGAACTTGTGCAGCGGATGGTGTGCCCGGACGGCGCCGCCTGGGTTGCCGAACGCGACCGCGAGGTGGTCGGCCACGCGATGTGGGCCTGGGTGAAGGGCGCGGCCGTGCCGACCGCCGAACTGGCCGTGATCATCGCCGAGGCGGAGCAGCGGCGCGGGCTCGGCGTACGGATGGTCGGTGAGGCTGCCCGGCACGCGCTGGCTGCCGGGGCTGCTCAGTTGCTCGTCCTGGTCAGCGCGATGAACGACCGGGTACTGCGGATGGTCCGCGCCAACTGGCCCACCGCCACCGCGGAACGCGACGGAGCGCTGATCAACTTCACCATCCGGGCCGCCGACTTCGGGTAGCCGCAGCTACGGCTTCAAGGCGGTGGGGAGCTTGCGGGTGTCGATCAGTTGCTGGGCGACGTCGCGCAGTTTGGTGTTGCTGTCCTGGGAGTAGCGCCGCAGTACGTCGAACGCGCGGTCGCCGTCCAGATCGAAGCGCTCCATCAGGATCCCCATCGCCTGGCCGACCAGTTTGCGGGCGTCCACCGCCTGCGCCAGCGACTCCTCGCTGCGGGCGGTGGCGACCGCGATCGAGGCGTGCCGGGCCAGGATGTGCCCCACGGCGAGGTCGTCGCAGTCGAAGCCGTCCGGTTGCTCGCTGAAGAAGCTGAGCACCCCGACCGGGTGGTCGGTCGGCATCAAGGGCAGATGGAGAACGCTGCGAACCCCGATCGAGGCGGCCAGCGCCCGCCAGTCGGCCGGCCACTGGTCGTCGTTCGCGATGTCGGTGACGAAGACCGGTTTGCCGCTCTCCAGGCTGGTCATCAGCGGGCCGTGCCCGGCATCGAGTTGCTGCTGGTAGAGGTCGGCGACCACCGGGGCGGTCGCCGCCGCGATCACCGGTTTGTGACCACGCTCGATCAGCACCAGACCGGCGTACCGGCAGGACAGTGCTTGTAAGGCGAACTGCACCACGGTTTCCACCGTTTCGCCGACGCCGTCGGAGTCGTGCAACTCCACGGCCAGTCGCGCGAACGTGTCAGCAGTCGGGTGCTGCTGTGTGGTCATCGACCCTCCTCCTCCGCGGAGTGCGCTACCGGCCGGCGGGTGCCGGTCCGGCGCTGGATGGCCTGCCGGACCGCGCCCGCCTGCTCGCCGAGGTCGGAGATCAGCCGGGCCAGTCGCGGGTGGTCCTTGCTCAGTCCTTCGCCGGCCCGGGTCAGCGGGTCGAGCAAGGCGGTGGTGTCGTTCTCGCCGAGGGCGCTGTGGATCCGGTCCACACTGGCCTTGGTCGAGTCGTCGAGATCGTCGAGCGCGGCGACCTGCCCGGCCAGCGCCCGGAGGTTCGCGGCGTTGTCCCGGGCCCAGTCGGCCAGCGCGCGCTCACTCGCGCGTTCGTCGCGGGTGGCCTGGATCCGTTGTTCCCCGGTCATGCCGGGGTCGTCCTCGTTGGGCTTGAGTCGCAGGTAGCGGCGTTCCGCGGCCTGCCGGCTGGCCACCCCGAGCGCGGGCGCGAGCTCCGCCCAGCTGGCACCCCGGTCCCGGGCCACCTGGATGAGGGTGGGCTCCCAGCCGGCCAGCTCGTCGCGAAGCCTGCGGAGCCGGACCAGCGCCTCGAGCACCTCGGCCTGCTCGGCCTCGGTGTCCAGGCGCGCCATCGTCGCGCGCAACGCGGCGAACGCGGTGGCGACGTCTTCGGTCTCAGGCATCAGCGGCTTCCGTCTCGGGTAAGTAGCCAGTAACAGCTTCCTAGCACGTCATCGTATCGATGACAATCTTATCCGTCATCGATGCGTTGACATCAGGATGCGCCCGAGTCGGCGGTTGGTCAAGCGGCTACTGGTGAATGTGCCGCATCCAGTCAGCCGGTACTGCGCCCTCCGGGCCGGGCGCGGGCTGGCCGACCGGGTGGTTCGCCGGCGGAGCCAGCTCCGGGCCGTCCACGATCTGCTCGGTGGTGTAGTCCCAGAACCAGTCCTCGCCGGGTTCGTAGGACTGGATGATCGGGTGGTTCGTCTCCGCCGCGTGCTTGCTGGCGTGCTGCTCCGGCGAGCTGTCACAGCAGCCGATGTGCCCGCATTCGGCACAGCGACGCAGGTGGAACCACCAGCCGCCGTCGCCCGTGCACTCCACACACCCCGGTCCTGACGGCGGGACCTCAGGCCGGATTCCGGCGTCGTACGTCATCTCCATCCACCCTTCTGTCGGTCGCTCGCAAACAGTAACTCCCGGGATGGCGAAGTTTTTTGCGAGCCGGTGTCGATCCGGCCGAACGATGATCGACGCCTGGGTGTGGCGGCCAACCGGGCGGCCCGGGCGAGAGGTGAACGAGATGTCGTTTCAGGCTTACCTGGACAAGATCGAGGAGAAGACCGGCCGGACCCCGCGGGAGCTGGTCGAGCTGGCCCGCGAGCGCGGTTTCGAGGGCCCGGCCACCAAGGCCGGCCCGGTGGCCGACTGGCTGAAGGAGGACTACGACCTGGGCCGCGGGCACGCGATGGCGCTGGTCCACGTGATCAAGAACGGCCCGAAGATCAGCACCAAGCACGTCGGCTCGACCGGCGTCCACCGCGACCCCACCGACACCCTCTGGCTCGACGGCAAGGCCACCAACCCCGTCAAGGGGTGAGCGTCCCCCGAAAGGATCAGACGGTTCACCTGGCTGGGGGAGGAGCATCCGTCTGTTGTCGCGAAGAGTTGCCCACACAGGCGATTCGGGACGACAAAGGAGTTCAGATGGCGGGATTCGGCAAGGTGGCAATGGTGATGGCCGTGGTCGGCGCCGGGCTGACAGTGGTTGGCTCGGCAGGCCCTTCCCAGGCGGCCGGGCAGCAGCGGCAGGAGGGGCATGTGACCGGGGATGCCTGGGTGAGCTACTCGCTCGATCCCGGGAATCCGCTCCGGCGGTTCGTCGTCGACGCGCACGGCAACCCGTACAAGGTGGTCGGCAACAAGCTCGTCTGGGGTGACGCGCGCGGGACGGTCAAGTTCGACCATCCGGTTCCGGACGGGAACGGCGGGGTGACGCACCACTGGGGTGCGATCGCGGTCGACTACGTGATGACCGCCGGGCCGGTCGCGGTGGTCTCCGGGACGAGCACCGGCAACATCGGCTTCCCCCGGGGCATGCGGTTGTCGGTCAGCGTGTACGACGATCCGCGCGGCCGGCGCTTCGACCGGCTCGGGTTCTCCTGGGGAGTGATCGACCCGTCCTGTGTGCCGAGTGGTCTGGCGCCGGCACCGTTCACGGCGTACGAGTCCGGGAAGGGCTACACGGTTCGTGCGGCGGAGCTTCCCGCCGTGTCTCCGGGGGTCGAGCCGCCGGACGCGATGGTGCCGTGCCCGCCCGCTGCCGAGCCGGCGGCTGGGGCGATCCCGGCCGGCTGATCGTGGTGGTTCGGGGTGGCGGCGGTACGGTACGTCGGTGGATCAGGACGCGCGGGAGAAGTTGTCTCCCCGGGACAAGTGGATCACCATCTTCGGGCGGAAGCCGGTGCTCGAGGCGCTGAACGACCGTGCCCTGTCGGTGGCGAAGGTGGTGGTCGCGGACAACGCCGGTGGTGGTTCGCTGGACGAGATCCTCCAGGCCGCGGCCCGGACCGGTACGCCGGTGGAGCGGGCCACGGCGTCGCGGGTGAAGTGGCTGGCCGGTAACGGCAAGCACGACCAGGGCGTGGTCGCCGACGTGAACGCGCCCCGGATGACGCCGCTGGCCGACTTCGTCCGGACCCGCGGCAAGCGGCCGACCAACGTGTTCCTGCTCGACGGGGTCACCAATCCCGGCAACGTCGGGATGATCCTGCGAACCGCGACCGGCGCCGGCATCGACGGAGTGATCCTGCCGAGAGCCGGTACGCCGCACGTCGGTCCCCTGGTCATCAAGGCGTCCGCAGGCGTCGCCTTCCAGGCCCCGATCGTGAATGTCGCCACCGCGAAGGCGGCCGTCAACCTGCTGAGGGAGGCGGGCTACCGCATCTACGGCCTGTCGGCCCGCTCGCAGCAGTCTCTCTTCAAGGCCGAACTCGCGCCCCGCTCGGTCTTCGTCCTCGGCGGCGAGACCAACGGCATCACCGTGCAGACCGACGAAGACCTCCAGATCCCGCTGCATGCGGGCGTCGAGTCCCTGAACGTCGCGGTCGCCGCGGCCATCGTCGCCTTCGAAGTCACCAACCGCGACTGAGTGCCCGGGCTGCCTCGGCGACCTCCGCGAGCCGGTGCGCCCGCGCCGACTCCGCCGGAGTGAACGGTTCGCCCGGCCGGGTGAAGACGTAGAGGCCGCTCCACGGCGACGGGATCTTGAGCACCGCACCGTCGGCCGGCAGACCTCGGCCCTGGAACTCCTTCGGATCCGTGACCAGCTGAGCACCAAGTAGCTCGGCCACCGCGTGCGGTAGCTCGGCCGCGTCCGCCACGACCCGCGCCGCCAGGCTCAACGCCGTGGTCTGCCCGTCGACCAGGGCAAGGGTCGTCGTCGGCCAGACCTGTACGTCGTACCCACCCGCCGCTGTGACGATCGCCAGCAAGTCGTCCGGTCCGACGCCCTCCGGTGTCGCCACGACCAGCTCGTCCCGGACACCGCCGAGCACCGGATGAAAGTGCAGGCCGAGGATGTTCGCATCCAGCTCGGCCAGTCCGTGGGTGAGGTGTTCCAGCTCTCCGGCCCGGTCGTCGAGCGTGACCCTGATTCGCCAGAGCGAGGATGCCTGCGCCAGGCCGGCGTGGGTCTGCCGCCGGAGCCGATGGCCCGGGGCGTGGAGCCAGGTCCGCAACAGCCGCATGGTCGACGGTTCGATCACCCAGATGGCCAGTGCGGTGGTGGTGACCGCCAGCAGGCTGACGGCGACCAGGTACGGCGGATGGACCGCGACGATCAGCGCGTGCAACGCGAGCTCCAGCGGGAAGATTGCCGCGAGTTTGGCCAAGGTCAGCCGCAGTCGCGCCGGATGCGGCATGCGTCCGCACACGTCACAGGCGGTACCGGCGTTCACTCTCGTCCGAAGCTCCTCCACGCCCTCACTCTCGCTTCCCCGCACGCCCGCCGCATTGCCACCTCGTTGCCACCTCGTAAAACCCGACTTTGTGCACCGTCTGAGCGTTCTACTCGTGAGTAGCAGCTCAGTCGGTGCACAAAGTGGCCAACTGGCCGGTGGGGGTTGGGGGTCGGGGGTTGCGGGAGGGCAGGGGGTGGGTTTACGGTCCCGGTTAACGTTTAAGTGATCGTTAGTGAGTGGTTCCTGCGATCAGGGATCACAAACGGTCAGGCCGAGCAGAGGTGAGGGCAGCATGGAGAGCAGGTTCGGGCGGCGGAGGTTTTTGGAGCTGGGTGGCGCCGCGCTGGGTGCGGTGGTGCTCGGCCCGACGCTGGCGGGGTGTGGCGACGGCGGGTCGACCGGCGGGGGAGCGAAGGCTTCCGGCGACGTGAAGCTGCCGACGTACAAGCCGTTCGACGCGCTGCGGCCGGAGCTGGCGGGGGCCGAGTCCGGGCTCGAGCCGGGCTTCCTGCGGTTCCCGGAGAACGCGATCGCCAGTGTGCAGTCGCCGCCGCTGAAGAGTTCGGTGACCGCGCTGACCGAGACCTTCGCGACGCCGCCGCCCCCGATGGGCAGCAACCCGATGTGGCAGGCGCTCAACCAGGCGCTCGGCGGCGAGCTGAAGCTGACCATCGGCACCGACCCCGGCTACCCGGAGAAGTTCGCCACCCTGCTGGCCGGTGACTCGCTGCCGGACCTGATGTGGCTGCCGCCGAACCAGGGCATCCCGAACGTCGGCCCGATGCTCGAGGCCAAGTTCCAGGACCTGACTCCCTACCTGTCCGGCGACGCCGTGCTGGAGTACCCGAACCTCGCCGCGCTGAAGCCGGCCTCCTGGCGGACCGCGGTGGTGAACGGCAAGATCTGGGGCGCGCCGATCCCGTCCACGCCGTTCGGTCAGGTGATGATGGGCAACCCGCGGACCTGGGCCAAGGTCGGCGGCCTGCAGTGCAAGACCGCCGACGAGTTCTTCGCCAAGTGCAAGGAGCTCACCAGTGGCACGAACTACGCGCTCGAGCCGGCCATCATCAACATGCTGCACATGTTCGGCGGCTGGTTCGGTACGCCGAACGGCTGGCGGGTCAACCAGGACCGCTCGCTGACCCACCTCTACGAGACCGACAACTACCGGGCCACCGTCGAGTACGGCGCGAAGCTCTGGGCGGCGAAGGTCTTCTACCCCGACCTCAACCTCGCGGACGCCACCCCGAAGACGGTCAACGGCCAGATCGCGGCCCAGGTCATGGTCGGACCGCGGGCGACCGCTGACTTCCGCGCGGCCGACCCGACGCTGTTCATGGACACGATGATCCCGTTCGGCCACGACGGCAAGGCCAAGCCGATCTACGACATGGGCTACGGCACGGTCGGTTTCACCCCGTTCAAGAAGACCGACGAGGGCCGGATCCGCGAACTGCTTGCCCTGATCAACTACCTCTCGGCGCCCTTCGGCACCAAGGAGTACCTGCAGAAGAACTTCGGTACGGCGGGCCAGCAGTACACGCTGGACGCGAACAAGAATCCGGTGCTCACCGCGGCCGGCAACCAGCAGGCGCCCGGTCTGGTCAGCGCGCTGACCATCATGACCTCGCCGGAGAGCGTGATCTTCAACCCGGCGTTCCCCGACGACACCAAGAAGATCCACGCCACCGAGCAGAAGCTGCTCGCGTTCGCGATGCGCAACCCGACCGCCGGCACCTACTCCGACACCAGCAGCAAGGTCGGTCCGAAGCTGACCGAGGCGTTCCGCGACACCATCGTGGACATCGTCACCGGCCGGCAGAAGATCGGCGCGTACGACGAGGCGCTCAAGCGCTGGAAGAGCGGCGGCGGCGACAAGATGCGTGGTGAGTTCGAAGCTGTCCTCCCGGCCAGTGTGCCGGTCACCGGATCCTGAGCCCGCCGATGACAGCGGTCACCGAAGAACGCAAACAGCCGGCACCGGCGCCACCGCGCCCACCCAAGCGGCGGCGGCACCGCAGTACGGGACAGCAGTTGCCGTTCAAGGCCCGGTTGCGGCGGGACTGGCAGATGCTGGTGCTGATGGTGCCGGGTGTCTTGTTCCTGCTCGTCTTCTTCTACCTGCCGGTGCTGGGCAACGTGGTCGCGTTCCAGGACTTCCAGCCGTACCTCGGCATCATGCACAGCGAGTGGAACGGCATCCAGAACTTCGTCAACCTGTACGCGAACCCCGACTTCTGGGACGCGTTGCGCAACACGTTGATTCTGGCCGGAGTCCAGCTGCTGCTGTTCTTCCCGGTGCCGCTGGCGATGGCGCTGATCGTGGATTCCCTGGTCAGCAACAAGCTCCGGCGGGCCTTCCAGACCATCGCGTACCTGCCGCACTTCCTGTCCTGGGTGCTGGTCATCACGCTGTTCCAGCAGTCGCTCGGCGGCGCCGGGTTCGTCAACAACCTGCTCCGGCAGGCCGGGTTCGACCCGATCCCGTTCATGACGAACCCGGACACCTTCCCGCTGCTCGTCGTCGCGCAGCTGATCTGGAAGGACGCGGGCTGGGCGATGATCATCTTCCTGGCCGCGCTGTCGGCGGTCGACGTCTCCCTGTACGAGGCTGCCGCCGCGGACGGCGCGGGTCGCTGGCGGCGGCTCTGGCACATCACGCTGCCGTCGATGCGCACCGTCATCGTGTTGCTGCTGATCCTGCGGATCGGCGACATCCTCAGCGTCGGGTTCGAGCAGTTCATCCTGCAACGCGACTCGGTCGGGCCGGGCGCGGCCGAAGTACTGGACACCTTCACGTACTACGCCGGCGTGGTCGGTGGTGACTGGAGCAGCGGGGCCGCGGCCGGCTTGGCCAAGGGTGTGCTCGGCGCGCTGCTGCTGTGGGGTGCGAACTCGCTCGCCCATCGGCTCGGTGAGCCAGGGATCTTCCAGAAAAGAGGAGAGTCGTGAGGCCGATCTGGAAGGAGCGGCCGGCGCCGGCGTACCAGACGATCAAGGCGCTGGTGCTCGGCGGGTTCGCGGTGGCGATCATCATCCCGATCATGGTGGTGATCTCGACCTCGCTGGCCAGCGACCGGGACATCATCGAGGCGGGCGGTTACGTGTTGTGGCCGTCGCACCCGACCCTGAAGGCGTACGAGACGTTGTTCAGCGGCGGGTTGATGGCGCGGGCGATCGGGGTCAGCGTCTTCGTCACCGTGATCGGTACGGCGATCGCCCTGTGCACCACGATCGCGCTGGCCTACGCGACCTCGCGCCCCGTGCTGTTCGGCCGGCCGGTGCTGCTGATGGTGCTGTTCACGCTGTTGTTCGCGCCGGGCATCATCCCGATGTTCCTGATCGTCAAGCAGCTCGGGCTGATCGACAGCCTGTGGTCGCTGATCCTGCCGGGCGCGCTGGGGGCGTTCAACTTCGTGGTGATGCGGACGTTCTTCATGAACGTGCCGGCCGAGATCCTGGAGAGTGCGCGGATCGACGGCGCCAGCGACTTCACCATCCTGCGGCGGATCGTGATGCCGCTGTCGAAGGCGGTGATCGCGGTGGTCGGGCTGTTCTACGCGGTCGGCTTCTGGAACGCCTTCTTCAACGCGCTGCTCTACCTCAACGACACCTCGAAGTGGCCCGTCCAGGTGATCCTGCGGACATACGTGCTGCAGGGCAAGTCGCTGTCGGCCGACCAGCTCGGGGTGACGCCGTTGCCGCAGCCGCAGTCCCTGCAGATGGCGGTCGTGGTGGTGGCGCTGGTACCGATCGCGATGGTCTACCCGTTCCTGCAACGGCACTTCAACAAGGGCGTCATCACCGGAGCGGTCAAGGGCTGAGAGAATCGGTCTCATGGCCACGGGGATGACCGACAAACCGACGCTGCGCACGGTCGCCGCCGCGGCGGGAGTCTCGATCGCCACGGTGTCCTACGTGCTGTCCGGGCATCCGCGCAGCCAGACGATCTCGGACAGCACCGCGGACCGGGTCCGGGAGACCGCCGCGCGGCTCGGGTACCGGCGGAACGACGCGGCCCGCGCGATCCGGACGGGCAAGTCCGACCTGGTGCTGTTGTCGCTGAGCGTTCTCGCCGATCCGTGGGCGCAGGCGGTCGCCGCTGACGTCAGCGCGGCCGTGCAACCGCTCGGCAAGACCGCGCTGATCGTGGCCGACGGCGACTGGCGGACCGTGCTGGCGAACCGGACGCCGGACGTGATCTTCATCGATCACGTCCGCGACGACCCGGCCCTGGTTGCCGATCTCGAGGCGTTCGCGGCTCAGGGCGTGCAGATGGTCGTGTTCAGTGAGGTGCTGGAACCGCGTGGTTTCGACGTGATCCGGTCGGGCGCCGAGCCGCGTTGCCATCTGGCGGTGGAGCACCTGCTGGAGCGGCACACCCGGATCGGCGCCCTCACCTCGAAGCTGACCGGATCGCCGCGGTTCGACGCTTATCTGCGCACGATGGAGACGGCCGGCGTACCGGTGCTGGACGAACTGGTGGCTACTTATGAGCCGCATCCGGAGGGGGCCTACCGGGCCGCGATGTCGGTGCTCAACCGGCCGGACCGGCCGACGGCGCTTTACTGTACGACGGACTTCGCCGCGATCGCCGCGATCCGGGCCGCGCACCGGTTGCGGCTCGACGTACCGGGGGATCTGGCCGTGGTCGGGGTCGGCAACACGCCGGAGGGGGAGCATCTGGATCCGGCGCTGTCGACGGTCGGGCCGGTCGGGTTCAATCGCGCGTTGTGCCGGATCATCGTGGACCGCCTCACCGACCGCGAAGGGGCGGACGGCAAGGTGTTCGACTTCCCTTGGCAGTTGATCGTGCGCGAATCGTCCTCTTAGAACAGCCGCGCTGGTGCCGCCTCTTCCAGGTCGAGTAGGAACTGCTTGCGCTGGAGGCCGCCGGCGTACCCGGTGAGCTTGCCGTTCTTCCCGACCACGCGGTGGCAGGGGACGATGACGGAGAGCGGGTTGCTGCCGACCGCCTTGCCGACCAGTTGAGCGAGTTGCCTGTCGCCGAGCCGCTCCGCGAGTTCGCCGTACGTCGTGGTCTCGCCGCGCGGGATCTCGTCGAGCAGGGCCCAGACTTGCTGCTGGAACGCGTCGCCGCCGCGTCGTTCGATGGGGAGATCGAAGGTGTCGCGTTCGCCGGCGAAGTACTGGTCCAACTGGCGGGCGGCGTCGGTCAGGAGCGGGTCGTTCGTCGTTTGCTCGCCGAGCGTTGCTGTGGTGGGTTTCACCCAGTGGTGGGGGAAGTAGACGCCGATCACTGCGTTGCCTGAGGCAACTAGCGTGAGGTCGCCGAGGCGGGTGCTGACGATCGCGTGCTGGTTGTGCATTTCTCCTCCAGTCGGAGCCTGTACTGGTAGAACGCTTAGGGTTGCCGTTGTGTGAGGATGGCGGGATGTTGTTGCCGGGGAGTGGTTGGGAGCCGGTCAGCGGCGGGGAATCCGCGACCGACGTGTTTCGCCGTGGTGCGGTCTATGCGAAGTGTTGCGGGCCTGCTGGGGTTGAGGAGTTGCAGGCTGAGCGCGAGCGGGTCGAGTGGCTTGCCGGTACTTCGATGCCTGGCGCCTCGGTGCTCGACTGGATTGAGAGTGACGAGGGCGCTGCGCTGCTGACGTCTGCGGTGCCGGGGGTCGCGGCGAGTGAGCTGCCGTGGTCGGAGAAGCTGGTGGCCGGCTTCGCGTCGGCTCTGCGGTCGTTGCATGACCTGCCGGTTTCGACATGCCCGTTCGAGCGGCCGCTGACTGAGGTACTGGGGCTGGCGGAGGACGTCGTACGGCGGGGTGCGGTGAACCCGGACTTCCTCACCGACGAGTGGCGACTGGTGGAGCCGTCCGAGCTGTTGGCCCGATTGCACGCCGAGTTGCCGGAGGTCGCTTCAAAGGCAGATCTTGTGGTCTGCCATGGCGACGCCTGCTTGCCGAACTTCCTGTTCGATCCCGACACACTCGAGTTCACCGGCGTGATCGACCTCGGCCGCCTCGGCATCGCGGACCGGCATGCCGACCTCGCCCTGGTCAGAGCTCAGTTGGCCGACGAGTGGTCGGTCGACGCCGACAGCTTCTTTGCTGTGTACGGCCTGACGCCGGACCCCCAGCGGCTCGACTTCTATCACTTGCTCGACCCGCTCACCTGGGGCTGAGCCCGACCTCGGCCGGAAACCAGGTCGAGCGATCCTTCGGGTCGGCCACCCGGATCCCCTTCGCGATCGCCAGCACCATGTTTTCCCGACCCGCTCCGGTGGTGCCGCCGCCCCGTGCACCCACCACGACATCGAAGCTCCCGTACGGGATCCGCACCTGTCCGTCGGCGCTGATCCGGCCGGGTCGTCCATTGATCTGGACCGGTCGCTCACCGGGCGGAACATGTGTCCGCGACGGCCAGTGGAGGATCACACTGATCGCCCCCATCGGGCTGCCGATCACGCGGATGTCAATGAAGTTGGCGGGGGCGTCGATCGACCGGACCCGGGCACCGGGCGGCAGATACCCGAACTCGACGGGCGCAGCAAACGTCCCGAAATCGAGGCTCTCGGCAAACCGCCGGACCTGCTGTTCGGCGGCGCCGCGATCCTTGAGATCCGGCGTGCAGCCGACCAGTGCCCAGCGGCCTGTCCGGTAGCTCCACGCGAGCATCAGGTGCTTCTGCCGAGTTGTCGTGGCGGGGGCCTCGATCAGGTGCGCCGGGTGGCCGCTGACCGTCGTCTCTTTCAGGAGTTTGCCGCGTTTGGCCGGGTTGTAGTTGTTCACGGGGTAGTCGGTCACCACGCAGGACGCCCGGTTCGGGCCGGAGTAGATCCGGCTGGTCGAGCTCGGTTCCACGCTCACCCACCGCTGAGTCCACTCCGGTGGCGGATTGGGGGTTGTCGTGTTTTCCGTGACGGGTGGTGGTGAGCCTTTGCGGTCGAGCCCGACTGGTACGAGGACCGCTGCGGCGACGGCCGCCGCCACGGTTGCGAGTACGAGGGAACGACGGAGCCGGCGTACCGGCGTACGGGTGGCTTCTGACGGCTCGGCCTGCTGGGTCTGTTCGGCTCGTTCGGCGAGGAATTCGAGGGCTTCGCGAAGGGACTGCTCAGTGCGCATGGTCGGACACCTCCGCGGTGAGCTGGATCTTGAGGGTGGCCAGGGCGCGGGACGAGTAGCCGCGCACGGTGCCTTCCGTGCAGCCGAGGGTCTCGGCGATCTCGGCATCCGACTGGCCGACCAGGTACCGCAGTACGACGACCGCGCGCTGCCGCTTGGGCAGGGCGCACAGTTCGGTCAGCAGTTCCATCCGTTCGGCGATCAGGCCGGCCGGATCGGGGACCGAGCCGACCACGTCGAGCAGTCCGCTCGGCTCGATCCGGGCCCACTTGCGGCGCCAGGACAGGAACTCGTTGACGACCATCCTGCGGACGTAGGCGTCCGGGTAGTCCAGGCCGCTGATCATGTCCCACTTGCGGTGGACCCGGACCAGCACCTCCTGGACGACATCCTCGCCCAGGTGGCGCCCACCGCAGAGCACGGTGGCGAACGCGAGCAACCGCCCGCGGCCGTCCCGCACCCACTGATCGAACGTCATACCTCTGAAACGCCTCCCGAGCCGCATCCGTTGTGCGGCTACCTTGAACTTTGTGGACAGCGAGGTGCGGGTCGAGATCGTGGGGTTCGTGGTTTCGCCGGTGCATGCCTACGAGGGGCGGCCGGAGAACGGACCCCGGGTGGATGCTCTGATGGCTGGGCCGCAGGAGATCGAGGTTCGGGCCGGGTTGGGGATCGTGGGGGATCGGTACTTCGGTCGGTCGGCGCATCGGAAGGCCGCGGTGACGGTGTTTGATGCCGGGGCGCTGGACGAGTTGGCGATGGGGTTGGGGCTGGACGAGGTGCCTGATCCGGTGCTGACCCGGCGGAACATCATCATCCGGGGGTATCCGATCGACCAACTGGCGGCGCGGCGGATGGGGTCGGGCGAGCGGGTGCCGGGGCGGAGCTTCACGGTGGACAGCGGGTCGGGGCCGGTGCGGTTCCAGGCGCATCGGCCGGCCAATCCGTGCGCGTGGATGGACGTCGTACTGGCGCCTGGTGCCTTCAAGGGTCTTCGCGGGCGCGGTGGTGTCCGGTGTGAGCCGTTGGACTCCGGGATCTTGCGCGTGGGGCCGGCCACCCTGACAGTCGGGTAGTACCGGCTTTTCTGCTGGTTTTCGGTGCTGGGAGTTACGGTCCGATGATGGTGGGGCGGTGGATGGTTGCGACGGTGCTGACGGCTGCCCTCGTGGGCTGCACCGACACGGCGCCATCCGGTACTGCGGAGCCGACTGTTGAGCAGTCCGTGCCGGAGAGCGCTCCGACGACTGCTTCCGCCACTCCGACTCCGACGCTCGGCAAGCCGACGCCGTCCCGGTCGCCCTCGCCGACACTCTCGCCGACGCCGTCGCCGACCGGGGCGAAGCCGACGGGTGGCCGTTCCTCGGCCACCGCCGTGACGATGCTCGCCATTCCCGCGATCGGCGTCCGCGCGCTCCGCGTCGTCGCCTACACCGGCACGGCGGACGACAAGCCCGGCACGGTGATCCAGGATCGTGGCGTGTTCGCGTCGCCACGCGGGCCGGCGGGCGGGGTCGGCCCGGGGGAGATCGGCAACTTCATCGTCACCGGGCACCGGACCACCCACGGCCGGCCGTTCGGGCGGCTACCCGAGCTGCGGAACGGCGAGCACGTCTTCGTCACGTCCAACGGAACCGTCTACGACTACGTGGTGAACCGGACGATGACGATCTCGTTCCGCAAACCGGCCGAGAAGGCGCAACAGAACGCCGCCGTACCGGGCCGGCCGGGGGTGGCGCCGACCCAGGCGATGCTCACCCTGTCGACCTGCGCAACCCCGGAAGACCATGCCGCCGGCAACTACTGGAAAGACGCCCTGAACAACCCGGAACACCGCATCAACAAGATCGCCACCCTGGTCAGCACCCGCCCAGCCCGCTGACCCGCCCCAGCGGCGCCTGCCTCGCTGCCCCGCCGAGTCCGCTGACCGCCTGGCGGCGCGGACCGCCCCCACTCACAAACCTGCCACTCCCTGCCGGGAGCATGCCGGCGCACGCTCGGCCGGCTGCGACCGATGGAGGATGCTCCTATGGATCGTCAAGTGGTGGTTAGGACGTAGTAGAGCTCGCGGGCGATGTGTCGTTTGAGGCAGCGGATGATGTCTTTTTTGGAGGCCTTCGGTGGTTCTGCGGTTCATGTAGGCGCGGGTTCTGGGGTCCCAGCGGAGTCTGCAGATGACGATGCGGTGGAGGGCTGCGTTGGCTTGGCGGTCGCCTCCGCGGTTGAGGCGGTGTCGGTGGGTTCGGCCGGACGAGGCGGGGATGGGTGCGGCGCCGCAGAGCATCGCGAAGGCTGCTTCGGAGCGGATGCGGTCGGGGTTTTGGCCGGCGGTGACCAGGAGTTGGCCGGCGGTGTCGGCGCCGACACCGTTGAGTTCGAGCAGGCGGGGGTTGATCTGCTCGACGAGTGGCTGGATGAGGGTGTCGAGGTCGGTGATCTCGTCGGTGAGGTGGTTGTGTCGTCGGGCCAGGCTGCGCAGTGCGATTTTGGCGGCTTGGGCGGGCTGGTCGGCGTGGCTGTGGTCGGGGCGCAGCGCGGTGCAGGTGGTGATCAGCTGCGTCACCGTCAGGGCTCGGAGTTGGTCGCGGAGCGGGTCGGGTGCGGTGATGATGAGTGTTTTCATTCTGCGGATGCAGTCGGCGCGCTGGCTGATCGCGCTGCGGCGGGCCACGCGCAGGTTGCGGAGTGCCTCGACTGGGCCGGTGCGGGTTTTCGGTGTCGCGGTCCGGGTGCCGGACAGGGCCGCGCGGGCAGCTGCTTCGGCGTCGACCGGGTCGGATTTGCCGGCCGCGCGCCGGGTCTTTCGGTCGGGCCGATCGACCTCGACGATGTCGACGTTGTGGCTGGTCAGGTAGTTGGCCAGACCGTGGCCGTAGGCGCCGGTGCCCTCGATCCCGACTTTCGCTACGGAGCCGAAGGTCCGCAGCCAGGCCAGCAGGTCGCGGTAACCCGGTGCGGTGGCGGGAAACGTACGGTGATCCAGGAGCCGCCCGACAGGGTCGATCACGGCCGCGGTGTGAGTGTCGCGATGGGTATCGACACCACCGGTCACAGCAGACTGGAACTCGATGTTTTCACGTGCGATGGTGGACATCAGCCGTCCTCTCACTAGGGCTAGGGCGGCACGCACCAGCCGAGGCAAGCGGACAAAACAGTGATGGGTGCCTGCTGGCACAGGCTCCTATGAAGTCACGATCCCCCGGGTCCGGTGAGTGCAGTGGCTCCGCAGCAGACCGACCGACAGATCCTGTTGAAGACCCGTAGTCAGTTTGAGAGCGAGTCAGGACGGTCCCTGCGGAGCCACACCCACATCATCACTGTTTGTGAGTGGGGGCGGTCCGGGCCTCAGCGGCCGAACTTCCACCACTTCGGTTTGTTGGCCTTGATCTCGTCCGGGGTCAGCGGCGGGGGGACCGGTGGGCGGGACTCCTCGGTGAGGAAGTTGCCGGACTCGGTGTCGTACGGCGTCACGCCCAGCTTGCTGCTGATCTGCATCACCAGCGGGATCGAGCGCGGCCCGTCGATGTAGAAGGTGATGTCGCGGACCTCGACGCCCTTGCCGATCGACATCTCGACGTCGTAGTCGGCATTCTTCAGCTGCAGCCAGGACCGCTTGCTCGCGTCCACGTCGGGCGCGAGCTCGCGCACCTGGTCGACCACCGCTTCCGCAGTACCGAGTGAGGGCGGTTGGTAGCCGTCCGGAATGTCCTCGAGGCGGCGTACGCCTCCTGGCCCTCGCATCGCGTAGATAGCCCAGCTCATACCGACAGCATTGCTCAGTGCCGGTGAGCGGCCGGAACCGGGTCCGGGTGCTCAGCCCCGCTTGCGGGCGCTGACGAGTGCGAAGCCGAGGTACTCGCCCTGGTCGGCGCGGAGCATTTCCAGGATGCCGTCCGGGGTGCCGGTGCGCTCGGAGGCGGCTTCGGCCCAGGCGAGCCAGTCGCTCCAGCCGGACTTCTGCATCCGGGCCGAGACGTCCTCGACCAGTTCGGTGATCTCCCACTGGAACCGCCACCACTCGGGGGTGTGCCAGGCGATCGCCTCCCAGCCGACCAGCTTCTTGATGTGCTCCGGGATGTAGCCGAGGTCGCGGACCTCCCGGGTCATCGCGGGAGTGGCGACGCCGAGCCGGCCGCCGGGTTTGAGGAAGCCGGTGAGGTAGGCGAGGTAGTTGTCCGCCGTACCGAAGTACTCGTAGGCGTCGATGCAGACGATCACGTCGAAGAACTCGCGGGCGAAGGGCAGCGTGTGGGCTTCGGCCTTGAGTGCGGTGGCGTCGACGCCGTGGGCCGCGAAGTTGGCGGCGGCGTCGGAGGGGTCGACCCACAGGTCGGCAGCCCAGACCTGGACGCCGTACTCCTTCGCCAGGAAGACCGAGGTCGCGCCCTTGCCGGAGCCGAGGTCGAGGACCTTGAGGCCGGGCGTCAGGTCGAGTTCGCCCGCCAGATCTTCGAGCAGCCAGAGCGGATTCGGGCCCATGTCGCAGTCGAGCAGCCAGTCGGCGTCGTACTTCGAGGACAGCGGGTACTCGGCTCGCGTCAGGTCGACCATGGGTACAGCCAACCGGTCCACAGTTGGAGTCGCAACAGGTTTGGACGGGCTCGACAATTGTCGGTGGCGGCAGGCAGAGTGCGGTGGCATGAAGGTGAGGCCGATCGACGAGGACGGGTTGCGGCAGGTCGAGCAGTGGCTGGCCGCCGATCCGGACGGTGGCGCGAGCTTCGGCGGGTTCTACGGCCAGGCGGTGCGGCGCTGGACGCCGTTGCTCCAGGCACCGAGCCGGCACGGCTGGATCACCTTCGACGAGACCGGCCTGATCGGCTTCATCGACCTGGAGATCCTCGACGACGAGGCCGAGATCATGTACTACGTCAGCCCCGGCCGCCGCGGCGAGGGCCTGGGCCGCCCGACCGTCGAGCACGTCGTCGAGCTGGCCAGGAAGCTCGGCGCCCAGTTCATCCACGCAACGGTGGAGCCCACCAACAACGCCTCGCTGGCCACCCTGCGGGGTGCTGGCTTCACCGACGAAGGCCCCGACGAGTTCGGCGAGATCGAGTTCACCCTCCAGCCCAATGCCTGACTACGTCGGCGTCCTCGCCTTCCGCGCGGACCAGCTCACCTTGATCCGCGAACGCTATGAGCGCTGGGAAGACGACCACTGGACCCTCCCGAGCGGCGCCGTCGAACCAGGCGAGTCACCCGCGGAAGCAGCTGTTCGCGAGTTGCGCGAGGAGACCGGCCTGATCGCCGCAGTCGACCGGCTCATCCTGGTCAGCGAGGTCCTGGTGGTCAGCCGGGACGACGCGGTGCGCAGTACGGCGTGGAACTACCGCGTCGACCTCCCGGACGGCGACTTCGCCATCGACGATCCCGACAACTCCGTCCAGGAAGCCCGCTGGTTCCCCCTCCCCGAGGCCATCCGGCACCTGGCCGACCTCCCCTACCCACCCCTCAGCCACCCAGCCGTCGCCTACCTCCGCGGCACCCCACCCACCCGCTGGACCTTCACCTTCGACGCCACCCTCGACTTCCTCAACCGAACCTACGAATCCACCACCTCACCGCTCTGACAGGTAGCTCAGGATCCTGGCGACCGAGGTCTCGGTGGGCTCGCCCGAGGTGTCGATCAGAAGCTCGTACGAGTGGGTGGCGAGAGCGTCGTACAGGGCGATGTCCGGTTCGAGGAAGCCGTTGTAGCGGTCGGTGCGGTGGAGTTCGCGTTCGCGCAGGACCGGGAGCGGGCAGGTGATGCCGATCAGGATCACGTCGAAGGCGCCGAACAACTCGTCGTACCGCGGCAGGTCGCTCGGACGGATGATCGACTCGGCGACGATGTCGAAGCCGTGGCCGGCCAGCTCGCGGAGGCAGGACAAGTACGCGTCGACGAAACGGTCGAACAGGCCGGGGACGCGTCCCCGCAGCCAGAACTCGGGTTGGATCGCGGCGCGGAAATCGTCCAGGGACTGGTAGAACGCCGGGGTCGTCAGGGCTTGGTGCAGGGCTGTGGCGAGGGTGGTCTTGCCGGTGGAGGGTGCGCCGTTCAGGAAGACGATGCGGCTCATCGGGGCAGGGTACGGGGTGGGGAAATGGGGTGTCCCCGGGTTTTTGGGTGGGGATCATGGGGGGATGGTGGAACTGGATCCGTTGATCAGGGCGTTTTATGCCGAGCGGTACGTCGAGGACTCGCGGCTGGTGCGGTCGGGGCATGGGCGGCTGGAGTTCTTGCGGACGCAGGAGCTGGTACGCCGGTACCTGCCGTTGCCGGGGGCAAGTGTTTTGGATGTGGGTGGGGCGACGGGGGTGCATGCGCGGTGGTTGGCCGACGACGGTTACCGGGTGACGCTCGTCGATCCGGTGGAGGAGCATGTCGCCAAGGCGGCGGAGGTCGGGACGTTTGCGGCGGTGGTCGGGGATGCGCGGGAGTTGGCGCAGGAGGACGACAGCTTTGACGTCACCTTGTTGCTCGGTCCGCTGTATCACCTGGTCGAGGCGGCTGATCGGGCGCAGGCGTTGAGTGAGGCCCGGCGGGTGACCAGGCCGGGTGGACTGGTGGTTGCTGCAGGCATCAGTCGGTACGCCGCGCTGCTGGAATACGGCACCAAGGGCATGCTGATCGAGAAGCTGCAGCTCTTCGCCGACGCCCTCGCAACCGGCCGCAACCACGACGACCCGAACGGCTTCACCAACGCGTACTTCCACCACGCGGACGAGTTGCGAGCGGAGTTCGAGAACGCGGGGCTGGGCGGGGTCGAAGTACTGGGTGTCGAAGGACCAGCCGCCGCGACGCTCGAGCACGCCCCGGCCGACGACGTACCGCGGCTACTTCCGTCCGCGATCGCGCTGGCGCGGCTGGTCGAGGACGATCCGCGAGTGATGTCCGCAAGCTTCCACTTCCTCGCCTTCGGCCGGGCTTAGCCCGATAAGCCGGACCGCCCCCACTCACAAACCACAGCTGATCGCACCTGGCTACGCCTGCGCGGGCGCGCCGGCGGCCGGAAACGGCAGGATTGTGAGTGGGGGCGGTCCGGGGCTAAGCGGCTGGGCCGGTCAGGGTTGGGCGGCTGGGCCGGTCAGCTTTGACGGGGTGATGCGGATGACGGTGCGTACTACGTCGGGTGGGAGGTCGAGGTATTCCTGGCCGGCGCCTTCGCCCTCGTAGTGTTCGGCGAGTTGGTAGGCGAGGGCACGGCCGGTGTCTTCGGTGATTGTCGCGGTGCCGCGGATCTCGACGTACTGGTCGGGGTCGTCCTTCGCGATCACCAGCAGGCTCGCGCGCGGATCGCGGAGCAGGTTGACCTCCTTGCGTCGGCCGGCCTGCGTTGAGATGACTACCTCGTCGCCGTCGGTGCCGACCCACACGACGGATGTCTGCGGGCTTCCGTCTGGGTTGATCGTCGCCAGGATCCCGGGATTACCGCCTTCTACGAGCTTCCGTGCGGCATCAGTCAAGGTCATGCCACGGACCCTAGATCACCTTCAGACCAGGTCGCCTTCAGTGCTTCCACCCGCACAGAGAGTCAGGTCAGGTCGCGAAGCGATGTCAATAGCTGCAATTCGGTACATCGATGGAGTCCGCGCGTCGTAGCATCGGGCGGCGGTCCGGGCTGGGGGTGGCTCCGATCGTCAATCGACATGATGGGTCCGGGGCCGCGCCCGGGACTGGGGAGAAGCGGGGATGCATGGCCGAGGAGTCGGGGCCCAGGCCCGGGCATTTCCTGCCGAAGGACGACCAGCCGGACGGGTTGCCGACGAACGGGCAGCCGGGCGAGTTGCCGCCGGGCGGGTTGCCGACGTATGGGCAAACCGACGGGTTGCCGACGTACGGGCGGTCGGGGGTGCCGGCTTACGGGGCTCCGTCGGAGCCGCTCGCCGCGCCGACGTCGCGGCTCGGTCGGGGCGCTGAAAAGACGGCCGGACCGCCGTTGCTGTCCGGGTCGCGGCTCGGGCCGCCGCCTGCTGGTGATCGGGCGGCCGCCGCGTTCAAGGCGCGGTACCAGCCGGAGCCGATCCCGTTCCAGCCGAAGAAGAAGTCGAAGGCGCTGATCGCCGGCCTCGTCGCGGGCGCGCTGGTCGTGGCCGGCGGCGCCGTTTTCGGGGCGACCAAGGTGCTCGCGTCGTACGACGACTTCGTCGCGAACCCACTCGGTACGCCGTCCGTCAAGCAGCCCGGCACCCAGTCCGACCAGCAGCCGTCGGACCAGCAGGCGACCGCCGAGCCGACGCCCGATGTGGTCGTGCTGCTGGAGAACAAGCTCTACTCGGCCGGCAAACCGACGCCGGTCAAGTGCCGCGAACCCGCCTTCCGGCCGACCTCCAAGAGCAACGTCAAGGCGTACTACCAGGCGCTCCTGATCTGCATGAACAAGTTCTGGGAACCCGTCGTCCGCAAGAGCGGTCACGAGTTCCACCCGCCGAGGCTGATCATGTTCGACGACGGCCAGGAGACCGCGTGCGGCGTACAGGAGAAGGTCTCCTCGTACTGCGCCGCCGACGGCGGCAGTGTTGCGCTGCCGTGGGAGGACCTCCAGGGCGAGTACGCCGAGAATCGGTCGCTGGCCCGCATCGACATGGCCGGCGCGCTCGGTTACGTCTACGGCGTCCACGTCCAGAACCTGACCGGCATCCTCGAGTCGTCGATCCGCCGCCAGGCAGAGTCGGCCACGCCGGCCCTGAAGCTGGAGCAGACCCGGCGGTCGGCCTTGCAGGCGGCCTGTCTGTCCGCCGTCTTCCTGGGTGCGGAGCGGGCCACCTTCCCGGTCACCGGCGACCTGCTGACCTGGTGGACGTGGCGGAGCAAACACGGCGGCGATGACAGCGACCCGCGCAAGGTGCGCGACCATGGGTCCGACAAAAGCGTCGCGCTGTGGACGAACAGAGGCTTTTCGGTCCCGGACCCTGGCTCCTGCAACACTTTCGTGGCAGCTGCGGCCAAGGTCAGCTGAGCACCGAGGACTTGGGGTAGACGGATGGCGGACGACGAGCGGGTGCCCACGCCCGGGCCCACGATCGGACACTTCTTGCCGGGTGGAGCGGGCGACCAGCCTGACCCCGTCCCGGTCGGCACGCCCCGTACTGCGCTGACGCCCGCGGAGGCCGTCAACCGTCGCCAGCTCGGCCTCGGCAAGGCCCGTCCGGTCGGCGCCGAGGTCGACCCCAGCCTGCGGAAGGCCGCGCCGCAGCCATCCGACCCGGAGTACCGGGGGTTCGGTGCACCCCCGGCCGCGCCGCTGGCCGGTGCGCCCGTTACGCCGCTGCAGGGTGGCCGGCAGATCGGTGGGGCTCGCCCGGTCGGCTGGAACACCATGCCCACCAGGACCGGCCTACCGCAGTTCGACACCCAGGCGCCGCAGCTGAAGGGTCCTCGCCGCTTCTCCCATCCCATCGTGGGCTTGCTGTCGGCGCTGGCCCTGATCGTGGTGGCCGGAGGCGCCTTCTCCGGCTACAAGGTGATCGACTCCTACGACAGAACAGTCGCGAACCCGCTCACCAGACCAACGGTCAGGCCGTCGGAGAAGCCCGTCCCGGCCCCTCCGCCCCCGACTGTCACCAAGACGGTCCAGCCGGTGCCGGACGCGGTCCGGCTGCAGAAGAACGGGCTCTACGCGGTCGGCAAGCTGGCGAGCGTCAACTGTGCTCTTCCGAAGGTCAAGCCGGACAGCAAGACGAACGTACTGCGCTTCTACCAAGCGGTGCTGCCCTGCCTGCACGAGACCTGGGAGCCGCTGGTCCTGAAAGCCGGCTACCCGTTCCGCCAGCCCAAGCTGGTCCTGGCCACCAAGACACGCAGCGGAGCGTGCACTGGTCAGTCGACCGACTGGGTGGCGTACTACTGCGGGGCCGACGAAACCATGACCATGAAGTGGGAGCAGACGGTCAAGTACTACAAGGAAGATCCGGTCACCGCCGTCAATCTCCTGACCACCATCGCGCACGAGTACAGCCATCACGTGCAACTGCTGACCAACATCCTGATCTCCTCGGCTTCCCAGGAGGGTTGGGCGAAGAACAAGGCGGCGGAGCTGGAGTGGTCCCGCCGGCTGGAGTTGCAGGCCGACTGTCTGGGCGCGGTCTTCCTCAGCGCGAACAAGAAGGCACTCGACCTCCAGGGCGAGCGGCTGAGGTTCTGGGTGTACGCGTCCAAGAACGGTGGTGACGATCCGAAGAAGGACCGCGACCACGGCTCCCGCAAGAGTGCCGAGTACTGGGCGACCCGCGGATTCGCGACCGCCGACCCGGCCTCCTGCAACACCTACACCGCGCCGGCGGCAAAGGTCAGTTGAGCCGGAGCTTGAAACCCTCGTGGGTGTTCTCGAAACCCAGGCGGTGGTAGAAGCGGTGGGCGTCGGCGCGAGCCTTGTCCGTGGTGAGCTGGACGAGGGCGCAGCCGCGAGCGCGGGCTTCTTCGATCGACCACTCCAGCAGCGTCGTACCGAGGCCGGTACCGCGGGCTGAGGCTGTCACCCGGACTGCCTCCACCAGGCCGCGGGTGGCGCCCTTGCGGGACAGGCCGGGGATGATCGTCAACTGCAGCGTGCCGACCAGCTCACCGTTGCGCTCGGCAACAACCAGGACCTGGTTCGGGTCGGCGGCGATGGCCTCGAAGGCGGCCTGGTACGGCGTCAGGTCGTCCGGGCTCTCCCGCCGGGCGGCGATCTCGTCGTCGGTCAGCATCGCGACGATGCCGGGCAGGTCGGTGGCGGTGGCGCGGCGGATCACGACATCGGTCATCCCGACAGCATCTCAGGGCCCGCACGGCCCTTACCGGGCAGGGGGTCTGGTGACAGTAATTGCCTTACGCAATCACATTGCGTTAGAAAACGGGGTTTGCGGGCCGTCCGACCGGGCACGGGTGCAAGCAGACACCACTGCATCCGCCCGGAGCCGGAGTCGCGCGGACGGGTGCGTGGCGGCGGTTGCGGGCCAGTCCGGAGAGGAAAGCCGATGTCTGCACTGGCAATCGACTTCACCCAGCCCTTTGAAGATGCCTTCGGCAAGCTTCTCGGGTTCATCCCCAACCTGCTCGGCGGTCTCGTCATCCTGGCGGTCGGCTACATCGTCGCCAAGGTGCTCGGCAAGCTGGTGGGCAAACTGCTCGGCAAGGTCGGTTTCGACCAGTGGATGGAACGGGCCGGCGTGTCCGGCATCCTGCAGCGGTCCGGCACGGGGCTGACCGCTTCCGCGATGCTCGGCAAGGTCGTGTTCTGGTTCGTCTTCCTGATCAGCTTCACGATGTTCGCCTCGGCGCTCGGCGTGCCGGAGATCTCGGCGTTCATGTCCGACATGCTCGCCTACATCCCGCGGATCTTCGCCGCGATCGTGATCATCTGCCTGGCGGCGCTGTTCGCGAACTTCCTGGCCGCGATCATCCGCGGCGCCACCGGCAACGAGACCCTCGCCAAGGTCGGCCGGTACGCCGTCCTGGTGTACGCCGCGTTCGCCGCGCTGACCCAGCTCGGCATCGCGGTCCAGCTGACCGGCAACACCCTGCTGATCGTGCTCGCAGGTGCCGCGCTCGCACTCGGCCTCGCTTTCGGCCTCGGGGGCCGCGAGATGGCCGGCCAGGCGCTGCACACCCTGTTCGACCGCACCTCGACGAACACCGCCGGCTCCAACGGCATGACCGGCTCGAACGGCGTGGGTTCCACGGGCACCGGCTCCAACGCCACGGGCGGGTCGAGCGGCATGGGCGCGAGCGCTGGGGCCGGCACTGGGACGCAGGCCGGCTACCCGTCGCAGGAGGCGCCGTACGCGCAGCCGGACGAGCAGTACCCGGCCCACCACGGCGCGCGGGGCTCGAACGGCAACTGGAACGGCGGCGACAACAGCTGGTCCAGCGAGCCCCCGCGACACAGCTAGGTCTGCCACTCCCGACGGGCGGGCGCACCCAGCGCCCGCCCGTCCCCAAAACCCCAAAGCTCAGGAGGGTAGTCAACTAGCGGGACTACCCTCCTGACCCAACGAGAGAACTACTGCTTGTCGTTGGGGACGTTGGTGTCGCCGCCGGGGCCGGCTCGGCGGACGTCTTCTACCTTGGCCATCGCCTCGCGGAGCTCGGCCAGCCAGCTTTCGCTGTGCTGGGCGACCAGCTTCACGCACCAGCCCAGCGCGTCGCTGCGAGACCGGGCGACCCCGGCATCCACCAACGTATCCAGCACCTGACGCTCCGGCTGACGCAGCCGCGTCATCACCGGCGCCGACAGCGACGTGAACACCGTGCGCGTCCCGCCGGCCTGCACGCCCCAGGCGACCTTCCGCCGGGTCGCGTGCTCCAGTTCGCGCGCAATCTCGATCCGCTTCTCCCGGGTGTCCTCCCGGAACTGCCTGATCCGGCCCTCCTCGGCCGCCGACCGCTCGGCCGCGCTGACCTCGCCGTCCTGCTCCGGCGCCTTGATCGTCCCGACCACGAGAATCTCGTCGCGATCGATACTCACCTCGGGCTCACCCTCGAACCATCTCGCGGGAAGCCGCCCGGTCAGCCACCCCCGCACCCGCTCATTCTCTGTCTGTGTACTCATGTAATCATGATTACACAGCAATCAAGGGCGGGCCAGAAGTCGATCCTGGCCCGCCGTCGACAAGCTCGGCAATTACGCGGCCGGGGGTGGGGCGTAGCTGGCTCGGAGGGTGTGGTGGGCGGTGGGTGGGGCGTTGGTGTGGTCCAGGCCGAGAAGGGCGGCGCCGACGACGGGCGGGACGTCGATGACGCGGGCTACTGCTTTGGGGGCTGCCGCGGCGAGCAGGCGCAGTACGGTCTCCATCAGCAGCGGGTGGCCCGCGGTGAGGACACCACCTCCCAGTACTACGTCCGTCGGCTCGCTCAAGAGGTCCAGGCGGGTCATGGCGACGACCGCCATGGCGACGATCTCCTCCGCTTGCCGGTGGACCACTGCTGTGGCGACGGGATCGCCGGCGGCCGCGACCTGGAAGAGCAGCGGCGTCGCCTCCAGTCGGCGGGAGACCGGGATGTCGCCCAGGTGGAGCGCCTCGATCAGTGCCGGCATGGACTGGAGGCCGTAGTGCGCCGGGAGAACGGTAGCCAGGGCCGTCGCCGGGCCCCGGCCGTCGTCCGCGCGGGCCGCGGCCCAGAACGCCTCGTCCGCAAGTTGTTGCCCACCGCCCCAATCGCCGGAGATCCGGCCGACCGCCGGGAACCGTGCGGTCCGGCCGTCGGGGAGCAGGCCGGCGCAGTTGATGCCCGCGCCGCAGACCACCGCGACCCCGCGCGGCTCGTCCACGCCCGCGCGCAACAGGGCGAAGGTGTCGTTGGCGACGTGGACCGAGGTGGCCCAGCCGTGCGACTCGAACGCCTCGGCGAGCCGCTCTTCCTCGATCGGGAGATCCGCGTTCGCCAGGCACGCGGAGATCTGCTGCACCAGCGGGACGTCACCGACCGCGAGACCAGCCTCGGCCGCGGCGGCGGCGACCAGCGGGGCCAGCCCGTCGACCGCGGCCGCGGCACCGATGATGTGCGGCTCGAAGCCGCCGCCGCGCGCAGTACCGAGGACTGTTCCGTCGGCGGAGACGAGGGCCACGTCGGTCTTGCTGTTGCCGGCGTCGAAGGCAAGGACACCGCCCGGCACCAGGGGTCTGACCAACTTGTTCACCTCGTCCACCATCGTCACGCCCATAGGAGGTGCTCGCGGTTGTGCGCGAGCAACTTGTCGGTGAGCTGGTTGGCGTACTCGATCTGCCCGATCAGCGGATGCGCCAGCAGAGCGTTGAACACCCGTTCCGCACCACCCTTCAGAGCTGCCTCCAGAGCAAGATTCTCGTACGCCGTGATGCTCGCGACCAGTCCGGCGTACAGCGGCTCGAGGGGCGAGATCGGCAACGGCGCAGTACCGGCTGCTCCTACAGTCGCCGGTACTTCGATCACCGCGTCGTCGGGGAGGAACGGCAGCGTGCCGTTGTTGAGGGTGTTGACCACCTGGACGTCGCCGGTGTCGTTGAGCAGCGAAGACGCCAGCGCGACCGCGGCCTCGGAGTAGTACGCGCCACCCCGTTGCTCCAGCAACGCGGGCTTCTCGTCCAAGGTCGGATCGGCGTACAGGTCGAGCAGTTCCTTCTCGATCGCGGCGACCTCGGCGGCCCGCGACGGCTTCTCCAGCAGCTCGCGGACGACCTCGTCATGCGCGTAGAAGTAGCGCAGGTAGTACGACGGTACGACGCCGAGCTGCAGCAACAGTTCGGCCGGCAGCTTCAGTTCCGCGGCGAGCTCGGCCGAGTGCGAGGCGAGCAGCTTCGGCAGGACGTTCTCGCCTTCGACGCGGACGGCCCGTTCCCAGGTCAGGTGGTTGAGCCCGACGTGGTCGAGCGAGACCTGCTCCGGCGTGACGCCCAACATGCCGGCGAACTTCCGCTGGAAACCGATCGCCACGTTGCACAGCCCGACCGCCTTGTGGCCTTCGGACAACAGCGAGCGGGTGACGATGCCGACCGGGTTGGTGAAGTCGATGATCCATGCGTCCGGGTTGGACCGGCGGACCCGCTCGGCGATGTCCAGTACGACGGGGACCGTGCGCAGCGCCTTCGCCAGGCCGCCCGCGCCGGTAGTCTCCTGGCCGACGCAACCGCACTCGAGCGGCCACGTCTCGTCCTGGTTGCGTGCGGCCTGTCCGCCGACGCGGAGCTGGAGCAGTACCGCGTCCGCGCCGTCGACCGCTGACTCCAGGTCGGACGTGGTGACCACGCGACCCGGATGCCCTTGTTTGGCGAAGATCCGCCGGGCCAGCCCGCCGACCAGCTCGAGCCGGTCGGCGGCCGGGTCGACCAGCACCAGTTCGGTGACCGGCAGCGAGTCGCGCAACCGGGCGAACCCGTCGATGAGTTCAGGCGTGTAGGTGGATCCGCCACCGACGACTGTGAGTTTCAACCTTTGACCCCTGTGAGTGTGACGCCTTCGATGAAGGCCCTTTGGGCGAAGAAGAACAGGATGATCACCGGAGCCATCACCAGCAGGGTCGCTGCCATCGTGAGGTTCCAGTTGGTGTGGTGGGCGCCCTTGAAGGATTCCAGGCCGTAGCTGAGGGTCCAGGCGGCCGGGTTCTCGCTGGCGTAGATCTGGGGCCCGAAGTAGTCGTTCCAGCAGTAGAAGAACTGGAACAGCGCGACCGCCGCGATGGCCGGCTTGGCCATCGGCAGCACGACCCGGACCAGCGCCCGGAACTCGCCGCAGCCGTCGACCTTGGCGGCGTCGACGTACTCCTTCGGGATGGTCAGCAGGAACTGCCGGAGCAGGAAGATCGAGAACGCGTCGGTGAACGCCATCGGGATGATGAGCGGCCACAACGTCCCGGACAGGTGCAGTTCCTTGGCCCAGAACAGGTACATCGGCACGATCACGACCTGGGGCGGCAGCATCATCGTGGAGATCACCAGCATCATCGCCAGGTTGCGGCCGCGGAACTTGAACCTGGCCAGGGCGTACGCGACGGGGATGCTGGACAGCAGGGTCAGCACCGTTCCGAGTACGGCGTACATGAGGGTGTTCTTCCACCAGGTCAGGAAGCCCGGGGTCTCCCACACGGTGCGCAGGTTCTCCCAGTGCCAGCTGTCCGGCCACAGATCGCGGGTCAGTGCCTGCTGGTCGCTCATCAGGGCGGTCAGAGCGACGAACACGAACGGCAACACGAAGAACAACGCCGCCGCGATCGCCAGGGTGTGTACGGCGACCCAGTTCAGAAACCTGGTACGCCGGGCGTCGCGCCCCGCCGCGGTCGGGCCGGGGGTGTCCGCGGGTGTCTCGATCCTCGGGGTGGTCAGGGTACTCATTCAGCAGTCTCCTAGTCGTCCGTGGCCAGGAAGCCACTGCCGCGGCGCATCAGGAACGCCGTGAACACCATCGCCAGTACGAACAGCACCAGCGCGATCACGCTCGCTCCGCCGGTGTCGAACCGCTGGAAGCCGAGGTTGTAGACCAGCTGGGGAAGGGTCAGCGTCGACTTGTCCGGGTAACCGGGTTCGAACTGCTGACCCGATCCGCCGATCACCCCACTGGCGACCTTCCCGGCGATCAGTGGCTGCGTGTAGTACTGCATGGTCTGGATGACGCCGGTGACGACCGCGAACAACACGATCGGCTGGATGTTCGGCAGTGTCACCGCCACGAACCGTTGCCACGAGCTCGCGCCGTCGAGTGCCGCCGCCTCGTACTGCTCCTTCGGTACGTCGAGCAGCGAGGCCATGAAGATCACCATCAGGTCGCCGATGCCCCAGATGGCCAGCAGGGTCAGGGCCGGCTTCGACCAGGCCGGGTCGTTGAACCAGCCCAGTTGCGGCAGTCCGACCTTGCCCAGGATGCTGTTGACCGGCCCGGTCCCTGGGTTGAGCAGGAACGCGAACGCCATCGTGGCGGCCACCGGCGGTGCGAGGTACGGCAGGTAGAACATGGTGCGGAACAGTCCGGCGCCGGTTTTCACCTTGGTGATCAGCATCCCGATGCCGAGCCCGAAAAGGACTCGCAGCGTGACCATGACGATCACCAGCCAGAGCGTGTTGCGCAGGGCCGGCCAGAAGAACGGGTAGTCGGTGAAGACGTAGCTCCAGTTCTTCAGGCCGGTCCACACCGGCGGGGTGAAACCGTCGTACTTCATGAAGCTGAAGTAGACGGTCGAGGCCAGCGGGTAGAGGAAGAAGACGCTGACCCCGATCAGCCACGGGGAGAGGAAGGCCAGGTTGCGCAGCCGTTCGCGGCGCCGCTGTGTCCTGAGCCCTGCGGAGATGGTCGTCATCACTTGGCCTGCGCGATGTCCTTGTCGATCTGCTGGTCGGCCTTGGCCAGACCGGCAGCGATATCGGTCTGCTTCCCGGACTCGACGGCGTAGGCGAGGTCGGTCAGGGTGAGCTGGTAGGCGCCGCCGTTCGGGCTGGCCGGGGTGGTGCTGCTCTTCGGGTGCTGGGCGATGTCGAGGAAGACCTTGAACTTCTCGTCGACCTTCAGGTCCGGCGACTTCAGCGCCTCCAGGGTGGACGGCACGTTGTGGATCCCGTTGGAGAAGTCGACCACGGCCTTGGTGTCGGTGGTCATGTACTTGACCAGCTCCCAGGCGGCGTTCTGCTTCTGGCTGGTGTTCGCGATCCCGATGATGGTGCCGGACAGGTAGCCCTTGCCGTAGCTGTCCTTCTGCTCGTCCGGGACCGGGAACGGCGCGACGCCGATGTCGAACTTCACGCCGGCTTCCTTGGCCATCCCGAGCCGCCACTCGCCGTCCATCGCCATTGCCACCTGGCCGGTGTGGAAGGGGTTCTTGGCGCCCCACTCGTCACCGAAGGTCGCGCGGTACTTCTCCAGCTTGGTGAAACCACCGAGTTCCTTGACCAGGTTCGACTGCCAGGTCAGCATCTTGGCGAACGCCGGGTCGCCGGCCAGGTTCGACTTGCCTTCGGGGGTGAAGTACGTCGCGTTCCACTGCGCCGCGAGGTGGGTGGGCGTCGCTTCGTAGCCGTGCCAGTTCGGCATGAAGCCGAGCTGGGCATAGCCGTCACCCTTGGGTTTGGTCAGCTTCTTCGCGGCCGCGTCGAACTCCGACAGCGTCTTCGGCGGCTCGGTGATCCCGGCCGCCTTGAACGCGTCCTTGTTGTAGTACAGGCCGTAGGCGTCGTTCAGCAGCGGCAGGGCACAGCGCTGGTCCTGGAACTGCGTGTAGTCCTGCAGCGGCTTCGGGAACGTCTTGTCCAGGTCGACGCCGGACTTGTCGAGGAACGGCTTGAGGTCGGCGAACACCTTCGAGGAGCAGAACGTGCCGACGTTGTCGGTGGTGAAGGACGACACCACGTCCGGGGCGTTCGGGCCGCCGGCCCGCAGCGCCTGCTTGATCTTGTCGTCGTTGATGTTGCCGACGACCTTCACCTTGATGTGCGGGAACTTCGCCTCGAACGACTTCACGTTCGCCGCGATCGCGGCCGCCTCGCTCGGCGCGCTCCAGCCGTGCCAGAAGGTGATCGTGGTGGGCTGGGTGGCGTCGTCGTTCGCCTTGGGGGCGCTCGACGTACCGGTGCAGGCGGTACCGAGCAGCGCGATCGCGGCGGAGGCGATCACTGCTTTGTGGACTCGACGCATTTCCGTTTTCTCCTGATCCTGGGTGGAGCGGGACTGCATTGGGGTGTGCGGATCCACCGGACCGGGTTGGTGTCCCGGTCCGGGGATGTGGCTGGGCGGCTGGCGGCGCTAGTGGCGCCGGTTGGTCGGGGCTAGTCGGTACTGCCCCCGGTCGTCGTACCGGCTGTGTCGAAGACCGCGTCGCGGGTGTAGCTCAGGGCAGACTGCAGGGCGCCGGACAGCACCGGGTCGGTGTTGATCGCGGTCATCAGCAACCGCGGCCGCGGTACGGCGAGCTCGGCGAGCTCGTCCTGCACCAGGCCGCGGAGGCGTTCGCCGCCGGCGGTGATGACGCCGCCCGCGAGCACGATCAGCTCGGGGTCGACGACGGACACGATCGCGGCCAGGCCGACCGCGAGACGATGGGCGAACTCGGCCAGCACGGTGTCGCCCGCGCCCGGGGTCTCCAGGGCGGCGGCGATCGCGGCTTCCGGCGTACGGGCGCGCAGGCCGTGGGAGCGGGCCAGTTCGAGGACCGGTTCGCCACCGGCGAGTTCCTGGAAGCCGCCGGCGTTGTTGCGGCCGACGTTGCGCACCAGCGGCGTACCGGGCAGCGGCAGGAAGGCGACCTCACCGGCACCGCCGGTGGCGCCGCGGACGAGGTGGCCGCCGATCACGATCGCCGCGCCGATACCCTCCTCGCCCCAGAGCATGACGAAGTTGTCGCTGTTGCTCGCGTGCCCGACCTGCTGCTCGGCGACCGCGGCCAGGTTGACGTCGTTCTCGACCTCCAGCGGTACTGCGATCGCAGCGGCCAGCTCCTCGAGCAGGTGTGGCGCGTGCCAGCCGGGGAGGTGAGTCGCGTAGCGGAGCCGGCCGGTGGTCGGGTCGAACCCACCGGGCGTGCCGATCGAGACGCGGTGCAGGCGGTCGCGGGTCAGCCCGGCATCGCCGAGCGCGCCGTCGATCGCCTTGACAACGCGTTCGACGGTGCCCTTGGCACTCCGGCCGGGAGTGGGCAGCTCGAAGCGGCCGACCACCTTGCCGGTCAAGTCGGCGATGGCCGAACGGATCCGGGTCGGCGTGACGTCCAGGCCGGCGACGTACGCGATGCCGCCGTTGATCTCGTACAGCTGGGCATTGGGGCCTGGCCGGCCGGCGCTGGTCCCGCTGGCCCGGACGAGCCCGGCGCTCTCGAGCCGGGAGAGCAGCTGGGAGGCGGTCGGCTTGGACAGGCCGGTGAGGTTGCCGAGCGTGGTGCGGGACAACGGCCCGTGCGTGAGCAGCAGGTCGAGGGCGGCGCGGTCGTTCATCGCGCGGAGCAGGCGGGGTGTACCGGGTGTGCTGGCCATGTGCTAACCCTGCCCTCCCTTCGCTGTCACGTCGCCTGACCACGCTGACCTTCCGGCCGCCTGGATCAACTGTTAGGAAAGTTTCCTATTACCGCGAGACCGTACGGGGGAGCCGGGGCAGGTGTCAATCGGTCGGCGCTTCCGGTTCTTTTCTTCGTCAAGTTAGGGTGTACTAACTTGCCGCCCGGAGGGGCGGTCACGCCGACGTGGGGGAAGGCTTTTCCGTGGAGTTCACAGCAGGCAGGGTGCTGCGCCGCGCGATCGGGCGGCACCGGGCCCGGATGATCGCCGGGATGCTCGTCCTGGCGTTGCACCAGGCCACGGAGGTCGCGGTACCGATCACGATCGGCATCTTCGTCGACCAGGCCGTGTCGACCGGGCGGCTGGAACCGCTGCTGTGGTGCGTGCTGATGATGGTCGCGCTGTTCGCGGTGCTGTCGAACGCCTGGAAGACCGGCGCCCGGCAGGTGGTCCACGCGATCGAGTACGAGACCCACCTGCTTCGGCTGGAGATCGCCCGGCGAGTGCTGGACCCCCGCGGTCACCGGACCGGCCTGCGGTCGGGGGAGCTGCTGCAGATCGCCACCTCCGATGCAGAGAAGACCTCGCTGGTACTACGCGCCGTCTCGCTGGGCTTTGCCGGCAGTGCCGCACTGGTGGTGTCGTCGGTGGCTCTGCTGCTCGTCGACGTACCGCTGGGGCTTGGCGTGATGATCGGCGTACCCCTGCTGGTGCTGGGCATCCAGGCCCTGTCGCCACTGCTGACCCGTCGTACGGCGTCGCAGCAGGAAGCAGTCGCCAGTACTACGGCCCTGGCGACCGACCTGGTCGGTGGGCTTCGCACACTGCGTGGCATCGGGGCTCAGCACAACGCAGCCGAGCGGTACCGACGGTCGAGCCAGGAGACGTTGAAGGCGACGCTCCGGGCTGCGTCGACCAACGGGTTGCAGGACGGTGTCACCAACGCGCTGAGCGGTCTGCTGCTGGCAGCGGTCGCAGGTGTCGCCGGTTGGTTCGCCCTGGACGGCCGGATCAGCATCGGCGAGTTGATCACCGTCGTGGGCCTGGCCCAGTTCATCGCGGAGCCCGTCGGGCTACTCGGCTACAGCGGCCAGGTCTTCGCTACGTCTCGTGCTTCGGCCGGGCGGCTGGCGTCAGCGCTCGGCTCGCCGTGGGCGATCACCACTGGCACCTCCACCAGCCTGGACCCGGCGAAGCCGCTGCTGTCGCTCGAAGGCGTTGGCTACAAGACCCTGTCCTCGCTGGACCTGTCACTGCGACCGGGTGAGCTAGTCGGAGTTCTCTGCTACGACCCACGCGACGCCGACGCCCTGCTGACAGTCGTGGCCGGCAGGACCGCCGACCACACCGGCCGGGTGCTTGTCGGTGGCACTGACGTCGAGGAGCTGGACATCGACCTGGTACGCCGCTCTGTGCTGGTCGAGCAGCATGACACCGATCTGTTCGAGGGGACGCTGCGCTCCAACCTGTTGGCCGGCTCCAGCAACTCTTCTGGGTTGGAACGTGTGGTCGAGGCTGCTGCGGCGACCGACGTGATCGAGGCCTACCCGGATGGCTTGGACCATCCACTGTCCGACCGCGGCCGGACCCTGTCGGGCGGGCAACGCCAACGCCTCGGCCTGGCCCGTGCCTTGCTGGCCGAGCCCCCAGTGCTGGTCCTTCACGACCCCAGTACTGCGGTCGACGCCGTCACCGAGGAGCTCCTGGCCGAAGGGCTCGCGGAGGTCCGGGGCGTCCCCACCCTCGCGACCCTCGTACTGACCAGCAGCCCTGCGCTGCTGGGCAAGATGCACCGGGTGCTGGTCATCTCGGAGGGTTCCGTAGTGGCAGAGGGCCGGCATGCCGAGCTGGCCGACACCGACACGGCGTACCAGGAAGCGGTACTGCGATGAGCACGTCCGAGTTGTTGCCGATTGCCGGGCCGCGCGCCACCTGGGTGGTGCTGTGGCGGGAGATCCGTCGCCTGCGACTGCTGTCGCTCGTGGCTGCCGTCGTGGTGACAGTGGGGAGCGCGGCCGGGCTTGTCGCACCGTGGGCTCTTGGTGTGTTGGTGGACGACGTGTCTGCCGGTGCCGATGGGTCTGCCGTCGTACGGGTGGTCGTGCTGATCGGTGGCGCGGCACTGCTGTCCGGAGTACTCACTGCTCTTGGGGTGACCCTGATCGCGCGAGTTGGCGAGACAGTGCTCGCGCGGATCCGGGAGCAGGTGCTGGATCGGGTGCTGCACCTGCCGGCTCCTGTGCTCGACAAGATCCGTACCGGGGACCTGCTGTCGCGGGTGGGCGATGACGTGGCGGCGGTGGCCACAGCGCTGACCCAGCTGGGGCCGATCCTGCTGGGGGCGTCGCTGACGATCGTGCTGACCGCGGGCGGGATGTTCGCGCTCGACTGGCGGCTGGGGCTTGCCGGGTTGCTCTCCCTGCCCATGTACCTGCTGGCGCTGCGCTGGTACCTGCCGCGGTCCGCGCCCTTCTACAGCAAGGAACGGCTCGCGATGGGGGAGCGGTCCGAGGCGATCATCACCTCGCTGCGGGGCAGCGCGACGGTCCGGGCGTACCGGCTGGAGGAGACGCAGCTGGAGCGGATCGCGGATCGCTCGGCGACCGCGCGCGACCTGTCGCTGAACGTCTTCCGGCTCTTCAGCTTCTTCTCCTCGCGGGTCAACCACGCCGAGTTCGTCGGGCTGACCTCGATCCTGGTGGCCGGGTTCTTCCTGGTCCGGGCGGATCTGGTGACGATCGGCGCGACCACGGCGGCCGCGTTGTACTTCCACCGGCTGTTCAACCCGATCGGTGCGTTGCTGATGCAGTTCGACCAGGTGCAGACGGCTGCGGCCGGGCTGGCGCGCCTGGCCGGAGTACTGACGTTGGAGCCCGCTGTCGAGCCGCCTCCGGGGCCGTCGCCTGCCGATGCGTCTGTGGAGCTGGTGGGGATCGGGCACTCGTACGACGGGCCGCTGGTGGTCGACGGGGTCTCGTTGCGGATCGAGCCGGGTGAGCGCGTTGCGCTGGTGGGCGCGAGTGGAGCTGGGAAGACCACGCTGGCAGCGATCGCGGCCGGAGTACTGATGCCTACCACTGGGACAGTACGGCTAGGTGGTGTGGACATCAGGGCGCTCGGTGAGGCTCGTACTCAGCAGCAGGTTGCTCTGCTGAGTCAGGAGGTCCATGTGTTCTCCGGCGCGCTGCTGGACGACGTACGGCTGGCCAAGGCTTCGGCGACTGTAGCCGAGGTGGAGGAAGCCCTGGAGCTCGTGGGGGCGCTCGGCTGGGTGCGTGCGTTGCCGGACGGGCTGCAGAGCCAGGTGGGGGAGAACGCGCATCAGTTGACGGGTGCCCAGGCACAGCAGGTCGCGCTGGCGCGGTTGGTGCTCGCGGACCCGGCTGTCGCAGTACTGGATGAGGCGACGGCTGAGGCGGGGAGCGCTGGGGCGCGAGAGCTGGAGCGAGCCAGTGCTGCTGCTACCGAGGGCCGTACGACGCTGGTGGTGGCTCACCGGCTCACGCAGGCGGAGCAGGCGGACCGGATCGTCGTACTGGACCACGGGCGAGTGGTCGAGGCAGGTACGCATGCCGAGTTGCTGGCTGCAGGTGGTCGCTACAGCCAGCTCTGGCACAGCTGGACCGGGACTGGGCTTTCTACGGCAGGCGCCAGTCGATAGGGGTGCCGCCCTGCTTGATGAGCAGCTCGTTGACCCGGCTGAACGGCCGGGAGCCGAAGAAGCCACGGTCCGCGGACATGGGGCTCGGGTGGGCACTCTCGATGTACGGCGTACTGCCGAGCATCGGCTTGAGTGTCTGCGCGTCACGGCCCCAGAGGATCGCCACCAGCGGTCCACCGCGCTTCACGAGCGCATGGATGGCCTGCTCGGTCACCGTCTCCCAGCCCTTGCCCCGGTGCGACGCGGACTTGCCCGGCTGCACGGTCAGCACTCTGTTGAGCATCAGCACACCCTGCTCGGCCCACGGCGTCAGGTCACCGTTGGAAGGAGCCGGTACGCCGACGTCGGCCATCAGCTCGCGGTAGATGTTCTGCAGGCTGCGCGGGATCGGGCGCACGTCGGGTGCGACCGAGAAGCTCAGGCCCACCGGATGCCCGGGCGTCGGATAGGGGTCCTGGCCGACGATCAGCACCTTCACGTCGTTCAGCGGCTGGTTGAAGGCCCGCAGGACGTTCTCCCCGGCGGGCAGGTACGGCCGGCCGGCGGCGATCTCGTTGCGCAGGAACTCGCCCATCCGCGCCACGGTCTCTTCCACCGGAGCCAGCGCCTCGGCCCAGTCGGGTGCCACCAGATCAGTCAAAGTCTTGGGACTCACCGGGACATGATGTCACTCACAGTTCGCGTGTCGGTCAGGCAGCCGTTCGTGTGGGCCCGGTAAGAATGTCTGCGGCCCCGCAAAAGGTATGAGCTCTTGCGGGGCCTTTGCGTTGTGCTGCTGGTTGCGTCGCTGTTGCTCAGGCCGTTTGCCAGCCGAAGTTGAGCGAGTGGCTGTCCGGGTTGTGCCGGTTGTAGAAGCGGTGCGCGTCGGTGCGGACCGTGGACGAGTCGAGCTCCAGGTGGGTTGCCCCTTGCGCCGCGGCCCATTCACGGGCGGCCGTCAGGAGGGCCGCGCCGATTCCACTCGAACGCTGCGAGGGGTCCACGGCCAGGTCCTCCACCCAGCAACGCTGACCGAACCGGACCGACTCGAGATCCAGGTACGTCGTACAGAAGCCGTGCAGCTCGTCCCCGTCAGCAGCAACCAGTACTCCGCTGCGTGGGCCGGTGATCGTGCGCTCCAGCCGGTCGGCGGCGACGGCGGGGTCCCAGTCGGCAGGCTTCGCGCCCGGCGGCTCGAACAGCCAGCTGTAGGCGTCGACGAGTTGGGGGATGTCGGCAGGGGTAGCGGCGCGGACGTTGCTCATGCTGGTGAGGCTAGGAGCGGTGCTGCTGGTCGGGACAGGGCCAATGGGCGCTGCCTTCGCCAGTCCACTCAGCGGTCGGCCAGCCTGAGGGGTCGGCCAGCCTCAGGGGTTGGCCAACCGCTCCAGTGCCTGGCCGTAGCGTTGGGCGACCAGCTTCTGGGTGGCGCGGGTGGCAGGGCCGCCCAGACGCGCGTACCAGGTGCCGGCCCGGCTGTAGGCGCGGAGCGTGAAGTAGACACCGTCCGGCTCGCGAGTGACGACGAAGGACTCCTCGCCGGACGCGGGATGGCCTTCCAGCGTTCCGTACGCGAACCCCACCCGGTCCGGCTCGTCCGCGACCCAGACCACGCGGCACGGCACCGGCAGGCCGAGTGGGCCGACGCCCGCTCGGCCCAGCGCGTTGGTGCCGATCACGGCCGGGCTGTCCGTCGCCGTGACCCGTACTCCGGCTTTGCGGTGCATCTTCCAGTTCATCAACGCCTCGGTGGCGCGCCGGAACACCTCGTCGCCACCACCGATCCGGGCCCGATGGTCGAGCCGGTGGTAGCCCGGCGGCGTCTCGACGTACCGGGTCGAGCCGACCGCGTCGTAGCTGAAGCGCAGGCCGATCAGGTCATCGAGCTTCATCCCACTCCTCCAGCCGGCGCCACGCCAGCAGTCCGCAGAGAGCGAAGCCGAGTGCGTTCGCCACTCCATGTGTAGCAACCATCCACCGCAACGGCAGGTAGGGCGTCGCCACTACATGCCCCAGTGCCCAGCTGAGCGCCAGCAGCATCGTCACCACCAGTACTGCGGCCGAAACGCTCAACAGCACCTTGGTGGCTCTGTCAGCGGTCCGGGACCGCCGCCACATCGCCCAGCCGACCATCCACATCCCCGCTGTCAGTACTGCGGCGCCGAGCAGTTCTACCGCGTCGCCGAGGAAGAAGCCGAGCAGCACGATGCCTGTCCCCAGTGGCACGCTGATCGCCGCAGCGGTCGCTACCCGGCCGCTGGTCGACTCCACCACCAGGCAGGCGACCAGTGCCGCGGCGAAGCCGGCGAAGTGGAAGTGGGCGACCGTCAGCGAGAGCACTGTGAGCTTGAAGCCGAACAGCTCGTGTGACGAGCGCTCCGCGACCAGTGCCAGCGCGGCAATCGCTGGCGTCACCAGTGCGGTGTAGAGCGCGATCTCCCTGGCCCGCAAGCGTCTCCGGCGTACGAGATCCACTGCAGCCAGTACTGCGAGGGCGATGGTGCCTGCCGCGTAGATGCTGGCCAGTGCGATCGACAAGTCGCCGCGGACGAGCCAGAGGGAGATCACCCCCGGCACGGCCGCGGCCGGCCACCAGCGGCGGACCGTCCTACCGCCGTCCACCGTCATCAGGCTGAGCCCCAGCGGCACGATCACGAGCATGCCGAGACTCACCACCAGGTGAACCAGCGTGATCACTAGCTGGCTTTCAGGCCGCTCGTGTTGTCTTCCTTCAGGGCCTTGAAGAGGGCGGTGGCCTTCTTGCTGTCCCACTTCACGGCTGAACCGTTCGAGGTGCTGAGGTTGCTGTCGGAGATCGGCACGGTCAGCGTGACCCCACTGCTGCCGGCGGACACCGCCTTCATGCCGCGGGCGAACTTGAGCAGGGTGAACGGGCCCATGTCCTTGTCGACGCTGAGCGCTTCGGCGCCGGCGGTGCTGAGCTTGTAGAAGCGGAACGGGTTCAGGAAGGTGGCCGGTGAGACGCCCTTGTCGGCGATCGCACCGATCATCTCGCGCTGCCGCTGGACCCGGCCGAGGTCGCCGGACGGATCGAAGTAGCGGGCCCGGACATAGCCCAGTGCGGTCACGCCGTCGAGGTCCTGACAGCCCTTCGGCAGGTTGATGTGGGCCTTCTCGTCTTTGATTGCCTTAGGCAAGCACATGTTGACCCCGCCGACCGCGTCCACGATCGAGGCGAAGCCGCCGAAGCCGATCTCGACGTAGTGGTCGACGCGCAGGCCGGAGACGTTCTCCACGGTCTGGATCAGCAACTGCGGGCCGCCGAACGCGAACGCCGCGTTCAGTTTGTTCCGGCCGTGGCCCGGGATCGGCACGTAGCTGTCCCGCGGCAGGCTGACCAGCGCGGTCGGGCCGGACTCCGGCACGTGCAGCAACATGATCGAGTCGGTCCGGTGACCGGCCGCCTTGCCGGTGTGCAGCCGGGCCCGCTCGGCGCGGGACAGCCCCTCGCGGCCGTCGGACCCGACCAGCAGGTACGTCGTACCGGGGGTCTCGGCCGGGCGGTCGCCGGAGGGGAAGGCGTCGACCTTGTTGATCTTGCCCCAGGCGAACAGCGGGATGCAGATCAGGCTCAGCACGAACAGCAGGACGATCAGTCCGATGATCCGGGCGATCCAGTTGCGCCGCTTCTTGGGTCGCGCGGGCGGCCGGCTGACGTAGCGCGGGTCGATGGACTGCGGTTGGCTCATGGAACGACCGTATCGGCACCGGGGCTGTTCGGGCGTCAGTCCGGCGAAGGGTCTTCACCCCACACTTTCAGACCGTGCACCCCGGCCGCCTCGATCGAAAGGATGATCATCGCCCCCCGATCGAACCAATCCGCCGGAACGTGCGTGGCGCCTGGCCCACGCGGGCGCTGAACAACCGGCTGAAGTACGCCGGGTCGTCGTAGCCGACCTGCCGGGCCACCACCGCGACCGGCAGTCCGGACTCGGCCAGCAGGGCCTTCGCCTCGTTCATCCGGGTGGTCAAGATCACTTCCTGCGGCGTGGAAGCGGCCGCCCGCCGAGTCGCCGTCCGTAGCTCGTCAACGGTGACCCCGAGCGCTTCGGCGTACTGCGGTATCGACAGTGGACGACAGGCGATGGCCCGCAACCTGGCGATCAGCTCGTGGCCTGGGTCATCCTGCGCTGCGGCGGCGATGAGGTCGTAGAGAGCCGCCGCGACTTGCACTTCTCGACCACTGGTCCTGACGACTCGGAGGAGCTTGGCGAAGGCGCGCTGTGGCGAGCGGGGGTCGGCGTACCGGCGTACGGGCTGCTCTGGGGTCAGGTAGCCGAGACGGGTCAGGGCGTCGGTCGCAGTACCGCCGAAGAGGACCCAGGACTGCTGCCAGTGCGTGGACGGCCGGTAGCCGTGCAGTACGCCGGGGAAGAGCCAGAGCAGGGCTGGCGCCTCGACCTCGTGCAGTGTGCGATCAGGGCCGTGCAGCAGCTGGCCCCTGCCCCGGTGAAGGAAGACGGCGGCGTGGCAGCCGAGGGCGCGTTCAGGAGCGGTGCCGGGCCCGTGACGCTGCTCGCCGGCACCGAGGCAGAAGAGTCCAAGTTCACGCTCAATCGGACCTGGGGTCAGGTAGATCGACCAGTCATCCATGATGACAAGAGTCCAAGAAGTGTCTGCGTCAGTCCATTCACCGCGGTCCGAGTGGGCGGTTGAAATGGTGGCGTGCTGACTTCCAATGGGTATGTGTTGTCGTCTGAACGGCTCGGGACGCTGAGTGAGGTCCCGCGGGCAGAGCGAGGGGATCGGGAGGCGCTGCGGCTCCGGCTGGAGCGGGATGGGTACCTGTTTCTGCGGGGGTTGCTCGATCCCTGCTGAGGTGATGGCGTTCCGCCGGTACTACTTCGAGCGGACTGGTGTCGCCGACGCTCACGGGGTGCCGCAGGTCGTGGAGCCGGGCGCGTTGCGGAGGGTGCTGTTCGGGGAGGTGGTGCCGGGGGCGCAGTACCAGGTCTTCTGTGCCCAGCCGGCCCTGCGGTCTTGGTACGAGTGGTTCCTGGGCGGTGAGACGTTCCTGCATCGGCGCAAGATCATCCGGCACATCGCACCGGGTCAAGCAGGGATTGGTACGGCGACGCAAGCGCACTACGACCTCGTCTACCTCCGCGAAGGCTCTGACCAGGTGCTGTCGGCCTGGATCCCGCTCGGCGACTGTCCTGTCTCTCTGGGCGGTCTCACGTACCTGGAAGGCAGCCACCACCGAGTACTGCGGGAGGAGGCGGCCGGCACGCTCAAGCGCCCGGCCGCCTCGATCACTGCGGACCTACCTGGCCTGGCCGAGGAGTACGACGCCCGCTGGCTGGTCGCCGACTACGCAGCGGGTGATGTCGTCATCCACACCGCCCACACGGTGCACGCCGCGCTGGACAACGTGTCGTCGTCGATGCGGCTGTCGACCGACATCCGCTATCAGTTGGCGGGCACCTCCATCGACCTGCGCTGGCAGTCGCACTGGCACGATCAGGACGGGCTCTGACGCGGGTTTTCCCCACGATCCGGGATCGCTCTCGCTAACGACAATCATTTCGGTTAAGGTTTTGGAGGTCCGACCGGGGCGGCGTCCGCAGTGCCGACCGGCGGCGCGACTCGGAGGAGAACCGTGAACCGCAACGAGCTGGTCGCCGGCGTGGCGACGAAGGCGGGCATCCCGCGTAACCAGGCCGAGAAGGTGCTCGACGCGCTGGGTGACGTCGTCACCGAAGCCGTGCACAAGGGCGACAAGGTCTCGCTGACCGGCCTGCTGAGCATCGAGCGGGTACTGCGCGCGCCGCGGACCGGCCGCAACCCGCAGACCGGCGAGCCGCTGTCGATCCCCGCCGGGTACTCCGTCCGCCTGTCGTGCGGAAGCCGCCTCAAAGCCGCCGCCCGAGGCAGCCTCCGCACCGTCTCCTGACCGTCAGCGGCGGACGGCCGTCACCCAGTACGGCGTGGTCAGGGTCGGCGGCGTGCGGAACCGGGCGTTCGGCAGGTAGATCCGCGACCCGAAGAACGCCGCCGTGGTCGGTACGTCGAAGTCGGCGCTCCTGATCTCACGGACTAGCCGGCCGCTGGTGGCCGACCGGTCGAGCTCCAGCACCCCGATCTTGTCCAGCCGGTTCTGCACGACGTACAGGGTGCGGCCGGACCGGAGCAGGCCGTCCCCGTTGGTCAGCACGGTGGAGCCGAGGTCGATCCGCCGGGTGACCCCGGTGCGCGGGTCGACGCGGAACAGGAAGCCCGTCGCCGACTGCACGATGATCAGGTTGCGGCGGTCCGGCGTGAGGGCGATGCCGTTGGCGTTGAGGTTCACCGGGTCGTGCACGTAGTCGCCGCTGAGCGGGATGGTCCGGACGGCTGCCTGGCCGGGCAGTGAGCCGTCGCGGCCGAGAGGAACCTTGTAGAGCACCGGCTGGCGCGAGTCGGTGAACCAGGCGGCGTCCTTGCTGAGGATGACATCGTTGACGAACGTCGACGGCGCAGTGGTGAACGTGTAGCTGGCGAGCACCTTGCGGGTGCGGGTGTCGATCACCCGGCCGTCGCCGCCGCCGGCCCCGGCCACGAACAGCCGGCCGCGCTGATCGACCTTCAGGCCGAGTGACGCGGTGCCGGGGCCTTGGGTGATCACCTTGCCCTGACCGGTGCGCAGGCTGGCGGCGTAGATGTCGCCGTCGACGCGGGAGCCGAAGTACGCAGTACCGCCGTGGTCGATCGCGATGCCTTCGGGCTGGAAGCCTGGTGGGAGGTCGAAGTGGGCCGGGAACTGTGCGCTGTGGCCGGCTGCTGGCGCGGCCGGTGCTTCGGCGGAGGCTGGTGCGGTGATGCCGCCGAGAAGAAGGGTGGAGAGGCCGAGAGTCGCTGCTAGTGCGCGGCCCAACTGCAGGGGTAGTGGGCGTGACATGGCGGGGTGTCCTCCGGGGTCTGGCCGGCGCCCTGGATGCACCGGCACGATGGCGGTTGCGTTTTCAACAATAGCTGTGGATATCCACTCCGGCGGCTGGTCCGGAACGGGTAATGTCACGGTGAATGGCACTAGGACGCAGCGGCGAAGGAGCGGGACAGGAATGACAGCAGGGATCGACAGCTCGGATCTGTCCACCACGGTCCGGCCGCAGGACGACCTGTACCGCTACGCGAACGGGCCATGGCTGGACCGCACCGAGATTCCCGCGGACAAGGCGATCTACGGCGCCTTCCACGCGCTCTGGGACGCCGCGGAGCAGGATGTGCGCGCGATCGTCGAGAAGACCGCGGCGACCGAGCACCCCGAGGGCAGTGAGGCGCGCAAGATCGCCGACCTGTTCAACAGCTTCATGGACACCGCGACGATCGAGCGGCTCGGCGCCGGCCCGATCGCGGACCAGCTCGCACTGGTCGCCTCGGTCGAGGACGTGGACGGCCTCGTCGGCGCGCTCGGACAGCTCGAGCTGCAGGGCGTGCACGGCGTCTTCTACTACGGCGCGGACATCGACGCGCGGCAGTCCGACCAATACATCATCTACGCGAGCCAGGGCGGCATCAGCCTGCCGGACGAGTCGTACTACCGCGAGGACTCCTTCGCCGAAGTACGGACGGCCTTCGTCGCCCACGTGGCCAAGATGCTGGAGCTGGCCGGCCTGCCGGACTCCGGTGCCGCCGCCGAGCGGATCATGGCGCTCGAGACCCGGCTGGCGCAGGGCCACTGGGACCGGGTGCGCAACCGGGATGTCACCGCGACGTACAACAAGCTGGACCGGGCAGGGCTCGAGGAGCTCACGCCTGGTTTCGACTGGGCTGCGTGGATGTCCAACGCAGGGGTTCCCGAGGACGCGTTCTCCCAGCTGGTGGTCCGCCAGCCCGATTACCTCACGGCCGCCGCGGTGGCGCTGCAGGAGATCGAGCTCGCGCACTGGAAGGAGTGGCTGAGCTGGCGTGTCGTCCACACCGCGGCACCGCTCCTGAGTCAGGCCTTCGTCGACGAGAACTTCGACTTCTACGGCAAGACGCTGACCGGCGCGCCCGAGCTGCGGGAGCGGTGGAAGCGTGGTGTCGGCGTGGTCGAGTCCGCCCTCGGTGAAGCGGTCGGCCAGCTGTACGTCGCCGAGCACTTCCCGCCGGCCGCCAAGGCCCGGATGGTCGAGCTGGTCGCCAACCTGGTCGAGGCCTACCGGCAGCGGATCGAGGCACTCGACTGGATGAGCCCGGAGACGCGGCAGCGCGCCCTCGAGAAGCTCGGCCGGTTCACCCCGAAGATCGGCTACCCGGACAAGTGGAAGGACTACAGCGCGCTCGAGATCCGCCCGGACGACCTGGTCGGCAACGTCCGCCGCTCGGTCGCGGTGGAGACCGCCCGCGACCTCGCCAAGCTGGGCCAGCCGATCGACAAGACCGAGTGGTTCATGACCCCACAGACGGTCAACGCCTACTACAACCCGCGGATGAACGAGATCGTCTTCCCGGCCGCGATCCTGCGTCCGCCGTTCTTCGACCTCGACGCCGACGACGCGGTGAACTACGGCGCGATCGGCGCGGTGATCGGGCACGAGATCGGGCACGGCTTCGACGACCAGGGGTCGAAGTACGACGGTGATGGCAACCTCAACGACTGGTGGACCGACGACGACCGGGCCGCCTTCGAGCAGCGGACGGCCAAGCTGGTCGCGCAGTACGACGTACTGGAACCGGCCGACGCACCGGGTCATCACGTCAACGGCGAGCTCACCCTCGGCGAGAACATCGGCGACCTCGGTGGCCTGTCGATCAGCTACGTCGCGTACCAGCTCGCCCTCGGCGACGCGGAGATGCCGACGATCGGCAACCTCACCGGCGCGCAACGGTTCTTCCTGGCCTGGGCGATGGGCTGGTCCACCAAGGCCCGCGAGGCGGAGGCGATCCGCCGGCTGGCCATCGACCCGCACTCGCCGCCGGAGTTCCGCTGCAACGCGGTCGCCCGCAACATCGACGCCTTCCACGAAGCCTTCGGTGTCACGGAGAACGACGGCATGTGGCTGGCGCCCGAGGACCGCGTCCGCATCTGGTAGCAACGGGAAGCCTTCAGCTAGACGGGTATTGCTGTCATGGCAGTCGTGATGGCTGAGCTGGCTTGCCGGAGCGGCGGTGAACGGTGGGGCGGCGGGACAGCCGGTCGGCGAAGCGGCCCAGGAGGGCCAGCAGGGAAAGGGCGACGGCGTAGACGGTGAGCTGGATGACGAGGTGCAGGAGGATCACCCTGCTCATCGTCGTCAGGCCGGCTCGCGGTCAACAGTGGCAAGAACGCCCATCTCCGATAGATTGTTGCCATGCATCGTGTCGCAGTACTGGCTGTCGACCGGGTGGACAGTCTCGATCTCGCCATCCCGGGTGAGGTGTTCGGGTCCGCGCGGTCACGCGGCGACGCCCCGGGAGCGGCGTACGGAGATCCGCTGTACGACGTGATCGTGTGCGGGCAGCGACCCGGTCTCGTGGTCACCGGCCGCGACGGGAGGGAGTTGTTCCACCTCACCGCCCCGCATGACCTGGCCGATGCGGTGACAGCCGACACGGTGGTCGTGCCGGGCGCTCGCTTGACCACCGACCCGCCCGCCGATGTGCTCGACGTACTGCGGCAGGCGCACGAGCGTGGCGCCCGGATCGCTTCGATCTGCAGCGGCGCCTTCATGCTGGCTGCGGCCGGGCTGCTGGACGGGCGCCGGGCGACAACGCACTGGACCTCGGCCGAGTACCTGGCTCAGCAGTTCCCTCAGGTCGAGGTCGACGCCAACGTGCTGTTCGTCGACGAGGGCGACGTGCTCACGTCAGCGGGAGCGGCAACCGGTCTCGACCTGTGTGTTCACATGGTGCGCAACGATTTCGGAGCGGCGGTCGCGGCCGAGGTTGCCCGCCAGGTCGTGGTCGCGCCGCAACGTGCCGGCGACCAGGCGCAGTTCATCGTTCACCACGAGCCGACGGATGACAGTGGTTCGCTGGAGCCGACGATGCGGTGGATGCGCGACCACCTCGGCGAGCCGCTGACGCTTGCCGACATCGCCCGGCAGGCGGCCGTCAGTCCGCGGAGCCTCAACCGGCGCTTCCACGAACAGACGGGGACGACGCCACTGCAGTGGCTGCTCACCCAGCGCGTGCGGCACGCCCAGGAGTTGCTGGAGACCACGGCCCTGTCGATCGAGGAGATCGCCGGCCACTGCGGTTTCGGCACCGCCATCAACCTGCGCCAGCACTTCACCCGCCGCATCCACCTGTCCCCGCAGGCCTACCGCCGCGCCTTCCAACTCCGCTGACCGTCGGCCGGCCGGCTCGATGACCAGATGGCCTGCTGTAGCAGGCCATCGGTCGGCTGAGCGGCTGTCAGGACAACTTGGCTGAGGTCTCCTTCACGGTCAGGACGATCTTGCCGCTGGTGCGGCCGGTCTCGCCGAGGGCGTGGGCTTTGGCGGCCTGGTCGAGCGGGAAAGTGGCCTCGATGTGGACGCGCAGGGCGCCCGTCTCGGCGAGGTGGGCGATGGCCTGCATGCCGGCTCGGTCGGCCTCGACGAGCAGTCCTTCGTAGCGGATACCTCGTTCGGCGATCATCGCGAGTTCGCCGGCGTCGATCGGTGCCAGCAGGATCGAAACGAGGATGCCGTCCGGGCGCAGTACCGCGAGGGAGCGGGCGCGCGCCTCGGAGTCGAACGAGATCGGGTCGAGGACCACGTCGAGGTCGCTGAGAGCCTTGGTGAAGTCGACCGAGTGGTAGTCGATCACCTCGTCCGCACCGAGGGATCGGACGAAGTCGTGCTTGGCGGCGCTGGCTGTGCCGATGACGTACGCGCCGCGCGACTTGGCGATCTGTACGGCGAGATGCCCCACGCCGCCGGCCGCCGCGTGGATCAGGACCCGCTGTCCCGGGCGGACATCGGCCGTGTCGACCAACGCCTGGTAAGCGGTCAACGCCGCCAGCGGCAGTGCGCCGGCCTGGACGTGGTCGAGATTGGCGGGCTTGTTGGCGAAGGCGCGAGCGGGCCCGGTCACGTAATCGGCGTGCGAGCCCACCCCGTCCGGGTAGGGCAGCATGCCGAAGACCTCGTCGCCGGCCTTGAACAGCGTGACGCCCGGGCCGACCGCCTCGACGACGCCCGAGACGTCCCAGCCGAGGACGAGCGGCAGCCCGGTGACGGTGAGGGGCTGGGCGCGGTTCTTCCAGTCGGTCGGGTTGATCCCGGCCGCGTGGACGGCGACGAGGACCTCACCCAGTCCCGGCGCGGGCTTGGCCACGACGACTTCTTCGAGCACCTCGGGGGTTCCGTGGGTGTCCTGGCTGATGGCTCGCATGGTTGCGGTGGTTGTCATGGCTCCAGCCTGGTCGTCCGCCGCGCCCGCTACCATGGCAGGATCGCCAACAATTGACGGGATCCTGCCATGGCCAAGCCGCACCGTGTCGTCGTCCTCGCGCCCGACGGGGTGTACCCGTTCGATCTGGGCATCCCGAATCGCGTCTTCGGTGCCGCCGACGGCCGCTACGAGGTGCTGACCTGCACCGTCGACGGCCGCCCGGTCCGGACCAACGCCGACTTCTCGATCGCGGTCGAGCACGACGCGGAGATCTTGCGGACCGCCGACACAGTCATCGTTCCGCCCTTCCACATCGAGGATCGGGAAGGTCCGGCGACCGTGGCACAAGCTCTCGCGTCGGTGTCTCCGGGCACGCGGATCGTTTCGACCTGCACCGGTGCCTTCGTACTGGCCGCCGCTGGCCTCCTCGACGGGCGGCGGGCCACCACGCACTGGGCCCTGAGGAGCATCTTCCGCGAGTGGTACCCGCAGGTGACGCTCGACCCGGATGTCCTGTTCGTCGACGACGGCGACGTACTCACCTCGGCCGGCGCCGCCTCGGGTATCGATGTGTGTCTGCACCTGCTGCGCAAGGACCACGGCAGCGAGATCGCCAACCACGTGGCACGCCTGTGTGTCGCCCCGCCATGGCGCGACGGGGGCCAGGCGCAGTACATCGAGTACCCGGTCCCCGGACCCGCTGCGCACGGCACCTCCGCCGCTCGCCAATGGGCGCTGGACCACCTCCACCTGCCGCTGGCGTTGAATGAGCTCGCCGAGCGATCCCACATGAGCCTGCGCACCTTCGCCCGTCGCTTCAACGAGGAAGTCGGCATGAGTCCCGGCCGATGGCTCATCCAGCAACGCGTCGAGCGAGCCAGGCATCTCCTGGAGTCCACCGACCTGGCCGTGGACGACATCGCCGCCCAGGTCGGTTTCGCCGGCGGCACCTCGCTGCGGGAGCACCTGCACGCAGCGCTCGGCGTCTCGCCAAGCGCTTACCGGCGTACTTTCCGCGGCGTCCCGGCCTAGCGCTGACACCTGCTTCTCCTTGATCGCTTGCCATCGATCGGTCCTGGCCGTATTGTCTTACGAACGTAAGCCATACGATCATAATTCAAAGACCAGCCAACGATGAGGGAGTCCCGTGATGACGGCAACCAGGCAGGTGGCGCTCGTAACGGGCGCTACCTCAGGAATCGGCAAGGCGGCAGCGATCGCGTTCGCTGCCGAGGGTTTCGAGGTGATCGGCACCGGTCGCAACACCGCGCGGGTCAGCGGACCGGCCGGAGTGACCTACCTCGACCTCGACGTGACCAGCGACGAATCGGTCGCCTCCCTGGTCAAGCAGGTGACCGAGCGGTACGGGCGCATCGACGTCCTGGTCAACAACGCCGGCGTCGGCTCGACCGGGGCCGCCGAGGAGTTCTCGATCGCCCGGACGCAGGAGATCTTCGACATCAACGTGTACGGCGTGATGCGGATGACCCGGGCGGTCCTGCCGCAGATGCGCGAGCAACGGAGTGGCCGCATCGTCAACGTCTCCTCGCTCAGCGGGTTCGTCCCCAGCCCGTTCATGACCCTGTACGTCGCGACCAAGTACGCGGTCGAGGGCTACTCCGGGTCGGTCGACCACGAGGTCCGCGAGTACGGCGTGCGGGTTCTGCTGGTCGAGCCCGGCCCGATCAACACCCCGTTCGCGGCCCACAGCGTGGAGGGCGACTTCCCCCTGCCGGTCTACGCGGCAGGGCGGCGCAACTACGACGAGGTGCTGGAGAAGAACCTCAGCAGCGGCGACGATCCCGCCGTCGTGGCCAAGGTGATCGTCGCGGCGGCCACCGACCGGAACCCGAAACTGCGGCGCCCGGCCGGCTCGACAGCCACCAGCATCAGTGCGATCCATCGCCTGGTCCCCGCGCGGGTCTTCGACCGCATCATCCGCAGGTTCAACCGGATGCCGCGGTGAGCACGATGACCGAGCAACTCTTCAACCCGCACCTGCGGGCCGCGCGCTTCCTGCCCCGCACCGTGATCACCTCCCGAACACTGCCCACGCTCCGGCTACTCACCAAGGTCGCCGGGATGGCTCAACGGCCGGGCGGCGAGGTCGTCGCCGTGGACGCCGACGTGTCGGTGCGCGTCTTCCGGCCAGCGTCGGCCCAGCGTCCGAGGCCGGCGTCGGCCGGGCATCGGCAGCTCCTGGAAGGCGGCCGGCCGAAGGTGGCGCCGGCAGCGGCGAGGCCGGCGTTGCTGTGGATCCACGGTGGCGGGATGGTGCTCGGCGCCGCCGCGCAGGACAGTCGCTTCTGCCGCCGGATCGCCGAGCAGCTCGACATCGTCGTCGTCTCGGTGGAGTACCGGCTGGCGCCCGAGCACCCGTTCCCGACACCACTGGAAGACTGTTACACCGCGCTGCGCTGGCTGGCCAAGCAGCCCGGCATCGACCCCGCACTGATCGCCATCGGCGGTGCCAGCGCCGGCGCCGGTCTGGCCGCCGCGTTAGCCCTGCTGGCGAAGGAACGCGGTGAGATCCAGCCGGTCCTGCAACTGCTGTCCTACCCGATGCTGGACGACCGGACCACCACCCGGTCCGACATCGACGGGCGGCGGCAGCGCCTCTGGAGCCAGCACAGCAACCGCTTCGGCTGGCGTGCGTACCTCGGCTCCGTCCCCAACGGCAGCGTGTCCCCGCTGGCCGCACCGGCCCGGTACGACGACTTGTCCGGCCTGCCGCCCGCGTGGATCGGTGTCGGCACCAACGACCTGTTCCACGACGAGGACATCGCCTATGCCCGACGACTGCAGGAGGCCGGCGTCGCCTGCGCTTTGCACGTAGTACCCGGCGCCTACCACGCCTTCGACTCAGTCGAAGCGAAGACAGCCGTCGCCCAGACATTCTTCCACGCCCAAACCACAGCGCTGGATGAAGCACTCAACGGCAGTTGACGAAACGAGGTCGGGTTCACTGCTCGTCTGGTCGACGCGGGACACTGAGGTGGCCGGGGCGGTGTCCGGAGCACCCTGGCTGAGATGGAGGAACGCATGGTGCGGTACACGAAGGAACACAAGCAGGAGACGCGGCAGCGGATCATTGCGACGGCCGGTCGCCGGTTCAAGCGGAACGGCATCGACGGCTCCGGGGTCGCGACGCTGATGGAGGACGCGGGCCTGACCAACGGCGCCTTCTACAGCCACTTCGCTTCCAAGGACGAGCTGGTCGCGACCGCGATCGCCGACCAGCTGCGCACGCTGCACGACAACATCGTCGCGCAGGCGGACCCCGGCCGGCCGGGCCTCGAGCAGATAGTCCGCTGGTACCTGTCAGTCGAGCACCGCGACGACCGCAGTGACGGCTGCCCCAACGCGGCCCTGCTCGACGAGATCGGACGCTGTGCAGACGAAACCAAGCAGGCCTACACCGACGGCGTACTACTCGTCATCGACGGCCTCGCCGCCCGCATGGCACCCCACGACCCACTGTCAGCCCGAGTCAAAGCCCTCAGCCTGCTAGGCATGCTCGCCGGCACCCTCCAACTCTCCCGAGCCCTGACCGACCCCCACCTAGCCGACGCCCTACTCGCCCAAGGCATCCAAAACGCCCTGACGTTCCTGGCCGAATAGCAGCCCCGGGCCAGGTGTCGGCCGGTTGGGGTTAGCCCGCCACCCAGTTCTGGACTTCTTCGATCTCGCGGGGCATGGCGCCGGAGAGGTTTTCGGTGCCGTCCGCGGTGATGAGGATGTCGTCTTCGATGCGGATGCCGATGCCGCGGAGGTCTTCGGGGACGGTCAGGTCTTCGGCCTGGAAGTACAAGCCGGGCTCGACGGTGAGGACGTAGCCGGCCTCGAGGTTGCCCTTGTTGTACTTCTCGTTGCGGGCGGCCGCGCAGTCGTGCACGTCGAGGCCGAGCATGTGGCTGACGCCGTGCAGCGTGTAGCGCTGGTAGATGCCGCTGCTCGGGTCGAGGGCCTCGTCGGCGGTGACCGGGAGGAGCTCCATCGCCTCCAAGCCGCGGACCAGTACCTCGATGGAGGCTTCGTGGCCGGCCCGGAAGGCGACGCCGGGCTTGAGTGCGGCGATGCCCGCGTTCTGGGCGTCCAGCACCAGTTGGTAGAGCTCGCGCTGGCGCGGGGTGAACTCGCCGTTCACCGGGAGCGTGCGGGTGACGTCCGCGGTGTACAGGTTGCGGTTCTCGACGCCCATGTCGAGCAGCATCAGCGTGCCGTCGTTCACCGGGCCGTCGTTCTCGATCCAGTGCAGTGTGGTCGCGTGCGGTCCGGCGGCGGCGATCGACGTGTAGCCGACGTCGTTGCCCTCCGCGCGGGCCCGGCGCCAGAAGGTGCCCTCGATCCAGCGTTCGCCGTACTGGCGGACCTTGTCCATGTCGGCCAGTACGTCGGAGAAGCCGCGGTGGGTGATCGCGCACGCCTCCCGCAGTTGCTCGATCTCGAAGGCGTCCTTGACCAGCCGGAGCTCCGACAGGGTGAAGGCGAGCTCGCCGTCGCGGTCCTCGTCGGTCTTGGTGCCACTCAGCAGGGACGCGATCGAGCTGTCCTCGCCGCGCCGGACCCGGGTCGGGACGTCGCTCTTCAGTACGTCGGCGAGCGCGTCGACGTGCCGGGTTTCGAGTCCGAACTCCTTGGCGGTCTCGGTCAGCGACGGGCGGCGGCCGGCCCACAGTTCGCCGTACATCCGGTCGCGCCAGAACTCCTCGCCCTCGCTGCGGTCCGCGCGGGGCCGGAAGTAGAGCACCGAGTCGTGGCCGCTGGTCCCGTTCGGCTCCAGTACCAGGACGGCGTCGGAGGTCTGGTCGCCGACCAGCCAGACGTAGTCGGTGTGCGGGCGGAACGCGTAGTCGGTGTCGTTCGAGCGGACCTTGTAGGTGCCGGCCGGGATCACCAGCCGCTCACCCGGGAACGCCTGCGACAGGGCGTCGCGCCGCTTCGCCGCCCAGGTGCCGACGTCGCTGAGAGTGACGTCCTCACGCTCGGTCGAGCCCCAGCCCGAGTTCATGAACTCGCGCAGCTTCTCGTTCGTGGGGCTGTCGTGGGTCGCGGTCTTGGGAGCCTTGTCCGTGCTGTCGCTCATCGTCGAGCCATCCTCATCTCAGCGCGCGGTGTGCAGTTGGTCGCCGCGGAGCGTGCCGCTGTCCGGCAGCACCTCGGCGGGGTCGGAGCCGATGCGGGTGATCGCATTGTGCCCGTCCACGAAGACTACGCTCGGCGCGAAGATCTTGGCCTCCGCGGTGTCGAACAGCCCATAGGCGATCAGGATGACGAGGTCGCCGGGATGGATCAGGTGGGCCGCGGCACCGTTGATGCCGACGATGCCGGTGTCGCGCGGCCCTTCGATCAGATACGTGGTCAGCCGGTTGCCGTTGGTGATGTCGACGATGTCGACCTGCTCACCGGGCAGCAGGTCCGCCGCTTCCATCAAGGTCGCGTCCAGCGTGCAGGACCCGACGTAGTCGAGGTCGGCCTGGGTGACGGTGGCCCGGTGGACCTTGGACTTCATCATCGAGCGCAGCATGGCGCTCATCATCCAGGTCACCTCCATCACTGTCAGTGGCCACCGTCACCCTCCAGCCTGTTCCAGCCGAGCCACCGAGCCGGCCGAGCCACCGAGCCGGCCGAGCCACCGAGCCGGCCGAGCCACCGAGCCGGCCGAGCCACCGAGCCGGCCGAGCCACCGAGCCGGCCGAGCCACCGAGCCGGCCGAGCCACCGAGCCGGCCGAGCCACCGAGCCGGCCGAGCCACCGAGCCGGCCGGACCCCCGGGCCAGCCGAGCCAGCCGGGCCAGCCGGGCCAGCCTGGTCCGGCTCGGTCCAGCCCGGCTCGGTCCAGCCCGGCTCGGTTCAGCTCAGCGGTAGCTCAGCTCCGGCTCGGGCTCCGGCTCCGGGACGACCGGTTCGAACTGCCGGCGGAGCTTCTCGCCCTCGATGTCGACGTTCGGCAGCAGCCGGTCCAGCCAGCGGGGCAGCCACCAGGCCGAGCGGCCGAGCAATGCCATCACCGCCGGAACGATCGTCATCCGGACCACGAACGCGTCGATCAGGATCGCGAAGGCGAGGCCGAACCCGATCGAACGGACCAGGATCTCGCTGGACAGGATGAAGCCGGAGAAGACCGCGATCATGATCACCGCGGCGGCCGTCACCACCCGCGAGCCGTGCGCGAAGCCGTCGACGACCGAGGCTCCTGGTGGGGAGCCGTGCACGTGCTCCTCGCGCATCCGGGTGACCAGGAAGACCTGGTAGTCCATCGCGAGCCCGAACACGATGCCGACCAGGAAGACCGGCAGCATGCTGATGATCGGCCCGGCCTGCCCCTCGATGCCGAACAGCCCGGCGAGCCAGCCCCACTGGAACACCGCGACCACCGCGCCGAACGTGGCGGCCACCGTCAGCAGGAAGCCGAGCGTGGCCTTCAACGGCACCAGGATCGAGCGGAACACGATCATCAGCAGGATGAAGGCCAAGCCGATGATCAAGGAGAGATACGGCAGCAGCGCGTCGCCGAGCTTGGCCGAGATGTCGATGTTGAACGCGGTCGCTCCGGTCACCGAAACCTCGGCACCAGCCGCCTCAGGCGCGGACCTGATCGCCTCGACGAGTTCCTTGGTCTCAGGCGTACTCGGGCCACTCGCCGGGATCACCGTCATCAATGCGGTGTCCCCGGCCGGGTTGAACGCCGCCGGAGTCACCACGGCCACATCGGCCAGCCCCCGTACTGCGTTCGCAGTACTCTCGGCGGCGGCCTTCGGGTCAGCTGCCCCGGCCGCGTCGACGACCAGCATCAGCGGTCCGTTGAAGCCGGGTCCAAATCCCTCCGACAACATCTCGTAAGCCCTGCGCTGCGTCGAGTCCGCTGCCGCAACACTGTCATCCGGCAGCCCGAGCTCCAGGTCGAGTGCGGGAATGGCCAGCGTGCCCAGCCCGATGACACTGACCACCAGCACGGCGATCGGGCGCCGGGTGACGAAGCCGGCCCAGCGGCGGCCCGTGGTCGGCTTGTCGGCCGCCTCGGGGTCTCCGCCGCGCAGACCGGGGATGCGGTTACCGAGGACGCGACGCCCGGCCATGCCCAGCAGGGCCGGCAACAGAGTGAGGGCGATGGCAACGGCGATGGCCACCGTGAAGGCTGCTCCCAGACCCATCTCGGTCAGGAAGGGGATTCCGACGACGAACAGCCCGGCCAGCGCGATCACCACGGTGAGTCCGGCGAACACCACCGCGGAGCCTGCCGTGCCGACCGCCCGGCCGACGGCTTCCTCCGGCTCCAGCCCGCTGCTCAACTCGTGCCGGTACCGGGACATGATGAACAGCGCATAGTCGATCGACACCGCCAGCCCGATCATGAAGGCCAGGATCGTCGTGCCCTCGCCGATGTCGATGAACCCGGTCGCCGCCGTGATCAGGGACGCGCCGATGCCGATCCCGATGAGTGCCGAGAGCAACGGCAGCCCGGCCGCGAGCAGCGAGCCGAAGGTGATCAGCAGCACAACGGCCGCGACGCCGATGCCGATCACCTCGGCCAGGCTCTGCTCGTCCTGGATCTGCATGGCGTCACCGCCGTACTCGACCGTCAGGCCGCTCGCCCGAGCGGGCTCGACCGCGGCAGCGACCGCCTCCTTGGCTTCGGGCGTCACCTCCTGAGCCGGCACCTGGTAGGCGACCTGCGCGTAGCCGACCCGCCCGTCGGGTGAGATCGCCTTGGCAGTAAAGGGATCCACGACGCGCTCGACCTGGGGAGCGGTGGCCAGCCGGGCCAGTGTGCTCTGCACGGTCGCGGTGTTGGCCGGATCGCTGAGCCGCTGCCCTGGCGGCGCCTCGAAGACGATCCGGGCGGTGCCGGCATCCGCGCCGGCCTGCGGGAACCGCTCGTCGAGCAGGTCGACAGCCCGCTGCGACTCGGTCCCGGGGATGGAGAAGCCCGTGGCGGTCGGCCCGGACAACGTGGCGGCGCCCGCGATGCCCGCGGCGAGCAGTCCCAGCCAGATGAACACCACGAGCTTTCGTCGGCGGAACGCGAACCGGCCGAGCCGGTAGAGATAGGTAGCCATGCCGACGATCGTTCCGCCCGCACCCCGTAGTCCGCGTCCGTCAGGTGTGGGCTTCTCGCTGTACTGCGAACGCCGTACGAGCTACTGCAGCGGTTGTACTCCGCTGCGGACCAGCCCGGTGCGGTAGGCGATCACCACGAGTTGCGCGCGGTCGCGGGCGTCGAGTTTCACCATCGCCCGGTTCACATGCGTCTTGGCGGTCAGCGGTGAAACCACCAGCCGCTCGGCGATCTCGTCGTTGGACAGCCCGAGGGCGACCAGCCCGACCACTTCGCGCTCCCGATCGGTCAGCACCTCCAGCAGCGCAGGGGCGGCCAGTTGCTCCAGCTCAGGTTGGGCGAGGAAGCGATTCATCAACCCACGCACGGCTTTCGGCGACAGCAACGCGTCTCCGCGCGCGACCACCTGGATCGCACTGATCAGTTCGTCCGGCTCGACGCTCTTGCCGAGGAATCCGCTGGCACCGGCCCGGATCGCCTCGAAGACATACTCGTCCACCTCGAAGGTGGTCAGGATCAGCACCTTGACGCCGGCCAGCGAGTCGTCCGCGGTGATCTGCCGGGTCGCCTCCAGCCCGTCGACGTCGGGCATCCGGATGTCCATCAGCACCACGTCGGCGCGCTCGCTGCGGGCCCGCTCGACGGCCTCCCGGCCGTTCGCCGCCTCAGCAACGACCTCCAGTCCCGGTGCTGAGTTCACCAGCACCCGGAACCCGCTGCGGATCAGCGTCTGATCGTCGGCCAGCAGTACCCGGATCGTCACGTGTGGCTCCACCAGTCTCTAGAGGAAGTACGGCCCGGACGCGGAAACCCCCGTCGGGCAACGGCCCTGCCGTCAGCTCGCCGCCGACAGCGGTCACCCGCTCGCGCATCCCCAGCAACCCGTGGCCGGCGCCGACCGGATCCACCGAAGCGGTCCGGTACGGCGTACCGGGGTGGCCGCCGTCGTCGACGATCTCGACGGTCAGCGATCCGGGCTCGTGCTCGATGCGGATCCGGACGGCGGCGCCGGGAGCGTGTTTCACCACGTTCGTGAGGGATTCCTGCAGGATCCGGTACGTCGTCAGCTCGATCACGTCCGGCAGTTCCAGCGAGGCCGGTGACTCGCAGTCGACCCGCAGCCCGGCCGCGGTGGACGACTCGATCAGCGCAGAGATCTCCTGCAGGGAAGGCGTCGGTGTGGTCGGCAGCGAGCCCAAGCCCGAGCGACGCAGTACGCCGAGAAGCACGGTCAGCTCCTGCAGCACCGTCCGGCCGCCCTCGCGGACCAGCAGGAGCGCGCGCTCGGCCTCGTCGGGCTGCTCGCGGAGCAGGTGCGAGGCGACGCCGGCCTGCACGTTCATCAAGGCGATGTGGTGGGCGATCACGTCGTGCAGCTCGTGCGCGATCCGCAACCGCTCCTCGATCACCCGCCGCTCGGCCTCCTCCTCGCGGGTCTGCTCGGCCCGCCGCAGGCGATCCTCCAGTTCGTGCAGGTAGGCGCGGCGATAGCGCACCGCCTCACCGATGGCGCCGGCGAACAGGACGAAGATCGCGACCGACAGGTTTTCCAGCAGGTCGCCGTCGGTGAACAAGGTGGTCGTGACGACCATCAGCCCGGCGACCACGGCGATCGCGATCGAGCGGGTCCGCCGGTCCTTGTGGGTCGCCACGGTGTAGATCGCGCACGCCAGCGGGAGGACGATCGGGCTCTTGACCTGGACGACGGCCGCATAGCCGGCCGCGGCCAGCGACGTGATGACCAGAACGGGGAGCGGAGCCTGACGGCGAACGGCCAGCGGCAGACAGGCGAGCAGGATCAGGAGTGTGCTGGTCACGGTCAACTGGATCTGCGGGTCGCCGTGCTTGGCGCCCGGCCGCAACAGGTTGATGGCGAGCACGATCAGCACGATGGCGTGATCGCACGCCACCGGATGCATCTTGTACCCCGCAAGCCGCGGGCTTACCACCATTCCCTCACTCTACGTGTGCACGGCCGACGGCCGCGTCGTCCATCGGCCGTATCCAGCCAGTACTACGCACGCAGTACGACCACGACGTCCGCGGCGAGTAGTTCGCTCGACGTCTTCGGCGGTGCTCTTCACGCGTTTGCTCCGGTGGCTTGGACCGCGAGGGCTCGGAGGGCTTCGTAGCGGGGGCGGAGGAGGGTGATGCGCTCGACCTCGGCGGGGACGGGCTCCAGGTGTTCGCCGCCGGGCACCGGTGACAGGTTCAGCGCGACCGCGGCGGCACCCCGCGCGCCCACCTCGGCTTCCGAGCAGACGTCCGTCGGGCGGTCGAAGGTCGCGGTCAGGCAGCGGCGCCACCACGCGGACGCGTCGATGCCGCCCCCACCGAGGACGACCTGCAAGGGCCGCCCGAAGAGCGAGTCGAGCATCCGCAGGCCACGGTCGATCTCCAGCGAGGCGCCTTGCAACGAAGCGGCCAGCAGGTCGGCGGCGGTGTCGTCGAACGACAGTCCGAAGTACACGCCGGATCCACTCGGTACGACGTGCGGCGGCCGCGTCCCGGCGTGGAACGGGATGGCGATCACCCGCGACGAGCCGATCTCCACACCGGTGGGCTCGGGGGCGTCGAGTCGCAGTACGCCGGTCAGCCACGCATGCAGGTTTCCCGCTGCGGAGAAGGCCATCCCGGTCACGGCGTGCCGATCGTCGACGCGGTAGCGCCACAGCTCCCACGGCAACTCCGGCGCGCCCTCGATCGGGTGGACGACGCGCACCGCGGCCGACGTACCGACTGTGACGGCTGCTGTGGTTTCGTCGTACGCGCCGGTGCCGACGTTGGAGGCGGCGCCGTCTCCGGTGGGCGGATGAACCGGTACGCCGACCAGCCCCGGCCAGCGTCTCGCGTATTCGGCCGACAGCTTGCCGGTCCACCCGGTCGGCACGATCGGAGGTAGTTGGGTGGCCGAAACACCTGCCACGGTCAGTGCTTCCTCGTCGTACACGCCCTTGGCGAGGTCGAGTGTGCCGGTGCCCGACGCGATCGACACCGAGGTGACCCGCTCGCCGGTCAGCCGCTCGAGGACGAGGTCGGGCAGTCCGGCGTACGACGACGGTGTGGTGACCGACCGGAGCCAGGGAATGCGGCGGGTCCAGTACAAGCGGTGCAACCAGGATCCGGTCCGGGCGTGGAAGGCGTGCTCGTCGAAGGCAGTGTCGAGCGTCGGTGCGACCGAGCGCGTGTCGACCCACGGGATCACCGGCGTGAGCGGAGTGCCTCTGTTGTCCAAGGCAACAATCGAGTGCCACTGCGAGGAGATCACGATGGCGGTGATGCCGATCAGATGACCGTTCTGCTCGAGTTCGTCGAGACAGCCGAGCAACCCCTCGACATATCCGTGCAGGTCGAGCGTTGCCTCGCCCGCCGCCCCGTAGAACGGCTTGACCTTGTGCCGGGCCAACGCCCCGGCAACCGGCGAAGCGTCCGCCGACAGCACCAGCGCACGCGCAGAAGACGTCCCGAGATCCAGCGCCAGGATCCGCCCGGCGATCAAACCATCAGTGCCGGCCTCAGTCTTCCGCATGCAGGGCCTTGAGGAACGACGCGGCCCAGACGTTGACGTCGTGGGCGGCGAGGTGTTTGCGCATCGCCTTCATCCGGCGGCCGAGCTGGCGGTCGTCGGTGTTCATCGCGTCGACGATGGTGTCCTTCATGCCGTTGATGTCGTGCGGGTTCACCAGGAAGGCCTGCCGGAACTCGTCGGCCGCGCCCGCGAACTCGCTCAGCACCAGCGCGCCGGTGTCGTCGTACCGGCAGGCGACGTACTCCTTCGCGACCAGGTTCATCCCGTCGCGCAGCGGCGTCACCACCGCGACGTCGGCGGCCCGGAACAGCGCGGCCATCTCGGTGCGCGAGTACGACGTGTGCAGGTAGTTGATCGCGGGCGTGCCGATCCGGCCGTGCTCACCGTTGATCCGGCCGACCAGGAGCTCGATCTCGTCGCGTAGTACCCGGTACTGCTCGACCCGCTCGCGTGACGGCGTGGCCACCTGGATGAAGACGGCGTCGTCCACCGAGACGCGCTTCTCGTCCAGCAGTTCGCCGAAAGCGCGCAGCCGCTGCCGGATGCCCTTGGTGTAGTCGAGCCGGTCGACGCCGAGCAGGATGTGCGCGGGGTTGCCGACCTCCTCGCGCATCTCGGCGGCGCGGGCCAGCGTCTCCGGCTGGCGGGCGATCTGCTCCAGCTCGCCGACGTCGATCGAGATCGGAAACGCCTTGGCGCGCACGATCCGGTCGTCGGGCAGGTGGATCCGGTCGCCGCGGGTGCGCAGGCCCATCCGGTTGCGGGCCAGCCGGGCGAAGTTCGAGGCCGCTCCCGGCCGCTGGAAGCCGACCAGGTCGGCACCCATCAGCCCGTCGAGGATCTGCCGGCGCCACGGCATCTGCGCGAACAGCTCGGTCGGCGGGAACGGGATGTGCAGGAAGAAACCGATCCGTACGTCGGGACGCAGCCGGCGCAGCATCGCCGGAACCAGCTGCAACTGGTAGTCGTGCACCCAGACCACCGCGTTGTCGTCAGCCGCTTCGGCCGCCGCCTCGGCGAATCGCCGGTTCACCGCGACGTAGGACTCCCACCACTCGCGGTGGAACTCCGGTGCCACGATCACGTCGTGGTAGAGCGGCCACAGTGTCGCGTTGGAGAAGCCCTCGTAGTACAGCTTGATGTCCTCGGTCGACAGCGTCACCGGGACCAGGTGCATACCGCCCTCGTCGAACGGGTCCAGCTTCTCGTCGGCGCCACCGGTCCAGCCGATCCAGGCGCCCTGGTGCCGCTGCATGACGGGCGCCAGGGCGGTCACCAGACCACCGGGGCTGCGCCGCCAGGCCGTCGTACCGTCGGGCATCTCGATTCGATCGACCGGCAACCGGTTGGCCACCACTACGAAGGAACTGCGTCCGCTCGGCATCAGTTGTTATCCACCCAGGTATTCGTCGTCGCCGGGGTAGCTGACCCCGATCTGTCTACGCGTCTCGTCGAGCAGTTCGAGGATCTCGATCGTGGCGGCATGCGGGAGGGCGGGGCATTCCACCAGCCCGGCGCGCAGCGCCTGCATCACCTCGGCTGCTTCGTAGTGGTACCCAAGGCCATGCGCTGATACTTCGACCCGCTCCTGGCCGGCCGGCGTGCTGCGCACGTAGTACTCGGGGTGGTGAAAGCGGGACGGGAGCAACAAACTGCCCTCGGGCCCGCTGACGGAGGCGGTGAACGGGTTCTGCGAGCGCAGCCCGCAGGTCAGGGCCGCGACGGCGCCGGAGTCGTACCGCCAGGCCATCGCGACGTTGAGATCGACGCCGTCGTCGTTGAGCGACCCGACGGCCTTCACCTCGGCGGGTTTGCCGAGCGCCATGTGCACGAATGTCATCGGGTAGATGCCGCCGTCCATCAGCGATCCGCCGCCCAGCGCATGGTCGAGCAGGCGGGCCGGCGGGTTCGGCTTGTAGAAACCGAAGTCCGCGAGCGCCTCCATCGGCTCGCCGATCACGCCGGTCTCCAGATCGGCGAAGAACGCCTCGATGACCGGGTTGGTCCGCATCCACATCGCTTCGGCGAAGAGCGTGTTGTTCTCGACCGCGACGGCGACCAGGTCGCGCGCCTGCTTCGCGGTCAGGGTGACCGGTTTCTCGCAGAGCACCGCGACCTTGGCCTGCAGGGCGGCTCGGGCGATCGCGTAGTGCTGCGGGTGTGGAGTACCGATGTAGAGGACGTCGACGACGCCGTCGTCGATCAGCCGGCGATAGTCGTCATAGCGGTGCTCGATACCGAACTCGTCGGCGAACTTGTTGGCGTTCTGCAGCGACCTCGAGGCGACAGCCGTCACCACAGCCTCGTCGCCGAGCAGGGCGAGGTCTTTGGTGAACGACGTGGAGATGTTGCCAGTAGCAACGATTCCCCAGCGGACTCGATCTATACCCACTGTCTGAACTCCGGGGTCGGGAACGGGCCGTGAGCCTTGATTCTCGCCGTTTCGAACGCGTGCGCCAAGCGAATGAGGGTGGCATCACTGCGACCGGTGCCGCTGAAGGTGATCCCGACGGGCAAACCCTCGACCAAACCGGTCGGTACGGCGAGCAGCGGATAGCCGGCCAGGGCGGCGTGTGTCGACGAGCTGCCGAGCACGTGATCGCCGTTGATCAGGTCGATCGCCCAGGCCGGTGAGTACGCCGGCGTGACCAGGGCGTCGAGTTGATGGTCGCGGAGCAGATTGTCGATGCCGTCGCGACCGGCTCGCAGCGCGGACAACCGGGCGGCCACGTAGACCGCCGAGTCGAGGCCGTCGGTGCGCTCGGAGCGCTCGAAGAGTTCCTGGCCGAAGTACCGGAGCTCAACGTCGGCATGGGCCTTGTTGAAGGCGATCACGTCCGCGAGGCTGCGCGGTCCGCCAGGACGACGAGTGGCCAGGTAGGCGGCGAGATCGACCTTCATCTCGTACTCGAGGACGGCCAACTGGTCGTCTTCACTACCCGGCGACGGCAGCGACAGCGGGTCGACGATGGTCGCACCGGCCCTGGACAACAACACCAGCGCCTCTTCGGTCACCTGGTCAAGACGCTGCGAATACCCCCACAAAGGCCCACGCGGTACTCCGATGCGAACGCCGGCGAGGTCGTCCCCTTCGCAGCTGGCCTCGTAGTCCGTGCCCCCGCCGGTCAGGACGGTGAGCAGCGCGGCGGCCTGCCGGACCGTCTTGGTCATCGGCCCGGCGGTGTCCTGCGAATGACTGAGCGGGACGATGCCCTGCTGGGGAATGAGACCGACTGTGGGTTTGAGCCCGACGATGCCGTTGAGCGCCGCGGGGCAGACGATCGAGCCGTTGGTTTCCGTCCCGATCGCCAGGTCCGCGAGTCCGGCGGCGACGGCCGCGCCCGACCCGCTGGACGAACCGCCGGCGGAGCGATTGAGGGCGTACGGGTTGCGGGTGAGCCCGCCGTACGCACTCCAGCCGGACGACGAGGAGGAGCCGCGGAAGTTGGCCCACTCGCTCAGGTTGGTCTTGCCCAGGATGATGCAGCCCGCCTCGCGCAGGCGGCGTACGAGTGGGGCGTCGTGCGGGGGAGGCGGCTGGTCCGCCAGTGCCAGCGAACCGGCCGTGGTCGGCAGGTCGTAGGTGTCGATGTTGTCCTTCACCAGAACCGGCAGTCCGTGCAGTGGACCGCGCACCCGGCCGTCGTCACGTTCTGTGTCGAGGCGGGCGGCTTCGGTCAGGGCGGCTGAGTTCGGGGTGCAGACAGCGTTCACCAGAGGGTTCACCTCGGCGTACCGGTTCTGCAGCTCCTCGACCGTCGCGACGGCGGTTCGCAGGCCGGGCGACACGTCGCCGGGGCCCTGTCGAGTTGAGCTCACACCGTCGATCCTGCCAGAGTTGAGCGCGCACGGCCGTCCGCCCGGTGTCCCGTGGGACGCTACCCACGACACACGCTGGGTACCTGCGCGGTGAATGACATTGCTGTGTTTCACCGCGTAGGGTGGAACGCGGACGGACGATCACCGACCGCACGGGAGTCACCAGCAGATGGACAGCGCCAACGCCAGCTCTTCCGGCCCCGCCGAAGCGGCCCAGCCGGCCGTCGCTGGGTTGTCCGACCGGGACGGTGCCATCCTCGGCTTCGAGCGGCACTGGTGGAAGTACGCCGGTGCCAAGGAGCAGGCGATCCGGGACCAGTTCCAGATGTCGGCCACCCGCTACTACCAGGTGCTCAACGCCCTGATCGACCGGCCCGAGGCCCTCGCCCACGACCCCCTCCTGGTGAAGCGCCTGCGCCGGCTGCGCGCCGCCCGCCAGCGAGCCCGATCCGCCCGCCGCCTGGGCATCGAGGTCTGAACCTTGAACCGAACGCAGGACGAAAAGGGCCAGGTCCTCTCGTCCCTCGTTGCCGTGCTCGCCGTCGTCGCGATCGTCGGCGGCCTGCTGGTGCTGTTCGGCACCCGCGGTAACGACAGCGTGGCCGACCAGCCGACGCCCACCGAGAAATCTTCACCGAAGGCCACGCCGTCGACCAGTGCGGGGAAGCCGTCGGTGACGGCGCCGAGCACCGGGCCGACGTCCGCGCCCACTCCTACGCCCACGCCTGAGGCACCGACCAGCGGGCCGCCGAGCGTGCCGAGCACCGAGCCGACGACCGAGCCGTCCGGCGTGCCTTCGGGTAAGCCGACCGCGCCGCCGACCGCTCCTCCGGCATCGATCCCAGCCTCCGAGCGCCCGGCGGTCGAGGTGTACAACAACACCGCCCGCAAGGGCCTGGCCGAGGATGTCGCGATCCGGGCCCGGCAGAGCGGCTGGATCGTCACCGGCAAGGACAACTGGCACGGCAAGATCGTCACCAGCACGGTGTACTTCCCGGCCGGTATGCAGGCCGAAGCCAACCAGCTGGCCAAGGACATCGGCGTCGGCCGCACCAAGGAAGCCCTGCCGAACATGAAGAAGGACCGCCTCAGCGTCATCCTGACCACGGACTACGCCGGATGAGCATTCCGGAACTCGCGACCGCCGCCGGGCGGGAGGGTTGGGAAGCGATCGTCGCGGACCCAGCCGGGGCGGTGATCGCCTCGGACTTCGACGGCGTGCTGTCGCCGCTGGTCGAGGACCCGTCGATGTCCCGCGCGGTCGACGGCGCTCTGGACGCGCTGGCCCGGCTGGCGCGCTCGGTGAAGCAGGTGGCCATCGTGACCGGCCGGCCGGCACTGGTTGCCACAGAACTCGCTGGGGTCACGGGACATCCAGGGCTCGGCGGGCTCGTAGTACTGGGTCACTACGGGCTTGAGCGCTGGGAGGCATCTACTGGTGCCGTCACCAGCGACCCGGTACCAGCTGGCGTTGCTGTCGCTCGGGAGAAGCTGCCAGGGCTGCTGCACGACGTGGGCCTGCCGGATGCATTCGTAGAGGACAAGGGCAGCTCCCTGGCGGTCCACACCCGCCGGCTGCCCGACCCGGTGCCAGCTCTGGAAGCACTGCGCAAGCCGCTGACAGACCTCGCCGAGTCAGTAGACCTCCGCCTGGAGCCAGGCAACCTAGTACTCGAGCTCCGCCCACCCGGCATCGACAAGGGCGTCGCCATGCACCGCCTAATCGCCAGCACTGGCGCCCGGGCCGTCCTGTACGCCGGTGACGACCTGGGCGACCTGGCCGCCTTCCAAGCGCTAGACGCGCTGCGCGCCGAAGGCCTGTACGCCGTACTGGTCGCCGCCCGTTCCTCTGGCGCCACTGCCCTCACCGACGCAGCCGACATCGTCGTCGACGACCCAGCAGGCGTAGTAACCGTCCTCACGGCCCTTTCGGACGCGATCGCAACCCGCTGAACGCCTGGTTCAGCGTCAGGCCGAGTGGTTGTAGTGGCTTCTCCTCGTAGTAGCCGTCCTTGAGGTTGGCGAGCCGCTCGAACGGGTTGCGGGAGGCCGGGCAGCCGGTCCGTAGCCAGGACCAGGCGGCGCCGAGACCGTAGAGCGGGAGCAGCGGCAGCCCGACCAGGCAGAAGTACTGCCACGAGTGCCGCTCCTCATGCTGAACCAGCCCCGGCCGCTCCTCGAGGTACGCGCGATCGTGCTTACTCAGCACCAGGTTGCCGATCGTGAAAGCCCCAGCCATCGGAAACCGCAACCTGTACCCAGTCGCATAAACCAGCCCCCGCGGCCCCCGACTGAACCTCGCCCGCCCGATCACCCCCACCAAGACCCCGAAGACCGTCGACAGATTCAGCACGTTCCCCACAAACTTCACGCCCTGCCACCCCGACATACGCCACCTCCACGCCCAGTATCGATCCCTCGGCGTCAGTTGTCCCGAGGTCTCAATCATCAGGACATCACTGATAGGCTTGTCCTAAGAATCGAGACATTAGGACATGAGTGACGATCTACCGAACGCCGCAGCCGGACCGCGAGGACCAGCATGTCCTGGGGGAGATTCACGCCTTCAGCACCGATCTCGCCGACGTCATGCGGGTGCCCCGGCGCTGGGCCGGCGGCCTGCGCCGCAGCATGCTGGCGCGCGCCATCCAGGGCTCGAACAGCATCGAGGGGTACGAGGTCAGAGTCGACGATGCCGCCGCCGCGCTCGATGACGAAGAGGCACTGAGTGCCGACCAGCAGACGTTCGCGGAGATCAGGGGATATCGGCAGGCGCTGGGGTACGTGCTGGCGATGGCTGGGGACAGGGACTTCAGGCTCGACACGGCCGCAGTACGGGCGATGCATTTCATGATGCTGAGCCACGACTTGTCCAAGAGCCCGGGCAGCTATCGCCAGGGCGTGATCTACGTCCATGACGAGAAGACCGGACAGAACGTCTACGAGGGGCCCGCCGCTGAGGAGGTTCCGGGGTTGGTGGCGGAACTGATGGACGGACTGTCGGCCGACGACGGGTCGGACACCCTGGTACGGGCGGCGATGGCGCACTTGAATCTGGTGCTGATCCACCCGTTCCGCGACGGGAACGGCCGGATGGCGAGGGCACTCCAGACCTTGGTCCTGTCGCAGTGCGGCATCGGGGAGCCGGCCTTCTCCAGTATCGAGGAGTGGCTGGGCAGCAACACGGAGGACTACTACCGGGTTCTCGGCCTGACTGGCGCTGGGAAGTGGAGCCCAGAGCGGTCGGCTGCCCTGTGGGTCAAGTTCAACCTGCGGGCACACCACATCCAGGCGCAGACGGTGGCTCGGCGCTATCAGGAGGCAGGTGAACTGTGGCGGGCCTTCGATCAGTTGGCTGAGCAGTTCAGCCTGCCTGAGCGAGTCGCGGACGAACTGTTCGATGCCAGCTTGGGGTTCCGGATCCGCCGATCGACCTATGTCCGTCGAGCCGATATCGAGCAACGGACCGCCAGCCGGGATCTGGCCCGGCTGACCGAGCTCGGCCTGCTTCAGCCTGTCGGTGAGACGAAGGGCAGGCATTACGTGATGGGTGAGTTGCTCGCCCAGATCCGGCAAGACGTTCTGGCCGGCCGGACGCAACTGCTCGATCCGTATCCCTGGATGCGGAAACACCTGGTGGACGGTGCGCCGCGCTAGCTGTCGGTGCGGTGGGCCAGACTGGCGGGTGTGAGTTCTGTGGTTCGGCGGTGGCGGTCTGGGCGGGTGGTGGATCCGCACAGGGTGATCGGTGGGTTGCGGAAGGGGCCTGGGGATCCGGCGTATGTGTTCGAGGCGGGGCGGCGGACTGTTTGGCGGGCTACTCGTACGCCGGACGGGCCGGTATTGCTGCGGTTGACGCCGTACTCCGCGTTGGGTGAAGTGGAAGCCGAGGCGTGGGGGCCTGGTTCGGGGTGGGCGCTGGATGGCGTGCCTGAGTTGTTGGGGGAGGGCGACAGTTGGGACGGGTTCGAGCCGTTGGCGGAGCATCGGGCGCTGGTTGATGCGGCTCGGCGGTTCTCGGACTTCCGGGTACCGCGGACGCGGGCGGTTTTCGAGGCGATGGCTGCTGCCGGGATCGAGCAGGTGGTGACCGGCAAGGAGGCGTTCGCGGGGTGGCGGATGCTGCTGCGCGAGTACGGCGAACCGGCGCCGGGGCCGGGGTCGCCGGACGGGCGGAAGATGATGGTGCCGCCCGCGCCGGAGGACTGGCGGTTGATTCCGTCGTGGCAGTGGTTGCGTGCGGGCGTCGAGGGCCGGCGGTCGCGGGTGGTGATCACGGCGGCGACCCGGGCTGCGGCATTGGAGCGGACGCTGGAGTTGAGCGACGGAGCTGAGGTCGAGCGGCGGTTGCGGTCGCTGCCTGGCGTGGGCGTGTGGACGGCGGCCGAGGTCCGGCAGCGGGCTCATGGTGACGCCGACGCGTTCTCCTTTGCCGACTATCACGTCTCGCGCAGCGTCTCCTACGCGCTCATCGGCGAGGAACTGGACGACGACGGCTGCGCCGAAGTCATCGAGCCCTACCGAGGCCACCGCTTCCGCGTCCAGGCTCTCCTGGGCCTCGCCGGCATCTCCCACCCTCGCTACGGCCCCCGCAAATCCCTTCCCACCCATACTCCCGGCGCCACCCACCGCCTTCGTTAGCGTTCCTGATCGAAGCCCTCGCTGGTGGCGGGGCGACGGTGGTGACCGAGATGACGTGGATTCGAGCACGCTGGGCGAGGTGTTCGCGGACCCGGCGGAGCTGGCGAAGATGCAGGTGGCGATCGAGACGTTCGCCACGGAGATGCAGAGCCGCGTCAGCCGCTGAAGCACGCCCAGTAGGCCCAGTGGTGGAAGGTGCATGATCTGGGCACTGGGTCGGTAATGACAATTGACGGGGACGGCCTGTACCTGGTGGCCGGCATTGCTCTCTTGGTCGGCGCCGTGCTGCCGCGGCTGCTACGCCGGTACGCGGTCTCGGCGCCGATCGCTTTCCTCAGCGCTGGTTTGCTTCTCGGCGCGTTCGTCGACCGGAGCCACCTGAGTCCGATCGCGGAACCCGAGCTGACCGAGCATCTGGCCGAGCTGACTCTGCTGCTCGCGTTGATGGGCGTCGGTCTGGCCATTGACCGGCCGATCGGATGGCGGCGGTGGAGTACGACGTGGCGGCTTCTCCTCATCGCATTGCCCGCCTGTATCGCTGCCGTCGCCGGTGTCGGCTGGCTGGTCGGACTGGCGCCCGCGACGGCTTTGCTGGTCGGCGCGGTGCTGGCGCCCACCGATCCGGTGCTGGCGTCCGACGTACAGGTGCAGGGGCCTTCGACCGGTGAGGGGGCCGAGCCTGAGGAGGACGACGAGATCCGGCTGGCGCTCACCTCGGAGGCCGGCCTGAACGACGGGCTCGCCTTCCCTTTTGTGTACGCCGCGATTTTCGCCGCCACCAAAGGCGCGGTCGGTGACTGGGGACTCGAGTGGTTCGCCTGGCACCTGATCGGCAAGATGGTGATCGGTGTCGCCATCGGGGTCGGAGCGGGCTGGCTGCTCGGGAAGATGGCCTTCGCGGCGCCGGTGCCGACGCTGCGGCTGTCGAACTTTCGCGAGCCGGTGATGGCTCTGGCGATGACCCTGGGCGTCTACGGGCTTGCGGAAGTGCTGCACGGCTACGGCTTCGTCGCTGTCTTCGTTGCTGCGTTGACGATCCGGGCAGCCGAACGCAGCCACGACTTCCACGGCGAGCTGCACGGATTCCTGGAGCAACTCGAGCACATCTTCACGTGGGGGATCCTGCTGCTGCTCGGAGTGGCCATCACCGGAGGGCTGCTGAAGCCGCTGACCTGGGGAGGGGCCGCGATCGGGCTCCTGCTGGTGCTGGTGATCCGGCCGGTGGTCGCCTGGTTCTCACTGGCCGGTACTCGGCTGCGGCAGTCCGAGCGATGGGTGACGGCCGCGTTCGGAGTACGGGGTGTGGGCTCGGTTTACTACCTGGCTTATGCGGGGTCCGACTTCAGTGCGGATCTGCCGTGGTTGTGGGCGACTGTCGGGTTCTCCGTTGCGCTGAGTGTGCTTGTGCACGGCGTCGCAGCGACTCCGATGATGCGGATGGTCGAGCGGCGGCGGGGGAATTGAACGCCCGGGCCGGAGGTTCGGCGCCGTGCCGGATCGCTCCGGCGGCGGCGATCCCGGCGGCGAAATCCTTCAGTTTCTCGAACATGACTCCATCGTGCGAGTTCCGCTGCCGCGGGAGAAGTGGCGCGGATGACCATGATCGCTAAGATTACGACACATGACGCGGAACGGGCAGGTGGTGCGGGGGCCGACGGTGTCGGTGCTCGCGTACGACGGGATGACCGGGTTCGAGGCCGGCATCGTGATGGAGGTGTTCGGGTTCGTCTGGCCGGACCTCGACCAGCCTTGGTACGAGCTGAAGGTCTGCACCGAGACGCCGGAGCCGATCCGGGTGATCGGTGGCGCGACGATGAGCAGCCCGCACGGGCTGGCCGAGTTCGCCGCGGCCGACACGGTCGTCATCCCGAGCGTCGCCGATCCGCGCGGCCCGACGTCACCGCAACTGACCGAGGCGCTGCAACAAGCTCACGCCCGCGGCGCCCGCATCGTCTCGATCTGCTCAGGCGCCTTCGCGCTCGCCGCCGCCGGCCTCCTGGACGGCCGTCGAGCGACCACGCACTGGCGGTACTCCGAACTGCTCCGTGAGCTCCACCCTGCGGTCCTGGTGGACCCGGAACCGCTCTACACCGACGAGGGTGACGTGCTCACCAGTGCGGGCTGTGCCGCCGGCCTCGACCTCGCGATGCACCTGGTCCGAAAGGACTTCGGCGCGGCCGTGGCCAACGCGGTCGCTCGCCGACTCGTGATCCAGCCATATCGGGCCGGCGGGCAGGCGCAGTACATCGAGTCGCCGGTGCCGCCGGAGCCGGACGACTCCCCGGTCGCCCGGAGTCTCGGGTGGGCGCTGGAGCACCTGGCCGAGCCGATCGGCGTACCGGATCTGGCGCGGGAAGCCGGGTTGTCGCCGCGGACCTACCTGCGGCATTTCGTGCGAGCGACCGGTACTACGCCGGCGAAATGGCTGATCGCCCAGCGCCTGCAGGCGGCGCTGACGATGCTGGAAACCGGGGATGCGCCGGTTGAGGAGATCGCGCTGGCGTCCGGGTTCGCCACCGCGGTGACGATGCGGCACCACTTCGGCAAGGTGCTGCGGACGTCGCCGTCGGCGTACCGGCGGACCTTCCGCGAGAGCGGGCCGGCGGCGGCCGGGAGACGGCTGGCGGCCACGCCTGGGCCGCGCGCGCGCCTGGCGTGAGCTGAGATCGGCTGTCTCGCATGGTGGGAACCGAAGACACATTATGGACCCGATTGGGTAACCTCGGCAGTGCTCATCCAGAGGGACTGAGGGAAACGGCCCGTTGAAGTCCCGGCAACCCTCCCCGTTCGGCGTCTCGATCCGAGGCCTCGGCGGCGGAACGGTGCCAAATCCGTCCTGTGCCGAGATCCGGTCCGGGGAAGATGAGGAGGGAAAACTCCGCCATGAGCCTGAGCACCGCGCCGACCACCCACACCATCCGTGAAGGTGCCTTCGGCAACGGAACGCACCTGAGCTGTCGCGCGTGTGGCGCGAAGTCCGAACTCGGTCCGTTCTACGCCTGTATGGAGTGCTTCGGCCCGCTGGAGGTCGGGTACGAGTTCCCGGCCATCACGCGTGCGCAGATCGAAGCCGGACCCAAGAACATCTGGCGCTACCAGCCACTGCTGCCCGTCCCGGTCGACGTGGCCAGCTTCCCGAACACCGAGCCCGGCTACACCCGGCTGATCGACGCCGGCAACCTGGCCCGCGAGCTCGGCCTGCGCAAGCTGTGGGTGAAGGACGACTCGGGCAACCCGACCCACTCCTTCAAGGACCGGGTCGTCGCGTCCGCCCTGAGCGCCACCCGCGAGCTCGGCATGAAGGTCTTCGCCTGCCCCTCCACCGGTAACCTGGCGAACGCGGTCGCCGCGGCCGCCGCCCGGGCCGGGATCCGCTCGGTCGTGTTCATCCCGCAGGACCTCGAGCGCCCCAAGATCATCACCACCGCCGTGTACGGCGGGACGCTGGTGGCCGTCGAGGGCAACTACGACGACGTCAACAAGCTGGCCTCCGAGATCGCCGGTGAGGAGGAGGGCTGGGCGTTCGTGAACGTCAACGTCCGGCCGTACTACTCCGAAGGCTCCAAGACGCTCGCCTTCGAGATCGCCGAGCAGCTCGGCTGGCGGATCCCGCAGCAGGTGGTGATCCCGGTCGCGTCCGGCTCGCAGCTGACCAAGATCGACAAGGGCTTCACCGAGCTGGGCAAGCTCGGGCTGGTCGACGCGACCGACTACAAGATCTACGGCGCGCAGGCGACCGGGTGCTCGCCGGTGGCGCAGGCGTTCCGCGACGGCCACGACGTGGTGAAGCCGGTCAAGCCGGACACCATCGCGAAGTCGCTGGCGATCGGGAACCCGGCCGACGGGCCGTACGTGCTGGACGTGGCCCGGCGTACCGGCGGCGTGATCGAGGACGTCAGCGACGAAGAAGTTGTCGAGGGCATCCAGTTGCTGGCCCGCACCGAGGGCATCTTCACCGAGACCGCCGGTGGGGTGACGGTCGCGACGCTGAAGAAGCTGATCGAGACCGGCCAGCTCGACCCCGACGCCGAAACCGTCATCATCAACTCCGGCGACGGGCTCAAGACGCTCGACGCCGTGGCCGACCGGGTCGGCCCGAAGGTCACCATCCCCGCGTCGTACGACGCCTTCGTGAAGGCTGGTCTGCAGTGAGCGTCAGCGTCCGTGTCCCGACCATCCTGCGTCCCTACACCCAGGGCGCGTCCGAGGTCTCCGTCGACGGCTCCACCCTGAGCGAGGTGCTGGACTCCCTCGACACGTCGTACCCCGGCATCAAGAGCCGCGTCCTCGACGAGTCGGGCGAACTCCGCCGCTTCGTCAACATCTACGTCGACAACGACGACGTCCGCTTCGCCGAAGGCCTGCAAACCTCCATCAAAGACGGCGGCCAGGTCTCCATCATCCCCGCCGTCGCCGGCGGCTGACAGCCACTCACCAACGGCGAGAACCTCAGCTAGACAGATTTTCTTTTATTTCTAAGCTGTCTGAGGTTCTCGCCGCGCTGATGAGGCGGGAATCCGCCGCTGTGGCGCAGGCAGTCGTCCGCCTGTAAATGCGTGGTGGCCGCGCCGTGGGGTGGAGACGGTGTGGGGGCCCGGGGTGCTCGCTCGCCTGCGGCTCGCATCGAGTGGCGAGGGATGGTTGTCGCCGTCAGCCGGGCTCGCTCGCCTACGGCTCGCATCGGGTGATGCGGGGTTGCTGCCGCTAGCCGGGCTCGCTCGCCTACGGCTCGCATCGGGGAGGCGAGGGATAGTGGTTGTCGCCGCCAGCCGGGCGCGGGCTCGCTCGCCTGCGGCTCGCCTCGCGTGCCGAGGAAGGGTGATTGCCGCCGCCAGCCGGGCTCGCTCGCCTGAGGCTCGCCTCGCGCAACCGCGAGGCGAGCAACCGTAGGTGCATCAGCCGGCAATTGGCGGGCATCGACAAACCCAACAAGGCGGAAGACAAGCCGCGCCAGCGCGGTGGTCTTCCGCCTCATCTCTGCGACGAGAACCTAGGCAAACACAAGAATTTTCTTTGTTTTTAAAGAGTTTTGTTCTTGTGGTTGTCTGTTGCTGGGGTCAGTCGGTGCCGAATTCCATGGCTGCGTTGTCGAGGAGTTCGTCGTCGGGGTTGACCTGGCCTCGGGAGGCGATGGCGTCGGCTCCGCCTTGGGTCATTTCGCCGATCAGGGTGGTGTCGGCGCCGAGGAGTTCGGCGTGGGCTGTGCCGATCATGCCCAGGCCGGCGTACTGCTCCAGCTTGGCGCGGGAGTCGGCGATGTCCAGGTTCCGCATGGTCAGCTGACCGATCCGGTCGACCGGGCCGAACGCGGAGTCTTCGGTGCGCTCCATCGACAGCTTGTCCGGGTGGTAGCTGAACGCCGGGCCGGTGGTGTCGAGGATCGAGTAGTCCTCGCCGCGCCGCAGCCGCAGGGTGACCTCACCGGTGATGGCCGAGCCGACCCACCGCTGCAGCGACTCCCGGATCATCAGCGCCTGCGGGTCGAGCCAGCGGCCTTCGTACATCAGCCGCCCGAGCTTGCGGCCCTCGTTGTGGTACGCCGCGATGGTGTCCTCGTTGTGGATCGCGTTCACCAGCCGCTCGTACGCCGCGTGCAGCAGCGCCATCCCGGGCGCCTCGTAGATGCCGCGGCTCTTCGCCTCGATGATCCGGTTCTCGATCTGGTCCGACATGCCCAGCCCGTGCCGGCCGCCGATCGCGTTGGCCTCCAGTACCAGGTCGACCGCGGAGCCGAACTCCTTGCCGTTGATCGTCACCGGCCGGCCCTGGACGAAGCCGATCGTGACGTCCTCGGTGGCGATCTCGACCTCGGGGTCCCAGAACTTCACGCCCATGATCGGGGTGACGGTCTCCACCCCGGTGTCGAGGTGCTCGAGCGTCTTCGCCTCGTGCGTCGCGCCCCAGATGTTCGCGTCGGTCGAGTACGCCTTCTCGGTGCTGTCCCGGTACGGCAGGTCGTGGGCGAGCAGCCACTCGCTCATCTCCTTCCGACCCCCGAGCTCGGTGACGAAGGCGGCGTCGAGCCACGGCTTGTAGATCCGCAGGTTCGGGTTGGTGAGCAGCCCGTACCGGTAGAACCGCTCGATGTCGTTGCCCTTGAAGGTCGAGCCGTCGCCCCAGATCTGGACGTTGTCCTCGAGCATCGCGCGGACCAGCAGCGTGCCGGTCACCGCCCGGCCCAGCGGGGTGGTGTTGAAGTACGCCCGGCCGCCGGTGCGGATGTGGAACGCGCCGCAGGTCAGTGCGGCCAGGCCCTCCTCGACCAGCGCCGCACGGCAGTCGACCAGCCGCGAGATCTCGGCGCCGTACGCCTTGGCGCGACCGGGGACCGAGTCGATGTCGGGTTCGTCGTACTGGCCGATGTCGGCGGTGTAGGTGCAGGGCACGGCGCCCTTGTCGCGCATCCACGCGACCGCGACCGACGTATCGAGACCCCCGGAGAAGGCGATGCCGACCCGTTCACCGACGGGCAGAGACGTGATGACCTTGGACATGAGAATAAGTATGCACTGCTCTGCATGATCATGCAAACCCAGTGGATAGGATGACCCGATGCGCGCGATCGTGATCGACCAGTACGGCGTACTGCCGGTGGTGCGGGAGGTGCCCGAGCCTGAGGTTCAACCTGGCGGGGTGGTCCTGAAGGTGGAGGCGACCGGGTTGTGCCGGAGCGACTGGCACGGCTGGCAGGGGCACGACCCGGACATCGTCCTGCCGCATGTTCCGGGGCATGAGCTGGCCGGGACCATCGCGGCGGTGGGCTCAGGGGTCTCCGGTTGGGCGGTGGGGGATCGGGTGACGTCGCCCTTCATCTGCGCTTGTGGGACCTGCGAGCAGTGTCGGGAGGGCAACCATCAGGTCTGCCCGAATCAGCTGCAGCCGGGCTTCAACTATTGGGGATCGTTCGCGGAATACGTCGCGCTGCCGTTTGCCGAGGTGAATCTCATCCGGCTGCCGGACGAGCTCGACTTCGGTACCGCGGCGGGGCTGGGGTGCCGCTTCGCTACGTCGTACCGGGCTGTGCGGCAGGTCGGGCGGGTTCAGGCCGGTGAGAGTGTGGTCGTTTTCGGGTGTGGCGGGGTCGGCTTGTCCGCGGTGATGATCGCTGCCGCGCTCGGCGCCAGGGTGATCGCCGTTGACACCAATCCGGGGGCACTGGAGTTGGCCCGCTCGTACGGTGCCGCTGAGGTGGTGCTGTCGTCGGAGGACGTGGTGCCGGAGCTATTGGAGCTGACCGGTGGCGGGGCGCAGGTGACGATCGATGCCCTCGGGTCCGCTGCCATCGTGCAGAACGCGTTGAGAGCTTTGAGACCGCGAGGGCGGCACGTGCAGGTCGGTTTGTTGCCAGGCGCCGTCCAGCTAGACGTGGGCCGGTTGATCGGCCAGGAGCTCGAATGGCTCGGCAGCCACGGCATGCCGGCCCACGCGTACCCCGAAATGCTCGGGCTCGTTGCCTCCGGCAACCTCGCCCCCGCTGAGTTGGTCGCCCGGACGATCACGCTGGAGGAGGCGCCGGCAGCGCTCGCCGCGCTGAGCGACGGCACCCCGCCGGGCATCACCGTCATCAACCCCTGAGCGACGGCAACCATCCATCAACCCCTGAGTGACGGCACGCCACCCGGCATCACCGTCATCAACCCCTGAGCGCGGCACTCGAGCGATCGCCGCAGCCTTCACCTACCCGATCGCCGAGGCTCCCCTCACCGGCCACCTGAGGGGTCAACCCCTCAGGTGGTGGGTTGCCACCCCGGAATCTGAGGTGGCAACCCACCATCTCGGGGGTCAACCCCCGAGATGCCGGCGCATCGGCCTCGGGTGGGTCGGGCTAGAGACGGATCAGGTAGACCGTTGGGGGGCGGCCGGTTCGGCCGTGTTGTTGGCTGCCTATGGGGTCGGCGAGGCCGGCTCGTTCGAGGCGTTTGAGGACTCGGCGTGCTGTGCGCAGTTGTACTGCGAGGTGCTCGGCGACGTCCTGGGTGGTCAGGCCGTCGGGGAGGGTGGCGACCAGTTCGCGCATGCGGGAGAGCGTCTGGGTGTTGAGGCCGACGCGGCGGGCCAGCAGGGGAAGGGATTCCGGGCCACGGTCGACGGTCCGGTGGTCCTGGTCGCTGGACGGTTCGATGACGATCTCGACGTCGTCCGACATGGAGACCACACCGGCCACCGGCCCCATCGACGCGGCGCGGCTGACGGCGCGGCGGGCCAGTGCCTCGGCCTCGGCCGCAGTACGGCCGACTCCGAAGCCGACGCGGGCCGTAGCGTGCCGGGCCGCCAGGGCGTCGAGCAGCGGCATCCGGCTGAACTGCTCGGTGGCTTGCTCGAGTAGGCCGCGGGTGGTGACGACCAGATTCCGACCGTCAGGCAGTACTGCGAGGCTGCCGCCGAGCGTGATCAGGTCGCGTGCCAGCGCGTCATCCGGCTCGGGCAACTCGATGACGCCCAGCGCGACCTGCGCATCGCCGACGTGCTGGCCGGTGGTGGTGAGGACGAGAGCCTGCAGGGTCGACTGGATCGAGTACCGCGAGGGCGCGAGCCGCACCGACGGCATCTCGTTCTCCAGCAGGTGGAAGGCCGAGCCGAGACAGCTGATCGCGACCTTGGTGTCGTGCTGCTCCTGCGCGTTGCGGTGGAAGGTGACGATGTCGTCCGAGGTGAGACCCGCGCGGTACGGCAGCACGTGGATGTCGTCGGTGGGGAGCTTGGCTTCGATCAGCGTCTCGAACACCTCGCTGCGGCGCAGGGTGTCGATCGACAACCGGGTCACGTCGTGGCCGAGGCGGAGCAGTTCGACCAGGGCGCGCAGCAGCGTGGCGCCGTCGTACGAGACGTACATCGCCGGGCGGTCGATCACGCCGGCCTCGGTGGCGATCGTGAACGGTACGACGCCGGTGAAGAGGATCGCGTCCACCTGCTCACGGACCTGCTCGACCAGCGCGACGGCCTCCGTCTCGTGCCGGTAGGGCAGTGGGACCAGCGTCGCCGGGTGGCTCGCAGTACCGACGGCGAGGACGCGCTGGACCAGGTCCTCCGGGCCGATGATCCCGACGCTGATCACTGCGGTGTGCTCCTCATTGGGTCCCCGAGATGGTCGTTTTCGCCCCAGGTCGGCGCCGGACGTTCTTGTGGTCCGGCCCTCAAATCGCACTTTAGCGCACGGCTTGCGCGATCCGAGGCAACCCTTGACGCCATCTGACGCCGTCTCCTAGGTTTCGGTCAAGACCTAAATTGCTGCAATCTCGGGGAGCCGCTCATGTCTGGAGCTCCAGTACGCCGTACGCCGCTGCCCGGGGTGCTCGAACCGGCCGGGCGAACCATCGGCGCCGAGGAGCGCGCGGCCGTCTTGCGGGTGCTCGACTCGGCGGTGCTCTGCAGCACCTTCGGCGGCGAAACCCGAGCGCTGGAAGCCGAGATGGAGTCGCTCTACGGGCGATCGGCGGTCGCGTGCAGCTCGGGTACTGCGGCGCTGCACCTGGCGGTCGCGGCTGTGCGGTTCGAACCGGGCGACGAGGTGATCACCACGCCGATCTCCGACTTCGGGACGGTCGGGCCGATCCTGGCGCAGAACGGCGTACCGGTGTTTGCTGATGTCGATCCGGCGACGGGGAATCTGGATCCGGCGGCGGTGGAGGCAGCGATCACGCCGCGGACGAAGGCGATCATCGCAGTACATCTCTTCGGAGCCGCCGCGGACGTGGTGGCGCTGCGGGAGATTGCGGACCGGCACGGGCTGATGCTGATCGAGGACTGTGCGCAGGCGTGGCTCGGTACTACGGCCGAGGGTGCGTTGCTGGGGACGTTCGGGGACATTGCGTGCTTCAGCTTGCAGCAGTACAAGCACATCACCACCGGCGATGGCGGGCTGGCGATCACGGCTGATCCTGAGCTGGCCGCGCGGATGCGGCTCTTCCTGGACAAAGGCTGGGACCGTGCGGGTGGGCGCGTGCATCTGATCCTCGGCCTGAACTACCGGATGACCGAGCTGACCGCTGCCGTCGCGCGGGCCCAGCTGACCAAGGTCGGCGCGGTGGTGGAGCGACGGCAGGAGCGCGCCGCGCAACTGGTCGAGGCGCTGGCGGGATCCACCCACTCGCTCCCCGGCCTTCCGAATGTCGGGCTGCCGGCGCTGCCGGGGCATGCGTTCTGGCTCTTCCCGCTGATCGTTGCCGGGGATAACAAGCGCTGGGCGGACGGGATGGCGGCGGAAGGAATCCCGGTGTCGGCCGGGTACCTGGACCGGCCGCTCTACGCGAACCCCGTCTTCAGCGGACCGGTCTACGGGACGTCGAGGTATCCGCTGGATCGCGACTACCCGGCCGGCCTCTGCCCGAATGCCGAGCGGCTGATCGAGCACACCCTCGTAGTGTTGCCCTGGAACGAGGGCTACACGAAGACCGACGTACTGGATATCGCCCGAGCGATCCGGAGAGTGCATGACGACGGCTGACTGGCTGACCTGGTCCCCCGAAGAGGAGATCGGGTACGACGCCGACACCCTCTTCGGCGGCTGGCCGTCCCATCCCACCGACACCGACGCTGCCGGACTCCGCGCGCACCTGACCCACTCGCGCATCCGTAAAGCGCTGGCCATCTCCACGCGCGGCGCGCTCTTCGACGCTCCCAGTGGCAACGCGGAGACCATCGCAGCGGCCGGCGACGGGCTGGTCCCGGTCGGGACGGTCGATCTGCGGGATGCCGTGGGCGCCAGTGAGCAGTTGGATGCTCTGGTGGAGCAGGGAGTTCGGTGCCTGCGACTGTTCACGGTGCAGCAAGGGGTGCACGGTGACACACCGTCGTACCGGGCAGTCGTGGCGGCTGCGATCGAGCGGCGGATGGTGTTGCTGCAGGACGGGGACCCGCGAACGTTCGGCCCGCTGCTGGCCGGTCAGGGTGCCGAGGTCGTCTTCCTGGATCTTCATGTGTACCTGCTCGGCGATTTCGTCCTGATGGCCAGGAGCGAGCCCGGGTTCAAGGCGACTACGCGGATGTTGTCCAGTCCGGACGGGATTGAGCGGGTGGTGGGGAGTCTGGGGGCGGCGCACCTGGTGTTCGGGTCGCGGACTCCGTTCATGGATGTTTCGCCGCAGACGTTGCGGTTGCGGTACGCGCGGATCACGGCCGAGGAGCGGGCGTTGATTGCTGGGGGCAACCTCAGGGAGCTGGTTGGCTGATGCGGATCATCGATGTGCACGGGCACTGGGGGTCTTGGCCGTTTCACCTGGACGTGGGGGATGTCGCGCTCAACCTCGAGTTGATGGATCGATACGGGATCGACGTGCAGATCGTGTCCGCGGCCGAGGCGGTGGTGTACGACGCGGTGGCGGGGAATGCGAAGTTGGCTGAGGTGTTGCAGGAGCAGCCGCGGCTGTTCGGGTACGCCGTGGTGAATGCCAATCGGCTGGAGCGCAGCGCTGAGGATCTCAGGGATTGCCTCACCACGGAAAGGTTCGTGGGGGCGAAGATTCATACGACTTATCCAGGGGTGCCGATCGGGTCGCCGTTGATGGCGGAGACGTTCGACATGCTGGATGAGGTGGGGGTGCCGTTGTTGCTGCACACCTGGGGAGACGACGTCGCCAGACTTCCGGAGATGTTGGAGAGCCGGCCCAATCTCAAGGTGATCGCCGGCCATGCGGGTGGGGATGCTTGGCGGGAGGCGGCTAAGGCGGCGGCGGAGTGTGATCGGCTCTATCTGGAGCATTGCCGCACGGTGACCGATGCCGGTCGCATCGCCTACGCCCGCGCCCAAGGCGTACCCATGGAACAGTTCCTCTTCGGCACCGATTCGACGTTGATCGATCCGTGTATCTCCCTCGGCGTCATCCGCGACGCGGGTTTCACCGAAGCCGAACTCGAGCAGGTGCTGTCCGGCAATGCGGAGAGATTGTTCAGAGGCTTTCCAGGCAGCGGATGACCCGATCGCGTTCAGCAGCAGCTAAGGCGGGGCCGTAGGGGTCGTGAGCCGCTGCCTCGGGGAGTAGGCCTTCCCACACCGCTGCCCAGAGCATGCGTTGCACGTAGCCCTCAATCGGAGCGTAGAAGGTGGCTGCGGCAAAGCGGTCCAACCGCTCCGAGGCCGTCAGGAAGGCGGTGTGGTCGCCGGAGGTCCATGCTCGTAGTACTGCGGCCGACAGCTCCACCTGCGCCGCGGCGATCCCGACCAGTGCGGTGTCGGCCCCCCACATCATCGACGGCCCGTACATCCGGTCCTCGCCGGTGATCAACAGCTTGCCCGTACTACGCCCCGCCCAGACCGCGTCCTGGCAGTCGATGGCGCGGTCCAGCGTTGCCGTCTTCACCCCGAGCATCTCTGGGAGCGACAGCAACTCCTTGATCAACGCGGGCGGATACGGATACCCACCAGCCTCGCCATGCAAGTAGAAGCCGACCAGCGGCAGCCCACTCTCCGCGGCCACTCGCTGATGCAGCCGCACAGCCGCAGCCGAGCCGTCAGGCAACGAGCCGTACGCCGCCAGCGGATAGACCATCACCGCATCAGCCCCGAGCCCTGCTGCGCTGACAGCCATAGCCACAGTGGCGTCCTCCGCCTCCTGCAAGCTCCCAGCCCCAGTACTACGAGGCACCCCAACCCCTGCGACCAAAGGAGCTCTAGTGGCAGCACGCCAGGTAGCCAGCACCTTCCCGCGATCCGCCTCGCTCAGGTAGAGCCCCCGGCCGGTATGAGCCCACACAGCCACCCCACCGATCGGCTCGCCTGCAATAGCGGAGGCGTAGGACTCCAGAGCCTCGTAAGCCACCACACCCAAGCTGTCCATCGGCGTGACGACAGCAGGAAGCAACGTGCCGCGCAGCTTCTCGACAAGCGGATGCATCAGAGGTCGTGCCCCAGTCCCGGCCGGGTAGGCACCTCAACCCAGCCGTTGACGTCACTGAAGGTCTTGGGAGCCAGCGGCTCCTCACGGACGAGTAGCGGCCCCACTAGGTCAGCCGGGACAGTAGCGCCCGGTACTGCGGCCGCCAGGTGCACCGCCGCGAGTGTCGCCACCCCCAGCTCCGGCATGGACCCCACCTTGACAGCAAGCCCAGCTGCCTCGGCCACATGGGCTATCTGCAAAGCGCGATGCAGTCCACCCACCTTGAGGATCTTGATGTTCAGTACGTCGGCCGCACCCCGCCGTACGATCTCCAGGGCGTCCTGCAGCGACTGCATGCTCTCGTCGACCATCAGGCGCAGGTCGAGCCGCTCTCGGAGCCGCACGAGCCCTGCCAGGTCCCAGCGCGGTAGCGGCTGCTCTACAAGCGCCAGACCGGCGTCAGCCATCTTGGAGAGCACCGGAAGCGCAGTAGCGGCGTCATAGCCTTCATTAGCGTCCAGGCACAGCTCTGCCCCCGGCGGGAGCGCGGCAAGAACCGCACGGACCAGTTCGATGTCTCTGGCCGGGTCCTGGCCACCCTTGACCTTCAGGTGGCGGAACCCGCGCTCTGCGTACTCCGCGGCTTCCGCAGCCATCTCGTCCAGCGTGCCGAGCCCAACCACCCAGGCCGTCTCCACCCGCGAGCGGATGCTGCCACCCAGCAGGACATGGACCGGCCAGCCACTGAGCTGCCCGGCCAGGTCGTACAGGGCGATGTCGAGCCCGGACTTGGCCACATGCTGCCCGCGCAGCGCCGTGTCCATCACCAGGTGCGCACCGGCCCGGTCGAGCGGGTCGTGGCCGATCAGGGCCGGCGCGAGGTGCTCCTCGATCGCCGTGGTGACACCGGCCAGCGTTTCCCCTGTGTACGCCGTCATCGGTGACGTCTCCCCGATGCCGATCACCCCGTCGGTCGTCTCGACCTCCACCACCAGGCTGACCAGCTCGTTGCTCACCCCACTGCTGATCCGGAACGGTCGCCGGTACGCCGCGCGCACCACCCGGGTCCGGATCCGGGCGATCGAGCCGGCGGCCGCGGCGGCCGGCAGTCCCACAGGCTGCGATTGCGATGCGACACTCACGAAATCTGCTCCTTGGGGTCGCGCCACACGAGGAAAGCATTTACGGTCAAGACCGTAAGTAGCGAGGTCGGTCGATGTCAATGGACGGAAGGCGGCACCCATGCGGCTGGGGCTCTATCTGAACCTGTACGGCGACCCGGCGGACCGGCCGTCGCTCGAGGACGGAGTCGAGCAGGCCCGGCTGGCCGAGCAGGCCGGTTTCGACTGGGTCGTGCTCGGCGAGCGGCATCTGCACCGCCCCGGCTACCACGAGATCCTCACCTCGCTGACCTGGCTGGCTGCCAAGACCGAGCGGATCGGCATCGCCACCGCCGGCATCGTGGCGCCGCTCTACCAGCCGGTCGTGCTGGCCGAGACGCTCGCGCACCTCGACGTACTGTCCGGCGGCCGGCTGACCGCCGGCTTCGTGCTCGGCTACCGGCCCGAGGAGTTCGCCCTGTACGGCGTCACGCAGGCCGAGCGGGTCGCACGGTTCGAGGAGTGCCTCACCATCCTGACCAGGCTGTGGACCGAGGACAAGGTCAGCCACGACGGCCGGTTCACGAAGCTCGACGAGGCGTTCCTGTCGCCGAAGCCGGTCCAGCGGCCGAGACCGCGGATCTGGAACGGAGGCCGCGTCTCCGCGATGCTCGAACGCACCGCCCGGATGTGCGACGGCTGGACCACCTCGTTCAACGAACTGGACGCCGACCTGCCGGCGAAGATCGCGGAGTACCGGTCGTACGAGCGCGGCGAGCAGACGTTGGGTGCCGAGGTCATCGTCTGCCGGGAGGCCTACTGCGCCTCGAACTCGCAGGAGGCAAGACACAAGCTGGAGGAACCACTGCGCGACCTCTACGACGCCTACACAGGATGGAAACGCACTTCCGCCGATGCGTCGCGCTACACCCAGGGCTGGGACGACATCGTTGCCCGCAGCATCATCGGCTCACCGGCCGAGTGCGCCGAGCGGATCCAGTACTACGAGGAGCTCGGCGCCGACGGCCTCATCCTGCGCATCCAGCCCCCCGGCATGCCCCAAGCCGACGCCCTCCGCGCGATCGAAGCCTTCGGCAACCTTTAGGCCTTCAGTCCTGTCATCGCGATGCTGTCGGTCAGATAGCGCTGCAGCAAGCCGAACACGAGCAGGCTGGGGAGCACGGTGATGGTCGCCCCGGCCATGATCTGGTTGATCGGAACGACCTCGCTCTGCATGCTGGCCAGGCCGACGGTCAGTGTCTGCATCTGCGCCGACTGGCCGATCACCAGTGGCCAGAGGAAGTCGTTCCAATGCCACAGGAAGACGAAGATGCCGAGCGTCGCGAGAGCCGGCCGGACCAGCGGCAGCACGATCGTGGTGAAGGTGCGCCATTCCGAAGCGCCGTCGATCTCGGCGGCCTCGAACAGCTCGTCCGGCAACTGGCTGATGAACTGCCGCATCAGGAAGACCGCCTGCGAGTTCGCCAGCGTCGGCACCACCAGCCCCCAGTAGCCGTCCACCCAGCCGAGCTTCGAGACCAGGATGTACGACGGGATCAGGGTCGCCTGGAACGGCACCATCAGCGTCGCCAGGAACGCCCAGAAGATCACCTCGCGGCCGGGGAAACGCTTCTTCGCGAAGGCGTAGCCGGCCATCGCGGCGAACAGCAGGACGAAGATCACCGAGCCGACCGAGTAGATCAGCGAGTTCAGCGTCCAGCGCGGGATGTTCGAGCTGGAGAGCACGGTGGAGAAGTTCTGCCAGGTCCATCGGGTCGGGTCGAGCGCGGCCGGGAAGGTCTCGCCACTCGGCGGGGCGAAGGCGACCAGCACCATCGCCACGAACGGGACGATCGTCACGATCGCGGTCAACGTGAGCAGAGTCGGCAGCGTCAGCCGAGCCGGCGAGACGGCACCTGAGGCGCCAGAGCGGCCACCTCGACCGAGTGATCGCCGAACGGAATCAGAGCCGGCAGTGGGCATCAGTCGTCCCTCCCGACCAGGCGGCGCTGGACCAGCGAGACGACCAGCACGATCAGGAACAGCATCAGCCCGATCGCGCTCGCGTAGCCGAAGTCGAAGAACCTGAAGCCGGAGTCGTAGAGCATGTAGACCAGTGAGTAGCTGGCCCGGAGCGGGCCGCCGGCGGTCATCACGTACATCGCGTCGAAGACCTGGAACGCGCCGATCGTCTCGATCACCAGCACGAAGAACAGCACCGGCCGCATCTGCGGAAGCGTGACGTACCAGAACCGTTGCCACCGGCCCGCGCCGTCGATCATCGCGGCCTCCAGGTAGGACTGCGGGACGGCCTGCAGACCCGCCAGCAGGATCAGCATCGAATAGCCGAACCCCCTCCACGCCGACATCAGGGCGATCGACGGCAGGACGGACCCGGCCTCGCCGAGGAAGTCGAACGGGCCGAGGGAGAGCAGCCCGAGGACGCCGTTGAGCAGTCCGTCCTCGGCGTCGTAGATCCACTTCCAGACCACCGCCGCGAGCACGATGCTGGTGACGTAGGGCAGGAAGAACACGCCGCGGAAGAAGCCGCGGCTCCAAACCACCTGGTGCAGCAGCAGCGCCGTACCGAGGGACAGCAGGACGGTGAGCGGTACGAAGATCACCGTGTAGGTGAGGGTGACCAGCAGGCTCTCGTGGAAGAGCTTGTCGCCGAGCAGCCGCGAATAGTTGTCCAGGGCAATGAACGACCACTGGCCGCTGAGCCGGTAGTCGGTCAGCGAGAGCAGGAACGCGCCCACCACCGGGACGAACCGGAAGACCACGAACAGCACCAGCATCGGCGCCACGAACAACAGCCCCGCAAGCGACCGGCGGGACAGCCGCCGACGAGGCGGGTACAGGCGAGGCCCGCGCCGACGAGGGAACCGCGGCGACAGACCCGGACGCGCCGCCCGCGCGGCCGAGTCTGTCGCCTGGTTCTCATCCCCCGGGGGTGCCGCGCGGCCTCCCTCCGTCATTGCCGCGCGACCTCCCCGTGAGCTCAACGCTGTCTCGACAGCAGGTCGTCAGCCTGCTTGGCAGCGTCGTCCAGGGCCTGTTGAGGCGTCTTCTTGCCGCTCAGCGCGGCCTGCAGTTCCACGGCGAGCAGCGACATCACCTGACGGGCGGCCGGGTTCGGCTCGCCCGGATACGCGTACTCGAGGGCGGCGGCGAACTTCTCCGCCTGCGCGTCCTTGGCGGGGATCTTCGCGTCGGTTCGCGGCGACAGGAAGCCGGACGCGGTGCCGATGCTGATCAGCTGCTTCGGATCCGTCATGAAGGAGATGAACTTCTCCGCGCCGGCGATGTTCTTCGAGGCCGCGTTGATGGCCAGCCCGCCCGGCGTACCGAAACCGACCTGCTTCTTGTTCTTCAGCGGCAGCCCGATGACGACGTTGTCGGCGCCCCAGGCGGTCGCTGCCACCGCGGCGTCGGCAGGCGAGTTGTTGAATCCCATCGCCACCTCCTGCTTGCCCAGCGCCGCGTCGGCGACCACGTTGCCCTTGGACAGCGCGCTCTTGGGGATCGCGCCCTGGTTGAACAGCGTGGTCAGGAAGGTGAGCGCCTCGACACCGGGAGCCTGGTTGAAGGCGGCCTTCTTGCCGTCCTCGGAGAAGACCGAGCCGCCGGCCTGCCACAGCAGCGGGTAGAAGTTGAGGTTCAGCGTCGCGGCGGGCAAGGCCGAGTAGTCGAGCGTCGCGACCCCGGCGGCCTTGAGCTTCGGCGCGGCCGCCTTGATCTCGTCCCAGGTCTGCGGCGGCGTGGTGATCCCGGCCTTGTCGAGCAGCTTCTTGTTGTACATCGTCGTCGTCACCGTGTGGTAGATCGGCGCGGCGTAGACCTTGCCGTCGACGGTCAGCGCGTCGACGGCCGGGGACAGGAAGCTGCTCTTGGCCGGCTCGAGCACCTTGTCGACCGGCGCCAGCGATCCGTTCTTCACGTACTGCGGGACCTGGTCGGGGTTCAGCAGGACGATGTCCGGACCCTTGCCGCCGGAGAACGCGGTGGCGAGCTTCTGGTCCCGGTTCTCCCACGGCACCAGCTCGATCTTCACGTCGGTGCCGGCGTTGGCCGCCTCGAAGTCCTTCTCGATCTGCGCCCAGTACGCCGTACTGGCCGGCTGGTCGGCGATCACCGGGTGCATCCAGACGGTGATCGGGTCGGACGATGACGACGGCTCGTCGGAGCCACCGCACGCCGTGAGCGAGGCGGCCACCGCGAACGCGGCGAGCGGCGCCAGGAAGCGGCTGAGACTGGTTTTCATCGGACCCCTCTTGTCCAGAGATGAACCGGCGGATGGACTGCCCGAGTAATAACGGCCCAGGCCGAAAGTACTGGGACGGCTTTCGGCCTGTCAACGATTTAGACGGACCGTGAACAGATGTGGCCCGGTTGTGATCAGCAGTTGACTGTTGCCCCGGACCGCCAATCGGTTGTTCGGGTGGGTGACGAAGACGGGCGGGGTGGTGCGCTGCCAGGGGGCCAGCTTGTAGATCCGGTTGCCGTCGATCCCGGCGTACAGAGCGTCGCGGGTGGCGACGATGTCGCCGCCGGTGTTGGTGGTGCCCACATCGAATCGTCGTTTGAGCCGGCCGCGCAGGGTGTCGACCGCGAAGATGGTCTTGCCGGCCACACCCCACAGCAGTCCGTCGGGACCGAGAGCAACCGAGCGGACCGTCCCGGCGCCCGCGATGGGCGTCTCCCACAGCTTGCGGGAGTGCCGCACGTCCCAGGCGAAGACGGTGCCCTCGGTGCGGGTCGGCGGAGTCGTGGCCAGACCGCCGGTGATCGACGTGCCGCCGTACACGATGTTGCGGTCGGCGGCGAGGCCGAAGACGCTTTGGTCCTGGACGACGTTGCGGAAGGTCTGCGTCGTACCTGTCGTGGGGTCGTGGATCACCAGGGCGCCACCGAGCCGGTCGCCTTCGGGCACTGTGCCGACGGCGATCTTGCCGTCGACCTCCACCAGGGCCCGGGCGCGCATCTGCAGCTCCGTCTTGAGGTTGGCGTGGAGCTTGGGGTTGTCCGGCGTACCGGGTGGTCCGGGCGAGTACTCCGGGCTGCTCCACGGCTGGCTCGGGTCCCAGGAGTACAACCGTGCCTCGGGGTACGTGCCGAGCCAGACCCGGCCGTCGGACGCCTCCAGGATCGCCTCGGTCTGGGAGAACCGGTTGAAGATCGTCGCGCCGGTCACCGGATCCACCACCGAGACGCCGCCGTTGAGATACCCACCCACGTAGGCCGATTGCTTGCCGCCGGCAACCGAAACGATGTCGATCGGTTCGCGCCGGACCTGCGCCTGGATGATGCTGGACTTGCCGGTCTGCGGGTTGTAGCGGAACAGCTCACCGCGCCACAGCGTCCCGACGACGCTCTTGCCCGGGTAGTCGGGCAGGCCGAGCTCGGCCCAGCCGAACGACCGGGTGTTCTGGATCCGGCCGGTGAAGGTCAGCCCGGTGCCGGTCAGGGTCTTGGTGGCCGGGTCGTAGCGCTTGAGCTCGCTCTGCTGGATCAGGTAGATCTCGCCCTGGTCGCCGGCCGGCGAGACGTCCAGGCCGTGGGCCGCGGGGATCTCGTCGACCCAGGTGCGGGTGGTGAGGTCGAAGACGAAGAGGCGGCCCGGGTACGCCGAACCGTAGCGCGCGTAGAGCCGGCCGTCCCGGGCGTTGAGGTCGTGGACGGTGAGGTTCTTGATGTCCGCAACGCCTGGTGGGGTAGGGATCTCGGTCACCGCGCCGCTGACCGGATCCAGCTCGGCGAGGTGCGCGTCGGGATGCGTTCCGGCGTACACCTTGCCGTTCGCGTACTCGATGCTCCGGACGTAGGGCTGGCCCGGAACGACCTGGCCGTAGTCGCGGACAGTGCCGGTGGCGGCCTCGTACCGGAAGACCTTGCCGTTCGGGTACGTGCCGCCGTAGACGTTGCCCAGCTCGTCGGAGGCTGTCCGCCAGATGTAGCTCTCGCCGGGGATCGCTTGGCCGAGATCCTCGACGGTGTTGCCGCTGCCGGGACGCCAGCGGTAGAGGTGCCCGTTGATGTAGGTGCCGGCGTAGATGCTGCCGTCCGGTGTCGCGGTGACGGCGTACCCCGAGTCGGCGCCCGGCAGCGGAGCCGAGATCAGGGTGGCTCCGGTGGCCGGATCGATGGCGTTCAGGTAGCCCGGCTTGCCGGTGGAGACGTTCCAGATGGCTGCCTTCCCGGCATCGGGCCCGGGCGCGACCGTGCCGCCGATCAGCAGCAGGTCAGACAGCGGAATCCCCAGCGGTACGACGGTTGGCGGCCCCGACTCGAGCAGTACGCCGCTTCGCGGGCTCGACTCGAGCGGTACGACGGTCGGCGGGGCCGGCTCGCTGGGACCGGCCTGGGCCGCTGCCAGGGGAATCATCAGCAGGGCGGCAAGGGCAGTGGTCAGGAGCGCACGCGGTGGTCGCATGGGCGACGCCTCCAAATGGAGCGAATAACGGCCTTGTCCGAAAGTAGAGCCGTCGGTTGTTGTCGCGTCAAGATCTCGACTGCTGCCGCTTGCTGCAGAAGCTGGACGGTGTTATCGGTCTCGCCCGATAAACGAACTCAGGGATTCGGCAGGCGCTTGAGCAGCGTTTCGAGCATCTCGCGGGTGGCGGCGAAGTAGCTGTTCTCCCGGGTCAGCGCGCGATGGAACGCGGCCAGCTCGTCGGCCGAGATCGTGCTGGAGAAGGTGCTGATCTCGGTCAGGTCGAGGCGCCGGTTGAACAGGTGCACGGTGTCCCGCCAGCGGTGCAGCAAGGTGACCAGCTCGGCGTCGCGGTGCCGAACGAGTGCGCCCGACACGAGCGCGAGATCGACCGCCGAGACCACCAGCCGGGGATAGACCTGCCGTTGCGTCGGAGTCCGCGGCGAGAACCGCTCGTCGGCCAGCAACCGGGTGTTCTCCTGCAACTCGTCCGCAACCGCCCGCAGGACGCCGGTACGCCGCTCCGCCTCCGCGCTGAGCCGCTCGACGAAGATGCCGGTCAACCCGGCCACCAGGGTCAGCGAGTTGACCGCCGGCTCCCAGCGGCTGTTGTCCGGCCAGAAGAACCACACCACACCGAGCACGAACGCGACCGCCAGCAACCCGTAGCTGACGGCCGTCACCACCGTCCGCCGGTACGCCGCCCAGCGGGCATCACCCCGCGTGGCTCGCAGTACGCCGGTCAGGACCCGCAACCGCGCGAGCACCCGCCACCGGTCGCGCCGGACAGCAGGTGGACCGGTCATCGGGCCCAGATGTCGTCGGCGAGGGTGTTGACCGTTTCGCCGGCGGTGCCCTTGGCCAGCAGCAGCAGGTCCAGGCCGAACGGGCTGGGCCGGCGCGCGTAGCGGAAGCCGGAATGGGCGTGCTCGATCCCGACCAGGCCGCAGGCGGCGGTCAGCTTCTTCAGCCGCTCGGTGGAGAACTTGCGGGTCGTGTAGAGCAGGATCGTGTCGTCGGGCTCCAGCATCACCTGGGTGTGGTCGGGCAGGCCCATCGTGATCGGCGCATCGGTGGTGTTCTGCCAGACGATCTTGACCAGCAACGCGTCGTCGTCCTCGACCTCGCCGCGGAAGTCGATCAGCTCGCTGTCGATCCGCAGATCCGTGTTGTACCGCAGCGCGCTGGTGACGAACTCGGCGAACGCACGGGTCTGGTGGTACTCGTCGGCGGCCGCCTTCGCCGCCTCCTGGTCGAGGCTGCTGGTGCTGGCCACCTCGAGCAGCAGCCGGTCCTGCGGCCGCAGTACGCGAGTGATGGTGGCGAGCAGGTCCAGGTCGCTCTCGAAGTTGGCCAGCGTGTTGCCGGTCAGCGTGTAGAGGATCGGCTCGTCGCCGACCAGTCGGGACAGCAGCTGGCCGACCTCTTTCACGTTGTGGTCGATGGAGAAGTCGATCTGCAGCGGCAGCACCTGGGCCATCGGGAAGCCGACGCCGCGGACCGGCTCCTGGCTGCCCATCCGGAGCATCTCCGAGCTCATGTCGATCGGGATGTAGAACATGTCCGGGTTCTGCTGGTACAGGTCGGCCAGGATCGTGCGGTCCTTCACACCGGTGCCGACGCCGAGGCTGACGAAGTGGAAGCCGCCCTGGTCGACGTGCGGGCGGATCCGGCGCCAGTGCCGCAGGAACGACTCCGCGCCTGCCTTCATCACCAGGTAGAACGGGTCGTTGGTCGCGTTCGCCCAGGCGATCGTCGGGCCGATCCCCCAGTAGGAGAAGCCGGAGGTGATCTGCTTGCCGTCGCCGGTCCGCGAGTACGGGCCGCGCAGGTCGCCGGTCAGTGTGGCCAGCTTGTCCGTCTGGTCCTCGCCGACCAGCACCATCGTCCAGGCGAAGTCGTCGTCGGCCAGCGCCTGCTCGAGCTTGCGGATCACCTGCACCGGCTCATCCGTCACGTTGCTACCCCTCCCACGGTGAGAGGTCAGGTTACCGGTTGGCCACGCTCCGCGCAGGTGTGGAAAAGCCCTGCCCGTCCGGTACTCCGGTCCGGCCGGGGCAGGGCTCGCCGCGCTGGGTCTCGCCGCGCTGGGTCAGGGGGCTGGGTCAGAGGGCCGGGTCAGAGGGTCTGTACCGCGTCGGCCTCGCGGCCCTTGGGTCCGTCCACCACCTCGAACTCGACCTGCTGGCCGTCCTCGAGCGTCTTGTAGCCGTCGGAGACGATCTTGCTCCAGTGGACGAACACGTCGTCCTGGCCGTCGACGGCCAGAAAGCCGTAGCCCTTGTCGGCGTTGAACCACTTCACGGTGCCGCGCACCATCTCTTCAACTCCCGTAGACCTTCAACGGGACCCGCTCACCGGATCCCTCGGGTGCCCGTCGCCGGCCGCGAAACCGGTTGATCGAGCGGTCAACAAGACTAGCCCAGCAGCCGCGGCCACGAGCGCGGCGCTGACCCAGAGTGGCGCCCGAAAGCCGAAACCGGCGATCGCGAGCCCGCCTAGCACCGGCCCGATGGCCGCACCGACGTTCAGCGCGGCAGTGGCAAGACCCGCTCCCAGTACTCCGAGATCGGCGGCCGCGTAGAGCGCCAGCGCTATGAGCGTCGACCCGACAGCGAACGACAGAGCGCCTTGCACCAGGACCAGCACCACCACAGCAGCCGGTACTGCGGCCAGCAACCCGAAGGCGCACCACCCGACCAGCAAGGTGGTGCCGCCGACCGCGAGCACCCGGAGGGGACTCCTGTCGGCCAGTCGCCCGGCGACGGTGACTCCGGCGAAGGATCCGATCCCGAACAGGGCAAGCATCACCGGTACCCAGTCGGCGCCGAAGTTCGCTGTCTCGGTGATGACGGGGGCGAGGTAGACGAAGCTGCAGAAGGTCGCGCCGTTGACTAGGGCCCCTAATGACAACCGCAGGACCAGGCCCTTGCCGATCAGCCCCCTGCGACGAGGTGGTGAGGGCGTCGGGGGAGTGCTGGGGAGTTGGTAGGCCGCGGCGATGAGGGTGGGCAGGCAGATGGCGGCTACTGCCCAGAAGGCGCTGCGCCAGCCGTAGTACTGGCCTAGTAGGGCGCCGCCGGGGACGCCAGCGATGCAGGCGAGTGTGGTGCCGCTCAGGAGGATGGCCGTTGCTCGCCCTTTGGCGTCCGGCCGGACGAGGGTGGTGGCAGTCGTCAGTGCCAAGGCCAGGAAGGCGGCGTTGGCCACGGCGGCCACGATCCGGGTGAGCAGCAGGATCGTGAAACTGGTGGTGAGGGCGCCGAGCACGTGCACCACCAGGAAGACGCTCAAGGTGATCAGCAGCGCGGGACGGCGGGGCCAGCGGCTGCCGAGGACGGCGATCGCCGGCGCGCCGACCACCATGCCGATCGCGAAGGCGGACGTCAGCCAGCCGGTCGCCGGCAGCGGGACGCCGAGGTCGTGGGAGATGTCGGGGCCGAGCCCCGAGAGCATGAATTCGGAGGTCGCCTGGGCGAAAACGGCCAGGCCGAGCAGGTAGAGCAGAAAAGGCATCGCGAGAAGACTCCGCAACCATCGAAGAAGCCGACGGGGCGGTCCGCGCCCGCCGGATCAGCGGTGGTTGCTTCTGTCTGCCTCGGGACTCGCCATGGCCCGCACTCTAGGAGAGCGAATCTGGCGAGGCCACCGAATTAGCCTCGCTGGGAGGCGGCCAGGCCGATGATGCCGGCGGCAACCAGGAGCAGGGCGGCGGTCAAACCCAGGTCGTCGGTCTGGACCACGCCGTTGTCGTTGAGGATGAAGATCGTGGCGCCGCCGGACAGGACGGTGCCGGCGATGATGCCGGGAACGTCCGGTTTCGTCTTCCTCATCCGCGGACCACCCTGATGCTGCCGAGCTTGAGGTGCAGGTCCAGGACGACGGCCTTCGGTCCCACCTTGCCGTCGGCGCCCAGGTCGTTCAGCGTCATCTTCGCATCGTGGCCGCTCTTCTTCACACTGAAGGCGTCCACCTCTCCGGTGTCGGTCAGCACCGTGCCGGTCGCGTCGACGTTCGGGGGCAGCTTCAGGACGACGTCACCGACGCCGCCGTCGACGACCACCTTCGCGCCGTCCTCGAAGGTCGCCTTGGTCAGGTCCAGGTGCACCGACCCGGCGTCGAACTGGTGCGTCATGTTCGTGGGGCCGACGGTGCTCTGGGCAGTGGCGACGAAGTTCGTGTCGGCGAACTTGCGCGGTACGGACGGGAAGACGGTGCTCGCCGCGATGCAGGCCGCCAGCAGGATGCCCAGCGGCAGCAGGCCGAGGGTCTTGCCCACGAACCCGCCGAGGAGCATGCCCAGGCCGAGTGTGACCAGCCCGATCGTCAGCGTCGTAGTGGTCGACGCTTCCGCCAGATAGGCGACTAACAGCGCCATACCCGTTGCCAGCACGATGGCGGGCTTCAGACCCTTGACGCCCTTCACCGGCGCCGCGGCCATACGAGTCGCCGGAGCCGTTGCGGCCGGCGGCTCATCGACGTACAGGCCCAGGGGGTCGTCCTCGGTCCACACAGGCTGGACCGGCTCGGTCACCCGGTCCTGGGGGCGCTGTGTGGCCGGGGACGCCTGGCCCGCCGAGGGAGGAGGCGGGCCGGTCTGTGCGGGCACGCCGTACTGCGGTCCGCTGGGCGGGGGAGTCTGAGCAGGACCGGTGTAGCCGTTCGAGCCGGGAGTGCGGTGACCCCAGTGGCTCCACTTGTGACCCTTGCCGCGGAAGACGAACAGCCAGATCAGGGCAAGCACCACCAGCGGGCCAGGAACCATCTTGCCGAAGTTGAACGACGACATCATCGCGATGGCGAAGAACACACAGGCACCGATCACCACCGGCCACAGCCACGGGTGGTCGGCCCGGACCCGGTCACCGAGCAGGCCCTGTGCGGCGGAGCGGTCGCTGCCCTCACCCGGCATCATCACCCAGGCGGCGACGTAGAAGATGATGCCCGGGCCGGTGAGGATCAGCACCGCCATCACGACCCGGATCAGCACGGGGTCGATGTTCAGCGCCCGGCCCATGCCGCCGCAGACACCGGCGAGCATCCGGTCGGACCGGCTGCGACGCCAATTCTGCACGTCCCTCAGCTGCTCGCGGTCGAATCCCCCGCTCGAGTTCTGCTCCATGCCATCGATACTGTCCCCTTCCAGGCGCGGACAACATCGGGGATACCCCTCTGTGGACCCCGGCTCACCGTCCGGGCCCCGCTCGGCTAGGGGTTGTCCCCGGCCCGACCCTGAGCGCGGGGGGCGGCTGTTGAGGAGTCAGCCGGGGAGAAGCCTGCTGGTCTGCGGGCTGCCGGCATGTGACGATCGTGGGGATGACACAGCCAGCTGCTGCCGCGCCCACGGGCGGGCCCTCGACTCCTGGGGCCCCGGTCGGTAGTTCGTATGCCCAGGGACCGCAGTACGGCACCGGTCCGCAGTACGGCCCTCCTGGCCCGCAGTACGGCCCGCCCGGCCCGCAGTACGGCGCCCCCGGTCCGCAGTACGGGCCTCCGGGTCAGCAGCCTGGCGACGAGCGCCCGCCGGTACGCCGCGCCTACCGGCGCGCGGACGGCCGCGTACTGAGTGGTGTGGCCGGGGGCATCGCGGACCACCTGAACGTGTCCGACACCGTCGTCCGGCTGGTCTTCATCGCCGCGACGGTGTTCGGCGGGTTCGGCGTACTGATCTATGCGGCGCTGTGGTTCCTGATGCCGCTGGAGGTTCCGACCGGTCCGAACGCGCCCGGCCTGGCCGCGGCGACCCGGAAGGGCATGCGGCCCGAGACTCCGGTGCCACCGATCACCTCGGCCTCCAAGGAGCGCCGCAGGGAGAAGAACCGCGGCCAGCTGACCGCGCTCGCCGTCGTGGCCGTCGGTGTCCTGCTGCTGCTCAACGTCGCCGGGATCGGTATCGCCGGCAAGATGTTCTGGCCGCTCGTCTTCGCGGGCACCGGTCTGGCGCTGATCTGGCGGCAGGCCGACGAGGGCCAGAAGACCGCCTGGACCAACAAGGCGCCGACGCTGGGCGCACTCTTCGGCAAGGGCGGCTTGAAGTCGGTCATCCGGGTGGCTGTCGGGCTGATCCTGATCGGTACGGCCATCACCGTCTTCCTGGTGCAGAACGGCCGGCTGTCGCAGGTCGGCGAGGTACTGGTCGCTCTCCTGCTCGCCGTGGTCGGTATCGGCGTCATCGCCGGGCCGTGGGTGCACCGGCTGACCCGCGATCTCAACGTCGAGCGCGGGGAGCGCATCCGGTCGCAGGAGCGCGCGGACATGGCCGCACACCTGCACGACTCGGTGCTGCAGACGCTGGCCCTGATTCAGAAGCAGGCGAACGACCCGCGGGCCGTAGTACGGCTGGCCCGGGCGCAGGAGCGCGACCTGCGGTCCTGGTTGTACGACGAGGACGACCAGACCGACCAGACGCTGTCCGGGGCGGCCAAGCGGGCCGCTGCCGAGGTGGAGGACTCGCACGGCGTACCGGTCGAGGTGGTGACCGTTGGCGACTGCGATCTGACCGAGGGACTGTCGGCGATGGTCCGGGCGGCGCGCGAATCGATGGTGAACGCCGCGAAGCACTCCGGAGCTGACAAGATCGACGTGTTCGTCGAGGTGGACGGGGACCGGGCCGAGATGTTCGTCCGGGACCGCGGCAAGGGCTTCGACACCGACGGGGTGCCGGAGGACCGGTTGGGGCTGCGGCACAGCGTGATGGGCAGGATGGAACGGCACGGCGGCCGCGCGACAGTGCGGTCGAGCCCGGAGACAGGCACCGAAGTGCGACTGGAGATGGACAGATGAGCCTGACTGAAAGCGGCCGGCGGCGAGTGGTTGTCGTCGACGACCACGACATGTTCCGGGCGGGCGTGCGCAGCGAGATCGGCGCCGCGGTCGAGATCGTCGGCGAGGGCGCCGACGTGGAGTCCGCGGTGAAGGCGATCGCCGGGACCGAACCGGACGTGGTGCTGCTCGACGTGCACCTGCCCGGTGGCGGTGGCATCGAGGTGATGAAGCAGGTGCACCAGCGGCACCCGGACATCAAGTTCCTGGCGCTGTCGGTGTCCGACGCGGCCGAGGACGTGATCGGCGTGATCCGGGCCGGCGCCCGCGGCTACGTCACCAAGAACATCAGCGGTACCGAACTGGTCGACGCGATCGGCCGGGTCGCCGACGGCGACGCGGTCTTCTCACCCCGGCTGGCCGGTTTCGTCCTGGACGCCTTCTCCGGCGCGATCGACATCGCCTCGGTCGACGAGGACCTGGACCGCCTGTCCCAGCGCGAACGCGAGGTCCTCCGCCTGATCGCCCGCGGCTACGCGTACAAGGAAGTAGCCCGCGAACTGTTCATCTCGGTAAAAACCGTCGAAACCCACGTCTCCTCGGTCCTCCGCAAACTCCAACTCTCCAACCGCCACGAACTAACCCGCTGGGCCACCGACCGCCGTCTGGTCTGATCGCCGTTTGCAGGCGGATCGCTGAGATCAGGAAGAAGACGCCGCCCAGCGCCGCGTACCCGGCAAGAGGGGTGAGCGGCGCGTTCGCGTCGCCGGCCTGCAGGATGAAGCTGGTGCCGGCGAGCGCGGAGATTCCGCCGCTGAGGATCATCGCCCACTGGCCGCCGAGCCGGTAGCGCAAGATCGCAACGGTCAATTGGACGATTCCCGCCGCGATCGCCCAGACGCCCCACACCCTCAGGACATCGGGAATACCGGAGGTCGCCGCGGCGGCCAATCCGATGGCAGCGAGCAGACTCAACGCCATGGTGATGTACAGCGGCTTCTTCGGGCGTGCGGTACCCGAGGAGCGGATGTCGATGAAGGCCGCGGTGACGTCGAACAGCGGATAAATCACCAGCAAGGCGATGCTCGCGGGATTGAGCGTGGAAGCGGTCAGGGCAAGCAGTCCCGCCCACAGGACGGCGAATCCGAAGCGGGCGTAGTACAGGTTCCGCAGCGCTTCGGTCGTCGGAGTGGCTGCGGCCACAGTGCCGGTGTCGCCGGCATCGATTGAACTGGACATGAGTCCCTCTCTCGGTGGGTCCGATCAGGTAGACAGAACGATCGGTACACCTGATCTTGCGCCGAGCCCCTTCGCCCTGTCAAGACCGATCGTTCTGTCTGCTAGCCTCGGGTTCAGTACCGCGAGAGAGGGATGAGGCGGATGTCGGAGGCGCGGGCGCGGTTGCTCAGAACGGCCAGCGAACTCTTCTACGGCGAAGGCCTGCATGCCGTCGGTATCGACCGCATCGTCGCTGCCGCGCCGGTGACGCGCGCCACCCTGTACAAGCACTTCCCGAGCAAGGACGATCTTGTCGTCGCCTACCTGACCCAAGCCGACGACGCGATGCGCGCTCGGCTGGCTGCCGTGCGGACTCAGGACGCATCTGCCGACGACATCATCCGCACTGTCGGCCGATCCATCGCCGATGACATTCAGCGCCCCGGTTTCCGCGGCTGTGCGTTCCTCAACGCCGCCGCCGAGTACCCCGACCCGGCCCATCCGGTGCACCAGGCGGTGCTCAGGCATCGGCAGTGGTTTCTGGCCACGATCACCGAGCTCTTCTCCGAGACCGGGAAACCCGACCCGGAGCCCGCCGGGCGACATTTCGTCATGCTGCGGGACGGCGCGATGGCCGCCGGCTGCCTGACCGATCCGGGGCTCGTCAGTGACACGTTCCTGCGCGGGGTCGAAGGACTGCTCACGTATCGCAGCGGCCTACCGGCAGACCTCCACACCACTGCCTAGAGTGGCGCCATGGATTTTTTGCGCGATGTGCTCACCTTGCTGCATTTCGTCGGGTTTGCCGCGTTGTTCGGGGGGTTCTTCGTTCAGTTGAAGGCGGCGGAGCCGGTGGTGAACAACGCCATGTTGCATGGGGCTCTGACTCAACTGGTGACGGGTGTTTTGCTGGTTGGGATTGCGTCTGGGGTCAAGGATGACGACTTCACTGTCGATAACACCAAGGTCGGTGTGAAGCTCCTTGTCGTGCTGGGTATCACGGTGTTGCTGTTCGTGCACCGCAAGCGGCCGTCTATCAGTCGGGGTGTGTTGTTCTCGATCGGTGGGCTGACCTTGGTGAACGCGGTCATTGCCGTGTTCTGGCACTGATCGCGGGTCAGCGTGGGGTTGAGCTGTAGGGGAGTAGGGCCATTTCGCGGGCGTTCTTGATCGCTCGGGCGATCTGCTTCTGCTGCTGGACGGTCAGGCCGGTGACGCGGCGGGAGCGGATCTTGCCGCGGTCGGAGATGAATTTCCGCAGCAGCGCGGTGTCCTTGTAGTCGACGACCTCGATGCCGTCGCGCTTGAACGGGTTCTGCTTCGGCTTGCGTCCGCGTCCGTCGGCCGCCTTGTCACGTCGTGCCATCGTCAGAGCCTTTCTTGCTGTTGATAATCATTTTCAACTAGCATAGCCGCTGTTCAGCCGAGCAGAGGAGATGGGTCATGGCGGTACCGAAGCGCAAGATGTCCAGGTCGAACACCCGCAGCCGGCGGGCGCAGTGGAAGGCCACGCCGCCCGACCTGGTGCCGATCACCGTCAACGGCCGTCAGTTGCGGGTGCCGCGGCGGCTCGTCCGGGCCTACCAGCTGGGACTGATCGAGTAGCGCCACAGTGACGCCCGGGGTTGCCGGGGTGACGCCGCGGGTGAGGCGGATGGCGGGTTCCGGCCAGGGCACACATTCGCCACCCCGGCAGAGCAGCAGGGGGCTTTGCCGCTGTTATACCGTCGACTCTCATGGAGCGGAATCTCACCACCGAACAGCTCGCGCTCTTCGAGAAGGAGTTCGCGTCGAACCCGCAGTACCGGGTGATGCAGAACGCCGTCACGGAGACGCCGATCGCCAAGATCGCCCTGGATCGCCAGATCGTCACCTCGATCGACCATTCCGTGTCGAACCTGCTGGACGACTGGAAGGTGACGAACCAGAAGAAGAGCGGCCGGTGCTGGCTGTTCGCCGGGCTGAACCTGCTCCGTCCCGGTGCCGCCGCGAAGCTCGGCGTCAAGGACTTCGAGTTCTCCCAGAACTACCTGCTGTTCTGGGACAAGTTCGAGCGGGCGAACTTCTTCCTCGAGGCGATGATCGACACCGCCGGCCGCGACGTCGACGACCGGACCGTCGCGCACCTGCTGTCCGACCCGATCGGTGACGGCGGCCAGTGGAACATGTTCGTCGCGCTGGTCCGCAAGCACGGCCTGGTGCCGAAGTCCGCGATGCCGGAGACCGAGAGCTCGTCGGCGACCGCGCAGCTGAACGACACCTTGCGCAAGCTGCTCCGTCAGGGCGCCCGCGACCTGCGCGGGCTGTCCGGCGTCGAGGCGCAGCGGGCGCACAAGCGCGAACTGCTGACCACGATCCACCGGGTGCTGAGCATCCACCTCGGTACGCCGCCGCAGAAGTTCCTGTGGCAGTGGAAGGACAGCGAGAAGGAGTTCCACCGCGACGGCTGGACCACCCCGGCCGAGTTCGCCGCGGCGTACGTGACGCTGCCGGTGGACGAGTACGTCTGCCTCGTGCACGACCCGCGCGAGTCCAGCCCGACCGGCCGGACGTTCACCGTCGACTACCTGGGCAACGTCATCGACGCGCCGCCGGTGGTCTACCTGAACGTCGAGATGGACCTGATGAAGCAGCTCACCCAGGACGCCATCGTCAGTGGCGAGCCGGTCTGGTTTGGCTGTGACGTCGGCAAGCAGATGTCGGCCGACCTCGGCTACTGGGACGCGAACCTGTACGCCCTGGGCGCCGTCTACGACACCGAGTTCAGCCTGGACAAGGCCGAGCGGCTGCTGCACCACGAGACGCTGATGACGCACGCGATGCTGTTCACCGGCGTCGACCTGGTCGACGGCAAGCCGCGCCGCTGGCGGGTGGAGAACAGCTGGGGTGACGAGAAGGCCGACAACGGCTTCTGGACCATGAACGACTCGTGGTTCGGCGAGCACGTCTTCGAGATCGCCGTCCGCAAGTCCGCCCTCCCGGCCGACCTGCAGGCCCGCCTCGGGGAGGACCCGATCGTCCTCCCCGCCTGGGACCCGATGGGCGCCCTCGCCGACTGACCTGTACTACGCCCGCAACGGGCCCTCGAGTCGCTTCGACTCAAGGGCCCGTTGGCGTGCCGGCCGGTGTTGTTCAGTCGGTCGAGGTCAGCGCCGCGCGGATCGTGGCGGTCATCTCGGTCGGGCGTTCGAGGGACGGGAGGTGGCCGGCCCAGGGGAGTTCGGTGTGGGTGACGTTCGGGAGGAGCTCGGTCAGGTACTTCGCGCAGTCGGCGAAGAACGTGAACTCGTGGGCGCCGGTGAACAGCGTGATCGGCGCCGTGATGCCGCCGACCTCCCACTCCTCGTTCTCAACCTCGCCCGCGGCCAGCTGAACCTCGAAGGCGCGCTTCTGCATCACCCGGACCAGCTCGCGGGCCTCGTCGTCCGCCTCCGGGCCGACCCAGGCCTGCACGTTCAGCGCGGTGGCGCCGTCGACGTCACCGGCCTCCAGCAGCCGGTCCTCCTCGGCGCCGAACGCGCGCAGGTCGTCGGTCGGCATCACGTTGTCGGCCGGCGGCGACATCAGCACGAGGCGGCTGAACCGCTCCGGCTGCTTGCTCGCCGCCTGCAGCGCCACGTAGGCGCCGAACGATGCGGCGACCACCGCGGTCGTCTCCACCCCGAGCTCGTCGAGCACCTCGAGCAGGTCCGCCGCATCGGCGTACTTCGCCCCCGCCTCGAGCGGCGTCTTGCCGTACCCACGCCGGTCGACCGTGATCACCCGGTGGTCGGTCCGCAGGTCCTCGACCTGTCGCGCCCACATCCGCGAGTCGCAGACGCCGGCGTGGACCAGAAGGACGGCCGGCCCGTCGCCGGTCACCTCATGAAAAATCGTCATGCCCAGGACCTTAGTGCCCCGAGTCCGAAGTTCTTTGACGTGGGCGGCGCCCAGGCACGCACCTCGCGGCGTTGGAGAAGCAGCCACGATGAAACCCGCATCGAGGCCGCTTCTCCGCCTTGCGATGCACGCACCTGGACACCGCCCACTGTCAAACAACTTCGAACTCGGGACCCTAACGGCTAGGAGCAATCGAGTTTTTCTCAGGCGTCGAGGCGGATGACGGTGAAGGGTTCGGCGTAGTGGCCGGCCGGGAAGCCCGCGTCGGTGGCGTTCTGCTGGAACCAGGTGCCGAGGAGCTTCGGCAGGCCCACGGGATCGGGATGCTGACTCTTGTGCGACATCACCGCCGCGATCTTGGCGTCGTACGTCGCGGTGATGTCGACGTAGTGGTTGAGCTCAGGGTGCTCCATCATCCACAGCTCGCCGGCCTGCCACGCCTCCTCGTCGATCTCCGGGTAGGCGTACGGATTCCCGGCGGCCGGGAAGAACGCGCGGACCGTCGCCTCGGCCGCGGCCAGGTGATCCGGATGCGACGGCCGCAGCCGCGACCAGTTGCGCTCCGGCGACTGCCCGACCAGCCGCTGCGGCCGCACCTTCCGGATCACCCGCGCGATATCGGCGATCAGCTCCCGGGACGGCTCGAGATACCCGTCCTCGTAGCCGAGAAAGTGCAGGTCCCGTACGCCGACGTGCGCGGCCGCCGCGGTCTGTTCGGCGCGGCGTACGGCGGGCATCTCGGCCCGGTCGCGGTCGGGTTCGAACCCGCCGGCCTGGCCGTCGGTCACGATGCAGTAGCTGACCTCGATCCCCGCCCCGGTCCACAGCGCGACCGTGCCCGCGCCGCCGAAGTCGATGTCGTCCGGGTGGGCGACGACGGCCAGCACGTGCTCGATCTCGCTGTCAGGACGGGGATTCGCGGTAGGTACGGTCACGCAGGCGACCTTAGTGCCAGCGGAGTTCCCCTTAGTGCCGGCGGAGTTCCCGCCCGGCTCACGCACTCAGCGCCGGTGCCTCCCGGAACGCCGTGACCACCGGCCGGTGGCCGATCAGGTCGTCGGCGACCCCGTACTCGACCGCCTCCTCCGCGGTGAGAACGTGGTCGCGGTCCGTGTCCTGGCGCAGCCGCTCGATCGTCTGGCCGGTGTGGGCGGCCAGGATCGCCTCCTGCTGACTGCGGACGCGGACCAGTTCGTCGGCCTGCAGGATCAGGTCGGGAATGGTGCCCTGACCGCGGGCGGCGGGCTGGTGGAGGATGACGCGGGCGTGCGGAAGGACCGCCCGCATGCCCGGTTCGCCGGCGGCGAGCAGGACGGCGCCGCCCGCGATCGCCTGCCCGACACAGAAGGTGGCGACCGGCGAGCGGACGTACTGCATGGTGTCGTAGATCGCCAGCATCGCGGTCGGATCGCCACCCTCGCAGTTGATGTAGAGGTTGATCACCTGGTCGGGCGCGCTGGCCTCCAGGTGCAGCAGCTGGGCGATCAGGGCGTTCGCGACACCCGCGTCGATCGCTGTCCCGAGGTAGATGGTGCGCTCGGTCAGCAGATGGGAGTAGACGTCCATGATTCGCTCGCCCCGAGGGTGCGGGCTGATCACGTTGGGAATCAGGTAGTTGTTCATCCTGCTGCTCCTGCCTGCGCGGGTTGCCGGGGCATCACCTGGTCGAAGGTCTCGACGATGTGGTCGACGAAGCCGTAGGTGCGGGCCTCCTCGGCCGTGTACCAGCGGTCGTGCAACGAGTCGTCGAAGACCGTCTCGATCGGCTGCCCGGTGTCCTGGGCGATCAGGCCGAGCACGGTGTCCCGGATGTGCCGCAGGTCGTTCGCCTGGATCTCGATCTCCACCGCCGATCCGCCGATCCCGGCCGACCCCTGGTGCATCAGGACCCGCGCGTGCCGGAGCGCGAAGCGCTTGCCCGGCGTACCGGCCGACAGCAGGAACTGGCCGGCGCTGCAGGCCAGTCCGAGGGCCAGCGTCGAGACGTCACACGGCACCAGCCGCATGACGTCCCGGATCGCCAGCATCGAGGGCACCGAGCCGCCGATCGAGTGGATCCACAGCGCGATGTCGGTGGTCGGGTCCTCGGCCGCCAGGGTGAGGAGCTGGGTGGTCAGCAAGGTGCCGTTGTCGTCGGTGAGCTGCCCGTCCAGCACCAGGATCCGCTGCCGGAACAAGGCCTGCCGGGTCTGCTCGTTGAACATGGGAGGTTTCATCTCGTCCGCCATGAACCCACCATGACCACCCGGACCCCGCCCACCCCACCTTTTCTGCCCACAGCAGCTCTGCTCTCAGCCGACGAGCCGGCCAGCGTCCCGCCGACGAGCCAGCACCGGCCCGCGGTCGGGGGTCCGGCCGGCCTGGGCTCCACTTTGTGCACCGGGTGAGCGCCTACTCACGAGTAGGACGCTCACGTCGTGCACAAAGTGGCTGGAGGTCCGGCGAAGTGACGTGGGTGTTCTGGGGCGGCGGATCGGGGTGTGGTTGCCGCATACGGTGTTTGTCGGTGGGGGTGTCTAAGGTGGTGAGCGATGACCACGCTCTTTTCTCCAGACGAACTGCCGGTGCCGCTCGAGGAGCCCAAGAGGCACCGGGCCGACCCGGAGGCACTGCTCGAGGGGCTCAACCCTCAGCAGCGCGCTGCCGTCGTGCACGCCGGCAAGCCGCTGCTGGTGGTGGCCGGTGCCGGGTCGGGCAAGACCCGCGTGCTGACCCGGCGGATCGCCTACCTGCTGGCCGCCCGGGACGCGCATCCCGGGTCGATCCTGGCGATCACCTTCACCAACAAGGCGGCCGCCGAGATGCGCGAGCGGGTCGTCGAGCTGGTCGGGCCGCGGGCGAAGCTGATGTGGGTCTCCACCTTCCACTCCTCCTGCGTGCGGATCCTGCGCCGCGACATCAAGCGGTTCGGGATCAGCTCGACGTTCTCGATCTACGACGACACCGACTCGCGCCGGCTGATGACGCTGGTCTGCCGCGAGCTCGACCTGGACGTCAAGCGGTACAACCCGCGTGCGGTGCTGAACTGGATCAGCACCCAGAAGAACGAGCTGATCGACCACGAGACGGCCGCGTCGAAGACCTCCAACCACCTGGAGGAGACGTACGCCGAGTGCTACCGGATCTACCAGGAGCGGCTGGCCCAGGCCAACGCGCTGGACTTCGACGACCTGCTGATGACCACGGTCAACCTGCTGCAGGCGTTCCCCGAGGTCCGCGAGTACTACCGCCGCCGGTTCCGCCACGTGCTGGTCGACGAGTACCAGGACACCAACCACGCGCAGTACACGTTGATCCGTGAGCTCTGCGCCGAGATCGAGCCGGGGCCCCACGACGGCCCGGTCAGCCCGCCCGGCGAGCTGATGGTGGTCGGCGACTCCGACCAGTCGATCTACGCATTCCGGGGCGCGACGATCCGGAACATCCTCGCCTTCGAGGAGGACTTCGCCGGCGCCGAGACGATCCTGCTGGAGCAGAACTACCGCTCCACCCAGACGATCCTGACCGCGGCCAACGCGGTGATCAGCCGCAACGAAGGCCGGATGGCGAAGAACCTGTGGTCCGACCAGGGCGCGGGGGAGCAGATCGCCGTCTACGTCGCGGACAACGAGCACGACGAGGCGCAGTTCGTCGCGGACGAGATCGACCGGCTGACCGATGCCGACGGGGTCAAGCCGTCCGATGTCGCGGTGTTCTACCGGACCAACGCGCAGTCCCGGGTGTTCGAGGAGGTCTTCATCCGCACCGGCCATCCGTACAAGGTGGTCGGCGGCGTCCGGTTCTACGAGCGCAAGGAGGTCCGCGACGCGCTCGCGTACCTGCGGGTGCTGACCAATCCGGAGGACACCGTCTCGCTGCGCCGGATCCTCAACGTGCCCAAGCGCGGGATCGGCGAGCGCGCCGAGGCAGCCATCGAGGCGCTCGCGTTGCGCGACCGGATCACCTTCTCCGCGGCGCTCCGGCGTGCTCACGACGCCCCGGCGATGGCCAGCCGCAGCGTCAACGCGGTCCAGGGGTTCGTCGACATCCTCGACGAGCTGACCGCGATGGTCGACTCCGGTGCCCCACCGGACGACATCCTCGACGTCGCCCTGCACCGCTCCGGGTACTACGAGGAGCTGCAGAAGTCGCCCGACCCGCAGGACGAGACCCGCCTGGAGAATCTGGACGAGTTCATCTCGGTGGCGCGCGAGTTCGTCGAGGAGCGGACCGCGGCCGCTGAGCCGTCCGACCTGCAGGCGTTCCTCGAGCGGGTCGCGCTGGTCGCCGACGCCGACCAGATCCCGGACGCCGCCGACGACGGTGGGGTGGTCACGCTGATGACCCTGCACACCGCCAAGGGCCTGGAGTTCCCGGTGGTGTTCCTGACCGGCATGGAGGACGGCGTCTTCCCGCACTCTCGGTCACTGACCGACCTGAAGGAGCTGGAGGAGGAGCGCCGGCTGGCCTACGTCGGCATCACCCGCGCCCGGCAACGGCTGGCGATCTCGCGCGCCGCGGTGCGGAGCGCGTACGGCGCACCGCAGCACAACCCGCCGTCGAGGTTCCTCGAGGAGATCCCGGCCGAGCTGCTGGACTGGCGCCGCGACGAGTCCGCGATCACCCGCTGGTCCGGGACCGGTACGTCGTCCCGTGGGGCGAGCGGAGTCCAGTCGCGGTGGGAGCCGGCCCGGCGTACGGCGTCCGACAAGCCGGTCATCAGCCTCAACCCGGGCGACCGGGTGGTGCACGACAGCTTCGGGATGGGCACGGTCGTGGTGGTCCGCGGCGAGGGTCAGCAGGCCCAGGCGGACATCGACTTCGGCTCCGAGGGCGTCAAGCGCCTACTGCTGCGCTACGCCCCGGTGGAGAAGATTTAGCTCCTCCAACGTGCCGATCGGCCGTCCGGCTGTCACAATCGAACCTTCGGCCCTCCTCGGACGAAGGTCCACGCCATGCCCAAGCCAGCAGACAGCAGCAACCGCCGGATCATCCTGGCGGGAGCCAACCCTGGGCTGCGGCTGTTCGACAAGGACGGCAAGGTCACCGCGTTCGCCTCGATCTGGATGGTCGACTGGTCGATCTGCGGTGCCGGGACGGCGGTCGTGCTCTGGTTCGACGGGATCGTCCGGGTGGTCTCGGAAGACGTCGACCTCGCGTCCTGGCTGGAGCGGTACTTCGTCCGGTCGTTCCTGGAGGTCCAGGGGCTGCCCTGGCACGAGCCCGCCGTCGAGCGCGACCTGGTCCAGGTCTCGATGAACCTCGCCGACGGGCTGAGCGCCAAGGCCGCCGACATCCAGATCGAGATGGGCGGCGTACTCGACCGGCGGCTGTTCGCCACCGACAACTTCCAGCTCGCCGAGGGCACCCACAGCCTCAGCCTGGTGATCGCCCCGGTCCGCTCGGCCACCGTCTCGATCGGCGGCGCCTCCGTCCCCGGCTTCGTCCAGGTCGACGGCTCCGCCGACCGCCCCGGTTCCTCGGCCTTCCTCACCACCGCCGAGGTCTGGCGCCGCTGATCACGGCGGCGGCACTACGCAGCTGACTACCGGGCGACCGCCTTCCGCAGCCGGATGCAGCTGACTACCGGGCGACCGCGTTGCGCAGCCGGATCCCACTGAACTCCAGCGAGCTGGCGATCACCGCATCCCAGAACTCGTGCAGCCGGGGCAGCACCCGCAACTGGATCTCCGCCTCAGCGTGCAGCTCGAACAAGTCGCCCACCCGCTCAGGCGGACCGAGCGGCGTGACTTCGGTCGTCGCCACCATGGCCGCATCCGCCGGCTGGAAGGGTTCGGCCGGCAGCCGGTACGCGTAGAGCTCGACTGTGCGCATGGCTTCGAGCCAGCCGTACTCGATCGCGTGGACCCGGGTGCCGCAGCCGTCGCCGATGATGCGGGCGCGGTCTTCGTCGGAGGTCTTGGGGCTCAACCAGGCCATTGCTCGCGGGCATTGGCGGGGGAACCAGTAGCCAGGCGCACGATCGTGGCCGACGGCCCAGACGTACGGGGTTGCCTTCACCGACGTCGGAGCGATGTGGGGACGGAAGACCCGGATCGACGGGTCTTCGGAGAAATGCAGGACTTCACCAGGGCCCGGACGCATGGCCGCACCTTAGTACTGCGGTGTTGCCGCGAGCCAAGCCTTTACCGAAAGGGCTCAGGGGTTGAGGCCGCAGTGGTTGCGGAGCCAGGGCATCGGGTTGATCGGCTCGCCGCCGCCGGGGCGGACCTCGAAGTGCAGGTGCGGACCGGTGCTGTTGCCGCTCGAACCGACCTCGCCGACCTTGTCGCCGGCGTACACGGTCTCTCCGACCCGCACGTCGAACTGCGACATGTGGTTGTACCAGGTCTCGGTGCCGTCCTCGTGGCGGACCCGGACCTGCCGGCCGTAGGCGCCGGCCCAGTCGGCGCTGACCACCTCGCCCTTCATCACGCTGCGGATCGAGGTGCCCATCGGGGCGGCGAAGTCGGTACCGGTGTGGCTGCGGGCCCAGCGGGTGCCGCCCATGCCGTAGGTGGCGGTGATGCGGTAGTTCGAGAGCATCATCTCGCAGCGGGTGGCCGACTCGCGGACGTTCTTCTGGGCCTGGTCGATCTGGGCCTTGGCCTTGGCCAGCGCGATGGCCCGCTTGTTGGTCAGTGCGCGGGTGGCCTCGAGCTTGGCGGCCCGGGCCTTGCCGGTCCGGTCGGCCGAGGCCTGCTTCTTGGTCTTCTCGACGCTGGTGAGCGCGACCCGGGAGGAGTCCCGGGTGGCCAGGTTGCGGCGCTCGATCCGCAGCGTGGTCAGTTCGGACAGCTGCCCGTCGCCCATGCTGAGGGCAGCGAGGTTGACCGCGGAGTTCGCCTGGGTCGGAGTGGCCAGAGAGCTGTGGCTGAAGCCGACTGCTCCCGCCGCTGCCGCGAGGGCTGCGGTCAATCCGACTACCTGGGTACTGCTGGGGGTGTTACGCCTGGCAACACGATGCTTGGCACTGTGACGTCCTGCGCCGGTCTTGCGCGCAGCGTTGCCTGGCGTGACGCGGCTGGCCGCGGCACGGTGCTGGGACACAACGTGGCCTTTCGGTCACAGGGGAGGGGCTAGGGGTGGAACTCCTAGTACTGCACCCAGTGGGGGTTTATTCCCCCGGCGGGCTCATGCACCATAACGGAACCGCAACGAGCCCACAAACCCCGCCACCCCTTTTTTGGCACCGGCTTCACGAAACCTTTGCATGCGCGGCTGCACGTGCATCGGCCCGAGCGCTCAGATGGCTGCCGCGTCAGGAAGAAACTGTCATGTCAGGAAGAACTTTCATGCAACTGTGTCCTGCTGATCGAGGTGCGAGAGCATCCCGGTGATCTGGTGCACGACGTCGCCGTGGAACGGCAGGGACAGGTGTCCCACCCCGTCGATCCGGATGTTGTGGGCGATCAGGTCGGCGTGCCGGATCCGGGCCCGGCGCTGCGGCACGATCAGCTGGTCGACGTCGCTGTAGAAAGCGACGAACCGGGTCGGGCAGTCCGGGGCCGGCTCGGCCAGCTCCTCCATCAGGTCGCTGTCCGGCCGGAGCTGCTTCACCAGCGGCCACGGCAGGAGCCGCGCGGCGACCGTGCCCTGGTGCGGGGTCCCGAGCGTCACGCAGGTGTGCACGCGTTCGGCTCCGCCGAGCCGCTGGACGTAGTACCGGGCGATCAGGCCGCCCAGGCTGTGGCCGACGATGTGGATCTGCTCCGAGCCCGACTCCTCGCAGAGCCGCTCGACCTCGTCGGCCATCCGCTCGGCCGTGCTCCGGACGTCGAGGGTCAGCGGTGAGTACGAGAAGGTCTCGATCCGGGTGAAGCCGCGGCGGAGCAGCTGGCGGCGCATCAGGGCGAAGATCGTGTGGTTGTCGATGATCCCGTGCGCGAGCAGGATCGGCGTACCGGCGGCCTGGACGTCGCCGACCAGGAGGCTGCGCTGGGCCGGGGTCAGGCCGCTCAGGTTGAGGCGCTCGGCGCGGGCCGCGGAGCCGCCGACCAGGCCGAGCGGGTACATCGCCAGGTGGGTGGTGATCCAGCCGAGCTCGACGGCCGCGCCCTGCAGTACGCGCGGCGACAGTGCCGAGCGGGCGCCGTACTTCAGTCCTTCGAGAGCTCCCCAGATGCCGTCGGTGCTCATCGCGTCTCCTCACACTCCCGATCGGACCGCACAGGGCAGTGGTCTGATCTCTTCTCACGGTAACCGGTTCCCACTTTGCGTGGCCGGGAACACACACCGCCGTGTCTGATCCGTGAGGTAGCTTCTGCTTATGCCTGCCACGAGCCCACTTCGAGTAGTAGTCGCCAAGCCCGGACTGGACGGCCATGACCGCGGCGCGAAGGTGGTCGCCCGGGCCCTGCGGGACGCCGGTATGGAGGTCATCTACACCGGTCTGCACCAGACTCCCGAGCAGATCGTCGAGACCGCGATCGCCGAGGATGCCGACGCGATCGGCCTGTCGGTGCTGTCCGGCGCGCACATGACGCTGTTCAAGAAGGTCCGCGAGCTGCTCACCGAGCGGGACGCCGACGACATCGTGGTGTTCGGCGGCGGGATCATCCCCGAGGCCGACCTGGAGCCGCTGGCCGAGCTCGGCGTGCACAAGATCTTCACCCCCGGCGCGACCACCACCGAGATTGTCGAGTGGGTCCGCGGCCACGTCGGCGACGCCTCCGCCACGGCCTGATCCTGCCGGTTTGTTGCCTCCCGCAACCCCGGACTGCCGCCCGATTGCCGGTTACTGGTCGGTAATACCGAATCGTTAAGAAACACCTGGTTGTGCCCGCTGGCTAATCGCGGTCGCATACAGCCATGCGTTTGTCTGTGCACGACGCTGAGATCGGCCAACAATGTGTGGCTCAGGACACATCGGCCCCGATCTCGGTTACTGTCCGGATAGGGCGTCCCGCAGTGAGGTGGGGGTCTGCGGGTGGCCTGCGCAGGACCAGAGTTCGCATCGGGAGAGGGCAGGTAACACGATGAGGTTTGAACGATCACACTCACGCAAGGCGGCCGTTGTCGCCGTGGCCGGCAGCCTGGCGCTGCTCGCCTCCGCGTGTGGCGGTGACGACGGAGGCGGTGGCGACACGACTGGGGGCGGCGCCAAGCTCGAAGGCCGTGGCCCGATCACGTTTGCCACCGGCAAGGACACCTCCGGGAACCTGACGAACCAGGTCGCGGCCTGGAACTCGCAGCACCCGGAGGAGAAGGTCGAGGTCAAGGAGCTCCCGGAGTCCGCCGACCAGCAGCGTCAGCAGATGGTCCAGAACGCGCAGGCGAAGTCCGATGCCTTCAGCGTGCTGAACCTCGACGTGGTCTGGACCGCGGAGTTCGCGGCCAACCGCTGGGTCACCGAGCTGCCCGAGGACCAGTTCCCGGACCTGGGCAAGCTGCTGCCGTCGACGCTCGACACGGGCAAGTACCGCGACAAGCTCTACGCCGTACCGGTGACGTCCGACGGTGGTCTGCTGTACTACCGCAGCGACTGGCTGACCAAGGCCGGCGTGCAGCCGCCGAAGACGTGGGCCGAGATGCAGGCCGCCTGCGCCAAGGTGATCGCGCTGCCGGAGGCCAAGGGCGCCAGCTGCTACGCGGGCCAGTTCGAGAAGTACGAAGGCCTGACCGTGAACTTCTCCGAGGCGGTCAACTCCGCGGGCGGTGTGGTCGTCGGCGACGACGGCAAGCCGAACGTGGACACCCCGGAGGCACTGGCCGGCCTGCAGTTCCTGGTCGACGGCTTCAAGAACAAGACGATGCCGGCCGCCGCCATCACCTACAAGGAAGAAGAGGGCCGCCGCGCCTTCCAGGAGGGCAAGCTGGTCTTCCACCGCAACTGGCCGTACGTGTACGCGCTGGCCGGCAAGACCGACGGCTCCTCCAAGATCGCCGGGAAGTTCGCGGTCGCGCCGCTGCCGGGCAAGGACAGCCCGGGCGTCTCGACGCTGGGTGGTCACAACTACGCGATCTCCGAGTTCACCAAGAACAAGGCGACCGCGGCGGACTTCATCAAGTTCATGTCCAGCGAGGAGCGGCAGAAGGCGAACGTGGAGAAGACCTCCCAGGCGCCGACCTGGGCCTCGCTCTACGACGACCCGGCGCTGAACAAGCAGTTCCCCTACCTGGCCCCGCTGAAGGCCTCGATCGAGTCCGCGAAGTCGCGGCCGAAGGTGGTCAAGTACGGCGACGTCACGACGGCCGTCCAGGCCGCGGCGTACGACGCGCTGACAGGGAAGGCGGAGCCCAAGGCTGCGCTCACCGATCTGCAGACCAAGTTGAGCTCGCTCATCACTCAGTGATCGATGTGGCGGGGCCGGTGCGTGGTGGAGTTGGCCGCGCACCGGCCCCGGCCTGTTCCTGCCTGCGCAGCCGGGCAGAGAGAAGGAGACAGAGATGAGTGCTTCCGCCCAGGTCGCGGAGCGACCATCCGGGAAAGTCCCCAAGCCGAAGCGCACGACGTCGTTCAACGAGGGCACCGGCAAACTGGCCGCGATCCTGTTGTCGCCGACCTTGCTGGTGCTCGCGCTGGTCGTGGTGTACCCGATCATTTCGGCGCTTCGCGAATCGCTCTACAGCAGTGGCCAGGAGATCGACGAGTCCGGTTTCGTCGTCGAGGGTGACACCTTCGTCGGGCTGGACAACTACACCGCCATCTTCTCCGGCGAGACCGGGGACCGCTTCTGGAACGCCTTCTACAACACCACGTTCTTCACCATCACCTGTGTGCTGCTGGAAACGGTGCTCGGCGTGGCGATGGCCCTGGTGATGCACAAGGCGTTCAAGGGCCGCGGCATCGTCCGGGCCAGCATCCTGGTGCCGTGGGCCATTCCCACGGTGATCTCGGCGTTGCTGTGGAAGTGGATCTTCCAGGCCGACGGCGCGGCCAACGCGCTGATTGGGCAGCAGATCCTGTGGTCCACCGAAGGCTGGCAGTCGGTGCTGTCGGTCATTGTCGCCGACACCTGGAAGACAGCACCGTTCATCGGTCTGCTGGTACTGGCGGGCCTGCAGACGATTCCAGGTGATGTCTACGAAGCCGCGAAGGTCGACGGCGCGGGTCCATGGCAGACGTTCGTCCGGATCACCCTGCCGCTGGTGAAGCCGGCCCTGCTGGTCGCAGTACTGTTCCGCATCCTCGACACGCTGCGGATCTTCGACCTGCCGTATGTCTTGGTCGGCGCGAACAAGGAGTCGGTCGAGACACTGTCGATGCTCGCCTACGACGAGGCGTCGAACACCAGGTTCGGTCCAGCCGCGGCGTACGCGACGATCTTGTTCCTGTACGTCGCTGTGGTGGCCTACGCGTTCGTCAAACTGCTCGGCGCCGACGTCCTCGGTGACGCCGCGCCGAAGAAGAAGAACGGTAAGCGCAACGGCAAGAAGCGGGAGATCGACGCGGCGCCCCCGGGTGTCGCGATGGGATCCGCCGCGGGCATGAGCGGGACGGGGAGTGGAGTCTGATGGCGACCGACACCAAAGCTGTTGACCTCAAGGCTGCCGAGGCGAGCCCGTGGCGCAAGTACGCGCCACTGCTGGGCGTCATCGTCATCGTGCTGTACTGCTTGGCGCCGTTCTACTGGATGGTCGTGTCGGCGTTCCGGCGCCCGCTCGACCAGTTCGACAACTCGCTGATCCCGGCGCCGTTCTCGCTCGACAACCTGCGAGCGGTCTTCGGCGAGGGCGTCGGTTTCGGCCGGGCCTTGCTGAACAGCCTGATCGTGGCCGGCGTGACGACGATCCTGACCCTGATCGTGGGGCTGATCGCCGCCTACACACTGGCCCGGCTGGAGTTCCGGTTCAAGAACCTGGTGCTGGCGATCATCATCACCACGTCGATGTTCCCGGGCATCTCGCTGGTGGTCCCGCTGCTCAAGCTGTTCATCGACATCAACTGGATCAACACCTACCAGGCGATGATCGTGCCCAGCCTGTCGTTCGCGCTGCCACTGGCGGTGTGGACGCTGACCACGTTCTTCCGGCAGATGCCGCGGGAACTGGAGCAGGCGGCGATGGTGGACGGGTGTACTCCGGCGCAGGCGTTCCGCAAGATCATCCTGCCGCTGGCCGCACCCGGTGTCTTCACCACCGCGATCATCACCTTCATCGCGGCCTGGAACGAGTTCCTGATCGCACTGAGCATGGTGAACAAGGCGGAGATCCAGACGGCGAACGTGGCGATCTCCAAGTTCACCGGCATCTCGGGTTTCGACCAGCCGTTCGGCACCCAGATGGCGGCCGGCGTCGTCGTCACCATCCCGTTGGTGATCGCCGTCCTGCTGTTCCAGCGCCGTATCGTCGCCGGTCTGACCGCGGGCGGCGTGAAGTAAGGGCCCGAAACCGGCGTATGGTCGAAGACCTAGCCGCTGGAGGTGTGAAGTGAGCTACGGAGATAACAGGAACAGGCGCGACCAAGAAGACCGCGACCGCCGCGAGGAGCAGGACCGACGGATCCGTGAGGAGCAGGATCGTCGAGATCGTGAGGAGCAGGACCGGCGGGATCGCGACAAGCGCTGACGGTGACAGAGACCGGTGGGCCGGACCCGAGCAAGGGTCCGGCCCATTTGGTTGCCCTCAGCAACCTTATTGGCAGCTTTCGAGTGGACCGATGCCGCCGAGGGTCGTGTCGAGTACCAGGGGTGCCGCGTCGCGGGGGGCCAGTCGGCCGGCGGTGATGGCTTCCCAGGCTGCGTAGATGAGGGCGTAGAGGGTTGAGACCGCCCACCACGCCGGTACGCCGGGCCGGAGGGCGCCGGTGTGCTGGGCGCGGTGGACGAATTCCTCCATGGGCTTGTCCAGCTGGTCGGTCCGGGCTGCCAGCTCCTTGTCCAGGTCGAGCTCCGGCTGACGGAGCAGGAACTCGATGCGTGGTCCGAGCGGGATCATCGCCTCGATGAACCGGCTCAGCGCCGCTCGCACGTCGTCGGGAGTGGCCGCGACCTCGGTCAGCCGGGCGTCCTCGATCACTGCGGCGCACCTGTCCAGGGCGTCGTGGGCCACTGCGAGCAGAAGCGCCTCGCGAGTGGGGAACCGATTGTGCAGCGTGGTTCGGCCGACCCCCGCGGCCGCGGCGACATCGGCCAGCGAGGCGGCGGCGTTCGCGCTGAACACCTCGGCGGCGATCTCCAGGATCACCCGCGGATCGCTGGAACGGACTCTTCGTGCTCGGGGTTGAACACTCATGTTCAGAAATATACCGTGAAGTTCAGAAGTGATGCCAATTGTCTGGGGGAACATCATGGACTTCAAACTCAGGTCGCAGCTCGCCGGCCAGCGCATGGCCCTGCAGGTACTGCGGCTGCTCGGCGACCCGATCAGCGAGTACACCGCCGCGCGCTGGCGGGCCGATCCGTACCCGCAACTCGAGCGGATCCGCCAACGCGGCCCGTTGTGGAAGGCCCTGTCCGGCGTCTGGGTCGCCACCTCGTACGACGTCTGCTCCGCGTTGCTGCGGGACCGGCGGATCGGCGTACGGCATGCCGACGGGCGGCCGCCGTACTCGATCAGCATGCACAAAGTGCCGCCGCCATGGATGCACACGTTCCTGGAAATGGACGCGCCGGACCACACGCGGTTGCGGCGGCTCGCGACGCCCGCGTTCTCACGCAGCAAGATGCCGGCCTACCGGAGCCGGATCGAGGCGCTCACCGACGGGCTGGTCGACCGGATGCGAGCGCTTGGCCAGTTCGACCTGGTCCGCGAGTTCGCCGGCCCGCTGCCGATCACGGTGATCAGCGACCTGCTCGGCATTCCGGACAGCGATCACGAGACGTTTGCACGGTACGGGCGGATCGTCGGCGCATCGCTCGACATGGAAGCCATGGGCCGGGTCGAAGAGGTGCGGGAGGTCAGCATCGCGCTGCGGAAGCTGTTCGCCGACCTGATCGAGCAGCGCTCGGTGAACCCCGGTGACGATGTGATCAGCACGCTCGTCGACGCTCTGCGGGAGGACAAGCTCACTCCCGCTGAGCTGATGACGACCGCGGGCCTGCTGTTGCTGGCCGGCTTCGAGACGACGGTGAACCTGCTGGGCAACGGGGTCCGGTTGCTGCTGGACCACCCCGAGCAGTGGCGCGCACTCTGCGCCGACCCCAGCTTGGCGCCGCAGGTCGTGGAGGAGGTGCTGCGCTTCGAAACGCCCTTCCAGTACGGCGCCCGCTTCACCCACGAGCCGATCGAGGTCGACACCGGCCAGGGCATCATGAAGCTGCCGGCCGACGTGGAGGTGCTGATCCTGTTCGGCCTGGCCAATCGGGACCCGGAGGCGTTCGAGCAGCCGGACAGCTTCACCATCTGGCGGGCGACCGATCGGGAGCACCTCGCCTTCGCGAACGGAGCGCACTACTGTCTGGGCGCTCCGCTCGCGCGGCTCGAGGGCGAGATCGCCTTCCGGACGCTCGCCACCCGCCTGCCGTCGCTACGGCGTACAGGGCCGGAGGAGTGGCGAATGTCCAGCTTGGTGCGGGGTGTCAGCGCTCTGCCGGTCGCTGCCTGACTCTCAGACCTGCAGCCAGACGGTGGCGTCCACTGGGAGCTTGTGGTCGGGGAGCGGCTCGCTGGAGAGCAGTACCGCGGTGTACTCCGGCAGGTCGATCGGGTCGTCGCCCAGGTTGACCACACAGCGGAAGCCCGGGTCCCGGCTGAAGGAGAGGACTCCCTCCGGAGCATCCTGGTCCCAGACGAGGCGGCCTTCGCCGAGGGCCTCATGCTCGCGGCGGATGCGCAGTGCTGCCTTGTAGAGCGCCAAGTGGCTCTTGGGTTCGGTGGCCTGCGCCTCTGCCGTCAGTGGCGCCCAGTCGGCCGGCTGCGGCAACCACGGCTGGCTGTTGCCGCTGTTGAACCCGTACGGCGGCTCGCTGCCACTCCACGGAATCGGCACCCGGCAACCGTCGCGCCCGCGCACCGTGTGGCCCGACCGCTCCCACGTCGGGTCGTCCAGGACCTCGTCCGGCAGGTCCTCGACCTCCGGCAGCCCCAGCTCGTCACCCTGGTAGATGTACGCGCCACCAGGCAACGCCAACTCCAGCAGCGCAGCGGCCCTGGCCCGGCGAAGCCCCAGCGCCAGATCAACCGGTACTACGCCCGCACCCTGTAGCGCGTCCCGCTGATCCCGGCCGTACCGAGTGCGGTGCCTGATGGTGTCGTGGTTGCTCAGCACCCAGGTCGCGGGCGCACCGACGGCCCACAGGCTCTCGGTGGTGTAGTCGATGACCTGCCGCAACTCCTTCGCGCTCCACGGCGCCCGCAGGACGTCGAAGTTGAACGCGGAGTGCAGCTCGTTCGGCCGGACGTACTGCGCCAGCCGCTCGGCCGGGGAGAGCCAGGCCTCGGCCACGAAGACTCGTGGGCCCTGCGGACTATCGGCGTACTCGTCGGCGATCGTGCGCCAGCGCTGGTGGATGTCGTGCACACCGGGCTGGTCGTAGAACGGGTTGCCGACGTACTTGTCCCTGATCGGCTCACCCTCGTGCAGCGGGACGTCGGGCAGCGACGCGTCCTTGGCCATCGAGTCGGCGACGTCGATCCGGAAGCCGTCGATGCCGCGGTCGAACCAGAACCGCAGGATCGCGTCGAACTCCTCGATCACCTTCGGGTTGTCCCAGTTCCAGTCGGGCTGGGAGATGTCGAACATGTGCAGGTACCACTGGCCGTCCTCGATCTGCTGCCAGGCGCCCCCACCGAACGCGGCCGGCCAGTTCGTCGGCGGCAGCCCACCGTCCTTGCCGTCGCGGAACCAGAACAGGTCCCGCTCGGGGGAGCCCTTGCCGGCCTCGAGTGCCGCCTTGAACCACGGGTGCTCCCAGGAGCAGTGGTTCGGCACCAGGTCGATCAGGATCCGCAGCCCGAGCGCGTGCGCCTCGGTGATCAGCGCGTCGGCGTCGGCCAGGGTGCCGAAGTCCGGGTTGATGTCGCGATAGTCGGACACGTCGTACCCGCCGTCGAGCAGCGGTGAGGGGTACCACGGGCTGATCCAGAGGGCGTCGATGCCGAGCTCGGCCAGGTAGGGCAGCCGGGCCCGGATACCGTTCACGTCGCCGGTACCGTCACCGTCCGCGTCCGCGAACGACCGCGGATAGACCTGGTACACGACGGCGCTACGCCACCACTCGTCAGCTGGTCTGGTTGATCCTTCAGTCATGCGTTCCAGCCTTTCACGGGGAAGCAAAGATCCTGTGACGGTCGTCTCAGCGCGTACCCCGACTGTCGCGGGTGGTACCGAGGTGGCTAGTCTCAGCCCGACGGAACGCGCCGGCGACCGTGCCTCTCCGCACCGCAGCCTGCCGCGGCCTAACTCGAACAGGCGAGAGAGGGACCACAGTCGTGGATCTGATGGAGTACCAGGCGAAGACTGTCTTCGCCAAGCACGGTGTACGGACGACGGTGGGTGAAGTCGTCCACACGCCCGAGGAAGCTCGCGCGGCCGCCGAGAAGATCGGTGGCACCGTGGTCGTCAAGGCCCAGGTGCTGACCGGCGGTCGTGGCAAGGCGGGCGGCGTCAAGCTGGCCACCACGCCCGACGAGGCCGAGGAACGGGCTCGCGAGATCCTGGGCCTGGACATCAAGGGCCACATCGTCAAGACCCTCAACATCGTCCCGGCCGCGGCGATCGCGGAGGAGTACTACTTCTCCTTCCTGATCGACCGGGCCAACCGCAACTACCTCTGCATCGCCTCCGCCGCCGGCGGGATGGAGATCGAGGAGGTCGCGCACACGAACCCGGACGCGGTCGCCAAGATCTCGATCGACCCGGCCACCGGGGTGGACGAGGCCAAGGCGCGCGAGATCGCGACCCAGGCCGGCTACCCGGCCGACATCCTGGACGCCGTCGCACCGGAGATCGTCAAGCTCTACCAGGTCTTCCTGTCCGAGGACGCGACCCTGGTCGAGGTGAACCCGCTGGTCAAGCTCAAGGACGGCAACGTCGAGGCGCTGGACGGCAAGGTCAGCCTGGACGAGAACGCCGACTTCCGGCACCCGGACCACGCGGCGTTCGCCGACGCGTCGGCCGAGGACCCGCTGGAGGCCGCGGCCAAGGCCAAGGGCCTGAACTACGTGAAGCTCGACGGCTCCGTCGGCATCATCGGCAACGGCGCCGGCCTGGTCATGTCCACGCTGGACGTCGTTGCGTACGCCGGTGAGGAGTTCGGTGGGGTCAAGCCCGCGAACTTCCTCGACATCGGTGGTGGCGCCTCGGCCGAGGTGATGGCCAACGGGCTGGAGATCATCATCTCCGACGCGCAGGTGGAGAGCGTGTTCGTGAACGTGTTCGGCGGCATCACCGCCTGTGACGCGGTCGCGAACGGCATCGTGCAGGCGTTCGAGCTGCTGGCGAGCCGGAACGAGCACGTCGACAAGCCGCTGGTCGTCCGGCTGGACGGCAACAACGCCGAGGAGGGTCGCCGGATCCTCGACCAGGCGAACCTGCCCGGACTCGAGCGGGTCGACACGATGGACGGCGCCGCCAAGCGGGCCGCCGAGCTGGCTGCGAAGTAAGGGATCGCTGAAATGTCTATCTTCCTGACCAAGGACAGCAAGGTCGTCGTCCAGGGCATGACCGGCTCGGAAGGCACCAAGCACACCACCCGGATGCTTGCCTCCGGCACCAACATCGTCGGCGGCGTGAACCCGCGCAAGGCCGGCCAGTCGGTCGACTTCGACGGCAAGGCCGTCGCGGTCTTCGGTACCGTCGCGGACGCGATCAAGGAGACCGGGGCCGACGTCTCGGTCATCTTCGTGCCGCCGAAGTTCACCAAGGACGCGGTGCTCGAGGCGATCGAGGCCGGCATGCCGCTGGTCGTGGTGATCACCGAGGGCGTGCCGGTGCACGACACCGCCGCGTTCCACGCCGCCGCGCAGGCCTCCGGCACCACCCGGATCATCGGGCCGAACTGCCCGGGCATCATCACCCCGGGTGAGTCCAACGCCGGCATCATCCCGGCGAACATCGCCGGTGCCGGCCGGATCGGCCTGGTGTCGAAGTCGGGCACGCTGACCTACCAGATGATGTACGAGCTGAGCGACTTCGGCTTCTCCACCGCGATCGGCATCGGTGGCGACCCGATCGTCGGCACCACCCACATCGACGCGCTGCGGGCGTTCCAGGACGACCCGGACACCGACGCGATCGTGATGATCGGCGAGATCGGCGGCGACGCCGAGGAGCGGGCGGCGGCGTTCATCAAGGACAACGTCACCAAGCCGGTCGTCGGCTACGTGGCCGGCTTCACCGCACCCGAGGGCAAGACGATGGGCCACGCCGGCGCCATCGTCTCCGGCTCCTCCGGGACCGCGGCCGCCAAGCAGGAGGCCCTCGAGGCCGTCGGCGTGAAGGTCGGCAAGACGCCGACCGAGACCGCCAACCTGATGCGCGAGATCATGCAGGGCCTGACCAAGTAACACCCAGCATCAGAGACGGCCCCCAGGTGATCCTGGGGGCCGTTCCTGTTGGTTACTTGTACGCCGCGGCCCGCTCAGCTGCGCGGATCAGTACTTCGTTGAAGGCCGCGTTGGAGATGTCGAGATCCTCCAGCACCGGATAGAGCGCGTACACCGCGCGTGAGCCGCTCACCGCGACCCCGATCCGGTAGGTGAACTTGTTGTCCTTACCGGTGTCGTACGACGCCTCCCAGCTCTCACCCCGGATGCTGCCGTACTCCACCTCGCCGGTCGACTTCACGGTCGCGTTGGAGATCGCCTTCTTGCAGCCGTCGACGTTCTTGCGGACCTGGCTCACCCAGCTGGCGGCCGCCGCCGGGGTGGGGAACGCGGCCACCATCGTGTCCAGCCCGAACTCGGCCGGCACCTTCGCCTCCGGTACGACGTACGTCTGCGCCTTGTTCGAGGTGGACTTGGCCTTCTTGAGGTCCATCTTGCCCTCGCAGCCGGTGCCCTTCGGGGTGGTGCTCGACGTGCTGACCCACGGCTTGTCGATGCTCGGCAGGACCGGCAGGTCGATCGGCGCCATGAAACCGGCCGGCTCGGTGGTCGGCAGCAGGGCCGGCTTGACCGTCGGCGTCCCGGTCGTGCACTTGGCTTCGGCGCAGAGCCGCTTCAGTCCGGTGCCGGCCGTGGCGACCAGGGCGTCCGGTTTGGGCGCCACCTTGCCGACCGTGTCGTGCTCCACCACCATCGTGGTCTGGCCGGCGGTGCTCACGCTGATCGTGCGGTACTTGTTGGTCTTGGCGCCCGGCTGGGAGAAGACGGCGACCACGCCCTTGCTGCCGAGACCGTCGGTCCGGTAGCTGGAGATCAGCCGGACCTGCGGGGTGTTGCAAGTGCTGAGCCAGCCGGTGATCGTCGCGTACGCCTTGCCGGCGGCTGCCTCGTCGTTGGAGACCTCGACGTACTGGACCGCCGCGTCCTTGTTCGATGGGTTGCGAAAGGTGCGGATCCAGGTCCGCATCCCGGCCGGGTCGGCGAACCGCTGCGCCTGGCAGACGAAGGACCGGTCCGGGGCGTTGCTGCCATTGTCGGTACTCGCGACGGCCCAGGCTCCCGCCGCGGGGGCGAGCTGCTTGGCCGCAGTACCGTCGAGCAGCACCTTGGCGTCGCTCAGCAGGCCCGAGTCGCTGCCGCTGGGCTTGTCGTCCGGGTTGCCGGACTTGGCGTTGCTGGGGGAGTCGTCGCCGCCGAACGCGTTCAGGGCCACGAAGCCACCGCCACCGACGAGCAGTACGACGGCCGCTCCCGCACCGATGAGCTGGTTCCGTCGGCGGACTTGCTGACGGCGAGCCTCCCGGGCAGCGGCGCGGCCGCCGCCTCGTGAGGCGCGGTGGGAACCGGTCACTAGTTCTTGACCTCCAGACTGATTCCACCCGACGGTACCTGGTGCCCGTCACCTTCCACACCAAGACCAAGCAGGGCCGAAGTCTTCCATATCCGGCGTGTCAGAACGAGCAGTCCCCCGGCAGCGAGTGACGATGGACGGAGATGACCGACATGCTGAGCCGTCCGGGCGCCCGTGACGGCGGATCTCACCAGGCGCCCGGGCCCGCCCAGCCCGACGCCATCGCACCGACCAAGCCAGTGATCGTCTCGGCGGTGATAGGAGCAGGTGCCTGTCTGCTCACCGGACTGCTGGCCTGTGCTGCCGTTGCCGTGATCGGCTGGCTGGCCGCATCCTTCGGTGGCGCGTCCGGTGCGGTCCGGGCCGGTGCCGCTGTGTGGCTGGTCGCTCACAAGGCCGGTGCCACCGTCGGTGACGCCAAGATCTCCCTTGCACCGCTGGGGCTGACGCTGTTCCTCGCCTGGTGCCTGTACCGCGGTGGCCGGTTCACTGCGCGCGTCAGCGGGGCAGACGCGACCAAAGACCTCGCCACGGCCTCCGGAGTACTGGCCATCGCCTACGGGCTCGGTGCGCTGGTCATCGCGCTCCTGACCTCCGACGGCGCGGTGAAGGTCTCGCCGGTGGGAGCGTTCTTCGGAGCGGCCATCCTCGCGGCCATCGCGGGCACTGCCGGAGTACTGGTCGAGTCCGGAGCTGCTGCGGACATTGCTGATGCGACTCCACCGGGCCTGCGAGACGTCGTCCCTGCCGCTGCCGCCGCAGTGCTGTCGATCGTCGCCGTCGCAAGCATCCTGTACGCCGTACTGCTGGCAGTGCACTTCTCCCGCGTCACCTCGATGCTGGAGCTGCTGGACGCCGGTGCAGTCGGCTCGGTGGTGCTGTTCGCGATCTGTCTGATGCTGCTACCCAACATGATCCTGTACGCCGTGGCGTTCATCGCCGGCCCGGGTTTCCAGCTGGGAGTCGGTACGACGATCGCCCCGACCGGGGTGGACGTCGGCAACCTGCCTGCACTGCCGCTGCTGGCCGCAGTACCGGCTGACGGCGCGACACCGACGTACCTGCTCGTGCTGACGGCTCTGGTGCCGCTGGGGGCCGGGGTGCTGGCCGGCTTCGTGGTTGCTCGGCGTGGGCTCGGGGCTGAGGACTCGGATGCGCTCGGTTGGGATGCCTTCGCTCTCCGTGGCGGTATCGCGGCTCTGTTGGCCGGGATCGTCCTGATGGTGCTGATGGTGCTCTCGGGCGGCGCTGCCGGGCCGGGGCGGATGGCTGCGGTCGGCGTACCGGGCGCGGTGCCGGCAGCCGGAGTGCTCGTTGCCGCGATGGCGATCGGGGCCTCGATCACCGCGGCCGTCATCGCCGCACGGCGACCGGCTGAGAGCGGGACCGACCCCGAGCGATAGGGTTTGCCGCGTGACAGACCCGGTTGCGCCCACGCCCGAGCCCGCGCGCCTCGTCGTGCTCATCTCGGGTTCCGGCTCGAACCTGCAGGCCCTGCTCGACGCGTGCGCCGATCCGGCGTACGGCGCCTCGGTGGTGGCCGTCGGCGCGGACCGCGAAGGCATCGCCGGGCTGGACCGGGCCGTCGCGGCCGGAGTACCGACGTTCGTGCACAAGGTCAAGGACTACCCCGAGCGGGCCGACTGGGATCGCGCGCTGACCGCGTCCGTCGCGCAGTACCAGCCTGACCTGGTCATCTCGGCCGGCTTCCTCAAGCTGGTCGGTGACGACTTCCTGGCGAGCTTCGGGGATCGCTACATCAACACCCACAACGCGCTGCTGCCGGCCTTCCCCGGCATCCACGGACCGCGCGACGCGCTCGAGTACGGCGTCAAGGTGGCCGGCGCGACCCTGTTCTTCGTCGACGGCGGGGTGGACACCGGGCCGATCATCGCCCAGGTCGCCGTACCGGTCGAGGACGACGACACCGAAGACACCCTGACGGAGCGGATCAAGGAGGTCGAGCGCCGCCAGTTGGTGGAGTGGGTCGGCCGGCTGGTCCGCGACGGCTGGACCATCACCGGACGAAAGGTCACCACGAAGTGAGCACCGACCGCAGGCCGATCCGCCGGGCGCTGATCAGCGTCTACGACAAGACCGGTCTGGAGGAGCTCGCCAAGGCGCTGTCCGAGGCCGGCGTCCAGATCGTGTCCACCGGTTCGACCGCCGGCCGGATCGCTGCCGCGGGCGTGCCGGTGACCAAGGTCGAGGAGCTGACCGGGTTCCCCGAGTGCCTCGACGGGCGGGTCAAGACGCTGCACCCGAAGGTGCACGCCGGGCTGCTCGCCGACGTCCGCAAGCCCGACCACGTCGAGCAGCTCGCCGAGATGCGGGTGGAGCCGTTCGACCTGCTGGTCAGCAACCTGTACCCGTTCAGCGAGACCGTCGCGTCCGGTGCGTCCGTCGACGAGTGTGTCGAGCAGATCGACATCGGCGGCCCGTCGATGGTCCGCGGCGCGGCCAAGAACCACGCGAACGTCGCCGTCGTGACCTCGCCGGACCAGTACGCCGATGTGTACGCCGTACTGGGCGAGGGTGGTTTCTCGCTCGAGCAGCGGCAGAAGCTCGCGGCCGCGGCTTTCGTGCACACTGCGGAGTACGACGTGGCTGTTGCCTCCTGGATGGGCAACGTGCTCACCGACAGCAGCGAGGGCACAGGCTTCCCGGCCTGGGTCGGCGCGGGCTGGGAGAAGAAGGCCGTACTGCGCTACGGCGAGAACCCGCATCAGCCGGCTGCTCTCTACAGCAACGGCCGCTCGGGACTGGCTTCGGCCGAGCAGTTGCACGGCAAGGAGATGTCGTACAACAACTACGTCGACGCGGACGCGGCCCGGCGTACGGCGTATGACTTCAGTGAGCCCGCGGTCGCGATCATCAAGCACGCGAACCCGTGTGGCATCGCGGTCGGCAAGGACATCGCGGAGGCGCACCGGCGAGCGCACGAGTGCGACCCGGTGTCGGCGTACGGCGGCGTGATCGCCACCAACCGGCCGGTCACGGTCGAGCTGGCCAAGCAGGTCGCGGAGATCTTCACCGAGGTGCTGGTCGCACCGGCGTACGAGGACGGCGCGGTCGAGATCCTGCAGGCGCGTAAGAACCTCCGGCTGCTGGTCTCCCCACCGGGTGAGGACGGTCCGCCGGTCGAGATCCGCGCGGTCAGTGGCGGCCTGCTGATGCAGCACAAGGACGTCTTCCAGGCCGAGGGCGACGACCCGTCGAAGTGGACCCTCGCCGCGGGCGAAGCCGCCTCCGACGAGGTGCTGGCCGACCTCGCGTTCGCCTGGAAGGCGTGCCGCGCGGTCAAGTCCAACGCGATCCTGCTCGCTGCTGATGGCGCGTCGGTCGGCGTCGGCATGGGCCAGGTCAACCGCGTCGACTCCTGTCGCCTGGCCGTCTCCCGCGCCGGTGAGCGGGCAGCCGGCTCGGTAGCCGCCTCCGACGCCTTCTTCCCCTTCCCCGATGGCCTCGAGGTGCTTCTGGAGGCCGGCGTGAAGGCGGTAGTCCAGCCCGGCGGCTCCATCCGGGACGACTTGGCCATCGAAGCCGCCACCAAGGCCGGCGTCACGATGTACTTCACCGGCACTCGGCACTTCTTCCACTAGTACTACGACAGCCCCCTGCCTCCGGTTTCGGAAGGCAGGGGGCTGTTGCGTCGGTTCAGCAGCCGGAGCGCCACTTGTGGGAGTCGTAGTCGTTGTCCGCCATGTCCCAGTCGCGCCAGTCGCCCTGCGGCAGGCAGAACGCCATCGTCCGGTAGTTCACATCGAAGTAGAGCACCACGTCGTCATAGGTGCCGGGGTGTCCGTTGTTGTAGATGGTCTCGGCGTCGTCGTGCATGCCGTCGTCGCCCCACCAGCTGTCGTCGCCCTCCCACTTGGCCATCCGGCCCTCGGCGTTGTCGTCGGACCAGGCACAGAAGAAGCCCCGGGGGCAGGCGCCGATGTCGGGGTCCGCGGTGGTCGCGGCGTTGGCGGACACGGTGGTGGTGCTGCCGGCCAGGAAAACGATGGCCAGGAACGCGCTGACTCTCTTGGCGGTTGATCGCAAGGCGGTCTTCTCTTTCGTCGTAGTGGTCACGAAGGCCCGAGGACGGTAGTGGCCTTGGGCAGTGCGGCCCGTTCCAGCCGCTCCAGCTGCTGGAACTCCCGCCGGGTCTCGGCGGTGGTCTTGGTGAGGTGTTCCGCGTGCAGGTCGCGGACGGTGCCGGCCAGCGAGGTGGTGGTCGCGCAGTCGGCCTCGGTCACCGCGCCGGCGATCTCCGCGGCCCGGATCGCCTGGCGTGACTGGCCTTTGCTGCGCTGCTTCACGACCTCCATCAGCCGGCCCGGGGTATCAGCGGCATAGCCGCGGCCGCGCACGCAGGTGGCCCATTCGGCCAGGGCGGCGACGTACCGCGGGTCGTGGTGGACCTTCGAGTAGACGATGTAGACCAGCCCGTCGGCGGTCCGGCGAGCGCGGAACCACTGCGGCAGGTCGCCGTACAGGGCGCGGCGCGCGGTGGCCAGGCAGCCCTTGTCGCTGGTGGAGATCCGGCTGCCGTCGCCGAGTTCGAAAGAGATCTGTTTGCCGTCACCGATCAGCGTGCGTTCCCAGCGCCGGGCCTCATCTGCGGGCAAGCTCTGGACGTGGGCGCTGTTGGGGTTCGTACTGCGGGGCGCCGGGTTGGGGTCGTCGTAGCCGTGCACCTCGGCCCAGGCGACGTCGTCGATGATGTAGGCGAACCGCCGTTCGGTGCGGGGCGGCGGCACGGGGCGTTCGTCGTACCGGAAACCGGCCGCTGTCATGCACTGCTTGATCAGCCGCTGCTCGGCCTGGTGGAGCAGCGCTTGGTCGGCAGTGCTGATCGGCGCCGCGGCGGCGCTGGCGTCGGTCGAGCCGCCTGACCTGGTCAGTGCGACGGTGCCGAGGGCAGCGGCGGCGATGAGGACAACAGCGGCGGCTGTCCGGACGAGGCGCGTGGTCGACATGAGCTGGACTTTAAGCATGCGTGGTTACGCACGGCGTTCACTTAGATACAGATAGAAGTGATGCTTCTCATGCCTTATTTGTTAGGGAGGTTGCCTATTTAACTGCTACCGACCTATGGTGAGCGACATCTGTCCCTCAAACCGCCCGTTGGGGAGAAGCATGTCGGTGAAACGTCGGAGTTTTGCGTTGCTGGTGGCAGCCGCGGTGGTGGTCCCGGTCGGACTGACCGCGGTGCCGGCCGAGGCGCACAGTCAGAAGCGTGTTGTCGGTTACTACACCCAGTGGAGCGGCTACGACCGCAACTTCCTGGTGAGTGACCTGGTCAAGAACGGAACGGCCGCCAAGCTCACCCACCTGAACTACGCGTTCGGCTTCCTGGACGCGCAGGGCAAGTGCGTCAGCAGTGACCCGTGGGCCGATTATCAGCGGCCGTTCACCGCCGAGCAGAGCGTTAGTGGCAAGGCTGATGAGGCCGGGCAGCCTTTGGCCGGCAACCTGAACCAGCTCAGGCAGCTGAAGCAGAAGTTCCCGAAGCTGCGGATCAGCATCTCGCTCGGCGGCTGGACCGGATCGAAGTACTTCTCCGATGCTGCCCTCCCGGCCAACCGGGCCGCGCATGTGAAGTCCTGCCTGGACATGTGGATCAAGGGCAACCTTCCCGGTGCACCGGCCGGAGCCGCAAAGGGTGTCTTCGACGGCATCGATCTCGACTGGGATGGCCGGCCAGCGAGGGCAACCCCGGCAACGTGATCCGGCCGGAGGATCGCGAGAACTTCACCGGGCTGGTGCGCGAGTACCGCAAGCAGCTCGACCAGGCCTCCTGGCCCTTCCGCGGCCGCTACAACCTGACCGCGTTCCTGCCCGCCGACCCGGTCCAGATCGACCGGGGTTTCCAGGTCAAGCAGGTGTTCCGGGACCTGACCTTCGCGACGACGCAGGGCTACGACTACCACGGCGCGTGGGATCCGGTGACGAACCAGCAGTCCGCGATCGACGGGCCGGCGGGTGACCCGTCGACGGCGGAGTTCAGCTCCCAGGTGACGATCGACGCCTACCTGGAGCGCGGCGCGCCGCGGAACAAACTGGTGATGGGCGTGCCGTTCTACAGCCGCGGCTGGACCGGCGTGACCAACCAGAACAACGGCCTCTTCCAGCCCGCCACCGGCCCCGCGCCGGCGACGTACGAGGCCGGTTACGAGGACTACCGCCTCCTGAAGGCGAAGGCTGCCGCGTTCACCGTGCACCGCGACGAAAAGGCCGGCTTCGCCTGGCTGTTCGACGGTACGACGTTCTGGACCTGGGACGACCCGATCGAGATGAAGCGCAAGGCGCGCTACATCTCCGACCGCAAGCTCGGTGGCGCGATGATCTGGTCGCTCGACGGTGACACCGCAAATGGCGAGCTGATCTCTGCGTTGCACCGTAATCTGCGCTGAGTGGACAGTGAATTCTTGATGGACCGGTTCGGCGCGAGCAGCGCCGAGCCGGTTCACGTTGGGCACTCCGAGGCGACGGTGGTTCGGCTGCAGCGGGGTGCGGAAGTCCTTTATTACAAGGAAGGGCCGGGTGTCGGCAACGAGGCCGACCGCCTCGCTTGGCTCGGCGACACCGGCTTCCCGTGTCCGCGGATCGTCGACCGTGGCGACGACTGGATGCTCACCTCAGCGCTCCCCGGTCGCGACGCTTCCCAGCCGTGGCCGGCCGCCGACAGGCCCGCAGTACTGCGGGCTGTTGCTGATGGGCTTCGTGAGCTTCATGGGTTGACGGACTGCCCGTTTGTTTCGCCGTTTCCTGGCGAGCGGGTGGTTGTCACGCATGGCGACTATGCGGCGCCGAATGTCTTCATCGATCCCGAAACCCTGCAATTCAAGGGGATTCTCGATCTCAGCCGGCTGGGGCTCGGGGATCCGTACGTCGATGTCGCGCTGATGGTGAAGAGCCTCTCGGGCAGTCTCAATCCGCAGTACGGCGGGCCGTCGGCGGCTCGGCGGTTTGCCCAGTACTACGGCGCCGATGCCGACGACCCGCGGATCGAGTTCTACATCGACCTCGACAACACCGGCGTCTAGCTGCGTCAGTTGGACTCGTGCAGCGTGGTGCCGAGGCCGTGGACAGGTGGGATCGAGCCGAGTTTGCCCGCCTGGAAGTCTTCGAAGGCCTGGATGACCTCTTCGCGGGTGTTCATCACGAACGGGCCGGCCATCGCGATCGGTTCGCGGATCGGGCGGCCGCCGAGGACGACGACCTCCAGGTTGGGTTCGGCGGAGGGCTGGGAGAGCGCGGCCGCCGTACGGATCGTGTCGCCGGGGCCGAAGAGGGCGAGCTGGCCCTTGCGGATCGGGCGGTGCTCGGCGCCGACCGTTCCCTGACCGGCGAGCACGTAGACGAGCGCGTTGTAGTCCGGCTGCCACGGCAGCACCATCTCGGCGCCGGGGCTGACGGTCGCGTGCACCAGCGTGATCGGGGTGTTCGTCGAGCCAGGACCTTCGTGGCCGTCGACCGAGCCGGCGATCACCCGGATCAGGGCACCGCCGTCCGGCGTGGTCAGCAGGGCCGAGTCGCCACCGCGGATGTCCTGGTACTTCGGGGTTGCCCACTTCTGCGCTCTCGGCAGGTTCACCCAGAGCTGGATGCCGTGGAAGAGTCCGCCGCTGAGTACGAGGTGCTCCGGCGGGGTCTCGATGTGAAGCAGGCCGCTGCCGGCGGTCATCCACTGGGTGTCGCCGTTGGAGATGACGCCACCGCCACCCTGGGAGTCCTGGTGCTCCATGATCCCGTCGAGCATGTAGGTGACGGTCTCGAAGCCGCGGTGCGGGTGCCACGGGGTGCCCTTCGGCTCGCCCGGCGCGTACTCGACCTCACCCATCTGGTCCATGTGGATGAACGGGTCGAGGTCACGCATGTCGACGCCGGCGAAGGCGCGGCGTACCGGGAATCCCTCGCCCTCGTAGCCGCTCGGCGCCGACGTCACCGACCGGACGGCCCGCTCGCTGGCGACGGCCGGGTCGGGCTGGTGGACGCGCGGCAGGACGGTGATGTCGCTGACGGTGACGGCAGGCATGTCAGGCTCCTCGGTGGTGGTTCAAGAATAAACTACCTGCCACAACTCCAGCAAGCCCCTTGGCATTCCGGGGCAAAAAGCACGCCGAGCTTCGCGCCCTGGGGGCGCGAAGCTCGGCGGAAGGGAAGGAAGGCGAGGCCGGTCGAAGCAGCCGGAGCCTGTGGCCGGGCGGGCTGAGCCGGCGGGCAAGCCGTGGCGGCTAGTCGACGGTTACCAGTTCTTTCTCTGTCGGCTCTTTCGGGCGGAGGGAGTCGCCTTCGATGTCTACCTTGGGGGTGATGCGGTCCAGCCACTTCGGGAAGTGCCAGGCCCGGTCGCCGAGGAGGGAGAGGACGGCCGGGACGACGGCCATCCGGACCACGAAGGCGTCGATCAGGACGCCGATGGTGAGGCCGAAGCCGATCGTCTTGATGATCGGGTCCTCGACCAGGATGAAGCCGGCGAACACCGCGGCCATGATCAGCGCGGCCGCCGTCACCACCCGGGCCCCGTGGCCGACACCCTGGATGGTCGCCTCGGTGGCGTGCTTGCCGTGTACGAACTCCTCCCGCACCCGGGACACGATGAACACCTCGTAGTCCATCGCCAGCCCGAACAGGATGCCCATCATGATGATCGGCAGGAAGCTGACCAGCGGTCCGGGGGAGTCGACCCCGAGCAGCGACGCGCCCCACCCGTTCTGGAAGACGCCGACCGTGATGCCGAAGGTCGCGCCGATCGTCAGCAGGAAGCCGAGCGTCGCCTTCAGCGGTACCAGGATCGACCGGAACGCCAGCAGCAACAGCAGGAACGAGAGCCCGATCACGACCAGCAGATAGATCGGCAGCGCGGCCGTCAGCTTGTTCGACACATCCACGCCCACTGCCGTGTTGCCGGTGATCGAGATCGACGCGTCGCCAGTGGCCAGTGGCTTCACCGCGGACCGCAGATCCTTCACCAGTTCGGCGGTCTCCTCGGTCGCCGGTCCACTCTTCGGGATCACGCTGACCAGCCGGGTCGATCCGTCAGCGCTGGCCGGGCCGGGCTGCGCGGCGACCACGTCGCCCAAAGTCTTGCTCTTGGCAATGACCTGCTCGACCAGTACGCCGGAGGCCGCCGCGCTGTCGGTCTTCACCACGACGACCAGCGGCCCGTTCGAGCCGGGACCGAAGGCGGCCGCCGCCAGGTCGTAGGCAACCCGCTGATTGGTCCCAGCCGCAGCCGAAGCACCATCGGGCAGCGCCAGCTGCATGTCCTGCGTCGGAATCGCCAGTACGCCGAGCCCAATGATGCCCACGGCAACAACTGGGATGCGGAAGCGCGTCATCAACCGCGCCCACCGGAAGCCGAACCCCTCAACCGCCGGGGTCACAGCAGTCTTGCGGATCTTCCGCGGCAACACCTTCCGGCCCATGAACCCGAGCAACGCCGGCAGCAGAGTCAACGCAACCAGTACTGCGGTCAGTACCGTCGCCGCCGCGGCAAGCCCCATCGCCGTCAGGAACGGAACGCCGACCACACTCAACCCGGCCAGCGCGATCACCACAGTCGCACCAGCGAACGTCACGGCCGAGCCGGCCGTCGCAGTCGCCCGGGCGACCGACTCCTCGGGGTCCATCCCCGCCGCGAGCTGCGTGCGGTGCCGCGAGCTGATGAACAAGGAGTAGTCGATGCCGACCGCGAGTCCGAGCATCAGCGCCAGGATCGGCGCGCTGGACGAGACATCGACGAACGAGGTGACGATGAACAGCCCGGCCATCCCGGCCAGTACGCCGAGCAGTGCGGTCAGCAATGTCATGCCTGCCGCGACCAGCGAGCCGAACGTGACGACCAGGACGAGGGCCGCGATCGCGACGCCGATCGCCTCGGTAGACCCGATCTCCGGCGCTCCGCCGACGATCTGTCCTCCCGGCGCCACCTGCAGATCGCCACTGCTCAGTGCGGAGAGGTGGTCATACGCCTCGGTGGTGTCCTTCGCCAACTCGTCGGCCGGTTTGTCGAACTGGACGCTGATCAGTCCGGTCCGGCCGTCCGGGCTGATCGCCTTGCTGGTGAAGGGATCGATCGCGGCGGCCACCTCGGGCACGGCCGCGACCTTGGCCACGGTCGCGCCGACGGCGGCCTTCGCGGCCGGATCCATCAGCGTCTTGCCCTCAGGTGCCTTCACGACCACCGACGACGAGGCGCCGCTGGCGGCCGGCAGGTCCTTCTGCAGTGCGTCGAGCGCCCGCTGCGACTCGGTCCCGGGGATCGAGAACGTGTTCGAGGTCTGGCCGCCGAGCGTCAGCGCGCCGACCCCGAGCAGGACCAGGACGAAGGTCCAGATCGCCGCGACGAGCTTGCGCCGTTGGTAGGAGAACCGGCCGAGCCGGTAGAGGAGGTTGGCCATCAGGAAGCGTCCGTTCGCTAAGAGCAGGAGGGCAGGGGAGAAGAGGGTCAGGCAGGTGGCTGGAGCAGTCGGCGCAGTGCGGTGTCGCAGAGGGTGCGGAGTTCGTCGTCGGTCTGCTCGCCCGGGCGCCGGCATTCGTTCAGGAGCCCGCCGATCGCGAAGCCGGCGATGGCGTTCTCGAGCGGGTCCGGACTGCCGGCCATGTACGCCGTCAGTCGCATCCCGGCCGCGACGAGGTCCGTGAACTCAGGCATCTCCTCGATCGACTGCAGGACGTCCTGCAGCACGTTGATGATGCCGCGCTTCTCGACCGCGAGCTCGACGAAGCGACGGATGGCCAGCTCCTGAGCGGCGGCCGGGGAGAGTCCTTCCAGCTCGGCGAGTACTTCGTCCAGTGCGGCCGCGGACGGCTCGAGGACGGCCGCCAGGACAGCGGCCTTGCCGTTGAAGTGGTACAGCACGGTCGCCTTCGAGCAGCCGGCCGCGGTGGCGATGTCCTGCAGCGAGGTGGCGTTGTACCCGGCTACCTGGAACAGCTCCATCGCGCGCTGGACGATCTCGCGCCGGGTCCGTTCGCGGACCGGAGTACTGGATGCCATGGTCCTGACCATAACTGACCGATCGGTCAGTTACCAACCGATCGGTCAGGATTGTGTGCCAGTTCACGCTGCCGCGGGCGGCCCTGGCAGACTCCGGTGTTGTGACAGCGGAGATTCTGGACGGAAAAGCGACCGCGGCGGCGATCAAGAGTGAGCTCGCGGTCCGGGTGGCGAAACTGGCCGAGCAGGGCATCGTGCCCGGGCTCGGCACGATCCTGGTCGGCGACGACCCGGGCAGCCATGCCTACGTGGCCGGTAAGCACCGGGACTGCGCGGCGGTCGGGATCGCGTCGATCCAGGTCGAGCTGCCGGCCACCGCGACCCAGGACGAGATCGGGGCCTTGGTGATCGAGCTGAACGAGAACCCGGAGTGCACCGGCTTCATCGTCCAGCTCCCGCTGCCCAAGCACGTCGACACCAACACGATCCTCGGCCTGATCGACCCGGACAAGGACGCCGACGGGCTGCACCCGATGAGCCTCGGCAAGCTCGTCCTCGGCCAGGACGGCCCGCTGCCCTGCACCCCCAAGGGCTGCGTCGAGATCCTCCGCCGGTACGACGTGCCGATCGCCGGCGCTCATGTGGTTGTCGTCGGCCGTGGTGTCACCGCGGGCCGGCCGATGGGCCTGCTGTTCACGCGTCGCTCCGAGAACGCGACCGTCACCCAGTGCCACACCGGCACCAAGGACCTGGCCGCTGTCGTCAAGACGGGTGACATCGTGATCGCCGCCGCCGGCTCGGCCGGGCTGATCACCGCTGACATGGTGAAGCCGGGTGCCGTCCTGCTGGACGTCGGCACCAGCCGCAACGCCGAAGGCAAGATCGTCGGCGACATCGACCCGGCCGCCCGCGAGGTGGCGAGCTGGATCGCGCCGATGCCCGGCGGGATCGGTCCGATGACGCGCGCGATGCTGCTCACCAACGTCGTCGAGGCGGCCGAGGCGGCCCAGTCGGTCGCGGCGGGCTGATGACCGGCGAGGCCGAGCGGCGCAGCGAGTGGCCGCTGGTGCTGTCCGGGCTGGTGGCGCTGACCGGCCTGGTCACCCTCACCTTCTACGACTGGCGCAACGGCGTCCTGATCTTCGCCGGCGGCGTCCTGCTGGCAGCCCTCCTACGCCTAACCCTCAGCGATCCCGCCGCAGGACTCCTCCGAGTCCGAGGCCGAATGTTCGACACCGCCTTACTGGCAGGCGTAGGCGCAGCAATAGGCCTACTCGGCCTCATCGTCCCCAACTGATCCGCGCAGGCTCCGTCAGGGGCGAAGCTGTCGGTGCGCTTAAAGAAAACGATTGTCATGTGCTAGCTTACGGCTCGACCCGTCCGTCGTCCCTGGAAGAGCTCCCGTGCGCGTTTTCGCCCCCCTTGTGTTGTCCTCGTCTCTGTTGCTGACCGGCTGTTTTGCCGGTGCTGGTGCGGAGACCACCGCGAAGGCGGAGGGAGACGGCCGGATCAAGCTGGCGATGATGTTGCCGCCGCGGTCGGCGTTGTCGCCGTTCAGCGATGACGCCTTCAAGCTGTCCCGCTGGAGTACGGCGGAGACGCTGATCAAGCTGGACGAGCTCGGCGACGCCCAGCCCGCGCTGGCCACGTCCTGGAAGCGCAGTACGCCGCTGACCTGGGAGTTCACCATCCGCTCCGGCGTCAAGTTCCACGACGGCACGGTGCTGACCGCGCAGGACGCCGCCTTCGCGCTGACGCGGGCCACCACCGCGTCGCCGAAGCCGCGCATCCTGGACGGCGTCCAGCTCACAGCAGTTGCCAAGGGCAACACTGTGCTGGTCACCACCGCCGAGGCCGATCCGCTCGTGCCGCAACGCCTTTCCTCGCCGCAGCTGTCGATCCTGGCCAAGGCCGCGTACTCCGGGAAGCGGGTCAGCCCGGTCGGCACCGGCAGCGGGCCGTTCAAGCTCGTCGAGGTTCGCGGTACCAGCAGCGCCCGCCTCGACCGGTACGACGGGTACTGGGGTGAGAAGGCCCACGCTGCCGGGATCGACGTCTCCTTCGTGCCGGACGGCGCCGCCCGAGCCGCCGCGATCCGGAGCGGCTCGGCCCACCTGGTCGAAGGGATCCCGGTCTCCCAGGCGGCTCTGCTCGAGCCCAAGACCATCGCCGAGGTCCCCATGCCCCGGACGAACACCCTCTACCTCAACACCACAACAGGTCCGTTGAAGGACCCCGCGCTCCGGGCCGCCATCCGCTCCGCCGTCGATCGGGAAGCCCTGGTCAAGGGCGTGTACGAAGGCCGAGCAGACCTGGCCTCCGGCCTGCTGGGCCCAGCCCTACCTTGGGCCGCCAAGGGCAGAACCGAACTGACCGACCGCACCGCCCCCAAGCCCCCAGCCGGTACGACGATCACGCTGGCGACCTTCACCGATCGAGCCGAACTCCCCGAGGTGGCCTCGGTCCTCCAGCAGCAACTGCAGAAGGCCGGCTTCGTGGTGAAGCAGGTCGTCCGCGAGTACGCCCACATCGAAGAGGACGCTCTGGCCGGCAAGTTCGACGCCTTCATCCTCTCCCGGGCCACCGTGCTCGATTCGGGCGACCCGGTCGCCTACATGTACAGCGATTTCGCCTGCAAGGGATCGTTCAACATCGCCCAGTTGTGCAACCCCGCGGTCGACGCGGCGCTGACCAAGGCGGCGGCGATCCCGGCCGGCGACGAGCGGCGGGCCGCGATCCTGCAGGCCGAGGCCGCGATCCTCCGCACCGACGCGGCCGTCCCGTTGCTGCACGAGCGGGTCATCCAAGGTGACGCGCCCGAGCTGATGAACTCCGCCAAGGACTCGCGGGAGCGGATGCTCGTCACGGCGGAGACCCAACTGCGGTGAGGAACGCCGCCACGGCCCTGATCACGCGCGTCGTCGCGACCGCCCTCGTCGTCATCGTCATCGGTCTGCTGCCCTGGCTGTCCGGCCGCGATCCCGCTCTGTCGGTACTCCGCGCCCGGTCCGCCGACCAGGAACCGACGCCTGAGGCGCTTGGTGCGATCCGGGCCGAACTCGGGCTCGACCAAAGCCCGCTGCAACTCTTCGGGCGCTGGTTCGGCGGAGTACTGCGGGGCGACTTCGGCCGGTCCTGGACCAGCGGCGACGAGGTCCTGCCGTCCATCCTGTCCGCAGCCGGCGTCTCGCTGACTATGATGCTGGCCGCCCTGCTGATCGCCGTGGTCATCGCTGTCGCCGTTTGCCTGCCCACGTTGATCCGTGGCGCTCGTGGCACGCTCCGGACCGGGCCGACCGGAGTCACCGCGAGCACGTTGGCCGCAGTACCGGAGTTTCTCCTGGCCACGTTGCTGATGCTGGGCTTCGCGGTCTGGCTCCGGTGGCTCCCGCCGTACGGGTGGGAAGGGGGGCAGCACCTGATCCTCCCGGCGCTGGCGTTGGGCCTGCCTGCCGGTGGATTCCTGGGACGGCTGGTCGACGACACATTGCCGGCGGTGTTCGCGGAGCGTTGGGTCGGCCTTTGGCGTTCCGCTGGGTGCACCCCAGCTCGGATCGCAGCAGCCGCAGTACGCCGGGCCGTGCCGGCTGTCGTGCCCCTGTTCGGGCTAGTGGCGGTCGGCCTCACCGGGGGCGCGGTCGCGGTGGAGGCCGTGTTCGCAGTACCAGGGATCGGCCGTACTGCGCTGGACGCGGCCGAGTCGCAGGACCTGCCTTTGTTGCAAGGGTCCGTACTGATCCTGGTGCTGCTCGGAGTAGTCGCGGGACTGCTGGCCCAACTGACGAGGCGTCGCCTGCTGGGACCCGGCTTGCGGGACGAGGCCCTCACCTTGACGATGCCGGTGACAACAGTCGGGCGCCTGCAGCGAGTGGTTCCTATCGTCTGTGCTGTTCTGCTGGCTGTTGTGATCGGCTGGGGACTGTTCCTCGAACCACTGGAACTCGACACGACCGCTCGCCTTGCTGCGCCCAACTGGACGCACCCGCTCGGGACCGACTCCCTCGGTCGTGACGTTCTTGCCAGAGTCGGACACGGTGCTGCTGCGACGGCTGGGGTGGCCATCCTCGTTTGCCTTGCGTCGTACGTCGTGGCCATGGTCGCGGGCTTCCTGCCCAGCGTGACGACCGGCGCTGCCGAGACTGCGAACGCGGTACCGCCGGTGATCGCCGGCATCGTGGTCGCGGCCGTGCTCGGCCCGGGCACCATCGGCGCGTCGATCGCCGTCGCGCTCGTCTCCTGGCCCTCGCTCGCCGCACATGCGGCGGCCCTGGTGCAGGAGACTCGAGCCGCCGGCTATTTGACCGCGCAACGCGCCATCGGGTCGAGCCCGACCTGGATCCTCACCCGGCACGTCCTTCCGGCGGTGGCTGGTCCGGTCGCACGCCACGCAGTGATCCGGTTGCCCGCGATCGCTTTGGCCCTTGCCTCGTTGGGATTCCTCGGTCTCGGCTCCCAGCCGCCGGCGCCCGAATGGGGAGCGACCTTGGCCGAGTCGTTGCCCTACGTGGAGCGCGCACCGTGGGCGGCACTCGCACCGGTGGCGATGCTCCTGCTCCTGGCAGCGCTGGCCGTCTCGCTCTCGACGTTGCCGGCTCCGCGCAGAACCCCTGCTGCCGAAGGGATTCGGGGATGACGGCGCTGCTCGAAGTACGGGATCTCGAGGTCACAGTCCGCGGCCGGGGTGGGCCGGTGACCGCAGTACGAGGGTTGTCGTTCGACGTGGCGCCCAAGGAGATCCTGGCCATCGTCGGTGAGTCCGGTGCGGGCAAGTCGCTGACTGTCCAGGCTGTGCTGGGTTTGCTCGGGCCCAGCGCCGAGGTGCGGGGCAGCGTTCGGTTCGCCGGCCGGGAGTTGGCCGGTGCTGCGCAGAGTTCGTACCGCGATCTGCGGGGGCGACGCCTGAGCTTCGTTCCGCAGGATGCGTTGTCGGTGCTCAGTCCAGTGCACCCGGTCGGAGAGCAGTTGGCGATCGCGATTCGCTCGGTCCAGGGTGGCGGACGGAAGGCGGCTTTCGACGCAGCGGTCCGGGCGTTGGAGCGCGTCGGCATTCCCGAGGCGGGCCGGCGAGCGCGGGCGTATCCGCACGAGTTCTCGGGCGGGATGCGGCAGCGGGCCGTGATCGCGATGGCGATGGTCAACGAACCCGAGCTGATCTTCGCCGACGAGCCGACCACGGCGCTCGATCCCCGGATCCAGGCCCAAATCCTGGAGCTGCTCAACCGCGTTCGCGACGAGTCCGGCGCGGCGGTGGTGCTGGTGACGCACGACCTGGCCGCCGTTGCCGGGTTCGCTGATCGGGTGCTAATCATGGCGGCCGGGCGCGAGGCCGAGTCTGGACCGGTGGATCAGGTGCTGACCGCTCCACGCTCCCCGTACACCGCGGACCTGATCGCCTCGCTCGAGGAGCTCTACCGATGACCCCGCTGCTCGAAGTCCGCGACCTCACCGTCCGGTACGCCGGAAGGCGACGCGCGGAGCCGATGGTCGCCGTCGACCGGATCTCGTTCGAAGTCCAGGTGGGCGAAACCCTTGCGCTGGTTGGCGAATCCGGCTGCGGCAAGTCCAGTACTGCGGCCGCCGTCCTGCGGTTGCGCCGTCCCGACGGTGGTGAGGTCCGGTTCGAGGGAGTCGATCTGGCCACCCTCGACAAGGCGGCGCTGCGCGGATTGCGGCCGGCCCTGCAGCCTGTCTTCCAGGATCCCTATGGCTCGCTCAGCCCGCGGCTGCGGGTCCGCGACGCGATCGCCGAACCGCTCCGCGTCCAGGGCCGCTGGGATCCGGTCGGCGGGCCGGCCCGAGTCGACGAGCTGCTGGAGCTGGTCAAACTCGACCGGTCCCTGGCGGGGCGACTGCCTCGCGAGCTGTCCGGCGGCCAGTGCCAGCGGGTCGGCATCGCCCGGGCACTGGCCAGCAATCCGAGGCTTCTCGTCCTCGACGAACCGGTCTCCGCGCTCGATCCGTCGATCCGCGCCGGCGTGATCAAGCTGCTCATCGAACTGCAGAAAGAGCTCGGCCTCGGCTACCTGTTCATCTGCCACGACCTGCGACTGGTCCGGCACGTCGCGGACCGGATCGCGGTGATGCAGCAAGGCCGGATCATCGAGTCCGGCCCCAGCGCCGAGCTCTACGCCAACCCGTCCACGGAGTACACCCGCACCCTGCTGGCCGCCGTACCGTCCTTCCCGGCCTGATCCCCGACCAGACCGTCCTCGAGCTGTATCGGACGCGTTGATTGGCTGGTGTCAAGAGGGGCGGCGTCATTTGCCGGAAGCTGCAAATGTCGGCGGGCGAGCAACGGTCTGGACCAGTCCGGCGTCTCACTGTGTGTGCCGCCCCGGATCCGCACTGTGAGGCCCCGGGTCGGTGCCTGATGAGGACAACCGACTGGGAGGGACTCACCGTGAAATCCAGAACCAGAGCGAGGCGACTCGGGCTGACCGCCGTCGCTTCACTGGCCGTGCTGAGCTTGGGCGTCAGCGCCGCCGGGCAGGCACAGGCAGGTCCGCCGGCGCCGGCCGGCACAGCGAAGCCCAAGGCAGGCAAAGCCGTTGCCGCGCCGGACAAGGTCGTCACGTTGGTGACGGGTGACCAGGTCACCTTGCGGGGTGGTGATCCGGCGAAGGCCTCGGTCCGGCCCGCGGCGGGCCGCGAGGGCGTGCAGTTCCGGACGCATCGGCTCAAGGACCGGATGCTGGTGATCCCGTCCGATGTGAGCGCGGCCGTGACGGCCGGCCGGCTCGACAGCCGGTTGTTCGACGTCGCCGGGCTGATCAAGGCCGGGTACGACGACGGCGCGAGCAAGGTGATCCCGGTCATCGTCACCTACCAGGGCAAGGCGAAGCGGTCGGCCCTGGCCGGTGCGACCGTCAGCCGGAACCTGCCGGTGATCAACGGCGCTGCGCTCAAGGTGGACAAGAAGAAGGCAGCCGCCTTCCTCGATGGAGTAAGTCCGGCCGCGCGGTCGGCCACCGGGATCGACAAGATCTGGCTGGACGGCAAGCGGCAGATCTCGCTCGACCAGTCCGTCGCGCAGATCGGCGCGCCCGCGGCCTGGCAGGCGGGCTTCACCGGCAAGGGCATCCCGGTGGCCGTTCTCGACACCGGGATCGACGCCACTCATCCGGACCTGGCCAGCCAGGTGGCCGGCGCGAAGAACTTCGTCGACGACCTGGCGGGCGACCAGATCGGGCACGGTACCCACGTCGCCTCGACCATCGCCGGTACGGCGGCGGCGTCGGCCGGCAAGTACAAGGGCGTCGCACCGGGCGCGAAGCTCTACGACGGCAAGGTCTGCTCGGCCGGCGGCTGCCCTGACTCGGCGATCCTGGCCGGGATGGAGTGGGCCGCCACCGAGGTGAAGGCGAAGGTCGTCAACATCAGCCTCGGCGGTCAGGACACGCCCGAGCTCGACCCGATCGAGGAAGCGGTGAACCGGCTGACCGCCCAGACCGGCACGCTGTTCGTGATCGCGGCCGGCAATAGCGGCCCCGGCGAGGGCACGATCGATTCGCCCGGCAGCGCCGATGCGGCGCTGACCGTCGGCGCGGTCGACAAGCAGGACCAGCTGGCCTACTTCTCCAGCCGTGGCCCGCGGACCGGTGACGGCGCACTCAAGCCCGACGTGACCGCGCCTGGTGTCGACATCGTCGCCGCCCGGTCCAAGGACGGGGAGATCGGCGACCCGGTCGGCGACAGGTACGTGATGATGTCCGGTACGTCGATGGCGACGCCGCACACGGCCGGCGCGGCCGCGATCCTGGCCCAGCAGCACCCGGGCTGGAAGGCGGCCGAGCTCAAAGGCGCGCTGATGGCGTCGGCCAAGGTCGCCGCCGATCAGACCACGTTCGACCAGGGCGCGGGCCGGATCGACGTCGCCAAGGCGATCGGGCAGTCCGTCATCGCCGAGCCGGGCGGTGTCTCCTTCGGGACCGCCCAGTGGCCGCACGCCGACGACACCCCGGTGACCAAGACGATCACCTATCGCAACCTGGGCGACAAGGCCGTCACCCTCGCCCTGACCGGAACGCTGACGGAATCGGCCGGAGCGCCGGCGCCAGCCGGTTCACTCGCGCTGAGCGCGAGCTCGGTGACCGTGCCGGCGGGTGGTACAGCGACCGTGCAGGCCACCTCGAACACCAAGCACAGCGGGCCGGACGGCCTGTACTCCGGGCGGATCACCGCCACCGCGGCAGGTGTCGCGGTGAGCACTCCGGCCGGGGTGAACAAGGAGGTCGAGAGCTACACGCTGACGATCGACCAGATCGGCCCTGACGGCAAGCCGTTCGCCGAGGGCAGCAGCCTCGTGTTCGGCCTCACCCAGCGGTGGTTCAATTTCTACAGCCACCCGAGCGGCACGGTGAAGGTACGGCTGCCCAAGGGTGACTACCTGCTGGACGGCACCCAGTACGTGCAGCAGCCCGGCACGGAGAACTGGGACAGCTACATGATCGTCCAGCCGCTGCTGCGGCTGACCGGTGACCAGAAGGTCGTGATCGACGCGCGCACCGCGAAGCCGGTGACCACCACCGTCCCGGACAAGAGCGCCAGAGCTGTCCTGGCCGACCTCGGGTACGACCGGTCCAGCGCGGACCCGGAAGACGGCGGTCTCAGCTCGAGCATGCTGAGCTTCGACTTCCAGGGGATGCACGCCGGCAAACTGGGCGAGCCGGCGCCGGAGGGGCAGATGCTCTCCCACGTGAGCTCGTTCTGGGGCCGGCCGAACGCCGAGGGCAGGTTCACGAACACGCCGTTCCTTTACGGGCTGGTGAACCTGCGGCCGAGGACCTTCTTCGACGGTTTCGCGCGCACCGTGCGGGCCAAGGACCTGGCCACCGTGACGCAGACGATCAACGCGACCGCTGATCGCGGGGCCGAGCGCGTCGTCTATCCGTCCGCGCCCGGCCTCGGGGTCTGGGTCCCGGTCGTCAACTTCGACCTGCCGGCCAAGTCCACCCTGTTCGTCGAGACGGCGGCGGTCAGCTGGGAGACCTCGGTCCGCGAGGTGATCCCGAGTACCGATCCGGAGGACCCGTTCCCGACCGTCGTGACCGAGCTCGACTCGCCGGCGACGAAGTACCGGGCCGGCAGGTCCTACCGGGAGCGCTTCAACGCGGCGACGTTCGCGCCGACGCCGTTGTTCGCGCAGCGGCTGGGCAACACGCTCGAACTGGGCGTCTTCTCGACCACGGACGCGGACGGCCATGGCGGCGCGACGGTCGCGGACAGCCAGGGCAGCAAGCTCTACCGGGACGGGAAGCTGGTCGGCCAGTCCGAATGGTTCGGCGACATGGTGGCCGAAGACCTGCCGGCGGCGAAGGCGAAGTACCGGTTCGTCACCTCGCTGGATCGGTCGTCGGTGACGAAGCTGTCGCGCAAGATCGACCTGGCCTTCACGTTCACCTCCGCCCAGGCTGGGTCCGAGCAGGTCCTCCCGGTGCGGACGGTCGGCTACCGGCCGGCCGTGGACAGCCGCAACACGGCGAAACGGTTGCCGGTGACCGTGCTGCCGGTCACCCTGACCGGCCAGTCGGGCGCGACGCTGCCCGCCGTGAAGAAGCTGGAACTGAAGGTGTCCGGTGACGACGGCAAGACCTGGAAGCCGGCGTCCGTCGTACGGGTCGGGGCCGGCTACAAGGCGATCTTCGCGACGCCGAAGGGCGGGGCGATCTCGCTGAAGGCTCACCTCGTCGACGCGGCCGGCAACACGACCGACCAGACCGTCATCGGGGCCTACCTGCTCCGCTGATCAACCGAACGCCGCAACAGGTTCCGGGTTTCCCGGAACCTGTTGTGCGTTCCGGACACCAAGGCTGTGCAACCCCCAAGGCACTTCGCGTCGTCTAGGGGTTGCGTAGTGAGGACATTCCACAACCTGGGGAGGAGCCCCTCGTGGCTTTCCGTTCGAGATCGAGACGCTTCGGCCTGCCCGCCGTCGCGTCGCTGGCGCTCGTGGGCATCGGCCTGGCCGGCGCCGGCAGTCCAGCGGTAGCAGCGCAGACAGCAACACCAGGACCAGCGGCCGGTACTGCGAAACAAACCCCCGCAAGCGGACCGGCTGTCAGTGTCACGCTGATCACCGGCGACCGGGTCACCGTCCGCGACGGCGACACGGCCAAGGCGACCATCGAGCCCGGACCGGGTCGGGAGAAAATAGTCTTCAACAACTACCGGACCAAGCACGGGTCGTACGTGATCCCGTCCGACGTCCAGCACCAGCTCGCGACCGGGCAGCTCGATCGCCGCCTGTTCGACGTCGCCGGGCTGATCAAGGCCGGGTACGACGACAAGTCGAGCAGCTCGATCCCGGTGCTGGTCACCTACCGGGGCAAAGCGAAGCGTTCGGCGCCCGTTGGTGCGACCGTGACCCGGCAGCTGCCGGCGATCGACGGCGCGGCCGTGCGGGTGGGCAAGAAGAACGCCGGGACCTTCCTGACCGGCACCGCGCTGACCGGTCCCGCCAAGGCCCGCTCGGCCGACGGCGTCGACAAGATCTGGCTGGACGGCAAGCGCAAGGTCCTGCTGGACCAGTCGGTGCCGCAGATCGGTGGCCCGGCGGCCTGGCAGGCGGGCTACACCGGCAAGGGCGTCACGGTCGCCGTCCTGGACACCGGGATCGATGCCACCCACCCGGATCTGGCCAGCCAGCTCGCCGGTGCGAAGAACTTCACCGAGGAATCGGCCGATGACGTGGTCGGCCACGGCACGCACGTGGCATCGACGATCACGGGCACCGGTGCCGCGTCGGACGGCAAGTACAAGGGCGTCGCGCCGGACGCGAAGCTGTACGACGGCAAGGTCTGCGAGGTCTGGGGCTGCCAGGAATCCGCGATCCTGGCCGGGATGGAATGGGCCGCGAACGAGGTCAAGGCCAACGTGGTCAACCTCAGCCTCGGCGGACAGGACTTCCCGGAGCTCGACCCGCTGGAAGCGGCCGTGAACGAGCTGACCGCGAGCACCGGCACCCTCTTCGTCATCTCCGCCGGCAACTCAGGTCCGGGAGACCGGACGGTCGGCTCGCCGGGGAGCGCGGACGCCGCGCTGACCGTCGGCAACGTGGACAAGCAGGACGAGCTGAACGACTTCTCCAGCCGTGGCCCGCGGATCGGCGACGGTGCCGTCAAGCCCGACGTCACCGCACCGGGGACGAGCATCGTGGCGGCGAAGTCGAAGGACTCCTCGATCGGCGAGCCGGTCGGTGACAAGTACCTGCGGCTGTCCGGTACTTCGATGGCGGCTCCGCACACCGCCGGGGCCGCAGCGCTGCTGGTGCAGCAACACCCGTCCTGGAAGGCTCCTGAGCTCAAGGGCACGCTGATGGGCTCGGCGAAGGTCGCCGCCGGTCAGACCACTTTCCAGCAAGGCGCGGGCCGGATCGACCTGGCCAAGGCGATCAAGCAGACCGTGATCGCCGAGCCGGCGTCGGTGTCGTTCGGCGTCGCCGCCTTCCCGCACACCGACGACGAGCCGGTGACCAAGGACGTCACCTATCGCAACCTCGGCGACCAGCCGGTCACCTTGACGCTGACCGCCTCGATGACCACAGCGGACGGTGCGGCGGCTCCGGCCGGCGCGTTGACGTTGAGCGCGAACACGGTGACCGTACCGGCCGGTGGTACCGCGTCGGTCCAGGCCACCTCGAACACCAAGCACACCGGCCCGGACGGCCTGTACTCCGGCCGGATCACCGCGACGGCCGACGGCACTTCGGTCGTCGTACCGGCGGGGGTGACCAAGGAGGCCGAGAGCTACGAGTTGACGGTCAAGCTGATTCGTGCGGACGGAACCCCGGACGACCAAGGGCCGGCCCTGCTCTCCGGCGTCGGGAACGACACCTTCGAACACCTCTACGACCCCAGCGGCACGGTGAAGATCAGGTTGCCGAAGGGGGAGTATCTGGTCGACCAGTTCCAGGAGTTCGCGGTCACCGAGGAGGACTACCAGTTCTACAAACTGGCTGCACCGAGCATCCAGCTCACCTCGGACCAGACAGTGGTGCTGGATGCGCGTAAGGCCAAGCCGGTCACCACCTCGGTGCCGAACCCGGAGGCCAGGGCGGCGGTCGTGGACGTCGGCTACACCAGGACCGCGCCGAACGGTATCGGCGGTCTGCTCACCTGGATGGCAGCCTTCGACTTCGGCACGATCTTCACCTACAGCACCGGGCCGGCTCTGCCTGCCGCGGAGATGACCGGGCACGTCACCTCCCAGTGGGGAGTGCCTGGCGCCGACGGCAACTTCAGGAACACGCCGTACCTGTACGGGATCGCGAACTCCCAGCCAGGCGAGTTCAGCACGGGGTTCCACCGGACAGTCAAGGCCGAGGACCTGGTCGTGGTCGACCATGCGATGAACGCGACCACCGACGGGGTCATGCACAAGGTGATCCGCCCCTGGATGACCGGCGTCGGCGTGAGCACGGCCACGCATGTCCCGGTGGACCTGCCGAGGACGATCCGGTACTACCTCGATGACGTCCAGGGCTGGGAAGGGGAGCTGTTCGAACCGGAAGAGTGGAACCCCTTCGGACGCTCCTGGAGCCGGGGAGAAGCGGTCAGGTACCGGCCCGGGCGGACGTACCACGAGCGATGGAACGCCGCTGCGTTCGTGCCGAAGGTCAATCAGCTCACCCGCACCGGCAACGAGCTGTATCTCTCGATAGGTAAGCACGGGGATGCCGACGGACGCTTCGGGGGCGAGCGGACCGACACCGCGAGCAGCACGCTCTACCGCAACGGCGAGCAGGTTGCCTCGTCCAACTCGTTCGGGTTCGCGGTCGCCGAAGGGCTGCCGGCCGAGAAGGCGACGTACAAGTTCGTCACGACCGGGACGCGCGCTGACACGGCGTTCTCGGGCCGGACGGATCTCACCGTGACGTTCAGCTCGGCGGCGACGGAGGAGAGGACCGCGGTGCCGGTCCACACGGTTCGGTATCAGCCGGAGGTGGACAGCCGGAACACGGTGAAGCGAACGCCGGTGACCGTGTTGCCGTTGGTAGTCGACGGAACACCCGGCGCCGTGCAACCGGCGGTCAAGAAGGTGACGGTCCAGGTGTCGGGCGACGACGGCAAGACGTGGAAGGCGGCGACCGTCGTCCGGACGGGCACCGGCTACAAGGCGCTCTTCGCGACGCCGGCCGGGGCAAAGGTCTCGCTGAAGGCACAGGTCGTCGACGTGGCCGGCAACACCACCGACCAGACAGTCTTCGGGGCCTACCCGCTGCGCTGACCTGATCGACAACAACGGAAACCCCCGGGGAATGAACTGCTCCCCGGGGGTTTCCTGGTGGTGCTGGGGTCAGCCGAGCAGGCCGAGGGCCTGGACCGCGTCGCGCTCCTCGCCGAGCTCCTTGGTGCTGGCGTCGATCCGGGCGCGGGAGAAGTCGTTGATCTCCAGGCCCTGGACGATCTCGTAGTCGCCGTCCTTGGTGGTCACCGGGAAGGAGGAGATCAGGCCCTCCGGGACGCCGTACGAGCCGTCCGAGACGACGGCCATCGACAGCCAGTCGCCCTCGGGGGTGCCGCGCAGCCAGTCGCGGGCGTGGTCGACGGTGGCCGCCGCGGCCGAGGCGGCCGAGGAGGCGCCACGGGCCTCGATGATCGCCGCGCCGCGCTTCTGCACGGTCGGGATGAAGTCGTTCTCCAGCCAGTTCTGGTCGTTGACGACCTCGGCCGCGTTCTTGCCGGCCACCTCGGCGTGGAAGATGTCCGGGTACTGCGTGGCGCTGTGGTTGCCCCAGATGGTCAGCTTCTTCAGGTCGGTGACGTGCGTGCCGGTCTTCTTGGCCAGCTGGGCCAGCGCGCGGTTGTGGTCCAGCCGGGTCAGCGCGGAGAACCGCTCGGCCGGGATGTCCGGCGCGTTGCTGCGGGCGATCAGCGCGTTGGTGTTGGCCGGGTTGCCGGTCACGGTGATCCGGATGTCGTCGGCGGCGTGCTCGTTCAGCGCCTTGCCCTGGACGGTGAAGATCGCGCCGTTGGCCTCCAGCAGGTCACCGCGCTCCATCCCCTTGGTCCGCGGCCGGGCGCCGACCAGCAGGGCCACGTTCGCGCCGTCGAAGATGGTGTTGGCGTCGTCGCCGATCTCCACCCCGGCCAGCGTCGGGAAGGCGCAGTCGTCGAGCTCCATCACCACACCCTCGAGCGCCTTCAGCGCCGGGGTGATCTCCAGCAGCCGCAGCTCGACCGGCGTGTCCGGCCCGAGCAGCGCACCGCTCGCGATCCGGAACAGCAGGCTGTATCCGATCTGACCGGCAGCACCGGTGACGGCCACCTTGACGGGTGATTTGCTCACGACACGCTCCTCAAAGGATTCAATGACAGACCCTTCGGACGCTAGCAAGTCCGCCCCGGGTAGGCGACGGTGGGTCAGGTGATCCACACCACCCGTTCATCAGCCGGATGCCGACCCGCCTTCTGCTGACCCGAGGGTGTGCACAGTCCCTGACTTGGCAGTATCTGACTTATAAGGAGAAATTTCGATGAGAACGGTGCTGTCCCGCCGGAACGTCTCGGTGACCGCCTCCGCAGTGGCCGTCGTCGCCGCGGTCCTGGTCCCCCAGGTATCCGACACCTCCAAGCAGACCGCCCCTACCGCCGCCACCACGGTCGCCACGAGTACCGCCAAGCACGACGACTTCGTGGTGGTCGGACACCGTGGTGCTTCCGGCTACCGCCCCGAGCACACGCTGGCGGCGTACGAGCTGGCCGCCCGGATGGGCGCCGACTTCATCGAGCCGGACCTGGTGACCACCAAGGACCGCGTCCTGGTGGCCCGGCACGAGCCGGAGATCGGCGGCACGACCGATGTCGCCGCGCACCCGGAGTTCGCCGCCCGGAAGAAGACCAAGGTCCTCGACGGCACCCCGCTGACCGGCTGGTTCACCGAGGACTTCACGCTGCAGGAGCTGAAGACGCTGCGCGCCAAGGAGCGGATCCCGGCGCTCCGGCAGCAGAACACGGTCTTCGACGGGAAGTACCAGGTCCCGACCCTCCAGGAGGTCATCGACCTGACCAAGCGGCTGTCCCGCGAGCTCGACCGGCCGATCGGGATCTACCCGGAGACCAAGCACCCGACCTACTTCCAGCAGCAGGGCCTCGCGCTCGAGCCGACGCTGGTCAGCACGCTGAACCGCAACGGCCTCAACCGCCCGAACGCGAAGGTGTTCGTCCAGTCCTTCGAGGTCGCCAACCTGAAGGCGCTCGACAAGCAGCTCCGGGTCCCGCTGGTCCAGCTGACCAGCTCGTCCGGCGCGCCGTACGACTTCGTCGTCAGCGGTGACAAGCGCACGTACGCCGACGTCGTCTCGGCCAAGGGCCTGCAGGAGGTCGCGACGTACGCCGACGGCGTCGGCCCGGCCAAGGACCAGGTGATCCCGCTCGACAGCACCGGCAAGCTCGGTACGCCGACCCCGCTGGTTCGCGACGCCCACCGCGCCGGCCTGGTCGTGCACCCGTACACGTTCCGGGTCGAGAACACCTTCCTCCCGGTCAACCTCCGCAGCTCCGCCGTGCCCGACGACTCGGGCAACCTGTTCGCCGAGATCGCGGCGTTCCGCAAGGCCGGGATCGACGGGCTCTTCTCCGACAACGCCGACATCGCCCTGGCCGCCGAGGCCGAGTCCAAGTGAGCCTGCTGACAAGATGACCGGGTGGAACGCAAGGTAGCCAGTGGTACGGCGACCGTCGAGGCCGAGGCGGACGGGACGTTCGTCCTCCGCGTCGACGGGTCGCTGCAGTCGCAGGTCGATCTTGCCGACCCCACCCATCTCGGGTTCGAGTACGTCCGCCGGATCGGGGACGTACTCGACCTGATCGCACCGCGCCGGCAGCCGATCTCCGCGGTGCACGTCGGCGGTGCCGGGCTGACACTGGCCCGGTACGTCGCCGTCACCCGCCCGCGCTCGCGGCAGATCGTGCTGGAGCCGGACGAGGATCTGACCGAGTTCGTCCGCGAGACGCTGCCGCTGCCGAAGCGCTCGGGCATCAAGGTCCGCGGCGTGACCGGCCGCGAGGGCATCACCGGCCTGTACGACGACTCGGCCGACGTGGTGATCGTCGACGCCTTCGTCCGCGAGGCCGTCCCGGCGAACCTGGTCACCGCCGAGTTCGTCGCCCAGTGCGCCCGGATTCTGCGGCCGTCGGGGGCGCTCGTGTTCAACCTGATCGACGGGACGGCCGGACTGGGGTTCGTCCGCCGGGTCGCCGCGACGCTCCGGGCCGGGCTGGGTGACGGCTTGGTGCTGGCCGAACGCAAGGTCCTGCGCGGCAAGGGATTCGGCAACGTCGTCCTGGTCGGCTCCCGTACTCCGGTCGCCGAGCCGGCCGGCTCGCGCGCGCAACCGCCGTACGAGGTGCTCCCGCTGGCTGAGCTCGCGGGCAAGGCGGTGCCGCTGACCGATGCCGAGGGTTTCGCGTCGCCGGCCGCGCCGGCCGGCACTTTCGGCCGCTGAACCGGGCCGAACTGGACAATCCGCGGTCAGGTTCGGTCAACGCGGGCGCTGGGCGCGCCTGGCGGCAGGTATTTTGGCCCGGTGTCTGATGCCAAGGTCGCCGCGTTGACTTACTACCCCGTCAAGGGTCTCGCCGGGGTTTCCGTCGAGCGTGCCGAGCTGACCGGCACCGGGCTGCGGCACGACCGGACCTTCATGCTGGTCGATCCGGAAGGTGTCTTCCTCAGTCAGCGCACCGTGCCGGCGATGGCGCCGCTGCGCGCCGAAGTACTGGCCGATGGCGACGCGCTCAGGTTGTCCGCCGACGGTGCCGACGAGCTCGAAGTACCGGTCGCGTACGACGGGAAGCGGCGGGACGTCAGCCTGTTCGGGAAGTGGTTCGGGGCCGGGGTGGCTCAGGACGCCGCGGCCGACGAGTGGTTCTCGGAGCGGCTCGGCCGGCCCGTCGCGCTGGTCCGGGTCACGCCGGAGCACGAGCGGCCGGGCTGGGGTGTGCACCAGGGCCTGACCGGGTTCGGTGACGCGCACGCGCTGCTGATCACCTCGCTGTCGTCGCTCGACGGGCTGAACGAACGCATCGTGGCCTCCGGTGGCGAGGCGATCCCGATGAACCGCTTCCGGCCGAACATCGTCGTCGCCGGCTGGCCCGAGGCGCACACCGAAGATCGCGTACTGCGCGCGTCGGTGGGCGAGGCCGAGTTCGGTTACGCCGCTCGCTCGATCCGCTGCGCCGTCCCGACCGTCGACCAGGCCACGGGGGAGAAGCGCGGTCCCGAGCCGACCCGCACGCTGGCGACGTACCGGCGGCAGCCCGACTACGGCGGCGGGGTCAGCTTCGGCATGAAAGCGTCCGTCCTGACGCCGGGCATTGTCGCCGTGGGTGATGAGATCCTGGTACACGACTGGCTGCCCGAAGGCGACGACCCCGCACCCTCGGCGCGCTAGCGTTCGAGACTCCACGAACCTGGGGAGTCTGCCGTGCGCCGTTTTGTTGTCCTCCTGCTCGCTTGTGCTCTGCTCACCACGACGGTGCCGACCGTTGCTCAGGGCAAAGAAATTGTCCAGCGCGGGCCGGGTAAACCGCAGTACGACGTGCGGCTGACGAGCGACGCGACGGGGCGGACCTGGACGGGGCGCGAGCGGATCGTCTTCACGAACACCACCGGGAAGGCGTTGCGCGAGGTCTACCTGAGGATCTGGGGCAACACCTGGGACGGGTGCAAGTCACCGGTGAAGCTGAGCCGCTTCGAGGGCGGGACGCCGGGCACACCGACCGTGAACTGCACTGCCCTGCAGGTGAAACTCGGCAAAGTGCTTGCTCCCGGCAAGCAAATGGAGATCGCCTTCGACCTGTCCGTGACGGCGCCGCGGCGGCTGGAACGGTTTGGCCAGGCGGGAGCGTACAGCTTCTTCGGCAATGCGCTGCCGGTGCTCGCGGTCCACGACCAGGCGGGCTGGCATCTCGAGCCGGATCTCGGCATGGGGGAGAGCTACTACACGCTCGCCGCCGACTTCGCCGTACGGCTGCACCACCCGGCCTCCTTGCTGGTGCCGGCGACCGGGGTCACCTCGACGGCGCAGCGGGGCAAGACGGTCACGACGACGAGTATCGCCAAGCAGGTCAGGGATTTCGCCTTCTCGGCCGGGCCGTTCAAGCAGTCCGTGGTGACGTCTCCCGGTGGGGTGAAGGTGCGCACCTGGTGGACCGGCACGGTGACGGCGGGCGCGGTCACCGACGCGCGGACGAAGGGCGTGGCGGCGATCGACGACTTCAGCAGCCGGTTCGGCAAGTACCCGTACGGCGAGGTCGACCTGGTGCTGAACGACACTTGGGTCGGCTTCAGCGGGATGGAGTACCCGGGTTTCGTGCTGCTCATCGCGCCGCCCAACGAGGAAGGCCCGGTGGTGCACGAGCTTGCTCACCAGTGGTGGTACGGGATCGTGGGCAACAACGAGTACGCCGACCCTTGGCTGGACGAGTCCTTCGCGACGTACTCGTCGTACCTGCACTGGGGTGACAGCCAGCCCGATTGCTGGCCGGGTCAGCTCGATGCGCGGATCACCAACGACATGGGCTTCTGGAAGAAGCACGGTGCTGGGTGGAGCCGCTACGTCTACACGTACGGCTCCTGCATGCTGGCTGACCTGCAGCGCTTCATCGGCACTCCCGCGATGGAGAAGCTGATGAAGGACTACGCCACGTCCCAGTGGTACGGGGTGGCCACCCCCGGCGACTTCAAGTCTGCCGCCGAGGCTGCCACCACGAAGGACCTGGCGCCCTTCTGGACTTCACACCAGATGTACTAGTACTAGCAAGCCACGCGGGTGCGGCCGGCCATCGCCGTGTAGCTGCACCAGTCGAAGGTCACGCCCGCCGGGGTCTGGAAGCGGGCGGTGTCGCCGGTGTTGTTCCAGATGTAGTTGTACTGGTTCCAGTACAGGGTGGTGGCCGTGTTGCGGTTGCGGCCGGTCCGGATGATCGCGGTCGTCCGGCCGGCGAGTACGTAGCCGCTCGGGAAGACGTAGGTGTGGTTCGCGACGTCCTTGACCCTGAACCCGGACAGATTGCGCGGCCGGGTGCTGAGGTTGCGGATGGTGAAGAACTCCTGGTTCAGGTGCGCGTTGGTTCGGGTGTCTGTCCCGGCCGGGTCGTACTGGATCCCGGACAGCACCACGGTGCTGGCCGCCATCGCCGGCAACGGCACGGTGGCCAGGCCGACGACGGCGGCGACACCGGTGGCGACAGCGGCGGCGGGCAGGCTGAAGCGACGTACGAACATGGAGTTCCTTCCGGCTGTGGGCCGATTCCCCCCGGCCCGATGAAGTCTGTCTGCCGGATTCCCCCCGGCGCGTAGAACGATAAAGTCACCCTCCGTATCCGTCAAGGGGTCGGTACACTCAGAGTGACAATGCCTCTCCGGCCGGCGGAAGTTGAAGCGGCAGCCCGGCGTCGGCGAAGGCCTTCGCGAGGACGTCAGGGCCTTCGGAGAAGTGCGCCCAGCCCTCGGTGTGGACCGGAACGATGACCGCGGGCGCCAGCAGCCGAGCTGCCTCCACCGCGGCTTCCGACGTGAGCGTCAGCGGAGCGCCGTCGAACAGCGGCGTGCGCGCGGCACCGGCGAACAGTACTGCGATGTCGACCGTCCGGGCGGTGACGCCGGGGATGCTACCGGCCGCCAACCTGGTGGTGAGCTCCTCGACCAGGTCGACCGAGGCGTTGTCGCCGGACACATAGACAGTCGGCAGGCCGGAGCCGCTCAACAGGAACCCGGTGACGAAGCCGGTGAGCGGCTCGCAACCCTCCGGGCCGTGGCGCGCGGGAAGGCCGGTGACGACCAGCGTGCCGCCGTCGGGCCGGTCCAGCTCGACGGGTTCCCAGTTCTCCAGGCCGCGGACGCCGGGGATCCGGTCCGCCGCGCCCGGCGTCGACAGCACCACCGGAACCGAGGAGAGCAACTCGCGGCCCGAGTCGTCGAGGTTGTCCGGGTGCTCGTCGTGCGAGAGCAGCACGGCGTCGATCGGGCCGAGCTGGTCAGGCCGCAGCGCGGGCCCGGTGAGTTTCGTCAGCGCGCGGCCGCCGCCCAACGGGTAGTCGCGCGGTTCGTCGAAGGCGGGATCGGTCAGCAGGGTGAGGCCGCCGATGCTGAGCACTGCGGTCGGTCCTCCGATGTGGGTGAGCTTCATGGGTCCATCCTTCGGCCTCGGCGGGCGCTGAGCCATTGGCCTGGAGGACACTCTTCCTTAAGATCGGGCCATGCGATCGGTAGCGGTTCTGGCCTACGACGGGATGAGCCCGTTCCACCTCTCCGTGCCCTGCCTGGTGCTCGGCGACCGGGCCGGCGGCGAGCGCCAGTACGACGTACAGGTGTGTGCCGAGCGGCCTGGGCGGTTGGACACCAATGCCGGGTTCGGTCTGCACGTCGAGCGCGGGCTGGACGTGATGGCCGAGGCCGACCTGGTGATCCTGCCGAGCTGGGATCCCCGGCTCGAGCCGTCCGGGGTGCTCGTCGAGGCGATCCGGGCCGCTCATGCCCGTGGTGCGACGGTGGTCGGCCTTTGCATCGGCGCCTTCCTGGTGGCCGCGAGTGGGATCGCCGACGACCGGGAGGTGGTCACGCACTGGCGCTGGGCCGAGCGCCTTGCGACGCAGTACCCGAAGATCCACGTCCGGGCCGACGTCCTCTGGTCGGACCTCGGCGACCTGGTCACCTCCGCCGGTACTGCGGCTTCGCTCGACTGCTGTCTGCATCTGGTCCGGACGCACCATGGCGTCGAACTGGCGGAGCGGCTGGCCCGGATGATCGTGGTGGCGCCGCATCGCAGTGGGTCGCAGGCGCAGTACATCCCGGTCCCGGTGCCGCCGGACCCGTCGGACGACGTGATCGAGCGGGCGATGGTGTGGGCCCGGTCCCGGCTGGACCAGCCGATCTCGCTGGACGAGTGGGCCGCGGCGGTCGCGCTGTCCCGGCGGACCTTCACCCGGCAGTTCCGGGCGCGCACCGGCAGCAGCGGGCAGGCCTGGTTGCTCCGGCAACGGCTGGACCGGGCCAGATTGTTGCTGGAGACAACGGATCACCCGGTCGAGCGGGTCGCGGTGGAGAGCGGATTCGGCAGCAGTGCCGCGTTACGGCATCACTTCCACCTCGTCCTCGGTACGACTCCGCAGCGGCACCGGCACGAGTTCGGCCGGCGAACTGTCTTGACGTCAAGATAGATCGGGTTTTATCTTGACGTCAAGATAACCGCCGTCTGAGAGGCACCTATGGCCAAGATCACCGTGACCAGTCCCGTCGTCGAGCTCGACGGGGACGAGATGACCAGGATCATCTGGCGGTTCATCAAGGACCGTCTGATCCACCCGTACCTCGACCTCGAGCTGCGGTACTACGACCTCGGCATCGAGCACCGCGACGCGACCGGCGACCAGGTCACCGTGGATGCCGCGCTGGCGATCAAGCAGCACGGGGTGGGCGTCAAGTGCGCCACCATCACGCCGGACGCCGAGCGCGTCGAGGAGTTCGGCCTGAAGAAGATGTGGCCGTCGCCGAACGGCACGATCCGCAACCTGCTCGGCGGGGTGATCTTCCGCGAGCCGATCGTCATCTCGAACATCCCGCGGCTGGTCCCGAGCTGGACCAAGCCGATCATCGTCGGGCGGCACGCGCACGGCGATCAGTACAAGGCGGCGAACTTCACCGTGCCCGGCGCCGGTGAACTGACCATCACCTTCACCCCGGCCGACGGTTCCGAGCCGATCCGGCACGTGGTCGCCAACTACGGCGACGACGGCGGGGTGGCACTGGGCATGTTCAACTTCACCCGGTCGATCGAGGACTTCGCGCGGGCTTCGTTCGCTTATGGGCTGCAGCGCAACTACCCGGTCTACCTGTCCACCAAGAACACGGTTCTGAAGGCCTATGACGGTGCCTTCAAGGACATCTTCGAGCGGATCTTCCACGAGGAGTTCCAGCCGCGGTTCGCTGAGGCCGGGCTGACCTACGAGCACCGGCTGATCGACGACATGGTGGCCTCGGCGCTGAAGTGGGAGGGCGGCTTCGTCTGGGCCTGCAAGAACTACGACGGCGACGTCCAGTCCGACACCGTTGCCCAGGGCTTCGGTTCGCTCGGCCTGATGACGTCGGTGCTGATGAGCCCGGACGGCCGGACCGTCGAGGCCGAGGCGGCGCACGGTACGGTCACCCGGCACTACCGGCAGCACCAGCAGGGCAAGCCGACCTCGACCAACCCGATCGCGTCGATCTTCGCCTGGACCGGCGGCCTCAAGCACCGCGGCAAGCTGGACAACACCCCGGAGGTGACCGGCTTCGCGACCATGCTCGAAGAGGTCTGTGTCGAGACCGTCGAACAGGGCCAGATGACCAAGGACCTGGCCCAACTCGTCGGCAAGGACCAGGAATGGCTCACCACGGAGGAGTTCCTGGCCGCCCTCGACGAGAACCTGCAGAAGAAGTCCGCCGCGCGCTGACGCGTGTCGCTAGAGCAAGAGGAGCAGGGTGTAGATCGCGGGCGCCACGAAGGTGACCAGCAGGATCCAGGCCATCATCTTGTGCCCGGGTTTGGCCCGGTCGAGGTGGGCGACGAAATGCACGACCGCGCCCTCCTCGGTGTGCCGGCTCAACCCGACCCGTTTGGCGTCCTCCGGCCGGCGGTCCGGGCGCTCGTCGGCGACCGCGTCCGGCGGGATGCCGTACAACGCGGGCCGGGCCGGATCGAGATCGTCGCGCTCGCCGTACATCCGGCCTCCCGCAGCTCGGTGGAGGCTCAAGCTAACCCCGTGCCGCCGGGCGACTCAAGCACCTTCGCCCATCATCCCACCGGGCGGCCAGAACGGCGGCTCACAGTCCGCGAGCCGCCGTTCTGAGTGACCAGCCGGCTACTTGAAGTCGACCACCCAGGCCTCGCGCGTCCCGCTGCTGAGGCAGACCACCAGCCTCGTCTTGCAGTAGTCCGCGTCGTCCTGGCCGACGCCCAGCTCGCGCAGTCCGCAGTTGAACAACGTGCCCGAGCTCGTGCTCTTCAGCTTGTCGAAAGCGGCCTTCGCGGTGACGCCATCGCCACCGGTGGCGGCCATGGACGAACCGGTGGCGGAAACGTTGCCGCTCTCCGCCCGCTCCTTCGCCTCGGCGCCCGCGCTTCCGCTCAGGTCGCTGTTGCGCCGCAGCGGCGCGCAGCCGCGATCGGTCCGGGCGTTGTCCACCAGCCTGAACAGTTCGACCTCGGCGCCCGACATGTTGCCGTCGTCCGCGGGCGGCGGCGGTGGCGTGGTGGTGGTCGGTGTGGTCGTGGTCGGCGTGCTGGAGGGAGTGTCGTCGCCCGGCGTCGGCGTCGGCTGGGTGCCCTGGCTGCGTGGGTCCCGCGGGGTAGAGCGGGTGCTAGGGACCTCGGTCGGGCCTGGTGTCGGCCCCTCGGTCGGTGCCGTCGGCCCGCCGGTCGGGTCCGTGGTCGGGCCGTCCGTGGGAGTCGGGGTCTCGCCCGGGACACTCGGGGTCTCGGTCGGCTTCGGCGTACCGGGTGTCGGTACCGGGGTCGGCGTACCGGCCGGTGTCGTGGCCTCCGGCGTCGCCACGGCCGGCTTGGCCGAGGTCTTGATGTAGGTGTCGTCGGTCCGGGTGACATAGGGGACCGCGGCATCGGCCTGGTCCGCCTGTGGCTCGTGCAGCAGGATCCAGGAGATCGGTGTGATCACCAGGGTGACCGTGCCGATCGCCACGGCGATCCGCCGGCCGCGTGACTCCGGCCGGGCCGCCGCTCTCTTGCTGCGCCGCCGTCCGGCAGCTGAACGCTCTGACATTACGTGCGTGTTCCCTTCACGGTCGCGCCCCCAAGACGTGCCTCATTCGTCTCACCGTGGCGCCGTGAGGGGCGCCCGATGGCATCGCAAGGACGGATCTACCCGCGGTGATCGGCGGTCAACCGGACAATCCTTGTCGGTTCGCCACAGTGCCTGCGGCGAACCCGGTGCCCGGCGGACAATGTCGGCCGCGGTCCTGCACAAATCGGTGCTGCACAATTCGGTGCTGCGAACAAACGGTGCTGCGAACAACGTCCTTCGGTCAGTCGCGACCGAAGTCCTGCACCCAGCTGCCCGGCCCCCAGTCGGACTTGACCTGGCCCGGGTCGAACCCGATGCCGATCTTGGTGAACTTGCAGTTCAGGATGTTGGCCCGGTGACCGTCGCTGTTCATCCAGGCCTTGAAGACCCGCTGCGGGCTTTCGTAGCCGGCGGCAATGTTCTCGCCCCAGCCGGAGCCCTGCCAGCCCGCCTTGGCCATCCGGTCGCCCGGACCCTCGCCGTCGGGGTTGGTGTGGTCCAGGTAGTGCCGGCGGACCATGTCCGACGCGTGCGAACCGGCTGCCTCGACCAGGCTGTCGTCCAGCTTCAGCGGCCGGCAGCCTTTGTTGCTCCGGGCCTGGTTGGTGAGGTCGAGGACCTCACGCTCCTGCGCGTTCGTGCCGCCACCACCCGGCGGCGGTGGCGGGTCGTCCGGCGTCGGCGAGGCGGTCGGCGTCTTGGTCGGCCGCTCGCTCGGGGTCTTCGTCGGTTTGCTCGGCCCCGGCGTCGACGGCCGCGGCTTCGGCTTGCTGTGCCCGTTGGTCTTGCGCGGCGGCGCCGGGGTGATCGTGACCGTCTCCACCCCACCGGCCGGCGCGGTGCTGATCACCGTCGTCGGTACGCCGGACGGCACCGGCGTGTCCGGGGTGTCCGGGGTGTTCAGGTTGTCCAGGGTCGACTGGGCCGAGCCGAGCGCCGGCGTACCGGTCGGGGTGATCGTGGTGGTCCGGCCGTTCGGCAGCGTTGTGGTGACCTTGGCCTTGCCGGGGCCGTAACGCCCGCCCTCGATCGCGGCCGGGCCGGAGTTGTCCTCGGCAACGTTCAGCACCTTGGTGGCGTCGTTCTCGGCGACAGCGGAACCGTCGCGAGCCGTCATCACCCAGACCACGGGTCCGATGGCGAGTAGCACCGACAGCGAGCTGACGATGGGGCCGATCAGGCCTCGGCGTCGTGGGGCCTTCCTGCTGCGGTGCCGCCCAGGGGCAGGCGAGTCCGTCATGGATGGGCGAGTCCTCTTCAGTTCGTCGTACTACCGGAAGTCCGTCGTTCCCCGTGGTGCGTTGTCCCCCCGGCGGTGCCAGGCCCCCCTGGTTGCCGATCAGTGACCTTAACCGAATTGCGAGGTCACTGTTACGGGCGTTTGAAGCGTCTTAACGAACCCCTGAGATTCAGGTCTTTTCGGCGGTCAGCCGCCGAAGTTCTGCACCCAGCTGCCGTTGCCCCAGTCGGGCTTCACCTGACCGGCGTCGTAGCCGATGCCGATCATCGTGTAGTCGCAGTTCAGGATGTTCTTGCGGTGGCCCTCGCTCTTCATCCAGCCGTCCACCACGGCGGCCGCGCTCTTGTAGCCGACGGCGATGTTCTCGGCCATCGCGCCACCGGTGAAGCCGGCGGCCTTCATCCGGTCGAACGGCGACCGGCCGTCCAGGCTGGTGTGGTCGAAGTAGTGCCGCGCGACCATGTCCGCCGCGTGCAGGTCGGCGGCCCGGGTCAGCGCGCTGTTGGTGCGCAGCGGACCGCAGCCGGCCTTGCTGCGCTCGCTGTTGGTCAGCTGCAGGACCTGCGCCTCGGTTCCACCAGTGGGTGCCGGCGGCTTCGTCGACTTCGTCGGGGTCGGCGTCGTGGTCCGGGTCGGGCTCGGCGTCGGCTTCTTCGTCTTCGTCGGCGTCGGAGAGGGCGACCGGGTGCCGTCGCGGCTCGGCGCGGTGGTCGACCGCGTCGGCGTCGCGGTCGGCTTGGGCTTCTTCGACGGCGTCCTGGACGGCGTGGCCGAAGGAGTCTTGGTCGGCGTGGGGGTCGGCGTCGGCGTCGGCAGGCTGGCGTCGTCCCGCGGAGTGGCCGAGTCGATCGTCTCCAGGGTCGTCAGCGGCTTGTCCTGGCTGGTCGTCTTCGTCTCGTCGCGGCTGATGTACCAGCCGGCGCCGGCCAGCAGAACGAGAACCGTCAACGCGCCGAGGATGGGGCCGGCCACGCCACCGCGCTGCTTCCTGCGGCGGCCGTGCGACCGCGGTGGTACGGGTTCGTGCTGCTGGAAGGGATCGTGTGGTGCGTCGTTCATGGAGCCTGCGAGCCTCTCGTCGTCATCCGTCGATCCCCGTGATCCCCAGTGACATGCCCGAGGGACGCTAGCGGATCTCGCCACCACCCACGACCCTTCGCGACAAACCTCACCCCCGCTTTGACAAACCTCTTACGACCGGCCGTACTGTCCTGGACCATGCGAGTCGTCGTCGGTTCTGGTCCAGTCGGTACTGCGGTCGCGCGGCTCCTCGTCGAGCGCGGGGAGCAGGTTCGCGTGGTCACCAGGAGCGGCACCGGGCCGGATGGCGTGGAGAAGGTGGCGGCGGATGCGACCGATTCCGCAGTACTGACAAAGCTCGTTGCCGGGGCCGAGACGGTCTTCAGTTGCGGCGGACCGGCGTACGACCGATGGCTCACCGACTGGCCACCGTTGGGCGCTTCGCTGATCAAGACGGCTGAGTCGACAGGCGCCGTACTGCTCACCACCGGAAACCTCTACGCCTATGGCCGGCCGACCGGGCCGATGAAGGAGGGCGACCCGGACCGGCCCAACTCCTCGAAGGGGCGCGTCAGGGCGAAGGTCTGGGCCGACGCGCTGGCGGCGCCGATCCGTACTGCGGAGGTGCGGGGCTCGGACTATCTGGGGGCCGGTGCGATGTCGTTCTGCACCGTGGCGGTGCTGCCCGGCGTACTGGCCGGCAAGAGGACCGCCGTACCGGCTGATCTCGAGGTGCTCCACAGCTGGACGGCTGTTGAGGATGTCGCGCGCACGCTGGTCGCTGTCGCGTCTGACGAGAGTGCCTTGGGCCGGGTGTGGCATGTGCCGACTCCGCCGCCGGTGTCGATCCGCGACCTCGCGGCGCAGGCAGCCGCGATCGCCGGAGCGCCCGAGCCTCGCTTGTCGACCATGCCGCCGGCGGCGCTCTGGCTGGGAGGATTCTTCAACAAACAGGCGCGGGAGATTCGCGAGTTGCAGTACCAGTTCCGGGCGCCGTTCGTGCTCGACTCCTCCGACGCCCAGAACACGTTCGGCCTGGCTCCGACTCCCACCGCCGAAGCGCTGACCGCCACCATCCGCTGACCCCACGCTGCCGTGGGAGCGGCGGGTTAGGTGCGGGCGATGACGATGTCGGCGACTACCTTCCAGCCGAGGCTGCGGTAGAGGCGGAGGCCGTCGATGGAGGCGATCAGGATGCCGCGTTTGGCGCCCTGGGCCGCGGCCGTCTCCACCAGTGACGCCATCACCGCGCTGCCCAGCCCGCGCCGCCGGTGGGCCGGGTCGGTCTCGATCCGGTCAGCGACGGCGTCCTCGCCGACCACCGCCATCCGGCCGCTGGAGACCACCCCGCCGTGCAGCGTCGCCCGGGTGACGATCAGGTCGGACTCGAGCTCGGTGTGCAGCGCGTACCGCTCGTTCAGCTTGAGGGCAGGCTGCTCGGACAGCTGAATCGTCATCAGCCAGTCCTGGTCGCGCTGCACCTCCAGCCCGAGATCCTCGAGCTGGTCGATCCGGGCCTCCCGGTCGTCGGTCGCGAGCGTGACCCAGCCGGCGCCCCGGCCGCTGCCCGCGGCCCTGGCCAGCTCCGCCGCGCGCTCGACGCGCTCGGGTTTGTCGTCCGCGTCCAGTACGACGTACTCCATCGCGCGGTTCTCCTCACCCGCGCGGACGGTCAGGATCCCGTCGTTGTCATCCTCGACTGTGGTCCAGCCCCGCGATACAGACCACCCGGCCTGCCAGCGGCGGACGAGTTCCTCACGATCTCTCACTCGTTGATTCAACCAGTCAGAACGTTCCACGGCGAGAGGAAGAAGTGTCGGCTGTCATCAACAAGCCGCCGATTCGTCCCTCCGGACGAGTTTTCACGACGTTTCCGGCGACTTTCCCGGCCACTCGTCGGTGGCCAGCAGATCGAAGCAGTGCAGGTCGCGGAACTCACCGTCCCGCCCCGGGCTGGCGGCGCGCTGGCGCCCGGTCCGGGTGAACCCGTTGACCTCGGCAACCCGCTGGGAGGCAGCGTTGCCCTCGGCAGCGAAGAGCACCAGCCGGCGCCGGCCCAGCCCGCCGTCCTCGACCGGCGTGAACGCGTGCCTGATCGCGCACCGGACGGCCGCCGACATCACCCCACGGCCGCGAGCCTCGGGGTGCGCCCAGTAGCCGACCTCGGCCATCGTCTTGTCGATCCGGTTCTTCAGGTCGAACACGCTCACGTTGCCGAGCAGTTCATCGGTCTCGGGGTCGGCGATCGCCCAGGACACCGCCTCGCCGCTCGCGAGCAACTCCAGCCGGCCCTCGATGAAGCCCTCCGCATCCTCCAGCTGATAGGGATTCGGGAGACCGGCCAGCCACTTCTGGGTCCGCTTGTCGCTGCAGGCCTCTGCGACCCGCTTGGCATCGGTACCTCGCAACGGCCGCAACCGCACCCGATCGGTCTCGATCACCGGCACCTTCCACCAGCGCCCCTGCGGCTCCAGTTCGTCGTCGCGGGCAATCGATGCCACCCACTCGTCCTTGCGAACGCCACGGGCCACGCCACTGCCCAGCACTGTCACCAGGTTGCGGAAGCCGCTGTTCCACGCGACCCGCCGGGAGCCCCAGTTGCCGACATAGGCGCGCCAGGTCACCCGCTGGAAGCCCTCGTCGAAGCAGTGCCGCACGACCAGCTTCACCGCCCGGGTGCCCACCCCGTTGCCCCGGGCCCACGGCGCCACCGAGAACCCGACCTCGCCGACGATGCGGTCCTCCGGGAGCAGGTCGATGGTGCCCGCGTAGCGCCCGTCGTAGTCGATCGCCCAGGCCCAGGAATTGCCCTTGACCCAGCCGGCCGGGATGAGCTCGGTCACGTACTGCTCCGCGCGCTGGTACTCGTAGGGCAGCGGGATCGTCGTCCAGCGCTGCATCTCCGGGTCCTGGCACACGTCGTACAGCGGCTGGATGTCCGCAACCGTGTGCGCACGCAGCGTCACAACGCCGTCGGTCAGGGTGGGGACGTCCTCGGGGAATCGCATGCCGCCAGCCTGACAAGGCGGACCCCGCGGCGGCAACGCCATTTCGGCCGGCGGCGCGTCGCGGCACACCCGCCGCCACAATCCCGGCGCGATCGGGCAGCTCAGACCTTAGGCTGTCGCTGTGAACGCAGCCGGACCCACCGAACCGTCCCGTGGCCGGGGCGGTCAGCTCGCCGCCCAGCGCCAGGCCACGATCGTTGCCGAGGTCAACAGCCGGGGTGCGATCACGGTGGCCGAGCTGGTCGAGCGCTTCGGCGTGTCCGACATGACGATCCGGCGCGACCTGGACGCGCTGGACTCCAGCGGGCTGCTGCACAAGGTGCACGGCGGCGCGACCTCGGTCGGCCTGCGCAGCGCGCACGAGCCCGGGTTCGACGCCAAGCTCACCCAGGAGTCCGCCGCCAAGCAGGCGATCGCGATCGAGGCGGCCCGCCGGGTCCAGCCGGACAGCGCGATCGGCATCGGCGCCGGTACGACGACGTACGCGCTCGCGCGGCAGCTGCTCCGGGTGGAGAACCTCACGGTGGTCACCAACTCGGCCCGGATCGCGGACGTGTTCCACGGCAACGGCCGGTCGGATCGCACCGTAGTACTGATCGGCGGGATCCGTACGCCGTCCGATGCGCTGGTCGGTCCGATCGCGACCGCCGCCCTGCAGTCGCTGCACCTCGACATGTTGTTCCTGGGGGCGCACGGGGTGGACGCGGAGCACGGCCTCAGCACCCCTAACCTGATGGAAGCCGAAACCAACCGGTCCTTCATCGCCGCCAGCCGCGAGGTGGTGCTGCTCGCCGACCACACCAAGTGGGGAACCGTCGGCCTCAGCACGTTCGCCACCTGGTCCGACCTGGACCTGGTCATCACCGATCCCGGCATCACCCCGCAAGCCAAGAAGGCGCTGCAGGAAACCGGCTGTGCTCTGACCATTGCTCAATGACCGTCGCCCAGTGACGATCACCCAGTGACAAGCAGCGCTACGCGGCAGTCGGCGACGCCGTTGGGACGGCAGTTCTGGGTGGTGTGGGTAGCGGGGGCCGTTTCGTTCGTGGGCAGCGGCATCACCTTCGGCGCACTGCCGTTGCTGGCCGCATCGTTCACCCGCGACCCGCGGATCATCTCGCTCAGCGAAGCGGTCGCCGGCGCCGGCTGGTTGCTGCTCGGCCTCGTCTCCGGCGTGATGGTCGACCGCTGGCGGCGGACTTCCACGATGTGGATCGTCGACTCCCTTCGCGCGGTCGTGGCGGGAGCGCTCGCAACACTGATCCTGCTGGACCTGGCGAACATCCCGATCCTGCTGGTCGCCGGGTTCGCCCTCGGCCTGCTGGCGCCGTTCTTCGACAACGCCTCGTCCGTCATCATCCCGGAGCTCGTCGCCGGCGAATCCCTCGAACGGGCCAACAGCTACCAGCAGATCTCCCTGCTCGTCCTGGCCAACCTGATCGGCCCGCCGGTGGGCGCGGCGCTGTTCGTGCTCGACCACGGCCTGCCGATCCTGATCGACGCGATCACCTTCGCCGTCGCCGCGATCCTGATCTTCTCGATCCGGCACGCCTCCCCGCCCCGCGAACGCGCCACCGACCGCCACCTCGGCCGCGAACTCAAGGAGGGCCTGACCTTCCTCTGGCGGCACAAACTCCTGCGCTCGCTCTGCCTGCTCCTGGTCGTCGTCAACGCGGTCGCCGCCGGCATCGTCGCGATCCTCGTCCTCTACGTCCTCGAGGTACTACGCCTCCCGGAAGCGGGCTTCGGCTGGCTGGTCGCGATCTACGCCATCGGCGGCGTCCTGGGCGCGCTGCTGGCCCCCCGCTTCTCGAAGCGACTCCCGATCTTTGCCAGCCTGCTGGCGTCGATGGTCATCTCCAGCCTGGCCATCGTCACCTTCGGAGTAGTCAGCGCCATCGTCGTAGTAGCCATCGCCACCACCATCCTCGGCCTGGCCGGCACCTGGTGGAACGTCGTCACCATCACCCTCCGCCAACGCCTGGTCCCACCCGCCCTGCTAGGCCGAGTCACCTCCGTCTACCGCATGGTCGCCTTCTGCGCCGCCCCCCTGGGAGCAGTCTCCGCCGGCCTCCTGGCCCACCAAACCAACCTGAAGACCCCGTACGTCGTCATGGGCCTCCTCCAACTCACCGCCACCCTCGCCTTCGCTCCCACCATCCGCCGCGAACTGAAGGCTCAGCAGAACAGCTGAGGGCGCCGGCCAGGTCAGGAGATGCGGGAGGCGCCGGGGGAGGGGGTGGCGTCCAGGGAGGTGGGGGTGGGGAAAGTGTTTTCGGCGAAGGCTTTTTCGATGGCGGTGAGGATTGCGGGGGCCTCGGAGGACTCGACCAGGGCGATGATGCAGCCGCCGAAGCCGCCGCCGGTCATGCGGGCACCCAAGGCTCCTGCTGCCAGCGCTGTGTCGACGGCCACGTCCAGTTCCGGGACGGTGATTTCGAAGTCGTCGCGGAGGGAGGCGTGGGAGGCGGTGAAGAGGGGGCCGACGTCGCGGAGACGGCCGGCGCGCATCAGGGCGACTGCTTCCTCCACCCGGCGGATCTCGGTGACGACGTGGCGGACCCGGCGGCGCACGACGTCGTCGGAGAGCCGGGACAGGGCGTCGTCCAGGTCTTCGAAGGCGATCGAGCGAAGCGCCGGTACGCCGAGCTCGGCCGCGGCCTGTTCGCAGGACTGGCGCCTGGCCGCGTACTCGCCGTCGACATGCCGGTGGGGTGCCTTCACATCGACCACCAGCAAGGCCAGACCGTCGGCCGCCGGGTCGAAGGGGATCTGGTCGGTGCTCATCGCCCGGATGTCGAAGTACAGGGCGTGGCCGGCGGTGCAGCACATCGACGCCATCTGGTCCATCAGGCCGACCGGCGCACCGACGTACTGGTTCTCCGCGCGTTGCGCCAGGCGCGCCACCTCCGCCGGATCCACAGAGATGTCGCGCAATCCCAGCAGGGCAACGGCTGTCGCGCAGAGCAACGCGGCCGACGAGGAGAGCCCGGCGCCGGACGGCAGGTCCGACTCGACGAGCAGGTTCGCGCCACCGATCTCGTACTGCGCCTCGCGCAGCACCCACGCCGCACCCGCCGGGTACGCCGCCCAGTCGCCGACCGAGCCCGGGCTGAGCGAGTCGAGGTCGAACGAGATGATCCCGTCCTGACCCGCCGTGGCCACCACGACCACGCCGTCGGTACGGGCCGAGCCGGTGATGGTGATCTGGTTCGGCAGTGCGATCGGCAGCACCAGGCCGTCGTTGTAGTCGGTGTGCTCGCCGATCAGGTTGACCCGGCCGGGTGCGCGCCAGACACCGTCGGGTTCGGCGCCGAAGACCTCCACGAACTTGCTCACGAACCAACCTTCCGCAGTGTCTCGGCAACGAGCTCGGGCAGGGTGTCGGAGATGAAGGCGCCCATGCCCGACTCCGACCCCGCGAGGTACTTGATCTTGTCCTTGGCCCGCCGGATCGACAACAGCTCCAGGTGCAGGTAGCCGAGTTCGCGGTCGACCCGGACCGGCGCCGGGTGCCAGGCGGCGATGTAGGGCAGGGCGTCGCCGTACTGTCCGTCGAAGCGGTTCAGTACGTCGAGGTACAGCTCGGTGAAGTCGTCCCGTTCCTGGCCGGTCAGGTCGGAGATGTCGGCGACCTGGCGCTGCGGGTAGAGGTGCACCTCGACCGGCCAGCGGGCAGCCTGCGGGACGAACGCGGTCCAGGTGTCGTTCTCCACCACGACCCGGCTGCCGTCCTTGCGCTCGGCGGCCAGGGTGTCGGCGAAGAGGTTGCTCCCGGCAACTTCCTGGTACTCCCGGGCGCGCGCCATCAGCGTCTTGATCCGCGGCGGCAGGAACGGGTAGGCGTAGATCTGGCCGTGCGGGTGGCTCAGCGTCACGCCGATCTCGCGGCCGCGGTTCTCGAACGCGAAGACGTACTCGACGTCGGGCCGGGCGCCCAGCTCCGCGGACCGGTCGGCCCAGGCCTCGACGACCAGCCGGGCCTGGCCCTGGGACAGTTCGGTGAAGGACTTGGTGTGGTCGCTGGTGAAGCAGACCACCTCGCACCGGCCGGGTCCGGAGAAGGACGGGAAGCGGTTCTCGAAGACGGCGACGTTGTAGTCGTGGTCCGGGATCTCGGTCGGCTTGCCCGGCTTGCTGGCGTCCAGGGGGCACTGGTCGGCCGGCGGCAGGTAGGTGCGGGTGTTGCGATGGGTGGCGTAGGTGATCACGTCACCGGTCAGCGGGTCGGTCCGGAACTCCGCCTGCGGCTTCGGTGCGGGCAGGCCGCGGCTGTCTTCCAGCGGCACCCGGACCGGCGCGTCGGCCGGGTCGTAGTAGATCAGTTGCCGGCCGTCGGACAGGGTGGTGTCCGTCCGGCGGGCACCGCGGGGGGTGGCGTTCATCGTCCGACCTTCCGGGATAGCGCCGGGAATCGGCGCTGGTGAAACAAACCTAGCCATAAACCATCGTAAACCAACATATTCAAACATGCATCGTTGGACCAGCCACCGGTAGGCTGGATCGATGGACGTCGCCCTACCATCGCGCCCTCCCCTGACCACACGGAGAGGGCGCTAGGAATCCCCAGCTCATGAACGAGACCCTGCTCAACATCGTCCTGATCTTCGTCTTCGTCCTGATCGGTGGCGTCTTCGCCGCGGCCGAGATGGCGCTGGTCTCCCTGCGGGACAGCCAGCTCAAGTCGATCTCCCAGCGCGGCAAGCGCGGCGAAACCGTCGCCCGGGTGGCCGCCAACCCGAACCGCTTCCTGTCCGCCGTCCAGATCGGCGTGACCCTGATGGGGTTCCTGTCCGCCGCCTTCGGTGGCGCGACCCTCGCCGACGGACTGGCGCCGCACCTGGAAGACCTCGGCCTGCCCGAGTCGGTCGCCGGCACGGCCGCGCTGGTGCTGATCACCATCGCCATCTCCTACGTCTCGATCGTGCTCGGTGAGCTCGCGGCCAAGCGGCTCGCCCTGCAGCGAGCCGAGATGTTCGCGCTCGGCCTGGCCCCGCTGGTCGACCGGATCGCGTCGATCGCGCGACCGGTGATCTGGCTGCTGTCCAGGTCGACCGACCTGGTCGTCCGCGCCCTCGGCGGCGACCCGAACGCGAACCGCGAGGTGATGTCGGACGAGGAGTTGCGCGAGATCGTCTCCGCGCACGAGTCGCTCGGTGAGGAGGAACGCCGGATCGTCGACGACGTGTTCGAGGCCGGCAGCCGCCAGCTCCGCGAACTGATGCTGCCCCGCACCGAGGTGGACTTCGTCGACGCGGAGATGCCGGCGTACAAGGCGGTGAAGTTCGCGGCGGAGCGGCCGCACTCGCGCTATCCGGTGATGAACGGCTCGGCCGACGACATCGTCGGGTTCGTGCACGTCCGGGACCTGTTCGACCCGGCGGTCGCCACCCGGTCGGTCCGGGTCGGCGACCTCGCGCGCGACGTCCTGATGCTGCCGGACACGGCCAAGCTGCTGCCGACGCTGACCGAGATGCGCCGGCGGAGCACGCACCTGGCGATCGTGCTGGACGAGTACGGCGGTACGGCGGGCATCGTCACGCTCGAGGACCTGGTCGAGGAACTGATCGGCGACATCAAGGACGAGTACGACGAGGAGTCGGCCGAGACCACCCGGTTGCGCAGTGGCGACATCGAGGTGGACGGCCTGCTCAACCTGGACGACTTCGCCGACGAGACCGGTGTCGAGCTGCCGGACGGCCCGTACGAAACGGTGGCCGGTTTCCTCGCCGCCCAGCTCGGCCGGGTCCCGTCCGTCGGCGATGAAGGCGCCGTCGACGGCTACAAGATCACCGTCACCGAGATGGACGGCCGCCGCGTCTCCCGGGTCCGCGTCCACCTCGTCACCACCGGCGAGCCGGCGCCGGCCGACTTAGAGCCGGACCTCGGCCGGTGACGCGTCCGGGCTGAGGACGCCCAGACGGCTGAGGACGACCAGGCCGCCGACGAAGAAGCCGAGTCCCTGGGCGACCAGCACCGGGATGATGCCGACGACGTCGCCGAGCAGTCCCGCGGCGGTGATGCCGACCAGCAGGGCGGCGCCCTCGGCCGCGAACAGTGCGCCGAAGACCCGGCCGCGGGATGCGTCGTCGGTGAGCCGCTGGATCACGGTCATCAGCCCGGCGGTCAGGAACGCGCCGGGGATGCCGACCGCGATCATGCAGACGAAGGCCGGCGTCAAACCGTCCCAGAACAAGGGATACAGGAACATCACCAGGTCGATCAGCCCGAACGCGACCGCCCCGAACCCCCACAGTTTCGCCGCCGAGAAGCGCGGCCCGGCCGCCGCCGCGATCAGCCCGCCCGCGATCCCGCCGACCGCCTGCGACGAGGTGATCAGCCCGTACGCCGTACCGTCGCCGCCCAGCTCGGCGGACACGAACGGCGCGAACAGAGTGCTCATCGCGCCCTCGCCGACCCCGGTCACCAACCCGAACACGAACACCAGCCGCATCGCCTGCCCGCCAACGCAGATCCGGATCCCCTCGACCCACTCGTCCCGCAACCCCCGTACTGCGGACCGGACGCCGCGAGCGCGTTCCGCCACCACCCGCTCCGGTCGATGCCGTACGCCGAGCAGGAGTCCCATCGCCACGAGGTAAGTGGCAGCATCCGCCAACGCCAGCAGGGGAAGCCCTCCCGCTGCAGCCAGTACTCCGCCAAGAGCGGCGCCGACCAGACGGGCGATGTCGTTGGTCTGGCTGTTCAGTGAGTTGGCGGTGACGAGTTGCCGCGGCTCGACCAGCAACGGCACCAGCGACTGCTCGGCCGGCCGAAAAAATTGCTGAAGGCAACCTTGTGCCAGGATGACCAGGTAGATCACCCAGAGCTGGTTCTCGTCATGGACCAGCAACAGGGGCAGCAATCCCACGGCGTGCAGGACGTTGGTGACGATCATCGTCCGCCGCCGGTCCCACCGGTCGACGAACACCCCGGCCAGCGAACCGAGCAGCACCAACGGCAGGAACGACGCGAGCAGTAGCCCGCCCGACGCCAGCGTCGATCCGGTCATCACGTAGACCTGGAACGCCAGCCCGGTCCGCAGGATCCAGTCGCCGGTCAGCGACACCAGACCGGCGCTGAGCACGAGCCGATAGTCGCGCTGCCGCGCGAGCACCTCCCACAAAGTCCTCATGACTCTTCAGCCCGTGGCACGGTCAGGAGGAAAGTCCTCATGACTCATCGGCCGGTGACACGATCACGATGCGGGTGATGTCGACCAGCCGGCTCCCCGGTGGCCGGGTGGACTTGTCGTCGATCGGCCTCTCATCGACGTACCGCATGAGCAGCGCCTCGAGCTGTTCCTCGAGCTCGGCCAGCTCCTCACCGGTCAGGTAGATGCCGGTGCGGCTGATGCCCGAGTTCTCGCGCCAGACGCGGTCCTCGCTGCTCCGTCGCTGCTGCCAGTCGGCGAGGCTGCCCAGCGCCCGCTCGGCCATCAGTTGCTCCAAGACGTCCGCCGCCGCGGCCGCTTCCGGACTCAGGTCGACATCGCGCCACGACTGCGAGGTGGACACCAGCCGCCACGGCCGCTCCCGGTTGTCCTTGCCCGGCACGGCCTCCACGAAGTCGTACTTCGCCAGCTGCCGCAGGTGATGTGAGGCCAACGCCTGGCTGATCCCCAACCGCCGCGCCGCCTCCGCCGCGGTCAGCGGCCCTTCCTTGCCCAGCAGCGTCTGCAACTCGAGCCGCACCGGATGCGCCATCGCCCGAATCGCCAGCGGGTCGTCCAGCAACCGCCGCCGGCGCGCGTCGTCCGAAGATTCCAAAGACATGCTTGGAATATGACGCGCACGAAACCAGATGTCAAGCCTTTGCTTGGAATGCCCGGGTGAGCGTCAGTCCTTGCGGCCGGACTTCTCCTGCTTGCCCTTCCCCTCGCCTTCCTTCCCCTCGCCTTCCTTCTCCTCGGCTTCCTTCGCCTTCTCCTCGTCCTTCTTCTTGTCCTCGGCCTTCTGCTCCTTGGCCTTTTCGTCGGACTTGGCCGAGGCGCCGGCGTCCGCGGACTGGGTGCGGGAAGGAGTCGGCTTGGCCGGCGCGGAGGTGGTGGCGGTGGTCGGCTTCCGCGCCGGGGACGGCGGCGGGGCCGGAGTGCTGGGGATCGATGCTGCCGGGGGTTTGAACTCGGTCGTGGCCGGCAGCTTGTCCGATTTCGCGTCGAGGACCAAGCCCAGGGTGGTGATGAGCGCGATCGCCAGGACGGCGGCCGCGGCGACGAGACGGTGACGCGAGCGGCGGTTGTGGGGGATCGGCACGACCGGCAACGGCTGGGTCGGGACGATGGCCGGTGGGACGGCGCCGGCGAGGATCTGTGCGGCTGTCGGGCGGTCGGCGGGATCCTTGGCCAGCATCCAGAACAACAACGCCTCGAACTCCCCGGCGAGCTGGGGCCGCAGTTCGCTCGGGGGAGTCGGCATGGTCTCGACGTGCTGGTACATGATCGAGGCCGGATCGTCAGCCATGAACGGCGGATGGCCGGTCACCAACTGGTAGAGCACGCAGCCGAGGGCATAGACGTCCGACGCCGCCCCGGCTGGTTCGCCGCGAGCGCGCTCAGGGGCGAGGTAGTGGCTGGTGCCGACGATCTGCCCGGTCGCGGTCAGTGTGGTCGTCATGTCGCCGAGGATCCGCACGATGCCGAAGTCGGCGATCTTCACCTGGTCGTCGGCGGTGAGCAACAGGTTGCCCGGCTTGATGTCGCGATGGATGAGTCCGTGCCGATGAGCATCGGCCAGGCCGGACGCCACCTGCCGCACGATGCCGAGGGCACGGTCGGGCTCCATCGGCCCGTTGCGCTTCAGCTCCTCGCTGAGCGTCCGGCCCTCGACCAGCTCCATCACGAGATAGAAGGCGTCATTGTGCCGGCCGAAGTCGTACGTCGCCACCACCTGCGGATCGCAGAGCATGGCGGCGGCCCGGGCCTCCCGCTGGAAACGCTGTGCGGCCGCAAGACCCTCCCGGACCGGCAGCAGCAGTTTGATCGCTACCTCACGACCCAGTACTTCGTCCGTGGCGCGATAGACCTCGCCCATTCCGCCGCGACCCAGGGGATCGCCCAGCCGATAACGCCCGGCCACCAGTTCGGTGGTATCTCCAGCTGGCCTCATCGCATGCGCGTACCCAGAAACCGCCGGGCGCATTCGGTCAAAGCCGAGCGCGGAGCCAATCCAATCCGTCGGCGGCGTGGGCCAGCACCGAGATGTGGCTGTCCTTGGCGAAGAGCCGCAACTCGGCGGTCGGGCAGTGGTTCGCCAGCCAGAACCCGTGGGTGCTCGGAACGATGCGGTCCTGCTCGCCGTGCAGCAGCAGGATCGGCGCCGTGATGCTGCCCGGATCGCAGCCCCAGGGAGTCACATAGGAAATGTCGTCGTCGATCAACCCGTACGGACCCGCGTCCATCCCGCGTGACGCGACCGACCCGAGCCACGACCACGGGCCGTCGAACATCGCCAGGTCAGCCGCCGTGAACTCCGGGTCGTACTCGATCCCCGAGGCCTCGTGCGCCTCCTTCACCTCGCGACCGCCAAGCGCCGCTCGCAGGGACGTCACTCCCGACGGGAGCATCCCGCCGAACCAGTCCAGCCCGTCCACGCCGTACGGCGCGATCGCGGCCAGCGTGAGCACGGCCTGCACCCGATCGCGGAGGGTGGCGGCTCCGCCGAGTGCGTAGCACCCGCCGCCGGAGTACCCCACTGCCGCGAAGCGGTCGATGCCGAGGGAGTCGGCGACTTGAGCGAGGTCGTGGGCGGTCGACGCCATCGTGCGACCGGGCGCCGGCGTCGATCCGCCGTACCCCGGCCGGTCGAAAGAGAACCAGCGCAGCCCGAGCCGTTCAGACTTCTCGAGCAGCGGCTCGGGTGGTGCGCCGAGATTCGGTGTGCCGTGCGACCACCAGACGGGGAGGTCGCCGTGACCGGTGTCGTACACGTGCAGCGTGCGTCCGTCGGCCAGCAGCAACTCGGTCTCGTTCATGACGATCACTGTAGGAAAGTGGCGCCTACTCCGGAAAACGGCGAAATGTCGAGGAGCCCCGCATCCCTCCGACCTCTGCTGCGAAGATCCCTTCGACGGAGAGGAACGACCATGAAGTACCTGCTCTTGATCCACAGCAACCCGGTGACCTGGGGACATCCGTCCTTCCTGCACACCGAGGAGGGCAGGAAACTGCCCAAGTCGGCCCGGGAGCTGCTGTCGGCGCAGCTGGAGAAGCTGCTCGCGGAGCTGACCGAGCGCGGCGAGCTGGTGGCGGCCGAACCGCTGGCCTCACCGCGCCAGACCAAGGTGGTCCGCGTCCGCGAGGGCGTCCGGGCCACCACCGACGGCCCGTACTCCGAAGCGAAGGAGCAACTGGCCGGCGTCTTCATCGTCGACGTCGACACTCCCGAGCGAGCCGAGGAGATCGCCGCCCGCATCCCCGAAGCCGAGTTCTACGCCGTCGAGGTTCGCCCGATCGCGACCTAGTGGCCGCACCCACGGACCGCCCCCACTCACAAACCCGCCGCTCCCACGCCGGCGCACGCCGGTGCGCGCGTAGCCGGGTGCGATCAGGTGAGGTTGGTGAGTGGGGGCGGTCCGGTCGCGCTGAGTAGTCGTCAGCTGACCAGGCGGGCGTGGTTGGAGCGGGTGGCGAGTGCCGGGTCGAGGACGCCCAGTGCCAGCCAGGTCGCTCCGCCCACGCCGTCCCGGGCGGTCAGGACCTCGCCGTCGAAGTGCTCGTGAATGCTTTGCCGCAGCAGTTTGCCGACCGGCGACGATTCACCCGCAACACTGCCGGCGAGCACCATCGGGCCGTTGTCCGACGTTGTCCTGAGCCGGCTGACCGTTTCTGTGAGCAGTTCGGCTGCGCGTTTCACCAAGGCGTGGGCGGTCTTGTCATTCTGGTCGTAGGCCGCCACGACCACCCGGGCCAACTCGGCCAGCAGGACCGGCGGACGCGCGTTCACGGTCCGGATCAGGTCGTCACGGAGCCGGTCATAGCCTTCACGCTGCGCGACAGCACCCGGATCGCGGTCCGGTAGTACAGCCTGTACTACGGCCTCGCCGAGGAGCCCGATCGGCTCGCCCAGATCGAGAGCGCGCAGCAGGCTGCGCATTGCCTCCCGGCCGAGCCAGAAGCCGGAGCCGTCGTCACCGAGCAGCCAGCCGTGGCCGTCGGCCGTCCGGGTCAGCCGGTGGTCGCGGACCAGCCCGGCGGCCGATCCGGTGCCCGCGATGAGCACGGTGCCGTCAGCCTCCGGCGTACCGGAGGCGAAAGCCACCTCCAGATCGCCGATGTAGTCGGCCTCGCAGATCAGGCCGGCACCGCTCCAGGCCGCGTCGAACTGGGCCCGGACACCCGGGTTGGACAGTGCCGATCCGCCCGCCGCGCCGATCACCGCGGTCTTCACCAGCGCGGGATCGAGACCTTGCAGCGCCTGGTGAATAGCCTGTCCGAAGTTGGCCGCGGCGCTGGCCGGGTGGCTGGTCGGATTTCCGCCCGCTGCCGCGCCGCGACCGATTACGTTGCCCTCATGGTCCGCGATCACGATCCGGGTGGAGGTGCCGCCGAGGTCGCCGCCCAGGACCAGTGTGGATGCTGGCATCAAGACCACTGATTCCCTTGGTTGCGCGAGTGGGCGTTCGACCGACATAAGCAATGCTCCAAACTGCTCGAAAGGGTCTAGTCGTGAACAATAATGGACAAGGTCACGCAACGGTCCCGATCTGGGAAGAAGAGTGAGATGAGCCTTGACTTTAGCTGTCAGGTGAGAAAAGTTCTGTCCAGCAAACCGCAAACTTGCGCACTTGTCGGCACCAGGAGTGTCGCGGCGATCAATTTAGTCGAGGGGTGGGGCCGCTGATGGCCAGCACGGCAGACGGCAGCGACCAGGCCGGCAACGGGGACGGAACAGCTCTGAGCGCGCACGCCTTTGTTCATGCGCTCACTCCGATCATGGCCGCGGTGACCGCGCAGATCGACGGGCCGATCCAAGCGGCCGCCGATCTGGTCGCCACCTCGCTGCGCGCCAACGGCGTCATCCAGGCCTTCGGCTCCGGCCACTCCGAGGCGCTGGCGATGGAGATCGCCGGCCGCGCGGGTGGCCTGATCGCCACCAACCGGATCGCGTTGCGCGACCTCGTCCTGCTCGGCGGTGAACCGGTCGAGCTGCTGCGTGGTGGCGAGCTCGAGCGCGACCCGTCGTACTCCCGCAAGCTCTACGAACTGTCCGCGGCCCGACCGGGCGACCTGTTCGTGATCGCTTCCAACTCCGGCGTGAACGGCTCGATCGTCGAGCTCGCCTCGGTGGTGAAGGAGAAGGGTCACCCCCTGATCGCGATCACCTCGCTGCAGCACACCAGCGGGGTGGACTCGCGGCACCCGTCCGGCCAGAAGTTGATCGACTTCGCCGACGTGGTGCTCGACAACCATGCTCCGTACGGCGACTCCGTGCTCGATCTGCCCACTGGTGGCAAGGTCTGCGCCGTGTCGTCCATCACCGCCGCGCTGATCGCGCAGATGCTGGTCGCTGAGGTTCTGCGCCGGCTGACCGAGGCCGGCGAGAAGCCACCGGTCTACCTGTCCGCGAACATCCCGGGCGGCGACGACCACAACCACGCCCTTGAAGCACAGTACGCCGGCCGGATCCGGCGTACTGCTTGAAACACTCTCGGAAGGCGGGACCCATGACCACTCCCAACAACCTGTCGCGGCGGCTGTTCCTGCAGCGCGCGGCGGTCGGCACCCTGATGGCCTCCGGCGGCGCGACGCTGCTCTCGGCCTGCGCGAGCGGTGGCGGCGACGAAAACACCGGTGGCGGTGGCGCAGACAAGACGGCGGAGAACCCGTTCGGCGTCAAGGCGGCCGATCCGCTGGACGTGGTGATCTTCAAGGGCGGTTACGGCGACGACTACGCCAAGGCCCACGAGGAGCTGTACAAGAAGAAGTTCCCCGAGGCGGCGATCAAGCACGCCGGGATCACCGACATCACCCCGCAGCTGCAGCCGCGCTTCAACGGCGGCAACCCACCGGACGTGATCGACAACTCCGGCGCCTCGGCGCTGCCGGCGTCGACGCTGGCCACCACCGGTCAGCTCGCCGACCTGACCCAGCTGTTCGACGCCGCCTCGATCGACGACCCGAACAAGAAGGTCCGCGACTCGGTCGAGCCGATCACGCTCGAGGCGGCCCAGCTGAGCGGCAAGCCGTTGCTGCTCAACTACGTGCTGACCGTCTACGCGATCTGGTACAACAAGCCGCTGTTCGCCAAGAACGGCTGGGAGCCCGCCAAGACCTGGCAGGAGTTCCTCGACCTGTGCGAGAAGATCAAGAAGACCGGGATCGCGCCGATGGCCCACCAGGGCAAGCACCCGTACTACATCGGCCAGGTGATGATGGACATGGCCGTCAAGCACGGTGGCCACGACGTCATCAAGGCGATCGACCAACTCGAGCCGAACGCGTGGAAGCACGAGTCGGTCAAGGCCGCCGCCGAGGCGATCCTGGAGATCAAGCGCAAGGGCTACTTCCTGCAGGGCACGGAGGGCCTGGACCACATCCAGTCCCAGACCGCCTGGAACCAGGGCAAGGCCGCGTTCATCCCGTCCGGCTCCTGGCTGGAGAACGAGCAGAAGCCCGTCGCTCCCAAGGACTTCGAGACCACCGCGGCCTTCACCCCGCTGCTGGACGGCTCGAAGCTGCCGGCCGACTGCACCCAGATCGCCGCCGGTGAGCCGTTCATCGTCCCGGAGAAGGCGAAGAACAAGGCCGGCGGCCTGGAGTTCCTGCGGATCATGCTGTCGAAGGAAGCGGCCGGCAAGTTCACCGAGCTGACCGGTTCCCCGACCGTGGTCAAGGGAGCCGGCGAGGGCCTCAAGCTCAGCCCGGGTGCCTCGTCCGCGAGCGCGCTGCTGAAGTCCGGCGGCGAGAACAACTGGACGACGTACTTCGCCGCGTGGTACTCGACGATGGACAAGCCGATCCGTAGCGTGTGGGGAGAGCTTGCCGCCGCCCGCATCACGGCCGACGAGTTCTGCAACCGTGCCCAGAAGATCGCCGACGACACGGCCAAGGACCCGAAGACCGTCAAGCAGTCTCGTACCTGAGTCCGTTGCCCATGTGAGCTGTGCCGGGGGCGGATGTGATCCACGGAGTCGATCCTCCGCCCCCTGCGCTGTTGTAAGGAGAGAGATGCGGCACGGCAGCTATCGGTTCGTCGCGAGTTTCCTCGTGATTCCCCTGGCGTTGTATGCGATCTTCGTGATCTCGCCGTTCGTCCAGGCGTTCTACTACTCGCTGACCGACTGGACCGGCATTTCGCCGAAGTTCGAGTTCGTGGGCCTGGAGAACTTCCAGACGCTGGCCCGCGACACCGTGTTCCGGCAGGCGCTCGGACACAACGTCATCCTGCTGATCGGTGTCCCACTGATCACCATCTTCCTCGCGCTGGTCTTCGCCTACCTGCTGAACGTCGGCGGCCGGTCGAACAGCGCGGGCGTGCAGGGAGTCCGGGGCAACGGCTTCTACAAGCTGGCGTTCTTCATGCCCCAGGTGCTGTCGGTCCCGGTCATCGCGGTGATCTGGTCGGTGGTGATGACGTCGACCGACAACGGTCTGGCCAACACCGTGACCAAGAAGCTCGGCCTGGGCACCTCGCAGTACCTGGCCAGTCCCGACATCGCGCTGTACTGCGTGATGTGGGTGATGGTCTGGGGCAGCGTCGGCTTCTACCTGGTGCTGTTCAACGCGGCCATGTCGGGGATTCCGAAGGACATCTTCGAGGCCGCGATCATCGATGGTGCGGGCCGGTTCGCGACGTTCTACCGGATCACGCTGCCGCTGCTGTGGGACACCATCCAGACGGCCTGGGTATACCTGGCCATCCTGGCGCTGGACGCCTACGCGCTGGTCGCGGTGATGACGGCCGGACCGGGCGGGCCGGACAACGCCACCCAGGTGATGGGGCTGCAGATCGCCGACAACGGCTTCCAGTACGGCCGGGCCGGCTACGCCTCCGCGATGGGTGTCGTGCTGTTCTTCCTGACCCTGCTGATCGCCGCAGTGATGCTCCGGGCCACCCGGCGCGACCGGATCGAATACTGAGGGGCCGGATATGACACTGCAAATAGACGTCGAGGGCACCCGGTCGGCGCCTGCGCCGAAACTCCAGCCGGTCGGCGCCAAGGACCGTGCCTTCAGCCCGGTGAACGTGTTCTCCCACACGGTGCTGATCGCCTGGAGCATCCTGGTGGTCGTGCCCTTCGTCTGGGCGCTGATCGCCTCGCTGAAGAGCACCGGCGAGATCTTCGGCGACAACCCGTGGGCGCTGCCGAAGGAACTGCTGTTCGACAACTTCGCCAAGGCCTGGGACAAGGGCGTCGGCGACTACCTGATGAACAGCGTCGTGGTGGTCACCGGCGGTGTGTTCGGCACCATGCTGTTCGGCTCGATGGTGGCCTACGTGCTGGCCCGCTACGAGTTCCCCGGCAACCGCTTCATCTACTACCTGTTCGCCGCCGGGATGATGTTCCCGACCTTCCTGGCGATCGTGCCGCTGTTCTTCGTGGTCAAGGGCTTCGGCATGGTGTCGACGTACCAGGGCCTGATCCTGGTCTACATCGCCTACTCGCTGCCGTTCACGGTCTTCTTCATGCACGCGTTCTTCCGCACCCTGCCGACCTCGATCGCCGAGGCCGCGCTGGTGGACGGCGCGTCGCACACGACCACGTTCTTCCGGGTGATGCTGCCGATGGCCAAGCCCGGCCTGATCAGCGTCGGCATCTTCAACGTGCTCGGCCAGTTCAACCAGTTCGTCCTCCCGGCCTTCCTGTCGCCGGAGAAGCCGGTGCTGTCCCAGGGCATCGCTACTCTGCTGGGCAGCCAACGCTACGAAAACGAGTGGGGCATTCTGTTCGCCGCCCTCACCATCGCCATGGTTCCGGTGGTCGCTGTCTACCTGGTCTTCTACCGCCAGGTCCAGGCCGGCCTCACCGGCGCGACCCTCAAGTAGCCCTCCCCGCCGACCGCCCCTCCTCCCGGGGCGGTCGGCTTTTCTTTGGCCCCCACACCACCGCTGACGTACTACTCTGCCGAAATGCTGAAACGTCGGACGATCCTGCAGGGCGCGCTCGCCGGTGCCGCGCTGACCGGGTGTTCTTCCGGGAGCAGCCAGCCGCCGGTCAAACCCGACCCGGGCAACCCCTTCAAGGTCTCGGGTGAGGCCGCGCTCGAGGTGGTGGTGGCTGAGGAGTTCGGCGGGTACGGCGCACCGGCGTACCGGCGGAAGTATCCGCATGCGACCGTCACCGCCCCGGTCAGCAAGAAACTCCGGGATGTGCTGCAGCCGCGGTTCTCGGCCGGCACCCCGCCCGACGTCGTCTTCAACTCCGGTGACAGGGCGCTCCCGATCGGCCGGCTGGTCAAGGAAGGCCAGCTCGCGGATCTGAAGGCGGTGCTCACCGCCCCGTCGTGGGACCACAAGAACGTGGCCGCGAAGGACGTCCTGCTCCCCGGCATGCTCGACGCCGGACGGTACGAGGGCACGCTCCGCGCGATCAACTACATCACCACCGTCTACGGTTTCTGGTACTCCACCCAGCTGTTCCAGAAGCACGGCTGGGACGTGCCCCGCACCTGGCCCGAACTGCTGGCCTTGGGCAACGAAATGAAAAAGGCCAAGCTCGACCCCTTCACCTACGCGGGCAAGCACCCGTACTACGCGCTGGAAGCGATCCTGACCCTGGCCGCGAAGACCGGCGGCCACGACGTGCTCAAGCGGATCGACAACCTGGACACCGGCGCCTGGCTCAACAAGTCGGTCACCGTGGCGATCGCCGCCTTCGGGGAGCTGGTCAAGCGCGGGCTGATCGCGAAGGGCAGCTCGCAGCTGGATCATCTCGGCTCGCAGAGCCGGCTGCTGACCTCCAAGGCCGGGCTGCTGCCCTGCGGCAACTGGCTGGAGAACGAGATGAAGGCGGTCATCCCGGCCGGTTTCGGGCTGACCATGTTCGCCCTGCCACCGCTGGACACGTCGCCGGCCCTGCCGCGTGGTCTGCATGTTGCGCCCGCCTCGCCACTGCTGGTGCCGGAGAAGGCCGCGAACAAGCCGGGCGGCCTCGAGTACCTCCGAGCCATGCTGTCCAAGGACGTGGCGGCCCAGGTGACCGCCGAGAGCAACCAGCTGACCGTAGTACGGGGTGCGGCTGACGGACTGGAGCTCAGTACTGCGCTCCGGTCGGCGCGGGATCTCCTGACGGCTGCCGGGGACCAGACGATCACCTGGTACTTCGCGGACTGGTACCCCGAGCTCGGCAAGGTGGCCGCGGAGGCGACCGGGGCCTTCCTGTCCGGGCGGCTGGAGCGCAACGACTGGTCCGCGCAGATCCAGGCTGCGGCCGACAAGCTCAAGCAGGACGAGTCGGTCACGAAGTACCGGCGGGGCTGAGATCTGTTCTTGCGGGAACCCGGGTTGAGTTAGGTTAGGGCAACCTAATACCGACTGTGAGGTTCCGCCATGCGCTCCATCCTCCGGCCGCTCGCGCTGCTGGTCGCTCTGCCGTTGCTCGCGCTCAGCGCCTGCGGTGGCGGTGACCAGAAGGACGCGGCCGCCCAGCCGCAGGCCGGCGCCGAAGCCGGTGCCTTCCCGGTCTCGATCAAGAACAAGTTCGGCACCGCCGAGATCAAGTCCGCGCCGCAGCGGATCGTCGTCGTCGGCCTGGTCGAGCAGGACGCGCTGCTGGCGCTCGGTGTGACGCCGGTCGCCACCACCGAGTGGTTCGGTGAGAAGCCGGGCGCGCTGTTCCCGTGGGCCAAGGCGAAGCTCGGTGACGGCACGCTGCCGCAGGTGCTCAAGGACAAGGACGGCATCCAGTTCGAGAAGATCGCCGCGCTGCGCCCCGACCTGATCATCGGCCTGTACGCCGGAATCACCGCCGAGGACTACCAGAAGCTGAGCGCGCTGGCCCCGACGGTCGCGCAGCTGCCCGGTCCGCCGGACTACAGCGTGGCGTGGCAGGACGTGACCAAGACCGTCGGTCAGGCGGTCGGCAAGTCCAAGGAGGCCGAGGAGCTGGTGAAGGGGATCGAGGCGCGGTTCGAGAAGGTCCGCACCGAGCACCCCGAGTTCAAGGGCAAGACCGCGCTGATGGCCTCGCCGTACGAGGGCTACTTCATCTACGGCAGCCAGGACCCGCGCTCGCGGGTGCTGACCGACCTCGGCTTCACCCTGCCGGCCGATCTGGACAAGGCGATCGGGGGCAAGTTCGGCGCCAACATCAGCACCGAGAAGGCGGCCCTGCTGGACCAGCAGGCGATCGTCTGGTTCCCCGGCAAGGGCGGCACCCAGAAGCTCAAGGAGGACAAGGTCTACAAGGCCCTGAACGTCCGCAAGCAGGGCCGCGACGTCTTCATCGAAGAGGACTACGACAACGACCTGTACGGTGCCACCAGCTTCGTCTCCGTCCTCAGCCTCCCCATCGTCATCGACCAACTGGTCCCCCAACTAGCCAAGGCCATCGACGGCGACCCCGCGACCACCTAGAAGGCCATAATTTCGGCCTTATGGCCAAGTGGAGGGCGCCCGGGTGTGGGGGAGAGCCTGGGCGCTGGCAGAATCGGGCTCATGTCTGCAGCCGCCTCCGACGATGCCCCTGTGCCGGCCACCGGATCCGGGCGGCGTCCACGCGTCCTCTCCGGGATCCAGCCGACCGCGGACTCCTTCCACTTCGGCAACTATCTGGGCGCGGTTCGCCAGTGGGTGGCGCTGCAGGACGACCACGACGCGTTCTACTGCGTGGTCGATCTGCACGCGATCACGGTCGAGTACGACCCGAAGGTACTGCGCGAGCGCACCCGCCGGTCGGTCGCTCAGCTGCTGGCCGCCGGGATCGACCCGGACCGGTCGACGCTGTTCGTCCAGTCGCACGTGCCTGAGCACGCCCAGCTCGGCTGGGTGCTCGGCTGCCTGACCGGCTTCGGCGAGGCCAGCCGGATGACCCAGTTCAAGGACAAGTCGGCCAAGGGTGGCGCCGACCGCGCCACCGTCGGGCTGTTCACCTACCCGATCCTGCAGGCCGCCGACATCCTGCTCTACCAGACCGAGCGCGTCCCGGTCGGCGAGGACCAGCGCCAGCACCTGGAGCTGACCCGCGACCTGGCGCAGCGCTTCAACCACCGGTTCGGCAAGACCTTCCGGCTGCCGGAGCCGTACATCGTCAAGGAGACCGCCAAGATCTCCGACCTGCAGGAGCCGGGCGCGAAGATGAGCAAGTCGTCGTCCTCACCCGGCGGCATCATCGACCTGCTGGACGACCCGAAGGTGAGCGCGAAGAAGATCCGGTCCGCCGTCACCGACTCCGGCCGGGACGTGATCTTCGACCCGGAGAACAAGGCCGGCGTGGCGAACCTGCTGACCATCTACTCCGCGCTCAGCGGCAAGAAGATCAGCGAGCTCGAGGACGAGTACGCCGGCCGTGGCTACGGCGACTTCAAGAAGGACCTGGCCGAGCAGGTGGTCGAGTTCGTCACCCCGTTCCGGGAGAAGACGCTCGGCTACCTGGACGACAAGGCCCAGCTGGACTCCATCCTGGCGGCGGGAGCCGAGCGCGCTCGCGCCGTGACCGAGCCGACGCTGCAGCGGGTCTACGACCGGCTCGGGTTCGTGCCCGGCCCCCCGGTGACCTCCGAGCTGGGCCGGTAGGCCCCGGATGGCGACGATCGGTGTAGCGATCCCGATCGCGGAACCCTACGGCACCGAGCTGCAGAAGTACCGGGCCGAGTTCGGCGATCCGATGGCGTCGTCGATCCCGACCCACGTCACGCTGCTGCCCCCGACCGAGGTGGCCGACGACCAGCTGGCCGCGATCGACGAACACCTGCTGGAGGTGGCGGCCCGGTTCCCGAGCTTCCGGATCCGGCTGCGCGGTACGGCGACCTTCCGGCCGATCTCGCCGGTCGTGTTCGTGCCCCTGGCCGAGGGGATCTCCTCCTGCGAGGTGCTGCAGTCGCAGGTGCGGTCCGGCCCACTGGAGGTCGAGCTGCGTTTCCCGTACCACCCGCACGTCACGGTGGCCCACGACCTGGAGAAGGCCGCACTGGACCGCGCGTACGACGCCCTGGCGGAGTATGACTGCGCCTTCGACGTGGCGGAGTTCAGCCGGTACGAGCACGGCGCCGACGGCGTGTGGCGGCCGCAGCGGTCGTTCCCGCTGGCAGGGTAGGACTCCTTACCCGGGGTACAGGAGCCGCATGGGGATCAAGGATCGGGGCAAAGCGGTCTGGGCGCGTTTCAGCCGGACACAGCTGTGGCGGGCCTGGAAACGGTACGGCGATCGGCGCGGCAACCGGTTGGCGGGTGCGACGAGCTTCTTCGGCTTCCTGTCGATGTTCCCGCTGATCGTGCTGTCCGCCGCGGTCACCGGTGAGTTCCTGAGCCAGGCCGCGGTGGAGCGGCTGAAGACGGCGATCAAGACGAACCTGCCGGGGATCGGCGACCAGATCGACCTGGACGCGCTGATCAGCAACGCCGCCACCATCGGACTGATCTCCGGTGCCACGCTGTTGCTGACCGGGCTGGGCTGGATCGACTCGCTGCGCGCCTCGATCCGTTCGATGCACGAGCTGGACGACCAGCCGGGCAACATCGTCAAGCTGAAGCTCATCGATCTCGGCGCCCTGATCGGCCTCGGCGTCATCGGCCTGATCGCCACCGGCGCGTCCTCGATCCTGGTCGGACTGTCGGACAACATCGTCGAATGGGCCGGCCTCGACGGCACCTGGCTGGCGAACTGGGGCATCACCCTGTTCAGCATCGTCGTCGGTATCGGCGCGGGTGGGGTGCTGTTCCTCTACCTGCAGACCGCCATGCCCCGAATCATCCTGCCGCGCAAGGTAGCCCTGATCGCAGCCCTGGCCGGCGGCATCGTCTTCTACCTCGCCCAGCAGTTGGGCAACAGCTACGTCAAGAACGTGATGGGCAACAACGCGGCGTACGGCACCCTGGCCCTCCCGCTGGCCCTGCTGGTGTGGATCTACCTGATGACCCGGGTCATCATGCTGATCGCCGCCTGGACCAAGGAAGCCACCCTCGACCACCGCTGGCACACCGGCGAAGCCGAAGAAGCAGCCCGAGCCGCCATGCCCTTCGAAACAGACCCCGACACCACCCCGAACGTCGCCCACACCCGTCGCGACTCGTCGCCCGTTCCCCCAACCAAGGACGGCGACCTCCTGCCAGGACCACCCGGCAAGAAATACAAGGTAATCCCCATCCCAGCCCGCAAGGCCGACACCGTCGCAGTAGCCGCCGGCGCCCTCCTAGGCGCCACCGCCACAGCCCTGACAGTCCACCTAACCCGAGCAGCCCGCTCCATCAAACGCTGACGTACTAGTGGCGCCGGGACCTTGACGCTGCTTTGGCTCGGGCGCGTAGGGCTTTGGGCCGGCGGAGGAAGAGGGGGAGTAGGAGGAACGCTGGGGCGGCGTAGGTCCACTCGGGGAGTCTGAAGGCTACTGAGTGGACTACTGCGGCTGCGACCAGGGCTGGGCGGTTGCGGCGGGGTGGGAGGGCTGGGGCCTTCTTGGAGGTGTTGGGGCCGGTGCCCTCGGTGGTTTTCGGGGGTGCGGCGGCAGCCGGCTTCACCAGGGTGCCGACCGGGGTCAGGGCGTCGTACGAGGTGAAGCCCCAGTTGAGGAGTTTGGTGGCGTCTTCGGTGATGCCGTGGGGGGAGTTCATCAGGGTGACGACCAGGGTGTGGCCGTTGCGGCGGGCGGCTCCGATGAAGGTGTTGCGGGCCAGGGTGGTGTAGCCGGTCTTCACGCCGACGGCGCCGTCGTACTTGAACAGCAGCTTGTTCTGGTTGGCGACCTGGTAGGTGCCGCCCTTCTTCGCCAGCGGGAAGTTCGTGAACTTCGTCGCCGCGTACTTCGCGAAGTCCGGCCGCCGCAACCCCGCCTGGGCAAAGAGCGCCAGGTCGTACGCACTCGAGTACTGCCCGTCCGCATCCAGCCCGGTCGGGTCAGTCACATGCGTGTCCAGCGCACCGAGCTCGGCGGCCTTCTGGTTCATCCGCTGGATGGTGCCCTGTACGCCGCCCTTGTCGTGGGTCACCAGGGCGTTCACCGCATCGTTGCCGGAACCCAGGAACATCCCCTCGAACAGCAGGTCGACGCTGTAGGTCAGGCCGGGGTACACACCGACCTTGCTACCGACAATGCGGGCGTCCTCGTTGGTGCCGACAACCTGGTCGGCCTTGTTGAGCCGCGGCAGCAGCACCAGCGCAGTGAGCGTCTTGAGCGTGCTGGCCGGCCGCAGCTTGGCGTGTGGCGCCTTGGCCGCCAGTATCTCGCCGGTATCGATGTCAGCCAGCACGTACGCCGACGCCTGCACGGCCGGCGGCTTCGCCCCAGCGGCGACAACCGTCGGCTCCGTGGTCAGCTGTGCGCCGCCGACCGGAGTACTGACACCCTGGTCGGCGGCGGTCGCTGCAAGCGGACCAGTCACCGCGAGAGCCGTGGAGGCTACCGCAGTGGCGCAGGCCGTCAGGAGGACACGCATCGGCGGCACTCTAGACGGCCCACGGTCCACCAGGCCATGCAGGGGCAGACACCTCTCAGGCGCGGTACGCCGTCCAGGCGTTGCTGATCCTGGTGCTCTGGCCCGGGGTGAACTGGTTGTAGCAGGAGTCGTAGGAGTAGTCCATGTAGTTGTGGATCGGGTCAAGGCCGGGCAGCGAGCAGGAGTTGCGACCAGTCGGGCAGCCGGAGCTGGCGCTGCCTTGCGCCGGGGTGTCGGCTACCGAGTCGTTCGTGCTCGTGCAGCCGCCCTGGAAGGTGTGGTAGAGCCCGAACCAGTGACCGGCCTCGTGCGTCGCCGTCTTGCCGAGGTTGAAGTTCGTGGCCGATCCGCCGGGCAGTGAGGTGTACTGCACCCGGATGCCATCGATCTTCGGGTTGCTCGCGTAGTCCCAGGGCCAGGTCGCGATGCCGAGGTACGAGAAGTTGACCAGCCAGATGTTGAGCGCGTTCTTGCCGCCCTTGCGGGTCTGCGACCGGTACGTCGTACTCTGGCCGTCCCGGTGCCAGGTGCTGTTGTTGTACCGGTAGGTGCCGGCCAGTGTGAACGTGAAGCCGGTGTTCGCCGCGGCCGACGACTCGCCACCGGCGAAGTTCTGGTTCAGCTCGGCGATCTGCCGGCTGATCTGCGTGTTCGTGACGTCACCGGCGCCGCTGCTGCTCCGCATCACGTGGACATAGACCGGCACGTTGGCGGCGGCGAGCCGGCCGGCCTTCGGTGCGAGTCCACGAGCCTGCTTGGCGGCGACCAACTGCGCCGTCTTCGCATCGACGGCCTTCTGCTCGGCCGCGGACAGCTCCCGGTGGTCAGGGCCGTGACCACCACGCGCCGACGGCCCTTCGGCCGGTTCGAAACACGGGTTGGTCAACTGGTCGGCCGGCAGCTTGGCGTTGGCCTGGCCGCCGAGGGGGCTGAAGGCGAGCGCCGTACCGGCAAGGATCACGGCCAGGGCGCGGGGGCGGGTCAAGAGAGATCGCATAGAGCGCTCCTCGGATCATGGGCCGCGGGGCGGGCGGCCCGACCACCCGATTTTGAGCGTCATTCCGCAGAGTGCAAAGCCGTTCACTGTCCGATAGGTGCCACGGCAGTACTACGCCGAACCCGCTGAGCGCGGCGCGATCAGGACCGTGTTCGGTGGTTGGGCCTGGGGCGAGGAACCGGCGGTGATGAGGTCGGCTCGGGCCCAGGGGCGGTCGGCTGAGAGGAACGGGTTCTCGGCGGCCATCCAGGTGTGCCAGAAGGCGATGGTTGCTTCGGTGTCGCCGTTGACGCCTGAGGCGAGGTCCCGGGCGAGGCCGCGACGCTCCGCTTCGGAGTAGTCGGACTGGACCCAGATCAGGCAGTCGATCAGGTCGGAGAGCTCCCGACGGCCGGCGCCGACGCCCTCGACGACCACCATCGACCGGCCGGACGGTACGACGATGGCGCCCGAGCGGTCGTGGTCCTCCCACGCCGGAGGACGGTACGAGACGGCTTCGCCCCGTCGAAGTGGTTCCAGTACGCCGTCGGCAAGAAGCTCGGCCCACCCGAACATCGGAGCGTTCCAGGCGACATCGTCGACGTGAACCACCGCGGACTCCGGTACGACGTCCGCCAGCCGCCGCGCGAGTGTGGACTTGCCACCCCCGCTGCGCCCATCGACCGCGACGATGCAAGGACGTCCAGATGGCACCTCACCGGCACACTCGCGCACCACCCCGGCGAGATCAGCGAGCGCAACGGCCCGCCACGAATCAACCGCCTGCTCACCGGGTCCTGGTCGCATCATCACCCCCACAGTCTGCCAAGCCGGCCGCCTATGATGAGGCGATGGGAGACGGTAGTTGTGGATGACGAGGAAGCGGTCGCAGCTGTGCTGGTGCCGCCGCAGCTCAAGCGGTTCAGGGAGCTCTGCGAGGTCGACGGGCCGATCGAACCGCGCTTCGACGGCTACACGAAACACGTGCTCCTCACCGAGGACCGAGCGTTCCTCTTCCCGCGCAACCACACGATCGTGGACCAGCTCGAGCGCGAATGCGACGTCTACTCGACCGTCGATCACCCGCTCGTCGCCAAGCTGCTCGGCCGGTGGGACGAGCCGGCCATCTCGCCGTACCCGTTCTTCGCCGTCACCCGGTTCCGAGGCTCCAGCCCCGGCGAGATCTCCCCGGAGCAGCTGCCAACGATCGCCGAGCAGCTGGGCGCGGCGCTCGCGGCAAGCCACGAAATCGACGTGAACAGCACCCCACAGCGACTCTGGGCCAACGCCTGGTCCGATCCACCGGCCACGCCCCCGACCGCAGCCGACTGCTATTCACCAGTCCGCGACCTGGGCGGCGCCGAGCACCTGACCGAAGCCGCCGGACCTCTCAGCCCAGCAGCGCGCAAGACGTTGCTCGACGCCCTCGAAGCTGTCGAAGCAATGGACCCGGTCCTCGCCCACGGCGACCTCCACGAGGGACACCTCCTGCTGGACGACTCCGGGACATTGACCGGCGTTCTCGACTGGGGGTTCGGAGGCGTGCTGTCTCCCATCGTCGACTTCACCTGCAGCCAGTGGGACAGCACCAGCTGGGCCGCCGAAACCTCGTACGGCGACCTCCGCCACCACCTCTGGACGTCGTACGCCGAACACCGCTCGGCACCGCTCCCGGCCTGGGAACAGATCCACCTGGCGCTGACCACCTTCGACATCGTCGCGCTCGCTCCCGAGACCCAGACGCACTACTACTGGCAGAAGAGCCCCGAATGGCAAGCCACCCGCCGAGCCGCCGCCCAGGCCTGCCTGCCAGCCCTGCTCGACTGAGCGGCTGCGTTTCCGGTCGACTCTGGACAGTTCGGCGGTCGACGACATTGACATCGAGGCCGCGGCTTGCGTCAATGGACTGGTCGTAGACCAATAGAATTGGGGAGTGACCGTGGCTGATGGCGGCAAGCTGAGTGTTGAGGGTCTGCGGGAGCTTGTCGCGGCCGGGCAGGTCGATACCGTGCTGGTGGCGATCACCGACATGCAGGGCCGGTTGCAGGGTAAGCGCTGCGGGGCCCGGTACTTCGTCGAGGAGGTGCTCGCGCACGGGACCGAGGGGTGCAACTACCTGCTCGCGGTCGACGTCGACATGAACACCGTCGAGGGCTACGAGATGTCCTCCTGGGAGCGCGGCTACGGCGACCTGCTGATGGCGCCCGACCTCGACACGCTCCGCCTGCTGCCCTGGCTCGAAGGCACCGCGCTCGTGCTCTGTGACGTCCAGTGGCTCGACGGCAGCCCGATGCCCGTGTCGCCGCGGCAGGTGCTCAAGCGGCAGCTCGACCGGCTGGCCGAGCTCGGGTTGCAGGCGTACGTCGGGACCGAGCTCGAGTTCATCGTCTTCAACGACACCTTCGAGTCCGCCTGGACCAAGACCTACAAGGATCTCGAGCCCGCCAACCAGTACAACGTCGACTACTCGCTGCTCGGCACCGCCCGGATCGAGCCGCTGCTGCGTGACATCCGCAACTCGATGGAGGGCGCCGGCCTGTACGTCGAGTCCGCCAAGGGCGAGTGCAACCTCGGCCAGCACGAGATCGCCTTCCGGTACGACGAGGCGCTGGCCACCTGCGACAACCACTCGATCTACAAGACCGGGGCCAAGGAGATCGCGGCCAAGCACGGCAAGAGCCTGACCTTCATGGCCAAGTACGACGAACGCGAGGGCAACTCGTGTCACATCCACCTGAGCTTCCGCAGTACCGACGGTACTGCGGTCTTGGCCGGTGACGGTGAGCACGGATTCTCCGAACTGATGGAGCGGTTCATCGCCGGCCAACTCGCTTGCTTGCCCGAGTTCACCTATCTGCTGGCGCCGAACATCAACTCCTACAAGCGTTTCGTACCGGGCAGCTTCGCGCCGACCGCTGTCGCTTGGGGGCTCGACAACCGCAGTTGTTCGCTGCGAGTCGTCGGGCACGGCGAGTCGCTCCGGGTGGAGAACCGCTTGCCGGGTGGCGACGTGAATCCGTACCTCGCCGTCGCCGCACTGATCGCCTCGGGTCTGCACGGGCTCGAGAACCAGTTGGAGATGGAGCCGATGCTGGAAGGCAACGCCTACACCTCGGACAAGCCGCACGTGCCGACCACTCTGCGCGAGGCGGCGGCCCTGTTCGGCGGTTCGAAGGTCGCGCGGGAAGCCTTCGGTGACGACGTCGTCGAGCACTACGTCAACGCGGCCCGCGTCGAGCTGGACGCCTACGACGCGGCGGTGACCGACTGGGAGCGGATCCGTGGCTTCGAGCGCCTCTAGGCCGCGGATCGGCATCACGACGTACCTCGAGCCGACGAGCTGGGGAGTCTGGCAGCGCGAAGCCGCCATCCTCCCGCGCGTCTACCTCGACTCCGTCGTCGCGGCCGGCGGCGTACCGCTGCTCCTCCCGCCCGTCGGCACCGATCCCTCAGTCCTGGACATCCTCGATGGCCTGATCATCGCCGGTGGGTGTGACGTCGACCCCGCCTCGTACGGCGCCGCGCCGCACCCCGAGACCGTCGACACCCGGCCGAGTCGCGACGAGCACGAGGCCGTCCTGATCAAGGCGGCTCTCGACGCGGATCTCCCGTTGCTCGCGATCTGCCGGGGACTCCAGATGCTCAACGTCACCCTCGGCGGCACCCTGCACCAACACCTGCCGGACTCGATCGCCCACCACGAGCACCGACCCAGCCCTGCCGTCTTCGGCCGGACCGAGGTGAAGGTCGAGCCGGACACCCTCACCGGCCGGCTCTTCGGCGAGCAGACCAGCGTGCACTGCTACCACCACCAAGCGCTGGCCGAAGTCGCCGCCGACCTGCAGGTGACCGCCAGAGCCGGCGACGGCACCGTAGAAGCGGCAGAGGTCGACGGCAAGACCTTTGCGCTCGGCGTCCAGTGGCATCCCGAGGAGAACCCCGAAGACCTGCGGCTGTTCGCCGCACTCGTTGCTGAAGGCAAGAAGAGGAGTCCGCGCCGGTGACGTACGACGTGATCAACCCCGCGACCGAGAAGGTTGTCCGCGGCATCGAGCTGGCCTCGGTCGAGCAGACCGATGCCGCCATCGCCCGGGCCACCGAAGCGTTCACCACCTGGCGCTCCGTCGCGCCGGCGGACCGCGGCCGGCTGCTCCGGCGCTTCGCCGACAAGGTCGACGCGGATCTGGAGAACCTTGCCCAGCTGGAGGTCGAGAACGCCGGCCACACGATCAGCAACGCGCGCTGGGAGGCCGGCAACGTCCGCGACGTCCTCACCTACTACTCCGCGGCGCCGGAACGGTTGTTCGGCCGGCAGATTCCTGTTGCCGGTGGCATCGATCTGACCTTCAAGGAACCACTCGGCGTGGTCGGCGTGATCGTGCCGTGGAACTTCCCGATGCCGATCGCCGGCTGGGGTTTCGCACCTGCCCTGGCTGCGGGCAACACGGTCGTGCTCAAGCCCGCCGAGCTGACCCCGTTGACCGCGATCCGCTTGGGCGAGCTTGCGCTGGAAGCCGGGATCCCACCGGGCGTCCTGGAGATCGTCCCCGGCGCCGGGACCGTGGTCGGCCAGCGGTTCGTGACGCATCCCGCGGTACGGAAGGTTGTGTTCACCGGGTCGACGGCGGTCGGTCAGCAGATCATGGCCGGCTGCGCGGACCAGGTGAAGCGGGTGACGCTCGAGCTCGGTGGTAAGTCGGCGAACATCGTCTTCGCCGACTCCGACCTGGCCAAGGCGGCCGCGCAGGCGCCGTACGGGGTGTTCGACAACGCCGGGCAGGACTGCTGCGCGCGGTCGCGGATCCTGGTCGAGCGGTCGGCGTACGACCGGTTCATGGAGCTGTTCGAGCCGGCCGTGCAGGGTGTGAAGGTCGGCGATCCGGCCGATCCCGCGACCGAGATGGGTCCGCTGATCTCCGCCAAGCAGCTGGAACGCGTCGCGAGCTACGTGCCGGACGGCGCGCCGGTCGCGTTCCGGGGCAGCGCGCCGAGCGGACCCGGGTACTGGTTCCCGCCGACCGTGCTCGCGCCGGTCTCACCCGACGACCGGGCCGCCCGTGAGGAGATCTTCGGGCCGGTCGTCACGGTAATCCCGTTCGAGGACGAGGCCGACGCGGTGCGGATCGCCAACGACTCGCAGTACGGGCTGTCGGGGTCGATCTGGACGCGGGACATCGGCCGTGCGCTGCGCGTGGGTCGCGGGGTCGAGGCGGGCAACCTGTCGATCAACTCGCATTCGTCGGTGCGCTACTCGACGCCGTTCGGCGGCTACAAGCAATCCGGGCTCGGCCGCGAACTCGGACCGGACGCGCTCGACGCGTTCACCGAAACCAAGAACATCTACATCACCACGGAGGACTGAATGGACGTCAAGGCAACCCGTCTGGAGGGCCGGGTCGCGGTTGTCACCGGCGGCGCGAGCGGGATCGGCCTCGCCTCGGTCCGCCGGCTCGCGGCCGAGGGCGCGAAGGTGGTCGTCGGCGACGTCGACCCCGCGGCCGGGAAGGCGACCGCCGACGAGGTCGGCGGGCTGCTCGTGCAGACCGACGTGACCAACGACGCGGATGTCGAGAACCTGTTCAAGCAGGCGTGCGACACCTTCGGCAGCGTCGACATCGCCTTCAACAACGCGGGCATCTCGCCGCCGGAGGACGGCTCGATCCTGGAGACCGGCCTGGAGGCGTGGCGCAAGGTGCAGGAGGTCAACCTGACCTCGGTCTACCTGTGCTGCAAGCACGTCATCCCGTACATGCAGCGCCAGGGCAAGGGCTCGATCATCAACACGGCCTCGTTCGTCGCCGTGATGGGCGCCGCCACCTCGCAGATCTCGTACTCCGCCTCGAAGGGCGGCGTGCTCGCGATGAGCCGCGAACTCGGCGTCGAGTTCGCCCGGCAGGGGATCCGGGTCAACGCGTTGTGTCCCGGCCCGGTCAACACGCCGTTGCTGAAGGAACTCTTCGCCAAGGACGCGGAGCGTGCGCAGCGCCGGCTGGTGCACGTCCCGATGGGCCGGTTCGGCGAGCCCGAGGAGATCGCCGCCGCCGTCGCCTTCCTGGCGAGCGACGACTCGTCCTTCATCACCGCCAACACGTTCCTGGTCGACGGCGGCATCTCGGGCGCGTACGTCACCCCGCTCTAACCTGGGGCAACGCAACGGGGAAAGTAGGTGGCAGGGTGGCAACTGCGGACGAGGCGGTGTTCCGGCCGGTACGGGCCGGCAACCCGTTCGAGGAGACGGTCGAGCGGTTGCTGCAGGCAATCAAGCTCGGCGTCGTCGGGCCGGGTGAGCGGCTGCCCGCCGAACGCGACCTGGCCGCCCGGCTGAACGTCAGCCGGGTCACCCTGCGCGAGGCGATCAAGGCGCTGACGGACGCCGGGTACGTCGAGTCCCGCCGCGGCCGGTACGGCGGGACGTTCGTCAACGAGCAGTTGCCCAAACCCCGCCGGGTGAGCGCCAAACAGCTCACCCGGGAGCTCGGCGCCGGAGTCGACGACGCCCTGGTACTCCGGTTCGCGCTGGAGACAGGTGCGGCCGAGGCCGCGGCGTCCCGCGAGCTGACCGACGCCGAGGCCGAGCACCTTCGGCGCTGCCTGGCCGAGACCTCGTCGGCCGGCCTGACCGACTACCGCAGGATGGATTCCCGCCTGCACCTGGCCATCGCCGAGGTGAGCGGCTCACCGTCGCTGACGTCCGCCACGGCCGACGTACGGATGCGGCTGAACGAGTTGCTGGACGCGATTCCCTTGCTGGCGGTCAATCTGGAGCACTCCAACGACCAGCACGACGCGATCGTGACCGCGATCCTGGCCGGCGATCCGGTCGCCGCCCGGCAGGCGATGCAGGAGCATCTGTCCGGCACGGCGGCCTTGCTCCGGGGCTTCCTGACCTGATTCCTTGACAGTGCGTGTGGCGCGTGTCTCAATGGTCCGCAAAGGTCTGCTGGAAGACCATTGGGAGGCATTCGTGAGCACGGACCGGTCCGACGACGAAAAGCGGCTGCACCAGCTGGGTTACGCCCAGGAACTCTCCAGGACGATGTCGGGGTTCTCGAACTTCGCCGTCTCCTTCACGATCATCTCGATCCTGTCCGGCTGCCTGACCCTGTACGGCTTCGGGATGAACACCGGCGGCCCGGTGATGATCATCTGGGGCTGGCCGATCGTCGGGCTGATGACGCTGCTGGTCGGACTGGCGATGGCCGAGGTCTGCTCGAGCTACCCGACCGCCGGCGGCCTGTACTACTGGTCGGCCAAGCTGGCACCGTCGAACGGCGCCGCCTGGGCCTGGTTCACCGGCTGGTTCAACTTCCTCGGCCAGGTCGCGGTCACCGCGGGGATCGACTTCGGCGCCGCGTTCTTCCTGAACGCGCTGCTGGACCTGCAGTTCGGCTTCAGTGCGACGCCGGGCCACACCATCTTGCTGTTCGGCATCATCCTGCTGGTGCACGCGCTGCTGAACTCGGTCGGCGTGAAACTGGTCGCCCGGCTCAACGACATCAGCGTCTGGTGGCACATCGTCGGCGTCGTCTTCATCGTCGCGATCCTGGCCTTCGTGCCGGACCGTCACCAGTCGGCCGACTTCGTCTTCACCGAGTTCGTCAACAACACCGGCTGGGGCTCGACCTTCTACGTCGCGCTGCTCGGCCTGCTGCTCGCGCAGTACACCTTCACCGGGTACGACGCGTCCGCGCACATGACCGAGGAGACCCACGACGCGGCCCGGTCGGGCCCGCGCGGCATTGTGATGTCCATCCTGGTCTCGCTGGTGGCCGGCTGGGTGCTGCTGATCGGCCTGACCTTCGCGATCCAGAGCTACGACGGCGCGCTCGGCAGCGAGACCGGCGTACCGCCCGCGCAGATCTTCATCGACGCGGTCGGCGTCTCGCTCGCCAAGGTGCTGCTGCTGGTCGTGGTCGGGGCGCAGCTGTTCTGCGGGATGTCGTCGATGACGGCCAACTCGCGGATGATCTACGCGTTCTCCCGTGACGGCGCGCTGCCGGCCTCGAGCTTCTGGCACAAGATCAACCCGAAGACCCGGACGCCCACCAACGCGATCTGGCTGGCCGGGGCCGGCGCCTTCCTGCTCGGCCTGCCGTACCTGTGGAACGCGACGGCGTACGCCGCGGTCACCTCGATCGCGGTGATCGGGCTCTACATCGCCTACGTGATGCCGACCTTCCTGCGGCTGCTGCAAGGGGACCGGTTCGAGCCCGGACCGTGGCACCTGGGCCGCTGGAGCCGGCCGATCGGTGTGATTGCGGTCACGTGGGTCCTCTTCATCACCGTGCTGTTCATGCTGCCGCAGGTCAGCCCGGTCGGCCCGAAGACCTTCAACTACACCCCGATCGCGGTCCTGGTCGTGCTCGGTTTCGCCGGTCTGTGGTGGCTGATCTCGGCCCGGCACTGGTTCACCGGCCCCAAGGTGCAGGGATCCGAGGAGGAACTGGCCGCGATCGAACGCGACCTCGACTCGATCTGAGCCAGCCCGTGGCACTGACCCGGCTTCCGGTGGAAGCCGGGTCAGCGCTGTGCCGGGGCACTGGTGTGCCACTGTCTCGTTTCGGCGAGTTTTGACTGAAGCGCCGTGAAAATGCGCAATCGTGGGCCAACTGCACGTTTCAACAGGTGGATGACGAGCTAGTGGCCTGGCGATCTCCATATGTGACACTCGCCGTGTCCATTGGCACTCGACTGTGATGTCGGCGAATGTAATCCTTCGGGGAGAATGTGGATCGATGACTGACGACGAGCTGGTCGGGCGCGCCGGACTGGTCGAGCGTGCCAAGAAGCAGCTCGCGACCAGCGGCAGCGTGCTGCTCTATGGCCCGACCGGGATCGGCAAGTCCGCCACCGGCCGGGCACTGGTTGCTGACCGCGCCAAGGCCGGCTGCCGCGTGCTGAGCGCCGCGCCCTCCCAGAGCGAGGCCGGTCTGCCGTACGTCACGCTCCTCGACCTGCTCTCCAACCAGCTGGAGCTGGCTTGGCAGGTGCTGCCCGACCACCTCCGTCAGCCGCTCGAGGTGGCCTTGCTCAAGGCAAGCGCTCCCGACACAGTCCGCGACGAGCTGGCCGTGCGACTCGCAGTACTGCACGTACTGCGCCGCCTGGCGACCGCGGGCCCGGTGCTACTGGTTGTGGACGACATCCAGTGGGTGGACCCGTCCAGCCTCGAAGTACTGACCTTCTGCGCCCGGCGGCTGACCGATGGCGTCCAGATGCTCGCCACGGAGCAGGTTGCCGACGGCGACCTGCCGGTGATGGCTGAGGCGTGCCCGGAGCCTGTGCTGCAGCTGGAGGTCCCGCCGCTCACCGAGGCCGACGTACTGGCTCTGCTCCGCAACAGACTCTCCAGCCCCCTCCCGGTCCGTACTGCGCGCCGCATCTTCACCGCGAGCGCCGGCAACCCGTTCATGGCGCTGGAGCTCGGCCGGGCCATCCTGCGTCACCCGCAGGGCGTCTCGCCGAACGACCCGCTGCCCGTGTCCAGCCGCCTCAAGACGCTGCTGGGGGACCGGCTCGCCGACCTCACCCCGGCGACGTACGAGCTGCTGCTGCATGCCGCCTCCTCGCCGCGCCCGACGACCAATCAGCTCGCCCAGTCGCTCAAACGTCCCGTCGACGCGGAGCTGGCCGAGGCAGAAGCGCTCGGGATCGTCGATGTGTCATCGGAGCGGCTGCGGTTCTCCCACCCGCTGCTCAGAGAGTTCGTCTACGCCGAAGCGACGTCCGCGGCGCGGCGGCAGGCACACGCCCAGCTGGCCGCGGTGGTGGACGAGCCGGTCGAGAACGCGACGCACCGGGCGCTGGCGACGCAGGAGGCCGACACCGAACTGGCCGCGACGATCGAGGCCGCTGCTGTTGTTGCCGGCGGCCGCGGGGCACTCGGAGCCGCCGCGACCCTCTGGCGACTCGCTGCGGAGCGCACACCGGTCCGTGAGCAGGACGACCGAGCCAGGCGACTCTCCAGCGCAGCAGACGCGGCAGCTGCGGCCGGCCACCTGGTGGAGTCCGCAGAGATGGCGCGGCTCGCAGTACAGGCTGCTACTCGGCCGGAGACCAAGGTGGCGGCCCTGCTGCTCCTGGTGGACGCAGCATGGCCTGAGCGGGAGCACAGGATCGCTCTCCTCGCCGAAGCCTTCGAGGCGGCGGCGGGTGATCCGCAACTCGAAGCACGGGTTCGGATCCTGCGCAGCAACAGCGCGTACTTCGACCGTCGGCTCGACGACGCCCAGGCTGACGCGCAGGAGGCCGAGAGGCTTGCTCGCGAGTGTGGTGACGTCGAGGCACTGGTCGACGCTCTGAGTGCGTCCAGCACCGTGCAGATCGCCCGTGGCGGCGAGCAGACCTCCGACGACCTGCTGGAGCAGGCCGCCGAGTTGGCCCGTGGCTTGCCGCTCACCAAGGCGGTGGTGAACGCCCGGCAGATGGCGGCGATGCGTGAACTGTTCCGCGGCCGGACAGGCGAGGCGATCGAGCAGATCAGCGCGCTGGTCGAGGAAGTACGGGCTGGTGGCGCGGTCCGCTGGCTGGCTTCGGTGCTGGTCTCCGCGACGGCCATCTACGAGCGCAGCGGCCGCGGCGCCGACGCGCTGGCCGCCGGTCACGAGTGCTACCAGCTCATGCAGGACCTGGGCGACGAGCCCGAGGTCGGGCTGGTCGTTGCCTGCCGCGCCGAATGGGCCGGCGGCACGGCCACGATGGCGCGCGAGCTGGCCGAGGCGGCGCTTGAGGGCTGCCGGCTGGTCGGCAACGAGGAGTGGACCGGCCCGGCGCTCACCGGCGTAGGCATCATCGGCGTACTGACCGGCGACCCGCAGCGGGCGGTTGAGGCGTTCGATGCGATCGCGGAGTCGGGTGAGGCCGCGATGCCCTACGACCCGGCCGTGATCCCGTGGCACGCGGACTACGCGGAGGCTCTGGTTGCTGCTGGGCGGCTGGATGACGCCGCCGCGCTGATCGCGGAGATCCGGGAGCGGGCCGAGCGGCTCGACCGATCCGTCGTACTGGTCGGGCTGGCGCGTTCGGAGGCGCTGCTGATCGCCAAGCAGGGCGATCCGGCCGCGGCGCTGGATCTGCTCGAGAAGACGATCAATACGGCCGGCGATCACGTCTACCCACTGGATCTGGCCCGCTGCGAGCTGACGCGCGGCCGGGTGGCCCGGCAGGCTCGCCGTCGATCGGTGGCACGGACCGCGTTCCTGGATGCCATCGAGCAGTTCGAGGCGTACGGCGCTCCCGCCTGGCGTGAGGTGGCCGAGACGGAGCTCGCGCGGCTCGACGTACCGAGCCGGAGCCGGCTGCCGTCCGAGCTGACCGACAACGAGCTGCAGATCGTCGCGATGGTCCGCGACGGCTCCACCAACCGCGAGATCGCCGCCGCCCTCTACCTGAGCGTCAAGGCGGTCGAGTCGCAGCTGACCAGGCTCTACCGCCGCTTCGGCGTCGCCAACCGCACCCAGCTCCTCCGCACCGTCGACCGCGGGAATTAAGCGATCGGGGAGACTGGTCCGGTGAAACTCGAACGCAAGCATGCTCTCGTCCTGCTCGGGATCGCCGTCTGGAACGTCGTCACCTACGTGACGTTCATCAAGAACCTGGCCGCCACCAACGGCCGCCCGACCGGGTACTACGTGGCGCACACCGTCCTGATCGTGGTGAACCTCGGCATCGCCGGCCTGCTCGGCAGGTGGGGCTACCGCGCGCTCAAGGCCGAGCGAACCGCGACGGACTGACCCCGAGCATCTTCCGGAAGTGCCGGGTCAGGTGCGACTGGTCGTAGAACCCGGCCAGTACTGCGACCTCCGCCGCCGGCCGCCCTTCCAGCAGATACCGCCTGGCCAGGTCGACCCGTCGCCCGGTCAGGTAGCGGTGCGGCGGCATTCCGTATTCGCGGCTGAACGCGCGCACCAGATGCGCCGGGTGCGCGTGCACGACCTTCGACGCCTCGTCGAGGGTGAGCCCGGCCGGCAGCTGCTCGTCGAGGAGTTCCCGCAGCTTCGCGGCGACTCCGGGGTCGCGGCGATCCGGCGGGGCGACGACCTGCTGGCGCAGATGCTGCTGCAGACGCTCCTCAATCAGCGTGAGCCGACTCTGCGCCTCGAGGTCCTCCCGCCCATCGACCAGTACGCCGTGCAGCTGGTGCAGGCGGCGTCGTAGTACGGGATCGAGGTACTCCGGCTGGTCGACCGCTGCGCCGCTCAGGCCTTCGCCACCCAGGCGGTCCGGCTCTAGGTAGAGCACGCGCTTGCGGAAACCGCCGGGGTGGACCGAGCGGCCGTCGTGCGGGACGTTCGGCGGCAGCAGCGAGACCTGGGCCTGCGTCAGGCCGTGCTCGCGGTGGTCCAGGTCGTAGCGGATGACGCCCTCGTCCACGATCAGCACGGTCCACGCGTCGTGCGTGTGGCTCGGATAGGCGTGCGACGGGAAGTGGGCGTGCAGCACTTCGACGACACCGTCGATCGCCGGCCTCCAGGCCTCGACCTGCGCCCCGCTGCTCACACGTCAGAACATACCCTCGGGTGATGAACTGCGAAGGGGAGACGGCGTGAAGGTCTACATCAGCGCGGACATGGAAGGCATCACCGGACTCGTCGACGCCGAGGACGTGCAGCCGGGTGGGCGCGACTACGAGCGCGGCCGGGTGATGATGACCGAGGACGTCAACGCGGCCGTCCGCGGGGCCTTCGCGGGCGGGGCGTCGGTGGTCCTGGTCAACGACGCCCACGGCCCGATGCGGAACCTGCTGCCCGACCTGCTCGACCCGCGGGTGACGCTGATCAAGGGCCGGCCCAAACCGATGGGCATGATCGAGGGCCTGACCCCGGAGTACGACGCCGTGGTCTGCGTCGGCTTCCACGCCCGGGCGGGCGTCCTCGGAGTCCTCAGCCACAGCTTCATGGGTCACGAGATCGAGGACATCTGGCTCGATGACCGCGTGGTCGGCGAGATCGGTCTCCTGCACGCCACCGCAGCCGCGTACGGCGTACCGGTGGCGCTGCTGACCGGTGACGACGCCGCCTGCGCCGAGATGACCGCCTGGGACCCGTCGGTGGCAACCGTCCCGGTCAAGTTCGCCAAGGACCGCTTCGCCGCTCAACTGGTCCCCGTTGCCGAAGCGCGCGCCGCCATCGAGTCGGCCACCGAAACAGCCCTCCGCACCCCGAGAGCCACCCCAACCGTCAACCGCACCACCCACCGCCTGGCCGTCCGCTGGCAGAACGCCTCCGTCGCCTCTCACCTCCCCGCCATCCCCGGCATCACCCGCACCGACGACCGCACCATCACCGTCGAAGCCCCGATGCCCGACCTGTACCGCCTCTTCTGCCTCTTCCTCCGAGTAGCCACCGCCATCACCTCCAACCCGCCGTACTGCTGATCGCTACCGGTTGAGCAGCAGCCGTACGGCGGAGGGCAACGCGCGACCGAGGGCGAGGTAGTTCCAGGCTCGCTGGAAGTTGTCCTTGGGCCGGTTCGGCGCGGGGAAGTGTCGACGCAGGCGGAAGGCCAGCGTGGTGATGACCGCCTGGCCGACGGCGAACAACACGACGCCGACGGTCATCGCCGCCCCGGAGCCGCCGGTGAGCTGGTTGTACAAGACCACGATCACGCCGACCAGCCAGAGCAGGAATCCCACCACGTACGCCGCCCCGAGCACGCGCGCCTTCGGTTCTCTCGACCAGTCCATGCGCGCCAGTATGCGTTAAGAACGTACAAGCCCGGGCGATGGCGTAGCGGGCAGATTTGAGGTTGTGGACAACGATGCTGAGTTGGTTCGGTTCGATACGAAGATTGCTGTGTTGCTGCGGGACGATCTGGCGAGTTGGCAGCGGTTGAACGTGACGGCGTTTCTGGTGAGTGGGATCGCGGCGACGCAGCCGGAGCTGGTGGGGGAGGCGTACGAGGACGCCGACGGGACGCGGTACCTGCCGATGTTCCGTCAGCCGGTGCTGGTGTTCGAGGGGGCGAAGGAGTTCATGGCGGTGGCCCATCAGCGGACGCTCGGCCGGGGGATCGCGCACTCGATCTTCACTCAGGACTTGTTTGCTACCGGCAACGATCGTGACAACCGCGCGGCGGTGAAAGCGGTCCAGCAGGGCCAGCTCGATCTGGTCGGGCTGGCCCTGCATGGTCCGAAGAACGCGGTCGACAAGATCCTCAAGGGCTCCCGCATGCATCCCTAGCGGGGTTCGAACGTCTTCCAGGTCTTGCCGAGGTCGGTGCTGGTGGCGATCGACCCCGACTCGCCGCTCGCGACGTAGAGGAGGTCGTCGTCGCCACGCAGTTCGACAGCGTCCTTGGGAGCGGTGGCCACCACTTCGCCGTTCAGCCGGACCAGCTTGCCCTTCTCCAGCAGCAGGACGCTGCCGTCGTTGAGGGCGACCGGTGGCCTGGTCCAGGTGCGCTCCCTGGGAGCGCTGGTCGTCCAGGTCTCTCCCTGGTCGGTCGAGAGCTTCATCCGGACCGGGCCGCCGGTGGTAATTCCCAGGGTGAAGGTGACGGCAGTGCGACCGTCGGCGCTGACCCCGACACCGCCGGCCGAGTCGAGCGAATCGACCAGCGCCTTGCTCCAGTTCCGGCCGCCGTCGTCGGTCCACAGGACGTAACTCGCCTTGCCCTGGTTGCCGGTCAGCCACCAACGGCCGGTGCCGTCCTGAACCGTGCCCGAGAAGTTGTCCGTCCCCTTGATCTCCAGTTTCCGCAGAGTGCCCTCGTCCGGATTGAGGATCCACGGCACGTGCTCGTGGGTCACTTCGAACACCAGCGTCTCGTTCTCGGCGAACGTCGTGGTCGGCGCGGCCCAGCGCAGCTTCTTCTCGACCTTGCCCTCGGCGGTCAGCCGGACCATCAGCGCGTGGGCCCAGCTCGGGTCCTTCTGGTCCCCTTCCCCCTTGGGTCCGGACACCGCGGCGGGGTCGTCGCCGAGCTCGAGCGCCGAGAACCACATGTCCCGCACCGGCGTAGTGGTCCGGACTCCGTCCCGGCTCAGCACGGCCGCATAGCGCTGCTTCTCACCGGTAGAGCCGTCCCACGAGGACACCCAGCTGTTGGGGCCGGCGAAGACGACCTCTGCCAGGCGCGCGTCGCCGGCCACCAGCTTCTCGGCCGCCTGGTCGACAGCGATCGGCTTGGTGATGCCCGCCGCCGGGGGCTTCTCGGTGCCGGTGACGTTGCCGAGGGGGAGAAGGGCGGCTGCTACCGCGATCGTCACCGCCGCAACGACTCCCGCGCCGGTGAGTGTCTGCCGACGGCGGCGACGGCGGATACCCCGGTGCTCCAGCTGTTCGAACGGCACTGGCTCGACGCTCTCCTGGACTTCCCAGGACAGTTCTTTCAGTTCAGACATGGTTGACCTCCTCGGCGTCGTCGGCGAACTCGTGGACCAGCGGGGCCAGCCGCGCCCGGCCCCTGGTCAGGCGGGCCTTGATGGTGCCTTCGGCGACTCCCAGCTGCGCTGCGATCTCGCGGATCGGCAGGTCGACGATGTGGTGCAGCGCAATCGCCTCGCGCTGTTCGTAGGGCAGTTGCCGCAGCGCGTCGACCAGCGCCACCCGGTCGGCGGACATCCCGGTCGTGGTCGTCACCGGGGCCGGCTGGCGGGACAGCAACCCGTGGAAACGCGTTGCCCGGCGGTAGCGGCTGCGTAGTACGTTCAGCGCGACCGTCCGGAGCCAGGCTTCCTGGTTGTCGATCTGGGCGAACCGCCGCGGCTTCTCCACCGCCCGGACGAACGCCTCCTGGACGGCGTCCTCGGCTTCCCCCCGGTTGCCGCACACAGCGAAAACCTGCCCGACCAGTCGCCGGTAACACCCCTCGTACAGCTCCCGCACCGTTTCCTCGTCAGCCATCACCACTCCCCAGTAGGTCTTTTCCCAACAACTCCTGGGCGGCGGATCCGGTTGCACCCTCAACGCAAAACGTCCGGAGAACCCCGTCGAAGGGCTCTCCGGACGCTCAAACGTTGCAGGATCAGACGCGGCGGAAGATCAGTGCGCGCTTGACCTCCTGGATCGCCTTGGTGACCTCGATACCGCGCGGGCAGGCGTCGGTGCAGTTGAAGGTGGTCCGGCAGCGCCAGACGCCCTCCTTGTCGTTCAGGATCTCCAGCCGCTGCTCGGTGCCCTCGTCCCGGCTGTCGAAGATGAACCGGTGCGCGCCGACGATCGCCTGCGGACCGAAGTACTGGCCGTCGGACCAGAAGACCGGGCAGGACGTCGTACAGGCGGCGCAGAGGATGCACTTGGTGGTGTCGTCGAAGCGCTCCCGGTCGGCCTGCGACTGGATCCGCTCCCGGCTCGGCTCGTGGCCGTCGGTGACCAGGAACGGCATGATCGCGCGGTAGGCGTCGAAGAACGGCTCCATGTCGACGACCAGGTCCTTGAGCACCGGCAGGCCCTTGATGGGCTCGACGGTGATCTCCTTCTCCGGGTTCAGGTCCTTGATCAGCGTCTTGCAGGCCAGCCGGTTGCGGCCGTTGATCCGCATCGCGTCCGAACCGCAGACACCGTGCGCGCAGGACCGGCGGAAGGTCAGCGTGCCGTCCTGCTCCCACTTGATCTTGTGCAGCGCGTCCAGCACCCGGTCGCCGGGCAGCAGCGTGACCGAGTAGGTCTTCCACTCGGACTCGTCGAGCACCTCGGGGTTGTACCGAAGGATCTTGACCTTGACGTCCATCAGTACTTCCGCTCCATCGGCTTGTAGCGAGTCTGCACGACCGGCTTGTAGTCGAGCCGGATGTTCACGTTGCCCTCGGCATCGATCGTCCGGTAGGCCATGGTGTGCCGCATGAAGTTCACGTCGTCACGCTTGTCGTAGTCCTCCCGGAAGTGCCCGCCGCGAGACTCCTTGCGCGCCAGCGCCGACACCACCAGTACTTCGGCCAGGTCGATCAGGAAGCCCAGTTCGACGGCTTCCAGCAGGTCGGTGTTGAACCGCTTGCCCTTGTCCTGGACCGCGACGTTCGCGAACCGGACCTTGAGCGCCTCGATGTCGGACAGCGCCTGCTTGAGCGAGCCCTCGGTCCGGTACACCTGCGCGTTGATGTCCATCGTGGCCTGCAGATCGGTCCGGATCGCGGCCACCCGCTCCTCGCCGGTGGCGGTCCGCATGCCCTCGATCAGGTCGACCACGAAGGTCTCCGGTGCGTCCGGGAGCTCCTCGAAGTCCGCGGTCTCGGCGTACTCCGCGGCAGCGATGCCGGCCCGCCGGCCGAACACGTTGATGTCCAGCAGCGAGTTGGTCCCGAGCCGGTTGGCGCCGTGGACCGAGACGCACGCGACCTCGCCCGCGGCGTACAGGCCGGGGATGACGTCGGTGTTGTTGGCCAGCGCCTCGCCCTTGATGTTGGTCGGGATGCCGCCCATCGCGTAGTGCGCGGTCGGGAACACCGGGATCTGCTCGGTGTACGGCTCGACGCCGAGATAGGTCCGGGCGAACTCGGTGATGTCCGGCAGCTTCGCGTCGATGTGCGCGGGCTCCAGGTGGGTCAGGTCGAGCATCACGTACGCGCCGTCCGGGCCACAGCCCCGGCCTTCCCGTACTTCGTTCGCCATCGCCCGGGCCACCATGTCGCGCGGCGCGAGGTCCTTCACGGTCGGCGCGTACCGCTCCATGAAGCGCTCGTTGTCCTTGTTGCGCAGGATGCCGCCCTCACCACGGGCGGCCTCCGACAGCAGGACGCCGAGGCCGGCCAGGCCGGTCGGGTGGAACTGGAAGAACTCCATGTCCTCCAGCGGCAGGCCCTTGCGCCAGACGATGCCCATCCCGTCGCCGGTCAGCGTGTGCGCGTTCGAGGTGGTCCGGAAGACCTTGCCGAACCCACCCGAGGCGAACACGATCGACTTGGCCGAGAAGATGTGCAGCTCGCCGGTGGCCAGCTCGTAGGCGACCACGCCGGTCGCCTTGCCGGCCACCATCAGCAGGTCGAGCACGTAGAACTCGTTGAAGAACTCGACGTTCTGCTTGATGCACTGCTGGTAGAGCGTCTGCAGGATCATGTGACCGGTACGGTCGGCGGCGAAGCAGGAGCGGCGTACGACGGCCTCGCCGTGGTTGCGGGTGTGGCCGCCGAAGAACCGCTGGTCGATCTTGCCCTCGGCGGTCCGGTTGAACGGCAGGCCCATCTTCTCCAGGTCGAGGACCGCGTCGACGGCCTCGCGGCACATCACCTCGGCGGCGTCCTGGTCGACCAGGAAGTCACCACCCTTGACCGTGTCGAAGGTGTGCCACTCCCAGTTGTCCTCCTCGACGTTGGCCAGCGCGGCACACATGCCGCCCTGGGCCGCGCCGGTGTGCGACCGGGTCGGGTAGAGCTTGGTGAGCACCGCGGTCCGGGTCCGCTTGCTGGACTCCAGAGCGGCGCGCATACCCGCTCCGCCGGCGCCGACGATGACCACGTCGTACTGGTGGCGCTGCATCTGAGACTGTCCTTACTTGCAGACCGACAGCGTGCTGTGCGGGTCTAGGCAGGGGTCGAAGGTGAAGATGACCAGGGTGCCGAGCACGACGATCACGATCGAGGCGGTGATCAGCAGGCTCTTCAGCCAGAACCTCGTCTGGTCCTTCTCGGCGTAGTCGTTGATGATCGTGCGCATCCCGTTGGTGCCGTGCAGCATCGCCAGCCACAGCATCAGCAGGTCCCAGACCTGCCACAGCGGGTTGGCCCACTTACCGGCCACGAAGGCGAAGTCCAGCGCGGTGATCCCGCCGCCGAGCATCAGGTTGACGAACAGGTGGCCGAGCACCAGCACGACCAGGGCGAGCCCGGACAGCCGCATGAACAGCCAGCTGTAGAGCTCGAAGTTGGTCTGGCCGGACCGGTTGCGGCCGCCGCCCTTGAGCGAGCGGGACCGGGTGGACGAGCGCGGGGCTGCGATTTCGGACATGGTCACTCCCCGCCGAAGACGTGCATCAGGTGCCGGATCACGAACGGCACGAACAGGACGATCCAGACGACCCCGACGCCGATCATCAGCTTGCGCTGGTTGCGCGGGCCCTTGGCCCAGAAGTCGACCAGGATCAGCCGGATCCCGTTGAAGGCGTGGAACAGGATGGCCCCGACCAGACCGACCTCCATCAGGCCGACGATCGGGTTCTTGTAGGTGCCGATCACCTCGTTGTACGCCTCGGGGGAGACCCGGACGAGCGCGGTGTCGAGCACGTGCACGAGGAGGAAGAAGAAGATCCCGACGCCGGTGATCCTGTGCGCCACCCACGACCACATGCCCTCGTGACCGCGGTACAGCGTGCCGACTGGCTTGCTGGGCAAACCGATCCTCCGATCGGACGACGGATCAGAGCCGGTGGACGCGGCGACTCCGGGGCGTCTGGTCAGCACGGGTGTCGAGTTGATAGCAGAGGCCGCGATCGGCTCGGCCCGGAAGGGAACCAGACCGTTCTTGATGTTATCGCTGCCCCGCACCCGTTCTGCGCCGCTCTCATGTGAGATCGCTCTCGGCGAGATCCGGCGGCGTGGCGGCGGTCACGTCGCGCCTGACTTCGACCGCGCCTGACTCGGCCGCGTTTGACTCGACGGCGCTTGACTTCGACCGCTCTTGAAGTTGGAGCATCCAGTGGCCCGCCACGACCGGGGCCGATTGGACCCTGTGGGAGGGACCGGCCGGGGATTAGCGTGGGAGCGGCGACGAAAAATGACGCCGGCGACGCCGGGTGGAGAGGGGACGACAGTGAGTTTCTGGATCTGTGAGACCTGCGCGGTCGAGCACTCCGAGCAGGTCGAGGTCTGCGCGATCTGCGCCGACGAGCGACAGTGGGTGCCCGCCGACGGGCAGCACTGGACCACGCTCGAGGAGCTGTCGGCCGCGGGGTACAAGGTGGAGGTCAAGGAGGTCGAGCCCGGCCTGTACGGCGTGACGTCGACCCCGAGCGCCGGAATCGGCCAGCAGTCGATGCTGGTCCAGACCGCTGAGGGCAACCTGCTCTGGGACCCGATCGGGTACCTGGACGACGACGCCGTCGAGCAGGTCCGGGCCCTGGGCAACGTGGCCGCGATCATCGCGAGCCACCCGCACATGTACGGCGTACAGGTCGAGTGGAGCCACCGGCTCGGCGGCGTACCGGTCTATGTGTCCGAGGCCGACAAAGAATGGGTGGCGCGCCAGGACGAGGTGATCAGGACCTGGTCCGGCACCCTGGACCTGCTCCCCGGCGTCACCCTGATCCAGCCGGGCGGCCACTTCCCCGGCAGCGCCGTCGTGCACTGGGCAGAAGGTGCCGAGGGCAAGGGCGTGATCCTTGCCGGCGACACCATCTTCGCCAACCCCGACCGCACCTCGGTCAGCTTCATGCGCAGCTACCCGAACCGCATCCCGCTGTCCGGCGCAGTAGTCGACCGCGTAGCGAAGGCCCTCGACGTCTTCTCCTACGACCGCCTCTACGGCAACTTCGGCGCCTCCATCCCGGCCGACGCCCGCCAGGTAGTCCGCTCCTCCGCCGACCGCCACGCCGCCTGGGCCCGAGGCGACTACGACCACCTGACGTAGTACTGGTCAGTGTCTCTCCTAGCAGTCATCGGTCGATTGCCAGGAGAGACGCCGTCACAGCTCCAACCATGCAGCGATGGACTCAGGTGCGCCCCACCGCAAGCCCATCAATCTGAACAAGCTTGCCGCTGGAGGCGGAGACGAACTTCAGTGTGCCGCTGAAGAGCGTGCTCTGGACCGGGAGGCCGAGCACGACCTGGCGGTGCGTGGTCGGGTAGGCCAGGTTGACCGTGGTCAGGTGCCGGTTCCCGGCGTACACCGCGACCGATCCGCAGGTCGGGCAGCGGGTGGCGACGAGGAAGAACCGCTTGCCTTGCACGGTCCGGGTCAGGGACTTGCCGTACGCCGTCGTCTGCGTGGTGGTGCCGTAGTAGAACGTCGATCCGGTCGCCCGCGTCCAGCCGGTCGATGCCAAAGCCAACGACCGGTCGTCGAATGGCCGCGAGAAGCACCGGTCGGCACTCCACTGGCCGAGGTTCCCGAACTTGTCCTTGGCCCGCACCGAAACGCAGTACTCGTACCCGGCCGCGACCGCAAGGCTCATCGACGTCGCGGTCGTGTTCGTCCACGGCTGCACGTAATCGCCGTACGGCCCAGCCGAGGTGGCCCGACGGTATTGCACGTCGTACGACGCAACCCCGTTGGGATCCGTGGCCGACACCTTCAATGTCACCGTCGCAGCCACCGAAGACTGGTACGCCGGCCCTGTCATCCGCGCCACCGGCCCCGTCGCGTCGACGGTGATGTTCCGGAACGCCACGGCGCCGGTTCCGTCCGGTGCGGACGCACCGATGACGACCTGGTAGTTCCCTGATGAGAGTTCGGGCGTTGTGAAGGGCGAGGTGCACGCCACGGCCTCCCGGAACGATCCCTTCACCTCGCAACTGAAGGTAGTGCCGGCCGGCAAGGCCGAAGCCTCGAAGGGAATGGAGATGTCAGGCCCCATCAACGCCGGTGTCGGCTTGATCGTCAGGCTCAGCCGCTGCCAGGCCACGTCGGCTCGATTCGTCACGCTCTTCAGGCCGTCGTACAAGAACAGCTGGCCGCCGAGGTCGAAGCCGAGCTGGTAGACGCGCCCGCTGGCCGTCAGCGCCAGGACCCAGTCGCCGCCGAACGGATCCAAGGTGAGCTCACGCACCTCCGCGTCGAGCGTTGGACTCACCCGCTCAGGATCACCGGCCAGTCGAACGGTCGAGCCATGGCCGTAGGCGACCCATCGGCCGTCAGCCGAGACGCGGACCGGCCGGTCGGCCGGCACCTCGGCCTGACCCCGCCACGTGGAGATCCGGGTCCCGCCGGCCGTGGCTTCGATCGTGGCGAGCCGACTCGGGGAAAGGCGGTGGTCGGACACCACCAACGTGCGGGCGTCCGGCATCCAGCTCGGGCTGGACAGCTCGCAGGCGACCTTCGTCGGCGTACCGCCGGTGGCCGCGATCACGTACACGCACGGCCTGTCGTTCTCGGGGGCCTGGAACGCGATGCGGGTGCCGTCAGGCGACCAGGACAGGCGGGTGATCGGCGTCGCGGAGCTCCAGAGTTTCACCGGTACGCCGAGATGGCCGGGGGTGACCTTCTGCGTCCACAGGGTTCGCTCGGTGGTGTTCGTGACGTAGACGAGGGACTGCCCGTCCGGGGAACTGGCAACGGCCTCCTTCGGCTTGACCGAGTTCGGATCTGCCGGGAACGGGACGACGTGTCCGAATTTTTCTGCTGCCGCCAGGTCCCGGCTGTCCGGCTCGCCCTGCGTCACCACGATCTGCTCATTGGTCCGCGGGACGGGCAGACGGGTGCTGACCGGTCCCTCGCCAACTTCGTTGACGACCGAGACGGCGTACTCGGTCCCGGGCTCGGTGGTGGGCTTGGGGACGACGAAGGTACCCTCCGTCGCCTTCTCCGGGAACCACTCGGTCGTCTCCGCGCCGTTCAGGTAGCGATGCAGGTTGTAGCCGAGAACCGCCGTACCGCCTGCTCTCTGCAGCGACCTCCAGCTGACCGTGTGGCCGTTGAACGTCGAGCGCACGTCCACGTTCTGCGCCTCGGCGACATCTACTCCGTAGCCACTGACTGTCACGCTGTGCAGGCCCAAGGCGGTGGAGTCGAAGACCCTCAAAGTGGTCGAGGACGGGCCGACCGACGGCCTGTACCGCACGGTCGCGGTGCACGTCTCGCCCGGCTGCAACGACGAAGGGCAGTTCTCCGGGGCCCCCGGGTCCAGCTCGAACCCTCCGCCGAAGATCGAGAAACCAGTGATCCTGACCGGATCGATGCCCGTGCTCTTGAGGGTGAACGCGGTGCTCGGCATTTCGCCGTGCCTTACCTTGCCGAAGTCGTGTCGTTCCGGCGTGATGGACAGCGCCTGGTAGCCGAGGGCGCTCCGATAGCGGATCTCGTACCACGCGACCGGGTCGGCGCCCTCGCACGTTCCGGCGGCCAGCGAGGCGGCGAAGGTCTCGAGTTGCAGGTCCGGCGTGTAGCTCACGGCGGTGACGCGGAGCGTGGCGGCGGAGGTGCAGCTGCGCTCGCCTTGCGTGAGTGTTACCGCGGTCTGCGACCGCAGGTCGTGGTACCCCGGACCGGCGACGAAGGCCGGCAGCGTCACCTTCAGCGAACCGGCGGTCAACGTCCGGGAGCCGTCGGTGGGCGCGGTGGCCGTGACGGGGCTCGCGATCTCGTTCTTCAGCCAGGTGGGAGGCCCGCCGCGGTTGGCGTCGAGGGCCAGTACGTCGATGTCGCCGACGGCTGGGGCTTCGGTGACTCGGGTGGCTTTGACCTCGGTGCTGGTGGCTGGGTCGGTGCCGGTGGTGGCGACGCGGTAGTCGGCGGTGGTGCCGGCTGGGATGGTCTCGTCGATCCAAGTGGTCGTCGAGGCGGTCAGTGGGCCGCTGAGGTCCTGCCAGTCGGCGGTGGCTTGTTTGCGTTCGACGCGGTAGCCGGAGGCGTCCACGGGGGTCCAGGTGATGCCGATGCCCTGGCGGGTTGGGAAGACCTGGGCGGTTGGGGTGGCGACGGATTCGTCGCCTGAGGCAGCGTGGGCGATGAAGGGGATGGTGAGGGCCGCTAGGGCTGCGGCTAGGGCGGTGCGGAAGAGGGCGGGGCGGGACAGGGCGGGCATGCGGGCGCGGCGCATCGACTCTCCAGTGCAGGTGAATCCGGCTGGCCCCCGAAGGCCGGACAGAAGGGTCAAGGATTACAACGTGGGAGGGGGTGGCCGCAAGTGGGTTGCAGCAACCTGCAGCGGCGTTGGTCGCCTTGTTGTTTTCCGTGTCCGCGTGCTCACTTATAGGTACTAGGCGGCCAGTCGTTTCAAGCCCAGTTGTTTGTGCAGGTTGAGCAGGTGCTGGATGCAGGTGTTCCAGTCGTAGAGCTCGGCTCGTTGGCGGGCTGCGGGTCTGCGGTTCGGCTGGGTCAGCAGGTCCAGTACTGCGTCCGCCAGGGCCGCGGGGGTTGGGTCGGCCCAGCGGCCGCAGGTTTTGTCTACTAGTTCTCGGGCGCCGCCGGTGTTGGCTGTGACTACTGGGGTGCCTGCTGCCAGGGCTTCCAGTACTGCGAGGCCGAAGGTTTCTCCGGGGCAGACGGAGAGGGCTATGTCGGCCTCGGCGAGGTGGCGGGCCAGGTTGACGCGGCCGTCGATGTAGCCGTGAAAGGTGATCGGGGCTGAGCCTGCGATCGCGATCAGCTCGTCCAGGTGGGGGCCGGAGCCGTAGACGTCCATTCGGAGGTTGATGCCGCGGCGGTGGAGTTCGGCTGCGGTGGCTACCGCTAGATGCGGGCTCTTCTCGCGGGACAGGCGGCCGGCGTGGACCAGCTTCAGTACGCCGTCGTCGGTCGGCGTTGCGCGCGATGGGTGGAAGGTCTCGAGGTCGACGCCTAAAGGAATGCGGACTAGTGGTGTGGTCACCTCGTCGAACTCGGCCGCGGCGTAGCGAGAAGTCACCACGACGGCGTCGTACGTGCGGCTCAGCAACTTGTAGAGGGCGCCGACGCCGGCCGCGACGCCTAGTTGGCGACCCGTTCGCAGGGAGAGCATCGCGTCCAGGCGTTCGTGGCTGAACAGCACCGAGCCGATGCCGTTGCGACGCGCCCACCTTGCCACTGGCAACAAAGTGGACTTGTCGGAGATCTCCACGGTGGTCGGCCGGAAGCGTTCCAGGGCGTCGATCACGCGCCAGGGGTCGGTGATCAGCCGGTAGCCGCCACCGACCTTGGGGGCTTTCATCCGCACGATCGTGCCGGCCTCGGTCTCGGTCACGCTGTCGCGTTCGCCGGGTGTGATCAGGATCCGCTCGGCCCCGGCGTCGCGGTATCCCTGGCCGAGATGCTCGATCGCGGTCCGCATCCCGCCCGAGGTCGGCCCGACGAAGTTGGCCAGCTGGGCGATGCGAAGCGACCCGAGCCGGCCGGCCGGGAAGTTGCTCAGGACGGTCATGCGGCCCGCCGCAGGCGCGCAGTACGGGGGGTTTGGTGTGCGACTTCTTCCAAGACTTCTGCGTAGTGCTTATAGACGAGGTCGTCGACCACGGCAGGCCAGGTCCTTGTCTGTACCCGGCGTTGGCCGGCCGCCGCCATCGTGCGGCGCTCGGCTGGGTTGTCCAGCAGGTGCGCGACGGCCTGGCGCAACGAGCCCGCCTTGCCCGGCTCGAAGAGCAGGCCGTTCTCGCCCGGCCGGATCAGGTCGAGCGGTCCGCCCGCGGCCGGTCCGACCGTGACGACCCCTGAGGCCTGCGCCTCCTGGATGGTCTGGCAGAACGTCTCGTGCTCACCCGTGTGCACGAAGATGTCCAGCCCGGCGAAGATGCCGGCCAGGTCGGTACCGCGGCGCATCCCGAGGAAGGTTGCTCCTGGCAACGTGTTTTCCAGGGCGTGGCGGTCCGGGCCGTCGCCGACGACGACCAGGTGACAGTCCAGGCCGGCCAGCTCGGCGAGGCGCTTGACCTTCTTCTCCGCGGCCAGCCGGCCGACGTACCCGACGATCGGTTTGCCGTCCGGGGAGATCTCCCGGCGCCAGCGTTCGTCGCGGTGGGACGGGTCGAAGAGGTCGAGGTTCACGCCGCGGCCCCAGGTGTGCACCCGCGGAACGCCCGCCTGGACGAGTTGCGCGACCGAGGCCGACGACGGCGCCAGTGTCCGGTCGGCGCGCGAGTGGATGCGCCGGATCCACGCCTGGACGCCGCGGTCGGCTTTCGCGAACCACGGGTACTGCCGGGCGAAGGCGGCCAGGTCGGTCTGGAAGACCGCGACGGTCGGCAGCCCGAGCCGGCGCGCGCTGCGCAGCCCGTAGGCGCCGAGGACGAACGGCGACGCGAGATGGACCAGGTCGGGCTGGAAGTCGGCCATCGCCCGCTCGATCGCAGGGTCGGGCAGCCCGACCGGAAACTCCTTGTAGCCAGGGATCCCGAAGCTCCGGGCCCGGATCACCCGGACGCCCTGGTAGCTGTCCGGACCGGGGCCGGCGGCAATGATCAGCAACTGGTGACCCTGGACCAGCAACCGGTCGGCGACGTGGCGAACCGTGTTCGCCACACCATTGATCTGCGGCAGGAAGGACTCGGCGACCATCACTATGCGCACTCTGCGAGGTTCCCGACCCAGCATGAACCCTCGGCGACACTCCCATGACTCCCCGTCGATCGCCCGACGACACCTCCCCAACCACCACCCAACCACCAGGCAACCACCCGGCAACCAGGGAGAGCTCGGCAGACGACGTACGAACGACGCTGCCGCGGTACTACTCGGGGACTTGCCAGACTTCCTCGTTGAAGAGGGTCAGGCGGATCTGCTTGCCGGCAGTCACAGCGAGGTCGACGCGCCAACCGGCCACGTAGGCACTGTGCGAACGGCCGTCGAGATGCAGGGTCACCCAGTCCCGCACAGGGCCGACCGCGCTGCCGCTCAGGTGCCCGAAGACCTGTGCCCTTAGTTGGTCGAAGGTCTTCCGCGTGGTCGCACCGCTCGCGGCGGTGGCGACGAGGTACGTGATGCCCGTATCCGGTCCCGAGAATCTCAGCGCGGTGCCCGGTGGTCCGGCGCAGGTCTCGTTGTCGCCGGTGCAGGTGAACCCGTCGGCGCGCAGCGCGTCGGCCAGCCGCGGCTCGGCGGTGTCGAGGTGGAGCACCGGGACCTTGATCGGGGTGGTGTTCAGCTTCGACGCACTGAGTGAAGGCTTCTGACGATGCATGAAAACTCGATAATTCCCCCAGGACCCCTCTGGAAATCCTCCGAAGCGTTCGAAGCTGTCGGTCACCTTCGGAAGATCAGCGGGGAACACGATCGGGCCGGCACCGTCGGTGAGGGCCCGGAGCACCACACTGGGGTTCTTGGAGCCGGTCACCTTGATGTTCAGGCCGATCACGCTGCCGTCGAGCTGGTGCTGGAAGATCACCTCCGCCGTGGTCTGACTGGATCGCGACCAGGCGAAGCAACCGGTCTGGCCACCGTCCGCGCCGAGGAAGCGGACGCCGCACCCGAGACCGCGCTGAGCCATGGCGTCAGCAAGTGTCCGTGCCTGGCCGGTCAGCTCGCCGCCGGCGGTGACGTCCTCGGCCAGCACGAGCGGGGTAGTGGACGACTCCGCACCAGCCGCCGCGTCGTCCCGCCGGGCGAGGAACGCCACGACCAGGGCGATCACGACCAGTCCGGCGACGAGGCCGCCCGACACGGCCGGCCACAGCCTCCTCCGGGGCGCACGGTCGTCGAAGCCCCCCGGGGGACCCGGTGCGGGGTGGTGGGTCATGCGGGGAACCTTCCCGGTCAGCAAAGAAGCGCGAATCTATCCCACGGGTGTGTCGGCGCACGCCGCCTCGAGTGATAGCAAGATGCAGATCGGGTTGATATCATCTGGTCATGAGACAGCTGCTGCTTCGGGTGCCGGATGACCTGCATGCCAGGTTGACGGCCCGCGCCCAGGAGCGGGGACAGTCGGTCAACGCGCTGGCCACCGAACTCCTGGACCATGTGATCGAGGAAGACCCGGCATCGGTACGACGACGGCTGCGGGCCAAGGCACACCAGCTCGGCGTACTGGCGGAGCCGCACACGCCACGCCGGGTGCTGTCCGCAGCCGACCGGCAAGCCGCGCTCGACTCCGCCCGAGGGCTGGGGCAGGTCGTCGACGGCATCCTGGAAGACGGCCGCTGAGTGATCATCTACGTCGACTCGTCCGTCCTGGTGCGGGCCTACCTACCGGACGAGAACGGGCACACGGCGGCCAACGACCTGTTGATCGGCGAGGACGCCTTGGTGACCTCGACCTGGACAGTCGTGGAGGTCACGAGCGCGCTGACTCGTGCCGCCCGGACCGGTCGTGCGAACCTCGACGACCTGCTGGCCGCGTTCGAGACCGACGTCGCCGTCGACGGTCCCGTCACTCTCCTCCGCCCGGATGCGGTGGCGACCGAAGCGCGCGCGGTCGAGATCGTCCGCGAGTACGCGATCAGATCCCTGGATGCCTTGCATCTGGCCGTCGCCGACCTGGCCGCGATGCCACTGGCGTCTCCGGAGGCCTGTGGCTTCGCAAGCCGGGACACCGCTCAGGCCGAAGCGGCGGCCAAGCTCGGCTTCCTCGTGCTGTAACCGTTGTCGTCCTGGGGCTGTGCTGGAGCCCACACGGGCGACGTGGGCTGGTGCATACCAGTGGTGGGGTGGTTCGGCCTACGGTGGGGGGATGAGTCATCAGACCGAGTCGGGATGGGATTTCGAGCCGGTCTACGGGCCGGAGCGGCTTGCTGGGTTCGATCCTGGGGAGAAACTGGGCGCGCCGGGGGAGTATCCGTTCACCCGGGGTGTCTATCCGACGATGTACACGCAACGGCCGTGGACCATGCGGCAGTACGCCGGGTTCGGGACCGCGGCCGAGTCCAACCAGCGGTACCACCAGCTGATCGACCACGGCACGATGGGGCTGTCGGTGGCGTTCGACCTGCCGACCCAGATGGGGTACGACTCCGACGCGCCGATCGCGCACGGCGAGGTCGGCAAGGTCGGGGTGGCGATCGACTCGATCGACGACATGCGGCTGCTGTTCGACCGGATCCCGCTGGACCAGGTGTCCACGTCGATGACGATCAACGCGCCCGGCTCGGTGCTGCTGCTGCTCTACCAACTGGTCGCGGAGGAGCAGGGCGTCTCCGGTGACAAGCTCACCGGCACGATCCAGAACGACGTACTGAAGGAGTACATCGCCCGCGGCACCTACATCTACCCGCCGAAGGAGTCGCTGCGGCTGATCAGCGACATCTTCGCGTACTGCCAGACCGAGCTGCCGCGCTGGAACACGATCTCGATCTCCGGCTACCACATGGCCGAGGCCGGCGCGACGCCCGCGCAGGAGATCGCCTTCACGCTCGCCGACGGCATCGAATACGTCCGTACTGCGGTCGCCGCCGGCCTCGACGTCGACACGTTCGCCCCGCGCCTCTCCTTCTTCTTCGTCTCCCGGACGACGCTGCTCGAGGAGGTCGCCAAGTTCCGCGCGGCCCGGCGGATCTGGGCGCAGGTGATGCGCGACGAGTTCGGCGCGAAGAACCCCAAGTCGCTGATGCTGCGCTTCCACACCCAGACGGCCGGCGTCCAGCTCACCGCGCAACAGCCCGAGGTCAACCTGGTCCGGGTCGCGATCCAGGGCCTCGCTGCCGTCCTGGGCGGCACCCAGTCACTGCACACCAACTCGTACGACGAAGCGATCGCGCTGCCGACCGAGAAGGCGGCCCGGCTCGCGTTGCGCACCCAGCAGGTGCTCGCGTACGAGACCGATGTCACCGCGACCGTGGACCCGTTCGCCGGCTCGTACGTCGTGGAGTCGCTCACCGACGAGGTCGAGGCGGCTGCGCGCGAACTGATGGAGCGGGTCGAGGAGTTCGGTGGCGCGGTCGGGGCGATCGAGAAGGGTTTCCAGAAACAGGAGATCGAGCGTTCGGCGTACCGGATCGCGCAGGAGATCGACTCGGCCGAGCGGGTCGTCGTCGGGCTGAACAAGTACCGCGTGGCCGAAGAGGAGCCGTACGAGCCGCTCCGGGTGAACCCGGCCATCGAGGCCGAGCAGGTTGCCCGGCTCGCCAAGCTCCGCGCGGAACGCGACCAGGCCGCCGTCGACAAGGCCCTCAACGACCTGCAGAACGCTGCCCGAGGCAACGACAACTGTCTCTACCCGATGAAGGAAGCCCTGCGCGCCCGCGCCACCGTCGGTGAGGTCTGCGACGCCCTCCGCGCGGTCTGGGGCGTCTACGTCCCCGCCGACACGTTCTGACCACAGCCTCGACTGGCCGGCCGAGGCCGGTCAGTCGAGCAGCGCAGTAGCCACCAGTACTCCGGTGCCGAGCGTGATGGCGTCCTCCGAAGCGTCGAAGCCCGGCGTGTGGAGGTCGGCCGCGTCCTCGACACCGGGCGGCGTGACGCCGAGCCGGGCCATCGCGCCGGGGACGTGTTCGAGGTACCAGGCGAAGTCCTCGCCACCCAGGCTCTGGTCGGTCGAGGCGACCGCGTCGCGGCCCATCGTCTGCTCGACGGCGGTGCGGATCACGTTGATCGCTCCGGCGTCGTTCATCACCGGCGGGACGCCATGCGTGACCTCGGTGTCGACCTCCACGCCGAACGGCGACACGAGGTGCTCGGCCAGTGTCGGGATCAGCTCGGCCGCGAGCCGCCAGGCGTTGACGTCCAGGCAGCGCAGCGTCCCCTCGGCCTCGCCGCGAGCCGGGATCGCGTTGGCCGCCGACCCCGCGGTGATCCGGCCCCACACCATCGACATTCCGGCGCGCGGGTCCACGCGGCGGGAGAGGACGGCCGGAAGTTCGGTGACGAGGGTCGCGAGCGCGTAGACGAGGTCGCCGGTGAGGTGCGGACGCGAGGTGTGCCCGCCCGAACCCGACAGGCGGATCAGGATCCGGTCGGCGGCAGCGGTCAGCGCACCGGTCCGCAGCCCGACCTGCCCGACCTGCAGCCGGGGGTCGCAGTGCAGGCCGTAGATCCGGTGCACGCCCTCCAGGCCGCCGGCCGCGATCACGCCGAGCGCACCGCCCGGCATCGACTCCTCCGCGGGCTGGAAGATCAGCCGCACCCGGCGATCGAGCAGACCGTCCCTGGACATACCCGCCAGCACCAGGGCGGCGCCGAGCAGCGCGGCTGTGTGGACGTCATGCCCGCAAGCGTGCGCCGTGCCGTCGATTGTCGAGCGCCACGGCGATTCGACCCCGTCCGGCACGGGCAGCGCGTCGATGTCCGCCCGCAATGCCACGCAGGTGTCACCTGAACCGATGTCGCAGATCAGCCCGGTCCCGGTGGGCAGCACGCGCGGCGAGAGCCCCGCGGCGGTGAGCCGGCGCGCCAGCAGTTCCGTCGTACGGACCTCGTGCCAGCCGAGCTCGGGATGCGCGTGCAGATCCCGGCGAACCGCAATCGCCTCCGCCCGTACCTCGTCGACGCGATTCTCCACGCCGGCCAGCCGTAAGTGCGAAGTCGTCATCCCGGGATGATTGCATACGCCCCGGACACCCGATTCAGCCAGTCACAGTGTGGATGTCGACCTCGTTGCCTTCCGGGTCGGTGAGCGCGCGGAGGCCGGGCCCCTTGTCCGGTAGGTGTTTTCCACCGGCGGCCAGGGCGGTGGCGACCCGGGTTTCGACCTGATCGTGCGGGACGAGAAGCTCGAACCGGAGCCGGTTGCGTTGCTTGCGACGGGCAACGTCGGCCGCGTCGAGCTGCTGGAAGAAGAGGACCGGGCTGAGCCGGCGCGGGTCGTCGATGTCGGACAGGAACTCCCGCGGATCCGGCTGATAACCGAGCAGTGCCTGCCAGAACGCCCGTACTGCGGGGATGTCGACCGCGTCGATGCCGAACTGGACGAAGCGCAGGTTGGTGGTGTCCGCCGTGAGGTCGAGCTCGTGGGCCGCGGTTTGGATCTCGGCTGCCAGCCGGGCGAAGCGCGGTACGTCGTACTCCCACTCGTCTTTGCCGCTGTCGATCGTGACGCCGGCCGGGCGGAGGTCGACCAAGAGCGGAACGCCGGCCGCGTCGGCCAGGGTGGCAACTGCCGTGGCCAACGCGCTTGCCTGAGTAGGTGAGGTGGTGGGATAGAAGGTCATCGCGCCGAAGAGGGTGCGCCAGTCGGAGGTGTCCGGGGATTCGGTGAGGTTGCCGCCGGGGACCAGGTCGACCTCGTTCTTCTCGGAGTCCGCGAGGGTGAGTCCGTTGACCCCGTACGCCTCGAGCCCGAGCGCGCTCTTCACGGCCGTCACCGCCTCCGCCGGCCGCACGACGTCAACGTGAATCCGATGACGCAGCGGCCGCGCGTCCTCCAGTCGACGAAAGGAAACAGCCGGATCCCGCCGCACAGGATCGCCGAGCGAGCCACCCACCGATTCATAAGCAAGCACGGTCTGCCAGAAGGACCGCACCTCGCCAAGATCAGCTGCATCGAAGGCAAACCGCAGCGTCTGCAGCACCGACGGATCCGCAACCAGCCCAAGCTCCCCGGCCAGCCCCGAAATCTCCCGCGCCAGCTCCGGTGAAGACAGCCGCACTCGTACGCCGGTGGCGCGCAGCTCCAGGTCTGGTAAGCCGTTACCGTCGGTCAGGTCGGTGATCCGGCCGATCAGTTCGGCGCCGGCGCTCTGCGAGGTCGCCTCGAACCACGCGGTCAGGCGGTCGTCGACCACTCGCCAGTCGTCCAGCCCGTCCGAAGTACCGTCCCGCTCCCATTCGGTCATGGGCCCAGATTAGGGTGCTTCCCGGACTGATCCCGTCCGCAAAACGATGCCACGACAGGCGGCAGCGATCACGCTGTGTGACGAAGGGGCATCGGTCGGCAGAGTTTTCGTTGCAATGCTTCTCCCGCCGATTACTTTCCGGTATCGAGGCCCTTTCACCGTTCAAAGAAGGCCGGACTCGCACCTATAGTCTGCGGATGCGGCACCTGGGAAGGCGTGCCGGCGACAGATCTTGGTCAACGAAGGGGACATCCGGTGAAGAAGTACGTGCGGGGACTGGCGATCGTGAGCGTGCTGACGCTCGCCATCGCCGCTTGTGGCAGCAAGCCGGCTGAGGACACTGCCGGTGGCAGCGCCAACAAGGACTTCAAGGCCTGCATGGTCTCCGACTCGGGTGGGTTCGACGACAAGTCGTTCAACCAGACGTCGTACGCGGGCCTCCAGGCCGCGGTCAAGGCGAAGGGCCTGACCGAGCAGAAGGCCGAGTCGAAGTCGGACAACGACTACCCGACCAACATGACCGCGATGGTCTCGGCCGGCTGCAAGGTCATCATCGCCGTCGGCTTCAAGCTGCAGGACGCCACCGACAAGGCGGCCAAGGCGAACCCGGACGTCAAGTTCGCGATCGTCGACTCGGCTCCGGCCGCGCCGATCCCGAACGTCAAGCCGCTGGCCTTCAACACCGCCCAGTCCAGCTTCCAGGCCGGGTACGTGGCCGCCGCGATGTCCAAGAGCGGCAAGGTCGGCACCTTCGGTGGCATCAAGATCCCGCCGGTGACCATCTTCATGGACGGTTTCGCCGAGGGCGTGCGCTACTACAACAAGCAGAAGTCGAAGAACGTGGCCGTGCTGGGCTGGGACGACGCCAAGCAGGAGGGCCTGTTCACCGGTAGCTTCGAGGACAAGGCGAAGGGCCAGAACACCGGCCAGAACCTGATCACCCAGGGCGCCGACATCATCTTCCCGGTGGCCGGTCCGGCCGGTCTGGGCGGTCTGCAGGCGGCCAAGGCCAGCAACGGCAAGGTCAACGCGATCTGGGTCGACACCGACGGCTGCGAGAGCGCCGCGGAGTACTGCTCGGTGCTGGTCACCAGCGTCAAGAAGGGCATGGACGTCGCCGTCCAGGACGCGGTCGTCTCCGTGGTCGACAACAAGTTCGACAACAAGCAGTTCATCGGCACGCTGGAGAACGGTGGCACCGGGCTGGCCCCGTTCCACGAGTTCGACAGCAAGGTCCCGGCCGAGCTGAAGACCGAGCTGGACCAGATCAAGGCCGACATCATCGCCGGCAAGATCACGCTGGAGTCGAAGGCACAGCCCAAGGCGTCCTGATTCACCACTGCAACACGTAGTACGGTGCGAGCCAGGAAGGCAGGGACCACCAAGGTCCACCGCCTTCCTGGCTCGCCTTACGAAGGCTGACGAAGGGGGCATGCCCGCATGCATCTAGAGCTCTCGGGGCTGACGAAGAGTTTCGGCTCCCTGGTCGCCAACGACCGGATCGACCTGGTGATCGAGCCCGGTGAGATCCACTGCCTGCTCGGCGAGAACGGGGCCGGCAAGTCCACCCTGATGAACATGCTCTACGGGCTGCTCCAGCCCGACTCGGGCGAGATCGTGATCGACGGCGAGAAGGTCGCGATCACCTCGCCGAGCGACGCGATCAGGCACGGCATCGGCATGGTGCACCAGCACTTCATGCTGGTCCCGGTGTTCACCGTGGCCGAGAACATCATGCTCGGCCGGGAGAACACCCACGCCGGCGGCGTGCTGGACCGCAAGAAGGCGAACGCCCTGGTCACCGAGCTGTCCGAGCGGTACGGCTTCGAGGTCGACCCCGAGGCGCTGGTCGAGGACATCCCGGTCGGCGTCCAGCAGCGGGTCGAGATCATCAAGGCGCTCACCAACGACGCCAAGGTGCTGATCCTGGACGAGCCGACCGCGGTGCTCACCCCCGCGGAGATCGACGAGCTGATCGCGGTGATGCGCCAGCTCAAGGAGAGCGGCACCTCGATCGTCTTCATCACCCACAAACTCAAAGAGGTCAAGGCGATCGCGGACAAGATCACCGTGATCCGCCGCGGCAAGGTGGTCGGCCAGGCCGAGCCGTCCGCCTCCGAGGAAGAACTGGCCGAGCTGATGGTCGGCCGCGCCGTCGACCTGGTGGTCGACAAGGAGCCGGCCCAGCCGGGCGACCCGGTACTACGGATCGAAGGCCTCACCGTGATCGACGAGCGTGGGTTCGCCGCCGTCGACGGGGTGGACCTGGAGGTCCGGGCCGGCGAGATCCTCGCAGTCGCCGGTGTCCAGGGCAACGGTCAGACCGAGCTGGCCGAGGCGCTGCTCGGGCTGATCCCGATCGCGGCCGGCCGGGTCTCACTGGACGGCAAGGACCTGACCGGGGTGTCCACCCGGCAGCGGCTCGACGCCGGCATCGGGTACGTCCCGGAGGACCGCGGGCACGACGGTTTCGTCGGCCCGTTCAGCGTCGCCGAGAACCTGGTCCTCGACCTGTTCCGGCAGGAGCCGTTCGGCAACGGCCTCCGGTTGCGCACCGACCAGATCGAGAAGAACGCGAACGAGCGGATCGAGGAGTTCGACATCCGCACCCAGGGAGCCGACCTGCCGGTGTCATCGCTGTCCGGCGGCAACCAGCAGAAGGTGGTGCTGGCGCGGGAGCTGTCCCGGCCGCTGAAACTGCTGGTCGCCTCGCAGCCGACCCGCGGCGTCGACGTCGGCTCGATCGAGTTCCTGCACACCCGGATCGTGCGCGAGCGCGACCGGGGCACCGCCGTCTTGATCGTGTCCACCGAACTCGACGAGATCGCCGCACTGTCCGACCGGGTCGCGGTGATGTACCGCGGCAAGGTGGTCGGCGTCGTACCGTCCGACACGCCTCGCGACGAGCTCGGCCTGATGATGGCCGGCGCGTCCCGGACCGAGGCGCACGAAGTCGCGATCGAGAACCCGACCACGTTGGGAACCATCTAGATGAGTAACGACACCACCGTCGAGCCGGAGCAGGCGCCACCGGCCGCACCGGCCAAGCAGCGGCGGCTCTCCAGCCTGCCGAGCTGGGCGGTCCAGGGGCTGGTCTCGCTGAGCGCGATCCTGCTGGCGCTGCTGGTCGGTGCCGTCTTGATCATCATCGGCGACGACGAGGTGAAGGCTGCGGTCACGTACTTCGGTGCGGCGCCGGGCGACACCTTCTCGGCCGCGTTCAGTGCCGTCGGCAACGCTTACAAAGCACTCGTGGTCGGTGCCGTCGGCGGGATCACCCCGATCACCGAGTCGCTGACCCAGGCGACCCCGCTGATCTGCGGCGGCCTGGCCGTCTCGCTGGCGTTCCGGACCGGACTGTTCAACATCGGTGCCCAGGGCCAGCTCATCGTCGGCGCGATCCTGGCCGCCTGGGTCGGGTTCACCCTGCACCTGCCGCCCGGGATCCACCTGCTCGTCGCGATCCTGGCCGGTCTGCTCGGTGGCGCGGTGTGGGGCGGCATCGTCGGGTTGCTGAAGGCACGCACCGGCGCGCACGAGGTGATCGTCACGATCATGCTCAACTACGTCGCCATCTACCTGCTCCAGTGGTTGCTGACGACAACGACCTTCAAGCGGCCCGGTCGCGAGGACCCGATCAGCCCGATCGTGGACGCGAACGCGCAGTACCCGCAGTTCGGCAGCACCCGGCTGCACATCGGCTTCCTGCTGGCGTTGCTGGCGGCCGGTTTCGTCTGGTGGCTGCTGAACCGCTCGACCGTCGGCTTCGAGCTGCGTGCGGTCGGCGCCAACGCCGACGCCTCCCGTACTGCGGGTATGTCGGTCGGTCGCGCCTACTTCATCGCAATGCTGGTCGCCGGAGCATTGGCCGGTCTAGCCGGCACCCAGCAGGTGCTCGGTACCGACCTGCCGCTGACGGATGGTGTTGCCGCTACGGTCGGCTTCGATGCGATCACGGTCGCACTGCTCGGCCGCGGTACGCCGCTCGGTACCGTGCTGGCCGGTCTGCTCTTCGGCGCCCTCAACGCGGGCGGCCTGCAGATGCAGCTGCAAACCCAGACGCCGTTGACCCTGACCACCGTGCTGCAGGCGCTGATCGTGCTCTTCGTCGCCGCACCCGCGCTGGTGCGTTCGATCTTCCGGTTCCTGCCGAAGGAACGCGGCGCCGGTGCCGTCCTCGCGAAAGGCTGGAACGGATGAGCGAGTCGACTACGACCGCCGAGACGCCGCGACCGCCGGCTCCGGCTGCGATCGAGGCGCCGGCCGAGCGGACCCGGCGGTTGCGGGTCGGCGGGCTGATGGTGGTCTTCGCCCTGATCGGGCTGATCCTGGCGATCGCGACCAAGGGTGGCAAGGCAACCTTCCAGCTGACCTCGGGCGACCTGGAGAACAACCTCGTCGGCGTACCTGCTCAACCGGTGGCGATCCTGCTCGGCGGGCTCGGAGTACTGGCTGCCGTGGCTTATGTGCTGCGCCGGATTCCGACGAAGTACAGCGGCTGGCTGGCCGCGGTACTGGGGATCTGTTTCATCGGGGCGTTCCTGTGCTGGGCGGCGGCGGGCAAGACGTTCCCGTTGGCGAACCAGTTCCAGGGCACGCTGAACTTCGCGACCCCGCTGATCCTCGGCGCGCTGGCCGGTGTGCTGTGTGAGCGCGCTGGTGTCATCAACATCGCGATCGAGGGACAGTTCCTGGTCGGCGCGTTCACGGCCGCTGTTGTTGCCAGTACTACGGGCAGCGCGGTCGCGGCGCTCGTGGCGGCGGCGCTGACCGGCGTACTGATGGCTTCGCTGCTGGCTGTGTTCTCCATCAAGTATCTGGTCAACCAGGTCGTCCTCGGCGTCGTGCTGGTGGTCTTTGCCTCGGGTATCACGGGGTATCTGTTCGACCAGTTCCTGCAAGAGGACTCCGCGAACCTGAACACGCCGGACGTGCTGTCGGCGGTCAAGATCCCGCTGCTGGGCGACATCCCGTTCGTCGGGCCGATCCTGTTCCAGCAGACCGTGCTGGTTTACCTGACCTACCTCGCGGTCGCGGTGGTCACCTTCGTGCTCTTCCAGACCCGCTGGGGTCTGCGGGTCCGCGCGGTCGGCGAGCACCCGAAGGCGGCGGACACGGTCGGCATCCGGGTGAAGCGGATCCGGTACTCCGCGGTCCTGTGGGCGGGCGTGCTGGCCGGCCTCGGCGGCGCGTTCTTCACCGTGGGGTACGCCGGTTCGTTCGCCAAGGGGATGACCGCGGGCAACGGCTTCATCGCCCTGGCCGCACTCATCATGGGTCGCTGGCACCCGATCGGTGCGATGGTCGCGGCCCTCTTCTTCGGCTTCGCCACCCAGCTGCAGTCCCAGCTCCAGATCATCCAGACCCCGATCCCCGGCGAACTGTTGCTGATGGCCCCCTACCTGGCCACCATCATCGCCGTAGCCGGCCTGGTCGGCCGAGTCCGGGCCCCGAAGGCCGACGGCGAGCCTTACGTCACCGAGTAGGTCGTGTGATGGGGGATGCTGGTGAAGTGGATGTTGATGTGAACGTGGACTGGGAGAAGCTCCGCGAGGCTGCTGTTGGAGCTATGCGGCGAGCCTATGCGCCCTACTCTGGATTCCCCGTAGGGGCGGCAGCGCTGGTGGACGACGGGCGGATCGTTGCTGGGTGCAACGTGGAGAACGCGTCGTACGGGCTGACGTTGTGTGCCGAGTGCGGGCTGGTTTCCGAGTTGCACGCGAGCGGCGGCGGGCGGCTGGTGGCGTTCACCTGCGTGGATCACCACGAGCAGCTCCTCACCCCGTGCGGCCGCTGCCGCCAACTCCTGCACGAACATGGTGGGCCGGGTCTGCTGATCGAGTCCACCACCGGCAGCCGCCCCCTGCGCGAGCTGCTGCCCGAGGCATTCGGGCCCGAGAGAATGGACGATTGAGTGAGTTTCGACGCGGTCGACGTGATCCGCACCAAGCGGGACAAGGGCGAGCTGACCGACGGGCAGATCGACTGGGTGATCGACGCCTACACCAAGGGCGCGGTCGCCGACGAGCAGATGTCCTCGCTGGCGATGGCGATCCTGCTGAACGGGATGAACCGTCGCGAGATCGCCCGCTGGACCGCCGCGATGATCGCCTCGGGCGAGCGGATGGACTTCGCCAAGCTCTCCCGGCCGACCGCGGACAAGCACTCGACCGGCGGTGTCGGCGACAAGATCACCCTCCCGCTCGCCCCGCTGGTGGCGGCCTGCGGCGTCGCCGTACCGCAGCTGTCCGGCCGCGGCCTCGGTCACACCGGCGGCACGCTCGACAAGCTCGAGTCGATCCCCGGCTGGCGGGCGGCGCTGTCGAACGACGAGATGATGCGGCAGCTCGAGGACGTCGGCGCGGTGATCTGCGCGGCCGGTGACGGCCTGGCGCCGGCCGACAAGAAGCTCTACGCGCTGCGGGACGTGACCGGCACGGTCGAGGCGATCCCGCTGATCGCCAGCTCGATCATGAGCAAGAAGATTGCCGAGGGCACTGGTGCCTTGGTGCTGGACGTCAAGGTCGGCACCGGCGCATTCATGAAGGACCTCGCCGACGCCCGCGAGCTGGCCGAGACGATGGTTGCGCTGGGCACCGACGCCGGGGTGAAGACCGTTGCCCTGCTCACCGAAATGTCGGTACCGCTCGGCCTGACCGCCGGAAACGCCTTGGAGGTCAGGGAGTCCGTCGAGGTACTGGCCGGCGGCGGCCCGGCCGATGTGGTCGAACTGACCGTAGCCCTGGCCACCGAAATGCTCGCCGCCGCGGGCGTCACCGACGTCGACCCGGCCGAGAAGCTGCGGGACGGTACTGCGATGGACGCCTGGCGCCGGATGATCTCGGCCCAGGGTGGCGACCCCGACGCCGAGCTCCCGGTGGCGCCGGAACAGCACGTCGTCAAGGCCTCTGCGACCGGCGTGCTGTCAACGCTCGATGCCCTGGCGGTAGGTGTCGCGGCCTGGCGCCTCGGTGCCGGCCGGGCCCGCAAGGAGGACCCGGTCTCCCCGGTCGCGGGAGTCGAGCTCCACGCCAAGCCGGGCGACCAGGTCACCAAGGGCCAGCCGTTGCTGACCCTCCACGCCGACGAAGCCACCCGCTTCGAGCGCGCCCTGGAGTCCCTCACCGATGCGATCGGGATCTCCGACTCCTACACCCCGACCCCCTTGGTGATCGACCGCGTCACCGCCTGATCCCGCAGTACGGCGGTCCCGGCGCCGGCCGTCAGCCGGAGTTGGTGGTCAGGCGGGCTTGTTGCAGGCGGATCATCGTGGCGGCGAGCTTGGTGTCGGGCGTCGGTGGCTTGTCGATGGTGCCGGTCTGGCTGACCGTGACCTCGGCGACCATCGCGCCGACCGTGATGCTCGCCTCGGCGACGGCCTCGAACTTCCCGGTCACCCCGTCGACCTCGGTCCGCGCATCGGTCAGCGCACCAGGCAGCCCCGGTACGGCGAACGGCGCGCCGTGTTCGTCCTGACTCCAGAACCCCTTCTGCAGATCCTGCGCCTTGGCCTTGGACCTCGTCTTGAACAGCTGAACGGTGACCCGCTTGCGCCGATCCGGGCTGAGCCGGAACGTCCGGTACCCGTCCGTGCACCCCGCGTTCAGCAGCAAGGCCAGATCCTTGGCGGGTGAGGCGGACAGGACGTCGACGAAGCCCTGCCGGGTGAACGGCCCGTTCAGCTGCCTCGGGTCGTCAGATGACCCCTTCAGGAATCCACTCGGAGCAACGGCCAACCCAGCCAGCGCGTTCGCCGCGGCCGGGGTGGGCGTCGCAGCTTTCGCCGTTGGAGGGACGGCGGCTTCGACCGGCGTGGTGAGGGCGTCGCTCCCGCAGCCGGTCAGTGCCGCCAGCCCGGCGAACAGCACAGCGGCAACACCGGGTGCGGCTCGCCTCACGATTCCTCCGCAGTTCAGGGGACTACCGGGCAGAGCCCACCAGATGGAGGTGAACGCCAGGCAACGGGCGTTTGTACACAGGGGAGTTCCCTCCGCGCGGGTGGGCAGGTGGGCCCGCGCAGAGGGAACGAACGGTCAGTAGCGGGTGCTGATGGTCACGCCGCTACAGGCCGTCGCGCCGTACAGGCTGATGTAGTGGTAGCCGGCCGGCGGATTGGTGACGGTGACCGACTCGGCGTTGCCGGTAGTGGTCGACCGTTGGGTGTAGGCGCTGGTAGTCGCCCAGCGGACCCTGTTGTGGTAGAGATCGCAGTTGCCGGTGCCGCCGCTGCTGGTGATCCGCAGTTGAGCTGTGCCGGCCGGTAGGTGGATGTAGAAGTAGTCGTAGTTACCGGCGGTCGTGCCCCGGTTGCTGCGCTGGCAGTTCTTGCCCAGTACGCGGGCGTCGCTCGCGGTGCACTCGGGCAAGGTCGTGCCGCCACCGCTTCCACAGTTCCCGGCCGCGCACGCGGACAGCCAGCTGTACCAGTCGGCGTCGTACCGGCTGCCGATCGTGGTTCGGAGATAGCTCGCGGCTGCGTTCCAGTTCCCTGACCTGTAGTAGTTGAGGACGGTGGTTACGTCGCTGCGGTGCGACTGCAGCATGTAGCGGACCGCCAGGTAGCCCCAGCGGTAGACCCGCGTGGTGTCGTGGCTGTAGGTGGTGCCGAACAGTGTGCTGAGGGCGTAGGTCTTGCGGCCGGCCTCGGTGATCGCGGCCGCGTAGGTCTCGTTGCGGTAGGAGTACGAGACGTGCTCGGCGAAGCCCTCGATCCACCAGATCGTCGGGGTGCTGACGTTCGAGTTGAAGTCGCCGTGCAGGTTGAAGCGACCGTCGAGGTAGTGCGTGTACTCGTGGTTGAGGTTCCAGACCGCGAAGGTCGGGCGCAGCCACTCGGCCTCGTAGGCAATGAATCTGGCCTGGTTGCCTGCTGCGGCCGGGTTGCCCTCCAGATACATGCCGCCGTTGTTGGTGTCGATGCCCCACATCGCGCCGGCGTAGGTCTGATAGTCGGTACTGGAGTTGTAGACCACCACCTCGAGGCTGGTGTTGCGGTCGTTGGCGACGGGGCCTGGGTCGGCCACGATGCCGTGGAAGTACGCGTCCTGGTTGGACAGGCTGGTGCAGCTCGATGACAGTTGGGCAGCGGTCATCTCCTGGGCCCGGATGCGCAAGGTGGTGCTGCAGGTGTGATTGATCGGCAGGATTGCGGCGGCCAGTCTGGCTTGCAGGTTGCACGTGTCGTAGTACGAGCAGTTGGCCTTGTCGTAGAAGTCCGTCAGCTCGGCGATGCCGACCCACAGCGGCGCTGTCGGGCCTTGAATTGAGCTCTGCCCGAGTAGGCCCTTCGCGAGGGGGCGCACCTTGGGTAGCAGGGCGGAGTACTGGAGGAAGCGGCTGAGTTCGCGACCGGCGTTGGAGGTCAGGTAGCTGTGCTCGCCGGACAGGAGGTCCTTGTGGCTGGATGCGAAGCTGTACAGGGTGTCGATCACGCTGGGGTCGGACTGCACTGCCGCCACGAACTCCGGGACCTGATGGCCGCGGAACAAGACGGTGTAGACGTTGTTGACCGCGTTCACCATCCACCACGACGTGTTGTACGAATTGTTGTAGCCGGCAAGCATCCGCTTGACGACGGACAGGTAGCGGGCGTTCTGTGCCGAGCTGTCGATCAGGGTGATCGCCTCGGCGAGGGTCTCGCCGTTGGCATCGCTGACTTCGAAGGCACGCGAGTTGCCGAAGAAGCTGTCCAGGCCCGACTGGATGGCGGTGCGCAGGGTCGGACCGTAGGTGCCTACCGTGGACGGGTTGTACCACTGGACGTAGTACCCGGCCCGAAGGTACAGCGTGAGTTGCGCAGTACCGGTCGTGTTGTTTCCCGGGTACGCCGTGCCGTTGTCGCGCAGCCCGTAGGCGACGCTGGCCATCTGGGCCTCGCGGAACGCGGAGTACGCGTTGGTCCCGGTGAGGCTGAAGAGGGTGTTCACGCAGTCTGTTGTCGACGCCTTGATGTGGCTGACCAGAGCGGCGCCGGTGCGGCTGGTGAAGTCTGCGATGTTGCAGGCCGCTGCGGTGGTCTTGCGGTACTGCATGGAGGGCCGCGGTTTGGGGGTTGCCTTGCCGGGTTCGTCGTAGTCACGACGGAGCTCGTCCTTCGAGGCGGGCAGGGGCGGCCGCTTGCTCGCGGGCAGGCTGGCATCGGTGACGTGCGCCGGCTCGTCGCCGGGGGGTGCCAGCCATTCGACGCCATTGGGGCCGCTGGGGCCGTTTTGAGCGGCTGCGGGTACGGCGGGGGTGGGCTTGGCTGCTTGGGAGGGACCGGTGCTGAAGCCCAGGGCGGTCATGGCGATGGCGGCCGTGAGGGCGGTGGCCGCGGCCGGTCGGCGGAACAGCGGTAATCGTGGGGATCTCATGGTTTGTCCTCCGGGGGCGGGGCACGCGGGCTGCGTGGCTACGGCGGGGGGAGTGGTGATCCGCAACGTTTCGGAGCGTGCCACGCCGAGTAGTTCCCCGGTCATCCCAACGGCGATAGCCTCGCGTTATGGACCCGGAGATCCGCCATCTGCGGGCGATTTGCGCGATCGCCGACGCGGGCAGCGTGACCAAGGCGGCCGCCCGGCTCGGGATCTCCCAACCAGCCTTGACCGGACTGCTGCAACGCTTCGAACGTTCGCTCGGCGGCCAGCTGTTCGAACGCGCTCGTACCGGGGTCCGTCCCACCCCACTAGGGGAGCGCGCGTTGCAACGCGCCCGGCTGGTACTGGCCGACATCGACTCCTTTGCCGGCGATCTCACGCTGGCCGCCGGTTCGGGTCCGACCGAGTTGCACATGGGTACGGCGCACATGGAATGCGTCGGCACCATGGTGGAGCGCGTCCAGGCAGCGTTGTCGCCGGTGGAGCTCACTGTTCAGGTCGATGCCTCTGCCATCAGCCTCGCCCAGGCGCTGGCGCACCACCGGTCCGACTTCGCGGTGATCGGCATGAGCGACGACAGCGACGTCCCGCTGGCGCCCGACCTCGGCCAGCGCACAATCCTGCCCAGGTTGCCGTTCTTCATTGCGATGACGTCGAGCCACCCACTGGCCGGCTGCGAGGAGGTCGACCTCGCGGACCTCGCCGACGAGGCCTGGATCAGTCCGCCGGGTGCGGACGACGGCTCACTGGCGTCACTCCGTGCGGCCTGCCGCCGAGCTGGCTTCAGCCCGAGAATCCGGTACGAGGCGCCGAGCGGCGGCGGGCGTCAACTCATCCAGACCGGCCGCGCCGTCCAACTGGTCGAACCGACCTCGGCCGGCGCTAGCGGGATGGTCATTCGGCGCTTGACCGGCGATCCTCTCCGCGGACGACTGATCCTTGCCTGGCGCCGCAGCCGGATCACCGATGACCAGATCGAGGCGACGTATCTCGCCATCGCGAGTGCCTACACGGAGTACGCGGTCCGCAGCCCGACGTACGGTCCCTGGTGGGCCGCTCATCCCGAGGTCCACCCACGAATCAGCTGATCGGCTCAGCCTGTGGTGGCGGCGATGAGACTGGCGATGCGACGGCGCGCGGCCTTGGGATGAAGGGGTTCACAGCCGGCGTCGACACAGCGCTTCACCACCCGCGGATCGTCCTTCAACAGCAGCAGCCCGCGACGCAGCAGGGTCAACGGCGGTTTCCGGCGCTCACGGAGATCGCGCTGAAACCGGCGTACGAAGGTGACGATCCGATGGTGACGAACGCAGATCGCCGCGGCCAGCAACCCCCGCTCCCGCAACGCCCCCACGATCTGGTCAGCAAAGATGCCCTCAGCAACCACCAACGGCGATCCCCCTGTCTCCACAGGGCGATGCCCCACTGTGCCATCCGCCGAGATGTCGTAGATCGGCATATCCGCCGTCCCCGTGGCACACAACACCTCCAACGCGGCCACCGCCCGCTCCCCGTCCCAGGACCCCGGATCATCCCAATCCACAATCCCCAACGGCGACCGCGGCATCGCCACGTCGTCCCCATCCCGATAGAAGTCGTCAAGCCGCACCACCGGCAACCCCACAACCTCCGCCAACCGCGACTTCCCAGCCCCCGAAGGCCCCGCCAGCAACACCACCCGAGCACTCACCGCCAGATTCTCGCACGCCCACCCCCTCAGCCTCCCGGCCCGCTTGGGCCGTCCGCCTGGCACAATCTGCGCCATTGGCCTGGAGGGGGCCGTGCTTCGAGGAGATCTGTTGACCACGTTCCGCCAGTTCCTTACGGTCTCGCCGATCGAGCAGCCGACGATCGACCAGTACGCCGGTCAGGTGTCAGCCGAGATCGCCGACATGTGGCGAACGCACGGCGCCGGCTTCGTCGGCGACGGGTTCTTCCGCGCGGTCGACCCGGCTCGGGCGGCGCAGATGCTGCAAGGCGTGGTCGGTTTCCCCGAGAAGTCGACGGTGTTGTTCACCACGGGACTCGGGGATGTCGTCTTCCACACCAACGGCGCGTTCCTGATGATCAAGTTCCGCTACGGCGTGATCGACCTGGTGCCGACCGGTACGTCGTTCGGCGAACTCGCCGCGATGATCGAGCGGCCCGAGAACCGCGGTCCGGTCTTCGAGTGGGACCCCTACCCCGAGGTCGTCGCCTCCCGCCCGGAGGGCATGCCCGCGTTCGAGCAGTGCTACGGCTATGTGCCGATCCTGGCCATGGGCGGCCGACCCGCCGCCGAAAACCTCCAACTCTCCGGCCTGTACGAACACATCGCGGTGATCGCCCGAATGGCAGGCATGCCACAACTACGCGGCTTCCTCCCCGCCCCAACGTCCTGAGGATTCCCGCCTGGCCGCTTCTCGTGCCGGAACGCGAGCAGCCCGTTGCGCGAGCGCCGAGCCGGCAACACGCGGTACTGGTGGGCTTCCCGCGCGGCGTCGCCTGCGGTAGGAAGCGCGCCGCACCCGGAAGTCTGCCAAGATCGGGCACAAGGCTTCACGCATCGGTGGCTGGGAGGCGAGTTGAACCAACAGCGGACGATCGAGTTCACGAAGCTCGCGCCGGTGCTCAACGTCCGGGACCTGGCGAGCGAGCGACGCTTCTATGAGTCACTGGGCCTCCCGGTCATCTACGAGGGACCCGAGTACCCGGACTTCATCGCCTTCGGCACAGGCTCGGTGGATTTCGGCATCCAGCAGACCCTTGCGGACAACGACCCACCCAGCGTGCTCACCTGGCAGATCGGCGTTGCCGACATCGACGTTGCGATCGCGGTCTGCGACGCCCACCGCCTCGACTACGTCCTGGATGTGCAAGAACCACGGCCCGACTGGGTGTATCGCCGCCTGCTGTTGACGTCACCCAACGGCTACCGAGTCGCGCTCGAAGGTCCGACGGAAGCGTAGTCGCAACGCGCCGCGCTCCTACCGCGATCCGCCTGCTCCACGGAGCCGAGACCCGTCTCGCCTGCTGCCGGACTACCAGTTGCGCCGGTCACCTGCCGTCGGACGCGGGCGATTCAGTTGGCGGATGTGATGTCCACAGGCCGAAGGAGACTCCGGTCGGGTCGAAGGCCGTGGCAAACCACCGGTCATCGCCACCCAATGCGGTCCGGGACCGCTCCACCTGACCGCCGCGGGCCTGGACCTCCCGGAGAACCTCCTCCAGATCGGCTACCTCCACGTACAGCCGAGTACCCGCGTGGGGGTGGGCATTGCCGACGGAGCGTTGGAGCCCACCGATGCTCTTGCCGTCGACCTTGATGATCCAGTAGTCGGCGTCAAGCTCGCTGTCCGCAAAGGCAGGCTCGAAGACCCAGCCCCACATCGCGCCGTGGAAACGCTGGAAGACGTCGGGCGCGGGTGTCTCAATCTCCCACCAGACGATCTGCGACATGCGGCGAGCATGCCACCTCCTCGGATGGTTCGGCGGTTCCTGACACAAAATATGATTGCCGTATAGTACTATACGGAATGTGGCTACCGCCCCGTCGGCGTTGATGCCGATCTTTCGTTCGGAGGCCCAGGCGAGGATTCTCGCCTGGCTGCTCCTCAGGCCGGATCGTGAGCAGCCCATCGCGACGCTTGCGCCGGTCGCCGGTGTTGCGCAGCCCAACACCCTTCGCGAGGTCAACCGGCTCGTGGAGGGTGGTTTGTTGCGCGAGCGCCGGGCCGGCAACACGCGGCTGGTCGCCGCCAACACTTCCAGTCCGTACTTCGAGCCCCTGGTGCAGATCCTGGGCCGGGCTTACGGTCCCGCGGTCGTGGTGCCGCAGGAGTTGGCGAAGATCCCCGGCATCGAACTGGCCGTCATCATCGGTTCGTGGGCAAGGCGCTACCACGGAGAGCCCGGACCTCCGCCGAACGACGTTGACGTGATCGTGGTCGGCTCCCCGCGACCAAGAGAGCTGCGCGGAGCCAACGCGCGGCTTGAGGAACTGCTCAGTGTCCCGGTCCAGCTCACAGTCGTTACACCGGAGGACTGGGCGGAGCAACCCACCGTCTTCCTCCAGACGGTCCGCAGCAGCCCTCATCTGACCGTCCTCGACAACACCGGAGCAGAGCAGTGAACGCAGCAACACGGACGACGATCGCTAGCCTGATCGGCGCGGGGACATCGAGGCTGCCCGACGTGGAACTGAGCTGATCAAGGCGCTCGAGACCGCGATCGCTCAGATACTCCAGGCTTCCAACTAATCCCGACCGCCTCCGCTGCCTGGCTGAGTCCAGCTGATCGCCGACGTCTGCAGTGCTTCGTCAGTGGTCGGCGACGTGGTCGAACTCGCCTGTTTCACCCCGTCTGCCGATAGGAAGCCTGACAATATTCTGCCGGTATCGGCAGAAAATTGCCGATACCGGCAGTAGACTGATGTCATGGACATGTCCAACCCGACCAGCACAGTGATCCAAACTGTGGATGGCCCTGTGCTCGAGGTGCTGGCGCGGACCACAGCTCCGCTGACCGGCCGGAAGATCCATCAGCTCGCCGCGGCCGGCAGCGAGACCGGCACACGGAACGTGTTGAGACGCCTGGCGCGTACCGGGCTGGTCGAGGCGGCAGAGGTCGGCCCTTCGGTCCAGTACAAGCTGAACCGCGATCACCTCGCCGCGAATGCTGTGATCGAGCTGACCTCGCTGCGGCAGCGCCTCTTCGACGGTATCCGCGACGAAATCCGGAGTTGGCCGATCCAGCCGCTGCACGCGAGCGTTTTCGGCTCTGCTGCCCGCGGAGATGGCGGCGTGAGCAGCGATGTCGACCTGCTGATCGTGCACGAATTCAGCTCGGTGGAGGGTCCGGAGCAGACATGGATCGACCAGATCACCGAACTGGGCGACCGGGTCTACCGCTGGAGCGGCAACCACCTCCAAGCCTACGAACTTAACTCGGAGGGCTTCCTTCGGCATGTCCAGGCGGGTGAGCCGATTGTGAAGGACTGGCGGCGTGACGCCATCACCGTCTCCGGTCCGGAGTTCCGGAACTTTTTGCACACCCACGTCCACGAGGAAAACGCACGATGACGCCACAGGCCGGCCGTACGCAGGAGTGCAACCGTGCACAGGCCATCGTCCGACTCAACCAGGCGCGGGCGTTCTTGGAGGTCGCCGAACTCGTGGGCGTCGAGGAAGACGAGCTGGCGAACGACAACGTTGCTGCCGCCCTAGCCGTTCTCGCGGGCATCGCCGCCGCGGATGCGGCTTGCTGCGCCACGCTGGGCCGCCGGGCGCGCGGTCAGGATCATCGGCAGGCGATCGGCCTGGTCGAGCAAACTGGCGGCGATGGCAAGACCCTCGCGAAGGCGCTCGGCCGCCTGCTGGACATCAAGGACGGCGCACACTACGGCATGGTTTACGTCGGACGGCAGCAGGCCAAGAGTGCGCTGCGGAACGCGAGCACGCTGATCGACGGAGCTGCTCGACTGCTGACCTAGCGACAGCTTTGGGCGCAGGCGATGGCGGGCGGTTGAGCTCGCAGGCTTCGTGCCGCCCTCCGGTAGGAGGCGTGCCGCACCCGGGCACCCGCGCGACGGAGGAGCGGTAGTTGTGAGAAGGGTGGGTGGGAGCGGCCGGAGCTGGGAGTGACGGAGGAGCGAGCGGGCGGAGGGTGCGTGGGGATGAACTACTCCTCCAGGCACTTCACCAATTGGTCGTGGTGGGTGGTGAACCAGTGGTTGGTTCGGGTGGTGAGGGTGGATTCGCCGGTGGTCCAGCGTTGGTGGAACCAGGGGTGGCCGGATTCGGCTCCTCGGCGGACGTAGTCCATGCACCAGATGTGGTTGGCGGCTGCGGCGTTCACGAGTCGGGTGCGGTCGGCGGGGGTCAGGCCGTAGGCGTCGGCGAAGTGGCGGAGGCGGGTTAGGGCGCGGCCTTGGCGGGGGTCGTGGATGTCGGCGTCGGGGCGGAGGGGCGCCCAGAGGCGGGCTGCGGCTGCTACGTCCCAGAGGGCTGAGCCAGGGCCGGCCAGGTCGAAGTCGATGAGGGCGATCGCGCGGCCGTCGCGGAAGACGATGTTGTCGAGGTTCGGGTCGTTGTGGCCGACCAGGCCTTCGTCGTACTCCGGTGGTACGGGTTCGGCCCAGCTGTGTCCGGATGGGTCGAAGCCGGCGACTGCCTCGTGGTACCGGCGCAGCAGATGGGCCACGCTCGCCAGAGCCGCCTCCGTCATCGACCAGGCCGGGTACGGCGCTGTGACGGTTTCGCCTGGCACGTAGGTCAGCACCTCGCGACCTTGTGCGTCGACACCGAGAAAGGCCGGGGCGGCGTCGAAGCCGACCCCGTGGAGGTGGTCTAGCAGGGCGTGGACGGCAGGGCTGCTCGCCCGCAGCGGGCGGCGTACGGTCTGGCCGACTCGCACCACCAGTCCGCGGTTGGCGGTGCCGCCGAGCAGGCGGGTCTCGACCTCAGGCATCACGGCTCAGTCTGGCGGCTCAGCCGCATTCCGGCTAGGCCACCACCAAACGCCGCCCAGCCGCCCGCCCCAGCCGACAGCTCGGTCGCCGGCCCAGCCGACAGCCCCAAGACCGCTCAGATGAGCGTCGCGATGCTCGACTGTTGCGCGAACTCTTGACAGGCGCCCAGCCGGTTCGCTTCACTCAAGGATGAGCAGGGAGCTGCTCATCTGAGCGGGACCGCCGATCGCTAAGGAGCAGCCTGTGCTGGACAAGCGCAAACGGAGCGGGGGTTTGGTCGTCGCACTCCTTCTGGTGAGTGGAGTGAGCGGCTGCGCCGGCTGGGGTGGTGGCGCGGGCGGTGGGGGCGCCGACAGCATCACCGTGCTGATGGTGAACAACCCGCAGATGGTCGACCTGCAGAAGCTGACCGCCGACCACTTCACCAAGCAGACCGGGATCAAGGTCAACTACACCGTGCTGCCGGAGAACGACGTCCGGGACAAGATCAGCCAGGAGTTCTCCAGCCAGGCCGGCCAGTACGACGTCGCCTCGCTGAGCAACTTCGAGATCCCGATCTACGCCAAGAGCAAGTGGATCGCCCCGCTGACCGACTACCTCGCCAAGGACCCGACGTTCGACCAGGACGACGTCCTGAAGCCGATGACCGAGTCGATGTCCGGCGAGGACGGCAAGGTGTACGGCGAACCCTTCTACGGCGAGTCCTCGTTCCTGATGTACCGCAAGGACGTGCTGGCCGCGAAGGGTATCGAGATGCCGGCCAAACCGACCTGGCAGCAGGTTGCCGACATCGCCGCGAAGGTCGACAACGCCCAGCCCGGTATGCGCGGCATCTGCCTGCGCGGCCAGCCCGGCTGGGGACAACTCTTCGCACCGCTGACAACGGTCGTGAACACCTTCGGCGGCACCTGGTTCACCGAGGACTGGCAGGCGAAGGTCGACTCGCCGGAGTTCACCGAGGCGACCAAGTTCTACGTCGACCTGGTCCGCAACCACGGTGAGCTGGGCGCACCCCAGGCCGGCTTCACCGAATGCCTCAACAACCTTGTCCAGGGCAACGTTGCGATGTGGTACGACGCCACCTCGGCTGCCGGTTCGCTCGAAGCGCCCAACTCGCCGGTCAAGGGAAAGATGGGTTACGCCCCGGCACCGGTCGTGAAGACCGACAGCTCCGGCTGGCTGTACGCCTGGTCGTGGAGCATCCAGCAGGCGAGCAAGAAGAAGGACAACGCCTGGAAGTTCATCTCCTGGGCCTCGAGCAAGCAGTACGAGGAGCTCGTCGGCAAGGAGCTCGGCTGGTCTCGCGTCCCGGCCGGCAAACGCGCCTCGACGTACGAGAACCCGCAGTACCGCAAGGAGGCGGCGGCCTTCGCGGATCCGACCCGGCAGGCGATCGAGACGGCCGACCCGCGCAACCCCGGCGTGCAGCCGCGGCCGGCGATCGGGATCCAGTTCGTCGACATCCCCGAGTTCCCCGACCTCGGCACCCAGGTCAGCCAGGACGTCAGTTCGGCGATCGCCGGCCGGATGAGCGTCGAGGAGGCGCTGAAACGCGGGCAGGAACTGGCTGACGACGTGGCCGAGCGCTATCGCGCCAGAGAAGCGAAGTGAGGGCTGAGATGTCTGTCGACACCGAGGTTCGTCCCGGCCGTCATGCGGCCACGCCACCCAACAAGCCGGGCACGATGATGCGCCGGACCGGCGACTGGGCCCGGCGGGCGCCGCTGATGCCGGCGCTGGTGTTCATGATCGTCGTCACCCAGTTGCCGTTCGTGGTCACGATCATCACCTCGTTCATGGACTGGAACGCCTACTACCCCGACGAGCGCGGGTTCGCCGGGATCGACAACTTCCGCCGCGTGCTGACCGACGCGAACACCCGCGACGCGATCCTGGTGACCATCCTGCTGACGGCGGCGGTCGTGCTGATCAGCCTGCTGCTCGGCCTGGGCATCGCGTTGCTGCTCGACCGCAGGTTCCGCGGTCGTGGCGTGGTCCGGACGATGATGATCACGCCGTTCCTCGTCGTACCGGTCGCGGCGGCTCTGCTCTGGAAGCACGCGCTCTACAACCCGGAGTACGGGCTCTTCAACGGTGTGCTGACCTGGATCTTCGGGGACAACGCTCCGCAGCCGGACTGGATCAGCAACCAGCCACTGTGGTCGGTGATCTTCGCGCTGGTCTGGCAGTGGACGCCGTTCATGATGCTGATTCTGCTGGCCGGGCTGCAGAGCCGCCCGCTCGACGTGATCGAGGCCGCGGGCATCGACGGCGCGAGCCAGTGGGACATCTTCCGCTACATGACGTTGCCGCACCTTCGCCAGTACCTCGAACTGAGCGCATTGCTCGGCTCGATCTACGTCGTCCAGAACTTCGATGCCGTCTTCACCATCACGTCCGGCGGCCTCGGTACGGCGAACCTGCCGTACTCGATCTACCAGACCTTCTACACCGCCCACGACTACGGCCGGGCCTCGGCCGCCGGCGTCATCGTGGTGATCGGCACGATCCTGATCGCCACCTTCGCGCTGCGTTCGGTGTCCACGTTGTTCAAGGAGGAGGGCCGATGAGCGCACCGCATCAAAGCCAGGGCCAGGTGACGATCGTGACCGGCAAGCGGAGGAACCGCGGCGGCGGAATGGCGCTGAGCGCGCTGGCCTGGATCGTCGGGACGCTGTTCGTGCTCCCGGTGCTGTGGATGGCGCTGACGTCCTTCCACGCCGAGCCCGACGCGGCGCAGAACCCGCCGGCCGTCGCGGCGCCGCTGACCCTCGACGGCTACCGCTCGTTCTTCGACACGGGTCCCTGGCCGTCGATCGCGAACTCGCTGACCGCGAGCATCCTGTCCACGATCCTGGTGATCGCGCTGGCCTTCCCGGCGGCGTACGCGCTGTCGATCAAGCCGGTGAAGAAGTGGACCGACGTGCTGTTCTTCTTCCTCTCCACGAAGATGCTGCCGGTGGTCGCGGGTCTGTTGCCGATCTACCTGTTCGCGCAGGTCACCGGGCTGCTGGACAACATCTGGCTGCTGATCGTGCTCTACACCTCGATGAACCTGCCGATCGCGGTCTGGATGCTGCGCAGCTTCCTGGCCGAAGTACCGGTCGAGATCCTCGAGGCCGCGTCGGTCGACGGGGCCGGCCTGGTCCGCACGCTGCGCTCGGTGGTCGCTCCGGTGGTGACGCCGGGGATCGCGTCGGCGGCGCTGATCTGCTTCATCTTCAGCTGGAACGAGCTCCTGTTCGCCCGCGTGCTCACGGGCACCGTGGCGCAGACCGCGCCGGTCTTCCTGACCGGCTTCGTCACCAGCCAAGGCTTGTTCCTGGCGAAGGTCTGCGCGGCGTCCCTGATCGTGTCGTTGCCGGTACTCATCGCCGGGTTCGCCGCACAGGACAAGCTGGTCCAGGGTCTGTCGCTCGGGGCGGTCAAATGAGATTGCACAAGCTCAATGAGGCCGGCCTGGCGTCCCTCGGCGAGCAGGTCGGCGTACCGGCTTATGACCGTACTGCGGTCCGCCCCGGCATCGTGCACTTCGGCGTGGGCGGGTTCCACCGTGCGCATCAGGCGATGTACCTGGACCGGCTGATGAACGAGGGCAAGGCGCTCGACTGGGGCATCTGTGGAGTTGGCGTCCTGCCACAGGACCGTCACATGGCGAACGTGATGGCGGCGCAGGACTGCCTGTACACGTTGGTGGTCAAGTACCCGGACGGGACGCTGGAGCCGCGGGTGATCGGCTCGATCGTCGACTACCTGTTCGCGCCGGACGACCCGGAGGCCGTGCTGACCCGGATGGTCGACCCGGACACCCGGATCGTCTCGCTGACGATCACCGAGGGCGGGTACCACGTGAACCAGGTGACCGGTGAGCTGGACGCCTCCGATCCCGGCCTGGCCGCGGATTTGGAGCCGGGCGCGCAGCCGGGGAGCGCGTTCGGCTTCATCATCGAGGCGCTGGCGAGGCGCCGGGCGGCCGGGGCGCCGCCGTTCACAGTGATGTCCTGCGACAACATCCCGGGCAACGGCCATGTCGCCCGCAAGATGCTGACCGCCTTCGCCCGGCTCAAGGACGCTGACCTCGCCGACTGGATCGAGCGCGAGGTGCGCTTCCCGAACTGCATGGTCGACCGGATCACGCCGGTCACCGCCGAGGAGGACAAGGCCGCGCTGGCCGAGCGGTTCGGCATCGAGGACGGCTGGCCGGTCGTCTGCGAGCCGTTCACCCAGTGGGTGCTGGAGGACGACTTCGGCGCCGGCAGGCCGCAGTACGAGGATGTCGGTGTGCAGTTGGTGGACGACGTCGAGCCGTACGAGTTGATGAAGTTGCGGCTGCTCAACGCGAGTCACCAAGCCCTTTGTTACCTGGGTTATCTGGCCGGCTATCGCTACGCGCACGAGGTCTGTCAGGACAAGCTTTTCGTCGACTTCCTGCTCGGCTACATGGACACCGAAGGTACGCCGACCCTGCCGCCGGTACCGGGTGTCGACCTGAACCGATACAAGCACCAGCTCATCGAGCGGTTCGCCAACCCCGAAGTGCGCGACACCCTCGCGCGACTCTGCGCGGAGAGCTCGGACCGGATCCCGAAATGGCTGCTGCCCGTCGTCCGCGAACAGCTCGCCGCCGGACGCGGGATCGAGCACGCCGCGCTCGTCGTCGCCTCCTGGGCCCGGTACGCCGAGGGCGTGGACGAGCAGGGCGAGCCGATCGTGGTGGTGGACCGGCTGCGGGACAAACTGGTCGAGCGGGCCCAGCACAACCGCGAGAACCCGCTGCTCTTCGTGTCCGACCGGGATTTGTTCGGTGACCTGGTGGAGGACGAGCGATTCGTGCGCGCCTACACGTCCGCGCTGGCCTCGCTACACGAGCAGGGCGCCCGCGCGACGCTGGAGGCGCGGGCCGGCTGACCACCGGCTGGAACCACTCGCGGCAAGCAGCCTTAACCGGTTACGGTGCCGGAGAAACACGGGAGAAGGATTGGTGGCGGGGTGACGGTGAACAGCCGGGGACAGCTGCTCGGGGACGGCGATGACGACGACGAGCTGCTGGCCGAGGTCGCCCGCCGGTACTACCTGGACAACACCTCCAAGGTCGACATCGCCAAGCAGCTCGACCTGAGCCGGTTCAAGGTCGCCCGGCTGCTCGAGGACGCCCGCAGCCGGGGCATCGTCCAGATCCAGATCAAGAACCCGAGCCCGATCGATCGCGGCCTGTCCGACCAGCTCGCCCACGCCCTCGGCCTGCCGCGCTGCGTCGTCGCGCACACCTCTGGCTCGCCCGAGCAGGTCCGTGACCAGGTGGCCGAGGCTGCCGCCCGGACGCTCGCACCGCTGGTTCGCGACGGCGACCTGCTCGGCCTGACCTGGAGCCGGGCCGTCGACGCGATGGTCGATCACCTCGACACGCTGCCCGCCTGCACGGTGATCCAGATGGCCGGATCCCTGCACTCACCCGCGGGCGGCGGCAGCACGATGGACCTGGCCCGCCGAGCCGCGGCCCTGGCAGGCGGTACTGCGCACGCCGTCCACGCGCCGCTGGTGGTGGACGACGTCGCCGCCGTCGCCGCTCTGCGCAGGCAGCCCGGCATCGCCGACACCCTGGCACTGGCCGACGGCCTCGACATCTCGGTCGTTGCCATCGGCGCCTGGCGGGCCGGCTGTTCCACCGTCTGGGACGCGGTGTCCGAGGAGATCCGCGCGCAAGGCCAGGCCGGCGGCGCAATCGCCGAGGTCAGCGGGCATCTTCTGGACCTGGACGGCAGACTGGTCCAGTCACCGTTGGAGCAGATGATCATCGCGGTCTCGGTCGACCAGCTCCGCCGCCCGGCGGAACGGGTCGCCCTGGCCGCGGGGTCCCATCGCGCCCCGGCGGTGATCGCCGCGGTCCGGGCCGGTCTGGTCAGCACCCTGGTGACGACGACCGACCTCGCCCGCGAAGTACTGCGGCAGTTTTCTCCCTGACCGGGGTGGTGGGGCGGGGCAGAAGAATACACCGAAAGGGAATTGAATGACTGACCCGAGACTGGTTGCCGGGGTGGACTGCTCGACCCAGGCGACCAAGGTCGTCGTGTGCGACGCGAACACCGGCGAGGTACTGCGGGAAGGCCGCGCGCCGCATCCCGACGCCACCCAGGTCGACCCGGCCGAGTGGTGGAAGGCCTGGCAGATCGCGTCCGACGGGCTGCTCGACGGGGTCGCGGCGCTGTCCGTCGCCGGCCAGCAGCACGGCATGGTGCTCCTGGACGGCACTGGTGAGGTCGTCCACCCCGCAGTGCTGTGGAACGACACCAGCTCCGCCGCGGCCACGACCGAGCTGGTCTCCGAGCTTGGCGGTCCCGAGGCTTGGGCCGCTGCGACCGGGTCTGTGCCGGTGCCGAGTTTCACGGTGACCAAGCTGCGCTGGGTTCGCGGCGCTGCTCCCGATGCTGCCGCTCGTGCCGAGGCTGTGGCGTTGCCGCACGACTGGCTGACCCACCAGCTCGCGGCGGACCGGTCGGGTAACGCCGACCTGACGACTGACCGCGGTGACGCGTCGGGCACCGGCTGGTGGTCGCCGACGACCAACGACTACCGGCCTGACCTGGTCGAGCTCGCCTTCGGCCGCTCACTGCAGCTGCCGCGCGTGGCCGGGCCTTCTGAGGTCGTAGGCCAAACTGCATCCGGTATCGCGCTCGCTGCGGGCACTGGCGACAACATGGCCGCCGCGCTCGGTCTGGACCTCCAGCCCGGCGATGTCGCCGTCTCGTTGGGTACCAGCGGTACTGCGTTCGCCAGGGCCGTTGCCCCGACGACCGATCCGAGCGGCTTCGTCGCCGGCTTCGCGGACGCGACCGGCGGCTACTTGCCCTTGGTCTGCACGCTGAACGCGGCTCGGGTGCTCTCGGCAACGGCTCAACTGCTCGGCATGGACCTCGCCCAACTGGACGAAGCCGCGCTCACCTCACCCGGCAGCGCAGGCCTGGTCATGCTGCCCTACCTGGACGGCGAGCGGACCCCAGACCTGCCGCACTCGACCGGCCTGATCTACGGCCTCACCCGTACTACGGCCCAGCCCGCCACGATGGCTCGTGCCGCAGTGGAAGGCATGCTGTGCGGCCTGGCCGACGCAGTTGACGCCCTGCGAGTCCAGGGCGTACCGGTCAACCGGGTGCTCCTGCTTGGTGGTGCCGCGCGCTCCCGCGCAGTACAGGCTCTTGCACCGGCTCTGCTGGGTGCGCCGGTGGTCCTGCCTGAGCCGGCCGAGTACGTCGCTCTCGGCGCGGCCCGTCAAGCAGCGTGGGCTGTATCGGGTGCCGTCCCGACCTGGGAAGTCGCCATGAGCAAGCCCGAGTCGCCAGTGCTGACCGACGTGGACGCCGCCGAGGTCCGAGCCCGCTACGCGGCGGTCCTTTCGGGTACGCGCCCGCTGCTTGCAGCGAACTAGCCCGGACCGCCAGCACTCACAAACCCGTCGTTCCCAGCCGGCCGTACGCTCGCGCACGCTGAGGCTGAGGAGATGAGTCGAGGTTGTGAGTGGGGGCGGTCCGGCGCTAAGGCCGCGCTCCCAGTGGATCTTCGGGTGGGGGTGTGGGGGAGCGGCGGGTGGTGTTGGTGAGGGAGCGTTCGGGGAGCCAGAGGATGAAGGTCGAGCCGACGCCGACTTCGGAGTGCAGGGCGACCGTGCCGCCGTGGGACTCGACGATCTGGCGGACGATGGCCAGCCCGAGGCCGGCCCGGCGCTGACCCGTCGACGGGCCGTTGGACGGACTGTTCAGCGGGACCGTGGCCGGTGGCTGACGCTGGCCGGAGCGGAAGAAGCGGTCGAAGACCCGATCGGTGTCCTCGACCGCGATGCCCGGACCTTCGTCCCGTACGGCGATCCACGCCCACCCGCTGCGGCTCCCGACCGCCAGGACGAGCTCGCTGCCACCGCGGGCCAGCCGGACGGCGTTGGACAGCAGGTTGTCGACCGCCCGGCGAAGCGCCTGGGCGTCTCCCGCTGCGATCGGGCCGGGCGCCAGGCGGCGTACCAGTCGAAGCTCGCGGTCGGCGGCCAGGAGTGCGTACTCCTCGGCGGCCTCGCCCGCGATCGCGGCGAGGTCGACATCGGCGTCCACGAAGGCGGGTGAGGATCGGCGGGCCGACGCGAGCAGGTCCTCCACCAGCCGGGTCATCCGCTGGATCGCGCGCGAAACGATCGCCGTCGCCTGGGCCCGGTCCTCCGATGAAGTGTCGTCATGAGCCAGTACTGCGTCCACATTGGCCTGGATCACCGCCAACGGGTTGCGCAGTTCGTGCGACGCGTCGTCGACCAGTTGGCGTTGCGCGACGAACGCGGATTCGAGCCGCTCGAGCATGTCGTCCACGGTGTCGGCGAGGTTGCGCAGCTCGTCGCGCGGACCGTCGAGCGCGATCCGGCGGGACAGGTCGGTCGCGGAGATGTCCTGCGCCGTCGCGGTGATCCGGCGTACCGGGCGGAGCGCGCGGCCGGACAGCCACCAGCCGGTACCGAGGCTGAGGATCAGCAGGCCGCCCATGCCGGCCGCTGAATAGGTCTTCAACGTCTCGAGGGTTTGGTAGTTGACCGCCGACTGGATGCCGGCCAGGTCCGCGGCCTGGAAGGTCTGGCCGGGCTTGGGATGGTAGTTGCCGTGCTCGTCCTTGTAGACCTTCTTGACCGTGATCGGGTCGAGCGGCTGCGGGTCGAGGTAGGCCGACAGCGCGAAGTACAGGCTGCCGAGCACGAGGGCCGACAGACCGATCAGGACCGCGGAATAGGCCAGCGTCAGGCGGAAGCGGATGGTCTGGGTCCAGGGCGGCAGGTTCGGGCGGTTCACGGCTCACCTCTGAGGCGGTAGCCGCGCCCGATCACCGTTTCCAGCAAGGGTTCCTCGCCGTCCAGGGTGAGCTTGCGGCGCAGGGTGCCGACCGTCACGCGGACGCTCTGGGTGAACGGATCGGCGTTCTCGTCCCAGACGTGTTCGAGCAGCTCCTCGGCCGAGACGACATGACCGGGCCGGGACATGAGATAGCGCAGTACGCCGAACTCCTTCAAGGTCAGCGGAAGCTCGCGGCCGGCCCTGGTCGCCTGGTGGCGGGAGCTGTCCAGGACGAGCTCACCGACGTGCAGCTGGGTGGTCCCGTTCGTCACGTCACGGCGGAGCAGCGCGCGAATCCTGGCCAGCAGCTCGACCAGCGCGAACGGCTTGGTCAGGTAGTCGTCCGCGCCCTCGTCGAGCCCGCGCACCCGGTCGGCGAGGGAGGCGCGGGCGGTCAGCATCAGCACCCGCAGCTCACGCCCGGACGCCACCTCGATCTCGCCACGGCGAACCGCACGGCACAGGTCGAGGCCGCTCGTGTCGGGCAGCGTGATGTCGAGAATCGCCAGATCGTACGGCGTGGTCGCCAGCTTCTCGACTGCCTCGGCACCCGTCAGCGCGGTGTCCACGGCATAGCCGGCCCGGCCGAGTCCCGAGCGCAGAGCGCTGACCAGACCTTCCTCGTCTTCCACCACCAGTAGTCGCACGAGTCAAAGGTAGCCGTGTCCCGCGCTGAGGCCGGTGTGCGCTTTCGGTGAGCTTTCGCTGTGCTTTCCGGTCGTTTTCGGGGCCGCCTGATGATCTGGACCCATCATCCGATCTCGAAGGAGTCAGCATGAATCTCCCCGGCAAGCGCCTCCTGCTCGGTACTGCGGTCGCCGCCGCCGCGTTGGGCGTGGGTGGTTTCGCGTACGCCACCGGCGACGACCCGGCCCCCGAGCAGGGCTACGTGACGGTGGAAGAGGGCCCGGCCACGACCGGCGACACCTCAGGCACCGAGACCGGCCCGGGCACCGGCACCGCGCCGAACGGCACGGGCGCGGCGCGCGACGGCAAGGACTGCCCGGACAAGAACGGCTCCGGCCAGCAGGGTGGCGGGACCGCTCAGCCCACCCAGCCTGAGCAGACGCAGCCTGAGCAGGCCGACCCGCAGAGCAACGCATGACTGTATACGTGGCCGCGCCTCCGGCACGGCGGGTCATGAGGCTGAACTCCCGGCCTTCCCTCGTCACTCCGGTCGCTTCGCTCCCTCCATTCCTCAGTCCAGGCCGGGAGGCCTCATGACCGCAGTACTCGAGCGGGCCCTCTTCGAGGTGAAGCGGGTTGTCGTTGGGCAGGACCAGTTGGTGGAGCGGATGCTGGTGGGGCTGCTGGCCCGCGGCCACTGCCTGCTGGAAGGGGTGCCGGGCGTCGCCAAGACGCTGGCCGTCCGGACCCTCGCGGAGGTGATCGGCGGGCGGTTCGCACGGTTGCAGTTCACCCCTGACCTGGTGCCCGGCGACATCGTCGGCACCCGGATCTGGCGGCCGTCGGCGGAGGGGTTCGACACCGAGCTCGGTCCGATCTTCGCCAACCTCGTGCTCGCCGACGAGATCAATCGGGCCCCTGCCAAGGTGCAGTCGGCGTTGCTGGAGGCAATGGCCGAGAACCAGGTCAGCATCGGTGGCGTCAGCTACCCGCTGCCCGAGCCGTTCCTCGTGCTCGCCACCCAGAACCCGATCGAGTCCGAGGGCGTCTACGCGTTGCCCGAGGCGCAGCGCGACCGGTTCCTGCTCAAGATCACCGTCGACTACCCGACGCCGCTGGAGGAGCTCACCATCCTGCAGCGGATGAGCTCACACCGCCCGCACGCCAACGCGGTCCTGACGCCGGCCATGGTGAGCGAGTTGCAGGAGGCAACGGAAGACGTCTTCGTGCACAACGCGGTGGCGGAGTACGTCGTCCGGCTGGTGCACGCGACGCGGGCGCCACAGCAGTACGGGATCGACGATCTCGGCGGCGTACTGGAGTTCGGCGTGAGCCCGCGGGCCACGCTCGGTCTGGTCGCGGCTGGTCGTGCGCTCGCGCTCCTGCGTGGCAGGGACTACGTGTTGCCCGTCGATGTGTACGACGTGGCGCATGACGTGATGGCGCACCGGCTGGTGCTCACCTTCGATGCGCTTGCCGACGGCATCGATCCGAGGGCGGTCGTTTCGCGGGTGCTGCACTCTGTCGAGCAGCCGCACGTCGTACCGGCGGACCAGACGCAGGGGTCCGCGGCATGACAGGTCCCGACCTGCTGGCCGGGCGGGAGCGCGCGCTCCGCTCGCTGGAGCTCTCGGTGAAACGAAAGCTGGAAGGCTTTCTGCACGGCGAGATGACCGGCTTGCGGAGCGGCCCGGGCAGCGAGCCGAACGAGGCGCGGCCGTACCAGGCGGGTCAGGACGACGTCCGCCGGATGGACTGGAACGTCACGGCCCGCTCCCTCGAACCACATGTCCGGGCCCCCCTGGCCGAACGCGAGCTGGAAACCTGGGCCCTGCTCGACGCCTCCGCCAGCATGGACTTCGGTACTGCGCTGTCGGAGAAGCGCGACCTCGCCGTCGCCATCGTCGGCGCGGTCGGCCTGCTCTCCAACCGCCCCGGCAACCGCCTCGGCGTAAGAGTTGCCCTAGGCAACGAGATCCGCCATCTGCCCGCCGCCGGCAGCCCAGCAGCCCTCCGCCGCACCCTCCGCACCCTGCTGTCGTTGCCCAGAGCAACCCCAGGCGAACATCCCGCAACAGATCTGGCACGCGCCATCACCCGCCTCAACCGCGAGCACCCGCGCCCAGGGCTACGAGTTGTTGTCTCTGACTTTCACACCGAGGGGTGGGAGGTTCCGCTCCGACGGCTTGGTGCGCGGCACGAGGTGATCGCCGTGGAGGTTCTTGACCCGAGGGAGCTTGAGTTGCCCGAGGTTGGGTTGCTCACCTTGGTTGATCCCGAGACCGGGCGGCGGCGCGAAGTACAGACGAGTAAGAAGCGGCTGCGGGAGCGGTATGCGGCGGTGATGCGCGAGCACCGGGAGCGGACCGCCCAAGCGATCCGCGCCGCCGGTGCCGCTCATCTCGTGCTGCGAACCGACACCGACTGGGTGCGCGACGTCGCCGCTTTCGCCGCCGCGCGCAAACGTGCCAACACCCGACGCACCCCCCGAGGGAGGACCGGTATCCGATGAAGTTCGAGCAACCGCTGTGGCTCTGGCTGCTGCTGATCGTCCCGGCTCTGGTCGTGGCGTATCTCGTCGCCCAACGCCGCCGCAGCAAGTACGCCGTACGGTTCGCCACTCTGCCAATGCTGGAGAAGGTCGCGCCGACCCGTCCGGGCTGGCGCCGGCACGCACCCGCTTTCGCCTTCCTCGCGGCGCTGACCGTGCTCACGATCGCGATCGCCCGCCCCGTCGCCGACGTCCGGGTGCCCCGCGAACGCGCCACGGTCGTGGTCGCGATGGACATCTCCAACTCGATGGCCGCGACCGATGTCGAACCCAACCGGTTCGAGGTCGCCAAGAGCGCCGCGACCGAGTTCGTCAACAGCCTGCCCGAGCAGTTCAACGTCGGCTTGGTGTCTTTCGCCCGGACTGCGAACGTCGTCACGCCCCCGGGCACCGACCACCAGGCCACCATCGACGCGATCGGCCGGCTGACGATGACCGACAGCACCGCGATCGGTGAAGCCGTCCTGACCAGCCTGACCGCGGTGAAGAGCCTGGACGCCGACGCGGCCACCGACCCACCGCCGGCCCGGATCGTGCTGCTGTCCGACGGTGGCAACACCGCGGGCCGCCCGATCGACGAAGCCGCCGAGGCCGCCTCGCAGGCCGGCGTGCCGGTCTCGACCATCGCCTACGGAACGCCCGAGGGCACCGTCGACATCGGCGGCCGGACCATTCCGGTCCCCGCCGACGCCGAGGCCCTGCGTGGACTGGCCGACGCGACCTCCGGTTCGTTCTACGCCGCGGAGAGCGACGAGCAACTGCGCTCCGTCTACTCCGATCTCCAGTCGTCGATCGGCTGGACCACCGAGGAACGCGAGATCACCAACCTGGTGGCAGGAATCGCCCTGGCCGTCGCACTGCTGGCCGGCCTGGCCTCCCTGCTCTGGTTCTCGCGACTGCCCTAACAGCGCTTTGGAGCCTCTCGTGAGCCCTCATCTCGGTTATCCCTTCCGTGGACCGCACTACCAGCCCGGCCCGCCGCCGCCGGAGCCACCCGCACCAGCGGGTCCGCCCACCGGCGCCCCCTTCACCGTCACCCCGGCCACCGCAATGCCGGCTCCCCCCTCTCCGGCCGCGGCACCTCCGGCCGGGGTGACGGCTTCACCCCCAGGACGTCGTACCGGCCGGGTGCTCGCCACTGGCATCGCCCTGTCGGTGCTGGCAGGCGGTCTGGCTGGTGCGGTGACCGGCAACTGGGGTGACTCGCCGGCGGTGAGTGCCCCGGTCGAGTTGCCGCAGGCCAACGCTCCGTCGGGTGGTGCGCCGCAAGGCTCGATCGCTGCCGCCGCGGCCAGTGTGTTGCCGGGCGTGGTCTCGGTCCGGGCCGGTCGCGCGACCGGGTCGGGATTCGCCATCGACCAGCAGGGGCACGTGGTGACCAACGCACATGTGGTCGAAGGAGCAAGCGATGTGTCACTGGTCCTGTCCAACGGGCGACGCGTGGACGCGAACATCATCGGCGTCGACGCGAACAACGACCTGGCGGTGCTCCAGGTCACCGGCAACGTCGAGGGACTGCGTGCGCTCCCGCTCGGCCGGTCCTCGCAGCTCCACGTGGGCGACCCGGTCCTGGCGGTCGGCTCACCACTCGGCCTGGAAGGAACGGTGACGGCCGGCATCGTCAGTGCCGTCGACCGGCAGGCCCGGTTCGGCGACAACGGCAACCGCCAATCGGCGATCCAGACCGACGCCGCGATCAACCCGGGCAACTCGGGCGGCCCACTGGTGAACGCGGCCGGCCAGGTGGTCGGCGTCAACACCGCCATCGCCACCATGGGCACAAGCTCGCGCTCCGGCAACATCGGCATCGGTTTCGCCATCCCGGTCGACCGCATGACCACCATCGTCAAAGGCCTGATCGACTGACCCGGCGTACGGCTGTTGAAGGAACCTGCAATCAGTGCGGTTCGGGTAGTTGACTGGAGATTGGCGCCGGGTCGAGGTTTTCGCCGTCCTGGTGGCGGAGCAGCCAGTCGTCGAGGTCGGCGGCGGCTTCTTCGGGGTTGTTGTGCCACCAGGTGAATTGGCGTTCTGTTGTTTGGTGGCTGGTGAAGGCGTGGACTGTTGCCGCGTAGCGTTCGGCGGCTTGTAGTACTTCGTTTGCTCTGGCCAGTAGTTCGTCGGGTTCGCCGTCGATCCGGACTGCCGCTCTTGCCGCTTCCGAGAGTTGGCAGGCTTCCCAGGCGATCGCCAAGCGGGCCAGGGATTCCTCGCTCGTCATGAGTTCACCACGAAATAGACGACGGTCATCGCGGCCGCCGTGCCGACCACGATCGCCCGCAGTACCGGGGTCGGGAGTTTGCGGGCGATCGTGGCCCCGCCGTACCCACCGACGATCGCGCCGGCGAGCATCAGGCCGAGCTTGGCCGACTCGGTGAGTACGTCCGAGGCGACCAGGAAGACAACCGCCGCGGTGAGATAGATGGCCGCCATCTGGGCCATCCGCAACGGGTTGACCCGGCCGGGATCGATGCTCGCGGCAACACTCCAGAACGCGACCATCATCAGCCCGGACGCGCCGCCGAAGTACCCGCCGTAGATGGACAGCAGCAACTGCCCGGCCATGATGACCGGGCGTCCGGCGACCGTGGTCCGGAGCGCGGCGGCGATGCGGCGACCGAAGGCGAGGACGAAGGTGGCGAAGGCAAGCAACCAGGGGACAACCGCGTCGAAGGAGTTCGACGGGAGCACGAGGAGTAGCACCGCGCCCGCGGCGCCGCCGACCACGCTGGTCGCGGTGAGCACGCGGATCGACGTACTCGGGAGTGGTTCGAGGTCGCGCCGGTAGACCCAGAGGCTGGCCAGCCCGCCGGGCAGCAGCGCGACGGTGGTCGCGGCGTTGGCGGTGACCGCGGTGACCCCGACGGCAACCAGTGCTGGGAACGCGACGAAGCTGCCGCCACCGCCGACCGAGTTCAACGCGCCGGCCGCGATGCCGGCCAGCAAGACGATCAGCAGCGCGGTCACCCGTCGAGCATCGGCCAGCTCGCGTAAGGAGCACAATGCGTTTTTGCCGCAGTCTGCCTACGGCTGAAGCGTAGGCTGAGTTGCATGCGCTACGACCTGGATGACTTGCGGCTGTTTGTGTATGTGGTCGACCAGGGCTCGATCACGGCCGGCGCTGCTCAGTTGCACTTGAGTCTGCCTTCGGCGAGTGCACGGGTCAGAGCCCTCGAGTCCCACGCCGGCGTACCGCTCCTGATCCGGGAACGCAGGGGAGTACGACCAACCCCAGCCGGTACGACGCTCGCTCGCCACGCGCGCGAAGTACTGGCTGAAACTGCTCGCCTCGACAGTGCAGTCGCCAGCTACACAGCGGCTCGGTCGAGGCCGTTGGTACTGGTCTCTGGAGGATCAGCCATGCATCGGGTGGTGCCGGCGGCGTTGGCGTCGTTCCTGCGCGAGTACCCCGAACACGACGTCACCGTCTCCGAGCAGCGCACACCCCGCTCACTCCGCCTACTCGCCGAGGGCAAAGCCGACCTGGGCATCGTCCTGGACGACGACGAAACCCTCGCCTCGAACCTCCACACCGAACCGCTGTCCGACGACTCTCTCGTCGTGATCGGCCAGGCCGGCGGCGTCCTCAGCGGCCGCCAGACCATGACGTACGCCGAAGTCGCCGAACACCCGATGATCGGCCTCGACCTCGACTCAACCCTCCGAGGCTGGATGGACAAACGCCTCGGTCCGCACGCCCCGGCGCCGCGCTACCGAACCCTGGTCCCGACCCTGCACACCTTGATAACCCTCGCCACCGCAGGCGTCGGCCTGGCCATCACCCCGCTCCGCTCAGTCCACCAAACCCCCACCTTGGACATCTGCCGCCTTACGGACCCGTGGGCAACCCGAGCCCACCTCCTCTGCTACGCCCCCTCCCAACCCACCAAAGCCCTCGCCCACCACATCCGCCTGGCCGCCAACAGTTGAGTTGTTGCAGTTCCCCACGCCTGCGCCACGCTCGCTCCTCCGCCGCTCACACGCCAGTCGTGGACCGGCCCGGTCGGATGGTCGCAACTGGTCTGAAGCGGCCTGAGTGTCCCGAACGACAGGATGTAGTCCGCACGAGGCGCCGGCTCCACGCTCAAGCAGCAGGCCTACGGCCACAAATCGGGCACTACCTCCTGTCGGTCGGCACAAAAGTTGGCCTCGCTGAGCGTCCGCGAGGCGAGTTTCAGCCGTCGCGGCCCTGCCATGTGGTCACGCAGGCTTCGTTCCCCTCCAGGTCGGTAAGCACCCAGAAAGCGGGTGCACGTTTCGCGGACACAGGTCGAGGTCTGCATCGGTCACCGCGATCAGCGGCGGGTGGTCGCTCATGTGCCTCTCCTGGTTCAGCCGCTCAGCGACCGTGTTCGCGCTTGTCCCCCCACGGGCGGGACCCGTTGCCATGAGGTCCATGCCCTCAGATGGCGGGGACGTCGGTCGACGGGAAATAGTGACCGTTGTCCAGATCGGCGAGCAGGCCGGGCTGAGCGGGTTCCCAGCCGAGGGTCCGGCGGGTGATGAGGTTGGACGCCGGGTAGTTCTGCGTGATGACGTTCGTGAGGAACCCGAAGTAGCCCGGCAGCATCAGTTCGTCCAGGGGTACGCTCACGGCGGGCAGGCTCAGGCGGCTGCCGATGGCCTCGGCAATCTCGCGGACCGGAATGCCCCCGTCCTCCACGGCGTGCCAGTACTTGCCGGCCGGGCCCTTCTCCAGCGCCAGACGGAACAACGAGGCGGCATCGCGGGCGTGCACGGCGTTCCACACGTTCGCGCCGTCTCCGGGGTAGCCGGCGAAGCCCTTGTCCTTCGCGAGCGCGATCAGTGTGGGCAGGAAGCCGGCTCGATCAGTCGTGTCGTGCGCGATGTTGGCAATCCGTACGACCGACGACCGTACTCCCTGCGCGGCGAGCCCGATGACGGCGGTTTCCACGACGTTGCGAGCCCTCAGGGTGCCCTTGTGCTCGTCGCCGACGGCAAGGGCTGGGTCGTCCTCGGTGGCCGGTCGGCCCAGCTGCCCGGGCGAGCCGATGCTCCCCGCCGCGACCAGCGGCTTTCCGGTTCCCGCGAGTGCCTCGCCGTACGCGAGCATGATCGGGAGTTCCGCGGCGGCCACGGCGTCGATCCCACCGGACGGAAGCAGGTCCTGCCGGTGCGCGACGTGGATGACGCCGTCGGAGTCCGCGGCCGCCTCCTTGAGCCCGTCGAGGTCCTGGAGGTCGCCGCGGCGTACCTTCGCGCCAAGCGCGGACAGCACCGTGGCGGCCGTGTCCGACCGGGCCAGGCCGGTGACCTCGTGCCCGGCGGCGATGAGCTCGGGGATGATGTGCGAACCGGAGTGGCCGGTCCCGCCGGTGACGAAGACGTGCACGATATTGCTCCTTGTCAGTGATGCGGCGTTGGTGACGTGGCGGAAGGAGTGGTGGTGCGGGGTGCGCTCAGCCGGGGAAGTCGACGCTGAGGGCGACGTCGAAGGTCCCCGCGCCGTTGAGGGCCAGGCCCATCAGCAATGGCCCGACCCCTTCCAGCCAGCGGGCCATCTCCAAGCCGCCGACGTCGAGGGGACGCAGTCCGAGGCTCTCGATGAACGCCGACACGCTCGCCTTGGCCTGCGGGTCGTCTCCGGCGAAGAACACGTCCAGCGGGCGCTCCTGGACCAGGACGTGGCCGAAGACGGTGTTGAACGCCTTCACGACGTGCGCGCTCGCCGGGGCCGCCTTGGCGATCTCCTGTGCGCCGGACGTGCCCTCAGGAGTGAGCAGCCCGGTGGCGTCGGCGTTGAAGGTGTTGGAGATGTCGATGATGACCTTGCCGGCCAGTGCATCCCCGTACTGGGCGACGACCGGCACGGCGCCGGCGTAGGGCACGGCGAGGACGACGATGTCGCCCACAGGGACGGTGCCGAAGGTCCCCGCGGTGGCACCGGCGCCGAGTTCGGCGGCCAGGCCTTTGGCCTTGGCCGGGTCGCGGCCGATGAGTTCGACGGAGTTGCCGCCTGTGACCGCGCGGGCGGCGATGGCGTGGGCCATGCCCCCGAGGCCGATGAAACTGATGCTGCTCATGGTGAGTGCTCTCTTTCTCGGGTGGTCGTTTCGAAGTACGCCTCATCAACACCGGAGTCGGCGTACCGCTTCAGCTGGTCCGCGACCGAGTCGACGGACGTGCCCGGCTCGAGGTTGATCCGCATGGCCGTCTTCAGTGCGTCGGGATCGCGGCCGGCGTCCTCCGCCGCTCGACGCGCGATCAACCACAGAGCGCACGGCACTGGGTTCGCCGACTGCTCAGCCCTTAACTTCGTTGACGCCGAGGGCGAAATTCCCGTGGCCAACTCCGTTGCCGGTGAGGCCTACCGTGACCAGGCCCATCCCTTCCAGCCAGTGCGCCATCTTCAGGCCGCCGACGTCGAGCGGGCGCAGTCCGAGGCTCTCGATGAATGCCGCCACGTCCGCCTTGGCCTGCGGGTTGTCGCCAGCGAAGAAGACATCGGGACGGCCCTGCTCCAGGACGCCACGGAAGATGGTGTTGAAGGCCTTGAACACGCTGGCGCCGGCCGGGGCCACCTTGGCGACCTCCTGCGCGATCGAGGTCGGCTCGCTGTGGGCCAGACCGTCGAACGCGGCGTTGAACGGGTTGCTGATGTCGACGATGATCTTGCCCGCGAGGGCGTCTCCGTACTCGGCGACGGCCGGAACGACACCGGCGTACAACACGGCCGTGATGACGATGTCCCCGGCCGGGACGGCACCCCACTTACCTGCCGTGGTGCCGCCGCCCAGAACCTTGGCCAGGGCGTCGGCCTTGGACTGATCGCGTGCCATGACCTCGACCGTGTTGCCGCCCGCCACCGCGAGCGTGCCGATCGTGCGGGCCATGTTTCCCGCACCGATGAACGTGATGCTACTCATAAGGTTTCTTCCTGTTCTCGAGTGATTCAGAGGGCTGTGGTGCCGCCGTCGGCCACCAGTTCCAGGCCGTTGACGTAACTGGAGTCGTCGGAGGCAAGGAACAGGGCGACGCTGGCGATTTCCTCGGGGCGGCCCATTGCTCCGCGGGGGATGAGGGACTCGAAGGCGGTTCTGGTTGCCTCGTCGAACAGTTCTGCCTGTTTGGCGGTGGCGACCTGGCCGGGAGTCAGGACGTTGACCCGGATCTTGCGGTCGCGCAGTTCGTTGAGCCAGACGCGGGCCCAGGCCTGCTGGACGGCCTTGCTTCCCGCGTAGATGCTCCAACCGGGGAAGGCACCGAGCGAGGCGTTGGATCCGGTCATGAAAATCGAGCCGTGGTCGTTGATCAGCGGCAGTGCCTTCTGCACGGTGAACAGGGTGCCGCGAGCATTGAGCATGAACGCGCGGTCGAACTGCTCCTCCGTGATCTCACCCAGTACGGCGGGTTCGCCCATGCCGGCGCTGGCCCACAGCACGTCGATCGAACCCTTCTCCCGCTTCACGGCGTCGTACAAGCGGTCCAGGTCGGCCAGGTTGGCCGCGTCACCCTGTACGGCGGTGACGTTGCGGCCGATCAGCTTGACGGCATCGTCCAGTGCCTCCTGCCGCCGGGCCTGGATGAAGACGTGCGCTCCTTCTTCGACGAACAGTTTGGCGCCGGCCAGCGCCAGGCCGGTGGATCCACCGGTGATCACCGCGACCTTGCCATCGAGCTTTCCCATGATCACTCCTTTGAATTGATGGGTTTCGACAATGGGACGGAAAGCCCAATTCTTGATGTGCTCATCCTGGTGTTGGGCGTGGCTATCAAATACCGATCCCGAATTTTTGTACCGAATTCTTGTGCCGAATTCTCCCGGCCCAATAAACAATGCCACCGGCTTGAGCGGGCGTCCAAGACCTGTTTCAGCCGTGGTGATACCTTCGAGGCATTGCCGGACCGGGAGGCCCCTATGGATCTGGACCTGCGCAAGCTGCGCTATTTCGTCGCCGTCGCCGACAGGCTGCACTTCGGCCGCGCCGCCGATGAGCTGCACATCGCGCAGCCGGCGCTCAGCCGGCAGATCCGCGCGCTGGAACAGGATCTCGGCGCTGCCCTGTTCACCAGGGACAGCCACGGCGTCACGCTGACCGACGCGGGCCGGCAGTTGCTGGACGACGCCGGTCCGCTGCTCGCCTCCGCGCACGCGGTCCGACGCCGGGTGTCCGTGGCAGAACGCGGCGACCAGCGGCTGGTGGTCGGCTTTCGAGCCGGCATCCCGGTCATCCCGGCGACGCGGGTGTTCGAGGTCCAGCATCCCGACGTAGTCGTGGACGTGCAGCGAATGGAATGGGACGACCAGGCCCCGATGCTGCTCGACGGCCGCGTCGACGTCGCCTATGTGCGGCTGCCCATCGACGAGACCGGCCTGCGCCTGACTCCGCTCTACACCGAGCCCCTCATGGTGGCGCTGCCCACCGGCCACCGACTGGCCGGCAAGGATGAGGTCACCGAGACCGACCTGGCCGGTGAGCCGCTGATCTGGCACGCTGACCCGAGCACGCAGCCCACCAGGCGGCCACACCCCGACTCCGGGCTCCGGGTGCGCGGGGTGGAGGAGAAGCTCGAGCACGTCGCGGCCGGCCGTGGCATCTCGTTCGTGGGGCGTTCGGAGACCGTGTTCTTCTCCCGGCCGGACATCAGCTACGTGCCCGTCCCGGACCTGGCACCCGACCAGGTATTCGTCGCGATGGCGGCGTCGCGCACCTCGCCGCTGGCCGACGACTTCTTCGCCGCGGCTCAGGCGACGGCTGAGATCACGGCAGAATGCGGGAACTACGAAATGTGGCAGCTTGCGAACGACGCCGCTTCAAAGCGCGGTTGAGCAGTTCGGCTGACAACAGCCGGACCCCGATCTCCAGTACCCGCCTGCCCTGTTCGATCCTGGCTGATGCAACATTCTGGCTGGCAGCCGCGGCGCGCTGCTCGACGACGTGATGCGCCCCCGGTCTTGTCACTCCAAGTGCGGACCGACGCTTGCACGACCTGCGGCACACCGCCGCGTCTGGCTCGCGGTGTGGACCGATGGGAGCTGGCGCCGTGTGAGCGACGGAGGAGCGAGCGTTGGTGCAGGCGTGGGGAACTACAGTTGACGGATGGTGGTCTTCGGTGGGTTGCTTGCGGTGCTGGGCCTGGCGACTCTGGTGTTCAGGGACGCTGAGATTGTTGGGATTCCGCCGGCGGGCGTAGGTGTTGCGCTGCTGGTGCTCGGAGCCGTGGCTGCTGGGGTGGGATTTCTCAGGCGGACTCGGCGGAAGCGGAAGGTCGCTCGCGGTGAGCCGGTGCCTGTAGGCGACGTGTTCGAGCGAGCCGCCGCACTACCTCGCCTCCTGCGAGCAGCGAAATCCGAGGGGTACGCCGGTCTGCCGGGCAACCGCAAAGTCTTGTGGGCGTTGGCATTGGTCTATCTGATCTCGCCGATCGACATCCTCCCCGAGTTCCTCCCGATCATCGGCGTCACCGACGACGCAGGCGTGGCCGTCTGGTTGTTGACGAGTGTGTCGACTGCCACCGGGCTGTACCTTCGGCATGAGCGGGAGCGGCGTGGGCTGCCGCCCGGTTAGGGTCGAAGCATGCCTGCTCTCACCGTGGAAGAAGCCCGTACCCGGGCCGCCGCCGTCGATGTCCGCTCTTACGAGATCGCGTTCGACCTGACCGTCGGAGACGAGGTCTTCACCGCGGTAAGCACGATCCGGTTCGCCGCTTCCGCCGAGCGGACCTTCGTGGACGTCAAGCCCGAGCGGCTCACCGCGGTGACACTCAACGGCAGCAGCGTCGATCCGGCCGGCCTCGACGACGGGCGGCTCTGGCTCGACGGGCTCCGAGCAGGGGACGGGCGCGAAGCGGAGAACGAGCTGGTGGTCGAGGCGGTCATGAAGTACTCGGCCGACGGCGAGGGGCTGCAACGGACGGTCGATGCCGGTGATGGTCTGGTTTACCTCTACGGGATGTCGTCGCTGGAATCCGCACCCCGGTACTTCGCCTGTTTCGACCAGCCCGATCTCAAAGCGCCGTACACGATGATTGTGAAATGTCCCGACGAGTGGATCGTGCTCGGCAACGGGCCGGCCGGCAAGACCGGGCCCGGGCAGTGGAGCATCGCCGAGACCAAACCGCTTTCCACATACTTCGTCACGCTGGTGGCCGGCCCTTATCACCTGATCCGCGCGGAGCATGACGGGATCCCGCTTGGGCTCGCGTGCCGGCAGAGCCTGAAGGAGCATCTCGAGCGCGACAAGGACGACCTGTTCACCGTTACCGCGCAAGCCTTCGACGAGTACCACCGGCTGTTCGGCTACCGGTACCCGTTCGGTGAGTACCACCAGGTGTTCGTGCCGGACTTCAACCTCGGCGCGATGGAGAACCCCGGGTGCGTGACGTTCGCCGACAGCATGGTGTACCGGTCGACGGTGACGGACGCGGAGCGTAGTACGAGGGCTCGCATCGTGGTGCACGAGATGGCGCACATGTGGTTCGGTGACACGGTCACGATGAAGTGGTGGAACGACCTGTGGCTGAACGAGTCGTTCGCGGAGTACATGGCTCATCGGGTCTCGCACGACGCCACCGATCACCAGGGGCACTGGACCGACTTCGCCTTCGTGCGCAAGTGGTGGGGGATGCAGGCCGACCAGCGGTCGTCGACGCATCCGGTCGCGGCCGACGCGGTCAAGGATGCTCGCGCGTCGCTGGACGACTTCGACGGAATCTCTTATGCCAAAGGCGCCGCGGTGCTCAAGCAGCTCGCGGCGTACCTGGGTGACGAGGTGTTCCTGAAGGGGGTCAACGCGCATATCGACGCGCACGAGTTCGGCAACGCGGATCTGCACGAGTTCATCGGCAAGCTCACCGAGGCCGGCGCCCAGGAGCTGCCCAGCTGGTCGGAGCAGTGGCTGCGGACGGCGGGGATGGACACCATCAGCGCCGAGCGCACCGAGACCGGGCTCCGGCTGCACCGCAGGACGCCCGCGGATCGTCCCGCAGACAGGCCACACAAGCTGACAGTCGCCGGGTACGACGAGAGTGGGCGCGGCACGTCCGTGCAGGTGCTGCTCGACCAGGACGTGGTGGAGGTGGACTTCGACTCCACCCTGGCGGTGATCGTGCCGGACGCGGCTGACGACACCTGGGCCAAGATCCGGCTCGACGCGACCAGCCTGGCGAACCTGCCCGCAGTACTGCCGAAGCTGACTGACGGCACCACGCGTGCGGTGATCTGGAACAGCATCCGCGACGCGACGGCAGACGCAGAGCTCGACCCGCGGCAGGCGCTGGCGATCCTGCATGAAGCGCTGCAGCACGAGGACAGCGACATTGCCGTCGGCTCCCTTCTGCGCTGGCTGGACGACCGCCTGCTGGCCAACTACCTTCCGCAGGAGCCGTACCGCGGCCAGGTGGCGGCAGCCCTCACTGCAAGGCTCGCGCAGACTCCTGCCGGCAGCAGCCTCCAGTTGGCCGTCACACGTGGAGTCATTGCCACTACTGACGACGCCAAGCTGCTGCAGGGCTGGCTGGATGGCAGGGACGTGCCTACCGGCCTGCAGGTGGACACAGACCTCCGGTGGTCGCTCGTACTACGCCTGGTGCGGCTGGGCGTCTACGGCAAGGCTGAGGTGGAGGCCGAGCTCGCCAAGGACCGGTCGACCGAAGGTGTCACTCAGGCGGCGCGATGCCTGGCTGCCAGCGCCGACGGCAAGGAAGCCGCCTGGCAACGGATCATGACCGACGCCACGATCGGCGTGAACGAGTTGTTCGCCACCTGTGAAGGGTTCTGGCATCCCGCTCAGGCCGAGCTGACCGCGCCGTACGTCGAGCGGTACTTCGCCGAGATCGCGCGGACCGGCGAGATCCGGTCGGGCATGGCGGTCGCGCTGACGGTGAGCCGGATCTTCCCGAGGTACGCGGTGGACGAGCGCGTGATCGAGCTCGCGGACGCGCTGATCGCCGACGAAACGGTCGCGCCGAGCATCCGGCGGACCAGCGCGGACCAGACCGACGACCTCCGCCGGGCGATCGCCGTACGCCGGACCTTCGGCTGACCGCGACGCCTGTGGGCGACCGCGAAGCCTGTGGGCTGATCGCGAGGCCAACGGCTGACCGCGAGGTCTCGCGGTTGTCGGTGGGGGCGCTTAGTCTCTTCGGAGTCTGACGCCGCCACCCTGAGGAGTCCGCCCATGCGCCGGTTCACCATCGCCGCCGTGCTCGTTGCCCTGATATCGGGACCAGCCGCGCTCACCGCGTCGGCAGCGCCCGCAGTACCGGCTGCTGATCCAGTCGCCGACGTCACGGCGAAACTTCAAACGATTGCAGGACTGCGGATCGAGAGCAGCCGGGTCGTCAACGGCAAACCGTTCTTCGTCCTGCGCTACACCCAGCCGGCCGATCACAAGAACCCGGGCGGGGAGAAGTTCGAGCAGCGGGTGACGCTCTGGCACCGTGAGTTCGACCGGCCGACAGTGCTGCACACGACCGGGTACGGCGGAGTCGGAGGCCCGTTCACCTCCGAGCCGACGCGACTCGTCGACGGCAACCAACTCAACGTCGAGCAGCGCTTCTTCAACACCTCCACGCCGGCCAGCCAGGACTGGACCAAACTCAACATCTGGCAGGCCGCGAGCGACCACCACCGGATCGTCGAGGCGTTCAAGAAGGCCCTGTACTCCGGCAAGTGGGTGTCCACCGGCGCGAGCAAGGGCGGCATGACGTCGGTCTACCACCGGCGCTTCTACCCGAACGACGTGGACGCCACCGTCGCCTACGTGGCCCCGCAGGACGTGATCAACCGGCGGGACACCTACATCGACTTCATCCAGGAAGCCGGGACGGACCCGGCCTGCAACCTGGCCCTGCGGAACATGCAGCGCAACACGTTGCTCCGCAGGCCGGCGATGCTGGCGAAGCTGAAGGAGCACGCGGCGCAGAACGGCCTGACCTACGAGAGCACCTTCGGCACGGTCGACCGGGCGCTCGAGGCCGCGGTACTGGACACGCCGTTCGCCTTCTGGCAGTACAGCACGCAGGCGAACTGTGCGCAGGTGCCGGGGACCGCGGCGGCGACCGACCAGCAGCTGTTCGACTTCATCGACCAGATCTCGGGCTGGTCGTTCTACTCCGACGAGGGCACCGCGGGCTTCCTGCCGTACTACTACCAGGCGTCCGAGCAGCTGAACTGGCCTGACGTGGCGAGCAAGACGACCTGGCTGAAGGGTCTGCTGCGCTACCGCGAGGCGGGTGACGCGCCGGCCGCCGTACCGGACTCGATCGAGCCGAAGCACCAGCCGTTCGCGATGATGGACGTCGATCTGTGGCTGAAGATGTCGGGTCAGCGGATGCTGTTCGTGTACGGCGAGAACGACCCGTGGAGCGCGGAGAAGTTCGAGCCCGGACCGGGCACGAAGGACTCGCACTGGTACACCGTCCCGAACGGCAACCACGGCTCGAACATCAACGCCCTGCCGACGGAGCAGCGCGCCGAGGCGACCCAGATCCTGCAGAAGTGGATGGGCGTCGCCGCCAACCCGGCAGCCGCCCAGACCAAGTCCATCGACCCTGGAGCCCAGCGCCAAGGCCTCCGCTAACCAGTACGCCGAACCCCCGGGCGACCACCGCCCGGGGGGTCAGCGGATGGTCAGGTGTTCGGCTACGTGTTTGCGGGCCTGGTGGATGCGGGCCTTGACGGTGCCGAGCGGGATGGCGAGTTCGTCGGCGATCTCGGCGTACGTCATCGCGCCGAGGTCGCGGAGTACCAGGGGCTGGACCAGCTGCGGGTGCTGGGCCTCGAGGGTTTCGAGGGCCTCCAGGAGGTCGAGCCGGGAGCCGGCGATCACCGAGGTGGTCCGCGGGTCGACCGACTCGGGCAGCACTTCGGCCGACTGCTCGACGGACCGGCGCTTGAGCGAGCGGTACGTCTGCCGGGCGCAGTTGGTCGCGACCACTGTCAGCCAGCCCGCGAAGCTCCCGGTGCCTTTGAAGGTGTGGATCTTGGTCGCGACCGTCAGTAGCGTGTCCTGCGCAGCCTCTTCGGCGTCCTCACGGAACGGCAGGAACCTGGCCACCCGGCGCAGTACCTGCGGCCGGATCGCCTGCAACAGCTCGGGAATGACGGTCTTGTCGCCACCCGCCGCGCGCGCCGCGAGGTCTTCCAGATCCTCGTTCAATGCTCCCCCAGCCCGCCACGACGGCACTCGCCACGGCGTCGGTGTTCGCCTTGATCCCTGCAGTGCTCGACAATAGCCGGGATGGATGTCATCGGACGCTACCGGCTGCAGTCGAAAATCGGCGCAGGCGCCTTCGCGACGGTCTGGCGAGGGTACGACGACGACCTCGACGTGGACGTCGCCGTGAAGGTGCTGGCGGACAACTGGGCCTCCCGCGCCGACGTCCGCGAACGGTTCCTGTCCGAGGCGCGGCTGATGCGCCGGATCGCCAGCGACCGGGTGGTCCGCGTCTTCGACCTCGGTGAGCTGCCCGACGGCCGCCCGTACTTCGTGATGGACTACGTGCCCGGTGGTTCGCTGGCCGACGTGATGGCGCACGGGCCGCTCGAGCCCGTCGACGCGCTCTGGTGGGGAGCCGACCTGGCCCGCGCGGTCGCGGCGCTCCACGAGGAGGGTGTGGTGCATCGCGACATCACCCCCGCGAACCTGCTGCTCCGGCCCTCCCAGGGGTTGGAGTCGGGCGGTGGGACGCATCGGATCGTGCTGGCCGATCTCGGGCTGGCGAAACGTGCTGCCGAGGCGTCGGGGCTGACCCAGGCCGTCGGCACCCCGTCGTACATGGCGCCGGAGCAAGGGCGTGGCGATGGTGGGTTCGACGAGCGGGCGGACGTGTACGCCGTCGGTGCGGTGACCTATGCGCTGATGACGGGCGGGCCGCCGTTCCTGGCGTCGTCTATCAGCGACGTGCTGGCGCGCGACCCCGACAGCGTGCCGCCGAGCCTGCAGCCGCTGCTGCACGACTCGGTGGGCGAGATCGACGAGATCCTCGCCCGGACGCTCGCGTACCGGGTTGGCGACCGCTGGAGACGCGCGGACAGCCTGGCGGAGCGGCTGGAGCAGGAGGCGTACCGCCTCGAGCAGGAGGCTCCGGTGCTCGCCTCCCAACGCACGACCGTCGGCGACCAAGACGGTGTCCGTACGACGGTCTCTGCGTCGGCCCACCCGCCGCGGCGCCGCCGAAGCCACCGCGGCTGGCTGTTCGCGACCCTCCCACTCCTCTTCCTGCTCGCAGCAGCCGGCGGCTGGTACCTCGTAACCCGCTGACCACCACCCGAGACACCCGCAGCCAAACCCGCCCCTGACTCCATAGAGTAGTCACATGACTACTCACTGCATCAAGATGTGGCTGCGCAGGTCATCCCTCGTCACCCTCACGCTGGTTCTTGCTGTACCACCGACCGCAGCCTTCGGAGGTACTGCGGCGCCGGCTGCGAGCTATGCATGCCGAGCGGACACGAAGTTCGGTAAGCAGACCTTCTCGCTTCGCCAGGGAGTGGATGCGAAGGCGCCGGCGACCGTGCGACCGGGGGCTCGGTTCACCGTGGCGTTTGATCTCAAGCCGGGGTCTTTGCCGGGGGAGGTGAAGGGGTTCAAGCTCAAGGAGGTTCGCGACCTCACCCTGCGGGTTCCCGTCCCGGCCAACACCTCGTTCGTCAGCGCGCAACTTCGCGGCGGCTCGGGACTCGGGTCGACGCCGACGCTCGAACGCTCGGGCGGCATCGTGACGATCCGGGTCGGCGGGCCGATCCCCGGCGGATCGGCGTACCAGTTGCCGACCCTCTCGGTACGCCTGAAGGCCGGCGGCCGTGGTCGCGTGGTGGAGACGAAGCTGCTCGGCACCAGCTTCGACAACCCCGGCCTCACCCTGCAGGCGACGATCAAATGGAAGTTCGTCACCGTGAAGTCGCCGGTCGCGTGCTACCCGGTCCCCAACCCTGCCCTGACTCGAACGCAGATCCGGTGAGGAGCAGGGCAGGAGCTCAGTAGGTGACCGAGATGCTCCGAGTCGCCGGCGTGATGGTGGCGGTACCGCCGTACGGGAGGATCAGTTGCGGGTCGGTGTGTCCGATGTCCAGGCCGGTGACCACAACGGCATCGGGGTTGTACTCCGACAGCGCGCGGCGGGCGGCGGCGTACTGGTGCTCGACGTAGGTCGCTGATTCCTCGGAGCTCAACTGGCGGTCGAGCGACCACGACTTCGGGCGAGCCCAGAGGACGGCCTCGAACCGGGCAAGCAGCCCGCGTTCACCGAAGTTGCGCAGCATCCAATAGACCTGGTCGGCCGACGGAAGTTCCTCAGACGTCTCCAGGAACAGGACGCCGGAGTACTCATCGGTCGGCAGCATCCAGCGGTTGGTGGCGAGCTGCCAGTCGAGGATCTCCAGGCAGCCACCCCAGAGCCGACCAGTCACCGGCGTCTCCGGGCCGTACCAGCTCCACTCGGTGGCCGGGAAGAGTGCCGGCTCGGAAGCAAGTGAGGCCGGATCGGCCCAGTCGCGGTCGATGTCAGTCCAGTCGGACGCGGTCAGTTCGAAGTCGCCCGAGGTGAAGAGCGCAGCCCGCAGCGAGCGGTCGGTGGCCGGGTGCATCGCGCCACCACGGCCGAACTGAACCATCACGCTACCGCCGTGATAGGCCGGAATACCTAGCGAATAAAGGAAGTTGAGCAGGTTGGTGTTGTCGCTGTAGCCGAAGAAGGGCTTCGGGTCGGCGCGGAAGACGGCCGGGTCGAGGTGCTTGAGCACGGTGAGCTGGTCATCGCCGCCGATGGACGCGATGACGGCGCGGATCTCCGGATCGGCCCATGCGGCGTGCAGGTCGGCGGCCCGCTCCTCAGGCGTCGACTTCAGCTTCCGGCTGGCCGGGTACTCCACCGGCTCCAGCCCGAAATCCCGAATCCGCTGCAGCCCAAGCTCGTACGGCAACGGAAACACCTCGGCCAGCCCGCCCGACGGCGAAACCACAGCCACCCGATCCCCGGCAACAACCTTGCGCGCAAACAACATGCGCACAACCTATAACCGCCCCGCGGTCAGCGTGGCGAGTGCGTGCTGCACCCAGGCTTCGGCGAAGCGGTCGGGGTCGATGTCGCCCGGGGTGCGCCCGATCAACGTCTGCAGGATCGGCAGGTACGTGAGGGACGACAGCAGCACCGCCGCGGTGGCGGCCGGGTCGGCCACTCGCAGTGCTCCCCGCCCGGTCTGCTCACTGATCCACAGCGTGAAGGGGTCATAGACGTTGGACCGGATCTCCGTCCAGATGCGCTCGAGCAGGTCCGGGAAGTCGTCCAGATCGCGGAGCAGGACACGCAGTACGGCGTGGTCGTTGCGCATGCTGGTCCAGACCGCGTCGACCACGTAGTGGAGTGCACCCTCGAGGTCGTCCGGTACCTGCGCGGCGAAGGCCGCATGACCCGCACGCATCGTGGTGAGGTGGACGCCGACGACCTCGTCGAGCAGTGCGCGCTTCGACGGATAGTGCTTGTACAGCGCACCCGAGCCACCGGTCAGGCCGCACGCCTTCTGGATGTCGGCCACCGACGTCGCCGCGTAACCACGTTCGGAGAACAGTCGCGTGGCCGCGTCGACCAGTCGTTGCTGAGCGGGGGACCGCTTGTCGCCAACCATGGTGAGAGAGAGTACTCTCTCACCATGGTGAGAGTCCAAGTTCAGGAGACGGTGGCGACGACGCCGAGCGAGTTTCTCGGCCTCGTGATGGACATCGAGCGTTACGCCGAGGTCGACGAGAAGATCCGGCCGATCCTGTGGTCGCGCCGGGACGGCAATCGCGTCGAGTTCGCCTGCCGGCCGAAGCTGGCTGGTATCCGGCAGCCCAAGGTGGTGCAGTTCATCGAACTGACGCCGGACCGGCGGATCGACATTGGGTTGCTGCCCAAGCCGCGGAATCGGCTCGCGCACTTGATGGCCCATTTCGAGGCGAGCTTCGAGTGCTCGCCGGTCGACGGCGGGACACGGGTGACCCGGACGCTGGAGTTCCGGTTCTCGCCCGCCGTGCGCTGGCTGATGGAGCCACTGTTCCGTCGCCGTCTCGAGCGGGACGTGCGCGGGGAGATCGAGTTGGCCAAGCGCCACCTCGAGGGCGTCAGCGGCGCTGCGGCTCCAGGTGCCGACTGAGTTCTCGAAGCGGCAGCCTGCCGGCCGCCGGGCGGATACCAGCGGCCCGGACGGCGCCGGCGGTCAGTCACCCCGGCCGGCGCCAACGGCGTGACTACAGGCCGATCGGGTGCCAGACGGTCTTCAACTCAAGGTACTGCGTGAGGCGGGACAGGCCCGGCGATGCGGTCCAGTCTTCCTCGGCCGGACGGCGGACCCGCTTGAGGTTTTCGGCGGCCGCCGCTTCCAGGGCCGTCGCCTCTTCGGGGTCCGAGATACCGGCCAGGTCGATGGCGTTGACGTCGGAGTGCGACGCCAGCCACGGCCCGATCTCGGTCGCCGAACCGGTGAGCAGGTTGACCACTCCACCCGGTACGTCGGACGTCGCCATCACCTCGCCCAAGGTCACCGCCGGCAACGGCCGCTCGAACGACGTGACCGCGACGACCGTGTTGCCCGAGACGATGGCCGGGGCGATCACGCTGGTCAGGCCGAGCAGGCTGGAGTCCTGCGGGGCGAGCACCGCCACCACTCCAGTTGCCTCAGGCAACGAGAAGTCGAAGTACGGGCCGGCCACCGGGTTGCTGGAACCGACCACCTGGGCGAGCTTGTCGGCCCAGCCGGCGTACCAGACCCAGCGGTCGATCGAGGCGTCGACGAGCGCGCGCGCCTTGCCGATCGACAGCCCTTCCGACGCGGCGACCTCGGAGCTGAACTGCTCGTGCCGCCCCTCCATCACCTCGGCGATCCGGTACAGCACCTGACCACGGTTGTACGCCGTCCGCGTCGACCAGCCGCCGAACGCCTTGCGGGCGGCGACGACGGCGTCGCGGGCGTCCTTGCGCGATGCCTGCGAGGCGTTCGCCAGGAACTTGCCCTTGGTATTGGACACCACGTACGACCGGCCGGACTCGCTGCGCGGGAAGGCGCCGCCGATGTACAGCTTGTAGGTCTTGCGCACGTCGAGGCGAGTGCTGTCAGTGGGCAAGGTAGGCCTCCAGACCATGGCGGCCGCCCTCGCGGCCGTAACCCGACTCCTTGTAGCCGCCGAACGGCGAGGTCGGGTCGAAGCGGTTGAACGTGTTCGCCCAGACGACGCCGGCGCGGAGCTGGTTCGCCATCCAGAGGATGCGCGAGCCCTTCTCGGTCCAGACCCCGGCCGACAGCCCGAACGGCGTGTTGTTCGCCTTCTCGACCGCCTCGGCCGGAGTGCGGAAGGTGAGCACGGACAGTACCGGCCCGAAGATCTCCTCGCGGGCGATCCGGTGCGCCTGCGAGACACCCGTGAACACCGTCGGCGGGAACCAGAACCCCTGGGTGGGCAGCTCACACTCGGGCGACCAGCGCTCGGAGCCCTCGTCCTCGCCGACCTGGGACAGCTCGCGGATCCGGGCCAGCTGCTCGGCCGAGTTGATCGCGCCGATGTCGGTGTTCTTGTCGAGCGGGTCGCCCACCCGCAGGGTGCTCATCCGGCGCTTGAGCCGCGCCAGCACCTCGTCGTACAGGCTCTCCTGGACCAGGAGCCGCGAACCGGCGCAGCAGACGTGGCCCTGGTTGAAGAAGATGCCGTTGACGATGCCCTCGATGGTCTGGTCGATCGGCGCGTCCTCGAAGACGATGTTCGCCGCCTTGCCGCCCAGCTCGAGGGTGACCTTCTTGTCCGTCCCGGCGACCGACTTGGCGATCGAGCGGCCGACCGCGGTCGAACCGGTGAAGGCGACCTTGTCGACACCCTCGTGCTCGACCAGCGACTGCCCGGTCCGGCCCGCGCCGGTGATGATGTTGACCACACCCGGCGGCAGATCGGCCTGCTGGCAGATCTCCGCGAAGGCCAGCGCCGTCAGCGGTGTCGTCTCGGCCGGCTTCAGTACGACGGTGTTGCCCGCCGCGAGCGCCGGGGCGATCTTCCACGCCAGCATCATCAGCGGGAAGTTCCACGGGATCACCTGGGCGGCAACGCCGAGGGGTCGCGGGTCCGGACCGGCGCCGGCGTACTCGAGCTTGTCCGCCCAGCCCGCGTAGTAGAAGAAGTGCGCGGCGACCAGGGGCAGGTCGACGTCGCGGGACTCGCGGATCGGCTTGCCGTTGTCGAGTGACTCCAGCACGGCCAGCTCACGCGAGCGCTCCTGGATCAGCCGCGCGATCCGGTACAGGTACTTCGCCCGGTCGCGGCCGGACATCGGGCCCCAGACCTTCTCGTAGGCCTTGCGGGCAGCCTTCACCGCGCGGTCGACGTCGGCCGGACCGGCCTCGCTGATCTCGGCCAGCACCTCCTCGGACGCCGGGCTCACGGTCTTGAACGGCTTGCCGTCGGTCGCCTCGGTGAAGGCGCCGTTGATGAACAACCCGTACGACGACTTGATGTCGACGATCGCGCGGGACTCCGGCGCGGGTGCGTACTCGAATCTGCTCATGCCCTCATCAGTCCAGCGTGAAGTAGTCGGGGCCCGGGTAATGCCCGGTGGCCAGCTTGGTGCGCTGCATCAGCAGGTCGTTCAGCAGGCTGGACGCCCCGAAGCGGAACAGCTCCGGGTCCAGCCAGTCCGGTCCGGCCGTCTCGTTGACGGTGACCAGGTACTTGATCGCGTCCTTGGCCGTCCGGATCCCGCCGGCCGGCTTGACGCCGATGTGCAGCCCGGTCGCCTCGTGGTAGTCGCGGACCGCCTCCAGCATCACCAGCGTCACCGGCAGCGTCGCCGCGGGCGACACCTTGCCGGTTGAAGTCTTGATGAAGTCCGCGCCGGCCAGCATCGCCAGCCAGGACGCGCGCCGGACGTTGTCGTAGGTGACCAGCTCGCCGGTCTCCAGGATGACCTTCAGGTGCGCGTCGCCGGCGGCCTCGCGGATCGCGGTGATCTCGTCGAAGACCAGCCCGTACCGGCCGGAGAGGAAGGCTCCCCGGTCGATCACCATGTCCACCTCGTCGGCGCCGGCCGCGATGGCGTCGCGGGTGTCCTGGCGCTTGATCGCGAGGCTGGAACGCCCACTGGGGAAGGCGGTGGCGACGCTGGCCACGTTGATCCCGGTGCCGCGCAGCTCGAACTTCGCCGTGGCCACCAGGTCCGGGTAGACACAGACCGCGGCTACCTGCGGCGCGGTCGGGTCGGCCGGGTCAGGCCGCTTGGCCTTCGCGCACAGCGCCCGCACCTTGCCCGGGGTGTCCTGACCTTCCAGCGTCGTCAGGTCGATCATCTGGATGGCCAGATCGAGAGCGTACGCCTTGGCGGTGGTCTTGATCGACCGGGTGCTCAGGGTGGCGGCCCGGGCCTCGGCGCCGACCTGGTCCACGCCCGGCAGACCGAGCAGGAACCGCCGGAGCCGGTCCTCGGACGAGGTCACGTCGGCGAGACTGTCGACGCCAGTGTCGGTAGTGGTCACCCGGCCCAGTCTAATCGCGTTTCGGGCTGCCTGTTTCCGGTTGTACACAGGTACCAGCTGGGCAACAGGTCCGCTCGATCCGGCAGGCAAATCTAGGGAACATCGCGCCCTGCGGCTACCTTGTCCGGGTGAATGCGAAGCAGCCCAGCGAGAACGAGCAGTACCTGTCCGCGTCGAACCGGATCACCGCCGTCGTGGTGATGGTGATCGGCTCGCTCGGCCTGATCGACATCCTGGTGGAATGGCGCACCCTGGGCGGTCTCGTGGCCGGCTGCTGCATCTCCTTGCTGATGCTCGCCGCGTACGTCGGTCTGTTCCGCCCGTCGGTGACGCTCCGCCCCGAAAGCCTGCTGATCCGTAACCACATCCGCGACCACGTCGTCCCGTGGAACCTGATCACCGACGTCGACATGACCGACATCCTCCGGGTCCACGTCGGCGACCGGCGGCTGCGCTGCCCGGGCGTCCAGCTGGTGATGCGGGACATGCGCAAGCAGCGGGTCGGCGGCAGCAAGCTCAAGTCGGACAGCTCGATCTCGCGGGCCGAGTTCGTCGTCGACCGGATCGACTACCACGTCAGCAAGTACGGCGAATCGGGCCCGGCCGACGCTCAGGTCGTCACCACCTGGGCCCGCCCCGAGCTCGCCATCGCCGCAGTACTCGCCGTCGCCGCCCTAGTCGCCCAGCTAATGCGCTGATGGCCCCTGGCCAAGGCAGAAGGCAGAGCATGCTGACCGCCGAATTCCTTCCACTGCTGAAGAAACGCGGCCTCCGCACCGACCGGTACGGCGTACGGACCTCAAGAATGTTGCCCTGAGCATTGATTGTGGGGCGGGCGATCCGGGCGCGGGCGCGGTCCGGGATCTGCGGGCCGGTCGGCGCGGCCGATGGGTTGCAGCCGGAGCGCACACGGCTGGTTACTGGCGGCGCATGCTCGGTGAACACTTCGCGTTCCTGAGGCCGAAAATCTCCGATTGAGGGGAACCTCACCACGATCGGCACCGTCGGAGTCCGTGTTCGCCCCCGGGATGAACCTCACGGTCACCCAGGATGTACTCCGCAAGGTCCCCGAATCATCGAGAGTGGAGCAAATGGTCAACCTCTCCAGCAAGAAGCGCGTCCTGGCCGGCATCGCGGCCATGGCAGGACTCGCGGCTGTGGCACTGCCCGCGCAGGCGGCTCAGGCGCACGGTGGCGTCGGCCCGGAAGAGCCCCCGCAGGTCAAGGCGACGACGACGACCAAGGCCGCCACGCTGGCCTCGAACACCAACATCGTCAAGTACAACCGGCTGTACAAGACCGGCCCCATCGCCGCGTCGAAGTGCGCGGAGGTCAACGTCTCCCTGCGCACCGCCGCCGGGGTCCAGGCCTACGACAAGAAGCTGCTGGACTGCATGTGGCGGGCCTGGGCGCCGACCCTGCACGCCGCCGGTGCCAACTACCGGTGGAAGCCCGTTCTGATCTTCTACGGCAGCCGCGCAGCGACGAACTGTGGCGTCATCCGCTACCCCACGTCGTACTTCTGCGGCTACGGCAGCCAGGCCCACATCTACATCCCGACGGCCTACATCTCGAACATGTGGCGGCAGAGCAGCCCGACCTACGCCCGGGCGTACGCGACCAACACGCTGGCTCACGAGTACGGCCACCACGTGCAGTACGTGACCGGCATCCTGGGCGCCTCCTGGGCCCGCCAGCGTGCGGCCAGCACGCAGACGGCCAAGCTCGAGGAGAGCCGTCGCCGTGAGCTGCAGGCGTCCTGCCTCGGTTCGGCCATGCTGGGCGCGAACAAGCGCTACTACCCGATGTCGGGCGGCCTCTACACCCAGTGGAAGTGGCTGGTCGAGCACTCCGGTGACATGAAGGGCTACCCGCGCGACCACGGTTCGTTCGCGAACCACGGCTGGTGGTCCCACACCGGCTTCTACGCGCGGAGCACCAAGACCTACGCGGGTCACTGCAACACCTTCACCGCAGCCTCCAGCCGGGTCTCCTGACCTGACTGACACAATCTGCGGGTGATCCGGAGTAACGAAAGCGCCTGGAACGCGTTGCCGTTCCAGGCGCTTTTGTCTGATCCGGCCGCAGGTGGTTGCAATGTAGGTTGCAATTTGGCCGACACGTTCACGATCTGCGATCGTGTGGTTACCGTGTTTCGGGTCCGCACGCCTTACAGTCTTGGTCGACCCACGAACGGCAGGAGTCAAGGATCGTGAACTACGACGAGTTCAACACCGAGTACACCAAGGTGCTGGACAAGATCAAGAGCAGCACGTGCAGCTGGTCGGAGCTGTCCGGTCACGTCACCCGGCTGCGGCAGGGGACGGCCGGTATCACCACCCCGGTCGAGCGCGCGCAGATCGACAGCGACCTGGCCGCACTCGGCCAGATGGTCGACCTGTCGCGGCGGACCAACGACAAGGAAGACGTCTGGACCGTCACCTCCGAGGCGGTCCGCCGGGCCAGCAGCGGCGAGGGCAGCGTCGCCGACCGGATCGCGCGGATCGAGGCGAGCATCAACGAGATCACCACCCTCGCCAACCGCAACCCGGACGAGCGCGAGGCACTGATGCAGTCCACCAGCACCCTGAAGATCCTGCACTCCTCCCTGCAAAGCTCCCTCCGAGCCGAACAGGCCGAAGCCGCAGCCCTCAGCTGACCCGCCACCAGCTGACCGCGTCATTCACCTGACTGAGGGCCCCCGATCATCCGAGGGGCCCTCAGTCAGTTGTTTGTTCAGATGCCGGCGGCTGTTGCTAGGTCTTGTTTGATGGCGGTTAGTTCGGTGGTGGCTTGGGTTCGGGCTGCTGCCAGGTCTTCGGCTTCTACGGGGATGACTACCTCGAGGTAGCACTTGAGTTTGGGTTCGGTGCCGGAGGGGCGGACTACTACTCGGGCGCCGGCGGAGAGGGTGTAGCGGAGGCCGTCGGTGGGTGGGAGGGTTTCTGAGCCTTCGTTGAGGTCCTCGACGCGTTCTACCGCGTGTCCGCCGAGGGAAGTGGGCGGGGTGGCGCGGAGGCGGTCCATTGCGGCTGTGATCAGGCTCAGGTCGTCGACTCGCACGGCCAGCTGGTCCGTTGCGTGCAGGCCGTATTTCTTCGCCAGGTCGTCCAGCAGGTCCAGCAGCGTCCGGCCAGCCGCCTTCGCCTCCGCGCCGAGCTGCAACACCCGGACCAGCGTCGAGACGCCGTCCTTGTCCCGCACGGCCGCCGGATCAACGCAGTACCCGAGCGCCTCCTCGTATCCGAAGACCAGCTCCGGCACCCGCCCGATCCACTTGAAACCGGTCAGCGTGTCGACATACCCCACGCCGTACGCCGCCGCGATCTTGCCCAGCAACGAGGACGACACGATCGAGCACGCCGCCACGCCGGCCGGTCGTGACGACAGCAGGAACTCACCGAGCAGCGCGCCCAGCTCGTCCCCGCGCAGCATCCGCCAGCCACCCTCCGCCGCCGGATCCGGTACTGCGACCGCGCACCGATCAGCATCCGGATCGTTGGCCATGGCAAGGTCAGCACCAACAGAACGCGCCAGTTCGAGGGCAGCGTCGATCGCCCCCGGCTCCTCCGGGTTCGGGAACGACACCGTCGGGAAGTCCGGATCCGGATCCGCCTGCGACGCCACCACAGCCGGTACTGCGAACCCCGCCCGCTGCACCGCCGCCTCCACCAGCAACCGCCCGACGCCATGCAGCGGCGTGTAAGCGACCTTCAACTCACGAGGCGCATCGGCCGGGACGAGAGTCGCGATCCGATCGAGATACGCATCCAGCAGCTCATCGCCGGCCGTCTGCCAGTCGTCCCCACGCGGCACCGACGCAAGCGCCCCGACGGCAGCGATGGCCGCGGCGATCTCAACGTCAGCCGGCGGCACGATCTGCGAGCCGTCGCCGAGATAGACCTTGTACCCGTTGTCCTGCGGCGGATTGTGCGAAGCCGTCACCACCACTCCGGCAACCGCTTTCAGATGCCGGATCCCAAACGCGATCACCGGTGTCGGCGTCGGCCGATCCAGCAGTACCGCGTCCAGCCCCGCGCCCCGGATCACCGCGGCGGTGTCCTCCGCGAACACGTCCGACTTGTGCCGCGCGTCGTACCCGATCAGGACCGGCCCGTCGGTCAGCCCGTTCGCTTTCAGGTACGCCGCCAGTCCGGCTGCCGCGCGGATCACGACGACCCGGTTCATCCGGTTCGACCCCGCACCGACGGCGCCCCGCAGGCCCGCAGTACCGAATTCGAGGGTGCCCGCGAACCGGTCCGCCAGCTCGGGGTCGGCCGCCGGGCCGGAGTCCAGCAATTCCTGGAGTTCGGCGCGCGTGTCGGGATCGGGATCCTCGACCAGCCAGGCTTGCGCGGCGGTACGGATCAAAGCGGCATCGTTGACGGTCACGACCGCACGATACCGCCCAGTACGGCGGGAGCCCGGCTCTAATGCCCCGAGCTCTAGTGCCCCGAGCTCTGGCAGGGGCGGGCGCGGAGGTCGGCCACGTAGTCGTCGGGGGCGCCCGCTGCCTCGGCGGCCTCGGCGAGGATGCCCAGGTACCGCGCGGAGGGCAGGCCGCCCTCGTAGGCGTTCAGGACGTACATCCAGGCGAGCTGCTCACCGTCGAGGGTCTGCACCCGGACCTGGATCTTGCGGTAGATGCCCTGGTCGATCCACTCCCACTCGTCCAGCCGCTCGACGTCCTTCGGGCTGACGTCGTACAGGGCGACGAAAACCTGGTTCGTCGGGTCGCTGGGATCCTCGACGACGGTCGCCATCGAGCCCTCCCAACCGAGTTCCTCCCCTCCGAAGGTGAGGCGCCAGCCGACGATCCACCCGGTTCCGCGCAGGGGGGAGTAGGGGCACCGCTCGGCCATCAAGTTCGGGTCCAGATTCGACGCAAACGCGGCGTACAGGGTCACGAGATCACAGGATACGGAACAATGGCCTCTCGTGGCGCGAGTTGTGATCATCGGTGGCGGTCCTGGCGGGTACGAAGCGGCGAGTGCGGCCGCCCAATTAGGGGCGGAGGTGACAGTCGTCGACTCCGGCGGGATCGGCGGTTCGTGCGTGCTGACGGACTGCGTCCCGAGCAAGACGCTGATCGCCACGGCGGAGGTGATGACCGAGGTCGAGGAGGCCGGCGAGCTCGGCGTCCGGGTCGAGGACGGCGACGACGATCCGCGGAACTCCGTGCGTGTCGACCTGTCCGTCATCAACCAGCGGGTGAAGTCGCTGGCGGCGGCGCAGTCGGAGGGGATCAGCCGGCGGCTGGCCGGCGACAACGTCCGGGTGATCAACGGCCGCGGCCGGATGGACGGTCCCGAGACCGTGGTCGTGGGCAACGAACGGCTGGACGCCGATGTGGTGCTGATCGCCACCGGGGCAAGGCCGCGCATCCTCAAGGGTTCCGAGCCGGACGGTGAGCGGATCCTGACCTGGGAGCAGGTCTACGAGCTCGAGGAGCTGCCCGAGCGGCTGATCGTCGTCGGGTCCGGTGTCACCGGCGCCGAGTTCGCCAGCGCGTACGACGCGCTGGGCAGCGACGTGGTGCTGGTCTCCTCGCGGGACCGGGTGCTGCCGGGTGAGGACAAGGACGCCGCCGAAGTACTGGAAGACGTCTTCAAGCGGCGCGGTATGACGGTGCTGGGCAAGTCCCGCGCCGAGTCGGTCAAGCGGCAGGGCGACGGCGTCGTGGTGACGCTGACCGACGGCCGGACGGTCGAGGGTTCGCACGCGCTGCTCGCGGTCGGATCGCTGCCGAACACCGAAGATCTCGGTCTCGTCGAGTCGGGCGTGTCGCTCGGCGACGGCGGCTTCGTCACGGTCGACAAGGTCTCGCGGACGACGGCGCGCGGGGTGTACGCCGCAGGGGACTGCACCGGCGTACTGATGCTCGCCTCGGTGGCAGCCATGCAGGGCCGGATCGCGATGTCCCACGCCCTCGGCGACGCGGTGGCGCCGCTGAACCAGTCCACGGTCTCGTCGAACGTCTTCACGGCGCCTGAGATCGCCACGGTCGGGGTCACTCAGGCGGCGCTGGATGCGGGCACGAGTACGGCGATGGTCGTCAAGGTGCCGCTGGCCGACAACGCACGCGCCAAGATGCAGGGCGTCCGAGACGGCTTCGTAAAACTCTTCTGCCTCCCGAACACCGGCATCATCGTCGGCGGCGTCGTGGTAGCACCCCGAGCCTCCGAACTGATCCACCCCATCTCCCTGGCAGTAGGCGCCCGCCTCACAGTCGACCAGATGGCCCAGTCCTTCACCGTCTACCCGTCCGTCTCAGGCTCCGTCGCCGAAGCCGCCCGCCGCCTCCACCTCCGCTCCTAACACCAGCACCTCCACGCAACCCCAGCAGGCAATCTCCCGCGCCAACTGCGAGGGCGGCCCGCCACTAGCAGTCCCTCCGCGCAGCAACCGCAGGCAGGCTCCTGCGGTTACTGCGAGGGGTAGCAGTAGCCGGTAGGAGCCTGCTGGCGGGTTGGGGGCGAGCGGTTGCTGGTGGTTGGGGCTGTGGTGGTTAGTTGGGGGTGTTGGCGGAGTCGGTGTCGCCGGGGGTGTTTGCGGTGGCTGCGCCGGCTGGGGTGTTGGCCGAGGTGGTGTCGCCCGGGGTGTTGGCAGATGCCGTGTCGTCTGGGGTGTTCGCCGAGGTGGTGTTGCCGGGGGTGTTGGCTGAGGCGGGTTCGCCTGGGGTGTTGGTGCTGGCTACCTCGCCGGGGGTGTCGGCGGAGGCTGCGGCCGGGGCGGCGTTCGTCGTACCGGGGGCGGTGGCCGTCGGGTTGGCCGGTTGGGGGTCGTTGAGGTTCGGCGCGGCGTATGCGGCGGTGCCCAGGCCGATGGTGGAGATGGCGGCGACAGATCCGACTACGGCCCACTTACGCGTTGCTGACATGGTGATTCCCTTCATCGTGGAGCTCGTGGCTCCGGTTGACCCGGTCTGCGGCTTCGACCCAGCGTTCGGCCAGGGCGAGTCGTGTCCGGGTTGCTTGTGGCCAGCCGGGCTCCTGCACGCGGTGCGGTCCGGTGGCGAGTGAGAGGACGACCGACGCGACCCGCAGCCTCAGCTGCCGTGGGTCGACGTGCCGGTCGAAGGTAGACAAACAATGGGTGGCATAGGCGCTGATAGCGGCGGCGTGGCGCGGCAGTACCTCCGCGAGCACACTCAAATGCCCAACCAGACAAGCAAGATCATCGACACGATCACCAGGCCCGGCCGTGTCCACATCCAGCAGCCCACACACCGAACCCTGCGCATCCACAAACACCTGCGCCTCATAGAAATCACTATGCACCGGTACGACGGCGCCAACGTGGCTCTCGGCAACGATGGTGCCGGCAAGCTGGCTGGCATTCGCGGCCAACTCCGGTACGACGGTGCCGACCGCCCGTGCGTAGTACTCGGTCCGCTCCAACCAGGACGATCGCCTGGGAGCATCGAGGAGCTGCGACGGCAGACGGTCTAGCAACCCCAGCAGCTCCGACGGATCCGGCAGCGGCCCGCCAGAGCGCAGTACGGACCTGAGGCTTCGACCGGGCAAGTCCTCCAGCACCAGGAGCCCGTCATCGCTCCAACCCAGACTGCGCGGAGCCGGTACTCCGGCGCCGGCCAGCAGACGGTGCCGCTCGTGCAGCGCCTCGACCTTGGCGGGCGGAATCACCTTCAAGTAAAGGCGCCCCAGCGGCCCAGTCGCCTCGACAACCGCTCGCCGCATGGGCCGATAGGACAACAGCTCGAGGCGGACCTCCTCGGCGCCAAGACCACAACTCTCGAAGAGCGCTGAGACGGCCGCAGGGTTCATCGCGGCGCGCATCCCCGGAAGGAGCGGGTCAGCCGCAGCCGCCCAGACTCCCACCTGCAACTCGTCGTCCCCGATGACGGTGACGCCGTCCGGCAGCGCGCCACCAGCGGTCGCACACAACACCTCGGTGTGGGTGGTCGACCCCTGGGCAATTTCGGTGCGGTAGGCAACCGTCGTACCGCCGGCTCGGTAATCAACCTGCTCGGCCCGCCAACTGACCAGCCGCCCACCAACCCCCGCGACAGCCACCGCCAGCAACTTGCTGGCCGCAGCTCCGGTCAGGAGTTCCAGAAACTCATCGTCGTCCGCCATACCGACAACACTGCGGGCCCACGATGAGCCACTTGTTAACCGATTCTGAGAGCTCTCTCATCCCCCTCAGAGCGTAGGCAGCTCGAGATCGGCTCGCATGGCGACACGGATCGTCCTCAACGGTTCCCAGGCATCACCAAGGATCCGCCGAGCCTCCGCAGTCGTGTCGGTCGCTGGGTCGTGGGTGCCGTCTTCGCGGTGTTTGAGGATCGAGTAAGCATCGGCGAGCTTGGTCGCAACTTGCTGCGCGAGCTCCAGAACCGGAGCACTCACGATCATCTGCGCCTCGGCGTACGCCGTTTGAAATGCCTGCCGAGTCTGCGGCAGATCAACCGACTCAGCCGCCCGCTCGGTGTTGTTGTCAGCCGCATAAGACCAGGCCCGCAGAGCCCGGTGGTAGTCCCGCGCCGCGGTGTTGAACGTGATGTAACTCTGCCGCAACTCCAACCGCCGAGCCCGCACCTCATCCCGCTCAGCCAACTCAAGCCGCTCAACCCGAGCCCGCTCAAACTCCCTGCGCTTGGACCGCTCAGAGATCAGCGGAGACAGAATCGAGGCCAGCAAGGTCCCCAGTACGCCGATCGCCGCGATGGCCAATGAACTGTCGGACAACGGCTGTTCTCCTCCGGGCGAAGTTGGTCCACTTTAAGCCTGTCTGAAGGTCGTCGAGAACGCTGGTGTCTGGCGACGCGGGCAGCAGCTCGCTCGTCCGGTCAAACATCGAGGGGAGACGCTGATGAGCGGGGAGAAGCCGGTTGTGGGTGCGTTCGCGAACGCGCCGGGGATGGTCACCGTGACGTGGGATCACAGTGGCGAGGGCGTGCACTGGTTCGTGGTCGAGTTGGAGGAGCCGTACGCGGTCTGGGTGGCGGACATCGGCAAGCGGGCCTGGAGCATCACGGGGATGGAGCCCAGCCACACCTACAACTACCGGGTCTGTGCGGTGTACGACTTCGACCGCACGTGTTCCGAGTTCGGCAGCGTGACCACGATGCCGCCGGCCGCGCCGCCGGCGACCCCGCCGGCGACGGTCGACGCCCAGCCGCTGCCGCGCGACCTTGGTTCGTTGCAGGCGATCAACTTCCCGGGCCTGCTCGTGCGGCACCGCAACTTCGCGGGACTGATCACGCCCGTGGAAACGGATCTGGACCGTGCCGACGCGACCTTCGTCCTGCGGAACGGGCTGACCGGCGCCCCGGGAACCGTGAGCTTCGAGGCGTCCAACCTTCCGGGCCACTTCCTGCGCCACGCCAACTTCAAGGTGGGGCTGCACAAGAACGACGGCTCCGACCTGTTCCGCGCCGACGCCACCTTCACCCGGCACGGCGGCGAGGAGATCCTCGGCATCCAGAGCTTCGAGTCGGTGAACTTCCCGGGCCACTTCCTCCGGCACCAGAACTCCGAGCTGATGATCTCCCCGCACGACGGATCGGAGCAGGTCTGGCTCGACGCGCAGTGGCTGCGGATCCCGCCGCCCCCGAAAGGCGCGCCGGCCGGAGCCGTGTCGTTCCAGTCGGTCAACTTCCCCGGCCACTACATCCGGCACCGCAACTCGCTGGGGGAGATCAGCCGGATCAGCAGCGGACTGGATCGCAACGACGCGACCTTCGTGGCCCGCCCCGGCCTGTGGAGGGAGGGCCCGTTCCCGAAGGGCGTCAGCCTGGAGTCCCGCAACTTCCCCGGCCACTACCTGCGGCACCAGGACTTCCGCATCAAGTTGCACCAGGACGACGGCAGCGAACTGTTCCGCAAGGACGCGACCTTCGCCTTCGTCTCCGGGTACGGCGACCTGGCCAGCAAGGGCTACGGAACCCTCAAGCCGATCAACGCGCCGCACCGCGACTTCTACGTCCGCCACCAGAACTTCGAACTCTGGATCGCCGAAACCGACGGCTCAGCCCTCTTCGGCATGGACGCCACCTGGCAACCCACCGCCCCCTTCGCCTGACCACCACGCCAGACGACGACTGCCCAACCTCTTCCACCCCGGCCGCACCCCGGGGTGGAAGTGCGAGGGAGCGAGCTTCGGGCGTGTGAGGATTCTGGGTATGCGGAGCCGGGTGTTGTGGGGGTTGGCTGGTGGGGTTTGTGTTGTTGCCAGTGTGTTGTTGCCTCTGCTTCTGCAGCATTCGTTGGTTGATTTGAAGGTTTATCGGGTGGGTGGGGAGACGCTGCTGGGGGATGCGGCGGCGTTGTACGACGTGCGGTTGGCGGGGTTGCCGTTTACGTATCCGCCGTTTGCTGCTGTGGCGATGGTGCCGTTCGCGTTGTTGCCGTGGGGGGTGGCGGCTGCGGTTTGGTCGGTTGTCAGCTTTGTGAGCTTGGTGTTTGTGTGGCGGTTGTCTGCTGGCAAGGGGCTGGCCTCGCCGGTGTTGTTGGCGGTGGTTGCTGGGTCGTTGTTGCTGGAGCCGGTGCGGGAGACGTTCGGGTTCGGGCAGGTCAATTTGATGCTCTGTGCGTTGATCCTGTACGACGTGCTCGACACCAAGCACTCGCGCCGGGGGATCTGGGTCGGGTTGGCGGCTGGGGTGAAGTTGACGCCTTTGGTGTTTTTCGGGCTGCTGCTCGTCACCCGCCAGTGGAGGGCCTTGGCGTACGCGAGTGCGGCGTTTGCGGGCACGGTGCTGGTGGGATTCGCGGTGACGCCGAAGGGCGCGACGGAGTACTGGACGTCGTTGGTGGCGGAGACGACGCGGATCGGTGGGTTGGCGTTCTCGAGCAACCAGTCGTGGAACGCGTTCCTGATCAGGCTGACCGGGGATCTCGACGGTGGCGGGCCGGTGTGGCTGGTGCTGGTCGCGGTGACGGTCGGCGGCGGACTTTGGCTTACGTGGAAGCTTTGGGACAAGGGTGAGCAACTGGCGTCGGTGTCGACGACCGCGCTCATCGGCCTGCTGTGTTCGCCGGTGTCGTGGAGTCATCACTGGGTCTGGGCCATCCCGTTGGGCCTCAGCGTGATGAGCGTGCTGCCCAAGAATCCCAAGCTGCCCAAGAACCCCAAGTTGGTCTTCGCGGCGGGCTGGTTCGGGCTGTTCGCGATCGCGCCGATCTGGTGGCCGCCCAACCACTACAACCGTGAGCTCGACTGGTCCTTCCGGGAGCAGTTCAGTGGCAATGCCTACTTGATCGCGGCACTGGTCGCCGTCGTGCTGCTGATCGTCCGCCGCCCTCAAGCCGTAGCCGATGAGGACCCAGTCAGTCAGCACGTCTCCAGAAACTGAGATCCAGCCGCAACACTGGCATAGACCGGCTGACCCTATAGCCAGCGAGGCTGGATCGGGTGAATGGGGGGATCCTGGGGGACCCGGTCAAGCGCCGGTGGTGGCTGGCGGCAGGCGTATGCGTGGCCGTTGCCATCCTGCTGCCCTTCGTGTGGGACCACACCGGCGCGGATCTGAAGGTGTACCGCCTCGGCGGCGCCGCGATCCTGTCCGATCCGTCGAGCTTGTACACAACCCGCCTGCGCTACATCTCGATGCCGTTCACGTACCCGATCTTCGGTGGCGTCGTGATGGCACCGGTCTCGCTCCTGCCCTGGCCGCTCGCGTACGGCGCCTCGATCGCCACCTCCCTGGTCGCCCTGGTGGTGATCTGGAAGCTCAGCCTCAAACAGTTCTTCGCCGGCCGTCGGTTGCACCCAGCCGTCCTGATCGCGATCTCCGCCGCCTCACTGCTGATCGAGCCGGTCCGCGAAACCCTCTCGTACGGCCAGATCAACCTGCTCCTCTGCGCCTTGGTCCTGTACGACGTCCTCGGCCCGAAGCAGCGTTGCGGCAGAGGAGCCTGGCTGGGACTGGCGGCCGGGATCAAGCTGACCCCGTTGGTCTTCTTCGGCCTGCTGCTCGTCACGCGGCAGTGGAGAGCCCTTGCGCACGCGTCGGCCGCGTTCGCCGGGACGGTCGCGATCGGGTTCCTGATCGCGCCGCGGACGGCGTACGAGTACTGGACGAACCTGATTTCCGACACCGGCCGGATCGGCGGCCTCGCGTACTCGGGCAACCAGTCGTGGAACGGCTTCCTGATCCGGCTCACTGGTGATCTCGACGGCGGCGGCCGGCTGTGGCAACTCGTAGTACTGGTGACCGTGGTCGCCGGCCTCTGGCTGAGTCGCGAGCTCTGGCGTCGCGGTGAGGAGTTGGCCGCCGCAGCGGTCACCGGGTTGATCGGCCTGTTCTGCTCGCCGGTGTCCTGGAGTCACCACTGGGTCTGGGTGATCCCGCTCGGCGTTTCGTTGCTCACGGCAACACAACTCGGCCGGCGCTACCCGTTGCCGGTGGCCCTGAGCTGGTTCGGGCTCTTCATGGTGGCACCGATCTGGTGGCCACCACGACGCGGCAACCTCGAGCTCAGCTGGAACTTCGTCCAGTCCCTGGCCGGCAACGCCTACCTCTGGCTGACCCTCGCCGCCGCACTCCTGCTCGTCTTCGGGAAAGCAAGAACCGCCGGAAGCGTGAAGCTTCCGGCGGTTCGCAGAAACACCGTTTAGAAGTCGCCGCCGAAGTCGCCGCCGCCGAAGTCCCAGCCGCCGCCGTCTCCGCCGCCGAAGTCGCCGTCGCCGCCGAAGTCGCCCTCGCCGCCGCCACCGTCCCCGCCACCGCCGTCTTCGAAGCCGCCGCCGGCCATGTCGCCGTAGCCGCCGCCGGCGAACATGCCGCCGAGCATGGTGCCGATGAACATGCCGGTCATCACGCCGCCGAGGGCGCCGAACATGCCCATCGCGTAGGGGGAGTAGGCCGGGCCGGCCTCCCAGTACGGCACGCGCTGCGGGCCGACCATGACCTTGCGGATATCGGGATCGGCGCCCGCCCGGACGCGCTCGGCGTCCGCGGCGCAGGCCGGGACGTCACGCGGGGCGCCGCCGGGCGGCGCCCAGGTCACGTCGACGACCGACGGGCCGTGCTGCGGGTTGAAGAAGCAGGAGGGGCGGCGCTGCGGCAGCGGCTCGCCGTTCACCCGGGCGCGGACGCAGGCCATCGCGTACCGGCCGTCCTCGAGGATCTCGATCACGTGCCGGATCTGCTCGGCCTCGGTGACCTCGCCGACCGCCTTCTTGGCCGCCTCGTAGGAGTCCAGCGCGCGCTGGTAGTCCTGCCGGGCGCCGTCACCGAGGTCCTTGCCGACCATGTCCAGGTCGAGGTCCTGCAGCTCCTCGCCGAACTTGGTGATGTCCTCGTCGGCGGTCCGCTTCACCGACTCCAGCTCGGCCGAGCTGATCTCGTGCTTCTTCTTGGTTTCCAGTTTGGTGCGCTGGTACGAACGAAACGCCATGAAGGCGATGACGATGACCGCGATCACAAGAATGGTGGTGAACATGTCGGGCCTTCCTCGACGAGTGTTGCGTCGAGCCTACCGGGCCGTCGAAACCGACCGAAATCTGCTGAGAATTCGCTGAAGAATCACAGCTGCCGGTAGCGCCTGCGGAGAGCCTCCGGAGCGGCCGGTCCGGCGGTGAACACGTACTCCGGCCCGTCCACCCGCCGGCCGGTCGCCCGGTCCACCACCACCGGCTCGACCTCTTCACCGGTGCGGGCGTCGACCAGGATCATCGTCCGCTCCTCGGCCGCCAGCCGCTCGTTGCCCCACGCGGCCAGCGCGATGATCACCGGCCGCAACGACCGCCCGCGCTCGGTCAGCACGTACTCGTACCGCGGCGGTTTGTCCTGGTACTGCGTGCGTTCCAGCAACCCGTCGTCGACCAGTGCCCGCAGTCGCGTGGTCAGCATGCTGGACGAGATCCGCAGGTTGCGCTGGAACTCGTCGAACCGGGTGTACCCGTCGAAGGCGTCGTGCAGGATCAGCAGCGTCCACCACTCGCCGATCTGCCGCACCGTCGAGGGCAACGGACCCGGCAACTCGTCAGACCGGAACCGGCCAGCCATACCAGCCACACCGCCCACCCGAGGTCGCTTCGATTTCCGAAGTCATCCTAACCGCGCCGCCATCGCGCCACGCAGGGTGACGAAAATGCCGGGCCGCCGATCACGCAGTGCGCATAATCGATTACTGCTGTTCCGTCTAGCAGAAGGCTGTCCGATGAGCAAGACCTTCTCACCCCGACTGGCGCTGACCGCGGTGACAGGCCTCGCCCTGCTCGTACCGCTCGCGCCCATCCCCGAGCACCCGCTCCACCAGCAGACAACCGCCGTGCCCAACAACAGCCCGGCCACCCCAGACAACAGCCCGGCCGTCCCCGACTCAGCCGACGAATACACCGAGCTCCCGCTGCAGCAAGCCGGCCGGTACGCGGCCACCCAGGCCCGGCAGACCAAGCCCTTCGGCCTAGTCGGCGTCACCTGGCCGTACCGCGAGAGCTCCGCCCAGGTGCAGGTCAGGATCCGCGTCCAGCGCGCCGGCCAGTGGTCAGCCTGGGAGCCCTTGCGCGTCGAAGACGACCACGGCCCCGCAACCCCGGAAGGCAGCCGACGCTCAGGCACCGAGCCGCTCTGGGTCGGTGACGCGAACGGCGTCCAGGCAGCCCTGACCACGCTCGACGGCACGACGGTCTCCGACGCGAAGGTCGTCCTGATCAACCCCGGAGTGCGCGCGACCGATGCCGAGCCGCCGACCATCCAGGATCCGGCCGGCGTCGAGGGCAGCCGAGCGCCGTACCCGATGCCGGCCATGGTGAGCCGGCGCGGATGGGGCGCTGACGAACGACTTCGTGCCCACAACGGCAAAACCTGCGTGCGTCCGAAGTACACCGGCACAGTGCACGCCGCCTTCGTCCACCACACCGCGGACCGCAACAACTACACCCGCACGCAGGTGCCGGGCATGGTCCGCAGCATGTACGCGTACCACGTGAAGAGCCGCGGCTGGTGCGACCTCGGCTACAACTTCCTCGTCGACCGGTTCGGTCGCGCCTTCGAGGGCCGGTACGGCGGGGCGCAGTTCCCGGTGCTCGGTGCGCACACCGGCTCGTTCAACGCGAACTCGTTCGGCGTCTCGCTGATCGGCAACTTCGAGAAGGCCACGCCGGCCGCGCCGATGCTGGAGACGACAGCCCGGATCATCGCCTGGAAGCTGGATGCCTACTACCGGTCGCCGCTGACAACGGTCAAGCTGGCAGGCAAGAAGCTCGCCACGATTTCCGGTCATCGCGACACGAAGGCGACCGCCTGCCCGGGCAAGAACCTGTACGCCAAGATTCCGTGGCTCCGGCAACGGGTCAACATCTTGATGGGCAAGAGCGTGTGGACCGAGATCTACCGGTTCGCCGAGCAGCTCGGCGGATTCCGGGTGACGGGGCAACCGTTCTGGGGTGAGCACCGGACGAAGACCGGCCGCGCCACCTACTTCGCCGCGCGCGACATCTACTGGTCGCCCGCCAGTGGGGCGCACTCGGTGATGGGGCTGTTCCGCACCCGCTACCGCCAGTTCGGCCCCGACGGCATGCTCGGCCTGCCGACCAGCGAGTACCGCAACGGCCGGGTCGCCGGCAGCAAGGTCCAGTCGTTCCAGAAGGGTGGCCTGTACTGGTCGAAGGCCACCAAGATGCGCCCGGTCGCCGGGCTGATCCACCGCAAGTACGTCGCGCTCGGTGCGGAGCGCTCGCGGATCGGGCTGCCGATCACCGACATGTACAAGGTGAAAGGTGGCCTGCGGCAACAGTTCCAGCGCGGCATCCTGACCTACAACAACCGCCAGCAAAAGGTGTATGTGTCGTGAAGCGCCTGCTCGTTGCCCTGGTAATCGGTTCGACGTTGCTCAGCGCAACGGCACAGGGCAATGCCGCGGCCCCGCCGGAGCCCGAGTCTGAGGCCGTTCAGACGCTCACCGGTCGCGGCTTCGGCCACGGCCGGGGCATGTCGCAGTACGGCGCGCAGGGCGCGGCGATCGCGGGCCGGTCGGCCAAGACGATCCTCGACTTCTACTATCCCGGTACGACGGCGGGCAAGGCGACCGGCTCCATGCGGGTGCGGATCACCGCGGACACCACCGACGGCGTTCGCGTTGCCGCTAGCAACAAACTTGGACTGCGGGATCTTGCCAACGGCAAGGTCTACACGTTGCCGGTGGCATCGACCAGGAGCCAGTGGTCGATCAACCCGCGCGGCGAACACAGCGCCTCGGTCAGCTCGTACAACGCCAAGACGAAGACCTGGACGCTCTGGAAGACCTTCACCGGGATGGCGCAGTTCGAAGGCCCGACGGTCATCTCCCTGGTCCTGCCGAGCGGGGCCGTCGTGCGCTATCGCGGCGCACTGCGATCCGCCGACGTGGCCGGAGCTCATTTCGACACCGTCAACGTGCTCTCGCTGGAGCTCTACCTTCGTGGCGTGGTTCCGCGGGAAGCGGTGACGAGTTGGCGGCCGGCCGCGTTGCAGGTCCAGTCGGTTGCCGCCCGCACCTATTCGGTCTACCACCGGAACCGGGCAGCCAAGCGGGCTTACGATCTCTGCGACACGACGTCGTGTCAGGTGTACGGCGGCTACAACGCCGAGGTCGCGTCGACCAACGCGGCGATCGCGGCGACGGCCGGCCAGATCAGGCTCTACCAGGGCAAGCCGATCATCGCCGAGTTCTCCTCCTCGAACGGCGGCGCCACGGCTGACGGCGACGCGCCGTACCAGGTGGTCAAGGCTGATCCCTGGGACGCGTATCCGGGCAACAAGAACCCGAATGTCGCCTGGAAGGTGACCCGGACCAGCTCGCAGCTCCAGGCCGCGTTCGGTGTCGGCTCGCTGCGCAGCCTGCGCGTCGTACGGCGTACTGGCGTCGGGCCGTCCGGCGGCCGGGTGCTCAGCGTCGAGGCGGTCGGATCGAAAGGGCGAGTCGTGCTGAGCGGCGACCAGGTCCGGTCGCGGCTGCGCCTTCGCTCCGCCTGGTTCGCCTTCGCCGGCGTGCAACCCACCGTGCTTGATATATCAACGCAAACCCAAGCTCGATGACGCCGAGGCATTGACGGCGAAACCTTCGGCCAGCTAGAACGTGACATCGATGTCAACCGCTGCCGCCCCAGGAGGAGCAAGGTCGATGCGCAGAAAATTTGGTATACCAACTCAGAGGATCGCGGGCGGGCTGCTCGCGGTCGGGCTGCTGGCCGCGCTGCACGTCCCGAGTGCGAACGCGCAAGCCGAGGCCGGCCAGGGAACGGGCCCCGGGACCGCGGCGGCCCGCGCCCAGGCGTCGTACCAGGCCCTGAACAAGTACTTCGAGGTCGGACAGCAGGGCCTGCTGCTCGAGGAGTACCCGAACCACCAGCAGAACCCGTACTCCTACGTCTGGCCGTACTCGCAGGCCGCGATCGCCGCGGAGAACCTGGCCGGCATCCCCGGGGCCGGGCGCAAGGCGGCCCAGGAAGCCGAGCGCCGGCTGGACGCGTACGAGCTCTACTGGAACGACACCACCACGCCCAAGGGATACGACTCGTACCTGCGGCCGCCGCTCGGCCACGGTGGTGACAAGTTCTACGACGACAACGAGTGGATCGGCCTGCAGCTGATCCAGCACTACCAGCGGACTGGTGACCGCTCGTCGCTCGCGCGGGCGAAGGAGATCTTCGCGCTCGTCGTGCACGGCTGGGACACCGATCCGACGCACCCGTGCGCGGGCGGCGTCTTCTGGACCCAGGCGCCCTGGAGCCAGGACCGCAACACGGTGTCGAACGGTCCCGGCGCCGAGCTCGGCGCGCACCTGTACCTGCTGACGCGGGACAAGTCGTACCTGACCTGGGCGAAGAAGATGTACGACTGGACGCAGAAGTGCATGCTCGCCCCGAACGGCCTGTACTGGGACCACATCGACCTGGCCGGCACGATCGAGAAGACCCAGTGGAGCTACAACCAGGGCGTCATGCTCGGTGCGGGAGCCCTGCTGTACAAGGCGACGCACGAGAAGAAGTACCTCACGGACGCCAAGGCGCTGGCGAAGGCGTCGCTGGCCTTCTACGGCACCGACGACCGGCTGTGGAAGCAGCCGACGAGGTTCAACGCGATCTACTTCAAGAACCTGCTGATCCTCGACTCGATCGCGCACGACCGCAGCTACAAGACGGTCATGCAGGCCTACTCCGACCGAGCCTGGAAAGAGGCCCGCGATCCCGCCACGGGCCTCTTCCACTTCGTCGACGGACCGGTCCAGCTGCTCGAGCAGTCCGGCATGGTCCAGATCGACGCCCTACTGGCCTGGCCCCGCAGCAAGTACGACGAACTGGCCTAGCTAGTTCTTGATCAGTTCTTGGCGGCCGTGGTTGCGGTCTTGATTTGGACTGGGGTGGCGGGCTTGCCGTCGGTGGGCCCGCCCTCTGGGATCACGCCCGCGTTGGCGACCTTGTCGATCAGTTCGAGGCTCGGCTTGTCGACCGTTCCGAAGGCCGTGTACGCCGGGCTCAGGCCCGATGCGTCGCCGTACACGATGAAGAACTGGCTGCCGTTGGTGTTGGGGCCCGAGTTCGCCATCGCGAGGATGCCGCGGCCGTACTTCAGCTCGGGGTACACCTCGTCCTTGAAGCTGTAGCCAGGGCCGCCGCTTCCCTGCTTGGCCGGATCGGTCGTCGGGTCGCCGCACTGGAGAACCTGCAGGCCCTGGCCGACGGTCAGCCGGTGGCACGTGGTGTTGTCGAAGTACTTCTGGCCGACCAGGTTGAGGAAGCTCTTCACCGTGCACGGCGCCAGCGCGCTGTCCAGGGTCAGGTTCAGGTCGCCGATCGAGGTGTTGAGGGTGACGGGCGAGGTGCCGCTGGCCTTGACCTTGCCGTTGGCCGGCGGGTCGACCTTCTTGCTGGCCGACTCGGCGGACTTGGCGTAGCTGCAGTCCACCTCGGCCGCGAGCGGCTTCGGCCGCTTCGGCGGCGCCGCCAGCGCGGTCGGAATCGACTGCGGCTTGTTCTCCGCGCCGGCCGGCGCCGACGGCGTGTCGGACGCCGCCGGGGTGTCGTTGCCGGTGTTCTGGGCAATCACCACGAAGACCCCCGCGATCACCGCGACCACCGCCACGATCGACGCGATGGTGATCGCCAGCATCCGGCGCTGCTTGGCGCGTTCAGCCTGCCGCTCGGCCATTCGCTGCGCCTTGCGCTGAGCCAGCTGCTGCTCGTGGGTCTTCCTGGACATGCAGAGTTCTCCTCACCTCGCGGCAATCCTGCAGGGAAGCCAAGTGTCCCGTCAGCGGTGCTGACGGGACACTAGCGGTAAATGCTGAGAAACGGCTGTGTTTTCAGTCCTTGATTTCGCAAATTGCCGCGCCGGCCGCGACCGTGGCGCCTACTTCGGCCGACAGCCCGGTCACCGTGCCGGCCTTGTGGGCATTCAGGGGCTGTTCCATCTTCATCGCCTCCAGGACCACGATCAGGTCGCCCTCGGCGACCGTCGCGCCTTCCTCGACGGCGATTTTCACGATCGTGCCCTGCATCGGCGAGGTGAGCGAGTCGCCCGACGCCGCCGCGCCCTTGCCGCTGCTGCCCGCGCGCCGCGACGGCTTCTTCTTCGCCGTACCGGCGGCTGCCGCGGAGGCGCCGAGCCCGGCGGGGAGGACGACCTCGAGCCGCTTGCCGCCGACCTCGACGGTGACCGTCTCCCGCTCGTCCGCCTCGGCCACATCGACCGGACCGGCGTACGGCGGGATCTGGTTGTCGAACTCGGTCTCGATCCACCGGGTGTGCACCTGGAAACGGTCGGCGCCGATGAACGCCGGGTCACTCACCACCGCGGCGTGGAACGGGATCGCGCTCGGCATCCCCTCGACCACGAACTCCTTCAGCGCGCGACGGGACCGCTCGAGCGCCTGGGTCCGGTCGCGGCCGGTCACGATCAGCTTCGCCACCAGCGAGTCGAACGACCCTGGCACCGTCTCGCCCTGGTCGTAGCCGCCGTCGAGCCGGATCCCCGGACCGGACGGCGCATGCCACTTGGTCAGCGTGCCCGGCGCGGGCAGGAAGCCGCGGCCCGGGTCCTCGGCGTTGATCCGGAACTCGATCGAGTGCCCGGAGATCTCCGGGTCGTCGTACCCGAGCTCCTCACCGTCGGCGATCCGGAACATCTCCCGGACCAGGTCGATCCCGGTGACCTCTTCGCTGACCGGGTGCTCGACCTGCAGCCGGGTGTTCACCTCGAGGAAGGAGATCAGGCCGTCCTGGCCGATCAGGAACTCACACGTCCCGGCACCGACGTACCCGGCCTCGCGCAGGATCGCCTTGGACGAGGTGTAGAGCGTCTCGAGCTGCTCGGGCGAGATGAACGGCGCGGGCGCCTCCTCGACCAGCTTCTGGTACCGGCGCTGCAGCGAGCAGTCCCGGGTGGAGATCACCACGACGTTGCCGTGGGCATCGGCCAGGCACTGGGTCTCGACGTGCCGCGGCTTGTCCAGGTAGCGCTCGACGAAGCACTCGCCCCGGCCGAAGGCGCTGATCGCCTCCCGGGTCGCGGACTCGAACAGCTCCGGAACCTCTGCCATCGTGCGGGCGACCTTCATGCCACGACCGCCGCCGCCGTACGCCGCCTTGATCGCGATCGGCAGCCCGTACTCCGTTGCGAAAGCCACCACCTCGTCCGCGTCGGCCACCGGGTTCGGCGTACCGGGGACCTGCGGGGCGCCGACCTTCTCGGCGATGTGCCGGGCCTTCACCTTGTCGCCGAGAGAGTCGATCGCGCTGGGCGGCGGGCCGATCCAGATCAGGCCGGCATCGATCACGGCCTGCGCGAACTCGGCGTTCTCGGCCAGGAAGCCGTAGCCCGGGTGCACCGCGTCGGCGCCGGAGCGGGCGGCGACGTCGAGGATCTTGGCGATGTTCAGGTAGGAGTCGGCCGGTGTCGCGCCGTCCAGCGAGTACGCCTCGTCGGCGAGCCGGACGAACAGGGCGTCGCGGTCGGGCTCGGCGTACACGGCGACGCTGCCCAGTCCCGCGTCGGCGGCGGCACGGACGACCCGGACGGCGATCTCGCCCCGGTTCGCGACCAGAACCTTGGTGATGCGCTTGCTGTCAGACACAGCTGAACTCCCTTCGGCCCGCCCGAGTCTAGGGTCAAGGGGACCTCAGGCGTGACAGGTTCTATGTCACATCACCGCGGGCGGGCGCTCGAAGCAGGACTCCAGCACGACGACTGTCTGAGTGCTGGTCACCCCGTCCACCTGATGGAGCGCCCGCAGAGTCTGCTGGAGCGCTTCGGTGGTCTCGGTCCGCACTTTCACCAGGACCGACGCGGGCCCGGCGATGATGTGCGCCTCCTCGACCGCGGCGATGTCCGCCAGCGCCTGCCGAGTCACCGCATCGCCCATCCAGGCGTCCGTGTCGAGCAGGACATAGGCCAGTACTCCGCTGCCGAGCGCGGCCGGATCCACCTCGATCGTGGTCCGCCGGATCACGCCGGCGGCCTTCAGCTTGCGAACCCGCTCATGAGCCGCTCCCGCGGACAACCCGACCGCCTGACCCAGTGCGGCGTACGACTGCGTCGCATCCTGCTGCAACTGGGCGAGCAACTCGCGATCCGTCTGGTCGATCGTCATAAGTGCCGAACCTCGTCTGGTTTTAAGAAGAATTTGCAAGATAGCATCCTGAGTATGACGATCACGCTGACTGACACCCCGCCGCCCAGGTCGCGCGCCGAACTGGTGACACTGGACGAGCGCTTCGCCCTGGTGGCCCGCGGCGACGAATACGTGGAGCGCCTGTACGACGGCGGCCGCTGGCTCGAAGGGCCCGTCTACGTCCCGGCCTGGCGCAGTCTGGTCTTCAGCGACATCCCCAACGACCGGATGCTCCGCTGGGACGAGCTGTCCGGCGCGGTCTCGATCTTCCGCCAGCCGGCCGGCTACACGAACGGCAACACCCTGGACGCGCAGGGCCGCTTGATCAGCTGCGAACAGGGCAACCGCCGGGTCACGCGGACGGAGGTTGACGGCTCGATCACGGTGCTCGCGTCGCACCTGGACGGCCGCAAGCTGAACAGCCCCAACGACGTGGTGGTCCGCCGGGACGGCTCGATCTGGTTCACCGACCCGCCGTACGGGATCACCTCGAACTACGAGGGCCACGCCGCCGAGCAGGAGCTGGACGGCTGCAACGTCTACCGCCTTTCTCCTGACGGCTCGGAACTGACCGTCGTGGCCGATGACTTCGCCCGGCCGAACGGCCTGGCCTTCTCGCTGGACGAATCCGAGCTGTACGTCGTGGACACGCCCGCGAAGCACATCCGGCGGTTCGAGGTGAAGGACGACCGGCTCGTCGGCGGCGAGGTCTTCGCGCCATGCCAGGCAGGAATGTTCGACGGCCTCCGGCTGGACGCGGCCGGTCGGATATGGGCCGCGGCCCACGACGGCGTGCACTGTTTCGACCCGGACGGAACGTTGATCGGCAAGCTGCTCCTCCCTGATGTGGTGTCGAACCTTTGCTTCGGCGGGCCGAAACGCAACCGGCTGTTCGTCACCGCGACCACGTCGGTCTACTCCTGGCTGCTCACGACGGACGGGGCCCCGCCGCCGTACGATCGCGGGTGACAACGAACGCACCGAACGTGAGGAGCCGGCATGCCCCTGCTCGAGCCGTTGGCCGGAACCGTCCCTGCTGAGTGGGTGAGGCTGGATGACCGCTTCGCCGGGATCCGGGGAGACTCCCACTTGGAGCGGCTGTGGACCGGCGGGCGCTGGCTGGAAGGGCCGGTCTACTCGCCGGCCGGGCGGTACCTGGTGTGGAGCGACATCCCGAGTGACCGGATCCTGCGCTGGGACGAGACGTCGTACCAGGTGTCGGTGTTCCGTGAGCCGGCCGGGAACACGAACGGGCACACGCTGGACGAGCAGGGCCGCCTGGTCAGCTGCGAACACGGCAACCGGCGGGTGACGCGTACCGAGCACGACGGCTCGGTGCGAGTGCTTGCCGACGGCCACAACGGCGGCCGGCTGAACAGTCCCAACGACGTGGTGGTGAGCCCGGACGGCGCGGTCTGGTTCACCGATCCCGCGTACGGGATCGACAGCGACTACGAGGGCCATCGCGGTGAGATCGAGGTCGGTGGTTGCCACGTCTACCGGATCGCGCCGGACGGCACGCTGAGCGTCGTCGCCGACGACTTCAACCGGCCGAACGGGCTGGCGTTCTCGAACGACGGCAGCCTGCTCTACGTGACCGATACGGAGGAGGCGACCATCCGGGTCTTCACCGTCGACGGCGACAAGCTGACCGGTGGCGAACTGTTCGCGGAGTGCGGCAACGGCGCCTTCGACGGCATCCGCCTCGACAGCGAGGGCCGGATCTGGGGAGCGGCCGCCGACGGCGTTCACATCTACCACCCCGACGGCACCCTGCTCGGCAAGCTCCTGGTCCCCGAAACCGTCTCCAACCTCTGCTTCGGCGGCATTAAACGCAACCGCCTCTTCCTCACCGCCACGACCTCCCTCTACTCCCTGCTCACCACGGTGAACGGCGCGCCGCAGCCGTACGACTCCTGAAACGCCGAACCCCGCCCGCCCGAGGTTGCCGGGCGGACGGGGTTCGGGAGTAGGTCAGAAGTTCTTCTTGACCTGGTCGATGATGGTGAAGACGGCCAGGGCTCCGAACGCCAGGAAGGCGAAGAGCATGACGGCGGTGCGGAGGCGGCTGATCCGGATCGCCCGGGGGAGGGCGCGGGAGTTCATCCACCACAGCAGGCCGGAGTACACGAACATCATGGTGCCGGCGGTGCAGGCCGAGATGACCAGCAGGACCAGCGGCTGGTCCAGACCGGCCAGCAGGACGATGATGCCGAAGGCAACCAGTCCCCAGACCAGCCAGAAGTAGAGCTGGGACTCGGTGATCGTGGAGGTCCGCAGGTAGCGGGCCTTGATCATGTCCGAGCTCAGCCGGGAGGTGTAGTCGACGATGCCGGCCGCGGCGGCGAACAGCGAGAACGCGCCGATCGCCCAGAACAGGTAGCCGAACCAGCCGCCCACCAGGTTCTGCAGGTTGACGCCCTCGATCTTGAGGAAGCCGATGTTGTTCTTGACCGTGTCGTCGCCGAACAGGGTCGCGTGCGCCAGGAGCGAGGTGAACAGGATCGTCGCCACGGTGATCAGGACGAAGGTCAGCGCCTGCTCGAGGTTGGCGAACTTCCACCAGCGCCGCCAGCGGGCCAGGTTCTGCTCGTCGGGCGGGAACGTGTAGCCGTTGGCGAACGGGTCGGCTTCCTTCTCGCCGGTGATCGGCGAGGTCAGCCGGGGGACGTGGACACCGTTGCCGAACCCCTTGTCCCGGATCCAGTTGCTCTGGCACAGGTTCTGCCCGCCGCCGGCTCCGGCGTACGCGATCGCGCCCATCATCAGCGCGAAACCGAGTGTCTCGACCGGGAACTCGGGGTGCGTGACGGCGTCGCCGAGTGCGCTGTAGGTCCGGCCGCGGATCGCGAAGATCAGCGCCAGGATGACGAGCAGTGCGACCGCCGCGATCTTGACGAAGATCAGCCTTTCGAGCATCACGTAGACGACCGGCGCGAGGGTCAGGATGGCGCCGATCAGGACCAGGATGCCGATCGCGATCCAGCGCGGATTGCCGGCGCCGAACAAGTAGGTCAGCATCGACGCGGAGCTGGTCGCCCAGCCGGGCCAGAGGTTCGCGAAGTACGTCATGATCGCGAAGAACAGGCCCCAGTGCTTGCCGTACCGGTTGAAGCCGGTCAACGCTGTCTCACCAGTGGCCAGCGTGTACCGCTCGATCTCCATGTTCAGGAACCACTGGATCGCGACGCCGACGGCGGCTCCCCAGAGGAACACCAGCCCGACCTGCGACGAGATGTAGGGCCAGAGAATGAACTCACCGGACGCGAGCCCGACCCCGGCCCCGACCATTCCGGGCCCGACGATCCGCCAGGTGTTCGTCGGCGGTTCGGGCAGGTCGCGGACCTGCGGTGCGGGCAGGTTCTTGATCGGCAGGTTGAACCTGTCGTGGTCAATGGGTTTGGTGTCTGCCATCGGGCTCCTCACCTTCCTCGACCCCCAGACGGGAGACTAGCCAACTCCTCCGCCGGTGGCGACCCGACACAGCTCAATCGGGCTTGATCATCTCCACGGCCTTGGCGATCCGGCGGGCCCGGGTCTCCGGCTTCCTGGCCTCCTCGATCGCCTTCACGTGCTCGCGCCGGTGGCTGAAACTCAGCGCGTCGAACGCCTCCCGCACCCCGGCCGCCTGCAAAGCTTCCGCCAGATCAGCCGGTACTTCGATCGTGCGTTCCGCCGTGTCGCGCTCGACCGTCACCGTGACCGGGTCGCCAGGTCCCTTGCCGAGCTCACCGCGAATCTGCTTGAGGATGCCGAGCGCCAGGCAGCCACCCATCGAGACGATCGAGCCCCGGTACGCGATCCCGTCGAAGGTCGCCTGTACCGGGATCCGCCCGCCGCCACCCAATGCAGCGATCACCTCACCCGGCACCTCGACGTACGCGCCGCCGCCGGGGGCCTCCTGGATGACACCGTCGAAGGTCTCCATCTATACCTCCGCTTTCGCCAGTTTGCTCGGCCACCAGATCTTGCGGCCGATGTCGTAGGACAGCGCCGGGACCAGCAGGGAGCGGACGATGGTGGTGTCGAGAAGGACGCCGAAGGCAACCATGAAGGCGATCTGGACCAGGAACAGGATCGGCAGCACGGCCAGCGCGGAGAACGTCGCGGCCAGCACGACACCGGCCGAGGTGATCACGCCGCCGGTGACCGCCAGGCCGACCAGGATGCCCCGGCGGGTGCCCTGTTCGATCGACTCCTCGCGCACCCTGGTCATCAGGAAGATCGAATAGTCGATGCCTAGGGCAACCAGGAAGACGAACGCGTAGAGCGGGATGGACGGGTCGGCGCCGGGGAAGTCGAACAGGTGGTTGAAGGCCAGCGCGCTGACGCCGACGGTCGCGCCGAACGAGAGCACGTTGCAGACCACCAGCAGGATCGCGGCGACGACCGAGCGGAGCAGCAGCATCAGGACGACGAAGATGACCGCCAGGATGGCCGGGATGATCACGCGGAGGTCGCGGTTGCTGGCGTCCAGGACATCGAGGTTGATCGCGGTGGTGCCGCCGACCAGGATGTCCGGGCTGACCGTGTCCAGCTCGCTGCGCAGATGCTCGACCACCTTGGTCGCCTCGGGGGAGTCGGCCTTGACCTTGAGGGTCGCCTGGACCAGAACCTTGCCCTCGACCACCTTCGGCGGCTGACCGGGCACCACCGAGGCGGACGCGTTGGCGACGCCGTCGACCTTCGTTGCCGTCTGCACCACCCTGTCGGCCTGGTCGGCCGGCGTGAGGATCTGGACCGGCGTACCGGCGCCGGCGTCGAAGTGCTTGGCGAGCTCCTCCTGACCGGTGACGGATTCGACCTTGTTCAGGAACAGGTCCTCCTGCGAGATGCCTTCGGCCTTGAAGGTGGGCAGGAACGCACCGCAGGCGAGCAGTGCCAAAGCGCTGATCGCCCAGACCTTGCGCGGGCTGCGGCCGACCATGCCGGAGACGCGTCCCCACAGCTTGCGGCCACCGACCTGGTCCTTCGCGTGGACATGGTCGACGCGGGGGATCGCCGGCCAGAAGATGCGGCGGCCGAAGGCGAGGAGGACGGCGGGCAGGAAGGTCATCGAAGCGATCAGCGCACCGGCGATACCGATCGCGCCGACCGGGCCGAGACCCTTGGTGCTGCCGAGCTGGGAGAGCAGCAGGCAGAGCAGGCCGAGGATGACGGTGGCCGCGCTGGCCGCGATCGGCTCGATCGAGGCCCGCCAGGCGACCCGCATCGCGTCGTACTTGCTCTCGTAGTCGTGCAGTTCTTCCTTGTACCGGGAGACGAGCAGGAGCGAGTAGTCCGTCGCGGCTCCGACGACCAGGATGAAGAGGATGCCCTGACTCTGGCCGTTGAGCTCGATCACGTCGTTCTTGGCGAGCGGATAGACCACCAGCGCGGCCAGCGCGAGACCGAACACGGCCGTCAGCAGGACGGTGATCGGCAGCACCGGACTGCGGTACACGATCAGCAGGATGACGAACACCACCGCCAGCGCGACGCCGAGCAGGATCCCGTCGATCCCGCCGAAGGCGACCACGAAGTCGGCGAACACACCCCCCGGGCCGGTCACGTAGACCTGGAGTCCGGTCGGGGTCAGCGACTGTTTGATGTCCTCGCGCAGCTTGTCGGCGACCACGAACAGGACGGTCTCGCCCTCCCGGACCACCTCGGCGGCGCGATTGCCGTCCAGCTCGATGGTGAGCAGCAGCGCCTTCTTGTCCGCCGACGGGATCACCGTCTTGGGCGGCGTGGCCAGGTACTGGCCGATCGTCTTGCCCTCGCCCAGCTCGATTCCCGGCACCTTGGCCAGGAACTCGTTCGCCTTGGCGAGGTCGGCGGGTGTGATTCCGCTCTCACGCTCGATCAGGACCAGGTACGGCAGCGCGGTGGAGTCGACGAACTTGGCCGCTTCGGTGTTGACCAGGGTGGACTCGGCTTGTTTGGGCAGGAAGTTGGCGTTGTCGTTCTCCTGGACCTCGCTCAGCCGGCCGACGGTCGGGCCGCCCAGCGCCGCGAGCAGCAGCCACACGATCAGTACCGCGGCCACCCCCGCCCGCCACACCCAGCGCCTGCTCGAACGCCGTCCGGTCGTCGCCTGCTCCACGGAGCCCCCTCGTCGGTCGGTTCTGCCCGGAAAGAGTACCCACTTCTCTCACTGCCGCACGGGAGGTGTGCGGGAGCCGTTTCGACGGCGTAACAACTAAATGACCGCTCGGAAACACCCCGGTCATAGCGTCCTGGCCTAATCAGTGAGGTCAAATGATCGGAGAACCAGGATGACGCTCGAGGCTGGACCGGAGGTCGTCACTCCCCGCGACCGGGCCGGGGCAGTGGGTACTGTCGAAGCGCCCAGGCGCGGTCGCTGGATCGATGTCTGGGACCCCGAAGACGCCACCTTCTGGGCGGAGAAGGGTAAGAAGGTCGCCCGGCGCAACCTGTGGCCGTCGATTTTCGCCGAGTTCCTGGGCTTCTCGGTCTGGCAGCTGTGGAGCATCGTCGTCGTCTCGCTGCCGGCGGCCGGCTTCGCGTACACGACCAACCAGATGTTCTGGCTGATCGCGCTCCCGAGCCTGGTGGGCGCCACGCTGCGGCTGCCCTACACGTTCGCGGTGCCGAAGTTCGGCGGCCGGAACTGGACCATCGTGTCCGCGTTGCTGCTGCTGATCCCGGCCTCCGGCCTGGCCTTCTTCGTCAGCCGGCCGGACACCCCGTTCTGGCTGATGGCGCTGGTCGCGGCCACCGCGGGCGTCGGCGGCGGAAACTTCGCCAGCAGCATGACCAACATCTCCTTCTTCTACCCCGAGCGGGACAAGGGCTTCGCTCTCGGCCTGAACGCGGCCGGCGGCAACCTCGGCGTCGCCGTCGTGCAGCTGCTGGTACCGATCGTGATCGTCGCCGGCGCCGGGCTCACGCTCAACCGGGCCGGGCTGATGTGGATCCCGCTGATCCTGCTGGCCGCCGTTCTGGCCTGGAAGACGATGGACAACCTGACCGCGGCGACCTCGTCCTTCCGCGCCTCGATCGCGGCGGCGAAGCGGCCGCACACCTGGGTCATCTCGTTCCTCTACATCGGCACCTTCGGCTCCTTCATCGGCTTCGGCGCGGCCTTCCCGCTGCTGATCAAGCACTCATTCCCCGAGATCACGGTGGCGCACATCGCCTTCCTCGGCGCGCTGGTCGGCTCGGTGTCCCGGCCGTTCGGTGGCAAGCTGGCCGACCTGGTCGGCGGCGCCTGGGTGACGGTCTGCGCCTTCGTGGTGATGGGCGCCGGGATCCTCTCCGCGATCGCCGCCCTCAACGCGGGCAGCTTCGTCTGGTTCCTGCTCAGCTTCCTGGTCCTGTTCGTGGCCAGCGGGGCCGGCAACGGTTCGACGTACCGGATGATTCCGGCAGTCTTCCGGCAGACGACGCTCGATCTCGACGGCAAGCCGGAACTGCCCCGGGCCCGGCGCGAGGCGGCGGCCTGCATCGGGATCGCCTCGGCGGTCGGCGCGTACGGCGGCTTCCTGGTACCGCGCGGGTTCGCGATGTCCAACGAGCAGTACGGATCGCTCGTCCCGGCGCTCTACACCTTCTGCGGCTTCTACGTGGTCTGTCTCGCCGTCACCTACTTCTGCTACCTGCGTCGGGGTGGCCCGCTCAGCCAGGAGCGCGTGTGACCTCAGTCGCCACTCATTGCCCGTACTGCGCCCTGCAGTGCGCCACGACTCTGCACCCGGCCGGGAGGCCGGGTGCGGTCGAGGTGCAGCCGCGGGAATTCCCCACGAACCGTGGCGGACTGTGCCGCAAGGGCTGGACCGCGGCCGAGGTGCTGACGGTGCCTGATCGCCTGACGAAGCCGCTGGTGCGGAACGAGTCGGGCGACCTGGTCGAGACCAGCTGGGACGAGGCGCTGGACTTCGTTGCCTCGCGCATCCAGCAGTTGCAGGGTGCCCACGGCAACGACTCGGTCGCCGTGTTCGGTGGCGGCGGGCTGACGAACGAGAAAGCCTATGCCCTGGGCAAGTTCGCCCGGGTCGTATTGCGCACCTCGAACGTGGACTACAACGGCCGGTTCTGTATGTCGTCCGCGGCCGCCGCGACGAACCGATCCTTCGGCATCGATCGCGGCTTGCCCTTCCCGTTGGAGGATCTGGGCGGCGCGGGCGCGATCTTGCTGGTCGGCAGCAACCTTGCCGAGACGATGCCGCCGGCGGTCGCGCATCTTGCCGCGGCTCGCGAGGCCGGTGGGTTGCTGGTTGTCGATCCGCGACGGAGCGCGACGGCTGAGCTGGCCGGGATTCATCTTCAGGCGACGCCGGGGACGGATCTCGCCTTGGTGCTGGCGCTCACGCACGTCGTACTGCAGGAGAACCTGGCCGACACCGAGTACCTGGCCGAGCGGACGGATGACCCGGATGGGTTGTTCCGCTCGACGGCGGGTTGGTGGCCGGAGCGGGCGGAGCGCGTTACCGGCGTACCGGCTGGGACTATTCGGCAGGCGGCTCGGGTGCTGGCTGCTGCTGCGCCGGTTCACGGTGGGAAGGGCGCGTTCATCCTGACCGGGCGTGGGGCCGAGCAGCAGAGCAAGGGCACCGACACGGTCACGGCCTGTATCAACCTGGCGTTGGCGCTCGGCCTGCCCGGTCGGGTCGGCAACGGCTACGGCTGCATCACCGGTCAGGGCAACGGGCAAGGTGGACGGGAGCACGGCCAGAAGGCCGACCAACTGCCGGGGTACCGGAGTATTTCCGACCCGGCGGCGCGCGAGTACGTCGCTGGAGTCTGGGGAGTCTCGCCGGACGACCTGCCCGGTCCTGGGCGGAGCGCCGTCGAGCTGATCAACTCACTCGGTACTACGGACGGCCCGCGCGCGTTGTTCGTGCACGGGAGCAACCTGCTGGTCTCGGCGCCTCGGCTGGCGTCGGTGCGGGAGCGGCTCGCCTCTCTCGACCTGCTGGTCGTGGCGGACGTCGTACCGTCCGAGACCGCGATGCTGGCGGATGTCGTCTTCCCGGTCACCCAGTGGGCCGAGGAGGAGGGCACGATGACCTCGCTCGAGGGTCGCGTACTGCGGCGTCGCCAGGCGGTCGCACCCCCTGGTTTGGTGCGAAGCGACTTGGCGGTCTTCGGTGGACTGGCCGAGCGGTTGCGGCCGGAGGTTGCCTTCTCCACCGATCCCGCTGAGATCTACGAGGAGCTGCGGGTTGCGAGCGCAGGCGGAATCGCGGACTACGCGGGCATCAGCTGGGAGCGGCTGGACGCCGGCGAAGCGCTCTTCTGGCCGTGCCCGTCGGAGGATCACGCCGGTACGCCGCGCCTGTTCGCAGATCGCTTCGGTACGCCTGACGGGCGCGCTCGGGTGATCGCTGTCGATCACCGGCCGGTCGCGGACGACTTGCGGGCCGAGGCTCCGTTGTACCTCGTGACCGGGCGGTTGTTGCAGCACTACCAGAGCGGTGCGCAGACGCGGCGGGTCGCGGAACTGGCGGCGGCTGAGCCCGAGGCGTTCGCGGAGATTCACCCGCGGGTGGCGGCGCAGCTCGGGATCGCGGACGGGCGGCCGGTGCGGTTGCGGACGGCCCGCGGCTCGATGGTGCTCGCGGCGCGGGTGACGAGCGACGTCCGGCCGGACACGGTGTTCGTGCCGTTCCACTTCGGTGGTGACGGTGCGGTGAACGAGTTGACCAACGATGCGCTCGACCCGATCTCGCGGATGCCGGAGTTCAAGGTGTGCGCGGTCGAGCTGAGCGCCGACGCAGTACCGCTGGCGGGGTGGTCGGCATGACCGAACGGGTAGTGATCATCGGTGGCGGCATGGCGGGCACGCGCCTGGCGGCCGAGCTGACCGAGTACGACGTGGTGGTGCTGGGCGATGAGCCGCACTACAACCGCACTCGCCTGACCGAGTATGTAGCGGGCCGTGCTGGCAAACCCACCGTCGACGACGTTGCGACGGCGCGGGTTGTCGCGGTGGATCGGCGTGCGCAGGTTGTAGTTGCTGATGACGGGCAGCGGTTCAGCTATGACCGGTTGGTGTTTGCTACCGGGGCTGAGGCTGTTGTGCCGGCGAAGGTTGTCGGTGGTTGGACGCTTCGTACTGCTGCTGATGCGGTCGGCGTTGTCGAGGCTGCTGAGCGGGTTCGGCGGGCTGTCGTGCTTGGTGGTGGGGTGCTGGGCGTCGAGACTGCCTGCGCTCTGCGTGAGCGCGGAGTCGCGGTCACGCTGGTGCACGACGGTGCGACGCTGCTGGACAAGGTGGTCCGGCCGACTGCTGGACGGTCCATCACCCGTTCGGTTCGTGAGCTCGGCATCGAGGTGCTGCTCAACACCGAGGTGGTCAGCAGCACGGTGAAGGACGGGGCTTTCAAGGCTCTGCAGCTTTCGGGCGGCCGTGCGGTCTTCGGTGAGCTCCTGATCGCGACCTGCGGCGTGAAGCCGCGCACCGACCTCGCCGCCGCGGCCGGGCTGCGAGTCGCTGATGGAATCGTCGTCGACCACACGCTGACCAGCCCCGACGACCCACGAGTGCACGCGATCGGCGACTGCGCGGTGATCGACGGACGGCGTACCGGCACCGTCGACTCCGCCTGGGAGCAGGCGGCCGCGTTGGCCGACCACCTGCGCCACGGGACGCAGTACGAGCCGGACCCGGAGGTACTGCGGCTGACGGCCGGCGGGCTCGACGTACTGGCTCTCGGCGAGCGCGATGCCGACGGAGAGGTCGTTCGACTCGAGGACGGGCAGCGTTACGTGCGGGCCGTTCTGAACGACGGCATCGTGGTGGCGGCGGTCGCCGTCAACGCTCCCGAGGTAGCCGCCGAGCTGGTACTGCTCAGCGACCGGCGGACTCCGGTGGAAGCGACCTCGTTGCTGGCGGCACCGGAGCCGCCCAAGCAGAAGAACCTGACCGTTTGCCGGTGCAACGGAGTGACCAGAGCCGCGATCGAAGCGGCGTGGCAAGGCGGTGCCGACAGTGTGGCCGGCATCGCGGCGAAGACCAGGGCGACAACGGGCTGCGGCAGCTGTATCGGTGCCGTCGGCAACCTGCTCGACCGGCTCCAGCGCGGCGAGAGTGAACCCGTCCCGACCAGAAGGGCGACCATGACAGAGCTGAAGAAGGCCCGGCACTTGGTGATCGTCGGTGGCGGCATGGTCGCGCACCGGCTGGTGGAGGCGTTGCGGTCCCGCGACGCCGACATCGCGTGGCGGATCACCGTGCTGGCCGAAGAACCGCGGATGCCGTACGACCGGGTGGCGCTGACCAGCTACTTCTCCGGCCGCGACCCGCACGACCTCTCCCTGGGCGACCCCGAACTGTGGGACGACCCGGCCGTCACCCTGCGCAAGGGCGTCCAGGTCACCGCGCTCGACACCGACGCGAAGACCGTCCGGACCTCCCGCGACGAGGTCATCGAGTACGACGAACTGGTGCTCGCGACCGGCTCGTACGCCTTCGTGCCGCCGATCAAGAACAGCGACGCGGTCGGATGCTTCGTCTACCGAACCATCGACGATGTCGCCGCACTGCGGGTGTATGTCGAGCGGCTGCGGTCCGAGGGCAAGGACGTCAACGGCGTCGTGGTCGGTGGCGGTCTGCTCGGCCTCGAGGCGGCCGGTGCGCTCCGGGCGCTCGGCGCGACCACGAAGGTGGTCGAGTTCGCTCCGCGGTTGATGGCGCTTCAGGTCGACGAGGGCGGCGGCAGCGCGCTGGCCCGGCTGATCCGCAACCTCGACATCGAGGTGCTGACCTCGACCCAGACCACCAAGGTGAAGACCACTTCGCAGGGTGCGGCCAAGGCGATGGCGGTTGCCGATGGCAAGGACCTGCCGGCCGACGTGGTCGTGTTCGCGACCGGCGTACGGCCGCGGGACGAGCTGGGCCGGGCCGCCGGTCTGCAGATCGGCGAGCGTGGCGGTGTTGTCGTCGACGAGGGCTGCCGCACCTCCGTGCCGGGCGTCTGGGCGATCGGTGAGGTCGCCTGCATCGAGGACCGGGTCTGGGGCCTCATCGCTCCGGGGTACGCGATGGCCGAGATCGTCGCCGACCGGCTGCTCGGAGGCGAAGCGACCTTCCCCGGCGCGGACACCTCGACCAAGCTCAAGCTGCTCGGCGTCGACGTCGCGAGCTTCGGCGACGCCTTCGGCACCACCGAGGGCGCCCTCGACATCGTGTACGCCGATCCGGTGGCCGGCGTGTACAAGAAGCTCGTCCTCTCCGATGACGCGCGCACCCTGCTCGGCGGCATCCTGGTCGGCGACGCGTCGGCGTACTCGGGGCTGCGGCCGATGGTCGGACGCGAGCTCGGCGGCGACCCAGCGTCGTACCTGCTGCCCGAGGGCTCCGGGCCGGTCCAGCTGGAGCTGCCTGACGACGCGCCGGTCTGCTCCTGCAACAACGTTGCCGCTGGCACCATTCGTTGCGCGGTCCGGGACGAGGGCTGTGGCGATCTGAAGTCGCTGTGCAGCAAGACGAAGGCCGGGACGAGCTGTGGTTCGTGCCTGCCGATCGTCAAGAACATCCTGAACACCGAACTCGCTGCCGCCGGTGTCGAGGTGAGCAAGGCGCTGTGCGAGCACTTCGCGTTGTCGCGGGCCGAGCTCTTCGACGTCGTCCGGGTGACCGGGCTGCGGACGTTCAGCGAGATCGTCGAGCGGCACGGATCGGGACGCGGGTGCGACATCTGCAAGCCGGTGGTCGCGTCGATCCTGTCCAGCCTCGACCCGGCCGGGCACGTGCTCGACGGCGAGCGCGCGACGCTGCAGGACACCAACGACCACGTGATGGCCAACATCCAGAAGGACGGCACGTACTCCGTCGTCCCGCGGATCCCCGGCGGTGAGGTGACCCCGGAAGGCCTGATCGCGATCGGTGAGGTCGCGCGCGACTTCGGGCTCTACACCAAGATCACCGGCGGCCAGCGGGTCGACCTGTTCGGCGCCCGGATCGAGCAGTTGCCGGCGATCTGGAAGCGTTTGGTCGACGCCGGGTTCGAATCCGGACACGCCTACGGCAAGTCGCTGCGGACGGTGAAGTCGTGTGTCGGCTCGACCTGGTGCCGGTACGGCGTACAGGACTCCGTCGGGATGGCGATCGCGCTGGAGCTGCGCTATCGCGGGCTGCGCTCGCCGCACAAGCTCAAGCTCGGTGTCTCCGGTTGTGCGCGGGAGTGCGCCGAGGCGCGCGGCAAGGACGTCGGCATCATCGCGACCGAGAACGGCTGGAACCTGTACGTCGGCGGCAACGGCGGCATGACCCCGCGGCACGCGCAGCTGCTCGCCTCCGACCTGACCGACGAGCAGTTGCTGCAGGCAATCGACCGGTTCCTGATGTACTACATCCGGACCGGCGACCGGCTGCAGCGGACGGCGGTCTGGATCACCGAGATCGAGGGCGGTCTGGAGCACGTCAAGGACGTCGTGCTCAACGACAGCCTCGGGATCGCGGCCGACCTGGACGCGGCGATGGCCGCCCACGTCGACTCCTACGTCGACGAGTGGCAGGCCACCTTGCAGGACCCGGACAAGCTGGCCCGGTTCGTGTCGTTCGTCAACGCGCCCGACCAGCCCGACGCCGACCTGCGCTACGTGGTCGAACGCAATCAGCCGCGGCCGGCGACCCCGGCAGAACGCGGACAACTGGAACCGGTCCTGCTCGCCGGTCCCCGACTGGAGGTACGCCGATGACCGTTTCGACGACAGCTGTGGTGGTGTGCGGGTTCGACGCGCTGCTGCCCGAACGAGGTGTCGCCGCCCTGATCGGGGATCGGCAGATCGCGCTGTTCCGGACCTACGACGGGCAGGTGTTTGCCTTGAGCAACACCGACCCGGTCAGCGGCGCGAACGTGATGTCGCGCGGCATCGTCGGCAACCGCGGCGACGTACCGACGGTGGCGTCGCCGATGTTCAAGCAGGTCTACGATCTGCGGACCGGCGTGTGCCTCGACGACCCGTCGCTGGTGCTCACGGTCTATCCGGTCCGGGTCACCGACGGACAGGTGATTGTCGGTGACTAAGCCTGGCCCACTCAGCGGCTGCACGATCGCCGTCACCGCGCACCGGCGGGCGGAGGACCTGATCGCGTCCTTCGAGCGCCGGGGCGCGAAGGTGGTGCACGCGCCGACCCTGCAGATCGTGCCGGCCGCTGACGACCAGCCGTTGCTCGAGGCAACGCGGCGGGTGATCGCGAACCCGCCGGACGACGTGGTGGTGACGACGGCGGTCGGGTTCCGGGGGTGGATCGAGGCGGCGGACACGGTCGGGCTGGCTGCCGACCTGCTCAGCACCCTGGAGCAGTCGCGGCTGCTGGCGCGTGGACCGAAGGCGCGTGGAGCGATCCGGGCGGCCGGGCTGGTCGAGCACTGGTCGGCGCGCTCGGAGACGACTGCGGAGGTCGTCGAGTGGCTGCGCGACCAAGGGGTCGAGGGGCGCAAGATCGTCGTACAGCTGCATGGGCTGTCCGATCCTGCGTTGCAAGATGAGTTGCGGTCTGTGGGTGCCTCGGTGCGTGGGCTTGAGGTCTATCGCTGGGGTCCCGCGCCCGACCCGGCGGCTGTCGAGCGGATGATCGGGCAGATCTGTTCCGGTGGGGTGGATGCCGTCGTGCACACGTCTGCGCCGGGCGCTCAGGCGATGCTGGATGCCGCTTCGCTGACCGGCCAGTACGACGCGCTGGTCTCGGCGTTGCGGACCGGTCGGGTGCTGAACGGATGCGTAGGGCCGATCACGGCGGCACCGTTCGTGGCGCTGGGGTTGGAGCCGTTGGTGCCGGATCGGTTCCGGCTCGGTGCGCTGATCCGGATCGTCACCGACCGGCTGACGGACGACAACGCCCGCTCGATCGAGACAGCCTTCGGTCAACTGGTCATCCGCGGTGGCGCCGCGGTACTCGATGGTGAGGTGCTGCCGCTCGGTCCTGGTCCCCGAGCGGTGCTGGCGGCCCTGGTGGCGGCCGGCGGAGACGTGGTCTCGCGGCCTGATCTACTGGCCGTGCTGCCGGGTGCCGAAGACGTCCATGCGGTGGAGGTGACGGTGAACAGATTGCGTACTGCGGTGGGTCGCCCGGAACTGGTCCGGACGGTCGTGCGCCGCGGATACCGATTGGCGGTCGAACCGGTGGGAGCAGCAACATGATCGACCTGGTGGCGGCGGCCCATGGGACGGCGGATCCGCGGGGCATCCGCGAGGTGCACTCGCTGGTCCGGCTGATGGCGTCGTTGCGGCCGTCGGTGCCGATGTCGTTGGGCTTTGTCGATGTCGATGTGCCCGCGTTGCCTGCGTTGGTCGACCGGGTTGTTGCTGATAGCAACCATGCGGTGATCGTGCCGTTGCTGTTGAGCAGTGGGTATCACACGGCGGTCGACATCGCCCGGGAGGCTGAGCGTCGTCCGTATCAGGTGCAGGCCGCTCCGGCGTTGGGGCCTGATCCGGCGCTGGCCGACGTACTGGTTGATCGGTTGCGTGCTTGCACCGACCTGCGTCGGGTCGACCGGGTGGTGATGGCGGCTGCTGGGTCTTCGGATCGGCGGGCGTTGCTCGACTGCTCGGCGACGGCCGCGATGCTCGCCGAACGCATCGACCGCCCGGTGGAGGTCGGCTACGTCTCAGGCGCCGGCGAACGCCTCGGGACCGTCCTCACCCGCACCCGCCAGGCAGTCCGCAGTACCGAGCGCTTGGCTGTGGCCACCTACCTGCTCGCCCCCGGCTTCTTCGCCGACCGAGTCCGCCGCATCGCCGGCGACCTCCCGGTCAGCGCCCCCGTAGGCGCCGACCTCCGCGTGGCAGCCCTGGCGCTTCGCCGCTACGACGAGGCCCTGGCGACCGCTCACACGGTGGCCGCGTCCGCTGGCTAACTCCCGGCCGGGTGGAGGCCGACGACTGGTGATGCGGACGGCCACGCACGCACCACCTCACCCAGCAAGCGCTTACCTCGGCGTGTCGCCGGTTTCTCCTGGGGTCCTGCGTGCACAGCCGTCCGCGCCGGTCACTTGGTGCGGAGGGTTTCGAGGTCGGCTTGGCAGCGGCGTTCTACCTCGGCCAGCTCGGTGAGGGTTTCGTCGATGTCGCGGCGGCGTTGTTCGAGTTCTGCGCGGCGGTGGCCGATCTGGTCGAGGAGGTAAGCCAGTTGGCCCTCCTCGCCTGGTTCGGCGTCGTACATGTCGACGATGGTGGCGATCTGGTCGAGGCTGAAGCCGAGGCGTTTGCCGCGCAGGATGAGGCCGAGGCGGACCTTGTCGCGGGCGTGGTAGACGCGCACGGTGCCGCGGCGCTCCGGGGTGAGCAGGCCCTTGTCCTCGTAGAAGCGGATCGTGCGCAGGGTGACGTCGTACTCGGCGGCCAGTTCGGCGATCGTCCAGGTCTGCGGATCCGCTGTCACCTGGATATTGTGCATGCAGCCCATCGTGCTTTACGTTTACGTAAGCGTCAATCACGAGGCCCAGGAGTCGTTCATGTCGTACGAGCTGTCCGAAGAGCACCGCGAGTTCGCCCACAGCGTGCGGGACTTCGCCCAGGCCGAGATCGCCCCGCACGCGGCGGAGTGGGACCGCAAGCACTACTTCCCGGTCGAGGTGGTCCACAAGATGGGTCAGCTCGGGCTGTTCGGGCTGACCGCGCCGGAGGAGTTCGGCGGGTCGGGCGGCGACTTCACCAGCCTGTGTGTCGCGATCGAGGAGATCTCCAAGGTCGACCAGTCGATGGGCATCACGCTCGAGGCGGCGGTCGGGCTCGGGATCAACCCGATCCTCACCTTCGGCACCGACGAGCAGAAGCAGACCTGGCTGCCCGACCTGGTCGCCGGGCGCAAGCTGGCCGGCTTCGGCCTGACCGAGCCCGAGTCCGGGTCCGACGCGGGCGCCACCAAGACCCGGGCCGTGCTCGAGGACGGCGAGTGGGTGATCGACGGGTCGAAGCAGTTCATCACCAACTCCGGCTCCAGCATCACCTCCCTCGTCACCGTCACGGCCCGCACCGGCGAGAAGGCCGACGGGCGACCGGAGATCTCCACGATCATCGTCCCCACCGGTACGCCGGGGTTCGTGGCGGAGGCGGCGTACGACAAGCTCGGCTGGCACGCGTCGGACACCCACCCGCTGTCGTTCGCGGGCTGCCGGGTGCCCGAGGCGAACCTGCTGGGTGAGCGCGGCAAGGGGTTCGGCCAGTTCCTCGCCACCCTCGACGACGGCCGGGTCGCGATCGGCGCGGTCGCCCTGGGCTGCATCAAGGCGTGTCTGGAGATGTCGGTCCAGTACGCCGGGGAGCGCAAGACGTTCGGCGTACCGATCGGGCAGAAGCAGGGTGTCGCGTTCCAGATCTCCGACCTGAAGGTGATGGCGGACGCGGCCGAGCTGCTGGTCTACCGGGCCGCGGCGCTCAAGGACGCGGGTGCTCCGATGAAGGAGTTCAAGCAGGCGGCGGCCGTCGCCAAGCTCTACGCGACCGAGTCCGCGGTCACCGCGACCCGGATCGCCACCCAGGTCTTCGGCGGCTACGGCTTCATGGAGGAGTACCCGGTCACCCGCTTCTACCGCGACGCCAAGATCCTGGAAATCGGCGAAGGCACCTCCGAAGTACAACGCATGCTGATCGCCCGCGGCCTTGGTCTACCCGTCGAATGATTGAGTGGGTAGCCGGTCGACTGAGCAACAGGATTGCTGTGCTTTTGGCCTCGCCTTCGGCTCGGCGGGTCATCGGGCTTAACTCCCGATCTTCCCTCGTCGCTCCGTCGCTTCGCTCCTCCGCTCCTCAGTCCAGATCGGGAGGCCCGATGACCGGGCGTCCTCACCTCATCGGTCAAGGGTGGGGGGAGGCACGATGACCTTTGTCATACTCGCCTTTTCAGGGTTGGAGGTTTCATGAGTCGCGATCACTGGACCGAGGTCAAGGTTGCGCGTGAGGCGACGTTGGGGCCGCCTGAAAAAGCGGCGGCCAAGCTGGCTTCGCAGAACAAGCTTTATGTCCGGGACCGGATTGCGCTGCTTGTCGACGAGGGGAGTTTTGTCGAGGACGCGCAGTTGGCCAACGCGCTGAACCCTGGGCTGCCCGCGGACGGCGTTGTCACCGGGCGCGCGCTGGTCGACGGGCGGCCGGCGTTGCTGGTGGCGAACGATCCGACCGTGAAGGCCGGGTCGTGGGGTGCCCGGACGGTTGAGAAGATCGTCCGGATCACCGAGGTCGCGCTGCGTGACGAGTTGCCGATCTTCTGGCTGATCGACTCGGCCGGCGCGCGGATCACCGACCAGGTCGACCTGTTCCCGGGCCGGCGTGGCGCGGGCCGGATCTTCCACAACCAGGTCGCGCTGTCCGGCAAGGTGCCGCAGATCTGCTGCCTGTTCGGCCCGTCCGCCGCGGGTGGCGCGTACATCCCGGCGTTCTGCGACCTGGTGATCATGGTCGACGGCAACGCCTCGATGTACCTCGGCTCGCCCCGGATGGCCGAGATGGTGGTCGGCGAGAAGGTGACGCTGGAGGAGATGGGCGGCGCCCGGATGCACACCAGTGTGTCCGGCTGCGGCGACCTGCTGGCCGGCGACGACGCCGAGGCGATCGACCTCGCCAAGCAGTACTTCTCCTACGTCCCCGGCTCGTGGCAGGCCCAGCCTCCGTCGTACGACGCCGCGCCGGCCGGCCGCGACTTCACCCGCGACCTGGTGCCGGTGGAGGAGAGTGTCGGGTTCGACATCCACGACGTGATCGACGCGTTGCTCGATGCCGAGACGTTCTTCGAGCTCAAGCCGTCGTACGCGCCGGAGCTCGTCACCGGGTTCGGGCTGCTCGCCGGGCAGGTGGTCGGGATCGTGGCCAACCAGCCGGCCGTCAAAGGTGGCGTGCTGTTCGTCGACTCGGCGGACAAGGCGGCCCGGTTCATCTGGTTGTGCGACGCGTTCAACATCCCGCTGGTGTACCTGTGCGACGTCCCGGGCTTCATGATCGGCTCGGAGGTCGAGCGGGCCGGCATCATCCGGCACGGCGCGAAGATGATCACCGCGGTGTCCGAGGCGACGGTGCCGACGGTGTCGGTGATCGTCCGGAAGGCCTACGGCGCCGGGCTCTACGCGATGTGCGGACCGGGGTTCTCGCCGGACGCGTGTATCGCGCTGCCGACGGCCAAGATCGCGGTGATGGGTCCCGAGGCCGCGATCAACGCGGTCTACTACAACAAGATCCAGGAGATCGCCGACGAGGGCGAGCGGGTCGAGTACGTCTCCAAGCTGCGCGAGGAGTACGAGACCGACATCGACATCCTCCGGCTGGCCGCCGACCTGGTCATCGATGCGATCGTCGAACCGGAGAACCTCCGCGACGACCTGATAGCCCGCCTAGCCGCAGCCCAAACCAAAAACCGCCACTTCAGCACCCGCAGGCACGGCGTACCGCCGGTCTAGTACCGCCGATCTAGGGCCGCCACGGTTCGAACGTGGCGTACTCCAGCGGATCGTCATCGGGGTCCAGCTTCGGGAACGATTCGGGCGCAGCGCCACCGCGGAGCCAGCCGAGCAGGGTGTCGAACAGGTCGGTGGTGAGCGGTGGGCCCTGGTCGTAGTGGCGCGGGTAGACGATCAGCGGCCAGTCGTCGGGCGAGCCGATCGTCAGCCAGCCGAGAGCATCGCCGTCGACCGACTCGGCGAAGGGGAAGAAGCCGCCGGGCTCCGGCCAGACGGCGAGCGGCTGGAACTCCGGATGAGCGGCTCGCAGCTCCCGGTAGATGTCGAGAATCTCGGTCGCGAAGACCGGCAGACCGCGGAAGGCGTGCTGCGGGTCGGGAGTGTTGGCGGGCAGCGGCGAGAAGAAGTTGAGCCAGGACGACCAGCTGCCCGAACCGTAGGTCTCCAGCAGTTCCACGTACTGCGCGGGGAGCCGGGTCCCCAGTTGCCCGAACAGCTCCTCCCAGCTGCCGTCCCCGAGATACGGATCGGTGGGTGGCGGAACCAATTGCCGGACCGCCGTCAGCCCGGAGCCGACGGTCAGCGCGGTACGCCGTACCGGATCCTCCGCGGGCGGCGGCGGGGAAGGCGTCCAGGACTCTGGGTTGGGGAGGAAGGCAGTCCGTTGGGCGGTGGGTGGCAGTGGGCCGAGCCGTCGATCGCCGCGGTGGAAGACCGACTCGTCGTAGGCCGGCGGGAGTTCGAGTCCGGTCCGGAGCGTCGCCTCGAGCATGTCCAGCAGCGGCAGGCCGAAGTTCTGCCACGGGTTCTTCCCCGCCTGGCCGGCGTCGCTGTCGTAGGCCACCACCGGCCACTGATCAGGATCCGCCGCCGAGGTGTCCCAGAACAGGTAGGTGGAGCGTCGCGTCGTGCCCCAGGCGAGCAGGCCGCCGGGCTGGGGATGAAAGGGTGGAGGCGTGTGCGGCGGCACCTTGCGGGACAGGGCCCGGCAGTGCCGGTGGGTCTCTTTCAGCCAGTCGCCGTAGTCGAACCGGCCCTCCTGCACGCAGGGCACGTGGAGCCAGATGAACTCCCCGATATCGAGCGGCCCGTACGCCGACGCCAACTCCTTGTAGTCAGTCGGAAGCCGCAACCCGAGCCGGGCCTCGACGGCAGCCCAGTCGATCGGTACGCCGGTCGCGCCGGGCCGGACGGTGAAAGGAATCCTCACAGCAGTACCCATTCGGGATCGGCGACCAGGACGGATGCCCTGGGGTGGGTTTAGGTTCGTAGTATGAAGGCTCCTGAGCATGGGGCGTTGCCGTTGGGGTTGGCGGCGACGCTCGGGCGGACCTATGGGCGGTTGACACAGGTCGCGCGGGGTTTGAGTGATGCCGATTTCGAGCGGCCGACACGCTGCGAGGGGATGACCGTCGGAGCGCTGCTCGTCCACCTCCTGTACGACGCCGAGCGGGCGCTGGTTGCGTTCGCTACTCCGTCGACGGGGGAGCCGGATCGGGACTTCGTGTCGTACTGGCGGAACACCCCGGCCGGTGATCCTGGCGAAGTGAGCTTCTGGGGCGCGGTCGCGTCGGCGTACCGGCCGTCGAGCAAGCTGGTCGAGCATTGGGCCGAGGTGTCGGGTGCGGCGGCTCGGGCGGCGGTGGTGGCACTGGCCGAGAAGGGGCACAAGGTCGAGACGCAGGGTCATGTACTACGGGCCGCCGACTTCGTCGCGACACTGGTGCTGGAGGCAACGGTGCATCACCTCGACCTGACCCTGGAGTTGCCCGAGGCACCTGAACCCGATCCGGAAGGATTGCAGGTGACTGCCCGCACTCTGGACGGGCTGTTCGGCCCGGAGGCCTGGGATGTGATCCAGTGGGACACGACCACGTACGTGCTGAAGGCAACCGGGCGGCTGCCGCTCACCGAGGACGACCTGGAGTTGCTGGGCGACCACGCTTCCCGGCTGCCGTTGCTCGGCTGAGATCGCGGACCCGTGAACCGTTGCAGCTGAGCTGAGAGGGACAGGATGTCGTCGAAGGATTTTGCCGATCGGCTCAGGAGCCGGCAGGTCGCGCTCGGGTACTGGGTGATGCTGGACGCGCCCGCGGCGACCGAGCGGATCGCGCTGACGGGCTACGACTACGTCGTACTGGACGGACAGCACGGATTGATCGACTCTCGCGGCCTGCTGGACGGCCTGATCGCGATCGATGCCGCTGGCAACGGTACGGCGGGGTTGGTGCGCGTCGAGGCGAACAACCCGACGCCGATCGGGCGGGCCCTGGATGCCGGTGCGGCCGGCGTGATCGTGCCGCTGGTCGACACGGCTGAGGACGCGTTGCGGGCGGTGGAGGCAGCGCGGTACCCACCGAACGGCGTACGGTCCTATGGGCCGGCTCGGTCGGGTTTGCGGATCGGTCCGGTGCCGGCGGAGGCCGACGCGGCGACCGTCGTACTGGCGATGATCGAGACTCGGCAGGGGCTGGAGAATGTCGCCGGGATCTGCGCGACGCCTGGGCTGGACGGGATCTACGTGGGTCCGTCTGATCTGCGGCTGGCTGTCGGCGGCAAGTATCCGGGCGATCCGGACGTGGCCGAGACGTTCGATGCCGCCGTGGAGCTGATCGCCCGTACCGCGGCTGCGGCGGGTGTTGCCGCGGGCATCCATACGCACAGCGGTACGGAGGCGCGGCAACGATTGAGTGAGGGGTTCACCTTCGCCACGGTGTCATCGGATCTCGATCACCTGCAGGCGGCCGCGGCCATGCACCTCGCCGCCGCTCGCGACTGAGCCGCAACTCAACCTCAGAGCACTCCGGCAAAGGGGTCGTCCAGGGACTGCCAGTCGAGGCCGGCCAGCTCGGATTCCGTCAGCAGGCAGGCGTCGAGGACGGCTTGCAGGCGAGCCGGATCCAGGCCGACACCGGTCGCGACGACGGTGCACTCGGCGAGGTGTTCGGTGTCGGCCCATTCGCCGAGCGTGCCGAGCGATGCGCTGTAGCCGGCCGATTCCCAGCGCACCCGCTGGGTCGGCCGGTTGGCGAGCCAGACGATGCCCCGGCTGCGAACGACACCGTCGACGATGTCCTCCAAAGCCTCGTTGAGACGCGCGGGATGCAGCGGACGGCTCGACCGCCACAGCACCGTGGTGACGCCATCGCCGCTCGGCTGCAGACGCGATGCCGACGCCAACTCGCCCGCCCATGCCTCCGCCGCGTCGAAATCGAACCGCCCGAGGTGCGCGACAGGCTCAGCCGGTACTCCGGCGGGGTCGGCGGCGACGACCGTCGTACGCGGGTTCAGGTGCTGGAGAAGGTGGTGCAACCGCTCCGGCGCCTTACTGCGATGAGCGTTCGCCAGCACGCAGACGTCGGCGTACTCGATCTGCCGTGCGGTCAACTCGGCCACGTTGCGCCGGTCGGGCAGTCCGAGGGCAAGACCGCGCTCTTCCAGCAGTTCGTCACCGGACAGTTGCTCGACCAGCAGCACGGCGTCGACCACGCACGTCACCGTGTCGACCCGCACCTCGGGCATGGTGGCGACCAGAGCACTGGCCAGCGACCGCGCCTCCATCGCCGGCGGAGCAGCCAGTACGACGTGGCGCCAGTGACCGCGCGCTGTCAGGGTCTCCAAGAGCGGCAGGAGCGACTCGATCAGCTGGCAGGCGCCGCAGTCGTCGTCGACGGTGAACTCACCGGAGTCGATCGGACCGCCCTGGTCGAACACCCGCCAGGTCAGCACCCCACGCTGCCGCAGCTCGTCCTGCTCCACCACGACGGCCACGGTGGTGGCGTCGACCATGGTGGCCAGGACGGGTTCGCGCAGCGTGGTGGAAAGCCCGGTCAACAGGGTCAACGGCGTGGTGCGAGGGGCGGCCATGGCCCGAGTATATGAAAATCGTTTTCATCAGTCCAGTGCCGGGGTGCGGCCGGCGCCGGGGCCGGCGGGGTGGTGGGAACGCAACCTTTGGCGGATCGGGCGCATCGGGTAGGTATGACAAAAAACTGTGAAAGTGAGCGATGACGGCTGCTGCCGTTCTGCCGGACGGGTTCCGTGTCCGCGCTCCCGAGACGACCGATGCCGAAGGGATCTTTGATCTCATCTCGGCCTACAACACGACAGTGGTCGGGTTCGCCGACTGTACGCTGGACGAGGTCGCGGAGAAGATCGTCGAGCCCGGGTTCGGGCGGAGTACGGACGGCTTCCTGGTGCTCGGTCGCGACGATGCCCCGGTCGGCTATGGGACCGCGTTCGCGAAGGGGAAGCACGCCTTCGTCGAGATCGAGGTGACGTCGCCGGAGCCGTCGGTGGCGGCCTGGCTCTACGAGCGGACGATGCGGCGCGCGACGGCGATGGGGCGGGCCGAGGGCCACGCCGAGATCACCGTGGACGTGTGGGTCCACCACGACGACGAGCCGCTGCGGGCATTGCTGTCCGGGAACGAGTTCGCCCTCGGTACGACGTACTTCCGGATGCGGATCGACCACGCCGGACCGGTCGCCGCTCCGGCGTTGCCCGCGGGGTTGACGATTCGCCGTGGTGCCTTCGACGACGCGAGTCGCTGGACGGCTCACGAGGTCATCCTGGCCGCGTTTCACGGCCAGTTCGGCTTCGTGCCCCGCCCGCACGACGAGTGGGTGCAGGCTCTCGAGGCCAAGTCGACCTTCGCCTGGTCCCAGCTCACCCTGCTGGAGATCGAGGGCCGGGCGGTGGCGTTCCGCACCTGCGGCGACGAGTTCATCGAGGGCGACAACTGTGGTCACCTCGCCGGGCTCGGCGTCGTCGAGGAGTTCCGTGGCCGTGGGTTGGCGACCTTCCTGCTCCGCGACTCCTTCGCTCTCGACGCGGCGGCCGGGCGGGCGGGGACGATCCTGCACGTCGACACGAACAACCCGTCAAAGGCGCTGAGGCTCTACGAGTCCGTCGGGATGGCTCCGACCCTGGTGATGGACGGTCTGCGCCGCACGCTCAGTACCAGTTAACTGTTAAAGGTGTGATGCCTTCCGCGGGTGGACCTCCGTCATTAGGGTGCGAACCATGCCGGAGCCACTGCAGGCGGACAGCGAGTTCGCTCGGGTTCTTCGCGCGGCCATCCAGGCCCGTGGACTGGGACTCGAGCGGATTCGCGATCGGCTGCGGGTGCAGGGAATCTCGGTGAGTCTGGCCACCCTCAGCTATTGGCAGTCCGGGCGGTCCCGTCCGGAGCGTCGGGATTCGCTGGCCGCGGTTCAGTTGCTGGAGACCGTCCTCGACCTACCGGCCGGGACGCTGATGGACTCGCTGGGTCCACCGCGCAGGCGGGGACGGTGGTTGAGCACGGTGCCCGATCCGCCGGAGGTGGCGGCGTTCTGGCCGCGACCCGACGCGGTCGAGGACGCGGTCAGCGAGGTCGACATCAGGTGGGACGAGCGGTTGACCAGGATCAGTCAGCACGACCGCGTGTACGTCGGCCCCGACGGCGGCGAGCGGTCCTACCACTCACGCCAGGTACTGCGCGCCGAGGCGGACGGGCCGGACCGCTGGGTGGTGATCATGCACGTGGACGAGCACGACCGCGTGTTGCCCGAGATCCGCCCGCTGCGGCACTGCCGGCTCGGTCGCACCGTACTGCGTCCCGCGGACGGCCTGCTGGTCGCGGAATTGCTGTTCGACCGGCCGTTGCGCAAAGGCGAGACGGTGATCACCGAGCACGAACTGGTGAATTCCGCGCCGTATCCGCCGGCCACGAACTACGAGCGGAAATTCCGGTTGCCGGTCCGCGAGTTCGTGCTGGAGATCTGTTTCGATCCGGATCGGCTCCCGGTCGGCTGCGAGCGTTATTCCCGGCTGGACGAGGCCGACGAGCTCGCCGTCCAGGTGGAACCGCAGGCATCGGTGCACGGTGTCGCGCTGAACTTCGGGCCCGGCCGCTACGGCTTCCGCTGGAACTGGCCGGCCAAGTGAAGTGTTAAGGCTGAAGCCTTAATTGTGAAAACAGTCGGCGCATATCGGCGTCGTGAGTTCGTTCCTAGGGTCGCCCCAACCCCTCGATGTGCGAATTCAAGGAGAACACCGATGAAAAGGCGCAGAATGACGGTCGGCGGAGCCGCGGTGATCGCCGCGGTCGCGGCCCTGGTCATCGTCGGCGGCCCGGCGAGTGCGGACCAGCAGCAGTCACGCGGTGCAGAGCAGGCCAATGGCAACAAGCCGCTGGACCAACAAGCAGTGCTGCATCAGTTGTCCGGCAAGTTGCCGAAGTCCCCCAATCAGGCCGGCCGTTGGATTGCCGACGGCAAGCTGATGGTTGCGGTGATCAACGAGCAGGAGGCCGCCAGGGTGCGGCAGGCGGGCGCAACACCGAAGCTCGTCACGCGCAGCCAGGCCCAGTTGGAGGAGCTGCTGGCCAAGGTCGACAAGATCACCCGGGCCGACCGCGGGAAAGGCTTGCAGAGCTGGGGAATCGACCCGGTCAGCAACAAGGTGGTGGTGAAGGCGCGCGGCGCGTACGGCGCGCTGCGCGGGCTCGGCGACGGAGTACAGGTCGTCCAGGTCGCGACGAACTTCCGGCAGCAAGCCGGTGAGGTTAACCCGGGAGATCCGTGGTGGCCGGGGAGTGAGAGCAACTGCTCGGTCGGCTTCCCGGCGACGGATGCCCAAGGCAACAAGCACTTCCTGACCGCCGGCCACTGCGCCAACGACGCGAACCAGGCGGCGTACGGGGCCAGTGGTCAGAGCAACAAGCTCGGTACGTCGAACGTCGGTGGCAGCCGCAGCGTCAACGCCCGCGAAGGCGACATGGGCGTGGTGGCGGTGACCGAGAGCGGCTGGACGATCTCTCCGAACGTCAACACCTGGGGGCAGCCGGCCGTCAAGGTCAGTGGTTCGGCCGAGGCGATCGTCGGCGACACCGTCTGCCACTCCGGCAACACCGCGCCGAACTTCGAATGCGGCAAGGTCCGGACGGTGAACCAGTCGATCGACTACGGCAACGTGGTGATCGACGGCCTGACCACGACCGACGCCTGCTCCCAGGGCGGCGACTCGGGTGGCGCCTGGTTGCGCGGCGACAAGGCGATCGGCCTGCACTCGGGCGGCAACAGCAACTGTGTGGCGAACGACGACAACTCCATCTTCCAGCCGGTCAACGAGGCCCTCACCAAGTGGAACCTCACTCTGTTGACCGGCACCCCAAGTGACGACACGGAAGCACCGAGCACGCCGGGCAACCCGCGAGCCACCGGTACGACGTCCAGCAGCGTCTCGCTGGCTTGGGACGCTGCCACCGACAACGTCGGAGTCACCGGGTACGACGTCTACAACGGCAGCACGCTGGCCACCACGGTCGCCGGTACGACGGCCACCGTGTCCGGGCTCACCCCGGACACCGGCTACTCCTTCACCATCCAGGGGAAAGATGCCACAGGCAACAAGTCGGCGGCGAGTCCGGCCGTGACGGCTCGGACCCAGCCGGGTGATCCGGGTGGCGGCCGGACGTTTGCCAACGGCACCGACTATCCGATCCGCGACTTCCAGACCACGGTCAGCCCGATCCGCTCGACCGCGACCGGCCGGGCCGCGAGTCCGTTCAAGGTGACCGTGGAAGGCAACCACAGCTGCCTCGAGGACCTGAACATCAGCGTGGTTTCCCCGAGCGGCCGCTGGTATTACCTGCAGCGGTACGGCGGCAGCACCTGTCACCCGCTGCCGGCCAGCAAGACCTACACGGTGACGCCGGTCGGCACCGAGAACGCCGCCGGCACCTGGAACCTCCGCATCGGCGACAACGGCCCCGGCGACAGCGGGACCCTCACCAACTGGTCGATCACCCTCTGATCAGGGCTCCGGCCGGCCTGGGGACAGCCGGCCGGACCCCCCGGAAATTCCCGGCGGCGGTCTGGTCCGGTCTGATAGGGAGGGGGTATGACGATCGAGATCGGGCGGTTCGACGGTGAGTGGGACGAGTTGCGGCAGGTCATCGACCTGGCCTTCTCGGCGCCCTGGAGCGACGCTCAACTGGAGACGGAGGCCCGGGTCTGGGAACGCGACCGCTCCGTCGCGGCGACCGACGGGAAGGACGTCGTCGGGCACACCGGAGCCTTCGGGTTCGAGTTGACGGTGCCAGGCGGTCAGGTGCGGGCGGCGGGCGTGACGATGGTCGGCGTCCTGTCGACCCATCGCCGTCGCGGCATCCTCCGCGACCTGATGCGCCGCCAGCTGACCGACCTGTACGAGGCAGGGGAGCCGCTGGCCGTGCTGACCGCCAGCGAGCCGGTGATCTACGGCCGCTTCGGGTACGGGCTGGCCTCCGACCACCAGGAGGTGACCATCAAGCGCACCTCCCGCGAGCTGCGCAAGGTCGCCGGGGTCGAGGACGTCCGGCTCCGGTTCGCCGATCCGCAGGAGTCGCTGGCGCAGACCAGTGCGTTCCACAACGCCGAGGCGAAGACCCGGCCGGGCATGTTCCAGCACGACGAGAACTTCCAGTACTACGTCACCCACGACAACGTGACGGCCCGGCTCCAGGGTGCTTCGCCGGTCCGGTGTGTGCTGGCCGAGCGGGACGGTGAGCTGGTCGGCTACACCCACTACCGCACCCGGCGTACCGACAAGGGTTTTGTCGACGTGGTCCGGGTGCACTCGGCCGACGTGGCCGCCCATGTCGCGCTCTGGCAGTTCCTGCTCGACCCCGACCTGCTGGGCGAGACGAGGTACGAGCACCTGCCGTCCGACGACCCGCTGCTGATGCTGCTGGTCGACCCACGCGCGGCGAACGCGACAACGCTGGACGGGCTCTGGGGCCGGGTGGCGGATGTCGGCAAGGCGCTGGCCGCGCGCACGTACGCCGAGGAGCTCGACGTCGTCCTGGGTGTCGAGGACGACTTCCTGCCCTGGAACGCCGGCTCCTGGCACCTGGCGGGTGGCCCGGGCGGCGCTACCTGCGAGAAGACCGACCGGAGCCCGGATCTGGTGCTCGGCGTACGCGAGCTCGGTACGGCGTACCTGGGCCGGCCGTCGCTCGGTCTGCTGGGCGCGGCGGGCCTGGTGGAGGAGCGGACCGAGGGCGCGCTGGCCGTGGCCTCGCGGGCATTTCTGTCACCGCGGCTGCCTTGGCTGGACACCGGATTCTGACCTGGTAAGGCCTTACACCGAGCTAGTCTTCCCGAATGCAGCCGAGCCGTCGTAGCGCGTGGGCGGTGGCGATCGTCCTGATGCTGGGAGTCGCGACGGTCGCGCTCGTCGTGCTGGCGTCTGCGGGTGGCAGCGTCCGGCCGTACAGCGAGAGCACTGCTTCGTCCTCGCCCAAGCCCCTCCCGACCCAGACGGCAGCCCAGGTGACGCCGCCGCAGCAGTCGCCGGGCGGCAGGAAAGAGCCGAAGGCGACCGAGATGCCTGCTTGGGTCAAGGCGGTCTGGCAGGCGGTGATCTACCTCATCGGGGCGGTGATCCTGCTGTTCCTGGCCTGGGCGCTCTACCGGATGCTCAGGCAGGTCGAGCTTCCGGTGGTGGAGCGCTCGGACACCGACTGGGAGCGGGTGAAGGTCGACCGGCTCGCGGACGCGGTCGAGTCGGGCCTGGCCGCCGTCGACTCCGGTACTGCGACCGACGGCGTGATCGCCTGCTGGGTGGCGCTCGAACGCGCGGCTGCCTCGGCAGGAGTGGGTCGGCAGGAGTCCGAGACGCCGGCCGAGTTCACTGTCCGGGTGCTCGGCGTGGGCGGCGTCTCCGAGCCCGAGCTGCTCCGGCTCGCCCAGCTCTACCGTGAGGCACGGTACTCGACCCACGGCTCGAGCGAGGAGGCCCGTGCGCAGGCACGCGCCGCCCTCGTCCGGCTCCGTGACGAGCTGGCGGCCGCGATCGCGCGCCGAACCCCGGCCGCGCCGGCGGCATCGGCCGGATCGACTGCATCGGCAGGACCGACCGCCTCGGCAGGGCCGGACGCCTCGGATGGTGGGACGGACCGATGAGGCAGCGGCTCGGGTCGGCCAACAAGCTGGTGCTGCAGCACGTGCTGCTCGCAGCGGCCGGCAGCCTCGTGCTGATCGTGGCTTTCGGGATCGCCGGGACGCAGCCGCGGCCGCTCTGGTTCGTCGCGATGGCCCTGGCGATCGGCTTCGGCTCGGCTGCCCTGCGGCTTGTCGTACCGCAGGTACTGGAGACCACCTGGCCCGCCCGGTACGACGAGAGGCTGGCGGCCCGGCGCGGCCGCAACAGTGAAAACCGGACTCAGTTCCTGGCGACCTGGGTGCAGGAGTCGAACCGGGAGCGCAGGGCCGGCGAGGGGTCGATGACGTTCGCCCGCCGGATCCAGCCGTTGCTGCTGGAGCTGACCGTCGACCGGCTGGTGCACCGGCACGGCATCGATCCGCAGCTGGAACCTGAGCGGGCTCGCGCGGTGGTGGGCGACCACCTGTGGGACCTGATCACCAGCACCGAGGCACGGACCGCGACGCTCGCGGAGATCGAAGTGGCCGTCCAGACCATCGAGAAGCTGTGAGGAACCCGTGACTGATGAGCTGAGCCTCGGCGAGGTGTCCGCGTTGAGCCGGAAGGTGCTGGACCGGGTCGGCGAGGCAGTGGTCGGCAAGGGCGACGCGCTCGAGCTGGTGCTGGCCGGCATCCTGGCCGGCGGGCACGTGCTGCTGGAGGACTACCCGGGACTGGCCAAGACGCTGGCGGCGCGGTCGTTCGCGCAGGCGCTCGGGCTGGAGTTCCGCCGGGTGCAGTTCACTCCGGACCTGCTGCCCTCCGACGTCACCGGCGCCTTCGTCTACGACCAGCGGGACTCGCAGTTCGTGTTCCGGCCCGGCCCGATCTTCACCGGCCTGTTGCTGGCCGACGAGATCAACAGGACGCCGCCCAAGACGCAGGCCGCGCTGCTGGAGTCGATGCAGGAACACCAGGTCACCGTCGAGGGCGAGACCTTCCCACTGCCGGTGCCGTTCCACGTGCTCGCGACGGCCAACCCGGTCGAGTACGAGGGCACCTACCCGCTGCCGGAGGCCCAGCTCGACCGGTTCATGCTCCGGATCGGTTTCGGCTACCCGAGCGCTGCCGAGGAGTGGGAGGTCCTGCAACGCCGCATGAGTCGCCGCTCGGAGGACCAGAAGGTCGAGGCCGTCACTGACGCGGCCGGCCTGCTCGCGGCGCAACAGGCGATCGAGCGAGTCACCGTCGACGACACGGTCGGCCGGTACTGCGTGGAGCTCGCTGCTGCGACTCGCCGCGACTCCCAGGTGCTCGTCGGCGCCTCGCCTCGTGGCTCGCTGGCCCTGTTGCTCACGGCTCGCTCGTACGCCGTCATCCAGGGGCGCGACTACGTAGTACCGGAGGATGTGAAGGCGGTTGCCACTGCGGCGCTGGCTCACCGGATCACTGTGCGGCCTGAGCTGTGGCTGCATGAGGTGACTGGAGCCACTGTCGTTCGTACTGTGCTGGGATCGGTGCCTGCGCCGCCTACTGTCGCGGACACCCGGCAGTGACTTGGGGGCCGACACACGCGCAGGTCAGGGCGCTCGCTGTGGCTGCTCTCCTGCTGCTGATCGCTGTGCTGGGCCGCCGGCCGGACATGGCAGTGCTCGGCCTTCCACTGGCCTTCCTCGCCGCCTGGGGGCGCTACTTCCGGCCGCGCGAGAAGCCAGTGCTCCGGACCGAGTTGGACGCGGACGTGCTGTTCGAGGGACAGGCCACGACGTACCGGCTGAAGGTTGCGGAGGGGCTGGACCCTGACATCGACCTGGTCGTCATGGCCTTGGTGCGGTCGCCGTGGTTCCGCTACGACCCGCCGCAAGCTGCCGTGGCCGAGCCGGTCGCAGAGGGCGCGGTGACTGTCGAGGTGGGCGTGCGCTCCGAGCGTTGGGGCCTGCGGGAGCTACAGCACCCGCATGTCATCGCTACGTCCGTGCTGGGTGCCTACCGGGTTCAGGTGACATCTCCTGCCGCTGTGCCGGTCAAAACGTTGCCATTGCGCGCCGGGTTCGAGGCAGTGGACGCAGTACCGCGTCCTGCTGGGCTGGTCGGGCTGCACCGGTCCAGGCGGCCTGGTGAGGGTACTGAGCTGGCAGGGGTCAGACCGTTCCGTACTGGAGACCGGTTGCGCCGCATCAACTGGAAGGTGTCGGCCCGGACGCGTGAGCTGCACGTCACTTCGACCTGGTCCGACCGGGACACCGAGGTCGTCATCCTGCTCGACTCCGGCACGGAGGTCGGTATCAGCGAAGGCATCGACGGCAGGTCGAGCAGCCTGGACACAGCCGTCCGCGCAGCAGCCTCCATTGCCGAGCACTACCTCCGGCACGGCGACCGAGTCAGACTGATCGACACCGGTACTACGGTCGGCGGTGTCCGCGCCGGGAGCGGCCGGGCCCACCTGCGACGCATCCTCGACGTACTGGTGCACGCGGATCGCGGGGGACGCCAGCACGACGAGAACCAACTGGCCCGGCGGCACCGGATCCGCTCGGACAGCCTGGTGATCGTTCTCAGCCCGCTGCTGCGCAAGGCGATGCTGGGTTACATCGTCACGCTGGTCCACTCGGGCTGCACGGTGATCGCGGTCGACACTCTGCCACCGGACGCCGGCGAAGTGATCGACGTCGAACACCACGACGCGAAGGCCTGGCCGCTGGCCTGGCGGCTCCGCCTGCTCGAGCGGCGCGCGGAGCTCGACCGGCTGGGCGACCTCGGCGTACCGACGGTCGGCTGGCGGGGCGCCGGGACGCTGGACGAGGTACTGCGGGACGCGGCGCGGGTGGCCTCGGCGCCGAGGATGCGGTCATGAGTTCGGCGGTCAAGATCAGCCAGTGGCTGGCACAGCTCCGGGCGACCGATCGGGCCACCTGGCTCGCTCGCTCGGCGATCGCGCTGGCCGGTGTGGCGGCACTCGTGCTGCCCGGCCTGCAGTCGTGGGACCAGATGGATGCGGTCTCGGTAGTGGGATCGGTCCTGCTGGTCGGCTGCGTGGTGTTGCCGGACTCCCTGGCAGCACTGATGTTCCTGCTGGTCATCTGTCTGGGCTGGTTGCTACGAGCCCCCAATGAGTTGAGCTGGGCGCTGGTCGTCACCGGGATCGCCTTGCTGACAGTGCATCTGGCCTCCGCCTTCGCCGGCCAGATCCCGTCGTACGCGACAGTGCATCGGCAGGCCCTGCGGAAGTGGTTGCTGCCAGCAAGCATCGCGCTGCTGCTCGGCCCGGTCGTCGCGATCACGGCCGGCCTGATCCGCGGCGCCGGCGTACCGGGCTCCCTGCTCGTCACCGTGCTCGCGCTCGCGACCGCGACCGCAGCGATCTGGTTCGCCTCCGGCCAGTCGATCGGGGAGTCCGACAGCTAGTCCTTGGTGCTGAGGCTGGTGAGGAGTTCGGTGGCCCAGGTGCAGGAGACCGGGTTGGGGCCGGTCACCTGCATCGCGGCCATCACGGTGAGCAGCATGCCGTTGGCCATGAAGTGGGTGACCTCTTCCGGCGTCGCGCCGCTGAGCTCGCCGACGATCCGGTGGATCCGGCCGAAGCGCTCCCGGACGGTGTCGCCGATCGCGGGATCGTTGCTGGCCGCGAAACCGTGCAACAGGACCACCAGCAGCTCGCGCTCCGGGATCAGTTCGTTGTAGGACTCGCCCAGGCTGGCCAGTGAGCCTTCCCGGGCACCGGCCCGCCGGAAGGTCTCCTCGATCCGGTCGCAGACCCGGTTGGTGGCGGCGAGGAAGAGTTGCTGCTTGGTGCCGAACAGCCGGATCACGTACGGCTGAGACACCCCGGCCAGGCGGGCGATCTCGTCGGTCTTCGTCCCGGCGTACCCGTTGGCGCCGAACGCCACCACCGCCGCCTGCAGGACCTCTTCACTGCGCTCGGCCGCGGTCAGCCTGGTCTTGGTCATCGTTCCCTCTCCTCGGTCGATTGACATGTTATCAGTCAATGCATACCTTGATCTCAGTGTAAGTTATCAGTCGATAACAACAAGGAGCCGCAATGAGTACGACCGCCCTCGAACCCGCCGGCCGGGCACCCGGCAACACCCCTGCCGACGAGCCCGCAGTACGGCGCTCGCTGGGCCTCGTGCTCGCGGTGGTGGGCATCCCGGTGTTCATGGTGACGCTGGACAACCTGGTGGTGACGAACGCGCTGCCGGTGATCAAGGCCGAGCTGGGTGCCTCGCTGACCGACCTGCAGTGGTTCATCAACGCCTACACGCTCTCCTTCGCAGCCCTGCTGCTGACCGCCTCGGCGATCGGCGACCGGCTCGGCCGGCGGCGGATCTTCCTGGCCGGCATCGCGCTGTTCACCGTCGCCTCGGCGGCCTGTGCGCTGGCCACCGAGCCGTGGATGCTGATCGGTGCCCGCGCGATCCAGGGCGTCGGCGCCGCCGCGGTGATGCCGTTGTCGCTCACGCTGCTCGCGGCGGCAGTACCGGCTCGTCAGCGCAGTGCCGCGATCGGCATCTGGGGCGGCATCTCCGGCCTCGGCGTCGCGGTCGGGCCGGTCGTCGGCGGTGCGGTGGTCGACGGCATCAACTGGCAGTGGATCTTCTGGCTGAACGTGCCGATCGGCCTGATCGCGATCCCGCTCGCGGCCCGGGTGCTGACCGAGTCCCGCGGTGGCGCCCACAAGCTCGACCTGCTCGGCCTGGTGCTGTCCGCGAGCAGCGTGCTCGCCATCGTCTGGGGCGTGGTGCACGGTGCCGACGACGGCTGGACCTCGGCGCGGATCCTGACCGCCCTGATCGGTGGCGCCGCACTGCTGGTCGCCTTCGTCGCCTGGGAACACCGGGCGCCCGCTCCGATGCTGCCGCTGAGGTTGTTCCGGACCAGGGCCTTCAGCGTCGTCAACTTCACCGCCTTCACCTTCTCCGTCGGCGTTTTCGGGTCGGTCTTCCTGCTGGCGCAGTTCTTCCAGGTCGTCCAGGGCTACACGCCGCTGCAGTCGGGCCTGCGCACACTGCCCTGGACGCTGGCGCCGATGGTGATCGCCCCGCTGGCCGGCCTGGTCCTCGATCGCGTCGGCGCCAGGGCTCTGATCGCCACCGGCCAGGTCCTCCTGGCCACGGCACTGGGCTGGATCGCGCTGATCACCACCGTCGACGTCGGCTACCCCTCGTACGTCGCTCCGTTCGTGCTCGCCGGAGTGGGGATGGGGCTCACCCTCGCCCCTTCGGCCAGCATCGTGATGGCGAGCTTCTCCGACGCCGACCGGGGCGTCGCGTCGGGCACGAACAGCACGATTCGCGAGGTGGGCGTGGCGATGGGGGTCGCAGTACTGGCCTCCGTCTTCGCCTCCGCCGGCTCCTACGCCAGCCCCACCGAGTACGTCGACGGCCTGGTGCCGGCCGTGTGGGTAGGCGCCGCAATCGTCGCAGTCGGCGCAGTACTCGCCCTGCTCCTGCCGGGACGCCGCCGCTGATCAACTAATGGCCGGGACAAATGGTCCGTCCCGGCGATTAGTCTGTCGCCGTGCTTGACGCAGACGACGTACGCAGGATCGCGCTGTCCTTCCCCGGCGTGGTGGAGAAGGAGCGCTGGGGTCATCCGACCTTCGACGTCGCGGGCCGGATGTTCCTCACCGTCCCCGACGACCAGACCTCGTTCGCCGTCCGCTGCCCGCGGCTCGAACGCACCGAACTCATCGCCGCCGAGCCGGAGAAGTTCTGGGTCCCACCCCACGAAGCCGGCTCCAGCTGGGTCCGCGCCCGCCTGGCCGCCCTGGAAGACGCCGCCGAACTCCGCGACATCCTGCTCGACTCCTGGCGCCAGACGGCCCCCGAATCGGTCGCCGAAGAGCTCACTTAGTGTCCGGTGCCCGCTGGTGGGCACTGGAGTGGCATGGCGAAGTACGAGGTCAATGAGCAGGCGGTGGAGTACGCGAAGCGGCTGATCGAGGGCCGGCAGTACGTGCTGGACAGCGACTGGGGTGCGGTCCAGCCAGGGGCCGAGGCGCAGAACAAGTTCCTCGAGTCGCACTCGTGGGAGGAGTACGGGCAGTGGCATCTCGGGCTGACCGTCGGGGCCAATGACGAGACGAAGGCCCGCCACGCCTTCGTGTACGGCGACCTGCGCCGGCTGCATCGCACCGGGCTGATCGCCTGCGTCTACCGGGCCTCTGAGTGGCGGCACAAGAAGATCGAGCTCGCCGCCCACGACCTGCTGCAACTCCTGGACGCCAAGACGAGCTGAGGCCGACAGGGTCGGTGCGCTGCTGCTGCGTATTCCTGTGCCGCAGCAGCAGCGCACCTCGCCTCAGTGCCCTGGGAGCACTGGTTTTATCGGGGCACTGTACCGGTTGCCCGGATCCTCAGCTGACGTTGCGCGGCGAGGCCGCGAAGGTATTGCAGCTGGCCGGGTCGGCGGTGACGAACGAGCGCCCCATGAAGTACGCCTGACTCGCCTTGCTGCCGTGGGTGCTCTGCTCCGGCTTGCCACCGGCGGTGACGACCCACTTGTTCCAGACCTGCAGCATCAGCCCGTTGATCGGGTAGCTGCGCTTGTTGGCCCCCAGGAAGACGCCGGCCAGACAGTTCGCCTGCAGCTCGACCCGCCGGGTCTGCCGCAACCGGGAGTCGGAGTCGGGCAGCTCGTACCTGACCCGGTGCGACGCTTCGAGGATGCCGGTCACCGACTGCATGGCGTGCCCGTACTCGTGGGCGATCGACCGGGAGTACCACATCCGTGCGTACGCCTTGTCCTCCGCGCCGGGGTACTCGTTGTACGCCTTCACGAAGTTGTCGACCTTCATGTACATCATGTGGTTCGGGGGGCAGTAGAACGGCACGCTGACGGCGCTGGCGCCGCACGGGTTGCTGACACTGGTGCCGGACCAGAAGAGCATCCCCGGCGGCCTGAACCGGTAGCCGGTCAATGCGATCTGGCGGGCCCACGAGCGCTCCAGGCAGGGCTTGACCTCGGCCCAGTACCGGGCGGCGTTGCTGGCCGTGCTCGGCTTGACGGTCGGTTCCTTGCAGTTCACCGTGCGCATCGGGCCGGTCGTGTAGAGCTTGTTCTTGGCCAGGGTGACGAGGTCTGCCGCCCCGGACGGCTCCGAGGTCGTCGTGCTGGTCGGCTCCGTCGTGGTGGGCTGCTCCGTGGCCGTCGGCTCTCCGGTCGGCTCCGGTGATTCGGTCGGCACGGTGGGCGTGGAGCGGTAGCTCGGCTCGGTCGTCGTCGGCTGGGTGTAGTTGTTGTCGGCGTTCTTCTTGATCACGCCGAAGATCCACAACCCGACCACCAGCGCTCCGACGATGCCCAGCACCGCGAAGAGCGGTGCCTTGGACTTCTTCCGCGACGGCAACTGCTGCTGCCAGCCCGGCTGGAAGCCCGGCCCCTGGAAGCCCTGAGGCGGGTAGCCCTGCCCAGGTGGGTAGCCACCCTGCGGCGGGTAGCCCTGGCCGGGCGGCGCGAACTGCGGTCCCCAGCCGAAGCTCTGCCCCTGCTGCGGCGCCACCGACGGCGGCCCGTACTGGTACGGCGGCTGGCCGGGCTGCTGGTACTGCGGCTGCTGCTGGTTCGGCGGGTAGGGCCCGCCTGGCTGCTGACCGTATGGCGGCTGCGTCAACCCCGTGTCCCTTTCACTGACGTCAGCGTCGTTCCACTGACGAGAGAGCGCCACAGTACCGGCATCGCGGATCAGGCGCGCGGTAGTGTCGGTGTGGTGACGGATGCCACCACACCGAACAGCCCCATCGACGAGATCTCCGAGCGGTACCTCGAGGCGTTCGCCGAGCTTTCGCCGGCCGAAGCCACCTTCATGGGGATCCAGGGCCATGACCACCGGTTACCGGACCTCTCGCCGGCCGGGTTCGAGGCGCTGATCGACCTGGACCGCCGGACGGTCGCCGAGGCATCCGCCGTCCAGGTGACGTCGGCGCGCGAAGAGGTCGCCAAGGACGGGCTGCTCGAGCGGCTCGGGCTCCAGCTCGAGAGCTACCAGGCCGGCGTACCGCAGCATCAGCTCAACGTGATCTCCTGCGAGCCGACGCACATCCGCCAGGTCTTCGATCTGATGCCGACCGCGACCCAGGACGACTGGGAGACGATCGCAATCCGGCTGAACCAGGTCGGTACGACGCTCGACGGCTATCGCGAGACCCTGACCGAGCAGGCCGGCCTCGGGCGGGTGTCCGCAGCGCGGCAGGTCAACGCGCTCGCCGAGCGGATCGCCAGCTGGACCGGCGCCGACGGTGACGACTTCTTCGCCGGGCTCGCCGCGCAGGCGCCGGACTCGCCGGTCAAGGCCACCGTGGAGGCGGCCGCCGCCTCGGCCCGCAAGGCCTACGACCAGTTCGGCCAGTGGCTGACCGCCGAGCTGTTGCCGCAGGCACCGAGCCGGGACGCGTGCGGCCGCGAGGTCTACGCGCTGGCCTCGCGGGAGTTCCTCGGTGCTGCCGTCGATCTCGAGGAGACCTACGCCTGGGGCTGGCAGGAGCTGGCCCGGATCGAGGCCGAGATGGAGACCATCGCGGCCGCGCTCAACGACGGTGACCGCAGTATCGCGGCCGTCGCCGAGCTGCTCGACAACGACCCGGCCCGGATGATCCACGGCAAGGACGCGTTCCGCGACTGGATGCAGCAGCTCGCCGACGCGGCGGTGCAGGAACTGGCCGGCACCCACTTCGACATCCCGGCCTCGATCCAGCGGATCGACTGCATGATCGCGCCGACGTCCGACGGCTCGATCTACTACACCCCGCCGAGTGAGGACCTGACCACCCGGCCGGGCCAGATGTGGTGGGCCGTGCCGAACGGCGTCGAGGACTTCGCCACCTGGCGCGAGGTCACCACCGTCTACCACGAGGGCGTGCCCGGGCATCACCTCCAGGTCGCCCAGACGATGCTGCGGACCGACCTGCTGAACCGCTGGCAACGCGTCGGCAGCTGGGTCTCCGGCCACGGCGAGGGCTGGGCCCTGTACGCCGAACGGCTGATGGAGGAGCTCGGCTATCTCGAGGAGCCGGGCGCGCGACTCGGCATGCTCGACGGCCAGGCCTTCCGGGCGGCCCGGGTCATCGTCGACATCGGGATGCACCTGGAGCTGGAGATCCCGGCGGACAACCCGTTCGGCTGGCGGCCGGGCGAGCGGTGGAACGCGGAGCTCGGGTTCGAGTTCCTGCGGGCCCACTCGCGGATGGAGACCGAGTTCATCCGGGCCGAGCTGCTCCGCTATCTCGGCTGGCCGGGGCAGGCGCCGTCGTACAAGGTCGGTGAGCGGATCTGGTTGCAGGCGCGCGAGGACGCCAAGCAGCGCTTGGGCGCCGACTTCGACCTGCGGGCCTTCCACCGGGACGCGTTGAACCTGGGCTCGATCGGCCTGGACCCGCTCCGCCGCGCCCTCGCCAAACTGTGAGCGCCCCGATGAGCCCTGACCCGGTCGCCACCGGCCCGCGGCCGCGGTTCGTACTCGCGTCGGCGTCGCCGGCCCGCCTGAAGACCCTGCGCAACGCGGGGGTCGAGCCCGAGGTGATCGTCTCGGGAGTCGACGAGGACCACGTCACCGCCGACAGCCCGGGCGAGCTGGCCCGCACCCTCGCGGTACTGAAAGCGCGCGCGGTCGTCTCGACCCTCGACGACCACGCGACGGTGCTCGGCTGCGACTCGGTGCTGGAGATCGACGGCGTCGCCTACGGCAAACCCGGTACGCCGGAGATCGCCCGCGAGCGGCTCCGGATGATGAGCGGCCGATCCGGCATCCTGCATACCGGCCACTGCCTGTTCGACACCTCCACCCGGCAGGAGATCCGCGAACTCGCCTCCACCACGGTCCGGTTCGCCGACCTCACCGAGGAGGAGATCGACGCGTACGTCGCAACCGGCGAGCCGCTGGTCGTCGCGGGCTCGTTCACCGTCGACGGTCTCGGCGGCCCGTTCGTGGCCGGCATCGAGGGCGACTACCACAACGTCGTCGGCATCTCCCTGCCGTTGGTCCGCCGGATGCTGGCCCAGGTAGGGATTTCCTGGCCTTCCCTCTGGGCACCGCCGCGCAAGATTCAGTACGACGAGACCGAAGCCGCCCGGTACGACGAATCCCGCGGCGGCCCCGAACGCGCCAGAGCCGCTGCCGACGCGATCCTCGAGCTGCTACCCAAGGGTGGCCGGGTGTTGGAACTCGCTGTCGGCACCGGCACCGTCGCCGCCGAACTGGTTGCTCAAGGCAACTTGGTGCACGGCATCGACCTCTCGCCCGCGATGCTCCGGCACGCCCGGATCCGGCTCCCCGGCCACGTCGCCGCCGCGGACGCCAGCCAACTCCCGATCGCCGACCGCCGCTGCGACGCAGTACTGGCGATCTGGCTCCTGCACCTGGTGGACGACAGCGACCAGATCCTCGCGGAGGTCTCCCGGGTACTACGTCCCGACGGCGTCTTCATCACCACCACCGAGAAGCGCGAGTCCGCCCGCTACGCGACCGGCCGCACCCCCGACGACCACCGCTCACAGGATGCCCTACCTGTCCTGGTCGCCCGCGCAGCGCAGTACGGCCTCCACCTCGACGGCGCCACAACCTTCCCCGGCCCGCCCTACGGCAACTCACCAGCCCCGATCTACCCCTTGATCAGGTTCCGCCGGCGCTAGTTACGGGTGCGCGCTGGCTCGCCAGGCGTTGGGGCCGGGGTGGAGTGGGCGGGTGTGGTTGCGCCAGTAGGTGGCCCAGTTGCTGGCGTGGTCAGGGCCTGTTGACGGGGCCGGGGTGGGGGCTGAGCGGGCCGCGACGACGGCCAGCAGGGCGGCCAGTTCCTCGGGGGTCGGGTCGCCCTTGGCGATCCGGAGTACAGGTTCGGTCATGGCGGGCTCCGATCAGAGCGGGATGTTGCCGTGCTTCTTCGGCGGGAGGGTGTCGCGCTTGGTGCGGAGCAGGCGGAGGGCGCGGACGATCTCGGCGCGGGTCTCGCTCGGCTTGATCACCGCGTCGATGTAGCCGCGCTCGGCCGCGATGTAGGGGTTGGCGAGGTGGTCCTCGTACTCCGTGATCAGTTGCCGGCGGCGCGCCTCGATGTCCTCGCCGGCCTCGGCGGCGGCGGCCAGTTCGCGGCGGTGCAGGATGTTCACCGCGCCCTGCGCGCCCATCACGGCGATCTGCGCGGTCGGCCAGGCCAGGTTGATGTCGGCGCCCAGGTGCTTGGAGCCCATCACGTCGTACGCGCCGCCGTAGGCCTTGCGGGTGATGGTGGTGATCATCGGCACGGTCGCCTCGGCGTAGGCGTAGATCAGCTTGGCGCCGCGGCGGATGATGCCGTTCCACTCCTGGTCGGTGCCGGGCAGGAAGCCGGGCACGTCGACGAAGGTCAGGATCGGCACGTTGAACGCGTCGCAGGTGCGGACGAACCGGGCCGCCTTCTCGGAGGCGTCGATGTCCAGGGTGCCGGCGAACTGCAGCGGCTGGTTCGCGACCACGCCGACCGGGCGGCCCTCGACCCGGCCGAAGCCGACGATGATGTTGGGCGCGAACAGCGTCTGGACCTCGAGGAACTCGCCGTCGTCGACGACCGCCTCGATCACCGTGTGCATGTCGTAGGGCTGGTTCGGCGAGTCCGGGATCAGCGAGTCGAGCGCGAGGTCGGTCTCATCGGGCTCGAGCTCGGCGACCTCGGCGTACGCCGGCGGGTCCTCGAGGTTGTTCTGCGGCAGGTGCGAGACGAGGGCCTTGACCCACTCGATCGCGTCCTCCTCGTCGCTGCCCAGGTAGTGCGCGTTGCCGGACTTGGTGTTGTGCGTCCGGGCGCCGCCGAGCTCCTCCTGGCTGACGTCCTCGCCGGTGACGGTCTTGATCACGTCCGGGCCGGTGATGAACATGTACGACGACTCGTCCACCATCACGGTGAAGTCGGTGACCGCGGGGGAGTAGACCGCGCCGCCCGCGCACGGGCCCATGATCAGAGAGATCTGCGGGATCACGCCCGAAGCGCGCACGTTGCGGCGGAAGATCTCGCCGTACAGGCCGAGGCTGACCACGCCTTCCTGGATCCGGGCGCCGCCGGAGTCGTTGATGCCGATCAGCGGGCAGCCGATCTTCATCGCCAGGTCCATCACCTTGACGATCTTCTCGCCGAAGACCTCACCCAGGCTGCCGCCGAAGACGGTGAAGTCCTGCGCGAACACGCACACCTGGCGGCCGTCGATGGTGCCGAACCCGGTCACCACGCCGTCGCCGTACGGGCGGTTGGCGTCCAGGCCGAAGGAGGTCGAGCGGTGCCGGGCGAACTCGTCCAGCTCGGAGAAGGAGCCCTCGTCCAGCAGCAGCGCGATCCGCTCGCGGGCGGTCTTCTTGCCCCGGGCGTGCTGTTTGTCCACCGCGCGCTCGGAGCCGGCGTGCACGGCCTCGTCCAGCCGGTGCTCCAGGTCCGCGAGCTTCCCGGCGGTGGTGTGGATGTTCACGGTCTCTCCCATAAGCGGGCACTCTAACGCCTGTGGACCCCGCGCCCAGATGACGATGAACACACCGGATGCCGGAATCCTACTGCGGAGTACGGGGCCCGACGGCGAAGAGTTTGCTGAGCCGGGCGGCCAGGGCCAGGTCGCCGCGGACCGAGAGCCGCTGTTTGAGGACGGCCAGGACCGGGTCCTCGTTGCCGGTGACGATCCGCAGCAGGGTGGCCGCGTCGGTGCGGACCGAGATCGCCGGTGGGTCGCGGTGGCCGGTGAGCACCCGGCAGGTGCCGTCGCTGACCAGGATCCGGTACTCGTCGACGCCGCCGCCGCTCGCGCCGGTGATCTGCCAGCCGACGACCGCGTCGAAACCCTCCGCCCGGGCGGGACGGAGGTACTCCGGCATCCGGCGAAAGATCTCGCGCAACGCGATCTCTCGGACTCCCCCGATGAGCCGATGCCGGAGCTCTCGCTCCGAGGTGCGCGCGACGAGCCGGGACAACTCGCCGAGGTCGAGCGCGGTGAAGTCCTCCGACTCCAGCCACCGCGCACTGCCACGTACGGCCACTCGACGCCTCCCTGGCAGATAGGAAACGCGTCCCTTCGGACACTTCCTACCAGACCGTAGGAATTTCCTACGGGCCTGATAGCTTTGTCAAGTGGTCAGCCCTGAAGACCCGGTTCCGGAACCTCGCCGCCGGGCCGCGCACCTGGGTCCGGAGCGCCGGCGTCCGTTGATCCTGGACGCCGCCCTCGAAGTGTTCTCCGAACGCGGCTACGCCGGTACAACGATGCAGTCGGTGGCCGACGCGGCCGGCGTCACCAAGCCGGTGGTGTACGACTCCTTCGCCAACCGCGACGAGCTCCTGCTCGCGCTGCTGGCCCGCGAGGAGCAGCACCTGGTCATCTCGATCGTCTCCGCGCTGCCGGCCGACCCGAGCGTCGGTACGCCGGAGGAGCACGTGCTCGAAGGCCTCACCGCGTTCCTGGAGACCGCAGCCCAGTCGCCGCGCTCGTGGCGAATTGTGTTCGGAGCGCAGTACGGCGCGGCGCCGGTGGTTGCCGACCGGGTCCGGGCGGCGCGCGCCTTCCTGGTGGAGGGGTTGCGGCTGACTCTTGTGCAATCGTTGCCAGGTGTCACCGACCCGGACGCGAACCTGCCGGTGCTGGCCGAGATGCTGGCCTCGATGACCGAGAGTTGCGCCCGGATGCTCGTTGTCGACGGCACCGACCGCACCCCGGCCGAGCTCGCCAAGATCGTCTCCCAGGTGGTCGGCGGCGGCTTCAACGCCGTTTAGTGCCCTTACTGTCGCGTCACACTGACGTTTCGTCACGATTGGTCACGATCTGCGCTCACCAGTCGGACTGGGAGGCGGCGAGAGCGTGCCCACGGATATCGTGGGCGAACGTGACCGAGACCGGCAGTCAGGCGAGCGCCCGCACCCGTACCCGCGCACGTTTCGAAGTCCCCGAGGAGCTCCGCGCCGACGTGCGCCTGCTCGGCGAGCTGCTCGGCCGCGTACTGGTCGAGTACGCCGGTCAGCCGCTGCTCGACGACGTCGAGAAGCTCCGGGAGCTCACCATCGCCGGTGACGGCGAGGGAGCCGAGGCGCTGGTCGCCACCTGGCCGCACGAGCGCGCCGAGGACGTCGCCCGCGCCTTCACCTGCTACTTCCACCTCACGAACCTGAGCGAGGAGCTGCACCGGGCACGCGTACTTCGGGAGCGCGACCGCGCCAGCGACGCTCCGGCGGTGTCCGAGCTGGCCCAGGCGGTCGAGAAGATCGGTGCCGACAGTGGCGAGCAGCAGGCGCGTGCCCTGCTCAATGGGCTGGAGTTCCGCCCGGTACTGACCGCCCACCCGACTGAGGCGCGGCGGCGCGCAGTACTGGCGACCATCCGGCGGATCTCGACGCTGCTGGAGGAGCGCAGTGACCCGCGCGCCGGTGACAGCGAGCTGGCCGAGAACCGGCGCCGCCTGGTCGAGCAGATCGACATCCTCTGGCGTACGTCCCAGCTGCGGACCAGCCGGCCGACCCCGCTGGACGAGGTCCGCTCGGCGATGGCGGTCTTCGAGGAGACCCTGTTCGATGTCGTCGGCAACGTCTACCGCCGGCTCGACGACGCCCTGGCCGGGGAGTCGGCCGGTATCAAGCAGCCGGTGGTGGCCCCGTTCGTCCGGCTCGGCTCCTGGATCGGCGGCGATCGCGACGGCAACCCGAACGTCACCGCGGCGATCACCCGCGAGGCCATGCAGATCCAGGCTGACCACGTACTGCGCGCGCTCGAGCGGGCGACCGATCAGCTCGGCCGCGCCCTCACGCTGGATGCGGCGACCACTCCGCCGTCAGCGCCGGTACGCCGGATCCTGGAGGACGCCCGGGCGGTCAACCCCGAGCTGATGGCCGACATCGAGACCCGCTCGCCTTCCGAGCCGCACCGCCAGCTACTGCTGCTTGCAGCCCGTCGGCTGGCCGCCACGCGCGCCCGGGACGCCGACTTCGGCTACCCGCGGTCTGCTGACTTCCTGCACGAGCTGAAGGTCCTGCAGGACTCGCTGGTCAGTGCAGGGGCACTGCGGCAGGCGTACGGCGAGTTGCAGCAACTCATCTGGCAGGTGACCTCGTTCGGCTTCCACCTGGCCGAGCTGGAGGTCCGGCAGCACTCCTCGGTGCACACCAAGGCGCTGGAGGAGGTACTGAGCGGTGGTGAGCTCTCCGACCAGACCGAGGAAGTACTGGCCACACTGCGCGTCATCGGTCAGATCCAGCAGCGCTTCGGCCCTGAGGCCTGCCGCCGGTACGTCGTGTCGTTCACCCGGAACGCAGGCGACCTCGCTGCCGTCTACGAGCTGGCTGACGCCGCCATGGACGGCCGGCCGATCGAGCTGGACGTAGTACCGCTGTTCGAGACCGGTGAGGACCTGCAGAACTCGGTGGAGGTGCTGGACAACGCGATCCAGCTGACCCGGGTCCGGCACCGCCTGACGGCCAACGACCGGCGCTTCGAGGTCATGCTCGGCTACTCCGACTCCGCCAAGGACGTCGGCCCGGTGTCGGCCACCCTGGCCCTGTACGACGCGCAGGCGCGCATCACCGCCTGGGCCCAGCGCAACGCGATCCGCCTGACCCTGTTCCACGGCCGTGGTGGAGCGCTGGGACGTGGGGGCGGCCCGGCGAACCGCGCAGTACTGGCTCAGGCGCCTGGCTCGGTCTCTGGCCGGTTCAAGCTCACTGAGCAAGGTGAGGCGATCCCTGCTCGCTACGGCAACGCAGCGATCGCGCAGCGGCACATCGAGCAGGTCACTGCCGCCACACTGCTCGCCTCCACGCCTGGCATCGAGGAGCGCGCCACTGTCGCGGCCGACCGGTTCGCCGTGGTGGGGAAGGCCATGGACGAGGCCTCCCGGGCGACGTACCACCGGCTGGTCAAGGCGGAGGGGTTCGCGGAGTGGTTCGGCCGCGTGACGCCGCTGGAGGAGCTCGGGCAGCTGCCACTGGGCTCCCGGCCGGCCCGTCGTGGGGTGGCCGTGTCCTCGCTGGAGGACCTGCGGGCGATCCCGTGGGTGTTCGCCTGGTCGCAGGCCCGCGTGAACGCGCCGGGCTGGTATGGCCTAGGGTCGGCGCTGGCAGCCGTTGGCGACGTTGCGGTGCTGCAGGACGCGAACCAGAACTGGCCGCTGTTCCAGGTGATGCTCGAGAACGCCGAGATGTCGCTGGCGAAGACCGACCGGCGGATCCTCGGCCGCTACCTCGAACTCGGTGACCGGCCGGACCTGACCCAGCAGATGCTGGACGAGCACGAGCTGACCACGGAGTGGGTGCTCAAGGTGCTCGGCGGCGACCGGCTGCTCAGCGGCCGCCGCGTGCTCGGCCGCGCTGTCGAGCTGCGTAACCCGTACGTCGATGCGCTGAGCTACCTGCAGCTGCGGGCACTCCGGACGCTGCGGACGGATGACTCGCTGGACGAGCAGCAGATCGTCAGGACTCGGCGGCTGCTCCTGCTGACCGTGTCGGGCGTTGCCGCCGGTCTGCAGAACACCGGCTGATGTACGGCGATCTGGAAAGGCCGCCCCTCGACGTTGACTTCCTGCGGGGGCGGCTAGTCCGTCCGGGCTCGCTGTGGCGTCAGATCGACGTACTGGCCGAGACGGAGTCGACCAATGCCGTGGTAGCGGCCGCAGCGCGCGCTGGCGAGCCTGAGGGGCTGCTGGTGGCGGCGGAGTACCAGTCGTCGGGTCGTGGGCGGCTGGGGCGTACCTGGACCACACCGGCCCGCTCTGCGTTGCTCATGTCCGCACTGCTGCGTCCTACGAGTGTGCCGCCGCATCGCTGGCCGTGGCTGGGGTTGCTGGTTCCGCTGGCGGTTGCTGCCGCAGTACGGCGGGTGGGGGAGATCCCTGCTCAGGTGAAGTGGCCCAACGACGTACTGGTCGACGACCGGAAGCTGGCAGGCATCCTGCTCGAGCGGGTGGACGGGCCGGCGGCGATCGTGGGGATCGGGCTCAATGTGACTCTCAAGGCGGAGGAGCGACCCACAGAGGTAGCCACGTCGATGGCGCTCGAAGGTGCGGCGACGACCGACCGGGCCACTGTGCTGGCCGCAGTACTCCGGGAGCTGGAGACTCGTTACCGGACCTGGGTGGACGCTGCTGGAGACCCAGAGGTGATCCTGCCGGACTACCGGGAGCTGTCAGCCACCTTTGGGCGGCAGGTGCGCGTGGAGCTGCCCGGCGGCGTCTTCCTGGAAGGCACCGCTACGGATCTGGATGCCGATGGCCGGCTGATAGTGCTCACCGCCGACGGCCCGCATTCCCTGGCCGCCGGCGATGTCACGCATGTGCGGGCTACTGAGTAAAGAGCTTGGCCGCGGTGATGAGTGTCTGGATGATGCCGTAACCGAGTAGCACCGCTACCAGCGCCCAAGAGACGACCAGGCGGGGATTCATTTGGCTGCCTCCATTGCGGTTGCCTTGGCTGGTTCGTGGAACCGGTCGGCGACCGGCCGGATCAGCAGGTTGGCGACGAAGCCGATCGCCAGGACTCCGACCATGGTGAACAGCGCGGGCCGGTAGGCCTCGGCCGTCAGCGTGCCCGGTTTCCCTTCCCTGTCGAGGAATCCGTTGATGATGAGCGGCCCGGCCACCCCGGCGACCGACCACGCGGTCAGCAGCCGGCCATGGATCGCGCCGACCTGATAGGTCCCGAAAAGATCCCGCAGGTACGCCGGTACGGTGGCGAAACCGCCGCCGTAGAAGGACAGGATCACCGCGGCGAACAGGACGAACAGCGCGGTGCTGTTGTGGCCGACGGTCGCCAGCAGCGAGTAGAAGATGATGCCGACGCCGAGGTACAGCGCGTAGATCGGTTTGCGGCCGATCAGGTCCGAGGTCGTCGACCAGGCGAACCGGCCGGCCATGTTGAAGATCGACAGCAGGCCGACGAAACCGGCGGCCGCGGCGATCGCGACGCTCGACTTGCCGTCCGCACCGCGGAAGAAGTCCTGGATCATCGGGCTGGCCTGCTCCAGGATGCCGATGCCCGCGGTGACGTTGCAGAGCAGGACGATCCAGAGCAGCCAGAACTGCGGGGTCTTGATCGCGTTCGCCGCGGATACATTCGCGGTGGTGACGAGGCTTTTCGCCTTCACCTGCGCGGGATCGAAACCGTCCGGCTTCCACCCTTCGGCGGGCACGCGGATGTTGAAGACGCCGAACATCATGATTGCGAAGTAGCCGATGCCCAGCGTCAGGAACAGCGCGACGAGCGCACCGCCGCCGGCCACCGATCCCGAGTTGCTCGGGTTGTAGCCGTCGTCGTACAGGCTGAGGAGCTGGCGGGACAGTGGGCTCGCGACCAGGGCGCCGCCGCCGAAGCCCATGATCGCCAGGCCGGTGGCGAGCCCCGGGCGGTCAGGGAACCATTTGATCAGGGTGGAGACGGGCGAGATGTAGCCGATGCCGAGCCCGATGCCGCCGATCACGCCGTACCCCAGGTAGACCAGCCAGAGCTGGCCGGTACCGATGCCGAGGGCACCTACTCCGAAGCCGGCGGCCCAGAAGCAGGCCGAGACGAACATCGATTTGCGCGGCCCGTTGCGCTCGACCCAGGTGCCGCCGATCGCGGCGGACAGCCCCAGCATCACGATCGCGATGCTGAAGATCACCCCGATCGCGGTCTGGCTGGTGTCGAAGTGCTTGGTCAGCGAGGTCTTGTACACGCTGGTCGCGTACGCCTGACCGATGCACAGGTGCACCGCCAGCGCGGCGGGCGGGATCAGCCAGCGGCTGTACCCCGGCGGCGCGACGGTGTGCTCGCGATCGAGTACCGACAAGATGCCCATCACGGCTCCTCACTGGTGAAGCCCCCCAGATGGTGACGCTGTGCCCCTTGCGCATTGCGGACAGTATGCGATCGGTGGCAGTCGTGTCGACCGGCGACAAGCGGACCCCGGAACTGTGAGACTGGGACCATGGCGATCTCGGCGAAGTTGTTGGGTGAGGACGAGTACGTCGTCGTCAGCACCCGGACGCACTGGAAGGCACTGATCTTCCCGGTGTTCCTGTTGCTCGTGGTGGTGGCGGGCGGCGCGTTCCTGGCCGCCGTGGTGCCGGAAGGCAGCATGCAGGGTCCGGCCCGGATCGCGATCGGCGTGGTCGGCCTGCTGATCCTGCTCGGGTTCGCGGCCAAGCCGTTCCTGAACTGGTTCTTCTCCAGCTACACGCTGACCAACCGGCGGCTGATCACCCGGCACGGCATCCTGACCCGGACCGGCCGGGACATCCCGCTGATGCGGATCAACGACGTCTCCTACGAGCACGGCCTGATCGACCGGATGCTGCGCTGCGGCACCCTGCAGATCCAGTCCGCCAGCGAGGGCGGCCAGGTGGTCCTGCCCGACGTACCGCACGTCGAGCAGATGCACCTGAAGATGTCCGACCTGCTCTTCGGCGGCCCGGACGGCAAACCCGGCGACGGCTACCTCGACGACGAGGCCCCGCCGGAGCCCCTCCGTCGCCGCGAAGCCAGGCCCGTCGCCGAGCCCGACTCCGAAACCCTCTTCAGCTCAGAAGACAACGACCGCCGGTGACCGGCCTGGTCAGAAGATCTCGATGCTGGCCGGTGCAGTTGGCCAGCGGAGGGCCGCGGTGGCGAGGTTGAGCGCGCCGGGGGTGTGCTCGACGACTCGGCCCGTGGTGGCGAATTCGGCCAGGGCGCGGCCGCCGAGGTAGGTCGCGCCCAGCTCGGTCACGGAGAGGGTCAGGTCGGCCGTTGCGTCCGTGCGGTCGCACTGCACGGCCTCGCCGTCCGCGACGAGTCGGTAGCGGCCGGCGTTGGCCGGGATCACCTCGTCGGTCACCTCGAGCACGAGGTCGAGCGGGACGGCGTACCGGCGCTGTTCGAGGGCTCGGGCGACGTCCGTCACGCGGAGCCACAGGGACTCGCTGATCCGTCGGTCCAGCGCCGTCGGGGTGGTGACGAGTTGCTGCAGCGGCTCGTCGACCGCGGCGAAGCCGAATCTGAGCTTGGCGGCCAGATCGAGGGTCAGCAGGTGCTGCCACAGGAGCTGGTACGCCGCTCCGGTCGCCACCAGCTCTTCGACGTGGACCTCGCTGGCGGGACCGGTCGGTCCCCAATCCATCTTGCCGCGCCAGAGGGCGTAGCCGTCGATGGTGCCGGTCTCGTCCCGGTGCACCAGGATCTGGCGAGCGGTCTTGCCGCCGCGCTCCTCCGGCTTGTCCTTCAGCCGGCCCTGCCACTTCAGCTCCGACCGGCCGGACACGCCCGGTCGCCGCTCCTGCAGTCCCCGCAGCAGCGACGGGAGCTCCTTGAGGGCGTCATCGACGGTCAGCGCGCTGATCTCACCCGGACGGGTCCGCACCTTCGACGGCCCGACCCGATGCAGATCGACCTCGTACTGCGTACTGAACGCGGCAGCGCCGTACCCGAAGCGGCCGTAGATGCCGGCCTCGCTGGCCCACAGCACCGCGATCGCTTCCGGTACTTCGCGCAGTTGCCGGGTGATCAGCTCGGCCATCAGGCCCCGCCGGCGATGGGTCGCCCGGACGCCGACGCCGGTCACGTGCGCGGCCGGCACGATCGCGCCGGGGACGGACAGGTCGCGGGTCAGCGCCCGCGTAGTACCGACGATCTCTGCTCCGTCGGTCGCCACCAGTCCGCGGTCGGGTTCGAACAGTCTTCGTCCGAGGTCGTCGACGGACGGCTCGAACATCATCGCCCCGGCGAACAGGGCGCCCATCTCTTCGTAGTCCTCGGCACGGGCCTGGCGAACGGGATACTCGGTCACCATCGCATCCTCACACGCCGAGCGGCCCTGTGCAGCCGGGTTTTAGCGAGGTTTTGCGGAGAGCGGCAGGGTTGAGGGTGCCGCTGGGGGTTCAGCGAACGGCGGGGAGGTCGCCGGTGTTGTCGGCGTCCAGCGCGGCCGGGGTGTCGGGGGCCTTCGCCTGCTGCTCCGCGTCTTCCAGGGCGAGCTCTTCCCTGAAGACGAACTTGCGGTAGGACCAGAAGCGGAACAGCGTGCCGAGGCCGAGGCCGACGAAGTTCGCGGCGATGTTGTCGGCCAGCCAGCTGTGCTGGTCCAGGACGTAGCGGGAGAAGCCCAGGCAGCCGGCCGCGATCAGCAGGCCGATGCCGTTCAGCACGAAGAAGAGCACGTACTCGCGGTGCAGCCCGGTGCGCTCACGGTGCCGCCAGGTCCAGTGCCGGTTGCCCAGGTAGGTCGCGATGGTGGCGACGGTGACCGAGATGAACTTCGCGGTGACCGGCTTGTCGTGCAGCATGCCGTTGCTCGACTCGCCGAGGACGAGCGGGTTGTCGAAGACCAGCCAGTTGTAGATCGGCAGGTCGACGACCATGCCGAGGAGTCCGACCAGACCGAACTTGGCCACTTCGTGCACCAGGTGCTCAACCTGGCGATACAGCGTTGTGACGATCTTCAACGGACCTGGGAACTCTCTGTGAACGCGGATGACTGTGCGGCAGCTTCCCACGGTACCCGGCAACGGGTCAGACCCCGAAATCTCCGCCGGCACCTTGACGAGTCCTTGACGCCGCCGGGGAGGGTCGGATGTCCGCACATTAGGCTCAGCCCCGTGAAGTTCGAGCGCACAGATCTCCCGGTCGGAACTCCTGTCGTAGGCATGGTCGGCGGCGGCCAGCTGGCCCGGATGACCCAGGAAGTGGCGGTCGCGCTGGGCATCCAGCTGCGGGTGCTCGCCGAGGGACCCACGGTCTCCGCCGCCCAGGCCGTCGCCGACGCCCCGGTGGGCGACTACCGCGACCCCGAGACCGTACGCCGGTTCGCCGCTGAGGCGGACGTGGTCACCTTCGACCACGAGCACGTCCCGACCGAGCTGCTCCGGGCCCTGGAGGCCGAGGGAGTCAAGGTCCGCCCGGGCCCGGACGCCCTCGTGCATGCGCAGGACAAGGCGGTGATGCGGCAGCGGCTGGACACCATCGGCGCGCCCGCCCCGGCCCACCAGGTGGTCGCCTCGAAGGCCGACCTCGACGACTTCGCCAAGCGCATCGGCGGCTTCCCGATCATCCTGAAGACCACCCGCGGCGGGTACGACGGCAAGGGCGTCTGGGTCGCCACCAGCGCCGACGACCCGGTCGTCGACGAGGCGTTCGCCGCGAACGTGCCGATCCTGGCCGAGGAGAAGGTCGACTTCGTCCGCGAACTGTCCGCGATCGTCGCCCGGTCCCCGCACGGCCAGGCGGTCGCCTACCCGATCGTGGAGTCGGTCCAGCGGGACGGTATCTGCGTCGAGGTCACCGCCCCGGCGCCCGGTCTGAGCGCGGATCGCGCGGCCCAGGCGCAGCAGACGGCGTTGAAGATCGCCGGTGAGCTCGGCGTCGTCGGGATCCTCGCGGTCGAGATGTTCGAGGCCCGCGACGGCCGGCTGCTGGTCAACGAGTTGGCGATGCGGCCGCACAACACCGGTCACTGGTCGATCGAGGGCGCGGTCACCAGCCAGTTCGAGAACCACCTGCGCGCGGTACTGGATCTGCCGCTCGGATCACCGGCGGCGCGGGCGCCGTACACGGTGATGGTGAACGTGCTCGGTGGGGACGTCGAGGACATGCATCTCGGGTTGCTGCACTGCATGGCCCGGGATCCCGGGTTGAAGGTCCACTTCTACGGCAAGTCCGTGAAGCCGGGCCGCAAGGTCGGCCACGTGACGGCGTACGGGGACGACCTGGACGAGGTCCGCGAGCGCGCGCGCCACGCGGCGGCGTACCTGACCGGCACCATCGACGAGTAAGAGGGCGACAGCATGAGCGTGGGAATCCTGATGGGGTCGGACTCGGACTGGCCGACGATGAAGGCGGCCGCCGAGGTGTGCGTCGAGTTCGACGTGCCGTTCGAGGCCGACGTGCTGTCGGCGCACCGGATGGCGGCCGAGATGATCGACTACGGGAAGGCGGCGCACGAGCGCGGCCTGAAGGTGCTGATCGCCGGGGCCGGCGGCGCCGCGCACCTGCCCGGCATGCTCGCCTCGGTGACGCCGCTGCCGGTGATCGGCGTCCCGGTGCCGCTCAAGTACCTCGACGGGATGGACTCGCTGCTGTCGATCGTGCAGATGCCGGCCGGCGTGCCGGTCGCCACCGTGTCGATCGGCAACGCGCGCAACGCTGGCCTGCTGGCTGTCCGGATTCTCGCCGCGCACGACGAGAAGCTCCGCGCGAAGATGATCGAGTTCCAGGAGAACCTGGCCGACCTGGCGCGGGCCAAGGGCAGTACTGTGCGTGATGGCGCGGCAGAGCTGCGTCAAAACTGACACTCACACGGTTTTCCACAGACCTGGGGCGGGTAGCCGTGAGATTCCAACCAACGTCGTCTAAGGTCGTCGATCGTGACTCCGCCCGCAGAACCGGATACGCAGCGCATCCCGGTCCGTTACTGGATCTGGCTGTTCGGCGCGGCCGTCTCCTTGCTCGGCGACCTGACCATGACGTTTGCCATCGGCTGGTCCGCCAGCCGGCACGGCGGCCAGGTTGCCGGCCTGGTCCTGCTGCTGGCCGCGGCCCCGCGTGCGGCCCTGCTGCTGATCGGCGGCGCGGTAGGCGACCGGTACGGCGCACCGAAGGTCCTGCTGGCTAGTTGCATCGCGATGTTCGTGGTGACCACCGCGTTGGTTCCAGCCACGCTGGCGGTCGGTGAACCCATCAGCCTGCTGCTGGTCACGGCGTTGGTCGTCGGCATCATCGACGCGTTCTTCCTGCCGTCCTCGCGGTCGATGCCCCGGTTGCTGGTGTCGCCGGAGCTGGTGCCGCGGGCCCTGGCGAGCTTTCAGGTCACCGGAGTCGTCTTCGCCGTCACCGGCACGGCGGTCGGCGGCGTACTGGTGAACTGGTCAGGGCTGACCGCGGCGGCGGGGTTCGACGCGCTGACGTTCGCCGTGATGATCATCGTGCTGATCTCGTTGCGCAACACCCCGGCCGGTGCCACCGGGCCGCGAACGGGCATGTTCCGGTCGATCCTGGACGGGGTCCGGGTCGCCTTCGGGCGGCCGCTGACGCGGGCGCTGCTGATCACGATGACGATCGCGGCCGGACTGCTGATGCCGCTCGACGCGCTGCTACTTCCTTTGCTGGCGAGGGATCACGGCTGGGACGCGTCGACGGCCGGCCTGCTGGTCGCCAGCCGGAGCCTCGGTGTCGGCATCATCGCGCTCCGGATCCTGGCCCGCGGTGCTTTCGCGCGGCCGGGTGTCTTCGCGGCGCTCGGTCTGCTGCTGGCCGGGGTCGGGCTGCTCGGTCTTTCGGTGCTCGAGCCGCTGCCGCTCGCCTTCGCGGCCGGCGTGGTCAGCGGGATCGGCGTCGGGACCTTCACCGGACATGTCCTGCCGTTGTTGATGAACTCGGTGGAGCGTGAGTACCAGTCGCGGCTGCAGTCGGTCGTGGTGCTCTGCCAGAGCCTCGCCCTGGTCGTGATGAACCCCGTCCTCGGCACCTTCGCCGACCTGGACGGGGTGGGCATTACCGGCGTCTGCCTCGGCATCGGTGTGGCGTCTGCCTTGATCGGGTTGATTGCCCTCACAAGGCCCGTCCTCAGGAACGCCACCGTTTCCTGAGGCTGCCTTGTCTTCTTGTTACAAGGCTTTGCGGCTTTGCCAGGGCTTTACGGCCGGCCGGGGGCGCGGTAGATCCAGCCTGCGGCGCGCCACTTCGCCCCGTCCAGCGAGAGTCGGGCGTCGACCACCACCGGCGCCTCGACGCGGCCGCGCAACGCGGCCGGGTCGAGCAAGCGGAACTCCGGCCACTCGGTCAGGTGCAGCACCAGGTGCGCGCCCTCACACGCCTCGAGCGCGGACTCGGCGTACCGGAAGGTCGGGCGGACCCGGCGGGCGTTCTCCATCGCCTCGGGGTCGAAGACCGTGACGGTCGCGCCGTGCAGCTGGATCCGGCCGGCGATGTCGAGCGCCGGCGAGTCCCGTACGTCGTCCGTGCCGGCCTTGAACGCCGCGCCGAGCACGGTCACGTTCTTGCCGACCCAGTCGGCGCCGAGCAGTTCGTGCACCACGTCCACGATCCGCGCGCGCCGGTGCTGGTTGATGTCGTCGACCTCGCGGAGCAGTGTGATGACCTCTTCCACGCCGAGCTCACCGGCCCGGGCCATGAACGATCGCAGGTCCTTCGGCAGGCAGCCGCCGCCGTACCCGGGCCCGGCGTTCAGCATGCCGCGGCCGATCCGCTTGTCGTAGCCGAGCGCGTCGGCGAGCAGTGTGACGTCCGCGCCGGTCGCGTCGGTGAGCTCGGCCAGCGCGTTGATGAACGAGATCTTCGTGGCCAGGAAGGCGTTCGCGCCGCCCTTGACCAGTTCGGCGGTCGGCAGGTTGCAGACGACCACCGGCGATCCGTCGGCGATCGGCTGCGCGAAGACCTCCCGCAACTTGGCTTCCGCGGCCGGCGACTGTACGCCGAACACCAACCGGTCGGGGTGCAGCGTGTCGTCCACGCCGTGCGCCTCCCGCAGGAACTCCGGCTGCCACGCGATCTCCACCTGAGAACCCGCCGGGGCTTCGGCGTGGAAGCGGGCTTCCACCACCTTCGACGTACCGACCGGGACGGTGGACCGGCCGACCACCAGACACGGCTTGGTCAGCAACGGCGCCAGCATCGTGACGACCGAGTGGATCTGGGCGAGGTCGGCGGAGTCGCTGCCCTCGAGTTGCGGCGTACCGACACAGATGAAGTGGACATCGGCCCAGTCCGCGATCTCGGTGTAGTCCTTGGTGAACCGCAGCCGGCCGGAGTCGGTGTGCTTCTTCAGCAACGGGTCCAGCCCTGGTTCGTACAACGGGGCCTTGCCGTCGTTGAGCAGCTTGAGCCGGTGCTCGTCGATCTCGACGCCGATCACGTCGAAGCCGAACTCGGCCATTCCCGCGGCGGTGTTGGCCCCGAGGTAGTTGGTGCCGATCACCGCGATCCGCAGCGGTCGCGCGCTGGTGGGCGTGCCTTCAGTCATGCGAGGGACTCTACCGATCCCGGTGAGCACCAGGTGACCGCATCATGTCCGGCCGCCGTCCGGCTGCGGGCTTTGAGTGCGCCGTTGGTCACTTTACGGGTCCGGCGACTCCCGGCGGAGGGGGTTTCGTCGTACCTTGGTACCCGTGAGTAACTCATTCGACCTGTACGCGCTGTCCGAGGAGCACCAGGCGATCCGGGAGGCCGTGCGCGACGTCTGCGACGCGAAAGTGGCCCCGCACGCCGGTGACGTGGACGAGCTCGCCGAGTTCCCCAAGGCGTCGTACGACGCGCTGAAGGCGTCGGACTTCCACGCGCCGCACATCCCCGAGCAGTACGGCGGCGCCGGCGCGGACGCGCTGGCCACGGTGATCGTGATCGAGGAAGTGGCCCGCGCCTGCGCGTCCACCTCGCTGATCCCCGCGGTGAACAAGCTCGGCTCGCTGCCGTTGCTGCTGTCCGCCTCGGACCAGGTCAAGGACCGCTACCTGCCGCCGGTGGCCGCGGGCGACGCGATGTTCTCGTACTGCCTGTCGGAGCCCGAGGCCGGCTCGGACGCGGTCTCGATGAAGACCCGCGCTGTCGCCGACGGGGACTTCTTCGTGCTGAACGGCGTCAAGCGCTGGATCACCAACGCGGGCGTGAGTGACTACTACACCGTCTTCGCGGTGACCGATCCGGACGCGCGCTCGAAGGGCATCAGCGCCTTCGTGGTCGAGAAGGCCGACGAGGGTGTCTCCTTCGGCGCCCCCGAGAAGAAGCTCGGCATCAAGGGCTCACCGACCCGCGAGGTGTACTTCGACAACGTGCGGATCCCGGCGTCCCGGATGATCGGCGCCCCCGGCACCGGCTTCGCCACCGCGATGGCCACCCTCGACCACACCCGGGTGACGATCGCCGCCCAGGCCCTCGGCATCGCCCAGGGAGCCCTCGACTACGCGCTCGGCTACGTCAAGGAGCGCAAGCAGTTCGGCAAGCCGATCGCCGAGTTCCAGGGCCTGCAGTTCATGCTCGCCGACATGGGCATGAAGCTCGAAGCCGCCCGCCAGCTCACCTACGCCGCCGCGGCCCGCTCCGAACGCAACGCCCCCGACCTCACCTACTTCGGCGCCGCCGCCAAGTGCTTCGCCTCCGACGTAGCCATGGCCGTCACCACCGACGCAGTACAACTCCTCGGCGGCTACGGCTACACCCACGACTACCCAGTCGAACGCATGATGCGAGACGCCAAAATCACCCAAATCTACGAAGGCACCAACCAGGTCCAACGAATCGTCATGGCCCGCCAACTCCTCAAGGGCCTCGCCTGACAAGAGGACACCGCCTCCGGCGGCGACTGTTCTCTTGGCGCCTTCGGCGCATGCGCGCCACGTGGTTGCGTGCTGCGGCTGCGTGGCGGCTTGCGCGGTCAAGCGGGGCACCTGGCCGTTGCGTTGCGCGGCTTCTGGTCTTGAGCTGGTTCGGGCGTGGTCGAGTTCCTCGGTGAGTCCGCGGCCACCGGCTGCGGTGGAGGTCCTGGTGGACGGCGCACTACTCCACGGCCGAGAGCTGAGTCGGTGGACGGGCGCAGAGCTTGTTGGCGGGTAGGGTCCGGGTATGTCTCAGTCCGCGCCGGGTGGTCCGGGAGGTTACGACCCGCGTTGGGGGAATGTGCCTCCGCAGCAGTATCCGTTTCCTCAGCAGGCAGGGGGCGGTCGGTCCTCGCGAGAGCGGCTCGGTATGACCCTGCTCATCGTTGGTGGTGTGCTGCTGGTCCTGGCTGTTTTCATTCTGGTTTTGTTGGCGGGGCTTTTCGTTCTTGGTGGGGGAGGCGACGTCGACAGGTTCGCCGTGGTCGCTCGGAAGTTCGTTATGACGAGCGCCACGGTTGGTGCGGTCGGGCTTGTCAGTCTTGTGGTTGGGCTCATCACGAGGAGATGAGCCCGGGCAACCTCGTCAGTTGGTTTGGCGGTGGTGGGCGCAGGTGGCGGCGATCCAGGTCCAGGCTAGGACGATTGCCACGCCGAAGGCGATGATGGTGGCCGGGTTGCCGGCTCCTGCCATCAGGCCGGCGAAGGCGGCGGAGAACAGTACGCCGGTGGCCGTGGAGTAGCGGGCCCAACCGGTCTGGCCGGCACTGCGGTAGTGCGCTGCCATCACCAGGCATGCGGCGATCAGGCCGGTGAATCCGATGCTCCCAGCTACGAAGTGGCCCATTCCGCGGGTGCTGATCTCGGCGTAGTCGGCCGGCGTACCGGCAGGGAAGCCGGCGGCGGGATCGGCCGGGAAGATTGCGGCCAGCAGGAGACCGACGCCGTACGCGCCGAGCAGCCGTGGTGCCCACCGGCTGCCGCGGCCGGAGATTGAGCGGCGCAGCCCCACGGCGGCGGCGATCGAGAGGATGCCGGCGGCGACGAAGTTGACGGTCTGGATCCACCCCGGTCCGCCGTTGGCGAGCAGGCTGGCCGGGTGGCGGGTGATGTCGAACCCTTCCCGCGTCGCGGCCTGCCCGAGCCAGACGGCTGTGTAGAGCGGGCCGGCCACCAGGCCGGCGGTCAGCAAGGTACGGGTGGTGACGCGAGACGTCGTGCGGACGACTGAGCTGCTGGTGGTCATGATGGGTCCTTCCGAAGCAGGGGTTTTGTTCCTTCACCCCTGCGTCGACCGGCCCACCCAGAAATCGACACGGTCAGAAATCGACACGGGGCAGCGTGGCTGTTTCAGGAGCGTGCGGGTGAGTTACCTGACGCGGCGAACGTGGCCGGCGGTTCGTCATCGGGTTGACACGGCAGATTAGCTCAGTGATTATTGAGTCAATGAACGTTGAGCGGAATTCTCTGGCAGAGCAGGCCCGGGTGCACGCGGCGCTCGGTGATCCCGGCCGGCTCGCGATTGTGGAGACCCTGGTCGCGGGCGACGCGTCACCTGGCGAACTCGGGCTGGTGCTCGAGATGCCGACCAATCTGATCGCTCACCACCTGAAGGTGCTGGAGGATGCCGGACTGGTCGTGCGGTCCCGGTCCGAAGGCGATCGACGCCGTACCTATGTCCGGGTGGTGACCGAGGTGCTGGAGTCGGCTGTCACGCCCTCGCTGGCTCCGGCGCCGCGGGTGGTGTTCGTCTGTACGCAGAACTCCGCCCGTTCGCAGCTGGCCGCCTCGATCTGGTCGCGGCGCAGCCGCATCCCCGCCCTCTCGGCCGGCACCCGGCCGGCCACCGCGCCGCACCCACGCGCAGTACGGGTCGCACGCAAGCACGGGCTGGATCCCACAGGCTGGCGCACGAGCCAGGTGAGTGACGTGGTGAAGCCCGACGACCTGGTCATCGCGGTCTGCGACATCGCGTACGAACACCTCCCGGCCGCCGCGCGCCCGCGACTGCACTGGTCGATCCCGGATCCCGCAGCCACCGACACCGACGCCGCCTTCGAAGCCGCCTACACCGAGCTCACCGACCGGGTCGACCGCCTGGCGCCCGTCCTCTCGCCAACCGACGCGACCGACAACTCCAGGAGTCGACCATGACAGAGCTGGCCGGGCATCACCGAGAAGACCTGTCCATCGACCAGCAACTGGCGCTGCGTACGGCGGCGAGCAGGCTGGGCGACGAGTTCGCCGCGATCTACGGGGCCGAGACGATCGAGCGGTTCCTGCACTCCAGCTACGACCAGTTCGCCACCGGAAGTACGGTGCCGAACTTCCTGCCGCTGCTGGCCGAGCGGTTCGCCCGTCAGCGCCTGACCGCACTGGCCAGGGTCGAAGGTCATGCGGACGACGGCCGCCCGGTCGTGCTGTTCTTGTGTGTGCACAACGCGGGCCGGAGCCAGATGGCGCTCGGGTTCTTCGAACACCTGGCCGGCGACGCGGCGGTCGGTTGGTCCGGTGGCTCCGAGCCTGGGGTCGAGGTCAACCCGTCCGCGGTGGCCGCGATGGCCGAGCGCGGTATCGACATCTCCGCCGAGTATCCGAAGCCGTGGACCGACGAGGTCGTCCGGGCCGCCGATGTCGTGGTGACCATGGGGTGTGGTGACGCCTGCCCGATCTTCCCCGGCAAGCGGTACGAGAACTGGATCCTCGACGATCCCGAAGGTCAGGACGTGGAGCACGTCCGGCCGGTGCGCGACGAGATCGAGCGTCGCGTTCGCGTTCTCCTCGACGAGTTGTCCGTCCCCGCCGCGCACCTGGGCCGCCAGTGAGCAGCGTGGTGCCGTTGTGGAGGCGGGTTGTTGCCGAGGGCGTCGGTACTGCGCTGTTGGTGGCGGTCGTGGTGGGGTCGGGGATCGCGGCCGCGGCGTTGTCGCCGGGGGATGTCGGGTTGCAGTTGCTGGAGAACGCGTTTGCGACGGCGCTCGGGCTCGCGGTACTGATCCTGATGTTCGGGCCGGTGTCCGGTGCGCACTTCAACCCGGTGGTCTCGGTCGTGGATTGGTGGCTGGGGCAACGAACCGGTACGGGGCTGACGCTGCGCGACCTCGGGGCCTACATCCCCGCGCAGATCATCGGTGCGGTGGCCGGAGCGGTGCTCGCCAATCTCATGTACGCCGAGCCTGCCGTCTCGTGGTCGACCAAGGATCGCAGTGCCGGTCACCTGTGGCTGGGAGAGGTGGTTGCCACCGCCGGCCTCGTCGTACTGATCTTCGCGCTGGCCCGGTCCGGTCGTGCCGCGCTCGCACCTGTTGCCGTCGGCGCCTATATCGGGTCGGCGTACTGGTTCACCTCGTCGACCTCGTTCGCCAACCCCGCGGTGAGTATCGGCCGCGCGTTCAGTGACACCTTCGCCGGGATCGCGCCCGGATCTCTGCCGGGGTTCATCGTCGCGCAACTCATCGGTGCCATCGTGGGCGTCGGCCTGCTCACCGTCCTGTACCCCGACGCCGGGCAAGCCGCCGGCGATGTCGTCACCCCACAGTCCGAGACCTCTGGAGCAACCAAATGAGCAAGCCTGTCGTCCTGTTCGTGTGCGTCCACAACGCCGGCCGTTCGCAGATGGCCGCCGGCTGGCTCCGGCAGCTGGCCGGGGACACGGTCGAGGTCCGATCGGCCGGGTCCGCGCCGCGCGACCAGATCAACCCGATCGCGGTCGAGGCGATGCGCGAGGTCGGCATCGACATCACCGGCGCCGTCCCGCAACTGCTCGAGTACGACACCGCCCGGACCAGCGACGTCATCGTCACCATGGGCTGCGGTGACGCCTGCCCGGTCTTCCCCGGCAAACGCTACGAGGACTGGGAACTCACCGACCCCGCGGGCCAGCCCATCGAGGTCGTCCGCCAGGTCCGCGACGAGATCCGCGCCCGGGTCGAAAAACTCGTCGGCGAGCTTCGGGCAGCCTGACGCCGTACGGCGTTCACCTGATCGCGGCGGCGAGAGCGCGCACGGTCTGGCCGACGCCGATGAGGGTCGCCGAGGCGGGGCCGGTCCAGTCGCCGTAGCCGACCAGGTGGAGTCGCGGTTCCTTGCGTGCTTGGGTTCCTTCGGTGGGGATGAGCCCATCAGGTCCGCGAAGGCCAAGCGGTGCCAGGTGTTGCAGCGCCGGTCTGAAGCCGGTGCACCAGATGATGGTGTCGAGGTCGACCCGGCTTCCGTCGTACAGGCGGGCGCCGTGTTCGGTGAGTTGGTCCAGCGGTCCGCGTGAGTGCAGGACATCGCGGTCGCGGGCCTTGCGGACGCTGTCGACCATGACGATGTCGCCAAGTCCGCCGACCCCACCTGTGTCGGCTTTGCCGGCATCGCGAGCGCGCCGGCGAGCTGTGGCGATCTCGAAGAGCGCGCGACCGTCGACCTCGTCGGGAAGGAAGCGTGGCGGACGCGGCGTCACCCAGATCGTCTCGGCGACCTCGGACACCTCGGCGAGAATCTGCGCCGCCGAGTTGCCGCCGCCCACGATCATCACCCGCTGACCTGCGAAGCCGGACGCCCGCCGGTACTGCGCGGTGTGCAGTTGCCGCCCGGCGAAATGGCCGGGGTACTTCGGGATGAACGGCCTGGACCAGGTGCCGGTGGCGGAGATGACGTTGTCGGCAAGCCAGTCGCCGTGATCCGTGGAGACGACGAGACGGCCGCGATCGCCGTACTGGACCGACGAGACCCGCACCGGACGGCGTACGGCGAGTTCGTACCGCTCCTCGTACTGCGCGAGGTAGTCGACGACGTGAGCCGCGAGCGGGTACCCGTCGTCGCCGGTCCAGGGCGGCATCATCCAGCCGGGCAACGACGAGTGCTGCGTCGGCGAGAAGGTCCGGAGCGTCGGCCACATCTTGGCCCAAGCGCCACCTGATCGGTCCGAGGAATCGAGGATGACGAAGTCCTGGCCAGGGGTGAGGCCGGCGCGGCGGAGGTAGAAACCGGTCGCCAGTGCTGCTTGGCCGCCCCCGATGACGACCGCGCGTACCGCGCCGGGTGCCTGGCTGCTCAGTTTGCTCCGCCCATGAGATCGCTGACGCAGGGGGTCAGCCTTTTGACGACATAGTGGGCATCGCGATGGATGCCGCGCAAGGTGTTTGACGAGAACGATCGCTGGAACTCTACGCCGAGATACGCCAGGCCGCGGTGGGTCAGTGAGATGCCGCGTTGGTGCAGCGGCAGACCATTCGGATCGAGAGCTCCGAGGGGTTCCAGGTAGGGCAGGTGCGGGCGGTAGCCGGTGGCGAACAACACCGCGTCGACCGGCTCACGTTCGCCGCCTTCCCAGCTGACGCCAGCCTCGTCGTACGCCGTGAACATCGGTCGCTGAGAGATGTCACCCGAGTCCAGAGCCGCGCGGTAGCTGCCGGTGTCGAGGACCTGGGTGCCTTTGATCAGCCGCGAGAGCACTGACGGTGGCAGTAGGTCCAGTCGCAGTGTGTGCAGCCAATAGTGCGTGTCGCGCCCGCCGCGGAGCTGCGGTACGAACTGCACCGGCCTACGGACCGCGAGGGTGACGTGCGCGAGTTCGGCCAGCTCGTACGCGATCTGAACCGCGGAGTTGCCGGCTCCGACGACGACAACCCGCTTCCCGGCGTACGGTTTCGGATCCCGGTACTCCGCCACGTGCCGGACCTCTCCGCCGAATCGTTCCCGGCCGTGAATCGCCGGTACGTAAGGCCTGCCGAACGAACCGGTTGCCGCGATAACCGCGGCTGCGTGGATCGTGTCTCCACTTTCAGTGCGCACTATGAAGCCTTGGGCGGCTTGCTCTACTGCTGTCACTCGGGTGCCCAGCCGGATCTCGGTGTCCAGCGTCGCGGCGTAGCTCTCCAGGTAGGCCACCACTTCGTCGCGGGTTGGATACCGATCCGGGTCGCCGGGGAACGGCGTACCGGGAAAGCTGCTGTAGCGGGCGGGGGAGAAGAGCGTCAGCGAGTCGTAGTACGACGGCCAGGAACCGGCCGGCCGGTCGCCGGACTCGAGCACCAGGGCCCGAAGACCGGCCAACTCGGCGGCCTTCGCAGCGGCCAGCCCGGACTGGCCGGCGCCGATGATCACCAGGGGAGAAGAAGTCATGACCACAATGTATCGTCATATTGCGATATGACGAAGTAACGATATGAGCTAGGCTGGGGTCACTCGAAGGGAGTGGGATGGCAGCCGAGCCGGTGGAGCTTTCCGCGTCCACGCACGACTTTCTCAAGGCTCTCGCCAGTCCGACGCGGCAACGCATCATGCTGTTGTTCTCGCGCGGCGCGGAGCTGTCGGTCAACGAGGTCGCCGAGCAGGCCGGCATCGGCCAATCCACCGCCTCCCAGCAACTCGACCTCCTCCGGCGTGGCCGCATCGTCACCTCCCGCCGCGAAGGCAAAACAGTCCTGTACCGAGCCGACCGCGAGGGCAGCGCCGCAGCGCTCGCAGACCTTCAGAGCTATCTACAGAACTGTTGCTGACGGCACCTTCTGCGCTGATCGCGGGCGGAGGAGGACGATGGTTGTGGTGGCTGCGATGAGGATGGCCGCGGTGGCTACCAGTTCGGCCAGTTGATAGCCGTGGGTGAGGGTGGAGGTGGTGTCGGTGTGGTTGCTCACGGCAAGGACGACGCTGCCGAGGCTCGCGATGCCGAGTGCGCCTCCTAGGTTGGCGCTGGTCTCCAGGAGGGCCGATGTCGCCCCAGCTCGTTCTGGAGGCGCTGTGGAGACTGTGAGGTCTGTTGCCAGGACATAGACCCCGGCCAAACCGATAGAGAAAACAACGAAACCGGCGACTACTATCCACAGTCCTCCCCACGCCACCAGCGTCAGCAGGCCGTAGCCTGCCGCGCTGATGAGCAGGCTGCCGGAAAGGCCGCGGGCAGTGCCCAGTCGTCCGGTGATGCGGGGCACCAAGAGCGATCCGATCAGGTAGGCAATCGTTCCAGGAAGCGAAGCCAGACCCGCCTGCAGCGCGGACAAGCCAAGGGCGACCTGCAAGTACTGGGCGGTGATGAACTGCGTGCCGTAGAGGACGAAGAAGCTCAACGCCAAGACTGCGAGGGGCAGGCTGAAGGAGATCGTGCGGAGAAGTGCGGGCTCGATGGCCGGCTGAGCCAGCTGCCGCTGACGCAGGAGGAAGCATCCAGCCAGTACTACGCCCGCTGCTGCCGCGCCGAAGTGCATCGGCTGCGGGCCGGTGGCGGCCAGGTTCTTCATGCCGTACACGAAGCTCAGAACGGCGCCGAACGAGAGCACCGAGCTGAGAACGTCGATGCGCGGAGCGGTCCGGCCGCGGAACTCCGGAAGCACGAACGGTCCGAGCGCCAGCAGCATCAGCATGATCGGTACGGCGACCAGAAACACCGAGCCCCACCAGTAGTGAGCCAGCAGTAGGCCTCCGATCAGCGGGCCGGCCAATCCTCCGAGAGCGAAGCTCGCCGTCCAGACTGCCAGGGCGAAACGCCGTCGCGCGGCATCCACGAACATCGTGCGGATCAGCGAGAGCGTGGACGGCATCAGCGTTGCGCCGGCAAGTCCGAGGAGCACGCGGGCAGCGATGAGCTGGCCGGGACCGGTCGCGAAAGCGGCGAGAACCGAGGCTGCCGTGAAGACGGTGGCACCTGCCAGCAGTAGCCGACGGCGCCCTATGCGGTCGCCGACCATGCCCATCGTCATCAGCAGGCCGGCGAGCACGAACGAGTAGCTGTCGGCGATCCACAGCTGTTGAGGACCGCTCGGCTGAAGCGCGGCGCTGATCTTCGGGATCGCGAGGTTCAGCACCGTCGCGTCCATCGAAACCACCGCACAGGGCAAGGCGAGCACCGCCAGCCCTGTCCATTCCCGCATACCTGCCCGCATCAACTCACCATCCTGCACTCGTAACGCCATGAACTCTGTTATGACGTTACGGGATGGTGCAGGTGTCTGCAACGCCATGCACACCTTTATGGCGTTACACTGAAGCTGTGTTCATTGACCCACTGGAGATCGCCACGGTCGTCGCGCTCGTCAACGGCTGGGGGACAGTCCCGCGCGCGACCGGCGAGCGGGATGGCTTCCCGGCGCTGACCGAGGCGCTGCTGCCCAGCTGGGTCAAGGCGGATACGCAGACGTTGGAGCGAACCGCTGACGCGATCTTTTCGGTGTTCGCGAACGGCGACCCCGCCAAAAGGGTCCGGACGCTCTCCGGTCTTCTCGAACAGACCGGTGTCCGACCCACGATCAGGCTCGCCGCTGGAGGCCTCGCGGCGACCTGGGTGGTCGAGGACCCAGGCTTCGCAGTACTGGCAGCTGCCGGGCTCACCCTGCGCAAACAGCTCGCCGACCACGACTCGGCCCGGGTAGGCCTGTGCTCGGCTAGCAACTGCGCCGACGTCTACATCGACATCTCGCCCCGAGCCCACCGCCGCTTCTGCTCCGTCACCTGCCAGAACCGGACCCGAACCGCAACCTACCGCCGCCGCCACGCCACCTGATCAGCTGACCAACCCGGAGCGGTAGGCGAGCACGACTGCCTGGACGCGGTCCCGGACGCCCAGTTTCATCAGGACGCGGCCGACGTGAGTCTTGATAGTGGCGTCGCCGACGACCAGACGGTCGGCGATCTCCGTGTTCGAGAGCCCCTCGGCAAGCAGCGCCAGTACTTCGGTCTCCCGCGGTGTCAGCTCAGCTGCGCCCCGGCCGCCTTCCAGCTCGGTCGCCGGGGAGGTCCACACCTGGCCGAGCGCGGACAGCGCCAGTACGAGCACGACCCCGAGGTCGGCGAGTACCAGCAAGCGAGCACGTGGCATATCTCGACGGTAGCGACTCCGCTGTCGCCGTACATCCACAAAGAGGTGGAGTCGTCGAGCCTTCCCGTCCGCCGTACGGGTGACCGCGAAACCGCAGTGCGGGCGACGACCGCCGGTGCCCGCCTTTCCTAGCTTCGGAGGAGAGGCGACGGACGCCGGAAGTGAAAGGGGCTTCATGATGTTGACGACTGTTGAGTCCACCGGCCGGGCAGCGGTCGCGGCTGGAGTCTTGATGGTGGCGGGCATCCAAGGTGAGTGGCTGCTGAACCCTCAGCGTGACGACGGAACCATCACCAACATGCCGGCCTTCGTGCTGCTGCTGACCATGAGCACGCTCGGGTTCGCGCTGCTGACCCTGGCCGTGCGCGGCCTGCGCCGAGAATCAGTACGCCGTACGAAGCCGGCCCGCGCCGGAGCTTTCCTGTCGATGGCCGGAGCCGGGCTCCTGACGGCGTTCGGCCTGGTCGCGCTGATCACTGGCGTCATCCGTGGGGCACCGCTGGAGTTGTCGTTCCTGCTCTTCGCACTGGGCATGCTGTCGCTGGTGATCGGCCAGCTCACGTGGGGTCTGGCGCTGCGTCGGCACTCACCCGCCCCGGGCGGGTGGCAGCTACTGGCAGTTGCCGGGATCGCTGCCTTCGCAGCCATCGCAATCCCGGCCGACCCGTGGCACGACATCGCCTTGGTGGTCATGTGCGCGACGTGGTGCGTAATCGGAGTACAGGTACTCCGGACGCCCGCCACAGCAAGTAGCCGCCTCGCCTGACCGCGGCGCGCAGCGCAGTCGCGCAGTACGGTTGTTGGAAATGATTGTCATGTACAGTTGGTGCGTATGGAGGAGCTGTCGGCCGCGAGTATCGGCTTGCGCCGGACGCGTCAGCGGGCCGCGATTCTGGACACTCTCTCCGGCTGCCGGGACCTCGTCTCGGTCGGCGAATTGCACGAGTTGCTGGAAACGGCCGGCACCTCTGTTGGCTTGACGACGGTGTACCGGGCGCTGCGGGAGCTGGAGCGAGCGGGTCGCGTGGACGTCATTCGCGACGAGGTGGGCAAGCGGTTCTACCGGCGGCGTCCGGCGGCGGGGCACTGCCACTACCTCGTCTGCCGGAGCTGCGGCCTCAGTCGCACGGTGAACGCCGACGTCGTCGAGCGCTGGGCCGCGCGCCTGGCCGACGAGTCAGGATTCGCCGAGGTCGCGCACACCGTCGAGCTCGTCGGCCTCTGCCCGGACTGTCAGCGTCAGGTGACCGGTACGACGGTGTAGCCGCGCTCGCGAATCGCCTCGAAACTGCGCTCCCGGACGTCGGCGGACGGGAACGAAGCGATCACCCGCTTGGTGACGAGGTCGAACTCGGGCGGGTCGACGCCGAGCTCACCGAGCGCTCGCGTGATGGTCTTCGTGCAGTGGTCACACGTCATGTCCGGTACTTCGAACACCTCGCCAACCGCACCGACCGCGGCCTTGGCGGCGGCCGCGGTCGGTACCACCTCGATGACCTCGATGAGGTGGGTGAAGGTCTCGACGAAGGCATGCGCCACCTGGTCAAGAACGCTGGACCGGTGCCCGTTGCTCGCATGAGTCACCTGCGCGGGACAGCGCGGCCGATCACCGGGTTCCAGATGTGCGTACTGCGCGGCGCTGGATGGCGTCGTGCCGTGGCCGTCATCTAGGAGCGTCCCGAGTTCCACGTTCGCCGACCGGGCCCGGTCGGCGAGTTCCCTGGCGGCCTCGAGCTGGGCGTCCTTCAAGGCTCGAAGGTTGATGGTGGTGTCGACCGAGTAGCGCACCTGACCGGCGTACGTGACCAAGGACGCCGGGATGATCCCGCGCCGATAGGTGGTCGCCTGCAGGCTCCAGTACCACGTGCCGGCGACTGTCTTGAAGATGCCGCCGTCGAGGAGCGCGCGGGCGAACTCGGCCGGCGTCGTACAGGATGTCTGTCTGGCGAGAAAAGCGTGCTGGACAAGGGCTTTCGCCGCTGCGTCGATGCCGGTGCGGAAGATGTCGAGCGGCACCCGATCGGTCGTCGTGGCGGCGAGGACCGCACGCTCCTCGCGTCTCAGTTCGGCCGAGCGCCGGGCGAGTGTCTGGTTGGAGGCCAGCAGCTTCCACAGCATCAGCGTCGCTTCTCGTGCGACGACCGGAACGGCCGCGCCGAGCGGTCCGGTGTGGCCGACGTTGACGATGCCGTCGCTGTCGCGCCAGGTGATGCGCGAGCCGGCCGAGGTGACCAGGTAGGTCGGACACGGTTGGAGATAGCGCAGGACGTATGACAGTTGCCCGGCGGTGAGGTGACTTCCGCGCGCCGGACGCAGTACCTCTTCGCGGTACTCGATCGTGCGGGGAGTCGGTTCGTCCCACGCGGCCGACCGGAACGGCTCGCCCGCGGCCAGCTCGAAGAGGATCCGGGCCGCCGCGGCCCGGTCGTAGGAAGCAGGCGGAGGATCAGTAGGCATCGACGCCCTCCCGGTGGCCGTCTCGGTCACCTTGAGTGTCGAACACCCCCGCCGGCCTCTGCTCGGTCACCCGGCGTGTCCAACCGCTGAAGCGATCCAGGACGGCTACGCCTCGGTGAAGTTGGCGGCGAACTCGGGGGACGGCTCGATCTCGGTGATCACGTCGATCAGGACGCCGGCCGGATCGGTCACGATGAAGTGCCGCTGGCCGAAGTCCTCGCTGCGCAAGGTCAGGGCAGGCTCCAGGCCGGCGACCTCGACGAGGTCGTGGTGGACGGCGTCGACGTCGTCGACCTCGAAGTTCAGCAGCAAACCGCTGACCGTACGCCGTCCGGCCGCCGGGATCGTCGAGTGGGACGCGTCAAGGATGGCCAACTCGTAGTCGGGGTCGCCGTCCAGGCGCAGGCTGACGTACCACCCCGAGTCGAACGTCACGGTGAAGCCGAAGTGCTGAACGTAGAAGTCGCGGGTCGCCGCGACCAGCTCGGCATCGGTGCAGATCACGGGGTAGAAGCTGGATACCTTCATGGCTCTCCTCAGTGCGGGGGATACATACCGGCGGTATGTTCCGCAAAATTAGATCCATACCACTGGTATGTCAATGCGGTAGAGTGGCGCCATGCCGACCAGGACCAAGGCCCAACAGCGTGTGGAGACGACGGCGGCGCTGGTGGCCGCGGCCCGCGAACTCTTTGCCGACAAGGGTTACGGCCAGGTCAGCCTGGCCGAGATCGTCGACGCGGCCGGCGTCACCAAGGGTGCGCTTTACCACTACTTCGACGGCAAGGACGCACTCTTCCAGGCGGTATTGGAGCAGATCCACACCGAGGTCGCCGAGCGCATCGAGCAGGCGACCGAAGGGCTGGACAGCTGGCAGCAACTGGTCGTCGGTTGCCGGACCTTCCTGACCGCGAGCGCCGAGCCGCACCGTCAGCAGATCATGCTGATCGACGCGCCGTCGGTCCTCGGCTGGGGGACCTGGCGCCGGCTCGACGCATCAACCTCGATGCAGCACCTGATCGACGTACTGGCACGGTTGGTCAAGGAGGGTGAGATTCCTCAGCAGCCGGTCGTTCCGCTCGCGCATTTGTTGTCCGGGGCAATGAACGAGGCCGCGCTCTGGCTGGCCGGCTCCGACCATCCACGCCGCGATCTGAAGCAGACCCTCACCGTCCTGACCCGACTACTCGAGTCACTTCGCACCTAGCTCGCTGAGGCGGCGGCGAGGAGGGCGGTTCTGGTGGGCTCGTCGGTGGGGGTGTAGGTCATCACGTACTGGCCGTCGTCAGCGGGAAGCACCAGGGACTCCAGCGAGAAGCTGAGCCGCCCGGCCGTCGGGTGGTTGAGGACCTTGGCGCACGGAGACCGGGTCGCGACGTCGTGAGCGTTCCAGTACGCGGCGAACTCAGGACTGGCGCTGCTGAGCTCGGACACCAGCGCGGCCATTTCGGGGTCGGACGCGTAGCCGACCGAAGCATGGCGGAGTTGGGCCACCGCGTCCCGGGCCACCTGCTCCCAGTTCCCGTGCAGGTCACGCATCGCCGGGTCGAGGAAGTGCATGCGGGTGAGATTGCGCTGCTCGACAGGGAGTTCCGCGAAGTCGGCGAGGATCAGGGCGGCGCCGTCGTTCCAGGCGAGGACGTTGGTCAGCCGGTCGACCACGATCGCCGGTACGTCGCGCAGTGCCTGGATCATCGCGGCGAGCTGAGGCCGTACCTCGGCCGGTGGCGGGCTGGTCCGCTGGCTCGGTGCCGCGAGCGAGAACAGGTGGGCGCGCTCGGCCGCGGTCAGTCGGAGAGCGTCCGCGACCGCGCCGAGAACCGTCTCGGACGGGTTGCCGGCGCGACCTTGCTCGAGCCGGATGTAGTAGTCGACGCTGACATTGGCCAACATCGCTACTTCCTCGCGGCGCAGCCCTGGCACCCGCCTGGCCGCGCCGTTGGGCAGGCCGGCCTCCTCAGGGCTCACCCGGGCGCGCCGGCTCTGCAGATACTCACCCAGCTCAGGTCTCACCGTTCCAGTATCCAGGCTGGGTGGTACTGCCAGACCTAGGGTCGGAGCGGATCTGGTCCGGTCCCGGCGTCCGCCCGAGGGTGGAGCCATGACTGAATCACGAATCGCAGTAGTCACCGGCGCCGCCAGCGGAATCGGCGCAGCCATCGCCACTCGCCTCGCCGCCGACGGTGCCGCCGTCGCTCTGCTCGCCCGGCGGGCCGACCGGCTGGAGAAGCTCGCCGCCCAGGTCGTCGAAGCAGGCGGACGCGCGCTCGCCGTACCGACCGACATCACCGACCAGGCAGCGGTCGCGCGAGCCGCGGTCACGGTCCAGGAGCAGCTCGGAGATGTGGATCTGCTGGTGAACAACGCCGGACTGATGCAGATCCAGCCGTTCGGCGAGGCGCCGGTGAGTGAGTGGCAGCACATGGTGGACGTGAACCTCAAAGGCCTGTTGGAGGTGACCCACGCCTTCCTGCCCGCGTTGAAGCGATCCGCCGCCGAGCGAACGACCGACCTGGTCAACATCTCCTCGCTCGCGGCCGACCGGTACATGGCGGGGATGACGACGTACGGCGCCACGAAGGCGGCCGTTTCGTACTGGTCGCGCAGCATCCGGGCCGAGCTCGCACCCGACGGGATCCGGGTGACGAATGTCGAACCGGGGATGACCGGCGGGACCGAGCTGGCCGACGGCTTCCCGGCCGACCTGCGGGCGATGCTCGACGAACTGCGGGTCGGCCTGTCGGCCGTCCAGCCGGAGGAGCTTGCCGACGTGATCGCGTACATCGCGAGCCGCCCCCGGCACGTCAACATCCCCCACATCGTCGTCCAACCGTCGAAGGAGATCTAAGGAGCGGCTTCGTGGAGGGCTGCGGCGACAACCTCGACCGCGGGGGTCCGGGCGGCGCGGGTGAGGAGGAAGACCTCGCGGTCGATCGTGCCTTCGGCCAAGGTCCGTACGGCGACGCCCGGTACGCCGTACCCGAGGACGAGGTCGGGGAGGAGCGCGCAGGCGCCGGCTGCCCGGACCATCTCGACGAGAATCAGGAAGTCGTCCGAGGCGTAGCGCAGGTCGGGTTCGAAGCCGCCGAGCGCACGGCAGGCGCGGATCTGCATGTCCCGATGGCCGGTACCGGGTTGGCAAGCGGCCCATCGCGCATCGGCTAGCTGCGTCATTCGCACTTGCCGGTGGCGGGCCAGCGGATGGGTTTCAGGCAGGACCAGGCGCACCTGCTCCCGGACCAGGGGCTCGCGGGCGAGGTCGGCGTGGACGGGCCGCGGCTGGTCGGAGTACTCGTCACCGACCACCGCATCGAGCTGACGCAGGCGCAGCGCCGGGATCGACGCCTCGACCTCCGCCTCGGTGACCTCGATCCGGATGTCGGGATGGCTCTGGGCCAGCGCCGCGACCGCGGGAGCGACGATCCGCAGGAAGGCCGACTGAAAAGCCGACACCCGTACGACGCCGCTCGGGCGGCCGGCCGCGATCGCGGCGACCTCCGCCTCGGCGGCCTCCATCCCGTCGAGCAGGGCGGCCGCGTGGCGAACCAGGGCCAGGCCCGCATCGGTGAGCCGGACGTTGCGGCCGGTGCGCTCGAGCAGTTTCGCGCCCGCCTCGCGTTCGAGCACCGCCAGTTGCTGCGAGATAGCGCTCGGCGAGTATCCGAGCGACCGGGCGGCACTGTGAACCGTCCCGCGAGCACTCAGTTCGCGGAGGATCCGGAGGCGGTGAAGGTCGAGCATCGTTCACCAATGCTACCCAGTTCTGTCCGCAAACATGAGATAGACGTGAACAGTTGACGATGGCAGCATCGTCGGGGTGGGACCTCTCCTCTGCCTCCTGTCAGCCGCCTGCTTCGGTGCGATGGCGATCTTCGGCAAACTCGCGTACGGCGCCGGCGTCGGTCTCGGAGACCTCCTGCTGCTGCGTTTCATGTTCGCCGCCGCGGCGCTGCTGGCCATCGCCGGCGCCACCGGAGCCTTCCGCGGGTTGTCGCGCCGCTCGGTGGTTGCCGGCCTGGCGATGGGCGGGATCGGCTACGCCACCCAGGCCGGTCTCTTCTTCGGCGCGCTGGAACGGATGGACGCTTCGCTGCTCGCGCTGATCCTCTACGTCTACCCGGCGCTGGTGATGCTCGGCGCGATCGCGCTCGGCCGCGAAAAGGCGTCACCCCGCCGGATCGCGGCGCTCTTGATCGCCTCCAGCGGCACCGCCCTGGTGCTGGGCGGTGCGGCGGCAGGCGGCCTGAACCCGCTGGGAGCCGCCATGGGTCTCGGCTCTGCAGTTGCCTACAGCATCTACATCCTGGCCGGCGACCGAGTCGGCGGGACCACCCCGCCGATCGCGCTGTCCGCACTCGTCTGCACCGGCGCCGCCATCACCTTCGCCCTGGCATCCGCAGTACAGGGCGGTCCGCAGCTCGATTTCGAACCCAGCGGCTGGCTCTGGCTGCTCGCGATCGCCATGGTCAGCACCGTTGCCGCCATCCTGACCTTTTTTGCCGGAATGGCGCGGGTCGGGCCTTCGGCAGCATCGATCCTGTCGACCTTCGAGCCGGTGGTCACCGTCGCCCTCGCGGCCGCGGCGTTCGGCGAGTCCCTGAACGGGATCCAGCTCGTCGGCGGCGGCCTGGTGCTCAGTGCCGTCGCCGTGATGCAGTTGGGTGCCAGGAGCAACGGTCGGCGCGTCGATGCGGGTGATTTGAACGGGGGTAGCAGACTGGCCGCTCGGAACCGGTGAGTGGGAGGCAGTGTGCTCGAGATCGGCTGGTTGACGTGGGCGCTGACGATCGGGCTGGTCGTCTTGTTGCTGGCGGTGGATCTGGTCCTCGCGGCGGTGCGGCCGCATAAGGTCGGGTTCGGGGAGGCGACCGCCTGGTCGGTTTTCTACGTGCTGGTGGCGATCGGGTTCGGGGTCTGGTTCGCCAGTGTGCACGGCGGTTCGTTCGGGGCCGAGTACTTCGCCGGCTACATCGTCGAGAAGAGCCTGTCGGTCGACAACCTGTTCGTGTTCGTGATCATCATGACCACGTTCGCGGTCCCGGAGGAGCACCAGCACAAGGTGCTGACCTTCGGAATCGTGCTGGCACTGGTGATGCGGGCGATCTTCATCGCGGTCGGCGCCACCCTGCTGTCGCTGTTCTCGTTCATGTTCTTGTTGTTCGGCCTGTTGCTGCTGTTCACCGCCGTGCAACTCTTCCGGCATCGCAACGAGGATCCGGACGTCGAGAACAACGTGGTGGTGAAGACCGCCCGCAAACTGCTGCCGATCAGCGACGAGTACGTCGGGGGCAAGCTGTTCGCCAAGGTCGAGGGCCGGCAGCTCGTCACGCCGCTGTTCCTGGTCCTGGTGGCCATCGGTGGGGTCGACCTGCTGTTCGCGCTGGACTCGATTCCGGCCGTGTTCGGCGTCACCGAAGAGCCCTACATCGTGTTCACCGCGAACGCGTTCGCACTGCTCGGGCTGCGCGCGTTGTTCTTCCTGGTCAAGGGACTGCTGGACCGGCTCGTGTACCTGTCGGCCGGCTTGGCGGTGATCCTGGCGTTCATCGGCGTCAAACTCATCCTGCACTGGGCGCACGTCGACATCGACGACCGCGTACCGGAGGTGCCCACGCCGGTCAGCCTCGGCGTGATCCTGGGCATCCTGGTGATCGTCGTGGTGGCCAGCCTGATCAAGACCAAGGGCGACCCCTCGGCCAAGGCGCACGCGGGCTCGCTGCGCGCCTCGACCTCGGAGTCCAGGCCGCAGGACCGCTAGTCCTTTCCGGGCGCAGCGGACGAGTGGTGCTCGACGATCAGCCAGCGGCCGTCGATCTTCTCGTACACGTAGGTGAACCGGGCGTCGACCTCGCTCTTGCCGCCGTCCTTGTCGGTGAGGGAGAAGCGGTAGTTCCCGCTGTGCGTCGCGTTGCGCTCGTCGAGGATCCGGACGTGAGACTCGGTGATGGTGCCCTGCGGCTTCTTCGGCAGGAACTCGGTCTCGAAGTACGCCGTGATCTGCTCCCGATTCGCCCGGATGTCCGAGCTCAGGGTCGGGAGCAGGATCCCGTCGGCGGCGTACAGGTCGGCGACGACGCCGGCGTTGCCGCCCGCCAGGGCAGCGTTCCACTGGTCGAACAGACCTGCGATCTCCTGCTTGGTCGGTCCGGCGTCACCGCCGCAGCCGGTCAGGGCGAGGAGAGCGATGGCGGTGGTGGCGGCGAAGGCCGTCGTACGGGTTCGGTTCACGAGAGCTCCTGGTCAGGCGGCCGGTAGCCGAGTGCTACCGGGACACCACCAATCCTGCTGTTGTGCATGGCAACAGAAAGTCAGGAGAACGCCGGGATCGCGACAGCGTTCGGTCAGCGCTTGGAAGGTGAGGTCGCGGCCCGAAGCGTCAGGTGGACGGCGAGACCGCCGCCCGGCGCCGGCCGGAGTTCGGCCTGGCCGCCGTCGTGTTCGACGAGCTGTTTGACGATGGCCAGCCCAAGGCCCGTACCGGTGCAGGGCGGCCCGGCACGCCAGAACCGGTCGAAGGCGCGGGCGCGCTGCTCGGCGGTCATACCGGGCCCTTGATCCTCAATGACCAACTCCGCCGACGACCCGGTCCGGCGAGCGACGATGGTGATCCGGCTCGACGCCGGTACTACAGCCAGCGCGTTGCTGAGCACGTTGTCGAGGACCTGCTCCAGTGCGCCCGGCGTCGCGGTGATCCAGCATGGGCGGTCGAGCTCCACCACGAGCTCGACCCCGGTGTCCTGGAGGGCAGCCGACCAGGTGGAGACCCGGAGGTCGATGATCGCTGCCAGGTCGATCGGCTGGGCGGGTGCCGAGGTCGACTCGGCCCTGGCCAGCGCCAGGAGCCCTTCCACCATGCGGCTCATCCGGTGGATCTCGGCATCGATGGTGGCGATCCGGCCGCTGAGGGCCGGGTCGTGCGTGGTGTCGCGGACGTTGTCGAGGGTGAGTCGCATGGCCGCGAGCGGAGTACGGAGTTGGTGGGAGGCGTCTGCGACGAAGGATCGCTGGGAGGTGAGCAGGGCGTTGGTCTGCCGGGCGCTGTCGTTGAGGGTGCGCGCGAGGGTCGCGATCTCGGGCGGGCCCTTGGTCGATGCGCGGACCGAGTAGTCGCCGTCGCCGATCCGGCGGGCGACCGCATCCAGGTGGCGCAACGGGCGGGCCAGCGTGCTGGCGATGACGACCGCGACGGCCGACGCGACGAGGAGGACGGCACCACCGACGAGCAACCGGAACCGCCAGATCTGCGCGATCTGGGCGTTGACGTCGGCGGCCGGCGAGACGATCTGGACGACCGCGACCGTGCGGCCCTGGTCCTTGACCGGAAGAACCACACTGACCGCGTCGGCCTGGAGCAACGGATGGCGACCCCAGACGGGTTTCGGGTCACCACCATCGAGAGCTTGCCGTACCTGGGCATCAGCGGGTTGGTCCGCCGGTTCGACGAGTTCGACGCGCGAACCGGTTGCGCTCTCGAAGTCGCGAGTCCGGTCGTCGACCGCCTGGGCCGCGGCCGCGTCGTCTCGTAGTACCAGGGGAGCGAACAGCTGGGCTTCCCGTTGGGCGGTCTGCTCCAGGGTCGAGCGGAGGATGGACGACGAGCTCAGCGCGACCGGAATGGTGAACAGGGCCAGCGCGACCGCCACCAGCAGGACATAGCTGGCGACCAGCCGGAGTTTCACCGGGCGACCGGATCGAGCCGGAAGCCCACCCCGCGGACGGTGTTCACCTCGACCGCGTCGGCGAGTTTCTTGCGCAGGGCACCGACATGGACGTCGAGGGTGCGGGTCGAGCCGAACCAGTTGCTGTCCCACACCTCCTCGATCAGTTGCTCGCGGGTGTGGACGACGCCGGGGGTCGCCGCGAGCAGGCTGAGGAGGTCGAATTCCTTGGGAGTAAGGGAAATTTCGGCGTCGGCCACGAAGGCTCGCCGGGCTGCTCGGTCGAGTCGAAGGGATCCGAGCTGCTGGGTCGCCACGGCAGGTGGTGGTTCGGGTTCGCCGGCGCTTCGAGGCGCCGTACGGCGGGTGACGGCGCGCATCCGGGCTACCAGTTCGCGCAGGCCGAAGGGTTTGGAGACGTAGTCGTCGGCGCCCAGCTCGAGTCCGACCACCCGCTCGATCTCGTCGGAGCGCGCGGTGATGATGATCAACGGCACCTCGCTGACCGCCCGGATCCGGCGGCAGATGTCGATGCCGTCGGCATCGGGCAGGCCGAGATCGAGCAGGACGAGCTCGGCGGCGCCGAAACCCGCCAGGGCCTCGGCGCCGGTGGTCACGTGGTCGACGGCGAATCCGTACCGGGGGAGACCTTCGCACAGCGCGCCGGCGATCGACGGGTCGTCCTCGACCAGCAGTACACGCATCCGATCCCTTTCCTGGCAGAGATGGCCATCGTACGGCTGCCGGTCGCGCGGACCAGCCCGCTCTGCGACAAGAGCCGGTCAACGTTGGGACAAGATTCGGCCAGGCTCTCAGCAGATTGCTCGACCTAGAGGATCACTTGACTCGGGTGGACTCGCGTTGGCGCTGGACCTTGGCCTCGAAGCCGCACTCGCGCATGCTGCACCAGCGGCGGCTGTTGTTCTTGGTGGTGTCGAGGAACAGCCAGCCGCAGGTCGGTTGGCATCTCTTGACGCGCTGGAGCCGGTCGGAGCGGAGTAGTTCGATGGCGTCGCCGGCGATCCGCCAGGCGGGGTAGGCGAGGGACGGCTCGCGCCACGTCCACTCGAGCCGGCCGTCGACCAGGGTGGCGGTCGCATGCTGCTGCGCGTCCACATAGACGTGTTGAAGGGCCTGGAGGTCTAGGCCTCGAGGCGATTTGGCCGCTGCTACTGCGGCGAAGAGCCGGTACAGGGACTCACGGAACGTGATCGCGGCGTCGTACGCGCGGTGGGCCGCGGCTGGGTTCTCCTCTGCCTGGCGGCTGAGCCGGCGGCGCTGGACGGGGGTGAGCAGCTTCGCCTCGTCCGACCAGTGGATCAGCGCGGCGAAGTCGGGCAGGAAGTCGAACTCCGGCTGGGTGACGCGAGGCTCCACCGTGTTGGCGAAATCCAGGCAGGCGACACCGGCGTAGAACCGCGGGCGGCCCGGCGTGGGATTCGCCATCGTTTCCACCTAACTGTTGTTTGAAGGAATGCTGCCAGGGTACAGCTATTCCATCAAAACCTGTTTGACTGGAAGCGAGTTGATCATCATGGTCACCATCGAACTGCTGGATGTCCCCTCCAGTGCGGGCGCGCACTCACCCGGGCAGGAGAAGGCGCCGGCCGCGCTGCGGCGTACCGGCTTGCTGAAGGTGTTCGCCGATCACGGGCTGGACGTGGTCGACCAGGGCGAGCAGCCTGTCACGCGATGGCAACCCGTGCGGGAGACCGACGGCTTGTCGAACGCGTCTGCGGTGGTGTCGATCGCCGAACAGACGGCTCAACGGGTCGCCGCGGCCGTGGCCGCCGGCCGGTTCCCGCTGGTGATCGGGGGAGACTGCTCGATCACGGTCGGCGTGGTCTCCGGCCTGCTGAGGGCGGGGTCCGACCCGGGCTTGGTGTACTTCGACGGCGGTCTCGATCTCGGAACGCCGGACCGCACGGCGAGCGGCGTCCTCGACTCGATGGGGCTGGGGCACACGCTGGGCGAGCCCGGCAGCTACGAGCCGCTCGCCGGCATCGGACCGCGCCGCCCGCTACTGGAGGTTGAGGACGTGGTCGGTTTCGGCGTCAACGTGGGACTCGACGAGACCAAGCGAACGTCCGCCCTGCGCCGGTTCACGTCAGCCGACGTACGCCGCGATGGCGTGCGCACCGCTCGGGAGGCTCGCGACCTGTTCGCGTCGTCAGGCGGCTCGTACCTGATCCACTTCGACATCGACGTGGTGGACTTCTTCGACCTCCCGCTCGCCGACCTCCCGGTCCACATCGACAACCACACCGGCCTCCCGTTCGACCTGATGATGGACTGCCTGGACGAGTTCCTGAGCGGCCCGGCCGCCGGTCTCGTCCTGACCGAGGTCAACCCCGACCACGGCACCGACCGCGACCTGACCCGCCTGGCAACCCGCCTCGCCACCAGCCTCAGTCACCTCAACTGAGTGCTCGGGCCAGAGATGGGTAACGGTCGGCATGACCAACCTCAAGATCGCCACGCTCAATGTGTGGAGGACTCGCGGTGACTGGCCGGCTCGGCGGGAAGTACTCCGGCGGGAGTTCGCCGAGCTCGGGCCAGACCTCATCACCTTGCAGGAAACCGTCGCGACCGCGGAGTACGACCAGGTGCAGGAGTTTCTTGATCCGGCGTACCAGGTGATTCATCAGGTGGCGCGGGAGGCGGATGGGCAGGGGGTGACGACGGCGAGTCGGTGGCCGGTTGGTCGGGTCGAGGAGATCGATCTTCACCTCACCACCCGGGCCACGGATTTCGCCTGCACGGCCCTGGTCACGGAGATCCTGGCGCCGGAGCCGATCGGCCGGATCTGGTTGGCCAACCACTTCCCCGACTGGCAGCTGGACCACGAGCACGAACGACGTTTGCAAGCAGCCGCCACCGCTCGCGTCCTCGACGATCTGCTCGCTGAGGATCCCGGCCACGTGCTGGTCGCGGGTGACTTCGACGCGGAGCCGGACGCCGACAGCATGCGGTTCTGGACCGGCAAGCACGTCATCGACGATCTCAGCGTCTGCTATCGCGATGCCTGGAGCAGCGTCCATCCGGGGGAGAACGGCGACACCTTCGTCCCCGGCAATCCGCACAGCGCCGACTGGGACTGGCCCTACCGCCGCATCGACTACATCCTCGTCCGCTGCGGCCCCCACGGCGGCCCGACCCTGGCGATCTCCGATTGCCATCGCATCTTCGACCAACCCGCCACCACAGTCAGCGACCACTACGGACTGCTAGCCGAACTGAGTCCCGCCACTCGCCCGGACGATGCCTGAGGGTGGAGTTGCTCTACGCGCCGCTGTACTACCGGTTACTGCTGCACACAGGTCCCGTCACCGAGGAGCAGGTGGACACCATCCTCGACCTGACCTTCGGTGGCCTCAAACCGCAGTAGAACAAGGCTTTCGCGAAACGAACCGCCGCGGCCTGGGAAGCAGGTCGCGGCGGTTCGTGTGGATGGTTGGTCAGCGTTCCGGGGTCAGGTGGACGCGGCGCAGGAGTTGGGCGTTGGCGGCGACGACGATGGTCGAGGCCGACATCAGGACGGCGCCGAGCGCCGGGCTGAGGGTGATCCCGGCCCAGGCCAGCGCGCCCGCCGCGAGCGGGATCGCGACGACGTTGTAGCCGGCCGCCCAGGCGAGGTTCTGGATCATCTTGCGGTACGACGCCTTGGACAGCCGGATCACGCCGGTGACACCGCGCGGGTCGGAGGACGCGAGCACGACCCCGGCCGACTCGATGGCGACATCCGTCCCCGCGCCGATCGCGATGCCGACGTCGGCCCGGGCCAGCGCGGGTGCGTCGTTCACGCCGTCGCCGACCATCGCCACGGTCAGGCCTCGCGCCTGCAACTCGCTGACCGCCTTGTCCTTGTCGGCCGGCAGGACCTCGGCGAACACCTCGTCGACGCCGTCGCGGAAGCCGAGGTCGGCTGCCACCGCCCGAGCGACGGGCTCGGCGTCTCCGGTGATCATGACGATCTTGGCCACGCCGGCGGCCCGCAACTGCTCGACCGCCTCCCGCGCCTCGGGCCGTACTTCGTCCTCCAGTGCGATCGCCCCGGTCGCGACCGAGGTCGAGTCGTCGACGCGCAGGAGATAGAGCACCGCGGCGCCCCGGTTCGACCACTCCTCGGCCCGGTCACGCAGCAGGCTCGGTACGGTCGCGTCCAGTTCCCGCAGCAGCGCGGGCCCGCCGATGGCGTAGTTCACGCCCTCGACAGTGGCCTGGACGCCACGGCCGGTCAGCGACTTGAAGTCAGCGGCCTTGGCCCGCCCGCCCCGCTGGTCGGCCGCCGTGACGATGGCGCGGGCCAACGGGTGCTCGCTGTCAGCCTCGACGGCACCGGCGATCCGCAGTACCTCCTGGTCGTCGATCCCGTCGCCGACGATGCCGGTGACGACGTGCTCGCCCTTGGTCAGCGTGCCGGTCTTGTCGAACAGCACGGCCTGGACGGTCCGCATCCGCTCCAGCGCCAGCCGGTCCTTGACCAGGATCCCGGCCTTCGCGGCGACCGCCGTGGACAGCGCGATCACCAGCGGAATCGCCAGCCCGAGGGCGTGGGGGCAGGCGATCACCAGGACCGTGACGGTCCGTACGACGGACTCGTTGAGGGTCCCGAAGACCCACCAGGCAAGGAAAGTGACCAGTGCGGCCGCGGTCGCGATGTAGAACAGCATCGCGGCGAACCGGTCGGCCAGCACCTGGGCTCGGCCGCTCGACTGCTGCGCCTCGCTGACCAGCCGCTGGATTCCTGCCAGGGCGGTGTCCTCGCCGATCGCGTTGACCCGGACGCGGATCGCGGAGTCGGTCGCCACGGTTCCGGCGACCACGCGGTCGCCCACGGTCCGGCTGACCGGGCGGGACTCGCCGGTGATCATCGACTCGTCCAGTTCGGCGGCGCCGTCGACGATCTCGCCGTCGGCCGGCACGCGTGAACCGGACCTGACCAGTACTACGTCGCCGATGCGCAGGTCGGCGATCGATACCGTCTCGACGCCGTCGTCGGTGACTCGGTCGGCGTCATCGGGGAGCAGTGCCGCCAATGCGGCGAGCGCGCCCTGGGCCTGGCCGATCGCCTTCATCTCCTGCCAGTGGCCCAGCAGCATGATCGTGACCAGGGCTGCCAGTTCCCACCAGAAGTCCAGGTCGAAGGCGCCGAGGCTGGTGGCGAGCGACGCGACGTACGCGACGGTGATCGCCATCGAGATCAGCAGCATCATGCCCGGGGCCCGGTCGCGGGCCTCGCGGACGCCGCCGACCAGGAACGGCCAGCCGCCGTAGAAGAAGACGAAGGTGCCGAGCACGGGACCGACCCAGTCGATGCCGCGGAAGTCCAGCGAGTAGCCGAACCAGTCCATCACCATGTGGCTGGTGACAACGATCGGCAGCGTCAGCAGCAGACTCAGCCAGAACTTCCGCCGGAACATCTCCGGGTCGTGCCCCGCGTGCTTGTCGTGCCCACCGTGCGCGTCATGCCCGCCGTGCGCCCCGTGCCTGCTGTGGGTCTCGGGGCCGGCTTCGGCAACTTCTGAAGCGGTCGCTGGGCTGTTGTCAGGGTGGTGGTGATCGTGGCCCTGGTGGGGTGCCTTGACCATGATGTGTCCTCTCGAGCGTCCGGTGTGCCGGGCGGCCACGGAACGGACTCCGTAGCCTCCCGACGCTGTAACACTATACCCCATGGGGGTATTCCCGGGTCAGTTGGCGGGAATCCGGCCGAGCAGCCGCTTCATGGTCGCGATCTCGGCGTTCTGGTCGGTCTCGATCTTCTTCGCCAGCGCGATCGCGGCCGCGTTCTTGCCCGCGGTCTGCTCGGTCTTGGCCATCAGCACCGCGCCCTCGTGGTGCTCGATCATCAGCTGGGCCCACATCCGGTCGAACAGCGAACCGGTGGCGTTGCCGAGGTCGGACATCTCGGCCTCGGTCATCATCCCGGGCATCTTGGTCATGTTGTGGTCGTCGTGCGGGGCCGGCGTCGGCACCGGCTTGCCCCAATCGGTGAGCCAGCCCGTCAGCGTCTTGATCTCGGCCTGCTGCGCGGTGGTCATTGCCGCGGCGAGCTTCTTGACCTCGGCGGTGGTCGCCTTACGGCTGGCCATGCTGGTCATCTGCAGGGCCTGCTGGTGGTGCGGGATCATCTGGGCCGCGAAGGTGGCGTCGGCGTCGTTGAAGTCCCCGGTCTTCGCGGTCGCGGTGGTCGAACTGCCGTGTCCGGTGCCGTGCCCGCCCGCCGGCGAGCCGCCGTCGGTGTCGTCGCCGCAGCCGGTGAGCACCAGGCCGGACAGCAAGATCAGGGCAGCACTTTTCCACAGGTGGTGTCGCATGAAGAGGTCCTTGTCGTCGAAAGCTGAGTACTGCGAGAACCCCGGGTGCGGCGCACGCGTCAGCGGGCCGATTACCCGGTTCTGGGCAGGGCTCGGCCTAGGTACGGAGTACGCAGAGTTTCGACAAGGTGGGCCGGCGCCACGGCGGCGACGGCCCGTTGGCAACCACCCGGACCGGAGCGGCAGCCACTACTGCGGGGTGCGCGGTCACCGAACTGCGCAGGGCCACCGCGACGACGAGCGCGAGCAGGAGCGCGACGAGCATCGCCAGGCACACGTCTTCCATCGAGTGGATGTGCCCGTGATCCTCGTACGGACCGAACTCGACAACCGGCAGCCCGGCAGCCGCCGCCGGTACGTCGGTGTGCGGCGCCGACTCGTGCGAGTGCGGCACACCGCCCGACTCGTGCGAAGACGGCCCGCCGACCGGCTCGTGCGAAGGCGCTACGCCAATCGACTCGTGCGGAGACGGCAGGCCGAGCTGTGTCGGTGGTTGGTGGACCAAGGCCATGGCGGCGTCGTGGTTGCCGGTGAGGCCGTGCATCGTGAAGACGCCGGCCAGCAGGCAGGCGGCGATCAGGGCCTTGACCAGCCCCGATCCGATCCGCACCCTGTCCATCGGCAACACCTTACTGCGCCGTCAGGGGAGCTCGAGCTCCGCGGTGACGCCGAAGTGGTCGCTGCCGAAAACACCGTCGACCGGGGTGTCGAACAGCCGGTCCGCCGAGCGGATCCGCAGGGTCGGTCCGCGCTCGTCGCAGCGGACCATCAGGTAGTCGATCCGCCGGGGCGGGATGCGGCCCCAGTCTGCCTCCGCGACGATCTGCGGGTTCTCCAGCGTGAAGGTGTGCCCGCTCTCGCCGGGCCGAGCGAATTCCCAGACGTCCTGGTAGTTGATGCTCAGGTCACCGAGCGACTGCCGGCCGGTCCAGAACCGCACGCTCGCGGTCTCCGGACGGGCGTCGAAGTCGCCGGCCAGGATCACGTGCACGTCCCGATCGGCGGCCAGTTTCTCGACCTTCGCCGCGGCGGTGACCGCCTGCAGCTCCCGCTCGCGTTCGCGGTCGACCTGCCAGTCGGGCTTGTGCTGGACGAACAGCACCGGACCCAGCGGGGTGTCGAACTCGGCAACGGTGGACCGGCCGGGGAAGTCCTCCGGGTCGACCCGTTCGGTGACACACAGGTCGATCTCGTCCATCCGGACCGGCTCCCACCGGCTCACGATCGAGCAGCCGACGCCCTCCGGAGTACGCCGGCCCTGGTGGATCACGTGGTACTCGTCGCCGAAAAGCTCGGCGACCTGGTCGTCGCCGTCGCCGACCACCGTCTCCTGCAGCGCCACCAGGTCGGGCCGCAGCGCGCGGAATCCCTCCCGGAGGATCTCTCGCCGGGCCGGCCAGTCGCCGTGCCGGCACCAGATGTTCAAGGTCGCGACCCTCAGTCGCTCCGTCATCGATCAGGCTCCTTCTCAGCTGGGGCGTTTTCCGATCGCCTTCGCGGGTACCCGGGCGGCATGGATGCCACGCGACTGAGCAATGTCTTTGCCGAAGACGGCCCGTTCGCGAGTGTGCTGCTGGACGTGAGCCGTGAGTCCGAGTCCGGTGCGCACGAGCAGGAGCTGCGAGCGCGGGCCGCAGTCGATGAACTTGCCTCCGCCGGTGCGCCGGACGCCGTCATCCGGTCGGTCTCCGAGCGGCTGACCGAGCAGGTCGAGACGCCGGCCCCGGCCGCCAGGATGGTGGTGGCGAACGTGACGGGCCTGCTTTTCGACGAGGTCACGCACCAGCGGGTGGATCAGCCGGTGGTGAGCTGGGGGCCGTTGCCCGACCTGACCGAGTGGATCCGGCTGGCCGACCGCAACATCCGGTTCGCGCTGGCGCTGGTCGACCACGAGGGGGGGTGACGTCGCGGTCTACAACTCCGACGTACCGGAACCGGAGAGTCAGACCTCGGCCGGTGGCGAGACCCATCACGTGCACAAGGTGCCGGTCGGCGGCTGGTCCGCGCTGCGCTACCAGCACGAGACGGAGAATGTCTGGAGCCGCAACGCCGACGCGGTCGTGACCGAGTTGGAGTCGGTGATGCGTCGCGGCGTACGGCTGATCCTGGTGGCGGGCGATCCCCGGTCGGTCGGCCAGGTGACGGATCGCCTGGAGAAGTCCGAGGCGACCGTTGTGCAGCTGGAGTCCGGCGGCCGCGCCCAGGACGGTGGTGACGAGGCCCAGGCGCAGGCGATTCGCGAGGCGCTGATGGCGCACTCCGTTGCGCGTCAGGTCGAGCTCGTCCATCGGTTGAAGGACCGGCTCGGTCAGGACTTCGCGGTTGCCACCGGTGTCCGGGACGTGGCCGGCGCCTTCGTTCGCGGCCAGGTGGAGACGCTGCTGCTGGATCCGGGCGAGGCGGCTGCCCACGAGGTCGTAGTACAGGACCATCCTGGGTTGGACCTTGGCGCCGTACCGTCGGATCAGCCGCTTCGTGCCGATCAGGCGCTGGTGGCGGCGGCTGTCCGGACCACGGCCGAGGTCGTCACTCTTCCCCGCGCTGCCCTGGGTGGCGCGCCGGTCGCAGCCTTGCTCCGCTGGAGTAAGTGAGCGCGGCACCGGCTGTTAGGCAGGCCGCGGCGGCGGTGAGGATCAGCGGGCGGTAGCCGATGGTGGTGGCCATGGCGGCGGCCGCGAGTGGGGCTGTGGCGCGGCTGATGGTGGTCGGCGTGCCGAGGATGCCGGAGATGGTCGCGTAGCCGTCGTCGCCGTACCGGTCGAGCAGGATGGCGGGGATGGCGATCGACGCGACGCCGAAGCCCAGACCGAACAGGACCAGGCTGACCGTGGCACCGCCGACGCTTTGGCCGATGAAGGGCAGCATGGCGATCGCTATGCCCTGCAGGGTGTAGACGGCGGCGGCGATCAGGGTGATGGATACCCAGCGCTGGACGACTGTGGTCAGGATGCGGCCGGTGACCGACAGGAGTCCGAGCAAGCCGGTGAGGCCGGCCGCAGTGGTCAGCGAATGGCCAAGCTGGGTTAGGTAAGTGACGAGGTGGACGGCCATCACTGCTTGGGCCGCGCTGTGCAGCACGAACGCGACGGCGATCAGCCAGAAGCCGGTGTCTCGTAGTACGCGGGCCGGTGAGCGCCGTTCATGGGCGGTCGTTGGCACCGGCGGGCCGGTACGGCGAAGCGTGAGCGTGTGCAGGGGAATGGTGCCCAGGGCAACGATGCTGGCCAGGACGAGGAGCGTGTCGCGCCAGCCGATGGCCTGGATGAGCTGGCCGGTCAGGGGGATGAAGATCGAACTCGCGAAGCCGCCCACCAGAGTGACGCCCAGCAAGGCGTTGGCGCGTCGCGCCGGTTCGGTGACCGCCACGATGACAGCGAACGCGGGCTGGTAGAGCACCATCGCCGAGGCGGCGCCGATGAGCACGAAGGCGGCGTACAGCTGCGTCGCGTTCTGCACCTGCGACCAGGTCAATACTGCGATGGTTGCCAGCACGGATCCTGTTGTCATGACCCCGCGCCCGCCGCGGGTATCGAGCACGCGACCGACAGGAATGGCCATGGCCGCACTGACGAGTACTGCGGTGGTCAGTGCTCCAGTCGCCGTAGTGGTGGAGATCTGGAGGTCGCTGCTCATTGGCGCGAGTAGTACGCTGAAGGCGTAGTACAGGACGCCGTAGCCGACGGTGGTGGTGACGGCTAGCGCGGCGACGATGTCGCGGCGCTGAGTGCCGCGGCGACCGCCAGTACCGAGGTCTGTGGCGGTCGCCGGGGCAGGGTGGTTCATCAGCCGCAGCAGCCCGACTGGGCAGGAGCCTTGTCCTCAATGACGGTCAGGAGGCCGCCACTGATGCCAGTGGAGAGCCCCCGGCCAGCAGTGACTGCCTGCGGCGCCGGTCCGCAGCAGCCCCCGGCCTCGTCGCCACTCGCGTCGCCGTAGGCCAGGTTCGAGGAGCAGACTCCGGTCTCCGGCAGGTCGAGCTGTACGTCGCGGGCTGCCTCCCAGTCGCCTGCCACAGCGGCAACGACGGAGCGGGCCTGCTCGTAGCCGGTGGCGAGCAGGAAGGTCGGGGCGCGGCCGTAGGACTTCGCACCGATGGCGTAGTAGCCGGTCTCCGGGTGGGTCAGCTCGTCCACGCCGTGCGGCGGCACAGTGCCACAGGAGTGCTTGTTCGGGTCGATCAGCGGCGCAAGTGCTCTGGTCGAACCCATGATCGAGTCGAGGTCCAGCCGGAGCTCGCCAACCATGTCGTGGTCGGGCCGGAACCCGGTCGAGTTCACCACCGTGTCCGCGACCACACGCTGGTCGCCGGCGGCCAACTCGATCCGGCCGTCGGCTGTCCGGGTCGCAGCCTCGATGCGGAAGCTGCTCACCAGCTCGACCTGACCGGACTGGACCAGCTTCTTCAGCCTGCTTCCCAGTGCGCCACGAGCGGGGAGCTCGTCCGCTTCGCCGCCACCGTAGGTCCGCGCCTGGTCCGTCCCACGCACCACCCAGACGATCTCCGTACCGGGGACTTCGTCCGCCAGCGCGCCGAGGTCCAGCAGGGTCGTCGCTGCGGAGTGGCCGGCGCCGACTACCGCAGTACGGCGTCCCGCGTAGCGGTCGCGGTCACGGCCGAGTACGTCGGGCAGGGCGCGAGCGATGCCGTCGGCAACCTCGGCTTCGCCGCGGGCGGGGATGCCGGAGCCGCCCAGCACGTTCGGCCGGCGCCAGGTCCCGGCTGCGTCGATCACCGCGGAAGCGAGGATCTCGCTGCCGTCGGCCAGCCGGATCAGGAACGGTGCTTGCTCGCGGCCCGCAGTACGGACCCGGTCGAAGCCGGCCCGAGTCACTGCGACGACGGCCGCGTTGTAGCGGATGCGGTCGTTCAGCTGCGGCGTCTTGGTCAGCGGCTCGAGGTAGGAGTCGATCAGGTCACCTCCGGTCGGCAGCGCGCCCAGGTCCGGCTCGACCCAACCGGACTGCTCCAGCAGCCGACGGGCCGCGGAGTCGATGTCGTAGCGCCACGGGCTGAAAAGCTTCACGTGCCGCCACTCGTTGATGGCCGCCGCGACCCCGGGCCCGGCCTCGAGCACCAGGAATTCCACGCTCCGCTCGGCCAGGTGCGCGGCCGCTGCCAGCCCCACCGGACCCGCCCCGATCACCACGACCGGACCCTCCGGCGCTCGAACCGCCTGTGCCGTCTTGGATGCTGCCGGTGCCGTCTGGTCCGCGCCGGCGGCGGTGTGCTGCTCGCTCATCGGTCTCCCGTCCCCACTATGTTGAAGTTCATCTAATCAGCGATGTCCAGCTTGCCTTTTGATTAGACGAGAGTCAAGATAGACACATGTCGAATCAGGAATCGTCCGATGCGACCGACGCTCAGCGGAGCGGTGGCTGCTGCGCGCCGATCTCCGTCTCGGCCCTGAATGAAGCGCAGGCCGCTGAGGGCGCCGCGGTCTTCAAAGCGCTGTCGGACCCGATCCGGCTCCGGCTGATGTCGATCATCGCCTCGGCCGGCGGCGAGATCTGCGTCTGCGACTTCACCGGCCAGTTCGACGTGTCCGGCCCGACCATCTCCCACCACCTGCGGGTCCTGCGCCAGGCCGGGCTGGTCGACTGCGAACGCCGCGGCACCTGGGTCTACTACTGGCCGAAGCCCGAGCGCATGCAGTGGGTCTCCGCCCTGCTCGCCGTCCCCGAAGCCGCCGCGCTCACCCACTGACGCTCGCCGCCGCCGTTGCCGTCGGCACCTTCGGCAACATCGAGCCGGTCGCCGGTTCCATCCGGCGGGCTGACCTGCTCCACACGGTTGCCGCGCGCCGAACTTGTGCACGCCGAATTGGCCGGTACGCCGCGGGGTACCAGCCGCTTGTGCGTTTGTGCGGCCCGGCGGGGTACCGGGTCGGCGACAGGGCACGTCCCGTCTCTCGAGGTGTGCCGGACCGGAAGGAGCAGACAGTGGATATCGAACAAGGCCTCAACGACGCGTGGAGCGCGATCGCGACGTTCGTGCCCAAGCTGGTCATCTTCCTGGCGATCCTGGTGATCGGCTGGATCATTGCCAAAGTCGTGGCCAAAGTGGTCAACGCGGCGCTCGAACGGGTCGGGTTCGACCGAGCGGTCGAGCGGGGCGGGATCAAGCAGGCGCTGGCCAGGTCGCAGTACGACGCGTCCGACATCATCGCGAAACTGGTGTACTACGCGATCCTGCTGATCACGTTGCAGATCGGCTTCGGGGTCTGGGGACCCAACCCGGTCAGCGACCTGCTCACCGACATCGTGGCCTGGCTGCCGCGAGCCGCTGTCGCGATCATCATCGTCGTGATCGCCGGCGCCGTCGCGCGGGCCGTGAAGGATCTGGTCGGCAACGCGCTGAGCGGTCTGTCCTACGGGAAGACGCTGGCCACCATCGCGTCGGTGTTCATCTGGGCGCTGGGCATCATCGCGGCCCTCAACCAGATCGGTGTCGCCACCACGGTGACCACCCCGGTACTGATCGCCGTCCTGGCCACTGTCGGCGGTGTGATCGTCGTCGGTGCGGGTGGCGGTCTGATCCGGCCGATGCAGCAGCGGTGGGAGCGGTGGCTGGACCGCGCCGACTCCGAGCTGCCGGCGGCCCGGGCGCAGGCCGAGGCGTACCAGCGGGGTCGCGAGGACGCCGCCGCGGGCACTACGACGGGCCAGCCCACCGGTCAGCCCGCGAGCGTTTCCGCGAGCGGGTCCATGAGCGGGCAGTCCGCGACGGGTGAGCACATGGCGGGTCAGCACGCGGCCGGTCAGCCCATGACGGGCTACACCACCCCGAGCCAGACCACGCCGGGGCAGTCCATGCCGGGGCAGTCAGGGTCCGGCCAGTCAGGGTCCGGCCAGTCAGGGTCCGGTTCGTCGTCGACGTCCGGTACGCGGCCGACCGGTGGCTCCACCGGCGAACCGGGCTACGACAACCCGAACCGCTACTGACTGGGAGAACTACTAGGCAGCAAGTAGCAGCACATGGCGGCCGGTCGGATCCCGACCGGCCGTCGCTCTACGGCTGGGGGAGTAGCCCGTCGTCCCAGCCCGGCGCACGCCACTCGTCGGCCAGCAGGCAGACAGCAGCCAGCCGCAGGTCCAGCCACTCCGCGTGCGCCCAGTGCCCCACTCGACCCACCGGGCGCCCGAGCTCGGCGGCCCGATCCACCAGGCCGCGGCCGTACCCGGCCAGCAACACCTTCTGATCCACACCGCGTCCGGACGGTACTCCGAAGGTCAGGATGTCCCGTACTGCCGCCGCGTGCTGGTCCAGTTGCGCGACTACAGCCGGCATCCGCTGCGCAGCAGCCAGTTCGCTATGGCCGATGGTCTCCCGCAGCCACGCCACACTCGACTCCACTCGCCGGCGACCGCGGTCACCCCACCCTTCAAACATGGCGACCACCGTAGAGCCCACTGCCCAGCCGCGGCAATCAGGTGTCCAGCGCTGGCGAGACGCCCGTACTACGTCTGCTGCGGGTGGTACACACAGGACTACGGCGTCTGCTGCGGGTGGTACTCGCAGGCGTCGGCCAGGTCAGCCGGTCCCGTCGCAGGTGTCGACGGCTTGGCTGTGGCGGTGCCGGTCGGCTCAGTGGTTGGCGCCGTGGTCGGCCGGGAGGTCGGCTTTGAGGTCGGAGTCGGCGTGACAGGTGCGGTCTTGCCAGGCCGCGGCGTGGTGCCCGGAGTACTGGGAGCCGGGGTGGCCGACAGTGCTGCCGCTACCGTCTCGCGCAGTCCGTCGTAGTCGGGGTGCGGATAGGCGAACTTGAGCTTCTTGCCGTCCAGCGGGACCTCGGAGACCTTCGCCGACTTGATCTTCAGCCCCAGTTGGAGGAACGCCGGCAGCAGGTCCTCGGTGATGTCGGTGCGCAGCATGTTCTTCCCGACCTTGGCCAGATTGCGGTAGCTCTTCAGCAGGTTCGGCGGTGTCGCCGCCTCGGCGATCGCATGGATCGCGCACCGCTGCCGGGCGCTGCGAGCGTCGTCCGGATTCGGGATGCCGTACCGGCCGCGGGCGTACCAGAGTGCCTCGAGACCCCACAGATGCTTGTTCTGCGCGGGTTTGAGGTAGTAGTTCGGCGGCCGCTTGGCGTCGTCGCTACCACCGACCGGGATCGGGTAGTTGATGTTGACGGTGATCCCGCCGAGCGCGTTGACCAGTTCGGTGAACCCGGCCAGGTTGATCTGGACGTAGTAGTCCATCGTCAGCCCGGTCGCCTCGCCGACGGTCAGCTTGAGGATGTCGGCGCCTTCGTTGTCGGACGGCCCGACGATGCCCGGGTACTGCTCGGGCACCTTCTTGTAGATCGCGTCCAGCATCCACTCGAGCCGGTCCTGCTTGGAGATGCCGTCCTTGCCGAACCCGTCCGGGTACTTCTCGTGCAGCTTGGTGCCCTCCGGGAACGGCATGAACATCAGCTTCCGGGGCAGCGAGATCAGCGAGACGTTGCCGGTCACCGTGTCGATGCTGGCGACGATCACGGTGTCGGTCCGGACGCCCTCGCGGCCCTGCGCGTCGTCGGCACCGAGCAGGAGCACGTTGAGCCGCGGCTTGCCGGCCCACGGATCCTTCTTGTTCTTGATGGTGGGCCGCGTCGCGCTCTTGCTGTCGCCACCGGCGAAGACCGTCTGGACCAGGTCCCGCTGCGTCTGCGCCGTCTGCACAGCCAGAGCAGTCGGTACTGCGACCGCGAAGCTGAGCAAGCCGACCAGGGCCGCGCCGCCGACTCGCGAGCCCTTGCTCGCCGTACCGGAGCGCAGGGCCCGATGGGAGGTGACGATGACGACGATCCAGAGCGTGCCGAGGACGCAGAGGCCGATCGTGGCGAACTGCAACTGCCGCGGCGCGACGGCCACCTCGAGGATCCGGTCCCGCTGGGTGAGTCCGAGGTAGCCGGCCAGCAGCAACAGTCCGACCGAGATCGTGGTCACGGCCGCGCCGAGCTTCTTGCGGCCGGCCAGCAGGTAGCCGGTGCCCGGGACGACGGCGCCGAGCAGCGTCATCCAGGCGACGGTGCGCGCGGTGCGCGGCCGGTTGGCTCGCCGGCGCGGGGCGGACCGTCGGGCGCGGCCCCGCGAGTGTTCCGGTTGGTGCTCGTCGCTCGGCATCGGTGTGTCTACAACTCCGTCCAAGGGAGAGTTGGGCGCACACAATATGACGTACTCAGGGTGCACTTGGTTGTCGGTTAACCAAGGCCTGATGTTTGCTGACGCAGTGTCGCCGCGACGTCACCCAGTGCGCCCGTCCTGACCGGCTCGGCCTCAGGTGAAGCTCTTGGTGATCTCGGTGAGCAGCTCCTGGGTCTTGCGCGGCGTACTGGCGGCGATCGACAGCGAGTCCATCGTGATCACGTACTCGTCGACGTCCTCCCGCTTGTCCACGTAGACCGCGCTGGTCAGGTGCTCGATGTAGACGACGTCGGGCAGGTCCGCGTCGCCGAACCGGAGCAGCGTGAAGGCGCCGCCGGTGGCCGCGTAACCGCCGGCCGAGAACGGCAGGATCTGCAGCGTCACGTTCGGCAGCCGGGACGCCTCGGCGAGATGTTCGAGCTGCGCGCGCAGTACGGCCCGGCCACCGATCGGGCGGCGGAGTACGGCCTCGTCGACGATCGCCCAGAGCCGGGCCGGGGTGGAGCCCTGGAGGATCCGCTGGCGCGTTTCGCGCAACGCGACCAGGCGGTCGATCTCGGCCGACGGCAGCGGCCGCTCGCCCCGGCCGAGCCGGATCACCGCGCGGGCGTAGTCGGGGGTCTGCAGCAGACCGGGGACGAACTGGACCTCGTAGGTCCGGATCAGCTCGGCGGCCATCTCCAGGCCGAGATAGGAGTGGAACCAGTTCGGCGTGATGTCGTCGTAGCGCTGCCACCAGCCCGGGTTGTTCGCGTCCTTGGCCAGCTTGATCAGCCGGGCGCGCTCGTCCTCGTCGGCCAGCTTGTACAGGCTGAGCAGGTCCTCGACGTCACGCACCTTGAAGCCGACCCGGCCCAGCTCGAGCCGGCTGATCTTCGACTCGGAGCCGCGAATGGCGTAGCCCGCCTCGGCGCGGGTGATCCCGGCCTCTTCGCGCATCCGGCGGAGGTGGGCACCGAGCATGATCCGCAACGCGGTCGGCCCGCCCGGCGTGCCTTGCTCCGTCACCGCCCGTCCTCCCTGTCCCTGACGCTGTGATGGATCATTTCACGATTACGGCCAGGCCGGGGCAGGCCGACGCGCCCCCAAGACCTGGAATCGTTCCCCTACTGTTAGTAGGCTCTGTCTTTCCTGCTCCTGACCCATCACGATCTGCGAGGTCGCCCATGCCCGACGCCAAGATGTCCCCGAGTTCGGTTCCGGTCGGCGTCGACACCACGCGGGCCAGCATCGCCCGGGTGTACGACGCGTTCCTGGGCGGCAAGGACAACTTCGAGATCGACCGTGAGGTACTGCGCCAGGTCGCCACCGTGGCCCCCGAGGTCACCGACCTGGCCTGGTCCAACCGCAACTTCCTGGTCCGGGCCTGCCGCTTCCTGGCCGGCCAAGCGGGCATCACGCAGTACCTGGACTGTGGTTCCGGCCTGCCGACGGCGGAGAACACGCACCAGATCGTGCAGCGGCTGCAGCCGGACGCCAAGGTGCTCTACGTCGACAACGACCCGGTGGTGCTGGCGCACGGCCGGGCGCTGCTGGAGGAGAACGACAAGACGCTGTTCATCAGCGCCGACATCTTCAAGCCCGACGAGATCCTGGACCACCCCGAGGTCCGCGAGTTCCTCGACTTCAGCCAGCCGATCGCGCTGATCCAGAACGGCACCCTGCACCACTACCTCGGCGACGACGCGCCCGACCTGGTCAAGCGGTACGCCGACGCGCTGGTGTCCGGTTCGTACGTGGTGATCTCGCACTTCCTCGACCCGGAGACGCCGGAGCACGCCAAGACGGCGCGCGCGCTGGAGGACCGGTTCACCCACAGCCCGATGGGCAGCGGCCTGTTCCGCACCTACCCCGACATCCGCGCGATGTTCGGCGACCTGGAGCTGGTCGAGCCCGGCCTGGTCCTGTGCGACGAGTGGTGGCCGGACGGTCCCCGGGTCAAGCCGCTCAGCCAGATCGAGGAGTGCATCGCCGGCGGCATCGGCCGTAAGGCCTGACCGGCAGCTCACTACGCGTTGCCCGCGGCTCGTTGCTCGCGGCAACCATGCCTGGGGCCGGGACGCTACGAGGTCTCGGAGACCAGTACTGCGGTGGTGTTGGCGACGAGTGCCTTGAACAGGTGGGGCACGTCGCCGGGGTAGGCGATGTAGTCGCCCGGGTGGAGCTCGACCGGCTCCTCCAGTGGGCCGATCAGCGCGCGGCCGGTGCTCAGGACAACATGTTCGATGGTGCCTGGCATGTGCGGCTGTGACTCGCGGCCCGGGCCGGGCGCGACGACGATGCGGTAGAGGTCGCGCCGGGCATGAGGCGGGCTGGCCGCGACCAGGGTCGCCGCGTAGTCAGCCTTCTCCGAGTAGATCGCCGGGCCTTCGTCCGCCCGGATCACCTGGACCTTGGGTCGCGGGGGTTCGAGCAGGTCGGCGAACTGGATCTCCAGGGCGACCGAGAGCGCCCAGAGCGTCTCCACGCTCGGGTTGCCCGTGCCGGACTCCAACTGGGACAGGGTGGACTTCGCCACGCCCGCGCGTTTGGCCACCTCGGTCAGTGACAGGCCGGCCCGGGCCCGCTCCCGGCGCAGGGAGGATGCGATGACGTCGAGTGGCGCCTTACTGTCCATCGGTGTTCGCTCCATCGGTCCATGTGTTCGGCTTGACGAACAACTGTGATGTGTTCATCATAAAACCCATGCGTTCGATATGGCGAACATTAGACCCTGGACTGCTCCGCGCGATCGGACTGGTCTGCCTGGCCGACGGCGTCGTCGGGCTCTCGTACGGCGCGATCAGCGTCGGCGGGGGACTCCCGATCTGGGTGCCGATCGCGTTGTCGCTGCTGGTGTTCGCCGGTGCGTCGCAGTTCCTGTTCGTCGGGATCGTGGCGGCCGGTGGCAGTCCGGTCGCGGCCACGATCGCCGGACTGCTGGTGAACACCCGGCATGTTCCGTTCGGCCTGGCGATCAGCGACGTGATCGGTGGCGGCTGGCGACGGCTGCCGGGAAGTCACCTGATGACGGACGAGAACGTCGCCTTCGCCCTCGGCCAGGACGACCCGCGGCAGCGGCGGGCGGCGTACTGGGCCGGGGGGATCGGGATCTTCGTCTGCTGGAACGTCGGGGTGGCGATCGGCGCGGGGGCTGGGGCGGTGATCACCGACACCGACGCGTTCGGGCTGGATGCCGCGTTCCCCGCTGTTCTGCTCGCGTTGGTGCTGCCGTCTCTGCGGGATCGGTCGACCCGGACGGCCGCGGCAGTTGGAGTTGTTGCCGCGCTCGTCGCCACGCCTTTCCTGCCCGCCGGGTTGCCGGTATTGCTCGCCCTCGTCGGTCTGGTGTTCTACCGGAGCGGCAAACCTGCGATGGAGACGGTTCGATGAACACCACAGCACTGCTCGCCGCGATCCTGGTGCTTGCCGTGGGCACCTTTTCGCTGCGGCTCGCTGGGCCCTTGCTGCGCACGCGATTCGAACTGCCCGAGCGGGCGCAGCAGGTGATGTCGGTGGCGGCGATCGTCCTGCTGGCGGCGCTGGTGGCGACCGCCGCGCTGACCGACGGGCAGAGTCACGCCGGGATCGCCCGACCGGCCGGCGTCCTGGTCGGCGGGGTCCTGGCCTGGCGGAAGGCGCCGTTCGTGCTCGTAGTGGTTGCCGCCGCCGTGACGGCCGCTGGGTTGCGCTTGCTCGGGGTGCCGTGACGGTCGCTGGGTCGCCGTTGTTCGGTCTGCCGTGAGGGTCGCTGGGTCGCCGTTGTTCGGTCTGCCGTGAGGGTCGCTTGGTCGCCGTTGTTCGGTCTGCTGTGAGGGTCGCTGGGCTGCGGTGGCTCGGGGTCCCGAGACCGCTGGGGGCTGCGACTTGTCGGCGTACCGTGACGGACGCTGCGCCTGGTGTGACGCTTCTGGGGGCTAGCGTTCTCACATGAAACGTTTCGGGATCGCCAGCTTTGTCGTGGGCGGCGTGCTGGCCGCCCTCTTCGCCGTCCTGCTCGTCATGAACCTGCCGAGCTCGCCGAAACCGGTCGACGGCGGGGTCATGCACCTCGACGACGGCGGACTGAAGATCTACGCGTCGGAGCAGGGAGTCAAGCCGACCTGCGAGGTGAAGACGGCGACGGACGGCGATGTCGCGCTGGAGGTGCCGAGCGGATCCGAGACGCTCACCATCAACGAGACGAGCTGGTACGTGATCGCGCGGTCGGTCGACAAGCTGCCGGCCGGCGACTACGTGGTGGACTGCGTCGAGACCGAGCCCGGGGTGAGGTTCGCCGTCGGGGCCCGCGGCTCGCTGGGGCTCTTCGTCGTGGCAATCGTGGGGCTCGTCTTCTCGGTGCTGATCTTCACGACCCTCGGCGCGATCCTGCTGGCCGTCGCCAGTCGCCGCAACCGCAGAGGCGGCCCAGGCAACACCTTCCCGAACCAGGGCGGGTATCCGCAGCAGCCGGGGTACCCGCAGCAACCTGGTTATCCCCAGCAGCTGGGGTTCCCGCAGCAGCAGCAACCCGGCGGGTCGCAGTACGGGCAGGGGCAGCAGGGCAACACCTTCCCGGGGTACCCGCCGCCTGAGACCTACAACCCGGGCCCCAACCCGGACCGCCCTCAGGACGGATCGCCGAACAGCTGAGTCACCGACAAAAAACTGAGGGCCACCCGCGCGGGTGGCCCTCAGTTTTTTGTTGCCGCTTAACCGGCTACCGCTGGACTGCCTTTCGGCCGGAGGAGGAACGCTCCGACGTACAGCAGGGCGGCGATGATCAGCAGGCCGTCGAAGCCGATCAGCAGCGCCGCGTACTCGAGGCAGCCGCCGAGCATCGCGCCGAGCAGGTTGGCGCCGAAGCTGGCGGTGCCGTCGGCGGTGTCGCTGAACCGCTTCGCGAAGATGACGTTGGCGGCGAAGATCGGCATGAACGCGATCACCACGGCGACCAGCGCGCGCAACCCGACCGGCATCGAGAGCAGCCAGCTGTCCGGGAAGACCCAGCTCAGCAGCAGCCCGGCGGCCAGGATGACGTACATCGCCTTCACCGGTGGCGTCTTGAACCGCCGCGTCACTTCGACGGCGGCCAGGACGGCGATCAGCACCCCGGCGAACACGATCGCGTTGACCACCCACGTCGTACCGAACAGCAGGGCGAACCCGGTGATGCTCTTGGTCTCCAGCAGCATGAAGCCGGCGCCGAGCAGGAACAGGTCGGCGTACGGGCGCATCCGCCGGTACGACGAACCGCCGCCCGCGATGCCCACGCCGATCAGGCCGGCGACCAGCACCAGGCCGAGCGTTACCAGGTACAGCGACGGGATCCGGTCGGTGAACAGGTACAGGAACGGCCGGTTGTCAGTGGCCGGCGGCGGCGTGATCTCGGTCTTCCCGGCCCAGGCGGTGCCACAGGTCTGGTCGGCCTCGGTCAGCCCGACGGTCACCACGGCCTGCTGCAGGTCGTCGCCGACCTTGTCGACACAGGGTTTGTGCCCGAACGCCTCTTCCGCCGTCAGCGCGAGCCGGTCGATCAGCCAGGTCTCGCGGTAGTAGTTGTACATCGCGAACGCGCCGCCCGGAGCCAGGTGCTCCTTCGCGCTCTCGAACGCCTGCTTGGTGAAGAGGTAGCTCTCCAGCCGCAGCGAGCTGGCGCCGTTGACCAGCGTCAGCGAGTCCGGCAGCGCGAGCATGATCAGGTCGTACTTCTTGTCCGTCCGGGACAGGAACGCGCGGCCGTCGTCGATGTGCGACGTCACCCGCGGGTCCTGGTACGGGCGGTCGGGGTGCAGGGCCTTGCCGATGTCGCGGATCCGCGGGTCGATCTCGACCGCGTCGACATGCTGCGCGCCCTTCTTCAGCGCGATCGCGACGTCGGAGCCCGAGCCGGCCCCGATGATCAGCACGTTCTTCGGCGCCTTGCCCGCATTGGCCCGCTCGTACGGCAGCCCGTACTGAGGCTCCCACTGCAGCCGCGAGTCGGCCGGAATCGCTTGCTGATGCGGTACGCCGTTCACCGTGATGGTGAGCAGCGGCACGCCATCCCATTGAGATGCCTGCGTCTGCACCTTGTAGTACGGCGACCAGCTGTTCTCGGGCCGCGTCGACTCGTGGAACAGCACGCCGACCATCACCAGCAGCGGCGCGGCCACCAGCGCAGCACTCAACGCGGTCGCGGTCAGCTTCTGCTGCGGGACCATCAGTACTGCGAACAGGATCGTGACGATCGCACCCCACCAGATCGGCGGCGCACCCACGAACGACAACCCGGTGAACGCGAGGATGCCGATCAGGCTCCCGATCAGGTCATACCGGTACGCCGTCAGCCGCGGCAACTCACCGAAACACCGGCCGACCAACTCGGCCGGACCGGCCAGGATCACCGCGGCGGCGACGAAAATGATCGGCAGGATCACCCAGGTCGGCGGGCCGGTGGTGTTCAGGCTGGTGAAGTAGATGACGCTGGTGTCGCCGCCCCGGTTGACCGTGACCGGCTTCCACGCGACCACCGCGACCAGCAGCCCGAGCACGATCGGCGAGTAGAACGGCAGTCGCTTCGCCCGGCCGGACCGCAGGATCCCGATCCCGATGCCGAGGAACGATCCGAGCAGCACGAAGTTGGAGAAGTAACTGAGGTGGACGACGTTGGACCCGGTCCAGCGAATCAGCGCCAGCTCGAGGAACAACATCAGCGCACTGGCCAGAACCAGGCGGGGTTTCACCGCAAGTGGACTATGCCACCGCGGAGTGCTGACCTGACCAGGTGTTGACGACTCGACTGCCATGGGCGGCGACCATACCGGATCCAGAGTGTTCTACCTCACCCTCGGTCCAACTTTTAACACCATCCGACGGGGCCACGCCAGCTATCGGCGGCGGTGAGTACATCGCCCCCCGCCGTACTCGTGGGTCGCGGGCTGGAGCGTCGCGCCCGCCCGAACTACTGAGTGGCGGGCCGCATGGCGTATCTGACTCAGGTTGCGCCGGCGAGCCACCCGGGTGGCCCCACCCGTGCTCGTGTCGCGGGCTGGAGCGTTGCACCTGGCCGAACTACTGAGTGGTGGGGTGCGTGACGTATCCGGCCCAGGTTGTCGATCTCCAACGCCTGCCCCCGCTCACGCGTCGCGGGCTGGAGCGTGACCCCGCCCGAACCGCTGGGGCGGCGGGACTGCGTTGTGTGGTCGGGGCGCGCTGCGTCCTCGGGCTGAGGCGTCGCCGCTACCCGGGACCGTTGGGGTGCGTCGCCTTGGCGGTGCTCGTGTCGGATGCTGGAGCGTCATGCCCGCCCGAACTACCGACCAGTGGGGCGCGTATGTGGCTCAGGTTGCGTCGGTGAGGCAACCGTGTGGCCGCTCGTGCTCTTGCCGTGGGACCCGGAAGAGCAGCGTGATGACCAGGATGATCCGGTTCGACCTGGCTCGAGCTTTGCTCCCGGTCGAGCTACTGGGGTTGGAGGGCGTTGAGTATCCGGCTCGCGTTGCTTCGTCGGGCTGAGGTGTCGGCGCCACCCGGGACCGTTGGGGTGCGTCGCCTTGGCGGTGCTCGTGTCGGATGCTGGAGGGTCATGCCCGCCCGAACTACCGACTGGTGGGGCGCGTATGTGGCTCAGGTTGCGTCGGTGAGGCAACCGTGTGGCCGCTCGTGCTCTTGTCGCGGGACCCAGGAAGAGCAGCGCGATGACCAGGATGATCCGGTGTGACTTGGCTCCCTTTGCTCCACCCGAACTACCGAGTGGTCGGGTGCGTTGTGTGTCTCTCCCGCTACTTAGCCGTTCCGGTGCCCGGTTAGTGAGCGGCGCGGGCGGCACCGAAGACATGGTTGTACTTGGCAACGGCGGCGGGGTGGGCACGGCGCCTCGCCGGCTGTGGGTGGCATGGGTCTGGGCGCCCGATCGGTTGTGATCGGGCGCTTGGTGGTTGGGGGTGTTTCGCGCCGGCGGCTGCTGTCGCGGTGCGGAGCCGCCGGCGGGTGCGGGGGTTTACGGGCCGGCGGAGGGGGTGCCGTTGTCGCCCCAGGGGTCGAGGAGCGCGGTGGCTTCTGGGGTGAGCCAGGACAGGTCTCCGGTACCGGCTTGCACCTTGGGGCGCGAGTCTGGCTGCGGCCTGGGTTGTCCGGTGAGGCTGGTGGCCGGGAGCCGGTGGGGGTGCTCGTGGTTCGGGGTGACGTTGGGGTGCTCGTGGGGTGTGGTGATGCTGGGGTGTTCGTGGTGGGGGTTGACGCTGACCTGTCGGCCGGAGGTCGGGGTGTAGTAGCGCGACAGGTCGGTCAGGTTGGCTAGGTCGGCGGCGGTGGTGGTGCCGGGGCTGGTCCAGGCCGGGCGGGTTACGTGGACGACGCCGCCGGTGATGGTGATGGCCCACTGGCCGGAGTGCACGGCGCGGTGGTGACCGGCGCACAGCAGCACCAGGTTGGCGATCGAGGTGGGGCCGCCGTCGATCCAGTGGATCAGGTGGTGGGCGTGGCACTGCCACGGCGGCGCCTTGCAGACCACGCAGCCCTTGTCCCGCCTCATCAGCGCCCGCCGGATCGGCCGCGTCACGAAACGCTGCTCGGTACCGACGTCCAAGGGCTGGGAGTCCGAGCCGAGCACGATGGGCAGGATGGCGGCGTCGCAGGCGAGGCGCCGGATCGCGGAGGCGGACAGGTTGTCGCCGTACACCAGTTCGCCGACTGCTTGGGCGGTGGCGGCGCGGAGGTCGTCGAAGTCGATGGTGATGGTGATGTGCGGAACCCCCGGCCCACCCGACGTACCAGGGTCGTTGTCGGTGCGGGGTGTGTTGGCGGCGGCGAGGTCCAGAATCAAGCTCAACGCGTCGGCCTGGCGCTTGGCGTGCGGGCGCGGGTCCAGCTCACCGTCGACGGTGCGGTGGGGCTTGGACAACCGGTTGATATGGGTGCGGAACTGTTCAGCGTTCTCGCCCGCGAGGTAGCCGGTGAACTTCACGCCGCCGTCGGCCCGGTGCAGCGTGAGCGACTCGCGGGCGGCGGCGTCGTGTTCGGCGGGTTCGGGGCCGTCGGTGTCCAACCGGGCCAGCACCTCGCGGCCGAAACCCAGCAGCCCGTCCGGAGTGAGCAGCTGGGCGGCTTCGATCATCTGTACCTCGGCCACCCGCAACAGCTCGACCGGGACCGAGGCCGGCGCCTTCTCCAAGGTGGTGACGATCGCTGCGGCCTGGCCCGGGTTCAACACCAGTGCCGGGGCGTCGGCGGTGGTGGGCGTCGCGTCGGTCGGTGCTACCGGGTCCGGCAGCGCGGACTTGACGGCGGTGTAGCTGCGAAGCGCCTCGGCGGTCGCGAGATCGCGCTTGATCTCGCGGCGGTTGCGATGGTGACGCAGCGACAAGAACTCGATCGTGTCGCGGGCGCCGTGTTCGCTCGCGAGGCCGCGCTGATCGAAGTCCGCGACCAACTGCAGGCGGTACGCGGTCAAGGTGGAGAGGGCAGCCTCGACCGCATCGAGAGTGGACAGCAAAGCGCTGTCACCGAGCCTCGACGGAGGGAGTAGCTGCGTGGTCTCCATGCAGCAAACTCTAGACAACGCCACCGACAATTTCCGTGCCCAGACCGCCTTGTTTATAAGGAGACTCGCGATTGGCAGAACTGGCCAAGTTATGCACAGGAGGCCTCCGTCTGTGGGTAACCGGCTAATGTTGCTTAGGGCAAGTATTTGACCTGTTCGCGGGCGTGGGGGCAGAGCTTCGTGCAGCCGCTTGAAGTCGGCATGAGCCTGGCCTCGAATATCGTGGCGGGCATGACTGCGGATGACTGGTTGGCCGATACCCGAACTTCTTATGACACGGTCGCTGTCAGCTACGCCGACCAACTGCGCGACGCCATCGCCGGTAAGACCTACCTTCGCGCCGCGCTCGGGGTGTTCGCCGAACGAGTGCTGGCGACTGGCGGCGGGCCGGTGGCGGATGTCGGCTGCGGCCCTGGACATGTCACCGCCCGCCTGAACGAGCTCGGTGTCGACGCCTTCGGTATCGATCTGTCGCCCGGAATGATCGACGTGGCGCGGCGTGACCATCCTGAGCTGCAGTTCGAGGTGGGCTCGATGACCGACCTGCCTTTGGATGACGCTTCGGTGGTCGGCCTGCTCGCCTGGTGGTCGCTCATCCATATCCCCGACGACGAGGTGCCGACAGTCTTCAAGCACTTCCATCGGGTACTGCGTCCCGGCGGGCCGTTGCAGATCGGGTTTCACGTCGGCGACATCTCGCGGCTGAAGACGGAGGGGTACGGCGGCCATCCGATGACGGTCTACGTCCACCGCCGCCAGCCCGACAAGGTGACCTCCTGGCTGCGCGACGCCGGCTTCGAGATCGAGTCCCAGTGGCTCTGCGACCCAGACGAAGAAGTCCCCCAAGCCCTCATCTTCGCCCGCCGCCGCCCCTGAGGCACTTGTCCGTCGAGCCTCGGGGTCTCGGCGGCGGTTCGAGCAAGTCAGATGCACCCGCCATGAGGTGAGCCCGGGGTGGGCGAGCAGGCGGATCCAGCCGCAGCTCGAGCTCGTTGCGAAGGTGGGTTCCACCCCACTGGTTCGGGCGGGGCGACGCTCCAGCCCGCGATACGACTACGGGTGGGGGGATACTTGCCAGCCAGAAAGCACTCCGGCGACCAGCCCGCGGGGGGAGTGGTCGCCGGAGGTTGTTGGTGGGTTAGCGGGTGCGGGTGGCGGGCTTTGCTAGTTGGCAGCCGGTTTTGTTGAGGTCGAGGGTGCGGGTGGCGGTTAGGCAGGTGTAGAGCCACCAGGTCTGCTGGCCGTAGGCCGCGCCCTGGTCGACCGTGATGTTGCCGTTGGCGTCTACCTCGCACGGGTTGTTGAGGGTGCAGCGGGCGCCGTCCTCGTTGCCGGTGTTGTTGACGCCGATCACCTCACCTGTCGTCGTGCTCACGATCGGCGAGCCCGACGTACCGCCGATCGTCTCGCAGCCGGGCTGGAGGTACTTGATGGAGCTCTTCATCACCCAGCCGGCTTCGCGCAGCTCGGGGATGATGCCCTGGACCGAGCAGGTGTAGATCCGCTTCCAGTAGCCGGACACGACCGCCATTCCGGCGCCGGCCACCGGGGACTGCTTGGCCAGCGTCAGCGGGGTGACGTTGAGGCGGGACTTGATCGAGGCGTAGGACTCGGTGAGCCGGTACAGCGACACGTCGGTCTTGGTCATCGTCGCGTAGAGGATCCGGTTGGCCCGGACCGTGCCGGCGTTGCTCGAGCTGGGCCGGAGCAGCGTGAACCGCCGGGTTGAGGAGCGGTTCACGATCACCTGGCCGGGGCTGGGCATACCGCCTTCGTAGCAGTGGCCGTTGGTGAGGATCAGCGCGGGATCGGTGGACAGCGACTCGGCGTACCGGACGAGCGAGCCGGAGCAGTTGCTGAGGGCCGCGATACCGGTGAAGTCGGCACCGGGTGCGGCGACGGCGGCCGGGGCGGAGGCCTGTGGTGTGGCCTCGACGGCAAGTGCCTGGCTGCCACCGAGCAGCGCGGCGCTGAGCGCGACGGTGGTCGCGGCAAAGGTACGGAACAGTCTCATGGGCGGTTTCCTGTCCTCACTGGTGTGCTTGCGGTTGGGCGGCGCAAGCAGGCCGTAGCCGGCCCAAGACTCTTCGTATCCGATGAACCCCACCTCCGGCCATCACAACGCGGTGAAAACTTCGCCGTACGGGCCAGTACAGGGGTAAACCTGCGGCAACGCGGCGAGATCCCCGCGATCCGTACCGGCTGGTCGCCGCTCTCGGTGGGTAAGGAAACTGTTACCCTTCGTCTCCGGATCCGCCCGGCTCGAACCATGACCCTGCCCGGTACGTCGTACCCGGTGAGGGATGGGAAAAGGAGGTAGGTCGGCGCGCCTGAGAGGGTGGTGTCGTCCATGCCACGGGAGAACGGAAGGTTTCATGCCGCAGGAGAAGCCAGACCTGCGCAATCTCAGCGAGCCGGTCCGCTTCAAGCGAGCGCTCACGCTGCTGCTGATGACCTTGGTGCTGCCCGGATCCGCGCAGATCGCGGCCGGCAGCAAGCGGGCCGGGCGCTGGGCCTGGCGTGTGCTGGGCGGCATCGTCGCGGTCGTCGTCTTCCTGATCGTGCTGTCGCTGATCTGGCGGGCCGGTGCGATCAACCTGATGGTGTCGCCGACGACGCTGCGGATCATCCAGATCCTGCTGATCCTGCTCGCGGTCGGGTGGGCGGCACTGTTCGTCGACGCCTACCGGCTCGGCCGGCCGCTGACGCTGGAGCGCAAGCACCGGCTGACCGCCAGCATCCTCGACGGGGCGCTGATCGTGCTGGTCGTCGGCGCGCTGATCTGGGGCAGCACGATCGTGTCCACCCAGCGTGACTTCGTCGCCTCGGTGTTCGGCAACGGCGAGAAGTCCGACGCAGACAAGGGCCGGTACAACGTCCTGCTGCTCGGCGGTGACTCCGGCGCGGATCGGGTCGGCACCCGGCCGGACAGCATCACGCTGGCCAGCATCGACGCGAACACCGGCCGGACCGTGCTGATCGGCCTGCCGCGGAACATGGCCCGCGTGCCGTTCCCGGCCGGTACGGCGATGAACAAGGAGTTCCCCGAGGGGTTCCGGTGGAAGGACTGCGCCGAGAACTGCCTGCTGAACGGCGTCTACACGTACGGCGCCGGCCACCCGGCCCTGTTCCCCGGCGACCCGGACCCCGGCGCCACGGCGACCAAGCAGGCGGTCGAGGGCATCACCGGGCTGAAAGTCAACTACCACGTACTGATCGACCTGGCCGGGTTCCGCGACCTGCTCAACGCGGTCGGCGGGATCACTCTCGACGTCGGCAAGCGGGTCCCGATCGGCGGGATCGGTTCGCCGATCAAGGGCTACATCGAGCCGGGCAAGAACCAGCATCTGGACGGGTACCACGCCCTCTGGTTCGCGCGGTCGAGGGCCGGTGCGACAGACTACGAGCGGATGACCCGGCAGAAGTGCGTGATGACGGCGATGCTGAACCAGCTGTCGCCGCAGACCGTGCTGACCAAGTTCCAGGGCATCGCGAAGGCGAGCAAGAAGGTGGTCAACACCGACATCCCGTCCGGCGACCTGGGCACCTTCACCGACCTCGCGCTGGACGCGAAGAAGCTGCCGGTGTCAAGCTTCTCCGCGGTCCCGCCACTGATCAAGACCGGCAACCCCGACTTCGAGCTGATCCGGGCCAAGGTGGCCGAGGCGATCGGAAAGTCCGAAGCGCTGGACAAGTCGTCCGATGGCGGCGACGGTAAGACCACGAACACCCCGAGTAGCAGCAAGAGCACCACGGCCACCAAGAAACCGACCACGTCGGCCAAGCCCGGCAAGACCAGCACCACCCCGTCCAAACCCGGTAACGACGTCGACGACGTCGCTTCGATCTGTAAGGCCTGACCTGAACATGTCCTTGTCTTCCTGGCCCCCAGTCTCCGTCGTGATGCCGGTGCTGAACGAGGAACGCCACCTCGAAGAGGCAGTCGGCCGCGTCCTCGACCAGGAGTACCCAGGCGAGCTGGAGGTGGTGCTCGCGATCGGTCCCAGCAAGGACAAGACGCAGCAGATCGCCGACCGGCTGGCCGAGGCCGACAAACGGATCACGATCGTGGCCAACCCGTCGGGCAAGACCCCGGCGGGCCTGAACACCGGGATCGCCCACGCCCGCCACGACATCGTCGTACGGGTCGATGGGCACGGCGTGCTGACCCAGGGCTACATCACCCGGGCGGTCGAGGTGCTGCACGAGAGCGGCGCCGACAACGTGGGTGGGGTGATGGCTGCCGAGGGCCGTACGCCGATCGAGATGGCCGTCGCGTGTGCCTATCGTTCGCGGCTCGGGCTGGGCGCGTCCACCTTCCACCAGGGCGGCAAGGCGGGTCCGGCGGACACCGTGTACCTCGGCGTCTTCCGGCGGGCGGCCCTGGAACGTGTCGGCGGCTTCGACGAGTCGATGCACCGGGCCCAGGACTGGGAACTCAACTACCGCATCCGCAAGACCGGCGGCCTGATCTGGTTCAGCCCCGACCTGTCCGTGACGTACCGCCCCCGCTCGTCCCTCAAGGACGTCGCCAGGCAGTTCTTCCACACCGGCCAGTGGCGCCGCGAAGTCATCCGCCGCCACCCGGAGACGGCCAGCAAGCGCTACCTGGCCCCGCCGGTCGCGGTGATCCTGATGGCAGTCGGCACCATCCTCGGCATCGTGGGCCTGGCCACCGGCGTCAGCATCCTGGACCTCGGCTTCCTGGCACCCCTCGGCTATGCGCTTCTGATCATGGTCGGCTCAGCCATGGAAGGCCGCTACCTGCCCTGGAAAGCCCTCTTCTGGCTACCCCTGATCTGCGCCACCATGCACATCTCCTGGGGTATCGGCTTCCTGGTAGGCCTCCAGGAGCGCCCGGCCCCACCGGCTGCCACAGCCCCCGGTGCTCCTGCTTCTGCCTAGCCGACTCGGCTGCTACCTGCTGGCAGTGGCTTCACGGGTATAGGCGGCGACTACCTCCTGGGTGTCGCCGTCCATGCGCAGTACCCCCTTGTCGAGCCAGAGCGCTCGGTTGCAGGTGTCCAGTACGACGTCCAGGCTGTGGCTGACCAGGAAGACCGTGCCGGCCTCGGACCTCAGGTCCTTGATCTTCTGCTCCGACCTGACCCGGAACTCGGCGTCACCGGTGGCCAGCGCCTCGTCGACCAGGAGGATGTCGTGGGTCTTGGCCGAGGCGATCGCGAACTTCAGCCGGGCCGCCATCCCTGACGAGTACGTCGACATCGGCAGATCGATGAAGTCGCCGATGCCGGAGAACTCGACGATCTCGTCGTACCGGTCGGTGATCTCGGCGGGGGACATGCCCATCGCCAGGCACCCCAGTACGACGTTGCGGTCGCCGGTCAGGTCGTTCATCATCGCGGCGTTGACTCCGAGCAGCGACGGCCGGCTGCCGGTGTAGATCGCGCCCGACGCTGGCGGCAGCAGGCCGGCGATCGCCCGCAACAGGGTCGACTTGCCCGAGCCGTTGCGCCCGATCACGCCGATCGCGTCGCCCTTGTACGCCGTGAAGGTGACGCTCTTGACCGCGTGCACCTCGCGGATCGTCGGCCGGTCCTGGCGTTTGAGGATGCGCCGGAACGCGGTCGCCGCCGTGCCCTTGCCGCCCTGCCCGGCGATCACCTTGTAGATGATGTTGACGTCGTCCGCGATGACGGTCGGGATCGGCTCAGCCACGGCCGTACCGGTCTTCCGCGCGCCAGAAGTAGACGAACCCGCCGGCCAGTACGACGACCGCCCAGCCGGCCGCGATCGGCCAGGCGTTCGGCAACGCGTGCTGCTCGTGCTCGTCGAGCAACGCGCGACGGACGAGGTCGATGTACGCCGAGATCGGGTTGAGCGCCAGCACATGGATGACCCACGACGGCGCGTCGATGTCGCGGAGCTTGTCCGGGATGGAGAAGAAGATGCCGGAGGCATACAACCAGGTCCGGGTGACGAACGGCAGCAGCTGGCTGATGTCGGACACGAACGTGCCGATCCGGGCGAAGATCAACGTCATCCCGAGGTTGAACATCGTCTGCAACACCAGCGCCGGTACGACGAGCAGCCAGCGCCAGCTGATCCCGTCGGTTGCCCCGACCAGGACGAACAGGATGCCCATCGAGACGGCCATCTGGTTCAGCTCGTTCACGACGTACGCCAGTGGCAGCGTCGCCCGCGGGAAGTGCAGCGTGCGGATCAGCGACATGTTGAGCGCCAGCGCCCGGGAGCCCTCGGTCATCGAGCGTTGCGTGTAGGTGAAGACGAACATGCCGCAGATCAGGAAGGCGGCGTAGTTGTCGATGCCGTGCTTGGTGCCCAGCAGGACGCCGAATGCCAGGTAGTACACGGCGGCGTTCATCAGCGGCGTGAGCACCTGCCAGACCGACCCCAGCCGCGCACCGGCGTACATGGCGTAGGTGCGGGCCCGGGCGTAGCTGACGACGAACTGCCGGCGTCCCCACAACTCACGCAGGTAGGCGCCGAGTGGTGGCCTCGCCGAGCTTCTGGTCAGGCCATGTCGCTCCGCCAGCGCCGCCAGGTCGACGGTCTCGGCCGGCCCGGCCGCGTTAGACATGCGGGCCAATCTATCGGCCCGGTGGCGCAGTCCTCACATCGACGCCACGGTCCCGGTCGCGGTGGCACCCCACCGGCCGTAACGTAGCCGGGTGAAGCAGAGCCGCCCTTCTGATCTGTCCGAGGAAGAGCTCGGATTCCGCATTCGAGGACCAGTCCGTTGGTTGCTGCCGTCGGTGCTCGGCAGCATCGGCGTCAAGGCCGTCCTGTCCGGGATCTTCGGCGCGTACGCCGACAAGCGCGAGCTGCAGAGTTCGTTGCCCGCCGACGGGTACCGGCACGGCACCGACGAGCTGTGGTTCGATTTCGTCGCCGACCTGGGCGACGGTTTCGACGCGACGTACTCGGTCGCCTCGGTACTGGCCGCGCCGGTTGTGGAGCCGGTCGACGGGTTGCCGCTGCCCCGAGCTTCGCTGCTCGTGATGGGTGGCGACCAGGTGTACCCGGCCGCGTCGTCGACGGCGTACGAGGATCGCACCAAGGGCCCGTACCGCGCCGCCCTGCCGGAACCGGCGAACCAGCCGACGCTCTTCGCGCTGCCGGGCAACCACGACTGGTACGACGGCCTGACAGCATTCCTGCGCGTCTTCGCCCAGCAGCGCGACGTGGGTGGCTGGAAAACCGAGCAAGGCCGCAGCTACTTCGCGATCGAACTCCCGCACCGCTGGTGGCTCGTTGCCATCGACACCCAGTTCGGCGGCTACATCGACGCACCACAACTCGACTACTTCCGCGAAGCACTGGCCGGCATGCAAGAGGGCGACGCGGTCATCCTCTGTACGCCGACACCCGCGTGGGTGCACGCCGGCGCCGGCGGCGACACGCACGAGTACGACACCATCCGCTTCTTCGACCGCGAGATCATCCGGCCTTCGGGCGCCGTGACCCGGGTGATGTTGTCGGGCGACGCGCACCACTACGCGCGGTACGCCGAACGCGATGGCAGCGGGCAACGGATCACGAGCGGTGGTGGGGGAGCTTTCCTTTCGGCGACGCACCTTTTGCCGCCGTCGTTGACGCTGCCGCCGAAGGTCTCGCGAGTTGCCGACGTCAACGAGGTCACGACGTACGACAAAGTGCAGACCTATCCCGAGGCGAGGGAATCGAAGCGCCTGGCCAAGGGGATCTATCGGCTGCCGGTGAGCAATCCGGGCTTCTGGGGACTGACGGCAGGTCTGCAGACCGTCCTCGCCTTGCTCGTCCAGTTCGGCCTTGCCGCTGAACCGAACGGCATCTTCGGATTGCTGTCCGCGTGGACCCCGGCGGCCTTCGGTGTGGCCTTCACAGTCATTGCCGGGGTGCTTTTCAGCCGGTTCGGCCTGGTCCGCAGCGGCTGGGCCGCCGCGGTCGCCGGATTCCTGCATTCCCTGGCCCACCTGGCCTTGATGGTTGCCTGGGCCGCTGTCCTCTTCCGCCTCAGCCAGGGTGCCGCGGACTGGATAACGGTCCTGGTCACCCTCGTGGGAACCCCTTTGGTGGTGGGCTTCGTGGACGCCGAACTAGTGGCCGCCTATCTGCTGATCGCCGGCAAGTTCCGCTTCAACGTGAACGAACTCTTCGCCGGCCAAAGCATCGAGGACTACAAAGGCTTCCTCCGCCTCCACATCAGCCCCCAGGGCGAACTGACCATCTACCCCATCAAAATCCCCAAGGTCTGCCACACCTGGAAGGCCGAACCCAACGCCTCACCAGAAACCCCGTGGATCGTCCCGGACGGCAAGTCGTTGAAGGTCGCCCTGATCGAGCCACCGATCAAAGTCCCTCGCCGAGTAATCGCCAACGACACAGCAGCCGTCCTGTAAGAGCTCCCCACGCCGGCTCCGACGGCCGCTCCTACGTCGCGCCCACGTTCGCTAGCTCCCCACCCCCCACCACGCTCCGACGTCGCCACCTTTCCGCTGCGCGGGCTTTCCTCCGCCGTACGCGCGGCTCCTGCGTCGCCGTGACGGCGGCGGGTGCGCTTGCATCGGACGTATGACTCGTGTCGCGCTCACTGGCCCGGCTTCTCCCGGGACCGCCAGCACTCACAAACCCGCTGCGCGCAGCCCAAGGCGTACCCCTCCTACGCCTTGGCAGGACTGCTCGGGCGAGGTTTGTGAGTGCTGGCGGTCCGGGGCGGCCGGTCAGGCGTCGACTCTGAAGGGGTCGTGTTCTGCGAGGAGTTTGTCGAGGCGGGCTTGGTCTACTCGGGTAGTGACGACGGAGAGTTCTTGGCGGTCTCGAACGACCTTGCAAAGGGTCACGGTCGAGGTGACGAGGTAGAGGAGGCCGAGGGCGAGGAACGCGCGGATCCAGGTGGCTGCGGGGAGGTAGACGATGGCGATCGTCATGGCGGCCAGCGAGATGCCGAAGGACAGGACCGCTTGAACGTAGAAGGCAGAGGTCTGCGAGGGCTGGATCGGTTTGCTCATGCGTTGATCCTGCGGGAGGGAAGTGTCCGGCGCATGAGGTGAATTACTCAACCGGGGAAGGGCCAGCGGGACGGCGGCGCAGCACCGGTGAGGGATGCGGGGTCGCGGGTCGCCGAGCGCGAGAGCGGCGCTTGCCTGGCCAATCAGGTGACCGTGGGAGGCAGCGTGGGGAGTTGCTTGGTGTGGGGAGCACCCCGCGCGGCCCGGTGGGCCGGGCGGGGTTTGGGGCGGTTAGGGGATCCAGTGGTTGTGGGTGGTGGTGATCATTACCTGGAGTTGGATGCTGGCGGCGTAGTAGCTGCTGGTGTCGATGGGGGTGGCGAGCATCTTGTTCCAGAGGGCGTCCAGCCAGGCTTGGCTGTTGGGGTCGGTCATGGCTACTACGGCGAACGGGGCGAAGTACGCCGGATCGCTGCCGGCGGAGATCTGGGTTCCGTTCAGTTTGTAGCCGATGGCAATGTTGTTGGGGTTGCCGCCTGTCTTGGACTTGATCCAGGTGTTGAGTTTGCGGGCCGCGGTGAGTGACTTGGAGTCGCCGCTGGTGACGGCGTCGGCGCCGATCCGCCAGGGGTCGCGGCAGGCGTTCCACCAGTACGAGCCGTCGTTGGGGTCTTCGAGGACCTGGCCGGCGGCCGGCTTCGGGGTGGTGTTGGTGTTGATCACGAAGTCCGGCAGCAGGCCGGTGCTGGGTGCGTAGTTCGCCTGCAGGGAGGCCTGCACGTTCTGGTGGGCGGTTCGGATGGTGTCCCAGGCGGAGTTGCCGGTGGCTGCCTTGAAGGCGCGGAAGTGGTCGATCATCCAGTCCGACGTCCGAGAGATGTAGTAGTACTGGTCGCCGGAGCTGCTCCAGTCGCCAAGCTTGAGCAGGTTGGTGCTCGGGTTGATCTCGCTCGCCCTGATTGCGTTGATGTGCCGGATGGCGAGCTGCTTGTAGTTGTACGTCCCCGCGCTGCCCCACTGCCGGTCCGCCAGCAGCAGGCCGTACGCGACGTCCATGTCGCCGTCGGTCGCGCTGTCGGAGCCGTTGACGCTGACGCAGGACGAGTTCTGCTCGGCGGCCAGCAGGTCAGGGTTGTGCACGGAGGGGTGGGCGAGCATGTACTTGACCAGGCCGTCGAAGATCGTCTTGGCGGCGGGGTCGGCTCCTGCCATGGTCGCGGTGACGACCATGCCGTAGCCCTGGGCCTCGGCGACGTACGGGTGATCGGCGTCGGGCGAGATGATCTGGTACCAGCCGTTGCCGCAGTTCTGCTTGACGAAAGCGGCCTTCCAGCGCTGGTAGTAGTCGATCACCTTCTGGTCGAGCGTCGCCTGGGTGCCGGACGGCTTGAGCATGCCGGCGGCGTACGGGAACTGGTGGCTGCCGAACGGCACGGCCGGTCCGCTGCCGCCGGCCTGAGTGGTCGCCGTTACGGTGTTGCTCGCGGCGGACACGTTGCCGGCGGCATCGCGCGCTTTGACCGTGTACGTGTAGCTGGTCGACGCCGCGCGACCGGTGTCCGTGTACGTCGTACCGGTGCCGGTCGTCGCGATCTCCGTGCCGTTGCGGGAGATGACGTAGCCGGTGACGCCGATGTTGTCCGAGGACGCGTTCCACGCCAGCGAGACGCTGCTCGAGGTCGTCCCGGTGGCGGCGAGACCGGTCGGCGTACTCGGTGGGGTGGTGTCACCCGTGCCGCCGCCGGTGGTGCCGTAGACCTCGAGGTCCCAGAGGGAGTAGCCGTACGTCGTACCGCGGGCGGTTCCGTAGACGCGCACGTACCGGCCGCTACCCGCCACGGTCAGGTCGTCGATCGCGCCGTTGCCGGTCGTGGTCGAGTAGACGTCGGTCCAGGCCGTGCCGTCGGCTGACGTCTGGACCTTGTACGACTTGCCGTACGCAACCTCCCAGTTGAGCTTCACCCGGCTGATGGTCGCGGTGGCGCCGAGGTCGACCCGGATCCACTCGGGATCGTGGCCTTCGACGCTGGCCCACCGGGTGGAGGAGTTGCCGTCGACGGCGCTGGCCGCCTCGAAGCCGCTGCCCTCGATGGACGAAGCTGTGGCGGGTTTTCCCTGGGAGAGCAGGGTGTCGGCGGCGGTGGCAGCCGTCGAGCCGGATGGGGCGAGGGCTGGTTGGACGAACAGGACGGAGGCGACGACCGCGGCAGCGGTCAGCCCTCGAAGTAGATACGACATCAGCGGTGTCCTCCGGGCGGTGAAGGGAAAGGCGCTGCAGCTGCCTAGACCATTAGGAAACCTTCCTAACGGTTAGCTGAAGGTAAATCCCAGCACCCCGGAGTGCAACCCCTCACCCCGGATGCCTCCACCCCGAGCCCACAACTCAGAGAACTTCCCGGCAACATACCGCCGCCGCCCCGAAGCTTTCCGGCTGCTGTTCAAGCGAGCGAGGCGCGGCGGCGGCAATGAATTCCATCGGGTTCGAAAGCGTGGTCTTGGTGGGCTGGTGGTGGGACTATGCGGGGATGGAGGCGTACGTCGAGCGGCTGCCCTTGGTGGGGTTGGCGGGGGTCGTGCGGACGGTGTGGATCCAGCGGACCGGGGATGCGGCGTACGTGCAGCGGCATTTGCCGACGGGTGGGGTTGAGATTCATTTCCCGATCGGGGGCTGTCCGCAGTTGGTCGGGCCGTTGACCGGGCCGCAGGTCGAGGTGATTCCGCCGCGGACGACGATCGTGGGCGTGCGGTTCCATCCGGGGACCGCGCCGCCGCTGCCGGCGATGCTCGACGAGTTGGTCGACCAGCGGGTTGAGATGACGGAGTTGTGGCGTAGTACGGCGGATCGTCTGGTGGAGTCGATGGCGCGGGCCGAGTCGCCTGAGCAGGCGTTGATGGGGCTGCAAACGCATCTCCTGCACGAGTTTCGGCGTACGGGCGGTGGGGATCGGTTGGTCGGCGCGGCCGTGAAGGCGCTGATGCCGTGGCAGTCGACCCACATCGACGGGTTGGCGGATCACCTCGCGCTTTCCGCGAGCCAGTTGCGGCGGCGGTGCCAGCAGGCGGTTGGGGTGAGTCCGAAGGTGCTGCAGCGGACGCTGCGGTTCCAGGGATTCCTCGCGCTGGCTCAGGCCGGCGCGTCGGCCACCGCGCTGCTCGGCGCGGACGGGATGGCGGGACTGGCTGTCGACGTCGGGTACGCCGACCAGGCGCACCTGAGCCGGGAGTGCCTCCGCCTGACCGGCCTGACCCCGCGGCAGCTCCTGGGCGGCAGCGTCGACCGCTGCGCCTGCGGCCACGACCACTACGCCTCCTACCACCCCTTCCTCGCCGGCCGCCCCGCAGTCAGCCGCTCCGCTGCCAGCCGCTTCGCTGCCAGTCGCACCGCCGCCGATCCCCGCGCCGCCGGTGCCAGCGCCGATGCCGGCGGGGATGATCGTCAGGGAGAACTGATACCGGTCTAGACCGTGCGTGATTTGTTCAAGACCGGAGTGCCCGGCCGCTCGTAGTTTCGGGTCATGACCGACTTGGCGAGGTTCGCCGGCTCACTCGACGGCGAGGTGTTCAGCCCGGATTCGCCGGGGTACGAGGCGATGCGCCGGCCCGCCAATCCGGCGTACGGCGACGTGCGTCCGCGGCTCGTCGTGCGGTGCCGGTCGGTCCCGGATGTCGTCGCCGCACTGGAATACGCGAGAGCCACCGGTGACCGCATCGTCCCGCGCGGTGGTGGCCACTGCTTCGCGGGCCGATCGTCGACCGAGGGGATCGTGCTCGACCTCTCCGGCCTGGCCGACATCTCCGTCGCGGCCGACGGCGTCGCGACGATCGGAGCCGGTGCGCGCCTGGGGCAGGTGTACGCGGAACTCCACGCCTGCGACCGCACGCTGCCCGCCGGATGCGGCGCCACCGTCGGCATCGCGGGCCTCACCCTCGGCGGCGGGATCGGCCTGCTCGGGCGGAAGTACGGGCTGACCTGCGATCGGCTCGTCGGCGCCCAGATCGTGCTCGCGGACGGCACCGTCGTGGATTGCGACGACGACCACGAGCCAGACCTTTTCTGGGCGCTGCGAGGTTCGGGCGGCGGCCAGTTCGGCGTTGTCACCGTACTGCGGTACGCCACCGTCCCCGAGCCGACGACGACTCGGATCGAGGCGCGCTGGTCCGGGCCGGTCGTCAAAGACCTGGTCGCGGCCTGGCAGTACTGGGCACCGGACGCCCCGGACGAACTCACCGCCAACCTCAGCCTGGTCTCCGAGCCCGGCAGGCCGCTCCAGGCGACCCTCTTCGGCGCCTCGCTTCTCGCGGAAGACCCGACCGCGGCCTTACTCCGGGAACTCACCGATCAGCTCAAAGCAACGCCGGCGATCGAGTTGCGAGCCGGTCTGCCGTATCACCAACTGAAGGACACCTTCGCCGATCCACGAGGCCTTCCGGACAGCCCGCTTCGGATCAGATCGGAGTTCTTCGTCCAGGCACTGACCGACGCCACCCTCACATCACTGCTGACCCAATTCGGCGAGCCAAGGGACGTGGGCCGGCGGGAACTGTCGTTCACCGCGATGGGCGGTGCCTACAACCGGATCGCCGCGGACGCCACCGCCTTCGCCCATCGCGGGCAACGCTTCCTGCTCGAACACGTCGCCGAGGCGCCCAGCCCCTGGGTCGACGAATCCTGGGCGATCACCCATCCCGACGGGTCAGGTCACGTCTCTCCGAACTTCCCCGACCTCGCGCTCGACGATCCGGCCGCGGCGTACCACGGGAGCAACCATCATCGGCTGACCGCGGTCAAAAAGACCTACGACCCACATCGATTTTTCGACTTCCAGCAAGCGATCTGAGCAAGCAACAAAGGGAGTGTCATGAGCAAGGTGATCAGTGCCCACTCGGTTTCGGTCGACGGGTACATCAGCGGTCGCACACCCGACGGTGGCGACGAGTTCGGCCGCGGTCTCGGCGACGCGGGCATGCTGTTCGACTGGTACTTCAACGGCGATACCCCGAGCCAGGTGTTCGAGGGGTTCAAGCTGAGCGAGCCGAGCGCTCGCGTCTTCGACACCGCCGCGCGCCGCGTGGGCGCAACGGTCGTTGGGCGGACGACGTACGAGCACTCGAGTCACTTCGGTGGCGGCAGCCCGCATCCGACCGCCCCGCTGTTCCTGCTGACCCACCGGCCCGCGCCGGAGGTCAGTGAGCAGCAGACGCTGATCACCACCGGCATCGAGGAGGCGATCGAGGCGGCCCGCAAGGTTGCCGGGGGCAAAGATATCGCCGTGATGGGCGGTGGCGCGCTGACCTCCGCGCTCGCGGCGGACCTTGTCGACGAGGTGATCCTGCACCAGATCCCCATCCTGCTGGGCGGCGGTCACAGCTTCTTCCAGTCGGTCCCGAAGCACGTGCACCTCCGGCTGCTGGAGGCCGTCGCTGCACCGGGCGTGACCCACCTGCACTACGAGGTGGTCCGATGATCCTCGTCACCGGCGGGCTGGGCATGATCGGTTCCCACACCGCCCGCGCGCTCGTCGACCTCGGACACGAAGTGGTCGTCACCTCCTACCGCCAGACCGACGTACCGTCGTTCCTGGCCGGCCAGGTCACCGTGGAATCGCTCGACCTCACCGACCGGGACGCGTTCTTTGCCCTAGGCAACCGTTATGAAATCAGCGAAATCGTGCACCTGGCCGGAACCATCCCCGGCGATGACCCGATCGGCTACTTCCGCACCGACACGACCGTCCTGCTCAACGCGCTGGACGCCGCCCGCGCCTGGAAGGTCCGCCGATTCGCCGTCGCCAGCAGCATCGGCCTGTACATCGGCCGGCCCGAAATCCCTTGGCACGAAGGGCTCGACCTCCCCGCCGTCGACCTCCCGCACCTGATCGTCGCCTTCAAGAAAGCGGTTGAGCCGATCACCACGCACAGCCTCGCAGGCAGTGGCGTCCAGCCGATCCTCTTGCGGATCGGGAGCACCTGGGGACCGCTGATGGACCCCGAATCACAGTTCAGCCCCTACCCGCCGTACATCAGCGCGTTGCAGCGCGGCGAAAAGCCGAAGCCCCTGTACGCCGACGACGGCGGCGACAGTTGCTACGCACCCGACGCGGGACGAGCGATCGCCTTGCTGACAACCGCGAAAACCCTGCGCCACACCATCTACAACGTGTCCAGCGGCCGACGCTCCACCCACCGCGAATTCGTGGAAGCCGTCCAGGCGATCAACCCCGGCGTAGAACTCGACCTCCTACCGGGACGCCGGCACGGCCCCGGCGAGGACCCGTACCTCGACATCACCCGGCTCACCCAGGAGACCGGCTTCACCCCGATGTTCGACGTCGCCGCGGCAGTCTCGGACTACGTCGCCTGGCGCGCCGGCAACCACCGCTGAGGAGAACTCATGCTCGACGACAAAGTACGCCGCGTCCTCGAGGGCGCCTCGATCGCCCACCTCGCCACCATCCTGCCGGACGGATCGCCGCACAACACTCCCGTGTACGTCGGCCCGTACGGCGACCGCATCGTCATCTTCACCGGTCCGACCATGCGCAAAGCCCGCAACCTGCGCCGCGACCCCCGCCTGGCCCTGTCGATCGCGCCGGTCGACAACCCCTTCGACCCGGTCGTCATCCGCGGCCGCGCGGTCGAATGGATCGAGGACGACTCCGCCTGGGAGCTCATCGACCAACTCGCCCTCAAGTACAGCGGCGAGCCCTACCCCCGCGGCGAAGTCCGCCACGTCGTGGTGATCGAACCCGACCACCAGTCCACCGGCATCGGCTGACTGCCCGATCGGGCACAGAAGGGGCGGTCCCGACGCCTGGGCGGGCGTGCGACGCGTGGCGGCGACGGGGGAAGCGGTCTAGCCTGAGTGACGTGGGCGTCACGCGGCGTGGGGGGCCTCGCCGCGGTCCACGGAGCGAGGAAGGGGTGGACCGGGATGGCCGAACTGCGTCTGCAGCTGTCCGAGTCAGGAGCCGACGCCGAGCGGCTGGACACGTTGACGGGGTACCTGCGCCAGGAACTCGCCGAGCTCGACGTCGGCGGCGTCACCGCGCTCCGGGCCGGCCCGCCACCACCGGGCGCGCGGGCCATCGACGCGATCGCGATCGGCGGGCTGGTGGTGACCCTGACCAAGTCCGCCCTGGGGCTCCGCACCGTCGTGGCCGCGATCCGCGGCTGGCTGAGCCAGGGCGATGGCAGTAAACGCACCGTCCGGATCGAGCTGGACGGTGACGTCCTCGAGCTGTCCGAGGTGACGGAGAAGGAGCAGGGCCGGCTCATCGAGTTGTTCGTCAGCGGGCACGCGGGATCCGAGGACGGCTGATGGACGGCCGCCGCAAAGCCCTGATCGTGGCCAACGACGAGTACGACCACGAGGGACTCCGGCACCTGCTGTCTCCCGCGGCCGATGCCGAGGCGCTGGCCCGCGTGCTCGGGGACCGCCAGATCGGCGCCTTCGAGGTGGAGACTGTCCGGAACCAGCCGGCGCACGTCATCCAGACCCACATCGAGGATCTGCTCGCCGACAGCAACGCGGACGACGTCCTGCTGTTGCACTTCTCCTGCCACGGGCTCAAGAGCGAGTCCGGCGAACTCTTCTTCGCGGCCACCAACACCCGGCCGAACCGGCTCAGCTCGACGGCGATCTCCGCCGACTTCGTCCAGCGGTGCATGCGGGCGAGCAGGTCGCGCAGCATCGTCTTGCTGCTCGACTGCTGTTACGGCGGTGCCTTCGGGAAGGGCGTGACCGTCCGTTCGACCGGTGACGTCAACGTGTCGGACAGCTTCCCGGAGAACCGGGTCGGCGGTGGTCGCGGGCGGGCGGTGATCACGGCGTCCAGCTCGATCGAGTACGCCTTCGAGGGCGATCGGCTCGCCGATGACAACACCCAGCGGCCGTCGGTCTTCACCACGGCCCTGGTGGACGGGCTCGCGACCGGTGACGCCGACCGGGACGAGGACGGCTGGGTCTCGCTGAACGAGTTGTACGACTATGTCTTCGACCGGGTCCGCGCCCAGACCCCGCACCAGACGCCGAGCCGGGACGTCGAGATGCAGGGGAGCTGTACCTGGCGAGAAGCCGACGCAAACGGATCAAGCCGATGCCGATTCCCGCCGACCTGCAGGCGGCGATGACGGATTCGAACATGTTCTCCCGGCTCGGCGCGGTCAGTGAGCTCCGGGTCCGGCTGCTGAGCGACAACCTGCCGTCGGCGGTCGGCGCGCACGAGGCGCTGGCCGAGATTGCGCGAACCGACATCCAGTACGTCGCGGAGCCCGCGAAGGCGGCGCTCGCCGAGGCGGTTCTGCGGCCGAGCCGCACCGAGATCGAGTTCGCGCCGGTGCCCCAGGGCGCCGAAGCTCCCCGGCAGGAAGTTGAGTTGCAGGGTCCGCCGATCGCCCGGGCAGCCATTCCGCACACCGACGACGCCTGGATCCACCTTCGCGAATCCGCCGAGAGCTTCGTCGTCACCGTCGAAACCACCACCCCCGGCCGCCGCACCGGAGCCATCACCCTCAAAGCCCCCAGCGGCGAACTGACCATCCCCGTCACCACCACCATCACCCCAACCCCGAGCACGCCGGAGCCTGCGCCGAGTACGCCGAGGCCGGCGCCGAGCCTGCCGAAGCCTGCGCCGACTCCGCCCGGCCCGACCCCGATCGCGCCGCGGCCAACACCCAGCACGCCGGAGCCGGCACCCAGCACGCCGAAGCCTCAGCCGACCCGGCCGAATCCGGCGCCGCCCGCGTCAAAGCCAGAGCCGAGCACACCCGAGCAGGCACCGAGCAGACCCGAGCCGGAGCCGAGCACACCCGAACCGAGAACACCTGAGCCGGAGCCGAGCACGCTTGCGACGGTGGGAAGTACGCCGACTTCTGCGCCGGCTCGGCTGGGTGCGGGGACGGTGCTGTGGGCTTTGCTGCCGGTTCTGTCGCTCGGGCTACTGACGCCGGCTCCGTTCATCCACGCGGCCGGCAAGCTGAAGGCGGGCGCGATGACCGTGACGGCGCTGATCTACTCGGTCGCCTGGATCGTCTTGATGGCGGGCCTCGGGGCAGGCGTCCAAGTGGTGCCGCTCTACTTCGTGCTCATGATCATCGCCACGGTCCACGCGTTCAGCCTGCGTCGGCAGGTCTTCGCGCCGGCACTTTCGCGCCCGGCCGAGCCACCGCCCGCAGTACGCCGGCAACCCACCGGCCCGGCAAAGATCCCACCGCAAACCGCCGGCACCATCACCCGGCTAGCTGGTGCGCCGCCCGCGCCAACGCCGACCCCCGCGCCGACCCCCGCGACGGCCACCGGGCCGGCCACGGCGACTCCGGCAACCCGGCTCGCGGGGGCTCCTGCGCCGCGGCGTACGGCGGAGACTGCGGTGGACCACACTCCTCCGCACTTCCGGGTGGTCGCGCTGGGCGTGGCCGGCTCGGGCAAGACCGTTTACCTGTCGAGCATGTTCCACACCGTCAACGTGCCGGCCCCCGGGCGCACGTACTTCCTCGAGACGAACGCCGCGCACCGCGTCTACCTGAGCAAGGTCTTCGACGAGGTCAGCGACACTTCGGAGCCGTGGCCGCGGGGTACCCGGACCGGTGAGACCAGAGAGCTCGACTTCGACTGTGTGTCGTTCGATGCCGGCGTCCGGCACACGGTGTTCCGGATCAGCTACCTCGACTACGCGGGCGAACTGCTGGAGTCCGAACAGGAAGCCGGTTCCACCGCGCTGGCCGACCTCGAGTCGCGGATCCGAAGTGCGCACGGCCTGCTCTGCATGCTCGACGGCTACCGCGTGCTCCAGTACCTGCGGAACGAACCGGCCGGCCGCCGGTACTTCCGCAGCCAGATCCAGCCGATGACCGGCATCATGGCCGGCGCTTCCTGCCCGATCCACTTCGTCCTCACCAAGTGGGACCTGGTCCGTGGCTTCGGCGAGCCGGCGGACGCGGACGAGAACACCCGCCTCGACCTGGTCCGGGACGCCCTGCTCGAGACCGCGCACCTGCGGGCCCTGATCGAGACGCACACCTTCGCGCATCGGGTCATCCGGCTGATTCCGGTCAGCGCGGTCGGACCGCACTTCGCTCAGATGGACCAGCAAGGTCACGTGCTCAAGCTTCCCGATGGCGAGGTCGACCCGACCAACGTCGAGGTGCCGCTGACCGCGATCCTGCCGGATCTCTTCCGCCAGGTCGAGTCCTCGCTCGACGCCCTGACCCGTCGGCGGCTCACCGAGGAGGCGGCCTCCCGGCGCGGCCGCGGCGACGGATCCCGGACGTCGCTCGACGGACTCCTCTCCCTGCCCGCTGGGATGGCGCTCCGGCAGCGGCTCCAGGACGTGGTCGGCGGCTCTTCCGGCCGGGACGTGATGGGCATGTTCCTCGACTGGATGGCCGGCGCGACGGCCGAGGAGGTCCGCGCGAGCGGGCGGTCCAGACAGGAGAACAGGATGCAAGCACAGTCGGTCGAGGCTGCCCGGGCTCAGGTGCTGGCGGAGTTCGCCGATGAACTCGACCGGCTCGAAGCCCGGTTGCCCGCGTCCCGGCTCAGTGGAAGGTAGGCGAGTGACCCGCGATCCGGCGTACGGCTGGGCCTTCCTGGTCGCGCGCGGCCGGCGCCGGGGATACCAGTCCCTGCTGATGCCGGATTTCCTTGTCCAGAGCAACGAGTACGGCGTACTCGGGCAGACCGCGAGCGGCGACTCCCCGGCCGACGGTGAGCCGAGGGTCGCCGAGCTCACCGGGCTCGCGGCCGGGGACGTCACCTTCGTCTGCGTGACCGAGCGACTCACGCCCGCCGACCTGGAGGGGAGTCCGGTGGCCGGCCCGGTGACCGACGAGTTCGGCCGGCCGCTGGAGCTCCTGTACGGCTTCGCCTGTCGCGGTGCCGTCGGTCTCGAGATCGACGCGGCCGATCTCGGTGCGGCTCGAGCGGAGGCGTTGCGGACCTACCAGCGCTTCCTGGCCGACGAATCCGGTTTCGCGGTCGTGTCCTCGCAAGCCTTCGTCCTCCGCTCGCGAACGACCCTGGCCCAGCAGCAACAGCCGGTCCTGGAGCCCGCGCCGGCCTTCGACCCCCCTGCGCCGTACCTGCTGGAGACCCCTGCTGGACAAGCCGTGCCCGTTCATCACCAGCCCGTACCGCGAAAGTCGAGGCTCGCGCCGCTGCTGGCAGGCGCCGGCATCGTCGCGGTCTCTCTGATCGCCTGGCTGGTGCTCGTCGACGACGACGCCAAGATCACCAGGATTGCCTTCATCGAGCCTTCGACGAGCGAAGTGTTCTGTACGGCGCCGGTCACGGTGCGAGCCACCGTCAGCGCCGACGGGCCGGCGACGATCAAGTACCACTGGGAAACGAACGGTAAGGCGTCGGCACCGATCGAGCAGGCGATCGACGAGGGCGACACCACCCTCGAGGCGAGGCTCGACCTCGGCGCCGCCGCCGGCCGCCGGGTCGATCTGACCCAGACCCTCGTCATCGACGAGCCCACCGCCGCCACCGCAACCCACGAATACCACTTGATCTGCAAGTAGGCAGCTAACGGGACACTAGCGAACGAGACGGTCTCGCAGGGTGGTCCGCTCAGCCTCGGTCAGGCCCGCTTGGGTGAGGTAGGCGATCGGGCCGCCGTACTTGGTGTCCAAGTGGCGCAGGATCTGGGTCAGCGAGTCGGCGCGGGTGTCGTGGTACTCGATCATCCGTGGGTGGAGCGACTCGTCCGGCTCGGCCGCCAGTTGTTCGGCGAGTAGCGGCGCCATGCGGGCTTGGGTCAACGCGTAGTCGGCGACGATCTCGTCCTCGGGGACGCCGGCGATGATGAGTGCAAGGGCGACCAGTACGCCGGTACGGTCCTTGCCGCCGAAGCAGTGGACCACCACGGCGCCTTCGGGGGCTTCGGCGATGGCTCGGAGGGCGGCGGCGAACCGGTCCGGATGGAGATCGAGCATCTCGGTGCAGGCACCGACGATCGTGGTGTGGTCCTGCGGATCGTCGGTGTCCTGCACCGGAACGTGCAGGCCGATCGGATCGTCGGTGAAGGGTGTCGGGAACGCCGAAACCTCGCCCGCGGTACGCAAGTCAATGACTCGGCTCACGCCGGTACGGCGTACTGTCTCCACGCCTTCCGGAGACAGGAACTGCAAGCAGTCCGAGCGGATCAGCGCGCCCGGGCGGATGGTCCCGCCGGTTGTGGTGGGGAGGCCGCCGAGGTCGCGGGCGTTGCGGCAGGCGGGCCAGTCGAGGTGGCGATCGACGGTCACAGGTCCTCCAGGGCGAGGCGGGCTTCCAGAGCGCTCACTGGTCTTCCAGAGGTACACCTTCGGGAGTGATCCGGGGAGACGTGATGCGAGCGTAGGCGTGATCGTTGAAGGCGTTGACCTTGGTGCTGATGCGGGCCGGTGTCAAGGCCGACTCTTCCAGAATGGTGAAGCGGCCGGGGCGGGTCTGTGGCGCGTAGCCGACCACGCCTTCGAACTCCTCGAGGGTGAAGCCGAGGTCCACCGGACGGACCGGGAGGCCGTGGCGGTGCAGACAGTCGATCGTCGCGTTGAACATCGCGTTGTCACCACGGAGGAACCACGCGAACGCGGCCCCGACGCCGACCTGCTCACCATGGAACGCGCGCCGCTGCGGGTGCAGCAGATCGATCGCGTGCGAGATCTCGTGGCACGCGCCCGACGACGGACGCGACGTACCGGCGACCACCATGGCTATTCCGGACAGCACCAAGCCTTCCGCCAAGGTCGTGAGGAAGGTGTCCTCGGCGATCGTGCCGGGGTGGTTCATCACCGCCTGGGCCGCGGTCCGCGCCAGCGACACCGCGAGGCCGTCCAGTTCCTCACCGCGCAGGCTGTGGGCGATCTCCCAGTCGGCGATCGCGGACAGGTTGGAGACGATCTCGCCGATCCCCGACCGGACCGAACGGGCCGGCGCCTGGGCGATCAGGTCCAGATCGACGAGGACGGCGATCGGCGCCGGTACGCCGTACGAGCCGCGGCCGGCGTCGTTGTCCAGAGTGCTGATCGGCGAGGCGATCCCGTCGTGCGCGAGATTGGTGGCGACGGCAACCATCGGCAGGCCGAGCCGGGCGGCGGCGTACTTGGTCACGTCCAGCACCGTGCCGCCGCCGATCCCGACGATCGCGTCGTAGCGCCGCAGCCGGATCTGCTCGACCAGCTTGATCGCCGTGGTGATCGTGCCGCCGTCGACGGTGAACCAGTCGGCCCCGGCCAGCCCGTCACGGAAGGTCGCCTGCACGATCGGCCCGTACGTCGAACCGACGGCGATCGCGACCCGTCCCGACGTGGAGATCCGCTGGTCGGCCAGGATCGTGCCGAGCTCGGCCAGTGCCCCGCGGCGGACGTCCACCACCAACGGTGCCGGGATCATCCGGGCTAGCAGCGGCACAGGCTCACCTGCTCAGGAAAGGTCACTGCGGGCAGCGAGGATGGTGCGGGCTCAGCGGAGGTCACTGGGGCAGGTCACTGGGGAAGGTCACTGGGAGAGCCGAGGATCGTGCGGGCCCGGGACAGGTCGTCGTGGTTGTCGATCTCCACCCAGTCGACGGTCCCGATGGGGGCGACGTCGATGCGGAACTCCTGGTCGGCGAGGAGTTGGTAGCCGTCCTCGTAGTACAGGTTGGGATCGCGTTCCCAGGTCTGCCGCAGGGCGGTGGCGAGGGCGGTGGCGGCCGACGGTTCGATCAGTGTGACGCCGATGTACTCACCCGTCGCGGTCGACGGATCCATCAGCTTGGTGATCCGCTCGACGCCGCGCTCCGGCGACCAGATCACCTTCATCTCCTCGTCCGCGAGCGACTTCTCGGTGTCCAGCGCGAGGATCACCTGACGATCCTCGGCGCGCGCGGCGAGCAGGGCTCGCTGGACCGACGCGGGATGGACCGTGTCGCCGTTCGCCAGCATGGCGCCCGCGCCGAGCAGGTCGCGCGCGCACCACAGCGAGTACGCGTTGTTCCACGTCTCCGCCTTGTCGTTGGGCACGAGTTCGAGCGTGACGCCGTACCGCTCCTCGAAGCCCGCCACCCGTTCCTTGATCGCGTCGGCGGCGTACCCGACCACGATCGCGACGTCGGTGATGCCGACCTCGGCGTAGTTGGCCAGCGTCAGGTCGAGCACGGTGGTGTCCGGCCCGATCGGGACCAGCGCCTTGGGCAACGTGTCCGTGTACGGGCGCAGGCGGCGGCCGGTACCGGCGGCGAGGACTAGTCCGATCATGCGCGCATCCTAAGCTCACCACTGCTGGATGATCGATTATGTTTAAAAGTGGTGGTTTATGTGATTCAATGCAGGTGTTGCAGTGAGGTCCGAAACATGGCGTCGAATGGGAGCATCTGGACATGACATGGCTGGTGACTGGCGGGGCCGGATACATCGGATCGCACGTGGTGCGCGCCTTCCGGGCGGAGGGGATCGACGTCGCGGTGATCGACGACCTGTCCAGCGGGAAGGCCGACTTCCTGGTCGAGGGTGTCCCCTTCACGCAGGCGAACCTGCTGGACGGTGAGGCCACCCGCCGCGCGCTCGAAGGAGCGACCGGGGTGGTCCACCTGGCCGGCTTCAAGTACGCCGGTGTCTCGGTCGAGCGCCCGCTGCACACCTACACGCAGAACGTGACCGCCATGGTCTCGCTGCTCGAGGCGATGGCCGATCAGGGCGTCGCCAACATCGTCTTCTCCTCCAGCGCGGGCGTTTACGGTACGCCGAAGGAAGAGGTGGTCACCGAGCAGACCGCGCCCGACCCGCAGAGCCCGTACGGCGAGTCGAAGCTGATCGGCGAGTGGCTCCTCACGGACCAGGCCAAGGCCGTCACCCTGAACCACACCTCGCTGCGCTACTTCAACGTGGTCGGTTCCGGCGACCAGTCGGTGTACGACGCGAGTCCGTACAACCTGTTCCCGATCGTCTGCAACCTGTTGACCCAGGGCAAGGTCCCGCAGATCTACGGCACCGACCACCCGACCCCGGACGGCACGTCGGTCAAGGACTACGTGCACGTCGCCGACCTCGCCCGGGCGCACGTCGCGGCCGCGCGGAGCCTCGAGCAGGACAAGTCGCTGGAGCCCGTCTACAACCTCGGCAGCGGAACCGGTACGTCGGTCCGCGAGATCATGAACGCCGCCCGCCGGGTGACCGGGATCGACTTCACGCCGACCGAAGGCCCGCGCCGACCGGGCGATCCGTCCCGCGTCGTCGCCTCCGGTGAGCTCGCCGCCCGCGACCTGGAGTGGAAGAACACCTACACCGTCGACCAGATGTTCGCCACCGCCTGGGAAGCCTGGCCGAAGCCCTGAGCCCGGTGGGCACGACCCCGGAAGCCCTGACCTGCTTCAGCTTTTGATGGCTTCGAAGCAGGCCATCGGGATCGTCAGGGCCAGTTCACCGCGCTCGTTGAGCTTCTTCTCCACGGCGGCCAGTTCGGCCGCCGTGGCGATCGAGCGCCACCCTTCGAGGAAGCCCAGCTGGACGAAGTAGTGGTTGAAGAGCGCCGTGCCGTCGGCGAAGCGCATCGTGAACGAACCCGTCCCGGCGACGGAAGCCGTGAACCCGGCGGCCTGCAACTGGGCGACCGTGCCGTCGAGCGTGGCCCGATGGTTGACATGGGCATCGAGTTGCTCGTGGTCGTCCAGTACTTCGCGCAGTACGTCGTAGAACTCCGCCATGTGGCCGACCAGATTCGTGCTGAGCAGCAGCCGACCGCCGGGGCGTAGTACCCGGTGGCACTCGGCGAGGATCGTGTCGGCGTTGTCGAAGTTGTTGACGCCGAGGTTGGAGACGACCACGTCCACCGACCCGCTGACCAGGTCGAGGGTGGCCGCGTCCGCCACCCGCAGCTCGACGTTGGTCAGGCCGAGATAGCTGATCTTGCGGCGCAGGACCCGCATCGCCTCCGGCCAGGGGTCGACCGCGATCACCCGGGCGGCCGCGCTGCGCTGGGCCAGCTCGACGGTCAGGAAGCCGGTGCCGGCGCCGATGTCCACGATCGTCTGGCCCCGGCGCAGGGGAACCCGTTCAAGAATCAACTGCCCGAATGGCGCCGACCAGAGCGGAAGTTCGTCGTAGTACTGCGCTGTCTCGGTCACTGATTGAACAATACTTGCGGCGCGGGGTCCGTGGACCGGCATTTTCTTAGGCTGCCGGTCCTTCGCGGTTGTAACCTGTCCGGCAGTTCACTGTGTTGTCCGCCTGGGCGGGCACCGATCGAGGGGTGCGATCCGATGAGTCACGAGAGCCTGCCGCAGTTCCTGGCGAAGGTCGACCTTTTCGCGGGGCTGCCCAAGGAGACGCTGTCCGACCTGATCGCCCGCGGGACGACGCTGACCATCAACCCCGGCGCCCACGCGACCGAGCAGGGCAGTGACGACGCCGGGCTGCAGGTCGTGCTGGAAGGGTCCGCCGAGGTCATGGTCAACGGAGAGTCCCGGCCGGCCCTCGGCCCCGGCGACTACTTCGGTGAGATCTCCCTGATCGACGGGCTGCCGCGCTCGGCGACCGTCGTGGCCGGTCCCGAGGGGCTGACCACGTTCGCGCTGTCCGCGCTGGCGTTCGCGCCGGTGGTGAAGGAGAACCCGCACGTGGCGGAGGCGCTGCTCAAGGCTCTCGCCACCCGCGTCCGGTCGCTCGAAGCCCGCGCCTGAAGCCTGAGGTACGCCTGATGCCGCCGGCGGACGAGGAACGCAAGGTCGTCTCGGTGCTGTTCTGCGACCTGGTCGGCTTCACGGCCGCGGCGGAGGCAGCTGATCCCGAGGACGTCCGCCGCTGGCTGACGCCGTACCACCGGACTCTGAAGGCAACCGTCGAGCGGTTCGGCGGCACGGTGGAGAAGTTCGCCGGCGACGCGATCCTGGCCGTCTTCGGAGCACCGCTGTCCCGCGAGGACGACGCCGAGCGGGCGGTCCGGGCCGGTCTGGCGATCCTCGCGGAACTCGCTGCCGGGACACTGGAGGTCCGGATCGGCATCGAGACCGGCGAAGCGCTGGTCGACCTGTCGGCCCGGCCGGAGCTCGGCGAGCCGTTCGTGACCGGGTTGGTGGTCAACACCGCCGCCCGGCTGCAGACGTCCGCCCCGATCGGCGCGGTCGTCGTCGGCGCTGCCACCTATGCCGCGACCAGCCGCGTCTTCGACTACCAGCCGCTGGAGCCGGTCGCCGCCAAAGGCCTCAGCCGACCCCTCGGTCGCTGGCAGGCCGGGCAACCGCGCGCCCGCGTCGGCGCCGACGTGATCCGGGACCTCAGTACGCCGCTGATCGGCCGCCAACGCGACCTTGTGTTGCTCCGAACCGCGTTCGACAAGGCCGTCGCCGAGCGTTCACCTCAGTTCGTCACATTGCTCGGCGAACCTGGAATCGGCAAGTCCCGCCTGGTCGCCGAACTCGGCGCGGAGCTGGACAAGCACGAGGAGATGGTCGTCTGGCGGGAGGGCCGCTGCCTCCCGTACGGCGAAGGCCCGTTCTGGCCGATCGCCGAGATCATCAAGACCCAGGCGGGCATCCTCGACAGCGACCCACCCGAGCAGGCCGCGGCGAAACTCGAGTCGATCCTTCCCGCGGGCGCCGACCAGGCCTGGTTGCGATCCCGCGTCCGCCCGCTGGTCGGTGCCGACGCCGACGGTACGCCGGTCGCGGTGGCGCAGGAAGAGTCGTTCGCCGCCTGGCGCCAACTCCTGGAAAGCTTCGCCGAATCGGCCCCGACCGTGCTGGTGCTCGAAGACCTGCACTGGGCGCGCGACGCCCTGCTGGCCTTCGTCGACCACCTCGCCGAATGGGTGCGCGAGCTTCCACTCCTGGTCGTGATCACCGCCCGTCCCGAGCTCCTCGAACGCGGCCCGCGCTGGACCCGCGGCCTGCAGAACGCGTGGATGATCGGCCTGTCCCCACTGTCCGGCAGCGAGACCGACCAGCTGATCGGCGAACGCCTCGGCCGGCAACTCTCCCCGCAGACCAGAGCCGACCTCGTCGACCGTGCCGACGGAAACCCCTTGTACGCCGAAGAGCTCGCGCGGATGGTGAACGAGACCGGCTCGGGTTCGGCACCGGCCGAGTTGCCGTCGGGGATCACCTCGATCATCGCGGCCCGGCTCGACACCCTGGCCCACGAGCGAAAGGCCCTGCTCGCGGATGCGGCAGTCATCGGCCGGGTCTTCTGGGCCGAGGCAGTCGCCGCCCTCGCCGGGCGCGACCCGGCGGACGTAGTACAGGCTCTGCAAGAGTTGTCGCGCAAGGAGCTGGTGCGGCCGGTTCGGCAGTCGTCGCTGGAAGGGCAACGGGAGTACACCTTCTGGCACGCGCTGACGCGAGATGTTGCCTACAGCCAGGTTCCGCGAGCCGCGCGGTCGGCGCGGCACATCGCCGCCGCGGACTGGATGGAGTCGCAATGCTCTTTGCGGCAAGCCGATACGAGCAATGTCGTTGCCCACCACCTCGGTACTGCGGTGCAGTTGGCTCGCGCCGTCGGAGATGAGGAGACCGAGCAACGATTGGTACCGCGCGCCCGGCGGCAGCTGCGCCAAGCGGGCGAGCGGGCGATGAATCTGGACACCGCCGACGCGATGGATCTGCTCGACCAGGCGCTGGCCCTCACGCCGGAGGATGACCCCGAGCGTCCCGAGGTCTTGGCGCGCTGGGGATGGGCGGCGTTCCTGACCGGCCGGTTGGAGGATGCGCTCGCGGCGTACCGGGTGGCCGTTGCTGGATTCGAGGCTGCCGGTGATCTGGCCGGCCTGGCGCGGACGTTGCGGTTGTCGACGTACGCGATGAGCAACAGGGACGAGAGCCTGGCGACGATCGACCGGGTGGTCAGCATCTTCGAAAGCCTCGAGCCGAGCGAGGACCTCGTTGGTGCGCTGGCTGGGCGGGCGACCATCCTGTCCATTGCCGGCCGCCGGGACGAGTCGATCGTCGACGCGGACCGGTCGCTGCGCCTGGCCGAGGAGCTCGGGTACTGCGTGCCGCACCGCGCGTTGGAGGCACGCGGGCTGTCGCGGGTCGGCAACGGTGACACTGGTGGTTTGGTCGACATCAAGAACGCGCTGAGTGCGTTGCTGGAGCTTGGCCATGCGCGCAATGCGGCGGTGACGTGGCTCAACTACGGGTTCGTGGTGTGGCAGATCGAAGGACCGATCGCGGCGCTCGAAGCGTTGCGCGAGGCGCAGGACTTCACCGAACGGCGCCGCCTGGCCGAGCTGCGGCAGAACCTCAGCTGCACGGTGCTGGAACTGATGCTGGAGACCGGCGACACCGAGGCCGTGGTTGTTGCTTGCCGTGCGCAACTAGCTGATCCGGGGCCGGCGTTTACGACGTTGCGGCGCATCGAAGTACTGGCGGCGTTGGCTCGGGCTCTGCTCGAACTGGGTGTGCCCGGGGCGCGGGAGCCGGCCGAGGAGGGTTACCGCCTGGGCATCGTGAGCGGCTGGCCCGACTATGTCGCCATCGGTGGCGCGCCGGTCGCCACGGCACGTGCTCTGGATGGGGACCGCGACGGCGTACGGGAGGTGCTGCAGCGGTTGGCCGACTTGGAAGAGCTCGCCGGAAGCCACGAATTCGCGGCGCGCCTACCCACCTTCGTCCGAGCCGCACTGGCGGTAGACGAACTGGACCTCGCCGAGGAGCTTACATCTCGCTTGGTGCCCTTGTTGCCGATGCGCGAATACTCCGTCACCACCGCGAACGCCCTACTGGCCGAACACCGAGGCGACCTAGCCGCCGCAACGGCCGGCTTCAGAAAGGTAGCGGGCGACTGGAAGACGTTCGGGAATTTGCTGGAACAAAAATACGCCTTGGCCGCAGCCGCGCGGACTGCCACAAGGAGCTGACCAGCCGGCGCCAGGCTCGTGATGCTGCGCATCACCTCGCGAACCAGAGGTTGGCGCGGCGGGTGCCAGACCGGGGAGGTTCCTACCCCCGCGGACGGCGAATAGCCACCCCAGAGGTGGCGGAATCCCGCCCCGGATGGGGGATGAGGGCTTTGGGGGCGGGGCTGGGTTGGGTGAGATGCGTTCGGAGGTGGCCCGCGGTAGAGGCGGACGGACTCACCGGCAGGCGGAGGTGCTGCGCATACTCGTGAAAGACGGCCGTCAGGGCGGCGTACCAGCTGAGCTGTTCGCCCTCTGAGGGGTTGACCCGTCAAAGGGTGGGTTGCCCGGCGAGATTCTGGCTAGGCAACCCGTCCTTCGAAGGGTTAGCCCCTCAGAGGTGCGTCTCGCTAGTCCTCGTAGGTCTTCTTGAAAGGGCCGGTGGGGGTTAGGTCTAGTTGGCCGGGGCCGGTGAGGACGCCGCCTTCTACTGGGAGGGTGTGGCCGGTGATCCAGGCGGCGTCGGTGGAGGCTAGGAAGGCTACGGCGGCGGCGATGTCTTCTGGCTCGCCTACTCGGCCTAGAGGGTAGAGGGCGGCGAACTGTTCCAGGGTTTCTGGTTGGCTGTCCCAGTTGGGGGTTCGGACGGTGCCGGGGGCTACTACGTTGAAGCGGACGCCCATGGCGCCGTAGCGGGCGGCGAAGTTTTGGGTCATGGCGATCTGGCCGGCCTTGGCGGCGGCGTACTCGATGTTGCCGAAGGCGGCTAGGCCGTTGACCGAGCTGATGGTGACTACGTTGCCGCGGGTTTTTACCAGGTGGGGGAGGGACGCTTGGATGCAGCGGGCGGCGCCGACCAGGGTGAGGTCTAGTTGGCGGTGCCAGTCCTCGTCGGTGGTGTCTTCGGGGACCGAGGTGACGATGCAGCCGCCGGCGTTGTTGACCACCACGTCGAGTTGCCCGAACCGTTCGATCGTTGCCGCCACCGCGGTGTCGACGTCCGTGCGGGAGGTGACATCCATCCGCACGGCCAGCGCGGAAGCACCCAGCTCCTGAGCGAGCGCGGTGATCTTGTCCTCCTGCAGGTCGGTGATGACCACCGAGCCGCCTTCCGCGGCGATCCGCCGCGCGACCGCCGCGCCGATCCCCTGTGCGCCCGCCGTGACGAGCGCGACCTTCCCCTCGAACCGCTGCATCAAGATTCCCCTCCAAGTAGTGGTTACAGGTCTGCCAGCACGCGATCGACCTTCTCGTCCGCGATCCGCCGGTCGAGCTTGGCCGGGTCGAGGTTGCGGCAGAGCACGATCGAGCCGCCGCCGGCGATCACGCCGATCAACGTGCCGATGCCTTCGGGCGCGACCAGCGAGGTCGTGGTGAGGACCCGGTCGGTGATCGGTTCCGCCGCCGCGATCAGCTCGGCGTGCGTCTTGTCGTCGTACGCCGGTGTGCTGTCCGCCGGCGGATCGAACGGGACGAACAGGTCGGGATGGTTGTACACCTCGGCGCCGTAGTCGTGGATGCCTTCCGGCAACGGTTCGCGGAACCGGCCGCCCAGCGGGAGTAGTGCGGAGGCGATCGTCTCGCGGGTGCCGCGGACGGCGAAGTCGGGTCCGGTGATGGCGAGCGCGCCCTCGCCGGTGGTGACGGTGGCGCCGGCCGACCAGGCCGACAGCGCCCAGACGACACCCAGCCAGTGCGGCGGCAGCCCGATCGCGACCGTCTCGCCGGGCTCCAGGTCGTACTCGTCGACCAGCAGGTTGGCCGTCTTCGCCACCCAGTTCGCGGTGGTGACCGCGCTGAGCTCGATCCGCTCGCCGGTGACGTCGTCGTAGTAGGTCAGGAACGGGTTGGCGCCGTCCCGTTGGACCGCGGCGCCGAACAGCTGAGGAAGGGTCACTCCGCAACCTTAGTCTTCGGCTCAACCGGGTGCGGCCTGGCGTAAGGTCACTGCATGTTGATCGTGATCGGCCTGGTGCTGATCCTGGCGTTGACTGTTGCCACCGGCTACTTCGTGGCGCAGGAGTTCTCCTACGTCGCGGTGGACCGGAACAGGTTGCAGGCCCTGGCCGACGCCGGGGACCACGCCGCGGCCCGCGCACTCAAGGTGACGCAGCGGCTGTCGTTCGTCCTGTCCGGCGCGCAGGTCGGGATCACCCTCACCGCGTTGCTGGCCGGGTACGTCGCTCAGCCCTATCTGGGCAAGGGTCTCGAGAACCTGCTCGGTACGACCGGTCTGCCGGAGGGCGTCAGCCTGTCGGTCTCGGTCGTGCTGGCGTTGCTGTTGGCAACGATCATCCAGATGGTGTTCGGTGAGCTGGCACCGAAGAACCTGGCGATCGCCCGGGCCGAGGCGATCGCGCTGCGACTGTCCCGGTCCACGCTGATCTACCTGGCCGTCGCCGGTCCACTGATCCGGATCTTCGACGCGACCTCGAACCGGATCCTCCGCCGGGTCGGCATCGAGCCGGTCGAGGAGCTCCCGCAAGGGGCCACCGCGCAGGACCTGGACAGGATCATCGCGACGTCGTACGAGCAAGGGCTGCTGGACCAGGACACCATGCGGCTGCTCGACCACGGGCTCGACTTCCGGCACCGCAACGCCGACGAGGTGATGACGCCGCGAGTCGATGTCGTCACCGTGCACCGGGACGCGCCGCTGACCCGAGTGGTGGAACTGCTCGACACCGGCCACAGCAGATTCCCGGTGATCGGCGACTCGGTCGACGAGGTGATCGGCGTGATCGCGATCGGTGACGTCGTCGAGGTCGAGCCCGCCGACCGGTCGCACGTCCCGGCCGGCTCACTGGCGTCGGCGCCGGTCGTCGTACCGTTTACGCTGCCGCTGCCCGCAGTACTGCAACAACTCCGTACTGCGCACCGCCAGCTCGCGATCGTCATCGACGAGTTCGGCGGGTTCGCCGGGGTGGTGTCGCTGGAGGACATCGCCGAGGAGCTGGTCGGCGAGATCCGCGACGAGGACGACCTGCCCGAGGCCGCGATGCTGGAGAACAAGGACGGATCCTGGACCGTGCCGGCCCGCTGGCGGATCGACCAGGTGGCCGAGGAGACCGGGATCCGGCTGCCCGAGGACGACGACTACGACACGCTGTCCGGCCTGATCATGGCCCGGCTCGGCCGCATCCCCATCATCGGCGACGAGCTGGTGGTCGAGCTGCCCCGTCGCTTCGATCATGACGGCCGGCCGGTGCCCGCCGAGTTCTTCCAGCTCAGAGTCCAGTCCGTACTGCGGCATGTGCCCGGCATCGTCGTCCTGGAGCGGCTGAGATGAGTACTACGGTCGCGCTGCTCATCTCGGTGCTGCTGCTCGCGCTCAACGGGTTCTTCGTCGCGGCGGAGTTCGCCCTGGTCGCGTCCAAACGGCACCGGCTGGAACAGGCGGCCGCGTCGGGAAGCCGCTCGGCGCGAGCCGCGATCGCCGGCGTCAGCGAGCTGTCGCTGATGCTGGCCGGCGCGCAACTCGGCATCACCCTGTGCACGCTCGGCCTCGGCTCCTTGTCGGAACCAGCCGTGGCGCACTTGCTACATCCTCTATTCGAAGTCATCGGACTGCCCGAGGGAGTCGGGCACGTGATCGCCCTGCTCATCGCGGTCGCCGGCATCGGTCTGCTGCACGTGCTGCTGGGGGAGATGGCGCCGAAGTCCTGGGCGATCAGCGATCCCGAGCGATCCGCCTTGCTGCTGGCGTTGCCGTTCCGGGGATTCACGTACGTCTTCCGGCCGCTACTGACCGTGCTGAACGGCATGGCAAACCTCTGCCTGCGCCTCATCAAGGTGACCCCGCAGAACGAACTGGCCAACGCCCACGGTCCGGATGAACTGCGACTGCTGATCGAGTCGTCCCGCGAACACGGCACCCTCGAAGAGCCCGAACACGAGTTGCTGACGGCCATGCTCGCGCTGCAGAACACCACGGTCGCTCAGGTGTTGACGCCGACCGCTCAGCTCTCCACGGTGCCCGCGTCGGCGGCTGCTCGCGAAGTCGAGCTCATCAGCCGACGTGAGGGCCACTCGCGCCTCGCTGTCGTGACACCGGGTACTACGGCGGTGTGCGGCATCGTGCACGTCAGCGATGCGGCCCGCGCGACCACTCGGGGTGGGACCACCCTTCGGGCTTCCGACCTGATGACCGAGCCGCTGCGGTTGGCGGCCGGCACGCCAGTGGCCGCCGCGATCCGGCTGATGCGCGAACGCCGGTCGCAGCTGGCCGTAGTGCAGGAGGGTGACGAGCCGCTGGGTGTTGTCGCGCTGGAGGACCTGCTGGAAGAGGTCATCGGCGAGTTCGACGACGAAACCGACCCGATCATCAGCGCCTCCCGGCGCTCAGCACCTCCGGCCGACGCCGGAGGATGACCGGTAGCGGGTCGTCCGCACGACATACGGTGTTGGTACGCCGTACAGGAGGAGTCACCCGTGCCAGTCAGCCGTCTCGGTCTCGTCGTCCATCAGGCTCGCCCGCTGGCCGTGCAGGCCGCCGGGGTGGTCCGCGAGTGGTGTCGTCGCAACGACATCGGCTGTACCGACATCGACGTCTGGAAGGACCACGAGCACCGCCGGGGCGGCATGGAGGAGATGCAGCACGCCGGCAACCCCGACCTGGTCGTCACGCTCGGTGGCGACGGCACCTTCCTGCGGGGTGCCCGAATCGCGGCCAAGAACGGTGCCGCCGTACTGGGCGTCGACCTCGGCAAGGTGGGCTTCCTGACCGAGGTGGCGTGCAGTGACGTCGAGGAGGCGCTGGAGGCGGTCCACAAGGACCAGGCCACGATCGAGGAGCGGATGACGCTCACCATGCGCGCCTCCCGGCCGCTGGAGGTCCCGACCGGCATCGAGGCCCTGCTGCGGTACGGCCACGGCCCGTCCCTCCCGCCACCTGCTGTGCGCGAGGAGAGCGACGGCTGGGGTGTGGCGCTCGACGTGACGGCCCTCAACGACGTAGTACTCGAGAAGCTCGCCCGCGACCACCAGGTGAGCGTCGGCGTCTACCTGTCCGGCCGCCTGCTCGCGTCGTACTCCGCTGACGCCCTGATCGTCGCGACACCGACCGGCAGTACGGCGTACAGCTTCGCGGCCGGCGGCCCGATCTTGTCGCCACACATGGAAGCAGTGGTCTTCACCCCCGTCGCCCCGCACATGACCTTCAATCGCACAGTCGTAGCGGCACCCGACGAGCCAGTAGGCCTCCGTGTCCTCCCACACTCGGGCCAAGCCGCCGTGAGCATCGACGGCCAACTACGCGGCGTACTGGACCCAGGAGACTGGATCGGCGTCTACGGCTCGGTCCGCCGCCTCCGCCTGGTCCGCCTCCGCCCCACCGACTTCTACGGCCGCCTCCGAGACCGCTTCCGCCTCACCGACGCCCCAGCCACCGGCATAGACGGCGACCTCGCCCCCTTCTTCCGCCCCAACACCCCCGTCCCCCCAGACCTGGCCCACCTCCGGCTACCACCAGTCCCCACCCCCCAACCCGACAACCCCGCCTGCGAAGCCCCGGACGCCACGGACCCAACCGAGTAGCCGGGCCGCGGCGGTGAGCGGCTCTTCACCGCCGTACCAGCGTCCAACTGGTACAGCCCGAGGAGCCGTCACCCCCAGCCCGGTAGGCTCCCTCTCCATGCTCAACATAGTCATCCCAGCAGGGGGCAGCGGCACACGTCTGTGGCCGCTCTCGCGGAAGTCGAATCCGAAGTTCCTGCACGCCCTCAGCGGCACTCCTGCCACCTTGTTGCAGGCGACGGTGAACAGAGTGATTCCGGTGACGACGCCTGAGCACACCTATGTGGTCACCGGAACCGCGCACGCGGTGGCCGTCGCGCGCCAGTTGCCGGAACTGCCCGACGAGAACGTGCTGGTCGAGCCGTCGCCCAAGGATTCCTGTGGTGCCATCGGCCTGGCCGCGGTCCTGATCGCCCGCAAAGACCCCCAGGCACTGATGGGAGCGTTCTCCGCGGACCACATCGTCCAGAACCAGGAGCGGTTCCTCGAATGCGTCCGGGCTGCCATCGCCGGCGCGGAGCAAGGACGCCTGGTCGTCTTCGGCATCACTCCGACCTACCCCGAGACCGGCTACGGGTACATCGAGTGCGGCGAGGTCATCGACGGCGGGCCGGTACGGAAGGTCAGCCGGTTCAAGGAGAAGCCGACGCTCGACGTCGCCACGGAGTACGTGAACTCCGGCGAGTTCTACTGGAACGCGTCGATGTTCGTCTGGCGGGTCGACGTCTTCCTCGCCGAGCTGGAACGGCAACAGCCTGAGCTCCACGCGGGCCTGCAGCGGATCGCCGCGGCCTGGGGCACACGTGAGCAGGAGACGGTACTGGCGGAGGTCTGGCCGACCCTGCCGAAGATCTCGCTCGACTACGCCGTGATGGAGGGAGCGGCGGAGGCCGGCCTGGTCGCCGCTGTGCCGTCGGACTTCGGCTGGACGGACGTCGGGGACTTCCACGCGCTCGGCGAGGCCCTGCGGACCAGCGAGGACAACCCGGACGAGAACATCGTCGTGGACGGGACCGGGGTCGGGGAGGGTGGTGGCAAGCCGGTGCTCGTTCTCGAGGACAGCCACGGACTAGTCATCGTTCCGCAGTCCGGTCGCCTGATCGCGGCGGTCGGTGTCCGGGATCTGGCCATCGTGGACAGCCCGGACGCACTGCTGATCTGCGACCGCAGGCGGGCCCAGGAAGTCAAGAAGGTGGTCGACCGGATCCGCGACGAGGGCCTGCACGACCTGCTCTGAGGGTCCGCGCCGTGGGCGGACCGTTGTTTTCGACGGACGCCGCGGGGAAGTCTTCCAGTGGCACGACGGTCGTGTCACTGGAAGGAGGCCGATCTGCCCGGCTCTGCATCACCGGTAGCCGTTCGCGCCTCCGCCCCGCTCCGGGTGGACTGCGGCAACGCACTGGATCTGGCGACGATCGCGACGATCCTGCAGCCGTACGATCCCTGCACGCTGAATCTCGCCGTGAACCTGCGGGTGGAGGTGACGGTCGAGGAGCAGGACGGCACCTGCATCGTCGTGGACGACGAAACGGGCGTGACGAAGTTCGGATCAGCCGCGGAGCTGTCGCTGGCGGGAGCGACCCGGCTGACCGCCGTGATCCTGCACCACTTCCAGCTCGAGGGCGTCCGGGTGACGATCCGGTCGCCGGTACCGCGCGGCAGCGGGCTCGGCGGATCGGGCGCGGTAGCGCTCAGCCTGGTGGCCGCCTGTCAGACGTATCGGCGTCTTCCCGCACAGGTCGCATTGTCAAGCGCGGAGTTGCCGGGGCTGGCGATGCTGGCCCAAAGCCTGGAGGCGGCGATCACCCCCGCTCCGGTCGGACTGCAGGACCACCTGGCGGCCGCTTTCGGCGGGGTGTCTCTGTGGGAGTGGGACGCCCGGGACAGGATGCCGCCGTTCCGGCGGATTCCGATCCAGGGAGCGAGCACCGTGCTGGGGCTGAACTCCCGGCTGGTCGTCGGTGTCCTTCGAGAACCGCATGTCGACGGTGGACTCAGCCGTTCCTGGTCGGAGTCTGTGCGACAGGGCGAACTCGCGATGTGGATCCGTACGGCGGAGGTTACCCGGCACTTCGCGGAAGCGGTCAGTGCCGCTGATTGGGCAGCTGCCTCGGCCGCACTGGACGAAGAGTGCGAGTTACGCGTCCGACGATGGCCACAGGTCATGAAGGGGGCGGCAGTGGCCTTTCGTCGTGCTGTGGTTGCCTGTGACGGCGCGGCCCGTTTCTGCGGCGGGGGAGATGGCGGAGCGGTGTGGGCGCTGATTCCTCCCCACCGGCGCCAGGAGTTCGAGGAAGCGTGGCGGACGGATCCGGCCTGTCCCGACGTCGTTCTGCTCACGCCCGAGGTCGATACCGAAGGACTGGTGATCGAGTGCAGGCCGAGCTGAACCTGACGCTGAACGTCGGGCGACCGGCCGCCTGCACCATCGTGATGGCCCGTGGCGCGGTGCAGAACCTGGCTGAGATAATCACCTCCCCGCCGTCCCGCCGGGCGATCTGGGTGGCCGACGCAACCGTTCAGGCGGCGGTGGGGAACGTGGTCGACACCGCCCTGCGGCGGGTCTTCGGCACAGTGGACGTGATCACGATCGAGCGGGGCGAACGAGCGAAGACGCTGGCCGGATTCGGGTTCCTGATCGAAGAACTGGAACGGCTGCGTGCTGATCGTCGGACGACGATCTTCGCCGTGGGTGGCGGCAGCACGACCGACGCCGTAGGTTTCGCCGCGTCCTCCTACTTGAGGGGCATCCCGTACGTCTGCCTTCCGACCACGTTGACAGCCCAGGTCGATGCCGCGATCGGGGGCAAGGTCGCCGTCAACACGACCGCCGCCAAGAATGCCGTCGGCGCCTTCTACCACCCGAGTCACGTGATCATCGATCCTGCGCTGTTGCCCGTCCAGCTGGAGATCCCCGACCGGGACGGACTGGCAGAAATCACCAAAGTGGCAACGATCTCAGACGGCGCGCTGTTCGCCAGACTGGAGAGCCTGCCGACCGGCGGACACCCCGCGCCGCGGGTGCTGGACGAGCTGATCAGCCGGGCGGTGATGGCCAAGCTGGCCCTTCTGACGAAGGATCCGTTCGAGGCCGAGCTCGACCGGTTGCTCAACTTCGGCCACGAGACCGCGCATGCCCTGGAGAAGGCACTCGGCCATGGGATCAGGCACGGCCCCGCGGTCGCGATCGGGATCGCTGCCGCCACCAGGATCTCGGTCGACCGGCGTCTCCTGGGCGAGGCCGAGGGTCGTCGCGTCGGCAACTTGCTCGGACGGCTCGCGCTACCGGTCTCGATCGACATCGACAAGGCCGCCGAACAGCGGTTTGCCGACGCGCTCCGCCAAGTCATGTTGGTCCGCGCGGGCAGCCTGCGGGTAGTTTTGCCGACTCGCATCGGACACGGTGTGATCGCACCCGCGGTCACCATCGAGGAACTGACGACGAGTATCCGAGGAGTTGTTCGTTGACGAACTCGCAGTCCCCGACAGCGGCGCAGTTGCGCTGGCAGCGCATCGCCCGACGGGCCTCGGACGCCACCGTGCTGATCCTGCTGGTCACCGGCGTGGTCGTCTCGGCCATCGACCTGACGATCGGTCTGGACAGGTTCGCCTGGCTCGCCCAGCGGATCCCGCAGATCACCCTCCTGGGCCTCGCCTTCTTCTTCGCCTCGGCGGTTCTGGAGCGCGTGACGTTGCTCGAAGGGATCCGGTCGGACCTGGACGTCCTCCGGCGGGATCTGGACGACGGAGTGACGGTCCTCAACAGCCGGATGAACGAGGTGACCCGAGTTCCTTCCGAGGTGGCGGCGGTGGTCCGCAGTACTCGGCGCGAGGTGCCGTTACTGCCACTGCTCGGGCCCGCGACGAGTTCCGTCCTGATCATGGGGACGACGCTGCTCCACTTCGCGGAGCAGCATCGTGAGCTCCTGCTGGAGAAGAGCCGGAGTTGCTCCGTCCGGATCCTGCTGCTGGACAGCACGCCCGCGCTCCGGCAGGTGCATTTCGCTGTCGGTCGTCTGTTCGGCGAAGAGGACTCCTTCCACCGCGAACTGAAGCGAAGCCAGGAAGCGATGGTCACGCTGGCAAAGGAGGCCCGCGGCCTGGGCGGCGACTTCGAGGTACGGGGCTACGACATCGTGCCCACCGCCAACGTCATCATCGTCGATCCCGCATCGCCCGCCGGCCAGATCCAGGTCGAGTTCCTGCCCTATCGTGCTTCGGCGAACCTTCGTCCTGGCATGCTTCTCCAACGGCAGCCGATGACTGTTGATGCCGGCAACCTTTTCGACTTCTTCGTCAGGCAGTACGACCAGCTCTGGAGCGTCAGTCACGATGTCACCCGGTGACAGATCCATTCACATGGTGGCCGAGTATCCGGCCGTTCCGTGGACGCCGGCGGACGAGGAATCCGTGGTGGTTTCTCCCTGGCTGACAGTCAGGCGTACGCAGTTGGCTGATCCGGCCGGCAGGACGATCGACGAGTACTACCTGATCGATCGGCCGACCGTCGCCGTGATCTGTGCGGTCACCGCTGCGGACGAGCTGATCGTGGTCCGTCAGTTCCGGCCGGGCATCGGCCGTGCCGATTGGGAACTGCCGGGCGGTGCGCTCGACCTGGCCGAGGATCCGCTCGTCGCCGCGCGGCGGGAGTTGCTGGAGGAGACCGGGTTCGAGGCGGTCGAGCTGACGGAGGTCGCCGTTCTGGACAAGGACGCGGCCAGTTCGTCGGCGAAGGTGCACGTCTTCTTCGCACGCGGGCGGCTGGTGCATCAGCCGGAGCCGCTGACCGGGGCCGACGAGCCCGACCGGCCGAGCGTAGGACTGGTCACCTGGGACGCCGCGCTCGATCTCGTCCTGGACGGAACGTTGTGTGAGCAGTCCTCGGTCGCGGCGTTGCTCTGCTGCCGGGAAGCGCGCCGCCGGCACGGCTGGTGACGAAACGCGCAACGCCCCGGACCTGAAGCCAGGTCCGGGGCGTTGTCCGCAAAGAGGTGGATCAGCCGCCGTTGGGTTCTTGGGCGTCGGTGGCGGGGTATTTGTCCATGAACTGCTTGAGGGCTTCGCCGGAGACGGTGCCGCAGAACTGGCGGTGGCCGAAGGCGGTGGTCTGGCCCTGGGCGTTGCCGCTCCAGTGGGAGAAGGCGATGTTCTTGCCGGCCGGCCAGGCGGCGCCGTCGGCGGCGTTGAAGGGGGCGGCGATGAACTTGCCCATCGAGCTGTCCGGCAGCTTGGCCTTGGAGAGCTTCTCGATCAGCTCGACCTGCTCCTTGTTCTTGGCGGTCGCCTCGTTGTACCAGAGGATCGTGTAGCCGTGTTCGAGGTTGTGCACCAGGCGCTCCACCGGCGGGCGGTCCCCGGCGTAGAACTTCTTCGAGAACGGGGCCCAGTCGGCGTAGTGCGGGCCGGACGAGGGCGGCGAGACGGCGTACGGGATCTTGGTGCCGTCGGGCTGGTGGTCCTGGGTGCCGGAGGCCGCGTCGTTCGTCGGGGCGTCACAGGAGGCGGCCGAGGCGGCGACGCCGATCTCACTGATGGCCTGGTTCCTGGTCCGCGAGTCCTGGATCAGTTTGATCGCCGGGTAGGCGATGATGGCGAGGCCGACGAGCATGCAGCCGGCCACGATCAGCCGGGTGCGCATCTTGTCGGCCCGGGCCTGGTCGCGCTGCATCTTTTCGACGAGCTCGCGGCGTGACTGCTTCTGAGACTTACCCACAGTGATGGTCTTCCCGGATCAGGGGCGGTCTCGGAGCCGCCGTGCGGATGCAGTGTACGCAAGCTGTCTGAGAGGTTGCCTAGAAATCTAGGCAGACCGTGAGCCGACCGTGATCGTCGCCTCACTCCCCATACCCGTCCGGACGCTCACCCCGTAGCCCTCGGCGTGCAGCAGGACAGCAAGCCGCTCGGCGACCATCCCGACCGCCACCGGGTCGTCGCCATAGACGCCGTAGACCCCCCTGGCGCCGTCGAGCAGCTTGATCTGGACAGCGTCGTCATCGGCCACCAGGTCGGCCCACAGGGCCGGATCAACCTCCCGTGGCGCACCAGGAGACTTCCGGTCCAGTACTGCGGCCCGCGCCGCCTCCCGCGTGCCCAGGCTGAACAGGTCCAGCTCGGCATCCCGCACCAGCGCGCGAGCCCCAGGTCCGTGCTCACCGGCAGGCAACACCAGATCAGCCAGCCCCCGCAGTACTGCGACCGGTACTCCGTCGGCCTTGCCCTTCACCAGTTCGCTGGCAGCGGCGATCTCGTCGGCCAGCGCAGGCTCCGTGACGGCCAGCACGTTGCCATGACTGTCCGTGGTGCCGCGCAGGTCCTCGATCACCTGTACTCCGGCGGCGCCGATCGCCAGGTCGACCTGACCGTTCCGCCAGGGCCGGCCCAGCGTGTCCGTGACGACCACGCCCACATTGACGTCGTACCGGGCCTGCAGGGCCTCACGCAACGCACGGGCGGACAGGTCCGGGTCGACCGGGAGCAGCAGCACGGTGCCAGGTCGGGTGTTGGAGGTGTCGGTGCCGGCGGCGGCCATGACCAGGCCGTGCCGCGTCTGCACGATCCGGGTGTCGCCGCGGGAGGCCACCACCCGGACCAGCTCGGCGTCGATCGCCTCGTCGCGGGTGCCCGTGGTCAACCGGCCCTCGGCCTTGCTCACGATCTTCGAGGTGACCGACAGCACGTCACCGTCGCGCAGGTCGGCCGCCTCGCCGATCAGCGCGGCCAGGTCGGCCCCGGCGTCGATCTCGGGCAGTCCGACGACGGGGAAGACCTCGAGGTGCTTCCTCACCGGCGGACCGCCTCGGCCAGCGTGAGTGCCGCGGAGGCGAGTGCTGCCGTCGTGTCCTCGTCGGTCATCCACAGCGGTACGGCCTGGGCATGAATCCCGGCCGTCGCAATCGACTCCAGCTGAGCCGCATCCGACGTGTCGATGAGCCAGCCGTCCAGTACGCCGTCCGCCGCGCGCGACCCGTAGTGCTTGGCCACCGCGCTCGCGGTCGACTCCACCCCGATCGCCGCCAGCACCTTGTCGGCCATCCCGCGAACCGGGCCGGTGCCGATGATGGGGGAGACCCCGATCACCGGCGCGGACGTCTCGCGGACGGCGTCGCGGATCCCCGGTACGCCGAGGATCGTGCCGATCGAGACCACCGGGTTCGACGGCGGCAGCAGCAGCGCGTCGCACTCGGCGATCGCGTCCAGGACGCCGGGCGCAGGCTTCGCCTTCTCGGAGCCCACGGCAACGATCTGGTGCGCGGTCACCTCGGCGTGCAGCCGGACCCAGTACTCCTGGAAGTGGATCGCCTTCTTGGTGCCCGGATGGTCCGGGTCGTCCACCACGACGTGGGTCTCGACCCGGTCGTCGCTCATCGGCAGCAGCCGGACCGGCAGGTTCCACCGGCTGCAGAGCGCCTCGGTCACGGCAGCCAGCCCGTAGCCGGCGTCGAGCATCTGGGTCCGGACCAGATGGGTGGCCACGTCGCGGTCGCCGAGACCGAACCAGGTCGGCTCCACGCCGTACGCCGCGAGCTCGTCCTTGATCACCCAGGTCTCGTCCTCACGCCCCCAGCCGCGTTCCTTCGAGATGCCGCCGCCGAGCGTGTACATCACCGTGTCGAGGTCGGGGCAGACCCGCAACCCGAACAGGGTGATGTCGTCCGCGGTGTTCCCCACCACGGTGATCTCGGCGTCCGGCCGCGCCTTCAGCAGGCCGCGCAGGAAGGTGGAACCGCCGATGCCACCGGCTAGCACTGTCAATCGCATGGGAACAGTTTCCACGAGTCGTCAAAGCAGCGGCCCACCGCACGACTATGCTGCCGAGGGTCCGACATGTGTCAACGTCAGTTGAACGGCCCCCAACATCCCGAGGAGCCCTCGTGGTCACCGACGCAACCAAGAAGCTCAGAGAGCCGGTCGCGTACATCTTGCTCGCATTTGCCGGCCTTGTGGCGCTGGCTTCGCTGATCCGGCTGTTCGTCGGCAGCGCAGGATTCACCAACGCCGCCGCTCTCGTGCAAGGTAGCCTCACCCCACCCGCGCTGGACGCGCTGGTGGTGCTTTTCTCGCTGGTCGCCTCGGTGTGGCTGGTGAACGAAGCGGGTGAGCGTACCCACAACGCCCGGATCGTGACCTTGGCCGCGTTGTCGATCACCGGCGTCCTCGCGCTGATCGTCCTGATCGGCGCCTTCGCCGGCTTCAACGAGACCAGCACGGGCGGTCTCAAGTTCGTCAGCTTCCTGTTCGCGCTCGCCGGTCTCGCGATCTACGGCGCTGCCGGTCTTTACATGCTCAAGACCTTCCAGGCGCTTCCGGCACCGGTCCGCGCACCGAAGGCAGGCCCGCAAGGCCAGTTCGCCGGCCAGCAGGGTCAGTACGGCCCGCAGGGCGGCCAGTTCCCGCAGCAGGGCGGCCAGTACGGCCAGCAGGGCGCTCAGAGCCAGTACGGGCAGTACGGCGCCCAGCAGGGTCAGTACGGCCAGAACGAGCAGAGCCAGTACGGCGCCTACAGCGCTGGTGCGGCGGGCGCGGCCGGTGCCGCTGCCGGTGCAGCTGGTGGCTACGCCGCAGCCCAGGGTGGCGAGCAGCAGTGGCCGCAGGAGCAGAGCTGGAACCAGGGCGAGCAGCAGACCTGGCCGGTGACTGAGGCGGACGCCCAGCCGCAGGCCGAGTCGCCGGTTGCCCAGGCAGGTGCCCAGCCGGCCGAGCAGGCCTGGTCCGCTGAGGGCCACGCAGCCGAGCCGACGCAGCAGTGGAGCCCGGAAGGCCAGCAGCAGTGGCCCGCCCAGGAGCAGTCCCAGCAGTGGCCGCAAGAGGGCCAGCAGCAGTGGGGTGGCGCCGACTCCGGTCAGCAGTGGGCCGGCCAGGAGCAGTACCAGCCTGCACAGCCGGAGTGGCCCGCGCAGGAAGCTGGTCAGCCCGAGCAGGGTCAGCCGGCAGCCCCGCAGGCCGAGGGCTGGTCGCAGCAGGGCTGGCAGCAGGAAGGCCAGACCTGGCCCGCGGAAGAGACTCCCGCGGCCGAGCAGCCGGTCGAGGCAACCCCGCAGGGGACCGACGAAACCCGGGTAGAACCGCAGGTTTCCGAGACCCCGAAGGACGACGAAGGGCAGCCGCAGCAGGGCCAGGGCAACCAGCAGGGCTGGTGGTCACAGCCTTCCTGACCAGGAAGCAACCATGCAAAAACCCCCCGGTCAGTCAAATCAGATCGGCCTGACCGGGGGTCGTAGTACACCGAGAGGCCTGTGCAGACAGGCCTCTCGTTCTTTTGCAGCCGTGTTGCGGATGATGCCAATAGCAGACCACGGCTTGACTTTCGTGGATTGCAGGAATGTAATTTCAACCGTGTCGTTCGTTGGACACTCGGTATCGGGGACCGTTTTCAGCACACAGAACGGTCGAGGTCAGGCATGTGGTCCGCAAACCCACATGTACAGGGGAACGAACAGGGTCGAGGAGGTCGTACCGTGACAGAAACGCTGATGGCGATTGTCGACGGTGAGGCGATCGAGGAGGAGCCGAACTGGCAGGAAAGGGCGCTGTGCGCCCAGACCGACCCAGAGGCTTTCTTCCCGGAGAAGGGTGGTTCCACCCGGGAGGCGAAGAAGGTCTGCCTCGGGTGCGACGTACGGGGCGAATGCCTCGAGTACGCGCTGCAGAACGACGAACGCTTCGGAATCTGGGGCGGGTTGTCGGAGCGGGAACGCCGCAAGCTGAAGAAGAAGGCCGTCTGACGCCGACTGATCGACTGGTGGTGGTGCCCTGCCACCCCGCCGTCGTCGATCGTCCTTGATTCACGCCGTGAATCAGCAGAACGGAAAAGTCAACACATACTTCCGCGTGAGGCCCCGGCCGGACTTCGTCCACCGGGGCCCGCTGCTGTGTCCAGACCGGGGTGGTGGGGCGGGGAAGGTATGGCACAGCAGCCTCGCCGGGTCGCGTAAGGTGAGTCCTCGTCGCGCGTCCGGATGGTCGTGTGGCCAGGCCGTCACTTTCCCCTGAGGTGTCACTGCTCCGCATGGAACCAGAAGCTCCGGCCGGCTGGGAGTTCTTCGACTCAGTCGACTTTCCCACCGACCTCACCCACGACCCGATGGGTCGCGCGCCGATCCGGCACGTCGTCACCGCGGTCGTGGTCGGGCACGAAGGAGCCGCCTGGCTGCCCCGGCTGACCGAGGCGCTGTGGGCGCTCGGCCGCCGGCCCGAGCGGCTGATCGCCGTCGACACCGGTTCCACCGACGAGACCGCCGAACTGCTGGCCGAGATGCCCGCCGTCGAGCCCGTGGTGAGCCTTTCGGCCCGCAGCGGCTTCGGTACCGCGGTCGCGCGCGGCATCGAGACGGTCGGCTTCGCGCCTGTCCCGTCCGCTGTCGGCCCGTACGGCGACGACGGGCACATGCCGGTGGTCGAGTGGCTCTGGCTGCTGCACGACGACTGTGCACCCGCTCCGAAGGCGCTGGAGCACCTGCTGCAGCAGGCGACGATGTTTCCGGACACCGCGGTCTGGGGTCCCAAGCTCCGGCTGTGGCCGCGCGATCGCGAACTGCTCGAGGTCGGCGTCACCACGTCGCTGGGTGGCCGTCGGGACACCGGGATCGAGAACGGTGAGCTCGACCAGGGTCAGCACGACCAGTCGCGGAACGTGCTCGCGGTCAGCTCGGCCGGCATGCTCGTTCGCCGCGACGTCTGGGAGTCCTTGCGCGGATTCGATCCGCGCCTGCCGATGTTCCGCGACGACATCGACTTCGGCTGGCGGGCCAGCCGGGCCGGGTTCAAGGTCGGCGTCGCACCGGACGCGGTCGTGTACCACGCCCAGGCCGCCGCGACCGGCGAACGCGCACTGGCCGGCACCCGCCGGCACGCCTACCAGCTCGACCGCGCGCATGCCTACTACACCGTCCTGGCGAACGCGCCCGCCAAACTGCTTCCGCTGCTGATCCTCAGGTTCCTGGTCGGCACCGTCATCCGGTCGACCTGGTTCCTGATCGGCAAGACGCCGTCCGGCGCGGTCGACGAATGGACCGCCCTGCTCGGCACTCTGCTGGCGGGCGGCTGGACCCAGGCCCGCAAGGACCGCCGCCGCCTCGACCAGGTCCCGTACGACGCGATCAAACCGCTCTTCTCGCGCTCGGTGAACGCCCTGCGGCACAACCTCGAGGAGACCGGCAGCACGATCACCGAGCGGCTGCGCGAAGCCTGGGCCGACGAGCCCGAGGAGCAGGTCGTCACGACCGCCCGCCGGGCCAAGAGCACCGCCCGCGTCGCGCAGGACCAGCCCCGCTGGCGCCGGCAGCTGATCCGCCGGCCGTTCCTGGTCACCTGGGTTTTCCTTGCCATCGGTGCATTCGTGGCCGCTCGCAGCCTGATCGGCAGCGGCGTACTGCGTTCCGCTCTGCTGCTGCCTCCGCACGAGAGTCTCGGTGCGCTGTGGCATGCCGCTGCCGCCGCGCCGGCCGGAGTGACTCCACCGGCTTGGCTGGCTCAGTTCTGGGCACTGTCGACCGTCACCTTCGGCCCCTCGGGCGCGACGAACGTGCTGCTGCTCGGCGCGGTTCCCCTGGCAGGATTGGCCGCTTGGGCTCTGTTGCGGGCCTTCGTCGTCGATCGGGTCGCCCGGGCGTGGGGCGCGGCGGCGTACGGGCTGGCGGTTTTCACCAACGGTGCGGTCACGCAGGGCCGGCTCGGGACGGTTGTCGCGGCGATCGCGTTGCCGCTGCTCGGTGCTGCCGTGCACACGGTCGCCCGGCGTCGACGGGTTGTCATCCAGGGCAGCTGGCGAGCAGCTTGGTTCGCCGGGATCTGCTTGGCCGTGCTGTTCGCCTTCACTCCGGCCGTCGGTCTCCTGGTCGGCCTCACACTGGCAGTAGCCGCTCCGCTCGGTCTCGGCTGGCGTCGCCAGGGCAGGCAGCTCGTCTTCTCGGTCGTCCTCGGTCTCGTGCTCGTCCTGCCCTGGACGATCGAGCTCGTCCTGAATCCGTCCCGGTTCGGGCAGGAAGCAGGCGGCCCACCGACTGCCGCAGTGGGCCCGGGCGACAGCCTCCCGCACCTGCTGACCGGTACGCCGATCGGTGCGCCGGTGCCCTGGTGGTTCGCCGTACCGTTGATGCTGGTGGCGTTGCTCAGCCTGATGCGGCAGAGCCGGCAGCGGTACGAGCTGATCGGCTGGTTCGCGGCGCTGGCAGGCTTGGCCGGCACGTTGGTCGCCAGCCGGCTCGGTGGTGGCAGTGGACCGCTGATGTTCCTGATGACGGCCGGCTGGATCATCGCGATCACCGTCGCGTGGGACTCGGTCGGCAAGTCGCGCGAGCTCCTCGTGCAGGGCGTGCTGGGGCTGGTCCTGGTCACCACGCTCGTCGTTGCCGGGTTCTGGCTCGTGCGCGGTGACGACGGCCCGCTGCGGCGTGGACCCGAACAGGACCTCCCGGAGTACCTGATGTCCTCGCAAGGGCCGCCGCAGAACGCATCGATCCTGGTGGTGCGGAAGGACGCGACGACGGCCATGCGCTTCGCGCTGGTGCGCAACGGCGGGCCCCGGATGGGTGCGCTGGAAGCAGCGCCGAAGCCCGAGCAGAGCAAACCGATCACCGATGTCCTGTCCGCCCTCGGCGGCGGTGGAACTGGTGAAGAGGGGCGCCAACTGGCGTCGCTGGCGATCGACTACGTCTATCTGCCGGCACCGGTCGATCCGACCCTGATGGCCACACTCGACTCGCTGCCCGGCCTGACCAGGGCGAGTGCCGCGGACGCGGACGCCGCCTGGCTGGTGGACCGGTCGAAGATCGACGGCAAGACACCACTGCAGGACGACGTCCGGGACATCTGGCGGGTGCTCGGCATCATCGCCTGGATCATCGCGCTGATCTCCTGCCTGCCGACCGCGCGCCGAACGGTTGCGGTCCCGCGCGGGACCCACGCGAGGAGGGAGTCGTGAGCCGCCTGTTGTCGGACCTGCGAATCAGGGTCGGAGCCTGCGTGCTGGCGATGGCCGCCGCAGCCGGCCTGGGCGTCGTGACGCACGCCAAGGAGCCGGTCACCCGGCCCGAAGGCGCCGGCGGACCGAGCCGCGCGATCGTGAACCGTACTGCGCTGAGCTGCCCCGTCCCCGGCCCCAGCGACAAGATCCTGAGCTCGGTCGACGCGGTCTCACCGGTGCTGCCGAAGGACACCCCGACGGCCGAGGGCACGGCGAACCCGCTGTCGATCGCGCCGCTGCCGGCCACCGCCGACCCGGTCGGGTCGGTGCTGGTGCGCGGCAAGATCGCCTCGACGCCGCTGTCCGCCAAGCCCGTACCGCTGTCGATCCAGGGCACCGGCCCGCTCGCCGCCGGCACCGTCGGGACCGGTACGTCGATCTCGACCGAGGGGGTGAACCGCGGGATGGCGAGTGTGCCCTGCACGCTGCCCGGATCGGACTTCTGGTTCGTCGGAGCCAGTGGCACGACCGGCCGGCGCGATGTCCTGGTGCTGACCAACCTCGACAGCATCAACGCCGAGGTCAACGTCACCGTCTACTCGTCCAAGGGTCAGCTCGACCTGCCCAACGCGCGCGGAGTCGTCGTACCGGCGCGGGGCACCGTCGAGCTGTACATGAGCCTGCTGGCGCCGAAGGCGCGAGACCTGGCGTTGCGGGTCGAGTCGACCGGCGGCCGGGTGGCGCCGGCGCTGCGGGACAACGCGGTGAACGGCAAGAAGCCCGGTGGGGTGGACTGGATCAACCCGTCCGCCCAGCCGACCACGTCGCTGGTGGTGCCCGGGATCGCAGCGGGTGCGGGCGTCCGGATCCTCACCCTGGCCAACCCCAGTGACCTGCAGGCCACCGCGACGCTGACCGTCAACGGGCCCAACGGACCCTTCAAACCGGCCGACCTGTCGACCGTCCAGATCCCGGCCGGCTCGGTGACGTCGATCCGGCTCGACCAGGTACTGCGCGGCGACCCGTCGTCGATCACCATCAGTTCGGACCAGCCGGTGACCGCGTCGGCGCGCAACGTCGCGGGGACCGGTGACGAGTTCGCCGTGATCGGATCGGCCGAGGCGCTGGCCGGACCGGCGTACCTGGTGCTGCCCGCGCATGCTCAGCCGGTCCAGTTGCAGATCACGGCGCCGAGCAAGACGGCATCGGTGAGATTCGAGCTGCGCGACCTGACCGGCAAGCTCGTCCAGGCCCGGGCCCTCGACGTGGTCAACGGCGCGACCACCGCGATCGGCTTCAAGGCGCAGGCCAAGCCGACGTACCTGATGGTCGAGCAGGTCAAGGGCTCGGTGGTGGCGGCCGTGACGCTGATGCCGCCGGCCAAGCCCGGTGAGGACGACGTGCCGTTGGTGGCCGCCTGGCCGCTGACCACGTCACTGGTCTTCCGCGCCCAGCTGGGCGCCCTACCCGACACCCGCGCAGCGCTGAAGTAAAACCCCCACTTTGTGCACGACGTGAGCGAGTCGCCGCGGCTGATCTGCTCAGGTGGTGCACGAAGTCGCGGGAAAGGGTCAGTCGTCGTCGGTGTCGAAGTCGGGGTCGATCTGCTCCGGTGACAGCGCCAGCACCTCGGCCAGCTCGAGCACGAGCGCCGATCGGACCAGCCAGGCCAGGCTGGTCCCGGACCGCTCGGCGCGCAGCTCGATCGGGCGGCGGAACACGACGATCCGGTAGGGCTCGTGCGAGGTGCCGCCGGTGGAGTGGGTCAGCGGGATCTCGCCGGCGTGCAGATCGAGGTTCGGCACGTCCTCGATCGCGAACTCGACCCGGGCGACGACTTGCGGCAACCGCTTCTCCAGCCTGGTCACCTCGATCGCGACCACCTCGTCGAACTGGGCGGCGGCGGACCGCTGCAAGGGCAGTCCGCGCGGTGCGAAGCTGCTCGGACGGCTGATCGGTCCGAGCATGCCGCGCCCGTGGCGGTCGATGTGCCGTCGATGACGGCGAGCCTCGGTCACGCGATCAGCCTAGTGGGGGTAGCGTCTGGTCGTGAGCATCGCCAGGATCTGTTCGCGCGCCGCCTGCCATCGGCCGGCCGTGTCGACGCTCACCTACGTCTATGCCGACTCGACCTGCGTGCTGGGTCCGCTCGCGACGTACGCCGAGCCGCACTGTTACGACCTCTGCGCCGACCACGCCGACCGGCTGACCGCGCCGAACGGCTGGGAAGTGATCCGGCTGGCCCCGGATCCGGCCGCCGCCGGCCCGTCGAACGACGACCTCGAGGCGCTGGCGAACGCAGTACGGGAGGCTGCGCGGCCGTTGCCGCCGGCCAGTCGTCAGCCGGCGCCGGGCGCGCCGGTCGAGGTGATCCGCCGTGGCCATCTGCGGATGCTGCAGGATCCGGGCTCGACCGCGTCGGACGGCACCACCGACCAAGCCTGATAACGGAGTCGTTTCTCCGTCCCGGACGGCTGAACAAGTTCCGCGCGGGCGCTGTCTCACCAGTTGACATTCGCTGGAGGGGAGACAGGAAATGAGAGCACTGCACACTGTCGGCAGGCGCTGGGCCGTGGCTGCCGGACTGTCGGTCGTCGGCCTGGTGGCGGGCGCATCGACCGCGATCGGCGCGACGGCGGGAAGCACCCAGACCGCCGACACGTCGGCGACTCGTGGGGCGTACATGAGCCGGTCGATGATGCTGACGGTCGGCCAGGTGGCCAAGGCCGACCCGCGGCAGGGATGGTCGGTCCAGCGGGACCGCGGCATCCTCCCGCGCACCTGGTGCGGCCCGGCCTCGCAGGAAGGCAAGCGGGTCGCGCAGCGACTGGCCCGGGGGTATACGGACGACATGTCCAAGTACGGCGCGCAGTACCTGACCCGGTACAACACCAAGGCGGACGCCCGGAAGGCGTATGCCTCGATCGTCGCCGTCGTCAGGACATGCAAGGCGGCTAAGCCCAAGAGCCCGACCCATGGCCGGAAGCTCACCGTGTCCAAGGTCAAGGTCGGTGACGCCACCACGATCCTGCGCTGGTACGACTACCCGCTGCCGAACGACCCGGGCAGCGAGGCAGGCACCTTCCCGTACGCCGTCACCCTCAAGGGCACGACGGTCTCGGTCCTCGCGTTCTGGGGCTACGGCCACGGCGTGAAGCCGGCCAACTTCCAGAAGATGGCGGTCGCAGCCGGCGCCAAGCTGCCCCGCTGACACAGCTGATCGGGGGGCGCGGCCCGTTTCACAGCGTGGGATGAGGTTGACCACGTTGTCATCGGCTGACAAGACTCCTGACTTGTGAACGATCGAAAACTACAGGTCGGAGTGGTCGGTGTCGGCTATGCCGGGCGGACCGCGCTGGAAGCGTTCTCGGAGCTGCCCGACGTCGAAGTGGTGGCGCTCGCGGGGCTCGAGACGGACATCCTGAAGAGTCTCGGCGCCAAGCACCACGTGCCGAACCTCTTCGAGAAGTGGGAGGACCTGCTCGCCGTCGACGGCCTGGACGCCGTCAGCATCGGTACGCCGACGCAACTGCACGCGCCGATCGCGCTGGCGGCCCTGGAGCGCGGGTTGCACGTGCTCTGCGAGAAGCCGCTGGCCCGGACGGTGGCCGAGGGCACCGCGATGGTGGCGGCCTCGAAGAAGGCCGGGCGGGTGCTCAAGGTGGTGTTCAACCACCGTGAGCGCGGCGACGTCGCCACCCTCAAGCACCAGATCGACGAAGGCCTGCTCGGCCGGATCTACTACGCCAAGGCGCACTGGATGCGCCGCAACGGCATCCCCGGGATGGGGGGCTGGTTCACCAACAGCGAGCTGTCCGGCGGCGGCCCGCTGATCGATCTCGGCGTGCACATCCTCGACCTGGCGCTGTACCTGATGAACGAGCCGAAGGTGACCACGGTCAGCGCGAACACCTTCGCCGAGCTCGGCCCGCGCGGCCGGGGCAGTGTGAGCACCGTGGTCCGGCCGAAGGTCGACACGCTCGGCGCGAAGTTCGAGGTGGAGGACCTGGCCACGGCGTACCTGCGGCTGGAGGGCGGCGGGGCGCTGCAGCTGGAGACCAGCTGGGCGACGTACCGGGCGCCGGGGGACAACTTCGGGATCGAGCTGTTCGGGACCGAGGGTGGCGCCAAGATCGACGTCCAGGACTACACGAACACCGACACCCTGAAGATCTTCACCGACGTCGGCGGCATCCCGGCCGAGGTCCGTCCGGCCACCGGCGCCGGGCTCGGCCACCGCGCGGTGGTCAGCGAGTTCGTCGCCATCGTGCTCAGCGGCGACTGGTCCGCCCACAACGGCTCGGAGGCGCTCGCGCGCACCCAGGTCATCGACGCCGCCTACGCCTCGGCGAAGGCCGGACGAGAGGTAGTGCTGCATGACTGAGATCCGAGTGACCGTCTGGGGCGAGAACGTCCACGACCAGCGCGACGCGTCGGTGCAGAAGATCTACCCCGACACGATGCACGAGACGATCGCGGCCGGGCTGCGCGCCAAGCTGGGCGAGCAGGTGAAGGTCCGTACTGCGTGGCTGCAGCAGCCCGAGAACGGCTTGACCGACGAGGTGCTGGCCGACACCGACGTGCTCACCTGGTGGGGGCACACGGCGCACGACGACGTGGACGACGCCGTCGTCGACCGGGTCCAGCAGGCCGTGCTGTCCGGGATGGGGCTCATCGCGCTGCACTCGGCCCACTTCGCGAAGATCTTCAAGCGGCTGATGGGGACCACCTGTTCGCTCGACTGGCGCTCGGACAACGACCGGGAACTGCTCTGGACCGTCGCGGCCGGGCACCCGATCGCGGCCGGCGTACCGCACCCGCTGGTGATCGAACAGGAGGAGATGTACGGCGAGCTGTTCGACGTACCGCAGCCGGACGAGCTGGTGTTCGTCAGCTCGTTCTCCGGGGGCGAGGTGTTCCGCTCCGGCTGCTGCTACCGCCGCGGCCAGGGCCGGGTCTTCTACTTCCGGCCGGGTGACCAGGAGTACCCGACCTACCACCAGCCCGAGGTGCAGCAGGTCCTCGCCAACGCCGTCCGCTGGGCCGCCCCGGTGGTCGAGCGCAAGCTCCCGGACGTCCACCACCGGGCGACACCAGGCTGGTTCGAAACAGCCTGAAACACAGCATGATGCCGGGGCCAGATAAGGTCCACGCATGGTTGACGTAGCTGCGATCTTCAAGGCGTACGACGTCCGCGGAGTCGTCCCGGACGAGCTGGACGAGGCGGTGGCCCGGGCGACCGGTGCCGCGTTCGTCGAGGTTCTGGACGTTCTCGCCGGCCCCGGAGCCGTGGTGATCGGCTACGACATGCGTCCGTCGAGCCCGGGGCTGGCCGCCGCCTTCGCCGAGGGGGTGACCAGCACCGGGGCCGACGTGATCGACATCGGCCTGGCCTCCACCGACCAGCTGTACTTCGCCTCCGGGCGGCTGCAGCTGCCCGGTGCGATGTTCACCGCGAGCCACAACCCGGCGCAGTACAACGGGATCAAGATGTGCCGCGCGGGCGCCTCGCCGGTCGGCGCGGAGTCCGGGCTGCGGGACATCGCCGACCTGGTCGCCAAGTCGCTGATCGACGGGCTGTCGCCGGTCCCCGTGCCGGGTCACGTCCGCCGCAAGGACCTGCTGACGGCGTACGCGGACCACCTGAACGGCCTGGTCGACCTGTCCGGCAGCCGACTGCTCAAGGTCGTCGTCGATGCCGGCAACGGGATGGGCGGGCACACCGTACCGGCCGTCTTCGCTACCGGCCCGATCGAGATCCTGCCGCTGTACTTCGAGCTGGACGGCAACTTCCCGAACCACGAGGCGAACCCGCTGGACCCGAAGAACCTGGTCGACCTGCAGGCCAAGGTGCGCGAGACCGGCGCCGACCTCGGGCTGGCCTTCGACGGTGACGCCGACCGCTGCTTCGTGGTGGACGAGAAGGGCGACCCGATCTCGCCGAGCGCGATCACCGGCGCGGTCGCGGTCCGGGAGCTGGCCAAGCACCCCGGCTCGACCATCCTGCACAACCTGATCACCTCCAAGGCCGTGCCGGAGCTGGTCAGCGAGCACGGCGGCGTACCGGTGCGGACCCGGGTCGGGCACTCCAACATCAAGCAGAAGATGGCCGAGACCGACGCGGTCTTCGGAGGCGAGCACTCCGCGCACTACTACTTCCGGGACTTCTGGCGGGCCGACACCGGCATGCTCGCGGCCCTGCACGTGCTCGCGGCGCTCGGTGAGCAGGACAAGCCGGCCTCCGAGCTGTTCTCGATCTACGAGCGGTACGTCGCCTCCGGTGAGCTCAACAGCCGGGTCGAGGACGCCGCCGCCACGGTCGCCGCGATCGAGGACACCTACGGCGACCGCGAGGGCATTACCGTTGACCACTTGGACGGTCTGACGATCGACGCAGGACAGTGGTGGTTCAACGTGCGCGCGTCGAACACCGAGCCGCTGCTGCGGCTCAACGTCGAGGCGGCGGACGTCGCCACCATGGAGCGCGTCCGCGACGAAGTACTGGCCCTGATCACCGGTGCGCCGGCAGAACAAGGAAACTGATGACTGTGTCTAACCTGAACCTGGACCCGGACCTGCTGAGCATCCTGGTCTGCCCGAAGTGCCGGTCGGAGTTCCGCGTGGACGACGAGGCCAGTGAGCTGGTCTGTACCAACGCCACCTGTGCGCTGGCCTACCCGGTCCGCGACGACATCCCGGTGCTGCTGATCGACGAGGCGCGCGAGACCAAGAACGCAGAGGCTACCGACAACTGATGAGCGTCTTCGACGATTCGCGGCTGGACGACCCGGCCGCCCTCGAGGCATCCGACCATCTGCTGCGCCGGCTGGCGGGGGCGGGTGCCCGGGTCCGGGCCGAGCTCGACGCCTCCGAAGAAGCGCTGTCCCAGCTCGCCACGGACGGCTTCCGGCCGCGCGCGATCGTCGCCGCCGGCCGGGACGCCCGGCTGGTCCGCGCGGTGCTGGAGCCGGTCTGCCCGGTGCCGTTCGTGGCCTGGCCCGGTCCGGGGTTGCCCGGCTGGACCGGCCCCCTCGACCTCGTCATCGTGCTCAGTGGCGACGACGCCGACACGGCCGCGGTCTCGGCCGCTTCCGAGGCGGTACGCCGGGGCTGTGGCCTGATGGTCGCCTCTCCTGCCGACTCGCCGGTGGCGCAGGCTTCGGCCGGCTCGCGGCACGCCATCCGGCTCCCGTCGCAGTCGGACGACCAGTTGGCGGCAGCGGTCGCAGTACTGCAAGGGCTTCACCAGTTGGAGCTTGGGCCGGCTGTGGACGCCAAGGCCGTTGCGGAGATGCTCGACGAGGTTGCGATCGCCTGCTCGCCCAACAACGACGTAGCGTCGAACCCGGCCAAGGATCTCGCGCTGATGCTCGCGGACGCGCTTCCGCTGGTCTGGGGCGGCTCGGTGCTGGCTGCTCGTGCCGCACGTCGTGTAGTGGAGGCTGTGCGGCTCGCCAGCGGCCGCCCGGCTCTTGCAGCCGACTGTGGTCACCTGTTGCCGGTGCTGGCGAACCAGCCGCCGCGTGACGTCTTCGCGGACCCCTTCGACCAGCCGGAGGAGCTTCGGCCCGGCCTGGTCATCCTGGACGACGGGGTGGAGGACGGCGGCGTCGCCGAGCACCGCCGCCAGTTGGAGCAGACCGCGGAGCGCCACGACGTACGGGTGCACGTAGTGACCCAGGCCAACGGGACCGACGTGGCCCGGTACGCCGCACTGACGCAGCACGGCCGGTACGCCGCGGCGTACCTGGGGATCGGCCTGGGCCGCTACGGCACGCCCAGCGAGGAGCCGCCCGGGCCACCGGGCAACCCTGCGGAGGACCCGGCGTGGTAGCTCCGCTTCAGAACACCGTCCGGGACTACGCCTGGGGGTCGCGGACCGCGATCCCCGAGCTGACCGGGGTGGAACCGGACGGCACCCCGCAGGCCGAGCTGTGGATGGGCGCGCACGAGTCGGCGCCCTCGGTGCTGCCGTCGGGTGAGTCGTTGTTCGATCTGGTGTCCGCCGACCCGGCCGGCGTACTGGGGGAGTCGGTGGCCTCGCAGTTCGAGGGCCGGTTCCCCTTCCTGGCGAAGATCCTGGCGGCTGAGCAGCCGTTGTCGATCCAGGCGCATCCGTCCCGCCCGCAGGCGGTGGACGGTTTTGCCCGCGACGAGGCGGCCGGGATTCCGCGGGACGCCGGCGACCGGAACTACAAGGACGCCTGGCCGAAGCCGGAGATCCTGATCGCGCTGGGTCCTTTCGACGCGCTGGTCGGCTTCCGGCCGCTGGCCGCGTCGATCGCCTTGCTCGAGGCGCTGGGTGTCCTCGACGAACTGCGCGACTTGCTGCGCGATGGGAAGTTGCAGGACGCCTTCACGTCCTTCATGAGCACCGACCGGGATGCGATCCGTCCGCTGGTCGCCGCTCTCGGCGAGGCCTGTCGCGCCTATGCGGGCGACGAGTTCGCGCTGGAGGCCGAGACGATTGCGCGGCTGTGCGACGAGTTCCCCGACGATCCGGGTGTACTGGCCGCGCTGTTGCTGAACCGCGTGCGGCTGGAGAGGTTCCAGGCGGTCTACCTGCCGGCCGGCAACGTGCACGCCTATCTGCACGGCACCGGGTTCGAAGTGATGGCGAACTCGGACAACGTGTTGCGCGGCGGGCTGACCCGCAAGCATGTCGACGTACCGGAGCTGGTGTCGGTGGTCGACTTCGAGCCGCTGGCGTCGCCGGTACTCGAAGGAGTCGAGGTGGCACCGGGTGTGACGGTTTACGAGACAGGCTGCGAGTACTTCGCCGTACGGCGGATCGACCTGGCCGGAGCGGCGGTCGAAGTGGCCGGCATCGGACCGCGGATCGTCGCCTGTGTGGACGGAACGGCGACGGTAGGTGCCCAGGGCACCGAAGACGTCGTCGAGTTGTCCGCGGGTCAGTCCGCGTTCGCCCGAGGACCCGAAGGACCCTGTACTCTGCGTGGTTCCGGCACGGCGTTCGTCGTGTCCGCTCGCTGAGCTCCCAAGACCTTTTGTACTCATCCCCTTGAACGTCCCGGAGGACAACCGAAATGGCTGGTGGCGGTAACAAAGCCGTCGTCGCGGCACTGCTGGCGAACACCGGTATCGCGATCACGAAGTTCGGCGCCTGGCTGCTGACCCAGTCGGCCTCGATGCTGGCCGAGTCGATCCACTCCCTGGCCGACGCCGGGAACCAGGTGCTGCTGCTGGTCGGGTCGAAGCGGGCCAAGCGCGAGGCCAACGAACTGCACCAGTTCGGCTTCGGGCGGGAACGGTACGTCTACTCGTTCATCGTCGCGATCGTGCTGTTCAGCGTCGGTGGCCTGTTCGCGCTGTACGAGGGCTACCACAAGGTGCACGACCCGCACGCGATCGACAGTTGGCACTGGGTGCCGGTCGCGGTGCTGGTGGCCGCGATCATCATGGAGACGATGTCGTTCCGGGTCGCGATCATCGAGGCGAACAAGCTCCGCGGCACCGTCGGCTGGATGCGGTTCATCCGCAACGCCCGGTCGCCTGAGCTGCCGGTGATCCTGCTGGAGGACTTCGCCGCGCTGATGGGTCTGATCCTCGCGCTGATCGGCGTCAGCCTGACGCTTGCCACCGACAACGGGATCTACGACGGCCTCGGCTCGATGGCGATCGGCGCGCTGCTGGTGGTGGTGGCGATCTTCCTGGCGATCGAGATGAAGTCCCTGCTGCTCGGCGAGTCGGCCACCCGCGAGGCGCAGCAGAAGATCGTCGACGCGATCAAGTCGGTCTCCGGCGTGCAGCGGCTGATCCACCTCAAGACCCTGCACCTGGGCCCGGAGGAGGTGCTGGTCGCCGCCAAGGTCGCGGTCGCCGAGGACGCCGACGCGGCGTCCATCGCCCGAACCATCGACGACGTCGAACGCGCCGTCCGCGAGGCCGAGCCGATGTCGATCCACGTCTACATCGAGCCCGACATCTACGTCGAGGGCTACGTCCGCGCCGAGCGTCCGGCCGTCCCCGAGGCGCCGTCCCACTAGAAGCCGCGACTGAGAGCCCCAGCCACCTGGTCGGTGGCTGGGGCTTTCTCGTTCAGCGCGGCCGGTTGTGTGGGGGCGGCAGGGTGCCGCTGCGGCCCAGCCAGCGGAGGGCGCGCTCGCGATCGATCTCGGCCGTGGTGGGTGGTGTGGTCAGGCGGCCGGTGCGGTAGCCGAGGTTGCGCAGGTCGGCCGCCACCGACGGCTCGGCGAGTGCTCTGAGCGCGAAGGCGAGCGCGGCCGGCGTCACGTCGTACCGGCGTTCGAGTTCGAGGGCGAGCCTGACCGCGGCGAGGTCGCGTTCGTCGTACTGGCGCTGGCTGTTGCGGGCGGCCCGGGAGCTGGGCAGCAGCCCGAGGGCCTCCCGGTAACGGAGCATTCGGGGAGTGGTGCCGAGGTTCTTCGCCGCCTCCGTGATGCGCATGGGATTTATCCTGACATTTCAGTGTCAGAAATGCCGACCCGGCGGTCCGCCACCCGTGCCGGGACCTCTAGTGTGGCTCGGTAGGAAGCATCCACATCCCCAGGGGAGCGGCAACGGTATGACGTTCGACTACAAGGTGGCAGACCTCGGACTCGCCGAGTTCGGGCGCAAGGAGATCCGGCTCGCGGAGCACGAGATGCCGGGTCTGATGGCGATGCGCGCGCAGTACGGCGACAGCAAGCCGCTGGCCGGCGCGAAGATCATGGGCTCGCTGCACATGACCATCCAGACCGCCGTGCTGATCGAGACGCTGACGGCGCTCGGCGCCGAGGTGCGCTGGGTGTCCTGCAACATCTTCTCCACCCAGGACCACGCGGCCGCAGCGGTCGTCGTCGGCCCGAACGGTACCGCCGACGCGCCCCAAGGTGTCCCGGTGTTCGCCTGGAAGGGCGAGACGCTGGAGGAGTACTGGTGGTGCACCGAGCAGGCACTGCGCTGGCCGGGCAACGACGGCCCGAACATGATCCTGGACGACGGCGGCGACGCCACCATGCTCGTCCACAAGGGCACCGAGTTCGAGAAGGCCGGCGCGGTCCCGGACCCGTCCACCGCGGAGTCCGAGGAGTACGGCGTCGTGCTGTCCGTGCTGACCCGGTCGCTGCAGGAGGACCCGCAGCGCTGGACCACCATCGGCCAGAACATCCTGGGTGTCACCGAGGAGACCACCACCGGCGTGCACCGGCTGTACGAGATGCACAAGGCCGGCACGCTGCTGTTCCCGGCGATCAACGTCAACGACTCGGTCACCAAGTCGAAGTTCGACAACAAGTACGGCTGCCGGCACTCGCTGATCGACGGCATCAACCGCGCCACCGACGTGCTGATCGGCGGCAAGGTCGCGGTCGTCTGCGGCTACGGCGACGTCGGTAAGGGCTGTGCGGAGTCGCTGCGTGGCCAGGGCGCCCGGGTGATCGTCACCGAGATCGACCCGATCTGCGCGCTGCAGGCGGCGATGGACGGCTACCAGGTCACCACGATCGAGGACGTCGTCGGGATCGCCGACATCTTCGTCACCACCACCGGCAACAAGGACGTCATCACCGCCGACCACATGGCGCAGATGAAGCACCAGGCGATCGTCGGCAACATCGGCCACTTCGACAACGAGATCGACATGGCCGGCCTGTACAAGACGCCGGGCATCCAGCGGGTCAACATCAAGCCGCAGGTCGACGAGTTCCGCTTCGCTGACGGCCACACGATCATCGTGCTGTCCGAGGGCCGGCTGCTGAACCTCGGGAACGCGACAGGCCACCCGTCGTTCGTGATGTCGAACTCGTTCACCAACCAGGTGCTGGCGCAGATCGAACTGTTCGCCAAGACCGCGCAGTACCCGACCGACGTCTACGTGCTGCCCAAGCACCTCGACGAGATGGTCGCCCGGCTGCACCTCGACTCGCTCGGCGTCAAGCTGACCGAGCTGTCGAAGGAGCAGGCGGAGTACCTCGGCGTACCGGTCGAGGGTCCGTACAAGTCGGACGCCTACCGCTACTGAGGTTGCGTTGGGAGGGCGCCGTACCGGCTCTGGTACGGCGCCCTTCGGCGTCTAGCGGATCGCCGCGAAGAGGTGCTTGTCGGCGACCTGACCCAGTACTGCGACCTCGGTGAAACCCGCCTTGCGGAAGGACTGGATCGTGTCGGTCAGAGTGATCTCGCGGCCCCTCCAGCGGTCCGCGAACCGCGCCTCCCGCTCGGCGAGCAACTCCGCGAAGGCCGGCTCGGCGGCGGCTGCCTCCCACCAGGTCTGCCAGTCCTCGACGCCCTGCGCGTGGGACTCGGCCCAGATCTCGTCGCGCAGCGCCACGGCGAGCGCATCCAGCCGCGGTACTTCGTCGGGGCCGAGCCGCATCGTGTCCGCGTTGAGGAACACTCCGCCCGGGCGGATGCGCTGGGCCAGCGTTTGAGCCACGGCCTCCAGATCCTCAGGATCGAGCCAGTGCAAAGCAGTCGCTGAGCACACGGCGTCGACCGGATCCTCCCCCAGTACTGCGTCCCAGCCCGTGATCCGGAGATTCGCTTCGGCGAACCGGACGCGCTCGGTGGCGACCGCCTGGCGCGCGATCTCCTGCAGGAACGGGTCGAGGTCGACACCGATGATGTCGGCCTGCGGGAAACGCTTGGCGGCGCGAGCCGAGATCGACCCGGGCCCGCAGGCCAGGTCGACGAATCGCCCGGGCTCGCCCACGAGCCGCTCGACGACGTCCAGCATCAGGCCGAACTGCTCCTCGCGATCGGGCAGGTACCCCGCTTGCTGGTCGTCCCACCGCTGCAGCCATCCGGCCCAATCCACCTGTTGCGACATGGTCGCAACAGTAGCCCATTCCCCGCCGGGAATTGAGCCGGCAGCGCGCGTGGCGGAGGATCGTCGGTGTCGAGGAAAAGCCTGTGAAACAAGGAGAAAACCATGACTGACAGCGCAACGCGGGAACTGGTCGCGCGGTACGTCGGCGTTTGGTGCGAGGCCGATGCCGGCCAGCGTCGCAGGACGATCGAGGCGCTCTGGGCCGAGGACGGCGTCCATGTGCTGGATCCGCCCGCGGAGTTCCGGGCGGTGGCCGGCGGGCTCGGTTTCGGGTTCGCGGCCGGCACGCTGGTGGCGACCGGGTACGACGAACTGGAGGCGCGCGTCGCCCGGAGCTACGAGGAGTTCGTGGCCGGTGGGGAGTATGTGTTTCGGCCGAAGGGCAACGCCGTCCGGCTGAAGGACGTGACGAGAGAACGGCCGGGGCTCGAACGGCCGGACTCGAGGAAGCTCACATGCCGCTGCGTGGTCCCGGCGCGCAGGGCAAGCTCGAGCTGGCTGAGGCGCCGGCCGTGCCGCACAGTTCGCAGAGCTTGGGGGAAGTCCACTCGACAAGTCTGCCGAGGAGGTCCGACAGTTTTCAGTTGGTCAGGACCATTGGTCGGGCTCGCTGCCCGGTGCGTGCCAGCCCTCGGCGTTGACCTTCGTCGGCTCCTGGGCGGGCGCAGGCGGCGGGCCGGGGTACGGCCGGTCCTGCGGTCGCGGGGCAGGGCTGTACTGCGCCGGCTGCGCACCGTACGGGCTCGGAGGAGCAAATGGACCGGCCGGAACGGCGTACGGGTTAGCCGGAGCAGCGGCCTGACCAGGTGGCCCGAAAGGGCCAGCCGGAGCGGAGTACTGGCCAGGTGGGGTGAAGGGGCCAGTCGGAGCGGAGTACTGGCCGGGTGGGGTGAAGGGGCCAGTCGGAGCGGAGTACTGGCCGGGTGGGGTGAAGGGGCCAGTCGGAGCGGAGTACGGGGTGGGGTGGCTGAAGGGGCCGGTGGTGGTGCTGTACGTCGCTCTGGCGGTGGCTAGGCGGGTCAGCTCGCGCCGGCGGCGTTCGGCCAGTACTGCGGACAGGAAGGCGGGCGCGATGATCGGTACCGGCGGCGCAGGAGCCGTCACCTGCCCGACGCGGTAGGCGAGCTCGTCGCCCAGGGCAACCCGTGCGGCCGGCTCCAGCTCGATGAACCGGGCCAGATACTCGCGGGCCGTGTTCGCCAGGTCGTCCGTGAGCCGCGACAACTCCAGGGACTGCGCCCACTGGACCAGATGCCCTGGCACGAACAGCGGCGGTGACGCCATCGGCTGGTGCCGTTCGCGGATCACCACGGTGCCGGCCACCATGTCGCCGATTCGCTTGCCCTGTTTGTTCATCAGGCTCGCCACGATCCCCGGGCTGGCCGCGAACCACGGCGCGAAGTCGACGAACAGCCAGAGCAGCGCCCGGACGAGCGCGTGCCGGAACCGGATCGAGCTGCCGTCGTCGCGGACCACCTTGAGACCGAGCATCAGCTTGCCGAGCGTTTTGCCCCGGGTGAGCGTCTCCATTACGACCTTGTAGCCGATCAGGACCAGCAGCACGGTGATGATCACCAGCGCGGCGCCGAGCGCGGGGCTCGCCTCGACGATCAGGAACTGCAGCAGGATGCCGAGCAGCGTTCCCAGCACGATCATCTGGATGACGAAGTCGATCGCACAGGCCAGGGCCCGGGTCGGCATCCGCGCGATCCGCACCTGGAGGACAACCGCTTCCCCCGTGACCAGCTGAGACACAGCGCCCCTCCCTTTTCAGACCCCCCGGACCGCAAGTGTCCAGCATCGGAGGTTCGGCACGCATCTCCGGCACCCAGGCACGCACCTCGCTGCGTTGGAGGAGGACCGACGATGAACCCCGCATCGACGGTCCTCCTCCGCCTTGCGATGCACGCACCTGGGCACCGGAGCTACGCACCGACCCCCCGATGCGGGACACTGGTCTGCCCCAGGGGAGAGCCAGACTGAGTCGAGGGAGGGCTGATGGACGTCGAGGCGTTCGTGTCCGTGCATCAGCCGCAGTGGGATCGGCTGGCCGAGCTGACTCGGCGGCAGCGCCGGTTGAGCGGTGCTGAGGCCGACGAGCTCGTGTCGCTTTACCAGCGCGTCGGCACGCACCTGTCGGCGCTCCGGGCGAGTGGAGCCGACCCTGTCACCATCGGCCGGCTCTCCGGGCTCATAGCCGACGCCAGAGGTGCAGTGACAGGTGCACAGGCCCCTGTCTGGCGGGACATCTCCCGCTACTTCCTGGTGAGCTTCCCTGCCGCTCTGTACGTCTCCCGCCGCTGGTGGCTCGCCATCGGCCTGCTGTTCTACCTGGTCGCCGCCTGGATGGCGTGGCGGATCATCGCGAACCCGGAGATCCTCGAGTCGATCGCCACCCCGTCGCAGATCGAGCAACTCGTCAACGAGGACTTCGCCAACTACTACTCCGAGAACCCGGCTCAGGACTTCGCCCTCCGGGTGTGGATCAACAACGCTGCGATCTCGGCCGCAGTACTGGCGATCGGTGTGCTGCTGGTCCCGACGATGTTCGTGCTGTGGAGCAACGCGGAGAACCTCGGCGTGATGGCCGGCCTGATGATCGGCCACGACCGCGGCGACGTGTTCTTCGGCCTGATCACGCCCCACGGCCTGCTCGAACTCACCGCGGTCTTCGTCGCGTCGGCGGCCGGCCTGCGGCTGGGCTGGTCCTGGATAGCGCCCGGTCCGAGAACCAGGATGCAGGCCCTCGCCCAGACCGGCCGCGCCACCGTCGGGATGGCGATCGGGCTCGGCACGATCTTGCTGATCACCGGATTGATCGAGGCCTTTGTCACGCCCTCGCCGCTACCCACCTCGGTCAGGGTCGGCATCGGCGTACTGGCTGAGCTCGGGTTCTGCGTCTACGTCTGGACGCTCGGCCGGCGCGCCGTGAAGGCCGGCGAGTACGGCGATGTCGAGGAAGCCGACCGCGAGGCGAGCGCACCCGTCTCGGCTTGATACCCGTTTCCCGGTGGGTACGAGTGAGCCATGACGACCGCCCAGCAAGCACGGCAAAGCCCCGTGTACCACGCCTCGATCACCGTCGGGCTGATCGCCTACGGCGTGGTGCACCTGTTGATCGCCTGGATCGCAGTGCAGATCGCCTGGGGCAAGAAATCCGAAGAAGGCTCGCACGAAGGGGCGCTGCACGAGCTCGCGAGCAAACCCTTCGGTGAGGTGCTGCTCTGGATCGCCGCGGCCGGCCTGCTCTCGCTGGTGATCTGGAAGGGTTTCGAAGTCGCCTACGGGTTCGACACCAAGAAGAGGCTCAAGGCGGCCGGCCGTGCCCTGCTCTACCTCGTCCTGGCGATCAGCGCGGCCAAGGTCGCGATGGGCTCGAGCAAGTCGAGCGCCGGTACCTCGAGCGGGCTGAGCGCGAAGCTGATGCAGAACGGCGCCGGCCGGGTGCTGGTCGTGCTGATCGGCCTGCTCATCGTCGGCTTCGGCATCTACCAGATCCACAAGGCGATCAAGAAGAAGTTCCTCCAGGACCTGGTCGGTGGCGTTTCGGAGTCGACCATCCTGCTCGGCCGGATCGGCTACGCCGCCAAGGGCATCGCCTTCGTCATCGCCGGCGCCCTGTTCGCCTGGGCGGCGATCGACTACGACCCGAAGAAGGCCGGCGGCCTCGACACCGCCCTCCGCACCGTCCGGGACCAGCCCTTCGGCTCCGTCCTCCTCACCCTCCTGGCCCTCGGCGTAGCCGCCTTCGGCATCTACGCCTTCGTCTGGTCCCGCAACGCCAAACACTGAGAAGGGTTTGTGTCTTGACGAGCAAGTTCACCGAACTGGCGGTTGATTGTGCTGATCCGGTGAGGCTGGCGCGGTTCTGGTGTGCGGTGCTCGGCTACGAAGTACAGGAGCAGGACGAGGACTTCGTCGGGATCGGGTCGCCGCTGGTGGCCGAGGGGAAGGCGCGTCCTGGGCCAGTGCCGCCGACGCTGGGGTTCGTCAAGGTGCCGGAAGGCAAGATCATCAAGAACCGGCTGCACCTCGACGTCAACCCGACCGATCGGGACCAGGACGAAGAGGTTGAGCGGCTGCTCGAGCTGGGTGCCACCCGGGCGAACGTCGGTCAGACCGGCGAGGAGAGCTGGGTGTGCCTGGCCGACCCCGAGGGCAACGAATTCTGCGTCCTCGCGGGCCGCCAACCCTGACGGCCGCCGTCCCAGTGTGGTCGCAGGCAACGGATCTGTGACGAAAAGTCGTAAATCATTGACGAACCACCGCTTCATGGTGTGGTTTTCTCCCTAAACACCAGGGCGGAAGGTGCGTGGGGCGGATGCGCAAATGGATCGGCGCGGCAGCGGCGATGGGACTCTTGGCGCTGGGAGGGCTGGCAGGACCGGTGGCTCAAGCGGCGCCGGCCGCGGTGACCGCGGACCCCGCGGCGCCCAAGGTGATCAGGGTCGGCGCGACCCAGGCGATGGACTCGATGAACCCGTTCCTGGCCGTCCGGCTGGTCTCGTCGTCGATCCACCGCTGGATGTACGGCTACCTCGCCGTACCGGACTCGAAGACGCTGCAGCCCAGCCCTGACCTGGCCGAGTCGTGGACCACCTCGCCGGACGGCCTGACCTGGACGTTCAAGATCCGGCAGGCCAAGTGGTCGGACGGGCAGCCGATCACCGCCGCCGACGCGGCCTGGACGTTCAACAAGATGATCACCGACGACGGCGCGAAGACCGCCAACGGCCCCGCCGTGGAGAACTTCGCCAACGTCAGCGCGAACGGCCAGGACCTGATCATCAAGCTGAAGTCCCCGCAGGCGTCGATGCTCGAGAACCCGGTGCCGATCATGCCCAAGCACGTCTGGGAGAAGGTCGGCGACATCGCGAAGTACGAGGCGAATGACTACCCCGCCGTCACGAGCGGGCCGTACATCGCGGTGGAGCACAAGAAGGACCAGTACGTGAAGCTCAAGGCGAACCCGGACTACTGGCGGGGCGCGCCGAAGATCGATGAGCTGCAGGTGATCTTCTACGACAACCCAGCGGCCGCGATCGTCGGGCTGAAGAAGGGTGACATCGACCTGATCGGCCGGCTCGCGCCGCCGGACTTCGAAGCCCTCAAGGGTGACGAGAACATCGTCCAGTGGAACACCGAGGGCCGGCGCGCGACGTACCTGCAGGTCAACCACGGTGCGACCACCAGCGACAACAAGCCGATCGGCGACGGGCACCCGGCGCTGAAGGACCCGAAGGTCCGGCAGGCGCTGCACACCGCGATCGACAAGCAGAAGCTGGTCGACGAGGTGCAGAACGGGCTGGCGAAACCGGCCGACGGATCGATCGTGCCGCCGATGTACAAGGACTTCTTCTGGCAGGCCGGCGGTGACCAGAAGGTCAGCTTCGACCTGGCCAAGGCGAACAAGATCCTCGACGACGCCGGCTACAAGAAAGGTGCCGACGGCATCCGGACGATGCCGGACGGAACGCGCAAGCTGCAGTTCCGGTTCAGCATCCACACCGACGCGCCGATCGAGGAGAAGCTGGCCGAGTACCTGACCGGGTGGCTCAAGGAGGTCGGGATCACGCTGACCACCAAGCGGCTCGACTCCAGCAAGTTCACCGAGGAGACCGGTACGACGGCGCTGTTCGACATCGCGATCAGCGGCTGGTCGGTCAACCCGGATCCGGAGGAGGTGCTGGCGACGCACCTGTGCAGCCGGCGTCCGACCGCATCGGGTGAGGGCGGTGGGACCGAGTCGTTCTACTGCGACCCGCAGTACGAGGCGCTCTACCAGCAGCAGCTGAAGGAGCTGGACCGGCCGAAGCGGGCCGACGTCATCAAGAAGATGCAGGAGCGGCTCTACACGGACGCGCCGGTGATCGCGCTGTACTACCCGAACAACCTCGAGGGCTACCGCAAGGACCGGATCGCCAAGGTCACCACGATCCCCGAGGACAAGGGCATCATGTACGGCGGCAGCGGCTACTGGCCGTTCTACACGCTCGAAGCGGTCTCCAAGGACGGCGCGGCCGCTGAGGCCGAGGGCTCGAACACCGGCGTGATCGTGGGTGTCGTCGCCGGCGTCCTGGTTCTGGCCGGAGTCGGGTTCTTCCTCGCCCGTCGCCGCAAGACCGTGGCGGACGACCGCGAATGACTCCAGTTTCTGACCGGGTGGCGCGATGACCATCGCGCCATCCGCGACGGAGGCGATCGCCGAGGAGCCCGCCCGCCGGGGGCTCCTGCGGTACGCCGTGTCGAAGGTGGGCGGGGCGCTGCTCAGCATCGCGATGGTGATCGTCGCGACGTTCTTCGCATTCCGGTTGCTGCCCGGCGACCCGGTCCGGGCGCTGGCGCAGGGGCGGAACATGACGCCCGAGCAGCTCGACCTGGAGCGACGCCGGCTCGGGCTGGACAAGTCGCTGCCCGAGCAGTTCCTGGACTTCGTCGGCCAGACGCTGCGCTTCGACCTCGGTACGTCGTACGAGTACAAGCGCCCCGTCCTCGACCTGATCGGTGAACGCATCGGCCCGACCCTCCTGCTCACCGGTACTGCGCTGGTGATGGCCGTCAGTCTGGGCATCTGGCAAGGCGCGCGAGCCGGGTGGAAACCGGGCAGCCGCTTCGACAAGTTCTCCACCGGGGTGTCGCTGGTGCTCTGGTCGGTACCGACGTTCTGGCTCGGACTCCTGCTACTCATGGTGTTTGCCGCCGGCATCGGTCCGATCCCGGGCGTCTTCCCGACCAGGGGGATCGAGAGTGTCGACGCACCCGATGGCTTCGGCTACGTGCTCGATGTGGCGAAGCACATGGTGTTGCCGTGCCTGACGATGGTGGCGGTTGTGTATGCGCAGTACCTCCTGGTGATGCGGTCCTCGGTGCTCGACGAGGTGGGCCAGGACTACGTCACGACGGCGCGGGCGAAGGGTCTCAAGGATGATGAGATCCGGCGGCGGCACGCAGTACCGAACGCGCTGCTGCCGACCGTGACGCTGGTCTTCATGCGGATCGGATTCGTCGTCGGCGGGGCGGTGACGGTCGAGGCGATCTTCAGCTGGCCAGGGCTCGGGCAGTTGTTCTACGAGGCGATCCGGGTGCCCGACTTCACCTTGATGCAGGGCACGTTCCTGCTCATCACAGTGTCGGTGATCCTGATGAACACGCTCGCCGATGTCGTGTACCACGTGCTTGATCCGAGGGTGAGGTCGGCATGAGCAGCATCACCTGGACCCGGCGCCGGCGCGCTTTCCGGCGGTTCTGGTCGGACTTCCGCACGCATCGGGCCGGCGTTGCGGGCCTCGTGATCCTCGTGGTCGCGGTCCTGCTCGCGGTCATCGCACCGCTGTTCATCGACGCGGGTGTGACCAATGTCGTCAGCGGGACCGGCGAGAAGCTGGCGCCGCCGAGCTGGGACGACCCGCTCGGTACGGACGAGTCCGGCCGGTCTGTGCTGCTGATGGTCTGGTGGGGATCGCGGACGTCGCTGCTGATCGGCTTCCTCGCCGCGCTGCTCAGCATGGTGATCGGTACCGTGCTCGGCATCGCGGCCGGGCACTTCCGCGGCTGGATCGGCGCGATCGTCATGCGGATCACCGACTGGTTCCTGGTCCTGCCGTCCCTGGTCACCGCGCTGGTGCTGGCGGCGATCCTGGGCGGCAGCACGGTGACCATCATCGCCGCGATCGGCGTGACGTCCTGGCCTTCGACGGCCCGGTTGATCCGCGCGCAGACGCTGGCGGTGGAGGCCCGGCCCTACATCGAACGCTCGCAGGCGCTGGGTGGCGGGCACTGGCACATCACCACCCGGCACGTCCTGCCGAACGTGGCACCGTTGCTGCTGGCAAGTACCACGCTGGAGGTGGCGAGCGCGATCGTCACCGAGTCGACGCTGGCCTTTCTCGGGGTCAGCGCGAACAAGACCTCCTGGGGAACGATGCTGCGCGGTTCGTACGACTGGGGCGCGGCGACCTCCGGCGCCTGGTGGTACATCCTCGTTCCCGGCCTGTGCATCGTGATCGTCGTGATGGCGTTCACGCTCTGCGGCCGGGCACTGGAGAACGTGCTGAACCCCCGGCTGCGGAGGGCCGCCTGATGAGCCTGCTCGAGCTGGACGATCTCTCCGTCACCTACCGGATCGCGTCGGGTGACGTCCCCGCAGTACGGGGTGTTTCGTTGTCGCTGGAAGCCGGGGAAGCGCTCGGCATCGTGGGGGAGTCGGGGTCCGGGAAGTCGACGCTGGCGATGGCGCTGCTGCGGTTGCTGCCGAAGGACGCGCGGACCTCAGGCCGGATCGTGCTTGGTGGCGAGGACATCCTGCAGATGAAGTGGGGTCGGTTGCGCGCGGTTCGGTGGGCCGAGGCGTCGATCGTCTTCCAGGGTGCGCAGCACGGGCTCAATCCGGTGCAGCGGATCGGCGACCAGATCGCCGAGCCGATGTTGGTACACAAGCTGCAGTCGCCTGAGAAGGCCAAGGCGCGGGTCGCGGAGCTGCTCAGTCAGGTCGGTCTGCCGGCCTGGCGGGCGCGCAGTTATCCGCATGAACTGTCTGGTGGCCAACGGCAACGAGTGATGATCGCGATGGCGCTTGCTTGCGAGCCGCAACTGATCATCGCCGATGAGCCGACCACGGCGCTCGACCTGATGGTGCAGGCGCAGGTGCTGAACCTGATCAAGGAACTGATCGCGTCGCACGGGATCTCGTTGCTGATGATCTCGCACGACCTGTCCGTGCTGGCTGATACGTGTGACCGGCTGGCGGTCATGTACGCCGGGCGAGTGGTCGAGACCGGTCCTTCCAGTGGTACGTTCCGCCACCCCTACAGCCAGGCGCTGTCGGCCGCCTTCCCAACGGTCGGCGATCCCGCGTCCCGGCTGGCGCCTCGCGGTCTCGGGGGTGACCCGCCGGATCCGCAGCAGTTGCCGTCGGGATGCGTGTTCCATCCGCGCTGCCCGGTCGCCCTCGACACGTGCTCGACGGTCGAGGTCTCGTTGCGGCCGGCCGGTGACCGGCGTACGGCGGCCTGTGTGCTGGTCCTGGAGGAATCTTGCTAACGGCAACTGAGTTGGCGGTCGAGTTCAGCTCGCGCGGCCGGCGCGCGCGAGCCGTCGACGGGGTCAACCTGTCCGTCGGGGCGGGCGAGATCGTCGCCCTGGTGGGCGAATCGGGCTGCGGCAAGACCACCCTGGCCCGCACCCTGCTCGGCCTCGAACGCCCGACCTCAGGCACGGTCTCGTACGACGGGACGCCGTTGTCCTACCGAGGCAAGTCGCTCAAGGCCTACCGCCGGCAGGTTCAACTGGTCCTGCAGGACCCGATGGGTTCGCTGAACCCTCGCCAGACGGTCTACGAAGCGGTTGCCGAGGGTCCCCGGATCCACGGTCTCCCGGACGAGGAGAAGGTTGTCAGTGAGGCCCTTTCGCGGGCCGGTCTGCGACCACCGGAGCGGTTCTTCCTGCGCTACCCGCACGAGCTCTCCGGTGGCCAGCGGCAACGAGTCGTCATCGCCGGCGCACTCGCGCTCGACCCGAAAGTACTGATCGCCGACGAACCCGTCGCCTCCCTCGACGCGTCCGTCCGCGGCGAAATCCTCGCGCTGCTCCTGCGCCTTCGCGACGACCTGGGACTGTCAGCCTTGGTGGTCACCCACGACCTAGGCCTCGCCTGGAACATCGCCGACCGGGTAGCCGTCATGTACCTCGGCCGCATCGTCGAGTCAGGCCCCACCGAGGAAGTCCTGAAGAACCCCCAACACCCCTACACCCAGGCCCTGCTCTCGGTCCTCCCCGAATCCCCCGAACGCATCGTCCTGTCCGGCGAACCCCCAGACCCAACCCGCATCCCCACCGGTTGCCGCTTCCACCCCCGCTGCCAGGTAGTAGCCGCCAACAACCCCATCGCCCCGCACTGTCGCACCGACCTCCTCCCCATCCTCCCCGCCACAGCCCAGTCCCAAGCCGCCTGCCACCTGCTTAAGCTGGGAGGGTGAGAGTCGAAGCCGTCCACCGCGACGACAAGCACCGGTTCAGCAAGTTGTCGGTGGGTGAGATCCGGTTGATCGAAGGTGTCGGGGTCGAGGGGGACGCGCATGCGGGCGCCACCGTGCGGCACCGGCATCTGGTGAAGAAGGACCGGACGGCACCGAACCTGCGGCAGGTGCACCTCATCTCGCGGGAGGTGCTCGACGAGTTGGCAGCCAACGGGTACGACGTCGCGCCAGGCGAACTGGGGGAGAACGTCACCACCGTCGGCCTCGACCTGTTCGAGCTGCCGACGGGGACGAAACTACAACTCGGGGACACCGCGATCCTGACGGTCACCGGGCTGCGGGATCCCTGTAGTCAGATCAACGGGCTGCAGAAGGGTCTGCTGAAGCAGGTGCTGAGGAAGTCAGCCGACGGCACAGTCGTCCGTCGGGTCGGGATCATGAGCGTGGTCACCGTCGGCGGCATCGTGCGACCAGGAGACCACCTGACCGTCAAACTCCCGCCCGAACCAAACGAGCCGCTTGAGCTGGTCTAGAGCCGGCCGGCCTTCTTCAAAGCTAGGTAGGTGTCGGCCAGGGCCGGTGCGATCTGGTCGGGGTTTTCGTCGATGACGGTGGCGCCGGCTCGGGTGAGGACTGCGGTTACGCGTTCGCGGTCGAGGCGGGTGCGGGCGGCTGAGGCTGCGCCGTAGATTTCGATCATGTCGGAGAGGGACGTCTCCATCTCCGACAGGCGCGGGTCAGCCACGGACGCCAGTACGACGACGTGCCGGCGGAGGAGTGGGCCGATGACCGGGAGCAGGGACTCCTCGATCACCGCGGGATCCAGGCCTGTCAGGAGTACTACGAGGGAGCGTTGGCCGAGGCGTTCCAGGACGTGCGAGACGACCACCCGGAAGTCGGTCTGGACGAGTTGCGCGTCCACGTTCGCCAGGGCGTTGACGAAAGACGGGAGGACATCTTGCGGAGCGGGTCGGCGAACGTCGGCGCGGACCTCCGAATCGCAAGCCAGTAACGAGACGCGGTCGCCAGCACGGGTTGCCAGGGCAGCCAGCAAAAGGGCTGCGTCCATTGCGTGGTCCAGGCGAGGCGCATCCCCGACCCGCCCGGCCGACATGCGACCGGAGTCGATGACAATCGCCACCTGCCGGTCGCGCTCGGGCCGCCAGGTTCGCAGTACGACGCTGTCGCGGCGGGCGGTGGCTCGCCAGTCGATGCTGCGAACGTCATCGCCGGGCACGTAGTCGCGCAGTGAGTCGAACTCCGTGCCCTGACCCCTCGTCAGCAAGGCGGTTCGGCCATCGAGCTCGCGGAGCCGTGCAAGCCGGGACGGCAAGTGCTTGCGGCTGTTGAACGGTGGCAGCGCCCGCACGGTCCACGGCACCTTGTGCGACCCCTGTCGGCCGGCAAAGCCGAGCGGGCCGATCGACCGCACCGTCACACGGTCAGCATGCCGATCCCCACGCCGGGTGGGCACCAGATGCGTCGTCAGCCGCCGCCGCTCGCCATTGGGCAGGTCCAGCTTGTGCGGTGGGTCCTGTACGCCGGCAGAAGGCGGCCAAGCGTCGCGCAGCAACCCCTTCACCCGGCGGCCCGGATTGGCCACCAGCAACGTGACCACCGCCTGCTGCCCGAGCCGTACTGCGTTGTCGCCCTCCCTGCTGAGCTGCAGCCGCCGAGGCGACCCAGCCAGCAGCAGGTCGACCAGGCACACCAGCAGCACAACAGCGACGACCAGGCCGACTCCTGCCCACCTGGGCATCACCACTGCGACGAAGAGGACTCCGGCCGCGGCAAGTACGCCGGCCCGGCCAGTGACGACCATCAGCGTGGCACTGGCACCGTGGCCAGCACGCTCTCCAGTACTGCGTCCGCCGTGACACCTTCCAGCTCTGCCTCCGGCCGGATCTGCACCCGGTGCCGCAGACAGGGACGCGCCATCGCCTTCACATCGTCCGGGATCACGTAGTCGCGCCCGGACAACCAGGCCCACGCCCGAGACACCGCAAGCAGTGCGGTCGCACCACGAGGCGACACCCCGAGCTGCAGCGACGGAGACTGCCGAGTGGCCCGGCACAGGTCGACCACGTAGGCCAGCACGTCTTCCCGTACTGCGACCCGTCGTACTGCGGCCTGTCCGGCCAGGAGGTCCTCCGGGCCGGCCACCGGGCGCAGCCCGGCCGCCGTGAGGTCACGCGGGTCGAAACCGGCAGCATGCCGTGCCAGTACTGCGATCTCCGCGTCGCGCGGCGGGATCTCCAGCGTCACCTTCAGCAGGAACCGGTCCAGCTGCGCCTCCGGCAACGGATAGGTGCCCTCGTACTCGATCGGGTTCTGGGTCGCGGCGACGACGAAGGGATTCGGCAGCTTGCGCGGCTCGCCGTCGACGGTGACCTGCCGCTCCTCCATCGCCTCGAGCAGCGCGGCCTGGGTCTTCGGCGGGGTCCGGTTGATCTCGTCCGCGAGCAGGATGTTGGTGAACACCGGCCCCTTGCGGAACTCGAACTCGCTGGTCTTCGCGTCGTACACCAGCGAACCGGTGACGTCGCCGGGCATCAGGTCGGGGGTGAACTGGACCCGCTTCGTCTCCAGCCGCATCGCCATCGACAGCGCCCGCACCATCAGCGTCTTGGCCGTCCCCGGGACGCCTTCCAGCAGCACGTGGCCGCGGCACAGCAGGGCGAGCACCAGAGCGGTCACGGCGGTCTCCTGCCCGACCACGGCCTTGCCGATCTCGTTCCGGAGCTCGACCAGAGCCTGCCTGGCCCGTTCGGGGGTGACCTCGATAGCGGTCGTCACGGGTGTCGTACCTCCAGCGTCAGCACAGCTAGCTCGTGGGACAGGGACATCAGGGCGGAGTCGTCGGCCGGTGGTTGACCGTAGAGCAGTTCATGGAGCATGGCCGGATCCCTGCCGGTCCGGGCGGCGACTGTCGTCACCACGGCGGTCGGGTCGGCTCTGCGGGGGATGCCGTGGGCCTTCTGCAGCTTGCCGAGCGTGGACTCCCGCAGAGCCGCGGCCGCGCGGTCACGAGCCCTGGAACGGCGGTAGAGCCTCGCCCGGCCTTCAGTGGTCTCCGCCGCGTGGACGATGACCGGCAGCGGCTCTGGTACGACGGGTCCGAGCCGGCGGCCACGCCAGATCGCCACCACGAAGGCAGCGAAGGCCAGCGCCCAGGCGATGTACCGGACGTCCGGTGGCACCAGTGGTGGGCCCTCGGCGTCGTCCTCGTCGTCGTAGCTGTTGCCCTCGTACTGCGGCAGGTACCAGACCAGCTCGGAGTGCGTGCCGATCAGGTTGAGCGCCAGCGCCGCGTTGCCGTCCTCGGCCAGCTGGTCGTTGGTGAAGGTCCGTGGCGAGCCGACCACGTCGACAGTCGTGCCCTGGTTTTCCAGACGGACCACAGTGTGGTTGATGCCGTCGCCGTAGCAAGCGGTGGCCGAGTCGGGCGCGGAGTACGAGACGCCGCCGACGGTCGCAGTACCGGCCTTGATGGCTGCAGGGAGGTCGCAGCCGGGGGAGCGGCTGTCAGAGGGCATTGTCTGGCTTGCGGATCGCACGCCGGTGGCAAAGGACTCCAGTGCTCTGGAGCTGGGCCGCATGAGCACGACATGACTCCACCCGGCCGCTGCGATGTCCTCCCAGTCGGAGCGGCTCAGAGACCCGCCGGGAGCGACCAGAAGCGTCTTGCCCGCTCCGGAGTCCGTTGCGTCCTCGAAGTCCTCGGTGCCGGTCACGTCGACCCCATGGTTCTCCAGCAGAGCCGCCAGCGCTTTCGCGCCGGATGGCTCGGCAGAGTCCGGGCTGAACGGTCCAGAGGTCCGGGTGGCTCCTGCGATGAGCAGCACGAAGATGATGAGCACGGCGGCTCCCGTGACCAGCAGGGGAACCCGCAGGGACCGCCAGACCTCGGTGCCGCTCCGACCGAGCGCAGTACTCATCCCTGCACCAGCTGTCGCGTCGACACGTGCCTCGCGGCGTCGTCAGCCGCCACTACCTGGGCATAGCGTTCCGGAGTACCAGGGCGGTTGCCGTAGACAACCTCTGTGAACGCCAGCGCCGCCGGCTGCAGAGGCTCCCGCAGAGCCGGTACTACGCGCCCCGCGTCCGCCACCGCCTCGTACGCCGTCCGCCCCGGTCGCTCGTCGATCACAGTGCGCTCGGTGAGCTCAGCGACACAGGCACGGAACCGGCTTCGCACCGCACCCGCGTAGTTGCCCCCGGCCACCTCGGCCTCAGCCTGGGCCCGGTACTCCGCTGCGCTGCGTGGCTTGCCGGTCTCGAAGACAACCTGACTCTTGGTGCTGCGCGTGGTGCGTAGTACGCCGGCCCGCCAGAGGACAACCACGACCACGAGCACGATCAGGCCGACCAGCATCAGCAGCCCCGCATTGCCGTCGGGGGACCGGCCGGTCAGGTCGGCGAGCATGTCGGTGATCCAGGTCAGGACCTTGTCGATCGCCCGGGCGATGAGGTTGTCGCCGGCCTGACCATAGGCGGGCTTGGCCAACTCCTTCGCGGCTTCCTGGGCGGCGTCGTCACGGCTGATGTCGACCGGCGGTTCCAGTTGCACCATGGGCCTCACAGAAGCGGCCCGGTCTGCTGCTGGGCCGGCGCCGGTCGCAGGGAGGGACGGAGCCAGAGGTCGAGCCCCTCGCGCCGCACCCGCAGGTCAAGGTAGATGAGTGCCTGCACGGCCGACAGGAAGGCGAGGCTGGCGATCAGGGTGAGGACGGTCGCCACTCCGGCCGCGACGCCAACCACCACCGCGACAATGGTCGCGCTGCCGTCGTCGCTGCCGTCGGCCCAGGCGCCGAGCGTGGCGACCAGGGTGCCGATACCGAACTGCAGTGCGTAGCTGACGATGTTCACCACCACGGAGGCGAAGAGCAGGATGCCCAGCACCCGCCAGAACTTGCCGCGCACCAGCCGCCAGGAGCGCCGCAGCGAACCCCAGATCCCCACCCTGGCCGGGATGTAGAGCCCGATGTCCGGAGCGTGCTTGCCCTCCATCAGGACCACGGTGCCGGCCAGCACCAGCCGGATCCCGAAGATCAGCACCAGGACGCCGCCGACCATCACCAGCAGGACCGAGATCAGACCGGCGACCTCTGACGAGATGACCGCGTCCGCGCCGACGCCGAGGCCGAAGACGCCCAGCCCCCAGCCGGCGATCATCACCACGAAGCACAGCGACTGCACCGCGCCGACAGCGGCCAGAGCGGGCAGGGACCGGCGTACCAGGCGGAGCAGTTCGCGTGGGCCCACCCGGGTCGCCAGCTGGCTGCGGACGGCTGCCAGGGCGATGATGCCGGACAGCATGCTCGACACCACAGCGAACAGAACCAGTTGCAGTCCGTACATGACCAGCATGGAGATACCGGCCTGTTCGAACGGCGAGTCCGCGTTGAAGAAGCCGCTGATGCCACCGGGCACGGTGAGTTGGGCCAGCGCCGCCTGGACCGCGGCCAGCGCGATCCCGGCCACCACCGGCAGGCCCAGCATGACCGCCTTGTTGTCGGAGATGGTCCGGGCGGCGTTGTCGAGCAGGTCCGCCGGCAGCCACGGCCGCAGCGGTTCGGAGTACTCCGGACTCTCGTAGACCCCGATGTCGTCGCGCATCCCGCCCCCTCCCTTCCCGGCCCGCCGGCGGGCCCCGATGCGGCCCTGCCGGGCTTGTCCCCGAACCCGCAGTGCACCATGATCACAGCCCGAGCGGTCCAATACCCCCATTACTCCGGTCCCGCTCGGCGCTCCGGCGTGTGCGCCGGCCGGAGAATGGGACACTATCCGTAGTGCGTACGATCGGCGCCCCTGGGCGCGGCACTGATCCGGATCGGCCGTGACACTACAAGGAGCAGGCGTGGCAGAAGGTAACCGGACGATGCGGGGCCGAGTCCTCATCGTCGATGACGACACGGCGTTGTCCGAGATGCTCAGCATCGTGCTGCGCAACGAGGGCTACGACACCTACCTGTGCGCCACCGGCGACAAAGCGGTGCCGGCCTTCCGGGAGTTCAAACCCGACCTGCTGCTGCTCGACCTGATGCTGCCGGGGATGGACGGGATCGACGTCTGCCGGGCGATCCGGGCCGAGTCCGGCGTACCGATCGTGATGCTGACCGCCAAGAGCGACACCGTGGACGTCGTGCTGGGCCTGGAGTCCGGCGCCGACGACTACGTGGTGAAGCCGTTCAAGCCCAAGGAGCTGGTGGCCCGGATCAGGGCCCGGCTGCGCCGGATGGACGAGCCCGGGCCGGAGTCGCTGACCATCGGCGACCTGACCATCGACGTGGCCGGGCACTCGGTCAAGCGGGCCGGCGAGACCATCCAGCTGACCCCGCTCGAGTTCGACCTGCTGGTCTGCCTGGCCTCCAAGCCCTGGCAGGTGTTCACCCGTGAGGTGCTGCTCGAGCAGGTCTGGGGCTACCGGCACGCGGCCGACACCCGGCTGGTCAACGTGCACGTCCAGCGGCTGCGGTCCAAGATCGAGAAGGACCCCGAGCACCCGGAGATCGTCGTGACGGTCCGAGGCGTGGGTTACAAGGCTGGTGCGGACTGATCGAGTACGGACGCGACGAACAGTCGCCGGCGGAGAAACCGGCAGCCGAGCCGGAAACCCGCGGAACCGAGATCGAGCTCACCGCCGCCGGGGCCGACTGGCACGCCGCGCAGCAGCCGTTGTGGCGGACCCACCCGCGGCACTGGCCGGACTTCTGGCGCCGCTCGATCCAGGCCCGGATCGTCACCGGCACCCTGCTGATGTCGATGATCGTGCTGATCCTGGTCGGCTGGGTGATGATGAGCCAGGTCACCGACGGCATCCTGGAGGCGCGGCGGGACAGCGCCCAGAAGGAGGCCGTCGCGCAGCTCGCGTCGCTGTCCGGTTCGCTGAACGCCGCCGACCCCGGCGCGATCCAGCAGAAGCTGTCGCTGCTGATCGCGGGCTCCAACCGGCCCGGCCTGTACGAGGTGGTGCTGATCCCGAGCGACCAGGCCGACTCCAACGCGATCCGGACCACCGGCCAGGTCAAGAGCGACTCGATCCCGTACGAGCTGCGGGCCTCGGTCGCGAAGGACGAGACCAGGCTCTACGACACCTACCTGCGGATCGACTACGACGGCGGCCAGAGTGAGCCCGGCCTCGCGTTCGGCTCCCAGCTGCGGGTGCTGAACCTGAACGCCCAGCGGTACGAGGTGTACTTCCTGTTCCCGCTCACGGCGCAGAAGGACACCCTGGATGTCGTCCAGCGGGCACTGCTCACCGCAGGGCTGCTGCTGGTCATACTGCTCGGCGCGGTCGCCTGGCTGGTCACCCGCCAGGTCGTCACGCCGGTGCGGATGGCCCGGCGGATCGCGGAACGGCTCGCGGCCGGCCGGCTCGAGGAGCGGATGCAGGTCCGGGGTACCGACGACCTGGCCCGGCTGGCGGTCTCCTTCAACAAGATGGCCAGCAATCTGCAGCAGCAGATCCGCCGGCTGGAGGAGCTGTCCCGGCTGCAGCGCCGGTTCGTCTCCGACGTCTCGCACGAGCTGCGGACGCCGCTCACCACGGTCCGGATGGCCGCCGACCTGCTGCACGAGACCCGGGACGACTTCGACCCGATCACCCGCCGCTCGGTCGAGTTGCTGCAGAACGAGCTCAACCGGTTCGAGGAGCTGCTCGCCGACCTGCTCGAGATCAGCCGTTTCGACGCCGGTGCGGCCGCCCTCGACCTGGAGGACGTGGACCTGCGCGACATCGTCTCCCGCGTCCTGGAGAACCACGAGACCCTGTTGCGGCACAAGGGCTGCGAGGTCCGGCTGGAGATGCCCCGGCCGTGCCGCGCCCAGGTCGACTCACGCCGGATCGAGCGGATCCTGCGCAACCTGATCGGCAACGCGATCGAGCACAGCGAGAGCCGGCCGATCGTGATCAGCACGGCGTACGACGAAGAGGCCGCGGCGGTGGCCGTGCGCGACCACGGTGTCGGCTTCCGGGCCGAAGAGGCCGAGATGGTGTTCAGCCGGTTCTGGCGGGCCGACCCGGCCCGGGCCCGGACCACGGGCGGGACGGGGCTCGGTCTGTCCATCGCGCTGGAGGACGCCCGGTTGCACGGCGGCCGGCTGGATGCCTGGGGATCGCCCGGCGACGGCGCGTACTTCCGGCTCACCCTGCCGCGCAGTCCCGACATCACGCTGACCGGCTCGCCGCTGCCGCCCCGGCCGAGCGACGCGGCCCGCGTGGTGACCGAGCTCGTCGACGTCGGCGCGCCGTACCAGAAGCTGACCGGTGGTGACGATTCATGAGGACCAAACCGCTGGCCGTGCTGGCAGCCGCGCTGTCGACGGCCCTGCTGGCGGCAGGCTGCGCGACCGTGCCGACCAAGGGCCCCATCCGGAACAGCAGCCAGGACGCCCCGGCCGCGGGGAGCGCCGGGATCGGGGTCGAGGCGCGGCCACCGCGTCCCAACGCCGAGCCGCTCCCGCTGGTGAACGGCTTCCTGGAGGCGATGGCGGACACCCGGGCCTTCGACGTCGCCCGCGAGTACATGACGTCGAAAGCCGCCGGAAGCTGGAAACCCGAGTCCAAGACCTGGGTCTACGACCAGACGGCGGGCTCGGGGGTGTCGGTCGATGCCAACAAGAAGGTGCACCTGTCCGCGCCGCTGATCGCCACCATCGACTCCCGCGGCTCGTGGACCCCGGCCGTGCCGGGCGACCAGGTGGACTGGGTCTTCGAGCTGACCGAAGTGTCCAAGCAGTGGCGGGTCGCGAACGCGCCGCCCGGCGTGTTCCTGGGCAGCAACCAGCTGCAGCCGCGGCTCGCGCCGCAGGCGCTGTACTTCTTCAATCGGTCCAGGGAGCTGCTGGTCGCGGACCCGGTCTTCCTGCCGAACAAGGTGGTCGCCGGCCAGGCGGCCACCCAGCTGATCCAGGAACTGCTGAAGGGCCCGACCGGCCGGCTCGGCAACAGCGTCGTCTCGGCCGCCCCACCCGGGACGACGGTGAACGTCTCGGTGCCGGTGGAGTCCGGGGTCGCGAACGTGGCCCTGAGCGGTACGGCTGCCTCGCTGACCGACACACTCGACCGCGAGCGGCTGGCCGCCCAGATCACCTGGACGCTGCGGCCGGTCACCGCCCGGGTGCGGATCACGGTCGACGGCGCCCCGCTGCTGCCCGACCAGCCCAACGACGAGCTCTCGTTCGCCACCAACTTCGGCCAGTACGACCCGTCCGTGCCGAGCGGCCGGATGAAGGACCTGTACGGATTGCGCGACGGCAAGATCCAGCGCATCCCGCAGGGCCAGGACGGTTCCCAGACCATCGAACCGCTGCCGATCACCGACAGCCCGCTGTACGCGTACAACGCCGAGTCGTTCGCGGTGAACCTGCGCGGTGACGCCGGCGCCATCGTCACCACGACCAGGAACGGCACGCAGGCGGTCGTCTACGGCCGGCTGGACACGCCGCGGAACGAGCAGCCCACGACGATGATCCCGGTCGAGGGCAAGGTGCTGCGGCCGAGCTACGACAACGACGACAACCTGTGGATCCTCGACCGGGCCGACAGCGCCAAGCCCCGGCTGCGGGTGCGCGGACCGGACGGCAAGGTGGCCACCGTGCAGACCAACTTCGGCGGCAGCACCCCGGTCGTCCTGCGGATGGCGCCGGACGGGGTCCGGGCGCTGCTGGTGATGCGGCAGGACGACGTCAGCACGGTGCAGACCGCAACGATCGAGAACACCGACGGCAACCAGTTGGTGCTCAACCGGTTCAAGCCGCTGCACCTGCGGCTCGCCGAGATCACGGACGCCGCCTGGAGCAACCTGGGCATCCTGGTCGCAGGCAAGGCCGCCAAGGGCGAGAACCAGGCCCGGCCGTGGCAGGTGAACGTGGACGGCTCGTACCAGCGGGCGCTGCCGGGCGCGAGCAGCGAGTTCGACGCGATCCACGTCGCGGCCAACCCGAACCTCGACACCCTGCCGGCCGTCCAGGACGCGGCCGGCCAGCTGCACTGGCAGGGCAAGGACCTCAACTGGGTCGACCTCGCGGACGGCCCCGAAGGCAAGGTCACCCCGGTCTACCCCGGCTGACTTGTCCACAGGTCCGGGGCTCGATGGTCGATCCGGCTGGCTTGTCCACAGGTTGCCGACGGTGTGGTTGCGGTCCCGGAGGCGATCGCGGATCGTGGTTCGGGTGGCTGCTGCGGGATGCGCTCGTGGATCTCGTGCTGGGCGGCCGCTGTGCGGGGTGCGACCGCCCAGGCGTGTCGCTGTGCCCCGAGTGCCAGCACGCGCTCGCGGGCTGTACGGCGTACCGGGCCTGGCCTGATCCGGTGCCGGAGGGGCTATCGGTGCCGACGGCAACAGCGGAGTACGGCGGCGTGGTGCGGTCGGTGATCCTCGCGCACAAGGAGCACGCTCGGTACGCGCTGGCGAGACCGCTCGGTGAGGCCCTCGCCGTGGCGGTGCAGACCACGCTGGGAGCGGGACGCGCCGCGTGGCTCTGCCCGGTGCCGTCCTCGGCTTCCACCGTCAGGCAACGCGGCCACGACCCGTTGCGCCGGCTCTCGGCGGTCGCGGTCCGGCGGCTGCGCAGGAGTGGGTACGACGTACGGCTCGCCGACGCGCTGGCCGTCGTACGGCGTCCGCAGGACCAGGCCGGACTGTCCGCTCAGCAGCGTTCCGCCAATCTGTCCGGCGCTTTCGAGGCCCGTTCGCGCTGGGCTGAAAGGCTGACGGGTCAGCCGGTGATCGTGGTCGACGACGTGCTGACGACCGGTTCCACGCTCGCCGAAGCCTGCCGTGCCCTGGCAGTCCGGGGAATTCCGGTCCTCGGTTGTGCCGTCGTGGCCGCGACCCGGCGACGCGCGCTGCCCGGTTCATGAGAACTTCCCTACCGGTTTTCGCAGAAGCCGACTAGCGTTGGCGTATGACACCCGCTTGGGCTTGTCGGACGCAGTGGTGGGCGAGGACCGGATCAGCCGGATTCCTTCCCACGGAGTCCGCCGGGCCGCAGAGCGGGTGTTGTCGTTTCGGGCACCCGACTGCCGCAACCGGCACCACCGACGGGGGTCCGAAGACGTAACAGAGTCGCCGATCGATGGAGGTTTCCGTGGACGTCGTTGTCAAGGGTCATCACTGCGAGGTCAGTGACCGCTTCCGGCAGTACGTCGAGGAAAAACTCGAGCGGATCGAGAAGGTCGATCACCGGGTACTGCGATGCGAGGTAGAAGTCAGCCAGGAGAAGAACCCGCGACAGCACGATCGGGCCATGAGGGTCGAGCTCACCATGTACACCAAGGGGCCGGTGCTCCGGGCCGAAGCGAGTGGTGAGACCAAGCAGGCTGCTTTCGACGTGAGCCTCGACCGGCTCCGCGCCCAGGTCCGCAAGGCGGCCGACCGGCGCCGGGTGCACACCGGTCAGCACGCCCCCGAAGGACTGCGGCACGTGGCCGCGAAGCAGGCCATCAACGGCGCCCCGGTGCCGGAGGAGACGGCCGCCGAGGACGAGGTGCCGACCCAGAAGTTCGGCTCGCTGACGGTGACCGGTGACGGGCCGCTGGTGATGCGCGAGAAGACCCACACCGCCAAGCCGATGTCGCTGGACCAGGCGCTCTACGAGCTCGAACTGGTCGGCCACGACTTCTACCTGTTCGTCGATGCCGACGAGAACCAGCCCAGCGTCGTCTACCGCCGCCGCGGTTACGACTACGGAGTGATCCGGCTGGCTGTCTGACCCGGGAGGAGCCCACAAAGGAGAAGGGCCGGACACCGCGCACGGTGTCCGGCCCTTTCTCCTTCCCCTGTGAAGGTCTGTTGCCTGCGCTAGCCGTCGATCTGCGCCTGCAGCGCGGCCGCGTAGGTGGCTACCTCGGCGTAGACGCCCGGGTTGCCGGCGTCCGCGCAGCCAACGCCCCAGGAGACGACGCCGAACAGCCGGCCGTTGAGCACCAGCGGGCCACCGGAGTCGCCCTGGCAGGAGTCCTTGCCGCCCTCCTTGTAGCCGGCGCAGATCTCACCGGCTGCGGTGTAGTTCTGGCTCGCGTACACGTCACCGCAGTACGCGTCGCCGAGCACGGGCGTGACCACCTTCTGGAAGGTGTTCGCAGGGCCGGTGCCCTCGGTGGCGCCCCATCCGTAGACGACAGCGGCCGCGCCCTCCGCGTCAGCCGCCGTACTGGTCTCCAGTGCCAGCGTCGGTACGCCGGTGAACGGGGTGGCCAGCGTCATCACCGCAACGTCGTGCCCGTCCGCTTTGCCGTACTCCGGGTCGACCCAGATGGCACTGATCTTGGACTCCTTGCCGACCGATTTGTCGCTCAGCACGTCCCGCCCCTGGATCGCCGTGTAGGTGCCGGCCGCCTCGGTCGAGCAGTGCGCCGCGGTGACGATCTTGTTGGCCGCGACCAGGGTTGCGCCGCAGTACTCGCCGGTCGGGTCGGGTGAGGCGCTGTTCGACAACTGGATCGCCCAGGGCGCGTCGGCTGTTTTGGCGAGCTCCCCGCCCACGATCCGAGTGTGCGGACCGTCAGGTGCCGGTGCGGCCGTCGCGGCGGACACCGCGCCGAGGGATGCCGCGGTCAGTGCACCGGCCGCCAAAACGGCGCGCGCCAGTTGAAGTCTTGCTGTCATGCCTCACACTCCAGGGTGATGGGGGGCGGCGCGGGCGGCACCACCTGCACGCAGAATCCCCGATCACCTCGGGTAGCGCACCTCTCACTTGCGGTAACACCAGAGTTATGACCACGCACCTGGTGAGCGTCGGCGTGCAGGATTCTGTCGGTGGGGGCGGGCAGACTTCGTGAGGTGACTATGGAGGCGTTGTCGACGGCCCAGGCCCGGCGGGTGGCACTGGCTGCCCAGGGGTTCACCGATCCGCGTCCGAAAGGCGTGCCGGACATGCGGGCGCTGAGTCGCGTGCTCGGCCGGATCGGGCTGATCCAGATCGACTCGGTCAACGTGCTGAGCAGGGCGCAGTACCTGCCGCTGTACTCCCGGCTGGGGCCGTACCCGCGGGACCTGCTCGACCGTGCCGCGGGGAAGGCGCCGCGGCGGCTGGTGGAGTACTGGGCGCACGAGGCGTCGCTGATCCCGGTGGAGACGCACCCGTTGATGCGGTGGCGGATGGCGCGAGCGATGAGTGAGGCATGGAACGGGCCGTGGATGATCGCGACTCAACGGCCGGACCTGCTGAAGCAGGTGCTGGCCGACGTGCGCGACCACGGGCCGCTGACCGCACGGGAGATCGACGACGATGTGGAGCGCGAGCGCAATCACTGGGGCTGGAACTGGTCGGACGTGAAGAAGGCTCTCGAGTTCCTGTTCTTCGCCGGTGAGATCACGGTGGCCCGGCGGAACCAGCAGTTCGAGCGGATGTACGACATCCCCGAGCGAGTGCTGCCCGCCTCGGTGGTCGCGACGCCGACGCCGACCCCGGAGGACGCGCATCGCAGTCTCGTCTCGATCGCGGCGAAGGCGCACGGGGTCGCGACGGCCCAATGCCTCAAGGACTACTTCCGTACTGCGCCCGCTCCCACCGCGCAGGCGATCAGCGAGCTGGTCGAGGAGGGGGAGTTGCTGCCGGTCACCATCGAGGGCTGGAAGCGCCAGGCGTACCTGCACCGCGACGCCAAGCTGCCCCGCCGGGTGAACACCCGGGCCCTGGTCAGCCCGTTCGACTCACTGGTCTACGAGCGAACCCGCACAGAGGCCCTCTTCGGCTTCCGCTACCGCATCGAGATCTACGTACCGGCCGACAAACGCATCTACGGCTACTACGTCCTCCCATTCCTCCTGGGCGACCGCCTGGTAGCCCGAGTAGACCTGAAGTCCGACCGAGCCACCAGCACCCTCCTGGTCCAATCAGCCCACGCCGAACCCGACGCCCCCACAGAAACCCCCGAAGAACTAGCCGCCGAACTAGTCCAACTAGCCACCTGGCTAGGCCTGGACCAGGTCCGCATGTCCGGCGGCGGCGACCTAGCCCCAGCCCTGAGCCACGCCCTCCGCGGTTACTGACCCACCTCACCACCCCGCCCTTCACCACCCCACCCTTGGGCGCTGCGCCTCGCCTCACCACCCCGCGGCGGCGCGCAGCGCCGTCGCGGGCGTAGTACTGGAACTTTCCTGGCGCCTCGCTCGTGAGGAAGAGGTGGGCGGTAGTCACTCCGGGGCGTGGGGTGGGGCTGCTCGCCCAGTACCATGGGTGGCGCCCGCCAGGCGGGCAGGCCGTGCTGCGTCCGTCACCGGGTACGCACGGTCAGGCACCCGCCGCATTGAAGGCTGCACAGTCAAGGAGTGGACCCCCCACGATGAAGGCGTTCGACAAGTTACTGCGGATCGGCGAGGGCAAGACCGTTCGCAAGCTCGAGACCATCGCCAAGGTGGTGAACTCGATCGAGGACGACTTCGTCGGCATGTCCGACGAGGAGCTCCGCGGGCAGACGGCCGACTTCAAGCAACGGGTCGACAACGGGGAATCCCTGGACGGGCTGCTGCCGGAGGCCTTCGCGGTGGTCCGGGAGGCCGCCAAGCGGACCCTGCACCAGCGCCACTACGACGTCCAGATCATGGGCGGCGCCGCGCTGCACCTGGGCAACATCGCCGAGATGAAGACCGGTGAGGGCAAGACCCTGGTCGGCACCCTGCCGACGTACCTGAACGCGCTGTCCGGCAAGGGCGTGCACGTGGTCACGGTGAACGACTACCTGGCCAAGTTCCAGGCCGAGTGGATGGGCCGGGTGTACCACTTCCTCGGTCTCGACTACGGCGTGATCCTGCCGGAGATGACGCCGGCCGAGCGCCGCGCCGCCTACGCCAAGGACATCACCTACGGCACGAACAACGAGTTCGGCTTCGACTACCTGCGCGACAACATGGCCAACTCGATCGAGGACTGTGTCCAGCGCGACTACAACTACGCGATCGTGGACGAGGTCGACTCGATCCTGGTCGACGAGGCCCGGACCCCGCTGATCATCTCCGGCCCGGCCGAGGACTCCCAGCGCTGGTACGTCGAGATGGCGAACCTGGCCGCCCAGCTCAAGCCGCGGTTCGCCGACGACAAGATCGCCGAGGACCAGCGCCCGATCGCCGACTACGAGGTGGACGAGAAGAAGCGCACCGTCGCCATCCTCGAGCGCGGGATCGAGAAGGTCGAGGACCGGCTCGGCATCGACAACCTGTACGAGTCGGCCAACACCCCGCTGATCAGCTACCTGAACAACGCGCTGAAGGCCAAGGACCTGTTCAAGCGCGACAAGGACTACGTGGTCGTCGACGGCGAGGTGCTGATCGTCGACGAGCACACCGGCCGCACCCTGCACGGCCGCCGCTACAACGAGGGTCTGCACCAGGCGATCGAGGCCAAGGAGAAGGTCGAGATCAAGGAGGAGTACCAGACCCTCGCCACGATCACGCTGCAGAACTACTTCCGGCAGTACAACAAGCTGGCCGGGATGACCGGTACCGCCAAGACCGAGGAGAACGAGTTCTCCAAGATCTACGGTCTCGGCGTGGTCCAGATCCCGACCAACAAGCCGATGATCCGGCAGGACCAGCGTGACCTGATCTACCGCACCGAGGAAGCCAAGTTCAACGCGGTCGTCGAGGACATCGTCAAGCGGCACGAGACCGGGCAGCCGATCCTGGTCGGCACCACCAGCGTCGAGAAGTCCGAGCGGCTGTCCAACCAGCTCCGCAAGCGCAACATCCCGCACGAGGTGCTGAACGCCAAGCAGCACGCGCGAGAGGCCGCGATCGTCGCCGAGGCGGGCCGCAAGGGCGCCGTCACGGTGGCCACCAACATGGCCGGCCGTGGTACCGACATCATCCTCGGCGGCAACCCCGAGCACCTGGCCGACAAGGACCTGCGCGCCCGCGGGATCGACCCGGTGGAGTCCGCCGAGGAGTACGAAGCGGAGTACCCGAAGGTCCTGGAGAAGTTCGAGCAGCAGGTCAAGGACGAGCAGGTCGAGGTCCGCGAGGCCGGCGGTCTGTACGTGCTGGGCACCGAGCGGCACGAGTCGCGCCGGATCGACAACCAGCTGCGCGGTCGCTCCGGCCGTCAGGGTGACCCGGGCGAGTCCCGCTTCTACCTGTCCCTCGAGGACGACCTGATGCGCCTGTTCAAGCGCGAGATGGTCGACTGGGCGATGTCGCGCAACGACGACGACACGGTGCCGCTGGAGAACAAGGTCGTCACCAAGGCGATCGCGTCGGCGCAGTCGCAGGTCGAGGCGCAGAACTTCGAGACCCGCAAGAACATCCTGAAGTACGACGACGTGATGAACCGGCAGCGGCACGTGGTGTACGCCGAGCGCCGCCGGGTGCTCGAGGGCGCGGACCTGCAGGAGCAGGTGCTGGACATGCTCGACGAGACCATCGCCGGTTACGTGCAGGGTGCAACCGCCGACGGTTTCGCCGAGGACTGGGATCTCGACCAGCTGTTCACCGCGCTGCGGACGCTGTACCAGACCGAGCTGACCGAGGAAGCGCTGATCGAGGAGGCCGGCGGAGAGCGCTCCGGGCTCACCCAGGACTTCCTGATCGAGCGGCTGACGTCCGACGCCCGCGAGGCGTACGAGCGGCGTGAGCAGAGCCTCGGCACCGAGGCGATGCGCGAGCTCGAGCGTCGCGTGGTGCTGAGCGTGCTGGACCGCAAGTGGCGCGAGCACCTGTACGAGATGGACTACCTGCGCGAGGGCATCGGCCTGCGCGCGATGGCCCAGCGCGACCCGCTGGTCGAGTACCAGCGCGAGGGTTACGACATGTTCGCCGCCATGATGGAGTCCATCAAGGAGGAGTCGGTCGCGTTCATCTTCAACGTCGAGGTCGACATCGAGGCGATGCAGGCCGACCTGGCCGCGCAGGCGGAGCTGGCCGAGCTCGAGGAGACCGAGGCCGAGGACATCTTGGTCCCGGGTGCACCGGTCGCGGAGTTCCCGGGCCGGCAGTCCGGCGAGGACGACGAGGACCGTCCGCAGGACACCCCGCGGCCGCAGGACACCCCGAAGCTGCGCGCCAAGGGCCTGAGCACCGAGAGCCGCCCGCAGCGGCTGACCTACTCGGCGCCGACGATCGACGGCGACGACGAGGTCTCCGTGCGCACCGACGCGGTCGAGGGCGGCGCTCTCGAGTACGCCGGTACGCCGCGCAACGCGGTCTGCCCGTGTGGCTCGGGCAAGAAGTACAAGCGCTGCCACGGTGACCCGAACTCGGACATCTACAAGAGCTGATGCGCTCGAAGGCCCGCCCCGGACTGTTCCGGGGCGGGCCTTTCGCATTGCCGAGAAGGAGTGGACGATGGGCGGCTGGTTGACGGAGACGTTCGGACTGTCGGTACCGGTGGTGGCGGCGCCGATGGCCAACGTGAGCGGCGGCAGGCTGACGGCAGCGGTGTCGGCGGCCGGTGGACTCGGCATGCTCGGCGCCGGGAGCGCGGTGTCGGCCGACTGGATCCGCACGGAAGGCGCGATCGCGGCGGCGAGCGGCAAGCCGTACGGCGTCGGCCTGATGGCGTGGTCGGTCAAGGACCGGCCGGAGCATCTGGACGCGGTACTGGAGTTGAAGCCGGCCCTCGTCTCCCTCAGCTTCGGCGACTACAGCCCGTACGTCGAACCGTTGCGTGCCGCGGGCATCGTGGTGACGACCCAGGCCGGGACCGTCGCCGACGCGCGGGAAGCCATCGCTGCGGGGGTCGACGCGATCGTCGTGCGTGGTGCCGAGGCAGGTGGTCACGGTCGCAACGAGGTGGGCACACTTCCTTTGCTGCAAGCGATTCTCGACCTCACCGATCTCCCGGTGCTGGCGGGTGGTGGCATCTCGGGGCCGCGCGGACTGGCCGCAGTACTGGCTGCTGGTGCTGCCGGAGGGTGGATCGGTACGGCGTTCCTCACCTGCGAGGAGGCCCTCACACCTGAGTCCTCCCGTCAGCGCTTGCTGGAAGCCGACGAGACCGACACCGTCTACGGCACAGTCTTCGACGCCGCCTCCCGAGCCGGCTGGCCCGACGAATTCGGCGGCCGAGCCCTCCGCAACACCTTCTACGACACGTGGGAAGGCAAGGAGGCCGCCCTGAAGTCGGACGACGAAGGCCACGCCCAGTACGTAGCCGCCACCCGCGCCGCCGACCCCACCGCCGCCTCCCTCTACGCCGGCCAAGGCGTAGGCGCCCTCCACAAAACCACCACAGCAGCCGAAGTCATCCAGACCCTCGCCACGTACAAGACCTATCTCCAGGCCGCCGTTACAGCGTGATTCGCGTGCGGAGCGACGGGTGCAAATAGTTGCTGTGGGCATCCACTAGGTCGTTCGCCAGCGACCAGATCTGCTCGACGGTGAGAGTCGCCGAGGTTGCGGGATCGACCATGAGAGCCTGGCGGATGGCGTGCGGGTTGTCTTCGAGGGCTGCTTTGACGACGAGTTCGTTGACGTTGATGTAGGCGCGGTTGAGGGCGGCGCACTGGGCGGGGAGGGCGCCGACGGAGGTGGGTTGGACGCCCAGGGAGTCAACCAGGCAAGGGACTTCGACGACTGCGTTGGCCGGGAGGTTGGAGATCAGGCCGGTGTTGACCACGTTGCCGTAGATGGTTCGGGGGGTACCGGTGACCATGCTGTGGATGACCTGTGGCGCGTACTCCATCGTGCCCTCCACAGCCAGCGCCTCACCGGCCTTCAGAGCATCCCGCGTGCTCTGGTAGAGCGCAACGTTCTCCTCGACAATGCGCAGGTAGTCGCCCACCGGCAGCCGCAACCGCTCCACCTCCGACGCGTCATGCAGGTACCACGGCACGTACTCCGACGAGTGCTCGCTCGTCTCGGTCGGGTAGTGCCCGAGTCGCCGGTACATGTCCACCCGCACCCGCCGCGCCAGCTCCGGATCACCAGCGATCACGTCGTCCAGCACCGGATACAGGTCGCGCCCCTGGTGCTCGAAGCGCAGTACCCAGGCCTGGTGGTTCACGCCCGCCGCCAGATACGACACCTCGTCGTACGGCGCTCCGACCAGCGCCGACAGGTCGTTCATCGTCCAGTAGACCGAGTGGCACAGCCCGACCAGGTTCCGTACTCCGAGGGCCGACAGGTACCAGACGTTCATCGCCATCGGGTTCGTGTAGTTCAGCAGCCACGCGTCCGGGCAGGCGGCGGCGATGTCGGCCGCGAGGCCGCGGAGTACCGGGAAGGTCCGCAGTGCGCGGAACACGCCGCCCGCCCCGAGCGTGTCGCCGATCGTCTGCCGGACCCCGTACCGCGCCGGGATCTCGAAATCGAGCCGGGTCGCCTCGTTCATCCCCACCTGGATCATGTTGATGACGAAGTCGCACCCGTCGAGCGCCGCCCGCCGGTCCAGGTGCGCGCTGATCCGCGGCGACACTCCCAAAGTGTCCGCGATGGCGTTGGCGGCGCCGGTCGCCGTACTCAACCGCTCCGGATCGATGTCGTGCAAGGCGATCTGCAGCTCGCCGAGGTCCTCGAAGCTGAACAGGTCAGCCAGCAACCCCTGCGTGAAGACGACGCTCCCGGCGCCGATGAACGCGATCTTGGTCATCCGGCACTCTCCACAGCAAGCGCCCAGTCGGCCTGTGCCGCAGTACCGCCCGCAGCACGCGTCGACAGCGACCCACAGGCCGCAGCGATCGCCAGCGCCCGCTCCCGCCCGAGCCCGTTCAGTACTGCGGCCACATAGCCCGCGTCAAAGCTGTCGCCGGCCCCCACGGTGTCCACTGGCTCCACTGCAAGCGCAGGAGCGGACAACAGGTTGGTGCCGTCGTGTGCCAGAGCCCCGGCGGCACCATCCTTCACCACCACCAGCGGCCCGCGCCGAGCGAGTATGCCCGCCGCATCCGCCAGTACCGGGTGCCCTGTCAGCGCATGCGCCTCTGCCGCGTTCGGGAAGAGGATGTCGGTCACCCGCAACACTGCATCCAGTACTACGCGGTCCCATCGCCCAGACGGATCGTCGTTGGTGTCGAGCGACGTGGTCGCCTTGTTGCTCTTCGCCTCCTTGAAGAGCGCAGCAAGCCCAGCAGCGAGCTCAGGCATCAGGTAGAAGGAGGCAGCATGCACATGCCGTACAGACCGCAGTAGCTCAGCCGGTACGTCGTACGCCGTGATCGCGGGCAAGCACCCTGGCGCAGTGAGGATCGCCCGGTCGCTGCCCGAGGTCAGCACGGTCGTCAGGGGAGTGGGAAGCGTTGCGTCGACTACCAGCGCCGACACGTCGATCCCGCGCTCCGCGAGCGCAGTACGGACGAAGGCGCCGGCAGGGTCGTCACCAACCCGGCCAGCGAAGGCAACGCTCAGGCCAAGCCGAGCAGCCCCACACGCCATGATCGCGGCAGACCCACCCAACACCAATGAGCCCGCGTCCACCAACGTCTCCCGCTGTCCGAACACCACCGGCTGAGGCACCGGCCCAATCACCACATCAGGATTGGCGTCGCCGATGACCAGCAGATCAAAACCACTCATATCTGTTAACCCTTAAGTCCGGTAGAAGCCAGCGAGCGGATGAAAGCTTTCTGGGCCAGCAGGAAGCCCAGCAGGACAGGCAGCACGGTGATGACGTTGCCGGCCATCACCGCCGCCCACTGGGTGTGGTGCTGGCCCTGGAAGGTCGTCAGCCCGAGCTGGAGCGTGTAGTTCGTGTCGTGGTTGATCGCGATCAGCGGCCACGTCAGGTCGTTCCACGTGCTCAGGAACGTCAGCACAGCAACAGTGCTGAGCGCAGGCCTCGCCAGCGGCAGTACAACGGACACCAGGATCCGCAGCCGCCCGCACCCGTCCAACCAGGCCGCCTCTTCCAGCTCACGTGGCAGCGAGACGAAGAACTGCCGGAACAGGAACACCGAGAACGGCGTCACCAGCGCAGGGATGATCAGCGCGCCCAGGGTGTCGATCAGCCCGAGCTGCTTCATCACCAGGAAGGTCGGGATCATCGTCAGCTGGAACGGGATCACCATCGTTGCGAGCATCAACCCCAGCACCACCCGCGACCCGGCGAACCGCATCCGCGCGAAGGCGTAGCCGCCCAGCGATCCGAGCATCAGATTGGCGGTCACCGCGACCGCCGACACGATCAGCGAGTTGACGAACCAGCGCGGGAACAGCGCGTTCCCGAGCACGAACCGGTACCCGTCGAGCTTGATACTCGACGGGATCAGCGCCGGCGGGAACCGGTTGATCTCCGAGTTGCTCATCACCGAGCTGACCAGCAACCAGACCAGCGGCAACGCGAACAGCAACGCCAGCGGCGCGAGGACGAGATGCCAGGGACTGAAGGGCAGACGTTTCATCGCGCGACCCTCCGGCGGTAGAACTGCAGAGCGAGCCCGATGGTGAGCAACGCAACGGCCAGCGCGTACGCCGCGGCCGCGCTGTAGCCGGCTGTGAAGGTCTTGAACGCCTTCTCCCAGATGAAGTACACGATCACGGTCGTCGAGCCGAGCGGCCCGCCCTTCGTGGTGACGAAGACCAGGTCGAACACCTGCAACGCGTTGATCGTCTGGAACAGCACCAGGAAGATCGTCACCGGTGTCAACGACGGGAGCACGACGTGCCGCAGTACGCCGGCCCGTCCTGCGCCGTCGATGCGGGCAGCCTCGACCAGCTCGGCCGGAACCCCTTGCAGACCGGCAAGATAGACGATCACGCAGAAGCCCGTCCCGCTCCACAAGGAGATCCCGACCAGCAGGTAGAGCGCCTGACCGGGGTCGCTGAAGAACCCCTGCGCCGGCAGGCCGAGCTTGTGCAGCAGCGAGTTGGCCACGCCGAACTCGGGATCGAGGACGAACGAGAACAGCACGCCCTGCGCCGCCGCGGAGACCACAAAGGGAACAAAGACCAGCGTGCGATAGAGCCCGATGAAGCGGATCCGCCGATCGAGCATCAACGCGATCGCCAACCCGCCGACCACGCTGAATGGCACATACAGCACCGCATAGAGCAGCGTGTGCTTCACCGCGGCGGCAAACGCGGGATCGGCCGCCAGCGCCCGGTAGTTGTCCAGGCCGACCCAGGAACTCGGCGAGACCAGGTCGTTCGACTGGAACGACAACAACAACGACCACAGCACCGGTACGACGCTCAACCCGAGGATGATCAGCACCGACGGGCTGACGAAGGCCCACGCGGTCAGGCCCTCACCCCTGGTACGCCGCTTGGCCGCGCGCCGCGCACGAGGGTCGACGGTGAAGGTGCCGACGACACTGGCCATCAGCTGGGCACTGCCAGGATCGCGTTGCACTGCTTCACGCACTCACCGAGCGCATCGGCCGGCGACTTCCTGCCCAGCAGTACTGCGACCACGGCCTGCCCGAGTTGCTGCGAGAGCTGCGGGTACGCCGGAATGGTCGGCCGGACTCGTGCCGACTCCAGCGCATCCACGAACACCTGCAACCCCTTGGTGCCCGCGGCGTGTTTCTTCCACTCCGGCAAGGCCGCGGTCGTGGTGCTCACCGGGAGGCTCCCCGCCTCGATGTCCCAGCGGACATCCTGCTGCGGATCGTTGAGCCAGCGAACGAACTCGGTCGCCGCCTTGACCCTCGCTTTGCCGTTGTCGAACACGGTCCAGGTGTCCGGCCCCGAAATCGTCACCGGCTTCCCCGAGTACGTCGGCAGTGGTGCGACACCGTAGTCGATGCCTCGGTCAACGACGTCGGGGAGCTGCCAGGGGCCGGTGGCAACCATTCCCATCCGGCCACCGAGGAACACCTGGTACAGCTGCTCGCCACCCGGTTTCGGGTCGACGTACAGGGACTTGTCGGTGCGGAGCCGGTCGATCGTGCCGAGCGCCTGCACACCGACCTTGTCGAACCCGACCGACTTGCCATCCTCGCTGACCACGTCGCCGCCGAGGTCCCAGATCATCGGCCACAGTCGCCAGACCGTGTCCTCGTCGCCGACGCCCGGCCAGCCGGTCCCGAAGACGCCCCTGCCGGGATTGGTCAGCTTCTGAGCGATGGCGGTGAAGTCGTCCCAGGTCCAGCCTGCCTTGGGCTCGGGCAAGCCGGCGGCGGCGAAGAGTTTCTTGTTGTACACAACGCACAGCGAGTCGAGCAGCGCTGGGGCGGCACGCACTTTGCCCTTCACCGTGACCGCGTCGCGAGCGGCAGGCCAGCTGTCCTTCAGATCCAGTGAGCCGGTCAGGTCGGCCACCTTCGGGCTGCGGGTCATGCTGGCGAGGTCCGATCCGAAGATGTACGCGATGTCCGGATAGGACCCCGCCGCGAGGCCCGCGGTGACCTTCTGCAGCATGCTGTCCGCTGTCACCCCGCCACCACCACCGACGACCTTGATCAACGGATGCGTGTCGTTGAACTGCTTGATCAGACCGTCGAGCGCCGCCTTGGCGAGGTCCGTCTGGCCGTGCCACAGATCGACGGTGACCACGCCGCCGGCCGGCTCCTCGCCTGTTTTGCCGCAGGCGGCGAGGGTGCCGGCAGCGGCCAGAGCGGCTGCCGCGCGAAGGACGTCACGACGAGTTGGTGAAGGCATGGGTAACCCCTAGAGCTGAGCTGGGAAAGGGCTGATCAGCAGGTTTTGCGCACGTAGCCGGCGTCACCGGGGACGGAGACGTCCACGTCGCGCTGCACGATGCTGAACCTGGTACCGAACGCGCCGCAGGCCTTGCGCCGGCCGCCGTCGGTGTACTCGATCACGATCACGTTGTTGCCGAAGGCAGCGACATAGTCACCGCACTCGTCGTACTGGCCGCACTCCTCGGCGACGGCGAAGTCGAGCCCGATGCTCTGCCGAGCGCCGGCCAGTTCGACGGTGTTCTTCTGGCCGATGGCCAGCGATTTGGAGTGGGCGTGCTGCGCCAGCAGGGTGAGGTACGCCTTGGCCTGCGGTGCGGTGAGCAGCGACTTGGAACGGGTGTAGCTGTCGTAGTTGTCCGGCTCGATCGCCTTGTACCCCTTGGCGGCGCAGCCGTCGATCCAGCCGTTGACCTTCGAGGCGATCCGGCTGCGCTTGTCCGCGGTCCGGAGATCGAGCAACGCCTCGCCCCAGTCCTCGTCGACGACGACATTGCCGGCGGCATCGCGGAGCAGCAGGTCGGGCGCCCACTGACTCTCCTCGCCGGGCTGGACCTGGAAGGCGTTGACGTAGCAGATGTTGTAGAGACCGGCGGCGGGCGCTGCCGTCCGGTCGCGGGTGACGACCTGGACGCCGGACGGCGGCGGGTAGGCGCCGCCGATCTGGTAGTCGAACTTGGCGTGTGCGGGCGGCAGCGTGACGGCCGCGTCGGCGGACGTGCGGGTGAGCAGCGAGGCGAGAGTGACGGTGGCGATGGTCACGGCGACCATCAGCGGGAGGCGGAAACGGGACACGATTGGCTCCATCGGTCCAGGGGACGCGACCCCGCCTCGGGCCGTCGCCCTGGCGCCTGAAAACCGGACTGGAAACTGCGTTCGTTACCGGCTGGGTGCGTCACTGCAGTGTGGGTCTCACGGGCCCGGCACTGACGCCTTAGTTAAGCGACCCGGCACCGCACCGTCAAGACGAACCTGCAAACAAGTGCGCGGAACCTTCACATCGACGCGGTACTGCGCAGTCCGGCCCGACCTCTTGACGCGGAGGGTTTGTACCGGTTTAGTAATCGTTTAAACCGGTTTAAACCCTCAATCCTGGGATGCAGATGACGAAGGAACGGCCGACCATCGCGGATGTGGCGACCCGCGCAGGCGTTTCCAAGGGCGCCGTCTCGTTCGCGCTGAACGGGCGGCCCGGCCTCGCCAAGGCGACCGTCGACCGGATCCTGGCGGCCGCCGACGAGCTCGGCTGGCGGCCCAGCAACCGGGCCCGCTCGCTGTCGGTCTCGAAGGCGTTCGCACTCGGTCTGGTGATCACCAGGGACCCGGGAGTGCTCTCTTCGGACCCGTTCTTCCCGGCGTTCATCGGCGGCGTCGAGAGCGTGCTGGCACCCCGCGGGCAGGCGCTCGTCCTGCAGGTGGTCGCGCCGGGTGAGAACGAGGAAGCGGGGTACCGGCGGCTGGCTCAGGACGGCCGCGTCGACGGCGTCTTCCTATCCGACCTCCGGCACGACGATCCGCGGATCGACCTGCTGACTTCACTCGGGTTGCCGGCGGTCACGCTGAACCGTCCCGACGGCCCTTCGCCGTTCCCGGCGGTCTGCCTGGACGACCGGCCCGGCACGATCGCCGTGGTGCAACACCTGCTCGAGCTCGGCCACCGCCGGATCGCGCATGTCGCCGGCCCGCAGGACTTCGTCCACGCGACCGCTCGGCAGGACGCGTTTGTCAGCGCCCTGACCGAGGCGGGGGTGGAGCCGATCGGGATCGAGGTCAGCGACTTCACCGCGGTCGGCGGGATCGAGGCGACCAAACGGCTGCTCGCGCTGCCGGAACGACCGACCGCGATCGTCTACGCCAACGACCGGATGGCGATCGCCGGTCTCGGTGCCGCGCAACAAGCCGGGCTCCGGGTGCCCGACGACCTCAGCATCGCGGGCTTCGACGACAGCGAGCTCGCCGAGTTCGTCCATCCCGGCCTGACCACGGTGCGCGCCGACCCCTACGCCTTCGGCGAGGCGGCCGCGCGCACCCTCAACCAGCTCATCGACGGCGACGGCGCAGTACCGGACGTGGAACTGCCGCCGGCCCGTCTGATCATCCGGCGGTCAACCGCCCACCTGGAGGACTCATGAAACGCAAACTCACGGCCGCCCTGCTGGCCCTAGGACTGGCCGGTACTACGGCCGCCTGCGGCGGCAGCTCGGGTGGCGGCGGCGATGCCGACGCGGCCGCCCAAGCCCGCGGCGAGATCACCGTCTGGCTCTCGAACAACGCCGAGGAAGTGGCCTGGGGCAAGCAGATGGTCGCCGCCTGGAACGCGGCCCACGCGGACCAGAAGGTGACCGCCCAGGAGATCCCGGCCGGCAAGAGCTCCGAAGAAGTCATCGGTGCCGCGATCACCGCCGGCAACGCGCCCTGCCTGATCTTCAACACCTCACCGGCGTCCGTCTCGCAGTTCCAGAAGCAGGGTGGCCTGGTGGCGCTCGACAGCTTCCCGGACGGCAAATCATACCTCGAGGAGCGCTCGGGCAAGGTCGCCGAGCAGTACAAGTCGACCGACGGCAAGTACTACCAGGCGCCGTGGAAGGCCAACCCGGTGATGATCTTCTACAACAAGAAGGTCTTCGCCAAGGCTGGTCTCGACCCGGCCAAGCCGGCGCTGGCGACGTACGACGAGTTCCTCGCCGCCTCGCGCAAGATCGTCGCCGCCAAGGCTGCGCAGTACGCGATCTATCCGGCGCCGAGCAACGAGTTCTACCAGTCCTGGTTCGACTTCTACCCGCTCTTCGCGGCCGAGTCGGGCGGCAAGCAACTCGTTGCCGACGGCAAGGCGCAGTTCGCCTCCGACGAGGGCAAGAAGGTCGCCACGTTCTGGCGCACCGTGTACGCCGAGAAGCTCGCGTCGCAGGAGAAGTACAACGGTGACTCGTTCGTCGACGGCAAGGCCGCGATGGCCATCGTCGGCCCGTGGGCGATCGCGTCGTACAAGGGCAAGGTCGAGTGGGGCGCGGTACCGGTGCCGACCTCGGCGGGTAAGCCCGCTGCCGACACCTACACGTTCAGCGATGCCAAGAACGTCGCGATGTACTCGGCCTGCAAGAACCGCGGAACGGCCTGGGACGTGCTGAAGTTCGCCACCAGCAAGGAGCAGGACGGCAAGTTGCTGGAGGCAACTGGTCAGATGCCGTTGCGGGACGGGATCGCGGCCGCCTACCCGGAGTACTTCACGAAGAACCCCGACTACAAGCAGTTCGCCGAGCAGGCGTCCCGCACGGTCGAGGTGCCGAACGTGCCGAACTCGATCACCATCTGGCAGACCTTCCGCGACGCCTGGTCGAAGTCGGTCATCTTCGGTCAGCAGGATCCGGGCGAGGCCCTCGACGGCGCGGTCCAGAAAGTCGAACAGCTCGCCTCGCAGTCATGAGGACCGGCGTGCTCGAGCGGGTTTTGGGCAAGCAGCCGATCGGGTCGGCGTTTGTTACGCCGTACCTGGTGTTTCTGGCCGCGGTGTTCGCGTACCCGCTCGGGTTCGCGGTGTACATGTCCTTCCACGACTACTTCTTCGCGGCGCCGGGCGCGATCGTGGAGCGGCCGTTCGTCGGGTTCGAGAACTATGCGGCAGTGCTCTCGGACCCGGCGGTCCGCCGGTCGTTCGCGAACGTCGGGATCTTCCTGCTGATCAACGTGCCGCTGACCGTCGTCTTGTCACTGCTGCTGGCCTACGCGCTGAACGCGGCGATCAGGTGGCGCGGCTTCTTCAGAGTCTCGTACTACGTGCCGTACGTGACCGCGAGCGTCGCTGTCGTCGGGGTCTGGCTGTTCCTGTTCAACTCCGGCGGTCTGGTGAACTCGGTCCTCGGGCCACTCGCGCCCGACCCGTCCTGGCTGGTGAACTCGAAGCTCGCGATGCCGACGGTCGCGGTGTACGTCACCTGGAAGCAGCTCGGCTTCTTCATCCTGCTCTACCTGGCCGCGCTGCAGAACGTGTCGAAGGACCTGTACGAAGCGGCCTCGATGGACGGCGCCGGGCGGTGGAAGTCGTTCCTCAATGTCACGGTCCCCGGCGTCCGGCCGGCCACAACGCTGGTCGTCCTGCTAGCGACGGTGACCGGGGCGAACCTGTTCACCGAGCCTTACCTGCTGACCGGTGGTGGTGGTCCTGACGGGGCGTCGGCCTCGCCGGTGCTGATCATGTACCAGCGCGGGATCGAGCAGGGCAATCCTGATGTCGGCTCGGCGATCGGAGTACTGCTCGTGATCGGCGTACTGCTGCTGGCTGTGCTTCAGCGTCGACTGCTGGACCGGGAGTCCTGATGCGGCAGACTTGGCGGTTCATCGGATTGTTGCTCGGGGCCTTCGTCTTCCTGTTCCCCTTCTACTACATGCTGGTCGGCAGTCTGCAGGAGTCGCCGGACTCCTCGGTCGGTGGCGCGTTCCCGTCGCCGGGCAACCTGACGCTGCACAACTACCAGGAGATCAACAAGGCGATCAGCCTCGGCAGGTCGCTCGTCAACTCCGGGATCTTCACCGGCGGGGTCATTCTCGGCACGCTGGTGTTCGGCGTACTGGCCGGGTATGCGTTGGCGAGGTTGCAGTTCCGCGGCCGCTCGACGGTGTTCAACCTGATGCTGCTCGTGCAGGTCGTGCCGTTCCAGTTGCTGACCATCCCGCTCTATGTCTTGATCGTGCGCAGCTACGGGCTGGCCGACTCGTACCTGGGGATGATCCTGCCGTTCGCGATCAACTCGACCGCGGTCTTCGTCTTCCGGCAGTACTTCCTGCAGTTGCCCCAGGAGTTGTTCGATGCGGCCCGGATCGACGGGGCTCGTGAGCTGGACATCCTGTGGCGGGTCGCCGTCCCGTTGGTCAAGCCCGCGTTGCTGACCGGCGTCCTGCTGACCTTCATCGGGCCGTGGAACGAGTTCCTCTGGCCGTTCCTGATCACCAAGCAGCAGGACATGCAGCCGTTGGCGGTGTCGCTGTCGAACTACATCACCACGGTCTCGGCGCGGGCGGCGAACCCGTTCGGCGCAGTACTGGCCGGTGCCTGCGTGCTTGCTGCGCCCGCGGTCGCACTGTTCCTCGTCTTCCAGCGCCGCTTCATCTCGTCCAGCCTCGAGTCCGGGGTCAAGGGCTAGTCTTTCTTGAAAGGTTCTCCTTGTGACTGTTCCTTATACTTTGACGCGGCTTGGCGTCGTGATGACTCCCGAGCCGGGCAACTCGCTCGAATCTGAAGGGGTGCTCAACCCGGCCTCCGGGCACACGCCCGACGGCCAGCTCTATCTGTTGCCGCGATTGGTTGCCCCGGGCAATGTGTCGCGGGTCGGGCTGGCTCGGGTGGTGCTGACGGACGGCGTACCGACCGGGGTTTCCCGGGAGGGCGTAGTACTGGCGCCTGATGAGGGCTGGGAGCGTGGGCTGAACAACGCCGGGGTCGAGGATCCGCGGGTGACGTGGATCCCGTCGCTTGGCAAGCACGTGATGACTTATGTTGCCTATGGCCCGCTGGGGCCGAAGCCGGCGCTCGCGGTGTCGGACGATCTGCGGTCGTGGACGCGGCTGGGGCCGTTGCACTTCGAGTACCAGGCTGACCTGGATACCGATCTGAACCTGTTCCCCAACAAGGACACCGTGTTCTTCCCCGAGCCGGTGCCCGGACCGGACGGTTTACCGGCGTACGCGATGCTGCATCGGCCGATGTGGGATCTCGGCTGGTTCCGGGAGGGGGAGGGCGTGCACCTGCCGGCCGGGATCAAGGACGACCGGCCGGGGATTTGGGTTTCGTTCGTGCCGGTGTCGGAGGTCGAGCGGGATCTGGCCAACCTGGTGCACCTGCGAAACCACCGACTGGTGGCGATGTCGGAGTACCCGTTCGAGGAGTTGAAGATCGGTGCGGGACCCGCGCCCCTCCGCGTTCCCGAGGGCTGGCTCGTCATCCACCACGGCGTCACCGGTGAACAACCACAGGGCTTCGATCCGACGACGCAGAAGGTCAGTTATGCCGCCGGCGCGATGATTCTGGATCCGGCCGACGTGACTCGGATTCTCGCCCGGACCGCGGAGCCGATCCTGGTTCCGGAGACCGAGGACGAGCGCATCGGCACGGTCGGCAACGTGGTCTTCCCCACCGCCATCGAGGAAGTCGACGGTGTCCACTACGTCTTCTACGGGATGGCGGATGCCAAGATCGGCGTAGCGCGCTTGGACCGGCTGTCATGACCGTCACTCGTCGAACTCTTTTGGGCGGTGCGGTCGCCGTCGCCGCCGCTTCCAGCGGCCCCCTCGCCGCAGCCGCGTCTGGTGGCTCTGTTGCTGAGGAGTTGACCAATCTTGCGCATCTCGACTATCTCGGTGCTGTGGTCACCCCGCCTTCTGCGGCTGGGCATTCGACGTACGGCTCGGAGCCTCTCGGGGTGTTGTGGACCTACGCCGACCGTCGCTCGGACGGCTCCTACGACCGCATAGGCGGTGGGCCTTATGACTCGGCCACCAACACCTACGCGCAAGGCGCCTACAACGCTGATGACATTGCCCGGGCTGCTGTCGTCTACCTGCGGCACTACTCGATGCATGGCGACGCGCACAGCCGACAGGCGGCGTACGGGCTGCTGCGTGGGCTGACGTTCCTGCAGACGACCGCTGGGGTCAACGCCGGCAACGTGGTGCTCTGGATGCAGCCGGACGGCACACTCAATCCCAGTGCTGAGCCGGTGGAGCTGCCTGACCCGTCGGACTCCGGCCCGTCGTACTGGCTGGCCAGGACGGTCTGGGCGCTGGGGGAGGGCTATGCGGTCTTCCGGTCGCTCGACGTTGGGTTTGCTCGCTTCCTGCGTGAGCGGCTCGAGTTGGCTGTGAGTGCGCTTGAGCGGCAGGTGCTGGTGCGGTACGGCTCATGGAACCTGGTAGATGGTCGGCGAGTCCCGGCCTGGCTGATCGCGGCTGGTGCTGACGCTACGTCTGAGGCAGTGCTTGGGCTGGCCGCTTACGTGGAGGCTGGTGGTTCTGCTCGCGCCCGGACTGCCCTTGCCCGGTTTGCTGAGGGTTTGGCCGCCATGGCTGCTGGCGATACGCAGACCTGGCCGTTCCGGGCTCTGTTGCCCTGGGGTGAGTCGATCTCGGTGTGGCACGCATGGGGCGCGCAGATGCCATCCGCGCTGGCGGCGGCTTCCGCAGTACTGCGAGCGCCGCGTCTGCTTGAGTCGGCTCTGGGCGACGCGGCCGGCTTCACTCCGTTGCTGATGACTGCCGGTGGGCCTGACAACGGGTGGTTGCCTGCGCCGATTGACCGCACGCAGATCGCGTACGGGGTCGATGCTCGCCTGCAGGCGCTTCTGGGGGTTGCGACTGCGGCGCGACGCCCTGGGCTGCGACAGGTCGCCGCCTTCGTGGCCGCCTGGTACTTCGGCGCGAACCGGGCCGGGCAGGCGATGTACGACCCCGCGACTGGGCGCACCTATGACGGCATCTCCGGTGACGGCGTGGTGAACCGCAACTCAGGCGCCGAGTCCACCATCCACGGCCTGCTCTCCATGCTGGCCCTCGACGCGCACCCCACGCTGGCCGCGCAGGCTCGCTTCCTCGGCTCGGGTGAGCGGACCCTCTCGGGCCTCCGCCTACTGGAAGCTGAGTCGGGCCTACTCTCCGGCGGAGCCAGCATCGTCACCCCGCCGTCCCCCTGGACCGGCGAATCCCAATGGAGCAACAACTCCTACGTAACTCTCCCCACCGGCAGCAAGGCCACCTGGCCCCTGCCGCCGGCTACTCAGCCACGCCTCGCCCTCCCCATCATCGACGTCGTCCCCGACCCCACCGCCGGCAAAACAACGTGGTCAGCCGACACCCGCCCCCTAGGCACCCTCAACCACGGCACCGGCGGACCCCAAGGCACCTCCGCCGCCCCCGGTGCCCTACTCCCACGCTCCCTCCCAGCCGTACTCCCACCCACCTCCACCCACCTCACCGCCGTTGCAACGCCGGCCCCCACCACGCCCGCCCTCACCACCAGCTCCGCCCTCGACACCAGCGCGTCCGCCCCCACCACCCCCGCCGCTCCTGCGGCGCAGCCGCAGGAGCGGCGGGTAGATGCTGTTCTGCTTCTGCCCTTGATCTCCGAGCTCCGTCTGACCACCCCCACCGCGACCGCCATCCTGCTGGCGAGCGTCGACACCCACCCGCGCCGGCACCCGGTCACCCTCGCCGCACCCCGCCGCAGCGTCGTCTCGACCTACGACAGCACCGGAGCCCTCAAGTCTCGCTTCACCACCACAGCCAAGACCTTCACCGCCCCCGTCGCCCCAGGAGGTTTCACCGTCATCCTCTGAGCGCCTCCGCGCACCAGTCAGCCACGAAGCTCAACGCCAACCCACGCTGCTGAAACAGATGCTGACTGTCCGCCTCCTGGTGATACGCCTGGTGCGACGGTTCCGAGGCACGCCCGAGCAGACCAGGCAGCAACCACGCGTACTTGACCGTCGACGCCATCACCGCCCGCCGTACGACGTCCGGATCGCCCCGCCAGCCACCTTCCCGGAGCCCGTCGAGATAGTTGCCGATACACGTCTCGGCGAGCTCCGGAAGGCGCTCCGCCGGCCAGAACAGATCGAACACAGCATCCGGAATGTGGTTGCCCAGATCTTCACCCACAGCACCGTCACCAGCAAAAGCCCAGTCCAGCAAGGCGATCTCGCCATCGGTACGCCGAATCAGGTTGCAGACCCACAGATCGAGATGGCACCCCGCCCGCGGCGCCTGCTCGACGATCCGCAACAACTCGTCCCGATGCGCAACCAGGTGCTGCCAACCGTCCCGCAACCCCGCCGGCCAGTTCTCAGCAACCAGTGGTTGCCTCCAGGCGTCATCGTCGCCGAGCAACTCCCAAGGCACGACGCGAGTGGTCGAGTAGTCCCGCAGAAACCCCTCCGAAGTCCACGCCCGCACCAACGCCGGCCGAGCCTGCCACCGACCACAACCCCGAGCCAACGCCGCATGATCCGCCAACGAAAACTCGGTCCCCGACTTCCCAACCACGTCCTCGAGGTAAAGCACCGCCCCACCGTCGAACTCCTCAACCTCCCCCTCCGGCAACACCAACCCGGTCCCCGCCAGTCGCTCCCGCCACTCCCGATCCCGGTAAACCTCGACCTCCCGCCCCCAGTAGTTCCAATGCCGCACATCCGTCGAAGCCGCCCACGCCCCCTGCCCAGCAGCAGGCGCCCGCGTCTCGCCGACCGCCTCCGGCACTGCCGCCTTGCCGACCGCGCCAGGCCGGCCCACCTCGTCCGGTGTTTGCGGGGGAGCGTGGAGTTCTTTACGGATGTATGTGTGGCCGGATTCGTCGGTGATGCGTTCGACGGCGGCGGTGACTGCGTTGAGGGGGTTGTGCCGGAGGGTGGTTGCTGTGGTCCGACCGCGTGGAGCGCTCATGCTCCGATTGTCAGGCCAGCAGGATCTTGGGTGGCACCCCGGTCAGCGCCTTCACGTCGCGGGTGAAATGCGCCTGGTCGGCATAGCCGGTCCGTGCCGCGACCTCCGCGAACGAGAGTCCCGCTCTCGCCCGGTCCAGCGCGAGATTCAACCGCAGTACCCGATCGAGCATCTTCGGCCCGTACCCGAACGCGTCCAGGCACCGCCGGTACAACTGCCGCTCACTCAACCCAACCCCGCGAGCCAGCGCCGGTACTGCGACCCCGCGCCGAACGCCACGCAGTACCTGACCCACCAGCCGATCAGGCGCCGCGTCGAACAACTGACCAGCGACCTCCTCCAACGCCAACGCCGGTACAGCAGCAGTCCCGATCCGGTCCGCCAGCCGTCGGCTCCGTCTCGGCGACCAGATGTCGGCCAACGGCAGCCGCAGGTCCACCACCTCGCGAGCGGGCACCCCGAGAAACCCCGGCGCGGTCCCAGGCGCAAACCTCAGCCCCGCATACCGAACGCCCGCCTCAGCCGACCCGATCCACCCCCGCCGGTCCGGCCCCGCCACCACCAGCTCGCCTTCGACCCACAACAGGTCCATGCAACCGTCGGGGAGCACCCGATAGGGCTCGCCGCTCGCAGTACGAGTCCACAACACAGCACCGGGCAACGCGGCCGCCCGCTCCTGGTACCTCGCCGTGAACTCCACACACCCAGTTTGCAACCCAGCACCGACAATTCTGAGCGCTACGCCTGGGCCGGCTCCCGATCGGCAGGCTTCGCCAGCACGAGCAGACCGACCATCGACGCGCCAGCCCCGGCAATCATGAGAGCAGCCATCGGTACTGCGGTGTGGTCGCCACCAAGCCCGGCAATGGGAGCAACCGTGCCGGCGGCGACCCACTGGACGAAACCCTGGACGGCTGACCCAGTACCGGGATGCTCCGGTACTGCGGCCGACGCTAGCGCGCCGCCGTTCGGAATGATGAGTCCCTGGGCGGTCATGATGACGAAGAAGCAGACCAGCGCCACGACCAGCGGCGTACCGAACCACAGAGCGCCGGCCAGCATCGCGATCCCGGCGGTCAACGCCGCGACCTGACCGATCAGGATGAGCTTGCGGGTGGAGACGCGTCCCGCGAGCCGGGCCGCGATCAGTGCGGCGATCGTCATGCCACCCGCGTTCGCGGCGAAGTCGATCGAGTACGCGATGGGTGACAACCCGTTCATGGTTTGCAGGACGAACGCGGAGGTGGCGACGTAGGCGAACAAAGCACTCATCGCGGCGCCGGCAACCACGAGATAACCGACGTACTCGCGATTGCCGAGGACGATGCGCCCGGCGACGAGGAAGCTTCGCAGGCCGCCGGCGTGGCGGCGTTCGGGTGGGAGCGATTCTGGCACTGCCAGCAGGACGGCCACGACCATCGCGACGCCCAGGGCGGCAACGAGCCAGAACGAGACCCGCCAGTGCGACAGTTGCAGGATGAGCCCGCCGACCAGCGGGCCGACGATGGGCGCGATGCCGCCGACCCCGGCGATCACGTTCAGAACCCGGACCAGCTGAGCCCCGGTGGCCAGGTCGACGATGATCGCCCGCCCGATCACCATCGCCCATCCACCGGCGAAGCCCTGCACGAACCGGGCCACCGTCATCACGCCGATGGTGGGTGCGAGCGCGCACACGATCGAGGCGGTGGTCATGACGAGCACCGCCGCGAGCAGCGGGACCCGTCGGCCGCGTTGGTCCGACACCGGTCCGCCGACGAGTTGGCCGAGCGCCATACCGACGAAGAAGGTGGTCAGGGTGAGTTGGACCTGCGTCGCGGTGGTGGACAGCTCACCGGCGACCTGGGGGAACGACGGGACGTACATGTCGGTGGCCAACGGCGCGATCGCGGTCAGGAACACCACGCTCGCGACCAGCCCAGCCGTCAGCCGCGCCTGACGCCGCGCCGCCGCCAGGCCCGGTGCCCTCCGTGACGCCGCCGACCGTGTCATCGCCGGGCCTGGCGCCGGCCGGGTAGTTGACGGTGGCAACGGAACTTGCCGTTGCATTGAGCCTCCTCGGCTAGCCGGGACGGGGTCGTCTGTGGTTTCCAGCAAACCCGGATCCGGCGTACTGGGGGAGTCTCTTGGGAAACGTGTACTGATAGAGCACCTCAAACGGGCGGAACACGTCGTAGCGTCAGTGCTGTGGACAATCGAGCCGAGGTCCGCGAGTTCCTGATCTCGCGGCGAGCCAAGATCACCCCTCAACAGGCCGGGCTGCCTGACGTCGGGTCCCGCCGGGTCCCTGGACTGCGCCGGGGCGAAGTCGCCGCGCTCGCCGGAGTGAGCGTCGAGTACTACTCCAAACTCGAACGCGGCGCGCTCGGCGGTGTCTCCGCCTCCGTACTCGACGCGCTCGCCCGGGCCCTGCAACTCGACGACGCCGAACGCGGCCACCTCTTCCACCTCGCCCACGCGGCCGACGGCACCAGCGCCGGCATGCGGCCGCGACGCCGCCCCAGCAAACGCTGGACGCCGCGACCGAGTCTGCAGTGGGTGCTCGACAAGTTCACCGGCCCGGCGATTGTCCGCAACGGACGGATGGACCTCCTCGCCTGCAACCAACTCGGCCGCGCCATGCACGCCTCCCTGTACGACGTCGCTGGCTCGCACCCGAACTTCGTCCGCTTCACGTTCCTCGAACTGGACGCCGCCCGCGCCTTCTACTCCGACTGGGAGGTCGCCGCCGACACCTGTGTAGCCATCCTCCGCACAGAGGCCGGCCGCGACCCCCACGACAAGGAACTGCACGACCTGGTCGGCGAGGTATCGACCCGCAGTGAAGACTTCCGCCGCCGCTGGAGCGCCCACAACGTCCGCGCCCACGGCGCAGGCACCAAGCACTTCCACCACCGCGACGTCGGCGACCTAGAACTCGCCTACGAAAGCGTCGACATGATCTCCGACCCCGGCCTAACCCTCACCTTCTACGCCGCCGAACCAGGTTCCCCCACAGCCCAAGCCCTCGACCTCCTAGCCTCCTGGACCACCCCCACTAACGCCCACACTCACCGCTGACCTGCTCCGATCGCGTTAGCTGTTGAGTTGTTTGAGGGCGTCGACGATGTCTGGGTCGTCGGACTGGAGCCGTCCCGCGAAGCCCGCCATTTCCAGCGGGTAGTGGTTCATCATGACCAGCGTCTCGCCGGTATCAGCCAGCTCCGCATACGCCTCTGCGATAGCTGTCTGGATCTTGGCCGCCATGGTGCGCCGCGCTTCCAGGCTGGTGAGTTCCGGCGCCTCCAGGGAGCACACCGGCCGCACCGCTGCCGGTCCGCTCACGCCATCCTGCGCCACGTTCTCCGGAAGGTACTCCCGCAGCCAGACTCGGACGTCGCGGAACTGGTACGCCTCCTCGACCGCCTCACTGACCTGCCGCATCAACTGCTGCTTGGCCTCGGCCCGCGCCCCGACCGGTACATCGATCATCAAGATCGGCATTCTGCACTCTCCCTCAGTCAGTGCCAGGACTTTCTTCCGCTCCTGGCATAGGTTGGACACTACAACTAGATGGTTGGAAAATCCAATCATGAAGTTGGATGTCCGGACTGGCCTCGGTACTGTGGATGCGTGGTGGGTAAGCGCAAATACGATAACGACGGATGCCCGGTCGCTCACGGGCTCGACCTGATCGGCGAACGGTGGGCCCTGCTGGTTGTCCGGGAGTTGTTACTCGGGCCGAAAAGGTTCACCGATCTCCGCGCCGCGCTGCCGGCGGCCAGTCCCGACATGGTCAGCCAGCGCCTCCGCGAGCTCGCCTCCTCGGGAATCGTGCAACGCCGTAGGTTGCCTGCCCCCGCCGCTTCGTGGGTCTACGAGCTCACCGAGTGGGGCGCAGAGCTGGAGCCGGTGGTGCTGTCGCTCGCCCGCTGGAGCAGTCGCTCGCCCAATGCGGACACCGACGCCCCGATCGGCGTCGACTCGGTGATCCTGTCACTGCGGGCCTTGTTCGACCCGGTGGCCGCCCGTGGGTTCAGCACGAGAATCGCCTTGTCCCTGAACGGCAACTGGTTCCACTGGAGCATCGCGGACGGCGAACTGACAGTCCGCAGAGCCCAACCCGACGAAACCCAAGACGCCGACGCCGTACTCCAAACCGACCCCGACACCTTCTCCGCCCTACTGACCGGCACCCTCACCCTTGCCAAGGCCGCCCCCGCCCTAACCATCGACGGCGACCGCACCTCCGTAGAACACGCCCTCCAACTCTTCCCCCTACCACCCCAGGCCCCCGGCAACCAGCCAAACCCCGACCTCTAAAGCCCTCTCAACAAGCCGACCGCCTCACCCGAACCCCTTGCAGCAAAGACAAATCTGGTCGCCGCCGCGACGAACCGGTCGACACGTCCAGCTCGATGCACCGGATAATTTGCTCCGCGACGGATGATCGGCGCGTTGTTCGAACGGCGGTTGTTGAGCTTCGTGGTCGCCCGCGCGGCGATCCGCAGGATCCTCCTCCACGAGTCTGCGGCAGGTCGAATACACCTCCGCTCGAGTTCGTCCGCTCCGGTCTCGCTCAGGTGGTTGGTGGGTGCTGGCTGAGGTCGATGTCGACGATGTACACGTCGGTGGGGATGTACTTGACCAGGGCAACGTTCTCCCGGATCAGCTCGTCGCCGACGGGTGAGCCGGTGCCGCGGTCGATGGTGGTGCGCCAGATTTCGTTGCGGCGGAAGTGTTGGGTGCCGGCTCGCAGGAAGCGTTCACCGCGGGCGAAGACCCGGTACGACGTACTGGTCGGCCGCTCGGCCAGGATCTCGCCTTCCAGGTACCGTTCGCCGACTCCCACGCGGAGCTGGAACGTCTGGTCGGTGTCGTTGCGGAACTGCAGATCCACGTAGTTGTAGACGATGCTGCAACCGACTCCCCACGGCAGCACGCGGCCGTTGTCCGGGAACGGGTCGAAGCTGTGCGTCGAGCGCTGCGTCACGGTGAGCGGGGAGTGCAGAACCATCCAGTGCAACAGATTTGCAAGCTGGCAGATGCCGCCGCCGATCCCCGGCCTCGCCTGTCCGTTGGACAGTCGCATGCCCTTCACGTACCCCTTGCGACGCGTCGCGTTGCCGACCAGCTTGTTGAACGAGAACGTCTCGCCCGGCCTGATCAGCACGCCGTCGACCTGCGCGCAGGCAAGTTTCAGGTTGGTCACCTTGTTGTGCTGCATCCACATCTCGCTCTCACCGAGCTGACGGAGTAGGAGCGACTTGTGCCGCTTCACCCTGGTCGGTAGGTTCCTGCTTTGCCTCGTCCGCGCGTACGCAGTCCCGGACCGCATCCACTCAATCCGTCGCCGCACCCGGTGATACCGCACCGCCAGCGGATAAAGCGCCGGCACCCGCTCAGACCACCGCCGCTCACCACCCCGCGGCAACAACCGCGCCAACTCAGCCGCCGACAACTCATAGCCATCCGCAGACCTGCGACGATCAGCCGCCGTGCCCATCCCCAACAAATCAACAGATTCCACCGACCCCGGGCTACCCGTCGATTCGCGGCAACCAGATGCCGCCTCATCCGCAGAGACATCGGTGTGAGGTGGCTGGTCCGCGGATGCGATCAGCCCTGCGGGGTCGATCGGTTGTCGATCGCCGGGTGTTGCGCGATCTTCAGAGGAATCGCTGCGGCGAGGTTGCTCGTTGGTGGGCGGGATGTGGGTGGTGGCGCTGTTTGGCATTCGTTCCCCCTGGACGGGCTGGATCGGTCCGCTGACCGATTTGCAACGTTATGGCCGGTCGTACGACAGGTTGGTGACAGCGGAAACACGATCGGGGTGCACCAGGTTCTGGCGCCCAAGGGCTCAGCCGAGTTCGAGGGCTGTGCAGATCCAGCGGTTGCGGTGCACCTCCAGGCGAAGGGCCATCGCGCGGGAGCGGTCGCCGTACCGGACGTGGGCGCAGACCTCGGCAACCTCGGTCGCGGGCGTGGAGACGTGGACCGAGCGGACGGCGCTGCGTTCTTTCGTACTGCGCGCGGTGGCTGTCGTTGTGAGGCCCAGCACGCGTACGCGGCGGTTGAGGTCGGTGAAGACGCGGGTGTCGGTGAAGCGGATCAGCTGGCCGATCGGGCGGTCGCCGGCGAGCACCTCGGCGACTGCTTGTACGAGACGGGTTGCCCACGCCTGGGCGTCTGGAAGGGTCGGGCCGGTTGGCACCAGGCGTAGTACGGGTGGTGCTGGTAGTGGGTGGAGCTCCGGCGCCTCCTGATAGTGCAGGGCCAAAGCGCCTTGTGTCATTGGGGTTGCGGCGTAGACGCGGCTCCGGGTGGAGGTGGGCTCCGCGGCGGGCAGGGTGCTGACGGTGGCGAGTTTGCGGTTGCGCATGTCACTTCTCCTGGTTGGTTGGTGGCACGGGGTGGTTGGGCGGCGGTGGGTTGAGCACCTGGCCGGGATGGATCACGTTGGGGTCGGGGCCGATCAGTTGGCGGTTGGCGGCGTACCACTGGGGCCAACGGGCGGCGATGGCGTCGTCGGAGGCGGCAGGCCCGAGCTCGGCGGCAGCAATCGTCCAGAGCGAGTCACCCGGCTTGACCGCACGCGAACCGGGTCGCGCGACCTGCCCCGACTGCAGATGCGTGTACCGAGTAGGAGCCCCCGCGGTAGGCCGATCCGGAACAACAACCCGCTCAACCGGCCCTCCCTCCAACCCCGCACCGCGCCCACGACCTACCTGTTCACGTACCGCGTCACGCTTGCCCGCCGACCGCTCCGGTACGGCGGAGTCCTTGGCAGATGACCGCTCTGGTACGGCGGAGTCCCTGGCAGAGGACTGTTTCGCGGTGGGTGCGCCGGTTCGCGTTTCCTGGTGAGGGCGCTGGGTCGGGTTCGCGGTCTTGGCCTGGTCGCTGGCCTGTGGTTGACGGGTCTGCGTGGTGCGCGACGCGGTCGACGGTGCGCGACCGGTCTGCTCGGTCAGTTGGACAGAGGACGGGGCCTCGGTGGCTCGCCAGTCACTGGACGAATCCCCACCGAGGTCGACGGTGGACCGAGGCTCAACCGCACTCCACGGCCGGGCGCCTGCCTGCGTTCCGTCGGTCCGGCGGCCAGCCGCGCCGGATCCTGCGGAGGCCGGTCCGGGCTTTGCGGAGATCGAAAGCTGCGAGCCGCCGGCGCGAGCACCCGCAGTACGGGAATCGCCGGAAGCCGAATGGCGAGCCGGCGGCGCGCTCGCGAGGTCAACCGTGGAGCGGGGCTCGACCGGGGTCGAGCGGTAGGACGTCGGTGCGGTGCTGGTGAGGTCAGCGGTCGAGCGGGCCTCGACGGGAGCCGGGTGGGTGGTGGTTGGTGCGCTCGCGAGGTCAACGGTGGAGCGGGGCTCGACCAAGGCCGAGTGGTCGGCGGTTGTTGCGGTGCTTGTGGGGTCGACGGTGGAGCCGGGCTCGACGGGAGTTGCGTGGGTGGCGGTTGACGCGGTGCGGGCGAGGTTGGCGGTGGGGCGGGGCTCGGTGAGGGGTGAGTGTCGGGTGGTTGGGAGTGGGGTCTGGGTGAGGCCGATGGTTGAGCGGGGCTGGGTGGTGGTCCAGGGGCGGGTGGGGGATGAGGGGTGTTGGTGGGTGGTTTGGGGGTTGGTGGTGCTGGTGTGGGGGTGGTGGGGAGGTTGGCCGGGGGTGGCGTGGGCTAGGCCGATGGTGAGGGGGGTTACGGCTGCTACGCCGAGGGCTGAGCGGAGTAGGGCTCGGGAACCGTGGGACGTGATGCGGGCGGCTACGAGTGAGGCGGCTTGGCCGATGGCGCCGGGGATTTGCTCGAGCACGGTGGCTAGGACCGCGAGGACTAGCCAGCAGTAGGCGACCCATGCCACCGCGCCGATCGCTAGGGAGGCCATCGCGGTGAGGTCGTGAGGGGTGGCCGCGGCGATGGACCCGTCGGTGACCCAGCGCAGTAGCAGGCCGAGGCATGCCAGCGCGCACAGCGCCAGGAATCCCTTCAGTCCACGGATCGTCGCGTTCATCCGCTTTGACCTCCGATCTATGAGTTTGCGTGAGTTTGCCTTGGCTTGATCAATATAGACCTGCCTAGACCGGCTTTGGCAAGTCGAAAACGACGCAACCGTGTCACGCAGTGTCGAAGTGGTCGACGCAGAGTGGCGCTGACCGCTCGGAGCGGTAGGTTCGCGGTATGCGTCTGGAAGCCCTGTTCGAGGATCTGGAGTCGCAGTTCGAGGCTCTGCAGGACGGCGACCTGTTCGGCGAGGTCGCGGACCGGATCCGCGCCGAGGTCGGCAAGATCACCGTGCTGGATCGGCTGCGCGGCGCGGTCGGGACGGTGATCCGGGTGGAGCTGAGGCGAGCCGATCCGGTCCAGGGGACGCTCAGCCGCGTCGGCAAGGACTGCTTGTTGCTGGAGGCGGAGCGCTTCGAGGAGTGGCTGATCCCGGATGCCGCGCTCACCGCGATCCACGGGCTCGGTCCGTGGGCGGAGTCGGCGGAGGGAGCTGTCGCGGCCAAACTCGGCCTGGCGCACCTGCTGCGTGGAATCGCCCGGGATCGCTCACCGGTGACGTTGTTCTGCGGCGGTCATCCGGTCACCGGCACGATCGACCGAGTCGGCGCCGACTTCCTCGAACTAGCCGAACACCCGTTGGACGCACCCCGCCGCCGCACCGAGGTCTACAACTCGCGCCTAGTCCCTACCCAAGCCCTGGACGCCGTCCGCCGCCGCTGAGCCGAGGCGCCGAGCGGAGCCGCCGAGCGGAGCCGCCGAGCCGGGCGGAACTGTCGAGTCGAGCCGCCGGGCGGAGTCGCTGGGCCGGGCGAGTCGGGGGGTACGGGCTGAGCCTCGAGGAGCCGTCGTGCCGGGCGGAGCCGGCCAGTGTGGCGCGCGGTGGTGCGGGGTGGGGTTAGAGCTGGGCGTCTTCGGTGGTTTCGGCTTCTTCGCCGAAGGGGTGGGTGTTGATGAATTCCTTGGTTTCGGTGTAGAGGCGTTCGATGTACTTCTCCAGCTCCGACGACTCGACTCGCCACTGGCCGCGGCCGCCGATTTTCACGGCGGGGATGTCGCCGCGGCGGACCAGGGCGTACACCTGGTTGGCCGAGATGTTGAGGACCTCGGCGACGTCGGACAGCTGGAGGAAGCGCGGAGCCGGCATGCGTGCTGTTTCCCTTCGGGCCGACGGGCAGGTGATGCTTCAGTTTGCCACGGTTGGCTTCGGATTGAACCAGTTTGTCCCCAACCGGGCCGCACCTGTGGATGACGGGCGACGGCAGAACCGCGGACACGGCAGAATGTCGGTCGCCAAGTGCGATCGAGTGCAATCACGTGGTAACCGAAGCTGGGAGAGTTCCGAGTGGCCGACAGTCCTGTCTCGCGCGGTGGGTTCGCGGCGCCGTCCACGCCGACTCTGCGGACCCGAAGGGCACGCTGGAAGGACGGCAGGCTGCTGCTCGGCGTGCTGCTGGTCGCGGTCACCGCGCTGGCCGGCGCCAAGCTGCTGGCCGCCGCCGACGACACCACCGCGATCTGGGCCGTAAAGCGCGACCTGCCGATCGGCTCGACGCTCACCGGCGAGGACCTGACCACCGTGAACGTCCGCTTCACCAGCGACGACGCAGCGAAGCAGTACGTCGCCGCTGACGCCGACCTCACCGGCCTGATCCTCACCCGCCCCATCGGCAAGGGGGAGTTCGTACCGCGCGAGGCCGCCACCACCAGGTCCATCAGCGAGCGCACCGAGCTGCCACTGTCGATCACCACCGGCCGTCTCCCGTCGGACACCGCAGTGGGCGATCATGTCGACGTCTGGGTGATCCCCAAGGATCAGCCGGCTCAGCGGCTCTGGACCGAGGTCCGCGTAGTACAGATCGACACCGTGAAGGGTGTGGCGGCCAGCTCCTCGCGGCGGCAGGTACTGATCGCCCTGGGGACCAAGGACGCCAACAGACTCGGTGCGGCCCTTCCCCTGATCAGTACCGGCGAGACCGTGCTCGTCCGGCGGGGCCGCTGATGTCGGTACCCGTTCTGCTGGCGGTGACGGGCGCGCCGTGGGAGGCAGACGTCGTACGCCGGGCCGAAAGGGCCACCGGCATCCGGGTGGTCCGTCGCTGCGTCGACATCGCCGACGTGATGGCCGCGGCGGCCAGTGGGCAAGCCCGAGCCGTCCTACTCGCAGAAGACCTGCCCCGGCTCACCTCCGACGCAGTAGCCGCTCTGCACGCCAGACGGATCGCAGTAGTCGCCCTGGTCGACCCCTCGGACAACGGCGAGCCCTCCGGCGCCGAGGACCGTCTGAGCCGGATGGGGATCGAGCGGATCCTCCCCGCGGACGTCAGCGCCGACGACCTCGGCCGCGCCATCATCGACGCGGTCGAATCGGGGCCACCGGCAACTGTCTCCCACTTCGCGGGCGGATTCGTGCCGTTCACCAGCGAGGCGGCCAACCAAGAGGGGTACGGCGAGCCCTACGGCCAGGGCACCGGCCGCATCATCGCCGTCTGGGGACCCACCGGCGCGCCAGGCCGCAGTACGGTCGCTGTGGGACTGGCAGCGGAGCTTGCTGCTCGCAACATGCCCACGCTGCTGGCCGACGCTGACGTGTACGGCGGCACTGTGGCTCAGCTGCTCGGCATGCTCGACGAGACCTCGGGGCTGGCCGCCGCGGCCCGGTCTGCCAGCGGTGGCTCACTGGATGTCGCGGCATTGGCCCGACACGCCCGGCAGGTCGGGCCGAACCAACTGGTGCTCACAGGCCTCAGCCGCGCCGACCGCTGGACCGAGCTGCGTCCTACTGCGATCGAGGCCGTCTGGTCCACCGCCCGGATGCTCGCACCCTGCACAGTGATCGACGCGGGCTTCTGCATCGAGAGCGACGAGGAGATCTCCTTCGACACACTCGCGCCCCGCCGGAACGGCGCAACCCTGGCGACCCTCGAAGAAGCCGACGAGGTGGTCGTAGTCGGGACAGCTGACCCTGTCGGCCTCACCCGGCTGATCAGATCCCTGCACGAGCTCAGGGCCGCAGTACCGTCCGCGACGACCCGGGTAGTGGTCAACAGGGTCCGCTCAGGGTCGCTGGGGAGCTCACCTGCAGACGCAGTGGCAGAGGCGCTGACCCGGTACGCCGGAGTACAGCCTGCCGCTCTTCTCCCCTTTGATCAGGCGGCCTGCGACGCGGCGCTCTCGCACGGCAGGAGCCTGGTGGAAGCCGCGAAGTCGAGCAAGCTCCGTAAGGGAATGCAGCAGTTGGCGGCCGGGGTTCTCAGGGATCTCCTCAGTTGATTTTCGGGGTTTGACCCGACCGACAACGCCTCCGGGATGTGCCAGGGTTGGGTCAGGGCGTCAAACAGTGGCGCCCAGGCACCACCCTGGGAGAGCGATGTCCGACGTCGAGGGCCGCCCGGCCGGCACGATGAGTCCTGAGCGCCGCTACGGCATCGCGATCTCGGTCGCCCTGATCCTGGGTGGCGTGTACTGGGCGCTGACGAGCCTGACCGAGAGCACCAAGACCAGCTACGACGTCTACCCGGTCGTCGGGTCGGCGCTGACGATCGAGACCAGTTCGGTCGATGTCGCGGTGGAGGCCAAGGACGTCAAGGAGATCACGGTGAACCGGCGGGTCGAGCGCAACGCGCTGGGCTCGGACCCGAAGGACGACTACGACAACGGCCGGCTGCACATCAAGGACACCGGCTGCGGCTTCCTGTCCTTCGGCTGCGACACCGACTACGTGGTGACCGTGCCCAAGGACCTGGCCGTGACGATCAAGACCAGCAGCGGCGATCTCAAGGTGACCGAGCTAGGCGGCACGACCACGCTCAAGTCGAGTTCCGGCAAGATCGAGGCGAACGCGGTCTCCGGTGACCTGTCGATGGACACCTCGTCCGGCAACCTCGAGGCGGCCGGCCTGAGCTCCAGCTCCGTCACCGGCAAAACCAGCTCGGGCAACGTCGACCTGGAGTTCCGGACGGCCCCGCTGAAGGTCGACGCCAAGAGCAGCTCCGGTGACGTGACCGTGCTGCTGCCGACCGGCGCCGAGACCTACCGGGTCGACGCCGATACCAAGTCCGGCGACGAGGTCGCGAAGGTCAAGGTCGACCCGGCCGCGACCCGGATCATCACGCTGGAGAGCTCCTCGGGCGACACCACCGTCGAGTACGACCGCTGAGCACCCAGGCGGATGCCGGTACGCCGAACTGCCGGTACGCCGGGTGAGCGGGCGGCCGGGGACGGTGATCATGTTCTGAGTAGGCTTGCGGGCATGCCTGACGACACGCCTGTACTCCGTGGCCTGCTGGTGGACTGGGGTGGTGTGCTCACCTCCGGCCTGGAGGACGCGCTGGGCCGCTGGGCCGAACTGGACGGCCTCGACTTCGAGGCGTACTACCGGGCGATGGTCGACTGGCTGGCCGCCAGCCCGGTCGAGGCCGAGGTGAACCCGATCCACGCGCTCGAGCGCGGCCAGATCGCGGTCCCCGACTTCGAGCGCAAGCTCGCCTCGATGCTGGTCCGCAAAGACGGCGGCCCGGTCCAGGCGGAAGGCCTGATCGAGCGGATGTTCGCGCACTTCGAGCACCAGCCGCAGATGTCCGCGTTGATCCGCCGCGCCCGCGGCCACGGCATCAAGACCGCGCTGCTGTCGAACTCGTGGGGCAACAGCTACCCGCGGGAGACCTGGGACGGCATGTTCGACGACATCGTCATCTCCGGCGAGGTCCAGCTGCGCAAACCCGAGCCCGAGATCTACCGGCTCGCCGCACTTCGGCTCGCCCTCCGCCCGTCCGAGTGCGTGTTCGTCGACGACATGGAGGTCAACGTGATCGCCGCCCGCGAACTCGGCATCACCGGCATCGTGCACACGTCGTACGACGAGACCCGGCGCGAACTGGAAGCACTCTTCGGGATCGATCTCACGTGACCATGACGTCCACCCCACCCAGTACCGACCGTCGCCGGCTGGCCTTCGCGATCCTCGGGTGCGCCGTTTTCGTCGCGCTCGGCGCCTGGGCCTACGGGCTCTTCGACGGCATGATCGACCTCCGCGTCTACCGGATGGGCGGCTCGGTCCTGCTCGACCGCGCTTCCCTGTACGACGCACAGCTGCCGGGCTCGGGTCTGCCGTTCACCTACCCGCCGTTCGCGGCGATCGCGATGGTCCCGCTGGCCGCCGTGCCGTGGGGCGTCGCATTGGTGCTCTGGACAACGATCTCGGTGCTCTGCATCGCGCTGATCTGGCGCGCCGCGTTGCCCGCCGAGGCGTGGACCCTGGTCCCGGATCGCTGGCGGGACCGGCGGATCGCAGTACTGGCTGCGTTGACTGCTGGTTCGTTGCTGCTCGAGCCGGTCTGGCAGACGATCCAGTTCGGCCAGATCAACTTGTTGCTGACCGCAATGATCTTGCTGGATCTGGTGCGGCCGGCCAATGCGCGCTGGCGCGGATTCTGGGTCGGTGTGACGATCGGGGTGAAGCTGACACCGCTGCCGTTCCTTGCCTTCCTGCTGATCACCAAGCAGTGGAGGGCGTTCCGCAACGCGTTGCTCGGCCTGGTCGCGACGATGGCAATCGGATTCGCTGTCGTACCGAACCAGTCCTGGGAGTACTGGACTGTTGTCATCCGCAACGCCAACCGGGTCGGCGGCCTGGCCTACACGGCGAACCAGTCGTTCATGGGCTTCCTCAGCCGGCTCGGCGACGAGGCGTCCTGGGTCGAGCCGGTCTGGTTCTTGCTGTCGGCAATCTTCGGCCTGCTGGTGCTCTGGCTGGCCCGCAGGTACTGGCTGGCCGACGAGCGCGTCACCGCGATCTCGGTGATGGCGCTCGCCGTCCTGTACGCGTCACCGGTGAGCTGGAGTCACCACTGGGTCTGGATCATCCCACTCGGCATCAGCCTGATCCGCGCGGTCAACCGCCAGTGGGGGAACCGTGCAGCCGTCATCACCGGCATCCTCTGGTACGGCCTGTTCGTACTCCGCTCGATCTGGTGGGTCCCGTTCCGCGACGACCGCGAACTCAGCTGGACCGTCTGGCAGTCCATCCCGGGCAACTCCCACCTCATCCTGGGCATGCTCGCCTTCCTGACCCTCACCTATACCAGCTACTCCGAGAAGAGCAGGAGCAAGCCGGCGACTGTGTAGCCGACCATGACGACCAGTAGGGGGAGCTGGCCGATCAGGGCCTTGTGGCGGGGGAAGAGGGCGACTGCTCGGTCGTGGGCGGAGATGACGCCCATCAGGTGGCCGCAGACGACCGCGAGGACCTGGATCACGGCGATCGCGGTGCTGTGTTCGGTGATCGACGTGTTGAGGCCGAGCAGTCCGGTGCCGAAGACGTTGGCGCCGTTGGACAGCGGGTCGCTCAAGTAGATGAGGGTCCGCTGGCCTTCCAGGATCAGCAGCGTCAGGTAGTGCGCCACGACGTACCCGAAGACGATCGGTACGACGGAATGCGCGAACAACCCCGGGAGCGCGGTACGGGAGCTGTCGGACAGGCGCCCGGCCAGCAGGGTGGCGCCGACGTACGTCACCAGCACGAAGAGGATGAACGCCAGCAGAGCCAGCGTGCCCAGCGTCGTCATCGAGTAGTCGCTGTTCTGCGCCCAGCCGATCCAGGCGGTCGAGTTCGAGAAGCCGTCGTACGCCGTACTGCCGAGCAGCGCCGCGACCATGCCGACCAGCCCTGGTTGCGCCTTCAGCCCGTCCAGGTTCTCCAGAGGGCGACGGAGCACCAGTTTGCCGTCGTCACGCCGGCCCCAGGGCGACATCCGCGCGATCAGCGTCGCGTAGACCTCGAACGGGTCCGCTGTCGAGAACCAGCGGTCGCCGAACAGGACCGCCCCGAACAGGGTGATCACGACGTACAGCGCGAGCCACGCTTGGAGGACCGGCAGGGTGGCGCGGTCGGGCGCGACCAGTTCCAGCCAGGTGAAGGCGAAGATGCCGAGCGCGGCCGGCCACAGACCGAGCCACTTCGGCAGGGTGAACAACCCCTGGGAGGGCGGCTGCCGGAGCGCCTTGCTGAGCAGGAGATGCACGGTCCGGAGCGGGTTCAGCGTTCGCCAGACCGGGCCCAGGACCAGCGAGATCGGCACCAGCCCGACCCAGACCAGGATGTAGAGGAAGCCGAAGATCGGGTTCGTCAGCCGGTCGACGCCGAACAGCAGGGCCACCCCGGCGTACAGGAAGGTGGCCAGCCCGAAGAGCCGGACGAACCACCGGAAACCGCTCGAGTCGACCGTCCGGGTGATTGCGTCAGGCAACGGCTTGCCGGACGCGTCACCCCGGTACTTCGGATTGCGCCAGGCCAGCCCGAGGACGACGAAGGACAGCGCGATCGCCACCCCGGCGCCGCCGACGGCGAGCCCGAACGGGATCGGCAGGTCCTGCCGGCCGCCGATCCCGTGCAGGGGCAGCAGAAGAGGCAACATCGTCGGCGGGTCAGGAGACGACGAGCTTGGCGACCAGCTTGCCGCTCTCGTGCGTCTCGACCTCGAAGGTGCCCTTCATGTTCGCGGTGAACTTCACCGAGGCGGGCTTGCCCGGCTTCAGGTCGACCTCCTTGTCGTACCCGTGCACGTGCAGCTGGTCCTCGGCGTCGCTGACCCCGGTGATCAGCACGGTCTGGCCGGCCTGCACCTTGATGCTGGCGCCGCTCGGGTTGACCTTGCCGTTGGCAACAGTGACGTTGACGGTCACGTCGGCCTGCTCACCGGACGGGTCGGCGGTGTTCGACGGCGACTTGGTGTTCGGCGTGCTGCCCGGCGTACTGGGCGTGCCGCTCGGGGTCTGCGTCGGCGCGGCAGTCGGCGTGGGCTCGGAGGAGGGGGCGGTCGACGGTGAGGTGCTCGGGGTCGCGCCGCTGCCGGAGTCGTCGCCGCAGCCGGCCAGGACCAGCATGCCGAGAGCGGGCAGGAGCGCGAGCGCGGTACCGCGGGAGAACGTCGAACGCATGAGACGAGAGGCCTTTCAGGGTTGATTCACCAACACGGGCGCCGGACGCGCCCTCTTGCCTGACGAACGTGCGGGCGCCAGTGTTCCCGCTATGCACCATCAGTCGTGTCACGATCGCTGACAGCCATGTTCGTCCTTCCCAGCCAGTGTCGCAGCCGACTGTCGGCGGACCCGGTTAGGGTGACTGAACACGAACCATCATCAGGACAGGAGGGCCCGGATGCCGGACCGGTTGACGTCGCTGGACCTGACCTTCCTGAAGGCCGAGAGTCCGGCCACGCCGATGCACGTCGGCACGGTGGACATCTTCGAGCCACCGGTGCACGGCGACGACGGGTTCGACTACGAGAGCCTGGTCGCGCTGATCCGCGACCGGATCGCCTTCGTGCCGCGGTACCGGCAGCGCATCCAGCAGATCCCGGGCCGGTTCGCCGGCCCGATCTGGGTGGACGACGAGGACTTCGACATCACTTTCCACGTACGCCGGTCCGCGCTGCCGCGCCCCGGCACGCACGCCCAGCTGCTCGAGCTGGTCGCGCGGATCATGTCGCGCCGGCTCGACCGGGCCCGGCCGTTGTGGGAGATGTACCTGGTCGAGGGGTTGCAGGGGGACCGGTTCGCGATCATCGCGAAGTCCCACCAAGCGCTTGTCGACGGCAACAGCACGGTGGACATCGGCCAGGTCGTCCTGGACTCCACCGCGCATCCGCGCGACACACCCACCGACACCTGGCAGCCCGCGCATCCACCGTCCGCGCTGGAGCTGCTCGCGGGCGTCTTCGCCGACGCGACCCGCCACCCGACCGCAGTACTGGAGCTGGCGCGGGCCGAGATGGCCAGCCTCACCGGCTCGACGTCCGTGCGTGAGGTGCTGGGCGACGTGGTCGGCTCGGTGGTCGCGCAGCGGCATGTCCAGGAGAGCTCGCTGCACGTGAAGACGTCCGGGCAGCGCCGGTTCACCACCGTCCAGACCGATCTGGAGGACTACCGGGCCGTCCGGGCGATGCACGGTGGCACGGTCAACGACGTGATCCTGGCCGTGGTGGCCGGTGCGCTCCGGGCCTGGATGATGACCCGGGGTGAGTCGGTCAGCCCGACCCGCGGCGTCCGGGCCGTCGTACCGGTCAGCATTCGGGACGACGACGAGGAGGAGCCGACCTCGCTCGGCTCGCGGGTGATCTCGTCGACCGTCAACCTGCCGGTGGGGGAGAACTCGCCGGTCATGCGGCTGCATCAGATCTCGTATCAGACCAAGGTCCACAAGGACACCGGTCGCGCCGTCAGCGCCAGGTCGCTGGTCGGGATCGCCGGCTTCGCGCCGACCACGCTGCACGCTTTGGCGGCACGCGTCGCGACGGCGACCGTCCGGCCGATCGACGATGTGGTGATCACCAACGTGCCCGGTCCACAGTTCCCGCTCTACGCCCAGGGCGCGCCGATGCTGGCGTCGTACCCGGTGGTGCCGTTGATGCCGGGGCAGGGCCTGTCGGTGGGCGTCACGTCGTACGACGGGAAGGTGTCCTTCGGGCTGAACGCCGACCGCACGGCGATGCCCGACCTGGCCGTCTTCGCCCAGTGCGTCACTGACGCGCTGGACGAGTTGCTGGACACCACGAAGGGCAGCCGGAGCCGCGCCTCGCGCGGCCGGAAAACGGGGTTGGGGCGCGGAAAGCCGGACAAGGCCGAAGCGGTGGGGCGGGGAAAGTCAGCGGCACCATCCCGAGGTCCCAAGAAGGCGGGCTCATGAGGATCTACCTCCCATCCACCATTCCGCTGCTCGACGCCGCCTGTCACGCGGGGGAGTTCGGTCCGGCGCCGCAACTCGCGTACGCCGTGACGCCCGCGCTGCGCGAGTGGTTCGCGAGCGCGGACGACGAGGAACTCGAGTACGCCGCGATGGAGCAGGCCGCGCGGGCCTCAGTGGGGCTGCTCGCGGCCGACCCGAGTGCGGCGCGGAAGCGGGTCGTGGTGGCCTGCGACGTGTCGGCGGTTCCGCCGGCCGACGGTGCCGCTCAGCTGGGTGACGCCCGGCTGGAGCTGAATGTGGTGATCCCGTGGTCCACGGTCGCGGCGGCGCATGTGGACGGCGACGACGCCGTCGAGGTGGTCGCCAAGGCCGCCGAGCTATGGGAGGTGGCCCAGGGAGACACCGCGAATCCGGGCCACGAAGACGCTGTCTTCGCCCTCGACTCGTGCGAAGGTGAAGACCTGTTGTGGTACGCGACACAGGAGATCCCGGACTTCCTCGCGGCGGAGGGGCCGCACCGGGGAACGCGGGACCTGACCGGCTGAGCCGGCCGGGTGACGAGCTGACAGGGAGCTGATGGCGATGCAGGCGATCTGGAAGGGCGCCATCTCGTTCGGGATGGTGACGATCCCGATCAAGGTGTTCTCGGCGACGGAGGAGAAGGACATCTCCTTCCGTCAGGTGCATGTCGCCGACGGCGGCCGGATCCGGTACAAGCGGGTCTGCTCCGAGTGCGGCGAGGAGGTTCCGTACTCCGATATCGGCAAGGGCTACGAGATGGCCGACGGCCGGATGGTGATCCTCGAGCCGGAGGACTTCGCCGACCTGCCACTGTCGAGCAAGAAGGTCATCGACGTACTGGAGTTCGTGCCGGCCGACCAGGTCGACCCGCTCTACCTGGGCAAGTCGTACTACCTGGCCGCCGACGGTGGCCCGGGGTCCAAGCCGTACGTGCTGCTCCGGGACGCGCTCGAGGGGTCCGAGCTGTACGCGCTGGTGAAGGTCGCGCTGCGGTCGCGGGAGAGCCTCGGGCTGCTCCGGACGCACGACAACGTGCTGGTCCTGCAGGTGATGCTGTGGCCGGACGAGGTCCGCGACTCCGCCTTCGCCGCGCCGGACGAGGACGTGGAGATCCGCAAGCAGGAGAAGGCGATGGCCGAGTCGTACATCGACACCCTGCGGGGCGAGTTCGACCCGGACCAGTACCACGACGAGTACCGGCACGCACTGGAGCAGGTGGTCGAGGCCAAGGCGGCCGGCGTACCGCTGCCCGAGGCGGAGGAGGAAGAGGCCGAGGGCGCCGAGGTCGTCGACCTGGTCGCCGCACTCCGCGCCTCCGTCGAAGCCGCCAAGGCGCGCCGCGCGGCCGGTGGTTCCGGCGGTGGCGGCCAGGGCGACGCGACCCCGGCCAAGAAGGCCGCGGCCAAGAAGGCAGCCCCAGCCAAGAATGCAGCCGCCAAGAAGGCCCCAGCCAAGAAGACCGCAGCCAAGAAGGCCACCAAGAAGTCGGCCTGATCACACTCCGAACTCCGCCCAGGACACCGCACGGTGCCCTGGGCCTAGGGCATGTCTGACAATCAGACATGCCCTAGCTGTCCGTGGAAGTTTGGCCGGCTAAGACCTGTCAGGTTCGTGGTATGCGGTTGGACATGGCAGCATGAGGAACGCGACGTGTCACGGTCGCCCCGATCGGGCGCGCCGGACCGCCGGGAACCAGTCGAGCCGACCGAGGAGTGCGCCCCACCATGGATGCCGTCACCGCAGTACCGACGCCTGTCAACGAGCCTGTCCGGGGTTACGCGCCCGGCTCGCCGGAACGCGGCAGCCTGGAGGCGAAGCTCAAGGAGTTCAACGCGGCCGGGGCGATCGACCTGACCTGCACGATCGGCGGCGAGCAGAAGCTCGGCGGCGGGGCGCAGATCGCGGTGGTCCAGCCGCACAAGCACGCGCACGTGCTCGGTCACCTCGGCAACGCCACCGAGGCCGACGGCAAGGCCGCCGTGGACGCCGCGCTCGCGGCCGCCCCGGCCTGGCGCGCGCTGTCCTTCGACGACCGCGCCGCCGTCTTCCTCAAGGCCGCCGACCTGCTGGCCGGCCCTTGGCGCGACACCCTGAACGCCGCCACCATGCTCGGCCAGTCGAAGACGGTCCAGCAGGCCGAGATCGACGCGGCCTGTGAGCTGATCGACTTCCTGCGGTTCAACGTCTCGTTCGCGCGGACCATCATCAACGACCAGCCGGTCTCCTCGCCGGGGATCTGGAACCGGGTCGACTACCGCCCGCTCGAGGGCTTCGTCTACGCGATCACCCCGTTCAACTTCACCGCGATCGCCGGCAACCTGCCGGCCGCGCCCGCGCTGATGGGCAACACCGTCGTGTGGAAGCCGTCGCCGACACAGCAGTTCGCGGCGCACTGGACGATGCGGCTGTTCGAGGCCGCCGGGCTTCCGGCCGGTGTGATCAACCTGGTCACCGGCGACGGCATGGACGTCAGCAAGGCCGCCCTGACCCACCCGGACCTGTCCGGCATCCACTTCACCGGCTCCACCAAAACCTTCCAGTCGCTCTGGTCCACGGTCGGCGCCAACATCGCGTCGTACCGGACCTACCCGCGGCTGGTCGGCGAGACCGGTGGCAAGGACTTCATCCTGGCGCACCCGTCGGCCGACCCCGCCGTGGTGAAGACCGCGATGGTCCGCGGCGCCTTCGAGTACCAGGGCCAGAAGTGCTCCGCCGCCAGCCGCTCGTACGTCGCGCGCAGCGTGTGGAACAAGATCCGCGACGACATCGCCGCCGAGACCGACTCGCTGACCATGGGCGACGTCACCGACCTGTCGAACTTCATCGGCGCCGTCATCGACGACAAGGCGTTCGGCAAGCACAAGACCGCGATCGACCGGGCCCAGCAGGCGGCCGGGATCGAGGTCATTGCCGGCGGCACCTATGACGACTCCGAGGGGTACTTCGTCCGGCCGACGCTGCTGGTCTCCGACGACCCGACCGACGAGATCTTCACCACCGAGTACTTCGGCCCGATCCTCGGCGTGCACGTCTACGACGACGGCGACTACGACACGGTCCTGCGGCAGATGGAGAACGCGGCGCCGTACGGGCTGACCGGTGCGGTGATCGCCCAGGACCGGACCGCGATCGCCGAGGCGGCCGAGTACCTGCGCTTCGCGGCCGGCAACTTCTACGTGAACGACAAGCCGACCGGCGCGGTCGTCGGCCAGCAGCCGTTCGGCGGCTCGCGGGCCAGCGGGACGAACGACAAGGCCGGCTCGATGTGGAACCTGATCCGCTGGGCCAGCCCGCGGTCGATGAAGGAGACCTTCGCCCCGCCGACCGACTACCGCTACCCGCACCAGGGCTGATCAGCAGGTCAGTCCCCGCCGGACGGTGATGTAGAACGACGTCAGGTCCTCGATCAGGCTCTCCACCTGGTCGGGGACGGTCGGGTCGGCGTCGAGCAGCCAGTCGGCGATCAGGTCGAACAGCCCGCCGACCAGCCCGATCGCGATCGCGTGCCGTCCCTGCCGGTCGAGCTCGTCCGGCGGCTCAGCCCCGTTCGTGCCGCTTCGGGCCCGGTGCGTCGGCTCGGAGTCGGCCGGCGCGGCGTCGTACCGGTCCCAGATCTGTTCCAGGAAGGCGGCGGCCCAGCGACGGTTGGTACGCCGTTGCCGCTCGACCGTGGCGGAGATGCCGCCCGCCTGGCCGAAGGTCACCTTGGCGACGCGCGGATCGTCCAGCAAGGCGTGCGCGAAGGCCGAGATGATGCCCGGCGCCGCTTGGCGTTCGTTGCCTTCGGCCCGTGCCGCGACCGCCATCATGTCCGCCTGCAACCGCTCCGACGTGCGCCGGAGCAGCGCGACGTAGCAGTCCTCACGACCGTCGAAGACCTCGTAGAAGCTCTTCGTGCCCACGTACGCCGTACTGCAGATCTGCTCGATCGACGTGCCCAGGTAGCCGTGAAGCGCGAACAGGTCCAGCGCGGCGTCGAGCAACTGTTCCCGTCGCTCCGCCTTGCGCTGTTCGGCCGTCAGGCCTCTGATCACTCGCCCCATGGCCAGACGCTACCCCCAGTGGCTGGTTGCTAACCAGTCGCCGAGTTATGAACACGAGCTCTTGTTCCTAACTCGAAGACGTGCTCCACTGTCGGTCATCCCGTCGTCACCGAACGACACTGCCCCTCGGGAGCCGTCATGCGAAACGTTCTCCGGCGTACCGCGGCAGGCCTGTTGGCTGCCGCACTGCTCGCCACCACCGTCACTGCCTCGGCGCAGGCCGCAGCGCCCAGCTCTGGCTTCGACAACTGGACCTGCAAGCCGTCTGCCGCGCATCCGAACCCACTGGTGCTCCTGCACGGGCTCGGCGGCAACGGCCCTGGCAACTACTCGTACCTAGGTCCGTACCTCGCGGCGAAGGGCTACTGCGCCTACACGCTCACCTACGGTCAGGCCACGCCGGCCATTCCCGTCGGCGGCACGATCTCGATCGTCCAGTCGTCGGCGCAGATCGAGGCGTTCGTGGATCGCGTCCGGGCCAGCACAGGCGCCGCGAAGGTCGACCTCGTCGGTCACTCCGAAGGCGGCTTCCAGAGCATCTACGGCCCGAAGGTCCGCGGGTACGCCGCCAAGGTCGGCAAGGTGGTCGCGCTCGCGCCGCCCACGCACGGTACGACGTTCGGCGGTCTGGTGAGCGTCGGCGACTACCTCGGACTGCGCCCGCTGGTCGACCAGGTACTGCGGGAGTACGGCTGTCCCGCCTGTGGCGAGCTCATCGTCGGTGGGTCGGAGGTCGCCAAACTGACGGCCGGCCCGATCGCCCAGCCGGGCGTGAAGTACACGGTGATCGCCTCGAAGTTCGACGCCCTGGTGACACCGCACGAGACCTCGTTCATCCGCGAGCCCGGGGTGAAGAACCAGTTCGTCCAGGACACCTGTCCGTTCGACCCGGTCGGCCATGTCGGGCTTGCCTTCGACCCGACCGTCGCGCAGTTGGTCTCCAATGCGCTCGACCCGGCACATGCTTCGCGGGTCGTGTGCGGATTCGGTCCGGCGCTGTAGAGCCTGGGGGTGGCGCGGATGTCGGTCGCAGGGGTGGCCGGCATCCGCGCCGTGCTTGTTGGTCAGGCGGTGCGGTGGAGTGGCTGGGCCGCGGGGCCGATCAAGACGGCGGTGCCGCAGGACACACAGATCCATTCGTCCGACGGGTCGTCGGCTGGATGATCGCCCGGTTCGACCCGTTCGAACTCCACCACGTCATCGCACAGCACGCAGTACCGGGAGTCGTCGATCGGTGCGCGGCGTCGGGTACGCATCAGAAACCCACCTCCGATAGTCCTTCCCAGGTTGCCATCGGAGGTGGGCGGAGGCGGTCAGCGACACTCGCCGCAGCGGACTTCGGCGAGTGGGCCGGGATCAGTTGGTGCCGTTGTGCCAGTCGCGGCCGAGGTCGTGCTCCTTCTGCAGGCCCTTGCGGATCGCCTCGACCACGAACGGCTCGATCTTCTTGCCGATCAGCGGAACCGAGACCTTCACGTCCAGCTCGATCGACTGCACGGTCTCACCCCCGGTCGAGGTGATGGTGGCGGTGCCCTTGAGGGTGACCGGCGTGTTGGCGATCTCGCCCTTCACGTCAGCCTTCCGCGAGCCGTCCGCGTTCGCCGCGTGCCACGTCTCGGTCTGCACCACGGTCAGCGTCTGCCCGACGAACTTGCGCGCGATGTCCGGCACGTCGTCGGCCGGCATCTCCCGCTGCACCCGCACCACGGTGTCACCACCGGACTCGCTCACCTTGACGTCGTACGACAACGCCTTGGTCTTCTCGCAGGCCTGCTCGCGAAAGGTGGCGTCGGTGACGATCGCGAAGACTTCCTCAGGGGTGGCGTCATAAGACGCCGACATCTTCAGCTCCATGCCGCACATCATGGCACCACCCCCCAGTCACCAGCAGCCGTACGACGCCCCGCGCGCCCTACGCCGCTCGCTCCTACGTCGCTCCCAGCTCCGGCCGCTCCCACCCACCCGTCTGCTGCCGCTCCTACGTCGCGGTGGGTGCCCGCCCTGCGGCTTGTCTCCTGCCGCAGGTTGCCGGGGGCAGCTCCATGGGAGATGCCGGTGGTTGTGCTGCGCCCGCCTAGGCCGAGGCTGTCCCGAACGACAGGATGTGCTCCGCTCAGAGCTGCGGACTGACGCTCAAGCTGGCGGCTGCGCGGGCCGGAAACGGCCCTACCTCCTGTCCGTGAGGACAGCGGCGCCGGTGGCGCACACCACCTCGGACTGCAAGAAGACCCAGGAGATCAGCAGCAAAACCGCGACTTTCCCGGTGAAGAACCACGACTACATGTGGATCCTCGTCGGGCACGCCTGACCCACTCCCACTTTGAGCACCGGCCGAGCGCCTCTTGGCCGGTGCGCAGAGTGGTCCTTGGATCAGCAGGACGAGAGTTCGCAGATGTCGGAGCGTCGGGTGGAGACTTTGAGGTCGTCGTACCAGATCCAGGAGTCGTTGGCGGGCGCGAAGTCGGTGGTGGCGCCGCCGGCGAAGGAGGAGAAGTAGGCGCGGTCGACCAGGTCGCCGTTGCGGACGAAACGCAGGCCGGAGATGTTGGCGGCCGAGACGCCGTTGAACCAGACCTGGATCTGGCCGTCGGGATTCGCGGTGCCGTTCGTCACCGTGTTCACCCGGACCCGCTGGACGACATTCACCCATTTCCCTCGCGGCCATTTGATACCGCTCCCGGAGGCATCCGTCAGATTGACGTAGTCGCCGTATTCGCCCGCGTGGTTGAGGCTGTAGTAATAGATCGCGGCCTGGCCGCTGCTCCGCCAGATCAGCCGCGAAGTGAACCCGTTGTAGCCATCGCACGGTACGCCGCCCGAGCACGCCTTCCCGCCGGCCAGGCCGACCCCCACCTTGCCGGCGAACTGGGTCGTACCCCAACTGAAGCCGCTGCTGAACCTGACCCACTGCGACACGTAGTACTCCCGGCTGGGATTCAGGTCGAGTGGAATCTGCGCCCCCGAGTCGGCCGGGCCGATCTTCCCCTTGGGATAGAAGATGCGCAGGGACTTCGTGCCGGAGTGGCGGAAGTTGTCGCCGTCGATCCAGCTCCGGGTGTCCATCCCCTCCGCCCAGCCGGCCGTCCAGCCGTCGGCGCGCCACTGCGCCAGCGTGTACGCCGTACCCTTCGCCGGCCGTTCGAAGGTGTTCACCCGCAACGTGCTCAGCTTCGGTTCGGGAGCCGGGGCGGCGCTGGCCTGGGTGGTGGTGCCGGCGATGACAGCGGTGAGGGCGGTGAGCAGAGCCAGTGCTTTGATTCTTCTCATCCTGGAAACCTTCCTTTGAGAGAATGAATTACTGGGCAATTGCCGTGCCGGTCAGCATGGCGATTGCGGCAAACCGCGTCAATGGACTGAAAATCATTCCTAATACATGCCTTGACCAGGGATGAATTCCCACTCAGGATGATCGGCATGACAAGCGAGCACGGTCTCGACGAGGTGCCCCGGGGGATGAAGTTCCGGACGCTCGCGACCCGGCTGCGGGAGCAGCTGATGACCGGCCGCTGGACAGTGGGCGATCGCCTGCCGACCGAGCACGAGCTCGCAGTGACCTACGAGGTCGGGATCAACACCGTTCGCCGCGCAGTCGACCTGCTGATCGAGGAAGACCTCGTACTGCGACGCCAAGGCTCCGGCACCTATGTGCTCGCGGTGCCCGGCGACAGCTTCCCGCGGCGCCGATTCGTCGGAGTGCTCGTCCCCTCGACCTCGTACTTCTACCCGAAGGTGATCGAGGGCGTCGAGCGAGTGCTCAGCGCGGCCGGCGTACGAGTGATCCTGTCGAGCTCCGAGTACGACCTGACGGTTGAGGCCGAGCAGACGAAGCAACTGGTGCAAGCGGGCGTCGCCGGACTCCTGCTGGTCCCCAATCTGCACCTGATGGACAACCCAGCGGAGTACTTCGAAACCCTTCCCGGCCTACCCGTTCCGTATGTCCTGATCGAGCGGCGGCCGCCCAACCCGGCGCCCGACGACGCGACACCTTTCGTCTGCACGAACCACCACGCCGGTGCCTATGCGGCCGTCCGGCACTTGGTGGAGCTCGGCCACCACCGCATCGGACACTTGGGACGCTTTCGGACCGGTACTGCGGACGCGGTACAGGCGGGTTTCGACCAGGCGATCGCCGACTTCGGCCTGCCCGCGATCGCGGCGGTGTGCCAGCGACGCGAGGAGTGGTCGCCCGACGAGTTGGCCGCTTACACCCGGGTCTGCGCCGACAACGAGGTCAGCGCGGTCTTCTGTCTGGGGGATCGCGATGCCTCGGCGCTGGTCCTGCACGCCAGGCGGCTCGGCCTCGACGTACCGGGTGACCTCGCACTCGTTGCCTATGACGACGAAGTGGCCGATCTCGGTGAGGTGCCGCTGACCGCCGTCTCGCCGCCCAAGGCCGAGGTGGGTGCGCTCGCGGCCGAGTTGCTGCTCAAGCGGTTGACGAAAGGGAGACGACCCCTGTTCATCAGGTCCGGTTGCGACCGCGACTGGAGATCCGCGCTTCCTGTGGTGGAAGGACTGCTCAGTGACCAAGTTCCGGCTCGGCCTCGTCGGCGCGGGCGGAGTGGCGTTGTTGCACGCCGAGGCGGCCGCCGCCCAGCCCGAGGTCGAGGTGACGGCGGTCTGCGATCCGCGGTTCGAGGCGGCCGGAGAGCTGGCCGCCAGGACGGGCGCCCTCGCGTTCAACGACCACCTGGTGATGTTCGAGTCTTGCGAGCTGGACGGGATTGTCGTGACGGCGCCGCACACGCTGCATGCGTCGATCACCGTCGACGCGGCCCGCCATGGCCTGCATGTCCTGGTGGAGAAGCCGATGGCCACGAGCATCAGCGACTGTCTGATGATGATCGACGCCTGCACCCAGTACGGCGTACGGCTGGGCGTGGGGCACGTCATCCACTTCCTGCCCGCTGTAGCCAAGGCGCGGCGGCTGCTGATCGCAGGGGAACTCGGCAAGCCGCTGACGATGACAGAGCGGCGTACTGCGCACTACTCGCCCGAGTCGAGGCCGGCCTGGTTCTTCGACCCGGCGCTGGCCGGTGGTGGCATTGTCATGAATGTCGGCATCCACTGCATCGACAAGGCGCAGTGGCTCGGTGCAGCTCCCGCCACCCGCGTGCTGGGACATGTGGTGCGGAAACCCGCGCTGGCCGTCGAGACCGAAGCACTGGCGTTGCTGCAACTGCAGAACGGACTGCGGGTCTCGCTGTCGCTTGCCGGCACCGGCCTGCCGTTCCACGACGAGACCGAGATCGTCTGCGAGCAAGGCGCGTTGCGACTGTCGCGGCGCGATGGACTGTGGATCTACCGCGACTCTGAAGGAACCCAGCTGCTGCGGGCAGCCGAAGCCGAGATCGGTACTGCGTTCGCCGACCAGCTCGCGGATTTTGTCGAGGCCTGTCGAGAGGATCGGGACCCGGCCGTCGGTGGCGGCTACGGCCAGTCCGTGGTCGCGACGGCGCTCGCGATCTACGAATCGTCGGAGCTCGGTGACCAGGTAGCGGTCCCGCACGTGGCGGAACTGCTGCAGCGGTGATGCGGGACCAACTGCGCTGGTTGGACGTGCCGGAGGAGGAACATGCGGCGATCATCGCGTCGATGCCGGACCCGGATCGCACTCCGGAGCAATGGCAGGCTCTGCAAGAGGTGACCGCGGCCCTACTCGACGATCTCGGCACCCTCACCAGCACGGTGAACTGGCCCGCCGATGGCTGCCCTCTGCACGCATACCTGGCCGTGCTCCCGCAGGTCCGCGAATGGCACGCGAAACAAGGGATCCCCGAGGAGATCTCGCGGGCGACCCTGGCTCAGTTCGGATCCAGAGTTCGCCAAGGTGAAGTGACCAGGCATCACTGGTTCACTCGCCACATCCGGGGCAGTCTCTACCGCTTGGGCAGGCTGCAGTTCGATCGCGCCGAGCCTGTCCTGGAAGTCCACATCCCAGGCGACGGACCGCTCACGCCTGCCGCCTGTGACGAGTCGTTCGCCGCCGCGAAGCCTTTCTTCGCCAAGCACTTCCCCGAAGAACACTACGACCGCGCCACCTGCAGCTCCTGGCTGCTCGACCCGCAGCTCGCCGACTACCTCCCAGTGGACTCGAACATCCTCCGCTTCCAACGCCGCTTCACCTTGCTCTCCCGAGGCGAGCCCGGCGACGACGAGATCGTGGAGTTCATCTTCGGCACCGGGGCAGGACCGAACCTGCCCCGGCAAACCACGCTGCAGCGGGCCATCGCCGATCACCTTGCCGCAGGCAACCACTGGTACCACGTCCTCGGCTCGGTCGAGCTGCCTTAAGGGGTCGCGTTGAGGAGGTCGAGGGCGCTGTGCTGGCGGGCGGCGTCGAGTTTGTCGATGGGCCCGTACCAGCGCAGGCCGTACTGGTCCATCGGCGTACGGTTGGCGGCGAACGCGCGGTCGGCCTGCCGGCGGAGGTACGTCGTGTAGGGACGGTCGGGCAGGGCCGCGTTCAGTTTGCCGAGACCGCGGACGTGGGCTCCCTTGAATGACGGACCGTCGCCACCGCAGTCACCTCCCTCGCACGGCTCCCGCAGGATGCCGTCAGTGGTGCTCAGGCTGGGGGAGGTGGTGGCGGCGTCGCCGAGTTGCCGGGCGGTGGTGAGGTACGAACTGTTGCCGGTGGCACGCGATAGCTCAGTGAGTGCCCCGAGCAACACACCCTGGTTGTAGCTCCAGGCAACATCTCCGTTGTTCTTGCAGGTGGACAGGTCGATGCCGTCGTTCACCAGCTTCGAGCTGTTGATCATGCCCGTCTGCTGGAACCACGCCCACCCGTTCTGCGCCCGTTGCAGGTACGTCGTATCGCCCGCGATCCGGTTGTGCAGCGCTGCGCTGAGCTGGATGTAGAGCGAGTTGGAGATCGCGTTCTTGTACGTCTTCGCCTGACTCCACCAAACTCCACCGCCACAGGTGTTGTCCCAGTACGCCGCCATGTGGTCGGCGTCGGCTTTCGCGGTCTGGAGGTAGCGGGTCTCGCCGGTCAGGTCGTACGCCGCGATCCAGGTGAGTCCCCACCACCCGGTGTCGTCGATGTAGTCGTTGCGGAACTGTCCTTGCTGAGCGTTGAGATTCAGGTCGTACGTCCGCCCGATCGCGTAGCGGTAGCTCCCCATCCCGGTCACGCGGGCGTTATCGATGATCGCGTTCAGCGCGTTGGCCGAGTTCCACCAGCCGGTGGTGTCGAACAGGCCGGTCGAGTAGTTGTAGAACTGCATCTGCGCTGTGGCGGCAGCCGTTCGGCGGTCGCCCGCATTCCAGGTGGTCCGCGCCCACGGAGTACAGGCGATGTCTGCCCGGTCGCCGGCCTTTCCGCAGGCGCGGAGGGCACCGACACCGTGGTTGTTCCAGTCGTCCACGTTGAACATCTGGGTCCGCCAACCACGTTGCCCGGCCGGTACTACGGTGTTGCCGAGCCGGCTGCCCGTCGACCAGGTCCGGCCGCCGTCCATCGAGCGATCCAGCCAGACCTCGTCACCCGGGTTGCCGTTCTCGATCGAGGCCCAGCCCATGGCGTCCGCGTCGTCGAAGTGCAGCCGGACCGTTCGGCCGAAGATCGTCGCCGAGACCGGGGAGCGGTCGCCCGGAGAGAGCGCGGGATCGCGGGCATCGCAGTACTTGTTGCAGATGGTCGCCTGGGTCGACACGGTCACCGCCGGAGTGGACGCGGGGGCCGGTGGGGGTGCGCCGGCCGGGATGGACAGGGCGGTCAGAGCAGCGGCGGAAACGATTCCAACGAGCATGAGTTCTCCCTGGGGCGGTAGGAAGAGCGGTTTCACGAAAATAGACGCGCTGGGTGAAACCGTCAATACGCGGAGTGCATCGCGGAGAGGACGGGCTTCGGCAACATCACCCGGTGACAAAGTCGCGCGAGATGGCGTCAGGAGGGTGTTTGCAAGGCGATCAGCGAGACCAGGATGGCGACGGCCAGCGCGCTGGTGACCGAGATGGCCACCGCGCGACCACGGGCCCTGCGGCGGACCAGGTCGGTGGGAGCCAATCGCACAGCGCATGGATCGAACGTCGATGCGTCCAGCAGTTCACTGGGGCCTTCGTCGGGCAGAGCGGCTTCGTTGATCGCGGCTTGCGCGTGCTGGATGCCCGCGGCACGTAGTTGTAGTTCGGCATCGTCCACCGACAGTTGCTCGGCTCGCACGAGTGTCCAAGCCGCTCGTGCTTCAGGACTCAGTCCGCTCAGCACCTCGTCGAGCGCCAGGTCGTCGGCTGCGCCCGAGCGGGGGAACAGCCGGAACCCCCAGACCTGCGGGAGCAGGCGCAGCGGAGTACGGGAACGGGCTTGTTTGACGGCGTTCTGGATGACTCGGCGGCGGAGGAAGGCGAGCGCGTCGGTCTCGCCGACCAGCAGCCGCTGCAGCCGGCGACGGTCGGGTAGGCGCGCTGGACAACGCCATGCGCGGCGAGGATGCGCCGGTGGCGGCCGAGCGACGGCGGCAGGATCAGGTAGGCCAGCCGGACGAATGCCGAGTAGTCGTCCAGCAGCGCCGCCTCGACCTCGGCCGGGGTGACATTCCTGCGCTGAAGCAAGGTCTGGAGGTCGATCACGGCCTGATAGCTCCTCGGATCGCTGCAAGCTTCCATCGACCACCCAACGAGCGACCTCCCTCGCAGTCACAAACCGACCGCCGCGGGCCGGCGATTTGAGTCTGCACGAGCGCGACGATCTCTGAACGCCAGACCGGCTCGCGTGGGTGGGAGCGCTGCCGCACCGCCGTCGTACCTGGAGCTTCGGCTAGGTACGTACCTGTGCAGCCGGTGTCACCGGTTGTGATCGCGGTTATCCTCAGGCCGTGAGCGAGAACAGCGGTATCCAGCCCAGCGGTGAAGCGGTGACCGGCCGGTGGGAGGGCGTTGACGTGAACTTCGGCGAGGAGGGTGGCCGCCTCACCTATGGCAGCTACCTGCGGCTGGAGAAGCTGCTCGACCAGCAGCACCTGGAGTCGGATCCGCCGGCCCACGACGAACTGCTGTTCATCACGGTCCACCAGGTGTACGAGCTGTGGTTCAAGCAGATGCTGCACGAGATGACGGCGTCGCGCGACGCGATGCTGTGCGGTGAGCTCTGGCTGGCGCAGCACCTGCTCCGCCGGGTGCACACCATCGAGCGGACGCTGATCCAGCAGGTCGACATCCTCGAGACGATGACGCCGCAGGACTTCGGCACGTTCCGGCACCGGTTGTCGCCGGCGAGCGGGTTCCAGTCGGTGCAGTTCCGCGAGATCGAGTTCCTGTCCGGCGCCAAGGATCCGTCGTTCGTCAAGCGGTTCCGCGGCCTGTCCGAGGCGGAGAAGGCCCGGCTGGAACTTCGTCTGTCCGAGCCGACCCTGTGGGACGCCTTCCTGGCGGTCCTCGAGGCGGCCGGCTTCTCGACCGCGCACGAAGACGACCTTCGCAAGGCGCTGCAGACGGTGGCCGGCGATCGCAGCCACCACGCCGAGATCTGGGAACTGGCCGAGGGCCTGCTCCAGCACGACGAACTGGCCGCCGCCTGGCGCGCACGCCACGTGGTGATGGTCGAGCGCATGATCGGCACGAAGCCAGGCACCGGCGGCTCCTCCGGCGCCGGCTACCTCCGCAGCCGCCTCGACCTCCGCTACTACCCGCTCCTCTGGACCCTCCGCACCTCTCTCTGAACCCGGCCAGCAGGTCGCTCTGAACCCGGCCAGTAGTTAGTCGGTTGGGCGGGCGAGCGTGTCCAGCAGACGGGCCAGTACTGCGTCCGGGTTGCTGGTCCAGTCGCCTGTCAGCACGTGGTGAGTCCGCCAGCCACCCGTGGCCAACGCGCGCGGATGGGTAGTGAGACGCTCGAGGAGCGAATCGGCAGCGACCCGCTCCGGTGTGTCGACCAGTACTGCGAGCCGATGGCCCTCGTCGTCAGGCCGGCGCAGAGCGAGGTCACAGCGGAACACCGACTCGCCAACAGCCGTCTCCACCACCACACCGTTCTCCCGCAGCCGCTCGGTGAGTTGCTCGATCACAGCAGCCCGGTCGACCTGGACCGCCGGGCCGACCCCGGCAGCAGGGCGGCGGGCCCCGCCAGCGGGAGTACGGGCCGGGTCCTGCGCCGCAACCGTCCGGCTCGGGTCCCGCAGGGTCGCGCGGGTGCCGGTCGGGTACTGCGCCAAGGCCGCGCGGGTGGCCTCCGGGTTGGCTTGGGAGACCGCGTTGGCATAGGTGAGGAACCGCCGGAGGGTGTTGGCGCCGTCGTTGTAGGTGTTGGTGATCGCGTCCGGCTCGATGCTGCTGACGATCACCATGTGCTGGCGGGCACGACTGAAGATGACGTTCAGCCGTTTCTCGCCGCCGGAGGTGTTGATCGGGCCGAAGTTCATCAGCATCCGCCCGTCCGGGCCGGCCGCGTAGCAGACGCTCATGATGACGATGTCGCGTTCATCGCCCTGCACGTTCTCCAGGTTCTTCACGAACAGCCCGGCGTCCTGCTCGTCCCGGGTCCGCACCTGCTCGGCCTCGTACCGCGCACCGAACTCCGGATCGCGCTCGGCCAGTTCGTCCAGCGCCCGCTCGATCTCGCCCTGCTGTGCCTCCGAGAACGCCACGATGCCGAGACTCTTCCCGGTGTCGCGCGCCAGGATCTCGCGGACCAGCCCCGCGATCCACCTCGCCTCAGCAGGATTGGTACGCCGTACGTAGACCCCGTCGACGACCCGTACTGCGGTGATGCTGCCGGCCAGCATCCCGTCGACGACGTCCTCGACCTGAGTCGGCACCTCGTCATCGGCCCGGACGGTCCACGGCGGTGCCGGGTGGGCGGGCAGGCGATCCGGGATCGTGGCGAGCCTGCCTTGGTAGAAGGCCGCGTTGCTGAACGAGATCAGAGCCTCGGAACGACTGCGGTAGTGCCAGGTCAGCATGGTCGAGGCGAGACGCAAGGCGCTGATGGCGAGGAAACTGTCGTCGGTCAACGCGATGCCGACCTGCTCGGCCTCGTCGTCCGGGTCGCCGGTCGAGGTGGTGACCCGGAAGTACTGCGTCGGCGGCAACTGCATCTGGTCGCCGACCACGATGACCTGCGGGGCGCGGTGCAGCGCGGGAATCGCTTCCTCGATGGGGATCTGGCTCGCCTCGTCGTAGATCACAACGTCGAAGAAGGTGTCGAGCGGCAAGGTGTCCGACACTGACGACGGGCTCATCAGCCAGACGGGGCGCAGCAGCGAAACGACCTCCCCGGTCGCGCCGGAGGCGAGCTCGCGGATCGACTTGTACCGCATCACCTTGCCGAACTCGTGCTCCAGCTCGCGTCGGCCGGTACTGAACGTCTTCTTCCGGGCCCGATCCTCGGTGGACATCCCGGTCACGCTCGCCTCGGAATGCGCCAGCTCGGTCAGGAACCGCCGCCGTACTCCGGCGACGACCACGTCGGCGTTGACCGTTGTCAGCTCGTCGTACACAAGACTCAGCTCGCCGACGATGGAGTCGAGCCGCGCGGAAGTCACCTCGGTGAGCACCGGGTTCGCCGCCCGAGCCCGCTCCCAGTGCAACGCGCAGACGGCGTACTCCAGTTGCTCAGGAGTCGCCTCGAGAGCCCGCACCGCAGCCTGCACACTCGCCGGCGCCTCACCCACCCGCCGCATCACAGAAACCACCCGCTGAACCACCGGCACCAACCCGGCCCCCGCCAGCACCCCAGCAATCTCCCGCACCCCGCCCAAACTCTTCTCGGAGTACTCCGCAACCAACAACCCCCGCGTAACCTCCTCAGCCTTCCCCACCAACTCCCCAACCCGAGCCAGCCTCGCCACAAACTCCGGTGTGGAACTGCTTGTTGTCAGGGCGGGGAGCCAGGGGGTGAGGGTTGGGTCTTGGGTTAGGGCGTTGAGGGTTTGGGTGAGGGTGGTGGGGTTGGGGGTGGACCAGGTTTGTTCGGATTGTTGGGTGTGGGCGGTGACGGCGGCTGACGCCTCGTGGGCGGTGACGAGGGTGGTGAGGAGCTCGGTGACGGAGGGGCGGACGGCTCGGGTGGAGGCGTCGTAGCGGCTGTGGACCAAGGACTTCACCCGGCGCCAGTCGCCGGAGAGGAACGACAGCAGGCCGCCTTCCTTGCTTTGGGCAACGGCTAGTGCGGAGCGGGCGTCAACAGCGGAGAGCGGCTCGGTCCAGCCTGCCGCCTCGTCCCACGCGGCACGCTCGGCGGCCAGCAGCGACTCGTGCTCCGCCGCGGCCGCTCGCAACTCCCGAGCAGCTGCGGACGACGAGTCGAGCACGTCGCCCTTGCCACGCTCGACCAGCGGCAACATGACTACCCCGAGCTCACCCAGCCGCCGCAGGACTCCAATCTCAACGCTTCCCCAACCATCAGGCGCCGTCAAACCAGACGCCTCAAGCGTGTCAGCGACGGTCGACCAAGCAGCAACAGCCTCAGCAGCAGTAGCCGGGATCTCCGTATCCGCGCCAGGCGCAGCCCAGACAGCGGGCGCGACGAGGCTCAGCGGGCTCCGAGCCAGTACGCCGCCACTCGCCGGATCCGCCGCGGCCAGCCCAGACGCCAGCTCGCCAACGACCTCCCGCGCCGCCCACCAGTCACCCGGCGACGGGATCAACCGACGCTGAGCAGGCTCGAGCGACGACCCCCACTCCTGCTCACGCAACTCAGCCAACGTGTTCACCACAGTCCGCAGACTCGGCGACTCAGCGGCCAGCTTCCGCTCGAACTCACCGACGGTCGCGAGCAGGCGATCAACCCGCGCGACGAGCGCGTCCCGGCGTACCGTCAGGTCGTCGAGATCGTCCGACGCCGCGAGCCAGGACTCATAGGTGTCGCGCAGGCCGTGCACGAACGCCTTCTTGTCGGCCTGCGAATCGTGGATCAGCGTGCACAACCCATCCAGCCGGCGACTGACCAACCGGGCATGGACGACATCGAGCGCCGCGCGTTTCTGGCAGACGAACAGCACCCGCTGACCGCGCGCCACGAAGTCCGCGATCATGTTGGTGATCGTCTGCGACTTGCCCGTCCCCGGCGGTCCCTGGATCACGAAACTCTCGCCCCGCTGTGCGCGCGCCACCGCCGCCACCTGCGATCCGTCCGCCGGCACCACCAGATGCCGTTCGGACGTCGGCAGCTCCGGCGGGTCGCTGACCAGCGGGCGCGGCCGATCGGAGAAGAGCTGGTCGAAGGACGGGCAGGATCGCCCGGTCGCGAGCAGTTCGTCGTAGTCGCGCACGAGCCCGAGCGTCCGGTAGTTGAAGTTGGCCAGCGCGACCGCGCACAGGTCGACGTCCCACGAGTACGGGCTGCCGTCGTCGCCCGTCTCCAGCACATAGCTGTCGGTCTCGATCGCGCCCGGCCTCCGCGGCTCGCCGAACACCACACTCAGTGGCAACTCCTGCACAGCAAGCTGATGGCGGAAGATCTGCACGCCGAGCGGCTGGTAGTCCGGCCGGCGATAGGAGTACGAATAATGTCGCCCGCCGAACTCGTTGGCCGTGTTTCCGTGCTGCCGTCGCCGGTAGTTCCGCAGCTTGACCATCGCGCGCTGCCGAACGAGATCGATCCGCGGCTTCGCCCGAAGCTGCAGCTGGAGCCCTGGCTCGGATGCCTGCAGCTCGGCTCGCAACTTCTCGTGCAGTACGCCGATCGCGTCCGGCTCGGTCAGATCCACCTTGTCCGGCAGGTTGATTCCGTAGAGCTGGTGCAGGTGATGGCGCAGCGTCGGGTTGATCTCGGCGACCGGATCGGTGATCCGCAGGGTGTACGAGTCGCGCACCCCACGCTTCTTGGCGAGCTCCACCTTCACGAGCACCAACGGCGAGGTCAGCCGGGTGGCCGGGTCGTTCTTCAGATCGTGCCAGCGCAGGAAGGCCGGTACGAGCCGCAACTGATCCTGCCCGTACTCCGCGCGGTCGCGTCTGGCCGTCGAGATCAGCTTGTCCAGCGCGGACGCGGCGTACGGCGCTTCGTCGTACCGGATCCATTTGCCGAGTGAGTGGCTCTTGCCGTCGACGAGTCGGGCGGCGAGATCGGCGTTCCAGGTGAAGAGCTGTTCCGCGCGGATGTTGCGCACGTCGAGCATCAGCGGGACCGAGACCTCGGTAAGGTTGATCGTCTGGGCCGTGTGCCGGAAGTTGACCAGCCGGTTGCGCCGGGAGAGGTCGAAAAGCCTGTCCCTTAAGGCTTTCAGGACCGCCTCGCGCCGGTCGGCCGTGTCCCGAGTGATCGCATCGACGTCGAAGTCGAGCGGCTGATCGCGGTAGTTCTCCAGTTGCTCGATCAGCGAACGCAGGTCCTGGGCGCGGCGATGGCGATCGGGCTCGGCCATCTGCGCCGCCACCGAGACGATCACCGGATGCAGCGAACCGGTCAGCGCAAAGAAGTTGCCGCGGGCATCGACCAGTCGCGCGACGTCCTCGGTCCGGGACAGGTCGAGCCCGCAGCCGAGCGCGATCAGCAGCTGGCCGAGACTGAAGATGTCGGTCAGTGGGTCGTGATGACCGAGCACGTGCTCCCAACTCTGCCAGCCCGGCACGAGCACCGGCGCGGTGATTGCCTCCGGCACCGGCTCGGTCACCTGCACCTTGGGCCGACCGCCGCTCTCGGTGAGATCCAGCTCGACCTGCTGATGCGACACGACCTCGACGGCTGAGGCTCGGTGCCCTTCCCTGGCAGCGATCTCGTCGGCCTGGATCAGCGGACGGGACGCGGCCTCGGGCGGGAAGCCGAGGCGGGTCTGCTCGTCGACGGTGATCCGGTCGAGCCCGCGCAGGGGCGCGACCAGACCGCGCTCGTGCACCTCGGCCGTCTCATGGAACAACGGCAACACCGCCGCAAGCAACGCGTCATTGCCAAGCCCGCCCTGCGAGACCGCCAACGCGACGAGATCCTTCACGGCGTCACCGCCGAGGCACCGAGATCCTCCACGGGCGTCACCGTCAACGCGACGAGATCCTTCATGGCGTCACCGCCCGCGTCAGCTCGGCCCGGCGCCGATCGCTCCAACCGAGCTCGTCGTCCGCCAGATCGTCGTACTCCGAAAGCCCAACGCGGCGGGCCAGCGCCAGCGACGCGATCAAACCGTCATCGCCCAACTCGGGATCAGCCGTCGCCAGGTCGAGCAACAAGTAGCAGAGGTATTGCCGCGTCGCAGCCGTCAACCGCCGAGGCCGCGGGATCGGCGCGCCATCAACCGGCCGGATCGCCAGCGGCTCGTCGAACCGCGGCACCACCCCACCTGGTACGCCGAGCGGCCCGGGTGGATCCGCGAACCCGGCCGCGAACGTGGCCACCGTGTCGGACCGCAACCCCTCCGCCTGCGCGATGTGCGCCGCGAAGTCCATACTCACCTCGCGCAGCAACGCGGCATCCAGCAGATCCGGCGCATCCACGTCGAGCGGCCCGGTCAGCAGCACCTCGACGTCTTCCTCGGCCAGCCAGTTCTGTAGCGCCCAGGCTCGGGCGACGCCTTCAGGATGGCTCGTCCCGCGACTGCCCGTACTCAGATCGAGCTCGGCCGCCTGACGCAGGTAGGCCGCCGGATCCACGGAACCCAACCCCGTCTGGACTTTCAGCAACGCGCGCACCGTAGTACCGAGGTCTCCACAGGCGACGAGTGCACCGCGGTCGGCGAACAGTTCGCAGGCCATCACCCAGCGGCGATGGGTTTCCAGGTACTGCGGTGGCGTGCGCGCGTCACCCGCCGCCGCGTCGAGCAACCGGTCGACCGCGAGGTACGCACCGTCCTCGAGCGTCCACAGCACCCGATGCGCCAACTCGTGCCCGCAGACGGCTGCGAGCTCATCGGCGTCCAACCGCTCCAGCAGCGGCCCCTCGAACAGGATGACCGCCCGATCACCCTGATGCAGCAACGACGCGTTGGGCTGCCCCGCCGCCTGCGCCTGGAAGAACTCGATCTCCACCTCGAGCCCCAGCGCCTCCACCGCCCGCCGGCCGGCCGCATGCAGCTCGGGATGACTCGCGGCCTCCAACCGATAGGTATTCCGCAACAACGCCTCACTCAACCCAGAGTCCTGAGCCTCCCCACCCCGCAACGCCTCCCAGGCACGCTCATCCACCCGGCGAACCTGCGCAAGCACGGCCCGGTGATACCCCAGAGGCGAAAGCAAACCAACCACAGCGCCACCCTAACCACCCCCACCGACGAAAACGTCCGTGCGACGACAGACGGCGGGATCGCAGCGAGCGTCTCGTCACGGATGGTCATTCGACTGCGGCTGTCCGGCTGCGGTCGCTGCCGTTCCAGTACGTGTAGCACTCGTTCCGGGCTGTCTCGGCGTCGCCGACGAAGGAGTCTCCGACCTCACCGTGTGCCTTGCTGACGACGAGAGCAGCGAGCGAAGGTTCACCGCGCCGTTCGCAGTCGACGCTGAGGACGTCGAGTAGGCGACCCATGCCGCGCGGAAGGTATGCGTCGTCGCAGGCGGTGGATGCCTCGCCATAGGTCATCGTGCCGGATCCGCGGGCGACATCTATCAGTACCGGACGGAGCAGGCGCAGCGCGCGGTACATGTGGTCGGTGACGCGGACCTCGATGCCATGGCGGAAGTCGAGCGCGACGATCTCGCCGGGCGACACGCTGGTCGGCTGCATCCGATCATCCTCCGGCGCTTTCGCGTCGAGTGCCAGAGCTTGGGCACTAGTGTCAGGGGACGGGACTGGGTGTGGCCGATTGAGGAGATGCCGGTGTGAAGCTTTACTCCGATGTGGGTGTGCAGCGGTTCGGGCAGGTGTTGGGGGATCTGCTGTTGCTGGGCTGGGTCGCGTTCTGTACCGCGCTCGGGCTGACGGTTTTCAAGATCACCAACGCGCTGGGTTATCCGGGGCGGAAGGCGGCTGAGGCCGGTGACGGGCTGTCCGGTGATCTGCAGAAGCTGTCCGGGTCGATCGGGAAGGTGCCCGCGGTCGGGGACGAGTTGCAGGCGCCGGTCGACGGGGCCGCCAAGGCCGCGGCCAGGATGGCTGAGGCGGGGCGGGATCAGGCGCATGCGGCCGAGCAGCTGGCCTATCTGCTGGCCGGCGTGACCATCGGGTTGCCGGTGCTGTTCGCGCTGCTGATCTGGTTGCCGCGGCGGATCCGGTTCTCCCGGCGGGCGACGGCCGCGCGCAAGTTCATCGACAACGCGGCCGACCTCGACCTGTTCGCGCTCCGGGCGATGGCCAACCAGCCGATGCACAAACTCGCGAAGATCTCCGACGACCCGGTCACCGCCTGGCGCGAGGGCGACTCCGCGGTCATCACCCGCCTGGCCGACCTGGAACTCCGCAGTACCGGCCTGCGCCTTCCACGACCCGCGGTGGAGAGCTGAGCTGCCCGGACCGCCGCCACTCACAAACCTCTGGCGACGGCTGCCAAAGGCGCCTCGCTGAGCCTGCCGAGCGGCTCGAGCGGGAGGTTTGTGAGTGGCGGCGGTCCGGCCACTACGCTCAGCAGCATGGCGAGGGTGTTGCTGGTCGAGGACGACGACGCGATCCGGACGTCGTTGGGCAAGTCGCTCACGGCGGCCGGGCATGCCGTGACGGCGCTCGCCAGTGGAGCCGAGGGCGTGGCGTCGGTCGCCCGGGACAAGCCTGATGTGATGCTGCTCGATCTCGGACTGCCCGATCTCGACGGGCGGGACGTGCTCGCGATGGTCCGGTCCGTGAGCGACGTACCGGTGATCGTCGCCACCGCCCGGGACGACGACGCGAGTGTGGTGAAGCTGCTCGACGCCGGTGCCGACGACTACGTGATCAAGCCGTTCAGTTCCGCGCAGATCGACGCCAGGATCCGCGCCGTACTGCGCCGAGGCGGCCCGGAGCAGCCGGGCGAGTCCACCCTGAGTCTCGGCGCGCTCTCCATCGACCCGCGCAGCCGCGAGGTGACCGTGGACGGCAAGCCGGTCGACCTGACCCGCAAGGAGTTCGACCTCCTGCTCGCGCTGTCCCGGCGAGCGGGAGCGGTCGTGACAAAGCGCGAACTGCTGGCCGAGGTGTGGGGCCTGCCATGGGGAGGCGGCGACCGTACAGTCGACGTCCACCTCTCCTGGCTGCGCCGCAAGCTCGGCGAAACCGCCGCCGAGCCCCGCTTCCTCCACAGCGTGCGTGGTGTCGGCGTGAAGCTCGCAGCCCCCGAAGTGGGCTGACGATGCGCCGCCGGATCCTGCTGCTCTCGGTCGGGATGACCACACTGGTCGTGCTCGCCTTCGCCGTCCCGCTGACGATCCTGATGCGCAACGCGGTCGCCGACGAGGCTCTGAAAACCGCCGGCGTGCGCGCCGAGAACATCGCCTACTACGTCGGCGACAAGGACAACACCAAAGCCGACATCCAGGCGTACATCGACGACGTCCAGGCCAACAGCGCGGGCCGCATCTCCGTCCGGCTGGCCGACGGTACGACGCTGGGCGACCCACCGCCCGGCGGAGTCTCCACTCCCAAGTCGCTGCCCTATGGCGGCGACGACAAACACGGCCCACCGAAGCTGTCGGACCCGACGTTCCGCAGTGTCGGCGGCGGCAAAGCAGCAGAGCTCAGTGTCGGTACTGCGGCCGGCCCCGCCTCCATCTGCCTCTACCTGACCGCCGACGACCTGTACGACGGCCTGGTCCCACGCATCCTCATCCTCCTCGCAGGCAGCCTCCTAGTCCTTCTAGGAAGCCTCCTGGGCGCAGAACTCGTCTCCCGCCGCCTAGCGGGCCCGCTGGAAGAAACAGCCCGTACTGCGGAACGCCTCGCCAAAGGCGACGTAGATGCGCGAGCCCCGACCACAGGACCGGCAGAGGTCGCCAAGGTCGGAGCAGCTCTCAACGGCCTGGCCGACCGCATCGACGAGGTGATCGCAGTCGAGCGGGAGGCAGTGGCCGACCTGTCCCACCGCCTCCGTACGCCGCTCACCGCGCTCCGCCTGCAAGTCGAGGCGTTACCCGACCGCGAGCGTGCCGAGGAGCTCAACATTCAGGTCAACAGCCTGGAGCGCACGTTGACAGCAGTCATCAGCGCGGCCCGCCGCCCGCAGCGCGAGGGCCGGGTGCCGCAGTGCGACGCTGTCGAGGTCACCCGGCAGCGGGCAGCCTTCTGGGCGCCCCTGTTCGAGGACCAAGGCCGGGACCTGGTCCTGGACCTTCCCACTCCACCAGCCACGGTCAGAGCATCAGCGGAAGACCTAGCCGCCGCCCTGGATGCCCTGGTCGAGAACGTGGTCGCCCACACCCCCGACGGCACTCCTGCGCGCATCACCCTCAGCAGACAGCCTGTCGGCAGCAGCAACGGAGTACTGATCGCTGTCTCTGACGAAGGCCCGGGCATCCCGCTCGGCGCGGGGGAGCGCGGCCGCAGCGACCGCGGCTCCACTGGACTCGGTCTCGACATCGCCCGCCGCTGCGCCGAGGCCGCCGGCGGCCGCCTGACCATTCACCCCAACCAGCCCACCGGCTCCTCGGTCCACCTGACCCTGGCAGCTCCCTAACCCAGGAAGGCTTTCAGCTCGGCAATCACAGCCTCCGGGTTCTCCTCGGCGAGGAAGTGACCTGTGTTCGGGACCTTGTGGACCCGGACGTCGGTGCCCTGGCCCGCCCAGGCGTCCTTCATGAAGTCGTAGCTGTACTCCGACGTCAGGCCGAGGAACGGTGCCGTGATCTTGCCGTAGGTGGCGAAGTCCACGATGTCCTGGTGGAAGCCCTGGTACCACGCGTTGCCGGCCCGGATCGCGTCCGGACGGGAGTACGCGTGGGCGTAGATCCGCCGGGAGAGCTCGCCGATGGTCGACGGGTCGGGCGGGAAGGCGTCCATGAAGTAGTCGACCAGGTAGCGCGAGCGTCCGGTGATCAGCTGCTCCGGCAGGCTCTGGACCTGGTTGAAGGCGAACCACCACAGGCTGAAGCCGTGTCCCGGCTGGACCAGCAGCGGCTGCTCGTAGAGGGAGGCGTCGGGGTGCCCGACGTCCATCAGGACGACCTTGCGGGTCGCCGCCCGGTGGTTGACCGCGAAGCTGTGCGCAACCATCGCGCCGATGTCGTGGCCGGCGATGTTGACCGAGTCGTAGCCCAGGTGCCGCACCAGGGTGTGGACGTCGCGCGCCATCGTCTTCTTGTCGTATCCGTCGGCAGGCTTGGCCGATCCGCCCATACCGCGCAGGTCCAGCGCGATCACCGTGTACCGCTTCGCCAGCGCAGGCAGGATCTTGTGGAACGACCACCAGGTCTGCGGCCAGCCCGGCAGCAGAACCAGCGGCTCGCCCTTGCCGCCGATGACGTAGTGCTGGCCCTTCGCGTACCTGCTGCGCAACCCCAGCGACCGCGCCAGCGCCGCATTGGACGGTACGCCGCCGCCTCCTGTGCTCTCAGCCGCCGCAGCCGGTGCCGCTACCGCGCCCGTGGTTGCCGCAGCGGCCGCACCCGCGCCCAGTGCCAGCAGTTTCCTCCGATTGAGATCCATTCGCCCCACCTCTTTCAGGCGCCTCTACCGTTGAGTGGCGCCGACGGGCGATGCTAATCAGCCCGCGCATCAGTTAGACCAACAGTTAGACCAGGACTTGAAGTCACGTGCTGTAGTTGGCTGACTGTCAGTGCCAGAGGTGGGCCGGCGATGCCGACGGTCAGCAGGGCGACGCGGAGACCGTAGTCGTTGGTGGTCGAGCCGATTGCGGCGATAGCCACGACTGCCAGGTAACAGCCCCACAAGTAGGGCCAGCGGGTGACGGCAGCCTCGAACCAGGCTGGGGCCAGCTGACGCCGCGCCAGTACTACGGCAATCAGGTACAGCAGCAGTGCGCCAACCAGCCACAGGTGTGGTCCAGCCGAGAGGGAGCCGATCGCGTAGTCGGCCTTGCGGGTGACTACGGCCAAGCCGTCGCCGTGCAGGAGGTCCTCCACGAACCTGCCTGCGTGTGAGCGCGATGCGGCCGGCCGTAGCCAGTCGAGCACGCTGATCGCAGCAACTGCGACTACTGCTGCAGCGCCGGTCAGCAACAGCCGGGCGGCGCCCACGCGGCGGTCGAGCACCACCAGTCCGAGCAGTGTGAACGCAGGCACGATTGCCAGTCCGCCTCCGACATCCGCGCCCCAGGACGGCCAGGCGTCAATCAGTACCGTGACCAGCCCGATCACCCCAACTGTGCCCGCTGCGACGATAGGTCCGCGGTGGGCTCGCAGCCAACTGGCCAGCCCGGCAGCGAACAGCACCGCGTGCACGGCGAACACCACAAACGTGGTGTTGCCGAAGCCGTAGTACCGGCCTCCTGACAGTGGTGACGGCCCGAGTGGGCTGCCGTGGTGGAGGATCGTGCCGGTGACGGCGTCGACGGCGAGCACGCCGAAGGTGACACCGGATAGGGCTGTCACCGTGGCCCAGGCCGGCACGCGCGGCAGCCGCCGGAGTACGAGTGCCACTACCACCGCGCCGCCGAGCATGCCGAGCCAGAGGGCTGCCAACGGGACTGGCCAGCGCCACCACTGGATCAACCGGACCAGGTACGAACACAACGGCAACGCAGCTAGCACCAACAGGCCGAACTCGACCCCACCTGTACTACGCCGCGCGCGCCGCCGCAGCGCCAGTGCTCCGACCGCCAGCACCGTCGCCGCGGCCAGCCCGTTGATGAACAGCCCGGAGCTGCGCCGCAGGTCGCGGTCGCGGTGGGTGATGCCGGCCAGCTTCTCCGCGGTGTCCTGCGCGGCGGGTCGTTTGCCTGCAGCAACCAATGGCGCGCCGGTAAAGTGATTGGGTTCTGCGAGTCCGGCTGCTGCGACCACTGTCGAGGGGATGTCGAGGAGCCGGACGATGCCTTGCCAGCGGGTCGACTGTGCTGTCAGGTAGCGGCCGCCGGCTTGGGGGCCGGACACCAGTACCGCTCCCATCGCCACTGTCGAGTGCAGTGGCTGGGAGATCCCGAGGACTATCACCGTGGCGTTGCTCGGCGCCCGGTCGAGTACCTGCTGCACTGTGTCGTCGGCCTTGCGCAATGCCTTCCCCGGGTCGTTGCGCCGATCCACCACGCCGGCGTCGACCACTGTCACGGGGCAGTCCCACGGCGCGCTCGTCAGTTCTGCGTGGTACCTCGTGACCCTGCCCGAGCGATCGGCCAGCGCGAGCGCCGCGCCCGGTCCGACCGCGGTGGCGCAAACGTTGCCTGCAGCAAGAGTTTGACCGAGTAAACCGAGATCCGGGTCGAACACCGAGGCTTCCTGCGCCTTGACCAGCCCGGCCCAACCGTCGATGGCACCACCGGTCACCCGCGGCATCGTCGTACAGTCGCGGCGTCGATCGGACTGTGGATCGGTGGCGGCCCGCCCCGCCGACAGCGACAGCCAGCCATCCAGCGGGCACGGCGGCGAGTGCACGGTCCGCACGGTCATCGCCGCAGCATCAGCACCCTCGTCGAGCATCCGCCACAACGTCGGCGAACCACTCTCGCTCAGGTTGTCCCACGTCAACCCACCGATCCCGACAACCACCACCGGCGCTTCGACCACGGCTCCCGGATCCGCCACCAACCCAGGTGCTGCGACCCCAGCTCCCGCAGCCGTCTCCACCCCGGTCAACCAGAACCCAGCCGCAGCCACAACGGCGGCCAAACCCCGCAACCCGATCATCACCCCAACTATCCGCCCACCACGGGTCACTCCGCGGTCAACGACCCAGGGCGGTCTCCTGCTCTATTCGCAACAGTTTCTCGGGATTGCGCACGTGGTAGGCGCCGGAGACGCGACCGTCATCCACACGCACCGCCACCACACCGTCGATCTCGCCATCGACCCGGACGAGCAGCCCTGGACCGCCATTGATCTGCACTAGCTCGACGGTCCTCTCCGCGTCGCGCTTCCACCACCCGACGGCCAGCAGGCGAGCGACGTTGTCAGCTCCGACGATGGGCCGCAGCAGAGCGTGCTTGACGCCACCACCGTCGCTCAGGGCAACAACATCCGGCGCGAGGATGTCCACCAGGCTCTGGAGCTCACCGGTTTCGACAGCTCGCTGGAAAGCCTCCAATGCGGCTCGATGCTCGGCAGGAGATCCGGTACGACGTGGTCGGCGCGCGGCGACGTGGGTCCGTGCCCGGTGGGCGATCTGGCGGACCGCAGTCTGGGTCTTGCCGACGGCCTGGGCGATCTCGTCGTACTCCAGCTCGAACACTTCGCGTAGTACGAACACTGCTCGCTCGGTCGGTCCCAGCGTCTCCAGCACCAACAGCATCGCCAGCGACACGCTCTCGGCCAGCTCGACATCCTCGGCCACATCAGGAGCAGTCAGCAACGGCTCGGGCAACCACGGCCCGACGTACGTCTCCTTGCGCCGACCGAGTGTGCGGAGTCGTTTCAGCGCCTGCCGGGTGGCGATCCGGATCAGGTACGCCCGCTGGTTCAGCACCGTGCTGTGATCGACGCCCGTCCACAGCAGCCAGCTCTCCTGCAGCACGTCCTCGGTGTCGGCGGCGGACCCGAGGATCTCGTAGACGAGCGTGAACAACAAGTTGCGATGAGCAACAAACACCTCGGTTCCCTGCATGCCTCTACGACCCCACAGCCCACCCACCTGTGACGCCGGCCGTTAGTGGGCTGCGTCACACCACCCCGTTGTCACACCACCCGGACCGCCGGGATCTCTTGCTCGTACCGAGGCACCACCCACGAGTGAGAAAGGTCCACCATGTCCACCCAGAGATCGCGCATGCCCAACCCCGTGCCGCACCTCCCCGAGCTGGCGGAAGTCGGCATGGGTCTGCACAAGGCTCTCGCGAACAGCCCGATTCCCGCGACCACGATCAGCCTGCTGCAGTTGCGCGCCGGGCAGCTCCTGGGCAGCACGTACTTCACCATTCGCGAGACAGCCAACCTTCGCAAGCTCGGGGAGATGGAGGACCGCATCACCGCAGTGGCCACCTGGCAGGACGCCGGCCACTTCACCGAGCCAGAACGCGCCGCGCTGGCATTGGTGGAGGCAGTCCTCACTCCGAACCCGTCCGGAGAGCGTGTCCCGGACGAGCTGTACACCAGAGCCTCCGCGTACTACGACGACACGGAGATGTGGTCGCTCATCATGGCGATCGCCCACATCGGCTTCTTCACCCCCGCCGCTCTCATCGCCAAGCCGATCCCGGGTCGGCCGCCGGGCAAGAACTACAGCGAGCCCGAAGGAGATCGAGCATGAGAATCGCGGTGGCGGGAGCGACTGGGCGGTTGGGGCGTCACGTTGTCGACGTACTCACCGAACGAAGCCATCAGGTCGTGCCGATGTCACGAGCCACCGGCGTGGACGTCATCACCGGTGATGGTTTGGCCGAGGCGCTCACCGGTGCGGACATCATCATCGACGTCGCCTCCTGGCACGCGTCCGAGCAGGAGGCGGCGACGGAGTTCTTCCGTACTTCGGGCCGCAACCTGCAGGAGGCGGGCAGGCAGGCCGGGGTCAGCCAGATCGCCGTGGCGTCCATCATCGGCGTCGACAAGGCGACCACCGGTTTCCTCGCCGCCAAGAAGCTGCACGAGGAATTCCTCTGGTCCGGGCCGCTCGCCGTCCGCATTCTGCGAGCTGCACAGTTCCACGAGTTCGTCGGGCAGCTGCTGGACTGGCAGGAGGGTGAGGTCGCGTATGTCCCAGCCCTGCCCACCCAGCTGGTGGCATGCCGCACCGTGGCCGAGGAGCTGGTCGACCATGCCCTCGGCGAGCCGTCGCGGGGGACACCGATTCCCGAGATCGCCGGGCCTCGGCGGGAGACCCTGGCGGAGGCGGCCACACTCCTGGGCGCCCGCCGAGGCGTCAAGGTCGTCGCCGTCGACGGCGCGGGCATGCCCGACGCCGAGCTCGCCGCCGACGGCGCGTTCCTTCCCAGCCCGCACGCCAAACTCGCCGGCCCCACCTTCGAGGAGTGGCTCGCCACCCAGCCCTAGAACTACGGCCCGGCCTTAGCTGCTGACGAGCTCAGCGCCAACCTCCGTCAATCGGTCGGCCACATAGGCGGGGTCGAGCAACGCCTCGGGAGTGTGGATCCCTGGCGAGACCGGCTCCCCGCGGAGGCCGAGCAGCCGCTCGACGCTGAGAGCCAGGCCGAGGGCGGTCAAGGGACGCTGCCCCTCCGGATGCACGAGGTAGTGAGTCCGGCTGAGCTGCGCACCACCCGCGCCCACTCCTTCGAGGTCGATTCGGACCTCCAGGGAGGGGCCTTCGCCCCGGCGCCGGCCCGCGGACTCACCGACGGCGAAATCGAAGGTGACGTTCGGCGCGCCGGTCGCCAGGGCGAGACTCGGTACGTCGAGGATGCCGATCCGCTGACCCGGTACGACGGTGCCGTCGGCACTGGTCACGGTGACGTCCGCGTCGGGACCGCTGACCCACCCGAAGACACCGTCGCGGCGTACCAGTCCTGCCGGGGAGGCGGCGGCCCACCTCTCCAGATCGGCCAGTCCGGCAGGTCCGCCGACGTCCGACTCGTCCAGGAGCGCCCCGATCCGGACGATGTCGATGCGTTCGAACTCCTTCGCGAGGCTCACCGTCGCGGGTACAAGTACCCCGGCACAGAAGTGGCTGGCCACCACGACCGGCGCGGCACTCGCGCGCTGAGCACTCGCGACCACCTCTGGCGCGATCTCGTGCAGGCCGCTGGAGATGCTGAGATACGGCAGCCCGCGGTCCTGCGCGAATCGCAGGCCGTGCAGATGGGAGTCCCACACGGTCGCGACAACCGCGGCGTACCCGTCGCCGGATGGGAGCCCGAGGTCGCTGCGTTGCAGGTCGATGGTCACGGCCGTTGCGGTGCCGAGCTCGTCGGCCACCCGTTGTGCGCGGTCGAGGTTGCGGCCCGCGATCGTCAGCGGCAGCGCCGGATGCCAGCGGCGCAGAAGTGCCGCGGCCCCGGATCCCGCCTGGCCCGAACCACCCAAGATCAGTACAGGTTTCACCTGTGACTCCTCACGTTTCGCCGTTAGCTACATTTTGTAGTCTACATTTTGTAGCTTATGATCTGGGGGTGACGCAAGACAGGCCCACGGCGACCTCGCCGAAACGACTGCCGAAGCAGGTCCGGCGGGAGCAACTACTCGACACCGCTGTCGCGCTCGTGCGTGCTCGGGGTACGGACGGGCTGACGCTGGTGACGCTCGCGGAAGCCGCGAAGGTCAGCAGGCCGATCGTGTACGACCACTTCGGCACCCGCGCCGGCCTCTTGGTCGAGGTCTACCGGCGACTCGACGAACGACACCGCACGGCGCTGGCCGAGGCCCTGGAAGCCGCCGAACCAACCGTCGACGCGATCGCCCACGTCATGAGCACGGCGTACTTCGCCTGCGCCACCGACATGCCGGAGTTCGCCGCCGTTTCCGCTGCCCTGAAGGGAAATCCGGAAGCGGAGGCCATCCAGCACGAACTGCTCGACAGCTACACAAAGCTGATGGTCACCGCACTAGCGCCGTACGCCGGTCTCCCACCGGACGCCCTCCAACTGCGCTGCATCGGCATCCTCGGTGCCGCCGAAGCAATAGCCGCCGAACTCAACCTCGACCGAGCAACCCCCACCGACGCCATCAGCGCCCTGACCGACCTCATCGTCGGGAACGTAACGCGCCGTCGCTGACTTGTCGGTGGCGGCTTCTAGGGTCGCGGGCATGATCGACTACAGCGCTCCCGGGCCGTTGACGAGCCTCCGCGCGGATCAAGTGCGCCTCACCGAGCGGCTGCCGCTCGATGCGCTGGGCATCTGCAAAGCCGTGCAGAGCTTGGTGATCCAGCCGTACGACGCCCCCGCCGCGGGCATCCCCGAGGAGCGGCTCGCCGAGCGCAACCTCCGCTCGGCCGCCGCGCTCGTCGACGCGCTGATCGCGGTGGACCCCAGCTCACTCGAACACCCCCGTACTGCGGAGCGCCGCGTCGTCGGGAGTTGCCGTCACTTCGCGACGCTGGCGACGGCATTACTGCGCCTGCGGGGAATTCCGGCCCGAGCGCGCTGCGGCTTCGGCACCTACTTCGTCCCAGGGAAGAACGTCGACCACTGGATCGTCGAGTACCGATCAGCCGAGTCGGACCGGTGGGTGCGGGTCGACGTGGAGCACCTGGATCGGGACTGGCCGGCCACCCTCGACGACCTGCAGCCGGGGGAGTTCCTGACCGGCGGCGAGGCCTGGCAGTGGTACCGGACGGGTGCCGTCTCCGGTGACCTCTTCGGCGTCCTCGGGTTCGACCATGCCTGGGGAGCGGGAGAGATCCGGGCCAACGCGATCCGCGACCTGGCCGCACTCAACAAACTCGAGTTCCTGCCCTGGGACGAATGGAGCCGGATGGAAGAGTCCTTCGAGAACAAGGCCGTGCCCGAGTTCGACAGCCTGATCGACGAGATCGCCACCACCGACAACCCCGAAGCCCTCTACCGAACCCCCGCCCTGACCGCCCCGGCCCACCTGATCAACTAGCCGCACTGACCAGAACTCGGCCCGTCCAGGCATTCGGTGCAACCGGCCGAAGTGGCGGCGGGTGGCGCGGGTTCCTACGATGAGCCGATGAATCCTGGCTCGCTCGTCGCCGATCGGTATCGCCTGGAAGAGGAACTCGGCCAAGGTGGGATGGGGACTGTCTGGCGCGCGACGGACCTGGAGTTGGGTCGCGAGGTGTCGCTGAAGCGAGCGATCGCAGGGAGCGCCGGGCAGATCCGCCGTGAGGCCAGAGTGGGTGCCGGGGTGCTGCACCCCAACGTGGTGGCGGTCTTCGACACCGTCGTCGACGGTGGCGAGCAGTGGCTCGTGACGGAGTACGTGCAGGCGATGAGCCTGGACCGGATCATCGAAGCCGGCGGTCCGCTCCCGGAGGCACGGGTGCTCACCATCGGCGCCCAGCTGGTGTCGGCTCTGGTGGCGATTCACGAGCGTGGCATCGTGCATCGCGATATCAAACCGGCCAACGTCCTGGTCACCGACGACGATGTCGTCAAGCTCACCGATCTCGGGATCGCCCGCTGGACAGAGGTCACGCAGACCGGCGGAGCTCAGCTGACGGGCACGCTCGGCTATGTCGCACCTGAGGTCGCGAACGGCGCGGAAGCAACCGCGGCCTCCGACGTGTTCTCGCTCGGCGCCACTCTCTACGCGGCCGTCGAGGGCCGCTCGCCCTGGGGCGATGGCGCCGACGGGCCGTTCTCCCAGATCCAGCGCGCGGCGAAGGGTTCGCCCATCCCCTACCAGCACGCACGGCAGCTCGCGCCGCTCCTCGATGCCCTGATGGAGCCGGACCGGGCGAACCGCCCCTCGGCAGCGCAGGCCGCCGGGCTGATCCAGGGACGCGATCTCCCGCGCCGATCCTGGAAGCGGCGCCTCCGACCGGTACGACGGGGGACGGTCCTGACGGCGGTCGCCGCAGTCGTGGTGGTGGGCGCCGTACTGCTGGCCTGGCTTCTGCCTCGCGGCACGACACCGCAGGCGTCAACGACGAATCCCATCGGGCTCGGGTCCGATCCAACGGCAGCCGACCCCTGCGCGGTGATTCCCACGGACGCGCTCCGCGAGTTCGGGGAGGCCTTCGTCGACCCTGAGGTGAGGAACTTCGCCAGCTGCGTGATCTCGAGCACCCTCAAGGACGGCAGCGGCCAGGTGCAGTCCGCCGTCGAGTTCACCGGCCCGGAAGAGTATCCGTCGCGTCCGGTGGCGCCCGGCACGATGGGCGAGATCGAACGGCCTGACGAGAAGGAAGCACGGTGCGACCGCGCCGTCACCCTGCCCGACACCAACCGTCTCACCATCACGACGTTCCGCATCAAGAACGCGCAGCAGGCGCGACTCTGCCCGTTCGCGGAGTCGCTGATGCAGGATGCGTTGGCGGTCTTGTCGAAGGGCCCGCCGGCGCGACGAGCGGAACTGCCGGCGAACTCGCTGGACAAGGTCGACGCCTGCACGCTGGTCGACGCCACCGAGGCCGGTCAGGCCCTCGGCAAACCCAGCGATCCGCCGGCTCCGGACTTCGGCCACTGGGGATGTACCTGGGACGCAGGGGCGAGCGAGCTCAGTGCGAAGTTCACTCGCGAGTGGCCGATCGAAGGTGATCCGGAGTGGGGTGGCAAGGTCATCAAGGTCGGCAACCGGAACGCGCGCCTGATCCCCGACTCCGACAACGACGCCTCCTGTACTGCGATGGTTGTTCACCGGCTCTACACCCCGAGGCTGCCGGTCCTGGATGGCACGGAGGAGACGCGCGAAGAGGTGGTCTCCGTCGAGGTGGTCGATACCACAGCTCCGGACCCGGCCACTGTCTGTGCTAGAACACGGGCAGCTGCCGAGGCCGTCGTACGACGACTTCCGGACGTCCGCTGACCATGGAGCAGATCCCCGGCAGAGCGAAGTTCAACCAGTTCCGAAGCCTTCGGCACGCCCCTGACGAACCGCCACCGGGCACCTTGAGCGTTCTCACGGTCAGCGAGAATCTTGTCGTGCCTCCCGCGCCCGACGCCGAGATCAGCTTCGGGCGAAATCGGCCGGCCGTCGACTTGTGCATCGGCGAGAACGACGTCCGGATCAGCCGGGTGCACGGCACCATCACCTACCAGCACGGGCGTTGGTGGCTGCGCAATCACGGCCGGCTTCCGATCCGGGTGTCGAACGCCGTACTGCTCCATACCGGCAGCGATCCGCTCCCACTGGCCGTCGGCTACACGACGCTCTTCCTGCGCGGAAACCGCCACCGTGAGCATCTTCTGGAGGTACTGGTCTCGGACGGCGACGGCCGGGCTTCACAACCTCGGCCGAGCCAGTTGACAGTGCCGCCGAAGCGCTGGCGGTTGACCCCTGAAGAACACCTCACGCTGACAGTTCTTGCCCAGCGCTACCTCGCCTACGATCTGCAGCCCTTGCCGCTGACCAGGCAACAGGCCGCGGCAGAGCTCGCCGCTCTGCGGCCCCAGGAGACCTGGACCGCGAAGCGGGTCGAACACATCGTCTCGCGCCTGCGGCAACGACTCTCCGACGCCGGCGTCGCCGGTTTGCGCCGCGACGAGGTCGGCGAACCGGTCGGTCTGACGCTGACGGTCAATCTCATCTGGGAACTCGTGCAGTCCACCACCATCGTCCCGATGGACCTGGAGTGGCTCGAGTTGGCCGCGGACAATCCCGGTGCCGAGCTTCCCCCGGCCTGAGCCGGCCCGCCCGGACGTCAGGTCAGCCATTCCAGCAACCAGCCTCGGTCGGCGGCCTTCACCCCGGCCTGGAACCGGCTGCGCGCACCGAGCCGGTTCATCAACTGTGCCACCATCCGACGGACGGTCCGCACGGAGACCCCCAACTGCGCCGCGGCCTGCTCGTCGGTGCACCCCAGTGTCATCAACCGCAGTACCTCCTGCTCCCGCCAGGACAGTTCGGCCGCCATGACGACGTCGGTGCCGCCGAACGGCACAGCATCAGGCCAAACCCGCTCGAAGAAGCCTGTCGCGGCGGCAACGACGCTGTTCAGCCGAAGCACAGCCACACTGCTGTCGGCACTGTCCGCAGGGAGCACGGCAGTCCTGCCATCGATGACGAGCGCGTTCATCATCACCACCGGAGTCGTCCGGACCGCAACACCGGCCATCGCCAGCGCGCCGAGGCGACGGGACGACGCCGGAGCGGTCCGTGCGGTGTCCGGGAAGAGCGCGCGGTACCGAACGCCGGGACGGACATCGCGCGGCCCGAACGACGCCCCGGTCGGTGTCAGCGTGCTGATCGCGATCACCTCCTCGCGGGCATCGGCCAGCAACGCGGCAACCCCACCCCGCGCGGGTGCCTGGTGCGAACCGGTCGGCTGGGTCAGCGTCGTGACGGTCATGATGGTCGTACCCCCAAGAGGTGAGCGGTCCGAACTTTGTACAGCCAAACCCCTGGGACCGGTCCCCAAACTCCGCCACAGGCCAAGTGGGTACGCGGCCGATGGCAGATCCGAGCTTCGCCTCGGCGTCACGCCGCGGCTCGCGTTAGGCGAATGCGGCCGGGGGATCGCCTGCGGTCAGGAGCGGTCCAGATCACCGACGGCGGTAGCAACGGCTTCGGCGGAGTCGACCTCGCCCCGGGAGTTCAGTGCCGCGATGACCCCGTCGACATCGGCCCTGGATCGGTTCTGGCTGAGCTTGGCTTTCGCCTCGATCCGGCTGATCACCAGTTCGATCCCGACGATCGCGCGGAGCTGTCCCTCGACGAACTTCGCGGGCGCATCGTCCACCGACCACTGCTCCTCGAAGCCGGCCTCGTGCTTGGTGGTCAGGCGCCTCACCAGACTGTCCAGCCAGGCCGGATCGTCGTGGATCACCAGGTTCCCGTAGACGTGGGCGGTCACGTAGTTCCACGTCGGCACCACCCGGCCGTGCTCCCGCTTGGACGCATAGGCCGACGGCGAGATGTAGGCGTCCGGACCACTCACGATCACGAGCGCTTCGCCGAGCACAGGCGTCTTCCATTGCTCGTTGTTGCGGGCCAGATGTCCCAGCAGCGCTCCCGATTCGGCGTCGTACACGAACGGCAGAAAGGTCGCGAGCAACCCGTTCGGCGTACTGGTCACCAGGTTCGCCGCGCCATGATTCAGCAGCAACTCCTGCACAACTGCATCGTCTGCGGCGAAATGCTTGGGAACATACATATCGCCAATTGTCGCTCAGCTCAGCGCCGTGCAAGGGGGTGTTCACCGATTGGTTCGCTGTTCGCGGTCGCTCTCGCCACCAGGCGGTCATTAGGCTCGAAGTCATGGTGTCGTCGTTTCTGCCAGAGTCTTCGAGGTCGACCGAGGGCGTGACAGGGCGAGGAGAGCCGACTCTGCTGTGGCACACGTTCCCGCTGGGCTTACTGGGCGCAGATCAGAGCGGTGCCGACCGGAGGTGTCGCAGGTCCTTGCGGGAGTTGATCGACTGGCTGCCGCACGTTGCCTCCCTCGGTGCCGATGGGCTACTGCTGGGGCCGGTGTTCGGGTCTGTCTCGCATGGCTACGACACGGTGAGCCATCGGGTGATCGACGATCGTCTCGGCACGGTGGCGGACCTCGATGCGCTGGTCGGCGCGGCGTCGGCCGGTGGCATCAGCGTTGTGCTGGACGGTGCTTTCGCCTATGCCTCGCGGTCTTTCTGGCGACTGACCGATCCCGCCGAGGTCGGCGACCCGTGGTTCCTCCGGGACCGCCGAGGCGAGCTGGTGCCGTGGCGGGTCGACTCACTGGTGACGCCGGACTACGAGTCGTCCGGCTACCAGGACTACGTCGCGGACGTCTTGTCGTACTGGCTTGATCGCGGCGTCGCGGGTTGGCGGCTCGACTCGGCGTGGTCGGTCCCGGCGGACTTCTGGCGCAGGGTGCTCGCCCGGGTTCGCAAGACCCACCCGACCGCCTGGTTTCTCGGGCAGTTCTTCGACGACGACCTTCCACCGGTGGTCAACCGCACGACCGTGTCCAGCACGACCGAGTACGCGCTGATGCACGGCATCCGCGAGTGGCTCTCGGGTGGGGCCGCCGACGGTATGGTGACGACCTTGCGGCTGCATCGCCACAACTGCTACTCGCGCAGTACGCCGCACACATTCCTCGGTAACCATGACTTCGCCCGCCTCGCCGACACTGTTCCCGCTCCGCTGCTTCCGGCGGCCTTCTGTCTCCTGCTCACGTTGCCCGGGATCCCTGCCATCTACTACGGCGACGAGTTCGCAACGACCTCGACCTGGGCTGAAGGCGGCCCCGACAGTGCGCTTCGCCCCGCGATGTCTCCGGGTGACCTGAACCAGCTCGGCGACGGCTCACAATCCCTGCTCACGTCCGTTCGGGCGCTGGCTTCATTCCGGCGCGCGAACACCTGGCTGACCTCAGCCACCCTGGACGACATCAGCTGGTCGGCGGGTGCGCTCTCGTACCTGGTGACCGGCGATGGCGCCTCGATCCGGGTACACATCAACCCCACCAGCGGGGCCGTCCAACTCCACCCGGGCGATGCACGGACACCCGCCGCCGGCTACAACCACAACACACCGCGGCCGCCGACCGGGCAGGCATAGCGGGCGGCGAGATCCCGCCCGCAGCCCGCAGTCAGACTGTGTTGATGACGACCCTGGGACATCCCATCCGGAGTGCCCCCGATACTGACCGCCCTGCCTTTGGCGGGGCCGCCGAAGCCGTTGAATCGGGACGGAATGAAGGAGGCGACTGATGAGTGAAGTGTTCTACTCGGATGCGAGGTTGTACGACCTGATGTTCCCGGGTGGCGGGCCCGCAGTCGACTTCTACCGGGCTGACGTCAATCGGCATGGCGGGCGGGTCTTGGAGCTCGGGTGCGGCACCGGGCACAAGCTGATTCCCATCGCGTCCGACGGGCATCCGTGTGTGGGCATGGACTTGTCGTCAGACATGCTGGTTGAGGCTCAGCGTAAAGCGAACGAGCGCGGTGTCGCGGTCGAATGGATGCAGGGCGACATGCGCGCCTTCGATCTGGGCCGCACCTTCGACTTCGTGTTCATCACCGCCAATTCTCTGCTGCATCTGCAGGAGGCCGACGATCTGGTGAGATGCTTCCAGTCGGTTCGAAGACACCTGGCACCTGGCGCACGGTTCGTGTTCGACGTGTTCAACCCGAGCGTGCGCCTACTCGCCGAAGCCGATGGCGTGCGCCGTACCCGGGAGTCGTTGTCGTTCCTGGATCCAGACCGCGGCAACGTCACCGTCGACGTCGCCGAGACCTACGATGCGCCCGCGCAAGTAACCCGCGGCACGTGGTACCTCTCGACTGACTCCGAGCCCGACTTCGTCGTCGCACCGCTCGAAATCAGAAGCATCTTCCCGCAGGAACTCCCGCTCCTCCTCTCACTCGCCGGCCTCCGCCTCGTCGACCGCTTCGGCAACTGGTCCGCTCAACCCTTCACCACTAATTCGCCCCTCCAACTCTGCATCTGCGAGTCCGCCTGATGGGGATGCTGCTACTCGGTGGTGTCGTGCTGGTGGGCGCACTGGTGCAGTGGCTGACGGGGATGGGGTTCGCGCTGGTCTCGGTGCCGGCGCTGGTGATCGTGCTGGGGCCGGTGGACGGGGTGACGTTTGCGAACTGTGCCGCCGGTGCCGTGTGTCTCCTGGGGTTGTCGCAGGGATGGCGGCGGGTGCGGTTGCGGGCGATGGCACCGCTGCTTGTCGCCGCTGCCTGTACTGCGCCGGTCGGTGCGTGGTTCTCCCGGGCGCTTCCTGGGCCGGTGTTGCTCGTGGTGATGGGCGGTCTGGTGACGGTGACGGCGGCGCTGCTGATAAGCGGGTTGCGGGTACCGGCGCTCAGGGGGCTCGCAGGCGCCCTGACGGCCGGCGCGACCGGCGGGTTCATGAACACGGCGGCCGGGCTGGGCGGTCCGCCGGTCTCCCTGTACGCCGTCAACGCGAACTGGACGATCCGCGAATTCGTGCCGAACGCGTTGTTCTACGGCGCGGTCGTCAACGTCTTCTCACTCCTCACCCGCGGCGTCCCTCCACTCGCGGACCGCGAGTGGGTGGCGGCCGGTCTGGGTCTGATGGCCGGCGCGGGCCTCGGAGCGCTGCTGGCCGGCCGGATCCCCGACCGGACAGCTCGTTCCCTGGTACTGCTGCTCGCCATCGCCGGGGGTATAGCCACCGGACTGAAAGGGTTGTTCGCACTGTAGGAGCAGTTGCGAACCAATTGACCTCGAGGGCCTAGGTCGTCGAGCGGGCGGTGGCTTTGGTGATGACGTCGGCGACGACCCGGTCCGCGACGGTCCTGAGTTTGGTGTTGCTGTCCTGGGAGATCCGGACCAGGAACGCGAACGCGCGGTCGGGGTCGATCGTGTAGCGCTCCATCACGATGCCGACCGCCTGACCGATCACGTTCCGGCTGGCCAGCGCCTGGTTCATGGTTTCTTCGTGCCTGGCCCAGCCCATCGCGATCGCGACCAGCCCGGCGAACATCGCACCCAGGGCGCGGGTTTCGCTGTCGAGACTGTGCGGCTCGTCGGCGTACAGGTTCAACGCTCCCCGGGCGTGCGGCTCGGCCCGGAACTGGAACGCGATCTGCGCACCGAATCCCAGCGCGGTAGCTCCCGGCCCGTACTGCGGCCAGCGCGGGTCGGTGGCCAGATCGGCCGACTCGACGACCGGCTCCGACAGCGCCGCTTCCAGACACGGGCCCTCACCCAGCTTGTACTGGAGCTGATCCGCCAGTACTACGCGCTCGTCCGTCGGCGCCAACGTCTCGATCCGGCCGTCGCGTGTCGTGACCGACAAACTCGCCTGGGTGATGCCCGGGACGGTGTCCAGCACACAGGCCAGGACATGGTCGAGCGTCTTGTCCAAACCCAGCGGACCCGCCAGCGTGGCAGCGACCTCGGTCATCACCGCAGCCAGATCATCGGACGTATCCAGCGTCATCCACCCACTCCTCACAACGGCAATCACGGCTCACCCTCAGGTGTCCGGGCAGGCAAAACTCCCCCACCCACCGAGAGTATCCAACATACGAGCCCCACCGTTACCGAAACCTATGCACCAGTTCCAGTTCCGTACTCCCCGACACCACAGCGAAGGCCCGGACCTGTCGGTCCGGGCCTTCTTCGTAGCGCGGGCGAGCGGTTTGATCACAACATGTACAGATCGCTCTTCCAGGTGTGCCATCCGGTCGGCACGGCCCAGTTGATTGCACCGCTCGCGGGTAGCCAGGCGTTGGCCTGTCCTGCCGCATCAGGATCGAGCAAGCAGTTTCCCCTGTAGTTGTAATTCGGGTAAACAGTTCCGTTGCCGGTGAGATAGCAGCGCCAGTTGTACCAGCCGGCGCGCAGGGACACGTTTCTGGCACGCCCCACACCGTCAATCGTGACGTGCCAGGCGTAGGTTGCCGCAGCCAGATAGATTCGGCGAGGTCCGCTCGCGGGAACCATTACCGTGCCGGTGACAGGCGTGCTGCCGGTGAGGTAGATCTCCCGGGAGATGGTAGCGGGCGCCGCCGCTGGTGCGGGCGCACCGGATGCCGGTGCGGCGCTCACCAATCCTGCTGCCAGCAGGCCAAGTGCCAGGACCGCCGCAAATCGTACCTTCAATTTCATGTGATTTCCCCTTGTCCGGAATGAAAGCTCACGGCCGCATCGGCTTCGTACCGACTCGGTATCGCGATGCTCGATGAATCCAGCGTGCTCGCGACCGCTTTCAATCGACTTTCAATCTGCTGGCACGAAAAAGCGCCCAGCGGCCCAGTCAGCTCACTTGAAGCGGGTGGAGTTGACCGCGTGCCGCTGGCTCTCGGGGATCCTCGGTGTCCCGGGCTCGCGGCGGATGCGCCGATCGCGAAGCAGCGTGGCCAGACCGCGCTCGGCATCGGTGAGCCGGTACACGGCAGCCTGGGCCATCGGCATCGCCAACTCCGCGGCAGATCAGGGCCACAAACTCCACGTCACCCCCTCACCACCAAGTTCGAAGTCGAACTCCCCAACCTGGTAGCGCCCGACGCCAACTGAACCAACCGGCCCGGCGGCGTACGACAACTGTTGTACGCCGCCGCCGATCTCAGCGGGGGTGGAACGTCAGTTGACGGTCGCCTTGACCTTGTCCCCGTGCAGAGCCAGCCAGGCCTCGAAGGACTGGAGGTCGGGGTTGAGGGAGCGGACGAGGCCGAGGTCGCGGTCGCCGGTGAAGCGCGTGGAGTCTTCGGCGTAGTACTGGAACATGTTGGCTGGCCCGGCACTCCGAGCGCCGAGGGATCCTGGCGAGGGACTGGAGAGAAACTGGCGTCTTCGCAGGTCAGAGGCCAAGTTCCGGTGTCGGCGCAGGGATCGGCTCGACAGGCGCTCCGAGGCGCGTTGGGAGCGTCTGCTTCGTCACTGCTTCGTCGGACGCGACCGCGAATACTGAACGAAGTCGCGAATCAATGGCCTTCCGTGCGCGTTGATGCGAGGAGGGCAGCATATGAGTGTAGAGGCGGAGGGTGTAGCCAGGGTCCCCGTGCCCGAGGTAGGTGGCGAGTTCTCGAATGTTCACGCCGTCCGCGAGCGTTACGCTGGCGTAGTAGTGCCGCAGCGCATGCATGCCGTCCTCGCGACTGGCAAGAAACTCGAGCGCCCCTCGTGCACTGCGGATGGGCGGCGGGATGACTTCCGCCACCACGAGTGCAGGTTTCCAGACTCTTTCGTTGTAGCCGCGAGCCCGGATATGGAGACCGTCGCGCCACCTGAACAGCAGTCGTGCAGCGATCAGGTCTCCGCCAGCCTTCTCCCACGGCAGAGCAAGTGGTTGGGGTTTGGTGGCCTCGATGTGCTGCCGTAGTACCTCAGCCGCTCCATCGGACATCGGGACTGTTCGCTCTCGGTCGTTCTTCGGAAGGGCGAAGATGTACTTGCTGCCCAGCCTCTTGACCTGGCGCCTGACATGGATCTCCATCGCGTCGAAGTCGATGTCCTCCTCGGCAAGGCCGAAGAGTTCGCCCTGTCGTAGGCCGGCGGCCGCGCCGACAACGGGAATAGCCCGATACTCCGGCGGGTGAGCTTCCACAACCCGTAGCACCGTGTCGTCGCCCCAGGCGACGATTCGTCCGCTCTTGATCACGGGCACCTTGACCGTCTTCGCCTTGGCAGGGTTCCGCTTGATCCTGCCGTCTTCTACAGCAAGATCCAGGCTCCCGTGAAGGACGATGAACGCAGTGCGAGCCGTCGGCGCGCCGATACGTTTCTCCAAGTCCACGAGCCAGGCGGCAATCTCGGACGGTTTGATACTGCTGAGTTGCCGCGGCCCAAACACCGGCCGAACGTGTAGCCGTAGCGCAGCTTCGTACAGGATCGCCGTTGACGGGTCCACATTGCGGGACTTCAGCCAACTCTCGAGGACCTCGCCAAATCGAACACGCCCAGCCTGCGGGTCGGCATATTCACCGCGGGCGACGTCCGTTTCCATCTCGGACGCATACTTGTCCGCCCGAGCCTTGCTGCTGAACGCCCTCGACTTCTCTTTGCCGGAGGGGTCGAGCCACATCGCGAGCCACCGTTTCCCGCGCCCCCACCGCTTCTCATTCCTCACCCGCTCGACGGTGCCGTCCGGCCGTCTGACGGCCTTGGTCCACTGGTCCCTCACATACGCCACACCGGCCTCCGGATCCGGTTGACAACATCAACTCGGGTTCAACGGCTGAGGTGTGGCGACTTTGGACGGTCGGGGAGCTGGCCTCGATGACAGCTACATTGGGGTTGACTCGGTTCGACGGACGGGGTTGGTGTGAGGTTGGTTGGCGTTATTTGTTCGAGGGGTGGCGTGGGTTGATTCGTAGGTGGCGGGGCTGAGGTCTCCGAGGGTGGAGTGGCGTCGGCGGGTGTTGTGCCAGCTTTCGATGTAGTCGAAGAGCGCGCTGGTGGCGGCCTTGCGGGTGAGCCTGGCCCGGCGGTGGATGAGTTCGGTCTTGACGGTGGCTCGGCGACCGGGTTGTCCCAGCACTGCCCCTTGCGTCCGACCGACAAGGTGACGCCCAGATCCCTTGCCAGGTTGGCGTATTGGGCCGACGTGTATTGGCAGCCTCTGTCGGAGTGGAACACCACTCCGGGGCACGGGCCGGCGCCGGTTGACTGCGGCGGTGAGCGCGTCCGTGACGTCGGCGATCAGGTCGGTGTTGCAGGTGGTCAGCGGTGGCCCAGCCCACCACCCGGCGCGAGGCCAGGTCGATACACCGTGGCCGGTAGGGCCAGCCTTGCCAGGTGTGGGTGTAGGTGATGTCGCCGCTCCAGCGGCGGTCCAGCGCCGCGGGCCGGCCGGGGCGGATAGCGAAGTCGCGGCCGATCAGACCAGGTCTGGTGTTCGTGCCCGGGTCGGCGATAGTGGTCGTCTTCCATCGTCGCGGGACCCGGCCGTGGCGGTCGGCGTCCCGCGACGGCCGGGCCACCCGTTTGCGGGAACACCGCTCACCTTGGGCCCGGAGCTCGCGGTGAACCCGCAAAGAGCCGTAGGTCGGGCGGGACTCGTCGGGGAGCTCGATGATCTTTCCGGTCAGGACGGCGTCGCGCTGCACACGGCCAGACGGTCGCCCGGCGCGGTCGGCGTAGTGGCCGCACGGGAGACCTGCAGCAACTCACACGCACACTTCACACTGTGGTCGCCTTGCTCTTCCGCCTCGATGAACGGGTAACAGTTCACCGAGTCTACTTCGCAAAAGGCCGTGGCCCGCTTGAGGATCTCGACATCCTCACGCAGCCTGCGAGCCTCCCGCCGCAACTGGCTAAGCTCTTCCTCGTGGTCAACCCGCCGTCACCGGTACCGGCATCGCGCTCAGCCTGCTTCAGCCACTCCCGCACCGCGGTCTCGGTCAGATCAAAGTCCCTCGCGACCTGACCCCCGACCGATCACCGCGCTGGCACAGCTCGACGATCTCGGCCATGAACTCAGGCGTGAACCAACGACCAGACCGCGGCTCCTTCGTGCCCATAGACTCCATGATGAACATCCTTCCGGAGCACAAGCCCCCTGATCTCGGATATCCGTCAAACGGGTCGGGCCCAAATGTGCAGGCGACTTGTATGCGCTACCGCCCATTTGTGGCGACGCGCTATCGGATCATGCCGACCTAGACTCGATACGAGGTAGTCGACTCGTTGGGTGCGGGCGCTGACATGGTGCTGACATCCGCTTCGGAGTCTCATGCGGGCCTGCTGGTCACGGCGACATCCCCTGATCCAAGGATCGCAACGCGCAAACTGGAACTTCGAGACCGCTGATTTGCGTCCCACATCTACTACCGCTGATTGACGCTTGGCAAAACTGGTTGTGACCTGCGTGCTTGCGAGGCGAGGAGTGACAGCGCCGTTGGTCGTCATTGATCGCTGAAAATGGTGCGTTAAGTGGTGCGCTGTCTGGCTCAATGGACTCACTCTCCCCTGTCGCTGCGACTCTTCCATGCGGGCTGTGGATAAGGCGAGTCCCGCGATAACTACATTCCGTAACGGCTTCTTGGATCGGATCGCCCGAGATACACCGTTCTCTTGACAGACCCGACGACGGCCAGCGTGGCCTGTAAGTGGGCCTCAGCCTGGGTGGCCGCAGATCAATTCGGAGGACTGGATGTGATGTCGCAGGACATGGGTGACGGTTCTGTGTCAGGACATCGGTGACAGTGGATGTGTCAGGACATCGGTGACGGTTCAGGGTCTTGGCGTGGGCCGCGGGGGCGGCCGTTGCCGACGTAGGTGACTCCGGCTGCGGGTCTGGTGTGTTCGATGAGGATCTCGCCGTCGAGGTCGGCGACGGTGATCTTGTCGCCGGCGGTGATGACGAGGACCTGCTGGAAGCCTCGTCGGCCGTCGACCATGTACTGGACCTTGTTCAGCATGAAGACGCCGTTGGCGGCGAGTTTCTTGACGAACGTGCCGTCGGGCAGGTCTGTGGGCACTCGTGTCCGGGTGGGTCGGGGTGGGCTGGCGGGGCGGCGGAATAGGTCGCGGGTGGGGTGAGGTGCCTCGGTCTTGGCGGTGGCCTGCCAGGCGGTCAGGGGTGTGACGCGGCCGGGCAGTCCTTGGTGGGGGCGTTGGGTGTTGTAGATGTGGTCGAAGGTGTCGACCTGGGTCTGCAGCTGGGCCAGGTCGGTGGCCAGGGGCTGTTTGTCGAGGTAGCGGAACAGGGTTTGGTGGAAGCGTTCGTTCTTGCCCTGGGTGGTGGGTTTGTAGGGTTTGCCGGTGATCGGCTCGACGCCCAGGGCCATCAGGTGGACGACGAGTTGGCCCAGGAGTCCACGCCGTGACGGGTTGAGCGCGGTCCCGTTGTCGGACAGCAGCCGCTGGGGCACGCCGTGGGCGGTCACGGCCTTGTCGAACACAACGATCGCGGCTTCGGCGGTTTCGCTCCACGCGACGTGGGAGGCGACCGCGTAGCGGGAGTGGTCGTCGATGAGCTGGAAGATCACGCATCTGCGGCCGCGGGTGAGTACGTATTCGGTGGCGTCGAGTTGCCAGCAGGCGTTCGGGGCCGGATAGACGAACCGGCGCCACGCCGCTCTCGGTTTCTTCTTCGGTTCCCGCCGTGCCACGCCGGCGTCGCGGAAGATCCGGGCCAGCGACGCGATCGATGGCACCACCTCCAGGCCGATTGCGTGCATCTTGTCGTGCACGCTGATCGGGCCGCAGTCCAGCCCGGACTGCTCGAGTGCAGCCCGGACCCCGATCGCTTTGGCGCTTGACCTCGTCGGTCAGCTTCGACGGGCTCGACTTCGGTCGCCGCGACCTGGGTTCCAACGCCGCCGCGGGCCCGTCGGTGAGGCGGCGCCGCCGGATCTCGTAGAACGTCTTGCGCGAGATGCCGTGCTCGGCACAAAAGGTCGTCACCGCCCCCACGAGGCGCATCAACCGGCCACTGCGTGATCGCGAGACGGACACGAGGATCGATGGGTTCATTGGCAGCCACCGCCCGAGCCTCGGGGCGGAAGTGTCACCACCAAGAACCCTTGGAGTGTTACCGATGTCCTGATGCAGAACCGTCACCCATGTCCTGCGACATAACAATTCGGAGGACTGGATCGCACGTGAAATCTATCTGCGCAACCTCGGGGGCGGCGAAGCGTGTCTCACGGCGTGGCTGCTTAGGCCGGTGGACGGTAAGGCGTACACGTGACCGTCGGCCGACACCTATACCAGTTGACCCCCCGGCGAGAGTGTGGCCACCGACTCCCACCGTCTATGGCGCCGCAACTACCGCTCGTCCCCGCTGAGGATCAGCGACCGTCGGCGACACTCCAGTTTGGGTGCCTCGACGAATATCTTCTGGGACCGGTGTCCAACCGACACTCCGAAGTCCCCACCCCGAACACGAAGACCTCAGCAATCTGCCGCAACCCCAACCGACGCGCCATCCCGCCAACCTACCCAGCCGAGCTTGCAGAGGATCTCACGCGCCTGCTGAGCGCCTTGAAGAACCATCGCGGGTCAGCGGTTCGTACAGCCCTTTGAACGGGTGAACCAAAGACGCCGCGAGGCAATCATCAGGAGGCATGACCAGTGTTCAAGAAGAAGCTGCGCAGAGCGATCGCTATCGGCGGAATGTTCGCAGTCGCCGCCGTCGGCACGGCGACTACGGTGCCTGCGTCCGCGGCCGGAACCGCGGTGGATTCGACCACGACCAGCATGCTCGTCCTTCGTCACAGTGGCAAGGCGATAACGGTCAGCGACTGGTGGAAGTCGAACCCGGTGAACGTCGAACAGCAGACCTATCAGGGATGGGGTACCCAGAAGTTCAAGCACCGCTACTTCGCCGATGGTCATTTCAGTTTGGTTGACACCAGTTGGTGGCAGGGCTGTCTGGACGTGGAAAACGACTCCGGCTCGGACGGCGCGAGAATCATCTCGAAGGCGTGCGATGGGACGCCGAGCCAGAAGTGGGACTACACTCCCAACCCGGACAATCTGAACTACGTCTACCTTCGCAACGTCAACAGCGGCCTGTACGTGACCCTGGTGACCGGTTCCGTGAGCAACGGGACCAAATTCGTCCAGCGGGTGAAGAATGGGTACACCATCCAGCAGTTCAGCAAGACACAGCTCTGATTCGCCGAGCCGCAGCGCAGACCTCCGAGCCGGGTCGGCTCGGAGGTCCTGTCTGAGCTTGGCGGAGCTCCAGTTTCAGCTCGACTGGGTAGCAATTGCCGCGCCTGGTGGTTGAATTGATGCACATTGGTATGTCTGGTCGGGAGCGCGGCTCACCCATGCTCTCGGCTCGAATGGTCAGTTCTGTCCGAAGTCTCAATGGACCTTCGCCGCTGTTCAACCTCAGCAATTGCAGTAAGGAAGTCGGCGGTTGTGTACCAGTTGCACACGCAACCCTCCGCATCGCCCGATAGCTGCCGACCCCCGGTGCGGTGCGTTAATGTTCGAGTTCACTGGTAGGCCATGTTGGTGTCGATATTCGTGATTGGTCGCCGATGCATGCTGGTGCCGTCGGACCATCGCAGTGCGAGCTAGACGCGTGGACGTCCAGAGAAAGTATTGCGAGATCCGGCGGCTACCGAGCCATGCGGACTGTCGACAGGACGGAGCGCCACCGAGTGCCGAACTGTGAGGCAATGGCATTCGGGGCCACCGCTCGATCGTGCGGCCTCAATCGACGCCAGTTACTACGGCAAACGACGTCAGACTTCGCGATCAGGGTCGCGTCCTTTCCGAGACCTGGCTCTTGGTGAATCACGACCGCTCGAAGACGGGCACCCGGCTGACGTAACGCACTATCCCACACGGCGAGCTCGGTAGCTCTGCCGAGGAACTGGGCGGGCGGGCGGTTGCCTGAGCGACCACAACCTCCTCTGATCCGGCGCGGACCGCTAGGCGGACGGCGCTCGCTCCTTACCCAATACGTGACGTGACCGGATCTGCTGCGCATACTGGCGGGATCTGCCGGCGGCGTTCGGCCCGTAGCATCTGGAGGCGGTCCTGCCCGGTTCAATGCTGATGGCACCCGGGACCGGGATCTGCGCGGTTGCTTAGCCGAGGCCGACGCCCCTGGTCGAGGTGGACCGGGACGTGTCGGTGGACTCCACGATCAACCGTGCGCATCAGCACGCAACCAATGTGGCCTTGGGACTCGGTGGCACGGGGAGATCGAACTACAAGAATCCGCGGGGTGAACCGCCTGTTCATGCGAGCGGCGGTCGCGCGGCGACCTGGGCACCAAAGATCCACCCCGCCAGCGACGGCAAGGGCTGGCCGCCGGCCATCCTCGTCTGCCCCGACCAAGGCCGCGACTCGGCGATACTTGCCTACCTGTTCGCCGTGCCAGGCCAGGCCTCGGGTCGGGCAGGGCGCACCCGGCCCGACCGCGTCCTGGGCGACAAGGCGTACTCAGTACGCGCGAATCGCGCCCTGCTGCGGGCTGGTGGGGAGCATCGTGGCCGTCTCCGAACCCGCGGACTAACAATCCCCGCAAAACGGCGCGACCGCCGCGGCGGTAGACCAGTCAGCTTCGACACCGACACCTACAAAGGCCGCAACACCCTCGAGTGCGGCTTCAACCGCCTCAAATACTGACGCGGTACCGCCACCCGCCACGAGAGGTACACCCGCACCTACCGCGGAGGAGCCGTTCGCTGCGCAATCGTCATCTGGCTACGCCAATTAGGGGATACGCCCTAGTGTCGCGGGTTTGAAGTTGGATTACGGCTGATCTTTGTCAGGATGGTGTTGGCGGTTTGGTCCAGGTGAAGGGTTTGGCTCGGTCGTTGTAGGAGTCGATGAAGTCTCGGATGGCGTCGGGGAAGTCGGCGACGGAGGTGAAGGTGCCGCGGCGGACGGCTTGGCGGGTGATGATGCCGAAGAAGATCTGGACCATGTTCAGCCAGGAGCAGTTGCTGAGGGTGAACTGCAGGATGATCCGTGGGTTCTTGGCCAGCCAGACCTTCACGTGGGGGTGCGTGGCTAGTTGTCGCAGATGACGTGCAGTCTCACGCGGGGGTGGGTTGCTGTGCCGTGGTAGCAGGCGTCGGCGCTTATCTTGCCGGTGGCGACCTCGAAGGCTGCGAACAGTGTGGTGGTGCCGTGGCGGCTGTAGTCGTGGGTCTGCCGGGCCGGCAGGTCGGGGCGTAGCGGCAGCCCGAGCGGGTGCGGTCCAGGGCCTGGATTTGGGATTCTTCGTCGATCGAGACCACGACGGCGTTGGCCGGCGGGTTCAGGTAGAGGCCGACGACGTCACGGATCTTGGGTTCCTGTTCGGGGTCGGGCGGAGAACTTGAACGTCTCGATCCGGTGCGGCTGAATGTTCCACTTCCGCCAGATCCTGACCACGGCGGCGAACGAGATACCCGACCGGGCGGCCAGTGACCGCGACGACGAGTGCGTCACGCCCAGCTCGGCCGGCGGTTTCCCTTTGTGCGCCAGGGTTTCGGCCAGCACCTCGACCTCATCGATCTCGCGAGCACGTCCCGGCCGCGGCAGATCTCCCAGACCATCGATCCCGGCCTCGGCGTAGCGATTGCGCCACTTCACCACCGTCGGCCGCGACGACGACGTCCGCTACGATCTCGGTGTTGGGCACTCCGTCAGCCGCCAGCACGATCCTGGCCCGCTGCACCACACCGGCCGGCGCCGTCGACGCACGCGTAACCGCCTCCAACCGCGCACGATCACCTCTCGAAGCCGCGACGCCCGGGCCACATAGATGACCCCGATTCTCACTGCACCGGGCTAACGACGACCCAACCATCACTGCGACCCGCAACAGACCCGGCCCTGGAACCGGCGTTCCCGGCCCTGGAACCGGCGTCCACCCGAGACGACACCCGGGTCCTTGTCCTACCCGACAGCAAGAATCAACCCCGACCGCCGGCCATCAAGCCACCGCTGTCCACCACGAACGTCGCAGTCACGAGAGATTCGGGCTAGGTGGACGGTGTCACTCATAGGAGTCCCTTCAGGCTGACCAGTCACTGGAGGTACGGCGAGAGAGCGCGTGTTGGTTCTACGCTCGCGACGATCGCGCTCCGGAGTCCCAAAGTGCGTCCGCCGCCCACGAACAAGGATCACCTAGGACCGGGAGACGGCCCCACGACTTGCGTGGTCTTGATTCAGCATCCGACGTGCAGACTGACAGGCTCTGAGAACCGAAGGTTGCATCCGGTGCGTACTGGCGGATAGCGAGCACCAGTACACGTTCGATTCTGGCATCGCAGAAGCCGGGCGAGCGAGCCACGCTGCTGGCCGGCGCGGTGTAGACGACGACCATCAATTCGGGCGTCCTTGATGTCGGGCGGCATTCCGAACGGCGTGAAAATAGGGAGAGGCTTGTGACGGACGCACTGTCCCGGCCGGCCAGCCGCCACCTGGCGAGAGAACCCGAGTACCACCCAGCAAAGGACTCGATGGCGTACGAGCAGGGTCGTCCTGAGCTCTCGACTCCGTTGGACGCTGTCGCACCGGTAGGACTCGCACTGCGGCGCCGTCCGCTGGAGCCCATCGGCGAGGACTTGCGTGAGATGCTGGTGGTCGTCGCCAACTACGTCTCCGACGTTGTTGATGGCTTGCCGACGCAGTCTGTGGGCGATTGCGAAGGGGTAGAGGATCTGTTGGCAGATCCAGTGATACGCCGCATGCCCCCGGAGCGTGGGCGACCACTTCATGAGTTGCTAGCGGTGATTGACCGGGCTGCAGGCAAGGGTATCAATACCGCGCACGGCGGCCTTTTCGGGTTCGTGCCGGGCGGCGGGCTCGTGAGTGCTGGGATCGCGGACCTGATCGCGGACGTGCTCAATCGCTATACCGGCCAGGCTACGCCTGCGCCCGGTCTGGTCGCCCTTGAGACCGACGTGTTGAGATGGCTGGCTGACCTGTTCCACCTGCCGGCTGGCGCAGCTGGCATTCTGACAACCGGTACATCAATGGCAACGTTGTCGGCCATGATCACGGCCCGATCCAGCCTGTTGCCTGGAGACTTCCTCAGTGGCGCGATCTATGTGACAGAGCAGACTCACGATCATGTTGCAAAAGCCGCACAGCTGCTGGGATTCGCTCCACAAGCGGTCCGCATCGTCGGTGTTGACCGACGACTTCGGATGGACCCCGCGGCTCTGCATGAAACTATCGTCGCCGATAGAGCAGCCGGTTTCCTGCCGTTCTTCGTCGTAGCCAGCGCAGGCACGACGAACACCGGCACAGTGGATCCGATTCCAGCCATCGCTGATGTCGCCGCTGCCGAGGGACTCTGGATGCACGTTGACGCAGCATATGGCGGCTTCTTTCAGCTCACTAAGCGAGGCAGACGGCAACTGCGTGGGATCGAGCGCGCTGACTCGATGGCACTCGACCCGCACAAAGGACTCTTCTTGCCCTTCGGAACAGGCTGTCTGCTGGTTCGCAACGGCAGGTTGCTCCGCGAGGCGCACAGCACCCGCAGCCCAGATTACCTACAAGACCTTCGCGGCAGTACATTGCCGGACTTCGGCGACTACGGTCCTGAGCTCAGCCGGGATTTCCGAGGCCTCAGAGTCTGGCTGCCGCTGCATCTTCACGGAGTCGCCGCTTTTAGGGACGCCTTGGACGAAAAGCTCGACCTTGCCCGCATGGCCTACGAAGAACTGGCGGTCGTCCCACAGCTCGTCATGGTTGGCCCACCAGACCTTTCGATCTTCGGCTTCCACCTGCGCTCGGACACCATCGACGCCAACCTTGATGACGAGAACAAGGGAACGGCGGAGCTGTTGCGGCGCGTCAACGCCGAGGGCAAGATCCTCTTTTCGAGCACCCGCCTTTCTGGACGAATGATCGTCCGGATGTGTGTGTTGCACCACCGTACGGATCTGGCAAGGGTCTCAGAAGCAGTCGCGGCCATTCGACAGCACGCCGGCGATTTGCGTCCAATCTGAAGCAGGTTCGTCCCCCATGCTTGCAAGGAAGACCCGTATTGCCGAAGAGCAGCAGGAGCGCCAGCATGTCCATTGACGAATTGACAACGATGCGTTCGGCAGACGACAGCGATCACGACAGACTCGTACAGTTGCTGACTACTGCATTTTCAGAACTTCCCCCCACCCGGTGGCTTATCCCAGACACGAATGCACGACATCGGCTCCTGCCCGGTTATGTCGATATCTGGGTAGAACATGGCCTCGCTAATGGCACAGTCGAGGTGGCTACCGGAGCGGCTGGCGGACTGGTTGGAATGGCAATCTGGTTGGCCGAGCCTGGCCCTGAACCATTCAGCTACGAGCAGCGCCTAGCCAACGCCGTTGGACAGAAACACCTGCCGAAGTTCAGAGCCTTCGATGCGGCGATGGCCGACGTACACCCCGAACAAGGGCACCTCTACCTGGCTTTCATCGCCGTCATGCCCGCGTGCCAAGGTCGTGGCTACGGTGCCTCACTGCTGAACCGTCGGCACGCCGAACTCGACCCAGCCATGACTCCCGCCTACTTGGTCGCCGCCTCGGTCGCCTCTAGACGCCTGTACTTGCGGCACGGCTACCGCGATTGTGGCCATCCGATCACTCTCCCGAGCGGTCCATCAATGCTGCCGATGTGGCGTCTTCCAGCTGCAACGGCCGAGGAGGCTTCGCCTCTTCCTGATCCCTCATCTCCCGACTGATGACCTTGCCTGACCGGCCTGCGAACGGCCTCGGAACCGCCAGAACATCTGGCCGGTGGCCAGGTCGAGTGTGGCGAAACATATGCCGCACGCCGCCGAATCAGTTGAATCGCGCCCAGCCTGGCTGGGGCGCCTGGCGGGGAACCATCCGCGGCCCGGACCGCAGGTTGACACTGCGGCCAGCTTGTCGACGTAGCCACCCGCGCATCGACAGGGTGGATGGTCGTACAGGTCGAGGACGCGAGCCATCTTCTGGGTGAAGTCCGGTCCTTACCACCTGGCACCAGCCACGTAGAGGATCTGGCGCACCGACTCGACTCTGATCGCAATGTGCTTGTGCTTGGCCAGCATCGACAGGCTCCGCGCCGTGAATGGCCGGCCCAGCTGCTGCGGCGGGGTCTTGGTGACCCCGACAGACCGTCTCACGAGCCGGGGGCCGAACCTACGTCCGCGGCGCCGCGCCCATGAAACGGTGGTGGCAGCACGCGGAGACGCACCAGTCAGGGTCGTGCTGGCGGCATCCTCGCAGAGGGAATTGCTGGCCGAGGCGGATCGCTGGATCACCTCGGGCGATGACCTCACCCTGGCCGCTCCCAAGGCGGACGGCAGCGGCGCGACCTTTGCGTCGCCGGTGCGACGTCCGGGGTGCGCCGAAGCTGGCAGGCGAATCCGCGGTGCCGGTCACGGTCGAGTACGACTCGTAGCAGCACGCGACCTACGATCGCCAGAACGACACCCTGCTCCACTATGCGAGTGGTTGGTACGGGTGCTCACCCGGGTTCGCCGTCCACGAAAACTCCACCGGGCTGGACGCGACAGACCCCATAGGTACCACCCGGGATGAATCACAACGAGGTCCTGCTTCAGCTACGAACGGACTGATGCTGGCAGGAGCTGCGCGAGTTCCCGCTTGGTACCACGAGGCTGCGCGGTACCAAGCGGCAGTCATGGAGAGCCAATCGCCTTGGTCCAGACAGTGAGAGATGCCCCCTAGTACTACAGCCGTAGATCGTGATCGTGTTCCTGTCGAGCAGGTAGTACATCGCGAACGGGTGTAGGCCGCCTGGATACATCCAGGCGGCCCCAGACTAAGGCGTCGGCATGGAGAGCTGGTAGCGCTCGATGACGTCCGCAAACCATTCGGGGTCCGCGATTGGGACCTCGTAGCGGTTCGCGAGCTCGACGATCTTCGTCATCTCTGCTTCGCCGCGCTCGGTCAGGTCGACGACCGTCCGGAAGAGCTCTTCGAGTCCGGCCGGCGAGATGATCTCGATCATGCGCGCCGGCGTCGGTCCGGCGTTCCACATCGCGTGGACCTCGCCGCGCGGCTTTACGATGTATCCGCCCGGACCGAGCACGATCTCCTTGTCCTCGGACCGGAAGCCGATCTCGCCCTCGAGCACGATGGAGATCTCGTCCTCGCGGTGGTGGACGTGGGGTGGGACGAGTCCGCCGACCTCGAAGGGGTGTTCGACGACGGCGAGGGCCCCACCGGAGTCGGCACCGTCGATCTTGAAGATCACCCCGACGCCGGGCATCAATCCGCCGCGCCGACCTTCACTGGGCTGGACAATCTTGACGGTCGTGGCCGCTGTAGTCTCTGCACTCATGCCGCACCTCCATTTGGCTGACACCTGCGTACAATGAAGCAGCAGCTGAAGCGCCCTGTCAAGATTGGCTAACATATGTGTTCAGCGAACATAGTGTCGCCACGCCCATACCGGAAAACGAAGCGTGCGCTCACCGAAGCCGAGACCCGGCAACGAATCGTTGAAGCGACGGTCGAGCTCCACGAAACGCTCGGCCCCGCGAAGACGACCATCAAGGCCATCGCCGAGCGCGCGGGCGTGCAGCGCGCCACGGTGTACAACCACTTCCCCGATCTCCATGTGCTCTTCGAGGCGTGCAACGCCCACTACTACGAGCGGCATCCCATGCCCGACCCAACGTCGTGGGTCGGCATCGCCTCACCCAACGAGCGCTTTCGCGTCGCGGTGCGCGAACTGTATCGGTGGTACGAGGAAACGGAGGCGATGCTCTCGGCAGGCATCCGCGATATCGATGCTGTCCCGCCGGCGGCCCGCGAGGCGTTCTTCGGCTACTTCCGCCACGTCGCTCGTTCACTGATGACGGGACGCCGCGAGCGAGGTCGTGTGCGCGTGCGCACGGCGGCAGCCGTCGGCCACGCGATCTCGTTCGTGACATGGCACTCGCTCGTCCGGGAGGGATCGCTCACGAGCGAAGAGGCTGCCGATCTCATGGAGGCAATGGTCGGCGCGGCGGCGGGATGACGGCTTCGTGTGAGCGAGCGTCGTGACGATGGGCACAAGCACGGCTTCTGAGAACTGCCCTGGCCCATGCAATGCGCCTGGGCCGCCTAGTACTACAGCCGGTGGATCGTTGCCTCGGCTGATTCGCTTTCCTGGTAAGGGATCTGGGATCGGCGTGGCTGTGTGACGCGAGGCGGCCACCGCTTGATCATGCAGTGCTTGTGAGAACAACCGAAGATTCGGCGGTGGCCGCTGCGCTTAGCTTAGAGGCTGCGATCTGGGAACGGGAACTGGGCGCGCTGATGCAACGGGTTGGAGGGTGCTTCGCGCGGGTCGAGACTCGCCGGACGGCCAGGGACGTTGTCGACGGTCTGCTGGCAGACCTGCCGCGCAAGAACTGCTGGAGCCTGGCCGAGCATGCCGGCCATGGCTCCCCGGACCGGATACAGCACCTGCTGGGTCGGGCGAGCTGGGACCACGAGACGGTCCGGGCCGAGGCTGCCGCCTACGCGGTGGAGAATCTGGCTGATGGGGTGGAGCCGGAGCTGGTGACGCTAGTGTTCGACGAGACCGGTGACGCCAAGAAGGGCCGGCGCACCGTGGGCGTGCAGCGGCAGTACTCCGGCACCTGCGGGCGGATCGAGAACTGCCAGATCGCGGTGTTTGCCACGCTGGCCACTCCGGCCGGGCATGCGTTCGTCGATGTCGAGTTGTACCTGCCGCAGTGCTGGACATCGGATATGGCTCGGCGTGCGGCGGCCGGAGTTCCGGCTGATGCGGAGTTTGCGACCAAGCCTCAACTGGCGCTGCGAATGACCGACCGGGTACTGGCCGCTGGCGCCGGCGTGGGCTGGATCGCCGCCGACGAGGCATACGGCGACAACCCCGAGCTTCGGCACGCACTGGAAGTACGTGGCCTGAACTACGTTATGGCCGTCTCCTGCGACACCCAGATCCCCACGCCGCCAGGCAAGCTACGCGCCGACAGGTTCGTCGAACAGATCCCACGCAACGGCTGGCAGATCCTGTCCGCGGGCCGCGGCAGTAAAGGCGAACGGCTCTACGCCTGGGCCTTCACCAGCATCAGCGACAGTGAGCCGACCCAGCACCGCTGGTTGCTGTTGCGGCGCAACCTGCACACCGGTGAGCTGGCCTACTTCCTCTGCCACGCCACCACCGCCGTTCCGCTCGCAACACTGGTGCGGGTGGCCGGGACCCGCTGGCGGGTGGAGGAGAACTTCCAAGCCGGCAAGGGCTGCGCCGGCCTGGACGAACACCAGGTCCGCACCTGGACCTCATGGCACCGCTGGACCACCCTGGCCATGCTCGCCCACGCCTTCCTCGCCGTCACCGCCGCACGAGCCCGACAGCCAACCACCACTCACACCGCCGGCACCACACCCAGTGACACCGAACACCAAACACGATGATTCCCCTTACCTGCAATGAGATCCGGCACCTCCGCGCAGCACTCACCCGCCCCATCCACGACCAGCTGCACATCGCCCGATGGAGCCGATTCCGCCGACGCCACCAACACCGAGCCAGACGCTGCCACTACCAAGCGCGACAGGAACGCAATCACGATCTACGGCTGTAGTACTAGGGTGGGCATTTGGGCGAGCTCGCGTTGCTGTGAATCAAAGGTCCACCGAAGTTGATCGGCGGCGCCAATATCGAACGTCGCGATGCCATGGCAAAGGTATGTCTCGCGGCCGTCGCCATCCGTTCGATACTGTAGCGGCCTGCCTACTTGGCTACGATGGCACTCATGACGTCATCTTGAGATGAATCATCTGGTGGTAGCGGTCAACCAAATAGTACGGCCGGGCTGCGTGCAGGAAGGAACGGATGTTGTCGAATCCCCTAGCACGCACCATTGGAAGAACGTCCGCAGCCTCGACTCCCCAGCGTTCCCGGAACCAATTGATGATGCGCTGAGGATCCAGTTCTTGGTCGAATGTGGAAGCCTGCGATCTGTACTTGTTGATCATGAGTAGGTGCTTGTTGGCTTCGAGGTGTGCGGGGCTCGTTGTTGCCGCTTGGAGCATTGGGTCGATCTTGAGACGGGTGCGCTCGCCGTAGAGCGAGCGGGCCGCCACTTTCGCCATCTGGATTTCGGTCGGCAGAGTACGCTCGGCGCTCAGCAGCCAAGCCGAGTAGTAAGAAGGCGGTGCGGTGAGGTCGATCAGGGGGACGTCTGCAGCGAACTGGAGAGCTACCGTGAGTTTCCCCGCCGTGCCGACAGTTGCCGTCCGTGGGCCCCGTTGTTCTAGGTCCGCAAGTGCTGCCGCCTCATGGAACGCTGGGTAGTCCGTCGCGAAGAGCCGACACAAGCGCAACCACTCCGGTTCAGGAGACTTCCATTGCAGAAACATCGACGTCTCCTGGAATATCCACTCTGTCGATGATCCAGGCCTGGCCGCGAGGTTGCCGGCTTCGACGCTTGACAGGACTGACGCGGCGTCGGCCTGCTTGATGTCGGCTGAGCAGGTCAGAAGGAAGTCCTCTAACTTCGCGATAGCAGGTGCGGACGCCGTTCCCGTTGATGCGCGGGTCAGAATTGTCCTCCAGGTTCTGCGGGAGAAGTGCACCGCCTTCGCAGTCCGGATGACGGAGTGTGCCAGCTCAGGATCACAGACTCCGGCGGTGACAGCGCATCGCAGCTTGTGCCTGATTGTCACGAGAGCCTCAGTGAGAGGGCGATAGCAATTCTCGGCGTCGGCGTGCAGGACTGCCACCTCGTCATCACCGACCAGATGTCCATCGCGGTACGCCGCGAAGACCGTGCCGTGCCCCACCATCCCGTAGGGGTGCAGTTCGGCAGCCCGCAGAGCCCCCATCGAGGCCGCACCGTGCACATGAACGCCGCGATCTAGCAGGTACAGGATCTCCTTGTGCCGAACTGCGGGCCTGTTGTAGAAGTAGCCATCGACGAGCACTACGAGGTCTCCCGTCGATACATCCAGGTTGAGTAGATCGCCGGCCTGCGCTGGTGGCAGGAGCGAAACGCCGTCCATCGGGGCGGCTGAGCTGAGTAACGGGCCTGCGGACGGACCGATGAAGACATAGGTCTTGGTCAAGTTGATCGATGCCCTCCCATGGTCAAGCCCGCAGTCACTAGTCGGACCACTGGGAGTCCGACATCTGGGTGGCTGAGGTCGACAGCTACCGGGTGTTGTCCGGTTCGTTCGGCGACGTGTAGGACTGCCGCCTCTAGGTCCTCCTCGATCGAGGGACGAAGCGTCGTCGGGATGTCAGCGAACCTGCGAGCCGATGGGGCCGCGGAAGGCCAAGGTGGACCATGGCTTTGGCCTCGCGCTGCCTCTCGGTACATCGTCCGGGGCAGGTCGTCGCGCGCGCCGGCAATCGCAGTGAGGCGTGACTGCGCGGCTTCGGTAAGCGCCCTGGTCATCGCCACGTCGCTGTCGAAGTGGCATCCGAATCCGTCAAAAACGAAAGGGAAAGCTGCGGACCAGATCGATACCGCGAAGCAGGCAACTTCGCTGGAACCGCACTCGATGACCCGAAGGTGGATGTCCGCCGACCGAAGCCTGTCTACGAGTGGTCCGCTGCAAGCACCTCCGATGCTGTCCAAGGCGAGTCGGTAGCTCTGCCGATCCGAAGGTTTGTTGACGCTGGACGTCATATCTCGCTCGAGTGCCTCGAGTAGACCGTGCAGGATTGCCTCGTTGAGAGAGTTCCCGCTCGCCAGACCATTGCTGGACTGGACGAAGAGCGGCGCGCGTAGTTCGGAGGTTTGTACGTCGTTGAGGAAGACGTAGTCGCGTGGTACCAGAATCCGCTCATCCGCCAGGAGGTCTGTTCCCTCGATCCATGGAATCCGCAGACGGTCGGTCAGCAAGCTTCCGTTGACGAGATGCAACCGTCGTATGTCGTACGGCAGGCCGCGGCCTAGATCGGCGACGCAATCGACAACAACCGGATCCAGGACTTGTTCGGCGTGCCACAACTCGATCGCCTCCATCGCCGCGGACACCCGGGCGAGGTCGTGGCTGATCCCTTTTCCCTGCGAGACAGCGAGAGTCGCCGCGTTCGGCCGAACGGCCTGCCAGACAGGGATTCCGATCTCGTCGAGCATGGTCAGATCCGCAACCCGGCTGATGCCGACGGTAGAGAAGGCTTGCTTGGCGAGCTGCCAGGTCGTCTCTGCATCGGCTAGCCGGTGGGTGCCAATAGTGATTGCCTTTGAAGTTGATTGCCCGAGGTCTGATTGTCCTGCGACTACTGGCGCTTCGGGAACAGAGGCTATTTCAGTAAACAGGTCGAACGGGATGGGATCGCTCGGCAAGGTCGTGCTCGTGGGCGTCACACGTCGCATTCGGATCTCACGCCGGCAACTGAAATCGCATCGTGGGCTGCAAGTCGACTCACCAGAGCCAGAGCGGGCTTCAGCCCGACCGCGGCCACCAGGTCCGACAACAGGCACGTTTCGTCGCGGAAAAGGAGCTGCAGGGCAGGCCTGAACCTGTGCGGGAGTCTGATGATTGCACCTTGAACCTCAAGGGTGTCGACAGTCTCCGAAACGGCAACGTGACGCAAGGTTGGCATTGGATGAACCAGTACTTGGTGCGGGCCGCCACGCGAGATCATCTCCAGACCTTCTAGAACTGCCGAGATACGGTGGATCTCGATGGGGCTTTCGGGTTGGATCTGGTGTGCCCTCTCGACAATCTGGCGCGCCAACGCCTCGATGAGCTGCCGTCCCTGAGCGTGGAAGTCATCCGGATGCGGCGAGAGCAGATTCGGGATCTGGAGGAACTCCGGCGAGCGGAGGACTTCGTCGATGAGCGGGCGGATGTGCATGGCCCAACTTGACGTCTGGCAGACGAAAGTGATGTGCACCGACATCACTTCGGGTGCGGTCGCTAGATGTGGATATCCTTGCGGTAGATACAAGACGTCACCCGGGCGCAGGATGGTGTCGATGATCGGCTCAAGCAAGTCCTGTGGTTGCCCTTGCTCGTCGGTGCTGTAGATCTGGCCGCTGGCGCCTGTTTCCCTGCGCTCGTAAACTCGCCAGCGCTTCGCGCCATGGACCTGGACAATGAACGCTCCGAGCGGGTCGTGATGGGGCTGGAAGCCGGTTTCACCTGCCGGTGTGATGAAAGCGTGGGCGCGCATCGAGGTCGCGAGCGAGCGAGCGAGCGAGTCGCACGCCTCTCGGACCGGCAAGGCGAAATCCTCAAGCCGATCGATCACGATCGTTGCGCCAGCGGCGAACTCGCCTAGGAGCAGGCTTGGCTCTGCCCTGTCCGGGATGTAGTCGGCCGTTGTCTGGAACATCCGGAGATAATCTTGCCGGGAGACCGGCTTGCCCCGTTTCGTGATGCGGATGTGCGGGCCGCGCAGTGCGGTGCTGGTGAAGATCTTGGTCATCTCTGCGATCGAGAGCAGGGAAGCTGGATCGGGAAGTCTGGAACGACCGAGGTACGGCGACTCGAGCCAATGGTCCGCGACGAACCGCTCAGTATCGTCAACGAGCAGGGCAAGGAGATTGGAATCCATGTCTGACGCTCCTGGTGGTGGCAAGGCATCTGATGGCAGCGGCAGCGCGGCATGGCCCTACCGCTGCGCAGACGCATCAGAAGAGATGGATGATCAGGACCTCAGCCGCGTACGAGTCGGGTTCGCGGATGTCCTCGATCTCGATCTGGAAGTTCTCCTCTGAGCCTTGCTCGTCCTCGATCATGGCAGGTCCTCTCTCAGCAGTGACGACTACGAGCCCAGTACGAACGGCGGGGCTTGATCGGATCGATTCAGATGCCGAGCCGCTGCTGAAGTCTGGCGTCGGTTGCTGATTCGTCGTTTTCGGAGGGTCGCATCGACGTGATGGTCGATCTACGAGTCGATACAGTTGGCGCTAGTAGCGTGTCGCTGCTTAGTTCTGGAAGGGCTGGTTGGGAGGTTTGGGACGGCAGGTCTTCCTTCCCCTCTGCCGGACAGGATTGTTGTCGTGGGTTCGCAGGTGAAGCGTCCGGTGAGGTTGGCCGAGGCGGATCGTGAGTGGCTGGTTCGGGTGACCACGACGGGGGTGCGTCCGGCCGCGGTGATCAGGCGGGCGCGGGTGCTGCTCGCGCTGGATACCTCGGTAGGTGAGGTCGATTCACAGGAGGCGATCGCGGCCCGGGTCGGTGTCTCGACCGAGATGCTGCGGCTGGTCGCTCAGCGGTTCGCCGAGACCGGCGGCGATGTGGAGGCCACGATCTCGCGCAAGCAGCGGGAGCATCCGCCCGTGCCCTCGGCGGTGACCGGCGAGGTCGAGGCCCGGCTGATCGCGCTGGCGTGCTCCCAGCCACCCAAAGGCTATACACGGTGGTCGCTGCGGCTGTTGGAAAGACAGGTCGCGCTGGTCGAGGACATTCCGGACCTGGATCACTCCAGCATCGGGCGAGTGTTAAGAAACGAGGCTGCGTCCTCATCTGAAGAAGTGCTGGACCATCCCGCCCACGGCGAACGCGGCCTTCGCCGCCGCGATGGAAGACGTCCTCGCGGTCTACGCCCGCCCTTATGACGCGGCCAGGCCGGTGGTGTGCATGGACGAAAAGCCCTACCAGCTCCTCGGCCACGCCCGCGACCCGATCCCCGCCACACCGGGACAAGACCTGAAGGAAGACAGCGAGTACGTCCGCCGCGGCACCTGCTCGATCTTCTGCTGGGTCGAACCCCTGCAAGGGTGGCGGCGCGTGGACGCCCAGCCACAGCGAACCAGGACCGACTGGGCCTACCAGGCCGAACGGCTCCTCACCGTCGACTACCCCGACGCCGAAAAGGTCGTGCTGGTGATGGACAACCTCAACACCCACACCATCGGATCCCTCTATCAGGCGTTCGATCCGGCCAAGGCGTTCGCACTGGCACAGCGCCTCGATATCCACCACACCCCCAAACACGGCTCCTGGCTCTATATCGCCGAGATCGAACTGTCCGCACTCACCCGACAATGCCTGGACCGCCGACTCGACGACCTCGCCGAACTCAACACCGAACTCGCCGCCTGGCAACACACCACCAACACCGCCCAACGTCAGGTCAACTGGCAATTCACCACCCAAGACGCACGCATCAAACTCCGCCACCTACACCCCAACAATTAGATGCGACGGTCTACTAGCTGCGAGCCTCCGACGCCCGAGGTACTGCATGTTCATCCGCACCATCGGGCACTCGGATGTCCTCTTCGACTGCCCGATCGTCCGTGGTTGGCCGCAGCGCCCCGGTGCCAACTGTTCGGCGGTGGTCGGGACTGCTGCCTGGCTTCCAACTGTCGGTTCGCGGAACGCCGGACGGCGCGATGCGGGGCGGAGTCCGCAACCTCGAGCCGACGTCATCTAGGTACCTGAGCGACAGGTATCTAGGTAAGAACCACCGATGTCGACCAATGGGGTGACACGAGAGAGTCGGGATCGGATGGTCGTGCGATGGCTAGGAGGTACGAGATGGGGACGGCTCACTGTCGGAGTCAGACTGGTGTGGTCGCGCCAGGGCTGTTCGGGCTGACGAAGATGGGACCGCTTCCTGCTGTCGAGCGTTGCGCACGACGGATCTCCTCGATGGTGACGGCGAGCCCCTGCTCTGAACCAGGGCTCGTCGGCACCGAACCCTCGGCCTGCCTGTCCGGAACAGCGTGATGTCGACCGCCACCGATCCAGGGCCGACCCTGGGCGAAAGGTTCCGTCGCGGGGACGAGTCAGCTCTCCGCGAGATGTACCAGACCTTCTCGGCGCCGATGTACGTGACCGCACTCAAGATGCTCGGCCGGCACGATCTCGCGGCTGACACGGTACAGCGCGCATTCGTCCAAGCATGGCAGGCGGCTGAGCGTTTCGATCCGGCGCGGGAGCTGCAGCCGTGGTTGTACGCCATTACCCGACGTGCCGCGATTGATGTTTATCGCCGCGAACGTCGTGCGTCCGAGCAACTGTCGCTGGACAGCCCTGCGGTCAACGAGGGAGATCTCGCGTTCGAAGATGCCACGATGGATGAGACCTGGCGAGCTTGGCAGGTCAGGCAGGCGCTCGATCAGCTGCATCCCGACGAGCGTGAGGTGCTTCGTCTGGCCTACCACGGCGGCTGCACCCAGAGTGAGATCGCCTCGATCCTTGGCATTGCGCTCGGCACGGTCAAGAGCCGCACTTCGCGTGGCCAGCGCCGCCTCGCCGAACTTCTCGGTCATCTGCGCGACGGCGTCAGCTGATCCGCACAGGAGTTCCGCGACACCGCACAGGACCCATGGTGCCGGCGAGGCTCGCGTTCTCCGCGACACCCCTGATCGCTTTCCAGTTGTACAGGCTCCTTGTCGGGCCTGACTATCTCGCAGCCGGAGGCACTCGACAGGCCAGCGATCGACGGCTGTCGGGATCGGCGGCTACGAGGATCGCCCAACTTTGGTGTGGTCGTGGTCTGGTGCAGCCTCGCCGCTCACCACCGTGGCCACGGGGCACGCAACTCCTTCGGTCAGTACCTCGATCGGGAGTGCCGCCGTGGCCGAAGTCGCGACTCGTAGCTGCGCAGTAGCAGGCCCCAGTCCGGTCTTGATCCGGGACGGTGCCGCGCTCCTCCAGAGCCAGCGTCCTCCGTGACAGCGATCTCGCCGCATCCCATCGGCTGCTAGCAAACAGTCGCCGTCGATCTGCGCGAATACCCCTGAACGGTCTACCCACGGCGCCCGGACTATTGGACACCGTGTGAACACGTCCGAGTATTGAACCCTCCCGGGTTTGATGCACCCTCGGTTATGTGTGAACTACCTGTCGGTCGTCAGCCGGCTCATGCACCGCCTCGGCCGACGCCCACCTGCAGAAGCCGAAGCCAACTTTTATTCACAGACCCGGATGGCCTCGACACCGCAGAGACCGGTCAGCGGTCCGCGGCGAAACGGTGAGTCCTTGCGGATGCATTCGAGCTTGTAGAGCCCGATGGTCGTCTCGGCCAGTGCGTTGTCGTGGGCGTCTCCGACGTGCAGATCGGAGCGACCCCGAACCGAGCCTTGTGCTCGGCGATGAACCGGCAGATCAGCGCTGTCGCGGGTCGCTCTCCCGCACGAAGAAACTCGTCGCCGCCTTCAGGATCTCGATCGTGCGCTTCCGCGGCAGCGAAAGTGTTCATGGCCGCCTCCAAGACAGCCCGCAAATGGGCCCCGCGGTACCGCGCCGAAGGAGCTGAGGGAATGACCGCAGCTCCCGCCCACGCCGCAGCCCCACCAAGATCCCGCCGCACCTGGTACGCCGGATCGTGCGGTTGCGGTGGCGTCACCGGCTCGGCCCGGTCCAGATCGCCGGCCGCGTCGGCCTGCCCGCCTCCACCGTCCACGCAGTGCTGGTGCGCTGCCGGATCAACCGCCTGTCACGCATCGACCGCGCCACCGGCGAACCGCTGCGCCGTTACGAACACGGCCACCTCGGCTCGCTGTTCCATGTCGATGCCCACCTTGTTCGCCGACATCCCCAACGGCGGTGGCTGGCACTATCTGGGCAAACAACAAGGCGACAAAACCGTGCCGAGACCGCGCTACGGACCGACCGCACGGCCAAAGGCCACCCCAACATCGGTACCGCCGCACGCTGACACCGTCATCGACGACCACTCCCGCCACTGCTGGCTCAGGCTGCCGTCGCACACGGCGCGGAAAGTCAGTGTCGTCGATGCTCAAGCGGACAAGCGTGGCATGGGCTGCCGACAATGGAATCACCGAGCTCTACACCTGGACCCAACGCCGCAACGAAGACATGCGCCGGCTCAACGAAGACCTTGGCTTCAGGTACGGCCGAGTCAGCATCAGCGTGCGGGCCGCCCTCGCGCAGCGAGCGGACTGACGCGCCAGGACTTCGACCCCAGAAATTCGTTGCAGGCCGGACAACGCTGGTCCTGGCCTGCCAACGGAATCGTGGCTCAAGCCGTCCGGCTTTTGGCCGACGCCTTCGACTGAACCTCTCGGACGGTTGCGGTGTTCTTCACTATCTGGAAGAACCCGCGGTTGAACTGGTCGAGTGCTCGCGGGAGTGGCCGGAGAATGTCGATGAACAGGACGACACGGTCGCCAGGGCCGGGATTCCAGGCCTCATGCTCGAACGTATCGTCGAAGATCATGCTCCGCACTTCCTCCCAGGAGCGGGTCTCATTGTCGACCCGGATCCCAGCGCCTTCCGGCACTCGAAGTCCGAGGTGATACCGCAGGATTCCCTTGTACGGACCGAAGTGTGGCGGGATGTGGGCACCTTCGCCCAGGATCGAGAACATCGCCGTCGTCAGGTCCGGAATGCGCTCGAGAACCGCTGCCGTCGCCGGAAACCGGGCGCAGTTCTCATCGACGCGCCGGCCGAAGAAATGGAAGACCAAGGTCTTCGACCGCTCGTCGGCGATGGAACGCTGGCGCGGTGAGATGGTCGCGAACCCGGGGACCCGCTCGCGATCTGCGAGGGCGACGTCGAGATCGTCACGGATGACTTTCCATTCGGTTTCGAGATCGTGTATCCACGGAAAGTCGGCTGGTTCGGAGAACCGCACGTCGAATCTTCGGCGAACCTGTCGATGAGCCTGCGGTGCGCGTCGAGCAGCAAGTTCGTCTTGCGCACGGGTGGGGTCGGGGGATTGGTCACTGAACCGGATCCTTTCAGACGAGCTACTGATCAACGTCGTCGAGACACCCCAGCTACCGGGCCACCCGACCGCCGCCGTTGTGGCTCAACTTCTTGTCCCGACGTTTGCAGACGCACTAGTCAGTACGGCGCGGTTGCACCTGTTGGTTGATGGTGGTGGGATTCCGAGCCGCTACTTGGAGCCCGGAATCTCGCCGACGAGAACAACCTGTCCCGAGGACGCTGCTCCACCGGCCGCGTTCTGTAGTGTCACGGTCAGCTTGCGGTAGCTCTGGGACGAGACGCCCGACCAGAGGACGACGTCGTCTGATCCGCCCCGCAGATGGAAGGTCCCGATCGTGACCTGTCCCTCGTCACCTCTGACCCAGCCCTGGTAATAGCTGCCGTTGGGTGCCGGCGGCAAGCCCTTTACATCGAGCTGGAACTCGACCCCTGACGGGGTTTCCTTGACGCGGGCCTTCGCGCTGGCCTCGCTCGCCAAACTGGTGCCCGCCATGGCAACTTCAAGGCCGTCCGCACGAGCCATCATGGCTGAAACGGCGCCTGCTGTCGCGACGAGTCCGGCCGCGGCCGCGATCAGTTGGAATCGCCTCCCGCGGTGGGCCTTGGCGGTCATCCGTCGATGCAGTGGGACAACGGTTCCGGAATGGTCGGTGGATGTCGGTGAGATTTCGGCGAAGAGATTGTCCTCAAGCCATGCAGGGGGATCCTGCCAGAGCTCATCGCTACGGAGGACCGTAGTCAGGAGGTCACCAAGCTCCGGCGGACCCCCAGGCGCTGACCCGTCCGCGTTCCCGAACCCGATCTCGTCATCCATTGACTCCAGGCCTACCTTCAGATCAGCCGGGCCTGCGGCCCGGCACTTTGTCGCTGTCGTCTGCACTACGCGCCCGGACGCGCGATCGGTTGCGGAAGTGTGAGGTGCGCAATGTGCCCGGTGGGGATTTGAACGCTCTCTTGAGGCATGCCGAGAAAGCCACCTGTATGGCGCGCCGAGCGCCTCGAACTACCTTCGTGATGCCTTGTAACATTTCCGAACATGGAAGTGGGAAGCCATGGCGGAGGAAGACGAGTTCACCACGGTTGAAGCTGCGCTCCGGCAGAGGGTGATCCGGGAAGATCCGCCTGCTGATCTCGAGGGCCGCATCGTCGCCGCGTTGTTTGGCGAGAGGGCGCCAGTGCCGGTTTCTGAATCGACTTCGGCCGACGTTCGGTTGGTATCCCTGTGGCGCCGTCGTCCGATCCTGCTCGCCGCAGCCGGCATCGTTGTCGTGGCGACGTCTGGGGTGGTGGTCCACGAGGTGACCCGCGGTGAACCGCACAGCTTCGCTCTTGCCGGTACGGTGTTGGCGCCAGCTGCGCGTGCCCAGATCTCGCTGAACGGCCGGGAAATCTGGGGCCGAGATCCACTATGGATGTCACAGGACTGCGCCGGCGGCCGCTGGCCAGTTGTACGAGGCCTGGGTGACAGGTGCGCGCGGTACCGTCCCGATCGGCACCTTCCACCTTCGTCGGGGTTCGGACAAGGTCGTGCTGTGGTCGGGCGTGGACCTATCGACTAACCGACGATCAGGGTCACGGTGCAGAGCGAGTGCGCCGCACCGGTATCGTCCGGCACCGTTGTACTGGCCGGCGAAGTTCCCGGGCGCTTCCGGTAGCGAACGCCAACTATTGCCTTCCGGCTGGTCCACCAGACGGTAGGCAGCGGCCGTGCTCTGGGTGGGGGCAAGCGGATTGATAGGTAGCTATTACCGATGCCGCATCATCCCGCGCTGATCGACTCTGAGAAGGGACCAGAGGAGGGGCGAGCATGAGCTGGGCGGACGGATTGTCGCTGGAGGAGCGATTCCGGCAGGGCGATGACAACGCACTGCTGGAGATGTACCAACGATTCGCAGGCCCTATGTACGTAACGGCCTTGAACCAGCTGGGTGATCGGGAGCAGGCGGCCGACACGGTGCAGCGGGCTTTCATCCAGGCTTGGCGGGCTCGCGACACATTCGACACCGAGCGCGCGCTCAAACCCTGGCTCTACGCGATCATCCGGCGCGCCGCTGTGGATACCTACCGCCGTGAACGGCGTACGGCATCTGAGGTCTCTCTCGACCGTATCGAGGACCTGTCGACGGATGGCCCGTCGATGGATCGGATCTGGCGGTCGTGGCAGGTTCGTGAGGCGCTTGAACAGCTTTCACCGGAGGAGCGCGACGTATTGCGGCTGGCTTACTACGAGAACCTGTCACAGAGCGAGATCGCCACACAGCTGGGGCTTGCACTCGGCACCGTAAAAAGCCGGACTCTTCGCGCTCAGCGCCGGCTTGCGAGGTTACTTCCGCATCTGCGCGAGAGCTCTCAGTCCGTCCCCTCGTTCGCCTAGGCCGCGCGATTCGGTCAGGCGCCGTCGACAACAGCGGCAGATCGGGTGAACCAACCTGCCGATCCCCGCGTACGGAGAGTTGTCCGACCGTCCATGAACGGGGTGAACCGGCGACAGTCAGTGTCTGGTTGCTACGCTGTAGCGTTCTCGGACTTTCTGGTGGCTCTATGCGCTTGGGTAGGCCCGGGTGCAGATGCGGGTTTGTCTGGTCACCGATCGCCTGGGGGGTGCAAGTCAGGTGCAGCAACTGCTGGATCGCGACCAGCCGCTCTCGGTGCCGAAGCTAGATGCCGACGTGCCCGAGAGTTCGGTGGTGCTGCTCACGAGCGAGGCCGGAATCGGCAAGACAAGTGTTGTCCGTGCGTTTCTGGCCGAGATCGGGAACGGCGTGCCTTTGCTAGTCGGGGCATGCGACAACCTGTTGCGCCCCGCTAGGCCCGATTCGTGAAGCCTTCCGGGGACGGGCGGGTCAGTCGAGCAGGCGCTCGCCGATGAGTCAAGCGAAGGGCTATAGGAGTCTCTTGCCAGTCATTTCGTCAGGCCGGGTCGGCATGTCTTGGTCATCGAGGATGTCCACTGGGCTGACGATGTGTCCATCGACGTCCTTCGGTTCATTGCTCGCCGGCTCGATCGTTCCCGCTTGGTGCTGTCCTCACTTACCGGCCTGAGGACGTCGACTCGCGAGCCAGTTTCCGAGCGCTACTTGGCGAGTTGCGGAATCAGCGGACACACCGGATTGCTCTGGACCCTTTGTGTCAGGGGGCCATCCAGCAGCTCGCCGCCGACTCTGATCACGATGCCGTCGAGCTTCACAGCCTGACCAAGGGCAATCCGTTGTATCCGACGGAGACCCTCGCGGAGCAGAGTGCAAACGTCCCGATGACAGTCGTCAATGCCGTCCTCGCCTGTGTCGCGAATCTGAGCGAGGGAGTGCCTGCGAATGGCCGAGCAGCTCATGGTGCCGTCGCATGTGAGTCTCGATCAGGCCAAGCGGTTGCTCGGCGACTCCGTGGTTACCCTCGCCGAGGCCGTGCGGTATGGCGTGCTCGTGCTATATGGCCGCGGGATCGGCTTCCGGCACAAGATCGCTCGGCGCGCTATCGAGCAGAGCCTGCCGTTGATCGGGCGCCGAGCCCTCAACGCGCTGTCTTGCTGGCTGACGAGACTCCCGACCTGCCGAGGTTGATCCACGATGCTGCCGAGGCCCGCGATATCGCCACCCGTCATCGACGATGCACCTGCTGCGGCTCGGGCGGCATCGAAGGCCGGAGCGCATCAGCAGGCGGTCGACGCGTTCGAGACCGTGATGCCGCATGCGGAGCGGATGCCGGTGCTCGAGCGCGCGGACCTTCTCGACGACGATGCCTGGGAGCTGCACATCGCCTATCGCTCTTTCGAGGCAATTCAGGTCGGAGAAGAGCCGATCAAGCTGCGGGAAGAGGTGGGAGAGCTGGCGAACTGGCCGGACCTTGCTGCGAGGATCCCGTAGTCAGTACCTAGCAGGCGACACGGCGGGCGCTATGGCAGCGATCTGAGGGCCGAACTTCTAGCGGCGAACTGTGGGCCGAAGAGTGCACTCGCGTCGATCGCTGCGTACCGGGGAATGATGGTGACCCTCACCCGTCGGGGAAGCGCGCCCGGGAACTTGCTCCGAGCCAGGGAGTTGGCACTCGAGGTCGGCCGGACCGATCTGGCGTCGCTGGCCCTGAACTACCGCCGGAGTCACCCGCGCGTACGGCGGCGACCCGCGTGGATTTCCGTTGATCCAAGGGAGTCTTGCGGCGGCGCACGAGTCGGACGATTACGAATCGGCTGCGCGGGCGTCTACGAGTTTTTGCCGCAGTGCTCTCGCCCGTGAAGGGCTGCTGGACGAGCTCGCGGACTGGCTCGATGCTGGCTTCAGGTTCACTCGTGAGCACGCGATCTGGTCCCATAGCTGCGACCTGGAGGTCCACCAGGCGCAACTGGATCTGCACCGCGGCAATTGGGCGCTCGCCGCACAGCGGATGAAGAACCTGCACGACTCCACGGACGCCCCTGGGATGTTCGCCGTGTAAAGCACCCCGGTCCTTGCAGGTTGCTCGCCGGCCGTGCAGGCGAGTGCTAACACCGTCTTCACACGAGTTTCGACACCGCACGGGGCGGTGTCGAAAGTCGGAATGCGGGCAGTCGGCATGCCTGTCAGCGTGGTTCCGCGGGGTCTGACCGGGGTGGGTCAGCCGGAACGTTCGGAGTCGAGGGGCATCGTGCTCGTCGGTTGGCGGTTGATGAACCGCGTGGGCGGGTGTGTGCGTACTGGTGAGTGGGAGAATTCGGAGGAATGCCTGGAGTCGACAGGCGCGGAGCGGCACACACCCCGATGGTAGACCGAAGCCAGCGCGTGGGCCTGTTCCATCGACGAGGAGCCTCGCGATCCGGACTGCAAGGAGAACCGATGACAGCGATGGCGGCTCCGGGGCCGAAGGGTTATCCGGTGCTAGGCGTTACCCCGATGATGATCAAGAGGGGGGCGGACTTCCTGCTGGAGGCGTTCCACACGTATGGTGATGTGGTTGCACTGCCGCTAAAGCGTCCGACCACGATGTACCTGCTTGCCCACCCTGATCATGTTCAGAAGGTGCTGGTCAAGAACAATGCGAAGTACATCGTGGTGCGGCCAAGTGCGCACTACAACACACTGATGGGCAACGGCCTGACCGTCAGCAACGGCGACTACTGGCGCCGACAACGCCGGATACTGCAGCCGGCCTTCCAAAGACGTAAGGCCGACGTCATGGGCGAGATCATCACCGCCCGCATCGCGGCCGTGATCGACGGCTGGGACCGCCGCCCAGACAGCAAGGTCGAGATATCGCACCAGATGGAACGCATCTCCCTCGGCGTGTTGCTAGACACCCTGCTTGGCACCAGCCTCGACGACAGGCAGGTCGTTCGGCTGACCAGTAGCGTGCAACGGGTGCTGACCGCGGCAGGTAGGGGCATGTTCCTGGAGATACCGCCCTCATGGCCGACCCCGGAGAACCGGCGGATCAAGCACGCCCAGCAGGAGATCAACCAGGTCATCCAGGAGATCATCAGGCAACGGCGGGCCAGTGGGCCCCGCGCCGAGCAGGATCTGCTCTCGCTGCTGCTCGAGGCGCGCGACGAGGCCAGTGGCGAGGTGCTGAGGGAGACCGAACTGCGGGATGAAATCACCGCGAACCTCGTTGCCGGTTACGAAACCACCGCCTGCGCCCTCGACTGGTGTCTGAACCTCGTTGCCACCCACCCCGACGTTGAAGAACGCCTCGTCACTGAGATACAGACAGCCCTCGGCAACCGCCGACCCACCGTCAGCGACGTTACCGCTATGTCTTACCTCAGTCAGGTTATCAATGAATCCATGCGGCTCATTCCACCGTTCTGGGCATACACGCGTGTACTTCTCGGTGAGGAGGAGACCTTCAACGGCCACCGGATCCCACCGAACTCCCTCATCGTGATCAGCCCCTGGGTCACCCACCACCACCCGGACTTCTGGCCCGACCCTGAGCGGTTCGACCCGGGTCGATTCACTCCCCAGCAGACCGCCTCGCGCCACCGATTCGCATACTTCCCGTTCGGTGCCGGACCCCGCGTCTGCGTCGGCATGGGGCCAGCACAGCTCACCCTCCAACTCGCCATCACCATGATCCTCCAGCAGTATCAGCTCCGCCTCGTGCCCGGACACACCCCCCAGCCCCGCACGGCCATGACCGTTCATCCCAAGGACGGCATCTTCATGCACACCCGACCCCGCGCAACACCAGTCTGAGGAATCAAAGCCCACACCAGGTCCACTCGGCTTGCGCGATGTCCGCAACTCGGTGTGCCGGTGGGCGGTGGTTCCGCGGGGTGTGATCGGGGTGGGTCGGCCGGTGTGGCTCTTGTGCCAGGCGACTGCTCGCTCGATCTGCTCACCGTCAGGCTGGTCGCCTTGGCCAGCTCGTCCGGCTGAGGCCGCTTGGTCGACGACTGGTCCTGCTCCCGGGCAACCTTGCTGCGGTTTGTAGTTCCTCGTCGATGAATGACCGGACGGCGTAGTGTCCCGCAAACATCCCAGAGTTCAGGGGTAGTCGTCGTCGATATCGCCAATGGGTGCTTGCCGGCGGTTGGTGAGCGGGTGTGGATTGCTGGCTGAGGCTGTGGGTGAGCCGGTAGGACTCGGTGCCGGTCTCGATGATGTTCCCTCCAAAGGTCAGCCGGTCGACGATCGCGGGGCAGGGCCGGGGGTCGGTGAAGGTCTTTCCCCGACCAGCGAACGACTCATTCGAGCGATCGCGACCGAGTTCTTCTCCTCCCACTCGGTCGGCACCTGGAACAGCAGTTCCGCGCCGCACCGGTCGAGCTGCATATATCCGAGTTCGTCAATACATAGCAGGTCGAAGCGGCCGTAGCGGGCGATCGTCTTGGTGAGGATCTTGTCGTCGGAGGCCTCAACCAGCTACGTTGGCTAGCTTCGCCGCATCGCCGTTGGGCTGATTTATGTCTCGGCGGCTGGGGAGCAGTTGGTCGTAGACCGACATGTCGGGGAGCGACCGGCGGTCGGACGGCAGCTGCGCCAGCCGGCGCTGCGTCACTGACGTCACGGTTCTGGCGGCGCCCTCGGTGCGGTTTTCACCAACTCGCGCGGATGGTTCGTCGGCTCGTTCGGTCCGGGGATAGTGGTGTCAGCGTCGGCGATCAGTCGGGCTTCCAGCGCGACAACATCTGCGGTGAAGACCCCGACCTTGAGCGCCGCGGCCAGGGCAGCGACCACGTGGGCGTGGCCATATGCCGGTGCAGCAAGAGGACCTCGATCAGTGCCCGAGTGCTAGGGCGTAGCCGTGTGCATTGCAGGCGGCGGCCCACCAGGGGTCCATGGATCGGGTGAACTTCCCAGTAGCGCGAGCCTGTTCGAGTGCGGTCGATCCGGGCATGGCGCCGGTTTGCGGATCAGGGCCTAGAGGTAGTGGTCCAGGTCCAGCCCGGGACCCGGCCTTGGCGATCAGGCGTTCATGCCGGCGATCTCGGTGCGTCCGTCGAACCAGGTAGGAGGCGTTCAACAGCACGCGGACCTGTCGGCCGATCAGGCGACTGGGCACGGAGTAGTGGTTGGTGCGGACGGTGATCTGGGCGTAGCGATCGACCCGCTGGGTGAGGGCCGAAGTCGACCTCGGCCTCCGCGCCGGGATGCGGGTCTGTGGGACGAACACGTTGCGATACCGCGGCCCGCTTCGATCCGGATCTGCTCGCGCCGCTCGGCCAATTAGCTTTGCACCATCTGGTACTAGATCCGCGCCTGCGCGGCGCCATGCTCCTCGAGCAACCGGTGATAGATCCGCTTGGTGGTATGACGCTGCTTGCGCGGTGCATCGATGTCAGCCAGTCATCGATCACCGGTTTGAACTCGTCCACCCGGCTACCCCGCGGAGGCAACCCGAAGGTCAAGGCCGAGCCCGTCTGGGATCCAGGCCGGCATCTCGGGTCCTGGCGTGCGGTGGGCCTACTCGACCAAGCGCTCGGTTCGCGACACCAAGACCCTGACCCTGCAGGAGAACCGCGCCAAGGCCGTCGTTGCCGGGGAGAAGGCCGCACGCACCCCGCGGTTCGTCAAGACCACCAACGGCGCACAGACACTCGATGAGAAGGCGCTCGCACGGGCACGGCGGTTGGCCGGGTTGAAGGGCTACGTCACCAACATCCCGGCCGGCGTCATGCCCGCAGGCGAGGTCATCGCCAGCTACCACGATCTCTGGCAGGTCGAGCAGTCCTTCCGGATGTCCAAGACCGACCTACGTGCCCGGCCGGTCTTCGCCCGCACCCGCGACGCGATCGAGGCCCACCTCACCATCGTGTTCACCGCCCTCGCCGTCAGCCGCGCCGTGCAGAACCGGACCGGGCTCTCGCTACGACGCGTCCTGCGCACCCTCAGACCACTGCGCTCGGCGACCGTCGAGCTCAACGGCGTCACGACCACCATCCCACCCGGGCTCAGCCCTGCCGAGACCGCAATCCTCAACGCGATCCATGCCCCGACCGCAGGGCACTAAGGCATTTGGCCCAACTCAGGAGCGACGAACTCTTGGAACGCGTGAGCACCGACCACGAACCCGACGTGCTCCAGGCCCATCGCGTACACGCGCTGTTGAAACGGCCGAATGAGTTCGATGACCTCGACGGCCATGCCTCCACGGGCCAACGGTTCGGAGAGAACGATCTTGGAGATCGGCCGGCCATTCCATACGTTCTCGAGATTCGCCCGGACGAAACTCGCGATGGACGCCTGCAGGCCGATGTAGCCTCACCATGTCGGCACCCGAATGGCCACGTGCGAGAGGGCGAACCAGGAGGTGTTGATCGGGAGGTGCGTGCACCCGTCGCCCTGACGTTCAACGAAACGTTGTGTAGACCGCCGGAGGTTCAATTCCTCTCCCAGGCGCGCATCCCACGCCACAATGTTCCTCCTAAGCTATCTCTCCGTACATAGTCGCGAGGCATTTGCTGTTTGGTCCCACGCTGATTGGCGAATTGGCCAGGTTGCACTGTCCCTCTCGAGGACACCGAAGGCTGGCAATGGTACTTGATAGCAACTGAGCTGGGATAACTACTGGACCGCACTCTTACTTGCCGAACCGGCCATGCCGTAGAGGCGAGAGGCGTCAGTCACGACAGTTCGGCCTCGACGAACTTCGCCAGGCGCTGTCGCCTGGAAACGTCGTCGCGCAGAGGACAGCTAGCGCAGTACCGATCATCTAGAGCCGCGGACGCTGCTGAGCTTCGGTAGTACAGGCAGCAGGACGCCCGGACGTGAAATTGGTGGATGCGTCGATTGTGGCGAATCGGAAACGGCTGCGGAGCAGACAATCTGACGGGAGCGTACTCGGCGAACGCGTCGAACAGGAGCATCGCTTGCTGCCAGGCCTGATCCGAGTCCGGGCCGGACTGTCCTGCTGTCGAGAGAGCTACGCCGGTCACTTCATCCGCCGCGTTGGTCCACAGCCCTCGAAGACCGAAAGGCGCTCGTGAACGTATCCCCGCCAGGAGCGGGGTCAGGGTATTGACGGCTGTTCTAGCCCACCACGATGCCAGCGCAACTTGATCAGGCTGGATCGTGATGACCTCGGGTGCGTTCTTGTCGACGTCGTTTGCGAGAACAGCGAGTCGGTGGGTACGCACGGCAATCTGCTCCAACGCACCGCTGGGCTGTGGGGAGACCGCGAGATTCTGGATCCGGGGGTCGGGGCATCGGTTGTCGAGGACCATGGCCGACACCGTCGGCTGAATGACCGCACGGGCGAGATCCAGCCCCAGCAGGCTTCCGGCGACCGAACGGTGACCATGCGTGCTCTGGAATGCGTCCAGCCAGTCGTCCAACTGGGTGCCTAGCGGGACCTGATCGAGCGCAACCCACCCGACCGATGCAGACGGAGCGACTTCAAAGCTCGCGTACGGGAGGAGCTTACGCAGGCGGTGTGCTGTGGTGGCGATGGCAGATGTCGAGGACGTGGATGTCGCCATGCGACCACGTTGCAGCGCGGTCCCTGATTGACTGGGCGACTGTGTCTCCAAGGGATCACGGTGCACCGCTTGCGCACCTCGTTTCAGTATCCGGTCCTGTGAATCGCAGCGCAGAACGTCGAGGCGGGAGCCGACGTTGCCTCTCAGATGTATACGCACTGAACGCTCGGATCGGTTCCTGCGGGCGAGGCCCGTTCAGCAGCTCGCGATCCGGCTCGCGACTGAGTGCGTACTGAAGTTGGATAGCGCTAGCGCGAGTGCTGGACAGTGGGTGTTCATTGCGACTATTGGGAGGCATCGATGCGTTTCGCGGATCGGATGTTGGCGGTTGTTGCCGGGATCTGCTTGGGTCTGTCGGGTTGCAGTGGGGTCAATGCATCGGAGACTCACATCTCCGGGCAGCGAGAGGTGGCATCGGCGAGTGGCAAGACGGTCACGATTCCCGCTCACCCGCAGCGCATGGTGGTGGACTGGATCACCTTTGACAACCTGATCGGGCTGGATCTGAACCTCGCGACAGTGGCTGGCATCTTCGGACTCGACTTCTTCGAAAAGGATCCGGAATTGTCGCCATTCATGACGGCCAAGGCTCGTGAGGCAGGTGCTAAGGCGATGGGCGAGGCGTTCGAACCGCGCTACGAAGCGCTGGGTGCGGTCAAGCCAGATGTCATCATTCTGGCGAAGGATCAGACCACCGACGAGGTGATCAAGAAGCTCGAAGAGTTCGCGCCAGTCGTGGTCTACGACGTCCCCGATGGTCGTAAGTCGTTCGACGACTGGCGATCTTCGCTGCGTGCGACAGCCGGTGTTGTTGACATGGCTGAGGCGGCTGAGAAATACATCTCGAGCTATGACCGCCGGGTAGCCGACTTCAAAGGCCAGCATCCTGAGCTCGTGGACCTGCAGGCGACTGTTGGCAAGATCGCTGCTGACAAAGTCACCGTATCGATGTACAAGCGGAATCTCGGCACGAATGTGGTTGACGAACTTGGCCTGCTCAGACCTGCGTTGCAGCGGGCACATAAGGTCGACGCATATCAATCCTTCGACGTTAGTCTGGAGCGACTTGACCTCTTGGATGCCGACGTCATCTTCCTTGAGCAACGACAGGCAGAGGCCACGTTCCTAACCAGAAATCCGCTGTGGGGCCGGTTAAAAGCGGTCAAGACCGGTCGGGTCTATTTCGTCAAGAACTATTGGCAATCGGGAGCAGCTGGATCCGCTCAGCATGTACTTGATGACGCCATCGCGGCGCTGACGTAGGGCGGGGTCAAGTTCCCTGAGTTGGGCGTTTAAAGTAGTTGTCATCGTAGTCGAGGCGAGTGGACACGTCCTGGCCGCCAGGCGGGTGGTTGGCACATGCTGCTGTCCGTAAACGCTCTCTGCCTTTGCGCAGGTATTACTTGTTGACCTGACATCACTAGTGCGCGGCGAGGCGACGCGCTTGTCTTCGGAGCAGAGTGTCGACAAGGTGCTGGAGATGGTCGGCCTGACGTCGGTCGCGAACAAGCGCGCGGGTGCCTACTCGCTGGGTATGTCGCTGCCCGACGAGCGGTTCGAGACCGGCAGGCTGTTACCCCGCGGGTCGACCGATTCTCTCAAATCACCATCCGCACTAACCGCTACTCGGTCCCAACCCGGCTCGTCGGCGGTGAGCTACGAGTGATGCTTGCACGCCAACCACCTCGAGGTCTATTACGGCCGTATCGAGGTCGCCCGCCACACCGGCTCCAAGCCAAGGGCGGCACTAGGCTCGAGTTCGACCATTACCTGGAAGCATTGGTCCGTAAACCCGGCGCGACCGTGCTCGTACAGGCCCGGGTGGCTGGCAAGCTCACCCATGTGCATGAGGCCTGGTGGGCTGCGGCCTGCAAGGCCCACGGCGACACGATCGGCACATGCGACCTGATGCAGGTCCTGCTACTGCGCTGCCCATGAAACACTGCGACTACTTGACGCGGGCCGGACGAGCAACGAGATCGCCGCGAGCTGGTGTTGTCCCCACAGACCGTGGATCATCACGTGTCGGCGATCCTGATCAAACTCGGGGTACGCACTCAACGAGAAAAGCGGCTGCCGCTGCCTCATCCCGGGGAATCGTCTAAATCCTCCAACGACTGTTCAACGTCTCGGGCTTCGAAATGATACGAAGCGTCGCACACCGTGCAGAGGTGCGGTACCGGCCGCCCGGTGGCGCTGTACAAAACGTTGGCTCACGAGCAGCACCCTCGGTACGACTGTCTGCCATCGGCCCTCCGATCTCGGGATCTATGGGTACAGCGTGCCGCCGGTCCGGGGACCCACGGATCGGTGATCACTACCTAACTTTGTGAGATGCGTGTCGACAACGCTCGAATTTGAGGCCGATCCGACGCGGTGGGTTCTAGTTAACGTCGCAACACATGGTGCTCGGGCGAGGTTAGCAGCGCGGTGAACAGCTCGGTGGGCGAGCGATCTTGGAGAACGTGTCGAGGCCGGTGGTTGACCTCATTCTCGACCCCCTCAGGTGCTGCGCGGTATTGGTTCTGACCGTGTTTGAGGGTGTCAGATCTCCGTGAAAGTTGTCGTCACCTGTGGCATCGGCTGAGAGTTGCCAGCGAATTCCGGTGTCACTGTGGGGGTTGCGGTGGCCAGGTTTACGGGGTCAGCTGGAGCACGGTCAATAAGGCGTTGGGTTCGGTGTGGCCGCAGCCGCGGGCTCCGTGTGCGCCGCGGGTGTCGAAGCTGGATCCGTTCATGGCGGTGATCGATGAGATCCTGCTGCTCGACTTGGACGCGCCTAAGAAGCAGCGGCATACCGATACCCGGATCTTCACCGGCTGATCGAAGAGCAAGGCATGGGTGACGTGTCATATCAGGTAGTCCGTGGGTACGTCGCGAAGCGGCGTCCGGAGGTCCGGATCGAGGCCGGCCGCGGCCCGGCGCAGGTGTTCGACCCGCAGTCGCATCTGCCTGGTGCGGAAGCCGAGGTCGACTTCGGCGAGGTGGTGATCCAGCTGCGGGGGGATTGGAGAAATGCATGTTGTTTTGCTTGCGGTCGTCGTTCTCGGGCAAGGCGGTGTACCGGGTGTTCGCCTCCGGCGGTCAGGAGGCGTTCTTCGAGGCCCGGTTCTCGCTGATCACCTTCCGCACGAACCACTACTCGGTTCCGTCCCTGCTGATCGGGCGCCTGGTCCCGGTCTTGCTGAACGCCTCGGACCTGGTCGTGTTCGACGGCCGCACCGAGGACGAACGGCTACTGGCCACGGGCGGCAGCCGGGTCGAGTTCGACCACTACTTCGAGGCGCTGATCCGCAAACCGGGCGCGCTGCCCGGCGCGACCGCCCTCGAGCAGGCCCGAGCGAGTGGCAAGTTCAACCCGATCCACGAGGCCTGGTGGCAGACTGCCTGCGCCGCCCACGGCGACACCGCCGGCACTAGGGACCTGATCGAGATCCTGCGACTGCACCGCCACATAACCGCGACCACCTCGTCGCCGGCCTGGCCGCGGCATTGAAGGTCGGAGCCAGGACAGCGGCTGCGGGCGGGCTGGAGGCTCGGCTGATCGCCGACAACGACAACGCCACCACCCAGATCGCACCCAAGGTCAGCCTTGACGAGCTCGGCCGGCCACCCTGGCCGCTGTCCCGGGTCATGTCGCTGACCCAACGCCGCCTGGCCCAGCTGCCAGCGGACACCAGGCCGCTGCCCTCGCTGGAGCCCTAGGACCCGCTGCTGCCCAGCCGCCGGGCTGCCGCCGAGGCAGCGGAGAAACAGCTGAGGAGGCAGCCGGGTCGGCTGAGTCCGACCGCCGCGCTCCGGCGCGGAAACCCCTGAAGAAGACATCATGAGCCCACGCCGCCGCACGATGATCGACCAAGCCGCCGAAACCGCCGTCGCCGAGGCCTGCCGGGCACTGCGACTGCCGACTATCCGCACCAGGCTTCCCGACTTGGTCGACCGGCCCGCGGCCGACCAGATGTCCTATCGGGTGTTTCTGGCCGAACTGCTGCTGGCCGAGTGCGACGACCGCGCCCGACGCCGGACCGAAACGCCGCATCAAGGCCGCCCAGTTCCCGCGAGAGAAATCGTTACGCGCCTTCGACTTCGACGCCAACCCCAACATCGACCCGGCCGTCATCCACCACCTCGCCACCTGCGACTGGGTCAAGAAGGGACTCCCATTGTGTCTGATCGGGGACTCCGGCACGGAATGCCGTTGGAAGCTGGACGCGGGAGCTTGCAGGTCACCGTGTCCTCGCTCCGGCGCGTCATGGAGACCACGGCTTTGCGGGGGCGATCGCAGCTCCTCCGTCGTACTGGCTTTAGCTACCTCCTCGCTCTGCCGACCGGGAGCCGAGCGGATGTCGCCGAGTTTCGGGCCGCGATCGCCCCGGTGGCGGACGAACGGCAACGCCTCGGACCACGTACAGCGCGAGATACTGAGCAGCCTGCTCATCAGCTATGGTGGCGAGCTGCTGACCGAGGACGGGCCGTCCGAGTGGGTAGTCGGCGAACGCGAACAGTTCCGTGCGGATGCGGCGCGCGCATCGACGGCCTTGGCAGGCTTGGAGCTCCGAGACAACGATCCGGTCGCCGCGCAGGAGGCGGCAGAACTCCTCCGTTCGGATCGATCTGTATCGCGACGAGGCGTGGCGGCTGCTGCTAGAGGCTTGTGAACGACGAGGTGAGCGGCCGCGCTGGCCCAGCAAAGCAATGAAGGCGTCCTGGGAGAGCTGGGGATTGCCTTGACCGGGCATTCTGGACCACGCGGATGGAGTTGACTGCCTCACGTCGCCAGATCCGACTTCGGCAGCTGTCGACGTCTCGCGACCAAGCTGTGTGAGCCAGCAGTGGTACATCCGTGAGGCCGGTGGCGGCGGCCACCTGAACTTGCAGCATCTGCGCGAGCAGCGGCTGCCTTCAACTTCGTTGGACATCGTCGGCCGGAGCGGCGCTGCTGGCGGCGCGGTCACGGCGTCGTCCAACGTGGCCCGACCATGGTGATCAACTCGCGCCGCGGTTGGCGGCTCACGATGCGCATACCCGATGGAGATGTCGATCATGATCGAGGGCTGAAACCTGAGGGCGCTCCTGAAGGCGGCCGGCCGAGCCGAAAGTGATGGGTATTACTGAGGGAAGGCAAGCTGGAGCACAGGCCACTGGCCTGGGCACCTTCGCGAGGCGGCCCTTGTCCGAGGCACTCGCGCACTACGCGCTGCTCTGCGGTGAGCGTCGGCCGGACTGCGACACCTGGATCCACCGGCACGCCGGGGCCATGCGGAACCAGATGGCGATCCTGCACGAGAGACGACTACTGCTCGAGGAATTGCCGCAGCCACCACACGGCTCCGCGGATCATAGACTCGCTGCTTGGCCCGGACACGTTGTCCGGAAGATGCAGCGAGGTCATCATGTGGTGGAGCGCACCCAGCTCCATCGCGAGCTCGAGTGCCCGGCGCAGGTCCGCTGGGGAGGCGTACTCCTCCCATTCGGCCAGATAGACGTCCACAAGTAGTAGGTCCATCGACAGCTGTGATCGCTCCTCGAGAAAGGTCACTAGATCCAGGAACGGGTGGGAGACCGCCGAGTCGGTCCAGTCGAACACCAGTGCCCGGCCGTCGCGTACAGCGAGGTTCCGCGGGCGCAGGTCACCGTGCAGCAGGGTGTCCGGTACACCGATCGCCGCCAACTCGATGATTGCCTCACGCAACTGTTCGGTTCGGCGGGCTAGCCGTGCGCGTTCGGCGGGGTCGAGCCGATCGGTGGCGGGGTTCCACCCGAACAGCCGGTCCAGCTCGGCGTTCAGTACGCCGAGTCGACGGTCGACACAGCTGAACCCCAGCAACCGATCCGGCTGATCCGCATAGCTGCGCAGGAGCCGTGCATGACTCCGGACAGCGTCCATCCAGACCGAGATGTCCGGCTGGTTGGCCAACGGGGGCCGAGGTCGGGCAATAGCATCCAGACCCGCTGCTCGTCGACGGCAAGCGGTGCCGGCACCGCGTCGGGGTGCTCGTCCGAGAGCTTCTGCAGCAACAAGGGCTCATGCGCGAACAACAGCGGCAGGGCATCGACCCGGGCCGGGCGGATCGTGCTGGAGCGGGCGAGCGCCTTGAAGTACACGTTCCCGTCGGCGGTCGGGATGCGCAGTATGTTCGACAATCCCCACGAGCGCACCTGAGCTGCGGGGCCGGTCCGCTCGACACCTGCAGCTGCGAGCTGTGCGTCGATCCACAGCAGCCCTCGTCGTACCAGCGTGGCATCGTCCAAGCTGGCCTCACAGGAGAGTCCGCCGGCAGCGCGAGGTTGTTGCGTGCGGCGATGACGGCCGGTTCATCGAGATCGTGGACCCATCGGGCGCTCGCCGGCGCCGCGCCAGCCGAGAGCATCAAGTACGTCGTCGATACCGGCTGGTCGTCGAGGCACTTGAGCACATAGGCCTCGAACCCCAACTGCTCCCGCAGTGCCCCGCACCACCGCCTCGACATCGGGGAACCAACACTTCTCGGGCAGCTCGACCCGTGGCAGCCCCGACGGCAGCAGCAGTACAGCCTCGTCGGACACGCGCACCACTACACAGTAACCATCAGTCGTCCCTCGCCGACCAACCGCTCGAGGTGGCTGCGGTAGGACACCAGGGCCGGGTGGGAGGAGCTGACTCTACTAGTGAGGATCGCGATCGCGCTGCTATATCCGTCCGCCGCGCTGAGGCGCGAACCGAGGTTCTCGTCGAGCACTGCCAGGTTGGCCTGCATCGCCGCCAGCTCCGGGTGATCGGGACCGAGGACCTCCGTCTTGATGCAGATCGCCCGCTTGAGAAGGCGTCGCGCTCGACATCGTCATCGCGCCTGTAGGCCAGGACGCCGAGGGTACGCAGCATGACCGCCACATCGAGGTGACGATCGCCGTACGCGGCCTGGTAAGTCGTCAGAGCGGCGCGCAGGAACTGGTCCGCATCGAGGAGCCGGTTGAGGTCGGTCAAGGGCGGTGCCAACGCGGCTTGATCCACCGCCACCTCGACGCATCATCTATACGATGCGGGTGGCCCATTCGGTTTAGTCGGCCAGTTCCGCGAGCGGAATGCTCGGTTCGTTCGAGCAGGTCGGGATCGCGCTCGGCACGGCCGACCGCTTGCCCATGGCGCGGGGTGTCGCGGTCGCAAAGGTTGGCACATGCTGATCAACCGTGGAGCAGTGGCCGCCTGCCCGGCGTCCTCGCGGTCGAGAGCCCCGCATCGGTGATCGAACCGTATCTCACCTGGCCGTCGAAGCTGTAGACCTGTGGAGCCCGGCCTCGGCGCGCGACGCGCTGGAGCGAGCGGTCGCGGCGCCGTGCGGGAACATTTCGCCTATAGCAAGTCGTCGTTGTGTCGTCCCCTTTGCTGCGGCCAGCCTGCGCCGCTCTTGAGCGCACCAGTAACCCAGCGTGCTCCCGTTGATCCCCAGCTCCCGGGCCACCTGCGCGATCGGCTTGCCGGTCTCCCGAACCAGCCGAACCGCTCCCTGCTTGAAGTCCTCATCGAACTTCTGACGTGCCTCTGCCATCGCCCGACCTCCTCAAAGGCGATGTCTGCACGCTACGGGGGAAGCCCAGGTGCATCGAAGGGTCTGTCAAAAGAGCGGTGTAACTCGGGGGTTGAAGAAGGTTAATTGCGGTCAGTGGTGACGTGGCCCTCGAAGGCGATGTCGAAGGCGTTCAAGGCTGGTTTCCAGCGCGTGGTCCAGCGTTTTCGGCCGGTGCCGGTCGGGTTATCAGACCCGGCCCGCTGCGACCGGCCGTCGACGGCGGATTCACCACCGACGACTTCACCGTCGACGAGACCGCCGGCACCGCGACCTGCCCGAACGGTGTCACTAGGCGCGTCACCCTGGCCGCGCGGTCGTCTTCGGCATCGCCTGCACCAGTTGCCCGCTACGGGCCAGATGTACCACCAGCAAGGCCGGCCGCATCCTGCACCTGCACCCCCACGACGCCCTGCTTCGCCAAGCCCGCCGTCAGTGGCGCGACGACGAGCACCTGCGTGACACCTACCGCCAGCACCGCCCAATGGTCGAACGCTCGATCGCCTGGCTGATCGGCCCCAAGGCCCGCTGCCGCAAACTGCGCTACCGCCGCCTCATCAGCAACGACCTGTGGCTGCACCTGCGGATGGCCGAGCTGACCTGCGCCGCCTGCTCAACCTCGGACTCGCCCACCACACCGGAACCTGGGTCCTGGCCTGACCGCCCGCGCCGCGTCCCCCACACCCTGCCTGCATCCCCCCGCGCGGATCGCCAGACCCCCAACGGCGAACAACGTCCACCTCGCCCACCCCCGAGGGCTCCGATCCACACAGGCGCCAACAGCCTTGTCAGCGTCGTTCTCATCCCAAACCGCCCTTGTTCAGCAGACTCCTGGGCCCCGATCAGCAGGGCGAACAGTAGACCGCCGCTCACCGGCAGGACCCAGCCTGGCAGCTTCTTCGAACGAAGGACAACATCTTGGTGGCGAACGCGCCGTAGAACGCGCAGCCGAGCAGCGAATGCAGGGCAGACCGGGAGTCGAAATTGCTGAAGCCCAAGCTCCAGAGGCAGTGATAAGGGCCAGCGCGGCTGCTGGACCATGTCCAGCAGCCGCGCCGGCCCGGTGCTGTCGCGGATGCCGGTCAGGTCGATGATCACCGTGACGTACTTGGCGCCGCGGCGGGTGTGCCGCCACATGTGTTCGTCGACGCCGATCACCTTCGCGCCTCGAACCGATCTGGATCGTCGATCAGGACCCGCTTGCCTTCGCCCAGGACCGCTCGTTGGCGGTGTTCCACGACACCCCGAGTCCCTCGGCGACACGGGCAACGGTCAGGTGGACCACCAGGGCTTCCAGCGCCCACCGCAGACCGCGGCGCGACAGTTTGGCTCGTGGCTCGGCCGCGCGGCTGGTGTCTTGGCGCCACACGTGCCCGCACCCGGCGCACCGGTAGCGCCGCACGACCAGCTAGAGCATTGTCGGTCGCCACCTGAGCGGCTCGTGCGCCAGTCGCCGAACCAGCGCGTCCCGGGGTGGGCCCTCGCATCTGCAGCGGCGGCACCATCCATCCACGGACCCGTCGGGCTTGACGACACGACAGGCCAGCACCGCACGATCTGGCTCGAGCCGCTGCCCGGTGATTCAAGACCAAGCTCGTCCAAGCGTGTGAACGTGGTCAGGTCAGGGCAGGCGAAGGTAGCGCCAGGCACGTCGAGGTCTTCCAGATGAGGCGTGTTGGAACCTTCATCTTCGGAAGACCTCGACCCCTATCCCGCCACCGACGCGCCGACCAGCTCTACACGTCACGACCACCCTCCCACCCGCGCTCAGCCCCGCCGAGACTGCAATCCTCAACGCGATGCAAGCCCCGACCGCGAGGCACTAAAGCATTTGGCCCAACTCAGGCGAGCACCGGTGGCAGCCGAGGTCCGACCGCTGCAACCGGCCCGGCGCCGCGCTCACATCCAACCCCTTCAGGTTCGGTGGAATCGATGGCTCGCGCACGGCCGAGCCGGATGCCGCCAGCACCAGAGTACGACTGGTCCGCCTGACTCTCGCGTGCCGCAGACGCAAGCGGCATACCAGCCACTCGACCACCAATGTTGTCGAGGTCTGGGAAGCGGATTTCGGGACGGAGGCTTTTGATCAGCTGCGGAAAGCGCTTCAGTGACTGACGGGCGGCGCCACACAGATACCGGACCCTGCACGCATCCGGCTCCCAAGGCGGAGTGAGCACCCGCCAGGCAGTTTTGGTCAGGCGCGCGTGATCCAAGTCGGCGCCTCGGTGATCCAGCTTGCCGGGTCTGAGCGTACTACATCGCGAGAGAGACGATTTCGAACGACCGAAGGGCTAGGGTGGAGATCAAAGTGAAACACATGGGTCGCAGGGTCGCGCTAATTGGCGCACTCGCTGCATTCATTGGGCTGTTGGCCCCTCAGATGGCGCACGCAGCCTTCTATTACAAGTTGATCAATCAGTACGGCAAATTGGCTATTATGCCTCTGAGTCCCACCGATGGTGCGAAGATTATCTATATGACGTCGAATAATGCAGCGACTCAACAGTGGCGCATGATGCCGGCGTCTGACGGATATATCTATATCGTACTGCGCTCGAACATCACTGCGAATGGGCAGTCCGTGCTTGGCTGCCTCGATGTGGCGTCTGAGGCAAATCTCAACGACAAGGCCGCCGTGGCAGTGCGGAAGTGCGATTGGTCGAAATCGCAACAGTGGTTGAGGATTGCGGCGCCAGGGTCGGGCGCTACTCACATGCTGGAAAATCGGTACAGCCGCATGGGTCTAGGGCAGGTCGGAGATCCGAAGATCTTCACTCAGGTCGTTCAGCGGAGCTTTACGAGTGCGGTGTCGCAGCGATGGGCCTTCGCACAGTGTGGGTACCCGTATTCTTGGACCCCCTGTCCGCAATGACCGCCCATAACGTCCGCGGTAACCGCTGACTGCGTCGGCGTCGCCGATCTCGCGTTGTGATGGCATGTCTGTCCGACGCGCTTGTCGTTCAGGCGTTGCGCCACCATGCACGCACTGCTACGGATGCAGGATGGTTGGGTGGTGTGCAAGATCCACAGATTGCCCCGGTACTGGGTGCGGTTCATGATGACCCCGCCGGCCGCTCCTGGACCATCGAGGAGCTGGCCGGGATCGCCGGACTGCCTCGGGTAGGCTTCTCCGCCCGGTTCGCCGCGTGCGTCGGCAAGCCCGCGATGCGCTACGTCACCGCCATTCGAATGCACAGGGCGCCCTGTTGATCACCCGAAGCTTCACCGTCGCGCGGGTCGCGTCGCAGGTCGGGTACCGCTCAGAGGTTGCATTCTCCGCCGCGTTCAAACGCACCACAGGCCAGAACCCGCTGATTTGCGGGCTGAGCCTGTTGTTGTCGGTCGACATTTGCCGACAAGGGTCGTGACCTGCGCATTCGCGACCTGAGACTTGGTGAGGTTGTTCGAAGCTGGTTGTAGCCGACCAGTGAAAGTGGTGCGTTAGATGGTGCGCAGCTTTGGTCATAGAGTCGACTCTGCCCCCACGGTGGAGGCTACTTCAAATGACCTGTGGATAAGATTCACGAACTAAAGCGCAACTACAGTGAGTAATACGCCCCGTCGGCCACTATGTGCCGCAGGCTGGTCACCTCAGCGCACCAACCCGTCTGGTAGCGCGAGCGACCTACGCGAAGGACGATGAGCCGATCCTCGTGAGGCGCGGCGAGCTGGACCGCCCTGAGCATGACGGGTACTGAATGTGCTGGCGAGCCGCCCAGACGCCGATCGCAGCTGCATGCCGGTTCGACGGTAACCACCCAAGGAGTCGCTCGAGATCCGCGGCCGGATGGCCGCGATAGCTGTCTGCCCAGTCGACGATCAGGCGGCGCCGGCCGTCGGATCGCCAGTTGCCAGGATGGAAGTCACCGTGCACCAACGTGGTCGGAGGCCTGCCTGCAGAGGCCGGCTCGTCAAGCACGTACGGAAGTCTCTTCCGGAGGCGTTCAGCCTCGAAGCGCTCCTCACTGGACAGCTGCCCGCCGGAGAGGCCTCCCAGGAGTCTGTCGGGAGGAACAGGTCCGGGCTTCGATCGAGGCATGCGCCCTGGTTCCGCCAGTCCACCTGACTTATCTCCATTGAGGCTTACTCCGCACAAGATGGGATGCGGCTGTGAGGTGCCTAGCGCTGGACGCTCACGCCTTAGGTCTTAGGCAGTACGCAAGGGCCGCGGCGCACGGTTCGTAGCACTTGGTGCCTCACTCTAAGGCCGAGCCTGTCGCCGCGCAGTGTGCAGACAATGGCGTTCATCCTTGAGAGTTAGGGGTTGCGTCCCGCCGGGTGGTGGGAAGTGGTCGTCACCACCCGGCGGGGCGCAACCTGGACTCGTCATTAAGACGGTGATCCGACCAACGGCGGCAGGCGTATTGGTTCGTGATAGACAACACACTCCTCGTCCTCGAGGCAGACCAGAGTTAGGTGATGTGATGCTGATTTCGTCGACACAGACGTCCGGCGTCGGCCAAGGGGTACCGCTCACCCACGACTTCCCCTATCGCACGTGTGCACTCTGTGGCTTTCCGATCCCGGCGGACGACCTCGTCAACGACGAGTACAGGCCACTGCACCGCAGTAGTTGCGACGAGAGGCCAGGCGCAGTGCGGCACCGCCGTTCTCCGGCGGCCGCTTAACCCGGCGCTTTCACGGTGGTTGGGCCTGACCAGCGACGGTGTGGTTTGTCTAGGACCATGTCGTTGCGAATCGAGGAGCACCTTCGAGGTGAAGACTACCGGGTTGTATCCGCGTGTCCGGGGTGATGCCGCCGGATCGGGTGTGGTGTCGCACGCCGATGGCCTGTTGCTGACCGACGCAGTCCGGGTGGTGGTCTGGGCGTGGAGTTTGTCGCGGGGGTTGGCGACGTGGCGCAACCGCTGGCCAGGCATGACTCGGCCAAGATTGTCACCGATCTCGCGATCACGCTCGAGCTGGGTGGGGACTGCCCGGCCGATATCACAGTACTGCGTGGCGAGTCGGGCCTGTTCGGCCCGGTGGCCTCGGATCCGACGGTGTCACGCATGGTCGACGCGCTGGCCAGCGACGTCGATCGGGTGTTGAAGGCGATCGACGCTTCGCGTGCTGCTGCTCGGGCGGCTGTGTGGTCGCTGGCCGGTGAGCACGCCCCGGACGCCGGCCGCGATGGTGACGATCCGCTGGTCGTCGATCTCGACGCGCCCCTGATGTGGGTGCACATTCGGACAAGCAGGGTGCGGCGCGAACCTTCATGCGGGGTTACGGATTCCACCCGTTGTGCGCGTTCGTCGACCACGGACCCGACGGGTCCGGTGAACCACTGGCGGTCCTGTTGCGGCTCGGGAACGCCGGATCAAACACCGCCGCCGACCACATCACCGTGGTCCGTGACGCCCTCAAACAACTCCCGTGCTGTCGGGCCGGGAGCAGGCCCGCCGCCGGGCGCTGATCCGTACCGACTCGGCCGGCTGCAACCACGAGTTCCTCGACTGGATCCTCGCCCACCGGCTGTCGTACTCGGTCGGGCTCACCCTGCCCGACGACTTCACCCCAAGCCCTGCCGCGGATCCCGAAACACACCTGGACATCGGCGATCGACAGCGATAGCCGGGTCCGTGACGGCGCCGGGGTCGCCGACATCACCGCCCTGAACAACCTGTCGACATGCCCGGCCGGGATGCCGGTGATCATCCGCAAGGAACGCCCTCATCCCGGCACCCAACCGCGCCCCACCGACATCGACGGCATGCGGGTCACCGCGTTCGCGGCAACCGGACTCAGAAACCTGCCACTGCACGACTTCACCCAGAACCAGATCTGGTGCGCCATCGGCGCTGGCCTGCGAACTCACCGCCTGGATGCAACTACTCGCCTTCACCGATAACGGCGAAACCACCACCAGGCACACCGGCGGCAACCCAAACACCTACGCCCGCGGCTGTTCTCCACCGCAGCCAGGATCGCTCGCACCGGCCGCCGCACCGTCGTCCACCTCACCCACAACGCCGCGTCGACCACCCTCCGGCACACCAGCCTCACCCGGCTGCGAGCACTCACTGCACCCGGCTAACCAAGACCCACCCATCACTGCCACCCGCAACGGCCCGGCCCTGGAACCCGCGCCACCCAAGACGACACCCGGGTCCATGTCCAACCCGACAGCAAGAATCAACCCCGACCACCGGCCATCAAGCCACCACCACCACGAACATCGCAGTCACCAAAGATCCGGGCTAGATCGGCGAGTCAGCACCCGTTTGACGCTGTTGGTCAGGCGAGAAATCTTTCTTCCATTGATATCGGTGCCGAGTAGGTACCCAGAAGAACGTTAAGCTAGATGCGTTCCATCTGATGGGAGATTTCCGTCGGCGGCCGCCCGAGGTGGCTCCTTCGAGACTCGATCACAGTTGCGATCCGGGCGGTAATGATATCGCTCATTACATCCGTTGCTGCGTTGGAACGCCGGTTACACCATTCTTCAAAACGAACGTGTTGGATGTGTTCTGAATGAGCCAGCATCTACATGGTGGTCGAGCAAGGGAAGCGGTTTGCCCGGAGCCGGGCTGTGGACGGACTCGTGCGCGCCGTCAGGGTTCTGATCTAGCCGGGCTGCCGGCTCACATGCACCGAAGAGATGAGAACCGATCAGGGGCTTCGCACGTACCTCTCTAGAGACCAATTGGGAGCTCTGTCCGGACATCGACTTAGGACTTGAGTGCGACATCAGGGAGGCTGCAAAGTATGAACGAGACTTCGTGCAGGGCGACGGTTCGCGCGCTGGCCGTCACTGCTGCCTGCTCGATGGGCATTCTCGGTTTCGACGCGTCGGCGGAGAGCGTCGGGCAACTGACCAGCGTTCTTCTGGATCAATCCGCGAGCAACTACCGCAGTCTCGCAGAAGTCGTCCACGGCAGCGGTGGAACGAATCACGCTCAGACACTTCTGATGGAGTGACCAGGGTGAGTGATCTGCTCGTATCGGGCGTGAGGCAGAGAAATTATGGCGATTTCAGGGCAGCCGTGGCCACCTTTGAGGAGGCGCTCTCACTTTCGGGCCCGCATGTCAGGGCTCTGGATAATGCACGGCTACTCAACGAGCTCGGTGTCGCGCAACGGTATCGTGGCGACATGCCAGAGGCACGGCATCTCTATCGTCGCGCCCTCGATCTCGTGCATCCGGTTGCCGGTTGGACACTCGAGGCAAAAGACTTGTTCGCGACTATTTGCCATAATCTTGCCAGCCTCGAACACATGTGCGGAAACTTAGGACCAGGGGAGTTATGGGCTCGCCTTGCTGTCCACATTCGGACCAAAGTCCACGGTCGAGAGCACCTGTCAGTTCTTGCGGATAAGGCCGTTCTCGCGACAGTCATTCAAGGCCTCGGTCGCTTGGAGCAGGCCGATGAAGTACTTCGCCACATTCTCTTCGAGTACCGGCGAAGACTCGGCGCGAACCACTACGAAGTGGCAGTTGCTCTCCACAATCTTGCAGCCTGTGCCTCAGCGAAGGGTGACAACCACGCAGCACGGTCACTGGCCCTCGAATCCCTACAAATGAAGCGAGCCGCCCTCGGCGGAGAACACCCCGACATCGCGGTCTCGTTGGCGAATCTTGGATACATCGAGGAGCGACTCGGGAACGTCGCATCCGCGCGTACCGCCTACCGGGACGCTGTGCAGATCCTCGGCCAGCGGGTTCGGGGGGACCACCCCACACTGGTCGCCTGTCTCAAGCGATTCCATCACCTGAGCGCGTGCTGACTTGTTCGTTCGTAGCGGTTGGCATGGTCAGGGGTTGCCGGATGGCTTCGGGAACCAGCCAGCGCAGGGCAGAGCACAGTCGGCCCGCAGTACGAATACCCATGCCCTGACGGTTCACCGGGGTACGCCCGTACAACCCGGTATGCCGCGTGAGTCCTTTTGGCCTTTGAGGCAAATGCATTTCTGTCCAACTGGGTATCGCTGGTGCACGGGCGGCTGTCTATGCATGCACTGCCGATCGAGGGCTGTTCGGCAAAACTACCTCGTGGACAGCACTGGACGCTGGATTCCCCTATGTGGCTCAAACTCGAGAGGACCCCGTAGGTGACGACGGGCTGCTGCTCTGGCGAGCAGTACCGCGTCTCGCATGGCCGGATGCTGACCGCATGACAGGTGATCCAGCTGTGCCTGGCCTTGACGCAGTGTGTTAGCAGGTGGCTCGATTGCTGGGCGAGGCGGAGCTCGTCGAGGCTCGTGACTTGCTGGATCGGGTGACGCCGAGGATGGCGGTGATCACGCCGCTCGAGGCTGCCCGAGCGTATCGTCACGCCTCGAGGATCTGCGGATTGCTTAGGGACGAGGCCGGCGTCGCCGATCGAGCGATATTGGCCGCTCAATACGGCCTCGCCAATTCGACGCCGCCGTTCCAGGAGCAGGTTGACCTCGCCGAGGCCAGTTTGGATGTCGGCGACACCGTTGGGTCGATCGCGGTGATCGATCTGATGGGCGGCCTCCCCGGCGAAGATCGTCGGCACCGACGGCCGCTCCGACCACGGCTCGAGTCTCCTCAGCGGCACGGCAAATCTGGCGCACACGATTGGAAACTTCTCCGATTCGCAGCGGAAGACGGCGCGGCCGAGTCCGTCAGCGCCCTGGTCCAGGGCCTTGCCAAGGCCCAGGGGTCTGGACAGCAGCATCTCGTGTCGGTGCTAGCCCGCACGGCGCCACCAACCACGGTGGGACGGCCGAAGGGGCACAGAAGCCGCCTGAAGAGGCACGTTGAGTCGGTGTTGACTGCAGGCGAAGTCGCCCGACCAGACTTGTCGACAAGGCGACCAGCGCCCCTCGCTCCGGAAGCAACCATGACCGACCGTATTCGTCTTCGCGCGAAACCCGGTGCTGCGAACCGGCATCTTGCAGATGCTGCGCTACCGGCACGAACTCGCTCTGCACAGTTCTGAGGATTCGCCACTCGACGACCACACTCCGACCGTTGCGCTCGTCGTCACTGAGGAGTTCGATGACGACACCTTGCGGCTTGTCCGATCGGGTCACCAGTTCGGGCGATACCCTGTCGTGCTGGTGATCTCGAAGCTCGAGGACGGCCGATTGCTGACAGCGATCGAGGCCGGCGTATACGGCGTCGTACCGCGCGCGCAAGCAAGTCCGGAGACGCTAGGTCAGGCGATCCAAGCTGCCCAGGGAGGAGGTGGGAGTATGCCACCCCAGATGCTTGGAAGACTGCTCGGTCAGGGTGTCGGAGTTGCAGCGCAATGTTCAGCTATCGAACGGCCCGACGCACACACGCCTGACGCCCCGCGAGACCGACGTACGGCGTATGATCTCTGAAGGATTGGGCACACGCGAGATCGCCGACAAGATGGGGTACTCCGAGCGAACCGTCAAGAATATGCTGCACGACATCACCAGTCGGCTGCACCTCCGCAACCGTTGCCATGCGGCGCCTACGGGGTGCGGGCAGGCTTGATCTGACAAGGTCCCGGAGAGCTCCAGGTGCGGCTGCTTGTGATCTTGAGGCAGGTTGGTCAAGAGGGTGATGGGGGACCGCCGCCGAAATGGGCTGGGTGGGATCGGTGGTGGTTGTACCGGTGGAGCCATCCTGTCAGTGCAGCGAGCACCTTCTGAGGCGTAGAGCTCGTAGTTGGCCTAGTCGTCGGGCCATAGTGCATGGAGTCGTTTCGATTGGTGTGTGGCCGGTAGGCCTTGACGCCATCGGCGAGACAGTCCTGCCGGCTGCTTGTAGCAACGAACGATTCGTCAGCTGAGGTCCGCTCACCGCGATCGCCGCTTCACCACTTGGTCACGCTGGATCGACGCGGAAGCCGCTGATCGCTGGCGGGGATCCGACTTCGTCTGGCAATGAACTATTCAGCGCGTCTGTCCGGCTGCGCATAACGATGAGCTCCGCCTCGCATGTGAACCGGGCGTCAGGACGCTTACGTACTGGCTGGGAGAGCGCCGCACAAACCAAGAACGAGAGGTTCCAATCATGCGAAGCAGGGCGTGGTTTCCGGCGATTGTGGCTGGCGTGATAGGTGCCGCTGCCGCACTCGGGGGATTGGGTATCGCCGATGCGCTTCCCTTGTCGAGCACATCGGCAGTTGGTCCGGCTGCTGTGCCATCACCAGGCCCCGGAGCTTTCCAGCCTGTTACTCCTGTTCGGGTGCTGACTACGCAGCAGTCGTCAGGCAAGATCAAGGCAGGCGAGACTCGCGTGATCTCCATACCACAGGTCCCGTTCAACGCGACCGCAGTCTCGATCAGTGTAACGGCCATCAAAGGAAGCGCCTCTGGCTATTTGAAAGTCTTCCCCGCCGGGGAGGCGCAACCAGTGAGCAGCACCGTCAGCTACTCAGTTGGTCAGATCATTGCCAACCACGCGACCATCAAGCTCGGAATCGGCAACAAGCTCGCCATTTTCAACTCCGCCGGCAGCCTAGACGTCAATGTCGATCTTCAGGGATTCTACCGCCAAGGCAGCGTCGGCAGATTCACTGATGGCTATATCAAAGTGCTTCCAAACGGAAGCATGGAGATCAGTCAGAGCACCGAGGGTCCTGCTACCTCAGTAAAGACCAACGTGGGAAGATACAGAGTTACGTTTCCGGGTGGATACTTCGGATCTGCAGTCGTAAGTCCGAACACGACGCTGCCGGGGATTGGCTGTGCTGTGGCCAGCGTGACCACTTCCATAGACGTCGCCTGTTACGATTCAACAAACAAACCTATCGATGTTGGATTCTCAATGGTGTTTTCAGTGTGACCGAATCGGCAAGATTTCACTAATCAGCGCGCGCGGTCACTTCGTGCCGCCGCTCTGGTCGATCGTCGGGTATTCAGGCATTGACACGGATGTCGTGGAGCGTGCGGGCTGGAAGTTCGGCCCTCCTCGAGTTCGGGCACGCCGTAGCTCTGTTCATCTGACCCAGCATCGGCTATCGCGGCTGCGGACTCTCCCGGTGCTTGATCCGTCACCTTCTGCCTACCCCGCAATGCTGCGTCCTCGCCGGTCTCGGCTTCGAGCCAGGCAGCTCGTCGAGGCACGGTGGCGACGAGGTGCTGAGCGAGGACGAGCGCGAGGAGCTGCACCGCTTGCGGAAGGAGAATGCCGAGCTGCGGATGCGGTGTGATGTGCTCAAGTGCAGCGTGGCCCTCTGGGTCGAGGATGCGACCAGGCGGTAGCCGTGGCCGGCTTCATCGCAGCCCAGAGGGTTGACTACGGCGTCCCGCACGCGGTGGCGTGCCGGGCGCTGGGGGTGTCACCGGCGTGGCTTTACAAGTGGCGCTACGGGGACGCCTCGCCGCGGCGGGCTCGGCGTGAGCAGCTGGCGATCGCGATTGGACAGCTGTTCGCCGCGCACCAGGGTAAGTATGGGTCGCCGCGGATCACCGACGACCTGCGCGAGGCCGGCTGGCGGGTGAGTGAGAAGACCGTCGCCGAGATCATGCGTGAGCAGCACCTGGTCGCGCGGAGAAAGAAGCGCCGCAGGGCCACCACCCGGCCGGGGAAGGGCCCGTGGCGGGCACCGGACCTGATCGGGGCGATTTCGCTGCCAGCACACGCTCGTGCACGGCGACTTTCACCCTGGTAACTGGCGATCCGATGGATCGAATCGGATGATTGTGGATTGGGCCGACAGCTTCGTAGGCCATCCGGCGACGGATATCCATCGCCTGGTTGGTTGGCTGCCGGCTGGGGATCAGGAGCAAGCAAAGTCTGTCTGGGTGAATGCATGGCTCAAACACATCCCGCGGAGCAGGCCCCTACGCGCTCTGGCGCCAATGAAGGTGATCGCCCGCCTTCAGGGCGCGCTGTTGTATCAGCGCTTCCTTGATAACATCGAGAACAGCGAGCGGGTCTACCACGAGGGTGATCCGGCAAGTGAGGTTCGAGCAGCCATCCAAGCCGCAACGACCTGAAGTTATCGCTCTACCCGGGTATTGCATCAGAGACCTGATGCAATACCATGGTCCGATGGCAGGTACGAATTCCTGTTTGTCGCTATGGCTCTGGTGTTCGGTGCGGCCCAGCGCCGGCGTACTGCTCGACTCGTTGCGCAGACGTCATGACCAAGGTCGGTCTCGGTGGTGGACTCGCCGCTAATCTCCCTTTCGAGCTCACCGCGGCGGCCGCCTTGCTGACCGGCTTCATGGAGCCCTTGTTGTAACGGTCTCGTCGCGGCTGCTCGACTTGGTCGCATTGGTACTGGGAGCAGTCGGATTTCGCCTCCCCGGGGCAAAAGGACATCAAGGGCACGCTCATGCCGCTCGCCTTGGGAAGTGCTTACGACGGTCGCGGCGCTGGCCGCACCGCCTGTCGTCTGGACCAGGAGACGCGCAGCCACGGGCGATCACTAGGCCCCCGCCGTTCCGAGTTGGTCACCGCGTTCGCCCGCCTTCACGCCGGTCGACCTCACGAACCGCGCATTCCGGTACCACCATGAAGCAAACGGCAAGCCGGCACGCCCCAACCTCACCCCCCGGGCACGCACCCCCGGCCGCGGCGATCAACCGACTATACAAAGGCCGGGGCTACGGCTTGTTCCGCCGCGGGCCGCGTCCGACAGATGTTGACTACCGTCTCGCGCGACAGCGAGCTCGTCCGTTCTCGTTGGACATCAAACCGACGCAACTGAGCATGCTGATTCTCCGGTGGCAGTTCGTGGAGCGCGATTTCCTGCACGTCGCGACACGTCGCCTGGGCGACTTCGCCGTTGTGGATGTGGGCTCAGTCACGTCGGATCTGCGTGTGCTTCCAGAGCGTCCGCCGCAGCCTCGGCTCCACCTCCGGCAACCAGGAGAGACGCCATCGTCGCTAAATTCTGTTGAATTCCAGGGTCGGCCGCTAGTTCGTCGACTGTCTGTCGGAGTGATTCGGGTGACGGGCTAGATTCGGCCAGTCTGCCCAGACCCAACTCGGCCACTCGCCTAGCGTTCATGAACTGCTCGGGGGTCTGTGGAAGCATGGCTAGAGGGACTTGATTGAGCAGGGATTCCATCACTGAATTCATGCCGGCATGCGACAAGAATGCGGCTGCGTGTCGAAGTACCTCTGGCTGTGGAAAGGACGACCGGACGTCGAAGTTGAACGGGATTTCGCCGAGGGGCGTCCGATCGACCTTGTCACCCACCGCCATCGCTACCCGCCAACCGCTTCCTCCGAACGCCTTGATGCACAGCGCAAAAATGTCGGACCGTTGGTTGTAGAGCGTACCGAGGGAGATATACAACAGCGGCGACCCATCGGCCGGCGGATTCCAAGGCGATGTTTGGATTCTGGACCCAATTGCCGGTCCGACGAAATGGAACCTCTCGTCGAACGTGTCGCCGGCGATCTGGAACTCGCGCGGAATGAAGACAAAATTCAGTGGTGCGATCACGCCCGGTGCCGCTATCAGTTCTACCGGTAGGCCAGCGTCCGCTGCAAAAGCCGCTCTTTCGGCAAGGAACTGTTGGAATCTTGGTATGGTCGGATCAAAGGTCTCGGGCGTCACCGCCGACGTCAGGTCGAAGTACTCGTTCCCCGCGAAGTTGGCGATCGTCGAAGCGTGAAGGAGGTCGAGTCGTTCGGCTAAGACAGGCCCCAACAGCGTCATCATGTCGTAGCAAAAGACATCTGGACGATCGACACGCAACCAGTGCTCGGCTACCGGCATGGCACGACGCGCCGCGACAATTGAATCGAGCAGCATATCGGCCAGCTCTTCGGTGGTCTGTCCGGTGCGTGATGCTTTGACTGTCGGCGGCGCCCAGTCGATCTCGACGAACTGTGCGCCCGCGTTCTCGATCGCCTCGCGGAAGGCCGGCCCACTGGCGTAACTTACGCGGTGACCGCGCCGGGCCAACTCAGTTACTAACGGTAGAGTCGGGTTGATGTGCCCTGCGGCAGGGATAGTCAAGAACGCTACATGCATCGCCATCACATCTGTGCTCGCCTTCAGATTGACTCAAGGCCGAGGCCCACCCGTTCGGGTGGCAATACGTTCGCAAGAGCACAATTGGATTCGCTCACCAATCTCCGTCAAGTCGAGTCAGTGCGACCGGCCTCGAGCCGAGCGAGGCGACCTTCGCTCGCAGCCATGGTCGATCCGGCACAGCCTCAATGCCGGCACTATGAGCTGCGGGTAGGCGGGCACCCGGACGCCCCATGCGGCGAGGATGACGGCTCATGTTCCAGCGTGGGTCCTTACCATGCGGTTGTGCGAGCGCGCTCCGTGAGCGCTCCGAAGTGCGATGGCTCGCTGCTGTAGGACGGCATATCGAACCCTGACCCGTGCTCCTCCGGCCAACGCATGCTCGCTAAGCCGGATCCACCGATGGACTGGGGGCGGGCAGTTGATGTGTGTGAGTGGTGGATACGGGTGGGGTGCGGACGTCAGGGTTTCCACGGTGGGTGTTGGGTGGGCTGTCTGCGCGGCGGGGTGGTCAGGGCGTGGGCGGTGGCGGCCTTGGCGAAGTCGCCGCCGCTGAGGGTGCAGGCAGCGCGGGCGAGGTTGAACGCGATTACCGCCAGCACCAGCCAGGCGGCATTGGCGGTGAGCTTGCCGGAGAGGAGTGGGCCAGGGCGGACTGTTTGAGGTTGGCGTGGAACTGTTCGATGATCGCGTGGGCGGGGTGGGTCAACCCGCGGCGACGGTGTCGAGCAGGGCTTTCGACGCCCGGTGTGGTGGAGGTGAAGGCTTCACCACACCGGCGTGTATTTGAACCGATCTGATTGGATCGGACGGACTCTATTGGTCGCGATCCGGGCATTCATGCGCAGGGCCGCTCACGGGATTGCTCGGGCAAACCGCCAACTGGGGGTGTGTACAGGTCTCTGCGGCAGTCAGCCGGTTAGTCCGACGGGTGAGCCGACTGAGCGGGCGGTGATCATGCACAAGCGGAGGAGGTTGGCTACGGAGGCGGGGTTGATGGCTACGGTTGTTCCGTAGTTGGCGGATTGGGCGATGGGTGGTTACTGACGGCGTCGGCTCCGGCGGTTGTCAGACCCGAGTCGTGCCGGTTTGGTATGTCGGTCGCTGGATCCTGGTCGCGGTGATGATTTCGCGGGCGTCATGGCTGGCGATGATGAGGGTGATCTATTGCAGGGGCCATAGCGTCCGGGAGCGGGACGCTCGACCACCGGTGAGGTGACACCCTGGAGCGTGCTCGAGCGCGGTTCCAGGTGCAGGTCGGGGGCGCGGGCCTGGCAGATGCTCCTGCCTTCGCTCCGTCCTCAGAGCGCCGCCGGTGGCGGATCCAGTCGGCTCCCGTTCGGCTGCTTGCCTTCCACCTCGGCCCACCTCACTTCCGCTGGAAGCATACCGCTGGCGTGGAGGCCAAATCCCCGGCTTGCCGAGGCCACGGGCACAGCGTCACCGACCTCACAGGCCGGAGAGCCGGTGCCGATTCGCATCGAGTTCGAGCCACACCCGTGACGAGGGCTCCGACCACCACGGACTTGCCCAGTTTTCCCGACCCGAGTTTGCCTGTTCAACGCAGTTCTGCGGACCGAGGAAGCCGGCATGTAGGACGAGCGGTCACGCACTGCCGACACGATGTGCAGGCAGTCGTCCCCTGGCTGCTCCATGACGGGACAGTTCACAGGTCTGCGTTGAGGCGTCTTGCAGTTTCGCTGGTCAGTGTCAACGGCAGTCAGCGCCTTGTCTGCGAGAGTTGCGTCCGTAGTGCAGCCCTTGGCGATGGCTGGCCAGGGAAGCGGACGGCTGCAGAGCCGTTCGGCACGGAACGACGTGACTCACGGCGGGAGCAGACATCGAACCTGGCTATGGTCCTCGGCATTGGCGACCGATCAGGCGTCAGCGAGGCCGGCAGGGACTGTAAGAAGTTCGGTGTGACTCCCGATCGTGGGAGTAGATCTGATGACCGAGATGATGTCTGGCGTGGAGCGCGTTGAGGAGCCGAGGGCTGGGGCTGGTCTGGATGGTTTGGATGAGCAACTTGTCGAGCAGTTGGTGGGTCGGGCCCCGGCCGGCGGGCTGCAGTTGACCGGCGAGGGTGGATTGTTGCAGCAGTTGACCAGGCGAGTGCTGGAATCCGCGCTCGAGGGCGAGATCACCGATCACCTGGGCTATGACAAACACGTTCCGGCCGGTCGTGGGACGGGCAACTCCCGCAACGGTGTGCGGTCCAAGACCGTGCTGACCGATGTCGGCGAGGTGAACATCGACGTGCCGCGGGACCGGGAGGCGAGTTTCGAGCCGCGGATCGTGGCGAAGCGCCAGAAGCGGCTGTCGGGTGTGGACGAGATGGTGATCTCGTCGTCGGCCAAAGGCCTGACCACCGGAGAGATCTCGGCGCACCTGGCCGAGGTGTATGGCGCGGAGGTGTCGCGGCAGCGATCTCCACGATCACCGGCAAGGTCGTGGAGGGCATGGTCGAGTGGCAGAACCGGCCCTTGGATGCGGTGTATCCGGTGGTGTTCATCGACGCGATCCACGTCAAGGTCCGCGATGGGCAGGTGTCGAACCGGCCGATCTATGTCGCGTTGGCGGTGACCTGCGAAGGACACCGCGACATCTTGGGGTTCGGCCGGTGATGGCGGTGAGGGCGCGAAGTACTGGCTGCATGTGCTGACCGAGCTCAAGAACCGCGGTGTCGCGGATGTGTTGATGGTGGTGTGTGACGGCCTGGCAGGGCTGCCGGATGCGATCGGCACCGTCTGGCCGCGGGCGATCACTCAGACCTGCATCGTGCACCTGCTCAGGAACAGCTTCCGGTACGCCGGCCGCCAGCACTGGACCGCGATCGCGAAGGCACTCAAGCCGGTCTACACCGCCCCGACCGAAGCCGCGGCCAAGGAACGCTTCACGGAGTTCGCCGAGGTCTGGGGCGGGCGTTACCCGGCGATCGTGAGGTTGTGGGACAACGCCTGGGCCGAGTTCGTTCCGTTCCTGGCTTTCGATCCCGAGATCCGCCGGGTGATCTGTTCGACCAACGCCATCGAGTCCGTCAACGCCCGGATCCGCCGCGCGGTCAAGGCCCGCGGGCATTTCCCCAACGAGCAAGCAGCACTGAAAATGCGTGTACCTCGCGGCGATGAGCCTGGACCCGATCGGCACCGGCCGCAAACGCTGGACGATGTGCTGGAAACCCGCACTCAACGCCTTCGAGATCGCCTTCGACGGCCGCCTCACCACCGACCGCAACTAACCTTCTCAACCCGAGTTACACCGTTCGTTTGACAGTCCCGGCCGGCAAAGTCATGGCAGGCATGACGCCGATGACGACGCCCTGGTTACGGCGAACCGATGAGGTCAGATGACGCGTATAGCAACGGGAACGTCTATGTCATCGCCGAATGGAGCAACTGTGCGCCGACTAATCGCTGGCCTAACCGTCCTCGTCGCTGCGCTGGGAGCAGTCTCCGTCTCTATCAGGTCTGCTGAAGCAGCGACCAATCCATTGCGCAATCTCGAAACGGCGGGTGTGGTGGGGGGGTTGCCCTTGCCGTCGTATGACGCTTCCGCGGTGGGGGGTGCGTCGGTGACGGTGGGTGCGGGTGGTGCGGTGGGTGGGGGTGGTGGTGGTTTTTCGGTGTCGGATGAGGGGGTGGCGGGTTATTCGGTGCCGTTGCGTGTTGTTGCGGGGCGGGGTGGTTTTGAGCCGGGGTTGTCGTTGAGCTATAGCAGTGGTGGGGGGAATGGTCAGGTTGGTGTGGGGTTTGGGTTGGGTGGTTTGTCGCAGGTTTCGCGGTGTGGGAGGACGGTGGGTCATGATGGTGTGGTGGAGGGGCCGCGTTTGAATGGTGGGGATCGTTTTTGTTTGGATGGGAAGCGGTTGAAGGCTGTTTCTGGGGTGTATGGGGCGGATGGTACTGAGTATCGGACGGTTCCGGATTCTCTGGTGCGGGTGCGGTCGTTGCGGCCTGCGGGGTCGGTGGGGGGTGGGCCGGCGGTGTTTACGGTGGAGTCGCCGGATGGTGTGATGCGGACGTTTGGGTCGGATGGGGTGTCGGCGTCGGTGTCGTCGGTGGTGGTTGGTGGGGGGCGGGTGAACGTTGGGTGGCCGTTGGGGCGTGCGCAGGATCGTTCGGGGAATGTGATCCAGTACAAGTACGGGACGCGGTCGGCTGGGGATGGCAGTGAGATCGAGCGGTGGGTGTCGTCGATTGTCTATGGCGGTGCGGGGAAGTTGGATCGGAGGGTCGAGTTTGGTTATGAGACTCGGCCGGATCCGGTGTTCGGGTTTCAGTACGGGGTGCGTCTTGAGGGTTTGCAGCGGTTGCGGTCGGTGACGATGAGTATCGATGCGGGTGGCTGGAAGCAGGCCCGGCAATACAAGTTGGTGTATCAGAACCTGGGGTCGACAAAGGTCAGCAAGCTGGAGCGAATCACCGAGTGTGGCGCGGTCGATACGGAGTGTCGGCGTCCGACGTTGTTTAAGTGGTCGCTGGGTGGTGTCGGGTTCGATGCCGGGGTGGAGCAGTTGTCGCCGACGCAGTCGTTGGTGCCGTCGACGGAGGACAGTCAGTTGGTGTCGGCGGATCTGAATGGTGATGGGCGGACGGATCTGGCGTGGCCGGAGGAGGATGGCTGGCGTTATTTGAGGGCGGAGTCGGTTACGAATGGTCCGGGCCGCTACTTGAGACATGTGACTGCTGGGTCGACCGGTGCGAATACGAAGGTGACGGGGTATCCGTTCGATTTCGACCTTGATGGCAGGGTTGATTTGTTGCCGCGGGAGCCGCAGAACATTGATTGGCGGCCGTGGCTGTCTCGGGATGATCTGAGTGCGCCGTTGCGGGCCCGGACGAGCTATTTCGGTGGTTTGACTAACGGCAGCACGGTTGACGGTCGTGCTCATGGTGGGATGTTCGGTGATTTCGACGGTGACGGGTACCAGGATGTGCTTGAGTACAACCAGGCTCAGGCCGGTGGGTTCATCTGGTCGTGGCGGCACCGTTCTGGGCTGGTTGGTGTGTTGGGTACTGATCCGCAGAATCCGGAGAAGTTGGCGTTCAGTGCGCCGATCCACCTGGGCCCCGGTGGTGTGCTTAGCGGGCTGAGCCCGCGGGACGTCATCGTCCTTGATGTGGATGGCGACGGTCGCGACGAGGTGGTTTATCGGCGGTCACTCCAGAAGGCTGGGGTGCTGGATGTGGCGAGGCCGTCGCTGCCGCATCCGGTCGCTGGAGCCTTTCACTCGGACGCTTTTAAGTTGGATATGAAGGTTTTGGATCTGAATGGCGATGGTCTGGCTGACGTCGTCACCAATGGCGGGAGTGGAGGACCGGACACGAAGTTGTATTACTGGCTGAATACTGGTCGTGGTTTTGCTGATCCTCAGCCGATGGGGGTTTCGTTGCCGGTTGATGGTTTGCCGGTCTCGGAGGTTGTGGATGCCGATGGTGACGGCCGTCACGACCTGCTGATTCCGAAGCAGGCCCTGAATTCTCCGAACTATGACGGGATGGAGCTGGTTCGTCCCGCCTTTTCGGCTGGTGGTGGGTTGGTGTTTGTGAAGTCGGCGACGCCGATCGGTTTTGCGCAGCGTTCGGCCGCGGTGTTGGCGGTGCAGGGTGTCCGGACGGTGGACGCGAATGGTGATGGTCTGGATGATGTAGTGCTGGTTGACAACCCGGACACCAACGATGACCCGACCAGGTTGATGCTTTACACCCATGCGGGTTCGGGCAGTAACGCGAAGCCGGATTTGTTGACCGAGATCCGTGAGGGCAACCAGTCTCCGACTGGCTCGACGCAGCCGAAGCCGACGGTCAGCGTGACGTATGCGCCGACGACCGATACGGGTGTCTACAAGCCTGGTTCGTGTGGTCAGACCGGGCATGTGAGCTGTCTGCGGGGCGAGGCGAACCGTCACGTCGTGAAGCGGGTTGAGCGTGACGCGGGGGTCGACGATGTGGACCAGGTGATCCGTTCGGTTTATGTGTATCGCGATGGCCGAGTCGACAAGCGGTCGCAGCAGTTCCTGGGGTTTGCTGAGCGGCGGGTGACCACGACGGTGCCTGGCCGTGACGACAAGTTGGTGGAGCGTTCGTTCTTCTCGAACACGACGCCGTATCAGGATCCGCGTCTGGTGGAGCAGTGGAGTGTCCGGGCGATCCCGGGCGGCAAGCAGTCGCTGGAGCGCAGTGTGTTGTCGTGGGGGAAGAAGGTGACGCCGGGGGGGAGTTTCTTCAACTACGTGGCGGTCGAGAGGCGGCAAAGTTATGAGTTCGCGTCGGTGGCGTGTTGCCTTGCGACGTGGTCGCCGAGTCAGTTCGATGCCCAGAACAAGCCGTTCTTCAAGGAAGCGGTTCGTGCGGTCGACGAGGTCGATGACTACGGCAATGTCCGCAAGGAAAGAGCGTCGTCGGCTGGGGGTGGGCATTTCGCCGAAGTGACGGTGACGATGACACCGGATCTGGATGTGGCGAATTGGCTGGTGGCGCGGCCGCACCGGGTTCAGGTCACCGATCGGGTCGTTCCGGCCGGGCAGCCGGCCGCTCAGGAGACCCGCACCACCGATTACAGCTACGATCCGGGCCACGTCCGGGTCAAGCAGCAGAAGACGTTCGGGACCGATGCCGTCCAGGGCAAGGTGCTGGTCACGGAGTTCGGTTACGACGCGTCGGGCACCATGAACCGCGCCAAGGCGCGGGATGCGAAGTCCGGTGAGGTGCGCGAAGCCACCGCGGTGGCCGACATGTTCGGGTTCCCGCATGCGACGATGAACGCTCTGGGCCAGGTGGCCCGCACCGGTTATGACCCGGTGCTGGGTGTTCCGAAGGTGATCGTTGACGTCAACGGGCTGCGCACTGACGTCACCTATGACACGCTGGGCCGGGTGCGGAAGACCCGCACACCCAGTGGTGCCGAGCAGGTCAGTGAGTATGGGCTGGAGCAGGTCGGTGGGCAGAACCTGGTCCGTGTCAGGGTTTCGGACGCGTCGGGGGCGTTGGCCGAGTCGGTGCTGGATCGGGCCGGCCGGGTGAAGCTGGAGCGGTTCAAGGGCTTCGATGCCAAGATGCGGCAGCGGGAGAGCACCTATGAGGCCGCGGGCAATCTGATCGCCCGCCGCGACTATCGCACTGTCGGGGGCACTGCCCCGGTCACCCAGACCCGTTATTCCTACGACGATGCCGGCCGCATCCGGCAACTGACGGCCGCTGACGGCACGGTTCAGAAGTGGACTTACGCGGAGCGGACCACGTATGCGACCGACGCCCGCAACAATGTGAAGGTCACGGTTGTCGATCCGCGTGGATCGGTGATCCGTTCTGCTGACGGCTACTCCAGTGCTCACGTGCGGGAGTTCGTCAACGGGCCGTTCGGGACGCTGCTGAGTTCTCAGACGATGAATGTTCCGGCCAGCCGGAACACGTTCGTCTATGACGAACGTGGCAACCTACGGGTCAGCACCGACGCCGAGCGGGGCACGACGACCGCGGTCTATAACGCGTTCGGTGAGGTCATCGGGTCGGTGGATGCGTTGGGCCGGGAAACGACCACGGGTTATGACGTGCTCGGCCGCCCGCAGACTGTCACGGTCAAGAAGGGCGAGGCCGTCACCAGTGTGTTGTCGAATGTTTATGACGGTGACGGCAGCCGCGGGGCGGCCAAGGGCAAGTTGTTGCGGACCGAGTGGTCCGATCTGAGCAGTGGCGCTGCGAGGACCACCAAGATCGACTACAGCTACGACGAACTGTCCCGGCTCAGCAGCGTCGCGCACCAGGTCCCGGCAGTGTCGGATCCGGCGTTGCCGGAGTCGTTGTCGGCGTCGTTCGACTACGACAAGTTCGGGCGGACGACCGCGGTGCGCTACCCGACCTTGCCCGGTCATGCGTCCGGGGTCAAGGTCGGCTACGACTACGCCTCCGCTGCGACGAGCAACGGGCGGCTGCAGACGGTCCGCACCCTCGAGCCGGCCGGTGACGCGGGCGTGTTGTGGACCGCGAAGACCACCGATGACCGTGACCGGCTCACCACGGAGGAAACCGGTGACGGGGTCACCACCACCACGGTGTTCGACCAGATGAACCGGGCAACGTCGATCACCAACCGCACCAACGTGACGGACGCTGAACCGTCGGCGCTGTTGCAGGCCGAGAACTACACCTACGACGATGCCGGGAACCTGGAAACCCGGAAGCGCCAAGACCAGGGCCAGGCCCCGGTGACCGAGTTGTTCGGTTACGACGCACTGAACCGGGTCATGAAAGCCACGGTCAAGCACTCGCCCACCCCCGGCGGGCCGGAAGTGTCGTTCCTGGGCGATTCCTGGGGCTACGACTTCCTGGGCAACGTGACGTCCAGCAAGCGCCGGGGAACCTACACCTACGACCAGAACAAACCGACCCAGGTCACCTCGATCACCGGCGGCATCTTCGGCAACCGGACCTATGGTTACGACGCCATCGGGCGTCAGACCACCCGTCCGGGCGGCACCATCGCCTACAACGACCTCGACCTGCCGTCGAAGATGACCAACACCACCGGTGGCACGACCGCGGAGTTCCTCTACTACGGCGACGGGCAACGCGCCCGCAAGACCACCAGGAACATCACCACGACCTACCTGCCCGGTCTCTACGAGCGGCACACAACCGCCACCAAGACCGAGCACCGGTTGCTCGTCGCTGGTGGCGGGACCGGCAGCGCGACCCTGCGCTACACCCAACCGGCCGGCGCGTCGGTCGTGCTCAAGAATCCGACGCTCTACAACCACACCGACCGGCTCGGCTCGACCAGCCTGGTCACCAGCCACAACGCCACCACCGGCTACAAAGCCAAAGTCGAGGAGAACCGCTCCTACGACACCTACGGACTGGCCCGCAACCCCGACTGGCGCACCAGCGACGCCGGCTACACCACCGGGATCCAGCCCGAAACCCTCGAACAAGGCTTCACCGGACACGAAGACGACCGCGAACTCGGCCTCGTCAACATGAAGGGACGCATCTACGACCCCACCCTGGCCCGCTTCACCACCCCCGACCCCAACGTCGACGGAGCCAACCCCTCCCAAGCCTGGAACCGCTACACCTACGTCGGCAACAACCCCCACAAATACACCGACCCCACCGGCTACCAAATCTGCGTCGGCGGCAACGGCGGCTTGCTGGAAACAGCCTGCCACGACGGCGGCGCCGGCAGCGAAGGCGGCCCCGGAGGCAGCGGCACCATCTTCGACGGCGGCAACCCCGGAACAGCCGGCAGCCCAGGATCACCCAACCCCCACAGCCACTACGAAACCAAACCCGACCTCAACCGAACCCAAGCAGTCATTAAGGAGATCAACGCCGGATCGGCCCCCACAACAGCATCAGGCATCACCATCCACCCCGGCACGAGTTACACGACCAAGAACGGGCACTTCGTCGGTCCGGCCGGCTGCGAACTCGTAGGAACCTGTATCGGGTACGTCCTCGACGAGGTTACCGTCGTCGGCCCGAAGTTGGAGATCCCCAACCAGCAGCCCACTGTCGCCGGAGGCGCTTGGTGCGCCCCGGCTGTGGGATGCCCGCAGGGAGACCAGGCCGCGGCAAACAGCGGGAAGGGCTCAGGAAGCGACGGCGACAACGGCGGCGCAGGCGGAGCCGGCGGCGCAGGCGGCCTCGAGACGATTGGTAACACGGATGGCGCGGCTGGCGCGGCAGGAGCCAATGGTCAAGGTGACTACATGCCGGGATCGTCCGCGTCCATGGGCGTGAACGTATGGGTGGGGCCCTTCGCGGTGGCGTTCCGAGCCGGAGGCGGAATCGACAAAAACGGGATTACTCAGATGTCAATTTCAGCGACAGCTGCCGTATCCGCTCTCGGCACGGATTGGACGGATAGGTGGCCCGCGCTGAAGCCATACTCGATTGATCTCCTGCTCGGCACCGTGGCTCTGACACAGCATGGATTCACTGCGTCCTCCGGAGGAAATATCGGCGGGTCGATAGGGAACAACGGAGCGATGACCGATGGAAGGTCCGTGTGGGTCGGAGGCGGCAGCGGTTCGGTCGTTAGTCCATACCTATCGCGAGGACCATATCCGGGAGGCGTCAATTATCGAGTGGGGGTCACGGTTCCCCTAAATTAACTGCCCATAGATCGCGAATTGTCATTGCCGAAGCGTCCGCACCGAGTACTTCTTGGAGCGGACGCTTCGTCATGTGCGTCTGGCTGATGTCTAGTGGTGCCCCCGTCCCCGAAATCCTCCTCGGTTGGGATATTTAGTGCATGCGAGCTGACCATCTTCGATCTGGTCGTGACCGCACGTGAACCGATGGCGATCGTAGGTGCGTACTGTCATATGTAGCGAAGTGGCCTTCGAGCTACTAGTGGCGTCCTAAACGGCCCGATCTGACCTCATCGCAATGGCCCGAGCAAGTGGAAAAGCTCGACTGCTTCCGCGCTGAAATCAAGATCTCGACAAGGACCGCGATCTATATTGGGTGGCGAATATGCTGACAATATTTTGGTCCGGAGAGGTTACGCAGTGACAGCGATTCACATGTACACTGAGCGCCCCGCGCCAGATTTTGCAGTATATGTATTCGACTCGGCAGGACGGGTCCTGCTGACCAAGTCCACGTGCTCGACGTTGGGTCGCGCGATGTGGACCAACAGTTATACTGGCCGTGCAGAGGATGGCTCGCTTGCCAGTATTACAGAAAGAATGGAGGCGACCATCGGCTTGGCGGCAAGGTCCATCGATGTGATCTTGCCGCGACTGGCTTGTCAGTATCAGGTGGGTGACAACAATTGGCCGTCGGCGTATTGTGTCCTTTATGCCAGATCTGACGGGTATCCACGGTTAGATTCCACGGTTGTTAAGGACTATCGTTGGGCAAACTGGTCCGATCTCGTAGCGGCTGTGCTGTCGCAGCATGCCGTCCTTACACCTTGGTGCCGGCAACAGATAGCTACGCTCAGCAGGCTGGGGCCGCCGGCGGGGTGGTCTACGCTCGAGGATTTATCCGCGTAGTTAGAGCCGATATGCAACGGTCGGTACATGTCCAGTCGACGCTCTTCAAAGCGGCGAATCGGCACGTTTGGCCTTGTGGCATGGCTGCTATCGGGCCTGCTATGCAGACGCTCTTGGACGTCATCCAACGTGTCCTAATTTGCTCACGGCATCGTATCGCCTACAACTGCGTCATAAGACTTGATTTCAACTGGTAGTGCCCTCAGATCTGCCGCCTCGGGAAATACCCCGAATCCCTGATGGCGGTAGGTGGCCGGACGACATCACCCCTGCGTCGTCCTGCCACTCTTTTCTCGCTCAGTGGACGCCACCCCACATGGACCGCTGGGTTTCCCCTCGTAGCGTCGAACCATCCCCTCAGCCTCGATCCGCCGATCGAGGCGCTGATTCCGGCCAGCCCGATCCCGCGCCACTTGGTACGGCGCACCGGGAAAGCAAGTCTCACTCGCCGCCAAACCACGTCACGAGACTGCCGGTAGCTGGAACAAGGGCTCCTCAGACACGCGGTGTGCCAGGTCTGCGCACCTTCTGTCCGACGCAGAAGCCGGTCTCGCGATGCGGTTGATGTGATCACCCCGGAATCCGACATCCAGCTCTGCAATCGGTCTTCAACCTCCAATGGCATCATCTGGGCGAACTCCGCTGACACACCCAAGGACCCGGGCGGATCGCTGTTACGGGCTCGGCAAACTTCGACTTAGCGAGGACGACCTCATGGCCAATCCGTTCGAGAAGGAGGACGGCGACTACCTCGTGCTCGCCAACGATCTCGGGCGATACTCGTTGTGGTCGGCTCAGTTTCTCCGCCGCTCACCGAACCGCCTCGTCCAGCGAGCAGTCTTCAACGCTCGCGGACATCTTCGAGCGCCAGGTCAACCTCTTCCCCGATGCAGTCGCGCTCGAATTCGGCGATACCCGCCTCTCGTACCGTGAGGTAGACAACCACGCCAATCGGCTCTCCGGCTTGCTGTCGGACCTTGGTGTCGGTCGTGAACACGTGGTCGCGGTTCTACTTGCACGGAGCGATCTACTGATCGTCGCGGAGTTGCCTGTTGCCAAGGCCGCTGCGACCTTCCTGCCGCTCGATGTGTCAAGCCCTGCCGACAGGCTGCAGTTCTTTCTCTCCGATGCGGACCCGGCGTGCATCATCGCTACCTCTGCGGGCCGGCCCGCACTCGGCGCCGCAGTGCCACGTCAGCCGCCCGGCATCCACTTTGTGGGAACCAAACGCGACAGCCACGTCGAGGTCAGCACGACCGATCCGTGCTGGGGCCGGCGCGGCGGAAGGCACGGTGTCCACGGCCAAAATAGGCACGTTCCGGACCGCATTGATGTCGGGTCGTCTGCTTGCGCCCACGCAGTGCGGACCACGATCCCTGCTGATCCAGTGGATTCCGCGGCGGTCAGCCACGGCATCGTCCTCGCGCAGATCCGTACCCTGTGCGGCCCGGTCTCTGGGCGTACCGGTGGCATTTCGGGTACCGCTCGAACGTTTCACCGACGGCACCGGAAGGCAGCAGCGCCGCGGTCATCGTGACCAACAGCAAGGTCTCGGAGTACCGGCTCTCGCCGAGCGCATCAAGAGCTCTGGTAGGCGATGACGACCAACCAGGGCCAAGACTCCGCGTTCCCGCTCGTGAGGCGGGTTGGGTTGAGTGCTGCGGAGATGTTCGGGCCTCGGCGTCCCGTGCGGGTTGCCCGGGCCAGGTCGATTCCGCGGCGTCCGGTGCCGGGCTTGGCATTGGTGATGTCGACCATGGCCGCATCGAGGTCAACTTTGGTACCAGACTGGGGGGCAGCTAGGGGCCCAGATCGTGCCGCCGTCGCTGGCCTGGCCGGTGTCGGTATCCGAAGCGAGGACCGGTGTGGTCGGCTTGCACCATGCACGGGGATTGAGCAAGCACGATCATTACTCCTGAGGGATTGGAACAGCGGCCGACCGCCAAGTCGCAAGCGCTGGAGAACTGGTAGGCAGCCAGGTGAGATGAACACGAAGTGCTGCACTCGTCTCTTCTGGCTGTTGAAGACAGATCTTGTCGCCACCGGCGGCGTCCATCCGTTGCAGAAGTGATGCGCAGATCCGCGGCAGGCCTCGGAACGCGGCTGTGGGCTCACGAAGGCTAGCGGTTCGGTTTGGTCCCAATGATCATGCTGCAGTATCCGAATGTTGCCTTCAGTTGCAGGTCTGCGAACCCCGCTTCGGCGAGGACCTTTGATATCTCAGACGTTGAGTACTGCTCGCCTGAGTTCCAGCTGAGCATCTCGACGGCGAAGGCCGCGGCGGCGAAGGGGCCGGTCTTGTCGGCGTCGTAGAAGACCTGGTGGACGATGGCCCGGCCGCCGGGTGGCAGGGAGGCGAAGCTCTTTCTGGCAAGGAAGCCGCATTTCTCAATCGGTTGGGTGTGGAATACGTACGAATAGAGATGAAGGTCTGCGGCCGGGAAGGGGTCCGTCCACATGTCCCCGGCCCGCATCTGCACCCTGTCGCTGAGGCCTTGACGCTCCACATCTTCTTGCGCTATCGCAGTGACGTATTCCAGGTCGAAGACGGTTGCGCGCAGATTGGGCCATTTCCGGACAGCTGCCATGGCGTGTGTCGCTGGACCACCTCCGATGTCGAGAAGCATGCGGTTCTCAGTGAGATCCAACAGTTCGGGCCAGGTGGATGCCGAAGCGCCGATGCTGCGCATGGCGGCGACGAAGCTGTCAGGCTGCCTCATTCGCCATTCTGGGGTGTGGCCTTGGGGTGCATCATCCAGAACCGCCTTCTCCAGCGTCTCGAAGGTGAAGAGCTTGTGGTTCTCGATCATGAAGTCCCAATAGGCGCCGAAGTAGTCGGGGCCACCCGGGGTCAGATACCTCGTCGCCACCGGCGTCAAGTGGTAGTTGCCAGCTCTGTTCTCCAGGAAGCCCAGCGAGCAGGCCACGCTCAAGATCGCCTGTGCCGGGCGGCGCTCAAGCTGCGTGGCCCGGCACAGCTCGGCCAGGCTCGCGGGACCGTCCGCCAACATCGCGAAGATCCGCAGTTTGTGGGCTATCAGCACCGCAGGGTATCCGAAGGCTCCGAAGACCACGTCCCACAGTTTCTTGTCATCGGGCCGGCCGCCAGTGGGATGCTGTGCACTTTGATCATTCATCTCTTCACACCGTCCGATCCTCAGTCGCCCACGACCGTCTCGAAGGAGATCGACACTCCGTGCAGGGGTGGAACCACCGGCCCTGTTCCGCGCATGACGATTCTCGTGAGGAGGGAGGAGCCAGCAATTGGTTCCGCCCGAACGTCGACAAAGCCGATCTGTACTCCGCCCAGCAGGACTGCGTGAACCGCACGGCCGTCGGTGGTTCGGCGTGACGGGTACGTTGACGCCAGTTGGGCGATGACCTGCGCATCGTGCCGGGGATCCTCGCTCAGAAGCTCGATCATTGAAATCCCGGGAGTTCCGTTCTGGTGATCCGTGGTGCCCGGCAGCCAGACCAGGTCCGGTGTCATCTGATGACAGGCCAGTATTGTCAGGTGCGGCATCCCGGGCAGAACCTCAGGGGGAAGCTGAACAAGCTGGAACTCCGCCTCGACGAGCGCGCCCTCCAGATCTACCCGCCGAGAGAAATGCCTCACTGGCGACGGGGACAGCCCGGCTTCCTGCCATGTCGCAGCGAGCGAGGCGGCATCCTGGCATCTCAGCGACATCACTGCGAGCCCTTCACCATGCTGGGACAGGTAACTCTGGTACCTGTCGCTCACCGGGTTCGGTTCAGACGTCCGAGGATCGAGAAGCTCCAGGTATTGGCCGTCTTGTAGCATGACGCATCTGTTCCGGGAGCCGACCATGTGATGGCCCTCAGGCGTCAGCGTGAAGCCCAGGTGCTCGAAATGTGCCGCGGCGGCGTCAAGGTCGTGCACCACGACGCATAGCCGGTCCACTGTCAGTGCTCCGGATGCCACTTCAACTCCTCGTGGTGTGGCCAAGCTCTGTCGACTTGCGAACGTCGCGTCCTGCGGCCAGCGGTGGGATCACGTGCTCGGCGAAGAGTTCCAGTGAGCGGCAGACGCGATCGTGATGGAGGTTGCCGAAGGCGAAGATGCCGACGAAGTCGTCCATGCTGGCCTCGTCGCGGAGTCGCTCGATCTTGTCGCGGACTCGTCGCGGGTCACCGATGATGACGATGTCCTCAGCGTCGAGCCGCTCGAAGTCGAGCGGCCCAAGGCGTTTGAGCGCCTTCCCGACCAGGTAACGCCAGCGATCCGGCGATGCTTCTTGCGGAGGGTCTTCACGCGCGTCGGCGAAGCGGATGAAGTGGCGGAAGAGTTCCGGCACTGCTTCGTCCATGGCCTTAGCAGTGGTGTCCGCAACGTAGACAGGACGGAAGAATCTGACGCTCGGCCGGCCGGGGTAGGCATCAACGAGCGGCGTACTGCCGTCGTGGTCGGGGGGTTCAACCCGACTGGTGGGCCCGGGTGTTGACCGGTGGTAGAGCGTGGCCATCGTCTTCGCATCCTCGAAGGTCTCGTAGATGCGGGCGATGGGGATGTTGCGCTCGGCGCACCAGCGGGTCGACTCGGCTGAGAACACGGCCTGGCACAGCGGCGGGTAAGGCTGCTGCACCGGTTTGGGGACCAGAGTCACATCGGTGTACCGGTGGAACTCACCGCTGAAGTCGAACGCGTCGCTGGTGAAGGCAGTCAGGAGAATCTGGACGGCTTCCTCGAAGCGTGGCTTGGCCTCCGTCATCGACATGCCGTACTTGGCGAACTCGTCCGGGGCGACCCCGCTGCCGATGCCGAGGTTCAACCGGCCGCAAGAGATCTGGTCGATCATGCCGATCTCCTCCGCGAGGCGAAGCGGATCGTAGAGCGGCAGAACAGTGACCATATTGCCGAGGCGAATGCGATCTGTTCTCGCCGCGATGGCGGCAAGCAGAGTATTGGGGGAGGGCAGCGTGGCGTAGTTCGAGAAGTGGTGCTCGGCAAGCCAGACCTCGTCGTACCCCAGGCGGTCGGCGAGCTCGACCTCCTGAAGGTACTGCTCGTACATCTGCGCTGTCGGCATGTCGCGTTCCTGGAAGTAGGCGAACCAGCCGAACCTCATCGGTCCACCCGCCGAACCTCTTGTTCGCCGTGAGCAGTCAGGAGTTGGAGCAGCTTGCGTCGCATCAGCATGCCGGCCCGGTCGCTGGGCATATGTTGCTGGGCGGACAGGTCGAGAGGTACGTCAGGGTCGACGGACTCGAGGATCAGCCGGTCCTCGTGGGCGATGGCGGTGATCTCAGCAACAGCCGCGGCCGCGGCGACGTTCTCTTCGGCGTCGTTTCGCATCAGCACGCAGGAGAATTGGCAGGCTGCGTCGGAGATGGGGGTGTAGGAGACCAGGCTGATCGATTCAGTGCCTGAGGGAAAGCGGATGCGCACCCGTACGGTGAAGGGGATGTACCAGGTCAGCTCCCGGGTCAGCAGTGTGGGTTCTCGGCTCTGGCCGGCGGCTGCGTCGCGCAGAACGTTGCCGAAGTTTCGGATCGTGAAACGGAACAGCAGACCGTTCGCCGTCTCCTCGAGAGCATCGACGGCCATGGGCTCGGCATTGCCGGGGTCTCCGAAGGTGGAGCCGTGGACGAAGTGGTGATGGGAATTGTCGAAGAAGTTGTCGATCCCCGCGAGGCTGCTGCAGCCGAAGACATCTCGTTCAAGATGCATGGCTCGGAACCTGGAGTCCTCGGCTTGCGGGATGTCAGGAATGTCGTCGAGCGGCTCGTCCAGGCAAACCCAGGCATAGCCGTAGCGTTCCTTGCAATGGAACGCAGCGATACGGTAGCTGCGCGGGATCGTGTGTGCGGGGGACTGTGGTACGGCGACGCATTGTCCTTGACGGTTGTACTCCCAGCCGTGATACGGACACTGGAGGTTGCCGTTGATGCTCGCGCCGCGGGACAGCCGCGCAAAGCGGTGGCAGCAGCGGTCGATGGCCGCGGCAGGGTGGTCGTCTGGGTCCATCCAGACGACGATCTCCTGTCCTAGCAAAGTAAAGGGCTGCGGCCCGGCCCGAAGCTCATCGATGCGCAGTGTTGGATACCAGAATCGGCGAAGTACCGGCTGGGCAGTCACCAGCATGGGGGTCCTCTTTCACAGCTCTGGGAAGGATTGGCGGTCGGGGGCGGAAGTGGTGCGTACCCGTACTCCGGCTCGCTCCTCCTGGAGCATGAACGCCGATACCGAGTCCTTATCTGCCCAGCCGCGGACCATTCCCTGGATCATCTCCTGCTCGACCAGGCTCGCGATCAAGGTCGGCACGTTGTGCTCGCGGGCCAGGGCCGTTGCCAGACCGATGTCTTTGCGGGAGTGTTTGAGGGCGAAGCGGGCGTTGTCGAAGTCGCCGGTGAAGACGATCTCCGGGATGAGATGCCGTAGGAGTAGGCCCTGCCCGACGGCACCTGCTTTGAGGGCCTCCAGCAACGCTTCGGGGCCGAGGCCGGCCTTGACGCCCAGGGTGAAGGCTTCGGACAGCAGCGCACGGGTGCAGATGCCGACCATGTTGTGGAGGAGTTTGGCGATGCATCCGGAGCCGATCGGACCCGTGTGGACGACGATGGTTGCGAAGGTCTCCAGCAAGGGGCGTACGTCGTCGATCGTCTGCGGATCTCCGCCGACCATCAGGCCGAGGGTTCCGTGCTCGGCGCCGACGAGGCCTCCGCTGACCGGGGCGTCCAGCACGCGGACACCCAGGTCACGGAACTCGGCATCAATACGGCGGATCAGCTCGTGTGCGCTGGTCGAAAGATCAACGTAAACGGTACCCGGCTGGACACCTTCGATCAGGCCGCCCTTACCGAGCGCCACCTCCTCGACTTCCACCTGACTGGGCAACGAGGTGAAGACGACTTCGGCGGTCCGTGCTGCGTCGGAGGCGCGATCTGCCCAGACCAGGTCTAGGCCGGCGAATCGGTCGTCGGTGCGATCCGCACCGGGATCGCACAGTGTTAGACGGTGCCCGGCACGGGCCAGGTGAACAGCCATAGAGGCGCCCATGTTGCCGACGCCGATGAACGAGATCCTCATCTCAGGCCCCCAAATGGGGGAACTGGCCGTAGGGAATGAGGGAGAGTTCCCGCACGTGCGCTTCAGTGTCCAGGGCGAATCGCACCGCCTGGCCGACCTTGCGTGACGAGAACAGGGGGAACGTCTCCTCTGTCCACTCGTACCCGTATTCGCGGCCAGCCTGAGACATCGCCGTGAACGTCGACTCGCTGTCGTAGAAGCCGGTATCGGTCATGCCCGGCATGATCTCTGTGACGAAGATGTTCTCCCGCGTCAGGTCCAGGGCGAGGCTGCGGGCCATCGCGTGACACGCGGCCTTCTGGATGGCGTCCAAGCCGTGGAACCGTGCCGTGCGCTTGGCGGCGACCGCGGTGATGATGACGACCTTCGTGCGGAACTGACTGCGCAATGTGCCCCGCAGTGCCTGCAGCAGGTTCAGCAGGGTCGTGGTGTTGCTGGCAACGATGTCCGGGACAGCTTCCGGTGGCGTCATCCATGGATCGAGAAACACTGTGTTGTTAGGGAGTTCGATGTTGACCTCGGACACTCCGCCGTAATGGACGATGTGAATGTCCGCCGTATGCTGTTGGGCCAGTTCCGTCAGCACTTCGGCCAGGTTGTCGGTCGCCTTCCTATCCAGCAGGTTTATCACCGCGTACCGGGACGGTCCTTCGATCAAGCTCTTATGCAGATGCATCAAATATGTCTCATTGACGCCGAGCATGAACACAGTATGGCCAGCTTTGCTCAGCTCGATCGCAGACCCCGCCGCGGCGTTCAACTTGAACAGTTCACCGTGGTAGTCGACGTGGTCCTCGGCGTCAGTGTTCTGGAACTCCCTCACAGCCTTTCGCATACCGACACCCGTGATGACTACGAGCTTCTTCCTGTTGGTCATGAGTACCTTTCTTGGTCCGATCAGACCAATCTTCCCGGGTTGAAGGCGGTCCACGGCCTTCAAGAAGCGACGCCCACACGCTGCACGGTCAATCCATAGGCGCGCGAGTCTCACCTGAAGCGCAGCCCGCCGAGTGGTGTCGGGCCTGCTTCGGAAGGATGAGAACCCGAAGTTATGCGCTCAGTTCTGCCGACGCTTTGCGCCGTTGTGTGCTGACGCCTCATGGTGTCAATCCGCACCGCGGTGGATGGGACTTGTCCGGGAAGACATTCCTGAGCGACGAGATCAATGCGCGATCAACGTTGTGGTCGGCGGCGACGCCGGTGTAGTGATCTCGGGGTCAACTGGCCATTCGAAGCCGAGAATGTCACCGACGTTGTTCATGATTCTCCTATCGGCTGCGAGACACACAGGCTCGTACTGACGTCAGCCCTTGCCCGGCAGCACTGATCTGGTCACTCACCCATACGCACCGAGCAAGACGATCGGATCTCGAGCCTGGGCGAGAGATTCTGCACACCGCAATGCTCAACCTTCCGGCCCCGACGCGGTGTCTCGGTTCCCGCCACGTCAAACGGCGAACAGCAACGAGAGGAACGAAATGACGAAGATGACCGTGACCCGGACCTTGGGAGCGCCGCGATGATCAGCACCGCCGACCTGCTATTGAGCGGCCTGCACAGCGATGCCTCCAGGACCCCGTTCCAGCAGCGAATCATGGGCCAACAATGAGTGGGTCCAGCGCGCCGCGTGTATCGCAGTAGGATCTTGGGTGGTGAGGGTGACGAGCTCATCGTCATCGCGATCGAAGATCGGCGCGATGGACTGCCGGGGTCAAGAGCCCGAGGGCGCGGCGGGCGCCTTCCCGACGGATCTCGTCGGCGGTCCGCGGTCCGGGGCGGGGCTATTCAGCACGGAGTCGTCGTGCCGATTGGTTCTCGAGGTATTCGCGGCCGATCAGCGAACCTGGCCGCTGTCCGGGCTGACCATCAGAGGCGAGGTCTCGACCGCCTCGAATTTCTTGCCACGATGTGAGCCGAGAGCGCACAGTGCGTCTTTGTTCCAGCGGGATCAGGCGTTCCGCTGACGTACCAGGCGGGTGTGCAGCGGGAGCATTGGAGACGGCCGCGTGCTTGATGTTGCGGGGCATGACGTTGGTGACGGTTGATAGGGCCCGAGCGCGAGCGATTGATCGGCCCGTCTAGGTGGCCTCTGCTGCGAAGGAAAGCAAGGGGGAGGTCGAGGCTATTCCGAGTTGGCTCCGGCCGACAGTGCTGGCCCTGGCTCGGAGCCAGTTGTGGCTGAGACCTCCGAGTCCCGGCACGACCCGAAGGGAATAGCTTCTACCGGGGGACTTCGTCGTTCCCGCGGAGGTCTGGCCGGCGTCCGGCCGAAGGCTCGTGTCGCCACGGGATCTGCAAGCCAAGCCCTCGGAAGGTGCAACGGAGTCCCTGCGCCTGGCCGTGGCACCACCCAGAATGTCGCCATCACCAGTGCGCCTTGAACAGAGGGTTGCCGGGTGCATTTGCGCGAACCGTCCAAGGCATAGCCACGTAATGATCAGTGTCGAGGAAAGCCCGCGGCAATGGATCAACTCACCCTGAAAGCGAGTTCATAATGCAGGTCACCCGTAAGATTCGCGCTCTGGTCATCGGCTCCCTGGCCGCTGCTGCAGCTACCGCGGGCGTCGTCGCGACGGGGCCTGCCGCTTCGGCCGCAAACCTCCGGACCCCGGTCCAGCTGTCGATCGGTAACCCGGACGTTCTCGAGGTCGGCGTGGGCCTCAACCAGCCCGTGCAGTTCGGGTTCAACAACAACACCAACGTCGAGAAGTGGCGCGTCGAGTACACCGGCGTCAAGGTCAACGGACGCCCCGAGTTCAAGCTCCGCAGCAAGCAGAACAACCAGTGCCTCGGCGCCACCTCCGCCAAGGCCGGCATCCAGCTCCAGACGAAGAACTGCAACCTGTCGAATACCCGCTGGTACATCGGCGGGGACAGCAAGCCGGGCCCGAAGCCCCTCTACCTGTCCGGCACCAACCTGGTGGTGACGAAGTTCAACAAGGTTCAACTGCAGCCCGATAACGGGTCTGCGAACCAGCAGGTGAAGTTCCGCCTTCTCTATGGTCAGACCGCCTGATCAACAATTCCCGGTAAGCCCGGCCGGAGAATCCTCCGGCCGGGTATTGCGTACTCGCCGCCATTCATGGGTGGAGGATCGAGTGGCCACGGTCCGCCACCCCTGTCGTGCCGAGCATGACAATTTCACGCCGCCAACTTCATCGATGCGCCGTCACCCCGTCTTGGACGACAACGCCGAGACATGTCGAAGGGGACTTCTTACGCTGCGACCTAGGGAAGCCTCAGTCGGCGTTTGGGCCAGAATCCGATGGGTTGACGCTGGGGCGTACGCAACTGAGCGTCCAGTTGGTGGGTGGCTCATTGGTCGGTCCAGCGAGCGATCCGCGCCACAGGTACAGGACTACTCGGATGTCGCGGTTGTAAGTGCAGCCTGGGATGTACCAGCGCCCTGGCCGGCAGTAGCGAACTGGTGCCGCAGAAGCCTGGCGTGCAATTGACGATCGGGGCAGACTCGGTGTGATCAGCTAGATGCTGCGGGGCATGACGTTGGTGACGTGTTGGTGGAGTCGGGTGGCGGGTGGTTGGTGCCGCTGATCGTCGACCTCGACGCGACGCTGGTCGGGCGCATTCGGACAAGCAGGGTGTGGCGCCAACCTCCAAGCGGGTTACGGATTCCACCCGTTGTGCGCGTTCATCGACCACGGGCTCGACGGGTTGGGGTGAATCTGGCGGTCATGTTGCGGCTCGGGAACGCCGGATCGAACACCGCCGCCGACCACATCGGCGTGGTCCGCGACGCCCTCAACAAGTCTCGTCCCATCAGGCCGGGACCAGGCCCGGACGCCGGGTGCTGATCCGGACCGATTCGGACGGCTGCACCCACGAGTTCCTCGACTGGATCTTGGCACCGAGCTCAAGCAGGCCTACCGCGCGAATTCGTTGTTCGACGCTCACCGCGATGACCCGGAGTTCGGTTACCGGTTCCTGGTCGACGAGGCCTGCGATGCCGGTGAGCTGATGGCGGACCGGACCGCGTGGCGGATCTGTTCGGCCACGGGCCGGTGGAGCGCGTTCGGCAAGGCGCGTGGCAAGAAAGGCAAGAAGCCCGGTCCACCGGTCCACGACGACCTGGTCCGCCGCGATTTTCACCGCGACGACGCCGAACCAGCTCTGGCTGGCCGACATCACCGAGCACCGCACGGGCGAGGGCATGCTCTACCTCTGCGCGGTCAAGGACGTCTACTCCAACCGGATCGTGGACCCTTCCATCGACGCGCGAATGAGTCGCGGCTCGCTGTCTCCGCGCTGAACCGTGCAATCGCACGGCGCACCGATGTGGCCGGCCGCGTCCTGCACACCGATCGCGGATCGCAGTTTCGGTCCAGGAAGTTCGTGCACGCACTCGGTCGCCACGGCCTGGTTGGCTCGATCGGCCGGGTCGGCGCGGCGGGGGACTACGCCGCCATGGAAAGCTTCCTCGCGCTGCTACAGAACAACGTTCTCGATCGACGAACCTGGTCGACCTGCGACGAACTCCGGGTCGCAATCGTCGGGTGGATCGAGCCCACCTACCACCGCCGCAGACGCCAAAGCGCCCTCGGCCGATTGACCCCATCGAGTACGAAGCAAAACATGACCACACCAGCCAGTCAGGTTGCGTGACCCAAGCTGTCACGTACTCGTGCAGCAGACCCGCTGGCACCCAAGCGCTAGCGACGATTTTCGATTGTGTCAGGATCGCTTTCTCCAGGCTTGATGTGCTCATGAAGTCTATGCAGAAAGTTGTCCGCCTCCCTGCGCTTCAGAACTGACCGCGACATCAGCATGCGCCAGCGCGGGCTTCAAGGGCCCGCCTGGCGTCTGTCAGCCGTTAACGGGTAGGGCGACAGCGGTCAGCGCCAATAGCATGCACGCCCGCCACCATCGTGGCGGCAGGCGGCATGCGTATGGGTTGGTGCCCAGGGATTGCGCACAATCTCGTAGCCGGCGATTCACCGTGCAGGGAGGTCAAAGTCCTCGTTGCGGGTTCGCAGGAGCGCGTAGCTGGCTCCGGCGAAGCCGACGGCCGCGATGAGCAAGCCGATGCCGGCGATGACATGATCTCGCAGGAATGGGTGGGTGAAGCCGCCAACGGCCAGCGCGATCCCCATCCAGGCCGGCGCTACCCGGCTGCGCCACAGGGCGAGGCCCAGCAGGAGCAAGCCGAACGTAACGCCGAGGATGAACAGCAGTCCGGACAGCTGAGTGATCAAGTGCTCATTCAGTGCTGTGGTCAGCTTGGAGACGGTGGCTGGGTCGAGGCCTTCCTCGACAGTGATACGCGCCGAGGAGACGGTTCCTGGGAGGTTGCCGAAGCCGGCGCAGAAGCCGGTCAGTGCGATCAGCGCTCCGGCAGTGGTCAATCGCGGCGCGCCGCGGCGAGCCACCCATACGACGGCGAATGTGGCTGGGATCATCAGGCTGACGAATGGCACCTGAATCCATTCCAGCAGCGCGATCCGGTCGCCGTGCGTAGTTGCGGCAGCGAGGTCTTCCTCGAAGGGGACGCCGCCGTTGGTCGGGCTGAATAGGTAATAGATGCCGTTGGCGAGCATCGGGAGCGGAGCGATGACCGCGAGCAGGATCCGCCAGAACCCGCGCACGTCGCGCGTTGGTTTGTGGGTATCCGCGGCTGCATCGGAACGAGTGGTGGACATGAGAACTCCTTGTATCGATGAACGTTGCAAACTCAGCATCCGTTCTGTGGGTCCCTTGTCCGTAGGGTGCGGTCCCCCAATTGGTCTATGAAGATTTCCTGGGCTCTCTAGGGGCGTGCCCCTACTTGGCGCGGTCCGATCTGGTCATGATGAGAACGTGACCACCGAACTCGACGAAATCGGCATCCGCCGCCGCGGCAAACTCGCTTCGGCTCTTCTCGGGCTGGTTGTCGGCGAGGCCGTCACTGCTGTGACGGCTGGCGCGTTGTCCGGGCTGCCTTGGTCACGCCTAGTAGAGCTGCTCGTGGTCAGCAACGTAGTGAGCGGTGTGGCACTAGCGGCGGCTGGTTGGCCGATCGCCCGATACCGTCCGCGTAACCTGATCGGCTGGGCCCTGCTCCTCGGCGGGTGCTTCTATGCGTTTACCGGCACGGGCATCGCTGTGCTGGCGTGGATCGGCACTGATTCCGAGCCCTGGCGGTTGCTCGCGACCATCGTCAACGCGGTCGGATGGAACTGGGCTGTTGGAGTGTTCATCCCGCTTGCTCTCGTCCTCTTCCCGGAAGGACATCTCCCGGGACGGCGCTGGCGTGCGTTCATCGGGCTGCTGATCCTCAATGGCGGTGCCCTGACTGTGGCGGGTGTTCTCGACCCCTTGGGCGGTTTGCCTGCCAAGGTGGGGATCAGCGCATACCCAGCGCAACCCTGGACTGACCAGCCCGCATGGCTGCACCTGATTTGGGAGTTAGGTCTGACCGCTGCCTACCTCGGCGCATTGGTTGCAGTGGTGGCGACCTATCGCCGCGGCAGCGAGCTGATTCGTCGCCGCATGCTGTGGCTGTTGCTGGCAACGATCGTCGTGGTTTCCGCGTTCACCCTCGAGGCCGTACTGCGTACCGAGAGCCTTCTGCTGGGAATCCTGCCGATCACCCTGATTCCCCTCTCGATCAGCATCGCCGTCTTGCGTCACCAGTTGCTCGATATTCGTTTGGTGGTCTCCCGGTCCTTGCTCTACCTCTTGCTCACCGGTGGAGTGGCCGCGGCGTACTTGGGTCTCGTGGCGTTGCTGGATCAAGCGGTCCGTCGACAGGTATCCCTCGGCTCGTCCGTGTTGGCCACGCTGCTGATCGCGCTGGCCTTCAACCCTGTCAGGCTTTGGTTGCAACGCTTGATCCACCGGGCCTTCTACGGCGCACGGCGCGATCCTGTACGTGCAATCGCGGCCATAGGTGAACGGCTCGGCGAAGTCGGAACAACTGCGGCGTCCGCGGGACTGGCCGGAGTACTGGAGGCACTATGTCGCGTGATGCGCTACCCGGCGGCGCAGATCGTGGTCGACGAACGCAAAGTCGCTGAGCACGGGGAGCTTCCGGGAGATCGCCAGGCGATCACCCTGCTGTCTGGGGATCAGCGCGTGGGCGAGTTGGTCGTCGGGTTGCGTTCCGGTGAGCATCGGTTGGATGCCGCGGACGAGCGCGTACTGGCGCTGTTAGCGGCGCCGCTCACGGTGGCGGTGCAGGCCGGGCGGCTCGCCGAGGAGCTCCAATTCTCTCGGCAACGCGTCATCAGTGGGCAGGAGGAGGAGCGACGCAGGATCAGGCGGGATCTGCACGATGGACTCGGTCCCGTCCTGACCGGCGTCGTTCTCAATGCAGACGCTGCCTTGAGGCTTCTCAACGCTGACCCCGGCCGGAGCGCGGAGCTGCTCGCCAACTTGCGTGACCAGACGATCAGCGCCATCGAGGAGATTCGCCGGCTTGCCTACGATCTTCGCCCGCCGGCACTGGATGGAATGGGGCTCGTTGGTGCGTTGCGTGAGCACGCGGCGGTCATGTCCAGACGCGATGCCGACGCAGCCTTCACGATCACTGTCGTCGCCCCGGCGACGCTGACAGACCTCCCGGCTGCGGTTGAGGTAGCCACCTATCGGATCGTCACCGAGGCGCTCACGAATGTGATCAGGCATTCCACGGCCACGCGGGCGGTTGTGCAACTTAGCGAGGAGGAGACCGTGTTGCGGGTGGAGATCCGCGACAATGGGGTGAACGCGGAGGGCAGTTGGAAGCCGGGCATCGGGCTGACCTCCATCCGGGAACGCACTGGCGAGCTCGGCGGCGAGAGTGAGATCCGCTATGACCGAACCGGTGGTCTGGTTCGGGTATCCCTCCCTCTGCCCATGCGGTCCAATGCGGCAGACCGAAGCCAGATGCCAAGTTCAGAGACAGGAGCAGACACATGACGGTTCGCATTGTCGTCGCTGACGATCACGGCATCGTCCGTGAAGGCCTCGGTGCGCTGCTGTCCGCGCGCGACGGTTACGAACTCGTCGGTACAGCGACAACAGGCTCGGAGGCGGTCCGCGCGGCGGTCACACTCAAGCCAGACGTGCTCGTGATGGACATACAGATGCCCGATCTCAGCGGAATCGACGCGACGCGCGAGATCACGAAGGTGGCGCCAGACGTCGCTGTGCTGATGCTGACGATGTTCGATGACGACGAGTCGGTTTTTGCAGCGATGCGAGCCGGTGCTCGTGGCTATCTGCTGAAGGGCGCTGCGGGAGACAACGTCCTACGGGCAATCACGGCCGTCGCCGAGGGCGAGGCGATCTTCGGTCCGGGAGTAGCTCGCCGGACCCTGGCCTACCTGTCCCGCCCACGCACCGACGAGGTGCGCTTCCCCGAGTTGACCCCGCGCGAACGTGAAGTTCTCGCGCTGATCGCGGACGGCCTGGGCAACGCCGCCATCGCATCCCGTCTCAGCCTTGCTCCCGCCACAATCGGCAACCACATCACCAGCATCTTCGCCAAGCTCCAAGTCACCACCCGAGCAGAAGCAATAGTGCGAGCCCGCACCACAGGCCTGGGCAGCTAATGCCCACCGGCCGAGCTAACGCGGGCGCCCTCCGGCGCCGACCGCGGCGGCGCACGCGGCACACCTCTGACGCCGGCCGCCACAGTGGTGGGAGCAGCAGCGATGGCAGCTCGCAATCCTTCCGACTCGGGCGTCGAGCCGTGACGCGCTGGCTTGTGGAACACCTGGCCTGCTGTAGTCCGGCGAAAGACCTGGGAGAGCAAACGCTCGCAATTCGAACGGGGTCAGGTCACTGGAAGAATGCGGCCGCCGGTCACCCGGACGAGTTCCTCGAATGAGGTGGAGAAGACCGTTCGAGGTGTCCCCGCCGCTGCCCAAATGGGGTCGTACAGTTCCAAGCTTTCGTCGATGACCGTCGTCAGCGGCTCAGGGTGACCGACGGGAGCGACGCCTCCGATCGCCTGCCCTGTCACTTCCCGCAGCAGGTCGGCGCTGGCCCGGTTGATCGCCCCGACCCTCAAGCGATCCGCGAGCGCGCGCTCGCGGACGCGATGCGCGCCGCTGGTCATTACCAGGAGGGGCTCTCCATCGGCCATGAAAATCAGGCTGTTGGCGATCGCGCCGATCTCGCACTCCAGCGCCGCGGCGGCCTCTGCCGCTGTCCTGGTCGAATCTGTCAACTCCCGTACTTCCGTCGGGATGCCCAGTGAGGCGAGCCTTTGCTGGACGTGAACTGCCGCACGGGGCAGTGGTGATGTCATCTCGTCCTCCTTTCGTTGTTGTTGCGGCAGTCGCCTCGCAAGACACTCGTCTTGGAACGTCCCTTGATCGTTGATATGTCTCGATGGCAATCGGCTGCCCCGGGACTCACCCCTTGGGGTTGGCCCAAGCGGGCATCGAAACGGGCGCGGATGTCGTCGAGGCGCTCGACTGGCTCGTTGGCGAAGACCAGACGGATGTATTTCCCGCCCGATGGACCCCAGCCGTCCATGCCGGTGGCGGCCACCGCGCCGTGAATGAAGAGTCGCTCCGATGCCTCGGTGGGTGTCATGCGCATCGCTGCGCAGTCGGATCAGCAGCGACCATCCGCCGTGCGGAGGAATCAGGGGGTAGCCGGACAGTTCCCGGCTGATCAGTTCAGCCCGCTCCTTCCACACCTTTGTCGCGGCGGCGACGTCGGCGTCCCCGTCGGCCGCACGGAGGGCCGCGGTCACTGCCTCCTGTGCCAGGCCGACCTGGCAGACCACGTTGCTGAGCCCGACCAGGTGAACGTCGTGCATGATCCGTTGCGGGCCGACGACCCAACCCACCCGCCAACCGATCATACGTAGCTCTTTGGAGGCGGAGCCGACTGTGATGGTTCGCTCTCGCAGGCCCGGCAACGCAGCCGGATGGATCTGCGGCGCGTCATCGAACCTGATCCGCTCCATGGCTGCGTCGTAAATGAGCCAGGCGTTGGTCCGCTCCAGCGCGGCTGCAAGTGCCTGCCAGTGTGCGAAGTGGAGAACCCCGCCGGTCGGCATTGCCGGTGACATCATCAGCACGGCAGCCGTTCGCGGGGTGACTGCGGCGGCGAGCTCAGCAGGTCGAGGTACCAGCCTTCAGAGGTGGGACGGCAGTGCACGAACCGTGGGATTCCACCGGCCAACCGGATCCTGTTGACCAGGCCCGCGTAAATCGGATCACAGACAACCACCTCTGATCCCGGCTCGACTGTCGCCAGGAGGGCATTAAGGACACCGTTCAGCCCACCAGCGGTGATGACGCATTCACGATCCGGGTCGTACCCGCGTCCGGCAAGTCGTCCGACGTGGACGGCGGCCGCCTGACGTAGCGAGCGAGTTCCCGGAACGGGCAGATAGCTATTGGCGGTGTCTTGCTGCACGGCCGCGAGCGTTCGGTCGATGGCGATGCGTGGTGGGCGCAAGTCGGTGTCGAGATTCTCCAGTCGGAGCATGGAGGGGTCGGCCAAGGAGTCGGCCCGGTCCCCGATAGCGTCGACACCGATCGCGGGTATATGAGTAAGGCGGCTGACGGGCACCTTGATTCCTTTGTTCTATATATAGAACTGTATACTGAGCGGGTGGCCGCCAGTCAAACTCCTTCGCCCGGATCGGACCGGCTGTCCAGCCTGGTTGGCCTGCGAATTCACGAGCTCCGTACCTCGGCAGGCATCTCGTTGGCCGCCCTTGCCGCATCGAGCGGCCTGGGCAAGGGCACCCTCTCCGAACTGGAACGGGGACAACGGAATCCCACGCTGGACACGCTCTTCTCGGTTGCCACCGCACTCTCGGTCCCGCTCAGCGATGTCCTCTTCGGAAGAGCCTCGGAGACTGGCGTCGTCGACGGTCCTCTGGTCTCTCCGGCCCGCGGGCGTAGTGTCGTCGCGCAGCTGCTCGATCGCTGGAGCGACGAGAAGGGTTTTACCGAGGTTTACCGGATCACCATCGAGGCCAAGGTTCAGCAATCGAAGCCGCACATGGAAGGCGTAGTGGAGACGCTGACGGTGATCGGCGGCACTGCGGAGGTCGGAACCGAGGCGGAACCGGTGCGGCTGACCGCGCCCGAGATTCACACGTTCCCCGGCGATGCTCCACATTTGTACCGAGGCATCGGCGGGGTGGCGACCGCCGTGCTCACCATGTACTACCCCGGCCGTCCCCAGGGCGGCTCGGCCTGGTGAGCGCGGCCGAGGTCTGGGCTGAAGACCTCTGATCGCCGCCCTGGTGGGTGCCGGCCCCTCATGCCGAACAGCGCCAACCTCCCTCCGCAAGGGACTGACGAGAAGCTTTAGGCCTCGTTGACCGTCCATCATCCGGTAGTCGAACGACAGGTGAGCCGACCGTCGATCGCCCGCTCGGTAAGTTTCCGTGCGCGTCCGTGACGGCGCAGGGGAGGCGGTAGATCGCACCCCGCCGCAAGGATTCCGCCTCTCCTTGCCTCAGGATGGCGAACCGGTGTCGGTGTCGACCCGAACAAACCGACCTTCGTGATGTTTGTGGGGCAAGAGTGCTAACCAGTCGCGCTGACGCTCTGGTGTGCGAGTACCGATCGCACGACTTGATTCGTAGAGAGCGTACGAGGACCGCACAAGCATCCACGACACAAGGACGTCCAGCAGGTTCTTGGCGCGCTGCATATCGGGTCAGCTGACCATCAGGCAGCAGATCGGGTTCGTTTTCGTCGGGTACGGCTGGAGAGGAAGCTGATGAGAGCTGTTGCGGTCCGCGAGTTCGGTGGCCCCGACGCGGTCGAGATTCTTGAGGTAGACGTACCTGTTCCTCGAGCACAGCAGATCCTGGTACGTGTCAAAGCTGCGCCCGTCACCCCCATTGACATCGACACGCGGTCCGGTGAACCCGCCAGCCTCCTACATCAGCGAGATCACTATCCGCTCGGCCGCGAAGCCGCCGGAAGTGCCTCGCCACGCCATCGATCCAGCTGTCCGACACGGCGCCGTCAAACCCGTCAACATGCCGATCCGTTCCAACCCCACATGCGATCCCGGTTAACGAAGCAGATGCCGGCGAACGCATGCGCTAACCCGGCCAGTGCTTGTTGTCGAGCAGCAACGAATGCGAGAATCTTGTACCTGTTGGGACCTGCCACCCGCACCGTAGACGTGCACGTCGATGGGGTCCGTATCGACAAGGAGGCCTACCGCGCCTTGGCCACTCAAACTCTGTGAGATCGCCTGGGGCCAGATCAGGAAACCCCGCCCCATCAGCCACTTCAAGCATCGATTGCCAGGTCTCGTGTGGGTCCGGCTTCGCTCCTCCAGCCTGGCAGATCGATGAGGGGGAGCAGCGGTAGAACGCGAAATCTCGGTGTGGGGATTCGTAATCCGTTCACAGACCTTGACGCGTAATGGGTGTGAGCCGCTGGCCGGGATCGACTTGCCGTGAACACGGACGGAGGTGCAGGGTGGATTCGCTGACTAGGTCTGCGTTCAACACCCGGCCGATCCTCGAGGCTCCATTGCCCACCCATGTCCGCGCGTGGGTCAACAACGGATGGCACCCGGCGTGGTTGATCGGCCGCCGCCACACTGCTGCCGGCTTGCAGGCAGTCGTTCAGTATGTCGACGAGTCGGGGTCGGAGCACACTATCCAGACTTCTGCGGATCGCGTCAGTATTGGAAACGATAGCTAGGCTATGCAGCGGTGCAGAGATCTGCTTGACAAGGATCGCGAACCGCGCCACTCACCAGGAGCGCCACCTTCCCAAACGATCAGGTGTTATCAAGTCTCCGGCGGAGGTTCACAGTCCCTCGATGCGCTCGCCTGCACACCATTCCGTGATCATCACTGCAACATCCTCCGCAGCGCCGGCCACACAATCCACCCCCGTATTAGCGGTGCCGGCCGCTTCGGAACGGCCTTCAGTGGCCTTCTCAGTGGCTCTCCGCTGTCGACGCCCGCCGAGGCCGCGATCACGGCGAGCAAGATCACCGGCCTGGTTGAGGTGACTAGTGGGCAGCAAGCCGCGAGTGTCAGAACCCCCAACATCCGGACCGCGACCTGGCCCATGAGAAAAGGTTGCTGTCGGCACCGGTTTTCTGTCGGTGATTCACGACGCCATGGTCACTGATCTGGACCTCACCGAGAAGACCGCGGAGCAGCGCGACGCGCGCGTCGCCTTTGGCGATCGCCTATGCGCGGATCGTCCTGCGGGTTATGCCGTGACGCCACAGGCGAAGATTGTCCACAGCGCTGCCTCCGAGAGGGAAGTCACCGTGATATGCCTGACCGGCAAGCAGGTGATCGGGACCGGTTTCGGTACTGAACGACCATCTCAACTCTTAGAACAACGACCAAAGCTCAACACACCTGAGGGCCCGAGCCCGGTGCATACCGGCTCGGGCCCTTGCGGCCTTGTTTTCACCCAGCCAGTCCAACGTCGGGTATCAGCTCATGTCCGGGACCCGTCTTCCAGCTGGTGGGTGCTTCGGTGTCAGACCTTGATCATCCTCAGCCCGCTGACGCCCGGGCCGATCTGGACCATGTGCTGTCCGTTGAAGGCCAGTCGCATCAGGGACAGCTTGTTCTGCAGCTCGAACTTGCCGTTCGAGAAGCTGATCCGGGTCCAGCGCTGACTGTTCGTTGCGTCACACTTCCGGAGAATCAGCGCGCTGCCCGAGACCTGCTGGCTGCGGACGGCGTCCGAACTGAGGTCCAGACAGGCCGGCTTGCCGCTGATGGTCTGGTTCGACTTCAGCACCAGGTTGGTGTTTGGGTCCGAGGTCAGCTGAATGAAGTCCCATTTCTGGAGGATGTTCGGAGCCGAGATCTTCTGCCGGAGGATCTTGTTCGTCGAGACGTCCGGGGTGAGCACCTGGCAGGTGCTGGTCGCGGTGACCGTGCAGGTGGTCGCGTCGGCCAGCTTGACCGGGGTCGCGGTCGTGCCTGCCGGTGCGGCGTGTGCCGGGCCGACCATCATGGCCGAGCCGACGGCGACAGCCGCCGCTAGCGAGGCCAGACCGCCGGCGATGATGTTGCGCTTCATGCTGTAACTCCATGTCATGTCAATGGTGCCTGTGATGAGCAGTACGGCGGGCGAACGAGCATCGGTTCGGTGGCGGATTGGTGATCCGAGGTGGGTTCTTACGCCGTACCTACAGGCGTTCTGCCGCTCGATTCGCGCGGCCACCAGTTCGTGAAGGAGTACGGCATGAAGGTAACCACGATGTTCGCGACGGCGCTGCTGGCTGTGACGGTCGCGGGGTGCGGGGGCAGCGCGTCGACGACAGGTGCGGAGGTGACCGCACCGCCGAGCACGCCCGAGGAGGTTGGTGTCACGCCCAGCGAGCCGCCTTTGCCGACGGCAACGGTGCGGCCGGGGCCGATCCGCCTCGGTCTGCGCGCTGCGGTTGTCAAGGGCAAGACTGCGCAGATCGTGACGCTGAACGGGTGGACGGCATATCGATTCGAGGGCGACGACAACCTGCCGCCGAAGGTGAACTGCCTGGGGGATTGTCTGATCACCTGGCCGGCCGCACTCACTGACGGATCGCAGGTAGAACTGGCGGATGGCATCGACCGCAAGCACGTCGCTACCGTCCGGCGCGCTGACGGCCTGGTCCATGTGACTCTCGGCGGCTGGCCGCTCTACCGCTTCGCCGAGGACGACACCCAGGAGGACACCGAGGGCGAAGGGGCCGAGGCAACTGGTCGGCCGTGCTGGCGGACGGCAAGCCGGTGATCAAGAAGTAATGGCGGTCACTCGGCAGTTCGCCGCTGACTCTGCCACTGTGGACCACTTGCTGGACCATCGCGGCGCGGGGGAACTCGTGACGGCGACCGCCAGTGGTGTTCAGGCAACCTTTCTACCGTTCGTGCACCATCGCGGCGTGGCGGGCCGGCCGCGGCGGTTGGCGGCGCACGTCGCCCGGAACAACGCGCAGTGGCAGTTGCCCGTGGTCGGTGACGCCCTCTTCATCGTAAGCGGTCCCGATGCGTATGTTTCACCCTCCTGGTATGCCGCCAAGGCAGAGCACGGTCGTGTCGTGCCGACTTGGAATTACGTGACCGTCTATCTCTACGGCAAGTTGGTGATTCACGGCGATGTCGGGTGGCTCGAGAGGCATGTCCGCGAGCTGACCGGCAGGTTCGAGAGCGATGCGATGGTGCCGTGGTCGGTCGACGACGCGCCGGCCGGCTACGTCGCCGGGCTGCTGAAGGCGATCGTCGGTGTCGAGTTGGTGGTCAGCAGGATCGAGGCAAAGGCGAAACTCAGTCAGAACCGCTCCGACGCCGACGTCAGCGGCGTGATCGCGGGGCTGGAGCGGGCGAGCAGGCATGAGGTCGTGCGGGCGATGCGAGAGTTCCGTGGCCAGCCCCGTACCGGTTGAGCGGTGTATGTGGTGGAAGGCTGGTGGCACGTCCACTTGGACGTCGGTCCGGCGCCAGGCGGTCGGACTTCGGCAGAGTGCAGGCAGCCCATGCACGCTCCCATCATGCTGAAGATGTCTCGTCACGTCACCGGTGAGTCTTGGTCGAGATTGCGGCTGGCGGATGACCAACAGGACACCACGAGCGCGCCTCACAGGTTTCGGTGATCTGACCGAGGCCCCAATCGGCGTGCTGCGATCGGCCGCAGCAACCGGGACAGGAGATGGTGATACCAGCGATCAGACTGCACGACCGAGCGGAGATCGAGAAGATCCTGCGGCGCGACGCCGCTCTGCACGCCTACGAGCTCGGTGATCTCGACGACTTCTACTGGTCCGAACACGATCTGGTATTCGGACCATTCACGACGCTGGGTAACGCTGGTTTATGGCGGCCGCACAGTGGTGTAGTTCGTCGGCCAGTTCGCAACCGGGATCACGACCGATTGGTTCGCAGTTTCCGGAGCGAGCCGATGGGGCTGCAGCTGAAGCTGCCGCCTGAGTGACCCCGACGGCCCGTGAGGGTCGCTGCGTGCGACATCGAACAGCTGGGGCCTCGACCAGGCCGCCGGCTTCCTCAAAGACGATCCCGAAGGCCTGGAGCACCTCTTTCAGTCGGTCGACCTGCTGGCCGACGACCCCCGTCCCGAAGGGACCGCCGAGTACGGCACCCCTGACCGTCGGAGGCTGCGCAGCGGGCGCTACCGCGTGCTGTACGACGTGAACGACAACACCGTGACCGTGGTCGTAATCCACGCAGGCCGCATCGACTGATCGTCGGGAGGCCAGCATCGGGTCAGCTCATCCAGCCCGCGGCAGTGCGGTCGCCGCTCAGGAAGCCACCTGTCTGGGCGAGTGCATAGCTGCGACTGCGCGGCGGTTGAACCGACTGGCGCAACTACTGTCGACGGCACGTGGAAACTGACCCCCAGGCGGCAACTGAAAACTGACCCCGTCCGAGACGCTGGCCTCAGACGAGGTCAGGAGGAAGCCGGTGCTGACTGTGGAGGATTGGGCTGAGATTCGGCGGCTTCATCGGTCCGAGGGGATGCCGATCAAGGTGATCGCTCGGGCGATGGGGTGTTCGAAGAATACGGTGAGGCAGGCGCTGCGCAGCGATGGTGCGCCTCGGTACGTGCGTGCGGCGCGGGGCTCGGTGGTCGACGAGGTGGAACCGCGGATTCGGGAGTTGTTGCGGGCGTGGCCGACGATGCCGGCGACGGTCGTCGCGGAGCGGATCGGGTGGCAGCACTCGATCCGGATTCTGCGGGACCGGGTCAGCGACCTGCGGCCGGCGTATCTGCCGCCCGATCCTGCGTCGCGAACGACGTATCTCCCGGGCGAGTTGGTGCAGTGTGATTTCTGGTTCCCGGAGGTGAACTTGCCGGTGGGGTTCGGCCAGACCAGGTCGCCGATGCAGCTGCCGGTGCTGGTGATGGCGTCGGGCTACTCGCGCTGGCTGTCGGCGCAACTGCTGCCGTCGCGGGCGGCCGAGGATCTGTTCGCCGGCTGGTGGGCGCTGCTCGAGCGGCTCGGTGGTGTTCCCAAGGTGCTGGTCTGGGACGGCGAGGGGGCGATCGGCAGGTGGCGCCGTGGCGCTGCGGAGCTGACCGGTGATTGCCAGGCGTTCCGCGGCACGCTGGGCGCCAAAGTGATCGTTTGCAAGCCCGCCGACCCTGAGGCCAAAGGGCTGATCGAGCGCGCCAACGGCTACCTGGAGACCTCGTTCCTGCCGGGCCGGACTTTCGCCGGTCCGGACGACTTCAACGCCCAACTGGTCGGCTGGCTGCCGAAGGCGAATGCCCGCCGGATGCGGGTGCTGGGCTGCTCACCAGGCGATCGGGTCGAGGCGGACCGGGCCGCGATGCTCAGCCTGCCACCGGTCGCACCGGTGACCGGGTGGCGCAGGTCGCAGCGGCTGCCGCGGGACTACTACGTCCGGGTGGACTCCAACGACTACTCGGTGCACCCGAAGGTGGTCGGCCGGAGGATCGAGATCGTTGCCGACCTGGACCGGGTGCGGGTGTTCTGCCAAGGCAGCATCGTGGCCGACCATCAACGCTGCTGGGCCTACCACCAGTCGATCACCGACACCGCCCATGCCCAGGCCGCGACCGCGTTGCGGCACGACCGGTTCACCGTCATCACCCCGGCAGCGGCGACCGAGGTGGAGCAGCGGCCGCTGACCGACTACGACAACGCCTTCGGGCTGGACCAGCAGGTGATGTGATGCCACCCCGCACCAAAGCCACACCGATCAAGAACCTGACCGCCGAGATCGCCTACCTGACCAGGGCGTTAAAGGCACCTACCCTGCGCGATTCGGTGGACCGGCTGGCCGAACGAGCCCGCGCTGAATCCTGGACCCACGAGGAATACCTGGTCGCCTGCCTCCAACGAGAGGTCGCCGCCCGCGACGCCCACGGCGGCGAAGGCCGGATCAGGTCGGCGAGGTTCCCAGCCCGCAAAAGCCTGGAGGAGTTCGACTTCGACCACGCCCGCGGCCTGGCCCGCGACCTGATCGCCCACCTGGGCACCCTCGACTTCGTCACCGCGAAAGAGAACGTCGTCTTCCTCGGCCCGCCCGGCACCGGCAAAACCCACCTGGCCATCGGCCTCGGCATCCGCGCCTGCCAAGCAGGACACCGGGTCCTGTTCGCCACCGCCTCCGGCTGGGTCGCCCGGCTCGCCGATGCCCACCACGCCGGCCGCCTGCAAGACGAACTCGTCCGGCTCGCCCGCTACCCACTACTCATCATCGATGAGGTCGGCTACATCCCCTTCGAGCCCGAAGCAGCGAACCTGTTCTTCCAACTCGTCTCGTCCCGCTACGAACGCGCCTCGCTGATCGTCACCAGCAACAAACCCTTCGGCCGCTGGGGCGAAGTCTTCGGCGATGACGTTGTCGCCGCCGCCATGATCGACAGACTCGTCCACCACGCCGACGTCGTCGCACTCAAAGGCGATTCCTACCGACTCAAGAACCGAGACCTCGGCCGCGTCCCAGCCGCCAACACAGACGAACCATGACCACCAAGGGGTCAACTTTCAACCGCAGCCAGGGGGTCAGTTTTCAGCTGCCGTTGACAACTACGGGCGGCTATGGGGTCGGAGGGGGCAGAAGACCGCGCCACACTCAAGGCAAACGATCTCCCTTCCGAGTCGTCCCCGGCCGGCTCGCACCTTTCGGTTACACGGGAGGTTCGGTCTGGCTACTCGGCCTTTCAGGCCCAAGGCACCTTCGCCGCGGGTTCAACCTCCACAGGTTGTTCAGCAGGCGACGGGTTGGGCGGCTTCTCTCAGGTGCGGTAGGAGCTTTGCGAGGCGCCGCTGGGCCCGGGCCGTCCGGCTCTTGACCGTGCCAAGAGGCAACTGTAGGCGGTCCGCGATCTCCGTTTGCGACTGGCCCTCGTAGTAGGCCAGTCGCAGCACCTCACGCTCGTCGGGCGTCAGTTGGTCGAGCCCCTCACGCACCTGCCAAGCACGCCAGATCTGCTCCATTGACGGACCCTCGGCAGACACCTCGCCGACCCGCTCCAGCGAAATCTCCTGCACAGCGCGTCGCTCCCGCCTGTAGGTATCCACGGCGGCGCGCCGGGTGATGGCGTACAGCCATGGCTTCAGCTCCCGGCTCGGGTCGAAGCGGGATCGCGCCCGCCAGGCCTGGATCAGTGCCCGCTGGACGGTGTCCGCTGCCTGCTCACGGTTACCGAGGACGTTCAGCGCCGTGACGAACATAGGTCCTGCATACCTCCTGTACGCCTCCAGCAGCGCGTCCTCATCCCCCTGCTGGAACCGGACCGCCAGTGAATTCGAGTCCGACTCGCTCATCCCGCGACCTCCTCCTAGTCTCAAGACAAGACTCGAACAGCAGCGACTCGCCAACATCGGTAACTTCTACCTATGTCCCGGCGGCCCGGACACACAAACTGCCTACTCAGCCGAGATGAGGCAGGAGTAGGCGATCTTTGACCCGCGGCATGCGCTCACCGGCTTCGACCCGGCGGCGCCACTCGTCGATAAATACCTCGGGCAGGACCGCCCGCACCCGGACTGGATCAGTCGACCCAACGGAGCGTGCGAGCCGGTACGCCGAGCGACTTTCGACCAGAGCCATCTCGAGCGCCATAGCGAAAGTCGCAACGTCATCGGCCGATCGGAGGCCGTCGAACGCGACGATCGCCTCGTGCCCCGCCGGCGAGGATCGCCAAGTGAGGTTCCGCACCGGCGTACCGGTGGCGGCACAGGCCGCCGCCACGGCCTGAAGGATTTCAGGTTCACTGAGTTCGTGATCGATCGAGTGGCGCGGGTGGCGGCCCACGAACTGGACCTGTGGGGTTCGGCCGTCGAATCCGGTAACTTCGACGATGTCTCTGGTCGCGCAGCGGTACAGACCCCCGATGTGTGACAGCACCACGTGGTACCGATGCCCGATGGCCAGCTCATGGGGCTGCAAGGTCGCACTGTCCGCGACCAGCGATTCATCGGCGGGGACGAACTCGTACAGAACCGACCCGATCATCAACGTGCCATCCCCCCGGCCCGGCACTGTTGGGACGGCCAGGGGTCCCTCGGCCGAGCCGATTGGTGCCGAAAGCACCCGGACGTTCGGCCCGAAGTCGGCGACCAGAGATTCCATGTAGAGGCCAGCGACGTAGGAGGACCAGGACACCAGCAGGTCGAGGCGGGGCCACAGATCAGCCGGCCGAAGGACGCCGCGCCGGTCGGCGAGACGGTCCAAAGCCCGAGCCCTGCCGAAATCCGGGTCCCAGTGCGGAAGTCCGCCGAGAGTGCCTGCAGCCAGCTCGGCCACCAGCCGTGGCCACCAGTGCGTCAGGAGATGTGGCAACGCCGCGGCAATCGCAGGGTTGACGGCGATCACGCAGCGAACATCGTGCTGGGCCGCCCATCGCAGTCGCAGGTAGGCCCGCTCCAGGGGATCCGCACCGGCGAACGCCGACGGCAAGCTGGACCAGCCAGCGAGATTTCCCACTCCCGTCGCCGCTTCCTCGCCGAGGCCGGCGTAGTCGAGTTGGCCGAGTCCGATGTGTGGTCTCCCGTCATCACCGTCGATGCGTGGATCCTGCGACAGGTTCAGCGCGGCGTCAGGCCGGCGAAGGACCTCCGGTACCTCCTGCAGCACCCGCGAGCCGGCCGCGAAGTAAAACGGTAGGAAGCAGTCCCGCAGATAAGACCGGGTGACCGGGATGCGCTTCTCGTCGCCGGTGGTGCCGCTACTGGACAGGTACAGGAGCGGTTCGTCGGCACTGAGTACACGACGCTCTCCGGCATCCAGGCGGTCGAGCCACGGACGGAACTCCACGTGGTCCCGAATCGGCACCGCTTTTCGAAAAGCATTGATGTCCCGCACGGATGTTAGGTCATGCTCCGCTCCGAAGGCGGTGCGCCCATTGGCCGAAACTATGCTCTCCAACACGGCTGACTGATGCTCGATCGGTTCCGAGACCGAGCCAGCCAGCTTGGTCCACTCGTCACTGCTGCGACTTCGATAGCCCGCCGCCCAGTTCGCGAATTGCTGCACTGCCACCGCCTCACAGATAGATTCCGCGTAGGAGTTCGCCGCTCGGCCGCACCCGCCTCATCAGCAGACCGTCGGTGAGCCGGTATGGGTCGACCCATTTCTGGAGCCGGTATGGGTCGACCCATTTCTGCAGATGCCGCTTCCGCAGCAGAACCTGTTCGAGGTCATCTGATCTCGCGCCGACCTCGATGAGGCGCCGGGCCCGCCTCATCGCCCTCATCACTAGATCCCACCGGAAGCTGTCGCTGGCTGCCCGTTTGAGTATGGCTATGCAATAGATGCGCATACCGAGCCGGAAGGTCTCCAGATCGAACGCCGCGAGGCATTCGTCGGTCAGTATCCGCAATGTCACGCCGTCCCAGCCTCCTCGCCGGCTTGACTGAGTAGCGCCGTTGATTGGTACCCGGCAGAGAGACAGCCGGGACACAGTCGCACCCAGCGCGGTCAGCACCCGGTCGAGCAGGGCGTAGTCCGCGGTGAGACCGTCGTCGTGCACGAGCAGTACTTCACGACCATCCAGCATCCGCCGACTGGCCGGATGGATCCAGCCGTCGTTCTCCACCCGTTCCATGTATGGCCGAACGGCGGCGTACGACTGGGGCGCAGGATCGGCGTGGAACTGGACGTCCAAGTCTCCGATGTCGGCATCGGACAGCGCCGCGTAGTCGAATTGGCTGAAGTGCCGATCCAGGTACTCCCAGAAGTGGACGGTCCGCCCTGTCCGGTTGGGCAGGCGCGCGTTCCAATGAAACGTGACGTCACACACCAGCCTTCTGGACCGATGAAGCACATCAACCCACAGGAGTTCTTTCACATGAGTGGGCAGCAATGGCATCGTCGGAGTGACGGTGACCGGCGCAAGCAGAAAGGATGACACCAGGAGATGGTTTCGTCCTTACGCACGGCGTGCTAGGTGGAGAACACTCAATCTGCGGGTCGGGACTATTCCGCGCAGGTTGCTCGGCCATCCGCCAGCATCGCTAGTGGACCGAGTCTGAAGTTGTTTGACGGTTGGCTTTCGTGAGGATCTGGTCGGCGGTTTTGGTCCAGACGAAGGGTTGACAGCGGTCGTTCCAGCCGGTGATGAAGGTGCGGATCTTGGTGTTGAGGTCGCGGACGGATTTGAAGCTTCCGCGGTGGATGGCCTGGCGTTCGATGATGCCGAACCAGACCTCGATCATGTTCAGCCACGACCCGGAGGTGGGAGTGAAGTGGACTTTGATCCGCGGGTTCGCGGCAAGCCAGTCGCGGACCTCGACGCGTTTGTGGGTGGCGTAGTTGTCCATCACCAGATGCAGTTCGTTACCGGAGCCGTCGTCGGGGTAGGCGCGGGCGATCTGTTTGAGGAAGGCGAGGAACTCTTGGTGGCGGTGGCGGTGGCGGTGGCGGTGGCGGTGGCGGTGGCGGTGGCGTGGCTTGCAGGCGCCGGTGACCCTGCCGGTGGCGATCTCCAGAGCCGCGAACAGGGTGCTGGTGCCGTGGCGGACGTAGTCATGAATACGTCGCTCGGGCAACCCGGGCTGCATCGGCAGCATCAGCTGGGTCCGGTCCAGGGCCTGGATCTGCGACTTCTCATCCACGCACAACACGATCGCGTTGTCCGGCGGCGCCAGATACAGACCGACCACGTCGGTCACCTTCGCGACCAGCTCGGGATCGGTGAGAACTTGAACGTCTCAGCCCGCCACGGCTGGACCCGGTAGTGGCGCCATGTCCGCAACACCGTCGAGGCATCGAGCCTCAGATGGATAGCCAGCAGCCGGCTCGACCAATGCGTGACCCCCAGCTTCTTCGGCGGCGGAGCCAGCGTCGCCGCCAAGATCTTCGGCCGGTCCAACGTCCGAGGCCGGCCCGAACGCTGCTCATCAACCAGACCCTCAACACCGGACAGGTCATACCGCGTCCGCCAAGCGATCACCGTCGGCCGCGACACGCCCACCCGGTCCGCGATCTCAGTATTCGACACCCCATCAGCAGCCAGCAACACAATCCGCGCCCGCTGCGCCAAACCAGCCCTCACCGTCGACGACCGCATCCACGAACTCAGCACTTCCCGATCACCGGCCCGCAGACCCAACGGCTGTGCACGCGTGCCAAATTCTCACCCACCCACACCGTCAAACAACTTTAGACGCGCCGCACTAGGAGGCGGAAGCCTGGCTGCTGTGGACGCCGACGAGAGCGGCCAGTGTGGCGCGTGAGCTGATATTCAGCTTGGTGAAGATACGGCTGAGGTGTCGCTCGACGGTTCGCTCGCTGAGATACAACTGAGCCGCGATCTGTTTGTTCGTCAGGCCTTGGACGACCTGCTCGGCGACCTCCCACTCACGCGCGGTCATCAGACCCAGTCTGTTTTGTGGACGATTCGACGCCAACTGCTCGCCGTAGACCTCCGAGATGTCGGCGTCGAAACTGGTCACGAGGCGGCCTGCGCCCAGGTCACGAGCACGCGTGGCGGCGGTAGAAAGGCGTTTCAATGCATCCGCCTTCTTCCCGGTGCCAGCTAGGCCGAGTCCCACCACGCGCTGCGATGTCACCGCGTCCAGGACTCGGCCGAGCCGCTGAAAGGTCTTCTCTGCGACGAGCGCGTGCTCGATCGCAGCGACGTAGGCACCAGTAGTCAGGTGCGACTCCGCCGCCGCCAGGTCTGCATGGGCACGGACGACCGATAACCGATGCTGGGCGTGCTCCCGCATCTCCGCGATGGCAGCGAACGCTGCATCGCAGTTGCCGGCGGCAAGGTGAGCCGCGGCCAGCACGCGTAGTCGCCGGCCCGCGCCGTCTGGATCGAGCTGCATTGATCCCGTTGTCGCGCTGATCAGCAACTCGAGCGACTCGTCGGCCCGCCCTACGTGGAGGTAGGCGTCGGCCAGCGTCAGCGACGCCATCGAGCCACTCCAGGAGTGGACCTCTGAGAGCACCTTGTAGGCGTCGCGCGCTGCGTCCAAGCCGTCGTCGGACCGGCCAACGTCTATCAGAATGCGAGCTAGCGACTCATTGCTGCCGGCGATGCTGTGGGCATCGCCGATCGCCTGGGCGACCGACAATCCTTCGGCAGCGGTCGCCAGCGCCTCGTCGAGTCTGCCCAGCGAGAGCAACTGCGTCGCCTTGGTGTGCAGGATCTGTGGCATAAAAGCCCGCAGCCCTGATGAACGAAGGATCCGGATCGTGCGGTTCGCGACCGCTAGGGACCGGCTGCTCTCGCCCAACTGTGAGTAGGTGGCTGCGGCCCAGAATAAGTGGCACGCGTACGGCGCGAGCTCGCCGTCCGACATCTCTGCTGCGTGCCGCTGGAAAGAGTCGACAGCGGCGCCCGCGCCCACGACATCACCCGAACCGCAACATGCGAAGGATTCCAGGGCGGTTGTGGCCAGCGAGCCACCCACTGCCGACACGACAGACATCTTCCCCGCTTCATGGATCGTCGCGAGTGCCTCCGCGTAGTCGCAGCGGAACAGTTCCGTGGCGGTGAGCTCGATCAAGGAGCTGAAGCGCTGATCGCCTGCCGTCTCACGGCGCACACGGCGCAACAGTGCTCTCGACTCGTCGTGATGGCCGGTCATCCGCTCGATGCGTGCGGTGTGAATCATCGCTGCGCCTCGGAGCGAATTGTCCGCTGGCTCGGCGCGTTGAGCTGAAAGAACCGCTGCCCACGCCTCGTCGAAGCGGCCGCCGTCGGTCAGGCACTCGGCTTGAAGCAGATGAAGGCGGCTTCTCGATCCACCGTCGTCCGCTCCGGCCAGTACCAGGCGAGCGGCTCCTCCGTACCAGTCCGCAGCCAGGAGGGGTGTCTGTCCGCGAACCGCGGCAGCCCCCGTGACTAGGTGCTCGACGGCCGTTCGGGAGTCCACGCCTGAGGCATCGAGGCAATGCGGAGCGATCAACTCGGGCGGGGCTCCCCGGCCCACGAGCTCCCGCACGAGCTCACGATGGATATATTTGCGGGTCCGCGCCGGAGTCAGCTGGTAGGCGGCAGCGCGCAGTATTGGTCGGCGAAAGACCAGCCGTAGTCGACCTTCGGGACTACGGCCCAGGATGTAGGAATTGCAGAGTTCCTCCAGCGCGGCGTCAGTGTAATCTGATCGATCCCTGTGGAGCGTGTCCACGAGCTCTGCATCGAAGCTCACACCGAGTACTGCGCAGACGGACAGCACGTCTCGGGTCTTGGCCGACAGTTGGTCAAACTCGGCCCGGGCAAGGGCCAGCACCTCGTCCGGAAGCATGCCGGTCCGGCGGAACGAGATCGCCCTGCGCCCGAGAGGGATGAGATACCGGGGACTTCCCGCACTGAGGCCGTGCAGCTCCTCGATCTCCGTCTCGGGCGCCAGACCGGCCAGCAAGGTTCTCGCCTCTTCGAGCGTCAACCCTTCCATGGCGATATGCGAACTGGGACTCAGAGCATCGACGACAGCGCACAGGTCAGGGCCGAGCATCTGCAGAGGGCGATATGCCACAGCTATCAGCACTCGACGGTCCATGGGTTCGGACAAGAGGCGTCGTATCAGCGCAAGAACGGGCTGCTCCATCGTTTGCAGATCGTCGACCAGAAGCAATAGGCCGCGATCCGGATCGCCGGTGGGCACAGATGCGTTCAGCGCTCGCTGGACGCGTTCCACCAAATCAGGGGCGCCGGCGGTGACGAACACCGTCCGCCAGCCCCTGCGCACGGCCTCGCTCTGCAAGTTCTGTAACAGATGGGTCTTGCCGGAACCGGGGGCACCGGTCACCGATAACGCTCGCAGTCCCGACACAGCCGAGTCGAGGCAATCGGCCGGAAGGGTGAGTGCTTGGTCGACTAAGGCCATGCCAGAAATACGGCCCACTCACGTCGGCCGGATCGCGGCGAACCAATCCGCGACGGCGCGACGTACAGGACCATGTGGATCACGTTTCTCCAGAGCGGTGGTCATGCGCAACTGGGTGGTCGGCTCACCGGTCCGTCCGGAATGAATAGGTAGCGGCCACCGATGCTGCCGCGCGCCGGCTCGCTGCAAGATCACATCGAACGCTCTGCCTGTCGACTGCGCTCCAAAGCTGGTCGGTTTCGGCGGTTGAAAAGTGGGCGGTTGGTGGCAGTCTAGGGCTGGGGTTGGTCTGTGGTGCTGCGGATGCTGGGGAGGCTGTCGATGCCGCGTCCGCGGAGTCGGTAGCTTGCGCCTTCGAGGGTGAGGACGTCGGCGTGGTGGACGATGCGGTCGATCATCGCGGCGGCGACGGTTCGGTCTCCGAACACGCCACCCAGCCGGAGAAGGGCAGGTTGTTGGTGAGGATGAGTGAGGCGTGTTCGTAGCGGGATGACACGAGCTGGAAGAACAGGTTCGCGGCGTCTTGTTCGAACAGGAGGTAGCCGACCTCGTCGACGATGATCAGTCCGTAGCGGCGTAGCCGGGCCAGTTGGTTGGGGAGTCTGGCGGCGCGGTGGGCGTCGGTGAGGCGGGTGACCCAGTCGGTCGCGGTGGCGAACAGGACGCGGTGTCCGTGTCGTGCGGCCGCGACTCCCAAGGCGGTGGCCAGGTGGGTTTTGCCGGTGCTGGGTGGTCCGAGGAGTACGACGTTGCGGGCCTCGGTGAGGAACCCGCCGGATGCGAGTGCGGAGATCTGGTGGCGTGCTGCGCGTGGGCGTCGACGTCGAGGTTCTCCAGCGTTTTTGACGGCGCTGAACCCAGCGGCACGGTCGACGGAGTAGTCGTTGGTGTTGAGTCGGACGTAGCAGTCACGGCCCAACCGGATCTTGTTGCGCCAGCCCGAGTGCAACGGAACCGGCGGCAACGCCAGCATCGCCGCCCGATCAGCATCAACCAGGTCGACAGGTGCGGCCTTGATTGTGCGGACCCGCGCGTTCGCCCGCGACAGTCAGTCGGTGAACTGGTCATTGAAGTCGGTCGGCGAGTCGAACCTGCGACCAGGCATGAACGACGTCTCGAACCAGCCGTCGCGGCGCTCCACTACCACACCCTTGGACTCAGGGTCGTTCGGTGGAAACAGCACCGGCGTGGTCGCCAAGGTGCCCATGAACGACGCGACACCCTCGGCCCGGCGATGGCCACGGCCGATGCCGGGCTCGTTGTCCCAGATCAACCTCCGCGGAACCCGCCCGAACACCTTGATCAACTCCAAGGTCCCCAACAGCAAGTCCTCGGTCTGGCGAGTCGGGATCATCCGCCCGGTCACGAACCGCGAATGCGCAGCCGTCACCACCAGCACCGGAACAGCTTGGCGACGCCATCCTCGACGTGATCTTTCGCGGCGGGGACCGCAAATCGCATTGGGCAGCATCACCTGGCGCCCACACGATCCGATCTGCCGGATCGATCCGCCGGTGCTCTGGAGGCAACCGACTCACATTGTCACGGAACCACCGGATCGACCGCTCCCAGCCCACCCGCTCGGCCAGCACCGTGGCCGGCATGTCCGGGGTCTGCTCGAACAACTCCCGCATCCTGATCCTGACGGCGAATTCCGGTGTCGTTTCACCGTGAGGATGGGTATCAGTTGAGGTTGTAGCGTGGGTCGCAATCTCCGCGAATAGTGATGTCAGTCCCCGGCCCATCCCTCATCGGTTTCGCGTCTGACCTGGGAGTGGCTCGGTGGATCTGTGTGCTGAGAGGGGTAGGGGGGCGCGGACGCTGATGCTGATTTGGCCGTAGGTGAATCCGAGGTGCTCGTTGAGGCGACGCATGTTGTCGTTGCCGCGCTGAGTCCAGGTGTAGATCTCGGTGATGCCGTGCTCGGCTGCCCAGGCCATGCTCATCCGTTTCAACGTGGCGGCGACCGATTTGCCGCGCCACTCCCGTCGGACCGCGGTGTAGGCCACTTCGGCACGTTCGGGCTTGTCTGGGTCTAGCATCAGCCCGGCGACGCCGATGACCTCATCGTCGGCGACGGCCAGGAACATCGCGGCGGGGTCGTTGATCCACTCGATGGCCCAGTCGTCTGCGGTGACGTTGAGCAGGCTGGGCACATCCATGTCCGGAAAGGTCGGCAACGCGACCTGTTCGTAGGCTCGCGCCCACAGTTCGGGGCGCTGCGCCACGGTGACGACGTCGTACTCCGTCGTCGCAGCAGGCCAGGGCTCGGCCCCGATCCGGCGAACCTGTTCTACCTGGCGATCTGTCTCGACGAACCCGAACCGTTGCGCGAAGGCCAGTGACCCGTCGTCTTCCACCCCGGACCCTGCCCGCTCGTAGCCTTGGTCGACCGCGTGACGTGCCAAAGCGAACAGTAACTCCATGCCGACGCCCTGACGCCGGTGCTCGGGTCGGACCCGTGGAGCAAGGAACGCTCGTCCGGCCTCGTCCGAGCGGTCCGACAGGCCGCTGCCGACGATCTTGCCGCCCAACTCGGCGAGCAGCAGCAAGCGGCCCGGCCGATCCTGCTCTCGCAGCTCCGCAACGCTCGGGCACCGCTCATGCGGCAGCGCGGCAATCCGCACTTGACGCCAAGCCTCGTAGTCCGCGTCCGTTACCACTTGACGAGTCGACACCCTGGTCACCATCTCAGCACTCCTCGGATTAGACCGGCCAGAGCGAACTGCCTGATGGCCGTGTAGCGCTTCAGAGCGCGTCCCGGCCCTTCATCATTACGCCACATCTGATCCGATTGGACCGTTGCAGGATCCCAATCACATGGAGCTCTCGGTATCCCGCCGCCAGCCGCCCTCGGCCTCACCGTCGTGACTTCTCACAGCGTCAGATTGGAGTGTGGGTCAGGTGGTAGGAGTCGGTGCCGGTTCGATCACGTTGCCGCCGAACGTGAGCCGGTCGACGATCGCGGTGCAGAGCCTTGGGTCGGTGAAGGTCTTGCCCCAGCCGGTGAACGACTCGTTCGAGGCGATCGCGACCGAGTTCTTCTACTCCCGCCCGCAGCGGAACGTTGTCGGTATCCATTGGAATTCCTCCTGAATCACCAGGCCGCAGGGGCTCTGGGCAGGCCAGCCGGACTGCGAGGGGATCGTCGCCGGGCTTACGGCCGCGCCGTAAGGGTGGGGATCCCCCAGTCAGGCCCTCAAACCCCTGTCGGAGGTCAGATCTGGGATGAACGTGGCGCTGCCCCGGTCGGGAGATGGGAGGTCCCGGATCCGGGGCAGCGCGCTCGGAAGCGGCTTGGGGAGCGCCGCGTCATTCACCAGTACGTCGGGCGCCAAGCGATCGGTTCTTGACGGTGTATTGGGTTTCGAGCTCGGCGTACAGGGGCGACAGGGCCGCGACGCGCCTGCCGGCGGTACAGCTTGGGGAACTGTGATGCGCCGTCAAGATGGGCGAGCGGGCGGAGATCGAGGCGATCCTTCGGCAACACGGCGTGTGGTGGCTACCTGCTCGCCCTCTGCGACGAGCTCCCAAGCACTGCTCACATCTCTCTCGACATCGCCGCCGGCAACGCCGCCGCGGTCATTGTTACCAGCTGCTCGGATTCACGCCGTCCGCCGGATACGACAAGGTCCCGCCTGTACGAAGTGACCTTGGTGAGATCCGATCCGGGGCGGCGCTGCGGAGTGAACGGCAGTCGGACGTGATGGGGCGGTGTCGATCATGACTTACGCGTTGAAGGTCGGTGTTGCGGAGCGTGAGCGCTGTCGGATGATGGCGGCGGCGATGCAGACGTGCCAGTGACGTGCAGTTCCGAGCCCGAACCGGATCTTGCCGAGCTCGGCGAGCTCTACCGTGGTTATCAAGTGGCTCGCGGCAACGACCTGCGGACCGCGGGAAGGCTCGGCGGCCTGCTCCACTCTGCGGGGGCTGGATGTCAAGATTTTCCGGGCAGTGGCGCCACCGTTCCGGCTACCGGCCCGGATCGTGGACCAAAGTGGGCAGTTCGGCACGCCCTCATGGCCGCGGCGTTGCCAGTCTCGACGACGTCAAACGCTGGGCCAGCAGCTGCGATCGGCTCGGCGCAAGAGCTACCGACCGTGGACCGTCCGTCCGATGTACGTCGTGGTCGCACCGGTGCGGATGAAGACCCCGGCCAGGATCCACTTGTGGGTGTTCAGCCGGTACGACGAACTACGCCGCAGCCTGAGCGATCCGCGGCTGAGTTCGCGGTCCGCGCCGTCGGCGCACGTGATCCCGAACGTGGACCTGGAGCATGGAGCAGGCTCGGTGGCGATCCTGCAGTTCGGTCTCTTCCGCCATGTCGTCGGCGACGTCGCCGACAGGCGTCAGGTAACGGGACAGGAGAGTATGTGGTCGCGGCGATGCCGGCCGCGAACCGGGACAGGCGGGTGTTCCCCCGATCCCGATCGGATCGACGTGACCCGGCAGATTGCGACCCATCTCGGGTCCGGAGCCGGTCGCCATCGGTGCCTTGGATAACATCTTGCACGGATACTCCTGCAGGAGGTCTTCGCGCGTCTTCCTCCGGGTGCCCACCTGACGTTGGCCCGGTCGCCTGAGCATCTTGATTTCAAGGACAATTAGATGACATACGGACTCATCGCGCTGCCGGTAACCTCTGACGACGAGGGGAATCATGAGCTGCGATCCGAACCTGGGAGCGGCATGCGTGCGTGATGGAGCGGTCGAATTCGTCCCGCCGGCAGTCCGAGCGCTGTTCGACACTCGGTATCGACGTCGCCGGCCTTGCCTTGAGCCATGTCGCGATCCGCGTGCCGACGTGGCGCGAGCATATACGGGCTCGGGTCCGGGAACCGGATCGAGTCGTTCGCGGTCGCCAACGTCGAGAACTTCTGGAATGGCTGTCCGATGTCCAAGATCGTGCTGGCACGACCCGTCGAGATCGAGAATCGGTCAGTCGACGTGATCGAGCTGATCCCGCCGTTCCACCAGCGGTGTCCACAGGATGGGCTTCGAACATGGCGGGTTCGTCATCGGTGAAGGCCTCATGGGCGTCGGCGAACGTCACCACGACGTACTGACCGGCCAGCAGTTCCAGAGTCGCCACTCTGCCTCACTCTACCGGCTCTTCTATGTCTACACCCACGTCAAGTTCTATCAACGATCCCTCGGTGACGCCGGCGTGGCTCTGATGGTCGGATGCGACAGCGTCTGATGGTTAGAGTCGGCAGCGGCGCTGGTTTGACGAAAGCGATGATGATGAGTCCCGAGAGCGCTGGTTTGGTGGCAGGCTGCGTGGCCTGTGTTGGTGGAGGCCAGTGTGTCGCCGGTGTCGGATGTTGAGCTGTATGCCGCGATCCGTCGTGATGCCCGGGCCGGGATGGCTAAGCGGGCGTTGCAGCGTAAGTACCGGGTGGGGTTCCGGACGGTGGTCGCGGTGCTGGAGTCTGCCTGGCCCGAGCCGCGTAAGAGGCCAGCTCCACGCGGGAGTCGGCTGGACCCCGAGTTCAAGCTGATCATCGATGGGTGGTTGCGCGATGATCTGAGCGCGCCGCGCAAGCAGCGTCACACCGCGAAGCGGATCTTCGACCGGTTGCTGGACGAACAAGACGCGGCAGCGGCCGGGGTCTCGTATCAGATGGAGCAGACCTATGTCGGTGCTCGCCGTGATGAGATCCGCCTCGATGCCGGCCGTGGTGTCCTCGGTGCCTTCATCGCAGAGCCATCAGCCGGGCGCGGAGGCTGAGGTTGATTTCGGTTACGTGACGATCGACCTGGCCGGTGAGCAGGTCATCTGTTACCTGTTTTCGTTGCGGCTGTCGTACTCGGGCAAGGCCGTGCATCGGGTGTTCGCTTCGTGTAGTTTGAGGCGTTTCTTGAAGGTCACCTGCACGCTCAGCGTGTTGGGTGGTGTCCCGACGGGCAAGGTTCGGTATGACAATTTGAAGGCCGCGGTGGCGCGAGTGATCGGTTTCAGCCGCGCCAGGGTCGAGACCTACCGGTGGATCGCGTTCCGTTCCCACTACGGACTGGACGCGTTCTACTGCCAGCCCGGTCTGACCGGCGCCCACGACAAGGGCGGTGTCGAAGGACAGATCGGCTGGTTCCGCCGCAACCATCTTGTCCCTGTCCCGCAGGTGAACTCGCTGGCGGAACTGAACCGGCGCATCGATGTCTGGGACGTCGACGATGACGCGCGGCGGATCCGGTCGCGGCCGCGCACGATCGGTGAGTACTTCGCGGTCGAGCAGCCGCCGCTGGCGCCGCTGCCGTTCGAGCGCTTCGAGACCGGCCGCTGGTTCACCCAGCGGGTCGACCGCTACTCCCAGATCACCGTCCGCACCAACCACTACTCGGTCCCGACCAGGTTCATCGGCCGCCAGGTCCGGGTGCTGCTGAACGCCTCCGACTGGTCGTATTCGACGGCCGCACCGAGATCGCCTGGCACGAACGGCTGATCGCCAAGTCCGGAACCCGCCTCGAGCTCGAGGCACTGATCCGCAAACCCGGCGCCCTACCCGGTGCGACCACGCTCGAGCAAGCCCGCGCCGCGGGCAAGTTCACCCCGATCCACGACGCTTGGTGGGTCAAGGCCCGCAAGGCTCACGGTGGCGCCGCCGGCACCCGGGATCTGATCGAGGTCTTGCTGCTGCACCGCCACATGCACCACGACCACGTCGTCGCCGGCTTAGCAGCCGCCCTGGAAGTCGGCGTGTTAACCGCCGATGCTGTCGCGCTGGAAGCCCGGCTGATCGCCGACGCCGACGGCTCGGGCATGCCGAACCAAGACACGCCCAAACTTCGAAGGAGCCGTTGAAAGCCAGCCCGAAGACGCCACCGGCACCGGTGACCTCGCTGACCGAGCGACGACTGGCCCAGTTGCCGCCCGACACCCGGCCGTTGCCGTAGCTGGAAGCCTACGACCAACTGCTGCCCAGCCGACGCGCTGCAGCACCGCCAGCACCAACCCCAGTTCCCGGAAGAAGCGCCGCTGATGAGTCCTCGCCGCCGCATGAGTGAACAGGCCGCCGAAGCAGCTGTTGATCAGGCCTGCCGGGTCTTGCGATTGCCGACCATCCGCGGCCAGTTCCCAGAGCTCGCAACCAAGGCCACCAACGACCAGATGTCCTACCGGGTGTTCCTGGCCGAACTGCTGCTGGCCGAGTGCGACGACCGCGCCCGGCGCCGGTCCGAACGCCGGATCAAGGCCGCCCAGTTCCCACGGGAGAAGTCGCTGCGCGAGTTCGACTTCAATGCCAATCCCAATATCGACCCGGCCGTTATCCACACCCTGGCCACCAGTGAGTGGGTCAAGAAGGGTCTGCCACTGTGTCTGATCGGGGACTCCAGCACCGGCAAGTCCCACCTGCTCATCTCGCTGGGAACCGAGGCCGCGATGGCCGGCTACCGAGTCAAATACACCCTCGCCGCCAAGCTCGTGAACGAACTCGTCGAAGCCGCCGACGACTTGGTCTTGAGCAAGACGATCGCCCGCTACGGCGGGTCGAGCTGCTGATGATCGACGAACTCGGCTACCTGCAACTGGACCGACGGGCGTCTGGTCCGTCGAGGTCTGTCCGCCGTGGCGCCGAACTGCTGTTCCAGGTCCTCACCGAACGCGAGGAGAAGAACTCCGTCGCGATCGCCGAACGAGTCATTCGCCGGTTGGGGCAAGACCTTCACCGACCCGCGGCTCTGCGCAGCCATCGTCGACCGCCTGACCTTCGGCGGCAACATCCTCGAAACCGGCACCGAGTCCTACCAGCTCACCCACAGCTAGGCCCGCTGAGTCCATCCCGGAAACCTGGCGATCGTCGACTGCCCGACCGGGCAGCGGTTCCGGTCGGGCAGTCGACGGGTATTGCCGGGGTGTGTCAGGGCTTACCCGGCAGGTCGAAGCGCTGCTCGCCGGCGGTGCTGCTGCGCGACTGCTGGCGCAGCGGGACACTGCCGCCGTTGGGGGTAAAGGTGAGGAACTTCTTGGAGTGGTTGTTCTGGACGGTGTAGCGGCCACTCGACACCTTGACTAGGCGCCAGTGCTGCGAAGAGGTCCCGTCGAACACGCGGGTCACGATCGGCATCCCGGCCGCGGTTGAGCTACCGCCGGAGATGTCCACGTACAGGTTCTTACCACTGCCCAGCGGGTCTTTCTGCCGGATCAGGTAGGTGCCGGCGAAGCTGCTCGACTCGACCAGCGTCCAGTTACTTGCCGCCGACGACGGGTTGGTCGAGCTGCCCAGGCCACTGTTGATGCCCTGGCCGATGACCTTCGCCCGCGGCGAGGAGGCCGGGCTGATTGTGGAGTTAGTGGCGGCGATGGCCGGCGCGGCCGCGAGGCCGAGACCGGTAGCGGCCAGCAGAGCGCCGGCCAGAACACGGTGGGAGGATTGGATCTTCATCGAGGCAGTGCTCCGTTTCAGGAATAGTTGATTATCGATAGCGGGATGTTGCGTGCGTGCTGTTTGTGGCAGGCAGCAGCACCCCATCCCGGTAGCGCGACAGAGAGCTGGCTCTGCCGCCGGACGGGTAGTGTCCCTGCCTGGTATGTGCTGAGTGAGGCGGGTTTGGTCTACGGCTTCTTCTTGAACACCGGTTTGCCGTCGGCCTTGATCGTGGACCAGTTCTTGCCTAGGCCCTCGCCGTTGGCGTCGGACGGGGTCTTGTCCTTGAAGAACCAGTACAGCGGCCAGCCGTTGTAGGTGACTTGCAGGTGCCCATCAGGGCGCTTCACGGTCCCCACCAGTCCACGGTCGATACCAGGCAAGCTGGTCACCTCGGCGCCGTCGACGACCACCGGCGGCCAGGTGATCGGACAGTCGCCGTGGCAGTTCACCTTGGTGGGGTTGTCGTCGTCTTCCTCGAACCGGTACGCGGTCTTCCCGTTCACCGTCACGATGTCGAACGAGCCGCCCGGAATATCGACCAGTTCGGTGCGCTCCCGCGCGAAGGTGTGCGACGTGACCGCCAGGCTGGCCGGGCCAACCTTCAGCGGAGCCACCGTCTCGGGCTCCTCCGGCGCCGTGCTCACCGATTCCGGCACCCCGCTCGGGTCGCCACCCGCACCGGGCGCGGCAGTCGACGACACAGGAGCGGGAGTCGGCGAGCTAGACGTCCCAGCGCCAGCATCACTGCCTGCATCAGTGCCACACGCGCCAATCGCCAGCATCAGCGTCCCCGTGCCGACCAGCACAGCCACGCACCTGAACATCCTCAACATCTTCACTCCTTGACCAGACTGCCTCGCGGTGCTAGCGCCGCCTCTATCAACCAGTACGCACGCTTACATCCACCGGTTCACACCACAACGACCCCGGACCCAGACGATCCCCGGCGGACTCGAGCCGTCCCGAGTCCCACTCGATACCGCGCGTGAAGCGACGAAATGAAGCCGAACTCCTACCAGCTGACAGACCAGAACCTCCACGGCCATGCCCAACACTCCCGCACGAAACCTCCTTGAACCGCCGCCCAGGTGCTGTCAGTTCCCACCATGATTACCAGCCCCAACCAGCCACAAGCGCTGTCGAAACTCGCCATCAAACGCTCTCAGAACTCACCATCACAGCCACCGGCGTACTCGAAGGAGCTACATTCGACCGGTTCGAGCATGCCGACTGATTGCCCGCCGATGTGACGCCGGTCCACACGAACTGTGAACGACAGCTCTGCAGGCCAGGCATCAGCGGCGCATCGGAGCAAGGTTGCCGTGATCACCGGTGCGACCGGTGGCCTCGGGCAAGCTATCGCGCGATGCTTCGCCGATTGCGGTTATCACCTGATTCTCCAGTACCGCTAGGACCCGGTGTTCCCGCGTGAACTTGCTGACCAAGTTACGCGCCGACTCGGGTGGCGTCGCCACGGTGGTTGAGGCCGAGCTCACCAACGAGGCCGCCATCGAACGTCAGTTCCATGTCGCAGATGACAGCGGACCGGTCGAGGTCCTAGTCAACAACGCCGAGATCTACCCGTCGAGTCCTTTCCTCGCCGCTACCGTCGACGACTGGAACAGGACCCAGGCGGTGAACGTGATCGCTTCATTCCTGTGCATGCGGCAGGCTGCGCGCATCATGTCACGGGGCCGCGGCAGCAATCGTGAATGTGACGACCATCGCCGCACACCGCTCCGATCCCGACCAAGCCGCGTACGCGAGTAGCAAGGCGGCCCTGCTGTCGCTGACAAAGACTGGTGCACAGGCACTGGCCCAGCGAGAAATCAGGGGTCAATGCGGTCTTGCCCGGACTGGTCTGGCGTGACGGGCTGGCGACCCAGTGGCCGGACGGGTATGGGCGGTGGGTGGCACGAGCACCGCTCGCCACGACAGTCGACGCGATGCAGGTGGCCGAGGGGTGTGCGTACTTATGCGATTCGAGAGAGGTGGAGCTATCACCGGCCACGAGTTGACCATCGACGTGGGCATCGGTGGATCGGGACTACGAGCGTGTCGGTTCGTGTGTGGACATTTCGGTCGAACCCCTCTCGTTGTTCCACGGTTCCTATCGCGCAGCACGAGATGAACTTCGTCAACGCTGGGTCAGTGCCACTCACGCCCTCGTCGAACGCGGGCGGGTCGGCGAGTCCGTCACACACAACCATCATCACGTTGGACCGACCGGGGTTGTTGGGTCGTTCAGCACCCGCAGACAAGACTTCGAGCTCTCTGCCGGCGCCGGTGATCGTGGAGATCGTCTCCCGCAGTACCTCCGCTCCGCACCCTCGGCAGATGCACGCGGAGTCTAACGGGTGCCACGCGTTGGCCGCCTTGGCTGACATGAGATCACCATCTCGTCTACGTCCGTCAGCCGCCGCTGGACCACGATCCTCAGGTCGAACCTGCCATCGAGATCGCACGGCAACGTCCCGCGACCTCTCCGATATCGCTCCGAAGGAGTCCCTCGAGACAATCCAGCAACTCGTATGGGCCGGGTGGCGGTTTCGAGAGCAGCCCTGAGAGGTCACCACCGCCACCAACGGTAGGCACATTCCGTAGCCGTCAGTGCAAGACGTACGCTGGAAGGGCCCCACAATCAATGTGCGCGGCAAGGCGGGACCCCTCTGTTCGGTCGCCTTAGCCCTGAGCCACTCCAGAGGCTGTTGCTAGACCGCTTGGTGCTGGAGGATCTCGGTTTTAAGGCCGAGTCAGGCGAAGGAGGAGCATGACGCGGGACGACGAACTCGGCGCGCTCGAGGACGTGCTTCAGGACCGGGCGGTGTGGGAACAGACTCCGGCGGATGTCGAGCAGCGGATCCTCAGCGAGCTACGGTCTGATCGTCCAAGCGGAAGCCGGCGGCCGGACGACGATGCCTGCGCCGAGGTGTTCTTGACCGGGACCTCCCTGATGCGGCAGGCGCGTGCCGAAGGTACGGCGAATTGCCGCCCTCGCGGTGTGGAGCTCACCTTGGACTTCACCGGTCTGCCCTCCGCTCGGGGCCCCGTCTACCGAGCATGGCTCACAGTCGGTGGCGACGGTGTGCCGATCGGGTCCTTCCAGCTGCCACACGGCAGTGGGCGGGTGTTTGCTCATCGTCATTGACGAGCTGATGCAGCTCATGGTTTCGCGATCCACGACCGCGGCTGACGAGAGAGGGAGACGAACGATGGCGATTCGCTTCGTTCTGCGGAAGGCCTGGACGGCTATACGACGATCGTCGTCACCATGCACGGCGACGACGAGGACGAGTACACAACGGGCAGTACCGTTCTGACGGGCGAGCTTCCTCACTAGTCCGCCAAGGAGTGCGTTTCGTTGTCTGCCGCGGCATCAGGATCCGCCGAGATCCTCCCCCTCAGCGGTTCACCCTGGGGCGCATCTATGAAGTGGTCCTGGGCCGTTGCACACTGTCCGCACGTGCAGCACCCGGCGTCCGGTGGCGCAGCACAGTACGAACCGGTCCACGACCTTGGCGGGTTGCCCGCAATCGGGGCATGTCGGCCCCACAGAAACATTCTCGACTTGTTCGTCGGTCAGATCGCAGGCCATGTGCCGAGCATGCCGTCAGCCCGGGTGCTCGTGAATCGGTGATCGCAACCTATTTTTCACCGCTGACTCGCGATTCGATCGCAGGTAGCGATGTACAGCCGCGGGAGCAACGACGGACATCACCCATAACTTGACCTCGGAGTCGCCCCCCGGGCTGAGGGCTTCTTGAAACAACAAGGTTGGTGCGGCGTCGGCCGGTCGCTACTACTAGGGCTGGGTGGCTGCCGTCGGTGGTTCGGCCACCATCTGCACCTTCCATCTGCCCGAGGGCCTCGGTGAACTTGTGCTCTCGGGCCGGTGTCGCCCCGCGCGACTGCCCGAAGATCCCCGCGACTCTGCAGACCAAGACGCGACCTCAATCGTCGGCTGGCTGGTGCTCAGCGGTCAGATCCCATCGGGCGACCGCTGAGAATGCCCCGGGTCAGCCCTCCTTGGCACCGCTCGTCAATCGCTGCAGCTGGCTTTTGCAGGCGACGAGCGATGGGTGTGTCTGACCGACCGTACTCGTCAGGATGGCGATCGCCCGGCGGCAGTGCCGCTCAGCAGCCAACCGCGACCCGCGGGTTTCGTTCAGAAAACTGAGATTGGCCAGTGTGATCGCTACCTCAGGGTGTTCTCGGCCGAGAACCGCTTCTTTGATGCGGAGCGCTCGTTCAAGCTGCTGCCGGGCGAGGGCGTGCATGCCGAGCTGGTGGGACAGGGCACCGAAGTTGTTCAGCATGACGGCCACCTCGAGGCAGTTCTCGCCGTATGCCGCCTCGTATGTCGTCAACGCAGACCGAAGGAGGCGACTTGCCTCGTCAAGCCTGCCGAGCTCCATCAGGATCGCGGCCAGCGCCGCGTTGTCAACGGCAACCTCGACGTGGCCGGATCCGAGCAGGATGGTGCGTAGTTCGGCTGCCTTACGAGCCCACCGCTCGGCCTCGGCGTACTGTCCCTCAGAGTGGGCGAGTCCGCCGAGATTGTGGCAGACCGTAGTGACGAAGATGTCGTGGCCGGCCTCTTCTGCCAGATCGAGCGCTGCGCGGAAGCAGGAATCTGCACGGTCGTGGTCGCCCAGAGTCTTAGCGGCCACGCCGAGCTCGTTGAGCAGTACGGCGCGATCCAGTTCGGCGATACCGGACTGCTCGCCGAACCACAGAGCACGCCATAGCGTGTCCTCTGCGGCGCGGTAGTCTCCACTTCGCGTGTGAGCGCGAGCACGGGCGTAGAGGGCCTGCACTGTCGTGCACACGGCACAGGAGCCGTGGTGCTCAGTGGTCGGCTGCTTGAGGATCGCGGCTGGATGGAGATTCGTCATAGCGTCCGCCTTCGTGGATCGGCGTAGTGCGTTTCCGTTGTTTGTCGTCCTTGGCAGTACGCCGGGGCGCGCCGTCCGGTTTTGGGCCGGTATGTACAGAAAGTAACGATCATCCGAATCCTCGCAACGATCCGGTCGGGAGCGCGATACGTATTGGGTGATGACGTGGAAGGGCTGGATGGCCTGATCGGAGTGGGGTCGATGGACTGGCGGAGCAGGGGCGCATGCCTTGATGAGGACCCGGAACTGTTTTTCCCAATCGGCAGCAGCGACGCGGCGTACGTCCAGGTCGAGGCGGCCAGGCAGGTCTGCGGCCGCTGCGCGGTCCGTGAGCAATGCCTTGCCTGGGCATTGAAGATAAATCAAGTGCAGGGCGTCTGGGGCGGCACGAGCGAGCTGGAGCGGGCGGCAATGCGCACCCGCGCACGGCGGACGCAGCAGAGGGCACACGCTTTCTGACCGTGGGGCGGACTTTGCCTCGCGATCCGTCAACGGTCTCCTGGGTTGGTGGGCGGAACGGATGCGGGCGGATCTCCAGCACATCCGCCCCGCCGGCAGATAGGGGCAGTTGCCGCAGCAGGTGCCGTATGCATCCCAGTACGTGCCAGCCGGCGGATCCGGATCTCGACCCGCCCGAGCGACGCGAACGAACCCGTTCCCATCGATCGTACGTCGTGGAAGGCACGGAACGCGGAACAACGGAGGCCTCGAATGCCGGAACTGCTGCTGCCCCTGGCGGCCGTCCTTCGTGCAATTTCGGTCGGAACGGAACCACCCTGGGAGGTAACTGCCGACCGCGCCCGTCCTAACGTCGTCACCTGGAGTTTCGGGGTCACGACGCCGCTGATGACTGGGCCGGCACAGCTCTCAGCCGGACGATTCCGTCGGCGACCTGCTGATCAGGTCGGACCCGGTCGGCGCTGCCCTCGTACTGGCCATCACCCTCAAGCGGCGAGGCCAATTCGTGCACCTGACGCGTCTAGGCATGCACTGTGCCGCCGGTGCGGTCAGCAAAGTTTGCCTATGGCAACTGACAAGCGCCCCTGCGGGCGGTAGCCGTCAGCAGCGGGACCGACTATCGTCAATGCTGTTCGGTGCCCCCAATGCGTCGGAGAACGGGTTGTCGTTGGACACCGGGGGCGTGAGTGCGACCGGGTGATGCCGAGATCGCTGAGCAGCGCCGAGGCACGTGTCAACGGCAGCCGAAAGTTGATCAGCTGGTGGCGCTGTGGGTTCTGGTCAACGTCGCAACACGGGGTGCTCGGGCGAGGCTAGTAGCGCGGTGAACAGCTCGGCGGGCGAGCGATCTTGGAGACGTGTCGGGGACGGTGCTTGATCTCGTTCTCGACCACCCCTTGGGTGGTGTGGGGTGTGGATGCTCGGGTTGGTTCCCTTTCGGGAAGTACTGGCGTAGGAGCCCGTGGGGGTTCGAGCTGCGCTGCCGGACGAGTGGGGGTCGCAGAGGTGGATCGGTGCGGCGAGGGTGGCGGCGATCGCGGTGTGGCGGGCCATCTCGGTTCCTTGGTCCCAGGTGATCGAACGCAGCAGCGTCGCCGGCAGATCGCTCATTCGCTGTGTCAAGGCGGCGTGTCGGGCGTTGCTGTCGCGATGCTGAAGGTGCAGTAGACGGATGATTTGGTTGTGCGCTCGACCAGGGTTGCTATCGCTGACTGCTGGTTCTTGCCGGTGATGAGATCGCCCTCGCAGTGGGCGGCTTGGGATCGGTCCTGCGGCGGGAAGGGCTGTTCGTGGATCGACAGCATGGGTTGCTCGAAGCGGGGCCGGCGACGTTCGGTCTTGTGGTGGGGCAACGAAACCGACGACCTCGCGATAGGTCTTGTAGCCACGCGACAAGTTGTTCCCCGTGGTCCTCGGCACACCAACCTCGCGGGCCGCGGCCAAGATGCTCCACCCACGCCCATGCAACTCCATGAACCGCGAACGCGTGGCCGACAACGGCCGACGCCGCGGCCCCCTCTTCACACGACAAGACGACAGCACAACCGCCCCAATCAGACGAAGTGTTGCAACCGTCAGTAGAAGCCACCTTGGCCGCCTAGGGGTCAGTTTCCACGTGCCGTCGACACTAGGCGAGGTCACGGCGGCGGTGGGCTGATTCAGCTCGGGGTGGAGACCTACGACGCAGCCTCGGCCCAGAGCACCCAGATGACGCCGATGGTCGCAATAGGTTCGTCACGCACCTCATCGGCCAGGTGCTCAAGCATCCGTGCGGAGTCGTGCCTGGCGCGACCCGATGGCGTGGTCGGCACGACGGACTACTGGCGCCCATTGTGAGCAGCGGACCCAGCACCAGCAACCGAAAAATTGCTATGGCCAGGTGGAGCGGCAAGTACCTCGACCGCTACCCGCAGGTGGTCGGTCCTTCGGCGGAGCCGCCCCGCTTTTGACGGCGTCTGCCAGAATGGCGGCTGCTCATTACGGCCAGCGCGGCGAGCATCAGCGGGGCGGCAAGTAGCAGACCGAACTCGGCGCCGAGGAACGTCCAGACAGCAGTGGCTCCGATGGTGGCGGTAAGCCGACCAAAGCTGCGCACAGCGGACAGCGATCCGAAGGCCGACCAGCGCAGCGGTTCCGGGGCAACCTGGGCGACGCCGACGTGCTCGGCGACGTCCACTGCGCCGCTGGCCGCGCCAGCGAGCACGAAGCACATTGCCAGCCCGAGCACCGTGCCGGGCAGCAACGCGAAGCCGGCGTACGAGATCAAGAGCGTGATCACCCCGGCCCGCATCACGACGACCGGCCGACGATGGTCCAGCAGGTGGCCGGATAGGTAGGTCGTGGCGCTGGCCGCCAGCCGCCACAGCAGGTAGAGCAGGACAGCCATCGCGGACGCTCCGAACGGCACGTCGCGTTGCTCGAGCAACTTGGTAGTGCGCAGGATCAGCAGGACCGCGGCGAAATTCGCGAGTTCGAACAGGGTGATGCCGGTCATGAACCGGCCGAGCGGGCCCTGAAAGACGGCACGAACCCGCAACCGGGGTGGCGGGCTGACGACGTCCGGCGGAGGCGGTGTTCGGCGGATCACCCATGTCCCGATTGTCACCGCCAGCAGACCTGGCACGAGTGTGGCCACGAGCGCCGACCGGACATCGGCGAGGGCAAGGATCGTGAACGCGAGCAGCGGTCCGGCGACCGAGACCAAATGGTGGATCGCGCGCTCACGACCAAACTCCTTGCCGTAGCCGTTGGTGCCGGCACGTTCCGGCACGGCTGCGTAGCGCTGTGGGGAGCGCAGCCCGCGGGCCCCAGACGCGCCGGCCCGTAGCACGCCTACTTGCGGACTGGTGGTGGCGACCGCAACCAGCCCATTGAGCAGTGCGGTCAGGGTGAACGCGACCATGCTGATTAGCGGGCGACGGCGCGGGTTCTCGCTCAGTGCGCCACCGCCGAGCCGGGCGACGCCGTCGGCTGCGTTGGCCAGGCCCTCGATCAGGCCGAGCGCTAGTGGGGACGCGCCGAGGGTGCCAACCACGAACGCAGGTAGCAATGCGGTCGCTGCCTCGTCAGACGCGGTGGACAGGTGGGATGCGGTGCTGGTGGCCCGGCGCCGGGTCCGAGCGGACCCGCGCCTGCGTTCGTCGCCTTCGGCACCGGATGAGGGCGCGGGCTGTGTGCCCATGGCGATCAAGAGCTCGCCGGCAATCCGTGGGTTGGCGTCGAGCAGCTGGCGGAACACGGGCCAGGGCATGGCGAGGCAGCGCATGTCGGTCAGCGCGGTCACCAGGGCACCTCGCGGTAGTCCAACAAGGGCGGCCGCTCCGATGTGGTCACCGGGACCTAGCGAGCGAACCGGGTTCCCGTCGACGGTCAGGCTCGCCCGGCCGGCCGCAATGAGAAGGAACCCTGCCTCGGCGAATTCGCTGCCCGCCGGAAAGACCCTCTCGACGAGCAGAGCGGCGACTTCTTCGCATTCGCGGTTGCCGAGAGCCCGAAACAGCGGTGAGAGCCGCAATGCCTCATGCATCGCCATACCCGTGCGTCCCCTTCTCCGAGTGACATCGGTGCCCAAATCTGCGTGGTCAACCCGCTCCGCGGCCGCTGGATGAGCCCGGTCGAGAAGTACGACAGTGCGCCCGTGAGCCAGGACCGGTGCGCCTCACCGGCCCGCGCTTGTGGCCCGGCCCAGCGCCAAGCCAGCCGATATCTCGGTCATGGTTTTTGCAACGACGCTGCTTGGCCTAGATGTGATGTCCAGGGACGTTGGTCAGTCGGCTGACTGGTGGCCTGCCGCCGATTGCGGAGTGGGCTCGGTGATGATTGTAGAAGTGGAGCCAGCCGGGCAGGGCTGTGTTGCGTTGGTCGGTTGAGGTGTAGAACCGGGCGTAGGCCCAGCCGTCGGCCAGGGTGCGGTGGAAGCGTTCGATCTTGCCGTTGGTTTGTGGCCGGTAGGGCCGGGTCCGTTTCGGGGTGATGCCGAGTGCTGCGCAGGTGTCGCGCCAGGCGAATGAGCGGTAGCAGGACCCGTTGTCGGACAGGACGCGTTCGACGGTGACGCCGTGGTCGGCGTACCAGGCGACGGCCCGCTGGAGTACTCCGGCGGCGGTGTCGGCTTTCTCGTCGGTGTGGATCTCGGCGTAGGCGACGCGGGAGTGGTCGTCGATGACGGTGTGCAGGAAGGCTTTGCCGGTGCGGGGTTTGTAGTCCTTGCCCTTGGGCAGGCCGGGTGTGGCGAGCTGATTTTGGTAGCCCTGCTGGCGGCCGACGAAGCGGTGGCCTCCGCCGTCGGGGATGTTGGCGAACTTGGTGACATCGACGTGTATCAGCGAGCCGGGGTGGTCGTGTTCGTAGCGGCGCAGCGGTTCGCCGGTGACCCGGTCGACGCGGGACAGGCGGTTGACCCGGCAGCGGACCAGTACGGCGTGCACGGTCGAGGCCGCGACGCCGAGCCGGCCGGCGATCTGGACCGGGCCGAGCCGGTGGCGCCAGCGCAGTCGCACGATCCGGCGTACCAGATGCGGCGGTGTCTTGGCGGGGCTGTGGTGTGGGCGGGAGCTGCGGTCAGCCATCCCAGCGGCCCCTTCGGCCCGGTACCGCTCGGCCCACTTGCGCGCCGTCTTGGCGGCAACCATGAACATTTTCGCCGCCGCGGCGTAGGTCCAGCCCTGATCGACGATCAGACGCGCCAGCCGTAGCCGGGTGCGTGGGGTCAGAGTCGCGTTAACGTGGGACACGAAGGCCTCCGGTTTGGTGAAGCGGTTCCTTAGACAGCTCCACTTCACAACCGGAGGCCTTCACCTGTCACACCGACTCACCGCCACAAGGCGGGCCAACCTCCCTGGACATCACACCTAGAGCGCCTAGCATCGACGGCACACACCGCCTACATGGCCAGCGCCGCGTCAACCGTCTGTACGCACGGAACCTGCCATCTGGTTCCCCTCTCGACATGAGTTGACCCGGTCGACTGGTTGATGTGAGGTGATTCGCCCTGCCCGTTGGCAGGTGGTGTGGGCCGCTTCGACGGGCCCGGGAGTTGGCCGCGGCCAAGGCGTCGAGTCGGCCGCGATCGCGCTGGCCTGGTTGCTGCTCAGCCGTACCTGGTCTCCGGCTAGTCAGGCCGCGGGTCGTCAGTGAGATACGGGCCTTACATGGATCATGGTGAGTAGGTCGAGAGCGGCGGTCAAGGAACGGCGCCTATAAGTAGGCCCCTGCTTGATGTTGCACCAGAACAACATCCGGCCGGGCCGGAATTCGGTCGACGAATCGCCGAGGAGTGCCACGAGCAGGAGGCTTGGCAAACTGCCCAACGTCCTCAGAACACCATTGCGCTTTTGGTCCGGCGGAGAGTGTGACGAAGGCGATCGGTGGGATCGAGAGCTCGCTCACCTGTGTCCCGGCATCTTAGAGCAGTTGGGCTAGCCAAGGAAAGCAAACGGCCTATCCCGCCGCAGTCGAATCCTGTCGGTCGTGTCTACACCAAGAGAACTGGATTGCTCCATCGCGCACCCTTCCTACCTCGACCAATGCGTGTGCACATGAGCGTGCTCATTCGGCTCCGGCTACCTGGCGGTCACCGGGTACTGCAGCCAGGTGTATTTGATGGGCTGGGGTTCGTTCCACTCGTCGGCCAGGGCCTGGTCGACGGGTTGAAAACCAACTCGAAGGTAGGTCCGGATCGCCGGCTCGTTGTCGGGACGCACCCGCAGGAAAACATCCGAATAGCCAGCATCGAGAGCGCGGACTAGAAGCGCCCGGACAAACGCAGTTCCGATCCCGTTGCCGCGCAACTCAGGAGCGACGATGATCCGCGCCAGTTCGACCTCATCCTCCTCGTCGTCGAGCCATAGTTCGCCATAGCCAATCGGCGTCTGTCCGTCGAAGAACAAGTAGGCCTTGATGTCTTCGGTGGTCTGCCGCCAGCTCGACAGCAGCTCAGCCGGGAACGGGAACTCATCCCGTCCTGACAGGAGTCCAACCTCCTGTGCTGAGCTCGCCCAACCGGCCACCAGAGTTGTGAACTCGCTCTCAAATGATCGCAGAATCATCGATACTCCCATATCGCCGACAACTGTCACCGGAAGTACGCTCTGATCAACCCACTCGGTTCACGACACGCGCAATAGCCGTCACCTGCGAGGCCGGAGGTGGTCTTGGTCTGAGGCTCGACAGCGCCGCCAACCGGCCTGCATAGCAGAGTCGGTCTCAATTCGACTTGAGTCTGACCCGTTTGACGGATATCCGAGATCAGGGGGCTTGTGCTCCGGAAGGATGTTCATCATGGAGTCTATGGGCACGAAGGAGCCGCGGTCTGGTCGTTGGTTCACGCCTGAGTTCATGGCCGAGATCGTCGAGCTGGGTCAGCGCGGTGATCGGTCGGTGGGTCAGGTCGCGAGGGACTTTGATCTGACCGAGACCGCGGTGCGGGAGTGGCTGAAGCAGGCTGAGCGCGATGCCGGTACCGGTGATGGTGGGTTGACCACGAGCGAGCGTGAAGAGCTTAGCCAGTTGCGGCGGGAGGTTCGCAGGCTGCGTGAGGATGTCGAGATCCTCAAGCGGGCCACGGCCTTTTGCGAAGGAGACCCGGTGAACTGTTACCCGTTCATCGAGGCGGAAGAGCAAGGCGACCACAGTGTGAAGTGTGCGTGTGAGTTGCTGCAGGTCTCCCGTGCGGCCACTACCCCGACCGCGCCGGCCGACCGTCTGGCCGTGTGCAGCGCGACGCCGTCCTGACCGGAAAGATCATCGAGCTCCCCGACGAGTCCCGCCCGACCTACGGCTCTTTGCGGGTTCACCGCGAGCTCCGAGCCCAAGGGTGAGCGGTGTTCCCGCAAACGGGTGGCCCGGCCGTCGCGGGACCCGACCACCATCGCCGACCCGGGCGCGAACACCAGACCTGGTCTGATCGGCCGCGACTTCGCTATCGGCCCCGGCCGGCCCGCGGCGCTGGACCGCCGCTGGTGCGGCGACATCATCACCTACACCCACACCTGGCAAGGCTGGCCCTACCTGGCCACGGTGAGCGACCTGGCCTCGCGCCGAGTGGTCGGCTGGGCCACCGCCGACCACCTGCACACCGACCTGATCGCCGACGTCACCGACGCGCTCACCGACGCAGTCAACCGGCGCCGGCCCGCGCCCCGGAGTGGTGTTCCACTCCGACAGGGGCTGCCAATACACGTCGGCCCAGTTCGCCAACCTGGCAAGGGATCTGGGCGTCACGTTGTCGGTCGGACGCAAGGGGCAGTGCTGGGACAACCCGGTCGCCGAGCCACCGTCAAGACCGAACTCATCCACCGCCGGGCCAGGCTCACCCGCAAGGCCGCCACCAGCGCGCTCTTCGACTACATCGAAAGCTGGCACAACACCCGCCGACGCCACTCCACCCTCGGAGACCTCAGCCCCGCCACCTACGAATCAACCCACGCCACCCCTCGAACAAATAACGCCAACCAACCTCACACCAACCCCGTCCGTCGAACCGAGTCAACCCCAATGTAGCTGTCATCGAGGCGTGGAGGCATCGGAATTCTTGCTGCTGGCCGGAGGGGCGTAGATCGGGCAACGAGCGTTACCTGGGCTTTCCAGGCCGCTGCAGGCTGCGGAACCCAGGTGCTGATCGGCGGTGCGACGACCGCTTGGCTGAGGGCACCCGGCCCGCTGCGGGAGGCCTTTCGTAGCACGAACGGGCGGTCGAGCGTGCCCTCGCCTATGCAACGAGATCGGCCAGACAGCCGTACGTCCGAACCGCAAGCTAAGCCAGGCCGTAGTGCTGAGTGATAGGCGATCGCCTACACGCACAGATAAGGAAGTCTCTATGCATAGGAGTACTCGGCGTCGAATTATCGGCGTTGCGATGATGGCAGCGACGCTGATGGGAGGAGTTGGCGCCACCGCGCTGACTGCAGCGCCCGCCGCCGCTGCAGGCACCATTCCGTTTGAAGTCCGGGCGATCAGCGACACGACCATGAGCCCGGGAAAGGTCGAAACGGCTGAGTGTCCCCCCGGGACCGTGGTGATCGGTGGCGCCTACGGCAGCAGCCTGTCGGCCGGCTTGGTGCTCGACGATATGGCGCCGATCAGTAAGACTCAGTTCCGTGTCGCGGTCCAGGCGGCGGATCCCCAATTCGCCCCATGGTCGATCGTTGCCATAGCTATGTGCGCTGCCGAGCCGAAGGGATACCAGATCGTAAAGTCTCCGATGACATCGACCGTCACCAGTTTCGAGCAGAGGGCGACGGCTACCTGCCCCACCGGTAAGCAAGTTATTGGAGCAGGGGCGCGACTGGATGGTTCGCCGGGAGACGTCGTGCTAGACGAGATCTTGCCTTCATTGGGCTCTGGCGGAAAACAGTCTGTCTCGGTGAAGGGCTTCGAGGAGGACGCCGGCAACGGCGCCAAGTGGCGCATCACCGCGTTTGCGGTGTGCTCCAACCCGTTGCCGGGGCGCCATGTCGCCACGACCAGCTCCGGCATCAACTCGAACACGTCCAACCAGGCAAGGGCCACCTGTCAGCCTGGCACAGCTGTGATCAGCACGGCATTCGACATGATCGGGTCGCTGGGACAAGCCAGCCCAGCCTCGACGCTTCGCACGGGGCTCAAGAGCGTCGCCTTCACGGATGCTGTCGAGCAGCTCGGGGGCACCAATAATCAATGGGGGGTTGCGTCGTATGCGATCTGCGCCTCGACAGTGACCAACTAGAATCCAGTTCCAGGTGGCGGGTGAGCGGGTGCGGCCGACTTGACAATCGTTCACCCGTCACTTGCCGATGCCAGGCACGACGATGGGTCGCCCAGTCCTGGACGTCCGCCTTGGCTTGCTGCGAGTTCGCCGGTCCCATCACACCCGATCATCCAGGACCGGGCCAGAAGGGCTATGACTATCACTGGTCTGGAGCAGGTGTTCAGCCCGCATCAGTCGGCGACCTACAAGATTGATCCTGACCGCGAATTCCGGTGTCGTTTCACCGCGAAAGTGGGTGTTAGTGGCGGAGTGGCGCGGATGCTGATGCCGACCTGGCCGTAGGTGAATCCGACGCGCGCTCTTGGCGACATGTGGTCCGGTCAGCGGCTGGATCTGCTGTCGACCCGCGCCCTGAGGGTAGCCGCGGTCACCTCTGGTGATGTGCGGTGGCCTGTGGCGATGGGTTTGCATCCTCCGCCTTGAACAATGATCCGCAGCGCATCTCTGTTGGCTCCGTGAACCGATCGGAGGCTTGAGTCCGTAGTGGAGATGGCATGTCGCTCGCGGCCCTATCGGTCGGTCCAGCGGCCGGCGCAAGCTTGAGTGAGATCTCGAGAGGGGAAGCGATGAGCGTCCGGAGCTTGACCCAGACAGAGGCTGACGAACGCGCGAGCCTGCTGGCAGTTGAACGCTACGACATTGCCGTCGACCTGACGGACCTACGCCACGGCACACAGGTCCGGTGTGAGTCGACGGTTACATTCGGGTGTCACCACCCCGGGTCCGGTACCTTCGTCGACTGCGCCGCAGAGGTCGAGAGCGTAGAGCTCAACGGACTTCCGCTGCAGGCCGCCGTGGACGGCAGGATCGCCTTGACCGATCTCGGCGAGCGCAACGTGCTCACCGTGGTCACCGTCCTGGACTGCTCGACCGAGCAACTGGGTGTTCGGAAGGTCGTCGATCCGGCCGACGGCGAGGTGTACTTCTACACGGACTTCGTTCCTGATTACGCACGGCACGTCTTTGCCTGCTTCGATCAGCCCGATCTCAAGGCGCCGCACAGGTTCACGGTGACGGCCCCATCAGGTTGGCTGGTCCTGAGTAACAGCGGTAATCCACAGATCGTAGATCTCGGCTCCGCTCGCCGTTGGACCTTCCCGCCGACCCCACCGCTGTCGACGTACAACACTGTGATCAACGCAGGCCCGTACTACGAACTGCGCCGGCCCGCGGCAGGCCATGATCTCGGGCTGTTCGCTCGGCAATCCCTGGCGTCGATCCTGGACCGCGACGCCGACGAGCTCTTCAAGCTCACCACTCAGGGCCTCGAGTTCTTTGCCGACAAGTTCGGCATGCCGTTCCCGCAGCGCAAGTACGACCAGGTCTTCGCCCCGGAGTATGCCGGCGCGATGGAGAATTTCGGCTGTGTCACCTGGATGGACTGGTTCTTGCGCCGGACCACGCCCACTAGGGCGGAGTGGGACATCTTCTCGCGGTACCTGCTGCACGAACTAGCGCACATGTGGTTCGGAAACATCGTCACGATGCGCTGGTGGGACGATCTGTGGCTCAACGAGGCCTTCGCGGAGTTCGCCAGCAACTGGGCCGCCGTCCGCGCGACGTCGTACACCGATGCCTGGACCGCGCACCTGGCCAGCGAAAAACTCAAGGCATACCTCGTCGATCAGGGGCCGACCACTCACCCGATCCGCCAGCATGTCCGCGATGTCTCCGAGGCTGAAGCGACCTTCGACGCCATCACCTATCCCAAAGCCGCATCGGTGCTGCAACAGCTGATGACCTACGTCGGAGAGGCGGAGTTCTCCGCAGGCCTGACCACGTACTTCGCCAAGCATGCCTGGGGAAACACCACACTGCAGGATCTGATCGATGCGATCGCCGAGGCCAGCGGACGTGACCTGATGCACTGGAGCGCAGGGTGGCTGGAGACAGCCGGTACGGACCGGCTGACTCTGGACAACGACAAGGACGGGCTCACCCTCGTCGCTCATGGTCCGGGCGGCCCGCCGCGGCCACATGTGCTCGCCGTCGGCGCCTACCGGGCGTCGGGCAACCACCTCGAGCGAACCGCGCTCGTCCAGGTAGAGGTCGCCGGCCAACGAACTCGGCTTGATCTGCCGACCGGCGCCGACCTCTATCTGGTCAATGACGAGGACCTGACCTTCGCCTCGACCAGACCCGACGCCACCACGAGAGATGCGTTCTTCATCAATGCCGCCCGCCTGCCCTCACCGATCTCGCGTGGGGTCGCCGTCGCCACGGCCTGGGACATGCTGATCAACGGCGAGGCGACTGCCGCCGAGGCTGTGCGATGCCTGACCGGGGTGCTCGCCGTCGAGACCTCGGCATCGGTGATCGAGCCGTATCTCAACCTCTCGGTCGAGGCCGCAGACCTGTGGAGCCCGGCCTCGGAGCGCAACGCGCTGATGCGAGCCGTAGCCGCGGCTTGCCGCCGGCTCTCCGACGTCGGCGCCTACCGCAAAGCGGCACTGCGCGGATTCGCCCGTACTGCAGCCGACCTCGACGAGGTCGCCTGGCTGCAGGCCGAGGCCGGTGAGGACGTCGATCTCCAGTGGCGAGCTCTGGTCCGGAAGGCTCAGCTTGGAAGCTCGACGGCGGCCGAGTCGCAGGCGCTCCTGGATCGCGACCCGGATCCCGATGCGTGGATCAGTAGGCTGCAGGTCCGCGCGGCGACCCCGGACCCAGCCGAGAAGAAGGCAGTGTGGCAGACGCTGGCGATCCAGCGTGCAGTGCCGTTGGCGTCGGTCTACTCGTTTACCCCGCTGTTCTGGACCGCAGGCCAGGATGAGCTGCTGAGGCCCTATACGGAGGCGTACCTGGAGCTCGTGCCGACCATCCACCTCGGCGGAACCATGCCCGCGACGACTCTCACCAGAGGTCTCTTCCCCCAGTTCGGTGCCAACCTGACCTTCGTGGAACAGGCACAGGCGCTGGCAGCACAAGCTGTCCCCGTCGTCCGCGCCGCCCTCCTCGAGCGTACAGACCGACTGGCTCGCATGCTGCGCTCCCGCGACTGAGGTCGTCCGAAGCGCTTCCAAGCGACGGTTGTCGAACGCTCGGACGTACGGCCGAGTCAGCGTCAACGTCCGCGCCCACCATCCCACTCTCATCACACTTACAATCGAGCCACTCCTCGGCCACGCGCGAAACCGATCGGATGGGTTGGTTACCGGCTGTGCCAGAGTCTCGGCGAGCTACCGACGACCTTGTTGTCCAACTCGGCCAGGAGCAGCAAATGATCAGCTCGTTCAGTTGTGCCAGCGAGTCGATCTCCGGGACCGGGACGAAGTGATTGCGGCGGAAGTATCCGATCTGTCTCTCGACACCACCCTTCTCGTGGGCGCCCTCGATACCTGGCTGACAGTAGAAGGCCTCAATGACCCAGTGGGACCGGAACGCCGTTCACCGTTCGGTCTCCACTCTCGCCCGCGGGAACCCGAGAACCCGCGCGACTGCGGCCTTCAGGTTGTCGTAGCGGATCTTGCCGAACGGCACCCCGCACAGCACGCTGAAGGCGTGCGCGTGGCCCTCGAAGAATGCCTCCTGACCGCCGGATACGAACATCCGGTGCACTGCCTTGCCCGGGTACGACAACCGCAGACAGAAAAGCATGCACTTCACCGACTCCCCGCGCAGCTGGACAACGACCTCGCCGAAGTCCACTTCGCCCTCCGCGCCGGTCGTGTCGGCGACTCCGCGAAACCAGCTCGTCATCATCGACGAAGTCTCCACGGCCGGAACCATGGATCTTGCCACCTCGCTGGGAAGGCTCCCAAGGCTGGCGCCGACTCCTCCTCGTCGGCGACGACGCCCAAATCGGAGCGATCGAAACCGGCGGCGCCTTCCGCCTCAGCGCCAAGGAAGTCATAGCTGCCCCACTAACTGAGGTCTGGCGTTTCAACCACGCCTGGCAACGCGAGGCCAGGCTCACCCTGCGCAACGGCGCCCCTAATTGCCGCCGACGATGCCACCGTCACCCCGACTCAAAAACCGTCACCTCACTTGCGATGCTCGTCGAGAGGGTCTTTCCGGCGGGCAGCGAATTCGCCGAGGCAGGGTTCCTTCTCATTGCGGCCGGCCGGGCGAGCCTGACCGTCGACGGGAACCCGGTTCGCTCGCTAGGTCCCGGTGACCACATCGGAGCGGCCGCCCTTGTTGGACTACCGCGAGGTGCCCTGGTGACCGCGCTGACCGACATGCGCTGCCTCGCCATGCCCTGGCCCGTGTTCCGCCAGCTGCTCGACGCCAACCCACGGATTGCCGGCGAGCTCTTGATCGCCATGGGCACACAGCCCGCGCCCTCATCCGGTGCCGAAGGCGACGAACGCAGGCGCGGGTCCGCTCGGACCCGGCGCCGGGCCACCAGCACCGCATCCCACCTGTCCACCGCGTCTGACGAGGCAGCGACCGCATTGCTACCTGCGTTCGTGGTTGGCACCCTCGGCGCGTCCCCACTAGCGCTCGGCCTGATCGAGGGCCTGGCCAACGCAGCCGACGGCGTCGCCCGGCTCGGCGGTGGCGCACTGAGCGAGAACCCGCGCCGTCGCCCGCTAATCAGCATGGTCGCGTTCACCCTGACCGCAGTGCCGACCACGCACATCGGGTCACCAGCCACGACTCCGCACGATGCTTGAGCACCCGAGGACGCGGTGGGTGACGCACCTATTGCTCACTATCGGCCGTACCGCAGGTACCAGACCCCCGCCTCGATGCCCTTCGAGCTTCCGGGCTCGATCACTGGTTAGCAGCCGGACCACGCAGAATTGGGTGGTTTCACTCCGTTCCGCGACGTCCCCTCGCCTCTAGGCTACGGCCGCACTGGCTCACACAAGTGTGCGCGGACAGACTGGAGCAGCAGTGATCTCACCTGATCGACTTCGAATTCTCGAGGACTATAACCCTTCCCTCGTGACCAGCGAGCTGGCGCGGCACGGTGCCGTTTTGCTGCGCGCGCCTGGCCAGACCGTGGAGGCTTTCACGTCGCTCACCGATCAACTGATGGACGCCGTGGTGCACGAAGCAACGGGGACCACCGACCGTGAGCCCATCGAGGGGAACACCACCATCGCAACTGTCAACAGAGGCGACGATGCCATCCCTCTTCACCGCGAGGCGGCGATGTATCCGGGCTCGCCCGGCCTGCTTGCCTTCTATTGCGAACGGCCTGCGGAGACAGGAGGTGAGACGACGATCTGTGACGGCATCGAGCTGCTTAGTCGGCTGGATCCAAGTATCAGGACCTTCGTCATCGAGGAGACATTGGTCTGGCTTCTACGGGCCCCTGGACCGAGATGGAAGGCAGGCTTGAACATGTCAAGCGTGGAGCACGCCAAGTCCGCTCTGCCCGCCATCCAGGCCGCCTTGCCGTCGTGGCAGTCGTTCAGCGCGGAGTTCGAGGGCGACACCATGCATGCAGTCTTCCGGACGAAGGCTGTCGCACCCAGTCAGTTCACGGGTCAGCCGGCGTTCGGCAGCACACTCCTTGCCCACCGGTATCGGGCCCCGGGTGAGTTCAACGCGCTGAATCTGGTGAAGCTGCAACTCGAGGACGGGAGCACTTATCCGGAGCACGTGCTTACGATTCTCCAGGAAACCGCCGAGTCGCTGGCGATCGAGATCGCCTGGAGACCGGGGGACATCGTCATCGTGGACAACACGAGGTTTATGCACGGTCGCCGTGCCTACAGCGATCCAGCTCGCCGCATCTTGCTCCGCATGGGCCACCTAAAGGCAGAACTACGGGCGGCCGCTGTCGCCAACTGAGGGCGGCAGTGACACAGATTGGAACAGCAGTGGACAACAAACTCGTGCCTGTACGAAAGACGAACGCCGTACTAGACGTTCATCGGCGGTTGATCGATCGCTTCGATCCCACCGCCCAGGTTCGGTTCTTCGATCCAGCGGACTTTCCGTGGGCGGCCGAACTGGAAAGGGAATGGCAGGTCATCCGCGGCGACCTGGACGTCGCGCTGTCGCGCCGCGATGAAGTGCCGGAGTTCTCAGCAATCTCCAGCCGCCAAAAGGAGATCGCCGACAGCCGCTGGCAAACGCTCGTCTTTCACTTCTTCGGTCGCCGTGTCAACGCCAACTGTGAGCGCTTCCCACGAACGTCAGAGATCCTGTCTCGCGTGCCCGACCTGACAACAGCGATGTTCTCGATTCTCAGCGAAGGCGCTCATATCCCACCCCATTTCGGTCCCTACAAAGGGATCCTGCGCTATCACCTGGGCCTTAAGGTGCCATCCGGTGCCCGCCTCCGAGTCGACGACCAAGTCCGTTCGTGGCAAGAAGGCAAAAGCCTGCTCTTCGATGACACCTTCGAACACGAAGCCTGGAATCATGGGCCTGGTGATCGGGTCGTCCTCTTCGTCGATGTAGTGCGGCCGCTGCCCAGGGGACTGGACCTCTTCAATCGCGCCTTCTTTCAGGCCGCCAAGCACTCGCCCGACGTGCGCGAGGTCCAGATGAAAGCATCACGGGCCGGTCGCCTTCGCTCAGGCCGATCGTGACACGCGCGTGATCAGTTAGCTCCGTTGGCTTTCGCAGGTGGGAACTGAACCAAATCAGCTAACTCTCGAGGTCGACCCGGTAGGGCTATGGGACGTTGGCGCAGGGTGGATACCTGACCCATGCGAGGGCATGCTGTCGTGGCGCTGAACGTCTGGTACCAGTTGGCCCTTTGTGGGATGCAAAGCGGCCTTCGCATTGGATGCGCCGTGTTATTGAGCGGACGTGACCGGCGTCCAGCGTCTGATCGACAAGTGGGAGGCGGGTGGGTTGTACCGGCGGAACTCTGTCAATGCTGGCGACCACGTCCGCATCCGTGGTCACTGGCGCCAGGTTTGGGGGGCGAGCCGGAGGTCGGTGACGGTACGGATCGAGTCCCGGATCGATAGTGCACCGTACAGCGGAAACACTGGCCTCAGACAGCCATACGAAATCGAAGGTGTGGTCACGACCCGCCAGCCCCCTGACCCATCCCCAGAAAGGATGGGCGGCTCGCGTGCTGTACGCCGAGGCGCGGGCTGGGGTTCTGTAGTTACGCGGGCTCCTCTCCACCGAAGACATGCCTGATATCCGGCCGCGGCTGGCGGACCTACGGCGGTCGCGAGCAGGCCAGCGCCTTGGCGTCGGTTGCCTGAGGGCTTGATCCATGCCTATCCGGTGGTAGAACACTTGCAATGTGGCTGGTTCCTTGATCTGTGGATCTGGGTTCTGCGGTCTCGTTGGCGCGGTGATCTTCGTGGCATGACTGGTGATCTTGAGCTTCAGAAGCTGCGGTGGAGTATTCGGCGGGTGATCGAGTTGCTTGATGAGGGCATCGATTCGGCAGGGGAGCAGCTTGCGCGGTCCGAGAGTCGGCTGGTGTGGCGGGGGCCGATGCCTGCTGATGATGAGATCGATGCGGGTCCGGGTATGGGGTTGTGAGTCCTTGAATCTCAGATCCGGGTTCTGACGGCGGTCTTGGGCCGAGATCTTCGAGTGCGACAGCAGTGGGTTGCCTTCGGAGGTTGTGATGGGTGAGGTCGTTGATCCGGGATTCGATGTACCGCAGGAAGAGCGCCGGAGGATGCATGCGGCGATTGAAGAAGCCGGCCGGTTCTTTCGGGCAGAGTTGCTCAGGGCAACGGGCTCGTGGCCTGTGGCCTTCCTGAAGGAGCGCGGCATGGAAAGGGTGCTCGCACCTGGTGCGTCGTGGAAGGTCGGATATGCGCCGGACACGTATTCACGGTTGACGGACTACCTGCAGAAGCGCGGGTTCCCGTTCGCGACGCTGGTTCGAGCGGGGCTGACGAGCTGGACGGATGAGGGTACGCCGGTCGACCGGCATCGCGACCACCTGATGCTTTTGTCACGGGATCAGCGGCTGGACCCGGTGGGGTTCGTCGGTATCAATCGCGATGGTCAGGTGCGGTCGGTGACGCCGGCCACGGCGGTGCATCGGCCTTCGAATGCGCTCGTCGGCTTGCAAGAACAGATCGACCTGCTGCACAACGGTGCGACGCCGGTGATCGTCGACCATCCGGTGGATGCGATGGCGATCGAGCAACTCAGCCGTTCAACAGAGAAGGAGTACGTCGGAGTTCCTCTGTGCATGTCGGCGATGTCGACTGCTCAAGCGCGGCTGTTGCGGCGGTTGAGTGAGACCGACCGGGTGATCGTGATGGTGCCGACCGAGAAGGAAAGCCGTGAGCGGGCGATCGGATCTGCGATCGATCTCGCGTTCTTCTTCGACCGCATCCGGGCACTTGCACTTCCTGACCATGCGTTGGCGGGGCAGCTGCACACTCCTGCTGGGCTGCAGCAGTTGCGGGCTTATCTGTCGTTGGCGCGGCCGCTGGTCGGTCATCGCAGCGGCTTCAACGACATCGGCAACCAGCACACCTCGCTAGGGCTGGAAGACCCGGGACCGAGTCTGTGACACATGAAGGAACTGATTCGGGCGCATGAGGTTGCGTCGGCGTTCTATCGCCATCAGTTGCACATCTATCGCAAGGGTTGGGCGGCTCGCCAACTCGTCGGGCGCCAGCTAGGCGCAGTACTGGCCTCTGACAGTAAGTGGTCGGTTGGTTATGCGCCGGCACGTTGGGCCCGGCTGGTGGATCACCTGCGGGCAACGGGGTTCGACGATGACACGATGCTGGCGGCCGGTCTGGCAAAGCCACTGCGGTCGGGGTACCTGGTGGATCGCTTCCATGACCGGCTGACGTTTGTTGCTCATGACATCGACCTGAGACCTGTCGGATTCGTTGCCCGAGCTCGTGCTGCGCACCCCAAGTATGTCAACTCGCCGCGCACCCAGATCTACACCAAGGGACGATCGCTGGTTGGTATCGATGCTCAGCTGGACCAGCTGTCCAGCGGCGCGGTCCCGGTCATGGTCGAGGGACCCACCGATGCGATCGCCATCAGTCTGCTGAACGGTCCGTGGGCGGGGATCTCGCCGTGCGGTACGGCGATCACGCGGCACCAGGCGGCGATCGTCAAACGGCACGCGGTGACAGATACCGTGATTGTCATGCTGGACGCGGATCTAGCCGGTCGCAACGCCGCCGTACGGAGTGTCGATGTCTTGTCCAGGTATTTCGGCTCCGTGCTGGTTGCGGAGCTGCCTGATGGCCGGGACCCGGCGTCGCTGTTCGCGGCTTATCCGGATCTGTTGCGCGCCAGCCTGCAGAGTCCGCGGTTGGGGATCGAGTTTGCGATCGATGTCGAGTTGGCGCGCTGGGACAAGGTGCTCGATCACCTGAGTGGCCAGGTCGGTGCTTTGCGGGCGGTCGCTCCGCTGGTCGTCAAGCTGCCGCCAGATCGTGTCGCCGGTCAGGTCGCGCGGCTTTCTCAGCGGCTTGGGCTCGAAGAGCGGGTCGTCTCGTGGGAGTTGGTCGCCGCTGTCAGCCGACGCGCTAATACGGGGGCCTCTGATCGTGACCTGGAGGTAGACCCGGATCTGGATTCCAGGAGTCCTTGATTTCGGAATCCAGGTTCTGATCCAGGTGCGTGGCCAGCACATTGAGTGCCATGGATGACGAGCTGGAGGAACTCATCAACGCCGCAGCCAAAGCGGGCTGGGCCAAGGAGCCGTCCCGGCGGTTGGCCGACGCGATCGAGCAACACATCGTCGTACCGCTGCCGTTCTGGCTGAGGTCGAGTCTGGGCCGCGACGAAGCGGCTCAGCTCGCCCGGGTGATCGCCTGGGAAAGGTGTCACGAGCTCGCGGTGAAGCGGCCCGCGGCAGGCGTGTCCTGGGGCTACCTGGCCAATCTGGTCCGTTGGCGTCTCATCGACGCAGTACGGGCTGAGGTACTACGCCGCCACCGCCACCCGGCCACCCCAGAGCCACCAGACGTCCAGTCCGAAGAGCCGTCGCCCCTCGGCCCTCACCTGGAGCGGATCGTCACCGAGCTCGAGCGGTACGGCTTGTCGCCGGCCGTGAGTCGCGAGCTGCTCCGTACCGCAGCCGACGGACCCCCTTTCTACCGCTCCACCATCATCGCCCGACTGCGACTGAGCGGCATCACCGAGAACCAAGCCGTCGCCTTGGCCTGGCTGGTCCGCGGCAGCCCGTCCCGACCATCGGCGCTGGCCAGGCTCGCGGCCGGAGAACCAGCCGGCCAGGTGTTCGCCGACCGCACGATCCGTAACTGGCTGAAGGCGGCAAGTGGCGGTGACCTGCTGTTTTTCGGCCAATGGACTAGCGAGAACCGCTGGCTCGACCTCGCTAGATCCGCCTGATCCCAAAGTTCGGGAGCTCAACCGTTGAGCCCGGCATGACAGATACACGCCGACACAACTGGCTCATCCGCTACTACCGGGCCCAGCTCGGGTTCTACCTGCGCCTACTCGCAGGTCTGCGCCTGCTCCCACCGCCCGTGGCGCGAGCCGGCCTCGCGTGGCTACGGCGTACGCAGGTTCCCAAGAGAGGAAAGTGACGTGAACCATTCCATCCGGCCACAGCTCGTGATCCCCGTGGCCATCGTGCTCACCGTCGTCACGCTCGTCGTGGCCTTCGTCGGCTCACCCGACAGCAACGAGCCAGACATCAAGACGGCCGAGCCCACGATCCTGCGCGGCGAGGGCCAGGAGTCCGCGGCGCGACTCGACGCCTGGACCCGGCCGGTTTCGACCGATCCCAGGGTGGTCGCGATCGCCTACGGGCGAGCGATCTGGACCTACGACACCGCCAAGCACGGCCTCGACGACTGGCAAAACGCTGTCAGCGTCTTCGCCGACCCCATGGGCGAGGGCCCGCGCATCGCTCGCAGCTTGCTGCCTCACTTTCGAGAGTGGCAACAGCTCGAGTTGCGCAAGGCCCGAGCCACAGCCGATGACATCACCGCAGAGGTCACCCCGGCCATGAAGAGACTGCAGGACAGTGCCGCGGCTCCCAAGGGATGGACCGGCTTCGTCGTACAGGGCAAGCAGACCACGGTGATCGACAACGAGCACGTCGTCACAGATCGCCGAGCCGCGGTGGGTGTGGTCTGTACGTCGATCTGCAAGTTCTGGTCCGCCTCCCCACAAATCGAGCCGTGATCAGCAAGGTCGTACTCGCTGCCGCGCTCTTCTCCAGCGGTGTCGGTCTCGTCGCACCTCTTGCGCTCGCGGCCGGCGGTTCCGATCTCTGCATCGCGACACCCACCGAAGCAGTACCGGACGGGTGCAAGGCACCAGCTCAGGAACCCGGGCCCGAGAGCGGGGAACTGCCGGGTGCAGCGGATGCGGTAGCCCGAGCGCTTCGACTGGTCGGCGGCCACGGCTACTACCAGCTCTGCGCCCGACTGGCAGCGAACATCTGGGGCCGGCCACGCTCGGGCTACTACTCCGCCGCAAAGCAATGGCAGCACATGGTTGCCATCGGCAAGGCACACACCAACGACCGACAACCGCCCGTCGGCGGACTCGTCTTCTGGGACACCGGAGGCCCGTACGGGCACGTCGCCGTTTACATCGGCAACGGCCACGTCGTCTCTAACGACATCTTGGACCGCTTTCCAGGCGAAGGCGGCGTGTACGACGTCGACTTCGGCCTCATCGAATCCCGCTGGGGTGCGACGTACCTCGGCTGGGCGCCACCCATCTATTGAAGGACCCCTCTCGTGTACCTATTCCCGCTCCAAGACCCGGGTATCAGTCCGAACAGCAACGGCCTCCCCGGTCTGGCCGCACTGCGGCAGATGGTCGGCGCCTTGCTGACCTTCAGCCTGGTCATCTGCGTCGCGGCGTTCGTCATCTCCGCCGCAGCCTGGGCGTTGGGAAGCTTCAACAGCAACGCTCACTACTCCGGCAAGGGCAAGATGGGCTGCCTGGTGGCAGCGGGCGCCGCGATCCTCATCGGCTCGGCGAACGCGCTGATCCGCTGGGCCAGCAGCGTCAACCTCGGCTGACCCGATGTCCTGGTCCGACTGTCTCCTCAACCCGGTGTCGTGCGCCATCTCGAGCGGCACGGACGCGGCGGCCAACTCAGCGTGGGATTCGTTCCTACGCTGGGCGGCCCGCGGCCTGTCCGACGTCACCACCTACGTCTTCCAGGCCTTCAGTTCGAGCACGTCACCACGATTCGACCAGCAGTGGTGGAGCGACAACCTCGGCCTGATGATCACCATCTCGCTGCCGCTGCTGGTCGGACTGTTCATCCTGCAATGCGTCTCAGCCGCCGTACGCCGAGAACCCGGCCGACTCGGACACGCTCTCGTCGGCGCACTGATCGGCACTGCCGGCGTACCGTTCGCGATCGCAATCGTCGCCTCCAGCGGCAAGGCGGTCGACGAGATCTCGCTGGCCATCCTCGGAAACCAAGCGACCACCGACGGACTGAAGCGCATGGTCGACATCGGCGCGCTGCTGTCCGCAGGAACACTAGGCGGGTTCCTGCTCGTCGCCGTGTTCCTCGGCCTCATCGCAACGATCGGTTTGTACGTCGTGATGCTGCTGCGGGAAGTCGCGATCGTTGCCTTCGTCGTGTTCGCCCCCATCGCCTTGGCCAGTTGGACCTGGTCGGCCACCAGGCACTGGTTACGGCGCTGGATCGAGGTCGTCGGGGCGCTGGTGTTCTCGAAGATCGCGATGGCGGTCGTGTTCGCGCTCGGCATCTCGGCCACAGGCAACGCTGACCCGGGCGGCGAGACCAGCATCGGCACGTTCCTGGCAGGCATCCTTCTCCTCGCCATGGCGGCGCTCGCGCCGTTCGCGACCTTCACCTTCATTCACTGGGCGGGCGACCACGGGCAGTCAGCCAGCCATGCCATTCAACTAGGTCTCACGGGAGCCAATGCGGTGAAAGACCAGTACAGCCAGGCGCAGCAATGGCGCGCAGACCACTTCGGCGGCAGCGGGGGCGACACATCGAGCCCAGTCGTCGGGGGGGACACCCAAGACCCCGCGGGCAACTGGTCCGAGCACGAGGAGGAGATGCAGCAATCAACCGACGAGAGTGGTGTGAATGGAGGCGACTCGTCTCGATCTACGGCAGAGAACGGCGATGGTGGCGTTTCGTCCGTCGAGCCAGCGGTTGTCGTGGCAACCCCAGACATGTCGGGCGGATCATCAGCGCCCGCTGAGCCGGCCACCGCTCCTGCACCGCCGGCCTCTGGCGGCGACGACGCGACGGCCATCGCAAACGCCACGTCCACCAGCGAGGTGTCCGTCAACGCCCCTGAAGCTCCTGGCAGGCCTGCGGATCAAGACACTGACGGCGGTGGCCGCTGATGTCCACACTGTCCACGCGGTTTCCCCGACCTGAGAGCAACGCAATCCTTCTCGGGCTCCGGCCCATCCAGGTCGCACTCGTCACGGCGTCCGTCATCACCATGACCCTCACGGCCGTCACCCAGACGGCCCTGACGCTGAAAGCGATCAGCCTCACCATCGCGGCGACGTTCCTTGCTGTCGCGTTCGCCCGGGCCGACGGCCTGCCGATGTACAGATGGCTTGTACTACGCACCCGCTACCTCTCGCGGCCGCGGTCCTTCCGATCTCGGGTCATGCGTCCACGTGAACACAGCCGAATCCACCTGCCCGGCGAGAACATGCGCCTGCTGAGCTGGAACACCGCGATCGGCGTTGTCCACGACCGACGACGTCGACGTCTCATCGCGGTAGCCAGGATCGAAGGACCCGCCCACCTCCTGCAGAACACCGACGAACAAGAGCGGCGCGTCACGGCGTACGGACGAATGATTGCAGGGCTTTGTCACGGAAACCGGATCGCCAGAGCTCAGATCCTCGAACGCACGCTGCCCGACCCAGGTGACGAAGTAGGGGAGTGGGCCAGGAAGCGGAACGTCGACCCGACGACGCCTGCAGGTGCGATCTACACCGAGTTGCTGGAACAAGCAGCACCCGCAACCGCACGGCACGAGACGTTGTTCGCCTTCGCGGTCAACCTCGACGCCGTGTCCCGGGAGGTGCGCAAGCACGGCGGTGGGATCACGGGAGCGGTCGCAGTACTGGAATCTGAAGCGCGCGCCTTCCAGACCTCACTCGCAGCCGCCGGAGTCACAGGCACTTGGCTGTCTGCCGACGAGGTGGCCATGAGCGTGCGGCTCGCCTTCGACCCGGCCGCCGCCCGGAGCTCGAGAGCACTTGACGGCGCCGATGCCGGCCCACTCGCCATCGACGCCGACTGGGACCTCCTACGGACCGACTCGTCGTTCCACAGGGTCTACGTCATCACCGAATGGCCGCGGGTACGGACCACGCCGTCCTTCCTGAGCCCTCTACTGCTCAGGCCAGGAATCCGGCGCACGTTCACGCTCGTTCTGCAGCCCATCCCGATGGCCAAAGCACTACGTGACGCCCGACGCCACCGAGTCGAGCGCATCACCGACCGCGCCACCCGCGCACGCATCGGCCAGCTCGAGACCGAAGAAGATCGGCAACAAGACGCGGACGTCGCCCAGCGCGAACGTGACCTCGCCGCCGGACACGGCGACGTCCGCTGGCTCGGCCTCATCGTCGTCTCCGCTGACGACGAAGAGAGTCTCGATGACGCCTGTATGGAGATCGAGATCGCGGCCACCCAAGCGTTGCTAGACCTGCGTCGGCTGGTCGGACAACAGGCCGACGGGTTCCTAGCCGCCGCTCTGCCATTCGGGATCGGCCTCTGATGGCACTTCTGGTCGACACGCACCGAGCAACAACGCGGATAGCCCAGGTCGCATACCCCTTCCTTGCCGAAGGAGGCCTAGGCGCCGACGGCACCTACATCGGGTCTGATGTCTTCAGCGGGGGCTCGTTCGTGTACGACCCATGGGTCCTGTACCAGGCCCGCGTCATCACCAACCCCAACGTTCTGCTGGCAGGCGTCATCGGCAGCGGTAAGTCGTCCACAGCCAAGGCCCTGATCACCAGATCGATTGCCCTCGGCCACAAGGCCTATGTGCCGTGCGACCCAAAGGGGGAGTGGACTCAGGTCGCCGAAGCAATGGGCGGCACGACGATCAAGCTCGGCCCCGGCTTGCCGGCTCGGCTGAATCCACTCGACGGCGGCCGTCGCCCGCATGCCATCGCAAGTGAGGAGTGGGATCGCATCGTCTGGTCCCGTCGACGTGCTCTGCTGGGCACCTTGGCGGAATCGACCCTTGGCCGCCCGCTCGCCGCCATCGAACACACCGCCTTGGACCTGGCCTTGGAGACCGTGTCCGCCCAAGTGGACGCCCCGACAATCCCGGACGTCGTCGTCGCACTCTTCACCCCGGACCCCGACTGGGCACAGCGAGCTGGCCTAACGACGTCCAGCTTGACCAACGACGGCCGCGAGGTCGCCCACGCGATCAGACGCCTCGTTCACGGCGATCTCTCCGGCATGTTCGACGGGCCGTCGACCACCGAGTTCGACCCATCGGCGCCGATGGTCTCGCTCGACTCGTCCTGGATAGGCAGCAGCGGCAACGACCACGCACTCCGCCTAACCCTGGCATGCGCATCATCATGGCTAGAGGCAGCCGTCGCCGACCCCGCCGGCGGCAACCGCTACATCGTGTACGACGAGGGCTGGCGCGTCATGCGAGACCCGGCCCTGCTGCGCCGGATGCAGGAGCAGTGGAAGCTGTCTCGCGCTTGGGGCATCTCCAACGTGCTGATCGTCCACCGCCTGTCCGACCTTGCGGCCGTCGGCGACCTCGGCTCGGAGGCAAGAGGTTTGGCGGAAGGACTTCTCGCTGACTGCTCGACCCGAATCATGCTACGCCAAGAGTCAGACCAACTCGCCCGGACCGCCAGCCTGCTGGGGCTCACAGACGTCGAGATCGCGACCATCGCAAAGCTGCCGAAAGGACGTGCTCTGTGGCGACTGCCGAACCGATCGTTCGTCGTGCAGTTGGTTCGCCACGTACGTGAGGTCGAACTCTTCGATACCGACGGGCGGATGTAGCGATGCCGCGGCCACGCAACACCGCGCCGCTCGACACGACGGACCTCGTGATCGCGGGAGCACTCGTCCTGGTCGCCTGCGCAGGCATGTTGCATCTGGCTGGCGGCGTGGGCTGTCTACTGACCACCGGCCGGTGGGTTGAAACCGAGTGGATCGACGCCCTAGACGTGTTGCTTGATCCCGGCAACCCGGCCGACGCCTTCGGTCTGGAACGCAGCGAGCTGCCGCCCACGACGTACTGGGCAGTCCTGAGTCTGATGATCGGAGGGCCAGTCCTGTGTGGCCTCGTCATCGGCCACTTCGTTCTCCGACGCAGAGCAGGTACCACCAGCCGAAGTCGCGCCATTGCACGACGGCCGGGCCTGGCTACCAAGGCCGACGTGGAAGCGGCAGTGGGACGCCACCAGGTCATACGCCGCGGACGGTCGGCTCGGCCACTTGCGCCAAGCAACTCACCATCCGAAGTCGGCACACTGCTCGGGAATTCACGAGGACGAGAATGCTGGGCATCGGTCGAGGACTCATTGATCGTCGTCGGACCACCGCGCTCCGGCAAAGGCCTGCACCAGATCATCGGCTCCATCATCGACGCACCTGGCGCCGTCGTCACGACCTCCACCCGCCCCGACAACCTGGTCGCAACACTCGCCCTCCGCCGAAAGACCGGCCCAGTGGCCGTCTTCGATCCCCAAGGACTATCAAAGGCAGAAGGAATCCGATGGTCCCCGGTCCGAGGCTGCGAAAACCCCACCACCGCAATGGTCAGAGCCAGCGGTCTCGCGGCCGGCGCCGGCTTCGCGAAAGGCGGAGTCTCCGACGGCGCGTTCTGGCACGGCCAAACCGAGATGGCCCTCCGCGGCCTGCTGCACGCCGCGGCGATCGACGACACCGGCATCGGCCAGCTCTACCGCTGGGGCCTCGAGCCAGCCTCAGCCATCGAAGCCGTCACCATCCTCAACCAATCCACGATCGCCGCCGAAGGCTGGGGCGACACCCTGGACGGCATCGTCCGAATGGAAAGCCGAACCCGCGACGCCATCTGGGCCGGCGTCCGCTCGGCCCTGTCAGCGCTGGCCGACCCTGCCGTCCGCAAGGCCTTCGACCCACCACCAGGGGAGGGGCTAGACCCCAGCGAATTCATCCGAGCGAAGGGCACCATCTATCTCCTCGGCACCGGCGCCGGAGCCAGCGCGACCTCGTCGTTCATCGCCGCCCTCCTCGAGGACATCACCGAATCAGCCCGCCAACTAGCCGCCAAGAATCCCGGCGGCCGGCTCGAACCCCCGCTCGCCCTCGTGCTCGACGAGATCGCCAACCTCTGCGCCGTACCGTCCCTCCCATCCCTCATGGCAGACGGCGGAGGCACCGGCATTTCCACCCTCGTCGTCATCCAATCCCTCGCACAAGCCCGCGAACGCTGGGGTGAACAAGCCGCGGCAGCCATGTGGGACGCAGCCACCCTCCGCCTCATCCTCGGCGGCTCCGCTCAAACCCGAGACCTGCAAGACCTCAGCGCAGTCTGCGGCGAACGAGACGAGGAGCTGCGCAACTGGAGCCGCGGAGCAGACGGAGCCCGAACCATCTCCACCAGCACCCGCCGACTACCGATCCTCCCACCCGACGTCATCCGCACCCTGCCTTTCGGCACCGGCGTACTACTCGCCCGCACAGCCCCACCAATCCTCCTGCAGATGACCCGATGGACCGACCGCCCAGACGCCGACCAGATCCGCGAAAGCATCCTCGAGACCACATGACCGACGACCTCACCCAAGCGCTCGGTCTGACACCACCCAACGACCCGTACGTCGTCTGCTGGCGCGACCTCGACCCCACCGAAACACGCGACGAACTGAAACGCCTAGCCAGCTGGGTCGACTGGGCCACCGACCGCTACCGCCTCGACCACAAAGTCATCCCACCCTGCTGGCCAGACCACGGAGCCCTCATCGAAGAACTCTCCGCCCTCAGAACCTTCTGGGAGGCCTGCTACCTCGAAGACTCAGCCCCCTCAGACCCCATGAGCTTCCACCGCGACCTCACCCTAGCCATCCGCCGCCTCCGAGACTGGAGCTCAACCCTCGGCTGCTCCCGAACCACCCACAGACCGGAACATCCGCCTAGCTGACCTGATCCAAACCAGCGAACCTGTCGGCCCCTTGATCGCCACCGCACCGTCCCGCACGACGCTTCCCACGGCATATCGCGAAAGGTGAGGACGCCTGACCCATGGGCATCTGCGGGAGCGTGATGTCTTTCCAGTAGCCCGCGAGCCAAAGCGGTGATCTGGCTCTGAGCGATGAACCTGAGACGCTGGACCAGGTCGAGTGGTTGGAGTGGAGGCCTACTCGTCCCCAGCCGCCGCCTCCTTGGCGGGATCCTCGCAGATCCGAGAGTGCGCCCGCCCGATCCGCGCCGTGCGCTCACCAAGGAGCAGACTCCGGGCGATCTGCGCGACCGGCTCGAGCCGATCGACCCGGACTCGGATCAGCGAGTGCTCGGCAAGCTCCTGCAGATCCCAAGGACGTTGCCAGAGGCAATGTCACCGCCATCCTCCGCAACCGCCTCGACGGTCTCCAGCGTCCCCCACCACGGAACCGCAGCAGCGTGACAGCCGCTCCTGACCGGCATCGAGCAGCCCGTAACCTTGCATGGTCCGCTTCCGCTCCGGCAGATCACGAGCGCCCGCAGCCCTGCTCTTTCGGACTCCAGCCGATCCAGCAGCGCTATGGGGGAGAGCAGTCGCCACTGCGCAACCGCAAGTTCAATCGCCAGCGGCAGTCCTGCAAGCGGGTGACAAAGCTCGACGTACGCCGGTATGGTCCCTAGCCGTGCTGGAGGCGGTGCCATCGTCGTTACCGACACCGCGACGATCGGCGCCGCCTACGGTCTGTCCTGGCTCGCCATCGGCCTGTTCGCGATGCTCGCAGGCATTGCGGAATCCCTGGGCGGGGATGTGGATCGGGTGCATCGCCACGTGCCGATCGTAGTCGGGCTCTACGTACTCGTGCCGATGATGCCGATATGGGTCGACGCCTTCGTCCGCGGCCAACTCGTCATCGCCGACTGGATGGTGCTCTTCGTCCTGCTTGGTCACATCGTTCTGCGATCGGAGAACTCGTGAGGACGAGCATGCGAGCAGTTGCCGTTCGGACCTTCGGAGCCCTTGAGGCCCTGGACGTCACCGACGGATGTTCCCTCGGCCGGCTCCGCACGAGATGCTCGTGAATGTTTGAAGCTGCTCCGGTCAGGCCGGTGGACATCGACACCCGGGCAGAGTCACCTCACGGGCTCCTCCGAGATCCGAACGTGCATCATGCCCTCGGCCGGAGTGCGGGTGGTCCGGTCGTCGGTTGCGCGCCGACGCACACGGCTTCGAGCCAGGGGACGAAGGCGTCGGCTGGGTACTGCGACCTGGGCAGACTGTGCTGATCACGGCCGCCGCTGGCTGCGGCGGGGGCTAAACCGTCGAGCTGGCCGTCCATCAAGGCATCCGGGACATCGGGACGAACGACAGCCGAGGATTGATCGATCCTGGACGGACTCGGAGCGCACTACTTCATCCCCGTGACGCCGAGCTCGGACCGGCCGCGGCCGAGATTGCGGGCCGGGCGGAGCCGATGGCGTGATCGACGCCGCGGCCGTCCATGAGCCTGCGCTCTTGGCCGTCGTCGACGACGGCTAATTCGTCACGCTGGCGGCCGGTGCTGAGCCCCCGGGCACGCGGCATCTCTGCGAGCACGGTTTGGACGCAACCGACCGTAAGTGTCTCGTCGACGGCTATGAATTTCCCGCGGTGAACTGACGCCGCGGGGGAGCGGAGCGGCACCTATTCGCTCACAAGTGCTGGCCGCCCACCGGCACTCGAGCAAGGACGGCTCGGCGGCCATCTTCTGCTGATGCCGTGATCACACTGTGCGCTCTCACGCCCGTGAACCGGCGGCCGCTGCATCGTCGTACTGCAGGTCATGGAGAAGACCGGCTCGTCGTCGAGAGTGACACGACCATGCTCTACAGCATGCTGTCCACTGTCCTGGCGTTGGGCGTGGGCGCCCGCGCATTCGGGGCGCTGATCAACGTGCGGCTCTCTGTCGACGCGATGGCCAAGGTTAGAGTCGGCAAGTGGCTGGCGACCGTCATCGCCTTGCTTGAGTCGGCAGCAGTCTGGGACTGGTCGCCGGCATCTTTTCTCCGATTGCTCGGTGGGGCCGCGGGCTTCGGCCTGGTGGCGCTGATGACCGGAGCCGCGTTGTGCCGCATCGCGGCGACGGACTCGCTGGACTTCTCACGGTCATCGTTCTCGGCGCGCTCTCGCCCGCCGTGCTGGCCGTCCGAGCCGCCTGACAACTTTACTCAACGACGCCGATATACCAGCTCCGACCGGCGAGTTGTCTTTCCGCCTTTGTTCCCTCCGTCTGAAGGGCTTTTTGATGCGTAAACGCTGGATGCCTCAGTGGACCTCGCGGCGATCGACAAGAGCCGCGCTTCTCGCCATCGGCGCCATGTTGTCGTTGTCGGTAGTACCTGGTGCGCAAGGCACCGCCGCCGTCGCGGCGGAATCCGGCCCGTTGCCCTTGCCGTCGTATGACGCTGCCGCGGTAGCCAACCCATCGGCGACGACGGCAGCCGGCGAGGTGACGGATTCGACCCGGGGCGAGTTCTCTGTATCAGAAAGGGGATCTGCGAACTACTCCGTGCCGCTGCGCGTCGTGCCTGGGCGTGGCGGCTTCCAGCCTGGTCTGTCCTTGAATTACAGCAGCGAGGCCGGCGACGGTCAGGTCGGTGTGGGGTTTTCCCTTGGTGGGCTATCCAAGATCACTCGGTGCGCGAAGAACATCGGGTTCGACGCGAGATCGGAGGGTCCGCGCTTCGACGATGATGACCGGTTCTGTCTCGATGGTCTGCGGCTGAAGGCAGTCGTCGGCATCTACGGCGCCAATCACACCGAGTACCGGACAGTTCCGGACACGCAGCGACGGGTCTTTTCGTTGCGGCCGGCTGGGACGGGGGCTGAGGGTCCGGCCTCATTCACGGTTGAATCGCCTGACGGGGTGAAGGAAACCTTCGGAACCGACGGTTCGACGACGTACGTCCAGGTCGGTGGCAACCAAGTCGCCGTGACGTGGTCGGTGGCCCAGGCAGTGAACCGGTCGGGCGGCCTGATTCGCTACAACTACCAGTCGCGCGTTGGCGGAGGTTCGGAAATCGAGCGCTGGTTGTCGTCGATCGAATACGGCGGTCTGGGAAAGCTGGATCGTCGAGTTGTTTTCGGCTACGAGACACGACCGGATCCGGCCTTCGGGTTCCAGTACGGGATTCGACGTGAGGGTTTGCAGCGGTTGCGGTCGGTGACGATGAGTATCGATGCGGGTGGCTGGAAGCAGGCCCGGCAATACAAGTTGGTGTATCAGAACCTGGGGTCGACAAAGGTCAGCAAGCTGGAGCGAATCACCGAGTGTGGCGCGGTCGATACGGAGTGTCGGCGTCCGACGTTGTTTAAGTGGTCGCTGGGTGGTGTCGGGTTCGATGCCGGGGTGGAGCAGTTGTCGCCGACGCAGTCGTTGGTGCCGTCGACGGAGGACAGTCAGTTGGTGTCGGCGGATCTGAATGGTGATGGGCGGACGGATCTGGCGTGGCCGGAGGAGGATGGCTGGCGTTATTTGAGGGCGGAGTCGGTTACGAATGGTCCGGGCCGCTACTTGAGACATGTGACTGCTGGGTCGACCGGTGCGAATACGAAGGTGACGGGGTATCCGTTCGATTTCGACCTTGATGGCAGGGTTGATTTGTTGCCGCGGGAGCCGCAGAACATTGATTGGCGGCCGTGGCTGTCTCGGGATGATCTGAGTGCGCCGTTGCGGGCCCGGACGAGCTATTTCGGTGGTTTGACTAACGGCAGCACGGTTGACGGTCGTGCTCATGGTGGGATGTTCGGTGATTTCGACGGTGACGGGTACCAGGATGTGCTTGAGTACAACCAGGCTCAGGCCGGTGGGTTCATCTGGTCGTGGCGGCACCGTTCTGGGCTGGTTGGTGTGTTGGGTACTGATCCGCAGAATCCGGAGAAGTTGGCGTTCAGTGCGCCGATCCACCTGGGCCCCGGTGGTGTGCTTAGCGGGCTGAGCCCGCGGGACGTCATCGTCCTTGATGTGGATGGCGACGGTCGCGACGAGGTGGTTTATCGGCGGTCACTCCAGAAGGCTGGGGTGCTGGATGTGGCGAGGCCGTCGCTGCCGCATCCGGTCGCTGGAGCCTTTCACTCGGACGCTTTTAAGTTGGATATGAAGGTTTTGGATCTGAATGGCGATGGTCTGGCTGACGTCGTCACCAATGGCGGGAGTGGAGGACCGGACACGAAGTTGTATTACTGGCTGAATACTGGTCGTGGTTTTGCTGATCCTCAGCCGATGGGGGTTTCGTTGCCGGTTGATGGTTTGCCGGTCTCGGAGGTTGTGGATGCCGATGGTGACGGCCGTCACGACCTGCTGATTCCGAAGCAGGCCCTGAATTCTCCGAACTATGACGGGATGGAGCTGGTTCGTCCCGCCTTTTCGGCTGGTGGTGGGTTGGTGTTTGTGAAGTCGGCGACGCCGATCGGTTTTGCGCAGCGTTCGGCCGCGGTGTTGGCGGTGCAGGGTGTCCGGACGGTGGACGCGAATGGTGATGGTCTGGATGATGTAGTGCTGGTTGACAACCCGGACACCAACGATGACCCGACCAGGTTGATGCTTTACACCCATGCGGGTTCGGGCAGTAACGCGAAGCCGGATTTGTTGACCGAGATCCGTGAGGGCAACCAGTCTCCGACTGGCTCGACGCAGCCGAAGCCGACGGTCAGCGTGACGTATGCGCCGACGACCGATGCGGGTGTCTACAAGCCTGGTTCGTGCGGACAGACCCAGCATGTGAGCTGCTCGCGCGGCGACGGCGACCGTTACGTGGTGCACCGGGTCATGCGCGATGCCGGGACAGATTCCCTGAACCAGCAGACGAGTTCTGCCTACAGGTACCGCGACGGACGCTATGACAGAATGTTCCGGGAGTTTCTCGGATTCGCCGAGCAGAGTGTCACGACTTCCGTGCCCGGACGTGACGGTGCCACGATCGAGCGTTCCTTCTTCACCAACACCACGCGGCAGGCCGACCCGCGGCTGGACGAGCGGTGGGTGATTCGCGCGCTGCCCGCTGGCAAACAGTCCCTGGAGCGGACCACGCTGGGCTGGGGCAAGAAGCTCACGCCCGGCGGAAGCTTCTTCCACTACGTCTCGATGACCCAGCAGCGGTCCTACGAGTTCGCATCTATGTGCTGCTTGACCACGTGGTCGCCGACACAATTCGATGCCCAGGGCAGGAGTCCCCTGCGGCAGTCGCATCGCTTTGTCAACGTCGTCGATATCTACGGCAATGTCACGAGCGAATCGCAAAAGACCGGGACCGGCGCAATGCCGGACTCCACCACTTCGACGACGATGGTGCCCGATGTGGATCTCGGGAACTGGTTGGTGAACCGGCCGAAGAAGATCACGGTGACTGATCAGAACACGCCGTTCTTGGGTCCGCCACCGCCGGCGCAGACGCGCACGGAGGAATTCTCTTACGATGCGGGGCACGTGCGGGTCAAGCAGCAAAAGACCTACGGGCCGAGTTCGTCGTCCGGCCAGGTGCTCGCGGTCGACTACGGATACGACGCCTCGGGTGGCGTAAATCGGGTTCGCGCCGAGGACATGACCACTGGGAAGGTGCGCGAGTCCACCGCGGTCACCGACCCGTTGGGTTTCCCGCATGCCGTGATGAACGGTGCCGGTCAAGTGTCGCGGATCGGTTATGACCCCATTCTCGGCGTGCCGAAGGTCGCGGTCGACATCAACGATCTACGTACCGACGTGACCTACGACACCTTGGGGCGTGTGCGCAAGGTCCGCGCCCCCAGTGGCGCGGAACAGACGACTGCCTATGGCACGGAGCCTGTTGGCGGCGAGATCCTGCCCAAGATCACCGTCACCGACGGTTCGGGTGCGATGCGCGAATCGGTGCTGGACCGGTTCGGGCGAGTCAAGTTCGACCGGTTCAAGGGCTTTGACGGCAAGGTTCGCCAGTCCGAGAACACCTATGAGGCTGCCGGCAACCTGACCCAGCACACCGATCCGGTCACGGTCGGGTCGACGGCTGCGATCACCCGGACGGTCACTGCGTACGACGACACCGGACGGATCCGCCACCAGAGGACACCCGACAACCAGATTACGTCGTGGGCCTACAACGGGCTGGAGACGACCCAGACCGATGCTCGTGGCAATGTCAGGATCTCGAGTGTCGACCAGCGCGGTCAGACAGTTCGGATCACTGACGGTGCTGGGTCGGCGAAGGCGGCGTCGAGGATCTACAGCTTCGGTGCGTTCGGCACCTTGCTCAACTCGGAGACCGAAGGGGTGCCTGCCAGTCGTAGCACCTTCACGTACGACGATCTCGGCAACGTGCTGACTAGCACGGACGCCGAACGCGGCACCACCACCATCGGCCACAACGCCTTCGGCGAACCGGTCCGCAGCACCGATGCGCTGGGGCGGGTGACCATCACCGACTACGACGTACTCGGCCGAGCGACTACCGCGACAACCACCACCAACGGCACCGTGACCAGCGTTCGCACGAACGTCTACGACGGCGACGGCACACCTGGTACCAGCAGGGGCCAGTTGATCAGCATGGAGTTGACTGATCTGACCGGTGGCACCAACCGCACCGTCAAGACCGGCTACACGTACGACACCCTCCATCGCCGCGAATCGGTGGCTAGCACGATCCTGGGCGCCCAGACTGAGACATTGTCGGCGTCGTTCGAGTACGACGCCTTCGACCGCACCACTGGCGTTCGATACCCGAAGCTGCCTGGTCAGAGCGCCGCGGTAAAGGTTGTTTACGACTACGCCGCCAGCAACGGACGCCTGGAGAAGGTGCGCACCCTCGAGCCGGCCGGTGTCGCGGGCGTGTTGTGGACCGCGAGGCAGACCGATGACCGTGACCGGCTCACCACGGAGGAATCCGGTGACGGGGTCACCACCACCACGGTGTTCGACCAGATGAACCGGGCAACGTCGATCACCAACCGCACCAACGTGACGGACGCTGAACCGTCGGCGCAACTGCAAGCCGAGCACTACACCTACGACCCGGTCGGCAACCTGCGGACCCGGAGCCGGCATAACCCGGCCCAGCCGCCGGTTATGGAGACCTTTACTCACGACCCGCTCGACCGGGTCTCGACCGCAACCAACAGCTACCAGAACCCCGGTCAGCCGCAGACCATCGTCCTGGCCGACAAATGGGATTACGACAAGCTCGGCAACATCAGCACCAGCAAGCGCCGGGGGACCTATACCTACGACCAGAACAAACCGACCCAGGTCACCTCGATCACCGGCGGCATCTTCGGCGGCCGCTCGTACGGGTACGACGCCATCGGACGCCAAACAAAGCGGCCCAATACCGCCGTCGCCTACAACGACTTCGACCTGCCGTCGAAGATGACCAACACCACCGGTGGCACGACCGCGGAGTTCCTCTACGACGGTTCGGGTCAGCGTGTCCGCAAGACCACCAGGAACATCACCACGACCTACCTGCCCGGTCTCTACGAGCGGCACACAACCGCCACCAAGACCGAGCACCGGTTGCTCGTCGCTGGTGGCGGGACCGGCAGCGCGACCCTGCGCTACACCCAACCGGCCGGCGCGTCGGTCGTGCTCAAGAATCCGACGCTCTACAACCACACCGACCGGCTCGGCTCGACCAGCCTGGTCACCAGCCACAACGCCACCACCGGCTACAAAGCCAAAGTCGAGGAGAACCGCTCCTACGACACCTACGGACTGGCCCGCAACCCCGACTGGCGCACCAGCGACGCCGGCTACACCACCGGGATCCAGCCCGAAACCCTCGAACAGGGCTTCACCGGACACGAAGACGACCGCGAACTCGGCCTCGTCAACATGAAGGGACGCATCTACGACCCCACCCTGGCCCGCTTCACCACCCCCGACCCCAACGTCGACGGAGCCAACCCCTCCCAAGCCTGGAACCGCTACACCTACGTCGGCAACAACCCCCACAAATACACCGACCCCACCGGCTACCAAATCTGCGCCGGCGGCATCCTCGAGTTCGGCTGCGACGGCGCAGGCGGAAATATCTTCGGCTCAACACCAGGCGGGTCCGGAAACCCAGGCCGCGGCGTCAACTACCAAATCGGCCGCATCCACATCACTCATGGACGACCAGCTGAGGCCGTCGCCGACAGCAGCCGCCCGAGCCTCAACCGGGAGGACGGTAGCGACAGGGCGGCCGATGCGACCTCTTCGGTCCGACTATCAGAGCCCGGAACGAGCCACAAGGTCGCTGACGGGTATTGGGAAAGCGGTCCGGTGTGTGACGCCGCAGGCAACTGCACCGCCAGCTATATCGGAGACGAGATCGCCGTCGTCGGGCCGAAGCTGGAGAGCCCTTCGCTGATCGACTGGGCCAAGTTTGCTTACGCCTCCCTGTCGACGGTTCTTGAAGTTACTCCTGCATATCAAGGATGGCGGGAGCTCAGCGCACCTGATATCGATCCGGAGACCGGCCTTGAGCACCTCGAGGCGGGAGTTCCGGCCGCAGGCATCGTCCGCATGGCCGTCCGCTTCTTAGCGGCGGAGAGCAAGTACGTGGCCAGGGCAGAGGTCAAGGCTGCACAGCGAGCAGCCAAGGCCGCCAGGCAAGCGAGCAAGGCGGAGGCCAAGGTTGCAGCGCGAGGTTTCAGCCTGAAGGGTCGCCTCAAGGAAGCTGGACTCCCGATCGAAGGCAAGATCCGCTACATTGCCCCGAAGAATTACAACCCGGCGCAGCCATTGCCAAGAGGTCCGCAGAACGGGTACTGGGACGCTTTTGGGAATGAGTGGGTCAGAGGGCCTAGTCGGACGAAAGGCCAGGCCTTCGAGTGGGATGTTCAACTCAGTTCGACCGGCCGTAGCCAGCTCGGACCATTGACTCGGGACGGCACCCATGCAAACGTTTCTCTCGATGGCCGGATTACGCATAAGTGACTGATGCAGTGAGGTTTCTCGAAGAGGTGCGAGTTCATGCGCTGTCCGAATTCGTCGACTATGCCGGAAAATGCGGAGTGGTGCTCGGTTCGGCGACGGGTTTTGCTGGAACGGCCTGTGTGACGGTGATGTTCTTGGAACTTGGCGAGGTGGTGATCCTCCCGAAGGCGGAACTTGTCTCGCTCGGCAGATTCGTTGATCGCAAGTCGATATTCGACGGCACGACCATGCGGATCGTAGTTGACGAAGAAGGACGCGGCGATCTGGTCGATTGAGTCTGCTCTTCGACGCCGGTGTGGTGGAAGTGAAGTCTTCGCCACACCGGCGTGTATTTGAACCGATCTGATTTGATCGGACGGACTCTATTGGTCGCGACGGCTGCCATTGAGGGAGTCCGCAGGTGTGAGTTCGCGGTCGGCCTCTTGGATGAGTTGACAGGCGAAGCATCTCGTTCTGCTGCGCCGCGTTCGGCGGATGTCGTCGAGCCGTTCCATTCGAGTCAGGCGTGCTCAGGCGAGCCCACGGGGGTCCAGGCCACCCCGAGTTGTCCCGATTGCCCGTTCACGCCGATCCCCGTGATCCGGTGATCTGGCGGCATGCGTAGTACTAGTCCAGATGTGGTGTTCTCGGATCGACGGCCTGAGTGCGCCGCTGGGCTCGCCGAAGTGTGACTACGTCTTAAGAGAGCGTTGCGATGGCTCCGGAGTGTCGCCCGGTATTAGCGGCTGGACAGCAAGCCGTAGTCATCGACGGGCCCATGCGATAAGACATCGCGATGTCCTATCGCATGAGTATCGACTTTTCCTGCAGTTTGATCGCTAGTGAACCGTCCCGGGTTTGATGCACCCTCGGTTGTGTGAGTGCGACCGGTCGGTCGTCACTGGCGGCCTCGGCGGGTGGGCGTCGGTCGCGGCGGTGCATGAGCCGGCTGGGTGTTGTACCAGTGGACCCAGTTGGCGGTGATGGTCTCGAGGTGGCTGAGGCCGGTCAGGGGTCCGCGCCGGAACGGTGAGTCGTCGCGGATGCATTCGGTCTTGTAGAGCCCGATGGTGGTCTCGGCCAGCGCGTTGTCGTAGGCGTCACCGCCCGACCCGATCGACGGGCTGAGACCATGCAGGTGCAGGGTTTCAGCGAGGTGCACCGACGTATATTGAGACCCGGCATCGGAGTGATGAATCACCCTGTTTTGTAGGGTGTTCAGCGATTTACCCTGCCTCGCGCGGAGTGCCGCGACTTGGGAAATGGCGCGTTCGACGAAGGCGGTGTGCTTGGACCTCGAGCAGTCCCAGCCGACGATCCGTCCGGCGAAGGCGTCGATGACGAAGGCTGTGTAGGCGAACGCGCCGGTCACCAGGCGCACGTAGGTGAAGTCGGCGACCAGGAGCCGGTTCGGTGCCGGCACCCGGAACTGCCGCTCGACCAGGTCCGGAGCTCGGGTCGCGGACGGGTCCGGTGTCGTGGTGCGGACCTTCTTGGTCCTGGTCGCACCCCCGCAGCCGTTCGCCTTCATCAGCCGCTCAACGGTGCAGCGCGCGACCTGGATGCCGTCGCGTTGCAGGTGGGCCCACATCTTCAGCGATCCGTAGAGCGACTCCGGCGGCCGGCGGCCGTCCCGGTCGGGTTCGTTGTACCCGGCCAACACCTCGGTCACCGCCACCTCCCACAAGCCACGTTTCGACGGCGCCCGCCCGACCCAGGCGTAGTAGGTTCTCGGGGCGATCTGGCAGCCGTGCCCGGTCAGCGCACGGCAGATCGAAGCGACCCGAACCGGGCCTTGTGCTCGGCGATGAACCGGCAGATCACCGCTGTCGCGGGTCGCTCTCCCGCACGAAGAAACTCGTCGCCTTGAGGATCTCTATCGTCTGCTCCAGCTCGGCGTTCTTCCGCTTCTACTCCCGGATCCCCCGCGCCTGGACCGTCGACACCCCATCGACCTCACCGGCGTCGACCGCGGTCTGACGAACCCACCTGCGCAGCGTCTCCGGCGTCATCCCCAACCGGCCCGCGACCGTACTAATCGCCTCCCCCTCGCTGGCGTAATCGCCACGGTGCTCGGTCACCAACCGGACCGCCTTGGCCTTGGTCTGCTCGTCATACTTCCTCGGCATGACTGCCACCTTCCCAACGAAGGAGGTGTGCATCAAACCCGAGGTGGTTCAACGAGGCTGCACGACGCGCGACCGCTTGGCGCGATCTGAAGCTGGGTTCGTCGCGTAATGACAGAGGAATCGCGTCCTGGGGCGCCTGTCATCGATGCGATTCATCCGTACTTGTAACGACTGGTACGGCCATCGCGCGGCCAGAGCCGCTTCGTAGAGTTAGGACTCCGCCATGGATTGGCGTCATCGTGCAGCCTGCCTGAGCGAGGAGGCTGACCTGTTCTTCCCGATCGGCAGCAGCGATGCCGCGTATCAGCAGATCGACGAGGCAAAAGCAGTCTGTCATCGATGTGACGTTCGCGCCGAATGTCTCGATTGGGCCTTGAGGATCGGCCAGGACCATGGTGTCTGGGGCGGGCTCAGCCCCGACGAGCGAGACGCCCTTCGGCGACGGACCCGGAGACAGCGGACAACCGCCACGGGCACCTGACACCGACTCAGGAGTCGCCCTCGAGGCGGGCAGGGCAAGCCGGTTCTGCTCCGGCGACTGGGTGTTCCGGGCGCCCGCCGTTGTTCGCGCACCTCGAGATGTGTTGCCCCGGCAGGCGTGACCCAAGACGGCTTTACTGAGGGCCCGGCCCGCAGGAACCGAACGTCAGCCACGATGCGTATTGCTCGGCAAGACGGGATTCCGGTCGAAGAATGAGCGGCCATCCGACGAAACGATATCGGAGATCCACGCCTTACGAGTCATCCGGCCGCACTGGCCCCAGCGGTGTAGATGACTCTCCGCCGCGGCCGCTGTCCACTCTCCCCCCGCGTGGGCAGCGGTCGCACCTCCCTCCGATGTGCGAGGAAGTCGCCGCGGCAGGCCTGGTCAGGAGGTTCACCAACAGTCAGCCCTCCCTGTCATCGCGGGAGGACACAAGATTGACGACGAGAATCACACCCAGGACGGCCCGTTGCGGCCACAACCGCTGACACGGTTTCCTTCACGTCGCGCCACAGACCCCTACCACCGTTCTGCATCACGTCGCCTGCAATTGGTGGTCACGTCGGCCAACAGCGTTTCCTTCGAGCATGTGCGGCTCCGGCGAACGTCGCCGGATGCGTCCACGCGTAAGTTGGTCTGCAGCGGCCTTTGCGGGCACACCCGCCCGCGGGCAAGGAGTTCGCGGAGCCGCCGCGCGGCCCACCGAACACCGGCATGGCCGCTGGCAGCTGTCAGGCGATCATCGGCGAACGCAGGCGCCGCGCCGAGCACCTCGACGAGTCCCGCGGTCAGGTAGAGCGCGGCCAGGGCAGAACGCTTGGCCTGGGCCACCGCCAGGGCAGAGGCTGCTGCCGTCAACGCGGTGCCGTTGACCAAAGCCAGTGCATCCCGTCCCGTCAACCGCATAGTGTTCAGACCCATGAGGCGCAGCCCGACCGCAGCGGAGATCCGTTCGCCCTCGAGGAGGACCTCACCACGGCCCGCGAGGGCCTGTATCGCGTGCGCCAGCGGCACCAGGTCACCGCTGGCCCCGACCGAGCCGTACTCCGGGACCACGGGCGCCAACGGTGTTTCCAAGAACGCGGCGAGGGCGTCCACGACCTGCAAGGACACTCCCGGCTGCTCGGGCAAGCCCGAGCAGCCGGGCGAGCAGCATCCCCCGGGCGACTGTTGGGGGCAAAGCCTCACCTTGCCCTGCGGTGAGGAAGTCGATGAGTCCCCGGCCTCGTTCTCGGGGGGTCCTCGTTGCCGGCGTGCTCTACCAGTGCCCCGTAGCCGGTCGTGATGCCGTAGATCGGCTCCCCGCTCGAGGCTTTCCGGGTGACGAACTCGTGGCAGTCCACGACGGCCGTGCGCGCCGCGGTCGGCATCTCGAGGCGTAAGGGACCCGCGGTCACAAAGGGAAGTCGCAGGGTCTCGACGAACTCCTGCACATCGCCCGCGAACTCTCGGCAGGCCGCCCCGACGACCACCAGAGGACGGCGGGCCCCTGCCAGACGAGCGGTCACTTCGGCAACGGCGTCCGGAGCACCGACCGGCAAAGCTGCATCGCTTGGAGAAGAACTCGTCGTACGTGGAGCCTGCGGACGCCGACGCGAGGTCAAGGGGAGCCACGAGGAGCACGGGTCCGCGCCAACCAGGGGCGGAGGCCGCCGCGACAATGAAGAGGGCGTTCTCCGATCCCTTCAGGGGGTGGCTCAGCGGTTCACAAACCGAGATCGCCAACATACTCAACCTCGCCCTGGGCACTGTGAAAAGCCGCACCGACCGAGCCCGACGCCGGTTGGCCGACCTGCTCACCCACCTCGGAGATCCGCACTACGAGCCTACGTTCTGAACAGTTCTTCCAGTCTCGCGGAGAACACCTCCTCGTCTTCCTCACCATGACAGATGAGGACGTACAGAAACCCGCCGTTCCCGCCACCTGCAGACACGGGCACAGGCATCGTCATCAGCAGGCCCACTCGTTCACCGTCGTCGTACCCGAGTCCGGCCGCCTCGACCGCGGTCAGGAAATCGTCGGTTGTCACGGATCTCCAGTTCTCGCTCGCGGCGATCTGCCGGATGGTGCGCGAAGGCGCCGCCTGTCCCAGCAGGCGGTCTCTGACAACGCTGTAGAGGTGCGTGGAGGTGGTTGTCCTGGCATTCACTTCGGTGAACAGGATTTCCCGTTCACCGTGGCCACGGCGTCCGCGCAGAGGTACCCGCGGTAGCCCAGTGCTTGATAGGAACGAGCAAGCGCCCCAGCCCCGGCGACGAGTGGATGGTGGGGGTCCGCTTCGGTGGGCGCAGGTGTCAAAGTGTCGGACATCAGCATTCTGTCCATGTATGACAGGCGTCCCGTACCGGCCAACTCGACGCCGCAGTCGGTCACCTCGTACTCGGCATAGCAGCTCGCGATGACGTCGAGGAGACCCTCAACGATGGCGGGATAGGTACCACCTGCGGATGCCCACTCCCAGCGTTCGTCCCAGTATCGGCCGACAGCATCCGGTCCGGTGAGGCGATGGACGTGCCGTCCACCGATGTTCGTGGGAACCGGGCTGCCGGTCCGGAGAACGATTTCGTTTCCGGCCGCGCCTCCGTGCTGTGCCTTCTTCACCATCACGTCATGCCCTTGGTCGATCAACCTCTGCATGGCGTTGGCGGCTTCCGCCGCGGTCTGGCACACGGCCCCCGGAGAGGTCGGAACGCCCGCTCCAGCAGCCACGGCCCGGAACACCGCCTTGCTGTTGGCCAATGCGGTCCCGCCTTGTTCGAAGTACGCAGCACCTGGAATGCTGTGGGTGAGTCCCAGCTTCGCCCCGAACTCGCTCAGCTGAGCCGATGGGAAGAGAGCGAACAGCTCCGTCTCACCCTCGAGGTGGTCCGCCACGGAGCGTACGAATCCGCTGTCGAGCAGGGTGAGCGGATCGATCTGCCGCCGGCCGAAACGACCCTCCGGGCTGACGAAGACCTTCACCCTGGCCATGTCGGTTCCTTTGACCTTCCCGACATGGTCTACGAAGGCCTGATCCGGATTGTCGGGACCGAATCACGACGTCACCCTTTTCGGCGAACCAGAACACTCGCTGGGTCCAGGCCCGCGGATCGGTGCGTTCGAAGAGATCGATGCAGGTGGCAACCAGCACCTTCATCGTGGCACGTCTCCTTCGGCGACTGGGGGTTCGGACGCGGCTGTGCGCTGATGGAGCTCCCTGACCGTGGCGACCACCGTGTCCATCACCTGACGACGCTCGGTTTCGGTGCTGGCGTGGACCATGCAGTTGCCGATCCCGGTTGCGGTGTTCTCCGACATGTCACGCATGATCCGCCCCTGAGGCGCGATCCAGACCTCACCGACTCCTTTGACACAGGTGAGCCGACGGCGATGCCGCCGGGCCCTGCGAGCGGTGGCCTGACGGTGCGCATCGAACGGCCGATGACTGCCGCCTCTGCTGCTGTTGGGCGCAGCTCCCGCGAAATCGTCGACGGCGACCGACCTAGCCGCTTCGCGATCTCGCGGATGCTCAGACCAGCCTGGCGCAGATCCGCGAGCTCGATCCGCTCCTATTCCGAAAGGAACCGCAAGCTGACCTGCCGCACTGCGAGCCGGTCGAGGGCAGCAACGAAAACCGATGACATGGCCCTTGCGATAGGTCTTGTAGCCACGCGACCAGTTGTTTCCCGTGGTCCTCAACACACCGACCTCGCGGGCCGCGGCCAAGATGCTCCACCCACGACCACGCAGCTCCATGAATCGCTCACGCTTGTCTGACAGCGGCCGACGACCGGCTCCTTCTTCACACGACGAGACGCAACACAACCTCCCAATCCAGGACGAAGTGTTGCAACCGTCAATAGAAACCACCTTGCCGCCAGCTGATCAACATTCAGCTGCCGGTGACAGTCGAGGCGGGGGGTTCAGCATGACGCTGCCGGCACGAGTTCTCGGGGGACCGGTGCCCGTGTGCATTTCACCCGACTGTCAACGGCAGCTGAAAACTGACCCCCTGGCGGCGGTTGAAAGTTGACCCCTTGGTGGTCATGGTTCGTCTGTGTTGGCGGCTGGGACGCGGCCGAGGTCTCGGTTCTTGAGTCGGTAGGAATCGCCTTTGAGTGCGACGACGTCGGCGTGGTGGACGAGTCTGTCGATCATGGCGGCGGCGACAACGTCATCGCCGAAGACTTCGCCCCAGCGGCCGAAGGGTTTGTTGCTGGTGACGATCAGCGAGGCGCGTTCGTAGCGGGACGAGACGAGTTGGAAGAACAGGTTCGCTGCTTCGGGCTCGAAGGGGATGTAGCCGACCTCATCGATGATGAGTAGTGGGTAGCGGGCGAGCCGGACGAGTTCGTCTTGCAGGCGGCCGGCGTGGTGGGCATCGGCGAGCCGGGCGACCCAGCCGGAGGCGGTGGCGAACAGGACCCGGTGTCCTGCTTGGCAGGCGCGGATGCCGAGGCCGATGGCCAGGTGGGTTTTGCCGGTGCCGGGCGGGCCGAGGAAGACGACGTTCTCTTTCGCGGTGACGAAGTCGAGGGTGCCCAGGTGGGCGATCAGGTCGCGGGCCAGGCCGCGGGCGTGGTCGAAGTCGAACTCCTCCAGGCTTTTGCGGGCTGGGAACCTCGCCGACCTGATCCGGCCTTCGCCGCCGTGGGCGTCGCGGGCGGCGACCTCTCGTTGGAGGCAGGCGACCAGGTATTCCTCGTGGGTCCAGGATTCAGCGCGGGCTCGTTCGGCCAGCCGGTCCACCGAATCGCGCAGGGTAGGTGCCTTTAACGCCCTGGTCAGGTAGGCGATCTCGGCGGTCAGGTTCTTGATCGGTGTGGCTTTGGTGCGGGGTGGCATCACATCACCTGCTGGTCCAGCCCGAAGGCGTTGTCGTAGTCGGTCAGCGGCCGCTGCTCCACCTCGGTCGCCGCTGCCGGGGTGATGACGGTGAACCGGTCGTGCCGCAACGCGGTCGCGGCCTGGGCATGGGCGGTGTCGGTGATCGACTGGTGGTAGGCCCAGCAGCGTTGATGGTCGGCCACGATGCTGCCTTGGCAGAACACCCGCACCCGGTCCAGGTCGGCAACGATCTCGATCCTCCGGCCGACCACCTTCGGGTGCACCGAGTAGTCGTTGGAGTCCACCCGGACGTAGTAGTCCCGCGGCAGCCGCTGCGACCTGCGCCACCCGGTCACCGGTGCGACCGGTGGCAGGCTGAGCATCGCGGCCCGGTCCGCCTCGACCCGATCGCCTGGTGAGCAGCCCAGCACCCGCATCCGGCGGGCATTCGCCTTCGGCAGCCAGCCGACCAGTTGGGCGTTGAAGTCGTCCGGACCGGCGAAAGTCCGGCCCGGCAGGAACGAGGTCTCCAGGTAGCCGTTGGCGCGCTCGATCAGCCCTTTGGCCTCAGGGTCGGCGGGCTTGCAAACGATCACTTTGGCGCCCAGCGTGCCGCGGAACGCCTGGCAATCACCGGTCAGCTCCGCAGCGCCACGGCGCCACCTGCCGATCGCCCCCTCGCCGTCCCAGACCAGCACCTTGGGAACACCACCGAGCCGCTCGAGCAGCGCCCACCAGCCGGCGAACAGATCCTCGGCCGCCCGCGACGGCAGCAGTTGCGCCGACAGCCAGCGCGAGTAGCCCGACGCCATCACCAGCACCGGCAGCTGCATCGGCGACCTGGTCTGGCCGAACCCCACCGGCAAGTTCACCTCCGGGAACCAGAAATCACACTGCACCAACTCGCCCGGGAGATACGTCGTTCGCGACGCAGGATCGGGCGGCAGATACGCCGGCCGCAGGTCGCTGACCCGGTCCCGCAGAATCCGGATCGAGTGCTGCCACCCGATCCGCTCCGCGACGACCGTCGCCGGCATCGTCGGCCACGCCCGCAACAACTCCCGAATCCGCGGTTCCACCTCGTCGACCACCGAGCCCCGCGCCGCACGCACGTACCGAGGCGCACCATCGCTGCGCAGCGCCTGCCTCACCGTATTCTTCGAACACCCCATCGCCCGAGCGATCACCTTGATCGGCATCCCCTCGGACCGATGAAGCCGCCGAATCTCAGCCCAATCCTCCACAGTCAGCACCGGCTTCCTCCTGACCTCGTCTGAGGCCAGCGTCTCGGACGGGGTCAGTTTTCAGTTGCCGCCTGGGGGTCAGTTTCCACGTGCCGTCGACACCGACGACGGCCTGAACACATCACTCGGGAAAGAACGCTTGATGAGTACTGCGCGAACCGCTGACCGTGTGCTACGCCTTCACCGCCCGACCCAAAGCGAGTTCCAGCGCGCGGTGAAGGCAAGCAGGCTGTGGTGATTACCGGCGTCTCGCGCGAACTCTCGCGGGGCAACTCGTACTCTCTCGACGATCTTCAGAACGCGATCGGCAGGCATCGCGTCGAGGTCGACCGGCGGCCGCCGAGGAACACTCCGCAGGATCCCGACGCTCGTCCGAATTTCGACCGAATCTCTTTCGGGGAGTTTCGCGCACGGATCGAGAGCGAGGCCTACGCACCTACCTACAGGATGACGTCCGCAACCTGCCCTCGTTTCGCTCGAGCTACGAGGTGCCGAGATATCTCCGAAACACCGCAATCGTTCGGACGAGGCTCTGGGTCAGCGGGAACGGGCTTGTCACGCCGCTCCACTATGACCCGGTCGAGGTACTTCACTGGATGATGGAGGGCAGCAAACGCTGGTTGTGCTTCCGCCCCGGGCTGAAGAACTTCTATCCGCACGGAGTCCACACCAAGGCCCCGATGTTCAGCAAGGTCGATCCGATGGCACCCGACATGTCGGCCTTCCCACGCTGGAAGCATGTCCGGCCGATCGAGTTCGAGCTGCACGCCGGAGAGTTGCTCTACATCCCGGCGTTCTACTGGCATCATGTCGAATCGACAGCCGAGCACAACGTGTCGATGAACTACATCTGGCTCGCCTCGCCATGGAAGAACACGCGATACTTCCCCGAGTTCGTGCAAGCCATGCCATTCGTCGCCCGGCAGGCAAGAAGATCGCCCGCGTTCGATCACGCCGCTCAAGCCGGTCGTAGTGGCGCAACTGCTGATCTGAACCAGCAGGCGAGGTCGGGCCGTACTGGTAGATGGCGCATGATTATCGTGGGAGGTCCCGATGAAAGCCGATTCGATTGAGCCCGAAGGTGACAACTCGAGGCGAAGGCTTGTCAACGTGTTCTTCTATGGGCTCTACATGGACCCTGATGTGCTGATCGATCGCGGCGTTCAGCCGCGTGATCCGCGACCTGCCTCCGTCACGGGCTACTCCTTGCGGATCGGAACGCAGGCCACTCTCCTCCGGTACGCGGGCGCGCAGGCGTGGGGCATCGTCTACGCGTTGACCCACGACGAGCTGGACCTCCTGTATCAAGGGGAGCTACGGACCTATCGGGCTGAGCCCGTGCTGGCTCGAACACAGAGCGGGGACTTCGTCCCCGCTCTGTGTTGCAACTTGGTGAGTCCTCCCGGGGAAGGCGAAGCGAATCCGGACTACGCGGAGCTTCTCATCGCCACGATGCAACGCCTCGGACTGCCTACCGGACAACTTCCGTCAGTCGTGCGCCCGTAGCAGCCGGGTCAGGAGGCCGTGAGGTAGGTGAGGACGGCCAGCACTCGTCTGTTGCTGTCCGGTGTTTCCGGTAGCTGCAGCATCTGGAAGATCGTGCGGACCCGGGTCTCGACGGTTCGCTCCGCGACGAACAGCCGCGCAGCGATCGCCGCATTGGTCAGGCCCTCCGCGGCAAGAGCCAATACCTCGCGTTCGCGTTCGGTCAGCGCCGCGAGAGGACCGTTCGGCTGCGGCGGGGTCATCAAGGCAGCCACGATGGCCGGATCCAGCGCAGAGTCACCCGCGGCGACCCGCTGCATGGCATCAAGGAAGTCGGAGACGCGGAGCACGCGGTCTTTCAGGAGATAGCCGAATCAGCCGGCCGTGACCAGGTCGACGATATGGCGTGTCTCGACGTGCTGCGAAAGCATCAGGATCGGCAACGTCGATGACCAGTCGCGCAGTTCCTTCGCAGCGCGAGCGCCGTCGTCGTTCATCCGTGGCGGCATCCGCACGTCGATGATGGCGAGACAGGAGTCTTCGCCATCACCTCGGCAACCAGGGAATGAGCATCGGCGGCCGAGGAGACCACCTCGTGCCCGTTTTCTGCGAGCAGCCGGGCCAAACCCTCGCGGAACAGAGCAGAGTCCTCACCGATCACGACTCGCACGGGATCACCGCCTGCAGGACGGGATCACCGCCTGCAGGGTCGTACGGATCCCTGGTGGCTGGCGACGCTGAATTCGCCGCCGACGGAGGCGATCCGATCCCGGAGCGATGTCAGGCCGAAGCCCTCGCGCGCGCCGCCCACGCCGTCGTCACGGATCGCCACGCTGACCAGACCATCACGGCGAAGGACGTCGACCACGATCTGACTGGCGCGGGCGTGTTTCATCGTGTTGGTGAGAGCCTCGCCCACGGTGAAATAGATGACGCTGGCAACGTTCTCCGGGACATCCATGTCGTCGACGTTGAGACTCACGGGCACGGAGCTGTCTCCCGCCAACCGCCGCAGTGCGACCGAGAGGCCGTCGTCCAGGCCGCTGGGCCGTACACCATGTGCGATCCGTCGCAGCTCGTTGATCGTGTCCTCCAGATGTTCCACAAGTTCGTCGATCTCCTGGTTCATCAGCCGGTCTAACGCAGATCGCGTCAGGTGCTGCTGCATGCTACGTTCCCCGCGGAGTACCTTGTCGTCACAGCCGTGATCCTCCTCGGGCTCGGCCTGGTAGCCGTCGGACACCGCGTCGGGGCGCGCCGCCGGAACCGCCTCCCCGGGGTCGACCTCGACCGCGCGCGGGCGTGACGTCTCGGCATGTCTGGCTGCCAGGTGGTCACGCCATCGCTACTGGAGAGAGATGCTCCATTGGCCGAGCTGCTGGATGCCGTCAGGGCATCAGTCGTTGGGAACGGTGCGGTCGCGCTGGTCACAGGCCAAGCTGGAGCCGGCAAGACAAGCCTGGTCCGATCCCTGGTGACGAGGATGGGCGAGGATGTGCGGATACTGACCGGTAGCTGTGACCGAATGTCAGAACCGCCGACGCTTGGTCCGCTTCGGGACGCCTACCGGGGAAGCGCTGTCGCCGAGGCCCTGAGTCGAGCGTCACACAACAGGCTCTAGATGCCTTGATCAACGATCTCGCTGGTGACAGCCCGGCGGTCTTGGTTGTGGAGGACATGCAGTGGTCGGATTCCGCCTCGGTCGACGTCATCCGGTACCTGGCGCGGCGACTCGAACGGTTGTCTGTTGCGCTGGTACTCACCATGCGCTCGGACGTCCCTGACCTGGGTGATTCCCAGCGCGCGCTGCTCGGAGAACTTGCCAGCGGTCGTGCTCGGCGGATCGAGCTCGAACCCCTGTCACCGGCAGCCGTGGGCGTCCTGTCGCAAGGGTCTCCCTGGGACCCGGACGACCTGCATCACCTCACTGCGGGGAACCCGTTCTATGTGACCGAGCTATTGGCCGATCCCGCCGGCGGCGCCTCGGCCAGAGTTGCTGAGTCGGTTGTTGCCAGGCTCCATCTCTTGGGCACCGAGTGCCTGGCCGTCTTGGAGCAGCTGTCTGTCGTACCAAGGGCCGTCGACATCGCGTCGGCCGAGAGGCTCCTGGGGCCTCAGTTCAGGTTCCTCAGCCAGCTGGAGCGCTGCGGAATCATCGCGGTCCGCGCAGGCATCGTCGAATTCCGGCGGGGGCTGGAACGGCGTGCCGTCGAGCGAAGCATCGGGCAGATCAGACGAATCGACCTCAACCGAAGGCGCTTCAAGCAGTCCTGGCCGGCCACCCAACCGATCCGGCGACGCGTGCGAAGACCCAAATTGAGTATGCCCGCGACCTCCAGAGGGCGCAACGCTTGACCGAGGCGGTCGAACTCAGCGATGGAGACGGCCTCGTTGCTCGAACGTGAGGGCGAGAGCACGGCTCTTGTGGACTCGCTTGTCCGGCTGTCGCAGTACCGGTTCGCGGCGGGCGATAGCGATGGTGCCCTCACCGCTGTGAGCCGGGCTGAGGAACTCGCAGAGGCGACGGGATCGGAAACGGCAGAAGCTGTCGTGTCGACGTACCGCGGCATGTTGCCGGTGCAGATGGGGCACTGGCAAGAGGCCCTTGTGATGCTGGACCGGGCACGCGGGCTGACTTCCGCGGTCGGAAGACCGGATCTCCTGGCCCTGGGCCTACCTCGGGACTGCCCTTGCGAACTCGGGCGATCCACGGGGCGTCGGCTATCTGCGACGCCCTGCGTACGGCCCTTGATTCGGGTGAGGTCGACAGTGCGGTATCGGTCTATGCACACCTGGCCGAGGTTCTGTTTCTCCAGGCCAGGATCGACGAACTGGAGAAGTGTCTGGACGATGGGCGGCGGTTCGCTGAAGCGCATGGTTTGGGTTCCCTCGCTCCGCTCGAGGTGTATCAGGCGCTGCTCAGCATGCGCTCGGGTGATCCGTAGGGCGCCGAGTGGCGACTGCGTCGGTTGCTGTCAGCAACCGGAGATCTCGGAGCGCTGCGGCTCTACAGCGTCGCCTTCTACGCCAGGCTTCTGGCGCGCCGCGGCGAAGTAGATGCTGCGAAGCCACTCCTCGCTGAAGCGTGGCGACGCGTGGCGGCAGAGGTCGTCGATCGGGATCCTGTATTCGTCGGTCGCCTGCGCGGAGTGGGCCTGGCTCAGCGGGAGTACCGACGTTGCCCGGGAGATACACGCCAAGGTGTCCATCGACGCACTGCCCAAGAGCTCCGATGATCTGGTTGCCTAACTTCATCGCTACCTGTCTCTTGCCGGTGCTGGGACAGAGATCGTAAACCAGGCGGTTTCGCGCGGTAAGTCAGCCGGCATGGCGCAGATGTCCCGGCGGCGCAGCACCGATCCTTATGAGGAGGCCATCTCGCTCATCTGCGACGGATCGCCGAGTGCGACGCGGCGAGCGGTGTCGATGCTCGAGAAACTCGGCGCAGTCGCTGCCGTCAGACTCGTTAGGAGACGGCCCGAAAGGCCCTCTGGCCGAGGCCATAACACACTTGACGGGCCGGCCATCGATGCGTCGCTGACTCGACGGCAGAGCGAGGTTCTCGAGCTGCTGGTTCAGGAGCTGACCAATGCCGAGATCGCGAGAACTCTCGTCGTCTCCGTGCGGACCGTAGATCAGCATGTCTCTGCAATTCTTGCGAGGTTGGGAGTTCGATCGCGCCAAGGGGCGATAGCAACGGCGAAGGTAACGGGGCTGTCTCCGGTGGCCGGCGGAGCGCGGGTCGCAGACGCTCACGCGTTGACCGCCTCGATGAGAATCGTTCGACCCTCGCTCGGCCAGCGCATCCCGGCTGCCTGAGCGCTTGCCGCGCGGATCCCGTCCGTGTCGCACGTGCAGTCGACGATATCGACGCCCACGCGGCCGATCGGCCGACCGCCATGCGCGGCGCCAGCCGAACCGCCACCAGTCTTTTGGTGTACTGCGGGGGCTCGCAGGTGGAGGCGTTGCCAGCAGCAATGATGTCGTCGCATGGGCGGGTTCACCGTTGGCGGCTGGAGCAAGTGCGCGAGCGGAGGTGCGACACGCCTGGTGGTGTGCAGGTCCGTCTGAAACGAAGAATCTCGAGAGTGCCGCCCGGGAGTTGATGCGGCCGCCTATCTGCCGATCCCCGCAACGACTCAGTCCGAGGGTGCAGGGCCGGCCTCCTCCCAACGAGTTGTGCTGCGTGGTGTCGTCTCCACCGGAGACCGATGAGCCCTCGACCGGCCTCCAACAGAGAACCGTCAACCAGGCAGGTGGCGTACTGCTGGTTGACCGCTGTGCCTATGCCTGACCTCCGCATAGGCAAGGACCTCGCAGCGGGAATGGGCAGCGCTTGCAGATGCCACCAGATCGCGGCACGTCGCATCGTCGACGTGTCAGCGAAGTGTGGGTCGAGAAGGAGCGGGGGATACGCCGATGTGGTGTTTACATTTCAGTTGGGGCCGCGGCGTCGATGTGCGTGCTGGATGGGGCGACAGCGGATGGTTGAACGAGGCAACTCATGGTTGAGTTGTCCGGTACCGAGGCGAATCTGGGCGAGCGGTTCCGGCTCGGTGCTCCGTCGGCGTTGCCGGAGATGTACCGGAAGTACTCCGCGCCGATGTTCACGATCGCGTTGAAGCAACTCGGTCAACGGGACCTGGCGGCAGACGCCGTGCAGCGAGCTTTCGTGCAGGCATGGCAGGTCGCAGGTCGATTCGATGGGGAGCGCGATCTGCAGCCTTGGCTGTACGCGATCACCAGGCGCGCCGCGATCGACGTCTTCCGTCGCGAACGCCGCGCCTCCGAGACACTGCCGCTCGAGCCAGAGCAACTGGATCGCGTCATGTCGGTTGAAGGCGTGACGATGGGGGCCTGCTGGCGAACTTGGCAGGTACGCTGAGCGCTCGACGAGTTGCCGACGGACGAGCGAGATGTTCTGCGGCTGGCGTATCACGAAGGACTTTCGCAGAGTGAGGTAGCGGACCGGCTGGGGATCGCGTTGGGCACGGTGAAGAGCCGGACCTCGCGAGCCCAACGGCGTTTGGCCCAGAAGTTGACCCATCTTCGTGACGATCTGAGCCTCTGAGCTGTGCTCGGCCAGACTCGACCAGGGAGATCAAATCGCCGTGAATGTCCTGCTTGTGGCTGTCCACAGGGCCGCGACGAAGGTGATGGACACTGTAGCGCCGAAGAAGTCGAGATCTGTCACTCCTGAGGGGCAGATCTCCAGACGTCGATCGAAATCAGCGCAGGTGTCCAGGCCGCCAACGGAAATGGTCGACGGCAGAATTTGATCGGTTGTCCTCAGCCAGCCGGCGTAGATGCCTGGTGCGGGCAGGCTCGAGCCTGGCTCGAGCCGGATGTCAAAGGAAGCAAGGCCCAAGGACCGATTGAAGTCATCGGGATGGACGACCAGACCGATGACCCGCCATTCCGCTGCCGATGCTGCGGCCTCCTGCCCGGCATGGGCTCGCTCCGCGGCCATCAGCCGGGTACTGACTTGTGCGCGACGAGATCGCTCGCGGAACCCGCGCTCCACCGGGCGAGCAGCGAGTGATGTCATGACACCTTCCGTGGTTTGCGTTCTCGTCTGGCAGACATGTATACGCCGTCACAGTTCGAGCGGTTCGCGGTCGACTGCGCGGCCTGGCGTGTAGAAGGTGAACCGGGCATGCGCTTCCGTGCGTACAGCCGGTCAGAAGGTCGTCACATGGCACGCCGGAGCTGTGCGCACGGTGACACCGACACTTGTCGATCGGAGAATGCCAATGAGCGCCGTCACTGATCCGGAAGACACTGTCGCCTCGTGGGCCCGAAACAATCACTTGGTGCCGCTATGGATCGCTGCTGCGCGTGACGTGCCGACAGCGCCATTGACCGACGCGGTCGCGCACCACTGGCCGTCTTCAGTGATCCGGAATGCTGTGGAGAACGCGGCACAGGTCGTTGCCGAAGGTCGAACGGAACGGCGCATTGTCGGCCTGGCCAACCCTGGTGTCGAGGGAGACGGAGTGGTCGCGACTACAGACACGTTGTTTGCGGCGGTCCAGATCGTCCACCCTGGGGAGCGGGTGCCTCCCCACCGCCACTCGATGTCGTCGATCCGGTTCGGCATGGAAGGCGACGGTGTTGTAGCACTGGTGAACGGTACTTCCGTGCCTCTGCGACCACGCGACCTTCTGGTTCAGCAGGCAGGCGACTGGCACGCGCATCAGAACAACGGGCGCGGGCGCGGTGTCTGGCTTGACGGCCTCGACCTTCCCCTGGTGTCCCGCCTCGCGGCAGTGTGGTTCGAACTGGCTGACGGCCCGATCGAGACCAGTCAGGAGCATCCTCGCCCCACCTTGTATCGCTGGGAAGAGATGCAGGCAGCGATTGATCGCACGGTTGCGATCGACGGAGTCCGCCGTGTGCCATACGGCGATGACGGCCGCGTGACGGGGACGCTGGGCTGTGAGATCGCGGCGATCGACGCGGGGTGCTCGACACCGAAGTGGCGTGAGGCGTCCTCGAGCATCGTGATGGTCGTCGAAGGCAACGGAACTAGCGAGGTCGAAGGAGCCACCGTCACCTGGGGGGAGGGGGACGTGGTTGCCGTACCTGCGTGGAGTTGGCAGCAACATCACGCCAGTAGCCCGGCCTTACTCTTCCGGCTTTCCGATCAGCCCGCGCTGGTGGCTCTTGAGATTTATCGCGAGGAATACGCGATCGAGTGAACGCGGCGCACAGCTTACTCATCCAACCCATGTTGAAGGTCTGCTCGAGAAGGCAGGAAAGCTCATGACTCCCCATCGATGGATTGACCTGCGAACCGACGCGGTGGTTCAGCCGACCTCGGGCATGCGTGAGGCCATCGCGGTGGCTGTGGTCGGCAGCGACCAGTTCGGTGAGGACCCGAGTGTGAACTCGCTGCAGGAGCGGATGGCTGACCTACTCGGCAAGCAGGCCGGCCTGTTCGTGCCCAGCGGGACAATGGCGAATCAGCTGGCCTTAAAGCTTTTCTGCCAGCCGGGAGACGACGTCATCGTGGGCCGGGAAAGCCATTCGCTATGGCATGAGACAGGCTCGGGGGCTGCTCTGGCCGGAGTGCAGTTCACAACCATCGGACAGGACGGCACCTTCACTGCCGAGGATGTCGAGGCCGTCCTCAAACCGCGAGGCCACATGCTGTATCCGCCGACCACGCTGATCCAGGTGGAGAACACGCACAACCGGATGGGCGGGCGGGTCTGGGATCTGGCTCAGATGCAGGAGGTCTGTGCGCTGGCCGAGGAACGTGGCGTCGCTGCGTTCTGCGATGGCGCAAGAATCTTCAACGCGGCGGTCGCCCTCTCGGTGGACCCTGCTTTGCTCGCGGACGGGTTCGACCTGGTGGCCGTGTCGCTCACGAAAGGACTGGGCTGCCCGATCGGTTCGGTGCTGGTCGGGTCGGCCGAGCACATCAACAGACTTGTGCGCTATCGACGCATGCTGGGTGGCACCCTGCACCAGGCTGGGATTGCAGCCGCAGCCGGCCTGTACGCGCTCGACCACCACGTCGAGCGGCTGGCCGAGGACCATGCGCACGCACGCCTGATCAGTGAGGCGTTGGCCGAACTGCCGGGAGTGTCCATCGAACTCGAACGACTGGAAACGAACCTGATCGTCTGCGACGTCCCGGATGCGGTGGCCGTGGCGGAGTACGCGTTGAAGGCCGGGGTGAAAGTTCTGCCGTTCGGACCGCGGAGGCTTCGGGCGTGCACGCACCTCGACGTGTCGCGCGAAGACTGCGAACGGGCCGCCGACGTACTGACTTCGGCCGTCCGCTCCTGCACCAGCATCGCGCCGGACCGGGGGTCTGTGCTCCTCACGGGCCCGGGGTGGCCTGCGCCCGTGGGGGTGTTCTAGTGACCGGGGCGGGCACCGCGATGACAACTTGGGAGATTGCCACCGTCCAGGCCCTTGCAAGGCTTGAAGAGTCGCTTGAACAACTCGTACCCAAAGCGCGACAGCGGGCCCACCGACTCCGGAAACCAGTACTCGCCTGTGCCAGTGCGGTGCTCGACATTGCGGGCCCGCCGCAGCGGTTTTTGTGGCTGGCGACGGGCAACCCGGAGTGGGCAAGTCTTGCTGGCAACGAGGCGAATCTCATCGCCTGGGGTTCGGCTGGGCGCCTAAGCGACAACGCGGATCTCGCTGTTGTCGACCAGGACTGGAGCGAACTCGTTGCCGATGCTGTGCGCGACGAGCTGTCTGTACAGACGGCGAGCCCCATTGTCGTTTTCGGTCACTCCTTCGCCGACGAGTACGACCCGCTGGGACCTTGGCGGAACTTCGGCCGGTCCCGCACGAGTATTCCGCAGACCTCGATCCGGGTGATCGACGGCAAGTTGGTCGCCACTGCATCCGCGATCGTCGGGACGCGGGACCTTCCCGGGAAACCGCCGATAGTTGGTCCGGAGCCGTCGCGACAGCCTCGGCCATTGCGGGCCGGTGCGGAAGCCGCATTTGTAAGTGCCCTCGAACGGGCCATTGGGCGCCTGAAGCAGGGAAATCTGGAGAAGGTAGTCCTGGCGCGGGCTGTGCAGGCAAAGACACCAGGCATGGAGCCCGCCGCCATTTTGAGTCGACTCGACAGCCTCTATCCCGACACATGCCGGTTCGCCGTCGCTCTGGACGAGACCACCTTCCTGGGAGCGACGCCTGAACTACTGTGCAGCGTGCGGGGCCGTCTAGCTCGAACGATGGCACTCGCCGGGTCGGTGCCCGCAGATACTGGCGATGAGCTGGTCATGTCGGATCCCAAGCTGCGCAGAGAGCATTCGATCGTAGCTGATCACATCGAGCAGACCTTGGGAAAGCGGTGCGAATCGGTCCGCAGAGATCAGCGGCCCAGAGTGGTCAGCCTCCGCAATATTCGCCACCTCAGAACGGATATCAGCGCCCACTTGCCCGTGGATGCATCGGTACTCAGCGTGGCGCAGTGGCTTCACCCGACGCCGGCAATCGGTGGCCACCCACTTCCGGCGGCGCGGGCGCTGATCGCAGAGCTGGAGAACCTCGATCGAGGCTGGTACACCGGCCCAGTCGGATGGGCTGACGCTGCCGGAGACGGCGACTGCTGGGTCGCTTTGCGCTGCGCACTGCTGGCCGGAGACACCGCCACCATGTTCGCGGGCGGTGGCATCGTCAGTGACTCCGACCCCGTGGTCGAGCTGGCCGAAACCAACTGGAAGCTGTCGGTGATGAGAGAGGCCCTGGGCCTCTTGCCGCCAGGTCGAAGGTCGGCCCGGCCAAAGCCCGCGACGAAGGCCGGTGTAGGCAGGAGCCACTGACCATGGATAGGGATTCACCGTCCAAGGGCCTTCACCTTCCGCTCGGTGCTTAAGCGATCCGCTGGCCGGCGAACTGCCCCGTTGGTTGCCTCCGGCGCCAGATCGACCAGGCTGTCCGCCAACGAGTCGCCTTTCGGGCCCCTGCCGTCGGTGCTGGAGGCAATTCAGAGCGCTGCGAGTGAGATCAACCGTTACCCGGACGACGAGCACACCGCACTGGTTGCTGCACTGGCGGCTCGCTTCGGTGTCCCACAGGCGCATGTTGCGGTCGGCAGCGGCTCCGCCGGTGTCCTCCAGATGGTGCTGGAGGCACTTGGCGAGCCTGGCGCTGAGGTGGTGTACGCGTGGCGATCATTCGGAGCGTATCCGCTGTTGGTGGGCCTGTCTGGTGCTACCGCCGTCGAGGTCCCCCTCGGCGACGACAAGCACGATCTGATCGCGATGGCGAACGCCATCACCGACAAGACCCGAGCGGTCATCATCTGCAACCCCAACAATCCAACCGGCACAACCGTCAGCCGCGCCGAACTCGAGAGGTTCCTGAACGAGGTGCCGACCGATTGCCTCGTGATACTGGACGAGGCCTACCGGGAGTACGTCCAGGACGAGGACTTCCCCGACGGTCTCGGCCTCTGTCGCGGCCGGCCGAACGTGGCGGTCCTGCGCACATTCTCGAAGGCCTACGGCATGGCTGGGCTGCGAGTAGGTTTTCTCGTCGGCGACCCAGATATGGTCGCTGCGGTCCGCGCGGCACGCTTGCCTTTCAGCGTAACCAACATTGCTCAGGCTGCGGCCGTCGCGTCGCTCGCCGCGGAGGATGAACTTCTCTCCCGGGTCGAAAGTACCGTCGCCGAACGAGATCGCGTCCGTAGCGCCCTCTTGGCTCAGGGTTGGTCTGTGCCACCCAGCGGCGGCAACTTCCTGTGGCTGCCCCTCGGCGAAGCGACAGCCAGCTACGTCGCGGCCTGCCAGGCGGCGGGAGTTCACGTACGAGCGTTCGGATCCGATGGGATCCGGGTCTCGATCGGCCTCCCGGAGGAGAACGACGCGTTTCTTGATCTGGCAGCGGCGGCCGCCGAGCAGAAGATGCGGTCGGCACGGTGAATGCGCAGGTGTCCGAGATCTTCGACCCGTCGGCCTGGAAGCAGGTGGACGGGTTCGACCTGACCGACATCACCTATCACCGGGCGGTCGATGCCGGTGTGGTCCGGATCGCGTTCAACCGGCCCGAGGTGCGTAACGCGTTCCGGCCGCAGACCGTTGACGAGTTGTACCGGGTGCTCGACCATGTCCGGATGTCGACCGATGTCGGCTGTGTGCTGATCACCGGCAACGGGCCTTCCCCGCGCGACGGCGGTTGGGCGTTCTGTTCGGGTGGCGATCAGCGGATCCGGGGCAAGGACGGGTACAAGTACGCCGAGGGCACCACGGCCGACACGATCGACCCGGCGAAGGCGGGCCGGTTGCACATTCTCGAGGTGCAGCGGTTGATCCGGTTCATGTCGAAGGTGGTCATCTGCGTCGTACCGGGCTGGGCGGCCGGTGGCGGGCACAGTTTGCATGTCGTGTGCGATCTGACGCTGGCGTCGGCCGAGCATGCGCGGTTCAAGCAGACCGATGCGGATGTGGCGTCGTTCGACGGGGGTTTCGGGTCGGCGTACCTGGCTCGGCAGGTGGGGCAGAAGTTCGCTCGGGAGATCTTCTTCCTGGGTAATGAGTACTCCGCCGAGGACGCGTACCGGATGGGCATGGTGAACAAGGTGGTGCCGCACGCCGAGCTCGAGGCGGTGGCGCTGGAGTGGGGCAAGAAGATCTGCGCGAAGTCGCCGACCGGGCAGCGGATGCTGAAGTACTCGTTCAACCTGATCGACGACGGGCTGGTCGGGCAGCAGATCTTCGCCGGTGAGGCGACCCGGCTGGCCTACGGCACCGACGAGGCGGCCGAGGGCCGCGACTCGTTCCTGGAGAAGCGGCCGGCCGACTGGTCTGACTACCCCTACGCGTTCTAACGGCGAGGGTGTGCGGTGATCACCTATGCGATTGGGTTGAAGAACAAGTTCCGTGGGATCACGGTGCGCGAGGGGATGTTGTTCGAGGGGCCGGCGGGATGGGCGGAGTGGTCGCCGTTCCTGGACTATGACGACGCGACGTGCGTGGCCTGGCTCCGCGCCGCTCGGGAGGCGGCCTTCGACGGCTGGCCGCCGGCGGTGCGGGACGTCGTACCGGTGAATTGCACGGTGCCGGCGGTAGATCCCGAGAAGGCTGCTGCGATTGTGCGGGCGTCGGGGTGTGCGACGGCGAAGGTGAAGGTGGCTGAGCCCGGTCAGTCGCTTGCCGATGACGTGGAGCGCGTGGAGGCGGTCAGGGATGCGATCGGCCGTGGGCAGGTGCGGATCGATGCCAACGGTGCCTGGTCTGTCGAGGAAGCCTTGCGGGCGTTGAAGGAACTGAGCCGCTTTGACTTGGAGTATGTCGAGCAGCCGTGCGCTGCGGTGGAGGACCTGGCGGCCGTCCGGCGCCGTACCGATGTGCTGGTCGCGGCAGACGAGTCGATCCGGCGGGCCGAGGATCCCTTGCTGGTGAAGAAGCTTGAGGCTGCTGACATCGCAGTACTGAAGGTGCAGCCGATAGGCGGCGTCCGGGCCTGTCTGGACATCGCTGAGCAGATCGGCCTGCCGGTGGTCGTGTCCTCTGCGCTGGAGACCTCGATAGGTATCGCTGCAGGGGTAGCTCTCGCGGCAGCACTGCCTGAGCTCCCGTACGCGTGCGGCCTGGCCACTGTCTCCATGTTCACGGCAGAGGTCGTCGACGAGCCGCTGCTGCCCGTCGACGGGTTCTTGCCGGTGAAGCGCCTTCAACCGGCTCCAGAGGTGCCAACTGCCGACCGGGCGACCACCGCCAAGTGGGAAGCGCGGTTCGCGAGGGTCGACGCATTGAGAGGAAACGAATGAACCCGTCCACGGCGTTCGCGACAGTGGTGGTCGACGAGCTGATCAGGTCCGGCGTCCGCGAGGCGGTGCTGGCTCCCGGCTCGCGCAGCACCCCGCTGGCCTTGGCTCTCGCCACGGCCGACCGAGACGGGCGCCTGCGCCTCCACGTGCGGATCGACGAGCGTACGGCGGGTTTCCTGGCTCTCGGACTCATCCGTGGCACCGGGCTGCCGGTGCCGGTCGTGACAACGTCCGGTACCGCGGTCGCCAACCTCTACCCGGCCGTTCTCGAGGCATCCCACAGCGGCCTGCCCCTGATCGTGCTGAGCGCCGACCGCCCACCGGAGCTGCGGGGGACCGGCGCCAACCAGACCACCGACCAGCTGAAGGTGTTCGGCGACGCCGTCCGCCTCTTCCACGAGCTCGGAACGCCGACCAGGCAGCTGGGCCAGGTCGCGTACTGGCGCTCCCAGATCGCCCGCGCCGTGTCCACAGCAGTCGGCGCCCGCACAGCCGACCCCGGACCGGTGCAACTCAACTGCCCGCTGGTAGAACCCCTGGTGCCCACAGACGACGGTGACTGGCCAGAACCGCTCGACGGGCGCAGCACCGGCCCATGGACCAGCGTGCACGCCACCGCCGCCCAGCCCTCGGCAGTCGCGCCCGGACCCAAGACCGTGGTGGTTGCCGGCGACGGCGCCTCGCAGGCGGCGCGGCTCGCGGCCGAGGCCGGCAACTGGCCGTTGTTCGCCGAACCGTCCAGCCGCGCCAGAACCGGCCCCGCCGTCATCTCGGCCTACCGATTGTTGCTAGCAGCAACCTCTCTCAACGATGAGATCGAGCGGGTGCTCGTGTTCGGGCACCCGACCCTCTCGCGGCCGGTCACCAAGCTCCTCGCGCGCCCCGAGGTCGAGGTCATCGTCGTGTCACCGACCGGTCTGTGGCCCGACGCCGGACGCCGGGCCGCGGCCGTCGTCACCGGTCTCGAAGTGATCGGCGCGGACACCACCGACTGGCTGGACCGCTGGCTGCAAGCCGACCAGCAGGCCCGCCCGGCGATCGACAAGGTCCTGGCCGGCAGCCTCAACGGCCCAGCCGTCGCAGCCCTGATGGGCGAGGTGATCGGCGCCGACGGCATGCTCGTCGTCGCCTCCTCCAACCCAGTGCGCGACCTCGACCTGGCGCCCGTCGTACCGATCCGGACAGTGGCCAACCGCGGCCTCGCAGGCATCGACGGCACCCTCTCCACCGCCGTCGGCGCCGCCCTCGCCAACGCCGGCCCAACCTACGCGCTGGTCGGTGACCTCGCCTTCCTGCACGACGCCAACGGCCTGGTGATCGGCCCAGCCGAACCGCGCCCCGACCTGCGCATAGTGGTCGTCAACGACAACGGCGGCGGCATCTTCAGCACCCTCGAACAAGGCGGCACCGACCACGCCACCCACTTCGAGCGCGTCTTCGGCACCCCGCACAACGTCGACCTCTCCGCACTCGCCGCCGCCACCAGCACCCCCTACAAGCTGGTCGAGACAACAGACGCACTAAGAGACGCCCTAGCCCAAACAGTCGCCGGCATCGACATCATCGAAGTACGGGTCGACCGGTCCACGCACCGCGACCTGCAAGCCGAGCTGCGGGCTGCCGTCAGCCAGTTGTAGCCACAACGGCGGTGATCGGCGGTACGACCCAGGGGGCTTGGATGATCGTGCAGATGGACGCGATGATGAACCACCTGTCGCTACCCGGGTCGTACTGCTCGTTGAGCCAGAAACCGGACATGCCGTCGCGCGCCGTCCGTCCGAACGGCGGTTGGCCGAGGAAGCGAAGGGGAAGGATCAGGTGTGTTCCATCGATTGACGTCCGCCGTCGGTATCTGCGGATTCTTCGCTGGGGCGCCGAGCGTAGGCGCTGCTACGGCGGCGCTCGCCTACTCACCATTCCTGGACGAGGCGCCGTACAGCTCTCCCTACGGTACAGCGAGCAAAACATCCCGCCAGGTCTTCCCTCGTTTGCGCGACCTCGGGCTGGCTGTCCTTGAGCAACGGGTGATCGCCGGAAGAATGGCGATGGTCTCGATTCTCGGGTTGGCGGCTGCGCAGCGTCGAGGGGCAGTCCGGACATGAGGAAGCGGATACCCGATGATGAGATCCCGGCCACGACGGCGCCGGGCGTTGACGGCACGAGTCTGCACCAGCGGCTCGACCGCGACTTGACCATCGCCGCCGGGGTTGGTGCGCTTCTCGGGCTCATCTGGGCCGCGAGCCTTCGCGGCTGGATGATCCACCTTGCCGGGGCGGATTCGCGCTTCACCTGGGTCGGCACCTTCGCTTGCCTGCTCCTGCCAGGCGTTCTTGTGGGTGGCTCCGTCGGCTGGGCAGTGCACTTGGGACGTACGGGCGCTCGAATCCCCGGTTGGCTGGTGTGGACCCCTATGCTCTTCGCCATCGGCACTCTGTCGATTCCGGGAGCGATTCCTCACCTGCTGGCAACGGGGGAGGGTAGTGCATCCATTGGTGTGGTGGTCCTGGCGATGTTGGCTGGTCACTCGATGTCGGGGCGCGGATCACGGTGGAGGCGACTTGCAGCGGGCACAATCGGCTTCGCGATCGTGCCAGGGATGCTCGCCAGATCGTTCAGCGATCCGAAGCGGGCTTGGGAATCGACTCTGTTCTCCGCCCTCTCTTCATCACACTGGCCACAGCTTGCGCCGTACTACAGCGACTTCAAGCCAGGCACTGAGACTGTCAGGTCCAGCCGATGGCCCTAGGGAAGTCGGCCCGGGGCGGTGACCTAAAGCTGGAGACATCGCCCAGATTTTGCCGGCTCATGACTCCCTGAGCGGTGGAGCCCCATCGAGTCAGGCAACTTCCGGCGCCTTCTGCCCGGCAGACGGCTTAGCTCGGCGACGCCCTGACCTTGTAGGTGACAATTCGGCCCCGGTCGCAGACTGGTGTTGCGATGGCTGGGCCGTGACGGTCGGTCTCCGGAGGTCTCGGCGAAGTTGCGTCCAGCAGAGTGGTGTACGGCGAAGTGGTGGCTGACCCGGTCCTAGACGTGGGTGCGGTCACCGCGTGATTCTTCGAGGAATCTCTCACAACCCACTCGAAGAGAAGAGCACTGCGATGACCGCATCACCCAGTATCGACCCTGCCGAGTTCTTGCACGAGCATCTCGAGCAGGCCGGCCCGGATCTGCTCCGGGAGTTGATGGAAGGGTTCATCAACAAGCTGTTGTCCGCCGACGCCGACAGTGTCTGTGGTGCCTCGTATGGGGTGCGTGACCCCGATCGGGTGAAACTCCCGCAACGGATACCGGCACCGCGAGCTCGACACAAGGGTCGGCACATTGGATGTCGCGGTCCCGAAACTGCGTGAAGGCACGTACTTCCCCGACTGGTTGTTGGAGCGGCGCCGCCGTGCTGAGGCAGCTCTCACGTCGGTGGTGGCGACGTGTTACCTGCTCGGGGTCTCGACCCGGCGGATGGACCGCCTCGTGCAGTCGTTAGGGATCACCGGCCTGTCCAGGTCGCAGGTGTCAGTGATGGCCAGGGATCTCGACGAGTTGGTCCGCGACTTCCGGGAACGGCCGCTGGCCGAGGGGCCGTACACGTTCCTGGCGGCTGATGCGTTGACGATGAAGGTCCGCGAAGGAGGCCGCGTGATCAAGATCGCGGTCATGGTCGCGACCGGCGTCAACGCCGACGGGTTCCGCGAGATCCTCGGTGTCGCGACCAGTACTGCGGAATCCGGGGCCGGCTGGAACAGTTTCTTCAAGGACCTGGTCGCCCGTGGCCTCAACGGCGTCGCGCTGGTCACCTCCGATGCGCACGCGGGCCTGGTCGATGCGATCGGCGCGAACCTGCCCGGCGCCTCCTGGCAGCGGTGCCGGACCCACTACACCGCCAACCTGATGGCCGTGTGCCCCAAACACGCCTGGGGCGGGGTCAAGGCGATGCTGCACTCGGTGTTCGACCAGATCGATGCCGCGGCCGTCCACGCGCAGTACGACAAACTCCTCGACCAAATCGAAACCAGCCTTCCGGCCGTGCATGCCCATCTCGACGACGCCCGCGACGAGGTGCTCGCGTTCACCGCGTTCCCTCGCGACGTCTGGCGACAAATCTGGTCCAACAACCCCAACGAGCGCCTGAACCGCGAGATCCGCCGCCGAACCGACGTCGTCGGCATCTTCCCCGACCGCGGCTCGATCATCCGCCTCGTCGGCGCCGTCCTGGCCGAACAACGACGAATGGGCCGACGGACGCCGCTACCTCGGCCTCGAAGTCCTCCACCGCAGCCGACTCACCCTCATCACCAACCCCGAGGAGAACAACACCACCCCTACCGCCGGCGCGATCAGCGCCTAACCAGACAACGACGAATCACAAACCGTCGTACACCACTCCAAAGGACTTGACCCGCCGCGAACCGATGCCCCACCTGAGCCCGTATTGCCTCGGGTGAAGATTGGCGGCCGAGATGACAGCAACGGCATCGTCCTGCGACCACCGTGGCGCCGTGTCAGCGGCACCCAGACGGGCTGCCCACCTGTAGGCCGACCCGTCCGCTCAGGTCGGCGGTGCATCGTCCCTTCTCGTTGTCGGTACTCCTCGACTGCATCGCCCCTGTGACTCTGGGTTTCACTCCGATATCGCGGTCGCCTGCCGAAGATGGCTGTGAGCATGCTCGGTCGAGCGAAGGCTGTACTCTTTGGCGCGATGTCAAAGAGAGCATGACGGTTCTGGCGGCTCCTCTCGCCGTCTTCTGCGTCGTGCTGGGTGTCAACCTCTGCGTCTTTGCCATGGCAACAAGATGAACTGGCGGCGTCCCGGACTAGTGCGTGCTTGCGGTCCCCCGAAACCATCCGGGCTACGGGACCGAGTGGGAGCTGGTAGCGGCGGCCGGTGCAGACAGACACCACTGACTATGGACAAGGGATCGTTCACTTCCTTTCGAGTCGGTAACCTGGCCCGCGCTTGTGCGCAGGGTCGAGCACGCCCTGCCTGCTCGCTCCGATCGCCCCTTCGAGCGCGAACCCAGCCCCGCCCCAGGAAGCGCTGTGATCGAGGGCATGCGATCCGACCAGTGGGAGTCCGTCGTATAGGGCAGGGTGATGGTCGAACCTGCTGGGGAGTGGACGCGAGTTCTTGGCGCGACTGCCGCCGACCACATCGCCGTGGTCCGTGACGCCCTCAAACAACTCCCGTGCTGTCGGGCCGGGAGCAGGCCCGGCTGCCTGCGCTGATCCGTACCGACTCGGCCGGCTGCACCCACGAGTTCCTCGACTGGATCCTCGTCCACCGGCTGTCGTACTCGGTCGGGCTCACCCTGCCCGACGACTTCACCCCAAGCCCTGCCCGCGGATCCCGAAACACACCTGGACATCGGCGATCGACAGCGATAGCCGGGTCCGTGACGGCGCCGGGGTCGCCGACATCTCCGCCCTGATCAACCTGTCGACATGCCCGGCCGGGATGCCGGTGATCAACCGCAAGGAACGCCCTCATCCTGGCACCCAACCGCGCCTCACCGACATCGACGGCATGCGGGTTACCGCGTTCGCGACCCACACCGCCCGCGGCCAGCTCGCCGACCCCGAGCTACGCCACCGCCGCCGGACCCGCGCCGAAGACCGCATTCGCTGCGCCAAAACAACCGGACTCAGAAACCTGCCACTGCACGACTTCACCCAGAACCAGATCTGGTGCGCCATCGGCGCTGGCCTGCGAACTCACCGCCTGGATGCAACTACTCGCCTTCACCGACAACGGCGAAACCACCCACCAGGCACACCGGCGGCAACCCAAACACCTACGCCCGCGGCTATTCTCCACCGCAGCCAGGATCGCTCGCACCGGCCGCCGCACCGTCGTCCACCTCACCCACAACGCCGCCTCGACCACCCTCCCGCACACCGGCCATCAAGCCACCACCACCACCACCACGAACATCGCAGTCACGAAAGATCCGGGCTAGATCACCATTCTGCACACACGGCGTATGCCGCCGTCCGCCATGTCGCTGAAGGATAGACTGCCTGTACTGCGCGCACCGAGACGCCGGTTCGGCTTCCAACCTGATCGAAGAATGCCTCGTACATTCCAGCGCGGCCGAGTGATTCGATCAGATCAAACCCTGCGCTCAGTACATTCGTTCCATATGGGCAGAGTGAGCGGCCTTCCGCCTTTCCTGTGGAATCGACAGTGCCTACGCCCGTGTTGACCACCGAACGGTTAATCAGCGGGTAGGAGCAGATCGCATATGCTCCTAGCTCCCAAGCGACCGATGAGCCAGGCTTGCCGAACGCCTTGACACCAACCTGGTTCGTGCTTGGGAGGACCTCATCCACGCTGACGTTGCCACCAGTCGCCTCGACTCCCGATCCGATAACCACCTTTCCTGCAGGACACGTCGCTTTAGACGTCTTCTCCCATACCGCGTTCTTGAACCCCCAACGTTGAACGATCTCGTATCCATGTACCCAGTCGGCGCAGAGGGCTTTCACGGTAATTGGGGGGGTGGTGGCGGTCACGTACTGCCTACTCGCGCTCACGCGGAATCCATAGACGAGGTGGCCTTCTGCGTTGACCTTGCTCACAGGTTTGAATGTCCCAAGTCTCGATGTCGTAGAGACACCGGGACTGCTCCGGAACGAACCTCCGATCACCACCTTGCCCACCGAACAGTAGGCCTCACTCACACCGGCATAGCCGGTAGATTGCGTCAGTTCAAGGTTGCGCAGCGGATTGACCACCGCCTCGGCTCCCGTGGCGGGTGCGATGACACCGACACCCGCGGCGGCAAGTACGGTCAAACCAGCAAGTAACCGGCGCATAGGTACTCCATTCGATCGAGAGATCCTTCTGACCGCTGTACGCACCGGCTCCCGGCATTGGTTCGCCGTGCCACTGCCGTGAGCCCAACGTCGCCCTACCCCGCCTGCAGATGGTTTGAACTGGCTACGGATCGACGATCCCATCCCTGACTGAAGCGGCAAACCGACACCAAACGCCCCGAGCCAGGACTCGCCCTTCGAATCAGTCCTGCGGGCGGGGCCTGGCGCTCGGCATAGACCGCGGCCTGGCGTACCACAGGCGCAGCGTCTCGGTCGTCATCCCAGCCGCCCCGCGACCCTGGTGATCGCCTCCCACCCACTGACTTGATCACCCCCATTGGTCACCAACCCGGGAGCTGGAATCGCCGGGTCCACGGTGCCGGCGCGGGTGTCGGAATCGCGGTGCCGATAGCCGTTGCGCTGGCTGGTTCGATCGCCGCTGGGCAGCCCGCACCGCGCGCCGCAGATCGCGTCGGCCTCGGCACCCATCAACGCGTTCACACACGTGCTGAGCATGTCGCGCAACAGATCCGGCGACGCGGTCTCCAACTGGTCGTGCAGGAACCGGGCAGGGGCGATACCGGTGTTCGTGGTCATCGCGTGAGTTCTCCTTCAAAAGCACTGTGAGAAGTCTTCCAAAGGATCACGCGATGACCGCCTTCAAGCGTCTACGCCACGCCCGTCACCGGGCCTGCCGTACACCACTCTGCTGGACGCCACTTCCCGGAGCATAGGGCTGCTGATCCCGGACGTCCATCCAATAGGACAGGCGAAGAGTCCATCACAATGTGCCGACCCCAGCGGTCGGCACGCTCAGCTCGCCGCGGCGGCGCCAATTGCGATCGCCTGGCGGTCCGCCAACACATCTACCTCTGCACGGATATGGTCTAGGGCCGAGCATGCCGGTTCCGGGTCGCGCTGTCGGCCATTGCGGTCGCGGATGGCGAGCTCGCCAGCTGCCGCCTCACGGGCTCCGATGACGGCTTGATACGGCGCGAGGCGGTTTTCGCGGATGCGGGCGCCGAGGCTGCCTTCGTCGGCGTGTGCGACCTCGACCCGGAGGCCGCGGTCCGACGCGCGCCGGGCGACCTCGACGGCGAGCTTCTCCTCGTCGTCGGAGATCGGCAGTACGACGAGTTGCACCGGCGCGAGCCAGGCCGGGAAGGCGCCGCCATGTACTTCGATCAGCTGGGCGACGGCGCGTTCGATGCTGCCGACGATCGCCCGGTGGACCATCACCGGACGGTGTTTGTTGCCGTCGGCACCGACGTACTCGAGGCCGAAGCGTTCCGGCTGGTGGAAGTCGATCTGGACGGTCGACAGGCTGAACTCACGGCTGGCCGAATCCGCCAGCTGGACGTCGATCTTCGGCCCGTAGAACGCGGCGTCGCCCGGTGATTCCTCGTAGTCCACGCCGGCGTTGTCGAGCACCTCGCGAAGCAGTCCGGCGGCGTGGGCCCAGCTGGCGGCATCACCGACGTACTTGCTGCTCTCCGAGCCGATCGGGGCGTCCTCGGACGGGAGGGCCAGGACGTACCGCGATGCGCTGATCCCCATGTCGTCGTACGCCCGGTTGATCAGGTTGAGCGCGTTGCCTGCCTCCTCGGCGACCTGGTCGAGGCTGCAGAAGATGTGGGCGTCGTTGAGTTGCATCGCGCGGACCCGGCTCAGGCCGCCGATCGCTCCGGACAGCTCGGCCCGGTACTGCCCACCGAGCTCGGAGTACCGCAGTGGGAGCTCGCGATAGCTGTGTGAGCGTGATCGGTATATGAGCGCGTGGTGCGGGCAGATGCTCGGCCGCAGGACGAGTTGCTCGCCGCCCATGTCCATCGGCGGATACATGTCGTGGCTGTACTTCGCCCAGTGGCCTGAGATCTCATAGAGCTCGCGCTTGCCGAGAACGGGTGAATAGACCTGTTGATAGCCGGCTCTTCGTTCCACCTCGGCGATGTACCTCTCCAAGGCGTGGCGAATCGCCGCACCGGCGGGCAACCAGTAGGGCAGGCCGGCTCCAATCAGCGGATCCGAGTCGAACAGACCGAGCTCCCGCCCGACCTTGCGATGGTCATACATGGTGTGGCTCCTCGAATGATGGGCGGCGAGGAAGCACAGAGCACGAAGGAGCCCTGGACTTCTTCGTGCTGTGGCCTACCGCATCCCTGCGCACCTGCAGCTTGGTTCCAAGTACCGACCTTGCCAGTCAGGCAGCAATACGTTGGTCACAGCGCAGTTGGATCCGACCACAGTCAATAGTCACGGCCGATCCCTATGTGGATGTTTCGCGACATCGACTGCGGATGATGCTTGGGCGGCAGAGTCAGGGGCGCAGCGAAGGGTTGTACGCGCCAGAGGTTCGTTGACGCGCCGTGCCCTGCGGACTCGCCTGAGTCATCGGTGCGCAAAGAAGTCGCCCGGATCGACCGCGCCTAGGTCGTGGGCGAGCAGTTAGAGCATCCCCGGCTTGCGCCACGGCGATGGTCCGCGAAACGCGGTGCCCGTGTCGGCGGCAGCGAATGCTGACCAGTTGGCGGCAAGGCGGGTTCTAGTCAACGTTGCAACACGTGGTGGTCGGCCGAGGCTACCAGCGTAGTGAACCGCTCGGGGGTGAGCGGTCGTCGAGGATGTGACTGGGCGGGTGGTTCTTGGTTTCTACCGCCCGCAAGGGCTGTGGCGGCGATGGCGGACTAGCGGGCCATCTCGGTTCCCTCGTCCCAACGCACGATGGGCTGGCAGACGGTCAGGTCCCGGCTGCCTCTGCGTCTTGCTGTAGCTACGTCAGTGAAAATGGCGAGTGCTCGGTGCCTACGAGCGTTGCTGCTCGATCTTGGAGATGAATATCCCGTCGCTCCGGGAGCTTCGCGGCGTGCCGGTGCCGTCAGGGCGCAGTGCCACGGGAAATCATGCAGGTAGGCAGCTGTGTGGCAGTTGGGCGAATTTGATAGGCAGCAATTACCGATGCTCAGATGCCGCCCTTGTCCGAGTCTTGGAAGGAGACTTGAGGAGGGCGGACCGGTGAGCGTGACCGATGAGACGTCGCTTGAGGTGCGGTGCCAGCCGGGAAACGATGACGCACTGCCGGAGACAAACAATCGCCTTGCCGGTCCGACGTTCGCCACGGCGATGAACCTGGTCGGGATGACGTTGTGCAGCGTTCGCCGTCCAGGTCTGGCGTGCGCACAGCACGTTCGATCCGGAACGCGGCTTGAAGCCATGGCTCTAGCGATCATTCGAAGGTCTATTGTCGACATCTCCAGACGCTTGCTGCGCACAAACGTGGGGCTTTCCGTCGATCCGGTCTTGGATCTGTCGGACGACTGGCCATCGATGGATGAGATCCGGTGCGGCTGGCGAGTTCGTGAAGGGCCTCAGCTGTTTGCCAAGACAGGTGGAAGGCGTTCTCCATCTGGCCTACTTCGAGTGCCTTTCCCAGAGCGAGATCGCCTCCTGATTGCGATCCCTAGGCTTGGTGAAGAGCAGGACCGTTCGAGCGCAGTGGCGCCGCCCCCGACGCTTGTCGCACCAGCCGAAGACAAGACGTTTCAATTGCGTCGTCACTGGAACGTTCTGCCGCAAGAGCTGATCAAGTTCGGGGATCCGTTTACCTCCTGCCGGCAGCGCGGGCCGTCGAAACAATGGAGCAGGCATCAACGGTTCCCTGTCGCTGACCTCACGGCAGGGGTGATACGGCGATGGCGGACCGCATTGGCCGATCAGCTCGATTCGATCCTCGCCCCATCTTGCAGGTGCCGTTGCCTGCCCGCGTGCTGGCCGTTATCGACGGGCGCGAGCGGCCCGCTTGGCTGGTCGGCCCGCTGGCACGTGGCCCTCGGCCCAATAGCACTGATCCAGTACCTCGACAACGGGCGGGAGCGAACGATTCGTGCCGGCCGAGCCGATCAGCCTTCGAGCTTCGAGACCACGGCGCTGCGCAACTGAGCTGGCCGGATCATGCAGAGCGGCCGGCGGTTCATGCGCTGTGTGTGGGTCAGGGCGACTGAAAGCATCAGATCCAGCCAATGCAGGAAGATCCCAACAATGACAGTTCCTCTTCCGTCGTGGCCCCGAGATGGTGAGTCACCGATTGACATGGTGCCCGTCGCCGACGCGCCACCGACACTCGTCGAATATGCACATGAGGGGCAGGAGATCATGGAGCCAGGATTTCCTCTCGATTACGTTGGGATCGCTTGGACGGGGGCCGGAGTCGCGGGGAGAGTTCGGTTCGGCCCTGACGGCCAGTGGGGCGAATGGACTGAGATCCCAAATGGTGAGCAGCTTCGAAAGGGCCGATTCCTGTCGGTCGTGCCCGCACGAAAGGCCGCCTCGGTCAATGTAGAGTTCCTTGCATCTGTTTCTGAGGTGCAGGTCGTCGCCCTGAACACCACCGAAGGGGCTTCGGGTGCCGCGGCCCTTGAGGATCACGGGGCGGGCCGAGGTTCTCCAGGAATTCCGGCGGGCGGCTACCACGTGACTCGGGCGGGGTGGGGAGCGGACGAGAGCCTTCGATCGCGCGATGCGAAGTCGCTTCGCGGCGCTTCGCCGGCGCAAGTGATTACGCTGCACCAGGTCGCCGCAGGTTGCGACGGGCTAGAGTCGGCCGCACTCATGCGAGCTATCTATTTCCTTCATACGGATTGTGAACGTCTCGGTGATATCGGATATCACTGGCTGATTGACGGCGATGGCGTTGTATACGTGGGATCCAATGGTGGACTGCTTACTTCTGCTGCCGGTGCCGACAGGCGACTTGTCGAGAGTGCCGCGCATCTTGCGGGCTTCAACGCCGGCAACATTGGTATTGCACTGATGACCGATTGCGAGGTTGGGTTCACGCCAGAGGTGATGCGGCAGAGCCTGGTGCGCCTCTTGGCTGACCTTGTTGAAACGTACGGACTGGATCCGCAGGGTCAGACTTGGTACGTCAATCCAGTGACCGGAGCTAGCCAGTTTGTTCCGGTGATCTCCAGCCATCGCGAATGGACTGGTTCCACCTGTCTCGGAGCGGCGATCGATGTGGCGATGCCCGCGATTCGGGCGAGTGTCGTTTCGCATTTGACTCCGCGTGACGGTATTGCTCAACCGTGTGACACTCCGTAGTTCTGGTTGAAGCGCTGGCTGATCATCAGGGACAAGCCGCCGGATTCTCTGCCATGCTCTTGGCATGGAGGCCACCGTCGTTGAGCGTGCTCGCCATCTCCAGCGGCTGTCAGATCTGGCCGAGGCTGCGCTGAGAGGACAAGGTTCTGTCGCGCTGCTGGCGGGTCAAGCCGGCATCGGCAAGACAACATTGATCGAGCTCTTCGCGTCGTCTCTTGACCGCCGGATTCGAGTGCTGCGGGGGCGCTGCGATGACATGCTCATTGCCGCACCGCTGCGGCCGTTGCGGGAGGCGGCGCGGGACTCTGGGGGGCTTCTGGAGCGTGCCTTGGCGGCCGAGGAGCATCTGGACCTGCCGACGGCAGTGATCGACGAACTGGCCAGCCCAACCGTGCTAATCCTCGAGGACGTCCAATGGGCGGATGACGCCACCCTCGACGTGATCCGCTATCTCGCACGACGAATCAACCGGCTGCCGGCCATCCTGGTGATGAGTTATCGCTCGGCAGAGATTGATGGACACCCGCTTCGCCGGACCATGGGCACGCTGACCGAGTCGTGGGTCCACCGGATCGAGCTCGAGCCCCTCTCGATCGAGGGAGTGCGGCAGCTTGCCGCCGGGAGTGGGCGTGACCCAGAAGAGCTGTACCGGCTCACAGGCGGCAATCCCTTCTATTTGAGCGAAGTGCTTGACGCACCGGACGGAGACATTCCCAACTCCGTCACAGACGCTGTACTCAGGCGCCTGCATGCTCTGGGCGACGAGGCTGTAGCCGCCGTCGAGCAGCTGTCTGTTATACCTGGCCCGATGCCGGTGGAGCACCTGGCAGGTTTACTTGGGGACACCGTAAAGTTCGTCGAGGACGGCGAGCGTGGCGAGCTGCTGAAGGTTACACAGGATGGCGTGGAGTTCCGACACGAACTGGTTCGCCGAGCCGTCGAGCAATCGCTTCCGCGCCTGCGCCAACGCCGGCTTGATTCGGTTGTTCTTCGGTATCTGATGACGGTCGACGATGCCCCGGCTGCCGCTATCGTCCATCACGCCGATCGGGCCGCCGATCGGAAGGCGCTCTTGCGCTTCGCGCCACGAGCCGCACGAGAAGCGAGTGACGCGGGAGCTCATCGCCAGGCTCTGGCCCATCTTGAGGGTGTACGGCCGTACTGGGACGAGTTGCCCGTGGATGACCGTGCTCCACTTGTCTCCGACTATGCCTGGGAACTAGCCGTCGCGGGCCGATTGGACGACGCGCGACGCATCGGCGAGGAAGCGATCAGCTTGTACGAGGCGGCCGGCCAAGACGCTGCGCTGATCGAGGCGCTGATACGCCAATCCAGATACCTGCATTTCGCTGACGAGTACGGAGCGGCTTTGGCAGTTGCGACTCGCGCATATCTGCTGTCGTGTGAAATCGGCTCGATGCACCTTCAGATCGATTCGGGGATCGTACGCGGTTCTTTCCTGTTGCGTGCCGGACGGACCGAGGAAAGCATAGCTGCGCTGGAGGCTGCCCACGAGTTGACGCTGCAGTCGGGTGGGGAGTGGAAGGCTCTGCAGTACCTAGGTGTGGCTCACTCTCAGATGGGGCACGCGATCGGTCTTGAATACCTCCGTCAGCACTTGGCGAGGGCAATTTCGGTGGGCCTGTCTGGAGAAGAGCCACCGTGGCGCCCGTACTCAGCGGCGCAGACTCACGAGCGCATCGCATTGGCGTACAACCTTCTGAGTGAGGCGTTGTACTGCGAATGTCAACTGGACGAAATGCGGCAATGTCTCGATGACGGGCTGTCATTCGCTGCGAAGCATGAGTTGGCCATGCATCTTGCGCACCTACAGTGTCACGCTGCGCTCTTGGCCGTTAGAGAAGGCCGCTACCATGAGGCAGCCGAGCACGTAAGTAAATCGAACGAGTCCGCTCGCCAGCAGCCGGTAAATGCGCTGATCGTCACTAATCTTGCAATTCATGGTCGCATATTGACCAGGCTCGGTGAACAAGGAGCTGACAAGGTCCTGGCCGAAGCCTGGACGTTGTCCAACGAGCTTCCGAGTTGGTCGACTCAGGTGTACGCGGCGTCGGCGTATGCCGAGTGGGCATGGCTGAACAACCGTGAGGACGTTCTGCAGGAGGTGTATGCCGTCGCGTCGGCATGGAAGATCCGCGCCGATTTCGGTGAGATGTTCAGATTCCTGGCCAGAGCAGGCGTGATCACTCCCGCCGCTCACGTGAGGCCGGCGGCGTATATGCTGGGGCTAAATGGGGATTGGCGCGGCGCCGCTGCCGCATGGGAGCTGATCGGCGACCCCTACGAGCGGGCGCTTGAGCTGGCGGACTCGGGCGAGGTCGTCTGCATGACGGAGGCCGTGCAGGTCCTCGACGACCTCGACGCCAAGCCGGCTGCTGCGATGGTCCGTCAACGGCTCCGGAGCATGGGTGTGTCCATACCGCGCAAACGGCGCAGACCCACGGACGAACTCACCGAGCGACAAGTGGAGATCCTGCACCTCCTCGCGACAGGCAGGACCAATGTCGAGATCGCCGAGCAGCTCTTCATCTCGGTCCGGACCGTCGACCATCATGTCTCAGCGATCCTCCGCCGTCTAGGCGTCAAAACACGTCGAGAGGCCGCGAGCCACGCACAGAAGCTCAACGGAGCATGAGATCGACGGCCGCGCCGGGTCTGCGTGTTGGTGTGCTCCGGAACCGGACCAGCGTGTCCGGGGCTCCTTCCCGTGTCGCACCGGCCACATCAGGTAGCTGTCGACTACGTCGCTTGATGCGGCTCCTTGCGGGACAGGCATGTCGCCATCCTCTGTGCCGCCGTGAATCAGAAGCACAGATCGACCAACTTGGTGATCCACCGCGGTGTGATGCAACTGGCCAAGCAGTTCCTCTTAGTTGCTCTCGGCAAGCGTCGGCCGGCCGTGCCGAGCATCGATGGTTTGCTGGCTGTCGGAGATTTCCTGACCAGCACTGCGAATCCCGCTTTCCGCTCGGGTCTTACCCGAAGCAGCGCGAGACCTGGCTGCGCAGCATAACTACGCGCTCAGCAAGATAGTAGGCGATCATCGTGTAGCCCGGGAGTAGCTACGGCTGACCCTGCTTGGGAGTGCGACGAGCTTGCTCAACGAGGCTCCGAGGGGGAGCGGCCATCCTGAGATCGGCGGATCCAGTGCCTCTGGCTTGATGACCACTCGGCAGAGGTGAATCACTGCGCGGATCAACGAGACCTGGTCGGCTGAGGGCGCCGTAAGTGTTCTCCCGCAGTCGGTGATCGAGGGGTTAGCTCCACGCCGTGTGGAGTTGATCTGCGCGCGTCCACGCGCAGCAGCACGAGCACCGTCCTTCAACGCGGCTATGACGTCAGCCTCTCAGGCGTGGTCAGGCGTTACACTAAGGTACAAGTCGGCGATCCAACACCAACACCGGCCAACGCGCCTACAGAGCCTCAACACGGCACGAGTCGTCTACTGCCTCCGGTACGTGGGTCCACGGTCGACGCGTCCGTCGCGGTCGACCTCGGGCTTGTCAGCGGTGGCTTTCCCGCTCCCAGGTTACGGGCAGCGTGGCGACGCCGTACGTCATCGCGTTGTCCTTGAATCTGATCTGCTCGACGGGCACGGCGAGCCTGAGTGTTGGGATGCGACGGAAGAGCCGGTTGAAGACTTCTTGGAGCATGACCCTCGCGAGCTGTTGCCCAAGGCACTGATGTCTCCCGAAACCGAATGCCAGGTGCGCTGGCCCTTGGCGAGTCAGGTCGATTCGATCCGGATCGGGGAAGACCCGGTCGTCACGGTTCGCGGCTGGCAGAGCCGCGATCAGGTATTCGCCTGCTTTGATGTCCGCTGGGATCGCGGCAGGCGTCGAGTGTATGAGTGGGATGTCGTCTTCGATTTGGCGGAACAGGCCGAACTGGAGCACTGAGAGGTACCGCAGCATCTCCTCGACCGCCTGTGCGGAGATCTCGGGCTGGTGCCTCAGTGTTCGAAGCAGCTCCGGTTCTCCCAGTAACGCAAGCGTGCTTAGCGCAATCATGTTCGCAGTCGTTTCGTGCCCGGCGATGAGGAGCGTGAGAACGATTGACACGAGTTCGGGGACAGCGAGCGCGTCACCTTGTTCCTCTGCGCGGGTGATCAGGCGTGACAACAGGTCATCCTCACGCTTGGCCTGCCTGGCTAGTACTAGGCCGGCGGCGTATTGACCAAGCTCTACGCCGGCTCGTTCGAGCTCCTCCGGTCGGCGGTCGACCGTGCCGAGGATCGCGGAGCGGTGCTGGAACTGGTCGCGCTCCTCGTACGGCACCCCGAGCAGTTCGCAAATGACCAGCGATGGGATCGGCAATGCGAACACCTCGACCAGGTCGACCGGCCTATCGCTCCGCAGCATCGAGTCGAGGCGATCCTCGATCAGCTGCGCAATTCGCGGCCGGAGCGCCTCCATGCGCTTGATTGTGAACTCGCTAGCCAGCAGTCGGCGCAGTCGCAAGTGGTGTTCTCCGTCATCCTGCAGTATCGCGGCCGTGCCGATCTGGCGGTCGAGGTCGGCCCCCGGTACGGCGTGTGCAGACGGCGCTAACCGCGAACTTAGGCGGGGATCGGCCAACACACGGCGGACGTCATCGAACCGGGTGAACACCCACGCATTCACGCCAGCCGGGGTCGACATCTCTACCGGGCCCTCGAGATCCCGAAGCGGCGCGTATTCGGCGGCCGGGTCGAACGGGCAACCGGTTGGTCTGTTGAGCGGAAACGGCGGAACCCCGATACGGTCCGGTGTTTCGGTCATCGGCAACCCCCAATGCGTCGACGTGCAACCCCGAGTCACAACCAATACGCGGCCCGGGCGCCGATCGGTTCGCGTCGACGGCAGGCCCTCGCCTTCCGGATGCATGGCAGGCGCACGGCGTCGGCACCGAAGACATCGCCAAGTCACTGGCACCTGCCGAAGGGCATCATTAGCGTCTCGCGTTGTGCGCGATATTCCAGGGATTGGGGTCGACTAGGTTGGAGATGCCGCGGACGCGGTGTCAGATCCCGGCCTCCTACGCCTTGAGAACCTGGACACAGATATCAGCCCGCCGCCTGTGGCGCTGGAGGTGACCCGGAACACCATTGACTGATTGAAGGGAACAACTATCTCCACTCCGTGGGCACATCGTGATGAGGCAAGGCAGTTGCCGAACATGTTTCACGCATCTCGGGCCGCACTTTACGACCCGTAGGATTGACCCATCTCGACCGACTAGGTCGAGGAGGTGGTCAGGCTATCTGCTTGGCCGTCTCCGCGATGGTGGATTCGTACTGTGTTGGGCTGAGGTAGCCGAGGGTGGAGTGGCGTCGGCGGGTGTTGTGCCAGCCTTCGATGTAGTCGAAGATCGCGCTGGTGGCGGTTTTGCGGGTAAGCCAGGCGTGGCGGCGGATGAGTTCGGTCTTGATGGTGGAGAAAAGGACTCGATCACGGCGTTGTCCCAGCACTGGCCCTCGCGTCCGACCGACAAAGATGACACCCAAAGGCCGCGATGGATCGACGTCGAGGCCGTTAGGGGGCATGCTTGCAAGATTCTTTCCCGCGCACGGTTGACCACCTCCTCCGCAGACGCGGTTGGCACCATCGGCGCCACCGCCAGCAGCGCGTCTGTTAGACATCTTGAAGCCCGTCGTCGAGGTGGCTCGAGCGTCTAGGGCGTTGCCAAACTTGCCCAAGGGAGGACGTGACCGCCCGGTCAATAGTGGGGCAAGCCAGACGAAGACGCTCTCAATAGCAGACCGTGAAATTCTCGCCCACGAAGCTCCGAACGCGCGCCATTGCAATTATTCAAATCGCTGGCCCTACCGTAATTGCTGCGATCCCACCCGCGCCCCAAAGCCCGCTCAAGCAGACCTGTCCGATACGCAGTACGGATCACCACATCCAATCGGTTCACGCACAGGCCTCGCCGGGATCCCAGGCGGCAACCGGAGCGAATTCCCTGTACAATGTGTGCATGCGTTTCGATTATTCAGCTACAATTCAGGCTACACCGGGACGGGTGTGGGAGATCTTTAGTGACGTTGCTAGGTGGGCCGCCTGGAGTCCGACGATCGACTCAGTCGAGCGGCTGGACGAGGGTCCGATCTACATCGGCGCTCGTACCCGGATCCGGCAGCCCAAGCTGCCGGTTGCAGTCTGGGAGGTGACAGAGCTCATCGAGGGTGAGTACTTCGAATGGGTCGCACGTGGCCCCGGCGTGAAGACAACCGGCGGCCATCGAGTCTCCGAGGTGTCTGGAAGCACGGTCGCTACCGCGACGCTCATTCAGGAGGGACCGCTCGGCTGGGTTCTCGGCCGAATGATGGCGAAACTCACCAGAGAGTACATTGCTCTCGAGGTCGAGAGTCTGAAGAAGATCGCTGAGTCAGCGTCACCCAAGTAGCCACTCGGGACCAGTCGGAACTCCCGACACTGCAGGCGGCGTTCCCGACACCGGAGAGCGCACCACGGCAACATATATACCCAGCGGCGCACAGCTGCGGGAGATCAGGCCCCCTTTCGACATGCCGCCTGCGCTGGCAGATCACCATGATGCCGCTCACTGGTGACAGGCTCTGTAGCGGACGGCTTCGAGCGCCGTCAGGCAGTCGTCGCATCGGAATGCGGCCAAGCCGGAAGCGCGCAGCAGTGGCGCAGGGTGGCCCGCTCGGCCTCGAACCTATCGTTGCGCCGCTAGCGTCGTGAGTCATCAGTGTGTGCGGCGAGGGTGTCGAGGATCTCATCGGCGGTCTCGCTCCAGACGAGGGCGGGGGTCGGCGTTCCAGTCGTTGATCCCACTGGCGTACATCGGCCTCGAGTTCCGTGATGCTGCGGTGCGCGGAGCGGCGGACTTGCGCTTGGTGAGTCCGGCGAACCACCGTTACACCCCGGTCAGCGAGTTGTTTGGGGCGAAGTGCAGGCGGATCCGGGGGAGGCGGATCAGCCAGTCCTTCATCTCGCGGATCTCGCGGGTTGCGTAGTTCTCCAGCACCAGTTGCAGGTCGAGAGGTTTGGGGTCGGCGGAGTCGACGAGTTTCAGCAAGCGTAGCAACTCCTCGTGCGGTGCCGGCGGTGCTGCCGGGCGCTCACCGACCGCTTCACAGGTCTAGGGCGGCGAACAGGACGGTAGTGCTGTACGTATGTAGTCGAGGGTCTGGGGCCGGCGTCGTGGGCATGAGCGGTCAGGATCGGCGCGGTCCGGCCACTGACGTCGGTGACAATCGGAGGACTCCCCGCGTTCAATTGACATCCCACGACAGAGTGTGCCGCTCCTGAAAAGCGGCCCGCGCATCCGTGCTGAAGCGGCCGAGCGTAGCTGCGCTACTATCGCGCCGCGATGCTTGGCCAAGCAACAGTCGACTGGGTCAGTCGCTAAAGGGTGGCGCCCAGACACGGACACATGTTTGCCTCGACATCGGCGCGCGGGTTGAGGACGGGTCGGAGTTCGTCATTGAGAACCGATACGGCCGGGCGGACACGATCATCTGACCCGCGGGCTGGCCTACGCCGTGGCACGCCGGGCGCGTGGACTGGTTGTGGTGGCGGAGGAGCATCGCGATAAATTCCGCGCGGTTGCTCAGTACCTGAACGAGCTTGCTGAGCCCGACAATGAACGAGGTATCGCCGTGTGGCCGGTGGAGGCAAAGCAGTGCGCATCGAGAACAGCGCCTGGGCGCCACTCTTCACTGCGGTGGTCGAGCCGAACCAGTTCACGGCGACCGTCGAAATGGCCAAGCAGTCCGAGATGGTCTGCACGCTAGAGGAGTGCTTCGATCAGTTCGATGTCGCGGACTTGTGACGGGCGGCCAAGGCATTGGTCAGGCAATGGCAGGCTGCAGGATATCGGGCAAGGCTCGGCCCCAGAGCATGTCGTCCTGGAGGCGAGCAGTCCATCAGTTGTAGGTGTCGGACGGTCGTCGCCGTCCTCAATGACGGCCGTGTCCTGGTGCCCTTCAGCTCCTACGCCGGCACGAACAGTGGGATCCCCATCGAGTCGCTCACTACACCGGAGCTCCGTGCCGCAGCCGACCAACTGTTTGGGTTCGCCGGAACCGAGAAGCAGGCGCGTACCGTTCCAGGTTGGCTGACACCGGCACGCGTGGACCTACTCCTGACCATTTGTCTCCAGGTCGCGGACGCCTACGAGGCTGCGCTCGCCGAGGCGGCTTCCAGGTGACCGACGCTTTGCACGGAGAGCACCGGTGCGGACTTCGACAATTGCGCACAGCGACGGTCCGGTAGCAGCAGGCCCGACCGAAGAGACCCAGACAATGTGACCAGCCACGCCGAGCTGCTGCGAGCATCGCGGCCTGAACTTCGATGACGGCGCGCAGGGCGCCTGCACGCCCAATGACGCCCGAGCATCCGCCCTGGTTGCTGAACTCGACCTGCGCGCACGGGCCCGTAGTGACCGGTCACTGGCGCTACGGCCCGAGTATCGATGTAGAGATCTCAGTTCCACCGCCAGGGTGGATTTGGACTCCCATCCGCCGGAAATGAGGTACCCGCCGATGGCACGCTTACATCTGCAGGAATGGCTGCGTACTGCTGCCGTCGTCTAGACGGCGAGGCTTACCCGTCCAAGCGGGCTCGTGAATCGATGCCCTGAGACGCTGGTAGTGAGCGGATTGAGCGAAGGCGTTGGCTGGTGGTTTGTCGCCGAGAAGTGTTCGGCTCCTGATGCTGTAGCGCTCGCGGTAGGCGGCAACCTCGATAAGCAGTTCTCGGGCGATGGGTCGGTACCAGGGCGGCCTTTTAGCCGCCGCGTTGTCGGCCAGCCAGGTTGCGCGTTGGGCTATCTGGGCCTCGAGTTCGCGGAGCGGGGCGATGAGGGTGGGGTCGGAGACGCGATCGGCTGGGGTGACGAGTCCGGCGATGAGTGGTGGGTGATGGCTCGTGCGGCGGATCGCTCTGGCGGTCAGCCGCCCGACTCTGGTGTGCAGGACCGCGGCGACGTCGGTGGCGTTATTGAGCGATGACTGTTGGACGGTCCGGCGTAGTACCTGGGCGACGTCTAGGCCGGCGGTTTCTGCGCGGCGTAGGGCGGAGATGAGGGGGCCGTATGCCGGTGAGGCTTCGAGCGCGGCCAGGTCGGCGCGGTCCAGGCCGCTGGTGGAGATGGCGGGGGAGAAGCGGTTGCGGGCGTCCAGTTGGCAGAGGTGTTCGTGGATGGGGATCAGGCGGTCGAGGCGGGTGGCGTTGTCGAATTCTTGGCGCATGACTTCGTGGGCGGAGAATTCGACGCCTGGGTTTTCGAGGATGGCTTCGAGGACGTCTTGCATGGTCTGTTCGGGGTGTGGTTCGTGGAGGTCGGTGGTTGATTGGTGGGTTGCCACGTAGGCGTGGTTGCTGTGGCGGCCTCGGGTCATGCCGACGTAGAGGAGGGCTCGAGTGAATTGGTCGGTGACGAGTAGGTGGGCGGTGTCGACGGTGGATCCTTGGGCTCGGTGGGCGGTTGTTGCGTAGGCTAGTTCGACGGATTCTTGGACATAGGTGGTCGGGAGGGTGACCTGGTTCTGGTGTGCGTTTTCGACCGTGAGTGAGCCGTCCTCCCAGCGATGAACGACGGTCCACTCGTCGCCGTTTTGGACGAAGTGACGGTGTCCGTAGCGCAGGCGGCGGTTGTTGAGGCGGGTGACGATGCGGTCGCCGACTCCGACGTGGTTGGTGTTGTGGAGGACGACTCCGTCCGGCTCGACCTCGCCGGCGATGATCCGGTCGAGTCGGGCTCGGGCGTTGAGCCTGGCGACCCTGGCGTTGTCTGCGGCGACTAGCAGGCTGGATTTGCCAGCTGCGATGTCAGCCCGCCAGGCGTGGTACGCCGCGTCTTCCATGTCGTCGGTCGAACCCGCGTCGAGGCGGTTCTGTTCGTCGTATCGATCGATGACCTCGAGCGCACCTGCGCGTAGTTCGAGACTGGCTTCGCGCTCCCAGGTGTTGCTGAATCGCCAGACGTCGCTGAGTTCGGCGGCCTCGGTGTCGCGTGCAACAAGCCGGAATGCTCCACCGGTGTCGGCTGCACTGAGTTGTGCGTCGTCGCCGACGAGCAGGAGTTTCCCGCCGGCCGTGTCCGCCTGTCGAGCAAGGGTGGCGAGTTCCATCGTGCCGGCCATCGATGCCTCGTCGACGATGACCAGTTGGCCGGATCGAAACTTCCAGCGATCCTCTTCGGCGCGCAGGGCGGCAAGAAGTTCTGCTAGCTGGTGTTCTCGGCGTCGACGTCCAGCTTGGCGAGCTTCTTGTACTGCGTTCTCTGTCTGCCGGATGCGGTCGCGGCGTTCCTCGGCTCCGAGTCCGGCCGATTCGTAAATCCACTTGGCGATGTTCTCGGCCGGCGACCCGATCGCGTCGGATAGCACTGCCGACGCGGCCGAAGACGGCGCCAATGCGATGACCGAGGTCTCGCCATGTGCGGATTCCCAGCCACTCGCCATCGCTGAAAGGAGGCTGGTCTTGCCTGTGCCCGCGGGGCCGACCAGCGCCTCGACCTTCTGACCGCTGGTAGCGATCCGGTGAAGCGCCGCTATCTTGTCCGAGCTCAGGCCGTGACACGATGGTGCGGGGATCTTGGGACCGGTGACGTCGCGGGCGAGGTCCAGCATGAGGGCTTCTGCGCCGAGGATCACCGGTGATGTGAAGATCTGGCCGTTGTGCATCGTGAACACGCTCGCGCCGTCAGCTCTCGTCACTGGCACCGTGACGATCTCCGGTGCAGTTAGGCTGATCGACTGCTGCTCAGCGCTCATCGCGATCGACTCCAGTACTGCGAATCGCTCGGCAGACGACACCATGCGGATGAGGCGGGTCTGCCGTGCTGCTTCTGCCAGCAGGTTCCAGCGAGTCCAGGTGGACCGTTTGGTTTGCAACGTGATAACCGTTGCGGCTGCGTATGCCTCGATCGTCTGTGGGCTGAGATCTGCCGCAGACATCGGTCGATCACTCGCTTGGTCGAGTGACTGCTGAATGGTCTCGAGCACCTCTCGGCCAATCTTCGTGACAGCTCTACGGCGCCACTCGTGCATGAGTGATTCGAGCGGTTGTGCGAGGTGCTTGGGCGGGCGATTCATCAGGGTCGCGCGTTGCCGTAGTACGTACATCCCTTTCCTGCCAGGTGGTGCGAGGCCATCTCCGCGCTCGGCGAGAAGAGCCGCGAGATTGGACTCGATCTGCTCGGTTCTGGCTGAGAACTCCTCGATTAACTCATCCGGAATAGTGGTCATCTCGAAGGCGGGGTTCCTGCGCCTACCGCGTGGCCTCAGTTCCCAGTTCACGCCCAGCCGTGTGCTCAGCTTGTCGGCTAGAAGGACGTTGTGTATCTCGGACATGGTGACGATCGATTGGAAAAGTACTCGGCCGTCGATGGCTCGCCAGTGCAGGTCTGGCCCTTGTACGCGGTTTGCGACGACGACGTGGGTGTGCAGCTGTGGATCACCCGATCGCGTGTCCCAGTGATCGAATGCTGCGCCGATGATCCCTCGGGTGTCGATCTGTGATATGCCCTCATCTGCGGTGCGGGTCCGGATTGCGTGCTGCTCAATCAGCCTAAGTACGTCAGCAACCGCGTCGTGATGGGCGGCGACGATCTGCTCCTGGGTACCTACATCAGTTGTCGCCCAGAGCGCCGAAACTGACTTGACGGGTGAGAAGGTGAGGTCGAATCCAGCGACTGCCTGCTGGCTCTTCTGCCGCATGACTGAAGCTCGGATGTCTTCGATGGCTGCGCGTTGCTCGATGTCCCCCAAGCCTGAATCCAGCGCGTCAATCTGAGCTTGAATCTGCGCAGAGGGGCTCTTGAAAACCCGGTGAGGACGACCGAGTGTCTGTCCTGTGATCGGGTCCTTGGCTCGACCGAACAAGGCGGCCATCTGGCTCTCGGTCACGCGCGATCCGGAGCGTATCTCACCGTTCCCCAAGCAGGCCAAGCCGTTGCCGGTCCAGCGGCCAGGTGGGTATCCCGCGTCGGCGTAGTACGCCGTCAGCGGCGTGGACAGGTGGCGGTCGATGTCGCCCGATGCGACATGGCGGAGCAGGTACTTGTATCCCTCCCCCGCCGTCAGCCGGTGGATGGTCAGCATGAGTCTGGCCGCAAACCAGCGCGCTGGAGAGAAGCGTTAGTGCGCTCGAGTTCTGCCACTTGGTGCTTGAGGCGCTCGATCTCAGCGAGCAATTCCGCAGTACGGCCGGTCGGCTTCTGACGACTGCGCCAGTTGCGGAGCCTGCATGAATCCGAACAGAACCTCCGGTCGGATCTGCCTGAAAGGAAGACCGCGGCGCAGTACTCGCAGGCGCGATGCAGTGGCCCGGGATCGTTGCTGTATCGGCTGTCGAGGTTGTCCATAATTGGATCAACGGTGAGCGGGAGAAGAGCTCGATAAAGCCATTTCAGCGACTGAATACTGGTGGTGGGTCCTGTTCGACTGTCGCCAGAGCTCATGTGGGTTCAACGGTTGGTGTGGGGCGGGTTTGCGGTCGTCAGGGTTGGCTGGTGGTTGTTGTGGTGCTGGAGGTCCGGTTGGCGGCGTAGGTCTTGTAGGTGGTGCCGGCTTCGGCGGCGATCCTTGTTGCGCGTTGGTTGTTGTAGTTGAGCATTGTTGCCACGACGGGGGCTGGTGCTTGGAGCAGCAGTTCGCGGATTGCTCTGGTTCTGGCGTTGAGGTCGGGATGTCGAGTTTCTGCAGGCGGAGTCGGATGCTGGTGGGGTGGATGGGTTGGCCTGCGCGTCGGCCGGGGAACAGTAGTTGGCTGTCGGGGTTGGTGGCGGTAGCGAGGTTGGGGCGGCCGCTCACGTAGGTGGTGATGATGTCGGCGAAGGGTTCGGGGACGGGGATGGGTGGGTCGCCGAGGCGGATCAGTAAGTGGTTGCCGTCGTGGGTGATGTCGGCCAGGGTGAGGCGGACGATCCGGGTGAGTGGTTGGGCGTAGAGCAGGATGGGCAGCGCGATCACTCGGTCGATCGGTGCGATGGTGTGGTCGGTGTGGATGCGTCGGATGAGGTCTGTGCGTTGGCGGTTGCTGATCGGTGGGGAGTGGCCGGTGACGGTGACGGTGGCGGGCAGCGCGAGGCGTGGGATGTGGTGGTGGTCGATGGCCCAGCGCAGAAAGGCCCTGGCGCCTTGTCCGGCGCTGCGCGGCGCGGCGGCGAACCAGCGATCTAGGTCTGCTTGGGTGCACTGTTCCGGGTCGCGTCCGCGAGTGGATAGGTCGGTGAGGAACGCGGCTGCTTGGCGGAGGTGGGATCGGGCGTTCTGGTTGCGGCAGTGCCCGATCGGACCTGTTTGTGCGACGGTTCTGAGGCGTCGGAGCAGGTGCCAGGTGCCGAAGCGGTGCAGTAGCTTGCGGTGCTCGGGATCGTGGATGTCGTTGAGCCATGTCGGTAGCCATTGCTCGAACAGGAACAGGAAACGGTCGATCGGCGGCAGGGTTCCGCAGGCGACGAGGAGGTCGCGGACGTAGGCGATCGAGCGCCAGGGCGTGAGGGTGCTGAGCCCGTCGTGGGTGAGCAGAACATTGCCGTGGGCGAGAGCTTGCAGGATCGGTGTGGGACGTGGGGTCTGGACAGCCAGAGGATCCCGGAGCGTGGTCTGGGCATGGCGCAGATCGACTCGAACAGTGGTGTGAGTTCGGGGCGGATGGTGCCGGTGCCGTTGTCGAGGATGGTGGTGAGCCGGTCGGTGAGGACGCAGCGGCCGCAGATGCCGGCGTAGTGGCGCCAGCCTTCTTGTCCGCACCGGGTGCAGATGTAGTCACCGAGGCCGCCGGCGCAGTCGGTGCACAATCCTTGGCCGATGGCGCTGAGGCCGGGGAGCATCCGGTCGACGCCGCAGCCGGTGCAGTGGCCGTAGGTTTCGCAGGCCCGCGCGAAGCATCCCGAGCAGATCGGTCCCTCCGGCCAGTGCTTGTTGGCGACCACTGTCCGGCCGGTTGGGAGACCTTCGCCCGGCTGTGAAGGGCCTGTGGATCGTAAGGGCCGGTGACAGCGGGCGCATATTGTTCGGGTCTGTCCGCGATCGGGTGTGCCAGTCACCGCTGGTCGGTGATGCGGGCGCGTTTGGGTCGTAGCCCGGCAGCAGCTGCCCTGGCCGGAGGGTTGCCGCCGGCTGTTTTGCGGACGCCGATGTTGACTGCGTCGGTGGTGATCAGCTCGCTGGGTTCGATGGCGAAGATGTCGCAGAGCGCTGCGAGCACGGCCATTGACAGGCGTTCGGGTGTGCCGGTGACGAGTCGGTGGACTTGCGAGGCGGACAGGTCGATGCCGCGTTCGTGAAGCAGGGGGACGAGTTCGGTGGTGGCGTAGATCTGGTGTTCGGCCATCACTTCCCGCAGCCGCCACTGGTAGCTGACGGCGCGTTTCTGGCCTTTCATCGGGTGCCTCCTGTTGGTGGGTTCAAGGCCTCGGACACGATGGTGTCTAGGGCTTTGCGGAGTGTGCGGGTGCGGTAGTCCGAGGACACGCAGGTGTAGATCGAGGTGGTCGAGGCGTGGTCGTGGCCGACCTGTTCTTGCACGAACCGCGGATCCCAGCCGTCCTCGATCAGGTGCGTCACATAGGAGCGGCGCAGCGAATGGAAGTCCAGGCCAGGTTCCATTCCGAGTGCGTCGCGGTAGGCCGCGAGCCGCTTGTTCAGTTGCTGCACCCCGACCCGCGGTCCGCGCTCTGACGGCCAGGCGGCTGAGTTGTTCGGTGTCCCGAAGCAGGGACGGATCTCGGTGAACCACTGCTCGAGGACCTCGCTGGTCCAGGCCCAGACCGCCAGGACGGAGCGTCGTTTGGGTGGTGATCCGCGTTGTGCTTTGCCGTGCCGGACGTAGCAGACGCCGTACTCGCCGAACTCGGGCCCGTCGGGGTTGCGGCCGAAATCGGCGGCATCAAGCATCCGGGTTTCGTTGCGGCGGGTCCCGTAGCCGTAGGCGATCTTGAAGATCGTCGCGTCGCGAAACGCCGACAGCCAACCCTTGCGACCGAGGGCACGTTTGCGCGCGACCTCGTCGTCGGCATGGTCGAACAGCGCCTGCAACTCGGCCCGGGTGAACGCCCGCCGCGCCGGCGCGGCCTCGCAATCAGCCACATGCGCGGCCGCGTTGACCTCGTGAATGACCTGGATCGGATGCGTCCCGAACCGGTGTTCGCACTCGCTCGCCCAGCCATAGGCCGGGTCGATCAGATAGCTGCAGAAGCCGCGGATCGCAACCTGGTAACTGCGTATGGTCGACCGCGACACGTGCCGCACGGCGCGCAGATCACCGAACCAGTCATCGGCCAGATGCGACGACCACGCCCACGGGAAAGCATCCGCGTGACGGGTAAACGCCCGCAGGTGATGCTCGCGATTCTGCACCGTCGGGAACGCCAAATTCCTGGCCAACTGCTGATTCGCAAACCCCTCCAGCATCGCCTCGAACACCTGCTCCTCCGGGTGCAACAGCGACACCCCATCGACCAAAACCGGGCCGGCCGCGCCCGGAACCTGACCGCGATCCTGCACCGGAAACCACTCTCCACTCGCCCGCATCAGATGCGGGATCATCGCATCAGACGCGAGGCGCTGGGAAGAGCGCAGGTCAGCCAACTCTCCAGATACCCGAGCAGCAAGATCTCCGCTAACGTCACTTCCGGATCGCGACAACCGGCCTCCCGCTGACAAGCGGTAGAGCGCAAAACCCGGCACATCCCACACCGTCGCCAGATCGCATCCAGCCGTTTCGGCGCTAGAAACGCCTTGATTGCAAGAAGTGTGACGGTGTTTGGCCTGTCGGTTGTCCCGAACTTTCGGGTGCACGTCCGTTGAGTGGCCGTGAGCAACCGAAGGGATGTGTGATGAACGACCTCATTGACGCCGATGACGCCCGCCGACGGGTGACCGAGCTGGCCACCCAAGCCGAGGCGATAGTCGAGGCGGCGGAACTGACCGCCACGGATGGCAGATGGGCGATGACGGCGTTCAGCCGGTACCGAGTCTGTGAACTCCTCCAGATCGTCCCGTACCTCCGCTACGACGGCGATCTCAGCGCCGATCCAGCCGCCCTGTACGACGAAGCCGCCGAGGCGCTGAGCGACCTGGACGTGCCGATCGAGGACGTCAGTTGGCGGCTCGCACTCGGTGACGCACTCAGGTCGGCCGCGGCAGACGTCCGGAGTGTCCAGGATGCGCGCGACATATGAGGACCTCCTCCGTGCCGCGAGACGCGCAGCGGTGGAGGTTCATCGGAGCCGGCAGCCGGACAGAGATGCCCTCATTGCTGGATGGCGTGGGGTGCTGAGGGCAACGAGCAACCACCTTGGCTGGTTGCGTGATGAGTTCAACCTCGACGACGAGCCACCCACGCCAGACGTCGACGCAGACGGCGCATTGTCGCGACTCGCCGTGGTACTCGGAACTGGTGCCGATCTACTGGCGGCGCAGGACTCCTACAACGCGACCGCTCTAGACGACCAAGCCGGCCTTGTTGCCGCGCGTGCGGAGGTAGCCGCGATCGCGCTGATCGCGGGGCGGGCCGTGTTGCGTGATCTGGGGGTTCCGAAGCGGACCGAGGACTACCGGCGGGTGGCCAGAAGGATGGCTCAGCTGGAGCGAGTCGTCGCGGCGGGTCGTAACAGCCCGGGTCTTGGCGCTATCCGGAACCTCACAACCACTCGTCCGCGGCATGGGACGGACAGGTGGTCGGAGGTCGCCTGGTTAGCCGTGCGATGGGAACGAGCACACCAGGACATCGCACCAGCGACCCTGCTGACCCGTGACCTGCGATCCGTCACCTCTCAACTTCGTACCGTCTCTGGATATGCCTGGCACCTTGCGGAGTGCGTCGAGTCCGTCGCCGGAGATTTCGAGTCGCAGGTCCCATTCGTGCTCGGTCGACTGAAGAAGGCTTTACGTGCGTTCGATGCCGGGGCCGCTCGAGTATCACGCTCATGGCAGCGACGGCTGTCGGACGTCGGCGGTCAGAGCGGTACTCCGGGCGAAGTCGCGTTCCTCGATCTGAAGGCTGCATTCGAGGCACTTCTTCGTCCCAGTGGCGATCTGCTGGTTCCGCAGGATCTCGTGCCGGACGGCCGACGAGCCCTCGAGGCCCTGGATACTCTCGACGAGTTGGTCGACGCCGCCGCACGGGTCGCGAGATTCCAGCAGTTCGCGATGAACGACCTGATCTACAGCGGCACCTTCTTTGTTCCCCGCCGTGATGTGGCCAGCATCTTGCCTCTCTCGCTTCGCCTCGTGGTGCGCCCCGGCATAGGCAGGCGCTGGATGCGCTCAGAGCTGCCCATGCACTTCACCGAGCTGACCAACACGCTTGCTCAGAGCGCCGACCAACTCGCGATGGCGGCCGGCGTGGCACGTGAACTGTCCGGCACGGCTCATCACCGGCGACCACTGGGCGACACTCACGCGCGTGCAGCACCGCCGCAGCTGTCGAAGTCTACTCGGTTCGTTGCCCAGAGCCCCAGATTCTCAGATCAAGGACAAGAACCCGCGGGTCCTGACCGTTGAGTTATTAGGCCAACCATTAGGAGGTTCTCTCATGGGCAGGATGAATGTGAGTGCCGAGGTCTTGCACACTGTGCTCACACAGGAGGTCCGCAAGGCGAACTCTGGAGCCGAGTGGGCTCGCTGGCTTGATACGGCAGCACAGTTCCCGACGTACGGCTTCGGCAACGCCGTTCTGATCAATCTCCAGATGCCTCAGGCGAACTTCATCGCCGCGGCGCCCGGGTGGGAAAGGCTGGGGCGCCGAGTAGTGAAGAGTGGGGCGATCAAGATCCTCGCACCGGTCAGATCGCGCGTCCTCTTCGAGGATAAGGACGGGGAACTGACGATGGATCCACAAGGCTCGATCCGGCAGGGGATCATCGGCTTCAAAGTGGCCAACGTCTGGGATGTGGCGCATACCGTCGGCCCCAGGACCGCGCTATCACCAACGCCGTTGCCACCAACAATCGACGGCCTCTGGGAGTCCCTGATTCGTGACGCGTATGCGAAGGGATACACCATTGACGTTGGGCCGAGGACAGCCGAGATTGACGGCTATACAGATCATCGCGCTCGGCAGATCATCATCTCGAATCAGCTCGACACATTGTCCGTCATTGGCCGCCTGGCGCACGAGGTTGGCCACCTGCGCATGCATTCGGCTGCACCAGGCGAGGCCAGAGCCTGTCGTGGCCTGGCCGAGATCGAGGCGGACTCTTTCGCGCACATCGCGCTGGCTCACTACGGACGCTCGACGCGAATGCCGTCTTTCGAAGAAGTCATGAGCCGAGCTGTCTCGGAGGAGCCACGCTCTCCTGAGTCGGTGATCAAGGCGGTCGGTACGCGCGCGGTGATCGCTGCAAGGCGGTTCCTGGAATCGACCGGCCACCAGGTAGCGCCCCCGCTGGGAATGGCCAGCAGAGGGATCTCCCAAGACACTGACCGGCTGGTGCGATACTCCGGTCCCGAGCTGTGAGTCGGCGATGGGAGCCAGCGAGAGGGTCGCCGCGCTACTGCGGGCACGTCAGCGCCAGACGAGGATAGAAGCGGCCACCGCGCGAGCGATCAAGGCACAGACCTCCTTGGCTCGCGCAATCCAGGCTAAGGAGACTGCGATCCGCCGGTGCGATGAACGTATCACCGCCGCAGAGGCTCGGTCGGCGGTCGAGATAGCGGAGCTGGCGCAGGTCTGCGGTTCCGCCGACGCTGCGGCGGAGATTCTCGGCTGGAGCGTTCGCCAGGTCCGCCGAACCATCAAGTCAGAGCGTGAGCGTCGCGCCGGCAGAGGCTCCGATGCCGTCGGCGACTGAACCGGAACCGCTCTGGGATGCCGCCGAAGTAGCGGCGTACCTGAAGGTGCCAAAGGCAACCTTGTACCGCTGGCGGACCAAGAAGGTCGGTCCGCCCGCGCGGAGGGTCGGCCGCTACCTTCGCTACAACCCGAGCGAAGTCGCCGACTGGTTCAACAATCTCCAAAGCCACCTCACCGACGACGACCCACCATGACGCCCATCATGAGTCGAGGCCGTCGGCAACGCCTGGGAAAGGCAGATGATGCCGCCTGGAGATCTCGAGACCCGCTGCCCCAGCGGCCATCAGCGGCCGGCGTCGTCGTGGGTCACGGTCAGTTGGTGCTCGGCCGGGCGCACTCGCACGCCGCCTGAATGCATCCGGCAAGTACCACCGGACTCCGCGCCGAACTGACCATCGCTCGAGCCACACGAGCCTGGCTGCGGTCCTCCAGCGCTCGCTGACCCTGGCTGGTGAGGCCACCGTGGTGAATGGTGTGTAGCCGGCGCCTTGCTCGTCGGCGTGACCGCTGAGCCGGGCGGCGTCTCCGTCCGGCCGGCTCTGCCTTCCACCGGTGGGCTCCATCCTGTCCTCCTGTTCAGCGTGCCTACTACCTAAGCCGACATCTCTTATCAGTTCCGCCGCCATGCCTTGCTTCAGGCCGTGGTCCTCGGTATCGGTCAGTGTCCATAGTCAGACCTTTCGGCCCAGGGCTCCGACAGAGGACTTCTCGACCCAGTTCCGCTTGTGGCCGTCTGTTTTCATTGGCCAGTCGTCGCACTGCACGAGACCGGGATCGACGAGGACTTGGTCGGGGAACAAAGCCTTGATCTCATTGCGCGTCCGGAACCTTCCCGCGCCGAACTCGCTGACGAGTTCGTCTTCTATGAGGCTGGCGGTTCGCCGTTTGGCCGCCGTTGACGGTTGCAGCCAGTGGGTTACAGCTGTGTAGGACCCGGGACAGAGCTGGTCAACGTGGGCCTTCATGATCGCGGCAGCATTAGCTGCAGTGCCGGGGGCGAGTGGAAGGGGCCCAGTGAGGAGTAGTGCGATCGGGCGTGACCAGTCGAGGTATTCGGCGGCGTCGGTGCGGACGTAGAGCTCCTTGACGTTGAATATATTCGCGGCGACCACATGCGTTCGGTGGTCAGGGTTCAGCAGTGCCTGTGCATGAGCCAGTTCGATAGGGTCACCGCTGACGTAGAGAACCCGTGCGTTCTTGTTCACCCTCTGCACAGTGTCGTGGGTGGGATTGGTCATGCGGGGGTTGCAGTCGATGAACTGGTCGATTTCCTGCATCGCTAGGTACTCGCACACGTGTTGGGAAAATGAGTGGCTCGTCGACGCCAGGTCGCCGATCTGAGGGCTGAGCCTGAGGAGCCGGGCAGCGACCTCTCGGTCAGCGGCGAAGTTGTCCTTCTCGCCGAGAAGCGCGTTCCAGACGCGCCAGATCCTCGCCTCGGCCAGGCAGAGATCCGGTATCGCGTCAGGCACGATCGCCGCCGGACTGCTCCGGGTCATCGTGCCGCTCCCACGCGGTCCCGGCAGCCTCGGCGCTCGCTGGTTCTACGAGCCGGCGGATCAGCTGCAGGGTCTCGCCGTCCGGGAGCCCTCGTCCGAGTACAGCGTTGATCTGTTGCGCGAGCTGCGCGTCGGTTCCGGGTATGTCGCTCGTCAAGATCGGATCTCCTATATCCGGTCCGGCCCGGGCAGCGGTTACGCCGCTGTTTGGGGCCGCCGATTTGATGAATCCTGCGCGGCGAGCCCACGTAGTCGATGGCGACATGGGCTCGGCGGCAGGTGGAACGGCAGGTGGGCGTCGATGATGGTCCTAGCGCCCACCTGCCGGTCTGGTGGAGTCCCTGACTCTCAGGGGAGGGGCCTCAGCCAGGGGTGCTGAGCAAGCCAGGGACTCCGGTCATAGAGGCGGGACCGAGACCGGGCGGTGAGCCGCCGGGTGCCGGATGAGGAAGTCCGGGTCGATCCCGCCTCGATCATGGTGTTTGCGCTAGGAGGACTCAGGCGTTGGCTCCTAAAGGAGTTGGCGCATTTCGACGGCACGCCAGCGGCTCTAGGTGGGCCGATCAGGTTGCGGAACGTTCGGCGCATCGCGACTCCTTGGCGCGTCGCAGCGTCCGGCACGGAGATGTGGTCGGCCATCAGATGCTCCAAGCCGGTCGCACGGAGCGGACCCTCGGTAAGGGCACCGCGCTCGTGGCCATAGCTGCCGATCCTTCGCTCTCAAACAACTCGGCGCCTACCGCCGAGAGTGGTCCAAGCCTGCCTGCGGGGACCGGACAGCGGGACCGTATCGACGGACATTTAGGGACATTTCGTGCTAACGTTCATAGTGGACATTTACCGACATCTACTCGCTGGTAAGGGTGCGGCATTGTGAACGAAGTCCTGCGGCGCGCGATGTTCGACGCGCAACTGACGGAGGTGGACCTGTCAGCGCGCCTTGCTGTGGATCCGAAGACCGTGCGGAACTGGCTGAAGGGTCAGATGCCGCATCCGCAGACCCGCGCGGCGATTACCCGTCTCCTCGGGATCGAGGAGACGGCTCTCTGGCCCAGCCTCTGCACGCTCGGTGCAGGCAGAGAGCGGCCCTCCGAATTGGCCGCTGTCTACCCACGGAGGATGGCAATCAGTCAGCAGAGTTGGCTGGCGCTCTTCTCCGCGGCGCAGTCCGAGATCGGCGTCCTTGCCTATAGCGCGCTGTTCCTCGCCGAGGATGCGAGGCTCGTCGGCCTTCTGGGCCAGAAGGCCGCCCAAGGCGTGAGAGTACGAATCGCTTTGGGTGATCCGGAGGGCCGGAACGTCGATCGTCGAGGCGTCGAAGAGGAGATTGGCGAGGCGATGAGCATGAAGATCCGCAATGCGATCGCTTGGCTGAGCCTTCTCCTTCAGCAGGACGGCGTGGAGTTGCGACTGCATGACACCGTTTTGTACAACTCCATGTACAGGTCCGACGATCAACTGTTGGTGAACCAGCACGCCTTCGGCATCCCCGCGGCGCAGTCGCCGGTCTACCACTTCCGCGATGGGGTCGACAGCGAGATGTTCCGGTCCTACCTGACCAGCTTTGAGCGGATCTGGACTCTTGGAAGGGCGGCTGCGGTAGACGCCGGCTCCAGGTAATGTCGGCTGGGTGATCAGCTCGGCCGAGGCGCAACTGGTGGCTCGGGACTTGCTCGCTGAGGAACTGCCCAGGCGATGGGCACACACTCAGGGCGTTGCCGGGCGTGCGCGCGAGCTGACCCGTGTACTGGGCCCGGATGCTGAGTTGATCGAAGTGGCCGCCTGGCTCCACGACATCGGCTACTCCTCAACACTCGTGGTCTGTGGGTTCCATCCGCTTGACGGCGCGCGGTACCTTCGCGACGTCCTCGGCGTAGACGAGGTCGTCTACCGGCTGGTCGCCCAGCACACCTGCGCCGTCATCGAGGCGGCAGAGCGAGGTATCGGCAGCCTCATCGAGGAGTTCCCGCCTCCGGAAGACGAACTGCTCGAGGCGCTGACCTACTGCGACCTGACTGCTGATGTCGATGGTCGGCCGGTGGATGTCGAGGAGCGGCTGGGGGAGATCCTGCAGCGCTATCCGGCGGGCCACGTTGTTCATCGGTCAATCACTCGGGCAATGCCAAGCCTGCTAGAAGTTGCCCGGAACGTACGCCTACGACTGGCTGATAGCTGAGAGCAATTTCGGACACGTTGAGATGTCGACCAGATGTCCCGTGATGCCGTAACGATTTCTTCCCGAGTACTGCATTGTGGGCGCATGAGGACTACCGACCGACAACCCAACAAGGCATTGCGGGCTGCGCGCAGCGGGATGACGCAAGGCGCGTTGGCTGATCAGGTCAACGCGGAGATCTATCGGGCCACAGGCGAGGTGACTGTGATCACCGCCAAATCGATCTCCGACTGGGAACGCGGCTGGTACACCTGGCCTTCCGCTGACGTCCGCGCGGCACTCTGCCGGATTCTCGGGGCCTCTGACCCCGAAGAACTCGGCTTCTACAAGCGGCGCACCGTCCGCGGCTTGCCCGAGCTACATCCGGTTGTCCTTTCTGACTTGATCGAGAGCCGCGGCGTCATTCCAGCCGAGGCGAGCAGAGCCATCGAGTTGCAGGCCGGGCGGTCTTTCTCGGGCGCCGAACTGATGTTGCATCATTGCGTCGCTGAAGCGAGTGGACGCGGTTGGCTGATGATCGAACTCACAGACCAGCTTTCGGCGTCGCTGCGCCGTACTGATCGCTGGAACGCTATCGTCACATCCGATGCCGATGGCAAGTACTACGTGTCAGACGGTCGCCGGTTCGCGCCGCGGCGAGGCCGCCATGCCAATCGTCAGCCGGTGGCCTCGGCCCATGTCATCGATGAACTCACGACTGGCATCATCTGGGCTGTGGTCAATACAGACACTGCGTTGCTAGCTGACGATGCTCAGTTGGAAATCAGTCAGATGAGATTGGCTCACTATGTGGAGCAGCCGGTATCAGAGGCATCCATGAGTGAGGTGCCGGACCTGAACCCGGTAGCCGGCCAGTGGTTGGGCTCCACGTTCTGCTCGCGTCACATCAGCGCACATCTGGGAAGGCTGTCGGAAGCGCCGTTCTTCTGGACACGAGAGCAGTGCGGAGAGGAGGCCGCCAACTGGCTTCTGTGGAACCACAAACTCGAATACCTCCGATCCACCTCCAAGCGCTTCACCGGCATCCGACGCGCGTTCTGCGTGCCGGAGCAGGAGGTCGAGACGTCGCCCCGCTACGAGCGGGTCCTTCTGCTTCTCACGATGGCCCTGATGGAGGCGTTCGGGATAACTGTGGAGCTCACCGCCGACCCCGCGGCGGGCGAGGTTGGAGGCTTCGTCCTGGCCGATGGGGCGATCGAGGCCAACTGGCTTGGGGGTGATCGGATTTGGCGCGTGGATGCGCGTCCCCGGCCGGAGCGCCAGTCGACGTACCGGGACATCGCCAGACGTCTCGAAGTGGAGTCTGTGATCGCCTGCGAGAGATCTGCTGGACGACTGGAAGCGATGGCGGACTACCTCGGCATCTCCTGGTCCTGGTTCCGGCGAAGATGCGAGGAACTGGCCGCCGCTGGTATCGATGGGATCGCTCAACCGCGCAGCCGGCATCTGTCCACCAGAGGACTCGATACCGCGATCCGCTACATCGCCCACATCAACACGATTGAAGGAGTCTGTCTTGCACGCTGCTGAGCTCACCATGGGCCGCACCTTCGCCGTCCACTTCGATCACGGCGACGACTTCTACGCGGCTGTGGCCGAATTCTGCGCCGAACACGACGTACGGCAAGGCTTCATCCCGATGTTCATCGCCGGCCTGCGCGAGGTGCAACTCGTCGGGACCTGTGACAAGCTCGAGAACCCGGATGCGCCAGTCTGGAGCTCGGTCCACCTCGAGAACGCCGAGGCCTTTGGCGGCGGCACCTTGGCGTACGACGAAGCCACCGGCAACGTCCTCCCGCACATCCACGTCTCGGTCGGACTCAAGGCGCAGTCAGCCACCGCGCACACCAGCCACTTGCTCGGAGCGAAGATCCAGTTCCTAACCGAGATGTACGTCGTCGAGGTGAAATCGCCGAGCTTCAGCCGCGTCCCTCGCGCAGACCTGTACGACGTACCGCTGCTCTCCTTCGAGCAGTGAAAGCTCAGTCGATGTGCGGGGTGGCCGCCTTCTGAAGGTAGTGATCGATCCGGCGCCGCATCGACCGGTCCATCTGCAAGTCAGCGAGTTCTGAACGAGGGACCCAGCGGACGTCGGTGGACTCGGAGCTGGGGGTGGGTTGTCCGCCGGTGGCGCGGGCACGGAGGACGATCGAGAACTCTTGCCGGGCCTCGCCGTTGCTGGTGTACAAGATGATGTGCTTGGGGTCGGTGTAGATGCCCACCACGTCGATCACTTCGCAGTCGATGCCTGATTCTTCCTTGGTCTCGCGTACGGCGGCCTGCGAGGCAGACTCGCCCAGGTCGATTGCACCACCCGGAAATGCCCAGTTGCCGTTGTCGGAGCGGCGGATCATCAAGATCTCGCTGGCCTGGTTTTCGATGACCACGTTGACCGACGGCACCATGCTGTTCGCAGTGGGCGCTTCAGGGTCGTCGTAATAGTCGATCCGGCGGTTCATCAGTCCTCCTCGTTCAGCGGCTGAGCAACGTCCCACACACGATCGAAGCTGTCCCGGTAGAGCTGCGCGAGTTCGCCGCCCGGGACCTTGCGGAGCTGCCAAATCGGCGCGCGTGGTGCGGGTAGGCCGTAGATGTGGGTGTTGACGAGGAGTTGGTCGTCGATGATGTAGATCGAGTTGTAGAGCACCGTGCGGTGCAGGCGGAACTCGATGCCGTCGGTTTCGCGGAGTCGGCTGAAGAGCACCAGGGCATTGCGGATCTTGAACGCGATACTGTCGCCGATGCCCTCCTCGTCGCCGCGCTCGGCGATGTGCGGGTCGTCCGGATCGCCGAGCAACATCCGGATCCGGAGGCCGGCCTTGGCCTTCTTCAACAGGATCTGCTCGAGCCCTGTGTCTTCTGCGAAGAAGAGCCCGGCGTACACCAAGACGCCGATCTCTTTCGTGGCCGACTCGAACAGCCGCAGCCACTCGTCTCTCGGCATGTCGGAGCGGTGCGGGTAGACCCTGATGACTTCGCTCTCCGACAGCGCCGTGACCCGATCCCGCGGCACCGCGTCAGGCCAGAGGTACGACTCATCCCGGCCGAGCCTGATCGCCAGCCGATGCCGGTTGCGGGGGAATGGCACGAAGTCACCCACGACCCAGCGCTCGACCGTCTTCACGTTCACACCGAGCTCCTCGGCGAGCGCGAGATTAGTGAGCCCGTGCTCCACCATCGCCGCCCGCAGCCGTTCGTTCGCCACAGACCCTAACCTAAGACATTTGGGGACATTTCGAGGCGACCCGCGACACGCCGAGAGTCTCTGACCGCCCCACCTTCGCCAACACGCTACTAACTCGACGGCTGACAAGGCCGAACCAACGCCTCCACCTGTGGATAACTTCCCCGCGCGGTCAGGGCAACGCTTCCGTGGTGAAACTATGATCTTCGGGCCGGTCGATAGTTGCTCTGGTCAGCTCGTTTCACCGAGGCTGGGAGCAACATGCCGACGATCAACTGGGACTCCATCGTCACCTCCGGTGCGACGGCGGTCTTCGTCCGCTGGCGATCGAGTACTTCGTAGAGCCACGGATGGAAGCGCGCAAGGAGCGGTACTTCGGCATCCTCAAAGCACGCCAGGAGCTCCTGATAATGATCACCAAGCTGACCTGGCGCACAGCTGTACGGGAAGGACATGCCATCTATCCCGCGGACTGACCTCCAACGGGGGTGGAACACCAAACGTGACCGGCAGTACGAGTGCTGCAGAGCCAGTCCCGGGCACTGATGGACAACGTCGGCGACTTCGCCCCCGCCTATCCAATCTGTTCCGGGATATCTTGATCGCCTACGTCACGACCGTCCACGGCATCATGCTGTCGATTCGCCTCGGCACCGAAAGGCGATACTGATCGCGGATCTCAGGATCCCGATCGCCACAGCCCTCGAAGTACCACCCAGTGGAAAATCTGCTCTCGTGAGGACGGTGCTCGCACAACAGACGGTGGACCGCATGCTCACCAAGATCGGAGACGACTTTGTGGTGCCCACGTCGACACCAGCGGAAGCTGCCAGTCGCCCAGACCCCACTGATCCCAGGTGGTTCCTGCTGCCGATGAACCTCTACCTGCTCGGGGCCACCACCGCCGTTCCACTGTCACGAGCCAAAGCAGGATGTAGGTCTACTGACGGTCGATGCGACGACGACGATCAGGGAGTCGGGACTGCACCGAGTTCAGTTGACTCGCGGGGTTTGGTGGTTCAGGCCGCGAGTGCGACGGGTTGGATTGTCTCAAACTCGATGGGCGTGAGTCTACCCAGGCCGCGTTGCCGGCGCCGTCGGTGGTGGCGTGTTTCGATCTAGGACACGATGGGCAGGCGTAGTTGGTGCCGGTTGGTCCCGCGTTGCCGGTCAAGGACGTTCTTCTGCAGCAGGGCGAAGAAGGATTCCATGGCGGCGTTGTCGCCGCAGGCGCCCACCCTGCCCATCGAGCCGCGTAACTGGTGGGCTTTGAGGACCTCACGAACTTCTTGGACCGGAACTGGCTACCCGGTCGGAATGAACGATCAGACCGGCAGCCCGCGTTCTCAACGCGAGCGCGTTCCGCAGCGCTGCTAAGGCCAGGGAGGCCTTCATGCGCGAGTCGATGGAGTAGCCGACGATTCGGTTGGAGTAGACGTCCTTGATCGCGCACAGATACAGCTTGCCCTCGGCGGTGGCGTTATCAGTAATGTCGGTCAGCCAGACGAGATTCGGCGCCGGCGCGGTGAACACCTTCTTGACCAGGTCGTCGTGCACGGGCGGACCGGCCTTGCGATTCAGGCGCTTCTTGGCGTGGACCGACCAGATCCGTTCCTGCGAACACAGCCTCGCGACCCGGTTCTCGCCCGCGGTGATGCCCTTGGCGGGGAGTTCGTCGGCGATGAACCGGTACCCGAACCCGGGGTTGTCGTCATGGATCTCGCGGGCGGCGTTGATCGGGTGCGCATCGTCGTAATCGCCTTGTGTGACAGGGCTTGCGCGCCACTTGTAGAAGGCTTGCTTGGTGAAGCCGAGCACCCGGCAGGTCACCGCGACGGCGATACCGTCAGCGGCCAGATCAAGGACCAGCGGGTAGCTCATTACGGGTTGATGTCCCGGGCGAAGTAGGCAGTGGCCCGGCGCAGGATCTCGTTCTCCTGCTCCAACTGCCGGTTGCGCTTCTTCAGTTCGCGCAGCTCGGCCGACTCCTGCTGGGTCGCACCTGGTCGGTTGCCGTCTTCGATGTCAGCCAGTTTCAGCCAACGAGTCAGACACCACTGGGAGATCCCGAAGTCCTTCGCGATCTGCGTGATCGGCGCCTCCCCTTTGCGGGCGACCGCGACCACGTCACAACGGAACTCCTCAGGAAAAGGTTTCGGCATGACAGACATCCTTCCAGCAAGGACCCAAGTCCTCACAGGTCAGGAGTCAACCGAACCGGGGGCAGTCCCGTCCCCGGCTATCTATGAGTCAACTGCTTGTCGTCATCCCAACTCGGTTAGGCGGATTCGTGAACGGTCTGGGATAGGTGTCGTGCCGCCAGTCAATTGCTGGAGCGTCTCCCACAGTTGATCGAAGCGTTCGGTGCCGAGATCCTGCTCCCACGTGTCCAGCACCTTGGCTATCGCGTGGCTGATTTGCTGCTCTAGCTTGCGACCGGCGGGAGTGAGTCGGACTAGTCGTGCCCTGGTGTCAGCGGGATCCGGCTCGCGCACCAGGTAGCCGTGCCTCTCCAGATGTGTGATCAGTTCATGCATGGATTGCTTTGTCATGCCGGCGTGCACCGCCAACTCAGCCGTGTGTGAGCCGTCGATTCCGCCGAATCGAAACAGCTGAACGTGGGCCGGACGGAGTTCAGGATGGAGCGGACCGACCTCGGCCAGGATCGCATTGAGTGCTTGGTCGAAGGCGAGCCGCAACAGGCCGAAGTACCTGGGTATCGGAGTTGACATGGCAGTCAGGTTACCTTACCCTCATGGTCAGGCAACCTGACTAGGGGAGAGATTTCAGATGACGGCTCGGCAGCAGCTAATGCAGTACCTGACGGGGAAGTGGGTGCCGCCGGTGCTCGCAGCGCTGGCTGAGCTCGGCGTCGCGGATCAGTTGGTGGACAAGTCGCTACCGGTGGGCGAGCTAGCTGAGCGCGTTGGTGCGCAGCCACGAGCGCTCTACCGACTCATGCGTGCAGCGTCGAGCATCGGCGTCTTCGAGGAGGATGAGGATGGTCGCTTCGGCTTGACCGAGACGGCGCATTTCCTTCGCGCTGATGTGTCCGGCTCATTGCGCTCGGCGGCGATAATGTTCGGGCTCGAGCCGTTCTGGTCGCCGTATGCGCAGGTCGCGCACACAGCGCGCACCGGTGAGCCGGCATTCGACCACGTCTTTGGGCAGAGCATCTATGAATACTTGCAAGAACATCCCGAGCATGCGCAGATTTTCGGGGCGGCGGCCGCGGGCTTCCATGGCCAAGCGATGGCGCCGATCATCGCGTCGTACGACTTCTCGAGCTTCGGGACAGTGGTCGATGTCGGAGGTGGCTCGGGAGAGCTGCTAGTCGAGCTCCTTCGGGCGTATCCCGCGGTGCGCGGTGTGCTGCTGGAGATGGAGTCTGTCCTGCCAAAGGCTCGTGAGACTTTCGAGGCAGCGGGTCTCCTGGACCGAGTCGAACTGGTCGCCGGTGACTTCTTCGTCGAGGTCCCGGCGGGGGATGCCTATTTGGTCAAGAGTTGCTTGCACAACTTCGGTGATGAACAGGCCGTGGAGATGCTCCGCTCGATCCGACGCGGCGGTGGGCCGGTCCTCGTAGTGGAGACGATGATCCCGGCCGGCAACGGCTCGCACTACTCGAAGTTCGACGACATCGAGATGATGGTGATTGCTGGCGGCAACGACAGGACCGAGGCCGAGTGGGCCACACTTGTCACCGCGGCAGGCTTCCAGTCTGGTGGCATCTTCCCATGCGACGACCGGTTTACATTGCTCGAGGCGTTCCCAAGGTAAGGGAGAGCCGAGTCCCCGGCGCGGTGGACGACTGGTGTGGCAATCTGCCGTACATCCGTCCATCCCCGGTGGCGTACGTCGAGCTCCTGCCCCAGTACCCCGCCAGATGACTGTCAGCTTTGGGAGACGATGACGATGATCATGCCGGTTTCGTCCTCGAGATTGAGTACGTAGTGGCTACCGATGTCGTACTGCTGCGGTCCGCCCGAAAATTCAAAGGAGCGCTCGCTTTGAGTAGGCGGCGCCTTTCGCCGGCCGCGACCCAGACAAGGAACGAGATGACGACCACCCCCGACTTGGCGAGCCTCGAAGCGCGCTTTTACCGCGGCGACGAGACCGTCATCTCCGAAATCTTCCGGCTCTATTCCGGCCCGATGTACTCCGCGGCGTACAGCATGCTCGGTAACCGGGATATGGCGGCGGACGCCGTCCAACGTGCCTTCGTCCAGGCGTGGCAGGCCGCGTCGACCTACGATCCCGCCCGCAGCCTCAAACCCTGGCTTTACGCCATCACGCGACGCGCCGCGATCGACGTCTACCGCCGCGAACGCCGGCACACGGACCACCTGTCGCTCAACGTGTTCGGCTACCACGAGACCGACTCCACGGCCGATAATAAACCGACCCGCGAGCTGGACGTCGACATGGTGTGGAAGACCTGGCAGGTGCGCGAGGCGCTCGACCAGCTTCACCCCGACGAACGCAACGTCCTCCAACTGGCCTATTACGACGGCTACTCCCAGAGCGAGATCGCCAGCCTGCTCAACATCGCCCTCGGTACCGTCAAGAGCCGCACCGCCCGCGCCCAACGCAATCTGGCCGCTCTCCTGACCCACCTCAAGGACTCGGAATGACTCTCGCGACGGACACGAAGACAGTCGAGGGGCTCGTCAGCCTCGGCGACCAGTACCTCGGCCGTACAGCTCCGTTCGAGGCCGACCGGCCGTGGTGGTCAGAGATCGCCGACACCACCGCACGTCTGGAAACGTTGCTGGGCGTTCCCGCCCTGGTCCTGCGCCTCGTCCACGCCGACCGGACCGATGTCGGGTACGGGGGCCGGGTCGTCTACCACGTCCAGGTCACCTCACAGCCCCGATCCGACGCGCTCGACCGAACCCCGATGGCCGAGTGGCCGGAAATTGCGCGATCTCATCCGCTCCGGGCGCCATGGGCGGACGCCGACGGTCCGCACCACCTGATCGAGTGGGCCACCGAGCAGGTAGGGGTACGTCGGCCCGTGCAGGTGAAGACGTGGAACCTTTCCTGCCTGATCCGACTCGAGGACGTCTGGGCCAAAGCGACCAGGAGCTTCCAGAGCATCGACGCCGAGGTCATCGACCAGGTGCGGAGGCACGATCCCGGGCTTGCGCCGCGAGTGGTCGCCGTAGACACGGTCAACCGCTGGTCGCTGCTCGAACACGCGCCCGGGGTCGACTGCTGGGAACCGGACCCCGAAACCGCACACGACGTCGTCAGTCGGTGGGTGGCGGTCCAAGCGGCGCTCGCTCAGCGCGTTGTGAACGTGCCGGAACTGCTGCCGCACGACCTATATGGCGAACTGGACAAACTCCTGGCCGGCGACGCCGGCCGGCAGTTGACCGCCGACGAGCGCGCACAGGCAGAGCAACTCCTGCACGGTCTGCCGGATATCGTTGCCGATTTGGAATCCGCCGGACTCCCGATCACTTTGGTGCACGGCGACTTCCACCCAGGGAACTGGCGCTCGGATGGAACGCGGCGGCTGATCGTCGACTGGGCGGACAGCTACCGCGGCCACCCAGCCACGGACCTCGACCGACTACTGGGCTGGCTACCAGCGGACCAGCACCCCTCGCTGATCGAAACCTGGGCCGTGGCCTGGCGCGAGCAGTACCCGAACAGCCAGCCGCACCTGTCGCTGTTGCCGATGCGGGTCCTCGCCCGCCTCATCGGCGCCGTCACCTACCAGCGCTTCCTCGACAACATCGAACCAGACGAGCGCGTATACCACGAGGGCGACCCTGCGGCCCAGATCCGCGCGGCCCTGACCGCGTACGCACAACTGCGCGGCGAGTAGTGCCGGGCGGCACTCATGCCGGCGTTGACCAAGTTCCTGTCCGGTGATACTCGCGCGTCCACCCGATATCGGTCGAGTTTAGAACCAATCCTGAGCAAGACCCCACTTGTCGGTCGCTGACCCGGTATCGTCGAGGCGAGGTCAGGTCTTCGTCGTTGATGATGTACATATCGGCGTCCAGGGCCGCTTCCCGTGGCCTCCACCGTCACCAGGTTTCACTCGAGATTCCAGCCCCAGCGGCGCTTGGCTCAGCTTCTGCCCACCTGCGTGAGACCGCACACGCCGAGGCTTCCTGAAAATCTCGGGAGTCACCAGGCGGGGTGCCGCGCCGAGCACCCCGCCTGGGTGTAGTCGGGTGGGTCGTCACGACACCTTGATCATCCTCAGCCCGTTAACACCCGGGCCGATCTCGACCATGTGCTGTCCATTGAAGGCCAGCCGCATCAGCGAGAGCCTGTTCTGCAGCTCGAACTTGCTGTTCAAGAACTCGGTAATGTCGCGACGCATCCGGCATACCGCGGACTGGGACTGGGACTGGCGACAGCCACCTGTGCGCGGCTCTGTCAGGAGCTGATGGAGACCGCCGACGAAATCACGCTGGACGTTGCTGCCTGCATTGCCGCGGCGGTGGCGTGCTACTGGGGACTTGGCTTCTCGACGTTCGCCCAGTACGAACAGGCAGCGTTCGTCCGTCGGTCGTGACCGAGATTGGGTGGGAGATTGGTGGGTAATCCCCATCCGGTGGCGGAGTCGGTCGGGCACTCTTCGTGGTGTCGAACCGACACGGGTCTGCTGATCGATGCAGGCGGCAACGACCCGATCCCGTCCGCCAGGAGGAACGCCATGGAACTTCGGCTGCTTCAAAGTGAGACCGAACGCGAACAGTTCGAGCAAGGAATGACCCAGGCGCGTGCAGCGCGTGCCGACGGTTTCGTCGAGAAGCCGTCGTCGATGGTGGGCAGACTGCATCTGGCGTTTGGCGAGCTGTGGGCTCTGTTCGACGAGACGAGCAGTACGCCGGACCGGATGCTCGCCGGGTTCGCGATGCACAGGCTGGACCGGTTCGGTCAGAGCCATTGCCTGCCCGATCTGACTCACCTGCCGCCGGACGACGTGGTGGAGGTGGGCGAGGTGTGGTCGATCCATCCCGGTGCCGGTCCGCTCGCGGTCCAGGCCGCGACGATCGCGGTGGAGTTGGCCGGCGCGACTACCGCGTTGAGCTACCTCATCTGCGCCCCAGTGAACACGACTGGCCGCTACCGCTACCACCGGGCGATCGGCGGCCCGATCGAATGGCCCTACGTCGAGACGCTCACCGGCGAGAAGGTGTACGTCCAGCCGATGGTGCTGGACGGCGCGAATCTCCAGCGCCTGACCACGTTGGCGCGGCGCAGCGGTTTCGAAGTGGTCGACGGGAATAAATGCATCCGGTACGTGAGTCGGGACGAGACGAGTTCGAAGGCGGGACATGCGCTCGCGCTGATGTCGACGGCCACGACGCAGGCCGTGATGGCTCCCAAGGTTCCGGTCGAAACGATCCAGCAGCCGGTGAGGCGACGTACAGCGGTTCGAGAGCACCTGGCCGCAACCCTCTGAGAGGTCGTCACGATGAAGTTCCCGTTCACCCGTCGAACGGCGCTGATGGCGGGCGCCACCGTCATCGCGGGCGTTTCGTTCGTCCAGCCGTCGTACGCCGCCGATACGTTCCGGACGTTGGCCGACGGTAGCCGTGTCAGCGCCGATCTCAAGCAGTTCGAGCCGGCGTCGGCACGCAATAACACGCCGATTCAGTTCGTCAAGGCGTTCACCCCTGACCGGCGGTTCACCGGCGCGAACGTCGGTGACCCGAACACGCCCAAGACCCTGCAGTGGGCCGAGATCCCCGCTCCGAACACGGGGTTCCGGCTGCTCCGCAATCGGGCGACCCGGCTGTGCCTGGACATCGAGCTTGGTCGGGAGGCCGGGTTGGCGGGTGGATCAGATCAGAGCGGTGGGGTCGGCGCCAGACTCGTCGCGCGTCAATGCGACGGCAGCCTGAGCCAGCAATGGAAGGACCTGTCGCGCGGCCAGACCAATCCACACACCTTCCAGAACAACTGGACCAAGCTGATCTTCACCAAGTCCGGCACGGCCGCGACGCTCCAGCCGATCGCCCGCGGGCTCACCAATCAAAAGTTCTTCCAGAGGTTCGTCGAGATCGGTTGACAGTACCGACACTGACGAAAACACGAAGGCCGGGGCCCCTACAGGGCGCCCCGGCCTTCGTGCTGTCCGGATCAGCCGGTCAGGTCCGGGATGTCCCCGGTGAGCACGATTCGGCCGGACGATGCCGGACCTTCGCCGATGTGCTGAAGAGTCACAGTCACTGTTGGGTAGTCACTTGGTGAGACGCCGGACCAGAGGACAACGTTCTTCGAGCCGCCGCGCAGGTGAAAGGTGCCGATGGACACGAGACCTTTGCTGCCCTTGACCCAGCCCTGGTAGTAGCTGTCGGCCGGTGCCGGCGGAAGACCATCAACGTCCAGCGCGAACTCGATGCCCGACACCGTCTCCATAACGGAGGCCTTGGCAGAGGCGCCCTGCGCGAGAGCCGTACCGGCCATGGTCATCTCAGCACCTCTCGAGCCGGCAAGCACGGCGGTCACGGCACCGGCCGACGCCAACAATGCGGCCGCAGCCGCGGCCAGCCGTACACCGCCCCCCGCACCGCTGAGTCTGCGCCGGAGCGGCACCACGTTGGTCGACCGCGGAGCGGCCGACTCCCTGAGCTGTTCGGTCACCTTCGCCTCGAGCCACGCCGGAGGCTGCTTCCATACCGTGTCATCCCGGAGGATCTCGGTCACGTCGGTGTCAAGGCCGAGGGAATGCGCAGGCATCGCCTCTCGCGAATCCCCGAGACCGTTCTCGTCGTACATCGACCTCAATCCCACTTTCCCTGTCGACCGAGCTCGGAGACTCGGAACCGTTGCTTGCTGAGCACTACGCCGACGCACAGCAGACCGGTTGTCCGAAACGCTTGTAGCATGTGGATCAGGAAAGGTGAGTGATGGCGAGGGACGACGAGCTCGATGAGATCGGGGACATTCTGAGGAGCGAGGCTGTCTGGGCACTCCTCCCGGGCGACCTCGAGCAGCGGATCCTCGGAGAGATTCGGGCCGATCGCGTCGCGATCGGCCTGACCGGGACCGCACTGATGCCAACTGCTCGCGCCAAGGGCACGCTGCGGCAGGTGCCCGACGGCAGCCTCGAAATCACTCTGTACTTCACCGGCCTGCCTTCGGCCAAGGCGGTCTACCGGGCCTGGCTCGGCGAAGGTGACGGCGCCGACGTACGGGCGATCGGGGAGTTCCGGCTCTCCGGCGGCAAGGGCCAAGCTGTGCTTCGGCCTGCTGCTGCCCCGCCTGGCGCGACGATCACCGTCACGATGCCCGGCGAGGACGGGCCGATTCTGGTCGGCGAGCTACCCCGCTAGTCCCGTCAGCGGTTCCTCGAAGTTGTGCTGGGCGTTACAGACCGTCCGCACATGCAGTACCGGTCGTCCAGTAGCTCAATACAGCACAAATCGATCCTCGACCCTCGCCGGTTCGCCGCACCCGGGGCAGGTCATTCCGCCGACATCTTCGATTCGTTCCTCGGTCGTCGACCCTCCGCTCGCGGTGTCCTGGGTCGAGCGTTGGCTTGCCGACGGCGTCCGTGAATCGGTGATCGCTACCTATCTTTCACGGCCGCCGCTGGTGATCCGATCGCGCCCGGGGCGACGTACAGCCGCGTGAGAACACATCACGGATGGGGCGCACAATCATGGACTCGAAGGCGGAGCAGGTCGATACGGTCGTTCTGCGCAGCGGTACCCGACGGCATCAACGACCTCGATCGCCGGGAGCGGGCACGCTCATCGTGCCGGCTCTGGCGGGTGGACTGGTGGCAGTCGCCCTCGGGACGTATGGACGTTCCCATGCTCCGACGGGTCGGCCGCTGGCATTGCTGATCGGGTTCACGGCAATGACACCGATGAAGGCATGGCTGGCCACCTTCGCCGCGGTGCTGGCGATCGCCCAGGTGATCTCCGCGGCGTGGATGTGGGGGAGGCTGCCGACCGAACGCACGGCACCTCAGTGGCTTGCGCAGGCACACCGCTGGAGCGGTTCGATCGCGTTTGTGCTGACGCTCCCGGTCGCCTACCACTGCCTGTGGAGTCTGGGGTTCAGCACCTTCGACCTCCGGACCGGATTGCACTCGGTCTTCGGCTGCGCGTTCTACGGCGCGTTCGCTACCAAGATGCTTGCCCTCCGCACCAAGCGGTTGCCCGGCTGGGCTCTGCCGTTGTGCGGTGGCCTGCTGTTCGCCCTGCTTATCGGCGCGTGGGCGACCGCCTCAGTGTGGTACTTCAGCCAGTCCGACGTGCCGTTGCGATGACCCGGAAGATCAAAGGAGATGTCATGAAAGACCAACCCGGCAACGACATGAGCCGGCGATCGGTGCTCCTGACCGGCGGCAGTCTGGCCGTCGGCGTGGTGCTGACCGGGTGCGTCGTGGAGCAGGCTGCTCCGCCGGCTGCCCCGAATCCCGCGCCTGCTGGTCAGCCCAGCTCGGGCGGTCAGCCGAGCTCGGCGCCCGCTTCGGAAGGCCCGGCCGGTGGTGGTGCCGCCGCACTGACCAGCGCTGACAAGGTGCCCGCAGGCGGGGGCGTCGTACTGGCCGACCAGAAGGTCGTGGTCACCCGGGACGGAAGCGGTGCACCGCACGCGTTCTCGGCGGTGTGTACCCACCAGGGATGTCTTGTCACTTCGGTCGAGGGCGGCACGATCAACTGCCGATGTCATGGCAGCAAGTTCGATGTCAGCAGCGGGGAACCCGTTGGCGGCCCGGCGAAGAAGCCGCTTCCTCCGATCGCCGTCGAAGAGCGCAACGGCGCCATCTTCCAGGCCTGAGGGCGGTAGCGATGCTGAAGAACCTCCCCACCACCGTCTGGCTACTGGGCGCGGCGGTGACGATCACTTGTTTCAGTCCTGTCGTCGGCCAGGTCGTGACCGCCGCGCCCACGGCCGCAGTACAGCCCTCCGCGCCGGCAACAGCGCCGACTCCGCCGACTGCCGAGCAACTGACCCCGACCCCCACCCCGTCCGCGGAACCATCGGCCGGTGCGTCCGGGACTCCGGCTCCAGGCATGCCGACCGCCACCGATGACCCTTCGGCCGAGGTGGCTGGTGCGCTCGTGAAGGCTGGTACGACGAAACTCGGGCAGACCGCCGTAGACGCGGCAGGGAAGACGTTGTACCTGTCCGTCCTCGACGACCGCGACCCGCCGCGATCGGTGTGCCGAAGCGCGGCATGCCTGGCGGCGTGGAAGCCGCTGTACCTGTCGAAAGACCAGGAGAAGCCGGTCGCTGGTGACGGTGTCGATCCCGCGTTGCTCGGTGCTGTCTCTCGACCGGACGGCAGCCGCCAGGCGACTCTGAACGGTTGGCCGCTGTACACGTTCGCGCAGGACCAGCTCCCGGGTGACGTCCTGGGTGAGGGCCTCAAGGGCACGTGGCGCGCGATCTCGCCCAACGGCAAGAACGCAGTGTCAGCCGGTTGAGGGCGAAACCTGCGATCCGATTCGCACCGAGCACTCGTACTGCTCGGCACCAGACCGACCCGATACCAGGGGACATGATGAAGAAACTGTGGTTCGGGATCGCCGCGGGCGCGGTGATCGCAGGACTGACCGGCTGCGGTCAGAGCAGTACGCCGGCTACCGGCCCGGCGACGCCGCCGGCGGGATCCGGTACGCCGGTCGCGTCCGCGACGACATCGGCGCCCGCACCGTCGGCGGTGGCGGAGTCACCGTCGATCCAGGTGACGCCGGCCCCGATCTCGCTGGCGGTGCGGACCGGGACGGTAGCGGGCCGACAGACGGACATCGTCACGATCAACGGCTGGACGGCGTACCGGTTCGAGAAAGACGAGGACAAACCGCCGAAGGTGAACTGCGCCAACGACTGTGTCCTCACCTGGCCGCCCGCGGTGACCGATAGCAGCAAGCTGCAAATCACAGGAATCGATCCGCAACTAGTCGGCACGGTGACTCGGGCCGACGGCTACCAGCAGGTGACCCTCAACGGGTGGCCGCTGTACCGGTTCAAGGACGACAAGACCGCGACGGACACCTTGGGCGAGGGAGCCGCCGGAAACTGGTCGGCGGTCCGCCCGGACGGCAAGCCCGTGGTGCCGAAGGGCAACTGAGCGACGAGCCCCTCATCCGCTGCCTCGGGTCCATGCCCCGACACCCGATGGCGGCCTCTGTGGCCGGACGACGAACTCCGATGCGTCGTCCGGCCACCTTGCCGTTTAAGCCGTCGACGAGAGTTGGACTGACGAACAATGAACGAGACGCCTGGATCTGGTGAGGGAGACGGCACTGTGTCTGCTGAACTCGATTGGACGCAGGATCTGCATGGCACTGGGATTATGCCGATTTTGCGGTCCGGCTCGGTTTGGGCAGCAGTGCCTGATGGGCTCGAGCAGCGGGTGCTGAACGAGCTGGTTTCCGGGGTCGCTGCGCCGTCCCAGCCGGCTGAGCCGCGACTGGAATCTGTACCACGTGCTCGCGAACGGCGCCGGATCCCCAGATGGACTGTGCTGGCTGTCGCCGCCGGTGTACTCGTGGCGTCAGGTGTCGGTGTGATGGTCCTGCGGCCTGACCCACGGGAGGTTAACCTGGCGGCTCCAGGGGTCGCCGGTGGCTCGGTCCAAGCCACGGCCGAAGTCCACGAGACGCCGTCCGGAGCCGAGATCACCTTGAAGACGAGGGGACTTCGCCCAGCGCCGCCCGGGCACTACTACCAGGGCTGGCTTGCCGGTGCCGCGGGGTCGGTCACCATCGGCACCTTCCACCTTCGTGACGGTACCGACGACGTCGTGCTGTGGTCCGGCGTCGCCGTGCGCGATTATCCGAGAATCACAGTGACACTGCAGATCGAAGGTGCCGGACCGCAGTCGTCCGGCGTGCTGGTGCTCAGAGGTCAGATCCCGGGTAGTCGCTGAGGAGTGAGTCGTTTCGGCTGAGACCGGCTAGGCGCCGCTGCTGGGTGCGGCGAGCGACGGGTGTGACTGGCCGACCGTGGCCGTCAGAACGGCGATGGCGCGACGAAGTGCTGCTCGGCCGCAGACCGCGATCCGAGGGTCTGGGCCAGAACAGCAGCATTCGCCCAGCGTCATCGCCACCTCTGGGTGGTCTGTGCCGAGCATGGTTTCCATATTCTCGGGCCACGGTCGAGGTGCCGCTGGCGCGCCGTAGTCGCCGAGCCGGTAGGACAACGCGCCGAGGTTGTGCAGGATCACAGTCGGCTCCAGGCAGTCGTCTCCGACGACCCTTTCGTACGTCGTCAGCACCTAAAGCAGGATTTGATTCGCTTCGTCGAAACCGCAGAGTTCCATCAGGACCGCGGCCAGCGCCGCGTTGTCAATTGCGACATCAACGTGCCCGGAACCGAGCAGTATCGTTCGCTGCTCGGCTGCCTTCCGGATCCACCCTTCAGCCTCGGCGTAACGGCGCTGGGCGTGGGCACGGGGGATCAATCAGGTGTTGATGGAGCGGGAAGGGCCATTGGCGGTGTTGACGGACGCCGCCAAAGCAGGCCGGAGCGCTGTCGTCTTGGTGGCCGGCGAGGCGGGTATGGGCAAGACCAGCGTTGTCGACCTCTTCGCCCGTCAGGTGGCGGACCGCTCTGCGGTATTCGTGGGCGCGTGTGACGACCTATTGGTGCCACCGGCGCTCGGACCGATTCGCGAAGCGCTGCGAGATGTGGCCGGACCTGTGAAGCGGGTGCGTTGACGATTGCCCGCAACAGCGCCGTGAAGGCCACAACCACAGCGAGCAACCAGATCAAGGCTCTGCTGGTCGGCGCCGACCAGGCACTGCGCGACCAGGTGCTTGTCCAGAGCCTGCTGCAGATGGCCACTCGGTGCAGCGAGCTCGCACCCATCGATGGCCAGCACGCGGCACTGGCCAGCCTTGGCCGGCGCTGGCTCCAGCTCCACCAAGAAGTCCTCCAACTCGACACGATGCTCCAGGCCCTCATCCGCCGTACTGCTCCCGACCTGATCCATCGGCCCGGCATCGGCATCCACACCGCCGCACAACTGCTGATCACCGCAGGCGGGAACCCTGAGCGGCTCCACAGCGACGCCGCCTTGCAGCGCTTTGTGGCGTCAGCCCAGTCCAGGCCAGCAGCGGACAGACACACCGACACCGGCTAAACCGCGGTGGCGACCCCGCCGCCAGCAACGCGCTGTGGACTATCGCCAACAACCGCATGATCCACGACCAGCGGACCCGCGACTTCGCCGAGCGGCGACGCTCCACCGGCGACAGTCGCAACGACACCCTGCGCGCCCTCAAGCGGTACATCACCCGCGAAACCTTCGCCATCATCCTGCCGCGCTCGACACCACACGCGACCTCCAGCAAGCCGCTTGACATGGGGGCCTCAACGCCCTGGCCGAGACCCACATGGGTCTGTTCAAGTCCGAACTGATCCACTCCTACGGGCCCTGGAAAGGCCTTGACCACGTCGAAGCAGCAACGCTGGACTGGGTTCACTGGTTCAACACCGCCCGCCCTCACGAGTCCATCCAGGACCTCACCCCGATCCAAGCCGAACAAACTCACTACACTCACCGAACCCGTCTCGCCGAGGCCGGTTAACACCTAACGAAGCCTCCGGACACGCCGGGGTGGCTCACCGGCAGAGTGGGCAGCGGCCGTGCTGGGCTCGTAGGAGCCGCAGTGTGGTCGTGCCGACCGGGGGTGGGTTGCGGCGGCGCCGCTGGGCCTAGTAGTCGGTCAGGGACGGGTCGTCTGTGGACGCCGTTCCTGCCACCATCCGGTGCCGGACGATCGGTGTCCAGGCGAACTTGCGCAGGTAGAAGCCGGTCTCCCGGCTTCCGAATATCCACGTGTCCTGCCTGGCGGGGTTGAACTTGCCGAAGTACCGGGCGATCACCCAGCGCGTCGGCTTGTTCGGATGCGAGAACTTGGCCCACTTGTAGGCCAGCCTCCACATGTGTGCGTCCAACGCGTTGAAGGCGCGTTTGGACACCCCGATCCGTAGTAGGCGGCCCACCCGCGGATGATCGGGTTGATCTTGGCGATCACCGCGTCAGCGTTGGACCCGCGCAGGGCCCTCATCTCGGTGGACAACCGTTTGCGGATACGTCGCATCACTTCGTTGCTCGGCTTGGTCAGCAGTTTGCCGTTGGGGTAGCGGCGAATGGTGAACCCCACGAAGCCACGCCCCGGTCAAGGTGCGCGATCTGGGTCTTGGTCTCGTGAAGACCAGACCCCCAAGGGCCAGCCATTCGGCCTGCCGCGCCTTGAGCGGCGAACATGTGCCGCGCCCCCCTCCCACGAACCGGGGGCCTATCCTCGCCGGACGGCCCCGATCCATTTGGGACGAGGGCCGCGAGCAGGGACTCTTGAACGCTTCGATCACCTCCCGCGCATGCTGCGGCGCCGCCGCGAACATCGTCGACGGAGGTGAATCCATGCCATGATCACCACGCCGAAGACCGACGCCTCAGGTCGTACACCGTCCCACATTCGAGGTAGTACCCTGACATCCCGAGCGGCCCGCCCCGTCGACCTCGCCAAGAGTCTAGCGAGCCCGCGGTCGATGGTCTTGGTCAGGGTCATCTCGTTTGCGGACTCGGCCAGTTCGTTTCGCGAGTTGCTCGCGGGGGTCTGTTCGTCCCGATAGCCGGCCTTCGCGGCCTCGGCGCAGAGCGCGATGAGCAAAGTGCGACTTGCGGCTGCAGAATCCGTCCACGACCAGACACAGCGGCAGGCCAATCTCGACGCTCTCGGGGGTTGCGAGGAGACGGATCACGGCGGGATCGCTTGAGGGCGACGAAGGACGACAGCCCGCGTGAACCGAGCGGATGGGCACGTGCGTATAGCTTGTCAGTCCCCATGGCGGCCGACGCTCCGGCCCCGAAATCGGCACCCCGGCAACTCGGTGTCTCAGCGCCAGCCAGACGCCGGATTATCCATCGCTCTACGAAAGGATCCCCGTGGCTCTCGCGATCCGAACCGGCTGGTTCACTGAAACTCAACGGACACCTTGGTCTCACCGGGCAATCTAGGAGACTACGGCTGGCCCCTCGGAGGCAGGCAGTGGAGCGTCGCTGTCACCACACGAAGGACGCACCTCCTGCCGGGAGGCTGTTGGGTCGCGACGGCTAAGGACACACCGCGTGTGCTGTGCGAGTTCCTGACTCGGTCACCCGGCCGTGCTGCCTCCTGTTGCCGCGCATAGCGACCTCCTGGGCACGTTCCGCAGCAAGGTCCACGACTGACCATCAAGCCAGTACGGCAAACAAGGCGAGAGGGCACATGACGGACTCCCAAACTTCGCACACAGACGCCAGTCGGCTCCTGCAACTAATGACCGGCGCCTGGACCACAAAGGCAGTGCACGCCATGGCCCGCCTCGCGCTCGCTGATCACATGTCTGACAGCCCGCAGTCGACCTCGAGGCTGGCGCACCTCACCGACACCCACCCGGCCGCACTGGATCGACTGCTGCGGTACCTGACCGGCCTAGGTTTGCTTCACCGCCCTAACGAGGACTGCTACGCACTCACCGCGATGGGTCGCCGGGACTGCCCCGGGTTTAGTTGGCTCGCGGGGTTGGGTGGTTCAGGCCGCGTGTGCGGCAGGTTGAATCATCTCAAACTCGATAGGTGTGAGCTTGTTGAGGCGGCGTTGCCGGCGCCTGCGGTGGTAGCTGGTTTCGATCCAGGACACGATCGCGAGTCTGAGTTCTTGGCGGCTGGTCCAGCGTTGCCGGTCGAGGACGTTCTTCTGGAGGAGGGCGAAGAAGGATTCCATCGCGGCGTTGTCGCCGCAGGCTCCGACTCTGCCCATCGACCCGCGCAGTGAGTGGGCTTTGAGGACCCGGACGTATTTCGTGGACCGAAACTGGCTGCCGCGGTCGCTGTGGACGATGAGCCCGGCTGCAGGTGTGCGCAGAGCGATCGCGTTGCGCAGGGCCGTAACGGCCAGGGACGCTTTCATGCGCGAGCCGATGGAGTAGCCGACGATCCGGTTGGAGTAGACGTCCTTGACCGCGCACAGATACAGCTTGCCCTCGGCGGTGGCGTGTTCGGTGATGTCGGTCAGCCAGACCAGGTTCGGTGAGGGCGCGGTGAATACCTTCTTCACGTGGTCGTCGTGGACCGGCGGGCCGGCCTTGCGGTTCAGTCCGCGTTTCTTGGCGTGGATCGACCAGATCCGTTCCTGGCTGCATAACCTCGCGACCCGGTTCTCGCTTACCTTGTGGCCTTGGTCGGTGAGTTCGTCGGCGATGAACCGGTACCCGAACGCAGGGTCGTCGGCGTGGATGTCGCGGGCCGCGTTGATCAGAAAGGCGTTGTCGAAATCTCTTTGTGTGACAGGATTCTTGCGCCACTTATAGAAGGCTTGCTTGGAGAAGCCGAGCACCCGGCAGGTCACCGTGACGGGGATACCGTCGACGGCCAGATCGAGGACCAGCGGGTACATCATTTTGGGTTGATGTCGCGGGCGAAGTAGGCCGCGGCTCGGCGCAGGACCTCGTTCTCCTGTTCCAGCTGCCGGACCCGCTTCCTGGCCTCCCGCAGTTCGTCGGACTCGTTCTGGGACGCTCCGGACCGGTTCCCGTCTTCGATATCGGCCAGCTTCAGCCAGCGCCGCAGGCACGACGGTGAGATCCCGAAGTCCTTCGCGATCTGGCTGACCGGCGCCTCACCTTTCCGGGCCAGAGCGACCACATCGCGACGGAACTCCTCAGGCAACGCTTTCGGCATGACAGACATCCTTCCAGCAAGGACCGAAGTCCTCACAGATCAGGAGTCAACCGAACCGGGGGCAGACCCGCCTGATGCACACCGAGGCGAGCAACTCCATGCATCCTCTCGCCGATCTCTACGGAGGGCCGTTCTACCAGGCATGGGGAGAGTTGGAGTACTCATTGCGCACCGGCGAGGACGCCTTCGCAAAGGTCTTCGGCACACCTTGGTTCGACTACATCTCCCAACATACTGAGTTGGCCGAGACTTTCCACAAGGCCATGCAGTCCAGCTCCGCGTTCTTCACCGCGCTGCCAGAGGCTTGTTCATTCGCAGACGACGAAACAATCGCTGACATCGGAGGAGGCAATGGCGCCCTACTCGCAGCAATTCTCACCGCCCACCCCGGTGTCCGGGGGGTGCTGCTGGAGACAACCAGCGCCTTGCCTGTCGCACGTCGCAATCTTGCCCAACGAGGACTGCTGGACCGGTGCACGCTGCGGGCGGGGAACTGCTTCACGCAGGTTCCAGCCGGGGCCAGCACGTACATCATGGCTCGAGTGCTACATGACTGGGACGATGCGGCGTGTGTAAAGGCGCTGCGGGCCTGCCACGCTGCCATGGCACGCGGAGCCCGCTTAATCATCGTGGAGCGGCTGCTACCGGACGACGACTCATACGCCACCGCTCTCGCGTTCGATATGCACATGATGGTGGCAAACCCAGGTGGTCGTGAACGGACATTGGCGCAGTACAACTGGCTAGCAGCAACCGCCGGCTTCACCACCGCGACTGTCACCGCCCTCCCATTGGACTTCTTCGCCGTCACGATTCAGCCCACGCTGAGCAACGGAGACCAGACATGACCTCCACCTACCTTCTCGGATCCAGCAACGAAGAACACACCCGACTCCTCCTACAGTCCGACCTCCACCGGGATGCAGCCGAACAACTCTTTGCTCAGATCGGCGTCACCAATGGCTGGAGCACCGCCGACATCGGCTGCGGCCCCCTTGGCTGCCTCGACACACTTGACGCACTCGTAGGCCCACGAGGCACCGTTCTCGGAATCGACCAAGACCAGCGTATGGTCAACTGGGCGCGACAATCCATCAGCGCCAAACACCTGACGCACACTTCTGTGGTTCAGGGCCGGGGAGAGCACACGCGGCAGCCAACCGGCACCTTTGATGTTGTTCACGCCAGGCTCCTGTTGGCGAATCTTCCCACCCCAGAGGCCGTCGTCAGACACATGGCCGACCTAGCCAAACCAGGCGGGTGGGTAGCCCTGCAAGACATCGATTGCACCAGTTGGGGGTGCGAACCGGCGCACCCGTCATGGCAGCCGTTGGAGGACGGATTCGCTGACATCGAGGGACTCGACGTCTACGTCGGCCGCCGCCTGCCCGCTCTACTCCGAAGCGCCGGCCTGGACAGTATTCGCACCACGGCCCACGCCTATGTGTGGTCTCCCGGCGATCCCTATCACACTCTCCTCATCCAATTCGCCCAGCAGTTCCGCGACAACATCCTCGCACAGCGTCGCCTGACACCCGACGGATTCGACCAGCACATCGCAAACCTGAAAGCACATCTCTCAATGCCCGGAACACTTGTATTTCACCCGCTGCTGATACAGGCCTGGGCCCGCAAGCCAGTGCCCGATTGACAAATTGCCTAGTACGGCAGCCGGACTTCGTGATCGTCATGTCGGGATGGCCTGTTGGCGGTGGTAGTGGCTGGTGCGGGCACGGTGTTGGTGTCGGCGTCTGGGGATCGACCAGCGCACCTGGTGTTGGCGGTCGCGCATCGGCTGGTTGATGAAGGTGTTGAACAGGCGCTTGATCTCGTTGCAGGTCAACGCGATCAGCGAATGTTCTTGTGGGACTGGGGTGTCGGCCTTCTCGGTCACGGCGACGACGGCGAGGAAGGCGTAGGCGAGCATCGCGAGGAGAGTCCAGCGTCGCCAGCTGGTCCAGCGGCGGACCTGGTGCTGATCGAGACCGGCGAGGGTCTTGCTGGCCTGGAAGCTCTCTTCGATGGTCCAGCGACGCCCGGCCACGCGCACGAGCTGGCGTAGTGGCACGGGCGCGGGTGCCCAGCACCGGTAGTAGGCCAGCTCACCGGTGGTGTTGTTGCGGCGGATCAGTAGCCACCACTGGCCCTCGACCTCGGCACGCTCGGGGGGTGGATGCTGATCCAGGCCCAGTCGTAGTAGCGCGGGCCCTTCGACCCGTTGCCGGCGGACAGTCGTTGCCATGCCTTGCGTGGCAGGCTCGCGGCGAGTTCGTCGGCACGGAACTTGCCGGCGTCAGGGCGAACCTGGTGGTTGCAGGCGACCGCAAGCACGTAGCCGACGCGCGGTCTTCCAAGGTCTCGCGCAGTGTTGGGTCGGCGCGTAGACCTCATCACCTGCCACCCAGCCCGCCGTCACGCCGGCGTTCAGGGCGCGGGTGATCATCTCGGCCGCCAGCGCCGGCTTCGTAGCGAACTCCACCTCGGCCGGAACACCGGCCTGGCTGCGCCGGTCGGCATCGTCGGCCCAGACCTGTGGCAGGTAGAGCTCGCGGTCGATCAACGCGTGCCCCGCCGCGGTGGCATAGGTGAGGTAGACCGCGACCTGGGCGTTCTCGATCCGGCCTGCGGTGCCGGTGTACTGGCGCTGAACACCGACGGTATGCGTGCCCTTCTTCACGTCGCCGGTCTCATCCACGACCAGCAGCGCGTCCAGGCTGCCGAGCCGATCGACGACGTAATCGCGCAGGTCATCACGCACCCCGTCATCGTCCCATTTCGCCTTGCACAGCAGGTGTTGCAGCCCGTCCGGCGACTCATGCCCGGCATGCTCGGCCAGCGTCCAGCAGTTCTTCACCGCCACATCCGACATCAACCCCCGCACCGCGTCACCGGCCAGTCGGCGCGGCTCCACCCGCGCGAACCGGCCCGCGACCCGCGCCATCAACGCATCGAACTCCGCCCGCCACCGACCCGGGTCTATGCTGTGACCCACGGCCACCGCCACATCATCTGGTTTCCACACAACTCCGGATCATCGAGCGGTGGCCCGCCCTCACTCACGCCGCCGCGCCCATCATCACGAAGTCCGGCTGCCGTACTTGACGCACTCCCTGACGATGACGCCGTTGCTGGTTGCCGACTGCGTGAGGCAAACGGCGATTTGGCGGTTGCCGGCGGTCAGGATCGGTTTGTCCAGCCGATAGCTTTCGGCGCCGTTTGAATGCGTGATCACCAGCCACCGCTGGACACCCAGGGGCTCGGCGAGGGAAGGCCGCTTTGGTAGAGCGGGCGCCGTTGTAGAGGTCGGTGGCGGCGAGCGCCACCGCACTGTGGCAGGCCTTGATGAGGTAAGTCAGTGTGGCCGCTGTTCTGTGCCGCCGGCGCACGGCAGCGCCGCGATCGTCGTCAGCGACGCCAATGCTCCCAGGCGCGCTGGCCGGCCGCGAAGTGCTGATGTCGGGACTCACATTCGTCAACCCGAGCTGGAACAGACCGCTTCACGAACCAGGCGGTAGGCGAACTACGTACCGGTTTCGAACAGCTCCCTCGCGGAGCGCCCTATGCCCAGGGCGGTTCATAGGAAGCACCCTAGTTTCAGAGGAACGACATGGTGAATTGGAGCAAGGCAAGGAGCGGACGGCGTTGGTCGCTAGGCGTCGTAGCAGGGCTGGCGATCGTTGCGATGTTCGCAACCGCAGCGAGCGCTGATGAGGTCGCGAAGAAACCTGTGGTGAGCGCTTCGGGTCCCTCCGGACCGGTTCCGGCGGGCTTCGATTCGTGGGACAGGTTGTACGCCGAGCAGGCTCGGCTGAACAGGGCAGCCAATCGCCTGTATATTCCCGAGGAGCCGGGGTATGCCGGGCTTGTGGTGGCTCCGGAGAATCATGAGGTCCGCCTGTACTGGAAGGGCAAGCCTTCCGCCGCCGCGGACGCGGCGGTCATGGCGGCTCGTCGGGACGCGCCGGTCAGGGTGTTGCCGGCGGCGTACTCGGAGAAGGAACTGCTGGCCGAGGCAGATCGGTGGATCACCTCGGGTGAGAACGTCACATTGGCCGCTCCCAAGGCCGACGGCAGCGGGGTCAGCATCGGCGTTTCCGCACCGGCGACGGCAGGAACGCCGCGGGTCGCCGGCGGATCCTCGGTGCCGATCACCTTCGAGTACAACTCGAACCAGCGGCAGACGTACGATCGACAGAATGACTCTCCTCTCCACTACGCGGGCGGCTGGTTCGGATGCTCCCTCGGGTTCGCGATTCGCGACAACTCGACCGGACGGGACGGCTTCCTCACGGCGGGGCATTGCATCGTCACTGGCACCGACATCTACGACGGTGGTGGTGACTATCTGGGCAAGGCGAAGTACGACGTCGGGAACAAAGACACCGGGACGATTGAGGCGGGCAGTGCAGCGCGGATGTTCACCGGTCCCTACAACTCCAGTACAAGCCGGCCGGTGGGTTGGGCGCAGAAGAGCTATGCGGGCAACTGGGTGAACAGCTCCGGCGCGGTGACAGGCGAACTCGGCGGCGTGAAAATCCTCGACACCACGGTGACGATCATCACGCCAACGAATGGGACGATCTACAATCTCGTCCGCGGTGAGCATTGGAACAAGGCATGCGCCAACACCTATGGGAACAGTGGTGGCCCCGTCTTCGCCTACCCGGGCGGTGCCAACCAGCGAGTCATCGCGTACGGCATCGTCAGTGCGGCTGGGGGCCGCGAGACCTACTGCCCGGGCCTGGCCCCCAACAACAAGGGATTCTCCCAGGTCCTGTACGTCGACGTCACGAGGCTCCCCGCTCTGCCAATCAGCCTCAAATTCTCTTGAGTCAAAACAATACGACAGGCGGTAGCGGGCCATCAGCGCTTGACAGCAGTGACGTGTGACAGGTGAGTCCTCGGACGGGTCGGCCCCAAACCCATCACTCGACGCCTTCGGCTGATGTCGATCACGCCGACTCAGAGGCCGATCAAGCCGAGGGATCGCGCAACGGTGAGCTGCCCTGCCGAGGTCTCCGAACAATACGAAACGCAGCCGCTTGGCGATCTGGTGGTAGCCGTCAGCCTGACCAACTCGCGGAGCGCCCGGACAGCACCGCGAAACCATCGCATCGGTGCTCAGGTCGGCGGTTGTCCAGAGGTGGACTACGCTCGGAGGGAGACTATTCAGCATAGAGCCGTCATGCCGATCGGTTTCGCAGCGTTCGACTGATCAGCGAACCTGGTCGCTGTCCGAGCTGACCATCAGCGACGCTCAACCGCCTCGAAGTCCTTGCCGCGAAATGAGCCAAGCGCACTGAGTCCGCGTTGTTCCAGCGCGACTCCGGTGTTCCGCTGACGTACCACGCGGAACCGTTGTCCGCGACGATCAGGCCGTAGGTCTTCATCGCCTCGGCCACGACCCGAGCGTGTTGCGGAAGCTTCGACACGTCGGTACCGGCCTTCAGGTGCAACCGTAGGCCCCATGGGCGGCAGGTTCTTGTCGGAACTTAAGTACGCGGCGTGCCGGGCCAGCCAATGGTACGCGTTCTGGCTCGTCGGAACGGTCACCCGAATGGCGTGGTTGATGCGGCTAGCGGCTACCGCCTCGTACCGAACCAGACCTGGCGCGATCGGGAGGCCGGCCGCTTCCGCCGAGGTCCATCCCTTGAGGCCGCAGCCGTGAGGGGGAAGATCGCTCCCGAGCCCGCGTGCCGCGCCCCCGGATCGCGGGTGGGAATTCCACGTTTCGTAAGGCCGACAGCTCGACTTGTCGACCACCAGGAGGTACCGGTCACCGCCGCTGCCCGGCCCGCCCTCTATCGACGCGTTCGCCGGGTGGGGTACGCCCCTGTCGCTCTCGGAGTCGTAGTCGAACGTCACTGGAACGCGGGCGGGCGGTTCGAGCCGTGCTGAATGGTCAATGTCACAGGGCCCTGGCGATCCGTTCGCCGGTACGCCAGGTATGCGGGCACGGGCGTGATGAACCGAGGGCGGGCATCCCGGCGTATTGGTGGGTGATTGCGTTGACATCCCAATGTCTGAGGAGATGGGAGATCGCCATGGACTGGCGGCATCAAGGTGCGTGCCTCGACGTAGACGCGGACCTGTTCTTTCCCATCGGCTCGAGCAACGCCGCATACCACCAGATGGAAGACGCCCGCAAGGTCTGCATGCGCTGCCCGGTTCGAGAGCAGTGCCTGGCCTGGGCCCTCGAGAGCGGCCATGAGCAAGGTATCTGGGGCGGAACGACCGACGACGAGCGTCGTCTACTGCGGCGCCGAATGTCCAGGCACGCGCGGAGTGCGTAACGGCTGGCGGTTCACCTCTGCGTGGTCCACGCGAACCGTCCACCTCGAGGCTGACCATCTCGGCGACAGCGCCGGATGCGTTGCTCCCATTGAGCAGCAGGCGTTGCGGCCGAGGTCCCGGCGGATCTCGAGCTCCACCGTACGCCGGCCCGAGCAGCGCTCCCCTGCGACCGAGTGGGGGTTCTAGACTGCTGGTGACGGGGCCATCGCACCGGACCGTGTGCTGAACCGCGCCACCGAGGTGCCGAGCCGGTTTCCATACCAGCTCGATCACAAATACCTGGGCGACTGTAGTTCTCCGTCGGCTCGTCCGGCCTGATCACGCAGAACCACGGGGACATGTGCGCTTGGCCGGCTGCGCTCACTCTTACTCTCCACCCTGCCGCGAATGCCGCCGCATCGAATAGCGCGAGCTTGAGCGTAGCTGGACGCTGCTTCGTCACTGCTTCGTGCGGCGTCGCAAACTGGTGGCTGACGATGCGAATTGATGAGGGGCTTCTCTTGCTGCTCGGCGGCTCGGACTGCTGGGCTGAGCCGCCAAGCTCAGCGGGGGGTGAAGCCTCAGTTGACGGCCGCTTTGACCTCGGTTTCGTGGAGTTTGAGCCAGGCCTCGAAGGACTGCATTTCGGGGTTGAGGTCGCGGACCAAGGTGAGGTCGCGGTCGCCGGTGAAGCGGGTGGAGTCTTCGGCGTAGTACTGGAACATGTTGGCGAACTCGATGGCCATCGGGAAGCCGAGGTTGCGGAATTCGTCCCAGGTGTAGGGGTGGTAGGTGACCGGTTCGCCCAGGGTGGTGCTGAGGGCGGTGGCGTACTGGCTGCCGGTCAGGTGGTCGCCGGCGATGCTGACCGTCTTGCCGATCAGCTCGTCGCCGCGCTTGAAGATGCCGAGGGCGGTCTTGCCGATGTCCTGGGCGGCGATGCCGGACAGCGGCTGGTCGGCCATCGGGAGGGTGAGGACGAGCTTGCCGTCCTCGCCGCGAACCGGGCCCATGCCCTGCAGGATGGCCTCGAAGTAGAAGGTGGTCTGCAGGAAGGTCGTCGGTACGCCGTACTTCGTGAACAGCTCGTTCGCCTCGCCCTTCGCGTCGAAGTGCGGCACCTTGTACCGGCCGTCGTCGAGGCTCGGCACCCGGTCGGTCTCGCCGAAGTGGTCGCGGGTGTCCTCCAGCGTCGACCAGATCACGTGGGCGACACCGGCCTCCTTGGCGGCGCGGGCGGCGTTGTCGGCCTGCGCGAGCTCCATGTCGGCACGGGTCCGGCCGGCCTCTTCCTCCGGCGTCCGCGGGACCCAGTAGTTGGTCACCACGTAGGCGCCGTGCGCGCCGTCGAACGCTGCCCGCAGGCTCGCCTCGTCGTCGAGATCAGCCTCGACGACCTCGGCGCCGGCGGCAGCCAGGGCTTGCGCCTTCTCGGACTGCGCGCTCCGGGTCAACGCCCGTACTGCGAACCGCTGCTCGGGATCGGCCAGGATCGCCTGAACCAGCCCGCCGCCCTGCGAACCAGTCGCTCCGACCACGGCGATGAGCAACTTCTCGGTCATCGAATATCTCCTCGAGTCATTGGAGTTGATGTGTCAACCTGAGAACGACAGTACCGCAATTGGTTGATGTGTCAACCCTGGGCGCTATGATGACGAGGTGGCGAACGAACCGTGGCTGGACGAGGACGAGCAGCAGGCCTGGCGCGGCTATCTGCTGATGAACAAGACGCTGGAGACACACCTGACCCGGCACCTGCAGCGGGAGTTCGGCCTGTCCGCGTCCGACTTCGAGATCCTGGTCAACCTGTCCGAGTCCGCGACCGGCCGGATGCGCGCGTTCGAGTTGGGGGAGGCGACGCAGTGGGAGAAGAGCCGGATGTCGCACCACCTGTCCCGGATGGAGAAGCGGGGCCTGATCCGCAAGGAAGCCTGTGACGCCCGCTACCCGGAGATCGTGCTGACCGACGAAGGGCTGGCCGCGATCAAGGCCTGCGCGCCGGCTCACGCGCGACGCGTCCGCGAGTTGTTCGTCGACGTCCTCGGCAAGGACCGCCTGGTGGCGCTCGGCGAGGCGGCGGGCGAGGTTGTCGCGGAAGTGGAGAAGCATCAGCAGACGAACTGCCCACCGGAGATCCGCGGCTACTGCTGAGCGTCACGCCTGGCCGACTCTGGCCGGCTGAGAGGGCTTCTCAGTCAAGTCTCAGCAGAACTTGATCTGAGCTTGAGATTCCCTTGGCGTGCGTGTGAGGCCGCCGCCGCGAGGCTGCTGGCATGGTCACCACGACGATCGATCCTCATTCCGGCCGCGCCCGCTGGCTGCGCAGATCGACGGCCGCCGCCGTCGCCACGATGGTCCTCGGGGTCACCGGGACCGGCCTCGCCGTCGGCATCCTGTCCGCCCGCCAGCCCGACACGGCCGGAGGCGGCGCCGAAGCAAGCAGCGGCCCAGGCAACAGCGGCACAGGCGACAACGGCACAGGCAACCAAGGCAGCACAGGCGGCAGCACCAGCGACAACGGTGGCAGCGGCCTGGGTTCGGCGCAGCAGGGTGCGCCCGCGCAAGGCGGGAGCCACGGCTCATGAGCGCCTCACGCACCTGGCAGGCCTGGAGCTGCACGGTCCGCCTGACCGTCGACGACCCCGTCGTACTCGGTGCGGCCGCGGGCGCCCTCAAGGCGCTGATGGATCGAGTGGACAAAGCAGCGAGCCGGTTCAGGCCCGACTCCGAGTTGTCGGCGGTCAACACCCGGGCCGGCTCGATGGTCCCGGTCTCGCGACTCCTGGTTGACCTGGTCGACGTGAGCCTCGTCGCGGCCTCCATCAGCGGCGGCGCCGTCGACCCGACGGTAGGAGCCGCAGTACTGGCCGCCGGCTACGACAGCGACATCGAGTCAGTCAGGAACCGCCTACCCAAGCCCACTGGACCTGCGAGCCCAGCACCCGGCTGGCAGCAGGTGAAGCTCAACCGCAAGGTAGCGATGGTCGGGATCCCCGAGGGAACCTCTCTCGACCTGGGCGCCACAGCCAAGGCTTGGACCGCGGACAGAGCCGCACTGGTCCTCAGCAAGCGCCACGGCTGCGCAGTACTGGTGGAGATCGGTGGTGACCTCCGTGCCGCCGGTACGCCGGCCGAACCGTGGGTCATCGAGGTAGCAGAACGCGCAGGCGACCCAGCTGTCGCCGTAACCCTCGCCCACGGAGGCCTCACCACCTCAACCCGTACTACGAGGAGCTGGTCAACCGCAGCCGGACAGGCTCACCACATCATCGACCCGAGGACCGGCCAGCCAGCAGACGGCCGCTGGCGAACAGCATCGGTGTGGGCGCCAACCGCAGTACGAGCCAACACCTTCAGTACTGCGCTCGTCGCGACTGGCGAGGCAGCACTCGGGCGCCTGACCCTGGCTGGGCACCCGGCGCGGCTGGTAGCCGACGATGGCGAGGTCACCGAGTTGTCTGGCTGGCCTGCATCGAGCAAGGCCGCCTGATGAGTCTGTGGTACCTAGCCCGGGCTTCTGGTGTGACGGCCCTGATCTTCTTCACCCTGGCCGCCTCACTGGGCGTCCTCGGTTCAAGCAGCCTGCGACCTGAGCGCCGGTTCTGGCTGCAGTACGTCCACCGCTCAGCGGCTGTCACCGGCCTGCTACTCCTCGCGGCCCACGTGATCGCAGTAGTGTCCGACAGCTTTGTGGACATCAGCCTGTCAGTCATCGTCTGGCCCTTCGGCTCCGGCTACCGGCCGTTCGCGATGGCGGTCGGCGTACTGGCTCTCTACAGCCTGGTCATCGTGGCAGTCGTTGGAGCGGCCCGAGGCCGGCTGGCGCGATCGGAAGGGTTCACCAAGCGCTGGCGCTCGATCCATGTCGCCGCGTCCGTCGGCTGGCTCTTGTCGGTCGGCCACAGCCTGCTGGCCGGTACTGACCGCAGCACCCCGTGGATGCTCGCAATCACCATCACCTGTCTGGCCGCCGTCGGTGGCTCTGTCGTCGCAAGGCTTCGCAGCCGACCGGTCACTCGCTTGGTGAGGACCACATGACCTCGCTGCGGACGATCGGGACACCACGACTGCTGGCCGGGCTGGAGCAAGGCCGTGCCGACCTGGGACGGCATCTCGCCACCCAAGGGCCGCTCCCAGAGATCACCAGGGAGGCCTACACCGAGCTGGCGGCTGCCGTCGGGCTGCGCGGCCGCGGGGGAGCCGCATTCCCGGTGGCACTGAAGCTTGCCGACCTCCCTGCCAAGGGCATCGAGGCAGTGGTCGTCAACGGCTCCGAGAGCGAGCCGGTCAGTCGCAAGGACCGAGTACTCCTCACCATGGCGCCACACCTGGTACTGGACGGTGCTACTGGGCTTGCTCGCGCTCTCAAGGCTCGGCTGGTCGTAGTGGCCGTCCACGACGCTGCAGCCGCTTCGTCGGTCCGGGCCGCCCTACTGGAGCGAAAGGACGGCGTAGAGGTTCAGGTGTCGGATACGCCCGGCCGCTTCGTCGCGGGGGAGGCCAGGGCTGTCCTGAGCGTGCTGGAAGGAGGCCCGCCCCTCCCGCCCGGTCGGAAGGTGCTGCCGACGAGGAAGGGCTACCACCGCCGCCCGACCTTCCTCTCGAACGTGGAGACCTTCGCACAGCTCGCAATACTGGCCAGGCTCGGCTCCCAGGCGTTCAGTAGCACCGGCCTGATCAGTGAGCCCGGCACCCAGCTGCTGACGATCGCCGGGGCTGTTGAGCAGCCAGGAGTCATCGAGACTCCCACCGGCACCCCACTAGAGGCAGTACTACGCTTCGCCGTCGCGTCGCCTGGGCCGGTCCTGGTCGGCGGCTACCACGGCAAGTGGCTGACCACTCCCGGGGACAGGTCGAACGTAGCGGCAGGCATCGTGCTGGTACTCGGTACGGACACCTGCCCGCTCGGCGAGGTCCACCGGGTCGCCCAGTGGCTGGCAAGCCAGTCAGCCGGGCAGTGCGGTCCCTGTGTATTCGGTCTCGCCGCCCTGGTCGACGACTTCGAGCGGCTACTGGGCGGCGACCCAGCCGGCTGGCACGACGCTCAGCGGCACCTGGGGCTCGTACCGGGCCGTGGTGCCTGTGCCCATCCCGACGGGTCGGCGCGATTCCTGGCCTCGGCGCTCGAGGCTTTCGACGACGACGTCCGGCTGCACCTCGCCGGGTGCTGCGGCCGCGCAGTACAGGGCGTCCTGCCGGTTCCGGGAGGTGCCTGGTGAAGAAGGTGAGAAAGCTGGAGATCGACTGGACCCGCTGCGACGGCCACGGCCTGTGCGGGACGCTCCTGCCCGACGAGGTCTGGCTCGACGAGTGGGGTTTCCCGGTCCTCCGTGGCCGCGAGATCACCCGGGGTGAGTTGGCGAACGCGCGCCGCGCGGTACTGGCCTGTCCTGCCCTCGCGCTGCGGCTGGCCGGGACTGTTAAAGGTGATCCGTAAGGCATCGGAAAGGACCGTCCCGGCAGCACACCAGTGACCGAAGTGGACTAATCTCTGAGACAGGCGCACAACGTCGTGGGCCCGGCGCCGGAGCGCCGATTGTCGCGTGTGGAGACGGTGGGGAATGCAGAGCAAGCTGGACGTCCAGAAGGCGGAGGTTCTCGCCAAGGCGGTGGCGGCGGGATCGCACGGCAAGGACCAGTCGGTCGACGCCGGCCGGTTGCGGAACTTCCTGGAGCGGTACTACCGCTACGTCGCCGCGGAGGACGTCGCCGCCCGTCAGCCGACCGACTGCCTGGGCGCCGCGAAACACCACTACAAGTCGGCGCTGTCCCGGCCGCAGGGCACCGCCAAGGTGCAGGTCTTCACCCCGACGGTGGAGGAGCACGGCTGGTCCGCGAACGGCCGGACGGTCGTCGAGATCGTGATCGACGACATGCCCTTCCTGGTCGACAGCGCCTCGATGGTGATCACCGACCACAACCTCGAGCTGCAGTTGCTGGTGCACCCGCAGTTCGTGGTCCGGCGCGACATCGCCGGCACCCTGCAGGAGGTGCTCGACGACGCGGCCGCCGCGGACGAGCACGACCTGGTCCGGGAGAGCTGGATGCACCTGGAGGTCGAGCGGATCGCCGACCCCGCGGAGCACCGTGAGCTCGAGAACGCGCTGCAGCGGGTGCTGGGCGACGTCCGCGAGGCCGTCGAGGACTGGCCGAAGATGCACGAGAAGGCGGTCTCGATCGCCGAGGAGCTCGACGCGTCCAAGCTGCCGGTCAGCGAGAACGAGGTGGAGGAGGCCCGGGAGCTGCTGGAGTGGCTCGCCGACGAGCACTTCACCTTCCTCGGCTACCGCGAGTACAGCTTCACCATGCGCGGTGAGCAGGGCATCCTGCGCGGTATCCCGGGGACCGGCCTGGGCATCCTCCGGCCGGACCCGAAGCTCGACGAGAACGCCGGTCTGCTGCCGCCGGAGGTGAGTGCCAAGGCCCGGGAGAAGAAGCTGCTGATCCTGACCAAGGCGAACTCCCGCTCGACGGTGCACCGTTCGTCGTACCTGGACTATGTCGGCATCAAACAGTTCGACGAGAACGGTGAGCCGGTCTCGGAGTGCCGGTTCATCGGGCTGCTCTCGTCCACGGCGTACACCGAGAGCGTCATGCAGGTGCCGGTACTGCGGCGCAAGGCGATCGAGCTGTTCGCGCGCACCGGCTTCGACCCCAACAGCCACAGCGGCAAGGGCCTGCTCGACGTACTGGAGACCTACCCCCGCGACGAGCTGCTGCAGGCTCCAGTGGAGGACCTGCTGCCGATCGTGCAGTCCGTGTTGCACCTGCAGGAGCGTCGCGCGGTCAAGCTGTTCGTACGCCGCGACGTGTACAACCGCTACCTGTCCTGCCTGGTCTACCTGCCGCGTGACCGCTACACCACGGCGGTCCGGCTCAAGATGCAGCAGATCCTCAAGGACGCGATCGGCGCCGAGTCGGTCGACTACGCCGCCTACGTGACCGAGTCCGTGCTGGCCCGGGTGCACTTCGTGGTCCGGATGAAGCAGGGCGAGACGGTCGGCGAGTTCGACAACGAGGTGCTCGAGCAGAAGGTGGTCGAGGCGACTCGTGCCTGGCAGGACGACTTCAACGTCGCGCTGCACGAGCAGGGCGGCGACGTGGCCGTCACCAGGATGAGCAGCCAGTACGCGAACGCGTTCCCGGAGGCGTACAAGGAGGACTTCGACGCCCGGATCGCCGTGCGCGACGTGTCGATCCTGGACAAGCTGCCCGCCGAGGACGGCCTGGCCATGTCGCTCTACACCCCGATCGACGAGCAGTGGGAAGGCGAACGCCGCTTCAAGGTCTACCGCACCGGTACTGCGCTGTCGCTGTCCCAGGTGCTGCCGTTGCTGACCCACATGGGTGTCGAGGTGATCGACGAGCGGCCGTACGAGATCCGCCGGCCCTCCGGTACGGCGTACATCTACGACTTCGGTCTGCGGGCGCCCAGTGGCTACGAGGAGCGCGAGGAGCTGCGCGCGCTCTTCTCCGACACGTTCCAGGCAGTCTGGGAAGGCCGTGCGGAGAGCGACAAGCTCAACGCCCTGGTACTGCGCGGCAGCCTCAGCTGGCGCCAGGTGTGCATCCTGCGCGCCTACCAGCGCTACATCAGGCAGGGCGGTACGCCGTTCAGCCAGGACTACATCGAGAACACCTTCCTCAACCACGTCGACGTGGCCAAGCTGCTCGTCCAGCTGTTCGAGACGAGCTTCGACCCGGCCCGCGGCCCGGCCGACGACCCCGCCCGGGTGAACGCGGTGGCCCAGCTGGAGAAGGAGATCGTCGCCGCGCTCGACACGGTGAAGAGCCTGGACGAGGACCGGATCCTGCGGTCCTACCTGACCGTCATGAAGGCCACGCTGCGCACCAACTACTTCCTCCCCGCCGCCGACGGCAGCCCGCGGACGTACATCTCGTTCAAGCTGGAGCCGAAGGCGATCCCGGACCTGCCGCAGCCGCGGCCGGCGTACGAGATCTTCGTGTACTCGCCGCGGGTCGAGGGTGTGCATCTGCGCTTCGGCGCGGTCGCGCGCGGTGGGTTGCGCTGGTCGGACCGGCGCGAGGACTTCCGGACCGAGGTGCTCGGTCTGGTGAAGGCGCAGATGGTGAAGAACTCGGTCATCGTGCCGGTCGGCGCGAAGGGCGGCTTCTACGCCAAGCAACTGCCGGATCCGGCGGCCGACCGGGACGCCTGGCTGGCCGAGGGCGTCGCGTCGTACAAGACCTTCATCTCCGGGATGCTGGACATCACCGACAACATCGTTGCCGGTGACATCGTTCCGCCGCGCGACGTGGTCCGGTACGACGGGGACGACGCCTACCTGGTCGTTGCCGCCGACAAGGGAACGGCGACGTTCTCGGACATCGCGAACGGGGTCGCCAAGGAGTACGGGTTCTGGCTGGGCGACGCGTTCGCCTCGGGCGGTTCGGTCGGCTACGACCACAAGGCGATGGGCATCACCGCGCGCGGCGCCTGGGAGTCGGTCAAGCGGCACTTCCGCGAGATGGGCCACGACTGCCAGAACGCCGACTTCACCGTCGTCGGTGTCGGCGACATGAGCGGCGACGTGTTCGGCAACGGGATGCTGCTGTCCGAGCACATCCGGCTGATCGCGGCCTTCGACCACCGGCACATCTTCCTCGACCCGTCGCCGGACGCGGCGCTGTCGTTCATGGAGCGGCGCCGGCTGTTCGACCTGCCGCGGTCGTCGTGGGCCGACTACGACGCGTCGCTGATCTCGCCCGGCGGTGGGGTCTACGCGCGGACCGACAAGGCGATCCCGATCACCGCGGAGGTGCGCGAGGCGCTCGGCCTGGAAGGCAATCCGGCCTCTCTGACGCCGAACGAGCTGATGCAGGCGATCATCAAGGCGCCGGTCGACCTGTTCTGGAACGGCGGCATCGGGACCTACGTGAAGGCCGTCACCGAGTCGCACGCCGACGTCGGCGACAAGGCCAACGACGCGATCCGGATCAACGGGTCCGACCTCCGCGCGCGGGCGGTCGGTGAGGGCGGCAACCTGGGCTTCACCCAGCTCGGCCGGATCGAGTACGCGATGCACGGCGGCCGGATCAACACCGACTTCATCGACAACGTGGCCGGCGTGGACACCTCCGACCACGAGGTGAACATCAAGATCCTGCTGGACAAGGTGGTCGCCGACGGCGACCTGACCGAGAAGCAGCGCAACGACGTGATCGCGTCGATGACCGGCGAGGTCGCCGAGCTGGTGCTGAAGAGCAACTACCGGCAGAACATCGGCCTGGCCAACGCGACCGCGCAGGCGCCGGCGCTGATGCACGTCCACCAGGACTGGGTCCGGCGGCTGGAGAAGCAGGGCCTGCTCGACCGCGAGCTGGAGTTCCTGCCGAGCGTCGCGGAGTTCAAGCGCCGCAAGGCCGAGGGGCGTGGGCTGACCTCGCCGGAACTGTCGGTGCTGATCGCCTACACCAAGATCGTGCTCGAGGCCGAGCTGCTCAAGACCACGCTGCCGGACGACAAGTACCTGGAAGCCAAGCTGGTCAGCTACTTCCCGAAGGCGATCCAGGACCGGTTCGCCGAGCCGATGAAGTCGCACCAGCTGCGTCGCGAGATCATCACCACGCAGGTGGTGAACGAGTTCATCAACTCCTCCGGCATCACCGCGTACCACCGGCTCTCGCTGGAGACCGGCGGGTCGATCGAGGACGTCGTGCGCGCCAACCTGGCCGCGTCGCGGATCTTCGCCCAGCCCGAGCTGCTGGCCCGTAACGCGGAGCTCGACAACGTGGTGGACGCCAAGACCCAGACCGCCATGCGGCTGGAGACCCGGACGCTGGTCGAGCGGGCCACCCGCTGGCTGGTCTCGAACCGCCGGCCCCCGGTCGACATCGCCGACTTGATCGACTTCTTCGCACCGGGTATCGCCAAGCTCACTGCAGCCCTTCCCGACGTACTGCGTGGGCGTGAGCTGGCGTTGTTCGAGCAGCGGCGCGAGTTGCTGGTGTCCAACGGCGTGCCGGGGGACTTCGCCACCCGGATCGCGGTGCTGCCACCGGCGTACGCCGGGCTCGGGATCGTGGAGACGGCGGATCGCGACGACCTCGACGTACTGGAGGTCGCCAAGGTCCACTTCGCCCTCGGCGAGCGACTGCACCTCGGTCAGTTCCTCGAGCGGATCATCGGCCTGCCCCGAACGGACCGCTGGCAGACGATGGCCCGGGCGGCCCTCCGCGACGACCTGCACGCCGTCCACGCGCACCTGACGGCCCAGGTCCTGGCCTCCACCGACGCCTCCGCCGAACCCGAGGACCGCGTCATCACCTGGCAGGACATGAACGAAACAGCCCTGTCCCGCGCCGCCACCATGATGGAAGAGATCGTGGAAACCGAAGGCCCCGAACTCGCCCATCTCTCGGTAGGCCTCCGCCTGGTCCGCACCCTCCTCAACACCCAAGCGTGACCGGTACGACGGAGGAGCAGGGCCTGCTCCTCCGTCGGAGGCCCTGCCCAGCCCACGCGCTCAGGGCGCGGATCGCCACGCATACACAACCCTCCAGCCCGCCCTCGACACGCCGGGGGAAGCCCCCGGCGGCGCGTGCTTTCGTCGTACGGACCGGACCGCCACGCATACACGACCCTCCGGCCGGCCCTCGACACGCCGGGGGAAGCCTTTGCCAGGCGACGTGGTGCGTGCGTGGGCGTCCGCTTCCCCCGGGTGGCGGCCGGTACGGGCGTCACACCTAGGTGGGGATGTCGGCCGTGACGAGTGGCTGGAGTTTGCGCCGTAGTTGGGTGAAGTCGGGGGATCCGGGGAACTCGGCGTCTCTGCTCGCACCGGCGGGGATCTACCGGGAGTTCGCGAACGGTTTCGCCACGGCTTCAAGGGTGAAGCTGGTGACCTGTCTGCCTGACGTCACCTCGTACACCTTGTAGTCGTAGGTCGCGCTCTGTGCTGTGAGCGTGTGCACCGGTCCGCCGCCGACCGGACGGAAGCCGCAGGTCTGCAGCGGACCCTTGGATCCCACGGCGTACTGGTACTCGCACACGACAAGCTGCAAGTCCTCGACCTGGTAGGCGCCGCTCGCGCGCGCAGGCACCCAGCTCGCCGGCAGGCCCCCGGTGGCGTCGCTGGGCCCGTCCACGATGAGCCGATGCGGTCCTGGCCCTCGGTAGGGGGTGCCCTCCTCGGCCATCCGGGAGTTGCTGACGATCTGGCTGGACTCCCGGTCGGGTGGACACAGCGAGAACGGCCGGTCGTCCTCGGTCAGGGTGCGAACCACCGTCGGGCCGGCGGCGATCCCCCGCCGGAATGACGATCAGGCCCAGCAGGACCATCGGCACCATCCACCGACCGCTCATCTGCCCATTGTCGCAAGACCCGCGGCGTCACCGTTGCGACAAGCACTAGGCTTCGGGCGTGGCGAGCCTTGTGGATGTGGTGGGTGGGTGTGAGTATCCGGGGCGTGGGGTGGCGATCGGGCGGGACAGTGACGGGGTGCCGTTCGCGGCGTACTGGCTGACCGGGCGGAGTGCCGCGTCGCAGCAGCGTGAGCTGGTGGTGTCGGAGTACGAGATCGTTGTGCAGGATGTCCGGGGTGCCGCGACGGACGAGTTACGGCACTACACGGCCGCGATCCGCGACGAGGAGTGGGTGATCGTCGGCAACGGGACGCACGTCAGCGAGCTCGCCGGGACGCATGCCGACTGCGTCGACCTCCAGGTGGCGCTGCGGAATCTGGACTACGAACCCGATCCGCCGATCCGGACGCCGCGCATCTTCGCCGGCGCCGTCATCGAAGGACCCGAACTGCTCGATCTCGTCGTGGGGTCGGCCCGCTCGTACTCCGCGGACCAGGTGCAGCACCCGTCGCTGTTCCTCCGGCGCTCCGAGGAGGCAACAGCCGGCGTCGTCAGCACGTACCGCGGTTCCGCGGCCGAGGTGGTCACCGACGGCTATCCGGTGGTGGTCTCGGTCGACGCGGAGTGGGAAACCCTCCCCGACCTGCTCTGGAACCGCCTCGACCCGGCGCTGCGTGTGGGTCTCGTCGTCATTCCTCTCAACACTGAGACTTTCAGCGAAGCGATCCTTCGCGCCCGCTGAGGGTCAGCGTTCGGAGACGATGACGTCTACGGAGTACTGGTCGGCGCGGTAGCAGTGGTCGCCGAACTCGACCGGTGAGCCGTCGGCGTCGTACGCGCTGCGGGTCATCGTGACGAGCGGCTCGGCCTTGGACATGTGCAGCGTACGGCGCTCCTCCGCGCTCGCGTTGCGGGCGCCGATGCGTTGCCGCGCCACCGTCGGGCGGATGCCGCGCGCCCGGAGTACGGCGTACAGGCCCTCGGTCTCGAGTTGCTCGACGGTCAGGTCGTCCATTGCCGGTGGCAACCAGTTGCGCAGGATCGCGAGCGGCTGGTCGCCGGCGTAGCGGAGCCGGACGATCGAGACCAGTGGCGTGCCGGGTGGCAACCCGAGCGCTTCGGCAGCCCGGTCGTCCTGCGCCGAACAGACCAGGGAGAGTACGTCGGTGCGCGGGGTGCGGCCTTCGCGGATCAGGTCGTCGTACAGGCTGGTCAGTTCGGCGCGGCGGTGGACCATCTGGTTCGCGACGGTCGTGCCGATGCCGCGGCGGCGGACCAGCAGGCCCTTGTTGACCAGCTCGGAGATCGCCCGGCGGACCGTCGGCCGGGACAGGCTGAGCCGGTCGGACATCGCCAGCTCGTTCTCGAACGCGTCCCCCGGCCGCAGGGTGCCGTCGCTGATGGCAGCGGTCAGTTGCTCGGCGAGCTGGTGATAGAGCGGCACCGGGCTCGACCGATCGATCTGGATCGGCAGGGCGGCCATGCTCGGATGTTACAGGAAGGAGGTTTGTATGTCCCAACGTGAAAATGTGCTTACAAAGTATTGACACCCTTCTCCCGGGCGGCGAAGCTGACGACGCGAACCAGTACCGACGGTGGCAGGGCCGACGGGTACTCACGAGCGCCTTGACGAGAGGGCACACAGGATGCGAATCGGGTTGGCCGGGACCGGGCGGATCGGGGCGTTCCACGCCGCGACGCTGAAGAGCCTGGCGGCGGTGGAGCAGGTCGTCGTGACGGATGTCGACGCCAGCCGGGCGGAGTTGGTCGCCAAGGATCTCGGGCTCGAGTTCGCGCCCGATGTCGACGCCTTGCTGACCAGCGGACTGGACGGCTTGGTCATCGCCGCAGCCACTTCCGCACACGCCGAGCTGATCGAGAAGGCCGTCGCCGCCGGGATCACGACCTTCTGCGAGAAGCCGGTCGCGACCGATCTGGGCGACACCGAGCGGATCGTGGCGCTGGTCGAGGCCTCGGACGTGCCGGTGCACATCGGCTTCCAGCGCCGCTTCGACGCCGGCTACCGTACGGCGCGGGAGCAGGTCGCCAGTGGCGGGCTCGGTTTCATCCACCACATCCGGGCGAACACCAACGATGCCTTCCCGCCGCCGCAGGAGTACATCCCGACCAGTGGCGGCTTCTTCCGCGACTGCACGGTGCACGACTTCGACATCATCCGGTTCGTCACCGGTCGCGAGGTGGTCAGCGTCTATGCCACCGGCGCGAACCGCGGCGAGCCCTTCTTCGGCGAGTACGGCGATGTCGACGCCGCCGCGGCTCTGCTGACACTGGACGACAACACGTTCGTCTCGGTCAGCGGCACCCGCTACAACGCGGCCGGCCACGACGTGCGGATGGAGATCCTCGGCTCGCTCGGCTCGATCGCGATCGGGCTGGACGAACACACCGCCCTGCGCTCGGCCGAGCCCGGCGTCACCTTCCCGGGCGGGCAGGCACACGCCACGTTCATGGACCGCTTCCGTCCGGCCTATGTCGCCGAACTGACCGCCTTCACCGAGGTCGTCGCCGGCACCCGCGAGGTGCCTTGCATAGTCCGCGACGCCCTCCAGGCCTTCCGCATCGCCGACGCCTGCGAACTGTCCCGCCACCAGAACCGAGTTGTTGCATTAGGCGCCGACTCATGACGTGCTTCGGCACTGGCGGCGCCCAGGCACGCACCTCGCGGCGCCGGGGAAGCAGCCACGATGAACCCCGCATCGAGACCACTTCCCCGGCTTGCGATGCACGCACCTGGACACCGCCAGCACTCGAACCACGCCATGAGACGACACCTAAGGAGATCGGCGCATGACCGAGATCGCTGCCAGGATCGCCGGAGCGCCCATCTCCTGGGGTGTCTGCGAGGTCCCGGGCTGGGGGTGGCAGTACGACCCGGCCACGGTGCTGGCGCAGATGCGTGAGGTGGGGATCGCCGCGACCGAGTTCGGGCCGGACGGGTTCCTGCCGGACGACCCGGCCGAGAAGGCGAAGGCGCTCGCGGATCTCGGGTTGCGGGCGGTCGGCGGGTTCGTGCCCGTAGTACTGCATGATCCTTCGCACGACCCCTCTGCTGAGGTTGCTCGCGCGTTGGAGGGCTTCGTCGCTGCCGGTGCGAGCACGCTGGTGCTTGCCGCGGCGACCGGACAGGACGGGTACGACGGTCGCCCGGTGCTCGACTCGGTCGGCTGGAACACGTTGCTGGCCAACCTCGATTCGCTGGCCGCGCTGGCCGCGAAGCAGGGCATCACCGCAACGCTGCACCCGCATGTCGGCACGATGATCGAGAACGCGGAGGACGTCGACCGGGTCCTGCAGGGCTCGACGATCGGGCTCACGCTCGACACCGGACATCTGCTGATCGGTGGGGTCGACCCGGTCGCACTCGCGCTGGAGCACACCTCGCGGATCCTGCACACGCACTTGAAGGATGTCGACGCTGCTTGGGCGGCGAAGGTGCAATCTGGTGAGGTGAGCTACACGGACGCAGTACGGGCTGGGATGTATCGGCCTCTGGGTGGTGGCGACATCGACCTGACCACCATCGTGTCGGCCTTGGAGAAGTCGGGGTACGACGGGTGGTACGTGCTCGAGCAGGACACGATCCTGGTGGAGCGGCCGTCGGATGACGGGCCGCTGGCCGACGTCCGGGCGAGTATCGAGCACCTGCGCCGGATCGCCGAGGCGGTCTGATGGCCGACGACGTACTGACCATCGGGCGGATCGGGGTCGACCTGTACCCGCTGCAGACTGGCACGAAGCTGGAGGATGTCGAGAGCTTCGGCAAGTTCCTCGGCGGCAGCGCGACCAATGTCGCCGTCGCGGCCGCGAAGCACGGGCGGAAGTCGGCGGTGATCAGCCGGACCGGCAACGACCCGTTCGGCACCTTCATCCACCGGACGCTGCTGGAGCTCGGCGTCGACGACCGGTTCGTGACGCCGGTGGAGGGGCTGCCGACGCCGATCACGTTCTGCGAGATCTTCCCCCCGGACAACTTCCCGCTGTACTTCTACCGGTTCCCGAAGGCGCCCGATCTGGTGATCAACCCGTCCGAGCTGGATCTGGAGGCGATCAAGGACGCGTCGATCTACTGGTCGACCGTGACCGGGTTGTCGGCCGAGCCGAGCCGGACTGCGCACTTCACCGCCTGGGAGGCGCGCAAACGGCGGCCGTTGACCGTGCTCGACCTGGACTACCGGCCGATGTTCTGGGCGGACCCGAGCGAGGCGCACGAGCAGGTGAACCGCGCGCTGCAGCACTGCACGGTTGCCGTGGGCAACCGTGAAGAGTGCGAGGTGGCGGTCGGTGAGACCGACCCCGACAAGGCAGCCCAGGCGCTGCTCGACCGCGGGCTCGACCTGGCGGTCGTGAAGCAGGGGCCGAAGGGGACGCTGGCCCGGACCCGCGACGAGCGGGTCGAGGTGCCGCCGTTCCCGGTCGAGGTGGTCAACGGCCTGGGTGCCGGCGACGGCTTCGGTGGCGCGCTGTGCCACGGCCTGCTGGCCGGCTGGCCGCTCGAGAAGGTGATCCGGTTCGCGAACATCGCCGGCGCCATCGTCGCCTCCCGCCTGGAGTGCTCCACCGCCATGCCCACCGAATCAGAGGTCCTCACCTTGCTGGGTGATTCCGCATGAGTCCGACCGCGAGCAACCTCCCGGAAGCCAGACCTGGCAAACCTTCTGTGGATGCAGCGGGTGGGCTGGGGAGTGACGTGAATCTGACGGAGATCCGGGTTCGGCATCCTGAGCGGATCGCCGAGGCTTGGCAGCAGCGGCGCCGCCGCGAGTTGGTGGGTGACGATGGCCGGCTGCTGATCGTTGCGGCCGACCACCCCGCGCGGGGCGCACTCGGCGTCCGGGGCGACCAGTTCGCGATGGCGAGCCGGCCGGGGCTGATCGACCGGCTCTGTACTGCGCTGCGTCGGCCGGGCGTCGACGGTGTGCTGGCGACTCCCGACGTTCTCGAAGACCTGCTGCTGCTGGGCGCGCTCGAAGGCAAGGTCGTCATCGGGTCGATGAACCGTGGCGGGCTGCAGGGCGCGTCGTTCGAGCTGGACGACCGGTTCACGGCTTACGGTACGGCGGATGACATCGCCGCGCGCAGGCTGGACGGCGGCAAGATGCTGACCCGGATCTGCCTGGAGGACGCCGGTACCGCGGCGACGCTGGAGAGCAGCGCCCGGGCGGTGACGGAACTGGCCGAACGCAAGCTGATGGCGATGGTCGAACCGTTCTGGTCGGTCCGCCGCGACGGCCGGGTGACGAACCTGCTCGACCCCGACTCGGTGATCAAGTCGGTGCACATCGCCTCCGGTCTCGGCGCCACCAGCGCGTACACCTGGCTCAAACTGCCGGTCGTCGACGACCTGGATCGGGTGATGGAGGCAACGACTTTGCCGACCTTGCTGCTGGGCGGCGACCCGACCGTGGCCCCGGAAGAGACGTACGCGTCCTGGGGCAAGGCGTTGAGCCTTCCCTCGGTCCGCGGTCTGGTCGTCGGCCGGGCTCTCCTCTTCCCACCCGACGGCGATGTCGCCGCCGCCGTCGACCAAGCCGCCACCCTCGTCCACGGAGGCGCCGCATGACCACCACCCACCCTCATCCGGCACCCACCGCCGCCGCGGTGCCCTCCCACCAACCGCACACGGCCTCGACCGTCCACGGAGGCGCCGCATGATCGCCTTCCACCCTCATCCGGCTCTCACCGCCGCGGCGGTGCCCGCCCGGCAACCGCACACGGCCTCGACCGTCCACGGAGGCGCCGCATGACTGAATGGTTCAGGCCCGCCGGTTCCACGGCGCGCGCCGGGTTCGATGTGATGGTCAGCCCGGGGGAGGAGGGCTGGGAGCACACCGGCCTGTACGTCGCGACGCTGCAGGCGGGACAGTCCGTTGAGATCGAGACAGGGGAGTGCGAGTGGCTCGTCTTGCCCTTGTCCGGATCGGCTGAGGTCATCGTCAGCGGCGAGACCGTGCCGCTCGCCGGTCGTGCGGACGTGTTCGCCGGTCCGACCGACCTCGCCTATGTGCCGCGGGGCACCAGGATGGCGGTGGTCAGCGCGGGTGGGGCGCGGATCGCCTTCCCGCACGCCCGGGCTGCCTCGGACTATCCGTTCCGACGGATCGGCGTCGAGCAGGTCGAGACCGAACTCCGGGGCGCGGGTGTCGCCTCCCGGCAGGTGCGCAACTTCGGCACGCCGGCGGTGCTCGAGGCCGACTCGATCATCGCGTGCGAGGTGCTCACCCCGGCCGGGAACTGGTCGTCGTACCCGCCGCACAAGCACGACGAGCACAAGCCTGGCAAGGAGAGTGAGCTCGAGGAGATCTACTACTTCGAGCTCCAGCTCTCCGACGCCGCCCCTGAGGTTGTCAAGGGCAACGACCCGATCGGTTACCAGCGGGTCTACGGCACCGACGACCGTCCCATCGACGTACTGGCCGAAGTCCGCGGTGGGGATCTGGTGCTGGTACCTCATGGTTGGCATGGTCCGGCGATGGCGCCTCCTGGTTATGACATGTACTACCTGAACGTGATGGCCGGCCCCGGCACCGAACGCGAGTGGCTGATCAGCGACGACCCCCAGCACGGCTGGGTCCGCGAACTGTGGAAGACCGAAAAGATCGACCCCCGCCTCCCCTTCGGAGCGCGCTGATGGCTGCTGGTTTCAGGACGAGTGAAGTGATGACGACGGGTTGCGGAGGAGAACTATGACGGTGCGTCTCACGGTCGCGCAGGCGCTGGTGCGATTCCTGGGCGTCCAGTACTCGGAGCGCGACGGGCAGCGGCAGAAGCTGTTCGCGGGCTGTTTCGGCATCTTCGGGCACGGCAATGTGGCCGGTCTCGGCCAGGCGTTGCTGCAGTCGGAACTCGACGATCCCGAGGCGCTGCCATACATCCTCGCCCGCAACGAGCAGGCCATGGTGCACAGCGCCGCCGCGTTCGCCCGGACCCGCGACCGCCTGCAAACCTATGCCTGCACGGCGAGCATCGGCCCTGGCTCCACCAACATGATCACCGGCGCGGCGTTGGCCACGGTCAACCGGCTACCAGTTCTCCTCCTTCCGTCGGACGTGTTCAGCACCCGGGTCGCGACACCCGTGTTGCAGGAACTGGAGAGCACCGCCGCCGGCGACGTATCCGTGAACGACGCCTTCCGCCCGGTCTCGAAGTACTTCGACCGGGTCTGGCGCCCGGAGCAACTGCCGTCGGCGCTGCTGAACGCGATGCGCGTGCTGACCGACCCGGTGGAGACGGGTGCGGTCACGATCGCCCTGCCGCAGGACGTGCAGGCCGAGGCGTTCGACTGGCCCGAGGAACTGTTCGCCGAGCGCACCTGGTACATCGCGCGTCCGTTGCCTGAGGCATCTATGGTCGAAAAGGCCGCGGCGCTGATCCGGTCTTCGCAGCGTCCGCTGATCGTCGCCGGTGGCGGCGTCGCCTACTCCCGCGCGCAGGACGCGTTGCGTGAGTTCGCCGAGCAGACCGGCATCCCGGTGGCGGAAAGCCAAGCAGGCAAGGGATCTCTGCGCTACGACCACCCGCAGTCGGTCGGCGCGGTCGGGTCCACGGGCACGACGGCCGCGAACGCGCTGGCCCGCGAGGCCGACCTGGTGATCGGTGTCGGCACCCGCTTCGCCGACTTCACCACCGCCTCGCGGACGGCCTTCCAGAACCCGGACGTGCGGTTCGTCAACATCAACGTGGCGCGGTTCGACGGTGGCAAGCATGCTGGTCTCCCTGTCGTTGCCGATGCCCGGGAAGCCCTTGTTTCCTTGGCTTCCGCGCTCGGTGAGTGGTCTGTGCGGGACCAGTACAGAACACTGACCGCCGAGCTCGCAACCCAGTGGGACGCGATTGTGGACAACACGTACAACCCGTCCACAGAGGTGACCGGGCGACTGGCCGAAGGCCTGCTCACCCAAGGCGAGGTGCTGGGTGCCGTCAACGAATTGTCGGCGCCGTCTGATGTGGTGGTGTGTGCGGCCGGTTCGATGCCGGGCGACCTGCACAAACTCTGGCGGACCCGCGACCCGAAGGGATACCACGTCGAATATGGCTACTCCTGCATGGGTTACGAGATCGCCGGCGGCCTGGGGGTTCGCCTCGGCGCCCCCGAGCGCGATGTCTTCGTCCTGGTCGGCGACGGGTCGTACCTGATGATGTCGAGCGAACTGGTCACCGCCGTCCAGGAGAACCTGAAGATCATCGTCGTCCTGGTGCAGAACCACGGCTTCGCCTCGATCGGCGCCCTGTCCGAATCCCTTGGCTCACAACGATTCGGTACGGCGTACCGGCGGCGCGGCGGTGATGGCCGGCTGGACGGCGACTACCTCCCCGTCGACCTGGCCGCCAACGTGCGCAGCCTGGGCGTCGAGGTGCTTGACGTGAACAGCCGCGCCGAGCTGGAGAAGGCGATCGGTACTGCGAAGGCAGCCGATGGGCCGATCGCGATCCACGTGAGAACCGATCCGTTGATCGGCGCACCGAGCAGCGAGTCGTGGTGGGACGTGCCGGTCAGCCAGGTGTCCGACCTGGACTCGACGCGGGCCGCCTCGGCGGCGTACGAGGAATCCAAGAAGGCACAGCGGCCGTACCTGGCCCCAGTCGAAGGAGACAGCCGTGGGTAGGGTCACCGTCGGAAGTGCGCCCGACTCCTGGGGCGTCTGGTTCGCGAACGACGATCAGCAGACACCGTGGGAGCGGTTCCTCGACGAGGTCGCCGCAGCCGGGTACCGGCGGATCGAGCTCGGTCCGTACGGCTACCTGCCGACCGACCCTGCGCGCCTCAAGGAGGAGTTGGACAAGCGCGGCCTCGAGGTGACGGCCGGCACGATCTTCGAAGGCCTGCACCGGCCGGACTCGTGGGATTCCACCTGGCGCGATGTCTCGGCCGCCGCCGAGCTGGCCGCGGCGATGGGTGCCCGGCATCTGGTCGTCATCCCGTCGATGTGGCGCGGTGCGAACGGTGAGATCGTCGAGCCACGGCTGGACCACGAAGGACAGGCGCGGCACGGGCAGCAGGTCACGGAGTTGGGCCGGCGGATCGCCGCGGAGTACGGGTTGAAGACGCAGTTCCATCCGCACGCGGACGGGCATGTGGACAACCAGGAGACCGTCGAGCGCTTCCTCGCCGAGACCGATGCGGAGTACGTCAACCTCTGCCTGGACACCGGCCACATCAGCTACTGCGGCGGTGACAACCTGGAGCTCATCCGGAAGTACCCCGAACGCATCGGGTATGTGCACCTCAAGCAGGTCGACCCCGCGGTGCTCGCGCAGGTCGAGGCGGACGGCGTCGGGTTCGACGAGGCGGTCCGGCGCGGTGTGATGTGCGAGCCCCCGCTGGGTGTTCCCGAGCTGCCCCCGCTGCTGCAAGCGCTCTCCGGCCTGGACGCTGATCTGTTCGCGATCGTCGAGCAGGACATGTACCCGTGTCCGCCCGACGTACCGCTGCCGATCGCGGAGCGCACCCTGGCCTACTTGCGGACCCACGGGGGTGGTGTATCCGTTTGACGACCAGCAGAGTAAAGCTCTCTGGTCACACCCACACGCCGCGGCGTTACCGCGGAACGTCTGAAAGGCTGGTTGGTAGTCATGGTTCGGTGGCAGAAGAAGGCGGTGGCCACGGGGGCGGCGCTCGTGCTCGTCGCGGCGCTGGGTGCCTGTAGTTCCTCCGGCGGCAAGCAGGAGGAGGAGAAGGCGAGCGGCTCGAGCGGCAACGTGGCGAACACGCCGCGGATGAAGATTGCCTTCATCACCCATGCCAAGCAGGGCGACACGTTCTGGGACCTGGTCCGCAAGGGCGCCGAGGCGGCGGCCGCGAAGGACAACGTCGAGCTCCAGTACTCCGGTGCGCCCGAGGGCGCCGACCAGGCCAACCTGGTGCAGAGCGCGATCGACGGCAAGGTGGACGGTATCGCCGTCACCCTGGCCAAGCCGGACGCGATGCAGGCGAACGTGAAGAAGGCGGCCGACGGCGGGATCCCGGTGGTCGCACTGAACGGCGGCATCGAGGCGTGGAAGCAGGCGGGCGCGCTTGGGTACTTCGGTCAGGACGAGCGGATCGCGGGCCAGGCGGCCGGTGCCAAGCTCGCCGAGCTGGGCGCGAAGAAGGCGGTCTGCGTGATCCAGGAGCAGGGTCACGTCGGTCTGGAGGCTCGCTGCCAGGGCGTCAAGGACAAGTTCCCGGCGGTCGAGAACATCTACATCACCGGCACCGACATGCCCGGCAGCCAGACGACGATGACCTCGAAGCTGCAGCAGGACAAGAGCATCGACTACATCGTCACGCTGGGCGCGCCGTTCGCGCTGGCCGCGGTGAAGTCGGTCAAGGACGCGAGCTCGAGCGCCAAGGTGGGCACCTTCGACACGAACAAGGAGCTCGTCGGCGCGATCAAGGACGGCAGCGTGCAGTGGGCCGTCGACCAGCAGCCGTACCTGCAGGGCTACCTCGCCGTCGACAGCCTGTGGCTCTACAAGACGAACGGCAACACGATCGGCGGTGGGCAGGCAACGCTGACCGGTCCGGCGTTCATCGACAAGAACAACGTCGCCGCGGTGGAGAAGTTCGCCGCCAACGGAACGCGCTGAGGGTCCCGCCATGGCTTCCACACTGACGGCGCCGTCGGCCCTCGACGACCGCGTCTCCAAACGTTCGCTGGGCGTGCGGCTGCTGAGCCGGCCCGAGGTGGGGTCGCTGGTCGGTGCCGTGGTCGTGCTGGTGTTCTTCCTGATCACCGCGCCGACCTTCCGGGACATCAGTGCCACCGGCACGATCGTCTACAACGCCGCGCTGATCGGCGTGATGGCGGTTCCGGTCGCACTGCTGATGATCGGCGGTGAGTTCGACCTTTCGGCCGGCGTCGCGGTCACGACCGCCGGCCTGACCGGTGGCCTGTTCGCCTACCAGTTCAGTACCAACGTCTGGGTCGGCGTCCTGGTCTCCCTGCTGGTGATGCTCGCGGTCGGCGCGTTCAACGGCTGGCTGTTGATGCGGACCGGGCTGCCGAGCTTCCTGGTGACGCTCGGCACCTTCTTCATCCTGCAGGGGCTCAACCTGGGCGTCACCCGGGTGCTGTCCGGCACCGTCTCGTCCAGCTCGATCAGCGACATGGACGGGTTCGAGTCGGGGCGGAAGGTGTTCGCCTCGGAGTTCAACATCGGGCCGCTGACGGTCAAGATCCTGGTGGTCTGGTGGATCCTGTTCGTGCTGGCCGCCACCTGGGTGCTGCTCAAGACGAAGATCGGCAACTGGATCTTCGCCGTCGGCGGCGACGCGGCCGCGGCCCGGGCGGTCGGCGTACCGGTCAAGAAGGTGAAGATCGGCCTGTTCATGATGGTCGGCTTCTTCGGCTGGTTCTCCGGGATGCACCTGCTCTTCAACCAGAACAGCGTGCAGTCCGGTGAGGGCGTCGGCAAGGAGTTCATCTACATCATCGCCGCGGTGGTCGGCGGCTGCCTGCTGACCGGTGGCTACGGCTCGGTGGTCGGCTCGGCGGTCGGCGCGCTGATCTTCGGCATGACCCAGCTGGGGGTCGTGTACGCCGGCTGGAACGCGGACTGGTTCAAGGCGTTCCTGGGCGTGATGTTGCTGCTGGCAACCATCGTCAACCTGGTCGTCAAGAAGAGGGCGGACCTGAGATGAGCACCACCGAGAGCTTCGCGCAAGAGGCGAGCAGCAGCCCGACCACGCCGGTCGTCCACCTGGAGGACGTCGGCAAGAGCTACGGCAACGTGCACGCGTTGCGGGGTGTCTCGCTGGCGGTCCGGCAGGGCGAGATCACCTGCGTGCTGGGTGACAACGGCGCCGGCAAGTCGACGCTGATCAAGATCATCGCCGGTCTGCACGAGCACACCGACGGCATCTTGTCGGTGAACGGGGAGGAGCGCCGGTTCAGCTCGCCCCGGGAGTCGCTGGACAGCGGGATCGCCACCGTCTACCAGGATCTCGCGCTGGCGCCGCTGATGTCGGTCTGGCGGAACTTCTTCCTCGGCAATGAGCTGACCCGCCGGTTCGGGCAGCTCGACATCGCCGGGATGAAGCGGATCGCCCAGGAGGAACTGACCAAGATGGGGATCTCGATCCCCAACCTGGAACAGCCGGTCGGGATGCTGTCCGGCGGTCAGCGCCAGTGCATCGCGATCGCCCGGGCGATCTACTTCGGTGCCAAGGTGCTGATCCTGGACGAGCCGACCGCCGCGCTCGGCGTCAAGCAGTCCGGGGTGGTGCTGAAGTACATCGTGAAGGCGCGTGACGCCGGCCTGGGCGTCGTCTTCATCACCCACAACCCGCACCACGCGTACCTGGTCGGCAACCACTTCGTCGTGCTCAAGCTGGGCCGGGTCGCGCTCGACACGCACCGGGCCGACATCACGCTGGAGCAGCTGACCAACGAGATGGCCGGCGGTTCCGAACTGGAGGCGCTCAGCCACGAGTTGCGCGGTATCGACGTGGAGACCGTGGTGGTCCGGCCGGCCGAGGGGCCGGTCAAGATCGAATCCCCACTGGAGAACCCATGACCCAGGACCTCAGGATCGGCATCATCGGCGTCGGACTGATGGGCGCCGACCATGCCGAGCGGGTCGCCCGGCAGATCTCGGGCGCCCGCCTGGTCGCGGTCTCCGACCCGGACACCGCGAGAGCCGAGGCGTTGGCCGCGTCCCTGAGCGAACCCGCGGGGCGGGGACGTCGCGGAGCACCGGCCGGAGTCGCCGGGCCGGCGGGAGCCGCGGGGCTGGCTGGAGTTGCTGGGGCGGCGGATGCTGCGGGGCTGGCTGGAGTTGCTGGGTCGGCGGAAGGTGCCGGGTCGGACAGGCTCGTGGCGGTGGGCGGCATCCGGGTGATCGGGGATCCGCTGGCGCTTGTCGCTGACGACGAGGTGGACGCCGTCATCATCGCTTCGCCGGGGTTTGCGCATGGGGAGCAGTTGATGGCTTGTCTGGAGCACGGTAAGCCGGTGCTGTGTGAGAAGCCGTTGACGATGGATGCCGAGTCGTCGTTGCGAGTGGTCGAGGCGGAGCACAAGACCGGCCGGTCGTTGATCCAGGTCGGGTTCATGCGCCGCTTCGACCCGGAGTACGCGCGGCTGAAGCAGTTGCTGGATTCGGGGGAGCTCGGGCGGACGCTGCTGCTGCACAACGTGCACCGCAACAAGACGGTCGCGGCGTCGTTCCGCAGCGAGATGATCGTGCGCGATTCCCTGGTGCACGAGGTCGATGTGGCGCGCTGGCTGTTCGACGACGAGATCGCCCGGATCACCGTGCACGCCCCGAAGCCGACCAGCCTGGTCGGCGAGGGGGTGCTCGATCCGCAGCTGGCCGTGTTCGAGATGGCCGGGGGCGCGATCGCCGACGTCGAGGTGTTCGTGAACTTCCAGGTCGGTTACGAGGTGCGCTGCGAGGCGGTCGCCGAGAAGGGCAGCGCGACCATCGGTCTCGGGGTCGACGTGCTGACCAGGCAGGCCGGACACTGGGGTGGTGCGGTGCCGGACGACTTCCGGGTCCGCTTCGGCACGGCGTACGACATCGAGGTCCAGCGCTGGGTGAACGCCGCGGCCAACGGCGGGATCGACGGGCCGACGGCCTGGGACGGGTACGCCGCCGCCGCGGTCTGCACGGCCGGCGTGCAGTCGCTCCAGGAAGGCCGTCCGGTGGAGGTCGACATGGTCAGTCGCAGCGAGGTGTTCGGGTGAAACTCAGCCTCGACCCCTACATGTTCCGGGACGTTCCGCTGCTGGAGCTGCCCGGCCTCGTCGCCGACCTCGGCTACGAGTGGCTCGAACTGTCACCGCGGAGCGACTTCCTGCCCTTCTTCGACCACCCGCGGGTGGACGACGCGGGCGTGGCGGCGTTCCGGAAGCAGTTGGCGGCCGCAGGGGTCGGGGTCTCGTCGGTGCTGCCGCTCTACAAGTGGTCCGGACCCGACGAGGACGACCGGCAGGCGGCGGTCCGGTACTGGAAGCGCGCGATCCGGATCACCGCCCAGCTCGGTGTGGACGTGATGAACTCCGAGTTCAACGGCCGTCCCGAGCAGGCGTCCCGGAGCGAGGCGCAGTTCTGGCGGTCGCTCGAGGAGCTGCTGCCGGTGTTCGAGCGCGAAGGCATCCGGCTGGTCCTCGAACCGCACCCGGACGACTTCGAAGAGGACGGCAAGGCCGCGATCGACCTGATCCGCGGTATCAACAGCCCGCTGGTCAGCTTCCTGTACTGCGCGCCGCACACCTTCCACATGGGCAACGACGCCCCCGGCATCATCGAGTACGCCGGGGACCTGCTGACCAACGTGCACATCGCCGACTCGTTCGACCACACCGGGTCGTCCGGGTTGCGCTACATCGTCAACCCGCCCGGCTCGACCGTCCGGGTGCACCAGCACCTGGACATCGGCCAGGGCGAGGTCGACTTCGACGAGCTGTTCGCGAGCCTGGCCGCGGCCGGTTTCGACGGCACCATCACCGCCTGCGTCTTCGCCTGGGAGGAACGCGCCCGGGAGTCGAGCACGTTCATGCGGGAGAAGATCACCGGCCTTATTGATGACGCACGACTGATGAAGCAAGGGATGCAGCTGTGAGCACTGAGCGAATCACCCACCTGATCGGCGGGACCCCGTGGACCGGAGTCTCCGAACGCACCAGCAAGGTCTACAACCCGGCCACCGGGGAGGTGACCGGCGAGCTCGACCTGGCCTCGGCAGCCACCGTCGACGAGGTGGTGAAGATCGCCCACGACGCCTCGAAGGCCTGGGGCCGGATCTCGCTCACCAAGCGCGCGCAGGTGCTGTTCGCCTTCCGCGAGCTCCTGAACGAGCGCAAGGAGGAGATCGCCGCACTGATCACCGCCGAGCACGGCAAGGTGCTCTCGGACGCCCTCGGCGAGGTCACTCGCGGTCTCGAGGTGGTCGAGTTCGCCTGCGGCATCCCGCACCTGCTGAAGGGCGGTTTCAGCGAGAACGTCTCGACCAACGTCGACGTGTACTCGATCCGTCAGTCGCTCGGTGTGGTCGCGGTGATCTCGCCGTTCAACTTCCCCGCGATGGTGCCGCTCTGGTTCGTGCCGATCGCGGTTGCCTGCGGCAACAGCGTGGTGATCAAGCCGTCCGAGAAGGACCCGTCCGCGGTGAACGCGGTCGCCGCGCTGTGGAAGGAGGCCGGGCTGCCCGACGGCGTGATGAACGTCGTGCACGGTGACAAGGAAGCCGTCGACCGGCTGCTCGAGCACCCCGACGTGAAGGCCGTCTCGTTCGTCGGCTCCACGCCGATCGCGCGCTACGTCTACGAGACCGGCACGCGCAACGGCAAGCGGGTGCAGGCTCTCGGCGGCGCCAAGAACCACATGGTCGTGCTGCCCGACGCCGATCTCGACCTGGCCGCCGACGCCGCGGTGAACGCGGGCTTCGGTTCCGCCGGTGAGCGCTGCATGGCGATCTCCGCGCTGGTCGCGGTCGAGCCGGTCGCGGACGACCTGATCGCCAAGATCCGCGAGCGGATGGCGACCCTGAAGACCGGTGACGGCACCCGCGGCTGCGACATGGGCCCACTCGTCACCGGACCGCACCGCGACAAGGTCGTCGGGTACGTCGAAGCCGGGGTCGAGGCCGGCGCGGAGCTGGCCGTCGACGGTCGCGAGGGTCCCTTCGACGGTGGCGACGACGGCTTCTGGCTCGGCCCGACGCTGTTCGACAAGGTCACCCCGGAGATGTCGATCTACACCGACGAGATCTTCGGCCCGGTGCTCTCGGTCGTCCGCGTCCCGTCGTACGACGCCGCGCTGGAACTGGTGAACTCGAACCCGTACGGCAACGGCACCGCGATCTTCACCAACGACGGTGGGGCCGCCCGGCGCTACCAGACCGAGGTGGAAGTCGGCATGGTCGGCGTCAACGTGCCGATCCCGGTCCCGATGGCGTACTACTCGTTCGGCGGCTGGAAGAACTCGCTGTTCGGTGACAGCCACGCGCACGGTACCGAGGGCGTGCACTTCTTCACCCGGGGCAAGGTCATCACCTCACGCTGGCTCGACCCGTCCCACGGCGGCCTCAACCTCGGCTTCCCCACCCACGACTGACCCCGACACCCCTGAGTGGTGGCTACCCCAGTGGAGTCACCACTCAGGAGTCGGGCAGATCGCGAACTGACCGGTGTCCTTCGTGTCGTCGATCCCGCGGACGTACACGTGGTACCGGACCATCACGCCGTAGCAGCTCGGCTTGGGCAGCGGACTCGTCTGCGACTGATACCAGCTCTGCTGCGCGAAGTGGATCCGGGCCGACGAGTTGTACTGCGTCCAGTTGCCTGCCGCGCCGTAGTCGGACGTCCACTGGCCGAGCTTTTTCTCACCGCAGCTCGGCCAGAACCCGACACCGACGGCGAACGGGAACTGCACACTGATACTCGGATTGAACGAGCAGCCGTAGCCCTTGTAGGCGTGCTGCACCTGAAGCTTCAGCCAGGTCGTCGACTTGCGCGTGCAGCCGTGACTGGCGGAGTCGTAGCGATAGGCGGTGACCGTCAGCTTGGGGGCTGTCACCTGCAGGTTCTCCAGGTGATAGTCGATGTACCCCTCGATCGGTCCGTACCGGACGGCCTTGTACGTCATGGTGCCGGTAACCGAGTACTTGAGGCAGAGCATCAACTCGGGAAACGCCAGCCACTTGCTGATCGTGAAGGAGTCCACATTCGGCTTGCTGGTGTTGGCGAACGCCGCGGTCGGCGTAACGATGCCAACGGCAACCATCGCGAGCGCCGCCGAGCCGGCGACGACCGATCGCCGGAACTTCCTGATCACCTGACGATGCCGCATGGCGTCCAAGGTAACCGTGACTCGGCTACCCAGAGTGACCTGAAACCAACTCTGGACAAAGCTGCAACGTGGCCGCGCACGGTCTGGCTCAGGCGCCGAGTGGCTCAGTTGATGGTTGAGAGGGCTGCGGCGAGGGCGGTGGCGGCCGGCTCTTCGATGTGGCCGTGGAGTAGCTCGGTGCGGTGCACGAGGCGGGGTGTGTCGATCAGGACGGTCGAGATGCCGGCCCCTGCGATCGTCGAGGCCGCGGTGACCGACGCCGCACTGACCGAGGCCGCGGTGATCGAGGCGGGTAGCAGGGCGAGGCCGTGGCCTGCGGCAACCAGGTTCAGGAGGGTGAGGGTGTCGGTGCCGTGGTAGGTGAGGGCGGGGCGGAGTGCGTCGGATTCGGTGGCGGCGCGGAGGTCGGTCAAGGGCGCGCCGAGGTCGGGGGAGTCGATCCAGCGGGCGTCGACCAGGTCGTGCAGGCTGAGACGGCTTCGGCGGGCAAGCGGGTGGTCGTTCGGGAGGGTGACGACCAGCGGCTCGTGGGCGACCGCCGTCGTACGGAGGGTGCCGAGGCCGAAGAGTCGGAGCGGGTCGCTCGGTGCGGCGACTCCGTCGATCAGGCCGAGGTGGAACTCGCCGGCGGCGACTCCGTGAGCGACAGCTTCACGGCCGGTGACCGTGATGGTGATGTCGAGGGCCGGTCTGGTTCTGCGGAGCTCGGTCAGGGCAGCGGCGGGTGAGGTGGCCAGGGGAGTCGCGCCGAGGATCAGCGTGCCGGGTGGATCGCCGACTGTTCGCAGTACGTCGGCTCGGGCGGCGTCCAGGCGGAGCAGGATCGGGGCCGCGTGTTCGAGTAACCGTTCGCCGGCCGGGGTGGGGGTGACGGGTCGGCGGTGGAGGAGCGTCGTACCGAGGTCGTGTTCTAGGGCGGCGATGTGCTGGGAAACGGCTGACTGGGTGTAGCCGAGCTGGTCGGCGGCGGCTGAGAAGGAGCCGAGGTCGGTGACCGCGAGAAAGGTTCGCAGCAGGTGGGGATCCACGCCGATCAGTATCGCTTATCGCCAGTGCAGAAATGATCGTTGGCGCTGATCGGCGAACGGAGGCGACGATGAGGGCATGCCCACCGCTTACACCGCCCGGATCGCGCTGGTCGGCGATCGTTCGCCACAGGTCCGTTCGCACGCCCGCGTGCCGCGCCTGCTCGACGCGCTGCGCGACCGCGAGCAGCTGGATCTGGACGTCTACTGGATTCCCACTGACAAGGTCGAGGAGCTCGACGGCTTCGACGGCATCTGGCTGCTGCCCGGCAGTCCTTATGCAAGCGAATCCGGCGCGATCACTGCGGTCCAGTGGGCGCGCGAGAACGGCGTACCGTTTCTCGGCACCTGCGCCGGCTTCCATCACGCACTCCTGGAGTACGCCCGCAACATCTGCGGCGCCACGGCCGTCCAGCACGCCGAAACCAGCCCCGACGCCGACGACCTCCTGATAGTCCCACTCGCCTGCTCCCTGGTCGGCCACGAGGCTGCCGTCCAGTTCGTTCCGGGTACTGCCGCCGCGGCGATCATCGGTGCCGAACGATCGATCGAGCGCTACCACTGCTCCTACGGCCTGGACACGAGCCGCCTAGACCTCCTCCGCAACCACGGCCTGCTCTTCAGCGCCTTCGACGACACCGGCGACCCACGAATCGCCGAACTCCCCACCCACCCCTTCTACCTGGCCACCCTCTTCCAACCAGAACTAGCCGGCGACAAAACCCCCCACCCAATCATCAGCTCCTTCGCCCAAGCAGCAGCAACCCACGCCAGCACCCGGGTCAGCAAGCCCAGCCACAGCCAGCACCCGGGTTAGCTAGGACCAGCCCCAGCCAGCACCCGGGTTAGCTAGGACCGGCCACCCCACCAGTCGCGCCACAACGCTGACAGTTCCTGCTTCTTGCCCGACCCCGCCGACCCGCACCCGGTAGACACGGCCCCGAAGGGCAAGAAGCAGGAACTGGCAGCAACGTAGAGCCAGCCCACCCACGATCAGCCGCGCCGCGAGGCCTGACCACAGCCCCTAACCCGTTGCCGGCTATCACCTAGGCGCATCAACCCAGCGCGGCACAATCTCAGCGACCTGTGGCGCAGCGCTCGCAGCATCCCAAACGAGGCGAATAGCTTCGATCTGTTGGCCCCCTGCGTTCAGCGTGGCGTAGGCACTCGTCACCCGGCCGACAGCTCGCCACTGGCCACGCACCAGAACCTCAACTCCCGCAGAAGCCACCGCGCCTGCTCGCTGCAGCACAGTCACCCCAGCAAGTGCCCGCGGCGCCGACAGTTTCGCAACAAGCGCGTCGCCCGCGACAGGCGCGGCGCCAGCCACATAAGCCGTCTCGACGTCCCCATCCACAGCCAGTCGGTACGACGAACCCGTGGCGGGCACCGGCGTCCCAGTGACCGTCAGTTCAGTCCGCCCAGGACCAAGAGCCTGCACCGAGAACTCCCGCACCACCAACCAGAAGTCGTTGTCAGTCAACGCCCGGTACCGCACATACCGAGCTTTCGTCCCAGCCGGCGCCTTAGCCCGTACCTCGGCAGTAGTAGCCCTAGTCAGCTCGGTCCACTGCGACCCATCCACCGAGTACTCCAAGGCGCCCGAGCGGATATAGTCGTTCGGGCTGCTCGTCTTCCCCATCAGCAAAGCGATGTCCCCGATCTCCGTGCTGTGCCCAAGATCCACCCGCACCTCGTCGCCAGGAGCCGGGCCGCCGTTGCTCCAGAAGAACGTTGCCGGATCGCCGTCGATCATCCGCGCAGGCACGTAGTCCTGATAGGTCCCCAGCGAAGTGGTCGCCGTGAGCAGCGGCACCACGCCAAGCGACTTGTCATGGACCCGCCCGATCTCGGCCAGCAGCGCGTCGACCACCCGTTCACCAATACGCGGATAGGTCGAGCTGTGCGGAAGCCGACTGTCGCGGATCGCCTTGGCCTCCGCGATCAACGCACCCACCTGCTGACGCGAACTCCACGCGCCAGCCCCATCGTTCCGGTCCAGCGCCGCCAGCAGTTCGAGTCCGCGCTGCATCGCGCGCCCCCGCAATTCCGTTGCCTTAAGCCACGATTCCGCCTCGGCCGCGAAGGCGGGATCGACCACCCCGGTGCGGATCGTGGCCGGCGCCGCAACGACGGAGTTCACCACGGGCCGCAGTACGGCAAGGGCGCGGGCATGGTCGCCACCCCGCCAGGTCTGCCAGAAGGCGTCGACCGCAGCCTGGAGTTCCGGTGCGCTCTCCGGGTGCAGCGTGCCGTCGTACGTGTTGAGGTCGGCGAAGACCTTCAGTGCCTCGGTGGTCCGCCGGTCGCCGCCCGCGCGTTCGGCGAGTGCCCGCAGCCAGGACGCGCGTTCGTCGTACGTGGCGGGGTTCCAGCCCAGCTCGGCGAACGAGTACAGCGCGACCTTGCTGACCGCGGCCTGGTTCATGGGGTTCGAGATGACTCCGGCGACGTGCTCGGCGAGGGCCGGTTCGCGACCGCTGTAGTCGGCGAGCAGCAGCCGTCCGGCCGCGTAGTCGTTGACCGGGTAGTTGTCCCAGATCAGGATGTCGTGCCCGAAGACCGCCTTGGCCTGCGCCGCTTGAGCCGCGGTGATCGTGCGCGGTACGACGCCGACACCCGTCCAGTGCACCACGACATCCGAGTCCAACTGCTCCCGCAAAGCCTTCTTGTACGGCGTTTCCGAGACGTTGTAGTACTCCGTCGGCACCATCTGCAGCGGCGCGACACCCGGCTTGGTCTCGACCCACTCGCGCTGGACCCGGTTCAGCAGCTCACTCTGCGCGCGACCGGCCGCCGCGCCACCCGTCCCGTACTTCGCCCGGTCGGCATCGCAGTGCCAGACGTTGTAGTTGATGTCGTCGAGCGGCACGTTGAACGACCTCGCACCCAGCCCATAGAGCGCCTCGAACTTCGCGATCAAAGCCCGGAAGTCGGCGTCGGAGGTGTAGCAGATGTCCAGCCCGGGCGAGAGCGCGAACGTGAAGTCCACTTTGTTCTGCCGGGACCGGCTGACCAGTTCGCCCAGTTGTGCGAGCTTGTCGGCGGGGTACGGCTCGCGCCACTTCTCCCGGTGGTACGGGTCGTCCTTCGGCGCGTACTCGTAGGTGTTCATCCGATGGGCGCCGAGGTAGTCGACGTGGTCCAGCCGGTCGGCATGCGACCAGGGCGTGCCGTAGAAGCCCTCGATCGAGCCGCGGTAGCGCATGGTCGGCCAGTCCCTGATCGCGACGCCCGGCATCCAGTCAGTCCCCGGGCGCGGCTGCACGAGCTGGGCCAGCGTCTGCGCGGCGTAGTACGTGCCGTCGGTGTCCACGCCGTCCAGTACTACGTGGCTGCGGCCGCCGCGATCCTGACCCGCTGCAAGCACGTATCCCTCGGCCGGCAGCCCTGCGCTACCTGGGACTCGCAGGGCGGCCAGGGTGGGGTCGGAGTGCCCGAGCCAGACAGTGGTCGGCGTACCAGGGTCGGTCCCGTCAGTGGTCTTCACCCGCTTCACGCCGGCGTGTGCGAGCACTTGCCGGACCACCCGCTCGCTGTCCGCGTCGGAGTCCTTGCCACGGACCAGACCAACCACAGGGGTGATCGGGAAGCCGTCGGCTCGGCGAGTCAGCTCCTGCGGCTGGGGCGAGACCTGGCCGGCGACGCCGTCCGGGGCCGTAGCGGAGTACGGCGTACCGGTGGCGGCGCCCGCGGAGAGGGCTAGCGGGGCGGTCAGCGTGAGCACACCAACGATGGAAAGAAGGGGACGCATCGAGTCTCCTCAAAGGCTGGGCGGCAGCTCCCCCTATCCAGCCATTGCGCGGAACTGCTCGTCAAGATGTCACCGCTGCCAACTTCCTACAGCCAGATTCCTACAGCGTGGTGGTGGGGCGAGCTAGCAGGCCGGCGCCGCGGTAGCAGGCGTCGATGAGCTCCATCGTCGCGACGGCGTCGTCGGCGTCCGTGACCAGCGGGGCACCGGTGCGAAGGCGCGCGGTGAAAGCCTCCAGCTGGTACGTGTACGAGGACCGGGTGCCGAGCCGCTCGACCCAGGTGTCCTCCTTGGTCTTCACCGTGACGCTGTCGTCGAGGTGCGGCAGCACGAAGCTCGGCGCGAACGCCTCGCCGCGCGTGCCGATGATCCGCAGGCTGAAGTCGACGTCCTCGCCGGCCATGCTGGTCCGCACCGCGCCCGTCGCGCCATTGGGGAACACCAGGTCGGCGTTGAGCCACTCGTCCACGCCGGGAAGCCGCTTACGCTCGCCAGCACGCGCACTGGCCAGTGTCGGCGCACCGCCGCCCCAGGGCGCCAGCATCCGCTGCGCATGCAGGGCGTAACAACCGACGTCCATCACAGCGCCACCGGCCAGCTGCAGCGACCAGCGCGGATCGTCGTCGGCCGGTGGCGGCATCACCATCGTTGCCTCGACGTGCTGCAGCTCTCCGAGCTCACCCTTGGCCAGCAGTTCGTGCAGCCGCCGCGTGACCGGATGGAAGACGTAGTGGAAGCCCTCCATCACCACGACGCCCCGCTCGCGCGCCGCGTCCCGCACCTGCGCTGCCTCGGCGGCGTTGCTGGCCGACGGCTTCTCGGTCAGCACATGCTTGCCCGCGGCAATGGCTCGCAGGTTCCACGGGCCGTGCAGCCCGTTGGCCAGCGGGTTGTAGATCGCCTCGACCTCGGGATCGTCGATCACGTCCTGGTAGCTCGCCAGCACCCGCTCCACGCCGTGCTCGGCCGCGAACGCCTCCGCGCGGCCGGTGTCCCGGGCCGCCACCGCGACCAGCCGGGCACCGGTCAGCCGGGCCGGATCGGCGATCGCGCGACCCGCGATCCGGGCGGCGCCGAGAATTCCGAGGCGAAGCGGTTCCATACGTTCTCCCTTGCTCAGATGTCATCCGTACGGCGGCGTACGGTGTGCTCGTCGAGGGCCTGCCGCAGACGATCGTCGGGCCAGTCCTCGGCGAGGGCCTGGCGGACCAGGTCGGCCTGGGTCCGGGGAGCGAGGCCACCGATCGGCTGGTCCCGGTCCAGGTTGGTCGGGAAAGCGTAGCCCTCGGCGCTCGCGGCGATGACGTTGTCCAGATCGAAGGCGTCATCGTGCCGCAGAGTACGCAGTACGGGATAGAGGGTGACCGCCATCCGGACCCGGTCGACGCTTTCCATCGCCCGGCCGAACGCGGACGAGACCTGCAGCAGGTTCGCCATCCGCAGGATGTCCGTGGAGTGGTTGCTGCCGGCGGCGTGGAACAACGCGGGGTTGAAGAACACCGCATCTCCCTTGGCCAGCGGTAACTGCACGTGATGGGCGACGAAGTGCGCGCCGAATTCCGGCCGCCGCCAGGCGAGGTAGCCGAGCTCGTACTTGTGCGAATGCGGCAGGTACAGCGTCGGTCCGCTCTCCACCGGCATGTCACAGTGCGCGACCGCCCCTTGCAGCGTCAGCACGCTGGACAGCTTGTGCACATGAGCAGGGTAATGAGCCGCGACCTCGTCCGACTGGAATCCGAGGTGATAGTCACGATGCACCGTCTGACCTTCACCTCCTGGATTCACCACGTTCACCTGAGACGTGACCTGGTACGCCGGACCGAGCCAAGCCGTCGCCGCCCAGGCCAGCAGCTCGTTGGAGTAGTAGGCGGCGAACACCTCGGGTGCCCTGATCGCCAACTTCTCCAAGGCGTTCCAGACCCGGTCGTTCGCGCCGGGTTTCGCGAAGTGGTCGCCGGCCGCCGCACCGGCCCGGTGCTGGTCCTCGATCATCGCGGTGAACTCAGCGGTCGCGGCGTCGACCACTTTCTTGCCGAAGGCACCTTTCAGGACGACGATGCCGGGCCCGTCGCTGAACGCTCGGGCGAACTCGGCCTGCACCTGACGCGGGTCCTCCTTGCGGATCCGCGCGGCGTCGTACACGAGCACCTGTTGCTCGACCTCGTCCGCGAACGGGTAGTCGGCCGGGTCGGTGCGATCCTCGAGAACGGTCAGCAGATCATCCAGGCGCACGTCGTCGGGGTTCAGCCAGGTCATCGATGACTCCTTGCTGGGGGAGCGGTCGTGGTGCGGGACACGAGGTGCGGCGTCACCACTTCTTCGGTCGGGTCGGTGTTCGTGGTCAGCCGGGCGATGGCCCGCTGGGTGGTCAGCTCGGCCAGGGCGGTGGTGTGCTGGGCGATGGTGGTGAGGCCGATGTGGGACAGGCCGGCGATGGTGGTGTTGTCGTAGCCGACCACCGAGAGGTCGCCCGGCACCTCCACCGACGACTGGCGGATCGTGTCCAGGAAGCCTGTCGCCGCGCGGTCGTTGAAGATCGTCACCGCCGTGACCGGTGGTGAGTCGTTCAAGAAGTTCTTGGCCGCGTCGGCTCCGTCGGCCTCGGTGCGCCCGCCCGGCTCGACGAGTGGCGTGAGTCCGGCCTTCCGCATGGCCGCGCGATAGCCGGTACGCCGCTCCGCCGCACCCGGGAACTTCGCCCCATCGATGTGCAGGATGCGCGAATGGCCCAGTGACAGAAGGTGTTCGACCGCCAGTCGCGAGCCGGCCGTGTCATCTGTTCGTACTACGTCGACGCCTGCCGCCCGCACCTTCCGGCCAACCACGATGACGGGTTGTGACTCCGCCAGTGCGGCCAATGCGGCCTGGGAGAGCTGCGGGCCGAGCAGCACCAGCGCCTCGCAGCGGTAGTCCAGCAACGACTGCACTGCGCGCGCCTCGTTGCGGGACGGCGCGACAGCGCTAAGTGCGAGGTCGTAGCCAGCAGTCTCGGCCGCCAAGTACAACGCCTCCACCAGATCACCGTGGAAAGGCGCCTGTACGTCGAACGTCACGCCCAGCAACCGTGTCCGGCTGCGACCGAGCAGACGCGCCCGGTGATCGGGGCGGTAGCCGAGTTCGTTGCCTGCGGCCAACACCCGCGCCCTGGTCGCCTCGCTCGCCCCCGGTGCTTCGCGGTACACGATCGAGACGAGTGCCCGCGACACTCCCGCCAGCCGGGCCACGTCCTCCATCGTCGCGGGACGATCCCCCCGGCCTGCCACTCGATACCCCCAAGGTGGTGCGGAAACGAATCCGGCGGACAACTCTTGACGGGCCCATCAAACCAGTGTTCGCTAGCTCGTGACTAGAGCGCTCTAGTAATAGTTGCTCGTCACAACGGGAACTCACACCTCCTGAGGGGCACCCGTCCCGAGGGCACACGTCATGAGGGGATCGACCGCCATGCGTACCGATCACGGGCTGCAAGTCATCCGGATCGCGCTGATCGGCGCGGGCCGGATCGGCACCATGCACGCGGGCAACATCGCCCGCCGGGTCCCGGCCGTCGAGCTGGCCGCGGTGGTGGATCCGCGCACCGACGCGGCCGAGAGCCTCGCGGCGCAGTACGGCGCCAGAGCCGCCGACCTGGACGACGTGCTGAAGGATCCCGACATCGACGCTGTCGCGATCACCTCGATCGCGGCCGCGCACAGCGACTTGGTGGTCCGCGCGGCCGAGGCGGGCAAGGCGGTCTTCTGCGAGAAGCCTGCCTCGCTTGAGCTGGCCGAGATGGACCGCGCGATCGAGGCCACCGAGAAGGCCGGGGTGACCTTCCAGGTCGGCTTCAACCGCCGCTTCGCCGCCGACTTCGCGGCCGCTCATGACGCGATCGTGCGGGGCGACATCGGTACGCCGCAGCTGATGCGCTCGGTCACCCGCGATCCCGGCCGGCCCGGCGGACTGGCCAACGGGGCCACCATCAAGCCCTGGACGATCTTCCGCGAAACGCTGATCCACGACTTCGACACGTTGCTCTGGCTCAACCCGGGCGCCGAGCCGATCGAGGTCTACACCCGCGCCGACGCGCTGGTCGCCCCGCAGTACAAAGACAGTGGGCTGATCGACACGGCCGCGGTGATGCTGACTTTCGCCAACGGGGCGATCGCGACCGCGGAGGCGAGCTTCTCCGCCCTCTACGGGTACGACGTGCGCGGCGAGGTGTTCGGCTCGAAGGGCATGGTGACCGCCGGGCGGCACGCGAGCAGCCCGATGGAGCTCTACGGCGAGCACGGCATCAGCCGGCAGACGCTGCGCAGCGACGAGGAGATGTTCGTCGACGCGTACGTCGCCGAGCTCGCCCAGTTCGCCGACGCGATCCGGACCGGCGCGACTCCACCGGTCACCGGCCACGACGCCCGCAACGCGCTGCGGATCGCACTGGCTGCGATGAAGTCCCACGAGGAGCACCGCCCCGTCCAGTTGCACGAGTTCGCATGAGGCTGGCCGTCTGTGCGGAGATGGTCTTCACGGACCTCCCGTTCGTCAGCAGGGTCGAACGCATCCACGAGCGCGGTTTCGACGTCGAGATCTGGGGCCATCCGGGTAAGGACATCGACGCACTGGTGCGGACGGGCGCGACGTTCTCGTCGATGACCGGCTACGTCAGTGGTTCGCTCACGCACGATCAGGACGAGCTGCTGAAGACCGCCGAGCAGTCGATCGAGGTGGCGCACCGGCTGGGGTGTCCGCGACTCAACCTGCACGGCACGGAGCTGGGGGAAGGTGGGTTGCCGGTCGTACCGCAGTACGAGGTGACCGGCGAGATGTGGCTGACCGCGGCGCGCACCTTGACCAAGCTGGCCGAGCTCGGCGCCGCCCACGATGTGATGTTCGTGCTGGAAAATCTCAATACCGAGGTCGATCACCCGGGCGTGCCGTTCGCGAAGGCTGCCGACACGCTGGCGTTGGTCAAGGCCGTCGACCATCCGAACCTGCGCCTGATGCTCGACCTGTACCACGCTCAGATCGGCGAGGGGAATTTGATCGCCCTGCTCCGGAAGGCGGCGCCGTACCTCGGCGAGATCCAGGTGGCCGACGTACCGGGGCGGTGTGAACCGGGTACTGGCGAGATCAACTATCCGGCCGTGGTGGCAGCCGTGCGGGAGCTCGGTTATGCGGGTCCGGTCGGGCTGGAAGCCTTTGCCCACAGCGACAGCGAGCTCGCGTTGCGGCGGTTCGCCGACGTGTTCAGTAAGGCAGAGATCTGATCAAATCCGTGCTCCGACTCGACGGTGCGCCTCCGACACCCCAAGATGTGCCCATGAGCACCGTCCAGGTCACCGTTGATCGCACCAGTCGCACGCCGCTCCACGTTCAACTAGCGCAGCAGCTCGAGGCGGCAATCCAGGGCGGTGAGCTGCCGGTCGGTTCCCGGCTCAGCAACGAGGTGGACCTTGCCGAGGCGTACGGCCTCAGCCGCCCTACTGTGCGGCAGGCGATCGCCCGGCTGGTCGACCAGGGCCTCCTGGTTCGCAAGCGCGGCGTAGGCACGCAGGTCGTCGGCAACTCGGGACAGGTACGCCGCAGCCTCGAACTCACCAGCCTGTACGACGATCTCGCCGCGGCGCACCGCAAGCCCGAGACCGAAGTACTGCGCTTCGGTATCGTCCCTGCGAGCGCAGACGTCGCCACAGCTCTCCAATGCGAGCAGGGCGATCGCGTACTCCGCTTGGAGCGGCTCCGCCGCGCTGACGGCGAACCGCTGGCCCTGATGCGCAACTGGCTGCCGCCGGAGATGCTCGACACGGACCCGAACACCCTGGCGGAGCGCGGGCTCTATGAGTTGCTGCGGGCCGAGGGGGTGCGGCTGAAGGTCGCACACCAGACCATCTCCGCGCAGCCGGCCACAACAGAGCAAGCCCGGCTCCTGTCGGAGGAGCCGGGCTCACCCTTGCTGGCGACCACACGGATCACCTACGACGACCACGGACGTGCGGTGGAGTACGGGTCCCACCTGTTCCGCGCTTCCCGCTATGCCTTCGAACACACCCTCGTCCACCGCTGATCCACCCCTCAGAAGACCAGCGGCGGACGAGAGAGCCAGTGCCTACCTGGTGCCGGCTTATCTGGTGCCGGCACTAGGTAAGCCGGCCTATCGGGTGCCGGTGCCCGGGAACTTCCAGGCCTTGTTGGCGGCCATCGCCAGCAACTGTTCCGTGGTGAAGACGGGCTTCACCCGGGTGTGCTTGGCACCCTTCTCCTCTGGGCCGTTGTACGCGGTCATGCTGATCATCCGGCCGTCCGGGTAGTGAATCTCGACGCGGTTCGAGATCACCCCGTCCTTGGCCTGCCGGGCGTCGCTGTACGTGGGGGAGTTCTTCTCCCAGCCCACCACGTAGCCGTCCCGGACCTCGCAGACGGTCGTCGAGCGTTCCGAGGTGCACTTGGTGACCGGCACCTCGCGCGTCACGAAAGCGTCGACTCGCGCCAGGCCCTTGCCGTCATTGACGAGGTAGGCCGCGCCGTTGTGGCCCTCGGTTCCGCCGCCCCAGCTCTCGGGCCGACTGAGGGACAGGCCGGCCGGCAACACCTTCTTGAGCGTCTGCAGGGTCTGCAGCGCCGGTACACCCGGCTTGCCGGCGCCAGGATCCTTCGGGTTCGGTTTGGCCGGACCCGACGGCTGCGCGATCGGCTTCGCCGGGAAGCGCCAGAGCGGGCTGTCCGCGATCTTGGTCAGCTGGGCGATGCTCAGGGCCGGCGTCGCCCTGGTGGCCGTCGACTCCTTCTCGGCCATGGCGTTGAAGCTCGTCAACGAGACCGTCTCGGTGCCGGCCCGCTGGACGGTGAGGCGGTTGAAGAGAACCCCACCGGGGTTGTTGCCCTTGTCGTACACCGGCTCGTTCTCGAAGGCGGCGAGCTTGGATCCGTCCGGCCGGGTGACGCACCGGTCCGTCTTCGGCGCGATGCAGGGCGTGTAGACACCGGGCCCCGACACTCGCACGGTGAGCTGGGTTATCGCCTTGCCGTCATTGACGTACGCCCTCAGCGCGATTCCGAACTCGTCCGCGTCGGCAACGCTCTTTTCCAGCAGCAGCTTGGGCGGCAGGAGTTTGACGAGAGTCTTCAGCGACTCCTCCGGCGTGACCGGTTTCGCCACGGGCGCGTTGGCCTTGGTGGTCGCCTGGCTGGTCGTAGTACTGGCAACTGGCGGGCGGGCGTCCTTGGCGAAGAGTTGGCTGCCGCCGATGACCACGCCGGCAGTGGCAAGTACGGCGGTCGCGCCGCTGAGGCTGAGCAAGGCGGTCCGGCGGCGGCGCAGGGTGGCTCCTCGGCGCATACCGCGTTCGACCAGGTCGCTGGACTCGGGCTCGAGGTTCTCGGTGGCGCGGCGCATCAGCTCGGGCAGGGTGTCGTTCAGTTCTGTCATCGGGAGTTCCTTCTGGTCAGAGGACGATCAGGTGGTCGGCGTCCGCGCCCAGCACGGCGCGCAGCCGGTCCAGGGCACGAGACGTTCTGGTTCTGATCGCCCCGGCGTTCTTGCCGAGATCCAGCGCGACCTGTTCGACGCTGCGATCTTCGAAGAACCGCAGCACCAGCACCGCACGGTCGAGCGGCGACAGTTCCGCCAGCGCGTTCTGCAGCGAGATCCGCAACGCCGGGTCACCCGGTCGCTCGGCCCGCTCGGGCATCGACGCGACCGGCTGCTCGCCCCAGCTACGCCGGCGACGTTGCGAGATGAACGTCCTGGCCAGCACGGTCTGCGCGTACGCCGACGGGTTGTCGATCCGCTGCACACCCCGCCAGGCCCGGAACATCTTCGCCAAGGTCTCCTGCACCAGGTCCTCGGCGTGGTGCCGGTCACCGGTCAGCAGCCAGGCCGTCCGGTACAGCTGCGCGGTTCGCGCTCTGGCGAACTCCTCGAAGTCCTCGTCCGTCGCTCTCATCCCGGCCTCTCCGTCGTGGTCTCACCTCTACGACGCCCCACCCCAGCCCTCCCGTTACACCCCGAGTCTCCTCGCCCGCCCGTCCACCCCCGAGTCTCCTCGCCCGCCCGTCCGCCCCCGGCCCTCCATCCACCCGGCCCATCCACCCGGCCCATCCACCCGACCCATCCACCCGACCCATCCACCCGGCTCCGGCCCACCCGCCCTCGGCCCACCCGTTCGCCCCGCACTGGCTCGCCAGCATCCGCCTTCCGCCTCGCCTGTCGCCTTTCGGGGGTCAACCCCCGAAAAGGTGGGTTGCCACCCCTGAATCCGGGGTGGCAACCCACCAGCTGAGGGGTTGACCCCCGAAAGGGGGACCGGCGGGGACGGGACCGAGGGGTGCGCGGTTGCAGGAAGCTGCAACGGGGTGGACCGGGTGGTGAGCGGATGGATACGGTGGGTGAACCCGTCGCATGTGAGGGTTATCCACAGGCGGCCGGGGCCGGGGTGGCGCCGGTGGTCTCCGGATTGACAGGATGTGTCGCTCAGGGTGACCGCCCAGGTCGCCGGACGACACGCACACGGGGAGACGATGACAGCCGACAGACTTGCCCCGCGCCGGTCCGGCTGGAACGGTGCGGTCGAGCTGATCGACGCCCAGGTCCGCGACGTGGTCCGGCGCGAGGGCATCGACCCGCTGCGCAACCCGGGCGCCGTCAACGCGATCGTCGCGACGGTCGTCAAGGAGTACGACGAACGCAGCCTGACCGGGATCGTGCCACCGATCGGCGACCTGGAGGCGGTCAGCCGCGAGGTGCACGACCGGGTGGCCGGCTTCGGCCCGCTGCAGCGCTATCTCGACGACCCGGCCGTCGAGGAGATCTGGATCAACGAGCCGAGCCGCGTCTTCATCGCCCGCGACGGCCGGCACGAGCTGACCACCACGGTGCTGACCGAGGAGGAGGTCAGCGACCTGGTCGAGCGGATGCTGAAGACCACCGGCCGGCGGATCGACGTCTCGCAGCCGTTCACGGACGCGCGGCTGCCCGACGGCAGCCGGGTGCATATCGTGCTCGGCGGCATCACCCAGCGGTATGCAGCGATCAACATCCGCAAGTTCACTGTCCGCGCCACCCGGCTGGCCGATCTGGTCGCGCTCGGCTCATTGACGCCGCACGCCGCCGCAGTGCTCGACGCGGCCGTCGCCTGCGGCCTCAACATCCTGGTCTCCGGCGGCACCCAGGCAGGTAAGACGACGATGCTGAACGCGTTGTCCGGGTCGATCCCCGGCAGCGAGCGGGTGATCAGCTGCGAAGAGGTCTTCGAGATCAAGCTGCCGATCCCCGACTGGGTCTCGATGCAGACCCGGCAGGCCGGTCTCGAAGGGACCGGCGAGGTGCGGCTGCGCGATCTGGTCAAGGAATCGCTGCGGATGCGTCCTTCCCGGGTGATCGTCGGGGAGGTGCGCGGTGAGGAGTGCCTCGATCTGCTCCTAGCTCTCAACAGTGGTTTGCCGGGCATGTGCACGATCCATGCGAACTCGGCGCGTGAAGCGCTGACCAAGATGTGCACACTGCCGTTGCTGGCCGGGGAGAACATCGGCTCACGGTTCGTGCTGCCGACCGTCGCGGGCTGCGTCGACCTCGTCGTCCATCTCGGCATCGGTCACGACGGTCAGCGCCGGGTGCGCGAGATCGTCGCGGTGAGCGGCCGGATCGAGGAGCAGGCGATCGAGACCGAGAGCCTGTTCTCCACGATCGACGGTCAGTTGCGCCGGGCCGAAGGTCAGCTGCCGCATCCCGACCGCTTCATCCAAGCCGGGTACTCGCCGTCCGGGCTGCTCACCGAACTACCGCGGGGAGTGGGCTGATGGGACTCCTGCTCGGCCTGTTCTTCGGTATCGGCATATTGCTGATCTGCTGGAGTTTCCTCTCGCCACGCGAGAGCAAGGCCAACACCGACGGCCGGCTCACCACGCGCAGCCGCGAGTTGCTCGCCGCCGCCGGGGTGGAGGGCGTGACGCCGGCGGCGTTCATCGGGGCTTGCTTCCTCACCGGGTTCGTCGCGTTCGTGCTGATGTTCCTCGTCTCGGCCGCGTTGCCGATCGGGCTGGTTTTCGGGCTGATGGCCGGTGGGTTGCCGGTCGCCTTGCTCAAGAGCCGCGCGCGCAAACGGCTGTCCGAATTCCGCGAGCTCTGGCCCGATGTGGTCGACAACATCGCGTCCGCAGTACGGGCCGGGTTGTCTTTGTCCGAGGCGCTCGCGCAAGTCGGGGAACGTGGGCCGTTGCCGTTGCGGGAGCCGTTTCGGCGGTTCGGCGCGGACTATGCGTCGACCGGCCGCTTTGCGGATTCGCTGGATCGGTTGAAGGCGCGGCTCGCCGACCCGGTCGGCGATCGGGTGATCGAGGCGTTGCGGATCGCGCGTGAGGTCGGCGGTGGAGATCTCGGCCGGCTGTTGCGATCGCTGTCGAGCTTCCTGCGCGATGATGCGCGGACCAGATCGGAGTTGGAAGCGCGACAGTCCTGGTCGGTCAATGGTGCTCGCGTCGCGGTGGCCGCGCCTTGGCTGGTGCTGGCGATGCTTTCGTTCCAGGGCGACGTGATCCAGCGGTACAACTCGCCGGTCGGTGCCGTGGTCATCGGGGTCGGCGCTGTCGTCTGCGTGATCGCTTATCGGCTGATGTTGCGCATCGGTCGGTTGCCTGAGCCGGAGCGGGTGCTGCGATGAGTCCGATGGTGCTGGGCGCATTCCTCGGCGCACTGCTCGGCGGTGGTCTGCTGCTGGTACTGCGACGCCTGCCGTTCCTGCGCAAGCCGTCTGTCGACGACCGCATCGGGCCGTACCTGCGGGACCTCGGTGGCGGGACGGATGTCTTTGCCGGTGTGGTGGCCTCGGGGTCGCCGTTTTACGCGATCGTTCGGCTCTTCGGTCCTTCGCTGCGGGCCGGTGCGGTGCGGCTCGAGCGGATCCTCGGTGGGGCGGCGTCGATCCGGCGACGGCTGGGGCGGGCCGGAATCGACCGTACCGTTGAAGAATTCCGGATCGAGCAGGTGCTGTGGGGTGCTGCCGGGTTCGGGGTCGGTCTGCTGACTGCTTTGATCGCGCTGTCGCTGGGCGCCGGCAACCCGATTGGTCTGCTGGTGCTTTGCGGCTTCCTCGCAGTGATCGGCGTACTGGCTCGGGACACGTATCTGACCAGCCAGGTGACGCGTCGCGAACGCCGGCTGCTGGCGGAATTGCCTACCGTCGCTGAGCTGCTGGCCTTGTCGGTCGCCGCCGGTGAAGGTCCTGCTGCCGCGCTCGACCGGGTCGCGAGATCGTGCCGCGGCGAACTGGCCGACGAACTGCAACGAGTGCTGTCCGAGACGCGCGCGGGTGATCCGTTGGTGCGCGCCCTGGACGCGTTGGCGGATCGCAGCGGGCTGGTCGCGCTGTCCCGCTTCGCCGACGGTCTGGCGGTCGCGCTCGAACGCGGTACGCCGCTGGCCGACGTACTGCGCGCGCAGGCGGGCGACATCCGGGAAGCGAGCCGGCGTGAGCTGATCGAGTCGGGTGCCCGCCGCGAGGTCGCCATGATGATTCCGGTGGTGTTTCTCGTGCTCCCGGTGACCATTGCCTTCGCCTTCTATCCAGGCGCTGTCGGGATCCGGCTGATCGCCGGGTGAATTGAGGAGATGCCATGTCACTGCTGATGACCAGACTGTTCGTAGCCCTGGTGACCAAGCCCAGACCCGCCGAGAAGGAACGCGGCGACGTACCGGGCTGGGTCCTGATCACCGTCATGACCGCCGGTCTGGTGGTCGCCATCTGGACCCTGGCCGCCGACCAACTCAAAGAGATGCTCCAAAAAGCCTTGGACTCAGTCGCCAACAAGTGACTTCACCCCACCCCGCAAACCTCCGCGTCCCGCCTCACCCGCCGGACGCGGACCAAACACGCGTTGTACGGCGGCGCCGCGGGGAAGCGGGTGCCGCGGTGGTCGACTTTGTGATGGTTTCTGTGGTGGTGGTGCCGTTGTTTCTGGGGATTTTGCAGGTCGGGTTGTTCTTGTATGTCCGGAACACGATCACGGCGGCGGCTTCCGAAGGGGCGCACTACGCGGCGGTGCTGAATCGGGAGCCGGGGGATGGGGAGGCGCGGACGCGGGAGTTGGTGAACGGGGTGGTTCGCGGTGAGTTGATTGACTCGATCGAGGGGCAGTCGACGGACGTGAACGGCCAGCCCGGGGTAGTGGTGGTGGTGAAGGCGCACATGCCGCCGCTCGGGTTGTGGGGACCGGGCATCGAGTTCACCGTCGAAGGGCACGCGATCAAGGAGACCGGCGAATGATCCGGCGGTCGCGTCGGTGGCGCTCGTCGTGCGAGGGCCGTCGGTTGCGTGAGGCCCGCTTGTCGCGCGAGGGGCGGTGGTCGGGTGAGGCCCGTTTGTCGCGTGTGCAGGATGAGCAGGGTAGTGCGGTGGTGGAGTTTTCCTGGCTCGCCTTGCTTCTGCTGGTGCCGCTGGTCTACGTGATGCTTGGGGTGTTTGACGTCCAGCGAGCCTCGTACGGCGCGACTGCCGCGACTCGTGCGGCCGGACGCGCCTTCATCATCGTGCCGGCCGGGTTGTCGGAGGACGACGCCCGGGCGCGCGCCTTCGAGGCCGCTCGACTTGCCATGAAGGACCAGGGGATGGACCTCAGCTCGGAGCAACTGAAGATCACCTGCAGTCCCGCCTGCCTGGAGCCGGGCTCCACCGTCACCGTCGAACTGGACGCCGAAGTACCCCTGCCACTTATCCCCGACGCGCTTGGTGGAGAGCGTCCCGCGATCCACGTCAGCGCCTCGCACACCGAGCCATACGGCGACTACCGCGAAGCCAAGGGCACCGGATGAAACTCCAGCCACGAAGGAAGCATGGTGAGCAGGGGCAGATGACGGTGCTGATCATCGGTTTCGCCGCCATCGTCTTGATGATGATCATCGTGGTCACCGACATCTCGAAGGTGTTCCTGGTCCGGCGGGACCTCGACGCGACAGCCGACGGCGCGGTGCTTGCCGCCGCCAACGGATTGGCCGCGATCTACGCCCAACCAGGTGCCGGAGGCAACGCCGCGATCGATCCCGAAGAGGCGCGGCGGCTGACCGCGGAGTACTTGGACGCCGTCGGAGCGGACAACCGCTTCTCCGGCCTGGACTGGTCCGCCGACGTCACCGGAACCACCGTGACCGTCACCTTGTCGTCCTCGGTCGACCTCCCGTTCGAACCACCCGGCTGGCCGGGCAGCACCGACATCGACGCGGACGCCGCCGCCGTAGTGCCGATCCGCTGAACAACCACCGGCCGCGCCGGCCGGTGGCACGACCGAGCGGGCCGCGGTCGCAGTACGGCGCGAAGTACCAGCCGCCGAAGTGACTGCAGTAGCAGCCGATCTCGCATCAGCGGATGGCGCGGGTGAACTGTTCGCGGCTGTCGGCGAGCTGGACATCCTGGTGAACAACCTCGGCATCTTCGGCGCGAAGCCGGTGCTGGAGATCGACGACGACGAGTGGCGCCGGTACTTCGAGGTGAACGTGCTGTCGGCGGTCCGGCTGATCCGGCACTACCTGCCGGGCATGATGGAGCGCGGCTTCGGCCGGGTGATGAACATCGCCAGCGACTCGGCCGTGGTTACCCCGCTGGAGATGGTCCACTACGGCGTCACAAAGACAGCTCTGCTTGCCGTGACCCGCGGGTTTGCGAAGGCGGCCGCCGGTACCGGTGTCACCGTGAACTCGGTGATGGCCGGTCCGACCCACACGCCGGGCGTCGAGGAGTTCGTCGGCGAGCTGGTCGGGGACGAGCTTCCGTGGGACGAGGCGCAGCGACAGTTCATGAAGGAGCACCGGCCGTACTCGCTGATCCAGCGCCTGATCGAACCGCCGGAGATCGGCAACCTGGTCGTCTACCTGAGCTCCGACCTGGCCTCGGCGACCACCGGCGGCGCCATCCGCGTCGACGGCGGCTACATCGACTCGATCCTGCCGTAGCACCACCGGCGCCGAGCCTGCGTCGCACCACCGGCCGAGCCTGCGACGCACCACCGGCCGAGCCTGCGTCGGCGAGGTCGGCTGTGGCCGGAGATCACTCCCGTACTTCGGGTCCGAGGTCGAACCGGATTCCGGCCCGCAGCATCGTCGTGGCGGACAGGCCGATCAGGTCGCGGAAAGTTTCGCTGAAGTGGGACGGGGTCGCGAACCCGGCATCAATGGCGGAACGTGTGAGGTCGTGCCCAGCGACCGTGTCGCGGATCGTGGCGATCATCCGGTTCCACCGCTGATACCCGCGGAACGAAGTGCCGCACTGCCGACTGAACAGGCGAAGGAAATGGGTGGTGGACAGACCCAGTTCCGCGGCGATCTGCTCGGCGCGGAAGGTCCGGGCCGGGTCGCTGCGAATGGCGGCGGCCACACGCTCGATGCGTGGATCCACGACCGGTACCGGGGCGGCGACCGCTCGGGCGTAGATGCGTTCCGGCTCCACGCGCTCGGCACGACAGAGCTCGATCAGCTCCCGCTCCCGCCGGTGGTGAAGGCCGAAGGGTCCGGCGGCCTTCGTCATCACGTCGGCGATCACGGTGGCGGGCGCACTCGCCGGATCGACGAACAACGTCAAGATCCATCCCTCGGTAGCGACGGCGCGCTGGGTCGTGCGGGCGGGGGCGAAGGAACTGCCGGTGCGGATCTGCCCGTAGGCATCGGTATGGAGGACGAGTGGCGCGTCCAGCCCGACGGTGAGCATCGCGACCGAGGGAGCGTGCGGCTCCACACCGAGATCCGGGCCGATGTAACCGACGTGCCCGGGCCGCATCCAGGCCACGGGCGTCCGCTGCGCACCGCAGATTTCCGAAAGCGCACCGGTCGTCACGGCTGCCAGGGTAGCGCCAGGCCGACTGGAACCCAGCGGCCGACGAGGAGCACCAGGCTCGACCCGGAGGACACATCATGCGAGGCAAAGTTCCCCTGCGAATGCGGATTCTGTCGGCACTCACCCCTGCGCCGGACTGGGATTCGATCACCCCGGCGCAGGTCATCGAGTACCGCGAGGCGTTGAACCGCAAGCGCCGTTCCGTCCTGTCCGGGCTCGTCACCGGTCGTCCCGATCGCGGCGCGCGCATCACGACCCACGCCCTCGAACTGCCGGGGCGTCAGCTGGACGTCCGCGTGTACCAACCCGAGCGAGGCGGTTCGGGGTTGCCGTTGATCATCGCGTTCCACGGCGGCGGTTTCATCACCGGTACGCCGGATCAGGACGACTGGTTGCTCACTCATCTCGCGGCCAACTGCCCGGCCGTGGTCGCATCGGTCGACTATCGGCTGGCCCCCGAGCACCCGCTGCCGGCGGCTGTCGACGACGCGTACGACGCGATGCCTCGCCTCGTCGCGGAAGCCGCGCGATGGGGAGCTGATCCGGATCGGGTCGTTGCCCTCGGCTCCAGTGCGGGAGCCACGCTCGCAGCTCTCACTGCGATCCGCGCAGTCGAGTTGGGCACCCCGTTGCAGGCCCAGGTGCTGATTAATCCGCAGCTTGACTGGACCGACAGCGTCTTCCAGTTCCCTTCGTTCACTGAGAACGCGGACGCGCCAACCGCCACACCGGGCAACTGCCGTGCGGTGCAGCGCATCGCGATTCCCGCATCCTTCGATGCCCGGACGATTTCACCGTTGAGACATGACAATCTTGCGGGGTTGCCCCCGGCCCTCATCCAGTCCGCGGGTCTGGACACCCTGGAGGACCAGGCACCGGCCTTCGCCGAGCGGCTGCGACAGGCGGATGTCGACGTGACGATGACGCGCTATCCGCAAGCCACCCACGCGTTTCTGAGCATGTCGGGCGTGGTCCCCGCGGCCCAGCCCGCCCGCGCCGAAATACTCACCTTCCTGCGAAGTCACCTGCTGAACCACTCGGACGCACCAGCCCGGTAAACCCGACTACGGTGCGGGGGCCGGTGCGCCGTCCGCGTCGACCGAGACGGGCCCGTACTCCGCTCCGTCGCCGGCGACCTCGTCATCCGACGCCCGCCAGCCGGTCCGGCAGCTGTAGGCGGAGCAGATGAACGGCTGGCCGCACCTTCGGCTCAGCCCGACGTTGTACGTCGACGACGCCGCGGCCGGCGCCATCGCCGGGCAGCTGACGAGCAGTTGGCTGACCTTCGGCTCAGCAGCAGCCGGGGCGGCTGCTCAGTTGCTGTAGACGGTTGGGTTGTCGTGCAACCACTGGGTGAAGGTGCGGGCCGGGTGGCCGGTGAGGAGTTCGACGGTGGGCTCCAGCGGATGCGGGCTGCCGACGCGGGACGCCCAGTACGCCATGAGTGACGCGAGCTGCGCCGGGTTGCGCATGGTGCTCGCCATTTCCTCGAAGGCCTGCTCGGGAGTGAGCTCGACAACCTCGACAGGTACGCCGGTGACTTCGGTGATGAGCCCGAGTTGGTGGCGGCGGGTCATCGACTCGGGGCCGGTCATCGGATAGGCGGCACCGTCGTGCGCACCACCGGGACCATCCAGCAGGACCTTGAGCGCCACATCGGCGATGTCCTGCTCGTGGATCGGGGCTTCTTCGGCGTCCAGGTAGGGCAGCCGGACCTGGCCGGTCGCACGCAGTTGATACGACCAGTAGGTGGCGTTCGACATGAAGGTCCCGGGCTGCAGCCGAGTGGTCACGTAGTCCCCACCCGCGATGACACGCTCCGCGCCAACATGCGGGTCACCGCCCACGTCACCCCTACTGCCGCTGCCGCTCCCGCTACTGCCGCTCCCGCCGCTCCCGCTCCCGCTGCCGTTGGTGGCGTCGTCGGCTGCTTGGGCGGACAGTGACGAGAGGAGGACGACCTGTTTGACACCGGCGTTCTCGGCGGTTTCTACGAAGAGTTCGGCGGTGGCCGGGTCGGCGTACAGGAAGACCTGAGTGATGCCGTCGAGGCGTTTGCGAGGGAGACGGGGTGGGCGGGGTCGAGGGCGATGGCACCGGGGAGGTCGGCCGGTTCGCGGCTGGCGACGCGGACGTCACGGCCTTGCGCGACGAGGCCGGCGTGCACCGCGCGGGCGATCTTGCCGCGTCCGCCGGTGATGAGGATCGACATGTACTGACTCCAAAAATGTAGTGACTACAAGAATGGATGAACTAAAGCATGTCGGTCTACGCTGCGTCCATGCAGATGACGCCGGAGCCGGATGGAGCACCCGAGGTGAGGGCGGGGGTGGGCCGGCGGGAGCGGAAGAAGCTGCGGACCCGGCAGGTGATCTCGGACCTGGCGACCGAGATGTTCATCGAGCGCGGCTTCGACCACGTCACCGTCGCGGAAGTGGCAAAGGCCGCCGACGTCGCGGTCCAAACCGTCTTCAACCACTTCCCAGCCAAAGAAGACCTCTTCTTCGACTCCCACGACTGGTGGCAAGGCCCAGCCCAGGTAATCCGCGATACCCCTCTCCCCGAACCACCTTCCGGTGGGGAGGTGGTTGATGCGTTGGAGGGGCATTATCTGGAGGGGATTCGGGGGCGGTTGCGGTCGGGGCAGTTGGCTACCTGGAAGGCGTTTGCGCGGACTATTGAGGAGAGTCCTGCACTACTCGCTCGGCGGCGGAAGAATGCTGAGGAGATGGAGGCGCTGATGGTCGAGGCGCTGTTGGAGCGGGATCCGGGGGTCAGTCCGTTGCTTGCTCAATTGGTCGCGGCGCAGTACGCGGCGGCGCAGAAGGTGCTGGAGGCTGAGCTTGCCCGGCTCCTGCCGGACAACCCGAACGGCGTTCAGGTCGCGCATGTCGAGGAGGCACTGGAGCAGGCGGTTTCCGTGGTCTTTGGAGCCTTGAGGCACGGTCTCCGGCTGTAGAGAGCTGCTGGATTGCTGGCGGGTGGTGGGGAGCGGGTACGCTACTTGGTTGTGGCTGGACCTGATTTTGACGCTGACCTGAAGCAACTCGACGCGACCCTGACCTCGATCGAGAAAGTTCTCGATCTGGAGGGCATGCGCCGCGACATCGCCGACCTCGGCGAGCAGGTCGCCGCGCCCGATCTGTGGAACGACCAGGCCAACGCGCAGAAGGTGACCTCGAAGCTGTCCCGGCTGGAGGCCGACCTCGACCGGGTCACCACGTTGCGCAGCCGGATCGAGGACCTCGGCATCATGGTCGAGATGGGCCGCGAGGAGAACGACGCGGACACCCTGGCCGAGGCGGAGAAGGAGATCGGCTCGCTGTCCAAGGCGGTCCAGTCGCTCGAGGTCCGCACCCTGCTGTCCGGCGAGTACGACGAACGCGAGGCGCTCGTCACCATCCGTTCCGGCGCCGGCGGCGTCGACGCGGCCGACTTCGCCGAGATGCTGCAGCGGATGTACCTGCGCTGGGCCGAGCGGCACGGGTACGGCACCGAGGTCTACGACACGTCGTACGCCGAAGAGGCCGGGCTCAAGTCGACCACGTTCGGCATCAAGGCGCCGTACGCGTACGGCACGTTGAGCATCGAGACGGGCACGCACCGGCTGGTCCGGATCTCCCCGTTCGACAACCAGGGCCGCCGGCAGACCTCGTTCGCCGCGGTCGAGGTGGTCCCGGTGCTGGAGCAGACCGACGAGATCGACGTCCCCGAGGAAGAGCTGCGGATCGACGTGTACCGGTCGTCCGGTCCCGGTGGGCAGAGCGTCAACACCACCGACTCGGCGGTCCGGATCACCCACATCCCGACCGGCACGGTGGTCTCCTGCCAGAACGAGAAGTCCCAGCTGCAGAACAAGGCCTCCGCGATGGTGATCCTGAAGGCCAAGCTGCTGGCGCTGAAGAAGGCCGAGGAGCGGGCCGAGATCGACGCGCTGCGCGGTGACGTGCAGGGTTCGTGGGGCGACCAGATGCGCTCCTACGTGCTGCACCCGTACCAGATGGTCAAGGACCTGCGGACGCTCTACGAGTCGGGCAACACCAGCGGTGTCTTCGACGGCGAGATCGACGAGTTCATCGAGGCCGGCATCCGCTGGCGCCGCACCGGCCAGACTGCCGCCGAGCAGAACTAGCTCCCCGTACGACGCAGTGCAACCGTGACCCGAGCAGCTCTCCGAGCCGACTGCGCCAACTGCTTCGGCCTCTGCTGCGTCGCCCTCACGTTCGCGAAGTCCGCCGACTTCGCGATCGACAAGGACGCAGGCGAACCGTGCCGCAACCTGCAAGAGGACTTCCGCTGCGGCATCCATCAGAAGCTGAGGCCGGAAGGCTTCCAGGGCTGCACGGTGTACGACTGCTTCGGCGCGGGCCAGAAGATCTCGCAGCGGGCAGGCCGGAGCTGGCGTGAGCAGCCGGGGCAGCAGATGTTCGAGGCGCTGCCGATCATGCGCCAGCTCCACGAGCTGCTCTGGTACCTCGCGGACGCCGCCGAGCGGGCCGAGGCACGGTCGCTCCATCCGCAGCTCCGTCAGGCGAGCGAGCGGATCGAGCAACTGACCCTGCAACCCGATCTGACCAGCGTCGACCTGCCGGGCGAACGGGCCAAGGTCAACGAATTGCTCCTGCAGACCAGCAAACTCGTCAGAGGCAAGCAGAGCAAGGCGAAGGAACGCCGCGGCGCCGACCTGTTCGGGGCCAAGCTCCGCGGCGCGGACCTGCGATCCGCCAACCTCCGGGGTGCCTACCTGATCGCCGCCGACCTTCGCGGCGCGGACCTGCGACAAGCGGACCTGATCGGTGCCGACCTCCGCGACACCAGGCTCGAGGACGCCGACCTGACCGGCGCCCTCTTCCTGACTCAGTCACAGGTCAACGCGGCCAAGGGCAACTCCAAGACCAAGCTCCCACCCGCAGTAACCCGCCCACCCCACTGGACCCCGTAGCCCGGCCCCGGGGTGCCACTGGGTTACTTGGAACGCAACTGGAGGGTCACCGGGGTCATTAGCAGGGAGATGGCGGTGATTGCGAGGGCCACTGCTGCCAGTGCGCCGCCCTGGCCCCAGGAAGTGCCGGCCAGGGACAGGTACGCCGTGCCGACGGTGGCCGCGCCGAGTGCGAGACAGGTCTGCTGGCTGGTGAGCAGGATGCCGCTGCCGAGCCCAGCCTGGGCCGGCGGGACCTGTCCGATCACCACACCCATCAGTGGAACCATCACCAGACCGCTGCCGAACCCTGCGATCAGCATGGGGATCGCCAGCGTCCACGGCGTCACGTCCGGCCATAAGGTGAGAGCAACCACCGCCAGTACGGCGTACCCGACGGACTGGATGATCCAGCCGCGCAGGAGCAGACCGGCGCCGAACCGCTGCTGCAGGCGAGGCCCGTAGACCGAGGTGATCAGGAAGCCGACCGCCATCGGCAGCAGGCTCAGACCGCCTTCCAGTGGGGACATCCCGGCCTCACCCTGGGTCGCCAGCGCGAAGACGAACATGAACCCGCCGAAGGTGGTGAAGAACCCCACGGCCAGCAGCAGCCCGATCCGCATCGGCCGCAGCCGCAGTACGGACGGCGGAATCAGGGGAGCGGAGCCGGCCTTCTCCGCACGATGCTGGTGTACGCCGAGCAGCGCGACCGCCGGAATCGTGGCAGCCAGGGAGGCCCAGGTCCAGGCCGGCCAGCCGAGTGGGCGCCCCTCGGTCAGGGGGAGCAGCAGCAAGACCAGCGCGAGCGCGAGCAGCCCGGCGCCGACCAGGTCGACCCGCTGCGCCTTGTCGGCACGCGTCTCGGGCAACAGCTTGACGGCGGCAACCACTGCCACGAGCCCGACCGGGACGTTGACCAGGAACACGGCCCGCCAGCTGAGGTCGAACACGTTGGCCTCGACCAGGACGCCGCCGAGGATCTGGCCCAGCGCGGCCGCCGCCCCACCCGCGACGCCGAACATCGCCATCGCCCGGGCCCGGTGCTCGCCGGTGAGCAGGCTGCTGATCGAGGCGAGCACCTGAGGCGTCATCGCCGCGGCCGCCGCACCCTGGACGACACGGGCAGCGAGCAGTACGCCGATGGTCGGCGCGATCGCGCAGATCAGCGACATCACGGTGAAGCCGATCAGCCCGGCCAGGAACAGCCGCTTGCGGCCGAAGCCGTCGCCGAGCCGGCCGCCGACCACGAGCAGAGTCGCGTTGGCGATGCCATAGCTGCCGACCACAAGCTGGAGCTCGCCGGCGTTCGCGTTCAGATCCGTGCCGATCGCGGGCAGTGCGACATTGATGATGAAGAAGGACAGCATCGGCAGGAAGGCGCCGAAGAGCAGAGTGGTGAGAGCGACGGGGCCGAGCGGCGACTTGACCGGCGGTTGGGTGACCGCCGGGGCGGTTTCGAGCTGATCTGTCATAGGCCCCAGCATGCGCGCATTCGCAAGCTGGTGGTGAGAGCCTGGTTATCCTGGTATTGGCAGCACCTGGCACCAGGCTTTTCCGGAGCCTGCCGAGCCAGCAGGATGGGAGGGTGAGTGTCCTGAGTAGTATGCCCGCCGCCACCGACAAGGATGAGCGTCGCCGGGCGCTGTCCGCGTTCCTGCGCAGCCGCCGCGAGCGCATCCAGCCCGAGGAAGTCGGCTTCGCGCCAGGCGGCCGCCGCCGTACGCCGGGCCTGCGGCGCGAGGAGGTCGCCCAGCTCGCGGGGGTCGGCGTCACTTGGTACACCTGGCTGGAGCAGGGCCGCGACATCAACGTCTCCGCCCAGGTGCTCGAAGCGATCTCGCGGACGCTGCGGCTGGACCGGCTCGAGCGGAACCACCTCTACACGCTGGCCGGTATCGCGCTCGGCCCGGCCAGGAGCGAGAACATCGCGCTGCCGGGCTCCGTTCAGAAGATGCTCGACCAACTCTCGCCGTACCCGGCCCAGGTGCTGAACTCCCGGTACGACGTACTGGCGTTCAACGACGCCTACTGCCAGGTGGTCATCGATGTCGACGCGATCCCGCTCGAGGAGCGCAACCTGCTCTGGCTGACCTTCGTGTCGGACGAGTGGCGCTGTAACTTCGCCGACAGCGACTCGATCAAGCAGCACATGGTCGCGGGCTACCGGGTCGCGCTGGCGGACCATCTCGGCGAGCCGAGCTGGCAGGACCTGACCGAGCGGCTGCTGGCGAGCTCGCCGCTGTTCGCCGAACTCTGGGAGCGGTACGACGTGGCCGCGCCGAGCGGGAAGCTCAAGGTGCTGAACAACGAGCGGGTCGGTCTGCTGCGGATGGAGGCGGTGAGCCTGTGGCTGAGTCAGCTCGGTCAGGTGCGCTCTACCGTCTACACCCCGGCCGACGCGGAGACCGAGGCCAAGCTGCGCCTGCTCGTCAACGACTGATTGCCGGGGGCAAATGCTGCCCCCGGCAACCAAGTGTGCCCCTGAGCGGGACACCGCGCGGCCGGGCGACGGGGCGGAGCGACCGGCCGTACGGAGACCGCCGACGGACCCAGACAAAGATCCGTGCAGCGGCGGAGGCCGGCCGGCGGACCAGAGGCGGGGTCCGCCGGCCGGCCTGGTTCAGCTGATCGGGACGCCGGGGTTGGCCAGTCCCCGCCCGCCGATCACGGTGTTGCTGCGGTCGATGCTCACCTTGCAGCTGGACGCGTTGTAGTTGGTGATGTTGAACGCGTACCGCCCCGAGCCGGTCGCGCCGGTCAGGTCCGAGGTGTTGTTGCGGAAGACCGTTCCGCAGCCCCAGCCGGACTGCTGGGTGTGGGTCTCGAACCCGTTGTTGGTGGTGTTCTTGCCGGTGTTGTTCTCGATCACGTAGTTGTTGCCCTTGACATCGATCCAGCTGTCGTCGTAGTTCGCGCCGGTCAGTCCGCGGCCGTCGAAGGAGTTGCCGGCCACCCGGCCGTTCTTGGTGCCTTCCTTCAGGTCGATGGCCTCGCCGCCGACGTCCGGCCCGATCACGTTGTCGAGGATCTGCACGTTGTCGGAGTTGTCCGAGGTGCCGCCGGCGCTGCCGACGTACACCCCTTCGCCCATCCCGCGGCCGTCGTTGCCGGTGTTGTAGATCTTCGAGTTGCGGATCGTGCCGTAGGTGCTGCTGTTGCGGAAGTGCACGCCTTCCATGTCCAGGCCGTGCACGGTGACACCGTCGATCACGACGCGGGTGGCCCGGTCGATCATGATGCCCTTCTGGCCGCCGGTGACGGTGATGCCCGACACCTGCCAGTGGCTCGCGCCGTCGAGGTGCAGGCCGTAGCCCCCGCCGGCGGTCAGCACCGCCCGCGCGGTACCGGCGAGTTTGATCGGTGCCGAGGAGGTGCCGGAAACCGTGGTCTTGAAGTTCCCGGTGTAGGTGCCGTCAGCAAGTTTGATGGTGTTACCCGGCTTGGCGTTGGTCAGCGCGGTCTTGAGCTGAGTGGCCGTGCTGACGTTGACGGTGGTTCCCGGGCTCGGCTCGGGCGAGGTCTGGAAGTCGTCCGGGGTCCGGATCCGGTCGCGGACCCAGACGCCGGCAGGCTTCAGCATGGAGGTGCCGGTGAAGTTGTTCCCGGCGCAGGTGCCCTCCTTGAAGACCGCGCCGGAGCGGTGGTCGTCGGAGAAGTTCCAGTTGGTCCAGCCGATCTTCTTGCTGGCCAGGAAGTCCAGGTACTTCTGCGAGTAGGCGAAGTCGTTGGCGCCCTCACCGGCGTAGTTCTGGGTGCCGAACTCGGTGACGAACAGCGGAATCCGGTCGGCCGCCCGCGACAGCGCGTTGAAGTACTCGTCGTGGTGCGACGCCGCGTAGAAGTGGAAGGTGTACATGAAGTTCGTCGCGTTGATCGGGTTGTTGATCACGTCGGCTTCGGTCCGGCCGTCGGACACGCCCAGCGAGGCCCAGCCGTGGGTGCCGACGAACACCACGCCGTCGGGGTCCTTGGCGCGGATCACCGGAATCAGCTGCTCGGCGTAGTTCTTGATCCCGGCCCAGCTGACGTTGTTCGGCTCGTTGGCGATGTCGTAGATGATGTTGGTCTTGAACTTGTGCCGCTCGGCGATCTCGGCGAAGAACGTCTTGGCCTTGGCCGTGTAGACGTTCGGGTCACCCGGGTCGAGCTGGTGCCAGTCGACCAGCGCGTACATGCCGCGCTTGGTGGCTTCCTCGATGTAGCCGTGCACCATGTCGGTGAACTTGCGCGGGTCGGTCTCGTAGCCGCCTTCCTTCGCGGCGACGTACATCGAGATGCGCAGGATGTCGGCCTTCCAGTCGGTCGCGAGCGCGTCCAGGGAGGCCGTCTTGACGCAGTTGGCGTACCACTGCAGGCCGTGCGTGCTCATCCCGCGCAGCTGGATCGGGTTTCCGTACTGGTTGCACAGCTTGGTGCCGCAGACGCGCAGCTGGCCGTTGATCGCGACCGGCGTACCGATCGGACCGGGGCCCTGGACGGTGTCGACCGTCAGCGAGTCGGCGTTCGGGCCACCGTTCGCGGTGACCGCGGTGGTCTTGATCTTGTTGGTACCGGCAACCAGTGTCGCGGTCGCCGTGACGGTCCTGTACGCCGTCCACGCGCCGGTACCCGGGAACGCCAGGTCATCGGCGGCGAGCGTGCCGTTCACGGTGACGTCGAGCGGGCGGCTGGCCGTCGTGCCGTTGGCATAGCGGAAGGTGAGTGAGTACGAGCCGGCCGTCGGCGCGGTCACGGTGTACTCCACCGAGCTGCCGGCGACGTTGTCGAAGTTGACGAAGCCCGAGCCGGTGAAGCCGGCGTGGTTCGACTCGACGACACCTCGGGAGATGGTGGCTGCTTCGGATTCGTAGTTGACTGGTGCGGCGGAGCTGGGGCCGGCACCGGTTGTGACGAGTGCCGTCGCGGCAAGCGCGGCACCCGCAACCAGGGCGACCCATCGGGAGCGGATCATGGGTGAGCCTCCTACTGCGTCAGGGGCGGGGACGAGAGAGGGACTACTTATTAGGAAACTTTCCTAATAGATTTCCCGGAACTTAGCCCTGATACAGCACGCTGTCAATTGGTCGCCCATGGTGTCCGGCCGAATTCCCGTGGGGTGGAACTCAGCGGACGGTGTCGCGGATTCCGGACAGGTGGGAGCGGACCCGGAGCGTCGCGCGCTCGGGGTCCCGGGCGCGGATCGCGTCGACGATCGACTCGTGCGCCACCTGGTCGGCGGTGGCCCGGTGCCGGCCGCTCGGCCGGTCGAGCCGCAGCATGTCGAGCATCGCCCGGCGGACCCGCGGTACGAAGGTGTCGAACAATTCGGCCAGCACCGGGTTGTGCGCGGCCGTGACGACGGCCCGGTGGAACACCAGGTCAGCTTCGACGTACTCCGCATCCTCCGCCTCGCGGGCTGCCGCGTCGCGCGCGGCGAGCGTCTGGCGGAGCAGCCGGAGGTCAGCCGGCGTACGACGGTTGGCGGCCAGTCGTGCAGCCTCCGTTTCGATCGCGAGCCGGCACTCCAGCACATCGGTGATATCCGCCCGATGCAGCACCAGCTCCCACTCCTGGGCCGGCTGGGTGGCGATCACGAAGACCCCTGCGCCCTGCCGACTCTCCAGGACCCGCTGACCCGCCAGCTCGCGGACAGCTTCCCGAATCGTCGACCGGCCGACGCCCAGCTGGGTCGCCAAGGTCGTCTCGCCGGGCAGCTTGTCGCCGGGTGTCCACTCGCCCGCGCCGATGCGGCGCAGCAACTCGTCTGCCGCCTGCTCGGCGAGGGGATGGCGGCGAATCATGGCGCCATCTTAACTTCTCAGCTTGTCTGAGGAGTTGTCTCGGTCTAAGGTGAGCGTCATGTCGTGCAGCGGCCTGCTTCTCGGGTGCCACGGCGGGGCCTGATTCCGACTGGCTCCCCGCCGTGGAGACGAGCGTGCGCCGGTCGCAAACCCGCTGCAGCAAAGGAAATCCGCGACATGTTCACCCAACGCCCGTCCGGCATGCCCAGCCACCGCTACCGCGATGTCCACGCCCGGGTCGAGATCCCGCTGACCGAGCGCCGCTGGCCCGAACGATCGATCACCACCGCACCGCTGTGGGTACCGGTCGACCTGCGGGACGGCAACCAGGCCCTGCCCGAGCCGATGGACCCGGCCCGCAAGCGCCGGTTCTTCGACCTGATGGTTGCCATCGGCTACAAAGAGATCGAGGTCGGCTACCCGTCCGCCTCGCAGACCGACTTCGACTTCGTCCGGCTGCTCGCCGAGCCGGGCCTGGTCCCCGACGACGTGACCATCGCGGTGTTCACCCCGGCCCGGCCGGACCTGATCGCCCGCACGCTGGAGTCGATCCAGGGCATCCGCACCCCGGTCGTCGTGCACATGTACGCCGCGACCGCCCCGGCCTGGCGCGAGCTGGTACTGCGTCGCAGTCGTGCCGAACTCGCCGCGATGATCTTCGCCGGGGCCGAGCAGGTCCTGCGCGCAGCACCCGCCAACGTACGGTTCGAGTTCTCGCCGGAGGTGTTCAACCTGACCGAGCCCGACTACATCCTCGAGCTCTGCGACGGCGTCACCCGGCTCTGGGACGCGACCCCGGAGCATCCGGTCATCCTGAATCTGCCCGCCACGGTGGAGGTCGCGACCCCCAACATCTACGCCGACCAGATCGAGTACATGGACCGGAACCTGGCCCGGCGCGACGGCGTGATCCTGTCGGTGCACCCGCACAACGACCGCGGGACCGGCATCGCCTGTGCGGAGCTCGCGATGCTGGCCGGTGCGCAACGGGTCGAAGGCTGCATCTTCGGCAACGGTGAGCGCACCGGCAACGTCGACATCGCCACCCTCGCGCTCAACCTGCACGCCCAGGGCGTCGACCCGATGATCGACTTCTCCGACATCGACGAGATCCGCCGGACCGTCGAGTACTGCACCCGCCTCGACGTACCCGCCAGACACCCGTACGTCGGGGATCTCGTCTACACCGCCTTCTCCGGGACCCACCAGGACGCGATCAAGAAGGGCCTGGCCGACCATCACCGTCGAGCAGCCGAAGCCGGGGTCTCGTCCTCCGAACATCCGTGGGCTGTCCCGTACCTGCCGATCGACCCGGCCGACGTCGGCCGGACGTACGACGCCGTGATCCGGGTCAACAGCCAGTCGGGCAAAGGCGGCATCGCCTACCTGCTCGAAACGGAGTACGGCATCGAGCTGACGCCCGAAGAGCAGGTCGAGTTCGCCCACCACGTCCAGCGCCACACCGATCGGACCGGGACAGAAGCGACCCCGGCCCAGTTGCACGACCTCTACCAGGACTATTCGTCAGCTAGCTAGGCGGTGTCGCGGGACGGCCAGCCGGCTCGCAGGGCGGTGAGGGTGACCGCGATTGCGGGCCGGCGGGCGGTGGCGGTGCGCCAGACGGCGTACAGGCGGCGGGTCGGCGCGGGCTGGAGGGGGATGGCGACCACTCCGGAAGGCAGCGGGCCGCGGCCGAGGCGGGGGAGCAGGCCGATGCCGATGCCTCGGGCAAGTAAGGCGAGCTGCGTCTGGTACTCCGCGATCGAGTACGCGACCTCTGGTTCGACGCCGGCCTTGCGCATCGTGCGGACCAGCCACTCGTGGCAGATCGACCCGGCCGGCTGGCAGATCCAGCGCTCGCCGACCAGGTCGTCCGCCCGCACGAACTCCTTGCCTGCCAGTCGGTGTGAGGCCGGGACCAGGACGTCGGCCGGGTCGGAGCCGAGCTTCGTGCGGGACAACTCTTCCGGGATCGTGAGCGGTGTGTTGTGCCAGTCGTGCACGATGGCGATCTGGATCTCACCCCGGGTGACCGCGGCAACCGCCTCGAACGGGTCCGTCTCGATCACACTCACTTCGAGCGCCGGATGCCGGTCGATCAGCTGCGGCAGGACGGCCGGGAGCAGCCCGCGCGCGGCGGTCGGGAACGCGGCAATCGCCAGCGAGCCGATCGCCTGGCCGCGCTGCTCCTCCAACTGAAGCTCGGCGTCCTCGACCAGTTGCAGGACGTGGGAGGCCGTCGCCGCGAGCTGCTGGGCGGCGTCGGTGAGGACGATGCCGCGACCCCGCTTCTCGATCAGTGGCGTGCGAGTGCTCTCCCTGCTGACCGAGGGTGTAGGCAACGATCTCGATGCCTTGCGCAACCTCAGCCTGACCGGAGTAGGTGCCCTCGGCTACCTCTCCTTCGCGGCCACCCTGTTCGGCTTCGGCATCTGGGGAGTCCTCCTCCGCCAGTACGACGCCAGCACCGTCGCGCCCTTCTCCCTATTGGTCCCGGTGATCGGGATGGGAGCGGCCTGGCTGTGGCGCGGCGAGCAGGTCGGACCGCAGCAGGCGATCGCTGCGGTCCTCATCATCGGCGGAATGGCCTGCACTGTCGTACGCCGGCGGAACCGGCAGTCCGTAGTACCGGAGGTCACTCGTACTGGTTGGCGGGCGGAGTCACAGTCTGTACTCCGGTGACGGTCAGCGCGGCGACGTCGCCATCGGCTCGCTTGGTCGGCTCGGCCCACTCGCCGGTCACGGTGACCCACTGGTTCTTGGGCGGCGCCTCCTGGCCGCGAGCCTCCACCATGAACGCCTGACCGTCGGCGACACAGCAGGTCAGGCCGATCCGGGAGACGTACCAGGCGCCGTTCTTGCCCGGAGTCACGAAGCCGGTGAGCTGGAAGGTGCGGCCCTTCATGTTCTCCTTCTCCCACACGGCCCAGACGGCGTAGTCCCGCACCGCCAGCGGAACCGGCGGGCCGCCCTTGGTGCTTTCGCCGAGGAAGGAGTTGCCCTTCGGCGCGACCGGTTTGGCCGCCACCGGGGACTGCCGTTGCGCCGCGTCCGCGCCGAGAGCGGGCGGGTCGACGACGAGCAGGGCGAAGACCGGGATCACCAGCAGCCAGGCGGCGCGGGGGAGCAGGTGGCCGTGCCCGTGGCCGTCATCGGCGTGCTCGTGCTTCTCACCGTCAGGCTTCTTGCGGGTGTCCGCCAGGACGTCGGCGACCGCGAGCACGACCAGGATGACGCCGGCCGCGAGCAGCATCCAGCGCATACCGGGCTTCACATAGCGCAGATAGGTGTTGGAGGTGGCCAGTTGCACCACCGCGGCACCGACGAAGACAACGACCAGACCCGCGACATTGCGCCTCACAGCAGCCACCACCCGACGAGAAGACTGGACAGGATCGCGACCACGAAGGTGGCCGGGGCGAATCTGATCGCGAACTTGGGCCCGAACGTGCCGGCCTGCAGCGCGATCAGCTTCACGTCGACGACCGGCCCGACCACCATGAACGCAAGCCGCGCGGTCAGCGAGAACTGGGTCAGGCTGGCCGCGACGAACGCGTCGGCCTCCGAGCAGATCGCGAGCAGGACGGCGAGCAGGCCGAGGACGAGAACCGAGAGCAGCAGGTTTGCGGCGACGCTGTCGAGCCACTCCCGCGGTACGACGACGTTCAGGGTGGCCGCGGCCGCCGCGCCGACGACCAGGAAGCCGCCCGCGTGCAGGAAGTCGTGCAGCATCGACGAGCGGAACACCTCGAGCTTCGCAGTGCCCTCGGCGTGCCGGTTCTTCGGGATCTTCAGCCAGGTGCTGCCTTTGCCGGTCAGCAGCCAGAGCCAGCCCAGCGTCATCGAGATCGCGATCGAGGCGATCGCTCGCGCGACCACGACCTTCGGCTGCCCGGGGAACGCGACCGCGGTGGACGCGAGCACCACCGGGTTGATCGCCGGCGCGGAGAGCAGGAACGCGATGGCCGCCGCAGGGGTGACGCCGCGGTTCATCAGCGCGGCCGACACCGGGACCGAGGCGCACTCGCATCCCGGCAGGATCACGCCGGACGCGCTGGCGACCGGTACGGCGAGGGCCGGGTGCTTGGGCAGCGCCTTCGCGAAGAACGACGGCGGGACGAACGCGGTCAGCGCGGCCGACAGCAGCACGCCGAGGACGAGGAAGGGCAGCGCCTGGACCGTGACGCCGACGAACATGGTGGCCCAGGTGCGGACGCCGTCGTCGGTGAACAGGCCGGCGAAGATCTTCCGGCCGAACAGGGCCAGGCCGACCAGCACGATCAGCGTCACCGTGAACACGATCGACGACCCGCCCGGCTCCTCGGGCTCGGGCGTTTCGGGCTCGGCGGAGGGCAGTGGCGGCGGTCCGACCGGCGCGGCGGGATCTGCCGTCGCGGCGGCGGAATCCTGCTCTGCCGTGGACGCGGCGGAGTCGGCTGGCGTGCTCATGGGCGGCATCCTGACACAGCGGAACGCGCGCGGACGAGTACTCACCGCACACCGAAATGAAAATCAGCGTAATTACGGTCAATAGTCACACCCGCTCGATCCGGTAGCTGGTCCGGAGCGGTGGCCGAAAAAGACTGCGACGCGAAGGAAATCCTGTGCCGCGGGCAGGCCGGCCCGGAGCGTGGCAGGGTGGACGGCATGGATGCCGACGTCGTTCAGGCCGTCAACCACCTCACCGCGCGCTGGGCCCGGGAGTTGCCGCCCGGCAACACAGTGGTGTCCGGGCTCGGGCTCTGGCCACTCCTTGCTCTTCTCGCCACCGCGGCCGACGAGCCCGGCCGCAGCGAGCTGGCCGAGGCGGCCGGTGTCGATGCCGCGACCGGCGCCGCGAAGGCCGTCGAGCTGATTGGTGCTGTGGACGACGCGACTGATCTGCACGCGGCGCTCGGGGTCTGGGTCCATGAGCAGCTGAAGCTGAGCGAGTCGTTCGATTCCGTCGTACCGGCCGCGTTGACCGGGACGTTGACGGGGGACCTGGCCGGTGACAAGGCGAAGCTCGATGCGTGGGCGGCCGAGCACACCGAGAACCTGATCCGCGAGATGCCGCTCGAGGTCACCCCGGACCTGTCCGTCGTGCTGGCCTCCGCGTTGTCGCTGCGAACCACTTGGGTGCGGCCGTTCGCTGAGCAGCTCAAGCGGGTGAACGACGGCCCTTGGGCGGGCGGGACCTGGCATTGGCTGGAACGCAGCGATCGCGACCTGAACACAGTCAGCCGGTACGACGGACTGACGGTGGTGACCGTGCGGGGTCAGGCCGACGTGGATGTGCTGCTCGGCATCGGCTCGGCGGAAGCCGCGCAGGGCGACGTACTGGCTGGATTGCTGGCGGCCGCCGAGGGCGGAGTGAGTGGTGCGGAGCTGATTGGGCAGGGGGAGCCTGGTGATGAGGTGGCGCCGGGCGTGAAGATCGGACAGACGACTGCTCCGGTGCCGGAGGTGAAGCTGTCCGTGCCGGCGTTCAGCGTGCGGGTGGAACATGACCTGCTGGCTCAGCGGCAGCTCTTCGGTCTGTCAGCGGTGACGTCGTCGCCTCGCGGGTCGGGGCACTTCAGTGCGATCAGTCCGGAGCAGTTGGTGGTCGGCCAGGCGCGGCAGACGGTGCTCGCGCGGTTCTTCGCCACCGGATTCGAGGCGGCCGCGGTGACGGCGATGGGGTTGATGCGGACCTCGATGCAGACCTCACAGTCGCGGCGGCTGGAGGTGTCGCTGGATCGGCCGTTCGGGTTCGTCGCCGTCCATCGGGAGACGCGGCTGCCGGTGGTGGCCGGCTGGATCGACCAGCCGACCGAGCCCGGTTAGAGGGTGAAGAGCCTGTTGAGCAGTGCCGAGGCTTCGTCGACTTCTGTTTGATCGCCGGTCAGCAGGAGGTCGAACAGCAGCCCACGCGAGGCGGCCAGCCCCAATCTCGCGTACGCCGGCGCCTGGTCCTCGGGGACACCGGCACGGAGACAGAGGTCGACGAGCGGTGGCAGCCAGACGTGGATCAGGTCCGCCTTGAGGGCCTCGGTGTGTGGCAGATCCTGCATGGCGTGCGCGGACAGTTCGAAGAAGAGCGGACCGTAGATCAGCGCCGCCTCGGAGACGCGGCGCCAGAAGCGCTCGGACAGCTCGGCGATCGGGAGGTTCTCGTCGCCGAGGCTGGCGAGCAGGTCGCGTTGCTGGGCCTCGACCGCGCGAACCACCTCGGCCAACAGGCCCTCGCGTGAGCCGAAGTGGTAGATCAGCATCCGGTGACTGGTACCGATGCTGGTCGCGATCGACCGCAGGCTGGCATCACCGATGCCGTTCTTCGCGAAGTACTCGACGGCATCGGTGAGCAGTGACTCGCGGCTCACTGGCGTTCGCTGACCTTCTTCAGGCTCTCGCACTCGAGCGCGATGTACTCCTTGGTCAGCTTGGCGAGCAGCCGGCCGAACAGCCGGCCGAGCGGGCCTTCCTGGATGACTGTCGCGGTCGCGACCGTGCCCTCGGGCGTCTCGGTGACCCGGTGGCCGCCGGTTGTCCGGACACCGGGCGCGCGGGCAATCCACTCGAAGTACTGGCCGTCGACGAACTCGGTCACCTCCCAGACGGCGACGGGCAGCTTGGGCTGGCGGATGCGGGTCCGGGACCCGACTCGGAGCGGTCCCTCGTCGAGCCGCTCGACCGCGGTGATGGTCGGCGTCCAGGTGGGCCACTGGGCGACGTCGCTGAAAATCGCCCAGACCCGCTCGGCCGGGGCGTCGATGGTGACGGAATGATCGAAGCGCATGTACCAGATGGTACACGGTAGGGTCTGCGCCATGGCTGACCAGAACACGACGGACAACGAGCAGGACCCGGGAGCGAGCACCCAGATGTTCCGCGCCTTCGTCAACGAGGCCCAGGCCGAGCCCACCACCGCCCCCAAGGTGAGCGGCCGCACGCTGGCCGTCGTCGGGGTCGTCGTCCTCGTGATCGCCATCGTTGCCGCGATCCTCGTGCTCTGACCTGACTCCCCGAACACCCAGCCGGCGCCCACGGGGTTGTCCGGCCGTTCGCCGACCCCTTGGGTTCACCGATAGTCGTTGACGCCGGGTAGGTGGCGGATGGAGCATGGGGTCTCGGCTAGGGAGGTCTTCATGACGGACGTGGTCAGGGCGGCGTTGGTTCAGACGAACTGGACGGGCGACCAGGAGTCGATGATCAAGGCGCACGAGGACTACGCGCGCCAGGCAGCGGCCGCGGGGGCCAAGGTGATCTGCTTCCAGGAGCTGTTCTACGGGCCGTACTTCTGTCAGCTGCAGGATCCCAAGTTCTACGAGTACGCCGAGAGCGTGCCGGGCCCGACGACCGAGCGGTTCCAGGCGCTGGCCAAAGAGCTGGGCATGGTGATGCTCCTGCCGGTGTACGAGCAGGAGCAGCCGGGCGTGCTGTACAACACGGCCGCCGTGATCGATGCTGACGGCAAGTATCTGGGCAAGTACCGGAAGAACCACATCCCGCAGGTGAAGGGGTTCTGGGAGAAGTTCTACTTCCGCCCCGGCAACCTCGGCTACCCGGTGTTCGACACCGCCGTCGGGCGGATCGGCGTCTACATCTGCTACGACCGGCACTTCCCCGAAGGCTGGCGGGCGCTCGGCCTCAACGGGGCGAAAATCGTCTTCAACCCGTCGGCCACCCACCGCGGGTTGTCGTCGTACCTGTGGCAGCTCGAGCAGCCGGCGTCGGCGGTCGCGAACGAGTACTTCATCGGGGCGATCAACCGGGTCGGCATCGAGTCCGAGTACGGCGAGAACGACTTCTACGGGACGTCGTACTTCGTCGATCCCGAGGGCAAGTTCGTCGGTGACGTCGGGCATGCCTACGACCCGGAGCTGATCGTCCGGGACCTGGACCTGAGCATGCTCGACACGGTCAGGGACCGCTGGCAGTTCTACCGGGACCGCCGGCCGGACGCGTATGGCGACCTGACCAAGCCGTAAACCGAAGGAGCACCGAGGATGTCGCTGCTGGTCAAGGGTGGAACGGTGATCGGGCCGACCGGTGCGCAACCGGCCGACGTGCTGGTGGTGGGCGAGACGATCGCCGGCGTGTTCGATCCGCGGTACAGCGCGTCGGTGCAGGCCGACGAGGTGATCGATGCCAGCGGCAAGTATGTGATCCCGGGCGGGATCGACGCGCACACGCACATGGAGCTGCCGTTCGGCGGTACCGCGGCCAGCGACACCTTCGAGACCGGGACGCGCGCCGCGGCGTGGGGCGGGACGACGACCATCATCGACTTCGCCGTGCAGCGCACCGGTGAGGTGGTGCAGGACGGGCTGGCCGCCTGGCATGCGAAGGCCGAGGGCAACTGCCACATCGACTACGCCTTCCACATGATCATCGGTGGGGTCGACGACGACGCGCTCAAGGCGATGGACCAGCTCGTCACCGACGAGGGGATCAGCAGTTTCAAGCTGTTCATGGCCTATCCGGGCGTCTTCTACTCCGACGACGGGCAGATCCTCCGGGCCATGCAGGCCGCGCGCGAGAACGGCGCGATGATCATGATGCACGCGGAGAACGGCATCGCGATCGACGTGCTCGTGCAGCAGGCGCTGGCCCGCGGCGAGACCGACCCGATCTACCACGGCATCACCCGGCCGGCCGCGCTGGAGACCGAGGCGACCAGCCGGGCGATCACGCTGGCCGAGGTCGCCCGCGACTGCCCGCTCTACATCGTGCACCTGTCGGCGAGCGGAGCCCTCGAGGCCGTCGCGGAGGCGCGGAACGACGGCCGGAACGTGTTCGCCGAGACCTGCCCGCAGTACCTGTACCTCACGCTGGAAGACCAGCTGGGCGCGCCGGGCTTCGAAGGCGCCAAGTGGGTCTGCTCGACGCCCTTGCGCAGCAAGCACGAGCAGCATGCCAAGGACCTGTGGAAAGGGCTCAGGAGCAACGATCTGGCCGTCGTCTCGACCGACCACTGCCCGTTCTGCTTCAAGGACCAGAAGGAGCTGGGCCTCGGCGACTTCTCCAAGATCCCGAACGGGATCGGCGGGGTCGAGCACCGGGTCGACCTGCTCTACCAAGGTGTCGTCGACGGGCAGCTGTCGCTGGAGCGCTGGGTCGAGACGATCGCGACGACACCGGCCCGGATGTTCGGGTTGTACCCGCGCAAGGGCATCATCGCGCCGGGTTCGGATGCCGACATCGTGATCTACGACCCGAACGGCACCACCCGGATCGGGGTCGAGACGCATCACATGAACATGGACTACTCGGCGTACGAGGGGACGGAGATCGCCGGCCGGGTGGGCACGGTGATCTCGCGCGGCGAGGTGATCGTGGCCGACGGCAACTACCATGGCCGGAAGGGACATGGTCGTTACCTCAAGCGCGGGCTGTCGTCGTACCTGGTCTAGGAGGGGGAACCCGTGGACTTCGGAGTGGTCTTCCAGTGTGATCCGCCCGCGTCCGCGGTGGTGGACCTCGCCCGCAAGGCCGAGGAAGCCGGCTTCCGGTACGTGTGGACGTTCGACTCGCACCTGCTCTGGCAGGAACCGTTCGTCATCTACAGCCAGATCCTGGCCGCGACCGAACGGGTCGTCGTCGGGCCGATGGTGACCAATCCCGGCACCCGCGACTGGACCGTGATCGCGTCCCAGTTCGCCACCCTGAACGAGATGTTCGGCAACCGCACGGTCTGCGGGATCGGCCGGGGCGACTCGGCGCTGCGGACGCTCGGGTCCAAGCCGGGCACCCTCGCCGAGCTGAAGCAGTGCGTCGAGGTGGTCCGCGAGCTCGCGGCCGGGCGTACGGTCGAGTACCGCGGCCAGCAACTCAAGTTCAGCTGGGTGGAGGACGGCAAGCTCGAGGTCTGGGTCGCGGCGTACGGGCCGAAGGCGCTGGCCGTGACCGGCGAGGTCGGCGACGGCTACATCCTGCAACTCGCCGACCCCGACATCGCCGCCTGGATGATCTCGGCGGTACGCCGGTCCGCCGAGCAGGCCGGTCGCGATCCGGAGCAGATCACCTTCTGCGTGGCGGCCCCGGCGTACGTCGGTGACGACCTGCGGCACCAGCGCGACCAGACGCGCTGGTTCGGTGGCATGGTCGGCAACCACGTCGCGGACATCGTCGCCCGGTACGGCGAATCGGGTGGCGTGCCGAAGGCGCTGACGGACTACATCGCCGGCCGCAAGGGGTACGACTACGCCGAACACGGCCGGGCCGGCAACACCCACGCCGACTTCGTCCCGGACGACGTGATCGACCGCTTCTGCATCCTCGGCCCGGTCGCGGACCACCTGGCCCGGTTGGAAGAACTCAAGTCCATCGGTGTCGACCAGTTCGCGCTCTACCTCCAGCACGACGCGAAAGAGGAGACGCTGGCTGCCTACGGCAAGGAAATCATCCCCAAGTTCTAACGGGTGAAGGTGGAGCCGCCGGTGCGGATGTGAAAGCGTGGGCGGATGGGTATCGAGGTGCGGGCGCTGACGGACGAGGACCGCGAACTGATCGAGCTGGCCCGGCGGACGGTGGACGAGAACACCGACGGGCCGGACGGCGTCCACACGATGGGCGCCGCGGTCCGGGCGGCCGACGGACGGATGTTTGCCGGGATCAACCTGTACCACTTCACCGGTGGTCCGTGCGCCGAGCTGGTAGCGCTCGGCCGGGCCCGGGCCGAAGGTGCCCGGGAGCTGACCACGATCGTTGCGGTAGGCAATGAAGGGCGCGGGGTACGGGCTCCGTGCGGGCGGGATCGGCAGGTGTTCGTCGACTACTACCCGACGATGCGGGTGATCCTGCCGACCGGCGAGGGCATCGGCAGTGTCGTCGCTACCCAGTTGCTGCCAGAGGCATTCCCCTGGTCACCCACTGGGCGCGACGACTGACTGCCGCCGGCCGTCCGGCAACGGCGCACCAGCCGGCGGTCTCCTATCAGGCCGGGCCGTAGGGAAACAGCGTGTCGGGGTCGTACGTTGCGCGGACTTCCGCCAGGCGGGCGAAGGTTTCTGACGGCCAGGACGCCTCGTAGGAGCCCGGCACCGTCAGGCCACCGGCGTAGTTGATGGTGGTCTCGGCCGAGATCCATGGGCGGAGCGGCGCGAGGAGAGCGTCGGCCGCGGGCGGCAGCACCCGCGTGAACAGGCTGGGATCGGGGACTCCGGCCATGAACAGCGTGTAGGCGCCCCCGCGACCGCCGACCGCGCTGCCTTCCGGTACGTCGCGGTGGGTGGCCCCGCCGAGGTGGCGGATCTCGATGGCGACGAACGGCACCTGCTGCTCCGGCCCGGCGGCGCCGAGGAAGGCAGAGACGAAGTCCGCGTCGAGCTCGGTCAGCATCATGCCGCGGTCCCAGCCGGGGCCGGGGTCGGTCGGGTCGTTGTGGATCTTGGCGATCTGCGCCGCGGGCATCTCGGCGACCGCGTCGATGATGGTCGGACCGGCGTCCCGGATCGGCTGGAAGAGGCGCTCGCCCTCGGCCGGGTCGCCGACGTACGCGAACCGCACGCTGAGCACGGTCTTGCCACGCAACGGCTCGGGGATGAACTCCATCGGCGGCAGCCGGAGGATGACCACCGAGGTGGTCGCCGTCTCCGGCAGCGTCTTGGTCCAGTCGACCCAGGTGGCCAGCGCGCCGGCGATCTGCGGGGCGTCGAAGAACACTGACCCGCCATACAGGGTGGACAGCTCGATCAGCTCGAAGTCCATCGAGGTGACGATGCCGAAACCGCCCTTGCCGCCGCGCAGCGCCCAGAACAGGTCCGGGTTCTCGGTCGCGCTGGCCGTCACCACGTCGCCCGAGGCGGTGGCGATGCGGAAGCCGCGGGCCCAGTCGGAGGAGAAGCCGTAGGTGCGCGCGAGCGGGCCTAGACCGCCACCAAGTGTGTAGCCGATACAGCCAACGTTGGCGGACGCGCCGGCGACCGGGGCGAGGCCGTGCTCGGCAGCCGCCGCGATCACGTCCGCCCAGCGACAACCGGCGTTGATGTGCGCGATCCGCCGCTCCGCGTCGATGGTCACGCCGGAGAGCCGCGACGTGGTGGCGAGGACACCCCCGGTGACGGGCGTGGCGGAGCCGTGTCCCGTCGCGAGCACGCGGACCGGCGTACCGGCTGCTGCTGCGACGCGGACGAGGCCCGCGGCGTCCTCTTCCGAGGTCAGTCCGACGGCGATGTCCGGGGTGTGGAGGGTGGCGGTGTTCCAGGCCGCGACCTCCGCGGCGAAGTCGTCGTCCCCGGGGCCCAGCACGGGGCCGGAGACGGTTCTACGGAGCTGGTCGAACATGATGCCTCTCCTGTTGCAGGGATTCCGACCCTACGACCGCAAAGGGCCTTGCTCAGGTAGGCTGCGCGCTGTGTTCGATCCCCGTGCCTAGAGAGCGCTCGCTACCGAGCCCATTCATCGCACCCCGCTCCGCTGACGGAGCCGGGGCTCTCTAGGAGCGTCTTCCCATGCCTGGCACCACGCGTGCCGGGAGCTACCGTGACGTCCTGCTGCTGCCACACGCGCTGCGCACCTTCGTGCCGGCGCTGTGCAATCTCTGACCCCACCCCACCACCCCGGTCAGGTCAGGCCGCCTTGCCTACGGTCTGCTCCCGCTGTCTGCCCTGTTCACAGTTCATCAATCAACCGACTCGTTCGCCGTCGCCGGTACCGCGGTGGCCGCCTTCGGTCTGGCCTCGTTGTCGATGCCGCTCAAGGCCCGACTGGTCGACCGCTACAGCCAACGCCGAGTCCTCCCACCACTGGCCGTGCTCTGCGCATCAGGCCTCGCCCTCGTAGCCTTCGCCAGTACTACGAACGCCGTCCTCCTGGTGATCGTGGTCGGTGTGGCCGGCCTGTTCGCCCCGCCGCTCGGCCCGTCGATGCGCGCCACCTGGCGGCTCGTCACCGGCGAGACCGATCTCAAGCAACGCGCCTACGCCCTCGACGCGATCTGCGAGGAGTCGCTGTATCTGGGTGGCCCACTCATCGCGGGACTCCTGATCAGCTTCTGGTCCGCCCCGGTCGCGTTGGGCTGTGCCGCCGTACTCATGGTCGGCGGCACGTTCGGCATGGTCGCGACGCCGTTGGCCCGGCATGTCGCCGAGCAGCGGGTCGAGGGTCGCTTCATGGATCCAGGTCCGCTGCGCATCGCGGGTCTGCGGCGGATCCTGGTGGTCATCCTCTTCGTCGCCGCGGGCACGAGCGTCGCGTATGTCTGCGTGGCCGGTGTCGCGCAGGACCAGGACCGCGCGGGCGCCGCCGGTTTCGTGGAAGCGGCGATCGGCCTCGGCAGTGTGGTCGGCGGGCTCACCTGGGCCCGCCGTACCCACACTCGCTCCCACTGGCATCACCTGGCCGGCCTGATCGGACTGCTCGCGGTCGGCCTGCTCGCCGCCTCGCTGGCCACGAACCTGATCGTGCTCGGCGTGGTGATGGCCGTTGCCGGGTTGGCGGTGGCGCCGTTGTTCGTCGTGTCCTATCTGGCTGCCGACGACCTGACCCCGGCACACCAGCGGACCGAGGCGAGCACCTGGATCAACACCGCCAACAACCTCGGCAGCTCGGCCGGTGCGTCGTTGGCCGGCGTGGCGATCGACCGGACCGCGCCGTCCCACGGGTTCCTTGCCGCGGGGGTGCTGCTCGCAGTACTGGCCCTGGTCCTGGCGCTGGTCAGCTCTGGGCTGCGAGGACCTTCTCCATCGAGTCGAAGAAGCCGTTGTAGCCCATGATCGTGGCGTCGATCTGCTCCTGGGTGAAGTCGCCGCCCGGCTGAGTCAGCGTCATCTCGGTGCCTCCGGCGACCTCGGCGAACACCACGACGATCGGGTCGCCGGCGGGGTTGGCCGGGTCGTCGGTCATCGTGAAGGCCAGCCGCTCGGGCGGGTCGACCTCGGTGTACTCGCCGACCCAGTCGATCTGGTTGCCGTCGGGCAGTTGCATCGTGGCCTTCCAGGCGCCGCCGACGCGGACGTCCAGGTCCAGCTTGTCCAGCGGTACGTCGACCGCGTCGGTGCCGAACCAGACCGAGAAGTGCTCGGGCTTGGTCCACGCCTCGAAGACGAGCTCGCGGGGTGCGGTGAAGGTGCGGGTGACAACTACGTCAGACATCGTCGTTCTCCTTGGCGGGGTTGGTTTGCTGCAGCTGGTCGAGGTAGCTGCCGAGTGAGTCGAAGCTGTCGGCCCAGAACTTGGCGTAGTCACCGATCCACTCGGAGGCCGCAGCCAGCGGTCGCGCGTCCAGCCGGGCCGGCCGGTACTGCGCGTCGCGGCCGCGGCTGACGAGTCCGGCGGTCTCGAGCACCCGCAGGTGTTTCGAGACGGCCGCGAAACTCATCGCGAACGGCTCCGCGAGCTGCCCGACCGTCGCCTCACCCTCCGACAACCGGGCCAAGATCGCCCGCCGGGTCGGATCGGCAAGAGCCGCGAAAGTGCGACTGAGCTGGTCGGTCGGCATCTCCTGACTCCTATTCAACTACTTAGTTCTAAACCGATGAGTTGAATATAGTCGCCACAGACGAGATGTCAAGCCGGATGGCCGGTGCCGATTTGGTCACGACGTATATCCAGGTATATATACGGGGACATATCATCGTCTACATGAAGACGATGATCGATCTGGATGACGAAGCGCTCACGCTCGCGGCGAAGGAGTTGGGGACCGTGACAAAAAAAGACACTGTGAATGCTGCGCTGCAGTTCGTCGCCAGGCGGCGTGAACGCATCGAGGCGCTGCTCGACGACCCGTACGCGCTGGGTGTCGGGCCGGACATCGCCGACGCAGACATCATGCGAGAGGCTCGCCGTTGAGCACTGTGACCGGCGTGGGCAAGCTCTACCTGGTCGATACGTCGGCGCAAGCCCGCAGCGGCCATCCCGCGGTGCGGACCGTGATCGCCGGTCTGATCGTGGATCGTGCAGCCGCCACCTGTGTGACGGTCGATCTCGAGGCCGGCTACTCCGGGCGTGATCTCGAGGACGTCCAGAACGTGGCCGCGCGCCGGAAGTCTCTCTATACGGTCCTGCCCATCACCGAGGCCATCGCGGAACGAGCCCGCGAGGTGCAAGTTCGAATGGCGGCGCGCGGTCATCACCGCGCCGCGGGGGTGGTGGACCTGCTCACCGCAGCCGTCGCGGAGCAGCATGATGCGGTGATCCTGCACTACGACACGGACTTCGAGCACATCGCGGCGACCACAGGTCAGCCGCATCTCTGGGTTGCACCGCGCGGGTCGCTGGACTAACTCACCTATGCCCTCAGGCGTCCGAGAGGCGGGCGATGGTGGCGCCGGCTCGGCGGACGATGGGGACCGGGCCGGCCGGGAGAACGTCGCCGATGAAGGTGTAGTGGCGCAGTACGTCGGGATCCACACCGCCGGGGCGGTGGCGGCTGTGGTCGCGGACCCAGTCGATGATGTCGCCCCAGCCCGGTGCCGCCAGCGAGCCGCCGAAGTGCTGGACCGAGAGCCCCGCGCAAAGGTTGCCGAAGGCAAGCCGATGAGCCAGCGGCCAGCCCCGCAGCGTGCCGAGCACCAGCGACGCGAGGAAGACGTCGCCCGCGCCGGTCGGGTCGTACTGGCGGACGGGGAGAGCCGGAATGTGCTCCTCTTCGCCCGTCAGCGCATCGATCGCCAGTACGCCGTCCGAGCCGTTCGTCACGACAGCGAGTGGGACCCGCTCGGCCAGCTTGTGCAGCGCCGCCTTGGGAGTATCGGTGCGGGTGTACGCCATCGCCTCGCCGGCGTTCGGGGTGAAGGCGTGGAATCCGTCGAGTACGTCGAGAACCGCGGGGGACCAGGACTCGGTCGGGTCCCAGCCGACGTCGCCGAACAACAGCGCGCCCGACTCCCGGGCCTCCGAGGTCCAGCTCGGCAGTTCCTCGGCGACCGGCACGATCGCGGACCGGGTCTTCAGGCCCGGGCCGACCAGCTTGCTCGGATCGCCCGGCGCCTCGTGCGCGTGGGTGACCATCGCGCGGTCCCGGTCGATCGACATCGAGACCGTGACGGGCGAGTGCCAGTGCCCGATCCGGCGCGAGTGCGACAGGTCGACTCCCTCCTGGTCGGCCAGCGTGCGCCAGCAGAAGTCGGCGTACACGTCGTCGCCGAAGACGGCGGCCAGCCCGCTGCGCAGGCCGAGCCGGCTGGCGGCGATGGCGAAGTTGGCGACCCCGCCGGGGCAGGAACCCATGCCCTCGGCGAAGATCTCGGTACCGGTGGTCGGGGCGGACTCCAGGCCGGTCAGCACGATGTCGAGGAACACTGTCCCCTGCACGAACACGTCGTAGCGGTCCGGCTCGTCCATCTCGGTGACCACTGCTCCTTTGTCGGGACTTGTCGGTGGTTGGTGACCTGGTGTCCTTCGTAGCATCATCAACCGGCCACCACCACGGATTTGGGAGGAACGCGATGAGTTCTGGGGTGTGTTCGTGATTCCGACCTGGATGGCCGTGATCGGGGTGATCGCCACCGTGCTGAGCCCGTTCCTGGCGCTCGGCGGCGTTGCGCTGGGCGCCTATCTGACCCGCAAGTCCGATCGTGAGCTGGACGTCTGGCGGCGGCGGGAGGAGACCATGCGGATGGTCCGCTGGGCGGTCGAGCAGATCCTGGACGGTGACGAGGCCGGGACGGACGCCGGGGTGGTGACGCTGCGCTCACTGATGCGTTCGGAACTGTTACAGGCCGAGGACTACGACCTGGTCGCCGCGCTGACGGCCGCCGTCGCGATCGACCACATCGGCTCGGCCGCGTACGCTGATATTGCCGAACAAGGCGCCGAGGTTGTCGAGGGAGACAATGCCGATGAGTGAGAAGAAGACCGTGAGGGTCTCTCGCCAGGCAGTGGAGCTGGCGCGCCTGCACGTGGAGGCTGCCCGCAAGGCTGGCCGCAAGCCCGACGCAGGCCTGGCCCGCATCGCCACCGCCCGCCCGGAACACGGCTCAGGAGCCCCCGCCCCGGCCTAGCCGGTACGGCGTACTGCGCGCGCCGGCGTCCGTAGTACGCCCGGGTATCGGACGGGCGGCACGTCGGGTCGGAGCGGCGTACCGGAGCACCTACACTGATCGACGGCCGCTCCGGTGGCGTACGGTGCCTTCGTGGTGACCGATGCTCCACTCCCTGTTCCCGACCACGGCCGGAATCTCACGTGATCCGCTTCGAGAATGTTTCCAAGACGTACGAGGGCCAGTCCAAGGCTGCCCTGCTGAACGTCGACGTCGAGATCGAAAAAGGCGAGTTCGTCTTCCTGGTCGGCACCTCCGGTTCCGGCAAGTCGACGTTCCTGCGCCTCGTCCTGCGCGAGCACCGGACCACCAAGGGCCACATCATGGTGGCCGGCAAGGACCTGAACCGGCTGGCCAGCTGGCGGATCCCGCAGATGCGCCGGCAGATCGGCACGGTCTTCCAGGACTTCCGTCTGCTGCCGAACAAGACCGTCGCGGAGAACGTCGCCTTCGCTCTGCAGGTGATCGGCAAGCCGCGCTCGCACATCCGCAAGACGGTGCCCGAGGTGCTCGAGCTGGTCGGCCTGGACGGCAAGGAGGACCGGCTGCCCGACGAGCTGTCCGGCGGTGAGCAGCAGCGGGTCGCGATCGCCCGGGCGTTCGTCAACCGGCCGATGATCCTGATCGCCGACGAGCCGACCGGAAACCTCGACCCCGGCACGTCGGTCGGCATCATGAAGCTGCTGGACCGGATCAACCGGACCGGGACGACCGTGGTGATGGCCACCCACGACGTCTCGATCGTCGACCAGATGCGCAAGCGCGTGATCGAGCTGGAGAACGGCCATGTCGTCCGCGACGAGTCGCGCGGCGTCTACGGCTACCAGCACTGACCCGACGACGATACGGACTGACTTTCTATGCGCCTCAACTACATCCTGTCCGACCTGGGCATCGGCCTGAAGCGGAACCTGACGATGACGATCGCGGTCGTCGTCACCATCTGGGTTTCGCTGTCGTTGTTCGGTGCCGCGCTGCTGGCCCGCGAGCAGGTCGACCTGATGAAGGGGAACTGGTACGACAAGATCCAGATCTCGATCTTCCTCTGCACCAAGGACTCCGGCGGCCGTGGCTGTACCGGCACCGAGGTGACCACGGAGCAGAAGAACCGGATCAAGCAGGTGATCGAGGCCAACCCCGACACCGCGCCGGAGGGCGTGTTCGGCGAGTCCAAGAAGGAAGCGTTCGAGCAGTTCAAGAAGCTGTACAAGGACTCACCGATCGTCAGCACGGTGACCGAGGACCAGATGCAGGAGTCGTTCCGGGTCAAGCTGAAGGATCCGCAGCGCTACCAGAACCTGGTCAGTGCCGTGTCGGGTCTGCCCGGCGTCGACACCGTGCAGGACCTCAGACAGTTCCTGGATCCACTCTTCGAAGCGCTGAACAAGCTGCAATGGGGAGCGGTGGCAGCGGCCGGTCTGCTGCTGGTCGCCGCGCTGATGCAGATCTCCAACACGATCCGGCTGGCCGCCTATGCCCGGAGACGGGAGATCGGCATCATGCGCCTGGTGGGAGCCTCGAACTTCTACATCCAGTTGCCGTTCCTGCTGGAGGCGATCCTCGCGGCCCTGATCGGCGCGGCCTTCGCCTGCGGCACCGTGTGGCTGGGCTGGTACCTCTTCGTGAAGCGGCAGGCCGAGGCGACCTTCCAGGTCTGGCAGTGGGTCGGACCGACCGAGGTCTTCCAGGCCACCGGCGTCATGGTGGCCGTCGGTCTGGTGCTGGCGACCATTCCGACATTCGTGACAACGCGGAAATACCTCAAAGTCTGACCCGGGTGACTTATCGTGCAGTAGCACGTCACTTTCACCCATAGCAAGGGGTCGACTGTGGTCCCGCACTTCCCCGGTGCGAACCCGCGCAAGCGGGGGAGCATCAAGCGAGACGACAGCATCGGCGCCACCGCCGTACCGGTTCGACGGTCCGCCAGGCAACGCCTGCGTGGGTCGCCGCACCGGCAGACGGTCATCGCCGCTTGCTGCGTTGTCCTGTCCCTGACCGCCGGAGCACTGGCGGTGGTTCCGGCTGCCCAAGCGGACCCACCCGATCCAGCCGCCAAGAAGAAACAGCTCGACTCGCAGATCGCCGAGTCCCAGGCCGACGTCAAGCAGTCCTACGACCAGGTCGCCAAGTCCGTTGCCGCGTACAACCACGCGGAAGCGCAGTACAAGACCGTCCAGGTCCGGTACGCCGTTGCGCAGGGCAAGCTCGCTGCCGCGAAGGCCGCCGACGCGGTTGCCGCGGGCAAGCTCCGCCGGGCCGAGCGGGCGTTGCGGAAGGCAATGGCCGACGTCGACGAGGGTGAGCGGGTGATCCTCAAGCAGAAGGCGCTGACCGGTCGCGCCGCGCAGTCGGCGTACCAGCAGCAGAACAGCATGGTCGGGTTGTCCATCGTGCTGCGCGGCGCCTCGCCGGCGGATGTTGCCAACAGCATCCAGGTGCAGCGGAACGTGTTCGGCATCCAGAGCAACACGATCACCAAGCTGAACAACGCGCAGGCGCAGCTCGCGAACAAGCGGGTCAAGGTCGCCGCGGCGGAGAAGATCGTGTCCGCCCAGCGCGCCGAGGCGGCGCGGACGGTGAAGGACGTCACCGCGCTGACCCAGCAGGTCGCCGCCGACAAGGCCGAGGCCGCCAAGCTGGCCCAGGCCAAGCTGACGACGTACCAGGCGGCGGAGAAGGACAAGAACTCCGAGCTGGCGCAGTACCACGCGTTGCTCCGCGAGCGGAACCGTGTGCAGGCGATCCTGATCGCCCGGGCGAAGGCGGAGAAGGCCGCCGAGGCCCGGCGCAAGGCGGCCGCGGAGGCGGCCGAGCGGGCGAAGGCGCGCAAGGAGAAGCGGCCGCCACGCCGCATCCCTGACCCGCCGCGCGACTCGTCCGGGTTGAGCTACCCGCTCAACACCTACATCACGTCGCCGTTCGGGATGCGGTTCCACCCGGTGCTGCACTACTGGAAGTTGCACGACGGCACCGACTTCGGCGGCGGCTGCGGTACGCCGATTCGCGCTGCCGCGAGCGGGGTGGTGACCGACCGGTACTTCAACGGTGGTTACGGCAACCGGCTGTTCATCTCACACGGTGTGATCGACGGGTCGTCCATCACGACGGTCTACAACCACCTGTCGAAGTACAAGGCTCGGGTCGGCGAGCGGGTGTCGAAGGGCGAGGTGATCGGATACGTCGGCACCACCGGCTACTCGACCGGCTGCCACCTGCACTTCATGGTCTACCAGGACGGCAGTGTGGTTAATCCGATGAAGTGGTTGTAAGGGATCTGGGATACTGGCCGGATGGTGAAACAGACCGGCCACAAACCGATCGCGCAGAATCGCAAGGCGCGGCACGACTACCACATCGACGACGTGGTGGAGGCCGGACTCGTGCTGACCGGGACCGAGGTGAAGTCCCTGCGGCTGGGCCGGGCCTCCCTCGTCGACGCGTTCGCGTCCGTGCGCGGCAACGAGCTGTGGCTGCAGAACATGCACATCCCGGAGTACACGCACGGCACCTGGACCAACCACGAGCCGCGGCGGACCCGCAAGCTGCTGCTGCACAAGGACGAGATGCAGAAGCTGATCAAGGCGGTCGAGCAGCAAGGCGTGTCGCTGGTCCCGCTGTCGCTGTACTTCAAGGACGGCTACGCGAAGGTCGAGCTGGCGACCGGGCGCGGTAAGAAGGACTACGACAAACGGCACGCCCTGGCCGAACGCCAGGCCGACCGCGAGGCCCAGCGAGCCCTGAGCGACCGCCGCAGGGGGTAGTGGTCATCCGAAAGGACCAGGGCGACCGGCTGGAACGCTAGGGGTCGCCCCAGGGGTGGTTCCGGGCGTCACCCGATGGGGTGCGGGTCCGGCGCGAGGCAGGCTGAAGACATGTCCACTTCAGACCTGCTGGTGACGCCGGCCCAACGGGACCGCGCCGTCGAGATCCTGCAAGAAATGTACGCCGACGGCCGCCTCGAGCGGATCGAGTTCGACACCCGCCTGGAGCTCGCCCTGAAAGCGCGCACCCGGGCCGAACTGAACGGCACCTTCAACGGGCTGGTCGCGCGACCGGTCCCCACCTTCGCCCCGGCCGCCTTCACCCGTCCGGTGGCGGTCCGGCAGTCGGAAGGCCGGGGGATGGGCCTCGTCACGCACTGGCTCGGCTTCCCGACCTTCTTCGTCGGCCCGGCGCTGGTCGCGGCGAGCGCCGGCAAGCAGAACCCGGTGGTCCGCAAGCACGCGGTGGAGGCCCTGAACTTCCAGCTGAGCGCGTTCGGAATCTTCGCCCTGGTGGGCGTGATGACCGGCGTGACCGAGGGGTTCACCGGCTTCCTGTTCCCGCTGATCGGCCTGGTCTGGTTCGTCCTGACCGGCATCGGCGGCCTCGCCGCCCTGCTCGGCTCCACCTTCCGCTACCCGTTCACGCTGCGCCTGATCAAGTAACGGGAATCTGACGTGCGGCAGGCTTGTTGGACTTGGTAGTGTGGAGGTTCCACGGCCAGTCAGGATGCTTTCGGGCCATGGGGTTTGACAACTCAACAGGGGGTGAACGGTTTCGACTTTGGCTGTACGTTTCGAGGGAAGCGGGCCGAGGATCCAGGGTTATCTCGTAAACGATCTCTGGAAACCAATAACTGCCGATTCCAATCGCAGTAGCTTCGCTCTCGCCGCCTGACGGCCTGAGCTAAAAGAAGCGGTCAGCCCGGGGTTGCTTCCGACCCGGTTCCTGGCCTCAGCTAGGGAGCTTGCTTCGTTAACCCGGTCACGGGGTTAACGCGGGACATTTACAGTGACTGAGCTCGTCAGCAACCCTGTCTGTGGGAGTGCTGGAGCTGAGAAAAGCGACTAACAGACTGCGCCCGGAGAAGTCTCGAGTCGACACTGAAGGACGCGGGTTCGATTCCCGCCACCTCCACCCCTGAAAAGTTGGACCAAGCCCCGGCGGGCCACCGCCGGGGCTTCGTCATGTACGCCGCAGACCCCACGCACCCGCCGCCGCTCGCTCCTACGTCGCTCACGCTCTGGGCGCTCCCACCCACCCGTATCTCCGCTCCTACGTCGCGCGGAGACTCCGCTCCTACGTCGCGCGAGTGGTGCCGCTCCTCGGACGCGGGTGGCTGCCCGGGTGCGCCGTGCCTCCTACCAGCACGAAGCTGGGTGGTGGGCAGAAGATCTCAGGCGTTCGGACAGCTCACCTCCGCCCGGTTCCGCTCCTGCGTTGCGCCGGTCCCTAGTCACTGCTCCAATGCCACTCACGAGCGGCTCGTGTGCCTCGAGCGCTGATCACAACGTCGCCTGCGATGGCCAGGTACTCCCAGATGACGTCGGTTTCGATCGTGGGCGTACCTACCTGGGTGGTGGCAGAGACGGGTCGGTGATCAGCGCGTCGCCTGCGAGCGTCTGCACCACCTCTCTTGGAGGCATGAGGCCGCCGGCCGCGAACAGTTGTGCCAGCTCAACGAGCTCATCAAAGGTGGATTTCATGGGAACGCCCTGTGCCGTTCGGACAGGTCAGCACAGCTTGCCGACCGATCCGCCTTAGTGTCGCGTCGAGACCAACGGCACCCCCATCCCGCCGGCCCGGATTCGGTTGTCCTCTAGCGTGAGGATCAGCGTCTTGCCCAGACTCAGCGTCTATGACAGTTCAGCAGCCACCGGAGGAGCCGCGAACGGCGACCGTCGACAAGCTCTTCGCCGGCGCCCTGAGTTCTTTCCCCGTGGTCGGAGGCGTTGCAGGGGCCTGGTACGAGTATGTGATGGAAGGGCCGTACAGCCGGAGGCTGATGGCCTGGCGAGCCAGCATCACCGAGGTGGTTAACGACCTCGCTATGAGGGTCGACCGGCTTCTGGACAATGAGGTCTTCCTGGGCGCCTTCATTCAGTCGACGCGCCCGGCGCAGGCGACACACCAGTCGGAAAAACTTGAAGCCCTCAGGAACGCTCTAGTGCCTCGTCCAGCAACGTTGGGGAGGTAGTCAGGTCGGCTGGTGTCTGCTGGAGGTCAGGTTCTGCGGCTGGGTGGAGGGGTGGCAGTTCGCCCTGGACTGGTTCGGGGAGGATTTTCGCCGGACTTGGGGTGGATCGTGCTACCGGTGTGGGGAGAAGATCCTCCCCGAATCGGTGGGAGCGGGCAGTCGACGGTTCGGGGAGGGATCGGGCCTGGCCGGGTCCGGCCTAAGCCGGCTTTGTGCACGGGCTGAGCGTCCGGAGCACGGCGGAACGCTCAGGTCACGCACAAGGTCGCCGGCAGGCTCGCCCCCGCGGGCGGGGGCAGAGCGGAGCTTCAGCCCGTCAATCTGGGATTGCTCGCGAGACTCGCCACGTTCAGCGGTGGGTCGTCCGGGACGGGATTGATGCGGTGGGGATCCGTGGGTTTCGGGGGCCCGGCCGGTTCACGACGGCGTCGTCGCCGGTTGACCGGTTCGCTGCTCGCGGGCCGGCAGCGCGCCTGGCCGGGTCCGGGGGCCCTGGCTGCGGATCCAGCTGCTGTCGTACCCACCCGCAAGACCTGTCGTCCAGACGGGTTGACGACTTCTCGGCGCGCCACATTGTGCTGCTCCGGTGGGTCGACGACCACGAAAGCACAGCCGAGCAGGTGGCCGCCGACCGACTCGTCACCGGCAGTGGAGTCTGGGGCCATCGGCTACCCACTTTCGCCGGTCGCGGCGAGCTGCTAGATCTCATCGTCGATGACTTGCTCCGGGCGAGGTTGATCACCTGGTCGTCACTTGCTCCCGCCGAGCTGGGAGTCTTCGGTGGGACCCATTTCATCTACGCCCGGCCGGTGGTGGTTCCGCGGATAGCCCGCAGTAGTCGGCGGGAGACTGTGCCGGAGGCGGGGTTCAACCGTTCGGTGGAACGGAGGTTCAACCGAACCGGGGGTGGTTGAGCCGGATGGGTGACGCGGTGGCGGGACGCTCGGCGACACGATCGCGGTAACAGGTCGTCGAGGAGAGGAATTGCCATGGTTGCCGGATTCAGTCGCCGGAGGTTGCTGGGAGTAGGGGCCGGGGTCGGGGCCGCGCTGGCGGTCGGCGTGCCGGCGTCAGCTCGTACCGCGCCACGCGAGGAGGGGAGGTCGCTGGACGAGCTGTACGAGGCGGCGATCCGGGAGTCCGGCAAGCTGGTCATCTACGCGGGTGGAGACACCGCGACCCAGCAGGATGCGACGGCGGCGGCGTTCCGGGCGCGGTTTCCCCAGATCGCGTTGACGTTGGTGGTGGACTACAGCAAGTTCCATGACGTGCGGGTGGACAACCAGTTCGCGACCGGGACCCTGGTACCGGATGTCGTGCAGTTCCAGACCGTGCAGAATTTCCCGAGGTGGAAGCAGCAGGGGCGGCTGCTCCGGTACAAGCCGGCCGGTTTCAGCAAGGTCTACGACCGGTTCAAGGATGCCGACGGGGCGTGGGTCGCCATCGGCGTGTACGCCTTCAGCTACAGCTACAACGTCGCCGCGGTCGGCGGAAATGTCCCGGCATCGCCACGCGACCTCACGAATCCGCGCTGGCGAGGGCAGATAGCGTCGGCCTACCCGAACGACGACGATGCGACGCTCTACCTCTACAAGCGCTACGCGGAGGCCTACGGGTGGTCGTGGATCGCCGAGCTGGCCCAGCAGCAGGTCGCGTTCGCTCGCGGCAGCCATACTCCGGCCCTGGCCCTGAACTCGGGGCAGAAGGCACTCGGGCTGGGTGGCTCGGGGAATCCGCGCGCGACGTCGCCCACCAGATGGGTGGTGCCGGCCGAGGATCCCTTCATGGCGTGGGGGCAGCGGGCCGCGATTCTCGCGGACGCGCCGAACCAGGCCGCGGCCAAGCTCTACCTCAACTGGCAGCTGACCACGGCGAGACAGGAAACCTCGTTCAACGGGTGGTCCGTCCGCACCGACATGGCGGCGCCGGCCGGGCTGCGACCCATCTGGACCTACGCGAATGCCGGCCTGGACGGGTTCCCGGCCTTCATGGCCGACCGGGCCGAGGTCGAGCGCTGGCGGCAGACGTTCGCCCTGTACTTCGGTGAGGTGGCGGGCGCGCCCACCGGGGGCTGGCTGGGGCTGCATCCTGGACGCTGATGCCCCGACGGGTTGGTTGCGGTTGGCTACACTCGGCGAGGCCAGCCCGAAGGGAGCCGACGTGTCGCGCAGTACCGTGTCCCGCCTCGAGTTCGCCGTGCACGCGGCCTTCTTCCTCGTCGTGATCGGCTCGCTGTGGCGGCTGTTCGCGATGAATACCGCACTGTGCTTCTACGTGCTGGGCCTGAGCATTCTGCTCTCCGGCGGTTACGCCGCGACAGTCTGGGCGGGGAACCGGCTCGGCTGGTGGCAGGTGCCGGTCATCGCCTTGGTGACCGGCGTCTGGGTGCTGCTGATCAGCACCGTTCCGGCGCCCTACTCGTCGGTGTACAGCTGGCTGGCGATTCCGCTGGCCTGCTTGATGCTTCGAACGCTTCCCCCACGTCCGGCGATGGTTGCCGTCGGCATCGTCACGGGTCTGCTCGTTGCAGTGCTCTACCGGCAGTCCGGCGACCTGGACCTCTTCCTGCCGCCGGCCGCCGCGGTCTGGGCCACGGTAGCCCTGTACGCCGGCCAGCAGCGCGACACCGCGATCCGGCAGAAGCTGGTCGAGCAACTCCGCAGCACTCGCGACGAGCTCGCCCAGCAGCAACACGATGCGGGGATCCTGGCCGAACGAGCTCGTCTGGCCGGCGAACTCCACGACACCATCACCCAGGAGCTCGTGGGGAGCCGGATGCTCTTGCAGGCAGCGGATCGCGAGTGGGACACCGATCCGGCGAAGGCGCGACAGCGGGTTCGCGGCGTTACCGAGACGCTCGGGCAGAACGTAGTACAGGCACGGCGGATGATTGCTGGGCTGACACCCGCTGCGCTCGAGGAAGGCGGTATCGAGGCGGCGCTGGAGGAATTGTGCCGACGTGAGCAGCGGTACGGGCCGACGGTGGCGCTGACCACGACGGGCGAGCCGCGGGTGATGAACCCGGAGCTGGAGAGTGCTTTGCTGCGCACGGCTCAGGGCGCGCTCGCCAACGTGCGGGATCACGCGGGAGCGGACCGGATCGAGGTCGTGCTCGACTGGCAGGACGAGTCAGTTCGGCTTCAGATCAGCGACAACGGCAACGGCGTCCAGGATCGTGCGGCCGGCCCGGATCGGGGCTTCGGGCTGCCCGGATTGCGGGAACGCCTGCGCACGTTGGGCGGGACGCTCACGCTGGACAGTACTCCGGGCCGCGGTACGGCGCTGACCGCATCGGTGCCGACAGGATGACCGCAGGATGAAGGTGTTGCTGGTCGACGACCATGTCGTGGTCCGGGCCGGACTACGGGCGCTGCTGGAGGGCGAACCAGGATTCGAGATCGCAGGCGAGACCGGCGACGGCGAAACGGCGATCCGGCTGGTGCTGGACCTCCAACCCGATGTCGTACTGATGGATCTGCGGTTGGAGCAGGGCGCGATCGACGGTATCGAGGCGACTCGACGGCTGGCCGGGGTGGCGCCGCAGGTCAAGGTCGTCGTGCTGACCAGCCATGGCACCCGAACCGATGTCGCTTTGGCCCTGGCGGCGGGCGCCCGTGGCTATGTGCTCAAGGCGGGGCCGCCGGAAGAGTTGTTCCGCGCGCTCCGGACCGCGAACGACGGCGGTACCGGCATCGCCCAGGAGGCTGTCGGCCTCTTGATCGACGAGGTGACGTCTCCGGCGGCGGTACTGAGCGACCGTGAGGTCGAGGTGATCCGGCTGCTGGCCCGGGGCCACAGCAATCGGGAGATCGCAGCCAGCCTCTTCGTCAGCGAGGCGACGGTGAAGACCCACCTGATCCGCATCTACCGCAAGCTCGATTCGACCAACCGGGCCGGCGCCGTCACCGAGGCATTCCGCCGTGGCCTGGTCCACCTGAGCTAACCGAGCCCAGCCGGCCGGCAACCGAGATGGAACGGGCGCCCGCCGGTCAGCCGGTTGATCCTGCCGGTACTCCCGGCGCGGACTGCGGAGCGGGATCGGTCACCGGCACAGCGTAAGCGGATCTTCCGGTCAAGTTGCCGGTCCTCCTGCCTGGTGTCCGCACCGGCCGGACGGTTGTGTAGGTGCCGACTCATCCGAAGATGGAGCACCCAGACGGGGGAACGGCAATGAAACTTCCGCGGAAACGAGCGACAGTCGGAGTCGCGGCGATCGCAGCCCTGACGATGCCGCTGGTCGTCATATCCTCAGCCGCGCCGGCGGCTGGAATGTCCGCAGCAACGACCGTGGCGAGTCGGCCGGCCGCGGACGTGGCTGCTGCGGTGACCTATGCGCCGCAGTCCGGCCCGATCGGCCAGCACCCCACTGCTACCGGGGCGCAGTCGAGCCCGATCCGTCGCGCCATCCTCGACAACATCGCGCACACCCCGCAGCAGCAGACGATCCGGGTGGTGGCCTGGAACTTTGACGACCAGGGGATCACCACCGCGCTGATCAACGCGCACCGGCGCGGGGTTCACGTGCAGGTTCTGGTATGGGAGAGCAACTGCGGCAGCGGGACGGCCCAGCTGCGGGCTGTCCTGGGTGGTGCCGGCGACGCGAGCTTCTTCAAGTGCATCCAGAACTCCGCCCGCGGGCCGGAAGGCAAGGGCCAGTTGCATCAGAAATCGTTCACCTTCTCCCGGACCGGTACCGCGAGCCATGTTTCGCTGGTGACGTCGTACAACCCGACGGATCACGCGAACAAGAACCAGTACAACGTCGCCTTTCAGTTCGTGAACAACCAGACCATGCACGACGACCTGAAAGCGCTGTTCGTCCAGCAGACGGCCGATCAGCCGCGCCCGGCCCGGTGCCAGACTGCCGCGCCCAACGACGGCAGGCTCTTCCAGCACTTCTTCAACAGCGGCTACGGCGTGATGGCCTACCCGCTGGACTGCATCGCCGAAGATCCCCTGATCACCCGCCTGCGAACGATCCCGAACCCTGACCATGCGGTGATCCGGGTGGCGACCTCGGGCTTCACCAACGAGCGAGCCCGGCGGATCGCGGAGGAACTGGTGCGATTGCGCAAGGCCGGCGCCTGGGTCAAGGTCATGCATACGGCCGGTGCGGGGCCGGTGGTGAGGAGCATCCTCGACCAGGGCGGGGTCACCCGGCTGGACACGCAGACCTGCGGCGGCACTAACGACGTCAGCTTCAACCACTCGAAGATGTTGCTGGTCAGCTACGTGTCGGCCGGGACGCGGAGCTACCGAAGCTGGGTCGGGTCGGACAACATGGCCGACTCCTCGATCAACTCCGACGAACTCATGGTCCAGGTTCCTCAACTGGCGCACTACGAGGCTCTGACGGACTTCTTCGATTTCACCTGGCAGCGCGAAGCCGCGCAGTGCTGAGGCGCCATTGGCCCGCCGACGCCTGAAGGTCGGACAAAGCCTCGGCAAGTCGCCGGGGCTTTGTCAGGTCCTGGCGCCTTGGAGAACGGTCTCCTGTCAGTGACAACGCAGTCACTTGGCGTGTTGGTGTCAGCGGCATTTCCGCGTCTTGCCGGGGAAAAGTGGGGGGCATAGTGTCCGGGCGCGCGCTCCACCGGCGGTGGAGGAGGGGAGGTGGCGCAGGACGCCGGGTGGGGAGCCGGAGCGTTCAGGCGGAGGTGGTGCAGCTGCCTGCCAGCTCGGCGTGGCGCAACCCGCCCAGCACCACTTCGCGAAGGGACCACTCAGATGGTCTTGTTCCAGCGTTCCCGCAAACCCGCCACCGTGGTGGCGATCGCCGGCCTCGTCCTGGCCGGCCTCGCCGGATTCAGTCCAGCGACGTCCGGCGCCGCGCCGGATGCGGCGCCACCGCCCAGGCCGTCACCGGCCGAGTCCAAGGTGTACGCCGCCCGAGCCGCTTCGACCCTGGTGGCGAACCGGCCGGCCGGACTGCACGCCGGCAAGAGCGACGCCTTTGTCGCCAAACCCGTCATCTCCGAACCCTCCGGCCTGCAGTACGTCCCGTACGAGCGCACCTTCAAAGGCCTCCCGGTCATCGGCGGTGACTTCGTCGTCGTCACCGACGCGACCGGCGCAGTACGGGCCACCTCGGTCGCCCAGACCAGTCCGATTCCCAACCTCGCGACGAAGGCCGGCATTACCGCCGCGACCGCCGCGAAGACCGCGACCAAGCAGCTCGAGCGCGTCACCTCCAGCACCCGGCCGACGCTGGCCGTGTACGCCCTCGGCAGCACCCCACGACTGGCCTGGCAGTCCCGCGTCAACGGCACCAGCGAGGGCGAGCCTTCCAGCCTTTCCGTGTACGTCGATGCGGCCACCGGCAAGGTGCTCGGCACGCAGGAGCACGTGATGTCCGGCACCGGTACGGGCTCGTACAACGGACCCAACCCGCTCCAGCTGGCGACCACCCAGTCCGGAAGCACGTTCTCGATGAAGGACCCGGTCACCACCAACCTGGCCTGTCAGGACTCGGCGAACAACACCACGTTCACCGGCCCGGACGACGTCTGGGGCAACGGCACCGGGACGAACAGGGAGACCGGCTGTGTCGACGCGCTCTTCGGGGCACAGACCCAGAAGAAGATGCTGAGCGAGTGGCTCGGCCGCAACGGCATGGACGGCAACGGCGGCGCCTGGCCGATCCGGGTCGGCCTGAACGACCAGAACGCGTACTACGACGGCACGCAGATCCAGATCGGCAAGAACACCGCCGGTGCCTGGATCAGCTCGATGGACGTGGTGGCGCACGAGATGGGCCACGGCATCGACGACCACACCCCGGGCGGGATCTCCAAGGGTGGAACGCAGGAGTTCGTGGCCGACACGTTCGGTACGGCCACGGAGTACTACAGCAACCAGGCGGCGGCGTACGACCCGCCGGACTTCCTGATCGGCGAAGAGGTGAACCTGGTCGGCCAGGGGCCGATCCGGAACATGTACAACCCGTCGGCGCTCGGCGACCCGAACTGCTACTCGAGCGCGATCCCCGGCATGGGCGTGCACACCGCGGCCGGACCCGGCAACCACTGGTTCTACCTGCTGTCCCAGGGCAGCAACGTCACACCGGCCAGCCCGACCTGCAACAACTCGACGGTGACCGGCATCGGCATCCAGAAGGCGATGCGGATCATGTACAACGCGATGCTGATGAAGACGAGCACCAGCTCGTACCTGAAGTACCGCACCTGGACACTGACCGCGGCCAAGAACCTGTTCCCGGGCAGCTGCACCGAGTTCAACACCGTGAAGGCGGCGTGGGACGCGGTCAGCGTTCCGGCACAGACGGCTGACCCGACCTGCGTTCCGACCGGTGGCGTCACGGTTTCCAACCCGGGCAACAAGGCCGGGGTCGTCGGGACCGCGATCGCGTCGTTCACGCTGACGGCCTCGGGCGGCACCGCGCCGTACACGTGGTCGGCAGCCGGACTCCCGGCCGGTCTCTCGATCGGTTCCTCGACCGGCACCATCTCGGGTACTCCGACCGCAGCGGGCACCTACAACGTCACCGTGACCGCGACCGCGAGCGCCGGCGGATCTGGCACCGCATCCTTCACCTTCACCATCACCGGTGGCGGCGGAGGTTGCTCCGGGCAACTACTAGGGAACCCCGGCTTCGAGACCGGTACTCCGGCGCCATGGACGGCGACCGCCGGAGTGGTCACCAACCAGGCCGGCCAGGCGACTCACAGCGGCACGTGGAAGGCGTGGCTCGACGGCTATGGCTCGAGCCACACCGACACCTTGAGGCAGACCGTCACCATCCCGGCGGGGTGCACCGCGACTCTGTCGTTCTGGCTGCACATCGACTCGGCCGAAACCACCTCGTCGATCCAGTACGACAAGCTGACCGTCAAGGCCGGCGCGACCACCCTGGCGACGTACTCGAACCTCAACGAGGCGACCGGCTACCAGCTGCGAACCTTCAACGTGTCGGCCCTGGCCGGCACGACGTCCACCATCACCTTCACCGGCGTGGAGGACAGCTCCCTGCAAACGTCCTTCGTCGTCGACGACACCAGCCTCAACCTGAGCTGAGCTGAAACCAGCTCCCCGGCAACCTTCAACAGGTTGCCGGGGAGTCGGCACGTTCGGGTCGTTCTGAGTGGGTGAAATCCGGAAGACAATGGCGTCGGCGCGCGTTGTCAGTGGCATGACGATCAAACTGGGGCTGATTCTTCCGACCTCCACACCCGACCCGAGCCGGCCGATCCTGGGCGATGTCCGGGCTGCTGCGCGGCTGGCCGAGGAGGCTGGCGTCGAGTCGGTGTGGTCCACAGACCACCTGATCGCGAGTGCGCCGATGCTGGACAGCACGGTGGCGCTGACGACGGCCGCGGCGGTGACGGAGCGGATCAAGATCGGGTACGGCGTGATGCTGCTGGCGCTCCGGCCGGTTGCGTGGGCCGCGAAGCAGGTCACCTCGTTGCAGTACGTCTCCGGCGACCGGCTTCTGCTGGGCGTGGGGACGGGAAACCCGGCACACGGCGACGTCGGCTGGCGAGCGGCCGGTACGTCGTACGAGGATCGGGGACGGCGGACGGATGAGGCGCTGGCGGTGCTTCCTGACCTGATTGCCGGCCGGAAGGTTCAGCTGGCGGAGGGGCTGGAAGCTGCGATCGAGCCTGGTTCCACGGTGCCGCCGCTGCTGGTGGCGGGCGATGGCAAGAAGGCACTCGACCGGGCTGCACGCTTCGGCGACGGCTGGATCTCGCTCGGGCTCGCAGTCGATGACGTGCCGGCGCGGATCGCCGCGCTGGAGGAGTTGGCCGCTGGCTACGGCCGGCCGCGACCGACCGTCACCATCGTTGGCGCGCAGCTCGATGACGATCAGGCCAAGGCGGTCCACCAGCTCGCGGCGTACGCGGAGGCCGGCGTGGAGCGGGTCATCCTCGTACCGGGTGCCGACGGATGGGAAGCGGGCTACGAGCGCGCCGCGAAACTCCAGGCAGCCCTCTGAACTTGAAGGTCCTCCGGGCAACGCTTGATGGTGCTCCCGGCAACCAGCGGATTTGCCGGGAGCATGGATCAGCTGGTTTCCTCGGTGCTGGGGTAGCGGGCCGACCACCAGTCCTGCCAGCGCTTGTCGATCTCCTCGCGGGTTGGATCGTCGAGGCCGTAGAGCGTGAGGACGGCCATTGCGGCACCGGCCGGCTTCTTGTCGGACGGGCCGATGTGGCTGAGCACCAGCAACCCGTCGCCCCACTGGTCGACCGTCAGCCCGACCTGGTGCTCGGACCGGAACCACACGTGTCCGGTGACTGATTCACCGACCAGGTCAGCCTGGTACGGCGCACCGACTGCGGCGTCGAGACCCAACTGCTCGGCCGGACCGGACTTGCCCGCGCCCGAGTAGAAGAGCGTCCGCCGGCTCTCGCTCGGGTGCCGCTCCAAGGCGAAGCGCAGTTGCTGGATGAACGTGATCCAGCCCTCGGTGATGTCGTCGTAGTACGCGTCCCACTCCGGATCGTCGGCGTGCGGTGCCCTGGTGAGGGTGATCCTCGAGCCACCCTCGAACGGCTCGACCACGAACCGGTCGCCGCCCTGGACCTCCAGCGTGCGCGTCTCGCTGTCCTCGGTGAACGCGGTGAAGTAGATCAGGTCGATCTCGGCGTCCAGCCCCTCGAACTCCCAGCCGTGCCAGTGCCGGATCTTCTCCTTGTCCCGCAGGGCATCCCAGACCGCCTCGACCGGCGCGGCCACGGTCACCACGATCCGCGGAGTCTCCTCGCTCATGACTTTTCTCCTTCTGTACTACGGGGCGCGGGGTGGCCGCCGGCGATCAGCCGGTAGGGCCGGCCATCCTCGGCGTCGAAGGTCTCGACCACCTGCCGGACCGCTTCGGTCAATGCGTCAGTGAATCGGTGCACGTCACCGGGCTCGGCGAACCGAACCTCGGTCTCGAGCGTGAAAGTCAGCAGCCGCTTGCCCGAGGCATCGGCCTTGTTCTGCATCCGGGCGACGTCGCGAACGGTGCCGGCGGCAACTTCCACCAGGTGCTCGGCGGCGTACTGATCACCGAGCCGGCTGAAGGCGCGACCCATCACGGCCGGGTCGACGACGAAGGAACCGGACGTCGCGCGCAGGATCCGCTCAACACACCCCCGCCGCTGCCGCTCCTCGACCAGCTCCACCAGCCCGGCCTTCTCAAGCTCCCGCAGGTGGTAGTTCACCCGCTGCCGCGGCAACTCCAGCGCCGCGGCCAGTTGCGTCCCCGACGCCGGCTCCTGCAACAAATCCAGCAACCGCCGCCGCAACGGCGACAACGCCGCTCGCACCTTCTCCGGCTCTTCCAACAACCTCATGCCCCCTACTGTCGTATTGACAGTTTCATTTGTCAATATGGTCGTCCGGACCGCCCCCACTCACAAACTCGGTCGAGAGGGGAGCTGGGCCGCGGGGTTGAGCGGGCGTCACGGCGGTGGATGAGGGTTTGTGAGTGGGGGCGGTCCGGGCGGTCCGGGCGATGCGGGAGGATGGGCGGTATGGGGTTTGAGGGGCCGCGGTTACCGGTGGGGACTCAGGTGGTTTTGCGGATTGAGCGCCCGGATGAGGTGGGGGGTACTGCGCAGCGTGGGGCTACTGGGCGGGTCAGTGGGGTTACGGCTGATGGGCGGTATGTCGTGCGGCTGGTTGATGGGCGGGAGGCGACGGCGCAGCGGGATCAGTTGAGCCTGCGGACGGCGTACCAGAGTGAGATGGTTGCGGTGGATCAGCCGGATGGGGATCGGCTGGTGCGGGAGCACACGATCTATTCGGCGGTGGTGGGGTCGCGGGCGTTCGGGCTGGAGACGGATGGGTCGGATACGGATACGCGTGGGGTGTACGTCGCGCCGACTGAGGCGTTCTGGTCGCTCGGTAAGCCGCCGATGCATGTCGACGGACCGGAGCCGGAGTGGTTCTCCTGGGAGGTCGAGCGGTTCTGCGAGCTGGCGCTCAAGGCGAACCCGAACCTGCTGGAAGTGATCCACTCGCCCCTGGTCGTCCAGCAGACGCCGCTCGGGGAGGAACTGGTCGCGCTGCGGCGGTCGTTTTTGTCACAGCTCGCCTACCAGACGTACTCCGGCTATGTGCTCAGCCAGTTCAAGAAGCTGGAAGCCGACTTTCGGCGAGACGGTTCGCCGAAGTGGAAGCACGTGATGCATCTGATCCGCTTGTTGCTCTCGGCCCGCACCTTGCTGGTCGACGGCGTACTGGTCGTTGATGTCGGCCCCCATCGCGAGCGGCTGCTGGCTGTGAAGCGCGGTGAGATCCCGTGGGAAGAAGTCGAGCGCTGGCGCCTCGACCTGCATGCGGAGCTCGAGAACGCCTTGCAGAAAACAGTTCTTCCGGCGACGCCCGACGTGGCTAAGGTTGACGCCTGGCTCAGATCGGTCCGGAGGAGGAGCATCCATGACGCGTGACATGCGCGAGCTCGACTATCCCGAACTCCGCGCCATCATCGCCGACCAGCCGTACCGCTTGCTCTTCGCAACCGTCTCCGGCGCGCACCTCTACGGCTTCCCGAGCCGCGACTCCGACGTGGATCTGCGGGGTGTTCATCTCTTGCCGGTCGAGGAAGTGGTCGGGTTGACGACGGGACCCGAGACGCTGGACCGCACCTGGTTTCAGAATGAGGCCGAGGTCGACCTGGTGACGCACGACCTGACGAAGTTCGTCCGGCTGATGCTGCGCCGCAACGGCTACGTGCTCGAGCAACTCCTCTCACCGCTCGTCGTGGCGACCACCCCGGAGCACGAGGAGCTGGTCGCCCTGGCGCCGGACTGTCTGACCCGATGGCATGCGCACCACTACCGCGGCTTCGCGAACACCCAGTGGGACTTCTTCGCCAAGAAGCGCGAACTGAAGCCCTTGCTCTACACGTTCCGGGTCCTGCTGACCGGGATCCACCTCATGCGGACCGGCGAGGTACAGGCAGACCTCCGCAAGCTGGTCGACCTCCCCGAGGCGCCGGCCTACCTACCAGACCTGATGACCACCAAAGCCGAGGCCGAGCACGCCCCCCTAGTCGGCCTGCACATGGAGCAACTCGACCGAGACGTCACAACTCTCCAGGCAATGCTCAACCAAGCCGAGACTGACTCCAAACTCCCTGACCGCCCCACGGCGGACGCCGCACTGCACGACTTGGTCGTCCGGGCTCGCTTGCGCACCACCTGACCAAGCGCAGCGTGCCGAACGACAGGTAGTGCACCCGCAATACACCGTCAGCGCCACCCCGCTCACACTTGAGCGCACTACTGCGGAGACGACTACATCCTGTCGTTCGGCACGCCCCGGCAACGCCGGCGCGGGGATGCCGCGTGACAGTACGGCGCACGCGAGGCTTCCGCTTTGCCTTCAGGGCGGCGGCGCAGGCGCGGGGGACTTCCGGAGTCGGGCTTACTTTACTGTGTGAAGCTATTGACACCTGCTCTGATTGGGGAAATAGTTTCGTCCTGAAAACAATCAGAAAGCAGAGTGAATCAACAGTGTCGAACATCAAGGTGCTGCAGCTCCGCTCGGCGGGGGTCAGTCTTGTGCTGGATTGTTCTGGGACGGCTCTTCCGTCTGTGCTGCATTGGGGTGCGGATCTCGGGCTGCTGGACGATGCGGCTCTGGCCGGACTCCGGCAGGGGGCGGGTGCGGTGCAGGCCGGTAACGGGCTGGATGACAACCTGCCGGTGGCGATCATCCCGGAGTACTCCGCGGGCTGGTTCGGGTTGCCGGGGCTCAGTGGGCATCGCGACGGGCAGGACTTCTCCGCGTCGTTCCAGTTGACCGAGGTCGCGCAGGCCGGCAACAAGGTTCAGGTGACCGCGACCGACCCGCAGGCCGCGCTAACCCTCGCGCTCGCGATCGAGTTGACCGACTCTGGGCTGGTGCGGGCCAAGGCGGAGCTGACGAACACCGGCGCGTCGGCGTACACGGTCGACGGGCTCGTGCTCGCGTTGCCGGTGCCGACCGAGGCGACCGAGTTGCTCGACATGACTGGCCGGCACATCGGTGAGCGGCACCCGCAGCGGCACGCGTTCACGCAGGGCGCGCACATCCGCGACAACCGCCGCGGCCGCACCGGCGCCGACGCCACCCTGTTGCTGATCGCCGGCACCCGCGGTTTCGACTTCGGCACCGGCGAGATCTGGGCCGTGCACACCGCCTGGAGCGGCAACCACCGCTCGTACGCCGAACGCGGCATGAGCGGGTACGCCGTGATCGGCGGCGGCGAACTGCTTCTTCCGGGTGAAGGCCGGCTCGCCCCAGAAGCGTCGTACAGCACCCCGTGGATCTACGGCTCGTACGGCGTCGGCCTCGACCAGGTGTCGACCCGCTTCCACGAGTACCTGCGTGCTCGCGAGACGCACCCCAAGACGGATCGCCCGGTCGTGCTCAATACCTGGGAAGCCGTGTACTTCGACCTCGACCTCGACAAGCTGAAGGCACTCGCCGACGCGGCTGCCGAAGTCGGTGCGGAGCGGTTCGTGCTCGACGACGGCTGGTTCCGTGGCCGCCGCGACGACCACGCCGGCCTGGGCGACTGGTACGTCGACGAGGGCACCTGGCCGAAGGGGCTGCACCCTCTCGTCGACCACGTCACCGGGCTCGGGCTGCAGTTCGGCCTCTGGGTCGAGCCCGAGATGGTCAACCCGGACTCCGACCTGGCTCGTGAGCACCCCGACTGGATTCTTGCCACCGGCAACCGGATGCCGCCGACCGCACGTCACCAGCAGGGCCTCAACCTGGGCATCCCGGCGGCGTACGACTACTTGCTCGAGCGACTCGACTCGCTGCTGAACGAGTACGACATCAGCTACCTCAAATGGGACCACAACCGCGACTTCGTTGACGCTGGCAACCAGCTGACCGGTACTGCGGGCGTCCACGAGCAGACTCTTGCCGTGTACCGACTACTGGACGAGCTCAAGCGTCGTCATCCCGGCCTGGAGATCGAGTCCTGCTCATCGGGTGGTGCCCGGGTCGACCTCGCGATCCTGGAGCGGACCGACCGGGTCTGGGGGAGTGACAGCAACGACGCGCTGGAGCGGCAGAAGATCCAGCGCTACACCCAGCTGCTGCTGCCGCCTGAGCTGATCGGCTGCCACGTCGGTCCGCCGAAGGCGCACACCACCGGCCGGACCCAGAGCCTCGCCTTCCGGGCCGCCACCGCGCTGTTCGGCCACTTCGGCATCGAATGGGACATCAGCGCGGCTTCCGCCGAGGAGCGCAAAGAGCTGGCAGGGTGGGTCGCGTTGCACAAGGAGCTGCGGCCGCTGCTGCACACCGGCAAGGTGGTCCGCGCCGATCGCGGCTCGGACGACTTCCTGCTGCACGGAGTGGTCGCGCAGGACGGCTCGCGCGCCGTGTACTCCGCTGTGCAGCTGGCCCAGTCGGTGACCTCCGATGTCGGCCGGGTCCGGCTGCCGGGTCTCACCAAGGACCGGGTCTACCGGGTCAGCAAGATCGCCACCCCGGGCCCGGAGAGCCGCCACTCGACGCCGTGGTGGCGCGACGGCGGCACGGTGGAGCTGAACGGCGCTGCGCTGGCGTCGGTCGGCGTCCACGTGCCGGCCCAGTGGCCCGAGAGCGCGGTCCTGCTGGACGCCAAAGCGATCTGAGAGCCACCGACCGAGAGGAACGAGCCCCGTGACCACGACGACGAGTGCGCCGAGCGGCGTAGCACGCAAACGACGAAGGTACGGGGATCTGAAGGTCGCGATGATCTTCCTGGCCCCCGCGACGCTGGGCTTCGTGGTCTTCTATATCTGGCCCACGGTGCGGGGTGCCTACCTCAGTTTCACCGAGTACAGCCTGCTGTCCGCGCCGGAGTTCAACGGGCTGGCCAACTACGACCGGATGCTGCACGACAGTTTCTTCTGGAACGCGCTCGTCGTCACCGTCGAGTACGTCGTGATCAACATCGGGCTGCAGACCGTGCTCGCGGTCGGCATCGCGATGCTGATGTACCGGTTGACCCAGTCGATCACGGTCCGGGCGGTGATCCTGGCGCCGTACCTGGTGGCGAACGTCGTGGTCGCGCTGGTCTGGTACTGGATGCTCGACTACCAGATCGGCATCGTGAACCGCGGCCTGACCTGGCTCGGGGTCGACCCGGTCGCCTTCTTCGGTGACTCGCACTGGGCGATCCCGACGATCGCCGGGATCAACGTCTGGCGGCACGCCGGGTACACGGCGCTGCTGGTCTTCGCCGGGCTGCAGACGATCCCGAAGTACGTCTACGAGGCGGCCGAGATGGACGGGTCGACCGAGATGAAGACGTTCTGGCGGATCACCCTGCCGCTGCTGCGTCCGGTCCTGGTGATGGTCCTGGTGGTCACCATGATCGGCTCGTTCCAGATCTTCGACACCGTCGCGGTCACCACCCAGGGTGGTCCGATCAACGCGACCCGGGTGATCTACTACTACATCTACGAACGGGCGTTCACCCGGTTCGACTTCGGTTACGCGTCCGCGATGGCGATGGTGCTGTTCGCCATTCTCGCGGTCATCTCCCTGCTGCAGTTGCGGTTGCTGCGCGCCAAGGAGAGTGATCTGGCATGAGGCTGCGACTCAATCCGGGCCGCATCGTCGCCTGGGCCTGCCTGATCGTCTTGATGATCCTGACGCTGTTCCCGTTCTACTGGATGCTCCGTACTGCGCTGTCGAACAACACCCAACTGGCCGGCAACGCCAGTTCGCTGCTTCCGGTGGAGACGACTCTGGGCGCCTTCAAGCGGGTGCTCGGGTTGTCCACGGTCGCCGAGGCGCAGGCCCAGGGCGGTTCCGGTGCCTCGGTCAACTTCTGGCTGTATCTGCGCAACTCGTTGGTGGTGGCAACCGTCACGACGGTCTGCCAGGTGTTCTTCAGCGCGATGGCGGCGTACGCGTTCGCCCGGCTGCGCTGGCCCGGCCGGGACAAGGTGTTCGCGGTGTTCCTGGCCGCGCTGATGGTGCCGCCGATCTTCACCACGCTGCCGAACGTCGTGCTGATCAAGAACCTCGGCCTGCTGAACAGTTTCGCCGGCATCATCCTGCCGAGCGCGTTCATGACCCCGTTCGCGATCTTCTTCCTGCGCCAGTTCTTCCTCGGCATCAGCCGGGAGCTGGAGGAGGCGGCGATGATCGACGGCGCCGGTCACCGGCGGATCTTCTTCGGCCTGATCATCCCGATGAGCGCCGCGCCGATCACCACGCTGGCGATCCTGACCTACATCAACTCCTGGAACGACTACTTCTGGCCGTTGCTGGTCGGTCAGCAGGAGCAGGTCCGGGTGCTGACCGTTGCCCTCGGCATCTTCCGGTCGCAGACCCCGCAGGGCGGACCGGACTGGGCCGGGCTGATGGCCGCGACGCTGATCGCCGCGTTGCCGATGATCCTGCTCTTCCTGGTGTTCGCCAAGCGGATCACCAACTCCATCGGTTTCTCCGGGATCAAGTGAGGTGTCCACGATGAGCATTTCACGCCGCACCATCCTGAAGGCCGGACTCGCGGGCCTCGCCGCCTCGGCGGTGGCCGGCTGTAACAACGGCGCTGCCGACCGCCCGCCCGGCGAGGTCTCCTACTGGCTGTGGGACTCCGCCCAGCTGCCGATGTACAGCGAGTGCGCCAAGCTGTTCGAGCAGCAGAACCCGCAGTACTCGGTGAAGATCGAGCAGAACGGCTGGGCCGACTACTGGAACAAACTCGTCACCGGCTTCATCTCCGGTACTGCGCCCGACGTGTTCACCTCGCACTCGTCGAAGTACCCGCTGTTCGCCGACAAGGGGCAGTTGCTCGCGATCGACGAGTTCGTGGCCAAGGACAACGTTGATCTGAGCATCTACCAGAAAGGGCTCGCGGACCGCTGGGTCGGTGCCGACGGCAAGCGGTACGGGCTGCCGAAGGACTGGGACACCGAGGTCTACTTCTACAACAGCGCGATGGCCGAAGCCGCCGGGATCAGCACCGAGCAGCTGAACTCGATGACCTGGAATCCTCAGGACGGTGGCACCTTCGAGCAGATCGTTGCCCGGCTCACGGTCGACGCCAAGGGTCGCCGCGGTGACCAGCCCGGCTTCGACAAGAACAACGTGAAGGTCTACGGCCTCGGTTTCGGTGACGCCGGCGGCGCCGACGGCCAGACCAGCTGGAGTTGGTACGCCGCGAGCAACGGCTGGAAGTACTCCGAGGGCGTGCCCTGGGGCACCAAGTTCTTCTACGACGACCCGAAGTTCGTCGAGACAATCGCCTGGTGGCGTGGGCTGATCACCAAGGGCTACATGCCCAGCCTCTCCCAAGCGAAGTCCGGGATCGACAGTTCGGCCACGGCGGCGTTCGGGGCGGGCAGGTACGCGATCACCCCGAACGGTTCGTGGATGCTCGGCACGTACGGTCAGCTCAAGCAGGTGCAGACGAAGCTGGCCCGGCTGCCGCAGGGACCGATCGGCAAGCGGATGTCGATGATGAACGGGCTGGCCGACAGCATCTGGGCGGGCACGACCCGCAAGGAGGCGGCCTGGGCGTGGGCGAAGTTCCTCGGCTCGCAGCCGGCGCAGGACATCGTCGCCAAGGCCGGAGTCGTCTTTCCCGCGGTGACCGCCAGCATGCCGGCCGCGAAGGACACCTTCGCCAAGGCAGGCTGGGACGTGACACCGTTCCTCGAGCCGGTCGAGGCGGGCAACGTGTTCCCGTTCCCGGCCAATCCGAACGCGGCCGACGTCTCCGCGGTGATGACGCCGGCGATGGAGGCGGTCGTCGGCTTCCAGGCGGACCCCTCCTCCCTGGCCAAGGCCAACGAAGAGGTGAACGAGATCCTCGCGGCCAACTCCTAGCTCGGCGCCCAGCGCACAACACGCCCCTGACTGCGGGTTCGGTCAGGGGCGTGTACTCCGCGGGGAGTAGGTGAGGTACCGCCGTGGAGGGGACGCGGCGGGGGTGGGGTGGGCGACACGATCGGTGCAGTCGGAGAACTGCGATGACCGAGGGAGTGTCATGAACGAGGAGAAGCCGGTTCGGATCGGCGATCGGGAGCGGGAAGAGGCCGTGGCGCGGCTTGGCGCCCACTACGAGGCGGGGCGGCTGACCGCCGAGGAGCACCAAGAGCGCGTCGGCGAGGCGCTGCAGGCGAAGACCCAGCTGGACCTGGCCGCCCTGTTCGAAGACCTCCCAGGCGAGCCGGCGGGTGGAGCTGGGCAGGCGAGGGCCGGGGACAGGGGTGCGCAGCAGCAGGACTGGGCCGGGCCGTGGGGTTGGGCTCGACCGCCGTGGACTGCACCCCAGGATAAGGCCGGAGCGCAGGCATCCGCGGGTCCCAGGCGGTCGCAGTACGGGCCGACTTGGAAGCGCAAGGTGCCGTTGCCTGTGTTGCTTGGGCTGGTTGTTGCTGGGGTGTTTTTGTCAGTGGCTTGTGTGGTGTTGGGTGGGCATCCGCCGGTGTTGCCGTTCTTGCTGGTTGTCGCGGGTGTGATGATCGCGAAGTCGCGTCGGCAGGGGGCGCGGGCATGAGGGCGGCGTACCGGGTGCTGGCTTCGCTCATCGCGCTGGCGGTGGTGTTGCAGGTGGCGTCGATCGCGATGGCCGGGTTCACCGTCGCCGGTGACGCGGAGGACGGCGCGACGATCGGGGCCGACTACAGCAACTTCGGGCAGAGCTACCACAGCATGGCCGGGATGGCGATCGCGCTGCTCGCGCTGGTGTTCCTGATCGTGTCGTTCCTGACCAACGTACCGCGCGGCCGGATGCTGGCCGGGATCGTGGTCGGCCTGGTGGTCCTGCAGATCCTGCTGGCCGTGGTGTCCTTCGGGCTCCCCGCGCTCGGCCTGCTGCACGGGATCAACGGTCTCGCGATCGCCGGGGTCGCCGGGATGGCGTCCCGTCGAGCCGCGACCGTGGCTCAGCCCGCGACCAGTGCGTAAGTGGAAGGGGCGGCTGATCGCCCTGGGGGTGACGCTGGCGGTCCTCGTACCGCTGGCGTACCTCTGGGCGACCAGCCTGGTCCCCAACGACTATTCGGCGATGGAGATGGGGTACGCCGACTACGGCGGTGGGCCGTCGGCGGCCGGGCATCAGCATCACGGAGGTAAGAGCGTCGCGGACCTGACCGGGCCGCGGACCGGCAAGCCCGATGTCGCCGTCACGCTGACCGCGCGGAAGCAGAAGTTCACCCTCGCGAGTGGTGAGGCGTTCGACGGGTTCACCCTGAACGGCACCTCACCCGGCCCGCTCATTCGCGCGAAGCAGGGTGACCTGGTCGAGGTGACGCTGGTGAACGAGTCGGTGCCGGAGGGCGCGACGCTGCACTGGCACGGGATCGACGTACCGAATGCGGAGGACGGGGTCGCGGGTGTCACGCAGGACGCCGTACCGGTGGGTGGGAAGCACGTCTACCGGTTCAAAGCCGACGTGGCGGGGACCTATTGGTACCACTCGCATCAGGTGTCGAGTGAGGAAGTGCGCGGCGGGTTGTTCGGGACGATCGTGATCGGCGGTGCGGAGGAGGAGGAGGACGTGATCGCGGCGATCCACACCTACGACGGGAAGCGCACGATCAACGGGCGGACCGGGTCGTCCCGGATGGATGTTGCCCCTGGCAAGAAGATTCGCGTCCGGGTGATCAACACGGACAACACCATCATCCGGACCGGGCTGATCGGCGCGCAGTACAAGGTGATCGCGGTCGACGGGCGGGACCTGACCGGGCCGACGCCGGTGACGGCCGCGTTCCCGTTGGCTGCCGGCGCACGAGTGGACCTCGAAGTCGTGGTGCCGGCCTCTGGGGTGCTGCGGCTGGATGCGGGGACGGCGACCCTTGACCTCGGCGCAGGTGATGCGCCGGCGGCGAAGTTGCCGGACGAGACCGTCGATCTGCTGACCTACGGTACGCCGGCACCGCTCGGGCTGGACCCGGCGAAGGCGGATCGCCGGTTCGAGTACCGGATCGGGCGGCGGCCGGGTTTCCTCGACGGCGTACCGGGGTTGTGGTGGACGATCAACGGGAAGAAGTTTCCGGACGTACCGATGTACATGGTGGCCGAGGGGGACGTCGTGGTGATGACGATCAGCAACTCCAGCGGTCAGGCGCACCCGATGCACCTGCACGGGCATCACGCGGTGGTGCTGTCGAGGAACGGTGTCGCGGCGAGCGGGACGCCGTGGTGGATCGACACGCTCGAGGTCGGTGATAAGGAGACGTACGAGATCGCCTTCGTGGCCGACAACCCGGGCGTCTGGATGGACCATTGCCACAACCTGCCGCACGCGTCGGAGGGATTGATGACACATCTGGGCTACGAGGGCGTCAGTACGCCGTACCGGGTCGGTGGTGAGCACGGGAACGAGCCGGAGTGAGGTATTGATCGAAGGAAATGGATCGTTCTATAGTTCTGGATCATGAGCGCGCTGAGCGTCAAGCCACTCGATCCGGCGACCTGGGCGGATTTTGCCCGGTTGGTCGAGGCGCACAAGGGTGTCTGGGGTGGGTGCTGGTGCATGGGCTTCCATCCCGAGGGTTTCGGGCCCGACAACCGGGCGGCGAAGGAGGCGCGGGTGCGGAGCGGTCAGGCGCACGCCGCGCTGGTCTTCGACGGCGATGAGGCCGTGGGTTGGTGTCAGTACGGTCCGACCGATGAGCTGACCAGGATCAAGCACCGGAAGCGGTACGAGCAGGAACTCACCGCGCTGCCCGACTGGCGGATCGTGTGCTTCTTCGTCGCCAACAAGCGCCGACGTCACGGCATCGCGTCCGCGGCGCTGGCGGGCGCGCTCGACCAGATCGAGAAGGCGGGCGGTGGTGTCGTCGAGAGCTATCCCGAGGACACCACCGACCGCAAGACCTCCGGCTCCTTCCTCCACAACGGCACCCTCGCCATGTTCGAACGCGCCGGCTTCCACCGCACCCGCCAAATCGGCAAACACGCCTGGGTCGTCACCAAGAAGATCGGCTGAGGAACCATCCGGGCCGCCGCTGGCAACATCTCAGGCTGAGCTAGTTGTTCTGAGCAACAGTTGGTGGCTGATTCGGTTGCAGCGGGCTCGGTGGAGGGCGGCTATGCGGTCGCAGGCCGCGTCCATGGCCTCCTGCTGGGACGGGTAGTAGCCGTACCAGAAGGGGTCGTCCGGTTGTGGATCGGCGTGGTCGTCGATGTCGGCGTACCAGTCGCCGCCGGCGCGGAAGACCCGCGCGTGCAGGTGGATCTCGGTCCCAAGGTCGCTCATCGCCCGCATCCCTGTGTGTAGAGAAACCGTGCGCTTGCCCTTCCATGGTGAAACCGCCCGGCGCCGATCCGGCGACCGACACGCCGTCAGAGCACGAGGACGGTGATTCGCTGGGCCGAGTTGTTCGCGAAGCCGCCGCGGTTCCACGGCGCTTCGATGGGCTGGACCCGGCCGCTGCGGTCGTGGGCGCGGACGGTCAGCACATGCTCACCGCTGGTCGCCTGCCAGTCGTAGGAGAAGCCGCGCCAGGACAGGTCGTTGCTCTCGGCATCGAGTTTCGCGTCCTGCCAGCTGACGCCGGCGTCGACGCTGACCTCGACCCGCTCGATCGGCGCCCAGCCGGACCACGCGCGGCCCTGCAGGACGACCGGCCCGGCGGTGACGAAGCGGTGCCGGCTCATGAAGTCCGGGTAGCCCGGCGGGATCAGCAGCGCGCGCGGTTCGATCCGGGTGATCGCGACCCCGGGATCGTTCGCGTCCTGCCGGATCCGGTAGGCGACCGCGTTCTGGTAGCCGGTGAACTCGTGGTCGATCAACTCGATCGAGCGCAACCACTTCACGCTTGCCATCCCGTACCAGCCGGGCACCACCAGCCGCAGGGGATAGCCGTGCTGCGGCGGCAGCGGTTCGCCGTTCATCTCCCAGGCGACGATTGCGCCGGAGTCGAGCGCCTCGGCAAGCGTCAGGCCGCGCTGGTAGTCCTGCTCGACACCTCGCTCGAACCCATGGTCGGCGCCGGTGAACACCACATCGACGGCATCCTCACGAACCCCGGCGGCCTGGATCAAAGCGGCCAGCGGTACGCCGGTCCATTCCGCGGTCCCGACGGCTTCCATCAACCAGGGCTGGCTGATCGGCCTCGGCTGCAACGAGGCGCGACCGTTGCCGGCACACTCCAGTGTCACCCGGACGGTCTGCCGCCCCATCGCCCGCAGCTCGGTCAGCCCGAATGCCAATGGTTGCTCGACGCAACCACCAACGGACAGTTGCCAGCTCGCGGCATTCGCGGCCGGGATGTCGTAGTGCACCAGCACGTAGTGCAGGCCGGGCGGCGTCAGCTCGTACCGCAGCGCCTCCAGCGGGATCCCGTGATTACGCGCAGCCAGTTGCAGCTCGTCCCCGGTGATTCCTTCGCCGGTGTCCGCCAGCCGCCCCTTGGCGCTGAACTGTTCGATCGACATCGTCTGGCCCCTTTCCCCCGGTTGTAAGCCTAGGTCACGACCCAGCCTGAGTCATCAGAGCCAGCCGTTGTCCAGGGCGATCCGGGCCGCCTCGGCCCTGGTCCGGGCGCCGGTCTTGCCGATCGCGGCCGAGAGGTGGTTGCGGACCGTGCCTTCCGACAGATGGAGCTCCCGGGCGACGTCAGCCACGGTGCCACCCGCGCGTGCGGCCCGCAGTACGTCGGATTCCCGCGCTGTCAGCGGACTCGTCCCGGCGACCAGCGTCTCGGCGGCCAGCGACGGGTCGACCACTCGCAGGCCTTGGTGGACGCGGCGTACGGCGTCGGCGAGTTGGGCCGCGGGCGTGTCCCTGACGACAAATCCGGCCGCGCCCGCCTCCATCGCGCGGCGCAGGTATCCCGGCCGGCCGAAGGTCGTCACCATCAGCACCCGCACCCCCGGTACTGCGCGCAGCGCGGCCGCCGCCTCGATGCCGTCCAGCCCCGGCATCTCGACATCGAGCAGGGCCACGTCGGGTTTCGCGGTACGGACTGCTTCGACAACCTCGTCGCCGCGGCCGACCTCGGCGACCACCTCGAGGTCGGGTTCGAGAACGAGCAGCGCGGCCAGGGCGCCACGAACCAACGCCTGGTCGTCCGCGATCAGCAGCCGTATCGTCACGAGTCAACTCTGACAGCCAGCCGGAAGCCACCGCCCGACGCCGTACCGATCTGCAGCGTCGCCCCGGCCGCGTCCGCGCGCTCCCGCAACCCGATCAGCCCGTTCCCGGAGTCGCCGGAAGTCGTCGGACCCCTGCCGTCATCCAGTACTTCGATCTGTCGCGCGCTCAGCTTGATCGCGCACTTCTTCGCCCCGGAGTGCCGGACCACGTTCGTCACGCCCTCCCGAACGACCCAGGCGAACAACTCGCGCTGCTCCTCCGGCACCTCGTCGATGACCGTCGGCAGGTCGGCCTTGATCTCAGCTGCCTGCAGAGCGGTTCGCGCCGACACCAGCTCACCGGCCAGGCTCAACTCGCGATACCCGGCCACAGCAGCCCGTACGTCGGCCAGCGCCGAGCGCGCCAGCCGCTCGACATCCGCGACCTCGGTCGCCGCGCGGTCCGGCTGCGCCTCGATCAACCGCCCGGCCAGCTCGGCCTTCGCCGTGATCACGGTCAGCGAGTGGCCGAGGATGTCGTGCAGATCGCGGGGCCGTCATGACCTACCCGTGACCAAAGTCAGGCCCCGGGAAGCCGCCGTCGAGTGGCAGCCTCCCGGGGCTGTTTAGCTTCAGGCCGGGAGGGTCCAGAGCTGGTTGGTGCGGTTGACGCAGTCCCAGATCTGCAGCCGGGTGCCATCGGCCGAGCTCTGGCCGGTGGCGTCCAGGCATCGTCCCGATGCGGGGTTGCGGAGCGTCCCGTTGGACTGGGCTTGCCACGACTGGGCGCCGGTGCCGTTGCAGTCGTAGAGCTGGACGCGGGTGCCGTTCGCAGTACCGGCGGCGGTGACGTCCATGCACTTGCCCAGGGCACGGATCGTGCCGTCGGTGCCGACCGTCCAGGTCTGCGCGTTGGTGCCGTTGCAGGTCCAGAGCTGGACGGCCGTGCCGTTCGCGCTGTTGGCGCCGGCGACGTCCACGCACTTGCCGCCGATGCCCTTGATCGTGCCGGTCTTGCCGCCGGGGTTACTCGTTCCGCCCGCGGCGTCGAAGATCGCGCTGACCAGGGACGTGGCGCCAGTGGTGTCCTGGGACAGCTCCCAGTTCATGATGCCGCCGGCGTTCGCCACCGCCCACTGGGTCTTGCGCTTGATCGTGGGGATGCCGTTGTAGCACTGCTGGGCGCCGTTGACGGTGACACAGTCGACCTGGGCGTTGGCCGCGTTCATCCCGACGATCTGGGAGTACGTCAGGTAGTTCGGCCGGCTGTAGAACGGCACGCCGAGCACGGTTTTGCTGGCGGGCAGACCACGGCCCTTCCAGAAGTTGGCAGAGCCGATCGACCAGTTGTAGTTGGCGTGCGGGCTGCCGCCGTCGTACGCCATGATGTTCAGCCAGTCGACGTAACCGAAGACGGCCGGCTGGACGCCGTTGGCCGTCGTACCTTCGGAGACAACCGCGGCGGTGAGCAGCTTTCCCCTGCTGTGCATGGCGGTGCTCAGCTGCGACATCAGGGCCGTGAAGTTGTTGCCGGAGGTGCCTGGGTCGGGGTACTCCCAGTCGATGTCGACACCGTCGAGGTTGTGCTGCGTGACGGCGTTGACGACGCTGTTGACGAAGGTGGTGCGGGAGCTGGCGTTGCCGGCGAGGGTTTCGAACGCCGGGTCGTTGCCGTCGTTCCAGCCGCCGATGGCGAGCGAGACCTTGACGCCGTTGCTGTGCGCAAGGTTCACCAGCGACGCGAGCTTGGCCGTGTCCGGGATCGCCTGCAGGGTGCCGTTGGAGTTCGGCAGCGCGAAGGCGTAGTTGATGTGCGTCAGCTTGCTGTACTGGATGCTGTTGACGCTGCCGGACCACGAGGGCATGTAGCCGACGCTCTTGAATCCGGCCGGCAGGGCTGCGGCGGCCGTGGTGGCCTGGGCGGCAGCGGGTGCCGTGGCGGCGGCATCGGCGCTGGGAGCGCCGGTGAAGGTGGCTAGCAGGCCGGCGGTGCCGGTGACCATGGCGAGGGCTGCGACGGCCACTCGACTTCGGAGCTTCATCCTGACTGACTTCATGGGGGCGGTGTCCTTTCGGATGGACCCTCGCGACCGCTCCCGTTCCAGCTCAGGAGATGACGAAAAGCCGTCCGGGCGCAGGGAGCAGCGCGCGGACGGTCGTCTTCTCGAGGCACCTTCCGGGGGCGGAAAACTGCGAAGGTGAATATAGAAGAGATCTGACCGAAGTCGGCTTCAGTCAACCCGGATTACTTACCGGCGTCAAGGCATCATCTGGTTTCAGAATGCGCATTCTCAGCGCGGCGATCAGATATCCGGGGCCTTGGAGCGGGAGGTTCTGGTGATCGCGATCGAGGCGGCGACGACGCAGGCCATCCCGGCGAGCTGGATGGGGGCGAGGCGCTGGCTGAGGATCAGGAAGCCCGCGGTGGCGCCGACGGCGGGCTCGATGCTCATCAGGATCCCGAAGACAACAGGCTTCATCCGGCGCAGCGCGAGGGTCTCGAGCGAGTAGGGGAGGACCGAGGAGAGGACGGCGATCGCGAGGCCGAGGAGGAGGGAGTTCCAGTGCAGCAGTTCGCTGCCTGCGGTCATCAGGCCGATGGGGGCGGTGAGGACGGTGCTGATGACCATCGCGAGCGCGAGACCGTCGAGCTGGGCGAACCGCCGGCCGGTGTCGGCGCTGAGCAGGATGTAGCACGCCCACAACGCACCGGCTAGAGCAGCGAACCCGACGCCGAGCCAGTCGACCTCCGAGAGCTCATGCCCGTTCACCAGTACTACGCCGAGCGCCGCGCCCGCGACGGCGATGAGGTCCCGTCGCTTGCGGGACATCGCCGCGGCCAGGCCGAGCGGGCCGATGAACTCGATGGTGACCGCGACGCCGAGGGGCAGGCGTTCGAGGGAGAGGTAGAAGGACAGGTTCATCAGGCCCAGCACGATGCCGAAGGCAACAACCGAGAGGAGGTCGCGGCGGGTTCGTTGCCGCAGGCTCGGACGGGCGATCAGCAACAGGATCGGCACGGCGAGCGCGAGCCGCAACGAAACGGTGCCGGCGGCACCCAACCGCTCGATCAGCAACGCGGCCAGCGCCCCACCGAACTGGACGGACACCACCCCACCCAGCACCATCGCCGTAGGAGGAACCCGCACAGTACGCACAACCGCATCAGATCACGGCGGTGCAGCCCGCCAAGGGGGGTGGGGCCGAACGCCCAGGCCATCAATGGGTGGTGCGAGCGGAATGCATGAGGCGGGGCAGCGGGCGTGCGGCGTACGGGGCGGGGCGATTGGTGGGGTGGGGGTCCGGCCGGTAGGCGGGGCGCCGGTTGGTGGCTGGGGGTCTAGCCGGGAGCCGGGGGCGCGATGGGCGGGGTGGGGTGGTCAGGCGCGGAGGGAGTTGAGGCCTTGCCAGAGGAGGGTTTTGAGGGTGGTGGCGAGCTTCTCGGGGGTGGGGGTGTTGTTGTTGCGGGTGCGCCAGATGGCCAGGCGTTCGGTGGCGCCGGAGATGCTCTGGGCGACGATCTGGATCTCGTCCTCGTCGTGCGGGTGATCGGCGGGCAGGTTCAGCCGGACCATGGTGGCGATCAGCTCGACGAACTCGGCGCGGACCTCGTCGGCGGCCTGGGCGGCCGGGCCGGCGGCGAGCATGCCTTCGTCGACCAGCACCGACCACGCTCGCGGGTGCTCGTCCAGGAACGTGAACCACGCGACGAACCCGGCGTACATGGCCTGCTCGGGGTCGCTCGCGGCGAGGATCGCGTCGGCGACGGCATCCAGGAGCTGAGCTCTCAGGCGGGACAGGCAGGCGAGGAACAGGCCGTCCTTCGAGCCGTAGTACTGGTAGACGAGCGGTTTGGAGACGCCGACCGCGGCGGCGATGTCGTCCATCGAGGTGCCCTGGTAGCCGCGCTCGCCGAAGATCCGCTCGGCCGCGTCCAGGATCTCCCGCTCGCGCGCCGCACGATCCCGCCGGCGCTTCACCGGTACTGCGCCGTCCGTGGTCGAGGTCACTTGCACACTCTAACTGACTCCGAGTAACTTACTGGGAGTAAGTTCTCCCAGCGCGCCCCTTGGAGGCTCCGATGACGGCTACCCGACAGCACCGGATCGTGGTGATCGGCACCGGCTTCGCCGGGATCGGGATTGCCGTGCGGCTCAAGCAGGCCGGCTACCACGACTTCGTCGTGCTCGAGCGGGCCGACGACGTCGGCGGGACCTGGCGGGACAACACGTACCCCGGCTGCCGGTGTGACGTCCCCTCGCACCTGTACTCCTTCTCATTCGCGCCCAACCCGGACTGGTCGAGCACGTTCTCGCCGCAGCCGGAGATCGAGGAGTACCTGCGGAAGGTGACCGACGGCTTCCGGGTCCGGCCGCACATCCGCTTCGGGCATGCGGTCGAGTCGGCGCACTGGCAGGACGACCACTGGCTGATCCACACCAACCAGGGCGACTTCACCGCGGACATGGTGCTGTCCGGGATGGGCCCGCTGGCCGAGCCGTCGATTCCGAAGCTGCCGGGGATCGAGGCGTTCGAGGGGGAGGTCTTCCACTCGGCGCAGTGGAACCATGAGCTCGACCTGAGCGGCCGCAAGGTGGCCGTGATCGGCACTGGCGCGTCGGCGATCCAGTTCGTGCCGGCGATCCAGCCGGATGTCGAGGAGTTGCACCTGTTCCAGCGGACGCCACCGTGGGTGATGCCGCGGCCGGACCGCAAGATCACCGCCGCCGAGAAGCGGGTCTACCGTGCGTTTCCCCTGGTGCAGAAGGCGGTTCGGGCCGGCATCTACTGGAGTCGCGAGTCGCTGGTGCTCGGCTTCGCCAAACTGCCCGCGATGATGAAGCAGGGCCAGAAGATCGCCGAGCGGCACCTGCAGCAGCAGATCCGGGACCCCGAGCTGCGAGCCAAGCTGACGCCCGACTTCACCCTCGGCTGCAAGCGGGTGCTGATCTCGGACGACTACTACCCGGCCGTCGCGCAGCCGAACGTCGAGGTCGTCACCGAGCCTGTCTTCGAGGTCACCCCGACCGGCATCGTCACCGAGGACGGCGTGAAGCACGAGGTCGACACGATCATCTACGGCACCGGTTTCCGGGTCACCGACCTGCCGGTGATGGACATGCTGCACGGCCGCGACGGCAAGACGCTGCGCGAGGCCTGGGCGAACGGGATGGAAGCCCATCTCGGGACGGCGATCGCCGGCTTCCCCAACTTCTTCCTGCTGATCGGCCCCAACACCGGCCTCGGCCACAGCTCGATGGTGTTCATGATCGAGTCGCAGATCGCCTACATCCTCGACGTCCTGCGAACCATGGACGCCGAGGGGCTGCGGGAGGTCGAAGTGCGACCGGAGGTGCAGCGGCAGTTCGTGGACGGGGTTCGCTCGTCGATGCGCAACACGATCTGGACCCGCGGCGGCTGCACCAGCTGGTACCTGGACTCCGAAGGCCGCAACACCACCCTCTGGCCGTCCTTCACCTTCCGTTTCCGGCAGCTGACCAGGCGCTTCGACCGCAGCGAGTATCTGACCCGCTAGAGGACGAGCTCGGCGACCGTCTCGCCGTCGCTGAACTCTCCGGTTTCCTTGAAGCCCAGCCGCAGGTAGAAGCCTTGCGGGCCGTCGGCGCCCGGGTGGTAGGTCACGGTCATCACCTTGCCGCCGCGCCGGCGGATCTCCTCGGCGACCTGCTCGACCGCGAACCGCCCGTACCCCTTGGCCTGCGCGCCGGCGTCGATGTTCAGCCGCCACAGACCGGAGCGGATGTCGCTGCGGCTTCCGTCGCCGAGCCAGTCGATGTCCAGGAAGGCCATCAGGAATCCGACCGGCTGGTCCCCGTCGAGGATCAGCCGCGGCCACGCCACGCCAGGCCACATCGACGCCTCCGCCAGGGACTGCACCACTGGTTCGACCAAATGCTCCTGGTCGGCGCGGACCTTGATCGCGAGTGCGGTCTCGAAGTTGGCCGGAGTGATTTCGGCCAGGCGGAGGTCGGTCGTCATGCGGCCAACGATAGGCGGTGGGCAGGCTCTCGCTATGTGACATTATGCGTGTTACATTCGATCAGTCAGATAGCTGGTTCGATCGGAGGGGCCTTGTGACGCTGCTGCTCCCGTTGCATGGCATCGGCGGCCGGGGTGACCTGCCCGTACCGCTCTGGCTGGCCATCTACTCAGCCGCTGCCGCGGTGGCTGTCTCGTTCTTCGCCCTGGCCGCTTTCTGGTCGAAACCACGATTCGAGCAAGCCGCCGGTACGCCGCTCCGCCGGCTGGCGCGAGTGGTCGACGCCCGGCCGGTCCGATGGTTGCTCAAGGCAATCGGATTGGTTGCCTTGGTCCTCCTGCTTGCGGCAGCGTGGTTCGGGAGTGACTCGCCCAGCAGGAATCCGGCGCCGACCTGGCTCTATGTCTGGATCTGGGTTGGCATCATTCCGCTGTCGCTGATCTTCGGCCCGGTCTGGCGCCTCGCCAATCCTTTGCGCACGCTCGCTGCGCTGGCGCCCCGCAAGTCCTACCGCCCGCTGCCGGCGGGGATCGCCTACTGGCCGGCGGTTGCGGGACTTCTCGGGTTCCTTTGGCTCGAGCTCGTCTATCCGCAAGGCTCGGAGCCCCGCGTGGTCGCGGCCTTCGTGACGGCGTACGCCGTCGTGAATGTTGGCGCAGGCATCATCTATGGACCGCGCTGGTTCAGCATCGGTGACAGCTTCGAGGTGTACGCCGAAGTGCTCGCCAAGCTCAGCCCGATCGGTCGCAACGACGAGCGGCACCTCGTACTCCGCAACCCGCTCGCGGGCCTCGCCTCGCTCCCACAAGAGCGCGGCATGGTCGGACTGCTCTGCCTGCTGCTCGGCTCGACCGCCTTCGACGGTGTCAGCCGTTGGTCAGCCTGGACCGCGCTGACCGGCGAACTCGGGACGGCCGCGCACCTCGTCGTCTACACCGTCGGCCTGCTTGTGGCGGTCGCCGTGGTCGCGGCTCTCTTCCTCCTCGCGACCCGGGCGACGGGTGCGGCGCGGATCCGGCCCGGCAGTCTCGGGAAGGCCGGGTTGCCCGGCGCGTTCGTGCACTCGCTGGTGCCGATCGCGATCGGGTACGCCGTTGCGCACTACTTCTCGTTCGCGATGTTCCAGGGCCAGGAAGGGTTGCTGCTGGCAACCGATCCGTTCGGCCGCGGCTGGGATCTGCTCGGGCTGGGGGAGGCGCGGATCGACTACGCGTTCCTCGGGACCGGGCTGATCGCCGGCGTCCAGATCGGCGCGATCGTGCTCGGACACGTACTCGGGGTGGTGTCCGCGCACGATCGCGCGACCCAGTTGTTCCGCCGCCGTCAGTTGCGCCGGGCGCAGTACCCGATGCTGGCGGCGATGGTCGCCTTCACCGCCGGTGGGATCGCGCTGGTGACGGCGTCATGATCGCTCTGCATCTGGGTGGCATTCCCGAACTGGCGATGGTGCTCGGGCCGATCCTGCTGATCGTCGCGTTCGTCCGGATCGCCCGCCGCAACGAAGCGACCGCCGCTGACGAGGACGACTGGGACGCCGACCTCGGCGACCTCGGCGACCTCGGCGACGAGCATCGGGCGCGGCGAGTCGCCGGCAGCGCGAGCGCGCCGGAAGTCGACGGCGGCGTCGGGGGTCGGACGCGGCAGGTCAGCGGATCTTGACCGCGGTGGCCGGGCCGGTGCTGACGTTGCGGCCGTCGGTCACCTGGACGTGGTAGCTGACCGTCTGGCCGCGCTTGAGGCCGCTGTCGTTGAAGGTCGCGGCAGTCGGCTTCAGCCACGGGTACGAGTCGCGTTTCCAGCTGCCGACCTTGGTGGTGCCGCGGTACAGCGTGTAGGTCAGCGTGATGTTGTCTTCGTCAACCACCCGCGGGAAGCTCACCACCGCCCGTCCCGCCCGAGTGCTCGAAGCCTTCGGCGCACCGGGCGTGGCCGGCCGCGCACCACCGACGGCGTTGCTGAACCGGGTGAGGCCCTGCTGCCTCCGGCCGTTCACGAGCGTGAAGTCGCCACCGACCCACAGGTCGTTACCGCCCGAAGCGAACGCCAGCGGACCGACCTCCGTAGTACCGCCGCCGTTGGTGTTGGGGAACCACGGCCCCAGCTTGCCGGTGGTCGCGCTCTCGACCAGGAGGTGACGGGTACCGTTGCCCTCCTTGAAACCGCCGCTCTTGCTGCAGTCATGGGCGTGGGAGCCCTTGTAGAGCCAGTTGCCGATCGCCTTGATCGCCTCGGTCGCGCCCAGGCAGTGGTTCTGCCAGAGCAGCTTGCCCGTCCTGGAATCAGCAGCCAGTACGCCGTCGTAACATCCCGTGCCACTGCCCGCGTTGGCGACGAAGACCTTGTTGCCGAAGGTGTCGATGTCCTTGACCCGGCTGACGCAGTCGAACGTCGGCTCCGGGATCGCGGCCGCGGCCGGCATCGCGAAGGGCGCGCCCGTTGTCGGGCTCACCATCGCGAGCGCGTTGTGGTCCTCGTCCTTGAGTGACGTGAAGCCGCCGCCGACGAAGACGCGACTGCCGTTGTCGGCCACGTCGATCGCGAAGACCTCCTCGTCCGCATCCGGGTTCCATGGCAGCAGGACGCCGGTCTTCAGGGTCACGGCGGCCAGATAGTTGCGCTCCTGGTTGTCGACCCGCCCGAACGAGCCGCCGAAGTACACGCTGTTGCCGTAGATGGCCAGCGCGGAAACGCGGTAGGCGACCGCGGGATCCCAGCCGGCCACGAGCTTCCCGGTCGCGACGCTGAACATCGCCAGGTGCTTGCGGGGCAGGCCGTTGACGGTGGTGAAGTCGCCGCCGATGACGACCCACTTGCCGTCCGGGCTCGTCGCGATCGCCCAGACCGCGCCGTCGAGCTTCGGCGCGAAGGTGGTGGGCGCCCCGCTGGTGCGGTTGAACGCGGCGAGGTAGCTCCGCACGGGACCACCGCGCGAGGCGGGTTGGCCGGGTTGCCGGATCCGGGTGAACAGGCCGCCGGCGTACACGGTGTTGCCCGCGACGGCGAGGGCGTTGACGCTGGCGTTGGTCTGCCAGGACGCCTGCTTGATCGCGGACAGCGCCGAACCGAAGCCCTGCGTCCGGGTCGCGGCCTCCACCGGCCGCCCCGACGGGATCAGAGCGGCCCCGATCACGGCCAGAGCGGTGACGACTACCAGTACTGCCTTTTTCATGACCGTCCTCAGACTGAAGCTCAGCTATCGTGACAGTGCGCGGTCAAACGATAACTGTCCGCAGAGCGTGAGGTTACGGCGGACTACCGGTCACGCCACTCCCGGGCAAGCAAGCCGAAGACGAGTTCGTCGCACCAGGCGCCCTTGAAGAAGACGTTTTCGACCAGGTGACCTTCCTGGCGCATGCCCAGGCGGGTCAGCAGTTTGGCCGAGGCGGCGTTGCCGTCGATCACGTTGGCGCAGATGCGGTGCAGGCCGAGATCCTCGAAACCCAGGCGCAGTACTGCGTTGGCGGCCTCGGCGGCCAGGCCGCGACCGTGGTAGCCGGTGTGCAGCGCATAGCCGAGCTCGCCTTGGCGACTGGTTTCGCTCTCCCACTTCAGCAGTACTTCGCCGATGACGGTGCTCGTCTCGCGCAACTCGATCGCGAGGACCAGCCACTGCCCGGGCTCGGTCAGAGCGTCCTGGGTGAGCTTCGCCTTCAGTGCGGTGCGGGTCTGCTCGCGGTCGCGGACCGGCCAGGGGACGTACCGCACCACGTCGGGGTCGGAGTGGAAGGCGAGCAGGTCGTCCAGATCGTCCATCCGGTGCGGCCGCAGGCCGAGACGTTCGGTCCGGATCGGGTAGCTGGGGTGGAGAGACACCGGTGTGCTCCTGTCTAATGGCGTTAGACAGTAGCCTAGCGGGACGTCCGGCCGGGGAGCGAGGGGATTTCGTGAAGCGCGATGCGTCGTCGCATGCCGCCGCCGGCATCTCCGTCGGCGCGATCGTCGCCGCGGCGCTGGGGGTGATCCGTGAGTCCGGTGTTGAGGGGCTGACGATGCGGTCGGTCGCCGAGCGGCTGGAAGTGCGGGCGCCAACGCTCTATCACCACGTGCGGAACAAGGGCGAGTTGCTGGAGCTGGTCGCGCGCAACGCGTTCGACTCCTTCGAGGCTGACCGGGCTGCTTTCGAGAAGGTCGAGACCGTCGGCGAGTGGGTCGAGGTGACCACGGCCGGGGCGCTGCGGTTGCGGGAGTTCTACGCCGGGCATCCAGGGTTGGCTCGGCTGATCCAGGCGAAGGCGACGCCGTACCGCGATGAGGGCGAGGGGTCGAGAGCAGCTCTGGTCCGTGCTCAGCTGACAGCTCTGGTCAGGCTGGGCATCCCGGAGCCCGTCGCCAGATCAGTCTTCGAAACCACCGCCCGCTGGACCATGGCCGCAGTAGCCGCCGAGCCGGCGGCCGCCGAGCGGCCCGCCGTGCGAGGCGCCGCCGCCGTGCGGCCGGCTACCGACGCGGGTGGCGAGGATTTGTTTGCGGATGGGTTGAGTTACTTCTTGCGAGGGGTTCAGGCTCACCTCGAGGACGTGTTGTCAGCCGGTTGAGGGGAGGGTGTCGGGGTCCAGGCCGAGTTCCTCGTAGGCGACGACCTCGATCTCGCGGCCCATGGCCTCGCGGAAGGCGGCGACCAGCGCCTGGCCGGCGAGCGGGATGATGTTTTCCAGCGTGCGCTGGATCTCCGGCCACCGGTCGGCCGGCAGGCCCGCGTCGGCGAACTCGCGCCAGACAGTACTGCGGAACAGCTCGACGTAGATCTTGGCGACCGCGTCGGCGTGGCTGAACAGCTTCGGCAGCATCTGGAAGATCGCGTCCAGCGGGACACCGAGCTTGATCACCTCGAGGCCGGTCCGCAGCAGGTCCGGGTTCGGGATGCGGAGCCGCCCGTCGTCCTGCCGTTCGGCGATGCCCAGCTCGACCAGCTTGTCGATGGTGCCCGGGTGGTGCGGGATGCCCGCGCGCTCGGCCAGCTGCTGCTCGGTGATCACCTCGGGCTCGGTCGGCGTCCACGGGCTGACCAGCGTCTCGAAGACGCCGAGCGCGAGCGCGCCGTCGGGGAGCTCGCTCATCATCCGCTCGACCGCCGCCAGGGTGTACCCCTTGTCGAGCAGTTCGCGGACCAGCGTGAGTCGCGCCACGTGGTCGGCGCCGTAGTACCCGGTCCGGCCGACCAGGCGTGGCGGGGGGATCAGCCCGCGTCCGGCGTACGCGCGGACGTTGCGGACCGTCATGCCCACCTTCGCGGCGAGCTGGTCGACCGTGAACTCTTCCTGGGCCGACTCGGCCGGCATCTGTCCTCCCACCCTTGACAGTCTTCCAGACTCCACGTTACATATTCGATGTAACATCAGTCGTGGCACATGCCTGCGCCCCGATGACGCGCTGCCCGAACCGAAGGAGTGCCGAATGACCGTCCCGCTGGCGGCCTCGACCGGAACCGCGACCTTCGACCAGATCGCCATCGTCACCGGGCTGGTCTCCCTTCTGTACGTCGCACTCGCCGTGCTCCTGTGGCGGGAACGGACTGGACGGGTGACGCTGGTAGGGCGCCTCGCGGACACCATCGGGAGACTGGACGGAGTCCCCCGATGGGCCGCGCTGACGCCGTACCTGCATGCCGCCTCACTGCTGTCCTGCGCGTTCGGCGTCTGGTGGGACATCGCGGTGCACATCGACCGCGGCCGCGACACCGGGCCGTTCGGTACGCCGGCCCACTACCCGATCTTCTTCGGCATCCTGGGCGTGATCGTGTCCGGCGTGCTGCCGATCGCGCTGGCCCGCAAGCCGCTGCCCGCCCGGACGATCAAGCTGACCAAGGGCTGGCGGATTCCGTGCAGCGCCGCGCTGGTCACAGTCTGCGGCACTTTCGCGCTGGTCGGCTTCCCGCTGGACGACGTCTGGCATCGGCTGTTCGGCGAGGATGTCACGCTCTGGGGCCCGACCCACCTGCTGATGATCGGCGGTGTCGTCTTCTCGATCTTCGCCCGGTTGCTGGCCTCGGCCGAGGTCGAGCAGCTGGTCGGAATCAACCTGCGTCGGCGCTTCCAGGAGATCGTTGCCGTCGGCGCCTTGTTGATCGCGTGGGACCTGTTCAGCACCGAGTTCAACTACGGCGTCCCGCAGTTTCCGTTGATCCTGCAGCCGATCCTGATCGTCTTCGGGTCGGCGCTGGCCTTCACGCTGCTGCGGTCGCGGCGCGGTCCCGGTACGACGTTCGGCGCGCTCGCCGTCTACCTGGTGATCCGCGGCGGCATCGCCTGGGCGGTGGACCAGCCGCTCGGTGAGATCCTCGGCCACTTCCCGTTGCTGATCGTCGAGGCGACCCTGGTCGAGCTGACCGCTCTTGCCCTGGGCAACAAGAACCGCTTCCGGCTCGGCCTCGTCTCGGGCGCGCTGATCGGTACCGTCGGTGTGGTCGCGGAGTTCGGCTGGAGCCAGGTGTGGATGCCGATCCGCTGGCCGGCCTCGATGTTGCCGTCGGCACTGGGTTTCGGGTTGGTCGTCGGTCTGGGGGCCGGGCTGATCGGTGCCTGGCTGGCCACCCGGTACGCCGAGGTGGCGGGCGAGGTGCGCGAGACTCCGCCGGTGCGCCTGACGCATCAGCTCGGCGCGATCGGGCTGGTCGCAGTACTGGCTGCGTTGTTCTACTGTGTGCCGCGGTCGGCCGATCCGGGGGTGACCGGGACGGTGTCGCTGGAGCCGGCCGCGACCGGGGCGCAGCCGACGGCGTACGTGACGGTGAAGCTCCAGCCGGCCGATGCGGCTGAAGGAGCGCGCTGGTTCGAGGCGCTGGCCTGGCAGGGTGGCGGGCAGTTGACGCGGCCGATGGAGAAGGTTGCTGAGGGCACTTATCGCTCGACGGAACCGTTGCCGATGCACGGCAAGTGGAAGTCGCTGGTCCGGTTGCACCAAGGGCCGCGGGACATGGTGGCGATGTGGGTCTACGCACCGGAGGATCTGGCGATCGAGAAGCCGGCGGTGCGGGTCGCCAACGGGCAGACGGTCGACTTCATCAGTGAGCAGGAGGTCCTGCGGCGCGAGGAGCGGACCGACGTACCGCGCTGGATGTGGAACAGCGGGTACGCCCTGCTGGCCGTGGTCGGTGCGCTGGAGATCCTCGGGATCGCCTGGCTGGTCGGTCGTGGCGCTCGTGGCGGCCGGCTTCGTGCGGCGCACCTGGAAGACTCCAAGCGAGAGAAGGAAAGCGCGTGACGGGCAGGGCGGGGTTGCGGAAGGGTGGTCGCTGGGATCTTCGCGGTAAGAAGGCGTTGGTGACCGGTGCGGCCGGCGCCTTCGGTACTGCGACGGTCGATCAGCTGCGCGCCCGTGGTGCCGAGGTCATCGGGATCGACCTGCAGAAGAGCGAAGACATCATCGAGTGCGATCTGACCCAGCCGGACCAGATTCCCGCGGCTGTGGCCGAGGCGATCGAGCGGCTCGGCGGGCTGGACCTGCTGATCAACAACGCGGGCATCGGCGTACCGGCCCCTGCAGGGGACGCTCCGGATGCCGTTGCGCGCAGGGTGATCGAGGTGAACCTGTTCGCCGGCTGGGCCGTCACCGCCGCAGCCTTGCCGGTACTGCGGGCCGCACGCGGGCGGGTGATCTTCGTGTCCTCCGGGCTCGCCTACGTGACCCTTCCGCTGGCTGCCTCGTATCTCGTGTCCAAGCGGGCGATCGACACCTACGCCGACGCGTTGCGGATCGAGAACGGCCGGGCGATCGATGTGAGCGTGATCTATCCGGGCTACGTGCCGACGCCGATCCACGACGCCTCCCTCGCGCGGGGAGTCGATCTCGGGCTGTTCTTGCCCGCCGAGACGGTCGAGCAGGTGGTCGGGACGATCGTCGACGTGGCCGACGCCGCACGGCCGCCGCGGAATCGGGCTTCCACCCGGTCAACCGGGGTCGGAGTGGCGGTCGCGCGGCATCTACCGTCGGTGGCCGACAGACTGGTCAGGTTGCGGACGAACCAGCAGCGCCGCAAGGGTGGGCTGGGCGAGTGGACTGACAGACTGGGGAAGCTATGACGACACAGGCTGAGGTGGTCACCACCGACGGAGTACGGCTGCATGTCGAGACCACGGGTTCGCCGGACGCGCCGGTGACCGTAGTACTCGGGCATGGGTGGACCTGCTCGACGCGGAGCTGGCACCACCAGCTGTCCGGGTTGCCCGAGGTGCTGGGCGACGACGCCGTACGGGTGGTGGCCTACGACCATCGTGGGCATGGACGGTCCGCTGCGGCTCCTGAGGGCACCACGCGGATCGAGCAGTTGGCGGAAGACCTGACGACCGTGCTCGACGAGGTCGTCGGCGACGGACCTGTCGTGTACGCCGGGCACTCGATGGGTGGAATGACGTTGATGGCGCTGGCCGATCAGCGGCCGGACCTGATCGGGTCGAAGATCGCAGCGGCCGCGTTGGTGGCGACCTCGTCGGGTCAGCTGACTTCGCGTGCGTTCGGGCTGCCGGCGCGGCTCGATGGGGCTGCCGCGGTGGTGGCGCCCCGGGCGGTGAACCTGGCCGGCCAGCGACTGGAGCGGCGTGCGAGCGCAGTACGGGCTGGGTGGTTGAAGGGGGCATCGGCTGCGGTGCGGCGTCCCGCAGTACGGCAGCTGGTCTTCGGCAAGAAGGCCAATCCGGCTGAGGTGGACATCCTGATGGCTGATCTGGCTGCGACGCCTGGTCGGTCGTTCGGTGGGTTCTTCGAGGCGATCACGCGGCACGACCTCGGGCACGTGCTCGAGACGCTCGGCGACATCCCGGTCGAGATCATGCACGGCACCCGCGACCGGCTGATCCCGCCGCGGCACGGCAACCGGATGGCCGAACTGTTGCCGTCGGCACGGTTGTGGATGTACCCCGGCGCCGGCCACATGCTCATGCAGGAACGCCCGCGCGACGTGACGCAACGGCTGGCGTCCCTGGTGCGGAAGGTGCGCTAGTACGGACGCGACGCAGCGGCTGGCGTCCCTGGTGCGGTAGGTCCGCTAGAGCGCGCGCATCCGGTTGTTGCGAGCGTTGTGCTCGACCTCGGCCAACCCGAGCGCCTCGAGCACAGGCGGAACGTAGTTCGCGAACCGTCCCCTGAACCCCTTCTTCACGCCGTACCACCCACCGACCGGGTTGTCCTCCGACCGCGCCCACGCCTCAACCGTCCCGGGCGCGGCAGGCTTCTGCTCATCCGCGTTCCCGAGCGGCATCCAGTCACCGTGGTTCTTGAGCATCGCGACCCGCCCGGCGGCGTACTCAAAACCCACGGTCGTTCTTCGTGCCAGTTCCGGTGAACGCCATCACAACCCCCTCTTTCCTCCGCAGGCTACGCCTAGGGTGAGGTGGTGCAGAACCTCTTGTCTGACCTGGTGGTCGTCGATCTGACCCGTGCGCTGGCGGGGCCGCATGCGGCGATGATGCTCGGGGATCTTGGTGCGCGGGTGATCAAGGTGGAGAGCCCGGCTGGGGGTGACGACAGTCGCGGCTGGGGGCCGCCGTTTGTTGAGGGGGAGTCGACGTACTTCTTGTCGGCCAACCGGAACAAGGAGTCGGTCACGGCGGATCTGAAGTCTTCTGAGGGTCGGGAGTTTCTGACCAAGCTGGTGGGGAAGGCCGATGTGCTGCTGGAGAACTTCCGGCCGGGTGTGCTCGACCGGCTCGGATTTTCGGTCGAGCGGTTGCACGAGCTCAACCCTGGGTTGGTGATCCTCTCGATCACCGGGTTCGGGCATGACGGGCCGGAGGGCGGGCGGGCCGGGTACGACCAGATCGCTCAGGGCGAGGGCGGGCTGATGAGCATCACGGGTGCGGTCGAACCGACCAAGACCGGCGTACCGATCGCTGATCTGCTGGCCGGGATGTACGGCGCTTATGGGGTGCTCGCCGCGCTGCACGAGCGCAGCGCCACGGGTCGGGGGCGAGTGGTTCGGACCAGCCTGCTGGCGTCGGTGGTCGGCGTCCACGCGTTCCACGGCACGAAGTGGACGGTCGCGGGGGAGTTGCCCGAGCGGGTGGGCAACCATCACGCGCAGATCGCGCCGTACGGGATGTATCGCACCAAGGACGACATCGTGCAGGTCGCGGTCGGCAGTGAAGGGCAGTGGCGGATCTTCGCGCCGATCGTCGGGCTGGACGCGGCTGACGAGCGCTTCGCCACGAACGCGCTGCGGGTGGCGCATCGCGACGAGCTGACGGCGGCGATCGAGGCCGCTTTCAGTAGCGAGCCGGCCGACGAGTGGCTGCGCCGGCTCGAGACGGCGGGCATCCCGTCGGGCAAGGTCCGCGACTTCCAGCAGGTCTACGAGTGGGAGCAGACCCGTTCGCAGGGCCTCCTGATCGACGTCGACCACCCAACCCTCGGCCCAATCCAACTCCCCGGCCCACCCCTCCGCTTCGACGACCATCCGTACGCCGGCGCCCGCGAAACCAACCTCCCCCCACCCCGCCTCGGCGAACACAACGAAGCCGTCCGCGCCTGGCTCGACGAGTAAGCGACCGCCCACTACTGGTGGGCATGAACACGGGGTGGTGGGCTTGAACAAGGTGTGCCCTGTCCAAGGACGCCGTTTGGTGTTCAAGCCCACCAGAACTGGGCTGGGCGGCTGGGCCTTTCGAGTGCGATGGAAAGGCTGCCAATCGGTGCCGGTCGGGGCCTAATGTCGGCGAGGGGTTGACGGTGTGCGCGGCGCGGGTCTAGCGTCCGGGAAATCGATTACTCAGCCGAACGCGGAGGTGTCATGCCGAAGCCCGCTGCCCTGGTCCGGATGTCGCGGATCGGCAAGCGTTACGGCGGCGTCCAGGCCTGCCGGGACATCGACTTCACCCTCGGGGCCGGTGAGGTGCACGCGCTGCTGGGCGAGAACGGGGCCGGCAAGAGCACGCTGATGAAGATCCTGTCCGGTGATGTCACCGGGTACGACGGGTGGATCGAGATCGACGGCCGGCGGGTCTCGTTCACCGGCCCGACCGAGGCGCAGGCGGCCGGGATCGCGATGATCCACCAGGAGCTCGACCTGGTCCCGGGGTTGCCGGTAGCCGACAACATCTTCCTCGGTCGCGAGCTGCGCACCCGGTTGCGCACGGTCGACCGGCGGCGGATGGAACGCGAGGCCCGCGCGCTGCTCGAACGCAGTGGCGTCGCCCTCGATCCGCGCCGCCCGGTCGGTGAGCTGCGGGTCGGCGAACAGCAGCTCGTCACGATCGCGAAGGCGATCTCGCTCGACGCCCGGGTGCTGATCATGGACGAGCCGACCTCCGCACTGACCACGTCGGAGGTCGAGCGGCTGTTCGTGGTGATCCGCGAACTGCGCCGCAGCGGCGTCGGCATCGTCTACATCTCGCACCGGATGGAGGAGATCGCGAAGGTCGCCGACCGCGCGACCGTGCTGCGCAACGGGGAGAACGTGGCGAGCTTCGACCCGCGGGCGCTGAGCACCGCCGAAGTCGTCGAGGCGATGGTGGGACGGCCGGTGCAGACGCTGTTCACCACACCGGACAGCGCGACGGGCGATGAGTTGCTCCGGGTCGAATCTTTGAAGCTCACCCCGCGGCGACCGCGACCCGGTCGTCAGGATCCGGCCGGCATCTCGCTCTCTGTCCGCGCCGGCGAGATCGTCGGCCTCGCTGGGCTGCTGGGTTCTGGTCGGACGGAACTGCTCGAGACCTTGTACGGCGTGGCGCCGGGTGGCACGCGATCCGGGCGGATCGTGTTGCAGGGCAAGGTGATCCGGCCGACCGCGCCACGCCATGCGTTGAAACTCGGCATCGGTTTCGTGCCCGAGGACCGGCGTACATCGGGGTTGGTGCTCTTCCATTCGATCCTCGCGAACACGGTGGTGTCGAGCCTTCCGGCGTACGGGCGGCTGGGGGTGATCGCGCGGCGGATGGAGCGGGCCGCGTCGGTGCGGATGGCGCATCGGTTGCGGCTGAAGTTCGGGCGGCTGCAGGACGAGGTCGGCACGCTGTCCGGCGGCAACCAGCAGAAGGTCGTCTTCGGCCGGATGCTGCTGACCGAGCCACGGCTGCTGTTGCTGGACGAGCCGACCCGAGGAGTCGATGTCGGCGCCAAAGCTGAGATCTACCGACTTCTCGGAGAACTGGCCGGCCAAGGCATCGGCGTACTGCTGGCGTCGTCAGAACTCCCCGAACTCGTCGGCGTCTGCGACCGAGTCGTCGTACTACGCGACGGCCGCGACGTCGCCTTGTTCAACACCAGCGAGTCGTCGGAGAGCGACCTACTGGCCGCCGCCATGGGAGAAAGCACCATCTTCGAAGACGCCGGAGGACCTCAGTGACTCAGGACAAAGTGATCGCGCCGGCCCCCGACAGCAACGCGCCGACTGCTGTGGCTGAGAAGTCCGGTGGAGTGGTCGCAACGCTCTTCCGCTTTCAGAGTGTTTTCGGGTTGCTGGCGGTGTTTGTGGCGGCGATCATCTTCTCGCCGCGGCGGGACGGCGAGATCCTGTTCGTCAGCGCCGACAACCTCGCCAATGTCGTGCGCGCGGTGTCGGAGATCGGCATCATCGCGGTCGGGATGACGTTCGTGATCCTGATCGGCGGGATCGATCTCTCGGTCGGTGCGGTACTCGGTCTCGCCGCGGTCGGCTCGGCCGTCTTGATGGTCGAGAGCGACTGGGGCTTCCTGCCGTCCGTCGTGCTGGTGCTCGCGCTCGGGCTCGTTTTCGGCGCGCTGCAAGGGATGGCGACCGCGATGATCGGCATCCAGTCGTTCATCGTCACGCTCGCGGGGCTGCAGATAGCGCGCGGCCTGGCCCGGATCTGGTCGGACGGCCAGGGCGTGGCGATTGCCTACGGCAACGGCCCGAACGAGGCGCCCGAGTCCTTCGCCATCCTCGGTGAACGCACCTTCGGCGGCCTGGTGCCGATCCCGGTGATGATCTTCGCGGTGGTCGCGATCGCCGCCGTCGTCTTCCTCCGGGTCAGCGCGTTCTCCCGCCACCTGTACGCCGTCGGCGGTAACGAGAAGGCAGCCCGGCTGTCCGGCGTACCGGTGGTCCGGGTGAAGGTCGCCGTCTTCGCGATCTGCGGTCTGCTCGCCGCGCTGGCCGGCATCGTGCACGCCGTCCAGCTCAACCAGGGCAGCCCGAACGACGGCATCGGGTACGAGCTCGACGCGATCGCCGCCGTCGTGATCGGCGGTACCAGTCTGGCCGGCGGACGGGGTTCGGTGGCCGGGACGGTGGCCGGCGCGCTGCTGCTCGGCGTATTGAACAACATCCTTGCCCTGAACAACATCGACTCGAACATCCAGCTGCTGATCAAGGGACTCGTGATCGTCGCGGCGGCCGCGCTGCAACGACTCCGGCCCGCCTCCTGACTCTCGAAAGGCTCGTCATGCGAAACCTGAAAGCACCGTTGGCTGCCGCGGCCGTTGCCGCCCTGGTACTGGCCGGCTGTGGCACCACCAGTGAACGGACCAACGATCAGCCGCAGGCCGGCAGCTCCAAGGAGTGCAAGGGTGCCGACGGCAAGTACACGATCGGGATGAGCCAGGCGAACGTGGCCGAGCCGTACCGGCAGCGGATGGACGACGACATCCGGGCGGCCGCCAAGGAGGTGCCGCAGTTCGAGGTGAAGTTCGCCGACGCCGCGCAGGACAACGCCAAGCAGGTCGCGGATGTGGAGAACTTCATCACCCAGCAGATCGACCTGCTGATCATCAGCCCGAACGAGGCCAAGCCGCTGACCGCGGTGGTGAAGAAGGCCTACGACAAGGGCATCCCGGTGCTGGTGCTGGACCGCAAGGTCGAGGGTGACGCGTACACCGGGTTCATCGGCGGCGACAACGTCGAGATCGGCACCGAGGCGGGCAAGTACGTCGCCGAGAAGCTGCTGCCCCAGGGTGGCAACGTGGTGGAGCTCAAGGGGCTGGCGGGCGCGACCCCGCAGGCCGAGCGGCACCAGGGCTTCGTCGACGCGATCAAGGCGAACCCGAAGATCAAGATCGTCGCCGCGGCCAGCGGCGACTGGCTGCGGGAGAAGGGCCAGGCGCAGATGGACGCGCTGCTGAAGTCGAACCCGAAGATCGACCTGGTCTACGCCCACAACGACCCGATGGCCGAAGGCGCCTACCTGGCGGCCAAGGCAGCCGGCCGCGAGAAGGAAATGAAGTTCATCGGCATCGACGCTTTGCCGATCCCGTCCGGCGGCATCAAAGCAGTAGAACAAGGCCGCTTGAGCGCTACCTTCACCTACCCCACCAACGGCAAAGAAGCCATCACCGCCGCCAAGAAACTCCTGATCGACTGCGCCACCATCGAAAAGACCCAAACCCTCAAAACCCGCCTCATCGACAAGGAAAACGCCGCCAAGATCTACGCCGAAGAAAACCCCTCCGGCTGATCCGTCAGCGGCGGTGGGAGCTGGCTCGTTCTATTAGGCGGGCGGCTAGCGTGGTCGTGGTGGTGGGGCGGGTGTTGTCGGTGATTCTTGCCAGGAGCAAGCGGGCTGCCACCGTTCCGATCTCGTAGGCCGGTTGGGCGACGACTGTGAGTGGTGGGTCGAGTAGTTCGGCCCAGGGGGCGTCGTCGAAGGCAACGATGCCTACCTGTCGGCCCGGGCGGATGCCGTGCTCCTGCAACGCCTGGAGGACTCCGACCGCCATCGCGCTGTTCGCGACCAGCAACGCGTCGGGCGGCTCGGGCTGGTCGAGCAGTTCCTGTGCAGCTCGATGGGCTCCCGCCGCCTTGTACTCCGTCCGTCGCACCAGTTTCGTTGTACTGCGCAACCGCGCCGCCTTCAACGCATCGCGATAGCCGGCCAGCCGGTCGTCCGCAGTACGGACTCCTGACGGGCCGGTGATGCAGCCGATTCGTCGATAGCCCTGCTCTATCAAGTGCGCGGTCGCCTGCCGGGCGGCGAGTCTGGTGTCGACGAGGACGACATCGCTGGCTTGCCCGGGCAGCGGCCGGTCCACCGCCACGAAGGCTGTGCCGCGTTGGGTCAGCTTCTCGACGCTGGTCGCAGTACCGGTGGGGGACAGGATGACGCCGGCGACGCGTTCCTGGATCGCGACGTCGATGTAGCGGCTCTCCTTGGCGGCGTTCTCGTCGGAGTTGCAGAGCACGACCGAGTAGCCGACCTCGTGCGCGACGTCCTCGACGCCCCGCGCGATCGCGGTGAAGAACGGGTTCTCGACGTCGGAGATGATCAGCGCGACGACCGCGGCCTCCTGACGGCGCAGGTTCCTGGCCGGTCCGTTGGGCTGGTAGCCGAGCTCGTCGGCCGCCTGCCGGACCCGCGCGACCAGGTCCGGATCCACCGTGGACTTGCCGTTCAGCGCGCGCGACACGGTCGCCGTGGACACCCCGGCCCGGCCCGCCACGTCGCTGATCGTCGGCACCCTGCTCCCTTCGCTGACCCGCACCCTATCCGTTCGGGTAATGGATTACCCATCAGCTCGGCGTGCACTTTACGAACAGAACCCCCGGGCCTTACCAGTGACATGAGAGGATCACCCGCGTGACTGCCTTGCCGAGCGTTTCCTACTCCATCACCGTTCGCCTCGAGGTGCCCGCGGGCGGCTCGACGGTGAGCAAGCTGACGACCGCCGTCGAGCACGCCGGTGGTCTCGTCACCGCACTCGACGTGACCGCCTCCGGGCACGAGCGGCTGCGGATCGACGTGACGTGTGCCGCCGCCGACACCGAGCACGCCGGCCGGCTGGTCGAGGCGATGCGCGCCGTACCGGGTGTGGAGATCGGCCGGGTCTCCGACCGGACCTTCCTGATGCACCTCGGTGGCAAGATCTCGATGGAGGCCAAGCACCCGATCCGCAACCGCGACGACCTCTCGATGATCTACACCCCAGGTGTCGCGCGGGTCTGCCTGGCGATCGCCGCCAACCCCGACGATGCGCGCCGGCTGACGATCAAGCGCAACAGCGTCGCCGTGGTCACCGACGGCTCGGCCGTGCTCGGTCTGGGCAACATCGGCCCGAAGGCCGCCCTGCCGGTGATGGAGGGCAAGGCCGCGCTGTTCAAGCGGTTCGCCGGCATCGACGCGTGGCCGCTGTGCCTGGACACCCAGGACCCCGAGGAGATCATCGCGGTCGTCAAGGCGATCGCGCCGGGCTTCGCCGGGATCAACCTGGAGGACATCTCCGCGCCGCGCTGCTTCGAGATCGAGGCCCGGCTGCGCGAGGAGCTCGACATCCCGGTCTTCCACGACGACCAGCACGGTACGGCGGTGGTCGTGCTGGCCGCCCTGTTCAACGCGCTGCGCGTGGTCGGCAAGGACATCGGCGAGGTGCGCATCGTGCTGTCCGGCGCGGGCGCGGCCGGTACGGCGATCCTCAAGCTGCTGATCGAGGCCGGCGTGCGCGACACGATCGTGGCCGACATCGCCGGAGTCATCCACACCGAGCGCGACGGGCTGTCGCCGGAGCTGCGCTGGATCGCGGAGAACACCAACGCCGCGCAGTACAGCGGGGACCTGAAGGGCGCGCTGGCCGGGGCCGACGTGTTCATCGGCGTCTCGGCGCCGAACATCCTCAACGGTGACGACATCGCGACGATGAACAAGGACTCGATCGTGTTCGCGCTGGCCAACCCGGACCCGGAGGTCGATCCGGCGGCGGCGCACGAGCACGCGGCCGTGGTCGCCACCGGCCGCAGCGACTTCCCGAACCAGATCAACAACGTGCTCGTCTTCCCGGGCGTCTTCCGCGGTCTGCTCGACGCGCAGTCGTCGAAGGTGTCGATCCAGATGGAGCTGGCGGCCGCGAAGGCGCTGGCCGGCGTGGTCACCGACGACGAGCTGAACGCCGACTACATCGTGCCGAGCGTCTTCCACCCGGAGGTGCACACCCGGGTCGCGCACGCGGTCCGTGACGCGGCGGGCGGCAAGGCGCCGGCCGCGGAGCACTTCCCGGACGACTCGCCTTCGCTCTGAGACCGGCTTTGGGTCGAGCTGGTTTGATGGGGTTGCCGTGATCGACTCCACTTTGAGCGAACCTGACGTCCGAACCTCCCGTACCGCGTGGTGGTGGCGGGCTGCCTTCGTGGTGGCCTGCCTGATCCACCTCTACGGGTTGTACTCGCCACATCAGGCGAGCTCCGCCGGCGCCGAGATCCCGTACGCCGACAAGGTCGCGCATCTGCTCCTGTTCGGCTCGGTGGTCTATCTCGGCCTGCGCACCGGCGTACCGGCTCGTTGGCTGCTGCCCGTGGTGGCCGCGAACGCGGTGATCAGCGAGCTGATCCAGTACTTCTGGTTGCCGTTCCGCAGCGGCGATCCGCTCGACGCGCTGGCCGACCTGGCCGGGCTGGCGCTCGGCGCGTGGCTCGGCGTACGCGCGCTCCGTGCCCAAAAGTCGTCCGGCACGACATGATGGGGACATGACGGCCACGACCCTGACCGGCTCACTGCTGGTGGCGACCCCGTTGCTCGACGAGCCGCCCTTTCGGCGGTCGGTGATCCTGTTGCTGGATCACGACGACGACGGGGCGCTCGGCGTCGTGGTGAACCGGGCCGCGGACCTCGAGGTCGACCGGGTCCTGTCCGACTGGTCGAAGACGGTGAGCGAGCCGGGCGTGCTCTTCATGGGCGGTCCGGTGGGCACGGACAGTGCGCTGGCGGTCGCCGAGGTGATCGAGTCCGCCGACCCGCCCGGATGGCGCGAGTGCTTCGGCCGGATCGGGCTGATCGACCTGGACGTCCCGCCGGCGCTGCTCGAGGGGGCGATCCAGCGCATGCGCATCTTCGCCGGCTACGCGGGCTGGTCCAGCGGCCAGCTCGAAGGCGAGATCACCGAGGGCGCCTGGTACGTCGTCCCGTCCGAACCGGACGACGTCTTCAGCCTCCGCCCGGAAGGCCTCTGGCGCCGAGTCCTGCGCCGCCAGAACGACCAGATGGCCTACCTGGCCACCTACCCCGACGACCCCACCCAGAACTAGCCCGCGAGGCTCCCGCATCGCGGCTCGCCGCGGATGCGGCGGTGGTCTGTTTCCGGCGCGGAGCTCCCACGCGCGGAGCCCACCGCCCCGGCGCCAGTACTCCGGAGTGGTTACTCCTTGTCGCCGTCGTCTCCGTCACCCGGGTTGAGCGAGTCCCAGATCTCCTTGCACTCCGGACAGACCGGGAAGCGCTGCGGGTCGCGGCTCGGCACCCACACCTTGCCGCACAGCGCGACCACCGGGGTGCCCATCACCATCGCCTCGGTGAGCTTGTCCTTCGGCACGTAGTGCGAGAACCGCTCGTGATCGCCCTCGTCCAGCGACGGCTTGGTCCGCTCGTCGATGACCGTCTCTGCGCCCGGGCTCAGCTGAGTACTCATAGCCAAGAGTGTAGGTCGCCCCAGCCCCCAACTCCCGAACTTTCTCCACAACCGCCTCCGGGCAAAGTGCCCTGTGGAAAACCGGGGCACCCCGGGGCAGACGACGGCACTTTGTAGGTATGACCACCAAAAGGAGGCACCATGGCACTTGTGGAAGCCGAAGCCGAACCGCAGTACTCACCACCCTGGTCCTGGAGCGGGCCGCTGACCCGGGACGAACTCGCCCGGATGCCGGATGACGGGCATCGCTACGAGCTCATCGATGGATCGCTCGTCATGACTCCGGCCCCCTCGGCCCGGCATCAGGACGTCGTCCTCAACCTGGCAGTCCTGCTCAAGACGATCTGTCCGCCGGACTTGAAGGTCGTGGTGGCGCCCTTCGACGTCGTGATCAGCCAGGACACGGTGATGGAGCCAGACGTTCTCGTCGCACGTCGAGCAGATTTCACCGAGCGCGATCTCCCGATGGCACCCCTACTCGCCGTCGAAGTTCTGTCGCCGAGCACGCGACGATTCGATCTGACCCTCAAGTTCTCCCGGCTCGAGGCGGCGGGCTGTCCGTCGTACTGGGTGGTTGATCCCGACACGCCGGAGTTGATTGCGTGGGAGTTGCGGGACGGGGCATATGCGCAGGTCGCGAAGGCTGCCGGGGACGAAGCGGCGCGGTTGACGGCGCCGTTCGAGGTCAGTGTGGTGCCCGCCGATCTGACCTTGTGAGGGATCTCGGGTAACGTTCCTGCACGGCCGACAGTCGACTATCGGGGGAGTATGCCGTCCGTGGATTCGCACGTGCCTGCCGCACCAGCCGTGCTTCCTCCGGCCTACCCGGACCGCGCCGCGTGGGGAACTGCGAGCAAGCTGCGGGCCTGGCAGGCGGAGGCACTTCAGCTCTATCTGGACAAGCAACCGAAGGACTTCCTGGCGGTCGCGACGCCGGGCGCGGGCAAGACGACGTTCGCGCTGACCGTCGCCGCCGAGCTCCTGCACCGCCGGGTGATCGAGCGGATCACCGTGGTGACGCCGACCGAGCACCTGAAGGTCCAGTGGGCCGACGCTGCCGACCGGGCCGGGATCGCGATCGATCCCGCCTTCGCCGGTCGCAGGGGCCGGACGAACAAGGACTTCCAGGGCGTCGCCGTCACGTACGCCGGTGTCGCGGTGAACCCGCTCGCCTTCCGGGTCCGGACCGAGAAGTTCCGCACGCTGGTGATCCTCGACGAGGTGCACCACGGCGGTGACGCGCTCAGCTGGGGTGAGGGTGTCCGGGAGGCTTTCGAGCCCGCCACCCGTCGTCTCGCCCTGACCGGTACGCCGTTCCGCAGCGACGACAACCCGATCCCGTTCGTCACCTACGAGTACGGCCACGACGGTGTCGCACGCAGCCAGGCCGACTACACCTACGGTTACGGTCACGCGCTGCGCGACCACGTCGTACGGCCGGTCATCTTCATGTCGTACTCCGGGGAGATGCGCTGGCGCACCAAGGCCGGTGACGAGGTGGCTGCCCGGCTGGGTGAGCCGCTGACCAAGGATCTGACCGCTCAGGCGTTGCGTACCGCGCTCGACCCGGCCGGCGAGTGGATGCCCGCAGTACTGGCTGCCGCTGACAAGCGGTTGACCGAAGTACGGCGGCACATGCCCGACGCGGGCGGCCTGGTCATCTCAGGTGACCAGAACACGGCCCGGGCGTACGCGAAGGTGCTGCGCGAACTGACCGGCCAGGCGCCGACCGTCGTCCTGTCCGACGAGAAGGCGGCGAGCAAGAAGATCCAGACGTTCTCCGACGGCGACCAGCGGTGGATGGTCGCGGTCCGGATGGTCAGTGAGGGCGTCGACGTGCCGCGGCTGGCGGTCGGGGTCTACGCGACGCCGACCTCGACGCCGCTGTTCTTCGCGCAGGCCGTCGGGCGGTTCGTCCGGGCGCGCAAGCGGGGTGAGACGGCGTCGGTGTTCGTGCCGTCGGTGACCCGGTTGCTGAGCTTCGCGGCCGAGATGGAGGTCGAGCGGGACCACGTGCTCGGCCGGAAGAACTCGAACGAGGACGGCGACATCTTCGGCCTCGAGGACGACCTGTTGAAGAAGGCGAACCAGGCCGAGGGCGCGAGTGACGACCTCGACGCGAAGTTCGAGGCGCTCGGCTCGGACGCGACCTTCGACCGGGTCGTCTTCGACGGCGGCGACTACGGCACCGGCGGTGACATCGGCTCGGACGAGGAACTCGACTTCCTCGGTCTCCCCGGCCTGCTGGAGCCCGACCAGGTCCGCGAACTGCTCCGCAAGCGGCAGGCGAAGTCGATCGCCCAGCAGAAGAAATCCCAGCGCGGCACCTCCGATCGCGAAGACCCGACCCCGGTCGAACTGGCCACCCACGAACAGGTGGCCCTCCTCCGCCGCGAGCTCAACGGCCTGGTCGCTGCCTGGCACCACCGCACCGGCCAGCCGCACGGCGTCATCCACAACGACCTCCGCCGCAAACTCGGCGGTCCCGCCGCGGCCCACGCCTCCTCAGCCCAACTCCGAGACCGCATAGAACTCATTCGCGACTGGGCAACCCAACGCCGCGCCTAGAGCATGTCTGACAATCCCTAGCAGCCCGGCGTACCGGCAAGGCAGTTCTCCTTCAGTTCGAGGACGTCGCCGCGCCAACGGGAGATGAAGCGGCGGTCGTGGCTGACCACCACCAGCGCGCCGTCGTAGCGATCCAGCGCGGCTTCCAGTTCTTCGACCAGTACGAGCGACAGGTGGTTCGTGGGCTCGTCCAGAACGAGCAGGTCGTATGGCGTGGTCAGCAAGCGTGCCAGCGCGAGCCGTCGACGCTGACCGGTCGACAACGCCTCCACCCGCGTCTGCAGCTGGTCGGCACGGAACAGCCCGAGCCGGCCCGACCCGCGATGCCTGACCAGCTCCGATCGCAGCGTCGCGCCAGGTCGAGGCTCGACCACGTCCTGCCGCAGGTAGCCGATCTGTCCGGTGCGGGAGACGTAGCCTTCGTCCGGTGCGAGTTCGCCCGCGAGGACGTCCAGCAGGGTGGACTTGCCGATCCCGTTCGGACCGGTGATCAGCAGCCGGCCGGATGCCGGAACTGCCAGCGAGGTGGGTCGCAGGCGGTCCCGCACGGCCACGCCGACCGCGTCCAGGAGTACGCCGGACGCGGCGCCCGCAGTACGGAGGGACGGCGTGAAGCGCAACGGTTTCGCGGGCACCGGTGGCGGGTCGGCTTCCAGCCGGCGGAGCCGCTCCCGCGCGTTGCGGATCTTGCTGGACTCCGCCTCCTGGACGCGTCCGGTCGCCCGGTCGTACGCGACCTTGTTGTTGTCCTTCATCGGCCGGCCGTAGGCGACCCGATCGGCGGTGGTCCGCACGGTCACGCGCATCGCCGCGACTTCGTCCTCCCACTCCTGCCGGGCCTGCGCCATCCGCGCCCGCTCGGCGGCCTTCTCGGTCAGGTATCCCGCGTAGCCGTTGCCGTAGCGCGTCATCCGGTGGGTGTCGCCGTCGACCTCGAACAACGTCGACGCCACCTGCTCGAGGAACGCGCGATCGTGCGACACGACGACCGTAGTACCGGATCTGGAGCGCAGGTGGCCCTCCAGCCAGGTGGTTGCGGACAGGTCGAGGTGGTTGGTCGGCTCGTCGAGCAGCAGCACCTCCGGCGACGACGCCAGTACCGCGGCCAGGTGCAGCCGGGCGAGTTCCCCGCCGGACAGCGAGGACAGCCGCCGATCTCCCGGCAGATTGCTCAACCCCAACCCGGCCAGAGCTCGCTGCAACCGCGCCTCCGCGTCATACCCTTCCCGTACTTCGAACGCCGTCTGCAGCTCGCCGTACTCGTCCAGCACGTCGAGGTTGCCGTCAGCAAGCATCGACTCGAGAGCGAGCATCCTGGCCTCGATCGAGCGCAGGTCCGCCAGTGCGTGATCGGCGACGGCGGTGACGTCGAGGTGCAGTGGCAACGGGTTGTCCTGGGCAAGGAAGCCGATGCTGCCGGCCACTTGCACCGATCCGTCGGTCGGCTGCTCCTGACCCGCGAGCAGGCGCAGCAGCGTCGATTTCCCGGACCCGTTCTCGCCGATCAGCCCGCTGACCTGGCCGGGTGGAAAGGCGCAGCTGATCTGGTCCAGCACCACGCGGTGGTCGTAGGTCTTGGTGAGGTTGTGCACCGACAACTGGGTAGACATAAGTGTCCTCCTGACTCGCTGGAACGGACGGCGATCACCGCGGTGGGGTGAGGCCGGTTCGACGGCGGGTCAGTGGATCACTGCTACCTCCAGTTAATGCAACGAATGTTGCGTTAAGATCATGCCATGACCTCCGCCGGGAACGCAAGCAGGCCGGGTGGGCGCAGCGCCCGGGTCCGCGCCGACGTGCTGGCGGCCGTCGAGGCCGAGCTGGCCGAGCGCGGCTATGACGGACTCACGATCGACGGCGTCGCGGCGCGCTCCGGTGTCCACCGCACCACGGTTTACCGCCGCTGGGGGACTGTCGACCGGCTCCTCGTCGACCTGCTCGCGCTGGGTGCGGACGACACCTGGGCGCCCGCGGAGACCGGCACGCTGGCAGGTGACCTGGCCGAGCTCAACCGGGAGATCCGGTCGGCGTTGACCATGCTGCCGTCCGTCACGGTCGCCGTGATCGCGGCGTCGTTCCGCACGGCTGACGCCGCTGACGCCCTGCGGCGTTTCTGGGTGGATCGCTACGAGCGCAGCGCGGTCGTCGTCACCCGTGCCGTCGAACGCGGGGAGATTCCAGCCGGCACCGACGCTCATCGCGTCCTGATGCTGGCGACCGCTCCGCTCTATCACCAACTGGTCCTGCTCCGGCAGCCGATGTCCGCCCAGCTGGCGACTCGCTTCGCCCGCGATGCCGCCGAGGCCGCGAAAGCGGGCATTCTCCGCCACTGAGGGCCAGGTTCGCCGCTATGGGTTGCCTCTGCGGCTGAACTGGGTACACTGTACGAAGTTTACTGATTCGACACGGTGGAGGAGCTGGTTTGAGCGAGCTGCAGAGCGGTCCGGGTGCGACGGGATTCGTTCCGAGCGAGGCGGAGGTGGCCGAGGTCCAGGCCTGGTTCGTGCGGTACGACGCGCTCGCGGCGGCGCAGGACTACGAGGGGATGGCCGACCAGGCGGTCTTCCCGCTCAACGAGGTGACCGACGACGGCAAGGGGAACGCGTCGGCGGCGCAGTACGACCGGGCCGCGTTCGTCGCGCAGATGGCTGAGGTGATGGGCGGCAGTGGTGACGTGACGATGGAGACCACCCGGACCCCGCACTTCCTGACCGACAGCCTGGTCTTCGTGATCACCGAGGGCACGATGACGTACGGCGGCCACACCCAGCCGATCCGCTACGGCGACCTGCTGCTCAAGATCGACGGCGAGTGGAAGTTCCAGTCGATGGTCCAGGGCGGCTGGGGCTGATCACCGCCCCCGAGCGAACGTGGGGGTTGGCGGCGTGCCGTCTGGGGTGGGGGAGGGAATCGGCGACTATTAGGTGGTGACTTCGACACCTTCTGTCCGGGCGGCGGGGGCCGTGGCTGTCGTGCGGTGGTGGCATGCGGGGATTGCGGTCGTCATTCTCGGGTCGTTGGTGATCCAGTTGATTTTGATCTTCAGTGGTGGGGCGGATGCCAACTCTGGGGAGACTGGAGAGGCCGCCGGCGTCGGGGTGCGGTTGTGGCGGTTGTTCAGTTTTTTCACGATTGAGAGCAATTTGATCGTGCTGGCCGTGTGTTTGGGGCTGGTACGGCGGCCGTTGCGGGATGGGCGGGTCTGGAATGTCGTCCGGCTCGACTCGCTGCTGGGGATTGTCATCACGGGGCTGGTGTTTGCGATCGTGTTGGCGCCGCAGGTGCACCTGACCGGGGCCGCCTTGGTGGCGACTATCGGCTTCCACTACGTCTCGCCGTGGGCAACCCTGCTCGCCTGGCTGTTGCTCGGCCCCCGGCCGCGGTTGACGTGGCGGATCGTTGCCGCGGCCTTCATCTGGCCAGTTGCCTGGTTGCTCTACATCTTCGTGCAGGGCAGCTTCACCGACTGGTACCCGTATCCGTTCCTCGACGCCACCGAGCTCGGCCTGGGCGTCGCCGTTCGCAACGCGCTGGCTGTCCTCGTCATCGGTCTTGTCCTGGCAGCCGGTTTGAAGGTCCTGGACGGGAAGCTCCGGGCGCCAGTTCGTTGACGTCGATCGCGTTCCCGTGGAGCTGTTTGTCAACTGGCGGTGAGGGCCTGGGTGCCGACGACCTCGAGCAACCGGATCGCCTGGTCGGACGCCGAGCCGGGGTCGGCCGTGTAGAGGACCACGCGCTGGTCGCGTTCGGGAATGACCAGGACCTCGCAGACCACATTGATCCGGCCGACCATCGGGTGGTTGATCGTCTGGCACATGCTCTGCTGCGTGCCGACCTCGTGCAACGCCCAGATCCGGGCGAACTCCTCGCTGCCCTCGACCAGTTCCCTGACCAACGCCGCGATCGCGGGATCGTCCGGATAGCGCCCGGTGGCCGCCCGCAGATCCGCCGCCGCCTCCCGCGCGAACTCGGCGGTCTGCTGCTCCCCGAACCGCTCCTGCTGCCGAGTCCCGGACAAGAACCGCAGGCGCAACAGGTTCCGCTCCCGCGGCGGCAGCCCCGAGAAGTCCGCCAGCAACGCCGCAGCCAACGGATTCCACGCCAGTACGTCGTACTTCGCGTCCAGCACCAACCCCGGTACGTCGAGCCGCGCCAGCATCCGCAGTACGCCGGTACGCACCTCCGTCGGCGGTCCCGGCGGAGGCCCGGGCTGCTCCCCGGCCAGCCGGAACAGGTGAGCCCGCTCGTCGTCGGACAGCCGCAACGCGCGGGCCAGCCCGGTCAGCACCGGCCGGGACGGTCGTGGGCCGCGCCCCTGCTCCAAGCGGGTGTAGTAGTCCGTGGACATCGTGGCCAGCCCGGCAACCTCCTCGCGCCGCAGGCCCGGCGTACGGCGGCGGAGTCCAGCCGGCAGGCCCACGTCATCAGGGCGCAACCGCTCGCGCCGGATGCGCAGGAACTCCGCCAGCTGTGCCCTGTCCATGCAACCAGCATCTCAAGTCCGCCGAACGCCAACCAGGGACCGCCGATCCCAGGCTCAGCCCGCTCTGCCTGCAGTCCCGAAACCGGACAAAGCTCTGAGCCATGAACAAAGTTGCAGTGGTTACCGGCGCCAACAAAGGAATCGGCAAGGAGATCGCCCGGCAGTTGGGCGAGGCGGGTCACACCGTCCTGATCGGTTCGCGGGATCTCGCCCGCGGCGAGGCCGCGGCCAAGGAACTGGTTGCCGACGGCATCAAGGCGAGCGCGATCCAGCTGGAGGTGACCGACCCCGCCTCGGTCCGGGCCGCCGCGGCCAGGATCGAGGCGGAGTACGGGCAGCTCGACGTACTGGTCAACAACGCGGCGATCATCCCCGAGGGCGACGCCGGCGTGACCGAGATCGCCGCGGATGTCCTGCGGGCCGGGTTCGAGACCAACGTGATCGGCCTGGTGAATGTCACCCAGGCACTGCTCCCGGTACTGCGAAACGCCGACGCCGCGCGGATCGTCAACCTGTCCACCTCGCTCGCGTCCTTCACCCTGGTCGGCGATCCCGAGTCGGAGTTCTCGACCATGCGGATGCTGGGCTACAACTCGTCCAAGGCCGCGGTGAACATGGTCACCGTGATGCTCGCCAACGAGCTGCGCGGTACCGGCATCCTCGTCAACGCAGCCGATCCGGGCAACTGCGCGACGGACATGGGCGGCTGGGACGCACCCCGTACGCCGGCTGCGGGCGCGGCCGTCGCGGTCCGGCTGGCCACCCTCGGCGCCGACGGCCCGACCGGCGAAGTCCACGCGGAAGAGGGTCGTCTGCCCTGGTGACAAGCCACCGGAACCGGTCTCCCTGGTAGTCCGGCGAATAAGTCGTGACATAAGTTCGGAGCCGTGGCCCGCCTGTTGACCGACCTTCGTCCGCTCCAGGAGTCGGCCGACTTCCGCCGGCTGTGGCTCGGTTCGACGGTCTCCCAGTTGGGCCAGCAGATGACCGCGGTGACCATTTCTATCCAGGTCTATGTTTTAACCCAGTCAACTTTTTCGGTCGGCCTGGTCGGCCTCTTCTCACTGGTCCCGCTGATCATCTTCGGGCTGTACGGCGGCGCGATGGCCGACGCCGTCGACCGCCGTACGCTCGCGCTCATCTCGTCCAGCGGTCTGTGGCTGCTCTCGATGCTGCTGGTCGCCCAGTCCGTCCTGCACTGGAACCAGGTCTGGGTCCTGTACGCCGTGGTCGCGGTGCAGTCGGCCTGTTTCGCGGTGAACAACCCGGCCCGGTCCGCGATCATCCCGCGACTCGTCCGCCCAGAACTCCTGCCGGCCGCCAACACGCTGAGCCAGGCCGCGTTCAACCTCGGCTTCACCGCAGGACCGCTGCTGGGCGCGGTCGTGCTCGCCTGGCAGGGGTTCGCCGCGGCGTACCTGGTCGATGTCATCACCTTCACTGCAGCGCTCTACGCGCTGTTCCGGCTGCCCCCGGTGCCGCCGACCGGGCTGGTACGCCGGGCCGGCCTGCGCTCGGTGCTCGAAGGCTTCACCTTCCTGCGAGCGGCTCCGGCGCTGCTCGCCACGTTCCTCGCCGACATCCTCGCGATGGTCTTCGCGCAACCACGGGCGCTGTTCCCGGCGGTGGCGGGCTCGTTCTTCGCGGGCGGCGTACGGACGGTCGGTCTGCTGCAGGCCGCGCCGGCGATCGGGGCGCTCCTGGGTGTGCTGTTCTCCGGCTGGGTGAGCCGGATCCGGCGGCAAGGCGTCGCGATCGTCGTGGCGATCAGCGTCTATGCGGTGGCGATCGGCCTGTTCGGGTTGTCGCGCACGATCTGGCTCGGCGTCGCGCTGCTGGCCCTGGCGGGTGCCGCGGACATGGTCAGCTCGGCGTACCGGAACACCGTGCTGCAGTCGGCGGCTCCGGACGCGATGCGCGGCCGGCTCCAAGGCGTCTTCATCGTGGTCGTCGCGGGCGGTCCGCGTCTCGGCGACTTCGTGGCCGGTACGACGGCGTCGCTCAGCACCCCGACGATCGCGCTGCTCGGCGGCGCCGGCGTGTGCGTCACCGGGCTGCTGATCCTGCTCGCCGTCAACCAGCCGTTCCGCCGGTACGACTCCGAGGTCCGCGCGTTGCGCTGACCGTCAGCCGCCGGTGACGAGCTTCTTCAGGACCTTGCCCCAGGAATCCATGTCCGGGTTGATCCGGTTCAGCGGCTTGTCGTCGACGGTGACGATCGGGCGGTCGCCGAGCGGTTTCTTGAGCTTGACCGGGATCAGCTCGATCTGCGCGTCCGGCGGGCACGGCTCGGTTTCGTCGATCACCGCGGTGATCTTGTCGTCGGACTCGGTCACGACCAGGTCCGAGAAGCAGTTGAAGCCGAGACCGATCAGCAGGTTCGCCTCGTCGTACTTGGGCCGGTTCTGCACGAACTTCAGGTACTTCGGCCGCTTGCCCTGGACCACCTGGTAGCGGAGTACCGGCTGCTGGGTCTTCTCGTCGGCCTTGCCGCCGCCGTCGTTCATGAAGGCGCCGAAGATCTTGTCGACGCACGGATCGGCGTCTTTTTCTTTGCCGTCGATCGCCCCCCACGCCTTGGCCGCCTGGTAGCAGCCGTTCGCCTCGCGGTTGAGCTGGACGTTGAACCCGACCAGCGCGAGCGCGCCGATCACCAGCGCGCCGGCCAGCATCCGCCGGGCGCGCACCTGCTGCCCGGTGAGCTGCTCCGGCTCGCCGGTTTCCTCGCTGCCGGGCAACTGCTTGAACAGGCCCAGCAGGCTGCTCGTCCACTGCGGATTGACCAGCGTCGGGACGGCGTACAGCAGGATCAGACCGACGCAGATCGCGATGGCGGGGAGCAGCGCCCAGTAATTTCGCACGGCAGCAAGATACGGGGACATCGGGCCGCGGCCGAAAAAGGTTACGCTTCGGCTGTGCCCGCTGAGACGTCCCAGACGCTCGATCGGGGACTCACCGTCCTCGAGTTGCTGGCGGACGCCCCGGACGGCCTGTCGATCACCGAACTGGCCGCCTCGCTGAGCGTCAGCCGGACCGTCGTCTACCGCCTGGTCAACACGCTGGAACTGCACCGCCTGGTCCGCCGCGACAGCGAAGGCCGCGCCCGGCTCGGACTCGCAGTACTGCACTACTCCCGCCGCGTCCAGCCAACCCTGCGAGACGCCGCTCTGCCGGTACTTCGCTCGCTGGCCGAAGACACCGGCGCGACGGCCCACCTCACCGTGGCCGATGGTGACGAAGCACTCGCGATCGCGGTGATCGAACCGAGCTGGACCGACTTCCACGTCTCCTACCGGATGGGTTCCCGCCACGCGCTCGACCAGGGCGCCGCCGGCAAAGCGATCCTGGCCGGCCGCCGCAAACCCGACCCGGCCGGCCGCCCCTTCGTCATCACCGCCGGCGAGCTCCAGGCCGGCGCCCAAGGCGTCTCCTCCCCGGTCCTCGGCGTACCAGGTGTCGAAGCCTCCATCGGCGTAGTCGTCCTCGGCAAACTGGACCGAGACTTCGTAGGCCCCCGAGTAGCCCGAGCCGCAGTAGAAGTAGCCAAACGCCTCGCCTGACCCACCACCAGCAACCGGCGGACCGGAGTACGAGCAGCCGCAGGCACCGGAGTACGAGCAGGTGCTGGTACCGGCTCGTGACGCTGCGCGTCACCTCGCGCGCGGAGATGCGGCCGCCAGGTGGCTGTCGACTGAATCGCAGGTGCTGGGCAACGGCAGGTACGACGTATCTGCGCCGGCGGCAGGCGGAGATGGGGCGGCGCCCGGCTTCGTGACGCTGCGCGTCACCTCGGCAGTGAGATGCGAGGGCGCGGGCGCACGTAGTACAAGCGGGTGGCGGTCTGCTCGTGATGCTGCGCGTCACAGCGCGGCTGAAGATGTGGGCGCAGACGCCGGAGCGACGGGGTAGTCGGAGTGGTGGCGCCTGGGCTTGTGACGCCGCGTGTGACCTCGGAGGCAAGGTGGGGATGTCGTGGGCGCTCGCAGGACACGCACTTGGTGAGCCGGTTCCTGGTGCTCCGACAGCCTCGCTCGCCGCCGTGGTGCTGGCTCATTTCGGGGGTCAACCCCTGAGTTTGTGGGTTGCCTCCCCTAAATCCGGGGTGGCAACCCACCGTTTGAGGGGTGGACCCCCGAAATGGCCGGCCGAGGCCAATTGCAGGTACGACGTGTCTCGTCCGGGCAGGCAAAGGTGGTGGCACGAGTCCCACCCGGACCGGCGTACCGCTCCCACGCGGATCGGTGTACGACGTGGTCCGCAGATCAGCTTCGGGTGGCCGCGTGGAGTAAGGGGAGGACTCGGTGGGGGATTTGTTCGGCTAGGGCTATGACTGTGGAGGCTCGTTGGATGCCTTGGACTATTACTACCTGGTCGATTACTCGTTGGAGGTCGGCGTTGGAGCGGGCGACTATTCGGCACCAGAGGTCTTCGGCGCCGGTGATGGTGTGGACCTCCAGGACCTCGGGGATGGCGGCCAGGGCGGCGGCTACTGCGGTGTGGCCGGAGCCTTGTTCTATTTGGAGGGTGGCGAAAGCGGTCACCGGATAGCCGATGGCGGTGGTGTCTACGTCGGGGCCCCAGCCTCGGACTACGCCGTCGCGGGTCAAGCGGTCCAGGCGGGCTTGGACGGTGCCGCGGGCTACGCCTAGGCGGCGGGATGCCTCCAGTACGCCGACGCGTGGCTCGGCGGCGAACAGGTCGAGGATGCGGGCGTCCAGGGCGTCTACTCCGGCCATACACACCTCCAATAGTCAGGGTGACCAAATAGTCCAGCAGAAGGCTGAGAATACTGGGCAGAGTGTTCAGTGAAACATACTTCTGTTGCGCAACCTGTCCGGGGGCGGCAAAGCTCATGCCCAAGCCGAACCCTCCGGGAGGACACCGATGACCAGCACCGACCTCACCCCTGCAGAGCTCGACGCCGATCTCGACCTCGACCAGTTGAAGCAGCTCGTCGGCCTGGTGCCGTACGACGAGAGCACCGACCCGTTCCCGGTCACCGCGATGGATGCCGTCGTGTTCATCGTCGGCAACGCGACCCAGACCGCGAAGTACTACCAGCTCGCGTTCGGGATGGACCTGGTCGCGTACTCCGGTCCGGAGACCGGCAACAAGGACAGCAAGGCGTTCGTGCTCAAGGCCGGCTCGGCGCGGTTCGTCATCACCGGTGGCGTGACCCCGACGAGCACGTTGCACGAGCACCACCGCAAGCACGGTGACGGCGTCTCCGACATCGCGCTCGAGGTGCCGGACGTCGACAAGTGCATCGCGCACGCCCGGGCGCAGGGCGCGACCGTGCTCGAGGAGCCGCACGACGTGACGGACGAGCACGGTACGGTCCGGCGCGCTGCGATCGCGGCGTACGGCGACACGCGGCACTCGCTGATCGACCGTTCGCAGTACAACGGCCCGTACCTGCCTGGGTTCGTGTCGGCGCAGACGGCCGTGACCCGGCCCGAGGGGCACCCGAAGCGGCTGTTCCAGGCGGTCGACCACGTCGTCGGCAACGTCGAGCTCGGGCTGATGGACGAGTGGGTCGGGTTCTACAACAAGGTGATGGGCTTCGTGAACATGGCGGAGTTCATCGGCGACGACATCGCCACCGACTACTCCGCGCTGATGAGCAAGGTGGTGGCCAACGGCAACCACCGGGTGAAGTTCCCGCTGAACGAGCCGGCCATCGCGAAGAAGAAGTCGCAAATTGATGAGTTCTTGGAGTTTTATGACGGCGCCGGCGCGCAGCACATCGCGCTGGCCACCAACGACATCCTGCGCACCGTCGACATCATGCGGGCCAACGGTGTCGAGTTCCTGAACACGCCGGACTCGTACTACGAGGACCCGGAGCTGCGCGAGCGGATCGGCAACGTGCGGGTGTCGATCGAGGAGCTGCAGTCGCGCAAGATCCTGGTCGACCGCGACGAGGACGGTTACCTGCTGCAGATCTTCACCAAGCCGATCGGCGACCGGCCGACGGTCTTCTACGAGTTGATCGAGCGGCACGGCTCGCTCGGCTTCGGCAAGGGCAACTTCAAGGCGCTGTTCGAGGCCATCGAGCGCGAGCAGGAGCGCCGCGGCAACTTGTAACCCCAAAGCACCCCGCCTTGAAAGGCGGGGTGTTTTGTTGGTCTGTGTGTATACCCACCGTGATCTGCCCGCGACACACCGAGGTTGCGTCCGATTACCGGAGTGACTGTCAGGTCAGGGGAGGTTCGCGTACTCTGCCCAATGAGTGTGCGTCGGGGCGTACGCTCAGGAAGGGTTTTCCGATGAAGACACTGGGCATTGTGCTCAGCACCGCGGGTCTGGCCGCAAGCGGCGTGTTCGCCTTGGCCACCTCAGCTCAAGCGGCGCCTGCCGTGAGCTGCTCGGGTGCGAAATCCATCTCGTCCGCAAGCATCTTGCGCGACCACCGACCGCCCAGCTGGGGCAGTGTCCGGCTCGTCCGGGACAACTGTTCGCAGTACTGGGCCGAGATCACCATGAAGCCGCGACTGACTGCGAACCAGCGGGCCAATGCCTATCTGGTCCAGCACGGCGGCTCCAACGCGGGGCGAACGTTGTCCTGTGACAGCAGCGGTGGCAACGGAGCCGTGACGGCCGGGCAGCGAACCTGCCGGACGCCGAAGGTGAGGTCCACCGACAAGAGCGTCACGTTCATCGCGATCGCCCGCGAGTTCCACAACTACGGCGGCGGCTACCAGGAGATCTCGGAGAACGCGACCAGCAGAACCCGCTGATCGCACCTGCCAAGAGGCGCAAAACCGCCCGAGTGCCCTGGGCGAGGTGATGCTCGACGCCGGGGGCGCCCAGGCACGCACCTCGCGGCGTTGGAGAAGCGTCCACGATGCTCCGCATCGAGGACGCTCCTCCGCCTTGCGATGCACGCACCTGGACACCCCCGGCGAACGAGCATCACCTCGCCCAGGACACTAGGCTCACCGATATGAACGATCTAGTCGAGCGCCTTCGGCAGGTGTTGCCGCCGGAGGCGCTGGTGACCGATGCCGACCGGATCCAGAGTTACCGGTACGACCGGGCGATGTTCTGTCCGGCCGGTGAGCCGATCGCGGTGGTGCTCGCGCGGGAGACGGCGCACGTCCAGGCGGCGGTCAGGATCGCCGCCGAGGCGGGCGTCCCGGTCGTGCCCCAAGGTGCCCGCTCCGGGCTCTCGGGTGCGGCGAACGCCATCGAGGGCTGCCTGGTGATCTCGCTGGAGAAGATGGACAAGATCCTCGAGATCGAGCCCGTCGACCGGTACGTCGTGACGCAGCCCGGCGTGTTCAACGCCGTCTTGTCGCGCGCGGTGGCCGAGCAGGGCCTGTTCTACCCGCCGGACCCGTCGAGCTGGGAGTTCTGCTCGATCGGCGGCAACCTGTCGACCAACTCGGGCGGCCTGTGCTGCGTGAAGTACGGCGTGACCACCGACTACGTGCTCGGGCTCGAAGTGGTGCTGGCCGACGGCCAGGTACTGCGCACCGGCCGGCGCACCGTCAAGGGCGTCGCGGGCTACGACCTCACCAAGTTGATGGTCGGCAGCGAGGGCACCCTCGGCATCATCACCGAGGCGACCCTCGCGTTGCGCCCGCAGACGGCCCAGCCGCGCACGATGGCAGCACTGTTCGACTCCGGCGTCGCGGCCGGTGAGGCGATCGTCGAGATCATCCGCAGCGGCGTGTCGCTGTCCCTGCTGGAGATCATGGACCGCACCACGATCGGCGCGGTCAACGACTACCTGCGGATGGACCTGCCGACCGAGGCCGCGGCGATGCTGATCGCCCAGTCCGACGCGGGCGGCGAGGCCGGTGCCGCCGATGTCGCGATGGTGGCCAAGCTCTGCCGCCAGTACGGCGCGATCGAGTGCATCGAGGCGGACGACCCGGCCGAGGGTGAACTCCTGCTGGCGGCCCGCCGGGCGGCGCTGGTCGCGCTGGAGCAGCTCGGGACGACGATGATCGACGACGTCTGCGTACCGCGGTCCCGGCTGGCCGACTTCATCGGTGCGGTCGAGCGGATCGCGCTCGACCTGGACATCACCGTCGGCGTACTGGGTCATGCCGGCGACGGCAACATGCATCCGACCGTCGTGTTCGACGCGACCGATCCGGACCAGGCGGCCCGGGCCCAGGTGGCCTTCGACAAGATCATGGAGGTCGGTCTGGAGCTGGGCGGCACGATCACCGGCGAGCACGGGATCGGGGTGCTGAAGCGCGACTGGCTGGTCCAGGAGATCGGTCCGGTGGCGGTCTCGGTGCACCGCGCGATCAAGGCCGCGCTGGACCCGAAGAACATCCTGAATCCGGGCAAGGTCGTTTCGTGAGGGTTCTTCTACCTTCTGTGACTCAACCGCAACGGAACTGCCGGGGCCATTCGACGTTCACGGCCGTCGAATGTGACGTGCCGGCCGCACTATGGAAGGCAGTTGTCTGAAAACGGGGGGAACACGGTGAGGCAAGGCGGGAGGTCACCCATGCGAGCAAGGCGGTTGCTGCCGGCTGCGCTGGTCCTGGCCGGGCTCGTCGTCCTGTCCGGCTGCGCGAACGGCGGCGGCCTGCGGGTCGAGGGCGCCGACACGCCGGCCACCTCGGCGGCGCCGAGCCCGTCGGTCAACCGCGGCTTCGCGCCGTCCACGCCACCGTCCACGACGCTGGGGCCGCGGATCAGCGCGGAGGCGATGAGCCTGACCGAGATCCGGGACAGCCTGCGCAACGACAGCCAGGTGGACGCGTACTTCCGCAAGCTGCTGGCGCGGTGCACGGTGATCGCCCGCTGCCTCACCCGGGGGCCCGCCGTCGACATGATGAAGACCGGCCAGCCGCAGCAGGTGGTGCTGATCCACACGCTCGACAACTTCGTCGTCGGAGCCGCCCTGATGGCCGCCACGCCGACGGGGCCACGCCGGGTTTGGAGTTTGAAGGCCGATCAGTTGAAGATCAGTCCCACCCGGCAAGGCGAGCTGGTGGTCGAAGCGAAAATCTTCACCGTGGACGACGCGCCTTGTTGCCCGTCCGGAAGCACGGTCCAGGTCTACCGTTGGGTCGGCGGTCGGATGACCACGGTGAGCTCGCAGATCCAAGAGGGAGACTGAACTTCGGTGGTACCGGAAGAACCGGCAGCGCGCATCCTGATGGTCGAGGACGACGCGGTGATCCGTGAGGCGACCCAGTTGACCCTCGAACGCCATGGGTACGACGTCACGACGGCCGAGGACGGCCTGGAGGCGATCGAACGTTTCGAGAAGATCCATCCGGACGCGGTGATGCTCGACATCATGCTGCCCGGACTGGACGGCATCTCCGTGTGCCGGCGGATCCGGGAGTCCAGCACGGTGCCGATCGTGATGGTCTCGGCCCGCGGTGACGCGCTGGACGTCGTCCTCGGGCTGGAGGCCGGCGCGGACGACTACGTCACCAAGCCGTTCGACACCCAGGTGCTGGTGGCCCGGCTGCGCGCGGTGATGCGGCGCGCCGTGGCCGATCCGGAGCGGCCCGCGCCGGCGACGGGCTCGAGCGTCGAGTCGTTCGGCGACCTGGAGCTGGATCGCGAGGCTCTCGAGGTACGGCGTGGCGGTAACACCGTCCAGCTCACCCCGACCGAGCTGAAGCTGCTGATCGAGTTCGCCAACAACCCGGGCGTCGTGCTGAGCAGGTCCACCCTGCTGCAACGCGTCTGGGACTACGAGTGGGGCGGCGACGGCCGGCTGGTCGACGTCCACCTGCAACGCCTGCGGACGAAGATCGGCGCGGACCGGATCGAAACCGTGCGCGGATTCGGATACAAGCTGCGGGCCTAGCACGATGCCTTCCGCCCCCCATGGAGGCCTCTGATGGGTCTTCGCAGCAAGCTCGGCCTGATCTTCGTTCTGCTGTCGTCACTCGCGATCCTGGTGCTCTGCGTCGCGGTCTACACCCAGGCCCAGTCGGCCCGGCTGGACCGGACGCGGAGTTTCGCCGACGAGCGGATCCAGCTGGCCGCGGAGAGCTACGACCGCAGCGACGTACCGGTGTTCGGGTCGCGGCTGGACGATCCGGATCTGCCGCCGCAGCTGCGGGAAGCCGTGATGGGTGGCAAGCGGGCCACCTTCAAGACCGGCTCGCCGAACGCCAAGATGTGGGCGGCCGTCGGCGTCAAGGATGGCCAGATCCTGTCGATCGTGCAGGACTACGACGTCGACGACCCGTCGATGGCCGCGTTGCGCCGGGCGCTGATCCTGGGCGGTATCGGCACGGTTGCCCTGGTCGCCCTGGGCAGCGTGATCGCGGCCGGCAGCCTCTCCCGCCGGATCGTCGCAGTCGCCGGTACTGCGCGCCGCATCGCCGCGGGGGATCTCGATGCCTCGGCCGCGGGCGCCGCGGGCAAGGGCAAGGACGAGGTCCAGGCACTGGCCACCGCCCTGGACACGATGGCCAGTTCGCTGCGCGGCCAACTCGAAGCGGAGCGAAGATTCACCGCGGACGTCGCCCACGACCTCCGTACGCCGGTCACCGGCCTGCTGACCGCCGCCGAGTTGTTGCCGCCCGGTCGTCCGAGTGAGCTCGTGCGCGACCGGGCCAAGGTACTGCGGCGACTGGTCGAGGACCTGCTCGAGATCGCCCGGTTCGACTCCGGTGTCGAGCAGGCGGATCTGGAGCATGTCGGGCTCGGCGCGTTCGTGGGGTCCGCCGTCGGCCGGTTGCGGATGCAGCAGTCGCTGGCGCCGGACAGTGTCGTGGTGCACCGGTGCGGCCCGGAGGAGACGGTGTCCACCGACTCCCGACGGATCGAACGCATCCTGGCGAACCTGATCGTCAACGGCCTGCGGCACGGCCGGCCACCGATCGAGGTCACCGTGCGGGGCCGGACCATCGAGGTGGTGGACCACGGCAACGGTTATCCCGAGGAATTGATTGCCGAAGGCCCCCGTCGGTTCCGTTCCGGGATGGCCGAGCGCGGCGTCGGCCACGGCCTCGGCCTGACCATCGCCGCTGGACACGCCAAGGTTCTCGGCGCCGAGCTCACCTTCGGCACCTCTCCTGGCGGCGGTGCGTGCGCCCGGCTGGTGCTGCCGGACAGTCCTGAGACGGAGTCGTAACACAACCTTTCCCACGGCCGGGGCGTCTCCACAGGTGTCGGGTTCACCAGAACCCCATACCTACGAGGGGAAATCACCACCATGCGCACTCGCTCTCAGGCCGTTCGTCGTCCGTTCGCCGTGGTCGCCGGGATCGCTCTGGCCGCCGCCGGGATCGGCGTGGCCGGCGCTCTGCAGGCCACCGCGACACCGGACACCACCCGGATCACCAGCACCAGCACGGATGTCGCCGCGAAGCCGTCGATCACGATCAAGTCGGACAAGACCACCGCGAAGGCCTGGGCCAAGGTGTCGTTCTCCGGCAAGACCACCGGCATCGCCGCGAACTCGGTCGTCCAGGTCCAGCGCCTGCAGAGCGGCAAGTGGGTCAACTTCCCCGCCACCACCAAGGTGACCAGCAAGGCGACCTACTCGGTGTGGGTGCAGAGCGGCCGCCTCGGCGTCAACAAGTTCCGCGTCGTGACGGCCAAGGCCGCCAGCCCTGCCGTCTCGGTCACCGTCGTCAAGTGAGCAAACAAAAGCGGCGCCATCCTCGGGGGAGATGGCGCCGCTTTTCCTTTGTGCTAACGCGTTCCGTAGACGTTCAGCTCGGCCGCCGCACCGAAGACCGCCCCGTTCAGTGAGCTGGTACCGACGAACTTGACGTACCGGCCCGCCTTCGCGGTGAAGTCCAGCCGCTGGGTGTCGCGGGAGTTGGGGAACTCGCCGGTCTTCACCGGCGTACCCCAGGTCTGCCCGTCGGCGCTGACGTAGACCTCGTACCCCTTGAACATCCCGTTCGTCCCACTCTGCCGCGGCAGATAGCTGAACCCGTTCACCTGGTACGTCGTCCCGAGGTCGAGCGTGATGTGGTGCGGATAGGTCGCCGGCGTCGGCGCCTGGGACCAGGCGGAATGCCAAAGGGTGCTGGGGTTTCCGTCCAGCGCAGCGGTGGCGGGCCCGTCGGTGGCCGGGTCCTCGCTGCTGACGTCGACCACCTTGATCCTGGACTGCGGAACGATGCCCGGTGGCAACAAGGTCGCCTCGGCCGAAGTGGTTGCCTGCCCACCGGTTGCCGAGAGCACGTACTTGCCCGCTGGCGTCCCGGCAGGCGGAGTGACCGACCAGGTAGTCGAGACATTAGTGCCAGCGGCAACCGTCGCGTGCGTCGCCGGAGTGGTTGCCTCGACCGCCCAGCCGGCCGGAGCGGTGAGTGCCAGCGTGATGTTGTCGACGGCAACCACATCGTTGTTGGTGAAGGTGGTGACGACTGTGTTCGGCTCACCGGAGACCATGCCGTTGAGGCCGGCTCCGGCCAGACTCAGCGAAGTACAGTCGGCTGCGTCGCTGGTGGCACCCAGATCGGTGACCGCGAAGTTGTCCAGCACGAAGTCGGCCTGGTCGCCGCCTGACGAGTGCTTGCGCAGGCCGACCCAGTAGTCGCCTCCGCAGCCGGCCACGAACTCCTGGCTGAACGTCGCCTTGGTGCGCTGCGCACCGATCGGTGTCGCCTTCACCTCCACCGACGCCGGCCGGTCAACGCCCTGCACCCAGCTGTATTGCCCGGCCACGCCGTTCTCGTAGTCGAAGCTGACCTTGTACTTGTGACCCGGAGTGAAGGGCACGGTGGCCGGGATGGTCCGGTAGACGAGTCCCTGGTTCTCCTCGTGCGACTTCAACGACCACTCGCCGTCGAGTACGTCGTCCACGAGCTTCCCGTTCCAGCCCGCCTGGGTGTACGGAGCGTGCTTCCTGGCCAGCACGGTCCGGGGGTCGTTCGTGCCGCCGGCGTCGCCCTTCACGAACGGGCCCCAGCCCTGGTCGACGTTCTCGAAGTCCTCGACCAGCCCGGCGGCCGGACGCTTGGTCTCCACCACCCGGACATCGTCGATGCGAACCCGGGCCGCGCCGCTGACCGCCTTCAGGGTCAGGTCGGCCGTGATGCCCTTGGCCTCGAAGATGACCCGCGCCCGCTGGTAGTACAGGCCGTGCTTGTCGTCGGCCGCCACCCGGTTCATCGCGGTGGACCGGTCGACGGTCACCGAGGTGCCGTTGACGTCGAGCGTGGTCTTGCGGGACTTGCCCGGCTCGACCTCGATCCACGCGGAGGCGCTGTACGTGCGGCCGGGGACGAGGCCGCGGATCCGCTGCTGGAGCGTGGTGTGGTCCGATCCGAGTTCCGCGACATGCTGGCCGTTCGCGAGGGTGGCGATCGAGGCGTTGCCGGCCGGGTCCCAGGGGTTCAGGTTGCCGGCGTTGAAGCCGGGGTCCTCCAGGTGGCTGCCCTCGCCCCACCGCGGGTCCGCGAGACGCGGTGCCTGCTCGGGGTACAGGACGTAAGGCTGACCTGGGTTGGCTGCCAGCGTGACGTTGCCGTTGCGGACGGGCGCAGTACCGATCCTGACGCGGCCGGTGTCGGTCAGCTTGTAGACGGTGAAGCGGTCCGTGCTGAAGCCTGCCGGGACCTTCCAGGTGGTCGCGCCGCCGGCCGGGTTGTAGTGGTAGAGCTTCTTGTCGCCGTCCCACGGCAGCAGGTACTTGTCGCCATCGAGCACCTTGGCGGTGCCGACGCTGAGGCTTCGCTTGCCGTTGGCAACGGTGCCGCGGACGCCACCGGCGAAGGTGATCTCGTTGCTGTTCCAGTCGAGGATCTGCTGCTGCTGGAGGAACTTGGTCGGCAGGTTGCGCTGCCAGATGTTGGCGTAGAAGGTGTTCCAGTCGGTCTCTCCGGTCCAGCCCTCGAACTCGACGAGCGAGGTCTGGCCGAGAATCGGGTGGTTGTTCCAGACGTCCTTCTCGTGGTTGCGGACGAACCGGATGATGTTCGAGTTCAGGCCCTTGTTGGTGGCGCCGCCGTAGTCGAGGTCGTTGGCCCAGTGCGACCACAGCGAGGTGCGCTCGTGCCGGTCGGCCCACTCGGTACCGATCTGCCAGCCCTGGTCGGCCAGTTGCCGGGTCAGACCGTCCGCCAGCCAGCCGGACTGGTAGTACACGTCGATGTAGAGCTCTTTCAGGTTCGGGTCGGTCTCGTCGCGCAGTTGCTGGAAGCGCTTGACGATGCTGCCGGAGGCAAGGTCCGGACGCTGCTTGATGTAATAGCTCTGGTTCAGCCAGTTCCAGCCCTTGGCGGACTTGTCGACCAGTTCCTCGCTGAAGGCTCGTGCCTCCGGGTAGGACTCGGTCGCGTTCACGTGCACGCCGAACGAGGCGTTGTAGTCCTTGCCCTTCTTCAGCAGCGTGTTGAGGTCGGTGAGACCGCCGGCCCGCTGGTTGTAGTTGCCGCCGTAGTCCGGGTGGGCTGAGTCGTGGCCCTCCGAGCCGTACCCCTTCAGCAGCGCCATCTGCCCGAGACCGTCGGTCGCCAGCGAGATCCGCTTGACGTCGTCGAGCGTGCGCAGGAACGGATGGGTGGCCTGGCTGGCGAAGTTGAACGGGATGTGGGTCACCACCCGGTTCTTGACCTGGTCGCCGCCCTTGGGCTCGGTCATGATCGAGCGGAACGCGATCGCGCCGTCCTGCCAGTCGACGGTCTTGTCGTCGTTGGCGTCGGGCGTCACGACGACCTTTGCCCACGGCAACGGCTCGGTGTACGGCGAGGTGTCGGCGCGATAGGTCCACTGACCGCTCCAGACACCGACCCGGCTGGTCCCGTCGGCCGCCTTGCGGGCCCGGTGCCAGAGCCGGGCGCCGTCGTCGACGGACTGGCCCGACGGCTTGTCGTACACCGAGTTCGACTCGATGCCCGCGGCGAGGCCACTGGTGTTCACGAACGCGTACGTCGCGCCGGTGGCGGCCGGCTCGGCGGCGGTGGCTGCGGTGACGGGCGTGATCTTGTCGGCGGTCCGGGTGGAGTCCGGGTCGAGCGTGGTGAAGGCCGTGGTGGCGCCCGGATCGGTGCTCGCGACGGAGACCAGGTCATGGTCGGGGATGTCGATCGTCCGGACCCGGGAAGCCTCGGTATCGCGGACCGCGTCGATGCTGAAGGTCGTCACCCGGCCGCTCAGCGCGAGACTGGCATCCAGTTCGACGCCGGGCAACGCATCGAAGGCCAGCCGGTACTGCGCTCTGCCGGTGGTGACCGTCGGCGGTCCGGTCAGCCGGGCAGCCCGGGCGACCCCGTTGACGGTGACGGTCGAGATCGCGTCGGGCTGACCGCCGAGCGACCGGCCGGACGCGTTGTCGGCGTACCGGATGACGCGGGGGAAGTCGGCGGCGACGGTCACGGTCAGCTCGGGGGAGGTGAGCGTGAGGTCCGTCGCCGCGGGGCCGGCGGTGGCCGCGGTGGGTGGGAGGGCGACGAGCAGGCCGGCCGCCAGCGCAGCGGCGGCCAGGGACGGAATTACAGGTCGAGACACGGGACGACTCCTGACGGGCGGGTCACTGTCTGACGGATTCTGTGTACGCAACCGCAAGAAGTCAAGAGAAACAAACACTAATGAACAAGATTGCTGAACGTTTAAACTCGCTTTGACCGCCGAGAGGCTCGCGGTGGCGGCCGGTTCGTCGGCGTCGGCGGCGGGTCCCGGACCGCTCCCACTCACAAACCACGCCTGGCCGGTCTCGGCCAGGCGTGGGTGAGGGCGGCTGGGACTGCAGAAGACGGGTTTGTGAGTGGGGGCGGTCCGGCCCCGCAGGGGCGGTGGTCAGGAGGCGGCTGGGAGGATGCGGCCGGTGACGGAGCCGAGGCCGAGCTTCGTGCCGGTGCGGGTGGTCGCGGTGGCGGTGATGGTGACCTCGTCGCCGTCCTGCAGGAAGGTGCGTTCCTCGCCCTTCACCCTGATCGGCTCGCGACCGCCCCAGCTCAGCTCGATGAAGGAGCCGCGCTGGTCCTTCTCCGCACCCGAAACGGTGCCGGAGGCAAACAAGTCTCCGGTCCGCACGGAGGCGCCGTTCACGGACAGGTGAGCGAGCATCTGGGCCGGCGACCAGTACATGTCCTGGTACGGCGGGCTGCTCACCAGCTCGCCGTTCCAGTACACCTCGAAGGTGATGTCGTAGTTCGCCAGCGAGTCGCTCGCCAGGTACGGCAGGACGGCTGGCTCCTGCCGCGGGAGCGGGACGGTGGCGTCTTCGAGCGCCTCGAGCGAGACGACCCAGGGCGAGATCGAGGTGGCGAACGACTTGCCCAGGAACGGCCCGAGGGGCACGTACTCCCACGCCTGCAGGTCTCTCGCTGACCAGTCGTTGACCACCACCACGCCGTACACGTGGTCCTTGAAGGCCTCGACGGAGACCGGCTCGCCGAGCTTCGACGGGCTGCCGACGACGAAGCCGAGCTCCACCTCGATGTCCAGCCGCTGCGACGGACCGTACGTCGGTGCCGTCTCGGTGGGCGCCTTGCGCTGACCGCTCGGCCGGATGATGTCGGTGCCGCTGGCAACCACTGTGCCGGCCCGGCCGTGATAGCCGACCGGGAGGTGTTTCCAGTTCGGGAGCAGCGGTTCCGAGTCGGGGCGGAACAGCCGGCCGAGGTTCGTGGCGTGCTGCTCCGAGGCGTAGAAGTCGACGTAGTCGGCCACCTCGAACGGCAGTTCCATGGTCAGTGAGGACTGCGGGAGCAGGTGCGGCTCGACGGCGTCCCGGTTGCTCTCGTCGCGGACCAGCTCGAGCAGCCACTCCCGGGTCGCGCGCCAGGCCGGCCGGCCGAGCGCGAGGAAGGCGTTCAGCGTGGGCTCGGCGAACGTTTGCGACCCGTCCAGCGGCCGCGCCGAGGCGACCGCGCTGAGGTCGATGACCAGGTCGCCGATCGCCGCGCCCATCCGCGGCTGCTCGCCGTCGCGCCGGAAGATCCCCAGCGGCAGGTTGTCCGGCCCGAACGGGGAGTTCGCGGGGATGTCGATCCAGGTCACTGGGGCTCCAACAGGTTCAGTGCGGTCAGGTCGTGGCGGGGCTCGTCGATACTGCAGGATCCGAACGAGGTGAACCACCGGCGCGTACCGGCGGCCTGTTCCTCGGACAGCGCCGCGGCGGACGCGGCGAGACTCTCGCCGCCCCGGTTCTCCAGTACCGCGATCAGCTCGTCGTGGGCGGCGCCGTCGAGCGAGGCGCGGGTGGCGAGCAGGACGTTGAGGAAGCCGTGGTGCTCGAACCCCGTCTCGGCGGCGGTGTGCCGAAGGGCGTTGTGCAGGCCCGCCGTGCACTTGAACGCCACCTCGCGGTCGAGGCACGCGGTGATGAAGGCGGCGACCTGGTCCGAGGTCGGGAACAGGGTGGCGTCGAGGCCGCCGGTGCGCAGCTTGGCGGCGTACCCGGCGTCGGCGACGACGTCGAGTGCCCGCTCCCAGGCGCCGTCCAGGCCGATCTCGACGAAAGCGTTCTCCTCGTCGAGGCAGTCGTCACAGACCCGGACGACGCGGAGCGCGTTGCGGGACAGGTCGTCCTCGTCGCGCAGCCGGACCTCGATCGCCGTGACCACGACGTCGGCCGAGCGATCGCCGTACCGGACGACCGGCTCGATCCCGCCGGCGCCGCCGGTGATCACGACGGCGACCTCGAGCGGTGTCTCGCCCTTGGCGGCCTCGGCGGCGACCTTCATCAGGTTGTCGTCGGTGCAGATGAGTGGGCCGACCAGGTCGGCGTACGCCGAACGCCGGTGCTCGCGGTGCGCGGCAACGGCATCGACCAGGGGGAGGTCGCCGGGCGGGAACATCGCCGCGTCGTCGACCAGGTGCCGGAACAGGGCAGGGATGGTTGACATGGGTCCGAGCCTAACGGATGCTTTCGGTAAGCGGACGGAAGTGTCCGATAAACGGACCCTACAAGAAATGCACACCGGGAAGAAGGAGTCATGGCGTTCTACCGGCAGGTTGGCGAGATCCCGCCGAAGCGGCACACCCAGTTCCGCAAACCGGACGGTGGGTTGTACTACGAGGAGCTGATGGGCGAGGAGGGGTTCTCGTCGGACTCGTCACTGCTCTACCACTCGGGCGTGCCGTCGGCGATCGTCGACTCGCGGATCTGGGAGCTTCCGGACCTGTCGACCACGCCGAACCATCCGCTGACGCCACGGCACCTGAAGCTGCACGACCTGTTCGAGTCCGGCGAGGGCCACAACGTCGTCGAGCACCGCCGGCTGGTCCTGGGCAACGGCGACGTCCGGATCTCGTACGTCGTCGCGGCCGGCATCTCGCCGTACTACCGCAACGCCATCGGGGACGAGTGCGTCTACATCGAGCGTGGCTCGGCGACCGTGGAGACCGTCTTCGGAGTGCTGGAGGCGGTCGAGGGTGACTACGTGATCATCCCGCGGGCCACCACCCATCGCTGGCTGCCCAGCGCGGAGGGCGTCCAGGCGTACTGCATCGAGGCGAACAGCCACATCGCGCCGCCCAAGCGGTACCTGAGCCGGTTCGGGCAGTTCCTCGAACACGCGCCGTACTGCGAACGCGACCTGAAGACTCCGGGGGACGTGTTCGTTGTGGAAGGCAACGACGTCGAGGTGCTGGTGAAGCACCGCGGCAACGGCGCCGGGGGGATCGTGGGCAGCCGGATGACGTACGCGACGCATCCCTTCGACGTGGTCGGCTGGGACGGGTGCCTCTACCCCTACACCTTCAACGTGAGCGACTTCGAGCCGATCACCGGCCGCATCCACCAGCCGCCACCGGTCCACCAGGTCTTCGAGGCGAACAACTTCGTCGTCTGCAACTTCGTCCCCCGCAAGGTCGACTACCACCCGCTCTCGGTGCCGGTGCCCTACTACCACTCGAACGTCGACTCCGACGAGGTGATGTTCTACTGCGGCGGCGACTACGAGGCCCGCAAGGGCAGCGGGATCGGGCTGGGCTCGATCTCGCTCCACCCGGGTGGCTACGCTCACGGACCGCAGCCGTCGGCCATCGAGGCCTCCCTGGGCGCGGAGTCCTTCGAGGAGCTGGCAGTCATGGTTGACACCTTCCGTCCCCTGGAGCTCGGCGAAGGCGGCGCGGCAGTCGACGACGGCGTCTACGCCTGGACCTGGGCGGGGCGGCGTCAGTAGTAGGTGTCGGTGGGCGGACGGACCCTGCGCCTGAGAGGGTGGGGGGATGAGCGATCAGGGTCCGGTGCAGTCGTTTGTGGTGGGCGTTGATCGGGAGGTTGTGGCGCAGCGACGGGTTGTGGTCAGCAAGGGGCAGCGGCGGGGTGCGTGGGTGACCCTGGTGATCGGGGCCCTGGGCATCGTCGGCGCGGTTTATGCGCTGCTCGCCTTTCGCGGCGCAGGGCTCTGGCCGTTTGCGTTGTTGTTGATCGCGGCAATGATCCCGCTGGTCCTGAGTACTCTGCAGGCGCTGAAGCTAGACAGTGAACGACGGCGATGGGTGGCGGCCAACGAACTGCCGCCGGTGGCGATGCGGATGTCGCCGAAGGGGCTGGAGCTGGCCTGTGAGGGCGCCGCCTACCCGGTGATCCTGCCGTGGGGGACGGTGCACGGGTTCAAGCAGGTGAAGAGCTTCGGGCAGTTCGTGCTCGAGCTGAAGCTTGCTCCCGGCATCGGTGCGACCACCGCCGGAGTACGGGGTCTTGACCAGCCGGCGGTCCGGGCTGTCGTCAAGCCGAGCCCGCTGCTCAAACCGACCGGCCTCTACCTGGTGAAAGCCCTCGACCAGCCGGTCCACGTGATCGACCAGGCCCTGAAGCACTTCTCCGCGGGCAAGGCGTCGATCCTCACCTGAGACCCCCGGGGCTGTCACGCTCTGAACATGAACGAGAGCTTCACGGTGGGTCTCGACCAGCAGGAGGTACTGCGGCGGCGCGCCGCGGTGCGCCGGACGCGGATGATCGGCGGCAGCGTGGTGCTGTTGCTGGCGGCGGTCGGGGCGGGCCTCGGGATCACGCTGGCGATCATGCTCGGGCAGTACTGGCCGTTCGGACTGCTGATGGTCGTCTCGATGCTGATCACCGCCGTGCCGACGCTCAAGGCGATGACGATGAGCGAGGAGCTCAAGCGCTGGTACGACGGCGCCGCGCTGCCGCCGTACGCGATGCGGATGACTCCGGCGGCGCTGGAACTCGGTGTCGAGGGTGCTGCCGCCCCGGTGGTGCTGCCCTGGCCGGCGGTGAGCGGATTGCGCGTGGAGCGGCGGTACGGGCAGCCCGTCCTCGAGGTGGTTCTCCACCCAGGCGTCGAGCCCACCAGCCCCGGCGTACTGGGGCTCGACCAGCCGACCGCCAAGGCGGCCCTGCGCCCCAGCAAGTGGCTCAAGCCGGCCGGTTTCTACGGCGTCGCCTCACTCGACCAACCCGTCGAAGCGATCGCCCAGGCCGTGCACTACTTCTCCCAGGGCCAAGCTGTCCTTCGGTAAGTCAGCAGGGGAGGGCGCGGAAGGTGTAGCCGCGGGCTGTCAGTTGGGTGAGGGCGCGGTCCAGGGCGGTGACTGTCTGGGTGCGGTCGCCGCCGCCGTCGTGGAGGAGGACGACGGCGCCGGGGAAGACCCCGCGGAGGATCTGGCGCTCGATCTTGGCCGCGCCCGGCTTGTCCCAGTCCTTGGTGTCGACGTCCCAGAGCACTTCGCGCTGGTGGTTCGCCGCCGCGACCGCCGCCACGGCCGCGTTCGTGTCGCGGTACGGCGGCCGGAAGCACTTCGACTTCACGCCGCTGAGGATCTCCTGCCGCATGCGCTCCGGGGGCAGCTTGGTCAGCTGCGGGTGATCCCAGGTGTGGTTCCCGAGGGTGTGACCTTGCGAGAGCAGGGTCGCGATCAGGTCCGGGTACTTCGCGGCCTCGCGCCCCAGCACGAAGAAGGTCGCCTTGGCGTGGTGCCGGGCCAGGACTGTCAGCACCTTCGGCGTGAACTCCGGCTGCGGCCCGTCGTCGAAGGTCAGGTAGATCACCTTGCCGTCGTTGCCCAGCGTCCAGTCGTCCGCCCGGACCGGCGTACCGGTCCGCTGACTACCCTGCCTAGCGCGGCTCTGGTGAGCTTTGGAGGCGCTGCCGGGCCGGCGCGCGGTCGTCAGCTTGTGCTTCGTGATCGCCGCAACGGGAACCCGCGCGGTAGCCGGAGCCCGCCCAGCCGGCCCGGCTGCGACGTTGCGGTCGCCCGTCTTCGACGGTGCCGACGGTGTCGCGGCTTGAGCCAGGGCGGCGACGAACAAGAGGGCGGCAAGCAGAAAAAGTTTGCCGGGCGGCAAGGTCATGGGCCGCATCCTCTCGTGGCGACGGGGCCATCCGCGCACCACCCTCCGGCGCGTCGCACGTATCGTGCACCCGGGGCAGGCCACACCCACGGCCCGCGCCAGCCAGAACCAGACGACGCGTGAGGCGACAGCGATGACGGACAGCGACCAGACGACGGCCGGTACGCCGGCAGGCCCGGCGGGCGGAGTGGTGGATCGGACCATGGGCAGGCGAACGGTGATCGGTGGCGCCGCCGCGACAGCCCTGGCCGCGGCCGGTTTCCAGGCGGCCCCGGCGTACGCCGGCGGCTCGAAAACCGTCCGGCTCAGCGTGATGGGCACCACCGACCTGCACGGCAACGTCTTCAACTGGGACTACTTCAAGAACGCCGAGTACGACGACAGCGCGCACAACGACATCGGCCTGGCCAAGATCTCCACCCTGGTCAGCGCGGTCCGCGACCGGATCGCCGCCGACCGGCACGCCCCGGCGCCGCTGATGCTCGACGCCGGCGACACCATCCAGGGCACCCCGCTGGCCTACTACTTCGCGAAGATCCAGCCGATCACTGGTGGGCACGTGCACCCGATGGCCGCGGCGATGAACGCGATCGGGTACGACGCCGCAGCGCTCGGCAACCACGAGTTCAACTACGGCCTCGACATCCTGCGCAAGTTCCAGCAGCAGCTGCGGTTCCCGCTGCTCGGCGCCAACGCCCAGGACTGGGCCACCGGCCTGCCCGTCTTCCCGCCGTACGTGCTCAAGCGTGTGCACGTGCCCGGCCACAAGCCGATCACCGTCGGCATCCTCGGCCTGACCAACCCGGGCACCGCGATCTGGGACAAGGCGCACGTCGAGAACAAGATCAAGTTCGGCGGCATCGTCGAGCTCGCGAAGGTTTGGGTACCGCGGATCCGCGCGGCCGGCGCCGACGTGGTGGTGGTGTCCGCCCACTCCGGCATGGACCTGTCCTCGTCGTACGGCGACGCGCTGCCGGTCCCGGAGAACGCCTCGGTCCTGATGGCCGAGACCGTCCCCGGCATCGACGCCGTCCTGGTCGGGCACGCGCACGTGGAGATCCCCGAGCGACTCGTCACCAACAAGGTCACCGGCGAACAGGTCCTGCTGACCGAGCCGCTCAAGTGGGGCATGCGGCTCTCGCTGATCGACCTGGACCTGCAGAAGGTCCGCGGCCGGTGGAAGGTCGTCGGCCGGCACGGCCAGGTGCTCAACGCCAACACCGTCGCCGCCGACCCCAAGGTCACCAAGCTCCTGCAGCAGGACCACGACAAGGTCGTCGGCTACGTCAACTCCAAGATCGGCACCTGCACGGAGGCGATGTCCGCCGCGACCGCGCCCTGGGAGGACACGGCCGCGCTCGACTTCGTGAACTTCGTCCAGGCCGACGCGGTCAGCAAAGCACTCGCCGGTACGCCGCAGGCCTCGCTCCCGGTGCTCGCGATCGCGGCACCCTTCAACCGGTCGGCCGCGATCCCGGCCGGTGACGTATCGGTTCGCGACGTCGGCGGGCTCTACATCTTTGACAACACGCTGATCGGGGTGACCATGACCGGCGCCCAGATCAAGGACTACCTCGAGTACTCCGCGGTCTACTTCAAGCAGGTCAGCGGCCCGGGCCCGTTCACCCCCGACCAGGTCACCAATGCCCCGACGCCGACCGCACCGACCGGTACGCCGGACTACAACTACGACATCATGGGCGGCCTGACCAAGCCGCTGGTCTACCAGATCGACATCGCCAAGCCGGCCGGCTCGCGGATCACGGCGCTCTCGTACGACGGCGCTCCGGTGGCCGCCGGTCAGCAGTTCGTCGTTGCCGTGAACAACTACCGGCAGTCCGGCGGCGGCAACTTCCCGCACGTCAAGACCGCGCCGGTCGTCTACAACCGCCAGGTCGAGATCCGCCAGCTGATGATCGACTACGTCACGACCACCGGCGAGGTGAACCCGAACGTCTTCCACACCACCGACTGGTCCCTCACGGCCAACGGCACGCCGGTCGTGGTCAAGGCCTGAGCACAGTCAGGCTCCCCGCCAAGCGGCCGGGGAGCCTGCCCCCCGGTCAGTTGGTGCCGGTGACAACCAACATCTCGCACGGCCCGGCGAACCCGTCCGGGCCTTCGAACTGCGTCAGTTGCTCAGTGATCTCCTGCCAGGCGGCTGCCTTGGCGTCGTCGTCCAGCTTGGACAGCATCTGGTGCAGCGCGCCGAACGAGTCCCGCTCGAACCGGACACACTCCGCGGCGCTGCTCAGACGGACCGGCGACGGAACGGTTGTCACCGTGACGTCGCGGAAGCCCGCCGCGGTGAAGGCCTTCTCGGCGACCCCGGGTCCGCCGAGGCTGAACGGTCCGGGCTGACCCGGTACCGGGGGCGGCAGTTCCGCCCGGCGGCGGATGATGCCGACCGGGATGGCGAAGAAGCCGTTGCGGTCCGGCGTCGAGTAGACGACCGCGGAGAACTTCCCGCCCGGCCGCAACGCCCGGCGGATGCCTTGGAGGGCGGCTTGCTGGTCGGGGAAGTAGATCAGGCCGACCCGGGAGATCGCTGCGTCGTACCCGCCTTCGGCTAGCGCGGAGAGGTTCTCACCGTCGGCCTCCAGGGTCTCGACGGTCTCGATCCCGGCGTCGGTCGCCGCGCGGGCGGCGTACCGGAGGATGGCGGGGGAGATGTCGGTGGCGAGCACCTTGCCGCCGGGTCCCGCGAGTCGGGCCGCGGCGAGGGTCTGTCCGGCCGCTCCGGCGGCGACGTCGAGCACGCGGTCGCCCTTGCCGATGCCGGCCGCGCGGAGCATGGCATCGGTCGCCTCGCCCAGCCAGTCCTCGATGGTGGGGCCCCAACGGTGCCAGGCCTCCGCGGCCTCTTCCCACTGGGCGCGGGTCGTCTGCTTGAACGCGATCGGATCGAAAGTGGTGGTCATGGGTTCCCCCTCGGTGTGATGAGGGTTCCAGCGGACCACCGGCGGCCGACACGCGACCAGTACAGGTTCTGGACCCTGCTGGTACAAATCCTGGACCGGGCGCACACTGAGGGCGTGCGAGACTACGGCCAGTACTGCCCGGTGGCGCTGGCGAGCGAGGTGCTGGCCGATCGGTGGACGCCACTGATCGTGCGCGAGCTGGTGCTGGGCAGCCGGCGGTTCAACGACATCGACCGGGGTCTGCCGGGGATCTCCCGCACGCTCCTGAAGCAGCGGCTGCACCACCTGGAACGCAAGGGCGTGCTGGAGCGCGTCCCGGTCGCTCGCGGGCACGAGTACCAGCTGACGCCGGCCGGTCGTGACCTCGAGGGCGTCATCATGGCGATCGGCGAGTGGGCGGTGCGCTGGATGTTCTCCGAGCCGCAGCCGCGCGAGGTCGACCCGATCACGCTGACCTGGTGGATGTCCCGGCGGGTCGACCACCACGAGCTACCCGCCGAGCGGGTCACCGTCGAGTTCGACTACCGGGGCGACGATCCGACCCGGATCTGGCTGGTCCTGGATCGGGAGGAAGCCTCGGTGTGCACCACCCATCCGGGCTTCGACTGCGATGTGCTGGTCACCACCCAGCCGGTGGACCTGATGCGGGTGTTCTCCGGCATCACCACCTTGGATCAGGCGCGCAGGGACGGCGCCGTCGTACTCGCTGGGTCACCCAGGCTGCTCCGGATGCTGCCGGGGTGGTTCCTCTGGAGCCCGTTCGTCCCTGCCGTGCAAGAGCGGATGGCGCCCGAAGTCAGGTGAGGGTGACGCCGGCCGTGCGCAGCTCGGTGAGGGTTTGTTCGGTACTGGTCGGGGCAACGCCCGCGGTCAGCTCGGTCAGGACCGTCGTGCTGAACCCTTCGCGGTGCGCGTCCAGGGCGGTCGCGCGCACGCAGTAGTCGGTCGCGATGCCGCAGACGTCGACCTGGGTGACGCCCTTGTCCCGCAGCCAGTCGGCCAGCGGCTTGCCGTCCTCGTGGCACTTGCCCTCGAACCCGGAGTACGCCGCGGCGTACTCGCCCTTGTCGAAGATCGCGTCGAAGGGCTGCGGGTCGAGGTTCGGGTGGAACCCGACGCCGTCGGTGCCGGCCACGCAGTGCCGCGGCCAGGAGTTGACGAAGTCGGGCGTGTCGGAGAAGTGGTCACCGGGGTCGATGTGGTGATCGCGGGTCGCCACGACGTACGTGTAGTGCTTGTCCGCCGGCTCGGCCTCGTGCCACCGGTGCAGCAGCTCACCGATCCGGAAGGCCACGTCCGCCCCACCGCTGACGGCCAGGCTGCCCCCTTCGCAGAAGTCGTTCTGCACATCGACCACGATCAGCGCCCGGGTCATCACACACTCCTTCTGGGTGTCCTTGACCCCACGGTACAAGCCCTGGTGCCCGTCAGCGGTGAAGTTCGCGTGCTTTCACGCCACCCGCGCGGTCCCGCCGTTCACCCGGACGATCTCCGCCTGGGTGGCGGTGGTCCGGGCCGAGCAGAGGTAGACGATGGTCGCGGCGACGTCCGCGGCCTCGGGGAACCCGGCCGTGAACCGGCTGCTGAGCTGACTCAGCGCCTCGGCGGGGATGACCCGGTGCGTGCCGTTCTCGAGGGTGATTCCGGGCATCACGATGTTGACCAGTACGCCGTCCTGGCCGAGGTCGTGCTGCAGGCTCGCCGCCAGCCCGTGCAGCCCCGCTTTGGCCGAACCGTAGGCCCAGGAGCCGGTCATACCGCGCTCGGCCAGGTCCGTGGAGACCAGCACGATGCGGCCCTGGTCGGAGTTCCGCAGAGCCGGCGCGGCCTGCTGCACAAGGTGGAAGTTGCCTTCCAGATTGGCCCGCAGGATCGGCAGCCACTGCTCCGGCTTGGCGTCCTCGATCCGGGTCGGCCGGTCATCGAAGGCTCCGCCCCAGAACACGGCGTTGCCGACCAGGACGTCCAGGCCGCCGAACCGCTCGACCGTCTGCCCGACGGCGTCCGCGATCGACTCCGGCGCCGACAGCTCCATCGGTACTACGAACGCTTCGCCGTCTGCCGCCGTGAGTTCCGCCGCCACCCGGTCGGCGGCGTCCTTGCGTGAGTTGTAGGTGATCGCCACCCGCGCGCCCTCCCGGGCGAACGCCAGCGCGGCCTCCCGGCCGATCCCGGACGAGGCTCCGGTGACCAGCACCCGCTTGCCCTGCAGTCCCAGCTCCACAGCGTGCTCTCCTCGCGACAGTGCCGACTCTGTTAGCCGACTAAGCAAAGAACTTAGCCGACTAATTTCATCATCACAACTCTGCTGTTCTAGGGACGTGGTTGGCGCGCAGGTGTGCGCGGCGCACTGACATAGGCGTTGGACAATAGTGTGTGGCGCACTGTAAAGTGTTGGTCATGGCCGATGCCGAAGAACTGATTTCCAGTCAGGCCCAGGAGCTCCGTCGCGGGACGGTCGTGCTGGCCTGTCTCGCCCTGCTCGAAGCGCCGCAGTACGGCTATGCCCTGCTGGTGACGCTGAACGACGCGGGCGTCACCGTCGACGGCAACACGCTGTACCCGTTGCTGCGCCGGCTGGAGAAGCAGGGCCTGCTGACCAGCGACTGGAACACCGACGAGTCGCGGCCGCGGAAGTTCTACCGCGTCACCCCGGAGGGCTCTGACGTGCGAGCCGGCCTGGTCCGCGAGTGGGAAGACCTCGTCGCCTCGATCGCCCAACTGACCAAGGAGAACCAATGAGCGGGAACACGCTGACCGATCGCTACGTGCACGAGGTGGTCCGGCGGATCCCGGCCGACCAGCGCTCCGACGTGGCCGACGAACTGCGCACCACGATCGCCGACACCGCCGACGCGCGGGATGCGGCCGACCCGGCGGCTGCCGAGCGCGAGGTGCTGATCGAGATGGGCGACCCGATCCGGCTCGCCGCCAAGTACGCCGACCGCCCGCTGGCGCTGATCGGCCCGGACCTCTACCCGGCCTACATCCGGCTGCTCAAGCTGCTGCTGACCACCGTGCTGCCCGTGGTCGTCGCGGTCCTGGTGGTGATCGAGGTCCTGGACACCAATGACGTGGGCGCGGCGATCGGCAGCGCGATCGGCGGCGTCCTCACGGTCGGCGCGCAGATGATCGCCTGGCTGACGGTCGTCTTCGCCCTGATCGACCGGTCCCGGCACCGCGAGCTCGCGATGGTCGACAACTGGACCCCGGACGACCTGCCCGACCTGCGCCAGACAGACAAGCGAGACTCCGGCGCAGCACTGGCGGTGGCCTGGAGCGCGCTGGTGATCGCGCTGATCGTCTGGCAGCACACCGCCGCGCCGTACCGGGCGGACAACGACCGCATCGAGGTGCTCGACCCGGACCTGTGGTCCGGCTGGATCTGGCCGATTCTGGCCGGCCTGGCCGCGAACGCCACGCTCGACGTGATCCGCTTCGCCACCCGCAGCTGGACCATGGTCCACGCCGCCCTGTACGCCGTGGCCCAGCTCGTCTACGCCCTGCCGCTGGCCTGGATCCTCTGGCAGCAGAAGTTCTTCAACCCCGCCTTCCTGGCCGACTTCAACAACGGCTGGACCACCCCCGACGCCGTCTACACGGGCGCAGCGGTGATCGTGCTCTTCGTGGCCGGCTCCGAGATCGTCAGCAGCGTCCGGACTGCCCGCGACCGGTCCTGACGGGTCCGGGGAACGGCGGGATCAGGCCTCGAGGCGCTTCTTGATCTCCTGCAGGTCGACCGCGATCGCGGCAGCCCGGTCGCGGTCATCGGCCTTGTACGCCGCGAACTGGGCGGCAGCCTGGCCGGCCTCGTCCCGCAGCCGCTTGATCCGGTGGGCCGCGTCGGCCTGCTCGTCCGCCCGCTTCTTGGCAGCCTTCCAGTAGCTGTAACCGGCGACGGCAACGACCAGGATGCCGATGATGATCCAGAACGGATGCGTCAAACCCAGCCCGACGGCCACGAGGACACCGGCGACAACCGCCGCGATCGGTCCCTTGACGTCACCGGCGGACAGTGGCTGCACGCTCGAGGCGATCGCGCCTTCGGCGGCGGCCAGGGACTGGCGCTCCGGACCGTCCGGCAGCAGATCGACCGTCCGCCACTCGATCTCCTGGCTCACCCGGGGTGGGGTGGGCATGCTCGCCGTCTGAGCCAGCACCTCCGCGTCGGCCGCCACACCGATCGCGACCACACGCAACGCGGTCGCCGCGAGGTGCGGCTCGTCGGCTTTGCCGAGATCCGCTTCCAGCAACGCCTCGACCGTCCCGGCCGAGTCGTCGATCGCGCCGTCGTCGGTCTGATCGCCCTCGACGATCTGCCGGCGGAGCTCGGCGACCCGGGCGAGCGAGGCCTGCTCGGGCTCGCTGCCTTCGGAGATCAGCAGTCGCAGGAGCGCGGACGTGCTGTCCGGGTCGGGCTTGTCGCTGGGCGCGTAGACGAGCTCGCGGTCGGGCTCGAGGACGCTCGTGTCACCCGTGATGATCTCGACGGCGGTCCGGAGCCGGCTCAGCTCGCCCCGGGCCTTGGTGTAGCCGGCGATCTCCACGTACGCCGGGCCGGTGACTTTCACCTTGTCGGCGCGTGCCATCGCAGGGCCGGCCCAGCGCTGAGCAGCGGCCGTGCTCGGCACCTTCAGCCGCGCGACGATCGAGTTCTGCCCCTCGGCTCCGAACCCGCCGCGGGCCGCGGTGGTCCAGAGCGCCCGCTGCGCCCGCGTGACCGTGCCGTCGGCGGCCAGTTGACCGAACGCCGTGTCCAGCCACTGCGCCCGGACCTCGTTCCGCCAGCCCAGAGAGGCGAGGGCGAGACACAGGAAGAGTGATGTCCGCCGCTCGTCGCGCCGCATCGCCTCGGCCAGCATGGTCTCGTCGAGGTTGCCACCATTGGCGAGACCACGAACCGCTTCCACCGCAGGCCACAACCAGTACGCCGGTACGTCGGGTCCCGCCGCCGGCGGAGTCTCGCCGGAAGCCAAAGCGGTCAGCACGTGCCCGGCGCGACGGCGTACATCGGCCGCGTCCGCGTAGCCGATCAGGTCGAAGCGGATGTCGGACAGCTCCACGAAGGCGTCGAAGGCCGTCGTCAGCCGGGACAGCCGCGTCTCCATGCTGCCCTGGACCTGCGACAGCCGGAACCGCAAGCTCGACGCCTCGGACGAGACCGTCGCCATCTGGTCCCGGAGCTCGTCCAGGGCGCGGTTCTGTGCGCGGTCGGTCGCCCAGTCGTTCGTCATCGGCGTAGCTCCCGTTCGATCGGCTTGTGCGCGCAACAGCATCCCGCGAACCCGGGGTCAGCCCGCGACAGGGTCGGAAGGACCGGCCCGCAAACGGTGCATGCGATGCCGGGCGACGACGTACTACGCATGGGTGGACCTGACCCCACGCGCCAGCCGGTACGACGTACAGGCTCGCCTGAAGGCCAGCAGCGTCGTAGTACTGGGCCTCGGTGGGACTGGGTCGGCTGTTGCCTCGGCACTGGTGGCAGCCGGCGTCGGCGCCGTGCATTGCGTCGACTTCGACATCATTGAAGAAGGCAACCTCACCCGCCAGCTGCGCTACACCGAGGAAGACCTCGGCAAGCCGAAGGTGCCCGTCGCCGTCAAGCGGCTCAGCCGGATGAACTCGCACGGCACCGACGCACTCGACGAGGCGGCGATCGTCGCTTTCGTCACAAAGGTTTCGGGCCGCTACAACCACCAGTGGCGCAACGGCGCAACCGACTGCCCGCCACCACAGCGCTAGTGACCCGGACCGCCCCCACTCACAAACCTCCTCCACCCAGCCCAAGGCACCTCCAGCCACGCCTGAGCGGGCCGGCAAGATGAGCTTTGTGAGTGGGGGCGGTTCGGGGTTAGCGGCGGCCCTGCTTGGTCGGCGGGATGATGGTGCTGTCGCCGGCGTTGGCCTTCGGGGTTTTCGGTTGCTTGGGTTTGCGGACTTCGCGTCCGCCCTTGTTCTTCGCCATGAGGTGCTCCCGGGTGAGGGTGTCGCGTGGGCTGCCTGAGCTCTGCGGAGCCTGGTGCGCCGTGGAACTCCTGGTCCCCGGGGGTTACCCCCGAAGGTACACCCAGTGCCTGGCGTCCATAAGCTCTCTGGCATGCACCGGAGCGAAGCCAGACCGTCGCCCGAGCATCCGTGACGGGGTGGGAGCAGGTCGCGCTGGTGGCCGCGGGGCTCGGCGCGGGGGTGCTCACCTCGACGGTCGGAGTGGCCTCGCTGCTCAGCTTCCCGGTGCTGATCGCGCTCGGCATCCCACCGGTGGTCGCCAACGCCTCGAACACCTTGGGGCTGATCCCCGCGAGCCTCGGCGGATCCCTCGGCTACCGGCGTGAGCTGCGCGGGCAGCCGGGGGTCATCTGGGTCCTCGTCCTGACAGCCGCGATCGGTGCGGTCGGCGGTGCCGTCCTGCTGCTGGCGTTGCCGTCGAGTGTGTTCGAGTCGATCGTGCCCTGGCTGATCCTCTTCACCTGCTTGCTCGTCGGCGCCCAGCCGTGGATCTCCCGCTGGCTACGCTCCCGCAGACACCCGGACGACGACCATCCCCGTACTGCGATGTCGCCCGCAACCATCTTCTTCGCCGGCCTGACCGGCGTCTACGGCGGGTACTTCGGCGCCGGCGCGGGCGTGATGATGATGGCCGTCCTCAGCCTCGGCCTCGACCTGGAACTCCGCATCGTCAACGCCCTGAAAACCCTTGCCCTGCTGGCGGCCAACGTCGTGGCCGGCCTGATCTTCGTCTTCGTCGCCGACCTCAACTACACCGCCGTCGCCCTCCTGGCCGCCGGCTCCATCATCGGCGGCTACACCGGCTCCCACCTCGGCCGAATCCTCCCACCCACCCTCCTCCGCATCCTCGTAGTCCTGGCCGGCCTCGTCGCCGCCGTCACCATGCTCTGACAGAGAACAGTGCCCCCACCCAGAGTTGGGTGGGGGCACTGGGGAAGTCGGCGGGTCAGGCCAAGTTGGTGAGGGACGAGACTGTTGCCTTGTGCAAGCGGGTGATGACGTTCAGGGTGCGGGAGTCGCCGCGGTAGAGGTGGGAGCCCGACTCGTAGAGCAGGTACGCGCGGCCGCCGTACTCGGTGATGCCTTCGGACATGCTCGGTGCCCGGAAGCAGCGCAGGGTGGCCTTGTCGAGATCGGGCTGGCCGCGGCGGACGACGTACAGGTTGCTGCGCTTGTCCCGGTCGTACGACGTGCTGAAGACGAAGTGGCTGCCGGTGACCATCAGGCCCTGGGTCTTGGTCGGGACCTCCCACGCCTTGTTGATCGTGGTCAGGCTGCCGTTGCTGTTGATCTTGTACTGGTACATCTTGTCGCGGCCGTTCTCGTTGAACTTGCCGGACCACAGGTAGCCGCCGTAGCTGGTCAGGAAGGACGCGCCGTAGACCTTGCGGTCGGGGCCGACCGGGTTGATCTTCGGCGTCTTGGGCGCCTTCATCGCGGTCCTCAGCGTGGACAGCTTGTACTTGCGGATGGTGTTGGTGCCACCCTGCACGAACGCCCAGCCGTTGCTGGTGGTGATCCCACCGACGTGCGTCGGGGCGATCGCGACCGCGCCGACCGCCTTGTTGGTCGCCGGGTCGATCCCGATGATCAGGGAGTTCGCGCCCTTGCGGTAGGCGGTGACGAGGATCAGGTCCTTCTTGCCGTCCCAGTTCCACCAGGTGCCGGCACCCTGCGGCGTGTGCGTGCCGAGGTACGGCACGGCCGCGCTGTTGCTGAACCGGGCGTCGTACACCTTCGACGCGGACGGCCCGTCGTAGAAGGGCTTGCCGCCGGTCGCGGTGCTGCAACTGATCGCCCGCGCCGCGGTGACCGCCTGCGCGGCCTGGCCGGTCTGCGCAGTCTGGGCCGTCTGGGTGGCGGCCTGCGAGCTGTCCGAACCGTTGATCGCGACAACGATCGCGGATCCGGTGGCCAGCACGCCGGCCAGCCCGAGGGCGGTGACCGTACGGCGACGGGTGAAGGTGCTGGAGCGCAAGATGCATTCCTCTCGAAGGTTCAGCGAACGCCCGACAGTAACTACTGCTGCAGGTCACCAACGAACTGGGTGAGAGTGGTGGGCTCCAGATCGGCTGTGTAGGCAGCGAAGTGAGGGTGGTCCCAGCCCTCGCCGCCGAACGGCAGATAGTGGCCGCCGGCTTGCTGGACGATCAGCTGGGCCGCGCACACGTCCCACGCACTGATCGAAGTACCCACCGTTGCGTCGGCCCAGCCGGCCGCCACATGCGAAAGGCTCAGCGCGGCACTGCCCGGCCGACGGACAGTCCCGTACGACGTGACGAGGCCGGCGAAGGATGCCAGAGCGGACTCCTGGTGGCCGGCAAGATCCCGAGCTGCCGGATAACTCGTCAGCAGCATGGCTTCGGCCTCTTGCTTGGTGCCTCCGGAGCGGAGTGGCTCGCCGTTGAGCCAGGCGCCGGAGAGGTCGGCCGTGAAGAGGTGGCCGGTCATCGGGTCGAGGACAGCGCCGGCCACGACCCGACCGTCGAGTACCGCGCCGATCGACGTACAGAAGAAGGCGAGTCCGCGGGCGAAGTTCGCCGTACCGTCGATCGGGTCGACGTACCAGGTGACGTCGCCGGAGCCCTCGTGCGCGCCGTCCTCCTCGCCGACGACGCTGCTGCCGGGGAAGTGCCGGGTGAGCAGCGCGGAGATGGCCTCCTCGGCGCGGCGGTCGTGGACCGTCACCGGGTCGTGCTTGTCGCGCTTGAACTCGACGTCCATCCCGGCCCGGAACGCGGCCCGCAGATCGTCGGCGACGAGGCGGGTGGCCTCGGCGGCGGTGGCGGACAACTGCTGGGAATGGGCGATCAGGTCAGCGTCTGTGGACATGCGGATCAACGTAGCCGACGGATGTGGAAGGCTTCGGGAGGATCACTTGGCTGACCGGAAGGCGTGGACGATGGCAACGAACTGGGCGGGGAACATCACTTTCTCGGCGGAGCCGCACGCACCGGAGTCGGTGCCGGAGCTGCAGGAGCTGGTGCGATCCTCCGAGCACGTTCGGGTGCTGGGCAGCGGCCACTCGTTCAACCGGATCGCGGACACGACCGGGACGCTGGTGTCCGTCGCCAGCCTGCCTCGCGTGATCACCGTCGGTGAGGACACCGTGACGGTTTCCGCCGGGCTGCGGTACGGCGAGGTCACGGCCGCGCTGCAGGCCGCAGGGCGGGCCTTGCACAACCTCGGGTCGCTGCCGCACATCTCCATCGCAGGCGCCTGCTCGACCGGGACCCACGGCTCGGGCGACGCCAACGGCACGCTCGCTTCCGCGGTCTCGGGCATCACCTTCGTCAATGCCGACGGTGAGCTCGTCACGCTGACACGCGACGACCCGGACTTCCCCGGCTCGGTGGTCTCCCTCGGCGCGCTCGGCGTCACGGTCAGCCTTGAACTCGACACCCGGCCGTCGTTCGAGATCAGCCAGGTCGTGTACGACGCGCTGCCGGTCGAGCGGCTCGGTTCGGACTTCGAGGAGGTCTTCTCGAGTGCGTACAGCGTGAGCGCGTTCACCGACTGGGTCGACCCGGACGTGATGGTCTGGCGCAAACTCCGCGCCGGTACGCCGTACGAGCCGTCCTGGCTGGGCGCGCGCGTCGCCGACGGTGCCCGGCATCCGATCAAGTCGATGCCGGCCGACTTCGCGACCCAGCAGGGCGGGGTGCCCGGGCCGTGGAACGAGCGGCTGCCGCATTTCCGGCTGGAGTTCACGCCGAGCAACGGCGAGGAGTTGCAGTCGGAGTACTTCGTGCCGCGGGCGGTCGCGGCGCAGGCTTTCGAGGAGCTGAAGGCGCTCGGTGGGCTGATGGCGCCGGTGATCCAGATCTCGGAGGTGCGCACGATCGCCGCCGACGACCTCTGGCTGAGCCCGAGCCAAGGTCGCGACACGGTCGCTCTGCACTTCACCTGGATCCGGGACGAGGAAGCGGTCCGGCCGGTTGTTTCTGCTCTTGAGGAGGTGCTGCTGCCGCTGGGCGCCAGGCCGCACTGGGGCAAGGTGTTCACCGTCGATGCGGCGACGCTGCGCGAGTGCTACCCGAAGGTGCCGGAATTCATTGCCCTGGCGGCGAAGTACGACCCGGCCGGGAAGTTCCGCAACGATTACCTGGATACCTGCCTGCCCTAGTGCGACAGGCCGGACCGCCCCCACTCACAAAGCTCCTCCACGCAGCGCTGGGCGCATCCGCTCACGCTTGGCCACGACCGGCGAGGCGCGGTCTGCTGAGGTTTGTGAGTGGGGGCGGTCCGGGGTCTTAGTGGCCCGCGCAGGGGATGTCTTCGATGTTGCGGGTGAGGGACCAGAGGAGGTTGCGGAGGAGGCGGCGTTCCTCGGCGCTGACGCCGCGGAGGGCGCGTTCGCCTGCTTGGGCGTGGAGTTGCTGGACGGTGCGGGCGAGCTCGGTGCCGTGCTCGGTCAGTTCGATGCTGACCTTGCGGGCGTCGGTGTCGTTCCTCAGCCGGCGGACGAGGCCCGCTGCTTCCATCCGCTGGGTCGTTCGGGTGGCTGTCGGGACTTCGACGTCGAGGACCTTCGCTAGTTGAGCTACCGGGAGCGAGCCGAGGTGGAGAAGCTTGGCGAGGACCATTTCCTGGCCGGTGTGGACGCCGGTGCCGGCCAGTTCGTCACCGACCGCCTTGCGCGCTGCCCGGTCGGCGAAGCGCAACGCGATCAGGATGTCGGCCGGGCTGGCCGGCGCCTCCGGATCCCACCGCGGCGGCCTCGGCTCGGGGGCACCCGAGTCGCGCTCGGGCGCATCCGCCCCGGCCTCCGGACTCACCCCATGCTCCCGGGTTGCCCCGGCCTCCGGGGTGGTCATATTGCGCTCCGCTTGGCGAACGGGTTGCGGGCGTTCAGGCCGCCGATGTACTCCGTCGGGATGGCGGGTTCGCCGCGGCTGAGTTGACTGGCGCTGCGAGGGAGTTCGTCGCGGACCTTGAGGTGGTGCGCCTGCGACTCGGCCGGTGTGGTCCGGCCGACGATCTTGCCCGCCTCCACCAGCGGCTTCAGCAGCTCGCGGTCGTCGCCGTCGTCCACCGCCTTCTCGCCGACGCCGATCAGCTCCACCTCGGCGACGCCGGCCGCCGAGCGGCGCCGCAGCGCGTACTTGCGGCCGCCGATCGAGATCTTGTCCGGGCTGTTCTTCGCGACCGGCACCATCGTGCCCTCGTCGCCCTCGCGGGCGACCAGCTTGTAGACGAAACCGCAGGTCGGGTAGCCGCTGCCGGTCACCAGCGAGGTGCCCACGCCGTACCCGTCGACGGCGGCCGGCGCGAGCGCGGCGATCTGGTACTCGTCGAGGTCGCTGGTGACGATGATCCGGGTCTTGGTGGCGCCCAGCGAGTCGAGCTGCTCGCGGACCTGCCCGGCCAGCGACGGCAGGTCACCGGAGTCGAGCCGGACCGCACCCAGCCCGGTACCGGCCACCTCGATCGCCGTCTTCACCGCCTCGGTCAGGTCGTAGGTGTCCACCAGCAGCGTCGTTCCCTTGCCCAAGGCATCCACCTGGGAGACGAACGCATCCCGCTCGGTGTCGTGCAGCAGGGTGAACGAGTGGGCCGCCGTACCGGCGCTCGGGATGCCGTACCGGCGGGCCGCCTCCAGGTTGGAGGTGGTGGCGAAGCCCGCGATGTACGCCGCCAGCGCGGACGCGACCGCGGCCTCCTCGTGGGTCCGCCGCGAGCCCATCTCGATACACGGCCGGCCACCGGCCCACCAGGTCATCCGGGAGGCCGCCGAGGCGACCGCCGAGTCGTGGTTCAGGATCGACAGGAAGACGGTTTCCAGCAGCACCGCCTCCGCGAAGCTCGACTCCACCACCAGGACCGGCGAGCCCGGGAAGAAGATCTCCCCGTCGGCGTACCCGGAGATGTCGCCGCTGAACCGGTACTCCGCGAGCCAGTCGCGGGTCGCGGCGTCGACGATGCCGCGCTCGGCCAGGAAGTCGACCGTCCGCTCGTCGAAGCGGAACTGCTCCAGGGCGTCCAGGAGCCGGTTCACGCCCGCGACCACGCCGTACCGGCGCCCGTCGGGCAGCCGCCGGGCGAACAGCTCGAAAACCGAGCGGCGATGCGCCGTACCGTCGGCCAGACTCGCCTGCAGCATGGTCAGCTCGTAGTGGTCGGTCAGCAGCGCTGTCGTAGCGTTCACAAGGGTAAGTGTCCTCTGTCGGTGATTCGTGCACATCTCCGGCGCCCAGGCACGCACCTCACGGCACTGGAGAAGCATCCACGATGCTCCGCATCGAGGACCCTCCTCCAGCACCGCGATGCACGCACCTGGACACCGGAGCTGAAGCACGACTCACCGACAGAGGACACTGCCTATTGCGAGCTCCGAACCGATGATGGAGAGAATGGCTACGTGACCACCGCACCGAGCGAACTCGCCAGCCCCGAAATCGACGAGGCAATCGAGTTGAGCCCACCGTGGGTGACGATCGTCTGGAACGACCCGGTGAACCTGATGGACTACGTCACGTTCGTCTTCCAGACCTATTTCGGCTACTCCAAGGCCAAGGCGGAGAAGCTGATGATGCAGGTGCACCAAGAAGGCAAGTCGGTCGTCTCGAACGGTAACCGCGAGGCGATGGAACGCGATGTCGAAGCCATGCACTCCTACGGCCTGTGGGCCACCTGTGAGAAGTCGTGACGAAGTTCCGCAAGCGCAAGAAGACCGTGATCGTCAGCTTCGCCGCCCACGAGGCGGACATCCTGGCGAACCTGCTCCGCAACCTGGTCGAGCTCCTGTACGACGGGATGCCACCGCGCGCCGCCGAGTCGAGCGACCCGCTGGCCGCGTTGCTGGACAACGACGGGCCGACCTCCCCGCCGGAGGACGTAGTACTGCAGCGGCTGCTGCCGGACGCGTACAACTCCGACGACCAGGCGGCCGCCGAGTTCCGGCGGTTCACCGAGCGCGGGCTGCGGGACAGCAAGGCGTCGGACGCGAAGCGGGTGCTGGCAGCTCTGGAGGCGTCACCGGAGGACGGGATCCCACTCGAGGGCGACGACCAGCTCGCCTGGCTGCGCGCCCTGAACGACCTGCGCCTGGCGATCGGCACCCGCCTGGACATCAAGGAAGAGGACGACTACGCGGTCTGGGAAAAACTCCCCGACGACGACCCGCGCCGCCTCACCTACGACCTCTACGACTGGCTCGGCTACCTCCAGTCCGCACTTCTCCACAACATCCGGTAGAGGTCACAGCGCGTAGCGGAGAACTGCAGCAAGGCCGCCCACCGGCATCCGGCAGTAACCTCCCTGCAACGACTGTGCGGTCTTTCCAGCCTCGGCGATTGGCACCCGTCGGGACTCAGGGAATTCGAGAAGGCAAGTGGCGTCGGAGACCCACCGCCAGCGGTTGGCATCTTCCTCCGAGTATCCGGACTCGCGGAGTCGCTGGGGTTCGTCAACCACTGGTTTGTCGATACGTACTACCGACGTACATGCCTGGTGCGCCTTGGAGTAGATGACTGCCAGATCGCCGACCGAGAACGTGGCTCGTCGGCTGTTGCTGATCCAGGAGCCGTCGGGCCAGCCGCTCTCATCGACACTGATGGCCTTGATCCAGACACCGACATCGGCGGACTGCTGTAGGAGCTTGTCGGCGGTATCGGCCAAGGCCGTCTCGGTGGATGGAAGATCCGGTGGTCGCGTGATGCGGACAGGGATCGTGACCGCTCGGCGCTCGCATTCCAGGATCATCGCCCGGGTGACACGCTGTGCTGAGCTGTGCCACTGCTTGAAGATGCCGCCGGCTTCAGATCGCTGCTCAGCAGTCAGAGCGATGGACAACTCATGGTTGCCTGGAGCAATGGTTCCAAGGCCTGCCGCAGTTAGATTGGCTGAACCGGCGAAACCATGTTTCTCCGTCAAGAACAGCTTTGCGTGGAGATTGTCCAGGTGACGGATGTCCACATCCGTCGCTAGCAGGGCCCGGAGCCCGTCAAGATGAAGGAACCCGTAGGCCGCCGCGACCGGGTCTAGGGAGGTCAGCAGTTGCCATCTCGCCTGCTTCCGTGCGGCCAACATACCCAGCCATCGAAGAGTTGGTGCGCTGATGTAGGGGCTTGCCAGACGGACGTACCCTCGTGCGGCGCCGAGGGCGGCACGGAGAGCCGGATCAAGCGTGGTGAACAAACTGGTGCTAGCTGCGGTCACCTGGTCGACTCCTAGCGCGTAACTGCCTGGGTGATGATCTTGTCGGCTGAACGGCACAACGGGTAGGGCATACGAACCGAAATCTGTTCGGGGCGGCTGTCGTGCCGCGCTTACGATCGGCTGGTGACTTATCCGAAAGCCGGCCACACCCGGTTGAATGCCAGTCTGAAGTTTCCGACGCTCGAGGAGCGAGTGCTCGAGTACTGGGAGGCGGACGGGACGTTCCAGGCCTCGGTGGAGAACCGGGCGGCGGGGGTGGATGGGGAGAACGAGTTCGTTTTCTACGACGGGCCGCCGTTTGCCAATGGGTTGCCGCATTACGGGCATCTGCTGACCGGATACGTGAAGGATGTCGTTCCGCGGTACCAGACGATGCGCGGGCGGCGGGTCGAGCGGCGGTTCGGGTGGGACACGCACGGGTTGCCGGCCGAGCTGGAGGCTCAGCGGGTGCTCGGGCTGAAGACCAAGGCCGAGATCGTCGAGCTGGGGATCGAGAAGTTCAACGAGGTGTGCCGGTCGTCGGTGCTCAAGTACACCGACGAGTGGCAGGCCTACGTCACCCGGCAGGCGCGCTGGGTCGACTTCGGCAACGACTACAAGACGCTCAACCGCGACTACATGGAATCGGTCATCTGGGCGTTCAAGACCCTGTACGACAAGGGGCTGGTCTACGAAGGCCTGCGCGTCCTGCCGTACTGCTGGAACGACGAGACCCCGCTGTCGAACCACGAGCTGCGGATGGACGACGACGTCTACCAGCCGCGGCAGGACCCTTCGATCACGGTCGCGGTGACGCTGGAGACCGGCGAGCGGCTGCTGGCCTGGACGACCACGCCCTGGACGCTGCCGAGCAACCTCGCGATGGCCGTTGCCCCTGACATCGATTACGTCGTCGTCAACGACGCCGAGGGCCGGCCGACGATCCTGGCCGAGGCGCGTCTGGCGGCGTACACGGAGGAGCACGGTGGCGTCGCCGGCCTGTCGGGCGAGGTCGTCCGGCGGTTGAAGGGTGCCGAGCTGATCGGGCTGCGCTACACACCGTTGTTCGACTTCTTCACGAACACTGAGCTGTGGAGTACGGCTAACGCGTTCCAGGTCATCGCCGCCGAGCATGTGACCACCGAGGGCGGCACGGGCGTCGTCCACCTGGCGCCCGCCTACGGTGAGGAAGACCAGCTCGCCTGCGACGCGGCCGGTATCCCGACCCTGCTGACCGTCGACGAAGGCGCTCGCTTCAGCAGTGTGGTTCCGCCGTACGCCGGGCAGCACGTGTTCGACGCGAACCGGGCCATCATCCGCGACCTCGCCGCGGCCGGGACGCTGGTGCGCGAGGACAGTTATGTGCACAGCTACCCGCATTGCTGGCGGTGCCGTAAACCGCTGATCTACAAGGCGGTGTCGAGCTGGTTCGTCGAGGTGACCCGGCTCCGGGACCGGATGGTCGAGCTGAACGAGCAGATCACCTGGGTGCCGGAACACCTCAAGCACGGCCAGTTCGGCAAGTGGCTGGAGAACGCGCGGGACTGGTCGATCAGCCGGAACCGGTTCTGGGGTTCGCCGATCCCGGTCTGGCGGTCGGACGACCCGGCGTACCCGCGGATCGACGTGTACGGCTCGGTCGAGGAGCTGGAGCGCGACTTCGGCGTCGCCGTACCGGATTTGCACCGGCCGTTCATCGACCGGCTGACCCGGCCGAACCCCGACGACCCGACCGGGAAGTCGGTGATGCGGCGGGTGCCGGACGTGCTCGACGTGTGGTTCGACTCGGGGTCGATGAGTTTCGCCCAGGTGCACTACCCGTTCGAGAACACCGAGTGGTTCGAGCACCATTTCCCGGGCGACTTCATCGTCGAGTACATCGGGCAGACGCGCGGCTGGTTCTACACCATGCACGTGCTGGCGACGGCGTTGTTCGACCGGCCGGCCTTCTCGTCGTGTCTGTCGCACGGGATCGTGCTGGGCAGCGACGGGCAGAAGATGAGCAAGTCGCTGCGCAACTATCCCGATGTCCGCGAGGTGTTCGACCGCGACGGCGCCGACGCGATGCGCTGGTTCCTGATGTCGAGCCCGATCCTGCGCGGCGGCAACCTGGTCGTCACCGAGCAGGGCATCCGCGACGGGGTGCGGCAGGTGATGATCCCGCTCTGGAACGCCTGGTACTTCTTCGGCCTCTACGCCAACGCGGCCGGCGCGACGGCGAGCTGGTCGGTCAGCTCCGAGGTGGAGCTCGACCGCTATCTGCTGGCCAGGTTGCGGGTCTTCGTCGGTGAGGTGGGCGAGCGACTCGACCGGTACGACGTCGCGTCGGCGTGCGAGTCCGTCGTCAGCTATCTGGAGGTGCTGACGAACTGGTACATCCGGCGGTCGCGGGAACGGTTCTGGGATGCACAGGGGTCGTCGTTCCAGGATGCGTTGAACACTCTCTATACCGCGCTGGAGGTGGTCACCCGGACCGTCGCGCCGCTGTTGCCGCTGACGGCGGAGGAGATCTGGCGCGGGTTGACCGGCGAGCGGTCGGTGCATCTGACCGACTGGCCGGCTGTCGACGAACTTCCTGCGGATGATGCGTTGGTGACGCGGATGGAGCGGGTCCGGGAGATCTGTTCGGTCGCTTCGGCTGTCCGGAAGGCGGAGGGGATCCGTGGGCGTCAACCGCTGCACACGATGACGGTCGCGACGGCGGATGCGTCGTCGCTGGAGCAGTTGGTGCCGATCCTGCGGGCGGAGGTCAACGTCCGCGAGGTGGTGCTGGTCGAGGTCGACCAGGTGGATGCCCCGGTCTCGCAGAAGCTGACCGTGAACGCGCGAGCGGCGGGCCCGCGACTGGGTCGCGACGTACAGACGGTGATCAAGGCGTCGAAGTCAGGCGACTGGTCCGTCTCCACTGACGGCTCGGTTGTTGCCGGTGGCATCGAGTTGCAGGAGGGCGAGTACACCCTGGAAACCGTCCTCGCGGAGGCTCTTGACGGCGCCGGCCCACAGGCAAGTGGTCTGCTGACCGACGGCTTCCTGATCCTCGACCTGACCATCACCCCCGAGCTGGAACGCGACGGAATCGCCCGCGACGCGATCCGAGCAGTCCAGCAAGCCCGTCGCGACGCCGGCCTCGACATCACCGACCGGATCACCCTGAAGTTGACGGCCGACGCCCTCACCCGAGCAGCAATCGAAGCCCACCGGGAGACGTTGATGGCCGAAACCCTCGCCGTCACCCTCGAAGTCGCCGAAGGTGACGAGTTCGCCGTCGCGCTGGCGAGGCCTGACGGCGCATAGGGTGGGTGGTATGGAAAAGCGGAGGTTGGGGCGTACTGGGCGGGATGTTGGTGTGGTCGGGCTGGGGGCCTGGCAGTTGGGGGCTGACTGGGGAGAGGTTGACGAGAGCGACGCACTGGGGGTGCTGAACGTTGCGATCGACGGTGGTGTCACCTTCATCGACACCGCTGACGTGTACGGCGACGGGCGGAGTGAGCGGCTCGTCGGGCAGGTGCTCAAGGATCACCCGGAGCTGACCGTCGCCACCAAGATGGGCCGGCGGGTCGAGCAGGTGCCGGAGAACTACACGCTGGACGCCTTCCGCGCCTGGAACGACCGCTCCCGGGAGAATCTCGGGGTCGACACGATCGACCTGGTCCAGCTGCACTGTCCGCCGACCCCGGTCTACTCGTCCGACGCCGTCTTCGACGGGCTCGACACGATGGTGGCGGAGGGCCGCATCGCGGCGTACGGGGTGAGTGTGGAGACCTGCGCCGAGGCGCTCACCGCGATCGCCCGCCCGAACGTGGCGTCGGTGCAGATCATCCTGAACGCGTTCCGGCTCAAGCCGCTCGACGAGGTGCTGCCGGCCGCCGAGCGGGCCGGCGTCGGGATCATCGCCCGGGTCCCGCTGGCCAGCGGCCTGCTGTCCGGCAAGTACGACGAGAACACCACCTTCGGCGCGGACGACCACCGCAACTACAACCGCAAGGGTGAGTCCTTCGACGTCGGCGAGACCTTCTCCGGCGTCGACTTCGCCACCGGCCTGGAAGCGGTCAAGCGGCTCATCCCGCTCGTCCCGGACGGCGCCACGATGACCCAGTTCGCCCTCCGCTGGATCCTCGACCAGCCCGGCGTCACCGTCGTCATCCCCGGCGCCCGCAACCCCCAGCAGGTGGCCGGCAACATCGGCGCCGCCACCCTGCGGCCGCTCACCACAGGCGAGCTCAAGGTCGTGCAGACCGTGTACGACGAACTGATCCGCCCGCAGGTCCACGACCGCTGGTAGTCCACATACTGGACCGACTCCCTGGTTGGCAGGGGGTCGGCGGTGGCCTCCGTATCGTGGTGGCGTGCTCATCATCGACTCGGAGACGTACGACGCGATCGTGGCGCACGCCCGGCGGGATCACCCGGACGAGGCGTGTGGCGTGGTGGCGGGACCGGTCGGGTCGGACCGGCCGGAGCGGTTCATCCCGATGCTGAACGCGGCGATGTCGCCGACGTTCTACGAGTTCGACTCGGGCGACCTCTTCCGCCTCTACAAGGAGATGGACGAGCGCGACGAGGAACCGGTGGTGATCTACCACTCGCACACGGCCACCGAGGCCTATCCGTCCCGCACCGACATCAACCTGGCCTCCGAGCCCGGCGCGCACTACGTGCTGGTCTCCACCCGGGACAGCGCCGACTCACCGTCGTACGACGGGCCGGTGGAGTTCCGGTCGTACCGGATCATCGACGGCGCGGTCACCGAGGAAGAGGTCAAGGTCGTGGCGGACTACAGCAATCAAGGAGACAACTGACATGGCGATCGAGCTTCGCGTCCCGACCATCTTGCGCACCTACACCGGGGGCGAGAAGGCGGTGAACGGGGACGGCAGCACGCTGGCCGAGTTCATCGACAACGTGAACGGCACCCACCCGGGCCTGAAGGAGCGGATCGTGGAGGGGGAGCCGGAGGAGCTGCGCCGGTTCGTCAACGTCTACGTGAACGACGAGGACGTCCGGTTCACCGGCGGCCTGCAGACCGGGGTCAAGGACGGCGACGTCGTCGTCGTACTGCCCGCGGTGGCCGGCGGCTGATCATGCGTTTCGACTCCCTGCTCGACTCGGTCGGCGGTACGCCGCTGGTCGGCCTGCCGAAGCTCTCGCCGTCGGGTGACGTGCGGTTGTGGGCCAAGCTGGAGGACCACAACCCGACCGGGTCGATCAAGGACCGGGCCGCGCTGCGGATGCTGCTGGACGCCGAGAAGGACGGCCGGCTCCGGCCGGGCAACACGATCCTCGAGCCGACGTCGGGCAACACCGGGATCTCACTGGCGATGGCGGCCAAGCTGCGCGGGTACCGGATGGTCTGCGTGATGCCGGAGAACACCTCCGAGGAGCGCCGGCAGATCCTCCGGATGTGGGGGGTCGAGATCATCTCCTCGCCGGCCGCGGGCGGTTCGAACGAGGCCGTCCGGGTGGCCAAGCAGGTCGCCGAGGAACACCCGGACTGGGTGATGCTCTACCAGTACGGCAACCCGTCGAACGCGGCCGCGCACTACGACGGGACAGCGCGGGAGATCCTCACCGACCTGCCGTCGGTGACGCATTTCGTGGCCGGGCTCGGCACCACCGGCACCCTGATGGGGGCCGGCCGGTTCTTCCGCGAGCACAAACCCGAAGTACGCATCGTCGCCGCCGAGCCGCGGTACGGCGAACTGGTCTACGGCCTGCGCAACCTCGACGAGGGCTTCGTCCCCGAGCTGTACGACGCGACGCTGATCGACGCGCGCTTCTCGGTCGGCCCCCGCGACGCGGTCCGCCGGGTCCGTGAGCTGCTCGACAACGAAGGCATCTTCGCCGGCATCTCGACGGGCGCGATCCTGCATGCCGCGCTCGGCCAGGCGGCCAAGTGCGTGCGGGAGGGCCAGTCCGCCGATATCGCTTTCGTGGTCGCCGACGGCGGCTGGAAGTACCTCTCCACCGGTGCCTACGAAGGCACGGTCGAAGAAGCCGAAGAACGCCTGGAGGGCCAGCTCTGGGCCTGAGGGTTATGTCTTGAAGAGCACTTTGCGGCCTAGTCTGGGGTGGACGCCGCGGCCCTTGCAGCTGCTGCAGGGGCGTTGGGCGTAGCTGAAGATGGAGCCCTTGTGGCGGCCGGCGCCCTTGCAGCGGTTGCACTTGGCGTTCGGGTGCAGGCGCAGCGAGAGGACGTAGGCGGCGAAGGCGGCGAACACGAGGACCAGCAGCATCCCGGTCGGGCCGAGTGCCGACGCGACGTCGGCGCTGGTGCTGGACGTGTTCGTCTCCACAGCCTGACCGGCGGCATTGCCTGCCGCCGCGGCGTTGGTGGGGTGCGGATTCGGTGCGCCGGTGGAGGTGAAAGCCACCGCGATCTGGACCACCAGGTTCATGGCATCGCTGGGGGCGGTTGGAAACACATCCGATAAGAGTGGCCCGCGTCACGTCCGTTGGCAATTCCTGAGAGTAAAGATGTGGATAACTCCGGCGTGTCGCTGTGCATATGCTGACCCCACCCCACCACCCCGGTCAGGCAGGGCTCAGGTAAGCCTTACTTCAGCTCTGCCCGTTACCGGCCCCCAAGCCGCCGCGGGCTAGAGTTCGGACTGTGGCAGACGCACCGATCGGGATCTTCGACTCAGGGTTCGGCGGACTGACGGTGACGCGGTCGGTACTCGACCAGCTGCCGCACGAGCCGATCCTGTACCTCGGCGACACGGCCCGCCAGCCGTACGGCCCGAAACCGATCGCTGAAGTGCGTGAGTACGCGCTGGAATGCCTGGACCACCTGGTCGAGGCCGGCGTCAAGATGCTCGTCATCGCCTGCAACTCGGCCAGCGCCGCGATGCTCAGAGACGCCCGCGAGCGGTACGACGTACCGGTGGTCGAGGTGATCCTTCCGGCGGCCCGTCGAGCTGTTGCCGCGACCCGCAACCATCGCGTCGGGGTGATCTGCACGAAGGCGACGGCGACGTCCTTGGCCTACGAGGACGCATTTGCCGCCGCCCCGCAGATCCAGCTGATGACCCAGGCCTGCCCGAGTTTCGTGGACTTCGTCGAGGCCGGCGTGACGTCGGGACCCGAGTTGCTGGCCGCCGCCCACGAGTACTTCGATCCGCTGATCGAGGCCGGCGTGGACACGCTCATCCTCGGCTGCACCCACTACCCGTTGCTGACCGGCGTGATCTCGTACGTGATGGGTGACAACGTCACCCTGGTCAGCAGTGCGGAGGAGTGCGCCAAGGACGTCTACGGCGAGCTCACCAAGAGCGGCCTGCTGCGCCCCGACGACCTGCCGGCCCCCCAGCACCGCTTCGTCACCACCGGCGACCCCGCGGAGTTCGCCAAGATCGGCGCCCGCTTCCTCGGCCCGGTCATCTCCGGCGTCGACCAGTTCGCCTGGGTCCGCTGAGGCTTCGCTAAGCCTTCGCCAGCACCTTTTTGCGCGCGGTGCCGAGCATCGACAGCAGTACCACCGCGACGGCGATGACGCCACCCGCCACGACGTAGCACCAGGGGCTGTCGAGGTGGTTCGCCGCGGTCAGCCAGTTCGCCGGTTTGCTGGTGAAGAGCCGGAAGATGATCGTCAGCAGGCCTTCCCAAGTGCCCAGGAAGGCGACCCCGACCATCGCCAGCCGGTAGATTCCCTCGTCCATCGTGTCTCCTCTCGATTGACACGAACGTACCAACAGCGTTTGCGACTTTAGTCGCGGAATTGGCTATTTCGTCACGCTATTCCAGCAAATAGAATGCGAGGGTGCGTGACGAAAAATGTCAGGTGTGCGGCGGAGCGCTGGTGGTGCCCGAGCGAGGGCGGCGGCCGCGGTACTGCTCGCGCGCGTGCCAGGCGAGGGCCTATCGCAGCCGTCGTGCACAGCCCGCACCGCCCGCTGAACAGACCACAGTCGCGGCGCAACGGCGTACGCAGATCGCACGCGCGGTCTGGCGGATCGCGGCCGAGCAGGGCCTGGAAGCAGTCTCGCTGCGCGCAGTAGCGGCCGAGGCGGGCATTTCGGTCAGAGTCGTGCAGTACCACTTCGGCAGCAAGCACCAGTTGCTCGTCGACGCGCTCACGTTGCTGCACGAAACGAACCAGCAGAACGCCCGGGACCGGATCGAGGCGGATCTCACCGACCCGAGGGCCTTGCTGTCGGCGATTCTCCGCGAGTTCGTGCCCTTGGACGAGCAGCGCCGGCTCAGCCTGCGGGTGCTCGCGGCGTACTACGCCCGCAGCCTCACCGATCCCGCGCTGGCCGCCGTGTTCCTGGCCGGAGACCGTTCGCTGGAGGAATTTGTTGCCCTGATCCTCCGGCAGGCGGCGGATTCCGGACTGCTCCGGGCCGGCGTCGACCCCGGCTCGACCGCCGACCTGCTGGTCGCGGGCGTCACCGGGCTGGGGCTAGATGTTGTCCATGGCACCAGACGCAGCCGTGATGTGCTCGAAATCATAGCCAGGCAACTCGATCAGCTCTTCGATGACGCCGCACGCATTCCTGCGAAGACGGCAACCCGCCGGTAATGTTCAAGTATGAAGCTCACCGTGCTCGGCTGCTCCGGGTCCGTCCCCGGGCCGGACTCGCCTGCCTCGAGCTATCTGGTCACCGCCGACGGGTTCCACCTGGTGCTCGACCTCGGCAGTGGCGCGCTCGGTGCGCTGCAACGCCATCTGTCCGTGCCGGAGATCGGCGCGATCGCCTTGTCCCACCTGCATCCCGACCACTGTATGGACCTGTGCGGCCTGTACGTCGCGGCGAAGTACTCGCCGTCGTCGCCGCTGCCCCGGATCCCGGTCTACGGCCCACCCGGTTCCGCCGAGCGGATGGCGCTTGCCTACGACCTGCCGCTGGATCCGGGGATGGAGGAGGAGCTGGACTTCCATACCTGGCAGGAGATCCAGCAGATCGGGCCGTTCACGGTCAGCACCGTCCCGATGGTGCACCCGGTACCGGCGTACGCGATCCGCGTTGAGCACGGCAACAAGTCGCTCGTGTACTCCGGCGACACCGGCCCCAACGACGGGCTGATCGAGCTGGCGCGCGGCAGCGACCTGTTGCTGTGCGAGGCCGCCCTGCGCGACGACGACCCGAACAACCCGCCCGACCTCCACATGACCCCGGCCGACGCGGGCGAGCACGCCAAACGAGCCGGGGTGAAACGCCTCGTCATCACCCACGTCCCGCCGTGGTTCAACCGCGAGACCCAGGCGATAGGTGCCCGCCGCACCTATCCGGGTGAGGTCCTGGTCGCGACCCCCAACGCGACCTTCGACATCTGATGTCCTCGGTCCGTCTGTCCGACGGCACCCGCTTGCGCACTTGGACCACCGGTACTCCGACCGCCAGGCCGCCGGTGGTCCTGTTGCACGGCGGGCCAGGGCTGTGGGACTACCTGGAGCCGGTGGCCGCGATGCTCGACGACCTGACCGTCGTGCACCGCTTCGACCAGCGCGGCTGCGGCGGCTCGAATCCTTCGGAAGAGCAGACGATGCGGCGCCTCCAGGACGACATCGACGAGCTCCGGCAGCACTGGGGTCACCAGCAGATCGTTGTCCTCGGCCACTCTTTCGGTGCCCGGCTGGCGCTGACGTATGCGGCCGCGTATCCACAGCACGTCGTCAAGGTCGGCCACTTCAGCGGAGTCGGCCTCGGCGACTGGCGTACGCCGTACTACGAGGAGCGCAACCGGCGTCTGACTCCTGAGCAGTTGGAACGACTGACCGCCTTGCAGGCAAGCCGATCGCCTGAGGAGGAGACTGAGTTCCGGGTGCTGTCCTGGGTCACCGATCACGCCGATCGGGAGCACGCTTGGCAGTGGGCGTCGGAGGATGCGGCCGTCCCGCATCCGATCAACTTCGCCGCCAACCGGGCACTCGCCACCGAGATCAACGCGTGGTCCGACGACGAGTTGATCGCGTTGGTGGCCGGTCTGCCGATGCCGGTCTGGCTTGTTCATGGCACGGGTGACCCGCGCCCGGCGAGCGCAGTACAGGCTCTGGCGCGGCACATCCCGCATCATGAGGTTCGCCTGATCGAAGGCGCCGGTCACTCTCCTTGGCGGGAGCGACCGGACGCGTTTCGTCAAGTATTGCAGGAGTTTCTCGCGGACTAGCGGGTCTGGCCGTTGTCGAAGTACTCGATCAGGGCCGGGTCGAGGGCAGGGACGTCGATCGGGGTGCCGCCGGTGCGGAGCGAGGTAGTTGCCGCATAGCCGGCCGCGACGGCAGCTCGCGCGGCGATCGGCGAGGTGAGGGTCGGGCTGCCGTCGCGGACGAAACGGACGAACTCCGCCACCAGGCGCGGGTCGGCACCGCCGTGACCGCCCTCGGCCTCCGGGATCTCGACCACCTGATCGGCGTCCTCGCGATAGCCGGAGCGCTTGCTGTTCCAGACCTTCACGACGCCGCCCGAGGTGTCGCCGAAGTTCTCCAGCCGGCCGGCCGTGCCGATCACCGTGTAGTTGCGCCAGTAGTCCGGGGTGTAGTGGCACTGCTGGTAGGTCATGAAAACGCCGTTGTCCAGTTGGAGATTGGCCATCGAGAGGTCCTCGACGTCCATCACCGGGGCCATACCCTGCTGGGCGAGCGGCGGCCAGTTGTCCTCGGAGACGAAGTCGGCGAACCGCTGCTCGGAGCGGTCCTGGCGATCCTCGATCCCGCCGTACACGGTCAGGCCGCCGAGCGCGTTCGCCCGGGTGGTGTAGCCGCCGGCCAGCCAGTGCATCACATCGATGTCGTGGGCACCTTTCTGCAGCAGCAGGCTGGTACTGCGCCGGCGGTCGGCATGCCAGTCCTTGAAGTAGAAGTCGCCGCCGTGGCCGACGAAGTGCCGGCACCAGATCGCCTTGACCTCACCGATCACACCCGCGTGGATGAGTTCGCGCATCGTCAGGACGACGGGCATGTGGCGCATGTTGTGCCCGACGTACAGGCGGCTGCCGGTGCCGTACGCCGCCTGCAGCACCCGGTCGCAGCCCGAGGTGGTGATCGCCAGCGGCTTCTCGACGAAGACGGCGACGCCGGCCCGGAGGAAGTCGATCGCGGGGTCCTCGTGCAGGTCGTCGGGCGTGGTCAGGAAGACGCCGTCCAGTTTCAGGTCGAGCAGTTCGGTGTGATCGGCGTACGCGTCGGCCTCCGGGTACTCCGCGAGCGCCGCCTGCCGTTGCGCCTCGACGGGGTCGCAGACGGCCACGATCCGGGATCCCTCGCCCGGTAAGTGGGCGTGCTTGGCCAGCCCGGACCGGAGGCCGAGCCCCACCACACCGAACCGAAGGTCTTCTGTACTCATGCCAGCAACTCCTGCACGTAGGTGATTGCTAAACCCTATGTCTGAACACTTCCGATCTTCAACATCTCTCTGATCCTGTCGTGGCCATCCGCTGGTCATCTCGGTCTCACCCAGAACTCGGACAGCGTCGCCACCATGACGGAATGTGAGCCTCCACTACGTGGCACTGGGCGACTCGACGACCGTTGGTGTCGGGGACCCGCTGAACGGCAGTACGACCGACCTGTCCGGTGCCGGTGCGCGCCCGGGGGAGGGTTGGCGGGGCTGGGCCTCGCTGCTCGCCGACTCCCTGGGCAGCTCCCACCGTGTGACGTTCTCCAACTTCGCGACCAGCGGCGCCACCGCACCGGTGGTCGCCACCGACCAACTCCCGGCGACCGGCGCCGGGCCGATCGATCTGGCGTCCCTCATCGTCGGCGTCAACGACACGATGCGCTCGAGTTTCGACACCGGGCAGATCCGCGACTGCCTCTGGTACTGCGCGGAGCAGTTGACCGGGCGCGGCGCGTTGCTGCTGACCGTGCGGTTCCACGATCACGGCCAGGTGTTCGGCCTGCCGTCGTGGTTGCGCCGGCCACTGTGGCAGCGGATCGAGCAGGTCAACACCGTGTACGACGAACTGCACGCGCGCTTCGGCGGTATCCGGATCGACATGGCCGACTACCCGGAGGTCTACCGGCGCGAGTTCTGGAGCATCGACCGCCTCCACCCCGCCGAACGCGGCCACCGCCACCTGGCCCGAGCCTTCGCCGACGAGCTGCAGCGTCAGGGCCTGCAGATCGCAGTACCGCCCGCTCTGGATTGCGCAGGGCAACCTCCCACCAAGTGGGCAGACGCAGCCTGGATGCTCCGCGAAGGAGTCCCCTGGCTAACCCGCCGAGCCAACGACCTAACCCCCTGGGCAACCCGCCTAGCCCTAACCCACCTCCGCCCCCACCAGTCGCCCGCCCGCCCCTCGCCCCGTCGTCCCGCCACCCCCTACGCCCATTTCGGCGGTCAACCCCTGAAATGATGGGTTGCCACCCCTGGTTACGGGGTGGCAACCCACAAGCTCGGGGGTTGACCGCCGAAATGGTGGCGGGCGGGAGGGGTGGCCGTCGCGGCTGGCCGATGCGGGGGTGCAGCAGCTCCGGGCATAGGGTTTCGTCTATGGCTCGTATTGATGGACGGACTCCTGACCAGCTTCGACCGGTGACGTTGACGCGGAAGTGGCTCGACCACGCCGAGGGGTCGGTGCTGGTGGAGTTCGGGCGGACCCGGGTGCTGTGTGCGGCCAGCGTCACCGAGGGTGTGCCGCGCTGGCGCAAGGGCTCCGGCCTGGGCTGGGTCAGCGCGGAGTACGCGATGTTGCCGCGGTCCACCAACACCCGCTCGGACCGCGAGTCGGTGAAGGGCCGGATCGGCGGCCGGACGCACGAGATCTCCCGGCTGATCGGGCGCTCGCTGCGCGCGGTGATCGACTACAAGGCCCTCGGTGAGAACACCATCCTGCTCGACTGCGACGTCCTGCAGGCCGACGGCGGCACCCGCACCGCCGCGATCACCGGCGCGTACGTCGCGCTGGCCGACGCCGTGTCCTACCTGCGCGACCGCAAGGCGCTCAAGGGCGAACCACTGACCGGCTCGGTGTCCGCGGTGTCCGTCGGCATCATCGACGGCACCCCGATGCTCGACCTCTGCTACGAAGAGGACGTCCGCGCCGAGACGGACATGAACCTGGTGCTTACCGGCGACGGCAAGTTCATCGAAGTACAGGGCACCGCCGAAGGCGCACCGTTCGACCGCGACGAGCTGAACAGCCTCCTGGACCTCGGCACCGCGGGCTGCGCCGACCTGACCAAGCTGCAGTTGGAGGCCTTGGCGTGAGCAAGGTACTACTTGCCTCGAACAACAAGAAGAAGCTTGAGGAGCTCCGGCGCATTCTGACGCCGATCGTGCCCGGGATCGAGGTGCTCGGGCTGGGCGACGTCCCGCCGTACGAGGAGCCGGCCGAGACCGAGCCGACCTTCGAGGGCAACGCGTTGCTGAAGGCCCACGCCGCGCTGGCCGCGACCGGGTTGCCGTCGATCGCGGACGACAGCGGCATCTGCGTCGACGCGCTGAACGGCATGCCCGGCGTACTGTCGGCCCGCTGGTCGGGCCCGGCCAAGGACAACCACGCGAACAACCTGCTGCTGCTCGGTCAACTGGAGGACGTACCGGACGAGCGCCGTACGGCGCAGTTCGTGGCGGCCGTCGCGTTCGTGCGGGAGGGTGCCGAGGACGTGATCGTCCGCGGCGAGATGCCCGGCTCGGTCATCCGCGAACTGCGCGGCACCGGCGGCTTCGGGTACGACGTGCTGTTCGCCGCCGAAGGGTACGACCGGACGACGGCCGAGCTCACCGTCGAGGAGAAGGACGCGATCAGCCATCGCGGCAAGGCGTTGCGCGAACTGGCGCCGATCGTGGCAAAAGCACTGGAGGCCTGACATGTTGTTCGCGGGGTCAGATCGTGATGGCGTCGCGGCGGGCAAGATCACCGCGGCGTACCGGCGCTGGGCCGAACCGCGCGTGGTCGAGGGCCGGATCTACCGGACCAACGCCGGCCGGATCGAGATCGACAGCGTCCGGCAGGTCAATCCCGACCTGATCTCCGACTACGACGACGACATCTTCGCCGCCGACCGCCAGAACGCCCGCGACGTCCGCCGCCGGCTGCGCGGCAACGAGGACTGGCCGACCTTCCTGATCAAGTTCCACCTGGTCGAAGGCCCGGACCCGCGCGAAGAGCTGGCCGCCAACGCCGACCTCTCGCCCGAGGACCTGGAAGAACTCCGCACGGCGTTGGCCAAGCTGGACGAGCTGGGCCGCCACGGCGCCTGGACCACCGCCACCCTCCAAAAGATCCAGGCCACCCCCGCCACCCGAGCAGCCGACCTGGCCGCGGACCTCGGCCGCGACACCCCCAGCTTCAAACTGGACGTCCGCAAACTGAAAAACTTGGGCCTCACTTACAGCCTGGAAACCGGCTACGAACTAACCCCCAGAGGCAAGGCCTACCTCAACTCGCTCTGACCCAGCTACAGCCTCCGATGAGTCAGGCCGGCTGGGTGGTGAGGAACGGGTGGCTCGCGAAGCGGTCGGCGATGAGGCGGTGGGTGGCTGAGTCGGGGTGCAGCTGGTCGGGGAGCGGATGTACGGCGAAGTCCGCCTCGCCGTACAGGTCCCGGCCGTCGAGGTAACCCAGGTTGGGGTCGGTCTTCGCTCGGATGGCGGTGATTTCGGCCAGTGCTTCGCGGATGTAGGTGAGGGTCAGCTTGCCGGGCTCGGTGGGATCACCGGTGGCGCGGAAGCTGACTTTGCCGTCGCGGAAGTCCGGCGCGCCTGGTCCGGGGGTGTCCTCGTGGATCGGGCAGTAGATCGCCGAGACGACGAGCAGTGGAGTGTCCGGGTGCCCGTCGCGGATCGTGTCGAGGAAGCCGTGGACCGCCGGACCGAACGCGCGTTGCCGCATCAGGTCGCTGTTGACCAGGTTGATGCCGATCTTCACGCTGATCAGGTCGGCGGGAAGGTCGCGCATCGTGCGCGCGGTGAACGGGTCGAGCAGCGCGCCTCCACCGAAGCCGAGGTTGACCAGCTCCACGTTGCCGCGGGCTGCGGCCAGCGCGGGCCAGGTCGCCGTCGGGCTGTCCGCGTTGGAGCCGTGGCTGATCGAGCTGCCGTGGTGCAGCCAGATCTTCCGGCCGTGGTCGGGCTGTGGTTCCACCGGCGCATTCGTGCGCAGGGCAACCAGTTCGGTGCGTTCGCGGTGGGGGAGCCAGATCTCCACATTCTTGTCGCCTTCGGGCAGTTCCGCGAAGGTGACGGTCGTGGGGGAGCCCGGGGTGAGGTCGGCGCTTCCGGTGGCGAGGTCGATGGTGAGGACGTTGCCGCCCGGCGCGCTGGCCTGGGCCGTGAGCCGGCCGTCGACGAGCAGGTCGTAGAGACCGTCGGGCATGGCAGGCGCACCGGCGTACGCGACCTTGGTCGGCAAGACGTCCAGTTCGATCTCGGTTGCGGCGGTGCGGAAGGCGAGCCGTACGCCGGACGGCTGAGCCTCGGCCATCGCGAGCTGCCCGTCGTTGGTCTGTGCGCGGGCCCACGCGGGCAGGCGATGCGGCAGTACGCCGTACTGCGTGGTCTCCAACTCCACGGCACCTCGGACGAGCTGCTCGTCGAGGCGAGTAGTCAGTAACTTGTGGTTCATAGGTACTATCCTAATAGTCCTAGGCAAATGGCTAGAGGAGGACGGTATGCCGCGAGTGGGGATGACCACCGAGCGCCTGACCGCCGCGGCTGCCGAGCTGGCCGACGAGATCGGCTTCGCCAACGTCACGGTCTCGGCGCTGGCCCGGCACTTCGGGGTGAAGGACGCGAGCCTGTACTCGCACGTGAAGAACGCCCAGGACCTGCGCGTCCGAGTCGCCGCACTGGCGCTGACGGAACTCGCCGACCGGGTTGCGGTTGCGATGGCCGGGCGTGCGGGTAGGGAGGCGCTCTTCGCGTTTGCCAACTCCTACCGCGACTACGCGAAACAGCACCCGGGCCGGTACGCCGCCATGCAGCAAGACCTCGACGCCGACGGGCCGGCCGCCGAGCCTGCCCGTCGCCACGCGGAACTGACGCGAGCCATTCTGCGCGCGTACAACCTGACCGGCCACGCACAGACAGACGCCATCCGCCTCGTCGGCGCAACCCTCCACGGCTACATCAGCCTCGAGCTGGCCGGTTCCTTCCGCCACACCCCTCGCTCCACCAACGCCTCGTGGCGCACCACCATCACCGCCCTCCACACCCTCCTCACCACCTGGCCTCCCGCCTGACCGGAATTGTCAGTCGATGCCTTCGACGATGCGGAAATCGCGCTCGACGCCGTCGGAGAGGGCAGCCAGCGCCGTCTGGTAGGCCGCACTCTCGTACGCCGCGACGGCCTGCTCGAAGCTGTCGAACTCGACCACGACGGTGCGTTCGGCGATTCCGGCGTCGTGGGCCACGACCCGGCCGCCACGGACGATGGTCCGCCCGCCCGCGGGATTGACGGCCAGAGCGGCCAGCTCGTTGTAAGCAGCCAGTTTCTCAGGGTCTGAAATGGTGCGGTAGGCGCTGACCCAGTAGCCCTTGGGCATGGAACCTCCAGTGGTGGGATGAGTGCATCTGACTTACGGGTTGGTCGTGGTCGTGGTGGGGAGGAAGTCGGCGAAGCGAGGCGCGCCGGGCTCGTGCGGCACCCGCGCGGCGCGCGCGGCGAAGCTGACGGCGTGGTACCACCCGCACAGCAGCAGCAGATCGAGCAGCTGGAGCTCGTCGAAGACCGCCGCGAGTCGTGTCCACAGCGCGTCGTCAATGTCGGAACGCTCGTGCAGCGCGTCGACGGCGAGGATGAGCAGCCGTTCCCGCTCGGACGTCCAGCACTCGTCAGCAGGGCCGCCGTGCACCAGGGATGCCGCCTGCTCGCGGGTGAGCCCGACCCGCTCGGCGAACGTCATCATGTGCACGCCCCACTCGTACTCGCAGCCGCACAGCGCGCACGTCCGATCGATGGCGATCTCGCGCTCCCGCATGGTCAGGGTCAGCTGCCGGCCCAGCTCGTAGCGCCCCCATTCGTGCATGGCACCGGCCATCGGGAGGTTCCTGGCGAACATCCGGAACAGCCCGATCGGCGGCACGTCCCCGGGCATCATGCGCGCGAGCAGCGCGCCGGCCTCGTCGGCGTACGGCGGCTCCAGCAGGGCTATTCGCGACATCGACGCTCCCGGTGAGGTTGTTTCTAAATTAGAAACACTGGATGGATGCTAGTGTTTCGAATAACGAAACGCAAGGAGGGTCATGCCGACACCGCGCCCAGGAACGCCGGTTCGTGGATCGGCGACCGGCCGTCCGATCATGGCCGCGATGGACCTCTTCGGTCGTCGGTGGGCGTTGCGCATTCTCTGGGAGCTGCGTGCGGGGCCGCTCGGCGCCCGCGCGCTGCTGGCACAGTGCGACGAGATGTCCTCCAGCGTCCTCTACCAGCGGCTTCGCGAACTCACGGCAAGCGGGATCATCGCCCGCTCCGCCGACGGCTACGAGCTCACTGAGTTGGGGGAAGCACTCAGTCACGCCCTCCGACCACTCGACGAATGGGCGGTCACCTGGGCGCAGGCGCAAGGATCACGGCCCCGGGATGAGTAGGCACGGTCTGCCCGTCACGATCGTCCGCGCCTGTCTGCGCGACGGCCAGGGCGGTAGTCCCACCGCGGTTCTGGACGAGGCCCCGTTGAGTGACGATGAACGCCGTCGGGTGCCGGCGGCGATGGGAACGTCGCACGCGGTCTTTGTGTCGGTGCGCGACAGCCGACCCGGCGGCCCGGTGGTTTCCCTCCGCTTCTTCACCGCCGAGGGAGAGCTGCCTGGGTGCGGTCATGGGACGGTTGCCGCCCTGGCCTTCCTGGCCGAGCGTGCAGGGGGCCCGGAGTATCGAGCCACCATCCATACGGCAGGGCGCGTTTTCACTGGTTCGTCTGTCCGGGAGAACACTCATTTCAAGGCCGCCTTCGACCCCGGTCCCGTAGATCTCCGCAGGCCCACAGCGATCGAGTGCGACCTTGTCCTGCCCGCACTCGGTGTCACCCCGGGCACCCTCGCTCCCGGCACCCGCGTCGCCTCGGTAGGGCGGTCGCGGTTGCTGGTTCCCCTTACTACGCGGTCCGCTCTCACTGCTCTCAGCCCGGACTTCGAACGGCTCCGTGACGCCTGCGACCGGCTCGGCTTCCTGGGCTGCTACGTCTACTCGGTGCCGACACCCAGCGGCCGCGCCGCGGCCCGCATGTTCGCTCCGTCGATCGGCGTCGAGGAAGACATCGCCAACGCCAACAGCACCGCCTGCCTCGCTGCGCACCTGGCCGGCCAGGGCATCAGCGACATTGCCGTCGACATGGGTGACTCCCTCGGCAGCCCCGCCACGATCACCGCCACCACGCAGTACGACGCGTCGGGGCTGCAGGTCCGCTTGGGCGGCGCCGCGGACGTCACACGTAGTACCCACATCCCTTAGCCGACCCGCAGCAGCTCACCTGCACGGACCGGCCGTCGCCAGATCTAGGGGGCCGGAGTGACCAGCAGACTGATGTCGAGTGCGGTGGGGGACTGGGTGAGGGCGCCGACCGAGACAGCGTCGATGCCGGCGGCAACGATGTCGCCGATCGTGTCCAGGCTGATGGTGCCGGAAGCTTCGAGCCGGCAAGTAGACCCCGACCTCGTCGTACACACTCTGTACGACGGACAGCCCGGCGACGCGTCCCGGCTCGTCACGCGGCTGCGGGCTTGCCGATGGCAACCATTCGCTGGACCGAACGCCTGGCCCGCTCGGCGATCTCGCTCGGCAGCTGGATCTCGTCGCGGCCCTCGCGCAGGCATCGGAGCAGCAGTTCCGGGGTGATCATCTTCATGAACCGGCAGGACGCCTTCGGGTTCACCGGGACGAAGGTCGTGTGCTGATTCACCTTGCGCAGCTGGTGCAGCATGCCGATCTCCGTGGCGACGAGGGCGGTCTCGGCCTTCATGCCGCGGGCGGTCTCCAGCATCCCGGCCGTGGAGAGGATGTGGGTCCGCTCGGCCGGCAGGTCGCCCCGCCCGGCCAGCCAGATCGTCGACGACGCACAGCCGCATTCGGGGTGGACGAGGACCTCGGCCGTGGGGTTGGCCGCGACCTGGGCGCGCAGGTCGACCGGGCTGATCCCGGCGTGGACATGGCACTCACCCATCCACACCTCGATGTTGTCCCGGCCTGTCTGCCGCCGGACGTGCTCCCCGAGGAACTGGTCGGGCAGGAACAGCACCTTCTGATCGCGGGGGATCGAGTTGACGACCTCCACGGCGTTGGACGAGGTGCAGCAGACGTCGGCCTCCGCCTTCACCGCCGCACTGGTGTTGACGTAGGCAACGACCGCGGCACCCGGGTGCTGGGCCTTCCAGGCCCGCAGCTGATCCGCGTCGATGGTGTCCGCCAGGGAACAGCCTGCCTGGGCGGTGGGGATCAGCACGGTCTTGCCGGGGCTGAGCAGCTTGGCGGTTTCGGCCATGAAGTGCACGCCGCAGAAGATGATCGTGCCGGCGTCGGTCCCGGCCGCGATCCGGGACAGGGCGAGCGAGTCACCGACGTGGTCGGCGACATCCTGGATCGCCGGCTCCTGGTAGTTGTGAGCGAGGATCACTGCGTCCCGCTCCCGGGCGAGGCGGCGTACCTCGTCCTGCCAGTGGGTCGATCGGGTCTCGGTAATAGTCACGTCGGTGTCCTTTGGGAGGTTTTCGCTTCAGAGGCGATAACTAGGCTCACGTTACCATCGGCGACGTGCCGGCAAGCAACGAACGTGATCGGGTTAACTTCCCCAGTTATCCCCACGAAGTCCTCGCGGTGGTCCTCTCCGTCCGCGACGGCAGGCTGTGCGTCCTGCTCTGGAAGCGCGCCCGGAGTCCGCACCGGGACCGGTGGGCCCTTCCCGGCGGCGGTGTCGAGGCCACCGAGAGGTTCCGCGAGGCCATCACCGGGCACCTCGCCGCGAAGGTCGATGTCCGCGACGTCGCGCATCTGGAGCAGCTGGCCACCCACAGCCGCGTCGACCGTGATCCCCGGGCCCGGGTGCTGGCCACGGGCTATCTCGGCCTGGTTCCGTCCGACGTCGAGCCGGATCTTCCGTCCGACACGGCCTGGCATCCGGTCGAGGAGCTGCCGCGGACCGCGTTCGACCATCACCACTTCATCGAGGCCGCGACCGGGCGGCTGCGCGCGAAGCTCTCGTACACGAACATCGGGTTCGCGCTGGCTCCGCTCGAGTTCACCATCGCGGAGCTGCGGGATCTGTTCGGTGCGGCCCTGGGCTACCAGCCCGGCGCCACCAACCTCACCCGCGTCCTGACCCGCCGGCACGTGATCGACCCGACCGATCGGCGAGCCAGCCCTGGCCAGTCCGGTGGACGCCCGGCCACCGTCTACAAGTTCGTGACCCGCGAGCTCACCGTCACCGACCCGTTCGCGGTCCTCCGGCCCCCACGCTGATCGAGACCGTCGCAGTACGTGTAACGGTCTAGACAGATCCCCAACTTCTCGGCGCCGGGCGGCTTCTAAGGTGACGAGGGCCACAAGGGGGGCTCTCGGAACCGGGAGGAAAGTCATGTTCCGAAAGACCATCAGTCTCGCGGGTGCCGCGGCGCTGGCCGTGACGCTCGGCTCGACCGTCGGGCCGGCCAACGCCACCACGTCGGACACCGCGCGCAGTACGGCGGCCTGCACACTCGACCTCGGCTCGATCACCGCTGCCGGCGCTCAGACCGCCCGCACGATCACCGCCGGCGCGCCGGTCAGTGTCGGCGCGGTGCAGTCCGTGCCTGGCGTCTACCCGGCGGGTGCGGTCAAGCACATCAGTACCTTCAGGGACTTCCCTGTACCGGAGGGCGGCCGCACCCGATCCGGCATGGCCGTGATGGGTGGCGCCCTGTACGAAACCAGCTACAACCTCAAGACCAACGGTCAGATCGACCCGGCCCGGCCGGTGGTCCACCGCCGGATCGGTGGCGGCTGGTCGAACTTCCGCTGGATCGAGCGGTCGGTCGAGGAGAAGGTCAGCGGCCCCGTCCGGACGACGCTCTACGCCCAGGACACGTCCGGCTTCTTCGAGCGCTGGAACCTGGCGAGCAACGGCGTCTGGCGCGACAGCGGCGGCATCGGCGGGCTGAGCACGGTCAAGTCGATGACCCTGATCGGCCGCGACGACTTCTACGAGAGCTTCCTGACCAACACCCGGGCCGGCGCGCTGATGGTGGTCCTCGTCGCCGTCGGCACCACCTACCCGATGCAGACTTACGGCCGCACGGTCCGCACCTCGACCTGGCAGGTCTTCGAGCAGCTCATCGCCACCCCCTGCGGCCCCGACGGCTCCCTGGTCCTCGGCATCGACCGCGACACCAACTCCGCCTATCTCTATCAGTTCGGCCACGTCGGCGGCACCGGTACCGCGATCAAGAGCCTCGGCAAAGTCCCCGGCACCTTCAACGACCCGCACTACTTCCGCTACGCCCCGAAGATCGACAACCTCACCGGCGAATAAGTACGTCGGCCGACCTGGCCGCTGGATGTAGCAGCCAGGTCGGACAAGGGGTTCGTCGGGCCGCGTGCGGCAGGGCGGGGTCAGTCGGTCTGGCGGTGGGCGGTGAGGTGGCGGGCTTGTGGGTGGTGCTCCCACTGGCCGGTCGGCGCCTGGGCGAGGAAGCGCTCGCGGAGGTCGGCGATGAACGCGGCGCCGCGGGCGTTGGCGAGTGCTCGCAGCGGTCCGGAGCGGGTGTGCGCCTCGAAGAAGCTGGCGGCGTCCGGGTGGACCATCGGGAAAGAGAGCTGGGTGTCCTGTTCGATCATCGCTCCGTGCGCGGTCAGCGTCGGTACGAGCTCGTCTTCCCAGGACGCGTCGTGGTCGGAGGGCGCGACCTCGCGGACAAGCCGGGCGATGAGGGCGAACGGACCGTCAGTCTCGGTTGTGCTGGGCCAGTACACGACCGAGAGCCGACCATGGTTGCGCAAAGCCCCTGTCCAGGACCGCAGCGCGGCAGCCGGCTCCGGCAGTTGCTGGAGGCCGAACACCGACACCACGGCAGCGCACTGCCCGGACCACTCGGGTGCCAGGGTCGACGCGTCACCCTCGACGACGCTGACCTGGGGGTGTCCACCGGCCCGCTCGCGGGCCAGACGCACCATCTCCGTGGACAGGTCGATGCCGATGATCCGGCGGTCGGGCAGGTGCCGGACCAACGCGTTCAGTTCCGGAAAGGTGCCACAGCAAGGAACCAGGACCGGACCGTCGGGCAGCGGGGCCGAGACCGCCGCACGAACCGCGGCGTCGACCCATGGCGCGAACCGCGGTACGTAGTACTGCTCGTAGCCGGCGGCTGCTTCGTCCCAGCCCGCGGCGATCCGGGCGAGGTGTTCCTGGCGATCGGTCACCGCGTCACCCCGATCTGTTCCATCATCCGGATCCTTCGAAGGTCAGGCTGCGCGCAGCGCACGGCAGGTCAGCACGAACGTGGCGACGCTCCTGGAGGCACTGTAAAGGGTCAACGGCGCCAGGGCATGTGCTGCAAGACCCACGTGTTGCCGTCCGGATCCGCGAACCGGGCGTAGAAGACACCGCCCAAGTCCTCTGTCGGTGCGACGTCGACGCCGCGTTCGATCAGTTCCGAGCGAGCGGCCTCGATGTCTGCCACTACCAGGTGGAGCCCGCGGAGCGAACCGGCCGGCATCTCAGTCTCCGGCAGACCAGAGGTGAGGGTGATCGAGCAGTAGGAGCCGGGCGGGGTGAGTTGCACGACTCGGACTCCTTCGCTCGGACTGACATCTACGTCGGCGGTGAAGCCGACTTGCTGGGTGTAGAAGGCCTTGGCGCGGTCGATGTCGCTGACCGGCACGAGGACCAGTTCGAGCAGCAACGCGCCTGGCTGAACGGCGGGCGTGGGGTTGTCGGTCATCTCGAGGGCCTTTCGGGACTGGTCTGGTCAGGAGAGTTGGTAGATGAGGTGAGTGACGCCGATGCCTGCGATCACGCGAGGGGTGGCGAAGTCGCGCGGTTGGTCGTCGAGGCCGTCGAGCATGCGGACGCCGCCGCCGAGCGTCACCGGTACGAGGTCAACGCGGAGCTCGTCGACGAGTCCGGCCCGAAGAGCCTGTCCGACGGTCGAGCCCGGACCGATGCCCACCTTCTTGCCGCCGGCCACGGCTTTGGCCTTCTCGATGGCTGCCGCGACACCATCGGTGACGAACGAGAACGGCGTATCGGTGTTGGACCAGTCGGCCGGCGGCTGATGCGTCACCACGAACACCGGGACGCCCGACGGATGTGACCCTCCCCATCCGTTGGTCACGTCGAACAGCCGCCGCCCGACCACGATGGCCCCGGTCTCGTCGATCAGTTCACGCAGGTACGCCGCGGTCGCGGAATTGGTCCGGTAAGTCAATCGATCGGGCTGTCGAGTCGGCGTCTCCACATCACCGGCCGTGCACCACGCGAAGAGCCGATCGAACCCTGTACCGCCCGGTCCGGCGATATACCCGTCCAGCGAAACCGACGCCTGCGCAAAGACTTTCGTCATACCCGTTCGTCCCCTGTCCACCGCAAGTCGGAGTACTTGCTTGTCACCTACTTGTCGGAGCCAGGTCGTCATTCTCGACACGGCACCCTGGGGCTCGGACGCTCTAGGCGTGTGTTCGCGCGAAGGCGACGGCCTCGGCGAGGAGGGTGCGCCAGAGTTGGCGGTTGTTGTTGGGGATTGCGATCCACTCACGGAAGACCTTGCCGGCTGGGGCGAACTCGTTGCCGGTGCCGGCTCTGATGAGTTCGGCTACGCGCTCGCTCGGGAGTTTGACGATCAGGCAGGCGGCCTTCTCGTCGTACGACGCGAGGAATTGCCCAGCGAGCCGGACGCAGGGATAGCCCATCATCGTGGAGCGGCCGATCGCCGGGTCGTAGAGCAGGTCGTCGGTGAGTTCGGCGTAGAGGTCGCGGGCCTCGTCCCCGCCGGATCGGTCCGGCGGGGAGGGGCGCTTCGGGGGTTGTGCCATCAGGCCGCCGGTGGGGTGAAGACGCCGAACTGGTTGCCTGACGGGTCGCGGAGGTAGGCGAAGGCTGGGGCGCCCGGCCCGGGATCGAGGTGCTTGCTGACGACTGAGCCGCCGAGCTGTTCGGCGTCCGCGCAGGTGGCTTCGACGTCGGCGACGAGGATGTAGAACACCGCGTGGTCGGGCAGCTGGCCGCCGGTACCGAAGATGCCGCCCATCGGTGCGTCGGCTCCGGAGGCCTTGATGTTGCGGTAGTCCAGGCCGCCCGCCGCGGCGGGGCCGTCTGTGTCGAAGCTCCAGTCGAAGAGGCTGCCGAAGAATTGCTGGGTGCCGTCGGGGTCGCTGGTGGCGATTTCGAACCAGGCCAGGGTGCCGGGAGTGGTCATGAGGGTCTCCTTCGTGTGTGGATCACCCACCGGAGCGGCGGGTTGGTCCCACCGTCGCAGGGGCTCGCGACAGCCCTATGTCGGTGTTCGGCAGTAGATCTTCGGGACGCAGCGCCGACTCCGGCAGTTTCGTGTCGTGACCGTCGACCTTCACCTCAGGGGCAGCGCGCCGCGGGCGTGGCGGTGTCGGTGTGGGCTCGGCGCGGGTGATGCGGTCCATCCGGAACACCCGGTCGTCCTGCCGCAGGTGGCACCAGGCGGTGAGGTAGGAGCCGTTGGGGCCGACGACGACGTGTTGCGGTTCGACCTCTCGCTCGGTTTCGATGCCGCCGACGTCGATGTAGCAGATGCGCAGTACGTGGACATCGCGGACGGCTCGCCAGATGCTCTCGGCGATATCGGCATCGGGGTCAGGCACCGGCTGGATGAGCAGTCTGACCTTCGCGGCAGCCGTGCGCGCTTCCTCGAGTGCGCGCTCGGGCATCGCGGCCACGATCTTCTGCAATGCGCTTCGGGCGTCGCGGGCGAAGAGCACGTGGTCGCTCCGGCTCAGCGCGACAGCTACCGCCGTGGCTTCGCGGGGCGTGAAGTTGAGCGGGGGCAGGCTCATCGACCGGTCAAGTGTGTAGCCGCCGGTGCGTCCCTGCTTGGTCGCGAGCGGGACGCCGGCCTGACCGAGCGCACTCAGGTCGCGCTCGACGGTCCTGACACTGATCTCGAAGTGCCCGGCCAGCTGCCGCGCGGTACGGCCCCTCGGCCCCGCCGCTCGCAGCTCCTCGACCAGGGCGTACAGACGGTCGATGCGGTTCATAACCGTCAGGCTAGGCGCGGCCGGGGACAGAAAATCGGGATTCGGTGCGAGAGTTGTCCTGATCGTGCCTCGGTCTTTCGTCACTAGGTCGAAGCGGGATGGTCCCGCGGACCTGAGGAGTCGAGATGAGTCAGTACCTGCTGTCGGTGTACGAGGTGGAGGGAAACGTCGCGGGGGCACCTTCCACGCCTGAGGAGATGCGGGCCTTCATGGGGCGCGTGATCGCGCTCGAGGAGGAGATGGACCGGGCCGGGGCCTTCGTGTTCGGCGGCGCGCTGCACGGTCCCGACGCGACGACGGTGGTGAGGGGCGGCACAGGCCTCGACAAGGTCACGACCGACGGGCCTTTCGTGGAGGCGAAAGAGCACATCGGTGGCTTCTACGTCATCAACGCCGAGGATCTCGACGCGGCGCTCGCGTGGGCGGAGAAGGTCGTGGAAGCCGTCAACCACGCCATCGAGGTGCGGCCGTTCCGAGCCACCGGACGCCTGCGGGACGGCCACTGACGGAGGCGCGGGTGGACGACGTCGAGCGGGTCTTTCGGGAGGCGCAAGGGCGGGCCGTGGCCACCTTGATCCGGCTCTTCGGTGACATCACGCTGGCCGAGGACGCCGTACAGGATGCTTTCGTGACCGCCCTCGATCGCTGGCCGCGGGACGGCGTCCCGGAGAACCCGGCCGGCTGGATCGTCACGACGTCGAGGAATCGTGCCGTCGACGTCGTACGCCGGACCCGGCGCGGACGCGAGTTGACCGAGGGAATCGCGTCGGACCGGCTCCGAGCCGAGTCAGGCGCCGAGTGGGAGTCGTCCGACATGATGGAGGACGATCAGTTGCGGCTCGTGTTCACGTGCTGCCATCCCGCCATCCGGGTCGAGCACCAAGTTGCCCTCACCCTCCGACTGATCGCGGGGCTCACGCCGTCGGAGGTGGCATCGGCGTTCCTGATGAGCGACGAGGCGATGGCGAAACGGCTGGTGCGCGCGAAGTACAAGATCAAGGCGGCCGGCATTCCCTCTCGGGTGCCCGACGACGCCGAACTGCCGGGCCGGACGCGCGCAGTGCTCTCGGTGCTCTATCTGGTGTACAACGCGGGCGCGGACGACTCCGGGCGCAGCCACCTTCGCGCCGAGGCGACACGACTGACCCGGCTGCTGGCTGTCCTGATGCCGGATGAGCCGGAGGCCTTGGGGCTGCTGGCCCTCATGCTTTTGAACGACGCGCGCATGCCCGCCCGCGGCGGTGGAACTGACGTAGTACTGCTGAAGGACCAGGATCGGTCGCTGTGGGATCAATCCCTGATTGCCGAGGGGCAGGCGCTCGTACTGCGCTGCCTGCGCAGGCGCCGGCTCGGGCCGTTTCAGCTGCAAGCCGCGATCCAGGCGTTGCATTGCGCGGCAGGTAGCTACGAGGAGACGAACTGGACTTCGATCGTGAGGTTCTACGACCGGTTGATCGCGGTCACGCCGACACCGGTCGTCGCGCTGAACCGCGCCATCGCCGTCGCCGAGACCCAAGGCCCGACTGAAGGCCTGCACCTGCTCGACGGCCTCGCTGACACACTGGCCAACTACCACCTGTTGCACGCCGCACGCGGCTCGATGCTGCACCGCCTCGGTCGATCAGCCGAGGCCGCAAACGCCTACGCCCGTGCCGCAGAACTGGCCAGAACCGAACCTGCCATCCACTTCCTACGCAAGAAGAGCGAAACCATCGGACCAGCCACCTGAAAGGCCGGGCGGCGGTGTCAGTCGTTCGCCGGCCCGCGTCGGTCGGCTCCGTCGGGCTGCCACAGTTGCAGTGGATTCTGTTCCGGGTCGTGCAAGGTCGCGAACCGGCCGTTCGGGTAGACCTCAGGATCGACCTCGACGTCGATGCCGGCGGCGCGCAACTGCGCGACCATCGCGTCCAGGTCATGAACTCTGAAGTTCACCGACCACGTCTGTTCGGGCCGACCGAAGTGCTCGGAGTCGGCCTCGAACGGTGCGAACACGGTCGGCCCCGGCTGCTGCCACCACGAACTCGTCTCGTACGACTCCGGAGCCTGCTCGATCCCGAGGTGGTCCTCGTACCACTGGGCGAGTGCCTTCGGATCATTCGCCCGGAAGAACAGTCCACCGATCCCTGCGACGCGTTCCATCCCGCCACTGTAGTGAGTCTCAAGCTATTGCAGGGCTCGGAAGTCGTCGATCCAGGCGTAGCCGGGTGCCGCTGTGCCATCGGCACGCGGTTGTACGGTCAGGTTGGCGAACACGCTGTTCAGCAGCCACGGCGTCTTGGTGGCGCTCCAGTTGGCCGTCATCGACGGGATCTGGCGGAAGCCGTACGTCGCGACGGCGAGCCGGCCCGTACCGCGGAACCGCGCCATCTCCTCGCGCAGCATGTGCTTCCTGGACTCGAACCAGGGGCTCATGGACAGCAGGTCGCTCCACTTCTGCGCGGGGAACGGCTGCCTGATCGCCTCGCCGATGACCTGCCACACCTGGACGGCCGGCGAGTAGCCGTACCGCTGCGCGAAGGCCGCCGGGATGGGGTCGGTCAGGTGCCGTTGCCAGTGCCAGACCAGTGAGAACTCGGTGACCAGGAAGGTCTGATCGGGCCGCAGGCGCGGCAGGGTGTAGTCGAGGAAGGCCTGGATCCGGGCCTGGTCGGGTACGTGCGGATGGAGGTCGACGCCTTCGATGGCGGGCGTTCTGCGGGCGAACCCGAGGTAGCGCTCGACGGCGGGAGTGCGCTGCTCCAGCAGATCCAGCCGGTTCAGGGCTCCCATGTACAGATGGGTTGAGCACGGGGCGGGACAGAGGTTCGCCCGGGCCGCGATCACGTGGCGCGCCACGGTCTCGTAGAACTCGTTCAGCCGCTGGTCGCGTTGGCCGGGCATGCTTTCGATGAACGGTTCGTTCCCGATCGTGACGATGTCCACCGCCCCGAGCACGAGGGGCAGGACACGGTCCAGCCGCCTGAGTTCGGCGGTCATCTCGGCGGTGCCCGGTCGTGGAAAGGGGAGGTTGGTCTTCTGGAACTGCAGACTCAGGATGGTCCGAAGGCCCCGCCCACGGGCCTCTCGGATCACCCTAAGGTTCTCGCTCTGCGCAGGCGGCAGCGCGTCGGCCTGGGCCACGGTGTAGAAGCCGCGGATCCAGTCGGCGTTGGCCGAGTTCAGCTCACCGTAGTCGACCTGGTTCAGGTTCTCGTTGAAGTTGGCGCCCAGCGCGCCCAGCGCGGGCAGGGCTCGGGTCCGATGCTCGGTGGGGACCGGGTACTGGGCGGCCGCTTCGAGACTGTGGCCGGATCGTGGCAGGAAGGCACATACCAGGGCGAGTGCCCCGGCCAGCGCGAGGACTCGAGTCGTGCGGCGCGGACGTGACATGGTTCAGCTCCGATTCCCTTGTGCCGTTGAGGTTTCGCTCGCTCGATCGGTCAGTCGACGATCGCGCCGCCATGCCCTCGGCGCCGCACATAGATCCGGTTGCTCGCCGGGCCGGTCCACTCCAGGCGGACGACGCCAGCCACCGCCGCCTCCCCGACGCGTGCCGGATCGGCCCAGTAGCCGAAGGCCGGATTGCGGAAGAACGTGGCCCACAGCCGGCCGTTCGCGTCCTCGAAGAGGTTGTTGTGCCCGGCGCCGACACCCGCGGTCCACCGCTTGGAGTACGGGCCCTCGATCCGATCGGAGACCGCCAGCACGGCGTCGTACTGGTACTGAACGCGGCCCGGTCCAGGCGGGTCGTACGCGTTCCGCGTGGTGCCGTCCGGGTTGGTCGAGCTGCGGTCCCACGCAGCATGCAGCAGGTAGTACTTGCCGCCGTACTTGAAGACATAGGCGCCCTCGAGATACGGCTCGGGTGCGTACTGGCTTTGCTGGAACTTCGGCAGGCCGGTGGCCGGCATGATGTCTTCCATGTCGTCGCGGAACCTGGCGTACAGGTGGTTGTGCAGTACCAGCCAGGCGTCGTCGCCCTCGGTGTAGAGGCTGCCGTCGATGTGGTGGTACGCACCGGGCTTGATGAACGCGGGCCCGCCGATGAAGGACTCGCCGAACGGCTTGTCGGCATTGCCCTCGGCGAGGCGGTACGGCCCCTCGATCCCGCCGTCGCTGATCAGGAGGAAGGAACCGACCTTGCGGGAGTGGTCACCCATGCAGGCGGCGATGTACCAGGTGTTGCGGAAGTAGTGCAGTTCGGGAGCCCAGACCTGACCACGCTTGCCGAACTGCTCGTCGTACCAGAACTCCTGCCAGGGAGCGACCACCGTGCGCCCGGACCGGTTCTCGCCGACGAACTCGGACGACCAGACCTTGCCCTTCTCCGCGTCCGGCCTGATTCCGGAGGTGTCCACGAGCCGCCAGGGTCCGTGCAGCGACGGCGCGACCCAGACGAAGATCCCGTCGTTCCACGGCGCGGCCGCGGCGAGACCGGGAACTCGGGTGGTACCCGTGGCGACGTACAGCGGCCGGCCGTCGACGACGAAGCAGTTGACGTAGGTGTCGCGCATCCACACCCGGCCGAGTTCCTCGTCACGGGGACGGAGTTCGAGCGGCAGGACGAACGAGTTGTCCGCTCGAGGCCACAGGTCGGTCCGGGTGTCGGCGAGGCCGTACGGCGTGAGCTCTGGCCAGGGTGCCGGGTAGCGCCGGCCCCAGGCCGGGTCCGCGAACTCGAGCCCGCCCGCGGCGGCGCCGGCCGCCGTACCGGAGGGCAGCATGGCGGCGCCCGCCAAACCGGCCAGACCGCTCAGGACGGATCGCCGGCCGACGGGGGAACCTTTCTCGTGACTGGTCATGCGCTACATCTCCTTGCTTGTGACAACGGTCAGAAGGTTGTCCCCGTGGATGTTCGCTAGTGCTTGCCACCCTGGTAGCTGGCCTCGTCGAGCCCGCTCAGGGTCGGGTCGTAGCCGACGTCGCCGACGTCGTACATCGAAGTCATCCAGTGGTAGAAGTTGTCGCCACGGTCGCGCAGTACGGCGTACAGCCGCCGCATGAGCTGGTTGCGGACCTCGGTCAGCTCGGGAAGCCGGTAGAGATTCAGCAGCTCGTCCGGATCGGCCGACAGGTCGTACAGCTCGTTGACGGAGTCGGGATTGACGACCAGCTTGTAGCGATCCGTGCGCAACATCCGTTGCGGGTAAGGGAAGTGGTGCCCGTGGAACTCGCAGACGATGTCGTCGTCCCACTCGGCCTCGCCGCCGCTGACCAGCGGAAGCAGGCTGCGCGAGTCCGTCGCCGGCTTGGGGTCGATCCCGGCCAGTTCGAGGATCGTCGCGGTGCAGTCGAGCAAGCTGACGAACTCCGAGCGCACCACGCCCGCGGGACCGCCCGGGACCCGAAGCAGACCAGGGGTCCGATAGATGTCTTCGTACATCGCCGGGCCCTTGTCGTGCAGCCGATGCGAGCCGGTGAACTCGCCGTGATCGCAGGTGAAGAACACCGCCGTGTCGTCGACCAGACCGAGTCGCTCCATCGCGTCCATCACCCGCCCGATCTGCTGGTCGATGAGTGCGACATAGCCCCAGTAGGCGGCGATGAGCTTGCGGGTGGCCTCGATGGGCATGGTGTCGAACGTCCAGTGCGCGCTGTAGTTGCGCTGCACCGGCGGCTTGCCCTCGAACGTCTCCGCGATCGACCGCGGCAGCTCGATGTCCGCCGGGTCGAACAGGTCGAAGTACTCATCGGGAAGGATGTAGGGCAGGTGCGGACCGAAGAAGTGCAGGGCGAGAAAGAACGGCGGGCCGTCGTCGCGCTGGTCCTCGGCGTACCGTTCGAGCATCTCGATGGCCCTGGTCGCCAAGTAGTACTCGAAGGTCCCCTCGACCGGTTGGTGCAGGCGAGCGGCGAGCAGGTTGCCCGGCCCCCCGTTCGGCAACGTGCCACGGATGTGGTCGCTGATCCGGTACGGCGGGAGGTCGTGCTCGGCCAGGTAGGCGAGGTAGTCCGGATGATCGACCGGATTGTGCCAGCCGGGCAGATGGATGCCGTCGAAGCCGAAGTCGGCGGCCGTCCGATGCGTGCCCACGTGCCACTTGCCGACCAGCCCACAGTTGTAGCCCTTCTCGCGCAGCGCGGCCGAGAAGGTGAACTGGCCGTCGGCCAGGTCTTCGATGTAACCGACGTTGCGTTCGTGGTTGGCCAGCAGCTTGTGCCGGAAGGGGGCCTGACCGGTCAGCAGGCTGGCGCGGGCCGGTGTGCAGATCGCGGTCGGGGTGTACCAGCGGTCGAACCGGGTGCCGGTGCGGGCGAGTTCGTCGAGGGCCGGCGTGGCCGCCAGATTGTTGCCGTAGGCACCAAGCGTGTCGGTCCGGTGCTGGTCGGTCATCAGGAACAGGATGTTGGCCGGCTTCGTCACTGGGCGGCTCCGGTGAACAGGTCGCCGGTGTAGTAGGTCTTCGGATCCACCGGCTGCTTCAGCTTTCCGGCCTGGACGAAGTACTCGTTCATCCCGGTCAGCCATTTCACGATGGTGCCGTCCTTGGTCATCGTGTCGAGCTCGTCGACGCCGAGGATCTTGACGTTCGCCGCGTCGGCCTTCACCTGGTCCGCGCTCACGCCGAGCATCTCGGCGGTCAGCTCGATGGTCTGGCCGGTGTTGGCTGACCGGAACTGCATCGCCTCCCGCAGTACGGTCAGCACCTTCTTGGTCTTGTCAGGCTCCTTGGCGACCACGTCGTTGCCGGCCACGAACGCGGTCGGGAACGAGACCTGCGCCTCGAAATCGGAGTTCTTCGCCAGTTCGGCGAGCTCCGGCACCTGCTTCTTGATGGTGGCGATCGCCGGATACCAGAAGCCGGCCGCGTCGATCTTCTTCGACGAGAAGGCCGACACGATCGTCGAGGCGTCCATCGGCACCACCTTGACGTCGGCCTTCGTCATTCCGGCCTTCCGCAGCGCCAGGGTCAGGATCATGTCGCCGGAGGTGCCCTCGGGAACCCCGATCGTCTTGCCCTTCAGCTGTTCCATCGAGCTGAGTCCCGGCTGCGCGATCACCCGGTCGGCGTTGCCGAGGGTGTTCACGGCGACCACCTTGGCCTGGCCGGTCGCCGGCAGCCACATGGCGCCCGGCCCGATGTAGCCGAAGTCGAGGTCGCCGGTGCCGAGCGCCTGGATCTGCAGCGGGCCGTTGGTGAAGACCTTCGCGCTCGCCTTCAGGCCGTGCTTCTCCCACAGTTTCTGGTCGTCGGCCACGGCGATCAGGCTGGTGCCGTTGAAATCGCCGATGTAGCCGAAGTTCACCTCCTCGGTGCCGCCGGCCGCGCCGCCGTCGTCGCCACAGGCAACGATCGTGGTGGTCAGTAAGATGCCCGCAATCGCGGCGGCAAGGCGCCGGCGGGTCGGTGAGTCAGCCATCGTGGTCCTTAGATCAGGCCGTCGGGGACGGCGATGAGGCGGCGCTCGGGCCGTCCTGGTGGTAGACCGAGCGCCAGACGCGGTTGCGCAGCGCGGCGAACTCGGGACTGAGCCGGAACTCCTCCGACCTCGGATAGGGCAGATCCACCTCGACGACGTCGTACACGCGTCCCGGCCGGGCGGCCATCACGATCACCCGGTTGGCCAGGAACACCGCCTCGTCCACGTCGTGGGTGATGAACAGCACGGTGCGCCGTTCCTTGCTCCAGGTGTCCAGGAGCTGTTCCTGGAGCTTGACCCGGGTGAGCGCGTCGAGCGCGCCGAACGGCTCGTCCATCAGCAGAATCGAGGGGTCGACGGCGTACGCCCGGGCGATCGCGCAGCGTTGCCGCATGCCGCCGGACAACATCTTCGGCAGCGCGTCGGCGAACTGCCCGAGCCCCACCATGTCGATGAAGTACTGCGCTCGCTCCCGCCGTTCGGGCTTGGACACTCCCGCGGTCCGCAGACCGAACTCGACGTTCTGCCGCACGGTCAGCCAGGGAAACAACGCGTACTGCTGGAAGATCACGCCACGCTCGGGCGACGGTCCCGACACCGGTACGGCGTCCACCAGGGCCTGCCCGTACGTCGGCTCCTCCAAGCCGGCCAGGATGTTCATCAGCGTGCTCTTGCCGCAGCCGGACGGACCGACGACGGTGACGAACTCGTTGTCCCCGATGTCGAGCGACACGTCGCCGAGCGCGGTGAAGGTCTCCTGGCCGAGTGGGAACGTCTTGGTCACGCCCCGCACCGAGATCTTGGCTGTGGTGGTCATCGGCGCTCCTGCCATCCGGTGAGCTTGCGCTCGGTCATCAGCAGCAGCCGGTCCATCACGAGCCCGAGGATGCCGATCGAGATGAGGCCGACGAAGATGGTCGGCAGGTCGTAGTACAGCTGGGCGTTCTGCATCCGGTAGCCCAGGCCCTGCTGGGCCGCGATCAGCTCGGCGGCGACCAGCGTCGCCCAGGCGGAGCCCAGCCCGACCCGCATGCCGACCAGGATGAACGGCGTCGAGGCGGGCACCACGACGCGCAGGAAGATCGTGAGGTCGTTGGCGCCGAGCACCCGCGCCGCGTTGATCAGCGTCTTGTCGACGTTCACGACGCCTTGGAAGGTCGAGATCACGCAGGCCAGGAACGCGGCCAGGAAGATCACGAAGATCTTGGGCGCCTCGCCGATGCCCATCAGCACGATCGCGAGCGGGATGATCGCCAGCGGTGGGATCGTGCGGAAGAACTGGATCCACGGCTCCACCAGGCCCCGCACCGCGGCGTACCAGCCCATCAGGAAACCGATCGGCACGGCAGCGGCGGTGCCCAAGGCGAATCCGGTGACCACCCTGACCAGACTGGCCAGGACGTCCTTGCCCAGGGTGCCGTTGCCGATCAGAGTCACTGCCTGGCTGAGCACCTCCGGCGGAGTCGGCAGTTTGAGTCCCGCGACGGCGAGCGCCCACCAGGCAGCGATGCCGAGGAGTACCGAGAGTACGTTCAGGCCGCCGAGCCGAACCCGGCGTCGCCGGCCGCTGCCGCCGGCACTCGGCGCCGGTGGGCCGTCCTGCGGCGGAACGGGTGGCGCCGAGGTGGCGCGCCTTCTAGTAAGCACGGCCATGAGCCATTCCTTCAGTCGAGAGGTGGCGGGAATCGGCGCGGTCGGCCGCGTCGGCTTCGGGGTAGCCCGCCAGCAGGGGGCTGTTGTGGAACAGGGCTGCCAGGCCCCCGAGCGCACCGGCGTCCTCGCCGAGCTCCGCGGCCCGGACCGGCGGTCGGGCGACGCCACTGGGGAACAGTTCGTAGGCGACCGTGGCGGCGGCCTGCTGCACGATGATCGGCGCGACCCTGGTGATCTCACCGCCGATCACGATCCTGGCCGGGTTCAGTGTCATCGCCGCCCGACCCACCACTTCACCGACGGCGGCGGCCGCGCCCCGTAGTACCTGATCGACGATGGGATGCGAACGGTCGACGGCCGCCTGGAGGTCGTCGAGGCTGCTGACCGCGACACCGCCGGCCTGGCAGGCGGCCAGGATGGCCGGAACAGAGGCGATCGTCTCGAGGCAGCCGGTTTTGCCGCAGCGGCACTGTCTGCCGTCCGGTTGCACGGTGACATGGCCGAACTCGCCGGCCAGGCCGTTCGAGCCGGTGACCAGCCGGCCACCCACGACCAGGCCGCCACCGACTCCATCCCCCAGCCGAACGTACAGCAGGTCTTCGACCGCGTGGTCACCGTTGATCGCCTCGGCCAGCGCCGCCAGCCTGGTGTTGTTGTCGACGATCGCCGGCGCGCCGAACCGGTGGATGAACGCGGCGTCCACCCCGTCGGCCGACGGCTGTGCCGGGCCGTCACCGGCCAGGCGCGGCCTGGCGGACGGAGGAATCGGATACGGCCCCGGAACGCCGATGCCGATGCCCTGGAGCGCGCCGAAGTGGACGCCCGCCTCCTCGCTCAGCTGATCGATCAGCGTGAGCGCCCGCCGGATCCTGGTGGGCCAGGGAGTGTTGTTCTCGTAGGGCGTCGAGCCCGACAGCAGGATGTCGTGCGACGCGTCCGCCACCACGATGTGGACCCGCCGATGCCCGAAGTCGACCCCCATGAACTGACCGGAGCCCGGATCGAGCGCCAGTCGCTCGGCCGGCCGCCCACTTCCCGCGCGGTGCCCCGCGTCGGTGCTGACGACCACGATCGCGCCACGGTGCAGCAGGCTGCCGGTGATCTCGGACATCGTCGAGCGGGACAGACCGACCACCTCGGCGATCTCGCCCCTGCTCATCGCGCCGCCCTCCCGGAGGGCGCGCAGCACGCGGTCTTCATGGGTTCGCCGGACGAGGGCGTGGACTCCGGGCGGGCTCGACATGACCGCACTGTAGGGGCGGCGCAATTTTTACGACAAGAGTCCGGACAAATCAGTTGACTATTTGTTCGAGGTGTCTACAGAAGGAAGCCGTCCGTGCGTGAAGACCGCCTGATCCGGTGCTACCGTCGGCCACGTCCTGGCGCCGAAAACGGTCTCCGTGCGCCGATCCGTGGTGTTGCTGGAGGAGGGTTTGAGTGTCCGAACACGCTTGCTGTGCTCCGGCGCGGGTGTCGTCCGGTACGAGCTCGCCGGCCGAGGTCGCCTCGTCGGTGTCAGCGCGCGACGACCTGCCGCGGATCCAGATCCAGGCAGGCACCTTCCTGATGGGAACGGCCGATCCGGACGGATTCCCGGCGGATCTCGAAGGCCCGGTGCGACCGGTCATCCTGGACGCCTACTCCATCGGGACCACCGCGGTCACCAACGCCCAGTTCGCTGCCTTCGTCGAGGACACGAAGTACGTCACCGACGCCGAGCGATTCGGCTGGAGCTACGTCTTCGCCGGTTTTCTACCGTCCCAGCTCCGCAAGGTGAGCCCACGGCCGGAGGCGACTCCGTGGTGGTGCGGTGTGAGTGGCGCCGACTGGAGAACGCCGGAGGGCCCGGGATCTGACCTGGCCGACCGGCTCGATCACCCGGTGGTCCACGTCTCTTGGACGGATGCACGCACCTTCTGCCGGTGGGCCGGTGGCCGGCTCCCCACGGAAGCCGAGTGGGAACGCGCGGCCCGTGGTGGACTGGAGCAGCAGCGCTACCCCTGGGGCGACGAACTCACGCCCGGCGGCGAACATCGCTGCAACATCTGGCAGGGAACCTTCCCCACCAAGAACACCGCCGAGGACGGCCATCGCGGTACGGCGCCTGTCCGCAGCTACCCGCCGAACGGGTTCGGGCTGTACGAAATGGCCGGCAACGTCTGGCAGTGGACCGCCGACCACTGGAACACTGGCGAAAACCGCGTCATGCGCGGCGGGTCGTACCTGTGCCACGCGTCGTACTGCAACCGCTATCGCGTCGCCGCCCGCTCCTCCAACGAACCATCCAGCTCGACCGGAAACCTGGGCTTCCGCTGCGCCTGGTAGACCCCAAGGCCCAAACGAGGGAGGTCTCCGTCGGGCGCGAAGGGCCTTGCGGACCTCAGACTCATCTCGCGTGCGACCGCCGGCCAGTGGTCCTCGATCCCCCCAGCGAAGCTCAAACGAGAATTGACCGGAGGTCGGCCGGTTTCGGGCACCGCGCACGTGCACGTGATCCTGCCCAGCACAGTGGACCAGGTGTTCCATGTCGATATCGGGGACGTTCTTGTCCTCTACATCCCCGACGCGCAATTCGATTCTTCACCCGAGCTGACCCCTTGGACTGACCACGGGGCGGCCGGTCATGCGCCGGCCGCAACTATCACCGACGATCTGAGCACGAGTTCGACAATCACCCTCCACACCTCGACAGCCCATGAACCGCTGAGGATCCAGCTCGTACGAGAGTCCACCCGAAGCGGAGTCCACGACCTGTGGACGCGATGATCCTGGCCGCTGCCGCACCGTTCCGGCGTACGACGTTCCCAGCGCTCGACCGATCAGGTGGGCTCCGATCTCTCTGCCGTGGCTGACCAGGTAGTCGCTCGGACCCACGAATCACCGGTATGGCGTGACGAGGCCGCTGATCCGGTTGCTGAGTCTGGCTGGCGGTGCGCTCGCCGGCGTGGTCGCTGGGGTTGATCTGGCCTGGGCCGCCGGCATTACCGCGGGGTTGTCGGAGTCGTTGCGGGACGATCGGAGCTGGGCTGGTCCATTGGTGTATGGCGTGTTCGCGCTCGGAGCCGGTGCCGGAATCCTGATGCTGGCCTACGGCGTACCTCGGCGTAGTCGGGGTTGGCTGCCGGTCGCCTTGGTGTGGGCTGGATCTGGGTCGATGGTCGCCTGGGGGAGTTGGCAGGCGGCCACCACGGCCGCGAGACCGGAACTGGGGACGCCGTTGCTGAATCTCGTCCTTCAGATCCAACTGGTTGGCGGGGTGCTGATCGCCGTGCTCGCGGCGTTCCTGCTGGCTGAGCGCCTACCGCACTGCCCTTGCCCGCACAGGTGCCTGACTTCTCGTCACGATCATGCTGACGCGTCTTCCGTCGGCTACCGGAGTTCGCCGTTGATGAGGTCCCGGCCAGGCAGTCGAAGAAGCGGCGAGTGCGCATCGAGAACATACGATACCGTATGGTGTGGGTGGAGCTGTAAGCAGTCGGAGCTTCCAGCCTTCCGTGAGGATCGGAGTGTTTCGTGGTTCAGGTGATGACGTGGAATCTCTGGTGGCGGTTCGGTGAGTGGGAGCGTCGGCGCGATGCGATCCTCCGGGTGCTCGACGGGACCCGGCCTGACGTCTGTGGATTGCAAGAGGTTTGGGATGACGGCGATCAGAACCTGGCCGGCTGGCTCGCTGGCGAGCTTGGGTACCACTGGACGTATGCGCCATCCCCGGCGCCGCAAGCCTGGCAGAGAAGAATCGGCGCGTGGGACATTGGCATCGGGAATGCGGTGCTCAGCCGCTGGCCGATTGTCGAGACGGCTGTAGTCGACCTGGCCGGTGAAGATGGCAGGATCGCACTCTTTGCTTCGATCGACTCCGAGAGTGGCTCACTGCCGTTCTTCACGACCCAGCTCACGTCCACTGTCGGTGCCTCGTCAGACCGGTGTGAGCAAGTCGCGACAGTGTGCAGATTCGTAGCTGATCGGTCAGCGGGCTTTCGATACCCCCCAGTACTCACCGGGGATCTCAATGCTGAGCCCGAGTCCGACGAGATGCGTCTCCTCGGCGGCCACTACACCGCACCGGTCGTCCCTGGACTAGTGCTGGTTGATGCGTGGCGCTACGCCGACGATGGTGCGACTGGTGTGACCTGGCAGCGTCGGAATCCCTATGTAGCGGTCACTATGGAGCCGAACGCCCGGATCGACTACGTTCATGTGGGTCTGCCGCTCAGTGGGGGAGTGGGATGCATCAAGTCCGTCGTGGTGGTTGCGGATGGCCCGGTCGACGGGGTCTGGCCGTCGGATCATGCAGCTGTGGTGGCCGAGATCGGTGACCCGTCTCTCGGCTGAGGAACGGTTCCGGACGGTGGCGTCGTGAAGGTCCAGATGCGCAAGGAAGTCCGCGACCAGGTTGCTTGATCACGTGCTGTCCTCTCCGGGTGGTGATCCAGCAATACCATACCGATGCGTATGTTTCATCCCTCGGGAGTGGGGTGCAATCCGTCGACTGGGGGTCGGCGGCGACCGTGCGTTACCGTATGCAGATGCGATTGTCGCGGGATGACTGGGCGCGGGCGGGACTCGAACTGCTGGCCGAGGAGGGATTGGCGGGGCTCGCCGTGGAGCCGCTGGCTCGTCGGTTGGGTACGACCAAGGGCAGCTTCTACTGGCACTTCAAGGATCGTGACGACCTGATCCAGGCCGCGCTGGAACGATGGGAGGCCGACGACACAACGGCGGTGATTGCGTCCGCCGCCGCTGTCGAGGATCCGCGTAAGCGCCTCGACGCCCTGGCGGACAGGGCGCTGGGTGACGCTTTGCGGCTCGGGTTCGATGCCGCGATCCTTGCTGCTGCCGGGGATCCGCGGGTGCAGCCGGTGCTGGTGCGGGTCACGCGGACGCGGATGGAGTTCATCGTCCAGATGTATCGGGACCTAGGCCTGTCCAAGCGGGACGCGGAGCGGCACGCACGGCTGACCTACAGCTTGTTTCTCGGGATGAGCCAGCTTCGCATCGCGGAGGGCGCCCGCCGGCCCAGTCCCGCCGAGGTGCGTCGATCGGTGGGCCACGCCGTCCACATGCTCCTGAGTTCCGCCGGGTTGGATTGACCACCTGACCATACGCTGAGGTATGGTCTGTCCATGCGTGAGCGTATGGATGCCATCGAGCGTCCCCTGGGACTGCCCTGGTGCTGGGGTGCGACGGAGACGGAGGTCTTGGCGGACTACCCCTGCACCGGTCGCTTGAGTGGCCCGGTCATCGCCGTTCACCGGGCGGTGGATGTCGCCGCGCCTGCTGAGGTGACCTTTCGCTGGCTTTGCCAGCTCAAGCACGGAACGTACAGCTATCGCCTGCTCGGTGGTAGCCCCAAGGTGCTGACCGCGGGTGCGGACGACCTGGCGGTGGGCCAGGAGATGATGATCTTTCGACTGGTCGACTTCGCGAGCGGAGAGCATCTCACCGGTGAGACCTCGCCGGAACTGCTGGGCCGATACGGCCCCATCACGTGTTCGTACACCGTCCGCCCGGCACGGGACGCCTCGAGTCGAATCGTGGTCCGGACCGAGATTTCGGTGCAGAGCCGGGCTCGTCGGCTGAAGGCGATCATGCTCGCCTGGGCCGACCTGGCGATGATGAGCAAGCAACTCCGGGTTCTCAAGCGGTTGGCGGAGTCCTCGTGAGGATGCGACTGACGCGGTGGCTGCCGGCACTGACGACCGGGCTGGCTGTGCTGCATCTGATCTGGGTGGTGGCCGATCTGCCCGACGAGGTTGGATCGATGCTGTCCGAGGGGTTTGTGGGTACGTCGAACAACGACTCCCGTGACTTCGCCACCTGGTTCTTCATCGGCGGCCTCGTTCTCTTCATGATCGGATCGACCATGCGCTGGTCGGTCCGTCACTTCGGTCGCATTCCGGCGCACCTGGGCTGGTGGATCCTCGGCATCGGCATCTTCGACACCCTGCTCGAGCCGGACGGTGGCGGATACGCAATGGTCCTCCTCGGCTGCCTCACTCTTGCCGCCCGGCCGATCGAGCCGATCCGGCAGGCGGAACACGACCGAGCAAGCTGAGACGCGGACTTCCGGCAGGGGGAGTGATGACAGGACGAAAGGGCGATCGGCCGGCGGCCCGGTGGTTGATCTTCCAGGCGCTGGAACGAGTGTGGCCGGCCGGTGGCGCGAGGCTGGTTCACCGGATCTGGTTCCGGATCCCGCCTGTCTCCGAGAAGGCCCGGCGGTTGCGGGTCGAGTTGCCCGCGTCCTCCCCATTCGAATTGACCTTCGAGCACGGCGTGGTTCGCGGTCGCAGCTGGGGGGATGGTCCGACGATCTATCTGCTGCACGGCTGGGGCGGCTGGGGACTGCAGTTCGCAGCGTTCATCCCACCGCTGCTGGCTGACGGGTTCAGGGTGGTCGCCTTCGATGCTCCGAGTCACGGCGAGTCAGATCCAGGTCGCGAGGGCGCGCGCAGCGGCACCATGTCAGAGCTCGCCGACGCGTTCCAGGCGGTAGTGGCCGCGCACGGACCGGCGTACGGGGTCGTTGCGCATTCGCTGGGGGCGTCGGCGTTTGTGCAGGCGCTGAAGAACGGGTTCACCGTCCGCCGGGTGGTCTTCCTCGCCGCCGCAACCGACTTCCGGCACACGCTGGACGTCTACGAGGTGTTCCTCGGCTTCGGGCCGCGGATCCGGGAACGGTTCGTGCGTAGGTTCACCCGCAAGTTCGGCCCGCTGGAGAACTTCGAGATGGAACCACTCATCGGCAGACTGGCCATGGTGCGTGAACTGCCTACCCTGCTCGTAGTCCACGACCGGTCCGATCGCGAGACCATGGCCGACGGCAGCGTGAAAGTCGCGCGGGCCTGGCCAGGCGCTGAGCTGCAGCTAACCGACGGGCTCGGTCACCACCGCGTGCTCCGGGACGAGACGGTGGTGGAGTCGACTCGGGTCTTCCTGTCTGGGAAGCAGGCGTCCGCCAATGGAGCGTGGGCGCAATGCGAGAAGGCAAGCGACCGATCGTGACGGCCGCAATCGCGATGTCGCGGGAGGCTCATCGCGATCCTTCGCTCAGGAGTTGACAGGCCGACCATACGGCGTAGTTGGCAGCTCCCCGCTGCTGGTCGGCGCCCGTGGCGACGACGCCGCTTGCGATTTGCACGGTTGGGTGGACGAGGTCGTCGCTAGACGGCTGCCCGCTGAGCGCTGCCGAGGTGGAGCACTACTGCCTCGGCGCACCGTTGAGCTGAGCACCTGGAGAGCGCGGCGCAGGTGATCTAGGTCGGCAACACGACGAAGGCGAAGAAGCCGGCTGTGAGGGTGAGCGCGATGCCGATCGACAGAAGTAGCGCGTAGCCGGTGAATTTGGCCCCACGGTGCCACCTGCCGAGGAACAGCGCCGTGGCTGCCGTGACGGACAAGGCCAGCAGCCAGGCAGGAAAGATGACCAAGAATGCCCAGCTGGTGAGGACCAGGAGTGCCGCCCGGACGAAAGCCGAGCAGCTCGGCCAGAATCAGCGAAACGATCCATGCCGTCCGTTCTTCGCGCTGGTCATCGCTCATTTACCCACCTGTCCGGGGCTCGCCTAGGTCTGCAGAACCAAACCTGATCGTATGGTTCTGCACTTCCCTCTGGAGGGTGAGGTGAATCAGCCGTCGGCTGGACCTCCACTGCAGCGCTGATCTCTAGCTTTGTGGAGCGGGCGTGCGGTTGGCGGACGCGCCGTCAGGGTGAGGAGTTGGCATGGTGGCTAGCAGTACCGCCGGCGCTGGATGCGCTTCGCCGGTGTCGTCAAAGGTGATAGCGGCGGCGTACGGGATTCCGCTCTGCGTCCTGCCCTCCGCGGCTTGGAGGCTCTGGCATCTCGGCTGGGGGCCAGATCTCCCGGCCGCTTGTGCTCGAATGGGCTGGATCGAGCCGTACTACGTGGGGTCGCTGTCTGTCGTATCCATGGGGCTGGCTCTGCTCACGATCGGGTTGGTCCGGCCCTGGGGTGATGTCTACCCACAGTGGATCCCGCGACTCGGTGGCCGTCGGGTACCCATGGCCGTGGCTCTCGTCCCGGCATGTATCGGGGTGACGTTTGCCTTCGGCATGTATGCGTGGGGCGGGCTGAATCAGCTGTTCCACATCTATCAACCTGAGATCGACCAGAGCTGCCCGCCGCCGCCGACGGAAGGCCGGCATGGCTGGGTCGTGGTTGCCGCCTACGCACCTCTGCTGCTGTGTGGCCCGCTCCTTGCCGTGGTCACGTACTCCTACTACCGACGGCGCGCCTCGGTGGGGTCACGGCCGGTGCAGAACAGGTGCTGATCGCACCATACGGTGAAGTATGGTGCTGATTGATTCGCCTGCAGGTGTATCCGTTGCGTCGAGAACCTTGGAGAGAAATCGTGAATGACAGAACGGGCGTCCGCCTCACCAATGCCGGCGGTTGGATCGCCGTTGCCTTCGGGGTGGTTCATGTTGTCGTCGCCCCGCTGGACACCCGCGACATCTGGTCCCAGGTGATCGCTGAGGGGTGGTGGAACACGTTCACTCTCGACAAGGCGGTATCGCTGGCTCAGCTCCAGCGTTCGGAGTCTCCAGCCTGGGCGCTCGTCGTTTGCGGTGCACTCGTCATTCTCGGAGACAGGCGGGTGGGTCGCCGGACTCCCGCGGTTAGTTCGACGGGGCGAGCAGCGTTGCGGGGGCGAGGATGAGAAGGCTGCCGATCGCCGCGCACACCTCGCAGCCATGGCGCATCCACGAGGTGGCCCCGGACTTCGAGGTGGAGGACGTGTGGGTGTTGCGGACACCCGGCGGAGCGAATGACTTTCCCCGACTGGTAGCCCTGTTTGCATCGGACGACTGGCCCGAGAGTGCTCCCTTGGTGGTCCGATTCCTGTGGCAGGCGCGGTGGAAGCTCGGAGCGCTGTTCGGCTGGGATGCAGCGGGCGCCGGCGTCGGGTCCAGGGTGACCCCGATTCGGGATCGGTTGCCTGGCGATCTGCGGGAAGCGCCGACAGGCCCGCAGTACGAGCCCTTTGTCTCCGTGTTTCAGCTTGAGCGTGAGTGGGTTGCCGAACTTGCCAATCGGACTGTGCACTGTGTCTTTCACCTCGGTTGGGTCCCCGATGGTGCAGGCGGGTACCGCGGGCAGATGGCGGGTCTGGTCAAGCCGAACGGCCGGTTGGGGCGTGCCTACATGTCTGCTATCAAGCCGTTGCGGTACCTGATCGTGTACCCGGTTCTGGTGCGCAGGATCGAGCGGGAGTGGATGGTTGCCGCGATCAACGTTGATCCAGTGGCCTCGGATGCGGAACGCCCGGCCCGCGAGGAGTGACCGCCTCACAGAGGGGTGCTCTGCAGGACGGAGATCGGCGGATGCGGCAACTTTGGCTGCCGGGAGTGGCCGCGGCCGGCTCGCTGCTGTTCGCGGTTTGCGGGGTGGTCTGGCTTTTCGGGGCGGGAGAATACCCGTTCGGGCCGACAGGTCCGGATGGCGACAGGTTGTCTCTGATGGCGTTTCTGCCGGAACAGGTGGCCGCGGCGCTTGTCGCAGTGTCTGGGCTTCTTGGGGTGCCGGCCGCTGTCGTCCATGTACGTTCGACGCAAAGACGCTTGGCCTGCTGGCTATTGCTGTGTACTACTGCACTCCAGGTGGTCGTGTTCGGTCTGCTGGCGCCGAACCATCTTGTCGTGGTCGTGACTGGCTATCTGCTGCTTCTGGTCGGCCTCCCCCTGGCTCTGGGAGTCGCGATCCTGGCGGCTTGGCGACACGGGACGATCCGGGCGGCGCTACTCGGCGTCGGAGTGGTGGCCGTCGCCGTACAGGCGGTCAGCGGCTTCTTGGACTGGAACAACCTCGAGGTGATGGCCACAGGGGTTGCCGCAGTACCGGGCAAGCTTGGCTCGCAGCCCTTCTTCGTGTTCGGCGCGTTTCTGTTGGGCGGTTGTTGGGCGGTGCTCGGCGTACGGGCGCTGCGGGTTGCTCGAGGTCGATGCCTGCGCTGCGGCCGGCCCGGTGCCCGGTGGACGCGGCCTGAGTCAGCGAAGCAGTGGGGATTCTGGGCGACATGGTTGGCGGTGATCTGTCCTCTGCCGTCCGTTGTGGTTCGAATGACTTGGCTGCTGCCGAACCCGCTAGGGATCCCTGCGGCCGAGACAGACGCGGGGCCGGCGATCAGGCTGTTCGGTTTCGGCCTTGGGCTGGTCACCCTTGCCGTTGCCGTCGTGACGCTCGGACTGATCCGGTCGTGGGGTGAGATCTGGCCGCGATGGATGCCGTACCGCGGTGGTCGAGAGGTGCCGGTCAAGGTGGTCGTCATCCCCGGGTCGGTCGCTGCGGGCCTGCTGCTTGTCGGCAGTCCTTCCCTGGTTCAGTTGAATTGGATCTCCACTGATTCCATGCTGGAAAACCTCGGCGCCTTCTTGCTCCTGCCGTTCCCGCTCTGGGGTGCGGCGGTTGCCCTGGCCACGGCCGCCTACCACTACCGCCGCCGCTCGACCTGTCCACTATGCAAGCAGGGCTGATCGCCAGCACGGGATTTTGCCGTGAGGAGGAAGAGAGCGGTCAGGCCGATCGTCAGGCCCGTGATGGTGGCGGCGAAGTCGAGGATGGCGGACTGGCGGGTGATGAGCTCGGACAGCGGCGCTCGGGCGGTCAAGCTGAACGTGCGAAGCAGACCCCACGCGAACAAGCTCCCACTGCCCACAAAGGTGAGGATGACGGCCACCGCCTCTCGGCCGTGGAGCCGGACACCAGCGATTGCCAGTACGCCGATCGCGGCGGCGAGGGCCATCGCGCCCTCGGCAGCTTCACTGAACCGGTTGGCGAATGTCCAGGCGGACACCCGCCAACCTTGCGGCGCCGCGATTGCTTCGAAGAGGCGGGTTGCTCCGACTGCGCTTGCTCCGACCGCACCCGCGATCGCGAGGAACCGACCGACGGGTTCTTGGCGCGGGAGGACCCGTCCGAACAGGTCGGGCCACCGTCGTCCGGCGTACACGCCGAAGCCAAGTGTGAGCAGGACGCCCTGGACCGCGAACGAGGCATAGACAACCGTGTAGGTCCAGCCCTCGACCAGACCGTCGCGCATCACCACGGGCCGCCCCTCGGTCAACAGTCCGTGGGTGAAGCCGGCGGCGACGATCGCGACGGTGGGAGCGAGGAGGCCGACGCCTACCCAGCCGGGAACCAGCAGTAGCCATGCAGGCAGACGCCGGCCCCAGTCAGCCACGAAGGCGAATGCCAGCACGACGGCGACAACATCCATGCCCAGCGTGATGAGATTCGGTACCACGAAGTCGAGCGCCGGTGACGTCGCCGGGATGCCGATCGGATGGCCGAGAAGCCAACAGACCTTGAGGACGCCGTACGGCAAGACGGCCAGGATCATCGCTGAACAGTAAATTCGCGCAGCCCGTTGAGCGTGATGCGAGCTGGAGCTTGGTGGTGGCATGCGCACTCCCGGGTTGGTGAAGACTGGAGTGCCATACTGGTCCGTACGGTATGGACGTCGGATCGGTCGCGCAGGTGAGCATCTCCCCCGGGAGAGTGATGCTTCGCGCGAGGTGAAGTGATCGCGGTGGCGGATGGTCAGATCTGACGGACGTGGCTCACGAGAGGATGTGGCAATGGGGACAGCTCAGCCGACCGGCAGGCGGACCAGGAACAGCATGCTTGTGTTCGTGATCGGGCTGGTTGTCGAGTTGGCCATCCTCGTGGTGGTGTTGGCGTCGGCGGCCGACTGCGACTACGAACCGTGCAGCAGTGACCAAACCGGCCTGGTGATGATCTTGCTCTCCTGTGTTGCCCCGTTCTTGGCTGGGCAGCTTGCCGCCGGGAGCTCGTCCATCGTCTTGCTCAGCAGGCGAAATATCCCCTTTGTCATCATCGGCCTGATCGGACACGCGGTCGGCGTCATCGGGGGAGCGGCTCTCTGGCTCTTGGCCTTCACAAGGTGAGCGAGCACGTCCAGCAGGGCTGATCCCGACGTCAGCAAGGCGAAAGCGCTGCGACTGCAGCCCGTCAGCGGAGTCCGGAATGCTGAGCAGGCGGTCCCGAAGCGTCGGGGCCGTATCGGTAGTTCGGGGGCTCAGCGTGGGAGGTCCGGGTGTGGGTACGTCGTGCGGGTTGCTCGTCTATTGACTGTCCTGGCAGTGTTGTTGTCCGCAATCGGCTTACCAACCGGCCTGGCGACCGCGGCGCCCCGGTCGCCCGCGGGACTGGCGGCGGTGACCACCAAGGACTGCACGGCTGGACCTGCCGGTTGGGCAATGGTGCTGTCCGGTACAAGCGGCAACGGCTACCGGCACGCCAACAACTCGTACTGGGGTGGCGACGGCGAGAATGCGGCCAAGGTGGGGTGCCGTAGGGGCGGTGTCGAGACAGCCGGACAGCGGCGATGGCCCGTTGGTCGAATCGAAGCGGAACTCCGGGCGATGCGCGTCGTGCTCCAACGTCAGGACGGAACTGCGCAGCGAGCGGCGCCTAGACAGTCCGGAGTGACACGGTCGTGGTGGTGGAGTCCGAGGGCCGGCCTGCGGACTCAAGCTAAATGTCGGTGGCGGCAGCTAGTTTCAGCGGACATGAGCGCTCCATGGACTACGGCGTTGGCCACCGTCGCCGAGCAACTGAACGGCAACCGCATCGAGTGGATGCTCCTCGGCAGCGCAGCAACAGCGCTCCGCGGCGCAGCGATCGTTCCGGGCGACATCGACATCGCCCTCCTTGCAGCCGACGACGTCACCCGCGCCGCTACCGTTCTGCCGACCCCGGATGCGCCGGATGGGCCGGAGCTAGTTGAGTCTGGCGTACCATCTGGCTGGATCAGCACAGCGGTCGAGCCGACGCTTCAATTCGGTCACACCGGCGAGCAGTGGACCTTCGGCCGATGGATGATCGCCGGTGTCAAGGTGGAACTGGCCCACATCGACGCGCCCACCGTAGCCGCCTTGATGATCGAGACCCGCGCACCGCTGGTATGGCACGAGCGGGAAACTCTCAACTGCCACGGACAGCCCATCCCGACCGTCCCGATCGAGGTGCAACTCGCCACCATGATTGCCCGGCAGCAGGACGGCCGGATCGATGCGACCATCGCCGCCATCGACACGACTCGACTCAACGTGCCACTCCTGCGCCGCGCGATCTCGGACAAGCAGTCAGAAGTCCCCGCCATGACGATTCCCGAATCGCTAGAGCGCCTTCTCGCGGATGCTCAGACCGCGACCGACTGAGCCTGACACCCCATTGCCGAGCCAAGCTCAGCAGACGACCAACTGTCCGGCAGCCTTCGCAGCTTCCTCGCGAGCAGTCGGTTTTCGCTGACGAAGCGTAGAACGACCGGATCGCGGCAGATCCGTACGTTCGAACAACAGATCTGGGACGGGCGGCTGCGCGCGCTCTGGTCATGAGCCCGTCAGCGAAGTCCGTATCCCGGCGTCGACTGCTGGCGTGGTGGCTGGCCGTCCGGTCATACACTGCCCGGATGTCCGGTCGATACTACGAAGCGGAACATATGGCCGCGTACGAGCGCCTTCGTCGCGAAGGCCTGAACCTATGGAACGACCTGCACACACGCGATACAGGCGTGGCATACGAGGACTTCCAGGCCCGTGATTTCCTGGATCGCGTGCTGCCGACCGGCGAGCAGGCCCACGGTCGTCGGGTGCTTGAGTACGGCTGCGGCACAGGCGCGGCCGCCTGCTTCCTTGCTCAGCGCGGCTTCCAGGTCGACGCTGTTGACCTCGTGCCGGACGCCATCGCGGTTGCCCGCCAGTTCGCCGAGGCGCGCGGCCTGGAGATCCGATTCGCCGTGCAAGACATCTGCAAGTGGCCGGATGCCGACGACCGCTTCGACTATGTGATCGACATCTTCTGCCTCCAGTCCATAGTCACAGACGTCGACCGCGGCAACGTCCTGGCGGGCGTGCACCGTCGGCTCCAACCTGATGGCCGGTATCTGATCAGCACCGCGATGTATGAACCCGGCCGCGTCTACGACGACGATGACCACTATGACCCGAGGACCGGCATCGTCTGGGCCCCAGTGCCAACCCAGGTCACCGATTCGGTCCGATTCGGCAGCTCCTGGTACATCCCGAACCGCCGTCACTTGACGGCCGAGGCCCTGCGTCTCGAACTGGAGCGCCACGGCTTCCGGATCATTGGGCAGTCCGGGCAGTTCGGCGGCGAACTCGTCTGTACGCCGGCTGATTAACTCGCCAACCCCAGCCGAAGCCACGCACAGCCTCAGCCGAGGACGATCTGTCATCCATCCGCCGCTGCCATACCGCCATCATGCCGAGCGGTCGTGGGTCACCTTTGACGCCGACTGGTTCGCCGGCCGGACCGGTTGCAACGAACTCAGCCCGCCGTCGACCGCACCAGGACAGAGCCGGGCTTCACCCGACGTCACCACCACCGACCGCGCCAGCACAGGTGAGTCCGCCGAGGTCGAGACCGCGATCCTGCCCATGCCGCAGCAGGTCGCCGGGATTTAGGTCGTCACCGGGAAGAAGGCCCGGAACTTCCGAACGTGATCCAAAGCCGCAAAGTCGCAGGGTCTTGGCCTTGGCACCTGGGATCAAGTGATGCCCTCTGTAGCGCGCTCGTGCGGCGCTGTCTGGGATGCCGTCGGTCAACATGTACGAGTTGGAGACCGATCAGATAGGAGATCAGCGGTGCGCAACCAGACGGTGTACGTTCTCACGATCAACGAGCCGAACACTCCGGGAACGACTTTCACTACCACTGCCTACACCAACCAGGAAGCAGCCGAGCAAGACGCGGCGACCTGGCGGCAGATCGACCAGAACCAAGGCAAGGGCACGACGTACCGGGTCGTCTCGCTCGAACTTGTCGACCACGCCCAGTGGAAAGCAGCCCCGGACGGCAAATCCGGCGTACCGAACAAGTAGCCCAGAATTCGCGATACGACGACGGCCCCCGACAAGCTGGTCGGGGGCCGTTGGGTGTGGTGCTGCCGGTTGCGGCGGCGTCGCCACCAGCGGCCGTTCTTACGGGGTGATTCGCTGCTCGTACTTGGGTGGTCTTGTCGCGGGGGCCGGTAGCGGCGGGTTTCGGGGGAAGGAGGACCGGGATGCCTCGCTGGGTCATGGTGGGGAGGATGTATGCCGAACACGACGGTCTGACGATGTCTATCCCTGCGGCGAAGGCACGTGCGCAGCCTGGCGTGAGGATCCAGTGCACACTGAAGATCCCGTTTCGACCGGAGGTCCCTGATGAGCGAGTCCGTGAACGACTACCGCCACCTTCCCGACCCGATCCGCATCGAGGAGACCATCGTCTCGCTGTGTGCCGACATCGCCGCCGACCCCGAAGCCGGCCGCAACGTCGACCAGGATCGTGCGGTCGGCCACCGCGAGTTGAGCTGACGGGGAGTGCCAGGAGAGCGCTAGCGCGACGGGGGTCTCTGCATTAGATGCGTAGACAACGACCGCCGCGTGCGGGATTGCGAGGCCTGTTCCCGACTGACTACTGCAGCGAGTGTGGGCGTGAGCCACGTATGCACGATCTGCCGTTGACAAGTGGCGAAGGGGGCGAGGGTAGGGACTGTGCTCATGGCTCGTCGCCACCGGCTGAACCGAAGTTCGATCAGGTGTGCGGGTTGTGGAAGCTCTCGCACATCCTGTCACCATGGCGTGCAAAGTACATGTCGTACTCGGCCACGCAGAGCGCGATGTATTTGATCCATCGTGGTTGTTGGCATCACCGTTCATGTAGCGGACCCGGGCGTAGAGGTATGCGCCGTAGCCGTCAGCCGGGCATCGGTCGTCGATCCAGCCGGTGGCGACAACCTTCGTCTGGTCGTGCCGGGCCAATGATCCCTTGGTCCGGGCCGAGCCGTCGGGCGGCACGGGGCCCGCGATCGTCTCCAGGTCGAACGGGCGGTTGATCACCGCCGCCTGCGCGGTTGGTGCTTGCGCGACCAGTGTCGTCGCGATGAGCGCGGTTGCGGCAAGAGTCGTTCTCACGCGTCGGATCCGCCAGCGGGTGGCGTATGGCGCGAGACGGCGGTGGCTGGGTGTGCTGCTGCCGCGGACCACGCCATCCGCAGCACGAAGACCGGGGACGGCGGCAGCTTCTGCGGCTCACTTTCTGGCCTTTGCGGCCCTCATTCGGGGAGCGGGCAGTTCAGGCCGAGGGCCTCGCCGATCTCGAACAGCTGCGCCTGGAAGTACGCGCCGGCATCGTCCAGCGCCCAGTGCAACTGGCCGAAGACCTCCATGCAGATCAGCCCGTAGAGCCGCGTCCAGTAGGTCAGCGACAAGTAGATGGCGCCGGCCGGCATCCCGTCGAAGTACTCGGACTTCTGGGTCAGCTGCGCGATGAGTTCCGGCCCGAGCGCTTCATCGGGCGGATGGGCGAACGGCTGCTGGCGGTAGACCTTCGCGACCAGGTCCTTGAAGACCGCGCCGAACCGCATCGCCGCCTGGTGTCCCGGCGTCAGCTCGTGGTCCTCGGCCAGCGGGTTCGGCACCGGAGCACCGAAGAGCAGCCCGAACTCGGCCGGATGGGCCAGCGCCCAGTCCCGCAGTCCGCCGGCGATCAGGAACAGCTGGCCACCGAGGTCGGCCTCCGGGTCGCTGTCGCGCAGGGCGATCAGCGCCTCGGTCAGTTCGTCGTACAGGTCGGCGACCAGGGCGGAGATCAGCGCCTCGTGGCTGTCGAAGTACCGGTAGAGCGCGGGGGCGCTGAGGCCGAGCTCGCGGGCCACCGCGCGCAGGCCGACCGCCGGCACCCCGCCCTCGACGAGCAGTTTGCGAGCGGCGGCCTTGATCTCGGCCACGGTCGCCGCCCGCTGCCGCTCCCGCCGGGTGCTCGTCTCCACACTCACCTTCTTTGACGCCAAGGTCAGTCGGCCCTTCCGGTGAATGTCGTTAACTGTTAACGGTGTGCACGCGAGCAGTCACTGTTCAGATTATGCCGTCGGGACGGGTCGTGTTCGAGACGCTCGGTCGGTTCATCTATCGGCGCTGCCCCCTAGGTCCAACAGGCGGATCACGGAGGGCTGGGAAACGCACCGGGATGTCAGCAACCCCTACATGTCGCCAGCCATCGCGGCCCGGACAAGCGCGCGACGACGCTGTACCGACGCTGGCCGGGCTGGAACATGTGCGCTGTGGCCAGCGGTGGCCTGTGCGGCACCGACGCTGTCGGCTCGACTCTGGATACCGCCGTCGACAAGGGCATGCTTAGGACGAGTTGTCTTGGATCAGTCGGCCCTCGGACAAGGGGACCGGAAGCGGTCAGGAATCACCCTGATGTGCGGCTGCCCTCTGCAGGGGTTCCCAGTTGCGCAGCGCTGCGATGAACTCCTCAGGTGCATCGGACTCGGTGTACAGCCCCACTCCCTCCAGGTTGATCAACTCGTGCTCCGGGAAGGTTTCTTGCAGACGCTCGCGATCTTCACGCCGAAAGGCGATGTCGGCATCGCCCCAGATGATGAGCGTCGGCAGATGAGCAATGCTCGGCAACTCGGATTCGACATCGGCGAAGAAGGCTCTACTGGCGAGGATCTGGCCTGGTAGGACGGCCGACGCCTGCCGGCGTGCCGGCGTACCCAGCGCGCGGCGATAGTGGTCCATCTCGGCCTGTGTCGGCTGGCGCTGTTTGTGACCGACAGGCATGAACCAGTCGACCAGAACGTTGAGTTGCCTGACCAGGAAGCGGAACGGTAGGCCGCCGACGATGCGGCCGAACCACTCGAAGTGGAATATTCCGTTCACCGGCCAGGCCCAGGTGTTGGCCAGCACCAAGCGTTCGAAGGAGCCCGGGCGTCGCTGTACCGCCGCCATGCCAATGATCCCTCCCCAGTCTTGGCCGACGAGGGTGACATCTTCGAGGCCCAGCGCATCGACGAAGCTCGCGACCACCTCGGCGTGTTCTTCGGGAAGGTAGCGATAGCCCGGATCCGGAGTCGAGAGTCCGAACCCGGGGAAGTCGAGGGCGACGCAGCGGAACTTGTCGCTCAGGCCGGCGATGACCTCTCGCCACAGGAACGACCAGGTCGGGTTGCCGTGCAGGAACAGCAGAATGGGGCCGGAGCCCTCATCGACGTAGTGCACGGTGTGGCCCTCGACCTCCACGAAGTGGCTGGCGAAGGGGAACAGGTCGTCACTCACCCAAGCAGGCCGGGCCGTGTGGCTGCTTCCGGTGTCGGCTGCTGCGTCGGGACCAGCGGTCGCAGTGCTTGAAAATATGTTCGGCACTTGAGAAACCCTATCAGGGTTGGTGTTCGCATGGAGGTTGGACATTTTCTTGTCGGCGCAGGCGGGATCAACCTAGGGTCACTGCGTTATGTAGGGCACCTATCGGGGAAGGCAGCCACATGCAGATGGAAAGTGCGCTCACGGTGAATGTGCACCGATCCGTTGGGCCCTTGCCCTCGGCCCAGCGCGACGGGGAGTTGTTCGAGGCCAGGTTGTTTGGCCCGTTCCAGATCCTGCGCACCGGCTCCGGCGCAGTGGAGTCGAAGGCGATGGCCAGGTCGTCGGTGCGAACCCTGTTGAAGTGGTTTCTGCTGAACCCCGGTGATCGCTTCGAGGCCGGGACACTCTGTGAGGTCCTGTGGCCGAACGCGTCCGCGCCCGTCCTCAGCAAAAGGCTCGACGTGACCGTCCACCATCTGCGCCGCCTCCTCGAGCCCGACCTGCCGGCGAGGCAGCGCTCGAGATTCGTCAGGTCCGATCGGGACAGGCTGTACTGGTTCGACCTTGGCGGCTGCTGGTGGACAGACCTGCAGGAGGCGCAGGCGTTGTCAGTATCGGCTCGCCGGGCGGAGTCTGTTGGTGACGACGAGGGCGCCATCGCGCTCTACGAGTCGATCGTTCAGTGCCACGAGAAGACCTTCTTGCTCGAGAACGTCTTCGATGAGGCCTTTGCTTCGGCTCGCGCCGCCCAGGAGGTGGCTCACCAGGAGGCGCTCAACCGGCTGTTGCCGGTCTACGTTCGAGTTGGAGCGCTACACAAGGCGATTCCGTGCGCCTTGGCTCTCCTCGAGCTGGACCCCTACTCAGAGGTTGCCGCCACCACCCTGGCCGAGATACACCTGCGCCAGGGACACCAGATCTCCGCACGCAAGCAGCTCTTCGAGAGCTTGCAGAGGGTTCAGCAGGAACTGGGGTGCCGACCCAGCGAGCATGCGCTGCAGGTGTGGCGGCAGGTCGCCGACCCCGCGCAGCGCTAGCTGGCACTCAGTACGACATCGCCTTCGGTGCGGTGACCGAACACCCGAGCCAGAGCGTCCCGGTCTCCTCGGAAGTCGGCGGTGGCAAGAACCTGGTCGACCGGGAGCATGCCGGCGGCCAGGCCGAGCACGGTCGCTCCGTCGCTGCGCAGGACGGTGCTGGGCGGTGTACCCGTCTCGAGTTCCACTGTCGTACCGGAGCGGTCGACGCACACTCGGATCAGCGTCTCCTCGACTTCGACACCGACGACCGTCTTGCGTCGAGCGCGCGCCGTGTGCAGGAGCGAATCGAGTGCCACGACCAGCCAGTGCGGCTGGAACTGGTCGTCGGCGTGCGGTCCGGAGACCATCAAAGGGGTGCCCCACGAGGCGTAGGCCCTGATGATGCCGCGCAGTTCCAACCCCCAGGGCGTCAGCTTGTACAGCACGGAGTTGCTGTCCATGTCCAGCGACCTCTCGATGACCCCTGCCGCCTCCAGACTACGCAGCCGCGTCGCCAGCAGATTCGTCGCGATGCCGGGAACGCCCGAGATCAGATCGCCGAACCGCCGCGGTGAGACCAGGAGCTCCCTGACGATCAGCAGGGTCCATTTCGGTTCCAGGATCTCCAAGGCCCGAGCGAGTCCGCAGTACTGGTCGTAACCCCTGGTCATATGCCTAGTCCTCGTGGGCGTAGTTGACTTTGTCCTGCTTGCTTTATACCACCTCTGAATTGAAGATGCTCCCACCCGTGACGGGGGAAGAGGACGGGGCCGGCACCCGGTTCTGAAAGCGAGTCGATGAGGTCTGGCGAGGACCTACGACGATCGGGGTTCGTGCTGGGGTTGCGTGTGATGCACGGAGCGGGCATGTTGCTCCGAGAGATCGCGGATGTTGCGCATCTGCTTGCTCATCATCAGCATGTCCAGCCAGCCCATCGAGTACTGGTACAGCCAGCCCAGGCCCTTGGCGCGGGGCAGGGTCAGTTTGACGATGAGTCGCGTGGACGATGGTCCGGTCGGGCGGACGACGTAGGAGATGGCGAGGTCCTTGAGGAGCCTTCTCGCGAACCAGTTGTCCAGCCGAATCGTCATGTGCTCGTTGTAGGCGAAGCCGACCAGGACGAACAGTGTCATGAATCGTTGCCCTGTCTCCAGATGCTCCAGGCCTGGCGTCAACTGCCGGGGACTTCGTCTACCGAGGTTGTTGAGAAGGTCGTAGCTGTAGGGTGCAGCGCGAATCTGGCACAGCCACCTGTAGACAACCTCCACGGGTGCCGCGATGTCCATTGCTCGGTGCGGCTCGGTTCTCGGGCCGCGCCCGACCTCCACGTCGCAGGGAAGCGTCTCCTTGACCTCAGCCGGCGTCGAGCCCCACACGAATGGGACGCCGGACACTCCAAGCAGGCGATCCTTCACGCTCATGCCTGCTCCAGGGTTGGTGCCGGGAGGAGCTTCAGCCAACTGCTCCGGGGGGGAGCACCATCGTGCGGTCGCCGCTCGATGATCCGCTGCAGAGCCTTGTCGGCGCACCACTGTTCGGCCTGGTCCTGCCGGATCGGGCTGGTGGAGTTCGAGCACTCCTTGGTCACCGAGCTGATGAGCTCGGCGGCCAGGCCTTCAAGGAGGTCTAGGTTGGCTCTCAGTTGGTCGCCCAACTCCGGGTCGCTGAGACCCCGTGCCATCCCGCGGTGGAGGTCCGACATGAAGTCGAAGTCGTAGAACCCCACGAAGTCGTCTGCGTGTCGGGATGGTTCTACGGCGCACCATTGCCTGAAGAAGCGCTGGACAGGGACGGTCAACAGGGTCAGGCGCGCAAGCTGCGCCACGACCTCCGGACGGTCGATGAGGCGCGGAAACTGGTCGTGGTGGAACAGCAGCGAAGGGACTGCCCAGTAGACCGCGATGTCCCAGATGATCTTCGCGCTCATCACCCGCGCGTTGCCCAGGATCGGGTACTGACCTTCGTAGATGGGCAGCCAGCCATCTGCGATCAGGAAGAAGACGGTGTTGTGGATCGCGGCGAGCTCGCTGACGTCCTCGCCCTTCAGCGATCGGTGGATCAGGTCGGTGATGAGGCCGTTCCCGAGCGAGATCATGTCGAGGCCGGGGGAGTACAGCGGGTCGAGGAAGATGCCGGCTTCGCCGGTCAGGCACCACCGGTCCTCGGAGAACATCTGCGTGCAACCGTAGGAGTAGTTCTTCAGCACCCGGAAGTCCATGCGCTGATGGGTGCGCGCACGCACCGCCTCCGCGCATTGTGGCTCGTGCTCGCCCAGCCACGTCAACGCTTTGTCGAAGGTGTTCAGCGAGTCGAACGGGTGCAGGTCTGGGTCGGCCACGATCCCGATGCTCATCGCTTCCGAGGACAAGGGGATGAGCCACACCCAGTACCCTTCGCCGGCGAGGTGGTTGGTGGACAGGTAGCGACGCCCGGCCTTGATGCGTCCTTGCCATGCCGCGTCGGTCGACCATTCCCCAACGTCGATCGGGCTGTTGAGGCGGAACCAGACCGCGTTCACGTTGTGGCCGTTGGGCTTCGCCAGATTCAGCTTTCTCTTCAGGGTTCCCGCTCGGCCGGTCGCGTCGACGATCCAGCGTGCCTTCAGTTCTGTCTGGCCGCCCTCTCCGGTGAGACCGATTCGGTGGGGGCCGGCACCCCCGAAGGTCACGTCGTGGATCTTGTGGCTGGTGAGAACACGCACTCCATCGGCGCGAAGTGCGTCGGTGAGGTGGTTCTCGAATCTGCCTCGGTCGATCTGGTAGGTGGCGCCGGCTCGGGGGAGGTCGTCGTGGCCGAGTTCGACACGGCGGGCGATGTCACGGTTGTGGCCCTGGGTGAAGAAGAAGCGCATCCCGAACTTCTCCAGCTGGGCTTCGCCCAAGTGATCGGTGATCCGCAAGGTTTCCCGCAGGTAGTGCGCACTGATGTCGACCGTGGACTCGCCGACCTTGTGTGCTGCTTCAACTGCTCGTTCGTTTCGTTCGACGATGACCACCGACAGGTCGGGGCTGTGCAGTGTCAGCTGGCGCGCCAACGTAAGCCCGGCTGCGCCCCCTCCCATAATGACGACGTCGTGAACGTGATCTGGGCCGTGGTCGGTTCGTGGGTTGACCATCCTGCTCTCCTTGTCAGCCATCGCGGTCTCAGGGGGCGTCGAAGAACGACTTGTTCGCCGCGATGGCTCCTGCGTGCTCCTCGGGCAGCTCGTCCTCGCGGTAGATCGCCTCGACCGGACACACCGGATCGCACGCCCCGCAGTCGATGCAGACCGCCGCGTCGATGAAGAGCTGCTCATGCTCGGTGAACCCCCCGTCATGGGGGCGCGGGCCGATGGCATCGACCGGGCAGACCTCGTAGCACGAAGCCTCCTTGTGCCCGACACAAATTTCGGTGATCACGTAGGACATCGGTCCTCCTCGGTTGCGGCTGTGGGAGATGTGGTGGTGCGGCAACGCGCCGCACCGCCCGGTCCCGCCCCGGAGCAGCGAACCCCTCGGCCCCGGGCACTGGGCCTACTCATGGGAGCTCGCTGCCTGCGCCTCCAAGTCCCGCAGCAGCGACTCGACCTCTGTCTGGGGCAGCGCCGCAATCAGCGCCTCCAACTCGTCGATCTCCCCACCGCGAGCCGTGGGCGAGGCCGCGTCGTGCTCGGAAACCGGTTGGGGAGTTTCGATCTCGGAGCTGGCGAGGTTGATCTTGAGCGCGATGTCTGCAGCGAGGCTCGACACCGTGGGCCCCTGGAGCAGGTCGAGAACGGGCAGGTCCACCTGCAGGGTCGCGTCGATCCGGCTCTTCATCTCGATGGCCATGATCGAGTCCATCCCCAACTGGTTGAGGGTGAGGTCGACGTCAACCTCGGCCACCTCGAGTCCAAGCACCGTGGCCAGGTTGACTCGGATGTGCTCGGTGAGGAACTGCTGTCGCTGCGGCTCCTCGAGCTCGCGCAGGGCATCCAGGGTTGCCCCGTCGACGTCGGCCCTAGGTCCCTGCTGTCCGTCTGAGACGAGGCCCGAGTACATGGCCGGGGCCGTTCCGCCGAACACTGCTTCGCGGGCGGTAGCCCAGTCCGCAGCCATCGCGATGACGTGGGGTGCCCTCTGGTGCAGAAGCCTGCCCAGAATCTGCTTGCCCCGCGCCGGCGTGATCAGCTCGATCCCGCGGCGCTGGAACTGCTGCTCGAGCTCGAGCTCTTGTACCATTCCGATGCTCCACGGCCCCCAGCCGACACTCATGGCGGGCAGGCCTAGTCCGTGCCTATAGTGAGCGAGCGCATCGAGGAACGCGTTGCCGGCCGCGTAATTGCCCTGCCCGGGTGAGGTGATCACCGATCCGGCAGAGGAGAACATGACGAAGAAGTCCAAGGCCGTGTCGAGGAACAAGCGGTGAAGGTTCCACCCACCGAGCAGCTTGGGTCGGAGTACGCGGGTGAACTTCTCCTCGTTCATACGAATCAGAAGCTCGTCGTCCACCACGCCGGCGGCGTTGAACACGCCCACGATCGGCGGCGCACCTGAAGCTCGGTGGCCCTCGAGCCAGTCCTTCAGCTGCTGGTGATCGGTGACGTCAACGGCCGCCACGGTCAGTCTGGCCCCTCGTGCCTCGAGGGAGGTAAGGGTCCGCACCGTGGCGTGGAAGGGATCGGTTGCGGTGATCTCCTCCCAGGACTGCCTGTCGGGAGGAGGTGTGCGGCTCATCAGTACGACGTCGCGGGCTCCGTGGTCCACCAGGAACTCGGCGACCAGCAGCCCCAGGGCCCCGAAGCCGCCGGTGACCAAGTAGCTGCCGTCTTCACGTGTCTGGACCGGGAACGGGAATCGCAGACCCTCAACCTGGCGAAGCCGAGCTTGGTAGCGCTTGGCCCCGCGCAATGCGATCTGATCCTCCTCGCCGGGGTCGAGCAGTTCGTCCACCAGCTTGCGAGCCTGGTCGAGCTGATCTGCGTCGGGGTCGAGGTCGTACAACCCGCCCCACAGGTTGGCGAACTCCTGGTGTCCGATGACCCGACCGAGTCCCCACAGGGGTGCTTGCCCGATCGCTGGCGTCTGCGGCATACCGGAGACGCTCTGCGCGCCACGCGTGACGAACCAGACTCGAAGCCCTTGCTTGTCGTGGATTGCTTTGAGGAGATGGAATGCCGACTGCGCACCCACGACTTGGGTCGCCTCCAGTGCCACAGCGGAGGTCGCCGCGCTGACGTCGGCCTCCAGGCTCCACATGTGGACGACGGCTGTGATGCCCTCCTGGGCGAGCACGTCCGCCACTGCGGTGTAGTGCTTCGGATTCGCTGCGTCGATTGTGATGCAGCCGTCGTCGCGGAGGACCGGCTCGGGGACATCGGCGCATTCCACGCAGACCACGTGGTGCCCAGCCGCCTTGAGGACGCGGACCACTTCCCGGCCCACGCCGGTGCCGTCGACGAAAACGGCCCAGGCCTGTGGACGCGCAGTGTCTGCCGATTCGGCGGCGGGGTCCTCGACCGCGGAGGGCGTCGACTCCTCCCAGGCGAGCTCCAGGAGGCCGCGGTCGAGCCTGTCCAGGGAAGTTTCGCCTGCCGCGTCCAGGGACCGTGCTTTGAAGCCCCTGATCTGGACCAGGACGTTTCCTTCGTCGTCGCAGATATCGACGTCGCTGAGGACGTGGTCCCCATCCGAATCGCGCTGCCGAGCGAGGGCCACCATGCTGGGGCTCACAGGTCCGAGCACCTGGACGCTGTCGATGGAGACGGGCAGGTAGGGCACTGCTCCGCCCTCTCCGGTGGGGTCGTCCGGGACGCCGGAGACGATCAATGCTTGGAAAGCGGCGTCGATGACGACGGGGTGGAAGAGGTAGCCGTCCGTGTCACCGGAGACCGCTTCTGGCATCCGCAGGGACGCGAGGGCTAGCCGCTCGCCGGCCAGGACCTCCTCAATGGCTCGGAAGGCTGGGCCGTAGTCGAGTCCCAACGCGGAGGTCTTGATGTAGGCGGCGTCCTTGTCCCAACGGGCACCGCAGCTGGTGCGCGCCGCAGGCAGGTCGACGGTGGTCTTGGCCGGTGCCTTCAGTCCGAGTCGTGCAGTGGCGTGGATGGTCCACCGGCGCTCTCCGTTCGGGAGGGCCAGGAAGCTGGAGACCTCGAGGCGGCCCTCCTCGGGATGGAGAGTGGTGCGGACCCTCGAGTCCGATGTGGCTGCCAGGATCAGCGCGTTGTGCAGCCGGAGGTCCTCCAGGGTGTAGCGCCCCTCGCCGTACACATTCGTGGCTGCACTCAGCATTATCTCGATCACCGCGGCTGCGGGAAGGACAACTGTGCCCTGCACCTGGTGGTCTGCCAGGTAGGGCAGGCTCCCGGTGTTGATCTCCTTCTCCCACGTGGGATGTGCCGCGTTCAGCCGTTGGCCGAGCAGCGGGTGGACCTCGTCGTAGTGGCGGTCCTCGGAGGCTTCGGCCGATTCGTTCCAGTAGCGCTTGAGCTGCCACGGGTAGGTCGGGAGCTTGACGAGACGGCCTCCGTGCGGGTGCAGAGCGGCGAAGTCGACGCCCACGCCGTGGCAGTGGAGCTGGCCCAGTGACGTCCGCAAAACCTCCCGGTCGGAGCGCCCTCGCTTGAGCGAGGCCACGACCCCAGAGGCGATGTCGGCGGAAGCGAGGATTTCGCGCATCGAGTGGGCGAGGACGGGGTGGGGAGCCACTTCGACGAAGTGGGTGAAGCCGTCGTCGACCATGGTCTCCAGCGCGGCTGCGAACAGGACCGATGCGCGAACGTTCTGCCACCAGTACTGCCCACGCGCATTCCTGCCGTCGATGCGGCATCCGGTCACGGTCGAGTACAGCGGGGTGGCGGCGGTGCTCGTGTGCAGGTCGGCCAGACTCGCCTCGAGCTCCTCGCGCAGCGGGTCCATGTAGTGGCTGTGGTACGGGACACGGACATCGAGAAATCGGTGGAACACCCCAAAGGTCTCGAGTTGCCCGGCCATGCGTTCGAGCTCCTCGGCATCGCCGGACAGGGTGACCGCACTCGGGCTGTTGATGGCTGCCACGGAGACCGTCGGGCCGGCGTCTCGTACCGCCTGCTCGAGCGTCTGCGGAGTCATCCCCACCGCCAGCATCCGGCCTTGTCCTGTGGCGCGCTGCTGGAGGCTGCTGCGGGTGTAGATGACCTTGATAGCCTCCTCGAGCGTGAGAACACCGGCGGCGTACTGGGCGGCGGCTTCGCCTGCACTGTGGCCCACGATCCCAGCCGGCTCGATTCCCCAGGACCGCCACAGCGCCGTCAGGCCGACCTGCAGAGCAAAGTTGGCCGGTTGCGCGACCTCGGTCTCGCCCATGCGGGAATCAGACTCGGAGGCGGTGAGCTCGTCCAGTAACGACCATCCCGTGTACCGGGCGAGCTCGCGATCGCACTTGAGGATCTCCTCGCGGAACACGGGTTCGTTCTCCAAGAGCTCTCGGCCCATTCCCCACCACTGGGGTCCCATCCCGGAGAACACGAACGCCAGTTTCGGCTCCGCGCCAGGCGTCAGCCGGCCGGTCGCGACGTTGTCGGAGGGTGTCTGGGCGAGGAAGCTCTCGAGGTGCTCAGCGGCTCCCTTCGAGCTGGATGCCACCACGGCCAGCCGGTGGTCGTGGTGGGCGCGTCGCACGTTGCACGAGTAGGCGACGTCCTCAAGCGGTGCGTCGGTTGTGGAAAGCAGCGTGCGCATCGACGAGGTCAGGTCTGCGAGAGCTTCTTCACTTCGAGCCGAGATGGTGAGCAGGTGTGGCCCGTCCTGGTATTCCTGGGCCGTGTCCGGAGAGGCGGGTGGGCCCTGAAGAACCACGTGAGCATTCGTCCCGCCGAACCCGAAGGAGTTCACTCCCGCGTACCGCGGCCCGTCGGTAGCCGGCCAGGGTGTCTGCTCACGAGGAACGGTGATGCCGAGTTCGCCGAATGCGATGTTCGGGTTCGGCTCCTTCAGGTGCAGGTGCGCAGGGATCGCTCCGTGCTTGAGTGCCAGTGCCGTCTTGATGACGCCTGCGACGCCGGCGGCGGCCTCGAGGTGTCCGATGTTCGTCTTGACCGAGCCGACGAGAACCTGGTCGTCGCGCTCTGCTGCCACGACCCGCCCGATGGCGGCCGCTTCGATCGGGTCACCCACCGGTGTGCCCGTCCCGTGAGCCTCGACGTACTGGACGTCGGTGGGCTGTATCCCCGCTCGTTCGTAGGCGGCCCGCATCGCGGCCATCTGCGCGTCGCCGTTCGGAACGGTGATCCCGTTCGTGTGGCCATCTTGCGAGACGGCCGTTCCACGAATGAGGGCGTAGACGGGGTCGTTGTCGGCGAGGGCCGCCGAGAGCGGCTTGATGAGGATGACGCCGGCGCCCTCGCCGCGGGCGTAGCCGTCGGCCGAGGCGTCGAAGGTCTTGCAGCGGCCGTCAGGGCTGAGGAAGCCGCCCTTCGACTCCGCGATCGTCATGTTCGGTGCGAGGATGACGTTGACGCCGCCCGCCAGGGCCTGCTCGCACTCACCGTTCCAGATGGCTTGCGCGGCGAGGTGAATGGCCACCAGAGATCCCGAGCACGCGGTGTCCACGCTCATGCTTGGGCCACGGAAGTCGAACGCGTGCGAGAGACGATTCGACAGCATCGTCATCATCATTCCGGTGGCAGAGTTGGACTGCAGTTCGTACCTGCTCTGCACTCCGTAGTTCTGCAAAAGCTTGTAGTCCAGGGTGAACCCACCGATGAACACGCCGACATTGGTTCCCGAAAGGTCGTCCATGGACTGGCCGGCGTCATCGACCGCCTCCCACGCGGCCTTCAGCAGGAGCCGTTGCTGAGGGTCGAGCCACACGGCCTCGCGAGGCGAGATCCCGAAGAACGAGGCGTCGAACTGGTCGATCTGCTGGAGGAAACCACCCCGAGTCGTGCTCATCTTGCCGAGCTTGCCCGGGTCGGGGTCGTAGAACTTGCGGGCGTCCCAGCGATCCACGGGAACGGAGCAGGTAGCGTCCACCGCGTCGCAGAGGAGATCCCAGAACCTCGCGGGAGAATTTGCGCCGCCGGGCAGTTCGCAGCCGATTCCCACAATCGCGATCGGTTCCCGAGCCGGTCTAGCGTTGGATTCCATGATGGTCTTGCTCCTCTACTGGTGGTCCAGACAAGCCCTGAGCTCGCCGGCTAGGCGCGACACGAGAAGGTCCTGGGCGCTGTGGATGAAGAAGTGGCCGCCTTGAAACATGGTCAGATGGAACTCCGAAGCCGTGTGGACCTTCCATTGCATGAGGTCCTGCTCCAGGACACGGACGTCCTGGAGGCCGCCAAAGGCCGAGATCGGGATGTCCAGCGGTTCACGATCGGCATACTGGTAGGTCTCGCACAGTTCGAGGTCTGCCCGCAGGGTTGGCAACAACGCCCGCATGATGTCCTCGTTGCGGACGATTTCCGCGGGCGTGCCGTCCTTGACCAGGACCGTCTTCAGCACCTCGTCGGGCAGGTGATGGATGGCGATGTTGGGGTTGGGTAGGTGAGGCGCCCTGAAGGCCGACAGGAACAGTCGTTGCGGACAGGGGCTCCCTTCCTGGCGAAGCTTGCGTGCCAGCTCGAAGGCAAGGAGCGCGCCCATGCTGTGGCCGAACAGGGCGAACGGGCGGTCCAGCAACGGCTCGATCGCTGCGTGGATAAGGTCGATGAGTGCGGGCAGCTTTCGGACCGGCACCTGCCCGGAGCGCTCCTCGCGCCCCGGCAGGCGCGCCGACATCAGGTCGATGCCCTCAGGCATCAGCTCCTGCCAGGACCTGAACACGCTTCCACCGCCGCCGGCGTAGGGGAAACAGAACAGACGGAACGGCTGGTTGCCGGACGGCTCCCCGAACCAAGCTGTGGGTGACGCGGTCGCTGAGGCCCTGAGCCGTCGGATCAGCTGCTCTCGAGACGAGGGACCAAGGCGCCTCAACCGCTCCCTGACGTCGGCTTCCTCGGGAACTTGGCTACCCATGTGTAGCTCGGTCCGGATTGCCGGTGAGGCCCAGGGTGACCCAAGCGCTGTCGATGGCGACCGGGTGATCTTGTCGGTGGTACGTCGCCAGCGCTGCCCCGAGCAGCGCGTCGGACTTCCATTTACCGATCTGCTCCACGGCCGCGGGAGACGGGTCGGCCTCCAGGTTTTCGATCACCGTGGCGACGAGCTGGCCGGCCACGTACTCCAGCTGGGCGACGTTGCTCATCACCTGCTCGTCGAGCTTGTCGTCGGGCAGCCCGGCTGCCATGCCCTCGTGCAGGTCGACGATGAAGGGGAGCAGGGTGTAGGGGTCCGCGAAGGTGCCGGCTATGGCCTTGTCGTCAAGGGCGTGCCACTCCCGGAAGAACTGTTGGACCCTGCTGTGGATCTTCCAGCCCTTGAAGAGGCTCTCGAAGGCGCGTGGGCAGTCGTTCAGGCGGGGGAACGTCTGGTGGAAGAAGAGCAAGCCGGGGAGCGACCAGTACATGATCGTGTCCCAGATGACTTTGGCCACCATCACCTGGGCGTTGCCCATGAGCTGGAACTGGTTTTGGTAAGCGGCCAGCCAGATCTCGCTCATGAGCAGGTAGACCTGGTTGTGCACGACGGCCTTGTCGGTGATGTCTTCACCGGCGAGGTCTGCGCCGATCAGGTCGGTGATGAGGCCATTGCTGATGGCCATCAGGTCGCCGCCTGAGGAGTACAGCGGGTCGATGGACACGCCAGCTTCGCCGGTCAGACACCATCGCTGTGAGGAATAGACCTGCTTGGCCCCGTAGGCGTAGTTGCGCATGGTGCGGAAGTCCTGGATGTCTGCTGCATGTGTCTTGACCTCGGCGGCGCACTGAGGCTCGTGCGCCTCCAGCCACTCCAGCGCCCGTTCGAGGGTGTTGAAGTCCTGGTGGGGGTGGATGGCGTCGTCGGCGACGATTCCGACGCTGGTGGAGCCCGAGGACAGGGGGATCAGCCACACCCAGTACCCGTGGCCCATGAGGTGGTTCGTGGACAGGCGGCGCTTGCCGCCGGGCCTGCCGTAGGGACCTACCTCGACGTTCATTCGGGCCACCCAGGCATCGTCGTCGGACCATCGGTCGATCTCGATGGGGTGGTTGACCCGAACCCAGGACGAGTTGGCGCGGTGTGCCAAGGGCTTGGCGAGCCCAAGTTGGCGCTTCAGCAGTCCGTTGCGGCCGGTGGCATCCACGACCCATCGTGCTCGGATCCGGTGCGTGGTGCCTGGCCCTGCGACTTCGACCGTGTGACGGTTCTCGGCATCGAGAACGACCGACGAGACGCGGCTCTCGGGAAGGAACACCGCTCCCTCGTCTTGGATGCGGGCGCCCAGATAGTTTTCCAGCCGGCCCCGGTCGAGTTGGTAGGCCGGGAGCGGTGCCTCTTCGATCTGGCCGAACTCAACTCTTGAGGCGATGTCGTGGTTGTCCTGGTGGGAGAAGAACATCCGCAGCCCGAACTTGCGGAGCTGATCGCTGTTGAGGTGCTCGCCCAGGCCAAGGACCTCGCGCAGGTAGTGCGCTTGTATCTCGACACTGGACTCGCCCACTTTGTGGGCGGCCTCTGGCACAGGATGTGACTCTCGCTCGAGGACCGCAACGTCAATGTCGGGCAACGAGCGCTTCAGCTGCAGAGCCAGCGTGAGGCCGGCGATCCCGCCGCCCAAGATGACGACGTCTACGTCGACCTCTGTCTGGTCGGCACGGCCGTCGGTCTTCTCGGCCTGTGCCTGATCTTTCAAGGGGCGTGGTCGTGCCATCCGAGGTTCCTCCGTGAGTGTTGGCAGATGAGCTGTTGCGGGGTCTCGTGTCACGAGGGAGTTGTGCAGTTCGCCCTGGGAGAACCGACCGGGATCCATCGATCGGTGGTCGGGTTCTTGAGTCGTTCGCGCCGGAAGGTGGCCACGAAGTGGGAGACGTGTTCATCTCTTTGCCAGGCCTGAACCTGTTCGATAGAGGCTTCGTCCAGTCGCTCTGCACACGCCCGGATCACCGTGTTCATCAATTGCCCGGCAAGCTGGGCGAGGAACTCGGCGTTGCCGCGGAACCTTTGCTCGAACTGTGCCGGTGTGAGATCGTCCGTCATCTCGCTGTGGAGTCGGAGCATGAATTCGATGGGCGCGAGCAGGTCGATGAACTGCGGATCCAGTTCGGAGTTGCCGACTCCATCCCACTCCCGGAAGAACTGCTGCATCCTGTTGCTCGTGACGGACAGCTCCTCCAGCGTCTCGGCGATGGACGGCGTGGAGCCGACCTCGCGGAACTTGTCCTGGAAGAAGAGCAGCCCGAAGACGGCCCAGTAGAACGCCGTGTCCCAGATGACCTTGGAGCTCATGACCTGGGCGTTGCCCATGAGGCCGTACTGGTTTTCGTACGTCGCCAGCCAGAGATTGGTCAGCCGGAGGAAGAGAATGTCGTGCAGGTCAGCGACCGGCCCGACGTCCTGGCCGAGACCGGAACGTCGCAGCAGGTCCACGACCAGGCCGTTGCTGATGGCAATGAGATCCAGTCCGGGCGAGTAGAGCGGGTCCAGGAAAACGCCGGATTCGCCTGTCATGCACCAGCGCTGTTGCCCGGAGAAGACCTTGTCGCAGGAGTAGGAGTAGTCCCGCATCACGCGGAAGTCCTTGATTTTGTCGATGTGTGGCACGACTGCTTTGGCGCACTGGGGTTCGTGTTCGGACAGAAAGCCGAGCGCGCGTTCCAGCGTGTTGAAGGTGCTGAAGTCGTGGTGTTCGGCGCCGGCGACGATCCCGACACTGGTGGCGCCGGTGGCGAGCCGGATCAGCCAGACCCAGTATCCGGACCCCATCAGATGGTTCGTGGACAGCGCGCGCTCTCCCTCGCTGATTCGCTGTGCCCAGCTCGGGTCCTGAGTCCACTCTTCGACGTCGAGCGGATGGGCCACACGGAACCAGGCCGCGTTAGCGCTGTGACCCACCTTCGTTCTGTTCAGTTTGAGGTGGCGGCGGAGCAGTTGGGCTCGTCCGGATGCGTCGACGATCCACTGGGCCTGGAGCGTTCGTTGGCCGGCCGGGCCGGAGAGGGTGACTGAATGGGGCGCCTCGCCGGGGTCCAGAGCGATGCGGTCCACCGAATGGCCGGAAAGGAAGTGGACGCCGGCGGCGGCGCATCGCCTGCCCAGTTCGTTCTCCAGGCGTCCGCGGTCCAATTGGTAGCTTGTCAGCGGTGCGAAGATCGAACTTCCCAGTTCCACCCGTTGCGTGATGTCGCTGTTGCCGTGTCCGGTGAAGAACATGCGCAGGCCGAACTTGCGAAGCTGGTCTTGGTCGAGGTGGTCGGCCAGGCCCAGGCGATCGCGTAGGTAGTGGGCTGCGATCTCGACGGTCGATTCGCCGACCTTGTGGGTCGTCTCGGGTACCGGATGCTCGTTACGTTCGATGATGGCGACGTCGAGGTGGGGAAGCTCCTTGTGCAGCTCCAACGCCAGGGTCAAGCCTGCGACGCCACCTCCCAGGATGGCGACGTCGAACGTCGGCAAGTCCGAGACTGAACCACGTTGCTCGACAGTGGGCGGCTTCTCCACCTGTTCCTCCCCGATAACCGTGGTCGCCTCGAGCGATGTCGCTCCCGGAACCCATCGAGGACTCCAGGTCTTCGACTGTCGGAGCGGCGGTTTCGACCCGCTTACTCGACCTGAAAGGGGCGGCAGGGCGACCGGGGTACCGGCAACCCCGGCGAACTGACGGCCAGGCCACTCAGGCTCGGTAAAGTGCCGAGCATGGAGTCCAGGCAGAGAAGCTGGCGTCCCGATTGGCCGTGCCCGGTTCGGGCCATCATCGGCCAGCAACGAGTCGGTCGATCTGATCCGACTCTTCGGGTGTCTCCCGATGGCCGGATTTGGCGGGGCAGTCGTACGCCGCAGGGCGTGGTGACCTTGGCCATCGACGTGGACACGTCCGCGGGATTGGTCCACGGCGAAGCGTGGGGTCCGGGAGCGGAGTGGGCGCTGGAGCAGATGCCCGAACTGCTTGGCAGCTGCGATGACTGGTCCGGGTTCGAGGCGCGTCACCCGATCCTGGTGGAGGCGCGGCGCCGTCATCCGGACATCCGTCTGGGGCGGAGCGGGTTGGTGATGGAGTCCCTGGTTCCGACGATCATCGGTCAGAAGGTCACGACCCTGGAGGCCCAGACCAGTTTCCGGAATTTGGTGCGGAGATTCGGGGAGCCAGCGCCCGGCCCGGGAGGGCAGGTCGACCTTTGGGTCCAACCCTCACCCCAAGCCCTGCGCTCGATTGCCTCATGGGACTGGTTGAAACTCCACGTCGACGGGGCGCGAAGCCGACCCATCGTTTCATCGGCTCGGGTGGCGTCCTCGCTTGAACGGGTCGAGGGAATCTCGCTGGAGGAACTGGACATGCGGCTGCGAACCGTACCCGGCGTGGGGATCTGGACCAGCGCCGAGGTGCGAAGGCGCTCCTTCGGCGACCCGGATGCTGTCTCCTTCGGCGACTACCACATAGCGAAGACGGTGGGTTACGCGTTGACCGGTTCCCCGTTCGACGACGACGAAATGGCCCGGTTGCTGGAGCAGTGGCGTCCGCATCGGGGCAGGGTCGTGACGCTGGTGATGCTGAGCGGGATTCGGGTTCCCCGGCGCGGGGCAAGGATGGGCCCCCGGACCCACTTGCCGTGATCGCGGCGGCCGGTGGTGGCTCTACGCCTGCGAGGCGCGCATGGTTCGGTGCAGAGCCTCATGCCTCAGGGCCGGCGTGCATCGGCGCCTGAGTGGTGGCGTCGTGAGATTGCCAGGACCGGCTAGGGCCAGGGGATGCAGAGCACGGCCCGCCGCCCGCGGCTACCGCCGTACGCGCGAGGCCACCCGCCTGCGGCCCGACGCCGCGTTGTCGGGCATCGGGGGATCGCTTGCGGTGCTGGCGAACGTTGTGCCGGGTCCTCACGACCGGTTGCTCCCGCTTACCGGGCCTCAGAGCGAAGGGCTCGCCGCGAAGTCACAACGGCAGGTTCCCGTGCTTGCGATCGGGCGCAGCACCGCGCTTGCTGCGCAGCATGGCCAACCCTCTAGCAACGACAGCGCGGGTCTGCGCGGGGTCGATGACATCATCGACGAAGCCTTCCTCGGCGGGAAGGTAAGGAGTGCTGAGCGCCTCGTAGCGCGCTTCGAGCTCGCTCCTCAGGCCGGCCGGATTCGGGGAGGTGGCCAGCTCTCGCCGATGCAGGACGTTGACCGCGGCAGCCGCCCCCATGACCCCGACCTCGGTCGTAGGCCAAGCAAGAGAGAGGTCCGTTCCGATGGAACGTGAGTCCATCACGATGTACGCGCCGCCGTAAGCCTTGCGGACGATCACCTGGACCCGCGGCACCGTGGCCTCGCAGAAGGCGTAGAGCAACTTGGCACCGTGACGTATAGCGCCCAGCCTCTCCTGCTCGAGCCCGGGGAGGAAGCCAGGCACGTCGACGAGGGTCACCAGCGGGATGTTGAAAGCGTCGCAGAACCGCACGAATCGTGATGCCTTCTGTGCGCCGTCCGCGTCGAGGGCCCCGGCGAGGTACTGGGGCTGGTTGGCAACGATCCCGACGACAGCGCCGTCGATCCGGGCCAAACCACACACCACGTTGCGGGCCCAGTTCTCGTGAACCTCGAGAAAGTCGCCGTCATCGACCAGTTCTGCCACGACCGCGCTCATGTCGTAGACCACGCGCGGCTCTACGGGCACCAGGTCACGGAAGACGGGCCTGACGTCAGAGGTCGCACCGCAGGCCGCCAATGACGGGGGAACGTCGAGGTAGTTGGCGGGAAGCATCGAGACCAGGAACCGCACGTCACTGAGACAATCGGCTTCGTCGTCATAGACGAACGCAGCGACACCGGAACTGGTCGAGTGAAGCGTCGGCCCGCCGAGCTCGTCGTGGGTGACTGTGTGACCGTTCACCGCGGCTACGACGTCGGGACCGGTCAGGTACATGTAGCTGACGTCGCGGACCATGAAGGTGAAGTCGGTCAGAGCCGGCGCGTATGCGGCGCCACCGGCGCACGGTCCGAGAATCACGCTGATCTGCGGAATCACCCCAGAGGCGTCAACCGTGCGTTTGAAGATGCCACCGTACCCGTCGAGCGAGTGCGCACCTTCCTGGATCCGCGCCCCTCCACTGTCGAGCAAGGAGATGATCGGTGCGCCGCACTTCGTCGCGCGGTCGATGGTCTTCTGGATCTTGGCTGCGTGGCTCTCGCCGAGGGACCCGCCGAGGATGGTGAAGTCCTGGGCGTAGACGAACACAGGGCGGCCGTGGATCTCGCCGGATCCCGTGACGACTCCGTCGGTGTGGGGACGGTCTGTGTTGCCGGACATGAGCCCGGCTCCGCGATGCTTGCGCAGTATCTCGGTCTCGAAGAATGTTCCCTCGTCAAGCAACAGGGTGATGCGCTCCCGTGCGGTGAGCTTGCCCTTGGCGTGCTGCGCCTCGATCTTCGCTGGGTCGCCCATCAGTACTTCGCTGCGTACGAGGTCGCGCTCGCTGCAAAGATCCAGCATCGTTCGCGCTCGGGAAGCCGGTTCGGGCGCCACTGCAAGGTTTCGAGGTGGGTCGGCGAAGGCCAGATCCACCCCGTTGAGGTGCTCGGGCTGCGTCCTGGGCGTCGAACTCATGGAGACAGGCTAACCGCGCCCAAAGGTGGCGTGGCCTTGTCCAACTACCCTTCGATGCAAGCTGACAGCCAAGCACCGGCGCGCACCACCGACCCATTTCTGTGTCGCATGGAATCGTTTGCTTGAGGTAACCGTTGGGGATCGCAACAACGTGCACGTGCTTACCGGCGGTTGGAGAACCTTTGGTCGGATAGCCTGCAGGCGCTGGGTCGTCGTCTCCGGGGGGACCGATGGAACATGTTGCAAGCGCGAGTGTGACGGCTGAGGGCGATCGGTCACTGGTGGTTCATCGGGTAGCCCTAGCGGCTCTGAAGGGCTCTCATTCCCCTCGCATGGCCGGCGAGGACTCTGCACACATTGAAACTCTGGCCGAAACCGATGATCCACTGCCTCCGATCCTCGTGCACCGCGACACGATGAGCGTGATTGACGGTAACCACCGGCTCAGCGCTGCGCGCCGGAACCAGGAGGACACGATTGACGTCGTCTTCTTCGAGGGCACGATTGAGGACGCTTTCGTCCTTGCCGTCAGGTCGAATATCACCCACGGCCTGCCGCTGTCCCTCGCCGATCGCAGGGCGGCGGCGGAGCGCATTCTGAAGAGCCACCCGGACTGGTCCGACAGGTACGTAGCCAATTGCACCGGCTTGGCAGCCAAGACCGTGCGGGGTCTCAGGGAGCGTTCAACCGAGCAGGATCCGCAGTTGGAAGCCCGGCTCGGTCGCGATGGTCGACGGCGGCCGTTGGACCCTGGTTCCCTTCGGCGGCGTGCCGCGGCCCTCATCGTCGAGCGCCCCAACGCTTCACTGCGCGAGATCGCGAAGGAGGTCGGGATCTCGCCCACGACAGTCGGAGACGTCCGAGAGAGGCTGCGTCGAGGAACTGACCCTGTCGGGCGCACCACGGCGGCGCCGTTGTCACGAAAGGTCGGGGTGAACTCGCCCAATCCGATGCCAGACCGCGACATCACCAACCTCCTGGCGTCGCTGAGGCGCGATCCCACCGTCAGGATGACCCGCACCGGCCGAATGCTGCTGGGGTGGCTGCAGCGGCATGCGTTGCGCTGTGAGGAGCACCAGAGACTGCTCGAAGCTGTTCCCGACCACTGCCTGGAACCGATCGCTCTGTTCGCGGGAAGGTTGGCCGAGCGTTGGGCGCTGATCGCCAGCGACCTCAACGAGCGGTTGGAGCAGCATCAGCCGGAGGGCTGATGCTGCTCCTCATGGGCGAGGGCTGATCGCGGCCGCCGGCTCCGCGGCGACAGGGGGAAGGACGGCTGCCCGATCCTCGTTCTCGCGAGACTCCGGGTACATGCGCCGGTACAGGGGGAGGGCGAGGCCTGTGGTGACGAGGGCCACGACCACAAGAATCGAGTACATCCGTTGCTCGATGATTCCCAGCCCCAGGCCGATGTTGATGAAGATGAGGATCATCAAGCCGCGGGCGTTCATCAGGGCGCCCATGGCTGCGGCGCCTCGCCAGTCCCACCGGTAGGAGCGAAGCACGACGAGCGAGGACGCGGCCTTCGAGATGAACGCTGCGGCCAGGATCATGATCGTGACCGGGATCAGGTGACCTGACAGTTGGGTGATGTCGGTGTTGAGCCCCGAGAACGCGAAGAACACCGGAAGCATCAGTGCCCGGACGGTGGACAGCAGGGAGGTGTTGATGAGCGCGGCGAACCCGGGGATGCGGGGCAGAGCCATCCCTACGATGAAGCCGCCGAAGACGGAGTAGATCCCGATGTAGTCGGTGAACCATCCTGCGCCGAGAACCAGGAGGATGAGGGAGCCGAAGAGACCCTCGCCGATCCGTCCCTCGCGCACCGCGTTCTCCATTGCCTTGTGGAAGACCTTGGGCAGGAGCCAGAACGCGACGATCGTGAAGATGATCGCTGGGATGATGGTCCGAACCAGTCCTTCGAGTGGTCCGCCGCCGACCGACGCTCCGACGACCGCCAGGAGACACCAGGCGAAGGCGTCATCGATGGCTGCGGCTCTTGTCGCAACCATCCCGAAGGAGGTCTGCATCATCCGCCGCTGTTGCAGGATTCGCGCCAGCATCGGGAAGGCGGTCACCGACAGGGCGCCGCCAACGAAGATGACGAACAGGAGCGGGTCGATCGAGTCCGGTCGCAGGTCGCCGGCGACTAGCGCCGCGGTCCCTGCGCCGATGAGGACGGGAGCTACCAGGCCGGCGCTGGCCAGGACGTAGGGTACCGAGGCCTGCCCCTTCGGGCTCGGTGCTTCCCGGTGCTCGACGCCGACCGCGAACATATAGAAACTCAGCCCGGTCATCGCGATGAAGAACAGGATTGGCTTCACCTCGACGGTGAAGAGCTTGTCCGATACCCCCGGTGCCACCGCGCCGAGGAGGCTCGGCCCGAGCGCAACTCCGGCTGCCATCTCGCCGAAGACGACAGGCTGGCCCAGCCGGGGCGCCAATCGCCCACAGATCTGGGCTGTGGCGAGGATGACGAACATGGCGGCGCTGACTGTCAACAGAAGGTGGAGACTCTCTTCGCTCACGTGTTCAACCCCCGTTCGATCCGTGGCTGCGAGGTCATGCGGGACGGGTGTCGAAGACTTCGGGCACCCTCAGCGCAAGGGTCATGTCGCCCTCCACCAAGAGCTTCCCGCTCATGAACGCCCGCATGGGGTCTTGCCGGCCTTCGGCGATTGCCATCCATACGTCGCTGGTGGTGATGAAGGTGGTGTCGGGTTCGTCCACTCCTCCGGGAATGACGCGCCCTTGCCCCTCGTCGATCTGGATCGCCCAGGTGCCGGCTTGTTCGTCGGTGAGCTGCCACTGGATCGTGCAGTGCAGGTCCGAGGAAGCGTCGGGGATGAGCCGGTTGGGTAGTTCCTCAAAAAATTCGGTGAGAGTGAGTGTCATCGTCCTGCTCCAAGTGTCAGCTTCGAGGGCAGAGTGGTTCGGGAACCGAACCAAGCGAATCCTGACGGGGTCAACTTGCACGGTTGTTTCTGAACCCGTAAGTCCCTTCGAGGCTCCCCCACGCCGACACCAGATCCTGCAGCGACACCAGGGAACGTGGAGGATCGATACCCAGGTCTGCCTTGATCCTGGTCAGGGTCGTGTTCAACAACGCGATGGCTGAGGAGCAGTCGCCACGCATCAGCGAGGTGACGACGATGACCCTGGTGGCCAGTTCGTTGTGCCGGTCGATCTGGAGCATCTGATAGGCAGCGTCCAGCACTTCCTCGTCGTGGCCGAGTTCGATGTTGAGCCGGATCGACCGGGTGATGGACTGGGCGCACAGTAGCTCGTGCTTGCGTCGGAATGGCTCCAGCCACGGGGCATTCTCACCGTCGAGGATGTTCGGTCTCGACGCGTACTCCGCGATGCGTCGGAAGTAGTAGAGGGCACGCGACGGGTCACCCCCGAGATCGCAGGCGTGCCCGCGCTGGTAGTGGAGGTTCACGTCCGCGACGTCGCTCCACCAACGGCCGGCACCTTCGAAGATGTAGATCCGGTTCGGGTGTCGGGTGATGAAGGAGGAGGCCTCTCGAGGACCGAGGTCTGGTTCGAGTATTCGTTTCAGTGCGTGCATGTTGACATCGAAGAGGTTCATCGCGCTGACGTGATCTGCCTCGGGCCACAGGTCATAGGCAATCTGCTCAGCAGAGCAGGGCTTGCCTGCATTGAGCAGAAACCACACGAGCATTTGGAGGCCCTTCCTCCTCGTGGGTGACGACACCATCGGCTCGTCGCCGCGGAAGAGTCTGAGATCGCCCAGTAGGTACGCGCGGTAGGGCGCTTGGCTCTCCAGTTGTCGTGGATGAGCCTCGTCAGTGGTGGGTCCGTTGCCACGCCATCGAATGTCCATCCGGCTCACCTGACCTCACGTCGGGGGGAGGCCAGTTCACGATGAACACCCTTGTTACGCAAGGATGCGTCCAGTTGGGCCAGGTCTGTCGGCGGCGCGTGAAAGCTGAACTAGGTCGGCTGGATCTTCCTACGATCCTGAGGCCGCGAACCTGTTCTTAGACTGACCAGCCCTCGAGTACCGGCTGGACATCACACCCACGTGGAGAGTGTCAGAGGTGACGTCCGCCAGGCGGCTCGACGGGCGTGCTGGCAGGGCCTTCGGCCTCGGCAAGGTCGTCCTTGGGTCGCGCCGGCAAGAAGAGCAGAGCCCCGAGGGCCGCAAGCAGGACCGTACCTGCGGCCAACAGGGAACCTCCCTGCATGCTGTGCAGGAAGGCCTCCACTGCGGTGTGGGACAGCTCGTCGGCAGCTCGGGCGTCGCCCTTTCCTGCCAGATCCTGGGCTGTGGAGAGTGCGCCTCCGAGAGACCCGGACGAGGCGTGGGCCGCCGAGCCTGCCAACTCTGGTGGCAACGTGCTGGCCATCTTGTTGTCGTACAAGGAAGCGGCCATGCTCCCCACGACTGCGACTCCGAGGGTCGCGCCGCACAGTCTGGTCGCGTCATTGACCGCCGCGCCCACCCCGGCGATGTCCTTCGACACCGAGCCCATGATGGCTTCGGTCGCCGGCGTGCTCGTCAGGCCGAAGCCCACGCCGAGCAGCGCGATGTTGGCAGACATGAACTCGTAAGACGTCGTTGCGGTGTTCGTAGCGGCCCATGCCAGCCCTGCGGCGAAGAACACCAAGCCGGAGGTCACCACCACCTTGTTCCCGATCTTCACGGCCAACCAGGCACCGAGAATCGACGCGACTCCGATGGCCCCCGCCATGGGCAACAGGCGCAGGCCCATCGACAGGGGGCTCCAGTCCTTCACCAGCTGCATGTACTGGGTGATGAGGAAGATGAAGCCGTTGAGCGCGAAGAACGAGATCGCCACCGATCCGCTCGCGGCCGTGTAGCGCATGTCGCGGAACAGCGAAACGTCCAGCATCGGGTGAATGGTGCGGCGCTCGAGGGCCAAGAAGACGAGGAGGGTCACCAGGCCTGCCGACAGGCATCCGATGGTTAGGGCGGAGCCCCAACCCCATCGCGGAGCCTCGATGATCCCCAGCACCAGGATCCCGAACCCGAGGATGGACAGGATCAGGCCGCGCCAGTCGAGCGGGGCGGTGGCCGGGTTGCGGGAGGTGGGCACGAAGAGCACGACCAGGATGGCGATGGCGATGGTCAGGATTCCCAGGAAGACGAAGATGCTGCCCCACCAGTACCGTCCCAGCAGCCAACCTCCGACGATAGGTCCGGTTGCGACACCCAGACCGGTCGAAGCCCCCCATAGCCCGATGGCCTGAGCGCGCTCCTTCCTTCCGGTGAACACGTTGGCAAGGATCGACAAGGTGGTGGGGAGCATGAGGGCAGCCCCGAGCCCCATCACTCCGCGAGCCGCGAGGACGCCGGCGACACTGTCGACGTATCCGCCGACGAGTGAGGCGGAGATCAGGATTGCCATTCCGACGAGGAGGGCGCCTTTTCTCCCGTGCCGGTCGCTGAGGCACCCGGCGGCCAGCAGCAGAGCTCCCAGGGCCAAGTTGTAAGCGTCCACCACCCACTGCAGCTCGGTCGTGTTGGCGTCGAGATCCCTTCCCAGGGTGGGGAGAGCGACGTTCATGATCGTCACCTCAACGGTCACGATGTAGGCCGTGAGCATGAGTGCCAGGAGGACCATCGATCGGTTGACGCTTCGCATAGGAACCTCGTCGGTAGAGGGGGCAGCTGTCACGATGCGGGGCGCGAGGTGCGCTCGCGCAGGCCAGAGACGGCGGCATTGCGCCACCTGGCGTAGCCGGAGCCGGAGGTGGGTCCAGCCTCGGCGTCGCAGCGGGCCTGGGTGAGCACGCCGGCCGCCGTTCGGCTGTCGATGGGGCCCAGGATCTCGCAGGCGAGATCGGTGTGCGGCGCGGCATTTCCGGCTTGATCTCGCGTCCAGGCGGCCGCCGCGGCGGCCCACGACAGTTCGTCGGAAAAGTCGGACGCCACGTGGGCGAGCTGGTCCAATGCGGCGCGGTCGGCGCCGCCGGCAAAGCTGCAGGCGATGGCCGCTCCTGACCAGAGGTCCCCTCGCCGATGCGGGTCGAACGCCGAGATGATCCGGGCGACGAGCGGAACCTGTCCAGCACTGGAGAACCAGATGGAGCGTCCAAGGCCCTGGTCGTAGACCGGGCGCCCGGCGGGGGAGACGTGGGGAGGGATGATCTGCTTGTCGATGGAGCGACGGCGCGCAAAGAACCCCTCGTGGAAGCCGTAGCCGTCTATGACGGCCCATCCGAGAACCGGATCGAGGTCGTTGAGCATCCGCTCGGGCTTGCGGTGCAGCCGGGCAGCCGCCATGCCGACACCGACGTACACGGTCGCCATGTGACGCCCACCCTCTGCGGCGAGAAGGCTGGTGATGCGGTCTTTCCTGGGGGCGAGGAGGTCCAGTACGTGCAGTCCCATTGCTGCGCCTTCGTAGGCGAACCCGTGCAGCGGTGGGTCTGCGGCCTCTAGGCGTGGGATGAGGACCTCGAGCGAAGGGTCCTCAAGGCTGGCGTTGTACCCGTCGGCCAAGGACTGAAGGACGTGGCCGAACTGTGACCAGCACTCCGGGGCGAAGCCTGGTCTGCGGAATACCTCGCTCGGGTCGGAGATGCCGAACATCTTCACCCGTAGGGCTCCAAGAACGCTCATGTCTGACCTCTCGCCGCTGCCTCGTTGGTGTGATGTTGCGCGGTCCAGATCGATTTCACGTGCTGGCGCCACGGCTCGTAGTCGGGGCCAGAAGGCCCGGGGTACGGGCGGATGCGGTCGCGAGTGACCAGCTTGGCCACCTCCGCCGATTTGCGTCCCCAGAAGACGTCGCACGCACCGTCGGTGTGGTCTGCTGGGTGGTTGGTCTGATCGCGGAAACAGGCAGCGACGGCGAGGCCGACGGCCACGTCGGATGCGTGATCGCCGGAGACGCTCAGCATCTGGCGGAAGCCGGCATGGTCGAGAGCTCCACCGGTGTATCCGCAGGCGAGTCCGATCCCACCCCACAGGTCGCTGCGCCGGGGCTCGGGGAACCGGCTCAGGACCGTCGCGATCCGGTCCGGATTGGCTGCGCTCAGGAAGTACAGGCTCCTCCCGATCCCGCTGTCAAAGTTTCGTGCTGCTTCTCCATGGAGGCCGTCGGGCCGAGCCTGTCGGTCGAGGCAGTCTCGGGCGTGGAAGAAGCACTGGAGGAAGCCGTAGCCGTCCAGGATGAACCAACGCGCGTCGTCGTTGAAGCGCCCGATGAGCTTGTAGGGGTTCAACGGGATGAACGGCAGGATCATGCCCGCCCCTACGTACACCATGGGCCGGTACGGCCCACATGGGCCGTCCAGGAGGGCTTTGAGGCGCCTCTTGTAGGGCAGGACGAAGTCCAGCAGCGTCAGCGCCATGGCGGCGCCCTCGTAAGCGACCCCGCGGTCCTTCGGCGGGTTGGCCTCGACCAGCTCGATCACATCGGGCAGTTTGGGGTTGTCCAGAGTGGCCCAGAAGTTGTCCAGGATCGCGTGTGAGGGTGGCTCGAAGTGCGGCCAGGCCGCATCCATTTCCGGCAGATCCCCGAACTGCTGCTTCGCCAGCCTGGGGAAGTCGTCCACCGACAAGTTCAAGACCGGCTTGAGGAGTCTGCTCAACATGACGGCTGCAGGCGTTGGAGAACACGCTGGCGCCACAGGGCATGGCTGGGAACCTCGGTCCCGTGTGGGAGGCCGATCTCCGCGGCCTCGACAAGGGCTGAGGCCTCCGCGGATGTCGAGAGGCAGATGGCCTCGCACGCGCGATCGTTGTGCTCGGTCGGGTTGCTCCCGAGGTGCCGGGCCCGTGCCGACATTGCGGTGCCCAACGCCAGGTGGTCTCGACAGTCCCCGGCGAGCTCGGGAAGCCGCTTGAGCTCGAAGGTGTCGAAACCGCCGGAGTAGCCGCACGCGAATCCGACCCCGCTCCAGAGGTCTTGGGCGCGGTGCTCGGCGAACCCGTTGATGATCGAGGCGACACGGTCGATGTCGCCGGCCGATGCGAACCAGATCGCCCGGCCCAGCCCTTGGTCGATGACCCGCAGGCCGTAGCCGTGGATGCGCAGGGAGACCCGCTGATCGGTTACGTGGCGCTGGTACTCGAAGAATCCCTTGTAGAACCCGTACCCGTCGAGGACAAGCCAGCTCATGAGTGGGTCGTTCAGACGACGCCGAAGCCGCTCCGGATTCCTCCTGATCCGGGCCAGGCACATTCCGGCGCCCAAGTAGATGCCGAACGTGTGCCGAGATCCTTGGTTCTCGGCAAGGAACCGGACACGGTTCTTCGTGGGCGAGATGGTGTCCAGCGCCGCTAACGCGACGCCGGCGCCCTCGTAGGCGAAACCTTGCTTCTCATCCGGATAGGCGTCGAGCGTAGTGACGAGGTCGGTGTAGCTGGTGGCGAGGAGCGTCTGTCGGCTCGCCTCGGTGACCGTGTAGACGACGTCCTTGAGCCGGGCGCGGCCGGCGTCGTCGACGGCGGTTGGCGGGGTGGGCATCTGCCCGGCTGCCGAGAATGCCTTCCACATCAGTTTGCCGAACGGTGCGATGGGGCCCGCGAGGGCTGCGGAGGCGTTCATTGGGAAGCCGCCTGCCGGTCCGTCGTCCTACCTGAGGTGGAGAAGGTGGCGATGACTCGGTCCTGGACGACATGGCAGGCGTTGCGTGAATCGTCGGTGGGAAGGTCGGTGAGGGCCTCGTCGACGATGTCCCTCGCGCCGCTGCTGTCGGTGTCGCAAAGGTGCTGGCAGGCCATCTCGGTGTCCTCGACCGGGTTCCCTGCCCGGTGGCGTCCCTTTGCGGCGAAGGCCGCTCCGGTGGCGAGGTAGGGCAGGTGTGGACCGCAGACCTCTCGCAGCAGTTCGATCTCGCTCGGTTCCATCCCACCCGCGTAGCAGCAGCCCGTGCCGATGCCGAGCCAGAAGTCTGCCTGCCGGACCGGAGGAAAGGTGGCAACCTTGGCTGCAACCCGTTCGACGTCGGCGCCCTGAGTGAACCAGATGCTCCGTCCAACGCCCTGGTCGAAGACACGGCGGCCGTAGGGGGACAAGTACGGGGGGACCACTTGACGGTCGACGTACTTCTTGGGGTGGAAGAAGCCCAGGTGGAAGCCGTACCCGTCCATGACGAGCCACCGAGCGACCGGATCGTCGAGCTTGCGCAGGAACGGTTCGGGCAGACGCCTCATCTGGGCCAGCGCCTCGCCGGCTCCGATGTGGGACATGTAGATGTGTGCGTCGCCCGCTCCGGCGAGGAAAGCCCGGAATCGGGACTTGCCGGGCAGGAAGAGATCCAGACCGGTCAGCCCCATGGCAACGCCCTCGTGGGCGTAGCCGTTCATGTGCTTGGGGAACCGGTCGAGCCTGGCGACGATGGCGTCGAGGTTGCCACCCTCGAGCACCGCGTGGTAGCCGCCGACGGCGGCCCGCAGTGCGTCCTCGAGGTGACGCCACCGCGGAGTGTCGCCTCCCTTGAACCTCAGGATCTTCCGCTCGGGGACGCCTAACAGCGCCAGTCGGGCGCGCGCAAGTGCTGTTGTCACGTCGGACTTCCTTGCCTGTTGGTAGGAGTGGGTGGATCTGCGGCGAACCCGCGGACGGAAGTGCCGGTACGCCGCCCCGGGTGTCGCCGCTGACGGAGGTGACCTAGACGGAGTCCGCCACGAGCTCTCCGGAGGTGCCGGGCGCGGGCGCGGGACGCTCGTCGGCCTCGCCCAGGTTGATCCACAGCGGACTGGTTGGGCGCACGGCATGGTCGGCCCGGTAGGTCGAGACGAACTCGCCGATCAGCGGGTCACGCCTCCACCGCTGGATGACCGCGATCACGTCGTCCGAATAGTCGTCGGTATACGAATCCATGACGGTGGACATCAACTGGCCTGCCAGTTGCTCGAACAGGCGTGTGTTCTCGGCGAACCGGGCCTCGAACTCGCGCTCGGTCAGGTCGTCGCCCATTCCCGTGTGCAGTTCCTGCATGAACTCCAGGGGGGCGTGCGTGTCGATGTAGCGACCCGTCAACGGGGGACGGTCGATGCTCGCCCACTCCGTGAAGAAGTCCTGGACCCGGTAGCTGATCTGCGTGAGCCTGCTGAGGTTGGAGGCCACCGACGGCGCGTCCCCGATGGTCCGGAACTTGTCGTGGAAGAAGAGAAGGCAGAACACTCCCCAATAGAAGGCGGTGTCCCAGATGACCTTCGATGACATGATCCGGCTGCTGGCCATGAGCGGGTACCGCTTCTCGTAGATGCCTCTCCAGAACTCGGCGACGTTGCGGTACAGGTTGTCGTGGATGGTGGCGAGCGGGCCAACGTCCTCGCCTGCGAGCGACCGCAGGAGGAGGTCGCACGTCAGCCCGTTGCTGATCGAGATCAGGTCGAGGCCGGGTGAGTAGAGAGGATCCAGGAACAGCCCGGCCTCACCGGTGAGGGCCCAGCGCTGGTCGCCGTCGTAGACCTGCTCGGCGCTGTAGCAGTAGTCGCGCATGACCCGGAAGTCCTGGACCTTGTCCAGGTGCTCGTCGATCTTTGTCGCGGCCTGCGGCTCGTGGGTGCGGATCCACTCGAGCGCCTTGTCCAGTTTGTTGAACGAGCGGAAGTCGTGGAGGTCGTCGTCACAGACGATCCCGACGCTGGTAGAGCCGGACGCAAGGGGGATCAGCCACAGCCAGTAGCCCGGACCCATCAAGTGATTCGTGGAGTGGTAGCGAGGACCGCCAACGGTTCGCTTCTTCCATTGCGGGTCATCGGACCAGGTGTCGATGTCGATGCGCTCGGCGATGCGGAACCACGAAGCGTTCGCCTTGTGACCCACCGGGATGCGCTCACGCCCGAGGTGCCTGCGGAGGAGCTGACTGCGGCCTGACGCGTCCACGACCCATCTGCCGGTCACTTCGCGCGTTCCCTCTTCACCCGAGATCGTCACCCGGTGAACCGGTTTGTCCGGTTGCAGCTCGATGTCGGCGACGACGCAGTTGCTGATGAATTCGACACCGGCATCGACGCACCGCCGACCGATTTCGTTCTCCAGGCGGCCGCGGTCCAGTTGGTAGGTGTCCAACGCAAGCCAAGTGGAGGTCCCGACTTCGACTCGGGACGTGATGTCGCTGTTACCGCCATCAGTGAAGAAGAACCTGAGCCCGAACTTTCGAAGCTGGCCGGTGTCCAGGTGGTCCTTGAGCCCGAGGACGTCGCGCAAGTAGTGGGCGGAAAGCTCCACGGTCGACTCGCCGACCTTGTGGGCCGCCTCGGGTACAGGGTGGGGCTGGCGTTCGATCACCATCACCCGGGTGTTCGGGCGCGCGCGGCGCAGTTGCAGCGACAGCGTCAGGCCGGCCATCCCTCCCCCCAGGATGACGACGTCGTAGGCGTCTCCCTGGGTTGGCGGATCGAACCGTTCGCGCAGCAGGTCGGTCAGGGCAGTTCGTTGGGACTCTGAGAGTTCGGCAAGTTGCCGGTTCACGTCGTCGTTCACATCTATCACCTCCAGCAGCAGCCTGCTGCCGGAGATTTCCTCGTACTTACTGATAGCGAAAGCGTCCCTCGGCCGGGGTCGAGGTCGGTCGCAGGCCGGTGGTGGTGGGAGCCCCAACCAGGACGGGGGGAAGGCTCTAGCGCCGCTCTGGCGCCGGCTTGGCGAACGCCGCGACGCCCCGCCGCCGCGAGGCCGGGGCCGGCGGCGACGGGGCAACGGGGCGTCGGGTCGAGGGGTGGCTCGGGTGTGGCGGGTCAAACCATGGGGGCGTCGTTGCTCCTCGTGTTGTGCGTCCTCAAGCCGATCAATGCCGCGACGACGATGGCGATGCTGCTTGCCAGCAACGCTCGTCCGAACCCTGAGGTGAGCGCTTCAGGCTGAGAGGTGCCGGCGCGAAGCAAGTCTTCGGTCCTGGTGGCCGCGATGGTTGAGAGTATGGCCAGGCCGAGGGCGCCGCCGACCTGCATGGAACTGTTGAGCAGCGCCGCCGCCAAGCCCAACTTGGACTCCGGAACGCCTGCGTGTGCGGCGTTGGTGACTCCGACCAGGACCGAGCCCAGCCCCAGCGACATCGCGATCATTCCCGGGAGTAGGTCGGTCAGGTACTCGCCGTCCGCGGGCATCTGCGACAGAACGAAGACACCCACACTCGCAATCAAAGCTCCCGCCACGATGATCGGCCGCGTACCGATGCGCGGAATGAGCTTGGTCGACGAGCCGGCGCCGAGACCGATGCCCATGGTCACGGGCAGGTAGGCAAAGCCGGTCTTGAGCGCGGAGTACTCCAGCACGAACTGCATGTACAAGGTGAGGAAGAAGAACATCGACATGAAGCCGGCGATCGCTATCAGCTGGGTGAGGTTCGCAGCAGCGAGACCAGGGACCCTGAAGATCGAGAGCGGCATGAGCGGGTTCGGGTGGCGGTGTTCGTTGATGACGAAGGCGACCAGCAGAGCCAGCGCGCCCCCGAGGCGCAGCCAGGTGGTCGCCGAGTCCCAACCGGAGTTGTGAGCCTCGACGATCCCGTAGACGAGGAGGAGCATCCCCGCTGTTCCGAGAACCGTGCCAGGGATGTCGAAGCGGTTGCCGGATGCGCTTCGGCGGTCATCGGGCAACACCCGGAACATGGCGATTGCGATGAGGACGCACACGATGGGGTTGACCAGCAGGACCGACCGCCACCCGAACCATTCGGTGAGGATGCCGCCGAGGAGGACCCCGGCTGCCGACGCCAACCCGACGATGCCGCCCCAGATGCCGAGGGCTTTGCGTCGGTCGGGTCCTTCCTCGAAGGTGGCGGTCAAGGTGGACAGAGCCGCGGGAAGCATCAGAGCTGCGCCTGCGCCCTGGATGATCCGGGCGCCGATGAGAGTCTCGGAGTTGGGTGCCAGGCCCCCGAGGAGCGATGCCGCCGCGAAGATGATTACCCCGATGAACAGGACCCGCCTACGTCCGATCAGGTCGGCGGCTCGTCCGCCCAGGAGCATGAACCCGCCGTAGGTGAGCAGGTAACCGCTGGCAACCCACTGCAGGTTCTCCGGCGTGAAGCTGAGGTCTTCCTGGATCGAGGGGATTGCCACGTTGACGATGACGGCGTCAATGAAGTCGAGGAAGGCAACTGAGCACAGAAGCGCCAGGATGAGTCTTCCTGAGCGGGTGGCCAGCTGCGTAGTTGTAGTAGTCATGGACGAACGTCTCTCCTCCCGAGCGACCCCAAGGGCTTGAGGTCTGGTATCCGCCGGTCTCCCGTGGAGAGCCCGTCAGCGATTATGGTCCGAGGCGTCCCGGGATAGTCAAGAGCACCGGTGAATCTCAAGTGCGATTGACATCAGCAAAGCACCTTGGGGTCGTGAGGATAGCAGGTTTGTGTCGGGGGTGATTGCGATGCACCAGGGCGTCGATCGCTCGTTTGGCGAGTGCAATTAGTTGCTAAAGGCAATAGTGTGACTTTGTATTAAAGGGTTGTGGGGACCGAGTTTGCGATGCGTTCACATCATGAATGTTGAGCCGTCAGGTTCGGCGCAAACAGTAGCCATATGCCTAGGGCACCAGGGTTTGCCGTTCGAATACGGCGAAGTCGGTACGTGCCTGATCCGGCCGCACCCGGCCGACTCCTGAGCGTCGTACGTCGGCCAGTGCCTTCGCCCCGCCGACATCATGGATCCACTTCCGCTGTCGTCGAGATCGCCGACCAACTCTCCGCGGCTGATGCCGCCCGGTACGCACGCGCCCGGGACTTGGCTGGAACAGGCGCCCCGTAATACAGAACGCCACGGCACTGGACACCGCCACCATGCACAACCTGTTCAAGATGTCGTCGCTGGCCATTCTCGAGGGCAACTACTTCAAGCCGGGGCAAAACACAGCCTGATCGCCAGGAGATGAAGAGCCGACTGCCAACCCGCGGCGAGATCTCCGGCACCGCCACCTGCGCGAGCCGCGCGTAGCGAGCCGGCGGATCTTCGACGAGTCGAACGAGGAGTTCAGCACCGAGCGCACCGAGTTGCCCTTGGCGCTGGGCGCCGACGAGTGGGAACGCCGCTGCCGTGTCGACGATCAACGCCCACTACACCGACCCGGCCTACGTCGAGGCCATCTGGTCGGTGGTGCGGATTCTCGGCTTCACCGGCGGCCGTGTCCTCGAACCGGCACCGGCACGTTATCGGCGTCGCGCCCGAGGGCACCAAGCCGATCGGCGTCGAGTTGGAACGAGGTCACCGCGAACATCGCCGCGCATCTGCACCCCGACGCGGAAATCCTTGCGGAGCCGTTCGGGGGACAGCCGGTTCACTGCAATCCGTGGCAAGACCAGGCAATCGTCGTGCCCGTGGCTTTCGGCCACCACGCTGGCCCCGCCCGTGGACGAGCCGGTCACCGCGCCGCTACAGAAGGGCGGAGCTAGCTCGGCCGCAGTGTCGCCGTCTCCGCTGCCTCGGCCGCCGCGCGCCGGCGCGCCCGGGTCGACTGGCCCTCACTCGGCGGCGGTTCGATGATCCTCTCGGGCTTCCTCACCTGCAGCTTGGTACGCCGCGCGTTGAGTCCCATCCCGGTATCCATGGTTATCAGCCGAACTGCCGTGCCGGCCAGAGTCTGTACTGCCATTGCCCGATCGATGATCTCCGCGTCGGAATCCGAGAGGGGCCGGTGCGCCGGATCGTCGAAGAACACCCGCAGCTCGACCCGGCCGTGTGGAATCTTTTCGCGATCGGCCACTTCCTGCCAGTCGGTGTCCATGTCCCGGATCAGCACGGTGCCGTAGGGGTCGGGCAGTAGCTTGTCGATGACGGCCAGCGTCACCGAGGCCCGATGGCGCAGCTTCTGGTTGCTCGACTCTTTGAGTCGGTCGAGTTCGCGGATCACCACCTCAGGGAGAACGAGGAGCACGTCGGCGAATCCGGCGCCGAGTTCTTCGGCCCAGGGGATGCTGGCGATCACCGCGGTCGGGTCTTCGTCCTGAGTCCAGGCGGGGTGGGAGAGGAAGACGTTGGTGTCTACCACCGCCAGGACCTTGTCTGCGGCGGCGGTCCACGGACGGATCTCTTGGAGCTTGTCGAAGGCGGCGGTGAGCATAACCTGCCGATCGGACAGCTCGGCGTCGAACAACTGGCGGCCCTGCGGAGTGCCCATCAGCGCCGGGTCGACGAGGCGGTAGAAGGCCGGCGTGAACAGGATCCGGTCCAGGTCGCCGGCGGCGATCTGACCGCGCAACGTCCGTGCGGTGTCCATGACCCAGCGCACGTACTCGGCCTGGCTGTGATTGTTGGTGATCTCGGTGGAGGCTTTGTGAAGCAGATCGAGGACGTGATCGCGGTCGACGCCAGGCGTGAGGGTGACGAGCGTGGCGAAATCCCGACAGGTCATCCCCGATCGCCGCCCGGACTATTAGTACCTGCTGAGCCTGGCCGCACGCTTCAGCCGGAACGGGACAGCGCCCATCTCGCTATGTCAGGTGTGCCACGGTCGTGTGCCAGAGGCGGGACACCGGCACGAATCTGCGGCATCCCTGCGCAATGCAGGTAGCCATGACGTTGAGATTAGCAGGAATCGCTCGGGCGGCACGGGTGTGACATCGCCCCTGTGGAAAGCCGTGCGTGCTGGGCCGTCAAAGCGTGTTCGAGCGGCGTCGGCGTGGCTCAGTTGCCGGCGAGAGGGTGCGGTTCGCCGGTGAGAGCAGCTAGGGCAGTCGCAATTTCGGGAAGACTTGCGCGAACGTAGGTAGCAGTGGTTCCGGCGCCGGAGTTGTCCGAGTGACCTGCATACGCGCGGGCAGTGGCGTAGCCGAAGTTTCGCTCGACCCAGGTGAGCGTGGTGTGCCGCAGCCAATGCGTGCTGATCTGCTGGATGGCTACCCATGGCAGGTGCTTGCCGATCCGGCTCCAGAGGTAGTCGTAGCGGCGTCTGGTGATCGGTCTACCGTTTGCGTAGCGCAGAAGCTGTCCCTCGCGGGGTGTCCCACGGGTCTGCGCATGGTGCTGCAGGTGCGCCATCAGGGTCGGAGAGACGGGCTGCCAGCGGACTACGTCGCCTTTCTCGGCCAGTCGAACGAGGCACTGGTCCGAGTCAAGGTCGTTGGGAGTGAGGGCGAGTGCTCCGCCGCGTCGGCAGGCGGTCTCGGTGTGAAGTCTGAGAATGAGCCCGTCCAGCGCCGGATCGTTGCCGGTGGTCGCGGTGATGTGGTTGATCTGGGCGAGTTGTCCGTCCGGGATCGCTCGCCGGGTCGAGGCCAGCCTTCGAGGCTTGGCCACCTTGAGAGCCGGGTTTGTGCCGGGCAGGAGGTAGCCGTCATTCTCGGCATGACGGTAAATGCATCGGAGCGCAGCGATCAGGTGTTCGGCCGCAGAGCGACCTCCACGTGCGTTCCGGCGGATGACGGTGCTCTTGCGGATCATCAGGGCGAATTGCTCGATCTCGCTGGGCAACGGCTCGTCGAGGCGGCGGTGGCCCCATCGTTCAGTGATGCGATTCCAGTACGACGAATACGCCTGACCGGTTCCGACCGAGACGGTCGCGGTGACGACCGGGATGTACTGAGCGAATGTCGGGATAGCCGACGGTGGTACGTGCTGACCTTGCAATAGCTGTTCAGGAGTGACACCGAGGCGTGCGAGCAGGAGGCGGGCGGCCTCGACGTCGGCGCTGCTCACGGTCGCTCTGACAGCGCCGAACCACTCAGGATCTCGGAGAGCAGATCCATCGTGTAGACCGTCAGCCCGTGCCCGGGCGTGGCTGCGACGAGCAGTCGGTCCCCAGTTGTGATGCGGCACAAGTGACGGACACACGCAGGGATGCGGAGGTGGCCTTGCCGGGTGACGGTGTGGGGCCCACCAGGCCGCACAGCGATGATCTGACGACCGTTGTGAGGGATGGCTGTGATGGTGATGGGGTGGCCCGGTGCCCAGCCGAGAGTCCGTGCAGGGGAGCTGTCGGCGAGCCGGCCGCGCGCGTCGACGGGCGTGACGACGCAGTGGAGCAATTTCGGCGCCGTCGGCGGCTGCAAGGCGACCAGAGGCAAGTTGTTGATGGCCACGAACTGCCGGCCAGCGTGCACGTGAGGGTAGGGGGTGGTGGAGTCTCGCCCAGTGGTGTCCATGCTCCTCGCTCCTGCGTCGCCCTCATGAATGGCGCGTTGTCCTACTCAACGAGCTAGCTGCGAACTCTTTGCACGAGACGGCTTCTGGCGGAGCCCCACGTACCCCCGGCAGATAGCCAGCAGGGCGAGAAGTTCGCCACGTCGGCGAGGCGGTCAGCGACTCGCTGACCGCCCGCAGGCGATCAGGAGATTCCTGGGTGAGTCGGTCGAGCAGCCGTGCTCGGACTTTTGTGGTGTGAATGAGGCGGTCTGTCGGACAAGGTCCATTCCCGCCCTGCCACAGCGCTCTCCGATCGGTGCTCTCAAGCGTTCAAGCGGCCCTGCTGTGCGAACGATGGTGCGGTGGTCTGGAGGTCGCCGCATAGTGAAGGTCCCTGTGTCATCGAGCCCAGGTATGAGGCGGCCAGCCTCTCAGCGAAGCTCCGCCCGCGCATGCCAGGAAAGGCCAATTCACTTGTTTGCGACCGAGGTCGCGGTCTCGCCGGCGCTGTCGGATGTAGGGGCGGATTGCGGCTCCGATGGCGTAGATTCGCGGTCATGGGTGTTGTGCTGCCGGGGTCGGGCTCAGGGCGGTCTTGGGGAGTCGCGTTCACGAAGGCTGCCCTGCGTCTCATCGGTGGGGCCGACCTTGCGGACGCGATCATGGATCTGACTGGGCTCAGCCGGAAGCGCGTCAACCAACTGGTGGCAAAGGCCGGACGCGAGCTAGAGGTGAACGCCGACCACGAGTTCGCGCAGGTGGACGAGTCGACGACTTATTTGGCGGCTGAGGCTCTCGCTGTGGAGGCGTTCGCGTCCACGACGAGGTCTCTTCGGCCGCAGTCCGGTCAGCAGGCCATCATGGTCAAAGCTCTGATGGGTCCCGACGAGCTGGCGGCACTGGTCACGGATGCCCTCCATCCGGGACGCACAGATGCTTGGGCGCCGGACGAACTCGCCTACTTCCACGCACTCGTCCGCCGCATCGCCGAGCTGATCTGCGCTTGGTATCGGGACGAACCGTCCGCGCGAGCCTCGGCATCAGTGGCCGCCATCGGCCAACTGCTGCGCAATGATGCGGACCAGTTGGCCGCGCTCGGCGATCTACAAGACAAACTGACCGAGCTTGAGTCAGGCCCAGTAGGACCTACGGATGCAAAACCTGATGCCTGCGCGGTGATCGCTATCGAGATCGCGCCGGAGCACGCCAACCTGCATTTCGTCCGCAGATGTGCGCAGTGGCTTCGATGGGTCCTCGAGTCACAGGGTTTTCAAGTCCGCACAGGTCCACCGAGCGGGCTGGCAGACGAGCTCCTCATCATTGCCGGCGCAGCCTCCGGTCCGGTCTCCTCCCTCATTGCTGGCTCGGAGGACCGGCCCGCTGGGTCTATTCAGGTGTCTTTCGATACAGACGGAACGATGCACCTAGGCGGGCAATTCACAGATTCGGCTGAGGCAAGTCGGCAGTTGTGCGCCACCGTCGAACTTCGGATGCGCAGCCGGGCCCGATCCAGCGGCGAGAAGATCGGGTACGACGATGCGACCACCCTGCCGCGGCTTCAGCGGTTAAGCCGCCAAGCGATTCGCGATGCCGCCGCGGTCGGGCACCGGACCTACGACGCCCCAGGTGAGGGCGATGGTCTGTACGTCAACCGCGACCTCGAGGAGAGGGTGCTCGACGAGTTCACCCGCACCGACCTCGTGGTGGTCAGTGGCGTGGCGGGCAGTGGCAAGACCTCGCTCCTGTGGGGCTTGACACAGCGCCTGATCGCCAACCCGACGCGGACAGACGTCTACTTCTTGAAAGCGTCCTATCTCATGGCAGAGGAGGGCAACCCCCCGGTTGTTAACGGCGCTGAGCTGGCCGATGCCATTCGATCCAGGTCGTTGGAGAAGGAATCCTTTGTACTCGTCGACACTGCTGATTTGCTTGTCAGTGACGAACGAACACTGGTATCCCTCCTGGAATTGATCGATGCGGTCCGAAGTGTCGGAGGCCAGGTGGTCATCAGTGCGCGTCCGGACGAGGCACTGACGATCACCGCGGGCGGAGATCCACCTCTGAGGCTCGGTCCGTTTTCGACATTCAGTCCGGCGCAGGACAAAGAGAGTGAGTTCGCGCGGGCGGTTCGCGCGCATGCAACGGCCTACAGCTCAGCTCCCGGCCAAACGAGCGGCCTGGCACAACAACTTCTGTCAGCGGCGATCCGAGGTACTCCACTCGGCGGTCTGGCCCAATTGCCACTGTCGCTACGCATGCTGTTCGAGCTTTACGCACCTGGGCTGGTTCCTGCGGAGGTCAGCGGCACCAGCCTCTTCGAGAGGTACTGGGAGCATCGAGTCGTGGCTGACCGCCGGACAGGTCATGCGCTTCCTGCTGAAGGGGCTCCAGCCCGAAACCTGTCGAATGCGTGCCACGCTCTTGCTGCCGAGATGCTGCGAGCGGGGCTTCCTGAGGTGCGTCCACGCCTAGGACCAGCTGTCGGCCATCTCCCACACGCCACCGCCGAAGACATCACACTGCTCTGTGGCCGTGGAATCGGTTCGGTCACCAGAGACGGCGCCTTTCACTTCTTCCACCAGGCCTTCTTCGAATTTGCTGCCGCGCGACTGCTCGTCGAGTATCGCGGTGGACTGCAGATGCTTTTATCTCGTGCCGATGCCCGACCGGATGACTATTTCCTGTCGCCAGTCGTCGAGCAGGCCTGGGTCTTGGCTTGGCTCCGACCAGACCGCATGCAGGAGGCGTCAGAGCTTTCCCTGCAGCATCTCGCCCAGACACGCCAGGACCTCGTTCGTAGAGTGCTCAGAGTGCTGGCTCAGATTTCTGTGCCGGACAAGGTCGCTGAACGCATGCGGGCAATGTTCCCCGACCTGGACCTGGATCTGGTCAAGGAGTATTTCCGGCTGCTACCGCGACCGGGCACCAGATGGCAAGGCAGCGACTCGGACCTGCTTGTCCAGGTTCACTCGCGAGATGGCGGCGCAGCGCGTCACGCGGTGATAGATGTGCTTCTGCGGCTCTCTTTTGCCGATCCGACGTCGGCCAGGGTTGCGATCGATCACATCGCGGATGCGAGCCCCCGTCCACTGCTAGATGACTCCGCACTCGACTACGCCGGCCTGCGAACGCTGCTGGCGGTGCTGCGGCAGCAAGACTGTAGCTGGCTACTCGATCTGTTCGACCGCTCCGAAGTCGGTGTGTCGGTTGCCACGGCGACGCCGATCCTTGCGCGGGTGTTCTCGATCCTCGATGGGTCGCAGGGCTCAGACGCCACTGCCGCTGCTCGCTGGGCCGACTCGGTGAGTACGCGTTCTGCGGAGTCGTCGGCCTTGGTGCACGCGTTGGCTCTGTTACATATGGCCGCAATGCAGCCAGTGGACGGTAGCCGGCATGCCGAGGAGTTGCTCGCTACGGTTCGCGCGGCTCTGGACGCGATAGAGGGCGGCGATACTCCTTCTCTGACAGCGGCTGCGTCGGCTTGGGCCGGCATCGACACGTTGAGCCGGACAGCGCCCGACGACGTTGTGCTCGAGCTCCTACAAGACCTTGAAGGCCACACGGATCCGCGTCTGCACGAACTGTTCCACCATGGATGGTTTGTCCGAGCCCTGAATGAGTCGGCCATCGTCAGATCCCATTTCGCGCGGGTCCTGGCAGATGGGCTGCCCGCCAACCGTCGCAGTCCGGGCGGGCCTCCGCAGAGATGGGCAGACACGCTGAGGCGCACTCTCCTCAGACCGGATGTCGAAGCGCCGACGCTGGCTGCGGTGCTCGGATCGGCAATAGATCATTTGGCTGGTCGGGTACCGGCCGAAACTGCCTGGCTCGAGCCTGACTACCTGCTTTGGCTCTTGCTACCTGCGACGAACGCAGGTGAGCTCAGCGCAACTCGAGTCATCGAGCAGCTGCACAGCGGCGGACTGGAGATCCAGCAGCGCGACGAGCACTTTGCCGTGCAGCAGGCTCAATCTCTGACAGACGACGGCCCTGGCACGCCGCTCGTCCTGAGATTCCTGGCTGAGCGTCGAGGATACGTGGAGCTTCTACAACTGATCCAACGAGTGCCGGGCCTCGTCTGGCCCGAGTCGATACAGGAGACGGTCAGCGCGGGCTTGTTGCGAGACGCAGCGACCGGCGAGATTCCGGCGCGTGCTAGAGCTGCCAGGCTGCTGCTGTCGGCAACGAGCAATGGCACGCTCCCGTACCCGGGGTGGGCGGACCTGGAGCCGCTCAGGTCTGGCAAGCATCTGCGGGTCAAAGTCCCAATGTCGGCCTTGTTCACGAACGGGCTGCTGGCAGGCCACTATCCACCGCAGGCGGTCGTCGACCGCCTCAACGAATGGGTCGCCGCGCATCCGGCTGACCGGGACCTCCGACACAACCTGGTCAGGACCCTCGCTGCCGCAGGCAACAGCGAAACGGTAGCCAGAGCGGTTGACCTGGCCTTCATCAGACCCGTAGACGCAGGAGTGGTGATCGACCTGGCCGGCTACCTCAACCGAGACACTCGCTTGGCGGCATTTCTGCCCGCTCAAGACACCGTCCAGCTCCTGATCGACGTTGGACGACGGTTGGGAGCTCCGGATGTACCCGGGCGTTCGAAGAGCGATGTCCCTGGCACCTGGAAGGAGATGATGGGTCGCGTGCTCAATCGTGCGAGCAATGCCGAACTCGTCGTCGCCGTGAACTCCGTGCCTGGGCTCGACCCAACGTTCGCGACGCACCTCTTGGCCAAGATGCCGGCAAGACACTCACCGTCCCTTGAAGCGGCACTGAAGCAGCTCCGTGGCAACGAGAATCTCGCCACTCCCATCATTCGGACTGTCACCCAAAAGTTGGGGACCACGCGTTCGTCGGCAACACCCGAGTGGCCTGAGCTGAGTCAGGAACTCCTCAAGCTGAAAGATGCGCAGAGTCGGATCGACCGACTTTCATAACAGCTGAAGGCAGCTAGGGACAGTCCCATCGGCTACCTCGGTCGACGGCGCTTCTGTCCCAATGCTTCGTACGGATGGGCGTTCACGGTGTTTGGAGTTGCTGGGCGGCGTCAGTCAGTGAGCTGTCCAGGTCGTTTGCCGTCTGTTGCCAGTGGGCTGCGCGAGTGCGGAAGGCGCAACCGGTCCCAGGCGGGAAAAGCTGAACGAGGACCACCGGCTGATGGAGAAGTCAAAACCATCATCGAGGCGCAGTTGCGCGACGACGGATCCGACGCGCGACGCCTTTGACCTCCTGTTTCCCGGGCCGATCACGGACGATGTTTGCCGTGTAAAGCGCCTTCAGTTGCGCCGCGAAACATGAACGCAATCTCGTTGTCAGATCGCCTGAATTCCAACCTGGTGATATCTACTCGCAGCTCTCGCGTCTCAAGGCTTCGAGCGTCGTGGACTCCCAGGCACCTCCATTTGGTACGGCACCGCAGCGCGATGCCGGCGATCAGTGCGGTGAGAGGTGTGCTCATCGCCTCGGAAATTGTCGCCTTTGCACATTCCTCCAGGATGGTCAGGCCCGCACGACCTCTCTGGAGGGCCAGGTTCAAACAACCAGGCCACTCTCGACCAGATTGTCGTGAGTCCCACCCTGACCTGCCTAGTGAATGATCGACCGAAGTCGGCCTTATCCTCGTCAAGCAGAGCGAGCTTCTGGATGATGGCTGGGGTGAGACTCTCGAACGCCTCCCGGGTTGTCGGCTCGCTTAGATCGGCCTCCAGCCGTTGGTTGCCGGACTCGCGGCGATGTCCCGGTGCCCAGAGCGGAGGGAAGGACCCCACCAGCGTTCCAGGTCGACCGTATTGACTCGGTGGCGGCCACGCCTAACGTTGGCCTGACAACACGATGAGCTGCAAGCGAGGGGACGACCATGGGAGACGATGCCGAGCGAGGTGCAAGCAGTGAACCTCCCGATGCGCAGCCAGAGGAAAGCGCCGACGTCGGTGCGCTAGAACCACTCCCGAACAGTGCGCGGCGCTGGGCTGGGATCGCGGGCTCTATCATGATCATGGGCGGATTGGCAGGCGCGTTCATGAGCGTAAGCGCCGTGGCTGTCGCATTTCTGCTTTGCTTAGGTGCGGCTTTTACGTATATTGCAATCACGGGTGCCCAGATCCGCGATATGAGTCTTGCTGGGAATAAGGTCGCGTTCGCCTTGGTCAGAAAGATCGTTAAGAACGAGGATGCGCCGGCCGCGGTCCGGAGAGACGCAATCGACGTTCTCAAACAGGTTTCCCCCCAGTTGCCTGCACGAGAACGACGCGCGGTAGACCACGAGGTTCAGGCCGCAAGTGATGCACTGGAATACGAACGTGTGGTGCGTCAACGGTTGGCTTCGATGCTTGGAATGCCTGCCGCAGTTCCGCCTGAGGGAATGTATGAGATGGGATACCTAAACCCAGCCGGAGTCCGAACTCTGGTTTGGGTAAAGTATCGCGCCGAAGGCATGGGCGTCTCTGATCTCAACAGAACCTACGCCGAAATCCTGGCAAGGACAACTCTGCTGATGCCGGGGGATGGCCGCGTTAGATCGGTTCTGGTCGTCAATCGGATCACAAACGCTGCACTTACACATGCGATCGAGTTCTCGACTATCGAGATGCCATTCTATGTAGTTCAGTGGCGAAACGCCCTTGACGATGCAGTGTTGCGCGAGACGATCTTTGCGGCTGACGAAGTTACCTAACATCGTAGGAGGGGTGCAGCAAAAGATTTCCGATTTGGGTTCAAGAGCGAGTCCGCGATGTGATTCGCGTTGCAGTAGTCACATGAGATTCTCGAACACTTCGAGCAGAGTCTTCGGTATAAAGTCTGGCCTATCGCTTGCCGCTCGCAAAATAACCTCTCTAGGCAGGTTGACTCTAAATCGTTCTAGCTGCGGAACTCTTGCACGATTATGGCTTGGAGTTGATGGCCCTGTGTTTCCAGCCAGTCGTCAGGCATTACGATGCTGAACTTGCCAGTATATTCGACTGACGTGTCGGTGCCAGCGAACTTCAGGCGTGAAGACAGTGAGGTGGCTATTTGCTGCGCATGAGTCGAAGTCAACTCGAAATGACGTAGTCCCGAACCTATCTGGAGATCCGAAGCCTGAAGAATCCGCTCACGCAGAAGGAAGGTTCCCAGAAGTACCGGGTCGAAGATGAGGTTCTCGATGGAGTATCTATCGGCTAGGTAGAAGATCCCTTCTGGTGTGGTTGATCGAACATCTCGATCAACCACACCAGACACGGTATCGACTCCGGCGGTACGAAGCTCCTTGACCAGCCTGACCACAGCCTCGCATCCACCGCCCTTGTCGCGGCGCCCGACGGCAATGAACTCGAGTGATGTTTCGCTCCGGAGATAGTCTTTAGTAATCCCAAATAGGTGTTGAAGGTATTCCTGGTCGTATTCGCTCTCTACGAACACTTGTCGCCGGTTATCGACGCGGACACTGAGGGTCGAGATCCCCGTCGTCAGCGACTTTATCGCGTGGTCAGCAGTTGTCTTCTGGATTCGAGGTGAAGTATCGCGAAGAATGTAGAGGGATTCTTCCGGGGCAAGCGCAACCGTGGATGGAGCGTGCGTCGTCAAGATGACGCGCATTCCGTACTGTTTGATGAACAGGTCTTGAATAACTGTTAGGAGGCTCTTGACCATAGAAGGGTGCAAGCTGGCATCGGCCTCGTCGAGCAGGAGCACCTTCGGTACTTGTACTTCATCGGAGAATTTCGACCCAATGTACCTGGCGGTCGCAATGGCCATTAACACACGCTCACCGGTCGACAGTTGGTCGACAGGAATCGATACCCCGTGCGGACCGGTCAGTGCGACAGCGAACTCTACGCCGTCTACCCCCGGCTCTGGCTGGTCGAACTTGTATGGCAAGCCGATAATTTGGAGGATTTCATTCAGAAGCTCCCATGGTGGCGGGCCAAATTGCTCAATAAATTGCTCATCAGTTAGTGCTGACTCTTGCTTCTTGAACTGAAGCACGCTATTCCGAAACTGGAACTCCGCGTACGTCACGAAGAGAGATGCCAGTGAGGTGCTAAATATGTCTTGCTGACCTGAAGTTAGCGGGTGGAGTCGTTGAAATTCTTGCACACTGAGCTCGGATATCGGCTTCCCGAGAGATAGCAATTTCGCGAATCCTGCGTCAGAGATCAACCGTTGGCTTTCGACAAGCTGGTGTCGGAGTACGCCGTCGAAGTCAGCTGCTGAGATCGTCGGGTACTGATTCGATCGCATCTCCCTGATCAGGTTGTATGATCGCTTCCACGGTTGAATGATATCCCTCGTGTTGGTGGGACGTTCGGCCTGAACGATGAGTTCACCGAGCTGGAAGAGGCGAATGCCATCCTGAATTGGATGTTGGCTATCCGCTTCGTACAGTTGAATCGAGTGCAGGGAGATCCTTGCAATAGCTTAGACTTTCCCGATCCGTTCGCGCCGGTGATCACAGTGAATTCAGGGATCTGGAAGTTCTGGAAGTCGCTTGCCGGTAGCGATTTATGGTTCTGTAGCATGTGGATTCGCAAAGAAGCCTCCAAGTGATCTCGGTTGGGAACTAACGAGCAGCGCGGCGCGATGAAGCCACGCAACCCTCAAGCATAGGGCGCGCTCGTTTGACCAAGTGCTCTCGTGCGTCACCGTCTCCTGGTCGTAGGGGGTGTCTGCGGATCGTAGGGCCGAGAAGGCGCTTATTACTAGGGAGACACGATTGGTCAGGGGCGTCGACCTCAGTGGCCAGGACTAGTAGCCACTAGTTCGCACCACGAACGCCCCTCGCGCGGGGATCTCGCAATGTCCTGAGCGGCCCACTAGCGCGCTTGACCCTCAGCTTTACCTGGCGCTCCTGATCCAGCGTCTTACAAACCCACAATTTCAATCAGATCTGGAGAGGTTGTGGGCCACGACTGGTCCTTTCGTCCGGACAAAGAGGCGCCGGATGGCTCGGACCTCCTCGCCTGCCGGGCGCGGCTGCGGTCGCAGGCTGAGGCCCGGTCGCAAGTTCGCCAGTCTGGGCCACTACAACGTCTCGCGCGGTCAGCATCGCCAAGGTGCCCAAAAAGGCTTGCGGAAGGCGAAAAACACTCCGACCAAAGAACGGCTAGGCATCCTGCGAAGCACGCGAGCAGGTCGGGTGCTGAGCCAAGGCTCACGGGAGGGTCTAGAGGCGCAGGCAGATCTGACGAGGCGGGGCAGGTTGCAGGCGATAACTGACGGTAACGATCCAGGTAGGTCCCTCGAAGTTAGTCACGAACCGCCGGCTCTCTGATCCGTTCACCGGAAGAATGAGCGGCTCCGGCGGCTGGTACGGCGAGGCGCGGGCTGGGTCCTAGACGTGGGCGGGGGCGGCGACAGGACATGTGCCTGATCACCGGTTCCTGGATCTATGAATCTGGGTTCTCCGGTTCTGGCGGTGCGGTGATCTTCGTGGCATGTCTGGTGATCTTGAGCTTCAGAAGTTGCGGTGGAGTATTCGGCGGGTGATCGAGTTGCTTGACGAGGGCATCGATTCGGCGGGGGAACAGCTTGCGCGGTCTGAGAGTCGGCTGGTGTGGCGGGGGTCGATGCCGGCTGATGATGAGGTCGATGCGGGTCGGGGGATGGGGTTGTGAGTCCTTGAATCTCAGATCCGGGTTCTGATGGCCGTCTTGGGCCGCGATCTTCGAGTGCGACAGCAGTGGGTTGCCTTCGGAGGTTGTGATGGGTGAGGTCGTTGATCCGGGATTCGAGGTACCGCAGGAGGAGCGCCAGCGGATGCATGCGGCGATTGAAGAGGCGGGGCGGTTCTTCCGGGCGGAGTTGCTGAGGGCAACAGGTACGTGGCCGGTGGCCTTTCTCAAGGAGCGGGGCATGGACAGGGTGCTTGCGCCTGGTGCGTCGTGGAAGGTCGGCTATGCGCCAGACACTTACTCGCGATTGACGGACTACCTGCAGAAGCGGGGATTCGGGTTCCCGACACTGGTCCGCGCGGGCCTGATGGGCTGGACCGACGACGGCGCACCGATCGACCAGCACCGTGACCACCTGATGCTTCTGTCGCGTGACCAGGGGCTCAACCCGGTGGGATTCGTCGGTATTAATCGCGACGGTCAACTGCGGTCGCTGACGCCGGCGAACGCGGTGCATCGGCCTTCGAACGCGCTCGTCGGCTTGCAAGAGCAGATCGACCTGCTCCACAACGGTGCGACGCCGGTGATCGTAGACCACCCGGTGGATGCGATGGCGATCGAGCAGCTCAGTCGTTCGACGGAGAAGGAGTACGTCGGAATTCCGCTGTGCGAGTCGGCGATGTCGACGGCTCAGGCGCGGCTGTTGCGGCGGTTGAGTGAGACGGACCGGGTGATCGTGATGGTGCCGACGGACAAGGAAAGCCGTGAGCGGGCGATTGGATCTGCGCTCGATCTTGCATTCTTCTTCGACCGCATCCGGGTGCTTGCGCTTCCTCCTGATCATGGGTTGGCGGGGCAACTGCACACTCCGGCCGGGCTGCAGCAGTTGCGTGCCTATCTGTCGTTGGCCAAGCCGCTGGTCGGCCATCGCAACGGCTTCAACGACATCGGCACACAGCACACCTCATTGGGAGTCGAAGGGGTCTGCCCCCGGTTCGGTTGACTCCTGATCTGTGAGGACTTCGGTCCTTGCTGGAAGGATGTCTGTCATGCCGAAAGCGTTGCCTGAGGAGTTCCGTCGCGATGTGGTCGCTCTGGCCCGGAAAGGTGAGGCGCCGGTCAGCCAGATCGCGAAGGACTTCGGGATCTCACCGTCGTGCCTGCGGCGCTGGCTGAAGCTGGCCGATATCGAAGACGGGAACCGGTCCGGAGCGTCCCAGAACGAGTCCGACGAACTGCGGGAGGCCAGGAAGCGGGTCCGGCAGCTGGAACAGGAGAACGAGGTCCTGCGCCGAGCCGCGGCCTACTTCGCCCGCGACATCAACCCAAAATGATGTACCCGCTGGTCCTCGATCTTGCCGTCGACGGTATCCCCGTCACGGTGACCTGCCGGGTGCTCGGCTTCTCCAAGCAAGCCTTCTATAAGTGGCGCAAGAATCCTGTCACACAAAGAGATTTCGACAACGCCTTTCTGATCAACGCGGCCCGCGACATCCACGCCGACGACCCTGCGTTCGGGTACCGGTTCATCGCCGACGAACTCACCGACCAAGGCCACAAGGTAAGCGAGAACCGGGTCGCGAGGTTATGCAGCCAGGAACGGATCTGGTCGATCCACGCCAAGAAACGCGGACTGAACCGCAAGGCCGGCCCGCCGGTCCACGACGACCACGTGAAGAAGGTATTCACCGCGCCCTCACCGAACCTGGTCTGGCTGACCGACATCACCGAACACGCCACCGCCGAGGGCAAGCTGTATCTGTGCGCGGTCAAGGACGTCTACTCCAACCGGATCGTCGGCTACTCCATCGGCTCGCGCATGAAAGCGTCCCTGGCCGTTACGGCCCTGCGCAACGCGATCGCTCTGCGCACACCTGCAGCCGGGCTCATCGTCCACAGCGACCGCGGCAGCCAGTTTCGGTCCACGAAATACGTCCGGGTCCTCAAAGCCCACTCACTGCGCGGGTCGATGGGCAGAGTCGGAGCCTGCGGCGACAACGCCGCGATGGAATCCTTCTTCGCCCTCCTCCAGAAGAACGTCCTCGACCGGCAACGCTGGACCAGCCGCCAAGAACTCAGACTCGCGATCGTGTCCTGGATCGAAACCAGCTACCACCGCAGGCGCCGGCAACGCCGCCTCAACAAGCTCACACCTATCGAGTTTGAGATGATTCAACCTGCCGCACACGCGGCCTGAACCACCCAACCCCGCGAGTCAACTAAACCCGGGGCAGTCCCCAGGACGAAGTGTTGCAACCGTCAATAGAAACCACCCTGCCGCAACGGGGTCAGTTTCCAACTGCCGTTGACAAGTGATCCAGTCCTAGATCGCCCAAGGAGGACGGGAATACCGCACACTTCGAATATGCACTGGTTGCCAGTCTCCACGCACTGCCACCTGTACAACGAGGCCGAGGGCGTGAGCCAGGTCGACTGGTCGAAGGTCCACCAGCTGCAGCGGCGATCGGATCCGCGAGACGACGATGCCTCCTCGGGCACGCCAAGCTGACCCGGCGCTAGTCCGGCTGCCCACCGACCTGACTGGCCCCGTCGACGTCGAGCTCGCTCGGCTCACCAACTCCATTCCTGGCCCGTCCGCGGTGCCGGGCGGGAGCCGCTACGAGCCCAAGTGGGACGGCTATATTCACTGAACTCGTCAACCCTGGGCAGAGCCGCACAATCTTCCTGGCGCCCGGCGGTCGCCTGACGGCGCGACTTGGAGAGCTCCGGCCAGGCTATGGACACCAGCGCGATCCTCGCGATCCCGATCAACCATTGGTTCCGCTTCGCAGCAGTAGCGGAACTGAACGTCCTACGCCAGGACATGCCACGGTGAGCACCGGGAGATGCATGGCATCACCACCACGAGGCCGACGCCCCGGAAGAGTGCTACTGGACCTCAGCGGCCAGCCTGTCCAGTATGGCTCGGCCAACTGCTGAGGCCGCGACCCTTTGGGATCGACTTCTGCCAGTTGGGAGGTGAACAGGCTCCTGGTTTCGAACACCGATCTCCCACGTCGCGAGCCACTCTCGTGCTGACAGCGACTCGATTCCAACCACCTTGCAGTAGGCAACTTCGCTCAACGGGATGAAACGGGCATCGATTTTCGGAGCGGCTTGGTCTGGCCTCTCTATATCGCCCATCTCCCAATCCGCGACCGGCTTGGTCGCGTCGAGGACCACGAGGCCGGCGGGAATCAATGCGACGTACCGCCAGGTCGTAAACGGGGCTTCATCTAGGGGACGGCCCTCGATCTTGGTGGCTGTTGCGTGCTGGATCTCGCTGTCCGCGACGAGTGACGCCACGGCCAACAACACCACCAACGGCGGCTCAAGACGCTGGTCCGGCCCGCTCAAGGACTTCTGTACGGTGCGCAACCGATCTTCACTGATTTCCATGGTTCCCCCTCGGAAGACTTGGCACGGAGTGTTATCGGTACCGCCCCTAAGCGCGACCCGCCAGATCGCAGCCAGAGCCGACTCCGCCGTTACCGCTGGCTCACTGGGTGGGTACTGGTCACTGCTGAAGTCCGTTCGTGGGGCCGACGTACGGGACGTGGATCAGCTCGCGGCGCGGGCGTGGCCCATGAGCTGGTGGACAGCGGCCAGGTCGGCGCCGGCGTCGAGGAGTTCGCCGGCGAAGGTACGGCGGCCGTCGTGCGGGCTGAACTTCGCGATCCCGGCCGCGGCCGCGCGGCGCTGCACGATCCCGTACAGGGCCGACGTGCTGAGCCGGCCGCGGGCCGGGTCGATCCGGCCGCCCTTGTTGACCGCGAGCACCGGCGGCCCGGGCTCGGTACCGCGTACACCGCCGTGACTACGGGCGCGGTACGGGCAGCGCGCTGCAAGCAGGCCCCCATAGCCTCGCCGAGTCATAACCATTTCGGTGGAAGGCTGTGAATACCCTTGTTGAGAAGAACGGTTACTGGTGGCGCGATGGCGGCACTCATGCTCGCCGCATCGATCGCAACCGCGGCTCCGGCGCAGGCGGCGCAGGAGCGGGAAGCGGCGGGGCCCTGGGACTGCGCGACAGGCATCGACGCCGGCACGAGAGGTTCCACCGTCCGGGCGAGATGCAACTACGGCAGCGGCTGGTACCGGGTTTCGGCCAGCTGTCTGCGGGCAGACGGCAGCGGACTGCGTTACACGGCGGTCGGCGACTGGTACGCGCCTGGCAGTGGTTACTGGTCGACGTACTATCCCTGCCGGTACCCGCGCTCCGTCGAAGTGGACACCATCGGGATCGGCTAGTTCAACGAGCGTTGACGGCATGAATCGGTCCGGTATCCCATTAGCCGCATCCCGCCGGATCGTCGGGCAGAACGGAGACGACGTCCGGTCCGAAGTCGGCTCAGTGACGCAAGGATCGCTTCGTGGCTCAGCCCGTCCCCGCGTCGCCACCGCAGTCACCTCGAACCCGCCGCACTGATGAACGCCTCGATCACAGCCATCTTCTGCGCTCGTACGTCCGATGGTTTGGTCATCGCGGTTGCCTGGTGACATACGGGACGTGGATCAGGCTCGCGGCGCGGGCCTTGGCGCGGCCGGGCGGCGGTCGTAGATGGTGGTTGTGCTGGCGCGGGCCTGGCGATAGTCGTCCAGGTCGAGCGCGACGCATTCGGCCCGGCGAAGGCCGGCGCCGAACAGGATCGCCAGCGCGGCCGCGTCGCGGGCGCCGGTGGGGCGCGGGTCGACCGCGCACGACGCGAACAACGCCCGGAGTTCGCAGGCGTCGACGTGGCGACCGGCGTCGGCCCCGGTCAGGGTGGAGCCGTCGACCGATCCCCAGTCGACGGTGCGGTCGTAGTCGTCGCGCTCCATCAGCTTCAGCCGCCAGCACTGATTCAGTACCCCGGACAGCGCCGACAGCATCTTGCGCGACGTCGCCGGCGCGTACGCCGCGAGCAGCTGCGCACGAATCGCGGTGGTGTGCTCCGGACGCAGCCGGTGCCACGGGATCTCGGTTGCCGTCGTACCGGGCCGGCCGGTCAGCAGCGACGCTAGCCGGTCCAGGCTCCCGGTCATCGTGCGCCGCGACTCCACCGAGCCCAGCGAGGCCAGGTACACCGCGACCGGATCCGGCCGCGCCAGCAGGAACGCCGTCTCCAGCTGGCCGGCTCCCAGAGCATGGTCGGCGTCGGCGCCCTGGTCGACGAGCACCTGGTCGACGTCGACGAGCTCGAGCTCAGCCCGGCCTCACCCATCAGCCTGCTCCGCACGTTCGAGCAAGTACCGCTGGATGGCGTCGACCGCGTCTTGGGCAAGCTCGGTCGTGGTTGAGCCCCAAGGAGCCTGGAACACCACCGTGAGCATGGTGAACGGCTGCGACAGCTCCTCGTAAGCGTCGGGGAGGTAGAACCATTCGTTCATGACTTGCCGTGGATCGGTCCGGCCTGGTGTGACCTTCCGGTTGTACAGGTACCGCCGGACGGTCTCGACGGTGGTCTCCGCCAGATCTTCGTTGCGCGGCCTCCGGGCCAGATCGTCGCCTTCATCGTCGTCTTCAACGGTCTCGTACGCGGCCACGAGCTCGGCGACCAGGTCGTCGAGCGCTGCCGTGTCTTCGAACCAGTCGGCGAGCACGGCCTGAGGGTCGGTCCGCTCGACGGGGCCGATGGGTTCAGCACCGGGGGCGGGGTCGGGCCAGAAATCGAGGACCTCGCCGGACTCAGAATCGCTCACGGGAATAACCATTTCCGCAAGCTATCCGGCGGCACCGACAGATCCGAGCCGCTCGGCAGCGGCGCGTTCAGGACACGCCGGGGCTGGTGGCGAGCCGCCTCATCCCGAAAGGGGGGAGTCCGGGCGGAGGCGGCTCGTTACCCACCGTACGCCGAATCGTCGGCCGTGCTGAGTTGAGTCGGGCTCCTATCGAGCCTTGGCGACTACGTCGGCGACGACGCCGGCTGCGACGTCGTGCAGTTTGATGTTGCCGGCTTGTGAGGTTCGGACCAGGAATGCGAAGGCGCGCTCGGGGTCGAGCTGGTAGCGCTCCATCACGATACCGACCGCTTGGCCGATGCCGTTGCGGGTCTCCAGCGCCTTGTTCAACGTGTCGTCTTGGCGGCTCCAGCCCAGCGCGGCCGCGGCGAGGTTCGCGAACAGCATCGCCAACTGGCGGTCCTCGATACCGATGCTGTGCGGCTGTTCGGAGTACAGGTTGAATCCACCGCGCACGTGCGGTTCCGCGGCGAACTGGAACGCCAGTTGAGAGCCGATGCCCAGTTCGCCGGCGGCACGAGGCCCGTACATCGGCCACCGCAGGTCCGAGCTGACGTCATCGACTTGAACGACGTGCTCCTCCAGCACGGCCTCCAGGCACGGGCCCTCGCCGAGTTCGTACTGCAGCTCGTCGCATCGAACCGCGACGTCATCAGTAGGAGCCAGGGTCTGGATCTTGCCATCGCTGCTCGTGACGGAAATGCTCGCGTGATCGACGCCCGAGGTGGCCACGACGACCGCCGCGGTGATCCCCTGGAGGGTCTCCTCGACGTCCATCGGATACCGCAGCGACAAAGCGACCCGGTCCATCACAGTGATGAGTTCCGGCAGCTCCACGACGTCGGTCCGATCTCAGCCTCTGCGCACCTTGGCTGTGCGAAATGAGGACTGTTGATAACCGAAGATGCCTCAGCTTGACCGCTGAAGCGAGAAACCCGCCGGCAACGCCCACGCTACTCCCAGACGCCGCTCAGAGCGCTGCTGCGGAACCGGGGATTAGCCCGTCACTGGACACCGTTACGCGTTCGACACCGGTATGCCGAAACGCTTGGGCCACCTGGCGCGATAGGCCAGCGGGGGAGGAACTGGGGAATTGATGAGGCGCTGCCGGTACTGCACGCAGCGGCCGGAGGGCGACGTCGACGAAGTCACCCTCCGGCTGCGTGCCTTGTGGACCGTTCTGGTCACTGACCCGGCTACGGCCAGCGAGCCGGAGCTGGTCGACGAGCAGTTGCTCGACTGGCTCGCCGCCGCCGGATCCTCCCGCCCTGCTCGCCTGCCCAGCCCTCCCCGTGTGGCTGGGCAGGCGGCACACTCGCCCGGCCGGCGATCCGCGGGGTGCAGGTCCCGGATCTAGGGCAGCCTGGCCGGGCGGAGTGTCTGTGACTGTCCGCGTGCGAGTCTGCGGTTCCGGGTACCAGGTTGTTGCCCTGAGCCAGCATGCTCAGGTCGGCAAGTAGGAAGACCCGGCCGCCATCTGTACCCCCCACCGCGGCCGGGTCTTTCGCGTCAAACGCCATCCCGAGCGGTTAGCAGCGGGCGCAGGGCATCCACACCTCGTCGACCTGTGGCCTGTCAGGACTGCTGCACGGCCAGACCGCGGCGTCGACGTCGTGGTAGGTCTCGGTGGCCGAACGGCCCTCGTCGCCTCCGCAGCCGCCGTGGCACTCGAAGGCGCCGTCCTCGTGGATCAGCAGGGGCCCGTCACAGCGTGGGCCGTCCGCCCTCCAGGCATTCCGTTCCGCAGGAGGGGTCGCTCACAGCACTTCCCGACGGAAGTAGACGGGGGTCATCGAATGCAGGCGCGAGCTGTCGGGGCACCCGTGCGAGAGTCGACCGCGTAGATGTATTCGACGTAGTTCTTATCCGCGTTCCGCGCATCGAGCCGCCGCACCCGTGCGGTGACCGTGCCTGCCACAACGTACTTGCCCATCACGTTTGAGAACGCAGTCGCATCGCTGAAGCCGTCGTCCTCGATCGCGAACCAGTCGAAGTTCGACCAGGTCGTACGGTGGTTGTCGTCGACGGGTCGCTGCCGGCCTCGATAAGCATCGGGGCCCTTCGCGTAAAGAGCGTCTACCGGCCCGCGCCCCCTTCTACCCTGAGGTGTATCCGAGAGGCTGACGGTCATCACCGACAGTCCAGCCCGTCTGGGAGACGGCCCAGAGACCGTGCGGGCCGCTGGCGCTAGCGACTGGGACCTAACGCCCAGCCAACGGCGCCAAGGATTCTCGTCGTGCCGCTGGGGACGTATGGCACCTGCTGACCTGACTCAGTCGTCGGTCATGGTCGAGGTCGACCTCACAGTGCTGCTCCCGGTCTCAAACCGTCGTGGAACCTATGAACCCATGTGCACGCCACTCCGTGGATCTGGCGGTGGTGTTGAGAACGATCGATTCTCAACACCCGGTCGGTGGTGCTGCCGGGCTGCGCCGACTTGAAGGCCCTGGCGAACGCCGTCAGCTAGCAGCCGGCTTGTAGCGGAGCAGTACGCCGCCGGTCGCCCACGGCTTGGCCTCGATTAGCTCAAGCGGTACCGGTTGGACGCCCGTGGGAAACACGCTCTTTCCTGCGCCCAGTACCAGCGGACAGACACGGAGCTGCACCTCGTCGACCAGCCCGGCGGTCAGCAAGGTGTGGAACAGCGTGATGCTGCCCCACAGTGCGATCTCCTTGCCGTCCTCGCGCTTGAGCTCCCCGACCGCCTTCACGGCGTCGGTGACGATCTCGCCGGCCTCCCACTCGCCCCAGGGCGCGCTGTCCAGGGTCGTGGACGCGACGACCTTGCGCATCCGGTTGAGCTTGGGCGCGATCACATCCGTTGCCGTCGGCCAATAATCGACGAACAGCCGGTACGTCCGCGCGCCGAGCACCATCGTGTCGACGGTGTCCAGGAACCCGAGATCGTCATCGTCGGCCTGGTCCGCGATCGTGTCGAAGAAGTCGAGCTCGTCGTTCGGCCCGGCGGCGTACCCGTCGAGCGTGACGTACTCCTGGAAGATGAGCTGTCTCATCCCAGCAGGCTAGTCCTGCGCCGGATTACCGGCGGAGGACACTCCCCCAGCCCGGGACGTCGGCCGCCTGCCAGGCGGGGCAGATCGACTCGCGGCGTTCGGCCTATGGCACAGTCGTGCCTGTGCCGCTGGAGGATCTGCCGGACTGGCTGCCGGGCTGGTCTGTGGATCACCTGGGTGCCGAACCCGTCGACGTTCTGTTCCAGCTGCACCAGGTCTCGATGGTGTTCCGTCTGCGGTTGGCCGGTGGTACGGAAGTCGTGGTCAAGGCGCGCGGCGACGACGGTCGGGCCGCCTCGTGTGTCGCCGCGCAGGCCCAGCTGGCTGCGACCTTGTCGACCAGCCGTGGGTCGCTGGACGAAGCCATGTGGCGCTCAGCGGCCCCCGCGCTGCCGGGTCCTTCGTCCTCTCGGTGATAGCGGCTTTCTGTTACCACCGGGCTGGTCCCAGTTCCTGCCCCGGGCCGATCCATACCCGTACTGATATGAGGCTGCTTCCGTGCTGAACTCACCGAAGGTGCCCTGGTGGGGTGGGATTGTGGGCTCTGTTGCCTGGGACGGCGGGCGGTGGACGGTCGGTCTTATCAGTTCCCGAGACCAAGGAGTCCTCTCATGACTCAGACTCTGTCCCAGTCCACCAGCAAGGTGGCTCGCCCGGCGTGGCTGTTCCTGGTCGCACTGGTCGCGGTCGTCGCGTTCGTGGTGACGGCCAACGCAACGATCGTCGCCGACTCCGCCGGGGAGATGACGGCCGCGCAGGTCGAGGACCGCGCGCTGCAGTGGATCGTGATGGCGGTGCTGTGGATGCTGTCCGCCGCGCTCGGCGCTGTCGCGTTCATGGCGATCGCCGCGCGGCTCGGCGGCAGTCGCCCGGTGACGGTACTCGCGCGCGTCGGCAAGGTGATCCTGCTCGCGTATGTCGCCGCGCAGGCCGGTGTCGTGTGGATCGACGACGCCGAGGTTCTCGGCGACAGCTCCTGGCTGGCGCTGGCGATCCTCCTCAGCCTGCTGGGCTGGTGGTTGATCGTCGTGGCCGCGATACTCACCTGCCGGCGGCTCTTCCAGAGCAGGGTGGCCCCCAGGACCGCTCTCGTGATCGGTGTGCTCACCGCGCTCTACGTCGTCCTCGAGGTCGCGGTCTACCTGCCCGCGCTGATCGGCGAGCAGGAGTTGCACGAGACGATGGCCCTGCCATCGATCGTGCCGCCAGTGCTCTGGGCGATCCTCGGCGGTGTGCTCCTGCGCAAGCAGGCGTGGACCCGGGCTCAGGTGCCGGGGTAACCGGCCTCGCGGGCGATGACGACGAGATGGGTCCGGTCCCGCGCGTGTAACTTCGCGAGGATGTTCGAGACGTAGTTGCGCACCGTTTTCGGGGTGAGGCCGAGCCGCAGCGCGATCTCCTCGTTGGTCCGTCCTCGGACGAGTTCGGCGAGGAGATCGTGCTCGCGCTCGGTGAGGTCCCGGAACGGCAGCTCCGGTCGGCCGGGCGGCCGGACGATGTGCTCGTGGACGCGGGCGGCGGCCTCCGGTCCGAGCACGGCCGAGCCGCGGTCAACCGAGGTGATGGCGCGCACCAGGTCGTCGACGGAGGCGTCCTTGAGCAGGTAGCCCCGGGCGCCCGCGCGCAGCGCGGGGACCACCGAGTCGTCGTCGTTCATGGTGAGGACGAGCACGGCGACCTCGGGATAGGCGGCGGTCAACTGCCGGGTGGTTGCGATGCCGCCCATGCCGGGCATCCGCAGATCCATCAGCACCACGTCCGGTCGCAGCGACGACGCGAGAAGATCCAGGGCCTCCTCCCCGGTCGCCGCCTCGCCGACGACTGCCACCTCGTCGGCCCGGGTACCGAGAAGCGTCTTGACACCTTCGCGGTAGAAGACGTGGTCGTCGACGACCAGGACTCGGATCGCGCTCATGCCTCTCCTTCACGCAGGGGCAGTACGGCGGTCACCCGGGTACCGCCGCCAGGATCGGCGGTGACCTCGCAGCTCCCACCGAGTTCGTCGGCCCGCTCGCGCATCGACCGCAGGCCGGTACCGGCCGGCGCTCCGGCCGGAATCCCGTGGCCGTCGTCGACGACCGTGAGGATCAGTTCCCGGTCCGACGCCGCGAGCCCGACGGCGGCCCGAGTGGCCGACGCGTGCCGGGCCGCGTTGGTGAGCGCCTCGATGGCGATCCGGTACGCCGCGGTCTCCACCGCCGAGGGAAGCACGGGCAGCGTCCCGGCATCGACCTCGACGCCTGCCAAGTTCGGCAGGTGCGAGGCGCTCGCCTCGATCGCGGCGGCCAGGCCGAGCTCAAGCTCAGGCGGGTGGAGGGCACGCACCAGGGCACGGATCTCGTCGATCACCAGCCGGGTCTGCTCGCCCACGGCGGCGAGCAGCTTCTCCGCGGCTCCGGGGTCCTTCTCGATCATCGACCGGGCGACGTCCACCCGTTGGTACAAGCTGGCGAGCGTCGGACCGAGCCCGTCGTGCAGATCCCGCTGGAGCCGTCGGCGCTCGTCCTCGCGGGCAGCCAGGATCCGCTCGCGGGAACGGCGCAGGTCGTCGTTGAGGGTGGCCGCCTGGATCGCCGCTCCCGCCTGCCGGGCAAGGCCGGCGAGCAACTCCCGGTCGGCGGCCGTGAGGTCGTCCCCCGGCGCGGTGACGACGAGCAGGCCGCCGAGCCGCTGCTCCTGCCAGCACAGGGGAAACACCTCACGCCGACCCAGCGACGGTACCGGCTGTCCCGGCGGCCAGCTCGCGACCACCGAGGAACCGGTCAGCGTCGCGGCGGCGTACGACAGCTTGAGCGCCACGCACACCTGCCGCGCGAGCATCTCCAGCACCTGGTCGGGCGGCAGCACCGACTCGAGCTGGCGACCGAGGTCGGTGAGGACCGCGTAGGGCTCCTTCCTGCGGCCGTAGACGAAGCGGTCCACCGCGCGCTGCGCCCGGGAGCGCACGGGCTGGAATCCGACGCCGAGCAACACTGCCAGGGCCATCGGGCCGATCAGCTCGTTGTCCCGCCACCACCACGTCCCGGCGACCGTGACCAGCGCGTACGCGACGGCCACGACGCCTGCGAGTACGCCGTACACGAGAGTGCGGTTGACCCAGACGTCGACGTCGTACAGCCGGTAGCGCAGGATGCCGACCGCAACCGATGCCGGGATCAGCGCGACGATCACGTAACTGACCAGGTAGGTCACGACACTGGTCGCGAGCCCGCGCCCACTGACTTCGCGCAGCAGGTCGAGCACCGGCGTCTGCAGGATGACCAGGACGTAGCCGAACCAGAGCAGCAGCGCAGCCACCACACCCCGCGTCTGGGCCCGCTGCTCGGGCGAGGAGATGTTGCGATAGCGATACACCGCGGCGTACGCCGCCGAGCCGAACAGCGGGATGGCGGGCAGCGTCTGGGCCGGCCCGGTGGGGTCGAAGCCCAACCACGACACGAGCGCAAAGTACGGCAGGAGCGCGACCCATCCGGCGAGTGCCCAGCGCGCCCAGCGCGGCCTGACGCGCCCGTCAGGAAAGACGTACATCAGCGGGAACAGCGATACCCAAGCCAGGCCCGGGAGGGCCCCGACCGCGTTGCCGAACCAGCCGCCCAGCTCGCTGTCGATGACTCCCGGGATCGCCCCGTTCATCGTTCCGAACAGCGCCAGGATCACGGCGGCGTAGCACCGGAACCACGAGTCCGCGCCCCTGAGCAACAGCAACGCCGCAGCCAGACCCGCCGCGGCGGGCAGACACTGGAGGATCAGGAAGTAGCCCTGCAGCCACGGCAGGGACACCTCACCCGCGGACGCCCGAAGCCCCTCCTCGGTCCATGGGTCCGTCAATGTCGACAAGACCGGCTCCGGCCGGGCGGATGCGGCCCCGAGCAGCACGCCGGCCACGAACAGCACCGCGCACAGGACGACGAGTGCCAGCGCCACCGGGCGACCGAACCGCGCAGCGGGAGTCATGCCCGAAAGGTAACCGTCCCGGCGTCCCGGGCAACAGAGCATCCGGGGCACAGGGTTGCACCGACGGGCTAGTCGAGGTTGAGGGACATGTCGTTGTGGGGCACGTGCTGGTCGCCGGCTTCGGCGGCGTTCGGACCGCGCTGCCCGGTGCGACCTACGTGAACCGCCCGGACCGCAACCGGCGCGGGGCAAGCCACCGAGCCCGCATAGGTCCGGGCTCGGTGGCATCGATGCGAACATGAGGACCAAACGTCATCGGGTTGTTCCCCCCAACTGATCCGCCACAGCGTCGCTACAGGCGAATTTGCTCCAGGCGGCGACCTGCCCTCACTGGCCGAGCTCGCTCAGCGCTACCGTGCCTCGCCGGACGAGGTTCGGCTGGCCCCATGTCTATCTCTCGGTCCTGGACCGGCACTTCGCGCGGATCTGGGACCAGGAGATGAGCCCGCCGTGGCGTCGGCAGGATCGGCGCCGCACCGGGCGGCCGACCTTTCGGCTGGTGCGTTACGCCGACGACTTCGTCGTGCTCGTGCACGGCACGAAGTCCGAGGCCGAGGCGCTCAAGGCCGAGATCGGTGAACTGGTGGCCCGCAGGCTGAAGATGACCCTCTCGGACGAGAAGACCCACATCACCCAATCGACGACGGTTTCGTCTTCCTGGGCTTCCACATCCAGCGCAGGTCCTGGGGCGACGGCCGTCGCGTCGTGCTCACCATCCCCGCCAAGCAGGCCTTGGCGTCGGTACAGTTGCGGCGCCGCTACTACGGGGCCGACCGCATCACCGAGGGCGGGTTCGTCCTCTACAACCCGGCGAAGATGCGGGTCGAACGCTACCGCTTCCGCGGAACGCAGATCAGCATGCCTTACAACGTCGACGAGGTCGACCCGAGCGGAGCACGATTCCGCCGGACCAGCCACGACGATGCGGCGTTTGTCGGCCAGGTCAGCGAATACCTCGCCTGAACCACCGGATCACGTGGAGAGCCGGATGCTCGGCCAACGGGCACGTCCGGTTCGGCGGGCGGAGACGAGGAAACCGACACCAGAAACAGTGCACGGCGTCTCGTCCCCGACCCAACACCTACCCTTCGAGCAAGACGCCACGAACCTGTTCTTCCAACTCGTGTCATCCCGCTACGAACACGCCTCACTGATCCTCACCTCGAACCTGCCGTTCTCCGGCTGGGGCGGCGTCTTCGGAGACCAAGCCGTCGCCGCAGCGATGATCGACCGCATCGTCCACCACGCCGACGTACTCACCCTCAAAGGCGCCAGCTACCGACTCCGCGAAGCGGCATCGACAGCCTCCCCAGCATCCGCACCACCACCGGCCAAACCGAGTCCTAGGCTGCCAACAACCGTTCACTTTTCAACCACCGAAACCGACCAGCTTTGGAGCGCCGTCGACAAGGGGAGTGCCGGCCACGGCTCTTCCGCTACTCTGCGGCCATTTACACACAGGAGGCAGAGTGCGAATCGGAATATCCGGGCCACACGGAACCGGGAAGACAACCTTGGCCGAAGAGTTGTGCGCCCGACTCGACGGTCACCGGCCGGTGGATGAGCCCTACGTCCTGCTCGAAGAAGAGGGGTACGAGTTCGAGTACCCCCCATCTCCGGACGACTACCGGATCCAGCTCAGGAAATCCCTCGCAGCGCTGTGCGCACCTGCGACGAGGGTCGTCTTTGATCGCACACCACTGGACTTCATCGCCTATCTTGCCGTCCTGGGCGTTGATGTTGAGGGCGAGTCGAACATGTCGGCACTGCGATCAGCTCTGGCGAGTCTCGATCTGCTGGTCATCCTGCCGATCACGTCAGAGGTGGAAAGGTTCCTGCCCCTGGGGGAGTTGCCCCGGCTCCAGGCAGCCGTCAACGACAGCCTGCTGGACCTTGTGTACGCCGATCCCCTACGGATATGCGAGAACTTGCCGGTGATCGAGTTGACCGGTCCCCTCAATGGGCGGAGCGACGCCGTACTCGCCGCGCTCCGTAGTCACCCGGAATAGTCAAATGGGCCATCGACCCAGAATCGCGTGAGAGCGGGCGACCTCCCAGATCATCCAGGAGGACCCACAGCCGAGGGTTGGTTCGTCATCCTTTGGGAGAGTTGGCGAGGGCGCCGAGGGCGTTCGTGATCTGGGACAGCCGGGCATGGTTGACGGAGTACAGCACGTAGTAGCCCTCCCGGCGCGTCGTCGTCAGTCCCGCCTGTGTCATCTGCTTGAGATGCCGTGAGATCACAGATTCCGCGAGTCCCAAACGACTGGCTAGTTCTTGGGTGCTACGGCCTTGCTCAGCCAGTGCCGACATTATTTGCAGTGGCGGTCTGAAGGACAGGTGCCAGCGGTGCTACCGGGTAGGTCACGCGTAGCGGCCAGGGGTCGTCGCAGGTGACCCGCACGGGAGGCCTACGTAGTGGCTGGCCGTGAAGGTCACCGGCCGCTCGTGCGTAACAGTGATGTCGTGCTGGTGCGGACGGTCGAGACGCAGCAGACGGTGGGTGGGATCGATCCGGATCTGCGAAGCAAGGGTATCGAAGCATTGGGAAGACCCCTTCATGGGCAATACGCTGACCGGCATGCGCGAGCACGTTGTACAGCCCGGGTTCGATGCGCTCCCATTCCGCGGCGAGAGCGGCATTCCAGTAGTCCTCGAGGGCGGTGAGCGAGGTATCCAGCGCTGGGGTGGGATCGGCGAGGATATTGCGCAGCACGTCGGCGCGGCGGGGATTCATCTGATCGAGTTCGGCAAGGGCAGCGTTCCGAACCACCGCGTTGTGGACCAGGTCGCGGCCGCTGTAGCGAGTGGTGTCGACCACGGTCTGGGAGAGTTCCGCGGCCAGATCCTCGGGCGGCAGGCCGCGGATCGAGGCCAGTTGTTCGTCGAAGTTCACGTCGTGATCGTCGGCCCGGTACTCGAGAAAGCCCAGCAGGCCGACGACCTCCCCAGCTATCGGATCATCGACGCATCCCCAGTCTTACGGCACTTCAGTGCTCGTCTCGAACCGATGGCCACTGTCGGCCCGACTGACGACGTGCGCCGGGCAGAGACTGCATTCGCATGAATGCCAACTCCCCGCATTGGTCATTCAATCGAGGCTGAGAGAGGTCTGGCGCGTGGACACGCTCGTGTGCAGCAAGATCGTCTGTTCGTCGAAAGCCGGTACAGGTGCGCACTCGCGGTGACGGAGCGTGCGACGCCAACCGGTCCGCGGAACGCGTCGACTGTTCCCGTGAGTGGGGCCGGCTGTGGCCGGTCCCACTCTGTGCGGGTTCAGTTTGGCCAGATTGAGATGTTGTCGAGGTTCATCCATTTCGATGCGGGGGAGTCGGCTGCGGCGAGGAGTGTGACGGTCCCGGTGGTGACTGTGAATGTGACTGTGGTGGTGGTCCAGGTGCTGGTGGCGGTGGTGAGGTCGGAGGTGATGTCGGTGCCGCCGTGGCCCTTTAGTTTCAGAGATGCGTTGTTCTGGCCGCCGGAGGATCGGTAGGAGAATTGCAGCTTGTATGTGCCGTTCGGGAGGGGGACGGTCTGGCTTGCGGAGGCGATGTAGGCCGCGTTCTTCCAGAACGTCAGTTTGTTCCTGTTGCTGGTGGTGGTGGCTTCGGTCTTGACGGCGTCGGTGGTGCCGGTCACTGGCCATTGGGGGACGGTGGGTCCTGCGCCGGTTTGGTCGAATCGGCCGTTGGCGACGGGGTTCCATTGCAGTGTTCCGGCTGCCGCGTTCACGTTGACGCCGGTGGCGCCGTGGAGGGTTGGCACGCCACCGGCGAAGGTTAGCGGGTACCAGGCGTTGCGGCCGGCTCCGTCGGGTGCGGGGACCGAGCCGCCGGCGAACTGTGAGTAGCGGTCGCCGTTGAACAGGTAGGAGGTGCCGCTGGTTCCGGTGACCGGGATGATCTGCTCGAACTGGGTGGCGAAGGAGTCCGCGGACGACGGCCTGGTCGGTACGGTTGCCCAGGCGCTCCAGTTGGTCAGGTTTGTGCTGGTCCGGTAGGCGGTGGCGGTCGGGGCCCACCAGTTCTTGCCGGATGCGAACATGTAATAGGTGGACCCGACCTTTACGATTCCTGGGGCCTCATGGGTGGTGTCCGCGATGGCGGAGATCGCCGGACCGACTGAGAGCCAGTTACTTCCCAGCGGCGCCACGTTCATCGTCACGTTCCGATTTGTGGCGTTGTCGCCGACATAGACCAGGTAGGCGTTCGGGCCTTCGACGAACATGGAGTGGTCGCCGATCGTGTAGCCATTGACGATGGAGCTGCCGTGATACGTGTAGGTACCGTCGATCGTCGAGCTGCTGGCGAACCCGAGCGCATTGCCGAGACCGGCTGTGGGCCCTGTCACCTCGAAGTTCAGCACGTACTTCCCGGTTGTCGGGTTGCGGCCGAGCTGCGGTCGGCCCATCCATTTGCCGACGGCAAGATCTCCGGTGCTCCCGGTCTGGGTCAGCAGCGCCTTGACGAATGTCCAGTTCTCCAGGTCGGGCGACGAGTACAGGTTGATGCTCCTGTTAGGGTCAGGTTGCGGCTGGAGTGAGGCGCCGACCCAGTAGTAGGTGGAACCAAACTTGAAGACGTTGCCGCCTTGGGCCTTGATCTCGTTGCCGGACGAGTCTTCCCAGACGGTGTCGTTCGCGATGTGGTCGTACGGCGCGGCGGCGAGGGCTGATACGGGGGCGCTGACAGCGGCCGCCAGGAGGACGATGACCGTGCCCAGCGTGGTGAGCAGTTGGGCCGCACGAACTGGGCGGAGCGGGCGGGATGGTTTCATGTGTAGCTCCTTCGTTGCCATGGTGAGTTCGGCGTCAGAAGACGCGTTCGGCTTCGACAACTGGCGTCGAGTCCCCGATATAAAGGGCTTCGTCGTTCGGGCTAGAGTGCTGCACAGCGGAAGTCCAGGTTGCCGAACGACGAATCAGGCGTGGCGAGCCGCAAGCCTGTATCGATGGCAGTACGAGGTATGGCATACGTAGGAGCTCCCACGGATGACCCAGAGGTCGCCGTACGGCTGCCCGGCAGGATTGTCACCTCCAGCCTGCGGTAGTAGTTGCGCCGAGAACCAATGCACACCACTCGCAGACCTCGCCAGCCATGTTCCAGAACCCGAAGTCGTTCGGTTGGAACGATTGTCCGTCGTGAAGTACTCGTCTTCACAGGTGTCTTCGGTCGGATATTCGCCCTGCCAGATGTTGCACCAATGCTTGCCGCCCGAGTTGAATTCATTCCACCCTGAGGAGCGAAGGCCAGCGTGGCCATGCGGGCGGCGTACTCCCATTCGGGCTCAGTGAGGAGCCGCTTGCCGGCCCAGCGGCAGAAGGCGAGCGCGTAGTGGTGGGAGACCTGGACGACCGGAAGGTTGAGCCGCTCATTGATGTGGGACTCTGGCCCTTCTGGACTCATCCAGTCAGCCCCGCGCAAGTTGCCACGGTGCTGCGATGTCCTGACCGACGACATCGGCTGGGTCCGCTCGAACGGCTAGATGGAAGACCGCTGAGGAGCCGTACCGCTCCGCGTCCGTGAGGTGGCCCGTCTCATCGATAGACGCGGCGAACTCTGCGTGCGTTATTGCCGTCGGGTCGACCGAGTACGGTGCCACACGGCCGGTATGTGCCGGCAGCTCTCCGTCCTTGGCATATTCCTCGGCGAACGGATCGCCCTTATGGAACGCGCCACCAGGGCGCGGCATCGGCATGTGTGTCGCGGTTGCCGCCGCCCCTCCGGTCGCTTGCTCCAAAGCGGCGTGCGGGCATGGGCCTGCATCAGTTCGTCGTGGTGCGCAGCAGGCCTTGGGCGCCGGTTTGGAGGCGCCCTTCATGGTGAGAGCCACGCAGATGCTGCATGGATGCAGGGCTTTCATCTGGACTGCCGGGGCGCGGTGTGATCGCTTGAGTTCGTCCGGCTTAGCGCCGGCCAAGGTGAGGGATACGGATTTCGTTTCGGGACCTGAGCGTGAACAGACTCCATCCAGCTGTCGAGCAGCTGCTTCAGGCGCGCTACTTCATCAACTTCTTGTGCGGCCAGATCGATACGCTCTTCGATGTCGCGGTCCAGGTGATAGAGCTCGAGATGATCGTCCTCGAAGTAGCGGATCAGCTTCGAAGCGCCATCCCGGACTGCGGCACCCGGGGCTCCGCCCTGGTTCGAATAGTGTGGATAGTGCCAGAAGATCGGTCCTCGCTGGAACGGCTCGTCGTCCAGGAGTGCCCTGAAACTTCTGCCGTCGACGTGTTGTTCGGGCAGCGGGCTGAGGTCGGCAACTTCCAAGAGGGTCGGGTAGAAATCCGGGCTGGTGACCGGCTCGGCAGTCATCCGGGCGGGCGCCACGTGGCCAGGCCAGCGCACAAGCAGCGGGACACGGATGCCGCCGTCGTGCATCCAACCCTTCCCCTGAGATAGCGGGGCATTGGTGGTAGGCGATCCCTCTGCCGTCGCCAGACCTCCGTTGTCCGAGGTGAAGATCACCACGGTGTTGTCCGCTTTGCCGCATTCTTGCAACGCATCGAGCAGTCGGCCGACATTGTGGTCGAGGTTCTCGACCATGGCAGCGTAGTGGGGGTCCGACTGGATAACCCTTCTGCGCATGATCTCGCCGTTCAGGTGCCAGGGCGCCAACGGCTCTCCGTCGATGACTGCTTCGATTTCGTCGAGCCCTAGCGCTTCGGCCTTCGCGGTGTACTTGTGCACCAGGGGAGCGGGTGCTTCGATCGGCGTGTGGACAGCGTAGTGCCACAAATTGAGGAAGAACGGTTGATCATCTGAGGCTTTTATCAGTTGAATCGCTTCGTCGGTGAGCCGGTCGGTGAGGTATTCCCCGCTGGGGCCGTCGTGCATCGTAGGGCAACCATACGGACTGGTGTATGACGGCGGACGTCCCCAGTCGCAGCCTGCGACATTGACGTCGAATCCGTGCTTGTCGGGCCACGTCCGGTTGCTTCCGAGGTGCCATTTCCCTATGTGCCAGGTGCGGTAGCCACCGGATCGTAGAGCTCGTGCCAGCGAATACTCGTTGAGTGGCAAGGATTGAAGGTATGGGACGTCGCGCAGTGCGCCGACCGACTCCCCCCCGATGTACTGCGTGACGCCTACCGTCGCAGGGTATTTTCCGGACATGATGCTGGCCCGGGTTGGTGAGCATACCGGCGCGGCGGCGTAGGCGTCTGTGAACTGCAAACCTTCGCGGGCCAGTTGATCCAGCCGCGGGGTCTCGTAGAACGTCGAGCCGTAGCACCCCAGATCTCTCCAGCCAAGGTCATCAACAAGGATCACGACGATATTTGGGCGATTGATCACTCCTTCACCGCCCCGGCGGCTACGCCCTGCTGGAAGGTGCGTTGCCCCAGCAAGAAGAGCAGGACAACTGGCAGGCTGATAACGATGACCGAGGCCATCAGTAACGTCCATTGGGTGGAGTTCTCCTGGAAAAAGACAGTAAGTCCCAATTGCAGGGTTCGCATTTCATTGCTCCGAATGATGACCAATGGCCAGAGGAAGTCATTCCATGCAGATTGAAACGCGAATATGGCGACGGTAACCACGGCGGGCCAGGCGAGCGGCGTGAAGATCTGCCACATAATGCGCCATTCGGATGCGCCATCGATGCGAGCGGAATCGGCCAATTCTTCCGGCATGGACAGGTAGAACTGCCGCATCAAGAAGATGGACAGGGCGCTCGCCAAGTGTGGAACCATCAACCCCAAATAGGTATCCAGCAGCCCGGTTCCCCCCGTCCCGAGGATATTGTTGCCCCCAGCCAGAGGCACGTGCGTCGTCAGGATGAACAACGGCACCATGGTCACCTCGGGGGGAACCACCAAGAGTGCGACAAGCAGGACGAAGATGCCACCGCGGCCGCGGAACGGCAATCGCGCCAACGCATATCCGGCCATGCAGGACAGAGCTACCTGAACAGCCGTCGAGCCGATCGTCACGATGGCGCTGTTAATGAAGAAGGTCGCGAATGGGGCGCTAGCCAACGCCTCCGCGAAGTTTTCCGGACGCACACCTGATGGCACCAGTTCGCCCTGTCGGCCGCCCGGCGGCTGCGCCGCAGTAGTCACGACGTACCACAACGGCATGACATATAGGGCGGCCACGACGATGGCGAGTACCCGGGTCGTGGTCGCGGCGGCGTAACGTCTCATCGTCGCCTTCTTTCCGAGTGGGCGTGGTACATCCGCATGGGGACGGCGACCACAAGCACCGCGATGAAGAGCAAAACCGCAATCGCTGAGGCCTTGCCCAAATTGAGGTTGAGGAATGCCTCCTGGTAGATCCGGAAGACGACTGTTTGAGTGGCGTCGACGGGTCCTCCACCGGTCATCACATAGGACTGGGTGAACATCTGCAGGGCGCCGAGGAACCAGGTGATCACCACGAATGTCGTGGCCGGCCGCAGAGCTGGCAGCGTGACATGCCGGAACCGCTGCCAGGTGTTGGCGCCGTCGACTGCGGCAGCCTCAAGCAGACTGCTCGGCACCGACTGCAGCGCGGACAGGAAGATCACCATGAAGTAGCCGAGGTTTCGCCATATGCTCATGGCGATCAACGACGGCATCGCCAGCGAGGAGTCGGTCAGCCAGTACACCGTGTCGCCGCCCAAACCGCGGATGACCTGGTTCAGGGGGCCTACCTGCGGGTCGTACATGAAGGTCCACACCAGAGATACGACGACGAACGAAGCGGCCTGCGGAAGGTAGACGGCCACGCGGACCCCGTTGACCCCGCTGAATCGCTGGTTCAGTAGCACCGCGACAGCGAGTGCGGTGATGGTGCCGATCGGCACCTGTCCGAGCGAGAAGTAGAGGGTGTTCTTGATCGCTGTCCAGAAGGTCGGATCCGAGAAGAGTGAGGTGTAGTTGTCCCAGCCAACCGACGTCGGGTTGGTCAACATGTCGTACTTGGAGAAGCTCAGTCCCACTGCCACCAGCAGTGGCAAGATCGTCACCAGGCAAAGCACCACCAGCGCTGGGCTGACGAAGGCGGTACCTGCGAGGGCTTTTTTGGAGGACAGGCTGCCGGCCGGCCTTCGCCAGCGCCCTTGTTTCAGGTCATGCACCGGTAAGCCCGTCGATCTTCTTGTCGATGGTCTCCAACACCTGCGCGGGTGGGTCCTGCAGCGTGATCGCTCGCTGCAGCTCGGTGGCGATGAGATTGGCGATCTGGAGCATTTTCCGATTCTGCGGCTGCGGCACGATGTACTCCGACGCTGCCACAAAGTGCTTGTCGATCTGTCGCAAGTGTGCAGCGTCGGCCAGGTCCTTTCGTGGCGGCTGAGTACCGAGGGCGGTGACGAACGCGCCGAGGTTGTCTGATTTGCTCAGGAACTCGATCAGCTTCCACGCTCCGTCTGGATTCCCGGTGTTCGCCGCGATTCCGAGCTTGTTGATCCACGCCGTCGTGATCGGCTTGGCCGCGGCATCTGCCTTGAGCGGAAGACCGGCCTTGAGCTTGGCTACCACGCTCTCGTCCGAGTTCTTCGCGTTCTGGTAGATGGCTTCGTTGGTGAACGCCATGGCGGCCTTCCCAGAGACAAGGGGCCAGCCGCCGGTCGGCTGGGTGACGATCTTCGCCGACGAGATGCCGTCTCTATAGAAAGAGACCATGTATTCCAGGGCACGCAGACCTGGGTCGGAGGCGAAGGTCGCTTTACCCGCATCGTCGTAGTACTTGCCGCCAGCCTGCAGCATCAGTTGGGCGAATGCCTGTTGGAGCCCTACACCGGTGTTAAGCGACCAGTCCGCGCCCTGCGTGATGATATCGCCGCCTCTGCGACGTACCAGCTTCGCCGCGTACTCCTTGTACTCGTCCCAGGTGGTAGGCGGCTTCTCCGGGTTGAGGCCGGCGGCCAGGAACATGTCGGCGCGGTAGCAGACCGTCCGCACGTCAGGGAAAAGCGGCACAGCGTAGGTCTTTCCGTCGTACCTGCCGTCCTCAAGCATCGAGGGGTAGTACTGATCCTTGTCCTTCCAGCTGTTCATAAATCTGTCCAGTGGGAGTAGCGCGTTTGCCGCGACCAGCGGTGCGGTCCAGATTCCCCCGAGCATCAACACGTCAGGCATGGTCTTGCTCGCAGCGGCGGTGAGCACCTTTTGGAATGCCGATCCCCAGTCCGAGGTCTGGAGCTCCACCTTCACTGCCGTCTCCGTGGCGAAGGCCGGCAAGAGCTTCTTCTCGTAGAGCTGGACCAGACCCGGAGTGAGTCCGAGTGCCAGCATCCGCAACGGTCCGGAACCAGTATCTGACGGTGAGTCACTGCGTCCGCACCCGGCGATTGCTCCGGAGGCGAGGACGGCGCCGATCATGGTCAGCACTGACCGCCGGGAGAGTTCGGTCGACGGTGGCAGCATGTCCATCACTTCACTTCCAATACAAGGGATCTAACAGGTGTTAGATACAGTAAACGCGACGTATAGTCTTGGCAAGAACCAATCTGGAGGAATGTAGATGGCGGCAAGTGGCAGAGCGAACCGACAGCAGGTCGCGGCGCTAGCAGGGGTGGCGCCGTCCACCGTGTCCCTGGTGTTGAACGGGCGGGCAGCGCAGGTTGGACTCTCTGAGGAGACGGTCGCGAGGGTGCGTGCAGCTGCTTCCGAACTGGGTTACCGGCCGCATCCAACTGCGCGCGCACTGCTGTCTGGGCGTAGCCGCGTGCTGGCGCTGGCGTCGGGAGCGGCCCGTGTCGACCCGTTCGCACCGATCTTCACCGAGACCCTGGTCGCGATGGTGAACGACGCTTACCGCGCTAACTACCAGCTGCTGCTGTTGCCGGACCTTGGGGCGGGGCGGCTGGCAGCTGTGGACACCGCGATGCACAACGTCGACATTGCCGGAGCCCTCTGCGAGGGTCTGCCGCAGAGCGAAGACGGCGACGTCAACCCTGGCATCCCTGTGGTGTGGTACGCCGCTCAAACGCTTCCGGATTCGGACTTTCCACCCGCCGCAGACGCGGTGGTTATCGATCCACGACCCGGGATGACGGACCTCGCTGCTGTTCTGCATGAGCAGGGACATGAATCGGTCAGCATCATCGTCGGCCCCAATGACGCTGGCCACTCCAACCCTCGGCTGGCGCCAATCTACTCAAGGTTCGGAGACCGTGTTGAGCTGCACAAAGCGGCCGCCTGGGACCAGAATGCTGGGGAAACGGTCGCCGGTCGACTGCTTCGCCGCCGAACGCCGCCCACCGCCATCTTCGGAGGCAACGACCTCCTGGCTGCGGGCGCCCTCGGCGCAGCGCGTGCGTTGAGCATCGACGTACCGAACCAGCTGACAGTCGCGGGCTTTGGCGACTTCGCGGTTGCCGCGCAGTTGCGGCCGGCGCTCACCACCGTTACGTGGCCTTTGCGCGAGCTCGCCTCATCGGCCGTCAACTTGTTGCTTAAGCGTATTGAAGGTGCGGCAGCTGACCCCGCGATTGAAGTTCTCATCTCCGAGCTAATCCGACGCGAGTCGTGCTGACCATTCCCGCCTGGGCAGCCTGCCACGCTTTGTCTCGGCAGCCACCGAAGGCTCCCGGGGATCTCCGGCGATGGTTATCGAAACGTTCATCCCACGGTTGATCCTGGAGCTTCAGTGCTGCGTCGGCGACGGCGCGGTCGGCCTCCGCCGACAGGTACCGGCGGCGGACCTAGTGCAGTTTCGTCCTCGGCAAGACCGTGGCCGCCGGATGCCACGGTCTTGCCGTCCGGTTCGACGACCACATGGCCGAACTCACCCGCCCTCCCGATCCCGCCGGGGGCGAGACGGCCGCCCAGAACGGGGCCTCGTTCGATTCCGTCCGCGATCCCGAGGAACAGAACATTCTCACCGCTATGCTGTGGGCCGGACGTCGACTCCCCGAAGGCAGCGTAGCCGGTGTTGTGGTCGAAGATGAGAGGGGAGTGGACGTGCCCGGCGAACGCGTCCTGGATGGTCGTGATGCGAGCCGAGGTCGCGTCCGGCCCCAGCTCGCCGATCTCGAGCGGCCCCCCGGGAGTCCGACCCCCCGCCCCCCGCCCCCCGCCGGCCAGGAGGCCCAGGCGGACCCCCGCCGGCGGAACTCATCTCGCTGATCGCGTGCGCCGCGGTGGCCGCACGCTCGGCCCAACTGGAGGACTCCGGGTAGGTACGGACCGTGTTCGCGACGACTTCATGCCACGCATTGACGACGGCGAGCCGCACCTCGCCGTGGCGAAAGTCGATGCCCATGGCCTGCCCGACGGCCAGCTGGAGCGCCACCCGGGCGGCACGGCGGCCGCAGGCGTGCGCAGTTGTTCGGCTGCCCTCGCCGTACTCGTCGGCATCGCCGCAGCCGGTGTCGCCTGTTGCGCCGCTCTCGGTCGACGCCCGCGCGGACAGGGTCACCGTCAGGAAATCAGTTGGTCGCTCAGGCCGGCAACGACGGGGAGCCCTTGGCGCGCGATGGGCCGCATACTCGACGTTAAGGACGGGGCCCACTACGGCATGGTCTTCGGCGGAGCGTCACAAGCCAAGACTGCGATTCGGTATAGGACATCGCTGCTGTACGGCGCCGTCCAGCTTGCTCACCGACAGACTTCCCACCGCTCACCTGAGTTGGGTCATTCGGCTTAGTGCCTTGCGCAAGGGCGTCTTGTTGCTCGCCAGTCAGGCGTCTTCGCAGGTCACAGCCAGGTTGTCGGCCACGCCAGGCCGCGCTGTGAGCTTGCGCGACCAGAGCAACGGGCCTCTCGCGGACCCCGGGAGCGTGTCGACGGCGCTCGTCAACGACGACACGCCGCGGGTCAACGGCGCGAATACACCTCAAGTCCGCGCGCGACAGAAACAGGCCGCCAAGGCACCGGGCTGTCGCGGCAGAGTGCTGCTGCGCAGCGTGAAATCGACCGGGATTTAGTGCCTTGGTGAGGCACCTCGCCGTGTGATCTTCGCAGGTCAGCGGCATGCGGTGCTGAGAATCGGGCGCAGGTGACCCAAGTCAGGTCACAAGCCAAGACTGCGATTCGGTATAGGACATCGCTGCTGTACGGCGCCGTCCAGCTTGCTCACCGACAGACTTCCCACCGCTCAGGGAGCCGCCACTCGGGTCCTGCGGATGGGAGTCGAAAAGCTGCACGACGCAATGAGGACCCCCGCCAAGCTGTTCACCTGACTGCGCCGCGACCGCGAACTGCGTTGCCGCAGAACCGTGATCCTCTCTCTACGCTTGCTCAGTGGTTAAGGACGGCGTAGAGATCGAAGAGGCCGACTGCGAGGATTAGGGATGCCGTAGCCAGTTGAAGGGGCGTGCCGCTCAAAGTGGTGACCTGGCCCTCCGCGTACCGGTAGACGAGGCCGACGATGGTCCAGGTGGAGAAAGCCACTGCGATGATCGCGATGCCGACGCTAGTTCGGACAGGTGATGTTCCATGGCCTGAGGCTAGGAGGAGTACACCGTTCGCGGCCAGGGCGAGTGCCGTACGGCGCCACGCGAGCAAAGTGCGCTCGGGTTGCAAGCCTGGGTCCGGAGTGGTCATCCTCGCAAGGAGACTAGCAGGCCGATGAGGCCGACCGCGCCGATAGTTGTTGCCAGCAACAGTGGCAGCCGAGTTGTCGGAAGCGGTTCGTCCCGTCTGATGGCCGTCAGGTTTATTCTCCATCGATGGAGGGCGCCGACGGTCGAGATGATGCCGGTGCTTACGAGAACTACCCCGATGACCCGCGCCGCCCAGCGGTCGGAGCCAAGGTCAAGGAACTGCACCGCGGATAGACCGCCTGCGTAGCACGCGAGAGAAGTTCGTAGATAGGCCAGGTAGGTCCGCTCGTTCGCCAGGGTGAACCGGTAGTCGGGCTCAGTCGTCATCCGCGGTTCAGCCCATTGCGTGCAGGTCGGAGGCGCAGCGGAAGCCGAGGTTGGCGGAGGATGAGTCCGGAGTGTTGCTGGACCGGGCGGCGACGCGGTAGCGGTTGCAGTAGGAGTCGTGGCAGAGGTAGGAGCCCCCACGCATTACCCGGGCCTGGCCGAACGGAGCGCCGGGTGGATTCTCGACGGGCGAGCGCTTGTAGTAGTACGGCGAGAACCAGTCGTTGCACCATTCCCAGACATTGCCCGCCATGTTCCACAGCCCGAAGCCGTTGGGATGAAAGCTGCGCGCCGGGGCTGTGGTCAGATACGCGTCGTTAAGGGTGTTCTCGGTCGGGAAGATGCCCTGCCAGATGTTGCACTGGTGCTCGCCGTCGGGTGTGAGGTCGTCTCCCCACGCGAATCGGCGGCCCGGTTGTCCGCCGCGCGCGGCGTATTCCCATTCAGCCTCGGTCAGCAGGCGCTTTCCAGCCCATCGGCAGTAGGCGAGCGCATCGTGATGGGACACGTGCACCACTGGGTGATCGAGGCGGCCGTCCAGATCGGACCGTGGACCCTCTGGGTGAGCCCAGGTGGCTCCGCGGACGGTGATCCACCAGGGCGCTCCGGCCGCCTGGCCGACGACAGAGTCGTCCGCACTGTCGATTGCGAGGTGGAACACGGCGGATGTGCCGTAACGCTCGGCATCGGTGATGTGGCCGGTCGCGTCGATGAATGCCGCGAACTCTGCGTTCGTGACTGCCGTCGGGTCGACCGCGAACGAACCCAGGATGACTCGATGGACGGGCCTCTCGCCGTCAGCGGGATAGCCCTCATCGAACGGGTCGCCCATCTGAAACTCGCCACCCGGCACCGTCACCGGCTGCTGGAGCCCGCTAGCAGGCACCGCGACCTTCGGCTGCGTTGGTCCGGCGGCAGTTTCCGTTGATGAGCGGCTCGGTGCGCAGCACGAATGCTGCTCAGTGTGCGGGCGCATATGGCCACATGTCGTTGTCTTGCTTCATGGTGCTTCGCCCCAGTTCCTGAACACTTCCAGTTCGTAGTAACCCCGTCTCGCGAACAACGAACGAGTCGTCGACCCGGCGCCGCATTCCGCATACACAGTGAGCACCGAACGACACGATCGACGCGCGACTGGCTGGCGACGTTCGCACAGCCAGAAGCACTCGCGGCCGGAGCCAGAATGTCATATACCGGATGACTGATCCTCTGCAGCGGTCCGGCATTTGGGACGCCGTAAGGTGATGCGGCTCGGTCGCCCAGCGCCACTCGGTAGCGCGCAGTCTTGTCCACGACCTTTCTGGCCCACCTGAACTGAATCCAGGTTGGCGAGAATGATCGATGGCACGCCGGCGGGTGCCTGCCGTGATGGCACGGTTGTGGGACGTGATTATCACATTGTCAAGGTCCCAGAGCGGGCTGTCGGCCGGTAAGATTTTCGTGCCGTGCGGTGGAAGGCAGCGGAGCACCGACGACGAAGTCCGATTCACTGAGCTGCTTTTGCAACCATCCGGCGGGTAAAGCTGGTCCACACCAGGCACTGGCACACGTCGGATCGCCGACTCAGGCCGCAACACGCATGTGAAGCGCCTTGGCCTTCACAGCCAGGTCCGCGCCCGAGTTTCACAGACCGAGGATGCCGCAGGTCAACCCGTTCAACTCGCCGTACTCGAAACTCTCCACCGGTGATCGGCCTGGGCTAGCATCCAGCGCGGAACGTTTCGGTTCATCAGCGTCAGCAGCATCGCGTGTTGAGCGGGGCCAAAGTTAGTGCCGTGGCATCACCGCCACGACTGTCAGCACCATCGCCGCCAAGGCGACGATCGAACCGACATACCGCCTCCACAGAGTGTGTCATCGGCATCAGAACACCCTAGTCGGCGGCGGGGTAGGCCGACCAGTTCAGAGTGATCTGTGTGAGCTGGCGCTCCGCCAAGCCGTTCAGGCGCTCGTCAGTAGAGCGCGTGCCAGCGACTGCACGGGCGCGGGTGAAATTTATGGTCGGGTCGTGGGGTCGACGACGTCGTCGACTTGGCGCACGCTGTAGGCGTCGTAGGCTGTGCAATGGTATTCCGGCGGGGTCGGCAGGAAATGGGACCGGGTCAGTGTGATGGGTCCTGCGCAGCCGACCGATCGGCCGGACTTGGCCGCATTCTGGGCACCGCCGATACTCCACCGGTGCCGGTTGTGGACCGTCGCGCAGCTCGCGGCGATATCTCGCAGCGCCTGGACGAACTCGGCGAACTCTTCGTGGCGGCGGCTCATCCACTACTCCGCTGCACGGCGCGGGTTCGCCATCCGGCCTGCCCGCGGATCCGTCGTACCCGGCAGGGTCGTCACCTTGATGCCCCGACCCGGCCGGGCCCGACTGTCCGGTGGCCGTGTCCCGCCAGATCCAGCCGGTGCCGTACGACGTTGTCGCCCACTGCCACTCGGCGATGAGCCGTTCGGTGACGACTGCGGGCAGTTGCTGCGGGTCGGTGTCGCGGGCGAGTTCGGCGAGCTGACCGGTCAGGAGTGGCCCGTCACCGCAGGCCAGACATGCCATCGCGTAGACGGTATGCGGCTGGCACCGGCCGCAGTGCCGCGTCCACGATCCGGTCGGATCCTGGCCGGTGATCGACCGCCACTCGGTCTGAAGTTCCTCGTGCAGCCGCGCGGCGGCGATCTTGCCGTTCGGAACGGTGCCGCAGCCCGCGCAGGCCAGCCGCTGTGGGCCGGCCTGATCGTGTGTGCCGCATCGGGAAGACTGCCACCGCGAGGTCCGTCGCAATCGTAGTGATGACGTACGCGGTGGCCAGAGTGCGATGGACTGTCGCTCGGCTGGACCCATGGCCTGGGCAATCTGACGGATCGACAGCCCGTCGGCCTTCAGTCGCTGGGCGGTGCCGATCTGAGCTGGGGTCAGGGACTTGCCGCGGCCGGCCGGGGTAAATGTGGGACGGGCGTTGTTCTTCATCTGGTGCTCACGCGCGATCCGGTACGTCGTACGCGAGACGCCGTACTTCGCAGCGAGTTCGTCGACCGGCCCCCGGAGAGTTCGACGGCGAGGTCTTCCTCGAGTTGGGGCGTGAGCTTGCGGGGCCGGTGCGCGGGCTTGCCGGACTCGCGCGCTGACGCGACCCGCTCCTGCTTGTAGATCAGCTCGACCTGACCGAGGAACAGCAGGAGCGCCTGGGCCATCTCATGGCCGGGCAAGGTTTGGAGGGTCGAACGGAATCGGCCCGCCAATCACGTTCACCTGCACGCCCTCGCGGTGAGCTCGGTGAACAGCTGCAGCATCTCGGCCCGCGACCGGCCGAGCCGATCGTCTTGCTTCGGACATGACTTCTGACACCGGTTGGATGCGAGTTTCGACAGCACTCCCAGCGCTGGGCGTGCTGTGTGGATGTAAGTTCCAACACCTCTGGTTGGGCCCGTTTCCTAGGGCTGGCGCTCATGAAAATGCCAGCGGTCACCGAAGATGGACCGGATCCGCTGTTTCATGAGTGTTGCGTCCAGCGCAGAGTAGGTGCGGTGCTGGGGCCCGCGGTGAATCGTCGCAGGATGGTCTCTGCCTCCGCGGCACCCAGCCGCAGTGCGGTCGCGTACTTCACCATTTGGCGTACTCCTGGACGGTCCAGATCCCATCGGATCCCCGCGGCGCCGGAGCGCATCCCGTTACGCCACCAGCACACACAGCTCGTACGGTACCTGCTCGACACGGCCATTCTCGTCGACCACCGCTTCGCGCCACGCGGCCGGAGCCACAACGTCGATCGGTGCCTGATCGGCCACGGCGTAGAAGCGCTGCTTGCCGTCAACGCCGTCGTAGCGCGCCAGCAACTCCAAGGCGTCCATCACCGGCCGGTACGCCGTGTTTAGCACCGAAACGACAGCGCCGCATGCAGCGGTGGCAGCATCCGGCGGTAGTGGTGGGTGTAGCTGCTGTGCAGTACCCTGCGGACCCTGGCCTGGAACGCCTGCTTGTTCGCCTTCGCCTCACGCACCAGATCGCGCAGTGTGCTCACCGACCACAGGAAACACTGCGCTACGGACCGTGCCGTCGGGATGGTCGGCCGCGGGCTGTGCGAGCCGGACATCCCGGCCTGCCCGGTCCAGCACAACGCCGCCAGCCGCGTCAGCCGCACCGATCGGCCAGCGGCACCCAGGTCCGACGAGTACGACCTGGTAGCCCGAGCCCGGCCACGCCTCCACCAGCCGCTCCGAACAATCCGCGAACAACCCCGCCGGCACCCGCAGGGCCTTGACCGCCTCCAGCTTGTCGATCTCGCGCGCAGCGTATCCAGGCTCACCTGTCTCGGATCCGCCTTCAACTCCGCCAGAAGACCGCCCCTGCCATCGCCCAGCTCGACCAATGCGGCCAGCCACTGCGCGCACGCCGCCCCAGCCGCAGCATTGTCTGCTCAGAAAACGGTTTCTCGAACAGGGCCTTCGCAGCGCCGATGATCGGCTCCGGCCGGCCCGGTGGCTCGACCTGAGCTGTCCGGCAGCGCACCAGCACCGCCTCGCGCAGCTGCTCACCACGCAGCTCGGCCGTTTCGCGCCTTGCGGACTTGAACTGTTGCTGGGCGTGGCCGAGTTCCTCGATGAGTCGTTCGATGGTGGATTGCAGGTCCTGGACACGAGCTGATTGGCACCCAGCAGCGACTCTGCCTCGGCGCGTTTCGATTCGGTTGTGCAGTAGTCGGCCTTCGAGATTGTCCGGTCGCTCTCGGGCGCGCATTAGCGTTTCGAACAAGCCGACTACTGCCTTAGCCTCAGACGGGACAGTATTGACCCCGGGAGGGCAGCGTCGCCCATGATGGTGGCGGGGTCAGCGTCCAGAACCACGCAACGCAGTTCACCAAGGACGACTACGAGATTTTCGCCATCCCGTACAACTGGGCTCGCAAGACCAGGCCGACCGTGGCAGCCAAGCCCCACTCAGCATCGCCCAGCTGACCAACGCCGTGACCAGCGACATCAGGTATTAGCACGTTACGCATGGCGCTCTATTGCTGCCGTCTCGTGTGCCCGCGGCGAGACCCTGTCGCACAGCTGGCCGGCGGTCGAGTCTCGCTGCGAGCACACCTCACGCTCGCGCCGGGACGGGGCGCTAGCTGAACACGGTGATCCCATCCACGGTCAGGAACTGCCCGCCGCGCTTGACCAGGGTGACGCGGTGTTGCCCCGGCGTACCGAATGTGCCTCGGTACCAGACGGCTTGCGTCCGGCGGGCCTTCGTGGCGCCGGTGTCGACGGTCGCGACAACCACTCCGTCGACCTGGATCTCGACCGGACCCTGGTCGGGGTTGAGCTCACCGATGACGGCGAAGCCCTTGCCAGTGACTGTCGCGGTCGCCGTCGCGCCGCTGTCTTGGGTGTGGTGTACGGCGTCGCGCAGGTCGCCGTACCCGCGCCCGCTGCTCACCCTCCAGGTGCCGTCGGAGTAGGCGAACGCCGGGTCGGCGTCGTCCACCAGCGTGGCGTCGGCACCGGCGCTGGGACCCATGTGTGGCGCGGCCAGCACCCGCTGCGGCATCGACGGCGATGACCAGAACAGGTTGAGCATCGCGTCTGCACCGGCGGGTTTGGAGTACTGCACCTCGATCGCGTACCGGCCTCCGGCGACCAGCCCGACCGGCGTGGCGTCGACCGTCCGGCCACCGGTCGTGGTGCGGTTCACCACAGTGACCCCGCCGATCTTCACCGTGACCGCGCCGGATGCCACCGTCACGAATCGGTAGAGCTGGGTCGCGGGTGCAGTCAGCGTGCCCGTCCAGCGTGCCGCGAACGCCCCGGCACCGACGCCGGGCGCCGGCTCGACGCCGTACCGCCACTCATGGCTGAGCGAGTGTTCGGTGCGGGTCACCACCGGCGGCTGCGAGAGGCTCTGGTAGTAGCGCGCAGTCAATCCGGTTCCGTTGCCCGGCGTCGGCGACGGCGTCTGCGAGGTCAACTTCAGTACCGGCAGCAGCGACTGCGGCGCGTTCTGCGGGAGCAACAGCTGATATCCACCGGTGACCTTCCGCACCGTGACAGCCCCGCCGCCGATCACCGTCCCGCCGGTGATTTCGACGCCCGGTTGGGTGGTCAACAGCAGCGGAGTGGTGGACGCCGGCCACTCCCGCACCGTCGCGTACAGGGTCGAGCCCTTGGCGGTGACATTGCCCCAGGCCGGGTGGTCCACTAGCCCCGTGTGGCCGGCGCCGTAGATCATCTCCCCGTGGTCCGCCAGCCACTCACCGGCGGTGCGGAGCGAGTTCGCCTGGGCGGTCGGGATCCGGCCGAGCGGGTCTGGCCCGACGTTGAGCAGGTAGTTGCCACCACCGGCCGTGATCCGGGTCAGGTTCTCCACCACAGTGCGTGGGGTCTTGACCGTCTCATCCCACTCGGCGTAACCCCAGGTGCGGGTCAGCGTCATGCAGCTCTCCCACAGCTGGCCGTCGACGGGCCGCTCCGGGATCTCCTGCTCCGGGGTGCCGAAGTCGCCGTCACCTGTAGCCCGCTTGCCGACCCTGTTATTGATCACCGCGTCCGGTGCCAGGCCGCGGACGTACCGCTCCAGGTCCGCACCGTCTGTGGCGGTCCACGGGTTGGGCACCGGGCCGCCACTGACCGTCCACTCGCCGTCGAACCAGTACACCGACGGCTGGTACCGCTGCTGGATCTCGGCCAGTTGGGCCTTCATCTTCTCTACGTACCGGCTGAACGTCGCCGTAGACCGGAAGTCCGGGTCGTGCCAGTCCCAGATCGAGTAGTAGACGCCGAACTGCAGCCCCTGCCGTCGGGTCTCGGCCGCGAGCTCGCCGAGTAGGTCACGCTTGAAGGCGGTCCGGTCGTACAGGTTCCAGTCGTTGACCTCTGTCGGCCAGAGCGCGAAGCCGTCGTGGTGCTTGGCGGTGATGATGATGTACTTCTGGCCGGCGGCCTTGGCGGTATTGACGATCGCCTCGGCGCTGAACATGCTCGGGTTGAACTTCGCGGCCTCGGCCTCGTACTCGGGCCAGGGCACATTGCAGTTGCGCTGAATCCACTCGGCGGCGCGGCACGTCGAGCCGTCCTGCTTTGTGTAGGAGCCGGCGAACTGGCTGTAGGCGCCGAAGTGGATGAACATCCCGTAGCGCTGATCGCGCCAGGTCTGGGTCCGGGCGGAGGTGAACGGATCGTCGACAGCCAGGTCACCCGGCCCGACGGCGGCCGGCACCGCCGCGGCCGGTGCGACCAGCAGGGCCGCTGTGACCGCGACCGAGACGAGGAATGATGCGACACGGCGTCTACACATCGGATCTCCCATAGGAAGGTGGGCGGAGTTCTCAGCGGAATACTCCGCGGAAATAGATAGGATGTCTTGGGGATTTCTAGCGTTCGAGGTGATCAGCCGCGTCGGCGAGCGCGATCACCAAGGTCAAGGTGTTGAAGACCATGCGAGCACGATGGTCCACTTTGCCGCGCTAGCCAACAAGGCGGCAGCTTTACGCGACGGCGATGCGCGGCATAGGCATCGGTGATCTCTCAAGTTCGGCCCACATGAACCTCAGCAGCAGCGCAGACTTGAGCGCCGCGTAGGCCGGGTCATCCCACCGGTTATGCAGTTCAGCAGCGTCGTCATGTAGGTCGTATAGCTCGCCAGATTCTTCCCTAAGATATACGGTCAGCTTGTAGCGATCCTCGATGTATGTTCTCAGGTGAACTGTTGTTGGCTCGTGATGGAATTCACAGATGACGTGGCCCCTGATTCCATCAGAGTCACCCGACCAAACGGGCCACTGGTTCCGCCCGGTCATGTCCGGTGGCACGTCGAGCCTCGCCAAATGCAGGAGCGTTGGCGCGAGGTCCGTTAGCGACTGCAATTTGGAATTCAGCGCCCCGGCGGGAACTAGTCCGGGATACCGGACGATGAGGGGCACCCGAAGCAGATCTTCGTAGTGGAACGGCCCTTTGGCTTGCAGGCCATGCTGACCAAAGAAGTGTCCATGATCCGTTGTGAAGATGACAATCGTGTCATTTGCGATCCCTAGTGCGTCCAGCTTATCGAGGATTACGCCGACATACTTGTCCAGGAAGCTCATCATACCGTAATAGGTGGCGACAATTCGGTGGCGTTCCTCGAGGGAACGTATGTGCGAGACGTGCCCATGCACCGCGTGGCCCGTTTCATTCCAGTGAGAGAAGTCCGGTTCGGCTTGCTGTGTGAGGGCGAATTGCGGCGGATTCCGATCGTGCTCGCCGGCTGCCACCTCAGGTACGGTCAGTCTTTCTGGGTCGTACATCCGGTCCCATGGCCCAGGGACCAGGTACGGCGGGTGGGGGTCAAGGAAGCTCGCCCAGAGAAAGAAGCGCTCGTCGTTGTCGTGGTGTCGTTCGATCAAAGCGGTCGTACGTTCGGCGATCCACGTGTTGTAGTGGAGTCCCTCGGGGATCGCCCAACTGTGCGCCGCGTCAGGGGCTAGGGTGCCGGTCGGAGCCGAGAAGTACCGCCGCCAGTCGTCGCCACACCGCTCCTGCAGCCACAATGCGTAGTGCTGGCCCACATGCGCCTCGGAAGTATGGTTCCGTGCCAGTTCGACGTGCTCGAACCCGTAATAGGGGCCGTGGAATCTCTTCCAGAATTCGAGGTCGTGCAGGATCGGATAAGACTCGATCGACTCGTACTCCGGCGTGCTGCGCAGCGGTTGAAAGTGTGCCTTGCCGATCAACCCAGTTCGGTAGCCCGCCCTCTGGAGGTACTGGCCGAGCGTGGGTTGATCTTCGCTCAACTTCGTTCCGAGCGTCCAGGCGCCGTGCTGGCTGGGATACTTCCCTGTGATGATGGACGCGCGAGTCGGTGTACACGTCGGATTCGGGCAGTATGCCCGACGGAACGTGGTCCCTTCATTTGCCAACCGGTCCAGAGCGGGGGTTTGGATCTCGGGATTGAACTTGCCGATGGTGTTCCAGTGCTGCTGATCACTGGTAATGAGAAGGATATTCGGCCGGTGCACCTTGAATGCTCCAATCAGGCGTAGGTCAGGCGACATTGAAGGTGACATACTCGCGGGGCGCGAGCTGCACCTCGCTTGCCCTGCGCTGAACCCGTCCGTGCCGGTAGATGTCAAAGGCTGAGGTGCCGGATGGTCGCTCCAGCCTGATTGTCTCGGGTGTCCACCCGAGATTGATGGCATATCCGAGGGTTGCCCCGCTGGGCGTGCTGGTGAACCTCGCCTCGACGAATGCCGGCCTAGTCCCGTCCATTCGCAACACCTTGTATGGACGTGCAACTCCCGCCCACCCGATGATCTCATCATTGACGGCCTTGTACGCCAGGAACGACGTCGCCAAGTCGAGTTGCCGAACGGCACCCCCGAGGTGCTGGTCCTGGAGCGGCCGCAACCGATTGTCGAGTTGCGGTGCAGGGCCCACAACAAGAATTGGGGTTCCAGCCTGGGAGAGCGCCTGCAATCTGCTCCACGCCGGCAATGAGATTTGCCGCACTGCGGGAAGGATGAGGAGCTCAGCGTCGGTCCCCCGACCCTCTTCGAGCATTCGTTCGGTCATCAGTCCGAGCTGTACATCACTGAAATAGAAGGCCTGGTAGACGTCCTGGATTGCTTTCAAGTAGCTCGCTCGGTCGTGCAACGCAGCGCTGACCGAGTGGACCACCCGGATCTTTCGTGGTGCTTGATGGAAGGGCGTGACCCGGTGCATCTCGTTGTCGATGACAACCGACTCGTTGAAGAACTCGTTCATCACGTATGGCTGGGCGGTGATCGATGCCTCGTTGAAGAACTGGCAGTTCTCGCCAGTGTCCATGCGAAGGTACTGCCATACGCTCGTCGCAGCTAGACCATGCCAGGTAGCAAGACGTAGAGCGGCACGCATGTGCCCCCGTGGCACGTTCGCGTTCCGGTACCGAGTTGTCTGGACGGCGTGCCACTCGGTGTCGTAGATGGGCTTGAGAGGCGCAACGGACTTCATCAAGTCGAACTCGAGCGACTGGAAGAGCCAATTGAGGCAATAGTTGGGATCCTCGAGCGGGGTTGGATCTACCGGCGGAAGCTCGACGCACTCCTCAACCGGCGTGAGCTGGAAGTTGGGGCTTCGCTGGTCCGGGCCTGCGATTGGGCGGGTGTCGCAGCCTATGATTTCCGTGACATCGGTGAGGCTCTCTCGTTCGGATCCCCACGGGTAGTTCCACACGTTGGGTCGTGGACTCCAGCTTCGCTCACTCTCGACCTTGACGTGCGTTCGAACGGTGAGCCCGGGTGCCGCGGCCTTGAGCGATGCCGCAAACCATGCGAAGAACCCATTGAACCGTTCGAAGTTGAAGGTGTGCCAGTCGTATGCCCCCATGGCGGATGCTTCGATCAGTGGACGATGTGCCTTCTTGACTGCGCTGAAGGACAGATACGGGTAGTCAGGACTTGCCGGCCACGTGTCTGTCTTCCACGCGGCGTTCAGGGAATCGATGGTCTGGTACTTGGTCCTGAGGTGCTGACGGAACTTGGCGAGGGTGGGGTCTGTGAGACTCGTCATGCTGGTCTCGTTGCCGAGAAGGAACCCGACGACTGTTTCGTTCAGCTTGGCCAGATCGTTGTTCGCAAGGAGGCCGCTCATGAGCCAGGTGACGTATCGGCCGGCAAGTGCACGCACCTCGGGGTGGTCTGGGTCCTGCTCAAAGAAGTGGTTGATGTCCTTGTCAACCACCGCCTCTGGGTAGAGTTGGGCGAACCAATTCGGCAACCCACCCTCGAGACCGCATTTGAGGTTCAGCGTGATCTTCTCAGCATGGGCGGCATCTATCAGGTTGTTCAGGAACTGGCCGGTCCACGGCGGCATCAAGCCGTCACGAGGCGTCGGCCCGTCGGCGAACACATCTCGTAGACGCGGGACCTGAACGGTGAGGTTGTTGACGCCCAGATCCTTGACCGCCTTCATGTCATCGGCATTGACAATCTCGTAACCGCCTTCGACCAGACCTCCGATCGTCCTCATGAACACCGGCTGCTCACTGCTGTTCGTGAAGACGCCGTTCCTTGGCTGGACCCGCATCACGGCCTTCTCCGTTGACAGCGCGAAGTCGCCGGCCTTGATGGCGGCGAGCGCCGAATCCAGAACCTCGTTCGTGTCTCGCGCCTCCTTCATCGCCAAGTCGAGGTGGCCGGCCGCGTGGTCGGCAACTGCCCAAGGCAGGAAAATGGTCGATACCTGCAGAGAGGCAATGATCTCACGCGGCTTCGCGGTGGACTGTTCATAAGGCTGAAGCTTGCCGGCCAGAGCCGCGATTTTGTTCTGAATGTCAGTAATGAGGGCGTCGAAATCGGGATCGCCGGTCTTCTTGATCCTCCCCTCTGGATGCGCGCCCGCCGACTCCTCGATGGTCAACATTGCCATGACGCCTGCCGTGATTCCGACTCCATACCGGATAATGTCTCGCCGGGTCCGAAGGACACGATTGCTTTTATCGCCGTTGCCGCCAGTCATCAGGGTTAACCGCCTCTCATAAGCCGTGAATGCGGGAACAACTCGCGCGAGGCCGGTGCCTGGCGCCAAAGTGTGTTTATTGATACCGTTAGGATGTTGACTATCCTTTGATAGCGCCTTCCATCACACCGCGGGAAAACCATTTCTGGAAGCCTACGTAGACAATCACAGAAGGTATGAACATCACCAAGGCTGCGGCGGCCGCGGCGGCAAAGCTGAAGTCAGGATCCGAAGGACTCGGCTCGAAGAAGCGGATCCCGATGGACATGGGAATCACTTTCGTTCCAGCCAACGTGAAGGCCAGGAGGAACTCCCCCCAAAAGTGCACGAACGCCATCAGACAGGCGATGATCATGCCGCCTTTTCCGATTGGGACATAGATGCGCCACATGATCTGCCATGTCGAGGCCCCGTCAACCTTTGCAGACTGCTGCAGTTCGTCGGGCACCTGAGAGAACACGGACCGCATAACGAGTGTGCCGATCGGAAGTTGCCATGACGCGTATACCAGAATGAGACCGACCTGGGTATCGAGAAGACCGAGCTCGAACAGCTGTAGGTAGAGGGTGGCCACGACCGTCGCATGCGGTACAAAGATTGTTGCGATCAAGATCCAGAAGATCTGATCCCGTCCTCGGAAGGACAGTTGTGAGAAGGCATAACCCGCCATCGTCGACGCGACCGCAACAACCAATACCGCACCAACCGTTATCAGCACACTGTTGAGGTAGTAGCCGACCATGTCCGGCACGCGGTCGACCATGATGGCGAAATTCTCCAACGTCAGCCGTGACGGAAACAGCCTGTATAGGTCATCTCGACTGCGAAATGCCACCGATGCCAGCCATATGAACGGCACGAGGACGAGGAGTGCCAGCGCGGCCAGAACTAGGTGCTCGAGCGGCTGACGCAGGCCATGTCGACGCCGCGTACCCGGCGAAGGCACCGCTCCCTTGGGCCGAGAACGCTGCCGGGCCGGATTCCTACGCCGCTCGGGCACCATCGTCATCGAATCCACCTTGGGTCTCCGCTCCTAATTCTGGAATTGCCGCATCCGCTTGCCTGCGAATGCCGCTGCCGCGACCGCAAGACCCGCCATCAAAACGAACCACGTGTTGGCGTAACCGATGCGATCTTCTTGGTGGAACAGTTCATATGCTTGCAACCCATATGTCATTGTCGACCCGATAGGTCCACCCTGAGTCATGAACAATGGTTCGGCAACGAGTTCGAGAACCTTGAGTCGCAGGACGAAGACGAGGAAGATCATGGGCGCCAGCAATGGAATGATGATTCGAGTGACTATCTTCACTTCCGAAGCGCCGTCGAGGCGTGCCGCCTCCAGATTTTCCTTCGGAATGTTGGCTAGTCCGATCAGAAAGAAGATCACCGTCTCACCGAGGTGACGCCAGACATTCATGATGGCAAGCGCTCCGAGGGCGGTTCTCGGTTCGCCTAACCAGTTGAGGGAGGTATCAGCGCCTACGGCTTCTCCCGTCAAGGTCATGAACCCCAGGGTCGGCTCGTAGATCCAAATCCACATCTGGAAAACGATCGCCGCCGGCAGAACCACGGGGAAGTAAAAGATGGTTCGATAGATTGATGCGAAGTGCGCGTTGGCCAGTCGATCGATCAGCACGGCTATCAGGAGTGCGATCGCCATGCTGGTCGGAACATACAGCATGAAGAACTTGACCGAGATCCACAGGCTATGCCACATCCGCGGATCCCGCGCCCACTCGAGATAGTTTGTCAGCCCGATGAAGGCTGATCGGTCGGCCAAGAAGCTGTAATCGAAAAACGTCAAGTAGACGGCTCGCGCTATCGGCCAGAGAACGAACACGCCGACGAGAATGACCGCTGGGGCAATCAGGGCTGGTCCGACTGCCAGGTCGGAACGGACCCATGAGCCGAACCGGCGGGGCCTTGAGGCCGACTCTGCCTTCACCACCCGGTTCACCACCGATACGTCTTGAAGGTGGCAGTCAACGCCTTCTGCGTGTCGGCCGCCGACTGGCCCCGCAGGATCATGCGTCCAACCTGCTCAGTGAAGGCAGTGTTCTCCACCCTGAGGAACGCATCATTTCCCGGCAGCACACTTGCAGTATCGAGTTGCTGAAAGGCAGTCTTCAGCCACGCGGGCATTTGAACTCGTCGTGCCATGTCGGCGACCGGCGCAAACCGCCCGGACTGCTCAACGGACTTCTTCAGGGCGAGGTCGCTGTATAGAGCCTCCGTGATGAACTTGACGGCCATCTCCGGCATGGGGCTGTGCGCCAGGACCATCGCGGACGTGTTCCAGTACACGGTGCCGGGATGGCGGCCCGAGAGGTTCGGTCTGTAGCTCAACTGATCAGGAGTGAGCTTGCCGTTGAGGGTTTGTTTGTAAGTGCCTTGCCAGAACGTGCCCATCGCCACCTTGCCCGCCTGCAAGCTCCTCAGCGCCGCGTCCCGTTGATCACTGCCCGGTGGCATGAATGAAACGAGCTGCTTCATCAGCTCCAATGCCTCGAGCGCCGCCGCGGAGCCGATGTCCAGCGTGCCGTTTTCTGCGAATGGCTTATCCGTCAAAGTGACCAGGATCGGAAGGAACAAGCGCACTGGTTGGGTGTAGTCGGCGCTGAACGCGTAGGTTCCATCGGGCAGCACTTTCGCGAGCGTCTTCGCGGTGTCGACCAACTCGTGCCATGACTGAGGAGCGGGAATGTCGTAACGGGTAAGCAGGTCTGTCCTGGTCAGGAAGCCGATGACGTCGCTCCAGTACGGCACGCCGTATCTCTTGCCATCAGGCATCACTGCCTCGGCTCGCGAAGCCGGCAGCAGCCGGTCGAGAAAGGCATGCGGCACGACATCGTCCAAAGGCAGCAGGGCTCCTGCCCGTGCCATCGGCGCCAGCGCCGTCCAAGACACCGGCCCAAGCAGAACGTCTGCGCTGGCAATGCCTCGCCTCGCCTCGAGGGCGTACTTCTGGACGATTGCCGTCGGCGCGCTCTGCGGATCGACGAGAGGCGAGAACTTGACGGTGAGCCCTGGATTTTGTGCCTCGAAGGCAGCTTTCAAGTCGGTGAAGAGCCACGGCGCTCCCCCGCTGATCCACGGTGAGTGAGCCACCCGCAAAGTGCCGGTCGTCTGGCCTCCCTGTTTCGAAGATCGCCTGGGATCACGATCGGCGCAGCCCGCCAGCGCTGCTGCGCCGATGGTCGCGCTCCCGGCCAGCACCGCGGCCGACAATAGCCCGCGTCTGCTCAGCTCGTTGCCAACCCTCGCCTCGGCAAGCGTGATGCGAGAACGGGCACCAACGCCGGCCATTGAAGCTGCCGACGGATGAGGGTTGCTGCCGTGGATCGTTCCACCCGCCAAGGCCGTCGGCAATCCAGCCGACCGACCACTGTGCCGCATCATTTCCCTCCACTCCGGCACGTGGTGTAGTGCCCGGTAGTCCAACGTTACCGGTAACCTAGACGCAAATGTGGAGTACTGGCAATGGCTGGTGCTCGGCGATGTAGCAGACGGCGAGGAGACCCGGATCCTTACCGCACGCTCGGCTCTCTACTCAGGATTGGACACGTAGTCCGATTAGGGAGGCGTAGATGCTCTTGGGGACACGAGTCGGGGTTTGCCTGGCCACTTGTGCGGATGGACTGAATGCACCTCGCCGAAGGACAGCGGCGCGCGGAGTGATCACAGAGAGGCGAATCGATCCGTAGAGCGACCTTCCGTTTCGCGGTGGTCAATCGCGCGGTCAGCGACGACGCCGGGGCGAGGCCGCGTCTGATCCCCGGATAAGCAGCTTCGGTCGGACAGTCACTAGGCGCGGCCCTGGTGTGAGACCTGCAAGCTGCTCCAGCAGTAGGCGCGCAGCGTGTCGCCCAAGTTGTGTCGGCCGCTGAGTGACGACCGTGATCCTGGGATCGGTCAACTGCAGTGCATCAAGGCCGTCAAAGCCGACCAGGACGATGTCAGAGCGACGCCGGTGCAGCGCTTGCACCGCGCCAACAGTCAGCAGGTAGCCGGTGGAGAAGATGGCTGTCGGCGGATCGGCTTCGTCTAGCAACGCATCCACTGCGGCACTACCCTCATCCACGGCGCCGGTCCGGCGGTGTATCAGCCGCGGATCCAGCGATAATCCCTGCCGCGTGAGGGACGCCTCATAGCCGGCCAGCCGCTCCGAGGCAGCGAAACCTCGGTCACCGGCGATGACTGCAATGCGGGAGTGTCCGTTTTGAACCAGATGAGTCACTGCCTGGCGAGCTCCCCAGCGGTGGTCGATGACTACAGCGGATGCCTCTACGCCGGCCGGGGGGTTTCCGCCCACGAAAACTACCGAGAGACCGCGCTCGATGAGTGGCGCCAGGTAGCTGTGTTCTGCCTCCCTGGACACCAGGAGCATGGCGTTTACTCCGCGTTCGACGAAAGCCTCGACGACGGCGCGCTCCCGACCGTCCGAGCTGGACGAGGTAGCCCGCACCACAATGTGACCGTGTTGCCGCATGGACTCGTCTGCGGAAGCTTCGATCGCGTTGTACACGGGTACGTACGGATCGGGAACGACCATACCCACGAGCCCCAGCGTGCGCTTGTTCCGGAAGCTCGTCGCCAACGCGTTCGGCCGGAAGCCGATTCGGCGTGCCACCTCCTGGATACGTTCCGCAGTTTCGGCGCTGACGCCGGGCTGCCCGTTGAGTGCGCGGGAAACGGACATCGCGCTGACACCCGCGATCGCAGCCACGTCGCGAATTGTGGGTTGTGGGCTCACAGCACCGTTATAGCCGATGCGGTGTTCTGCGGCTGCACGTGGCTCGACTAGCGAAAGAGAGGCTGCAACGTTACCGTTAACCTACCGATGTCCGAGGCGGTCGGCCGGTACTCGGAACAAGGGAGGGTTCAGTGGGCATGGCGCGTCTGAGGAGACCCAATGTGGTTGTCTTCTTGACCGATCAACAGCGTTGGGACTCGGCTGGGCTGCACGGCAACCCACTTGATCTGACGCCGAACTTCGACCGGCTTGCAAGGGCCGGCACGCACCTAGTCAATACGTTCGTCAGTAATCCCGTGTGCGGACCATCAAGGGCATCGCTACAGACCGGGCTCTACCCATCAAGCTTGGGATGCTTCCGCAATGGCATCCCGTTACCGAGCAACGTCAGCACGTTGGCCACCTGCTTCACCGAGGGCGGCTACGCCACCGGGTACATCGGCAAATGGCACTTGGCCGATCCGTCGAGCCGCGGGCCAGTGGCAGTCGAGGGTCGGGGTGGCTACCGACAGTGGCTCGCGGCCAACGTGCTGGAGTTCACTTCCGACGCCTATCGCACGGAGCTTTACGACAACGAAGGACGAGCGGTTGAGCTACCTGGCTACCGAGTCGACGCCCTCACCGATGCGGCAATCCGCTTTGTCGATAGTCACAAGGCGAATCCGTTCCTGCTCTTCCTCTCCTACTTGGAGCCGCACCACCAGAACACGCGTGATGATCACCCAGCGCCTGTCGGCTACCGCGAACGCTACGAGGGGCGGTGGGTTCCGCCCGACCTGGCAGCGTTTGGCGGCTCCAGTCACCGAGACCTCGCCGGCTACTGGGGAATGGTCCGCCGCTTGGACGAAGCGCTGGGGCGCCTCTGTGACGCTCTCCTCAGCCTGGACCTGGCCGACAACACGATTGTCTTGTTCACCTCTGACCACGGATCCCACTTCAAAACGCGCAACGATGACTACAAGCGAAGCTGTCACGACGTCTCGATTCGGGTGCCCACGGCGGTGTGGGGTCCGGGATTCGACGGCAAGGGCCAGGTGAAGCACTTGGTCAGCTCCGTCGACATCGCACCCACTTTGCTGGACGCAGCCGGGCTGCCCGTGCCCGCGGAGATGGAAGGCCGTTCGCTGATGCCGGTGCTCGACGGGAAGGTACTCGATTGGCCGACCGATGTGATGGTTCAGATCAGTGAGTCCCAGCTGGGCCGCGCGATACGAACCCATCGGTGGAAGTACTCGGTGCGGGCGTCGGATGATGACGGGACTACGAGAGCTAGCGCTGACGAGTACACCGAGGAGTTTCTGTACGACCTGTACAGCGATCCATTCGAGATCGTAAATCTCGTCGGACTCGAATCACACAGACTCGTAGCTGACGTGATGCGGCAGCGATTGTTACGCCGCATCGAGGAGATCGGTGAACCAGCACCAGTGATCCTGCCGGCCCCGCCACGGCCCGGGGGGCAACGTTCGATCAGCCCGCAGGAGGCAGATCTCTGATGGGCGACAAGGGAGCCGACGCGGTTGTCCTCAGCAGAGGAGGCATGACCCTTGTCCTGGACCTAGAGTCCACTGGCGTTCCGCGTGTTCTCCATTGGGGGGAGGATCTCGGGAAGCTCACAGCGGCTGACATTGCCGCACTGAGGTATGCAGCGACCCGCCCGGTGCCTCCGAGCTCATTACGTGATCCGTGGTGGTTCACTCTCGTACCGGTCGAGGGTGACGGCTGGCAGGGAACGCCTGCACTTTCTGGCGCTCGCGGTGGTGCCGTTCTGTATCCCCGGCTCACCCTCACGGACACGGAGGTAAATCACCAGACCAGTGACGACGAGGTCCGACTGGAACTCCAGGATCGCGAGCTCGGCCTGGCTGTACACATACAACTTCGGCTGGAGACGAGCGGTCTCGTCCGTATCCGCCATCGACTGATCAATCATGGTCCCATAGTGCTCGCCTTGGCGAACATGACCGTCATGCTGCCGATTCCCGCCGAAGCAGAAGAACTCCTGGATTTAACAGGCCGCTGGTGCCGCGAACGCTCACCCCAGCGACTTCCGTTTACCCTCGGAACTCGACTGCGGGAATCCCGCCGCGGCAGAACCGGCCACGATGCACCACTACTACTTGTCGCCGGCCGAGCTGGTTTTGGCTTCCGTCATGGTGAGGTGTGGGCAACACATGTCGCATGGAGCGGAGACCACGTTCATCTGGCCGAGAGGTTGCCTGAGCGCGCTGGACAAGCGTCAGCAGTGATAGGAGGCGGTGAACTGCTCCGCCCCGGCGAGGTTCGTCTGCAGCCAGGTGCCGCCTACTCATCTCCGTGGGTGTTCTTCACCTGGTCGAACAACGGGTTGGACGGCGCCGCCGGACGAATCCATCGCTGGATCCGTTCCCGCCCACTACATCCACGGCGTCCGCGCCCAGTGGTGCTCAACACGTGGGAGGCCGTCTACTTCGATCACGACATCGATCGCCTGCGGCAGTTGGCCGACGTGGCTGCCGCATTGGGCGTCCAGAGGTTCGTATTGGATGATGGCTGGTTTCTCGGCCGGCGCGACGACAAGGCCGGGCTTGGCGATTGGCATGTCGATCCACGTACGTGGCCAGGCGGATTGCATCCACTCACCGACCATCTACGGAAGCTCGGTATGGAGATCGGCCTCTGGGTGGAGCCAGAGATGGTCAACCAGGACTCTGATCTGGCACGAACTCACCCAGACTGGGTTCTGGCTCGACAGGACCGGCCGCCGCGCAGCTGGCGGAGCCAAGATGTCCTAGATTGTGGGCGTCCAGAGGTCGCGGAGTACTTGTTCCTGCGGCTTGATGCTCTGATCAAGGAGTATCGGCTTGATTACCTGAAATGGGATCACAATCGCGACCTGCTCGAGGCAGTGCACTGGCCAACTGCACGGGCAGGACTCCACGCCCATACCGCAGGCGTGTACCAGCTCCTTGACAAGTTGCGTGCCCGGCACCCTGCGCTCGAGATCGAAACTTGCTCCTCAGGGGGCGCCCGCGTAGACCTCGAAATCCTCGAGCGAACCGACCGAGTCTGGGCTTCTGATACCAACGATGCACTCGAACGCCAGCAGATTCAGCGGTGGACAGGTCTGCTGTTACCCCCGGAGCTCGTCGGGACCCACGTCGGCCCACCGGAATCCCACACGACGGGCCGCAGGCTCGATCTATCTCTTCGATGTCTGACAGCGCTTTTCGGACACCCGGGAATCGAGTGGGATATCACGACGTGCACCAAGGACGAACTGCGCACATTGAAGGCCTGGATAAATGTGTACAACGAGCTCCGGCCCTTGCTACATACAGGTGACGTCGTCCGCGCAGATCATCCCGATTCCGGTGCACTGCTACACGGTGTCGTGGCCGCAGACCAGTCCGAGGCGGTGTTCGCCTACGTGCGTCACACCACCTCCCCGGAGACCTTACCCGGGCGTGTGCGACTGCCCGGCCTAGACCGTTCACGCCGATACGCACTAACGCACCGAAAAGAATTCGCTGACGCCGTTGGCCGGCAGCTACGGCTACCAGCATGGTGGTCCGACGGTGAGATCGAATTGCCTGGATCCATCCTGCTCTCAGCCGGCATTCAACTTCCCCTGCTGAATCCCGGCCAAGGCCTGCTCCTTCACCTACGTGGCGTCAAAACGTAGGCCCCGCAGCTACGCGGCGCGGCTACAACGCCATGACAGTATCCGCCGGGATCGGTTCGGGATAGGCCTGCGCGTGATCTCGCCTCGATCAGGCGGTCGATCCGAGCCAACGCAGCCTTAGCCTGAATCCACCGATGGTCTGGGCTGAGTTGGCTGGGTGAGCGGTATCCGCAGAGGGCGCGGCACTGTCAAGGGCGGCTCGCGTACAGCGGCCATCATCGGCTTACGCGCTCGGGATTCCACACGGCGCCTGGCTGCGATCAGCCTCAGCGGATAGTGGCCGATGCAAGGCGGGAATCACCAGGAGGGCTCTTCTTTATAGCTCGCCTCGGGCTCCAAGGGCGATCTTGCGGAAACCGTGCGGGTGTTAGGTTTGGCATCGTGCTCTTGGCCGGTGGATCAGGCGGCGTCCAGCCCGAACGGCGGGCGGCTCCTTGAAGACTGCGGCCAGTCATAGGGTGATGCACCGTGGCGTAGCGACTCTCCTATCGTGACCCGATGCCTTGGGCAACGGCTCGATGGTCGAGTTGCTGTTGCTCTCCAACGGTCGGTCTGCTTGGGTGTGTCTCATCGCGCTGACGAAGAAGCCTCTTGATCGCGTGGCGTCGGAGCTCGCAGGTTCCCCTCGCCAGTGCTGACTGGCGAGGGGACGGCTCGAAAGCGGCCCGAGCTATAGGCCGGACCTGATGATTTCCGGACTTCCTATGGCTGGTAAACGGCGCGGTCGAGCGTGATGACATCGTCGCTAGACGCTGCATTTTTCGTTCCGGTAACCCGGACGGTGATGGTGTGTGTTGCCTTCGTGAGCCCGTCACTAGACCAGAGCAGCTTGTTGCCGATTCGGGTGGGAGAGTAGTAGTCGATGAAGGTTTCAGGGCCGCCGTCGATACTCACGCCGGCGATGCCGTTCTGGGAGTTGACCACGCCATAGAGCGACGCGGATCTGCCGGTGAAGGTGAAAGTTGCGGTGTTTCCGGTCGTTGAGCTCCAACTGTTGCTGCCTTGGTACATCTGAATGCCGTTTGCGCAGCTGGTGCAGTGGCTCCACCCGGAGCCGGTGTACTGGAAGCTGCCGGGGCCGGTGCCGGTGATGGAGTCATCTACGGAAACGGCGGCAGGCGGGGCCGGCGGGGGATAGGCGACTCGGTCGATGGTGATGGTGCTGCCGGTCGACGCGGCGTTCTTGGTGCCGGTCACACGAACGGTAAGCGTGTGCACGGTGTTGGCTAGGCCGTCTGCGGTCCAGAGCAGTCTGTTCCCGGAGCGGGTCGGTGCGTAGTAGTCGATGAGCTCTTCCGTACCACCGTCGATGCTCACGCCGGCAAGCCCGTTCTGGGAATTGACGACGCCGTACAGCTCTACCGAGGTTCCGGTGAAGCGGAACGTTGCGGTGTCACCAGTGGTGGAGCTCCAGCTATTGGTGCCGTTGTACAGGGTGGCGCTCCCGGAGCAGCTCGAACAGTGGCTCCAGCCGGTGCCGTTGTACTGGAAAGTTCCTGAAACGGTTCCGGTCACCGAGTCGTCGACGGAGACAGGTTGTTGAGGTTGGCACCCGGAAAACGAGCACCCAGCTCTCCATTCGTTGTCACCCCATTCGTAGGCGCCGACGTCGGCTTGCCCAGATGAGTTGACCGTTACGCCAGCGATGGCGACACCGGCGGCGATTGCCGGAGAGCCGCTGGCCAGATGGAAGTCTCCGCGAGCCGGAGCAACGAACTGGGGATCCGTAGTTTGATCGATGTTGTGGTCGATCTGGGCTGCCGGGGGAGTGCCGTAGGTCGTGTTCGCGGTGTTGATGTTGTTGGCGAATCGTGACGTCCCGTTGGCACCCAGGGCGCGGATTGAGGAACTTGTCACAGGATCTTCGGCGAAGGTGTTGTTGTAAACGAGCATGCCTGGCGTGCTGGAGCCGTTGACGAACAGGCCACGGGCAGTGTTCCAGGTGACGTTGTGGTCGATTTGGGCGTTGTAGCTTCCGTTGTCTATGTAAATGCCGTTACGGAGGTTGCCAGCCGAGTGGTGAATGGTGTTGTGATCGATGCGGCTGGTCGACCAATCCATGCTGCAGCAGGTATAGATGCCGCCCAAGTCTTTAGTCAGCTTGCCGAACTGGGCAATGTTGTTGTACGCGATGCGGTTGCCCTGGAACTCTTGCTGTGCGGCGACTCCAGTGACGATGTTGATGCCGTCGCGGCCGGTCGAGTAGATTGTGTTGTGCTGCACGGATTGACCGGTGCTGAGCCCGAACATCGTGACGCCGCCGGTGTAGGTGGCGCGGTACCCGACATCTCGGATGAGATTGTTCTCGGCGCTGTTGTTGTTGCCGGCCAGTGCCACTCCGCCACCTGCGCTGTAGGCGAGCGAGCTGTTCGTGATGCTGTTTCCGCTGCCGCGGAGGATGATTCCCGTGTCCGCGCGGTGGGCTGCTTCATACACGCCGTTCCTCGGCAGTGCCGAGTCATACTGCTGAGTTTCGAAGTGTGACAGATAGGTCCCGTTGATTCCGTCTAGGTTGATTCCCGTACTAGTGTCATCAGTGATGACGGTCGCCGCGTTGACGCCGATTCCCGATACGGTGATGTTGGAGCGTGCACGCAAATCGAACGCGTAGTTGCGCCGCTTGGCTTCGATGCCTGTGGGGACACTGCCGTGCGTCATGATGTACAGCTGCTCGGCAGAGCTGTCGTAGAACCACTCGTTGGGTTGAGTCAGCAAACTCAGGTTGCCAAGGACTCGGTAGTCCTTGTCGCCGGTTGGGTCGCTAGGGTATAGCGCCGGGGACGATTCCGGGATCGTGAAGTCGAGTGAGCCCGCCGTATTGCCGGTCACAGTGCCACTCAGAGCGGTCCAGTTTCCGGTGAAGTAGATCACCGATCCGCTGAGCGGCGGTAGGTTCGGCAGGTCGGAGTCCAAGAGGTTCCCCGTGCGCGGTGATCCGAGTGGCGGGTTGGTGGCAGGGTCGAGTGTCGCGGAGTCCAATTTGGCCCAGGCCGGCCATACAGGATCTGGGCCGGGCTCAGGGAACTGTGCCTCGGGCAACATTCTGCCGGAGGCGAAGATTTGGTTAGCGGCCAGCTGAGTGTTTCCGGGCATCGGCGTCGCGTCGTACCCTGCGTCGAGTGTGACCGAGGCACGGTAGATCGATCCCTGCCACAGGCTCCAACCAGTGACCGGGGTGGCCCCACTGACAACCGGCTTCTCTGTGCTATAGGCAGCAAAGGTGACCCCCGACGATGCCGGCCTTACAGTCTCACGGTAGGTGCCGCCGCGAATCAGGCAGGCATCGCCGGCGACGGCCACTGTTCCGCATTTCGTGGTGGTCTTGAATGCGGTGCCGAGTGAGGTGCCGTTGTTGGTATCGGAGCCGGTGGTGGCAACGTAGTAGGTGGTGCCTAGCGTGTTCGCCCATGACGCGGACATATCGTGCGGGGCAATGGCCGCTGCGAGGCCGACGACGACGCTGATGATTGCGCGGCGACAGCGAGACATAGGGGCTGAAGTTGGGCGCCGTGGAGCAGGTGACATGATGACCTCGATCTCGTGGTTCGCCGGGCTTCGGGTATGCCCGATCTCGTCCCGTGGGCGGTAGCGACGTGCTCGGCCGACGCGACAGTTGTGTGGGTGAAACGTTGTGCCGTTGTTTACGCCCGCTGCCTCGGCGTGACGGCTACCTCGGCGAAATGGTGAGCGGCGCTCCTATGCCGGATCGGCGGCACAGCGGAATCCCAGGTGGCCTTTGCTGCGGTCTGGGGTGTGTTGCGTGCGCACGGCGCATCTCGTAGCCATTTGGTTGAAGCGCGGCCACGGGCGCCGTTTGCGTGCCGCGTCGGCGAGCTCCTCGAGCACAGCTGGGCCGGTGTGACGGCCCAGCTCGCCGGGGTATCAGTTTGGCCAGATTGAGATGTTGTCGAGGTTCATCCATTTCGATGCGGGGGAGTCGGCTGCGGCGAGGAGTGTGACGGTCCCGGTGGTGACTGTGAATGTGACTGTGGTGGTGGTCCAGGTGCTGGTGGCGGTGGTGAGGTCGGAGGTGATGTCGGTGCCGCCGTGGCCCTTTAGTTTCAGAGATGCGTTGTTCTGGCCGCCGGAGGATCGGTAGGAGAATTGCAGCTTGTATGTGCCGTTCGGGAGGGGGACGGTCTGGCTTGCGGAGGCGATGTAGGCCGCGTTCTTCCAGAACGTCAGTTTGTTCCTGTTGCTGGTGGTGGTGGCTTCGGTCTTGACGGCGTCGGTGGTGCCGGTCACTGGCCATTGGGGGACGGTGGGTCCTGCGCCGGTTTGGTCGAATCGGCCGTTGGCGACGGGGTTCCATTGCAGTGTTCCGGCTGCCGCGTTCACGTTGACGCCGGTGGCGCCGTGGAGGGTTGGCACGCCACCGGCGAAGGTTAGCGGGTACCAGGCGTTGCGGCCGGCTCCGTCGGGTGCGGGGACCGAGCCGCCGGCGAACTGTGAGTAGCGGTCGCCGTTGAACAGGTAGGAGGTGCCGCTGGTTCCGGTGACCGGGATGATCTGCTCGAACTGGGTGGCGAAGGAGTCCGCGGACGACGGCCTGGTCGGTACGGTTGCCCAGGCGCTCCAGTTGGTCAGGTTTGTGCTGGTCCGGTAGGCGGTGGCGGTCGGGGCCCACCAGTTCTTGCCGGATGCGAACATGTAATAGGTGGACCCGACCTTTACGATTCCTGGGGCCTCATGGGTGGTGTCCGCGATGGCGGAGATCGCCGGACCGACTGAGAGCCAGTTACTTCCCAGCGGCGCTACGCTGATCGTCTTCGCCGTTGTGGCGGTGTAGGCGACGTAGACCAGGTAGGCGTTCGGGCCTTCGACGAACATGGAGTGGTCGCCGATCGTGTAGCCATTGACGATGGAGCTGCCGTGATACGTGTAGGTACCGTCGATCGTCGAGCTGGTCGCGAAGCCCAGTTTGTTGCCGAGCTCGGGTGATTGCACTGCTACCCCGACTGCCAGCACGAACTGTCCGGTGGTCGGGTTGCGGCCGAGTTGCGGCCGTCCGAGCCAGTTGCCGACGGCAAGGTCACCGGTGCTCCCGGACTGCGTGAGCAATACCTTGACGAATGTCCAGTTCTCCAGGTCGGGCGACGAGTACAGGTTGATGCTCCTGTGCGGATCCTCGGACAGCGGTTCAAGCGAGGCACCGACCCAGTAGTAGGTGGAACCAAACTTGAAGACGTTGCCGCCTTGGGCCTTGATCTCGTTGCCGGACGAGTCTTCCCAGACGGTGTCGTTGGCGATGTGGTTGTACGGCGCGGCTGCCTGTGCCGGCACCGGTGCTGAGAGCGCGGCCGCCAGGAGGGCGACGACCGCGCTCAGCATGGAGAGCAGCTTAGCCGGACCAGATCGGCGGTGTCCGAGAAATGGTTTCATGTGCAGCTCCTTGGTTTTGCCATGGCGGAGTGGCGTCAGGGGACGTTTTCGGTTTCGAGTTCGGAACCCGGTGCAGGTACCTCGGTGTAGGTGCCTTCGTCGAAGCCACTGAGGGTGGGGTCGTAGCCAACGGCACCGATGTCGTACATCGACGTCATCCAGTGGTAGAAGTTGTCCCCGCGCTCCCGCAAGTAGACGTACAGCCGCGCGGTCAGTTCGGATCGCACCTCTCGGTACTCCGGGTGCTCGTGCCGGTTGTGGAGCTCGTCTGGATCGATCTGGAGGTCGTAAAGCTCGTTTACGGATTCCGGGTTGACCACGAGCTTGTACCGACCGGTCCGGATCATCCGCTGCGGGTGTGGGAAGTGGTGCCCGTGGAACTCGCAAACGATCTCGTCCTGCCAGACGGGCTCTTCACCACGGAGGATGGGCACCAAGCTCCGGGAGTCGACAGCCGAGGTGGGATCCTCTCCTGCCAGGTCAAGGATGGTCGCGGTGCAGTCGAGGAGGCTGACGAACTCCTGGCGGACCTGGCCAGGAACACCACCGGGGATCCGGACGATCCCGGCGGTGCGGTAGATGTCCTCGTACATCGCGGGACCCTTGTCGTGCAGGCGGTGGGACCCGGTGAACTCGCCGTGGTCGGAGCTGAAGAAGACCGCGGTTTCATCCACGATGCCGAGCCGCTCTGCCGCGTCGAGCAGGCGGCGGACTTCCGCGTCAATCATCGCGACGTATCCCCAGTAGACGGCGATCAGCTTCCGACTGATGTGGAGCGGCATGGTGTCGAAGGTCCAGTGCGCGCTGTAGTTCTTCTGCACGGGAGGCTTGCCGTGGAAGCTCTCCTGGATGGATGCGGGGAGTTCGATGAGGTCGGCGTCCACGAGGTCGAAGTACTCGTTCGGCAAGATGTATGGCAGATGTGGGCCGAAGAAGTGCAGTCCGAGGAAGAAGGGCGTGCCAACGTTTCGGCGGGCCGCGGAGTACGACTCCATCTTCTCGATGGCCCGGGTGACCATGTAGTGCTCGAAGGTCGCTTCCACGGGCTGGTCGAGACGTGCAGCCAGCAGGTTGCCCGGCCCGCCGTTGGGCAGTGTCCCGCGGATCTGATCGTGGATGTGGTACGGCGGAAGCCCGCGTTCGTCGAGGTACGCCAGGTAGTCGGGGTGGTCGATCGGATTATGCCAGCCGGGGTAGTCCACAGCGTCGAATCCGAAGTCGGCGGCTGTCTTGTTCGTGCCCACATGCCATTTGCCGACGAGCCCACACAGGTACCCTGATACGCGGAGTTGCTCCGAGAATGTGAACGTGTCGGGCGCGAGATCCTCGATGTAGCCGACGTTGCGCTCGTTGTTTGCGAGCAGACGGTGTCGGAACGGCGCATGCCCAGTGAGCAGGCTCGCCCGGGCCGGTGTGCAGATGGCCGTCGGGGTGTACCAGCGATCGAAGCGCGTGCCGGTTGCCGCGAGCGAGTCCAGAGCCGGTGTGAGGCCCAGTGGGTTGCCGTAGCAGCCCAGCGTGTCTGTGCGGTGCTGGTCGGTGAGAATGAAGAGAATGTTGGGTCGTCCAGCGTCGGCGTCCGTGCTCGGTTCCATGCGGTTCTGCAGATCCATCGGGGCCCTCTGTGTCTCGACTCCCAGCGGTGGGGAGCGGTGCCGAATATCGCCGCGAACATAGGCAGGCCGATTTCCTCCGTCAATGAGGCGACGGAATTCGATTTCGCGACGCTCGGCCGCACGGCCGTCGTTGCCGATTCGTTATATGCCGGAGGGTGGTCGGAAAAAGTTGTGAATGTTCTGCTGCATCTATGCCGAAGTACACCGGCGTACACACGCAGATCCGGCGAGTGCACGAGGAGCGCGTCCTACGGGAGCTCCGAGAGAGCGGACCGCTGACCAGGGCAAACCTCGGCCAGCGCGTCGGGCTCTCCCGCACGACTCTTTCCGAGATCACCGCCAACCTCATCTCGCGCGGCGCAGTCGTCGAGATCGGGCACGGCCCCAATGAGCCGGCTGTGGGTCGCGGCCGTCCTGCCTCCCTTGTCGCGCTTCAGCCGACCGTCGGTCAAGCCATGGGCATCGATTTCCGCCACCACGAAGTGCGGCTCGCCGTTGTCAACGCCTCGCACGAGGTGATCGCGGACCACGTCCGTGGATACGCCGAGTCATCCAGCTGGACGGAGCGCGCGGCCGCCGCAGCTGCCGCCACTGCCGAAATGACTTCCGCGGGTGGGGTGCGCCTGGGCCTACTCGCCGGCGTCGGAGTGGGACTCCCAGGTCCCCTGGAGATGGGGGAACTGGGGCCGGGCGCGAACTCCCCCCGTATCACGGCCATCCGGGACGCCCTATCCCAGCACATCGATGCCCCGCTGATCTTCGACAACAACACGCGGTACGCCGCGCTGGGGGAGGCGACAGTCGACGCTCAGCACAGTGGTGGCGACGTTCTGTTTCTCCGGATCGCTCACGGGGTTGGCGGCGGACTTGTTCTGGGCGGCCGGCTCACACATGGAGCGGCCGGGAGGGCAGGGGAGATCGGTCACGTCGTCGTGGTGCCGAACGGGAGGATGTGTCGGTGCGGCAAACGCGGATGCCTGGAGACGGTTGCCTCACTACCCTCGATGGTGATTTCGGCGCGGCGGAAGTCGCCTGCCCTGCGCGACCTCGATTCGCTGCGGATCGCCCTGAGTCGGGGCGACCCAGACGCGATGGCCGTCGTCGAGGCAGCGGGCACAGCAGTAGGGACCGCGCTAGCCGGTGCCAGTGTTGTCGTCGACCCGGCGCGCGTGATCGTTTCAGGCGACACCACCTTGATCGGCGATGCGTTTCTTCGGGCAGCGCAGGCCGCATTCGACCGATTAGCGCGCGTCGGCGACGAGCAGCCGATCCGCATCATGCGCGGCCGGGCAGCGAACGCCGAGGGCGTGCTTGGAGCGATCGCCGCTGTCTTCCATGAATCGACGCTCCTGCAGGGATACCCGGCCCTGCTCGAAGACGTCACCGACCAACGCGAAGGAACTCGATGACCACCGATGCAACCGCCCTGTCGGACACCATCCGCCGGATCGATGACTGGACGCTCACCCGGAGTGACGGGCTTGTCCCCGCCCGCTCGGTGCACGGCCCCCAACCGGTTATCGAGCTCTCGTGGTGCGACTGGGACCCTGCACTCTGGGAAGCGCAGTGGAACTATGCGACGGAGCTACACGTGCACGGCGCTCCCGGCGATCGTCACTTCCTACGCTTCGACGGGATGCATTCTCGGATAGGAGTCAGTGTCGACGGCCACGACCTCGGCGAGCGGGATGCCGGCTTCCTCCCGGTCGAGTACGAGCTTGGTCCGGTCGACGGCGCCGTCCGGATCGACGCTCGCGTAGACGGCCGCTGGTTGCCGATACCGCCGATGGGCTCTCCGCTCGGCTCCGCCGATATCGACTTTCACCTGCCCGCCGGCATGCATCGGCCGGTCTGGCTGCTGCGGACTCCGAACCTGCGCGTCGCCGAAGTTCGTGTCGACTCGGCAATCCGCGACGGCCACGTCGCCATTGACATCGACGCCGAGCTTGACTGGGCGGAGCCCGTTGGCCCCGCCACTGTCCGCGCCGACGTTATCGACGGCGCCGGAGCGGTTGTGGTGTCGACCGAGCGCGAACTGGTCCCCACAGGGCGCTCGGGGCGAGCCTCGGTCGCCCTGGTCCCCGATCCAGTCAAGCTTCAGCTCTGGGACGTGGATGCTCCGGTCTTGTACGACGTCGTCGTGTCCGTGCGAAGCGCAACCGGGAGCAGTCATCGCTGTGTCAAGCGGACGGGCTTCCGCACCGTCGAGTGGGAACGCGACGGTTTCCGGCTCAACGGCGTTCGCCATTTCCTGATCGGATTGAACCGGCACGAGTTGTTTCCGTACGTCGGCTTCGCCGCGTCCGACCGCTCGGCGAGGGAGGACGCACGCATTCTCAAGGAGGACCTCGGCGTCTCCCTCGTCCGCACCTCGCACTACCCGCCGACCCCGGCCTTCCTGGATGCCTGTGATGAACTCGGACTGTTGGTGTTCGAGGAGGTTCCCGGCTGGCAGTACGCCGGCACGGTTCTGCGCGACCAGACCTATCCCGACTCGCCATGGCATCCGGTCCCAGACGAGGACATCGACCCGACGTTCCGGGCCGCGCACATCGACCAGGTACGACGGATGATCCTGCGCGACCGCCACCGCCCCTCAGTGGTGTTGTGGGGGCTCTTCCTCAACGAGTCCCGCGCCTTCACACCCGGCCTCTGGGATGAGGTACGACGCCTCGCCGCATCACTCGATTCGAGGCCAACAAGCGGTGCCACGCGCTTCCGGATCGGCGGCCACCAGACGTCCGACTTCGACAGTGCAATCGACGACCGTGGCAACCTCGTCTGGCCCTTTGACGTCTTCGGCTACAACAACTATCAGTGGGATGAGGACGACGAGCAGGTGTTCCTACCGGCCCCGCCCTATCCGTACCTCATTGCGGAAGCAGTGGGCCAGTATCCCGCCTTCTCGACGCACTTCAACAGCGCCGTCGACGGTCATACGCAACACGCGCAGGCCTTGCACCACGCGGCGGCCATCGATCGAGCGGCCGCGATAGATGGCGCAGCCGGGATCGTCAACTGGGTGGCGTTCGACTACCAGACGTCACTCGGCCGGCTGTGGGGAGCCACTTCGGAACAGCCTCAAGGGCACCGCGTGAAGGCGGCCGGCGTCGGCGACGTGTTCCGGATACTGAAGCCGGGCGCCGCTCCGTATCGCGCGCTGGTCGCACCAGAGAAGCGGCTGGTCATCGCACCCGCTTTCCTTTGGGACTGGCACTCAACCGGCCAGCCGGACGGGCCGCCCACGCGTGCCGCGATCGCCTCGAACTGCGACCTGCTCGAACTGCGTCTCGACGGAAAGCTCATCCAAACGCTCGTCCCCAGCTTCGACGAATACCCGCACTCGATGAGACCGCTGTTCTTCGCCGACTTCTCCACCATCCACCGCATGCATGGACGTCCCGACGAACTGCAGATCGACGGCTACATCGGCGACGAGCACCGGGCGACCGTCCGGCTATCGGCCGATCCATCACGCGACCTGTTTCACTTCCGCGCAGATGACGAGGTCATCGCCAACGACGGCATCGATACGACGCGGCTGCAGTTCGGCGTCGTTGACGCGTTCGGCAATCCCCGCGCCTGGCGCGATGGATTGGTGTCGTTCGAGGTAGAACCGACCGCCCGGCTCATCGGCGACAACCCGTTCGACGGCCGCGGGACCGGCTCCAGCGGAGCTGTCTGGCTCGCAGCAGTACAGCAGACCGACCGACGGCCGAGCAGCACCCGCGTTGTTGCCAAGCATCCTGACCATGATGCTTGCGAACTCGTCGTCATGTTCACACCCCAGCCCGATTGACGACCGCCCGGGAGCTATTTGACAAACGAGAGCGGGGGAGCCGCCACCTTGCGGTTCAGCGCCCTGCCGAACGGGGGACCGCTCGGCACGGTGGAGGTTGCCGGGTCCCGGGACCGCTGTCTGCTGGCAGTCCAACCTAGTCAAAGGGTGATGAGCGTCGCGCGGTAAGTAGCTCAGCGACTCGCCTTGGGAGCGCGCAGCCGGTTGCGCAGATCGGGGAATGGCTCGGAATTACCCCATGGGAGACGTGTGGAGCGCCATCCGTGGCGTTGCCGACGCCGCTGGTTGTCGACGTCGGGTGAACCTGACCCCCTATCGACGGTGGCGGTTTTCTACTGACGGTTGCAACACTTCGTCCATTGGGAGGTTGTGTTGTCGTCTCGTCGTGTGAAGAAGGGACCGGGTCGCCGGGCGCAGACGGCCAAGCGTCAGCGGCTCGTGGAGCTCCGGGCAGATCAGACGGCACCTTCGGCTGCACCATCCCGAGCAGCCGCAGATGTGGCTGTGTCACGAGACCATATACCAGGCCGCCTATCAGCCCGGAACCACGCTGCTACGGCCGTTGCGAGTGGCACCCCACGCCGGACAGTCACAGGTCCGGGCGGCGTACCTCGACGCCGTGGCGTTTCGCGTCCGCGACCAGTGACTGCGGGGAGTAGAAGCCCATGGGCTGGGCGCGCAGCAGCGCAGCGAGGAACGCGGCGGGGTAGTGGAGCCGGAACCAGGTGGATGCGTAGACGAGGAGGGCGAAGCTGATGGAGTGGGATTCGGCGAACCCGAAGTTCGCGAAGGCCTCGATCTTGGCGTAGATCTGGTCGGCGGTCTCGCCCTGGAGCGGCTGCGGCTCTGCACGTACCTGCAGGGCCGCGGACGCCGCAGACGAACCCGGCCGAACTACGCGCATCTGCCACCCGACAGTTGAGCGCTCGGCGTGTCGCCATGAAGCCCTTACCTGAGTCAGCTGTTCGCTAGGGGATGTGGTTCGCCTGTAAGGGTGGAGAGGGCTTGGGCTATTTCGGGGAGGGTGGCCTTGACGTAGGTGGCGGTTGTGCTTGCGGCGGGGGCGTCGGTGTGGCCGGCGAAGGCGCGGGCGGTGGCGTAGCCGTAGTTGCGTTCGACCCAGGTGAGGGTTGTGTGTCTGAGCCAGTGGGTGGAGATCTGCTGGGTGGCTACCCAGGGGAGATGTCGTCCGATGCGATCCCAGAGGTGGTCGTACCGGCGTTTGGTGATGGGGCGGCCGTTGGCGTACCGGAGAAGTTGGCCGTTTGGTGGTGTGCTGCGGGATTCCGCGTGGTGCAGGAGATGCGACATGAGGGTGGGGGACACTGGTTGCCAGCGCACGGTCTCGCCTTTCTCGCTGAGTCGGATGAGGCATTGGGTGGCATCGAGATCGTTGGGGGTCAGGGCGAGCGCGCCACCGCGTCGGCAGGCGGTTTCGGTGTGGAGTCTGAGGATGAGGGTGTCGAGGGCGGGGTCGTTCCCGGTCATGGCGGCGATCCGGTTGATCTCGGCGAGTTGTGCGTCTGGGATTGCTTGTCGGGTGGAGGTGAGGCGGCGGGGTTTGGCGACCTTTAGGGCTGGGTTGCTGCCGGGGTTGATGAGGCCGTCGTTCTCGGCGTTGGTGTAGACGCAGCGGAGCGCTGCGATGAAGTGTTCGGTTGCGGAGCGTCCGCCGCGGGCGTTGCGGCGGACGATGAGGGCGGTTTTGAGGGTTTCGGTGAGTTGCCGGATTTCGGTGGGCGTGGGTTCGTCGAGGCGGCGGGCGCCCCAGTGTTCGACCAGGCGGTTCCAGTAGGAGCTGTAGACGCGGCGGGTTCCGGCGCCGACGGCTGCGCTGACGATGGGGACGTACTCGGCGAAGGTAGGGACGGCCGTTGGTGGGGCAGCGGTGGCCAGGAGGTCGGTGACGCTGACGCCTAGGCGTGCGAGCAGAAGGCGGGCGGCTTCGATGTCGGCGCTGTTGGTTTGGGTCATAGTCCAGCTCCGTCAGCCAGGAGCGTGTCGAGGGTCGCTGGTGGGTAAATCGTCAGCAGAGAGGTAGTCGGGTCGGCAGCCAGGAGAACTCGATCTCCAGGGGTAAGTGCGCAGAGGTGCCGCAGTGGTGCAGGTATGCACACATGGCGCTGTGACGTGAGGTAGAACGATCCAGTGAGTTCAGGTCTGAGCAGAAGAACTCCGCGTGCCGCGGTCAAGGTCAGCGCGAGGTCGTGCGACCAATCCAGCTGACGCATGATGCGGGCGTCGGTTAGCCGACCGCTGTGATCGATCGACGACAAGCCGTAGATGGTCGCTGAGGTACGTCGTGCGGCCAATGTGGGCAGGGGAAGAGGGCCGCGGTCAGGCAGGGAGGAAGGGGCCAACTTGCCCGCCGTCGCAGGCATGCGAAGGGCCGGGATACGCAGGTCCACTGGGGTGGTCATCGGACAAGCCCCAATGGCCAAACGCGCGGCGGCTTCGTGAAGCACTGGAGCGCTTCACGAAGCCGGCTTGCTTGATACTTCTCGTAGCGCAGGTATGCGCAGCGTGTGTGCCAGAGGCGGGACTTGAACCCGCACGCCCGGGGGCACCGGCACCTAAAGCCGGCGTGTCTGCCATTCCACCACTCTGGCCAGGGGAGATCGGCGTCCCCCTGAGGACTTCATCTTAGGGGGACGCCGGTCGGTTGGTTCAGCGGCTCTGCAGGGCGTCGATGAAGACCTCGCGCAGGTCTTGCGGGTTCTTCGCCACGTAGGCCTGGCCGCCGGTTGCCGCGGCGAGTTGCCGGAGCTCGTTGGCGTCGACGTCGGGACCCATACCCAGGGCGATGATCCGGACCGGCTGGGCCGGGTTGCGCAGGCCTTCGAGGGTCTGCAGGGTCTGGGCCAGGGTCGGCCCGTCCGGGTCGTCGTTCTTGCCGTCGGTGAAGATCAGAACGGCGTTCACCGCCAGCGGGTCGTAGCTGCTGCGGACTGCCCGTACCGCGGCGATCGCGGTGGCGTACAGGCCCGTTCCACCGCCCTTGATCGGCTGCTGGACCGCCAGGTTGGTGGTCATCTTCTGCCGTTGGGCCGGTGTCAGCTTGGCGATCGGGACCAGTTCGCGGAAGTCCGCGCCCAGGTTTCCGATGTTCGTCGAGAACGTCCACAGGCCGAGTGCCGCGTTGTCCGGGAACAACTTCAGGCCGTTGGCCGCGGCTTCGATGGTGAGCTGCATCCGGGTCTTGTTGCCGACCTTCTCGGCCATCGAACCCGACACGTCGACGACGGCCAGCGAGTGCGCCGACAGCGACAGCCTGGTCCAGCCCAGCAGGGTCTTCTCGATCGCCGCCGGGGACGGTGCGGTGAGGCGGGTGATCGGCCCGACGCCGCGACCGGCACCGAGTTCGCTCACCAGCGGGTCCCGGAACCCGGCGTCGTCGCGGGTCGAGGCGGCCGCGTTGGAGATCAGCTCCTCGGCCAGCGCCTTGCCCGCGTCGGAGTAGACCGCGTCGTTGGTCTGCGCGGTCACCACGATCGGGTAGTCGAGCAGCAACGTGCCGGTGCGCGGTACGACCGCTTTCAGTTCGGCGTCCGGGTGCTCGTCCTGGAACTTCACGAAGCTCTGCTCGGAAGCCGGTACGACGAGTCTGCTGCCGGCCTGCGCGGCCCGGCTGAACAGCCCGTTCACATCCGTGTACGGCTTCGCCATCGACCCCAGCTTCTGGGCCGTCGGCACGATGACCGCGGCGACCGCCTTGTCACTGGCGGACGTCTTCTGCCGCTCGGCCTGGATGGCCAGCAGCGCCAGCGCGCCGGGCGACTGGCTCAACGGGTCGAGCAGGGCCGGTTCGGCTCCGGCGAACGTGCCGAGCCAGGACCCGGTGTCGGCGAAGTTGTCCGAGCGACCGACCAGCACCAGCGGTGAGGTCGCGATCGACGGTACGGCGACGGTCGGCACCTTCTGGCCGTCGTCGGCCTGGGCCACCCACAGCGACGAGTCCGGGACCCAGAGATCGGGCCGGCCCTCGGTGCTGCCCGCGACGTCCTTGGCCACCTTGGCCGAAGGGGACGCGGTGATCGTGAACTGCAGACAGGGGTTGTTCTCCTTCTTGGCGGCCAGCGACTTGGCCGCGGACTCCAGCAACGGCTGGACCTCTGGCGTCGTGCTGAGCCGGATCTGGGTCGGGTCGTCACACGACTTACCCAGGAACCCGTCGGCACCGGCTTCCGATCCGAAGGAGCGGACCACAAACACGGCGCCCAACGACAGCACCAGTAGCCCAACGGCGGTCAGATACACCGGACGCCGGTTGTTGTTACTTTTCGTCACCGCAGAGGAGTGTTTTCCCATCGCGGCAGGTCCCTCCCTCCCAGAGGCAGACTGCGGGCGCAGATTACCCGGTTTGCACAGGTCAGGGCCAAGAGCGCGGTGCTTGTTCACGCCTTGGATGGAGGGTTGTGATCAGGTCCGGAATGCCCATCGGGTCCCGGTTGTCCCTGCGGTGGCCAGAATTGTCACTCTGAGTTACCGGACCGCTGCGAACAGGTGAGATCCGAGTGTGGCCCAAATCACAGATCTGAGCTGCTCAAACGACCGTTGGATGAACTGCGGACATGAAACGGTCGAGGGTTTCCCTTCGCGGGCTTGTCCTGACATCGCGGCCGGACCGCCCGGCCGGACTAGTCCAGCCCGAGATCCCGGCGCAGTTTGGCGACGTGCCCGGTGGCCTTCACGTTGTACTGCGCGACCGCGATCTTGCCGTCCGGGTCGATCACGAACGTCGACCGGATCACCCCGGTCACCTTCTTGCCGTACATCGTCTTCTCCCCGAAGGCGCCGTACGCCGACAGCACCGCTTTGTCCGGGTCGCTGAGCAGCGGAAACGTCACGCCGTCGCGCTCACGGAACTTGGTCAGCTTGGCCGGCTTGTCCGGCGAGACACCCAGTACGGCGTACCCGTGGGCCTGCAGCGAGTCGAGGGAGTCGCGGAAGTCGCAGGCCTGCTTGGTGCAGCCCGGCGTCATCGCGGCCGGGTAGAAGTACACGATCACGTTCTTGCCGCGCAGGGAGGACAGCGCGACGTCGTTGCCGTCCGCGTCGGGGAGGGTGAAGTCCGGTGCTGGGTCACCGACGGACAGACGATCGGACATCAGAAGCCCTCCACGGAACGGGAACGGTGATTGTCCGACATTCTGCCGTACGCCGACCTGACCGGGGCGGCGGGGCGGGGCAGAATGTGCACAGCGTCCGCGCAGCGGCTCACCAGTAGTCCAAACGCTTGTGTCACACAGAGAGTCAGGGCGTCGATGCGGCAGAGTGGGGCCTATGCGGGCGATGACAGTAGTGCCGGGCACAGCTGACTCCGCGTCGGTCGGCGAAGTACCTGAGCCACCTGAGTCCGACGGCTCGGTCCTGGTCGAGGGCCTGTACGCCGGGATCTGCGGCACGGACATAGAGCTGTGCAGTGGCCTCCTCGGTAGCGCCCCTGCCGGCACCGACCGACTAGTGCTCGGCCACGAGTCGTTAGGCCGAGTCCTGGAGGCACCAGTCGGCTCAGGCTTCACCACTGGCGACCTGGTCGCAGGCATAGTCCGCAGGCCCGACCCCGAGCCCTGCCCGGCCTGCGCGCGTGGGGAGTGGGACTTCTGCCGCAACGGCCGCTACACCGAGCGCGGCATCAAGGAGCTGGACGGGTACGGCGCCGAGCGCTGGCGAGTCGACCCGTACTACGCCGTACCGGTGCCGCCGCGACTCGGGTACCTCGGAGTACTGGTGGAGCCGGCCAGCATCCTCACCAAGGCGTGGGAGCAGATCGACCGGGTCGGCTCGCGATCCTGGTACGGCCCGGAGCGCGTGCTGGTCACCGGAGCCGGGCCGATCGGGCTACTGGCGGCATTAACAGCCAAGCAACGTGGGTACTCCGTCACTGTGCTCGATCGCGCCACTGAAGGTCCCAAGCCCCAGCTGGTGCGTGACCTTGGCGCGGAGTACCTCAATGACCTCTCCGAGCTTCCAGTGGCGCCTGACGTAGTAGTAGAAGCCACTGGGGCTGGGCGGCTCGTGTTCGACTGCGCGAAGCTGCTGCCGCCGGCAGGGGTGATGTGTCTGACCGGGATCTCGCCGGACCAGGCGACAGTCGACGTACAACTGGACGCTTTGGCACGGCAGCTCGTAGTACGGAATGCGGCGCTGGTGGGGTCGGTGAATGCGGCCAAGCGGCACTACGCGGATGCTGTGGAAGTGTTGCTGGCTGCTGATCAGTCCTGGTTGGAGCGGCTGGTCACTCGGTTCGTCCCGTTGTCGGACTGGCCGGCGGCACTGGTCAAGGAGGCCGACGACATCAAGGTGGTCGTGGACCTCCGGGCCTGACCTGCAAAGATGTGATCAAACACTGTGAAGGGAGCCCTGGTGTCGGACACGCAGGCTCGGACCACCGAGCAGATCGAGGCGGACATCGCCGCCACCCGTGCGCGACTGGCCTCGACCGTCGACGAGCTGGTCGACCGGGCCCACCCGAAGAACGTCGCCAAGCGGCAGGTCGAACAGGCCAAGGCGCAGGTGTTCGACGAGCGCGGTGAGCTGCGCACCGAGAAGCTGGTCGCCGTCGGCGCCGCGGTCGTCGGTGTCGTCGGCATGTTGTTGATGATCCGCAAGCTGGTGGGGCGCCGGTGACCTCTCGCAAGCGCACGGCCGACGACGACAAGCTGCCGATCCGGATGCTGCACGACCGGGTCCTGGTCTCGCTCGAGCAAGAGGGTGAGCGCAAGTCGTCGGCCGGCATCCTGATCCCCGCGACCGCCCAGATGGGCCGCCGGCTGGCCTGGGCGAAGGTGGTCGCGATCGGCGCCAACGTCCGGACCGTCGAGATCGGCGACCGGGTGCTGTTCGACCCCGAGGACCGGGCCGAGGTCGAGGTCCGCGGCGACGACTACGTCCTGCTGCGCGAGCGCGACCTGCACGCCGTCGCCGCGCCCCGCCTCGAGGACGGCCAGACCGGCCTCTACCTGTAATCCCCGGTACTCCGCCCCGCCGTCAGAAGCTGTTCGGGCCGAACCGGAAGATCGCGACGACCAGGGCCAGGATCAGGACGACCGTGTTGATGCCGATCTGCGGGTACTCCTTGCGACGCGCGTGGGTGACGATCGCGCCGAGCATGATGATCGCCAGACCGGTCGCGGCCAGCGGGACCAGCACCGGCGCGATGTCGAGAAGGGCCGGCAGGATCAGCCCGACCGCGGCCAGTGCCTCGGCGGCGCCGATCAGCTTGAGGGTGCCTTCGGAGAAGTCCTTGGTCCAGCCCATCCGCGGATCCTCGCCGAGCTTGGCCTTGGACTTGCTCAGCTTGGTCAGGCCGGCGGCGAGGAGGCTGGCCGCATGACAGGGGAGACGCGCTGGCTCACGCCGGACGAGCTCGAGGCCTGGATGGCGCTGGCCGCGATGCTGTTCAAGCTGCCCGGCGTCCTCGACTACCAGCTGCAGCGCGACTCGGGACTGACGCATTTCGAGTACGTCGTGATGGCCGGCCTGTCCGAGTCGCCGGACCACACCCGCCGGATGAGCGACCTGGCCGGCTTCGCCAACGGCTCGCTGTCCCGGCTGTCGCACGTGGTGAAGCGGCTGGAGAAGCGCGGTTTCGTCATCCGGCGACCGGATGCGGAGGACGGCCGGATCACCGTCGCCGAGCTCACCGACGCCGGGTACGAGCAGGTCGTCGCCGCCGCGCCGGGGCATGTCGCCGCGGTTCGCGAGTACGTGATCGACGCGCTCACGCCGGAGCAACTCGGGCAACTCAAGGCCATCGGTGACCAGGTCCATCGGAAGGTCGATCCCGGTCGCCCTTGCTGACAGGTGAACGGTCGTGCTTTTATTGACCCTGTGAGCAAAGGTGAGGAAACCCGAGCGGCCGTGCTGGACGAGGCTGCTCGTCAGGTCAGCCTGGTCGGGCTGAGCGGTCTCACCATCGGACTGCTCGCCGACAAGACCGGTCTGTCGAAAAGTGGCCTGTTCGGTCACTTCCGGTCCAAGGAGCAGTTGCAGGTCGCGGTGATCGACTACGCCGGCGAGCTGTTCGCCGAGCGGGTGGTGCGGCCGGCGCTGAAGATGCCGCGGGGTGAGCCCCGGCTGCGCGAGTTGTTCGACCGCAAACTGCGCTGGGGCAACGGCGATCTCGCGCTGCCCGGCGGGTGCTTTTTCACCAGTGTCGCGGCGGAACTGGACGATGCTCCGCCGGGTCCGGTGCGGGCCAAGCTGGTCCAGATCGAGCGGGACTACATCGACACGATCGCCACCGTGTTCCGGACCGGGATCACCGAGGGGCAGTTCCGCCCCGACGCGGACCCGGAGCAGTACGCGTTCGACATCCGCGGCGTGCTGATGTCGCACCACCTGGCCGGCCGCCTGCTGGGTGACCCGGAGGCCGAGAAGCGGGCCTGGGTGGCGTTCGAAGGGCTGCTGCAAGCGGCCAAGCTCTGACTTTCCCCTGTGAAGAGCTTCCCTGTGAGGAGTAGCAATGGCGGCAGAAAAAAGCACGAACGATCGGACTGAAAGAATCCACAGACTGTTCCAGTTGTTCGAACGGGTCGCGCCCTCGGCCGGCGGCCGATTGCTGGAGTCGATCTGGTTCCGCCTGCCAACCGTGTCGGAGAAGGCCCGGCGGCTCCGGGTCGAACTGCCCGAGGCAACCGCTCTCGAGTTGCCCTTCGAGAACGGAACGATCCGCGGCAAGAGCTGGGGCGACGGTCCGACGGTCTATCTCGTCCACGGGTGGGGCGGTTGGGGACTCCAGTTCGCTTCCTTCGTCTCGCCGCTGCTGGAGGCCGGCTTCCGCGTCGTCACGTTCGATGCGCCGAGCCATGGCGAGTCCGAGCCTGGCCGGGAGGGTCCGAAACGGGCCACGATCCCCGAGATGGCCGACGCCTTCCGCGCGATGGTCGCCGCCTACGGACCGGCGTACGGGGTGGTGGCGCACTCGATCGGTGCGACGGCGGTGACGTTGGCGCTGCGGGACGGGTTCAGTGCGCGGCGGGTGGTGTTCATCGCGACGGCGACGGACTTCCGCGACGGGCTGGCGCAGTACGAGGCGCACTTCGGGTTCGGGCCAAAGACGCGGGAGCAGTTCCTGCGCCGGTTCACCCGCAGGTTCGGTCCGCTGGACAACTTCGCGGTGGCGCCGATGGTCGACAGTCTGGCCGAGGAGCGGGAACTGCCCGCGCTGCTGGTGTTCCACGACCGGTCCGACCGTGAGACCTCCGCCGAAGGCAGTGCGAAGGTCGTCGACGTCTGGCCGGGCGCCCGGCTCCACCTCACCGACGACCTCGGGCACAACCGGATCCTCCGGGATCCCGCCGTCGTCACCGCCGCGACCGCGTTCTTATCCACAGAGCGGGCGGTAGGTGAGCTGGGCGGAGTCGTGCAGGAGACAATGCAGGGGTGACCTTCACCCCCACCTCCAGCCGTCTGCCCGACTTCCCCTGGGACAAGCTCGCTCCCTTCAAGCAGAAGGCGGCCGCGCATCCCGACGGCATCGTCGACCTGTCGATCGGCAGTCCGGTCGACCCGGTGCCCGACCTGGTGAAGAAGGCGCTGGCGGACGCGGCCGACGCACCGGCGTACCCGACGACACTCGGTACGTCGGTCGCGCGCCAGGCCGCGGTCGACTGGCTGGCGCGCCGGCTGGAGGTGCCCGGGGTCGATCCGCAGGCCGGTCTGCTCCCGGTGATCGGCACCAAGGAGCTGATCATGCTGCTGCCGACACTGCTCGGTATCGGCGCCGGCGACACCGTGCTGATCCCCGACCTCGCCTACCCGACGTACGAGGCCGGCGCCGCGCTGGCCCGGGCGACCAGCGTTCCGGTCGCCGACCCCACGCAGTACGACGGTCCGGTGCGGGTCGCCTATCTCAATTCGCCGCGCAACCCGTCCGGCCAGATCACCTCGCCGGACGAGCTGCGGACCGCTGTCGAGTGGGCCCGGGCAAACGACGTACTGCTCGTGAGCGACGAGTGCTACGCGGAGTTCGGCTGGGACTCGACGCCGGTGTCCGTGCTGCACCCGGACGTGTGTGGCGGCAGCTTCGACAACCTGCTCGCGGTGCACTCACTGTCCAAGCGGTCGAACCTGGCCGGCTACCGCGCCGGCTTCGTCGCCGGTGATGAAGCCGTGGTCGCCGAGCTGCTGGCGGTTCGCAAGCACGCGGGCCTGATGGTGCCGTCGCCGATCCAGGCCGCGATGGCCGCCGCCTTCGCCGATGACACGCATGTGGATGAGCAACGCGCTCGCTACCTTCGCCGCCGGACCGTACTGCGAGACGCGCTGACCGTCGCCGGCTGGGAGATCACCCTGTCGCAGGGAGGCCTCTATCTCTGGGCCGGCCACCCGGCGTACGACGCCTATGAATCCGTTGCGGCATTGGCCGATCGAGGCATCCTCGTCGCTCCGGGTGCCTTCTACGGCACTGCGGGTGATCGGCATGTCCGGGTAGCGTTGACAGGTACCGACGAGCGAATCGACGCGGCCGTCAAAAGATTGCACGAGTAGGCGAACTTTTAGGTTCGGGTGTGACGTCTTCCTAGGTACAAGCCCTCTTAGTGGGTGTGAGGAGAGCCGGGGTGGCTCTCCCTTTCTGGGGAGGAATGGGCCGTGAACGTTCGCGCCTTTGGACCGGCCGCTGTGGTGGCGGCAATGCTCATCGGCCTGAGCGCGGTGCCCGCGACCGCGGGACCGGCGGCCGAGGATCCGACGACCACGCCGCCGGTGGTCACCGCGTCGACGCCGGATCCGACACCGACACCCACGCCAACGCCGCCCCCGCCGGAGCCGACCACCACGGTGCCGACGACGACTCCGCCGACCACGACGCCGACGGTCACCGCGGGGCAGTTGCCGATCACGCTGAACCAGCCGGCCAACGCCTGGGAGGATCGTCCGATCACCTTCACGGGCCGGCTCGAGACCGGTCTGGTGGGCTCGCACCTGAGCCTGTGGGAGAAGCTGCCGGCCGGCTGGGTGATGCGAGCCAAGACCCGGACCGTCACCAACGGCGCCTACAAGTTCACCTACATCGCGCCGAATCCCGGCGCCGCGACCTTCCGCGTCATCATCGGCGGGGTGTTCCCCAGCGCCGTCGGCAACACCCCGGACCGGACCGTCTCGGTGCTCGACCGCACGCTCGTGATGACCAAGCCGGCCGCGTCGTACATCGTCATCACCGGCGTCCGGATGACGGGGAAGCTGACCCCGGCCGAGCCCGTCAAGAAGCTGATCGGGCTGCAGGACCGGGCCAACGGCAGGTGGCGCACGCTGACGAGTGCGTGGACGGCGCCGAACGGGACGTTCGCAGTACCGGTGCCGGACAAGCTGCCGGCCACCAAGACCGTGCGGGTGGTCACGCTCGAGACCCCGGCCGCCGCGTTCGAGGCCTCGGCGTACGCCGTGATCACGATCAAGGCGCTGGTCAACGCCAAGGTCTCCTACATCTCGGCGCCGTCGATCAACAAGACCTACCGGCCCGGCTGTCCGGTGAAGCCTTCGCAGTTGCGCTACATCACCTTGAACTACTGGGGTTTCGACGGTCTCGTGCATCGCGGCGAACTCGTCGTCCGCGACGCGGCCGTGTCGAAGATGATCGCCATCTGGACCGCGAGCTTCAACGCGAAGTTCCCGATCCGGCGGATGCAACGGGTCGACTACTGGGGAGGCAGCGACATCAAGGCGATGGCCGCCGACAACACCTCCGTCTTCAACTGCCGTCAGGTGACCGGCAACCCGTATGCGCTGTCCCCGCACTCGTACGGCTGGGCGATCGACATCAACACCGTGGAGAACCCGTACCTCGCGGCGAACAACGTCTGGTACCCGTCGAACGGCCTGGCCTACCGCAACCGCAGTGTCGTCCGTCCGGGCATGCTGTTCAGCACCAGCACTCCGACTCGGGCCCTGATCAACGCGGGCTACTTCTGGGGCGCCAACTGGCGTAGGCCGGACTACCAGCACTTCCAGCCGAAGTGAGAGCCGTACTGACGGCAGTGGCTGTTGCTGGACTTGTAGCGGGGTGCAGCTCGAGTCCAGCAGCCAGTACTACGCCGACGCCGACCCCGACGCCGACCAGCGGCACTGCTCCTATCCCGACGAACACCTTGAGCACAGTCGATCCCACTGACGCAGCGCAGCCTCCGGAGCTGCCGGAGGAAGCAACAGCGCCCCCGCCTGCCGCAGCGGGACCTGTGTCGTCCAAGAACCTTCCGGCTCCTGCCAAGTTGGGAGCCGGGTGGAAGACCTACACGGAGCCCGGCGGCGCCGAGGAGGGCTTCCTGGGCAACCAGACCTGGACGCGCAGCCGGAAGGCGCACCAGGCCGCCTTCGAAGCGTTGCCGGTCGGTTGCGGCAACCCCCTGCCGACCAGCTCCCTCCCGGTGCCGAAGCACGCACTGCAGGGCTCCTACCGCACAGCCGCCAACCAGCCGGCCACTGTGCTCGTACTGCGCTTCGCCGACGCAGACCAGGCCTCTGGGTACTACAGCGGCTACCAGGCGCGCATGGCTGCCTGCGGCGACAAGGGTGAGCTTCAGGTGAAGCAGCTGTGGTCGGAGAAGGAGGCGGCCGCGTCGGTACGTTCCTACGTCGGCGCGGAGGCTTTTGTGGAGCTTTCCGCCCTCAAGGGCTCTACCGTGGCCTTACTGGCCCAAGCGAGCGGCACGCCGGACACGCAGGCCGAGTGGGCGCGGAGCGTCGTACCGGAACTGCAGGCTGTGATCGATTCGCCGTAAAGATGTACTACCTTTCAGTATTCATCCGCTCTAAACTCCGGACATGGGTGACTTCGACAGGTACGCGCGACTGACGGCTCAGCTGGAGCCGCCGTACGCGGTGGTCGACCTGGCCGCGTTCCGGCGCAACGCGGACGATCTGGTCCGCCGGGCCGCCGGTACGCCGATCCGGGTGGCGTCGAAGTCGGTGCGGTGCCGGGCGCTGATCAAGGCCGCGATCGAGCGGCCCGGGTTCCACGGGGTGATGAGCTACTCGCTGCCCGAGGCGATCTGGCTGGCCCGCGACGGGGTCGACGACATCCTGATGGGCTATCCGACCGTGCACCGGGCGGCGCTGAAGGAACTGGCCGGCGATGCGGCGCTGGCGTCGCGGATCACGCTGATGATCGACGACTTCGAGCACCTCGCCTTCATCAAGTCGGCGATCGGTGGCGGCGGGGAACGGATCCGGGTCTGCCTGGACGTCGACGCCTCGCTGCGGATCTTCGGCCAGCACCTCGGCGTACGCCGGTCGCCGCTGCGGACGCCGGAGCAGGTGATCGAGCTGGCCCGCCGGGTCGCCGCCGACGACGCCTTCGAGCTGGTCGGCGTGATGTTCTACGAGGCGCAGATCGCGGGGTTGCCCGACACGTCGCCCGCGGTCCGGCTGGTCAAGCGATTGTCGGCTAGTGAGCTCGCCGATCGCCGCGGTCTCGTCGTCGACGCGGTCAAGCAGGTCGTGCTGCTTCGGCTGGTCAACGCCGGTGGTACCGGCAGCATCGAGGTCAGCAGCGCCGATCCGGCCGTCACCGAGGTCACGGCCGGCTCCGGGCTCTATGGCCCGACCCTCTTCGACAAGTACGACGTTTTCCAGCCCGAGCACGCGGTCGCCTACGCACTCGGCGTCGTACGCCGCCCGTCGCCGCGGATCGCGACCCTCTTCGGGGGCGGCTACGTCGCCTCCGGTCCGGCGAAGAAGTCCCGCCTGCCAGCGCCGAGCTGGCCGCTCGGGCTGAAGTTGCTCGGCACCGAAGGCGCGGGCGAGGTCCAGACGCCGGTTGCCGGCGAGGAAGCGCGCGGGCTGCGGATCGGCGACCGGGTCTGGATGCGGTACGCCAAGGCGGGCGAGATGCTGGAACGATTCGACGTACTGCACGCGATCGACGGGAACGAGCTGACCGGGCTCGTGACGTATCGGGGTGAGGGGAAGAACTTCGGATGAGCACCTGGCGCAACTGGGCCGGCACCGAGTCGGCGACCGGCCTGGAGGTCCTGCGGCCGTCGTCTGTTGACGAGGTGTCAGCGATGGTCAAGACGGCGGCCGAGCAGGGCAAGCAGCTCAAGGCGGTCGGCTCCGGCCATTCGTTCACCGGCTGCTCGGTGCCCGAGCAGGTGATGATCCGGCTGGACGCCCTGTCCTCGATCACCAGTGCCGACCAGACGTCCGGCAAGGTGACGCTTGGCGCTGGGACCGGCCTCGCCAAGCTGAACGCCGGCCTCGCCGCTTTCGATCTGGCGATGGCCAACCTCGGTGACATCGACAAGCAGACGATCTCCGGCGCGATCTCGACCGGCACCCACGGCACCGGCGCTTCACTCGGTGGGCTTGCCACTCAGGTGGTCGGGCTGGAACTGGTCACTGCCGACGGCTCGGTGCTGAACTGTTCGGCCGAGGAGAACGCGGATGTCTTCGCTGCTGCTCGCGTCTCGGTCGGCGCGCTCGGCGTGATCACGGCGCTCACCCTGCAGACCGTGCCGGCCTTCCTGCTGCGCGCGCAGGAGATGCCGTTGCCGCTGGCCGAGGTGCTGGACGGTTTCGATTCACTTGCTGATGGCAACGATCACTTCGAGTTCTACTGGTTTCCGCACACCGAGGTCGCGTTGACGAAGCGGAACAACCGGGTCGCTGCAGGCGTCGGTGCCTCGCCGGTCGGCCGGATCCGCGGGTGGGTCGACGACGAACTGCTGTCGAACCGCGTCTTCGAGCTGACCAACCGGCTGTCGGTCCGGCGCCCCGGGTTGGTGCCGCGGATCAATCAGTTGGCGTCTCGGGCGCTGTCGGCCCGCGAGTATGTCGACGCGTCGTACAAGGTGTTCTGTGCCGAGCGCAACGTGGTGTTCCGGGAGTCGGAGTACGCCGTACCGCGTGAGCACGTGGTCGAGGTCGTGCGGGAGTTGCGGGCGTGGATCGACCGGTCGGGGGAGCGGTTGCCGTTCCCGATCGAAGTACGGGTTGCCGCGGCTGACGACATCTGGTTGTCGACGGCGTACGGGCGAGACACCGGGTATGTGGCGATTCATCAGTACCACCGGCTTGCGCACGCCAAGTACTTCGATGCGTTCGAGCAGATCGTGAAGGCGTTCGGGGGCCGGCCGCACTGGGGCAAGTTGCATACGCTCGGAGCCGACGAGTTGGGCGAGCGGTATCCGCGGTTCGACGACTTCCTCGCGGTTCGTGACCGGCTGGACCCCAGGCGCGCCTTCGCCAACACGTACACCCGGCGGGTGTTCGGGGCGTAGTACCGGGCAAAAGGTGTCGACCGGGGTCGTCGCGTCGTAGCCTTCCTTCATGACTGCACCGGAGCCGTTCGAAGCGCTGCCCGAGGACTGGACCAAGGCCCTCGCGGTGGTCGCGCACCCTGACGATCTGGAGTTCGGCGGCGCCGCGGCGGTCGCGCGCTGGACCAGACAGGGCAAGGAGGTCGTCTACGTCCTGCTCACCTCGGGCGAGGCCGGGATCGACGGCATCCCGCCGGCCGAGAGCGGCCCACTGCGCGAGGCCGAGCAGATCGAGTCGGCCCGGATCGTCGGCGTCTCGTCCGTGGAGTTCCTCGGCCAGCCCGACGGCACGATCGAGTACGGCGTCGCGCTGCGCCGGTTGATCACCGGCGTGATCCGGCGGCACCGGCCGGAGATCGTCATCACCAACAACTTCCGCGACACCTGGGACGGCGACGTCGTCCTGAACCAGGCCGACCACATCAGCACCGGCAAGGCCACCCTCGACGCGGTTCGGGACGCCGCGAACCGGTGGATCTTCCCCGAGGAAGGCGAGCGCTGGAACGGCGTACGGCAGGTCTGGATGGCCGGATCGCCCAACGGCAAGCACGCGGTCGACACGACCGAGACCTTCGAGGTGGGGGTCGAGTCGCTGCGGGCGCACAAGGCCTACATCGACGGCTTGAACTGGCCGGACTTCGACCCGGCCGAGTTCCTCGAAGGCATGGGGCGCGCTGCGGGCAGCCGGCTCGGCACGACGTTCGCGGCGCCTTTCGAGGTGTTCACGCCCTGAGGTAGGTGGACTCGCGCGCCCCTGCCCCGTCCGGCGGGCGCGGAGTACTGCGGCTGTGCCCACCCCGGCGGTACTGCGGGGTAGGCCCGCGCGTCGTGTGTCAGTTGCTGGGGAGCTCGAGTGAGGCGTTCAGATGTGGCGGAGCGGGCAGCGGGTTGCGGGGTTCACGGTCCCCGCTCGGATCGGGACCAGGCGGATTGGCAGGACCGATCCAGGAGCGGACCAGGGTGCGCCCCTTGCGGGACAGCCGGAGCAGGTCGACCTGCGAGACCTGAGCGGCCGGGATACCGAGTTGGGCGAGCGTCCGGTTCGCCATCAGCGCCGCCTCGTCCTGCTTCCGCGGGCTGAACTTGTGCTGCAGGACGAGAGCGACCCGGCCGTCGGGCAGCTCCTCGACCCGCCGCAGGTGCATGCCACGGTCGAGACGGCCGGACAGGTGGGCCATGGTGAAGTAGTCGGAGGTGGACTGGCGCCGGTCGAGCTGGGCGCGGGCGATCACTTCGTAGCGGGCCATGTACCGATCATGCGTCGGGTGAGGCGCCTTTTCCAGGAAACCGTCGCGCGGGTGCCAAACTCGAAGTGGCGGGCCCCAGCCGAGGGAGGAGGCGACGGGCGTGACGCGCAACGAGACCGTCCGGCAGGCGGCCGACGACGATCTGTGGCAGCCGCCGTGGTGGTTGCTGGTCTTCGGTCCACTCTGCTGGCTGCTGGTCGGAGCTCTGCTGATCGAGCAGCGCGGGTGGCAGGTGGCACTGGGCGCGGCCGTCTTACTGGCGCCGATCGGGATGCCGATTCCCGCCGTACTGCGCTGGGTCAGGCGCCACCCTCGGCTGGCCGGCAGCTACGTCGCGCCGCTGACCTTCGCCGCGACCACGTTGCTGACGCCGCTTCCACTGTGGCTTTGCGTTGCGGCGACCCTCGCCGCAACGCTGCTGGCCCTCTTCCTGACGACGATGCGAAGCTTCGGCCGAAGCTGACGCGCGTTTAGAGGGCCAGGGCGCGGTTGGCGTCGGCCAGGACGGCGGGGGAGGCCAGGGACTGCCAGCGCGGGATCTGTTCCTGGAGGAACGCGTGCAGCTTGGGCTTGAGGTCCGGGGCGTGGTCGAAAACGTCGAGCTCGTTGACGATGGTCAGGTCGACGAAGTCACGCAACTCGGCCGACGTCAGCTCCTCCGAAGTACCGGTGAACCGGTCGGTGACAGTGCTGTGCTCGGCGAGATCGCGCCAGGTGGTCTCGCGCTCGCAGGAACCGTAGCGGTAGACGAGCAACTCAGCGTCGGGTCCGATGACGGCTTCGAGAACTGGCCGCTCCTCCTGCCAGTCGAACAGATGCGTCGGGAACCCATCCGTCCCGTACGCCGCGTGCGCGAGCCCGGCGAGCACGAGCGTCTCGGAAGCGCCCAGATCGCGCAGCCGTTTGGCGACCCGATGCAGGTGCACGTACAACGTGCCACCGGCATGCTCCAGCTCATCGGCACCGCGGACGAGCAGCAACGATCCCAGATCTTGGAAGGTGCTCATCTGACCCCTTCGGTTAGGAGCGGTCAGGGCCCAACGGGACCGGCCCAGGCAAACAAGGTACGACGCCCCACCCCCTTCGCACACCACCCCGGCGTGCCGATTCCGTCACATCCCGTTCCCCCGCAGTTGGCCCAGCCGATCCGCCCCGGACTCCCACGCCATCAATACGAAGGAACCGGCAGCCGACGGATGCGGTACGAGCGCAAGATGAGCCGACCGACGGCCGACCAGCGTGCCATTGATGGCCTCGGTGTCCGAGCCCCAGCACCCGCCCCGCGATTCCCGCCCGCCCATCAGGCGATCCAGCCAGCACCGACAGATGCGGCCCGCAGCCAGTGGACTTCGCATCCGCCGCAGGAGCCGGCGGCAGAAACCGCAGACCGGCGGCCGCTGGTATTCGCCATACCCCACAGGCTGGCCGGCAGACCCCCGGGGACTATTCGCAGTAACCGCGGGAGCCGGCGGCGGGCACCCGCAGGCGACGGTTGCTGGTGTTCGCCACAACCCACGGACGGCTAGCACCCCGGGGACCCCTCGCAGTAACCGCAGGAGCCGGCGGCGAGAACCACAGGCGACGGCTGCTGGTATTCGCCATAGCCACAGCCGGCGCTGGCTGACGATCGCACTGCTGACTGGTCCGGCTGGTGCGCTGCGGGACTCGCTCGGGTGCGTGGGCTCGCTGTCACCAGCAGCCGCCTCCTGCGGGTTACTGCGAGGCCTTCCGAGGGTCGGGTCGTCGAGCGTGTGGCTATAGCGGCCACCAGCAACCGTCTCCCGCGCTGCCAGCCGCTGGCTCCGGCGGTTACTGCGGGGGCAGTCTGAGCCTGTCTGCTGGGAGGTCGGTGCGGTGGTTGCTGTTGGCTCTTGGCGGCTGCCGACTCGCTCGGGTGCTGAAGCTCACCGACACCAGCAGCTGTCTCCTGTGGTCCTCGCCGCCGGCTCCTGCGGTTACTGCGGGACTGGTCTGAGCGTTGCTGCTGGTGGGTCGGCGCGGTGGTTGCTGATGGCTTGGCGCCTGGTGGGCTTGCTCGGGTGCGGGTCAGTTGAACCGGCAGCTGTCTTCTGTGGTTTTGGGGGTGGAATGCCAGCGACCCGCCGGGTGATGAGGCCGGCGGGTCGGTGGGCGTCGGTGGCGAGACCGGCGCGGGGGGTTGCTAGTCGTCTAGTTCGGCGAGGGCTTTGCGGGCTGCTTCTAGTTCGGCTTCGAGGGCGGCTACCTTGGCTGCCTGCTGTTCGCGGGCTGCGTCGATGACCTCGTCGATCGGGCCGGACAGGTCCTCGTGGAGTTCCTTGGCGGCGCGGGAGACGGCGGCTGCGGCGACCAGGAGGTTCTTCGCGATGTAGCTGTTGCCCTGCTTGAGCTCGGCCTTCCACTCGCCGTCGGCGGTGCCGGTGACGGTCAGGGTCAGCTCGAGGGTCTTGGTCTTCTTCGGCGCCGCCTTCTTGGCGGGAGCCTTCTTCGGCTTCTCCGCGACCACCGGAGTGGTCTCGGCGGCCGGAGCACCGTCCACGTCCGAAGAGGTCGGAGCGTCCACGTCGGCGGCGAGGCTCTCCGCCGGCGCGTCAGTTGCTGACGGGGAAGCCACGTCGGCCGCGGCCGAAGAGTCGATCACCGCAACGGGAGTGTCGGCGGCGTCGGTCTGAGCTTCTCCTGCGAAGGTGTCTACAGTCATCGTTGCGGCGATCTCCCTGGGTGACATGTCCCCGCCGAAGCGGGCTGGCGCTGAGAGTGTATTAGAACACACGTTCGACCCCAGCGCCAATCCGCCTGCCGTGTCAGCAAAAGAACTCAGGCCGAGTGCTCCTTGCGGTCACCCGACCAGTCCAGGTGGAACGACCCGTCCCGGTCGACCCGCCGATACGTGTGCGCCCCGAAGAGATCCCGCAGCCCCTGGATCAGCGCCGCAGGCAGCCGCTCCGCCCGCAACCCGTCGTAGTACGACAAAGCCGCGGAGAAACCAGGAGCCGGCACTCCGGCCGTGGCTGCCGTCGCGACCACGCGGCGCCATGCGTCCTGCCCGCTGACGACGGCCTCCTTGAAGTAGTCGTCGACCAGCAGCGACGGCAGCGAAGCGTCCCGGTCGTACGCCTCCTTGATCCGGTCCAGGAAACGCGCCCGGATGATGCACCCGCCCCGCCAGATGGTCGCCATCGCGCCGAGGTCGATGTCCCATCCGTACTGGTCCGAAGCGGCCCGGATCGCATCGAACCCCTGCGCGTACGCGACCAGCTTCGACGAGTACAGCGCATGCCGCACATCCTCGATGAACGCATCCCGGTCCACCGAAACCTTGGCATCGGAAGGCCCAGCCAGTACTCCGGCCGCCGCGGAACGCCGTACGGCGTCGCCCGACAGTGACCGCGCGAAGACGGCCTCCGCCATCCCGCTGACCGGAATGCCCAGGTCCAAGGCGACCTGAACCGTCCAGCGTCCGGTGCCCTTCTGTTCCGCCTGGTCCAGTACGACGTCCACGAACGGCCCACCGGTCGACTCGTCGACCTGCGACAACACCTCCGCGGTGATCTCGATCAGGAACGACTCCAGGTCGCCGCTGTTCCACTCACGGAACACGTCAGCGATCTCGGTCGCGCTGAGCCCGAGCACGCTGCGCAGCAGGTCGTACGCCTCGGCGATCAGCTGCATGTCGGCGTACTCGATGCCGTTGTGCAGCATCTTCACGAAGTGGCCGGCGCCGTCCGGGCCGACGTGGACGCAACAGGCCTCGCCGCCGACGTGGGCGGAGATCTTGGTCAGCATCGGCTTGAGGGCCGCGTACGACTCGGGCGAGCCGCCCGGCATGATGCTCGGGCCGTTCAGTGCGCCCTCCTCGCCACCGGAGACGCCGGCGCCGACGAAATGCAGGCCCTTGGCCTTCAGGGCGTCCTCGCGCCGGCGGGTGTCGGCGAAGTGCGCGTTACCGGCGTCGACGACGATGTCGCCCTCGTCGAGCAGCGGCACCAACTCGTCGATCACCGCGTCGGTGGGCTCGCCGGCCTTGACCATGATGATGATCTTGCGCGGCTGCTCCAGCGCGGCGACGAGCGCGGGCAGGTCGTCGGCCGGGGTGAACTCACCCTCGTGGCCGAACTCCTGGATCAGCGCGTCGGTACGGGCCTTGGACCGGTTGTGGACGGCGACGCGGAAACCGTTGCGCGCCAGGTTCCGGGCCAGGTTGCGGCCCATCACCGCGAGGCCGGTGACGGCGATCTGGGCTGGAGCAGAACTCATTGGCTATCTCCTGCGGGGTGAGTGCTGGACGTCCGAGTGCGAGACCAGTCTCCTGCCCGGAGCAACCCCGCCGTCGGTCGGGTCTCAGCAAGTAGACGGCTCCGAACCCTTCTCAAAGACCGCGAGCCGATGGTAGACATCTGAGAAATCGATTTCCCAGATCGTGAGGTCCGCCCATGACCCGCTCGTTCCGACCTGTCGTCGCGGTTCTCCTCGGCGCAGTTCTCGCCGTCCCCACGGCCGCCCATGCCTCGGCCGCGCCGGCCCTGGCGCCCCCAGCCGCGGCAGCCGCAGTACCAGCCGCAGCGGCCGCGCCCGCAGTACAGGCAGCCGGTACTGCGTCCGCTCCCGCAGCACAAGCGGCCGGTACTACGTCCGCTCCCGCGGGCGGCAACGGCCCGGTCGGCTGGGACGTCTACCGGCAACTCGACCGGCTCCCCGAGCTGCAGAGCGGCGTCCGCACCAAGCAGTTCTCCAGCTTCGCCCGTGACGGCTCCAACAACGACGGGTTCGAGGGCACCTACTCATGCCTGCGGACCACGCCTGCCGGCTGCGTGCTCGCCGAGGACGACGGCGCCGGCGAGATCGCCGCGATCTGGTTCACCCGCGACGAGGGCGATGTCCGCAAGACCGGCACCATCACCGTCGAGCTGGACGGGAAGAAGGTGCTGGACGCGAGCCTGCAGGACGTTGTCGACGGCAAGCTCGGCTCGCCGTTCGTCTACCCGCTCGTCGCCAATGCGTTGGAGACCAGCGGCGGCGTCTACCTCCGCGTCCCGATGCCGTACCAGAAGTCGATGCGGGTGACCGTCCAGAACAACCCGTACTTCTACCACGTCGGCTACCGCGAGTTCCCCGACGCGACTGGCGTGAAGACCTTCGACCCGGCCGACAAGGCAACGGATGTCGTAGCCCTCCTCAAGGCGTCCGGCACGAAGGACCCCAAGCCCGCCAGGCCCGGCGCGAAGACCACCGAGACCCCGGTGGAGCTTGCCCCCGGCAAACAACTCACGCTCGCCGACGTTCGCGGCCCTGGTGAGCTCAGTGCACTCCGGCTGAAGCTCCCGCAGCTCGTCGGCCTGGAGCTGAAGAGCATCAGCGACGACGGCCGCGCGTTCACCGGCGGCAGCAAGTTCACGCTGAAGGTCGACCCGGCCAACACGGGCGTCAAGCTGATCCGCCGGATGGACCTGCGGATCGGCAACCAGCGCGCGAAGGTGCTCGTCGACGGCGTACCGGCCGGTGAGTGGGCGCCGCTGCCGGCCCAGGGTGCGCAGTGGGCCGACCAGGTCGTCGAGTTGCCGGCCAGTGTCACGGCGGGCAAGTCGCAGCTGGAGATCCGCAACGAGTTCGTCTCCTCCGACCTCGACTTCAACGAGTTCACCTACTGGGCCGACTCGATCGTCGGCGGCACGACGAAGCGCACTGACACCCTTGACCTCGGACCGCAACATGTAGCGGACGAGCAGGCCCACGGCTACTCGATCACGGGCCAGCGCTGGGAAGGTGCGCACTCGATGCCGTACGCCGCCACGCCGGCCGACGCCGAACGCGTGAAGCCCTCCGACGCGCTGCTGTCCGGCGTACGGGTGCAGGTCACTGTGGACGGCAAGAAGCGGGTCGATGCCCCGCTCGGCGAGTTCTTCGGCTCCGGACTGGGGGAGAACGACGTCCGTTCGCTCTTCTTCGCGATGGATCCGAAGGGCTGGTACTCCGCCTGGTGGCCGATGCCGTACCTCGCCCGCGCCACCGTCACGCTCGTCAACACCTCGCAGTACAAGCTGTCCGGTGGTCAGGCGGAGGTCACCTCGGCGCGCGATCTCGAAGTCGCGAAGGATCTGGTCACCGGCAAGAGCGGCTACTTCACCGCGGTGTCACATCGCGCCGAACCGGTCATGGGCAGCGACTGGATGGTCGCGCAGACCACCGGACGCGGCAAGTTCGTCGGCGTCTCGCAAACCATGGAAGGTCTGCAGGCCGGCGGCAACACTCGAGGCTACCTCGAAGGCGACGAGCGCGTGTACGTCGACGGTGAGCGCACCCCGGCGATCTACGGCACCGGCACCGAGGACTACTACGAGTCCGGCTGGTACTTCAACCAGGGCACGTACTCCACGCCGTTCCACGGCAACTCGGGCCACGAGGTCCAGGCGGGCGAGTGCAAGTACGAGTGCGACAGCGCGTTCCGCCTGCACATCACCGACTCGATCGGCTACCAGAACCAGTTGACGTTCGGCATCGAGCACGGCCAGCAGAACGACCACCCGGCGATCTACGGCTCAACCGCCTTCCTGTACTCCGCACCGCAGTTCGGCGCCCGCGAGACCGACCGGCTCGACACCGGCTCGGCGCAGAGCCGCACGGAACACCAGTACGACGACGGTGCGGCGACCCCGGCCGACCTGACCAGCGTCTACGAGGGCGATTACGACGACATCGTGCTGACCGACCAGGTCCGGTCCGGGAGCACGCCGATCCGCTTCACCGCAAAGGTTGACCCGGTCAACCGAGGCGTCACCTTGCGGCGTACCAGTGACCAGAAGGTGGCCGGGCAAGCCGCCAAGGTGTTTGTCGACGGCAAGGAAGCCGGGATCTGGTCGCAGGCCTTGGGCAACGACCGTCAGCGCTGGCTGGACGACAACTACCAGTTGCCCGCAGCAATCACGTTCGGGAAGCGCAGCCTGAAGATCGAACTCAGGCCGATCACCACCTGGACGGCAGCTGGCTATGTCGTCCAGTCATCGGTCCTCCCGTACTCCGATCGTCGCGCCCCCGCCATGGTCGAGGGCCTGACCGCGGTGAGCCGGGCTGACAACGCGATCGCACTCAGCTGGCAAGAGCCGGCAGATGAGAGCGGCATTACGCGGTACGACGTCTATGCAGCGAAGAAGGGTGCTGCCGAGAAGCTGATCGGCACGAGCCGGGTCCCAGGTTTCGTGCACAAGGGACTCGGGTTGCAGGAGACCTGGACGTACCGCGTGGCGGCGGTCGACCTGGCCGGCAACGGGGGCGCCAAGTCGGCGCCGGTCCAGGCGACGTCCGGGAGCACGCTCCGGATCGAAGGCGAGTCGATGCTGCCGGTCGTCTCCGCAACGGTGCCGGTCGATGTGCAGGGCAACTGCTGTGGAGTGAACTGGTCGGGTGGCGCGCAGTTGTGGATTCATGGTGCGAAGTCCGGCGACCAGGCGGTGCTGTCCTTCACGGTCCCGACGACGGGCACCTACAGCCTTTCCGCCGTGCTGACCAAGGCGGCCGACTACGGCATCGTTGCGCTCAGCATCGACGGCACGAAGGTGGCAGATTTCGACGGCTATGTCGCGAGTGGTGTGGTCACCCAGAACGTTGACCTCGGCACCAGAACCCTTGCTGCGGGCAAGCATCAGTTGACGGTCGCGGTGACCGGCAAGAACCCTGCGGCGACCGGCTACCTGGCAGGTCTCGACCTGCTCGATCTGGAGCTCTCGGTGATCAACAACGAACCCTTCACCAGGACCGACACGGTGGTGGCCGCGGGCAACTTCGTCAAGGTGTACGACCCGAGCGTCGGCGAGTCCAGCCCGTGGTACTACAACGACCACACGCTGATCCAGGATCGCAAGACCGGGACCTGGCACGTCTTCGCCATCACGCATGCGGAGCCGGCCAACCCGCTCGACGAGAAGAGTTTCGGGCACGCCACCGCTCCGTCGCCGAACGGCCCGTGGACGAAACAGCCGCCCGCGCTGGTGGCTGATCCGGCGGCCGGCGAGAGCCACATCTGGGCGCCGCACGTGATCTACGACCAAGGCGTCTACTACATGTTCTACGCAGGCGGGACGGCCGACCATACGGCGTACCGGATGTCGTTGGCGACGTCGACCGACCTGGTGAACTGGACCAGAAGTCCGGCGAATCCGTTGTTTACCGACGGTTTCGACGGGCGCGATCCGATGGTGTTGAAGGTCGGCACGCAATGGGTCATGTACTACACGGCCAACTCGACGCCGAGCGGCGGCAACCACATTGTTGCCTATCGCACCAGTGACGATCTGCTGCACTGGGGCGAGCGCAAGACCGCATTTCAGCACCCCGCGACGGGCACCTTCGGCGGGCCGACCGAGTCCCCGTTCGTGGTCCAGCGCGGTACGGACTGGTATCTGTTCGTCTGTTGTGACGGCGGCTACGAGTCGACGAAGGTCTACAGGAGCAAGGATCCGCTGCACTTCACGATCGACCAGTTGGTCGGCACGATCTCGTCCCACGCGGCGGAGGTGGTCCAGGACGGGACCGACTGGTACGTCACCGGCGCGGGCTGGGGCAAGGGTGGGTTGTTCGTCGCGCCGCTGGACTTCGCGAAGACCCAGGTGACCAAGGGGATGGTGGTCAGTACGAAGTACTACCGGGCGACTGTGCAGACCACGCCGAGGGCGGTGCTGACAGCGCTCGACGTCGACCCGGCGGGCAAGGCGCAGTACAAGCCGGCGCTGGACTCGTCGTCCCGGGCGACCGCGCCCTATCTCGGCGTGGGCAACTTCGGCGCCACCGACCTCACCGGTGCGGCGGCTCAGGTGGAGACGGCGGAGGGGAAGCTCGAGCTGAAGGGCATCCCGCTCGGTGACGAGCCGATCACCGCCGACTGGTCGTTCGCCTTCGGCCCGAAGACGTTCGCCACGAGCCTGCGCTGGAACGTCAACCAGGCGCCGTCCGCACCACTGTGGGAGGTCTCCTTCAACGTCGACTCCGGGCTCGCCGACCAGGGCGATCCCAGTGGGTTCAACCGCAACGGCGACTATCCCGGACTGCCCAAGTGGTCGATGGCGACGGGGCCGGGGCTGAGCGTCGTGTCGGCGTACAAGCAAGGTTCGGCGTGGGCCGCGGACAACCATTGGTACGACCCGCAGAACGCGGCCGTCGCATGGCAGCCGCTCTGGCAACCGGGCGGCCGCGCGTGGCAGCCGGGCACCTACAACGGCGGGACGTGGCGCTTCGGGTTCTCCGCGACCGAGAAGGACACCACCTTTGCCGACAATCTGGCGGCCAGCATGTCGTAGGGCGAGAACCTGGCCGCCGGCATGTCGTAGGGTCCGAAGGTGTGACCACTCTTGACTTGGAGCCCCGTACGACGGCGCTGGTGCTGATCGACCTGATGCCGCGGATCATCGCGCTCGACACGGCGCCACTGAGCGGACCGGAGGTGCTGAAGCGCTGCGTCGCGCTGGCCAAAGCCACCCGGTCCGTCGGTGGGCTGGTCGTCAACGTGCGGGTCGAGCGCCCGGGCGTCGACCTCCAGCCCGAGGGCAGCGGGTTCGCGCCCGAGCTGGACCGCCAGCCCGGCGACGTGGAAATCGTCAAGCACACGGTCGGTGCCTTCCACCAGACCGGCCTCGACGACGTACTGCAAGCCCGCGGCATCAGAACCGTCGTACTCGGCGGCATCGCCACCAACTTCGGCGTGGAGTCCACCGGGCGCGTAGCCGATGAACACGGCTACAACACCATCTACGTCACCGACGCAATGACCGGGCTGGACGCCCACGCCCACGAATTCGCCGTCTCCTACATCTTCCCCAGATTCGGCACCACCTGCACCGGCACCCAATACGTCGCAGCCCTCAGCCCGGAGTAAAACCCGCCCACGCGTGCTCCTTCGTCGCCCGCTCCCCACCCCCAGCTACCTCGCTCCTACGTCGCTCGTCCCGCTGCCGTGAAAGCAAGGTGTCGCACAGGAGGCGCCATCGGTGTGGCTGGCCGGGTGCTGACGCACCAGGTGGAGCCCGTCGTCCGGCGGGTCGGATGCTGACGCGTAGGTGACGCACAGGCGAGCCCGACCGGCTGGCGAGCCGTGCACCGACCCGCCCACGCGCCTCTTGCGTCGGCCCCCGCCAACGCAGGGCTGCGTGCCTACCGACAGGACGTAGTCCCGGTAGGACGTGCACTCCAGGCGTAGACAATAGCCGGCGATGGCCGAAAACGGCGACTATGTCCTGTCGCTCGGGACGCTGAATGCCAGGTTCAGGGACGCCTACCTCCGCGCGGTTGGGCTCGCTGGGTGCGTCAGTACTCGGCCGACCAGCCAAGCGGGTCGGCCGCGCAACCAGTAGTCACGGCAGCGGGACGAGCGATGTAGGAGCGAGGTAGCTGGGGGTGGGGAGCGGGCGACGTAGGAGCACGCGTGGGCGTCACCCACCCACCGACTAACTGAACAGCGAGGCGTTTTCCCGAGCCCACTGCTGCAGCGTGCGGGGCGGGTGGCCCGTGACCTTCTCCACAGCGTCCGTCACAGTCGTCTCATCGATGATGCCGTCGCGATAGAACGCCTCGATTGCCTCCGCATACTTCGCCGGCATCGACGCGAACAGCTCGTCGTGCGTCTCCTCCGCGCTCAACTCATACGCCCGCAACGGCCGCCCGATCGCCTCGGAAACGATCGCCAACTGCTCGGCCGGGCGCAGCGCCACCGGACCGCTCAGTCGATACGCCACCCCCGCGTGACCATCCTCCGTCAGCGCAGCAACAGCAACGTCCGCAATGTCATCCGGATGGATCGTCGAGATCGGCACCTCCGGGAACTGCAACCGCACCACGTCACCCGCCGCAAGCTGATCCAGCCACCGCAGCGTGTTCGACATGAACGCGTTCGGCCGCAGGAACGTCCACTCCAACCCGGACTCACGAACAGCAGCCTCAGCAGCCCCGTGGTACTGCGCGATCGCATTGCGCGTGTCCGTCCCAACCACCGAACTGCTCGACAACAGCACAGCCCGCCGTACTCCGGCCCGTACTGCGCTGGCCAGCAGTTCCTCCATGCGCTCGTACCCGCTCAGCAGGAAGATCCCAGAAACGCCGGGAAGCGCATCAACAAAAGTCGACGGCTGATTGAGATCGCCGACGACCGCCTCCACCCCATCAGGCAACTCAACTGCCTTGCGCACCAGCGCCTTAGCAGGAACCCCCTTCGCAGCCAGTGCACGCACAACCGCCCCACCAGCGTTCCCCGTTGCTCCGGTGACCAGAACTGTCATCAGTTCCCCCTCAGATAAGCGACCAACTCGCCATTGCCAGCGACACTTTCACCCCGCGGCCCAGTCAGCATGTCCTCGAAGCCGACCCGCACCCCGTAGCCCTCGGCCCGCGCCCATTCCAGCACGGGCCAGGCCCATTCGTTCTCCCCGTGCACCACCACATCGAAGCCGGACGGCAGCACGGCCAGCATCTCCCGAGCCGCCGCTACCCCATCCGCACCAGGCGAGATTCCAGGCAGCGCTTCCACCAGCACCCGCACGACCGGCCCCGACCAACTCAGGAACTCAAGGGCGGCCGACGGAGTGAAGAGCCCGGCCTCGACCCCGATCCCGCGCTCGACCAGCAGATCCGCAACTTGTTCGGCGCCGTCCTCATGCCAGTTCACACTGGCGAAGTCCGGCCCGGCCGCCCACTCGCCAAGCAACGCCAGCCGCCGCGACAAATCCGGCTCGATCTCCTGCCGCGTCGACACCCCGAGCGGCAACCCAGGACACCGCTCCCGCACGGCGGCCACCGCCGGCTCCACGTCCGACCAGCGCAAGCTCTCCCGCCCGGAGGCCCCGCGCGGATGGAAATGCACCGCGTCCGCCCCCGCCGCCGCGGCGTCGTACGCGGCCTGCGCGAGTTCCGCCGGAGTCACCGGTACTGCGGGATGGTCGTCCCGCGAGCGGTCACCGTTCAGGCACGCTTTCACGATCGCTCTCATCGCCGGCCACCCTGCCAGACCGGCAGGCGATCCGCGATCGTTTCGACGATGACGTCGCGCAAAAGAGGGCCTGCCTCAGCGGAGCTCATAGCTGCGGATCGCGGATCGGACTTCGGCGGCCGGATCGTCCTCGTGGTAGATCCGTTCGCTGGGCTCGATGTTGTCGAGGAATCGCTGGTAGGTGACAGCGCCCAGCAGGTGGATGAGCACCGTCATCGGTTCGAGCGCACGGAGTGGATCGCAACCCGGCAGGCGCTTCTGCCAGGCGGCGGCCCAGGTCTGGACCGCGAGCTCCCGCGTCTCCTCCGGCAGCCAGTTGCGAAGCCGCTGGAGATCGGCAGCAGGATGCCCGAGGCAACTGTCCGCCCAGTCGACGATCACCCGATTGGTGCCGTCGGAGCGCCAGTTACCGGGATGAAAGTCCCCATGGACCAAGGTGTTCGGCAGCCCCGCCGACTCCAGCTCCCGAACGAGCCCGGGCAGCGCGTCTCGCAGTACCCGGGCTTGCGCGAGCTCCGCAGTGGTCAGTCGCTCAGCGACCTCACTCGCCAGCAGAGCATCCAACTCTGCTGGCAAATCCTCCGGAAGCATCCTCGGCACCCGCAGTTCTTCACCCGCGACGGCAGCCTGTACTGCGACCCACCGGCTGAGGATGTCCTGCACAGTGGCCGGATCCGGCTCCCAGCAGTCGGTCCCCGGCGCGTGCGCGAGGAGAGACCACCGATTCTCCAGATCGACCCCGAGCACACCCGGCGCCAGCGCGGCGTCGTACTGATGAACATGGTTGATGACGTCGGCGTCGACGCTGCAGAACCAGCTCGTCGCCTTGGCCCAGGCACCGGCTGCCGGCAGGTGGATCAGACAAGAGAGGTTCCAGGTCTTGTACTGCGTGGGCCGGGCCGGCCCGACGATGCCGGTTGCCCAGTCGACCAGCCGCTGCGGGCCGTCGATCTCGGCCCACGGCGACCGGAGCCGATGTGGCTTGACGATGTCCGGCCAGTCGGGACGCGGAGTCGGGTCGAGCACGCCTGGGCGCGGGTCGGCGGCTGCCTGGACGTGGAAGACGACCCGGCCGCCGCGACCGAGTTCGGCGTTGTCGGCGTGCACCAGGCGCAGTACGAAAGTGGGCACGCCGAGCACGTCGTCGAGATACCTGGTGGTCGCCTCGACCTCCGACCACCAAGGCCGGTCCGCTTCGAAGGCCGGCAACTGTCCGGCGTACCGGTCGCCGACGCTGACCAGCGCCTCCACCGTCTTCGTCTCAGGCGCGGACGATCCGGTGGAAGGTGCGGGAGCCGGAGCGGAGGGTGATCGGCTCGGAGACGGCGATGGGTTGGTCATGGCTGAGTACCTTCTGATCGTCGATCGAGACTGCTCCCTGGTGGATCAGCCGGCGGAGTTCGGAGTTGCTCAGCTCGGGCCGCGCTGCTTGCAGCAACTCCAGAACGGTCGGACTTGAAGTCTGCACCGTCACCTCCGGAAGGTCATCCGGAATACCGCGGTGGGTGAATTGCTCGGTGAACGCCGCCCGCTCCGCCTTGGCGACATTCGCGCCGTGGTAGCGCGTCACGACCGCCGCGGCGAGTTTGAGCTTGGCGTCGCGGGCAGCCGGACCACCATGTGCAGCAGCCTCGCCGAGAGAGGCGACGACGTCGAGCGGGAGTTCCGTGTAGACGTGCGCGTAGACCTGGATCAACGAGTCGGGCAGGCTCATCAGCTTGCCGAACTTGTCCTTCGGGGTGTCGGTCAAGGCGATGTAGTTGTTCAGCGACTTCGACTGTTTGGGGCCGCCGTCGATCCCGGGCGTGATCGTGGTGATGATCAGGGCCTGCGGCGGCGACCCGAGTCGCTGCTGGAAGTGCCGGCCGAGTTGCTCGTTGAAGAGCTGGTCGGACCCGACGATGGTCAGGTCGCTGTCCATCGCGAAACTGTCGTAGCCCTGCAGTACCGGGTAGATCAGCTCGTGGAGCGCGATCTCCCGTCCGGCCGCGACGCGCTCGCGGAACATGTCCCGCGCCATCAGTTGGGCGTGCGTCACCTGGCTGAACAGCCCGAGCAGGGTCGAGACCTCCATCGTGCCGAACCACTCGGAGTTCCGGCGTACTTCGAAGACCTCCGGGTCGGTGCGCAGGACGAGTGACACCTGGTCGAGGAACGAGGCGGCGTTCTCCTCGATCTGCTCGGGGCTGAGCATCGGGCGCGTCTCGGAGCGACCGGTCGGATCGCCGATGCGGGTGGTCAGATCGCCGAGCAGGAACACCACCCGGTGCCCGAGATCCTGCAGTTGCCGCATCATCCACAGGTTGACGGCGTGGCCCAGATGCAGGTCGGGCGCGGTGCAGTCGACGCCGTACTTGATCCGCAGCGGGCGGCCGGAGTTCAGCCGCTCGATCAGGTCGGTCTCGCCGACGATCGTGTCGGTCGTCCGCCGCAGCCGTTCGAGTACGGCCGGTCCGTCGTTCATCAGGGTCCTCTCGAAAAGTGAACGCCGAGAGGCACTCAGCGCCTCCGGCAACGGAAAGAGGCAGGAACCCTGACGGGATCCTGCCTCGGAGGCTCTGGGGGTGGAGCGAACTACAGCAGGCCGGCTCGTCCCAGAGCCGGTCGATACTGCGCGAGTCGCTTCGTCACCCGGCCAGGCTAACCCGGACCGCCGCCACTCACAAACCTCATTCGGCCAGGACCGGCCAGGCGTAGGTTGCCTTCCCCCGGCGGCGGGGGAGCAGGTTGGTGAGTGGGGGCGGTCCAGGCCTTACAACCTCCGGTCGTGGCACTAAGCTCTTCGGGTGGAGACGGAGCAGGTGGTGCTGGTCGACGAGGCCGGCCGTGCGGTCGGGCGGGCCGACAAGGCGACGGTGCATCATGCCGCGACGCCGTTGCATCTGGCGTTCTCCAGTTACGTGTTCGACCAGCGTGGCCGGGTGTTGCTGACCCAGCGCGCGTTCGGCAAGCGGACCTGGCCGGGTGTCTGGACGAATAGTTGCTGCGGGCACCCACTTCCCGACGAGTCGCTGCAGTCCGCCGTACGCCGCCGGCTGGCCGACGAGCTCGGCCTGGTCGCGTCGACGCTGGACCTGGTTCTGCCCGCCTTCCGGTATCGCGCCGAAATGCCCGACGGCATCGTGGAGAACGAGTTGTGCCCGGTCTTCCGGGTCACCGTCACAACCGAGCCCGTCCCCGATCCGGCCGAGGTCGCGGCGTACGAGTGGGCCGAGTGGAGTGATCTCGCAGTACGGGCGGACCTCTCGCCTTGGTGCGTGCTGCAACTCGCCGAGCTGAACGCGCTCGGCGCCAACCCGTCGGAGTGGCCGGCCGCCGATCCCAGCGAACTACCTGCCGCCGCCCGCTTGGGCTGACTGGAGGGTCCGGAGCAGCTCGGCCCCAGACATCGAAACAACCTGGCCCGACTCGGCCGCGTGGATGAGGGCAGTCAGTTTGGCGTTCACCGGAGCGGTGCGGCCGAGCGACTCGGCCAAACCGACGACTTCGCCGTTCAGGTAGTCGACCTCGGTACGCCGCCCCGCCTGCAGGTCCTCCCACATCGACGACCGCGCCAGCGGATCGACGGCGTGCATCCTGGCGGCTAGTCGCCGGAAGATGAAGTCGGGCAGCCGCAGTACGGTCGGCATCCGGTGAGCCGGTAGAGCAGTGAGCTGAGCCGGAGTGATCCCAGCTGCCTTGAGCAGGTCGAGCGTCTCGCTCTGGGCCGCGGCGAGGCAGCGGCGGTAGTCGCGCTGGCCCAGCTCCTCGCGCAGGGGAAGCCCGGACAGCGCGTTGACCGGGTTGTTGAGGTTGAGCAGCAGCTTCGCCCACTGGACCGGCAGGATCTCGGCGTGCTGCTTCAGCGGAAGGCCGGCCCGCTCGAAGGCGTTCTCGAAGGGCTGCAGAGCCGGGTGCCGCTGGACGTCGAGCGCGCCCTCGGTCCCTTGGTGAAACGCCCCGCCGCCACGGTTGAGCACGTTGAACGGAACCATCCCGGTCAGCACGGTGTGGTTCGGAAGCCGCTCCTGGAGCACCTCGCCATTGCGGATGCCGTTCTGGAAACTGACCACGGTCGCCCCGGGCTTGAGTACCGCGGCGAGCTCGTCGGCGGCGTTCGCAGTACCGGCGGACTTGACCGTGACCAGTACCAGGTCAGCCTCCGCCGCAGCAGCCGGTGTCGTCGCGTAGCGAACCTGCTCAGCCGGTACTGCGAAGTTGGCGCCGAGGTGGTCGGTCAGGTGCAGGCCGTGCTCGGCCAGCTCGGCCGCGAGCCGTGGCCGGCCGACGAAGACGACGTCGGCCCCAGTGGCCGCGAGCCGTCCGCCGACGTAGCAGCCGATCCCGCCCGCGCCGTACACCGCGATCGTCATGACGTACCTCCCCATCTGCTCCATCGTCGACCTCCATCCAAGCGGATCGGCGCGCCGGTGGCTCACTTTGCGGAGTCGGGCGCAGGGGATTGGGTGACACCGCCTCGACGCGCGACACTAGTCCGGTGGCGCACAGTCTGTTGTTGGTCGAGGACGACCCGCGCATCCGGCGCGTACTGCGGCTCGCCCTGGAGGCCGAGGGGTACGACATCTCCGAGGCGGCCAACGGGCTGGACGCGCTGACGGCGCTGCGGCGCGACCCGCCGGACATCGTGCTGCTCGACCTGATGCTGCCGGACCGGGACGGGTTCACCGTCTGCCGGGAGATCCGGCGGACCAGCGCCGTACCGGTGATCATGGTGACCGCGCGGACCGCCAGCCAGGACGTCGTCACCGGGCTCGAGGCGGGCGCCGACGACTACGTGACCAAGCCGCTGGTGGCCAAGGAGTTGTCGGCCCGGATCAGGGCGTTGCTGCGGCGGGTCGAGCCGAACGGAGCGCCGCTGCGGGAGCGGGTCGTCGTCGGCGAGCTGGAGATCGACGTACCAGGAGCCGCGGCGTTTCGCGACGGCGAGGCATTGCCGCTCACCCGGACCGAGTTCAAGCTGCTGCTCGAGCTGGCGAACATGGAAGGCCGGGTGTGCAGCCGCGAGCACCTGCTGTCGAAGGTGTGGGGCTACGGGTACTTCGGGGACAGCCGGATCGTCGACGTCCACGTTCGCCGGCTCCGGCTGAAGATCGAGCGGGACCCGGCCGCTCCGAAGCACCTGGTCACGGCCCGGGGCCTCGGCTACCGATTGGTGAGCTGACCGTGCTCGGGCGTTTCGGCCTGCGCGACCGGGTGATGCTGGCCTACGGGCTGCTCGCGCTCGGGCTGTCCGGCGTACTGGCGCTGTTCATCTTCGGGGTGGTTTCCAACTACCTCACCAATCAGCGGACCTCGTCGGCGATCGTGGAGACCAAGGACAACGCGCAAACCCTGCACTACGGGCTCTACGGTCTGACCCCGGACTGCCAGGCCGTGCGCCGGCACGACACCGAGTGCCAGTCGAGCGTCGCGGTGCCACCGAACAAGGTGATGAACCTGGTCAAGGCGCTGCCGTCCACCGACTCGGCCGCCAAGCTGCTCGGCTACAACGGCAGCTGGTACACGGTGTCGGCGCAGCCCGACGATGTGCCGGCCGACATGGTGTCGACCGCGCGGAGCGGGATCGAGGTGCATCGGCGGATCGAGGTGGATGGCCGGCAGGTGCTCGCGGTCGGAGTGGCGATGGGGACCCCCGGCGAGGCGTACTTCGCGCTGCATCCGCTGGCGAAGCTCGACAACACCCTGCAGATGCTGAAGATCACGCTGGTGCTGGCCGCGCTGGTGACCGCGATGCTCGGCCTGGCCGTGGGACGGCTGGCGAGCACGCTGGCGTTGCGGCCGCTGGCCGAGCTGACTCAGGTCGCGGCGCGGGTTGCCCGGGGGCAGCTCGATGCCCGGTTGGCGGCGGAGAACGATCCGGACCTGGGTGGGCTGGCGCGCTCCTTCAACCACACGGCGGCGGCGCTGGAGAAACGGGTGGCCGCCGACGCGCGGTTCGCCGGCGACATCAGCCACGAGCTGCGGACGCCGTTGATGACGATGATGAACTCGATGCAGCTGATCCAGAACCATCGCGCCGAGCTGCCCGGGTCGGTCCGCGAGCCGCTCGAACTGCTCGGGGACGATCTGGACCGGTTCCAGCGGCTGGTGGTCGACCTGCTGGAGATCTCGCGGGACGACGGCGGCGACCAGGGCACCCGGGAGACGGTCCGGATCGCCGACCTGGTCCGCGCCGCCGCGGACGCGACCGCCGGGCGGGAGATCACCGACGTCGCACCGGAGGCGGCCGAGCTGACCATGGAGGCGGACAAGCGGCGGCTCGAACGCGTGATCGCCAACCTGGTCGACAACGCCGAGCAGCACGCGGGTGGTTGCAAGGGAGTCAGCGTCAAGGCGGGCGGCCTGGGCGTCATCGTGTACGTCGACGACGCGGGCCCGGGCATCCCGGCGGCCGACCGCGACCGCATCTTCGAACGCTTCGGTCGCGGCGACTCCTCCCCGGACAACCGCACCGACGCCCAGCGCGGCGGCATCGGCCTCGGGCTGGCCATCGTCGCCCGGCACGTCGAATGGCACCACGGCACCATCGAAGCCAAAGACCGCCCCGAAGGCGGCGCCCGCTTCATCATCGAACTCCCCGCCCACCGCCCCGAATAAATCGGCTGACGGGCTGAACGCCTCCGCCTACTCTGGGGGCATGGCTACTTGCCTCTGTGTCTAGCTGCGGACCCGCTTCCTGACCCGAAGTGCGTCCACTCGCTATCACGGAGAGTAACCATCATGATCACCGTCCGCGGTGTAGATATTCGCGTCGGCGCCCACCTGCTGCTGTCCGACCTCTCGTTCCACATCAGCCCCGGCGACAAGATCGGCCTCGTCGGCCGCAACGGCGCGGGGAAGACCACCTTGCTGAAGGCGCTGGCCGGTGAAGACCGCCCGGCGAGCGGCACGATCGCGTCCACCAGCTCCGTCGGCTACCTGCCGCAGGACCCGCGCGCCGCCGACCCCGCCGTCACGGTCACCGCCCGGATCCTGTCCGCCCGCGGCCTCGACCTCGCAGTACAGAGACTGCGGAAGGCCGAAGCGGCGATGAGCACCACCACCGGCGAGGCCCAGGAGCGGGCCATGGCTGCTTATGCCAAAGCAGAAACCCAGTTCCAGGCAGCCGGAGGGTATGCGGCCGAAGCCGAGGCTGCTCGTCTCGCGGCCGGTGTCGGCCTGCCCACCCGCGCCCTCGACCAGCCGGTCGGCGAGCTCTCGGGCGGTCAGCGGCGCCGGGTCGAGCTGGCCCGCATCCTGTTCGCCGAGCACGACACGCTGCTGCTCGACGAGCCGACCAACCACCTCGACGCGGACTCGGTCGGCTGGCTGCGCTCGTTCCTGCTCGGCTATGCCGGCGGCCTCGTGGTGATCAGCCACGACCGCGAGTTGCTGGCGGCAACGGTCAACCGGGTCTTCCACCTGGACCCGCACCGGACGACGATCGACATCCACAACACCGGCTGGAAGAAGTACCTCGAACAGCTCGATCTGGACGAACGCCGTCGTACCCGGGAACGGCACGTCGCCGAACGCAAAGCCGCCGTCCTCCACGCGCAGGCCGACAAGATGCGCGCGGGCGCGTCGACCGCCATGGCCGCCAAGAACATGGCCAGGCGGGCCGACAAGCTGCTCACCGACCTCGAGCCGGTACGCCGTGCCGCCCGCGTCGCCAAGATCCGCCTTCCGGACCCGGCCCCATCCGGCCGTACTCCGTTGGCGGCCAACGGTCTGACCAAGGCGTACGGCGCGTTGCAGGTGCTCAACGGAGTCGACCTGGCCGTGGATCGTGGCAGCAGACTGGTCATCCTCGGCCTCAACGGCGCGGGCAAGACCACCCTGCTCCGCATCCTGGCCGGCCGCGAACAGCAGGACAGCGGCCGGGTGGTGCATGGACACGGGCTGCGACTCGGGTACTTCGCGCAGGAACACGACACGCTCGACCTGGCCGGTACGGTCCGGCAGAACCTGGCGTCCGTCGCGCCGGGACTGACCGACGGCGAAGTACGGAACGTGCTCGGGTCGTTCCTGTTCAGCGGGGACGACGCGGACAAGCCGGCCGGTGTGCTGTCGGGCGGGGAGAAGACCCGGCTGGCGCTGGCCGGCCTGGTCCACTCGGGCGCGAACGTGTTGCTGCTGGACGAGCCGACGAACAACCTGGACCCGGCCTCCCGCGGCGAGGTGCTCGGTGCTGTCGGCAACTATCCGGGCGCGATCGTGATGGTCACCCACGACGAGGGCGCCATCGAGGCTCTCCGGCCGGATCGCGTCCTGATCCTCCCCGACGCCACCGAGGACCTGTGGACCGACGACTACCTCGACCTGGTCTCCCTCGCCTGACCCGGCCGGCGTTCGACCGGACTGTTCGCTCGCTATGCTCGCCGACCAACGATCAAGGGAGAGTCTGTAGATGACGGAACGACTTTGGTTTGTGACCGGGGCCGGTCGAGGGCTGGGGCGCGCCTTCGCCGAGGCGGCGCTGGATCGTGGTGACCGGGTGGTCGCGACGGTTCGGCGCGAGGGCGTGCTGGACGAGCTGGTCAAGATGTACGGGGACCGGCTCGTTCCGCACCGCCTCGACGTCACCGACCGGGCCGAGGTCTTCCGGGTGGTCGACGAGGTGGCCGCGACGGTCGGCGTACCGGATGTGGTCGTCAACAACGCGGGCTACGGGTTGGTCGGCGCGATCGAGGAACTGTCCGAGGACGAGGTCCGCGCGCAGTTCGAGGTGAACCTGTACGGCGCGATGTGGGTTTCGCAGGCCGTCCTGCCGCATCTGCGTGAGCGGGGATCGGGGCGGATCGTCCAGGTGTCGACGGTCGGCGCGGTCGGGCACATGCCGCTGTTCGGTGCGTACAACGCGAGCAAGTGGGCGCTCGAAGGCTTCAGCTCCGCGCTGGCGGCCGAGGTCGCGCCGCTCGGCATCGGCGTACACCTGGTGCAGTTGGGTGGTTTCGCGACCGACTGGTTCGGGTCGAGCATGCAGTACGGCACGGCCCTGCCGGCGTACGAGGCGACGCGGGCGGGCATCTTCGGGATGCCCGGTTACCCCACGCCGGAGATGGTGCAGGAAGCCGGGCCGTCGACTGACGAGTCACCGCGGGTCGCGGCGGACGCGTTGCTCGCGCTCCTCGACGAACCGGAACCGCCGCTGCGCAAGGTGATCGGTACGGGCGCGCACGACATGGTCCGGATGGCGCTGGAGTGGCGGCGAGACGACTACCAGCGCGACCCGGCCTTCACCTGGCCCAGCGCGACCGAGGCGAAGGGCGCGACCGAGCCGACCCAGACGACTCAGTCGCCCGAGTGAGCTAGAGGCGCTCTTCCAGGTGGACGGTGATCTCGTCGCCGGGGTTCTTGCCCAGGAGCTCCCGGAGTTCGCCTTTCACCGGGAGCTTGTGGGTGCCGTCGCCGAGGGCCATGAACGAGCTCTCGAACGGGTGCCCGTCCATCGTGCCGCGGACCTTCACCAGGCCGCGGGTGCCGAAGTACTCGGCGGAGCCCGGCATCTGGAGATACGTCCAGCCGCCCTTGGCCGGGCTCTTCTGCAGCGGCGCGGTGAACGTCTTGTCCAGTTTCGTGGTCATGATGTTTCCTCCTCGGGATCGGCCTTCACTGGGTACGTAGAGGCTGCGATCCCGTTTTCGACACAGTGCGAGGATGATCCGGTGACATCTTCTCTGAGTATTCGGCGTGGCGGGCCCGGCGACGTCCAGGCGGTCCTGGGTCTGCTCGACAAGGCCACCGAGTGGCTGGTCGCCAACGGCCGGACCGACCAGTGGGGGACCGAGCCGCACTCGACCAACCCGCGCCGGATCGAGCAGATCGAGGGCTTCGAGGCCGGCAAGGGCCTGTGGATCGCCGAGCTGGACGGACGGGTGGTCGGGGCGCTGGCCGTGGGTGAGGCGACCGCCTACGTGCCGCCGGCCACGGAGCCTGAGCTCTACATCCGCCTGCTCGTGACCGACCGGGCGTCGAAGGGCACCGGCATCGGCACCGAACTGCTCGAGCATGCGCGCATGCTGGCGCGCGAGCTCGGGGTCGGGCTGCTGCGCGTCGACTGCTTCGGCGGTGGCGACGAAGCCCTCATCCGGTACTACGAGAAGCAGGGCTTCACCCGCGCCGAGCCGTTCGGCGTACCGGTCAATGATGCGCAGTGGCCGGGTCAGGTCCTGTATCAGCGGCTGTGACATCAGGGACCGGCCGATGCACCTCGCCGTGCGAGTCACTGCAGTGAGCAGCCTGTACGTCGGCTGACGCGTGGTCGACCTGGAGCGTCGCGTGGGTCAACTGGTGTCGCTCGGCCAGGAGCGTCTCGATCCGGCCGCGGATGTCGTGGCAGTCGAGTCCTTCGCTGACCAGGATGTGTGCCGACACGGCCGGCTCGCCCGACGTGATCTCCCAGACGTGCAGATCGTGCACCTCGACCACACCCGGTACTGCGCACAGCTCGGCGCCGACCATCGCCGGGTCGAGCCCGGCCGGAGCGGCCTCGAGGAAGATGCGGCCGGAGTCACGCACCAGCCCGATCCCCGCCTTCAGCATCAGCGCGGCGACGATCAGCGCGGCGATCGCGTCGGCCCGGGCGAAGCCGGTGAGCAGGACGACCAGACCGGCGATCGCGGTGGCGACGAACGCGAACAGGTCGTTGAGGATGTGCTGGAAGGCGCCTTCGACGTTCAGGCTGGAGCGGTTCGCCTTGCTGATCAGCCAGGTGGCGATCAGGTTCACCACGATGCCGACCACGCCGGTGATCAGGACCAGGCCACCCTCGACCTCCGGCGGGTCGATCATCCGCCTGACCGACTCGTAGACGAAGAACGCGGCGAGCAGGAGCAGCGTGATGCCGTTGGCCTGGGCCGAGAGGATCTCCACCCGCTTCAGGCCGTAGGTGAAACCGCCGGCCGGCGGCCGGGCCGAGAGCCGGATCGCGATCAGGGCCAGCGCGATCGCGGCGGCGTCGGTGAGCATGTGCGCGGCGTCGGTGATCAGCGCGAGCGAACCGGCCGCGAACCCGACGACGACCTCGGCGGCCATGAAGGCCAGGATCAGCGCGAGCGCCCAGCTCAGCAGTTTCCGGTCGGCCGCGGCGCTGACGCCGTGACCGTGACCATGGCCGTGACCGGCGCCCATCAGCCACGCTCCGGGTGGATCGCGTCGGTGTGCTCGGTGTGGGCGACGGCGAGGTCGACAAGCATCCGGACGTGTGCGTCGTCGAGCCGGTAGTACGCCATCCGCCCGTCCCGGCGGACCGAGACCACCCGGTGCGCCCGCAGCAGCCGGAGCGCGTGCGACGTGGCCGACTCGCTCATCCCGGTCACCGCGGCGAGATCGCAGACGCACAGTTCGCCGTCCAGCAGCGCGACCAGCAACTTGAGCCGGCGCGGATCACCGAGCAGGCCGAACACGTCGGCCGTGTCGACGACATCCTGCTCCGAAGGCATCCTGGCGTGGACGGCCTCCACCCGCTCCGGATCGACCAGCCGCACCGCGCACCCGTCGATCGCCGCAGGCGATTGCACATCTGCAGAACTCTTCATACGTCCACTCTAGGGCATGCGCGGCATGAGAGCGACCTCGTACTCGACCTGGGGGAGCGGGGCTCCGTCGCCGAAGTCGCGCTCGGTGGTGGCACCGGTCTCACGGAAACCGGACTTCTCATAGAAGCGGCGCGACTGAGGAGTGTCCCGCAGGGTCCACAGGTGTACTGCGGTGAGCCCCTCGGCCCGCAGTTGGCCCAGCGTCTCGGCCATCAGAGCCGCCGCCACACCACTGCCCCAGCCGTCCGGATGTGCGTAGAAGCTGTAGATCTCGGCCAGGCCGGCCCGCTGCGACGACGGGACAGCCCAGGAGAAAGCCAGCGGGCGCCCGTCCTGCTCGGCCAGCAAAATCAACCCCTGAGGATCGGTGACCCGCTCGTGCCACCGGGTCAACCGCGAAGCGATCTCACCCGCCGCGAAGTCCTTGTCGAAGAACGGCGCGTACGCCGCCTCCCACGACGCCGCATGCACGACCCCGATCGCCGCACCGTCGCCCGGAGTCGCCCGCCGTACCTCGATCTTCGGCAAGTCCAGAACCAAGATCGGCTGCGACCACGTCACCCGTCCGCGCGCCGGACGCACGCCCACCCGCCGAGCGCCGACCGCGAGGTAGAAGCCCTCCGATGGCGGGTGCGAAACGATGTGGATCCGCCGCAATCCGAGCCGCGCGGCCTCGCGGCGCAGATCGGTCATCAGCAACCGCCCGATGCCGGCACCTTGCTGGTCGTCGGCAACGAACAGATAGTCCAGCTCGCCTTCGCCCGGCTCACCGCGACCCGGGATGAGCAGCGTGTAGAACCCCGCCAGTTGCCCGTCGTCCTCGACCACCCGCGCCGGGTTCTTCTCCAGATAAGCGGCATCGATCGTCTGCTCGGAGATCATCGCCCGGTACTCACCGTCGTAGGCGGCAGACGTCCGTACCAACCGGGTGAGAGCCGGGCCATCGGCAGCGACGGCAGCTCGAATCTTCAGGTTCACGTCGGCAGCATATGCGACCTAGTCGCATGTAACGCAAGATGGACAGCGCGTTCCCTGGGCCCCGCGCGAGTGAACTCTTGCTGGATGCTGCGGAGTGTGCAGGAATGTAACTGCACGTAATTGGGGGAAGCTTCGGCGCTGTAGCTGTGGGGGCGAAATGCCGATGGTTGCGACGGTGGTGGGGGAGGACGACCTGACGCCCGCTGATTTCCGGTGGGTCGGCGGGATGCTGGCCGTGCTGGCGGCGCTGTGGCTGGCGATGAACGAGATCAGCCTGCTCGCGGCCGGCTTCCTGGCCGAGGGCGGCTCGTCGTTCTCGTTCAACGGGATGAGCGGACCGCTCGCGGCGACGGAGTACGGCGAGTGGCACGGGAAGCTCACCAGCGAACAGCTGAACGACTGGCTGCCCTTGCTGGCGATCTATCTGGTGCTCGACTTCGTCTTCATCGCTCTTTACGTGCCGGCGCTGAGACGCTTCGTTGCCATCGGCCCGGTTCTGATGCTGGCCGGCCTCGACGTGGCCGAGAACGTGCTGACCTACTGGCTCGGCACCGAGCGTTGTGCCGCCGGCGACTGCGTGTCCAACCTGCAGGCGATCATCCTCATGCTGATCACCACGCTGAAATGGGCCGCTCTCGTTGCCGTGCTGATCCTGTTGGTCCGCAGCCACTGGTCGAAGGTCAAGGCAGCGTTCCCACGGGTCCGCCGAGCACTGTGGATCCAGCGGTTCAGCCTGCTCGCCTTCCTGCCACTCGCTCTGCTCGCGATCGTTCCCGGCGCAGGTGTCCTCGACCAGCTCCCCGACGTCCAACGCAGCTGGATCGACACCGGTACTGGCGTCCGCCACGCCCTCATCGCCGCCCTCCTGTACTACGCGGTGCTGCTTCCCGCCCTCTTCCTGCTCGGCCGGCTCCGTGCCGACTGGGCCGTCCGGCGGGTCAACGGTGCCGACCATGATTGGCCCTTCTTCAACCAGGCTGGTGAACCCCGCCGCCACAACCTCAAGCTCTGGATCATCGGCCCGACCCTGCTCCCGGTGGTGGCGCTCCTGATCGCTGTGCTGGATCAAGGTGAGGTCTTCAAGCGACGGCTTCTCGTGTTCTGCGTGATCCCCGTGCTGGTGCTGGTCCTGTCGTACATCTTCCGCAAGAACCTGGAGGTCGAGCCGAAGCCGCTCCGTCCGGTCGGGCCGTGGTTCCCCCGCGACGTGATGGTCGCCGGTGACGTGCTCGCCGTGACGGCGGTGTCCCTCGGCGGCCTCGGCCTGGTCCGCGCCTTCACGGGACTCGCGGCCGGTGACGCGGTCGGGCTGTTCGACTCGTCGTACGTCGTCCACCCGTCGGTGGCGCTGGTGATCGGGGTGGTGCTGGCCGTCGCGCCGTGGCTGCTCTCGTGGCCCGTGCAGGCAATCCATCGATGGGGCCGGCCGAACACCACCGGCCTGCTCGGCTGGTACGGCCACCTCGCCACTCCCGGCGTCAATCCCAACGGACAGACGCAGGTCGATGCGGAGCCGCGGAGCAAGGTCCGGTCCGGATTGGTGTTCGGTGCGGCCGTCGCGATGCTGCTGCTCGGGTCGTTCCCGCGACGGATCGCCGAGGCGGTCGGCGTACTGGCGGCGACGATGCTCGGGCTGGCGACGCTGATGATCCTGATCGCGGTGATCGTGGCGTACGCCCAGGAACGGCAACCACCCGAGGTCTTCCAGACGCCACTGCTGAGGCTGCGTGCGACGCCGGTCATCGGCCTGCTGATCGTTGCGATGGTGGCGACGGCCCTGATCGGCGGCAAGACCGAGGTGCATCCGGTGACGGCCGACGCGACCGCCGAGCCGCCGGATCGCCCGACTTTGCGCGAGGCGTTCGATGCGTGGGAGCGGCAGCCGACGCGGTGCACTGTCCCGTTGCAAGGCGGTCTCACGTTGCGGCCGATGGTGATGATCGCCGCCGAGGGTGGCGGCATCCGCGCGACGTACTGGACCGCGTCGGCTCTGGAGAGAATCAGTACTGCGGGCAATGGTTGCGCGAAGCATGCAGTGTTGTTCTCCGGCGGTGCCAGTGGTGGCGCTTTCGGGTTGACGGTCGCCCGGTTCCACGATCGGCCGTTGAGTGCGGTCAAGGCGATGGCGGGTCACGAAGCGCTGGGAGCCGCCACGATCTCGTTGATGTCGAGCGATCTGCTCGCGAGTGTCGCCGGACTGCGGTTCGATGCGGCCGCGGAGTACCGGACGCCTTCGCGGCAGCCGCTGGATCGGGCCGGGCTGATGGAGACGGCGTGGGAACGCAAGGTCCCTGAGCTCCGCACGTTGTTCCTGCCGGAGGACGGGAGGGCCGACGACGCGATGACCGGGCAGCTCATTCTGACCACGACCGCGGTTCGCAATGGCTGTCGCGCGCTGGTGAGCCAGGTCGATCTCAGCGAAGGAGCCAGTACTGCGAACGGCTCGCCCGTCTGCGGCGCCGGGGTGGCGGGCGCGCACAATTACGATCTCTTCGGCGCCTTTGGACGGACAGCGGATCGGAAGGACGATGGGTGCGTCGGCAACTTGCAGGCGCTGAGTGCGGGGCTGCTGGCGAGCCGGTTCCCCTATGTCACGCCGTCTGGTGTCGTTGGCGGTTGTGGTGATCTGAAGCCGGCCCAGTTGGTGGACGGTGGCTACACCGACAACACGGGGATCGGCACGATCGTCGATCTCGCGCCGACGTGGGGAGCCGCAGTACAGGAGCACAACGACGAGGTCCTTGCCGCGGGCACCGGTGAGATCGTGGTACCGCTGGTCGTCTACGTCGAGAACGGCACCGGTAAGGACTACAGCGTCGGCAACGACGATCCGGTGGAGGGGATCGGCCCAACCTTCAAGTCCGGCACCAGTCTCTCCTCCGTCCCCGAGTTGCTGGTGCCACCGGCAACAAAGCTGATCACGGCCAAGGAAGATGGCACCAACGACCGCGCGTTGCTCCAAGAGGCGCGAGCTGCCGCGTCCGAGCAGCTCTGCTCGGAGTCGACCGCGTGCACCGAGCTCCGCAAGAAGCTGCCGAACTCGGTGTACGTGATCAGCCAGAGCACCCAGCCGTCACTGGCCGCGCCGCTCGGCTGGACGCTGTCGAAGGCCAGTCAGAACGACCTCGACAACGACCTCCTGCTGCAGGCCGACAAGCAGTGCGCTCCGGACTGCCGCGGCTACGGCACCCTGCACGACCTACTAGTTGCCCTCGGCATCAGCTGAACAGGTTGGCGAGCTCGGGCCAGCGATCCGCCTTGCAGTAGACGGGCACGATCTCGAGCGGTACCTCGCGGGTGACCAGGCCGCGGGGGACCGGTTCGCCCGTCCACACGTCGATCCAGTCGCCTTCCGGGAGGTACGTCGTCCAAGTGGTGGCGTTCGGTTCGAGGATCGGGTTGATGAGGAGGTCGTTGCCGAGAAGGTACTGGTGTGGATGGTTCCAGATCTCCTCGTCGGCCGGGTGGTCGAAGAAGAGCGGGCGCATCAGCGGGCGGTCGGTGGCGATCGTCAGGGCGGCCTGCTCGGTGAGGTACCCAAGGAGGCGCTCGCGGAGTTCGGCGTACCGACGGAAGAGCGGGACGACGCGGTCGTCGCCGGTGGTCTCGGCGACGTGCCACGGGGTGCGGTCGCGGAGTGGGAGTTGGTGGTGGTTGAACTCCGAGTGGTACTGCATGATCGGCATGAACACCGAGGCCGCGGCCGCGCGCAGATAGAGTTCGGCGTCGGGGACCGGGCCGGAGAAGCCGGCCAGATCCCAACCCCAGTAGACGATTCCGCAGGATGCCGCGGTGAGGCCCGCTGTCACCGATGCGCGGTAGGCCTCCCAGGTGGAGTCCTCGTCGCCTGCCCAGAAGATGCCGTGCGCCTGCGAACCGGTGAAGCCGGCGCGGGAGAACGTCACCGGAGCTTTGCCGGCCGAGCGCAAGAGGTCACCGAACGCGCGGGCGTAGTGCACGGGGAACAGGTTGTTGCCTTCGTCACCGCGTTTGCCGTCGGCGTACTGGAGATCATGTCCCCAGGCGTGCTCGCCGCCGTCGGTCTTGAAGCCGTCCACGTCGAGGTCCTCGACGAGGTAGCGCCGCTTTGCGGTCCACCAGTCGCGGGTGCGCTGGGTGGACAGGTCCGGCATCAGCGCCTTCGGGAACCACCAACCGCGGTTGTAGTACGGCGTACCGTCGGCTTCCAGTACTGCGTGTCCTTCGCGAACCATCGCCTCGGCATCCGCGGCCACCTGACCTTGGTCGAACTCCGTCTTCTGCAACGGGATCTGCCACAGGATGACTTTGATGCCCCGCGCGTGCAACTCGTCGATCATCGCCTTGGGATCGGGCCAGGCGCCGTCGTGCGGGTACTCGAAGTCGGTCGCTTGGTGGGCGCTGCCGTCGGCAGTGACCTCGTACTTGGCGTCACGCCAGATCGTGATGCCCTCCTCGTCACTCCACGCCTCGATCACCACCGCTCCGACCGGGATCTCCAGGTCGCGATGCGCGTCCATCCGCGCCATCACCAGCTCCTGCGTGTTCCACTCGTTGCCCGAAGCCCACAACCGGAAGACCCACTCGGGCAACTCCTCAGCCCGCCCCACCTCATCCAGAAACTGCGTCAGCACTTCCTGCGGTGACCCTTCATAGATGCCCAGCTCAACTACCGCCTCGTTGCCAAGAGCAACCTCAACGACAAGCTCGCCGCCGTCCGACGAGTACCACGTACGCCGCGAAGTCCGCACATGAAAACCCCACCCGTCCCCACCCGTCACATGAGCGAACGGCATCGGCAGATAAGTCCGCCCATGCACCCCCTGCGACTTGTACTGCTCAAACACCACCGCATCCAGCGACTTCCCCCGCTGATCCAGAGAGTCATACCGCTCCCCAAACCCCACCAGCCGCTCCCCGTCAGCCAACGCCAACCGGAACCGAGCCCGATGAACCCCCTGCGAGGAGACCAGCCACTCAACACCCCGCACACGCTCCCCACCACCCCCCAACTCGCCGCCAGTGGCTTCCCAAGCAGCAGGAGAAACCTCAAACCACTCGGTCGTCCCCACCAGTTCGCCAAGGCGGAGGTGGTCGGGGGAGGAGGCGCCCGCGCCCCCGACGCCAGGGCCTGCCGGCCCGGCGACCCCACTCACCCCCGCACCCTGCGCGCCAGCCTCCGCGCTCCCCGCCCCAGCCTCCGCGCCATGCGCGCTCCCCGCACCCTGTGGGCCGGCCTCCGCGCCTCGCTCGCCCCGCGCGCTCTCCGCGCCCCCGCGGTACGCGTGGAAGCGGTACTTCACGGGCTCTGTGAGCGGCGGGGTGACGACTGACCAGCCGCCGTCGCCGGCGATGGCGGCTGCTTGGGCTTCGGCCAGGTGGCCCTCGCCGCCTGCCAGGGCGGCCGCGTCTGCGGCGTCCGCCTCGGCGCGGGTCAGGGTCAGCTCGACGGACCCCCACTCGCACACCACCGCGGTGACGTCTGCGGAGGCGACCACCCCCAGGCGCACTTGTTCGCCGGTGAGTGGTTGGACCGGGATGCGTTGGTCGGGGGAGGTGGCGTAGGGGTGTTCGATGCCGTGGGGGCGATGGGTGAGCATCAGGAGTCCTTGTCAACCTTCGTGATGCCGAGTTCGTCGGCGAGGATCAGGTACATGCCGTGGGACCAGAGGAGCGGGCTGGCGACCGTTCCCCAGCGGGCGATCCACTCGTTGAGGGAGCCGGGGTGGAGCAGGTGATGGGGCACCTGCTCCGGGAGGTCGCCGTGCTCGTCGACCTGGTCGGCGATCCACCGCAGGTGCCGCAGAGCACCCGCCGTGTCGCCGGCCGCCGCCAGATTCCACCCGAGCAGCGCGGACAACAGGATCCACTGACCGCCGCCGTAGAACACATCGGCCGTGAACCGATGCACCCCGCCGTCGAAGTCCAGATCCTTCGCAACGGCCGCCCGGGTCATCGACGCCAGCGAGTCGTCCGGAGCGACCAACCCGAACGGCACGATGCAGGCCGGCAACGACCCATCCACCGCCGAGCTGCCGAGCCACTTCACCAAGTGCCCGTCGACGATCCCCTCAGCCGTCACCAGCGAGCGGATGTCAGCGGCAACCTTCAGCGCCGCCGCCGACCACCGTGCCGACCGCAACGCCTCACAGGTGCCAACAGCAACCAGCCCACCATGGATCGCGCCGAGCGTGGAGACGTGCCGGTGCTCGACGTGCTCCTCCCACCAGTCGTAACAAGGCCGGTCCCAGAACGCCACCAGGTAGTCGACCGCAACGTCGATCCCCTCCCGCCAGCGCGACAGGTCCAACCCGTGCCGGGTCGCATGTGTGACCACCGCCCACAACCACATCCCGTAGCCGTCGGTCTGGAAGTCCCACCACGGATCCGACCCGTCCTCACCGTCGAAGGTGAACCGCGTCGGCAACATCGCCTCGTTCGACGGCGTCTCACCCCGCGCCTGCGCCGCGAGCAGACCGTCGACCTGCGCGCGGCGGCCACGCAGTACGCCGTCCACCCAGTCGTGGAAACGCCCAGCCGAGGCGACATCGCCGTACCGCGAGATCCCCTCTGCGGTGAAGGATCCATCCCGCAGCCACGCGTACCCCTTGTACGCCGAGAAGGTCGGCGAGGCCGGGTAGGCCCCGCCCGCATCCTGGTGCTCGGTGATGACCGCGTGGCTGTGCTCGGCCAGCGCACGCAGCCGCGTGAGTTCCGGCAGCGCCAAAGTGGAGATCATCGAGTCCTTCACTTCTTCAGCAGGCCGTTGACCTTGGTCTGGGCATCGGCCAGCGCCTTCTCGACCGGCTTGCGGCCGGCCGCGGCGGCGGTCAGCTCAGCGGTGACCAGGTCCTGCATCTCCTGCTGGCGCTCGATCACCGGCGGCAGCACGGTCTCCTCCAGTGCGGCGAACACCGCCTTGCGGTTCGCGGGCTTCTGCTGGTCGAGGTACGGCGCCAGCTTCGCCTCGTCGGCGACCGGCGGCAGCTCCCAGGAGGTGGCCAGCCGGGTCTTGGTGGTCTCGTCCGAAGAGGCGAGGAAGGTGATCCACTTCTGCGCGGCCTCCGCGTTCTTCGAAGCTGCCGACACGACCAGGCCGTTCACGAACATCGCCGACGCCTTCTTGGTGTTACCCGGCTCGACCACGACGTCCCACTCGAACGGCGCCGCCGCCATCGCGCTGAACATCCAGATCCCGGTGTGCCACATGGCGAGCTTGCCCGACTTGAACAGCTTGGAGTCGAAGTCCGGCGTACCGGCGCCGTCGGCCTCGGTCGGCATCGTCTTGCCGACCTTGTCGATCAGGAACTTGGCCGCCTCGACACCGGCGGGGGAGTTGAAGGTCGCCTCGGTCTTGTCGGCGTTCAGGAACTCGCCACCGTTCTGCGCGAGCACCTTGTAGAACTCGTTGTACGACACCGGCTGGTAGTCGCCCCAGACCTTCGCACCCTTGTTGGTCAGCTTGGCCGCCGCGGCCTGCTCGTCCTTCCAGGTCCACTCGGCCGTCGGCTCGGCAACGCCGGCCGCCTTGAACAGCGCCTTGTTGTAGAACAGGACGACGTTGGAGAACGACTCCGGTACGCCGTACTGCTTGCCGCCGTCGTTGAACGCGTCGACCAGCGACTTCTTGTAGACGCTCGTGTCGACGTTCTTCAGCTCGGCCAGCGAGCCGTTCTTCGCGTAGGTGACGAAGTTCTCGTAGTTCAGTTCGAACGCGTCGGCCGCGGTGCCACCAGCCACCGAGGTCTGCAGCTTGGTGAAGTAGTCCGCGTACGGCACGGTCTCGACCTGGACGGTGATGTTCGGGTTGGCCGTCTGGAAGGCATCGACGATCGCCTTCAGGTCCTTCTCGTGGCCGTCGTTGGAGGAGAAGTTCATGTAGCGAACGACCGACTTGCCCTCCGGCGCGGCGGCTTCCTTGGTGGCCGATCCCTGCCCGCAGGCGGTCAGCGTGAGTGCGAGCGCGGCCGTCAGTCCTAGGCCCACGGTTTTGAGATGACGCATGGCGGTTTCCTTCACTCTCTTACTTGATGCCGGTGTGGGCGACACCGGCGATGATGTGGCGCTGCGCGAGCAGATACACGATGGCGATCGGGACGATGGAGACGACGGAGCCCGCCATCACCACGTCCCACTGGGTGGTGAACTGGCCCTGCAGAGTGGACAGGCCGAGCGGGAGCGTCATGAACTCCGGCGACCTGATCACCACCAGCGGCCAGAGGAAGCTGTTCCAGCTGCCCATGAACGCGAACACGGCAACGGTCGCGAGCGCGGGCCGGATCAGCGGCAACACGATGGTGGTGAAGATGCGCAGGTGACCGGCACCGTCGATGGTGGCCGCCTCGTCCAGCTCCATCGGTACTGCGGTGACCGCCTGGCGGAGCAGGAACACTCCGAAGGCCGACGCTATCGTGGGCGCCAGCAGAGCGAAGTACGTGTCCTGCAGGTTGAACGTCTTCATCTCGATGAACAGCGGGACGACGAGCACCTGCAACGGCACCATCAAGGTGGCCAGGTAGAAGCCGAACACGACGTTCTTGAGCGGGAAGTGCAACCGCGCGAACCCGTACGCCGCCATCGAGCCGGTGACGAGTTGCAACGCGGTCGAGGCGATCGCGATGCCGAGCGAGTTGAGGATGATCCGCCACATCGGGATCGCGTCGAGCAGCGTCTGGTACGCCGCCAGGGTCGGGTTCTCGACGACGAGTTTCGGCCCGTCGGCCAGCGAGCCCTCCGGGGTGATCGAGGTGATCACGGTCCACAGGAACGGGAAGAGCATGATCGCGGCGCCGGCCAGCACAGCGGCGTACAGGGCGAGCTTGGCGGGGAGGGATCTGGTGTCACGCATAGTGCACCCACCGGCGCTGGCCGCGGATCTGGACCACGGTGATGAGCAGGATGACGGCGAAGAGGATCCAGGACAGCGCGGAGGCTTCGCCCGCCCGGCCGTAGCGGAAGGTGAGGTCGTAGATCTGGCCGACCACCACCTGGCTCGAGCCCTGCGGCCCGCCGGCCGTCATGACGTAGACCTGGTCGAAGACCTGGAAGCCGTTGATCAGCGAGATCACCACCACGAAGAAGGTCGACGGGGAGAGCAGCGGGAGGGTGACGCGCCAGAACCGTTGCCAGGCGCTCGAACCGTCCACCTTCGCGGCCTCGTAGATGTCGCTGGGGATGGCCTGCAGACCGGCGAGCAGGATGACCATCACGAAGCCGAGGTCCTTCCAGGCCGACGACAGGATGACGGCCGGGAGCGCCCAGTGCGGATCGGTCCACCAACCTGGCTCCGGCAGACCGATTGCCCCGAGCACCTGGTTGACCAGGCCGTTCGTTGGATTGAGCAACCACTTCCAGACCAGCGCGACGACGACCCAGCTGGTGACGACCGGCAGGAAGTACGTCGCCCGGAGGAAGGCGCGGCCCTTGAGTTTCTGGTTGAGCGCGAGCGCCAGCAGGAGCCCACCGGCGTACACGATCGGCAGGTAGCCGGCGACGTAGATCAACGTGTGCAGGAAGACCCGCCGGGTCATCTCGTCACCGAGTAGGTTCTGGTAGTTGCCCAGTCCCACCCATTCCATCGGCGAGATCAGGTTCCACTTGTGCAGGCTCACCCAGAACGACGACACCATCGGCACCAGGGTGAAGACGAACAACGGGATCGCACTCGGCAGCAGGAAGAAGAGCACCCAGCCAAGCCGCTTCCACCCGCCGGACTTCCGGGTCCTGGTGTGCGCGGGCCTCGCGTTCGCCTTCATCGGGCCTCCAGCCGGGCGCGGACCAGGCGGCTTTGTTCGCCGCCGTTGTTGGCGGAGTCGAAGGGGGAGGAGAGCACGAGGGAGGCGGCGCCGCGGGCCCACTGGTCTTCCGTCCACGGTTCCACGACGACGGCAACGTCTTTGCGGGCCGGTAGCAACGATCGGCGGAACGACGGCTCGAAGCCGGTCTGCCAGAACTCCCAGCCGTCCACGCCCTCACCCATCAGCACGACGACCTCGGGATCGACCGTGTGGATCACCCCGGCGAGCGCGCGACCGAGCATCCCGCCGGCCTCGGCGAAGAGCTGTTGCGCCTGGGCGTCGCCAGTGGTTGCTTCCCGCAACAAGGTGGCGAGGTTGCCGCGCGGACCGACCACCTTCCGGGCGCGCGCAGTACGGGCGATGCCGGCGGCGCCGATGTAGGCCTCGAGACAGCCGGTCGAGCCGCAGGTGCACGGCGGCTGCTCGGTGTCCGGCGACCAGACCGGGATGTGCCCGATCTCGCCGGCTCCACCGTTGGCGCCGCGGTAGATGCCGCCGTCGACGACGATCCCGCACCCGATCCCGCGCCCGATCGTGACGACCAGGTACGACGAATGGTCGCGCCCGATCCCGTACAGCCGCTCGGCCGCAGCCAGCGTGTTGACGTCGTTGTCGACCAGGACCGGCGTGCCGATCGCGGCGCGCAGTACAGAACCGACCGGTACCGACGACCAGCCGAGCGTCGGGGCGTCGACGACGCCGGACGCCTGCGAGTCGACCGACCCCGGTACGCCGACGCCGACGCCGAGCAGCCGGTCGTCCAGCTCGGCGACCTGCTTGGCCAGGATCTGGCCGAGTCGCTCGATCGCGTCGCCCGCGCCCGGGTCGTAGTCGAGCTCCACCGAGGACCGCACGGTGCCGTCGAGTTCGACCGTCACCACGGCCACGTGATCGGCCGTCACCTTGGCCCCCAGCGCGACCCCTGCGTCGGTCACCAACCCGAGCAGCCGGGCAGGCCGGCCACCCTTCGAGGGCACGGACTCCAGTTCCTCGACCAACCCGCGAGCGATGAGGTCTTTGGTCACCTGCGTCACCGTCGCTGGACTCAACCCGAGCCCCTTGGCGATCTCGGTGCGCGAAGTGGGCCCCTGGGTCCCCAGCAACCCGACAATCCCCGAAGGCACCAGGTCGCCCCGCGGAATCGGTCCCTGCCCACTCGCCACGCGCTCTCCTCGACTTACTTCGTCACTAAATTTAGTGAAAAACTAAGGGTGGCCGGAGAGGCTGTCAAGAGGTCCGCGCCCCGAAGAACAGGAGGTGCCCGGCCGTGCACTGTCCGTAGTCGGCTGCTCAGGCGTGGCGGTGGCCGACGAGCAGCAGGACCTCCTGTCGGTTGGGACGAACTGTTGACCTGGTGTGGGGAGCGGGGTTAGCGTCCGGGGGACTTCCTTCGGTGACCTTAGTAAGGGGGTGGGCGGATGCAGCCGGTTCGAGCCGGGAGCAAGGAGTTGATCCGGGAGATCAACTCGTCGCTGGTGCTGGGGGAGCTGCGCGGCGGGCTGGTGTCGCGGACGGAGCTGGCCAAGCGGACCGGGCTGAGTCTGCCGACCGTGTCCGAGATCGTCGGCGAGCTGATCGGCTCCGGCGTGATCGAGGAGCGGGAGACCGCGTCGTCCGGCGGCGGCCGGCGTCCTGTGCTGCTCGGGCTGAAACCTGATGCCGGGTACGTGATCGGGATCAAGGTGACCGAGACGCGGGTGATCGCCGTACTGACCGACCTCAACGCGGGAATCGTCGGACGGGTCACCGCACCGGTCGCCACCGATGACGTCGGGACCGTCGTACGAACCGTGGCCGCTGTGGTCAAGAAGTTAAGAGCGAAGGCAAGTCCCGTGTACGGCGTCGGTGTCGGGCTCGCCGGCGTGATCGACCGAGCCAGTGGGGTCGTGCGGCACGCGACGTACTCAGACTGGCACGACGTCGATCTCGCCACGCTGCTGGAGAAGCGCATCGGGCTGCCGGTGGTCGTCGACAACGACGTCAACACCCTGGTGGCCAGTGAGCAGTGGTTCGGTGCCGGTCGCGGTGTCTCCGACGTTGCCGTGGTCAGCATCGGGCGCGGTGTCGGCCTCGGGATGGTGCTCGACGGCCGCCTGTACCGCGGAGCGGGGGGTGGGGCCGGCGAGTTCGGGCACACCAAAGTCGAAGCTGGCGGCCCGCTGTGTGACTGTGGCGGTCGTGGCTGTCTGGAAGCGCTGATCGGTGAGCCCGCCATTCTCGCCGCCACCGGAACCACCACCATCGAACAAGCCGTCGAGCGCGCCCGGGAGGGCGACGAGGCGGCCCGTGACATTTTCGATCAAGTCGGCCGCACCTTGGGGACGGCCGTCGGCAATCTGGTCAACCTGCTGAACCCGAAGCTGATCGTTCTCGCCGGTGAGGGCACCAGAGCGAGCGACCTCTTCCTTCCCGGCTTCGACGAAGCCCTGCGCCAAGCGGTGTTCGACGGACTTCAGCGTGACCTGGAGGTCGTCGTCGACGACTGGGACGACGAGGCCTGGGCGCAGGGCGCCGCGGGCCTGTTCCTCGGTGAACTCTTCCAGCCCAACCTCCGCCCGGACGAAACCAACCGCCCTTCTTTGACTACCCGCACCGCCTGATCACCCCACCCGCTCCGGCGGGATCACCCACCCGCTCTGTGGGATCACACCGGCCGGCCGGCCGGAGAGACGTGAGGCTGTAGATGAGGTATGCCCTGACGCCCCCGCGAAGGCGGTGGGTCGCTGCGCTCCTGGTGCTCGCAGCGGTCGTCTTCCAGTTCACCCCGACCCCCGCGTTCGCCGGCACCCTGACTGGCGTCTTCCACGCGCCGCACGGTGCCGACGAGCTCTACAACACCGCCCCGACCGAGCGCTCGCCCCGCGACCCGATGGCCGGCCAGGCCGTCGAGGTGAAGGCCACCACCTGGCCGGTCTCACCGGGCCAGACGGTCTGGATCACCTGGACCAAGAACGGCGTCAACCAGACGCCGATCGGCGCCGCCTTCGACTACAACAGCGGCAACAACACGTACTGGAAGGTCCCACTCGGCACGTTCGCGCGCGGCGACAAGATCACCTACACGGTGAACGCGGACGTCGACGGCGCCAACCAGAAGACCACCGGCCCGTTCTCCTTCGCGGTGACCAGCTACTCCGGTACCAGCAACGTCTCGGGCTACGTCAACAACGGGACCAGCGTCGACGTCACCACCGGCGACACCGCGGGCAGCTTCACCCCCAAGGTCCGGTTCGCATTCCCGGCGGCGAACCGCTTCCACGTCCAGGTGGCGCCGACCGGCAGCGGTCTGAACATCAGCGGCTCCTCGGCGTACACGCTGACCAACAGCGCGACCACGTTGCAGCTCGCCACCGCCAACGTGGTGGTGAAGATCCAGAAGACCCCGTACCGCGTCGCCGTCTACAAGGGTGACGGAACGACCCTGATCGCCCGCCAGTACGACCCGGCCACCTTCCGCAACACCGGCTGGGCCAGCGACGGCAGTACGACGGTCACCAAGGTCGAGGACCATTGGCACTCACCCGCGGCCGAACGCTTCGAAGGGTTCGGCGAGCGATACGACGCGCTGAACCAGCGGGGCAAGGACGTCCACAACTATGTCTACAACCAGTACCAGGACCAGGGCCCGACTGCCCGGACCTATCTCAGCGTCCCGTTCTTCACGAACTCCGCCGGCTACGGCATCTACGTCCCCAGCACCCGGTACTCCGTGTTCAACCTCGGCACCCACCTGAGTGACATGGCGGGTTTCACCGTCGACACCGGTGGCGCGCTCAACTCGACCGTCGACTACCACTTCTTCACCGGTACCCGCGCCGAGATGATCGACCAGTACACGGCCGTCACCGCGCGGCCGAAGCTGCCGCCGAAGTGGTCGTTCGGGCTGTGGATGTCCGCGAACGAGTGGAACACCCAGGCCGAGGTGAACGCCGAGCTCGCGAACGTCACCTCGAACAACATCCCGCACAGCGCGATGGTGCTCGAGCAGTGGGCGGACGAGGCGACCTTCTACCTGTGGCACGGCGCGACGTACACGCCGAAGCCGGGCAGCCAGGCGCTCGCTTACAGCGATCTGACCTTCCCCGCGGGCAGCGCCTGGAGCAATCCGAAGGCGATGGTCACCGCGGCGCACAACCAGAACATCAAGATGATCCTGTGGCAGATCCCGGTGCTGAAACAGGATTTCGACAGCAATCCGCCGACAGCGCCACAGCAACACATCAACGACCGCGACTACGCCGTTGCCCAGGGCTACGTTCTCGGTGACGGTGCCGGCGGCCCCTACCGGATCCCGTCGGGTCAGTGGTTCGGCAACAGCACTGTGCCGGACTTCACCAAGGCCGCCGCCACCAACTGGTGGATGAGCAAGCGGTCCTACCTGTTCGACGAGGTCGGCATCGACGGCTTCAAGACCGACGGCAGCGAGGCGGTCTTCGGCCGCAACGTGACGAGTGGCAGCGGCCGCAAGGGCGACGAGCTGCACAACGCCTACCCGAACGAGTACACCCGCGCCTACAAGAACTTCGTCGAGACCAAGACGGGCACCCAGGGCGTCCTGTTCAGTCGCGGCGGTACGTCGGGTGCGCAGGCGAACTCGATCTTCTGGGCCGGTGACCAGGCGTCGACCTTCGATGCCTTCCAGCAGGCGGTCCGGGCCGGTCAGAGCGCCGGTCAGTCCGGCATCCCGTTCTGGTCGTGGGACATGGCAGGCTTCACCGGGACGTTCCCGAGCAGCGAGCTCTACCTCCGCTCTGCGGCGCAGGCGACGTTCTCGCCGATCATGCAGTACCACTCGGAGAAGTCGAACCCTGGTGTCTCCGAGGCCCGTACGCCGTGGAACGTGCAGGCTCGCTCGGGTGACACGACGGTGATCCCGAAGTTCCGCAAGTTCGCCAACACCCGGATGAACCTGATCCCGTACCTGTACACGGAAGCCAAGAACGCTTCCACCACCGGGCTGCCGATGATGCAGGCGATGAGCGTCGCGTACCCGAACGACACAACGGCGGCCGCGCAGGACCAGCAGTACATGTTCGGACGGCAGTTGCTGGTGGCACCGATCACCACCCAGGGCGCGACCAGCAAGAATGTCTACCTGCCGGCCGGCGAATGGTACGACTTCTGGAACGGCGGTCGTGCGCAGGGCGCCGGTACAAAGGTCTACAACGCCGACACGAGCACCATTCCGGTCTATGCGAAGGCCGGCGCGATCGTCCCGCTCAACCTGAACGCGAACTACGAACTCGGCGGGAACATCGGCAACAGCGTCGACAACTACACGAACCTTGCCTTCCGCATCTATCCGTCGGGCACGACCAGTTACGGGTACTTCGAGGACTCGGCGAACCAGACCCGCCCGGTCACCTCGACCGAGAACTTCGCCGGGCACCAGGTCACCGTGAGCGTTCCGCCGCTCGCCACCAAAAGCACTCTGCAGGTGGCGTCCAGCAAACCGACCTCGGTGACCAAGGGCGGCGTCGCGATGACGGCGCATGCCACGCTCGCCGCATTGCAGGCAGCCGCGGAGGGTTGGTACTGGGATCCCGTCCAGCAGTTGACGATGGTCAAGACCGCGGCCAGCGCGGCGACGCGAAGCGTAGTACTGAACGGTGTCGACAAGGCGGCTTACGAGGCCGAGTTCGGCAGCAACATCGGTACGACGACGAACACGAACCACGCCGGCTTCACCGGCACCGGCTTCGTCGATGGATTCGAGACGGCCGGCGATGCGGTCCAGGTCGACACCAACGCGAGTGTCACCGGCAGCCACGTCATCAAACTCCGCTACTCCAACGGAGCCGCCACCGCGGCAACCCGCACCATTCAGGTGGATGGCGTCAACATCGGCACCATCAACCTCCCGACCACAGGCAACTGGGACACCTGGGCAACAGCCACGCTGACAACCAACCTGACCGCAGGAAAACGCGTGGTGAAAGTCCTCTACGGCACCGGCGGCATCAACCTGGACAACATCTCGGTGGTGCGCCCATGAAACGTCTCGCAGCATTCCTGCTCCTTCTTCCACTGCTGGTTGTGTTGCCTACCGCAACGGCAAACGCGGCGGTGCAGCGGGTGCAGTTCACTGCCGGTGGCAACTACCTCGTCGTGGAGTTTCTCGACAATGATCTGGTGCATTTCGAGATGGGTGCGGGGAGTGGTCCCGGCACCGGGTCGCCGATTTTCACCACCACGCAGATCGCCAAGACCGACTATCCCGGCCCGACCAGCCTCAACCAGGTTGGCGGGGTGCTGACGACGCCCGGCATCAAGGTCGATGTCAACACGTCCACCCTCTGCGCGACCGTCTACGACACCACCCGGGTCCCGCAGCTTCTGCTCAACACCACCTGCCCGCGCAATCTCGGGCAAGCTTGGAAGGGGCTGAGCTTCACCAAGTCGTCGATGCAGAACGCCTACGGGCTCGGCGAGCAGTTCTTCATGGGTGGGAGTGCCGACGGCGACTGGGTCGGGCGGCAGCGCACCGGCGGTGCCTACGGCAACGCGATGCTCTACGACACGGACAACGGCCCGGTCGGCAATGCGCAGATCCCGGTGCTCTTCGCGGTCGGTGCCAACACCACGAACTACGGCCTGTTCGTCGACCAGGTCTACAAGCAGCAGTGGAACCTCACCGGCGATCCCTGGACGATGGACACCTTCGGCGACCAGCTCCGGTGGTATGTGATGAGCGGTCCCGACCTGCCCGACCTCCGCAAGGACTACCTCGAACTGACCGGCCGGCCGCCGGTGCCGCCGAAGAAGGCGTTCGGGTTGTGGATGTCGGAGTACGGCTACGACAACTGGGGCGAAATCGACGCCACCCTCAACGGCCTGCGGGCGAACAAGTTCCCGACCGACGGCGTGATGCTCGACGTCAACTGGTTCGGGGGCGTCACGGCCGGCTCCGACAACACCCGGATGGGCACGCTGGAGTGGGACCCGGTCAACTTCCCGAATCCGGCCACCAAGCTGGCGCAGTACAAGAACACCAACGGCGTCGGGGTGATGACGATCGAGGAGTCGTACGTCGGCAAGAACCTCCCCGAGCACTCGAGCATGGCATCGGCGGGCTATCTCATCCGGGCGGGTTGCTCGAGTTGCAGCCCGGCGTACCTGACCGGGAACGACTGGTGGGGCCGCGGCGGCATGCTCGACTGGACCCAGCCGGCCGCGAGCGAGCAGTGGCACAACACGCAGCGCCAGCCGCTGATCACCGCCGGCGTCATGGGCCACTGGCTCGACCTGGGCGAGCCCGAGATGTACGACGCCAACGACTGGACCGCGGGGCTGCTCCCCGGCAAGCACGCCCACTCCGACTACCACAACCTCTACAACCTGGAGTGGTCTCGCGGGATCGCGAAGGGCTACACGGACAACGCGGTCCAGCAGCGCCCGTTCATGCTCGCCCGGTCAGCGGCCGGTGGCATCCAGCGCACCGGTACGGCGATGTGGTCCGGCGACATCGGCTCGAAGCTGCCCGCGCTCGCCGCCCAGCAGAACGTCCAGATGCACATGTCGATGTCGGGGATCGACTACTTCGGCTCGGACATCGGCGGCTTCCGGCGGGAGATGCTGAACAGCGACCTGAACGAGCTCTACACCCAGTGGTTCGCGAACTCGTCCTGGTTCGACGTCCCGATCCGGCCGCACACCGAGAACCTCTGCAACTGCGCGGAGACCTCACCCGACTCGATCGGCGACGTACCGAGCAACCTGGCCAACCTGCGGCAGCGGTACGAGCTCACGCCGTACTACTACTCGCTGGCGCACCGGGCCCACACCACCGGCGAACCGTTGATCCCGCCGCTGGTCTACCAGTACCAGAACGACCCGAACGTCCGTGAGGTCGGCCACGAGAAGCTGATCGGCAAGGACCTCCTGGTCGGCGTCGCGGCCGGGGCGAACCAGCGCAAGCGGGACGTCTACCTGCCGGCCGGTACCTGGTTCGACTACTACACCAACACCAAGACGGTCAGCACCGGCCAGACACTGACCGACGTACCGCTGTGGCGCAACGGCAAGTTCCAGCTGCCCGCCTATGCCCGGGCCGGCGCGATCATCCCGAAGATGCACGTCGACGACCAGACGATGAACGTCGTCGGCAAACGCGCCGACGGTACGACGCGCAACGAGCTGGTGGCCCGCGTGTACGCCGACACCACCGCGTCGTCGTTCACTCTCGCCGAGGACGACGGCTCGACCGTCGGCTACCAGACGGGTGCGAAGCGCACCACCAACCTCACCCAGCAGAGATCGGGCAGTACGGCGACTGTCGGCATCGCGGCGTCGTCGGGCACCTACGCCGGAGCACCCGCCTCGCGGCAGAACGTCGTCGAGCTGGTCGCCGACACGCAAGCGTCGGGGGTCACGCTCAACGGCACCGCGCTGACGCAGTACGCGAACAAGGCGGCCTTCGACGCGGCGGCCAGCGGCTGGTACAACGCCGGCGGCAACCTCGTCGTGGCCAAGTCGGCCTCGCTGGCGACGAGCACCGCGAAGACGTTCGTCTTCACCCTCGGCCAGGCGGTCGTGTCGAAGACCTTCAGCTGCGCCAACGGCACCACGACGGCCGGGCAGTCGGTGTACGTCGTCGGCAGCGCGCCGCAACTTGGGGCCTGGTCGGTGGCGAGCGCGGTGAAGCTGGCCCCGACAAGTTATCCGATCTGGACCGGAACCATCAGTAACCTGCCGCCCAGCACGACCGTTGAATGGAAGTGCATCAAACGCCAGGAAGCGAACTATCCGGCGACCGCCGACCAGTGGGGGCCGGATCCGAACGTGTCCTTCGTGACCCCGGCGAGCGGATCGGGAGGGACCACCGCCGGCAGCTTCTGAGATCCTCCTCGCGACGCGCTCTCCGGTATCCGGAGAGCGCGTTCCGGCTTCTGGACAGTCGTCCAGTTCCTGGCACTGTCATGCCAGTGTCACCCACTGTCGCGCGCTCTGCGAGCCTGGTCACGGACGGGTATGTCCTGAGTAAGGACTGTGTGAAGATTCGCTGCTGACCCCCGTCTGGAGGTGGTCAGACGTTCAAGGAACCGTAAGTTCTCCAGAGGTGTCGGTCGAAGTCAGGAGTGAGCGAAGTGCAACGGGGCAGTCGGGTCGTGCCGTCGGCATGCCCACGAGAACTCACGTCGGCGTCGGTGCCGGCATGACCGCGGCCAACAAGATCCTGATCATCGCCGGGGTGGCTTTGCTGCTCGGCGGCATCGGACTCGGCTTCCGGTCGGTGTCTGCGACCGGGGTCGACTGCGGCTCGGTGTTCCAGCCGGCCGCGGGAATCACGCCGATGGCCTGCGACGGGCGGCTGAACAGCTCGGGCACCCTGGTCACCGGCGTCCTGGTGGCCGGAGCGCTGTGTCTGGCCGCCGCCCTCGCCGTGAAGGTGCTCCGCGACCGCGTCGCCGCCTGAGCTCCGAGTTACGTCGTACCGGAAGCTGGTGCCATGAGCATCGAACCGTTCCGGCTGGACGTTCCGCAGGCTGAGCTGGACGACTTGTGGGCCAGGATCGACCTGACCCGCTGGCCTGACGAGCTGCCCGGCGCCGGGTGGGCGTACGGCGTACCGCTGGCGTATCTGCGGGACCTCACGCAGTACTGGCGCCATGAGTACGACTGGCGCGCGGCCGAGGCGCGGCTCAACGAGTGGGAGCAGTTCACCACCACGATCGACGGCACCCGGGTGCACTTCGCGCACGTGCGATCGCCGGAGCCCGACGCGACCCCGCTGCTCATCACCCACGGCTGGCCCGGCTCGATCGTCGAGTTCGAGCAGATCGCGGGCCTGCTGACCGACCCACGCTCGTACGGCGGTGACCCTGCCGATGCCTTCCATTTGGTGATGCCGAGCATTCCCGGCTTCACGCTCTCAGGCCCGACCCCGGAAACGGGATGGGAGGGCAAGCGAGTCGCTCGGGCCTTCGCTGAACTCATGCAACGGGTTGGCTACGACCGGTACGGCGTACAGGGCGGTGACTGGGGTTCGTGGATCTCCCGGGAGCTCGGGCGGATCCATCCGGATCGGGTCATCGGGGTGCACCTCAACCTCATTCCAGGGGCCGGTGCGACCAGCGAGCCGACCGAGGAGGAGCTGGCGGAGCTGTCGCCTGCCGAGCGTGAGCGCACATGGGCGTCCTGGCGGCGGTTTGAGGCTTGGGCGAAGGAGAGTCAGGGGTATGCCGAGCTGCAGGGGACTCGGCCGCAGACGCTGGCCTACGCATTGACCGATTCGCCGGTCGGGCAGCTGGCCTGGATCGCGGAGAAGTTCGAGGAATGGTCGGACGGGCCGATCGGCCGCGACCACCTGCTCACCAACGTGATGCTCTACTGGCTGACCGGCACCGCCGGCTCGTCCGCCCGCATCTACTACGAACGCGCCCACGCCCCGTACTACGGCCGCCCGATCGAACCGTCGACCACCCCGACCGCCCTCGCCGACTTCGCCCAGGAGAACTTCATCCCCCTGCGGCACATCGCCGAACGAACCAACAACCTGGTCCGCTGGACCCACTTCCCCCAAGGCGGCCACTTCGCCGCCCTCGAACACCCCACCCTCCTGGCCGCCGACATCCAAGCCTTCTTCCGCGAACTGGCGAGCTGATCTCGACGCCGAGCTGCGTGCCGACCGACAGGTAGTGCACCCCCGAGACGTTGTACACGAGGCTGCGGGATGCGCTCAGGTGCACTGATCTACCGCAACTACATCCTGTCGGTCGGCACGCAGAGAGCCGACGGAGCTGATCGGCTCGCTGTCGGCCGGGACACCGAGCGCCGGCCGAGCTGATGGGCTCGCAGTCGGCCGGGACAAAGCGCCGGTGGAGCTGATGGGCTCACTCCGACCCTGGGAGTCAGGGGCGGAGGACGAGTTTGCCTGTGGTGCGGCGGGCGCGGAGTTCCTCGTGGGCGCGGCCGGCCTCGGTGAGCGGGTACTCCGCGACGACCGGCTCGAGCTTGCCAGTGGCAACCAGATCGAACAACTCGGCGAGCGGTTCGCGAAAGGCACCGGGCGCCTTCAGCGCGGGCTGGAGCCAGAAGCCCGCCACCGCGCGGTTGTGCTCGGCCAGCAGCGCCGGGTCGACGAGCGGGCGGCCCTCGTGGGCGGCGTTGCCATAGGTGACCAGCCGCCCGAATCCGGCCAGTGCCCCGAGCGCCGCGCCGAAGGTCGCGCCACCGGTCGACTCGAGCACCACGTCCACCGGACGATTGTTGTTAGCGGCAACGACCCTGGCGGCGTACCCGTCCGGATCGCTCGCCACGGCGATGTCCGCACCGAGCGATACGGCGAGCTTCCGCTTCTCATCCGTCGAAGCGACAGCGATCACCCGGCCGGCGCCGAAGAGCCTCGCGAGTTGCACGGCCAGGATCCCAACTCCACCGGCGGCCGCGTTCACCACGACAGATTCACCGCGTGACAGGCGAGCGCTGCTGCGCAACAGGTGCCAGGCAGTGAGTCCCTGGATGAGGAGGGCAAGCGCCTCGGCGTCACCGACCCGGCCGGGGACGTCGACGGCGTCGTCGGCGGCCACCACGGCGAGTTCGGCGTACCCGCCGCCCTTGAAGTTGTGGGCCAGGACGCGGCGACCGTCCCAGGTCCGCCCGATGACCTCGGAACCAGGGATGAACGGCAGCTCGACGCTTGTCGTGCTGGTGCCATCAGTGCGATGGATATCGGCATAGTTCACTCCGGCCGCGTCGACCTCGATCAGCAACTCTCCCGCCCCGGCAACCGGCGCCCCCACCTCAACAGGCACCAACACCTCAGGCCCCCCAAACCGGCTCACCTGAATCGCACGCATGCCCCGGTCCCGTCCTCTAGATGAACCCCCAACGTAAGCCCGAAACCCCACCCCCACCCCGCCCATTGCACGTTGTTGCAACCCCCACCACCCCCACCCCACCCTCCGCGCCCCCGCCGTGCGCTCGGCACACCCACCAGCACACCCCACCCACGCGCCCTCGCCACTCGCGCTCGGCACACCCCACCCACGCGCCCTCGCCACTCGCGCGCGGCACACCCCACCCACGCGCCCTCGCCACTCGCGCGCGGCACACCCCACCCACGCGCCCTCACCACTCGCGCGCGGCACACCCCACCCACGCGCCCTCATCACTCGCTCGGCACCCCCCACCAAGCACTCTCCACCCGCGCCTCCACCAAGCACTCGCTCGGCGCCGAGCCGAAGCCCGGCCGAGCCCCGGCTTCCTGACTTCCGACCATCTCAGGGGTCAACCCCCGAAGTACTGGGTTGCCACCCCAGAATCTCAGGGGGCAACCCACACACTCAGGGGTCAACCCCCGAAACGCCGACGCGAAGGCCGAGCTGGCCTGCGGCTCGGAGCGCCCGATTCCGAAAGCTCCCGCCCACACGCCGAGGCGACCTCTCGCTCGACCGCAATGCCGGACCCGCACAATTCGCCCGCCGACCGGGGAGCATACTCACCGTGCAGAGGGGGGACGATTCTCCCCGGACCCGACGAAAAGACTCCCCGAACCCCGGCTGGCCTCGCCGCGTTCCGGGCGCGCGCCCAGGTCGGCTTCCGGGTGGCCGCTAAACCGACAGCTTGTTGTTGTCGACGAGCCAGGTGAGGGCGTCGAGGGTTGCGCCGAGGGCGGAGTACGACGGTTGGAAACCCAGCAGTCTGGCGGCTTTCTCCATCGAGCAGTGGGGGCTGTGGGCGATGTGGTCCCAGGTGATCTGGGCGTCGCGTTCGGAGACGGTCTTGCGCCACTCCTCCCACGGCAGGAACGCCAGCCGCGGCTCCTGCCCGAACCACCTGGCCACCCCCTCGGCGTACCCGCGCAACGTCATCGCGCCCGCCGCGACCGCGTGGAAGCTCTCGCCGACCGCGACCGACCGGTTGGCCAGCGCCGCGAGGAAGACGCCGGCGACGTCAGCCGCGTGAACATGCTGGACGGTCTCCATCCCAAGATTCGGCAGGACCAGCTCCTCGCCCCTGGCCAGCGTCTCGAACACGCCGAGGTCGAGGTGCCCGGCCGGGTTGACCGGCGCCCAACCCGGCCCGCTGATGTGCCCGGGGCGGATGACGGTGGCCGGCAACCCGTCGCGGCCGAGCAGGTAGCGTTCGATCGCGGCCTTCGCGATCCCGTACTCGCCGAACGGCACCGTCACCGCCTCTTCCGGCGTCGGCACCAGCGCGCTCGGCCCGTGCACCCAAATGGTCCCGCAGTGCAACAGATGCCGCACCCGACCGCGAAGCGCCTCGCCGAGCTGCCGAGCGCTCTCCTCGGTGAAACAGATCAGGTCGATCACCACATCAGCCTCGAGCGCGCGAACCCGCTCCCCGAACGTCCCCGCGGCGTCCTCCGCCTCGCGATCGACCTTGACCAACTCGATCCGCCGCCAGGCCGAGCCCGCCCGGTACGCCGTACGCTCGCCGCGGCTGAGCACGACGACCTGATGCCCCGCCTGCACGAGCTCGGGAACCAGGTAGCTGCCGATATGTCCTGTGCCTCCGATGACCACGATCCGCATGCTGTCCACCCTAGTGTCCTGAGTCGGAGGTTCCTGCGCATCTCCGGCGCCCAGGCACGCACCTCGCGGCGTTGGAGAACCGTCCACGATGCTGCGCATCGAGGACGCTCCTCCGCCTTGCGATGCACGCACCTGGACACCGGAGCTGCTGCAGGAACCTCCGACTCAGGACACTAGGCGGGCGAACTATCGTGGCGGCATGAGTTTCACCGGTTTCCCGGCGGCGGCGCTGGACTTCTACGACGATCTCGAGATGGACAACAGCAAGACGTTCTGGACGGCGAACAAACACATCTACGAGGAGTCCGTCCGGGCGCCGATGGTCGCGTTGCTGGCCGGGCTGGAGGAGGAGTTCGGTCCGGCCAAGATCTTCCGGCCGTACCGCGACGTGCGCTTCGCCAAGGACAAGACGCCATACAAGACAGCCCAGGGCGCCTTCGTCGCACTCGGTCCGTCGACCGGGTACTACGTCCAGGTGGCGGCACCCGGAGTACGCGTCGGCGCAGGCTTCTACGAGGCACCCGCCGACCGTCTCGCCCGCCTCCGAACCGCCATCGACGACGACCGCCGAGGCAACGAACTGGCCAAACTGCTGGCCGACCTCCAGGCAGAGGGCTGGACCCTAGGCGGCGACAAACTCAAAACCACCCCCCGCGGCTACGACGCCACCCACCCCCGCATCGACCTACTCCGCCACAAGTCCATGACCCTCGGCAAGTCCTACGGCTTCGAACCCATCATCCACACCCCAGCCCTACTCGACGAAATCCGCAACGACTGGCGCGCCACGGCTCCCTTCCTCGATTGGGTCACGGCCAACGCCTGACCGATCAACCACTCACCTTGGCACGCCGGGATCGGGCCCGCAGGAACTGCCCGGCTGACGCTCAGTCGAGGTCGCGAAGGATTCCGGCTAGGGCGTCGCGGGTTTTGCTGGGTGGGGGAGCGGCGACGCAGAGGGCTTCCATGGTGGCTGTGTATTGGTCGAGGTCTTCGAGCTTGTCCAGATAGAGGGCGCTGGTGAGGTGCTCGATGTAGACGATGTCCGGCAGGTCCTGCTCGGGGAAACGCAGGATGCTGTACGCGCCTCCGGTCGCCGCGTGGCCGCCGGAATCGAACGGCATCACCTGCAGGGTGACATTCGGCATGTACGAGGCCTCGATCAGGTGTTCAAGCTGGATCTGCATCGCCTTCCGCCCGCCGATTGGCCGGCGGAGTACCGACTCGTCGACGACCGCCCACAGCCGCACCGGGGTCGGCTGCAGCAGGATCTTCTGGCGGTTGACCCGTAGCGAGACCCGGCGCTCGATCTCTTCGGCCGGGATCTGGCCGCGGCCGAGCTGGACGACCGCGCGGACGTACTCCTCGGTCTGCAGCAGGCCGGGAACGAACTGGAGCTCGTAGGTACGGATCAGCTGGGCGGCTGCCTCGAGCCCGAGATAGGACTGGAACCAGCTGGGCAGTACGTCGCCGAAGCGGTGCCACCAGCCAGGGTTGTTCGCCTCCCGGGCCAGTGCCAGCAGCCGCTCGCGCTCTTCGCTGTCGTCGAGGCCGTACATCGTCAGCAGGTCGCCGACGTCGCGTTCCTTGAAGCCGACCCGGCCGAGCTCCATCCGGCTCACCTTGGACTCCGAGGAGCGGATCTCGTAGCCGGCGTCGGACCGGGTGATCCCGGCCGCCTCACGCATCCTCCGCAGATGCCCGCCGAGGATGATCCGCAGTGCGGTCGGCCCGCTCTGGGCGCCCGACTCCGTCACCGTCACCTCCGACGCCCAGCTTGATCCACACGGCAGCCCGCCTACCCCGACGGAATCATCTCACGCTCAACCCGTGATCTGTCGAAGTTCTTACATATGACTCGAGGTCCGAGGCGGCATCGATTCCAGCCCTGATCACGGACGGTGACGGCTTGTCGGTACTCCGCGTCTGCCGGCCCGACGTCGCGCAGTACCGGTAACCGCTTCCCGATCAGCCGGATCGGCAGGTTTCACGCTCAGATGAGCGGTTCCAGGGCCGGTTTTGAGCCTGCGGATGGTCACAAGTCGAAAACGTGCGAATGCACGTGCATCGGGCGCTTGCATTCGTATCGTGCGACCGCCATGATTGATCCATGCACAGAAGGTGAGCTGAATCTCGCGAATAGTGACATCGCGTGATCCGGCAGGCCGGTCCTACAGATCCGCCGGGCAGTGCGGCCGGCACGACTGGTTGGGGAACCCGAGTCGATGACTGACGACGCAGATGCCGTCGAGTTCGCAGCCCGCCCTGCCGGCGAGCGTGCGCCTGACGAGCTGACCGAGCGGGAGATCCAGGAACTGGTGGCGCGCTGCCCCGAGCAGCAGCGCTGGGCCTTCGAAGGCTGGCTCCGCGGCGAACGCCTGCTGGATGGCGATCCGATCGTGAGCCTGGGATGACCACCGAACGAGCGGGAGGACGGAAAATGGTGCGGATCTGGTTGGGCGACCACCTGATCGCCGAGTACGTCGCGGAGCCCGACCGGGCCTCGCGCTACCAGCGGGTGATGACGCCCAAGTTCACCGGTCTGCGGATCACGGTGGACGGCGCGGCGACGGCCGGCGCCTCCGAGTTGCCGAGCGAGCAGCTCTGGCCGCTCACCGTGCAGTGAACTCCTTCTTTACAAGGATTTAGCACCACCCGACAGTACTGCGGTACGGCAGCGCCGAGATGCCCCTCGTGCGCCCGACCGAAAGAGGCCGGCCTCCTAGCGGAAGGCCGGCCTTTGCTGTTCCCGACGATGAGCGGGCGGGGAAAGCCGGCGACCTGGCTGGTCCACAAGCCCCTGAAGCTCTCGCCGTGATCCTGCGGTCCGGCGGGTCGCAAAGAGATCGTGTAGTGCCCGCAACGTAAGAGGCCCCTTCACCACTCGCCTGGTGAAGGGGCCTCTCGCTCTGTGGATGGGTCAGGCGAGGTCGTCGAACTCGCCGTCTTTTGCGCCACCGAGGAATGCTTCGATCTCGGCCTTGGTGAAGACCAGCGCCGGTCCGTCCGTGTGACGCGAGTTCCGCATCGCCACGCCGCCGCCAGGAAGCTTCGCTACCTCTACGCAGTTGCCCTGCGGGCCACTCCGCTGACTTTTCCGCCAGGTCAACTCGCTCATCGCGTCGCCGGGCATGCCGTTGTAGACAGCAGTCATCAGCTGCACCTTCCGTACGTCTTAGGCATATGCACGTGCATTTGGGCTTGCATTTGCATCGTACACGTTGGAGGGCCTCGTGTCCGTCCCATTACGCAACGCGCTCAAAACGCCCGTTGGAGAGCCGTGACCCATTGCCGTGCGTGACCGGTTCTGGGTCGCGCGAGGGTCCTGTCGGGCATCTGGCCGAAGTCCGTCGGCCATTCGGCGTAACCCGGGAACCCTTTGGCTGGTTGAAAGATCAGGCAGCTGTCCGGGCTGCGTTAAATCTGTCCGGAAACACTCGGCAAACGGCCGAACCAGGCTGACGCTGGTATGCAACTGCACTACGATGACGGCAACGATTCCCTACGACACAAAGGCTGCGCCGATGGCGACTCCCGACAGCCCGGATCCCGCTCCGGAGTTCGACACCACCCAACCGACCATCGCCCGCGTCTACGACGCCCTGCTCGGTGGCAAGGACAACTTCGCCGCCGACCGCGAGGGTGCGGCGTTGTACCTGAAGTACGTGCCGGACGCCGGCCGGTGCGCGATCGAGAACCGCGAAGCGCTCGTCAAGGGTGTGCAGTACCTGGTCCGTACTGCGGGGATCGACCAGTTCCTCGACATCGGCAGCGGCCTGCCGACGCAGAAGAACACCCACCAGGCGGCGCAGGAGATCAACCCCGAAGCCAAGGTGGCCTACGTCGACAACGACCCGATCGTGCTCGCGCACGGCCGCGCGCTGCTGGCGACGAACAACAGCACCATCGTGGTGACCGCCGATCTGCGGGAGCCGGAAGGCATCCTGGAGAACAAGGAGATCCAGGCGCACCTGGACTTCAACCGGCCGATCGCGCTGATGGTCGTCGGCATCCACATGCACTTCCACGACGACGAGCAGCCGGACGAGTGGGTCCGCACCATCATGGACCGGCTGGTCCCGGGCAGCTACCTGTTCATCACCGACTTCGTCGACACCGGCGAGGAGCTGCAGAAGGGGATGGAGCGGGCTGGTCTGGAGAGCCTCGGCAACGGCTGGATCCGCACCCCTGAGCGGATCGAGCAGCACTTCCTCGGCATGCCGCTGGTCCCGCCGGGCCTGGACTTCCTGGCCCGCTGGTTCCCGGAGGACCCCGAGGGCGACGTCCCGGACGCCGAGGACCTGCAGCCGTACCAGCGCATCCTGATGGCAGGCATCGCCAAGAAGGTCTGACACACAGCAGGTCAAGGCGCGCACCCCCGCAACGGGGTGCGCGCTTTCGCTTTGTCTGGACACCGAGGCCCGACTCGCGGCCTTGGATTGTGAAGGTGAGCGCCGGGTACCGGCACAATGAGGAGCCAGACAAGCCGAAGCGTCGTATCCGACCGCCCACGCGACGCGCTAGTGACGGAGTACTGACGTTTCTGCGTTCCGGATGATCAGGACGGTGCCCGCCGACGCGCTGGCCATCGTGCGGTACTACCCGCCGGTGGTGATCTGCTTCGCGGCGGCACTGGCCGGTACTGCGCTCGTCTTCGACGTCTTCTACCTGGTCGCTAGCCCCGGCCTGACGCTCGCCATGGTCTACACCGTGCCGGTGCTGGCAGGGCTGATCGCCGCGCTGGTCGCGGCGGCCGATGACGTCGAGCTCGAACGGCGCGTGCTGGGCTGGACGATCGCGGCGGCCGTTGCCATCGGCATCACCAACGTCGTGGTGGTGGCGATGATCGCCGCGATGCGGCGGACCGGGCCGTCGGACTGGAAGGCGGGTGGCCAGGCCGTCCTGTTCGCCGCCTGCACGGTGGTCGCGGTGGCCGTCATGGTGGTGGTGATCAGCAGGCTGATCGGCACGCTCGGGATCGAGCTCAAGACCAAGTTGCCACCCCGGAAGACGTACCACCCGCCCGAGCCGGTCACCCGGCCGAAGCCGCAGGTGAGCAAGGAAGCCGCCGCCCGCGCCAAGCCGGACCGCAGCGAGCCGGCCGAAACGTCTCTCCTGGTGGACGACCATCCGGACGAGTCGGAGGCGGGCCGGCGGGTCGAGCCGGTGCCGGCCCTGACGCCGCCGTCCTACCTTCCGCCGTTGCCGAAGGTGATCGACCTCGAAGAGGCCCGACCGGTGACCACCTGGTCAGAAGGCACCGGCCACGCCGATCGCGGCAATCCGCGCGCCCGCCGCATCCCCGCGGTCCCACCCTCCCGCCGTCCCCACCGCCCAGGCCGCCGCGGCCAACGCTGACCCGCCCGGCCAACGCTGACCCGCCCGGCCAACGCTGACCCGCCCGGCCAACGCTGACCCGCCCGGCCAACGCTGACCAGCGGCGGTCGAGCCGTCAGGCGTGGCAGGTCCGGTTGGTCGACGGCAGCTTGCCCGATCCGAGGTAGTCGATCACGAGCCGGTCGACACACTTGTTGCCGTACTCACCGAAGATGCCGTGCGTCCGCGCGTTCCGCAACGTCACCAGCCGCGACTCGGTCAGCGCCTCATGCAGCACCTTCGCCTGCGGATAGGTCGTTCGCGGGTCGCCGTCCGCCGCGACGATGAGAGCCGGTACGGCGTTCCCGACCCGCGTCGGCTGCTCGATCGGCTCGCTCGGCCAGAAGGCACAGGCGAGCAGATTGCGCGTGAGCCCGGCGAAGTGCGGTTCGCTCTTGCGGTGCCGCTGGATGTCTCGCCAGTAGCTGTTCGGGTTGTGGGAGGCGGCCCGGTCGCCGCAGATGATGGCGATCTGCGCGCTCGCGGCCGCCGACATCTCCGAGCCGAACAGCACATCGAGCATCTGCCCGAACTCCTCACTCGGCTGCACTGGTCCGTAGGTTGCCTTCAGCAACGTCTGGACCAGCTCCGCGGCCGCTGTCCGGGCCGGATCCCTGTCATCCGAAAGCCGGGTCAGCAACAGCAGCGGCACCGTGTTGTCGTCCAGCGCATGCCGGCCCACCCGCAACGGCCGCTCACTGCTGACCCGATAGATCCGCTGCACCTTGGCCATCACCTGCTCGGTGGTCCGGCCGAGGTGGTACGTCCGATCCCGCGCCGCGGCCCAGCCGGCCCAGGCCCGCAGCGCCGCCTCGTTCGCCGGTCCTACCGTCCGCAGCAACCCGGGACCGTACTGATCGGGATCGATCGGACCGTCCAGTACGACGCGGTCGAGCCGGTCCGGGAACATCTGCAGATAGACCGAGCCCAGGTACGTCCCGTACGAGTAACCCAGGTAGGAGATCTTCTCCTCACCCAGCGCGGCCCGGATCTGGTCGATGTCCCGTGCGGTGTTCCGGGTCGTGACGTACGGCAGTAGCGCGCCCTGGTTGTCAGCGCACCGCTTGGCGAGATCCGCCTGCAACCGCACGCCCCGCTCGAAGCTGGCGCGACTCGCCCCCGCGGCCCAGACCCCGTTGCCGACCGGCCACTTGCAGTCCAGCGGCGTACTGCGGCCGACGAACCGCGGGTCCATCCCGATCAAGTCGTACCGGGTCCCGGTCTCCTGCATCGCCGCTCGCAGTCGCACCGGCATCCCGAGCCCCGGACCACCGGGCCCACCGTCGTTCAGGACCATCGTCCCGATCCGGTCCCCGGTCGCCTTCAACCGCGACATCGCGATCTGGATCTTCGGCCCGTCCGGCCGCCGGTAGTCCAGAGGCACCGCCAACTCCCCGCATTGCGCACCCGCCCGATCGAGCTCGGTCCCTTCCTCGTCCTCCGACCCGTTTTGACACCCGTGCCACTGAATCCCGCTGACCGCCGCGGGCTCCGCAGCCGCCGCTACCGGCATCACTCCACCGGCCAGCAGCAACCCGAGCCCGGCACCCAAGATCCGCTTCATGAAATCTCCTCCCTGGACATACCTCCGACGCTAGAAACAAAGGCGCCCCGGCACACTCACGCCAGCACCCGTCGACAGGTGGCGCACGCGCTACCCCGGCACCACCCGTCGTGAAGAAGTAGCCTGCGGAGATGGTGTGGGATCTCGTGGTGATCGGGGCCGGACCGGCCGGAGCGGCGACTGCGCTGGGCGCGTTGGCCGCAAAGCCGGGGATGTCCGTGTTGCTGCTCGACCGGCACGAGTTCCCGCGGGACAAGGCGTGTGGTGACGGCATCGCGCCACAGGTGTTCGACCTGCTGGCCGAGGTCGGGGTGACCGGCTTGGTCGATGACCGTACGCCGATCCGCCGACTCTCGTTGCAGCGAGGAGCGCTCGGCGTCGACCGGTTGATGGCGCGACCGGCGTACGTGGTTCCGCGGACCGTGTTCGACCATCGGCTGGTAGAGGCGGCACAGGAAGCAGGTGCCGTACTGCGGAAGCAGCGGGTCGGCCGGGTCGCACCGGGAACCGCGTCGGTGCTCGTCGATGACGTGGAAGCCCGGATGGTCGTCGGTGCCGACGGGGCCTACTCGCTCGTCCGTGGAGCCCTGGGACTCAAGGCCGGCCCGACTGCGCTGGCGTTGCGGGGTTATGCGCCGACTCCGGAGAACCGGGCCGGTCAGCAGGTGATCGTGTTCGGGACGGCGCGCCAGCCGTCGTACGCCTGGTCGTTCGACCGGGGAGACGGGTGGTCGAACATCGGGTACGGCGAACAGTTGCGGGCGAAGCAGGAGCACCCGACCCGGGCCGGTCTGTTGCAGGCGCTGGACGAATTGTTGCCGGAGGCAAGTTCAGGTGCGATCGACTGGCGTGGGCATCATCTGCCGTTGTCGTCCTGGTCGTGGCGACCGGAGCCCGGACCGGTCATGCTCGTCGGCGACGCGGCCGGATTGATCAACCCGATGACGGGCGAGGGCATCTACTACGCGGTTGCCACCGGGATCTTCGCGGGGAGAGCTGTCGCCGGTGCGCTCGGGCGAGATTCGCGCGACGCCGGCTCGGAGTACGGGCAAGCCGTGAAGACGTTGCTGGGAAGCCACTTTCGGCATACCGCGCTGGTCGCCCGGCTCACGAGGTCCGGGCGGGTGCTGGATGCAGGGATCCGGGCGGCGGCGGGTGACCAGGGCGTCTTCGACAACCTGGTCGACATCGGACTGGCCGACGGCGTACTGCGCCCCGGCTCGCTTCGGCGGGTCGCGCGACAGGTGCTCAGGCCTGTAGGGCGCGACGCTGCGCTTCCGTGAGCCGGGGAGTGGTGATCCGATAGGTGTCGGGGGCAACTAGTTCGACGGCCAGCGGATCGGTGAAGATCTTGTACTCCTCGGCGGTGGTCAGTGCTGTCACTGTCCGGTCCGCTGTCCAGTCCAGGGCGGTGGCCAGTTGGTCGACCGTGAGAGGGCGAGCGGCGTGGACGAGCGCGACCAGGACGGTGACCACGTCCTCGGCGGTCTGCGGGTCGGGCCCGGCGCCGGACATGTCGTCGCTGAGCTGCTGGAAGAACTGAGCCATCTGCTCGAGCCGCGCGCCCGCCGGCGTGTCCGGGCCGAAGAGGTCCGCGCCCTTGCGGGCGGTGCCGGCCCAGCTCGCGTTGGCACGGGCACTCGTGCGCCAGGCCTGGATCCAGAAGTCCTCGGCGATCAGGTAGTGCTCGTGCCGCTCGCCGGGCACCGGCTCACGGCGGACCAGCTCCAGGCCTTCGAGATAGTTGATCGCCTTGGAGATCGAGGCGGGACTGACCTTGAGCTCGCGGACGAGCTCGGCCGCGGTGAGGCTGGGGGAGTCCGCGGTGTAGAGGCGGGACAGGACGCGCGCGGCCATCGGCTGCAGGCCCGTCTCGATCATCGCTTCGGCGAAGTATTCCGCGAACTCCCGGACCGCCGAGCGGTCCCGGCCGTAGGCGTCGGTAGCCGGTGCCGAGTCCTCCGGTCTGGCCCGCTTGCGCCGCCGGGCGCGGGACCCGGTGGCGAGGTGGGCGTGCTCGGCGCGATAGCCGGTGCGCCCGCCGTTGCGGGTCACTTCGCGGCTGATGGTCGAGGTAGGCCGGTCGAGTTCGCGCGCGATCTCGGCGTACCCGTGACCCGCCGCCAGCCACTCGGCGATCAGCCGGCGGTCCTGCTCGCCCAGCCGTCCTCCCGGCATCGCCGTCCTCCCTCACGCTTTGCGTTCGCCTTCAAAGTCATTGCAACAATAGCCCAGATTCGCCCAAAATATAGGCGACCAGGTCGCGATGGGTGTTGCCGACTTGTGAAACGCAACCTAGCTTCCTGGGTATGACGACAACTGATGAAGTCGTGCTGGAGGTCGACGGGCTGCGGATGCGGTACGGCGCGACCGACGTGCTGCACGACGTGACGCTGCGGGCGCGACGCGGCGAAGTACTGGCCTTGCTGGGGCCGAACGGTGCGGGTAAGACGACCACGATCGAGATTCTGGAAGGGTTCCGCTCGCGATCCGCCGGGCACGTGAAAGTGCTCGGTGTGGATCCGGCCGAGGGGGACGAGCGGTGGCGAGCGCGGCTCGGCGTAGTACTGCAGTCCTGGCGGGATCATGGCAAGTGGCGGGTGCGTGAGTTGCTGGCGCAATTGGGTGAGTACTACGCGCCGTACTCGACCGCTGAGCGCCGGCGGCCGTGGGATACCGACGAGCTGGTCGAGGCGGTCGGGTTGACCGCACACGCGGGCAAGAAGATCCGGACGTTGTCCGGCGGGCAGCGGCGGCGGCTCGATGTCGCGATCGGAATCGTCGGGCGGCCGGAGGTGCTGTTCCTGGACGAGCCGACGGCGGGTTTCGATCCGGCGGCGCGGCACGAGTTCCACCAGTTGGTCCGGCGGCTCGCAGCCGACGAGCAGACGACGGTGCTGCTGACCACGCATGATCTCGACGAGGCGGGCAAGCTCGCCGATCGCATGCTGGTGCTGGCGGCCGGGCGAATCGTTGCTTCTGGCACCGAATCCGACCTGACCCGGCAGATCGCCGGCCAGGACGAGGTGCGCTGGACGATCGACGGCCGGCCCTTCACCGAGTCCACCGCGGAGTCGACCACCTTTGTTCGAAAGCTTTTCGGCGAGTACGGCGAAGCGGTAGCTGATCTGGAAGTTCGCCGCGCCACCCTCGAAGACGCCTACCTGGCGCTCGTGAAGCAAAGCGAGGCGGCGTGATGAGCCCACAGCCAAAAGAGAGCGAGGCGGGATGAGCCCGCGGATGGTGGCGGTCCGGGCCGGCTGGCGGCGCGGGCTGATCGAGCTGCGCCAGTCGTTCACGAATCCGGGGGAGCTGTTCAGCCATTTCCTCTGGCCGGTGCTGTTGCTGATCGCGTTGTTTTTCCTGCGGGACAGGTCGTTCGGGACGACAGGCTTCGGCCTGGGTGCGCTGGCACTGCCGAGCATGCTCGGGATGAACGCTGCGATGGGCATGATCAGCATGAGCCAGCAGCTCACCGCAGACCGCGAGGACGGCACCCTGCTGCGGGCCAAGGCGATCCCGAACGGGATGGTCGGCTACCTCGTCGGCAAGGTGGTCTCGGTGGCAGGCGGGCTGCTCGCGGACCTGGCGATCCTGCTGATCCCGGGACTGCTGATCATCGGCGGTCTCGCGATCGACCGCCCGAGCGCGTGGCTGACCCTGCTGTGGGTGCTGGCGCTCGGATTGCTGGCGACCCTGCCGATCGGGGCGATCCTGGGCTCGGTGTTCACGAGTGCGCGCTCGCAGGGGCTGATTCAGTTGCCGCTTCTCGGGATGATCGGGATCTCGGGCATCTTCTATCCGCTCACTGCGCTGCCCGACTGGCTGGAGTGGATCGCGCAACTGACCCCGATCTACTGGCTCGGACTCGGGATGCGCTCCGCCTTGCTGCCGGGTGAAGCGGTCACGGTCGAGATCGGCGAGTCCTGGCGGCACCTGGAGACGATCGGGGTGCTCGGCGTCTGGGCGGTGCTCGGCTTGCTGTTGGCCCCCGCAGTACTGCGCAGAATGGCTCGCCGCGAGTCCGGCTCCTCTGTCGCCGATCGCCGCGAGAAGGCCCTTCAGCGCATCGGTTAGTGGGTGAGCGGGAGGCCGAGTAGTTCGAAGTTCTCCTTGCCGATGAACGAGGTGATGGCGGCGATCCTGTCGCCGCGCAGGGTGAAGACGTTGATCGACCAAGCGGTGTGTTCGCTGTCCGGGGTCATGCCGAGGTAGCAGGCGAGCGCGGGTTGGCCGTTGGCGGTGGTCGGGAGGTTGTGCCAGCTCGGGCAGCGGGTCAGCGGGACCTCCTTGGCGAAGTCCATCACCGCCTCGATGCCGCTGTACCAATGGCCGAGGGGCGGCATCGACCAGGTGACGTCTTCGGTGAGCAGGGCGACGAGTGCGTCGGCGTCGCCTCGCTCCAGAGCCGTCGAGTAGCCGGCGACGAGCTCCTGGACGCGGCCGCCGAGCTGGCGGATCGTCTGGTGCTGGCTGGCCGCGGGAACCTTGTCGGCCACGATCCGGCGGGCCCGCTGCAGCGCGCTGTTCACCGAGGCGGTCGAGGTGTCCATCATGGTGGCGATCTCGGCCGCGCTGAACCCGAGTACCTCGAACAGCACGAGAGCTGCCCGCTGGTTGCCGGGCAGATGCTGAAGCGCGGCGACGAAGGCGAGCTCGACCGCCTCACGCTGCTCGTAGCGGGCGACCGGGCCGCCGCTCGCGAGGTCACCGGCGGCGTACGGACCGAGCCAGGCGATCTCGGTGAGCGGCGGGTCGTCCAGGACGGCGCGCTCGCTCGACGGGCCGAGATCCATCGGCAGCGCGCGCCGCCCACGGCTCTCGACCAGGTCGAGACAGGTCCGGGTGGCGACGGTGTAGAGCCAGGAACGCACCGTACTGCGCCCCTCGAACCGGGCGATCCCCTTCCAGGCCCGCAGCAACGCGTCCTGGAGCGCGTCGTCCGCGTCGTGCGAAGAGCCCAGCATCCGGTAACAGTGCGCATGCAACTCGCGGCGCAACGGCCCGACCAACCGGCCGAAGGCGGCGTCGTCACCCTCGCGCGCCGCGGTGAGGTCCTCGGACTCGACGAAAGTTTCACTCACACCGATGAGTCTGCCTCATCCCGGGAGTCCTACCTGCGAACGATCAGCTGACCAGGGAGGAGATCACCCCGATGAACGAGGTACTGCGCTGGGTCGAAGCCGAGCGGTTGTCCTTTGCCGACCTTCTGGACGACTTGGCAGACGACGAGTGGGGCAAGGACTCGTTGTGCGCGGGGTGGACGGTCCTCGACGTGGCGGCGCACCTGACGCTGTCGACGCGATTGACCCTGGGAATGGCCGTGTGGGGTGCGATCAAGGCGCGCGGCAGCTTCGACCGGATGGAGGCCGAACTCGCCCGCAAGCGCGCCACGCAGTTCACCCGGACCGAGCTGATCGAGCAGATCCGGTCGACCGCCGGCTCGGACCGCCACGCGCCCGGGTCCAGCCTGCACGACTGCCTGCTCGATGCGTTGGTGCATGGTCAGGACATCGCCCGTCCGCTCGGTCGTCCGCGCTCGATGCCGCTCGAGCCTGCGATCGCCGCGCTCGAGTTCGTCCGCACGAACAAGTTCTACGGCGCCCCGAAGCGCCTGCGCGGAGTACGGCTGGTGGCCACTGACACGGACTGGTCCGCCGGCGAAGGCCCGGACGAACTCCACGCCCCCGTCGCCGATCTCATCCTGGTCGCCACCGGACGCCCCGCCGGCCTGACCAACGCCACCGGCCCAGCCCTGACCCGGCTCAACCTGTGAGGACCTCCGGCTCCCGTACTACGGCCCGCGGCGCGGCTGTCCGCGGGCGGTAGAGGCCGAACAGCAAACCGGCGATGACCAGGGTGACCCCTGCCAGCTCGGCCGGTGCCGGGAGGCCGAAGCCGAGGGCGAGGGACGTGAGGATGGTGCCGACCGGGATGACGCCGGCGAACAGGCCTGCGCGGTCGGCGCCGAGCATGGGGAGGGCTCGGTACCAGAGGAGGAAGGCGATGCCGCTGACCAGGATGGCGAGGTAAGCCAGACCACCCGCCTCGCCCAGGGTCGGCGTACGGAACATCGAGGTGCCGTCCACCAGCAGGCCGAGGATCAGCAGCATCGGGACCGAGATGGCGGCTGTGTAGGCGGACACCCGGACCGGTCCGAGCCTCACCAGCAGCGGCAGCGCGAGGAGGGAGAAGCACGCCTCGCAGGCCAGCGCGCCCACGGAGTACAGGATGCCTTGTGCGTCGGAGGTGCCGAGGCCGGACGCGAGAGCGGTGCCGGCCACCACGATCGAGGCGGCGATCAGGATCCGCCCGGACGGCCTGGTCCGGTGCATCAGGGGCCCCGCGAGGGCCAGGACGATCGGCACGGTGCCCACGATCGTGCCGACGACGGCCGGGTTGGCGTGCTTGGTCCCCTCGATGATGAACAGGTTGAACAGCACCAGTCCGGTCGCGGCGAGTGCAACGAACAGCAGCGCCTCCCGGCCGGTCGGCCGGATCAGCGGGATGTGGCGGGCCAGGGCGACGGCGAACAGCAGCACCGCGGAGACGAGGTACCGCGCGGTCTGGCCGCCGTAGAAGGGGTAGTCGTGGACGACGCCGGAGACGGCGGCCAGGCTGCCGACCAGGAACATCGCGCTGCCCGCCCGGCTGTAGGCGGACCAGGAATGGTTGCTCATAGTCTTGACCGTAGGGCCTTTATGGACCGACGCAGAGGTCCATAGACGATCTGTTGCAGTGGTCCATAACTTGCCTCTTGCCCCTCGGACCGTCTGCGGACATAGTCAGCACGATGTCTGCGCAGCCGGAGGTCGCCGAGCCGCGCGGCAACCGTTCGCTGGTGGTCGCCGCGCTCGCCGTCACCCAGACGGTCGGCTACGGAGTCCTGTACTACGTCTTCGGCGTCTTCCTCGGCCCGATGAGCACCGACCTGGGGATCTCGACGGCCACCTCGGCCGGTGCGCTCACCCTCGCGATCCTGGTCAGTGGCGTGATGTCGATCCCGGTCGGCCGGTGGCTCGACCGGCGTGGCGCGCACCTGCTGATGACGGCAGGCTCACTGCTCGCCAGCGTCGCCGTCCTGGCCTGGTCGCAGGTGCAGAACGTGGTTCAGCTGTACGCCGTGTTCGCGCTGATCGGGATCGCGTCGGCGATGGTGCTCTACGGTCCGGCGATCGCCGTTTTGGTCGCGGTGCTGGAGCCGAAGCGGCGTACCAACGCCTTGCTCGTCGTGACGCTGGTGGCCGGTCTGGCGAGCACGATCTTCATCCCGCTGGCCGGCTGGTTGATCAACGCGCACGGCTGGCGGCATGCGCTGCTGATCCTCGGCCTGGTCCACAACCTGGTGACCGTGCCGCTGCATGCCCTCGCGTTGCGCGGCACCCAGCCACCCCAGGCGTCTACGGCCGCTGACCGCAGCGGTCGCAGCCGTGCGCTCAGGGTGGCGCTGCGCGACGGCGGCTTCTGGCTGATCACCACCGGCTTCGTCCTGCACAGCGGGGCGCTGGCGATCGTGTCGGTCCACCTCGTTCTCTTCCTGGTCGACCTCGGCTACAAACCGGCTGTCGCCGCAGGCCTCACCGGACTACTCGGCCTGTACTCCGTCACCGGGCGGATCGTCACCTCCGTCCTGCAGCGCTGGCTCGACATGTCGACGATCGCCGCCCGGACCTTCCTGATCCAGTGCTTCGCGATCGGCGTCCTGCCGCTGCTCGGTCGGCACCCGCTCGGCGCCGCCCTGTGCATCGTCTTGTTCGGCCTCGGGTTCGGCGTCTCCACTCTCGCCACCCCGGCGATCCTCCTGGACCGGTATGGCGCTGCCGGGTACGGCACCATCTCGGGAGCACTCGCGACGCCAGTACTCGCGGCCCGCGCGATCGGCCCTCTTGGAGCCGCCCTCCTCGCCACCACGGCCGGCTACCGCTACACGATGGTGCCGGTCGCCCTGGCGTGTGTCGCCGCGAGTGTGTGCCTGACCTTCAGCCGCTACATCCCAGGGCCGCGGGCGCGCGTTGCCGGTGACGTACACCAATAGCGTCATCTGACGGGCGCGAGGCAGGTGGGTCGGCTCCTACCTTCCAGATATGGACATGAAACTAGAGGTAGTAGTCATCCCCGTCAGTGACGTCGACAAGGCCAAGGCCTTCTACGAGCAGCTCGGTTGGCGGATGGACGCCGACTTCGCCACCGAGAACGGATTCCGGGTCGTGCAGGTCACGCCGCCGGGCTCGGAGGCAGCGGTGATCTTCGGCAGCGGAGTGTCGGCCGGCGAACCCGGTTCGGCGCAGGGCCTGCACCTGGTCGTCACGGACATCGAAGCGGCCCGCGAAGAGCTGGTCGCCAAGGGCGCGGACGTCAGCGAGGTCTGGCACGACGCCGACGGCGTCTTCCACCACGCCGGAGAGGCGAACCGGGTCTCCGGTCCGCACCCCGAGCGGGCCAGCTACGGCTCGTATCTCTCCTTCAACGACCCGGACGGCAACGGCTGGATCGTCCAGGAAGTCGTCACCCGCGCACCGGGTCGCTGACCAGACCGGCGAGAGAGGACTGCGACGATGGACACCGTGGAAGACCAGACCGGCATCATCCTCGACGCTCTGCAGCGGGCCGCGGCAGCGCACGGAGTACATGAGGCTGAGGAGCTCGGCGGCAAGTTCGACGAGCAATGGCCGCTCTGGTACGCCGGGCACATGAGCAGGACGCTGGCCGAGAGTGGCTACCGGCTGGTCCGGACCGGCACCGACGACGACAAGTAGGGCGGAGCAGAGCATGGGAACGACGGAGTACGACGTCATCGTCGTGGGCGGCGGCGCGGTCGGCGAGAACGTCGCCGACCGGGCGGTCCAGGGCGGGCTGAGCGCGGTGATCGTAGAGAGCGAGTTGGTCGGCGGTGAGTGCTCGTACTGGGCCTGCATGCCGTCGAAGGCGTTGCTGCGGTCCGCGCAGGTGCTCCGCGCGGCCCGGCGGGTGCGGGGCGCCGCTCAGGCGGTGACCGGCGACGTCGACGTACGGGAGGTGCTTGCTCGGCGCGACGACTTCACCAGCCACTGGAAGGACGACGGCCAGGTGAAATGGCTGGAGAGCGCCGGCATCGCGCTGGTCCGCGGCCACGGCCGGATCACCGCTCCCAAGGAGGTGACGGTCGGCGGCGAGGTGCTGAGGGCGCGGCACGCGGTCGTGGTGTCGACCGGCTCCGACGCGCTCGTGCCCGACATCCCGGGCCTGCGCGACGCCGACCCGTGGACCAGCCGCGATGCGACGAGCGTGAAGGCTGTGCCGCGGAGCTTGGCGATCATCGGTGGCGGGGTGGTGGCGACCGAGATGGCGACGGCGTACGCCGGGTTCGGTACGACGGTCACGGTGATCGCCCGCAGCGGGTTGCTCGAAGCGATGGAGCCGTTCGCGGGGGAGATGGTGGCGGAGGGGCTGCGTGAACTCGGCGCCACGGTGCTGCTCAACACCGAGACCAAGAGCGTGAAGCGAGTGGACGACGAGGTCGTTCTCGAACTGGGTGACGGCTCGACCGTCTCGGCACAGGAGGTGCTGGTCGCGACGGGACGCACGCCGCGGACCGGCGACATCGGGCTGGACACCATCGGCCTGAAGCCGGGCAGCTGGCTGGACGTCGACGACACGTTGCTGGTTTGCGGTTTTGACTGGCTCTATGCGACGGGTGACGTTACCCATCGCGCTTTGCTCACCCACCAAGGCAAGTACCAGGCGCGCGCAGCCGGCGACGTGATCGCCGCCCGCGCGAACGGCCGCCCGGTGTCGGACGAGAAGTGGGGAACGCACGTCGCAACGGCCGACCACGAGGCCGTCCCGCAGGTCACCTTCACCGAGCCGGAAGTCGCGTCAATCGGCCTGACCGCAGCAGCCGCCGAGAAGGCCGGCTACCAAACCCGAGTCGTCGACTACGAACTCGGAAACGTAGCCGGCGCCAGCGTAGCCGCCGACAACTACAAAGGCACCGCCCGAATGGTCGTCGACGAAGACCGCAAGGTCCTGCTCGGCGTCACCTTCGTAGGCCCCGACGTAGCCGACCTCCTACAAGCAGCCACCATCGCAGTAGTAGGCGAAGTCCCCCTCAACCGCCTCTGGCACGCAGTACCCGCCTACCCAACCATCAACGAAGTCTGGCTCCGCCTACTCGAGGCCTACGGCCGCCCGTAAGACAAGAGCAACAGAGAAGAGCAACAGGCGGTCCGCCGTCGCTGCCCCGTCCTGTACGTGCCGGCGGTGACGGTGGGCGCTTGGTTGAGGTGACGGCGGTGGCTGGGGCGCGAGGAGAAGCTCCGGTTGAGGTCTTGCGGCTGGGTGGAGGGGTGGCAGTTAGCCTGGACTGGTTCGGGGAGGATTTTCGCCGGACTTGGGGTGGATCGTGCTACCGGTGTGGGGAGAAGATCCTCCCCGGATCGGTGGGAGCGGGCAGTCGACGGTTCGGGGAGGGTCGGGCCTGGCCGGGTCCGGGCTGTGCCGGCTTTGTGCACGGGCTGAGCGTCTGGAGCACGGTGGAATGCTCAGGTCACGCACAAGGTCACGCACAAGGTCGCCGGCGGGCCCGCCCTGGGGGGCGTGGGTAGAACGGAGCTTCAGCCCGTCAATCTGGATTGCTCGCGAGGCTCGCCACGTTCAGCGGTGGGTCGTCCAGGGCGGCATTGATGCGGTGGGGATCCGTGGGTTTCGGGGGCCCGGGCGGTTCACGACGGCGTCATCGCCGGTTGACCGGCTTGCTGCTCGCGGGCCGGGAGCGCGCCTGGCCCAGCGGCCCTGGCTGCGGATCCAGCTGCTGTCGTACCCACCCGCAAGACCTATCGTCCAGCCGCCCTCAGCACACGACTACCTTTCCAACGTTGCTAGACCCAGCACGAGCTCTTCGTCACTTCAGCATTCGAGCTCCCACCAGCGGCAGTCCCGATCTGGGTGCAAGTGCTGAGGCTGCTGGTGGTGGCGCGGAAGTGGCTGGTGGGTGAAGGCGTGGGCGGACCGGCGGAGAGCTACGGCCCTGAGTCGGAGGACTGCCGACCCGGGCGGTGGGGCATTGACGAGGGGTTATCTGTTAGGTAACTTTCCTAACAATTCTCCGACCGCCCCGGGAGCACTCATGATCAGACGATTTCGACGTACGGCGCTGGTGTTACCAGTGGTTGTTGTTGCCGCGCTTGGCGTGGCTGACGCTACGGCGGGGACTACGGCCGATGTGCTGCTGTCTCGCGCTAAGCCTGTTCTCACCTCCAGCAACGAGACCAGCTCGCTGACCGGGCCGAAGGCGGTTGACGGCAGCCTGACGACGCGCTGGGCCAGTACCGAGTACGTGGATCCGCAGTGGATCCGGGTCGACCTCGGGCAGCCTTCCAGCATCAGTAGGGTCAAGCTCAATTGGGAAGTTGCCTACGCCAAGGCGTACCGGGTTGAGGTTTCCGATGACGGGACGACCTACCGGACCGTCAAGAGCGTCACCGACGGTAATGGCGCTACCGATGATCTGACCGGGCTCACGGGTCATGGTCGGTATGTCCGGGTCTACGGCACAGTGCGAGGCACCAGCTACGGCTACTCGTTGTGGGAGCTCGAGGTCTACGGCACCGCCGACTCGGGTGACGACACCGAGGCGCCGACGGTACCGACCGGCCTGGCGTCCACCGGCGTCACGGCGACGACCGCCGCGCTCTCGTGGACCGCTTCGACCGACAACCGCGGCGTCACCGCATACGACGTACTGCGCAACGGCGTCGTCGTCGGCTCGTCCGCCACCACGCAGTACAGCGACAGCGGGCTGACCGCGAACACGGCCTACCAGTACTCCGTGCGTGCGCGTGACGCGGCCGGCAACCAGTCGGCGGCGAGCGCCGCGATCACTGTCACCACCAGCGCGGCCGGCACCGGCAACTTCGTCCTGGCCGCGGCCGGCGACATCGCCGACCAGTGCACCGCGTCCAGCTCGAGCTGTATCCACCCGAAGACCGCCAGGCTGGTCGAGCAGATGGCTCCGGCCAACGTCCTCACGATGGGCGACAACCAGTACGACGACGCGCATCTGTCCGACTTCCAGAACTACTACGCCAAGACGTGGGGCCGGTTCAAGTCGATCACGAAGCCGATTCCCGGTAACCACGAGACCTACGCCTCGCCGGCGTACGCCGGTTACGACCAGTACTTCGGTTCCGCCATCGCCAAGCCGCAGGGCAAGCGGTACTACAGCTGGAACAAGGGCAACTGGCACTTCATCGGTCTCGACTCCAACGACTTCAGCGGCGAGAACGGCCTGGCCGAGCCGGAACAGGTCACCTGGCTGCGGAACGACCTCGCGAACAACACCAAGGGCTGTGTCCTGGTCTACATGCACCACGCGCGCTACAGCTCCGGCAGCCACGGCGACAACCCCTCCGTCGCTCCGGTGTGGGACCTGCTGGTCGACGCCAAGGTCGATCTGGTCCTGAACGGCCATGACCACCACTACGAGCGCTTCCTGCCGCAGGACAAGGACGGCAGCGTCGACCCAGCCGGCCCGGTCCAGATCATCGGCGGCACCGGCGGCAAGAGCCTCTACACGCCGAACGCCGCACACCCGGCCACCGCGAAGCTCCTGAAGACCCACGGCGTACTGAAGCTCACGATGACCGACAACACCTTCCAGAGTTCGCTGATCGGCCTGGACAGCCGGACCCTGGACGCCAGCCCGACCTACACCTGCCACTCGTAGGTCCGACCGATGTATCTCGCCGAGAGTCGTGGTAGCGCTTCGGCCAAGGTCGAGCGGCGCAGATGGCGCCGGGTGCCGGCCAACGTGGTCGCGCTCGGGGTGGTCAGCCTGGTCACCGACATCTCCTCGGAGATGGTGACGGCGATCCTGCCGCTCTACCTGGTCATCGGACTCGGTCTGAACCCGTTGCAGTTCGGTCTGCTGGACGGGCTCTACGCCGGGGCCACCGCGGTACTACGACTCGTCGGCGGGCATGTCGCCGATCGCTGGCGGCGGCTCAAAGCCGTCGCCGGCCTCGGCTACGGGCTGTCAGCGGTCAGCAAGCTCGGCCTGCTGGCAGCCGGTACGTCGGTGGCGGCGATCGGCGGCGTCCTGGCCGTCGATCGCGCCGGCAAAGGGATCCGTACGGCGCCCCGCGACGCGCTGATCTCGTTGAGCAGCGAACCCAAGGAACTCGGCCGCTCGTTCGGCGTCCATCGGGCCATGGACACGGTCGGCGCACTACTCGGACCGATCGTCGCGGCCGGGGTGTTGTGGGCCAGCCTGGGGGACTTCGACGCCGTCTTCGTCACCAGCTTCTGTATCGCCGGCTGCGGCGTGCTGTTGCTGGTCATGCTCGTCAAGGACCATCCGCGGGTCGGGCCGCCCGGCGCCGTGCCGCTCCGGGGCATGCTCAAACTCCTGAAAATCAAAGACTTTCGCCGTTGCTGCGGCTGGGCGGCGGCCCTCGGACTGGTGACGATCACCGACTCCTTCGTCTATCTCGCCTTGCAGCGCAGGTGGGACGTCGACACCGCGTTGTTCCCGCTGCTGCCGATCGGCACGGCCGCAACGTTCCTCCTGCTGGCTGTTCCACTGGGTCGGCTGGCTGACCGCATCGGGCGCTGGAAGCTCTTTCTGGCCGGACATGCATCCCTGGTGCTCGCCCTGGTCCTTCTGTGTGGCCCGGTAAAGAGTCCATGGTTCGCAGTCGCCGCGCTGGGCTTGCACGGCGCGTTCTACGCAGCCACTGACGGAGTACTGCCTGCTGCCGCCGGCCCATTGCTGCCGGTGCATCTGAGGGCGAGCGGGCTCGCTCTGCTCCAGACGGGACAGGCGCTGGCTCGGATGGTGTCGGCGGTGCTCGTAGGCCTCGCCTGGACGCTTTGGGATCTCCGACCGGCGCTCCTGTTGACCACCGCCGCCTTGTTAGTGGTCACGATCGCGGCCGCCGTCGTCCGACCTCTGGAGGAAGCACGATGAAGAAGTTCCTGGCCGGAGCAGTCGGCATGATCCTGCTGCTCGGCGCCGCGGCCCTGTACGTCGTCCAGTCGCGGGGTGGCGGTCCGGCGGACAACGCCAGGCCGGTGGCCGCCGGACACCTGGAGCTTGCCAAGGGCAACCTGTATTTCCGCAACCTCGCCAAGGGACCGGACCAGGGCAAGCTGTCCGCAGTCTCCGTCGCCGACCCGGACGGCCCGCGACAGGTCGAGAAGCTGCGCTGCGACCGGTTCGCGACAGCTCGCGGTACGAGCATCTGTCTGCGGCTCAAACCCGGCTCGTTGCCGCCCTACACCGAGATGCTCGTGCTCGGACCCGATCTCGCCGTCCAGCACAAGGAGACCTTGCCCGGTACGCCGAGCCGCGCCCGCGTCTCGCCGGACGGCAAGATCGTGAACTGGACCGTGTTCGTCAGCGGCGACTCGTACGCCACCACCGGATTCTCCACCCGGAGCGGGCTCTACGAGGTGGAGACCAAGACGCTGATCAAGAGCATCGAAGAGCTCCCCGTCTTCGTCGACGGCCGCCGCTACTTCGCCTCGGACGTCAACTACTGGGGGATCACCTTCGATGCTGATGGCAAGCACTTCTACGCGACCTTGGGCAGCAAGGGAAAGACCTATCTGATCAAGGCGGACTACCGCAGCTATCGCGGTGAGTCCATCGCACAGAACGTCGAGTGCCCGTCGCTGTCGCCGGATGGGAAGCGAATCGCCTTCAAGCACAAGAACCCCGACGGGAGCTGGCGGCTCGCGGTACTGGAGCTCGCGACCGGTCAGGTGACGCATGCGGCGGAAGGCCGCGCGATCGACGACCAGCCGCTGTGGAAAGACGACAACACGTTGCTCTACGCAGTCAAACGGGGTGCCAGCTCCGACATCTGGTCGACCCCGATCACGCCGACGGGCACCCCGCAGCTGCTAGTACCGGATGCCGCCTCTCCCGCGGTCGGGTGACCCTGGCATCCTGACCGGCATGAATGATGTCGAGGTGGCGATCGCGGCGGCCGAGGCCGGTGCGGCAGTGGTTCGGGAGCTGTACGGGACCGCGGTCGGGCGGCACGACAAGTCGCCGACGGATTTCGCGACGGACGCCGATCTGGCCGCGGAGAAGGCGATCGGCGAGGTACTCCGCAGCCGGCGGCCGGACGACGCGGTGGTCGGTGAGGAGTTCGGCGCCTCCGGACACGGCGATCGCACCTGGCTCGTCGACCCGCTGTGCGGGACCCTCAACTTCGCCGCCCAGACCCCACTCTTCTCGGTGAACATCGCACTACGCTCCGGCGCGGAAACGCTGGTCGCGGCAGTGGCCGATCCGCTGGCCGGCGACATCTTCTGGACCGCCGGTACGACAGCCGCCCTGCGCCGGTCCGGCGTCGACGAGAAGTTGGTGCCGTCAGCAACCTCAAGGCTGGTGGACATCGACGCCGATGCTCCGCGGGACGCCGACCTGCTGCCCGCCGAGTTGATCGACCCGGAGTTCCGGGAGATCTTCGCGCCGCGCGTCTCGTCGACCACGCTCACCCTGGCCTGGACGGCAGCCGGGCGGCGCGCAGCGTACGTGTCGAACGGGATCCTGCGCGACAGCGTGCACTTCACCCCCGGCATCGCGCTGTGCGAGGCGGCCGGCTGCATCGTCACCGACCTACGCGGCGCACCGCTGCACACCGGCCCCGGCCTGGTCGCAGCAGCCGACGCCAAGACCCACCAGCAACTGCTCGACTTCATCGCCCGCCGGCTGCCCAAGCCCTGAAGCGTCCGGCCTAGGACTCCCGGCCTCAGGACTCCCGGACCACCAGGTGGCCCGGTACGACGTGAACGCCCGGGCTCGGATGGCCGTTGATTGCTTTCAGCAACAGTTCGGCGGACCGCCGGCCGATCTCTTCCAGGCCGAGGTCCACCGTGGTCAACGGCGGCCGGGCGGCCTCGGCGACCAGGGCCCAGTTGTCGACCCCGACGACACCGACCTGGTCGGGCAGCGAGACCCCGGCCTCCCGCAGCCCGTCGGTCACGCCACGGGCGAGCACGTCGCTGCCGCAGAACACCCCGTCGAAGTCTTCCTCCGCGCGCAGGAGCTGGGCGACCGCGAAGCGACCCCAAGCCTCCGTCCAGCTGCCGAAGAGCGGCGGCCCGGCAGGCTCCAGGCCCTGCTCGGCCAATGCCTCGGTCAGCCCGGCGGCGCGCTCGCGAGAGGACGCGTGGGACTCCGGGCCGGTGATGTGCGCGATCCGCCGGCGGCCGGTCTTGACCAAGTGCTCGACCGCGAGCCGGGCGGCGCCGCGTTCGTCGCTGACGACGCTGCAGTCCTTCTCGTTGCTGCTGGGCGAGAAGGCATACACGACGGGAACCGGCAGGTCCTCGCCGAGCGAGCGGCGAGGGTCGGTACTGCGACCGGCGACGATGATCCCGTCGACCCGGCGCTCGAGCAGTTTGCGCAGGTGGTGCGACTCGCGGATCGGGTCGTCGCGGCCGTCGCACAGGAAGGCGATCATCTCGCCGGCGGCCAGCGAGTCCTCGGCGCCGCGCATCACCGGGATGCCGAACCGGCCGTAGCTGTCGGTGGTGATGACGCCGACCGTGAAGGTCCGGCCGGTCAGCAGGCTGCGGGCCACGGTGTTCGGTGCGAAGCCGAGCTCGTCGGCGACGGACCGGACCCGGGCGCGGGTCTCGTCGCGGAGCCGGCCGCGGCCGTTCAGGGCCTTGGACGCGGTCCCCACGGAGACGCCGGCCTTGGCGGCGACATCGGTGATACCGACCCGGCGGGCCGGGCGGCCGGCTGCTTCGGTCATGACCCGCTTTCTGGCGTGGATGGGAAAGACTTTCCTAGAAGATACCGCAGCGGATAGATTGGCAGCTGAGAAAACCTTTTCCTGAATTTCTCCTTCCCCCGCGACGAGAGGCAGCAAGTGAACCTTCACGCCCGTGGACCAGCCGTTCGACTTGATCCTGCTTCGCTGCTGGGCGGCTGGCAGGACCTCAACGCCACCGCCACCATTCCGCACTGCCTGGACAACCTCCGGCGGACCGGCGTCCTCGCGAACTTCAGCCGACTCGCCGAAGCGGGCGAGGAGGCGCCGGAGGGCAAGTTCCAGGGCTTCTGGTTCGCCGACTCCGACCTGTACAAGACCCTGGAGGCGATCGGCTGGGAGATGGGCCGCACCGGCACCGACCAGTGGGCAGCGGTGCTGGCCGAGGCAGCTGATCTCCTCGAGCGGGTGCAGACCTCCGACGGCTACCTCAACACCTACATTCAGGGGACCCCGGGCCTGGAGCGCTTCGACCGGCTCGAGCACAGCCATGAGCTGTACTGCGCCGGCCATCTCCTGCAAGCTGCTGTGGCCCTGCATCGTGGTGGCGGCGACGAGCGCATCCTTGCGGTCGCGCGAAAACTGGCTGACCTGATCGTCAACGCTCTCGGCGACGACCAGCCGCTCATCGACGGGCACCCCGAAGTGGAGACCGCGCTGGTCGAGCTCTACCGCGAAACGGGGGAGGAGTCCTATCTCCGCGCGGCCGAGGCGCAGATCGAACGGCGTGGCCACCAACTGCTGCCCGCCGGGGGATTCGGTTCGCAGTACTACCAGGACCACCTGCCGGTGCGCGAGGCAACGGAAGCCATCGGGCACTCGGTGCGGCAGCTGTACCTCGCCGCGGGTGTCACCGACCTCTACCTGGAGAACAAGGACGAGTCGCTGCTGCGCGCGATGGAGCAGCTGTGGGACAGCGCGTTCGGCAGCAAGATGTACATCACCGGAGGCCACGGCTCCCGGCATCGCGACGAGGCGTACGGGGACCCCTACGAGCTGCCGCCGGACCGCGCGTACGCCGAGACCTGCGCGTCGATCGCTGCCCTGCAATGGTGCTGGCGCATGCTCCTCGCGACCGGACAGGCCCGGTACGCCGAGGAGATGGAGCGCGCGCTCTACAACGCCATCGCCGCGTCGATCGCGAAGAACGGCACGGCCTTCTTCTACTCCAACCCGCTCCAGCTCCGCACGGGGCACGACGGATCGACCGAGGATTCTCCGAGCGATCGCCTGCCCTGGTACGCCTGCGCCTGCTGCCCGCCGAATCTCGCCCGCCTGCTCGCCTCGCTGCACAGCTACTCGGCGACCTCGGACGCGGCCGGCCTTCAGCTACAACTCCTCAGCGCCGGCACCTTCGCCTCCGAAACCCTGACCGCCGTCGTCGAGACCGCCTACCCCTGGGACGGCGACGTGCGCGTGACCCTTGGTGGGCAAGGCGAGTTGGCCGTGCGCGTGCCTACCTGGGCAACGGGCGCCGGCGTCGAAGTGACCGGCGCGACGGTGCTCGCCGAACCAGTTCCGGGCGAATACCTGCGGGTGTCCTGTGAAGACGGCGCCACCGTCCGGCTCACCCTGCCGATGACGCCCCGGCTGGTCAGCGCGGACGAGCGCGTCGATGCCGTCCGCGGCTGCGTCGCGATCGCCCGCGGGCCGCTCGTGTACTGCGTAGAGCAGGCCGACCTGCCCGACGGCGTACTGGTGGAGCAGTTGCGCCTCGACCCATCAGCGACCATCACCGAAGAGCAGGACGACTTCACTCCCGTCAGGCTCCGCTTCGACGCGATCGCCAGACCACTCGAAACCGAGCTGTACAAGGCGTACCAGCCACAATTGCCGGCTGGTCCGCCGATCACCGTCACCGCGATCCCGTACCACGCCTGGGCCAATCGCGGCCCAGGCGCAATGCGAGTCTGGCTCCCGCTGGCCTGAGCCGTCAGAGGCCCAGGGCCAGGCGGTGGTAGGCCTGGTTCCAGCGGATCTCCTTCTGGAACTGGCGGGCGTCCGTGTTCGCGTCGATGGTGAGGAGCTCGGTGCGGAGCATCGTGGCCAGGTCGTTCAGTTCGTCCGAGGTGACCGACGACGACAGCACCGTGTGGTGCGGGGCGCCGGCGGTCAGCCAGGACTCGGCCGACGTCCGGAAGTCCGGGCGGGGCTTCCAGACCGCGCGGGCGACGGGCAGCTTGGGGAGCGGCTCGGCGGGGGCAACGACGTCGATCTCGTTGGCCACCAGCCGGAACCGCTCGCCGAGGTCGGCCAGGCCGACCACCACGGCCGGGCCGGGAGCGGCGTCGAAGACCATCCGGACCGGGTCCTCGCGGTTGCCGATGCCGAGCGGGTGGATCTCGATCGACGGCGTACCGGAGGCGATCGACGGGCAGACCTCGAGCATGTGCGCACCGAGGATCAGCTCCTCGCCCGGCACCAGGTGGTACGTGTAGTCCTCCATGAAGGACGTGCCACCCGGACGGTCGCCGCCGATCACCTTGAGCGTGCGGAGCAGGACCGAGGTCTTCCAGTCGCCCTCGCCGCCGAACCCGTAGCCGTCGCCCATCAGGCGCTGGACGGCCATCCCGGGGAGCTGACGCAGTCCGCCCAAGTCCTCGAAGTTCGTGGTGAAGGCGGTGAAGTCGCCGGCGTCCAGGAACGCGCGCAGACCGGCCTCGATCCGGGCGGCGTACCGCAACGAGTCGTGCCGATCGCCGTCGACCCGCAACTCGGGCGCCAGTCGGTACACGTCGTCGTACTCCTTGACGAGCGCGTCGACATCAGCATCCGGTACGGCGTCCACGGAGGCGACCAGGTCGTTCACCGAGTACGTGTTGACCGAGACCCCGAAGCGCCGTTGCGCCTCGACCTTGTCGCCTTCGGTCACCGCGACGTCGCGCATGTTGTCGCCGAACCGGGCCAGTTTCATCGTGTGCAACGCGGCCAGCCCGGTCGCGGCGCGGGCCCAGCCGCCGATCCGCGCGGTGACGGAGGGGTCGCTGACGTGCCCGGCGACGGTGGTGCGCGGGATGCCGAGCCTGGTCTGGATGTAGCCGAACTCGCGGTCGCCGTGGGCGGCCTGGTTCAGGTTCATGAAGTCCATGTCCAGGTCGGCCCAGGGCAGCGCGACGTTGGCCTGGGTGTGCAGGTGCAGCAGCGGGACCTGGAGTGCTTCCAGGCCGCCGATCCACATCTTGGCCGGTGAGAACGTGTGCATCCAGGCGATCACGCCGATGCAGTCGCCGGCCGCGTTCGCCTGCAGGAAGGTCTGCCGGATGGCGTCGGCGTCGGTGACGACCGGGTACCAGACGACCTCGGCCTGCAGGTCGGCCGAGTCGTTGAGTGCGGCAACGATCTGCTGGGACTGGACGGCGACCTGGTCGAGGGTTTCGGGCCCGTACAGTCCCTGGCTTCCGGTGAGGAACCAGATCTGCGGCCGGCGGGAGGCTTTCATGATGACTCCAGTGGTCAGCGCTGACCGTAAACGGTCTGGTAGCGGTGGTAGAGGCTGTCGATGTGAGCGGGATCGATGGGGACGAGCGGCCCGCCGGTCTTGGCGATGTGGACCGTGCGGGCGACGTCCTCGCACATCACCGCGGCCTTGACCGCGGCGCGGGCGTCCTTGCCGATGGTGAAGACGCCGTGGTTGCGCATCAGCACGGCCGGCGAGCGGGACTCGGCCAGCGTCTCGACGATGCCCTGGCCGATCGAGTCGTCCCCGATCAGCGCGAACGGCCCGACCGGGATGTCGCCACCGAACTCGTCGGCCATCGCGGTCAGCACGCACGGGATCGGCTCGTTGCGGGCGGCCCAGGCCGACGCGTACGTCGAGTGGGTGTGCACCACCCCGCCGACGTCGGGCCTGGCCCGGTAGACGTACGCGTGGGCGGCCGTGTCGCTGGACGGCGCCAGGTCACCCTCGAGCAGGTTGCCGTCCAGATCGCACACCACGATCGAGTCGGCCGTGAGGTCGTCGTACGAGATCCCGCTGGGCTTGATGACGAAGAGCTTCTCGCCGGGCACCCGGCCGGAGACGTTGCCCGACGTCCAGGCGACCAGCCCGTAGCGGACCAGTTCCGTGTGCAGCGCGGCCACCCGGCTGCGCAGTTCGGCGACGGCAGCGGACGCGGTCACCCGATCACCTCGTTCTTGAGTTTGTGGAGCCGGTGCAGTACGCCGTTGCCGCCGTACGCCTCACCGGCGAAGTAGTCGTGGAGTCCCCGGTACTCGGCGTACAGGAGGTCATAGCGGTCGGCCCGGTCGGGGTCGGGGCGGTAGGCGGACTCGATCCGGCGTCCCATTGACGCCGCTGCCGCCGGCACGTCCGGATAGGTGCCGGCGGCAACGGCCGCATGGATGGCCGAACCGACGGCCGGGCCCTGTTCGGAGGCGACCACGGAGATCGGGCGGCGCAGAACGTCGGAGTAGATCTGCATCAGCAGCCGGTTCTTCAGCAGGCCGCCGGCGACGATGAACTCCTCGACCGCGACCCCCTTCTCCTCGAAGGCCTCGACGATCCGCCGGGTGCCGAAGGCGGTGCCCTCGATCAGCGCGCGGTAGCCGTCCTCGGGCCGGGTCGCAAGGGTCTGCCCGACCAGTACGGCGGACAGGTCGTGGTCGACCAGGATCGACCGGTTGCCGTTGTGCCAGTCGAGCGCGATGAGCCCATGAGCACCGACCGGCTGCTCGGCCGCTAGCTCTTCCAGGTAGGTATGCACGGAGATCCCGCGGCGATCGGCCTCGCCGGCGTACGCCGGGGGAACGCAGTTGTCGACGAACCAGCCGAAGATGTCGCCGACCGCGGACTGGCCGGCTTCATAGCCCCAGAGCCCGTCGATGATGCCGCCGTTGACCACGCCGCACATGCCGGGAACCTCGGCCAGCTGGTCCGACGACATGACGTGGCAGGTCGACGTACCCATGATCGCCACCATCTGACCGGGGCGGGTGGCGTCGGCGGCCGCTGCCGTCACGTGGGCATCCACGTTGCCGGCGGCAACCGCGATGCCGGTGGGCAGGCCGGTCCATTCCGCGGCTTGCGGGCTGAGCCGGCCGGCCAGTGCGCCCAGCGGGAGCAGCTCGTCCGCCAGCTTGTCGGTGAAGTCGCCGAAAGCCGGATCGAGGGCGAGCAGGTAGTCGCGGGACGGGTAGCCGCCCTCGGTCCGGATGCCCTTGTAGCCGGCGGTGCAGACATTGCGGGACTCGGCACCGGTGAGCTGCCAGATGATCCAGTCGGCGGCCTCGATCCAGCGGTCGGTCCGCGCGTACACCTGCGGGTCCTCCTGCAGCAGCTGCAGGCCCTTCGCGAACTCCCACTCGGAGGAGATCCTGCCACCGTACCGTGCCAGCCACGGTTCGCCGCGGTCCTCGGCGAGCTTGTTGATGACGTCGGCGTGCGGCTGGGCGGCGTGATGCTTCCACAGCTTCGGCCAGGCGTGCGGCCGCTCCGCGAACTCGGCGAGGTCGCAGAGCGGGGTGCCGTCGGTCGTGGTCGGGAGCACCGTGCAGGCGGTGAAGTCCGTCCCGACGCCGATGACGTCCGCCGGGTCAACCCCGGAGACGGCCAGCGCCTTGGGCACCGCGCGGCGCAGGACGTCGACCCAGTCGGTCGGCGACTGCAGCGCCCAGTTCGGGCCGAGCCGGACCTGGGTCCCGGGCAGGGCCGTCTCGATCACGCCGTGGGAGTACTCGTGCACGGCGCTGCCGAGTTCCTCGCCATCGGAGACGCGGACGACGACGGCCCGGCCGGACAGGGTGCCGAAGTCGATGCCGACGGCGTACTGCTGGCTCTTGTTAGCGTTCACACTCTGCTCCGCACTGCGGTTGGGAAGAAGGGGGACAAGGGAATCAGGCGCCCGGTGGTGCGGCGGTGCTCGCGCGCGGGATCAGGTTCGCGGCGACCGCCACCCGTCGTTGCCGCGCGGGTGGATCTTTCTGCAGCTGGCCGAGCAGTAGTTCGATGCTGTGCCGGCCGACCAGCGCGAAGTCCTGCCGCACGGTGGTCAGCGGCGGGCTGAAGAACTCGGCCTCCGGCAGGTCGTCGAAGCCGACCACGCTGACGTCGTCGGGCACCCGGATGCCGCGCTCGGACAGCGCCCGGAGCAACCCGAGCGCCATCTGGTCGTTCGACACGAACACCGCGGTCGCCTCGGCCGGCAGGCGAAGCCCGGCCTCGTAGCCCGACCGCGGACTCCAGTCCCCGGTCAGTACGTCGGGCACGCGCCGCCCGGCGGCTTCGAGCGCGTCCCGCCAGCCCTTGATGCGGCCTTCCGCCTCGAGCCAGTCGTCCGGCCCGGCGACGTGCCAGACCGTCTCGTGCCCGAGATCAAGCAGATGCTGTACTGCGAGCCGAGCGCCGCCGACCTGGTCGACGCTGACGACCGGCACCTTGCGGGCCCGCCCGCCCTCGACGGCGACCGCCGGGAGGTTGTCCGGCACGCTGGCCAGCGCTTGGGCGGCCTGGCGTTGCGGGGCCACGACAACGATCCCGTCGATGCCCTGGCCGGCGAGGTGCTGGATCGCTTCCTTGACGCTGTCCCGGGTGATCGCCTTGAGGCTGACGATGCTGATGAAGTAGCCGGCGGCCCGGGCGGCCTGCTCGATACCGTGCACGGTACTGGCCGGCCCGTACAGGGTGGTGTCGAAGCTGACCACGCCCAGCACCCGCGAGTGCCGGGTGACCAGCGCCCGGGCCGAGAGGTTGCGGCGGTAGCCGAGCTCCTCGATCGCCTGGAGGATCCGCTTCCGCGTGCTCGGGTGGACGTTCGGCAGGTCGTTGAGGACCCGGGAGACCGTCTGGTGCGAGACACCGGCGACACGGGCCACGTCGGCCATCACCGGCGGTCGCGACGCCCTCACCCTCATCGACCAGTTCTCCTCACGTTCGGCTGTACCGGTTAACTGTGAACGCTAACACTCGCCCGGTCAAGCCCTCTCCGCCCCCGTTTCGCACGATGGAATGCGGCTGCCGCGCAGCGCGGCGGCCGCCACTAGCTCAGTCTGAGCATGAGTGAGCCGTGGGGCTCGAGCTCGAGGGCCAGGTCCAGGTGGTTGGGTGCGAGGGTTTTGCCGGTCCACAGCTCCGTGAGGCGGTCCGTCGGAGTGGCGCCGATCGAGAGGAGGGGGACGGTCAGGCGCTTCGGTTTGCCGCCGAGCCAGAAGACCGCGGCGTAGCGAGCGCCCGGGTGCTCGGGTGCGGTCGCGGTGGCCGTCCAGACGATCAGGTCGCCGTCGCGGAGTACCTCGCGGTTGTCCTTCGAGGACGACAGGACCCCGAGGACGTCGCGGTTGGTGAGCAGGTCGATCGTGTCCGGCGGGGAGGTGGGCAGGTCGCCGCCGACCATCAGCGGTGACCGGGCGATCGCCCACAGGGTCATCATGGTCTGCTGCTCGGCCGGGGTCAGCCGGCACATCCGGTCGTCGCCGCGTTCGGCGCGAATGCCGATCCGGCCCAGCGGCAACATGTCGGCGTCGGCCCAGCCGTCGGGCCCCGAGTGCGGTGCCCAGCGGGCCAGCCGGGTGAACTGTGCCTCGACGTCCTCCCAGCGGTCCCACAGGTCGTCGGAGATCCGCCACATCGACGAGTGCTCGCGCAGGTGTGGCAGGTTGGCCATCGACAGCTCGCGGCCCGGCGACAGGCTCAGTTCGATCGGCCGGCCGGCTCGCTCGATGGCCTCGGCGTATGCCTCGATCTCCCTGGCCTGGTAGGGATACAGGAAGTCGTCACCCTTGATGAAGTCGACACCCCAGCTCGCCAGCAGCCGGATCTGGGCGTCGTAGTACTCCTGCGCACCCGGGTGATCGTGGTTGAGTCCGTAGTTGTTCGGGTTCCACGGGCACACCGAGGACGTGTCGGCGATCTCGCGAGCCGTCCACGGCGTACCGGCGACGGGCAGGTCGCGGTCGACGGCCTGACGCGGGATGCCGCGCATCATGTGTACGCCGAAGCGCAGGCCGAGCCCGTGGATCTCGGCGGCAAGCGGCGCGAAACCCTTGCCGCCAACGGAAGACGGGAACCGGTTGGGTGCCGGTAGCAACTGTCCGTACTCGTCGAGGACGAGGTCTGGATCGTCGTTGTAGCCGTGCGCCCGCGCCGCCGGTTCGTACCAGCAGATGTCGACCACCACGGTGTCCCAGCCCGACGGCAGCAACCGCTCGGCCATGAACCGCGCGTTCGCGAGCACCTCCTCCTCCGTCACGGTGGAGCCGTAGCAGTCCCAGCTGTTCCACCCCAGCGGGGGAGTGGCCCGCACCACGAGGCTCACAGGTCGAGCTCGATGGTCGCGAACGAGTGCGGCGGCAGTGTCACCCGCAGCCCGCGCGCATCGACGGAGATGTCCTTCAACTCCGTCGGTACGACGGCCTCCGGAGCGGCTGCCGTGTTGTGCGCCTGCAACTCAGGTGCCGTCAGCAACCGACCGCGGTGCGAGCGAACCGTTGCCCCACGCAAGTCCAGTACGACGTCCGCGGCAGCGGCGGGATCGAGATTCGTCACCGACACCAGTGCCTTGTCGCCCTTCACACTGGCCGATGCCGAGAGCAACTCCAACTGCTTGCCGTCGAGCGCGTACGGCTCCTGCCGATCGACCACGTGCACCGGTACGGCGGTGGCGTCGTGGTGACCCTTGTTCATCTCGAACACGTGGTACGTCGGCGTGAGCACCAGGCCGGTGTCGTCGGTCAGCACCATCGCCTGCAGGACGTTCACGGTCTGCGCGATGTTCGCCATCACCAGCCGCTCGGCGTGCCGGTGGAAGACGTCGAAGTGCAGGCTCGCCACCAAGGCGTCCCGCAAGGCGTTCTGCTGGTACAGGAACCCGGGGTTGGTGCCGGGCTCGACGTCCCACCAGGTGCCCCACTCGTCCAGCACGAGGCCGATCTTGCGCTCGGGGTCGTAGGCGTCCATCACCGTGGAGTGCCCGGTGAGCACCCGATCGATGTCCTGCGCCTTGATCATCGTCCGGTAGTAGTCGTCAAGCCCGAACTGGGTCGCGCTGCCCTTGTGGTCCCAGGTCCCCGGCACGGTGTAGTAGTGCACCGAGATGGCCTGGAAGAGGTCGCGCGGGGTGCCGCCGAGCTTGCTGATCGACTTCATCAGGGCCTCGGTCCAGGCGAGGTCGTGGTCGGAGGCGCCGGCCGCGATCCGGTAGAGCTCGTTGCCGTCGTGGTTCTTGCAGAAGGTGGCGTACTGGCGCGCCAGGTCGACGTACGCCTCGGCCGTCAGGTTGCCGCCGCAGCCCCAGGCCTCGTTGCCGATGCCCCAGAACGGAACCTTCCAGGGGTCCTCCCGGCCGTTCTCCTTGCGGAGCCGGACCATCGGGCTGTCGCCGCTGCGGGTCAGGTACTCGACCCAGTCGCTCATCTCCCGGACCGTGCCGCTGCCGACGTTGCCGTTCACGTACGGCTCGGCGCCGAGCAGCTCGCACAGGGCCAGGAACTCGTGGGTGCCGAAGTGGTTGTTCTCCACCACGTTGCCCCAGTTGGTGTTGACCATCCCGGGTCGCTCAGCCGTTGGGCCGATCCCGTTCATCCAGTGGTACTCGTCGGCGAAGCAGCCACCCGGCCAGCGCAGGTTGGGGATGTTCAGCGCCCGCAACGCCTCGACCACGTCGAGCCGGAGCCCGCCCTCGTTGGGCAGCTCGGAGGACTCGCCGACGTAGAACCCGTCGTACACACACCGCCCCAGGTGCTCGGCGAAGTGACCGTAGAGATGGCGGCTGATGGTCGGGCCGGGGACGTCGAGGTCGATCACGACCCGAGCGGCTGAGGCGTCGGACAAGATGCGTCTCCTAGGTTTGTGAACGGGGCCGGCGGCGGGCGATCGGGGTGCTCGCCGGGCTGGCCAGACCGAGCTGGCCGAGGAACTGTTCGAGGGCGAAGGCGGCCATCCCGAGGGCGACCGGGTTGCCGGGGACGCGGGACGACTCGACGGTGAGGTTCGGCAGCGATCCGGGCAGGACGTGTTGCGGTAGTTCCTCGCGGACGGCCGGCACGATCCACTCGGCCAGCGCGGCCGAGGTCCAGCCGGTGAGCGTGATCGAGGGGATGTCGAGGACGTTCACGAGGTCACCGAGAGCCGCGGCGAGGTAGTGCGAAGTACGGGCGGCGAGTTCGGTCAGGACCGGGTCGCCGGCGGCGAGGCCCTTGGCGACGGCCTCGACGAATCCGCGTTGCTGGGACTGCTGGAGGGCCGGGTGCTCCGGGTCGATCTCCGCGAGCGACGTCTCCAAGCCGTGGACGCCGAGGTAGGCCTCGACGCAGCCGCGGCGGCCGCACCGGCACTGCCGGCCGTCGAGCTGGAGCAGTGTGTGGCCCCACTCGCCGGCGTTGTTGTTGGCCCCGCGGATCAGGGCGCCGTCGATCGCGATCCCGGCGCCGACGCCGGTCCCGAGGTTGACCACGGCCATGCTGCCGGACACCCGGCCGACCCCGAACCACATCTCCGACAGGGTGACGGCCTTGAGCGGGTTGTCGACGTACACCGGAATCCGCAGGCGCTGCGCGAGCAGTGCCTCGATGCTGACGTCGTGCCAGTCCCAGTTCGGGGCGAAGACCGAGACGCCGGCGTCCGGGCTGACCTGGCCCGGCATGCTGACCCCGCTGCCGAGGATGCTGCCCAGTCCGCCGGCGACGTCCGCGACGGCCGCCTCGACCGCGCGGACGATGCCGTCGACGACGTACGACTGGCTGTTCTCGTGTTCGTCCAGCGTCACCTCGCCGTGGCTGACCGGTTCGAGCGCGATGTCGTAGACGGTGGCGGCCACGTACGTCTCGGCGACGTCGACCCCGACGATCCGGCCGCGATCCGCGTCGATCGCCAGCCGCTCGTACGGCCGTCCGACGGTCCGGCGCTCCAGGGTCGCGATCCTCAGCACACCTTCGGAGAGGAACTCGGTGACCAGGGTGGCCACCGTCGCGGTACTGAGCCCGGTGTGCCGGGAGATCTCCTGCCGGGTCGACGGACCCAGCTCGAACAGCGCATGGAGAACCTCGAACCGGCTCTCGTTGCGAAGATCACGTGACGTCTGCCTCGGCACCATTGCCCCCTTGAGATCCGGATGGACCAAGCCTCAGCCTACGAAGCTCGGGAACACCCGGACCGGCGAGGCCCCGCACCAGCAGGGTCAGACCCCGCCAGCGGGCGGGCACCCACAGGACGTCGGGGTCGCCGCCCGAGAATCTGGGCCGGTCGCCGGCCCAGATCCGGCCGAGACATTCACCCGCAGCCCAGCCGGTCACCCGGAGCTGCGAACCGTCGAGCCGGACCACGCAGTCGTCAGCGCTGTCGGGCAGCTCGACCTCGAGCCAGACTTCCTGACCCGGTTCGAGGGTCAGCGGAAGCTCGAGGTCCGTCGTCGCGGCCTCGCGGGCGGCGAAGGCGGTCAGCAGTTCGTCGTCCTGCGCGGTGCAGGTCCAGTCCGTCACCGGCTGGAGCTGCAGCAGCTCGGCCTGGAGTCCGTCACCGCTCGGGTGGTGTGGCAGCGTGACCGAGACTTCCGCGGTCCCGGCGGGCAGCATCACCCACGGGTTCTCGCGACTGACGGTGGCCGGTGCTCCTCCATCCAGACTCACACTGACCGGCTGGTCGACACCACGCAGGTGAAGGGCCGCAGTACCGGGCAGGTCGAGACGGCGCGAATAGGTGATCGGTACGCCGACGCGCGTGCTGCTCCAGCCGCCGAGCGACCGAAGCGGGGCCGGCCGACCAGCCCAGTGGTCGTTCACGGTCCACAAGGCATCGAGATCCTGAACGCCGTGCACAGTCCAGACCGTGCCGAGCCCGCGAAGCGCACCGAGCCGCAGGGCCGGCAGCCGCGAGTCGTCGAAGTTGGCGTGCCCCCAGATCTCGACCGTCGCCTCGATGGTCGCCCGCCCCGACGCGGCGCGGACGTCGATGCGCCGGGCCGCCCCGAAACTGGCGATGGTCGGCTGCACCTGACCATCGATCGACAGGTCGACAAAATCGGACGCGCCGACCAGCAGCAGTTCGTCGACACCCGTCAGCTCCGCCGTCGCGGAGTACGTGCCACGTCCCCGGTAGACGCCGAGCGACTCGAGTGCCGGCGGCAGCTCATGGGTGCCGGCCTCCTGCGCGGGCGCAGTACCGGCTCGTTGCCTGACTGCTCGCACCACGGACGGCGCGGCGGGCAGGACCTCGGCCGGTACGTCGCGCGGTTCGACGATGACAGTGACTCCGTCGACCACCTGCTGCGCACCGACCGGGATCTCGGCTTGCGTCTGCCCGATGACGACAGTCACCGGAACCGAGGACGAGAACACCAGTTCCGAGTCGGTCATCGCGACCAGATCAGCCGAGGCAAGCGCCAGAACCCTGTCCTGCAAGTGCAAATCGACCAGCATCAGGGGACAGGAGTCTGCCGCTACAGCGACCGGAACACCCCCGACCACCGCGCGACCAGTCCTGTCGCCCAAATGAGGCACTGCGATCAGCTGACCGCCGCCGTCCAGGTCCAGGGCAGACAACGACGAACTGGTCGGGAAGTCGCTTGTCACCTCCACCCGGGACATGGTGGAGGTGGCAAGCGCGACCCGCGATCCCAGCGCACTGATCACCCGCGCCAGGATCTGTGCCTCGGCGTACTCCGGCCTCTCGGCGCCGGCCGGAGTGACGTAGCCGCCGAAGTCGTAGTGGTGACTCATGAAACTGCCCGGGTCGCCCCAGTTGCCGGTGGACGGGCTGTAGCCGAAGTTCCAGCCGGACGACTGCAGGTAGGGCGCGATCAACTTCGCGCCACTGGCCAGCAGCCGCCGCAGCGTCCGGTGTCGCCGATTGGTCTCGGTGACCAGTAGCGGGAGATCCCGCTCCGCGAGTAGCGCGGCGTACCGGCGTACCTCCTCCTCGATGTGCGGGGAGTCGTCGTTCGGGTAGAAGTTGCAGGCAGCAACAATGCCCGGTACGTCGCCGGTGGCGCCGGCGATGTCGCCCTGTCCGGCACAGGCGATCAACGGCACGGTGATGCCGTGGCTGACCGCCTGGTCCCGCAACGCGGTGAGATAGCCCGGCCGGTCCTCGCAGTCGAAGAAATCGAGCTCGTTCTCCAGTTGGACCATGATCACCGGGCCGGCCGGATACTGGCGCTCGGCAAGGATCGGCAACGCCTGGTCGAACCAGGCCGCCACCTGCGCCAGGTACCGCGGCTCGTTCTGCCGGACCCGTACGTCGGGATCGAGGCCCAGCCAGGCCGGCAGCGCGCCCCCGTCCCACTCAGAGCAGATGTACGGTCCCGGCCGGGCGATGACGGACAGGCCGGCCTCGTGGGCGAGATCCAGGAAGGCCGCGACGTCCCGGCGCCCGCCGAACTCCCACCGGCCGGGTGCGACCTCGTGGAAGTTCCACGGCAGGTACACGTCGATGCAGGTGTAACCCGACGCGCGAACCTGCTCGAGTCGCGCCTGCCACTGCTCGCGGGGCAGCCGGAAGTAGAACAAAGATGCGCAGAGCAACAAGTCCGGCCAGCCGTCGATCCGGATGCCCTGGGCATCCAGTTCGACGCCGGTCCGCACGGTGGTCGGCGTACTCACTTGACCCCTGCACTTCCGCCGCTGATGTCCATCTCGTACAGGTACCGCTGGCCCAGGTAATACACGAGGATCATCGGCAGTGTGAGCAGGATGGAGCCGACCATCACCAGGTTCCACGGTGGCGCCTGGAGGGCTTGCGACGTACTGGTGATGTACTGCACGCCGAGCGCCAGCGGCATCTTGGATTCGTCGTTGAGGTAGATCAGCGGGCCCATGAAGTCACCCCAGGTCGCCGTCAGGGTGAAGATGCCGATCGCGATCAGTACCGGCGCGAGCATCGGCAGCATGATCCGGCGGTAGATGCCGAAGAAGCCCAGCCCGTCCACCATCGCGGCCTCGTCGATCTCGCTCGGCAGCCGGGAGACGAACTGCCGGACCAGGAAGACGTTGAAGGCGTTGGAGAAGAAGTTCGGCACGATCAGCGGCAGGAAGGTGTTCACCCAGCCGAGCTCCTTGAACAGGATGAACTGCGGGATCATGGTGATCTGGGCCGGGATCATCATCGTGGCCAGCACGATGATGAACAGCACGTTCTTGCCCGGCGCGCGCAGCCGGGCGAACGCGTAGCCGACCAGGCCGCTGGACAGCACCTGGCCGATCACGGCACCGACCGAGATGATCACCGAGTTCAGCAGGAACCGTTGCATCGGCAGGTCGGTACTGAACACCCGGGTGAAGTTCTCCCAGTGCCACTCGCGCGGGATGATCGTGAAGGTGTTCGCGTTGACGGTCTGGTCGCTGGACAACGCGATCGAGACCACGAACACCAGCGGCACACACAGCACCGCCGACACGATGATCAGCGTGGCGTAGCTGAACGGCGTGGCCCGGTTGGCCAGCGCCACCCGCTCGGTACTGCGGGGGCGCTGCCCGGGTGGCGCCGCGGTGGGTGGAGGCCCACCGGGGGCGGCGGTCGACAGAACGGTAGCCATCACTTCACCTCGGTCTCGTAGAACACCCAGCGCCGGGCGGTCCGGAAGGCGACCAGCGTGAACACCAGGATCACGGCGAACAGCAACCAGGAGATCGCCGACGCGTAACCCATGTGGTAGAAGGAGAACGCCTCGTTGAACAGCAGCGGCACCATCATCTGGCTGGCGTTGTCCGGGCCACCCTTGGTCAGGATGTAGACCTGGGAGAACACCTGGAAAGCGCCGATCAGCCCCATGATCAGGTTGAAGAAGATGATCGGGGTGAGCTGCGGGATGGTGATGCTCCAGAACTGCCGGACCGGCCCGGCGCCGTCCACCTCGGCCGCCTCGTAGAGCTCACGCGGAATGCCTTTCATTGCCGCAAGCAACAACACGGTGGCCGCGCCGGCCCCCCAGACCGACAGCAGGATCAACGCGGGTTTGACCCACATCGCCTCCAGCAGCCAGGACGGGCCCGGGATGCCGAACACCCCGAGCGCGCCGTTCAGTGGGCCGGACGGCGCCAGCACCATCTTGAAGATCATCGCGGTCGCGACCAGCGGCACCAGCGTCGGCAGGTAGATCAGGGTCCGGAACAGCTTGCGGAAGCGGACCCCCTTGTTCAGCAGGTTCGCCAGCCACAGTCCGATCACCAGACCGAGCGGGACCGAGATCGCCGCGTAGTAGAAGGTGTTCCACAACGCCTTCCAGAAGATCGGATCGTCGGTCAGCAACCGGGTGTAGTTGTCCAGCCCGACCCACTTGGGTGCGGTGAAGGAGTCCCAGTCGGTCAGCGAGATGTAGATCGACGCGATCATCGGGCCGAGCAGGAAGACCACGAACCCGATGATCCACGGCGACGCGAACAGGTAGAACCACAACGCCTCCCGGCGCCGGAGCCTCGACATCGCCGGCCTAGCTCGCGGGCTTGACGATGGTCTCGAGCCGCTTCTGGATCTCGGTCAGCGAGCTCCGGGCGTCCTTCTTGCCCAGCCAGAAGTCGGCCAGTCCGTCGTCGAAGGCCTTCTGCATCTCGTTCCACGCCGGGATGAAGGGCGCCCGGTAGACGAACTCGCTGGACTGGGCGAAGACGTCCATCTTCACCGGCTTGGTCATCCAGGCGGGCTTGAGGAACGCTTCGCTCTTCTGCACCTCGAGGTTGGCCGGCACGTCCTGCCCGGTGGCGATGATCTTCTGCTGCGCCTCGGGGGCGGTGAGGAACTCGATCGCCTTGAACGCCGCGTCGGGGTTCTTCGCGGTCCGGGAGATCGCCAGCCCGCTGCCGAACGCGGTCACGGCCTGTTCCTTGCCCCGCCACAGCGGCGCGATGTCCCACTCGATCTTGGACTTGGTCAGGCCGCTGATGGCCCAGAAACCGGTGGTGTTGACCGCGACCTTGCCGTTCGCGAAGGCGCCGTCACCGCCGACGTCGGCGCCCATGTCGGCGTACTGCTTCTTGGTCGGGACGACACCGTGCTTGCTCATCAGGTCGCCGGTCCACTGCAGGGCTTCGATGACCTCGTCGGTCGCGACGGTCGGCTTACCGGCGTCGTCGATGATCTTGCCGCCGTTCTGGTAGACGAAGCTCCACCACTGCGCCCACCAGCCGCCGCCGGAGTAGCCCCACTGCTTGCCCGGGACGGTGAGCTCCTTGAACGCGTCGAGGGTGGTCTCCCAGGTCCAGTCCGCGGTCGGCGCCTTGATGCCCTTGGCATCGAACAGGGTCTTGTTGTAGTACACGATCATCGCGCCGGACCGGTCCGGGACCGCGTACAGCTTGTCCTGGTAGGAGTAGATCTTGCCGATCGCGCCGAACCGCTTCTCCAGGTCGACGCCGGCCTTGGCGGCCAGCTCGTCCAGCGGCAGGATCTGGCTCTTGCTGGAGTACACGTTGACGTTCTCGGCCACCTGCATGATGTCCGGGCCCTTGCCGCCCGCGATCATCGTCTGCACCTTCTGCGCGTAGCCGTCACCGGGGATCAGCTGCAGCTTGATCTTCAGCTCGGGGTACTTCTTCACCAGCAGGTCGATCCGCTGCTGGTACGCCGTCTTGTCGGAGTCCCCGCCCCACACCGTCATCACCAGGTCGGCGGCGGTGGAGCTGGAGCCCGAGGCCTTGTCACTGTCCGAACCGCAAGCGGTGAGTGTGATCACGCCCGCGGCGACTCCCATGCCGAGAAAACCCCGACGGCTGAGCCGCGTCTTGTCAATCGCCATCGCGTTGACCCTCCTTGCTCGTGAACCTCGCGAGTGGGCGGTCCGGACGGGCCGCGCGGGTTCGAGTGGGGGTTAAGTTAACCCTCAGAATAACTACCCGCAAGACCTCGGAGCCGCCGAATCCGAACCGTGACCCTCGGTGCGACATCCCAGCAATAGCAAGGATGTTAACGTAAACAGAGAGTCACGGCCGCGGTGTTCACAGACCGTAGGCGATCCGGATTCCGTCGATGTGCGCGCTCCCAAAGTTCGTGCTGTTGGCGTAGAAGGCGATCCCGCCGATGGCGGGCATCGCCGTACGGAACGGCTGGTCGTCACTGACCTGGGTGCCGTCGACGAACAGGTCGAACCGCTGGTTCACGGTGTCGACGACCAGGCGGACGTCGTACCAGCGGCCGAGCTCGTAGGTCCCGACGGTGCGCGAGGTGGAGCCTTCGTACGCGATGATGTTTCCCTTGTCGAAGGCAACACTCACGGCGGCCGCGCCACTCTCGTTGGTCAGGTAGGGCAGGCCGAACCAGTTGTTGCCCGAGACAACGGGTTGGTCGCGCATCACCCGCGCCTGCACTGTCACCAGTCCACGCAGGGGAGCCGTGAAGACCTGCGAGATGCCGGTCCCCGCTGTGCCGCCGGTGTTCGCCGAGCGGGTCAGGCGGACACTGCGGTCCGTGGCCGACAGTTGGTCGACGACGTCAACACTGTTGCCGAGAGCACTCACCTTCCAGCCTCCGGTCCCATCGGGCAACGGGCCGGTCGGCAGTTGGTCGAACGTGTGATTCTGCAGGTCGTCCGGGGTCAGGCCGGCCAGCAGGAACCCACCCGCATCGACAGTGGCCGCGGGCGGGACGGAGATTCCGCCGCGTTCCACGCTGTGCCTGCCGTCGAGCTTCGCCACCACCTTGTAGCCGGCTCCCATCGGCATTGCCGGGACGACGAAGGCGCCGTCGGGGCCGGACTGGGTCGTGGCGACGGGCTGTCCGTCCCGCAGTACCGTGACGACTGCTCCGGTGAGAGGGGCCGCGCGCTCGTCGAGCACTCGCCCGGTGATCGCTCCATCGGTGTTCTTCAGTACTACGGCCAGGTCGCGCCGCGTGCTGTCGCCCCGGCGAAGCTCGACGACGGCGCTGACGGGGTCGAAACCGTCCTTGGATGCGGTGACGGTGGCCTCGCCGAAGGGCAGTTGGGCGAGGCGGTAGAAGCCGCTGCTCTCGGTGGTGGTGCGGAAGGTTCGCCCGAACGATGTCGCCACGACCGTCGCGCCGGCGACCGGGTTGCCGAACTGGTCGCGGACGAAGCCGTTGACCGCCTCCCAGTTCTGCCGCTGCGGCGTTCGATACTCGAAAGCGCCGATCTCGGGAAGGCCGCGGTAGAGCGCCGTACCGGCGTAGTCGCGGCCTCCGTTGGCCGGGATCTCGATCCCAGTGCTGACCGCCGCTGAGCCTGATCCCGGGCGGAGTGCGAGGGCCCGCTGCAGCTGAGGCCCGGTGGTCTCGGTGCCGTACGGACCCGAGAGGGCGCTCGCGAACAGCGGATCCCCTTGCAGTGCACGCGAGTCGGACGCCGGTACGGCGAGTGGCGCGCCGGCGTACAGGTTGTTGTCATAGGCAATGGTCGGGCTGGTGGTGAGCGATGCGCCGGCCCTGGTGGAGTAGAGGATGTTGTTGCGGAGTACGTAGGTCGCCAACAGCGAACTGCCGTAGCCGTAGACCAGATGGTCGCTGCGGTCGTTGTAGATCGTGTTGTTGTAGATCTGCGCCGTCGCCGCCCGGTCCGAGTGCAGATAGATCTGGTACCGGGTGTTGGCGGCGATGGTGTTGTAGCGCACCACCACGTCACCGAAGGAGAACTGGCAGATCAGGATGCCGTCGCCGTTGTGGTGCACGAAGTTGTACTGCACGAGGACGCGGGTCGTCGCCTTGTCGGGATCGATCGCGTTGGAGTCGGCGCCGCCGGCCTTCTGCTGGGTCTCGTAGACCTCGTTGTGCTGGATCACCACGTCGTCGGCGTAGTACGCCTCGATCCCCGAGGTGCCGGCGCGGTAGACGACGTTGCCCTCGATCAGCGCTCCGCGGACGTCGGTCAGGTACATCCCGTTGCAGGCGTAGTCGTTGCCGTCCTGCTGGATGAAGTTGTTGCGGATGACCACGTTGGTGTGCGGGGTGAACCGGGGGTCGCTGCCATTGGCGCGCTCGCCCCACCCGGTCGGCACGGCGCCAGGGGTTGAACCTGTGTACTGCTTGACGGTGATGCCCGCGAAGGACGTGCGCTTGACGGTGGAGTTCTCGACCACGATGTCGTTCAGGACGGTCGCGGCACCGGGCGCGGCCTGGTCGGCGACCGTGCCGCGGAAGACGATGCCGCCGGTGTTCTTCGACCGGTCCCAGCCGGTCTTGAAGGTGACGCCGGGTGCGTTGCCGGCCGGGTCGCCGCCGATCCAGTTGACCTCGCCGGTCACGTCGTGGACGTCGACCGCGTCGATCCGGAAGTGGTTCAATTGGCCGCCCTGGTCGCCGCTGACCTGGATGCCGCGGAGGTCCCGCAGGTTCGTGCCCGGGCCGCCGGTGAGTGGCCGGGCGTTGGTGACCTCGAGGTTGCGGAGCTCCCAGTACTGCTGGTTGAAGAGGCGGACAGTCTCGGCCACCTCACCACCGCCGTGGATCGCGGGTTTGGGGCCCGCGCCGTATCGGTCGACGACGATCGAACGGCCGGCCGACCCGGAGCCCTTCGGCCACAGCTGCCCGGCCCAGCTCTGGCCGGCTCGCAGCAGGATGCGGTCGCCCGGCTGGAAGGTCCGCGCATTCACCTTGTCGAGCGTGCGCCAGGCGTGCGCGGGCGACGTACCGGCTGCGTCGTCCGACCCGTGGGCCGCGTCGACGTAGTAGCTCCTGCCGCCCGTATCTACCGCCGTCGCTGCTTGCTGCGGCGAGAGAAGACCGAGGCCGAGCAGTGCGAGGACCAGCATCCAGCGACCCAGCTTGCTACTCATGGAAAGCCCTTTCCCTAGCCGTGGTCGCGATCCTCCAAGCCGCGCCCGGTGATGGCAATGCCGAACGCGTGCAGTGACCGGTTTCGGCCAGCAGAGTGATGACTTGACTTCTAAGCTGAGCGCGCTCATATTTGAGTCAATTCAGAAATCACTCCGCAAAGGAAAGCCATCATGCGAGCGTTCGTCGTCAATCGGTACAAAGAGCCGCTGCAGCCGGCGGAGGTTCCCGAGCCCGTGGCCGGAGCGCACGACGTGCTCGTGCAGGTCCGGGCCGCGGGGCTCAACCAGCTCGACGAGAAGATCCGGACGGGGGAGTTCCGGCAGATCCTCCCGTACAAGCTGCCGCTGATCCTCGGCAACGACGTCGCCGGAACCGTGATCGGCGTCGGCGCGAAGGTCCGGGGGTTCCAGCTCGGCGACGAGGTGTACGCCCGGCCCGGCCAGGACCGGATCGGGACGTTCGCGGAGCGCATCGCGATCGCCGAGGACGACCTGGCGCTCAAGCCCGCGGCGATCAGCTTCGAGGAAGCTGCCTCGCTGCCGCTGGTGGCGTTGACCGCCTGGCAGGCCCTCGTCGAGCGGGGCAACCTGCGGCCGGGACAACGCGTCCTCATCCACGCGGGCTCCGGCGGCGTCGGGACGATCGCGATCCAGCTCGCCAAGCACCTCGGCGCCACGGTCGCCACCACGGTCAGTGCCGGCAACACCGACTTCGTCCGCGAGCTCGGGGCCGACGTCGTCATCGACTACCGCACCCAGGACTTCGAGCAACTGCTCGACGGCTACGACCTCGTGCTGGACAGCCTCGGCGGCAAGAACCTCGAGAAGTCCCTGCGGGTACTGCGCCCTGGCGGCAAGGCGATCGGCATCTCGGGCCCGCCCGACCCGGCGTTCGCCCGCGAGCTCGGCACGAACGCCGTACTCCGGCTGGCGATGGCCGCCCTGAGCAGCAGGATCCGCAGGCAGGCCCGGCGTCTCGGCGTGAAGTACGAGTTCCTCTTCATGCGCGCCAGCGGCGACCAGCTTCGCCAGATCACTGCCCTCGTCGACAGCGGCGCGCTGCGTCCCGTCGTCGGACGGGTCTTCGACTTCGACCAGACCACGCAGGCGGTGCAGTCGCTGGGCCAAGGCGGCCTCCGTGGCAAGGCCGTCATCACCACAGCCTGACCAACCCATCTCACCAAGTACCAACCAGAAAGCAGGAGAACACCATGAGTACGAACAACCACAGCGTCGTCACCGCGTACAAGGACGCGCCCGTCCGCACCGTCAAGGCCGGCGGCGTCACCTACGCCTACCGCGAGCTGGGCCCGAAGGGCGGCATCCCCGTCGTCTTCTTCGTCCACCTCGCCGCGACGCTGGACAACTGGGACCCCCGGATCATCGACCCCATCGCGCGGAACCGGCACGTCATCACCTTCGACAACCGCGGCGTCGGCGCCTCCAGCGGCAGCGTCCCCGACAGCATCGAGGCGATGGCCGACGACGCCTACACGTTCATCAAGGCGCTCGACTTCGACCAGGTCGACATCTTCTCGTTCTCCCTCGGCGGCATGATCGCCCAGGACCTGGTGGTCAAACACCCCGAACTCGTCCGCAAGCTCGTCCTGACCGGCACCGGCCCGCGGGGCGGCAAGGACATCGACAAGGTCGTCGCCACCACGTACTACGACATCCTGCGGGCGACCCTGACCCGGAAGGACCCGAAGGAGTTCCTGTTCTTCAACCGCAACGCCACCGGGAAACCCGCGGCCCGGGCGTTCGTGCAGCGACTGCAGGAACGCACCACCGATCGCGACGCCGACATGTCGCTGAAGGGCTTCCGGACGCAACTCAAGGCGATCAAGAAGTACGGCCTTTCGGCCCCGGCCGACCTGTCGACGTTCACCCAGCCCATCCTGATCGCCAACGGCGACAACGACCGGATGGTGCCCTCGGTGCTCTCCGAAGACCTGCACCGCCGGATCAAAGGCTCGCAACTCGTCATCTACCCCGACTCCGGCCACGGCGGCATCTTCCAGTTCCACGCCGAGTTCGCCCCGGTCGCCGTCGACTTCCTCGGCCGGTGAATGCCATGACCACCTTCACGAAGCGGTCCGCAACCTCGATCCTGCTCTGGGTCCGCGACGACCAGTCGCGGGAAAACCGGGATGAACTACTGGAAGGGACCGCACTCGAAGATCATCTCGGCGACCAAGGGATTGCTGGAGTACCGGCAGCTCCATCTCGCCGCTGACAACCCAGGGCTGTGGCCGGGGACCACCGGCATCGAGACGGAGATTCCGGTCGAGCGCAAGGTCGACGGGGTCGCTGAGGTCACGCCCAAGTCGCTCCTGTCGTCCCTCCAGGGCCGCAAGCAGACCCGGCTGGCGTTCAAGGACGAGATCAACGTCTTCCGGCGCACGCTGCTGTACCTCGGTCCGCCGAACTCCGCACGCTGGTACGACGTGGCCGGGCCGGGTGAGCAGGTGGGTGCCCGCGCCCTCGTCTACCTCAGGCGACGCGACGGCGTACGGGCCGGTGCGTTCCGGAAGCAGGTCACGCAACTCGCCGATGCGCTGGCCGGCACCGGCGTACTGAAGGAGCTCCGGACCCAGACGTTCCTACCCTGGATCGAGAAGCTCTGGGACACCCCGAACGTTGCTCACGACAACCCGGCGGACCAGCGTTTCCACGCCTCACTGATCCTCGGCTTCGAGGACACCACCGCACGAGACGCCTTCTTCAAGAGCACCGAACTCGAGCGGCTGTCCTACGACCTGGCGCCGTCGGCTTCCGCGATCCACGCCTACGAGGTGTCCGAGGCGTTGACCTTCGTGCGCGATGGCGTCGTGGAAGAATGAGGGCCGGCGGGTTTCGGGCGGATAGTGGGGAGGGACGGCGGCCCATGGGAGTTGGTTCTCGGCCGGTTGGACGGCGTGAGCGGAACAAGCAGGAGAAGTTCGATCGCATCACGGCAGCCGCCCGGGAGTTGTTCGGCGAGCGCGGGGTCGACGAGGTCACCACCCAGGAGATCGCCGACAAGGCCGACATCGGGGCGGGCACGCTGTTCCTCTACGCCAAGACCAAGGGCGAGCTCCTGCTGCTCGTGCAGAACTCCACATACGCCGAGGCGCTCGTCCGCGGCAAGGTGGACGCCGAGAACGAGTCCGAGCCGCTCGACGCCGTGATGGCGATCGTCCGCCCGGTCGTGGAGTGCAACCGCAAACAGGTCGACAACGGGCGGACGTACCTGCGGGAGATCGTCTTCGGTGATCCCGAGGAGCCGCACCACCGCGACGCGCTCATGCTGACCGTCCAGACCGAGCAGGCGATCGCCGACGTACTGCGGCGCGACGAGCGCGTCGGTGCCGCCGAAGCCGCGACCCTCGCGCACATCGTCTCCGCGATCATGTTCGTCAGCATGGCGGCGACGATCAACATCGCCAACCCGGTGGACGACGTCGTCCGGGAGATCAGAGACCAGGTGCGGGTTCTGATCTCCCGGTGACGCGGGTTACCGCTGAGTGGTGGTGGGCGTCCCGATGGTGATCGGTGCGATGGTGAGCTTGTCGATATCAGGCGTGTAGGCGCCGGCGTTGCCGAACACGAGTGAGCCGCCCGAGGTGCTGAGCGTCACCGGGATGGTGCGTTCGAGGAAGCTGTGCCACGCGTAGGTGTAGCGGAAGTACGCGTGGCCCGCACCGGCCGCGCCGCCGGTTTCCTTCACGTCGATCCGACGGTCGACCACCTGCGGGTTGTAGGCGTGAGCACCGCCCAGCTCGGCGTTCGCGTAGGTGACCGCGACGTTGTAGGCACCCGGCTTGTCGAAGCCCGGTCCGCGCGGTACTTCGAAGGTGTTGCCGGGACCGTTGCCGACGAACCCGATTCCCTTGAGGCCGGAGGCGTTGCTGCCCGAGGCCATCGAGTACGTGTTCACCGCGGTGCTGCCGTGCCGCACGGTGTTCTCGGCCTCGATGGTGACCGCCGCGCTGTCCGAGGCGGCCGCCCGCGTCGTGGTGACCTGCTGGAGCAGCATCCCGTTGGCCGTCGTCAACTCGACCTCATTGATGCCCTGGGCAAGGTGTACCCGCACCGTCGAGCGCCAGTTGCCGAGTCGTGGCGCGCTGAGCGTCGAGACCTTGCGACCATTCACCTGTACGCCGATCGCGGCGGCCCCAGTCGTCCGGTAGTCGACGCTGATGTCGTAGTACCCGGTCTCCCAGGCGTTGGCGTAGACGTCGGCGCGCTGGCCGGCTCCGTGGACTTTGGCGAAACCGCGAGCCTTGGGAGTGCCGTACGAAAGGGCCGCGCCGCCGGAGTACCGCAGCGTCGAGGCGGGGTAGACGGTCGGTTCGCCGTCGGTCACGTCGGTCAGCAGGAACTTGTCCAGCGTGATGTCGGAGTTGGGAAGGAGGGTGCTGCCGTCTTCGCTGGATCGCAGCGACAGTGTGTGCTGCCCGGCCGTCAGCGGGATCGTCACCTCGGCGCTGCCGCGGTACTGCCACTTCTGGTACGACGTCAGCGCGAGGTCGGCCGTGTACTGAACTCGGGTTGCGTTGCCGCCGTCAACGAAGAGCGCATGCCGGCCCGGCGTACCGGGGGTGGCGCCGATGACCTGGAAGCGGTACCTGCCGGATCGCGGCACAGTGACCGTCCAGTCGGCCTTGGAAGTCGCTTGGTTGAAGGACCCGACATCGCGACCGCCAGAGGCCAGGAACTTCCAGCCGCCGCCGGACAGTGGGTCCTGGTCGTAGACCGTAGCTGCGGTGAGATTCGTCTTCTCCGCTTCGATGCTGGTCGACCACACCTGGTCGACCGCGAGGGCACGATCCTGCTCGGGCGTGATGATCACCTGGTACGCCGCGTAGCGATCGTAGGTGGGCACCTGGAGAGAGACAGCCCCACCGGACAACGCGACTCCGTCGAGCACCTTGATCACTCGCGGGGTTCCGGCCACGCCTTCGGCACCGGACAAGGTGTTCTCGCGCACCTCGATGTCGACCTTGCTGCCAAACACGGTCGGGCTGAGACCGGACAGGTTCAACGCGACGGGCTTGTTGCCACCGCCGTACAGGACGGTAGCTCGTCTGTTCGCGGTGTCGACCGCGCCGATGCCTTGCAGGGTGTCGACGGTGTTCAGGGCCGGCGGGGTGACCTTGACGGTCTTGCTGCCCGCGAGGTCGCCGTACCACTTGTAGAGCCACCAGCCGGCGTTGGCCGAGTTGGTCCGCGCGCTGTTGTCGTTGAAGTTGCCGGCGTAGTTCCAGTACGCCGTCTGGCCGTCGACCTTGAGGTCCTCCATGATCGACAGCCACTGGATCAGCTGGCCCGGCGTACCCATGTCCCGCAACATCCCGTACTCCGTGATGTTGATCGGCAGCGGGCTGATGCCCAGGGTGCTCTCGAGGCGGCAGTAGTCGGCGTAGTGCGACCGGAATGTGGCGAGGTTGTCGATGCCGAGTTCGTGCCAGATGAAGATGTCGGGCAGGACCGCGTTGGCCTTGCTGTACTGCAGGAAGTCGGCCGAACGCTGCGGCTGCCAGCGGGTGTCGCCGGGGCCGCCGACCCGGGCGTGCCCCAGCTGGTGGCGCGCGTACACCTGCTGGATCTTCGTGTACACCGCCTTCCAGTCCGCCAGGAACGTCGGCTTCATGGTCGACCAGTTGGCGTACCAGTTGCCGCCGTCGGGCTCGTTGAACGGGATGAACACGTAGTCCTTGGCATGCGCCGACTTGGTCGCGACCGCCTCGGTGACGAACTCGACGATCTCCAGGTAGTCCCAGATGCCGTTGGGGGTGTCGGTGTAGGCACCCGTCGCCTGGTTGTAGGTGCGGGCGTCGCCAGGCCGCACGCCACCGTTGTAGGACCAGTCCGGGTAGTAGTCCTGGACGTAGATGTACATGTCCTTGCCGTGCTTGGCGAAGAACCCGTTCTCGACCTTGAGGGCGTCACCGCTCGGATGCTGCGTCCCGTACGGCGCCTTCTGCGACGTGTTGGTGATAGCGGCCCCGTTGATGAGCGCCTGTGTCGGCGCACCCTCGTCACCGAAGCCGTACAGCGTGCCCGTCGCACCACCCCGGAAGGTGCCGGTGCTCTGGGAGAAGTCGACGCTCAACGCGTCGGTAGTGGGATCGGCGGCCGCGACAGGCGCAACGGACAGTCCTGCCGCGGTGAGCGCGAGCACGGTAGAGGCGGCTAGAGCTCTGACGACTTGCTTCATGGGCTACTCCTTGGGCGGGTTTTCTCCGACGGCCAGGACGATGGCCTGATAGGCGTTGGGCAGAGTGATACGCAGCGCCGGGGCGCCGTCGGTGGGGACCAGTTGGTACGTCGCCGGCGTCGCGGCCGGGTAGACCACGTCGACGGACGAAGTCGCGAGAGGTAGGGGGAGCAGGCAGGTATCCGAGGCTCCACCGCGACGCCAGACGGCGACCAAAGCCTGACCGCCGAACTGGAGGCCATGGGCAACGAACGCGTCCTCCCAGCCGGGAAGACCCAGCGGCCAGAACGGGACGGCGGTGGTGATGAACTCGCGGTGGGCTCGATAGGCGGTGACAGCTTCGGCGACCAGGGCTCGCTGGACCTCGTCCATCTTGTCCAGATGACCCGAGACCTGCAGCCGGCCGAGCATCCCGGCGCACATCGTGAACACGATCTCGTCGTCGGCGAACGTCGGCTGGGGATAGGACCAACTGGCCGCTTGTTCCGGCGCGATGGCGGCAGCGGCCGCCGCGGCGATCGGCGGATACCGGAGGAAGTCCTGCTGATCGCTGGTCGACTGCAACTGCAGGTGAGACAGCATCGCGTAGTCCACCCGCATGCCACCGGATGCGCAGTTCTCCAGCGTGAGGTCCGGGTAGCGATCCAGTACGCCGTCGATCCACTGCAGAAACGCACGGTTGTGGCCGAGCAGACCGGCCCCGGCGGACAGAGCGTCGTGATCGGTACCGACCCCGATGTTGATGTTGTGATCGAGCTTCAGGTAGCCAACTCCCAGGCCGCCGACCAGCCGGTCGATGACCTCGTCAAGATGCTTACGGGCCAGGGGATGCCGCAGATCAAGGTGGTACCGGCCGTGCTCGACAACCCGCCGCCCGTGCCTTTGAAAGAAGGCTTCATCCGGCAAGAGTTCAGCGACCGTACTGCGAACTCCCGCGACCTCGGGCTCCAGCCAGAGTCCAGGGATCATGCCCCGGTCACGGATGTGGTCGATGATCATCGCTAGGCCGCCCGGGAACCGCTTCGTCGCGGGCTCCCACGCACCGACGCCGTCCCACCATCCCGCGGAGTCGTCGTACCAGCCGGCGTCGATACAGAACGTCTCGGCGCCGACCTCGGCCGCGGCGTCGATCAGGGGGAGGAGCTTCGCGGTCGTCGGGTCACCCATCAGGGTGTTCATGTAGTCGTTGAAGACCACGGGCAGCCGGACCTGGTCCTGGTGTGGTCGCCGGTTTGCGCGCCGCCCGGCCGTCAACGCGGCGATCACGCCATCGAAACCCTCGGTGGAGAAGGCGATCGTCGCGGGAACCGTGGTGAAGTCCTCGCCCGGGGCGAGCCTGGCGTACCAGTCGTGTTCGGTCTCGGCCGGGCCGAGCAGGCTGACGTAGAGACCGTCAGTGCGCTCGCCGGCCTGCCAGTGCCAACCGCCGTTGTGCTCGATCTGCCAGCCGACAGCGGCCTGCGTGGACTCGTCGACGACGACACCGAGCGGCAGGCTGCCATCCGACGACCAAGCGCCGAGTGCGGTCCGCGAGAAAGCACCCCGCGGATCGTGCTCGTGCGCACTGCGATTGAGACTGGGCAGCAGTTCGCGGGCGGTCGCGGAGGCCCAGCGGTTTTCGGCGAGCCAGTCGTTGTCGGCCCACCACAGTCGCAGCGACTCGACCGGCGAGGCTGCCAAGGTGCCACCCCAGACAGCGGACGTCACCCATTCCAGATCGACTGTATCGCTGCCTCCGTTGACGATGCGGGACTGAATCCGTACCGCGCCGGCGCCCGGTACCGCCGAGAACGTGGTGATCACACTGAGGCCACTGACATCGTCAACACTCGTGACCGTGAGGGTGTCGGTCGACATCGTGTGATGCCGATACGCAAACCGTTGGCCGGCCACCGAGTCGACGTACCGGCGGGACGACCAGCTGCGGCCTGAGCCCGCGATCCCCAGTTCGACCAGCGGCAGCGGCGCGGCCGGGCGGACGAGCTCCTGATCGCCGATCCGGACGTGGGACAGCCGAACCGTCCCGTCGGTGACGGTGAGGATCACCAAGAACACGCCGGGGGACCAGTGGATCTCATCGAGGGGCTGAGGGCTCAAGGGGGACTCCAAACGGCGGTGACGCCGGTGACGAACGGGGACCGAATCCGGGCCGGGGTCTTGCGCTCCGCCGGTGTTATCGCTAACACTCTAGCCATGTTTGTGACCGGTCACAATGGATCAGCCGAGGGAGACCCAGCCGCCGCGACGGCGTCGATCCGCGACGTCGCCAGTGCGGCCGGGGTGTCGTACCAGACCGTGTCGCGGGTGATCAACAACCACCCGAACGTCAGCGAGAAGGCCCGTCAGAAGGTCAATGACGCGATCGCGGCACTCGGCTACCGGCCGAGCCGTGCGGCGCGGGCACTGGCCAGTGGGGTGGACCGCGCGGTGACCGTCCTGACCTCGAACACCAGCCTCTTCGGGTACGCCGAAACCCTCGGCGGGATCGAGGAAGCGGCCAGAGCAGCCGGCATCCAGGTCGCCATCCGCGTCCTGGAGTCGGATCGCGCGGACGACGTCGCGGCGGCTGTCGAAGGTGTCAGTGATCCACGCTCGGGCGCAGTCATCGTGCTGGCCTTCGACCGCGCCGGAGCTCGTGCACTGCGGGCACTTCCCGCGAATGTGCGGTCGTCGGCGGCGGCCGAGTCGTATCTTGGTCGCCGCGCACCGGCAGCGGACCGAGACCGCTGGGCATGGTTCGACGACACGATCGCCGCGGAGCAGGCCACCGCTCACTTGCTCGAGCTGGGCCACAAAACCGTTCACCACCTAGCGATTCCGTCCACCACCAACGTCGGCGATCGCCAGCGCGGCTGGAAGCGGGCGCTGGTCTCGGCGGGTGCTCCCGTTCCCGAGGTCATCCATCCCCACGGATGGGGCACGGCCGGCGCCCATGAGGAGGCGCTGCGACTGCTCCGCGATCGGGCGGTGACCGCAGTCCTCTGCGGCAACGACGATCAGGCGCTCGGGGTGATCCGCGCCGCCCACGATCTGGGTCTGCGGATCCCGGCCGACCTCAGTGTCGTCGGCTTCGACGACGTACCGGCCGCGGGCTTCTACACCCCGGCCCTGACCACCGTCAGATTCGACTTCGCGGGACTCGGGCGCCGGGCGTTCGACCTGCTGATGAACGCGCCGGATTCGGCGCCACTGGACAAACCGACGCTCGTCGTACGGGAGAGCACCGGGCCCGCACCAACCACTAGCGACAAGGACGACCGATGAGCAGAATCCGCAAACCACTGATCGCCGCGATGGCGGTCGCGCTGCTGACCGCGGCGTGCAGCGACCCCGGCGCCGGTACGGCGGACACCGGCTCGGCCGCGCCCGCTTCCTGGCCGGCCGAGACCGAGAAGCTCGACGGGGTCACGCTGACCATCTGGGCCGCGCAGAACAGCAACCTGGTGGCCAAGAAGGTCGCGGCGGACTTCGGTGCGGCGACCGGTGCCAAGGTCAACATCCTCACCGTCCCGGACCCTTACGAGCAGAGCGTTCAGACGAAGGTCGCGTCGGGTGACAAGCCGGATCTCGCCTTCTGGCAGCCGACCGCGTCGCAGCTGACCGCGATCAACGCCAAGCAGAACCTGCAGCCGCTCGACGGAGCGCCGTTCGTCGAGAAGTACACGCCGGCCCTCAAGGACGCCACCGGCATCCTGGACAAGACGCGGTACGCGGCCCTGGTGACCGTGCCTGCCGTGGAAGGCGTCTGGTACAACAAGGAGGTCTTCGCCAAGTACGGCATCACCGCCCCGGCGAAGAACTTCGACGCGATGGTCGCCGACGCCCGCAAGATCAAGGCCGCGGGCGGCGTGCCGTTCTACGAGATGGGCGGCGAGAAGTGGGCGACCCAGTGGTGGGTCCAGGTCCAGCTCGCCGACGCGGCCAAGAACGGCCTGTGGGACAAGGTGAACAAGGGCGAGGCGAAGTTCACCGACCCGGCCATTCTCGACGCGATCAAGAAGTACAAGAGCCTGATCGACGAAGGCCTGTTCAACAAGAACATCACCTCGGCCACCTTCGTGGACCAGGGCAAGGCGCTGCTGACCGGCGAGGCCGCGATGGCGATCCAGGTGAACACCTTCTTCAGCCAGCTGCAGGCCCAGTCGACGACGGCCGAGCTGAACAAGAAGATCGGCTTCTTCCCGATCTCGCCCGGTGGCAACGTCGCCACGTTCATCCCCGACCAGTCCAACGCGCTGATCGCCTTCAAGACCGGTGATGCCAAGCGCGAGGCGGCTGCCCGCCAGTTCCTGTCGTACTGGCTCGGCTCGGCGTACCCGGACTTCGTGAAGAGCCAGAACACGGTCTCGATCCAGACCGGTGTCGAGACGCCCGCAACAGTTCCGGACGCGCTGAAGGCCAACGCGGAATCGATCGGTACGTCGGTCGGCTCGATGCAGGTGCTCGCGATCGTCAACCCGGACCTGTACCTCAACCTGGCCAACATGCTGGCCGGACAGGCCACGCCGGACAAGGTCGCTTCGACCACGCAGGCCCAGTTCGACCAGCTGGCCCAGGCCATCGGCGCACCTGGCTTCTGATGCGCAGCAAACCTTCTCAGCCCCTGGCCTTCCTGGTGCCGGCCATGGCCATCATGCTCGTCTTCTTCTTCGTGCCGAGCGTCTACAACCTGGTCTACGCGTTCACGGACTGGTCGAGCTTCAAGAGTTCGATCAACTTCGTCGGGATGCGCAACTTCAGCAACGTGCTGAACAACGGCGTCCTGCTGGGGGATCTGAAGGTCAACATCATCTACGCGGTCCTGGTCGCCGTCTTCCAGAACCTCTTCGGTCTCGGGCTGGCGTTGCTGCTGGAGGCCGACACCAGGATCAACCGGTTCGCCCGGACGATGATCTTCATCCCGGTCCTGATGTCGGCCCTTGCCGTCGGCTACATCTTCCAGGCGCTGCTCAAGCCGGCGGGTTCGGTCAACGCGATCCTCTCGTTCTTCACCGGGCAGGACATCAGCTACGCCTGGCTGAACGATCCCAGCAAGACCCTGTTGTGGCTGACCCTGATCCACTCGTGGAAGTGGATGGGGCTGGCGATGCTCATCTACCTGGCCGGGTTGAAGACCATCACCGCCGAGGTGCTCGAGGCCGCGCGGATCGACGGGGTGAACCGCTGGCAGACCTTCCGCCACGTCAAGTTCCCGTTCCTGGCCCCGGCCGTCACCTTCAACGTGGCGACGGCGTTGCTCGGGTCGATGAACAGCTTCGACATCGCGCAGGCCACCACCGGGGGCGGTCCCGGTCAGACCACCGAGATCCTGAACATCTTCATCTACCGCACCTTCGGCCAGGGCCTGTTCGCCCAGGCCACCACGATGAGCCTGGTGCTGGTCCTGGTCATCTCGCTGATGGCCTTTCCGACGATCATCTTCCTGCGCCGCCGGGAGCGTGTCCTGTGACCACCACCGCCCGTACTACGGAACGCCGATCGTGGCTGACCACGATCCAGCCGGTGGCCGCCCTGGCGCTGGTCGCCGTCGTCGTCGGGATCCCGCTCTGGCTGGTTCTGGTGACGTCGGCCAAGTCGCAAGGCGATGCGCTGAACCCGTCGCTGGGACTGCCGACCGACGGCTGGCACCTCGCCGAGAACTACCGCCGGGCGTTCACCGAAGGGCGAGTGATCAAGGCGTTCCTCGGCAGCGCGTCGATCGTCGTACCGGCCGCGATTCTCATTCTCCTGTTCGGTTCGATGGCCGCCTGGGTGCTGGCGCGGCGAGCGAGTCGCTGGCTGGCGGTCGTGTATGCCGTCGCGATCAGCGGCATCGTGATCCCGCCCGCGGTGATCACGCTGGTCCTGCTGCTGCGTCAGCTCGGCCTGGCCGGCACGCTGCCCGGGATGGTCCTCGTCTACGTGGGCATCTACTTGTCCACGGCAATCTTTTTCGTCACCGGCTTCATCCGCACCATCCCGCACGAGTTGGAGGAGGCGGCCCGGGTCGACGGTGCCGGCCCGGTCCGGGTCTTCTTCACGATCATCCTGCCGTTGCTGCGGCCGGTGCTGGCCACCGCGACGATCCTGATCTGCCTCTACATCTGGAACGACGTGTTCTTCGCGTTCTTCGTGATCGGCGGCCGGATGGACACGCTGCCGCTGAACCTGTTCCAGGTGGCGAGCGCGGGTGTCTACCTGAACAACTGGAACCTGATCTTCGCCTACGTGGTGCTGATGAGCATTCCGCTGCTGGTCGTCTTCGCGGTGGCGCAGCGCCGCATCATCGCCGGCATCACCGGTGGCGCGGTCAAGTGACGTGGGGGCGCGGGGCGGTGCGCCCCCACGTCGTACCACCTGTCAGGGGTTCAGGAAGCTCGCGTGCGGCGGCTGGTTGTAGGCGGTGTTCTGCCAGGCGACGGCCAGCCGGTACATCCGGTCCTGCATCAGCGTGACGTGCGAGATGCTGGTCGACTCGGTGGTCGAGTAGATCCGCAACTTGGTGTCGTCCGTGGTCGGCCAGATGACCTCTTCACGCCAGTCGCCCAGGATGTCCGCCTGCAACGCGGGAGTGGCCTTGGTGCCGTTGTTGGAGCGGACGCCGCTGCCGGTCAGGAGCCGGGTGTCGCCGCCGGTGCCGTACTTGTCGATATGGGTGCCGTCCAGCAACTCCCGCTGCCGGTCGCCGTCCCACCAGATCACGAAGTTCGTCGAGCCCGGCTTGCGGGATGCGACCTGCGCACCATTGGTTGCCGAGCGCAACCCACCGACCGCCGACGACCAGACTTCGGCGCCCGCGTTGCCGGCCCAGATGTCGTCCGCCACACCCCGGCCGTTGTCGCAGTTGCAGGACGCCGCTCGCCAGAGGGTCTGTCCGGTCCGGGCGTCGGCGAGCCAGTCGGCCGGCTTGGACTTGTCCTCGGAAGGCTTGTAGACCTCCAGGCCCGCGCGGCTGGGGACCAGATCGCCGACGTGGTAGGCATCGCCGTGCCCGAGACCGTTCACCCACAAACCGTTGCCGTTGTCATCGATCGCCATCGCGCCGTACATGATCTCGTCGCGGCCGTCGTTGTCGACGTCGGCGATCGACAGTTGGTGGTTGCCCTGTCCGGTCCAGGCCGAGCCGTTGGACGAACTGCTGCTGTCGAAGGTCCAGCGCCTGGTCAGCGTGCGGTTCGAGTAGTCCCAGGCCGAGACGACAGACCGGGTGTAGTAGCCACGCGCCATGATGATGCTCGGCCGGGAGCCGTTGAGATACGCAGTACCGGCCAGGAAACGGTCGGCGCGGTTGCCGTAATTGTCTCCCCAGGAGGCGAGATTGCCCCGCGGTGGGACGTAGTCGGCCGTCGCCAGCACCTCACCAGTGGTGCCGCTGAAAACACTCAGGTACTCCGGTCCGGCAAGGATGTAGCCGGACGAGTTGCGATGATCGGCACTGGAGCTGCCGATGACCTGGCCGGTCCCGGAACGCGTGCCGTCCGCGGTCTTCACCACCACCTCGGCCCGGTTGTCACCGTCGTAGTCGAAGACCTGGAACTGCGTGTAGTGCGCGCCGGCCCGGATGTTGCGGCCCAGATCGATGCGCCACTTGCGGGTGCCGTTCAGCTCGTACGCGTCGAGGTAGACGTTGCCGGTGTAGCCGGCGTGCGCGTTGTCCTTGGCGTTCGTCGGATCCCACTTGAGCACGATCTCGTAGGCGCCGTCGGCGTCCAGATCGGCGACCGACGCGTCGTTGGCGGTATAGGTGTAGGCGACGCCGTCCGGAGTGGTCCCACCGGCAGGCTTCTGGATCGGGACGTCCTGGCTGGTCGCCATCGTCCCCACTTCGCCGTCGGCGGCCAGGGTTTTCGCTTCGCCGGTGGTGGGGCGAACGGTGTAGCGGGCGTTCGCCGGTGCACCTACATCGGTGTAGTTGGTGACCGAGGTGGTCCCGATCCTGGTCGATCCGCGGTACACGGCGAACTCGGTGCCGGCCGGATCGTCGTGCAACTGCCGCCAGGAAAGGAAGTTGCCCTTCGCGGTCCGCAGGCTGATCAGGCCGCGGCCGAGATTGGCGGTGTCGGTGGGGAGGACAGCGTTGAGCCTCGAGGTCGGGTCGGTGGCAGACGCCGAGGTGGCGGGGGTCTGTGCGGCGGCCTGCTCGGCGGCCTGTGCGGTGGTCAGGCCGGCGGTCAGGCCGGCACCGAGAATCGTGACGGCGACGGCTGTCACCAGGGGCGGATTGCTGCGTTTCATCATGACCGTCCAGCGTCGGGCGCAAGAGCGCGGGTGGGAGGGGCCCGATCGCTTCCTGTGCACGGAAAGCGGTTCCCGAAATGTAGAGCCCGACGCGGACCGTGTCAATGGGACTACCGAGAGTAGTGATTCAGAAATGCGAGCGCTAACAATCAGGCCACGAAGGGGTTGACGCCCGGAACGTTAGCGCTAACATTCAGCCAATCAGGTGTGTGGCCCGCGATCTCACGAGGGCTGGCCGGGCGCTCTGGTGGGGCTCATCTCTCCCTGGCCGTTCGGACCAGGAAGCACCCAAGATGGAGGAAGTGCTGTGGTGAAGAGACTGATGGCGGCTGCGACGAGTCTGGTGCTCGCCGGAAGCCTGGCGGCGTGCGGGGACGACAAACCCGAGACGAGCGCGGCAAGTGGCGATGACAGCATCACGATGGGCTTCGCCCAGGTCGGTGCCGAGAGCGGATGGCGGACGGCGAACACCAAGTCCGTGCAGGAAGCGGCGAAGGCCGCCGGGATCGAGCTGAAGTTCTCCGACGCGCAGCAGAAGCAGGAGAACCAGCTCAAGGCGATCCGGTCGTTCATCCAGCAGAAGGTGGACGTCATCTCCTTCAGCCCGGTCGTCGAGACCGGCTGGGACACCGTGCTGATGGAGGCCAAGCGGGCCAACATCCCGGTCATCCTGACCGACCGCGCGGTGGACTCGAAGGACACCTCGCTCTACAAGACCTTCCTCGGCTCGGACTTCGTGCTCGAGGGCAAGAAGGCCGGCGAGTGGCTGGTCAAGCAGGCCGACGCCGCGGACGTGAACAAGGACGGCGCGATCAAGGTCGTGGAGCTGCAGGGCACCACCGGCGCCGCGCCGGCGATCGACCGCAAGGAAGGCTTCGAGGAGGCCATGAAGGCCAACCCGAAGATCGCCATCGCGGCCTCGCAGACCGGTGACTTCACCCGCGACGGCGGCAAGAAGGTGATGGAGTCGTTCCTGAAGGCGCAGAAGGACATCGACGTGGTGTTCGCGCACAACGACGACATGGGCCTGGGTGCGATCGAGGCGATCGAGGCGGCCGGCAAGAAGCCCGGCAAGGACATCCAGATCATCACCATCGACGCGGTCAAGGACGGTATGACCGCGCTGGCCGAGGGCAAGATCAACTACATCGTCGAGTGCAACCCGCTGCTCGGCCCGCAACTGATGGACCTGGCCAAGAAGGTCGTCGCCAAGCAGGACGTCCCGCAGCGGGTGCTGACCGAGGAGACCGCGTTCGACCAGGCAGCGGCCAAGGCGGCGCTGGCCTCGCGTCAGTACTGATCAGCTGATGACCCAGGTGACCACTGCGGCCCTCTCGCCGTCGCTGACCATGCCAGTGGTCGAGATGCGGGGCATCAGCATCAGCTTCCCGGGTGTCAAAGCACTTCAGGGGGTGGACTTCCGCTTGCTTCCGGGCGAGGTCCACGCCCTGATGGGCGAGAACGGCGCCGGCAAGTCGACGCTGATCAAGGCACTGACCGGCGTGTACACGATCGACGACGGCACCGTGACGGTGGCCGGTGAGCAGCACCTGTTCAGCTCACCGGCCGACTCGCAGGCCGCCGGCATCAGCACCGTCTACCAGGAAGTCAACCTGTGCACGAACCTGACGGTGGCCGAGAACATGCTGCTGGGCAGGGAACCGCACCGGTTCGGCCGGATCGACGTCCGGGCGATGAACGCCCGGGCCCGGTCCATCCTGGACCGGCTCGGTCTGTCCATCGATCCCGGCTCGGCGCTGGGCGACCACCCGATCGCGGTCCAGCAACTGGTCGCGATCGGGCGGGCGCTCGACATCGACGCTCGGGTGCTGATCCTCGACGAACCGACCTCCAGCCTGGACGCCGACGAGGTGGCCCGGCTGTTCACGGTGATGACAACGCTGCGGGACCAGGGCGTGGCGATCCTGTTCGTCTCGCACTTCCTGGACCAGGTCTTCGAGATCTCCGACCGGATGACCGTACTGCGCAACGGCAAGCTGGTCGGCGAGTACCTGACCAAGGACGTGAGCCGGCTCCAGCTGGTCGAGGCGATGATCGGCCGCGAGCTGGAGACGCTCGAAAAGCTCGAGCACCACGCCGAGGCGCCGGCGCCGGTCGAAGGCCGGGTACCGCTGCTGAAGGTGCTGGGGCTGAGCCGTAAGGGCAGCTTGCAGGCCGTCGACCTGGAGGTCTACGACGGCGAGGTGATCGGCATCGCCGGTCTGCTCGGGTCGGGACGCACCGAACTCGCCCGCCTGCTGTTCGGTGCCGACACCGCGGACTCCGGCTCGATCGAGGTCCGCGGTACCAAGCACCGGTTCCGTACGCCGAGGCACGCCATCGGCGCGAAGATCGCGTTCTCCAGCGAGAACCGGCGGGCCGAAGGCGTGGTCGAGGACCTGACCGTCGCGGACAACATGCTGCTCACGTTGCAGGCATCCCGGGGCTGGCTGCGGCCGGTCCCGGCCCGGACCCGCGAGAAGCTGGTTTCGGAGTACATCAAGGCGCTGGACATCCGGCCACCGGAGCCCAACGCGCTGATGCGCAACCTGTCCGGCGGCAACCAGCAGAAGGTGTTGCTGGCCCGCTGGCTGATCACCAAGCCGGAGTTGCTGATCCTGGACGAGCCGACCCGCGGGATCGACATCGGCGCCAAGACCCAGATCCAGCAGCTGGTCGCGAAACTGGCGACCGAAGGCATGTCCGTGGTGTTCATCTCGGCCGAGCTGGAGGAAGTGCTCCGGCTCAGCGACCGCCTCCTGGTGATGCGGGACCGGGCCAAGATCGCGGACCGGTTCAACAACGACAGCGTCACCGTCGCCGAGATCCTCACCATCATCGCCGGGACGACGGCGACCGAGGAAAGGAAGACCGATGCGTGACCTGGTCCGCCGGCCGTTGTTCTGGCCGACGCTCGCGCTGCTGTTGCTGCTCGGCCTGAACACAGCGGTCACGCCGTCGTTCGTGTCGTTGCGGATCCAGGACGGCCACCTGTACGGCAGCCTGATCGACATCCTGCGCAACGGCGCTCCCGTGCTGCTGGTCGCGCTCGGGATGACGCTGGTGATCGCCACCCGGGGGATCGACCTGTCGGTCGGGGCGGTGGCCGCGATCTCCGGTGCGGTCGCCTGCGTCTACATCGCGGGCTCGAACGAGGGCGCGACCACCACGGTGATCACGGCCATCTTCCTCGCGGTCGGGGTCTGCATCCTGCTCGGGTTGTGGAACGGCTTCCTGGTCTCGGTGATCGGGATCCAGCCGATCATCGCGACTCTCGTCCTGATGACGGCCGGCCGGGGCCTGGCGATGCTGATCACCGATGGCCAGATCACCACCGTCACCAATCCGGCGTTCAAGGTGCTGGGCGCGGGCTTCTTCGCGACCCTGCCGGTGGCGATCCTGGTGGCCCTGGCGGTCTTCGGCATCACCTCGGTGCTGGCCCGGAAGACCGCGCTCGGCCTGCTGATCGAGTCGGTCGGCATCAACCCGGAGGCCAGCCGGCTGGCCGGCATCCACGCCCGCACGATCACCTGGACCGTCTACGTGTTCAGCGGATTCTGCGCGGGCATCGCGGGGCTGATGATCGCGTCGAACACCAGCGCGGCCGACGCGAACAACGCCGGGCTGTGGATCGAGCTGGACGCGATCCTGGCCGTGGTGATCGGCGGTACGTCGCTGGCCGGTGGCAAGTTCTCGCTCACCGGCACGCTGATCGGCGCGATGTTCATCCAGACCCTCGCCACCACGATCCCCACCATCGGGATCCCGGCGGAGGCCAACTATCTCTTCAAGGCGGTAGTCGTGATCGCGGTCTGTCTTCTGCAGTCGCCCAAGGCGCGGGCCGCGCTGCGCAATCGGCGGCCACGCCGGACCGCACCCGTTGCCGCTGCCGGAACGGAGGCAGCATGACCACCACGACGGCAGTGCCCGCTCTGGCGACCCGCATCCGCAGGTACAGCCCGCCGGGGCGCTATCTGCCGGTGGCGGCCACCGTCGCGCTGCTGATCGGCATGTTCGGAGCGGGATCGCTGCGCTACGAGGGGTTCGCGGACCCTCAGGTCATCATGAACCTCTTTGTCGACAACGCCTTCCTGCTGGTGCTGGGCGTCGGTATGACGTTCGTGATCCTTGCCGGCGGCATCGATCTGAGTGTCGGGTCGGTGGTCGCGCTGTCCACGATGATCGCGGCGTCGACCCTCGAGGCGGGCTGGCCGGTGATCGCTGCGGTGATCGCCGTGCTGGTCTCCGGCACCGTGCTCGGGACGCTGATGGGGCTGGTGATCCACTACTTCGACGTCCAGCCGTTCATCGCCACCTTGGCAGGGATGTTCCTCGCCCGAGGGCTCTGCTACCTGATCAGTGTCGAGTCGATCCCGATCCGCGACCCCGGCCTGACCACGTTCGCCCAGGGGTCGGTACCGCTGCCGGGCGGTTACCACATCACCCCGAGTGTCGTGGTGGCGCTGGCGATCTTCGCGGTCGCCGCCTGGATGTTGCACCAGACCCGCTTCGGCCGCACGGTGTACGCCGTCGGCGGCAGTGAGAGCTCGGCCCACCTGATGGGGTTGCGGGTCGCTCTGGTGAAGGTCGGCGTCTACACGATCAGCGGGCTGTGCTCGGCGCTGGCCGGCCTGTTGTTCGCGGCGTACACGCTGTCGGGGTACAGCCTGCACGCCGTCGGGATGGAACTCGACGCGATCGCCGCGGTGGTGATCGGCGGCACCCTGCTGACCGGCGGCCGGGGCATGGTGCTGGGCACCATGTTCGGTGTCCTGCTGCTCGGCACGATCCAGACCTTCATCTCGTTCGACGGCACGCTGAGCTCGTGGTGGACGAAGATCTCGATCGGCGCGCTGCTGCTGGTCTTCGTGGTGATCCAGCGCTTCCTGACCCGGCGACAGACCTGACACCAGGCCTGACCGCAGGCCTGACCGGAACCCCCGCCGGCGATCAGCCGGGCTGCGTGCTCTGCCGCACGATCAACGTCGCGGCGATCTGCTCGCTGCCCGGCTGCCCGCCGTTCATCTGCTCCGACAGCAGGCCGAAGGTCCGCCGGCCGACCTCGTTGAAGTCCTGCCGCACGGTGGTCAGCGGCGGGTTGAAGAACTCGGCCTCCGGTACGTCGTCGAACCCGACCACCTGGACGTCGCCGGGCACACTGATCCCCGCCTCCGCGAACGCCCGGAGCAGTCCGAGCGCCATCTGGTCGTTGGCGACGAACACGGCACCCAGCCCGGCTTCCTTGGCCAGGGACTTACCGGCCTCGTACCCCGACAGCGGGCTCCAGTCGCCCTTCGCCAGCCGAGGTGGCCGGACGCCGTGGGCCTTGAGGGTCTCGCGCCAGCCGCGCTCCCGTTCGCTGGCATCGAGCCAGTCGGAGGGCCCACTGACATGCCAGACCGTCTTGTGGCCGAACGACAGCAGGTGCTCCGTCGCGAGGCGGGCGCCGTCGTACTGGTCGACCGAGATGGCCGGGATCGGCGGGGGCGCGCCGCCGACGGCGACGAGCGGGATTCCCTGGGGTGCGAACTTGAGCGCCTCGGCTGTCGCGACGTGCGGGGCGATCACCACGATGCCCTCGACCGCTTGGCGCTGCAGCGACTCCACGGCCTCGGCGATCGACGCGCCGTCCGGCTTGCTCACACTCGAGACGGTGATCGCGAAGCCGGCCTCGCGGGCCGCGCACTCGATGCCGTAGAGCGTGCTGGCCGGCCCGTACAGGGTCGAGTCCATGGTCACCACGCCGAGGGTGCCCGTCCGCCCGGTGACGAGCGCGCGGGCGGCCGTGTTCGGCCGGTAGCCGAGGCTGTCGATCGCGGCCCGGACCCGCTCGCGGGTGGCCGGCCGGACCAGCTCGCTGTCGTTGATCACCCTCGACACCGTCATGTGGGAAACCCCCGCCAGGACGGCAACATCAGCCAGGCTCGGCGGTCGCCGGGGGGAGGTCGCCGGCGCTCCGGAGGCTCGCTCGGTGTCAGAACCGTTGGACACGTTTCCAGCTCCCATCATCTCGTCGAGCTGAATTCTGCCATTCGCCGACCTCTTGCCAGTGTGTGACCGGGCCATTACCCTCGGAAATCGCTGTTAGCGCTAACAGTACTATTCTTCCGCCCCCGCCCACAGTCAGGTGATCACTTTGCCGCGCAAATTGTCGCTGCTCGTCGTCCTGGTCCTCGCCGCGGTTCTCGCGATCCTCCCGGCCGGCGGCGCCTCCGCCGCCGCCGGTGACGGTTCGCCGTCAGATCCGAACCTCCGGTACTTCGGCCGCTGGGACACCAGAACGTCGACGGCCTATAAATCCGAGTGGGCCGGTGCCTACGTCGCTCTCGGCTTCACCGGTACGACGGTCAAACTCCGCCAGCGCAACACCATCGATTTGTTCGCCAGCATCGACGGCGGGCCGTTCGTCTCCTATCCCGGCGTCAGCGGCACCGTGAACCTCACGCCGCGACCGTTGGCCGCGGGCACCCACAGTCTGCGGGTCTCGTACCGCCCGGTGGCCGGCTCGTACCGCGGTGACGCCGTCTTCCAGGGCGTGATCCTCGATCCGGGCGCGCGGACCGTCGTACCGAGGGTGCCGTCGAAGATCATCGAGTTCGTCGGCGACTCGATCACCGTCGGGCAGCGCTCCAGCCTGCAGACGCTGACGGCGTACCCGTGGCTGGTGGGGGAGCGGCTCAAGGCCGGGCACACCCAGATCGCGGTCGGTGGCGCGTGTTTGTATCCGGCGGCCGACGGGTGCCTCGGGATGCGGGACCGCTTCCTGAAGACCGGGCTCGACGCCAGTACGCCGGACTGGAACTTCTCGCGGTACCAGGCCGGCACCGTGGTGATCAATCTCGGGACGAACGATGCCGGGCACAGCGTTTCGGGTGCGAACTTCCAGGCTGCTTACGTCACGTTGCTGAAGCGGGTCCGGTCGAAGTACCCGGCCGCCAACATCCTTGCTCTGCAGACGTTCCGGAAGCGCTACGTCAACGAGACGCGGCAGGCCGTCGCGGCGGTCGGCGACGCGAAGGTCCGGTTCGTCGCCACCGACGGCTGGATCAACGAGGCCACCGACACGGTGGACAACGTGCACCCCAACGACGCCGGCCACCGCAAGATCGCCGACCGGCTCGCCCCGATCATTGCCGGCAGCACCCTCGCGGCGGCCGACCAGGCTGCGGCGGCCGACCAGACCGCCGCGACCGACTGTGCCGTGAAGCCGACGGTGAAGGCTGTTGCCGCGGGCCCCAAGATCTGGCTGGCCGGTGACTCGACGATGGCGAACGGCTCGTCGACCTGCCCGGTGGGCTGGGGTCGCCAGTTCGACCCGCTGTTCAACGACCAGGTGACCGTGGTGAACAGGGCCGTGGGTGGCCGGAGTATCCAGACCTGGCTGTACGAGGGCAATGTGACCGGCACGAAGGACTCGTCCGGCGAATGCATCGTGAACCCGAAGACCTACAGCCAGCGCTGGCTGGACATGCTCAACTCCTCGACCGGGATGCGGGCCGGCGACTACCTGTTCATCCAGTTCGGTATCAACGACGGCGACCCGAACTGCCCGCGGCACGTCGGTACGGCGCGGTACCAGAGCCTGCTCACGATGATGGTGAACGCGGCCAAGAGCCGGGGTGCTCGGCCGGTGCTGCTGACGCCCGTCTCGGCCATCAAGTGCAGCGGGAGCACAGCCGTCGGTACTCGTGGATTCCTCTCGCAGACCTTCGCGGCGGGCAGCGCGACCAACACGGCCGTCATCGACCTGCACAAACTGAGCTACACCCTCTACAACACGCTCAAACTCTGCCCCCACAACGGCGACTACGGCTCGGGTGCCGTCGGCGCGTTCTTCTGCAAAGACCACACACACTTCGAAGCGGCCGGCGCCGACAAGATCGCCCGGGTGGTGGCGAAGGCGATCCGGGACCAGAACTTCGCTCTGGCGAGCTACCTCAAGTGAAGACGTCTAGGAGATTCATGAGATCACGTGTCTGGCTGAGCGTTTCGCTCGCCCTGGTCGGGTTGTTCGGTGTGACCCTGACCGCGGTGCCCGCCTCAGCCGAACTCAGCGAAGCGGCCACCTCGTTCCGCCCCGGCCAGGAGTGGCGCGACACCGACGGCAAGGTCATCCAGGCGCACGGCGGTCAGGTGCTGCAGGCAACCGATGACGACGGCAAACGCATCTGGTACTGGTACGGCGAGGACCGCAGCAACGGGTACTACGACAGCCCGGGCGTGCACCTGTACTCGTCGTACGACCTCTACAACTGGGAGGACCAAGGCGTCGTACTGCGGACCATGAGCTCGAAGGACCAGTTCACCGGGGACAAGTACTTCGCCAAGCTCTACAAGGGGTACAGCGCCGCGCAGCGTGAGGTCGTCTGGCGTGACCTGTCGACCAACAAGGTCCGGACCGACGGCTGGGCCGCTCCGTCGATCCTCGAGCGGCCGAAGGTCATCTACAACAAGGCGACCCGGCAGTGGGTGCTGTGGGTGCACTCGGACGGACCGACCACCCCGGAGATGACCTCGACGTACGCCCGGGCCGAGGCGGGGGTCGCGGTCTCGAACTCGCCGAAGGGCCCGTTCCGGTGGATCGACTCGTACCGGCTCAACCGGGTGCCCAGCGACTCGGTCCCGTGGTGTGGCACGTCGTCCGCGTTCGACCCGGCCGGTGGGATGGCGCGGGACATGAACCTGTTCGTCGACGACGACGGTACGGCGTACATCATCTACTCGTCCGAGGAGAACCGGACGATGTACCTCTCCAAGCTCAACCGGGCCTACACCTATCTGTCGGCAGCGCCCGAGCAGGCCGTGCAAGGCAAGGACTTCGTCCGCACGCTGCCGTGCTCGCAGCGTGAGGCGCCGGCGATGTTCAAGTCCGAAGGCACTTACTACCTGGTGACGTCGGGTGCGACCGGCTGGGACCCCAATCCGGCCCGGTACGCGACGGCGACGAGTGTCCTGGGTGCTTGGTCGGATCAAGGCAACCCGATCGTGGGCGCCGGTGCCGCGGACACGTTCCGGTCGCAGAGTACGTCGGTGATCCCGGTCGACCGGGCGAACAACAAGTTCGTCTTCATGGGTGACCGCTGGACGCCGAACGACCTGGCGAACTCGCCGTACGTGTGGATGCCGATGAGGTTCGGCGAAGGCGGCAGTCTGTCGATCGGTCCGGACACCGAGTGGAAGCTGACAGATCTCAAGCCCTACCAGCGGTGGACGGTCGACACACTGCTGCCCGATCATGTCTGGTTGCGGGACACGAGCAACCTTCCGGCCAAGGTCGCGGTCACCGCGGGCGGGCGGACCCAGACGCTCGGCGTCACCTGGGACGCGTCGACCGTCACCCAGCCAGGGCCGAGCCAGGTGCGGGGGACACTCGCCGATGGGCGGACCTTCACCCGCTCCGTCCTCGTCGTACCGCACAACCTCCGGTACGTCGTGAACGCCGGTGGCGCCGTCACCGCCGACTGGAAGCGCGTCGTCGAAGTGGCCGCGACCGAGGGCGCAGTATTGAACTCCGTGCCTGAGCAGCCGATCGGCGTCGACCCGAAGACCGCAGCCACCTGGGGATTCACCGGCTCCAGTGGCACCTACGGTGGTGCCGGCGACAATCTCTACACAACGTTGCGCTGGGCAAAGAACAAGGAAGCCCTGAGCTACGACTTCAGCAACTTGGAGCCGGGCACCTACACCGTCCACGCCGGCTACTGGGACCCCTGGCCGTGGGCGAACCGAGCAGCCGGCGTCTCGGTCAACGGCACAGTCGTAGACGCGCAGCGTCTCTTCACCACCACCCCGACAGCCGGTGAATACACCAACATCACTCCGACCGCGGACGGCAAGATCACCGTCTCGGTGGCTCCCACCCGTTCCCCCGACATCCAACTCAGCTGGCTGATGATCGCCAAAACCAGCTGACCGCCCGGCCCCTGGCTAGTAGGTGTTACTCGCCTACCAGTTGGGGGCCGCCGCTGGCGGTATAGAGGTGGTGGGTGGGGGCGTCGAAGGTGGCGGCGAAGGTGTCGATGGTCTTGATGAGCGTGCTGGCGCCGGTGGCGCGGCTGACGGCGTACACGGTGGCTGTGTTGGCGTCGTTGTCGAAGGCGGTGAGCAGGGTGCTGGTGGTGCCGCAGCGTTGCGCTATCAGTTGCTCGTAGGCCTTGAAGCCGGTGCTGCGGACTTGCTTCAGGGTTGCCTTGAGTGGCGCCGTGACGGGGACGCGGATGGTCCACAGGGCGCCGGTCTTGGTGGTGGCGAGCAAGGTGTCGTACGTCGCGGTCTCGGCGATCACGGTGATGGTCTTGAACGACCGGTAGCCGGGTGCGGAGCCGTACGACCTGATCGGTCCGGTGATGTTGTAGCGGTAGAGCGAACCGTTCGTGTGCAGGCCGTAGAGATAGCGGTGGGGGTTGGAGCCTTGCACGTAGTTGGAGCTCGCGATGGTGGTGAACCCGGTCCAGCCGATCCCGACCTTCGTGGCGCTGACCGTCGGTACGTCCGAGGAACCCGTGTAGATCTCGTACGCCGCGTACAAGTTGCTGCCTTGCAGGATCAGCCCTCGGAAGTAGTTTCTGGTCGGCTCTTGGTAGTAGTACCAGGTCGCGCTGGCGCGGATGCCGAAGAGCTTGTAGGGCACGAACTCGCCCACCTGCACCGGCTTGGTGGCCACGATGTTGTAGCCACCGCTCATCCCGGCCGCGTTCACCGCGCCAACCTGCATCGAACAGGCCGACGCGGCGACAGCCGCCCCGGCCACGCGGCGATCCGGCTCTGGCTTGTCCTGTACTCCGGCGCCCGCGGGCCCGGCCAGCGTGGTGGCGGCGAGCAGGCTCGCGCCGGCCACCGCGAGGATCGATCGGCGAAGTGTCATGAGCGGATTCCTCCTTGGCTTTGCACCGTACTAGGCCTAGGGGACTACTCGCACAGCTCGCGGATGGTCCGGAGCTCTTCCTCGATGACGAGCAGTTGGGCGGAGACGGCTTCCTCGGGCGCGTCCGGCGGGAACTGGGTGGTGAACTGGTACTCGCTGCCGTCGCCGTTCGGCAGGACCCGGGTGAACGCGCCCTGGCTCGGGTTGCCGGCATTCAGGATGTCGACGGTGCCGTGGTCGGCGGAGCTGCGGACGATGATCCGCGCCTCGCCCTGGTCGTTCTCGACGACCCAGTGCTCGCCGTCGCGCCGGATGGCGCGCGCGAAACCAGGCGCCCAGCTCGGCAGGGCGTTCGGGTCGGATACCAGCGCGAAGACCTTCTCGGTCGGGGCGGCGATCGCGATGGAACGGGTGTGGGTGATCAGAAGATTAGTAGGCATGCGCTTATCATACGCACGTGCTTATCGTTGTCCAGCACTTATCATCCGAAGCATGCAGCGCGAAGACCTGGGATCGCTGTTCGGCCGGATCACCCGGCGGCTGATCGTCGCCGAGGAACCGCTCCTGGCCGAGCAGGGGCTGTCCATGTGGGGGTACGCCGTATTGACCCACCTGGCCCAGCAGCCTGCCGACAGTCAGCTGGCGCTGGCGACCGCGATCGGGCACGACAAGTCGCGGCTGATCCCGCTGCTCGACCAGCTGGAACACGACGGCCTGATCGTCCGCGAGCAGGATCCAGCCGACCGGCGCCACCGCAGGGTCCGGCTGACCACGCAAGGCGAGAGCCGGCTGGCCGCAGTACAGGCCAAGATCCGGGCGATGGAGGACGACCTACTCGCCGATCTCAGCGCAACTGACCGTCGCGCCCTGCTCAGAATCCTCACCCACCTCGCCAACGGCTAGGTCAGCCGGTGATCTCCTTGGCGAGTTGTTCGGCTTCTTTCTGGGTGTAGTTGGAGCTGATCTCGAGCTTGCCACCGGTGATCGGCGACATCACGGCCGGCGCGGTCACCACCCGGCCGCGCACCACGATCGCGATCTGGTTCTGCGGCGCCGCCTTCTTGCTCAGCTCGGTCGTGAGCCGGCTGAACGTCTGCGCCCCCTCATCGTCCAGGGTCAGCCCGACGATCCAGCCCGCCCCGTCCCTGAGGATGGGCTTCGTCACCTCGGACACGTGGGTGCCGTCCAGCTCCACCTTGCCGAGTGTGTAGCGGACCCCGTCCGGCCCACACGCGGCACCGTCCACCGAGGGTGAGGCCGAAGCGCTGCACCCACCCGGCTCGGCCTTCAGCACCGGCCGGAACTGCACAGCCTCGGCCGCTGCCGCCGGCGCGCCGCTCTTAGCGTCCCCAGACTCGTCGGCCCGCAGCAACACCACCGCACCCACGGCCAGTACGGCGACCAGCACGATCCCCAGCACGACAACCAGAACCAACGGCCCCCGACTCCGCCTCGGCGGCCCGCCGGGAGGTCCGCCGTACTGCGGCACCCCGTACTGCGGTCCTCCGTACGGCGGCTGGCCGTAAGGCGCCTGCCCGTACTGCGGCGGCCCGTCCTGCGGCCGCCCGTCTGGTGGCGGCGGAAACGAGCTCTGCGACATATCACCCGATGCTACGGCCCCGAGGTGTCGCCGTTGTCCGATCCGTTGCGGCTGGTTTTGCGGATCCAGGTGGGAAGGGCGTACCAGAAGAAGACGAACCACAGCAGGACGCCTGTTGCGGTGATGATCGCCCACCGGCGGTCGAGGACCACGTCGATGGCGAGCAGGATGCCGCCGGTGGTCGCGAGGGTGAGGAAGACCAGGCCCGCGCTGGTCATCTTGCTCGCGATCGGGATCATCCGGTCCCGCATCTTCTGCTGGAAGACGATCCGGTGGAACGAGACGGGGGCCAGGAACAGGCCCGCGGCCAGTGCCGAGGCGACCAGGGTGATCGCATAGACGTCGTGGGTGAACCGGTCGGCGTCCTGGAACCGGTTGGTGAAGGCGATGCTGAGCAGGAAGGCGAACAGGATCTGGGTGCCGGTCTGGGCCAGCCGCAGCTCCTGCAGCAGCTCGGCCCAGTGCCGGTCCAGGCGCTCGTGTTCTTCTTCTTGCTCGCGCCGGTAGCGGCCGGCCGGTGTTTCGTTGCTCATCGGTCTCCTCGCTGGCTCTCCGAGTCCCGTACCCGAAGGGAAACCAGTTTGCCCGCTGGGTACCAGGGGGCCTGATCGGAGCCAACGGGAGGTCAGGTGCGGTTGCGGCGGGCCAGCGTCGATCGGCCGGGGTTCAGCCGGCGCCGGCGTGGTACGGGGTTCAGCTATCTGGATGCCGAGGGCAAGGTGATTCGCGACGCCGAGGTGCTCGAGCGGATCCGGGCACTGGCGATTCCGCCCGCGTGGCAGGACGTTTGGATCTGCCCCTACCCGAACGGCCACATCCAGGCCGTCGGCACCGACGAGGCCGGCCGCCGGCAGTACCTCTACCACGACCAGTGGCGCACCGACCAGGACTCCGACAAGCACGAGCGGGTACGCCGCCTGGTGCCCCGCCTGCCGGCGTTCCGTAAAGCCGTGGACCGCGACTTGTGCGCGAAGGGGCTCAGCCGCGAGCGGGTCCTCGCGGTGGCGCTCCGGATGCTCGACTACGGCGTCTTCCGCACCGGCAACACGCAGTACGCCGACGAGTACGGCAGCCGGGGCGCGGCCACGCTGCTTCGGGAAGATGTCCAGGTCAAGAAGGGCCAGCTGGTTTTCGACTTCACCGCCAAGGGCGGTGTCCGCCGGACGCTCGAACTGGAGGACCGCAAGCTGGTCGCGGCGGTCACCGCGCTCAAGCGCAGCAGGCACAAGAGTCCGCTGCTGCTCGTCTACCGGGACGAGGAGGGCTGGCACGACATCACCGCCGACCAGATCAACGAACGGTTCCACGAGCTCGTCGGCGACGACTACACGGTCAAGGACCTGCGCACCTGGACCGCCACAGTGCATGCCGCCGTCGCGCTCGCCCAGGCGGACCCGCCGAAGACCAAGACGGCCAAGAAGGCCGCGGTCAAGGCGATGCTGACGGAGGTCTCGGAGCACCTCGGCAACACCCCGGCGGTCGCCCGCGCGTCGTACGTCGACCCGCGGGTGATCACGCAGTACGAGGAAGGCCGCACCATCGCCCGGGCCATCGACAAGGCCGGCTCGGACCTCGACAAACACACGGTCCGCCTGAAGCTCGAACGCTCGGTAGCCCGCCTCCTCACCTGATCAGGCTGGACTGCGTAGGCCCTTGAGGGTTGCGGCTAGTAGGCCTGCGACGGCGCAGCCTGCGGCTGAGAAGGCGAGGACGGTTTGTGGCGTGGTGTGGTCGGCCGCCAGCGCTCCGGCCGCTGCGCCCAGCGGTGCGGCAATGGCCAGGAGGGCTCGTTGGGTGCCGAAGATTCGTCCGTGCTCGGCTTGAGGTGTCCATCGCTGGAGCGCGGTCGCCTCGATCGCGGAGTACGGGCCCCAGATCGCGCCCGCCACGGTGAAGCCGATGGCGAAAACCGGAAGGTGGTCGACGAAGACCAGCGGCAGCATCAGCCCTCCCCACAGCGTTGCGCCGGCCGCGTTCACCAGCCCTGGTCGGCGACGGGACAACGCTCCGGCCGCGGGCAACGTCAGCAACGAGGCGGCACCGAAGAGGATCCACAGCAGCGTGTAGCCGCCGAGGCCGGAGCCGAGCCCGTCGCGGACGAACATCGGCAGCACGGTCTCGAACGGGCCGTAGGTGAAGTAGTACGCGACCGACAGAGCGACCAGCCCGATCACTCGTGGCGTCCAGGAAGCCCGGTGGGAGGTCGGGTTGGGAGGCAACTGCACTTGAGACCGGGCAACGCGTCGCAGCCGGTGCCCGATGACCGCAGTACCGAGCATCATGAGCCCTGGCAGCAGAAAGGAAGGGCCGGTTCCCAGCAGTGCGAGCGCAGGCCCGCTCAGTACTGCGCCCAACAGCAGCGGGAGCTGGTCACCGATGCTGAGGAGACTGTTTGCGCGACCGAGCGCGCCAGGAGCGACCAGGCTGGGCACCATGGTCCGGGCCGCCGAGTAGCTGAACGGCGCCGTCGTACCGGCGATCGCCCCCACGACCAGGACGGCCCAGATGTTCAGTTGGCCGGTCCAGCTGATCAGCGCGAGAACGATCATCAGCAGCGCCCGCGTCCAGCCGTCGACGACGATCATCCGGGTCGGCCCGGCCCGGTCCACGGCTCGGCCACCCAGTATGCCGCCGGCGACCGCGGGCAGCCGGATGGCGATCACCAGCAGCGCGGTCTGCAACCCCGTCCAACCCTGCGGCTCGGCGCTCCACAACAGCACGAAGAGAACGAAGTGGTCCGCCGTCGATGCCAGCGTCCAGGCGCCCGCCAGGGCCCAGACCGAGCGGGGGAGCGAGTCTGCGCGGGCAGTGTCGGTAGCCGTCACGGTTCGTCCACGGACTCGTCAACCGGACACCTCGGGCAGGCGTCCCAGTCGCACAGGCGACACGTCACATCCGCCTTGAGCCGCGCTCGGCCGGTACTGCGCAGCGCGAGATCCAGCAGCGCGCCGAACTCCTGCCGTTGCTCGTCGGTCAATCCACCCAGAGCCTGGTCGCAGGCGGCTTCTCGCGCCTGGTTCCAGTCCCGAAGTACCGCCTGCCCCGCCGGGAGAAGACTCAGTTGCACCGATCGTCCGGCGCGAGTCCGCGCGAGGTAGCCAAGACCTTCGAGCCGGTCGATCAGCCGGACCGTGCCCGACTGCGTCAGCCCGATCCGCGCCAGCAGCCAGTCGGCGGAGCAACCGTCGTGGCTGGCGATCAGGGTCAGCGCCGCCGCGTCCCGCAGCCCCAGGCCGTCCGGCAGCGCGGCGACCAGCACATCGTGACTGCGCAGCGTCCACGCAGCCCACAGGTTCGATTCATGCATGACTCATTCATATGACGTGGGCCGGGGCGCCGCAAGGCCTGGCGTGGCGCTTCGGATCAGGAGCGGTCGAGAGGTTTGGTGGCCGGGCCGTACAACACGCTTCCGTCGTAGGAGAAGCGGGAGCCGTGACAGTTGCAGTCCCAGCTGGTGTCGGCGTTGTTCCAGTTCAGGGGGCAGCCGAGATGGGTGCAGGTGGGCTTGACCGCGTGCAGCTGACCGTCGGGGTCGCGGTAGGCGCCGACCTTCTCGCCGTCGATCTCGAAGAGCCCGCCCTGGCCGACCTCGAGATGGTCGAGACCACCGTGCAGGGCGCGGCTCAGGTGTCCGGCGGCGAACTCCTTGCCCACCTTCGCGTTGTCCTTCAGCAGTTTGGCGACCGCCTTCACATCGCCGATCCGGCGGGCGTCGTACAGGCCGCCCCACGGATCAGGGCGGCCGGCAACGAGTTCGCGGAAGATGCCAGCGGCAACCATTCCGTTGCTCAGGCCCCACTTGTGCATGCCGGTGGCAATCATGATCGCGTCGCTGCCCGGCGTCCGGCCGACGTACGGGAGCTGGTCGGCAGTGCTGTAGTCGTGGGCGGACCAGCGGTACTCGGCCTGGCACGGGTGGTTCCACGTCGAGCTGACCCAGTCGGTCAGGCTCTGGTAGATCGCCGCGGTGTCCTCTTCGCTGCCGGTCTCGTGGCCGCCGCCGACCACGATCAGCCCGTTCGGGCCGCCACCCGGCCAGGGGCGGGTCGAGCGCACGGGCGAGTCGATCGAGATGGCCATCCCGGCCGGTGCCTCGACCGGCAGCCGGACAGCGATGCCGTGTGACTGCTGCGGACGCGTCTTGGCGAAGTACCCGCCGATCAGCCCGATCGGTAGCAGGGTCGCGATCACCGCGTGCCGGGCGCGGACCTTCGGGCCACCCTGGGTGCTGACCAGTACGCCGTCGTCTTCGGTGTCGACGTCGGTGACCCTGGTCTGCTCGAAGATCTGCCCACCGGCCGCGGTCAGGGCCGTTGCCACGCCGGCCAAGAACTTCACCGGGTGCAGGTAGAGCTGATTGTCGAAGCGGAGCGCCGCGACCGCAGGCAGTCCGATCTCCCGTCCGTCGGTCTGTTGAGCGGGCAGTCTCAGGGAGAGCGCCGCCTCGGCCTCGCGCTTGATCTCGCTCTCCGACTCGTTGGAGTAGACGAAAGCCGGTGCCCGGGTCAGCTCGCAGTCGATCCCGTGCGTCTGGACCAGCGCGGCGACCTGGTCGATCGCGGCCTGGTTGGCCTCGGCGTACAGGCCGGCCTTGTCGTGGCCGTGGCGGTCGAGCAGGTCCGCGTAGATCGTGCTGTGCTGGGACGTCACCTTGCCGGTGGTGTTCCCACTCGTCCGGGTCGCGATCCGGCCGGCCTCGAGGACGACGACGTCGGCGCCGTCCTGGGCCAGCAGCAGGGCGGTGGTCAGGCCGATCCACCCGGCACCGACCACGACCACGTCCGCGCGCCGATCGGTCCGCAACGGCTCGTACTGCGAAATCTCTGCGGTAGCACTCCAAACGGAAACCATGCTCGGCCGGTACCCGCCGCCGACCGCGTAATGCGCGCGGCCTCCAGGGAATTCAGTACCAGGTCGCGCGGCCGCGGAAGGCCGGCCCGATCTCGGCTTTCAGCGTGCGAGGCGCGGTAATGCGCCCTGGTGTGCCGGAGGCAACATATTTCAGCTCTGGCCTAGCGGCCAGCCGGTCCAGCCAGTAGCCGAGCTCGAGATCCCCGTCGCCGCGATCGTGCGAGCTGCAACGGATCCGGGGCACCGCCATCGGGTCGAACGCGCGATGGAAAGGCGAGTGGGCCGGCTCGGCGCCGACCAGCAGGACCCCCAGATTCCGGTACGCCGTACCGCCTGCCCCGCCGCGCGCCAGGACGCGGGGATCCCGCGGATGGACGCCGAGCGGGAGCGCCAGCGTGCGAACCGGGGAACGTGGAGTCGCCTGGCTCACCATGGCGGCCAGCCTCCCGATCTCGGCCTCGGCCTGGACGGTGGTCAACGAGCCCAGGTTCGGATGGCTCCAGGTGTGGTTGCCGATCTCGCAGCCCAGCTCGGCCAGCCGGACCAGGGCCCGCGTCGCGGCCGACCCGTTGAGCCCGAAGGGCGACCGGTTGATGTAGAAGGTCGCGACCGCCGGGAAGTCGGGATGTCGCGCATGAAAGCTCAGGAGAATGCCCAGAGCGCAGCCGGGCGCGACCTGCCCGTTCGCATCGAAGGCGACCTGACCCGGTGTGCTGTCGTCGAAAGTGAGCACGACCGGTGTCTTGCCGGCCGGGACCGAGCCCAGCTCGCTGAGGACCAGGTCGATCGCGCGGATCGGGTAGTAGTTCTCGCGGTGCAGCCGCTCGAGCTCCTGGCGGAAGAAGGCCGGCGTCATGTCGTAGCTGCCGACGGGTCCGGATCCGGTCACCAGCCGGTGGTGCATGAGCACCGGGATCAGGCCCAGTTCGTTGGCGCGCACCTTGGCGACGGACGGCTTCGGAGTACGGGGTGTTGTGGTGACGCGCGGTCGGGTAGCAGCGGACCCCACGACCACCGGGGCGGTGTCAGGAGCGGTGTCGGCGCATCCGCCCACGACCGTCGAGGTGGCGGCCAGGGCGAGGAAGCGTCGCCGGTTCACTCGTAGATCACCAGCTCCGGGCGTGGCCGCACGGCCAGCACCTGCGCGGGTGTCATCAGAGCTCCGTGCCGGGTGTCCTCGGTGTAGAAGAGTTTGAAGCCGGTCCGGAGGCCCTTCGGGAGCCCGGTCGTCAGGCCGCGGTACGTCGCAAGCTTCTGGCCATGAGTGCCGATCCCGTCGACGGACTTCACCATCGCGACCCCGGGGTGCGGACGTAGCGAGCCCTGCTGGCTGACGATCGGCTTGCTGAGCTGGTGGAAGACGAAGAGCTTCTCCGGCAGCCGATGCTTGGCGACGAGCGTGGAGAGATACGCGGCGACACTGTTCAGCTCGGCGGCGGAGGTGCGGCCGAAGACCCGGCCTGGCACCTGTCCTTTGCCGACCTGCCACTCCGGGTCGAGCGCCAGGCCCACATCAGGCTGCTTCAGCCACGGCTCGAGCAGCCGCACCTCGTCGAGGGGTTTCGCCTGGCCGGGCTGGACGTCCAGCATCAGCAGCATCTTGTGCTTGCGCGCGACCGCCAGATAGCGGTCGATCTGCGCCGGGTCGATCCGGGACCGGTACTTGCCGTCCTTGCCCGGCGCGGCCTGCGCGACGACCACGATCAGCTCCATCACCGGCAGCGCCTGCCGCCCGGCCCGGTACGACGCCGCGAGGCGCTCCAGCCGTCGGGCGCGCTCGTCGAGATTGCTGTCGAGCGGACCCAGCGCCGGTGAACCGGGGGTCCCGACGAAGGCGACCAGTTGGTAGGTGGGAAAGAGCTGACGTCCCCCGCGGGGCAACTGCGGAAGAGCCGGCGGTTTCGCCCGCGGCTCGGGTGCGGCCGCGGGTTTGGGCGCGGGCGCCGGCCGATCCACCCGTTGCTCGGTCTTCGGGTGGTCTGCCTCGACATCGCTGCAGCCGGCGAAACCGGCCGCGACGGCGAGGGCGAGAAGGCAGCACGCGGACTTCGACATACCAGGACCTTGCTTTCGGGAAAACTGAAACTAGTCTCGAGGCAACGTCTCTGTACCCACTCGGCCACCTACTGTAATCGATCGCTCCGGGTCGACACGCCGTTGCCGGACGTGATGATGCATGTGGTTTCGGTAGTGGGGTACGGAGGGGGAACCAACCTGACCGTGGTCCAGAGGTGGGCTACGCCGTGACTACTCGTCGCGAGGTCAAGCCATGGTTACTCTCAGCACCACTCAGCCGGTGCCAGTCCAGTGTCACTCCGCCGAAGATCGCGCAGCGCGCGAGGCGGCGACCCAGGAACTGTTCCGGCGCAGGGATCGCAGTACGGATCAGGTCGAGCAGCGGGAACTGCTGGAACAGATCGTCGAGCTCAACATCGAGATCGCCCGCGGGATCGCCCAGCGGTTCCGCAGCCGCGGCGCCGAACCCGAAGACCTCGAACAGGTCGCCTACCTCGGGCTGGTGAAGGCGGCCCATCACTATCGCCTCGACGCCGACACGCCGTTCATCGGCTACGCCATCCCCACCATCCGCGGGGAGGTGAAGAGATACTTCCGGGACTGTGCGTGGACGGTCCGGATCCCACGTCGGCTGCAGGAGCTGCAAGGCGCGATCGGGACGAAGGTGCCGGCCCTCGAGCAGGAGCTGGGCCGCGAACCGACGATCGCCGAGATCGCGGCGTACGTCGGTCATGAAGTGGCCGAGGTGGAGCAGGCGCTGGCCGCGCGGGGCTGCTTCAACGTGCTCTCGCTCGATCGTCCGCTACCTGCCGGCGACGGTCTCGCGCTCGGCGACCTGGTCGCCGACGAGGAGGACGACTCGATCAGTCAGCTGGAGACGATCGACATGCTGCAGCCGGTCCTGGAGGCGCTCGGCCCGCGGGAGCGTCGGGTGCTGGAGCTCCGGTTCGTCGAGGGCTGGACGCAGTCCGAGATCGGCAAGGACGTCGGCATCAGCCAGATGCAGGTCTCCCGGGTGCTGCGCCAGGTGCTGGAGAACCTGCGCAACCGGCTCGGCCCGTCACTTTCGGCTGCTTGACCCGTATTTCTTGGCCAGAATGACGCCGCCGATGAACACGACCGGGATCAGCAGCCCGAGGAACAACCATCGGATGCCGTCCCAGTCGTCACGGTCGCCGTCGCGGGCGCCAGGCCCGTCCTCGGCCGGACTCGGAGAAGTCGCCGAGTCCGCGCTGGGGACGGCGGCGGCGGCCACCGCGCCGGCGCGATCGGCCGCGGCCACAGCACCGGCCGCCGCGGGCTGAAGAAAAGCGCAAACGGCCGTCACCAGCGCGAGCAGCAGACCAAGTCGGGGGAGTTTGCTCATGCTCCTGCGGTACCCAGCGCCGACGGGCCAAATCGTCATGTCATCGCTTCGATGACCAGAGCTCTTGTCATCGAGGCGATGACGCGATATAACCAGTACTGCGTGTTGACACCGACAAGCGACTGCTCGGGAGGTGGAACGATGTTGATGCGCACCGACCCGTTCCGTGAGTTCGACCGGCGGGCCCGATCGGCGGCCGGCGCCTCCGCGCGGGGGACCTGGTCCCGGCCGGCCCCGATGCCGATGGACGCCTACCGGGCGGGTGACGAGTACGTGATGGTCTTCGATGTGCCCGGCGTACCGGTCGAGGCGATCGAGTTGAACGTGGAGCGCAACGTCTTGACCGTGAAGGCCGAGCGGCGGCCGACCGACGTGCCCGAGGGGGTCGAGCTGCAGGCGGCCGAGCGTCCGCTGGGGGTCTTCTCCCGGCAGCTGTTCCTCGGCGACACGCTCGACCTGGAACGGATCGAGGCGGGCTACGAGAACGGTGTGCTGACCGTGCGGGTGCCGGTGGCCGCGCCGGCCGGACCGCGCCGGATCAGTGTGAACGGGTCGACGTCCGAGGCGAGACAGGAGCAAGCCGATGAAGCTGTTGTTCGAGTTCCGTCCAGTTGAACATCTGGAAGCCAGCGTCGACTACTACCGCGGGCTCGGGCTGGACCCACTCGGCTGGCCCGATGACGACACCGCGCTGCTCGGCCCGAGCGGCGGCGACCCGACCATCGTGCTGATCCGCGACCCGGCCGAGGCCGCCCTCGGCTGCGGCGGCGTGTACGACGTCGGCGATGTCGACACGTTCTTCGCCGACCACCCCGAGCTGGACTGGCTGATCGCCCCGGTGAGCGGATCGCTCGGCCGGTACGCCGTGTTCGCCGACCGCACCGGCACCTGTATCCGGCTGCTCGATCCGGACCCGCACCTGGGGTCGGCCGCGGGATTCACCTCGACCCTGTACGCGATCGCCGGCTGAATCGGCGTTTCGCCTGGCGAGGCTGGGGAACCGCACAACCACGTAGTCAGGCCAACAGAACGTGGGGAGTGGTTTTCGATGACCAAAGCACGGGATCTGATGACGGCCGGCGCGGAGTGTGTCGGCGAGAACGAAACGCTGGTGGACGCGGCCCGTAAGATGCGGGACCTCGACGTCGGGGCGCTGCCGATCTGTGGTGAGGACAACCGCCTCAAGGGCGTGCTGACCGACCGCGACATCGTGGTGAAGTGCCTCGCCGACGGCGGTGACCCGAGCCAGGCCACGGCCGGCCAGTTCGGTCAGGGCAAGCCGGTCACGATCGGCGCCGACGACAGCATCGAGGAGGCGCTGGCGACGATGACCAAGCACCAGGTCCGCCGGCTGCCGGTGATCGACGGCCACGACCTGGTCGGCATGCTCGCCCAGGCGGACATCGCCCGGTCCATGCCGGAACAGGCCACCGGCGACACCGTCCAGGAGATCTCCCGGAACTGACCGCTGGTTCGGTCGTCAACTGTGCGAGCGACTGGTGACCGATCTCGCCCGCGGGCGAGATCGGCCGCCGCGCTGAAGCCGAGGACGCGAGATCGGCACCGCGCTCTGAAGCCAGAACGCGCGGGAACCGCGGCCGCTGGATGCGTGACGCCCGGCGTCTTCGGGGGCAGAATGGTGACGCCGGGTCACGGCGGCCGGGCGAGTACTTTGACTGGCCCTGGAAGGTGCCCAGTGACCATCCCAGTGACCAACCCGGCGAGCAGCGTTGCGACCGCTGCAGTCTTTGCCCAGCTGGCCCAGGACCTGCACCGGATCTCCGGTGTCGAGCAGACCGCCGCTGCCGTCCTGCGAGCAAGTAGTCAAGTGATCAACTGCACTCATGCCGGCCTGGTGCTCAAGGGGCGTCGTGACGCGCTCCGGGCCGGTCCGGCGACCGGTGAGATCGTTGCCGCCGTCAACCAGTTGCAGATCGAGCAGCGCCACGGCCCGGCCCCGGACGTGCTGGCCGGCGGGCACGTCGTACTGGTTCCCGACACCCGCACCGAAGGCCGCTGGCCGGAGTGGGCCGGTGCCGCTGCCGAGCTCGGGCTGCGCAGTCTCCTGGCGTTGCCGTTGGCAACCAATGACGGGATGCTCGGCGTACTGGAGCTGTTCAGTACCGAGCCCGCCGCGTTCGGGCCCTGCGACGTGGACACCGCCCAGGCCTTGTGCGGCCATCTCGCGGTCGCCCTGCGGAACGCCCGGCAGGAAGAGACTTTGCGCGAGGCGATGGAGTCACACAAGCTGATCGGTCAGGCGATGGGCATCCTGATGGAGCGCTACGGCATCGACGCCGACCAGGCTTTCGCCGTCCTGCGCCGCTGTTCCCAGGACCGCAACCTGGTGCTGCGGGACCTTGCGAACCAGTTGATCGACACCGGCCGGCTACCCGAAGGCACCCGAGTGCCTCTGCACCTCTGACCGGCCGTCAATTGAGCCCTGATCTGGCCAGGGCTCTGGTCGCGTGGGCCGCCAGCAGGTCGGCGCAGGGTTGCGCCGCAGCGTCGAACGTGGCCGGACGGTCGGAGTACAGGGTCAGTACTCCGAGGGTGACCTCGCCTTCGCGCAACGGGATGGCCGCGCTGGCCCGGAAGCCGAACCGGGCCACGCGGGTGCTCCAGCCCGGCCAGCGGTCCTCGGTCGTCGTATCGGCCACCACGCAGGCGCCCGGGGTTTCCAGACAGGCGCAGCAGGGCCCTTCGCCGGTGTCGAGTTGCCACCGGTCGGCCTGTTCCACCGCGGGGTCGGTCGCGCCGACCTCGGTGAGGCGGTCATCCCTGCACAGGAGGAGCCCGACGTGTTCGCAGTGCAGCCCGACCCGGGCCAGCTCCTCGAGGGTCGCGAAGATCTCCCCGACCTCGACCTGACCCTCCAGCCGGCCGGCGGCCGCCGCGAACTCCCGCGCCTGTTGCCCGTGCATCTCCCTCGACCGATCCGCTGATTGTGCTTGCTCCTGCGGTACCCCGCGGTGAAACCAGGCTGGCCCGCGGAAGTTTGCCGGTCAAGCTCCGCGGCAACCGGCAGGTCATGACTGCAGAACCGAATCCCGCCGATCCCTTGTCGGTCCCGCCGGAGAACGATCCGAGCCGGGCCGCCGAGCCCACTCCGATCGAGCCGCTCGGCCGTCCGTCGCCGAGCGAACCCGCAGGCCCGCCCCTGCCCGACCCCGACCCCGACGCCAACCCCGACCCCGCGCCGGAACCTGAGTCCGGGCGCGGGGGTTCAGAGGTCAGGGCCGAAAGAGGATCTTGACGGCGCCGTCGTCCTTCTTCTGGAACATCGCGTAGGCGTTCGGCCCTTCGGCGAGCGGGACATGGTGGGTGGCGAAGTCGTCCATGCCCAGCGGATCCTCGTCGGTGAGCAGCGGCAGGATCTGGTCGGTCCAGTTCCGCACGTTCGCCTGACCCATCCGGAGCTGGAGCTGCTTGTCGAAGATGGTCAGCATCGGCAATGGATCGGCCATCCCGCCGTAGACGCCGCTGAGCGAGACGGTGCCGCCACGGCGTACCAGGTCGATCGCCAGGTACAGCGCGGCGAGACGGTCCACGCCGGCCGTCGTCATGAACTTCTCCTGCAGCTTGTCAGGCAGCAGCCCGGCGAGTTGCTGCCCGGCCTTGGCGACCGGTGAGCCGTGCGCTTCCATGCCGACGGCATCGATCACGGAGTCCGGCCCGCGACCGTCGGTCATTTCCCGCACCTTGGCCGCGACATCGTCGCTCAAGGCCAGTACCTCGACGCCGCGGGCCGCCGCGCGTCCGAGTCGCTCCGGCACCAGGTCGATCCCGATCACCCGGTAGCCACGATGCAGAGCGATCCGCGCCGCCATGTCCCCGATCGGGCCGAGCCCGACGACGGCGAGAGTTCCACCGTCCGGCACCGCGGCGTACTCGACTCCTTGCCAGGCCGTCGGCAGCACGTCGGAGAGGTAGACGAACCGGTCGTCCGGCGGCCCCTCAGGCACCTTCACCGGACCGTACTGCGCTTGCGGAACGCGCAGGTACTCCGCTTGCCCGCCCGGCACCTGCCCGTAGAGCTTGGTGTAGCCGAACAGCGCGGCGCCCGACCCGTGCTCGGTGACCTGCGTCGTCTCGCACTGCGACTGCAGTCCGTGCTCGCACATGAAGCAGGTCCCGCAGGCGATTCCGAAGGGAACGACGACCCGGTCACCGGGGGACAGGTTGGTCACCTCGGAGCCGACCTCTTCGACGATGCCCATCGGCTCGTGCCCGAGCACGTCCCCGGCCTGCAGGAACGGCGCCATCACCTCGTAGAGGTGCAGGTCGGAGCCACACAGGCCGGACGAGGTGATCTTGACGATCGCGTCGGTCGGCTGCTCGATCCTCGGGTCGGGAACCTCGCTGTACTCGATCTTGCGCTTTCCTTGCCAGGTCAGTGCTTTCAAGATGCTCCTCAGTGGGTTGCGTGCGCCGCGCTGACCCGGCGGGTGAGGAGGGCGCCCAGTAGGACCATCCCCGCCCCGAGGACCAGGTGCAGCCAGTTGTCGGCCGTGTTGACCGGGACGAAGTTCGCCGAACTCGTCTGGTCGATCACCAGGCCGTAGATCCACAGGACCAGGTACACGACGCCGCCGCCGAGCAGGTAGAGCTTTGCGGCGGCAGCGGTCCGGGCCATCGCCAGGCCGGCTGCTCCGAACAGCAGGTGCACGATGTTGTGCAGGATCGAGACCTGGAAGATGCCCAGGAGCATCGCGTCAGAGTGATGCCCTGCGAACGACATGGTGTCGTAGTCGGTGGTGACGCCCGGGATGAATCCGAGGACGCCGACCGCAAGAAAGGCCAGCGCTACTGCCAGCGCCGCCTTCTGGACCGCCGTGGCGGTCATGCTTCGTGATGTCGCGTCAACCATCATCACGCCGTCCTTTCGCTGCGTCCGGTGAGAACTCACCGACCGGGAGGCCGAACCGGCACTCGGTCGCCCGGTTCCCCGCGAAAACAGCGCCTAATCGCGGATTTCCGGCCCGCCGGGGTCACTGGTCCGGCTCCGACACCTTCCGGTGCAGGGCGGCCTTGACCTTGTCCGGGACGACCTTGCCGGCCAGCTCCTGCGCCTTGGTCATCAGAGACTCGGCCACCACCCGGTCCTTGCCGGCCAGCAGGGCGTCGAAGGCCTGCTTGGCCACCTCGGCCGGGTCGTCCTTGTCCGCCCGGCCGAGGGGAGTGTTGTCCATGCCGGCCCGGTGGAAGATGTTGGTCTCGGTCGGCCCGGGCATCAGCAACGTCACGCTGACGGCCGAATCGGACAGCTCGTTCTGCAGCGCTTCGGTGAAGGACTGCAGGAAGGATTTGGTGGCGTTGTAGACGGCCTGGTACGGGCCGGGAATGGTCGCGGCGATCGACGAGGTGACCAGCATCCGGCCCGCGTCCCGCGCGGTCATGTCGCGCAGCAGCAACTTGGCCAGGTGGACCGTCGACTTGACGTTCAGATCGATCATCCGCAGCTCGTCGGCCAGGTCGTTCTCGACGAACGCACCGCCCAGCGCGACACCGGCGTTCAGAGCGGCGGCATCGACGGGGCGGGACGCGAGAGCGGAGTACAGGCGTTGCACGCCGTCCGACGTGGCCAGGTCGACCTTGACGGCTTCGACCTGGACGGTGGTGGGTCCGGCGGTTCGCAGTTCCGAGGCCACGGTCTCGACCGCGTCGTTCTCGGCCGCGAGGACCAGGTCGTACCCGTGGACGGCGAACTGCCGGGCGAGCTCGAGCCCGATTCCGCTGGAGGCTCCGGTCACCAGGGCAAGAGGTCGGTTGTCAGTCATCTGCCCGCGGTACCCAGGCTGGAAAGCCCGCATGCGGGCCCTGCATGCGGGCGAGTGCGGCGGGGTACCGGATGGCATGCGCAGGTACCGGTTGGTTTGGTGCGGTGTGGGTGTTGTGCTCGCGGTGCCAGGGCTGGTCGCCGCGGTGCTGTTGTCACGTCCGGCGACGTTGCTGATCGGGTTCTTCGTGGTCGCCGCGGCGACCACGGGACTGGCGGTCGGATTCGGAACGACCTTCGGCCGTGCGCCGGCCGACTCCGGCGGACGGCTGAGGCATGCGTTGCTGGCCGGCGCCGTCGTCGGCGGTGCGGGTGTGGCGATGTCCGGCCACGTGCAGTTGCTCGGTGCTGCGGCGTTCCTGCTGTTCCTGCTGGCGATGGCGACGTCGCCGCCGGTCATCGAGCGGCTGTTCCACAAACACGGGACCCGGCCGAAGGGGCGGTCCGGCGGTTCGGTCCAGGTGCGTGAGTTGACCACCTTGGAGCTGTGCCGGCAGTGGCAGGACAGCTACCAGGCCCTGCGGGAGGCACCGACCCTCGCACTCCGGCTGCAGATCATCGAAGCTCGCGAGCACTGCCTCGACGAGCTGGAACGCAGAAACCCCGACGGCCTCCAGGCCTGGCTGGCTTCATCCGCCAGTGCGGCCGGCGATCCCAGCCGTTTCCTCACCGGTCCCGGTACCACCTGATAGCCGACGATCAAGGGAGTTCCTCAGTGATGTCTGATCAAGACCCGACCAGCCGCTACCCGGGCCCGGAGGCCCAGGGCAAGGAGCAGCTCGAGCATCCTGGTCTGAGTCGCGAGATGGATCTGCAGCCGGATTACGGCGAGAGCAGCTACAAGGGCAGCGGCAAGCTGACCGGCAAGCGAGCACTGATCACCGGCGGCGACTCCGGGATCGGCCGGGCGGTCGCGCTGGCGTTCGCCCGCGAAGGGGCCGACGTGGCCATCTCCTACCTGGACAGCGAAGAGGCCGACGCCCGCGAGACCTGCCGTCTGGTCGAGGAGGCTGACCGGCGTGCGCTCGCACTACCGGGCGACATCCGGGACGAGAGCCACTGTTCGAAGCTGGTCGAGCGCACCGTCAGTGAGCTGGGCGGACTGGACATCCTGGTCAACAACGCGGCGTACCAGATGTCGCAGGGTGGGATCGAGGAGATCAGCACCGAGCAGTTCGACCAGGTGATGAAGACCAACGTGTACGCGATGTTCTGGCTGAGCAAGGCCGCGCTGCCGCACTTGTCGGAGGGCTCCGTGATCATCAACACCACGTCGATCCAGGCCTACCAGCCGTCGCCGGAGCTGCTCGACTACGCGACCAGCAAGGCCGCGATCCTGAATTTCACCAAGGCGCTGGCCCAGCAGCTCGCGCCCAAGGGGATCCGCGTGAACGCGGTGGCGCCCGGTCCGGTGTGGACTCCGCTGATCCCGGCCACGTTGCCGGCCGAGAAGGTCGACCAGTTCGGCGCGGACACACCGCTCGGCCGAGCGGGTCAGCCGGCCGAGATGGCACCGGCGTACGTGTTCCTGGCGTCGTCGGACTCCAGCTACATCACCGGCGAACGCATCGGCGCCACCGGTGGGAAGCCGATGCCTTAGTCCGTTTGGCTGGGGTGCTTCGTGGAGCCCTCCGCCATCAACGCCAGGCGGCGGAGGGTCTCCGTGTTGCGCACGTGCAGAATCTGGTCGACCACGGAGTCCGGCAGCAGGGCGGCAGGGCCCTTCACGGTCTGCTCGCGCATGACCAGGTGGCATTCACCGTCGTGGTCGGTGGCAACGAACTCGACCCGGCCTTCACCGGTGGGCCACGCGCGGACCTTCAGTTGGAGGAAGCGCAGCGGCTCGTACTGCTCGACGGTCGTGGTGTCGTCGATCAGCAGCGGCCAGAGCCCGACCGAGTGATGGATGCTGTGGCCCGGCTGTGGCCAGCCCGGCTCCACATCGCGGATCCGGCAGGCGCCGACCACCCAGGAGGCGTAGGACCACCCGTCGGTCAGGATGGCGAAGACGTCCGCGACAGGCGCGTGAATCAGCCGCTCGTTCTCACTCATGCCCACTGAGTACCCAGCGGCAATCATTGCGGCGGCAGTCATCGAGGGCGGAGTCAGCGGGCGTGCAGGAGAGCCGCTCGGGCGGCGTTGGAACCTGGGGCTCCATGGACTCCGCCTCCCGGGTGCGCCGAGGCTGACGCAAGGTAGAGGGATTTGATGGCCGTCTCCGACCGCCCCAACCCCGGGAACGGCCGGAGTACGAGCTCCTGCCGCAGACGTGAGGTGCCGCCGTTGACCGCTCCGCCGACCAGGTTGGCATTGCGGCGTTCCAGTTCGGGCGGTGTCATCACCCGCCGCGCGACCACATGCTCACGAAAGCCAGGCGCGTACTGCTCGACTCGCTCCTCCACCCGCTCGGCCATCAGCTCCGCGTCGTGTTCGTCCCACGTGCCGCGGATGGTGCCACCGACATCTCCGCGAATTCGCTGCGGCACATGCGTATAAGCCCACACGGACTCGGTCCCCACCGGCGACCGGGTCGGATCAGCGGTGGTCATCTGGCCCATCAGCAGGAACGGATTGTCCGGGATCTGTCCGGCGGACAGTTGCGCCGACCAGCGCCGGAGGTCATCGACGGAGTCGGCGATGTGCGCAGTACCGGGGGAGAGCTCAGGCATGTCCTTCCAAGGGATCGGCGCGTCGAGAGCCCAGTCCACCTTGACGGTCGCGGGATCCCACTCGAACAACCGCAGCCGCGCTTTGACACTGCCCGGCAGATCCTCGGGCGCGATCAGTCGCCCATAGAGCGCCGGCGCCGAGACATCCGCGAGCACTGCCCGCCCAGCCCTGTACTCCGTGCCCTCCACCGTCCGTACTGCGACCGCGCGACGATCCCGTACGACGACCTGACTCACCTCGGCCCCGCACACGATCGACCCACCACGAGCAACGAACCGATCGGCCAGAGCCTGCGACAGGCGACCGGCCCCGCCGCGCGGTACGGGATAGCCGTACTGCTGCGCGATCATCACCAGCAGCCAACCCATCAACCCCGATCCCAGGCCGGTCGGCGCGATGTCTGCGTGTTGCGAATTAGTGGTCAGCAGCAGCTTGGCCGCCTCGCCCGAGAATCGCCGGTCGCCGACCGAGCGCACCGGGCCGATCAGCAGGAGGAGCCGTTCCAGGCCACGTCGCCCCAGCAGGCGACGCAGCAGCTCGACGCCGGCCCTGACCGGAGGGAACGGGTTCAGCAGGGCCGAGATGATCGCCGGGCCGACCCGTCGCCAGTCGGCGTACAGCTCGAGCCACGCTTGCCCGTCGCCCGGACTGTGCGCATCGAGAGCGGCGGCAGTGTCGCCGGGGTCGGGATGGACGAGGGCCCATCCGCCGCCGGGCAGTGGATTGCCGACCGGCGACGGCGCGTTCGACCAGCTCAGCCCGTAGTCGCCGAGCTTCAGCGACTTGATCGTGGGAGACACCGCGGCCAACGGATAGAACGAACTGAAGGTGTCGTGCACATAGGCGCCGGCGACCTCGCGGGTACTGCGCACCGCACCCCCGATCGCGTCGTTCGCTTCGAGCAGCACGACCTCCCAGCCCGCGTCGGCCAGCAGATTGGCGGCGACCAGCCCGTTGGGTCCGGCCCCGATGACAACGGCATCAGTCACGGGAGGCCGGTACCCACCGGGCATGAGAGCAACCGGACGCCTGGAGGGGGCGGACGAAAACAGTGTGCTCGCTGGGAAAACAGTGTGCTCGAAGGCGACTGCGGGGCCGGACCGTGGGTACCGAGGCGCCTCCCCCGACGAAGTGGAGAACCTGATGTTCCGTCATACCAAGCAACTGCAGTTCGAAGCGAAGCCGGAGAAGCCGGACGCGCTGTACGCGCGGAAGCTGCAGGAGCTGATCGGTGGTGCGTACGGCGAGATGACCGTGACCATGCAGTACCTGTTCCAGGGCTGGAACTGCCGGGTCGAGGGCAAGTACAAGGATCTGATCATGGACACCGCGACCGAGGAGATCGGCCACGTCGAGATGCTGGCCACGATGGTCGCCCGGCTGCTGGAGGGAGCGCCGGCCACCGCCACCGCCGAGGCGGTCAAGGACCCGGTGATGGCGGCGGTGCTCGGCGGTATGGACCCTCAGCAGGCGATCGTCGCCGGTGGCGGCGCGCTGGCGGCCAACAGCCAGGGCGTGCCGTGGAACGGTGGCTATATCGTTGCCAGCGGCAACTTGCTGGCTGACTTCCGGGCGAACGCGGCCGCCGAGGCGCAGGGCCGGTTGCAGACGGCCCGGCTCTACAACATGACCGACGATCCCGGCGTGAAGGCGATGCTGCAGTTCAATCTGGCCCGCGACACCGTGCACCAGAAACAGTGGCTGAAGGCGATCGAGGAGCTGGAGGCGGACGGTCTGGAAACCCCGATCGTGCCGAACGCCTTCTTCGACGAGGAGAACCAGGAGCACAACCACACGATCTGGGGCTTGTCCGACGGGACGGACGGACCCAAGGGTGGCTGGTCCGACGGCGATGACCCGCTGGAGTACCTGACCGACCCCGAGGCGCTCGGCGCTCCCGGTACGGCGCCCGCGCCCGATCCCGCCCTGTTCGGGACCTACTCGACCATGCAGGACCTGAAGGGCACGGTCAAAGGCAAGGCGCAGGCGGCCGCGAAGAAGGGAGCGAAGAAGGCCAAGTAGCGGCTGGTCGCCGGGCCGGGGTCTGACGCCGAAGGCGGCCCGGCGACCCTCCGCAAGCCGGTGCTTCGGGTCGCTGTAGGCGGGTACAGGCCAGTCATGGACGATGCAGCCTTGATCGAAGCAGCCCAGCAACTGGCGAAATCACTCACTCCGGGTGATCTCGACCATACGCTGAGCCGGATCACCGCGGCAGCCGTCGAGGTACTTCCCGAAGTGGAGTACGCCAGCATCACGGTGAAGCACAGTGACGGCAGGCTCGAGACGGTGGCTCCGACCCACGACGTGCTGTGGGGCGTGGACGCGGCGCAGTACGAGCTGCAGGAAGGGCCCTGCTACCAGGCCGCGACCGACAGCGCTCATGTCGTCTCGCCCGATCTGGCCGTCGACGAGCGCTTCCCGAAGTACGCCGAGACCGCGGTCGCCGCGGGGATCCGGGCGCAGATGGGGGTCCGGTTGTTCGACGCGCCGAAGTCGCAGGGCGCCCTCAACCTGTACTCGCTGACGCCGGGCGCCTTCGAGGATCTCAGCTCGCTCGGGGAGCTCTTCCGGCACCAGTCGGCGATGGCGATCGAGTACGCGAACGAGATCCAGAACCTGCAGGAAGCGTTGCGCACCCGGCGGACGATCGGCCAGGCGGTCGGCATCCTGATGGAGCGCTACACGCTGACCGACCAGCGCGCCTTCGCCTTCCTGACCCGCCTCTCCCAGCACGGCAACACCAAACTCCGCCGGCTCGCCGAAGAACTCGTCGCCGACGTCGAACGCAAGGGCGAGCAAGGCTCCGGCCAAGGCTGATCTCCTGGCTCCGTTGGGGAAAACCGCCTTGTGCACGGTGATTCGACGCTGGGTACAGGCGGGCGAGATTTCGCGGTGGTACGGCAGTGTGCCGCTGCCTTTCCCCTTCCCCTGGAAGGAGTTCAGTAGATGACGACGAACCACTGGACGGACACCGAGAGTCCGTCCACCCAAGGTGTCGGCCAGACGGCTCGCGACGAGGCCGGACAGCTGAAGGAGACGTCGACGGACGCGGCGCGGCAGGTCGCGGAGACCGTCAAGGAGAAGGCTTCCGAGGTGACGTCGGATGCGCGTGAGCAGACCCGGAGGCTGGCCGGCCAGACGCGGGACGAACTGGTCGGGCAAGCGAGCCAGCAGAAGGACCGGGCCGCCGACGGTCTCCGGTCGATGAGCGACGAGCTGCGCCGGATGGCCGAGCAGGGTGAGTCCGGTCTGGGTGCTCAGCTGGTGCGGCACGGCGCCGAGTTCACCAACCAGGCTGCCGACTTCCTGTCGCAGCGCGAGCCTGGTGACTTGCTGGAAGAGGTTCGTGGGTTCGCCCGTCGCAAGCCCGGCACGTTCCTGCTGGTCGCCGCGGCAGCAGGCATCGTCGCCGGCCGCCTCACTCGCGCGATGGCATCCGGCGCTCCCGACACACCGAGCAACACGGGATCTTCGGACCTCTCCGGTACGCCGGTCGCGCACACCACGACCCCGCCGCCGACGTCCACCCCGGTCGCGCAAACCACCCCGGCGGCCGGACCGGTCGGGCAGACCACGCCCCCGCCGCCGGCTCCGGTCGCGGGCTCCACGACTCCGCCTCCTGTCGCGGGCTCGGTGGCCCAGCCGATGGCTCCGCCTCCTGCCGTGGACTCCATGGTCCCGCCGCCGACGCCTACTCCGGTTGCGCCGGATCCTGATCCGGGAGCGCCGGTGACGCCCAGGTTCGGGCCGGAATCGGAGCGGTGACATGACGGTGGGCGGATCACCGTCCGACAGCCGGTCCAGCGGCCTGTCGACGGACGAGTCGGTCGGCGAGCTGGTCTCCCAGCTCAGCTCCGACCTGGGACAGCTGACCCGTCAGGAGCTCGCGCTGGCCAAGGCCGAGCTCCAGGCGGAGGCGAAGAAGGCCGGCAAAGGCGCGGGCCTGCTCGGCGGTGCCGCGTTCGCCGGCTGGATGACGGCGCTCTTCCTCTCGTGGGCCGTGATGTGGGCCCTGAACGAGGTGATGGACCTCGTCTGGGCCGCGCTCATCGTGACCGTCGTCTGGGCGATCGTCGCCGCGGTACTGGCGATGACCGGGCGCAAGCAGTTGCAGGAGGTCAACCCGAAACCCGACCAGACGGTCGACTCACTCAAGGAGGACGCGAAATGGCTGAAGACCCGGAAGAGCTGAGGCGGAACATCGAACAGACCCGGCGCAACCTCGGCCGCGACGTCGACGCCTTGACCGAGAAGGTCAGCCCGGGCCGGATCGTCGGCCGGCGGGTGGATCGGGCCCGCGGTGGGGTGCACCGGTTGAAGGAGAGCGTGATGGGCTCGGCCGAGTCGGTCAGCGGATCGGTGAGCGGAACGGCCGGCTCGGCCGCGTCCACCGTGCAGGAGGCGGGGAGCAAGGTGGGTGACGCCGTCGGTTCGGCACCGCAGATGGCGCGCGCACGGACGCGCGGTACGCCGCTGGCTGCAGGCATGATCGCATTTGCTGCGGGTTGGGTCGTCGCTGCCGCGCTACCGGCATCAACCCGGGAACGCGAATTGGCGCAGGAGACCAAGGACAAGGCGATGGAGGCGGCCGGTCCGGTGAAGGAGCAGGCTGCGCAGCTGGCTCAGGAGGTCAAGGAAGATCTCCAGGAACCAGCGCAGCAGGCGGTCGAGAGCGTGCGGCAGTCCGCGACCCAGGCTGCCACGGACGTGCGGGACGAGGGGCGCTCGGCGGCGCAGCAGGTGGCCGACGGCGCGAAGGACTCGGCCGGCAACATCCGTCAGTCAGGCTCCGCCGACTCAGGACACTAGGTCCGGGTAGACCTCCGGCCGTTCGTGCGAGCGACGGCCGGAGGCATCTGCCGGTACCCACCCCCACACGCTGCTGTCAGGGGCTGTGGGGGTGTGCCAGGTTTTCGACGATGTCGGAGGCTACTTCTGACAGTGGGCGGCCGGATTCGGCGGACATGGTCAGGAGGCGCCCGAAGGCGGTGTCGATGGTGAGGTTCTCGGTATAGGCGAGCACGCCTTTGGCCTGCTCGATCAGGACGCGGTCGGACAGCGCGTTGCGCAGTTGCCCGATGACGTGGGTGATGGAGACCGATCCCGAGTGGACGATCACGACGGTGGCGAGGTCGGAGAACGCCTGCGCGACCGGTTCCGTACCGGCCGGTGCCTCGTCGCCGGCGAAGAAGAGGTTCAGTGCTCCCAGGGTCTGTCCACGCCACCGCAGCGGGTGCGCGTAGATGCTCTTGAAGCCACGCGCCTTGGCCTGCTCAGCCAGACCCGGCCAGCGCTCGACGAAGCGCGGTCCGCCGATGGACACCGGTTCCCCGCTCGCGATGCTGTCGGCGGCCGGGCCTTGTTCGGTCTGCGCCTGGTACAGCTCGATGTCCTCGGCGCGGTGGCTGGTGGCGGCAAGGAACTCGAGCCGCTGGTCGTCGGGACGGGACACCACGATTCCGCTGCCGGTCGCACCCAGGCAGCGCTCGCAACCGGCCAGCAGATTGGTGACGGTACCGAGGACGTCATGGTCGGTTACCAGGGCCGCCGCCGCGGCAGCCAGCTCCCGCACGACGCGCTCGGGCATCGGGGTGTCGAGCCGGCCGTTCATGAGTCTCCTCGGAAGTCGAGTTCGCGATTCACTACCCGGCGGGCGGTTTCGGCCAAGGTGATGTCGTGGGCGTAGGCATAGGCGCGCAGGATCGCCAGCGCGTCCTCGGCCGACAGCCGCAGCTGGGCGGTCACCATGCCGCAGGCGTGATGGATCTGGGCCCGGGACGCCCACGGGCCTTCGGTCCCCAGTCCTTTGGCGGCCGGGTCCTGCAGCAGGGCCGCACCGACGGCGTCGGCCAGGAACTGGGCCGTGTCGATCGGCTCGGGCAGCTCGCGCCGATCCGTGAAATAGACGCTGACCACCCCCAGCGTCCGGTTCGACGGGCGCATCGGGAACGAGTACATGTTCAGACCGCCCACGGCCTGCCAGGCCGACCTGGCGAACTCGGGCCAGCGGACATTCGGCCGGTCGTTCACCACCAGCGTGAAGTGGGTGCTGTACCGGAACGCGTCCAGGCACGGCCCTTCCCCGGTCACGTCCTGCAGATCCTCCAGCCTCGCCATCACCGCGTCCGTCGTCGACAGGGTGGTCCGGTTCGCGGTGGTGTTCTCCACGGTGATCGCGGCACCGTCGGCGCCCAGGATCAGCCGGCTCGCGGCGCACAGCCGCCCGGCCAGATCCGGATGCGTGGCGTTGGCGGCCGCCAGCGTCGCGAGCCGGACGAAGATTCCTGCGCGATCTGTCATCGACGAATGCTCCCGTCACGGCCGCTCACGGCGTACTGCGAGGATATCGCGCCGGTGGCCCAGCGCTACTGACAGACTGCTCGCGGTCACTTGTCGGCGTCAGGCCGGTTCAGGTGCTCGACCCGGCCCTGGTCCTCGCCGGCGTCCAGCAGGTTGTCCGGCGGAGCACCGCTGTCCGGGTACTCCGACATCGCGACGTCCGGGTGATGCAGATCGAAGGCGGGGCTCTCCGACCGGATCCGCGGCAGGCTGACGAAGTTGTGCCGCGGCGGCGGAGAGCTGGTTGCCCACTCCAGTGAACGGCCCCAGCCCCACGGGTCGTCGACGGCGACCAGTGGCGCCTTCCGCGACTTGTAGAGGTTGTAGAGGAACGGCAGCGTCGAGATGCCCAGCAGCATGGCCCCCACCGACGAGACCTGATGGAGGGTGGTGAACCCCTCGTTCGCCCCGTACGACGCGTAGCGCCGCGGCATGCCCTCGACACCCAGCCAGTGCTGCACCAGGAACGTCGCGTGGAAGCCGAGGAACAGCAGCCAGAAATGCAGCTTGCCGAGCTTCTCGTCAAGCATCCGGCCGGTCATCTTCGGCCACCAGAAGTAGAACCCGGCGAACATCGCGAACACCACGGTCCCGAACACGACGTAGTGGAAGTGCGCGACGACGAAGTACGTGTCGCTGAGCTGGTAGTCGAGTGAGGGGGAGGCGAGGATGACGCCGGTCAGGCCACCGAACAGGAACGTGGTGAGGAAGCCGACCGACCACAGCATCGGGGTGTCGAAGGAGATGGAGCCGCCCCACATGGTGCCGATCCAGTTGAAGAACTTCACCCCGGTGGGCACCGCGATGATGAAGGTGGCCAGCGAGAAGAACGGCAGATTGACGGCGCCGGTGACGAACATGTGGTGCGCCCAGACGACCACGGAGTACAAGGCGATGGTGAGGGTGGCCGCGACCAGGCCGATGTAGCCGAAGACCGGCTTGCGGCTGAAGACCGGGAGGATCTCGGTGATGATGCCGAAGAACGGCAGCGCGATGATGTAGACCTCGGGATGGCCGAAGAACCAGAACAGGTGCTGCCACAGCAGTGGCCCGCCGTTCGCGGCGTCGAAGACGTGAGCCCCCAATGCTCGATCCGCCTCCAGCATCAGCAGCGCGCCGGCCAGGATCGGGAAGGCGATCAGCACGAGGATCGAGGTGACCAGGATGTTCCAGGTGAAGATCGGCATCCGGAACATCGTCATTCCGGGAGCGCGCATGGTGATGATCGTGGTGACGAAGTTGACCGCACCGAGGATCGTGCCGAGACCGGCCATCCACAGACCCATGATCCACAGGTCACCGCCGATGCCCGGCGAGCGCACCTCGTTCGACAACGGGGTGTAGGCGGTCCAGCCGAAGTCGGCGGCGCCGCCAGGGGTGAAGAACCCGCTGAACGCGATCAGGCCGCCGAACAGGAACAGCCAGTAGCTGAACATGTTGAGGCGCGGGAACGCGACGTCCGGTGCGCCGATCTGGACCGGCATGATCACGTTGGCGAACCCGACGAACAGTGGCGTCGCGAACAGCAGCAGCATGATCGTGCCGTGCATGGTGAAGAGCTGGTTGTAGACCTCTTCGTTCACGATCTGCAGGCCCGGCTGGGCCAGTTCCGCCCGGATCAGCAGCGCCATCACGCCGCCGGCGAGGAAGAAGACGAAGGACGTGATCAGGTACAGCTGGCCGATCAGCTTGTGGTCGGTGGTGGTCAGCCACTTGACCGCGAGCTGCCCCAGCGTCCGCTGCCTGACCAGCGGCATCCCCGACGTACTGACAGCCTGCCGGCGTTCCTCAACGGTCGCCACCGCCGCCTCCTCCCGGACCGGAACCTGTCAGTGAGTACCCACCGGAGGCGTCATCCATGCGTGCGGCCGCGGTTGTCTTCAGGTTGGCAGCCGGCGAAGGCGTTGCTCCAGCCGCCGTACCAGTTCGGGGTCTTGGCTGGTGCCGCGGCCGAGACAGATGCCGTTGACCAGAGCTTCGGCGACTTGGCAGGTGCAGGCGTCACACTCGATCGACCAGGCGCGAAGGATCGCGCCGGCCTCCTCGGCCGACAGATCGAACCAGCCCCGCAGGACGCCTTCGGCCTGCTGGAGCTGCCTGGTGCTGTGGGCGGCAGGATGAGCATGGGTGCAGGTCAGGGGCGGTGCGGAAACCTGATCGAACATGGTGCGAGTCCTTCGTCTCCACCTCGGCGCGATCGGCACGATCTGCTGCTGGGCTGAGGTTCGCAACCCAAGAAACCGAGGGACTCCGGCCACCTGCCGGTTGCCGAAAGCACCTTCCAGTACCCCGGTCATCGCCGTTGAAGCAGCGTTGACGCCGGTCACTCTCCGAGTTCGCCGGCATCCATTTCGTGACCGGACCGGCCCGGGGTGGCGCGCTGCCGTTTCAGCTCGGCCTCATGCAGGTGGCGTTTGCCACCGACCAACTGCTGCCGAGCTTCCCGCTCCAGCGCGACGAACGGTTCGTAGTACTGGTCGTCGTAGTCCTCGACCACCTTGAACGTCCACCGCCCGGGCAGCACGTTCCGCCCGACGAGCTCGCTGTCGATCCGCTCCGCGAGCTCCCCGTGCCCAGCCTTCCGCAACGCCTCAACCGCCTCGTCCAGCCCGAAGTCGGCCTCACCCGTCAGCTGATGAAACGAGTACAGATGCCCCCGCGCCCGAATCACCTTCTCCAACGCCTCGGACAAGGCCCCCAGCGCCGCCAGCGTCTCATCACTAACCCCCTCCGGCCGCCGATGCCCCTCCGGCCATCCCCGACCTCCACCACCCACAGAACCATCCCCATGCTCCATGCGGCCCCCGGTACCCACTCGCCGCAACTCAACCACGCGGAGATTTGTCTGGGTGGCTGTCGCCGGTGAGGAGGGTGGTGGTGGCTTGGGCGGGAGTGGGCGGGGTGGAAGCGGTCCCGGCGCTTCTGGGTTGAACGCCTGGGGCCTGGGGGTGACGGTCCCTCGAGTGACCGGGCCTCCTGATCAGCCTGTACCCACTGGGCCCGATGCTATGAGTGATCAGGCCGCGTCGGGCAGTTGTTCCTCGCTGGCCAGCAGGCGGCGGGCGACCCGTTCGTCCTCCGGTGCGCACCACACCTCGAAGCGGGTCGCGACCGGCTGCGGCTCCGGGGCGGGCTGGGACAGTGCGCGGAAGAAGCCGCGCAACGCGCCGAACAGCGCGCCGTACAGGAGGCCCCACAGCACCACGAGGAAGCCGTTGGTGTTGGTCTCGGTGAACGACGCGATCAGGATCGCGATCAGCAACCCGATGCCCGCGCCCTGCGCGGCGTCCACACCAGTACTTCGCGCCACGCTCCGGCGCGGTCTGTCCGCCAGCCGGAGATCGGTGCCCACGATGCTGAGGCCTTCCCGCAGACCGCGCGACCAGAGGAAATCCACCGTTGCCTGCGCCTCGGCCCGAGTTGCCGCTGAAGCGATGACATTGCTGGAAACCCTTGCACGGTACGACGGCACGGCTACCCCCTTGTTTCGGCGTGGACTACTTCGGAGCGACGACTGCCCGGGTACCCAGACGTGCTGGGACCATGCCGCCCCCACCCCTTGCTTACCAGGATTCCCGCCAGGATCAAGGCGATCCCGGCCAGCTGTGCCGTGCTCAATCTCTCGCCGGACAAGGTGGTTCCGAGCAGTACGCCGGTGACCGGGTTGAGCAATCCGATCAGCCCGACGGTCGCGGCGCCGAGGTGACGCAAGCCGATGAACCAAGACAGGTACGCCGCGGCCGTGCAGACCAGGATGACGTAGACGAAGCCGCCGACCGCGGCCCGATCGAGGCGCGGTGGTGCTCCTTCGAAGATGACGGCGAAGGGGATGAGGACCGCGCCACCCGCGATGAGTTGCCACGAGGTTGTCGCGATCAGGTCACCCGGACGCCCCCACTTCTTCGTCAACGCATAGCCGAAGGACGACAGCGTGACCGCGGCCAGCGAGGCGGCGACACCGCGAAGGTTCACCGCCGAGGGCGCGGCGCCGAGCATGACGCAGACGCCGGTTATCCCGGCTGCCGTGCCGAGCACGACCGGCACGGTGGGCCGCTCGCCGAGCAAAGCCCAGGCGAACATCCCCATCGCGAGCGGCGCGGTCGACATGATCATCGACGCCACACTCACCGGCAGCAGCTGGGAGGCGACGTAGATCAGCGCGAAGAAGGCGCCCACGTTGCACACCCCCAGTACTGCGGACTTCCACCACCAGTCGCCAACCGGCTTGCGGCGCGCCAGGCAGAACAGCAGCAGCCCGGCCGGGAGAGCGCGGAGGGCGGCGCCGTACAGGGGGTGGTCGCTGGGCAGGTATTCGTGGGTGACGTAGTAGTTCGTGCCCCAGGCGATCGGCGCGATCGCGGTGACGGCGGCCCAGCGGAAACTATTTTCCATGGAAGACATTCTATCTTCCCTGGAAGATATAGTGCTCGGGTGACCGAAGAACAGGACCACGTCGACCGGATCCAGGCCGCCTGGCGGGTGGAGCGGCCGGATCTCGATGTGCGGCCGCAGGGCGTCATCGGCCGGCTGCACCGGATCGCCGCCCGGCTGACGAGCGAGCTCAACCTCGTCTACGCCCAGTACGGCCTGACCGAGGGCGAGTTCGACGTCCTGGCCGCGCTCCGCCGCGCCGGTACGCCGTACGAGCGGGCGCCGGGGGAGATCGCGCTGCACACCATGGTCACCACCGGTGCCGTGAGCAAGCGGGTCGACCGGCTCGAAGAGGCCGGCCTCGTCCATCGGCGCCGGAGTGACGCGGACGGACGAGGCCGGATGGTGCGGTTGACGCCGGCCGGCAAACGCCTGATCGACAAGGCGTTCGCGGCGCACATCGCCAACGAGCGAAGGCTGCTCGAGACGCTCAGCCCGGCCGAGGCCGACCAGCTGGAGAAGCTCCTCAAGAACTGGCTGACCCGACTCGAGCCGGCCGACTGATCAGAGCGGGAGCGTTTTGAGCAGCTTGCCCGCCGCGTCGTACGCCGTGAGCTTGCCACCCCACTCGGTGGAGTTCCCCTTGGCGAACCAGCTGACCGCGTACCAACCGTCTTGCACCTTCACTTCGTGAACACCCAGACCATTGCCGGGCGCGATCCGCAGCTTGGCGACCTGCGGTGAAAGGTCTCTGTCCAATGCGTTGACAACCGGGCCGGAGTAAGGGGTAAATAGGCAGTATGCACATGTCTAGTCGGGTCGAAGCCGCGAATGTCCTTGCTGGGTTGATGGTGTCGGAGGGGCCGCGGGAGGAGTTCGCCGAGGCCTTCCAGCCGTTCGCACCGCTGATCGGGAGCTGGGATCTCGACGTCAGCTGGTACGACGAGGACGGCGCGGTCACCCGGCAGACCAAGGGGGAGTGGCATTTCGCCTGGGCGCTCGACGGGCGGGCGATCGCGGACATCTGGATCACCCCGAGCCGCGCGGCCCGGGCCACCGACGGCGACGGCGAGTGGGGTCTGACCGTCCGGATCCACGATCCGGAACTGAAGGCGTTCCGGTCCACCTGGATGGGTCCCAAGCACGCGTCCGTGATGACGTTCATCGGTCATCCCGGCGAGCACTCGATCACCCTCGAAGCCCGCGAGCCGAAGTCCGCCAAGACCCGCTGGATCTTCACCGAGATCTCCGGCACCGGCTTCCACTGGCGCAACGAGGACGAGGACGCCGACGGCCGCGTCATCGTCCGCCAGCGGTTCGTCGCCACCCGCCAGAAGTAGCCTTCGGCAACTAACTACGCACCGGAAAGGCCCAGCGCAGGGCGTCGATCAGGCCGACCTGCCAGCAAGCGTAGTCGTGCCCACCTTCGTACTCCCGGTACGCCGAGTCGTAGCCATGCCCAGCCAGTACCGCGGCCAGCCGGCGGTTGCCGAGGAGCAGATCGCCCTCGGTACTGCCGGCTTCGTAGAAGAAGCGCTGGGTCGTCAGCGGACCTTGCTCGAGTTCGTCGATCACGGAGGCGCCGTCGAAGCCGTCGGCGTCCCACCAGAACGAGCTCGACTGCCCGACGACAGTGTCGAACAGGTCCGGCCGTTGTCGCGCCGTGAAGGTCGCGGCGAGCCCGCCGAGACTCTGACCGATCACCGCCGTCGGGCCGGTGGTCGCCCAGTGCTCGGCGAGTTGGATCGCGACTGGTGCGAACACCTCCGGCCTGGCGAGCGTATCCCGTCGAGGCAGTCCGCGGATCGATTCGATCAGGACCACGGTGATCGGGAGATCCAGCTGGTCCAGCAGGCCGAGGTCGATCCAGCGAGCACCGTCGAACAGCACCGCAAGCCCTTGCGGATCAGGTGGTTGAGCGATGGTGACCCCGGATCCATCGTCCAAGACCTGCCGCCGCACAACGCTCCCCGCAGTACCGGCCCGGATTGCTCTTGTTGGTGCGGCCGGCATCTCCAGGACTGAGGCCGGCCCGGGATTGCCGTAGGTGCAGCCCGCGGGATGAGTGAGTGGGTTCAGTGGGTCCGCTACGCCGGCGGCCATGATCGCCGTCCAGCGATCGTCGTCGATCTTCTGTCCACGCACTGGTGCGTCGCGCACGGGACAGAGCTGGTACGACGTCCTGAGCGCGGCCGGAAGCTCCAACGTCAAGGACCAGCCGTCGCCGTCCCGGTGCATCAGATAGCGATCCAGTTCCCCTTCGTCATAAGCCCGATCCGTGTGCGAGATGAGCCGCACCAGTACGTCGTACGCCGGCTGGCCGTCCTGCCAGCGAAACGTCACTTGCCGCATTTACCCTCCCAGGGTGAGCTGGAGTTCGTCGTACCATGAAACAAGTTGTTTCAGCCAAGGAGAGCGGATGGATCAGAGGCTGCTGGCGGTCGCGATCGAACTGCTGGACGAGAAGGGCTGGTCGGCGCTCACCCTGGACCGGGTCGCCGAGCGGGCCGGTCTCTCCCGGGCGACGGTCTGGCGGCACGGTGTCACCCAGGCGTCGGTCGAAGCGGTGTTGCGGGCGCAACTCGTCCGCGACTATCGCGACGCCCTGTGGGGACCGCTGACGATGGAAGCCTCCGGTCGGGACCGGCTGGCGGCAGCGCTCCGAGCCTTGTGTTCGGTTGCCGAGCGCAACTTGCCGCTGCTCGCCCACACCGCCGAGGCCTTCCATGGCCCGGTGCTCGAAGCGATGGGCATCGAGCTCGACTTCTTCGGACCGTGGTTGCGGATCCTCGAGGCCGGCGCGGCGGACGGAACGCTCGACCCGGTCGCCGACCCGGAGCGTTTCGTCACCGCGCTGACCAACCTCGTCATGCTCACCTACGTCCACCTGCGGGCCTTGCACGGCGACTACGGCTGGCAGCCGGAGGAGACCGAGGACTACCTCCTCCAACTAGTTGCCCAAGGCTACTTGCCGCGGGACTGAGCCCAACGGTGCTGGAGTTTCGGCGGCAGGAAGTGGCCGAAGACCGTGCCGGCGAAGTGACCGGCGGCGATCGTCGTGCGGTCGTCCTGGTAGGCGGCCAAGAGGTCGATCCGGGTCTTCGTGCCGGCCTCGGCATCGACGTCGAAACGGAAGTTCCAGTGGGTTTCGCTGACCTGCGCCTGGGTGTGCATGACATCGCCGAGGATCAGCACGCGGTGATCGGTCCCGGGATCGGTGATCAGCAGGCTGGTGTGACCGGGCGTGTGGCCGGCGGTGGAGATCGCGCGGACGCCGGGCACCACCAGTTCGTCATCCAGGAACTGAACGACGGAGCTCAGCGGCTTCCGCACCGCTTCGGGGTCCGGTCCGGTGAGTTCGGCGGTGCCGGTCCAGTGATCCCACTCGGCGCGGTCGACGGCATGGCGCGCCTGGCCGAACGTCAGCCCGCTGGGTGATCCGCCGTGGATGGAGCCGGGTGCCGGCGCGTGGTCGCTCGTCCAGCCGACATGGTCGTGGTGCAGATGGGTGAAGAACACCGTGTCGATGTCGCTCGGCTGCAGGTCCTCGGCGGCCAGACTGTCCAGCAACCGCCCTCCGGTGAACGAGCCCATCCCTGGGATCTCGAAGTCGACCGCACCCAGCCCGAGGTCGACCAGCAGGCGATGCTCGGGAGTCCGGACGAGGAACGAGCCGACGCTGATCGGCAGCCGGCCGTCGTCGTCGAGGTACGGCGCGTACGCCGACCAGCCGTCCGGCGCGGAGGCCGGGAAGAAGACCGTCGGGTCAAGATGGATCTCGCCGTCGGGCAGATAGGTGACCGTGGTCGACCCGACGGTGAGCTGGGTCCGAGGTGCGGCGTTGAGCATGTTCTGGGTTCCTCTCGTGAGCTGACCTACTAACCATTGGTTAGTCAGATCCGCTCGACAAGTACGCACTTGCAAGTGCGCAGTCGCGCCAAGACACTCTCCATCGGTTAGCCTCTGGCTATGTCGCCCAGCCCGGTGCAACCCCGTCCGCGCCCCGGCAGTCGCAGGCCTGCTCGCGCCCGCTTGGCCGACGGGCACCTCGCGAACGTCTACAGCGCAGCCTGTCCGTCCCGGCAGGCGTTGGACCGGTTGGCCGACAAGTGGACCGTGCTGCTGATCGGCGCCCTGGAGACCGGGCCGCGCCGCTTCGGGCAACTGCGCGACCAGATCGACGGGATCAGCGAGAAGATGCTCACCCAGACGTTGCGCAGTCTCGAGCGAGACGGCCTGATCACCCGGCAGGCGGATCGGCCGGACCGGACCGTCCTTTATGAACTCACGCCTCTGGGCAGAACGCTGCGGGAGCCGGTCGCCGTGATCCGTGCCTGGGCCGAGCGGTACATCAACGACATCGAAGCGGCCCGCGCCGAGGCGGACTCCCGCGAAAGCTGAGCCTGAGCTTTCTGGGTACTGGCGGCAGGCACCCGTCGTACAGCTGAGGAGGCGTGATGGTGCAGCTTGCCGGTGAGCCGATCGCGGACCTGGCGGAGCCCGAGCTGGGTGGACTGCTGGAGCGGATCGGCGACGCCCGGCTGGTTCTGCTCGGCGAGGCGTCGCACGGGACGAGTGAGTTCTACCGGGTGCGGCAGCGGATCACCCGGGAGCTGATCGAGCGGGCCGGCTTCGACTTCCTTGCCGTGGAGGCGGACTGGCCCGATGCCGCGTTGATCGATCGCTACGTCCGCGCTGGGGTTTCCGAGTCGGTGGAGTCCGGGTTCCGGCGGTTTCCGCAGTGGATGTGGCGCAACACCGACGTACTGGATTTCGTGACGTGGCTGCGCGCTCACAACGACCAGGATCCGGAACATGCTGTCTCGTTTCACGGGCTCGACCTGTACAGCTTGCAGGACTCGATCCAGCGGGTGGTGAAGTACCTCGACGACAAAGACCCGGAGTTGGGGGAACTTGCCAGGGAGCGGTACGGGTGCCTGACGCCGTACGAGTCGAACCCGGCGGCGTACGGGAAGGCTGCGGTGAGGCAGCGATATCGCGCGTGTGAGCACGACGTCGTGGCGGTGCTGCACGAGCTGTGCCGGCGTCGCGACAGCTATCGGACCGGCCGGGGTGAGGAGTTCCTCGACGCCGAGCAGAACGCCGCGGTCGCGCGAGATGCCGAGCGGTACTACCGCGCGATGTACTACGGCGGCGAGGAGTCCTGGAACCTCCGCGACCGGCACATGTTCACCACCTTGCAAGCGCTGCTGGACTTTCACGGACCAGCGGCGAAGGGCGTGATCTGGGCGCACAACTCGCATCTCGGCGATGCGAGGGCCACTGCGATGTCGGCCCGCGGACAGCTGAACCTCGGGCAACTGGTGCGGGCGAAGTCCGGAATCGGTTCGTACCACATCGGCTTCGGCACCGACCACGGAACGGTGCTCGCCGCACCGGCCTGGGGGCAGGAGCCAGAGGTCATGCAGGTCCAGCCCGGGCGGCCGGGCAGCTACGAACACCTGTTCCACCAGGCCGATCAGGGCGCGTTTTTGTTGCCGTTGCGGCGCGGTCACATCGATGCCGAGTTGCGCCGGTCACTGTGTGAGCAGCGGCTGGAGCGCGCGATCGGCGTGGTCTACCGGCCGCAGACCGAGCTGGCCAGCCACTACTTCGACGCCGTCCTGCCGGTGCAGTTCGACGAGTACTGCTGGATCGACGAGACCACGGCGGTCACTCCGCTGGGAGGCGCCACCGAAGCCCCGGCCGATCCGCGCCACCCGTTCGCGGCCCTGGACGCCTAGCCGGTTGCTGCGGTCAGCCGATCGTCAGCTGACTGGTGGAGTAGTGGCGTACTGCGAGGGCGAGCTCGGACGCCGGAAGGTTGATTGTGTTGAGCAACAATCGAGGGCCGCGCGGGGTGAAGGGGAGACGGCGTCTGGTGGGGCCGTGGACTTCGGCGAGGCCGGCGACGACAGGTGCGTCGGGTTTCACGCCGGACTTCAGCCGGACGAAGAGGTAGGAGCGGCCGAAGATCCGGCGAGTGCGAGGGCGAGCCAGCCCCACGCGGTGATCCGGAGAGTGCGGACCGCGGTCTGGCGCTCGCGGTGGAGGGCTTCGGGGTCGAAGGCCACCTCGAGCTGGTCGGGCCACGGTTCGGTCATGACGCCAGGGTGGCGGAAACGGAGGGTCATCGCATGAGGATCGTGCGTGCGGGTACCGATCGTGCGAGCCGACGAAGGGATGATGCCGTGACCACCGAGACCCAGCCCCAGTCCAGCCGTACCTTCTTCGGTCAGCCGCCGGTGCTGGCGAATCTGTTCGGGGTCGAGTTGTGGGAGCGGTTCTCCTTCTACGGCATGCAGGGCATCCTGCTGATCTACCTGTACTACTCCGCGGCCCAGGGCGGACTGGGGATCGACGAAGGCACCGCGACCAGCATCGTCGGCGCATACGGCGGCCTCGTCTACCTCTCCACGATCGTCGGCGCGTGGCTTGCGGACCGCCTGCTGGGTGCCGAAAGGACCTTGTTCTACAGCGCTGCGGTGGTCATGCTCGGCCACATCGCGCTCGCGCTGATCCCAGGTCTGGCCGGTGTCGGCGTGGGCCTGGTGCTGATCGGCTTCGGCAGCGGCGGGGTCAAGGCCAACGCGACCTCGCTGGTCGGCAGCCTGTACTCCGAGGGGGACGAGCGTCGCGACGCCGGCTTCTCCCTTTTCTACCTCGGCATCAACCTCGGTGCACTGGTCGGGCCACTGCTGACCGGGCTGCTGCAGAAGGAGGCCGGCTTCCACTACGGCTTCGGTCTGGCCGCCGTCGGGATGGCGCTCGGCCTGGTCCAGTACAGCATCGGCCGGCGCAAACTGGCCGACACGGCACGGCAGGTGCCCAACCCGATCGAGGGTGCGGCGTTGCGACGGGTCGCGATCTTCGTGGCGATCGCGGTACTGGTTTTGGTGGTTGTGCTCGTGTCCGGGGTGTTGCCGGCTTCACGGTTCGCCACCGCGGTGGTGGTGCTGAGCGCGGTCGCCGCCATCGCCTACTTCGTGGTCATCCTGGGCAGCCGGCAGACCACCGACATCGAGCGGCGGCGCGTCCTCGCGTTCATCCCGCTGTTCCTGGCGAGCGCCGCCTTCTGGTCGCTGTACCAGCAGCAGTTCACCGTGGTGACCATCTACGCCGACCAGCGGCTCGACCGGACGATCTTCGGCTGGGAGATGCCGGTGTCGTTCGTCCAGTCGATCAACCCGATCATGATCATCATCCTGTCCGGCGTTTTCGCTGCCCTGTGGACGAAACTCGGCTCCCGCCAGCCGTCCACCCCGGTCAAGTTCAGCCTCGGTCTCGCCGTGATGGGGATCGCGTTCCTGCTGTTCCTCCCGATGGCCGGCGGCGGCCCGAACAGTGCGCCGCTGCTGGGCCTGGCCGGCGTACTGCTGGTCTTCACGATCGCCGAACTGCTCCTGTCGCCGGTCGGCCTCTCGCTGGCGACCAAGCTCGCCCCGGAGGCGTTCCGCACCCAGATGGTCGCGCTGTTCTTCCTCTCGATCGCGCTGGGGACGGCGATGTCCGGCGTACTGGCCAAGTTCTACAGCGCCGACCACGAGACCGCGTACTTCGGAGTGATCGGCGTCGTCGCCCTCTTGCTCGGCCTCGCCCTGGGGGCAGCCACTCCGGCCATCCGGCGCCTGATGAGTGGCATCCACTGACTCATGTCCATCGCGCATCAAGTCCTTGAAACTCGGCATTGGATCTCGTGGGCTTAAGGCGGCAGCCTGGGACAGATGAGTGTTCCTACCTTCGGAATCCTGCACGACTTCCGCCGGCCGCTGTCCAACCTCGACCCCGTCTCCCGGTACTACGCCGAGAGTCTCGAGGAAGTCGCCTTGGCCGATCAGTTGGGTTTCGACGCGGTCTGGATGTCGGAGCATCACCTCACGCCCGACGGGCTGCTGCCTTCGCCGCTCGTGATGGCAGCCGCCATTGCCGCGCGAACCACCCGGCTGCGGATCGGCACCAACATCGTCGTACTGCCGCTTCATCACCCGCTCCGAGTTGCGGAAGACGCCGCGGTGGCCGACCTGGTGTCGGGTGGGCGCCTGGTGCTCGGCGTTGGGCAGGGGTACGCGGAGGAGGAGTTCGCCGCTTTCGGCGCTGAACGCCGGCATCGCGGCACCCTGCTCGAAGAGGGCGTCACGCTCCTGCGCCAGGCGTGGTCGCCCGGGCCGATCGAGTTCCACGGCAAGCACTGGTCGTACGACGGACTGCGAATCACGCCCCAGCCGGAACGCGAGATCCCGATCTACGTCGGGGGAGTCACGCGAGCCGGCCTCCGTCGCGCGGCCCGCCTGGGCGACGCGGTCATCATCTACTGCGCCAAACCTGCCGACCTCCTTGCCCGCCGCACTCTGCTGGATGAGATCGCACCGGGTCATCCACTGACCTGCACGAGCGTCCTGCACGTAGCCGAGGACCCGGACGAGGCATGGGCCGAAGCCGCACCCGGAATCGCCTACCTGGAAGGCCACATCGCCAAGTACGGCGGCCAGCCTGACCTCCCGCCGCCCCGCCGAAACGACTACCTGGTCGGCACCCCTCAAGAAGTGGCAGACCAACTAGTTGCCCTCCACCACGACATCCACTTCACCCACTTCGCCCACTGGGCCCGCCTCCCAGGCATCTCCCACAGCCGCGCCTTGGAGTCGCTGCAGCTGCTAGCCAACAAGGTCCTTCCACAGGTAATCAGCCGACTCTGACCCCCTTCGTCGAAGTACTGTGGCGCGCGTGACTACCTCGCGGCCGCTGGTGATGGGGATCGTCAACGTCACCGCCGACTCCTTCTCCGACGGCGGCAAGTACCTGGCGACCGAGAACGCGTTGGCGCAAGCGTGGCGGCTGGTGGAAGGCGGGGCCGACGTCATCGATCTCGGCCCGGCAGCGAGCCATCCTGGTGCTCAGCGGGTGAGTGCGGAGGAGGAGATCCGGCGGCTCGCCGTCGTGCTGGACGAGTTGGTGGCCGCTCGCATTCCCGTGTCGGTCGACTCGTTCCTGCCGGAGACCCAGCGTTTCGCCGCCGCCCACGGCGCGACGTACCTCAACGACATCCAGGGCTTTCCCGACCCGGAACGCTATGCCGAGCTGGCCGACAGCGGCTGCACGCTCATCGTGATGCACTCGGTCCAGCGCCGCGGCCCGGCGACCGAAGTACGCACCGATGCATCGACCGTCTACCAAGGCATCGAGCGCTTCTTCCACCAACGCCTGGCCAACCTCCAGGCAGCCGGCGTCGACCGCCTGGTGCTCGACCCAGGACTCGGACACTTCCTCGGCAGTACTCCGGAACCGTCCCTCAAGGTGCTCGCCAACCTCAGCACCCTGAAAGCCCAATTCGACCGACCGATCCTGGTCTCCCCTTCCCGGAAGTCCTTCCTGCGCACCCTGACCGGCACCGCCCTCGCCGACATCGGCCCCGCCACCCTCGCCGCCGAGCTCTACGCAGCCACCCAAGGCGCTGACCTCATCCGCACCCACGACACGGCCGCCCTCACCGACGCCCTCACCATCCACTCCGCCCTGCGCGCCCGTTGTAGCTGAGAGCAACTACTTCAGAGGGTGGTGATGTCGATGGCTTCGGCCATTGCGCGGTAGCCGGCCTCGTTGGGGTGAACGTGGTCACCGCTGTCGTACTGCGGCGCCAAGCGGGTGGGGTCCGCCGGGTCGGCTAAAGCGGCGGCGAAGTCGGCGACGGCGTCGTACTCCTCCGTGGTCCGGATCCAAGTGTTGACGGCCGCCCACAGCCGCTCGCTCCGCTCCGTGTGGACGTCCGCGCCACGGAACGGCGGAATGGTCACCCCGACTACGCGGATCCCCCGCGCATGGGCATCCCGGATCAGAGTGCGGTAGCCGTCGATGAGTTGCTCAGCGGTGATCTCCGGGTTCGGAGTAAGACAGGGCGTCGCCGGGAGCTCGGGATAGCCGATGTCGTTGATCCCCAGCAAAACGACGGCGGTCTTCACCCCAGGCTGGTCCAGTACGTCGCGATGGAACCGGGCGAGCCCACTTTCCCCGAAACAGTCCGAGTCGTTCAGCAGTCGACCCCCACCCAGACCCGCGTTGAGCACCGGCATCGGTCGCCCAGCGGCGGTCAGACGAGCCGCCAGCAGATCCGGGTACCGAAGTCCTGGCTTAGTGCGGAACCCATTCGTCGTCGAGTCCCCAAACGCAACCACCGAGCCCGCGCCCACCCCACTCACATCCACCCCAGCCAGGAAGTACCAACTACCACCCACCTCCCCGTACGCCGCTCCGCTGGTGTCGTCTCGCGCGTCGCCGGTTGCCCGGTACGAAGCCCCCGCCGCGCCGTACTCGTGAAAGGTGGCCGCCCCCGTCGAGTCGGCGAAGTACAACGTGATCGCGAGCCGGACCCCGCCGCTCCCGGTCGCCGCCGCGGTCGGGCTCGCTGCCGCTGCCGCGCTCGCACGCGCGCTCGCGGTCGCGGTTGCGGCTGGAACGGCGGCGGCGTCGCCGGCGGTTGCGGTGGGGAGGTTGACGGCGTCGCTGGCGATTTGGCTGCCGATCGGGACGCTGATCGTCTCGGCCCCGCCGAACCGGACCGTCCTCACCGACCCAGGCTCGACCGCCGCACCCTGGGCGGCTCGCGCCACGGTCGCGCCGGTCAAGCGGAGTGGGCGTTCGCCGTACTGGTTGCTGATCCTGATCCGGACCTTCGGCCCGCCCGCCGACAGCCGGACAACCTGCCGCACCGACTCCGCCGCAAAACCCTGCTGAGACCAGTTCGGATTCGCGTTCGGCTGCTGCATCGCCGTCAACCACGCGGCCCGCCAACCACCTACCGGCTCCTCGGCCGCCGCCGGGGTGAGCGACAACTGCATCAGCGCCACAGCGACCATCGCCAGAAAGGACCCCACCTCCGCGACACCAGCACCCAACACTCCCAAACTTTGTCGTCCCCTCCACCAGATGCTCCAAACCCCGCGAAGGTTGCGGTCCGGAGGATGAAACTGCCCGAGGCGCAGGTTATGCAACTGATGGTTGCGGATCTCCTGGGTGGCGGTTAGAGTCATGTGCAACCGATGGTTGCTTATTGGAGGTCTGCTGTGGAGTTCGGAAAGCTGGAACGGGAGATCCGGATCGAGGCGGTGCCGGAGATCGTCTTCGAGGTGGTGAGCCGGCCCGAGCACATCAAGATGTGGTGGCCCGACGACGCCTCGTTCGAGCTGGTGCCGGGATCGGTCGGCGAAGTGGTGTGGGGCGACCGGGCCGCGGTGGAGGCGATCACGGTGGTGGACGTGGATCCGCCGCGCAAGTTCTCGTTCCAGTGGGTCGCTCCTGCCGGCGAGGTGCCCGCCGCGGACAACTCGCTGCTGGTCACTTTCGAGCTCGAGGCATCCGGCAGTGGGACTATTTTGCGCCTGACCGAGACGGGCTGGCGGGAGAAGGGCTGGGAGGCGGCTGTGCTCGAGGAGGCCTTCCTCGACCACGAGCGCGGTTGGGATCTGTTCCTGCCCCGGCTGCAGAAGTACGCGCCCACGGTGCTGGCGCGATGAGCGTTGCCATCGACGACGACCTCTGGTCCGCGATCGGCGACCCGGTCAGGCGTCGCCTGCTCGACCTGCTGCTGACCGAAGGCGTCGGTACGCCGACCAGCCTGAGCGACCATCTCCCGATCTCGCGCCAGGCCGTCACCAAGCATCTCGGCGTCCTCGACCGCGCCGGACTGGTGCACGCGACCCCGATGGGACGCGAGCGGCGGTACGAGGTCGACGACGCGCAACTCGCCCGCGCAGTACGGCAGCTGAACGAGGTCGGCAAGTCCTGGGATGCACGACTGAACCGCATCAAGCGCCTGGCCGAACGGCTTCAGGCCGAACGAACCTCTGGAGAGAATTCATGAGTGGATTGCTGCTCGCTGACAAGAACGCCGTGATCTACGGCGGTGGGGGAGCGATCGGTGGCGCGATCGCCCGGGTCTTCGCCCGGGAAGGCGCTCGGGTCTTCATTGCCGGGCGCACGCAGGCGAAACTCGACATGGTGGCGCGGGATATCGCCGCCGCCGGTGGAAAGGTCGAGACCGCGCAGGTCGACGTCTTCGATCAGGAGGCGGTCGAGAAGCACGCGGCCGAGGTTGCGGTGGCGGGCGGGAGTATCGACATCGCCGTCAATGCGGTCAGTGTCATGCACGACCAGGGGACTTTGCTGGCGGACCTTTCGCTGGAGGAGTTCCTGCGGCCGATCGACGGCTTCCTGCGGACGCTGTTCATCACGAGCAAGGCGGTCGCGCCGCATATGGGGCGGGTGCGTCCCGGGGTGATTCTGACCTTGTCCGAGCCGGGGTCCAAGCTTGCCGTCGGCGGCATTCTGGGGCACAGCGTGAGTGCGGCCGGCAAGGAAGCGTTCTCGCGGGTTCTCGCGGCAGAGCTTGCCCCTAGCAACATTCGTGTGATCGGTATCCGCCCGCACGCTGTTGCCGATGCGCCGGCGGCTGGTTCGTACACCGGGGAGCTCTTCGAGCCGATGGCGGCGGCCGGTGGGCAGTCAGTCTCGGAGTTTCTCGAAGGCGGTTTGGCCCAAGGCACTCTGCTCAAGAGGCTGCCGACGCTTTCCGAGATCGCGGAGACGGCCGCGTTCCTGGCCTCGGATCGATCGGGTGCGATGACCGGAACGATCGCCAATCTCACCGCCGGAGCTCTCGTTGACTGATCACGCCGAGCTGCTGCGGTCCCTCCACGTCCCGGGCAATCCGCTGGTCTTGCCCAATGCCTGGGATGTGGGCAGTGCCCGCGTGGTCGTGGACGCAGGCTTCCCGGTGGTGGCGACCGCGAGCAATGCGGTCGCCGCCGCGCTGGGCTATGACGACGGTGAGGGTGCTCCGGTCGAGGAGATGATGTTCGTTGCCCGACGCATCGCGTCGTCGGTCGACGTACCGGTCAGCGTCGACGCCGAGGCCGGCTATGGGCTGGCGCCGGAGGAGCTGGTCGAGTTGCTGATCAGGATCGGTGCCGCGGGCTGCAACATCGAGGACAGCGATCACGTCAAGGGTGGCTTGATGGACGTCTCTGTCCGCGCCGGCTACCTCGCGCAGGTACGCGCGGCCGCCGACCGTGCCGGGGTGCCGCTGGTCATCAATGCGCGGATCGACTCCTTCTTTCCCACCTCGCCGCTGACCGACGACCACAAGCTTGCCGATGCGATCAGCCGCGCGGCGGCGTACAGGTCGGCCGGTGCTGACTGTGTGTTCCCCGCCGGCGCCGGTCTGGACGACCTCCGAGCCATCATCGGAGCGGTCGACGTCCCCGTGAATGCCGGCTTCCCGCTGAAGGGTGGATCACTCGACGAGCTCCGCGCGATCGGCGTGGCTCGGGTCTCGGTGGGACCACAGCTGTACCGCGACGCCCTCGACCACCTGCGGACCACCGTCTCGTCAATGCACTGAGGTTGACCCGGGGCGCCCTCTGGTCAGGGCGCCCCTGGGTGGTCGCCGATACCCCGTACGCGTATTTGTCGACGCGGCGGGGTTTTCTATACCCCCTTCCGGTATGTGCTGACGCGTGCTATGTTCCTCTTCGACTAGATACCCCCTAGGGGTACTTCGAGAGGATGGATTGTGATGAGTACTACAGCTGCAGTCACGCGCTCGACGTCTCGCCGCTGGTGGGCGCTCGGGCTGATCGCGGCGGCCCAGTTCATGGTCATAATGGACACGTCGATCATCGGAGTCGCGCTGCCGGAGATACGGGCGGACCTGGGCTTCACTCCGCAGGCGCTGTCCTGGGTCTTCAACGCCTATGTGGTCGCCTTCGGCGGCCTGCTGCTCCTCGGTGGGCGGCTGTCCGACCTGTTCGGAGCCCGCCGGATCTTCTCGGCCGGCTGGCTCGTCCTGCTCGCGGGATCCGTGCTCGCCGGTGCGGCGAACGGTGTCGGCCTGGAGCTGGCCGGCCGAGCGATCCAGGGCGTCGGCGCCGCGTTGATCGCACCCTCCGCGCTCACGTTGCTGATGATGCTGTTCGGCTCCGAGCCGAAGGAGCTGACCAAAGCACTAGCCCTGTACGGCGCCGCCGCGCCGGCCGGTGGTACGGCTGGAGTGTTTCTCGGTGGCGTCATCACCGAGTACGCGAGCTGGCCTTGGGTCTTCTACCTGAACGTCCCGATCGCCGTAGCCGTTCTGCTGGCGACTCCCGCCTTGATGCCGGCGGCCGCTGCTCGCCGTGGCAGTGTTGATCTCGTTGGAGCATTGACTGCGACTGGTGGTATCGGTGCTGCTGTCTATGCGATCGTCCGGGCGCCTGAAGCGGGATGGGTGAGCGGCGAGACGTTGCTCGTCGGAGCGATTGCCGTCGCATTGCTGATCGCCTTCGTGGTGGTCCAGGCGCGACGCTCCGAACCGCTGATGCGGCTGGCGATCTTCCGCGCACCGAACCTCGCCGCGGCCAACGTCGCGCAGCTGCTCCTGGGTGCGGCCTGGGTGCCGATGTGGTTCTTCCTGAACCTCTACCTGCAACAGGTCCTCGGCCTGAGCGCCTTCCCCAGTGGCTCGGCCTTGTTGCCGATGACAACGTTCATCATGCTCGGCATGATCGTCGTCGCACCGCGCTTCATCACCCGCTTCGGTCCTCGCCGGACACTGATCATCGGTATGTCGGTGCTGACGGCCGGGTTGGCCGGGCTGTCGTTGATCCGGGGAGACGGCTCCTTCTGGGTCGACGTCCTGCCGGCCTCACTGGTCGCCGCGGCCGGCATGTCGCTCGCCTTCATCCCCAGCCTCGGCATCGCCCTCTCCTCGGCCCGCCCGGAGGAAGGCGGCTTGGCCTCCGGCATCGTCAACACCAGCTACCAAATCGGCTCGGCCCTCGGCCTCGCCGCGATGACGGCAGTAGCCGCAGCCGCCGGCGCCGACCAACTAGGCGACACCGGTGCACTGACCAACGGGTACTCCGCCGCCTTCCTCGGCGCAGCCGTCATAGGCGCAATCGGCGCGATCCTCGCCGCCGTGACACTCCGCACCACCAAGCCCAGTGAGGCTTGACCACCCAGCCCGGTACTCCGCCGGCACCTCGCCCGGTACCTCGCCGCTTGGCGGGGTACCGGGCCCGGCTGCTGGGGTGAGCTCGCGACGCCTGCTCCGCTTCGCTACGCCGGCTGCTTCGCCTGCGAGTACTGGCGCTGTCGCGCGTGACCCCGCGGTGGTTCTTGTGGGCGTGAGGGATGCTCGCGGATGCGGGCTCGCGACGCCTGCTCCGCTTCGCTACGCCAGCTGCATCGCCTGCGAGGGCTGGCGCTGTCGCGCGTGACCCCGCGGTGGCGGAGCGCGCGCGAAGCGGGCCCGCGGATGCCGGCGGTGGGCTCGCGACGCCTGCTCCGCTTCGCTACGCCGGCTGCATCGCCCGCGAGTAGTGGCGCTTCCGCGCGTGACCCCGGCGGTGGTGAGGCGATTGGGTGAGGCTGGCGCGGGTTGGTGGGCTCGCTACGCCGGCTGCTTCGCCTGCGAGACGTGGCGCTGTCGCGCGTGACCCCGCGGTGGTTCTTGCGGGCGCGAGGGATGTCCGCGGGTGTGGGGGTGGGCTCGCGGCGCCTGCTTCGCTTCGCTACGCCGGCTGCTTCGCCTGCGAGTACTGGCGCTGCCGCGCGTGACCCCGCGGTGGCGGGGTGGATGCGACGGACGTCCGCGGATGGGGGGCTCGCGACGCCTGCTTCGCTTCCAAGCTGATCAACGATCCGCTAGCACTGGCCAGCGCCCTGCAGAAGATCGAACGCGGAGTGCAGCTCGCACCCTCCCACCCGACCCGAGCCACACCTCGCAAGCCCGCCTGATGCTCGCCAATCCCTTCGGATCCGGTGGCCTCGCCGCACTGTCCCGCACCCACCCACCAACCCCCGCCCGAGTCCGCCGCCTCCACCAACTACCCCCCGCCCCGGCGCCACCCGGTAACTCAGCGGCTGTACCAATAGCAGGAGTGCACCGTGTTTTCGGTGTCGACCAGGAACAGGTACTGGCTGCTGAGCAAGTCGCCGCCGATGGTGTTCTGCAGCATGAGGCCGGCCCGATCGCCAACGGTGCCGAGGCGATATTCGGTCGACCGGTCGCGCTCCCGCGGCACCTTCACCGCAACCTGCTCGGCGACGGCGGCGAGTGCGGACTGCAGGTTGCGATGGTTCTGCGGTTCCGGCGGCACGAAGACGGCCTCCGTCAGCATCATGATCCGGGCGGCCGCCGGCGTCGGCGGCACCAACTGAGCGGCCAGCGTTTCTACCGCGGCGGCGATTCGCGCAATGGCCGCAGCCCGAGCCCTGTCAGCCGCGCCCTGCCCCCGAACTGCGTTGACGAGCAACCGAAACCTGCTGGTGCGAAACCTCTCGCCAACGCCAGTGCCCGCGTCTTGATCAGAGCCAGGATCGAAGACCAGCCGATCCTTCTCCCGAGGCTTGCTGACCCGCACAAGCCGGTCCATCAACTCCCCGTACTCCGAGTCGCACCGCGGGCAACACATCCCGTACGGCGCGGCCCTCGCCAGCTGACCACGCTCATGAATCGCCCGCCCCGAACCCGTCACCTGCCCACAAAACGCGCACTCCACAGTCATCCACCTAATCTTGCCGAGCCCCGCCGCTCCCTCTCAACAGCCAACGCCATCGCGGTTGCTCGGTCACCACACATGCAACTGCCAACACGCTGACCACGCAGGCGACAACAACCGGCCAGGCAAACCACGACGCAACAACCGCAGCAACCAGTTGCATCACCACCAACCCGACGGTCACCACCCCAGGCACCGCCACGACCACATGCGGCTTGTCCCCAGTCGTCTGAAAGACAGTGGGCAGCCCGATCAGCACCACAACACTCACCACCGCCAGCGGCACCGAGTACGACGCCAACGCCCACGGCGTAGCCACCCAAGCAACCACCTCAGTCAAAAACCGAAGCCCCGCCCCCACCCGACTATCAGGAGCAACCCGAGTACTCACCCGCCAAACAATGCCACACCTCACCCAACCATCTCCCCGACCACTCGACCGCCCACACCACTACGAACGAACTGCAATGCCAGCACGCGGAAGGCTCGCGACGCCTGCTCCGCTTCGCTACGCCGGCTGCATCGCCAGCGAGAACTGGCGCTGTCGCGCTTGACCCCGCAGTGGTCAAGCAATCGCAAAGCATGCTCGACGCTGTTCCACGCGTGCCAACTGGTGAGCTTGCATGGCTCTCTGATCAGCGGAATCGGTAGTAGGTCGGCGTACCGGCATAGTGCGGGGAGCCGGTTGCATACTGCCGTTGCGGCGTAGCTGCTGGCGCGGGGTGCGGATCCGCTTGCGTCGGTGGTGGGTGGGCATTGGCTTACGGTGGCGGTGACTGAGGCCTTTGCCGGCGGTGGTGGAGGGTGAGTTTGGTGCTCGGATCGTGGGGCTGAGCGGGTACGCGGGGTGCGGGTGTCGGGGTGGCTTTAGCGGGGCTGGGGTGGGGGCTCAAGGTTGGGTCAAGGTTCCTGGGGTGGCGAGTACTTAGCCTGGGGCGGCCTCGGTGGTTGCCGGGGGTTGGTTTGGGGGCGCTTGAGGCGTGCCCGCTCATCACTGTGAGGCCCTTATGGTCGGTCGCTCGCCGGGACGTTCTGCGCTGTGGGTTTTCTTGACTACGTTGCTGACGGCTGTGGCTTTGGTGGTTGGGGTTCCTGCTTATGCGGCTGAGGAGCCGCCGGATGGGGAGTTGCCGTTGCCGGCGTGTCCCACCTTTACCGGGGATCCTTCGGCTGCTGATGAGTTCGAGGCGTACAAGTTGGCGCTGGCGTGTCAGGTCGACGTCGAGGTGTTGTCGTTGCGGGGGATCGATCGGCAGGCGTTTGCTACCCCGGCGGGGATGCTCGACACGAAGATCGCTGTTGAGCCGTACTGGGTGCAGAACGCCGAGGGCGCGTGGGTCGATATCGACCCGACTCTCGAGGCGCGGCCCGATGGTTCTGCGCTGGCTAAGGCGACTGTCATTCGCGTTGAGACCGGTGCGGGTGGGAGCGGGCCGTTCGTGACTGCGACCGATCCCGATGGCGGGGTGCTGTCGTTGACGTGGCCGAAGGGGGCGTTGCCGGCGCCGACGATCAGTGGTGCGGTGGCGACGTACCCGAATGTGTTGCCTGATGTGGATCTCGCGGTGCAGGCCGAGTCGGTCGGGTTCTCCTGGGTGCTCGTCGTGAAGACGGAGGAGGCGGCGGCGAACCCGGAGCTGGCCACGATCAAGGTCGGCATCACGACGGTCGGGCTGACTGTGCGGGAGGACGCCGAGTCCGGGCGCATCGAGGTGCTCGACGCCGAAGGCGACGTGGTGTTCGAAGCCGGCCAGGGCATCATGTGGGACTCCTCCCAAAACCCCCAGAGCCCCACCGCCCAGAGCCCCACCGCAAAGAGCCCCACCGCAAAGAGCCCCACCGCAAAGAGCCCCACAGCGAAGATCAAGGCCGGCGAGCAGACCGATCCCGCGAAGATGGCTGAGGTCGACGTGCGGAAGACCGCGACCGGTATCACCCTGGTCCCGGACGCGACGATGCTGGCCGACCCGAACCTCAAGTTCCCGCTCTACATCGACCCGCCGTTCACCTCGACGCGCAAGGCGTGGGCGAACGTGTTCCAGGGCCGTCCGACCAAGGGCTGGACCGGCGACAGTAGTTGGCCGCGTTCCGGTGGGATGCGCGTCGGTAACGACACCTGGAGCACCTGTGGAGACGGTTGCGGCCTCTGGCGGTCGGCGATCAAGCTCGACATCGGGAAGTTGAAGGGCAAGTACATCGCTTCCGCGAGCGTCAACATGCTCCAGACGCACACCGGCGGCTGCGGTGACCAGGGCCTCCAGCTCTGGCGTACCGGCGAGATCTCGAACGGGACCTCGTGGAACGGCGTCAACTGGTGGTACGGCGAACCGCTCCAGTCGAAGTCCGTACCGTCGTCCAACACCACTGGCTGCTCCGGCAAGTCGGACGAGTGGGTCGAGTTCGACGGCGCCAACATCAAGAAGCGGGTGCAGTCGGCGGCGTCCCACAAGGACTCCACGATCTCGTTCGGTCTGCGGTCGTCCAACGAGTCCTCCCGGGACGCGTGGCGGCGGATCAAGGCCACGAGCGTGAAGCTGCACGTCACGTACTACATCTACCCGCCCCACCCGGACCGGCTGACCGTCGACGGCACCGGCTGCGACCCGACCCTGTCCGGGTCGCCATGGGTCAACGAGCGGAAGCCGACCTTCTCGGCCAGGGTGCGGACCTCGGAGTCGGACTCGGTCTACTGGAGGTTCCGGGTCCGCCCGGCCGCCTCGGAGAGCGAGATCTACTACTACCGCACGCCGAACCCGGTCGCGGCGTCCACACAGTCCAGGAAGAGCGACAAGTCGCTGCCCGACGGACCGTACCGGTGGCAGGCGCGCAGCGACTCGCGGCAGTACGACGCGGTGAACTCCGGCTACACGAACTACTGCTACTTCAGGGTGGACGCGACGGTGCCGGGGGTGCCCGAGGTGACCGGGCCGACGGGGGCCGTCACCGAAGGGTCCACCGTGACGATGAACCTGTCGGCCAGTGATCCGGTCATCAACGGGTCCAGCTCGGGCCTGAACCGCTACGAGTACTCGTGGAACACCGACACCTTCGATCAGCGGGTGCCCGGAGCCGCCACGGCGCGGATCAGCAGGCCGGCGGTCGCCGCGGGCCGGCACGTGCTGTACGTCCGCTCGGTCGACAACGCCGGCAACAAGTCGAAGACCAAGGTGTTCACGTTCTTCGCCGGCCGCACCATCCCGAAGACGCCGATGGGTGCCTGGCCGCTCGGCAGTGACCTGGTCGACGACACCGGCCACGGCAAGAACATGTCCGTCCTCAGCAGCGATCCGGCGTTCGTGACCGACCCCGCCGACCCCGGTAACGGCGTCGTCGAGTTCGACGGCAACGACTGCCTGAAGGCGCCGACCGCGATCCGCACGGACGCGGCGTTCACCGTCGCCCTGTCGGTGCGCATGGACGCCATGACCGGCACCGGCCTCTCGAAGGTGCTTGCCCAGGGCAACACGACGCACTCGATGTACCAGATCCAGCACAACGGGGCCGGCAACACCTGGTCCTTCTCACTCCTCGACGCGCCCGGTGACACGTTCGCGTGGAAGAGCATCACGGTCGCCAACCCCGTCGCGCTCGGGAAGTGGCTGCGGATCGTCGCGACGTACGACCCGGACGCCGGGGTGTCACGGATCTACCTCAACGGCGCGCTGGCCGGTGAGCGTGCCGTGAGCTTCACGCCGTGGAACGCCACCAGCTTCTTCAGCCTCGGTTGCCTGCCCACCTCGAGCGGCACCGGTGCCGCCCATCCGTTCACCGGTGCGGTGGACAACGTGGGTGTCTGGCAGGGGCTGCTGACGTCGGCCGAGATCACGGCCGGAGCGATGCTGCCGCCGGGCGAGATCGCCCACTGGGACCTGCGCGGTGACGGCACGGACGCCAGCAGCTTCGGTCGTGACCTGACCCTGCCCACGTCGGCCCAGCAGGCCTTCGACCCGTTCGGTCGCCCGGACGGCGCCCTGGTGCTCGACGGCCGGTCCTGCGCCACCACGAGTACGCCGATCGTGCCGGCGGACACGCCGTTCGGCATCGGCGCCTGGGTGAAGCCCGCTCAGGTACAGGGCAGCCGTCAGGTGCTGTTCTCCCAGGCGAACGCCGCCGGGAAGGGTTTCGCGATGATGATCACGGCCGACGGCAAGTGGGAGCTGGGGTCACTGGCTGATATCGGCATGGCGACCATGAGCACCCGGGCGGCTGTGATCGAGACCCAGCCGAAGGCCGGCTGGCAGTACGTCGAGTTCCAGCACCACGGTGCCGGACGCTGGACGGTCAGTGTCGACGGCCGGCGGGGCGCGAGCAGGACCAAGGGCATTCCTGGTCACGCCGACGCGCCGCTGACGATCGGTTGCCATGACAAGGGCCAGGGGCAGCAGGACTTCTTCACAGGCCTGCTCCACAACGTCCAGGTCTGGCGCGGCGTCAAGCCCACCACCTCGCTGAAGGAATCCGCGCCCGCGGAGGTCGCTTCGTGGTGGTCCCTGGAGGAGACCGGTGCCGACGAGACCGGCAAGGGCCGCAACCTCACCTTCAGCCGCACGCCGCGGTACAACGACGGCTGGTGGGACAACCCGGACAGCGCTCTCGAGCTGGACGGCACGAACTACGCGGCGACGACCACGCCGGTGATCTCCACCGACGAGTCGTTCACTGTCGGAGCCTGGGTGCGGCTCGACGCGCTCGACACGCACCAGACCCTCGTCGCGGCGACCGGTGCGAACTCCACCGGGCTCCGGTTGCGATACAGCCCGACCTATCAGCGCTTCGAGTTCGGCATGGCCGCGCAGGACACCGCCGACTCCGCGACGCACTGGACGAGTGGCGGCCCGGTTCCCACCGCCGGCACCTGGTACTTCGTTGCCGCCAGCTACAACCTGCGCACCAAGCTGATGCGCCTGTACGTCGACGGCGAGGAGGTCGGGAGCGGTGCCGGCCCGGCCGGCCCGTGGAAGGCGGCGGGGCCGCTGACGATCGGTGCCCATGACACGACCACCGGCACACCGAGCCACCACCTGAAGGGCCGGATCGACGACGTGGTGGTCTGGCACAGCACAGTCTCCGCGAAAGCCATCAAGAACATGGTCGGCACGAACGAGACGGTGGTGGGCTGACGATGCGAAATCTCAAGGTCAAAGCAGGCGCAGTCGCCACCTCGATGGTCTTGTTCCTGCTGGTCCTCTCATCGTCGGCGTTCGCCAACTTCGAGCGCAGTCCGCAGGCGTTCTCCTCCACACCCGTCGAATCCGTCTCCGGTGCCGGCTCCGCCTTCGAGGACGCGGCCAGGGACTGGTCCGGCGAGGCCGGCGACGCGGCCGGTGACGCGGACGACGGCAACTGGTCGGCCACGGATCTGGCCGCGTCCGCGGCCTGGTCGCAGGGCGGCTCGTCCGGCGGATTCAGCTACAGCTACGACATCCGGGTGCCACCCGCGGCGGGGCCGACTCCGTCGCTCGGGCTGTCCTACTCGTCCGCCGAGCACGACGGGCGCACGTCCGGGACCAACAACCAGGCCTCGATGGTCGGTGACGGCTGGTCCGCGTCACCGAGTTTCATCGAGCGCACCTACATCAACTGCGCCGACGACAAGGGCGGTAGCCAGGGCGACGACCCGACCGGCGATCTGTGCTGGGAGGACGACTCGCCCTCGATCACGGTCAACCTCGACGGAGTGAGCACGTCGCTCGTCCTCGACGACACCACCAAGAAGTGGAAGGCCGCGGACGACGTCAACTGGCGCATCGAGCACTCGGGCTCGCGGGCCACCGCGAGTGGCGCGACCACCGAGCAGTGGACGATCACGACCACCGACGGAACCAAGCACCACTTCGGGTCCGTCGCCTCGTCCCGCTGGACGGTGCCGGTGTTCGGCAACCACTCCGGGGAGACCTGTCACAAGGCGGGCGACTTCAAGGGCTCGCGCTGCAACCAGGCGTACCGCTGGATGCTCGACAAGTCGGTCGACGTGCATGGGACCTTCTCCCAGTACACCTACGAGACCGCGACCGGCCGGTACGCACCGGCGGTCGATTCCGACACCCAGGCGACGTACATCCGTGAGGGCTGGCTGAAGACCATCGAGTACGGCCTGCGGACCGGCGCCAGCACGGTGAAGACGGCGAAGGTGGAGTTCACCACCGCGGACCGCTGTCTGTCGGACTGCCGCGAGACGAACGGCGATCCGAAGAAGTCCAAGTGGCCGGACACGCCGTGGGACCTGACCTGCAAGTCGGGCGTCAAGTGCGAGGAGTACTCGCCGGCGTTCTTCTCCGGCAAGCGGCTGGCTGCGGTCACCACCTCTGTTGCCTCCGGCACCGGATACTCCGCGGTCGACTCCTGGACCCTGACCCACGAGTTCAAGGACTACGGGGACAAGGAGCAGGTCGTCCTGTGGCTGGCGGCGATCAAGCACACCGGCCACGTCGGCGGCACGGCGTCGACCCCGCCGATGGAGTTCGGCGGCACTTTCCTGCCGAACCGCGTCGACACCGGGGAGTCGTTCCCGGGGATCTGGCGGCCGCGGCTGACCTCGATCAAGAACGAGACGGGCGGCGTTACGTCGATCAACTACACCGAACCGGACTGCCGCCCCGGGAGCATGCCGGCCAGCGCGCACCAGAACAACCGGCGCTGCTATCCCGCCCGCTACACCCCCGAGGGCCTGACGGAGCTGGTCGACGTCTACTTCCACAAGTACGTCGTCCGTTCGGTCGCCGAGTCCGATACGACCGGCGGTGGTGACACGGTCTGGAAGTTCTACGACTACTCCACCGACGGCGGTGGCACGAACGCGCTGTGGGCGTGGAACGACGCCGAGTTCGTGAAAAAGAAGGACCGGGACTGGAACCAGTGGCGAGGCTATGCCCAGGTCGTCACGCTGACCGGGGACCCGGCGGATCCGGGACCGCAGCTGCGATCGCGATCCCGCTACTACCGGGGCTTGGACGGTGACAGGCTGCCCAACGGCGAGAAGCGCTCGGTCACGGTGACCGATGCCGCCGGCAACACCGCCCCGGATCGCCGCGCACTCGCGGGCGCCGAATGGGAGTCGGCGTCCTTCGACGACACGACACTGATCGAAACGGAGACCAGCTGGTACTGGACGTCGCGGACCGCGAAGCGCAGTTACGACGGTGGCTTCATCGAAGCGTGGCTGACCGGCGAGCGTCGTACCGACAGCCGCACCTTGCTGGCGGCGTCGACCTGGCGGACCACACGCACCGAGACCGTCCACGACGACCACGGTCGCGAGGTGCAGGTCGCGGAGCACGGCGACGTCAGCAAGACCGGCGACGAGCGCTGCGTGCGGACGACGTACGTCGACAATGCCGCTGCCTGGCTGCTGGAATCGGTGTCGACGGTCGAGTCGGTGTCGGTCGGCTGCATGGTCGCGGTGAATCGGCCGGCCGACCTGGTCGGCTCGGTGCGGGCGTACTACGACGGCAGCACCTCGCTGACCGCCGCGCCGACCAAGGGACTGATGACCCGGGCCGACGCGCTGGAGAGCTGGGGAGAGCCGGCGGAGTACAAGACGGTCGGCACCTCGACCTTCGACGCCCTCGGCCGACAGCTGACCGCAACCGATGCCCTCGGCAACAAGACCACCACCACTCTGACGCCCAGCACGGGTGGGCCGCTCACCTCGACGGTCACCAAGAACGCGCTCGGACACACCACCACCACGAAGCTCTCGCTCCGGGGGACGGCCACCGAAACGGTGGACCCGAACTCCCGGCGTACGGTCGCTTCCTACGACCCGCTCGGCCGGCGGACCGCGGTCTGGCTGCCCGGTCGGGACCCGGCAACGGAGGGCGCCAGCCAGAAGTTCACCTACACCCTCTCGCAGACCGCTCCGACCACGCTCAAGACCGAGCGCATGATCCACGACGGCTCGTACCTGACCAGCATCGCGCTGTACGACGGGCTGCTCCGCGAGCGGCAGGTGCAGGCTCAGACCGACGGCGGCCGGCTCATCACGCAGACCGTGTACGACTCGTACGGGCGGCCGCGGTACAGCTCGGGACCGGTGTACAACAACACCTCCGGCCCGAACGGGAAGCTCGTCTGGATCAGCCGGTCGAACGACCTGGCGCGCACCGAGCTTGTGTACGACGGCGCGGGCCGGGTCACCGACGAGGTGCTCGTGGTCAAGGACCGGGAGAAGTGGCGGACGTCGTACCGGTTCGGCGGCGACCCGACGAACTGGAAGACCACGGTCATCCCTCCGGAGGGCAGCACGGCCACCACCACGCTGGACGACGCGCTCGGCCGCACGGTCGAGCTTCGGCAGCACCACGACCGCGGTGCGGCCGGTGCGTTCGACGCCACGAAGTACTCGTACGCCGGTAACGGCCAACTGCGTCAGGTCACCGACCCGGCGGCCAACAAGTGGACCTACGAGTACGACCTGCGCGGGCGCCGTACGGCGTTGCACGACCCGGACACCGGGACGTCGCGCACGACGTACAACCCGGCCGGACAGACCACCACGACGACCAACGCGAACAACGAAACCCTGACGTACAAGTACGACGCGCTGGGCCGGCCGACGCAGGTGCTGTCCGGATCCACGCTGCTCACCGAGCGCAGCTACGACGCGGCCGAGCACGGGATCGGGATGCCGCACAAGTCGACCAAGTGGATCGACGGGCAGGCATGGACGACCGAGACGCCCAAGTACACGCCCGAAGGCCAAGCCAAGCAGGTCTACACGCACCTTCCCGCGGCTGCGGGAGCCTTGGCCGGCTCGTACTGGCAGGCGTTCACCTACAACGAGGACGGTTCGCTGCACACGTACGGCGCGAAAGCCGCAGGCAGTCTGGATGAGGAGGTCATGACGCAGTCGTACGACTCGATGGGCCGGCCCGGACGGGTCACCTCCTGGGGCGACGACTTCGGGTTCGGGCAGGTCTACGTGGACCAGGCCATCTACTCGCCGTACGGCGATCTGCTGCAGCGCAGGCTCGGTGACCCCGCGGATGTCAGCGGGACTTCCGGTCAGACGTGGCAGACGTGGATCTACGAGGAAGGCACCCGCCGACTCTCGCAGTTCTACTTCGACAAGGACACCGCGGGTGAGTTCGACGGGTCCAACTACGGGATCGCGGCGCTGTCGTACCAGTACGACAACTCGGGGAACGTGCTGTCCATCAAGGACGATCCGGTACACACCTCGGACAAGCTGGATCCGGAGACGCAGTGCTTCCAGTACGACTACCTGCAGCGGCTCACGGATGCGTGGGCACAGGCGGGTGCCGCGTCGGCGTGCGGCAGCGAGCCGACGGCCGTCGGCGGACCGGGCGCGTACCGCTCGCAGTACGAGTACGACGTGGTCGGCAACCGGAAGAGCGAGACGCAGTGGACTCCCACGGGTCCGGTGCAGAAGACGTACTCGTACACCGGGGCAGGCGAGGCGGGACCGCACGAGCTGACCAACGTCACCTCGACAGGTGGCGCGGCGACCGCGTTCACCTACGACAAGGCCGGCTTCACCACAGGCATCGATCGTGGTGACAAGGTGGATGTCCTGAATTGGACCCCGGCCGGACGGGTGGACACGATCAAGTCCGACGAGGGTACGGCGAAGTTCTTCGACAACGCGGATGGTCAGCGGATCCTGCGCGCGGACGCCAACGGTGACCTGACTGCATGGGTCGCGGGCTACGAACTGACCTACACGAAGGCAACGAACAAGGTTGAAGCCACCCGCTACTACAAGCACGGCGAGTCCGTCGTCGGCGTCCGCAACGGCCTCGGCGACATCCAGTGGCTTTCCGGTGACCACCACGGCACCAACCAGTGGATCGTCAACGGCGACACCCTGACGGCAACCGTCCGCCGACGCGACCCGTTCGGCAACGTCCGAGGCGAAGCCGCACCGAGCTGGCCGGACCAGCGAGGTTTCGTCGGCGGCATCGAGAACGACGACGTAGAACTCACTACCGTGGGAGCCCGCGAATACGACTCGACCACCGGCCGGTTCCTGTCAGCCGATCCGATCATGGACCTGAAGGATCCACAACAGCTCAACGGCTACGCCTACGCCAACAACTCCCCGGTCACGAGGGCGGACCCCAGCGGCCTGAAGAGCGTGAAGAAGGCATCCCGCGGTGGCCCGGCGTCCAAGGGCAAGAAGCTCAAGAAGCAGAACGGCAGCAAGGGCGCCGTCCCGCAGAAGCGCAAGCGTCCGGCAGGCTCGGAAGCGGAAGCGCCGAGAACCTCGAAACCACTCCCGCACGGCCTGCCCCGCGACCTCAAGCGGCCGAAGCCGCCGGGTCCGCGGCCGGGTCCGCGGCCGGGCCCGCCGATCGGGCCGAAGCCGGGCGGACACGGTCTGCCTGTCGACAAGGAGTTCAGCACGATCCTCGCCTACATGTTCGGCGAGATGGACGCCAACGCCGACACCGCGCAGTCAGTGGACGAGGGTTGCATTGGCGGCCCGACCACCCGCGCCGTCTGTGACGCCGGGACGTTGGCGTGGTGGGCAGGGATGGTGTGGCCTGGCAGTGCCTGGGACCACAAGGGGCCAATCGGCGACTACATCGGCGTGGACGACGACAACGACGACACGCGGTACGTGAACGTCCCGGGCACCAACTACCGGATGCGATTCGACGTCTGGTCGAACATCCACTACGGCTATGTCGGCTCCGCCGCAGGCATCGGCGGCGGCACCCTCATCGCCGGTTCGCACGCGTCCTTTGCGGGCAGAACCGACGCGGCCGACGACTTTGCCGTGCAGATGGGGATAGATCTGTGGAACGAGTACGGCGAGGATATGACCGAGGACAACCTGAGGGACTACATCGTGGACAACCTCGACGATTTCCACGACCTCGAGGGCAACAGCATCCATGGCGACGGTAATCCCACGGGGGTGGAGTGCCGGATAGGGCTGTCGAGTTGTTGATCGGAGAGGGCGGGGTCAGCCCCGCCCTCTCCGTATGCGGTTGATGGGTGCTGCTATTTGGTTTGCTGCGGTTTGGTGTTTGCGGGCGGCCTCGGGGTTGCCGAGGCCGGCGTGGGCGTTGGAGAGGGCGGTGAGGGCTAGCTCGTGGCGGGCGGGCCAGGGCATGGTGGCGTAGGCGGTTGCTGCTTTGGTGGCGTGGGTTAGGGCGGTCTCGTGCTGGCCTAGGCCGTTGGTGACGCCGGCTAGGAGGAGTTCCTGGTAGATCTGGAAGCCTCTGGAGGCCGTCGACCATTTGGCGCGGGCTTCGGCGATGAGTTCTCCGGCTTCCGCGTACTCGCCCAGTTCGATCAGGACCTCGGCGAGGTCGCACAGGAGCTCGGGTTCGAAGGAGGACATGTTGCGGTGGAGGGCCTGGCGCAACTCCTCCTCGAACGCCGCCCGCGCCTCCACCGCGCGGCCGGCGTTCAGGTGGATCTGGGCCTGGACCTGCATGCACCACATGTCGAGGTGGCCGTACGAGCCTTGGCGGGCGATGGCGAGGGCCGCGTCGGCGGCTTCCATCGCCCGGTCGAAGTCACCGGTGTTGACGTGGATCTCCGCATCGGACAGTCCGAGCCGGATCCGCTGTTCGGCTGTCAGCGAGTCTCCGCCGAGCGTCTCGGCGCTCCGCACGTACGCCTCGGCCTCGTCGAACCGGCCGAGCCGCAACAGGACCTGGATCATGCTGCTGGTGAAGATCAGCTGGGACCGGGTGTTGCCCGTCGCGATGGCGAGGTCGACGGCCCGGATGAACGCCTCGGCGGATCCGGTGAAGTCCCCGTGGTCGAACAGATAGATGCCGAGGTTCCCGCTCGCGGTGGTGCGTTCCCGATCGCCCAGGGCCTCGGCGAGGGCCAGGGCACGCGTGCCGAACTGGATCGCGCCGGCACTGTCGCCGTCAACACGCTTCGCGGACGCCCGCAGCGTCGTCATCCGGAACCGGCCGAGGTCGTCGCCGGACTCCTCGGCCCGGCGGGTCGCCACGTCGATCAGCCGGTGGATGCGGCTGATGAAGCGCCACTCGTTGATGGTGTTGCGCAGCGGGAGCACCAGTCGCCACAGCCGCGGATGGTCCTGCAGTGCCTCACAGGCCAGGAAGACGTTGGTCTCCTCGTCGGCGATCGGCTGGAAGGCGCGGTCGTGGTGCCACTCGATGAACCGCTCGATCAGCATCGCCCGGTCTTGGTTGCTCAAGGCCCGTTCAGCCTCGCGCGCGGCGTACAAGCGCACCAGGTCGTGCATCCGGTATCTCCGCGCGCGGTGCTGCTCCAGCACATGCGCCGCGACGAGTCTCCGCAACGCCCGCAGTCTGTCCTCTTCGGACAGCCCGGAAACTGACGCGATCATTTCTTCCGCGAAGTCCTCGCCGGGCAGTGTTCCCAGCCGGGTGAACAACTCGCGAGCGTCCTTGTCGAGTACCCGATAGGACAGGTCAAGGTTCGCCGTGACGGCCGCGGCCGGATCGCCGTCGACGGCCAGCACGTCCAACCGGTCGCGCCTCTCGAGCTCCGCCACATAGTCGGCGATGCGGAGGTTCGGTTCACCCGCCACATGCGCCGCGGCGATCCGCAGCGCCAGGGCCAGATGGCCGCACAAATCGGCGAGCCGCTCCGCCGCCTCCGCTTCCCCAGCGACGCGGTCCGTGCCGAGGATCCGCGTCAGCAACTCCACGGCCTCCTCCCGTCCGAGCATGCCGACGCGCACGGGCCGGGCATCGTTGAGCGCGACGAGACCGGTGAGGCGATCGCGGCTCGTCACGATCGTGAAACAGCCCGGCCCGGGCAGCAGCGGCCGTACCTGCTCGGCGTTGCGTGCGTTGTCCAGGACCACGAGTACGCCGCGATCGGCCGTGGCGGCGCGGAACAGTTCGGCGGCGGCATCCACGTCGTCCGGAACCGCTTCGCCCGGCGTACTCATGGCCACCAGCAGCCGGCCGAGTGCCTCGCGCGGCGACACCATGTCGCCCTCGTCGAAGCCGCGCAGGTTCACGTACAGCAGTCCGCCCGGGAACCGGTCGACGTGCGAATGTCCCCAGTGGACGGCCAGGGCGGTCTTTCCCGCTCCGCCCGGCCCGACGACGACGGCAAGCGGCGAGGCCGAATCGGCGTACTGGTCGAGGGCCTTGAGTTCCGCGGCGCGACCGATGAAGCCGCTGATGTCGGACGGCAACTGGATCGGTGCGGGAGCCGACGGATCCAGCGCCGGATCATGATCGAGGATGCGCAGGTGCAGGTCGCGCAACTGCTTCGACGGGTCGGCGCCCAGTTCGTCGCGCAGCCGCACTCGCGTCGCCTCGAAACGGGCGAGCGCGTCGGCGGGCCGGCCGCAGCGGTAGTACGCGAGCATCAGCAGTTCGGCGAGCGGCTCGGCCAAGGGCTCGGCATCGTGGAGTGCAACCAGGTCGCCCAGTACTGCGGCGTGCTGGCCGGCGTCGAGCTCGGCGGTGTAGCGGTCGGTCAGCAGCTCCAGTCGTTCCGCGGCGAGCGCGACTCGGGTCTCCTCGGCCCACCGGCCGCCGATGCCGGTGAGTGCCTCAGTGCCGGCCAGGTCGCACGCTCGGCGCCACGAATCCAGGGCTTCGTCCGGCTGCCCTGAGGTCTGGAAAGTCTTGGCCTCGGCGCGCAGGGCACGGATGGCGTGCAGGTCGATCTCTCCGGGGTCGACGTCCAGGACGTACCCGTGCGAACCGGCCCGGCGGATCGCGGCGCCGGGCACCCGTTTGAGAGCCGCGCGCAGGCGAGCGACGTACGAGTAGAGGACGCTCAGGACCGCCTCGGGTGGGTCGCCGTCCCAGACCCGGTCGATGAGGTCGGCCTGCGGCACGGGCTCGCCGGGTCGCAGGGCCAGGGCGGCGAGCACACAGGCGAGCTTGGGCGCACCGACCCGGGTGGGCTCGCCGTCGACGGTGATCGCCACCGGACCGAGCAGCCGGATCCTTGCTGGGGGAGTCGGCATGCCGCGGACGTTAACAGTTCAACAGGCCCACCACGCCGATCTGTGTCACCAGGCGAGAGCGGCCGGTGGCTCGATGTCACAGATCGCCGCGGCTGCTTCGTCTTGGAGGCGATAGCTGATCGGGAGGTCGATGTGATGCTGATGATCGTGATCGTGATCGTGATCGTGGTTGTTGGTTGCGGATGCAGGGGAGAGGTCGCGTGACGCGGACCGAGGAGTTCGAGGAGTTGCGCGGGCTGTTGTTCTCGATCGCCTACCGGATCCTCGGCAGCGTGGCCGAGGCGGAGGATGCGGTCCAGGAGACCTGGCTGCGCTACGAGTCCACGCCGAGCGAGCCCGCGTCGACGAAGGCGTTCCTGTCCGCCGTGGTGACGCGGGTGTCGATCGACGTACTGCGCTCGGCCCGCGTCCGGCGCGAGCGGTATGTCGGGCAGTGGTTCCCCGAGCCGCTGCTCACCGACCCGTACGACGATCCGGCGCGATCGGCGGAGCTGGCGGACTCGGTATCGATGGCAGCCTTGTTGCTGCTCGAGCGGCTGTCCCCGCTCGAGCGGGCGGTCTTCGTACTGCGTGAGGTGTTCGGGTTCGGCTACCCGGAGATCGCGGAAGCCGTCGGACGGTCGGAGGCGGCTTGTCGCCAGCTGGCGGTCCGGGCGCGGCGACACATGGAGCTGGGGCGCCCGCGGTTCGAGGCTGACCGCCGAGAGCGCGAGGAGCTCGCGGCGCGGTTCTTCGAGGCCTTGCGCGATGGTGACCTCGACGGAGTACGGGAGTTGCTCGCCGCCGACGTACAGATCGTCGGTGACGGCGGAGGTAAGGCGCCGGCCTTCGTCAAGGGGGTCGTCGGTGCCGCCAACGCGGCCCGGTTGCTCGCCTCGGTCTTCCCGCTGTTCGGCCGGATCGGACTGACGCTGGAGCCCCGCGAGCTGAACGGGCAGCCGGGCGCGATCCTGCGCGACCGCGACGGCAGGGTGGTCGGCACGTTCGCGCTCGAAATCCTCGACGGACGCATCCAGACGATCCGCTCGGTCCTCAACCCGGACAAGCTCGGCCACCTCGGCCCGGTCGCCGACGCGTGGGCGATCAACCGCGAACTCCGGCAGACCCGCCGACTCGAGGGGATCGACTCGACCCACCCCATCGCCGAGCGCCCGGCCGACTGAGCGGCGTACCGGGTCGGTCAGCGCAACGGCGTACCGGGTCAGTCAGCGCGACCCGGCGGAGTGAGCGGCGTACCGGGTCAGTCGTCGGCGGACACGCTGTCGCCGGCGTCGGCCCAGCCCGAACCCGCCGAGAATTGCCCGGAGCTGCCCGTCGACATGCGGGATGACAGCGCCGTCGCGGCGCACAGCCCGACGAACGTAGTCAGCACGAGCACAATCCCCGCCACGAACAGCGCGGCCAGCGGTTGGTCGGGCTGATCGAGAACCTTGTCCACGATCGGGAGCCCGAGGCAGAGACCGATGATCAGACTGAGACACACGATCGCCACGGTGACACCGCGATGGTGATCGACCAGTTCGGGTTCACCAGCACTCAGCCCGGGCCACACGACGGCCGCCACCGCGCCCGCCTGACACACAGCGCAGGCGAGCAAGACGACACCAAACGACTCAAACGTCACCGCTCGAGTCCACCAGTACCAGCCCGCACCCACAGCACACAGCCACTGCGCGACATCCCCCACCCACACCCAGGTAGCCCGCGACGACCACACCCGCCGGACCCCATCCAGCAAATCCCAAACCACCAACACCCGCCCCACCTCCCCCTCCCATCATCCCCACCCACGAGGCCAGTGAACGCCTGTACTGCGTGGCTACAGGCCTTCGAGGTGCTGGGTCTCGTTGAGGGAGACGACTTGGTGACTGAAGTGGGTGTCGTTGCGGAGAAGAGCGGTGATACTTCCCGAAGCCAGCGGGAAAAATCCCCGATCGGTCGACCTCATCGGCATGCCGATCCAGGCGGCGATCAGGTAGCTCGACGCGGATCCGTGCGACACCACAACCTGATGCGCGACCGGCCGAGCGAGGATGTCATCGAGGGCCGGGTAGAGCCGTTCGACCAGCGCCAGCCGTGTCTCCGCCCCAGCCGGCCCGTCGTGGTGCCCAAGGCGATCCCCGTACTCCGGAAGCGGAACCCGACGCCCAGCCAGCCACGCCTGGGGCCGCCCATCAGCCTCGCCATTGGACCTCTCGCGAAGCCGCGCATCCAGCTGTACGTCGACCCCGAACCTCCGGGCGATGCGTTCCGCCGTTTGGCTGGCCCGTCGCAGATCGGAGGAGTAGACCTCGACCGGGTGGGAGCCGATCCTGTTCGCGAGCACCTCGGCGATCCTCTCGGCCTGCAGACGCCCACGGGCTGTCAGTTCCGAGTCGTGCCAGCCTCCGACAACGCCGTCGACATGGTGCTGCGCCTCGGCATGCGTGACGAGGTAGACCTGTCTCATGAGCCCAGCTTTGCAGGTCAGAGACTTGCCAGCGTGGGGTTTTCGGCTGGTTGTGGAGTGGCTGGCATCCAGGTGCGGCACTCGGCGATCGCCTCGGTGAGCACCTGGCGCAAGAGGGTGTCGGCATCGGGGGCTCGGAAGTCGGTGATGGCTCGGATGGCGCCGGCTAGTGCGAGCGCGGCGAAAGCGTCGTACGCCGCCGTCGTCTTGGTCTCGCGCTCGGTCAGCAGTCGTTCAGCGTCTCGTACCGCCGCGGTCAGCGTCGGCCGAAACAGTGGGGACACGACGGGTACGACCAGCGGGACGCAGCAGGCTACCAATGCCGGGGACACCCGCGGATCGCTCGGCTTGAGACCGATGACCGACGGGATCAAGGGCACCAGGTGGGCGCGGCCGGGGTTGGAGGTTTCGTCGTTCACCTCGCGGGCGATCAACGCCAGTAGCGGATGGGTGCAGTCCGGCTGATCCGACCACGTCGTACCGGCCAGCAGGGACGCGTACTCCATGAAGCACGCGCCTTTCCCCGGATGCCGATGCCGGCCCCGCGACAGGATGGGGAGAACCGTGGGGCCGTTGTTGCTGGTAGGTGTCATCTGCCGCCTCCGCCGATCGAGCTCAGCCTGCTGTACCCCCACGAGCGGCCATTCATGCGGGTCACTTCAGGCCAACGGCAAGGTCTCGCCTCGGTTCATCGTGGTCACCTGCCAGGGGTGCGGGCTGGTGTGGACCCGGGCGAGGAAGTCGGAGAGCGGGGATCGCATGACGCGGTAGTCGTCGTAGTGGACCGGGATGGCGAGGCGGGGGCGGATCCGGTTCAGGAAGTCGAGGCCCTGGGCGCCGTCCATCGTGACGGTGGCGAAGAGGATTCTGGTACCGCCCAGGTGGACGACGGCGACGTCGATCTCCGGGTGCCGCTCGCGGATCTGGTCGAGATGGTCGCCGGTCAGGGTGTCGCCGCTCAGGTAGATCCGCCGCTGGACCTCGCCGCCGACGCGATGGGTGAGTAGCGATCCCATCACCGGGGGCAGCAGTTTCGCCATCACGCCGCGGCCGTGGATGCCGGGTAGCGCCTCGATTGTCAGTGACTCGTTGCCGCGCGACTGGTCGTAGCGTTCCCACACCGGCAGCCCTTCGGCCGCGAAGCCCCATCGGCGCAGGCGTTGTGCGGCCGGCTCCGTGGTGACGACCGGTACGGCGCGATCGAGCCGGCGGCGGGCGATCCGGTCGAAGTGGTCTCCGTGGAGGTGCGAAAGCACCACGATGTCGAGCTGGGGGAGATCCTCCGGCTGCAGCGCAGGCTCCTTCAGGCGCCGGCTCCAGAGCCCCTTGCCCAGATAAGCCCGCTGCCCCTTGTGCAGGAAGTTCGGATCGGTCAGCACGGTGAAGGACCCGATCCGGAGCAAGGTCGTCGCATTACCGACAAAAGTCAGCGAATCAGCCATCGCGGGCTCTCTCTTCGCACCGTTGCCGCAGGACGAGCAACACCATGGCCGGCCTCCTTCAGTGCGGGCCGTCTCGGTAACCCGTCTGCCCGCCGGTAAACGGGGTGTTTTCGCCCAGTCAGGTGGGTACCGGGGCCGGACCAGCCGATCCCCGACCAGGAGGCTCTCATGGGTGCCGCGCTCTGGATTCCGCTGATGCTCATCGTGCTGGTGGCCCTCGGCTACGTGCTCTGGGCCGTCTTCGCCGCCGGGAAGGGCGTGGCAGGCGCCGCCGGATCAGCCACCGACTCCGGCACCGGCGAAACTGCGCCGCACACCAGCGAACGCACCAAGATCCGCGACAGCGACACCGAGCCGCCTCCTGAGTACAAACCCTGAGCCGCGCTGCCTGCGCCTCCCGCACATCTGGGGTCAGGAGGTGGCTCCGGTGTAGCGGCGTAGGCCTAGGCGCCAGCAGGTGGTGGCTAGGAGGCAGGTTAGGGCGGCTCCGGTGAGGGTTGAGGCCAGGACCAAGGGGTGAGGGCCGGTGAGGAGGGTGGTGGTGGGGATGGTGGCTATGAGGGTTAGGGGGAAGAGGTAGGTCAGGGCCAGGCGTAGGGGGCGGCGGTAGATGTCGGTGGGGTAGCGGGCCAGTTCCCAGGCTGAGGTGTAGAAGACGTCTAGTGCTAGGCGTGGGGCCCAGAAGGCCAGGCAGGCAAGCAGGACTCCCATTGCCCAGGTGACCGCGAGTGCGGCTATCAGGGTCAGGCTCCAGGCCAGGATCGCGCCCGGTGTGGGGACGTGGTTCCTGAGTCCGACTGCGATGACGGCCAGGCCGAGGACGAACTGGATCAGCGACAACGGGGAGGAGCGGGCCAGGCTGGCGAGGTACAGGGTGGGGGCGGGTTGCAGGAGGAAGGTGTCGAGCTTGCCTTGGCGGATGCCGTTCTCCGGGAACCAGGAGAGGTTGGGATCGATGAAGGTGCTCTTGAGGCTGCTGAGCAGTTGGAAGGTGCCGATCAGGACGTAGGTCTCGGCTTCGGTCCAGCCGGCCAGCGAGTCGGTCCGGGAGTAGACGATGAACACGGTGGCGAGGCTGACGAACAGGCCGATGATCGCCAGGACGATGTCGAAGAGCAGGTTGATCCGGAAGGTGATCGTCGCCTGCGCGGACCGGCTGAAGCCGGCGGCGAAGAGCCGGAGGAGTTTCATCCGCCGGCCACCGTGTAGCGACGGACTCCGGCCCGCCACAGCAGAACGGCGATGGTGGCGAAAACCGCGGTCCAGGCAGCCTGATAGGCGATTCCGGTGAGCACAGCAGACAATCCGTGGACTCGCCCCGCGATGACGTCAGCAGGCAGTCCCAACATGCCGTAGAACGGCAGGACCTGACCGAGCTCGCGCAGGGGACCAGGCAGGAACGCCAGCGGTGCGACCGTGCCGCCGAGCAGGGAGTTCAGCGTCCAGCCGAAGCCCACGATCGAATGCACCCGCTCGGTCCAGAAGGCGGTCAGCGACAGCATGAAGATCCAGCAGAAGCTGAGAGTGGCGCCGAGCAGGAAGACCGGCAGAGCCGAGAGGAGGGCGCTCCAGCTCAACGAGACCCCGAAGGCTAGCCCGGTCAGCAGCACGACCGGGACACCCATGATCGTCAGCCAGGTCCGGATCGCCAGGTTGGTCCCGATCGTGCTGACGATCACCGGTTGCGGGCGCAGCAGGTCGTGGCTGATCGTTCCGTCGTAGATCTTCTCGGAGAAGGTGAACTGCTCGAACGATTCGGTCATCACCGTGACGAGCAGCAGCGCCACGTAGTACGTCGCGACGTACGGGTCGGCCGGGTAGACGGCCGACCAGACGAACATGCCGATCAGCGGGCCGACGACCGCCTGGATGACCAGGGTGAAGAGGAACCACCAGGTGCCGGACCATTCCAGCACCTCCATCCGGATCCGCAGCGCGATCAGCACCAGCAGCCGACGGACCGCAAAACGATCGGCGGACAGGGCGGTCATCCGACGCCCTCCCGGTAAGCGCGGTCGATCACCAGGTCGAGTGGAGCCTCCTCGACAGACAGATCCACCACGTCCAGATCGGTGAGCAATTCCGCGGTGACCCGGGCGACGGCGTCACGCGGTACGCGCAGTACCCACGTCCCGTTCGACGCCTCGACCAGTTCGCCGGCTTGCCGTAGTCGTTGCTCGTCGGCGTTCGGTGCGGTGAGGCGAAGGAGCTTGTACGGCGAGAGTTTCGCCGCAAGCGCGTCGAGTTTGCCGTCGTACTGAACCTTGCCCTTGTCGATCAGGACGAGCCGTGGACAGAGCGAGGCGACGTCGGCCATGTAGTGGCTGGTCAGCAGAACGGTCGCAGCGGTCTGTTCGGCGTACTGGGCAACGAACCGTCGCATCGCGGTCGCGCCGGTGACGTCCAGACCGAGCGTCGGCTCGTCGAGGAACATCACCTCGGGCCGGTAGAGCAGTGACAGCGCCAGCCCCGCCCGCATCTTCTCGCCCAGGCTCAGCGCGCGGAGTTGACGCTGCAGCAGGTCGCCGAGGTCGAGCAGTTCGGTGAGCTCGTCGAGGTTTCGCCGGTACTCCGCGGCCGGGATCTCGTAGAGCAAGGCCTGATAGCGCAAGGTGTCGAGGACAGTGAGCTCCTGAGATCCGCCCACCGGCTGGCTGCCGCGGATGAACGCGATCCGGCGGAGGAACCCGGACCGGCGCTGCCACGGCGTATGGCCGAGCACCTGAACCTGCCCGGAGGTCGCGTGCAGCAACCCGGACAGGATCTTCATCGTCGTCGTCTTTCCGGCCCCGTTCGGACCGATGAAGCCGACGATCTCGCCGGCGCTCAAAGCGAACGAGGCGTTCTGTACGGCGGGAACCTCCCGGTACTGCCGGTGGAAAACCGACCCCAAGGTCTCCTTCCAGCCCGATCCCCGGATCGGTGCGCGATACGTCATGGACAGGTCTTCCACCTGGACGACAACACTCATGAGGCGACCGTAGGAAGAAAAGACGCCACCCGATGGCTTGTTTTCCTGCCATAGTCGGACCATGCGTGCCGAACGGCTACTCCGGCTTCTGCTGCACCTGCAGACCCGCGGGCAATCGACCGTCGAGCAACTCTCGCAGCACTTGGACGTCTCGCCGCGAACAGTCCAGCGTGACCTCGACGCCCTGAGCCTGGCCGGGGTGCCGGTGTACTCCGTCCGCGGCCGGGGCGGTGGCTGGGCTCTGCTTCCGGGCTACCGCACGCGGCTGACCGGACTCACGCCGTCCGAGGTGATGTCGGTGTTCGTCGGCGCGACGGCGCACGTGCTCGCCGATCTCGGCATCGACGCGTCGAGCGACCAGGCGATGGCGAAGCTGATCGCCGAACTGCCGGAAAGTGCCCGGCGCGACGCCGAGTTCGCTCGCCAACGGCTGCTGATCGATCACTCCGGCTGGGACGACCAGCGCGAGGCGCCGCGCTGGCTGGAACTCTGCCGGCAGGCGATTTGGGCGGAACGGCGGATCACGATCACCTACCGGGATCCCGAGAGACAGTTGACCATCGCGCCACTCGGCCTGATCGCCAAGGCCCGGACGTGGTACCTGATCGCGGTCCGGCCCGATGCGGCGGTGCGCACCTACCGGTTGAGCAGGGTGACCTCGGCATCGCTGACCCACGAGACGTTCAAGCGACCGAGTGGCTTCGATCTGACCGAGTACTGGGCGGATGCCGGGCGGCGCTTCCGGGCGACCTTGCCGTCGTATCCGATCGTGCTGCGGGTGCGCGACCACGCAGTACGGCGGTTCAGGCCGACAGGTCCGGTGGTGCCGGATGCCGACGGCTGGTCTTTGGTGGAAGCGGATCTCGAGAACGCCGATGAGGCGTGCGCCGCCGTTCTTGCCCAAGCAGGCGACGCCGTTGTCGTCTCGCCGCCGGAACTGTCGGCGGTGGTGCTTCGTGCCGCGAGCAGGATCGTGGGATCTCACAGCTGACGCCAAATGGCCCCTCCGCAGGGGGAGGGGCCATTTGTTGAGGGGGTGGAGGTCAGCCGCGGGTCAGCGTGACGCCGTAGTACGAGGCGGCGTCGACGACCGGCTGGTAGAAGGAGTACGAGCCGGTGGCGTTGCCGCCCTGGTTCCAGCCACAGTCGTGGCCGTCGTTCGGACCCCCCGACGTCATGCCCTGGGCGATGGTGCCGGAGATGTAGGCGCCACCCGAGTCGCCGCCCTCGGTGCAGACGGTCGAACGCGCGAGGCCGGAGGTCCGGGTGACGCTGCCGCCCGCGCCGCCGTAGTTGACGGTCAGGTTGTACTGCGTGATGGTGCCGCAGGTCCAGCCCGTGGTGTTGCCGGCCTTGCAGATCGTCGTACCGACCGGAGCCTTGGAGGAGCCGGTGACGCGGGTGGTCCGGCCGTTGCGGTTGTCGATGTAGCCGCGGCCGATGTCCTCCGAGTCGATGTCCATCAGGCCCATGTCGACGCTCGGCGAACCGGTGCGGAAACGGCTGGCGATGCCCTTGCCGAGGTGGACCCCGGAGCGGTTCAGCACGTCGGGGTTGCCCTCGACGCAGTGGCCGGCGCTGAGCATCACGTTGTTGCCGTTGCTGGTGGTGCCGGAGAAGCCGAGGGAGCAGTTCGTGCCCGGTACCAGGTCCATGATCTGGCCACCGATCACGTCGGCGGTCATCGACAGCGTGGTGTCGTTGGTGCTCACGTCGACACCCGGGATCGCCTTCAACTGCTTGACCAGGGCAACAGTCTTCGCAGACTGCTTGCCGGGCTGCAGGACGACCTGCAGCCGGTCGGTCGGCAGGTCGGCGCCGATCGACTGGACCTGCAGCGAGCCGGACTTGTCGGCCAGTGCCTGGACCTGGGTCTGCAGCTTGGCCAGCGCCTTCTCGCCGCGGGTCACGGTCCGCGGGGTCAGGCCGTGCTCACGAGCGACCTCGGCGGCCTTGGCCGAGTGCACGTTGACGACCAGTTGACGGGACGCGTCGAAGAAGGCGCCGTCGATGTTCGCCGTACCGGCCTCGGCGGCCTCGAGTGCCGACGCTTTGCTGTGCTCGGCGTCGAGCCGCACCTTGGCGTCAGCCGGGGACACGCCCCAGCTCTTGCCGAGGACCTGGTAGACGCCGTCGGTGGGGGCGGGGACAGGGGCGCCCGCCGCGCTCTGAATCGGGGCCAGGGCGGTGGCACCGAGTCCGAGCACGAGGACTGCACCTGCGAGAGATTTACGCATGGGTCACATCCGGTTCCTCTTGTGTGGCCTGCCTCAAGGCCACGGTGAGGGAATCGTTGGGGGTAACGGAGGATGACCGCAAGCAAACGGAAGGTGACCAAGGGGTGCTGCGGGACTGGTCAAGGGAAAGCCTTCGGCTACGCTCGGTCGACCATCACGTAACCGAGGGCGAACACGCATAAAACGGTTTAGCCCCCCTCTGCTTGTCACCGGCAACCGCCCCCAACTCGTGGCCGACAGCAACCACACCCGCCCGGCCGGTGCTTCGCGGCGGATTTGAGCCGGGCGGTCGATAGGATCGGCGGCATGGTTTACCAGCCGATGAGTCGTCGTGCGATCGGGCGGTTCGCCGGGATCGCCGTGGCCTCCACTGTCGTCGGGTTGCTGCTGCGGCCGGTGAATATCGGAGCCGCGGTGTGGGCGTTCCTGCTGGCGGTCGGAATGTACGGAATGGTCGGCTACGGCGTACTGGACCGGCTGGTGGACCGGTGGAACCGGTCGCGCGCTGTCAAGTGAGCCCGGACGGCCGCGGGTTGGTCCGCGGCTAGGTGGCGAGGTCGGCGAGGCGTTGCTGATGGCTGTCGCGGCGGCGTTTTGCTAGTTCCGCCGCTCGGGTGGCGCGGTCGAGGGCGCGTTCGAGGCGGGCGGTCTCGCGTTGGGTGGTCTTGAGCTGCTGGCGGGCGTGGTCGAGTTCCTCGGTGAGGCGCTCGGTGGCGGCGTGCAGGTCTTGGACCTGGTGCTGGTGGGCGTCCAGCAGGGACTCGGCCGCGACGCGCTGCTTCTCGGCTTCGCGGTACTCGGCGTCGACCTCCTTCGCGCGCGCCTCCAACTCCGCTTTGCGACGCTGCAAGGCGGGGTCCGGGCCGGCCGGTCGGCGCTTCGGGGCTGTCTTTGCGGCCTTCTTTGCCGGCGTACTACGAACCGCCCGTGGTTTCAGCGGCGCGAGTTTGGCGGGGGAGCCGGTCTCGTCGACCACCCCGAACCCGACGTGCCGCAGTGCGCTGGTCAGCTGGCCGCTGCGCAGCAGTTGGGCGGCACCGGGATCGATGAGTGCCGCGTCGAGGGTTTCGGTGAGCCGGTCCATGACAGTTTGGGTCGGTGGCCGGCCGAGCTGCTGGGCTTCGGCCCGAGCGGTGGCCACCAGCGACTTGACCAACTGGTGCCGCTTCGGGGTGAGTGCGCGGAGCCGGGCGCCGTCGGCCGACAGGTGCGCAGTACGGAGTTGTTCTCCGAGCTCGGTGAGGGTGTTGATGCCATCCGGGTCGGTCCGCACCAGCAGGTTGGCCAGCCAGGCGGCCAGGGTCGGCCTGCGCAGTGCCTTGATCGCGGTACCGGTCGAGCCGCCGACGGTCTTGGCCAGGTGGTTGCGTGCAGCGGTGAACTCGTCCGGGGTCAACCCGTACAACTCGACGGCCACGGCATCCAGGTCCACCTCTCCAGGGTGCGCCAGCTTCGGCCCCGCCGCCAGCCCTACGGCGGGCCGCGGTTCCCCGATACCGATGCCTAGGGCAACTTTTCGGGCAATCGCAAGTGCAGCTGCACAAGCGAAGGCCGTCAGTCGGCCCGCGCTGCTTGGACCAGTCCGTCCGCGAGGGCCAGTGCGTGGAGTCGGCCGGGGCAGGCGTGCGGGCCGGCGCCGAATGGTGAGTCGGTCAGGTCGACCTCGACGGTGGTGCCGTCCGGGGCCACCCGCCGGGTCTTGGGCACCGGCGGGCCGGTGCGGCCTGCGAGGGTGTTGGCGACCAGGGCGGCGGTCGCGTCACATGCCTGGACCAGCAGGGCGATCCGGTTGGCCGTCGTCTCGTCGTACGCGCCGAGGATCCGGACCATGCGGTCCACGGCCTCATCTGCCGCGGGGGTGATCGTGGTGTGAGGTTGGTAGGACTTCGCGATCACGGCGATGTCCTCGGCGACGGTGGCGGGCATCCCGAGCGCTTCGGCCAGCACCTCGACCGGGCCGGTACCGCGGCGTAAGGCCAAGGCTCGCAGGGATTCCGGGTCGACGGCGGCCAGATCGGCCACGGCGAGCGCACGTCGGCGTTGATGTTCTGATCCGTTGCTGAACCGCGCCACGGAAGCCCGGAGCCACGCAACACCACTGGCGGCGTGGGGCGGCGAAGGGACCTGGTACTTCGGATCGGTGAGCACGAGACGACGGTACGACGCTGTCGCTTCGGTGCCGGCCGAACTGACGGCCGGGGTCGGCCCCGGGCACACTCTGTGAACGTGCACAGCTGGGTCGAGTTGTGCCTCCGCACGCAGGCGCTGGGGAGGTAAGGTCGGGACACGCCGCTGCAGATGAGGATCGATGACGGACACTGTGCCAGGCCGGAGCGGGCGAGCTCGACCCAGACGCCCACCCACCATTCATGACGTCGCCGCGCAGGCCGGTGTCTCTCGCGGTACCGTCTCCCGCGTTCTGCAAGGTGGCCACAACGTCAGTCCTGCCTCCCGGGAAGCGGTCGACGCGGCGATCCGCAAACTGAACTACGTGGTGAACCGGGCCGCGCGCAGCCTGGTGACCCAGCGGGCCGGCTCGATCGCTTTCCTGCTGTCGGAGACGCAGGACGTGTTCTTCGAGGACCCGAACATCACCACCTTGCTGCGCGGCTGCACCACCGCCCTGGCCGGCCACGACATCCCGCTCGTCGTGATGACGGCCGGTACCGAGGCGGAGCGCCGGCGCATCAGTCCGTACCTCTCGGCGCACCCTGTCGACGGCGTACTGCTGTTCTCCTCGCATCGCGGGAATCCGATGATCGAGTACCTTCAGCGGGCCGACCTGCCCTTCGTCTGTTGCGGTAAACCGCTCGGCCGGCACGGCGCGGTCTCGTACGTCTCGGCCGACGACCGTGAAGGCGCCCGGACCATGGTGCAGTACCTGATCGAGTCCGGCCGCCGACGGATCGCGACCATCGCCGGTCCGCAGGACACCCCCGGCGGACTGGAGCGGTTGCTCGGCTATCGCGAGATGCTGGCAGAGCAGGGGATCCGCTACGACAAACGGCTCGTGGTCAGCGGCGACTACAGCCGGGCGAGCGGCGAGGCGTGTATGCAGGACCTCCTCAGCCGGGTGCCGGATCTGGACGCCGTCTTCGTCGCCTCGGACCTGATGGCCGACGGTGCCCTGATCGCGATCAAACGGGCCGGCCGGCGGATCCCCGACGACATCGCCGTCGGCGGCTTCGACGATGCGCCGGTCGCGGTCACCGCCGACCCGCAACTCACCACCATCCGCCAGCCGTGGTCCCGGATCAGCGAAACCATGGTCCGCCTCCTCCTGGCCCAGATCAACGGCGAAGGCACCGCCACCGTCATCCTCCCGACCGAACTGGTGATCCGCACCTCGGCCTGAGTCGGTCGCTTGACAGTTCTTTGACAGAACCGGCCGCCCGCCGCCCGAGCCGCCGTCGCACTCCTACCGTGGGTCCTGCTCCGTCGCGGAAGCTCCATCGTCCGCTCGGTAACCCGCCCCGTACCAAGGAGATGACAGCGTGAAGATGCCTCGTAAAGTCCTGGCCGCGGCAGCGATCCTGCCGCTGGCCGCGATCGCGGCGATCGGTGCCGGACCGGCCGCCCAAGCGGCCGAGCGGCCGCCGAACCCGCTCCAGAAGCCCGGCTGGATCCTCGACCGGAACGACGAGTTCAACGGCAGCCTGGACCACAACCTGTGGATCACCAACTATCTCGAGTCGCGCACCCCGCAATGGCGATCCGCGGCCCGGTACGGCTTCCGCAACAACGCGCTGGTACTGCGGATCGACAACGACCAGCCGACGTACTACTCCGACGACCGGATGAAGGTCTCCAGTCTGCAGACCGGCCAGCGCAACGGCCTGCACAAGAACAATCGCTTCGACCACTCGATCCCGACGGTGATGAAGTACACCGCCAAGTACGGCTACTTCGAGATCCGGGCCAAGACCTCGGCGCGCAGCGGTCTGCACGCCGCCTTCTGGATGATCGGCAAACAGGACACCGCGAGCCAGTCCGCGGAAGTCGACATCGTCGAGCACGCCGGGCGCTATCCCCGGAACTTCAACTTCGGCATGTTCAAGTGGGGCGACCCGAACGCGCAGGAGATCCACCACAACATCGCCGTCGACTTCCCGATCTCCACCGAGATGCACATCTACGCGCTGGAGTGGACTCCGACGCAGATGAAGCTCTACGTCGACAACGTCCTGAAAAAGACGATGAACGTCTCGCCGGCCTACCCGATGGTCTTCCTGCTGGGCATCTACGAGAACGCGGGATGGACCGGATCGGTCGATCCCGCCGACCCCAGGCCGAAGGAGTTCGTCGTCGACTACTTCCGCTCCTACCGCAGGTAGCCGAATCGAGCCGCGGCTGACAGAAGGAGCCCGCCACGCTATAACAAGCGTATGCGTGACCAGGCGACGGAGGACGACCGGTTCGGGCGTGAGCTCCGTCGACTGCGGGAACAAGCGGGGCTCACGCAGGTCCAGCTGGCCACTCGTCTCGGGTACAGCCACACCTACGTCTCCAAGCTGGAGAGCGGCGCCCGCGTGCCGCGCATCGCGTTCGCTGGTGGGGCCGACGAGCTGCTCGGCGCGGGTGGTTCGCTGGTCGGGCTGGCCACGAATGCCAGGGCGCGACGGCAGCAGGACAACGACAGAGGCTTCGCGGACGGGCCGGTCGGCGTACCGCTGCCCCGGCCGTCCATCGCGGCAGCGGTACGGCCGCAGCCGGCCCGGAGCTTCCAGCTGCCGGCGTTCGGCATCACCTGCCCGCTGCACGGAATGGCCGGCTGTCAGGCGTCCACACCCACTGACGGCCTGGAAGGGCTGGCCGAGGTGCGCGTGGTCGGGACTGAGACCGTGCACAGCCTGGCCGCGCTGCTGATCTCCTTCATCGAAGCGGATGTCGAAGGACGACGTGGTGATCTCCTCGGGCCGGTGGAGCAAACGCTCGCGGCCATCACGAGATTGGTGCCCAAGGCCCCTGAACAGCTCGTCGTCGCCTTGCTCCGGCTCGCTGCCCAGTACGCCGATCTGGCCGCCTGGCTGCGCGTCAAACGCGGCCAGCGCGGGATCGGGATGGCGTGGTTGCACCGGAGTGTGGAGTGGGCGTCGGCAGCTCGTGATCACGCGACGGTCTGCGTGGTGCTCAGCAGTATGAGCACCCTTGCCGTGCTGGAGGGGGACGGCGCGACTGCGGTGGAGTACGCCCAGGCAGCGGGGTCGGTGGAGAACGGTCGCGGGTGGATCGGCGTACAGGCTCGGCTGGACGAGGTGCGTGGGCAGGCGCTGCTCGGAGACTGGCGTGAGGTCACACGGCTGTCGACCGAGGCGCAGCGCGCCGCGGACCGGCTCGGCAACCGGGACCGGCTCGAGGCGCCGTGGCTGTTCGACGCCGAAGGGGCGACGTTCATCGCGTCCCACCTCGCCGGTGCCCTGCGAGATCTGACCGAGACGACCGGAGATCTCGCGATCGCAGGCCGCGCAGTGGACTTCGCCGAATCGGCGCTGACGACCATGCCGGACCGAATGCCCTTGAGTCGCGTGCTTCTGACGCTCCGTCTGGCAGACAGTCACGCCTGTGGCGATGCCGTCGACGCGGCTGTCGCCGTGGCTCGGCCGGTGCTCACGGACGCACAGTCCGCCGGCAGCACTCTCATCGAGCACGAGCTGGACCGGCTGCGCACCCGGCTGGCAACCCGCGGCAGGGACCTGTACGCCGGCCTGTGAGGCGCCGTCCGCGGCGACTTGACAATCTTTGACAATACCGGCGCGTAGAGCCCTGCCGGGTGCTCGGGCCACTAGCATTCGACCTTCGCTCAGCAAGCGGCTCAGAGGCCGTTAGAGGCTGTGCACGTGCACAGATTGTCGGCACCCAGGTCTTGCCAAGCCCTGTAAACATGCGCTTTCATCAACGTGAACTCAGCGTTTCGACGCCGTGTGCACGTGCACAGCGATTGAATCGTGTCAACCCGCCTCCGCCCCGCTCCTTCTTTCGGAACCGCCGACCCCGCGACGTTCTCGCCGTGGGGTGTCGGCGGCCGCCCCGGCCAGGAAGAGGTACCGCCCCATGGTGAGCAGTGACCGCAATCTCCTGAAGAACCCCAGCAAGTACAGGCCGAACCGTCGGCAGACCGGATCCGCAATCGCTCTCACCCTGGTGGTGGCCGCGGCCGGACTGGTGCCAACCTCGAGCGTCGCCGCAGTACAGGCGTTGCCTCCGCAGTGTTCGGGCAGTTCGCCGATCAGGTGTCAGTTCAATGTGGCCCCAGGCAACTATCAGGTCACCGTCGAGCTCGGTAGTCCTGACAGAGCAGCCAATACGTCCATGTCGGTGGAAGCCCGCCGGCAGATCCTCTCCGCCGTCTCGACCACCGCGGGTCAGGTCGTCCGCACCACCGCGACGGTCAACGCCCGCGTCCCGGAAGGACAGCCCACAGGTCAGGGCGGAACCGGTACGTCGGGCCTCAGCATCACCTTCGGCGGGAGCGCGCCGCAGGTCCGCTCGCTGACAGTTGCGCCCGCAAGCGCGCCGTTGGTGGTCTACCTGGCGGGTGACTCGACCACCTGCGACCAGTTCACCTCGCCCTACGCGGGCTGGGGGCAGGCGTTCCCCGCCCGAGTGGGCAGCGGTGCGGTGATCGCGAACTACGGGGACTCCGGCGAGAGCTCCGGAAGCTTCCTGTCCAACCGGGCGCTGTTCCCGACGGTCAAGCCGCTCATCAAGAGCAAGGACCTGGTGTTCATCCAGTTCGGGCACAACGACAAGAACACGACGTCGACCGCGTTCCGCGACAACCTCACCCGGATGATCAACGGCGTCCGCGAGCGTGGCGGCTCGCCGGTCCTGGTGACGCCACCCGTACGGCGGCAGTTCAGTGGCAGCACGCTCACCCGGACCGCCCAGCACGTCAACGGTCTCGGAGTGGATCTGCCCGCGGTGATGCGTTCGCTCGGCCGCAGCGGGAACGTTCCGGTGATCGACCTGACGGCGAAGAGCAAGGCGCTGGTGGAATCGCTCGGCCCGTCGGCCTCCCAGCCGCTGTACCTCACCAGGGAGACGGGCGACAACACCCACTTCTCCCTGTACGGCGCGACCAAGATGGCCGACCTCGTCGTGCAGGGCGTCCGCGAGCAGAACCTGTCGCTGACCGCCTTCCTGCGCTGACCTCACAGACTTCCGGATCGGAGAACCTCATGCGGAGATTGGCTATCAGGCACCGGCTCGGCATCGCGGCCGTCGGCATCGTGACCGCGGCTTTGCTGCCGAACACAGCGGCCGTGGCGATCGACACAGCACCGGCGGCGGAGGCTCAGCCCGCGGCGACATCGCAGGTCGAGAACCTCAACCGCGGTGTGATCAGTGTGCACACCGGTAAGGGCAACCGGGTCAGTTGGCGGCAGTTGGCCGACGACCCGGCCGGCACCAGCTTCAACGTGTATCGCAACGGCATCAGGGTGAACAAGGCGCCGGTCAGCGGCGCGACCAGCTTCGTCGATACTGGTGCGCCCGCAGGTGCCAAGTACGTCGTTCGGGCTGTGGCAGACGGGGTCGAGCGGCAGGCGAAGCACGCCGCGGAAGACTCGCTGACCCTCAATCCCGTCTCCGGTGCGGCCGGCATTATGGCCAGCAGCCGGGACGTGCCGATCCAGCAGCCTGCCGGCGGTACGACGCCGTCGGGTGAGCGGTACACGTACGTCGCGAACGACACCAGTGTGGGCGATCTCGACGGCGACGGTCAGTACGAGATCGTGCTGAAGTGGGACCCGACCAATGCCAAGGACAACGCGCAGGCGGGCTACACGGGCAACGTCTACCTCGATGCCTACAAGCTGAACGGCACCCGGTTGTGGCGCATCGACCTCGGGCGCAACATCCGAGCCGGCGCGCACTACACGCAGTTCCAGGTGTTCGACTACGACGGTGACGGCCGCGCCGAGGTGGCGGTCAAGACGGCGGACGGCACCCGCTCCGGGACCGGTCAGGTGATCGGCAACGCGAGCGCGAATCATCGCAACTCCTCGGGCTATATCCTCACCGGGCCGGAGTTCTTGTCGGTGTTCCGCGGAACGGACGGCGCTGTCCTGGCGACCGCGAACTATCAGCCGCCGCGCGGCAACGTGTCGTCGTGGGGCGACAACTACGGCAACCGGGTCGACCGGTTCCTGGCCGGTACGGCGTACCTGGACGGGACGCGGCCGAGCATCATCATGGCCCGCGGTTACTACACCCGCTCCGTCATCGCGGCCTGGGATTACCGCAATGGTGCTTTGACGCAGCGGTGGATTTTCGACTCCAACACGGCCGGCAGTCAGTGGGCCGGGAAGGGCAACCACAACCTGTCCATCGCGGATGTGGATGCCGACGGGCGTGACGAGGTGATGTACGGCTCGATGGCGATCGACGACAACGGTCGTGGGTTGTGGCAGAACAACACCCACCACGGCGACGCCTACCACGTCAGCGACTTCATCCCCAGCCGTCCCGGCCTCGAGGTGTTCAAGCCGTCCGAGTGGACCAGCGAGCCGACGCACTGGATGGGTGACGCGCGGACCGGTCAGATCATCTGGAGTGCACCGTCGTGTGGCTGTGACAACGGCAGGGCAGTCGCCGCGGACATCTGGGCCGGCAACCGCGGCGCCGAAGCCTGGTCCGCCTCCGTCGGCGGACTGCGCAGCGCCACCACCGGCGGCCAGGTCGCGTCCCGCAAACCCGGCTCGATCAACTTCGTGATCTGGTGGGACGGCGACGCGCAACGCGAACTGCTCAACGGGACAGCGATCAGCAAGTACGGCACAGGTGGTGACACCCGCCTGCTCACCGGGTCGGGTGTGGCGTCGAACAACGGCACCAAGTCCACGCCCGCCTTGTCGGCCGACATCCTCGGCGACTGGCGCGAAGAAGTCATCTGGCGCACCTCCGACAACCGCGCCCTGCGCATCTACTCCACCACCGACAGCACGAGCATCACCCGGCCGTCGCTGATGCAGGACCGCCAGTACCGGCTAGCGGTCGCCTGGCAGAACACCGCCTACAACCAGCCGCCCCACCCCAGCTTCGCCATCGGCTGAGCTGCACTCACCAACCTTGCCGGCGGACTCCGTCGGTGTGCTCCTGGAGGACAGGATGAACTCAGAGATCACCCGGCGCCGGTTCCTGGCCCGATCGGCGCTGGCAGCGGGCGGTGTCGGCGCCGTGATGAGCGGTTGTGACGCCGGCACCTCCGGCTCGTCGCCGGGAGGAGGTTCCGGCGGCGGGACCGTGACGCTGACCGTGATGTACAACAACAACGAGCTCACCAAGGAGCACATCGCCGGATTCGAGAAGGACCACCCCGGCATCCGGATCGAGTTCATCCAGGCCGAGGCCACCCGGCTCAACGCGATGCTTGCCTCCGGCAACCCGCCGGACCTGGTTCGCGCGGCGGCCGTCGGGAGTGCGAACACCAACGCGCGGGGCCTGGCCGCGGACCTGACGCCGTACCTGGAGAAGAGTCAGATACTGCGCGCCGACGACCTGCTCGGGGTCAACGACAGCTTCCGGTGGGACGGCAGCAAGATCGGCCAGGGCCCGTACTACGGCATCGTCAAGGACTGGAGTCAGGACGCCACGCTCTGGTACAACACGAAGTTGTTCGACCAGGCCAAGGTTCCGCACCTGAGCGCCACCGAACCGGTCGGCCACGACGAGTTGCTTGCCATCGGCAAGAAGCTGACCGTCCGCTCGGGTGGCAAGGCTCAGGTGTACGGCCTGGGCCTGGAGTGGGCCTGGAATCTGTGGGCCCCGATCATGACGATGATCCTGCAGCAGGGCGAGCAGGTCTACAGCGACGATCTCACCAAGGTCGACCTGACCACCCCGGCCGGCCGGCGGGCGATCGGCTGGTACGTCGAGTTCGGTCGCGCCGGGATCGGGCCCACCTCGCTGAACCCGTTGCCGGACGGCGCCGACCTGACCACGTTCCTGGCCAAGCGGATGGCGATCACCCAGGACGGCTACTGGTTCGGCGGCAACTTCGTGAAGGAGGCCGCACTGCAAGGCAGTATCGCGATGGCACCGGCCCCGGTCATGGGGGACAAGCGGGTCAGTCCCACCTATGCAGGGGTGGGTGCCTACATCCCGGCCAAGGCCAAGCACAAGGACGAGGCCTGGAAACTGATGGAGTACTTCATGGCCGGGCCGCCGGCCGAGGAACGGGCCAAGAGCGGGTGGGGGATGCCCGCGCTGAAGTCGCTGATGCCGAAGCTCCCGCAGGAGCTCCCGTACCAGAAGCAGTCCTTCCAGGTCGCCCAGGAGGAACTGAAGCACGCCGCGCCGCTGCCTGACTCGCCGTACGTGACGAACGACAAGTGCAACAGCGTGATCGACAAGCACCTCCAGCGCGCGATCAAGAACCAGGCGAGTGTGGAGGCGGCCTGCCGGGCGATCACCGACGAGATCAACAAGGAGCTCAAACAGGGTAAAGAGCAGATCGGCTGATGGCGGCGCGGAGTTGGTCGAGGTACTCCGACCGCACCTTCTACCTGTTCGTCTCGCCGTGGGTGGTCGGCTTCCTGCTGCTGACGGCGGTCCCGCTCGGCTATGCGTTCGCGATGAGCCTGACCAACTTCGACGGCAGCTCACCGCGCTGGCGGTGGGTCGGCATGGCGAACTACACCGAGCTGTTCCGGGACGCCGACGCCTGGGCGGCGATGCTGCGGACCATCGGGTTCGCGGCGATCGTGGTACCGCTCAGTGTCGCCGGTGCGCTGGGACTCGCGGTGCTGCTCAACCGGCGGCTGAAAGCGGTCGGGTTGTGGCGGACGATCTTCTTCCTACCGTCCGTCGTACCGGTGGTCGCGATGGCGATCATGTGGAAGCTGGTGTTCAACCGGGACGCTGGACTGCTCAACGCGATCCTCGCCGTGGCGGGTATCGAATCGATCACCTGGCTGGTCGATCCGATGGCGTTCTATGCGCTGGTCGTGGTGTCGCTCTGGGGGCTGGGCGGTGGCATGGTCATCACGCTCGCCGCGTTGCAGGGGGTGCCCCCAGAGCTCGAGGAAGCCGCCGTCGTCGACGGCGCCGGCCGCTGGCGCGTGTTCCAGCACGTCACCGTGCCGATGATCTCGCCGGTGCTGTTCTTCCAGGTGGTGACCGGGGTGATCGCGTCGTTCCAGATCATCGTGCAGCCGTTGCTGCTGGCCGAGACGAACAGCATCGCGGGCGTGGGACAGGTGCCGCGCAGCACGCATCTGTACATGGTCCAGGTCTACGAGGAGTTCTTCCAGTCCAGCCGGTTCGGCTACGGCTCGGCGATGTTGTGGGTGTTCTTCCTGGTGATCCTGGCGATCACCGTGCTGGTGCAGCGATCGAGCCGGCTCTGGGTCTACTACGAGGTGGACAACGATGGCCGATCGTAGAAAGTTGAGCGCCGGCGCGATCTACGTGCTGCTGCTGGCGCTCGCCGTACTGTTCGCCGGGCCGATCGGCTGGCTGATGCTCGCGGCGCTGAAGTCCCGCGAGGAATGGGCGGCCCTGCCGGCCAAGATCCTGCCCGGGGACGCGCAGTGGGAGAACTTCACCCATGCCCTCACCGACATCAACTTCGTCGCCTACACGGCCAACTCGCTCTTCCTCTCCACCGTCTACGCACTGCTCGTCACTGCGACCAGCGCACTCGTCGGCTTCGGCTTCGCCCGGTTGCGGGGACGAGGCAAGCACGCCCTGTTCCTGGTGGTGCTGTCGACCATGATGCTGCCGCAGATTCTCACGCTGCTGCCGACCTACGTGCTGTTCGCCCGGATCGGGTTGGTCAACACGTACTGGCCGTGGGTGCTGTGGGGGCTCGCCGCCTCGCCGTACCTGGTGTTCCTGTTTCGGCAGTTCTTCGCGGCGATCCCGCGCGAGCTGGAGGATGCGGCCATCATCGACGGCTGCGGCTGGGTCCGGATGTTCGTGCGGATCTTCCTGCCGCTGTCCTGGCCCGCGCTGATCACGTCGTTCCTGCTGTCGTTCACCTGGACCTGGGGCGACTACATCGCACCGGCTCTGCTGCTCGACGTGGACCACACGACGCTCTCGGTCGCGATCACCTCGTGGTACCGGGATCCGCGCGGCAACGCGATCCCGACCGTCCAGGCGGCAGCCGCGGCGCTGTACATGGTGCCGGTCCTGCTCATCTTCCTGTTCGCCCAGCGCTACTTCATCCGGAGCGTCGTCACGTCCGGAATCAAGGGATAAACGGAGGTCCTTCATGAAGCTTGGGAAAGTCACTGCGGTTCTCACGGCCGCCGCCCTGTCGACCGGACTGCTCACCGCGCCGGCTGAAGTGGCCGCGTTGCCTGCCGGCGTGACCGCCACGACGAGCCGGTACGAAGCGGAGTCGGCACCCGCCGTCTGCGATGGCGCCGTCGCCTCGAACCACTCAGGCTATTCCGGCAGCGGTTTCTGCGACTCCTCCAACGCCGTGGGCAGCGCGGCCGCGTTCACAGTGAACGCAACGGCCGCCGGTACTGCGACCCTGGCGTTCCGGTACGCCAATGGCAGCGGCACAAATCGACCCGGTGACGTGAGTGTCAACGGGTCGGTAGCCCAGGCCGGGATGGCGTTCGCGGCCACCAGTGGGTGGACCACGTGGGCGACCCGGACTGTGACCGTGCAACTGACGGCCGGGGCCAACACCGTGCGGCTGGCCGCGACGACCGCCGGCGGACTGGGCAACATCGACTACCTCGAGGTGACCACCGGCGACGTCGCTGACGATCCGATCATGCGCGGCGCGGACGTGTCGACGCTTCAGCGGGCCGGCGACCTCAACACGAAGTTCTACTACGCCAACGGCACCCAGGGCGACCCGCTGGACATCCTCAAGGCTGCCGGCGTCAACTACATCCGGCTGCGGATCTGGAACAACCCGCGCAGTGGCTACAACAACAAGGCCAAGGTCCTGGAGTACGCGCGGATCGTGAAGGCCAAGGGCCTGAAGCTGATGGTCGACTTCCACTACTCCGACACCTGGGCCGACCCGGGCAAGCAATTCAAGCCGGCCGCTTGGGCCAACCACGGCATCGGCCAACTGCAGACGGATGTCTACAACTACACGTACGACGTCTGCACCAGCCTCAAGGCGCAGGGCACCACACCGGACAGCGTGCAGATCGGCAACGAGATCCACAACGGGATGCTGTGGGAGGAGGGCCGGGTCCGCAACGGTACCTACGCCAACCTCGGCCTGCTGCTCAAGGCCGGCTACAACGCGACCAAGGCGTGCAACAGCGCCACGAAGGTCATCATCCATACGGCCAACGTCGAGAGCGGTGCCCGAGGGTTCTACGACGGCATCCGGGCCCAGGGCGTCCAGTGGGACGTCACCGCGCTGTCCTACTACTGCTACTGGCACGGCAGCCTGTCGCACATGGCCGGTGTCGTCTCCGACATGAAGTCCCGGTACGGCAAGCCGGTCATCCTCGCCGAGACCGCCTACCCCTTCACCACGGCCAACTACGACCACGCCGGCAACATCATCACCTCGTTGCAACCCTGCGCCGGCTACCCGGCCACCCCTGCGGGACAGCAGGCCAACTTCGCGGCTGTGCAGAACACCTCCCGCAATGCGGGTGCGACTGGCGTCTTCTGGTGGGAGCCCACCTGGCACGCCGCCGTACCCGGTAACGGCTGGGATCCGGCCGACATCAACAACTCCGGCAACGCCTGGGAGAACCAGGCCGTCTTCGATCGGACCGGCCGCCTCAACCCCAATATCCGCTGGCTCCCCTGACGCTTCCACGCGCGGCGCCGCCACCCGCGACGTCGTACCTGCCCGCTTTTCCACCGCCCCAAGGAGCTTTTCATGACCATGCAACGTCGTTCGTTCCTCAAGCTCGGTGCCGCCGCCGGCGTCGCCGGAGCGGGCCTGTCGCAGCTCGGAACACTGCCGGGCTTCGCCGGAACGCTGGCCTCGGCGCCGACCACACCGTTCGCGGTCGGCGTACGCCGCTACAACTGGACCCGCGGCAGCCGCCCGTGCACCACCTACGTCTACTACCCGGCCACCGGTACGGCCGGCGGGAACCCGGTGACGGACGCTCCTGCCGCCAACGGCGTCTTCCCCGTCTACAACATGACCCACGGCTTCGGCAGCAGCCCGCAGAACTCGCTGTTCATCATCCGGGCGCTGGCCTCGGCGGGCTTCATCGTCCCGGCGCCGCACTTCAACCACAACTTCAGTGACGTCAACAACGGCAACACCTCCAAGGACGTCTCGCAGATCATCACCAACACCCTCGCGCTGAACGCGAGCGGTCCGCTGGCCGGCCGGATCAACACCGGCATCGGCGTCGGCGTCTCCGGCCACTCCCTGGGCGGCATGGTCACCCACGGCCTGCTGACCTCCTGGCCCGACAGCCGGATCATCTCGGCCAACCCGCAGTCCTGCGTGGACATGGGCAACCCGTCCAGTTCGGTCAACGCCAAGGTCCTGTTCGTCCACGGCGACCGGGACTCGACCACGTCGTACTCGTCGGCCCGGCAGGCGTACACGGAGATGACCTGGCCGAAGGCGTTCCTGACCTTCGTCGGCGGCAGCCACACCAGCTTCTGGAGCGACCAGCGCTTCCCGCGGACCGTCGTCGACTGGGCCCGCTGGACCATGTACGGCGACACCGCCGCGCGCGACCGTCTCCCGGCGGACGCGGCCGGATCCAACACCAGGTGGGAAGCCCAGCTGGGCACCACGTCCCCCGTGACGGGTCTCTTCACTTTGGCGGCCCAGCACAGCGGCAAGGCCGCCGAGATCAACGGGGCCTCGACTGCCGCCGGGGCAGGGCTCGTCCAGCGCACCGCCACCAGTGGTACCCACCAGCAGTTCGAGTTCGTGGACGCCGGCAGTGGCTACGTCCGCCTCAAGGCCAAGCACAGCGGCCTGTTCCTCCAGGCAACCGGCACCGCGACCGGCTCGAACGTCGTCCAGCAGACCGACAGCACTGCCACCAGTCAGCAGTGGCGCGTGGTCGAGCACGGCAGCGACGTGATCAGCCTGGTCAACCGGCAGTCCGGTCTGGCCATGGACGTCTGGGAGCGGTCCACTGCGGACGGCGCCCGGATCGCCCTGTACACCGTCAACGGAGCTCCCAACCAGCGCTTCACCCGCCGCCGCGTCTGACCCACGACTCGCCGGGGCGCCGCTCAACCACCGAGCGAGCGGCGCCCCGGCCAGCTGCTCCACGAAATCCCAGGAGGCAACATGAGCAAGAAGCGCACGCTGCGCGTCTTCGCGGGGCTGACCGCCCTCGCGACCGTGGTTGCTGCCGGCACCCAAATGGTGCCGGCTCACGCCGTCTTCGGTACCGCGGACATCAAGCCGATCGAGAGCAACATCGCCGGCAAGTTCTGGGCTTCGGCCACGGCGACCAGTGGCTCGTCCACCGCCAAGCTGGCCGTCGACGGCGATCCCACGACGTCCTGGGTCGCGGACAAGGCCGGCCCGCAACGGCTGACCGTCGATCTGGGCGGGGCCTACGACAACCTGCGCAAGGTGCGCGTCCTGTTCGCGGAAGCCAGCACGGCGAACCGGTACGTCGTCGACGCGTCGTCCGACGGCCGCCGCTGGTCGAGGATCGCCGATCGGTCGAACGATCGCAGCCGTTCGCGCGGCGCGGTCCACCTGTTCACCCGACCGGGAACACGCTACGTGCGGCTCACCGTCATCGGCTCGCCGGCCAGCAGCAAACTGGCGGTCAGCGAGTTCGAGGTCCTGAACTACCTGCGCGACGACGTCGTACTCGGTGCCGACCTGTCCTGGGTGGACGACTACCAGGACCGGCAGTACTGGGTCGACCCGCTGGCGGCCGACCGCGGGGCGGGGCCGCATCTGCTGGACGTCGTGAAGGATCGCGGCATGCAGTTCACCCGGTTGCGGATCTTCAACGAGCCGAGGAACGAGAGCACGGGAGAGCTGACACCGGTTCCCCGCCAGGGACCGGATCGTTCCCTGCAGTCCGCGCAGTGGATCAAGCAGCGGAAGATGGGTCTCGGGATCGACTTCCACTACGCGGACTCGTGGGCGGACCCGAGCAAGCAACCGAAGCCACGGCGCTGGGCCGAGCTGGAGTTCAACGACCTGACCCGGTCGGTGTACGACTACACGGCCGGCTACCTTCGCCGGCTCGCCGCGCAGGGCACCGTCCCGGAAAAGGTTGCTGTCGGCAATGAGATCATCAACGGCTTCATGTACGGCAGTGAGGCGGCGCTGATCGGTACGACGGCCCCGCAGTACTTCGTCGACCAGGCCTCGACCTATCAGTCCAAGCCTGGCGGCGGTCTGCTCTGGAAGTACTGGGGTTCGGCCGATCCCGTCGAGCAGCGCCTCTACAACGAGTCCTGGGACCGGTTCACCACGCTGGCCGCGGCCGGCATCAAGGCGGTCCGCGACACGTCGCCGCGCTCCAAGGTCGAGATCCACGTGATCGTCGGTACCGGCCGGCTGGCCAAGACGATGGAGTTCTGGAACCAGTTCCTCACCCGGGTCAAGGCCAAGGGCCAGAACCCCGACGTACTGGCGATCTCCTACTACCCGGAGTGGCACGGTACGCCGGAGGCGCTGGACGTCAACCTGCACACGATGGCCAAGACCTATCCCGGCTACGAGATCGAGGTCGCCGAGACGTCGTACCCCGCATCCGGCGGCAACGGCACCCCGATGCCGAACTCGCCCTTCCCGCGCACGGTGCAAGGGCAGGCGGACGCCATCCAACGCGTCTTCCAGGCCACGAACGACGTGATCGGCAACCAGGGCGTCGGCGTACTGACGTGGGAGCCGGCCGGCTGGCAGACGATGTTCCGCGCCGTACCGGGGCTGGCGAACACCTGGGAACCGCATGCGTCGATCAACGTCTACAACGCCAGCCGCGCCAAGTTCGTCCTCGAGGACACCGTTTACACGACCACCGTGGTGGGCGGAAGGCCGGCGCTGCCGCGCACTATCCAGGTCCTCACCACGGCGAGCAAGCGCATCGCCGCTGTCCCGGTTCGCTGGCAGGCGTTGCCTCCGGGAGCGACGGATGCGCCCGGCCAGGTCACCGTCACCGGGACGACGCGTAGGGGAGAGGTGAAAGCCGTCATCGACGTGGTCGCCCGCACATCCGCCCCGTAACAACAGCACGGAGACCCATGATGAAACTCAGAGCCTCGCTCATCAGTGCGACCCTCATCGCCGGCCTGGCCGTCCTGGCACCGGCCACCACCGCATCGGCGGCACCCGCCCGGTACGAAGCGGAGACCGCGCCGGCTACTTGCAGCGGCACTATTGATACCGATCACTCAGGTTACTCGGGGACTGGCTTCTGCAACGGTACTAATGCTGTTGGTGCTGCTGTCCAGTTCACCGCCAATGCTGCGGCGGCGGGCACTGCGACGGTGGGGATTCGTTTCGCCAGCGGTACTACGACCGTGCGGCCGGCGGATGTTGTTGTGAACGGCTCGCGGGTTGCCGGTACCACGTTCGAGGGGACTGGCGCCTGGTCGATGTGGTCGACGAAAACCCTTGCGGTGCAGGTGAGGGCGGGAAGCAACACGATCGCGTTCAGCCCGACCACCGCCGCCGGCCTGCCGAACGTGGACTACATCGACGTCGAGGTGACGGCCGGCGGATCGGCCGGTACGGGTCGGCTCGATGACCCGAATCTCCAGTACTACGGTCGCTGGAACCGGTCCAATGCGTCCTTCTACACGATGGGATGGGCCGGCGGGTACGTCGATGCGCGGTTCACCGGGAGCTCGATCGGCGTACGTCAGCGGAATGCCGCCGACCTGTTCTACTCCATCGACGGTGGGGCTCTGACCTGGCGTCGTAATGTCTCTGGCAGCGTCACGCTTGCTACTGGACTGGCCAGTGGCACACACAGCGTCCGGATCGGCTATCGCGAGCGCGCCGGTTCGTACAACGGCGATCCGGGATTCGGTGGCCTGATCCTCGCCGGGGGCGGGCAAACCGCGCCGGTCACCCGGCCGCAGAACCTGATCGAGTTCATCGGCGACTCGATCACTGTCGGCCAGCCCACTGCGGATCGGCCGTTCGTCGCCTATCCGTGGCGCGCTGGTGAGGCGCTCAGGGCTGGGCACACGCAGGTGGCTGAAGGTGGCGCGTGCCTGGTCAGTCGGGACTGCGTGGGAATGATGGACTTCTTCCGGCGCTCCACATCGCGGTCGACCTCCGACGACTGGAACTTCGCCAGCTATCAGGCGACCGGTGTTGTCATCAATCTGGGTACCAACGACGTGGGTCACGGGGTGACCGCGGCGCAGTTCCAGCAGGGGTACGTCGTGCTCCTCGAGCGGGTTCGCCGGGCCTATCCGAATGCCCACATCTTCGCGCTGCAGACGTTCCGGAATCGGTATGTGCCCGAGACCCGCAACGCCGTCGCGGCCCGAACCACGGCCGGCGACAGCAAGGTCCACTTCGTCGACACCACCGGATGGATCAACACCACCACCGACCTGGTCGACTCCGTCCACCCCAGCCCGACCGGCCACGCCAAGATCGCCCAACGTCTTGCGCCGGTCCTCGACCAGTACCTGTAGGCCCCGCGCGGCCTCCCGTTGGGTGGTGGGCAAACGGCCCGCGGTCTCCTCAACCATCCACCCAGGCTGTTGGGCGTGAATCCGACGAGGTGAGCTGAAGCCGCTGGCCGTCCACGCGGCCACCCCGTCACGCCCTCCACCCCACGCCAGATAGGCGGTCAACCACCGAAAGCGCGGGTTGCCACCCAGTACTCCGGGGTGGCAACCCACAAGCTCGGTGGCTGACCGCCCAAATGGGGTGGGGCTACGGAAATGTCGCCGGCATGGTTTGAGCAACTTCATGCCTTCCACTCCAGGCCAATGGGATGGTCAGCCACCGAAAGCCCGGGTTGCCACTCAGCGAGGCCAGGCCCGCACGGCCAACCACCCAACGGACTTCGCCTCAGCGCGCAGGTCGGCTGCGCATCGTGGTCGCATTCGCGACGTAGGAGCGTGCTCTCAACATCGGGTGGGTCGGAGTGGTCGAACGTGCACGCGACGTAGGAGCGGGCGTCGGAGGGCGCGCGGGGTTACGCCCAGAGATGCCCGGGGCCGGTGGGACGGGCCGGCCCCGGGCGGTTTGGGGTTAGCTGGCTACGCCGGCTCGGATCGCGTCGATGATGCCTTGCTGGGTTACGGATGTGGTGCTGCGGTTGAACAAGCCGAAGCCGTACTGGCCGTTCACGCCGTTGTCCCAGTAGAAGGTGGCTGCGCCGTAGCGCTTGGAGGTTGACACCACGGCTCGCGCGAAGTCAGCGCGGTACCGGTTGTTCGACGAGTCGGCGAAGGTCTTGTCGATCGAGCCGTACTCGCCGACCACCACCGGATAGCCGCGGACGACGAACTTGTCGTACATCAGTTTGAGCTGCGCGGTCAGGTAGTCCTCCTGGCCCCAGGTCGACTTCCTCGACGGGTTGGTTGCCCCGCGCCCCCATTGGGTGATGGTGCCGTTCTCTTCACCGGCGAAGTCCCAGGGCGAGTAGTAGTGCACCGAGATCATGATCCGCTGCTCGTTGCTGGGGATCGACGAGGACCGGTACCGGTCGGTCGGTACGACGAAGCCGTAGTTGCCGGCGGTGTAGTCGATGTTGGTGTTCCAGCCGGGGACGAGCAGGTAGCGCGAGCTGTTGTGGCCGCCGGTCCGCCGGATGGTGTCGACGAAGATCTGGTTGTAGGCGTTGATGTTCGAGTAGCAGGGCTGGGTCGGGCGGCCGTACTGGCCGTCGAAGTTCTCGTTCATCGACTCGAGGATCAGCCGGTTGTCGTAGTTCTGGAACCGGTACCCGATCTGCTGCCAGACCTTTTGGTACTTCGCCTTGATCGCCGTCTGGTTGGACGCGTCGCAGATCAGCCAGGCGTACGGGATCGACTTGTAACCGTCGCCGTGCATGTTGATGATCACGTTCAGGCCGCGGTAGTAGGCGTAGTTGACGACCTGCTGGATCCTGTTCAGCCAGGCGGAGTTGATCGCGTAGCCGGGCGCGGGCCCGATGTGGCGCAGGTAGGAGACCGGGATCCGGATCGACTTGAACCCGGCCGCCTTCACCTTGTCGATCATCGCCTGCGTCACGGTCGGGTTGTTCCAGGCCGTCTCGCTGGGATAGCCGTTGGCGTTGGCCTCCAGCGAGTTGCCGAGGTTCCAGCCGGCGCCGAGGTCGGCCACGACCTGCGCGGGGCTCGCCTGCGTGCCGGTTGCGGCCTGGTTGCTCGTCTGGCTGGTCTCCGCTGCCTCGGCGCGCGGCGCGGTGTTGGCCGCCGGCACGATGACGAGCAGCGATGCCAGCAGCCCGAACGCGGCGGCGAAACTCAGTCGTCTGGTCATACGTCCTCCTGTGGAACATGGGGCGGTCAGGGCGGTCGGCGCCCATTGTCGAAGCGCTTCGACAGTGCGCCAGGGCTTACCCAAGGCAGCCGGCAGGAACGCGGTTTCGGCCTGCAAAAAGCGAGACCAGGGGGCGGGTGCTACAGATGGAACAGCATCCAGCCCCTGCAGCACAAGAGCTGGATGCCATAAATCTGGGAACGTGCACACCCGCACCGGTCAGCGGTAGACGGCCTGCCAGAACTCGTAGGAGTGGTCTCTCGCAAAGTCCCTAGGCCGTACCCGGTTGTTGCCGGGGGCAAGGCTTTGGGCGGTGTCACCGGTGGTCGGACGCCGGTGCGGTGAGCCCGGCCCGTTCGGGTTTCCGGTTCGCGCGAAGCGGGTCCAGTAGCGGGTCATCTGGTCGGCGAGCCGCACCTGCGCCGGCGCGAGCCGCTGTCCCGCGAAGAGTCCGTGTCGAACCGGTACTGCAACTCGGCCGCGTGGAATGCCTCGACCGGGAAGGTGGGCGGCGGTGCGCCAGTCACCCAAGGGGCGTTCTCGTCGGCGACCTCATAGGCGTAGGTGGGCACCTGTCGCGAGCGAACACGGCTGACGTCGCTGACCGAGCGTGCGAAGTTGGCGTCAGTGACAACCGCCGACCAGGCTTCACTGAACGACCCGTACTTCGCGGCCGGATAGCGCGCCAGCACCTTGGAAGCGTTCGCAGTACCGACATAGGCGGTGACCCGTCGGGCGACTCGGCCTAGTCCCTGATCGGCGGTACGCCGTAGATCTGTTGCGCGGCCTCGAACGTGCGGTACTCGTGCCGGGTCATGCCGTGCATCACCGGAACCTTGTTGAAGCGCCCGGTCGCGAACGCTTTCGCCGGCGACAGCGGCAGGATGCCGCCGCCACCGTAGACCGGCGCGAAGCTTCGAAACGTCGGGGCCCTGCCGTAGGGTGCGATGCTGTGGAAGGGAGACGCCTGTGCTGACCCAGGTCGCTGAGGGAGTGCTGGTTCATCAGAGCGAGTTGCTCCAGAACAACGCCGTGGCAGTCCAGGGCCGGGCCGGTGTGCTGCTGGTCGATCCCGGGATCACAGGCGGCGAAATGGCCTGCCTGGCGAACGATCTGCGCGCGTTGGGTCAGCCCGTCGTGGCCGGGTTCTCGACGCATCCGGACTGGGACCATGTGCTCTGGCACGCGGAACTCGGCGATGCACCCCGGTACGGGACGGCTCGTTGCGCGGCCTTCATGCAGGAGGTCCTGGCGGACCCGGACTGGAAGGCTCGCGTCGCCGAAGGGCTGCCGCCGGAGATCGCCGACGACATACCGCTGGAGCTGTTCGGCCTCATCACCGGCCTACCGGCCGGAACCACGCGGCTTCCCTGGGACGGCCCGACGGTTCGGATCATCGAGCATCCGGCGCACGCCCAAGGCCACGCGGCGCTGTTGGTCGAGGAGCGTGGGGTCCTCGTCGCCGGGGACATGCTCTCCGACATCCTGATGCCGTTCCCCGACCTGGGCGCGACGGCTCCGATTGATGACTATCTCGCCGGGCTGCGACTGCTCGAGGAAGTGGCGGACGACGTCGAGGTCGTCATCCCCGGTCATGGGTCCGTCGGGGGAGCTGATCAGGTACAGGCTCGGATCGAGCTGGATCGCGCGTACGTGCAGGCCTTACGGGACGGTCGCACTCCCGACGACCCACGCATCGGCCCAGATGCCACCTATGGCCAGGACTGGCTGCCTGCCCTGTACGAATGGCAACGCGAGCAGCTAGGGCCTCGTTAGCGAAGAAGTGATGCGGTCAGGGCAGGTCCTGGGTGCAGAGCAGCCAGTTGGCGGCCTCGACCACGGGTAGACCGGCGGCCGCCGAGCGATGTTCGAGCAAGGCTCTGGCCAGCTCCGCGGAGATTACGTAACGCTCGATCAGGATTCCCTCGGCGATCGCGATGATCGAGCTGAACTGGGCTTGCTCGCCGCCGGCCGGACGCGACCGGTCGTCGTCCTGGTGGTCCACAGGACCGCCTGCTTTCGCGGCCGCGCACTGCGCTGCCGGGAGTCGTTCACCGCAGACGGCACACCTTGGCTGGCGAATCCGAGAAGCCGACGGTCACCCCTCACGCTACGCGCGCACCAAAACACGCACCACGAGAGGCGAGTCGGCCGCTAGTGCCCACCGCTATCGCTTGCGGAATTTCCGACCCGGCGTACTACGGAGTGGACGGGGTCGGGAGTTGGCGGGGGCGGAGGCGCAGTACACCGGCGGCCCAGGTGATGGCAATGGCGATCGCGGCTGCTGCGATGAAGTGCAACACCCCCTGCGACAGGTCAGCGCCGCCGGAGGGGTCGACGGCGTACGTGGTGAACTCCCGGGTCGACCACAGCCCAAGGACTCTGGCGGCCGTGCCGTTGGGGTCCGCGAGCATCTGCAGAGCCATGATCGAGAGCAAGGCCAGTGCTCCCTCGAGTTCCCTGGGGACGAGCAGGCTGACGGCGGCGCCGAGGGGAGCCGCGATCAGTACGCAGGTACCGAGGAGTAGTCCGATGGCCGACAGGTGGGCGACGTCCTGGGTGAGGGCGACCAGGGCGAAGTACGCCCCGGCCAACGCGAGACCGGTTCCCGTCAAGGCCAGTTGGCGTCCGGCGATGAGCGCGCTCGGTGACGCACCGACAATCGCGAGTCGTTGGTCCAGGTCACGTGAGCTCACATGGGTGAACAAGGACAGCGTGGCGACGGCCCATCCGATGCCGAGGGCAATGAATCGGATCGCCTGTCCCGGCGTGTCCAGCCGGACCAGATAGAACGCCAGTGGCAGCGCGACGACCAGTACGAGGGCGCGGCGTCGGCGGACGAGTTCGCGAAGCGTCACCGCGGCTACTGCTGACACCATCACCGGTCCTCCGATCCGTGCAGCTCTACCAGGTGATCGACCCGCTCCAGGTCTTGCAGCAGGTGAGTCACCACCAGTACTCCGGCGCCGGCGTCGCGCCACTTGAGCACTTGGTCCCAGAAGTCCAGATAGCTGTCCTGGTCGAAGCCCTGGTAGGGCTCGTCGAGCAGGATCAGATCGGGGCCGTTCAGTTCGCTGAGGACGACGTTCAGCTTCTGCTGGGTTCCACCGGACAGCTGAGCCGCGGCCAGGCCGGACCGCGGCCGCCAGCCGAGTCGCCGGCAGAGTTGGTTGCCAGTAGCAACGGACTTGCGCCGGCCCATCCCGTGGACGGCGCCGAAGAGCCGAAAGTGCTCGGCTGGGGTGAGGAACCCGGAGACTCCGCCCTGTTGTGGCGCGTAGCCGATCCGCGGCGTGCGTTCCACCACTCCACTGGAAGGTGCCGTGATCCCGCAGCAGATCTTCAGCAGAGTTGACTTCCCGCAACCATTGGCGCCGACGACGGCGGCCACTTCGCCGGCTCGCAGGGTCAGGCTGACGCCGTTGAAAACGGTCTGCCGGCCGTAGCGCTTGGAGACCCGCGACAATCGCAGTACGACATCACCCGCGGGCATCGCCGAGAACCGTGGCTGGGGAGTGCGGACGGCCTGCGCCAGCCGGACGGCGTACGCGGCAGCAGGTCCGTAAAGCTCGCTGGGGTCGGCACCCGCGCCCCGAGCTTCGTCGTGACTGTCCTCGGTCAGCCTGCGTGCCTCGGCCGGCTCCACACCGAGCTCGATCAAACTCCGGTCCAGCCGTCGCGACCATTCCTCGGCCGGCGTCACTTGGACCGCTCCACTCGGGATCCTTGGACCTGCTCTGCAAGGGAGTCGACGGCGTCACGAAACTGATGCCAGGACCCGATCCGCTCGGCGACAGCGTCGTGTCCGGCCGCCGTCAGGTCGTAGTACTTGCGTCGTGGTCCCGTCGCGGACGGAACCCACTCCGTCTGGACCAGCCCTTGTTTCTCCAGCCGAAGCAGGGAGGGATACAACGTGCCGCCCGGAATCTCGTCGAACCCCGCAGCAACCAGGCTGCTTTACCGCTCGTCGACCGCCTTCAGGGCGGCGCGTACTTCGGCCACCTCGGGCATCCCGATCTCTGAGTAGATGGTGATGGCCCGCTCGTAGTGCCGTCTCGCCTCGGCGCGGTTGCCGAGGGCCCGATGGGCGTGGCCCAGGCCGGCCTGGGCGCGAGCCTCGTGGTCGGAAGCACCGATGTCCGCGGCGACAGCCAGTGCGGCACCATGTTGCGTCAGGGCACCATCGGGGTCACCGGCCGCGAGTGCGGCATCGCCAAGCCCTGCCAGCGCCCAGCACTGACCGTCCCGCTCACCGATCTCGCGGAAGATCGTCAGCGATTCCTGGTAATGGGCAGCGGCCTCGGCCGGCCGGCCCATCCGGATGTGCAGGGTCCCCAGGCTGTCGAGAGTGGAGGCTTCGCCGGCTCGGTAGCCCATCGCCCGGCACAGCTCGATCGCTTCGCGCAGATGCCGCTCGGCGGACTCGTGACGGCCCGCCTTGCCTTCCGTCTCCCCGAGATCGTTGAGCGCGTTCACCTCGCCCATCCGTACGCCGGTCCGCCGGTAGATCGCCAGCGCCTGGCCCAGGAGTTCGAGAGCTTCGTCGTACCGGCCGAGCCGTTCCTCGAGCTGACCGAGAATGTTCAGCGCGCTGGCCTGGCCGTTCAGCTCTCCCGCCTCCTGGAACAGGGCCAGTGCCCGCTTGAGGAAGTCGGCAGCGGACTCGAACCGGCCAAGACGCTTCTCGACGACCGCCAGCAGGTTGTAGGCGCCGGCCTCCCCGACCTGGTCGCCGGCCTGGCGGAAGTAGGGCGCCGCCTCCAGCAGCAGTTCGACGGCCTCCTCGTACTGTCCCGATGACCGGAAGGCGCTGGCAAGGCTCATCCGTACCTGCCCGTTCGTCAGCGGATCGCCCACCAACTCCGCGACCTCGAGGGCCTGCCGATGGATCACCAGTGCATCGCCGGAATGGACCACGTCGAGGTAGCGGTGCAACAGAATCGACAGCAGGGTCGTGCACCTGGGCCAGCCGTTCTGCGCGGCGTACCTCGCCACGGCGACCAGGCTCCGGCGCTCACTGTCCAGCCACTGCTGGGCAGCGTCGTCGTCGGCCTGCTCCGGAACGGGCGTGATCGGTCGCGTGATCTGTGGCCGGCGGGAGGCGTAGCTCGGGAACAGGATGTTCGTCGCTGTCGCGGTAGTGAAGAGGTAGTAGTCGAACAGGCGAGTGAGGGCCGTGCGGCGATCCGTCGGGCTGTCCTCGTCCACCGCCTTGTGATGGGCGTGAGCGCGCACCAGATCGTGGAAGGTGTAGCGGCCGGGCGTGGTGAGCTGCAGGAGGTGGTCGCGGTGCAGGACGTGCAGAGCGGACTCGGCGGCGGCCAGGTCGGTGTCGCAGAGGGCGGCTGCGGCGTACGCGTCCAGTTCATCGCCAGGATGCTGAGAGGCAAGGCGTAACAGGCGGCGCTGGTCGGCGAGTAGGTGGTGGTACGACAACTCCAGCGCCAGCTCAACCTCCGTCTCCAGCCTGCGGTCCTGGTGTCGTTCCTCCAGACGATCGGCGTGGTCCGACAACGACCAGTCGGGGGTGGCCCGGATGTAACCGGCGACCAGGCCGAGTGCCAGTGGCAGGTGGCCGCAGCGTGCCGCGATCCGTTCGGCAGCAGCGTCGTCACGGTCGGCGGAGACAGCCTGGGACAGAAAGGCGATCGACTCCTCGGGCGCGAAGACTCCGACCGGCAGGGCGACACCACCGAGCGGGCTGAGATCGAGGCGACTCGTGACGAGCGTCAGGCTGCCGGGAGTCCGCGGAAGAAGAGATCGCGTCTGGTCGGCATCGACCGCGTTGTCCAGGACGATCAGGGCCCGGCGATCCGCGAGGCTCTCGCGGTACAACGTCGATCTCGCACTCAGTCCGTGCGGAATCTTGTGCCCGGGAACTCCGAGCAGCCGAAGGAACCCATCGAGTACGGCGGCCGGATCGGCCGGCGGCTGCGCCGGATCCGGATGGAATCCCCGCAGGTTCACGAACAGGACCTGGTCGAACTCCCCGGCGATCAGGTGACCAGCGTGTACTGCGAACCGCGTCTTGCCGGCGCCCGCCATGCCTTCGATGGCGATGATGCGGGCCTGGTCGCGACCTTGTGCCAGCACATCCCGCAGGCCAGCGAGCTCGGCGGAGCGGCCGGAGAACTCGACAAGGTCCTCGGGCAACGTGTCGGCGACCCGGACCTGACCAGCCGCTTCGGTCTCACCGGAGATCACCCGCAGCGCCTGCCGCCACTGCGCGACGTACGCGGGATCGGGGTTGAGTGCCTCGACGATCGCCGGCGTCAGGTCGGCGCTCAGCCGGCGCCGGCCGGTCCGGAAGCAGTCGGCCACCGTGGACTTTCTGGTCAACTCCGCCGGCGGACGCCCGGCGGTGGTCCACATTTTGTTGATCGCGGCGGTGATTGCTGTGTACGACGGATCGCCGGCCCAGATCTTCAATCGCCGGAGCTGCTCGACGAGGTCGTTCAGCTCACTCGCCTGCCCCGGATCAGGCAGGTTCCCCAACTGCTCGCCCATACCCTGGCACCTTCCGTCCGGATGATGTCCGGATCACCCTACGCGTCCGCGCGGCAAGTAGGGTTGGCGCCGGTCGTGCCTGGTGGGGTCAGGTCCGCAACTGATCGAGGAGGCACCGGATTGTGAGTAGGCGCCGCGTAGTACTGCTTGCGACGGTCGGAGTGGTGGGCGCGTTGGTGCAGCCGGGGGCGGCGGTGGCGGCTGGGGCGGGGGACATCACGGGCGAGATCATTGCCGGTCGCAACGTCACGTTGTCGGGTGATGCTGTCGTGCGGGTGCCCTCCGGTACTACGACGTACGGCGGAGTGATCACCGGTGAGGGGACGCTCCGGATCAGTGGGCGTGGCACGTTGATCCTCAGCAAGGACAGCGATTTCACGGTGCCGAAGGCCAAGCAGCGGCAGACGGTCGACATCCAGGGTGGCAACCATCCGTACGTCGTGGTGAAGAACCCCGATCCGCCGGCGGTCATCGTCGACCGGGGTGCCACGCTGCAGTACGGGACAGGTGGGAGCACCGGGCTGATCGGGAGATTCCCGTACAACACCCCGGGCTACCAGCTCAACCAGGACAACATCGAGGTCAACGGCACGCTGCGGTTGTCCCTCGTCCGGACCTTCAATCTCGGCACGATCAGCGGCTCCGGACTGGTCACTCAGCCACGGTTCCTGTGGGGCACGCTCGACCTCGCGGGGACTCATCCGTTCTCCGGTGTGATCGACAACGGGACCGGGATGGCCGCCGGTAAACCCGAGTTCGCCGTGGCGCTGCCGAACGCGCGGGCCGTCCTCAACCAGGGCACCTGGACGGTCGACACCCCGCTGGGCCAGACGGTCACCTTGCGGCAGAACTTCTACCAGCGGGAGTACGGCAGCGACATCAACGTCCAGTCGCGCCCGGGCAGCAAGGTCGTGCTCACCGGCCAGTACAGCTACTCCGACCGCGGCGGCGACACCGACCCGTCACTCAGTGACCCGGCCATCAACTGGCGCAAGATTCCGAAGAGCCTCAACAAGCGCGGTACCAACATCAAAGGCGCCAACGTGCAGTGGGGTGACGGCACGACGAACGAGATCTTCATGCCGGGAACCGCGGACACCGTTTACATCAACCTGCTGGCCGCGCGGTCGCGTTCCAAGCTCACCTTCGCCTACAACGGCCCGGTGACACTGGGCGCGCCGATCGGCGGCGGCGTCTTCCACGACACGCTCAAGTCGCCGGGTGCCGGCGCCATCGTCATCAAGTCGGTGCGGGGCAACGACGTGACGTTCGCGGCCGACCAGTACTACGACGGCTCCACCACGATCGAGGAAGGCGCGATCCTCCGGCTCGGCAGTGGGCGATCGGGTGGTGACGGCAGCCTGCTGACGAAGGCCGCGCTGTTCAAGGTGGTCAACGACGGTTCGCTGATCGTGCAGAACACCGGCAAGACGATCTCGCTCTCGAAGATCAGCGGAAGCGGATCCTTCACCCAGGCAGGCGCAGCCACCACCCGCCTCGCCGGATCTCTCACCTACACAGGGAAAACGACGATCTCGCAGGGAGTCCTCGCCCTCACGGGAGGCAGCCTGAAGTCCAGCCGTGCCGTCGCCCTCACGAAGGCGGGCGCCAGGCTCGACCTGACCAGCGCGGGAAACCAGACGCTGCGCAACCTCACGATGATCGCCGGTACCACGGTCTCGGCCGGCCGCAACTCGACTGTCACGCTGGCAAAGACATCCACCCTCGCCGGCACCTTCACGGGCGGCAAGCTGCTCAACACCGGCGTACTCGGTGGGTCGTTCTCGGTGGACGGGGACTTCGCGCAATCCGGAACCGGCCGATTGACGACCCGCGTGGACGGCAAGCCGCTGAACGTCACCGGTGCGGTGACACTTGCGGGCGCGCTCATCACCGACCCAACGGCCAAGCCCGAGTCCTCCGCCAAGGGGATCACTCTCATCGCCAATGCGGGCTCGGACCCGGTCGTGGGCACCTTCACGGATCTCACCGAAGGCGCCGGGGTGGCGGTCGGCGGTGCGAAGTACGCGATCAGCTACCGCGGCGGCGACGGCAACGACGTCACCCTGAAACCGGTCAAGGTGAACGTCGTCGCCGAAGCGCCGAACCGGCCCACGACAGAAAGCGTGCCTCAGGCAACTGCTTCACCTGCCGGCAATTCCTCTGTCCTTCGCACAGCAGGCCTTGCCGCAGCCGCGGTGGCGATTCTGCTGCTAGGCGTGGTGCTTCACCGCCGGGTTACTCGCGGCGCGCCTGAAGGAGGACCGCGGCGAGGAGTACGGCAGCGCCGACAAGGCTGAGAGTGGTCAGGTGCTCATGGAAAGCGAGCATGCCGATCAGCGCGGCCAGGAGCGGTTCGATCAGGGCGATGACGGCGGCGGTCGAGGCGCGAACGGCTCTGAGTCCGGTGTAGAACAAGGCGTACGCAAGCGCGGTCGGTACGAGACCGAAGTACGCGAGCAACGGCCAACTGCCGATGGCCGGAGCGACTCCTCCGGTCATTGCCAAGGGCAACAGGATGAATGCGCCGGTGGCGAAGCCGAGGAACGCGCTGGTGAGGGGGTCCTGCTGATCGCGGTTGAGCAGCGTGGTCAGTGCGTAGCCGGCCGCCGAGAGAAGCGACAAGGCGACGCCCGCAACTGGTGAGCCGCCGCTGCCGTCGCTTCCGGAGACGAGAAGACCAAGCCCCAGTACTGCGAGCAGCAAGGTGCTCGTGATGCGCTCGCGAGCGCCCAAGGCGATGAAGAGTGGGCCGGCGCCGAGTGCGATGACGGTCGATACGGCGACGCCGATGCGGGGGATGGCGGCGAAGTACCCGAGTTGGCAGACCGCCAGGCCGAGACCGCTCAGGAGGTAGCGCATCGGGGCAGCGGCGAACTGCTGGACGATCGGCCCTCGTCCGAGCAGACGGCAGGCGACCGCCAACCAGAGCGCTCCGCCGAGCAGGCGCCAGAAGGAGATCGCGGTCGAGTTCAGGCCGCTGTGCTGGAAGAGCAGGGCGCCGGTGGGGCCGCCGGTGCCCCACGCGATTCCGGCCAGGGCGACGTACAGGAGACCACGCGCCGATGACGGCGCGAGACGGTGGTGCATCAGACACTCCAGGGTGTTCGCACGAAAGGATCGGGGCGTCTGCGAACAGCCCAAAGAAGCCCAGGTCAGAAACCTGAGCGTGCTGAGACCGGCCGTCCGCTAAGCGGCGGCCGGCGGAGTGCTGATGCGATACATGCCCGCGACCCTAGCAATCCAGCACTCCAACCACCGACCAGTTTTCGAGCCGGCGTCCACGGCTCAGTCGGCAGGTTGCTGTTCGCGGGAGCGGCGGTAGTGCCGGCGGGCGCGTTCGCGGTTGCCGCAGTCCTGCGAGCTGCACCATTGCCGGGAGTGGTTCCGGGTGCGGTCAAGGAAGAGCCAGCCGCAGCCGGGGCCCAGACATTGCCGGACCAAGGCGGCGTCGGGGTAGCGGAGCAGGTCGTCAGCGGTGAGCGTGAGGGCAGGGATCACGTCGGCGATCCGCGTGATGGGGACGGTCCACTGCAACGGCAGCGTTGCTTCGGCGACGGCCAGGCCGCGTGCCGCCGCAAGCCGCTCGCCGAAGGAGATGACGTCGGCCTGGTCGGTCGCGACGAGCAGCCGGTACACGGTCTCCCGCAGCTCCTTCAACGGATCGATCACGTCGGCGGCGTCGGTGAGCGGGTCGCCCGGGACCAGGCCGGTGCGGGCGAGCCACAGCGCCAGGAAGTCCGGGGCATCGAGCCGGTCGAAGGTTTTGGCCGGGTCGAGGCGCCAGGACACCGTGTTGACGAGATCGAGGGCCAGATGGCCGCCGAGCAGCTCGTATCCCCGCCAACTGTCCGTCACGGTCTCATTCTAACAGACTAAATGTCGATAGGATGTTAGAATGGCGATCATGGCAGTGATCGGAGGCGGTTACGCGGCCGGCGTACGGGTCGGTCTGGCGATCGGCGTGCCGACGTTCGTCATGGGTGTCACCTTCGGTGCCTTGGCCCACTCGCTGGGCTGGGGGACCTTGGCACCGGTTGTCGCTTCGTTGGTCGTGTTCTCCGGCTCCGCGCAGTTCGCGCTCGCAACCGCGCTGGCCGGTGGCGGCGGCATCGCGCTGGCCGTCGGCGCGGCGGCGATGATCAACGCCCGCTTCCTGCCGATGGGGGTTGCGGTCGCCTCCGACCTGAAAGGCGGCCGGGTACGCCGCGCGCTGGAGGGGCAGGCGATCGTGGATGCCTCCTGGGCCTCGGCGCATCAGGGGAACGGCAAGTACGACCGCGAGAAGATGATCGGGGCAACCCTCGTCCAGTTGCCCGCGTGGGTGCTCGGAACGCTCCTCGGTGCGCTCACCGCACCGTCCGCCGAGATCATCCACCGGTTCGGACTCGACGTGGTGTTCCCCGCGTTCTTCCTGCTGCTGCTCATCGACGAACTGCGCGCCTCCGCGCAGGCTCGCTGGGTCGCCGCGACGGCTGCCGCACTCGCGGCAGGGCTGACCCTGGTCGTCCCGGTCGGTCTCGCGATTGTCGGTTCCGGCGCGGCTGTCCTGATCGGGCTGCGAACTTCGGCAGCGACCGACCGGGCTGCGACCGTGGGGGGCGACTGACCGGTGAACTCACTCTGGACGGCCATCCTGCTCGTGGCCATCGTCAGTTTCGTGCTGAAGGCAGCAGGCCCGGCGCTGCTCGGCAACCGGCCGCTTCCCCCGCGAACGGCCACCATGATCGCGCTGTTCGCGCCGGCCCTGCTGGCCGGTCTGATCGTGACCGACTTCGCCGGCCCAGGCTGGAGCGAAGCCGACTGGACCCTCGCAGCCGGCCTGACCGCCGCCACGATCTCGTACCTCTGCCGCGCACCAGTCCTCGTCAGCGTCGCCATCGCCCTCGCGGTGACCGCGGTACTGAGAGCTGTGGTCTGAAGCGAGGCACGTAGCGGGTCCGTCACCCGCTGTCAGATTGGTGCTTGTGGGTCGGCGTGGAGCCGAGGATCATGTTGCCGGACGCGAAGGCGGCTGATGAGGTGGGGGAAGTTCGTGGGCGACGACGTGCGGTGGGTCGAGATCGTTGTGCTGGGGGAGGACGAGTTCGACGCGGAGCGCGTGGACCGGCTGGCGCGGCAGCTCCGGAACGAGCTCGGTGAGCGGGAGTTCGACACCCGGCCGGTGACGGCCGATGCTCCCGGCAACAGCAAGGGCGACGCCGTGACGTACGGAGCGATCGCGGTGGCAATGGGCGGAGCGGGCGGGATGATCCCGAGCCTGATCTCGGTACTCCGGGACTGGCTCGCCCGGCGTACCGGGCCGGAACGGATCAGCGTCAAGGTCGGCGACGACTCGATCGAGCTGGACCGCCCGAGCTTCAGCGAACGGGAGGAGCTGCTGCAGCTGTTCCTCGCCAAGCACACGGATCAGTAGCCCATGGGCCGCCGACTGGCGCTGCTGATCGCCACGTACGAGTACGAGGACACCGGGCTCAGACGGCTGACTACCCCGGCGCACGATGCGGAAGCGCTCGCAGCCGTACTGGAGGACCCCGAGATCGCGGGGTTCGACGTACGGACTCTCGTCAACGCGCCGACGCACGAGGTCGGGGAGGCGATCGCGGAGTTCTACGGGGAAAGCCGGCGCGACGATCTCACCTTGCTCTACTTCACCGGTCACGGGCTCAAGGACGACAACGGCCGGTTGCACTTGGCCATGGCCAACACGAAACGGGACCGGCTGCGGTTCACCGCACTGTCGGCGCAGCTCGTCGACGAAGCCATGACGGACAGCCTTTCCCGGCAGAAGATCCTCATCCTGGACTGTTGCTACAGCGGTTCGTACGAGACCCAGCAGTTCGCCAAGTCGGATTCCGCCGTGCACACGCTGGAGAAGCTGGGCGGCCGTGGGCGAACGGTGCTGACCGCGTCGGACTCGACGCAGTACGCGTTCGAAGGCAGCACGATTCATGGCGAGGCCGCGCAGTCGGTCTTCACCCGTCATCTGGTGGACGGGCTGCGCGACGGCACCGCGGACCTGGACGGCGACGGCGACATCACGGTCGACGAGCTCTACAACTTCGTCTACGACCGGGTCACGGCCGAGCAGCCCAACCAGCGGCCGAAGAAGCTGGACCAGGTCGAGGGCCGGACCATCATCGCGGCCAACGTCAACTGGACCCTGCCGCGCCACCTGGCCGAGGCACTGGTCAGTCCGTTGCCTGGGGCAAGAGAAGCCGCGGTGGGACAGCTCGCCCAGTTGCGGTGGTCCGGCAACGACCTTGTCCGCCGTACTGCGAATGCCCGGCTCGAGGAACTCGTCGACGACGACAGCCGAGCCGTCTCGGCAGCAGCCCGCGCAGCGCTGGATGCTCCCGCGCCGCCGGTGCCTGCCGCCGCGGTGAGCTCCGGCCCAACCCGGCCCGCTCGGCCAACGCAGCCGGCTCAGTCAACGCAGGCGGCTCGGTCAGCTCGCAGGCCGATTCCGGCGGCGCGCCGCATCGTCATCGATCCCGCGCTCCTCGGCACATCGTTGCGCCGCCGTGCCGGTCGAGCGATCCCGGCGACTGTCCCTTGGCCGATCTACACCCTCAGCCTGCTGGCCGCGCTCGCCTTGGTGGTGTCGGCAGCCATCGGGTTCGAAATCTATCGCCTGGACTCCGCGCCGCTGTGGTACTTCGTCGTCGCTGCCCTTGCGGCCGGTGCCTCTGTTGTTCTTCAACGACGCCATGGCTTGGAACTCGTCGCCGGAACGACAGCGTTCGGAGTACTCGGCGCAGCCATGGTGACCGGGTGGTCGACGAACGCGCTCTTCGTCGGTGGCGCGGGCGCGCTGTCCTCTCAGCCAGCCGTGGCCGGGCTGGCACTCGCAGGGCATGCGGCCTGGATCGGTGCAGGCGCCGCCGCGCTGTGGCGCCTCCGCAAGGAGTTGACCCTCGACGTACGACGGCTGCGCGGCCGGCTGGCCTGGACGGCAATGGGACTCGGCGGGCTGGCCGCGGCGGTACAGCTGGGGATCATGTTCTACCTGACCTACAACGCGACGCTCCGATTCCGGTCGGGCGTGCCCGTGGAGGTCGCGGCTCTCCAGATCGGAGCGGCGGAACTGGCTCTTGCCGGCCCGCTGATCGCGATGATGATGCGACGGGGGCTGACCTTCCTCGGTGGCTGGGTGCTGGCCGGCTTCGCGATCTTGATCGGCGTCTACGGAGGCCTCAGTACCTTTGCCCACCGGACTCTTGCGCTCATCGTTCTGCTTGCTGTCTGGTCCTTGCTGGCCGGCGTGGTGATCATCGGCCGTCGACAGCCTGAGGATGCCGCCAGCCCTGCGACCGGTAAGGCTCGTCGGTGGATCGTGGTGGTCGCGGCGGTGCTTCCCGTAGTACTGGGTGGGGCAGTCGTGATTGTCGATCCCCGAGGGCCGACGACGCCGGTCATCGTGTCGGTCGTGGTCGGACCGAACAATGACGTTCTCTACGGGATCGACCACGCCAACGGCACGGCAGTGAAGATCAACACCCATTCCCAGCACCAGGAAGGCGAGGCCCTCGAGGTCGGCGAGGCCCCGTTCGCGGCGGTGCTCGCGCCCGACGCGGATCGGCTGTACGTGGCCGACAACCGGTCCAACTCGGTCTCGGTGATCAACGTCGCCACCTGGAAGGTTGTCGGCCAACCGATACCGGTCGGGCCCGAACCGATCGACCTGGCGCTGAGTCCGGAGACGAACCGGTTGTTCGTGCTCAGCTCTCAGGCGGCCACGATCACGGTCGTCGACACGGAGAAGCTGGCAACGGTGGGAGGGCCCGTCAGCAGCGGTGCCACGCCGTCGTCCCTGGTGGCCGGACAGGACGGCAGGCGCCTCTACGTGGCAAGTCGCGAATCGTCGACCGTCGCCGTGTTCGACGCGGTGACGATGCGGCCGGCGCGATCGCCGTACAAGATCACCGGCCAACCGATCGATCTGAGCATCACGCGGGACGACTATCTCTACGTGCTGGCGAAAGACTCGTACTCCGTCGTCAACACGAACGTCGACAGTCCCCGGCCGTCACCGGTTCCCCTGCCGGGACGATCGACGGACGCGGTACTGACCGACGACGGCAGCCGGTACGTCGTACTGGGCACGCCGCCCGAGGGTCAGCCGCTCAAGGATCTGATCACCGTGATCGACACCAAGGAGCGCGACGTGATCGGGACGGTCGAGAGCGAGGGCGGCCTGTCCGGACGGGTCGAGGTGAGTCACGACAACCAGCGCATCTACGTCATGGGCTACCACCCCGACCACAACATCCTGGTCGTGGACGCCACGATCCCCAAGGCGGTAGGAGGTATCAACCTCGGAAGATAGCCCGGGTGTTGCGGGCTGCGTAATTCCGGTGACTCCGGTTAGTGGCCCCGGGACAATGGGTGGTGTGGATGAGGTTGAGGTCGTCGTTGCTCACAGCGAGCGGGTGACGCTGCGCGTCGGCGACCTTTTTCTGAAGGTCGACGGCAATCAGGCGAACCTCGATATCGAGGTCGAGGCGATGGGTCTGGCGCCGGTGCCGACTCCGGAGATCCTGTGGCGGAAGCCGTCCGTGCTGGCGATCGCCGCACTTCCCGGCAAGGCGCTCGGACGACTGGGGGAGCCGTCGACCGCGTCGCCGGCGGGATGGGCCGCGGCGGGCGCCGCAGTACGGGCATTGCATGAGGCGCCGCTGCCGCCGTGGCCCGGTCGGCGGAGCCGCGACGAGATTGCGGCGCACCTCGACGGCGAATGTGAGTGGCTCGTCACCAGCGGCGCGCTTCCTGCCGACCTGGTCAGGCGCAACCGTGAGATCGCCGAGGCCGCGCTCCGGCCGTGGACACCGGTGTTCACCCACGGGGACCTGCAGATCACCCACGTCTTCGTCGACGGCGACAAGGTCACCGGCATCATCGACTGGTCCGAGGCGAGCCAGGGCGATGCGATGTACGACCTGGCCAGCCTGACGCTCGGCCACGAGGAACGCCTCCCCGACCTCCTCGCCGGCTACGGCACCGACGTCGACCTCGACGCGATCCGCGCCTGGTGGTCCCTCCGAAGCCTCCGCGCCTCCCGCTGGCTGATCAACCACGGCTTCGACCCCAACACCCCAGGCGGCGAGTTCGACGTCCTGAGATCCCGGATGTGAGCCCGCCCGAAGGCGGCGACGCCCGCTAGGGCGCTCAGCCGAAGACTCGGCGTTGGATTTCTCGGCGGTAGTCCTCGAGGGTGTTGTCCAGGTGGACGGCGGTGGCTTGGGCTGCTGCGTCCGGGTCGCCGTCGCGGATGGCCTGGTAGATGGCGGCGTGTTCCTCGGTGGCCTCCTGGGCGTGGCCGCCGACCGCGCTCAGAAAGCCGATGACTTTGGACTGGTGCTGGAGGCGGCGGGCCTCGCGGACCGAGGAGACCAGGAAGTTGTTGTGGGACGCGGCCGCGATGCCGAGGTGGAAGTCTTCGTCGCCGCGGTCGAACAGGGTGGGCTGCCCGGTCAGGTGGCCATGTCGGCAGGTCTCGGCGGCGGCTTCGATGGCTCGCAGCTCGGCCGGGGTCGCGCGGGTCGCCGCCAATCGGCTGGCGGCGGTCTCCTGGACCCGGCGGAACTCGAAGAGCATGTACACGTGGTCGAGGTCGGTGGGATGGAAGAACCCGCCCAAGCGGGACGCGCTCAGCATCCCGTCGTCGTCCGAAACGTAAAGCCCGCGGCCCTTCTGGGCCCGGATCCGGCCGATCGCGGAGAGGATCTTCACTGCTTCCCGTACGACGGTCCGGCTGGAGCCCAGCCGTTCGGCGAGGTCGTTCTCGGTCGGCATCCGGTCGCCGGGCCGCAGGTCCAGCTCCGCGATGAGCTGCAGGATCTGCTCGGCCACCAGTTCGTAGCCGGGCCGGTACGGGCCGGCCTCCCGCGGCTGCGGTACTGCGCCGGCCGGAAGGGACGCGCTGTCCACCTGCCTGCCTCCCTTGTGTAGAGCCATCCCGAGGATACCTGCCAACGTTGTCTGAAGACCGAAGGATCAGTCGGTCTCATCTCTTGACTGAGTGTGACAGGGCAGGTCCTATAAGTAAGACACATTTTGGGAGCGCTCTGTCAGCTCCTCGTCACACCCGACCGATTCCGCCCCTCCGGAAAGGTGAACCACCCATGCCCTCACGCCCAAGCACGTTGATCGCCGCAACCATTGCGGCGACCACCGCCCTCACCGTGCCGCTCCTCACCGTCCCTCCCGCCCTGGCCGCGGACACCGCGATCGTGCGGATCGTCGTCGCCCCGAACGGCAACGACCGCAACGCGGGTTCCACCGACAACCCGGTCGCCACTCTCGCCAAGGCCCAGGAACTGGCCCGCGCCCGGTCGGCTGAGGCCGATGTGGTCGTCGAGCTCGCAGGCGGTGTCTACCGGCTGTCCGAACCGTTGAAGTTCACCAGTGCCGACTCGGGCCGCAACGGCCACACCGTCACTTGGCAAGCGAGCCCCGGCGCGACACCGAGGGTGTCCGGTGGCCAGCCCGTCACCGGCTGGACGCAGTACGACGCGGGCGCGAACGTCTGGGTCGCGTCGGTCCCGCAGGGCGTCGACTCGCGGCAGCTCTACGTGGACGGAACTCTTGCGCCGCGTGCTTCGATCCCCATCTCGCGCAACGACGTACGGATGACCCCCACGGGCCTGACCATCACGAACTCCGCACTCAACTACCTCGCCACGCTGCCCCAGCAGAACCGGATCGAGCTGGAGAGTCTCAACTCGTTCACCGACCGGTACTCACCCGTGCAAAGCATCAGTGGAACGACCGTCACCATGCAGCAACCCGCGTGGAACAACAACAACTGGGGCTACGACACCCTGGCAAGACCCTTCGCAGGCGGCGGCCTGACGCTGCACAACTCCTACTCATTCCTCCGTACTGCGGGGCAGTGGTACCTGGATCCGCAGGCCGGGAAGCTCTACTACAAAGCGGCCGCCGGCCAGTCACCCGTCGGACGGGAGATCGTGTTGCCGCGCCTGACCTCCCTGGTCCAGGTGAGCGGCACCCACGTAAACCCCGTCCGCGACATCACCCTGCGGGACATGGTCTTCGAGCACACCACCTGGCTCCAGCCGGGCACCTCGATCGGGTACGCGAACCAGCAGAGTGGCGCCTTCATCCCAGCCGCCTACCAGATGCCCGGCGACTTCCTGACCTCCTGCCAGTCGGGCTGCCAACAGTTCGAGGCCACCCGCAACGGCTGGGGGCAGGTGCCCGCCGCCGTACAGGTCTCGGCTGCCACGAACATCACGTTGACCAACAACACCTTCCGCCACCTCGGCCAAGTGGGTCTCGGGATCGGCAACGACGCCAACGCGCATCAGTCGGGTGTCGGGCTCGGCGCGTCCAACATCACCGTCACCCAGAACACCTTCACGAACCTCTCCGGTGGCGGGATCCTGATCGGCGGAGTCCGGCCGGACGCGCATCACCCGAGCAATCCCGCGATGGTCAACCGGGACATCCTGGTCAAGAACAACCTGGTGACGGATGTGGCGAAGGACTACAAGGACATGGCCGGCATCCTGTCCACGTACGCCACCCGGGCCGTGATCGAGCACAACGAGGTGTCCAACCTCGCGTACGACGGAATCGACGTCGGCTGGGGATGGGGCGCCAACGACCCCGGCGGTAGCCAGGACTACCGCAACCGCGGCCTCTACAACTACCAGCCGGTCTACACGACGCCGACGACGTTGCGCGAGACCATCGTCAGGTACAACGTCGTCCACGGCACCAAGAAGTCACTGCACGACGGCGGAAGTCTCTACAACCTGTCCGCCAACCCCGGCGGCTCGATCGACCACAACCTCGTCTACGACAACCGCAGGACCGTCGGCCTGTATCTGGACGAAGGCTCGCGCTACGTCTCGGTGACGAACAACGTGATCATCGACAGCGGCGTCTTCGCCTTCACCAACGCCAGCTCCACCAACAACACCAACGACAACGTCTTCGCCGACAACTGGTACAACACCGGCGTGACCAACGTGGCCACCGGCCCGCCGCACAACAACGTTGTCAGAGGCAACGTCCAGGTGGCTGGCTCCTGGCCCGCTGCCGCGCAGCAGGTGATGGCGGCGGCAGGCATCGAACCCGCCCTGCGACCCAGGACCGGTGAGCTCTTCGCCCTGGCCGCTGGCAAGTGCCTGGACGTCCCGAACAACAGCACCACCCCAGGGACACAGCTGAACATCTGGGGATGCTCCGCCGCGGCGAACAAGACCTGGACCCGTACTGCGACCGGCCAGCTGACCGTCTACAGCGGCGGCAACACCCGGTGCGCGACGGCCCTGAACAGCCAGACCACCAACGGCACCGCGGTCGTGATCTCGCAGTGCACCGGCGCAGCCAACCAGCAGTGGCAGTTCAACGCGAACGGCACCATCACCGGTGTGCAGTCCAGACTCTGCCTGGATGTGAGCGGTGCGGGCACCAGCAACGGCGCAAAGGTCCACCTGTGGACCTGCCACGGCGGTGGCAACCAGCAGTGGGCCCTTTCCTGATCACGGAGACCAGCAAGGCCCCACGGACCACCACTGTCCGGTGGTGGTCCGTGGGCCGGCATCCTGTCAGGCGTGCCGGAAGACCGGAGTGCGCTTGGCCAGGAAGGCAGCTGTTCCCTCGCGCATGTCCGGTGTGGTGAACGCCTGCCGGAAGGCCGTCGCCTCCAGGTCGAGTCCAGTCTCGACGTTCGCACCTCGGGAGCCGTTGATCGCGGCCTTGCACAGGGCCACGGCGGTGGGCGAGTTCACCGCGATCTCGCCCAGGGTTCGGGCGGCGGCCGCGAGCATGTCTTCCCTGGAGTCGAAGACCTGGTTGACCAGCCCGATGCGCTGAGCCTGCGCGGCCTCGACCTTGCGGCCGGAGTAGATCAGCTCCCGGGCCAGCCCGGGCCCCACCAACTGCTGCAAACGCACACAGCCGCCGAATCCGGGAATCAGCCCGAGCAGCACCTCCGGCTGGCCGAAGACCGCCTTCGAGGTCGCATAGATGAAGTCCGCGGCCATCGCCAGTTCACAGCCGCCGCCGAGTGCGTACCCGTCCACGCACGCGATGACCGGTGCCGGCACACTCTCCAGCAGGTTCATCACCTCCTGACCGAGCCGGCCGAACGCCGCCCCTTCGTCCGGAGTCATCGGAGCCATCTCGCGGATGTCCGCACCGGCGACGAACGCGGGTCCGGGCGCACCGGTCAGGATCATCGGTTTGGACGCGGTGCGGAGGAAGTGCCGCAGTTCGGTCAGTACGCCGACGGACAGCGCGTTGCGGGCGGACGGGCGGTTGACGGTCAGCGTCACGACGTCGCCGTCCTCGATGTCCAGATGCAGATAGTCCACGATGCTCCTCACGAATCCCAGATCGCACCGAAGGCCGGAATGCCGCGCAGCTCCAGCTCCTCGACGATCTGCCAGGTGGTCGACTTGTTCGAGATGCAGATGACAGCCTCGGCACCGGACTGCAAATAGGCTTGATAAGTCAGCGCGAGCAGGTCCGGTTTGCCGGCCGCGTCGGTGTCCCAGATGACCGCATCCGGCTGGACGGCGAGGATCTCGTCGACCAGGGCGTCGCCGTACGTCTGGCGCGGGTGCCTGGTCGACCAGACGAGCAGCGACGGCGTGTCACCGGCGAGCAGATGCGGCAGGCAGGGGCCGATACCGCTGCCCGTCGCGACCCAGACGACCTTGCGGAACAACTTGTCGATGTTGCCGACGCCGGCGGTCGGGATGCCCTTGACCCACAGGTACGGCGGCGCGTCGTCGATGAGGGCACCCGTCCAGTCGCCCGCCCGCGAGATCGTCAGCCGGAACCCGGGCTGTCCGGGCGTCGGCACGTTGGCGAAGGAATGCCACTCCAGCAACGGATTCCGGCTCACCGCGGTGGATGATCCGGCGAACGGCGTCACCCCGTACCCGAACCGGACCAGCGCGACGTGCCGGGACGGCCGCTCGATCCGGACCGGCACCCGGCGCAACCGCAGCCACGGCAGCAGCACACTGAAGGTGACGACCCCGAGCACCCAGAGGCTCGCCGTACCGGCGGTCGCCACCGCATGCAGTGCGAACAGTGCGAGGACGGACCAGCCGCCGAAACGGTGGGCTCGCTCGAACCAGTTGTGCTGCCGGGCCCGTAGTACCGGCAGCGCCAGCACGATCATCGTGAGCAGCAGCGCCAGGATCACCCAGGTCAGGACGAGGGAGGGGGCAGTGAAGGGAAACCAGGCGGTGGCGCACACCGACGCACCGACGTGCAGGCCGCCGAAGTGATAGACCTTGCCCATCGTCCACCGGATCCGCAGCGGCCAGTGGATGGGCACGCTGGTCGCCAGCCAGAACAGCAGATTGATCACGTACTGCTGCCGGATCAGTACCGCGAGGGCGAAGTTGGCGAGCACCATCGTCGACGGATCGGCGCTCGGGATCGACGCCACATTGATCAGTACGACGGCGGCGGCGAGCCGGTTGTGATGGGTGAACGGACGGCGCTTGACCCGTGCTCGCAACGACCGTCCCGGGGCGGGCAGACTGAGCTGTGTGGTCATGCCACGCCCCACTGCTCGACTCGAGCAAGCCGGGACACCAGCGCACGCCGATCGATCTTGCCGCGTTCGGTCACCGGCAGCTTGTCGACGGCGACGATCAGGGTCGGTGAACAGTAGTAGGGCAGCAGCTCCTCGACGGCTCGCCGGGCCAGCTCCGGCTGGACGGTCGCCGGGCTGACGAAACCGACCAGCCGGTCTTCGTGCAGTACCGCGGCGGCGCGAGCGCAGCCCGGAGTCTGCTCGAGTGCCGAGGTGACCGCGTCCAGCTCGACCCGGAATCCCCGGAGCTTCACCTGGTCGTCGGTCCGGCCGTGGTGTTCCAGCTGACCGTCCGGAGTCCACCGGGCCAGGTCGCGGGTGCGGAACATCCGGTGGGCGCCACCGAGGAACGGGTCAGGCCGGTACCGTTCGGCGGTCAGCGCCTCGTTCCCCAGATACCCGTCGGTGACGCAGGCGCCGCCGGCCCACATCTCGCCGATCTCTCCGATCGGGCACGGCCGCAGGTCGTCGTCCAGGATGTAGACCGTCGTGTTGGGGACCGGCCGGCCGATGGTCAGGGCGCCGTCGTAGCGCTGCACGGTGTTGACGATGGTGACCTCGGTCGGGCCACAGCAGTTGTGGAAGGCCGCTCGTCGCGACCACGCCTCGGCCAGACGCTGTGGGCATCGTTCACCCGCGACGGCGACCGTGCGGACCGCCGGGCAGGCGGCTGGGTCGAGGGTGGACAGGATGCTCGGCGTGGCGATGACGACGGTCAGGCCGGCCGCGGTCCGCGCCAGATCGTTGCCTCGGACAACCAGCGTGCCGCCGTGGGCGAGCGTCCCGAGGATCTCCCAGGCGGCCAGGTCGAAGGCGATGTTCAGCAACTGTCCGACCCGGTCGGCCCGCCGGATTCCCAACGATCCAGGCTCGGTGAGCAGCACGTTGCACACGTTGGCGTGGCTGACCTGGACGCCGTTCGGTACTCCGGTGGTGCCGGACGTGAAGATCACCACGGCCGCGTCGCCGTCCTGCTCGGCTCGCGGTGGGTCGGCCTCAGCCGCGACGGTGTCGATCGCGACGATCTCCCCGAGCCCGGCGGGTACGTCGTACTGGCTGGTGGTGAGGACGACCCGGATGCCGGCCGTGCGGACGACGTGCCGCAAGTGGTCTGGCGGAGTGATCCGGATGTCCTGCGGCACGTAGGCCGCGCCGGCTTTGAGGACGGCCAGGATCCCGACCACCATCTGGGCTGAACGGGCGAGGAACAGGCCGACCCGGTCACCCGCCCGGATGCCCAGTACGGCAAGCCGGTTGGCGAGGTGTTCGGCCTGCTGGTCGAGTTCCTGGTACGTCAGCCGAACACCCAGGTGTTCGACCGCGGTACCGCGCGGATGGTTGCGCGCCTGGGCCTCGACGGCGTGGTGAATACGAGTGAATTCCGGGCGGGCAGCGCGGCCGGAGCCGTAGTGCTGGAAGAGAATCTGGTCGGCGGGAGTGAGCTGGTCAGACATGACGACCTCCTGGTTCGGGGCGAAACCGAAAGGGCAGATCAGCTCACGCCGACCTGCCCTTGATCTGATGTCGTGCCGTCTGTCTACAGACCCCAGCCGTACCTGATCCGGTCGCGGCCGGAGCCATTGCGGACGGTCAGGTTGAGACTGGTGCCGCTGCCGCTCAGGGCGAACATCGAGTACCAGTCGTAGCCGCCGCCGTTGGTGCGCTTGCCGCCGAGCGCCGGCCAGTAGGTGCCGCCCATCTGGTTGTCCCGCATGACCTGGGTGGCGGCGCGCAGGTAGCGCACGAAGTTGTCGGTGCTGGACGCGTTGGCGTAGTTGAGGCCGGTGGACATCGGCGATCCGTATTCGGTCATCACCGCGCGCGAGGCGCAGTTGCCCAGTCGCGTCTGCATGTGGCTGCGCCAACCGTCGTACGTCATCGGGCCGGTGAAGAAGGTGTAAGTGTGGAAGGACATCAGCGTCCCGTTGAAGCGGCTGTCGTTGCAGATGTCCCGTAGATCCTGGCTGAAGCCGGTACCGCCGATGAGCGTCCGGCTGGGCACGGCCGAGTAGTGGTACCTGAGCCACTCGGCCGCGACGTTGCGCCACTCCGTCGAGCTGTAGCCGTGCGGCTCGTTCATCGGTTCGAAGTACACGTTGGGGTTGGAGCCGTACAGGCTGGTGACTCGCGACCACATCGTGTTCCAGGCGGCGTAGTTGGTGACCTTGCCGCCCGAGGCGGCGCCGTCCTCCCAGTAGGCGAGGATCACCTTGAAGCCGCGCGCGGTCGCGGCGTCGATGGCACCGCGGTAGTTGTTCCACCAGGTCGTGCCGACGGTGTGGGTGTTGATCGGCAGCCGGACGGCGTTCACCCCGATCGCTGCCATGTCGTCGTAGAGGGCGTTGGCCTTGGCCCGCACGGTCGCGTTGCTGTCGGTCTGGCTCAGGCCCGAGATGACGAGCGGTCCCTTGGTGAAGTTGTCGCCGAGGACGGCCCAGTTCATCCCGCGGAACTGGTTGGTGGCGGCCTGGGCGGGTGGCGTGGTGGCGACCACGCCACCCAGTGCGAGGGCGGTCGCGACCAGCAGGGTCAGCTTTTTCCGGATCATGTTTCGCCTCTTCTGAGCGGCTCGAGGGAACGTGAGATGTGCCAAGAAATATCGGCCTCCGCCCAGGGCGTGTCCATCCGTCGATCAGAGCTGGCCACGAACGTTCAGACCCGAACACCGGCGTCAATGGGACTGAATCATTTAGGCACCAAAAGTGAATAAGACTGAAGCATTGCGCCCTGCGTGAGGTCTCGCGTACGGTCTGCAACCAACTTGGGAGCGCTCCCGACCTCAGTGACACCGCCCCGTGACAAGAGGAGGAAGTATGACCCCGCAACTCCGTCCTGCCCGATGGTGGCGCCGGCCACTGCTCCGTGGTGCGATCGTCTCGCTCGCCGTCGCCAGTTCCATGACCCTCGTTCCGTCCGGCGCCGTCGCCACCATCGACGCGGCCGGCACCGCTGAAGCGGCTGGTACCGCTGAGGCGGCCAGCACCCTCGGTGCGGCGGCAGCCCAGTCCGGCCGGTACTTCGGGGCCGCGGTGGCCGGCGGCAAGTTGGCCGACGCGCAGTACACGACCATCCTCAACCGCGAGTTCAACTCGATCACCGCCGAGAACGAGATGAAGTGGGACCACACCGAGCCGTCCCGCAACAACTTCACCTTCGGCAACGCTGACCGGATCGCCAACCACGCGCGCAGCCAGGGCAAGCAGTTGCGTGGCCACACGCTGGTCTGGCACGCGCAGCTACCCGACTGGGTCAAGGCGATCCGGGACGCGAACACGCTCCGCGGCGTGATGAACAACCACATCAACCAGGTGGCGGGCCGCTACCGCGGCCAGATCCATTCCTGGGACGTGGTGAACGAGGCGTTCGAGGATGGCGGCAGCGGCGCACTTCGCCAGTCGGTGTTCCGGGATGTGCTCGGCAACGGCTTCCTCGAGGAGGCGTTCCGTACCGCCCGTACCGCGGACCCGGCCGCCAAGCTCTGCTACAACGACTACAACATCGAGGACTGGAACGCCGCCAAGACCCAAGGGGTCTACCGGCTGGTCCGTGACTTCAAGGCCCGTGGTGTGCCGATCGACTGTGTCGGCCTGCAGGCCCACTTCGGCAGCGGAGGCGCGCCCGGCACGTTCCAGACCACGATCGCGAACTTCGCCGCCCTCGGCGTCGACGTACAGCTCACCGAGCTCGACATCGCGCAGGCCTCACCGACCGCCTACGCCAACACTGTCCGGGCGTGCATGAACGTGCCGCGCTGCACCGGCATCACCACCTGGGGCGTTCGGGACAGCGACTCCTGGCGCGGCAGCGAGAACCCGTTGCTGTTCGACCGGAGCGGCAACAAGAAGCCGGCGTACGACGCCGTGCTCAACGTGCTGAACGGCACGACCAGCGGCAGTCCGATCCAGGTCGGTGTCAACTACCGGTTCGTGGCGCAGCACAGCGGCAAGGCCGCCGATATCGCCAACGTGTCCACGTCTCCCGGCGCCGGGCTGCAGCAGTGGTCGATCAGCGGTGGGACCAACCAGCAGTTCGACTTCCTCGACTCCGGCAGCGGCTACTACCGAATCAGGGCACGGCACAGCGGGCTCGTACTCCAGGTGTCGGGCTCAGGCACCGGCGCTGACGTAACGCAGCAGCCGGACACGAATGCCGCGAGTCAGCAGTGGCGGGCGACCGATCACGGCGGTGGCGTCGTGAGCCTGGTCAACCGGCAGAGCGGCCTGGCGCTGGACGTGTGGGCGGCGTCGACCGCCGATGGCGCACGCATCTCGCAGTGGACCTACACCGGCAACGCCAACCAGCGCTTCCAACTCCAGCGCTCCTAGTCGAAGGAGAAGGACATGCACCGCATGAAGAGAACTTCGCGTGGCCGTCGCCGTACGGCGCTCGCCATGGTGGTAGCTCTGGTGGCCGGTCTGCTGGCTGCGGTCGTGGCGATCCCGGCGCAAGCGGCCACTGTGGACCCGAGCGCCTGGTACGTCTTGGTCAACCGTGCCAGTGGCAAGGCAATGGATGTCGCCGGCGTGAGCACCGCCGACGGCGCCGCCATCCAGCAATGGGCGCGACACGACGGCACCAATCAGCAGTTCCAGTTCGTGGACTCCGGTGGCGGGTACTACCGGCTCCGGGCGCGGCATTCGGCCAAGGCGCTCGACGTGTTCAACTTCTCGACCGCCGACGGTGCCGGCATCGTGCAGTGGAGCGATCACAACGGAACGAATCAGCAGTTCCGGTTGGCCGACTCGCCCGACGGCCACGTGCGGCTGATCAACCGCAACAGCAACAAAGCACTCGAAGTACCGGGGGGTTCGACCGCGGACGGCACGGGGATCGTGCAGCGCTCGGACAGCGGCGGTACGAACCAGCAGTGGCGACTGGTCCCGATCAGCGGCGGCGGACAGTTGCCGTCCACCTTCCAGTGGTCCTCCAGTGGCGTGCTGGCCGGTCCGAAGGCTGACGCGCAACACCCCAACCGCTATGCCATCAAGGACTTCTCGGTGGTACGCCACAACAACCAGTGGCTGGTCTACGCAACGACGGCCGGCGCGAACGGTTGGGGTCTGGTGAACTTCAACTTCGGCGACTGGTCCCAGGCCGCGGCGGCTCCGCACACCTATCTCGACACGGCTTCAGCGATCGGGCCGGGCTACCGCGCCGCGCCGCAGCTGTTCCACTTCGTGCCACAGAACCTCTGGTACCTGGTCTACCAGACCGCGCCACCGACGTACTCGACCAGCACCAACCCGGCCGATCCGCGGTCGTGGTCGGCGCCGCGCACGTTCATCGCGCAGGAGCCCGAGATCGTCCGGCAGAACAAGGGGGACGGGACCTGGATCGACTTCTGGGTCATCTGTGACACCGCGAACTGCTTCCTGTTCTTCAGCGACGACAACGGTCACATCTACCGGGCCCAGACCACCCTGGCCAACTTCCCGAACGGCTTCGGCAACACCCAGATCGTGTTGTCGGACTCCAAGTTCGCGCTGTTCGAAGCGACCAACGTGTACAAAGTGGCCGGATCCAACCAGTACCTGCTGATGCAGGAGGCGATCGGCAGCACCGGCCGGCGGTACTTCCGGTCCTTCACCTCCACCAGCCTCACCGGCAACTGGAGTCCGTTGGCCGCAACGGAAAGCCAACCCTTTGCCGGCCGCAACAACGTGACCTTCCCCAACGGTGCCTGGACGCAGGACATCAGCCATGGCGAGTTGGTCCGGGCCAGCAACGACCAGACGCTGACGATCAATCCCTGCCGGCTGCAGTTCGTCTACCAGGGCCAGGATCCCGGAGCCGGCGGCGACTACCTGAGGCTGCCCTGGCGAATGGGTCTGCTCACCCAGACGAACTCCTGCTGATCCCCTGACTGCCCCCGCTCCCGCCCGACCGAACAAGGGGTGTGACCTGCCATGAGAAGAAAGTTCACAGCGGCGATCTCCGCCGCCATCCTGATAGCCGCCGGTACGACGGCGACTGCGATCAGCTCGGCGCCAGAGGCCGCCGCGCATGCGGTCAACCCCGCCGATTTCCAGCAGGTCGAGCTGGCGCGTGGAGTGGCCGAGATGGGCGAGCCGATGTCGCTGGCGGTGTTGCCGGACCGCTCGGTGCTGCACACCGCACGCAACGGAACCCTGCGGCGAACCACCGCGGCGGGGACGACCAACGTGATCGGCACCCTGCCGGTCTACTCGCACGACGAGGAAGGCATGCAGGGCATCGCGGCCGACCCCAACTTCGCCACCAACCGGTTCATCTACCTGTACTACTCGCCGCCGCTGTCCACACCGGGAGGTGACGCCCCGGAGAACGGGACGGACTTCTCGGTGTGGAACGGCGTGAACCGGTTGTCGCGTTTCACCCTCAACGCCGACTTCACCCTGAATACGTCCAGCCAGGTGACGGTGCTGGACGTGCCGACCAGCCGCGGTGTCTGCTGCCACGTCGGCGGCGACATCGACTTCGATGCCGCAGGCAACTTGTATCTGTCCACCGGGGACGACTCGAACCCGTTCGCCTCGAGTGGCTACACCCCGATCGACGAGCGCACCAACCGCAATCCCGCCTTCGACGCGCAGCGCAGCGCGGGCAACACCAACGACCTGCGCGGCAAGGTCCTGCGGATCAAGGTGAACGCCAACGGAACGTACTCGATCCCGGCCGGCAACCTGTTCCCCCAAGGCACCGCGCGGACCCGCCCGGAGATCTACGCGATGGGCTTCCGCAACCCGTTCCGGATGAACGTGGACAAGGCCACCGGCGTGGTCTACCTCGGCGACTACGGACCGGACGCCGGTACTGCGAGCAACGGCCGCGGGCCGGCCGGCCTGGTGGAGTTCAACCGGATCACGTCGGCGGGCAACTACGGCTGGCCGTACTGCGTGGGTTCCAACAACACCGCGGAAACCTATGTGGACTACACGTTCCCGTCGGGGCCCTCCGGCGCCCGGTTCAACTGCGCCGCACCGGTCAACAACTCTCCGCGCAACACCGGGCTGACCAATCTGCCGGCCGCGCGTCCGGCGTGGATCAAGTACGACAACTGTTCACTGGCGGCCTTCGGTTGCGGCTCGGAGTCGCCGATGGGCGCGCCGGTCTACCGGTACGACGCGGCCAACCCGTCGTCGGTCAAGTTCCCGCCCGCCCTGGACGGTCATGTCTTCGCGGGCGAGTTCGGCCGGCGCTGGATCAAGGTCATCGATGTGAACTCGGACGGGTCGGCCGGACAGATCAACCCGTTCCCGTGGCGCGGTACCCAGGTCATGGATTCGGCCTTCGGCCCGGACGGCGCGCTGTACGTGCTGGACTACGGCACCGGCTGGGGCAGCGGTGACGCGAGCTCGGCGCTCTACCGCATCGAGTACAACCCGGCCGGCAACCAGGCTCCGGTCGCGCGGGCCAGCGCCAACCGTACGTCGGGCTCCGCGCCGCTGGCCGTGACCTTCTCATCTGCCGGCTCCTCGGACCCGGAGGGTGGTGCGCTGACCTACTCGTGGAACTTCGGCGACGGAACCACTTCGACGGCAGCGAACCCGAGCCATGCCTACAACGCCAACGGCCAGTACACGGCCACGCTCACCGTGACGGATCCCGCCGGTCGCTCCGGCAATGCCAGTGTGATCATCTCGGTCGGCAACACAGCGCCGACGGTCACGCTGAGCACACCTGTCAACGGGAGCCTGTTCAGCTTCGGGGACACCAAGGCGTACACGATCACGGTGTCCGACCCTGAGGACGGCACCATCGACTGCAGCCGGGTCAAGCTGAGTTACCTGGTGGGGCATGACAGCCATGCGCACCTGATCACCTCACGCAACGGATGCACAGGCACGCTGCCGATCCCTGCGGACGGTGAACACGACACCGCGGCGAACCTGTACGCCGTGTTCAACGCCGAATACACCGATCTCGGCGCCAACGGGCAGCCGCCGGTCACCACCCACACGCAGCACGTCCTGCAGCAACGGCATCGCCAGGCGGAGCACTACGGCACCCAATCGGGTACTGGCCTGTACGACAAGGCGGCTGCCGAGGGCGGCAAGACGGTCGGTGATATCCACAACGGCGACTGGATCGCGTTCCAGCCGTACGCGCTGAGCGGCGAGACCCGGTTCACCGCCCGGGTTTCCTCGGGTGGTTCGGGCGGCACGCTGTCGGTACGGACTGGATCGCCGACCGGGCCTGTACTCGGCACGGTGACAGTTCCGAACACCGGTGGCTGGGAGACCTTCACCGAAGTTTCCACAGCGCTGTCCAACGTCCCAGGCGGAACCGGCACGCTCTACCTGACCTTTGCCGGCAGCGGCACGGGCTACCTGTTCGACCTGGACGCGTTCACCTTCGGTACGTCGACAGGCGGCGGCGCCGGGCAGATCACCGGGATCGGCGGCAAGTGCGTCGATGTCAGCGGAGCCAGCTCCACCGACGGCGCCAAACTCCAGCTGTGGACCTGCCATGGCGGCGCCAACCAGCAGTGGACGCGCTCCGGCAACACGTTCCAGTCACTGGGCAAGTGCATGGATGTCACCGGCGGCTCCACCGCCGATGGCACCCCGGTGCAGCTGCTCACCTGCAACGGGAGCGCAGCGCAGAACTGGTCCGTGCCGGGCGACGGCACCATCCGCAACGGCACCAAGTGCCTCGACGCCACCGGAGCGAGCTCGGCCGACGGCACCCAACTGATCATCTGGACCTGCGGCGGCGGCACCAACCAGCGCTGGACCCAGTCATGAAAAAACTCTGCACAGGACTGCACTTACAGGAAAGGGATGTGAGCTGAGATGAAGTCTTCCTTCGCCCGGCGCGCGCTCGGCCTGGCGGTCACCGCGCTCGTCGTCTTCGCGGCCAACGCCGGTCCGCCGGCCAGCGCCGGTCCGTCGGCCAGCGCCGCTGACCCCCCGTACGACGTACTGGTGTTCTCCAAGACCGCCGGGTTCCGGCACGACTCGATCCCGGCGGGCCTTCAGATGGTCCGTGAGTTGGGCGCGGCCAACGGGTTCACCGTCACCGCGACCGAGGACGCGAATGCGTTCACCACCGCGAACCTGGCGCAGTACGAGGCGGTGGTTTTCCTCAACACCACCGGCGATGTCCTCAACGCGACGCAGCAGGGCGCGTTCGAGTCCTACATCCGGGGCGGAGGTGGGTACGCCGGTATCCATTCGGCGGCGGACACCGAGCACGACTGGCCGTTCTACGGCGAACTGGTCGGTGCGTACTTCGTCTCGCATCCCGCGATCCAGCAGGCGACGGTACGAGTCGAGAACCGGGCGCACCAGGCCACGCAGCACCTCGCGCCGGCCTGGGTACGGACCGACGAGTGGTACAACTACCGCACCAACGTCCGGTCCAGCGCGCGCGTCCTGGCGACCTTGGACGAGTCCACCTACTCCGGTGGCTCGATGGGCGCCGATCATCCGCACACCTGGTGCAAGACAGTCCAGAGCGGACGGTCTTTCTACACGGGGAGCGGCCACACCCAGTCCAGCTTCAGCGAGAGTGGCTTCCGGGCCATGATCCTCGGCGGCATCCGGTACGCGGCCAAACGGACGAAGGCTGACTGCCGGCCGGAGACCGGCTACACCACGCTGTACAACGGATCGACCGCCGGATGGTCGCAGGCCGGGCCGGGTGGATTCGCCAACAGCGACGGCACGCTGACCTCCTCCGGCGGTATGGGCATGCTCTGGTACGCCGCCAAGGAGTTCCGCTCGTACTCGCTCAAGCTGGACTGGCGGATGCCTGGCGACGACAACTCCGGCGTGGTCATCGGGTTCCCGGCGGGCAGCGACCCGGCGGCCGCCCTCGCACAAGGGCATGAGGTGCAGATCGACGCCACCGATACAGCCGACAAGACCACCGGCTCGGTCTACGGGTTCAAGGCCGCCGACCAGGCCGCCCGCGACGCCGCGCTCAACCCGCCGGGGGAGTGGAACACGTACGAACTGCTTGTCGAGGGCGAGCGGCTGCAGGTGTTCCTGAACGGCGTAAAGATCAACGACTTCACCAACACCGACCCGGCCCGGTCGCTGACGTCCGGCCACATCGGCATCCAGAACCACGGCACCGGCGACGACGTTGCCTTCCGCAACATTCGGATCAAGGAGCTGGGCGGCACGCGCACCGGACCGATCACCGGCCCCGGCGGCAAGTGCGTTGACGTGAGCGGCGGCAGCACCGCCGACGGCACGAAGATCCAGCTCTGGACCTGTACCAACGGCGCCAACCAGCAGTGGACCGTGCAGGGCGACACGTTGCGTGCCTTAGGCAAGTGCATGACCGTCGCGGGCGGCAGTACGGCGAATGGCGCACAGGTCCAACTGTCCACCTGCAACGGCAGCGGCGCTCAGAACTGGACGGCCGGCGCCAACGGCTCCCTGATCAACCCGCAGTCGAACAAGTGTCTCGACGCCAATGGCGGCAGCACGGCCAACGGCACCCAACTGATCATCTGGACCTGCCACGGCGGCACCAACCAACGCTGGACCCGGCCCTGACCCCTCAAGAAACAGGAGCAAGTTCATGAGACAGAGACGCCTTCTCAGTTTGGTGTTGACCCCACTTGCCATCGCCGCGCTGGCTCTCACCGGAGCCGGCCCGGCCCAGGCGGAGCCGGCACCCGCACCCGCACCGGCTGTTCTTGCCGCCTCCCCAGGATGCGGCAAGGCCCCGACGCTGCGGAGCGGCACGTACACGATTCAGAGCAACGGCAAGAACCGTAGCTTCATCCTGAGCGTCCCTGACAACTACACCAACACCACGCAGTACCGGCTGGTCTTCGGCTATCACTGGTTGGGTGGCACGATGCAGCAGGTCGCTTCTGGTGGCAGTGACGGCGACGTCTACGCCCACTACGGCCTGCGGCGGCTGGCGAACAACACGGCGATCTTCGTGGCACCGCAGGGCCTCAACAACGGCTGGGGCAACTCCGGCGGCGAGGACGTCACCTTCACCGACGACATGATCCGGCGGATCGAGAACGACCTCTGCGTCGACACGGCACAGCGCTTCGCCCTCGGCTTCAGCTACGGCGGCGCGATGAGCTACGCCCTCGCGTGTGCCCGGGCGACGACCTTCCGTGCGGTCGCGGCGATCGCGGCGCCGGGTGGGATCAGCGGCTGCAGCGGCGGCACCCAACCCTTTGCGTACATGGGGATCCACGGCATCTCCGACAACATCGGCGCCGGACGAGGAATGCGTGACAGGTTCGTCCGCAACAACGGCTGCACCCCACAGAATCCGCCCGAGCCGGCCGCGGGCAGCCGCACCCACATCACCACCACGTACTCCGGCTGCCGGGCCGGGTACCCAGTGGTCTGGGCCGCCTTCGACGGAGGTCACCAGCAGGGCCCCGTCGACGGATGCGCCGGCTGTGAGAGCGGCGCCAGGAGTTGGGTCAAGAACGAGGTGTGGAAGTTCTTCACCGGAGACACCACCCCGACCCCGACCGCCTTCCGGTTGCGGAGCGAGTCCGCCGGCCGCTGCCTGGACGTCAACGCCGCGAACTCCGCCAACGGCACCCCGACGATCATCTGGGACTGCCACACCAACGCCAACCAGCAGTTCACCCGCACCGGGCAGGCACTACAGGTCCTCGGCAAGTGCCTCGAAGTACCTTTCAACGCCGGCTCCGGCACCCCGACCCGCATCTGGGACTGCAACGGCGGCACCAACCAGCAGTGGAACCTCAATGACAACGGCACCATCACCAACCCCCAAACCGGCCTCTGCCTAACCGCGACCGGCACCGCCAACGCCTCACCCACAACCATCACCCCCTGCACCACCAACTCCAACCAACGCTGGCCCCGAGCCTGACCCTCCTGCAGACCACCGCCGGTCCCGATGTCCCCGGGACCGGCGTTTGGTCTGTCAGCCGGCGGTGCGAGTGAGTTGATGCGTTGGAGGACGGTGGAGGTGCATAGTCGTAGGAGGGGGCCGTAGACGGGGAGTACGACGATGGGCATCGGCCGGCGGATGGGCAGCTTGGTTGGGACGCGCGGAGGAATTGCCGCCGCCTGCTTGCTGGTGATTGCTGTGGTGGTCGGCGGTGTCTTCGTACTGCGCGATGACGAGTCGGGTGCGTCGCCAGGGCTTGCTCCGAGCCCGGTATCGCCGACTGTCACCGATAGCGGTGCCGTGAGCATGGCCGGGCGCGCGCCGTTGACCGGCGTACTGACCAAGGATGCTCTGAAGCATCCGGCGGTCACCGTGAAGATCTCGAACACTCCGGACGCGCATCCGCATCGTGGCCTGGCCGAGGCCGACCTCGTCTTCGTGGAACCCATCGCCGGCGCGACCACCCGACTGGCCGCGATCTTCCATTCCAAGCTCCCTGCTCAGGTCGGCCCGGTGCGCTCGTTGCGGCCGATGGACGCCGCGCTGATCGGTCCGACCAAGGGCATCATCGCCAGCACGATGGCCGACAGGTGGGTTCTCGACTACCTGGACAAGACCGCGGACCTCGCCAACCTCGGTAGCTTGCGGGTGCCTTCCGGGACCTACTCACTCGACGACAGCCGGCGGGCCCCGAATCACGTCTTCGCCAGACCGGCCAAGCTGCTCCCGCTGACCGACCGGACCGAGCCGCCGGCGCCGTACTTCTCCTACGCCGCCGACCTCGCCCGATCCACCGCACAGCGCAGCGGCGCCAACGCCCGATCGGTGACCGTCGCGTACGGCGGATCCGCAACAGCAACGTGGACGTACGACGCCCGCACGCGCCGCTGGTCGCGCGCGGAGAAGTGGTCCCGGCACCTGATCGAGAACGGCGGACAAGTTGCCGCCGACAACGTCATCGTCCTGACCGCCGCCCGCGACACCAGCTTCGCCCGCGCCAAGCCGTCGATGACGATCCTCGACCTCTTCGACGCCTCCGGCCCACTGAAGGTCTTCACCGGCGGCAAAACGGTCAACGCCCGCTGGACCAAGACAGGCGCCAACGCACCCTTCACCTTCACCACCACCGACGGCAGCCCCCTCCTGCTGACCCCCGGCACAACCTGGATCGAATGCGCCCTCACCAACACCCCGGTCACCACCAAATAACAGGCGCCGTTTTGGTCGCCGCGGGTCAGGACGGTTACGTCAGGTCCCGTACTTCGGATTCTGCGGTGGGGGAGTCTTCGCTGGGGAACGAGTGGTGTTCGTGGCTGACCAGCCAGCGGTTGTCCTCCTTCCGTAGGCCCAGGGTGAGTCGCAGCCGGGTTGGGCTGGCGGGGAACTCCTCCGCCATTCCGCATCTGAGCAGTGCGAACGCGAAGGCGACGTCCTCGCCGGCGGTCACGTCGAGCGACTCGATCTCGAACACGGCTCCCGACGCCTGCCACTCGAAGAACCCGGGCCAGGTGGCGCGATACTCGTCCAGGCCGCGCGCTCCCTGGTACGGCGGCGGTACGTCGAACATCACGATGTCGGCCGCGTGGTCCTCGAGCACCGCCGCCAGGTCGCCCGCGCGTACCGCGGCCGCCCAGCCTTCGATGAGTGCCCGGATCTCCTGCTCGTTCGAGGTCATAGCTCTGCCCTTCTCGAAAAGTCCCGCTCTGTCACCCCTAGAACCCGGGCCGGGCCGGAAACTCATCGCAACCGAGGCAAAACTTTTACCCGGTCAACTCAGACGCCAGTCCGAAGTCGGTGAAGTCGGCGTCCAGGAACGAGACCACCTCAGCGATCGCCGGCCCCCGCAGTACGAGGAGGTCGAGGCCCATCGCGACGTAGCGGCCGTCTTGCCACATGTAGGTCCCGAAGGCCAGTTGCCCGTTCGCCGTGGTCGGCACGAACTTCCATCTCGACTGCAGCGGCCCGGCAAGCAGGAACTCACGGATCCCGTCGTGTCCGGCGAACCACAGCGGCAACGGCGGCATCGAGTACTTCGCGTCGTCGGTCAGCATCGCCACGATCGCGTCGACGTCGCCGGCCTCCCACGCGGCCATGTAGCGGCGCGCTATCTCCCGCTGCTCCGCCTCACCGAGCTGGGCGAGAGTCGTCTGCTGCGTGACGTCGGGCCCTACTGCTGTCAGCACCTTCCGGGCTCGCTGCAGTGCGCTGTTCACCGCTGCGACGGAGGTGTCGAGCAGTTCGGCGACCTCACTGGCAGCAAACGCAAGGACGTCTCGCAGGAGCAGTACTGCGCGCTGCAACGCCGACAGGTGCTGCAGCGACGCCACGAACGCCAGTTCCACGCTCTCCAGCGCGACCACCCGCGCCTCTGGGCTCAGCTGCGTGGTCCAGGCCAGCCGCTGCTCCGGGTACGGCTCTAGCCAAGTCGCCTCGGCGTGCGGAGTACTCAGGTCGGTGGGGAGCTCGCGGCGGCCTCTGCGCTCGATCAGTGTCAGGCAGCGGTTGGTCGCGATCTTGTAGAGCCAAGCCCGCAGGGCAACGCCGTCGAAGCGGTCCAGGCTCTGCCAAGCCCGCAGCAAGGTCTCCTGCACACAGTCGTCGGCATCGTGGTCGGAGCCGAGCATGCGGTAGCAATGCGCATGCAGCTCACCCAGTACTGGCTGCACGAGGCGCCTGAAGGCACCGTCGTCCCCACCCTTAGCTGCTCCCAGCAGTACGCCGCCACGCTCCACCGAGCCAGTGTCGCAGCCGCGGCGTACAAGCAGAATCAGGATCCTGCTGTGGCGTAGGTCAGAACGACGACTCCGGACTTGCGGGGATGAGTGTTGATGAGGCGCAGCGGGGTCTGTGTGTTCGCCGAGAAGCCGCCGGCCTGCTGCCCGACGATGACGGGGTGGACGGCAAGACGCAAGACGTCCAGCAGTCCGCTGGCCAGCAGGGTGTGGCTCAGTCGCCCATGACCGAACACCACCAGGTTTTTCTGGCTCTCCTCCTTGAGCTGGGTCACCTCTTTGACCACATCGCCTCGAACAACAACGGAGTTGTTCCACTCGGCCGTCTCGAGCGTGGAGGAAAAGACGTACTTGCGGATGCCGTTGATCGCGTCGGCGAACACTCCGGTCTGGCCAGGCCATCTCCACGACAGGTCGTCGTACGTGCCGCGTCCCAGCAACATGGCGTCACAGCCGTACAAGAGGTCCGCGGCTTCTTGGGCGAACTCCTCGTTGAAGTACGGCAGCGCCCAGTCACCTGGGTTGTCGACGACTCCATCGGCAGAGATCAGTGTCGATTCGATGATCTTGCTCATGTCATACCTTCCGCAGCTCGGGCTTCCTGATCGATATAGACCGCACCTCGACAAGAAAGGAATCGGCGCGTTGGGCAGCGGCCGAGGCCGGCAACCCGCGGGCGCTTCGGGCCCTCGCCTCGCCGGCCAGCGTCACGGGTTAGCCGCCAACTCTTGCGTCCTGCCGTCGCGCTGTAGATGAGCGATGCGACAAGAAGCCTCCGGTCAGTGCGGCGGCGAGGCCGACCAGGCCTGCTGCGGCGAAGCCTGCTCCCGGCGCAGATACGTCGATCGCCACACCGACGACAGGGGATCCCAGTGCGAAGCCCGCGCTCAAGGCCGAGGAGTGCAAGCCGGTCGCTTCGCCGCGTACGCCGACCGGCGCTAGCCGGCTCACCGCTTCTGCCACGGTGGAGAGCGTCGGGGCAGTGAGTAGCCCAGCACCGACACCGGCCACGCACAGCCAGGGCCAGTTCGTGGCCAGGCCGGCGGGAATGGTCACCAAGCCCAGCAGGCCGAGAAGCAGCGAAGTGGGTAGCGGCCGGGACAGCGCACCGTAGATCAGTCCGCCGACGATCGAGGCCGCGCCGTACACCGCTACCACCAAGGCGGCCCAGGACACCCGCTCGGCTGCTTTGAGGGTGGCGACGATGGCAAGATCGATGCCGGCGAGCAGCATCGTAGTACCGAAGGCCATGATCAACACGGCGATCATGCGTGCTCCCAGCCACTCCCGGCGGCGTGGGCGAGCTGGGGCTTCGGCAGACAACTCATCGCCCGCGCGTAACGGAGGGTCGAGGACCGCGAGTCCGATGCCCCCGGCAACGACCACGGCGCCGACACCCCACGCCACCACGCCGGGAGAAGCACTCGCCGCGCAGAGAATCACGATCGGCGGGCCGACCAGATAGGACAGTTCCCCCTGCACCGATTCCAGGGCGAACGCAGTACGGCGCTGACCGGCCGTTGTCATCGCGGCGATCGCCTGCCTGGTGACCGCTTGGGCCGGGACCATCAACAGACCCGAGACCAGAGCGGCGCCGAGGAGGACGGGATAGGGAACGATCGGCACGGCCAGCCAGAACATCGCCTGCACCGCGGCGGTCCCCAGCAGGACGATGCGGGCTCCGCGCCTGTCGATCACGCGACCGAGCACTGGACCACCCAGCGCCAGCCCAAGGGTCACGGCCGCTGCAACAGCGCCGGCTGCCAGGTAGCTCCTGTTCAGGCCAAGTACGACGTAGAGGGTCAGCGCCATCACGTCAGCGGTGATCGCTACCCGCGCGAGCAACGAGACGGCCAGCAGCCAAGTCATGCCCGGTACGGCCAACACCTGCCGGTATTTCTTCACCTGCACGAAGCTAGATCAGCGGTTGAGCCATAGGTAGTGGTCAATCTGTTGGCGATGACATAACAATTGCTTATGCCCGAAGACCTCCCGACCTCGCTGCTGCGGTCGTTTGTCACCGCCGTACGGTTCGGCAGTATCAGCCGCGCCGCGGCGACGCTGGGTGTCACCCAGCCCGCGCTCAGTCAGCAGCTGAGAAAGCTTGAGCGCATCATCGGCCGTCCGCTGCTCTATCGATCGCCGTCGGGGGTCCTGCTGACCCGGCCAGGCGAGGAACTCCTGCCGTACGCCGAGCGCATTCTTTCGCTCTCCGCGCAGGCCCTCACCGAGACCGGGCGTACGCTCACCGGCCGCTGCAGCGTCGGAATACTCGAGGACCTGGTCGTAGCTCAGCTTCCGCAAGCCCTCGCCGACCTCGCCCGGATGCATCCCGACGCGATCCTGGAGGTCCTCATCTTGTCGACCGCCGCGATGCGGGAGGCCTACGACGACAACAGAGTCCAACTCGTCCTCGACGAGCTTCAGGACGTACCCGCTGCCCCGCGATGGACCGTACGGCGTCCGTTGATCTGGGCGGCCGGGCCGGGGGTGGACGTGTCCGCCGACCCCCTACCGGTCGTCTTGTTCTCGGAGCCCTGCTTCTTCCGCACCGCAGCGTTGCAGGCTCTGGCAGCCGCCGATCGGCGCTGGCGGATCGCGTTCGAAAGCAACAGCCTGGCCGGTGTGCTCGGCGCCACCAGAGCCGGGCTCGGCGTCGCGGCACTGATGTCCGCAAACCTCGAACCCGGCATGTCCATCCCCGACACCGAGGCACTGCCGACCCTCCCGGACGTCGAGATCGGACTCGCCCGCCACCCACGAACCGAGGGCGACCCACTGATCGACGCCGTCGAGAGCGCGCTACGGCGCATGATCTGATGCCAGGGCGCCTGCTCTAGTCGAGGGGAGCGGTGAAGACGACCTTGCCGTTGATCGGCTCGGTAGCGGCTTCGGCATGCACCTGTGCCAGTCCGGCCAGCGGCACCCGCCGGGTCTCGCCGAGGTGCAGCTTGCCGGCGTCAAGCAGGGACACGAGTTCGGTGAGCTGTTCGGCGTCGGGACGGAAGAAGAGATTGATTCCCCGTACGCCGCGGGCCTCGTCGGACGCAGCGGGCATCCACACCGTGGTGTTGACCAGCACGCCGCCGTCCCGGATGACGGCGGCCAGGGCGGCCATCTGCTCCGGGGCGATCGGGGCGAAGTTGAGTACGACGTCGACCGGCTCGGACAGCTCCGGGATCCCAGGGCCGTGGATCTCGTCGGCGCCGGCGGCCTTGGCCTGCTCGGAACTGCGCGGGCCGGTGGTGGCGATCACGTACGCGCCGGCGTTCTTGGCCAGCTGCACCGCGTAGGTGCCGACGGCGCCGCCCGCGCCGTTGATCAGCACCCGCTGGCCGGTGGTCAGCTTCGCGTGCTCGAACAGCGCCTGCCACGCGGTGAGCCCAACCAACGGTAGTCCGGCGGCGTCCACCAGCGGGACGCTCGTAGGGGCTGCCGCCAGAAGCTGGACGGGGGCGATGACGTACTCGGCGGCCGCGCCGGTACTGGTCAGCGGCAGGACGCCGATCACCCGGTCCCCGACGTCGAAGCCGGTCACGTCCTCGCCGAGGGCGTCGACCGTGCCCGCGATGTCGAGGCCGGGGGTGTGCGGCAGCTGGATCGGGATGGGGCCCTGCATGACACCGGCGCGGATGTTGCCCTCGACCGGGTTGAACGATGTCGCCGCCACCCGGATCCGGATCTCGCCGACGCCGGGGACCGGCTGGTCCACGTCTTCGTAGCGCAGGACCTCGGGGGTGCCGTACTCGTGGAAACGCACTGCCTTCATGACGGGCCTCGTCTTTCTGAGTCGTTGTGCTTCGATTTCGAAGCACTTCTGAAGCATAGCAAGCTTCGAATTCGAAGCAAAGGGGATGTGGCGGATGAGCTCCGCTGGGGTTACTGCCGGCCCAGAACGATCCTCGTTACTCGTGGCGGCCAACCACTCAAGCGTGGCGCAGTACGGGAGGCGGGTGAATGTTCTCGTTATCCACGGTATGACCGACCATGGATAAGAGATTCAGGCTCGGCTCACGCCTCGTCGCCGGCCAGGGTGACCAGTTGCCGGAGCTTCGCCTCACTCGGTGATCCGGGTTCGGCCATGAAGACCAGCAGATCCTGGCCCTCGTCGGGATCCACCAGCCGCCGGCTGTACAGCTTCAACTCGCCCAGTACCGGGTGCCGGTAGCGTTTGAGCTCGTGGTGATGGGTGACGTCCACCTCGTGCCGCCGCCAGACCTCGGCGAACTCAGGGCTGACCGCCAGCAGCCCTTCGACGATCTCACCGGCGGTGCCCGTCGGATCGGTCGTGTACGCCGCCCGCAGGTCCACGGTGAAGACCCGACCGCGTATGTCGTGGTCCTCGGGCGGATAGATGGCACGCTGCGCCGGGTCGGTGAACCAGCGATAGACCAGGTAGCGCGACAGGCCGTCGAAACGGGTGTAGTCACCGAACAGCGCCACCGCCGCCGGGGTCTGCAGCAATGCCTCACCGAACCGGGAGAACACGATCGCGGGCGTGTCCGAGAGCTGTTCCGCGATGGTCCTGATGGCCAGACCGACCCGGTCGTCCGGCAGCGTACGCCGCGGAGCCGCGTGCCCGCCGAGGGCGAACAGGTGCTCCCGCTCGCTCGGGCTGAGCCGCAACGCCCCGGCCACGGCGGCCAGGATCTGCTCGGACGGCATCGGCCCGCGCTTCTGCTCAAGCCGGCTGTAGTAATCGGCCGACATGCCGGCCAGCACCGCGACTTCCTCGCGCCGCAGCCCACCCGTACGACGCCGGGCGCCCCGCGGCAGTCCCACCTCTTCCGGCTGCAGTGCTTCCCGGCGAGCCCGGAGGAAGTCCGCCAGCAACGCGCGGTCCATCGCTCTCCCGTGCCTCAGTCGGCCTGGTTGCGCCGGGCGCGAGGCTTGGCGGAGCGGGGCGGAGCGGCACGCATGTGGTCGCGGACCCGGCCCAGAATGGCGTTGAGGGCGGTGACGTCGTCGCTGGTCAAGGGTTCGAACAACAGGTCCCGGACGCGGTTGACATGCTCCGGGAGCACCTGGGCGACCAAGTCACGGCCGACGTCCGTGACCGCCACCATGACACTGCGCTCGTCGTCCGGCGACGGCGAACGGGTGATCAGGCCACGCTTCTCCAACAGGCCCGCCTGATAGGTCAACCCGCTCCGGCTGTACACGACACCGTCGGCCAGATCGGTCATCCGCAGCTTGCCCCCGGGCGCGTCGACGAGCCGGGCAAGGACCTGAAACTGCACATAGCTGAGGTCACCGTCGACCCGCAGATGCTCGTCCACCGCGTACTGCAGAAGGCTGCTGACCTCCACCAGAGCGAAGTACGCCCCAAGCTGCTCCCCACTCAGCCCTGGCGCCGCTTCCGTCATCCCGCGATCGTACCTGCTTTGAATTCGAAGCCATCAGAGAAAAGCGTCGTGCCTGGCTCATTCGTGTCGTGGCAGGAGACCTCGGTCGACGGTCTTCATGACCCGGTCAGCGAGTTCGTGGGCGACGGGTGCCGGTACTGCGCCTTGGGTGATCAGCCCGGCCAGGCCAAGGATCACGCACTGCATCGTGACCTGCACGGTCTCGGGGGAGTCCGCTTCGATTGCGCCCACGGCGATGGCTTGCTCGATTGCTGCGGTGAAGGAGCCGAATGCTTCCCGCTCGGCCTCAGCCAGTTCCGGGTCGTCGCCACGCGGTCCTGATGACGCCAGCAGGCGAAACAGTTCTGGTTCGGCGAGCGCCAGGTCGACGAACTTGTGGCCGAGCGCATGAAGGCGGGCGACCGGGTCGACGGTCTCCGCAATCACGAGTGCCTGCTGAAGGTCGCGGAGACCGTCGGCGAGTACTGCGGTCAGCAACGCCTGCTTGTCGGTGAAGTGCCTGTACGGCGCGGCAACCGAGACGCCCGCCCGGGCCGCGGCCGCCCGCAAGGTGAGCGCGTCGACACCTCCCTCGCGCAAGAGGTCTCGACCACTTCGGACGAGTGCGCGTCGCAGGTCGCCGTGGTGGTAACGGCCGGGCGACCCGTTGCCTGCAGGTGTAATCACCGTTAACATCCTTGAATGTGAGCACAGTTAACTTGGTAGACAGTAGTCCACCGCCCGGCGGCGCCCGGATGAGCTATGGGCCGCTGATGCTGGCCATTTACGATCCACTCGTACTGGGGCTGGCCAACCGCTTCGTCTGGCGATGCCCCACTCGGGTGATCCGGGATCATTACGCCCAGCATCTCGGCCGCGTGCACGTGGAGATCGGCCCCGGGACGGGCTACTTCCTCGACCATGTGCCGTTTCCGGCTCCCGATCCACAGATCACCTTGATCGACGCGAATCCCGGACCACTCGCGGTCGCCGGTCGACGCCTGCGCCGGTACCGGCCATCGACGATTCGCGCCGACGTACTGCGGCCACTCCCGTTACCACCGGGCAGTGCCGATTCGGTCGCGCTCGGCTTCGTCCTGCATTGCCTGCCGGGCGGTGTCAGAGGGAAGGAGCAGGCGCTGATGCACGCCGCGCGCGTCGTGGGGGACACCGGCGTCGTCTTCGGTGCCACGGTGCTCGACGCGGGTGTCCGGCACTCGCCGCACAGCAGGCTGCACCAGGGGCTGCTCAACGCGGCGGGCGTCTTCAACAACCGCGGCGACAGCCTCGAGGACCTTGCCGCCGTGTTGCACGAAGGATTTCGAGAGGTGGAGGTGTCCACCCACGGAGCGGTTGCCTTGTTCGCCGCCCGAGGCCGTCGCGCATCACATTCAGACTCGGCAAGCGTGGTGGCGTGATGAGCCCCTGGGCTCTCTTCGGCGCCGCACCATTCCTGCTGCTGGGGGTGTTGCACTTGGCTCAGGCGCTCCGAGACGTCCGCCTACCGAAGTACTGGCTGCCGACCGACACTCAACTGGTTACCGCCATGAAGGCCACCGGCGTGGTCGCGACCGCGAACGGTCCAGGTGGCCGCGACTTGTGGCGCACTTGGCAGGGCGCCAACATCACCCATTCGCTGGGGCTCGTGACTCTTGCCGCGCTGGTGGTGACGCAGACCTTGACCGACGGGATCACCCGGCCGCTGACAGCTGTCGCCGCAATCGCCGGCGCCGCCTACAGCGTGGTCGCCTTCAGCTTCTGGTTCCTCCCGGCCGGCGTACTGGCCGCACTGGGCACGACCGGCTTCCTGCTGGCAACCATCCTCGGCCAATAACCCGACGTCGGACCAATCCGCCGTACTACGGGTTGCGCACCGGCCTCCTGGGTGCCGAGGTGCTGAACTCTCTGAGGGTGAGCAATTGGGCGGTGGCCATCAGGACTGCTATCGCGCCGTACCAAGCCCCGATCTCGCGGTCGGCCCAGAAGAAGACGCTGGCGATCGTGGCGACCTCGGCCCAGATGGCCAGCCACGCCCATTGCCGGTGGCGCCGGTACGGGAACAGCAGGACCAGCGTCGCGGCCAGGTCGACGGCGGCGAACGACACGAACACGAGTCTTGGCGTGTCGCCGGCGTACAGGAAGATGCCGGCCAGATGGTTCAGGGTCCAGCCTGCCGCCAGGATCAGGAGCACCGTCCAAGCGATCTTGCCCGCTCGCGTCGTCATGTTCTCAGTCTTCCTGGGGTCGCGCCGGCTGAGTGCGTTGTTCCAGGGCGTCGCGGAGGTGGGTCATGTTCGTCTTCTCCTCGCGGCGGGCCGCCAGCAGGAAGATCGGGAAGATCAGCCGGAACCAGCCGTGGGGCTTCGGCTCGAACTCGGCGTGGAGCCGGGTCCCTTCACCGGTGACCGGTTCGAGCCGGCAGGTGAAAGTGACCTCGATCGGGCCGCCGTTGTGCATGGTCCAGCTGTGCGGCCGGTCGAAGGCGATGGTCTCGAGATCGACCAGCGGGCTGCTCTTCCATTTGGCCCGGTACTTCGTCCCCAGGCCGACCGGGCCGTCGGTGACCTTCTCCATCAGCTCGCACTTCGGGTTCCACTCGAGCTCGGCGCGGTGGTCGGACAGGTAGTCGAACGCTTCCTCGGGTATGCACCTGATGAGCACGGAGTTTCTGATCACCGGCATGGTCATCACTTCTTCCGGGTGACTTTACTAGAGCTGTCACTAGTGAGACCTCTAGTACACTCGCCGGCATGTCGTCCGTCAAGGGATCGAAGCCCACCCGTGCCGACCGTGCCCGGCAGACCCGGCGGCGGATGCTCGACAGTGCCCAGCAGTTCTTCGTCACCGAGGGGTACGCGGCGACGACCATGGAGCGGATTGCGAGCCGAGCCGACGTCGCCGTCCAGACCTTGTGCTACTCGTTCCGGACCAAGGGCCAGCTGCTCTGTGAGCTGGTCGAGGTCACCGCGGCGGGGACCGACGACACGCTTCCGGTCGCCCAGCGTCCATGGATGCGAGAACTACTGACGGCAACGTCGGCCCAACGGATCCTGACCCTGGCAGTCGAGCACGGCACCGGCATCTACGAGCGAGCGCCGCACCGCTGTGGCCGGCGATGAATGCCGCGGCTGCTGCTGATCCCAGGGTTGGTCAGTACTGGCGTGGCGTCACCGCAAACCGGCGTGCCGGCCAAGCACGCATGGTCGGGGGGTGGCCGAACTGGGTGCCCTGCGTGAAGGCCTCGACACCGAACGGGCCACAGATCTAGTAGTCGTCTTGGACGGCCACGACGTGTACCGCGGGCTCGTACTGGAGGCTGGCTGGCCGCTCTCCGACTACAAGTCCTGGTTGTTCACAACCCTCGTGCAGCAGCTACTCGGCGCGCTCGCTCCCGATCAGGGGATCTTCGAAGACCTGGTTTCGTAGATGGCGGGCTGTGTGTGCAATATGTTGCCATGCCGATTCCCCAGGGCAGTCCTGCTGTCGACCGCACCCTTCTGCGCGACGACGTCTACCGTCGGCTCCGCGACGCCATCGTCGACGGAACGTTTCGGCCGGGGGAGCAACTCAAGGACGGGGAGCTCGCCGAGTGGCTGGGGGTGAGCCGGACCCCGGTGCGCGAGGCGCTGCTGCGGCTCGGGGCGAGTGGGCTGGTGGTGGCGCTGCCGGGGCGATCCACGACCGTCAGTGCCATCGACATCCAGGTGGTGCGGGACGCGAAGGACGTTGTCGCCGCGATGCACGAGTTGGCGGTACGGCAGGTGACGGGGCGGATCAGCGCGCAGGACGTCGGCCGGATGCGAGACGCGAATCGCCGGTTTGCCGCGGCGGTGGCATCAGGCGATGTGAGTGCAGCCCTGGATGCGGACGAGGAACTGCACCGGATCCCGGTCGCCGCACTCGGCAACCAGGCCCTCGAAGCGGTGATCGAACGCTTTGACCCATTGATCCGCCGCGCGGAGCGACTGCGCTTCGGCGTCGACGGCCGGGTGTCGGTCAGCCGGCACGAGCAGCTGATCGACCTCATCGAGGCCGGCGACGCGGAAGGCGCCGCGGCGGTGGCGTTCGACATCTGGCACAGCCTCGCGGTCGACGAGAACACCGACGCCTGACCTAGTCGTCGACGGCTTTGCCCGCCGTTCTCCGGCGTACTGCGAACTGTTCCGGGAAGGTCCAGTCGAAGCGGACGGCGGTCAGGCGCATGAGGGTGGTCAGCACCACGCAGACCGATCCTGCGACCGGGATGGGTGTGCCGAGTTCGGCGACGAGGATGAGTGCTCCGGTGCCGGCGCCCGCCGCGACGGCGTACAGGGTGCCGACGTGGAGGAAGGAGAACGGCTGGCTCAGGATGACATCGCGCAGCATCCCGCCGCCGATGGCTCCGATCACGCCGACCACCAGTGCGCCGGCAGCGCCGACGCCGAGCGACAGCGCCTTTGAGGCGCCGATGGCTCCGAACAGGCCCATCACGACGGCGTCGAGGAGCACGGTGATCAGCCAGTCCGCTCGTGCCAGGACAGGTCGCAGCATCATGCCGAGGATCGCGGAGGCGCCGGCCACGGTCAGGTACCAGTTGCTCCAGATCACGACCGGGGGCTGGTTGAGCACGAGGTCGCGGAGCAGGCTGCCGCCGAGCGAGACGGCGAGTCCGATCACGATGACGCCGAGCACGTCGATGCGGCGCGACCGGACGCCCGCGGCGAAGAGTGCCCCTTGGAGGCCGCCGAGTCCGGCGGCCAGGAGCTCGATCCAGAGTGTTACCTGGAAAGGGGTGATCGACATGCGGTCCTCCCCGCAGAGACAGGGGCCGGCGCGCGGGCCGGCCCCTTGGTCGAGAAGCGATCAGTGACGCACGGATCGGCGGGGGCAATGATCAGCGGTTCACTGATCGGCGTTCGCGGCGTTCTTCGCGGCGTCGTCGATGGTGTCGGCGACGACGCCGGCCTGGGTCGTGAAGAGGGCGTGGCTGGCGGACACGTTGGTGATCTTGGCGCCGCTGCGAGTCGCCATGTGCTGCAGCATGGCCTGGTCGAAGGCCTTGTCCTCGGTGGCGATGACGGCCCAGGTGGGCTTGTCGCGCCAGGCGGCGGTCTTCACCGCCGTACCGAAGACCGCCATGTTGATCGGGACCTGCGAGTCCCGCAGGAAGGCGGCGTCCGCGTCGCTCGCGTCGTGGGCGAACCCGGCCTTGAACTTGTCGTGGTTGAGGAATCCGTAGCCGTCGTCACCGACGTCGATGACGAAGTCCGGCGTCGCGGCGAAGCCCTCGTACTGCTGGCTCGTGGTCTCGCCGGCGTCGGGTGCCAGCGCGGAGACGTAGACCAGACCGGCCACGTTCGGGTGGACACCGGCCTCGGTGATCACCGTGCCGCCCCAGGAGTGGCCGACGAGGATCGCGGGGCCGTCCTGCCGGTCCAGCACGCGGGTGGTGGCTGCGACATCGTCCTCGAGTGAGGTGAGCGGGTTCTGCGCGATCGTCACCCGGTAGCCGCGCGCGGTCAGATTCTCGTACACGCCACGCCATCCCGAGCCGTCGGCGAACGCGCCGTGCACCAGTACGACGTTCCTGATCTGCTGGTCGCTGCTCATGCTCTGGTTCCTCTCCTCCCGCACCGGGAGCCCCCGGAGCGGCTGCTGCGAATCTGGCGGTTTGCCGACTCTGATATCTAATATATTGCATGCAGAACGCGCACGCAAGCGTCAATCGGACCGCTGGCGGTGACGGGTCTCGGTGGAAGATACTGTCCTAGGGGACATGTTATTGTGTCTGGAAGGACAGTATCTGATTACGCCACACCGATGAGGAGTGACATGAGGACTTGGTTCATCACCGGCGGGACCCCTGGCGGCTTTGGGTCGGTGTTCGCTGACGCTGTGCTGGCACGGGGCGACCGGGTGGCGATCACGTCGAGGCGCCCTGCGGAGTTGGCCGACTGGGCTGCTCCACACGGCGAGAGCGTCCTGGTGGTCGAGGTCGATGTGACCGATGCCGGTCAGGTGCGAGCTGGGGTTGCCGCCGCCGAGAAGCAGTTCGGTGGGATCGACGTGGTCGTGAACAACGCCGGCCGGGGCTGGTACGGATCGATCGAGGGGATGCGGCCCGAGGATGTCCGGCGAGTGATGGAGCTGAACTTCTTCGCCGTACTGGAGGTGACCCGAGCGGTCCTGCCGGGAATGCGAGCGCGGGGTTCTGGCTGGGTCGTGAACATGTCTTCGGTGGCGGGCCTGCGGGGGATCGAGGGCTTCGGGTACTACTCGGCGGCTAAGTTCGCGGTTGAAGCAGTCACCGACGTACTGCGTGCGGAGGTTGCCGAGTTCGGCATCAAGGTGCTGGCCGTCGAGCCGGGCGCCTTCCGCACCCGGGCGTACTCGAACTTTGCCGACGAGCCAGTGCGGGAGACCGTGGACGCCTACCTCCCGCAGTTGGACGCCATCCGCAAAGCCATGATCGACCAGAACGGCCACCAGCCTGGCGATCCGGAGCGTGGCGTCCAGGCCGTGCTTCAGACAATGGACCTGGAATCTCCGCCGCGGCGCCTGGTGCTCGGTGGCGGCGGATTCGATGCCGCCGTCAACACTCTGGAGTCGAACCTCGCCGACATCCGCGCCAATGAAGCCCTCTCACGCAGCGCCGATTTCCCTGGCTGAATCCGGTCAGCGTCGGTGGGTGAGGCCCTCGCGTCGCATCACCTCGGCGGCCGCGATCGCGTCGGCAGTGAAGCGTTTCGTCAGCTCGGTGTACCGGGCGATGTCGCGCGGCGACCAGGTGGCGAGCACCTGGGCGATCATGGCATCGCCGAGGTCATAGATGTGCCGCGCGGCCGCCTGCCCCTCGGGCGTCAGTGTGATCAAGGTCGAGCGGGTGTCCTCGAGATCGGGGCCACGCTCGACAAATCCCGCCGCCTCCAGGCGCTTGAGGATCTTGCTGATGTTCGAAGGGCCGGTCCCCATTGCCTGGGCAAGATCGCTCGGCCGCATCGGCTCACCGGCGGCCAGATGCCGAAGTGCCGAGTGGGCCGGCTGATCGATCGGCTCACCGCTCGCGGTGAGAATCTCGCTCTGCAGGCCAGGTGACTCCCACAACAGGATCAGCGCGCTCAAGCTCGCCAGCAACTCCGACCGATACGGGAAATCACCCGCCTCACGCGGCCTCCGCGACGACGGACCGACAGGTGCAACCATCCCCGCACCCTACCGAATCTTCTTGTCCACGAAGACATAAAAATCAGAACCAGGAAGGCAATCTCATGAGTGCAACCATCACTGAGTCCCTGGTCACCTCGTTCGTCGAGGCGACCAACACCCACGAAGCCGAAGTACTGGCCGGCCTCTTCGGACCGGAAGCGGTGGTGATCGACGACAACACCGAGTACCGCGGCGTCACGCAGATCGCCCAGTGGATCCAGGACCACCAGATCGCTCCCAAGATCACGCTGACCGTCGTCGACTTCGACCCATCGGGCCCGACGCTGATCGCCAACGCGAACGGAGACTTCCCCGGCGGCCCACTGCCGTTCTCCTTCCGTTTCACCCTGACCGACGTCATCGAGCGGCTGGAAGTCACCCCCGCCTGACGGAATCGGTCTCCGTGCGGAAGGCCGGACAACGCACCTAGCTGGTCTGGCGAATCCGGCGGATCGCGGCTGTCGCCTGCTTGGCCGGGCATCCCGCGCCGAGATGGTGCGAGAACACCAGGTGGTCGAAGGAGGTGTCGGCGACGTCCTGCTGGAGGAAGTAGCCGTTCATGTCGAGCATCACGTGGCCGTGGACCGCCGACCAGAGCCCCAGGGCAATCGGCCAGGGGTCACCCTGGCTGTACAACCCTTCCGCCATCAGGCGGCGTACGGACTCCACCGCCCACATCCGGAAGGACTGCAGGCCGATCTTCCGGTCATCGAGAGAGAGTTCGAAGCCGGCGACCGCGGATCCGCCGAACATCACCCGGTAGATGTGCGGGTCGGCCAGTGCGTTCTCCCTGAACACGTAGATGGCTTTTGTTGCGTCGAGCAACGGGTCCTTCGTCGGTTCGAGCAGCGTCAGCCGGCCGTCGAGGCGGGCGAAGCCTTCGTGGACGACGGCCCGCACCAGTTCCGGCATGCCGCCGAAATAGGTGTAGACCGCCGTGGTCGAGACGCCGGTCTCGGACGCCAGCCGGCGGGTGGACAGCGCGACCGGTCCGTCCTCGGCCAGTAGACGGGCGGCGTTTTCCAGCAGCGCCGTACGGATCTCGTCGCGGACCGGACGCGGGCTCATGCGTGGACACCTTCCTTCGAACCGTCTTGACACCGCTGTCGCCGAGATGCTCCCATGGCGTTAGATAGCAGTGTTACGTAACGCTGCTACAGACTATCAGTCAGGAGCGTTGACGCCGATGAACGCAGTGCTGTCCAGGGTCGCTCGCGCCGCCCGCCGCCGGATCTTCAGTACTGCGCCGAGGCTTCCGGACGCAGCGGGGGACAGCGGCCACACCACCGGCGGCTCCGATCCCGTACTACGGCTGGCCGTGCTGGGGGACTCCACGGCCGCGGGTGTCGGCGCCGCCACGCACGACGACGCCTTGGCCGGACAACTCGCGACAGCAGTGGCCGGGCTCACCGGCCGAGCGGTCTCCTGGCGCGCGATCGCCGAGTCCGGCGCCACGACCGCGAGGGTGGCCGCCACGCTCACCCGCGATCTTGTCGTTCCGCTCGAGGGGTGGCGCCCGGATGTCGTGGTGATCGTTGTCGGCGTCAACGATCTGATCCGCTGGCGTCCGCTGTCGGCTTGGCGATCGGATGTGACCGAAGTGTTCCGGCAGGTACGGCGACAGGCCCCTGACGCGATCGTGGTGGTGTCAGGGTTGCCACCGGTCGGTGATTTTCCGTTGCTACCCGCAACAATCCGTCCGGTGGCCGGGTTCCGGGCGCGGCGGATGGACGCGGTGTTGAACGAGGTGGCGGCTCAGACCGGCAACAGTCATGTGCCGTTGGGCGGGGCAAGTAAGGCGCATTGGTTCGCGCAAGACGGATTCCATCCGTCAGCGGCCGGCTATCGCGCGTGGTCCCGGATCCTGGCCATTGCCGTCGCGGACGCTGTGGATGACGCCGCCACCCAACAACTCCATCGAGCGTCCTGAATACGCCACCTGCGGTTCATTGATGCTGCCTGTCGGCCAAGGCGGTGATGCCGGCTGCGGCCGCGGCGGCGAGGTCGGTGATCATCGTGTCGTCGATCGTCAGATTGATGATGTAGAGCCCGGCCGCGAAAGAGCCGAGCAGGAGCAGGTGGGCAACCGTGGGATCGATCGGCCCGGCCAGCTCGCCGCGTGACACGGCCCGCTGGATGATCTCTGCGAGCGCAGCGTGTTCAGCGGCCAGGAAGGTGTCCTGGAACCGAGTGTGCAGCTCAGGATTCCCGGCAATTTCGCCGATCAGGGCGGGTGCCACGTGTCTCGCCGCTGGGGTTGCTGTGCGGACATGGAAGGCGCGGGCGAGCGCCAGCAGGTCGTCGTACAGGGACCCGGCGTCGGGCAAAGGAGGCGGCCACTGTCCGTGCATGGTGGCGGCGAACGCCATCTCGGCCTTGGAAGCGTAGCGGCGGTAGATCGCCGCCTTGCCCACCCCGGCGCGCGCCGCGACCTGGTCCATCGTCAGAGCCGGGTACCCGTCCTCGTCGATCAGTTCCCTGGTGGCCTGAAGGATCTTGTCATCCACCCGACTGTCGCGTGGGCGTCCGCCCGGTTGCTTTCCAGCTGTCACCCGATGCATGATACGGAACATTGGTTCCGGAACTCTAGTTCCGGAAGCTGGTGGCACCTTCAGGACGCGAACGGAGAACTCGGATGATCAAGTGGGCACGTTCATGAGGCTCCCCAACCGTGCGCACACCGATCAGCCGTGGCGCATCCACGAGTTCGCTGCCGACTTCCGCATCGAGGACGTGTGGGCCCTGCCGACCCCGGGCGGCCCGGACGACTTCCAGCGATTCGTACGGATGGCTGAGCGGATCGCCGGCGACGACCATCACCCGACGGACGGCTGGGCGTGGCCGGCGCGTGCGCTGTGGAGCCTGCGCTGGCAGCTCGGGCGGTTGCTGGGCTGGGACAAGCCCGAACACGACCTTGGCGTACGAGCACCATCCCTGCGTGACCGGTTATCGGCCGATCTGCGCGACGGGCCGCTCCCGCCGGTGCCGCACGGCGCACCTTTTCGACCGGTCTACCTGACGCACAACGAGATGTGCTGGGAGTTGTCGAACAAGACGGTGCACTGTCTGTCCCACTACGGATGGGTCGCCGACGGCGCGGGCGGATACCGCAGCCAGGCGACCGCGCTGGTCAAACCGAATGTCGTGTTCGGGCGGGCCTACATGGCCGGAATCCTGCCTTTTCGCTACCTGTTCGTCTATCCGCAGCTGATGAAGCAGATCGACCGCCGCTGGCGGGAAACTCCGGTCGGCCCCACCACCGACCGATCCACCGGCAGCAAGGGGCAGGTGTGACGGTTCCGCGGATCGCGATTGTTGTCGGTAGCACCCGCCCGGGCCGCAGGGGATCGGCGGTCGGACGGTGGGTGCTTGCTCAGACCAAGGGCCGAGAAGGCGGGTCGTACGACGTCCTCGAACTCGAACAGTTCGGACTCACTCTCCTCGCGGAGTCGATCACACCGGCCGCGGCCAACCGTTGCTACCAGAACAGGCAGACCTGCGTCTGGAGCCGGACCATCGACGACTACGACGGATTCGTGTGGGTGACGCCGGAGTACAACTTCGGCGTACCGGCGGCCTTCAAGAACGCCCTCGATCTGCTCTACCCGGAGTGGAACCACAAAGCCGTCGGGTTCGTGGCGTACGGCGTCGACGGCGGCGTGCGGGCCGTTGAGCAGTGGCGCTCGATCGTGGCCAATGTGCGAATGCTCGGAACCCGGGCCCAGGTAGCGCTGTCGATCTACGACGACTGGCAGCTCGAGCACTTCGCGCCGCTGGAACGACGGGCGGACGAGCTCGATGGCGTACTGAACGAAGTAGAGCAGCTGGCTGCCGTCCTGGAACCGCTGCGCTCTGCAGACATCGCCAAATTCATGGAGTACGAGCCCGCTCGCGACATCTGGCGCCGCGAATCCGCGGATGGACCTACTGCGCTGTGATCAATTCCTCCACGTAGCCAGGGAAACGGGTCTCGAAATCAATGATCTTGGCCCAAGTTGGCGTGATGCGAACAAGCACCATTTGCTGGTAGAGGCTGCGTGCTCCGGATTCCCATTCCGGCATGCGCTCTTCTCCAACGAACCGTCGTGCGGCCTCGACGAATTCGTCAGGGACGCCGTCGACGGTCTCGAGTGCGGCCTCGCCCCGTACCAAAAGGATCTTCGGCGGGAAGTCCTCGGTGTCGATCGTCAACGCCGCCTTCGGGTTGACGGAGAGGGCTTTCACCTTCGGGGCGTTCGGAGGAGAAGCCATGACGAAGGCATCTCCGTTCCAGATGTAGCCGATGGGAACGACGCGCGGTGAGCCGTCCTTCGCCGTGTAGGCAAGGCGGGCGTGGACTGGCGCCTCGATCAGCGCCCGCGCCACCGGGTCATTCATGAGTTCACGAGCCTCGGCCTGGTTCATAGGAAGTTCCTTTATCTGCAACGTTTGGTTGCGGATCAGGGTAGCGGGGTCATCGAGCATGTGCAACCTTTGGTTGCGGAACGGCTGTCAGTGGCTGGGAAGGGAGCGGGGGAGGCCGAACCAGGGAAGGACGCTGTTGTCGAAGCGGGTCACGGCGCAGATCCGGTCGCCGGCCAGGGTGAGGACGAGAAGCCCAGTCCCGTGCCGGATGCCGTCGGTGGGCGCGCGGAGGTAGGTGCCGAAGGCCGGTTGGCCGTTGGCGCGCGTGGGGACCAGGTGGTACTCGCGGTTGGCGCTCATGAGCGCGGTGTAGAAACCGGCGACGGCGTCGCGGCCGAGGTACTCGAGCGGCATCGGCGGCATCGAGACCCGAACGTCGTCGGTGAGCAGGGCAACCAGCGCGTCGATGTCGCCGGCTTCGTACGCGCGAGTGAACCTCGCCACCAGTGCCTGCTCGGCCGGTGAGGCGAGCGTCGGCGATGACGCGGTGGTTCCGTCCGGCGGGATGCGCTGTTGCAGCGTGGCGCGTGCCCGTTTGAGCGCGCTGGTGACCGATTCGACCGACGAGTCGAGGATGTCGGCGACCTGGGCGGCTGGGTAACCGAGCACCTCGCGCAGGATCAGGACGGCCCGCTGGCGCGCCGGCAGGAGTTGTAGCGCGGTGACGAACGCCAGCGAGATGGACTCCTTCTGCTCGTAGCGTGCTTCCGGGCCGGGCGGCGTGGCGATCGCGCCGTCGAGGAGTGCGTCGGGGTACGGCTCGAGCCAGACGATTTCGCCGTACCGGCTCGGGTCCGGTGGTTCGATCTCGGGCACGTCCCACTCCTTTGCCGGGCGGCGGCTGGCCGAGCGAATCGCGTTGAGGCACTGGTTGGTGGCGATCCGGTACAGCCAGGTGCGGAGCGTGGACCGCCCCTCGAACCGATCGAGACCGCGCCATGCGGCGAGCAGCGTGTCCTGCAGAACGTCCTCGGCGTCCTGGAACGAGCCGAGCATCCGGTAGCAGTGCATGTGCAGCTCCCGGCGATGTGGCTCGGTCAGTTGCCGGAACGCCTCGTCATCCCCATCCCGCGCCCTTGCGATCAGCTCGCTCACAATCACGTGCCATCTCCTCGCCTGATGTCAGGTTCGCCGGTCTTCCTCAGTTGTGACACCGGCCGGGCCGAAAACTGGGCGCATTCCGCGCCGCCCATTTTGCCGGCGGCGTGATGTCTGCACTCTCGACAGTTCGATTTCCACCTGACGAGGAGAACGCATGACAATCGCGGACAAGACGGTCCTAGTGACTGGAGCCAACCGCGGCATCGGGAAGGCGCTGGTCGACGAGGCGCTGAGCAGAGGCGTCAAAAGGGTCTACGCCGGCACCCGACAGCCCTTCACCCACGCGGATGCGCGCGTCACGCCGCTCACCCTCGACGTGACCAATGCCGAACAGATCGCCGCTGCTTTGGAGACGGTTGGTTCACTCGACGTCCTGATCAACAATGCGGGCGTCTACGGCTATGAGGACCTGGCCGATCGAGCCGGCCTGGAGCGGCATCTCGAGGTCAACCTCTTCGGCCCCTATGGCGTCATCCAGGCATTCTTGCCTCGACTTGTCGAGTCGAAGGGCGCGATCGTCAATGTGCTGTCGATGGCAGCGGTGGCTGCCGTGCCGATCAGCCCGGCGTACTCGATCTCGAAGGCGGCCGCGTTCTCGTTGACGCAGTCCCTGCGGGCCACGCTCGCCGGTCAGGGCGTGGACGTTCATGCCGTGCTGCCCGGTCCCGTGGACACCGACATGGTGCGCGATCTCGACATTCCGAAGGCGTCACCGCAGTCGGTAGCCCGGGCGATCCTCGACGGGCTTGCCAAGGGAGAAGACGAGATCTTCCCCGATCCCTTCTCGCAGGCGCTTGCCGACAGCTGGAACAGCGGTGCGGTCAAGGCGCTCGAGCGCGACAACGCGGCTCTCGTCTCCGCGACGCAGAACCAGTAGAGGAAGGGCATATCAGTGAGCACGAGTTTGCTGCTCCAGGGCAAGACCGCCGTGATCTACGGAGCCGGCGGTGCCATCGGTCACGCCGTCGCGAAGACCTTCGCGCGCGAAGGGGCACGGGTCTTTCTCACCGGCCGCACCCTGTCGAAGGCAGAGTTACTCGCCAAAGAGATCAGTGCGGTCGGAGGCGTGGCCGAGTCCGCGCAGGTCAACGCGCTCGACGAGAACGCCGTGGCCGAGCACCTCGACACCGTGATCGAGAAGGCAGGCGGCGTCGACATCTCGTTCAACGCGGTCGGGCTGCGCAACACCACCCTGCAGGGCATTCCGCTCGTCGATCTCGACGTCGACGACTTCATGCGGCCGATCGCCGAGCACGTGCGAGCCAACTTCCTGACCGCCCGCCTGGCCGGCCGGCACATGACGGCGAAGGGCTCGGGCGTGATCATGACCGTGACCTCGAGTCCCTCCCGGATCGCCACCCCCCTGATGGGTGGCGTCGCGTTGGCCATGGCGGCCGAGGAGGCCCTGATCAGGGACCTCTCGGTCGAGCTCGCGCCGTACGGCGTCCGCGTGGCCGGCGTGCGCACCCAGGCCATGCCCGACAGCGGCACGATCGAAGAGGTCTTCGGCATCCACGCCAAGGCCCACGGAATCACCCGCGAACAGTTCCAGGACATGGTCGCCGGGCGCACGCACCGCAAACGTCTGCCAAGCCTCCAGGAAATGGCCGAGATCGTCACGTTCATCGCCTCGGACCGGGCCGGCGGAATTGCCGGCACCATGGCCAACATGAGCCTCGGCGCCATCCCCGACTAAGCCCCCCAAGGCCGGTGCGGCCGCGGTCGTGGGGCTGATCGCACTGGCGGCCACGCCCCTGACCGCCGGCGCGACACCGACCGGCACGACCTACTACGACCAGATCAGGAACACGGCCAGCAACCTGTGCCTGCAGCAGTTACCGGGCTCCGGGGTGACCATGAGGCAGTGCAACGCCGCCGACAACGACCAGAAGTGGGAGTGGTCCAGCCCTGATTTCGCGGGCACCTTGCGGAACCGGTCCACCGGCCACTGCCTCGACAGCAACGGAACCACCGTCTACGTCATCGCCTGCAACGGCGGCGAGTACCAGCGGTGGGTCTACGTCAACGGTGGCTACATCGTTCACGGCCTGACGCAGAAAAACCTGGCCAGCAACCCGAGCCCCGGCGTACAGGTGCAGCCCTACAGCACAAGCCTCACCCACAAGTGGTACTGACCTAACCCGGAGGTCCCGACCGCTCAGGGGCCTCCGGTCACTCAGTCGTGAGTCCAAGCTGTACATCACGAGGTGCTCGCTGAGAAAGGCGATGATGCAAGCCAGGTAGAGGCCGGCGATCAAGGGGTGGTCATGACCACTCCGTGCTTCGCCTTGCCTGGGCCGCCGATCGAGAACCAGTCCACAGGCCGAACTTCCCAACTTGGTAGCGCCCGACGCCAACTGAACCAGTTGGCCCGGCAGCGTACGGCCACCTGTTGTACGCCGGCGGGCCACGGCCAGGTTCCAGCCGAGGCCGAGGAGGTGAGGGCGACGGCGGCGTCGGCGGCTTTCGCCAGTCCTTCGCCATCGATCAGCGTGGTCTTGTCCCGGCCGGTGCCGTGCGCGCCGGCCGAGAAGACGACGGCATCATGCCCGCGCATCTTCCCCGCGAGTGCCTCCGCCGAGTCGGCGATCAGGTCGCCGGTCACCGGCGTACCACCGGCTTCACTGATGGTGTCGCCCTGGGCGGGCGCGCGATGCATACCGGTCACCGTGTCGCCACGGGCGGCGAGGAGCCGGGTGAGGCGGTGGCCGACGCCGCCCGCCGCGCCGATCTGGAAGACCTTCACGATGCGAAGACCTGGGAGTCGTCGGCGAACGCCTTGAACTCCAGGGCGTTGCCGGCTGGGTCGAGGAGGAACATCGTCCACTGTTCGCCGGTCTGGCCCTGGAAACGGACGTAGGGCTCGATGACGAAGGCGGTGCCGGCCTCGCGCAGGCGTCCGGCCAGTTCCTGGAAGGCCTGCACCTGAAGGATCAGACCGAAATGGGGCACGGGGACGTCGTGTCCGTCGACCGGGTTGTGGATGCGCTGCGCGCGTTCCGGTGCGAGGTGGGTGACGAACTGGTGGCCGTGCAGGTTCCAGTCGACCCAGGTGTCGGAGCTACGGCCCTGGGTGAGGCCGAGCACCTCGCCGTAGAAGTGGCGAGCCGCGGCCAGGTCGTCGACCGGCACGGCCAGGTGAAACCGGGGGATCGGGGAGTCGAGCACGCTCATGACAGTGCCTTTCCATCGAGGAGGCGTGGAGTTGTCGCAATGTTGACATTCAGTCAACGACACAATGTTAACATTGCGACATTGAGGAGGTGCAAGTCGCAGATGAGTGAGCAGAGCAAGGTCGCGCCGGCCCGACGCCGGGGTCTGGCCGACGAGGTCGCGGACCGGATCCGTGAGGCCATCTTTACCGGGGCCTATGCGCCCGGCGCCCAGTTGCGCGAGGTGGAGCTGTCCGGCGTGATGGATGTCAGCCGAGGCCCGGTCCGTGAAGGGCTGCGGCTTCTGGAGCGGGAGGGCCTGGTCCGTACCGCGTGGCACCGCGGCGCCACGGTCACCACCCTGTCCGCTGACGATGTCGACGAGTTGGACTCCCTGCGCGGCGCACTGGAGGACCTTGCCGTTCATCAGGTCATCGCCCACGCCTCGGACGAGGACCTGGACACCCTGGCGAAGACCGCGGCGGCGATGGAACGAGCAGCTGACCCGCACGAGATGGTGCGCTGCGACATCGTGTTCCATGACGCCGTCTTCGCAGTCTCCGGCCACCGGCGCCTCGCCGAAGCCTGGGACGGCATTCGTTGCCAGGTGCACCTGTTCCTGCTGACCCGGATCGGCGTCAGTACCGAGGGCTACCTCCAGTGCATCCCTCGCGAGCATCAGGAACTCGTCAGCGCACTTCGATCTCGAGACGCAAGCACAGCGCTCAGCCGCTTCGCCGAGCACCGCCGCCACGCGATCGACGTGGTCACCTCAGGCACCGAGCAGAAGTGAGCACCGTGGTCCGGAGGTCCGCCTCTACCAGCGCGTCCTCAGCGACCGCGCCCAGGCGAACCCCCAGCTGACTGGCTATCCCTCCTCTCGCCGGCGTAGTTCCTTTCCGATTCGGACGAGCACGTCCAGCTGCGCCGCGTTGTAGATCTCGGTCATGGCGGTGGCGAGGGTGTGGGCCATGTGACCGGTTCCCCCGGGCGCCTGCTGCTGGGTGCTGAGTACGTCGGGATGCTTGCCGAGTACTCCGATGGCGTGGGGGAGGAGCCGCTCCGCCAGGTCGCGCCGGGTGTTTTCGTCGGCGTCGGTCGGCAACTGATCGAACTCGGCATCGGCGGGTGCACGTCGGTACTCGGCCAGCATCCGTCGATAGGCCTCGAGACCGGCCGGGCCGGCCACCCGGCTGTACACCACCATCAGCCGGCGGTCGGCCTCGGAGAAGTTGTCCGCGATCGCTGCCAGGTCGGCCGGTAGATCGGTCGGCAGGCTCTGGCGCAGGATCAGGGCCAGTTCGGCCCGGACGCGCTGGATCCGGTCGACCGCGGCGGCGAGTTCGGCGTCCAGGAGGCGCAACGCCTCTTGCGGATGTTCGTCGGCGTCACCCATCGCCGCGATCTGCGCCAACGACACTCCGAGGTCGGACAGCCGCCGGATCCGCAACAGCCGTACCAGGTGAGGGACGCCGTAGCGCTTGTACCCGTTGGTGTCGCGCTCGGGCTCATCGAGCAGGCCGACCTTGTGGTAGTGCCGCACAGCCTTCACGGTCGTCCCGGCCAGCTCCGCGACCTGACGCGTACTCCACGCCACGGCTCATCCCTTCCGTACGTCGGTTGCCTTCGACGCTACTGGCTCAGCGATGCAGCCGGTCGAGTACGGCGGCGCGCGTTCGCTGGGCCGCCGCGTCGAGGTTCAGCCCCGACTGCGTCGATGCCGAGCAGAACGTGTCCCGCCTGGGCAGCGTTCCGTCGACCAGATAGGTGGTGGTCAGGTTGAGTGCGCACGGGTTGTCGTCGTACACGTAGACGCCGTGTTCACCCGCGTCGACGCTCACCAGCCGGGCCCGGTCCCCGAAAGCCTTGCGCAGCAGCACTCCACCGAGATGCGGGGTGGCGGGGTCACGCAGGTTCTGCAGGATCAGGACGTTGGCCGGTCCGTCCTTCGTGATCCGCACGGGCGGTTCGGCCGGCCGCGGCCAGTAGGCGCACGGGGTGATGTTCGCGCTGGCGGCACCGAACATCGGGAAGCGCTTGCGATCCTTGGCGACATCTCGCTGGTACGTCGCGACGTCCGTGGGCCAGGCCGTGTCGTTGCAGGTGACTGCAAGGAACGCGGAGAAGGCATTGTCGTGCGGCGACTGTGCCGCGCCTTGGGTGGCTCGGCCGGCGCTCAACCCAGGCAGGGCGAGGACCTCTGGCATCCGGCTGTCCGTCCGCTGGCGCAGCCGGACGGCGGCGTCGTCGGAGCTGGCCAGTGACTGCCAGATCTGGGCCATCACCGGGAACCTCGCCTCGCCGTACGACGAGGCGAACATATAGAGCCGGAAGGTCGCGCCGTCGATTCCGTCGACGGGCTTGCGATCCAGCTGCTCGGCCAGGGCGAAGAAGTTCCTTCGCACCTCGGCCGGGGTCCGGCCGAGGCCGTAGCCGGCGTGGCGCTCAGCCGCGAACTTCGCGAAATCCGGGAACCGCAGCTCCAAGCCGAGGCCGAATCGCCGGACGGCGGCACGGTCCAGCGAGGTGGTGCCGGCGTTGCTGTCCAGCACGATCCGGTCGGTCCGCTCGCGGAACATCGAGGCATAGGCCGAGCCGAGCGCCGAACCGTAGGAGGCTCCGAAGAAGCTGATCTTCTGCTCGCCGAGCGCGATCCGGATCCGGTCCAGGTCGCGGGCGGTGTTGGCCGTCGAAATATGCGGTAGCAACCCGTGCTTGTCGTTGGCGGCGCACTGAGCGGCCACCCGCTTGGCGATCTTGGCCTGCTTGGCGACGGCGGCCGAGTTCCCGGCGTACGGCGGGATGTTGGCGGCGTACTCGTCGTCGGCCAGGAAACCGCAGCTCACCGGGGACGAGTGGCCGACGCCGCGGGGATCCATGCCGATCAGGTCGTACGCCGCGGAGACGGTCGCCGGTAGTCCCAACGCGACGAGGTCAGCGGGCTGTGACAAACCTGCTCCGCCCGGACCACCCGGGTTGAGCAGCAGAACACCTCGCCGTTTGGCCGGCTTCGCACTGGCCAGCCGGGAGATCACGATCTCGATCTTCCGGCCGTCAGGCTCGGAGTAGTCCAGCGGCACCGGCACCCTCGCGCACTGCAACTGCGGAGCCCCAGGCGCCACACCGGTCGGACACTTGCCCCAGGCCAGCTTCACCGGCTCGGCAGCGGCAAGGGGAGTCCTGGCCTCTTCAGCGATCGCCGGCGCAGCGGTGATCAACGTCCCGCCGAGACCAGCCGTGACCACCAATGCCAGACCCACACGAGCGACTCGTCGATAACGCATCTTCGGTCCTCTCTCTCGTTCGTCCACGAGCCCACTCCAGACCGTGCCCCTAGGGCACGGTCAAATCCCTAAGGTGGCGAGGTGTTCACGTCCTCGATGGCGTCCCTTCGGGCGACGGCGAAAGCCCAGTGGAGGTCGGCCTTGGCATCTCAAGCCTCCAACCTGGTCAGTGGTTGGCAGCTCAACGACTCAGGGAGTGAAGGATCCGCGGTCGCGAGAACGTCGGCAATTGCCACCCGCCCCCGATCGATCCCGACCCCACCTAGGGCCTGTTAGAACTGGGACCGGCCCAGGCCATGGCGCTCGCATGCGTACGAGCTACGGCTAGGCTCGTCCGCATGCTGAACCGGCTTCCGTTCGACGAAGCGCTGCGCTCCGCCGTGGGCATCCCCAAATGGAGCAAGCTTCTGGACAGCAGTCCGCGGTCACGGGTGTGGCGGGTCCGGCTTGCCGACCGGAGTTTGGTGATCGTCAAGCAGATCACCGACGGCGGGGACACGGGCGCCGACGCGGACAAGCGCTTCGCGCGGGAGGTCGCCGGGCTTCGCCTGGCGGGGCGGGCGATCGGGCCTGCCGTGGCTCCCGCGGTGCTCGCCACGGACCTGCCCGCGCGGGTGATGGTCCTCGAGCACCTGGACGACCTCGGCAAGACGGATGACTGGATGCCGGGGTACGCCGAGTCGCTCGCCCGACTGCACGCCCTGACCGGACCCGCCGACGAGGGCGCGCTCCCGGCCTGGTCAGGGCCCACGGCCGCGGACGCGGAGTCCTTCCTCGCCCTGGCCCGGGCGCTCGACGTGCCCGTCCCGTCCGCGGTGCTCGATGAACTCACCGCCCTCCTGGACCGGTTGGACCCCACTCCGCATCATGCGCTGCTGCACGGCGACCCGTGCCCCGGCAACGATCTGCGCACCACCGACGGTGTCCGTTTCGTCGACTTCGAACGGGCTTCGTTGGGCAACGGACTGGTCGAACTCGCGTACTTCCGCATCGGCTTCCCCACCTGTTGGTGCGCGATGTCGGTCAACGCGGCCCCGCTCGGGGAGGTCGAGGACATCTATCGGACCACCTGGCACGACCTCACCGGCAGGGATGTGCCGGGCGACCTCGCCGACGCATGCACCGGCTGGCTGATTCAGGGAGACGCGCTCGTCGAGCGAGCCCACCGCGGGACGGTCGACCAGCTCGCTCGAGTACCCACCGAGGACTTCGAGTGGGGCTACATCTCCGCCCGCGAACGACTGGTCCACCGCCTCGGCGTAGTCGCCGACATGACCCGCGACCACGACCACCTGCACGCCGTGGGCCGCCTCAGCTCCACCCTGGCAGTGCGCCTGTTGAAACGCTGGCCGAAACTGCGGCCGCTGCCCGACCACGACACCCGCCCTTGGTACTAGGCCCTGTTATAGAAGTGCCGTTGTGCTGGGTCTGCCGTCCGTGGATGTCGCGGGCGGCCGTGCCAGATCGTTGAGTCGTGGGCGATCCGGTCTGGTTTGGCCTCACGACGCTGTGGTGATCCAACCGGTTGGGCGCGGGAGCACAGGTGCGGTGGCCCAGCAGGTGAAGGATCCCGTCGGGCGGGCGACGACTCCTAGCCGCCCGCAGTCACGGCCTTGAGCTCGTCCAGCGATTCCCGCATCAGCCGCGACATCTCGCGTTCCTCGTCCGCGGCGATCCATCGCTCGAAGCCAACCTTGAAGACGGCGATCCCGGCCGCGGCGGTCAGGCTCGCGGCCGGCTCCGCAACACCACGTCCGTGCAGAGCGTCGGTAAGCGCGGCTGACAACGAGGCGAGCTTGATCAGCTCGCGCTCCTGGAGTTCCGCGTTGGCCACGATGACGGCCTGTCGCCGGCGGAAGTGTTCGCGGCGGTCGACGAACGCGGTGGAGACCGCTTCAAGGCCAGCCGCTACCACGTCGATCGGGGCTGCGGATTCCGGAGCTTCGGCGACTGCGCTCGCGAACAGCACCTTCAGGATGTCGGAGCCGTCGAACAGCACCTCGCGTTTGTCGGCGTAGTGCCGGAAGAAGGTCCGCTCCGTGAGCCCGGCCCGTTTGGCGATCTCGGCCACGGTGGTCTGCTCGTAGCCGCGCTCGCTGTAGAGCTCCAACGCCGCTTTCGCCAGGCGTCCGCGCGCGTTCGGCTCCCATCTACTCATGCGACAGATCCTACGTGATGGCAGTGACTGACATCGTTGTGTTAGCGTTGATGACAGGCACTGACATCAACGGATTGGAATCGTCATGCGCATCTTTGTGACCGGCGCGACCGGCTGGATCGGCTCCGCCGTCGTTACCGAACTCGTCGATGCGGGGCACAAGGTCTTCGGGCTCGCACGGTCCGACGCCTCCGCCACCGCCCTGACCGCCGCCGGAGTAGAGGCCGTCCGCGGCACCCTCGACGACCTCGACGTCCTGCGGGACGCGGCCGCCGCATCGGATGCGGTGATCCACCTCGCCTTCAAGCACGACATCGGCTTCACCGGCGACTACCAGGGCGCCGCCGAGGCCGATCGCCGCGCCGTCGATGTCTTCGGCGACGCGCTGGCAGGCACTGACCGCCCCTTCGTGGTCGCGTCCGGCCTGGCCGGCTTCGAGCCGGGTCGTCTGGCGACCGAGCGGGACATGCCCATGATCGACGGCTCACCGCTGTCGATCCGAATGGCCACCGAACAAGCAGTACTGGCACTCGCCTCGCGCGGTGTGCGCTCATCCGTCGTACGGGTGTCCCCGACCTGCCACGGCGAAGGAGACCACGGCTTTGTGGCGGCCCTGGTCGCCATCGCCCGAGCCAAGGGCGTCTCCGGTCACATCGGCGACGGCTCCAACCGCTGGCCGGCCGTCCACCGCCTCGACGCCGCGCGGCTGTTCCGCTTGGCCGTCGAGAAGGCACCCGCCGGATCGGTGCTTCACGGCGTTGCAGAGGAGGGCATCCCGCTCCGCGACATCGCGGAGGTGATCGGCCGTCTCCTGGACGTGCCGGTCACGGCCGTCAATCCCGAGATCGCCTCCGAGCACTTCACCTGGCTAGGCGCCTTCCTCGACCTCGACGTCTCGGCGTCGAACACCCTGACCCGGGAGCTGCTGGACTGGCGGCCAACCCAGCCCGGCCTTCTGCAAGATCTCGACATGGGCCACTACTTCCACACCTCTGCCACCACGCAGCCGTAGTTATTCATCAGAATCATCAACGAGGAGACGCAATGACCACCACCCTCACCGCCGTCGAGCCCGCCAGCGCCACCGGGGCCGCAAAGGAGCTGCTCGACCAGGTCCAGAAAGCCTTTGGCACCACGCCGAACATGACGAAGATGATGGCGAACAGCCCGGCTCTGCTGCGCGGTTACCTGGCACTGTCCGGCGCGCTCGCCACCGGCACGATCAACGCCGGGAGGCGCGAGCAGCTGGCGATCGCGACAGCCGAGACAAACGGCTGCAACTACTGCCTGTCCGCGCACACCTACATCGGTGGCGCTGTCGGCAAGCTACCCGCTTCAGAGCTGGACGCGGCGCGCGATGCGAAGTCCGCCGACCCGCACACGAGCGCGCTGCTCACCCTGTCCGACGCGATCCTGCGCACGCGTGGCCGCGTCGCACCCGACCAGATCGAGAACGCCCGGGCAGCCGGCGTGACCGATGCCGAGATCGGCGAAGTCGTCGGCCACATCGCGCTCAACGTGCTGACCAACTACTTCAACGTGCTCACCGACGTGGAAAACGATTGGCCGGTCGTCGTCGAGCCGCGGACAGCCGTCCAAGCCTAGCCGGGCGGTTACACAAGGAACCTTGAGTGGAACTGCCCCAGCCCGCGGGAAATCTTTCGTGGGCTGGGACAGTTTCGCAGGTGACCGTGTGAAACTTGGTGCCAGTGGGACGACGACGTCTGGCGCGGCTGCAAGGACGGCCCGATCCGCACCGGACCGATTGCCGCACAGGTTCGCGACGGCCGGTACCCATGCCCGTAGGAACCTCAGTACCGGATGAAGTCCTGAGGCCAGATCCGTGGAACCACGGTACGACGGGGTAGCCGCGCACTTCGAGACACTGCTGATGAACCCAGAGCCAGTGATCCAATCCACGCTTGCCCCAAGGCGGACCGGAATACCGCCCACTCTTGAATGGCGCCGGTTCCCAGTCTCCCGGCACTGCCATCTGTACGAGGACGAGCCCGAGCCCGAGCGTGTCGTCGGTGAGGACCTGATCTACCAGGCGCTGCACGCGGCGTTGTTCGCCGCGAGCTGGACGCTGTCGTGGGGTGAGTCTTGAGGCGGTTCTTGGGCCCGTGCCTGATCACGGCAGACGCCGATCGGGCAAACTGGTCCGCCGAGCAGGTCCCCGCAGTCGTGCCGGACATTACTGGTCTCACACTTCATGTTGCCGAGCGCTGCTGTGTAGACGCACACCTTCAGGCTCAACGATTTGATTCGCCGGCCGCTGTCGAGGTCGACCGTCGGGAATTGGGTGCCGTCGGAGCCGCAGCCCCCAGTGCACGTACCTTCATCAGTCCTCCGAGAGAGATGTCGCGAGCAGGCTCGCGCCCGCCTGCTGAATGTGTCGCGACAGTACGAGTTGTCGCCGACGTGTCTCTGCCCGTACCGCACCCGTACCGCGAGGTTGCGCGTCGCCGCGACTCCAAGATCGGCTGTAGCACCAACTGGCGCCCGGAAGAGTTCAGTCAACTAGTCTTCACTGACCTGTTGGCCGCGAACGTCGATCGGGCGGTCCGCCGGTCCATCCGGACGTCGTGGGCTCAGCGGCCTGCTGTCTCCGCAGCGACTGCCGGCCCCACCGTCGTACCGGCGAGGCCTTTCTCGCTTTCGAGGGAGGCGCTTTCGTTTGTGGGATTGGGTCTCACAGCGGCTCTTGTTAGCGTTGGCGCCGTGACCTCGACCGATGACCTGCTCGCGTTGATCCGGGACACCCCAGGCCTCGCCGACCTGCTGGACTCGTCGTTCGAGTTCAGCGTCTCCCGCAACGAACACGGCGAAGCGGTCCGGGTGGCCTCGGGAGCGTCGTTGGAGGCCATCGCTGGTGACGGCTCCGGCGGAACCTTTTTCCTGTGCCGTGGCGGGGATGGGCATCGGCCTGTCGTTTTCGCGAGCTCCGAAGGTCAGGCTGGCCTGATCGCTGATGACTTGCAAGCTGCGCTGGAGATCATCACTGGTCTGGTCGCGTGGCAGGACTGCCTGAAGTTCTCAGGTGGAGGCAGCTTGGATGCCATGGAAGCCGCCCATCGGCTCCTCGAAAGGGACATGGTCAGTGAAGAGCCCGAGATTGCCACGCACCGGGCCCGCGTCGCAGCGGATCTGGCACTGCGCGACGTGCCTGTACCCGAGCTCCTCGCCCGGCTGCGGGACGCGGTGGCCAGGACCGAACCGGATTACCTGGTGGTCAGTGAAGCGGGCGACGAGTACGAGTCTCTCTTCGGAAGGTTCCGGCCGAGCGACAACCCGAACTGGCGATGAGCCAGGATCCCACTGATCCAGGTGTGGTTCTCCAGTTCAGGGACTCGGCCGGCGGACGACGGAAGGACAGCAGATCGGCAGGGTCTGAGGCAGCTTTGTTGCTCACGGCTTCGGGTTCGAGCAGCGCCTAGCGCTGCACTGCTTGCAGCGCGGAGGTAGCTGCTCTTGCTTTCAACCGCATCCAGGACCCGACGGATGGTGTCCGGCTTGGAAGATCGCGAGGGGTTTTGCTGCTTTCGGCGGCCGCCTACGGAGCAGATGGGCTGCGATTACCCTGCTCAGATCTTTCGGCCGACGGCTCCGACGGAGCACTTCTCGACCCAGTTGCGATTGCAGTTGCCTGTCTTTATTGGCCAGTCGTCGCACTGCACGAGACCGGGCTCGACGAGGACCTGGTTGGGGAACAGTGCCTTGATCTCCTTGTGGGTCCGGAACGTTCCCCCGCCGAACTCGCTGACGAGTCCGCGGGCGATCTGCTCGGCCCAGACCAGTTGGCGCCGGCCCCGGCGGTTGAGCAGCTACCCGGCGAACGGGCGCTGACGGGCGTTGCCTCAACGCGTTGAGGTGGGACGGCTACCCGGCCAGCTCTCTGGTTCGCATATCGTCAAGCCGGTACGGAGACCACCGAGCATGTCCTCAAGGCGCCCGACCTGACGCGCTCGCACTGCACGAATGCCGTCATCGACGTGCTGGAGCACGCGGCCTCGCGGTGAGGAAGATGGATCAGTCCGGGGCCGCGGCTACACCTTGGTTCCGCAACGGCTTCTGAGCCGTCCAGAGCCCAAGATGTTCGTACTTCGTTAAAACTCCGGCTCAGCTGGGAGCTCTGCGAGGAAGTGTGCTTGACTCCACCGATCGATAACGGGTCGATCCCGCCAGATTGGGTGGAGCTTCAGTGGCTGAAGGACGGCACAGGCAGGCGCAACACCGTCAACCGCGCCCGAAGTTGGTCCGTCCCAACATCGTGAAGATTGCCGTCCCCGGTGCGGCGATGGCTGTGATGGCCACCGGTACGGCGGTCGCCTTCGTCGACCACGCTCCCTCGGCCAGGGAGGCGGTCAGCGCCAGTTCGTCCCTGCAGTCGAAGCGTGAGGCGCCGGCGAGCCGGGACGCTCTTCGCCCGCCGGTCGACGTCGACCCCGGTCAGGCTGCGAAACCTGTCGCGAAGCACCTGAAGAAGCAAGCCCCGATCCCGAAGACGTCGGCCAAGACGAGGGCGGCGGAGGGGGCGAAGAACCTTCCGCCGGTCAAGATCGCGGGCAGCAAGTACACCACCACCGACGTGAACGTCTGGTCCGCGGCGGGCGGCACCGGCAGCCTGCTGACTGTCCTGGCGAAGGGCAGCAAGGTCGCCGTCACGGGCGAGGTCGATGGAATCTGGGCCCAGGTCGTCCGCGATGGCGTGGTCCGTTGGGTGAAGGCGCAGTACCTGTCCGCCACCAAGCCGGCCGCCGGCGTGGTAGGCGGTATTTCCCTGGAAGCCTGCAAGTCGGGCTCTTCGGTCGAGAACGGCCTCACCGCCGATGCCGTCCGGGTGCACCGAGCGGTCTGCAACAAGTTCCCCAACATCACCTCCTACGGCGGTCTGCGCTCGGGCGACTCCGGCAGCGAGCACTCCAGTGGCCGGGGGCTGGATGTAATGGTCAGCGGTTCCGAAGGCCAAGAAGTCGCCGACTGGCTGCGGGCCAACCGCAAGAAGCTCGGCATCAGCGAACTGATCTACAGCCAGCGCATCTGGACGGTCCAGCGCAGTAGCGATGGCTGGCGCTCGATGGAAGACCGCGGCGGTCCCACGGCCAACCACGAGGATCACGTCCACGTCTCCGTCTACGGCAACTCTGGCACCGCCTGAGCAGCGGTTCGACTTGCGTACGAGGCGCCAGCCGGACGATCGAGCCCGGATCCGAGACCGCCGTAGAGGCATCGGGCTGACGCTCGCTCGAGCAGTCGAGCAGCAGTCCGGGCACTGACCGGCAGTCCCGCCGTGACGGTGAGCCAGTGGGTGCGGCCAGTTCTTAGGTGGATCGATCGCCGTTTGCCGTAGTGCTGTGGGTTGGGGTTGGCACTGATTCGGGCAGGTTGCAGGCGTTGGGTGGCTAGCGTTTCTTCCAGCACGGTGGTGGCTGGGTGAGGGCGAGTTTGGGAGTCCAGCGGTGTTCGAGTTGGTCGATGGGGGAGAAGATGAGGCAGCCGATGTGGTCGTCGCGGTGTAGGAGCCAGTTGGAGATGGTCAAGACTTCGCAGCCGGCGTAGCCGCGGATCGCGGCGAGCAGCATGGCGAGGCCGTAGAAGATCACGGCGGCGTCTTGGGTCCAGGCCAGTGGCGGCGCGTAGACCGGGGTGAGGTAGAGGACGAGGAACCCGGCGAAGTTGACCACGGTGGCGACCGGGCCGGTCGCTGCCAGTGGTGCCGGGCTTTTCCTGGCGCGCAGCCACTGCCAGCCGGTGAACAGGCTCGGGAGCACGATCAGTCCCGTGGCGATCGACCAGGGCGAGATTCCGCTGGGGAAGGGTGGATCGATCAGGGTCCAGATCAGGTAGCCACCCAGGGCGAGCCGGGCGGTGGTGCCCACCGGGCCGATCTGGCGTCGGCTGCGTTCGGGCGTGGATTGCAGGGTGGCTGAGGAGGAGTCGTTCATGGGGGCCTCTTGGATTCGCCGCGTGAGGATAGCTGTCATTCGATGCTTGACCCCGTACGTGGGTCCGAGGTCAAGACCTTGGAGTGTGATGCCGGAGCACGTCGGCTGGCCTTCCAGCCGAGTTCGACGCCGCTTCGCAGGTTGCAGATCTCAGTGCGTTCGGCCTTTGAGACCGCGTGGTCGTTGTCGGTCAGTTGGTTGTGAGCAGATGGCCGAACAGGCGCCGGGCGAGGTCTTCGGCCTCGGCCGGGGTCAGGATCTGTCCTGGGACGTGGGGGTGGGTCTCGGTCCAGGTCTTTGCGGCTGCCTGGTCGGTGAACAGGTTGAGGTAGTCGCAGCAGCAGTCCGCCGACGGCCCGCCGCTTTCATCGGCGCCGACGAAAGCCACCGCCTGCTGCGGATTCCAGTTCGTCACACCGTCGCGCGTGGTGACCGTGATTGGGCGGCCGCTGGTGACGTCGACGGACTCGATCAGCGTGTTGTGCCCGGTCATAGCGGCGATGCCGAGTGCGTCGATCGCGCACATCGCATAGACGTCGACTCCATTGGTCGGGCTGCCAATGCGGACGCGGTGCCGGGTCGGTGTGGCAGAGAACGGGTACGCGACCGCGATCTGACCGACGGCAGAGAGCCGGATCGCATCGACCGCATGCAGCGCGGTGAGCAACTCGGCCGCAGTACGGCCGCTGCCCGCCGCGATCTGCTCCAGATCGCGGGGGACCGGCGCCCGTCCAGTAACCGCGAAGCTCCGCAAAATCGCCTGATGCACCGCGTTCTCGACCGGGTCCAGCGGCTGCGCGCGGGTCCGCCACTGGCTCAGCACCTCCGCAGGCGACGGCGACGGCGTCTGGTCCGCCCCGACGGCGGTGGTGATCGCGGCGCGCAACTGGTCGACCGACGGAGCAGGCACGATCCGCCCGGTTTCGTCGTGGTAGAGCCGGCACGACAGGCTGCCTGCGGGGTCGCCGACGACGGTGAACGGGTCCGTTCCGTTGATCAGCAGGGTCGGTGAGCCAGCCATGCCGAACCGGGCGGCATCGGCGTCGGTCTCGATGAGCCGGGTGGCGACAGGTACGTCGGTGATGTCGGCGAGTCGTTGCAGCATCGGTGGAAGGTTGGGGCAGTCGGGGACGTGCAGGACTTCGAGCCTCATCGGGTCACCTCCGGGCGGTGGTCGATCGCTTCGAGCAGTGCGCAGCTGCGGTCGGCGCGGGGCAGCTCACAGGTGGCGACCAGGTCGGCCAGCGAGTCATGCATCCGTTGCAGGTCGCGGATCCGCGCCGCCAGGTCGGCGCGCCGATGCTCGGCCAATGCTCGGGCCGCGTCACAGGCGTCCGGACCACCGGTATCGAGGTGGAGCAGTTCCTCGACCTCGTCGAGAGTGAAGCCGAGCTCCTGGGCGCGCTTGATGAACCGCAGCAGCCCGACCGTGCTCGGTGGGTAGTCGCGGTAGCCGCCCGGCGTACGGGGCGGCTTGACGAGCAGCCCGCGGCGTTCGTAGTACCGCAGCGTCTCGGTGTTCACCCCAGCCTCACGGGCCAGCTCACTGGTTCGCATACCACCCATCGTCAACCCTGGACCCAACTACGGAGTCAAGCCCATCGTTTCGTCACGCCGTCGAGGCTGAATGGGCCTGGGTTGGCGACTGGCTGGTCATGATGGTTCTGTCCCGCGGACCTCGACTGCCCGCCGCCCAGAACTCGACTCGAGCTACCTCTTGGATCGTCTCCGCGACGAGCTGCGGAACTAGCGAGCTTGGGGCAACTTCTGCGGTGGGACGCCGCGCTCGAGTCCGGGCTGCGGCGGGGTTGTTCGGACGTCTGGTGAAACTGGTGCGCTCCGGCCGGGGTGGGTACCGGGTCGCCGGGTCGCGGCGCCCGCTGGGGCCAGGAGTTGGGGCGGTGGATGCGATGCCCGGTGAGTACGACGAGCCCATCGACGATCTGTCGGCGCCGCGGCTCACCGGCCAGGACTCGCCGCCTGCCGATTCGCTGATCGAACAGTCCGCGGATGACGTCGTGCCGGAAGACTCCGTACCGGTTCCGCTCGACGACGGGCCGACAACTGCCCGGGTGGAGCCAGTGGTGGTGCCGCGGTGGGTGCAGGCGGTCGTGGTTGCCGTCGCGCTGTTCGCTGTGACGATGCTGGCACGGGCGGCCGCGCCGGTGCTGGTGCTCTTCTTGATCGCCGCCGTATTGGCACTGATCATCAATCCGATGGTGGTCCTGCTGGAGCGGGGCCGGGTGCCGCGGGGGCTCGCGATCGGTGTCGTGTTCGTGGCGTTCTTCGCGGTACTGGCCGGTGCGGTCGCGTTGCTGGTCCGGCCGGTCGCTGCGCAGGTGTCGGAGTTCCAGTCCGATCTGCCCCGGTTGATCGGTTCGGCGAACGCGTCGCTGGCGGATCTGCAGCGCTGGCTGGACGAGCGCGGCATCGGCATCCAGGTGAAACGGCCGGGCGAGACGGCGCTCGAAACCTTGCAGGCGTCGATCCTGCGGGGTTCTGGTGACGTTGTCGCTTTCACCCGGGATCTGGTCACGATGATCGTCGAGGCCGGCTTCAAGTTGATCCTGATCCTGGTGATCGCGATCTACATGCTGCTTTACGGCCAGCAGATCGGGGCCCTGGCCCGCGACCTGATGCCATCCGGTGACGGCAGCATCGAGGACGACTACCCGGTCCGGATCCAGCGAGCGGTTTCCGGCTATGTCCGCGGCCAACTCACCTTCAGCTTCATCATGGGCCTGTCCGCCGGGATCTCGCTGTGGCTGTTCGGGGTGTTCGGGATCTTCCCGGCCGGAAAGACCTACGCGGTGTTCTTCGGTGTGTTCTACGGACTGATGGAGCTGATCCCGTACCTCGGACCTGTCCTCGGTGCGACACCAGCGCTGCTGGTCGCACTGTTCCAGGGGGAACCGCTGACCGCACTGTGGCTGCTGATCCTGTTCATCGTGCTGCAGCAACTCGAGGGCCACATCGTGGCCCCGCAGGTCTTCAGCCACACCCTGCGGATCAACCCGTTGATCGTGCTGTTCTCGCTCCTGCTCGGCGGCCACCTGCACGGCATCACCGGCGCCCTCATCGCGCTGCCGCTGGCCGCGGTCGCCCGCGAAACCGCGATCTACCTGCGACGTCATCTGATGATGGAACCCTGGGGGACCCCCACTGCTGCAGTACTGCGCGCCCAGCCGTCCGGGCCCGTATCCACCCCCCACCTGCCCCCCACAAAGGCAAGTCCACCCGCCGCCATCGCCTGGCTTGGCAGGCGGGTCCGGCGCTGGTTGCCCACTCGGTCCCGATCCACCGAACCAGAAAACCCAGCCGGCGACACAGACCCACCGCCCGCTGGAATGCCGCCACCGTAAGTCGAGGTCCATCGCGGTCGCAGCGATCGCTATCGCACCGGTCCACCCACGGGCGTTGGTGGCTGCGACGGCGTGGGCCGGCCGTCGCGGAGCATCGGACTCAGGCTTCGGCAAAAAGGTCCGTGCGGTGCCGCCCAGAGGCAAAGGGTCGCGTAAAGGTCACGCTGACAACACGAAGGCCCAGGAGCAGATTGCGATGTCTGCCTGGGCCTTCGTGTTGGTGCGCCGCCAGGGACTCGAACCCCGAACCCGCTGATTAAGAGTCAGCTGCTCTGCCAATTGAGCTAGCGGCGCATGTTTCTTTTGTTGCTTTCGAACGAAGAGGATCGTAGCAGGGGTTTTGGGTGGATGCGAAATCGGTTCGTCAGGGGTGGAGGTCGAGGACGGCCATGGCCGCGTTGTGGCCGGCGATTCCGCTGACGGCGCCGCCGCGGCGGGCGCCGGAGCCGCAGATCAGGAGGTTGGCGACGTCGGTCTCGACCCCCCAGCGGCCGGCCTCGGAATCGTCGTCGGACCAGGGCCACTGGAGGTCGCCGTGGAAGATGTGGCCGCCTGGCATGCCGACGGATTCCTCGATGTCCAGTGGGGTCTTGGCCTCGATGCACAGGTTGCCGTCGGCGTCGCGGGCGATGCACGGTTCGAGTGGTTCGGCCAGGTACGACTCCAGGCCGGCCAGCACCCGGCGTACCGACTCGGCGCGAACGGCGTCGTTGTCGGAGGCAAACAGGCGGGTGGGGAAGTGGACACCGAAGACGGTCAGGGATTGGTGGCCGGAGGCAACCAAATCGGGGCTGAGGATCGACGGGTCGGTGAGGGAGTGGCAGTAGACCTCGGAGGGTGGCACGGAAGGCAGTACGCCGTCCGCGGCCGACCGGTACGCCGTCTCGAGCTGGCCGTAGTCCTCGTCGATATGGAAGGTGCCGGCGAAGGCTCGCGTCGGGTCGTCACCGGAGCGCAGCTGGGGGAGCCGGGAGAGCAGCAGGTTGATCTTCAGCTGGGACCCCTCCGGCTTCTCGCCGGCCGGTCGTCCGCGGAGAGCCGCAAGCGTCGCAGGCGCGACATTGGCCAGCACATAGGAGCAGTCGACTGATCGCTCCCCGTCGCCACCTAGCCAGGTGACAGCCGCCCGCTTGCCGTCGGCCTCGACGGAGGTCACCGAAGCGTCGACCACCAGCGAGGCGCCGGCGCGACGGGCAGAGCCGGCCAGTGCGTCTGTGACTGCGCCCATCCCGCCGACAGGCACCCGCCACTCGCCGGTGCCGTTGCCGATCAGGTGGTAGAGGAAGCAGCGGTTCTGGATCAGCGACTCGTCATGCAGCCCGGCGAAGGTGCCGATGACCGCGTCGGTCGCCACGACGCCTCGTACGGTGTCGTCTTTGAACAGGTGCTCCACGACCTCGCCGAACGGCCTCTCGACCAGCGCGGCCCACAGAGCAGGGTCCACTCGCTTGCGGATCTCTGAAGCCGGCACAAGCGGCTCCAGGAGCGTCGGCGCGAGTACACCCGCCAGCGAGGCGACAGCGTCGTAGAAAGACGTCCAGGCCTCGTACTCCGAGTCGCTGCCGGTCAGGGCCGCAAAGGACGCGCGGGTGGCTGCCCCCTCGGGTCGCTCGACCATGAGGCCCAGGTCGCGCCCGTCCCGGCGTACAGGGGTGTACGACGCCACGGAGCGAGACCTGAGCTCCAGGGAGAGGCCTAGGTCGGCCACGATCTTGTCGGGGAGCAGGCTGACCAGGTACGAGTACCGCGAGAGGCGGGCGTCGACACCCGGGAACACCTGCTGGCTGACCGCTGCGCCGCCCGTGTGGCCTTGCTGCTCGAGTACTAGCGTGCTCAGCCCGGCACCGGCGAGGTACGAAGCCGCGACGAGGCCGTTGTGGCCTCCGCCGACGATCACGACGTCGTAGAAGTCCTTCATCAGACCGGCCAATCCAGTTCGCGGTACGCGGCGTCCCAGAACATCCACTCGTACCTGGTGGTGGTGGCGAAGTGCTGGTGGCAACGGCTCCGCTCACCCGGCCCCACCTCGGCGCCGAGCCGGTCTGTCACTGCCAGTACCGACTCTACGACCGCATCGAACTCCTCTGAGCCGTACGCCGCGATCCACTCGGCGTAGACCGGGTCCGGCGAGGAGTGCTTGAGCAACTCGCGTCCCACGTCGCGGTAGATCCAGTAGCAAGGCAGCACGGTCGCCACCGCCTCGGCGTACGTCCCGGTCGCGCAGACGGCCGTCAGGTAGGACATGTACGCCGTGGTGGTCGGTCCGGAGCCGACAGAGTCGACGTCGGCCGAGGTGAGGCCCAGTGAGCCCAGCAGTGAGCTGTGGAGCTCCCGCTCGACCTCGATGGCGTCGGCGGCGTGGCGGGCGAACATGCTGACCGCATCCTCGTCCACGGCTCTGGCGGCGACCAGTGCGAGAGCACGCGAGTACGAGCGCAGATAGTGACTGTCCTGCACGATGAAGTAGCGGAAGGCGCTGTGCGGCAACGTCCCGTCGGTCAGCCCGGTGATGAAGGGATGCCGCACGATGTCGCCGTACACCTTGGCGGCACCGGACTCCCACAGCTCCGCGGAAAACGTCATCCCTGCTCCTCCAGCTCGACTGCGACCGACCCTAGTGCCAGGCCGCCGAACTGACACGAGACGAAGATCACTCCGCGGTCGTACCCTGACGCCATGACCATCCAGGGGGAGACCACCGAGCAGGATGCGCCGCTCGTCATGCCGCCGGATACCGCGCTGCTCAGCCGGATCCGCGCGTCGGTCATCGGGGACGATCAGGTGATGCCCGGTCCGTACGGGCCACGCCGGGTCACGTACGCCGACTACACCGCCTCCGGTCGCGCCCTCAGCTTCCTGGAGGACTTCATCCGCGAGGAGGTGCTGCCGCGGTACGCGAACACCCACACCGAGTCCAGCGGTACCGGCTTGCAGACCACCCGGTTGCGGGAGGACGCCCGCAAGATCATCCACGACAGCGTCAGCGGTGACGACGAGACCGCGGTGATCTTCTGCGGCTCCGGCGCGACCGGCGCGATCGACAAGCTGATCGGCGTACTGGGCCTGCGGATCCCGGCCCAGCTGGACGACGAGTACCACCTGACCGACACGATCCCGCCGGAGCAGCGGCCGGTCGTCTTCATCGGCCCCTACGAGCACCACTCGAACGAGCTGCCGTGGCGCGAGTCGATCGCTGACGTGGTGGTGATCGGCCAGGACGCCGACGGGCACATCGACATCGCGCAACTGGAGAGCCAGCTGGCGAAGTACGCGGACCGGCCGCTGAAGATCGGCTCGTTCTCGGCGGCCAGCAACGTCACCGGCATCGTCACCGACACCCAACTGGTCTCGGCGCTGCTGCACCGGTACGGCGCGCTGTCGTTCTGGGACTGCGCCGCCGCCGCGCCGTACGTCGAGATCGACATGTACGGCGGCCGCGACACCGATCCGCTGGCCTACAAGGACGCGATCTTCCTCAGCCCGCACAAGTTCATCGGCGGACCCGGTACGCCGGGCGTGCTGGTGGCCCGGCGTGAGCTGCTGCGCAACCGCGTTCCCGACGTACCGGGTGGTGGCACGGTCGCGTACGTGAACCCGACCGAGCACCGCTACCTCGACGACCCGGTCCATCGCGAGGAGGGTGGGACGCCGGCGATCATCGGGTCGATCCGGGCCGGTCTGGTGTTCCAGCTCAAGCAGGCGGTCGGAATCGACGTGATCCGGGCGCACGAGGACGCGTACCTGCGGCGCGCGGTCGAGGCCTGGCGCCACGAGCCCGGCATCCAGATCCTCGGCAATCTCGACGCCGAGCGGTTGTCGATCGTGTCGTTCGTGATCAAGGCGCCGTCGGGGCGGTACCTGCACCACAACTTCGTGGTGGCGGTGCTGAACGATTTGTTCGGGATCCAGTCGCGCGGCGGCTGTTCGTGCGCGGGACCGTACGGGCACACGCTGCTCGGCATCGATCTGGAGAAGTCGCACGAGTTCGCCGAGGAGATCGTGCACGGGTGCGAGGGGATCAAACCCGGTTGGGTCCGGGTGAACTTCAACTACTTCATCTCCGAGGCGGTGTTCTCGTACGTCGTGGAGGCGGTGCGCCTGGTCGCCCAGCACGGCTGGCGGCTGCTCGGTGACTACCGTTTCGACCCGGCGAGCGGTCTGTGGAAGCACTACCGCGGACCGGTGGAGCCGCCGATGCGCCTGTCCCAGCTCGGCTACGACGCCGACGGCAAGCTCCGCTACCCGTGTCACCACGACACGGCACCCGAGTCGGCGCTGGAGGGTTACCTCGCCGAGGCGCGGGAACTGCTGTCAGCCTGCCAGTCGGCGGCTACCGACACCGAGGCGACGGTGAACGAGGAGTTCGACCACCTCAGATGGTTCGACCTACCGTCGGGCTGCCTCACGAAGTCGTTGTCCGCAACGCCTCTTCGTACGCACCATCGTCCCCCGGAGTCCACGGCACCCCGTTGAGCAACAAGGTGCGCTTGGCAACAGGAGCCTTCGTCGTCACCAGCACCGGCTCCGCCTTCAGCTTGCACCCACGCCGATAAGTCTTCTGAGTCACCCGTACGCCGACCGCGCCCGCCCCCTCGGCGTACACAACCGCCCGCACCCGCTGAGCACACCCAGTAGGCGTAGCCACCACAAGCACCAACTGCCGAGAATTCCCCTTAACCACCTGAACCGACATAACCCCAGCCGCAGTAGCCCGAACAACCCGAGGCGCACCACTAGCCGCAGTGCTCGGGCTGACCACAGCCGAAGGCACCCCCACCGGCTTCTCCTCAGCCGAAGACCCCCCAAACACCTTCGACAACACAAACACCGAAAACGAAAGCACCCCCACCAAGAAGGTCACCGCCACAGCAACCCCATACCCAACCCACACACTGCCGGACGCTTTCACCCCCCGAATCCTTCCAGCCCCACACCCCCAAACCAACAAGACCCGCCACAACCGCCCCCTGAGGTTCACGGACTAACTCCCGAAGCCAGCCCCCTGCCGTAGCTTCCACCCGCCCAGCACCGCACGTGGTCCCGCAGCCTGTGGGGCGGGTGAAAGCAGTTGTTGTTCAACAAGCGGCCTACGCAGGAGGTACCAGCCGCCGAGGCAGGCGGCCCCATGCCGGGCCAGCCGTCGCTGCAGCAGGCGGCCAGGCCGGAGCCAGCCGTGGGTTGGGTGAAAGCAGCTGTTGTTCAGCAGCCGGCCATCCGCAGGTGCCACCCGTTGCTAAGGCAGGCGGCCCGGCCGCACCCGGCTGCCAGCGCCAGCCATCAGCTGTACATCCCCACGCATGTGCTGGAGCCCGCACCCCGGCGAAGCGAAGCGAGCAAGCCACCCGTATGTGCTGGAGCCCGCACCCCAGCGAAGCGAAGCGAGCAAGCCACCCGTATGTGCTGGAGCCCGCACCCTGGCGAAGCGAAGCGAGCGAGCCACTCGCATGTGCTGGAGCCCGCACCCTGGCGAAGCGAAGCGAGCGAGCCACTCGCATGTGCTGGAGCCCGCACCCTGGCGAAGCGAAGCGAGCGAGCCACTCGCATGTGCTGGAGCCCGCACCCCGGCGAAGCGAAGCGAGCGACCCAACAGCAACCACAGACCGCGGGCACCCACCTCAGCCACAGACAGGGGGGGTGCGGGTGGCGGAGCCCCCGCCGCGCGGCGAGCGGAGCGAGCCGCAGATATGCCGAAGGCGACCCGGTCCGCGCTTTCCGCGGACACAGGTCGCCTTCGCCTGAGGGTGAGTAACGGGACTTGAACCCGCGGCCCCCTGGACCACAACCAGGTGCTCTACCAGCTGAGCTATACCCACCATGTTCGGCCGCCTCGATCAGCGCGGCTCGGCAATCATAGCGATGATGGTCAGTTACCTGAAATCGGGGCGCTGATCAGGCTGGCGGCGGCCTTCGCGGTCTCGGTGTCGGGGCCGGGCTGGGGCACGAAAACGGTCTGCCGGTAGTACCGCAGCTCGGCGATCGACTCGGTGATGTCGGCGAGTGCGCGGTGGTTGCCGTTCTTGGCCGGCGTCGCGTAGTACACGCGTGGGTACCAGCGGCGGACGAGCTCTTTGATGGAGCTGACGTCGACGTTGCGGTAGTGCAGGTGGGCTTCGACCTTGGGCATGTCGCGGACCAGGAAGGTGCGGTCGGTGCCGACGGAGTTGCCGGCCAGCGCGGCCTTGCGGGGTTCTTTGACGTAGCCGGAGATGAACTCGAGGACCTGTTGTTCGGCGTCGGCCAGGGCGATGCCGTTGGGCAGTTCGTCGAGCAGGCCGGAGCCGGTGTGCATGTCGCGGACGAAGTCGCCCATCTGCTCGAGGGCTTCGGCAGGGGGCGCGATCACCAGGTCGATCCCGTCTCCGAGCACGTTGAGTTCGTAGTCGGTGACGAGCACCGCGACCTCGATCAGGGCATCCTTGTCGAGATCGAGTCCGGTCATCTCACAGTCGATCCACACCAGCCGGTCGTTCATGAGGACCCACCTTACGGCGACACGCCGACACCGTCGCGCCCGGTAGCGTCAGGCGCGGGCGTGGCGGCCGATGTGGATGCTCCGGACCGACAGGGCGGTGAGGTCCGTACGGCGGCCGAGGTAGTGCTCGGAGTCCGGGTCGAGCAGTTGTCGCCAGATCTCCAGATCCGCCGCGGGCAACGCCAGTTCGGCCGGCAACTCATGCCCATGCCCGTGCCCATGCCCATGCCCGTGACCGGAACCGGAACCGCGAGCCGCTCCCGGCGTGAGTTGCTCGACGCGGTACCGGAGCGCCTTGACCACCTGGTCCCGGTCGGCCTCGGACAGCGGTACCGGCTTCTCTGTCAAAACGCTCCGGGTGGTCACGTCCTGCAACCCCGACCGCCGCAGCGCTTCGGTCCACCCGTACGGCATCGGCACAGACCCAGGAAGCGCGGCACGCATGGCGGCGAACCAACGGTCCTGCGTCAGATCCAGCCGAACCTCCAGACCTGGTTCACCGATTCCGAGGTCCCACGGCAGATAGCGCGACGGCAGCCCACCCTCGGCCAGAGCCAGGCGGCCGTCCGGCGCCAGCAGCGACACCAGCGCATCGATGGCCGCCTGCTGGTCGCCCGCGTGATGCACGGAGGCCGACGCCCAGATGAGGTCCGCCGGGGCGCCGATTGCCGCACGCAACGGTTCCGGGCCGTCGTCCATCGAGGCCAGCTCACAGCGCACGGCTCCACCCGTGTGGGCTCGCGCTTCTTGCAGTACTCCGGCGTCGGCGTCGATCGCGACCACCGTGCCGCCGGGAAGCGCGGCGGCCAGCGCCTTCGCCATCCCACCGGCGCCGCAGCCGACGTCCACAGCCAGCCGGTCGGTCGGCCGGACCAGCGCGGCCGCGACCTTCTGGTTCCAGTCGGCGTCACTGGTCGCGGCCTCGCGGAGGTGTTCGGCCTGGTCCGCCCAATCGATCTCGATCATGTGCTCAGAATGCCTTCCCGGGTCGCTCGGGACACGATTCCTTGCCGACTCGGCAAATCTCCCGGCGACATCAGGGCTAGCACGGTTGCAGTGCCACTACCCAGAGTGCTGTCCTGTCTAAGGGCAGGGGTTGAGGGAGGTGGGGCTATGCAGGGGGTTGTCGCGCGGCCGCGGCTGACCAAGCTGCTCAACGAGGGCGTTCGTCGCCGCTTGCTGACGGTGGTGGCCGATGCCGGGTTTGGCAAGTCCACTCTGCTCACCTCCTGGGCTGCTGAGCGGCGCTGCGCGTGGTACACGGTCCGTGCCGAGGACCGCTCGCTCGCTGCGATGGTCACCGGACTGGTTGACGCTCTGCGGCGCCAGGTGCCCGCACTGTCGACCGTGCTCGCCGCTGAGCTCCAGGGCCCGCGCGGCCCGGACGCTGACGCCGAGCAGGGCACCAGAGCGCTCGCGTACGCCGCTCTGCTGGCTGACGCGCTCGAGCAGAACCTGAGTGATGACCTCATGCTCGTACTGGACGACCTGCACGAGCTCAACCCGAGTGACCCAGCCACGAAGCTGATCGAGGGCCTGGTGCGAATCGCACCCCCCTCGTTGCATCTGGTAGTCGCCTCGCGCACAGCCATCCCGTTCGGGATCGACCGGTTGCGGGGCAGAGGCCAGGTGCTGGAGATCGACGCGACAGCGCTGGCCTTCACGGTAGAGGAGACCCTTGCCGTGCTGGACGTAGTACTGGGTGAAGGGGCTGAGGAGCTTGCTGAGCCGTTGCACGCCGCAGTACAGGGGTGGCCGGCTGCGGTGCGGCTTGCTGTTGAGGCGTTGCGGACGGTGCCGGCGTCGGAGCGGCAGGCGCGGTTGCGGCGGGCCCTGCGGTCGGACGGGCCGCTGTACGACTACCTGGCCCAAGAGGTCTTCGCAGCAGAGCCTCAGTCCGTACGACGGTTGGTCGCGGCGGTGGCCGTCTTGCCGAAGTTCAGTGCGGAGCTCTGTCAGGCAGTAGGGCTCACGGACAGTGCAGAAACCCTGCATCAGCTCTGTACCAGAGGTCTACTCGTCTCCGCCGGTGATGTGGATGGTTATGAGCTCAACCCGCTCGTTCGGGACTTTGCCATCGACCGGCTGTCCGTGGACGAGATCGGGATGGCTGACCTGACTCTGCAGGCCGGGCAGTGGTTCGAGTCCGTCGGTGAACTGCGGGACGCTCTGGCTTGCTACCAGGCCGTCGACCCGGCCCAGGTGGCCCGGTTACTCACCCAGCGAGGGCACGCGATGGTGAGTGGTGGCCTCGCCGAAGTGGTTGTCGTAGCCGTCACTGCTCTGCCGCAGGAGCTGCAGGATGCTGCGATGGACCAGCTGGAAGGTGAAGCCCGGCAGGTGCTCGGCGACTGGCAGGGCGCGGAGGAATGCTTCGACCGGATCATCGAGCCGGAGGGCGAGATCCCGGTCGGGATCGCCTGGCGGCTCGGCCTGATCCATCACCTGCGCGGCCAGACCGATGTTGCCGTCGCCATGTACCGGCGGGGGCGGATCGACGGCAAGCACCCCGCTGAGGAAGCCCTGCTGCAGGCCTGGTGGGCGGGAGCGCACTGGCTACGCGGCGAGTTCGACGAGTGCCGTGAGCTGATCGCGAGCGCGGAGGTGTCTGCCAAGGTCTCCGGAGACGACCGGGCGCTGGCGATCGTCCACACCGTGCTCGCGATGCTTGCGGCGGTCGACAGCGACCCCCGCGGCAACGCTTCCCACTACGTGCGGGCCCTGGAGCATGCGAGGCGCGCGGGCGACATCCTGCAGTCGATCCGGATCAGGGTCAACCGCTCGTCGCACCATATCGGCGAAGGTGACTACGCACTCGGCCTGGAGGAGCTGGAGATCGCAGTGGAGCTGGCGGATCGCGCCGGCTTCGCAGTGTTCCGGGCGCTGGCCTTGAACAACCGGGGCGAGGCGCTACTGCGTCTCGGCCGGCTGGACGAGGCAATCGGCGAGCTGGAGGCATCGCGGGCGCTCTACCAGAAGCTGGAGTCGAAACGGGTCGCCCAGCCGCTCGCAGTACTGGGTGAGGTCTACCGCGAGCGCGGGGATCGGGCGATGGCCAGGGCTTGTTACGAAGAGGCCATCGCCATGGCAGATGACACCAAGGACATGCAGTCGCTTGTACCGTCGCTGGCCGGCCTTGCCCGGGTCCTGGCGGTAGAGGAGCCCGAACGGGCCGCGGAGCTTGCCCAGATGGCCAGGCAGGCAGTGGCCTACGGCCCGGTCCTTGGTCTGTCGGGTGCGCTTGTAGGGCTTGGCTGGGTGACGCTGCACGCCGGCAACAAGGCAGAGGCGGCAGCCGCTGCCGAGGAAGCGGCCGCGCTGTGCCGTCGCCGCCGTGACCGAGCCGGGCTGGCCGATGCGCTCGAGCTGTACGCAGCAGCTGATGGTGGCGAGGTACTGCACGAAATACTGAACATCAGACGGGAGCTGGGCGACCCCCTGGGAGAGGCTCGGGCCGAGTTGATGCTGGCGAAACGTACGCCGGGCCCGGAGGGTCGTGAGCTCGCACTACGGGCTCACGAGCAGTTCCTGGCTGCCGGCGCGACTCGCTATGCAGCAGCGGCGTTGGCGGCCAGCCAGCAGACAGGGCCGGCTTCGGTTCGCATCGAGTGCCTGGGCGGCTTCCGTGTACTACGGGACGGCAAGGCGATCCAGCTAGGGGAGTGGCCGTCCAAGAAGGCGCGCGACCTCCTCAAGATCCTGGTAGCCCGCCGATGCCGCCCTGTGGCGCGAGTACAGCTACTGGACCTCCTCTGGCCGGACCAGAGCGAGTCAGTCGCCTCCCCGCGACTGTCGGTCGCCCTGTCGACTGTGCGCTCTGTGCTCGACCCGGAGAAGCGGCACCCGGCAGACCGCTTCATCGGGGCCGACCGAGCGACCATCTGGCTGGACGGGGACCAAGCCGCTGTCGACGTCGAAGGCTTCCTCTGCGACGCCAGGGCCGGCCTGGACGGCAACAACCTGGCACTGCTGCGCTCAGCCGAAGCGGCGTACAGCGGGGACTTCCTGGAGGAGGACGTGTACGCCGACTGGGCCGCCGGGATGCGTGAAGAGGCCAGGGCGCTCTATGTCCGGGTGGCGCGAGTGCTTGCCGAGCGAGGCAAGGACGACCCGGATGCGGCCGCCGGGTACCTGCTGCGGATCCTTCAGCGCGACCAGTACGACGAACGCGCTCACCTGGGACTGGTCACGGCGTTCCAGGCCAGTGGGGCCCATGGCGAGGCCAGGCGGGCCTACCGGACCTACATCCAGCGGATGGCCGAGCTGGAGGTCGAACCGGCTCCCTACCCGGCGGTGCCGGCCCGGGTTTAAGACTGGCTGAAGGTTGGTCCGCACCATCGGGTTATGGCAGCTCCGGTACACCACCTGGATGTGACGCGCGAGTTCGGCGTCACCGACGATCACGGCCTCCACTCGGGCCGTGACTACCGCGCTGCCGCCGGTACGCCGATCAGGGCCACCATGGCCGGGGTCGTCGTCCGGGTGACTGCCGAGCAGGTAGTGGTCGAGTCCAATGCGATCTGGCATCTCTACGACCACCTGGTGGGCCCGGAGGTGAGTCAGGGCGACACGGTGGAGACAGGGGATTGCCTTGGCGTTGCGGCCGGGCCACACCTGCACTACGAGGAGCGGGTCGCGCCGTACGGGCCGGGGGACCATCGCAACCCCCGGTTCGACCTGCACCCGAACGCACGGCTTCGCACGTGAAGGCGTGAAGGCGTGAAGGCGTGAAGGCGTGAAGGGGAGGAGGTGGCGTCGAGCGGGCCGGCCGAGGAGGGAGCTGCCGAGCCGCTCGACGCTACCGTGACCGGATGATCGCTACCAGGTTCGGTACCGCCCGGCTGGCGCTGCTGCCACTACGGGTCGAGTACGCCGAAACGATGGCCGACGTACTCGCCGATCCAGAGCTCTACGCCTTCACCGGTGGCGAGCCGCCGACGCAGGCAGCCCTCACGGAGCGCTACCGGCGACAGGTTGCCGGCCCGGGACGTCCGGGGGAGTCATGGCTCAACTGGGTGATCAGTACGACGGCCGACGACGAGCTGATCGGCTATGTCCAGGCCACTGTGAGCGGTGACGAGGCAGAGATCGCCTGGGTACTCGGGACGGCTTGGCAGGGCCACGGCTATGCCAGGGAGGCGGCGGTCGGGCTGGTGGCCTGGCTGGACGCTCATGGGGCGCAGCGGATCGTCGCGCACGTTCACCCCGAGCACAGCGCGTCAGCTGCCGTCGCTGCGGCCGCTGGGCTCAGCAAGACGGCTCAGCTGGACGACGGGGAGCACCTTTGGGTGCGCCGGAACGCAGAACAGGCCCGGCCGTAACGGCCGGGCCTGCTCAAGCGGTGGTTCAGACCGGGCGGACGTTCTCCGCCTGCGGGCCCTTGGGGCCCTGGGTCAGGTCGAACTCGACCTTCTGGTTCTCATCGAGCGAACGGTAGCCGTCCGCCGCGATCGCCGAGTAGTGCACGAAGACGTCGGCGCCGCCGCCGTCCTGAGAAATGAAGCCGAAGCCCTTTTCGCCGTTGAACCACTTCACTGTTCCGCTAGCCATGATCTGCTCCTTGTGTGGGGCGGGTAACAGGTCCCGACGGTCGCCGGTCCCCTGGTTGCCGAACGAGCCCTCCCACACCAGACCTAGGCCCAGAAATAGGAAAACGCCCTGCGGATCACAAATCCGCGGGCGTCTCAAAAACGAACGTGGAACTGCAAAACTGCAACCGAGAGAAACGGTAGCACACCGTCGCCGCCGGGGGTGGGTACGTGCCGGACAACCTGATCGGCCGTGTCTATCAACTGATCGGAAATGTGACCTGCGTCATGCCTTGACCCTCTCTCAGCGCGCGGCCTACTGTATTCGGTATACAACGGAGGAGGCTGCATGAGAGTAGCGATTCTTGGCGCGGGCGCGATCGGTGCCTATGTCGGCGCCGCGCTGCACCGCGGCGGGACCGAGGTCCATCTTGTTGCCCGCGGCCCCCATCTGGCCGCGATCCGTAAGCGGGGCGTCGAAGTACTGAGTCCGCGCGGTGACTGGGTGGCCCGTACGCCGGCCACCGACGACGCCCGAGAGATCGGCCCGGTGGATGTGGTGTTCCTCGGGTTGAAGGCGAACTCGTATGCGACCTGCGGCCCGCTCATCGAGCCGTTGCTGCACGATAAGACCGCCGTCGTGGCCGCCCAGAACGGCATTCCCTGGTGGTACTTCCACGGCCTGCCCGGCCCGTACGAGGGTCGCCGGATCGAGTCGGTCGACCCCGGGGGAGAGGTGACCCGGGTGCTCTCGCTCGAGCGGGCGATCGGCTGCGTCGTCTACTGCTCGACCGAACTGGTCGGCCCGGGAGTCGTTCGGCACCTTGAAGGCACCCGATTCTCGATCGGCGAGCCGTCAGGCGGACTGTCGGACCGCTGCCTGGAGTTCAGCGCGGCGATGATCGCCGGCGGGCTCAAGTGCCCGGTCGAGGAGGATGTCCGCAACGACATCTGGATCAAGCTGCTCGGCAACGCGGCCTTCAACCCGATCAGCGCGCTGGCCCGCGCCACGATGGTGGAGATCGCCCAGCACCAGGGCACCCGCGCGATGGTCCGGCTGATGATGGAGGAGACGCTCGAGATCGCCAAGGCGGTCGGCTGTACTCCGGACATCTCGGTCGACAAGCGGATCGACGGCGCCGAGCGGGTCGGCGAGCACAAGACGTCGATGCTGCAGGACCTGGAGAAGGACAAGCCGCTCGAGCTGGACGTCATCCTGGCCGCGGTGGTCGAGCTGGCCGACCTGACCGGCACCAAAGCGCCGACCCTGCGCGCCGTCCACGCGGTCGCGGACCTGCTCTCCACCAAGGTCGGCACCACCGCGGCGAGGGCCGTCTAAGCGGGCCGTCCAAGAGGGCCGTCAAGAGCCAGATGGGTCCGGAGCTGTGTGCCCTGCCAGGCGCCTCCGGACCCATCTGTTCCACTCAAAACCCTAGAGCTCGAGCGGCCCCAGCGACGCCCCGCTCACGAACCGCGCCACCCGATCGGGCAACGTGTCGAGCTCGAGAACGACCAGTTCGTTGTTCCCAGCCCGTACTGCGGGTCCGGGAACGAACAGCGTCTCCTGCGGCCCTCGTCGCCAGTACCGGCCGAGGCAGAACCCGTTCACCCAGGCGATTCCCTTGCCCCAGGCATTGGTCCTGAGGAAGAGATCACGCGCCTCGCCCAGCTCGAAGACCGCCCGCCAGGCAGTCGGGCCGGGGGACGGATCCGCCGCACCCGTGATCGACGACCACAGCGAGGGGATGCCGTCGAGGTCGATCGCACAAGTGGCCCACCGGGTGATCGGCGCCGAGTCGAGCAGCGCGGGACCGACGATGCCCTTGGTCTCGCCGATTCGGGGACCGTAGTTGACCCCGCCCTGGTCCTCCACCACCAGATCGAGCTTCCCCCGGGCGCGGGGCAGCAGGATCGCGCGGTCGTGGTTCTCCCGCTCGAGCGTGCCGAGCGGATGACCGTCCAGGTAGAGCTGCGCGCGGTCGCGGATCTCACCGATCTCCAGCAACGCCGGCCGGTCGATGTCGACCGCCGTCCGGTAGATCGCGAGTCGCGTCCCCAGCTCGTCCAGCGTCGGCAGCGACTCGTGCTCCACCCACGGTCCCCGATCCAGCAGGGAGATCGGTTCGCCGAGCGTCACCTCGAACTCCGGCGACGGTTCCGCAGCAGGCACCTCATCGGCCGGCACAGGTGCGTACCGAGCGATCACCTCACGGAACGCGTGGTACTTCGCCGTCGGGTTGCCCGCCTCGTCCAACGGCGCGTCGTAGTCGTACGACGTGATGGTCGGCCGGTACACGCCCTTGTCGTTGGCCCCGTTGGTCAGACCGAAGTTCGTGCCGCCGTGGAACATGTACACGTTGACCGACGCACCCGCCGCCAGCAACGCGTCCAGCTCCGCGGCCGCCTCTTCGACCGAGGTCGTGTGGTGCGGACCGCCCCAGTGGTCGAACCACCCGTCCCAGAACTCCATACACATCAGGGGTCCGGTCGGCTGGTGCGCCCGCAACGTCTGGAGCCGCTCTGCACTGCGCGAGCCGAACGACGCGGTGCGCAGTACGCCGCTGAGTCCGCCGGCGGCCTGCATCTCGTCGACCGGCTGGTCCACGGTCACCAGCGGCACCGTGATCCCGGCCTGGCCGATCATGTCGGCGACGGCCTTCAGATAGACCTGGTCGTCACCGAACGCGCCGTACTCGTTCTCCACCTGGACGAGCACGACCGGCCCGCCCTCGTGGATCTGCAGCGGCCGGACGATGCGCAGTACCTGCTCCAGGTACTCCGAGACCGCGGCCAGGTACTGCTTCTCGTTCCGGCGGACCCCCACGCCTGGCTCCCGGAAGAGCCAGGCGGGCAGGCCGCCGTTGTCCCACTCCGCGCAGATGTACGGGCCGGGACGCACGATCGCGTACATCCCGGCGTCGGCCACCAGTCGCAGGAACCGGTCGAGATCGAGCATGCCCGCGGTGTCGAAGACGCCACGCCGAGGGCTGTGGGCGTTCCACGGGACGTAGGTCTCGATGGTGTTGAGCCCCATCAGGCGGGCCTTCTCGATCCGGTCCGCCCAGGAGTCTGGGTGCACCCGGAAGTAGTGCAGCGCACCGGACAGGATCCGGAACGGGGCACCGTCGAGGAGGAAATCGGACTCACCGATCGTGAAGTCGGACATGCGTCCCTTTCTCTGTAGACACCACCCCACCGCCCCGGTCCGGGGCGGTGGGCCAGGTCAGCCGTTGACCTGGAAACCCTGCTGGTTGCCGTAGGCCACCAGTGCGTCCTGCCAGGCCTTGAGTCCCGGGTTCAGGTCGGTCTTGGCCTGGTAGGCCTTGCCGACGGTGTCGCCGTAGACGCTGTTCGCGTACAGCTGGAACGGCAGGTAGCTCCAGTCCTTGACCACGCTGTTGGCCGCGCCGGTGAGCACCTGGTTGATCTGCTGACCACCGAAGTACGCGCTCTTCTTGTCGACGAAGGCCGGGTCCTTGAGGTCGTTGACCGTGGAGGGGAAGCCGCCACTGGCCAGGAACGGCTTGACGCCGCCATCGTGGTTCAGCCACTTGACGAAGGCGGCCGCCAGCGCCGGGTTGGCGCTCTGCTTCAGCACCGACTGGGTGCTGCCGCCGTTCTCCGCGGTCGCGGGCTGTCCGTCGTACGTCGGCATCGGGGCGACCGCCCACTTGCCGGCGCCGGCCTTGACCGACGACTCCAGGACGCCGGGCATCCAGGCGCCGATCGGCAGGGTCGCGATGGTGCCGTCGCCGAGGGCCTTGAACCACTCGTCGGACCAGCCCGGGATGCTCGAGACCAGACCGCCGGTGACGAGCTGGTTCCAGACGCCGGTCCACTTCTGCGTCCCGGCGTCGGCCAGGTCGATGGTGACGTTCTTGCCGTCGGTCTTGAACGGCTTGCCGCCCGCCTGCCAGATCATGCTGGTGGTGAAGCCGGCGTCACCGACGTCGTTGGTGATGAACTTCTTCGGGTCCGCGGCGTGCAGCTTCTTGCCGGTCGCGATGTACTCGTCCCAGGTCTTCGGCACGGTCAGGCCGTACTTGGTGAAGACCTCCTTGTTGTAGAACAGCGCCATCGGGCCCGAGTCCTGCGGCAGGCCGTAGAGACCCTCGCCGGCGTGCACGGCCGTCCAGGTCGACGGCGTGTACGCCGAGGACAGGCTGTCGAAGCCGTACTGACGCAGGTCGACCAGCGAACCCGGCAGGGCGAACTGCGGCAGCGCCTGGTACTCGATCTGCGCGACGTCCGGTGCGCCTGAGCCGGCCTTGATGACGTTCTGCAGCTTGGTGTAGTGGTCGTTGCCGGTACCGGCGTTGACGTAGTTCACCTTGACGTTCGGGTACTCCGCCTGGAACGCCTTCACCTGGGCCTCGGCCGAAGGGGTCCAGCTCCAGTAGGTGATGGTGCCGCCCTTCGCGAGGGCCTCCTTCACCGCGTCCGGGGAGGCCTGCGGCTGGTCGCCGCCCGCGGTGTCCGAACCGCCGCCACAGGCGGCAAGCACGAGTGACGCGGCGGCGACGGTGGCGATGGCGCCGGCGAGTTGCCGGAAGCCGCGCCGATTACTGCTCTTCATGATGGATCCCTTCACTGTTCCCACTGCTGGTTGCTTTGGCCGTTGCAGGCCGAGACGATGACCGGGCTTCCGTTCGCGGTGCCGGAAGCTTCGAGGCAGAGACCTGGTCGGCCGATGCTGGAGATGGACAGATCCGGGTTGTGTTCCCAGGTCTGGTCGGACCCGCCGGTGCAGCCGGTGATGATGGCCGGGCTTCCCGCGGTCGATCCGTTCGGGGTCAGGCACTTGGTGCCGTAGATGGTGATCTGCTTGTCCGCCGTGGGGTGCCACGCCTGGTTGCCGCCGCCGTTGCAGTCCCACAGGTCAAGAGCGGTGCCGTCGGTGGTCGAGAACCCCGGTACGTCGAGGCAGCGGCCGCTCGCGACGCCGCGCAGCTGCTCACCGGGCGGTGCCGGCGGAAGGTCGTTGACCGGCTCGGTCTTGAGCAGGCCCCAGCCCCAGTGCAGCTGCGCCAGACCGCTTGCGCTGTTCACCGTGAGGTCCGAGGTGCCGACCAGCGTGGTCAGGGAGTACGAGTCGCCGGTGCGCAGACCGGGCCAGTAGACGACACCCATGCCCTGCTCGCGGGCGACCTGGGTGAGCGCTCCGAAGTACGCGGTGGAGACGTTGCCCTCGTGGTTGCCGTAGTTCAGCCCGATGGTCATGGGCGAGCCGGCCTCGTCGATGATCGTGCGCCAGCCGTACTCGCCGATCCGCGGCCTGAGGTTGTCCAGCCACTCCTGCTCGGTGGTGGCGTCGTCCCAGAAGCCGTAGAAGTGCAGGGAGAGCAGCGTGCCCTTCAGCGCGGCAGCCGCGCCGACGCCGGTCACGTTGTCGTTGTAGCCGGTCCCGGAGATGACCACCCGGCCGCGCGGAACGTACTTGTGCTTGGCCAGCCAGGACGACGTGAGCGACACCCACTCGTCGAGCGAGTACCCGAACGGCTCGTTCATCGGCTCGAAGTACACCCGCGGGTTCTTCCCGTACGCCGCGACGACGGTGCTCCACATCGCGTCGTACGCGGCCGGGTTGTCGACCCGGCCGTCCTTGGCGTCGTTGGCCTCCCAGTAGCTGAGGATCACCTTGAAGCCCTGGCCGGTGGCGGCGTCGATCGCGCCGCGGTAGGACTTCCACCAGTCGGTCCCGACGCTGGACGGGTTGATCGGCAGCCGGATCGTGTTCGCCTTCAGCTCCTTGCGGAACTCGCCGACGATGCCGGTGGCCTTGCGGTAGGTGGCGGCGTAGCCGTCAGCGGTGCTCAGGCCGGAGGGGACGACCTCGTCCGAGGCGTAGTTGTCGCGCGGGTCGGCCCAGTTCACGCCGCGGAACTCGCGGGTGCTGGCCGGTCCGTTGGTGGCCGAAGCGGTGGCGTCGGTGGTGGCGGTAGTGGTGGCGGTGGCGGGGGGCGCGATGGCCGGGGCGGCGACGAGCGTGCTGGTCACCAGGACCAGTGCGGCCGCGGCGCTCCGCCAGACTGCAGTTCTCATCAGATTCCTTTCACTGTTTGACGCTGCCGGCACTCAGACCGGACTGCCAGAACCGCTGGAGCAGGAGGAAGGCGACGACGAGCGGCACGATGGTCAGCACCGAGCCGGTGATCACCAGGTTGTAGATCGGCCGGGCGCCCACTCCGGTGGCCTGGTTGCTCCACTGGGTCAGCCCGACGGTGAGCGGGTAGAGGGTCGGCTTGCTGAGCATGATCAGCGGCAGGAAGTAGTTGTTCCAGGTGGAGACCACCGCGAACAGCAGCACCGTGACGATGCCGGGGGCAAGCAACCGCAGGGCGACGGTGAAGAAGATCCGGATCTCGCCGGCCCCGTCGATCCGGGCCGCCTCGAGCAGTTCGTGCGGTACGGCGTCGGTGGCATAGACCCACATCAGGTAGAGCCCGAACGGGCTGACCAGCGACGGGATGATGATCGCCCAGACGGTGTTCGTCAGCCCGAGGTTGGAGAACATCAGGAAGGTCGGCACGGCCAGCGCGGTACCGGGCACGGCGACCGCTCCCAGCAGGACCGCGAAGACGGCCCGCCGGCCCTTGAACTTGTACTTCGCCAGCCCGTACCCCGCCGCGGTCGCGAGCAGGGTGGCCCCGCCCGCGCCGACCACGACGTACAGGAGGGTGTTGCCGAGCCAGCGCACGAAGATGCCGTCGTTGTAGGTCAGCGTGTCCCGGATGTTGGCGAACAACGCGAACTGCTTGCCGAACCACAAGCCGGAGGTGGCCTGCAGGTCGTTCTGGGTCTTGGTTGCGCTGATCAACAACCAGAGCAGCGGGACCAGCGTGTAGACGAGGTAGAGCCCCATCAGTCCGGTCAGCAGCGGCGAACGCTTCGGCCGCAGCGGCGAGGTCGTGGTCACAGTGCCTCCCGGGAACCGCGCAGCTGGACGACGTAGGCGATGATCGCGGTGAGCAGACCCATCACGATCGCGACCGTCGCGGAGTAGTTGAACTGCTGGCCGGCGAACGACAGGTTGTAGGCGTACATGTTCGGCGTGTAGTACGTGGTGATCACGTTCGGCGCCAGCACCCGCAGGATGTTCGGCTCGTTGAAGAGCTGGAAGCTGCCGATGATCGAGAAGATGGTGGCGATCACGATGGCGCCGCGCAGCGCCGGCAGCTTGACCGCCCGGATGGTCCGGAACGTGCCGGCCCCGTCGATCGCGGCCGCCTCGTACAGATCCTCGGGGATCGTGCGCAGGGCCGAGTAGAAGATCAGCATGTTGTAGCCCACGAACTCCCAGGTGACGATGTTCGCGATCGAGGGCAGCATCCAGGACTTGCTCAGCGGCTGGATCGAGCTGCCGAGCAGATCGTTGAGATCGGCGGCCAGGCCGAAGTTGTTGCCGTAGATGAAGCCCCACATCAGCACCGCGACCACCCCCGGTACGGCGTACGGGAGGAAGATCACGATCCGGAAGAAGCTGGCGCCGTGCAGCCGGGCGCTGTCGATCGCGAGCGCGGCGAGCAGGGCCAGGATCAGCATCACCGGCACCTGGACGACCAGGAAGGCCAGCACCCGCAGGAACGACTCCCAGAACTTGGCGTCCTGGATCACCGCGGCGTAGTTGTCCAGCCCGACGAACACGGTGCCGCCGAAGAACGCCTGGTCGCGGAACAGGCTCAGATAGATCGCGTACCCGATCGGGGCCAGGAACGTGAGCGCGAAAACGGCGAGGAACGGTCCGACGAAGACCCATCCCCTGGTATCTCGGTGCATCTGCCTGCGGCCTCCGATGTTTACGTCAACATTTCTGTCCGGAAAGGTACTGTGTTGACGTCAACATGTCTATAGTTCGGCGAGAGCCCGAAGGAGCTGCCGATGACAGTGGACGACATTCCGGTACGCCGCCGGCGTGGACCGTCGATGGCCGACGTGGCCCGGCTGGCCGGTGTTTCGGGTCAAACGGTGTCGCGGGTCGCGAACGGCAGGCACAACGTCGACGCGGCCACCCGGGACCGGGTGCTGGCCGCCATGCGCGAGGTCGGCTACCGGCCGAACGGCGCGGCGCGGGCGCTGCGCAACGGGCGGTTCCGCAGTATCGGCGTGATCGTGTTCGAGCTGTCCAGCTTCGGCAACACCCGCACCCTCGACGCCGTGGCCACCGCGGCCACCGCCAGCGGGTACGCCGTCCACCTGATGCCGGTGCTCGACGCCACCCAGGCGGCCCTGACCGGTGCCTTCGACCGGCTCGGCGAGCAGGCCGTCGACGGGGTGATCATCCTGATCGAGGCGCACCAGCTCGACGAGGCGGAGGTGATGCTGCCCGACGGGTTGCCGGTCGTCGTGGTGGACTCCGACGCGGAGTTCGACTATCCGGTCGTGGACACCGACCAGGCTCAGGGTGCCCGCATCGCCACCGAGCATCTGCTGGATCTCGGGCACAAGACGGTCTGGCATCTGGGTGGTCCGGCCACCTCGGTCGCGGCCTCGCGGCGGTTGGCGTCCTGGCGCAAGACTTTGCAGGATCGGGGTTGCCCGGTGCCTCCGGTGCTGACCGGCGACTGGTCGACGGAGTCGGGGTACGACGCGGGGCGTGAGCTTGCCGCGAACCCCGAGGTCACCGCGGTTTTTGTCGCCAACGACCAGATGGCGCTCGGTCTGCTGCATGCCCTGCACGAGCACGGCCGAGAGGTGCCCGGTGACATCAGCGTCGTCGGCTTCGACGACAAGGAGGAGGCGGCGCACTTCTGGCCGCCGCTGACGACGGTCCGGCAGTTCTTCTCCGAGGTCGGCCGCCGGAGCGTCGATGCGCTGATCAGCCAGATCCAGGCCGGCGAACACCACCACCAGCCGGTCTCGGTGGACACCAAGCTGATCGTCCGAGCCAGCAGCGGGCCGCCTCGCCAGTGACCCTCAGTGGCAGGCTGAGCTGAGTAGACAGTGTCTACCTTGAGGATGTAGACACTGTCTACGTGACGGTGGTGGGGATTCTGACGGCGGCCGCGCTCTGCCATGCGGCCTGGAACCTGTTGATGAAGAAGTCCGGGCAGCAGGGCCCGCAGTTCGTCTGGCTCTGCACGGCGATCGGCGCGCCGGCTTCGCTGGGCCTGCTGATCTGGTCCGCCCTGCAGGGCGAGCTGGCGAAGTCGTGGCCGGCCGGTCTGGTGAGCATGGTCCTGCATACGGTCTACGCAGTCGTCCTGCAGTGGGCCTACGGCAGCGGTGCCTTCTCGGTCGTGTATTCCGTCAGTCGCGGGATGACGCCGGTCCTCGTCACCCTCGCCGCGATTCCCTGGATCGGCGCACCGTCCCTGAAAATCTGGTGCGGAGTAGTCGCCGTACTGGCCGGTGTGCTCGTGATGGACCGGGTCGCACCGGGCCGGGGGAGCGGGAGGGGAATGGCGGTCGCGGCCTGCAGTTGTGCCTACACCCTTTGGGACAGCTACGCGATCGCCTCGCTGGGCGTCAGCGTGCTGCCCTATCTCGCGGTCGCCAGTGTCGGCCAGTTGCTGGTGCTGAGCCTGCTGGTGAAACCGCGTCGCGGCAGTCTCGAGAACTGGCGCCAGGCGCTCCCGATCGCAGTCCTGACGCCGGCCAGCTACGGCCTGGTCCTGGTGGCGATGTCGCTGTCACCAGTCACCACGATCGCGGCCGGCCGCACGATGAATGTTGCTGTCGGCAACCTGATGGCGATCGTGGTGCTGCGGGAAAGACTCACGATCGCCACCGTGGCCGGCCTCGCCGCCGTGCTGGCCGGAATCGTCCTGGTGTCGACCTAGTGCACGAGAAGCTGGTCGAGGGCCGCCCGCATCAGGCCGGCGGTCTCGCTCGGCGTCTTGCCGACCTTCACCCCGACCGCTTCGAGCGCCTCCTGCTTGGCGGCCGCAGTACCGGATGAACCGGACACGATCGCGCCCGCATGGCCCATCGTCTTGCCCTCCGGCGCGGTGAAGCCGGCCACGTAACCGACCACCGGCTTGGTCACGTACTCCTTGACGAAGGTCGCCGCGCGTTCCTCGGCGTCGCCGCCGATCTCGCCGATCATCACGATCGCCTCGGTCTCGGGATCGTCCTGGAAGGCCCGCAGGGCGTCGATGTGGGTCGTTCCGATGATCGGGTCGCCGCCGATCCCGATCGCCGTGGTGAAGCCGTACTCGCGCAGTTCGTACATCATCTGGTAGGTCAGCGTGCCCGACTTCGACACCAGTCCGATCCGCCCGGGTCCGGCGATGTCGGCCGGGATGATGCCGGCGTTCGCCTTGCCGGGGCTGATCAGGCCTGGGGAGTTGGGGCCGATGATGCGGGTGCCGGCCGCCTGCGCGTGGGCGAAGAACGCGGCCGTGTCATGCACGGGTACGCCTTCGGTGATCACCACCACCAGGCCGATCCCGGCGTCGACGGCCTCGATCACCGCTCCCTTGGTGAACCTCGGCGGCACGAAGACGATCGACACATCCGCACCGGTCGACTTCACCGCGTCGGCGCAGGATCCGTATACCGGGATCGAGCGCTTGGCGAAGTCGACCGACTGGCCGCCCTTGCCCGGCGTCACGCCGCCGACAATATTGGTGCCTGCGGCAAGCATCCGGGAGGTGTGCTTCTGTCCCTCGGCACCGGTCATGCCCTGGACCACGACCCTGCTCTGCTCAGTCAGGAAGATAGCCATGTCTGTCTCCTCAAAGGCCTGAAGCGGCCAGCTCGGCGGCGCGATCGGCGGCGCCGTCCATGGTGTCGACCACTGTCACCAGCGGGTGGTTCGCCTTCGCGAGGATCCGCCGGCCCTCCTCCACGTTGTTGCCGTCCAGCCGGACCACCAGCGGCTTGTCCGCCTCGGCGCCGAGCAGCTCGAGTGCCTGCACGATCCCGTTGGAGACGGCGTCGCAGGCGGTGATGCCGCCGAACACGTTGACGAAGACGCTGCGCACCTGCGGGTCTCCGAGGATGATGCTCAGCCCGTTCCGCATCACCTCGGCCGAAGCGCCACCCCCGATGTCCAGGAAGTTGGCCGGCTTCACCCCGCCGTGCGCCTGTCCGGCGTACGCGACGACGTCGAGGGTGGACATGACGAGTCCCGCGCCGTTGCCGATGATGCCCACGGAACCGTCGAGCTTGACGTAGTTCAGCCCTTTCTCCTGGGCCGCTGCCTCCAGCGGATCCGCGGCCGCCTTGTCGTCGAAGGCCGCATGATCGGGATGCCGGTACGCCGCGTTCTCGTCCAGCGTCACCTTCCCGTCGAGCGCCTCCAGCGATCCGTCGGCCAGCTTCACCAACGGATTCACCTCGACCAGCGACGCGTCCTCCGCGATGAACACCTCCCACAACGCCTGTACTACGGACGCCGCCTCGGCGGGAAAGCCCGCGGCGCTGACGATCTCCACTGCCTTCGCCGCGTCCACCCCGATGGCTGGGTCGATCGAGATCTTGGCGATCGCATCCGGGTTGCTGTGCGCGACCTCCTCGATCTCCACGCCACCCTCGGTGCTCGCGATGCACAGGTAGTTGCGGTTGGCCCGGTCGACCAGGAAGGAGAAGTAGTACTCCTCGGCGATGTCCGCGGCCGGCGCGAGCAGGACCCGGCGGACGGTATGCCCCTTGATGTCCATGCCGAGGATGTCGCGGGCCCGCTCGGTCGCCTCGGCCGGCGTTGCGGCGAGCTTGACGCCACCCGCCTTGCCGCGGCCGCCGGCCTTCACCTGCGCCTTGACCACGACCCGGCCGCCCAGCTCCTCGGCCGCCGCAGCGGCATCGGCCGCGTCTTCGACCACCCGGCCGAGAGTCACCGGCACGTGGTGCCGCGCGAAGAGTTCCTTGGCTTGGTACTCCATCAGATCCACAGAAGTCCTCCTCGATCGGTCTGTGGCCGACTGTATGCTGTATGCACTCTGGTCACAAGACCTTCCCAACTCTGGACAACCGATAGCGGAGAGGAGTACCAAAGACCACATACGGTATGCAGTAGTCAGGGAGGCGCTGATGACAGCACGGGATGTTCGTGACGTGTACGGCCGCCAGTACCGGGTCGGTGAAGATGCCCGGGAACTCACCGGGCATCCGAGACGCTGGCAACTGTGGGCCGCCTGGGCCTGCATGGTGGCGATCAGCCCCTTGCAGTACTCCTTCGGCACGGCCGCTCTCGACCTGCAGTCTGGTCGCGGTTGGGGCACGGTCGAGACGATGTGGCTCTTGGCGATCTTCGTGGCCTGTCAGGCGTTGGTCGCGATCCCCGCGGCCTGGCTCCAGCGGGTACGCCGGGTCACGCCGACTCGCCTCGTCGTACTGGGTGGGGTGCTCGCTGCTGCCGGTCTGGCGACGTTGGCGCACGCTGCGAGCTATCCGGCTGTGGTGCTCGGGTATGCCGTGATCGGCGGCATGGGCGCGGGTCTCGTGTACGCCGCCTGCATCACGACCGCCGGCAGGTGGTTCCCTGACAACCGGGTTGCGACGATCGGATTCGTCACCGGCGGGTTCGCCGTCGGAGCCGTGCCGAGTATCGCGTTGCTGACCGTCGCCGACTATCGCTTGGTTTTCGACCTCGCGGCCGCGTTGGCGTTGCTCATCGTGCTGACAGCAGGCGGCGTCCTGAAGGATCCGCCGCGGCACTGGTGGCCCGCTGAACTCGACGCGCAAGCGTGGGCGGTCGACCGCAAACTCAACCGCAGCATCCCCAACAACATCCCCGCCGCCCGGCACTACCGCCCCGGCGAAGCGATGCGCACCGGAGCGCTCCCGCTGATGTGGTTGACTCTTGCACTCAGTACTGCGCTGTCGTTGTTCGGCATCGCCTTCGTCGTCAGCTATGCGATCCAGGCGCAGCTCGGGCTGGCCGTGGCCGGTTTCGCTGCCGGATTGCTTGCCGCGGTCAACGGTCTCGGGCGGTCCTTCGCCGGTCAGTTGTCCGATCGGTTCGGCCGTCGGCGGGTGCTGGCCGCAGTACTGATGATCGAAGGGCTGACGCATATCGGGCTCGTGCTGGCGGGCGAGGCCGGGGCGGGGTGGGCGTTCGTGCTCTTCGCGATGTTCGCCGGGCTCGGAGGTGGCGCCTTCTACGCGATCATGGCGAATCTGGTGCTCGAGTTCTTCGGCGAGAACAGCCTGCTGCAGAACCAGGCGATCCTGTACAGCGCCAAGGCGGCCGGTGGGCTGGTCGGCGTCGGTGTGACGGCCAGCCTGGTCGAAGCGATCGGCTATCGGCCGGTCTTCCTCGGTGCGGGGCTGCTCGGTCTGGTCACCGCGCTCAGTGTGCGGTTCCTCAAGCAACCCGGGCGACCGGCCCTCACGCTCCAATCGCAACTCGGCACCCCGGTCGCCGGAGTAGTACGGCCGGGGAAGTGACCTACGGCCGGGTGGCGCGGCCCGAACCGTGTGTGCTGGAAGTGGTCTCCAAGCTCGCGCGGGAGCCGTGGACGGATCGACCGAGCTGCGTTCATCCGGTCCTCGGCTCGATCGCCAGGATGGTGCACGACCACAGTACGAAGGCCGGGCGCCGGGCGCTGTTGCCTTTGGCCCCGGCCTTCCTGGGCACCGCGCGGGCCGGCTTCGAAACGTCGGCCCGGTTGGTCGCGCTCTGTATATCGACGGCTCTCACGACAGCGGGGGAGCTGACCCGCGACGAACACGCACGGTTGTCCAACGCGCAGCGAACCGCGCTCTATCTGCTGGGTAATGGGGAGTCACCAGGAGGGGCGGCGCGCTGGTGGTTGCCGCCGCTCGACCGGATCGGTCTGAGCGAACCGTTCTATCGCACCTTCGTTGCCGGCGAACACGCTGCCGAAGCCGTGGCCGTCACCGCGCGAGCGGCGGACGACGTCCAGCTTCGGCAGCTGCTCAAACAGTGTCTAGCGCTTCAGGGAGCTCGACGGCCTGGTGCGCCCAGCCCTTCGTGGTCGGCGTCGCCGGTCGCCCAGAGGCCGTGGGTGTAGTCGTCGTCAGGGATCGCCACCAACTCGTGCCGGCTCGGCGTACCGAGCTGGTCCTCCAGTCGTCGCAGGTCGGCTGAGCAACGCGCTACGTCGTCCAGCAGGCGCAGTACGTCGAGGTGCGGCCCGAGCTGGTTCCGCAACGCTGCAAGGGCTTTCTCGAGGTTCTGTACCGCGCGGCGGGTCTGATCGAGTTCGTCGTGGATCGTCATGACAACTCCCTGCTGAGCTCTGGACAACGGGATCGACGGTGCGATATGACTACGACTACCACATACGGTATGCAATCTACAGAACGATATTCCAGGTCGGCCTTCCTCTGAGGAGATGACTGCACAGATGGCCCAAACAGTTTCCCCAGCATCAATAGACGCAGGCCAAGCGGTGTCGCAGGTGAACGAGCCTCAGCCGGGTACCGCCACGATCTCGGGCGGGCATCTGGTGGCCAAGGCGCTCAAGGCCGAGGGGATCGACGTGATCTTCACCCTCTGCGGCGGCCACATCATCGACATCTACGACGGCTGCGTCGACGAGGGCATCGCCGTCGTGGACGTCCGCCACGAGCAGGTCGCGGCCCACGCCGCCGACGGCTACGCCCGGATGACCGGCAAGCCCGGCTGCGCCGTGGTGACCGCCGGCCCCGGTACGACGGACGCCGTCACGGGCGTCGCCAACGCCTTCCGGGCCGAGAGCCCGATGCTGCTGATCGGCGGCCAGGGCGCGCTGAACCAGCACAAGATGGGGTCGCTGCAGGACCTGCCCCACGTCGACATGATGACGCCGATCACCAAGTTCGCCGCCACCGTGCCGCACACCGCACGAGTGGCCGACATGGTCTCGATGGCGTTCCGCGAGTGCTACAACGGGGCTCCGGGTCCGTCGTTCCTGGAGATCCCGCGCGACATCCTGGACAACTCGGTCCCGGTCGAATCCGCGACCATCCCGGCGGCCGGCCGGTACCGGGCCTCCACCAAGAGCATCGGCGACCCGGCCAACATCGAGGCGCTGGCCGATCTGCTGGCCCGGGCCGAGAAGCCGGTCGTGCTGCTCGGAACGCAGGTGTGGACCGCGCGGGGCAGCGACGCGGCGATCGACTTCGTCCGGAAGCTGAACATCCCGGCGTACATGAACGGTTCGGCGCGGGGCACCCTGCCGCCCGGCGACCCGCACCACTTCCACCTGTCCCGGCGGTACGGCTTCAACAACGCCGACCTGATCCTGATCGTCGGGACGCCGTTCGACTTCCGGATGGGCTACGGCCGCCGGTTGCCGAAGGGCGCGACCGTGGTCCAGATCGACATGGACTACCGGACCGTCGGCAAGAACCGCGACATCGACCTCGGCCTGGTCGGCGACCCGGGCGCCATCCTGGCCGCGGTGACCCAGGCGTCGTCGGGCCGGGTCGCGAAGGCCGGCGACCGCAAGGCGTGGTTCAGCGAGCTGCGGGCGGAGGAGGACGCGGCGTACCAGAAGCGGCTCCCGCGGCAGCTGTCGGACGCCAACCCGATCCACCCGCTGCGACTGGCGCACGAGATCAACGAGTTCCTCACCGAGGACTCGATCTACATCGGCGACGGCGGCGACATCGTCACCTTCTCCGGCGGCGTAGTACAGCCCAAGTCACCCGGCCACTGGATGGACCCGGGCCCCCTCGGCACGATCGGCGTCGGCATCCCGTTCGTGATGGCGGCCAAGTACGCCCGGCCGGACAAGGAGGTCGTCGCGCTGTTCGGTGACGGCGCGTTCTCACTGACCGGCTGGGACTTCGAGACGCTGGTCCGGTTCAAGCTGCCGTTCGTCGGTGTGGTCGGCAACAACTCGTCGATGAACCAGATCCGCTACGGCCAGGAAGCGAAGTACGGGCAGGACCGGGGCCGGATCGGCAACACGCTCGGCGACGTCAAGTACGACCAGTTCGCCAAGATGCTCGGCGGCTACGGCGAGGAGGTCCGCGATCCCAAGGACATCGGGCCGGCCATGCAGCGGGCCCGCGAGTCCGGCCTGCCGTCGCTGATCAACGTGTGGGTCGATCCGGACGCCTACGCGCCCGGAACGATGAACCAGACCATGTACAAGTAGGGGAGGACGATGATGGGCAAAGCCCTTGAAGGCGTTCGCGTACTCGACATGACGCACGTGCAGTCGGGACCGTCCTGTACCCAGATCCTCGCCTGGCTCGGCGCCGACGTGATCAAGCTCGAAGCGCCCACCGGTGACATCACCCGTCAGCAGCTGCGCGACCTCCCGGACGTCGACAGCCTCTACTTCACGATGCTCAACTGCAACAAGCGCAGCATCACGCTGAACATGAAGTCCGAGCGGGGCAAGGAGATCTTCACCGACCTGGTGAAGAACTCCGACATCCTGGTGGAGAACTTCGCACCCGGCGCGATCGACCGGATGGGCTTCACCTGGGACCGGCTGCAGCTGATCAACCCGGAGCTGATCTACGCCTCGATCAAGGGTTTCGGGCCGGGCCGGTACGAGGACTTCAAGGCCTACGAGGTGGTCGCCCAGGCGATGGGCGGCGCGATGAGCACGACCGGGTTCGAGGACGGCCCGCCGACCGCGACCGGAGCACAGATCGGTGACTCCGGCACCGGGATCCATCTGGTCGCCGGCATCCTCGCCGCGCTCTACCAGCGGACCGTCACCGGCAAGGGCCAGCGGGTCAGCGTGGCGATGCAGGAGGCCGTGCTCAACCTGACCCGGGTCAAGCTGCGCGACCAGCAGCGGTTGGCGCACGGCCCGCTGAAGGAGTACCCGAACGACAACTTCGGCGACGAGGTACCGCGGTCGGGCAACGCGTCCGGTGGCGGCCAGCCCGGCTGGGCGGTGCGGACCGCCCCCGGCGGGCCGAACGACTACATCTACGTGATCGTCCAGCCACCCGGCTGGGCCCCGATCGCCACGCTGATCGGCCGGCCCGAGCTGGCCGACGACCCGGACTGGGCCACGCCGGCCGCCAGGCTGGACAAGCTCGACAAGATGTTCGAGCTGATCGAGGCGTGGACCGAGCAGCACACCAAGTTCGAGGTGATGGAGAAGCTGAACGCGCTGAACGTGCCGTGCGGCCCGATCCTGTCCACCCGGGAACTGATCGAGGACGAGACGCTGGCCGAGCTCGGCGCCGTCGTCGAGGTGAAGCACCCGCAGCGCGGCACCTTCAAGACCGTCGGCTGCCCGATCAAGTTGTCCGACTCGCCGGTCCAGGTGGAGACCTCACCCGGACTGGGCGAACACAACTCCGCGATCTACGGCGCCCTCGGCATCGACACCGCCGAACTCGAAGAGCTCAAGGCCGCCGGCGTCATCTGAGCCACCACCCACCCCGCTTCTGAGGAGCTTCAGGCATGACATATGACAAGGCAGCTGTCCAGACCGTCCTCGATCAGGCGCTGGCGGAAGGCCGCACCTCGCTGAGCGCACCCGAGGCCAAGCGGGTCGCGGACGCCTACGGCATCCCGACCCCGGGTGAGGGGCTGGCCACGACTGCCGAGGGGGCCGCTGAGCTGGCGGCCGAGATCGGCTTCCCGGTCGTGCTGAAGATCGTCTCGCCGGACATCCTGCACAAGACCGAGGCGGGTGGCGTGGTGGTCGGGGTCGACAGCGCCGAGGCCGCGGTCTCGGCGTACGAGCGGATCGTAGCCAACGCTCACGCCTATGACGCCGATGCGGCGATCACCGGCGTGCAGGTGCAGAAGATGCTGGTCACCGGCGGTGACGTGCAGGAGGTGATCGTCGGCGCGGTCACCGACGAGACGTTCGGCAAGATCGTCGCCTTCGGTCTCGGTGGCGTCCTGGTCGAGGTGCTCAAGGACGTCACCTTCCGGCTCGCGCCGACCACCCCGGCCGAGGCGCGCTCGATGGTCGACGGGATCGGCGCGCACGAGATGCTGAACGGCGTCCGCGGTGCCAAGCCGGTCGACAAGGACGCGATCGCCGCGATCATCACCAAGCTGTCCGACCTGGTCGAGGACTTCCCGCAGTTCGCCGAGGTCGACCTCAACCCGGTGCTGGCCGGGCCGGCCGGTGCCACCGCGGTGGACTTCCGGATCATCGTGGACGCCGAGGCCGGCAAGCCGGCGGAGCGCTACAGCCAGGACGAGATCCTGACCGCGATGACCCGGATCATGAAGCCGCGCGCGGTGGCCGTGATCGGCGCCTCGAACGAGGACGGCAAGATCGGCAACTCGGTGATGAAGAACCTCGTCAACGGGGGTTACCAGGGCGACATCTACCCGGTCAATCCCAAAGGCGGCGAGGTGCTCGGGCTGAAGGCGTTCCCCTCCATCACCGACATTCCCGGTGACGTGGACGTCGCGGTGTTCGCCGTACCGGCCAAGTTCGTCGGTGGGGCGCTCGAGCAGTGCGGTCAGAAGGGTGTCGCCGGGGCGATCCTGATCCCGTCCGGGTTCGCCGAGACCGGCGAGCAGGAGCTGCAGGACGAGGTCGTCGCGATCGCCCGCAAGCACGGCGTACGGATCCTCGGCCCGAACATCTACGGCTACTACTACCTGCCGGAGAGCCTGTGCGCGACGTTCTGTACGCCGTACGACGTGAAGGGCAGTGTCGCGCTCTCGTCCCAGAGCGGCGGCATCGGGATGGCCATCCTGGGCTTCAGCCGGTCCAGCCGGATGGGCGTTTCGGCGATCGTTGGGGTAGGCAACAAGGCCGATATCGACGAGGATGACCTCCTCACGTTCTTCGAGACCGACGACAACACCAACCTGATCGCCATGCACCTGGAAGATCTCAAGGACGGCCGGGCCTTCGCCGAGACGGCCGCCCGGGTGTCGAAGAAGAAGCCGGTCGTCGTGCTCAAGGCCGGCCGGACGAGCGCGGGCGCCAAGGCGGCCAGCTCGCACACGGGCGCGCTGGCCGGCAACGACAAGGTCTACGACGACATCCTCCGGCAGAGCGGTGTGGTCCGGGCGCCGGGGCTGAACGAGATGCTCCAGTACGCCCGGGGCATCCCGTTGCTGCCGACGCCGAAGGGCGAGAACGTCGTCATCATCACCGGCGCCGGTGGCTCGGGGGTCCTGCTGTCGGACGCCTGTGTCGACAACGGGCTGCAGCTGATGACGATCCCGCCGGACCTGGACGCCGCGTTCAAGAAGTTCATCCCGCCGTTCGGGGCGGCCGGCAACCCGGTCGACATCACCGGCGGCGAGCCGCCCTCGACGTACCGGAACACGGTCGCGCTGGGTCTCCAGGACGACCGGATCCACGCGCTGATCCTGGGTTACTGGCACACGATCGTGACACCGCCGATGGTGTTCGCGAAGCTCGTCGCCGAGGTGGTCGAGGAGTACCGGGCCAAGGGCATCGACAAGCCCGTGGTCGCCTCGCTGTCCGGTGACGTCGAGGTCGAAGAAGCCAGCCAGTACCTGTTCGAACACGGCATCGTCGCCTATCCGTACACCACCGAGACACCGGTCCAGGTGCTCGGCGCCAAGTACCGCTGGGCCCGGAACGCGGGTCCGCTCGGTTCCTGATAGTTCCTGCTACGTCTCTGGAGAGCCGGTGATGCGTTTGGTCCGGGGGGAGTGCACGGGGGAGCGATAAGTCTCGTCAGCTGGCGTCGATCTAAGGAGTCCGCCTTGGACGTCACAAGCAAGACCTCAGAAGTACCCGAAGAGCCCGCGGCAGCGGCTGCTACCGAGCGGGTCTGGAAGGCCGGCCGGCTCGAACCGATGCCGATCCGGCCGCTGCCGCCGGCTCCGCCCTCCCTGCACATCCTCGGTCCGACCGTCTTCCTGGTCGCGCTGGGCGTCGGCATGGGTGAGTCCTACATGTGGCCCCGGCTCGTCCTGGTGTTCGGTCCGGATATCCGCTGGCTGTTCATGGTCGGTGTCACCCTGCAGGCGTTCGTGCTGCTGGAGATGGCGCGGTACGCGATGGCGACCGGGGAGAGCATCTTCTTCGGCGCCGCGCGGGTGTTCAAACCGTTGATGTGGTTCTTCTACGTCGCGGCGATCCTGATCTACATCTGGCCGGGGCATCTGTCGGCCGGCGCGGCCGCGTTCGAGGAAATATCCGGCATTCCCTGGCAGGTCTCGGCCTGCGTCGCCCTGGTCTTCGTCGGCGTGCTGTTCAGCCTGCTGTCGGTGATCTACAACTTCCTGGAGAAGCTGCTCGGCTTCCTGATCGGCTTCCTGGTGGTCGGTACCTCGATCATCGCGGCGATCGTCGGCAGCTGGGACGACCTGGCCCAGACCGTGTCCGGCATGTTCGCGTTCGGGTTCCTGCCGGACAAGGCGTTGTCGGACGTCTGGTTCCCGATCCTGGTCGGCTCGATCGCCTTCGCCGGCCCGTCCGGTATGCAGCAGATGTGGTACACCCTGCAGCTGCGCGACAGCGGAGCCGGCATGGGTGCGCACATCCCGAAGATCCGCGGCCTGCGGTCGTCGGCCGAGGCGGAGTCGATGCCGTCGCGGGGCTACATGTTCGACACCGAGAACCCCGAGGAGATGAAGAAGTGGAAGGGCTGGCGCAAGTGGGTCACCTTCGACGCGCTGCTGCTCTTCTGGGGAATCACGATGCTGGTCACGATCTCCTTCACCGTGCTGGCCATGTCGGCGGCCCGGGAGAATCCGGACGTGGCGAACCTGATCGAGGGCGGTGACCGGGAGGCCGCGCTGGCAGCCATGTCGGATGCCTTCGCCTCGGCCGGCAGCCCGATCCTGGGCACCATGTTCTTCGCCTTCATCGCGTTGATCGGCCTGAACGCCACGCTGGGCCTGTTCGACTCGTTCTCCCGCGGCCAGGCGGACATGACGTACTACTTCATCCCGGGCGCCAAGCGGTTCTCGATGTCGCGGCTGTACGCCGGGTTCCTCTGGGGCGTGATCACCTTCGGCATCCTGATCCTGCTGTTCGGGCCGGCCGACGGTCCGGCGGGCATCCTGGACATCCTCGCCTTCCTGTCCACGTTCGCGATGGGCGCGTACTGCATCGTGTTGCTCCTGGTGAACAACAAGCTGCTGCCCAAACCGATCCGGCCGGGACCGGTCCGCAACGTGATCATCGGCTTCGGCGCGGTGTTCTACCTGGGCATGCTGTTCTACAGCCTGGTGCGCTTCGGCGTGGTCGTGGGCTGAGATGACTACCTCAAAGGGGCGGCAGTTGGCGGAGTTCTCCTTGCCCGCTGCCGCCGTCGGAGTAGCAGCCGGTCTTGTCGCCGGTGGGTTGGCCGCGTTTGTCGGCCAGCCCATCGGCTGGGCCCTCGTCACCGGACTCGGGCTGGCTATACCGCTGATGATGTTCGGCGCCGGCTACGCCGTACTGCTTGCCCTTGGCAAGCTTCCGGCCGGGGTGTTCGCGCCGGCGGCGGTCTACTGGGTGATCGGCTTCCCGCTGGCGCTGATGGCGCACGCGGTGGTCACCGAGTGGACAGTCGCCGGTACGCCGGGCCTGCCGGCGGAACCGCTGAAGTTCCTCGCCTTCCGGGCCTTGCTCAGTATGGGATTCGCGATCGGTTTCCTGTGGATGCACGAGCAACTCGGCCGGCACTGGTGGCCGCGGATCCTCGACCACAACCTCTACGCCCGCCGGGTCGTCGAGCAGTACGTCGAACTCGCGACCTCGCTGGCCGAACGCAAAGCAGCCACCAAGCGCCACCGTCAACGCACCGCTTGACCCGTCCGCACCAGCTGACTCACCAGCCCTCGGCAAGCCCATCCCCGGCGCTCCGGCGCCCCTCACCCCCGCAACCTTTCAGGGGTTAACCCCTCAGATTGTGGGTTGCCCCCTCGGAATCACGGTGGGCAACCCACCGTTTGGGGGGTTAACCCCTGAAACGTCGTCGGGAGCCGGGAGCCGGGAGCCGGGAGCCGGGCGGGGTGGTTGGGTCAGGTGGCGGTGCGGCGGCGGCGGGGCTTTTCCGGGGCCGGCGTTTCCGCGGGCTCGGCGCCGGCCTGGAGGTCGTGGTAGGCCTTGCGGGTGTGCTCGGTGTGTTCGCGCATGATCTGCGCGGCCTTGTCCTCGTCGCCGTCGCTGATCGCCTTCACCAGCCGGGTGTGCTCGCGCCAGGAGGCGGCACCGCGAACCGGCGCGACGGGCGTGTAGTACCAGCGGACCCGACGGTCGACCTGACCGGCGAAGTCGACCAGGAACCGGTTGCCGGACATCTCGGTGATCAGGCCGTGCAGCTCGGCGTTCGTCCGGACGGCGCCGTCGATGTCGCCGGACTCCTGCAGACTCGCGCCGACCTTGCAGAGTTCCTTGAGCTTGGCCACCGCATCCTTGCTCGGGTTCCGAGCCGCCAGTCGCGCCGACTCCGACTCGAGCGCCGCGCGGGCCGCGAGAAGTTGGTCCACTTCGTCCTCGGCGGGCACGTGCACCATCGCGCCGAAGCCCGGTCGCAGGTCGACCCAGCCCTCGTTGTTGAGCCGCTGAAGGGCCTCGCGCACCGGCTGACGGGAGACGCCGAGCATGCCGGCCAGCTCCACCTCGACCAGGTGCCGGCCACGCTCCAGGGTGCCGTCGATGATCATCTCGGTCAGCGCCTCGTAGACCGACTCACGCAGCGGCGTCGGCCGCTTGACGTGCCGCACGCCGGGGGAGTCGGAGGTGGCATCCGGGCCCGCGCTGAGTGTGGTCATGAGGTCCTTCCCCGCTGGTGATGGAGAACAAGTGGCACTTGGTAGACAGTCTACCAAGTGCCGTGGCGGATCGTCCTGCTCCCGGTGCTCCGGATCCCTGCATTCTGCCCCGCGGGGAGTCCGCCGCCGCGGTGGGACGCGTGGGTCCGGAGCACCGATCGGGCCTATTGATCAGGCGGCGGTGCTCACGCGCTCGGATCGCCGGCCGCCCTCGGTCTTCGTGGTGCCGTCGTGCTGCTGGAGCTCGACGTCGCTGTCCAGCTCCTGCTGCAGCTCCGGTGCATCCGGGAACTGCGGCCGGGCCGCCAGAGCGCCGAACCTACGGGTGAAGATCATCTCTGCCTCTCCTAGGTGGGTAATACTGCCTACTGCATACATTCAACCAGGCGTACTCACCGGTTATGCCCACGTCACACGTGATCCGGGTTACGTCGTACGTGATCCCGGTTACAAGCCCTGTACCCAAGCAGGCCTTGTCTAGCGAGCGAGCTGCGAACCCATCAGATGGACGTCGAGCAACTCGTCCAGCGCGGTGTGTACGCCGGCCTGCCGGGCGACGTCGAGCAGGGCGCGAGCGAGTACGGGCTCGGGACTGCGTGCCGCGATCACCAGGCCGACGCGCGGACCGTGCGCGGGACTCTTCAACGGCACGACCTTCATCCCCGCCGGTACGCCGAACATGTGCAGCCACGCATGGGAGATGACCGTCGACCAGTGGTTGCCGCGCAGGTGGCTGTAGAGGCCCGAGACGGTGTCGCTCTCGATCGCGGGCGTGGCCGTCACGCCGTCGTCGGTGAAGTAGCCGTTCATGATCCGGCGGTTCCGCATCTGGGGTGAGAGCAGACAGAGTGGTTGCTCGGACACCTGCGCCCAAGTGGCGACGGGCAACTCCGCGAGATCGCCGTCCTCCGGCGTCAGTAGGAGATAGCGCTCCTCGTACAGAGGGGTCTTGCGGACCTGGCCGAGGGTGTCGTCGTCGAGATAGGTCATCGCGACGTCGAGCTCGAACTCCGCGAGCTTCTGGGTGATGTCGCGCGATGAGAGTGACTCGATGGTCACCCGGGCCTGGCTGTGCTTCGCGCAGAACGGTGTGGTCAGCAGCGAGACGACCGGCATGGCGGTGGGGATGGCGCCGAGCCGCAACGTGCCGGTGAGGCCGCCGCGCATCATCGAGAGCTCGTGTTTCAGGGATTGTTGCTCGGCGAGAATGCGCTGGGCCCAGAGCAGTACGCGTTCACCTTCGGGGGTGAGGCCCTCGTATCGGCGACCGCGCCGGACGATCGGGACGTCCAGCTCCTGCTCCAGCTTGCGGATCGCGGCGGACAGCGACGGCTGGGAGACGTAACAGGCATCGGCGGCGCGGGCGAAATGCCGCTCCCGGGCGAGCGAGACGAGGTACTCGAGCTGGCGCAGCAGCATGGCGATCAGCCCCGCTTCCACGAACTGCCGACGGAATACCGTTCGTCTGTATACATAATCCAACACTACGCGGCAGGGTAGGCGGCGGGAAGATGCCAGATGTGATCCAAGTCACATCTCTGGGGTGTCCATCTTGGGTGGGGTCGTTCGACGCCTGGGCATGGAGACAATCACCTCACCTGACGGAACCCGCATCGCCTACGACACCTTCGGCAGCGGCCCTGGCCTGATCCTCACCCCCGGCGCCTTCACCGACCGCTCGTACTACGTCCCGCTGGCGACCGCGTTGTCGTCGTCCTTCACCGTCATCACCTACGACCGTCGCGGCCGCGGCGACAGCACCGACAATCCGCAGTACGCGATCGAGCGGGAAGTGGAGGATCTCCAAGCGCTCCGAGAGCAGACGGGCGCTGTCTATGGGTATGCCGACTCGTCCGGCGTGATGATCCTGCTCCGCGCGGCGGCCGCCTTCGAGAAGCTGGCCGTGATGGAACCGCCGTTCCGGGTAGAGGGCGCCCCGCCGGCCCCGGACCGCTATCTCGAACGCCTGCGGGAGTTCATCGCCGCCGGCAATCCCGGTGGAGCCGCTGAGCTCTTCATGGTCGAGGCGGTCGGACAGCCCCAGGAAATGGTCGACAGCTTCAAGGGCACCCCGATGTGGAAGTCCCTCGAAGCGATGGCCCACACCCTGATCTACGACGCCCTCCAGTTGGGCGACAGCGCCGTCCCGACCGACCTCCTGTCGTCCACACCGACTCCCACCCTCGCCCTGCACAGCACCAGCAGCCCCGAGTGGCTCCAAACCGCAGTCAGAACAACCGCAGCCACCCTCCCCAACGCCAAGCTCCTGGGTCTCCCCGGCGAGTTCCACCAAGTCCCACCGGAGGTCCTGGCGCCAGCCCTCAAGACCTTCTACTTGGGTCGGCGGTCGTCGTAGGCGTCTCGGGCGGCCAGTACCTCAGGGATGTGGTCTTCGGCCCAGCGGCAGAGGGCGGTCAAAGGGCCCTCGAGGGTGTGGCCGAGCGGGGTCAGTTCGTACTCGACGCGCGGTGGGACCTCGGCGTACGTGCGTCTGGTGACCATGCCGTCGCGCTCCAGGTCGCGGAGGGTGTCGGTCAGCACCTTGCCGCTGATGCCTTCGAGGGCGGTCCGGATGTCGCCGAAGCGCATCGGGCCGCTCTCGAGCACCGCGACGATCATCGCGGTCCACTTGTTCGCGATCCGGGCCAGCGACGTCCGGGACGGGCACTGGCTGGACAGCACGTTCCAGCTCCGGCCCGACGGGGGAGCGTAAGTTTTTGGTTGCGACATCGCGGCCCGCCCATTAGTTACGTTGAAGTTAACAGTCACCAATAGTAAGTATTGGTCTCCAGAAGGGCAAACAACCAAATCTGGAGGGCACGATGAGCGACCCGGTGGCAGTGGTTCAGCAGTACTTCGCAGCGCTGGCGGCGAAGGACTTCGCGACGGTGGCGACCTTGTGGGCCGAGGACATCGTCTGGCACCAGCCCGGCGGCAATCGGTTCTCCGGCACGCAGCGCGGCGCCGCCGCGGTGAACGCGATGATCGGCGGCATGATGGAGGTCAGCGAAGGCACCTTCGAACTGGCGCTGACCGGACCGCCGATGCTGAACGGCGATCTGGTCGCGGCGCCGATCCACTTCACCGCGAAGCGGTCCGGCGCCGACCTCGGCCAGGACGGTGTCGACCTGCTGAAGGTTGCCGATGGCAAGATCGTCGAAGCCTGGCTGTTCTCCGCCGACCAGCCCGCCGAAGACGCCTTCTGGGGCTGACCCCTCGGGATTGCCCCCTCAGTCCCCGCCCGGCCGGATACTCACCCCTCAGCCTCCGGCCGGGCGGATCAGCTCTGGGTGCCGGCTCGTGAGGTTGCTGTAGGCATCGAGTACGGCGGGCAGCAGGTCCACCCGGTCGATGAAGTTCCGGCCGCGTGGACCGTACCCGTCCTGGTCGTCCCGCAGCCGCCGGATCTCCCCGAGCACCAGCGACACGAACCGCTCGCGCTCCCAGATCGCGGGCCCGCCGGCCGCCGCCGCGACGTAGTACGGGCCGATCCAGGGAACGACGGGCGCGAAGCTGATCAACTCGGTGCCGGGGAGGTCGCGGAACGACCGCTCGAACGATGCGTGGGTCCGCCGCTGCATCGTCGGGTCCTGCACCAGCAGGAGTCGCTGCCCCCGATCGACGAGCGCACGAGTGAACTCAGCGTTCTCCCCGCAGTTGGTTGACCGATCCTCGACCTCGATCGCAGCCGCCGGTACGCCGTACTGGCGGATCAGCAGGTCGCGGAAGATGTGCGCCTCCGGGCGAAGGCCTGTTTCGCCGACCTTCGCCAGGAGATGCCGCGTGGAGTGACCGATTCCTCCGCTGATCAGGATGCGTGGCACCAGGCCCGCTTGCCAGGTTTGCGCAGCCACCTCGACGGACTCCAGGACGGCGCTTCCCATCAGGACGAGCAGCCCGGCGTCGACGGGGGTGCTGACATCCCGCCGCGCCAGGTAGTCCGAGATGACCGTCACTGCCGCGGTGTCCACGGATCCAGTCTGCCTGTCGGCTCGGTCTTTGCTCTGGTGGACTCTGGTGGGCCGGCCTTTGGGGGTCAGTCGGAGGGGATGGCGTCGAGGGTGGCCAGTTGGTCGGCGGTGAGGTGGATCGAGGCGGCGGCGACGTTCTCTCTGAGGTGGGTCGGGTTGCCGGTGCCGGGGATCGCGAGGACGTGCGGGCCCTTGGCGAGGGTCCAGGCGATCCGGATCTGGGCGGTGGTTGCGCCGTGCTCACGGGCGATGGTGGCGACCGGGTCGGACTCGGCTACCCCGCCGGCTTCCCGCCCGGTGGCGGTGACCGCGAAGAACGGTACGAAGGCGATGCCCTGCGCACCGCAGATCTCCAGCATGGAGTCGTTCACCCGGCCGAAGCCGACGCCGTACCGGTTCTGTACTGCGACCACGGGCCCGAGCTCCTGCGCCTGCGCGAGATGCTCGACGCGAATGTTGGACAACCCCAGGTGCCGGATCAGGCCGGCCTGACGCAGCTCAGCCAGTACGCCGAAGTGCTCGGCGACCGACTCGAGCCCGGACTGACGCAGGTACACCAGATCCAGTGTTTCCAGACCCAGTTGGCGCAGGTTGTCCTCGACCAAACCGCGCAACTGGTCCGGCCGGGCGAGCCCGTGCTCCATCGGCCCGACCTTGGTCGCGATGACGAGATCGTCGGGGTAGGGGGCCAGCGCCTGCCGGATGGCGTCGTTGGCCCAGTCGAGACTGTCGAACCCGTGCCGCTCGCCGGCCCGCCCGACCGAGGGGTAGAACGCGGCGGTGTCGATGTGGTTGATCCCGAGCTCGACGACCCGGCGCAGGAGGTCGGTCACTTGCTCGGCACTGGTCGTCGACCCGCCACCACCGAGGCGCTTGGCGCCGAAGCCGATCCGGTGGATGTCCTGTCCCGCCAGGTTCCAGACGCCGGCCGCTATGGCGGGCTTGCGCTCTGACTCGTGAGATGATACGGTTGAGATGAGATCTGCGTTCACATCCGTCTTATGCATGAGGACAGGGTAACTCCGACACCTTCCTCAGGGCTAGGGCCGTGACCAGATCTCTTTGTGTGCGGGTGCTTGTGCGCTGATTGCAGCTTGGTGCAAATCCTTTCTGGTGTAGACCTCTGAGTCGCTAGGGTGAGCCGACATTTGTCGGTGCGAGAAGCCCTCGGGGGGCATCGGATACCAAGGGAGAACTCGCAGATGAGAATTCGTCGTTTTGCTCTTGCAGTGGCTGGGCTGAGCCTGGTCACGGGGGCTGTGGCGGCCAACCAGGCCACCGCGGAGGTGCAGGGCAAGCCCCAGCCGCGGGCGGGGGTGCTAGGAGAGTCCACGGCCAAAGCGCTGGCCGCCGGGGCCTGCGCGGTCGATGTCGGTGCCGTGACTGCCACCGGTCAGAACGGTGGCTACACAATCACCGCGACCAAGCCGGTGAAGGCGTCGCCGTTCAAGCCGTACAAGCTGTTCGGTGTCCGCGCCAGCTCCACCTGGTTCGGGTGGGCCGGTTCGGGCACCACCCAGTACTACTCCGGACTCGTCCTGGTGAGCGGCAGCTTGTACGCCACCGCCGAGTCGTACAAGACTCCGACGTCAGCTCCGGTGGTCAGTTCGAAGAGGCTCGGCTCCGGGTGGAGCAGCTTCACCTCCCTGGCCAGCTCGCGCTACGCCAGCTCGACGGGAGTCGTCGGCCCGATGTTCCTCTACGGCCTGAACACGAACGGCACGCTGTACCGCTACCACATCAGGGGCACCACCGGTCCGGTCGCGGCCGCCGGTAGCGCGGCCGGCTACAAGTCCTTCAGGTCGATCACCACGATCTCCGAGACCGCGACCTACGACACGCTGCTGGGGGTCACCAAGGCCGGCGGGATCTACACCATCCGCCTCCCCAAGACGCAGGTACTGAAGGGCACCCTCAAGGCGGTCCGCACCACCGGCTTCGGCGCCTACCACCAGCTGGTCGCCGAGCGCTGCGGCAACAACGGCGGCACGCTGCTCACCGGCTTCAACAACACGGCCAACACGGCCACCGTGTACGCCCTCAGCAGGGCGAACGGCGCGCAGACCATCGTCAACACCATCGGGAGCGTCGCCCTGCCGCAGGACGGCACCGTCCACATGCGGTACACCGCCAACACCCAGCTCATCGGCGAGTGACTTTCCGCCCAATGCGCTGAGCACCACCAATTCGTAGTACCGGAAAAGCCCAGGTCACCCGTCCTGGGCTTTATCCGTGCTGCCCTGGTGTGCGACTGACCTGGAGCTCTGTGTTGCGCGCCCGGCAGGATTCGAACCTGCGACCAACGGATTAGAAGTATGTCGCTCACTCCCGCAGGAGTCCGCTCACGCCTACAGGCGTTGCGCTCTGCGCCCCGCTAGCGGCTTCAAAGCACTCCAGTTGACGCCAGTTCGCACCACGAATGGCCCCACGTTCGTGGCCTAGACTTGGCCCATGGCCAAGCCGCGTACTCCTGCCGAGAAGGACGCACCGCAGCCGCGCGGTCGAGGTGAGGAGGAGTTGCTCCCCTCCGGCTCGGTGCGGGTGAAGGTGTACGCCGGCCTCGATCAGGTAACGAAGACGCGGCTGTACCTCACCGACACGATCAAGCCGGGACCGGACCAGAAGAAGCTCGTCAAGCAAGCCAAGACCAGGCTCATTAACGAGGTCGACGAGCAGCGCAACCCAAAGACGCGTGCTTCACTCGGCCAGCTGATCGAGCGTCACTTGGAGGTTCTCGACATCGCGGAGTCGACTCGCCGTGACTACGAGTCGAAGTACCGTCGCCATATCGCGCCATACCTGGGCGCGTTGCCGCTGACCCAGCTGCGGGACTCCGAGGCGCTCGACACTCTGTACGCCGCCATGCGCAGATGCTCGAAACACTGCACCAAACGTCAAAGGCTCGTCGACCACAGGACCGACATGTCGGGGCACGTCTGTGACGAGCACCGCGACGAGCCCTGTGTGCCGGCGAACACCGATGGCTGCCGCGCCTGCCGCCGCGCGTGCAAACCGCACGCCTGTGTCCCTCTCGCTGACAACACCATCCGTACAGTCCACTGGATCATCAGCGGCGCCCTCGCCCGCGGCGTCAAGTGGAAGTGGATTTCGAAGAACCCGGCTGACCAGGCAGACAAACCGTCGATGCCCAAGCCGAACCCTAAGCCGCCCTCCGCTGCCGAGGCGGCGCAGCTGATCAACGCCGCCTACGCGATCAGCGAGGACTGGGGTGAGTTCATTTTCGCGAAGGCCACCACTGGTAACCGTCGCGGCGAACACTGCGCACTCCAATGGCAGCACTTCGAGGATCCGGCGGACTCAGCCGAAGCCGCGGTCATCGACGTGCACCAGGCCCTCGCCAAGGCTCCGGGCGGAGGCTGGCAGATCAAGGACACCAAGACCCACCAGCAGCGCCGAACTGTCCTCGATCCGGAAACGCGTCTCATGCTCCAGGAGCGCCGCAAGCGGAAGAACGCCGAGGCTCAAACACTCGGCATCAGGCTGCGCCCCACTGCGTACGTCTTCTCGCCGGATCCAGACGGTCTAGCGCCTCTGAAGCCCGACACGGCGACACAGAAGTTCAGTCGTATGGCCGCACGCCTCGGAATCGACGCTGAGCTCAAGAACTGGCGGCACTACAACGCAACCGAACTGATCGCCGCCGGCGCCGACATCAACGTCGTCGCCTCACGCCTCGGACACGGCGGCGGAGGGTCCACCACCCTCAAGTCCTACACTGCCTACCACGCCGAACGATCCCAACGCGCTGCCGGCGCCATGATCGTGCGCATGCCGACCCGGCCGACGGCCCGAACGAGTGCCGAGAACAACGCGGCAGCTCAGATCCTGCGGCTTCCGCACGCCGACGACGGTGTTCACGAGCCGTACCGGAACATCGCCGCCGACCTTCAAGGTGCGATCACGAGCGGCTTGGTCGCGCCAGGCGATCCGCTGCCGACCATGAAGGCGCTATCTGAGACATACGGCGTGGCCGTGAGCACTGCCCATCGCGCCGTCAAGCTGCTGGTCGATGCTGGCCTCGTAAATGCATCGCGTGGCGTTCGCGCAACAGTCGCTCACAAGCGCGAAGCGAGTGAGAAGTCGAGCTGACGGCGAGGCGCACATCTTCCATCCGCTTCCCGCATCAACAATGGGTTGGAGGCCCCTGGCCCGGCCCTGCGTCGACCAAGATGTAGCACGGAGGCGCCCATCGGCAAGACTGCGCGTTGGCCGACGGTAGATTGCACCAGATCAGACGACATGTTGGGAAGCAAGAGATGGGCATCAGCCTCCGCAGGGGTGTCGCACGGCTGGACGTACGCCAGTTTGGATTCTGGCTGTCGGCAGCGCTTTTTGGTGGAGCGGTGCCCGAGTTGCTGCTTACGTTCGGCAAGGGCTATCTGTGGTTCGTTTGGGGCCTGGCCGGGACCGTTGGATGCGTTCTGTGGTGGCGTGATCATCGCCGGGAGGGTGTCGCCGTCCTTGTCAGCCTTCCAGAGGCGCCGGACGTCGACGAGACCGACAAGATCGTCAAGCAGATCGATCACTTCATGGGTACGAAGCACCGCGGCTGGTTCCGATCGGGACCGGAAAGTCCGGAGACTGCGCAGGCGCCGAGCTCAAGAGCTAAGTGGGCAATCGAGACCATCCGCCACCGGCTAGCAGAGCTGGACGCGCGTTCGAGCGATTCAGACGTGTTTCTGTACCTGCATTGCCGCCAAGAGCAGTCGTTCCACCTTGGCCGAGCCAGTGCGGATGTCTGGGCAAACGGTAGGGAGCTGCTCGGCGGCGGTAGGGGAGCTCCCCGGCTCGCGGTGAAGGTCTGTTACATCTCCACGTACGATCGGCGAGTTCCTGCCGAGTACTACAAGATTGACCTCACGCAGACGACCGAGGGTGGCGCAGACCCTGGGAACGTGGATCTCGAGGACCTTCGCGGCCATCTACCTAGCGGCATACAACCCCCACGTCGGCTCGCACTCGCAGTGTTCGCCTCCGCCAATGATGGAAGCGTCGCCCCATTCAGGAAAAGCGTGATCGAAGCCGTGACTGGTGGAGACGATCACAGTTATGCCATCGATAGTGGTCAGTTCTGTGACAGGGCGCTCTTCATTACCATCTCGCCCGACGCGCTTATCGCTGCTCTCAAGGCTGAGGGTGCGCAGAGGTTTATGCACTTCATTGACAAGCAATGGAGAGCTCATGCCAGGGAATGTTACGGGTCGGACGACGTAGAGGTCTTGCTCTTCATCAACGGTCCTTCGCTGATCGCGTTTGCGGCCGGCGCCTTGCTGCCGAGAAGTTCGAAGTTGATCCCATGGACCCGGCATCGGCCTGAACATGCAGCGGTCGACGGCGCTCACGATGGTCGATTCCTCGCGATTATCGATGGCGACGACGTTGGAAGTGGTATGGAGCGACATTTCCTCAGCAACGAATTACAGGGCGCAATCGACTATAGTTCGGCCGTATCGACTAAGGTCCAACGAACCATCGACGCGCTCGAAATAGTTCCAGGGGTGCAGCTGATATCAAGTGCAGGCGACAGCGCAATATTCGCTGTAGTCCCGGAGGCGGTGACCAGATTCCAACAGTGCGTCGACGGCCTGCGGAAAGCCGATGCGTTTCGATTCTCGTGCGGCATCGGTGAGGATGTACGGTCCGCCTATGCAAATCTCCGACTTGCCAAGGCGTCAGGCAAGAATACGTCCCGTAGTGACGACTCTGTGTAATGACGTACGCAGATTCTATGTTACCGGCGCCTGGCTTGTGCCTCGGCACAACGGGCAGCGAACTGGCGCAAGTAGTAAACAGCTGCGCTAGTTCCACGACCGACTGGCAGAATCACGGGTTCGGCGCTGGTGATCTGAGGGGCGCGCGGTCGGCTTTGAGTCAACGCTGTGCCAGCTGCCGGAGTAGCGACGATAGACAGATGCGCCGGCCACAGCGGTGAACGGCGCGTAGCGAAGGCCTAGCGCATCTACGAGGATTGGTGGCTCAATGGGTGAGGAACAACCGTCTCCGAGGCGCCGGGCAGTCAAGCTTGATCCGCTGGCTCGATGGCTCACTGGACTAGTCGGTGCCGTCTTGCTATCTGCCGGGGGGACAGCAACATTTACCCGAGACGTTGAGGCTGGACCTGTTGCTCTTATCGTCAGCGGTTCGCTGTTCGTGCTCATCGGCATCGCGGGTGTGATGCCTACGCGACTCAAAGTTGGCGAGAGTGAGGCGGAATGGGTCGAAATAGTCGGCGAGGCAATCGAGGCAGTTATAGAAGCCGTGCCGCCTGACGCACGCGTGCGGGTCGACGACGCGATGCAGGAGTTGTACGTCTTTGCGCCGGAGGTCGCGCAGGTTGTCCATCAAGCTAGGGCTGGAGAGTACGTTCTACTGTCCCGGCTTGCCAGTTCGGTCCAACGACTGGGCCTTGAGATTGTTGTCGGCCCGAAGGTTCAAGTGAACGGCGCACGGCCTGACGCAATCGTCACCGACAACTTTGGTCGCAAGCTGTGGGTAATAGCAGTGGGGCGTCGCCTCAGGTCGTGGCAAGTCGGAGTCACGCGACAACTGCTGACACAGATCAAAGCTCAGGACGAGATGTTTGTTGGGGTACTAATCGTCGCGCCGGCTTTGCAAGGCAACGAGCGACGAACCGATCGGACCCCGGATGGAACCATTTGGGTTGCCCTTGCGCGCAAGGGATTCGAGGGCGACTTCGACGATGCACTTGGCGAAGCCTTCGACGTGCACCGGTGATGCGCTTCGGACTGTGGACCTGCGGACTAGAAGGCTGCGTGACCCGATCTCACTGGGCCCCTTCAAGCGTCACAAGTCTCACCGATGTCGCTGTTGGCCGCCTTCACCAGCACTGGTTGACGCCAGTTCTTGTCATGAACCGTGTCACGAGACCTCTACATGGTTGCGAGGCTGCCTGGCTAGTCGTTGCCGTAGTCCGGCTCCATGTACTCCTCAGCGTCGTCGTCAGTCTCAAAGTAGTCCGGTAAGCCGGCCTGCTCAATAAGTGGGAAGCTGTCCAGAACTAGACGACAGGCCGGACATGAGAAGCGCTCGGACGGGACGGTCACCCGTGCGAGAAGAGCGCCGTCGTCGTCCCGGTTGTCGTAATCGAACTCCACGTCAACGGTCTCGTCGCCCTCGATGAACCCGACTGAGCCGCAAGCCGGACATTGCTGCTCCGCCTTGTATGGTAGCTGGCTATCTGCTTTCATGATCTTCGCCCAGTCGGCTTGCACCTTCGCGGGCGCTGACCCTTCGCGCTCGAAGTCGAATCTTTGTTTGGCACGGGCAATCAATGATTGGGTCCGGGATTCAATATTCTTTGCGTTCAGTGCTAAGTATGATTCGACAATCTGCACCCGAGATTGTCCGATCAGATCAACGAGTTTCCGATCTTGTGCGTCGACAAGTGTGGTCGCGAGTGACCAGTATTGCGCCCACCACTGCTCCTCGGGCAGTGGTGTTAGCCCACTCCCAGGCCCGTGCATGTACTCGTTCCGGCCGTTCGCGATCCGGATAGCACCGTCGTCGTCAAACGGGAAGAAGGCGCGAGCGCATCTACGGAAGACTGTCGCGGCACTGACTGAAACGAATCGTCCTCCGCCTTTCAGTACGCCAGCCGCGATTAGGATGTTCTTGCCATCTTCTTTCGGGTCTGCGATCAGCAAGGGCGATATCTTCGCTAGCGCAGCTTTTCCTAGTAGTTCCAAAGCTGCGGCTGCCCAAAAAGAGCGTTCTTCAAATGCCCTATCACTACCCGGTTCCATGGCTCGGTTCAAAAACATCTTCGATTTCAGCCACAATGCCTCGGGGTCGTAAGGCAGAATCATTGTTCATCCTTAGCGTGGTAGGCGATCCTTCGGAGTACCCGAGCCACGTCACTGGTTGTCACGGCCTCGCGCCCGTGCAGGGTGCGCCGGTTGTCGATTATCAGAACGCCTGCCCCGGTCCATTCGAGGCGGGTGGCGTTCTCCTCCTGGTTTTCGAAGTAGTTGGCAGTTCGGATCGCCCTGGGATCGCACGGATGCATACAGCCTGGGTCATAGCGAATATGTCCGTCAGATGAGGATGCCGTGGAGTAGAACTTGTCCCGCCCGCCGTCAACTAGGAAGACGCCGTGCTGTGCATCGTCCATTGGAAACGCCGACGTGGCTGGGGCGGCGACCCACAGGCGCGTTGCAGTGGCGCTCGGCGCTTCGGCGATCAGTACGACGAAGTCTGGTGGGCGCTCGAGGTGGGCTCCGTCGGTATGCAGGGGGAGCTGGGCGAGGCCGTAAATGGCGCTGAGTGACCGAGGTTTGGCGTCCTCGGTCTCCGAGGGGGTCAACGTGGTGAGTACCTGTTCACCACGTCTTGTGGGTACCTCGGTCCACCCGAGCACCCCCGCTGTGAGTTGGACCGCTAAAAGATCTCCAGGCCCGCTGGCCCAGCCAGCATCGACCGCTTTGCGAGCTAGTCCACTCACTTCAAACTGCATCTGCCGCCTCCAGTAGTCGCCTCGGTGTGCGGGTGGCGACGAACGCTCTCGCTGTCCCGATAGACGGTCGGCGCATCAGTTGCTGCTGTCAAGGCAGGCCAACGTAGTCACATCGAACCCGGTCACTCTCTGGTAGCGCGCAGACGATGAGTGGCAGGCCGGTTGAGATCACCGGCTCCGTACGTGCTGGGTTCGAGTGGCAGCGAGTGAATGCACCGAGGGCGGCCAGTCAGTGCTCGGTAGAACTCGCGACAGAACGGTTGATCGCGTCACGGATGGCTTGCCACGGGAGCTCTTTACTAGGCGCACCAGGCGCACTCTGAGGCCCATGGAGCGGCCAGACGTCCTCGCCGTAGACGAGGTGGACACCGGAGGCTGCTAGTGCGGCGAGATGATGCTCCCAGGCGGGGTGGCCGGCATGGGCTGCGTTGACTCGCGGGAAGACGACAAGTGGTGGATGACGGCGCCCAATTGCTTCGCAGAGTTGGGTGAGCGCCTGGTTGTCAGCGATACCCAACGCCAGCTTGGCAACCATGTTCGAGGTAGCCGGAACGGCGGCGTAGCAGTCCACATCGGGGTGCGGACTGGTTTCGTGAGGCAGTCGAGGTGCGCTGCGTACCGGCAGGCCGGTGACGGATTCGATCTTGCGAACTTCTCCGCTGGTCTCCAACCATGTGCTCGCGGTTGGTGTGAGAGTCACGGCGATCGTCCAGCCGTCGTCGAGCATCGGTTCGATGAGTCGTTCGCGGACTTGCTCGATCCCGCCGGCCGCCGCGCAAACGAGGCCAAGTGTCCGACCGCTCATTGGACCGCTCGGCAGCGCTCGGCGAGTGCCAGGATCTGCGAACCTCGACCACCGGTGACCGGCGTACGGCGGTGGATGTCGCGGACGATCTCGCGCACTGCAGGGTTATGGCGCACGAGTTGCGGCGACTTCTCCTCGGCGCTGAGAAGTGCAGCGATTGCCTCGTCGTCCTGAGCTGAGTAGCTGTGCGCTCGGGCGAGATCGATGCTGTGTGCGACCTGGCGCACGGTGGGTAGTACGGACGAGTCGATTTGTGGGCCGCGTTCAGCCACGTAGGCGATGTCGCCGAGATCGAGCGCAGCAGAGAGGCGGTGCAGCATGACATTCGTTGGGCCGAATGATGTCTGCCAGTAGTTCGCGTCGCTACCCAGTTGCTGCGCTGCCACATCGGCCGCGGCAAGGAGTTCGGTTGCTGTAGCGCGGTCATTGCGTCGAGATGCTGCTGTCGCCATCCGGAGGTCGAGCATTCCCAGCAGGCTGAGTGCCGCAGGGTCCATGCGGTGCACTCGGGTGGTGAGCCAGGAGCGAGCAGTTTCGCCGAGTTGCAGAGCATCGTCGTATCGGCCTACTGCAAGGAGTGCGTGGGTGCCGGCTCTGGCCGCGGAAGCGAGTACGAGGGGGTCGTCTGAATTGTCGGCGGCGTTCATTGCTCGCTCGGCTGCGATCCATGACAGGTCGGATTCGCCGATCTTGGTCAGCGTTGTTGCCGCGAGGTGGTGGATGCGTGCCGAGACTGCGGGGCCGCGTCCTCCGTTGCTCGTATCAGCCTCGATCGCCTGGGCTGCCCGAATCAGCTCTGGCAGTAGGACGACTGTGCGGCCGATACGGCCCTGCTGGTAGTGATCCCAGGCGCCTTCTGCGAGGTTCGCGGTGTGCTCGATGTTCGGCGGCGACACAGACGGGTCGTTTGCGAACAGCACCCTAGAAAGCCGCTGGGGAGCCATGAGCGCGTCGCGGATAGCCGGTACGTCGTCGTGCTGGTGACCGTCCTCCAGCAGGACCGGCTGCCCAAGCAGGTCACCGAGTGGCACTCGAAGCGCGGACGCGAGTTCTCCGAGGACATCGAGGCGGCGGATCTCCCGCTCGCCGCGCTCGATCTTGCTGAGCCAGTCTTCGGTACGGCCTACCAGGTTTGCGAGGACAGATTGCGTGAGTCCCCGCCGGGCGCGGTAGAACGCGACGCGCTCGCCGATGCTGAGATGGTCGCCCGCTCCTCGCATACCTACAACGATAGTGCAGAGGCGTTCTGACCTACCCGGACAGTTTGTCCGGGTACTCCGGTCAACTCCAGTGTCCACTGGTTCTCATGACCACAGCAGCACTCGGGAGACGAGTTGAACCTAGTCAGGTCGAAGCGCCATCACTGGTGCGCAGGCGTTCTTCGACGGCTTCGAGTCTGCGGCTGAGGTCATCCACCCTCGCCCGCAGGCTGGCGAGGTCGTCCTCAGGTTCGCCGCCAGCTGCGACAAAGACGCCGACGCCGTGCGTTGAACGGAGGAGGCCCTCAGCGCGCAGCGAGTCGATGGCTCGACGCACGGTCATCAGCGCGACACCGAACTGCTCGGCGAGCTTGGGACCAGCTGGAAGCTTTTCGCCCGGACCTAGCTCACCAGTGGTGATGGCGTCGCGGATCGCATCCGCGACCTTCACGTAGGTCGCTGCGGGGGAACTGACGTTCAACTCCATAACTGAACCGTAGTCCAGCCTAGGTCAGCTAGTCATGGTTGACCGCGAACTCTTGTAGCCAATTGTAGACTAGTCTAGTCTAGCCAAGACTAGAGCACTCCAAGGGAGAGAGCGAATGAGCGAAGCGAAGAGCGCAGGCGAGGGGCACCGAAAGTTCCTCAGCGTTGCGGGTGCTGCCGAAGCACTCGGACTGTCCGAAATGACCCTCTATCGAGTGATCGCGGCGAACTCGTTCCCCGCTGTACGGATCGGGCGGCGGTTGTTCATTCCGAGCCAGGCACTGGACGACCTGGCCACGGCGGCTATCGCCAGCGGGGGAGTGGTCGACGCCGCCGACTGGCGGCCCTCGCAGGCCGCGGGATGAGCCGCGCGCAGCCCTTGCATCAGCAAGACAGCAAAGACCGGCCCCGCACAGGCGCCAACCAGAACAGGGCCGGTTCTCCCATCACTCAGGAACGAGTTCGAGAGGTCTACAGCATGACTGACGAGGTGCAGGGCGGCACGGAGTGGGTGCCGCGGTTTGGGATGTTGGAGGTGCCGGCCGAGCGTGCGGCGCTGATCCGTGGGTTGTTCGAGCTGGCTGCGTTCGTGGCCGACCACCCGGAGCTGCCACTGCCGTCTGTGGACGCCGGCATGTTCCCGCGTGAAGCGTCGTTCAGCGACGAGGTCGCGGTTGTCGATCGGGTCGCGGCGGGGCTGGGTGTGACCGCAGGGCTTCGTGCCGGAGGTGGGCAGTACACGGCCGCGAAGAGCTTCGGGCCGGTCCGCGTTTATGCGATGACGAGCACACCGGAGCACCAGGCCGCCTACCAGGCCCACATGTCCTACAAGAACAACGTACGACCGTCCGGCCCGATCCCGGGTGGTGCGCGATGAGCGCCCGGGACCCGCTGGAGTTGGCGTGGCGGATGCACGATTCGGCTGCGGCGGCGATCGACAAGGCCGACACGAAGGCCGGTTTCGCGGCGACGGTGGAGACGGCGCTGGCGGCGGTGGTGCTGACGCTGGTGTCGCAGTCGGCCGGAAGGCCGATCAGTGCGCGGCTGCTGCTGGGTGTGGCGCTGGTGGCTTTGGCGGTGGCGCTGGGTTCGGCGTTGCTGGTGGTGGTTCCTCGCCTGCACAAGCCCGCTGACGCGCTGGTGCCGGGCGAGTTCTTGTACTTCGGTGCGGTCCGGCGGCGGTCGGTGGAGCAGTTGCACGACCACATCGTCGGCCGTGGGCTTCTCGACGACCGGTACAACGTGGCGGAGCCAATGTCGGCGGTTGTGCACCACGCGAAGCGGCTGGCCGACATCGCCTGGACCAAGCATCAGTGGCTGCGGGTGTCGTTCGTGGCTGCCGTGCTCGGTGCGGGGTTCGCGGTGACCGGCGTGCTGATCGGTGGTGCGGCATGACGGCGAACAAGTGGCTGAAGCGAGCGGCGAGGGAGTACTCGGCGCACGCCGGGATCGCGTACGTGTCGGCGCGGCGCCAGGTGCTCGAGTTGGCGACCCGCGAGGAGCTGCCCTACGACATCGCGGCCGCCCTGCTGATCGACGCCACCGACGCGCCCAACAAGGCCGCCACCCACAGCGGTCCGGCCGATGCGGCGGGGAGCGGCAGTGCTGGGGAGGTGCGGTCATGATGCGGCGGCCGAGTGCTCGCGACGGTGTGGTGATGCCGAAGTTCCTGACGGCGGCGGTGTTAGTAGTGCTGGCCGGTTTCGCGCTGGTGCAGCTGGCGCCGAAGGCTCCGGCGTCGCTGGTGGTCCAGTTTCCGGGTTTTGTGGATGGTGCTGTGCAGGCCGGGTGGTGGATGACCGGCGCCGGTGGCGTGGGGGTGGTGACTGGCCTGCTGCTGTTTTGGCGGGTCGGCACCGGCCTGCTGCTGGCGGCCCCGTTGTGGCTGCTGCTGGCCGGCGCGGTCGCTTCGGCTACCGACATGGCGGGCGGCGCGGGTGGCTGGCTGATCGCTGCCGGAGCTTTGGCGGCGGTGTCGCTGGCTCTGATCGCGGTGAACCGCGCAGTCGGCGCCGGGCTCGTGTTCGCGGCCTGGCTGGTCTATGCGGGACTGCTCGCGCGGGTGCTGCCGCACTCGGACGGTGTGCACGGCTACTGGTGGGTCGCGGTGATTGCCGGGACCGTAATGGCTGTCGCGACGGTGGCGCGGGTGGTGTTGTCGCGGTCGAGCTCGCGGGGTCTGCTGCGCAGGCTGGGCCGAGCGGGTCGGGAGACCGACGGTATGGCGTCGTCGGTGGACGTGTTCAGGGGCGCGTCGGCGCGGGTGCTGCGCGGTAAGGCGGTCCAGCTGCGCCCGCACCTGGCGCAGGTGTCGCGGTGGGCGCGGCGCCGGATCAGTCTGTACGAGCTGGGCGTGAGGATCGCCCGGGTCGGGCTGTTCTCGGTGTGGTCATCGGCCGAGGATCACACGATCACGTTCGGTGGCCCGCGTAAGGGCAAGACGCAGCAGATCATGAAGTACGCCCGCAAGGCGCCGGGTGCGCTGATCACGACGTCGACCAAGCTCGACTTGCTGGAGCACACCTACCAGCACCGCGCCAAGCGGGGCCCGGTGTGGGTGTTCGACCCGTCCGGTGTGGTCCAGCCGGGGTCGAAGCTCGCGGCGGCGCTGGCCGCCGACGACCGGGTCACGTTCGTGCGATTCAACCCGCTGCGTGGGTGCGAGGTCGCGGCGACCGCGATGGACCGGGCCGCGGACCTGATCGACGGCGTCGGGCGTTCGACCGACGGTGGCGGTGAGCGGTGGGACGGGTTCGCCAAGCACGTCCTGAAGGCGCTGCTGCACGCTGCCGCGCTGGGCGGCTACTCGATGTATGACGTGCAGCGGTGGGTCGCGTCCCCGTCGGAAGCGGCGATGCGCGAGGTGCTGTTCGAGCTGAAGCTGGCCGGCAAGAAGGCCGAAGGGATGATGTCGGACGCAACACAGTTCTTCAAGAACAACCCTGCCACGCAGTCGTCGATCACTACTGGGATCATGCCCGCGCTGTCGTGGCTGTCGGTCGAGTCAGCGGTCGAGGCCTCAGCGCCGGGCGGGCAGCAGTTCGACATCGAGCAGTTGCTGGCCACGAGCGGTTCGGTGTATCTGCTGGGCAAGGACGACAACAAGATCGCGCCCCTGGTCACCTCGTTGACCGCCGATCTGGCGCGGCGTGCCGAGCTGTTCGCGGCCGGCCTGGCGGGGCAGCGCCTCGACCCGTTCCTGACGATGGTGCTGGACGAGGCCGCACTGATCTGCCTGATCCCGCTGGACAAGTGGTCGGGTGACTTCGGGTCGCGCGGGATCTGCATGCACATCGCGGCCCAGTCCAGGGCGCAGCTGCGCAAGCGGTTCGGTGACGCCGCGACCGGGTCACTGCTGACCAACACCGCGACCAAGGTCGTGTTCGGTGGGTCCGGCGACGACGACGACCTGCGGTACTGGTCGACGCTGGCCGGTGAGCGCGACGAACCGGCCGTCACCCGCGACCGGTCCACCGGGTCGAAGCAGGAGTCCCTGCGCCGCACGCAGGTCCTGACGCCGGGCCAGGTCGGGGAGCTGCGGGCGCGGCAGATGCTGGTGATCAGCAACAACATGCCGCCGGTCGTGGTGAAGACCCGGATGTACTACCAGACCTGGGATGTGCGCGCCGAGCGCTACGCCGCCAAAGCCGAAGCGGCACGCGCCTGGTTCGTTGATCTGCCAGCCGTCAAGGCTGTCACCGTGGCGGCCGACCGGGCGGTCGACGGCGCCGGGCAGTGGCTGCTGGTGCGGTGCTCGTGGATGCTCGCGCCGCTGGTCGGCGACGCGCAGGTGGCAGCAGGCGGTCACGTCGTCGACCCCACACCCGACCCGATTCGTCCGGCCGGTGGAACGCGTGACCGGGTCAGCGGTGTCGTGTCCTGGCTGGAGACGGCCGACCCGGTACGCGAACTGGTCGCCCGCCGCCGTCTCAACAGCGCCACCCGGACCGCACGCGCAGCACTCGCCACCCGCGACACCGCCCGTACGGCGCAGCGTGAGCTGGTCGGCCGCGACGAGAACGGCGGCCGGTCATGAAGTGGCTCACGCAGTTGCGTCAGGCAACCGCTCCGCGTCGCGCCGCCACGGAGGCGTGCGCGGCGTGCCGGACGCGCGACAACACGATCGCAGAGCAGCGCGCCGCGCTCGTCCAGCTCCGCGAGGAGCTTGCCGAAGTTCGCGCGGACGCGGTGAGCAACCTGCACAACATGTTCACGCTGCCCCTGGTCGAGGAGCTCGCCGCGCGCGGTGATCAGCTCGGCGTCGACGAGCGTCACCCGGACTGGGTCCGGGAGTACGCGTTGTCGTTCATGGCCGAGTGCGCCGGGTTCGAGGTCGGTACCCGGGTCTTGGTCGCGGCGACGCGGCCCGGACACTCGGACCGGTCGCGGTTGCCGGGCACGGTGCGCGAGGTGTGGCTGGACAGCGACGGCGAACCGACGCTGTTCGTTGCCATGGACAACCCGCGCGACGCCGCCCGGCTGCTCGCCGAAAGCTACGACGGACCTGACGGGGCACTGGCGAGCCTCCACGATGCGTCCGTTCTGGTCCCGGTCCCGTTCCCGACCACGGTTCGCTCCATCGACGCCGGCGGCTGGATCGAGGCGATGTCATGACGGTGGAGTTCTTCCTTGGCACTCATCAGCCGGGCTGGCTGCGGACCAGTAGCGTGCCGTTGTTCGTGTCCGACCGGAGGCTTCGCGGATACAAGACGTTGCCTCGGGCGACGGCGCCGTGGGCGCTCGACTCCGGCGGCTTCACCGAGTTGTCGACCCACGGATCGTGGGACCACGGGCCGACACCGCGTCAGTACGCCGATCGAGTCCGCCGCTACCGCGACGAGGTTGGCCAACTGCTGTGGGCCGCACCTCAAGACTGGATGTGCGAGCCGTGGATTCTGTCCAAGACAGGACGGTCGCTGCTGGACCACCAGCGACGGACCGTCGGCAACTATCTCCAGTTGCGGGAGATCGCGCCTGACCTGCCGTTCGTCCCGGTACTGCAGGGCTGGCGCCTAGACGACTACCTGGTGTGCGTCGAGCTGTACAGCAAGGCGGGGGTCGACCTGGCTGCCGCTCAGGTCGTCGGTCTCGGCTCGGTGTGCCGCCGCCAAGCCACCAACGAAGCCGTGACCATCATCGACGCACTTCGAGCCGCCGGCGTGGAGCGTCTGCACGGCTTTGGGTTCAAGGTTCTAGGCCTGCGCCGGTGTGGTCACCGCTTGGCGTCGGCCGACTCGATGGCTTGGTCCATCGAGGCGCGACGTACTGCGCCTCTACCGGGATGCCAGCACAAGAACTGCGCCAACTGCCACCTGTACGCCCACCAGTGGCGCCGGCGCGTCATCGCCTCAATCCCGCTTCACGAGGCGCCGACGCTCTTCGATTACCCGACTCTGTGCGGAGGCCGCTCATGACCGGCCACAGCACGAAGTGGGTCGAGTTGTGGGACGGGCGGCAGTGGCCGGGCCGGGTCCGCAACGGCCTGCCTGAGTTCAGGTTCGGGCAGGCGCCGGCCGGGCTATCGACGCGGCGGCAGCTGCGTGCGCGAGGTCTGTGCCGGGGCGGGCAGGAGCCGTTCGCGCGGTTGACCTGGAAACGCGATCAGCGGTTCGCGTGGCTGTACGTGGACGCGAAGGCCAAGCCAAAACGGACCCCGAGCCACAAGCAGCTCGCCGCCGTGCAGAAAGCCCTCGCGGCGCGGAAGGTCTGCGCGGAGTGCGGTCCGGTCGAGCACTTCGTCCGGACCACCGACCAGCTGTGCGGCGACTGCCACGCCGCCGGAGTCGCACCGACAGCGGGCGGCACCGACGGCTGGCGCACCGTCCAGGACTGGCAGAGCCAGGCCGACACCGACGAGCAGACCGACACCGACGACCAGGCGGCCGCCGACACCGAGAAGGCGTCGGTGGCTGCTCAGCGGGCAGCGCAGGCGCTGGCTCGTACGGCGGCCCGGATCGACACCGCCGACCGGGCCAGTGACCGCGACGAAGAGCCGGCGAACTGGCACGCCGACGACACCGCACAACGGGCCGCCGAGCAGGCCCAAGACAGCACCGACCAGCAGTGGACCTACGACGAGGAAGCCGTGGCATGACCACCCCAACGACCGGCTCGCCCGGTGACGAACTGCGCGCTTATCACGCCTGCCGCGCGGTGGAGGCCTACGGCCTGACTGCGGTTCCGGCCTACGACGACCAAGGCCGCCCGACCGGGCAGATCGCGATCGACCCGGCCGAGCTCAGCGACTGGCTGGCCGAAGCGCACGACAAGAAGGAGGGAGACGACTGATGGACCACACCGATCACGTTGACCCCGGGACCGCCGCGCTGACTGCGGTGGCAGGGCAGGCCCGCCAGATCGAGGCGATCAACCGCGACATCTACACGCTGAAGCGCAAGGCTGATGACGCGGCGTCCAAGGCGACGGTGAAGAACCTCGCCAGGTCGGTCGAGTCGCTGGGCAACACCGTGACCTCTTTCGAGGACCTGCTCGACCGGCTGACCAAGGCCGGCGGGTCCGGCAAGAGCAACAGCGCCGACAGCGGCAGCGGTGGCGGTGACACGGCGGTGCCGGTCCGTTCGTGGCTGCGGCTGCCCGCGCAGGACGCCGGCGCGGTGGAGGCCGTCCTGAGCGAGTTGCTGCCGTGGATGGAGTCGGTCTATCTGCGCTACGCCACGGCCCGGGAATCGTTGCCGCCGTGCTGGTTGTGGCACCCCGAAGTCGTCGAGGAACTGCTGTGGCTGATGGACGCCTGGACGGCTGCCTACGAAGGCGACGAGGCGTGCAACAAGCTCGTCGGTGACTGGCACGACAGGCAGCGCCCCGGCGTCTCCCGCCGCGTCGGCGAGTACGCGGCGGGCTGCAACGTTCTGGAGCACCGCGACAACGCAAACACGCGGGCCGTGGTGGTGCCGCTGGCAGCCGAGGCCGACCCGTTCGTGACCTGGTGGGCCACCGCCCGCGACGAGACCGGCCCGGCCCCGACCACTGAGCAGATCCGCGCCGGACGCACCGGCCTGTCTGCCGTACCCGACACCGCTGGAGGCCAGCGATGAACACCCAGATGATGAGCCTGCCCGCGTGGGTTCCGGACCAGGTCACCGGCCCGATGCTGGTGGCCGGCGCGGTCGGCCTGCTGCTCGTGGCCGCGACCGTGGCCGCGCTGGTGTGGGCGATCCGCCGTGCCGTCCGCAGCGTTGCTGCTGCGGTCGAGGCTGGTCGGTGGACGACCCGGCGGGTGCTGATCGTGGTCGCGATCGTCGCCGCGCTCGGTGTCGCCGTGATCGGAGGCGCCCGCTCGTTCGGTGCGGTGTCGGAGAAGTTCGACAGCCCGCTGGTGCCGTTGGTTGCCGACGGCATGATCGTCGCCTGCACCGCGCTGCGGCTCGCAGCGTTGACGCGCGGGTGGCGGATTCCGGGTGCGCTGGTGACGACGTACGTGTTCATCGGCGGCACGGTGTGGCTCAACATCGACACCGCCCACGGCATCGCGGACGCCGTCGCACATGCTCTCGCGCCGCTGGCCTACGCGGTGCTGGTCGAGATGCTCGCTCATCTGCTGCGCCTGCACATGAAGCTCGCCCAGCCCGCCAAGCCCAAGTTGTCGGCGCTGACCTGGTTCACCTCCCCGGTCATCACGACCCGCGTGTGGCTGCACCTGTCGCGGACCGGGTCCGACGATCCGGCCGCTGCGCGGGCGCTGGTGCAGCAGGTTGTTCGGATGGCGTCGCGGCTGGCGACGCTGTGCCCCAGCCGCAAGCTATGGCCGTTCGACGCCGCACGGGCCGCGCGGTCGGCCTGCTTGCAGACGATCCGCGACGGGCTGCTGTCGGCGTCCGAGCTGGCCGCGTTGCTGCCGGGCGCCGGTCGCCTGACGCCGGGGGAGCTGCTGGCGCTGGTCGACTCGGCCGCGCTCGGCCTGACCAACGCTGGTCAGCCGGCCGACGCGGACCCAGTCGACGACCCGGCCGTCGCGGTACCGGCGCGGGCCGGAGCCGACCACAGCGATGCACCGCTGTGGCTGATCGCCTTCCTTATCGGTGCACTCCGCGCCGCACCGGTTCACCCCGGCACCCGCACCGCACCGGCCGCACCGGTGCACGACGACATGACCGACGGTGCACGCGCACCGGTGCACGCACCGCACCGCACCGACACCACTGCCGAACCTGCCACCGGCACGGCCGAATCCGCACCGCGCAAGGGCACCGGGCCGACCGATGCGGAGTTGCTCGATGCGGTGCAGCGCCACGCAGCGGAGCACGGCGGGGAGCCGCTCGGGCAGCGCGAGATCCGCCGTGCCACAGAGGAGGCCTTCGGGCGGCCCGTCGGCTTCGGGCGCGCCAAGCGCCTTCAGGAGCTGGCGGGGTGGGCCGAACCCACAACACCCGCCGACGACGCACCCGAGCCCTCCGAGCAGACGCGCGGACAACTCCTCCTCGTCGCCACTACCGATGACAACGCGACCGAAGAGCCAAGCGAAGAAGACGACGACGCCAGCGACCGCGAACTCGAAACGAGCAGCAGCCGATGACCAAGCCCATCAGTAACCGATCAACCCACAACGAGCACGTCAGCAACCACTCCTCAGCAGCCAGCACCTACAAACCCATCGAGCAGCCGTCGGCAGCAAACAGCAAGACCAAGAACTCTGATACACACCATTGCATCACGATCAAGTGGAGTCCCGACTCCGCTTCGCGTCGTCGGGACAGTGTGCCGCCGTCGGCGGTTTCCGGCGCCTTCGGGCCGGTCCGCGGGGGAGGTGCGGCATGGCTGTGATGGGCATGCAGAGCGGTCATTCCGCGAGCTATCTGACCGGGTCGGTGGCGACCGGCCGGGAGAACTACTACACAGGCGCGGTCGCGGCCGGCGAGCCGCCGGGACGCTGGTTCGGCCGGGGCGCGGCCACGTTCGGGCTGGCCGGTGAAGTCGACGCCGAGGACATGACCGCGCTTTATGAGCAGTTCCTGGACCCGCGCGATCCGGCGTTCCACGATCCGGCGCGGCGGATCGAGGCGGCGACGCTAGGTCACACCGGCCGGGCCTACAAAACCGAGCAGGAAGCACTGGCCGCTGCACTGGCCAAGGAGCCCGGTGCATCACCGGAGCGCCGCCAGGAATTGCAGGCGCAAGCTGGTGCATCGGTGCGCAGGAACGTCGCGTTTTACGACGCGACGTTCTCACCGCAGAAGTCGATCACGGTGCTGCACACCGCGTTCGAGGCGCAAGAAGTGCAGGCGCTCGGTGCAGTCGACGCGGCGCGCGGTGCACTGGCCGAGGCCCGGCGCACCGGTGACCGCACCGCGGTGCACCGCTACGTCGGTGCGGTGCGCACCGCGCAGCGCGAAGCGGTGCAGTGGGGCCAGCGGCGCCAGGCGGTCGAGGACGCGATCTGGAACGGGAACAACGCGGCCCTGTCGTACTTGCAGGACAAGGCCGCATATACCCGCGTCGGCCACCACGGCGGTGCCGCAGGCCGGTGGGCCGAGGCACCTGATCTGACCATCGCATCGTTCTTCCAGCACGACAGCCGTGAGCACGATCCCCAGCTGCACATCCACAACGCGATCCTGAACCGGGTCCAAGGACCCGACGGCAAATGGCGCACGCTCGACGGGCAGGCCCTGCACCGCTTCAAGCCCGCAGCCGCGGCGGTCGGCGAGCGGGTGATGGAACAGCACCTGACCCGCGCGCTGGGCGTGCAGTTCGTGATGCGCCCCGACGGGAAGTCCCGCGAGATCGCCGGCGTCGACCAGGCGGTCATGGATCTGTTCTCCAAGCGGCGGCGAGCGATCACGAAGAAGACCGCCCCGCTGGTGGCCGCGTTCGAGAAGAAGTGGGGCCGCGAACCGAACAACCTCGAACTCGACCGGATCCAGGAGCAAGCGACCAAGGCGACCCGCAAAGCGAAGTCGCACGACGGCGAGACATATGAGGCGCGGTTGCAGCGCTGGGACGCCGAACTGCGCGCCGAGCTGCGCGGCGGACTCGGCAAGGTCGCCGCCGATGTGCTGGCGCTGCGGCAACGGCGCTGGCTGCCGGCCCGGGTGAACAAAACCAAGGTGCTCGAGTTGGCGCTGGCCGACGTGCAGTCCAAGCACGCCACCTGGCGCGCCGCCGACCTGACACGCGCGATCAACGACGCACTGCCCGACAACCTCGGCAACATGAAACCTGACAAGATCGCCCGGCTGCTGGACAAGCTGACCGAGCGCGGTCTGGCGATGGCCCAGCAGGTCGACACCAAAAACCGGGGACAGGCCGGTGCCTTGCCCGAGCAGCTCGTGCGCAGGGACGGCCTGTCGGCCTACGAAGCGCCCGGCGCGGCTCGGTATGTGACGCCGGACCACCTGCGCGCTGAGCGCACGCTGGCCAACGCGGGCTATGCCCGGGGCGCGGTCGCGATGACCACGGGCGCGACGGAGGCGTTCGTCCAGCAGCTGGCCGCTGCCGGGATGGAGCTCGGCGCCGACCAGGCCGCCGCCGTGCGCGGAATTCTCTCTTCTGGTGCGAAGGTCGAGACGCTGGTCGGCCCGGCCGGCACCGGCAAGTCCCGCGTCGTCGGCGCTTTGGCCAAGGCGTGGGAGGACCCCGAACTGTGGGACGGGAAGAAGCGCCGGATGGTCGGGCTCGCCGCGTCCCAGGTAGCGACCGAGGTGCTGACCGCCGACGGCGTGACCGCGATGAACATCACCCGCTGGCTGCAAACCCAGCAGGCACTGAACAGCGAGACGACCGCACGGCCGGAGCATGAGGCGTGGCGGCTCCGCGAGGGTGACCTGGTCGTGGTCGACGAGTCCGCGATGGCCAACACGACCGACCTGGCCGACATCCAGGCCCGCTGTGACCAGGCTCGCGCGAAGCTGCTGCTGGTCGGTGACCACCGCCAGCTCGCCGCGGTCGGCGCCGGTGGCGGCATGGAACTGGTGACCGAGAACGCGCTCACCCACGAACTGGTCGAGACCCGCCGGTTCGCGGCCGGGTGGGAAGGCCCGGCGTCGCTGCGGCTGCGCGAAGGCGACGCAGCGGTGCTGATGGAGTACCACAAGCAGGGTCGGATCATCGATGGCGGGCACATCGAGGCGGCGCAACGCTCAGCAGGCGATGCGTGGCTGGCCGATCACCTGGCCGGGCTGCATGCGCTGCTGATCGTTGACACGAACGTGCAGGCCGCTGAGGTGTCGGCCCAGTTGCGTGCCCGGCTGGTCGAGCTGAACAAGGTCGACGACCGTCGCACCGTTGACCTGCACAGCACCGGCAACCGGGTCGGACGTGGCGATCTGATCCAGACCCGGCTGAACGCATGGCACCTCAAGGGGTACCGCGGCAACACGCGCGCGGTGTTCAACCGCGACGAGTTTCTCGTCGACTGTGTCCTGGACGACGGGTCGCTGCGGGTCCTGCCGCTACAGAGCGGCACCCGGAACCCTGCGCCGACCGGGTCGATCGTGTTGCCGGCCGCCTACGTGCGCGACCACGTCGCACTCGGCTACGCCGCCACCGTGCACTCCTCCCAGGGCATGACGGTGGACTCGGCGCACGTGGTCGCGACGCAGAACACGTCGGTTTATGCGCTGTATGTCGGGCTGACGCGCGGCCGGGCGGCCAACAACGCGCACGTGGTGACGCGGTCGCTGGCTGCCGAGTCCGAGTTCGGCGAGACCAACGACGCCGCGCAGCGCTCGCCGTTGTCGGTGCTGCGGGCAACGTTCGAGTTGGACGACCCGCAGCTGTCGGCGTTGCAGGCCGCGGCCGAGTCCGCAACCGAAGCGCACCGGCTACGTACGCCGGCAGAGTTGCTGGCCGACGGGATCGCGCTCGCGACAGCAAACCGCACTGGCCGGTGGCTCGATGTCCTCACCGGTACCGGGGTGCTCAGCGAGGCGCAGCGGTGCGCGCTGGCGACCGAGGACGGCGCCGGGACACTCGCGAACCTGCTCCGGCAGGTCGAGCTGGCCGGGCACGACCCGCGCCAGGTGCTGACCGAGGCGATCGAGCAGCGCAGCCTGGACGACGCCCGCAAGGTCAGCTACGTGATCCAGGACCGGATCAAACGCGTCGCGCAACGAGACGGCGGCCTCGATCCGATCGGCGACACCTACACCGATCGTCTTCCGCAGGTCGACGATCCGCAGTGGTCGGCCTACCTGGCCGATCTGGCGCGCGAAGCCGACGCCCGCACCGCCGAACTGGGCGAGCAGGTCGCGGCCGATCAGCCGCAGTGGGCGCTCGAATCACTGGGTGAGTTGCCCACCGAACCGGGCGAGGACCGCGACGCGTGGGTGCAGCGCGCGGGGCAGGTCGCCGCGCACCGCGAGGTGATGGGACACGACGCGCCCGACGACCCGCTGGGGCCGGCGCCGAAGGCCGGACAGGTCGAGCAGTACGCGTCGTGGCGCACCGCGTGGCGGGCCTTGGGCCGTCCGGACGCAGACCACGCCGAGGCGTCGATGTCGGTCGGGCAGTTGCGGGTCCGGGTGCGCGCCTACCAGCGCGAACAGGCCTGGGCGCCGCCGTTCGTTGCTCACGAGCTGGCCGGGACCCGGCAGGCCGCCGAGCGGGAACGGCGTACCGCGACGCTGCGGGCCGCCGAAGCCGACACCGCCCCGGACGAGGCCGCGCGGGAGCGACTGCTCACCGAAGCCGAGCAACGCCAAGCCCTCGCGGTCGCACTCGATGCCCGCGCCGCGCAGTTGCAGATCAGCGATGACGCCCGCGCGGTCTGGCTGAGCCACACCGCCGCGACCCAGGCCGCCGCGCAACGTGCCGAACAGGAACTGAAGGCGCGCGGGATCGACAACAGCGACACCGGCCCGACCGTGGAGGAATGGGCCGACGAACTCGACGCGGCCGAAGCCGCCGACGACCTGCGCGTGGTCGACGAACTCGACCTGGCCGACGTCGCCGAGGCCCGCGACCGCGACTTCGCCGTGGCCCAGCCAGGCGACGAGTTCGTGGAAGCCGAACTAGTCGACTACACCGAACGGAGCCACACCCCGACCGGTGTCGCCAGCAGCGACACCGAGGAAGACGCCGATTACATCGATGCCGAAGTCCTTGCTGCCGACACCATCGACGACGAGTACGCGGACACCGAACCGGTCCACGAGCACCCTGATGCGAGCAGCGACGAACTCGTCTTCGTGGACGAACACGTGGAAGCCGAGCTGGTCGACGAACCCGAGCTGGTGCCGGCCCAACACGCCGACACCACGGCCGACGACGAAGACGACAGCGAATACATCGACGCCGAAGTCGTTGCCGATGACAACACGGCGCTAGGCGATGACGACGAGACCCGCGACGCCGCCGAGGAGCACGAGAAGGCGCGGGAGATGCAGGCACCGGCCGACATCCGCGAGGTCGCGGCCACCGAGCCCACCGTCGCCGAATCCGACACCCCCCGCGTGCCGAGCGCCGACGAAACCTCGGAGGCGGCCCGGCGCGCGAAGAGGGCGCTAATCGAGATCCAGCACCGCAGCGCCACCGACCAAGACCACGACCCCGACCAGGCCGCCCGCGACGACGAACTCGCCCGGTGGCACGCCGACGACCAGGCCGCACGCAAAGCCGCGCGCCAGGCACAGCACGACGCAGACCTTGCCATGACCCGGTACGACAACTAGCCCCGAAGGAGACCCACGATGACCGACCGACCCGGCTGGGTTCACAAGGTGACCCAGGCATTCGCCCGCTCACCGCAGCCCGCGACCGAACTCGACGAGCGGCACGTGCGGCTACGCACCTTCCAAAGGCAACTCGGCCAGCTCCGCGACATGGCCGAAACCGCGCACGACTCGCTGACCGCGTCGTACTACGAGTCGGTGTGGCGCGAGATGGGCGAGGAACTCGCGTTCCTCACCCGCGACGTCGACACCGGCCAACTCGCCGCTGACGACATGACGGCTGTGTTCGAGGAGTGGCAGACCAAGGGCCGAGCCCATCTGCGACACCACCCCGAAGCCGCCCAGATCTTCCAGCTCATCGATCTAGGCGGCGGCGCGACCCTGCAACTGCCCTCAGACCGTCACGCCGATGCGCAGGCCGCTCGAACGAACGCGAACGACGAGGCGCTCGCCCGGCGCCTCGATGACCTGATGGGCCGCGCAGAACAGGCCGAGTTCGACGCCGAACGACTCGACCACGCCGACCGGCCCCAAGCCGCCGAGCAGTTGCGCGAGAACGCCCGAGACCTCGTGGCTCAAGCCGACCAGCTCGCGCACGAATCCGGTCTCGGCAGCGTCTACACCGACGCCGATGACGACGGCGGCCAGCACACCGCGGACCGCGACGCCGACGCCGACCACAGCGTCGATGCTGACGCACCTGCTGACGATGTCGACGACGACCGGTGGAAGGGATCGGAGGAGCTGTTCGAGGAGGCCATGGACGCGGCCTACCTCGACCACCTGGCAGCCCGCGGCGTCGACCCCCGAGCCGAACTCGAGGACGCCGACGACTGGCTGGGTGAACCACTGACCGACGCGGACAGAGCCGCCATTTGGCGTTCCATCGGCACGCCGGAGGAGCCGCCGTACGGCGACTTCCCGCCCCCTGGCGACGCCCGTCGCGCCGAGGTTCAGTCCGACGCAGACGCTGTCGGCTCCGCAGTTCGCGACCGGGCCGGTGACCTGGCTGCCGAAGCGAAGGCCGCAACCAGGGCAGCGTCGAAGTCGCACTCGGCCGGCGACAGCCACGCGGACAAGCCCGAGCAACAGGCCGACGAAGAAAGCACCAAAGAAAGCGACGACGACAGCGACTCGGCCACGGACGATCGTGGCGTCTCGGAGCTCACCCAAGACGTCGACGCTACGCCGACTGATGCTGCCGAAGCAGAGCCGGTCGCGGCCACTGAAACCACGGCGTGCGCGATCGCGGTCACTCGCGCCCACTGCGCGATCGATCGGGCACATCAGCAACTCGACACCGCCGAGCAGCAAGCAGCCGCCGAACGCGAAGACGAACTGACCCGCTGGCACGCCGACGACACCACAGCACAACGAGCCGCAAACGACACTGCCGTGCAGGACAGCGCCGCGGTGCACGGCGGCGAGTAGCAAAAGCGCTTCCCAGGCTCTCCCGCCCCTGGCGGGCGGGAGAGCCCCCGGCCTTCGGCCGGAGCAAGTACCCCTGTGGCTGGGGCCGGCGGGCGGCTAACAGACCGTCCCCCTCCACCCAAACCGGCACCGGCAGTTCTCACCTGGAGGACGGCGGCGCTCGCTGCGCTCACCGGTCGCTGCGCTCCCTCGCACTTGTCCACCACGTGACAACGGCCGGCGCCGATTTGGGCGGAGACCTCTTGGACGGCCTGTTAGGCGGCAGTAGCCGGCAGGCCCCCAAGAACGGGGCTGCCGCCAACACAACGCCCACCAGCGACCGCGCCAGGGGAGTCACACCATGACCAAGAACAACCACACCACAGGAACCCCCACCCCATGCCAGCCATGGTGCGACCCGAGGAAGCACCTCGTCTGCGGAGGACCGAAGTGCTCGCCGCACGTCTACGAGGTGAAGCGCTCGACGCGCAAGCCCAAGAAGGCCTTCAGCCGGTCGGGCTGGTGATTCCGATGGCGACCGCGACCGATCACCGTGATGTGACCCCGACCGAGCAGCCCTACGTCGACGGCATGTTCGTCAGCCTCTGCAGTTGCGGCCGTGAGTTCACCGGCAACGACCCCCACGAGGCCGACTTCGCTCTCTACGAGCACACCGAGACCGCCAACTGACCACCGACTCGGGGAGCGCCGTGGTGAAGGACCACGCACCCACGGCGTTCCCCGCACCAACTTCGAAGAGGAGGAGCTGGACATGACTTTGACCTTGACCGACTTGTTCTGCGGTGCCGGTGGATCGAGTTCCGGAGCGGTGCAGGTGCCGGGCGTGACGGTGCGGATCGCCGCGAACCATTGGGATCTGGCCGTTGCCGTGCACAACCTGAACCACCCCAACACCGATCACTCCACCGCTGACCTGCACAAGGAAGACCCCCGGTTCTTTCCCCGCACCGACATGTTGTGGGCGTCGCCGGAGTGCACGAAATGGTCGCAGGCCAACGGCAAGAAGCTGCCCGCGATCGAGGAAGGGCTGTTCGAAGACCCCGCGTCGGACGAGGCGGCACAGCGGTCGAGGCTGCTGATGTTTGATGTGCTGAAGTTCGCAGAGCACCACCGCTACCAGGTGATGATCGTGGAGAACGTGGTCGACATCGCGACACAGGCGAAGTACCGGCTGGCCTGGCAGGTGTGGCGCCAAGACCTGATGAAGCTGGGCTACAAGTTCCGGGTCGTGTCGCTGAACTCGATGCACGCGCAGGCGTTCGGTGCGCCCGCGCCGCAATCGCGTGACCGGATCTACATCGTGTGCTGGCTGGCCGGGACGCCGGCGCCGGACGTGGACAGCGTCCTTCGCCCGCGCGCGTACTGCACGCGGTGTGCCGAGATGATCGAGTCGCAGCAGGCGTTCAAGCCAGGCAAGACCGTCGGACGCTACCGGCAGACCTACGTGTACGTGCACGCCGCGTGCGGAACAGTCGTCGAGCCGGGCTACCTGCCCGCCGCTGCCGCGATCGACTGGACCGTTCCCGGCGAACGGATCGGCGATCGGCTACAGCCCAAGACCCGCGCACGGATCGCGGCCGGGATCGCCCGCTACTGGGGACCATTCCACCTGGAGACCACCGGGAACCAGTACGACGCCGCCGACCCCAACCACCCCCGCTTCGGCGACCCCGACGCCTACTACCGCGCCTGGACCACCGACGACGTACTGCGCACCCTGCACACCACCGAATCCAAGGCTCTCGCGGTACCGGTCGAGGGCCGCGACGGGAAGGTGGCCCAGCCGCTATCGGCGCCGATGCGGACCCAAACCACCCGCGCCGAGACGGCGATCGTGACACCGTTCGTGGCCGAGCTACGCGGCGGGGGGTCCGATGCCCGGACAGTGCTGGAACCGGCCGCGACGTTTTGTGCCTCAGGCAACCACCACGGACTCGTCACCCCGTCAGGCGGATCGTGGAACGACGACGCCCGGCCCACAAGTGAAGCGCTGCGGACCCTGACGACACGTGACTCCTACGCGCTGGTCTCCCCGTACTACGGGACGGCTGAGTACGCCAAGCCCGTCGAGGAGCCGATTGGGACGCTGACCACCGTCGACCGGTACGCCCTGATCCACCGCAACAACAGCTCACGCGGCGACGGCGCCGAAATGAGCACACCAGTCACCGAGTACCTGCGGACCCTCACCACGACAGGGCACCAGTCGCTGATCCAGGCCGGGCCACGCGGCGGCCGCCCGACGATCACGCCAGCCACATTGAAGGAAGCCGAAGCCATGGTGCCCGAGTGCCTGTTCCGGATGTTCAGCCCCAGCGAAGTGGCCGCCGGGATGGCGTTCCCCACCGACTACTCCTGGAACGTCGTCAAGGCCAACGGCAAGCCGCCCAGCAAACGCGACCTCGTGAAGATGGCCGGAAACGCAGTCACACCACCCGCCGCGCGTGACCTCATCAGCGCCGTCGCAGCATCACTCGGCTACGGCACAGCCGCCTGACCCAGACCCATCACCCCCGGGGAGGGCCGCACAGCCACCGGCGCCCTCCCCAATCTTCAACGACACAAGGGAGAACCCGAGATGACCACCCCACCAACGGGCAGCACCAGCGACCACAACAACACCCCGGGCAGCGACGAGGGCAACGTCCAGGCCGGGCCGGACGACTTCGAGATCGCCCACACCGCGATCACCCGCGCGATCCGCGCGATCAACAACGACGAACGTGGAGGAGACGGAGCCGAGTTCATCACCCATGTACTCGCGACCGTGGCCGCCAACCTCGGCAGCACCAACGCGGTCACCAGGGCACGGCCCGGGTCCTGGGAGGCCGCCGGCGTCGGTGAACTGCTGCACAGCACGGTCGGTTCCGACGACGAGTATCTGTTGGCGTACCGCACCGAACCGGTCGAGATCATTGCCAGCAGCACCTACCAACTGGACGACCTCGGCATCTACGAGACCTACGAAGCCAGCCTGGCCCACATCGGCCAAGTGCTGTTCGGTGACCGCTGGACACCTGCGCGCGGCAACCTGACCCCCGGTGAGCTGGAACAGATCGAAGACGTTCACGACTACTTGTACGACCTGGAAGTCCAAGACCGCGCCGAGTACGAAGAGCGGTTCACCGCCGAGGTGGCGGCACGACTCAGGCAGCTGCGCACCGAGGACCCGAACCGCTACCCCGCTCAGTTGACCGTGACGGTCACGTTCGTCGACGACCGAGACAACGACCGTGCCCTGACCGAAGGATGGGGTCTGGATCTGGCCAGCCAGCTGTACCAGCATGCCCGCGAGAACACGCTGCTGCCCGGCAGCAACGCGAAGCCGGACTGGTCGCCCGGCTTCGTCGACACCCTGCTGGTCGACGGCCACTGGCCGCACCTGCGTGTCCCCGAACTCGCCCACTACTCCACCCCCACCGCCGCGACGACCGAGCAGGAGAGCTGACCGTGATGAGCAACGTTTCCCCGAGCGCGTTCGATCCGCACCTGGCCGGCGGCACGATGGACGACCTACACCCCGACAGCCACGCCGCACGGTGCGGTGTCACCTGCCGCGACTGCGGACAGGGCTGGCCCTGCCAAGACAACAACCCCAGCGCCGACGAGCACAGGCCGAGCCTGGTTCCGGTGGGTGCGCCCGTCTGGACGGAGCAGGATCTGGACCGACTGATCTGGTGGGCACCGGGCGGCAGGTGCCCGGTCGTTCTCGACCGGTACGCGACACCGTGGATCTTGTACTGCACCGAAGACGGCGACACCTACGCCGTAACCGTCGAATGCCCCGACAACGGCGCCCCGGGCCGCTACGACCTCGCCGGACTACTGGCCTCGCGTGGCCCGCTGCGGGTGCTGTTCAACGGCGATACTGAAGACGGAGCCGAATTGGTTGGAAGGCAGGTGGAGGCGTGAGTGCACCCGCCCGCCGACGCCGCAGACCGCGGCCGGTCACCGACCCGGTCCACCAACTGCTGTGCCGGGCCGCGCACTGGCACGCCGACCAAGGTCTGTTCGTGTTCCCGTTGGCGCCAGGCAGCAAGGTGCCCGCGGTCGACAAGGACTGGGAGAGCGCCGCCACCATCGACCACCTGAGGATTGCGCGGACCTGGCAGCAAGCGCCCTACAACATCGGCGTTGCCACCGGCCCGTCAGGACTACTCGTTGTTGATCTTGACCTTCCCAAGACACCCGACGACCTTCCACCGGCCGAGTGGGGTTCTCGAGGAGCGGTGTCCGGTGCCGAGGTGCTGGCCCTGGTCGCGGCCGACCACACGGTGGTCGTGCCAGGCACCTACACCGTCACCACATCGTCAGGAGGCCAACACCTGTACTTCCAGCAGCCTTCCGGCCGGGAACTGGGCAACAGTGCCGGGAGGATCGGATGGAAGATCGACACCAGAGGCCACGGCGGGTACGTCGTCGGCGCCGGGTCACTGATCGGGCAATGGCACTACACCGCCACCGGGCACCTGCCCGCACCCGATCTACCCGACTGGATCACCGACGCACTCACCACAACCGAAGCCACCAGCACCAACAGGCCAGCGCCCGGTCCCGTGCAGCGCCACACCGACGCCTACGCCCTGGCCGCCCTGACCGGCGAACTGGACAAACTGCTAGCCGCCACCGAGGGCAGCCGCAACGACGCCCTCAACTCCGCTGCGTTCGTCCTCGGGACGCTTGTCGGTGCGGACATGCTCGACGAAGCCACCACCCGCGACGAGCTGATCTCTGCTGCCGGCCGCATCGGGCTCCCCAGAACCGAAGCCGAACGCACCATCCTCTCCGGACTGACCGCAGGAAAACGCAACCCGCGCGCCCGACACTGACCCACCAACGGCATGCAAGAGGGCCTCAGGAAGCCATCCGGCGGCTTTCCTGAGGCCCTCGTGGGTTTAGGTCGCGTAGCTTTTGGTGTCACTGCGACGGGGCCGACTCCGATCGCTGACCACCTAACTGAGATGGCAGCTGAATTATCAGGTCGATTTCGGCCGCCGACACCCGCTGGTCCGGGGCGGCTCCGCTTGCTCGGCATCTGAAAGGGCGACCGTGCACACGATGATGTGGCTTGGCGTGTGCCGGCCGATGTGGAACTGGCACGAAGGCGCGACCTAGCGGGGTCTATGTCCGCCGTTGCGAAATCCCACGACTGGCGGTCTCATTTGGCCACCGCTGGCGCCGGCTGGAGCTTGAGTACGCCTTCGAGGGTCTGTTGGTAGTGCTTGCCTTTCTGGCTGTACTCGATCGTCACGCCGGTCGTTTCGAGTGGTCTTTGTTCTGTGGTGACGCGGAAGTGGAGGAGGATGACCTCTTTGTCCATGGTCTGACCGGCTTGCAGCTTGTAGCCCTGGGGTGTCACTGACGGGCGGAGGGCCGGGTTGGCGCCGTCGCCGCTACCGGTGTCCCAGGCGAGCGGTACGCCGCTGGGAAAGTCGTCCCGGTTGAAGATCTTGGCCTCGATGTAGTCCAGACCGGGCGGGGTGTCGCCTGGCTGGACTGCATTGATGGTCAGATCGGAGTCGGAGATGTTGGCCGGCGCGGGCGCGAGTACCCAGACTTCATCGCCTTTGGTCGCCGTCGTGAGTTCCGATACTGGCACGCCGCCATCGGTGGCGAATGCTCTGCCGTTGTGTACTCCGTCCGCGTCGCGCCGGTTCCATGCGAGCCCTGCGCCCAGGACGATTGCCACGGCCACGGCCGCTGCGACGGCCAGTATCGGCTTGCGTCTCACTGTCTGCCCTTTCAAGACTCGATCAGTAGCTGTAGAAGACCTTCATGCCCTGGCCTGCTGGCTCGTAGCCGTAGACCGTGTGAGAGATCGATTGGTTGCCAGCTGTGATCCGCTGCTGGCGGGTGGTGCTTCGATTGGTGGTCGATGTAACGGAGAACCCGTACGCGGTCACGGAGTCACTAGTGCTCTTGGTGTGGTTGTCGTGGAGCGAGAACGAAGCCCCGCGGGCCAGGCCGAACTTGTACGGTGATTCGCGCCAACCGTAGTAGTTGTCGTAGCTTGACACGTCAGCGCCGTACAGCCCTGCGTAGCCGCCGTTCGGGATCGCCACCTTCTCTGCATGCATGGCGTTGTACCTGTACACGAGCCGTTTGACGCCATCGATCATCGTGCACGTGTACATCGTGTAGAAGCCGTAGGCGACCGGGACCTTCCACTGGTAGGACCAGTTCGGGCCCTTGGTGAATCCGGTGGTGAAGCCGAAGCTGTTCCCCACATAGACCGAGCCGTTCACCGACCAGTTTGCGCCGACGTTGTAACTGATCCCCTGCGAAAGGCTGGATCCGGCCACAGAGGTGTAATCCACGCCGCCGATGACGTCGCGCGCTGCGTGTGACTCGAGAACCACCGTGTAGCCAACCGTGCCTCTTGTGCGCTTGGTGACTATGGCCCTTTCGATGGTGCACTCATCAGCGGCCATCACCGTAGGCCCTACCGCCGCGGCTGCGAGAGCGGCCTGCTCCTTTTCTGTCGCCGGCGCCACAGGCTGTGCGGTGTAGTCACTGCCGCCTACTACCTTCGCGGCCGCAGTTCCCGTGTCGGCCGGTCGCCCGGTGACGTCCGGTGCCCCGAAGTAGGCCGGCTTGTTATGACTTGCCTGCTCCGCAGACAACTTCGGGGACTCCGCCGCTGGCGCATCAACTGGTGGCGCAACCTCGGGCGACCTCGGCAGCTCGCTTCTACGCCGCACGGGCAGCAGCGGCGCGGTCGGAACTGCAGACATCACCGCATTAGCCGCTGCATCGGTCATTCTTCCAGCCGATGCTACGCCCGTCATGAACGCCGAAACCCCGGCCATCTCGCGCGCCTGACCTGTTTTGGGGTCGCGGGCAACGCCTTCGGCGATGGCCTGCAAGTTGAGGACACCGTCGTTGTCGGCCGCCCACTTCTTCACCGACTCGGGAAGTGTTCCGATTTCGGCCGTCCATGTGCCGTCGCTTGCGGTCGTCGCCTCGGCGAGAGCCACAACGGTTGAATCATGGCCACCCATCCGCACCGGGTACACCGCGACTGGCAGATTGGCCGCCGGAGAGCCGTCGGCTTCGACGAAACGGCCACCGATCACCGATGCGCTGGTAGTCGCCGACTTGCCGGGCGGGCTCGCCGGTGCCTGCCGGCTGCCGAAGGAGTACGTGCGCACGGCGCTGCGGTTGCCTTTGGCATCAACAATGGTCATGGCCAGCTGATGCCATCCGGCATCAGGCGAAAGCTCGAACAGTGTGCGTGCGCGCGCACCGCCGTGTGGCGAGAAGTACCGATCAGGCAGTGCCTTGCCGTCGAGGCTGAGTTCGAGTCGCTTGGCAGCCTTGGTCGTGGCGGTGACTGTGAAGGACGCAGGCTTACTGGTCGCTCCGGTCTGCCCCTCGGGGAACGCCTCTGAATCGACGTAAAGCACGTCAGCCTCAGACGTAGCCGAAGATAGGTCCGCTGAGGCGGACATGGGTACAGCGATGGGGATCGATACTGACGCGAGCGCCAGGACCGATCGTCTGAATAGCTTGGACATCTAACATCCTCTCGTGTAGGCGGCACGAATTGCTCGCCACTCGGAGGCCCCCGCGATGCGCGAGCCCGTGATGGGTCTCGCTGACAGTGCCACGACGGTAACAGAAAGCACAGGTACAGCTACCCATACAAACTTCTGTATGGGTGCTTGCCGACTTCGACCGCTGCCCACCCAACTGAGGTGAAGGGTCGTGCTGACGTTCCAGAGATGCCGAACCCGCAACATTGGTCAAGTCCCAGGCGGCTCAACTGAGCTGGACAGGCTGACGGACGCAGACATGAGGACGCCGCCGGCCGCGTCGGGCTGCCTAGAACCGAAGCCGAACGCACCATCACCTCAGGCCTGGCCGCAGCGGTACGCCACCCACGCGCCCGCCGCCGACCCACCACGGGCATGCGAAAGGGCCTCAGGAAGCCATCCAGCGGCTTTCCTGAGGCCCTCGTTGGTCGGGTGCAGGTGCCGTGGTTTCACTGCGACCGGGCCGACTCCGATCGCTGACCACCTAACTGCGGTGGCGGCCCGTAGCGCCAAGCCCAGTCGATCACGGCCCGCACACCCTCCAGGTAACCCGGCCGCGGCGGCATCCCAGGGGTCTTGTAGCCGCCCGGCGACAGCAGCAACATCGCGCCGGCCTCCTCGTGCGCTACACCGATCGTTTTCGGCGTCGCCCGCCCCAGCTCCATCCCGGTCGACGTCGCCACCGGTGCGTGTTCCGGTCCCAGATCCGCCTCGCACGCCGCCAGCCACCTGGCCGTCTTCATCGCCGCCGACGCATACGACAACTCCCACGACGTTTGACCCATCGGCGTCGCCACCACAAGCCGCACACACTCGTTCTCGGCCAACTGCCAAAACGCCCCGAACTCATCCACCGGCCGCAGCACATTGCCCGGCGGAATTGCCGCCAACATCTCCTCAGTGATCTCCATGCCACAACACGATCCCAGCCCCTACCGACACTTTCCAGAGATGCCGAGCCCGCAGCATAGGAGCATGTGGTGCCGGCCGGCCCTTGCGCCCGCGGGCGTGTTTGCTGCAGGGAATTGTGCACAATACTGGTCGACCGTGGTGCGTCGACGGCGCCGCCGGGTATCGCGCTGCCGCGACCAGCGCGACCTGGTGCCGATCTTCGGCGGACTGCTGACGGACTGCTGGTAGGGGCCAGTTAACGGTCCCAGGCCCGGCCGGTTGGCCGGAGGATCAGCTCGTTTGGAAGGACAGTCCGTCGAACTCGATGTTTATGGCTGAAAGCGCGTAAACGGAATACCACGCTGCAAAGCATGGGGTGGCGCTGCCGCATTTGAATCCGGGATGCAGGGGGGTCTCGGTACCAACCGTTCCGATGCCCGCCGAGTAGCCTTTGGAAACGAAGCCGTAGACATGCTGACCACCCGCAAATGAAGCGATCGTTGGACTGCCCGAGTCACCCAGGATGATCGCACCATTGAGCGTTGTGTAGTTCCGAGGTGTTGCGATGAACCCAGGACCTACGGTGGCGCCAGTGATCGTGTCCTCCCAATGCGCCCATTGCCCGGTGACCGACCGCGGATAGACGCCGCTCCCGGCGACGCCCCCGCTGGCGACGACAGGAGCCAAATCCCCCGGCATGTAGGCACCCTCAACTATTCTGGAGGTACTTGTATCCCAGCGGCCGTGCCAGATCCTAGGGAAGCTGTCCGTTTCGATGAGTTGGATGTCCTGTGCTTCGCTGATGTGTTCGGGACGTGGCGCACCCAGCACGGCGCTCGGAGCCGTCCCAATCTGGTCATAGGAAACCCAGGTTCCCGCGCCACAATGCGCTGCGGTGGTCATGTACTCGTGAGTACCAGCGACCAGGGCCGCGCCGGTGGAGCAGGCACTGGACACGCCCCTCTTGCGGACTAGCGCTCCTCCGTAGAATGGCGCCCTGTCCGCAGGACGAACCGCCGATGGAAACGACAACTCGGCCTGAGCGGGGAGCGCTGTCCTGCGAAGCGATACGCTGTGTTCGACGCCGGCTGATGTGATCGGCACCGTGGTTCTCGCTCTCAACGAGGACAATGCGGTCGACGACGCGTTCGGCTTCAGCCGGATCGTCAGGCCGGAGTAGCCGGGGGTTGCCCAAGTCGCGGCCAGGTTTGGATCGCTGTCCAGGAGCGATTTGCCGAGATCGCTGAGCTCTGGCCCGGAGTAGGCGGCCGGGCGGAACATGACGGGCACCGGTTGGCTCGCGGCTAGAGCTTTGAGACCGGAAGGGTAGGTGCCCTTCCAGTGAACGACGACGCTCTTTCCGTCCTCGCCGGGACCGACGCTGGCCATACCACTAGCCGGGTGTTGCCATGTCCAGTTCGTTAACTCTTGCACCGCTTTTTGTACTGGTGTCTGTTGCGGGAACCCTGACGACGTTGGAGGGGCTGGATCCTTGGGATCGCCGCCCTGGACGACCGGTCCCGCCGCGTTCGAGGTCGAAGCACAGACCACGCCAACAGCAACTGCAGTGACGGCGATGAACATCTTCCTTGATCTGAACATTTCCTCACCCCGATGCGACGGTACAGACGCCTACTCTGGAACGGAAGAACCAATGCGTTGCACCTTCGTGCAAGATGCTGGAGTGATAGCTATGCCACCTCGGGAGCAGGCCGACCCAGGTACCGACCGGCGGAAAGTACGTGCCTGGGTCAGGGACAATCCCAGCGCGGACGCTCGGCTGACCGAGGCCGACGACCCCGACGAACCGGGCGGCGTCATCTTCATCGTTAATGTTCCCGACCACAGAGAGATGGTTCGCGCCCGCGAGGAACTGGTCCGCTTAGGCATCTCCGCCACCCGTCTGCGGGTGCGCCGCTGGAAGCCCTCCCGGGCCGAGATCGACCGCGTGAATACTTGGGTCTGGAACAACAACCGCCCCCGGGAATGGCAGGGTGCTCGAGTCGTTGCAACCTGGATTGACGTGTACTCGGGCCTCTTGTCGATCAGCCTGAACAAGGTGGATCGCACGTATGCAGAGGAACTGGAAGCCGCGGCCGAAGGGGTTGCTTTCGTCCAACCTGAGCCGGACACAGGAGTTTCGATAAGGCGTGATGCTTGACGCGTCTGCCCGGCGCACCTCGCGATCAAGCCGCGTGTCGGTGTCCGAGGTTGGATCATCGGCAACGACGCCGCTGTCTAACGGCGCGGTGGAGTCCCGCGCCGTTGACCTTGCTCTGGGAGCCGGTGGCGGTTGGGAGCCGGGCTTGGCAGGCTCAGGTGGATCGCTTGCGCCGCGGTTTTGTGTAACGCAGCAGGGTTTTCCACAGGGCTGGAGATGGCTGGTGCTGTTTGTCGGTAGTGTCTGTTGATCGGGCGTCGACGAGGGGGGATGGGATGCTGGGGAGTCCTTTCACGCCGCGACCGGGCGATCCGCCGGCAGCGCCGAGCGGGCGTGTTGTCGAGTTCGATCTGATGCGTGGGTTCGGTTCGCGGATGGCGGCGGCCCAGGTGCAGTTGTCGAACGGCCTTCTTATCGCGGGGTCCAAGGCGATCGGCAAGACCGCTGTGGCCCGCGCCGCAGCGGGAGTACTCGGCGGTCAATCGCTGCGGGTTGCAGTGGTCGAGTGGGATGACCGGCAGAAGGCGGGCGCCGTGTTGCGGCGGGCGATGGATGACCAGTCGATGCGCAGCTTCGGTGCTGTCGCGCGGACCCAGTTGGGGCGGCTGCGGTCGGTGCTCAAAGGGCCGAGTGTGTCAGTGGGGTTGAAGGGGCCGAGTGTTTCGTCTGGTCTCGGGCTCCCGCGAGCGCCGGAGGCCGAGATCGCCCGGAACCTTGTGCAGGCCGGCGAGCAGGCGCGACGTACGGCGAGGCCCGCTGTGATTGTGATCGACGATTTACAGAAGTGGTCACCACGGGAGATGCGGGAGCTGTGCCAAGGACTGGCCGACTGCGCCCGGGCAGATCACCCCATCGGTGTGGTCGCATTCGCCTCGCCCGCGGGTGAGGAACGGCTGGCCCGCGCGGACGAGCACGGCATGTTCTCCTCACACCGCCTCGGCCCATTGACACCCCGCCAGTCGGCACACGTGCTGGAGCAGACCGCCGCACAGCGCGGCGTCCAGTTCGATCCCGCCGCCCTCGAAGGTCTCGTCAAGTTCTCCCAGGGACATCCGCGACGCCTGCAGCTCGCCGCGCACGAAGCATGGGAGGCGGCGCCTGCCGGTGACCGGATCGACGCTGCAGCTGCCGACCATGGGATTGCTGCGGCAACTGCGCAACTCGACCGAGGCGAGCACACCCGCACCTGGCGGCAACTCACGGCTCCCGAGCAGGCCCTCACACAGACACTCGCTGCCCGAGGCGGGTCCGAACCACGCAGCCTGCTGAGCCTGCAGCAGCACGTGCCCAGACCACACCGCGAGCAGCTGGAACAGGCGGTCGCAGGCCTGGTCCGCAAGGACGTCATTCAGGAGCTGCCGGGCGGACGGATCGCCTTCAACGACCCGGGTACGGAAGGGTGGGTGCTGCGCAACCGGCCGCCGGCAGGCACCGCCGGTCACATGCTCGAATCTGGTCCGACACGGCAGATAGGCTCACCCGCGACAGCTGCGACTGCGCGGATCGAGCCCCAACCTTCCAGCAATAACAACCGTTCTCACCCGGCGATCGAGCGATAGGTGGCCCCGATGACGCAGCCCAACACCACGGACCGGCAGACCCGTATCGACAGCATCGGCATGGATTTGGTTGTCGCGCTCGACTACCCCCACGACACGCTCGACGAGGCGATCGAGACCGGCGATGACCAGCTCGTCGCGATCGTCCAATGCACCGAGGCCGTCGTGTTCTACACCGAAGAACTCCACGCGCCGTCCCGCCTGCAACAGTTCCTCAGTCCTGCCGAAAGCGGGCAGGTCGCGGCGTACATCGCGTCCCTTGGAGAGAATCCGGCCCGCTCCGAGCAGTGGATGGAACCGCGCCACGGCTACATCACCCGCGGCGGGAGGAAGGCCGCAGCGGGGTGGAACGCTGAGCAGGCGCGCGCCGCGCTGCAAGCCGCGGACGAGCGCGCCGCCGAAAGCGGTCTCAGTGAGAACATCACCGACTGTTTTGAGATCCTCCGCGTCTTCCTCGGATACCTCGACCTGCTCCACGCGCCGACCGGATTCACCGAAGTACTCACACCCGCCGAGCGAACCGAAGTCGCAGCATTTGTCACCGACATGCTGGGCAGCTGAGATCACGTCCGCCGCCTGGCAAACGGATCCGATTTCCGTGTGACCGATGGACCTACGACCGGGCCGCGCAGTTGCAAGAGCTTGCCGAGAGCAACACATCCACAGTAGTGACGAGCATCAACCTCGGCCCCCGGGAGACGCTGTCAGATCCAAGTGGGCCGCTAGGTTTTGGTATGGACCTCCGCCGCTCCCTGATGGTGCTCTGAGCAAGTAGTGACATGAGCAACTAGTTGGGCGCACGCTGGGGTCATGACCGGATCGGTGGAAGCGATCAACATTGTCTTCGACGGGCCGCCCGGACACGAGGCGGGACGGTTCGTCGAGGTCGAAACTGACGACGGGCACAGCATTCGCCTGGGCCACTGGTTGCAGCGCTCCGATGGCTATTGGGCCCTCCGGATCGAGAACGTACTGATTCCCTCACTTGATGTCATCAACCGCCCAGACAAGGCGGCGCGCGATGACCCAGAACCCTGATGCCGACCAGCATGCTCAACGGCTCGCAACGGGCCTGGCCGGCCCGGTCGGCCTCGAACTGGCCAAGGCCGTCGAGCAACTGCCCGGCCGCAATGCGCTGCCAGGCGGCTGCCGCTACGAGTTGAAGTACGACGGCTACCTTCACTGAACGAGTCAAGGGAGACGTGGTGTTGCCAGAGCGGCACCGACCAGCCGGGCAGGGACGCGGCAGACGGCCTGACCCAGGCTGCCAGACCGCTCTGAGCAGTGAGTCGTCAGACCCCGCCGTTGACGGTCCGGTCCAAGCACGGCGGATGTTGCGCTACGTCGGCGGGCGCCGGGAGTGTTGGGTGGAATGTCGGAACCAGCCGGTGGTGTGCACGGGGCAGCGGCCCGGCAGGTGGGCGGTGGCGCTGGCGCGGCCCGCTATGAGGACTCGGGTGAGCCAGCGGATCCGTCGGCGCAGCATCAGCAGTAGTACGACAGCGATGGCGGACACAGCGCCAGGCAGCGGGTCGGGTTTGTTGTCGGGGGGCGGAGAGTAGCCGCCGTCGGTGAGGCTGGCTGCGCGTTCGAAGTGGTTGCGGGAGAACGGGAAGAATGCGCCGTCGGCGTAGTACGCCGCAGGGAAGGCCAGGGGCCCGCCGATGATGGTGAGTATGGCCCATTGGTCGGTGTGCCGGGACTCGTGCCGGCCAAGCTGTGCTTCGTTGGCGCGGGTGGAGGAGATGTTGGGTCCGTACCGGAGGTACTGCTGCCTTTCCTGGGCGAGCAGCCCGTGCCCTTCGGCTGCCAGCCCGAACCCGCGAGCGCCCTGGAGCAGGCTCGACATCTGGTAGTCGGTGGGCATCCACGCCACGAAGACGTCCCCTACCGTACTGCCGCCGCCGCTGACGCGGGGCGGCTGCCAGAAGGTCACCGTGAGCGGCGGGCCCGTGCATTCGCGCATGCCGGCGCTCTTGGCCGCGAGGAGCGCGAGTCCAGTGGTCGAAGCGTTGATGATGTCGCGGGTGATGCTCCACGGTTGTGGCGGAGAGATGCCCTGGAGCGTGGGCTCGGTCTCCACGCGGCCGTCGGGGTACACATGGGCGTGGCAGAGTAAGGGTGGTGCGGCCGCGGCGTGCGCCGTGGTCGCGGCGCCGAGGGCTTGGAGGATGACGAAGCCTCCGATGAAGAGCCTCGACCAGGTGCGGTGACGCCGACAGATCGCGCATCTGGCCGCGTGGTGCTGTGCCCGTCGGCGCATTGCCGGCATTGCCCAGATCAGACCCAAGAGACCGAAACACACCAGAAGTGAGACTGGCCAGGCCACCGTGCCGAGCCTGTGCAGGAGGTGCCGGTTGCTCGTCCGGGTGATTCCTGCCGGTGCCATGTGAACCGCCGAGAGGTCTTGCCGATCAGATCGTTGGCCGGCGCGTCAGGTGATGGCCGGCGCGGCCCGGTATTCGTCGTCAGTGACGGGTTCGAGCCAGTGCACGACCTCGTGGTCGGCGTCGGCCTCGTTGATCGCCACGTGGACCATCAGCCGGTTCGGGGCGGCGCCGTGCCAGTGTTCTTCGTCGGCTTCGAACAGGACCCGGTCGCCGGGGCGGATGACCTCGATCGGGCCGCCGCGGCGCTGGCACAGACCGATGCCTTCGGTGACGAAGACGGTCTGGCTCAGCGGGTGGTGGTGCCAGTGGGTGCGGGCGCCGGGCATGAAGTGCACGAGGTTCGCGGCGACGCGGGACGGTGGTGGGGCCGCGGCGACGGCGTCGATGTAGACGTCGCCGGTGAACCAGTCGGCCGGGCCTTTGGCGGTGTCGACGGAATTTCGGGTGATCTGCATGGGTCCTTCAGCTGTTGTTTGGTAGGTCGGTCGGTGTCGCCCAGGAGGCGAGGAGCTGGAGTCGTTCGGCCGATGGTGAGCCGGGTTCGGCGGTGTAGATGAGGAGAACCAGGCCTGGTTCAGCGGTGATCGCGAGTTCCTCGTATGCCAGCGTGAGTTCGCCGACGACGGGGTGATGGAACCGTTTGGTCCCGGTGCCGTGGGTGCGGACGTTGTGGTCGGCCCACAGTCGGCGGAACACCTCGCTGCGGGTGGACAGTTCGCCGACGAGGTCTTGCAGGCCGCGGTCGTGTGGGTCGCGGCCGGCTTCTGCGCGCATGACGCCGACGCACATCTGGGCGAACAGGTCCCAGTCGGGGTAGAAGTCCCGCGAGGCGGGATCCAGGAACTGGAACCTGGCCAGGTTCGGTGTACGGCCGCTGTCGCCGATAACGGGTGAGTAGAAGGCGCGGCCCAGCGTGTTCGTGGCGAGCAGGTTCTGGTGGGAGTCGCGGACGAACGCGACGCCGTCCTTGATCGCGTCCAGCGCCCATTGCAGGCTGAGCCGAGACGTGGCCTTGCCCGGCGACCGGCGGCGCGGGCGACCCGACGTCGGGATCCCGTCCGCGGCCCGGGCGAGGTCGAACAGATGAGCGCGTTCGGTCTCGTCCAGTTGCAGCGCCCGGGCCAACGCGTCCAGAACCCCCGTGGAAGCGCCCGCGATCTGGCCGCGCTCCAACCGAGCGTAGTACTCGACGCTGAGACCGGCGATCGTCGCGACCTCGCTGCGCCGCAGGCCAGGCACCCGCCGGTTGCCCGTGGTGGGCAGGCCGGCCTGTTCCGGCGTGATGCGGGCGCGGCGAGTGGTGAGGAACTCGCGCACCTCCTGATGGTTGTCCACGACTACGACAGTAGACGGCCGAAAGCGTTCAGATGAGGTTGAAGGGTGCCCTGCGAGTACACCCATCGACAGGGACTTCTCCGCGCCGGTCTGCGCAGGTTGACTCGTTGAGTGGCCCCTGATCGGGGCCGCCACAGCAGGCGATGAGAAGGAGGGCGCGATGCGCCAGGTAGTCATGCACGGACCCGGAAACGTGCAGGTCGAGGATCGCGAGGACCCGACGATCGTCGAGCCCACCGACGCGATCATCCGCCTGTCCGCGACCTGCATCTGCGGCAGTGACCTGTGGCCCTACCGGGGCGCCGAGCCCGTCGACCACCAGGTGATGGGCCACGAGTACGTCGGCGTCGTCGAGGAGGTCGGCGCGGACGTCCGCACCATCAAGGTCGGCGACTTCGTCATCGGCTCGTTCTGGGCCTCCGACAACACCTGCGAGATCTGCCAGGCCGGCTACCAGGCGTACTGCGTGCACCGGGTTCTGATGGGCACCATCGGCACCCAGTCCGAACGGGCGCGCATCCCGCTGGCCGACGGCACGCTCGTCGCCACGCCGGGGATGCCCGACGCCGATCTGATCCCGTCGCTGATGGCGGCTTCCGATGTACTGGGGACCGGGTGGTTCGCCGCTGTCGCCGCGCAGGCCGGGCCGGGCAAGACTGTCGCGGTCGTGGGCGACGGCGCCGTCGGACTGCTCGGCATCCTCGCCGCCAAGCAGCTCGGTGCCGAACGCATCATCGCCTACAGCCGCCACGCCGATCGCCAGGCGCTGGCCAAGGAGTTCGGCGCCACCGACATCGTCGAAGAACGCGGCGAGGACGGTGTTGCCCGGGTCAAGGACCTCACCGGTGGGCTCGGAGCCCACTCGGTGATCGAGGCCGTCGGCACGCAGGAGGCCATGATGCAGGCCATTCGCTCCGCCCGGCCGGGCGGCCACGTCGGGTTCGTCGGCGTCTCCCACGACGTCGCGATCCCCGGCGACGAACTGTTCATGGCCGGAGTCCACCTCCACGGCGGCCCGGCTCCCGTCCGGCAGTATCTGCCCGAACTGATTCAGCTGATCTGGGACCGAAAGATCGACCCCGGCAAGGTTTTCGACCTCACCCTTCCACTCGACCGGGCCGCCGAGGGCTACCAGGCGATGGACCAGCGCACTGCCACCAAAGTCCTTCTCACCGTCTGACCGAGTCCGAAACTGCCCTAGGGGACCGATGAAAGCCGCACGCCGTATCGCTACCGCCGTACTGGCCACAGGTGTCGCGTTAGCCCTGGCTGCGTGCGCACCCGACGACGGTCAACCCGACGGCCGCCCCACGACACCCACCATCAGTGCTCCCATCGGCCAGCCGACCGGATCGCCGTCCGCTGGGCAGCGATCCACCCGGCCCACCTCACCGCGCCCGAGCAGTACAGAAGAGGACGGAATGAGAATTCAAATCAGCATCGGTGGCAAGCAGTTCCAAGCCACCCTCGACGACAGCGCCGCCACGCGCGATCTGGTCGCGCAACTTCCGCTCACCGTTGAGATGAGCGACCACGGTGGTGTGGAGAAGACGGGTCGTCTGCCGTCACCGCTGTCGCTGGACGGTCAACCGGCTGGCGCGGATCCCGACGTCGGCGACGTCGGCTACTACGCCCCCGGCAACGATCTCGTCCTCTACTACGGCGACCAGTCCTACTACGACGGCATCGTCGTCCTGGGCCGCATGCACGATGACGCCGCCGAGCGCATCGCGAACATGGACGGCTCTGTCACGGTTCAGCTCCAGCGCTGACTCCATCCCTAGCTTAAGAGGTTTGATGCAGCAGGTTCAGTCGCCGTCGGACGCCACCCGGTCGACGCCGCCGACGGCAAAAGCCCGTCGCCAGGCTCGGCTGACCGCCGGATTGGTCGCGACCGTGGTGTTCTTGACCGCGATCGCGCCGCTGGCCACCGACATGTACGTCCCGGCGTTCCCGCAGGTCGCCGGCGACCTGTCCAGTACCGCGACGCAGGTCCAGTTGACCTTGACGACGTTCTTTGTCGGCATGGCACTCGGCCAGCTGATCGGCGGCCCTGTTTCGGATCAACGCGGCAGGCGGATCCCGTTGCTGGCGGCGCTGCTGGCCATGACCGCGGCCTCGATCGTGTGCGCGCTCGCTCCGACCATCGGGGTGATGACGGTCGCCCGGTTGATTCAGGGATTCGCCGGCGGCTGGGCGATGGTGATCGGCCGGGCGATCATCGTCGACCTGGCCACCGGCACCCAACTGGTCCGGGTACTGAACGTCGTCGCCGCGGTCGGCGGCATCGCACCCATCGTTGGTCCGCTCCTTGGCGGGCTCATCCTGCAACTGTCGCACTGGCGGGTCTCGTTCTGGCTCGTCGCAGCGCTCGGTCTCGCGATGACGCTGGCGGCGCTGGTTGCCGTGCCCGAGTCGCTCCCGCGCGAGCGCCGTCACGCCGGCGGGTTACGGACCTTTGTCGCCGCCGGGCGCATCGTCTTGGCCAACCGGGAGTATGTCGGCTACCTGGTGGTCGCCGGGGCCGCGATGGGCGCTCTGTTCGCCTACGTCGCCACGTCCGCTTTCGTTCTGCAGTCCATGAACGGGCTCTCACCGATCGCGTACTCCATCGACTTCGCCGCCAACGCTGTCGGGATGACAGTCGCGGCGCTGATCGCGGCCCGGCTCGCTGGGCGGGTCTCCACCCGCAAACTCATCTTGGGCGGTCAGATCGCTGCTTTGGCGGCAGGCATTGCGATGCTGGCCGGCGCCCTGTGGCTCGGCACACCACTGGTCCTCGCGCTCGTGTGCTTCTTCGTCCTGATGACCGCCCAAGGCCTCATGATCCCCAACGGCGGAGCGCTTGCATCCGCCGCCGTCCCTGAACACCCCGGCACCGGATCAGCCGTGCAGGGATTCGTCCAATGGGTCGCCGCCGGAACCATCGCACCGCTCGCCGGACTCGGCGGCGAACATACCGCCGTACCGATGGCCACCCTCATCACCGCCGGCTCCGCCGTCTCCATGGCCGGACTCCTGATCCTCGCCAAGCCGAAGCCCGCAGAGACGGCCAGCAGCCGGAACAGGACAGCGCTGTAGGCCACGACGTGAAGACAACGATCGGAGCGGCAACCGGTCTTTCCTCACACGCGGAATGATCGGCGGCACGAAATTTCAGGCGCCGCCGCGACCTCGAACTCCGGCGTCCCAGCACACGCCACCGGGCATGCCTCGGATGCCCTTCCCGGCCAAGCACTGCAGGGGTTCCCTCTCGGTACACCTCTTGCCAGTGACTTCCTGCCTCACGGCAAACGCGGAAGGCTTGATTGCGTCAACGGCGACTCAACCAACCAAGTCAGAAACAGCTCTACCTAGTGAAAGGTTGTCATGGACACCACGAGCAGCTCTATCGGCCAAGATCAGACGCAGGCCGACAATCTGTCCACCCAGGCGGCGGCCGGTCGTGGTCTAGGACGGCGCCGCCTGCTCCAGCTCGCCGGCGCAGGCACCGCTGCGTTGGCGGCCTCCGCCGCGGCTGTGCCCTCCTTCGGTGCGGAACCCGGCCGAGCTGCGGGCGTCGCAGGACAGGGCACCACGGCCAAGGGCGGTTACACCTTTGCGCTGGACAAGAACGTCAAGCGGACCTCTGTGCGGTTCAAGAACCGCTACGGTATCGACGTCGCCGCGGACCTCTACGTGCCGAAGAACGCCAGGGGCAAGCTGCCCGCCCTGGTGGTCAGCGGCCCGTTCGGCGCGGTCAAGGAACAGTCCTCGGGGCTCTACGCCAACGAGTTCGCCCGTCGCGGCTATGTCGCCCTCGCCTTCGATCCCTCCTTCACCGGGGAGAGCGGCGGCACTGTGCGCGACGTGGCCTCGCCCGACATCTACACCGAGGACTACAGCGCCGCGGTCGACTTCCTCGGCCTGCAGAAGATCGTCGACCGCGAGCGGATCGGCGCGCAGGCCGTCTGCGGCTTGAGCGGTATGGCGCTCACCGCGGCGGCTGCAGACAGCCGTATCAAGGCGGTTGCCGCGGCCTCGATGTACGACATGTCCCGCAGCATGTCCCGCGGCCACCAGGACTACTACACGCCTGAGCAGCGCCAGAAGGTCGTGGACCACCTCAGCCGGCAGCGCTGGATCGACGCCGAGAACGGCAGCTACGCGCGGCTCTCCCACGAGGTCCCCTTCGACGAGAACGGCAACGTCGCCCCCTCGAACCGCGTCCTGCCCAAGACCCTCCCGGCAGACGCCGACCCGGTCACGAAGATCTTCTTCGACTACTACCGCACCGAGCGGGGCTACCACCCGCGCTCGATCAACTCCACCACCGCGTGGACCGCGACCACGCCGATGTCGTTCTTCGCCTTCCAGCTGATGACGAACATCGACATGTTGGCGCCCCGCAAGGCCCTCCTGGTGGCCGGCGCCGACGCGCACTCCCGCTACTACTCCGAGGACGTCCAGGCGAAGGCCCCCGACGCCGTCGACCTCGTGATCGTCCCGGGTGCGGACCACGTGGATCTGTACGACCGCTTGGACCTGATCCCCTTCGACAGGCTCGACGAGTTCTTCACCAAGAACCTCGCCTGACCGGCGGTGCCCCGACAGGCCGGTACCGCCACCGGCCTGTCGGGGAGCCCTCACGGCGAAAGCGGGCTCCCGGGAACGGTTGAGCGATCATCCCGCGCGGCAAGGATCTCGAGGTGGTCGTCCGGACAGTGAAGCTGACCGACGCCCAGTCGGCGGCGATCGGGAAGCTGCTGAAGCCGGCCGGTGCAAGGCATCCGTGGCCGGGCCAGATCGCCACGCACTGGGAGCGGGGCAGCAAGACCCCGATCGTGAAAGTCCGCCCGGCCGTGGTGATCGAGGTCGCCGCCGACGCCGCTTTGCAGGCAGATCACTACCGACACGCGCTGCGTCTGGTCCGGCATCGCAGCGACCTGAACCGGCCGATGTCGAGATGTTGGCGGGCTACTGATCAGCTCGCCGTCACCCCCGGCTCAAGGGGGACAATTTGCTGCTCGGCGTCGGTGCGGCGTTGGCGCAGGTGGCGCAGCGACTCCTCGAGAGCGGCCACCTCTCCGAGCCAGGCGCGGTCCTTGGCTTCGACTAGGCGGGCCTCGGCGTTGCTGGTCATCTCCTCGATCCGGGGCAGCTGCGCGGGGTCGACGCGCAGGAACCGGCATCTGGCGCAAGCGTGCTCGTGGACGCACGGTGTGCCGTAGGGGCGGTGGCAGTCGCCGAGCGCGACCTTGCGGAGCAGGAAGTGGTTCTCGAACTCAGCCCACTCTTCGCTGGTGGCCGGGCGGAGCTCGGCGAACGGCCGGGTCGTTCGGCGGCGTTCGATGAAGTGCTGGTGGGCTGCGACGACTTCTTCGGGGAAGACCGCGGTGTAGCCGCGGGTGGTGTCGAGGTTCAGGTGGCCGAGCAGGCTCGCTGCGATGTGCAGCGGCAGCCCGGTCGAGACGAGCTCGGTGGTGAACAGGCGCCGGAAGTCGTGCGGGGTGAAACTGACCGGCTGTCCGGCGTCGTTCAGGCCTGCCGACGCGGCGACATCGTTGATAAGCCGACGGACCACGTTCGCGGATAGCACTTCATGTCGGGCACCGACGCGGCGAGCGAACAGGTGCGGGAACGGTTCGCCGTGAACCTTCTCGTGCGGGTCGTAGCGCACCGACAGCGGCACCCGGTCGTCACCGCCCTTAGCGCGGCGCTGGACCGCGACCAGCACGGTGACCAGCTCCGGTGTCATCGGTATTAGCCGCTCGGCGTCGGTCTTGCTGGGCACGATGTGCAGCAGCGGCACCAGCGTGCCGGTCGTGGACGAGGTGAAATGCCGCAGCGACAGTTGCGTCAGCTCGAGCAGTTCCTCGATCCGAACGCCCGTGTGGCGCAGCGTCTCGATCACCGCCCAGGCCCAGAACCCATCGGCCTCGGCGGCGGTGAGGTCGACCAGCCCTCGGCGGTTGACCCGGATCAACGGAGCGTCCGGTGTCGCGGTGATCACCCGAGCCCGCACCAGACTCGAGCGGTCACGCTCGTAGCGGCGCTGCTCGGGCTCGTGCAGCTCGAACACTGTCCCGTCGATGGTGAACTGCTGGCCGGGACCAGCCAGTTCGGCGGCCGCCAGCGCGCGGGCGGTCCAGTCCTTGCGGCGGGCTGCGCCGGCGACCAGTGCCGGAAGCAGGGGCGTCAGGGCGCGGGTGCGGTTTTGGATGCGGGACTGCTGGTGACGTTTGGCCTTGGACGCGGCCTTCGACTCGTGCCGCGACACCGGGCACGGAGCGACCCAGGGACCCCAGCGCGCGGGCTGGTCGTGGGACCACTCCGCCAGGTCGCGATACATCCCTCGGACCGCGAAGAGGATCGAGTGGATCTCGCGCCGTGGCCGGCCGTTGGTGGTGACTGCGAGCCGTTCCCGCCACTGCATCGTGGTCTCCGCGGTCAGGTGCAGGTCGGCCTGGCTCGGGTTGATCTGCAGCACCTCCCACCAGAACAGTCGCACCAGCCGGTAGGCCCAGCCCTCCAGGCTGGAGTAGTCCATCGACGGTTTCAGCTCCCGCAGGTAGTCCACCAGCAGGTCGCGTACCCCGCCTGATGGGACGCCGTACCGGTCGACCAGGGTCTCGACCGAGTGCTGGCGGGAGTTGCCTTTGGCCGACCACGCCGCGCGCAGTGTCACCGGTTCCTCAGCGAACGGGCCGAGCGCAACCAACAGTTCCCAGGCCAGGTGCTCACGCCGAGAGCGCCCCGACGTCTTCACAACATCGGCATAGTGGAGCAGGTGCTCACCCTGCAGTTGTTCCAGTCTTAGGCCAGTGCGGATCAGCACCCGCCCCAGACACGCCTCGGCGTCGTACTGATGACGCAGCAGCGCGTTCCGGTAGGCAGGCAGCGCGCGAAGCTTCGCCACCAGGTCGGGCTCGTGCCCCTCGAGCATCCGCTGCGGTTGGTGCGCGCCGGCTCGGGTCGTCAACTGCCACCGGTAGGACGGTCGCAGCACCCGCGACACCATCAAGGCACTCGCCGCGACCCGCAACGCGCTCGGCTGTGTCTGCGGCTCCACGGCCTCGCGCCACGACGTCGGGGCCAGCTCGGCGCCGCTGGCCAGCCACCGCTCCTCCCAGGTGTCACCGTCGAACAGGTCCAGCCAGCCGAGGAGACGCCGTACGCCGTAGGCCAGCTCCTTGCGGCTCGGGAAGACGCCGAGAGTGAACTCCAGCGTGTGCTCGATCGTGGCGGCGAGGCCCAGTGCCTGAACGGCGCGGCCCGGTGCGTCAGGCAGCAGCGGCGGCGCCGCGATCCCCAGGTCGTAGCCGTGCCGCGCCCTCACCTTCCCAGCGGGGCCGAACACAGAGTCCGGCCGGGCCGTGGGCGGGGACAGCAACTTGATCGAGGGCCCCGACGCGGCCCTCGTCGCGTTCGCCTGCCGGCGTGGCGGCGAAATCTCCGACTCGGTCGTCGTTGGGCCGCTCACGCGGGCAGTCCGAGGAGTTCGCGGACCGCGGCGGAGTCGTAGACCGGCTCGATCGTCGGACCTGCCGGGCGTGGTCGGGCGTAGTGCTCGAGCACCTTGGACACCAGGTCCTCCAGTCGGGGCTGGGCATAGATCTGGGTAGTGGACACGCTCGCATGCCGCAGGATCGTCTGCACGTCGAACAGCGTGAACCCCGGATCGGCCAGCAACCGCGCCGCGGCGGTGTGCCGCAGATCGTGCAGTGTCCAGTTGGTGCCCAGCGCGGCATTCGCACGCTGCAGCACCGCCCGGGCGGCGTGGTACGTCAACGGCCGTGGCGTGCCCTGCCGGGTCCACCACAGCGGACCGCCCGGCGACACCGGTGGGCACTCGTCGCGCAGGTACAGCGCCAGCCACACGAATGAGTCGACGCTGGCCGGGATCGTCTCACGCAGCCTGCTGCCCTTGCTGACGACCGTGATCGTGTTCGCGCCGGCGTCCAGATCGGTGTCCAGGCACAGCCCGAGCAGCTCGCTCGCCCTTGCGCCGCTGGACAGCCAGAACGACACCAGTGCCCGGTCGCGGTGGCTGCGCAGCGCCCCGAACAGCGCGTCGGCCCCGTCGTCCGGGATCGCGCGCCAGGTCGGCCGAGGGGCCTTCTGCCGGTACGTCGCCGGACCACGAAGTCGTCCATCGGATTGTGGTGGGCCTCCAGCCGGCCGCCCGTCGACCGGCTCCGCTGAGCCGGCACCGGGTTCACCAACGGCCCCAGCCCAGCCGCGCAGGCCCACTCGTAGAACCCGAACAGCACGCTCAGCTGATGGTTGATCGTCCTGGCCGAGTACGTCGTACCGAGCGTCGCCTTGCCCGTTACTGGGTTCACCGAACCTGGCGCTGGCGCATCAGGTCGGCGGTTCAACCGCTGACGAACCGGTGCCTCGCGCAACAACTCTATGAACTCGCGCACGTCGGAGCGCTCGGCCCGTTCCCACGCCGTCCACCGGTCGTGCAGGAACCGGAACCACCGCAGCAGGTCATAGGCGTAGCTGCGCAACGTCGCAGGGGAGCAGTCCGACGCAGCCAGCTCCCGAAGAAACCCTGACGCCGCCAGGTGCTCGACGTCCGGGAACACCACCCGCCACGGCAGGCCCTGCTCGAATGCCGCTACTCGACCCAGCTCAGTACCTTGCACCGCCACACCCTCTCCAGCAACACAGGATCGCGCGAATCGGCGCCTGAAGAGTTCAGTCAACTAGTCGGTGTGCCGTCGTTCGCCGCGACGCAGCGATCAAGCTGTGGTCTCGCAGCGGAACGGACCTGACCGACAAGTTCCCCGACGTCCTGGCCGCCCTCGGCGAACAGTTGGACCGCGACTGCGTGCTCGACGGTGAGGTGGTCGTGTGGACCGGCGAACGGCTCGACTTCGGAGCCCTCCAGCAGCGCATGGTCAACTCCGCGGCGACTGTCCGCCGCCGGCTCGCACCGAAGCAGCCCGCGTCGTACGTTGCGTTCGATCTGCTCGCGATCGACCAGGTCGACATCCGCATGATGAGGCTCAGCGAACGGCAAAAGCGGCTCGCCGCGCTCGCCGCTCGGTGGCGACCACCGCTGCAGTTGTCGCCGGTCACAGATGATCCCGACGAAGCGCGGGAATGGGTCGACGCGTTCAGCTACTCCGGTGTCGAAGGCCTCGTCGTCAAGGGCGCCGCAACCCGCTACCAGCCGGGCCGTCGGGAATGGCTCAAGGTCAGACACCGCGAGACCATCGAAGTGATCGTCGGTGCCGTCACCGGCAGCCTCAAGCAGCCCGAGGTCGCGGTGTGCGGGCTGTACCGCGGCCGTGACCTCGAGATCGTGGGCCGGACCGTGCCTCTCACCCCGACGCAGGCGACCGAACTCGCCGCAGCCCTCAAACCGGCAGGCGCTCGGCATCCGTGGCCCGACGAGATCGGGCCGGGCCATTGGGGCCGTGGCGCGAAGAAAATAGCGATCGTCAAGGTCAAACCCGTCGTCATCGCTGAAGTCGCAGCCGACGCTGCCAAACAAGGCGACCACTACCGCCACCCGCTGCGGTTCCACCGTGTTCGCGCGGACCTCACCCCGAACGATGTCGACCACCTCGACGCCTAGCAGCCGAGTTGCTGCACCAGGAATCAGCCAGTGCCCGCCGACGCCATCACAGCCGCCGAGCCGGCCACGGGCCCCGGTCAGGCTGCAGTTTCGTGCACCGAGTGGAGTGCAGCCGCGAACGCGGCGCCGTAGTGGGCCAAGTCCGGATCACGCGGATCGGCTGGGTGGCAGTTGATGCCTTGCCAGGTCCAGAGCCTTCCGCCGCTGGCTGAGAGGCCGCCGGGTGCATAGCCGAGAGCCCAGCCGGCCGCGTCCGGTTCTGCCCGGTGCATCCGTTGTGCGGCTTTGATCCGGTCGCGGAAGTCTTCCTCGAAGTAGATCTGCCCGTGGCCTGGTCCGCCGTCGAGCCTGATCGTGGGGCCGCCCGCCATCAGTTCACTCTCCTCGACACTACGGAGTCTCTTGCCCGGCGGGGCGAAGGTCGGATTGGGGGATCCAGGCGATGTAGCCGTCGCGGTCGCGGACTCGGCCGAGCCATTGGCCGTCGTCGCGGATCCAGGCGTCGAGTTCTCCCGGCTCCCAGGCTGTGACGAGTTCGACGGATTGGGGCGGCGCAACACTGCGGATGTCGCTGGCCGGGCGCGGCCCGTGAGCGTTGAACTGCAAATCGAGATCGGTCTTCATCTGCTCGGCCGCAGCCCTGTCGAGGTTGGTGACGCGCCAGCCGTTGACCGCGCCGTCCCACACCCCGAAGGTGCTCGAGCCGTCGTCCGAGGGGCGCACCGTGAACCGTCCAAGCATGCCTCCACGGTAGCTCAAGTTCGAACATATGTTCTAGTCTGGGTGTTAACGGGAGGGACACGGATGGGCTACAACAATCCGCCGGTGAAGTGGTCGGAGCTGGAGCGCCGGTTGTCGAACCGGTCGCGGCCGGGCAGCGATGGCGGCCGCCCCGCCGCTGGTGATGGTGGCGATTCGCCGGCGTGGAGCCAGCATCGCGGCCCCTACGTCGCTGCCGCCGAGGGGGAGTCGCCGATCGCTCGGGCGGCCCGGCTCCGCGCAGCCGCCGTCCCCTACGCGGAGTTGCATGCGCATTCGACGTTCTCGTTCCTGGACGGTGCGTCGCAGCCGGAGCGGCTGGTCGAGACCGCGGCCGATCTCGGTCTGCACGGGTTGGCATTGACCGATCACGACGGGTTCTACGGCGCGGCCCGATTCGCCGAGGCAGCGACCGCGCACGGTGTGCCGACGGTGTTCGGTGCAGAGCTGTCGCTGAGCCTGTCGGGACCGCAGAACGGTGTACCGGACCCCGAAGGCAGTCATCTGCTGGTGCTGGCCGAGGGCCAGGAGGGCTACCACCGCCTCGCCGGCGCGATCACCGAAGCCCAGCTCGCCGGCGGCGAGAAAGGCCGCCCGATCTACGACCTGGAGGAACTGTCAGCCCGCGGCAGCGGTCACTGGGTCGTTCTGACCGGCTGTCGCAAGGGCGCCGTGCGGCAGGCACTCGAGGCCGGGGGAGCCGCAGACGGCCGGGCCGCCGCCGACCGGGAGTTGGACCGGCTGGTAGCGCTGTTCGGCGCCGACCGGGTCGTGGTCGAGCTGATCGACCATCAGCTGCCGGCCGACTCGACCCGGAACAGGATCCTCGCCGATCTAGCGGCGGCGCGGGCTCTACCGGTGGTGGCTACGAACAACGTGCACTACGCGAACCCGCGCGACCACCAGCTCGCCGCCGCGCTGGCCGCTGTGCGGGCGCGGCGGGACTTGGATGCGATGGACGGCTGGCTGCCGCCGGCCGGGATGGCGTTCCTGCGCTCCGGTGAGGAGATGCAGCGGCAGTTCCACCGGTTCCCCGGCGCGGTCGAGCACTCGGTGCGGCTGGCCGGGCAGCTCGGGTTCGATCTGCGCCGCGCCAAGCCGCGGTTGCCGTTGCGGGATGTGCCGGAGGGGCAGACGCCGATGAGCTGGCTTCGGCACCTCACCTACACCGGCGCGAAGATCCGCTACGGCACCCGCGAGCAGCGCCCCGACGCCTACCGGCGGCTGGATCGGGAGCTGGACGTGATCGAGGAGCGCGGATTTCCGGGCTACTTCTTGATCGTGTTCGACATCTGCCGGTTCGCCCGCAACAAACGGATCCTCTACCAGGGCAGGGGATCCGCGGCGAACTCGGCGGTGTGTTACGCGCTGGAGATCACGGCGGTGGACAGCATCTTGTACGACTTGCCGTTCGAGCGGTTCCTGGCCGCGACCCGCACCGAGGAACCCGACATCGATGTCGACTTCGACTCCGACCGGCGCGAAGAAGTGATCCAGTTCGTCTACGGCAAGTACGGTCGCCGTAACGCCGCCCAGGTCGCCAACGTCATCTCCTACCGGCCGAAGTCCGCGATCCGCGACGCCGCCAAAGCCCTCGGCTACTCCGTCGGTCAGCAAGACGCCTGGTCGAAACAAGTCGACGGGCGGGCACCCGACATCGACGCCGGCGGCGGGGGAGACGGTGACATCCCGCCCCGTGTCGTCGCGCTGGGGACACAGTTGCTGAAGTTCCCGCGGCACCTGGGCATCCACTCGGGCGGGATGGTGCTGACGGAGCGGCCGGTGGGGGAGGTGGTGCCGATCGAGCACGCCCGCAAGGAGAAGCGGACGGTGTTGCAGTGGGACAAGGACGACTGCGCCTGGATGGGCTTAGTGAAGTTCGACCTCCTCGGCCTCGGCATGCTCGCGGCCCTGCAGTACTGCCTCGACCTCGTCCGTGAGCACACCGGTGAGGAGTGGTCGCTGCACACCATCCCCAAAGAAGAAGCCGGCGTCTACGACCAACTGTGCCGCGGCGACTCGGTGGGCGTGTTTCAGGTCGAGTCTCGCGCCCAGATGGCCACCCTCCCGCGGCTGTTGCCGCGTCGGTTCTACGACCTGGTTACCGAGATCGCACTGATCCGCCCCGGACCGATCCAGGGCGGCGCAGTTCACCCCTACATCCGCCGCCGCACCGGCGAAGAACCCATCACCTACCTCCACCCCAAACTCCAACCCGTCCTCGAGCGGACCCTGGGGGTACCGCTGTTCCAGGAACAGTTGATGCAGATGGCGATGGCCGTCGGCGGGATCGACGGTGACGAGGCCGACCTGCTGCGCCGCGCGATGGGCTCCAAACGCGGCGTCGAAAAGATCTCGTCACTCAAGACCAAGCTGTTCGAGGGGATGGCGGCCAACGGGATCACCGGTGACCTCGCCGAGGAGATCTACGACAAGATCGAGGCGTTCGCGAACTTCGGGTTCGCCGAGTCCCACTCGATCAGCTTCGGGCTACTGGTCTACACCTCCACCTGGTTCCGCCTCCACTACCCGGCAGCCTTCCTCGCCGCGCTCCTGCGGGCCCAGCCGATGGGGTTCTACTCACCCCAGTCTTTGGTCGCCGACACCCGCCGGCACGGCGTCGAAACCCGGCGACCTGACCTCGACCGCTCCGGCGTCAATGCCACCCTCGAGCCCTTCGTCGACGGGCAGGAGTTGACCGGGCCGACCGGTGACCCGGCCTGTCTGGTGGACCCGCAACCTGTCGTCGGCCCTTTCGATCCCACGGCGCCGTTCACCACCAGCACGCACCGCCGCGACGGCGCCTATGCCGTCCGTCTCGGGCTGACCGATGTCCGGTCGATCGGTGAGAAGGACGCCGAGAAGATCGTTGCCGAACGCGACGCAGGTGGTCCGTACGCGTCGATGGCTGACCTGGTACGGCGTACCGGGATCACCGCCAAACAAGTCGACGCGCTCGCCACCGCAGGAGCCTTCGACGGCTTCGGCCTCGACCGGCGCCAAGCCCTGTGGCAAGCCGGCGCCGCCGCCGAAGAGCGCCCCGGCCGGCTCCCCGGCATCAGCGCCGCCGGGCCGCCGCCGATGCTGCCCGGCATGAGCGAGATCGAAACCGACATGGCCGACCTGTGGTCAACCAGCATCACCACCACCAGCCACCCTGTCCAACGCATCCGCGGCTGGCTCCGCGACCAAGGCATCCTCTCGGCCGCTGACCTCCGCCAAGCCCAAGACGGCACACGCGTCCGGGTGGCCGGCGTCATCAAGCACCGGCAACGCCCTGCCACCGCCTCTGGCGTCACCTTCATCAATTTGGAAGACGAAACCGGCATGTCCAACATCGTCGTGTCCATCGGCGCCTGGAACGCCAACGCCAAAACTGCCCGCACAGCAGCCGCCGTCATCGTCACCGGCCGCGTCCAACGCACCGGCCAAGTCGTCAACCTCAACGCCGAGCGTCTAGAGCCCCTCCCACTCGCCGCCAAAACCAAATCCCGAGATTTCCGTTAGCACCTCCTGCTGACGCAAACTTCTGGTTCGGCGCCAGTGCTACCGCACCTGCGACGCCGGCTCTCGATCACCCTGGACTATCTGCTCATTGGCGACAGGCGATCGATGTCGCAGCGGCACTAGCCACAGGCTCCGAACGTCGGCTATGCAACAAGGCCAGCCAGAGTCCGACCTGGCTGGCGCAGGGGCGGACTGGGGGATCACTGACATTCGCGAACTGGTGAGCATTTTTGTCGACCCGCTAGGTGCGGGGTGCTCCGTGGCCGTCGCAGTTACGTGTCATCGGGATTCGGGCGAGGCGAGTATTTATTCACCAGGTCTATCGCTTGTGCGATAGCTTCCGTGGTGGTTTCGTGCGACGGCGTAAGCCCGCGGTGGGCGGCATCGTTGCGAGGGCCAGCCAGCCGTGCGGCGACGCGGCTGCGCCAACTCTTGCCCGTCGCTTCGTCGATGGCTTCGAGAAGCTCCACCATGCCAGCAACGCCGTTCGCAGACTGGATGATTGCCTCTATCGCCTTATCAGGCACTGAACCCAGTTTCGCGCGGGCGGCCTGCGCCATGGCGACCTCGGCGGCCGATGCGGCGTCGATTACCGACTGGCGTCTGTCGTCATCGTACCGAAGGGCTCGAATTAGGAGTTGCCACTCCAGTGGAGGCGACGCTCCCAGCGACGCCTTGGCAGCGGCGGCTCGCAACACTTTGAGCGTTACAGCGTCACGTGCGTGATATAGCTCGACTGGACCAAACGCCTCACCCCAGCCTGTCAACTGCACATTCTCGTCGATCCTGAAGAATACGCGCCCGCGGAGCTTTGGCTCACCCGAAGGGTTGGACATGAGCCGCTGTGGGGTCCAAATCTCCAACCAGGCTGCAAAACGCCCATACCAAACTGCAAACCGCTGCCCAAAAGCATCTGCCGTGCCTGCCGCTTCCGCTGCCAACCCATCGCTCTGCCTACCGAGCGGCTCCGCATCGATTCTGACCACAACGGAGTGAACCCACGATGGACCCAGAACCATCATCCGTTCTGGGGAGCTGGGTCTTCCCCATGTGCGCTGACCCAGCAGGCCAAGTACCTCGTGATCATCGAAGTACGGCGGATTCAAGTACATCCAGTTGCCCGCAAACGGATCAGCCAGCGAGGGAAGGAAGAGCGTGAATGCGTCCAGTCCAGTGTGACCTTGAACCGACTGACCAAGGGCCTCAGAAGCGACCAGGATCTCCCGAGGAAGATCGATGACGCCTTCCAGGCGACGTGACTCTGCCACTTGAATCCCCTGTCTTCGGCTACCCGCGTCCCCTCGAGAGGACAACTGCTACGCCGAGTCTTGCTGCCCAGTTCAGCATTGTCTGCGCGTACGCGATAGCGGCAGTCCGAGCGGTCACCTGACATCTTCTCCACGTCTTCAAGCCCCCTGGGTGCGCTGGTCAAACAGACACAGTGGCCTCGATCCTCGTGCCTGAGTTGTGGCGGCCACGGCATGTACCTGATCGACGCGGAGATCGATCCGGCCTTTCAACCGTGCAGGCGGTGCCTCACGACCGGGATGCGGCTGGCGCCCCTACTCGGACCATGAGCGCGGGAGCACTCGGTCCGCATCACTACTCCCAACACTCTGCGTGGCACTACTCGTGGCACGAAATCGTCGATACCCATGGGGAATCTCGTGCCTGATGCGGACACCGTGTTGCCGAAAGCGCTCGTAGAGAGCGAATGCGACGGTGTAGGTCTTCCTCGTAATGAGAAGGTCATCGGTTCGATTCCCGACAGCCGAACTACCCGGTGATAACGACTGCTCTCACCGGTTGCTAATGGGCTAGCTGCTTTCGGGAGGTGTTCCGGGTGGCCATGAGCTCCGGGGCGGGACAGGGCCCCAAATAACGTGTTGGGCGCTGATTCGGGCCTCGCGTAGTGCGTCAACATTGGAGAAGGTCGCCTCGTTGAACGACGCGGTGTTGCCGGAGAAGGTCGCCTCGTTGAACGACGTGGTCTTGCCGGAGAAGGTCGCCCTGTCGAACGACGTGGTCTTGCCGGAGAAGGTCGCCTCGTTGAACGACGTGGTCTTGCCGGAGAAGGTCACCCTGTCGAACGACGTGGTCTTGCCGGAGAAGGTCGCCTCGTCGAACGACGTGGTCTTGCCGGAGAAGGTCGCCTCGTTGAACCATGTGATCTTGCCGGAGAAGGTCGCCTCGTTGAACCGCGTGATCTCGGCGGAGAAGGTCGCACCGCCAAACCATGTGATCTCGGCGGAGAAGGTCGCACCGTCGAACCACGTGACCTCGGCGGAGAACATCGCCTCGTGGAACGACGTGTTCCCGCCGGAGAAGGTTGCCCCGGCAAACGACGTGGTGTTGCCGGAGAAGGTCGTCCTGTCGAACGACGTGCGCTCGCCGGCGAACCGCGCTCCTCTAAATGAGGCATCGATCAGGATCGCGCCATTGAAGTCAAAGTTGAGATTGCTCCAGCTGGGTTGAGCAGTTGGCTGGAGGTGCTGGCGGATGGTGTCCACGATGGCGCGACGGACCTGAATCTCTCCGGCCTGATGGGTGGTGGTCTCGGTGCGTTGGATTGTGCCACCGGCGTACTGACGCTGTTCGACCACCATCTCGGGGTGTCCTGGCGGGGGCTCTCCTGCGTAGGGCAGGCGAAGGTAGCCGCAGAGCACGTCGATGCACTGTTGCCGTTGGGTGTCCCACTCGTCGGCTAGGGCCGCCATGGCGTACACCCCGGCAAGCCGGACGGCGGGACGGGCACCGCCGAGCTGGGCGGCGGCGGCGCCGAACCGCTCGGTGAACAGCCGGACCTCATCCCGTCGGCCGGCGTCGTCGCGTTCCAGGTGCTGCTGGCGACGGTAATTCACCACCAAGGCGACCGCAGCACCACCAGCCGCGACCAGGCCGAGCGCCAGCTTCAGCACCTCGGACTGGGACGCCTTATCGCCGTACAACTCCCATGGCCACCTCCGCGACAGGAGCCCCGACACGACCATCCACGCCACAGCAGCGCCGATGAACAGCCCCACGCTGATCCGCATCGTCGCGCGGGACAACCCATCGGCACCGTCCGGCCGTTGCACCAGTGCACCGGTCCAGTGGCGGTCTCCCCGTCGCCCGCCAGCTAAGACCACCGACCGATGTTCCTGTCCCCGGCCGTTCTTACGATTCGTCACAGTGCGTCCCCTCCGCCCCAACGCTCGTCCGCATCACGACATGGGTCGTGATGCGTTAGACGAGGCAAGTAGTAGATCGGACGCAACGTGGCCGGGGAAGGCGCCTGGCCGAAGCGACTTGCTCAGAAAGGGCCGGTGATAACCAGCCTTATCACCGGAGACGGTTTGCTTGCGGCCCGGATTCACGCCTGACACACCCGGTCGGCCATGTGGTGTGATTCATCGTTATCACCGTGACGAGAGGGTGGCTTGCCGGACACGTGGCCGGCACGGTGCAAGTCGAGGTGGCGATCACCTCTCCGAGTGACGGGATGCCACCTGTGCTCTGCGCGCCCTGACCGTGAGCTGGGAGGCCCTGCCGGCCGCTGGCCGGCGAGCACCGGCGTGTGGAGCCAAGGTCCTCGCGGATCATGACCAATACGAGCTGGAGCAGTTGGCGATAACTCCAGGTGCCGTCAGTTGACTATACTTCGCACCACGAATGGCCCCACGCGAGGGGAAGCGCCGCGGGTGTTCTTCCGGCCAACTCCCGCGTGACCTGCGGTTTTGGTTGGCGCGCCCGGCAGGATTCGAACCTGCGACCAACGGATTAGAAGTCCGACGCTCTATCCAGCTGAGCTACGGGCGCCCGGCCGGGGTGGGCCCGGCAGGATCAGAGTCTCTCAGATGGCAGGCCGATCACGCTCGTGGGTTCCTCCCGTGAGGCCGGCGCGGCGTACGGGGCGCGGCTGGTACGGCGTACGGGCGGCTCTGGCTACTGCGAAGTACAGGGTTGTCGTTCCATCCCGGTAACGCTGAGTGGGCGGTCCTGCCGAGGTGTGGGCTCTACAACTAGGCTGCGGGCATGAGTTACCCCTCAGGAGGCCCGCCCGAGTCGCCGCAACCGGCGAGGGCGGCCGTCGGCGAGCCCGGCGCACAGCATCCCCAGCCCAATGTGCTCGGCGCTCATCCGGTGCCCGGGCAGCGGCGGAACCAGGGCATCCTGATCGGGGTCGTGGTGGCGGTCGCCTTCGCGATCGCCGGCCTGGGCATCTTCGCGATCGTGGCGAAGTCGACCGGCGCGGGCGGGTTCATGTGGGGCCTGGGCTTCGCGTTCATCCCGGTGATCCCGGTGATCGCCCTGTACCTGTGGCTGGACCGCTACGAACCGGAGCCGACCAAGTACATCCTGGTCGCCCTGTGCTGGGGCGCGTTCATCGCCACCCTGGCGGCCATCTTCATCAACACCACGGTGTCGGAGTGGATGCACGAGACCGGCAGCGGCGGTGCCCGGTCAGCGGTGTTCGTCGCGCCGCCGGTGGAGGAGTTCGCGAAAGGCGCGATCATCCTGATTCTGGCGCTGATGCGCCGCAAGGAGTTCGACGGCATCATCGACAGCCTGGTGTACGCCGGCATGGTCGGCGTCGGCTTCGCCTTCACCGAGAACATCCTGTACTACGGCCGCATCTTCCGGCAGCTGTCCGAGGAGGTCGGCAGCGACGAGGGTCTGCGCGGCGCGTTCATGCTGTTCGTGATCCGCGGGCTGATCTCACCGTTCGCGCATCCACTCTTCACGTCCTTCACCGCGATCGGGATCGGCATCGCGGTCCGGCATCGCAGTACGATCGTGCGCTTCCTCGCCCCGGTCGTCGGCTACCTCGCCGCGGTGCTCGCGCACGGGCTGTGGAACGGCGGCGCGAGCTGGGCCGGTGGCGGCGGCTTCATCACCGTCTACCTCTTCCTGATGGTGCCGATCTTCATCGCGATGGTCGTCTTCGCCCTGGTGATGCGATCACGTGAAGGCCAGATGATCGCGTCGCGGCTCTACGACTACGTGCGGTTCGGCTGGCTGGTTCCGCAGGACGTGCCGCTGATCGCGACGCTGCGCGGCCGCAAAGCGCTCCGGCAGAACGCCAAGCGGTACGGCTCCCAGGCGGAGACGGCGGCCAAGGCGTTCCAGCAGAACGCGACCGAACTGGCCTACCTGCGAGACAAGATCGTCCGCCAGGTGATCGGCCCGGAAGCGCTCGCGACCGAGAAGCGGCTGCTGGACGAGCTCCGCGCCCGGCGCCCGAGTGTGCCGTTCCCCCCGATGCCGGCGTTCGCGCAGGCGGTTCCGCAGTACCAGGGGGCGCCGCAGGGGGCGCAGTACTACGGCGGGATGGAGTACGGCGGTGCGCCGTACGGCGGGCCGCAGGGCCTTCCGCCGGGACAGGTGCCGCCGGGTCAGGTGGCGCCGGGGCAGGGGATGCCGCCCGTGGGGCCGAATGGGAGGCCGCAGGACGAGCCTCGGCAGTACGGCCAGCCGGGGCAGTCCGGGCAGCCTGCTGGGCAGCCTGTGCAGCACGGCGGGCCGCAGTACCAGGGAGATGCGGGGGCGGGTGGGTACCCGCCCGGCCAAGGGGGTTATCCACCGGCGCAGCCGGGGTATCCCTCCGGGCAACCCGGCTACCCCGCGGGCCAGCCCGGTTACCCACCGGGACCCCCTGGACCGCCCGGAACGCCGGGAGGATACGGTCCCTATCCACCGTCGCAGTGACTGCCACCCGTCCACGCCGCCAAACGGGGATGAAGATGACTTTGCTTCTGCGCTGTCCGAACGGGCACTCTGTGCTCGTGGACGGTAGCCGTGGCTGACACCAGGCCAGCTGGTGAGGGTTCGGAGCGTTCGGGACAGCCGAAGGTTCCGGCCCAGGATCAGCCTGTCTCCGAGCTGGCCCGGCTGATCGCCCAGTCCGATGCCAAAGGCAAGGGCTTCTGGCGCCGCCGCAAGCGCAAAGCAGCCGGTACTACGACCGCCGAGCCCCCGGCTGAGTCGCCTGCCATGCCCGCCGCTGCGCCGACTGTTGAGCCGGACGCTGTCACGCCTACCGGGTCGGCCGCTGCGCCTCCTGCCGGGTCGGCCGCTGCGCCGGAGTCGGCTGGTGCGTCGGCGTCGACTGGTGAGGCGACGGAGGAGAAGGTCGGGCGGTCGAGTGCGTCAGGTGAGTCGGCCGAGTCGACTGATGCCAGCGCTGCTGTTGAGCCGGCTGGGTCGTCGGCGGCTGGGGTGACTGGTGCGGCGACGGACGACGAGCGGGCGACCACAGGTGACTCCTCGGCTGAGAAGCCGGTTGCGGCTGAGGTGTCGCCCTCGGATGAGGCAGTAGCCGCAGAAGAGTCCTCGGGCGACGAGGTCCCGGCAGCTGAGGCCGCGAATGGGAAGCCTTCTGATGAGGAGACCTTCGCGGCTGAGACGGCGGGAGAGGCGTCTTCGGAGGCTGCCTCTGAGACGACAGCGAAGGAGCCCTCCGGCAAGGAGTCGGCTCCTGAGGCTGCTGAGAGTGCAGCGGGTGGTGAGCTGTCCGCTGAGATGGTGACCGCTGCTGAGATGGCTGGCGGAGATGCGCCCACTGGGACCGAGGCTCGGATGCGTGAGGAAGAGTCACGGCCCAAGGTCGGAGTCGTGTACGAGCCGGTGGAGTCCGCTGAGGGCTTCCCACTCGAGTACGGCGAGATCATCATCGGCCTGCCCAAGCAGCCGGGAGCGAACGACGGCGAGCCCGTCGACCTCACCCGGGCCGCAGAAGCCGAGGCAGACGCAGTAGCGGCCGAGGTAGCCGCGAACCAAGAAGACGACGCCGACGCAACAACCGCAGACCCAACGCCTGCAGAACCGGCAACCGCAGACCCGACGACTGCCGGACCCGCAGCTTCCGCCGACGAAACAGATGGCGACGCCGAAGCCGCGAAGACCGAGGACCCCGCCGACCCGGAGGACGGAGACCCCGCAAACGCCAAGCCGCCTGCGAGCCCGACTGACGTAGCTGCAGAGGCAGACCCGAACGCCGCCAACGCCGAGGACCCACCTGCGACGGACGCCACGGACGATCCCGGCCCCGAGGCCGAGCACGCCGAGGACGAGTCGACCGCAGAGGCCACCAACGCAGAGGCCAGCAATGCTAAGGACTCCAACGCTGAGGACTCCGATGCCGAGGTCCCGCCTGCCGCGGACGTCCCGGACGACTCGAGCCCCGAGGCCGAGCACACCGAGGATGATGCGACCGCCGGGGACTCCAACGCGGAGGACTCCAACACGGAGGAGCTGCGCGCGGAGGACTCCAACGCCGACGACGCCAGCGCCAACGTCGAGGACACCAACGTCGGGGATAACGGCGCCGAGGACGCCAGCTCCGAGGACGCCAGCTCCGAGGACGCCAGCTCCGAGGACGCCAGCTCCGAGGACGCCAGCTCCGATAACGCCAGCTCCGAGGACGCCACGGCCGAGGAGGCCAGCTCCGAGGACGAGCGGGCCGACGCTGCAGCGCAGGATGCGGCAGGCGGGCAGGACGCGGAGGACGCTTCTGCTATGCCAGTACCGGCTATTGCTGGGATTGCGGCTCTCGGTGGTGACGGCGACGACTCGCCGGGTGCTGGTGAGTCTGCAGCTGCGGCCAGTGGCGGTAGTGACACCGGTTCTGGGCAGGATGACTTGCCGGCTGAGGCCCATGGTGGCGCGGCTGGCAGCAGCGCCGAGGACTCCGACGCAGTTGCGGACGCCGATGCCGACACCGTTGCGGACGCGGACGCGGACGCTGAGGCCGACGCCGGTGCGGACGCCGAGGCGGGTGCCGGCTCTGGTGCGGTAGGGGCTGGGGCGGAGAAGTCCGTCGCGGACGCGGCTACTGAGCAGGCTGCGATGGCGTTGATCACCGCGTTGATGAAGTTGCGTGGTGCGTTGGCGGCTAGTCAGTTGCCGCTTGATGTGGTTGGGGCTGACGAGGCCCGCCAGCAGCAGAAGGCGATGCTGGATCAGCTGGACGACTACATCCTGCCGCGGCTCGTGCAGCTCGAGGCGCCGGTGCTTGCGGTCGTCGGTGGCAGCACGGGTGCCGGCAAGTCGACTCTCGTCAACAGTCTGATCGGTCAGGTCGTCAGCGAGCCCGGCGTACTGCGGCCGACCACTCGCTCACCTGTTCTGATCCACCACCCGGCCGACGCCGAGTGGTTCGTCGGCGACCGGGTGCTGCCGGGGATGGCGCGGTCCAGTGGTGACCGTCCGGGTGGGACGGAGGATCCCGGACAGATCCGTTTGGTTGCCGCCGACACCATTCCGCCGGGGCTGGCGATTCTCGACGCCCCCGACATCGACTCCGTCGTCGAGGCGAACCGCGAGCTCGCAACTCAACTGCTCGCCGCGGCAGACCTCTGGCTGTTCGTCACCACTGCCGCCCGGTACGCCGATGCGGTGCCGTGGGAGTTCCTCCAGAGCGCGTCCGACCGCAGTACGGCGGTAGCCGTGGTGCTCGACCGCGCTCCCGCCGACACCATCGACGACATCACCGGCCACCTGGCCCAGATGCTGCTCGAACGTGGGCTGGGCGACTCGCCGCTGTTCTCCATCAAGGAGACAGTTGTCGACAGCAACGGCATGCTCGCCAGCGAAGTCGTTGCCTCGATCAAGGACTGGCTGATCGACCTGGCGGCCGACTCCGAGGCGCGCTCGGCCGTCGTGAGGCGAACCCTGCAGGGCGCGGTCACCGCAATGACGAAGAAGACGCCGGCCTTCGCCAAGGCGGTCAGGGCGCAGGCCGACACCATTGTGGAGCTGCGGTCGACAGCCGAAACGGCGTACGACCGGGCCGTCAAGGACATCGCCCTGGCGACCCAGGACGGCACGATGCTGCGGGGCGAGGTGCTTGCTCGCTGGCAGGAGTTCGTCGGAACCGGCGAGCTGCTCAAGGGCCTGCAGACCAACGTGGGTCGCCTGCGCGACAAGGTCCGTACTGCGGTCGTCGGCAAGCCGGCGCCGACCCGGGACCTCAAGGACGCGGTCGAGTCCGGCCTGGAGTCGTTGCTGCGCGAGCATGCAGAGGCAGCGGCAGAGCGTGCCGAGGAGGCGTGGCAGTCGACGGCTCCTGGACGCCAGCTGCTCGCTGCGGGAGACCGCGACATGGGCAGGATGTCCAAGGAGTTCCCTGCTGAGGCAGCGCGCGCAGTACGCGAGTGGCAGGGCTATGTGCTCGACCTGGTTCGCGAGGAGGGCGCCGACAAGCGCAGTACGGCGCGCATCCTGGCGTACGGCGTGAACGGCCTCGGCCTGGCTCTGATGGTGGTCATCTTCGCCAGTACTGCGGGGATCCCGACCGGCGCGGAGGTCGGTGTCGGCGCCGGAACGGCCGTGGTCGGGCAGAAGTTGCTGGAGGCCGTCTTCGGAGATCAGGCGGTTCGCACGCTGGCTGCCAAGGCCCGGGACGATCTTGACGCTAGAGTTCATGCCTTGATGGATGCCGAATTCGCCCGCTATCTGGCTGTGCTCGACCAGCATCCGGTCGATCCCGACGCACCCAGGCAACTGACGGAGGCCGCGCGCGCGGTGGAGGACTGCACGTGACGGGAATTGTGGATACGGTCAAGGGCCTGGTGAGGGGCTCCACCGATGTCCTGACCAAGATCGAGGCACTCGAGGACGCTGCCGAGGCCGGCCGGGGACGGCTGGACCAGGTGGTCCTGAGTGAGGCCTCGCAGATCGTGGACCGGGCCAGTCAACGGCTCAGGATGTCCGGCGACCTGACTGTGGTGGCGCTGGCCGGGGCGACCGGTTCCGGCAAGTCGTCGCTGTTCAACTCGCTGACCGGGCTGGACCTGGCCGCGATCGGTACGCGACGGCCGACCAGCTCGATGCCGCTGGCCTGCGTCTGGGGAGAGGAGCCGGCCGGTGAACTCCTGAACTGGCTCGGCATCCCGCGCCGGCACCAGGTGCAGCACCGCAGCTCGCTGGAAGAGGCGCAGTCGGAGGACCTGGACGGACTGGTCCTGCTGGACCTGCCCGACCACGACTCCACCGAGGTGGAGCACCGGCTGATCGTGGACCGGCTGGTCGAGCTGGTCGACGTCCTGGTGTGGGTGGTCGATCCGCAGAAGTACGCCGACGCGGCGCTGCACAACCGCTACATCAAGCCGTTCGCGTCGCACTCGTCGGTGATGGTGTTCGCGCTGAACCACGCCGACAAGCTGACCGAGGAGCAGCGCAAGAGCTGCCTGGCCGACCTGACCCGCCTGCTCAAGTCGGACGGTCTGAAGACTCCGCAGATCGTCGCGACGTCTGCCGTTGACGGTGCCGGCCTGGACGACCTGCGGGCGTTGCTGGTCAAGCGGGTCAACGCGAAGCGTGCTGCTCGCGAGCGGCTCGCCGCGGACGTGGATCGCGTCGCCGACCGGATGGCGAGCCAGTGTGGCAATGCCAAGACGCCGCAGCTCGCGAAGTCGGATATCACCGAACTTGTCGACGCGCTGGCGGAGGCCAGCGGCGTACCGGTGGTGGTGGAGGCTGTTCGGCGGTCGTATCTGCAGCGTGCGACGGCTGCGACGGGCTGGCCGGTGACGAAGTGGCTGTCGCGGTTCCGGCCGGATCCGCTGCGGCGCCTGCACCTTGACCAGATGCCTCGTCAGCAGAGCAAGGCGTTGCGGAAGTCCGCCTCCACCGAGGTGTCGATCGCTCGCTCATCGTTGCCTGTGGCAACACCTGTGCAGCGGGCGCGGATGGACACGGCCGTTCGCAACATCACCAACAAGGCAGCAGCTGGCTTGTCCCGACCTTGGGCAGATTCTGTTCGTACTGCGATCCGTCGGCGCGAGGAGTCGCTCGGGGACGAGTTGGACCAGGCGATCGCGCGTACTGATCTGGGCGCCAGCACCACCCCGGGATGGTGGGGTGTTGCGCGGTTCCTTCAGTGGCTGCTGTTCCTGATGGCGCTGGGTGGAGCGGTCTGGCTTGTGGTGGCCGGCTTCCTGCAGATCCAGGACCTGACGTTGCCGAAGTGGGAGGGCATTCCGTACGCGACGATCATGTTGGTCGGCGGTGCTGCGCTGGGCCTTGCGGTCTCCGTGGCTTGTCGTATCTTCGCCGCGACCGGTGCCAACCGCCGTGCGCGTCTCGTGGCGAAGTCGTTGCGCGCCGAGCTGGAGAAGGTCGCGGAAAGCCACGTCATAGCTCCGGCTCGCGAGGAGCTCGACGCCTACACGACCTGCCGCGACAAGCTGGCCGTCGCCCGCGGCTGACCGATCCACTTGTAGAAGGCCTGCCAGATTGCTGGCAGGCCTTCTGTGCTTCTTGCTGTGCTTCCTTGCGGTTGGCGCGGGGTTGTCCACAGGCTGCGAAGTCGCCGCCGGAAACGACCGGGAGACGGGCATCTTCTCTGGTGACAGGACAACTTTGCGATGCGACGAAAGGAAGCTGACATGAGCATCGGCGAAACCACGGTGGCCGTGCAGGGCTGGATCGGCAGCGACATCAGGTTCAAGGAGGTCTCCGACGGCGTGACGGTCTGCTCGTTCCGGCTGGCCACCACGCCCCGGCAGTTCGATCGGGCCAGCGGTGGCTGGACCGATCGCCCGACGAACTGGTTCACCGTCGAGTGCTGGCGCAACCTCGCCACGAACGTGCGCGATTCGATGGAGCGTGGCCAGCCGATCGTGGTCACCGGCCGCTTCCGTACGACGGAGTGGCAGGACGAGGCCGGCAACCCGCGATCCCGCCTGTTCATCGAAGCCGCCGCCGTCGGTCACGACCTCTCCCGGGGAACCGCGACCTTCACCAAAGCGCCGGCCCGCCTCGCTGCCTCCGACGGCGCCGCAACTTCGAGCCAGGACAGGGACTTCCTGGACCAGAGCAGCGCCTCCTCGGCTCAGCACGACGGTCCCATCGACCAGGAGCCACTCAACTTCCGAGGCGGTCACCATCCTCCGACCGCCGACTCCACCGAAACGCACGAGGCCGCCTAGTCGCACCGCCGGCGAACCCACCCGCCTCCACCACACCACCCGGACCCACGAGGTCGCTCACACGCGGCGCCCAACCCGGCGCCGAACCGTTACCCGCGCTGGTCCACGCGCTGCTCGGTCGTGCCGGTCAACCGTGCGTGCGGCCGGCTGCGCTGCTCTCAGCCAGCCGACCAAACCGTGCCCGTCAACCGCGCGGGTCAACCTCGTCGCCCAGCCGTGCTGCCAAGCATCTGCTCAGCCGTGCCGGTCAGCGGCGTGGGTCGAGCTCTTCGGAGGGCCGTGCTGGCAAGGGTCTGCTCGGTCGTGCCGGTCGACTGTGTCGGTCAGCCGCGTGGGTCGATCTCGTCGGTCGGCCGTGCTGCCACGCGTCTGCTCAGTCGTGCCGGTCAACCGTGCCAGTCATCCGCGCGGGTCGACCTCGTCGGCCCGCCGTGCTGCCACGCGTCTGCTCGGTCGTGCTGGCCGACCGAGCTGTTTGGTAGCAACGGTGGAGGAGGGGCCTGGCATCGCCTGTAGGAAGCGCGACGTCTGGTTCACCCGCCGGTGAAGGTGTTCTGGAGCGTGGCTGGTGGCTGGCAGGCCGCGGTGGTGAAGGCTCGGTTGGGTGGCGGTGGGGGGTAGCGCATAGGCTCGGGGTATGGCGGAATTCATCTACACGCTGCGCAATGTGCGGAAGGCGCATGGTGACAAGGTCGTTCTCGACGACGTCACCCTGAACTTTCTGACCGGCGCGAAGATCGGCGTCGTCGGGCCGAACGGTACCGGCAAGTCCTCGTTGTTCAAGATCATGGCGGGGCTGGACCACCCCAACAACGGTGAGGGGCGGCTGGCCGAGGACGCGACGGTGGGGATCCTGCTGCAGGAGCCGCCGTTGACCGAAGGCAAGACTGTCCTGGAGAACGTCGAGGAAGGGGTCGGCGACACCAAGAAGAAGCTGGACCGCTTCAACGAGATCTCTGCCGAACTGGCCGATCCGGACGCGGACTACGACACGCTGCTCACCGAGATGGGCGACCTGCAGACCGAGCTCGACCACCGCAACGCGTGGGATGTCGACGCTCAGCTCGAGCAGGCGATGGACGCGCTGCGCTGCCCGCCGGCCGACGCGATCGTGGACAAGCTGTCCGGTGGCGAGCGTCGCCGGGTCGCGTTGTGCAAGCTGCTGCTGCAGCAGCCCGACCTGCTGCTGCTCGACGAGCCCACCAACCACCTGGACGCCGAGTCGGTGCTCTGGCTGGAGCAGCACCTGCAGAAGTATCCGGGCGCCGTCCTGGCGATCACCCACGACCGGTACTTCCTGGACAACGTCGCCGAGTGGATCCTGGAAATGGACCGCGGCAAGACCTACGGGTACGAGGGCAACTACTCGAAGTACCTGGAGACCAAGCAGCAGCGGCTTGTGGTCGAAGGACAGAAGGACGCCAAGCGGGCGAAGATCCTGGAGCGCGAGCTCGAGTGGGTCCGGTCGAACCCGAAAGCCCGGCAGACCAAGAGCAAGTCCCGCCTGGCCCGGTACGAGGAGCTCGCGGCCGAGGCCGAGCGGTCGAAGAAGCTCGACATCGACGAGATCAACATCCCGCCGGGTCCGCGGCTGGGCAGCACCGTGCTCGAGGTCAGCAAGCTGGAGAAGGGCTTCGGCGACCGCAAGCTGATCGACGGGCTGAGCTTCTCGCTGCCCCGGGCCGGCATCGTCGGCGTCGTCGGCCCGAACGGTGTCGGCAAGTCGACGCTGTTCCGGATGATCGTCGGCGAAGAGGTCCCGGACCAAGGCAGCCTGAAGCTCGGTGAGACGGTCCGGATCTCGTACGTCGACCAGTCGCGTGGCGGCCTGGACCCGAAGAAAACGGTCTGGCAGATGGTCTCCGACGAGCTCGACTACATCAAGGTCGCGAACTTCGAGATGCCGAGCCGGGCGTACGTCGCGTCGTTCGGGTTCAAAGGGCCCGACCAGCAGAAGCCGACCGGCGTACTGTCCGGCGGTGAGCGGAACCGGCTGAACCTGGCCCTGACGCTGAAGATGGGCGGCAACCTGCTGCTCCTCGACGAGCCGACCAACGACCTGGACGTCGAGACGCTGCAGTCGCTCGAGGACGCGTTGCTGGAGTTCCCCGGCTGTGCCGTGGTGATCTCCCACGACCGGTGGTTCCTCGACCGCGTCGCGACCCACATCCTGGCCTGGGAGGGTACCGACGAGGACCCGTCCAAGTGGTTCTGGTTCGAGGGCAACTTCGCCTCGTACGAAGCCAACAAGATCGAGCGTCTAGGCGCCGAAGCGGCCCGCCCGCACCGGGTCACCTACCGCAAGCTCACCCGCGACTGACCCAGAACACCAGCAGTCCAGCAGGCCTCGACAGAACTTCCTGTCGGGGCCTGTTGCGTCGGCGGCAGCTGCGCGACTCGATGCTTGCCGACCGAGGTCCCGGTCGCGATGAGGTGCTGCTGGAGCTCAGTGCGCCCGTGAGGTGACCGCAAGAATCCAGGCGTCGGCGAGGATCCGTTGGCCGGCGTAGGTCGGGTGGATGCCGTCCCAGACCCAATGAGCGGCTGGTGCCCGGGTGACGGCGTCGTCCAGAGCGCGCTGATAGGGCACGAAGGTCGCGCCGAAAGTGTCAGCGAGGTGGCGCACCACCAGCGCATGAACCGCGACCTGAGCAGTCCAAGCCTCGCGCAGCCCAGGATCTGGGCTGGTCGGCAGATAGAACGGCTCGCCGAGGACCAGGCGGACGTCCGGGAGCGCACTACGGGTGCGGTCGAGCAGTGACCTGTACTCCGCTTCGAAGGCGGTGCCTTTGGTGTCAGCCGACTTGCCGTCCAGGACGTTGGCGACGTCGTTGATCCCGACGAGGATGCTGAGGACGTCGGGGCGTAGGTCGAGGGCATCCTGTTGCCAGCGGGCGGCGACATTTGTGATGGTGTCGCCGCTGGAGCCGCGGTTGAGGAACTGCCAGTTCTGTTCGGGCCAGTCGGCGGCGGCTGATGACGCGATCAGGAACGGATAGGAGTGGCCGAGGATGTGGTTCGGGTCCTCGGTGGGGCCGCGGCCCCCGTGGGTGATCGAGTCGCCCTGGAAGACGACAACAGCACCCGCGGGGAAGCCGGGATCGACTCTCAGCGCTGACCGATGTGTTCGGAGACGGCGTCGAAGACCCGCCCGATGGCGGCGAAGTCCTCGGGGGAGGCCAGGTCGACCAGGTTCTCCCGGACGCCCTCCACGTGGTACGGCGCTGCCTGCTCCAGCAGGGCGAAACCGGCGTCGGTGAGCTCGGCCCAGACTCCGCGCTTGTCGCTCTTGCAGGAGGTACGCCGGACCAGCTCGGCGGCCTCGAGGCGGCCGACCGTGTGGGTCAGGCGGGAGCGGCTCTGGTGCAGGCGGTCGGCGAGTTCCGCCATCCGGAGCCGGCGCTCCGGCGCCTCGGAGAGCCGGACGAGGATCTCGTAGTCGTTGATGCCCAGGCCGAACTGCCGAAGGTCGTCGTCGAGCTTGGCCATCAGGCGCGCAGTGCCCAGCAGGTACGCGCGCCACGCCACCTGCTGCTCGGAGTCAAGCCACCGGGTCCCAGTCATCATCGTCACGGGAACAGTGTACCGGGAATGTAGTTGACTTTTAAACTGTTCTTCCCTAGTGTCGTGGTCATCGGTTGAAATTTTAACAACACTCCCCAGTGACAGCGACGCCCCCTACTGGTTTCCCGTTCGAGAGGACCCCCATGAGCACCGCCACCACCACGATCCCCGGCCTCGTCTCCGGCACCTACGCCATCGACACGGCGCACACCGAGATCGGCTTCACCGTCCGCCACCTGATGACCAAGGTCCGCGGCACCTTCCAGGAGTTCGCCGGCGAGATCGTCGTGAAGGACTCCCTCGAGGAGTCGACCGCCGCCGTCACTGTCGAGCTGGCCTCCGTGCACACCCGGAACGAGCAGCGCGACGGTCACCTGCGCTCCGGCGACTTCTTCGACGCCGAGAACAGCCCGAAGATGACGTTCGCCAGCACCGCCCTCAAGTCCGAGGGTGACGCCTACATCCTGGCCGGCGACCTGACCATCAAGGACGTGACGAAGCCGATCGAGTTCGCCGTCGAGTTCCTCGGTGTCGACCAGAACGCCTACGGCCAGACCATCATCGGCTTCGAGGCGTCGGCCTCGATCAGCCGCAAGGACTGGGGCATCGACTTCAACGTGCCGCTCGAGGGTGGCAAGCTCCTGATCGGCGACAAGGTCGAGATCCACCTCGACGTCCAGGCCGCCCTGCAGGCCTGACCCCCACAGCGCAGCAAGCGCGACGGCCCGGCTCCTCCGAGAGGATCCGGGCCGTTCGACGTGTCAGGGGCCGGCCGTTCGGCCTGTCAGGACTGGACCATGCGAAGCGCCAGGTCGGCGTACAGCGCACCCAGTGCTTGAGGAGTTGCGTGCCGAAGAGGGTCGTACCAACGAGCCACGTCGACGGCCAGGGACAGTACTGCGATTGTCGTGCCTGGCAGGTCGTCGACGGTGAAGGTGCCGTCCGTTACGCCGTCGGTCAGGGTCTTCTCGACCACGGCTGAGATGGCGCGGCGGATCGTGGCGACCTCGGCGAAGTGTTCCGGGCTGAGGGCGGCCAGTTCGTACTGGACGACGCGCGCGATCGTGTGGTGTTCGGCGTGCCAGGCGGTGAAGGCGGAGACCATCGCGCGGAGCCGGTCCGATGGGGAGCCGCCCTCGTTGGCTTCGGTCAGGATCTCCAGGGCGGCGCGGTGGCCGTAGAGGCTGATCTCGAAGAGGAGCCGTTCCTTCGAGGGGTAGTGCACGTAGAGCGCGGCCGGGGACATGCCGGCCCGGGAGGCGATGTCCCGGGTGGTGGTCGCCTGGAAGCCCCGTTCGGCGAAGGCGTCGATGGCGCCGGTGAGCAGCCGGCGGGCGGCGGCGGGCTGGACATGCGCCCACGCGAGGGGGCTGGTGACTGCGGACACGTTGACACAATGCCCTAGATTCGCCAAGCTAAGCAAGCGCTTAGCAACCAGTCGTGCCACGGGAGGACAGCGATGGAACGGATCATCTTCAACGAGGACCACCATGCCTTCCGGGCCAGTGCGAAGGAGTACTGCGACCGCTCGCTGGTGCCGCGGATGGAGCAGTTCCTCGAGGAGAAGACGATCGACCGGGCCGCTTGGCTGGAGGCCGGCAAGCAGGGCTTCCTCGGCCTCGACGTACCGGAGGAGTACGGCGGTTCGAGTGTCGGTGACTACCGGTTCAACGCCGTGTTCGCCGAAGAGGTCTCCAAGGTGTCCGCCTCGCTGTCGAGCTGTTTCGGCATCCACTACGACTGTTCCGCGCCGTACCTGGTGGACCTGGGCACCGAGGAGCAGAAGCAGCGCTGGCTGCCGAAGTTCTGCTCCGGCGAGCTGATCGCCGCGATCGGGATGACCGAGCCGTCCGGCGGGTCCGACCTGGCCGCGCTGAAGACGACCGCGAAGAAGGCCGACGGCGGCTGGGTGGTGAACGGGTCGAAGACCTTCATCACCAACGGCGACATGGCCGACCTCGTCATCACCGCGGCCCGCACCGATCCCGCCAAGGGAGCGAAGGGCATCACGCTGTTCGCGATCGAGGAGGGCATGGAGGGCTTTGCCCGCGGCCGCAAGCTGGACAAGGTCGGCCAGACCGAGTCCGGGACGTCGGAGCTGTTCTTCGAGGACGTCTTCGTACCGGACGAGAACGTGCTCGGCGAGGTCGACCGCGGTTTCATCCACATGATGGAGCGGCTGGCCCAGGAGCGGATCGGCGCCGCGGTGTGCAACATCGCGCACGCGACCCAGATCCTGGACGAGACGATCGATTACGTGAAGCAGCGCAAGGCGTTCGGCCAGCCGGTCGGGTCCTTCCAGTACAACAAGTTCCTGGTGGCCGAACTCGTCACCAAGGCCGAGGTGACCCAGGCCTACATCGACAACGCGGTCGTCGCGCACGGCGAGGAACGGCTCTCCGCCGTGGACGCGGCGAAGGCGAAGTGGTGGAGTGCACAGGTACAGAACGAGATCCTGGACGCGTGTGTCCAGTTGCACGGCGGCTACGGCTACATGAACGAGTACCGGGTCGCCCGCGCCTGGCGCGATGCCCGGGTGACGAAGATCTGGGCCGGTTCGAACGAGATCATGAAGGAACTCATCGGCCGCGATCTGGGCCTGTAGACAGCCCAAGCTCTGAAAGGGAATGGCGGATATGCCTGAAGCAGTCATCGTCTCCACCGCGCGGTCGCCGATCGGCCGGGCCCACAAGGGTTCGCTGAAGGACATCCGGCCGGACGACCTGGCCGTGCAGATGATCCAGGCGGCGGTCGGCAAGGCCGGCCTGACCGGGGACCAGATCGAGGACCTGATGCTCGGCTGCGCCGAGCCGCACGACGAGCACGGCGGCAACATGGCCCGCCGGGTCGCCGTCCAGCTGGGCTGGGACAGCACGGCCGCCACCACGATCAACCGGTTCTGCGCGTCGTCCACCCAGACCGCGCGGATGGCGTTCCACGCGATCAAGGCCGGTGAGGGCGACATCTTCGTCAGCGCGGGGGTCGAGTGCGTCTCGCGGTACAAGAACTTCGGGTCGGCCGGGGTCGGTGACCCGAGCTCGTTCAACGAGGTCTTCGCCGACGCGGTGCAGCGGACCGAGAAGTACGCCGAGACCAACGAGACCTGGCACGACCCGCGCGAGGACGGCCTGATCCCGGACGTCTACATCTCGATGGGCCAGACCGCCGAGAATGTCGCGACGCTGAAGGGCATCTCCCGCGCGGACCAGGACGCGTTCGGCGTCCGCTCGCAGAATCTTGCCGAGAAGGCCATCAACAACGGCTTCTTCGGGCGCGAGATCACCCCGGTGACGCTGCCCGACGGCACCGTCGTGAGCAAGGACGACGGCCCCCGTGCCGGTACGACGCTGGAGAAGGTCAGCCAGCTGCAGCCGGTGTTCCGTCCCGACGGGACGGTCACGGCCGGCAACTGCTGCCCGCTGAACGACGGCGCGGCCGCGGTCGTCATCATGAGCGACACCAAGGCCCGTGAGCTCGGCCTGACCCCGCTGGCGCGGATCGTCTCCACCGGCGTCAGCGGCCTGTCGCCCGAGATCATGGGGCTCGGCCCTGTCGACGCGACCAAGCAGGCGCTCGCCCGGGCGGGGATGAGCATCGGTGACATCGACCTGGTCGAGATCAACGAGGCCTTCGCGGTCCAGGTGATCGGCTCGGCCCGCGAGCTCGGCATCGACGAGGACCGGCTGAACGTGCACGGCGGCGCGATCGCGCTCGGCCATCCGTTCGGCTCGACCGGCGCGCGGATCATGACCACCCTGGTCAACGGTCTGCAGTTCGAGGACAAGCAGTTCGGCCTCGAGACGATGTGCGTCGGCGGCGGCCAGGGTATGGCCGTCATCCTGGAACGCCTCAGCTGATGACGCTCAAGGACAAGACGGCGATCGTCACCGGTGCCTCCCGCGGCATCGGCCTGGCGATCGCCAAGCGGCTGGTGGCCGACGGTGCTCACGTAGTGATCACCGGACGCAAGCAGGACGCGCTCGACGAGGCAGTAGCCGACCTGGGCGGCCGTGACAACGCCATGGCCGTTGCAGGCAACGCTGCCGACGGCGAGCACCGTGCAAGCGTTGTGGCCGCGGCAGTGGCGACGTACGGGTCGGTGGACCTGCTGGTGAACAACACTGGCATCAACCCGATCTACGGCTCGCTGCTGGACGTCGACAGCGCGGTAGCCGCCAAGATGGTCGACACGAACGTGCTGGCGACCATCGCGTGGGTCAAGGCCTGCAGCGATGCCTGGATGCGGGCGCACGGCGGTTCCGTGGTCAACGTGTCCTCGGTGGCAGGGCTGTCGCCGTCGCCCGGCATCGGCTGGTACGGCGCCACCAAGGCGATGCTGTCCCGCGTCACGGCCGAACTGGCAGTGGAGCTGGCACCGGCGATCCGGGTCAACGCGGTCGCACCCGCGGTGGTGAAGACCAAGTTCGCCGGCGCCCTCTACGAAGGCCGCGAGGACAAGGTCGCGGCGTCGTACCCGCTGAAGCGGCTGGGCCGCCCCGAGGACGTCGCGTCCCTCGTCTGGTTCCTGCTCTCCGACGAAGCCTCCTGGATCACCGGCCAGACCATCACCATCGACGGCGGCCTGACCCTCAACGGCGGCATCGTCGGCTAGCCCTCACGGCTGGCGGCCCACCCACGCAACAAGCCGGTCGTACGCCGGTGCGTCTGCCGCGACCTCGACCACGGGGCCGAACGGGATCTGCCCGCCTCGTGGTTCGGCAGGGAGGAACTGCTGCGCCAGCGGCAGGCAGTAGACGGCCAGTTCGTCGTCTAGCAGATCGGTGCGTCCCGTGGTCGTGGCGAGGTCCCAGGAGTGGGTAGTCAGCTCGCTCGTATACGACGCGATGGCCGCGGCACCCGGGATCGTGCCCCAGGGGACTGTGCAGGTCATCGTGAGGACGGCCGGGTCGGACAGCGTCTCGTCGACCAGAACGCGGCGCTCCTTCCAGCTGGCCGGGAAGTCCGTCACGCCGGGCGTCACGGTGGGGATGGAGAGCGGGTTCTCGCCGGTCAGTGCGAGGTTGATCCGGCTGACCACCGTCATCAGGTGGCCGAGCAGAGTCCGTACGTCGTACTCCGAGCACGGGGTCGGCAGGTCCAGGTCGGTGGTGGTGACGGTGTCGATCATCGCCTGGGTCTGGTCCAGGGCACGCACGAGCATCGGACGTGGGTCGGTCACGATTTTCCTCCAGTGATTGGCAACAGACTCCACCCTCCCGCTCTATGTGTGACATCTTGTGTCTTATATGAGAGCTGACCGCCTCTTGCAGATCATCCTGTTGCTGCAAAGGCATCCCCGGTTGAGCGCGCGTGACCTGGCCGAGCGGCTGGAGGTCTCGAGGCGCACGGTGATGCGCGACATGGAGGCGTTGTCGGCCGCTGGGGTGCCGGTCTACACAGAGCGCGGGCGCAACGGCGGCTGCGTGCTCCTGCCCGGCTACAGGGCAGACGTCAGCGGTCTGACACCGCGTGAGGCCCAAGCACTGTTCGCCTGGAGCGGCAGAGCCTCCCTGTCGGAGGAGCTCGGCCTGCACGATGCCCTGCAATCAGCAATGGGCAAGCTGTCCTCCACTCTGCCGCTGCAGTTGCAGGACGACGCAGAAGCGCTGAAGGACGCCATCGTCGTCGACCGGCGCAGATGGTTCGCAGAAGCCGAGGACACCGGCGCCCTGCCCGTACTACGACAAGCCGTCGTCACCCGCCGCCGAGTGGCGCTCCGCTATGCGTCCGCAACCGAAGGGCGACCAGTACGCCGTACCGTCGACCCCTGGGGACTCGTCGAGCAGGCAGGACGCTGGTACTTGGTGGCAGCTCATCGCGGGGTGCCCCGGATGTACCGGGTGTCGCGGGTCGAGCAGGTCGACGTACTGGACGAACCTTCCACCCGGCCGGAAGGTCTTGATCTGCAAGGGGAGTGGCAGCGGCTGCGGGCCCAGTTGGAGCAGACCCTGCCGGCTGGGATCGACGTGGTCGTCAGGGTGCGACCGGACCGCGCCGAGCTGGTACGGCGGGTTGCTACGCCGATGCTGGCCAAGGGGGAGCAGGCACGCGACGTACCGGGTGGGGAGGACCCGTGGCCGCACGTGGCGATGAGGTTCCGCGTGCGGGAGGCAGCCTGCGGAGTACTGCTCGGGTTTGGCAAGCACGTCGAAGTACTGGAGCCGCTGGAGCTTCGGGAGGACCTGCTGCGGCTGGCTTCCGAGGTTGTGCAGGTCTACGGGTCACTCGGCAGTGGAGAGGACCAGCGAGCGCAGACGCGCGATCGCCAGGCCGAGGCCGACGGCCACGACTGTGATCAGCAGGAGAGAGGCGATCGGAAGCTTCACGGCCGACTCGACGTGGGGTGAGTCGGTGAGCTTCTGGATGACGGCCAGCGACCACTGCTGGATGCTGAGCGCCTTGGCGCCGTCGACGTACTGACCCATCACGCCCTCCCACAGCAGGGCGTAGATCAGGCCGATGGTGACCGCGTTGCCCGAGATGACCGAGAGCGCCAGGAAGATCCCGGTGTAGGCGATCCCGGCCACCAGCGAACCGATGCCGAAGGCAACGGCCGTGCGCGGATCGGAGTGGTCGAGGATCAGGCCGGCCACCGTCATCGGCACCGCCGCCAGGACGAAGATGACCGCGATCGCGACCCCGGCCTTGGTCAGGATGATGGTCGAGCGCTTGATCGGCTTGCTGAGCAGGTAGACGATCGAGCCGTCGTCGATCTCGGAGGCCAGCGCGCCGGTCGCGGCCACCAGCGAGACCAGCGGCACGATCACCGCGAGCCCGAACATCTGCAGCAGCGCAGTACTGAACTCGGCGCTGTCGTCGACCGTCAGCGCCAGCAGGACGCAGAGCGCCAGCAGCACCCCGGGCAGGATGAAGAGCAGCAGACCACGGCGGTGACCGAACAGGGTCGCCATCGTCAATCGCGCGATCGTGACGTTCATCGGTCAGCGCCTCCCGACCAGGTAGGAGAAGACGCTTTCGAGGGATTCGTCGGTCGGCGCGACCTCGAGCAGCCGGATGCCGAGGTCACGGGCCATCGTCGGCACCAGACGGCTGAACCGTTCGAAGTCGACCACCTGCACCTGCAGCGAACCGCCCTCCAGGTCGGCGCCCGACGTACAGGGGTCGCCGATCAGCGCGGAAGCCAGCCGGCGGTCGTCGCTGGAGCGCAGCCGATAGAGCACCGGTCGATCCGTCATCAGCGTGCGGATAGCGCGGTAGTCACCCGAGGCCGCGTGCCGCCCGGAGACGACCACCTCGATGTGGGTTGCGACCTGCTGCACCTCCTCCAGGATGTGCGAACTGAACAGCACGGTCCGGCCGTCGGCGCCCATCTTGCGGAGCAGGTCCATCAGGTGCAGCCGCTGCCGTGGGTCCATGCCGTTGAACGGCTCGTCCAGCAAGAGCACCGACGGCTCGTGCACGAGCGCGGCCGCCATCTTGATCCGCTGCTTCATACCCTTCGAGTACGTCGAGATGCGCCGTCCCGCGGCCTCCTCCATCGCCACCGTGGCAATCGCTTCGGCGGTCGCAGCACCAGGATTCGGCAACCCCTGCAGTTCCGCGTTCGCCAGAACGAAGGCCGAGCCGGTCAACGTGTCGTAGACGGCCTCGGTCTCGGGCACCAGCCCGATCTGCCGGTAGGAAGCCTCGTTCCGCCAGACCGGTACGCCGTCCAGCGTGACCGCACCCGTCGACGGCGGCAGGAAGCCGGCCATCATCGTGATCAGCGTGGACTTGCCCGCGCCGTTCGGCCCGAGCAGGCCGGTGACGCCGGGGCCGATCGTCATCGTGACGTCGTTGACCGCGACCACGTTGCCGTACCAGCGGGAGACCTTCTGAATCTGGATCACGCTCATCCGCGGGCCACCTTCGCGTAGCGGGCGTTGACGCCCCAGACGCAGACCGCCACCAGCGCGAGGTAGACCGCCGCGAAGACGAGGCCCTGGGAGGTGGTCGGCTCGAAGGTCCCGCCGCCGCGCAGGAGGAAACTCTGCAGCACCTCGACCAGCGTGAAAGGCGAGCCCAGGTTGGCGTAGCGGGCAGCCGTGGTCACCTCCCCAGGCTCGGTGCCGAGGATCGCGGTGGTGGTGACGACGGCCGTGAACGAGACGATCAGTACGGCGATGATGGCCGCCACCGCGAACCCGCGGCGGGGCGTCGTCGCCGCGATGAGTCCGCCGATCGCGGCCAGCAGAATCGCGAGTAGCAGCGCCGCGACCATTCCGCTGAGGAACTGCTTGGTCATGTCGGTGAAGTCGAACTTGGCCAGCAGCGCACCGGCGTACAGGATCACCATCGGCAGGCCCATCAGGATCATCAGGGCGAGCACGAGCGATGTCAGCTTCGCCAGCGCGTAGTCGGTGCGGCGCGGCGGCCGGGCCAGGTACAGCACGATCGAGCGGTAGCGGAGGTCCCGTGAGAACAGTTGCGGCGCCTGCGAGGCCAGGTAGAGCGCGATGACCGCCTGCAGGAAGAAGATGTACTCGACCTGGGTCAGCGGCGGTTTGTCGAACTTCAGCGCGGTCTCGATACCGACGATGATCGCCACCGGGACCACCATCACGGCGAGCAGCAGGATCGGCATCACCTTCGACTTGCCGGACCGGCCGAGCCCGTACGCGTGCCGCAGACTCGACACCACCAGCGCCTGCCAGATCGCGAACCGGCCCAGCCGAGGACCGTCGTAGTGCCGGTAGCCGATGTCGTGGATCACGCCGGCCCGCTGCCGGCCGGGCTGCTGGTCGGGCTGCTGACTGGACTGCTGGATGGGTTGCTGGTCAAACACTGAAGACCTCTTCCAGGCGGTGCCGGTGCGGTTCGACCCGGACCAGGCCGAGCCCCAGCTCGGCGACCGCGTCGCGGACCAGGTCGTAGGTCTCCTCACCGGCGATCTCGACCAGGACCAGCGGTCCGTCGGCGCGCGCCCGCGCACCAGCCCGCTCCAATGCGGCACCCAGCCGATCCCGCCCACTCAGATCCCGTACTTCGACCGCCAGTACTCCGGTCTCGCCGGTCAACGCCGCCTTCGACTCCGACCGCAGCAGCCGGCCACCGTCCAGTACGACGATGTGGTCGCAGACGTGTTCCAGCTCGCCGAGCAGATGCGAGGTGATGAGCACGGGAATGCCGAACTCGGTGCCGATCCGGCGAACGAGCGTCAGCATCTCGTCGCGCCCGGCCGGGTCGAGGCCGTTGGTCGGTTCGTCCAGCAGGACAAGTTTGGGGTCGTGCACCAGTGCCTGGGCGAGCTTCACCCGTTGCTTCATGCCGGTCGAGTAGCCGCCCATCGGCCGGTAGCGTGCCTCGTCGAGCCCGACGTGCCGTAGTACGTCGGCTGCTCGCTCCCGGGCGGCCGTGGCGGGCAGGCCGGACATCTGCACGAGGTGGACGACGAACTCGGTCGCGGACACGTCAGGGGGCAGGCAGTCGTGCTCGGGCATGTAGCCGACGAGAGCACGGACCGCCTCGCCGCCGGTGACCACGTCGTGTCCCAGCACGATGGCGCTTCCGGCGGTCGGGGCGATCAGTCCGAGCAGAATCTTCAGCAGGGTCGACTTGCCGGCACCGTTGGCTCCGACCAGTCCGGTCACGCCGGACCCCACTTCGACAGTCAGCTCGTCCAGGGCCGTCACACGCGGGTATCGCTTGCTCAACGATGCGGTCGCGATCACGGGCACCGGCCAACCCTAATGCCCACCTCGCCCCGGACAGAATCACAGTCGCCGCACAGCTGTTGCGATCCCGTTCCAACTGCAAATTGCGTGGCGGTTGGCCCTCTGCCTGACTAGTGTCCCGGCATGTTGATCAGGGCGGTCGAGGTGACCGACGCCGAGGCGCTGTCACAGTTACGGCGGGACACCTTCTCGTACTCCGTGGTGTCGCCGGCCGCGATGCGGCACGCGATCACGGTGCACACACCGGCTGAGCAGAGGCTCGCCCTGCTCGCCGAGGTGGATGGCGTGCCGGTCGCGTGGGGGAGCGCCGGCCTGAACACCTGGACGAGCGAGCCGGGCCAGGCACAACTGTCGCTCCATGTTCATCCGCGCTATCGGCGCCAGGGCATTGCGACCGCGCTGCACGAGCGGTTGGACAACCACTTGAAGGACATCGGGGCCCTTCGGGTGCGGACCTTCGCGACACCTGACGGACTGGTCTTCGGTGAGCAGCTCGGCTACGAGCGGTCCCGCGAGCTGCACTACTCCGGCGTCGACCTGCGGGTGTTGCCCGAGGAACCGCCGACGCCCGAAGGCATCGTGCTCGAGACGATGGACAACCTCGACCCGCAGCAGGTCTTCGTCGCCGACCAGACTGCCTCCCTCGACGAGCCGGGCGACTCACCGTTGGACTCCTTGGACTACGACGACTGGTTCGAGGAGTTCTGGAACTCGCCGGCCTTGGACAAGTCGCTCTGCGTCGCGGCGCTGGCCGGTGACGAGGTGGTCAGCTTCAGCGCGATGGAGGTCGCCGGTGACCGGGCCTGGTCGGCCATGACGGGCACCATTCCGCAGTACCGGGGGCGCGGGCTGGCAAAGCTGGTGAAGTCGGTGGCGCTGCGCCGCTGCGCGGAGGCCGGCATCGTCAGCGCGTTCACCTCGAACGACGACGCCAACGGCCCGATGCTAGCCATCAACAGCTGGTTCGGCTACCAACGCATCGAAACCCAGACAAGCCTGCTGCGAGCCCTCTGATGGCATCGGTCCGGCCGGCGACGCTCGACGACGTACCCGCCGTGACCGCGCTGAACCTGGAGCTGTTCCCGTACCTGGCGAAGACCGAGGACCAGTACCGCCACGACCTCGTCCGCAACGCCGGCGACCCTCGGCGAGCCGCGTACGCCGCCGAGTCGGACGGCCGCCTGGTCGGTTGGGCCACGGTCGTTCCCGCGACCTGGCGGGGCATCCCGGGCACGTTCTACCTCAACCTCTTCGTGCACCCCGACCATCGCCGCGCGGGCCTCGGATCGCAACTGCTGGAAGCGCTCGACACCCACCTGGCGGACCACGGCGCGACCCAGGTCGAGGCACTGCCGACCGAGGGTGGCCTGGCATTTGCCTTGCGCAACGGTTATCAGGCTGATGCCGAGATGCGCTACGCCGGCGCCGACCTGCGCACCCTGCCGCCTGAACCGGCGCTACCGGACGGCGTCACGATCGTGCCCCTGGCGGACGTGGACCCCGACGCCGCGTTCAGCGTCTATCGGGAAGCAGGGCTGGACATCCCGGCGACACCGGCGGACGCGACGTACGAGTGGTTCCGCCAGGTCGTCTGGAACTCGCCGAACCTGGCGTGGGAGTTCTGCGCCGCGGCCGTCGACGGTGACCAGGTCGCGTGCCTGACGATCAGCATGGTGGGTGCGGGCGGCTTGTGGACCGATATGACCGGCACTCTCCGGTCGCACCGTGGCCGGGGCCTGGCGCGAGCGGTGAAGTGGTCGGTACTGCGAACCGCCGCGGACAACGGCCTGACGGCTGCCTTCACGGCGAATGCCGATGGGAACCGGCCGATGCTCGCGGTGAACGAGTGGCTGGGATATCGCCAGGTGGCCAAGCACATTGTGGTCAGCCGGAAGTTACGGATTTCGTAAGGGGTTCGCGATGGAGATCAGGCCTGCCGTACCCGATGACGCCGAAGCGGCGATCGCGCTCTACGACGTCATCGAGCCCTGGGCCGTCGGTACCGCGGACATGCTGCGGGCCGCCATCGAGCGCGGCCCTGGTTCACACGCCCGGGCGATGCTCGCCGCCGTCGAGGACGACCGGCTGGTCGGCTGGGGGTCGTCGATGCTGATCGCGGGTTCCAATCCGGTCAGTGCCCAACTGCGGGTGATGGTGCATCCGGAGTACCGCGAGCGGGGAGCCGGGACGGAGTTGGTGGAGTGGACTCACCAGCATCTGAAACAGGCCGGCGCGGTGAGTGTCAGGGTCTTCGCCGAGCCGGCTTCGCTGGAGTGGGCGTCGCGGTGGGGCTACCGGCAGACCAGGCAGGTGCACTACGCGGGGATCGATCCACGCGAGGCTCCGCCGCTGCCCGCAGTACCGGCTGGGGTGGAGCTGAGGCCGTTGATCGAGGTGGACCCGCGCCTCGTGCACGCGGCCGATGAAGTTGCCCAGCGCACCAAACCTGGGGACGCGAAGATCGAGAGCCGACCGTACGACGACTGGTATGCCAGCGTTTGGCAGGCGCCTGGCATGAGGCTGGACCTGAGCATGGCAGCCCAACAAGGCGACCAGGTCGTCGGCTTCACGCTCGGCCACGGTGGCGATCAGAAGATCTGGTCCCAGATGACCGCGACCATGCCCGAACACCGGGGGCGCGGCCTCGCCAAACTGGTGAAGTGCGCGGCCCTCCACCGGGCCGCCGAGGCAGGCGTCATCGGCGCCTTCACCGCCAACTACGACGGCAACGAACCAATGCTTGCCGTCAACAACTGGCTCGGCTACCGCCGCGTCGCAACCCACTCAGTCCTGATCTGCCCGCTCTAACGGACGAGCAGTACTACGGTTTCGGCGACGCAGGCCGGCTTGGTGGAGCCCTCGAGCTCGATGACCCACTGCAGTGAGACCTGAACCCCGGCGGCGGTTTCCTGGGCGCCGGCGATCGAGGCGCCCGCGCGGACCCGGCTGCCGACCGGGACCGGGCTGGGGAAGCGGACCTTGTTGACGCCGTAGTTCAGCTTCGCCGTGACGCCCTCGACCGAGAAGAGTTCCTCGCCGAAGCGCGCGATCAGGCTCAGGGTCAGGTAGCCATGGGCGATCGTTCCGCCGTACGGGCCCTTCGCCGCGCGGTCCACGTCGACGTGGATCCACTGGTGGTCCCCGGTCGCCGCGGCGAACTGGTTCACCTGCTCCTGGGTGATCTCCAGCCACTCGGTCTCACCCAGCTGGGTGCCGACCGCGTGCACGACCTCGTCGACACCGGTGAAGGTATGCATTCCGAGCTCCTAGTTGCGGGGTCCGCCGGCGACGTACAGGACCTGGCCGGAGACGAAGCCGGCCTCCTCGCCGCAGAAGAACGACGCGGCGGCGGCGATGTCCTCGGGCTTGCCGGTCCGGTTGACCGGGATGGTGGCGGCGGTCGCCTTCTTGAACTCCTCGAAGTCGACCCCGACCCGGGCCGCGGTGGCCGCCGTCATGTCGGTCTCGATGAAGCCCGGGGCGATCGCGTTCGCGGTGATGCCGAACTTGCCCAGCTCGATCGCGAGCGTCTTGGCCAGGCCCTGCAGGCCGGCCTTCGCGGACGCGTAGTTCGCCTGGCCGCGGTTGCCCAGCGCGGAGGTGGAGGAGAGGAAGACCATCCGGCCGTAGCCGGCCTCGACCATGTGCGCCTGGCAGGCCTTCGACATCAGGAAGCTGCCGCGCAGGTGCACCGACATCACGGTGTCCCAGTCGTCCTCGGACATCTTGAAGAGCAGGTTGTCGCGCAGTACGCCGGCGTTGTTCACCAGGATCGTCGGCGGGCCGAGCTCGGCCACCACCCGCTCGATCGCGGCCGCCACCTGGTCGGACTTGCTCACGTCGCACCCGATCGCGACGGCCTTGCCGCCGGCCGCGGTGATCGCCTCGACGGTCCCGGCGCAGGCCGCCTCGTCCAGGTCCAGGACCGCGACCGCGTTGCCGTCGGCGGCGAGCCGCTGCGCCACGGCGGCGCCGATTCCCCGGGCCGACCCGGTCACGACCGCCACTCGCTGCTCGCTCATACCGCCTGCTCCCTACTGCTCGGTTCGTATCCGGGATGACATTACCCACGTTCGGTCACGGCGGGTGTGGTCAGGATGGGATGATCGCCGTGTGGATGATCACAACCGGCACGTTTACCAGTGTCCGCTCCGCTGGGGCGACATGGATGCGCTGGGCCACGTCAACAACGGCCGGTACGTCGACTACCTGCAGGACGCGCGCGTCGACTTCCTGTTCCGGACCGCCAAGGACCTCGGCGCGGACAACCTGGAGACCGGGCTGCTGGTCGCCCGGCACGAGGTGCAGTACCGGCGGCCGCTGGTCTTCCGTCCCGAGCCGGTCCAGATCGAGCTGTGGATCAGCGAGATCAAGGCGGCCTCGTTCGTGGTCGACTACGAGATCCTCGACCCCTCACCGCGGGTGACCTACGTGGAGGCGCGGACCCGGCTGGTCCCGTTCGATTTCGCCGCCAACCGGCTGCGCCGGATCACCCCGGTCGAGCGGGCGGCGCTGGAGAAACTGGTGGGCTCGTGACCTTCAGTCATCCCGTCCTGGTCCGCTGGTCCGACATCGACTCCTACGACCACGTCAACAACGTCCGGTACTTCGACTATCTCCAGGAGGCCCGGATCGCGTTCCTGGCCCAGATCGTCGGGACCGGCGCCGACTACTTCGCGCAGTACCCGTGTGTCCTGGTCAGCCAGACCGTCGACTACCTGCGCCCGATCCTGCTCCGGCATCCGCCGTACGACGTGGACGTCTGGGTCGAGGCAGTCGGCAGTACGTCGTACACGCTGGGCTCGCGGATCGTCGATCGCACCGGCGAGACCGAGGACGTGTACGCGAAAGCGGTCTCCGTGATCGTCGCGGTGGACGGCCGGACGCACGCTAAGCGGAAGCTGTTCGCGGCCGAACGGGAAGCCCTTGTCCGGCACGTTGCGGCGGCTTGAGACACTGGAGACGATGAGCGAGCCGAAGAGTTTCTACGACGCCGTGGGCGGGGCCGAGACGTTCCACCGGTTGGTGGCAGCCTTCTACCGCGGAGTCGCCGCCGACCCGGAGCTGCGCCCGATGTACCCGGAGGAAGACCTCGGCCCGGCCGAGGAGCGCTTCCGGATGTTCCTCGAGCAGTATTGGGGTGGACCACGGACCTACTCCGAGCAGCGCGGGCATCCCCGGCTGCGGATGCGGCACCACCCGTTCGCCGTCACCCCGAGCGCCCGGGACCGCTGGCTCGGTCACATGCGCGCCGCGCTCGACGAACTCGGGCTGGAGCCGGACCGCGACCAGGAGATCTGGACGTACATGGTGATGGCCGCGCACAGCATGGTGAACACCGACGAACCGACCTACCCCGGCACGATCGACGTGTCCGGCACCTGACTGCTGAGGAGAAACAAAGAGCATGGCTGCAATTCGCACCGCCAAGGCCCACTGGGAAGGCTCGCTGCTGGAGGGGGCCGGCCAGGTCAACCTCGAGTCGTCCGGCCTCGGCTCCTTCGACGTAACCTGGGCCGCCCGCACCGAGGACGCCGCCAGCGGCCGGACCAGCCCGGAAGAGCTGATCGCCGCCGCCCACTCGAGCTGCTTCAACATGGCGCTGTCCAACGTCCTGGCCAAGGCCGGCAACGCGCCCGAGTCCCTGGACACGACGGCCGCTGTGACCTTCGTACCGGGCAAGGGCATCACCGGCAGCAAGCTTTCGGTCAACGGCAAGGTTCCTGGGCTCACCGCCGACGAGTTCGCCCAGTTCGCCGAGGACGCCAAGAAGAACTGCCCGGTCTCCCAGGCCCTCACCGGCACCGAGATCACCCTGGACGTCACCTTCACGGCCTGACGTTTTCGTACTTTCCGGCGCTGGCCTCCTGTGGGGGGTTGGCGCCGGAAGTGTTTTTGCACCCACCCGTACTCATGTCGCGGGTTGGAGCGTTGTGCCCACCCGGACCTCTTGGGTGGTGGACCGCCGGTGCTGGCTGACTCGCGTTGCGTCGTACGGGCTGGCGTTTGGCCCCACCCGTGCTCCCGTCGCGGGTTGGCGCGTTGTGCCCACCCGAACCCGCTGGGGATGGAGCGTTCAGTGCTGCCGACCTCGCGTTCCGTTGGGGCGCGCTGGCGTGTGGCCCCGTACTGGTTTCCGGGAGTGGCGCCGTTGCAACCCTCGAACCTGTCCTTTTCGCGCGGCCGGGGTGTGTGGAGATCAGGCTCAACAGACCTCCTGGACGTCTGAAGAAGGCTCTAGATGCGCGCTGTCACAAGCCACCCGTCAATGTGGGCAGTGAGGTCCGCTTGGACAGCATCCAGGCCCGGCCTATCCGCGTCGTACCACTCCTTGATGACGTCCCTCAGCTTCGCGACTGCCGGTGAGTCCTCACGGTTTCCGAGCAACTGCCCTTCGGCTGTGAGGACGGCGGCGTTGTTCCCACTGCTGAAGCCGATGGCGGTCACCCAGTCCGGCTCGCCGGTGCCGAAGGCAGTGAGGTTCGACCGCTGCGCACCCTCGCGGCCGACACAGTAGGCGCGGAAATCTCGCCAGCGCGAGGCTTGGTCCCGCTCAAGGTTGCTGAAGACGACCTTTTGCGAGAAGTCCGCGTGCTTGAGCATGGCGAGGGTGTCTGACGGATCGTGCTCTGGGGTGGTGTCGCGCCATGCGACTGACACCCAGGCCGGCGAATCCCCCGCGGTGCACGCATCGACGTAGAACAGCGGGATACCGAGCGTCGTATTGATCTCATCTCCCATGTCGATGTAGACCGCTGGCCCCAACTTCGGGTCGATCGGCGCGGCCTCGTTGTTGACGGTGACGGTGACATGGCCGACTGTCCGCGCCACTGGTGCGATGTAGACAGGTGTTGCGATCCGGCCGCCGGGCGAACATTGCGCAACCCAGGCGGCGGGGATGTGCGTCGGTGTCGCCCATCCGACGATCACGTCATAAGGTCCGTGTTCAGACGCCCCCTGGTGCCCGTCCGCGGTGATCAGCGTGAGGTTTGAGACTCCGCGTTCGGCGTGCAGCTTGCCTGCTCGATCAGTCAGGCTGGGGTCGATGTCGATCGAGACGACGTGTCCGTCCGCTCCAACCATGTCAGCCAGCAAGGCGCCGGTGTAGCCGGTGCCTGTACCGATCTCCATCACCCGCATGCCCGGTTCGATCGCCGCCCTGGCTAGGTCCCTCTCGATGGCGGCCTGAGCGGTCGACTGCGGAACAGATCCCAGCTCGGGGTGATTGGTGTAGTGCTGTCGGGGCACAGCCTGGACAGCGGTAGAAATCAGGTCGGACACGACTTTCCCTTCGGTACAGAATTCAGATTCGGATGGTGACGTGGAACGGGCGGTCTGGGGTCTGCGGCTCGCCGACGGGCTGATAGTCGACTTCGATCCAGGCGTGCGATTGAGCAGGGTTGAAGCGGCATCCGATGCACCAGTCGACACCATGGCCGGTGCAGGCAGCGAGCAGCACGGCAGCCAGTGACGCTTCCATGCAAGCCGATCGGCCGGGGAAGCGGGCCGCCGCCCAGTCCCTTGCACGTAGCACTACCTGTGCGCCATCCCGGGACAGCGGGTGCCGGCCGGTGGCTCGCTTCGTGGTCCGTACGATGGCCAGCGTCGCACGGAGCGGAAGCCACCTGGCCAGAACGGAAGCGATCAGCAGGGCGGGAACCGCTGCAAGTCGGTAGGTTAGTGGGGCGTGCGCCTGGTCCTGGCCCGCCTGCATTGTCATCCTGACGGTCACCATTTCCGTACCCCCGAGCTGGGCTTCAGCAGCAGTCCGCGGTCGCACAGGTCCGCCGTCAGCCGGGCCATGTCGATCCAGACACTGGTGTGCTGAGCGCGATAGTGATTCGCCACGGACTGGGCGGCCAAATGCAGGTTTGCGCCGTCGAGCAGGGCTCGAAGCAGTCGCGCGCCTGCCGGGTTGACTGCGAACCATTTCCCTCTTCTACGGCTGTCGAGGAGCATTGCGCCGTCAGGAGTGATCGTCGCGAAGACGTAGGGCGGCAGCCGGTAGGCGTCTGCGACTTCAAGCTCATCCACGGCTTGTCACCCGCGCCCGGAGCCAGGTGCTGCGACTGGGCCGCGAACTGTCCTTCTGCAACCACAGCTCGGTAGTGATCAGAGCTTCAACGCTTGCGAACCGTCCAGGAGCGCCAGCAGCGATTCGGCCAAGCTCTCGGCGCGCTGGCCCGAGGTTCAACAGTCCGCTGCTGGCGAGCACTGAGTTGTCCAGCAGCGTTCGCAGAGTGGGCGCGTTGCACCGGACGCCTGCATAAGCATTTCCGTCGTACGAGCCCTTGGTCGGACGCCGCAACAGGAACTCAGGAACCAAGCCTCGGAGGGCGGCCCCGAGCAGTGGCTTTTGAACTGCTGTGGACTGCAACTGACGCGGTTGCACTGACATGCATGCCCGCACCACGCCGTTGTCAACCAGAGGAGCATGCGCAGGAAGCCCAGACGCTTCGAGCTGCGCCGTCAGGCTCGCCTGGTAGGCCCCGAATTCTCTTAGCTCGTTCCATGAGCGCCGGACGCTGACTCCGTTCTCGCTGGGCTCGGCCTTTTCCGCTCCAAGGTGGGCCCGTGTTGCGAGTTCCTGGCGGGCTTCGTCTGACAGCCACGCCACCAGCGCCAGCGGCGAGTACCAGTTCAGCGCGACGCCCCGCCTTCGGTCATTTGCCGGGATCGGATGTTCGATCATCTCGGCCAGCCTGAGGAGTGCGCCACGATGATCGACCCGCGATAGCCGTACTGCTTCCTTGACAACCTTGGATGTTGACCACTGGCGAAGCCTCGCGCGGGCTGAGGCGTGACGCATCAGGACTGGCACCGAGCCTGGGCGTACCAAGTCGGCCAGATAGGTCGAGGGCGCCGTCAAGACGGCATCTCCGCCCGAGCCGGTCAGATGGAGATCTGTGCCTCGCTCGAGTACCTGCGCATGGAATGCCTGGCGCATCGACCACCGGGCGGCGTCGCTGAACGGCTGGTCACTGCGCGGAGTTTCGACAAGTCGATCGAAGAACAGGCTTTGCTCTGCCTTGGTGACGACCAGGTGCTCTACGTTCTCTTGCTCAGCCGCCTTGGTCGCGTAGGTGATGTCGTCGTTGCGGCACGCTGGATCATCGCGGGTGACCGCTAGCACGCTCTTTCCCGCTCGCGCGGCCAGCAGCGCCAGACTGGTCGAATCAAGCCCGCCAGAGAAGTCCGCCGACAGCCGATCAACAGATTGCACTCGGGCGTCGATCGCGGTGACTAGAGCGTGGCGCAGATTCTGGGCAGCCTCACCGAAGGATGCGTCAGCCAACTCAGGCTCGTACTGCGCTACGCGGGCATGGTGCCCTGCGGTGATCACCAACACATGACCGCCTGGGAGTCGTTGAACCCGCTCGTAGGTGGTTTCACTGCCCGTGATGTCTGGGACAGTCGGACACGTCATCCGTGCCACGACTGCCATCAGGTCCAGGGGTGTGCCGGTAAGTTCGGCCAGTGGCCCTGCCTCCGTAGCCCAGGCCATCGTGCCTTGATGAGGGGTGAAGAACACCGGCCTGGCTCCAGCCACGTCGGTGATCACAGCGTGCGTCTCGCCGTTGTCGGCAACAGCCCAGTACGAGCCCGGCCACACGGTCAGCTCACGCCAACTCTCTTGGCGCACGGCGTCCAGGCCGGCGACCAATTCAATGTCGCTCGCGTAGCAGTTCCCAGCGACCAGCAGACGACAGCCGGTCTGGTCGCCGACCACCCGCCATCTGTCGGTCGGGGCATCGACCACCCAGACAGCACGCTCCCCGTCCCATGCGGCAGCACCGTCCCGCGGCGCAGCATCAACGACGTTTCCAGCGATCCACATGCCACCCTCCCTTAACGGAGGGTGGCGGCCCCAGGGAAGGGCCGCCACCGCACCGGGACAACTACTCGAAGTACCGACCCTGGTCCTGACTGTCCTCGGCGTACTTGCCGAGGGTTACCTCCGACGTTTCACCCAGCTCGATCAGCTCGGGCGTCATGTACTGCTCTGCCTCGTTCGTCATGTCATCCACCTCCTCTCCTCGATCAGTTGGATACCGCCTGGCGTGCGCCTGGCTCGCCCGCAGGCGCACCCCAGTCGGTGGGGGGAGTCCTCGACCTCGGGGTCGAGGACCCCCGCTATTGGTGACCGAACCGGTACGGCGCAGGGATCACTCCGCCCGAGTGAGGAGCGTGCCGGTCCCGTCAGTTCTGGGGCCCGTGCCAGCCACGGAGAGCATCCGGCGGCTTCGGCGGGTATATCCAGTTGTGCTCTCCGAGCTGCTTCCAGCGCACTTCCCGACCCCGAATCCCGAGGCGTCGCATCATGTGGACCCTGAGCAGAAGCGTGTAGATGTAGGTCTCAGCCAAGCTGTTTGGAGCTACGTACTCCTCGATGAGCATTTCGCCGAGCCTGAGTTGGATCTCCCAGCGATCAGGTTCACTCATCGGTCCATGGAGACATCAGCCTGAGGTCACCCACCGGCATCGACCCCCTCGCCGATCGGGTCCCCAGCGAGGTCCCGTTCGGCCCGCAGGTATGACCCGAAGGCCCACCAGTGCTCAGGTGGGCAGCGACGGATGTAGTCCGCCAGCTCGTCCTCGGTCAGAGCTTCCTGTGTGCTCAGCGCCCGAGACCTAATCCGCCCCGATGCGGTTGCTGTCTGTGCCATAGCGGGGACGCTACGCCACCGATTTGAGATAAAGTTTCCTAGCAGGCAACCCGGTCAGGTACCGTTATCTGCATGGACAACGACCTCCCGAACATTGGCCAGGAGATCCGCCGTCTACGCAAGTGGCGCAACCTGACTCTTGAACAGCTGGCCGGTCTTGCGGGTCTCTCGAAGGGTTACCTGTCCAAGATCGAAAACGGTAACGCAGCTCTCGACAAGCGCACCACAATCAAGTCCATCGCGGATGCCCTCCACGTCAGTCTCTCCGATCTTGTCGGAGATCACTTTCTGATGGAGGCTTCGGATGGCGCAGTGCTTGGTTCGGTGCCCGACATCCGCATCGCGCTGCTGTCCACCGGGCTTGACGGACCCAGCCTGCCCCCGAGCCGCGAGATGCTGGAGCTCAATGCCGAGACGCAGCAGCTTGCCGAGTGGCGCCAGCTTTGCAAGGACCTAGAAGTCGGGCGAGCGCTCCCCCGACTCATCACAGACCTGCACTCGTCTGCCGCCAATGGCGGCAAGGACCGGGTAGCAGCCCTCCGCAACATCGTGCAAGCGACCCACACCACGACCCTCTTCCTCAAGAGCCTCGGAGCGGTCGACCTCGCGTGGGTGGCCGCCGATCGCGGACACCAAGCCGCCATCCTGCTAGACGATCCGCTCTTTATCGCAGCGTCGGAGTTCGCCCGCTCGCAGGCGTTGATCGGCCTTGGGGCATACCAGCGTGCCGATGTGCTTGCTCAGCACGCAGCCGGCCTGCTGACGCCGAAGACCGAAGCGGATTTCGAGATCTACGGAACGTCGGTGATCACCACCGCCTTCACAGCCCAGATCCGAGGCGATGACCCCGAAGAGGCGATCCGCGAAGCCATGTCCGCAGCCGAGCGCACTGGCGGCACGAACGCGTTCTGGATGAACTTCTCGCGCACCAACGTGAACCAGTGGCGCATGTCCATCGCCTTGGAGGCCGACGACCCGGTCAAGGCCGCCGAGGTCGCACGAGAGATCCGCCCCAACGACATCCCGGCAAAGTCGCGACGAGTCGCGTTCTTCATCGACCATGCCCGCGCGCTCCATGCCCTACGGGGGAAAGACGCCGAGGTTGTCAGCTTGTTGCGCAAGGCAGACAAGCTTGGTCCGACGAGGACGCGCAACAACGTGTGGGCCAGGGAGATCGTCAGCGAGTTGGTGCTCCGGGCTCGTCGCGATTCCGGGGGCGTCGAACTGCGGACCCTCGCCGACCGTATGGGCCTCCTTTCGCCGCTCTGATTTCACGCAAAGAGCCCCGGCCAGCCGTCCCTACGAGGGGCTCAGGGCCAATGGGCTACTGCTAGAGCACCTGCCCGGGAGCGTGCGGCCTTAGCTCAACCCTTCGATCCGCTCGAAGATGTCGGCGTCGGTCTCTCGCTGCCAAGCTGGCAGGTCGTTCCAGTCAGCGACATAACTTGGCTTGGGATCCGGGATGTGACGGTAAATCTGCGCAATCCAGCACAGCGCAACAAACCGTCCCTTCTGTTCGCGGCTGAGTTTGCTTGTACTTCCCTCTGAGACCTCGACAAACGCCCGCACCTGGTCGTAGACGGCCGCGGCACTCTCCCGCTCCCAATCCGGGGTGTCCTCCCACGGCGCGACGTAGCCGGGCTTTGGCTCTCCGGGGTAGTGCTTCGTGACGCCGGCAATCCAGGCCTCGCGGAAGATGCGGCCTTGTTCGTTCGACAACGGTTCTACTCCTTTGGGTGGGTTGTATCCGGCTGTCTTCAGCAGGGCGAGGAGCAACGCTGTGCCGTCTGGAGATCCGAAGCGGTTGGCCGCTGGCTCGAGTGCTTTGGCGAGGGCGGTCGATTTGACGTGTGGAGTGGTGACCGCACCGCGGACTGCTTCGGCGAGGTGGTCGAAATCGGTGCCGTTGGTGGCCAGGTCGCCGATGGTGCGGGCCACGGTGGTCACAGGGAGCCCGTTGGCCCAGGTGATGTCTTCATCCGGCAGGTCGCGCTTGCGGTACCGGGTGTCGGGACTGCCCCGGGTTTAGTTGACTCGCGGGGTTGGGTGGTTCAGGCCGCGTGTGCGGCAGGTTGAATCATCTCAAACTCGATAGGTGTGAGCTTGTTGAGGCGGCGTTGCCGGCGCCTGCGGTGGTAGCTGGTTTCGATCCAGGACACGATCGCGAGTCTGAGTTCTTGGCGGCTGGTCCAGCGTTGCCGGTCGAGGACGTTCTTCTGGAGGAGGGCGAAGAAGGATTCCATCGCGGCGTTGTCGCCGCAGGCTCCGACTCTGCCCATCGACCCGCGCAGTGAGTGGGCTTTGAGGACCCGGACGTATTTCGTGGACCGAAACTGGCTGCCGCGGTCGCTGTGGACGATGAGCCCGGCTGCAGGTGTGCGCAGAGCGATCGCGTTGCGCAGGGCCGTAACGGCCAGGGACGCTTTCATGCGCGAGCCGATGGAGTAGCCGACGATCCGGTTGGAGTAGACGTCCTTGACCGCGCACAGATACAGCTTGCCCTCGGCGGTGGCGTGTTCGGTGATGTCGGTCAGCCAGACCAGGTTCGGTGAGGGCGCGGTGAATACCTTCTTCACGTGGTCGTCGTGGACCGGCGGGCCGGCCTTGCGGTTCAGTCCGCGTTTCTTGGCGTGGATCGACCAGATCCGTTCCTGGCTGCATAACCTCGCGACCCGGTTCTCGCTTACCTTGTGGCCTTGGTCGGTGAGTTCGTCGGCGATGAACCGGTACCCGAACGCAGGGTCGTCGGCGTGGATGTCGCGGGCCGCGTTGATCAGAAAGGCGTTGTCGAAATCTCTTTGTGTGACAGGATTCTTGCGCCACTTATAGAAGGCTTGCTTGGAGAAGCCGAGCACCCGGCAGGTCACCGTGACGGGGATACCGTCGACGGCCAGATCGAGGACCAGCGGGTACATCATTTTGGGTTGATGTCGCGGGCGAAGTAGGCCGCGGCTCGGCGCAGGATCTCGTTCTCCTGTTCCAGCTGCCGGACCCGCTTCCTGGCCTCCCGCAGTTCGTCGGACTCGTTCTGGGACGCTCCGGACCGGTTCCCGTCTTCGATATCGGCCAGCTTCAGCCAGCGCCGCAGGCACGACGGTGAGATCCCGAAGTCCTTCGCGATCTGGCTGACCGGCGCCTCACCTTTCCGGGCCAGAGCGACCACATCGCGACGGAACTCCTCAGGCAACGCTTTCGGCATGACAGACATCCTTCCAGCAAGGACCGAAGTCCTCACAGATCAGGAGTCAACCGAACCGGGGGCAGACCCGTCTGGTTGCGTGGTCTGTCGGCGTACTGCGGTGGTGAACTCGTACTTCGAGGGCAGCAGATCACCGAGTCTGTGCACGGTTGCGGCGGATTCGCCGGACGCAACGGCCAGCGGCTGGTTTCCCGCCGGGCGGCTGCCGGTGGCAAGCCAGGCTGCGCGTAGGCCTCGCAGTGGTCCGGTGTCGGCGGAAGGAAGCGCATAGACGCCATGGCGTAGCCACTGGACGGTGCCACGGTCGGTGAGACGGGACAGGTGCATCTTGGACACGCCTGCTTTGGTCGCTTGCTTCGCGGTCACCAGGCCCCACTGGCTGGAACCAAGAAGTTCCAGCGACTCCAAAACATTCACAGCACGCATCCACACTCACCTCCTCGGAGCTTCAATAGTCCCAACTGAACGTTACTTCTGAAGCTCTGTGCGACCTCGAAAGGTCGTCACTCGTGGGTCCGGGATCAACGCTGCGTCGTGCGTGCGCTGACCCTGGTGGTTCGGTTGGTGGGCGACTTAGTGTGGCGAGATGGAGGAGCAGTTGCGGGGGATCGCTGGGGTGTTGGAGCGTGTGCCGGCGCTTGATGGTGGGCTCACGTGGGACGGTGATGCGCGGTCGGTGGTGGTTCGGTTGGTGGGGGCGGTCGACGGGGCGTCTGCTGAGGTGGAGCGGGTCAAGGCAGCTGTTCTGGCCGTGGCTGAGGGGGTGACGGTGGAGTTCGAGTCGGTGCGGTATTCGCGGGTTGAGTTGGAGCAGTTGGTCGATGAGCTCTTCCAGAACCCCGACCTTGCCGGCGTCGGTGGTGGCTGGGATTGCTCTGCGAATCGGGTCCTGGTTGTGGTTCCGCTCGGGAACGATGACACGGAGACTTTGCTCGAGCGGGTCCGGGCGCTCGACGACGACCGGATCCTGCTGCGGACCTTCACTCCGGCCCACCCTCGCTGGGAGACCCAAGCGACCGCCTCACCGGATCTGGCAGTCGTTCGGCAGTGGGTCGAGCGCAATCCGGAGGCGCACGCCAGGCTCACCGAGACTGTCGAGCACGGTGGTGACCGGGTGGTTTTGGTGGTCAGCATTCCGGCTCATGAGGAGATGGTGCGGGCGCGGAGCGAGATCCTGCCGCTTGTGCGGTTTCCCGAGTTGCTGCGTTTCAGACGATGGCAGCCGTCGGAGCAGGAAACCGAGTGGACGCTGCAATGGGTGCTGGGCCTCATGCGTCGGCAGGAGGAGCTCGGGTTGCCGACCCACGTCACGTCGACCTGGCCGGACTCGGAGTCCGGGCTGATCATGATCACGCTTGACCGCGTCGATCCCGCCTATGCCGCCGAACTCGAGGCCCGCGGCAACGGACTGACTGTTGTCCGGCCCACCCCGGAGAACTCTGTGTCGCTGGCGGTCGGGCGCGCTTGGTCGCACGAAGACCGCGTCCCAGCTGCGGAGAGCCCGACGTGGGTCACGGTGGAGAAGGCGCAGGTCTGAGTCCCGCCGTTGTTAGGGTCGTGGTGTGGAGCCGGGGCGGGTTGTTTTGTTGAACGGGGCATCTAGTTCCGGCAAGAGTTCCATCGGGCGGGCGTTGTTGCCGTTGCTGGCGGATCCGTGGTTCTTCGTGCCGGTTGATGCGCTGGGGGCGATGCGGTCGACGGTGCATTCTCGGGTCCTGACGGAGGCCGAGGTTGGTGAGATGTTGCGGCGGACACGGCTGGGTTATCACCGGGCCGTGGCGGCTCTTGTCTCGGTCGGGAACGACGTCATCATGGACTATCCGCTCAGCGAGCGATGGCGACTGGATGACCTGCTCGACGTACTGGACGGGTACGACGTCACGCTCGTCGAGGTCCGTTGTGCGCCGGAGGAACTGGAACGGCGTGAGCGTGCCCGTGGAGACAGGCCGGCCGGATTGGCCTTGTCGCAGACGGTTTTTGAGCACGAAGAGCACGACATCGCCGTCGATACCACCTTCACCAGTCCCGAGGCTTGTGCGCGGATGATCGCCGAAGCGCTCCCCACCGTGCGCACACCGAAGGCCTTCGACCGGCTGCGCAGTCGCAGGGGATCGGCCTGAGGTCGAGGGTCAGGCGTCGGTGGGACGCGGGGCGCGGAGGAGTGCTGCGCCGGCCGGGGTGATGGAGTGGACCGATCGGCGGCTGCGGTCGGTGGTGATCAGGCCGCATTCCCGGAGTACGCGAGTGTGCTCGCTGACCGCGCCGGCTGTGATGCCGCAGCGGGTGGCGAGGTCGGAGGTGGAGGCGCTTCGCAACGCGACCTGAATCAGTACTGCGGCACGTTTGCGACCCAGCAGTTGTTCGAGGTGCTGGCTCTGGGGCGTCCCGCCTGCGACCTCCCTCTGATTGTTCGGGACAACCAGAAGGCCGGGCCGCCGGTGTTCGCTGTCGTGAAAGAAGTGGACCTTGGTCGCGAAGCTGGACGGCGCGATGATGATGCCCCGACCGCCGGCCGGACTCGGGGTGTCGATCGGCGGGGCGGTGGGGGAGTCGACGGTGATCACCGGATGGTGCCAGCGGATGGTGTGGTGCAGATTGCTCAGAAGCTGTTTGACTCCGCCGCCAGCCAGGTCGCGAGTCCGGGCGTCGAGGTAGGCCTGCGCCGAGGCGTGGTCTGCCGCGTCACGATCAGCGATACCGGCCTTGTGCAGCAGGGCCAAGCCCGTCAAGAGATCTGCCCGTGGTCGAGGGTCGGCTTCCGTGAGCTGTTCAGTCCACCGCGGGACGGGCCTTTGGAGATGGGGCCTGGTGGCTATCGCATGGGCGATCAGCGACAGCTCGAGCTTGTAGTACGCCGGTCCGAGGGCGCTGACCCGCTCGATGCCTTCGTCCCAGCTGCCGGCGCCCACAGTCGGTAGGCACAAGTCGACAAGGGTGTACGGCGGCGCCTGCACCTCCATGACCCGCCGTACCTGGCCAAGTCGTGCGACCAGTGGCGCGACCCGCTTGCGCCAGCGGACGTGGTGTTTCGTGACGGATTCGGGCGGCCGCGCCTGCAAGGTCCAGGCCGCGAGCACTGTTTCCGTCATCGCGCCCGGCAGCATCAACCGGATATCGGTGAGGTCGTCAATGTCCAGGCTGATTTGCATTCTGCCTCCCTCCCCAGGGCGAGGCATCAAGGCTAGCCAGCAGCCGGGCCAATACCTGATGGGTCCGGCCATTTGCCGGGATTTTGGCTGCAGCTGAATTCGCCGTCGAGCCGCACTGCGTGTCCATAGATTCGCGGCCTGATTCGTGCTTGTTGACCGAAGCACATTCCTGACCTGGAGGCTCGATGGAAACTGACGAACCGTACGTCGGCGAGTTGGTGCTGGCTCGCGACGCGGAGGACCGGTAGCCCGGCGCGGGGTGAGGACGGAGTCGCAGTACTCCGGACATGCCGAAGCGGCGGCCGCTGGTGGGGCGGCCGCCGCTTGACGGGTGGGTTACTTGCTGGCGAGGTATGCCTGGACCAGGACGGAGCAGGAGTAGGTGTCGTTGAGGTGCTGGCTGTTGTAGAGGACGCTGGCCTCGACGCCGCCGGGGAACTTGGCGTGGCAGCTGTTGATTTCACCGCCGGCCGTCAGTTGGCCGCCGTGCCAGTACATGCCCTCCCGGTTCGTACCGTTCGACTCCTTCTTCCAGCCGAGGTTGCCGGAGTCCATCTGCCGGCGCACGTTGGCCGAGACGATCGTGCCGTGGGCGAGATGTGCCTGCCAGCGGACCAGGTCCATGGCCGACAGGTGCAGTCCACGGTGACCGGCGCACTGCTCGAAGCCTGCGCCGGCGAGCTGGAAGAGATGGCCGCCTGCTGCGACGTTGTTCAGGTTGTAGCCGAGAGCGGCGGTGGCCGGGCTCACCGCAGTACAGGTGGTGGGGGCGATGCCGGCCGGCACCAGCAGGTGTTCGTTCATGTACTCGAGCGCCCAGGGACCGGAGTTGGTGGCGTTGACCGTCGGTACGCCGCGGTTCGGGTCGACCTGTCGCCACAGAGCCGGGATCGTCAGCCGCAGCATGGCGTAGTTCATGTTGTCGTACTGACCCTTCAAGGGGTCCGTGGTGAGCTCGGGCTTCACGGCCTTGCTCACCGCGAAGCGCAGGCCGGCGTACGACTTGTTGTACTTCGCGGCGTCGGCTGCGGACAGCGAGAGTTTCGTCTGGTTCATGCCGGAGGTGTGCGCCAGCAGGTGACGGAAGGTCACGCCGTTCCAGCTGGCGTGTGCCTCCTGCTGGAAGATGATTGGCAGGTAGGGCTTCACCGGGCTGTCGACGCTGTACTTCTTGGCTTCCAGCAGCTTGAGTACCGCGGCCGCGGTGAACGTCTTGGTGGCACTCGCGATGTCGAACCGGGTGCTGGTGGTGAAGTTGACGTCGCCGTCCGGCCCGGTGCGGGCCTTACCGGCTTTGCCGGACTTGGCGTACTGGCCGTTCTTGGCGATCGCGTAGGCGAACCCGGTCGTCTTGCCGGCGAGTGCCTTCTCGATCGCCGTACCCATGGCGGCGGTGTCGACGGCCGGATCCTCGATGATGTTGGCGGAAGCGGTCGCGGCGGTGGCCGCGCCGGCGGCAAACAGTGCGGCGGTGACCGCCACTGCGGCGATGGTGCGCTGAACGAACATTGATCTCTCTCCCCAAGTCCCCGGCTCCGGATCACCCGGCGCCCCTTGAGAAGAACTCTGTCGGTTGAACCACCCCCACGCATGAGGGATCACCCCTCATCTCGGTTTCCTGGGGGGTGGAGTGCTTTGCACCCACCCGTACTCACATCGCGGGCTGGAGCGTCGTGCCCACCCGAACCTCAGGAGGTGAAGTGCGCTGGCCTGTCGGACCCGCCGGTGGTGCGGGGGCGCTGGCGCCCGGCCTCGCTCGTGTCGCGGGTCGGGACGTGCGTCGCGTCCTCGCTCATGTCTCGGGGCTGCCCCAAAGGCCATGACGACCGACGGCGGATGGTCGCCGGCGCGGTTGGTGCGATGGGAGTCGGTGACACACCTGCGCGGTCCGCCTCTTTGGTCGGGTAGGCACAACGCGCTGACACGAGTACGGGTGGGGCTGGGTCAGACCAGGCGGTGCCTGAGCGTAGACGAGCTGACGGTGGACGTGTATTGGCGCCTACCCGTGCTCATATCGCGGGGCTGGAGCATCCTGCCACCTGAACCTCCGGAGGTGGAGCGCGCAGGCGTATCGGACCGGCAGTGGGTTGGTGCTAGTGCTGCGTCTAGCAACGTTGGGAAGGTAATCGTGTGCTGAGGGCGTCTGGACGACAGGTCTTGCGGGTGGGTACGACAGCAGCTGGATCCGCAGCCAGGGCCCCGACCAGGCCAGGCTGCCGGCCCGCGAGCAGCGAGCCGGTCAACGGCGACGACGCCGTCGTGAACCGGCCGGGCCCCCGAAACCCACGGATCCCCACCGCATCAATGCCGCCCTGGACGACCCACCGCTGAACGTGGCGAGTCTCGCGAGCAATCCAGATTGATGGACTGAAGCTCCGTTCTGCCCACGCCCCCGGGGCGGGCCTGCCGGCGACCTTGTGCGTGACCTTGTGCGTGACCTGAGCATTCCACCGTGCTCCAGACGCTCAGCCCGTGCACAAAGCCGGCATAGGGCCGGACCCGGCCGGGCCCGACCCCTCCCCGAACCGTCGACTGCCCGCTCCCACCGATCCGGGGAGGATCTTCTCCCCACACCGGTAGCACGATCCTCCCCAAGTCCGGCGAAAATGCTCCCCGAACCAGTCCAGGGCGAACTGCCGCCCTCCACCCGGCCGCAGGACCTGACCTCCAGCAGACACCAGCCGACCTGATTACCTCCCCAACGTTGCTAGACGAGGCACTAGCTCGAGGCCAGCCGGTCGGTGCGATGCCAGCCCCCCGGCGCGAGGCGGGCCGACCGGTGCAACGCGTGCGCTGGGCCCGACGCGTCGCCGTACAAGGTTCGAATGGGCTCCGACCGTTGCTCGCGGTACGGGCGGAGTACGGGCAGTGGCTTGCGGGGGTTGGCTCGCAGAATTCGCTGCGTCCGAACTCTGCATCCCTTGGAGGATCTTTCCCTCATGCGTAAATCCATCGTGGCCGCCGCGACGGCGTTGACCGCTGTTGCGGCCGGCCTAGTCGTGACGGTGAACGCTCGCCCGGCAACGGCCGCCCTTGGCGATGTCCCGGCGGACTGCCACGTCTCCGCGTCGGCGTACCGCTCCGATGGCCATCGACTCAGCTACGGCTACGCCGCGAAGAAGCCGAGCACCAAGGCGTTCCCCGGCGACATGCTCGGCTGGGTGCCGACCGGACTCGTGACGTTCGCCGAGATCGGTGACGCCACCTTCCGGTCGAACGTCAGTCTGGCCACCCACCCGACCGACGGGCACATCTACACGGTGGACCGCACCGCCAGCCTGGTCGACGGGGTCTGGAAGATCACCAAGCACAAGGTGACGCGCGTCAAGTCCGGGTTCGCGGGCACCCGGTTCATCACGATGGCGTGGCCCTATGTCTATCGTGCCGCGGGCACCTCGCTGTACCGCTACAAGTTCGCGTACTCCGATGGCAAGCCCACGCTCTCGGCGCCGGTGCAGATCCCCGGCACCGCTTGGGGCAACGTCCGCACCTTGTCGTACCAGCGCAGCGCGGCGACGGGCAACGCCGACATACTGCTCGGCACCAAGGCCAACGGAGAACTCAAGGAATGGCGGATCGACTACGCCACCCCGGCAAAGCTGAGCTCGAAGGTGCTCAAGGCGAGTGGCTGGGCCTCCTTCGCCAGCGTCGGCACGGGCTACTGCGACGCGCACCCCAAAGCCCGGGTCCTCCTCGGGATCAAGGCCGACGGCTCAGCCTCGGTCCACTTCGACGCCAACAGAACCGACGGCCTGGGGACCGACATCAAAGGCGGCTCCCTCGGCGCCCTCGGCTGGACCGAAAAGACCTACTGACGACTACTCTTCGGAGTTCGATCCGGTCAGTTGAGTGAAGAGGTGGGCGTGCGTGGGGGATGACAGCGGTAGCCGTGCGGAGTCCGCTGAGGACTCCGGGTCCGCGAAGTCGCGCCGCTGGTTGAAGTGGATCGTCGGCGGCGCGGGTGCCATCACCATGTTCATGCTGACGCCGCTGGCCGAGCCGGTTCGTACGGCGTTCGTCGCGGTCGTCGGTCCGGGGATCAGCGATCTGGTGAACCGGGGTACTGAGGCGGCCGGCGTCGACGCGGTCCGGGTCGAGCCGATGTACACCGTGGAAACCAGCACGCAGGCCGTGTCGACCGCGATCGTGGCTGGATCGCCGTCGCCGCAGGACGGCTGCCGGGCCGGTGACTGGCTGCGGAAGAACGGCGGCGTGCCGATCTTCACCGACATCGTCGTAGCGGTCAGTTCGCCGCGCTCCGACGTGTCGCTGGTCGACGTCAACCTGAAGTACACGAAGGCGAAGTCGACGGCGAAGTCGGTGAGCCGCTGCATCGAAGGTGGACCCAGCGAGGGCACGACCGTCAGCTACGTCGTCTCGGAGACAGCGGCGGTGAAGCGCTCGATCGGCGGCGAAGGCGCGGACAGTTCAGGTGACCGGCTGGGTTTGCGGCTGGAGACTGGCCGGCAGTACGAGGTCCACGTGTCGATGGATGTCGAGGGTGGCATCGTGGTCGACTGGACAGCCGAGTTGGCCTTCGACGTGGGCGGCACCAGAACCTTGCACACCTTGCCGAAGGCCAAGACCTCCGGCATCCCGACCGGGGTGAAGACGTTCTCAGCGGAAGCCGGCGTGTGGAGGCCGGTCAGTTGATCGTCGCCGACCACCACCCTGATGGGCTGTGGCTCCGACGAAGCCGCACAGACCCATCGGGTCCGGGATGGGTGCAGTCAGTTGCACCGCCCGACGCGGACCTGCGGGGGTGGAAGCGCGCACGCATACTGCACCCGGATCCGCGTGGCCAGCCGTCTTCCCACGAGAGTATGTGCCTACCGACAGGATGTAGTCGGTGGCGAGCCGACTCGTCACGCTCAGGGACCGGTTGAGCAGTGGCAAAACCGGCACTACCTCCTGTCGGTGGGCACACACTCCCGCGGGAGGACGCGGAGGCGCGACCCAACCCCAGCGACGTTCACCCTCGGCAGGCTCGGGTGGGTGCGACGCGCAACCCCGCGATGCGAGCAGGGTGGGTACCACGCGTCGCACGACGCGATCCGGGTGCGGTTCGCCTGCGGGTCCCCACCCCAGAGGTTCGGGTGGGGGCGACGCGCTAGCTGTGATGTCCAGGGAGGTTGGCCCGCCTTGTGGCGGTGAGTCGGTGTGACAGGTGAAGGCCTCCGGTTGTGAAGTGGAGCTGTCTAAGGAACCGCTTCACCAAACCGGAGGCCTTCGTGTCCCACGTTAACGCGACTCTGACCCCACGCAGCCGCACGGCGCGATCCGGGTGCCGATCGCCTGCGCGCTCCACCCCAAGAGGTTCGGGTGGGCACGACGCTCCAGCCCGCGACACGTGCAGGGGTGGGTGCCCACACGGTCGCACCGTGCGACGCGGGTGCCGATCGCCTGTGCGCTTCACCCCAAGAGGTTCGGGTGGGTGCGACACTCCAGCCCGCGTCACGGGCAGGGGTGGGGAATGCGCGCTAGTCGCGAGGTTCGTGGCCGCCTGTGGTGGCTCGGGCGGGAGGTTCCGGGAGGGGGCGGGTTTCGGTGCGGGTGACGGTTTCGTCGGAGGAGGGGGTTTCGAGGTGGGTGACTCCGTCGGCGGCTTCTGCGGCGCTGCCTACGCCGGTGGTGGACGTGGCCGGGGCGTCGGGGTCGCGCGTCGTGAGGTTGCCGACCCGGAGGACTTCGCCGTTGCGGACGTACCAGGTGGTGCCGTCTTCGCCGCGTAGACGGGTGACTCGGAGGCCGACGGCTTCGACCACGCCGGTGGCTTTTTCCATGTCGACCAGGTCGCCGACGCCGTACTGGTCTTCGAAGATCATGAAGACGCCGGCCAGGAAGTCCTTGACCAGGGTTTGGGCGCCGAAGCCGAGCGCTACGCCGATGATGCTGGCGGAGGCGACCACGGGCAGAATGTTGAAGCCGAGTTCGGCCAGCACCATCACGACCAGGATGGCGGTCAGGATGATGGTGACCGTGCTGCAGAGCAGGGAGGCGATCGTCTGGGCGCGCTGGGCGCGGCGTTCGCTGTTCAGGGTTTGTTCGACGAACTCCTGGCCGCGCTTGGACTTGGCCAGGACGCCGGCCACGGCGCCGTTGCCGGTGCGCTTGGCGAACCGGCGGATTCCCTTGTGCAGCAGCCAGCGGATCACGAAGAAACCGATGATCAGGCCGGCGATCCGGGCCGGGACCATGATGATCTGGTCCGTCACCTCCAACTGGCCGTCGTTGCCTCGGCGGAAGAAGGTCGGGAAGGTGTCCGGCACGGAAAACAGGGGGTGACTGAGCAGGGACACGGGGTAACTGAGCAGAATAGGCATCTCGCCGCCCTACTGTAGTGATCGCCGCCCGGATCTCTGCAATCCCCGAACCTTCAGATTTGCGAGGAGGAGCACACGGATATGCCGAGCCGGCTGGATGACGAGCTGACCAGGCTGGTGTCCGCGGGTGTCCTGCGCCCCTACCAAGCCCAGGCACTCCGCTCAGCCGCCGAGGCGGACGCCGGAACAGGCGCCAAAGCAGGCGCCGGAGCAGGCGCCGGAGCAGGCACCGCCTCAGATGCAGCTGGTGCCAGTACGTCGCAACCCGCCACCGCTGGCCGCCCGAGCAACCACCAGCCGAGCCCACAGCCTCAGCCGCCGAAGAGCGAACAACGCCGGGTGCCACCCACCGCAGCTCACTCGTCAGCGCTGACCGAGGTCCTGGGATACATCGGCGGCGCGCTCCTGCTGGGCGCAGTAGCCCTGCTCACGGTCGCGAACTGGGGCGAGATGGGCCGAGCCGCCCGGATCAGCACAGGGACGACCGCAGCGGTGGTCCTCCTCGGTACTGCGGCCCTGCTAGCCCTAGTAGGCCGACGGGAACAGCTGAGTTCTGCGCTGGCCTCGCTCGGTTGCTGTGTCGCCGGGTTCGCCACGTACGTCGCGATCGAAGGCGAGACCGGCCGGATCGCCGGGGTCGCGGTGGCCCTCGTGCTGGCGGTGCTCGGCGTGTGGTGGCTGGCAGGGTCTTCGTTGCTAGTGGCAACATTCGCGATCCTGGCCGTCGGTGTGCTGGTGATCACCGCGGACGTCCTGACTCCGGACACCTCGTCGGCCAATCCGGCCGGGATCGCCGGTACCGGCTTCATCCTGGTGGCGTTCGTGATGGCCGTGACCGGTCTGGTCCGCGATCAGGTGACCGCGTGGTCACTGGCCGGAGCCGCGATGTTCAGCTCGTCGGTCTGCTGGCTCATCCAGGAACGCGGTGAGGTGATGGCTCTCGTGGTCGGTACTGCGGGCCCGGCCGCGCTCCTGTTCGCCTACAGTCGCCGCCATGCGTCGGCCTACGCCGTGGTCGGCTGCTCGATCCTGCTGGTCATCTGGCCGATCTCCCTCTACCAGCTGACCAACAACGTGGCCGGTGTGGCTATCGGCCTGGTGATAGCCAGTACTGCGCTCCTGGTGGCCGTCCTGCTCCTGACCCGTCGCCAGAGAAGACTGGTCAGATGAGAGTCGTCGTGCTCGGCGCAGGGATCTCCGGCCTGTCTACTGCCACCCTGCTCAGACAGCGCGGCGACGACGTGATCCTGGTCAGCGCACACGCCACCGAAGCAACCACCTCCCACCTGGCGGCAGCAGTGTGGTTCCCGACCTCTGCCGGCCCTGCAGACAAGGTCGCAAGCTGGGGCAGCACCACGTACGACGTACTGGCGGCTGAGGCAGCCCGTGGGGTGCCAGGCGTCGTCATGCGCGAGTCACTGGTCGTGTACCGCCAGGAGCCTGGCCCGCAGCCCTGGGCGGGTGCTGTCGGCGACGTGCGCCCCGCTAGCCCTGACGAGCTCCCACCCGGCTACACCCACGGCCTGCGCTTCGTGGTGCCGCTGGTCGAGATGCCGACCTACCTGCCGTGGCTCTACCGCCAGTACGTCGACGGAGGCGGCCAGCAGCAGGTACGCCGGGTCAACGGCCTGGGAGACCTCCTGGATCTCGAGCCCGACGTAATCGTGAACTGCGCGGGTCTGGCGGCGGGCGAGCTCGTCGGCGACACCAGCACCTATCCGATCCGCGGCCAGATCGTCAGAGTGGCCAACCCCGGCTTGACCCTGTCGGTGCGAGACGAGACGCACCCGGCCGGCCGTGCCTACATTCACCCGCGGCAGAACGACTGCATCCTCGGCGGCACGCTCGACGCGGGCGTGTGGGACACCACGGTCGACGACGAGACCACCCGGTCGATAGTGAGCCGCTGCAGCGACCTGGTCCCAGCACTGGCGGATGCAGAGATCATCGAGGCACTGGTGGGGCTACGGCCCGGCAGGCCAGAGGTGAGGCTGGAGCGAGACGAGGAGTTGCTGCCCGGAGTACCGGTAGTGCACAACTATGGGCATGGTGGCAGTGGCATCACTCTGGGCTGGGGTTGTGCCGCGGATGCCGTCAAGGCGTGTGGGTGACCTTCAGGTCGCGCAGTACGAGGCTGCCGTCGGTGGACGCACGCCCGATGTGCAGGTAGCCGCCCCGGTACGCCTTGTCCACGACGGTCACCTTCGCCGGCTGGTCGAGACGGTTCCAGGTCAGCGTGGTCGGCGTGACGTCGAGGCGGAACTTCAGCCACTCGCCCCGGAACGCGGGCGCCGTCTTCTTCACCGCCAGCTTGATGCCGGCGGTCTTCCCACGGCGGTGCGCGTAGAGGCCGACTTCGCCGTTCGCCTGCATGATCGCGTGGTAGCCGTTCGAGGCGCCGAGCCGATGTTCGTAGTACGCGTCGTCGGTGTGACCGAAGGCCAGGGTGAGGTTGGCGAGCGGGTCGGTGGGCAGCGCGGCGTACGAGGCCTGGAACTCGACCGAGTACGACGGTGCGGTGATCGGCCCGAGGTTGCCGAGGGTGAGGAAGTGCTGGGTGCCCTTCGCGGCAAGCGCGATGCCGCCACCGCGTGCCCAGGCGATCGCGAACCGGTCGTCATAGGGATCTCTGGTCAGCTCACCCGGCACCACCGCGCCTGAGGCCCACTGGTCCGTGGTGGCCTGCTCGGTCTTGCCCAGCAGGTAGCCGATGTTGGACGTCACCGCGCCGCCGATCCCGAGCGCCGCGTAGTGCGCGACGTCTGCGCGGCGGTGCAGCGGATACGGCCAGATCGGGATGCCGGTCGCGACAGCCGCCTCCACGAGGCGCGTGTCCAGGTACCCGCCGGGGCCGGAGTTCGGTACGACGATCGCGTCCGTGCGCGGCGACAGTTGGCTGGCGACGGCCTGGACCGCCGCGGGCGTCAGCTCCACGGGCGTGGTGAAGTAGGCGAACACGCCGAGCCCGTGCGCCTTCGCCTCGGCGATGCGCTTGCTCCTGAAATAGGTCTTCAGCATCACCGCCGACTCGAGCCGGTACTTCGCGACCATCGCCATCATCGGCGCGTAGGCGCGGTCGTCCTTCGCCTCCACCGCGAGGATCACCCGGCCGCCGTACTTGCGCAGGACGTCCTCGAACAACGGCACCTTGACCTTGGTCTGCGCCCAGCGCGGTCCCAGCCGGGGCACGTCGAGCCAGCCTTTCGCGAGGTCGGCGTACGACGTGGTGCGCAGGTTGCCGGTCAGGCTTGTGGTCCGGTCGAGGGTCGAGTCGTGCATGCAGACCAGTACGTCGTCGGAGGTGATGCCGACGCTGATCTCCATCGCCTGCGCGCCCCAGCCGACCGCGGCGTCGTACGACTCCATGCTGTGCTCGGGGAACAGGTCACCGACACCCCGGTGGGCGATCAGGTAGTTGTCGCCGCGGTCCGCGACCCAGTCGGCGACGCTGTAGTCGCCGGTCACGGGTGCGCTCGCTGCCGGCGTACTGCGGCAGCCCGTGGTCACTGACCCGACCGCCGCTACTCCCAGCAAGCCAAGGGCAGCACGGCGGCTGATGCCGCGCGGCAGCAACTCGTCCATCGTGCCCCCTCACTCCGGCGCAAGTCCCCACTCCGCCGTGCTGTGGCCTGACCGCCTCACTGCCCCCGGCCAGATGCTCCACCGAAGACTAAGGCAGGACGCGGTACTGCGGCAGTCCCCGATGCGCGGTCGTGACGGAACGGAACGGCCAGTGCCGGAGCGCCTGCGAGCAGTGACGTCGCAGGCGGTTCCGGCGCGCGCGGCGTTCGCCCCCGTAGCCCTGGATACGGCAGACTCGCACGCGTGACTGCTCCCACTCCAGCCCTTGTCGAGCTAGCCGTCGCGCACGGAGTGGCGACCGAGTACTGGGACTGGCAAGGCAAACATGTGCTGGTCTCGACCGAGGTCGTCTCCACTGTGCTGGCCGCCCTCGGTGTCGACGCGTCCACTCCTGACCGTGCCGCGGACGCGCTGGCCGAGCACCAGCTGACCCGCTGGCGCCGAACGGTGCCGGCCAGCCTGGTGGTGCGGGAAGGCTGGACGCCCTGGTTCGCAGTACACCTGCCGCACGGCTCGACGGCCGAGGTGTGGGTGGACCTGGAGGACGGCGGTCAGCGCCGCGACATCGTGCAGCAGGACAAGTGGGTCGAGCCCGAGTGGGTCGACGGCGTACAGATCGGCGAGGCGACGTACCAGCTGCCGGGCGATCTGCCGATCGGCTACCACCGGCTGTGCGCGCGCATCGGCAGCAACCCGGAGATCTCGGTCGGCTCGCTGATCGTCACCCCGCAGAAGCTTGAACCCCAGAAGCTGCAACGGACATGGGGCTGGGTGCTTCAGCTGTACTCCGTCCGCTCCCGCAGGTCGTGGGGTATCGGCGACCTGCACGACCTCGCCGACCTGGCCGCCTGGTCCGCCAACGACCTGGGCGCCGGCTTCGTGCTGGTCAACCCGCTGCACGCGGCCGAGACCTCCGGCCGGATGGAGCCCTCGCCGTACCTGCCGGCCTCGCGGCGGTTCGCGAACCCGCTCTACCTGCGCATCGAGGACATCGAGGAGTACGGCGACCTGGCGCCGGCTGAACGCGATCGGGTCCGCACCCTGGCCCTGCAGACGCGAGCACTGAGCGAGGACGCGACCGCGCTGGACCGGGACACCGTCTGGGCCGCCAAGCGCGAGGCCCTGCAACTGCTCTTCGGGGTCCGGCCGTCGATCGGCCGCATCGCGGAGTACGGCGCGTACTGCGACCGCGAAGGCAAAGGGCTGATCGACTTCGCCACCTGGGCCGCGCTCGCGGATGTGCACGGGCCGGAGTGGAGCAAGTGGCCGATGGAACTGCGGGATCCCGCCAGCTCCGAAGTTGTTGCCTTCCGCAACGAAAATCCCGACGCCGTGGAGTTCCACTGCTGGCTGCAGTGGCAGCTCGACGAGCAGCTCGCCCGGACCCAGGCGCGGGCGAAGTCGGCCGGCATGTCGCTCGGCGTCCTGCACGACCTGGCGGTCGGTGTTCATCCCGACGGCGCCGACGCGTGGGCGCTCAAGCGCGTGCTCGCGGAAGGCATCCACGTGGGTGCGCCGCCGGACGCGTTCAACCAGCAGGGCCAGGACTGGTCGCAACCGCCGTGGCGTCCGGACGCGCTCGCCCAGACCGGGTACGCGCCGTGGCGGGATCTCGTCCGGGCGGTGATCCGGCACGGTGGTGGGCTGCGGATCGACCACATCCTCGGGCTGTTCCGCCTGTGGTGGGTCACCTCGCCCGACCGGCCGACCGAAGGCACCTATGTTCGCTACGACCACGAGGCGCTGATCGGCATCCTCGTCCTCGAGGCGTCGCGCGCCGGCGTGGTCGTGGTGGGGGAGGACCTCGGCACGGTCGAGCCCTGGGTACGCGACTACCTCACCGAACGCGGAGTCCTCGGTACGTCGGTCCTGTGGTTCGAGCGCGATGCGAACGGCAACCCGCTGCCGCCGGAGCGCTGGCGCGAACTCTGCCTGGCCACGGTGACGACCCACGACCTGCCACCGACGGCCGGCTATCTCGCGGGGGACCACGTGGAGCTCCGCGACCGTCTCGGTCTGCTGACGCGCCCGGTCGCCGAGGAATTGGCCGTGGACGAGGCCGAACGCGACTCCTGGCTCAACGCGCTGCGCGAGCGACACCTGCTGGGCAACGCGGATGGCGACGTCGAGCGCATCGTCGAGGCACTGCACCGGTACGTCGCGCACACACCGGCCAAGCTGGTCGGGGTTGCCCTGACCGACGCGGTGGGCGAACGGCGTACCCAGAACCAGCCGGGCACGACCGATGAGTACCCGAACTGGCGGGTCCCGCTCGGCGGACCCGACGGGGTGCCCGTGCTGATCGAGGATCTGCCGAACAACCAGCGCCTGCGCCGACTCATCGGCGTACTGCATAGCTAGCAGAAAGTACGCGGCCCGCTACGAACTGTTGACAATAGATTTGAACGGTTGTTATCTATTGTCAACGAAGGCGCCTTCCTTCATTCCCCCACCGCCCCCATTTCCAAGGGAATCAGAAGGAGTGTCCGCATGTTGCGAGCACGGAAACTCAGTGTCGCTGGAGTCGCCGTCGGAGCCTTGGCTCTGACGGTCTCCACGTCCGTTCCGCTGGCCTACGGCCACGGATTCACCACGGCGCCGATCAGCCGCGCCAAGCACTGCCAGAACGGCACGGTCCAGAACTGCGGCCAGATCCAATGGGAGCCGCAGAGCGTCGAGGGCCCGAAAGGGTTCCCGCAGCGCGGCCCGGCCGACGGCAAGCTCTGCTCGGCCGGTCTCTCGCAGTTCAGCCAGTTGGACGACCAGCGCGGTGGCGCCTGGCCGACCACACAGCTCACGTCGGGTCAGAGCTACACCTTCAAATGGCGTCTGACCGCGCCGCACTCCACCACGGACTTCAAGTACTACATCACCAAGCAGGGCTGGAATCAGAGCGTGCCGCTGACCCGGGCGGCGCTCGACCTGACGCCGTTCCTCACCAAGTCGCTGGGTGGCGCGCGACCGCCCGCCGACTCCGCCCACACCGGCACGGTGCCGGCCCGTACCGGCAGGCACATGATCCTGGCGGTCTGGACGATCGCCGACACGGCCAACGCGTTCTACCAATGCTCCGACGTACGGTTCTGATCGCGTAGTACCTGATCTGCCGCGCTCGTTCCGGTTGATCCCCCGGGGCGGGCGCGGTGGTGTGCGTACTAGGCTGCTGTTCGTGATCACTCTGCTCTCCGGCCACACCTTGCTGGTGTTCGTCGGTATCCCGGTGCTGGTCGTGGCGGTGCTGGCGTTGCTCGTCTTCGCCCCCTCGATCGCCAAGGGCCCTCGTTACCGCCCGGGGCTGTCGTGGTGGGCTCCGCCGGTCTGGATCGGTGGCCCGACCGCCACCAAGCCCGACCCGGCCAGCCTGCCCGAGCTCCCCGCCGGAACCTCCGCGGCTGCCGGTTCCACTCCCGCGAGCGCCGGTACCGGCGTCGCCCGTACGACCGGAGGCGCAAGTGCCAGCTGGTGACGCATTCACCCCGGAGCAGCTCTACGACATCGAGCGCGCCGTCCGCAACGCGGAAGCCGCCTCGGGCCTGCACTTCTCCGTGTACGTCGGTGGCGCCGACTCCGAGACGCGCCCGTTCGCGCTGGAGCTGCTGAACGAGCTGGACGACCCGGACAACAGCGTCCTGGTGTACGTCGACCCGGCCGGCCGCCGGCTGGAGATCGTCACCGGCCCGAACGCCCGGCGCCAGCTGTCGGATACCTCAGCCGGTCTGGCCGCGCTGACGATGCAGACGTCCTTCGCCACCGGCGACCTGACCGGCGGTCTGGTCGCCGGAGTTCAGCAGCTCGGCGACCACGCGCACCAGGCGCCGATGGTCCACGTCAACGAGCCGCACAAGCAGTAGCCGGGCCCAGAGCAGTCGGGCCAGCCTGGGGGCGGGCCCGCGCGCAAGCGGGCTCAGCCGGGCTTGGCAGCCGGTTCGTACGTGGGGCACGCCAGGCTCGAGTACACAGCCTGCGTCGTGGGTGCCTGGCAGAAGTTCAGCGCGGCCTGCGAGGTGGCCACCGGACCGAGGTAAACCACCCAGGCGTCCGACTCCGGCTGCAGGCTACTGTCCGCCACACCCGGGTACTGACCCTGCAGCAGCATCGCCTTGGCCGGTACGCCGGCCGCGATCAGCTTGCCGGCGAGCTGCTTGGCGAGCTGGTCGGCTTCCATCCCGGCGTCGGTCGGGTACTTGTCGAGCACCGCGATCCACTGGCCACGCTTGAAGACGGGCGAGGCAGGGCCGGTGTTCGGCGTCGCGCTAGTGGCCGCCGTGGTCTGGGTCGGCGCCGGCGGCTTGCGGTCAGCGTTCGTGGTCTTGGCTGCTGCGGGCGCCGGGTTGCCGTCGGAGCTCTTCGATGTCGTCGGGGCCGAGGTGGTCTGTGGTGCCACGACAGGCGGCGGATCGCCGGCCGACTGCGGTGGCGCGGAGTTGCCGTTGGTGAGAACGAAGGCGACGGTCGCAACCACCGCGGCACCCGCGACGACCGCGGCTCCCATCGCGGTGCGGGACCCCTTCGACTTCTTCCGGCCGGAACGGGCGGAGCGCGGTGCGGCTCGGCGGCCGGCAGACAGGCGCTCGGCGCGTTCGGCTTCGCTCTCCAGTTGAGCCCCGGACAGGTCTCTGGTCGGTACGGCGCGGCCGGCCCGGGCTGCTACCCGGCTGTCACCGCCGTAGTTCAGAGCCCGCGCGTTGGCGCGGCCCGCCGCGCGTCCGGCCGGGCGCCTGGCCCGGGTCGGTCCAGTCCGGTCATCCACGTGCGTCACGGCAAAGGCCCTCCCCAAGTCCCTCGAGTGAATGATTCCGGGTCAGCTTAAACCGGTCGAGGGGAAAAGTGAGGTGCGTTCACGTGGCGAGAATCTCGTTGTGGACACCGTGATCGCGGGCAGCAACCGCCTTACAACGGTCTGCTGACAATCAACTGTTTGAATGTCACAGGTAGCGCATGAGCTACCACTGTCCGGGTGCGCGGGCGATGGTGCCGACTTCCTTCAGCCGTTTGCATGGCAGTGAATGGTTTACCGATCGGGAGGAAATCTACCCATGCGAACAAAGGTGCTGATCGCAGCCTTGACTTTGGCGCTGCTACCGGCGGCCCCCGCCGTGGCCGGCCGGGGCGGGACGCTGCAGCACGATGCCGACGCGATCCGCGCGGTCGGCGTGACCGGCGTACTGGCGCGGACGACCACGCCGGCTGGGGAGCGGACCGTCGTCAGCGGAGTGGCTGACCTCGCGACCGGTCAGCGGGTCCGGCCGGACGGCTATTTCCGGATCGGGAGCACCAACAAGACGCTGGTGGCGACCGTCGTACTGCAACTGGTCGGCGAGCGGCGGATGCGCCTCGACGATCCGGTGGAGAAATGGCTGCCGGGATTCGTCCGCGGCACCGGCTATGACAGCAACCGGATCACCGTCCGGCATCTGCTCCGGCACACCGCCGGAATCTACGACGGCAACTTCCCGGTCATCGAAACCGCCGACCAGTACTACGCGCAGCGGTACGACGCCCGTTCCGAGGAAGATGTGGTCAAGGCCGGGCTGAGCCACCCGCCGGACTTCCAGCCGGGTGGCGGCTGGAAATACTCGAACACGGGCTACAACCTGGTCGGCCTGGTGATCAAAGCCGTCACCGGGCGGCCCTGGTACGCCGAGGTGGACCGCCGGATCATCCGTCCACTCGGCCTGAGCCACACGTACTGGCCGGGCGACGACCCCCGGATCCGGGCGCCACACGCCAAGGGCTACACCCGGTTCGCGGCGGGGGAGCCGCTCGTCGACACCACCGACCTGGTCGACGCCGACGCATCCGGCGGGTTCATCTCCACATTGGCCGACCTGGACAAGTTCCAGCGCGCGCTCTTCGGCGGACGGCTGCTCCGCAAGGCGCAACTGGCCGAGATGACCCGGGCGATGCCCGTGGAAGGACCTGCCAGCGAGATCTGGAAGGACGCGAGTTACGGCCTCGGCATCTTCTCCCGCGAGCTGGCCTGTGGCGGCACGGTATGGATTCCGGGCGGCGACCAGATCGGTTACCGGACCAGGCTCGGCGTCACCAGCGACGGCCGGCGCAGCGCGGTGGTCTCGATGTCCTCCCAGCTGTACGACTCGATCGAGGTGATCTACGCCCAGGAAGGCGCGGCGACGAAGCTGATCGACAACGCCCTCTGCCGACGCCAAGGCCGCTAGGACATCAGGTTCCGGAAGGAATCCCGCCGGCCTTGGGGGAGGGCCGGGTGTCCAGGCAGTCGTCCAGCCAGCTCTCGACGTCGACCTCGGCGTTCAGGATGTGGTTCACGTACGACGCCCGCTCGTGGCTGAGGACTTCCTGCTCCCAAACGCAGGTGCCGGCGCCGATCGGAGCGGGGCGGAGGTCGTCGACGTCCATGCCGCGGAAGAGGCTCAGCCGCGACTGGAAGTCCTTCGCCCAGCTCTGCACCACCAGATAGCTGCCGTCATCGCTCAGATGCAGGATCACCACGGCGAGTCCGACGGCGCCCATCGCGTCGTCGAACTCCAGTTGCTTGACGGCCGTCGTCCGCGCCACGGCCACCATCTGGTCGTCCCACGACCGTCCGCGCGCGGTGATCACGTACGGCTTGACCAGCCGCCCGGTGAACCGCCACGGCATCAACGGCGTGACCGGGCGTGGCCGGTACGCCTCGGCCAGACCCGTGAGGGCCACGGCCGAGGCACCCGCTAACGAAGGGTCGGCCCCCATCAGCCGAGCGCGTCGCGACGCTGGGCCTCCAGCGCACGAACCAGGTCGGCACGAGCCTCTCCGACGTACCGGAGAGTGGGTGCGTCGAGCGACTCGGCCTCGGTGTCGAGCCAGCCGGACAGCGCGTCGAGGGTGGCTTGCTCCGCCAGGCCGCGCGGTGACAGGTAGACCAGGACGTTCTCGCCCATCGACGAGCCGAGCCGCGTGTAGACGTCCTTGGCGGCGGTCAGGTACTTGTCGATGTACGGCCGCAGCAGCTCTTCCTGCCCCGGCTGCTGGAAGCCCACGATGGTCCGGAACTGCGTCTCGTTCGGCGTGTCCTCGGACTCGACCGCGATCCGCCAGGCTTCCGCCTTGGCCTCGGCGGTCGGCCGGGCGGCGCGGGCCTGGGCGGCTCGCTCCTGGCCGGTCATGGTGGTGTCGCGGTTGAGCTCGTCGTCGATCTGCTCGGCGTCGACCCGGCCGAGCCTGGCCAGGGCCACGATCAGCGTCCAACGCAGGTCGTTGTCGACCACCAGGCCGTCCGGCAGGTCGGTGCCGTCCAGCCACTGCGCCAGCCGGTCGGCGCCCTCGTCGGAGAAGACTCCACCGACGTAGGCGCGGGCGAAGGCGAGTTGGTGATCGCTGCCCGCCTCAGCGCCGGCCAGCAACTCGGCCAGCGTCTGCTCGAACTGCGCCCGCAGCTCCGGACGGTTCTCCGGTGCCGCGTAGCTGTTGATCGCCGAGGTCGCCTGCGCGAGCAGCGACCGTACGCCGGTCAGGTCCGTCTCGGCGCGGACGCCCTTGAGCACGATCCCGACGTACTGGCTGGCCGGCATCTCGGCGTCGCGGGTCATGTCCCACGCGGCACCCCAGGCCAGGGCGCGGGCCAGCGAGCTGTCCAGCCGGTCGATCGACTCGACCAGCGTGGCGCGGGAGCGCTCGTCCAGCCGGATCTTGGCGTAGGTCAGGTCGTCGTCGTTGAGCAGCACCAGGTCGGGCTGGGTCACGCCGACCAGCTCGGCCAGCTCGGTCCGCGGGCCGTCGATGTCGACCTCGAACCGCTCGGTCCGGACCAGGCCCTCGTCGGTCAGCCGGTACAGGCCGACCGCGAGCCGGTGCGGCCGCAGTGTCGGGTGGTCGGCCGCCGCGGTCTGCTCGATCGCGAAGGTCTGGAAGGCTCCCTCGGCGTCAACGGTGAAGTCGGCGCGCAGGGTGTTCACGCCCGCGGTCCGCAGCCACCGCTCGGTCCAGTCGTCCAGGTCGCGCCCGGACGCCTTCTCCAGCGGCTTGAGCAGGTCGGCCAGCTCGGTGTTGCCGAAGGCGTGGTCGGCGAAGTACTCCTTCAGCGCGGTGATGAAGGTGTCCTCACCGACGAACGCGACCAGCTGGCGCAGCGTCGAGGCGCCCTTGGCGTAGGTGATGCCGTCGAAGTTCACCTCGACCGCGTGGAAGTCGACCATGTCCGCGGCGATGGGGTGCGTCGAGGGCAGCTGGTCCTGCCGGTAGGCCCAGTTCTTGCGGGCGTTGCAGAAGGTGGTCCAGGCACCGGCGTACTTCGTCGTCGCGGTGGCCTGGGCCCAGTGGCTGGCCCACTCGGCGAACGACTCGTTCAGCCACAGGTCGTCCCACCACGTCATCGTCACCAGGTCGCCGAACCACATGTGCGCGAGCTCGTGCAGCACGGTGTTCGCGCGGCTCTCCAGCTCGGCGTGGGTGGTGCGGCTGCGGTAGATGTACTCGTCCCGGATCGTCACACAGCCGGCGTTCTCCATCGCGCCCATGTTGTACTCCGGCACGAACGCCTGGTCGTACTTGTGGAACGGGTACGGCGTACCGAACGCGCGCTCGAACAGCTCGAAGCCCTGCTTGGTCACCTCGAACAAATCGTCGACGTCGAGCGAGCCGGCCAGCGACGGGCGGCACAGCAGCGACATCGGGTAGGTGCCGTGCACACCCTCGTAGGCGTCGGTGACCACGTGGTACGGCCCGGCCACGACGGCGGTGATGTAGGTGGACATCCGCTCGGTCGGCGCGAACCGCCAGGTGGCGAACTCCTCGCCGTTCGGACCCTTGTACGGCGTCGGTTCGGGCGTCGGCGCGTTGGAGATGACGACCCAGCGGGCCGGGGCGGAGATCGTGAAGGTGAAGGGAGCCTTCAGGTCGGGCTGCTCGAAGGTGGCGAACACGCGGCGCGCGTCCGGCACCTCGAACTGGGTGTAGAGGTAGGTCTCCTTGTCGGCCGGGTCGACCGAGCGGTGCAGCCCTTCACCGGTCCGCGAGTAGGTGCAGTCCGCGACCACGACGAGCTCGTTGCGCTCGGCCAGCCCGTCCAGCTGCAGCCGCGCGCCGTCGTACACGCTGTCCGGGTCGAGCGAGCGGCCGTTCAGCGTCACCTCCCGCACGGACGCCGCGATCAGGTCGGCGAAGGTGCTCGCGCCGGCGACGGCGGCGAAGGTGAGAGTGGTCGTCGACGCGAACGTCGCGGCGCCGCTGGTGGCGGTGGTCAGATCGAGCTCGATCGCGTAGCTCACGTCACTGACCAGGCCGGCGCGGGTGCGCGCTTCGTTGCGCGTCAGGTTGGTTCCAGGCATGTCGGCATCCTATGCACCTGGACACCGGCCGCGCCGAGGGTTTCCCCCCGACTTGCACAACCTCCGTCAAAGCGTTGCCGGAGCTTGATCAGGTGCTGCCGCAGGGTGACCGGGCGGTGTCGGCCCGTGACCGGATCGGTCCGGGTCCGTCCAGCGGGCGAGACGCCACGCGGAGCGGCGTGCTGTTTGGATTCTTTCCCCACCCCACCGCCCCGGTCAGGATGGTTGCACTTTGTACGATCGAAATCATGACCTCCACCGCTGATTTCTGGTTCGATCCCGCCTGCCCCTGGGCCTGGATGACGTCTCGCTGGATGCTCGAGGTCGAGCAGGTCCGGGACGTGCGGACCTCGTGGCACGTGATGAGCCTGGCGATCCTGAACGAGGATCGCGACGAGCACGACGCCAACTGGCAGCGCAAGCTCGGCATCGTCCGGATCCTGATCGCCGCCGAGCAGGCCCACGGCAACGAGGTCCTGCTGCCGCTCTACACCGCACTCGGCAACCGGATCCACCGCGAGGGCCGCGGCATCAACGGCGACGGAGTCCTCGATGAGTCGCTGACCGAGGCCGGTCTGCCGGCTTCCCTGCTCGAGGCCGCCGGCACCGACCGGTACGACGAGGCGCTGCGCAAGTCCCACCTCGAGGGCATGGATCTGGTCGGCATGGAGGTCGGTACGCCGGTCATCTCCGTCGAGGGCACCGCCTTCTTCGGGCCGGTCGTCACCCCGGCCCCGAAGGGTGAGGCGGCCGGCAAGCTCTGGGACGGTGTCCGGCTGGTGGCGTCGACCGAAGGCTTCTTCGAGCTGAAGCGGACCCGGGACCGGAGTCCCAGCTTCGAATAAGACTTCGAACTGGCTGACAAGGGTTGAACGTTCGACCGGTCCGCGCGAAGGTTACTCACCAAGTCAATCGTTCGACGGTGAGTAGGTTCCCCGGTGTTGCTTCTGCGGAGTTTGTCCATGGCGCTGGCCGGGTCGAGCGTGATCTGGCTGGCCGCTTCGGTGAGTCCGTCCTGGGCGACCACCTCGTCAGCCAGCAGGTCGGCCTCGGCCGTGGTCCCACCCGGCGTGACGGCGGGTATCGCGGTGTTCGACCGGCAGACCGGCCAGTTCACCGAGCTGGTCAACCCGGATCTGCGGTTCCGGTCGGCGTCCGTGGTCAAGCTGCTGCTGGCACTGGAGTACCTGTGGAACCGGGGCCCGGAGTACGACATCCCGGCCGCGGACCGGGCCCGGCTCGAAGTCATGCTGCGCAGCAGTGACGACGACGCGGCGAGCTACTACTGGGACTCCCTCGGCGGCTCGGCGATCATCGACCGGATGGTGACGCGGCTCGGCCTGACCCACACGGCCGGGCCGCCTGCCACCCACCCGGGCTTCTGGGGGTACGCCGCCTTCACCGCCGCCGACACCGTTCGCATCTACCGCTACCTGCTGGACCAGGCTCCCGCGCCCGTGCGGCACTTCGTGATGGGCAACCTGCACCAGGCGACCCGCTACGGCACCGACGGCTTCGACCAGTACTTCGGAATCTCGTCGGTCTTCGATCCCGCCTTCGCGATCAAGCAGGGCTGGTCCGGGTTCCCGTCGTCCAGCGGCTTCGGGGAAGACACCAACAAGCCGGTGGACGCCGACGTGGACCTCGTCAGCGAGGCCCTGCACACCACTGGGACCGTGGGGACCGAGGACCGGACCATCGTCGCGGTCTACACGTTGCACCCGAACGGCACGGGGTACGGGAAGGCCTACACGGACGTGACCCGGCTGACCCGGACGCTGAACGTCCCCGGCGGGGTGAAGACGCCAGGGAGCTGGGTGACGACCACTGGGGCCGGTCTCCGCGTCCGGACCGCACCGACCACCACCGGGGGCATCCTGGGCACCCTGCCGTCCGGGGTCGACGTACTGGTGAGCTGCCAGAAGCAGGGGCAACTGATCGACGCTCCACCGCGCAGTAGCGACTGGTGGGCCTACCTGCCGAAGTACAACGGCTACGTCACCAACGTGTACGTCGGTACCGGCGGCCCGAAGCTGCCCGGGGTCCCGGACTGCCAGTAGGACCTGGAAGACTGCGGGCCATGCGAGTGCACATCGGCTCTGATCACGCCGGCTTCGACCTGAAGAACCACCTGGTCCAGCACCTCAAGAGTGCCGGACACGACGTCGTCGACCACGGCCCGGCCGTCTACGACGCGGTCGACGACTACCCGCCGTACTGCCTGCGTGCGGCCGAGGGTGTCGTCGGCGACGAGGGCAGCCTCGGTGTGGTGATCGGCGGCTCCGGCAACGGCGAGCAGATCGCCGCGAACAAGGTGAAGGGCGTCCGGGCCGCGCTGGCCTGGAGCGCCGAAACCGCTGAGCTCGGCAGGCTGCACAACAACGCGAACGTCGTCAGCGTCGGCGCCCGGATGCACTCCGAGCAGGACGCGACCGCGTTCGTGGAGACCTTCCTGGCCACCGAGTACTCCGGCGAGGAACGGCACACCCGCCGGATCGACATGCTGTCCGCCTACGAGGAGACCGGCGAGCTCCCGCCGCTGCCCTCCTCCTGACCCTTCTCGTCCTGCCCCTTCGCAACCTGCTCGACCCGCTTGGCAGCCGGCTCGGTGCGGGGCCTGGAAACATCCCGGGCCCGCATCGACCGCCCGGTCCCGACCGTGGCCGGCGTACCCCCGCCACGGCCCTTACCTGCTGACGTCAGACCCATAAGAGGAATCATGCCCGAAGGCCACACCCTGCACCGGCTGGCAAATGATGTCTGGGACGACTTCGGCGGCCGCGTCGTCCGGGCCAGCAGCCCTCAGGGCCGCTTCGTCGAGGGCGCCGCGCGGCTCGACGGGCACGTGCTGCGGGGGACCGAGGCGCACGGCAAGCACTTCCTCGCCGACTTCGAGGGGGCCGGCTGGCTGCACATCCACCTCGGGCTGATCGGCAAGGTCGACTTCGGCCGGATCGAGGCCGGCGACCCGGCGCCGCTCCCGGTCGGCCAGGTCCGGCTCCGCCTGCAGAACGCCACCGCGTACGCCGACCTGCGCGGCGCGACCGTCTGCGAGGTGCTGACCGACGGCGAACGCGAGGCGCTGATCAAGCGGCTCGGCCCCGACCCGTTGCGCGACGACGCCGACCCCGAGCGGGCCTGGAAACGGATCCACCGCAGCAAGCTGCCGATCGGCCAGTTGCTGATGGACCAGGAGGTGCTCAGCGGGGTCGGCAACGTCTACCGCGCCGAGGTGCTGTTCCGCGCCAAGCTGCACCCGATGACGCCCGGCCACCTGCTCCGGAAGAAGGAGTGGCTGGGGATGTGGACCGACCTGCTCGACCTGATGAAGTACGGCGTCGAGACCGGCCGGATCGACACCGTTGCCGACGACCACACGCCCGAGGCGATGGGCCGCGACCCACGCCGCGACGACCACGGCGGTGAGGTCTACGTGTACCGCCGCCACGGCCGGCACTGCCATGTCTGCGACTCGGTGATCCGGACCGAACTGTTGGCCGGACGCAACCTTTTCTGGTGTCCCAAGTGCCAGCGGACCGGTCTGACCCGGCGGCCCCGGGCATGACGGAATCGGCCGTGACGATATCAATCGGGAGACGGCTGCAATCAACTTGTAACAATGTGATGCGCGGACCGAGTAGTGCCGTTATCTTCTTCTCACCATGAGTGGCGTCGGTAGCGGCAGCGCTGTTGTGCGACGGGTCGGCCGGCGAGCCGGTTCGTTGCTTCGGCGCGCACGCCAGTCACACCAGCTGGCCTTCGTCGGTCTGCTGGCGTTGACGGCCACGGTCAGTTCCGCCGCACTGGCGATGCCCACTTTCATACCCACTTCCATCCTGGTCATACCTCTGCTGCTCGGCGGACTGCTGCTGCGCTTCAAGGCGCTGGTCCTGCTGACCTTCTGCACCCTGGCCATCGGCTCGTACGTCATGTCCGAGCGCGCCGGCGACCTGCCCAAGACCGGTTTCGTGATCGTCCTCGGACTGATCGGCTGGATCGTGCTGACCGGTGCGAAGGTGCGCAGCCGGCTCGGCGTCCAGGGCACCCGCGGCGAGACGATGCTGATGGAGCTGCGGGACACCCTGACGGCTCAGGGCGAGTTGCCCGCGTTGCCGGCCGGCTGGCGGGCCGAGCAGGCGATCCGGTCGGCCGGCGGCGCGTCCTTCTCCGGCGACTTCGTGGTCTCCACGACCCGCGGCGACGAGGTGCTCGAGGTCGCACTGGTCGATGTCTCGGGCAAAGGAATCGATGCCGGGACCCGCGCGCTGTTGCTGTCCGGTGCGTTCGGCGGGCTGCTCGGCGTCGTACCGGTGGAGGACTTCCTGCCGGCCGCGAACCATTATCTGCGCAGGCAGGACTGGAACGACGACTTCGCGACTGTCGTGCATGTCGCGATCGACCTGCGCACCGGCGAGTTCGAAGTACGGACCGCTGGTCATCCGCCGGCGATCCAGTTCGACGCGTGGTCGGGACGATGGCTGACGCGGGACGCCGACGGGCCGTTGCTCGGACTGGTCGAGCATCCGGACTTCACCGTCAACCGCGGTCAGCTGAAGCTGGGCGACGCGTTGTTCCTCTACAGCGACGGCATGGTGGAGACTCCGCGCCGCGACATCGGCCAGGGCACGGACCGGTTGGCGGGTCACGCGGAACGACTCGTTGCCCACGGCTTCAAAGGCGCCGCCGCGGAGCTGGTGACCGAGATCGGCGGTCCGGGTGACGATTCGGCGATCGTGGTGATCCACCGGCAGATGAATCCGGCCGACCTGGTGATCACCGAGATGCAGGCGGAAAGCACCCGCCAGCAGAAGCCGTCGCGCCGCCGCCGCTCCGCCGTGCTGCGCCAGTTGAAGGCGTACACAGCGTAAGACCGGCTGCCGCTCGGGGACCGAATCGTTACGGGCAGTAGTTGACTCAGGCAACAATCGGAGCATACTGCTGAGAGGAACTCCTTGTCCTTCTGCTGATCCGAGGCATCGTCATGATCGCTTTGTCGGGTAGTCGCAATAGGTTGGCAGGCGTGGCCGCCGCCACCGGAGTCTTCACGCTGATGCTGGGCAGCGCCGCGCTGGTGCTGCCGCCGGGCGCGGCGGCCAACGTTGCCCCCGGCAACGCTCGGGTCGCCGATCCGCCGGGCAACAACGGCGTGATCAAGATCGAGGGCGTCGACATCGACGACGTGCCGAACAACAACCCGCATCAGGGCTGCACGTTCCTGGTCGAGTTCTACAACTACGACGAGAATCCGGACTACACGGCGCAGGTCAGCTTCGAGGACCAGGCGCCGACGCAGGACGGCGGCCTGCAGGTCGTGTCGGGCGACCTGACGCCGTTCATCGGTGAGGACGCCGCGGGTGGCGGCACCGATCTCGACGCGCGGGTGACCTACACGCTGAAGTTCACCGGTCCGCCGCATCCGCAGCAGGGCTACCACGTGAAGCTCAGCATCGAGGCGGACGGCTCGATCGGCGCCGACAAGAAGTTCAAGGTCTTCTGGGTGGAAGGCTGCACCACGACCACCCCACCGACGACCACGCCGCCGACGACGAAGCCTCCGACGACCAAGCCGCCGACCACTAAGCCTCCGACGACCAAGCCGCCGACGACGAAACCGCCGACGACCAAGCCGCCGACGACCAAGCCGCCGACCACGAAGCCGCCGGTGACGCGTCCGACGACGGCGCCGACGACCGGCGTGCCGGACACGAGCGCTCCGCCGAGGACAACCACCGCGCCGACCTACGCCACGGCGGTCCCGACCGAGGTGGATGCCGGTCTCGCCGGCGCTGCGTCGACCGACGACTCGTCCGGACCGATGAAGGCTGTCGGAGGAGCCCTGCTGACAACCGGCGGACTGCTGCTCGCAGCCGGCGCGGTCCTGCTCCTCAGGCGCCGCGGCAAGCACAGCCTCTGAGCCGGTTGCCGTGACGATGTCGGGAGTTCTCGGGTGACCACCGGGCGGCATCGCGGGCGAGGTGCACCGATTCGCTGGAACGGGTTGCTGATGACAACCGGACTCGTTCTGGCAATCGGAGGCACCTGGCTCCAGCTCTCCAGTCCCGACAGCAGCACCCGTGGTGGCGACGCCGGTGCTGCCCCGGATCGAACAGTGGCCTTGTCCAACACGACCGCGGGCGTAGTACCGGCTGCAGCTTCTGTTGCGAGGCGGAAGGCGGGGTTGCCGGGGGTGCCGGAGCGGGTGGTGATTGGGCGCTTGGGGGTGGTTGCTCCTGTGGTGGCTGTCGGGCTTGACGCGGGTGCGCTGACGCCGCCGTCGAATCCGCGGAACGTGGGCTGGTGGTCCGGAGGGGTACGGCCAGGAGCGCTCCGCGGGACGGCGGTGATCACCGGTCATACCGTGCATGCCGGGGGTGGCGCGTTCGACGAGCTGGAGCGGCTTCGGGCCGGCGACCGGATCGAGGTGAGTACCTCGCGAGGGGTGCTGAACTACCGCGTCGCGGGCGTTTCGACGTACCGGAAGCAGCCGCTCGCCCGGCGTGCCGCGGAGCTGTTCGACCAGAGCGGGCCGGGCCGGCTCGTGCTGGTCACCTGCGAGGACTGGAACGGCCGGACCTACCTGAGCAACGTCGTCGTTGTCGCCCGCTTGATGGCGTAGCCTGCTCGGTCGTGACGATCGATGGGGTGGACAGCGGCGCCGACCGAAGCGCGCCGGACGTGTCGTTCGACGAACTGCTGGCGATGACGCCGGAGCCGCTGCGGGAGGTCTTCCCGCAGACCCACTGGCAACTCGGCAAGCTGTGGGCCCTCGACCTGCGGGTCGAACCGGTCGAGGTCGCCGACCTGCTGTGGATGTTCGACCTGCCGCTGTGGCAGCTGAACGGCGAACGCTTCAAGGTCACCCCGAACCAGGTCGCCGCCACCCCGATGAACTTCCGCCCGCACTACGAACGCGTGATGGACGCCGACCTCGACTTCCCGATCCACCTGGTCGCCTACCGCGGCCGCCTGGTCGTCCTCGACGGCGTCCACCGCCTGCTCAAGGCCCACTTCCTCCGCCGCCGCTGGATCGAAGGCAAAATAGCCACCGCCACCCAGCTCCAGGAGTGCACCGCCTAGAGCTCGACGACAACCCGTCCTTCCGTCAGCAGCGGCACCTGCGCGACTACCTTCCCGGACGGATCGATGACCGAGGTCGGCCCGTAGCAAACCCGCTCGGCGTCCGCGGGCCCGGTGACATCGGCACTCACGATCCACACGCCGCTCTCCCTGGCCCGAAGCTGCCGGATCGGGTGATGAAGTTCCCTGTACTCCGCCGCGACAGCTCGCCGCATCAAGTTGTTGCACGGGCAGAGCACCACTGTCGCGCCCTGCCGCGCCAGCTCCGCGATCCCATCGGAGAACTGCAGGTCGAAGCAGATGTTGATCCCGAACACGGTGCCGTCCAACTCGAAGACCGGCGTGCTGTCGCCCGCAGCGAAGCACCCCTCGCCGTCGAGCAGATGCCTCTTCCGGTAGCTGCCCAGCAACTTCCCGGCGCGCACCACAACCGCCGTGTTGTAGAGCCGATCCCCATCCCGCTCGATCAACCCGAAGATGAGCGCCGGCCGAACACTCTCCAAGCGCGTGAGCAGCTTGCCGAACTCCTCCGACCGCAGATCGATGGCGTGCTCGGAGGCGACCGCGCGATCCGTCAGGTAGCCCTGCAGATACCCCTCGGGGAAGCACGCCAGGTCGACGTCGGGATTCGCGGCTTCCAGTTGGCGAAGGGCTGATTCGACGTCGAGCCGGTACTCCGGGACCTGGTGGGCGGCGATCCGCATCAGGTGGCGGCGGCGATGACTCGGGTGAGGGACTTGTGCAGGGCTTCGAGGTCCTTGAGGGGCATGTCGAGGCGGTCGATGATCGCCGGCGGGATCTTCAGCGCCTCGGTCCGAAGCGCCTGGCCGGAGTCAGTGAGGCGGACGGCCAGCGAGCGTTCGTCGCGCGGGTCGCGCTGGCGGGTGAGGTAGCCGGCGGCTTCCAGGCGCTTGAGCAGTGGGGAGAGGGTGCCCGGGTCGAGTTGGAGCAGGTTGCTGAGCTGCTTGACCGACAGCGGCGACTCCTCCCACAGCGCGAGCATCACCAGGTACTGCGGATGGGTCAGCCCCATCGGCTCCAGCAGCGGGCGGTACAACGCGATCACGCTGCGGGACGCGACCGCGAGCGCGAAGCAGACCTGACGGTCGAGCTTCAGCAGGTCCACCTCTTCGGATTCCTGAGCCATGCCGCTACACTATCAATTGGTGTACAAATTATTGCCACACCAACCATTGCAAAGGGGTTCGATGAACGACAAGAACGCCGGCCTGAGCCTGGTCTACCGCGCCCGCTGGCGGCTGACCTGGCTGCTGCTCCACGTCGCGGGCCCCGCGACCCTGCCGGACCACCTCGACCCGCGCCGCCGGATGGAGCGCGAGCGCGCCACCCGGGTCGCCCGCGCGCAGGCCGCCCGCCAGCACTGAGTGCGCGCCTGGCCTCGCGGGCTGGCAGGATGGTGATATGTCAACCTCTGAGGACTACGCGCCCAGCCCGACCGGCTGGGTCCGGGACGCCGTCAGCAAGATCGAGGCGGCCGGCGACACCAGCGCCGGTCAGTTCAACCGCCACCAGAAGGTCATCCTGCTGACCATGCGCGGCGCCAAGACCGGCAAGCTCCGCAAGGTGCCGCTGATGCGCGTCGAGCACGACGGCCGGTACGTCGCGGTCGGCTCGGACGGCGGCGCCGCGAAGCACCCGGTCTGGTACTACAACCTGAAGGCAGACCCCAAGCTCACCGTCCAGGACGGCACCGAGACACGCGAGATGGTGGCCCGCGAACTCAGCGGCGACGAGCACGCCGTCTGGTGGGAACGAGCCGTCGAGGTCTTCCCGAACTACGCCGAGTACCAGCGCAAGACCGAGCGGCTGATCCCCCTCTTCCTGCTCGAGCCGGCTAGCTGAGACCAGCCGGTCACCCGGCCGGTCGCCGCGGAATGGTATGCGGTCGCCGACGCAGCACCCGCGTTGTGAGACGCTGACCGCGGTAACCCGGCGCGCGGCGCCGGCCTGGCCCGAGTTCTGGGAGTTCTGCTGACCACACACGACGCGGTGCGGGAACCGTTCGTCGGGTCGACGCGGTTGCGTCTGGCCGGACTTGCACTGCACGCCTATACCGCGAGCGGAACGGTGCTCGCGTTGCTGATCGTGATCGCGGCGATCGACGGTGACGCCGTCCGGGCCCTGTGGCTCGGCCTGGCCGCTCTCTGGATCGACGGCACCGACGGGATGATCGCCCGCCGGCTCCGGGTGAAGGAGACCATCCCATGGTTCGACGGCGCGATGCTCGACAACATCGTCGACTACCTGACCTACGCGTTCGCGCCGATCGTGCTGCTGTGGACCGGTGGCTACCTGCCGAACGGCTTCATCGGCGCGGCCCTGGCCGCCCTGCCGTTGCTTGCCTCCAGCTACCAGTTCTGCCGGACCGACGCGAAGACCGACGACCACTTCTTCCTCGGCTTCCCCAGCTACTGGAACGTGGTCGCGTTCTACGTCGTGGTGCTCGGCCTCAGCCCGACCGTGACCGGCATCATCCTGCTGACCTGCTCGATCCTGGTCTTCGTCCCGGTCAAGTACGTCTACCCGTCGCGGACCAAGGTGTTCCGGTCGATGAACCTGATCACCACGGTGATCTGGCTCGGCGCGTACGCCGTCCTGCTGACCCAGATGCCGAACCCGAGCCCGATCGTGGTCGGCATCTCGCTGGCCTATCTCGTGTACTACGGCGGGCTCAGCCTCTACCTCACGTTCTGGGCTCCTAGACGCAAGGCCGCCTGACAGTGGTCCTTGGTCTGGCCGCCGCCCTGGGTGCAGCCGTCCTGTTCGGTATCGCCGCGATCCTGCAGGCGGTCGGCTCGCGCAAGGTGCCGACCAGTTCGGAGCTCGACCCGCGCCGGCTCGCCGGTTTCGTCGTCGCCCTGTTGCGGCAGCCGGCGTTCCTGGGCGCACTCGTGCTCAACCTGGTCGGCTTCGGGCTGCACTTCGTCGCCCTGCGACTGCTGCCGCTCTACCTGGCCCAGGCCGGGATCGCGGCGAGTCTGGTCGTCACCGCGTTGCTCGCGACCCGGCTGATGAGCGATCAGCTGAGTGCCATCGAGTGGTCGGCCGTGGTCGGCGTCTGCGTCGGGCTCGGTCTGCTCGCGGTGTCGGCCGGCCACGCGGGTGACAGCGCCCGTCATCACGGACTCACGGTCGGCCTGATCGTCGGGCTGGTCTGCATCGCAGTACTGGGAGCTTTCGCGAGCCGTTCACAACACGGCACGGCGACGGCCCTGCTCGGGTTGCTCTCCGGGCTCGGGTACGCCGGTGTCGCGATCTCGGCGCGACTGCTCGACGACAGCTCGATCGGCGCCCTGCTCGCGAGCCCGACGACGTACACGCTGCCGATCTCGGGCGGGCTCGCCTTCATCCTCTACTCGCTCGCTCTGCAACGCGGTTCGGTGACGCTGGCAACGACTCCGATGATCGCCCTGCAGACCATCACCCCGGCCGCGGTCGGCGTACTGGTCCTCGACGACGCCGTCCGCTCCGGCTGGTACGCCGGTGCGCTGGGTGGCTTCGTGGTGACCGCGATCGGCGCGCTGATCCTGGTCCGGTTCGAAAGCGTCAAGGACGAGGTCAGCGCGACGGCCACGTCCACGCCGGCTCGTCCAGAAGGCCCTGACCCGCGATAGCCGTCTGCCCGAACTCCTTCACGAGCTCGAGGGTCTGCAGCTCCAGCTTCGTCTCGTCCGACCCGGCTTGCAGGGCGGCGAGGAACGGGCGGGAGTGCGTGACGACGATGACCTGAGTACTGCGGGCCGCGGTGACGACGAGATTCGCCAGGGCAGGCAACAGGTCCGGGTGAAGGCTGGTCTCGGGCTCGTTGAGGACGAGCAGCGTCGGCGGCCGCGGCGTCAGCAGAGCGGCCACCCAGAGCAGATACCTGAGGGTCCCGTCGGAGAGCTCCGCGCCCGACAGCGGCCGCAACAGCCCGTGCTGGTGGAAGGCCAGTTCGAACCGCCCGCCCTCGCTCCGCACCTGCAGTCGGCTCCCAGGGAACGCATCGTCGATGGCTTCGTCGAGCCCACCGCCCGGACCGATCTCGCGGATGGTCTGCAGGGCAGCGGCCACCGAGGCGCCTTCGTGGTCCAGCACGGTCGTCCGGGTGCCGACCTGGACCTGCCGCGCCGGAGCATCCGCATCCGTGCGCAGATGGTCGTAGAACCGCCAGGACCGGATCCGCTCGCGCACGCTCAGCAGTTCCGGCGCACGGCGTGGGTCGGCGAACTCGCTGAGCATGCTGTCGAACGGCTGCAGCGCGTACCCACCGTCTTCCCATTCACCGTCGTCGCCGCGGATCCGGACCCCGCCGGCGCGGCGGTCCATCAACAATGCGGCCGGGCGAAAGAACGGTCCGGCCCACAGCACCTCGCGCTTGATCTCCGGGTCCAGCGCGAACGCGGACATGCTGGGGACCGGCAGCCCGAGGTCCATCGCGTAGCCGTAGTCGTCGGAGGCGAACCCCATCCGCAGGCTGACCGCCTTCGTGCGAACCGTGCCCTGGATCGGCTGCTCGCCTCGCCGTACCGCCTTCGACACATTCTCCGGACCGGCCCACAGCGTCGACTGCAGACCACCCTCGCGAGCCAACGCCGCTACCGCTCCGTTGCGCGAGGCATCAGCCAGCAACCGCAGCGCGCGGTACAGGCTCGACTTCCCGGTCCCGTTGGCCCCGGTCACCACATTCAACCGCCGCAACGGCACCACCAGCCGAAGCAACGACCGATAGTTCTCAATGGCCAACGCAGTCAACATGCCAGCCAACGTAGCCGCCGCTTCAGACAACTTTCAGATGACCGAGCACAGCATGGAGGAGTGGCGAGCCTTGGGCGCCTTCCTGTACTGCGGCGAACAGGTGGCGGCGCGGCTGCTGGCTGGCTACCGGGCGGACGGTGAGGCCGGGTGGAAGGTCCTGCTGGGCCAGCCGGGGGAGGAGCGCTACTCCGTGGCCGTGAGCCACTAGTTGGGTCACGGCCAGCCAGTCGTCGACGTGGTGCCGGATGTCGGGGGTGAAGCCGGCTGCGGCGCAGGCGGTCGCGGTGATGGAGGCGCAGCAGCCGCCGGGGGAGCCGGTGATCCAGGCGTCGGTGGCTAGGTCACGGAGGTCGATGCTGACGTCAGCAGCGTGCGGATGACCAGCCGGTACTGCGACGTCCAGTACGTCGGCACCCAGCTCGACCCGGTGATAGCGCGGATCGCCAACCGTCGGAGAGCCGCCGAACGCCACTGCGATCGCAATGTCCAGCCGACCCGCATCCAGCTGGTCGAAGAGCTCCGGTGGCTCGCTCTGGCGGATGGAGACGATCAGGTCGGGGTAGTCCGCGGTCAGGTTGTCCAGGGCCGTCGGCAACAAACCCGCCAGAGCCGTCGAGAAGGCGCCGATGCGGACTGTTCCGCGAAGGGTCTCGTCGAAAGTCTGCAGATCGTGCCGTGCGTGCTCGAGCTGGGCGAAGACTGCGTCCGCATGGCTGAGCAGCGCCTCGCCACGTGGCGTCAGCGTGATCCGGCGGCCGTCCTTGCGGGTGATGGGGAAGCCGAGATCGTGGGCCAGGCCCGCGAGTTGCTGGGACACCGCGGAGGGCGTCAGATGGAGCGCCGCCGCTGTGGCAGTCACCGTGCCCCGCTCGCGGAACTCACGCAGGACGCGGAGTCTGCGCAGGTCATCCATGAAGTCGTGGCTTAACGGTTTCATGCGCAAAGAGTAGATGGACTGGATGATGTTGGCCACGCCAGACTGGTGGCCATGACCACAGCACCGATCCGCCTGGGCATCATCGGTCTCGGCGCCATGGGCCGGCACCTGCTCACCACCGCCTTGGAGCACCCCGACTTCACCGTCACGCACGCGGTCGACCTCGCGCCGGTGGACGAGCTTCAGGCTCAGCACCCCAGCGTCGCGTTCAGCACAACGGCGAGCGACGTGATCGGCGCCGAGGATGTCGATGCGGTCTACATCGCGACGCCGCCGGCCACGCACGCGGCGTTCGCAGTACCGGCGTTCGAGGCGGGGCAGGCGGTGTTCTGTGAGAAGCCGCTGGCTGTGTCCGATGCTGACGCGGCGGCGATGCTGGCAGCGGCCGCCTCGTCGGGTCAGGCCGCCGCAGTGAACTTCGCGTTGTCGGACCGGCTGTCCACCCGGTACGTCGAGGAGGCGATCGCGGATGAGCGGGTCGGCGACGTGCTCGCGGTCGAGATCCGGCTCGCCTTTCCGGTGTGGCCGCGTGCTTTTCAGGCCGACGCGACGTGGGTGGCCGGGCGTGAGCAGGGTGGGTTTGTGCGCGAGGTCTTCTCCCACTTCGCCTATCTGACCGATCGGCTGGTTGGGCCGCTGGAGGCTGAGCACGTCGAGTTGCGGCATCGCGGCGAGGGGAGCGAGGCAGCGGCGTACGGGTTGCTGAAGGCGGGCGATGTTCCGGTGCAGCTGACCGGAATCGCCGGCGCCGCGGGGCCGGAGACCTATGAGTGGGTACTGCGCGGCTCGAAGCAGAGCTACCGGTTGTCGGCCTGGCGCGACCTCTTTGTGGCCGATGGCAACGACTGGCGGGCGGTCGAGCAGACTGGTGAGCCTGGCTCCGAGGTGACGCGGTTGACGCTCTTCGCGGCGGCCGTTCGTGGTGAGCACTCACCTGATCTCGCCGACTTCGCGGCGGGCGAGCGGGTCCGGCGAGTGGTCGAGGAGTTCCACCGGTGAAGGTCGTCAAAGCGGTCGACCCGGACATTCTGCGGCTGGTCGAACTGCCCTCGATCCCTTTGCAGGAAGGGGAAGTACGCATCGAGGTGGCGGCGATCGGGGTGAACTATCTGGACATCCAGGAGCGGACTGGCGTTTATCCACGCGAGTTCCCGTACGTCCCCGGCGGCGAGGGGAGCGGCAGGATCACGGAGGTCGCCTCGGATGTCACCGACCTGCGCCTCGGTCAACGCGTCTGCTGGCAAGGCGTGCCGTCGTCGTACGCCGATGAGGTGGTCGCGCCGGCCTGGAAGGTGATCCCGATCCCGGATTCGGTCAGCCATGAACTGGCCGCCACGATCCTGTTGCAGGGGCTGACCGCGCAGTACCTGATCACCGACTCGTACGCCGTACAGCCCGGCGACTTGGTCGTCATCCACGCGGGCGCGGGTGGAGTGGGTCTGCTCCTAACTCAGTTGGCGAAGTCCGCCGGCGCTGAGGTCATCACCACGGTCTCCAGCTCCGCGAAGGCCGCACTCTCGTTGGACGCCGGCGCCGACCACGCAGTCGGCTACGAAGCCTTCGCCGACCTGGCCAACGGACGAGCCGCGGTGGTCTACGACAGCGTAGGCCGCACCACCTTCGAGAACTCCCTACGCTCATTGAAACCTCGCGGCACCCTGGTCCTCTACGGCCAGTCCAGCGGCCCAGTCCCACCCTTCGACCTATCCCGCCTAGGCCCAGCAGGCTCCCTGACCATCACCCGCCCCACCCTCCGCCACTTCGTCTCCACCCCCGAGGACCTCCACACCCGAGCCAGCACCCTCTTCAAGTCCCTAACCACCGGCACCCTAAAACCTCACCTAGGCGCCACCTACCCCTTGGCAGAAGCCGCCGAAGCCCACCGCGCCCTCCAATCCCGAACCACCACAGGCAAACTCCTCCTCATCCCCTGACGCTCGAGTGGTGACCGGGGAGCATACTCGCCCGGATCGGTAGCAGGATCCTCCTCGGACCTGGCGAAGAACCTCCCCAAACCGGCCATGGCCCCTGGCGCGGTGGCCGGGCGCGTCCTTGCCTGCATCACCCCGGGGGGCGCGCTTCGCGCTCACCGCGCGACTGCGCCTCCGGGCGCTCTGCGCCGCACCCACGCAGAAGGCGTGCTCGCCGGCAAGCTATGCCGAGCGCTCCGCGCTTGCGCCACCCGGCGCGCTGGGTCCACCTACAGCACGGCGCCCCGCACCTGGAGGGTGCGGGGCGCCGTGGGGGGTGGTGTCAGGCCAGGGAGTCTTCCCAGGCTTGGTGGAGGTTGGCGTAGTTGCCGCCGGTGGTGATGAGGGTGGAGGGGGCGCCGTCCTCGATGATGCGGCCGTGTTCGAGGACGATGACTCGGTCGGCGGTTTCCACCGTGGAGAGGCGGTGGGCGATGACGATCGCGGTGCGGTCGTCGAGGATGGTGCGCAGCGCGCGCTGGATCAGCCGTTCGCTGGGGATGTCGAGGCTGGAGGTCGCCTCGTCCAGGATCAACACCGCCGGGTCCGCCAGGAACGCCCGGGCGAACGCGACCAACTGCCGCTGGCCCGCCGACAGCCGGCTGCCGCGCTTGGCGACCGGTGTCTCGTAGCCCTCGGGCAGCGCCATGATGAAGTCGTGCGCGCCGATCACCTTGGCCGCCTCGACGATCTCGTCCATCGTCGCGTCCGGTTTGCCGAACCGGATGTTGTCGGCGACCGATCCCGTGAACAGGAAGTTCTCCTGGGTCACCATCACCACCCGCTCACGCAGGTCGTCCTCGGTCAGGTCGCGCAGGTCCATCCCGTCCAGCAAGACATGTCCGCCGGTCGGGTCGTAGAACCTCGCCACCAGCTTGGCGATCGTGGTCTTGCCCGCACCCGTCGTACCGACCAATGCGAGCGTCTGCCCGGCCGGTACGTCGAGGTCGAGCCCAGGCAGTACCGGCACCCCATCGACGTACTGGAACCGCACATTGCGCAGCTCCAGATGCCCACGGGTGTGAGCCGGCGGCTTGGCAGGCTTCACCGGCTCGGGGACATCAGGCTTCTCGTTCAGTACGCCGGACAGCTTCTCCAGCGCGGCACTCGCGGACAGGAACGTGTTGTAGAACTGCGAGATGTCCTGCAGCGGCTCGAAGAACTGCCGCAGGTAGAGCAGGAACGCGGTCAGCACCCCGACGGTGACGTGCCCGTGGTACGCCTGGTACCCGCCGTACGCGAGGATCGCCACGATCGTGATGTTGCCGACGCCCTTGATCGACGGCATGAAGATCGCGTTGATCCGGAACGCCTCGAGGTTCGCCTCGCGATACTTGTCGTTGACGCCGTAGAAGATCTCCTCGTTGCGCGGCTCCCGGCGGAACGCCTGGACGGCGCGAATACCGGTCATCGACTCGACGAAGTGCACGATCACCAGGACGACGGCTTCACGCGTCCGCCGGTACACGATCGACGACCGCTTCCGAAACCACGCCGTCAGCAGGAACAACGCCGGGAACGACAGCAACGCCAGCAGGCCGAGCTGGACGTCGAGGGTGAGCAGCAGGATCGCAGTACCGACGAGAGTCAGGAGAGCGGTGACCAGACCGTCGAACCCGGTCTCCAGCATCTCGTCGATGACGTCCACGTCGGAGGTCAGCCGCGAGATCACCCGGCCCGAGGTGTACTTGTCGTGGAACGACGGGCTGAGCCGCTGGAAGTGGTCGAAGACCCGACGGCGCAGGCCGAGCAGGATGGTCTGACCGAGCCGGCCGGACCGCATCAGGAAGATCTGCCGCATCACGGCCTGCAGGATCGCCATCGCGAACACCACCAGGACGATCTCGACCAGCGTCGAGGTGCCCTTCCCGGCCAGGATCGGCGGGATGCCCTTGTCGATGCCGAGGTGGACCAGGTACGGCACCGCCAGCCGGGCCGCGTTCTCCACCACGACGATCGCGACCAGCAGCCAGATCATCTTCTTGTACGGCCGGAGCAGCTCGCCGAGCAGCTTGCGCGACTGCGTCTTGAGCCGCAGGGTGGTTGCCTTCGACAACTCCCTGTCCGGGTCGTCCTCGGCGTACCCGCGCCAGGACTCCTCGGCACCCGGCTGCTCGGGTTGCGGTTGAGGTGTCTGCTGAGTGGTCGTCATGCGTGCACCTCCTCCTCTTCCGCGGCCAGCAACATCCGGTACGCCGGTACGTTCGCCAGCAACTCGGCATGCGTACCGACGTGCGTGATCGTGCCGCCCTCGAGCAGCGCGACCTGGTCGGCCAGCATCACCGTCGAAGCCCGGTGCGCCACGACAATGCCGGTCGTTGCCGAGAGCACGTTGCGCAACGCCTCCTCGACCAGCGCCTCGGTGTGCACGTCGAGTGCGGACAACGTGTCGTCCAGCACCAGCACCGCGGGCCGGGCCAGTACTGCGCGGGCCAGCGCGAGTCGTTGCCGTTGGCCACCGGAGAGTGACATGCCCTGCTCGCCGACCCGGGTCTCCAAGCCCCAGGGCAGGTCGTTGGCGAAGGTCGCCTGGGCGATCTCGAGGGCCTGCTGGACGTCGGCGTCGGTCGCGTCCGGCCGGCCGAGGGTGATGTTCTCGCGGGCGCTCATCGAGAACAGGGTCGGGTCGTCGAACGCCGACGCGACCGCGCTGCGCAGCGACCGCAGGGTGAGGTCGCGGACGTCGTGCCCGTCGATCAGGATCCGGCCGCCGGTGACGTCGTACAGGCGGGGGACCAGGGCGGTCAGGGTGGTCTTGCCCGAACCGGTCGCGCCGACCAGGGCAAGCGTCGTACCGGGGGCGAGGTCGAGGTTGATGTCGTGCAGGACGTCGGCGGAGTCCGGGCCGTACCGGAAGCTGACGTTCTCGAAGACCAGGTGGCCGCGGGGGTTCACCAGTTCGCTCGCGCCGTCGGTGATGGTGGACTCGGTGTCCAGGATCTCGCTGATCCGGTCCGCCGACGTCATCGCCTCCTGCGCCATCGCGAGGATGGTGCCGAGCGACTCGACCGGCCAGATCAGCGCCAGCATCAAGGTGATGAAGGCGACCAGGGTGCCCAGCGTGATGGCCTCCCGGCCGACGGCGAGCGCGCCGAGCAGCAGCACGATCACCAGGGTGAGGTTCGGGATCACCTCCAGGAAGGTCCAGAACCGCGACGCCAGCCGGACCTTGTCGACCGACGTCTCGTAGAGTTTCACCGCGCCGTCGTCGAACTGCTTCTTGACGTGCTCGCGGCGGCCGAACGCCTTGATCACCCGGAAGCCGACGGCCGACTCCTCGATCCGGGTAGCCAGGTCGCCCTGCTGGTCCTGCACCCGGCGGGAGATCGCCAGGTACTTCTTCTCGAACTTCAGCGACACCACGATGATCGGCGCGGCGGCGACCAGGACGACGATGCCGAGCGGCCAGTACAGCCGCAGCAGCAGGAAGGTGACGACCACCAGTTGCAGGGTGTTGATCACCAGGAACAACAGGCCGAAGCCCATGAACCGGCGGATGGTGGACAGGTCGGTGGTGACCCGGGACAGGAGCTGACCGCTCTGCCAGCGGCTGTGGAACTCCGCCGGGAGGGACTGCAGCCGGATGTAGAGGTCGTTGCGGAGGGCGGCCTCGAGATCGCTGACGGTGCGGGACTGCGCCCACCGGCGGGCCCAGACCAGCAGCACCTCGCCGATGCTCAGGCCGAGGGCCAGCAGGCCGAGGGGGAGGAGGAGGTCGATCTCGCGGCGGGTGACCGGGCCGTCGATGATGGCCCGGGTGACCAGCGGGACGGAAAGGCTGACGCCTACGCCCAGGATCGCCGTGCTGAACATCAGCAGCAGGCGCCACTTGTGGGGGCGGAGGTAGGGGCGGAGTCGCCAGAGATTCTGGCTCCGCCGGGGAGTGAGACGGGTGGAAGGGTCTGCGATGGACGGCGCTTGGACAGGTTGCTCGGAGGGCATCTGGAGGGGCGCACTTCCCAACATGCTCGGCATGGATGTGGGTTCGCTACCGGAAAACGGCGCACTTTCCAGTATCGCTTAGGCGGTAAGCGCTTGTCCTGGCAATTCCGTCCCACGGTGACGAATTACCACTTGTTGCAATAGCCAAGCCCCGCCACCGGGCGGTGACGGGGCTCACGCTGATTACGTTCCGCTATAGATCAGATCCGCAGGAACGCCACACCGTCGATGACGGCCGGGGCTGTGGAGGTCGAGACGATCTTGACCGCGCCGGAGCGGAACGGGGTGATCGGCAGGTAGGTGACCTTGCGCGCGGTGGTGGTCGCGGCCAGCGCGACGGTGCCGATCTTGATGCCGGCGTGGTAGACGTCGACCTTGCCCTGGCCGGGGCCGTTGATCGTGACGAGCGCGATCCGCAGACCCGCCTCGCCGGTCTTGGTCAGGTAGGCGCCGTTCGCCTTGAGCACCGAGGTGGTGCCCTGGAAGGCGAGCGTGCTGGTCGCCCGGGTCACCGTGCCTGCGGACGTCAGGGCGCGATCGTCCTGCGGCGCCATCGAGCACAGTTGTGTCGACCAGGCGGACACGTTCCCCAAGACGTCGCGGGCGCGGATCATGAAGCACTCGTCCAGGCCCAGTCGCGGCGTCCACGAGATGGAGGTGAACTGGACGTTCTGCCAGGTCGCCGGGTACATCCACTTGCCGAAGGCGGCTCCGGCCGGTGCGATCTTGTAGACGACGTCGTAGCTCGCGACCGAGGTCTCGTCCTTGTACGCCCAGCGGACCGAGGCGGGCGTACCGAGGAAGACCCGGTCGCTGATCCTCAGCGTGACGGCCACCGGCGCGACGCCGTCGACCTCGCTGCAGTACGACGTACTCCAGGCACTCAGGTTGCCGGCGTAGTCGCGAGCGCGAACCTGCCAGCAGGTGTCGGTGCCCGGGGCCGCGGAGTAGCTGGCCCCTGTGGTCCGGAGTCCCTGCCACTCCGGCACCTCGTTCCAGGCGCCGTACGGCGAGGTGCGGTTCGGCCGCTGCTGGATGCGGAGGTCGTAGGACCGTACGCCGGTTGCCGGGGCGTTGGGGTCCTGCGGGTCAGTGAACGCCCACTCGAAGGACAGGCTCGTGTTGTCTCGTAGCCGCTCGCCGGCACTCGCACTGGTCAGCACTGGCGCGGTGGTGTCGGGCCCCACCTGCGGGTCGGCCGCCAGCCAGCTGAGGCTGGCGATGCGCGGGCGGGCGTCCGTGTCGGCGTAGATGAGCTTGGCGCCACCAGCGCCGTCTGCTCTGAAGCTGGCGGCCTGCCCGTTGATCGGTCCGTAGCGGCGCTGAGCGAAGCCACGGTCGTTGAGGTCCGTGACCAGCAACTCCTTGGCGTCGTTCTCGCCTACTGCACTCTGTACGACGAACCCGTTGCCCAGCTGAGCGTCTGTACCGACTGTCAGGTGGCGGGGCGCCTCGGGACCCTTGATGTCGACCACTTGGTTGCCGCCGGCGCAGCCGGTGAGTAGAGCCCAGCGGCCGTTCACCCGGTCGCTGGCGACCGTGCAGCCGCTGGCTACTGCGATCGTCTTGGTCGCCTGGGTGGTGAGGTCCTTGCCGGTGAGCACGCCGAGCTCAGTGACCTTCCAGACCGAGGTGTCGGCCAGGGCGAAGGGCACTGGGTAGTCGGCCAGCTTGGTCTTGGTCGCGACGTCGTAGACCGCGGCGGTGGCCGCATCCGGCGTACGGTGCGAAACCAGCTTGCCGCCCTTGCCCAGAACGACCTCATCGGTCGCTGGGAAGGTCAGGTCGCCTCCAGAGCCGCGCACTCGGGCGATGCCGGCCTGGTAGGTCACCAGGGTGGTTCCCTCGAGTTGCAGCGGCTTGCCGGAGTTGCTGAGGCTCAGCGACGACCAGGTTGTGCCGTTGGTGGTCGTCTCGTAGACGCCGTGGTCCGGCTGGTAGTCCGCCGTCACCACGCGGGCACCTGACATCGCAACTCCGCTGACCTGAGCGGCGAAGGCGGGAGTGGCCTTGACCGTCGTCAGTACGCCGTCCGCGCCGACACTGGCGACCTTGCTCTGCGCACTGACCAGCAGACGGCCGTTGCCGAGGTCTGCCGCGTCGTGGACGCCCGTGACGAAGTTGGGGGTGACAGCGCCGCCGTTGACGGCGATCTTGGTCAGCTGCTTGGACTCAGGCACGGGTACTGCGAGGTCGTCGCCAACTGTGAGCAGGGGGACTCCAGAGGGCACCTCTACCGTGCCGGTCGTTGCGCCCTGCTTCCAGCCGACCGTGTTGGAGTCCGTCTGCCAGAGCACCCGGTTGGGGGTGAGGGCAGCCCAGGCCGGGTTGGCGGGCAGCGTGGCCGCTGCGGTCGCAGTACCGGTTGCTGTGTCTACGACTGAGAGGCGGCCGGCTATCGCGACCAGGATCGCGGTGCTGGTGGTGTCGAGGATGACCGGGTCGCCGAAGGTCAGGCCGGTGATCGGCTTCTCGGTGTTGTCGACCGCACGCAGTACGAGCGAGCTGTCGGCCGCACGCGACAGGAGGACCCCGCCGGGATAGGCGCCTTGGTACGTCGCGCCTGCCGGTACTGCGACCTGGCTGACCGCGTCGGTCGCGATGTCGCGGAAGGTGATCTGGGCGGCAGCTGGCGTCACGACGTACTTGCCCAGGAGCGTCGGCGCTTCGTCCGGCTTGTCGGCGAGACGCGGGACGGTCCGGACCACCGCGCCGTTGGTGGTGTTGAGGATCTCCCACGGCTCGAGCGCGTCCGGCTGCCCGTACGACGTCACGTAGTACGAACTCGTCGCCTGCCGGATCTGCACCGCGGGATCAGCCACCGCCCTGGCGCCGACCGCCACCCCCTCACCCAGGTGCAGAGGCGGATCAGCCGCCATCACCTGCACCGCAACCACCGGCACCAACACCACCGCACACGCGACAGCAACCAGCTTTGACCGCAACAACATCGCCAAACCCCCTCAGACGGCCAGGCGCCGCCTTCCCCTAAGCGCGGCACTTTAACCTCGACCGCCCAGTAGCGGAAGCGCTTACCAAATCCCCCGGCCACCGCCAACGCCCCCAATCACCGCCGAGGACGCAATCAGAGGCGGAGTTGGGTCCACTTCGCGGTGTGGTTCCAGGCGGGGAGTTCGAAGGCCCATCCGGTAAGGAGTTGGTGGGCGGCGCGCATGTCGGCGACCACGGTGCCGTAGTGGCGGTCGGCGCTGCCTTCGGAGTGCTCGACCACGTACGACCCGTCGTCCTGCCGCGCGGCCTGCGCATAGGTCTGCTTGCCGGGATCAGAGGTCCGCTCGACGATGAGAAACCCACCCAAGCCGTTCTCGATGTCGCTCAAGAGATCGAACAGCAAATCCTCGGACGGATCATCCCACCGCTCGTCATCCTCGGTGATAGCCCGCAGGACCGGCGACCTGAAACTCATATCCACAATGCTCCCAGCCACCCAGGGTCACGAGAAGCCCGCGGCCAGCGGGTGGTCAGGACGGGCCGATCTGCTGACCGTCCGCGCCGAGCACGATGAACCGAAGTACGTCGTCCCGGCGGCCTCCCCTCAACCAGTGTGCGAAAGCGAGCTGAGCGGTCGGCGGCATCTCCAGCCCAGTGGGATCCATCGCCAGATCGAACCACCGAAGTACACCCTCATCGCAGTCCGCCGGAACCAGTACGCCGGGCCGAAGGGTGGCGGTGAAGTAGTAGGTGTGCCGAAGCCCGGTCCCGGTGTCCCGCAGAGCCACGTACCGCAGGGCAAGCTCAGAGAGCTGGTCAGGAATCACACCGATCTCCTCCTCCACCTCCCGAAGGATTCCGGCGGTCGGATCCTCGCTCTCGGCGCCGGCGAGGTGACCGCCGATTCCCACCCAGGAGTCGCCGATCGCGCGCGACCCCTTCCGGTAGAGCAGCAGAACCTGTCCGTCGCGGACCAGAAACATCGATGTCATCAACCGACTGGCCCGCAACGTCATCCGCGGAGGCTATCTCGCCGAACACTTGTCAGTAGTACTGCGCGACCCGGACGAGATTGAGCACCCCAAGCGCAAGCACCACAGCGCACGCGATGACGGACCTGCGAGACCTGGTCACCACCATCGCAGTACCAGCGAGAACCACCGACACCACCGCCAGCAACGCCGTCGCATCCCGGGCATCATCAGACACGACCCGGTCGAGCACAGGATCCCCAAGCCCCGCATAGTCATGCGAAGGAAGAAAGAGCCCCACGAACACAAACAGCCCAGCCACAGCAAGACAAATCCCCGCAACCGCCCTGCCTAAGCCCCGCCGCTCATCCCACACTGCAGCACCTTAGTACCTACTGGCACTGAGTGATCCCAACAGTCACCAGCAGCGCCGCCGCCAGAACCAACACCCCAAAAACCGATTTGAACCTGCCGCCGATAAGCCGCACACAAACCTCCCGTTGGTCAGCCGCCATCCAGAAACCCCGACGCTAACCACCCCCGCTTTCTACTCGCTTTCCACTCACTTCACGGCTCGATCAGGCGTCAGGGCTTTCGTCAGTCGGAGCCTCGGTGGCGTCTCCATCTGTGCCAGCGAGCCCATGCCACGACGACAACCACCGGAGCGACCGGGAGGAATACGAGGTCGAACGGATGCCACCCGGACGCTGCCGGGTCCGCGGCCCGCGTCGGCTTCTTTGGGTCGTAGCGGAGGGCGATGACATCACCCTCCGCCGGACGCCGCTTCACCCTCTCGACCAGTGCCGTCACGCGAGACTCGCCTGCGCGACCTGCTCGCCCTCGTCGACGTACTCGACATCGAGCGCGCCCATCTCGTCGCCCACGACATGGGCGTCATCACCGCGATGCAACTGACCTACGACCACCCCGAGCGGGTCCGCACGGCCACGCAACTCGCCGTACCGCCGGGATTCTTCAGCGGCCACCGTCGAAGCCCACCTAGCCCCATTGCGCCGCCCCGACATCGACAGCGCCGTACGCCCCCTGGTCCGCAACATGGTCGTCCCCGAAGCCCTGCGCATGATGCGCGACGCCTACCGCCACCGACGCCTAACCGTCCCCACCCTCATCATCTTCGGCCGCCGGGACCACCCATTGACCGAACAACGCATAACCCAAATCTGCCGAAACCCCACCCGGTACGCCGACCACATCGAGTTCGCCTACATCGACAACGCAGCCCACTTCATCACCGACGACGCCCCCACCGAGGTAGCCCACCTAACCCTCAACTGGCTAAAACACCCAACCTGACAAGGCCTCATGACTCAGATGTCCACCGGCCCGTCTGTGTGTCGGATTGAGCAGTTGAGACGATGGGCGTGGATATCAGGTGGTGCGGAGGCCAGATGGCGTTGGGCAGGAAAGGTTCCCGGGAGATCGTGGTCGACGGTCTGCCGTACCGCTGGCGGCTGCGAAGGCGGCCAACCTACAGCCAGGGCCTCGCCTGGTCACCTTGCACTTATGCGGTCGAGCGGGCCGATCAAGCAGGCTCCGTACTGGTGGTCACAACGAACCACGCACATCCCAGCAACTGGGTGTGCGCGCCCCACACCGCAGTCCTGCCCTCCGACGTCGCCCGCACCATCCGCCTCGCCCTCCACCACGGATGGACCCCAGACACTCCTGGCTCGCCGTTCCCACTGGACCTGTCCGAGCTGGCCTGAAATGGACCGGCTCCCGCGTGCTACGGCTTCACGGTGGCCGAGGTCATCGCCCGCCTTGAGGCGCCCTGCCCGGTCCACCTGATAGCGAGCTCGCGTCATCGCGTGGACCACCCCTCTGCCGGTCCGCACGGTCAGGATCTATCGACCACATCACGTCTCGGCGCAGTACACCTCGACCGCCGTCGGTAGTGCCGACTCCAGGACAGACCATTCCGGACGCTGGGCCACCGCGGCGATCCACTCCGGTAGCGGCGTCGCGTCGCCACGGAACCACCACTCATTGTGTGATCCCAGTAATTCGAGCCGAGGCGTCGGCAGGTACTGGAGATCGCAGTGGAACTGCAGATACTCGTCGGAATCACGCAAGCCGAACTGCCTGGTCAGATCGAGGTGAAAGCGTGGCTCGCCGGAGAATTCGTAGATCCCGAACTGGTACAGGAGACCATCGGAGTCCGGCTCCTGCGACACCTCGAACTCGATCCTGCTGAACGAGCCGAACACCAACCACGCGCTCGCCGCAGTCAAAGACTCCACCGTCAGACCCGCCTGATTCACAAGGGTGCGAAACACCTCAGAAGAACCCACGGACTCGGCCGCCGACCACCCATCACAAGACCCCAATCCCACGCACCAGTTGACCAACGTATGACAGCAGGCCGACCACGGCGACCGTCAGCCATGAGTTGGCATGCGCCAGACGCCTATGGGTCTAATGCCTCCGTCGGGTGATGCCCGACGCTCATCAGCCAGGTGATCTGCAACAGCCGACGGCATCGCGGCCGGGGGATGCGTTCGCGTCTAGGGTGCCGCCATGGTTGCCCGTATTCCCATCTCAGCAGCTTTGCTGGTGCGCGACGGTCTCGTGCTGTTGGTGCATCGCCACCCGTCGCGCCGGTGGTATCCCGACTGCTGGGACCTCGTCGGCGGGCATGTCGAAGCGGGCGAGTTGCCTGACCAAGCGGTACGCCGCGAGTGCCTCGAAGAACTCGGAGTCCACATCCACGACCCCGTACCCATGCCGATGACGATCAGCGACCCCACCCTCGATTGGCACGCCTTCCTCGTGACCCACTGGGACGGCGAACCAGTCAACGCCGCACCGGACGAACACGACGACCTCCGCTGGTTCCGTCCCACCGACCTCGCAAACCTAAAGCTGGCCCACCCAACCAGCCTCCCAAGCCTCCTGACCGCGATCCAGGTCTAACAGAACTCCTCGACGACGAGCATTGAACGGCGGTCATCGGCTTTGAACTCGGCCACGACGAAGTCAGCATGATCACCGGAAGCCGGTAAATCGCCGGAGTGCGTCAGATAGGGCCGGAGCATCGCCGAGAGGTTCTCCCGCTCAGCGGTCGGCACTTCCTTGAGCGCCACGTGACCATCCCGGCGATCCTCGGGCCGGTCCACCCATGCGGAAGGCCCAGGGTGGAGGTTGTTGCCTCTGACCTGGGCCTTTGCTGGTGGAGCGGGTGACGAGAATCGAACTCGCGTAGCCAGTTTGGAAGACTGGGGCTCTACCATTGAGCTACACCCGCGATGCCCTGTTTGGGTGGGCGGGGACATGATTCCACACCGCCGGGCCAGGTCTCAAACTGGATGCCGGGAGGGGGTGGGGGCGCGAGCACTGGTCCGCGTCCACTAGACTCGTGCGGTCACTGCGGGGCGTAGCGTAGTGGCTAGCGCGCCTGCTTTGGGAGCAGGAGACCGCAGGTTCGAGTCCTGTCGCCCCGACAAACCCCTGCAGCACCGTGCAGCGTGGCCTGTCCGGCCACGGCTGTGAACGTCACCGACCAAGGAGAACCGCCACCGTGAAGAGCACCGTCGAGTCCGTGAGCCCGACTAAGGTCCGGCTCATCGTCGAGGTGCCGTTCGAGGAGCTCAAGCCGAGCCTCGACGCGGCGTACAAGAGCATTGGCAGCCAGATCGTCGTACCGGGCTTCCGCAAGGGCAAGATCCCGCCGCAGGTCATCGACCAGCGGGTCGGTCGTGGGCCGGTGCTCGAAGAGGCGATCAACGACGCGCTGCCGAAGCTGTACTCGCAGGCCGTTCAGGACAACCAGGTCAAGGCGATCGGCCGGCCCGAGGTCGACGTGACCGAGTTCAACGACAAGGAGAGCCTGCAGTTCTCCGCCGAGGTCGAGGTCCGCCCGGAGATCACCTTGCCGGACCTGGAGGGTCTCGAGGCCGGTGTCGAGGACATCGCGATCAGCGACGACGAGGTGAACGAGCAGCTCGAGGCGCTGCGCCAGCGGTTCGGTTCGCTGAACCCGGTCGAGCGCGCGGTCGCCGACAAGGACTTCATCACGATCGACCTGTCGGCCACCAAGGACGGCGAGAAGATCGAGGAGGCGCAGGCCACCGGTCTGTCGTACCAGGTCGGCAGCGGTCAGCTGCTCGACGGCCTGGACGAGGCCGTGATCGGCCTGAACGCCGGCGAGTCGAAGACCTTCGTGACCCAGCTGGTCGGCGGTGAGCTCAAGGGCGAGGACGTCGACGTCGAGGTCACCGTGACCGCGGTCAAGGAGCAGGAGCTGCCGGAGTTCGACGACGACTTCGCGCAGACCGCGTCGGAGTTCGACACCGCCGAGGAGCTGAAGGCGGATGTGCGCGCCCGCCTGGAGCGCGGCAAGCGTCTCGAGCAGGCCGGCGACGCGCGCGACGCAGTACTCGAGAAGATCCTGACCCTGGTCGACGTGCCGGTCCCCGAGGGCCTGCTGACCGACGAGCTGGCGGCCCGCAAGGAGAACCTGGAGCAGCAGCTCGGGTACTCCGGCATGACGTTCGCGCAGTTCCTCGAGGGCGAGGAGCAGACCGAGGAAGAGTTCGACGAGGACCTGAAGAAGCGTTCCGAGGACGCGATCAAGGCCCAGTTCGTGCTCGACCTGGTCGCCGAGCAGCAGGAACTGAGCGTCAACGACCAGGAGCTCACCGAGCACATCGTCCGGCACGCGCAGCGCTCCGGCGTCAGCCCGGACCAGTTCGCCCAGCACGCCGTCGAGAACAACCTGGTACCGAGCCTGGTCTCCGAGGTCGTCCGCGGCAAGGCACTGGCCCACCTGGTCGAGAACGCCAAGATCACCGACGCCTCCGGCAACGTGGTCGAGCTGAAGACCCTGCAGCCGGACGGCACGTACGCCGACCCGGAGGCCGCCGAAGCCGAGGCCGCCACCGACACCCCGGCCGAGGAAGAGCCCGCCAAGGCCTGACCTCACCCGAACACCACCCGACGGCCCCAGATCCCCAGCGGATCCGGGGCCGTCGACGTTCTGGTTGGTGCGAAGGCGGGTTGATGTACTTCGCGCCGGCCCGTACTCGTCTCTCGCGCCGGCGCGTCGTGCCCACCCGAACCACGTGGCGGGCGGGTGGGCTAGCTAAGGCGGGTCGTGTGGGCTACCGAAGTGATGTGGCGGGCCGCCCGTACTCACTCGACGGGGGCGCCTCCGTGCCCCACCCGAACCGCGAGACGAGCGAATGCGTTGGCAAGAGCGGTCGTGTGCTGCCAGGGTGCTTGGGCGGCCTGTCGCGACGGTAATCCTCTACACTAGACATGCTGATGTATAGGATTTCCTCCGGAGGAGGTGTGGTGATGCCGACGAACGATGAATTACTCAACGAGCTGCCCGAAACCTTCGGTTACTCCGAGGCCATCGAGCGGATCAGCGAGCGCCAGCTCCGCAACCTCATCGCGAACGGCCAGATCGCCGTGTTGTCTCGTGGGCTCTACCGAAAGAACGATTGGCTGGGGGACGACGACCTCATCGAGATCGCGTTCAAATCACCGCAGGCGACTCTGTGCCTACGGTCTGCGCTGGCCCGCCATGACCTGATCGACGACATCCCGGCCGAGATCGACATTGCGATCCCGCGCGGCTCCTGGACACCAGAAACGACTGCGCCGGTCAGATGGCGAAGCTTCCATCCCGCGACCTTCACCATCGGCCGAACCGCCCTCGACATCGGGGCCGGCCGAACCATCGGCATCTACTCCGCCGAACGCAGCATCATCGACGCCTTCCGGCTGCGCCACCTCGATGGCCCTGACCTGGCCAACGAGGCCCTCAAACGCTGGTTGCGCGGGGGAGGACAGCCATCGGAACTTCTCCGGCTGGCCAAAGCATTCCCCCGCGCTCTGACACCGTTACGCCAAACGCTGGAGATCCTCCTTTGAGCCGAATCACGCGAGGCACGCCGGCCGGCGATGCCTACCTCGATCTCAAGAATCAGGCACAGCGAACCGGCCGCACTACTCAAGAACTGCTCCAGCTCTACGTTCTCGAGGGCTTTCTCGCACGTCTGGTAACCAGCCCGGTCCGTGACAATTTCGTCCTCAAAGGCGGCGTCCTGCTCGCCGCCTTCGACACCCGCCGAGCGACCAAAGACGTCGATCTCGCCGGCCGGGACCTGGCCAACTCCACGCAAGCCGTTCTCGAGCTCGTCCGGGCCGTGCTCGGCGTCGCGCACACCGACGATGGCATCGAGTTCTTCCCCGACACCGCCACCGCCGACGTGATCCGTGACGAAGATCAGTACTCCGGCGTCCGCGTGCACGTCAACGCCCGGCTCGCCAGCGCCCGCCTGCCATTCCACGTCGACGTCAACGTGGGCGACCCGATCTGGCCCGAGCCAGTACCCGTCGAAGTGCCGCGATTGCGCGGTGGCGAACCGATCCGGATCGCCGGCTATCCGATCCATATGGTTCATGCCGAGAAGATCGTCACTGCCGTCCAACGAGGCACAGCCAACACCCGCTGGCGTGATTTCGGTGATATCTACACTCTGTCCAGACGCCATCCGATCAATGGGTCTGACCTGCAACGAGCAATCCAAGAGGTCGCCCGCGGGCGCCATGCAACCCTGGCCTCCTTCGCGGAAGTCCTGGACGGTTACGCGGCGATCGCCCAGACGCGATGGGCAGCATGGCGGCGACGCAACGCCTCGAACCAACTGCCCGAGCAGTTCGCCGACGTCCTCGCCGATGTCCTGCAATTCGCTGAGCAACCACTGCGGGCCGATGTCGGAGGCCTCATGTGGGATCCGCACCTTGCTGTCTGGCAGTAGCGCGTGATCGACTGACAGATTGCAACCCAGCCGCTATCGGGTGAGGTGGGCGGCCTCTCTTCGGGCTCGTTCCCATCGATGCCGCCACTCAACACGCTGGGTTCACTTGGCGTGGGAGCACGCACGCCCGCCACCCAGCGCTCCGGCCTCCGCATCGACACGGTCCCCCTTGAGCCAACTGCGCTGCACCGCCGTGTGGTTCGGGTGGGCACAATGCACCGGCCCGCCGAGCGAGTACGGGTGGGCGCTCCCACATCACCCCGCGACCCACACGCCCGACTTCACCGACGCACAGCCCCCGCCAAGTGGCCCGGGTGGGAACAACGCGCCAGCCCTCAAGCGAGTACGGGTGGGCGCCAATACGTCACCCCGCGACCGCCCCTACATCACCCCGCACCCCTACCTCAACACGCCCATTCCTGTGTTAGCTGAGGGCAGACGGCGTGCGCCGTGAGCGAACAGGTGCCTACCAGCCTTAGGTCTGTCGTCGGGGACCAGTAATGTCGGCTTCGTGAACGAGACATTTGCAGCCAGCCCCACCGCCGCGGGCGGCAACGGATCCGGCGGACTCGACGACCACATCTACCAGCGCCTGCTGAGCAACCGGATCATCTTCCTGGGCTCGGAGGTTCGCGACGACAACGCGAACGCGATCTGCGCTCAGATGCTGCTCCTCAACGCCGAGGACCCCAACAAGGACATCTGGCTGTACATCAACTCACCGGGTGGCTCGGTGGACTCCGGCATGGCGATCTACGACACCATGCAGTGGATCTCCAACGATGTCGCCACGGTCGGGATGGGCCTGGCCGCCTCGATGGGCCAGTTCCTGCTCTGCGCCGGCGCGAAGGACAAGCGGTTCGCCCTGCCGCACGCGCGGATCATGATGCACCAGCCGTCGGGTGGCATGGGTGGTACGGCCTCCGACATCAAGATCCAGGCCCAGCAGTCGCTGCACATCAAGGCGCAGCTGTTCAAGCTGATCGCCGAGCACACCGGCCAGCCGCTCGACCAGGTCGAGACCGACGCCGACCGGGACCGCTGGTTCACCGCGGACCAGGCGAAGGAGTACGGCTTCATCGACCACGTCGTGGCCAGCGCCGCTCAGCTGAGCAGCGGCAGCCCGAACTCCTGACCTCCCCCGCGACAAGTAAGGACACGAGCATGAACTACTTCATCCCGCAGTGGGAGGAGCGCACGTCGTACGGCATGCGCCGGATCGACCCGTACACGAAGCTGTTCGAGGACCGGATCATCTTCCTCGGTACGCCGATCAGCGACGAGATCGCCAACGCCGTGATGGCGCAGCTGCTGTGCCTGCAGGCGATGGACTCCGACCGTGACATCAGCATCTACATCAACTCGCCCGGTGGTTCGTTCACGGCGCTGACCGCGATCTACGACACGATCCGCTACATCAAGCCGGACGTGCAGACGGTCTGCCTGGGCCAGGCCGCCTCGGCCGCCGCGGTGCTGCTGGCCGCCGGTACGCCGGGCAAGCGGCTCGCGCTGCCGAACAGCCGGATCATCATCCACCAGCCGGCCACCGAGGGCACCTACGGGCAGTCCAGCGACATCGAGATCCAGGCCAACGAGATCCTGCGGCTGCGTTCGCTGCTGGAGAAGATGCTCGCCGAGGCCAGCGGCAAGTCGCACGAGGAGGTTTCCCGAGACATCGAGCGGGACAAGTTCCTCACCGCCGACCAGGCGATCGAGTACGGCCTGATCGACGACATCCTGCAGACGCTCAAGACCCCGGTCCCGGCCGGCGTCTGACAAGGACCGTTTCGCTTCGGCGGTGCTGACAGTGGGGCCGGAAAACGCCGGGCTACCGTGCGTTCGCCACCGGCGTAGACACAACGCGGCGGTACGCGCGGCGTTTCGGCCCCCGGCGCGGTACCGTCGAAGCGAGTTCCGGGTCGGTCAGTCCTCGCCCGGTTCGACTGCTCAGAGAAGGGATCTGTCCCGGTGGCACGCATAGGTGACGGCGGTGACCTGCTCAAATGCTCGTTCTGCGGCAAGAGCCAGAAGCAGGTCAAGAAGCTCATCGCCGGTCCCGGCGTCTACATCTGCGACGAGTGCATCGATCTCTGTAACGAGATCATCGAGGAGGAGCTGAACGAGGGCTCCGAGGTCGGTCTGACGGAGCTGCCGAAGCCCCGGGAGATCTACGACTTCCTCAATGCCTACGTCGTCGGACAGGACGTGGCGAAGAAGGCGCTCGCGGTGGCGGTCTACAACCACTACAAGCGGGTCCGTGACGGGCAGGGCTCCTCGAGCGCCGGCCGGCACGCGAAGGACGAAGCGGTTGAGCTGGCCAAGTCGAACATCCTGCTGATCGGCCCGACGGGCTGCGGCAAGACGTACCTGGCCCAGACGCTCGCCCGGATGCTGAACGTCCCGTTCGCGATCGCCGACGCCACCGCGCTGACCGAGGCGGGCTATGTCGGCGAGGACGTCGAGAACATCCTGCTGAAGCTGATCCAGGCGGCCGACTACGACGTCAAGAAGGCCGAGACCGGGATCATCTACATCGACGAGGTCGACAAGATCGCCCGCAAGAGCGAGAACCCGTCGATCACCCGCGACGTGTCCGGTGAGGGCGTCCAGCAGGCGCTGCTGAAGATCCTGGAAGGGACCACGGCCAGCGTCCCGCCGCAGGGCGGCCGCAAGCACCCGCACCAGGAGTTCATCCAGATCGACACCACCAACGTGCTGTTCATCGTCGGCGGCGCGTTCGCCGGTCTGGACCACATGGTGGAGCAGCGGGTCGGCAAGAAGACGCTCGGCTTCAACGCCAAGCGCGAGCCGGAGAAGCCCAAGGAGCTCAGCGGCTACTCCGACGTGATGCCGGAGGACCTGCTCAAGTTCGGTCTGATCCCCGAGTTCATCGGCCGGCTCCCGGTCATCACCACGGTCTCCCCGCTGGACCGCGACGCGCTGATCAAGATCCTGTCCGAGCCGAAGAACGCGCTGGTCAAGCAGTACCGGCGGCTGTTCGAGATCGACAACGTCGAGCTGGAGTTCAGCGAGGACGCGGTCGAGGCTATCGCGGACCAGGCGCTGCTGCGCGGCACCGGTGCCCGTGGGCTGCGCGCGATCATGGAAGAAGTCCTGCTCAACGTGATGTACGAGGTGCCGAGCCGCGAGGACGTCGCCAAGGTCGTCGTCACCGGCGAGGTCGTGCTGGAGAACGTCAACCCGACGCTGATCCCGCGCGACCAGATCGAGCGCAAGCGCGAGCGCCGCGAGAAGACCGCCTGACACCCCGTACTGCGTACTGCGGCGAGCCCAGCTCGCCAGCTAACTCCTGAGAGGGGCCGGCATCCGCTGAGAGGCGGACCGCCGGCCTCCTTCTCGTGGTGGACGTGTGCCGAGCCCGCCAGCTCATAGCGTCGAGGACGTCCACTCGTCGATGTGAGGGAGAGCCGTGAGTACAAGCACCGTCAGACGGGTCTCAACCGTGCTGGCCGCCGTCGCTCTCGTAGTACCGGCAACCGCCGCCGCAGCAACCGCTCCGCAGGCTGCCGCAGCCCAGCCTGTGCCGAAGATCAATTGGGGAAGCTGTGGCAACGACCCGGCCCTGAAAGCCTTCCAGTGCGCGACTGTAGAGGTCCCGACCGACTACGACCGCCCGCGCGGGTCCACCACCACGATCGCGTTGACCCGGTTGCCCGCCAGTGACCCGGCTCGGCGGATCGGCACGCTGTTCACCAACCCGGGCGGTCCAGGCGGTCCGGGCGTCCCGTTTGTCCAGCAGTTCGCACAGATCGCCTACACGCCGCAGGTGCGGGCGCAGTTCGACATCCTCGGCTTCGACCCGCGTGGCGTCGGCAAGTCGGACCCGGTGACCTGCGCCCCGACCGCTGCCGAGGAGGCCGCACTACTGGCCGGCCAGCCGCCGTTCCCGGTCACCCCGGCAGAGGAGCGGTCCTTCACCCGCTCCAACGTGAAGCTTGCGCTGAGCTGCCTGACCACGTCACCGGACCGCCTCGCGCACTACTCGACGGCGAACGTTGCCCGTGACATGGATCTGCTCCGCCAGGCCGTCGGCGACCAGAAACTCAGCTACGTCGGCTACTCCTACGGCACCTACCTCGGCGCCACCTACGCGAAGCTGTTCCCGAACAAGGTCCGCGCGCTGGTCCTCGACGGCACCCTCGAGACCAGCTGGTACTCCGGGTCTGACGGCGACCGGCGCCCCATCGGCGTACGGCTCCGGCAGGGTGACGGCGCCGCGGAGACGTTCGCGCAGTTCAAGGCTGAGTGCAAGAAGGCCGGCCCCATGCAGTGCTCGCTCGCGAAGCTCGGTGATCCGTCGACGGTTGCCGAGAGCACGCTGCAGAAGCTCAAGACAAAGCCGGTCGTCATACCGCTGCCGGACGGGACCACAATGACCGTGACCTACCAGGTCGCTGTCGCCGTGACCTTCCAGTACCTCTACGAGCCGGCCGCCTGGCCCGCGCTCGCCGACCTGTACTCCGAGCTCGCCACCAGCGGGCAAGCGCGAGCCAAGGCTGCCGCTGCAAAGGCACCTGAGGCCCTGGTCGAGTGGAACCGGCGCAAGGAGGAGTACTCGTCCATCGGTGAAGTGCTGCAGCCGTGCATCGAGGCTAAGCAGAGTGGCCGGCCGTTCGCCTATCCGGCCTTCGCCGACGCCGCGGACCAGAAGGCTCCCCACTTCGGCCGGATGCGGGCGTGGGTCGGCCAGACCTGCGAGTTCCTGCCGATCCGCGACACCGACGCGTTCCTCGGACCGTGGGAGAACCGGGTGAAGTCGCCGGTCCTCGTCATCGGCACCCGCTACGACCCGGCCACGCCGTACCAGGCCACCCGTCCGTACTCCGACCTGTACCCCGACGCGCGGATGGTCACCGTCGAGGGCTGGGGACACACCACGCTCGGCAAGAGCACCTGCGCCGACGCCAAGATCACGGCGTACCTGACGCAACTCGAGGCGCCCGCCGACGGCACGACCTGTCAGCAGGACCGTAAGCCCTTCGATCCGGCACCCGCGGCCAAGAAGCAGGTCCAGGGGGCTGTTGTCCAGTAGGACAAGTGGTAGGAAATTTACCAAATTGTGGGGACCATGGGCATGAACCGCCCCAATCGTGAGGTTCTCCGGACGGCAACGCCTGCGTCATCCGTCCGGAGGGCCTCGCGCCATGCGCACCTCGGAAGGTGAGGCCCATGAAACCCATCAGTCGTCGAACTCTTGTCCTCGGCGGACTCGCGGCGGCCGGTGCCACCGCACTGCCGGCCCGCTCGAGCATCATCACCGCCACTGCCGCCGTCCCGTACCCGTTCCAGCTGGGAGTCGGCTCCGGCGAGCCTGACGCCGGCAGCGTCGTGCTATGGACCCGCCTGGCCCCGTCCCCGCTGAACGCGGACGGCCAGGGCGGCATGGCCAACACCAATGTCGCTGTGGACTGGCAGGTGTCGGCCGATGAGCTCTTCAGCACTCTGGTCGCCTCGGGCAGCGTCACGGCGACGTACGCCGCGGCTCACTCGGTGCACGTGGTGGCCAGCGGCCTCAACCCCGACTCGGACTACTTCTACCGCTTCCGCGCCCAAGGTCACGTCTCACCTGTAGGCCGAACCCGTACTGCGCCCGCGGCGGGTACCAATGGCCGCGACCTGGTCATGGCCTTCGCCTCCTGCGCGCACTACGAGGAGGGCTACTACACGGCGTACCGCCGGATGGCTGAGGACAACCCAGGCGTCATCCTGTTCCTGGGCGACTACATCTACGAGTACCCGGCTACTGCGGGCCGGACGCGACTGCACCTCGGCGGTACGGAGATCACCACACTGGCTGACTACCGCCGCCGCTATGCGCAGTACAAGTCGGACCCGGATCTGCAGGCAGCGCACGCGGCCGCGCCGTGGATCGTGGTGCCGGACGACCACGAGGTGGAGAACAACCACGCAGGCAACATCCGCGCGGACAGTACCCCCACCTTGACCGCTGCACAGTGGACTGCTCGGCGTGCCGCCGCCTACAAGGCGTACTACGAGAACATGCCGCTGCGGCCGGCGCAGGCCAGCAACGGCGCCTCCATCCCGCTGTACCGGCGTCTGCAGTGGGGGAAGCTCGCTACCTTCCACATGCTCGACACCAGGCAGTACCGCAACGACCAGGCGTGTGGTGACGGCTGGAAGGTCTGCTCGGACGCAGACCTCGCCACCCGCAGCCTGCCCGGCAACACCCAGGAGACTTGGCTGCTGAACGGTCTGGCCCAGCACACAGGCACCTGGGACATCATCGGGCAGCAGGTGTTCTTCGCCAGGCGCTTCAACGCGTCCGGGGCGAGCATGGACTCATGGGACGGGTACCGCGCCTCACGAGCCCGGATCCAGCAGGGCTGGGTCAGCCGCGGCACGCGGAACCCGGTGGTGCTCACCGGAGATGTCCACCGCGCGTGGGCGAGCAACCTGATGGCTGACTACAACAACGCGAACTCCGCCGTCATCGGCAGTGAGCTCGTGACGAGTTCGGTCAGCTCCGGTGGCGACGGCGACGGCGCCACCACGATCCCCGATGTCGGGACCAATCCGTGGCTCAAGTTCTTCAACAACCGCCGCGGCTATGTCCGGACGACGGTGAGTCCGACCCAAATGCGCGCGGATTTCCGGGCGGTGGCGAAGGTCTCGGAGCACGATGCCGCGGCGACCACCGTCAAGTCGTTCGTGATCGAAGAGGGCCGGCCCGGCCTTCAGGCCGTGTGAAGGGACCAGCCATGATGAAGAAGCTCTTCACCGCCGCGCTCGGGGTGCTGCTCACCGCCGCGACCGCCACCATCGCCACGCCGGCCCATGCCGCTGTCGCCACACCCGTCTGGACGACGGCCAACAGTGTCGCGACCGGCGACCAGGATGCTCCGGCCATCGCCACCAACCGCAACGGCTACGTCGCCGTGGTGTGGGAGGACGATCGCGACACGACCGCCCCGACCGACAACGCGCGCAGCGAGATCTTCCTGCGGCTCTACCGCAACGGGACCCCGGTGTACGAGAAGAAGCTGTCCGGCGCCGGTAGCAGCGGCGTCACCAACTGGCGCCACCTTCATCCGGACGTCGGACTGGACGACAAGGGCAACGCCGTTGTGGTGTGGGCCGACGACCCCGACGGCAACGGCTACTACAACATCCCGTACCGCGTCGTGAACACCGCGGGGACCGTCACCGCCACCGGGCGGGCCAACACCAAGGCTGATGGGCAGCAGATCACTCCGCGGGTGGCAGTCGACCCGGACGGCGCTCCTGCCGGTGGCGCTGTCGCCTTCACCGTGGTGTGGGAAGACATCCAGACCGGTACGCAGCCGACGATCAGGGCAGCCGGATTCACCGGGCCGACGACTCGCGCCTACGAGGTCACCGCCTCGACGGCGATCGGTCAGCACCACAAGCCGGACGTCGCCGTGTCGGCTTCGGGCGACGCGATCATCGTGTGGGGTGACGGCAGTACCGATACGTCGTACAACGTCGGATTGGTTGGTCTCGCCAGGACGACCGGCACGGTCACGCTGTCCCGGCGTACGGCGAACGCCAACGTCACGGGCGCGCAGACGAACGCGTCTGTCGCCGCGAACTTCAACGGTGACTTCGCTGTCGCGTGGGAGTCGAACCACACCGGTACTGCGGGCGCGTGGACCCGCGGCTTCACGGGAACCGGCGCGGCGCGCCACGCCGACACCGAAGTGGTTGCTGGGGGCAAGAGTCCGTCGGTGGGCATCGACGATCAGGCGCGCACTGTGGTCGGGTGGACAGCGCAGGCCGCCGACCTCGACGTGTGGGTCCGCGGCTTCAACTCCACCGGCACTACGGGGGCGCCGCAATTGTCGGCTCAGCGATTGAGCCAGCTGACCGCGGGGCGGCAGGAGCAGATGGTGGTCGCCGTGTCGCCATGGGCAGAGGTCGCTGTCGCCTACACGGATGACAACGACGGAAACATCTACGACCAGGTAGCCCTGGGCCAGGACATCACCAACAACAACTTCTGAGCTATCCCCTCACCATTTCGGCGGTCAACCGCCCAAATTGGGGGTTGCCACCCCGTACTCCGGGGTGGCAACCCCCAAGCTCAGGGGCTGACCGCCGAAATGGGGTCAGCGGCGGTTGCTGTCGACGTAGACGATGGCGTCGCCGACGGCTCGTTCGGCGCCGCCTGCGCCGCTCGGGTGACTGACCAGGGCGCCGTTGACCGCCATCGCGGTCGAGCCGCCGCCGTCCAGGTTGATCGCGTTGTGCAGACCGAGCGCCTTGGCGACCGCGGCCGTCTCGTCCATCGTCGTACCGACGCTCGTGGTCTGGCGGCCGTCGATGGTGGCGAGCGTGATCTTGCCGTCGCGCGAGGTGCCGGCGATCGTGCGCGGGTTGCGGGCGAAGAAGCTGCCGGTGCCGGCCGGTACGACGATCTCGCCGTTGGCGGTGAGGCGGTAGCGGCCGGTTACGCCGTACAGGCCCTTGCGGAGGGCAACCTTGGCGCCGGACTCGTCGGAGACCGCGAGGTCGGTGCGCAAGCAGGTGTGGGACACCATGCCGAGCAGTGCGGTCGCGTCGCTACCGGTTGCCTGCAGTGAGGTCTGGCCTGCGGTGAGGGCGGTACCGCGGGTGGCGGCGACGCGCTCGATGCAGCCGCGCCTGTCGAGCACGACCTCGATGCCTGCGCCGGCTGGGGTGGTCGCGGCGAACTCTGGCGTGAAGAGGGTGATGTCGCCAGGCACGGTGCAGGACGTCTGCGCAGGAAGGGTGGCGCAGGCGGCCGGGATCACTGGCGGGTGGTTGACGAACTCCAGCGGCAGGGTGGCGCCGGTCTTCGGGTTCCGGACGGCGCCGGTCCAGCGGAGGTGGCCCATCACCGCTTTGTTGCGCTTGGCATCGATGATCAGGTTGGCCTCGTTCGGGTCGGTGAGCGGCTCGCTGAGCAGCTTGCCGTCGAAGATGCCGAGCCCGACCGGGTCGCCGGGGTAGAGCGCGCTGGCGGTGAACGTGAAGAACGACGCGTTCACGCCGGCCACGGCGCCGGCGGCGCGGACCAGGTCGGTCGTCTTCTCGACCTTGGCGAGGTCAGGACCGTAGGTCGCCTTGAGCTCGCCCTTCGCCTTGCGGGGGTCGATGGTGAGCACGTTGACGACCCACGGGCCGCGTGGAGTGGTGTTGATCTGGTCCGCCGGGGCAGGATCGGTGCCGCGGACGATGCGGGTCAACGTGACGCCGGTGGCCAGTGTCGTGGTGGTGCGAGTCTCGAGCAGATCCGCATCGCCGAGCGGCAGTGTGGCGTTTGACGGCTGACTCTGGACGGGAGTGCTTTCGGCCACGGCTGGGATGGCCGGGGCGGCGGTCAGCGCGGTGATCGCGACGAGGGCAGTGGTTCCGGCGAGGGCAGTGCGAGTGCGACGAGCGAAGGTGGCACCAGTACGGCGTACCGGGGTCGCCGAGTCGGCGGCGGCTGGGCTGGAGCTGGTGGGGCTGGCGGGAGGAGTCATGAGGGCCATCCTGTGGGGTTTTGGTGGAATCTTTCCACTTGGATGGCTTGCCCGTCAGTAACCTGCGGGTGAATGGTTTCGTATACGATCGCCGGAGTGACGAAGCCGCCGAAGGTCTGACCCGTACCGATGTCTGGTGTTGTCGCCGCTTTCGTCGCCCTCGTCTCGGTCGCCGTCCTGGGATATCTGGTCGGGTTGTTCGGCGTACTGCGCTCCGAGGACGAGCTGGTCCTGTCGCGGCTGGCGTTCTTCGTGGCGACTCCGGCGTTGTTGTTCACCACCGTCGCCCGGGCGGATCTGCACGCGATCTTCTCGCCGGTTCTGCTCACCAATCTGGCCGGCATCTTCGTGGTACAGCTCTTGTACCTCGGTGTGGCGGTGCTGATCTGGCGACGGAGCCGCCCGGAGGCGACGATCGGCGTACTGGCTGCTTCGTACGTGAACGCGGGAAACCTAGGTGTGCCGGTTGCCGTGTACGTGCTCGGCGATGGCGCGCTGGTGGCACCGATCGTGCTGTTCCAGTTGCTGGTGATGGCGCCCGTTGCGTTCGCAGTACTGGATGGGGATCAGCAGGGGAGTGGGCGGCGTGTGCCGTTGCGGACGCTGCTGACCCGGCCGTTGCGGAATCCGTTGACCGTCGCGTCGCTGCTTGGGTTGCTCGTCGCGGCCGTCGGGGTCGACCTGCCGGCGTTGCTGATGCGTCCGATCGATCTGGTGGCCGCGGCTGCGGTGCCGGTCGCGCTGGTGGCGTACGGGCTGAGCCTGAGCGGGGCGAAGGACTCAATCAGCCTTGACCGGGACGCCGTACTGGCCGTCGCGCTGAAGACGTTCGTGCAGCCGGTGGTGGCCTTCGCCATCGGTCGGTGGGCGCTCGGGCTCGAAGGTACTGCGTTGCTCGCGCCCGTGCTGCTTGCCGCGCTGCCGACCGCTCAGAACGTCTACGTGTACGCCGTTCAGTACCGCACGGCGCGGAGGCTGGCACGCAGTGCGGTACTGCTGAGCACGTTGCTCTCGATCCCGGTGATGATCCTGATCAGCGGGTTGCTCGGCTGACTACTTCAGCGCGGCGAAGGCTTCGTCGGCGAGCGGGCCGACCTCGCTGGAGCTCACGCCGTCGTTGGCCGCCTGGGCGATCACGGTGAGGGTGTTGGAGCCGCGGTAGCACTGGGTGGGCAGCTTGGCGTTGGACTCCACGCAGGTGGCCTCGCCGACCTGCTTGACCAGATCGGGGGTCGCACCGGAGTCCTTGATCGTCTTGTCGATGTCGACCTTGCCGCGCAGGGCGATCATCACGAACAGCCGCTGGCCGTCGAGATTCCCGTACGCCTCGACGGTCGCCTGCTTGCCGTCGTTGATCCGGCTCAGTGCGTCGCGGGTCTGATCCAGCTTCAACTGCTCACGGATCTGCGGGTCAGTCACCCGATCCAGCCCGGCCAGCTTCGCCGGCGGCTCGATCCCGCGCGCGGTGTTGAGCCGGCTCATCGGACCGAGCCCGGCGAAGTACCCAACCGCTGCCACCACCAGCAAAGCCAGCACGATCCCGCCGACAGTAACCCACGGATTCCGCCGCCACTGCACCTTCTTCAAAACCCGCCAAGGCGCCTTCCACCAAACCCCCTTGGCCTCCACCTTCGTACCAGTCGCCGACTCTCCACCCGCAGAGCCGTCCGCTTTACCGGAGCCGGAGCCCGAGCCGGAGGATGTGGAGGCCGCAGAGCTGTCCGCTTTGCCGGCGCCGGAGCCGGAGCTCGAGCCGGAAGCGGTCGCGGAGGCCTTCACGGGGCCGTCGCCCTGGCCGGCTGAGCCCGAGCCGACCGGAGGAGCCACCGAGGCTCCCTCGGACGTCGACGTGGTTGCAGCTTGCCTCTGCTGCGGTGCGGCCTTCACGGAAGGGGTGCTCGGACTGGGGGTGCCCGCGGCTGCCGGAGGGGCCGCCGAGGTTGCCGGAGGAGTCGCCGGTGTTGCCGGAGGCGTGGGGTCAGCTGGCTGCTTGGGTGCGGAGTTCGTGGGAGGGGTGCTTTGGCTGGGGGTGCCTGCGGTTGCCGGGGGAGCCTCGGTGGGGGTGGCCGGCTGCTGGGGTGATGCGGGGGTGGCGGGAGTGTTCGGCTGGGTGGGGCGGTCGTCCGGGGCGGGGGTGGGGGGAGTGGGCATGTGTGGTGCTCCTCGCGGGCGCTCGGACGGGGTCGCCGGGGGGACGGGCTGGGGCTAGACCGATGGTTTCATATCAGGACAAGGGTGATGCCGCAGCGTAGTCGGTCCGGTGAAAGCAGTAGCGCCCGCCTCCGGAGAAGCGGGCGCCACCAGCTGCAGGAGCTCGGAGCGTTGCGGTGAGCGGGACCGTGGAGCTCAGAGAGTCGCGATGACTGAGACCGAGTCGGAGTCGTCGGGGCTCCAGAGGATTTCGCCGGTGATGCGGCCGGCGGCTCGGAGGTCGACCTCGGCGCGCTCGGCCAGGGTCAGCCGTGCCGCGGGTCCGCTGACCTCCGCCTTGGAGACCTCGGTCTTCATCGACACCTGCGCGGTCGACTTGGCGCCCCGGATACCCGCGAGCACCTCGGCGACCGCGTCGAGAACAGCCGGGTCCTGCTCAGCCGCAGCGACGTCGACCTCCGCGACCGGCCAGGACGTCTGGTGGATCGAGCCTTCCTGCCACCACGACCAGACCTCTTCGGTCGCGAACGGCAGGTACGGCGCGAGCAGCCGAAGCTGGACCGACAACGCGACAGCCAGCGCCGCCTTGGCCGAGGTCGCGCCCGCCTCGCCGTGGCCGCCGTACGCGCGCTCCTTGACCAGCTCGACGTAGTCGTCGCAGAAGGTCCAGAAGAACCGCTCGGTGACCTCGAGCGCGCCGGTGTAGTCGTACCGCTCGAAGGCGGCGGTGGCGTCGGCGATCACCTTGCGGAGCTGGGCCAGCATCGCCAGGTCGACCGGCTCGGTGACGGCACCGGCGTCCACCGAGGTGGCACCGAAGCCGAGCACGAACTTCGACGCGTTCAGGACCTTGATCGCCAGCCGGCGGCCGACCTTCATCTGCGACTCGTCGAAGGGCGAGTCGAGTCCCGGCCGGGCCATCGCGGCGCGCCAGCGGACGGCGTCCGAGCCGAACTTGTTCAGGATGTCGTCGGGCAGCGCGGCGTTGCCCTTGGACTTGCTGAACTTCTTCCGGTCCGGGTCGACGACGAAGCCGGAGATCATCGAGCGCTTCCACGGCAGCGTGCCGTTCTCGAACTGGGCGCGGACCACCCGGGAGAACAGCCAGGTCCGGATGATGTCGTGCGCGTGCGTGTTCAGGTCCATCGGGAACGTCCGGGCGAACAGGTCCGGGTCGCGCTCCCAGCCGCAGACGATGTGCGGGGTCAGCGACGACGTGGCCCAGGTGTCCATCACGTCCGGGTCGGCCTGGAAGCCACCGGGCTTGCCGCGCTGCGACTCGTCGAAGCCGGCCGGAGCCTGCGACGTCGGGTCGATCGGCAGGTCCTCCTCGCGTGGCATCAGCGGGTGGTCGTAGTCCGGCTCGCCGTCCTGGCCGATCGGGTACCAGACCGGGAACGGGACGCCGAAGAAGCGCTGGCGGGAGATCAGCCAGTCACCGTTCAGGCCCTCGACCCAGTTCTGGTAGCGGTGCCGCATGTGCTCCGGCACCCACTCCTCGCGCTGACCGAGCTCGACGAACTCGGCCCGCAGGTCCTCGCTGCGGCCGCCGTTGGCGATGTACCACTGCCGGGTGGAGACGATCTCCAGCGGCTTGTCGCCCTTCTCGAAGAAGTTCGCCATCCGCTGGGTCGGCTTCGGCTCGCCGTCCAGGTCGCCGCTCTCGCGCAGCTTCTGAACGATCAGCTCCCGCGCGCTGAACACGGTCTTGCCGGCCAGCTCGGCGTAGAGCTCAGAACCCTCGAGCCACTCCGGGATATCGCGCAGCAGCCGGCCGTCGCGGCCGATGACGGTCCGGACCGGCAGCTGAAGCTCCCGCCACCACTGGACGTCGGTGAGGTCACCAAAGGTGCAGCACATCGCGATGCCCGCGCCCTTGTCCGGCTCGGCGGCTTCGTGCGCGAGGACCGGCACCTCGATGCCGAACAGCGGCGAGCGGACCGTAGTACCGAACAAATCCTTGTAGCGCTCGTCGGACGGGTGCGCGATCAGCGCGACGCAGGCCGGGATCAGCTCGGGCCGGGTGGTCTCGATGTAGATCGGGCCGTCGGCGCTGTGGAAGGCGATCTTGTGGAAGGCGCCCGCATACTCCCGGGCCTCCAGCTCGGCCTGCGCGACCGCGGTCTGGAAGGTGACGTCCCACAGCGTCGGGGCCTCGGACAGATAGGCCTCGCCGCGGGCGTAGTTGCGCAGGAAGGCACGCTGGGACGTACGCCGGGAGTCGTCCGAGATGGTCGTGTAGAGGTAGCTCCAGTCGACGCTGAGGCCGACCTGGCGCCACATCCGCTCGAACGCCTGCTCGTCGATGTGGGTCAGCTCACCGCACAGCTCGACGAAGTTCTGCCGGCTGACCGGGATCTGCTTCTTCGGGTCCGGCTTCTCGGGCGGCACGAACGACTCGTCGTACGGCAGCGTCGGGTCGCACCGGACGCCGTAGTAGTTCTGCACCCGGCGCTCGGTCGGCAGGCCGTTGTCGTCCCAGCCGATCGGGTAGAAGACCTTCTTGCCCCGCATCCGCTGGAAGCGCGCGATCAGGTCGGTGTGGGTGTAGCTGAAGATGTGCCCGACGTGCAGCTTGCCCGACACGGTCGGCGGCGGGGTGTCGATCGAGTAGACGTCCGCGCGCTCGGCGGTCCGGTCGAACGCGTAGGTCTGCTGTTCCTTCCATACCGCAGCCCACTTCTCCTCGAGGCCTTCGAGGGTGGGCTTGTCAGGAACGCGGGACGTCTCGGTCATACGGCAATCCTAGTGGTTGTCAAGGGGTGCTTCCGACCGGTTTTCCACACCCCCTTCTAGACTGACGGTCTGATGAGCGACCTCTCGTACGCCGAAGTGTCGGCGAAGCTCCAGGCCCGCTGGCCGGAGAACAAGATCGATCCCACCCTGGACCGGGTCCGGCGGCTGGTAGAGCTGCTCGGCGACCCGCAGAAGACCTACCCGGTGGTGCATCTGACCGGGACCAACGGCAAGACCTCCACCGCGCGGATGGTGGACGCGCTGCTGCGCGAGGCCGGGCTGCGGACCGGGCGGTTCACCAGCCCGCACCTGGAGACGGTCCGCGAGCGGATCACGCTGAACGGCGAGCCGATCGACGAGCAGCGCTTCGTCGAGGTCTACACCGAGATCGAGCCGTACGTGAACGTGGTCGACTCCGAGAACGAGCACCCGCTGTCGTTCTTCGAGGTGATCACCGCGATGGCCTTCGCCGCCTTCGCCGACGCGCCGGTCGACGTCGCGGTGATCGAGGTCGGCCTGGGCGGCACCTGGGACTCCACCAACGTCGCCGACGGCATCGTCTCGGTGATCACCCCGGTCGCCGTCGACCACGCGCACATCCTCGGCTCGGATCCGGTCACGATCGCCGGTGACAAGTCGGGCATCATCAAGCCGGGCAGTACCGCGGTGCTCGCACAGCAGAGCCCCGAGGTCGCCGAGGTGCTCCTGCGCCGGGCCGCCGAGGTCGGCGCCCAGGTCGCCCGCGAAGGGCTCGACTTCGGCGTGGTCAGCCGCTCGGTCGCGGTCGGCGGCCAGCTGATCTCGTTCCAGGGACTCGGCGGCGAGTACGACGACATCTTCCTGCCGCTGCACGGTGAGTACCAGGCCCACAACGCGGCGACCGCGCTGGCGGCCGTCGAGGCGCTGCTCGGCGCCAGCGCGCAGAACATCGGCCAGCGGATGACCCGCGAGCTGGTCGAGGCCGGCTTCGCCGAAATCACCAGCCCGGGCCGGATGGAGGTCGTCCGGACCAGCCCGACGGTCATCGTCGACGCGGCGCACAACCCGCACGGCGCCGAGGCGACCGCGGCCACCGTCACCGAGGCGTTCGCCTTCAACCCGCTGATCGGCGTCCTGGGCTGCATGAAGGACAAGGACGTGTACGGCGTACTGGAGGCCTACGAGCCGATCATGGAGACCGTGGTCTGCACCCGGAACTCGTTCACCGAGCGGTCGATGCCGGCCGAGGAGCTGGGCGAGCTCGCGGCCGAGATCTTCGGCGAGGACCGGGTCCTGGTCCGGCCGAAGTTGCTGGACGCGATCGACGACGCGATCCGGCTGGCCGAGGAGAACGCGCTCGCGATGGGTACCGGCGGCGTCCTGATCACCGGCTCGGTGATCACCGCGGGCGAGGCCCGCACGCTGCTGGTCCGCAAGCCGGCCGGGGAGAAGCGGTGAGGATGCTCGCCGGGATCGTGCTCGGCTTCGAGTTCGTGATCCTGGCTCTGGTCACCCCGGTGATGATCTCCGTCTCCGATGTCGACCCCAGTACTGCGGTCCCGCTGTGCCTGGGGCTCGCGGTCCTCGCGCTGGTCGCGGCGGGGCTGCTCCGCTTCCGGATCGGCCTGATCCTCGGCTCGGTCATCCAGGTCGCCGCGATCGGACTCGGCTTCGTTGTACCGGTCATGTTCGTGCTCGGCATCGCCTTCGCCGGGTTCTGGGTGGCCGCGATCGTGCTCGGCCGCCGGATCGACGAGGCCAAGGCCGCCCAGGCCGCGGCCGGTTGACGCACTAGGCTCGGCGGCAGCAGACCGCCTGAACAGCATCGGAGAGAGAACAGACATGTCGCAGCGCACCCTCGTCCTGCTCAAGCCCGACACGGTACGCCGTGGCCTGGTCGGGGAGGTTCTCGGCCGGTTCGAGGCCAAGGGCCTGACCATCGTCGCGATGGACCTGCGCACGATCGACGGCGACCTGGCCGACCAGCACTACGCCGAGCACGTCGAGCGGGACTTCTACCCACCCCTGCGCGACTTCGTCACCAGCGGCCCGCTGGTCGCCCTGGTCCTCGAAGGCGACGAGGCGGTCGAGGTGGTCCGCGGTCTGAACGGCGCGACCGACGGCCGCAAGGCCGCCCCCGGCACCATCCGCGGCGACCTCTCGCTGTCCAACCGGGAGAACCTCGTGCACGGCTCCGACTCCCCGGAATCGGCCGATCGCGAGATCAAGATCTGGTTCCCCGACCTGCCGTAGTACCGGCCGCAGTACCGGGCCGCAGTACCGGCCGGCCTGCCGTAGTACCGGCGATGGGGCCGGTTGGACGCGGGCGGTGAAAGGACCGATACGATGCGTCGTGGGCTGACGGGTCGTGTCGGTCCCCGGGTGGCGATGGGTCCGCGCTTAGCCTGAGATTCCCGGGACTCGAGCAGCGGGAGGGCGTCCGAGATGGCGAACAGCATGCTCGGCCGCGACATGGCGGTCGACCTCGGTACGGCCAACACACTGGTCTACGTGCGCGGCCGCGGCGTGGTCCTCAACGAGCCGTCGGTGGTGGCGATCCGGACCGACGAACCGCGCGAGGCGGTGGCGTTCGGGGCCGAGGCGAAGAAGATGATCGGCCGGACGCCGGGCAACATCACCGCGATCCGGCCGCTCAAGGACGGCGTGATCGCCGACTTCGACGCCGCCGAGCAGATGCTGCGGTACTTCATCCAGCGGGTGCACCGCCGCCGGTACTTCGCCAAGCCGCGGATCGTGGTCTGCGTGCCGTCGGGCATCACCGCGGTGGAGCAGCGGGCCGTCCGCGACGCGGGGTACATGGCCGGCGCGCGCAAGGTCTACATCATCGAGGAGCCGATGGCCGCCGCGCTCGGCTCGAACCTCGAGGTCCGCGACGCCACCGGCAACATGGTGGTCGACATCGGTGGTGGCACCACCGAGGTGGCGGTGATCTCGTTCGGCGGGATCGTCACCAGCCAGTCGATCCGGGTGGCCGGTGACGCGATCGACAAGGCGGTGGTGAACTACTGCAAGAAGGAGTACTCGCTGATGCTCGGCGAGGCCACCTCCGAGCAGATCAAGATGACCATCGGCTCGGCCTTCCCGAGCTCCGACGGCCCGGACTCCGAGATCCGCGGCCGGGACATGATCTCCGGGCTGCCGCGGACGGTGAAGGTCTCCTCGGCCAGCATCCGGCAGGCGATCGAGGAGCCGATCACCGCGATCGTCGACGCGGTCAAGGCCACCCTGGACAAGACCCCGCCCGAGCTGGCCGGCGACATCGTCGACCGGGGCATCGTGCTGACCGGCGGCGGCGCGCTGCTGAAGGGCATGGACGAGCGGCTGCGGCACGAGACCGGGATCCCGATCCACGTCGCCGACAACCCGCTGGACGCCGTCGTCCTCGGCGCCGGCAAGTGCGTCGACAACATCGAGACGCTGAACCGCATCCTCGTCACCGACCGCCGCTGAACCCATGCTGAAAGATCTCGGTACGCCGGCGCGGGGGCTGGTGCGTTCGGCCGGGTTGCCGCGGGAGATCCGCCGTCGGCGGACCGTTCTGGTGCTGGTCATCCTGGCGTCGTTCACGCTGATCGTGCTGGACGCGCGACGCTCGGCCGGCTCACCGGTCGAGCCGCTGCGGCACGCTGCGGCCGTCGTTTTCGGCCCGCTGGAGTCGACGGCGACCAACGCGCGGCAGCCTGTGGACAACCTGCGCGACCGGTTCGCCGAAATGGATAGATTGAAAGCAGAGAACGAAAAACTCAAAGCTGACAACGAGAAACTGGTCAGCGATCTGAGGACGACGGACTACGCGCGCAACCGGGCCACCGAGCTGGACCGGTTGCTGAAGGTGGCACCGAAGTACACGGTGACCCCGGCGCGGGTGATCGGGCTGGGGAGCGCCCAGAGCTTCAACCACACAGTGACCATCGATGCCGGCACGGCGGACGGGGTGCGACCGGACATGACAGTACTGAACGGCGACGGGCTGGTGGGCCGCGTCGTGCGGACCACCGAGGCCACCGCCACGGTGCTGCTGATCGGCGACCGCAACTCCACCGTCGGTGGCCGGCTGAACGCCACGATGGCGCTCGGCTTCGTCTCCGGGCGGGGCGAGCTCGGCTCGTCGGCGGCGCTCGACTACAAGCTGGTGGATCTGAAGGCGCGGCCGCGGGTGGGGGACCGGATCGTCACCTGGGGCTCCAGCGGCAACGCGCCGTACGTGCCTGGTGTGCCGATCGGCGAGGTCACCTCGGTGACCGCGGTCCAGGGCGCGCTCGGCTCGACCACGCTGGTGAAGCCGTTCGTCGATCCGACGCGACTCGACCTGGTCGGCATCGTCACCGGCCCACCCGCCCGAGCACCACGCACCACGATCCCGCCGGCAGGTGCGCGATGACCGGCTCCAGTACGGAGAAGAGCCGAGCGTCCGGGGCGCGATCGGCGGAGGGGCGCTGAGATGCCGGCTGTTCGGATTGGGCTGGCGGCTCTGTTCCTGATCGTCGCGGTCACCGTGCAGACCTCGTTGCTGCCGCACATCGCGGTCGCCGGGGTGAGTTGTGATCTGGTGATGATCGTGGTTGTCGCGCTCGCGCTCTCCCGCGGCGCGGAGTGGGGCGCGATCGCAGGCTTCCTGGGCGGCCTGATGCTCGACGTGGTGCCGCCCGCCGATCACACGGCCGGCCGGTGGGCGCTCGCGCTCGCTCTGTCCGGGTACGTCGCAGGTCTGGTCCGGCGCGAGACGTCGGCCGCCCCGGTGGGCCCGCTCGCCGTCGCGCTGACCGTAGTACTGGGTGCTGCACTGTCTTTGACTGTGTACTCCGCGACTGGGTCGCTGCTGCACGATCCCGCGGTCGACTGGGGTGAGTTCGGGGTCCGGCTCGGCATCGCCGCCGGGTACGACGTGGTCGCCGCGATCGTGGTGATCCCGCTGGTGATGTGGGTGCTGGGACGCGTCGTACCGGCGCGCGAGCGGCGACGGGTGCTGTCATGAGTTTCGACAGCTTCAACCCGGCGCCGCTGAAACCGCGGTTGCGCCTGTTCGTGATCCAGGTGCTCGTCTTCTCGCTGATGTTCACCCTGCTCGCGCGACTCTGGTACATGCAGGTGATGTCGTCCGACGACTACTCCCAGGCCGCCACGGAGAACCACACCCGCGAGGTGCTCGTCCCGGCACCACGCGGCACGATCGTGGATGCGGCCGGGCGGACGCTGGTCGGCAACCGGGTGTCGCTGGTCATCACCGTGGACCGCTCGGTGCTCGCGAAACTGCCGGACGGTGAGCAGCAGGCAGTGCTGGCCAGGCTGGCGAAGGTGCTGGGCCAGAAACCCAAGGACCTGGCCGCGCGGACCATGCTCTGCGGCGAGCCCGGTGCCTCCAAACCGCCGGCCTGCTGGAACGGTACGCCGTACCAGCCGATCCCGGTCGCGAAGGACGTCAGCGCGCAGGTCGCGATCGAGGTGATGGAACGCCGCGAGGACTTCCCCGGTGTCGCGGCCGAGTCGGCGACCCTGCGCGCCTACCCGGCGCCGTTCAAGATGAACGCGGCGCACATCCTCGGCTACCTCTCGCCGATCACCACCGGCGAGCTGGACGATCTCGACAAGGCCGGGCAGGACTCCGTGCCGCACCGCTCGGACCTGGTCGGCCGGGCCGGCGTCGAGCGGACCTACGACCAGTTGCTGCGCGGGACGCCGGGCGTCAAGAACGTCATCGTCGACGCGGTCGGCTACACCACCGGGATCGAGAAGCAGACCGCGCCGGTGCCGGGCTCGACCCTGATGACCAGCATCGACGCCCGCGTCCAGGCCAAGGTCGAGGCCGAGTTGCGCGGCGCGATCATGACGGCGCGCAAGCAGTACGACAAGATCACCAAGAAGAAGTACGTCGCCGACTCCGGCGCGGCCGTCGTGATGGACACCAAGACCGGCCAGATCGTCGCGATGGCGAGCTACCCCAACTACGACCCGGGCGTCTGGGTCGGTGGCATCTCGCAACGCGAGCTCGACGCGCTCTACTCGACCAAGGCCGGGACGCCGCTGGTCTCGCGGGCGTTGCAGGGTCAGTTGGCACCCGCTTCGACCTTCAAGGTGATCACCACCGCGGCCGCGCTGGCCAACGGCTACGGGCCGAAGAGCCGGCTGGACTGTTCGTCGTTCTTCGAGGTCGGCGACCGCCGGTTCAAGAACTACGAGTCGGCTTCCTACGGGATGATCGGCTTCGACCAGGCCCTCGCGCTGTCGTGCGACACGTTCTTCTACCGGATCGCCTACGCCCTGTGGCTGAAGGCGGGGGGCAACTCCGGCGACCTCGACGCGACCGACCCGCTGGTCCAGATGGCGCAGAGCTTCGGCCTCGGCAAGCCGACCGGGATCGACCTGCCCGGCGAGGTGTCCGGCCGGATCGCCGACCGGAAGTGGAAGAAGGAGTACTACGACGCGCAGAAGGACTACTACTGCAAGCTCGCCGACAATCCGCCGGCCGGCACCTCACCGTTCCTGAAGCAGTTCTCCCGCGAGTTCTGCGTCGACGGCTACCGCTACCGCGCCGGTGACGCGGTCAACTTCTCCATCGGCCAAGGCGACACCACTGTCACGCCGCTGCAGATCGCCACGGTCTACGCGGCGCTGGCGAACGGCGGCAAGCTCTGGGAGCCGCGGGTGGCGAAGGCGTGGATCGGTCCCAACGGCAAGGTCCGGCCGGTCCCGTCGAAGCTCGCGTCCAGGCTTCCGGTGCCGGCCTCGACGCTGCGCCTCATCGACAGGTCACTGGCACAGACTGCCAAGACCGGTACGGCGGCCTGGAAGTTCACCGGCTTCCCGCTCGACCAGGTTCCGATCCGGGCCAAGACCGGGACGGCCGAGGTCTACGGCAAGCAGACCACCTCCTGGATGGCCACCTACACGGACCGCTACTCCGTCGTGATGATGATCAGCCAAGCCGGGACCGGCTCGGGCGCCTCCGGTACTGCGGTCCGCCACATCTACGAGACGCTCTACAACATCAAGCCGCCGGTGGTTCCGCCCGCCAAGCAGGCCGCGCGATGAGTCTGCTCACGCCGATCCGGCAGTCCCGGCCCCGAGCTGACCGGCGCTCAACGCTCTGGCAGGTCGACTGGGTGCTGGTCATCGGGGTGCTGGCCCTCTCGGCCATCGGCGCACTACTGATCTGGTCAGCGACGCACCAGCGCACTTCCCTGACCGACGGCAACCAGTACGCGTTCCTGGTCCGGCACGCGCTCAACTTCGCGATCGGGCTGGTCCTCGCGGTGCTCGCCGCCGTCACCGATCACCGCCGCGTCCGCATCCTCACCCCCGTCCTGTATGCCGCGTCGGTGGTCGGGCTGATCCTCGTCCTGGTGCCCGGCGTGGGCGCGTCGATCAACGGTTCACGGTCCTGGATCCAGCTGCCGTGGATGTCGATCCAGCCGAGTGAGTTCGCCAAGCTCGCGGTGATCGTCGGGATGGCGCTGCTGATCGCGGAGAAGGGCGAGACGAACCATCGCGAGGCGCGCACGATCGACATCGCACAGGCCATCGCGGTGGCCGCGATCCCGGTGATGCTGGTGATGCTGCAACCCGACCTCGGCACCGTGATGGTGCTCGGCTCGATCGTCTTCGGCATCATCGCGGTGTCCGGCGTACCGAAGCGGTGGATGCTCGGCATCGTCACCGCGGCGACCGTGATCGCGGTGCTCGCGATCCAGTTCAACGTGCTGAAGCAGTACCAGCTCGCCCGGTTCACGGCCTTCGCCGACCCGTCCCAGGACCCGCAGGGCATCGGCTACAACGTGAACCAGGCCCGGATCGCGATCGGCAACGGCGGCGTCTTCGGGCAAGGCCTGTTCCACGGCTCGCAGACTCAGAACGCGTTCGTCCCCGAGCAGCACACCGACTTCGTCTTCACCGTCGCGGGGGAGGAGCTCGGCCTGATCGGGGCCGGCGCCATCATCTGCCTGTTCGTGCTGATCCTGTGGCGCGGGCTGCGGATCGCGGTGAACGCCCGGGACGCGTTCGGCCGGCTGATCGCCACCGGCGTGGTCTGCTGGTTCGCCTTCCAGGCCTTCGAGAACATCGGGATGACACTGGGCATCATGCCGGTCACCGGCCTGCCGCTGCCGTTCGTCTCCTACGGCGGCTCGTCGATGTTCGCCGGCCTGCTCGCGGTCGGCCTCCTGCAGAACATCCACCTGCGATCCCACCAGGTGTAGGGCAGGGCGTGCCTGGCAATTCCCTGCAGTCGCGAGGAGGTGCCGTGCCGAGTGCCGCGCAGCACGCAGGGAAGTGCCAGGTACGCCCTACGGGGTACGCTTCAGCTTCCCTGCGCTCTCGACGGTTCTGGATGGGTCATGAAGCTCGCGTCGTCGTTCCCGCTCGTCCTCGCTGCCGCCGTCTCGCTGTCGCTGACCGCCTGCGGTGGGGACAATCCGGACAGTTCAGCCAGGCCCTCGTCGACACCTTCGGTGGTCGCGACCCCGACGGACAGTACGCCGACCGAGACGCCGACCGAGACCGGACCGGTCAAGCGCACGAAGGCCGAACTGACCAAGGCACTGCTCGACCTGAAGGACCTGCCGAGCGGCTTCACCACGGACAACGACGAGCACACCCTGGTGTTCTCGGCGCCGACGAGCAAGTGCAAGACGCTGGTGAAGTACCTGAACGCCGACGAGGCTCCGGACTCCAAGGTCAATGCGAACAGTGCGTTCGCGGGCGGCCAGGAAGGCCCGTACCTCGACTTCGGGCTCGACTCGATGAACACCTCGAAGGCGGTCGGCAAGCTGCTGACGTCGTACCGGGAAGCCGTTGCCTCGTGCAAGAAGGTCAATCTGCGCTTCAACGGTCAGGGCTCCACCTCGATGGAAGTGGTTGAGCTCCAGGCGCCGGAGTTCGGCGATACCCCGTTCGCCTTCAAGCTGACCGGGGTCAGTGGGCCGAAGAAAGGCCTCGAGTTCGCCACCGCGGTGAGCGGCCTCGGCGACGTCGCCCTCACGGTCGCCATCCTGGCCGGCCAGCCGGGTGAACTCGACAGCGCCACCGAAGCAGCCGTCGAGAAGGCCCGCATCGTCCTCGAGAAGCCCGGCGGCTGAACCCACGCCCGCCGGAGAGCGTCGCGGGCGGGGTCAGCGGGATGGGAGGGGCAGGACTGTGGTGCGGCGGTGGTGTTCGAAGACGACCGAGCTGCGGATGTCGGCGATCTCCTGGCGTTTGGCCAGGCCGAGGACGAAGTCGCGCAGTGCCTGGGTGTCGCGAACCGCGACGTGCGCCAGGAAGTCCGAGCCGCCGGAGACCATGAACATCGCCAGCGTCTCCGGCAGGCCCTGGACGTACGACTGGAACGTGGTCGCCACCGCCATCGCCTGCGGCCGGAGCTTGATCGAGATGATCGCCTGGGTGGAGCGATCGATCGCCGCCAGATCCACCTCGGCGTGGAAGCCGCTGATCACACCGCGCTCGCGGAGTCCACGGACGCGTTCCAGGCAGGTGGACGGGGCGATGCCGAGTTCGGCGGCCATCTCCCGGTTGGTGCGGCGGGCGTCGTTCTGCAGCATCCGCAGGAGCGCCGTATCAAGTTCGTCCATGCGGGTCAGTTTGGCAGATCTGCCGAACATCGTTCGGTAGGAGAGTCTGGGATCCGTCCAGGCGGCTAGCGTTCTCGCTGTGGAGGCGAACAAGGTAGTTGTCATCATTGATCCGGACGCACCCGTCGGAGTGGCGCTCAATGCGGCCGCCCTGGTCGGCGTCGGACTCGGCGCGGAGCTCCCGGACATGGTCGGCGAGGACTCGCGGGACGGCTCGGGGCACGCGCATCCCGGGATCTGTGTCCACCCGATCCCGGTACTGAAGGCCGACGCGGCGCGACTGGTCGAGCTTCGCGAAGCCGCGGCGGCCCGTGAAGGTGTCGTGGTCCACGACATCAACCAGGTCGCACAACGAGCGAGGACCTACGCGGAGTACCTGGCGACGATGAGCGGGACCAAGGCCGAAGACCTCGTCTACACGGCCCTGGCCATCCACGGCCCCCGCCGAGCAGTCGACTCCCTGACCGGAGCGTTGGCCCTCTACCGCTAGGCGAGCCGGCCCCTGGCGCTAGGCGAGTCAGTCCCGCCGCTATCCGCGAGTTTGAATCCGTCCGGTCCGCCGGAGCGGATCGGACGGATCATGAGCGACAGCGAGATCACCGTGGTGCGTGTGAGTGGCTGCTACTTTCCGTGGTGCTTCGAGTGGTCATGGTGCTTCGAGTGGTCGTGCCGGAGATCCCCGAATGCCTGGAAGCTGGCCAGGATCTGCATCAGGACCCCGTCGCTGCGGCCGGCCGGTGCTTTCGCCGCCTCGGCTGGTGCTGCGGGCTTGCAGGCGACCAGGTCGGTCGGTGGCGGATTCGTGCCGGTGTGCGAGCCGTTGAAACCGAACGTCACCGACTCGCCCGGTTTGATGACCGAGTTCCAGGAGGCATTGGAGGCGATCGCCCCGGTGGCGCCGTTGTTCACCACGGTGGCGTCCCATCCTTCGCCCACCACTCGTTGGCCGCTGGGCCAGGTCCACCGCACGGTCCAGCCATTGACCGGGTTCTGGCCGGTGTTGGTCACCCGCACGCTGGCCGTGAAGCCGTTGTTCCACTGGCTCGGCGTGGAGTAGGTCACCGAACAGGTGGTCGGCGGCGGGGGAGGCGTTGGCGTCGGCGTCGGAGTCGGCGTGGGCTCGCCCGCATCGGTGGTCAGGTTGACGTCCGCGCACTGGTAGAACGCCTCCGGACTGTCGCTGCGCTGCCAGATGGAATAGATGATGTGGCGTCCGGTCTTGTTCGCCGGCAGCGTGGCCGGCCAGGTCCATTCCGGACCGTACGGGCCGTTGCCGTTCAGGGGCGGGTTGGTCACCTGGTTCCACGGCGCCGGTTCCAGGTCCGACCAGCGCAACGGCTGGTTGATGTCCCAGCCGTCCCTGGTGATGTACTGCGTCCAGGTGCCCGGATGTGGCGCCCACGCGTTGTAGCGGATGGTGATCGTCGCACCGGGCCGGATGGTGGTGGTCGGCCAGTCCGACCGCGCGGCCCGTAACTTGGCGAACCGCGCGTCGGGCCCGCACAGGTTGCCGTCCGGGATGATCTCGCGGTGCCGGCCGCCGGCGTTGCTGATCAGGTTGCCGAACCAGTTCCAGAACGGATAGCGGTCGCCGGTGTTCCAGGCGTCCGCACACGCTGGGTTGGTCGGCTTGAGGTCGCCGCCGTTACCGCCTTCCTTGCCGTCGACGTAGCACAGGTAGGTCCGGCTGCCAGGAAAGGTGAAGGCACCGTGGGCGTGGGCCGCCGGTGCCGGCAGCGCCACCAGGAGCGCGCCGGTGACGCCGGCCAGTGCGCACGCCAGCGCAGTGTTGCGGAAGAGCCTCACGGTAATCCCTCCTCACCGCCGGGGAAGCTGCAATTACGTCTCATCGGAGACCGTCCTCTCGAAGCCATGGGGCGGGCTGCCTTCGTGGGTGCCCGGAAGTCTGGGAGCGCTCCCAACTAATGATAAGAGGGTCGCCGTGGCCTGTGTAGGGCCTTAAACGTTTCTAGGACCGGGCAAAGCGCTAGATCGTTGGACGGATCTCTCCCACGGAACGGCCGCCGCCGAGGACCGGCAGCTCGATCAGGGCTCTGGCGGGGCTGACGTCGAGGCCGCACTTCTGCAGCAGCGTGAGGGCCAGCGCGGTGGTGGCTCGTGGGTTGCCGTCGATGACCTTCACCGCGACAGCGTGACCGTCCGGAGTCGCCATCGCGATCACGCCTTCCGCGCCGCCCTTGGCGACCACACCGGGGAGTAGCCGCATGACCTCGCTGTTCTGATGCCCCTTGCCACCAACGAGTTCCGGGTGCTCGCGCATGGCACGCGCCACCCGGCCGGCCGCAGTACCGGCTGGTGCTGTGGCGAGGTGGCTGAAGGCGCGCGCGAGGCCGGACAGCGGCATGCCGAGCAGGGGAGCGCCGCAGCCGTCGACGGTCACGATGCCGGTCGAGGATTCGGTCAGCCGCTCGACCGCGGCCGCGATCGTCTGCTGGACCGGGGAGCCCGCGTCGAGATAGCGAGCCGGGTCTTGGCCTTGGGCAACAGTTGCCTTGAGCATCGCGGCATGCTTGCCCGAGCAGTTCATCCGGACCCTGTCCGGTTCGATGCCCTCGGCAATCAACCGGAACCGGGTCGGCTCGTCCTCCGGCCGGTCCGGCGGGCAGCGCAGAGCATCGCGCTCGAGTCCGGCCGACGCCAGGATCCGGTCTACCACCGCGACATGCCGATCCTCACCGGTATGACTCCCGGCCGCGATCGCGGCCTCCTCGGCGTCGACGTCGGCACCGGCCTCGAGACATCCCACCGCCTGCAACGGCTTGGCGGTCGACCGCGGCAGTACGACGGCCTCCACCTCGCCCGCCGCGAATACCTGCTTGCCGTCGGGATCCAGCGCCACCGCCAGCCCGAAGTGCCGGCTCTCGACAAACCCGCTCCGCACCACTTCCGCCAGTTCGGCCACCGAGGTCAGCCCGGGTACGCCGTCCATCATCAAGCAGCTCCTCAACTCGCTAGTGCCGGACTGCGCATACTAGTAGGTACAAAGAGACAGAAGAGGAGAACCCTGGAATGCCGTTCGTCCGCATCGATGTCATGAACTCGGCCACCACGCCCGACCAGCTCGACGCCCTCGGCCGAGCCGTCCGCGACGCGATGGTCGAAACCATCGGCATCCCGCCGGACGACTGGTTCCAGGTCCTGACCGGCCACGACGGCACCACCAGCACGCTTCGCTACGACGACTACTTCGGCATCCCTCGCGACGACGGCATCGTGCTCATCGCGATCACGATGCGCGCCGGCCGCACGTCCGAGCAGAAACAGGCCCTGTACCGGCGTACGGCGGAGCTTGCGCAGGAGTACGCCGGGACCGAGCCGCGGAATGTGTTCATCACCGTGACGGAGAACCACTCGATCGACTGGTCACTCGGTCACGGACTCGCGCAGTACGTCGCCCCGCCGGAGGGCGATGCTTCGTAAGGTAGGGACATGCGACTCAACTACCAGGCGACCGGTCCCGAGGACGCGCCCGTGCTGCTGCTCGGCTCGTCACTCGGTACGACGCACGCGATGTGGGCACCGCAGCTGGAAACGCTGGCTTCCCGGTTCCGGGTGATCGCGTTCGACCATCGCGGCCACGGCGACTCGGAGGCGCCGGACGGCCCGTACGCGATCGAGGATCTCGGCGGGGACGTCGTCGAGCTGCTCAACGAACTGCTGGTGGAGAAGGCGTCGTACGCCGGGATCTCGATCGGCGGTTCGGTCGGGCTGTGGCTGGCCGAGAACGCGCCGGACCGCTTCCACCGGTTCGCGCTGCTGTGCCCGCCGGCGTACCCGGCCGCTGGTGCGCAGATGTGGACCGACAGGGCCGCGCAGGTCCGCGCCGAGGGCACCAAGGCGATCACCGAGCCGACGCTGAGCCGTTGGTTCCTCCCCGAGTACGCCGCTGCGCATGCCGCGGAGGTCGACGTCATCCGGCAGCAGCTGCTCGCCACCTCGGACGAGGGCTACGCGTCCTGCTGCGAAGCCCTCGGAGCCATGGACCTCCGCCCGGCGCTGGGAGACATCACCGCGCCCGTACTCCTCGTGACCACCGACTCAGACCAGTCCGTCCCACCCGAAACCGTGGTCGAACTCTCCGCCCAGATCCCAGGCGCCCACCTGGAGTTCATCGAAGGCGCCGCCCACCTCGTGACCTACTCCCACCCCGACTTGGTCAACCACCTCCTCATGTCCCACCTCACCTGACCAAGAACCACTAACCTGCGCACGGGAGGCCCGAATGGCAGCGCAGGAACAGGTGGTCGTAGAAGTCCAGGGACGCCGCGTCGAGCTCGTCCTCGGCGACCTCTTCGAAAGCAATGCCGAGTACTTGGTGGTGCCCTGCAACACTGCTGGTCGCTCGTCGCCGGGGTTCACGGAGAGCCTGGCCGAGCGCGGGATCGAGGTGTCGACCACTCGCATGGAGCCCGGCGGGGTCACGCTGATCAGCCCGAGCGCTGACAGGGGGCAGGGCATCATGCTGGCGGCGGTAGTGACGTCGCCGGAGTCTGCCGAACAAGACGTGCGGACTGCCGCGCGCAGGGTTGGCGACCTGGTGACTGGCGACGGCAGAGTCGTCGCGTTCCCGCTCCTCGGCACAGGCCCCACCGACCGGCTGGCGCCGGAGGTCTCACTGACAGCGATGGTCACTGGCTACCAGCCTGGCCCACTCAGCATTCACGTTCTCGACCGGCACGTCTTCGAGAGCCTGATCGACTTCGCAGGCAGGCAGACGGGCACACGCGCCAAGCAAGCCGGCACGCGCACTCAACGCGCCTCGACCCGACCGTCGTCTCCCTCCTCGAAAAGCTCCTCCGCCGCCGATCCCGGCTCCTCCGCTGAGTCCACCCAAGCTGAGCCCACCCAAGCTGATGGCATCGAGCAGCAGGCTGTGCCTACTCATACCGATGGGCCGGCTCGGGTCGATGAGTTGGGGCGCCTGGGGTTCGCTCGGGTGTTGGCTCAGCGGATTCGGGACGCTCGGAAGGAAGAGACCGCCAGCAGCCAACGGTTTCCCGATCCGCGGGCCCCGCGCGGTGGCGCCTTCATCATGCATCTGCATGCGCCCTGGGGTGCCGGCAAGACCTCTGTTCTCAACTTCCTCCGCGACGAATTGCGCGAAACCGATGAGACCTCGGGCGTGAAGAGGTCGGTCGTGGTGGAGTTCAATGCCTGGCAGCACCAGCGCATCGCGCCGCCGTGGTGGTGGCTGCTGACTGTCCTGTACGGCGATGCGTTCCGCGACCTCTGGTCCCACGACAAGCCGCGCGCCCTCCGGCTCTGGTTCCGCGAGGGACTGTGGCGCCACAAACCCGGCTGGCCCGGCTATGTCGCGCTGCTGCTCGTCGTCGTGGCTGCCCTCTCGGGCTGGCAGGCGGGCTGGTTCGACGCCGTCGGCAAGGAGCTGTTCTCGCCCGACACGGTCAAGGGCGGTTTGGTCACCGCCGCGGCCGTCATCACGCCCGTGCTCACCATCTGGGGCCTGCTGCACGCGATGGGCCGTTGGGTCTTCAGTACGTCGGCCAGAGGCGCCAAGAGGTTCATGGCGAACACCAGCGACCCGATGCGGTCGGTGCAGAAACACTTGGTCGACCTGACCGACTGGATCCACTACGACATCGTGGTGATGATCGACGACCTGGACCGTTGCAAGGGCCCGTTCGTCGTGGAGTTGCTGGAGGGCATCCAGACGCTGTTCCGCGACGTACCGGTGACGTACGTGATCGCCGCGGATCGCGACTGGCTGGCGGACAGCTACGCGGCGGAGTACTCGGGATTCGTCAGTGCCGCCGGTGACGCCGGGCGGCCGGTCGGCTACCTGTTCCTGGAGAAGACTTTCCAGATCTCGACCGGCCTGCCACGCTCCGGGGACCTGGCCGACACGTACTGGACGCGACTTCTCCAGTCGTCGAGCCTGCCGGACACCCGAGAGTTCAAGGAGGTCCGCGCCGCGACCGACCGTCTGCTGCAGGGCAAGACCGGAAAAGCACTCCGCGACGAGGTGATCGCAAACCCGGGCAGTACGGTGGCCGAGGTCCAGGCGCGGTTCGAGGCGGTCGCGGTCGAGATGGTGAGCGAACGCGCACAGCAACAGTTCAAGCACACGCTGGCACCGTTTCGCGACCTGCTGGGTTCGCGACCCGAATCCTCGCGCGATGAAACGCCTGGTCAACGCCTATGGCATCGCCCGCGGGATCGAGACCCTCCACGGCCTGAACCTGGCAGTCGACCACCAGAACGAGCAGGAAACCGCTCTCTGGACCATCCTGATGCTGCGCTGGCCCAAGCTCGCCGGTCACCTCGGCCGTTACCCCGAACACCTGCAGTACGTCGGCGCCGCGGACCCGCCCGCCGCCGTCCCCGCCGATCTCCGCCCGCTCTTCGCCGACCCCGAAGTCGTGAACGTCGTCCGGGGCGAAGGCGTCGACGCCACCCTCACGGCCGCGTTCCTGGACAGGTCACCCCTGCACTGAGACGGCGCGATGCGGGCGCAAGTGGTCGGCGGCGTTAGGCTGGTGGCGGCCTGGTTTGCGTCGAGTGGGAAGTTCTGTGATGACTGTTGAATCGTTGTTTCCGCGGCTGGAAGCGCTGCTGCCGACTGTGCAGAAGCCGATCCAGTATGTGGGCGGTGAGCTCAACTCGGTCAGCAAGGACTGGGACTCGGTGAGCGTGCGCTGGGCACTGATGTACCCGGACGCCTACGAGGTGGCCCTGCCCAACCAGGGCGTGCAGATCCTGTACGAGGTGCTGAACGAGCGCGAGCACACCCTGGCGGAGCGGACCTACTCGGTCTGGCCGGACATGGAGAAGGTGATGCGGGAGCACCAGATCCCGCAGTTCACGCTGGACAGCCACCGGCCGGTGCGGGCCTTCGACGTCTTCGGGCTGTCGTTCTCCACCGAGCTCGGCTACACCAACATGCTGACCGCGCTCGACCTGGCCGGTATCCCGCTGTACGCCGTCGACCGCACCGACGAGGACCCGATCGTGCTGGCCGGCGGCCACGCCGCGTTCAACCCCGAGCCGATCGCGGACTTCATCGACGCGGCGGTGCTCGGTGACGGCGAGGAGATCGTGCTGGCGATCTCCGAGCTGATCCGGGAGTGGAAGGACGAGGGCAGCCCGGGCGGCCGCGACGAGGTGCTGCACCGGCTCGCCTCGACCGGCGGTGTCTACATCCCCAAGTTCTTCACCGTCGACTACCTCGACGACGGCCGGATCAAGCGGGTCGCGCCGAACCGGCCCGGCGTACCGTGGCGGACGGCCAAGCACACCGTGATGGACCTGGACGCCTGGCCGTACCCGAAGAAGCCGCTGGTACCGCTGGCCGAGACCGTGCACGAGCGGTACTCCGTGGAGATCTTCCGCGGCTGCACCCGGGGCTGCCGGTTCTGCCAGGCCGGGATGATCACCCGCCCGGTCCGGGAGCGCAGCATCACCACGATCGGCGACATGGTCGAGAACGGGCTGAAGCAGTCCGGGTTCGAGGAGGTCGGGCTGCTCAGCCTGTCGTCCGCCGACCACAGTGAGATCGCCGAGGTCGCGAAGGGTCTCGGCGACCGGTACGAGGGCAGCAACGTCTCACTGTCGTTGCCTTCGACAAGGGTCGACGCGTTCAACATCACGCTGGCCAACGAGTTCTCCCGCAACGGCCGGCGCAGTGGTCTGACGTTCGCCCCGGAGGGCGGGTCGGACCGGATGCGCAAGGTGATCAACAAGATGGTCAGCGAGGAGGACCTGATCCGCACCGTCGCCGCGGCGTACAGCCATGGCTGGCGGCAGGTGAAGCTGTACTTCATGTGCGGTCTGCCGACCGAGACCGACGAGGACGTGCTGGCGATCGCGGACCTGGCCAAGCGGGTGATCGCGACCGGCCGCGAGGTGTCCGGCCGCAACGACATCCGCTGCACGGTGTCGATCGGCGGGTTCGTGCCGAAGCCGCACACGCCGTTCCAGTGGGCCTCGCAGCTCGGGGTCGAGGAGACCGACGCCCGGCTGGCCAAGCTGAACGCGGCGATCCGGTCGGACAAGAAGTACGCGAAGGCGATCGGCTTCCGGTACCACGACGGCAAGCCGGGCATCATCGAAGGTCTGCTGTCCCGCGGCGACCGCCGGGTCGGCCGGATCATCGAGCAGGTCTGGCGCGACGGGGGCCGGTTCGACGGCTGGAGCGAGCACTTCTCCTACGAGCGCTGGATCGCGTCCGCCGAGAAGGCGCTGGCCGGCGAGCCGGTCGACCTCGCCTGGTACACGACGCGCGAGCGCGAGTACGCCGAGGTGCTGCCGTGGGACCACCTGGATTCGGGGCTGGACCGCGAGTGGCTGTGGGAGGACTGGCAGGACGCGCTCGAGGAGGACGGCGCGATCGAGGTCGAGGACTGCCGCTGGACGCCGTGCTTCGACTGCGGCGTCTGCCCGCAGATGGGGACCGAGATCCAGATCGGCCCGACCGGTAAGAAGCTGCTGCCGCTCTCTGTCGTCTGAGCCAGGGTGGTCCGAGTCAGGACGTCGGGTCGCCGTTGACGTGGTCGCGGCGCCTCAGCAGGCGCCGGGCCGCGACGTGGTTGTTGTCGGCGGCCATCCGGTACCACGGTTCGGCGGCATCGATTCCATCGCGTTCCTCGACCAGGCCGGCCAGTTCCCACATCGAGTCGACGTCACCACGGTCGATCGCGAGCAGCAGCAGCCGTTCGGCCTCGTGGGGGTCGTCGGCGTCCTTCGCGATCAGGGCGAGGGCCAGCAGCCCGCGGGGATCGCCCGCCTCGGCGGCCGCGCGGGCGGCTTCCGGCGTACGGAAGTCGCGGCGGCTGGACCGGAACCAGGTCCAGATCGCGGTCAGCACGCAGAGCACCCAGAGTCCCAGCCCGACCTCGAGCATCGCCATGTTGTCGGTGAGCACCCCGGCCAGACTGAATCCGGCCGCGGCAGCGAACACGAACAGTGTCATCGCAGGATCCTCTCCCCAGCCCCGCGCCGCCCCCCGGCGGTCCCACTTCAGCTCACCGTAACCGACTCACGGCACTAAGGCCTATGGTTGAGCGCGGCCGGAGGCGAAAGCGCCAGCAGAGCCTCGCTGAGCGGGAGCTGCTCAGCACTGCTCAGAACCAGGTCGGCCGCGCCGACCGCCGCCGGCTCGACGTACGGGTTGGGGATCGCCACGGTGGCCATACCCGCCGCGGCCGCCGCCGCGACGCCGTGCGGGGTGTCCTCGACCGCCGCGGCCGCAGTACCGGGGAGTCCCAGGCGCTCCAGGGCGAGCAGATAGACCGCGGGATCGGGTTTGTGCATCGCGACCTCGTCGCCGGTCACGACGAGGTCGAAGAGGTCGAGGGCCCGGACCCGTTCCAGATGGCCGACCACCCACGAGCGCTCCGAACTGCTCGCGATCGCGACCTTCATCCCCAGTTCGCGTGCCTCCCGCAACCAATTGCGGATCCCCGGCCGGAAGTCCAGCGACTCGTGCAGCCGCTCCCGGTGCGCCGTCCGCCGCGCATGGCTGGCATCGCGATCGAAGTCCGGCACCAGCGCCGCGAGCCGCCCGTAGCGGAGTTCCTTGGTATCGCCGCCATGTCCCGGCCAGAAGTCGTCCTCCAGGTCTAGCTCGAGACCGTGATGGGCCCATTCGGCCCGCCAGCTCTCCACCATCGTCGTCTCGGTGTCCATCAGCAGACCGTCGAAATCGAAGACCACCGCCTCGATCGGGACCTCGACCAAGCGCGTCGCCAGCCGGTGGATCTCGAGCGGCGTCAGCCCGCAGCCGGTCAGGTAGGCCCGGACTCCGCCGTACTGCGTATCGATGTGCCGCAACGAGTCGAGAATCGTCTCGGGCAAAGTCCGGGACAGCCGCTCGGCAGCGGCGCGTTCCTCGGCCGGGAGCTCGGCCAGACGGGCGAGAACCCCCAACCGCTGCTCACTGATCGCGTAATCGACCGCGATCTCTTTCCGCGGTACGCCGACCAGCTCGAGCAGCAGCGCGACGAGCAGGCCGGTCCGGTCCTTGCCCGACCGGCAGTGCACGACGACGGGCCGGTCATCCGGTGCACCGACGATGGCGCGCAGAGCCTGCGCGATCTGCCCCTGGTTGCGATCGAGACTGCCGCGATAGATGTCGGCCATCAGCGGTTCGTCGGCCGGTACCCGGTCCTGGTCCCGAACCGGGTCGATCCACGGAATCCGCCGGTACGCCGCTGCGTCCTGCAGCGGATGTGGTCGCGCCAGCTCCCAGTCGGAGCGCAGGTCGAGGACCAGCCCGGCGTCGAGTTCAGCCAACCTGGCCAGCCCGTCGGCATCCAACTGATCGGGGGAGTCGGTCCGGATCATCGTGCCCGCCCGCGTCACCCCGCCGTACCGGGTCAGGAAGCCGCCGAGCTCGCGGGTGTTCAGGCAACCACTCCAGTCCAGATCCCTCACCCCGCTTAGCCTATGACACCTCCGAGCGACTCGTAGTCGTGCCAGTTGCTGCCGTCCCAGTACTTGTGGTGCAGGGCGGAATCGGTGCCGACGACGAAGATGTCTAGGCGTCCGGGACCCCAGGAGACCACCGAGCCCGCAGGCTGTGGACGAGCAGGCGCGCTGATGGCTCCCAACCAGCCGGCCAGCGCCGCGGCGTTCATCCGCAGGATTTCAGTGGCCAACGGCCAGTCGAGGAACTCGAGCTTGTCGTTGGCCGAGTGGATGTTCCCGTTCGCGCTGTCGGCACCCTCGATCGAGAGGACCGCCGGCATCCCCGCGTTGATGAACGGCACATGGTCGCTGGCGAAGGGATGCAACGAGGTCTCGACCTTCAGCCCCGTGTACGACGCGGCCGCCGCGGCGAGGTCGTCGATCTGTCCCGACGACACCGGAGCGCCTTCCAGCATCACGGTCGGCACGGCCGTGTTCTTCGCAGCGATCATGTCCATGTTGAGCACCGCGCGGATCCGCGCCCGCTCCGCTGCCGGCAGCGCCGCGACGTACTGCTTGCTCCCGAACAACCCCTGCTCCTCGCCACCGAAGAGGATCAGCCGTACGTCGTGCTGCCACCGCCGGCTCGCGATCAGCCGACCGAGCTCCAGTACTCCGGCCGCCCCGCTCGCGTTGTCGTCAGCACCAGGTGAACTGCCGCCGGCACCGCCCGCGAGGTTGATGGAGTCGAGATGCGCGGTGATCACCACGAGTCCGCGTGCACCCGGGCCGCTGCCCGGACGGTCGCCGATCAGGTTCTCCGACCGGCCGGCCCCGACGGTGATCGGCATCCGGGTGACGTTGTAACCGAGGGCAACCATCCGGGCGGCGGCGAAGTCCACCGCGGTGGTGAACGACGGACTGAGCGAATGCCGCGTCGGCAGACTCGCGAACCAGGTCAGATCAGCCTGGTACGACGCCTGCGTCAACCCGCTGAGCCAGTGGCTGACCGCCGGATCGGTACGCCGGGCCACCCGCGCCGGTACGTCGACGACGGTGGAGCCTGGTTTCAAGGTCTCGACCCGCCAGCAATGCTTGGACCGCCGTGGGGGTTTGTCCGCAGCCGAGATCACCAGATGCCGGCCGTGATCGAGCAGCGGCGTGACGTCGGGGTACTCGTCCTGGAAGCTCCGCCCGACCTGCGTCACCAGCAGCAGCCCGGGCGCCGTACGGGACGCCCGCCCCAGCTTCTGGTCAGCGGGCACCCACAGGATCGTCTTGTCGCCGAATCGCGCCGACCTGGCGCCGTCGGCGGCATCCGCGGTCGGCGCCACCAAGTAGCGAACGGACATCTCACTCCTCCCAGCGAATCTCCAGCCGATCCGGCTCCACCGAGACGATCGCCCCGGTGGAGCCCGACCCGCGACTCAACTGACCGGCAGCGGACCAACGCCCGGTCAGGGCCTCGGGTGCGTCACCCCGCCCGATCAGCCAGTCGACGAAGGTGCCGTCGGCGCGCAACTCCACCCCCCGCCGGCCACGGGCCGGCGGGAAGGCGAAGTCGTCGCGGCGGTAGACGGTCACGCCGTCGTGGTCCTCCTCGAAGGAGTGCGTCCACCGCCCCTGCGCGTTGTTCAGTTCAGGACCGCCTGTTCGCTGGTCGTCATCGGCATCTGATCGGGCGCCGGCCGGTCGGGCGCCGGCTGGTCCAGGCGGAAATCGCTGACCACCCCGCCGAGGGCTTCGTAGCCGGTGATCGACGGTCCCCAGGCGGTTCCGTCCCACCACTTGTGGTACAGCCCGCCGTCAGTCCCGACGACGAAGACGTCCAACCGGTCGGAGCCCCACGAGGTCACCCGCGGCTCGTCGACACAGATGCCGCCGAGCGACTCGAACCCGGACCACGACGTGCCGTCCCACCACTGGTGGTACAGCGCGGAGTCCGTGCCGACGACGAAGACGTCCAGCCGGTTCTCCGCCCACGACACCACCGTCGGCGCGCTGGAGCAGATGCCGCCGAGGTTCTCCCAGTCGGCCGACCACGACGTACCGTCGTACCACTTGTGGTAGAGCGCGGAGTCGGTGCCGATGACGAAGAGGTCGAGCCGGTTCGGGCCCCAGGCCACGGCGGCCGGGGGACTGGCGCAGACGCCGCCGAGGTACTCGAAATCGTTCCAGGCCGAGCCGTCCCACCACTTGTGGTAGACAGCGTTGTCCGTGCCGAGGACGAAGACGTCCAGTCGATCGGGGCCCCAGGCAACTACTTCGGGCGGGCTCATGCAGATGCCGCCGAGATACTCGAAGCCGTTCCACGCCGTGCCGTCCCACCACTTGTGGTAGAGCGCGCGGTCGGTGCCAAGGACGAAAACATCGAGCCGATCCGAGGCCCACGTCGCCACTCGCGGTGGGCTCATGCAGATGCCGCCGAGGTTCTCGTACCCGTTCCACGCCGTGCCGTCCCACCACTTGTGGTAGAGCGCGTGATCGGTGCCGAGGACGAACGCGTCGAGCCGGTTCGGTGCCCAGGACGCGACTTCAGGAGCACTCATGCAAACACCACCCAGGTATTCGTAGCCGCTGACGGACGGTCCCCAGGAGCCGTCCCACCATTTGTGGTACATCGCGCGGTCGGTGCCGAGCACGAACGCGTCGATCCGGTTCTCGTCCCACGAGACCACCGGGCCGGCCGGCACCGGGAGCGCAGTACCGGGGTCCGAGCCCTGGTTGAGCTCCGTGCGCACGGTGTCCAGGCAGGCCTCCATCCGCGCGACCTGACCGGCGGTGAACATCACCATGCCGCGGTCGTCGGTGTAGTCCATGTAGTTCACCCACAGGTCGCCGTGCGGCCCGTTGCTGCAGGACAGCTTCGGGAACGTCGGTACGCCGAAGTTGGGTCCGCCCTGGTTCGGGGTGTCCGCGACCTCGTCGCTGCCGCTGCACCCGGTGCCGTCGTCGCCCCAGATGTGGAACAGGTTCAGGTAGTGCCCGATCTCGTGGGTCGTGGTCCGGCCGAGATCGAACGGCGCCGCGGCCGTCCCGTTCGTACCGAACCCGCTGTGCAGGACGACCACGCCGTCGGTCTCCGCCGGGCCACCGGGGAACTGCGCATAGCCGAGCAGGCCGCCACCGAGCTGCCCCACCCAGATGTTCAGGTACCGGTTGGCCGGCCAGGGATCGATGCCACCCGTCGCGGACGACTTGATCGCGTCGTCGGTGCTGAACGACGTTCGCGTCGTCTGGGTCCGGGTGACGCCGGTCGTCGGGTTGCCGTCCGGGTCGGTCGTGGCCAGCTGGAACTCGATCCGCGAGTCGGCGACCAGGCCGGCGAACGGAGCGGGCACGATGCCGAGATCGGAGTTGGTGGCGCGGAAGTCGCGGTTCAGGACCTCGAGCTGGCTGTCGATCTGAGCCTGCGAGATGTTCTGCGCGGCGGTGTTCCAGACCACGTGCACCACGACCGGGATCCGCGCGACACCACTGAACCGCTGCTCACCGGCGACGTACTGCGTGGTCGCGTTCTCCAGGGCGGACCGGGCCGCGACGTACTCCGGCGAGGTGGACAGCAGCCGTCGATGCACGTCCATCACACCGCACTGCCGCCGCGACGGGGTCTGCTCGCCGCCGCCCATCCCCGCGCCCTTGCCGCCACCGGACATTCCCGGTGCGGGACCGCCGCCACCTGACATCCCCGGCGCAGGGCTGCCGCCGCCGGTCATTCCCGCGGCTGCCGATCCGCTGCCGGTCATCCCACCGGTGGATCCGCCGTTCATTCCCGGCGACCCGTTGGCCGATCGACCCGTGCCGGCCGGCATCGCTCCGCCGGGCATCTCGTGCCCGGCTCCGCGCCCGGTCTTGTCCGCTCTTCCGTTCGCCTTCCTCGGCATTTCTCCCCCTTGCAGGCGGGGGCGACAAAAGAAGGACGGAACGCACCACGTAGTACTGGCTCCGGACCGTTGCCAGATCCCCCAGACCTCACCGGCCGAAGACGGCGCCGGCCGTCTTCCCCCACCTGAACAGGCTGCCCCCAAGACGCTGCTCGCTTCCACCCTCCTCTCGTCCCCACCGGTGCGCAAGACCGTGGACCCGGGCAGTCGGTTTCGCCGTTTCCTGTGCGCAGGTTGGAGAATGGCCTCAGGAGGGGTGGATGAGAAGAGAGCTGTCCGTACCGTTCGAGGTTCGCGGTCATCGCGGGCTGATCAACATCCGGGTGCTGGCCAACGACGACCCGTGGGCGTCCGGGCATCAGCTCGTCGTACCGGAGCTGGATGCGGAGTCGTTCCGGGGTTTCCCGATCTGTACCGCCACGTTGCGGTACCACGGGCAGGGCCTCAACGCGGTGATGGGCTGGGTGCAGGTGATCACCCGTTCGTTTGACGGCGAGGCTCTTGTGGATACGTTGCCGTTCCTGGCCGACGGCGGGCCGCTGTACGCGTACGGGTACCTGCCGACCTTCTTCGACGCACCCGCGAACCCCGGCCATCCGGACGGGGTGTGGCGCGCGGACACCTTCCTGGTGATCGTGCCGGACGTGATCCACACCCGCGTCCTCGAACCGGTCGCCGCCTTCACCTGGGGCTACCGCCTGATGGGCGGCTACGCCGATCCACTCGACCCAGCCCGCCGCAGCGCGGACTGGAGCGACCACCGCGCGCTCCTGACAACGACGTACCCGGATTGGGTGTTCGTCTAGAGCTCGAGCTCCCAGTTGGTGCGGAGCGCGACGCGGCGGAAGCCGAGGTGGTCGTTGACGGCGATCATCGGCGCGTTGGTGGTGGCGTTCCAGGTGTGCACGACGGCCGGGTGGTCGAGGTCGGCCTGCAGTGCGCGGAGGTTCGGGACCTTTACAGCCAGCCCGAGCCGCCGGCCGCGGTGCTCGCGACGGACGAACGTGCCCCACTGATACAGACGCTCCGGATTGGCGGCGGCGCCACCCATCTCCGTGTACGCCGCCAGCTGTCCGTCGGCGTCGATCGCGACCGTGGTGTAGCAGAAGCGACCTTGCTTGGCGAGACGGGCGTCGGCCTCGCGGATCCGCTCGGGCGTCCAGCGGGACGGCTCATGGTCCAGCTCACCGATCGGCACGTCCTCAGCCATCGCGGTCAGCGCCTCGGCGAACTGCTCGATCCACTCCTCGGGGTGCGGGCCGCGCCACTGGACGATCGTGTACCCGGGAGCCAGTTGCTCCAGTTCGGCGAGCCGCGCCTCCGACAGCGGCAGCTCGAGCACCTGGTGCAGCTCGACATGCTTGCGGATAAACCCGCGCGCGGCAGCGAACGCAGTACCGGCGCTCTCCCCGGTCTCCGCATCACCCAGCAACGTGCTGGACAGCAACCGCCGTCCGTCCTGCCGCGCCCGGTCGATGACAACCTCCAGCAACTTGCTGCCCACCCCCGTACGCCGGTACGGCGCGGCAACAGCAAGCTCAACCTCGACAAGATGCGTGTTCTCCTGCAAATACCAGTCAAGCCAGGCAATCCCGAGCCACTCGTCACCATCCACCAGCCCGATCCCCTCGGCCCGCAGATCCGAGTGCTCACCGGCCATCAACACCCGAGCCTCCTCCAGCCCAAGCCCAACCGGAAACTCCTCCTCCCGCCGCACCCCATCCCGAACTGCGAAGAACCGCTCAAAAACCGCCCGATCCCGCCCATCCACACTCACAATGTCCACCCGCTGACCCTAGGCGAAATGCTCAGCCTCCACCCGGAAATAAAGGAGCGTGACCACCCGCCATCTCAGGAGCACTACGTGAGAAAACCCAGCTTGCTACCACTCCTACTGCTCACCACCGCCCTCACCGCGTCCGCCACCACTGCTGCGGGTTCAACTGAAAAGAGCGCACCTCTCGCAGACTCCGCGGCGGCATCCGCCCCCGCCCCCTCCAACGCAACGGGTTCTGATACGCAGCCGGCCTCTCCGCCAAATTCCGCGGCGCAGCGTGCCTCAGCCAGCGCGGTGGTGGCCGCCGCGATCCCCGCCACCTCAGCCACGCCACCCAAAGACCGAGTAGTCACGCTCATCACCGGAGATCAAGTAGTACTTCTGAACGCAAACCCAGAACACGCAATCATCCGCCCCGCTCCAGGCAGAACGACCATCAACTTCGAGTCCCGCCGCACAACCGACAAGTGGACGGTCATCCCCTCAGACGTCCGCGACGCCATCAACCGCGGCACCCTCGACCCCCGCCTGTTCGAGCTCAACGGGCTCCTCCGCGACGGCTACGACGACACCACGCGCGCCGACATCCCGCTCCTCATCACCCACCGCACCACCCGCGCCAAACCAACTCACGCGACCGTCACCGCAACCCTCCCGGCCATCAACGGCCTAGCCCTCCGCGTCCCCAAGTCCAAGGCGACCGCCTTCCTCAAAGCCAACTCGAACCAGAAGATCTGGCTGGACGGCAAGCTCCGCACCACGCTCGACCACAGCGTCCCGCAGATCGGCGCCCCCACCGCCTGGCAATCCGGCTACACCGGCAAAGGCGTGAAGATCGCCGTCCTCGACAGCGGCATCGACTCCACCCACCCCGACCTGGCCGGCCAGGTCACCGCCTCCGCCAACTTCACCGACGAACCCCTCGACGACACCGCCGGCCACGGCACCCACGTCGCGTCGACCATCGCAGGCAAGGGCGTCACCGGCTACCGCGGCGTCGCCCCCGACGCGAAGCTCCTGAACGGCAAGGTCTGCGACGCCCACGGCTACTGCCCGGAGTCAGCCATCCTGGCCGGCCTCGAGTGGGCCGTCGCCCAGCACGCAAACGTCGTCAACCTCAGCCTCGGCGGTCCCGGTTCGGACGCCCTCGACCCGCTCGAGGAAGCCGTCGACCGCCTCACCCGCCAGACCGGCACCCTCTTCGTGGTTGCCGCTGGCAACGAGCCCGGCAAGGCGAGAATCAACAGCCCCGGCTCAGCCGACTCGGCACTCACCGTCGGCGCCGTCAACGCGCAAGAACAATTGGCCGACTTCTCCAGCCAGGGCCCCGGCCCCGGTGACGCGATCAAACCCGAGATCACGGCTCCCGGAGTCGGCATCGTCGCCGCTCGCTCCGCCGCCGCCCACCCCGAGGATCCGGTCGGCGACAAATACACCCGCATGTCCGGTACGTCGATGGCCACCCCACACGTCACCGGCACCGCGGCACTCCTCGTCCAGCAACACGCTGACTGGAAGGCCCCGGAGCTCAAAGGCGCACTGATGGCAGCAGCCAAGCCAGCCGCCGATCTAACGGCGTACAAGCAAGGTGCCGGGCGGGTATACGCAGGCCGCGCGGTCACTCAATCCGTCATCGCCGAGACGCCGAGCATCTCCTTCGGTACTGCGCTCTGGCCGCACGCCGACGACAAGCCCGTCGCCAAGCAACTCGTCTACCGCAACCTCGGCACCAGCCCCGTCACCCTCGACCTCCGCACCGAATTCGCCACGACCGGCCAGCCGGCACCAGCACAAGCCTTGACGCTGAGCACCAACAAGCTCATCATCCCCGCGGGCGGCAAGGCGTCCCTTCAAGTCACGTCGGACACCTCTCACAGCGGCCCGGACGGCCTGTACGACGGCAGGATCATCGCCACCGCCGGACAGCAGCAGCTCATCACGCCCATCGTCGCGGACAAAGAGGTCGAGAGCTACAACCTCACGATCGCGCACCTCGGTCGCGACGGAAAGCCCACACCATCCAGCGGATCCTGGCTCTGGAACCTCACCACCGAAGAGTTCCACGAAGGTCCAGTCGATGCCGACGGCAAAGAAATCGTCCGGCTGCCGCGCGGCTCCTACTTGCTGCAGGCAACGATCAGTGGCGCTGCGGCAACGAGCCAACTCGTCCAACCGAAGCTGGAGATCGATGGCCACCGGTCCCTGGTCGCCGACGCGCGTCAGGCCAAGCCGGTCGACATCACCGTGCCCCGGAAGGACGCGAAGCCGTACCTGACCCAATCCGGCTTCCACCGCAGTACTCCCGAAGGCCCTTGGCTTAGTCTCGGCCAGCTCTTCCTCCCCGGCAACGCGCTCTTCCTCGGTCGTCTCGGCGATCCGGTCCCGGACGATCAGCTGACCTCGTTTGTGATGACGAGCATCGGGGCGCCCGGTCGGGACGGCGAGTTCGTCAATTCGCCGTACACCTACAACCTGCTCGACACCCGGCGCGGATCGCCGTTCGACGGGCTGACGAGAAAGGTCTCCGATCGCTCGCTGGCGCACGTCGCGTCGACCTTCCACGGCAGCCTGGCGACGCCGGATGCCGCCGCGATCCAGGTCGCATCCCAGCCGAACGTCCGCCCGCCACTCGGCGTCGGCTTCCGCATGACGCTCCCGGCCAAGGTCGACCAGTACTACGAACCGGGCGCGACCGAATGGACCCGGATCTGCCAGGACGAGTCGATCAACCTGACGGCACCTGCCCGGCGTTTCCGCGCCGGGACGACCTACGAGCGCTGGAACGCGGCCGTGCACACTCCCGGATTCGCCGGCCGAGGCAGCGCAGTACGGGCTGGTGATGCACTCAAGGTGCAGTTCTTCTCGCACAACGATTCCGACGGTCACGCTGGTACGTCGGAGGGCGTGGCGGTGACCAAGTTGTCGCGCGACGGCAAGGTGGTCGCCGAGTCGGACGAGTTCGGCAAGCTGGAGGTGACTGGCCAGCCGCCGGCGCAGTACCGGCTGGAGACCTCGCTGGCGGGGACCACCTCCGTTGACGCCACCTTCCGCTCGACCACCGACGGCCCGCTCCCGCTGCGCTTCGTGCGCTTCCACCCAGCCGTCGACACGCGCAATCAGCTACCCCGCAAACCCACCACCCTCCTGCCTTTCACGTACGAAGCCCAGCGCGGCACCCCACCGGTCAAGAACCTCGTCATCGAGTACTCACCGGACGGCAAAACCTGGAAGCGCGCCTCAATCGTCGGAGCCCGAGCAATCTTCCCCACTCCGCCAACCGTCATCCAGATCTCCCTGCGGGCAACCGTCACCGACAAGACCGGCAACACCACAACCCAAACAACCCTCGACGCCATAAATCTCAGGTAGCACCGCTGCCCTCGATAGGTTGCAGGAATGAAGACAGTGGTGGTGAGTGGCGCGACCGGCGGCATCGGAACAGCAATCGTCCAGCTCCTGCTCCAGCGAGGCGACCGGGTGCTCGCAATCGGCCGCTCCGCCGAGAAGCTCGCCGCCCTGAGCGACAGCGTCGCGGCGCCGGCCGCCACGCCGGCGCCGCACCCGCCCGCAGCGCGCCCGCCGGCAACCGCGCCGGCAGCGCGCCCGCCGGCCACCACGCCGGCGCCGCACCCGCCGGCAACCGCGCCAGCGCCGCGTCCGCCGGCAGCCACGTCGGCGCCGCGTTCGCCGGCAGCCACGTCGGCGCCGCGTTCGCCGGGGGAGCTGGTGCCTTTGGTCATCGACCTGGCTGAGGCGGCGGACCTCACGGAGCACTTCGAGGGACTCGGTGAGCTGGACGCGTTGGTGCACTGTGCGGGGATTGCCGAGGTGGCGTCGGTTCAGGAGACCGGGCCCGACCTCTGGCAGCGCACTCTGACGACCAACCTCACCTCGGCCGCAGAGCTGACCAGGGTGCTGCTGCCATCGCTTCGGGCCCGCCGGGGCGGAGTGGTGTTCGTCAACCTGGCTCCGCGGATGGGCGTGGTGCCCCGCTGGTCGGCGTACGTCGGGAGCAAGGCGGCGTTGACCGAGTTGGCTGATGCGCTCCGGGCCGAGGAGTTGCGCACCGGCGTACGGGTGACGTCTGTCTATCCCGGTGGTACTGCGACCGAGCTGCTGAAGGAGGTCAGGAGCCAGTTCGGCGGGCCCTTCGACCCCGCGGACTGCATCGAGCCGGCGACCGTGGCGCAGTACGTGCTGCTGGCTCTCGACGCGCCCGCCGACGGCTACCTGACCGACCTCTCGATCGCACCCATCGCAGCCGCCCTCCGACATCGCTGACGCCAAAATCCCGACTTTGTGCACCGCCTGAGCGGATCCGCCCGTCCGATCCGCTCACGTCGTGCACAAAGTCGCCCGGACGCCAGGACGCCCGGGGCGAGCGGGCGCGCGGGGGCGCGGGGGCGCGCTGGGGCGCGCGGGGCGGGGGCGGGGGGGGGGTTAGTGGTGGGGGCGGAGGGCCCGGTTGGCGGCTGGTTCGGCGATCTGGGCGCGGAAGGGGTGGGCCGGGTAGACGCCGAGCAGGCGGACCTCGACCGAGAAGAAGGCGAGCTCCTCCAGCGCCAGGGCGACGTGCGGGTCCTCGGGGTGACCTTCGACGTCGGCGTAGAACTGGGTCGCGAAGAAGGAACCGCCGAGCTGGTAGCTCTCCAGTTTCGTCATGTTGACGCCGTTGGTCGCGAAACCGCCCATCGCCTTGTACAGCGCGGCGGGAACGTTGCGGACGCGGTACACGAAACTCGTGATCGTCGGGCCCGAGCCGACCGCGGGGACGTGCGGTTCGCGCGACAGCACCAGGAAGCGGGTGGTGTTGTGGTGCTCGTCCTCGACATCCTCGGCCAGGATCTCCAGGCCGTAGAGCTCGGCCGCGGCGACCGGCGAGAGCGCGGCGACGGTAGGGTCGGCGAGCTCGGAGACCTCGCGGGCCGACCCGGCCGTGTCGTCGGCGACGACGGTCGACCAGCCGTGCTCGCGGATGATCTTGCGGCACTGGCCGAGCGCGTGCACGTGACTGCGCACGGTCCGGATCGACTCGATCGAGGCGCCCGGCACCGCCATCAGCTGGAAGTGGATCGGCAGGAAGAACTCACCGATGATGTGCAGCCCGGAGTCCGGCAGCAGGTGGTGGATGTCCGCCACCCGGCCGGCGATCGAGTTGTCCACCGGGATCATCGCGAGCCCGGCGCGGCCGGTGCTGACCGCCTCGAGGGCGTCCTCGAACGTCGTACAGGGCAGCTGTTCACGGTCCGGGAACATCTCGGTGCACGCCATCGCCGAATTGGCTCCTGGCTCACCCTGGTATGCGATCGGTCCGTCCACGGTTTCCCAGCCTAGCGCCATGCCATCTCACCCTCTGGATCAGGTGTCCGTCTTGCGGACTTTCTTGGGTGCGCCGGTGGGCGCCCGGCCTTCGAGGAGTTTGGCCTTGGTGGCGTACATGTCGGTGTACTCCTGGCCGGACAACTCCATGATCTTGTACATGATCTCGTCGGTGACCGCGCGCAGGATCAGCCGGTCGCCTTCCATTCCCTCGTACCGCGAGAAGTCCAGCGGCTCGCCGAACCTGACCGTCGGGGACGCGAACGAGGCGACCACCTTGCCGGGCGGCGCGACCACGTCGGTACCGATCACGCCGCACGGGATGACCGGGACCTTGGCCTCGAGCGCGAGCCGGGCGACACCGGTCCGGCCCTTGTACAGCCGGCCGTCGTGCGAGCGGGTGCCCTCGGGGTAGATGCCGAACAGGTCGCCGCGCTCCAGCACCTTCAGGCCGGCCTTGATCGCGCCCTCGGAGGCCGAGCCGCCGGAGCGGTCGATCGGCACCTGGCCGGTGCCCTTGAAGAAGCCGCGCTGGAACCGGCCCTTGATCCCGGCACCGGTGAAGTAGTCCGACTTGGCGACGAAGGTGACCCGGCGGCGCAGTACCAGCGGCATGAAGATCCAGTCCGCGTAGGACAGGTGGTTGCTCGCGATGATCGCCGGCCCGACGTCCGGGATGTGCTCGGCGCCCTCCACCTTCGGCCGGAAGATGCGTTTGACCGGCGGGCCGACCACGACATGCTTCAGCATCCAGTAGATGCCCTTGCCGTCGCCGTCACCCACGTCCCCGACCGGGACCTCCCGGTCCGGTTCGGGCCGCGGCGACTGAGCCGGTTCCGTCATCGATGTCCTTTCCTCACGTTTCCCCGAGCCCTCATGATGCCGTACGACGCCCGTACCCGCCCCCGCCAGCTAGCAAGTCGCCGCGCCGTCAACCGCTGACAACTCCCGGCCCACCTTCGTAGGCTTTCCCCGGCGGGCTCACCAGAGCCAAACCGGGGCGCCAGACATGGGGGAGGACCGCCCGGTGAAACCCAGAACAACCCGCCTAACCGCAACCCTGGCAGTAACCACAGCAGCCCTGATCGGCCTCCCCTTAGCAGCCGCCGCGAGCGACGAGACCTCAGCAACCGCTGCGAGCGCTGCGAGCGACGCGAGGCCAGCAGCCGCCGCGAGCGAAGCGAGCGGTCGGCCCGGGGGCGGCACCTCCTTGTACGAACCTGCGGCGCAGCGGCGGTCCGCCACCGCGGTAGTGCCCGCCGCGATGCAGGCGGCGCCAGTTGGGACTGTGGTGCCTTTGCAGGTGACAGGGCCAGCATCGTCGCGGTTCAACTTGGTGGTGATGGGGGACGGGTACACAGCGGCCGACCTGCCGAAGTTCCGGCAGCAGGTGGACAAGCACTTGAACGTGCTCTGGAGCATCGAGCCGTTCAAGAGCTACCGCAACTACATCAACGTGTACGCCGTCGAGATCCCCTCACCCGAGAGCGGCGTCGACTGCGACCCCAACCTGACCTCCCCCAAGGTCGACACCCCACTCCAGATGGGCTTCTGGGGCGGCTGCAACCCCGCGTCGGTCCAGCGGCTCCTCACGGTCAGCGCAACCGCCGCCGCGCAGTACGCCGACCTGGTGCCCGGCACCACCCCGTCGAACCGCCAGATTCTTGCTATCGGCAACAGCGACACGTACGGCGGCGCCGGCGGCACGTACGCGACCGCGTCGGGCGGCAACGCGCTGTCCGCCCTGATCACACCCCACGAGCTCGGGCATTCCCTGGGCGGGCTGCAGGACGAGTACGACTACTACGCCCGCGGCGCGCGCGGAGCGGCGTACGAGGGTGGAGAGCCGAGCTCGATCCACCACACGCTGCTGACCGAGCAGCAGATGCTCGCCGAACAGAAGAAGTGGTTCCGCTGGCTGGGTGAGCAGTCGGAATCCGGCGGCACCATCGGTCGGTACGAGGCAGGCATGTACGCCGGCTCCGGCGTCTGGCGACCCAGCAAGCACTCGATGATGAAGACCCTCGGCTACTACTTCGACCAGGTCTCCCGCGAACGGATGACCCAGCGAATCTCCTCCCGAGCCAACCTCATCCAAGCCAGCACCCCAGCCGGTCCAGTAGCCCCCACCCAGGTCGTCTGGCTCCAAACCCTCCACCCCGCCAGCCACGAACTAACCGTCACCTGGACCCTGAACGGCACCCCCCTCCCCACCAACAACCAACGCCACGTTGACCTGACCACCCTCTCCCTCCCACCCACCCCCCACACCCTCACCGCCACCATCACCGATCCCACCCCCTTCATCCGAGACCCAGCCGTCCGAGCCGCCATCACCACAACCCGCACCTGGACCGTCCACCCGACGCTCGACACAGCCCAGTCCGACGGCGAGGCGACGTTTACCGCGTCGACGGCTACTGAGCAGCCGGTCAACGCAGGTGAGGTTGTGTATGTGGAGACGACTCAGTCCGACACCGAGCAGCCCGCGGTCACTTGGCGGCTGGACGGCAACCAGGTGCCCAACCCAGGGAATGACCGGGACCTGCCGCTCGGGCCGCTCAACCTGACTGGCTCGCACACGCTCACCGCGTCCGTCGGCTCCGACACGCGGACCTGGCAGATCGATGGGACCAGCCCGACGACCACCGCCACCCTCTCCAAGCCGCTCCTCAAGATCACCAAACCCACCGGACCGGAGTACATCTACAACGATGCCTTCACGATGGCGCTCAAGGCGACGGACGACAGCGCCGGGTACGTCGTACCGGAGTTCCGGGTGAACGGGGACGGTTGGTACAACTACTACGGCTGGCCCACCGACGCCGAGCTGCCGTTCAGGTTCACCGCAGAAGGCACCGAGATCGACCAGCTCGTCTACGGCAAGCTCGGCGTCCCGCGCGTGGTCCCGTGGGACGACGTCCCGTCCGGCTACGGCCGGCACCGGATCGAGTACCGCGCCATCGATGCTCCCGGCAACATCGCGGCACCGAAGAGCTTCGCCGTCACCTTGTTGCGCCCGGCACCGACCTGCACCACGACCATCACCGGCGTCCAGAACCGCCCACTCACGCTGATCTCCGGCGTCACCTGCCTCACCAACGCCACAGTCAACGGACCGGTCACCATCCGCCCAGGTGCAGCCCTAGTCGCCACCGACACCAAGATCCAAGGACCACTCAACGCCTCCAGAGCAGCAGACGTCCACCTCCTCCGTACTACGGTCAACGGCCCCGTCAGCCTCACCGGCATCACCCGAAGCGCAGTACTGGTCGGAAGCACCATCGCCGGCCCACTCACCGTGCTCTACGCCCAGACCACCGAGCCCGTAGTACTGGCGGGCAACACCATCAACGGCCCGCTCGCCTGCACCTCGAACGCGGCCACCCCGACCAACCTCCAAGCCCCCAACCACGTCGCCGGCCCCCGCTCCGGCCAGTGCCGAGCCCTTTGACAAGCCCTTTGACAACGGCAGCCGACCGGCCGGTCGGATAACTTGCCGCCATGAACGGACTGCGAATTGCGGCGCTGATGGCGGCCACGATGCTGACCGGCCTGGTCGCGGGGGTGTTCGGGATCTACGCGAACGCCTTCATGCCCGGCCTGGCCAAGACCGACGACAAGACCTTCGTGGGCGCGTTCCAGGCGGTCGACCGGGCGATCATCAACCCGGTCTTCCTCGGGCTCGGGTTCTTCGGGGCGCTGATCTCCACCGCGCTGGCCGGCGCGCTCAGCCTGCAGGAGGAGTCGCTGCCGTGGATCGCGGCCGCCTTCGTGCTGTACCTGGCCGTCGTGATCATCACCGTCAGCGTGAACGTGCCGAAGAACGACGCGATCAAGGCGGCCGGCGATCCGGACACGATCGACGTCGCCGCGGTGAGGGCCGCCTTCGACGAGTCGAAGTGGCGCGCGTTCAACCTGGTCCGGGTGGTGCTCAACACGGTCGCCTTCGGGCTGCTGACCTGGGCGCTCGTCCTCACCGGGAAGGCCGCCTCCGCCTGAGCGCCGGGGAGTGCTGATGTCGGCGGGCGGCCCGGAAGCTGCGAGAATGGCGCCGTGGCACCAGTACAGGCTCCGCCGTCCCAGCAGCTTCCCGCGGTCCAGAAGCTGCGGATCCGCTTCGCCAAGCGCGGGCGGCTGAGGTTCACCTCGCACCGCGACTTCCAGCGCGCGTTCGAGCGGGCCGTCCGGCGGGCCGAGCTCCCGGTGGCGTTCTCGCACGGCTTCAGCCCCCACCCCAAGATCTCGTACGCCGGCGCCGCGCCGACCGGGGCAGCCTCGGAGGCGGAGTACCTGGAGATTTCGCTCACACACGAGCGGGACCCGGAGAAGGTGCGAGCAGACCTCGACGAGGCGCTGCCGACCGGTCTGGACGTCCTCGAGGTGGTCGTGGCCACGCCTGGCTCGCTGGCCGACCAGCTGGAGGCCAGCGAGTGGCTGATCGCGTTGCCTGGAGTGGATCCCGCCGACGCCGAGCAGGCCGTCGCGGCGTTCCTGGCCCGGGAGGAAATTCTGGTCGAGCGCATGACCAAACGGGGCCTTCGCTCGTTCGACTGTCGGGACGCCGTTCTCCGACTCACCGTCGGGAGTGAGCCGGCGCGGGTTGAGACGTGTGCGATACTGCAAGTGGTGTTACGGCACGGAACCCCGGCCGTGAGACCCGACGACGTTCTCGCCGGCGTGCTCGAAGTAGCGACGCTTCCGGTGACGGGCCCGGCTCTTCTGACCAGGCTCGCCCAGGGCCCGCTCATCGCGGCCACCGGCACTGTGGACGATCCGCTCGCTCGTGACCGCGACGCCACCCAGGCGACCGCGACCGGCCAGGCGGTCGACCACCAGACGCAAGTAGCGGAGAGCGACGCCGCCGCTCCAACTGTGCCCTGACGGCATGGTCCGGGGCGGATCCAGAAGGCTTCCGCCGCGCCGGATTTGCACCCCGGGAGTGGCGAACCGTGACCGCTTTCTGGCGGCACCGGACCCGTGACAGGGGTCACAGGGTGCGCCGGAAGGCCTGAGGAGACCCGCACCGCATGCTCGACAACGAGCCGAACACCACCGAAGCAGCCGACCAGGCCGCCACCGCCCCCGCAGCCAAGCGCGCTGCCAAACAGCCGGCCGCCAAGAAGACGGCGACCCGCAAACGCACCACCAAGAAGTCCGCCGCGCCCGTTCCCGCCGAGGCGGAGGCGGTCAGCACCCAGTCCGACGCCGAAGCCGCGGACCCGGCGCCCGCCCCGGCCGCTGCGAAGAAGGCCACGGCCAAGCGCACGGTCAAGAAGGCAGCGGCCAAGCGCCCCGCCAAGAAGACCGCCGCGAGCCGCGCCGCCGGCCAGGACAGCCTCCTGGGCGACGACGACACGCCTGCCGCCGCTCCCGCCGAGGAGCCGGTGGAGGCCCCGGCACGCGCCGCGAAGAAGACCACCACCCGCAAGCGCACCACCAAGAAGGCCGCGGCCCAGCCGAACCTCCTGTCTGAGGACGCCCCGACCACGGACGGCCGCCTGGCCGCCGCGGAGCTCCCCGAAGAGCAGCTGACCGAGGAAGAGCTGGCAGCCGCCGAGGCCGCAGCCGCCGAAGCCGAAGCGGCCGCAGCCGAGGCTGCAGCAGCTGAAGCCGCCGCCGAGGCCCCGGTACGCCGTACGCGCCGCCGCGCACCCGCCGCCGCAGCCGTCCTCTTCCAGGCGCCCGTAGAGGTCCCCGCCCAGGCAGCAGCGACCAGCCCGGTCGAGGCGACGCCTGACGAGAGCACCCCGGTCGAGAGCGCACCGGAGGAGAAGGCGCCCGCCGGACGTCGTACCCGCCGCCGTTCGACCGCTGCCGAGCGGGCAGCCGAGGCCGCCGCGACCACCGAGCCCGAGGCTGTCGAGGCCGAAGACACCACCGAGGCTGCCGACGAGCAGCCCACCACGCGCCGCCGGCGCAGCCGCCGCGGCCGCGACCCCGAAGAGGTCGCCGCCGACCGCGCCGAGCCCGTGCTCGAGCAGGCCCGCGAGACCGAGGCCGAAGACGACGAGGACGACACCGACCAGTCGGCCGAGTCCGACGAGAACGACGGCGAGGAAGGTGGCGAGGGCAGCCGCCGGCGCCGCCGTCGCCGCGGGGGCCGTCGCCGCCGCAAGGCCGGTGACGCCGACGGCGCCGAGGACAGCGCCGACGAGGACGACTCCGACGACGACCAGCAGGACGACGACTCCGACGACAACGACCAGTCGGCCGAGTCCGACGACGAGACGGACGGCTCCGGTACGTCGTCGCGCCGCCGTCGCCGCCGTCGCCGCCGCAAGGGCGAGGACCCCGGTACGGCACCCGACGACCCGGACGAGATCGTCGTCCGCGTTCGCGAGCCGCGCAGCAAGACCGTGAACAACGAGATCACCGCGGTCGAGGGCTCGACCCGCCTGGAGGCGAAGAAGCAGCGCCGCCGCGAGGGCCGCGCCGCCGGCCGCCGCCGGGCGCCGATCGTCACCGAGGCCGAGTTCCTGGCCCGCCGGGAGTCGGTCGAGCGGACGATGGTGATCCGCACCCGCGGCGACCTGACCCAGATCGCCGTCTCCGAGGACAACGTCCTGGTCGAGCACTACGTCGCCCAGGAGGAGCAGGTCTCGCTGATCGGCAACGTGTACCTCGGCCGGGTGCAGAACGTGCTGCCCAGCATGGAGGCCGCGTTCATCGACATCGGCAAGGGCCGCAACGCCGTCCTGTACGCCGGTGAGGTGGACTGGGCGACCCTCGGCGGCGGCAACGGCCCGCGCAAGATCGAGTCGGTGCTCAAGTCCGGCCAGGCGGTCCTGGTCCAGGTGACCAAGGACCCGATCGGCCACAAGGGCGCCCGGCTCACCAACCAGATCAGCCTGCCCGGCCGGTACGTCGTCTACGTCCCGCGCGGCGGCAACGGCGGGATCAGCCGCAAGCTGCCCGACACCGAGCGGAACCGGCTCAAGGGCATCCTGAAGGACATCGTCCCGGACGAGGCGGGCGTGATCGTGCGCACCGCGGCCGAGGGCGCGACCGAGGAGGAGCTGACCGCCGACGTCAGCCGCCTGCAGTCGTACTGGACCGAGATCGACAAGCTGTCGAAGTCGGGCCAGGCGCCGCAGCTGCTGCACGGCGAGCCGGACCTGCTGATCCGGGTCGTCCGCGACCTGTTCACCGAGGACTTCTCCAAGCTGGTCATCTCCGGCGACGACGCCTACGACCAGGTCAAGGAGTACGTCTCCACCGTCGCTCCGCACCTGGCCGACCGGGTGGAGCAGTGGGACAACGCGACCTCCGGTGACGTCTTCTCCAACTACCGGATCGACGAGCAGATCAAGAAGGCGCTGGACCGCAAGGTCTGGCTGCCGTCGGGTGGTTCGCTGATCATCGACCGGACCGAGGCGATGACCGTCGTCGACGTCAACACCGGCAAGTTCACCGGCTCCGGGGGCAACCTCGAGGAGACGGTCACCAAGAACAACCTGGAAGCGGCCGAGGAGATCGTCCGCCAGCTCCGGCTGCGCGACATCGGCGGCATCATCGTGATCGACTTCATCGACATGGTGCTGGAGCTCAACCGCGACCTGGTACTGCGCCGGCTGGTCGAGTGCCTGGGCCGCGACCGGACCAAGCACCAGGTCGCCGAGGTCACCTCGCTCGGGCTGGTCCAGATGACCCGGAAGCGGATCGGCACGGGCCTGCTGGAGGCGTTCAGCGAGAACTGCGACCACTGTGGTGGGCGCGGGCTGATCCTGCACGACGAGCCGAAGGAGTCCCGCCGCCGGCAGGACGACGGACGCGGTCGCGGCCAGCAGCAGCACTCGCACGACCAGAAGTCCGACGGCGAAGCCGCCAAGAAGACCTCCCGCAGCCGCACCCGTGGCAAGGGACGCGGCCGAGGTGACGACGAGCAGCCGGAGCCGACCACCAACGGCGACGCTGCCCAGCGCCTGGCCCAGATAGCAGCAGCCAGCGCCGCAGGAGCCCGCGACGAAGAGCACGCTGCTCCGCACACCGAGCAGCCGGTTCCTGCGCCCGCAGACGTGGCCACGGAGTCCTCGGAGGTCACTCACACAGAGAGTGACACCCAGAACGAGGACAACACCGAGGGCACCAGCCGTCGGCGGTCTCGTGGGCGGCGGTCGCAGGGGAGTCGTTCGCAGGGCGACCAGGCGGCTGAGCAGGAGCAGGCCGGTGGCGAGCAGTCGCAGGGTGGCTCCCAGGGCGAGCAGGTCCAGGGCGGCTCTCAGGGCGACCAGGGGCAGGCTGAGCAGGCTCAGGACGAGTCTGGCTCTGATGACGGTGAGAAGGCTCAGAGCAACGGTTCTGGGCGGAACGGCAGTGCCCGGCGCCGGCGGAGCAGCCGTGGGCGGGGCAAGGCCGGCGACGGTAACGACAGTGATGCAGGTAACAACGGATCCGACGCCGGAGCGACCGCTCCGGAGCTGGCATCCACCCCGGTTTGACCCACTCGTGACGCGCGCCGTATTCTTGTCATTCGGCGCGCGTCTCGCGTGCCTCCTTTATGTGGGCCGCGTGTACGTGTGTGAGACCGCAGCCCGGTAAGACTTCCGAACAAACAGAGAGTGAGATCCACGGTGTACGCGATCGTGCGCAGTGGCGGCACCCAGCAGAAGGTCGCCGTCGGCGATGTCATCGAGATCGACAGCCTGACGGACCAGGTCGGCGACACGGTTTCGCTGTCCGCAGTCCTCGTCGTCGATGGCGACACCGTGACGACCGATGCCGCCGCTTTGTCCAAGGTGGCCGTCTCGGCCGAGGTCCTCGGCCGTACCAAGGGCCCGAAGATCCACATCCTCAAGTACAAGAACAAGACCGGTTACCGCAAGCGCCAGGGGCACCGCCAGCACTACACCCAGGTCAAGGTCACCGCGATCGACGCCAAGAAGAAGTGAGCTGATTCAAAAATGGCACACAAAAAGGGAGCAGCGTCGACCCGTAACGGTCGCGACTCCAACGCGCAGCGGCTCGGCGTGAAGCGCTTCGGTGGCCAGCTGGTCAACGCCGGCGAGATCATCGTCCGCCAGCGGGGAACCCACTTCCACCCGGGCACGCTCGTCGGCCGGGGTGGCGACGACACGCTGTTCGCGCTGGCCGAGGGCAAGGTCGAGTTCGGCACCCGTCGCGGGCGTCGCGTCGTCAACATCGTCCCGGCCCCGGCGGAGTAACACCGCCACCCGGTTCGAGTCACAAAGCCTTATCGAAGGGCGGGTCCGCGGAATAGCGCGGCCCGCCCTTCGGCTATGTACCCAGAGAAGTACTTTTCCCCAGCAGGAAGTAGAGAACCACCGATGGCGATCCCCAGCTTTGTCGACCGGGTCACGGTGCACGTCGCCGGTGGCAACGGCGGAAACGGCTGCGCCTCGGTGCACAGCGAGAAGTTCAAGCCGCTCGGCGGTCCCGACGGTGGCAACGGCGGTGACGGCGGCAGCATCATCCTGCGCGTCGACCTCGACCAGACCACCCTGGTCGACTACCACCGCTCTTCCCACCGCTCTGCGACGAACGGCCAGCAGGGCCGGGGCGATCACCAGGCCGGCAGCAAAGGCGCGGACATCATCCTGCCCGTCCCAGACGGCACAGTCGTCAGTACGCCGGAAGGCGAAGTGCTCGCCGACCTGGTCGGCCACGGTTCCGAGTACGTCGCGGCCGCCGGTGGTAAGGGCGGCCTCGGCAACGCGGCCCTCGCCAGCTCCAGCCGCAAGGCGCCCGGTTTCGCGCTGCTCGGCGAAGAGGGCGAAGCGCGCACGATCGTGCTCGAGCTCAAGGTCGTCGCGGATATCGGCCTGGTCGGTTTCCCCAGCGCCGGCAAGTCCTCGCTGATCGCCTCCATCAGCCGGGCCCGCCCGAAGATCGCTGACTACCCCTTCACCACCTTGATCCCCAACCTGGGCGTCGTCGTCGCCGGTGAGCACGTCTTCACCGTGGCCGATGTTCCGGGCCTGATCGAGGGTGCCAGCGAGGGTCGCGGTCTCGGTCACGACTTCCTGCGCCACGTCGAGCGGTGCGCCGCACTGGTCCACGTGATCGACTGCGCGACGTACGAGCCGGGCCGTGACCCGCTGAGCGATCTGGACACGATCGAGGCGGAGCTGAAGGCCCATGGCGGCCTGGAGGACCGGCCCCGGTTGATCGCCCTGAACAAGATCGACGTCCCGGACGCCAAGGAGATCGCCGAGATGGTGACGGCCGAGCTCGAGCAGCGCGGCTACAAGGTGTTCTCGATCTCGACCGCGAGCCACGAAGGCCTGGACGGCCTGAAGTTCGCGATGGCCGAGATCGTCGCCAAGCGTCGCGCCGAGGAGGAGAAGCCGGACAACACCCGGATCATCCTGCGGCCGCGCGCGTCCGGCGGCCCGGAGTTCAAGGTCAAGAAGACCCCGGACGGCCTGTGGCTGGTGCAGGGCGAGAAGCCCGAGCGCTGGATCCGGCAGACCGACTTCACCAACGCCGAGGCGACCGGCTACCTGGCCGACCGGCTGAACCGGCTCGGCGTCGAGCGTCAGCTGCTCGAGCTGGGCGCGCAGGCCGGCGACGGCGTACAGATCGGCGACGGCCCGAACGCTGTCGTCTTCGACTTCGCTCCCGAGATCCAGGCCGGCGCGGAGCTGTTGTCGCGGCGTGGTGAGGACCAGCGGCTGGACGAGGACCGCCCGGCCGCGCAGCGCCGCAAGGACAAGGACGAGGAGTACCACGCGTTCCGGTCCGGTGAGCGCGAGCGGCCGGCCGACCTGTCGGAGTACGGCAAGGGCTGGGTCGAGGACGAGGTCGACCTGACCCCGGCGGAGGCGAAGGCGGCTCAGAAGGCCGCCGAGAAGGCCGCGCGCAAACAAGCCCGCGAGCTGGCCGCCGCCGAGGAGCTGGAAGCCGAACGCGCTTATGCTGCGGGTATCGACATCGACATCGATGCTGAGAGCAACAACAAGGACGCATGACCCGAGGCCGCCGACGACGCCGGCCGGGCTGATGCTCCACTGAGTCAGGAAAACTGATGCGGGACATGAAGCAACGGGCCGAGGTCGTCAAGGCCGGGCGGATCGTGGTGAAGGTCGGTTCGTCGTCGCTCACCCAGCGCGGCCGGATCGACCTCGAACGGCTGCGGCTGCTGGTCGATGCGATCGCCGCGCGGCGGGTCGAGGGCAGCGAGGTCGTGCTGGTCTCCTCCGGCGCGATCGCGGCCGGCCTTGCACCGATGGGATTGCGCTCGCGCCCCCGCGACCTCGCCACCCAGCAGGCGGCCGCGTCGGTCGGCCAGGGCCTGCTGATGGCCCGCTACAGCGACGCTTTCGCCGCCCACGGTCTCCGTGTCGGCCAGGTGCTGCTGACCGTCGACGACGTCACCCGGCGAAGCCACTACCGCAACGCCTACCGGACCTTCGCCCGGCTCCTCGAGCTCGGCGTGGTCCCGATCGTCAACGAGAACGACACGGTCGCGACGACCGAGATCCGCTTCGGCGACAACGACCGTCTGGCCGCATTGACCAGTCATCTCGTCCACACCGACCTGCTGGTTCTGCTGTCCGACGTCGACGGCCTGTACGACGGCGACCCGCGCAAACCCGGTACGACGATGATCACCGACGTCCGCGGACCCGTCGACCTGGAGCCGCTGAAGATTGGCCGGACCGGGAGCTCCGGTGTCGGCACCGGCGGCATGCAGACCAAGGTCGAAGCAGCCGGAATCGCTACCGAGGCAGGGATTCCGGTCGTCCTCACCTCGGCGGCCCGCGTCGGCGAAGCACTGCGCGGCGACCCGGTCGGCACGCTCTTCCACCCGACCGGCCGCCGCCGCAAGACCCGCCTGCTCTGGCTCGCCCACGCCACCTCCGGCCAAGGCCGCCTCATCCTGGACGAGGGCGCCGTCCGAGCTCTCACCGATCGCCGCTCCTCACTCCTCCCCGCCGGCATCACGGCCGTCGAAGGCAACTTCTCCGCCGGCGACCCAGTCGACCTGCTTTCACCGGCAGGCGTGGTGATCGCCCGTGGCCTGGTCAACTACGACGCCACCGAGCTCCCCGACCTCTTGGGTCGCTCCACCCGGGACCTCGCCCGCGACCTCGGCCCGACGTACGAACGCGAAGTAGTCCATCGCGACGACCTGGTGCTGCTCTAAGCCTTTGTCAGGCGTGCGGCGACTTGACTGCCAGCACTGGGCATTCGGCTTCCAGCAGGATGGTTTGGGCCTGGCTGCCGAGGATCAGCTTGCCGACCGGAGTACGGCGGCGGAGGCCGATGACGATGAGTTCGGCGTTCAGTTCGTCGGCGAGGCGGAGGATCTGGTCGGCCGCGTCCTTGCTCGCCACCAGTTGGGTCAGTTCGTGATCCACGCCCGACTCGGCGAGCCGTTGCTCGACCGACTCCCACTGGGCCCCGGACGCGAAACGCTTGTCCACCAGCGACTCGCCCCGCGAGGAGTTCACCACGACCAGCCGCTGACCGCGCAGCCTGGCCTCCTCGATCGCGCCCTCCAGAGCGGCAACGCCTTCCGGGGTCGGCACGTAGCCGACGATGATCGCCATGTCAGTCTCCTGTTTTGACGGGCTCGGCGGGCTCGCGAGTCCGCAGCCGCGACACGATGGGTGGGACGATGAGGACCAGCAGGATCACGACGTACACGATCTTCGCGAACCAGGTGTCGACCAGCCCGCTGACGTGCCCGTCGCTGATCTGGAGCGCGCGCCGCAACTGCTCCTCGGCGGTGGGACCGAGGATGATGCCGATGATCGCCGGTACGACGGGCAACCCGAACCGGCGCATCCCGAAGCCGAGCGCACCCAGGATGAGCAGCAGCCACAGGTCGAAGGTGGACAGGTTGGCCGCGTACGCCCCGATGCTGGCGAAGAACAGGATTCCGGCGTACAGGTAGGGGCGGGGGATCCGCAGCAGCTTGGCCCAGAGTGGCGCCAGTGGCAGGTTCAGCGCGAGCAGGATCACGTTGCCGATGAAGAGGCTGGCCACCAGGCCCCAGACCAGCTCGGGCTGGGTCTGCAGCAGCCGGGGACCCGGCTGGATGCCGTACCCCTGGAAGGCGCCGAGCATCACCGCGGCGGTCGCGGTGGTCGGGATACCCAACGTGAGCAGGGGAACCAGACCACCGGCGGCCGACGCGTTGTTCGTCGCCTCGGGACCGGCGACGCCCTCGATCGCACCCTGACCGAACTCCTCGGGGTGCTTGCTCAGCTTCTTCTCGGTGACGTAGGACAGGAAGGTCGGGATCTCGGCGCCACCGGCCGGGATCGCGCCGAACGGGAAGCCGATCGCCGTACCGCGCAGCCACGGTTTCCACGAGCGGCGCCAGTCCTCGCGGCTCATCCGGGCCGCCCCGACGTCGATGATGTCGGCCGGCGTACGACGCAGGTGCGCCGCGATCCACAACGCCTCGCCGACCGCGAAAAGCCCGACCGCGACCACGACGACATCGATGCCGTCGGCAAGTTCCGGCAGGCCGAGCGTGAGTCGCTGCTGGCCCGACGTCGGGTCGATCCCGATGGTGCCGATCAGCAGCCCGATCGCGAGTGCGGCCAGACCACGGATCTTGGACGAGCCGAGCACGGTGGTGACGGCGACGAAGGCCAGGATCATCACGGCGAAGTAGTCCGGTGAGCCCATCTTGATCGCCACCTTGACGACCGCGGGGGCGACCAGCGCCAGCGCGAGCGTGCCGAGTGTTCCGGCGATGAACGACCCGATCGCGGCGGTGGCCAGCGCCGCGGCCGCTCTGCCCTTGCGGGCCATCTTGTTGCCTTCGATCGCGGTCACCACCGAGGCGCTCTCACCTGGCGTGTTGAGCAGGATCGAGGTGGTCGAGCCGCCGTACATGCCGCCGTAGTAGATGCCGGCGAACATGATGAACGCCTGGGTCGGTTCGAGCGCGTAGGTGAGCGGTAGGAGCAGCGCGATCGTCATGGCCGGGCCGATCCCGGGCAGCACGCCGATCGCAGTACCGAGCAGGACGCCGATGAAGGCGTACATCAGGTTGGTCGGATGGGCGGCGGTGGCGAAGCCGTTCAGCAGTTCGTTGAGCGCGTCCATCAGAGGATTCCCTTGAGGATCCCGACCGGCAGGGCGATGCCGAGGCCGACGTTGAACAGGTACCAGGTGCCGACCGACAAGGCGATCGAGATGAGCGCGTTGCGGATCAGGTGCCGGCTGCCGAGCGCGAACGTCGTACCGAAGAACAGCACGGCGCCGGAGACCGGCCAGCCGAGCCGGTCGATCAGCAGGATGTTGGCGACGAAGGCGGCCACCAGCAGACCGAGGGTCTTCCAGTCGCTGCCGTGGCCGAGATCGACGTCCTCACCGGCTTCCTGCTCGCCCCGACCGCCGCGGAGAATGTCGATCGCGAGCAGGACCGCGGTGAGGATGAGCAGGATGCCGACCGCCATCGGCACCGTCTTGGGCCCGACCGGTCCACGGCCGCCCTCCACCACGGAGAGCTGCGACGCGTCGATCAGCGCCCAGGCGCCCAGGACCAGGAGGAGGAGGGCCACTCCGAGTTCGGAGCGGCCCTGCTTTACGGCGTTCATCAGGCGACGAGACCCAGCTCTCGCAGCACGCCGGCGACCCGGTCGTTCTCCGAGCTGAGGAAGTTCTTGAACTCGTCACCGGTCTGGAACGCGTCCGTCCAGCCCTGCTTGGTCAGCGTCGCCTTCCACTGCTCCGACTCGTGCATCTTGGTGAGCAGGTCGACGAACTGCTTCTTCTTCTCGTCGGGGAGTCCGGGCGGCGCGACGATGCCCCGCCAGTTGGTGAAGACCAGGTCGACGTTCAGGCTCTTCAGCGTGGGCGCGTCGACGCCTTCCACCGGCTTCTCGCTGGTGACCGCGAGGATCTTCACGTCACCCGCTTTGGCCTGCTCGGCGACCTCGCCGATCCCGGTGGCGGCGAAGGCGACCTTCTTGCCGAGGATCGCGGTCAGCAACTCACCGCCGCCGTCGTACGGGACGTAGTTAACTTCCTTCGGCTGGATGCCGACCGCCTTGGCCAGCAGCATCGGGGTCAGGTGGTCGGGGCCACCGTTGTTGGACGCGCCGCCGACCGGCAGCTTGCGCGGGTCCGCCTTCCAGGCCGCCACCAGCTGGTCCAGAGTCGTGTACGGCGAGCCCTTCGGTACGACGATCGCCTCGGCCTCCTCGATCAGCTTCGCGATCGGGACGGTGTCCTGCAGGGTCGCCTTGGACTTGTTGGTGAAGACGGCCCCGACGACACCGAGACCCATCTGCATCAGGATGTCCTCTTTGCCCTTCTCGTTGGCCAGCCGCTGCAGACCGACCGTGCCACCGGCGCCGGCGGTGTTGAACACCTCGACCGTGTCGGTCAGCTTGGCGTCCTGCATCGCCTTCGCCGCGGCCCGGGCGGTGGTGTCGTACCCGCTGCCGGGGGAGTTGGGGACGAGGATGCGCAGGCCCTTCAGCGGGCCGGTGGTGGCCCCGCCCGAGGCGTTGTCGTCGGCGCTGACGCCGCAGCCGCTCGCCACGACGGCGAACGCCGCGACAGCGCTGATTGTGGTGAACCACGTCCGTGCTCGCACGGCAGTCTCCTTGCTTTCGGTGGTGCTGTTGCCGTCAGCGTGGCGTGGGGTTCAGTCGGTGTCATCGTTACTACCGCAAACTCAGTTGTGTTCATTGTGCTCACGCGGACGTTGGCGTGATCGGGCCCTTCCGCGCACAATCAGGGCGTGAAGACCAGACGGCGAGTGGTACTACGACGGCGGCGCTGGACGCTGGCCGGGCGGATGCTCGCTGTCCAACTCCTGATCGTGCTGGTCGTGCTGATCGGCGTCGCGGCGGTCTCGGTGGCGCAGCTGAGTGTGCGCTACCACCAGACCGAGGGCGACAGGGCGCTGGCGGTGGCCGAGCGCCTTGCGGTGACGGCCGGGGTCCGCGAGGCGGCCGGCCGCGGACCCGCCTTCTACGGTCAGGCCCAGTCCGTGGTCGAGTCCGGGCGGACCTTCTCCGGTTCGACGTACGTCATGGTCGCTTTGACGAATCGCCAGATCGTTGCCTCGACCGACCCGTTGCCGATCACCGGAAAGCCTTTGATGCAGGAGACCGATGCGTTCCTCGGCCGGTCCTGGGTCGGGCGCGACGACGTCACCGGGGCCGCGCTCGCGATGGCTCCGATCCTCAACGCGCAGTCGGGGGAGACCGAAGGTGTGGTCGCCGTCGGTCGGCAGTACCCGTCCGTGCTGGACAACCTGACGGCGGCCTTGCCCAACCTGCTCACCTACCTGGGTATCGCGAGCTTGCTGGGAGTGATCGGCTCGTTGCTGTTGGCAAGGACCGTGAAACGGCAGACGCTCGGGCTGGAGCCGCGCGAGATCACCGGTCTGGTCGAGCAGCGCGAGGCGTTGCTGCACGGGATCAAGGAGGGTGTGCTCGCGGTCGACCTGGATCGGCGGATCACGATGGTCAACGACGAGGCGGCGATTCTGCTCGGCGTACCGCTGGCTTCTGCTGGTCTGGGGTTGGCCGAGGTGGACGAGACGGGCCGGCTGGTGGAGATCTTCGAGGGGACCGACACGGCGACCGACCGGATCCTGCCGCTGCACGGACGGGTGCTGACGCTGAACCGGATGCCGGTCCGCAGCCACGGCCGGCACATCGGCTGGGTCGCGACCTTCCGCGACCGGACCGAATTGCTCGAACTGCAACGCGAGCTCGACCTGACCCGGAACACCACCGACACGCTGCGGGCGCAGGCACACGAGTTCAGCAACCGGATGCACATCGTCAGCGGGTTGATCGAGTTGGGGGAGTACGACGACGTCCGCCGCTACATCCAGCGCGTCGCGGCCGACCAGACTGAGTTGACCGCCGGGATCACCGCTCGGGTGGCCGACCCGGCGGTGGCTGCGTTGTTGATCGCGAAGTCGAGTCAAGCGGCCGAGCGCGGAGTCAGCTTCGTCGTCGACCAAGCCACTTGGTTGCCCCGGCTGGAGGAGCGGCTCGCGACGGACGTGTCGACCGTGCTCGGCAACCTGGTGGACAACGCGCTGGACGCCGCGACGGGTGCCCGGGATCCGTTCGTCGCCGTTGAGGTGCTGGAGGCGGCGGGCGCAGTACGGATCGAGGTTCGGGATTCCGGGCCTGGGGTGGACGGCGCGATGCAGCAGCGGGTGTTCACCCGAGGGTTCAGCACGAAGGACGGCGCCGAGGACCGCGGGATCGGGCTGGCGCTGGTCCAGGTGATCTGCCGGAAGCGGGGTGGGGATGTGACGGTACACAACGAGAACGGCGCGGTGTTCGTGGCGACGCTGCCGGTGCTGGCGCAGGCACGGGCATGATCCAGGTCCTCGTCGTCGACGACGACTTCATGGTGGCACGGCTGCACTCGAGCGTGGTCGCCTCCCAACCAGGCTTCGAGGTCATCGGCGCGGCGCGGACGGGGGCGGACGCGCTCGCCGCAGTACGGACCCTGCGTCCTGACCTGGTGTTGCTGGACATCTATTTGCCCGACATGAGCGGCCTGGAGGTTTTGCGCCGCTTCCGCGAATCATCGTCCGACTACCCGGTCGACGTGATCGTCATCAGCGCCGCCCGCGACCTCGACACCCTCCGGACCGCGCTCCGCGGCGGCGTCTTCCAGTACTTGGTCAAGCCCTTCGAGATCGAGTCACTCAGAGCCCGCCTGAGGGACTACGCCGGCCACCAAGCCGAACTCCACGACCTCACCGAAGCCCACCAGGACGAAGTCGACCGAGTCTTCCGCACCAGCAGCGGCCGCACCCCACCCCCGAAAGGCATCAGCCCAGAAACCACCGATCTGGTACTCCGCGCCTTAGGCGAAGCACCCCAACCCGACCTCTCAGCCACAGAATGCGCCGAGGTAACAGGCTTGTCCCGCAGCAGCACCCGCCGCTACCTAGAACACCTGGTAACCATAGGCAAAGCCGAAATGCGCCCCCGCTATGGCGTAGCCGGCCGCCCAGAACGCCGCTACCGCCTACTGACCAAGTAATCGCAAGGGAAGCCGCGGACCGCCCCCACTCACAAACCCGCTCCGTGCAGTGCAGGGCTCACCCGCCCACGCCTGACCGGCGTCGGCCGGGTGAGGTTTGTGAGTGGGGGCGGTCCAGAGGTGCCGTGGCACTTGCGGCAGCGAGTTGCTGGTCAGCCTTCCGCCTGTGGTTTACGGGAGGCGGTCCGCGATGGTGTTCAACGCTGTGGTTCGGGCTGCTAGGACGTGGGCTTCGGCTAGGGCGCGGGCTTGGGTGGGGTTGCCGGTTAGTAGGGCTTCGAGGATGGCTTCGTGTTCTTGGAAGGCTGCTGTTCTTCGGGATTGGGTTTGGTTGGTGAAGGCTCGGTAGCGGGCCATTTGGCCGTCGATCTGGTGGTGGAGGCGGGCGGCCCAGGTGTGGTCGGCGATTTCGGCGATCTTCAGGTGGAAGTCGTGGCCGGCGTTCATGGCGTCGTCGGCGAATTCGACCAGGCGTTGGTTGCGCGCGACCAGGCGTTTCAGGGCCTCGGCCGACTCGTCCGTGATGCGGGTCGCGGCTTCGGCTGTCAGCAAGCCCTCCAGGACCGCGCGGACGGAGTACAGCTCCTCGATCTCCTCCGCCGACAGCGAGCGCACCACCATGCCGCCCGTCGGGAGTTGCTCCAGCAGATCCTCCGCGAGGAGTAGGCGGAGCGCCTCGCGCAGCGGCGTGCGGCTCACCTGCAACTGCTGGGAGAGCTCCGGCTCGAAGAGTCGGCGCCCCGGCGGGAGGTCGAGCGACAAGATGCGCTGTTTCAGCTCGGCGTACACGACCTGACCGCCGGAGGCGCGTCGCACTCTGTCCGTCATTCAACCTCTCCTTTGCGTACTTGTATACAAGTATGCTTCTCTGGTCACCAGTGTTCCATGAAGATCGGAGCAAGGATGGCTCATCGTTCCCGGCCCGGCGCGCTCCGTGCGTTTGCTTCCGCCGTACTCCGGTCCGAAGGCGTCCCCGGCCCCGATGCCGAGTTGCTGGCCGACACGCTCGTCATGGCCGAGCTGTGGGGTCACGCGTCGCACGGCATGCTCCGGTTGCCTTGGTATGTCGCTCGCCTTCGCAGCGGCGCGACCCAGCGAGTCACCCGGGTCACCACCGCGCGAGACACCGGCGCCCTGCTGCTCCTCGACGGTGGCAACGGCATTGGGCAGGTCGTCACCGATTACGCGGTCGCGAGAGGTGTCGAGCGAGCCAAGGCCCATGGCGTGAGCGCCGTCGGCATCCGCAACTCCGGGCACTTCGGCACCGCCGCCTACTTCACCCGGCAAGCCGCCGAGCAAGGCTGCGTCGCCATCCTCTGTACGAACGCGAGCCCCGCGATGGCGCCTTGGGGTGGCAAGCAGAAGAGCATCGGTACCAACCCCTGGTCCATCGCGGCACCCGCCGGCCGACGTGGCGTTGTGGTGATGGACCTCGCGAACACAGCCGTTGCCCGAGGCAAGATCTATCTCGCCGCCGAACGCGGTACGCCGATCCCGCCCGACTGGGCAGCCGATGCCGACGGCAACCCGACCACCGATCCGCGCGCCGCGATCGAGGGCCTGCTGCTCCCGATGGCAGGCCCCAAGGGATACGTCATCTCCTTCATGTTCGACATCCTGGCCGGCGTGCTGACCGGCAGCGCGTTCGGCAACCAGGTCGCGGGCCCGTACGAGCCTGACCGCCGAAGCGGCGCGGGCCATCTCCTGCTCACGATCGACGTCGCCGCGATGACCGACCCGGCCGAGTACGACGCGCGCATCGAAGCGTTGATCGAGGCAACGAAGTCAGGCCCCCAAGCCGCCTGGGCCGACGAGATCCTCGTCCCCGGCGAACTCGAGGACCGCGCCGCCCAACTCAATGCCGACGGCATCGACCTCACCGAGACGACCTGGCAAACCCTCAAAGCCCTCGCCGCCGAGACTCACGTCGTACTGGAGGAAGCATGATCACCCTGACCGTCTCGCTCCAAGTCCTCCCCGGCCATCTCGGCCCGTTCGTCGAAGCGATCCGTACCAACGCCGAGCGCTCGTTCACCGATGAGCCCGGCTGCTTGTCGTTCGACGTCAGCCAGGACCTTGCCGACGACCACCATTTCGTCCTCCACGAGACCTACACCGACGAAGCAGCGGTCGACGCCCACCGATCGGCACCGCACTTCAAGCAATGGCGCGCCGCCGTCGCGGAGCACGTAGTACCGGGCAGTCAGGCGAACACCCTGGCCCGCCGTCTCTTCCACCACCACAGCCCGGAGGCCGACCGATGAGCCTGCTGATCAACCCCGACCGCGTCACCCCGTTCGACCGCGGCAACGGCGTCGTCACGATCCCGTACGTCGGCCGCTGGAACGCCGACGACAACCTGATCACCACCGGCCAGACCATCTTCGCGCCCGGCACCGGGCTGCCCGTGCACAGCCACAACGTCGAGGAGTCCGTCCTGATCCTCGAAGGCGAAGCGATCGCCGAAATCGACGGCGAGCGGTTCGATCTGGTCGCAGGCGAGGCGACCTGGGTCCCAGCCGGCATCCCACACCGCTTCCTCAACCGCGGCGAAGGCCCGCTGCGCATCTACTGGGTGTACGGCGGCCGCGACGTGACCCGCACCATCACCGCAACCGGCGAGACCTTCGAGCACCTGTCCGAAAGCGACCGAGGCGGGCTGACCACATGATCACGACGACGAACCCAGCCACCGGGCAGCCGCCGGCGTCGTACGAGCCGATGACTCCCGCAGCCCTCGAGGAGGCGGTCAACCGCGGCTTCACCACCGCGGCGACCTGGGGACAAGCGCCCCTGGAAACCCGCCTTCATGCGCTGACGACGCTGGCTGAGTTCCTGCGCAGCAGATCGCCCAGCCTGGCGGCGCTCATCACCGCCGAGATGGGCAAGCCGATCGCCGAGGCCGAAGGCGAGATCGAGAAGTCCGCCGTCACCGCCGAGTACTACGCGGCGCAGGCGCCGGCCATCCTCGCCGACGAGCCGGTCGACGTCGGATCCGCCCGGGCCTGGATCAGCTACGAACCGATCGGCCTGGTGCTGGCCGTGATGCCCTGGAACTTCCCGGTCTGGCAGGTGCTCCGGTTCGCCGTACCGACGCTTGCCGCCGGCAACGGAGTCCTGCTCAAACACTCGCCGAACGTGACCGGGTCGGCGCTCGCCCTGCAACAGCTCTTCGTCGACGCGGGTTTCCCGGCCGGGCTGGTCACGACGTTGGTGGTCGACGAGGCGGACGTGCCGTCGACGATCGAAGGGCTGATCGCCGACGACCGGATCGCCGCGGTCACGCTCACCGGAAGCAACCGAGCAGGCGCCGCCGTGGGTGCGGCCGCCGGGCGTGCAGCGAAGCGGTCGGTGCTGGAGCTCGGCGGCTCGGACGCCTTCGTCGTACTGGCGGATGCGGACGTCGAGGCCGCCGCGGCCGCTGCCGTCCGAGCCCGCTTCACGAACTCCGGTCAGAGTTGTGTCTGCGCCAAACGCTTCATCGTCGAAGCTGCTGTCGCCGACGAGTTCCTGGACCGCTTCATTGCCGGTGTGGAAGCACTGAAACTCGGCGATCCGGCAGATCGCGCGGTGACTCTCGGGCCGCTGGCCCGCGACGATCTCCGCACGGTTTTGCAACGGCAGGTGGAGGAGTCGGTCGCCGCCGGCGCGAAGCTCGTCACCGGCGGAAGCGCCGTCGACGGACCCGGCTACTACTTCGAGCCGACGATTCTGACCGGCACCGGTCCGGGGATGCCCGCGTTCGACGAGGAGACCTTCGGTCCGGTCGCCGCGGTTGCCGTCGCGGCGGATGTGGAGGAAGCGGTCACCTTGGCCGGCGCCACGCAGTACGGGCTGGGGCTGAGCGTCTGGTCGCTGGAGCGTGGCGTTGAGGTGGCCCGCCGGATCACCTCAGGTGCCGCCTTCGTCAACGCCGTCGTCGCTTCCGATCCTCGGGTGCCGTTCGGCGGTACCAAACACAGCGGCTACGGCCGGGAACTGTCCGTCGCCGGCATCCGCGAATTCACCAACACCAGGACCTACTGGGTCGCCTAATGTTGGGCGGGTGCGAGGGATTACTTGGGGCCTGTTGGCGGCTTGGATCGTGCACGACCTGGAGGAGTTGCTGACGATGCCGTCCTGGTCGCAGGAGGCGCCGGAGCAGGTCCGCGCAGTGCTACCGCACGCGCCAGCGGCCGTCCTTGACCAGCTGCCGATGTCTCGGGCAGAGGCCACCACAGCGATCGGTCTGACGGGCCTGGTGATGGCTGCTGCAGCGGCCTCCGGGGCACGGACGGGTGGGCGCAGCAAGTTCTTCCAGGCATCCCTGGCCGGTTTCGGGCTCCACGCGGGCACACACCTCGCCCAGTCCGCAGTACTGCGCCGCTACACCCCAGGTCTCGTCACCACTCCACTGGTGGTCATCCCGTACTCCGTCTGGGCCCGGCGCCGCCTCAAGCGCAGCGGCGTACCGATCCACCCGAGCGACGCTCGCCTGAACCTTCTGCTTGCCGCAGTGGTGCCTGCAGCCCACGCTGTCGCCCGGCTGAGACGACTACGCAGAGCCGCGGCGGATCGTCCTACGATGGAGTTGTGAGCGAGATCATCGAGTTGTGCCGGCAGGCCCGCGAGGCTTCCTATGCGTTGGCCGCGGCGTCCCGGGGGACCAAGGATGCGGCGCTGAAGGCCATGGCGGCCGCGCTGCGTGGCAACACCGACCAGATCGTCGAGGCGAACGCGAAGGATGTCGCGGCCGCGCGAGAAGCCGGTACGCCGGAGTCGACGGTCGATCGCCTTGCGCTGAACCCGTCGCGGGTGGATGCGATGGCCGCCGGGCTCGAGCAGCTCGCCGGGCTGGTCGACCCGGTCGGTGAGGTGGTCCGCGGCTATACCCTCCCGAACGGTCTCGAGCTGCGCCAGGTGCGCGTGCCGTTCGGCGTCGTCGGCATCATCTACGAGGCCCGCCCGAACGTGACCGCCGACGCGGCCGGCATCTGCCTGAAGTCCGGCAACGCGGTGCTCCTTCGCGGTTCATCGTCGGCCGCCTCCTCCAACGCGGCGATCATCGAGGTACTGCGCTCCGCCGTGGTCGAGGCCGGTCTGCCCGCGGACGTGATCCAGGGTGTGCCCGGCGACCGCGCAGCCGTCAAGGAACTCATGCAGGCGCGCGGCCTGGTCGACGTCCTGATCCCGCGCGGTGGCGCCGGCCTGATCCAGACCGTGGTGTCCGAGTCGACTGTGCCCGTGATCGAGACCGGCGTCGGCAACTGCCACGTCTACGTCGACGCCGAGGCCGACCTGGATCTCGCGTTGACGATTCTGCTCAACTCCAAGACCCAGCGCCCGAGCGTCTGCAACGCGGCAGAGTCGCTGCTCGTGCACGCCGACGTGGCTGATGAGTTCCTCGGCAAGGCGCTGCCCGCACTGGCAGAGGCGGGTGTCACCGTGCATGGCGACCCGACGGTAGTTGCCGCTGGCAAGAATGTTGTCGCGGCAACCGACGAGGACTACGGCACGGAGTACAGCTCGCTGGATCTGTCGGCCGCTGTGGTGCCCGATCTGGAGGGCGCGGTCGAGCACATTCGCAAGTACAGCTCGGCGCATACCGACGCGATCATCACCCGCTCGCAGGCCGCGGCCCGGCGGTTCGTGCAGGCGGTCGACTCCGCAGCGGTGGTGGTGAACGCGAGCACGCGGTTCACCGACGGTGGTGAGTACGGGTTCGGCGCGGAGATCGGGATCTCGACGCAGAAGCTGCACGCGCGCGGCCCGATGGGGCTGCCGGAGATGACCTCGACGAAGTACGTCGTCATCGGGGAAGGCCAGCTCAGGACCTGAGCAGCGGCCCGGCATCGAAAGAGCGAACTTCCGGCACCTGATCCGAGAGGATCGCGAGCGCGGCGGCGTACTCGACTCCGGCCGGCAGATCCATGAGCTGAACCGGCCCATCGTGCCCGGCCCATTCCCGCAGCGCCGGCGGCCGGTCGGGTGCGCTGACGATCACCTTGCGCAGGTCCGCGCGGATCCCGTCGCCGGTCGCCTTCACCACAGCTTCCTTACGAGTCCAGTACTGCGTGAACGCCCGCGCGCGAGCCGTCGGTGCGAAGCCGGCGAGTTCGGCGGCCTCCAGGTCGGACAGGCTCACCGAGGCGAGCGAGTCGGCGTCGATCGCGGGGTTGATCAGCTCGACATCGACGCCGACGGCCGCCGACGGGTGGAAGGCAACCACGATGCGATCACCCGAATGCGACACCGAGAGCTGCACTCCTTCGGCGCTGACCTTCCCATGGTGGCGACCGCAGTCGGGGCAGGTCCGGTCGAGGACGACGTCTGCCGGTGACAACTCCAGCTTCGTCGCGATCACTCGCCTGACGATCGCGCACCCGACCAGGAAGCGGTTCTTGTCCTCGTCGCGCGCGTAGGCGGCCAGTCGCTCGCGCTCGACCGCGTTCAGTTCACCGACCAGGCCCGGCCGCGCGTCCGTAGTACGGGCCCACCAGACTTCGACCGCTGTCACAGTTCGCGAGCCGTCTGGTAGGCCCAGTCGATGGCTGCCGGGATGTCGATGATCGGGTAGAGGACCGCCTTGATCTCGCGGGTCGGCGCCACGATCAGGATCAGCCGCTTGAGGCGCTCGTACCCGCCGGCCCGGAACGTGGGTAGTCGGAGCGCGGCGGTCAAGGTCAGGTCGGTATCTGAGAGCAGCACGTGCTGGATGCCCTCGAGTTCGGCGAACGCGCTCTGCTCGTCGGGCCGCTGCGTGCTCACGCCGTGGACGGCGATGCCGGCCGCCGTGAACTCCGCGGCCTTCTCGGCGAAGAGCTTGTTCTCCAGGGTGCAGCCCGATGCGCCGGCGATGTCGGCCCACCCGTCCGGGAGCCTGGTCGGCCGCCCGGTGGCTGGGTATCCGAACAGCACGGTCGCGTGCGCGCCGACATCGACCACGTCCCGCAGTACTGCGCCTGCGGGCAGGGTCAGCCCGTCCGGGATGCGGCGGCCGACGAGCTGATGGATGCGGTGGGCAGTGGGCTCCTCGGGAGCGTTGGTGCCGGTCAGGTCTCCGTCGCCGAGCAGCCAGCGGTCGCCCCAGTCCTGCAAGGCGACCAGCACGGGGAGGAGCGCGCGGCCGCGAGGGGTGAGCTGGTAGGAGTAGCGGGCCGGGCGGTTCTGGTACGCCGTACGCTCGGCGATCCCGTTGTCGAGCAGCCCGTTCAGCCGCTCGGTCAGCACCTTGCGGGAGATGTGCAGGGACTCGGCCAGCAGCTCGAACCGGTCCAGCCCGCGCGCGAGGTCACGGATGATCAGGAACTCCCACCCGTCACCGACCACCCCGAGCGACTGGGCGATCGCACAGTCGGGCTCGGGGGAGAAGCTGCTACGCCGCACGACTGCCTCCCTCCACTTGCAGCTACGCTATCCGGCTCTGTAAGTTCCTCTTGGGAACTTACCAGGATGACGGGGTGGACGAATGTACTGGCGTCGCGTGGCGGAACTGCCCGGCTGGCTCAAAGCCGTGATGCTCGGCCAACTGGTCAGCGCGGCCGGTTCCCTCGCCTGGATCTACCTCACGCTCTACCTGGTCGAGGATCGCGGGATGTCCCCGCAGGAGGCCGGGTTCGCGGCCGCGGCGTACGGGGTGGGCCTGTTGCTCGGGAACCTCAGCGGGGGCTGGTTCGGCGACCGCTTCGGCCTGCGACGGGCTGCGGTCGCCAGTCAGCTCACCTGGGCAGCCGCCTGCCTGGCGATGCCAGCAGTGCCCGTAGCCGGTCTCGCAGTCCTTGCCGCGGTCGCCGGCCTTTGCGGCGGCGCCACCCGCCCAAACCTGAGTGCACTGGTTGCCACCGCCCTCCCCGCCGACCGTCGCCGCGAAGGCATCGCGCTGTCCCGCTCAGCGAGCAACGCCGGCTTCACCATCGGCCCGCCGCTGGGCGGCCTGCTCGCCGCCTACAACTTCTCCCTGGTCTTCATCGTCGACGCGGTGAGCAGCGTGGTGCTGGCAGTGGTTGTCTGGCGCTGGGTCCCGCCTGCGACGCGAGTGGTCGCCGCGCAGGCCACTGGAGTGTGGCGGGCGATGCGGCGAGACAAGTCGATCCTGGTCCTGCTGCTGGCGATCGTGGTGGTCGACACCGTCTACCGCCAACTCTTCGCGACCCTGCCGCTGCTGCTGCGCGATGCCGGCTCACCTGCGGTCGCGTACGGCCTACTGATAGGCGCCAGCTCGGTAGTCATCGTCCTACTCGAAGCCCCACTGGCCATCCGCCTCCGCAATCACCTGTCGTCCCGCGTGATCGCCACCGGCTTCGCCTTGGTCGGCATCGGTCTAGCGGTCTTGGGCGTGTGGCCGGCGCTAGCGGGAGCCGCTGTCGCGGTAGCGGTCATCACTGCCGGCGAAATGCTCTACAAGCCGACTGCTACTGCGCATGTGGCCGACGCGGCTCCAGAAGGCATGACCGGCCGCTTCTCCAGCCTGTACGCCGCCGCCTCCATCTCCGGCATGTTCCTGGCGCCCGCGCTGGGAGGAGTCACCTACCAACACCACCCCAACCTCCTCTACCCAGCCGCAGCCGCCCTAGCTCTCACCGCAGCCGCCGTCATCTATGTAACCCAGCCCGCCCGCACAGCCGCACCCGTCGGCTCGTAGTACGGGCAACTACTCCGGTAGAGGCGCAGGCCGGGCCTCCCAGCGGGTCGACAGGACGACCGTGGTCCGGGTGCGCACCACGCCGTTGACCCGTCGCAGGCTGCCCACCACTGCCTCCAGCTGGGTCACGTCGGCCACCCGCACCTTCACCACCAGCTCCTGGTCGCCCGCCACGAACCAGCAGTCCTCCACCGCCGGGATCTCCCGCACCCCGGCGACGACGTCGTCCGTCTCCACGTCGTCGCGCTGGAACAGCCCCACCAGTGCGCTCGTCCCCAGCCCGACCTGGTCCGGGGCGACCACCGCCCGGTAGCCGAGCAGCACGCCACGCTCCTCCAGCCGCTTCACCCGCTCCTGGACGCTCGGACCCGACAGCCCCACCACTCGCCCGAGCTCGGCCCAGCTCGACCGCCCGTTGGCGCGCAGCGCCTCGACCAGCTGCCGATCGATCGCGTCCATGCAATCCTCCATCTACCGCAGATTCATAGGGAGATCAGCTGATCTGCCTTCAATTCGTTTGAGTCGTAGCAGATTTCCCGCTACAATTTCAACTGTCGGAGCCACCCGCTCCACCAGCCGCTACAACCCTCGTAAAGGAATCATGATCACCCCCGACGTCGCCCGTGCCCACATCGACGAACTGCGCCGTGTCGCCGCGATCCACCAGCGCGACCACAGTGGCCCGTCCGCCTGGCGCCGGCTGCTGACCCGCTACATCCGGCACAGCTGACCCACCTCCCGCGCGACCGGCAGGGCTCCGGGCCCACCGGTCGCGCTCGCGTGGGCCGGCAAGAGATAGGCTTCAGGCATGGTTTCCCTCCTTCTGCCGCACTTCGCGGTCGCCGACGCCGCCGGTGAGGCCGCGCACATCTCGCCCTGGTGGTACGGCGGGTTCTCCCTGTTCGTCCTGGTCGGGCTGCTGGTCATCACGATGGTCTTCGGCAAGGGCCGGCCGCACAGCTGAGCGGCGGATCGAGCTGACGTGGATTCCCCGGAGAGGGTGCGACCTGGCCGCCGCCTCGGTGTGATGGGCGGTACCTTCGACCCGATCCACCACGGCCACCTCGTCGCGGCCAGCGAAGTACAGTCGTACTTCGACCTCGACGAGGTGATCTTCGTGCCCACCGGGCAGCCCTGGCAGAAGATCGAACGGGCGGTGTCGCCGCCCGAGGACCGCTACCTGATGACGGTCATCGCGACCGCCTCGAACCCACGGTTCTCGGTCAGCCGGGTCGACATCGACCGGCCCGGGCCGACGTACACGATCGACACCCTGCGCGACCTGGCCGGCCTCTACCCGGACGCGGAGCTGTTCTTCATCACCGGTGCGGACGCGCTGGCCCAGATCCTGACCTGGCGCGACGTCGACGAGATGTTCAAACTGGCCCAGTTCGTCGGCTGTACCAGGCCGGGGTACTCCTCCCAGGAACTGCCCGTAGACCGGCTCCCGATGGAACGGATCACGTTGCTCGAAGTACCGGCGCTGGCGATCTCGTCGACCGAGTGCCGCCAACGCGTCGCCAAAGGCAACCCGACCTGGTACCTGGTACCCGACGGGATCGTCCAGTACATCGCCAAGCGCGACCTCTACACCAACCACTAGAACCTGCACCACGAGCAAAGGACCGCAATGCCTGCCACCGAACGCGCCATCGAGCTGCTCACCGCGGCCGCCGAGGCGGCCCACGACAAGAAGGCCGAGAACGTTCTCGCGTTCGACGTCTCCGAGCAGCTGGCCATCACCGACGCGTTCCTGGTCGCCTCCGCCTCCAACGACCGCCAGGTCCGCGCGATCGTGGACGCGATCGAGGAGAAGCTCCGGGTCGACTTCGACGCCAAGCCGGTACGCCGCGAAGGCGCGCGCGAGGGCCGCTGGGTGCTGCTCGACTACCTGGAGATCGTGGTCCACGTGCAGCACGACGAGGAGCGCAACTTCTACTCCCTCGAGCGGCTCTGGCGCGACTGCCCGATGATCCCGCTCCCGGGCGCGGACGGCACCATCGCAGTACAGACTCCGGTCGCCGACCGCTCCGCCGACATCGACCCGACGCCTGCCGCGTCGGCTCCCGAAGCTGCGGCGGCTTCCGAGGCCGCGCCGGCTCCTGAGGCTGCGTCGGCACCCGAAGCTGCGTCGGCACCCGAAGCCGCCGAAGCCGCTGCCAAGCCCTCCTCCTCGGCCGAATGACCGCGGGCCGGCTGATCGTCTGGCGTCACGGCCGGACCGAGTGGAACCTGCAGGACAAGATCCAGGGCCAGGCCGACATCCCGCTCGACTCCGTCGGCGTCGCCCAGGCCCGCGCCGCCGCCCTCAGGCTGGCGTCGCTGGCCCCCACCCGCCTGTTCTCCAGCGACCTCCAGCGCGCCGCGGCGACAGCGGGTGAACTCGCCGCGGTCACCGGCCTCAAGATCGAGTACGACGAAGCACTGCGCGAGATCAACGTGGACGACTGGGCCGGCATGACGATGGACGAACTGGCCGCCATCCACCCGGAGGCGGCCGCCCGCATCCGAGCCGGCGAACCCCAACGCCGAGGCACCGCCGGCGAAACGGTCGAAGAGGTAGCCGAACGCTTCGCGCCCGCCCTGGCAAGAGCGGTAGAACACGGCGAACCCGAAGACACCGTCGTAGTGGCAACTCACGGCCTGGCAGCCCGAGTAGGCATCTGCCTCTTCCTAGGCATCCCCAAGCCCAACTGGCCCGCCTTCGGCGGCATCTCCAACTGCAACTGGGTCTCGTTGCTCCCCGGCCGCCAGGGTTGGCGCATCGAAGAATGGAACGCCGGCTCCCTCCCAGAACCAGTAATGAGCGACGACCCCCAACGCTGACCACCGGCGTACCCCCACGCGATCTCCGCCCCTCGCTCCTACGTCGCTCGCAGCTCCGACCGCTCCCACCCACCCGTTTGGGCGCTCCTCCGTCGCGCTGGGTGCCCGGGTGCAGCTTGCCTCCTGCCGACTGGTTGGTCGGGCTGTTTTACCGTCGTCCACCGGCCAGGCCGTCCACTCAACTGAGCGCCCAAAGGCCGCCCGGATCACCTCTCCGGGCGGCCTTCACGCCGCCCCGGAACTACCACCCGAGGCCACCCCCACCAGCCTCCAACCCACCAATCTCAGACGTGCTCTTCCTCACCTTCACCCCCACCCCACCCGATTTTTCTTTGCAGCCCTCCATCCGCTAAACTTCCGGAGTCCGCAAGACACCGCGGGGCTTTGGCGCAGTTGGTAGCGCGCTTCCATGGCATGGAAGAGGTCAGGGGTTCGAATCCCCTAAGCTCCACCATGATGGACGTACTCAAACCGTGATCCACGGAAAGACCACCAGAGGTGGCCAGTGCGTCTCTCAGGGTAGATTGACCAGACGCCTTGATCTTCGGATCAGGGCGTTTGTTCGTGTCCGGGGTGGGGAGTACGCGATCCGTCGGCTCGGTGCTCCTGGTACGAGCTGATGACCTCCGCGAAGACCGTGGTCCGTTCGACGTGCCCGACCGCATCTCTTGAGATGTAGAGAGCATCGTAGAAGGCACTGTTGATCCGTCGGCGGGTCGCATCGGCGGCCGCCTTGTACATGGCTTGGGGATCTTCGAGAAGGTGAAGCACGGCGTTGAGGACCTCAAGCCCCTGAGTAAGCACCTCGGTCGACGCCTGCTGATCATCGGTCAGTCGTACTCGTTCCACGGCGAGCTTCTTGAGACGCTCGCGGAGCTTCCCCGACTGAAGGGTGCCGTCGGCCGCAAGATCGATCAGACGCTCCTCTTGGGTGTCGAGTTCGCGAAGGCGCTTCGTGGCGTTCCGCCGGCGTACGTCGAAGTCCTTGCGATCCTCCAGTATCGCTTCCCGTGCCTGGTCGCTGACCGTGGCCGAGAAGCCGGGCGGCATCCGTTCGGTGGCGTAGTGGTTGATGATGACCTGCTCGACGCTTTCGACCGGCAGGACAGGAAGGTCGCAGATACCTTCTTGTTTCATCCGACAGACGTAGTAGCTGTAGTAGCCACCGTTTCCCTTCGACTCAGTGAAGATGAGGCGAGTCTCAGGTCGGCCACTCTGGTAGCAGCGCTCGCAGAACAACTGGCCGCGGAGGTAGTGCGTCGTTACACGGTTGCGACTGCCGCGACGTGCACGGACGGCAAGTATGTCTTGGACCTTCTGAAAGGTCGCAGCGTCGATGATGGCTTCATGACGTCCCGGGTACTGCTGGCCCTCGTACGTGACGAGCCCTATGTAGTACGGATCGGCAAGGATCGCGCGGAGCTGATTCTCGGACGGGGTTCGTTCGGGCCACCGCTTGGTCGGACGAGTCGTGAGACCTAGGCGCTCAGCCTCGGCGTGGAGATCGGGGATGCTGTACTCATCGCTGGCGAACAGCTTGAACACGCGGCGGACGAGCGGGGCGCGCTGCGGGTCAAGAACAACTGTTCGGACGGTTCGCCCGTCGAACTCTTCGGTTCTGTTCAGGTAACCGATGCGGGCACGCCCGAGGGTTCCCCCTTTGATCGCCTTCTGACTCATCTTGTACCGAATGTCAGCCCCGCTCTGCTCTGACTGATACTGGTCGACGGCGTGCATGATGGTCTCGATCATGGAGCTCTCGGGGCTCTCGCCGAGGTCGAGCGTTGTCGAGACGACGCGAGTGCCGTACTTGCGGAGCGTGCGCTTGGTGATCCCAGCGTCAACGGCGTTTCGGAACGCCCGAGAAAAGGTGTAGACGATGACGTAGTCGATGTCTCCCTGTTCCTTGAGCCACGCCAGCATCTCTTGGAAGACGGGACGCTTGTCGACAGATGTTCCACTTCGCCCAGGCTCGATGAACTCGCGGACGAGGTCGGCCTCTAGCGCTGCTCCCTTCCGCAAGCCGGCCTCTCGTTGAGCAGGAATCGAGATACCCTCTGGGTCGTAGTCGGTGTTCACCTGCGAAGGTGTTGACACTCGAAGGTAGAGAACGAATCGTTTGCGCCTTTCGAGCGGAGCGCTACTGACGGCTTCTTGAGCGAGTGACATGGTGTCTACACTCCTTCTGCGGTGAGTGGACGAACCGTCATGGCGTGCCGAGCATGAGTCATCGCGTAGGAAGGCAGCCTCAGACCGGTGTCTCGAACTGCGTTGATCCGGGTCTGACTGAGACGAACTTCCATTGCCAGTGTCGAGACGTCGAACTCACGGGCGAGCCGCGCTGATGTCTGGAGGCCGCGAGACCATGCGGCTTTGAGAAGTCTCTTCGGCATGAGGTAGCACGCGGCGAAGTAGTCGGCCGCTCGTTCGGCCTGTTCGATCGCTGTGTATCGGGAGTTGCCCGTGTACAGCTGCTCGATTTGACCGTGGTCGATGATGTGCTTGAACTCGTGCATCAGGGTGAAGCGCTGGCGTACGGCGGGCTCGGTTTGGTTGAGCACGATGATCCAATGAGTGCCGCTCCAGTGGGTGGTCCCGCTGACGCTCGCTGGCAGTTCGTCAGTCACAATACGAATCCGAGGAAGCTTGCGGATGATAGTGCCGCTTGGAATTGGTCCTGTCGTGATGCCGCTGAGGGCAAGGAGCCGGTTGGCCTGTCGCTCAGCGATGCGCTTGGCTTGAGCAAAAGTGACCTTATGGGGCGGTATGGCCGAGCGGAGGTCGGCAAGGATGCTCGTGGTTGGTTTGTCGTTCATGGTTGTCCCTCCTCTCGGGGTTATTGCTTGATGCGAAATGCTCAGAATTCATCCTGTCCCGGCTCTGGGCCGTTGCATTCGTATCCGTAGCGTCGAACTACTTTGGTGAAGTGGTTTTCTAGCTTCTCTTGGACCTGCGGAGGGAGCGCGCCGTACTTGGCCCGTAGGTATGGAGTAAAGCTAGGTAACTGCTCCCTTGGCATCCAGTTGAGGCAGGCGAACAAGTCTGAGGCTGAGATTTCGAGGACTCGCGCCACCGACACTAAGGTTTCCGGGGATGGATGCTGGAACTGGGCTGCTTCGAGTCGTGTGATGGTGCTTGTCTGCACGCCTGCGTGCCGAGCCAGTGCGCTTGCGGAGTAGCCCTTAGATGTGCGCGCATCCTTGATGATCTCAGCTAATTGTTGAAGTGACTCCGTGCCCATTTTATTGCTCCTATTCGTGATTTCCTTTCCATTCAATTATCCGCCTACCGTTGCGCCCACGCAACGAAAATGACAGATTCTACAACGAACATTGACGATAATAGGAAAGCCTGTCCTTGTGTTTGCATTCTGGGATTATTGGGTGGGAGGCGGGCGTGTTAGCGCCCTCGCCTCCCACCCGCGGGTGGTGTCCCGCTCAACCCGTCAGGGGAGTGGGACGTTGGTTACCGAGGAGCCTCAGCTCTTCGGAGTGGACGCCCGTCGCCGGGTCGTCTTCTTGGCTTCCGATTCGGCCGGCGGCTCGGTTGCCCCGTCGTCAGACGGAGCGTCCTCGCTCGCAGCGGTGTCGCTGTGGTCGGTATTGGCTTCCGGAGTGGAAACCTCTGCCGCCAGCTCGGCCGCCTGTTCGCCCAGGCTGATCGCCGCCTCAAGCTGCTCGAGGCTGGCCCCCTCTTCGGGAGTGGGGACAGCGTCCGGTGTACCGGCGTCGAGCAGTGCCGTGATGGCGAGTACCTGCTCTTCGGCCTCGCGCTTGATCCTCTCGGACCTCGCGGCGACCTTGGCCTGGAACTTCGGATCGGTCCGCCTGGACTCGATCAGAAGCTTTGCGCCCCGGACCAACGCCACCTGAAGTGGGATGTCGTCGATCTCGGTGACGGCGCTCAGCTGAGCGTGGATCGGGTGTTGGAGCTTCACCCCGATTGTCTTGTAGCTCTGCGGCCTGGTCGGGTTCTCTTCCTCGCTCATGAGCGAGACCTCCTCGGTGTTGGTGCAGCCGGCCATCCCTGGGCGGGATGACGGTGGCGGCTGCACGGCACCGACGAGTGGTCGGTTTCCGTTTGAGTTGTCAAAGTGCAGGTGGTCGGATCAGACCCGGCCGTTGAAGGCCCAGACACCGCCGGGGTGGTCGACGAAGCGGACTTCGCCGCTGGTCTCCATCTCGTGGGTCATGCGTTCGTAGTCGACGCGGACGACGTCGCGCACCCAGTCCGGCAGGGCCTCAAGCTCCTTCTCGCCCTCCATCTCCTCGAAGACGTGCTCCGCGTAGGCTTCCCGGCTGTCGTAGGCGCCGAAGTAGGCAGCCTCGAACCGGTTGAGCGTGTAGGTGTCGCGCACGTCGTTGATCTCCGCCCACGCGGCGAAGGGCAAGCCGTGCTCATGTATGCCCTTGCCCAAGGCACAGACCACGTCGAGTGATTCGTACTCGTGCAACGTGAGCGAGCCGAAGCCGTCTTGGTCGTGGATGGCCCACTCCTCGGCTGGCTCGCCGGTCCAGTGGGCGTGCAGCGAGCGGGACAGGATCGAGTGCACGTCGCGCTGGATGTCCTCGAGGTCTTGGCTGGCGTCGATCCAGTCCCCGATGTCGTGGCCTTCGGTGTAATCGACCAGGGAACGGACGTAGATCCGCGGTCGGATGCGCTTGTCCGCTTCGCCCTCTTCGGGATTGCTGGTCGCGAGAGCTTCCCGGCGAGCGGCCAGCATTTCTTCGTGCTCGATGAGACCTTGGGCGTCCTCTTCGTTGAGGCCGTAGCTGACGTACCGTTCCAGCTTCTCTCGGTTGGCTCGGCGCTCCTCGGCTGCCGCGGTCCGGGCAGCTTCGATCTCGGCTTGCTTCTCGGGGTCGTCGGTGCCGTAGCTGTTGACGGCTTCGGGGTTTGGTTGTGGTCGGGGTAGATGTTCACTCATGTCACCTCCTTTCGTGTTGGTTGGTTCGGGAGAGAGTCGGCCGTCATGCGGCAGTGCTCTCCGGGGATGCCCTGGCGGTGGTGATCCGGTCGCTTGCCAGGGCGGCGAAGTCTGGATTGAGCTCGATGCCGAGCCAGTCCCGGCCGTGCTTCTCTGCGGCGACGGCGGTGGTGCCCGCGCCCATGAAGGGATCAAGCACGATGGCGGGTTCACTTGGTGCCTCACAGGCGCAGGTCGCTAGGAGCGTGCCGCGGATCGCCGTAGCCCCAAGGCGTCGTGTCACTCGCTGGTGTGGCTTGAAGCAGTTCGAGCAACGAGCTTCCGGACTGCCGGCAAGAATCGCTCGTTCGGCTAGGCGCTCCGGGAAGGTGGCGAAGTGCGCTCCTCGGTAGGTCGAGGTCGGCAGTCGCCAGACGTCGCCGGGGTTCTTGCCGAGTGGGTGCCCGACGATGCCGCGCTGTTTGAGGGAGACCAAGCCGCGAATGTTGTCCGTCGAGCGAGCGCGCCACTGCCTAGGGATGGCGTCCTTGGCCGAAGCCTGCGGCGTGGTGGCCTTGCTGGTGTGCGGGACGCGGATGGCGTCGAGGTCGAAGAAGTAGCTCCGCTGCTTGGTGAGCAGGTAGACGACTTCGTAGGTGGTGGTCAGCCGATCGGGGACGCTCGACGGCATGGGGTTGGTCTTGCTCCAGATGATCTGGTTTCTGACCAACCAGCCGTCTGCCGCGAGCGCTGCTGACAGTCGCGCCGGCCCCAGCAGCAGGCTCTTGCGTGGTGAGCCCTCGCGGTCGTGGATCGAGTACCGATCCGCCACGTTCAGCCAGAAGGTGCCGGTTGGCGTCAGGACTCGCCGGACTTCGCCGGCCACCGCGGTCAGATTGCTGACCCACTCGTGGATGTTCGATTCCTGGCCGAGCTGCCCACCGATCTGGTAGTTGCGCAGGTTGTAGTACGGCGGGCTGGTCAGCACCATGTCGACCGACTCGCTGGGAAGACGGCGGAGCTGGTCGAGGGCGTCACCGACAAGGATGGTGTTTCGGAGTGCTTGGGTCATGCCGCCCCTCCGATCACGGCCGGTATGAGCTGATCGGTGGTGACGACGCGGAACAGGGCGGGGTCGAGCTTGGCCTCGGTGATCGCGGTTGTGAGCTTGTCGGCCCGCTGCTGGTTCGGGACGACCCAGAGCACGCGGGGGAACAGCCCGTGGGCGTCTTGCTCGTTGCCGCTTCGCCGGTAGTCCTCGTACAGGTGGCACTTGCGGATGACGGTTGGTGGGTGCTCAGTGCCGAGGTCGACCTCGATGAACCAGTGGTCTTCGTACTCGGCCTGCGCGGTGACGACGGCCAGGTCTGGGCGCAGGAGTCGGGATTCGCCGCCGATGCCGAGGAAGCGTCGCCAGCTTCCCGGTTCAACCTGGACAGTGACGAGTTCGAGGCTGTCGCTGCTTGCGGCTCGATTGAGCGCAACGTGGGTGTCGGCGATAGCCAGTGTGTGGGCGAGGAGTCGTTGGGATGGTTCCCGGTAGCGGCGCGAGATGCCTTCGCCGTCTTCGGTCTGGAGCAGTCGGTACGCGGCAGCGGTGACGCGCCAGACATACCCAGCCGATCCGGCGCGGACACCGCCGACGCGTCGATCGAGAGCGGCGATCAGCTTGTCTCGACTGAGTCGGCGAAGGACGCGGTTGCTGCTGCGGGTGGCGCTCAGCTCGGAGGCGTGGTCGCTGAAGTGCAAGACCCGGACGTGTCGGGTAGTCAGGAACCGGTGAGCCGAAATCGAGCGCAAAATCGCGAGATCTCGGGGACTGAGGTTGTGGCGGAGACTGGCGAGGTCGAGGTGGCCGGTTCGCTGCTTGCTGGGGTGGGTGGCGCGTAGTTGAGCATCGGAGATGGGAGAACTATTCCGGACACTTAATCGGGGGGCTCTAGCGTCTGACCTGCGGGTATGCGGATCGTTGCTCGACGCGACAGGACGAGCGATGCGAAGCTCCGGGTTGTGGGGGAAGTCGGTCATGACGTCCTCCGTTTCCGGCCGCTGCCGCCTGTCGTGTCGGTGCTAGTGGCTTCCACTTCGACCAGTTCGGCAAGCTCGCGCTCGACCTGATCGAGAGCCTGGCCATACTGGGTCTGACTGAGACGGCGCAGGGCGTCGGGATCGCTGGACGGTGGCGGAAGTGCCGAGGTGCGGCCGGACGCGTACGGGGTCACCTGGCCGTTGCTGGTGGCGAGGCTGGCGTAGACGTTGAACGCGGGGAGCGCGGTGAAGTCGTCGGCCGTGATCTCTGGGTGCCCCTTGGCGAGGAGCGTGGCGTCGTCGTGGGCGAGCTGGAAGGCGATGCGGGAGCGGATGTTGCCGACGAAGCCGGCGCGCATCGCAGGGGACAGCTGCGAGGCGTACTGGTGAGCGAGCGTGAACCCGGCGCCCAGTCCGCGAGCTTGGGCGAGGGCGTCGGCCAGGTCGGTCGGCAAGTGCAGGTAGTCCTGTACCTCGTCGATGTAGACCATGACGGGTCGCCGTGCTCCCGCAGGAAGCGCAAGCCGGCCCTGAATGGCCTGCCACAGCTCCGCGACGGCGAGCGACCCAACGAGGCGGGACGCCTCGGCCCCGACGATCTGCTTGCGGAGCGGGATGAGCAGGATCTTCCCTTCGCGCAGGATCTGGTTCATGGTGATCCGCGGTGCGCGTTGCCCGACCATGGCGCGCAGGCCAGGGTTTAGCAGGAACGGGCGGAGCTTGTTCATAATCGGGGCGATGACGGTGGCCCGCTCGCCGTCCGATAGCGCGTCGTACCAGGCCCAGAATGGCCCAAGGGCGACGGGATCGGCAGCGGCAACTCGACGCACGACGGAGCGGCGAAAGCCGGTGTTGGTCAGTAGCAGCGGCACCATAGCGATCGAGGCGTCACCGCGCCGGGCCAGCGTCAGAAGTGACGAGTGCACGACGTCTTGGGTGCGTGGCCCCCAGGAGTCGGCGTAGAGCGAGCGGAAGACGCTGAGTAGCCCTTCGACCCGGGTTTCTTCGCGGCCGCTTCCACTGAGCGGATTGAGTCCGACAGGGGAGTTGTCGGTCGGATCGAGGATGACGACATCGTCCAGGCGGTGTGCTGGCATTCGCTCGAGGATGTCGGTGACCAGATCGCCTTTCGGCTCGATGATCACGACGCCGCGCCCGCTGGCGATGTCCTGCACGGCTAGGTTGGCGAGCAATGTGGACTTGCCGGTGCCGTTCGGGCCGAGGACCCAGGTGTGGCGGAGGGAGCCGCCCACGTCGAGACCGATGGCCGCGCTGTGACCGGGGGCGGTCGCGGTGGCCACGACTCGATCCGGTGTCGCGGACAGCTGATCGGACGGTGGAAGTAGGCGGGGGTGAAGTCCGTGAACGCCGGGAAAGTCTGAGTCACCGATCGGCCAACCGATGAGGCCGAGGACTTCGGCGCTATTGAGGGCGAGCGGCCACCACCACGGGCTGAGCGCGCCATTGATCTTGCGAGACGCTTCGCGGACGAGGCGGATGCGGACGCCCGGCATCTCCGTGGTGCGCAGCGCGCTCAAGATGCCGGCGATCAGGGTCTGTCGGCGCTGTGGACTAGGGGCGGTGACGCCTAGTCGGATGGTGCAGTCGAACCCGGACAGCTTCTGCTTGGCGCGCAGAGCGCTGCGGGCTTCGCTGTCGGTCCGATCCGCCGGCCGCGGACCGAGCACCGATAGCGGTGTCGGTCGCGCTGGGACAGCTCGGGCCGCTTTGCGAGGGCCGAGGACGAGCTGCAGCACCACTTCTTCCGTCCCGGCCACGCGTCCGAGTGCGGCCAGGACGGCGCGCGTCGACGGTTCGGGATCGTCCGTGCGCAGTGCTCGGCTATGGCTGGTCAGCCGAACCGACGCCGCATGCGACACGGACGGCCGGTGCACGTCGTCGGTCGTGAAGCGCGTGCCGGAGATCAGGGCCTGAATACTGGCCTTGATGTTGCTCTCGGCCCGACGGGGGACGCCGAGAAGGAGTTGCAACGTCCGTCCGGATCGCGCCTCCAGCACGAGCCGCGGGTTGCGCGGGTCACCGCTCCAGAGCTGGAGAAGTTCCAGCACACGGAGCGGCGCAACTGGCCGTTGAAAGTGCAGTTGCAGCCAGACCAGTTCATCGAGGTGTCTATTCACTAGCGTTCCTCGATTTGTCGTCGTCGGCGACTTCGCTCGCTGTTTGAGCTTCCTGCTCGGCTTGTGCTTCGCGTTCGGCCTGCGCCATCGCCAAGTCGATGATGGCGCGAGCCAACTTGTTGATATCTGGGGTTTCGCGTCGCACGGCACGTACTGACAGCCTGTACTCGCGTGTATCTCTCGGGTTCTTACCCTTTCTTTTCTTGCTCATATATACCCTCCTTTCCGTTGCGTGCGTGCAACGTTCTGTATTAGTTATATGGTGCACGCACGCAACGGCCAATAGTTTTTCAAGATTCCACAACACCGATAAGAACAGAGCGTTCCCTGGCGCTTGCCCTCTTGTTTATGGGCAATATTTAGTTGTCTATTTACCAACGATTCCGTCGCCACCGGATGACCGTGATCACGACCCACAGCACCAGCGCGATGCCCGCCGCGCCGACGAGCCACGGCAAGATCGGCTGGAGGTAGGCGATCGCGAGGTTGAGCAGCACGACGGAGCCGAAGATGAACAAGCTGGCGCGCCAGATCCAGCGGAACGGGTCGCGGCTGGGACCGGGATCGTCGGTCATTGGTCGGCCACCCAACTACCGGGACGGCGTGCCGTCAGACCGCCGAAAACGGCCCGTGCGACGGTTCCCGGCGGGTCGTCGTAGTTCGCCGGGGTGACCCGGATTCGATCGTGGAGAACGCCGTCTACCGGCGTGCCGCCGAGGATCACGGCGTGGACGTCGCCGGGGAAGTTGGCCAGATCGTCGAGCACCTGGGAGACGTTGTCGTCGAACAACTCGAAGTCGCTGAGCACGATCAGCATGGCTTCGTAGTTCGCGTAGTGGTCCGCCATTTCCGCAGCGGCCTGGAGGGAGGTCCCGAGGCAGCTGGTGCCGGCGGCGTCGCGGGGGACATGGAGACCGGAGCGCAGTCGCTGCAGCCCGCTCCGCGTGAGCGGTGTGGGTGGCACGTCGCCGCTAGTTGGGGCGTCGAAGTGCAGCACCGCGCCAAGTTCGTGCCCGGCGCCGCGCCGACCGATCGCCCGGAAGGCGCGCCAGGCTTCGTCGTAGCGGTTGGAGACCGGGTCGGCTCCGGCCGGGCCGATGACCGAGCCGGAGTCGTCGGTGATGACGATCGTGATGGTTGGTTCCGGCGATGGGCGGCCGGGGTTGCCGAGCTGGTAGGAGAGCTTTGCCCGGTTGGTCGTGATGCTGCCGGAGGTCCAGCGCAGCTCGGTCGCCAGTAGATGGACGGGACAGAGTTGGACGGCGCGGATCATGCGGCATCACCGCGGAACCGTCGTCCGATGACCTCGGGCTGCTCAGTGGCGGTGCCGTGTCCGGCGACGCCGGGGTTGCGGCGCAGGATGCGCTGCGACAGCGCCTGTAGCTGCCACCAGGCCGCCCGGCCGCGGTGGGCGTGCTCGGCCTTGATCGAGCTGGCCCCAGCGAGCGCTTCGGCGCGCTGCCGGATGGCCGGGTCGGCGGCGAGCTTGCGGTGTGCCTTGATCGCCTTGGCGTAGGTGCGCTCAGTGCGTGCAAGGTAGTCGGCGATCTCGTCGGTGTAGCTGTAGTTCGCCAGGAACGAGCCGAGCGCCGTGGCGGCAGCCAGCATCCCGAAGGCAATGCCGGAGGTCAGGCCCTCGACCGACAGGCGCAAGCTGAAGATGCCAACGCTGATGATCACCACGATGGTTGCGCTCAAGGCCCCGACCAGCTTCATGGTGGAAACGCCTGCCTCGATGCCGCTGAAGAACTGCCAGTAGCGCTGCTCGTCTTCGGTCAGGCCCTCGAGGTCGCGTTGCCGGACGCGAGCGAGCCGCAGGTCCTTGAGGTCTCCTCCGGCTTGGCCTGCCGTGATGGCGGCGACGCCGGTGGCGACGGCCTGGCCGAGTGCGACGAGCGGGATCTCGCCCAAGGTGATGGCTGCGCCGAGGATGCCCGCGGTGTCACCGAGGCAAAGCAGGATGAGGCAGAGCCAGTAGCGGACCTTGGCCGGCGTGTTCCGCCGGGCGAGATGACCCAGAGTCCGCAGCGCGTGAGCCAACAGGTCTCGGGCCGCCTCGACGCCCGACGCTGCCCCGGTGATCATCCCGGTTGCGGCGGTGGCGGCCGACTCCAGCCCAGCCGCGGTCACCGTCGCCTCGCGGGCTGCGGCCTCGCCGTCTGCCGTGTAGGTCTCGGTCTGGGTCTGCGCCTTGGCGTGGTACTCGCGCTCGGAGTGGAACTCCTTCACGTTGTCCGGACGTGGGACGGCTCCGGCGCGGTCGATCAGCTGGAGGATGATCGAGTCAGCCTCTTCGGTCGCTGCATCCACGGCGCGTAGATCGTGGCGGCTCACCGTGCTCACCGCCCCGCCACGTAGTCGGTGACGACGGTGCACTCTGCGGCCTTGGAGCGCTGGCAGACGCCCTGCCAGAACCCGATGAGGGCGTTGGTCATCCCGGAGCTAGGAGCCGATCCGGCCGCCACCTTGCCGACCCCGGCCACCGTGACCGTGGCGTCGGGCAAGCGGGGGACGTTGACGGTCATGCCGACCGCGCGGGCTTGGGCGATCTCAATAGGCGCCGTGACCCGGCGGCCGACGGTCTGGAAGCCGTCCGTCAGGATGACCAGACGCAGGCGGTAGTCCGCGCCGAGCTGGGCGCGGTACTCCGCAGCCAACCGGAACTGCGCGGTGATGTCGCTGTGGGCTGGCGACACCTTCTTGATGGCCGGCGGGTAAGCCGCGGTGACCTTCTCGCTGATGTCGTCGACCAGCTTGGAAACGCGGCGGAGTCGGGCGTTGTCGGTCGCGCCGGGGAGCGTGAGTTGGTCGTCGTACAGGGCGACCGTGGCCGCGCTGGTGGCGGAGAACACGGTGACGAGCAGGTGCCCGCCACAGATCGCGGTGATGCGGGCCTGCTCCTTGATGATGTCGCGACGGACCGCGTCCAGGTCGGCTGTCCGGCCGCTGCCGCTGACGTCCAGGTCGAGCTTGGTGGCGTACTTGACGCCCTGCGGGCAGCTCTCGAGAGTCGCCTTGTCCAAGCTGAGCTGGTCGACGCCGGGCTGTGGGCCGCAGGCGACCAGCAGCAGGAGCGCGCCCAGGACGGCGACGATGTACGCGCGCAGGCGTAGCGTTGACGTTTTCACGGTGTTGAGTCCTTCTCTCTGCATGGGTGTGGGTGACGCGCCGTGGAGCGCCTGGCCCGAGTGCCAGCTCGGGCCAGGCTTGGCGGCCGGTGATACATGGAAGACACCGAAACAAGAGGGCTGGTCGCCGGGCCACAAAGTCGCTGCGCGGTCGCATATCCGCAGGTCAGCGACCGATTCGCGCCTGCGGGCCGTCAGGCACGCGACACGGCTGCGACAGCCTGGCGACACCTCCCGGGACGTGAAGAAGCCCCGTTCAGGTGAACGGGGCTGGGCGGGGTCGGCCGGAGTCCTGCGCGAGGCAGGCGGACAAGTAGTACAACTGCGAGCCCGCGCCTTACGGCGTCGGGTTGTCGGCGTGCGGGTACAGCCGGCGGAACCGGACGGCTTCGAAGCGGTGCGGGTCGAGGATGTCGTCGATCCTGGGATCGCCGGAGACACCGGCAAGGCTGGTGACCTTCTCGCTGAGCTCGTCGCCAAGCAGCGCGTCGGGATTTCTAGTCCAGAGTTCGATGATCGCGATGACGCCGATCAGAAAGTTGCAGTAGTCACCGAGACAGACAGAGATGACTGACTCATCCCAGTCCAGCCACACCGAGATCAGCTCGGACAAGCTGGTTGGCTCGATGCCTTCTTGCTGCATTCTCTCGGCGGCATCCCGGAAGTTGATGAAGCTCTGGAAGAGCTCTAGTACTTCGGTGCGTATCGACTCAGTCGACATGGTGGCCTCCAGATAGCGAAGACCGACCCCCTTTAAGTTATGACACTACTTAAAAATTCATGCAAGCGATCGTTTGCGAAGCGTGGTCACTGCAGCACAATTCGTGACCTGTGACAGCTAGTCACGTCTAGACCGGATCGCTACGCTGCGCGAGGGGGTAGTGAGGCGATCTGGGGCGGTGGTATGGACGAGTCACGAGAAGATCCAGAGTCGGACGTCCCAAGGGGAACCGCGGACGTTCAGCGATTGGTCGCAGAAGGAATCAGCGACGATCGCCTCGCATCCTGCCGGGAGCTGGGTGACGCGATGCGTCTCGAACTCGGACTTGCCGAACCGCTTAGCACCGGCGGACGGACCGTTCTACTGCGAGCCGTGTTGGCAGGGGTGGTGGAGCGGGCACGGCGGGAGGCGCTGGCCAGCAAGGAGCAATACACACACGAGGAATCTGGTCGCGAGTATGCGTTCCGGATCGCCGCCGCTGGTGAGCTGCTTCGGGTCCCTGATCCGGAGAACACGTTCGAGACGATGCAGGACTACCGGAGTCGAACCAAGACGCTGCCTGACAACACCACCGGTAGTGCGCGACAGCGGGCCAAGCTTCGGGCGGCGCTGTGGCTCGGCGCAACCGCGACCAAGACCGCAGAACGGCTCGAAGAGAAGGTGCCCCCACTCCTTGCTGCTGCGATGGCGAGCTACGCGCGCGAACAGCGAAGCAGGCTTCGGTCCCTTCTAGACGAAGATCTGCCGACCGACGAAGAGTCTGATGTCGACCCGCCCGTACTGAACGAGGACGAGCCAGCAGAATCCGCGTCGCGGTATCGCTGGTACCTACGGGCAGGCATTGCCTTGGCCATCGTTGCAGGACTGATTTGGGGCGGCATCGCACTGCTCGACAACGACGATCCTTCTAAGCCGGGTGCTGGCTCCACGCCCGAGTCGAGCACGCCAACTGCTTCGAGCAGTACGCCGCCACTGGCCGGCCAGGGGATCGTCGATCAGGTCAAGGCTTGCGCCAGCCTGCCGCGAGACTCGCAGGCAGCGAGAGATCTCCGATCGAACCGCCAGGTCGTCGTCGATGGCCGCTGCTACCCGGATCCGACTGTTGATGTCGGCACCCAAGCTGCGCCGACGCGCGAGTCTGCTGACGTTTCGCTTGTCTCGACCGGGCAGGTCCTAAACAACGTGTGTCTCAGGTCCGGTCAGGAGACATCCGACATGGTCGGCACGAGGACGAAGGTGTGGGTGCGGTTCGACGTTGATGCGGACCGTCAGGCGTTCATATCGGCGATCTGGACGCAGGGGGACGAAGGCGCCGATCCGTGCTGAAGCTAAAATAAACCATTTTGGATAGCGGTCGAGCATGGGGGGACCATGACGCCACGGCCAGCGGCGAAGAACAATGATGAAAGCGCAAGGTATTTTCTTGACGCAGCGGCGCAGCTGATTGATGCGATGTTCGTGACATCTGCTAAGGATCGCCCACGAGCACTGCGTTCAATCGACTTTCCTGCCGCTCTGCAGTGGTTGACCATTGATGATGTAATCGAGGTAGCTTCCCATAACCGCTCTCAAGGTGCGAGTCGAAAGGCTTTTCATAACAGGTGGGAATCTAAGGAAGCATTTATCAAAGACGCAATCATTCACACTATGCTTTACCGGGATGATCCTAGTGCAAATCCGGCGCTACGAGTTGAAGAATTACAGGAGACGGCGCACGCCACGAGCGTATCTGATGCCATCGGCTCGCTGAGTGAGAGCCTACTCCAGTCACTCCTATCTCACCCCCGCTCGTTCCTGCTGCTACACGTCGGGGCCCTTTTGGATCATCATCCCGACCTTCGCGCAGCCGTCGTCGAGGACATGATGAGCGCACTAACCCCTTGGTATCAGGGGTACGCCGACCTGATTACCCGTCTTGGGGTTACCCTGCGACCAGGTTGGACCGTTGAGCGGTTCGGACTGACGCTACAGGCGATGCTGGATGGATTCTTGTTGCGATCTCGGGTGCAGCGCGAGCAGATCGACGAGGCGCAGGTTGGCGACGCAAGCCTCTTCGCTGATGCAGTCATCGCCTTCACGCTGGGGGTCGTTGATCTTGAGGGCGCCGGCCGTACTGTGCGTCAAGCGCTCGACATTGGCGTACGTGGAACAGACGGGGCGCCGCGAGCGCAGGAGCCAGCGCCTGGTGATCCCGGCATAAGGGGAGCCAAGACGCTCCCTAAGGCCATTGACCTGCAAGCTGAGGCCGTTGATGCTGGTAGTAATCCTGCATCGGAGATTGGGACACATCTCCAATAGCCCGAGATGCGTGCGATTACTGCAGGTGCATCTGTCTCGTTCCAACGAGAGGACCGTACGATGCCCGTGACGGCTCAGGAAACCGCTACCAATCCCACGATCGACGTGCCCGCTAGGTCGGCGAACGATGCCCTGACGACGGACGAGAAAATGGCCGTGTCACGGGTGAGAGAGGGTCTCCAACCTCTCATGACTGACAACGCTTGCGGTCCCGGCTGAGCAGGTCGAAGTGGTTGCTGAGATGACTCCAGGCGCAGCCGTACAATCCCAGCTCCTGGCTCTTGTTGACTCAAAGACCGCCGAACTTCTTTACGCCCATTGCACCCGAGGGGGAGATTATCCCCTCGGGTACGGGCATGTGCAGACCGTTGCCGAGCTGATTTCGGCAGAGCTCTCCGATTCTGAGCTACAGAACCTTGAAGTCTATTATGTTTGCAAAGTTTCGCAGGCAGTTATCATCGATGCGACCGTCGACGGTCAGCAGAGGTCAGCCAGCGACATCGCGCTGGTACCTCTACTCGACCAGATCTGTCTACGTTTGCTGGTGAGGGTCTTGGACGGCTCGACCCCAGGTCTCCTCGAACGGACCCTAATGGCAACGACGGCGACCGCAGCAGACTATTCGGCCGCCGTAGCGATCGACGTCGGAGCCTGGGATCAACACGCCAATGTAGATCTACTAGACGATGAGACCTCGATGTGGGGGCGGTCCAACCCTGTCCTTGGGGTCCTATCGGTACTGAGGATCCTGCGATCGCTTCCGGTGGATCTGAGAGTTGATCTGGCGATAAAGAAGTTCTTGGTAGCAATGCAGCGCGCTGACGATCTCTCGGATTGGCGAGATGACTATATCGCTGGACGTCTTTCGCCCGTCGTGCGCTCGGCGCTGGCAAACCTTAGCCGAGCCAACGGCGGAGCGGCTCCAAATTTGAATGCGATGGAACGATGGTTCTACCTCGCCAATGGCTATACAGCAGAGTGCCATCAGATACTGGTTGACCTTACAGCTCTGAGCGAAACCGTCGAGCTCGAATTCCCCAATGCTCTCCGATTCTCGAAGATGATTCAACGGCTTAAGGCCGACCTATCATCCAACCTCGACGTTTTCAGATCCGAACGTCGGCGTTGACGCTATGCAAGCAAAGGTTGTGGAAAACGCATCCACGGCGCTCATCGTTAAACAGTCACGCCTGTTCTACGCGGACCCGCGGGTGGCTGAGCTGTGCGGAGAGGCCCAGAGAGCATTGATGCTCCTGGCGTCAATAGCCGACGCGTTGCTAGCTAGGGCGCGTGGTATCAAAACAACGGCCATAGTCGTCGAAGATGGGGACCTCCTGCTTGGAGGAATTCTGATTGGGTGGCGCGGAACTATGTTCCGGGGTGCCGTGAAAAGTGACGCTTCAACCTTCGACGTTATCAGCATGCTTGACCAGGGATTCGTTCGCTACAAAGAAGTCTCTGATGTCGATCTCTCGTTTTGGACATACCATCCGATTGTCATGCGATGGTCGAAAAAGTATGGATTTGTGGCAACGGGCCGACGGCGCTACATAAAGGTGGTCGGACACGGGTGGCTCCGATGGAGCTGGATCAGTAGCTCGAATGTTAGTCGAGTAGGCAGGTCTCGATACGTCCTGCGAGAGTTCTCAATTGAGCCGGGAGATGAGTGAGATGTCAGTCAGGTTACCTATATCAGCTCCACCAAGTCGTGCAATTGGAACGACCATCTTCTGGGTGAGCGTCGCCTTGCTCGTTACGGCTCTCTTCCTGCCGGCGCCGTGGAACGTTGTGCTTGCGCTAGTCGCGATTGAACCGATAATTTATGGCACTCATGAAGCATTGCATACTGAAAACAACTCACAGGAAGATGACTCGATCGCGGCTCCTCGGCTAGTGGCGTCAGTAGGGATGTCGCTCCAGTTGCTCAATATCGAAATACTCAAATTTGCGCATCTGTATCATCACCGGCTGGGTCGGTATGGTGACGGTTGGGCACCTGACATTACTCCCAGCACGCCGACGGCGAAGCAGAGAGTTCGGTATTACGCGTCGTTGGTCCTCCTGCCGGCTCTATGCTGGCAGATTGCGAGTCTCCTTCGACCCTTTCTGCCACTGCGCAGGCAACCATACCTTCGCGAGATTGGTTACACGGCGCGCGTAAATCTGCGCTACGTTGTATGCGCCTGTATGTCGATCGCCTTCGTTGGCAGCTTTATCGCGCTGTCCGGATGGAGGGCATTTGTTGTCTACTGGTTGTTGTTCTGTCTTCTTTGGAGCGTTCAACAAAATATTGCTCATTATGGGCTCAAGGGCGTAGATCCCGTCACTGATCGCCTATGCGCTCACACCTACTATCTACAGTGGCCCTTTTCTTGGATCACGTATGGTTCTACGGCGCATTTCCTACACCACGCAGACCAAACCGTGCCAGCGTACAGACTCTACGAGCATGCTGAACTGCAGCGAGTCGAGGAAAAATACTCGATCGCCGTGATTCCCAAGTTTGGAGTGGGCCACTATCTCGCAGACATCCTAAGGCAGTTCAAAGGACCGGTTCCTGTGGACAAGCTGACGCTTGACTGGGTAAGTCAGCTCAGACGACCGTCGAAGGAAGAGGAAATCGCCAAGTTCGAATATAGGCGCGGCAGGGTGTGGGCAAGCCGGCCGAGATAACTCAACGGGAACAACTTGCGCGCCGCGTGGTAAAATCATGTGAGATGATTGCATCGAATGTTAAATCGATTTTTAGCCTAGCGTATTCCGGTTTCCGTCGCGCGATTAGAAGCTCGACTCTCGTAGTCACACTAGTCGTTGTCGCGCTTTTTAACGTTCTGACAGCTGATGAGTCAATTTGGTCTGATCTAACTAGGCCCGGCTGGCTGTTCGACAGCGCGCCACAGCAGCTTTGGAGCTTGATCAATGGGCCCGTCGTTCTTGCGGTGGCGCTCTGTCTTTGGGTGTTGAAGATGTCTATCAACATCACCGTTGCCTATCAAATGCTGCGTGCCTACACCAATCGGCCACTGCCTTTTAAGCAAGCCCTCAACGGGCTGAGTCTACCGCGGCTAGTGTGGTATGCCGCTGTTCAGATCTTGCTATTTGTGGTCGTCGCGGTAATCTTCGGGATTCTATGGCTAGCCGGCTGGGTGTTATGGCACGAGGTGGGGCTCGACGTTACGCTGGGAATAATCGTGGTCTGCGTCATCGGATATCCGCTCTATACGTGCTGGTCTGCAACCGGTTCTTTTATCGCAGTTCTCCCCGTTGGCTCGAGCTCCAAAAATGGAGTTCTGCGAAGGACGCTATCTCCGCGAGTGAGCTGGACATTGTACTGGTACTATGCGGCGCGCATCGGCGCCGAAGCCTTGGTTTTAGGTGTTGGCCTGTATCTAGCGGTGGCCATTCTAAATAGCAAGTTGGCTGCCCAATTGGTCATTGCGATCGCACTGTTGATGCCATTGCTCTTCATTCGAACGGTGACATACATGAAGACTGTTACGGTTTTGTCAACTGAGTCGGCTGTAGAGACTGCGTTCGCCGACATTCTGAAGACCCCGGGGCTTAAGTGAGCAGGCTAAGCGGCTTATGGTCGTCAGTCGGGCTGCCATGGGTTGCTCAGGTCCCAGGACGAGTCCTTGAGGTTGGATGCGGTAGGGACCCGATCTCGGTATCTGCGGATACTGTTGTCGCCATTGATTCGAATATACTGCGGTTAGCGGCGGCGCGCCCCAGGGTGAGTGTTTGTGGAAATGCCGGAGCGTTGCCGTTCAGGGCCGCTGAATTCGATGCTGTATTGATGCTTCGATTTCTCTGTAGCGTTCGCGATCCCTTAAAAGTGTTGCAAGAAGTGAGGCGGGTCCTTCGTGATGATGGAATCATCATCACCGGTGATCACGTTGCGAGCAAGTTTCCGGTCTTAGCTGCGGCTCAGCGCTGGTACTCAAGAGAATTCAGGCAACCGCGAGGCCTGTGTTCGATGGGTCTCGACCCCGTCAAATTGCTTGAGCAATCAGGATTCTCTGTCATGGATGCGACTCCGTTGACGACCCTTCGCTCAGCGCGCGTCATACGTGCGGTAAAGCGCTAGCCTCAGCGACAAAACCTCAATCGGAGATGCTCGAAGGTGACCTATTCATCGGATGATCGAAGGCAGTTTTGGCTGGAGTCTCGGATCGGTTTAGTCAAGTCCGTGGTCAAGGATTTTACTGCTCGACAGATCAGACATCACCTTGCCTATCCGGAGACACAGTTCCTGGGGCGAGTCCTTTTGAGCTTTGTGGGCGAAGGGAAGGGTCTGCGCTCAGTTTTTGCACAGCTGGGGTGGTTGTGCGGCGAAGAAGATTCGGCGGCGTCCATCCAAGCTTGCGCCAGCCTTGAGTTGCTGCACGCTTTCGCTCTGATACAGGACGATGTTATGGATGGCTCGATCATCCGTCGAGGCATGCCGTCCATCCATGTCCAGCTAGAACGTTGGCATCACGCTTCGGAGTCTCCTGACGATTCGCGAATGTTCGGAAATTCAGCCGCGATCTTGTTGAGTGATATCTGTATCGTCTGGGCAGATCAAATGCTTCGTGAGGCGAGGCTTCCATATGAGTCGATCGTGCGCGCCTGGCCCAGCTATGACTTGATGCGGACCGAGATGGCAGTGGGTCAATTCCGGGACTTGCTACATACGTTATCGGCGGCGCCTGATCTGGTGGCGGTTACCGAAGTCGCGCGCCAGAAGTCGGGGAACTATACCGTCCGACGGCCACTTGAGTTTGGGGCGGCATTGTCTGGATGTGGGGCCGATGTATTGGAAGTCCTCGGAGTCTATGGTTCGTTGGTGGGTGAAGCTTTTCAATACAGGGATGATTTTTTGGGAGTTTTCGGCAGCAGCCAGCTGACCGGGAAGCCGGTGGGAGACGATTTGCGTCTCGGTAAAGCGACCGCACTGACGGTTTTGGCCCAGGAGATGGCCACGCCTGCTCAGCAATCCCGGATGACGGCTCTAATGGCGGCTCTATCTGGCGACTTCGACGATGTGCATCTATCCTCGATCCGATCCCTCCAGGAGTTACTTGTCGAGATCGGGGCGAGGGATGCCGTGGAGCGATTGATTGACGCCCGCGTGCGAGAGGCGGAGACTGCGGTTAAGTGCGCCGATCTGCCCACTCTGCCTTCTGATGTGCTTGTATTACTCGCGAAACGCTGTGCGGTGAGGAGCTCTTAGCTGAGGGCTAGAGTCAACTCCGGAGCGAGAGTTCGTCGGCTGTAGAACACCTTGAACCACGCGGCCTGAGGATGGAGACACATGGTACAGAGAATTGAAGTTCAGCTGACTGATGACATCGACGGCCGAGACATCTCCTCCGGCAGAGGTGAGACTGTGTCCTTCGCCCTCGACGGCCAGACTTATGAGATCGACTTGAATGATAGGCACGCGGCTGCACTGCGAAAGGTTATCTCCCCTTACATGTCCGCTGGCCGGCGTGTGAAGGCATCCCGAGGCGCGAGGGTGAGCCGCACTCAGGTCGGCGCGGATGCGAGGACAGTCAAGGAGTGGGCTCGCGCCAACGGCTACGAGGTCAACGACCGCGGGCGTATCCCGGACGACATCCGCGCGGCTTTCGACGCTGCCAACTAACCGGGACTGGGTAGACCGTGGTCGACCGGAAGATGATCAAGACAGTCGCTGAGCATTGGACATGCGCCATGCTCGCTCGGCATGGTTGGGCACCGGCCCTCACGCGAGATGGCATCGTCCGCACCGACATTCTCGCCGTGGCGACGCACATCGAGACGCGTCCATCGATCGAGATTCAGGTGAAGGGAGCCACGGAAGGCGCGAGGCACACCACCTGGCTCCTCGGCAACGCGTCGCAGTTGGCTGCCTCCGAGCATGAGTGGTTCGTGTTCGTCATGGTGCCGTCGCCTCCGCACTCGCCCCGCGGCTTCGTCGTACCTCGAGATCATGTCGTTGCAGCGCGGTGGATCATCCACCAGAACTGGATGACGAATCCCGAGGTGCCGCCCGGTCAACGCAACACCTCAATCTCGCAAGCCAGGGTCAACGAAGAGGTATGGGCCGCGTACGAGGATCGCTGGGACCTGCTAGAGACGCCGACTTCGAGCGCTCCGGTGCTGTTCCCGCCGTGGGTGCGTGATCGGGCATTGCTGGACCGAGTTGGCTTGCCTCCTGGACATCCTTGGAACAGCTCACTGCCAACTTGGTAGCTCAACGTGCCGCCACGAGCGCATGGCCTGCTGCAGCCGGCCCAGGCAAAGACCGGGGTCGCCCGTCTGCTTCTTGGGAGGGGTACATGTCGCAGATGGACTACACGAACCAGGTCTATGACTATCTCCGTACACTCGGTGAGCCGGGGGACGAAGTGATATCGCGCATCAAACCGTGGCTGAAGGCCACCTACGGTCTAAGCGAGCGCGAGGCAGTTCGCGCCCGGAAGACCGCAATGGAGACGCTGTCCGCGCGTGGACTCGTCCAGCGAATCAATGTGCGTGGGCCGTATGTTCGCATTGTCGGCTGAGGGCGCCTGCTATGTGTCTTCCTCAGCAGACCACGACGTGGGTCTGAGTGTGTCGAGGTCTTCGAGCAGGTCGTCGTCGAGCTTGTCGACGTCCGGGACGCCAACCGATCGCAGATGTGTATCGAGCTCGCTCTGGAGCTTCTCCTGACGGCGGGCGATTTCCGCTAGCTGAGCGGTGGCGCGGTCTCGTGTGTCAAGTGAGGGCTTCAAGACGAAGTGCTCACGTAGGAAGTGGTGCGCCAAGTAGTTCCGCGCGTCGAGAGCTCCGTCGAGCTGGTCTAGCAAGTCAGGTGGCCAATGAGGCTGAGTGCGCAGACCCCGAAGCAGGTCGCCGAAGGTCGTGCCGTTCCATTTCTCAACCTTGGCAGTGGCTTGCTGCGCCTGGATGGCCGGCTTCAGGTTGATCGCGTTCAACGACCACAGGCTCAGCTCCATCAGTTGGAAACCAAGCATGACCTCGCCGTATGCAGCGAATACGATGAACTGATCGATGCGCTCGCCGTCGGGTGCCTCACTCATGCACCCAGGCTAGGTGAGTGACCCAGCTGCCGACCGCAAGGACGAGGTGGCAGCGCGCAGTTGACGCAGCAGATCGGTGTCGCTAGTTGCATGTGAGTGGCCGCGATCTATGGACTTCAGGCGAGCTTCGTCCTCGTTGAAGGAGTCGACCTGGTAGATCTCCTGGGATCCACACTCCGGACAATACCGAACCACCAAATAGGGGTGGAGATCCACTAATTTCCAGTCGTCGACAACGGCGTATAGGCGCCCCGGAAACATCACGCTCTTCGATGTGTAATCCATGAGATCCCAGTCCGGATTGTCGCCTTGGAGCACGCGAAGCCTGGCCGAGTACTGAACCGCGCCGGTTTCATCTTCGGTCGGCTCAACCGACTCGGCGTATCTGAGCTCCCATCGCGCTAGAAAGCTGGCTGAATCAAGAAAGCGTCGAAGTGTTCCCTCAATGACGGCCAGTCGTTGCTGGAATTGATACGCAGTTCTTGGATAGTCGCCATGAACCCGGTTTCGCTCCTCCAGAAGGTCGGCAAGCAGTGTTGATGCAGGCGTCCCTACATCCGCAAAGGAGTGGGCGATGCCACCGATACGTCTTGGTGAGCCAGTTCTCCCGCGACCTGGAGGATCATTGCGCGCTCTCGCCCCAGGGTCGCTCCACCGCGCGTGACCGCAGACGCCCAGGCCTTGACTTTGTCGCCTCTAATCTGAGTTGAGCCTGCGATGGAGGCGCAAAATCCAGCAAGCAGCGCAGATATCGTTTCAATGCTGCGATGCGCTACCTCGTGATACCTGTCGCTGGGTGAGGTTGACCGTTCGATAGCACGCAATGCGCGCGCAATTGGGTAAGGAAACGAGACTTGAGCAATTCTCAAGGTGTCGCTGAATTCGGTCATTTTCCGCAGGGATGCTGTGACTCCGCGGACGGCATCGATCTCGGTGATTAGCTGTGATTCATTCTGGCTGATGAATAGGCGGTCCAGCCGGTTCCGCAACGCTCCGACCTCGGTGGTGATTCGATGCAGCTCATTATCAAAGTCGCTTAGCGTCTGATCAACATAGTCTGTGTTTAGTGCGTATGCCGGGACCGGCACTCGGGACAGCTCGGTTCTGCTGATCCGCTGAATAGTTGCACCGGCCACGGTTCCTGCCAGCAACTGCCTTCCGGTATGCGAGCGGAGGAACCCAAGCAGGTACCGGGCACTCACGGTCCCGCGCGTGCGAAGAACGATGGTGTGGTCACTTGCAAGACTGGGGCCGTAGTCACGTGGCACGATCACCCACCGACCGTATGGGCCAGATCTGCTCCCAATAATGTCCCCAGGCACCACCTCCACTGAACTTCTGGTTCGAGCCGTGGAGTTCCTTAGCTCAGTCCAATCCGCGAGGTCTTGCTGGATATCCTCGGCGCGCACGACGCGATAGACCGGATCTGCCGTCGCCGGTTCGCGAGCAACCCTGTTCCTGCCGAGCAGAACTTCACACAAGTCGCCGAGCACGTGCACCTCGGCCGAACCCAAGCTGTTCGTCTCCACACGAATGTCTACCACGACTTGGCGAATCGGTCGCCGGAGTGCAGTCGGTGCACGTGTGGGTAAGCAGCAGCGTCGCTTGCTCGACGGTGATCGGGTCTGGCGCGCGCCCGGTGCACTTCCTCGCTCCTAACCCGCAAGCTCACTGTGGCCGCTGACGGCCGGCTGGCGGGGTGGCGTACCGGGCGCGCTTCATTAGGATCGCCGCCGGTCCGCGCTCGCCGCAACCGCGATCTGCAACCTGTGGATAACTCAGCCGGGCTGACCGACGGCCCGAGTGCGGCGAGTTCGCGGACTTTGCTGGGCGTCGAGTGCCGAGTTCTACACGCAGCGAGTCGCGCAGATACGATGAAGCTTCGCAAGGTGCTGCTTGGTGAGAAGAGGGGGCGCTGATCTATGGGGAAGTCAGCACGGGTTCTGGGCCGGAATTTCGGGCGAACGGCTCGCGAAATGAATCAGCTCCTCAAGGATCACGGCTACCTGTATGGAGAACCCGGCGCATACAGGCTCACCGAGAAGGGGCAGCAGTACGGCGAGGAGCAGTATCACTCGCGCGGTACAGGCGGCTACGCGCACTACAACCGGAACTGGGAAACCCGTACCTGGAGCGATGAGACTGCCGCAGCGCTGACGGCTGACATGGAAGCCAGCCCTGTAGGCATCCATGCAGGGCCTGAAAAGATACAGGCGGTCGAGTACGTACCGTTCGACGGCGACGGCGACGACGGCGACGACGGCGGTGACGACGAGCCTCAACTCGGCTGGACCGAGATAGGGATCAGCGCAGCGATGATAGGTGCCCTTCTTGTCGCCCCTCGGGTCAAACCGTTCTGGGACAGCAAGGTGAAACCGGCCGCGAAAGAGCTGCGGGAGAGGTTGGCGAAGCAGGAGGCACGTGGGTCCAGCGACTCCTGACGCGGCCGCATTCGATGTCATGCCTCGAGGCGATGAGCCGGATAGCAATGCGTACGGTGCAAACGGCTGATCCGGGACAATCGAGTGGGGTGTTCAGGGGGAGGCGTGTAGCTAGGCGCCGACACCGGCAGGGCCAGGCTAGGGCCTGGAGCCGTGGTAGACAGACCACCCTGCAGACCTTCAGGTGGATGAAGCGGGTGTAGCGTACGAGGTGGGACGGCACACGAGCCGCCCCGGTTCAGGATTGGGCTTGCTGAGAGTCGTCGAGAGGCTCTGTCAGCTTCTGCACCCGTAGGCCGGTGCGCCGGGCGCGGGTTGAGTGTCCTGTATCGAAGGTTAGGAAGTGAACAGGGCGTGGTCCCGCCAGCGCCTGGATCGCCTTCGCGCGGTCGAGAATCTCCTCGTCCATGATCGGCAGCCGTACATGTCCGGGTGGGTCGAGCACAATCTCGACCGTCACTTTGCCGGAGTGGCCGCCGAACTTCCGGTCTTCGTGAAGTGTGCCGCTGAACCCATTGCGGAGCACTCTGTCAAGCACAGCGAGTGTGTAGCGGGCACGGCCGCGGATCTGTCCTTTGCCGGCGTGTTTGAGATCGTCGAGCTCGTCGACCACCGGCAGCGGGACAATCAGATGCAGCGGTTGTAGGGTCTCGCCGATCACTGTGCCAAGGTCAAGTACCTCAAGGCGCTGCTCATGGTGGATGAACACGTTGGTATCAGCGATGACAAATCGCTCCGAACCGCCCCATCGCTCAATCGTGTGGGCCAGCTGGGCAACCTCGGTCTCGAACACTGCTTCTCGCTCGCTGATCTCCAACCAGAGCATGCGACCGTTGGGGTCGATGGTCTCGATCGGGTTCGACTGAAGCACCCAGTAGCGGCGGGTAAAGATCAGTCGGTCCAGCTCGGGTGTCTGGAGGTAGGCGCGCAAAATACTGGCGCTCGTGTTCGCCCAGTCGAGGTAGGCCCGGTGCTGGGTGACAACCGTATCGCCCCCGTTGCGAGAGTTCAGCAGTCCAGCATGCGCTTCTCTCAGTTGTCGAAGCAGTGCTTCCCGGTGCATCCCGGGCACGAGCTTCAGCATCGACAGTTCTGGCATGAGCACCCCTTATTAGCGACGAGACCAGGCTGTGTGATCAGCGCGCTCGTACCGTATCGGTTTCACCGGCGGCACCTGTCGGGCGGATCGCATCGTCGCCCCGTGCGTCATCCCTAGGCAGGTAGGGCGCGCAGTGCGGATCGGATCAGGTTCCGTGCCGGAGAACCGTAGACGGCCAGCTTGGTGAGTGTGCTGAACGTCTCGGCGTACATCGCGATCTCGCGGGGATGTGTAATTGTCAGGAACCCGGACACCAACTCAACGTTGGCTTGGTGGTTGTCGAAGATGTAGAAGTCTTCGACTGGCCACCGCAAGGAACGGTCGATATCGGCGGAGATCACGCCGAGACTGACAGAGGCGAACTGCATGACCTCGAGCAGATGCCGAAGCTGACCGGCCAACACCGCGGGCCCACCGACCTGGTAACGAAGGGCCGCTTCTTCGAGGACAAAGGCGAACGTGTGGCCGCCCTGCGTGAGGATCCGTTGACGGTCGAGGCGCTCAGCGACAGTAGCGGCGATGTCGTCAATGACCACCCGCCGGCGGTCTCGGATCGAGGTGAGCACAGCAGCGGTGTAGTCCGCGGTCTGGAGGAGGCCAGGCACCATAGTTTGGCAGTACGAGCGGTACTGCCTGGTGCGCTCGTAGAGATCCCGCACCGAGGCGTTGAGGTGGCGTAGGCCCGTTTGTTCAGCGCGGCGCCAGTCCAGCCACATCGAGTCGACGGATCGCAGTTCAGCGACGAGCTCAGGCAACAGATCGTATGCGGCGCAGACGGTGCACCACGTCCGGAGATCCGCCTCGGTGGGCTGCTGCTTCCCGTGCTCGATCTTCGACGTCTTCGCTTCATGCCAACCGGCTGCGGTCGACAGTGCCCGTCCAGACAGGCCCGCATCGAGCCTGATATCCCGCAGCCGGTCGGCCAGCGCCTGGCGCGCGCTTTGGGCACTCGAAGATTGTGAAGCAGGCATCCGGATCGTTAACGACGAAGAGACAGGACGCCTACAGGATAATCGAGTAGTCCTGGTGGGCGACGCCACGCTCCCAAGCGCCTTCAAACGCTGAGACACAGAGCTTCACCGCCTCAGGGTCTGTGCTCACCTCATTCCCCGTGAACCTCCCGTCACCAGCGAAGAGGCAGAACTGCAGGATTGCACCGTCGAAGATCCAGACGTCGTTGCCCGGCAGTGCCAGGGCCGAGACTCGGGAGCGAGGGACCCAACGAATCACCTCGCCCGCGATGATGTTGACTCCCGCCGTTATGGCATGCTCAAAAGCGATGTAGTCCGATAGCGGCTCACTGACGATCCGGACTCGCCTTATCTCGACGCCTCGGGCTGTCGCTGAGCTGGCAATCTCCGTCCAGCCGGCGTACTCGCGCACCGCCTGGTCGACCTTGCCCGCTCGCCACGCGAGGTAGGCGGGATCATCGGTCATGTACTGGTCGCGGAACTCCAGCTTCAGCGCGGTCCGTGAGCTGCTGGCCAGAAGGTCAGTGAACGACGGCTCCGGCACGGCATGCCTCCACAATCAGCTCGACCATGCGGGCGGGCAGCTTGATAACGGACTCGGAGTCAGCGAGTCCGCAGTCCTCTGCCAAACGGGCGAGGATCGCAGGATCGGTGACCGTTGCACCCTGAAAGTACAGGTCGCCGGTCTGCTCGTCTAAGAAGACCGCCGGGCAGTTGTTGCCCGGACAGTCTGGGTCCTTGCCGTAGAACTGTATCGTCATCGCGCCTCTCCAAGAGTTGTGCGTATAGCTAGCACCGCTGGCCAATCATCGGTTGATAAGCGTGGCCCGACCAAGGGCTCAGGTGAATGCCACGCAAGCTTGCGCAAGTCGCTTGCCAGAACTGAGGTGTCCTCGCCGGTCCCTCAGCCAACTTCGTCTGGCCACACTTCCCACTGTCCGACCGACGGCCGATCACCGCCGCTTGCCAGGAAGTCTTTGACTCCCTGACGAATCAGCTCGAGCGAAAGCTCAGAGTCCTGCGGGAACGGTCGATCGCTGCCCATGTAGTAGTACGTCAGCTCCTCGTACCGACTGCGCTCGCCAACGGCGTAGAAGCTGCCTGCATCACCGAGGTAACGCAGGCCACCGACCTGGTCCCGCCCGTTCACCGCGACTAGGAGCTCGTGATCGGTGAAGCCCTTCTCGTTGGTGCGCCCGTCGACGTACAGCGCAGCAACCGAGTTCTCGAATGGCTCACCCAGAAGCCCATCGATGAACCGATCGACGTCCTGAGGCGTGGTGATCCACACCGGGTTGTCTTCGTGAGCGAAGCTGAAGTAGCCCCTGATCTTCGTCATGGTGTCTCCGGCACTCCTCGGAAGGTCTTCTCGTAGTCGCCTGGTCCGTAGATCGTCAGCTCGCTGCCCGGCGGCAAGAACTCGGGTAGTAGCGTCGTACAGCTCATATCTTTCACGCACGGTCGATTGTTCAGGTAGATGGTTGCCCGGGTGATACCGTCGCGTCGCATTCTCATCGCGAACTTGAGTTCCACGTCGGCGGCCGTACTCAGTTTCGCGCCACGTCGTACGCGTCCTAGCCGCTCGGCGTGACGTTGGGCTACTTCGTACTCCTCTTCATGTTGGCCGCTGACGAGATCATGCTCCCCGCCGTTGTCGTCGATCCACTTGCCACGGGTCTTCACCCGTTGGCCCTGTACGACGACGCGCTTCGGCAGCCTGTCTACTACTTCTCGGCCACTCCTGCCGCCTTGGCGCGGCGGCCGTTCATCCTCTGGGCTCGTCCCATCGCCGGCCGCCCGATCCTCCCGCGGTTTGTCAGCTTCTCGCTCTGCCTTATTGTCGTTCCGCCGGCGTTCCGCGGGCGGCGTGCTGCCACCAGGACCTTGCAGCCGTTCAGCGGTCGGGCGGCCAGTCGGCTCGGTTGTCCGGATGCCGCTGACCATCTGCTGCACCCATTTGATGCCCGGATCCCGGGCCTGCGTCAGGAAATGTGCCGCTTCCTCGCACCGTCTCGCGGCTTCGTCCAGCTGCATCGCGGCCATCCGAGCACTCGGGTTGTTACTCGTGCTGCCGACCCATCCGGCGGCCTCGCGGTATTTGCGCGCCCGGTCGTGCATGTACGGCACAATTCGCTCGATCTGGTTGAGCGTGTCGAGCAGCTCCTGCGCGACCCGTTGCAGTTCGGAAGGCATGCCGTCCGCCTCGACCGGCTAGATCTGGTCGGCATAGCCTCGGCAGCCAGCCTCGGCGATGTGGAGCGATTGCACGGCTTGGTCGACGGACTTAGCCGCGGCGTCGAGCATGGTCGCGATGTCCTGGTCAGCCCTCGTCGCGGTACCGCGGATGAGTGCTTGGATCTGCTGGCTGGACTGCTCGAAGCGCTGCTTGAACCCTGCCAGGCTAGCCGCGCCTTGGCGGGACTGATCGGCGAGGCCGTGGAGCTGCATCTTGAGCTGTTCGACTTGGGACATCTCGTCTCCTCCTTGGGCGATAAGGAGGCTGACCGGGTAGCTGCTCGCCCTGGCGTCGAAACACCACAACCACCCGGTCAACCGGACCGAGGACCCCGTCCGGGCCTCGGTGTTTGGAACGGCTGCCCCAGCGCTGACTCGCTCTCAGGTGCCGGGGCAGCCGGTCTAGGGTCCCTGCCCGAGACAGGGGTCTCGGGGGAGGAAGCTCGGGCAGGGACCGCTTGAGGTGACGGGCCCGGTGGCTGTGCAGACGATCCGCTGCACGTGAGGGGCTGAGGACGACGACTCACCACCGGTCCCGCCAGTTCATGGGGCGTCGTAGAGCATGAAGCGGGCCCCCGTGACCCGCTCAAACTCTCGCTTGACGCGCTCGGGGTCACCGATCAGGGCCAGGTGCCGCCAGTCCGGGATGACGACCGCCGTGAGTTCGTAGCGGTTCAGCGACTCGACCAGCGCGTTGAACGCGGCCGGTGCTGTCTCTACGTTCTCCACGTACGTCGAGCCCATGGCGAAGCCCTCAACCGCCGCGAACTTCGTCAGCTCGCCTTTCAACCGCTCGACGTGCTGATCCGACACGTACAGGTCTCGCCGGGCGTACCCGAGCAGCAGGGGCCTGGTGTAGTCGGTCACCGCTCCTCGTCCATCCACCGGCGGAACCTGGCGATGAGGCGATCCCAGAACCGGGCCCACCACCCGCGGCGGTGCTGGCCGTTCACGAGTCGGCAGCATCTTGGTTCACCACCGGAATGGCCGGCTCGATCGTCACCCGCAGGCTGTAGAAGCGCCGCGTCATGGCCGCCTGATATCGCAGGGCCTTGGCCGGCTCGGCGGTGTAGTCCGCGATGACATGCTCACCGAACCAGACACGGACGCGTCGGTCACTCGGGCAGGGCATCTCCGCGAGGGTGGTCATTCGCCGCGCACCTCCCGGACGATGTCGCGGATCATGAAGACGACCAGCACCGTTGCCAGGGCGTATCCGATGACCACCGGCCATGGGCTAATCAGCAACTGGATCATGTTCGCCTCCTCCGTCTCGTTGTCGTGTTCCACTGAGTGTATCACTCAGCGTTGACGGTTGGTAACCTGATGAAGTGGTGAACGGTGCGAAGTCCACCGAAGGAGGCGTGAAGGTCGTGAAGGTAGCTCCCGGCGGCCGAACGCAGGCAGATTCGTGCAGCTCGATGCCTCACCAAGAACTACGGTGGAATCGTGAGGAGCGAGACGAAAGTGACCGGTATGTCTGACACCGGTATCAACCCGAATTCGCTAGCCGAAGCGTTGGACATGGTCGGCTGGGGACCACGGGATCTTGCTCGTGCCGTTAACAGCTGGTTGACGCGGCGGGGGCGATCGACCGAACGTATCGATATCACGGCCGCGTATCCTTGGGTTCGCTCGAACTACTGCCCTCACGGCTCGATCCCGGAGATCGTGGCGACGATTCTGACGGACCAGCTCGGTAGCTTTGTGTCGGCCGAACAACTGTGGCCAGGGAATGCTCGTGCACGTCGCTCAACCGCTCGGGCGGTGGAGCTGGGTACTGAGCAGAACTTCGACGGTCTCGTGCGCTCGCTGGAGCAGTTAGTCAGCGGATCGCGACCGCTGCCGGCCAGCGGTCCGGATCTGGTGGCTGCCGTGCTTGACGGCATCCAGACCACGATCCAGTCAATCCCGGCGCAGGCAAAGCCCGATCGCGTGATGATGCCGCAGACGGAGCTGATCGCTTCGCATGTCACCGCGCTTCGTCATCTGGACGACCGCCAGGGTGGTGGCGCGCTGAGTCTTCGCTACGTCACTCATGAGCTGGCAGGAGTTCTCGACTTGGTTCGTAGTGCCAGCTACGAGCCTGAGGTCGGCCGCGATCTGTTGACGATCGTGGCCGACTTGGCGCAGCTCGCAGGCTGGATGCAGTTCGACGCCGGTGAAACGGCCATTGCACAGCGGTACTTGCTGCTCGCCATCCGAGTGGCGCGGGCGGCGGGAGATGACGGCCGGATGGTCAACAACGTTGGCATGTTGACCTACATCGCTGCCTACAGCAACCAAGGTACGGACGCTCTGCGCATCATTGAGGCTGCGAACAGCGTGCCGACGGCGAGCCCCCTCCTACATGCCCGCACCAGCGGACGCGCGGCAACTGCTCACGCAAGCGTTGGGGATCTAGGCGCGTTCCGGGCAGCTGCTGACAGGTCACAAGAGTTGTTGGCCTCAGCGGTGACGGATGAGCTGTCGCCGTACCTCTACTACCTGAGTCCCGATCAACTATCTGCCGAGGCGGGATATGGCCTGCTGACCATTGCCATGCAGACCGAGTTGTACCGGCAACCGCTGCTCAAGCAGTCAATCGAACTGCTCACGCCGTTGTCGAGCATCGGTGATGATCCCGCGTACCAGCGATCAGCGCTTCTACATGGCTGCCAGCTCGCTCGCGCCTACCTACTGCGACGCGATCTCGAGGGCACTGTCGAGACCGCCCGAGTTGCACTCGGCCGGCTGGCCGAAGTGCAGTCCGGCCGGTGTGTAGCGTCGCTACGAGAACTTCGCCGGAGCTTGGCCCAACGTCAACGCGCCACAGTCGTCGCGGATTTCTTACCGGAACTCGATGCTGCATTGGAGGGCCGGTGACAACTCCGCTCGCGGCCGGTGGGAACACATCCGAGCCAATCGAACTGCGACCGAGACACTACGACGATCCTGACGCCCAGCTGCTCGTCAAAGCCCTCTACGCCGAACAGCTCGAAACGTACAGCTTCGCTGATTCGCCTGACTTGGAAACTGCCGAGGACTACGTCGCCCCGTCTGGTCTGCTCCTCGTCGGCTATACACCATCCGGACAACCTGTCGGCTGCGGCGGCTGCCGCACCTACGACCGGGCCGGGGGCATTGCGGAAGTGCGCAAGATGTTCGTCGCGCCGGAGTACCGCGGTCATGGCCTAGGCAGGAAGATCTTGAGCGCATTGGAGCAGCACGCGGCTGCCAATGGAGCGCAGCAGATGTTGCTAGAGACCGGCGCACTGAACTACGCGGCGATCCGGCTCTACTTGGCGTCCGGATACGAGGCGATCGCCCCGTACGTGCCCGGTCGTCGTGAAACCAATCGAGCGTTCCGTAAGAATTTTTGGTGTAACCCGTCATCGCTAACGGCGCGATGACGGCTGCATGAGGCCGGACAACACTAGTTGCCGTCCGCTCTGTCTGGTTTGGACCGTCCGAGGAGAACTTGGAGGTCCGCTTCCTCAGTCGGCCGCCGGTAGCCGAGGATGTTCACGGCGACGCGGATGAGCGTAGCGAGGTCGGCGCTCGGGTTGGCGCTGAGCATCATCTCGGAGAAGTCCGCGGTGACGTCCGCCGCCTGATCGCCAGCACCCACCAGCACGGTGACCGATGGAACATGGAACGAGTCGTCAGCGCTCTCGATGAACGCCTCGATCCTGCGCTTCATATCGACGGATTCGCGGGCGCCGTACTGGCTCTTCGTCACGATGCCCGAGAGATCGGCGTCGGTCACCGTGTAGGACTCCAGCTTCGGGCGTAGGTCTTCCCACCGCGCCGGCAGTGCGTCCCGGCCCTTGAACTTGAGCTTGGTCGGCTGGTGAGCAAAGGTCAGTCGCCACTCGCCGACCTCGGCGGCCAGCAAGTTGCCCGCGACGGACCACCGCGGGCTGCCATCGTAGTCCTCGTCGTCGATGGCTTCCGCCCGCAGCGACAGCTGGAGCCGCTTCGCCTGCCACAAGCTGCTACCCGCCGATGCCAACGGTGTCATGTCGAGATCGGAGAACGTACGCCAGAGGCGTTCGATCTCCTGCAGGTCGATGAGAGACGCCACGCTGAGCCAGAAGTCTCGATTCTGGGTGACGCCTTCGAGGCGAAGAAGGTAGGGGATCAGTTCGCGCATCTCCGCCGGACTGAGCGCTCCGGACGTCATCAGCGCTTCAACATCTGGTTCTTCGGCGAGCGCCTGTTCCACGATGCCGAAGACCCGGTTGATCCGAAGGACGGCATCCTCGGTGAAGGCGGATGCGACTGTCGTAGAGAAAGCCTCCAGATCGGCCGGTTCGATACGACGTTCACGCGGCAACACGAGCTTCTCAATGTCGTCTTCGACGACGGCACCACGGGCACTCCGCACGACACTCGCCCGAACCAAGCCGAGCACTGGATCGATGACATCAGGTTCGCTCGTCAGTTCGTCGAGTGCTGGAACCGTCGTGACAAGCACACGGCTGTCGTTGCGCTCTGCGGCCACATCTCGCAGGATCCGGGTGTCGTCAGCCGGCTCATCCTGGGACAACGAGAGGAAGAAGGCGGTCTGATCTAGCCGGTCGAACCGCTCCAGATCGCCGGACGCTCGGCTTGATCGCAGCGAGTGACGGAGGAACAGCGGCCGCTCAACAACTCGCGAGCCGTCCTTCCAGCTCACCACCACATCGGGGACGTAGGAGTGATTGAAGTAGCCAGTCAGATCGACGGAGGCCGATTGGTCGAGCGACTTCAGTTCTGCACGGACAACTTCGTGGACTCTGTGCGCGGCATCCTGCGCGTCGTGGGTGTCCAGTGCGGCGGCTACCTGCTCAGCGAACGAACTCATACGCGGTAGCCCTCCTTCTTGAGCGCACGCTCTGCTACCGCCAGCTCATCTCGCGTCAAACGGATGTCGATCTGCTTCTGTCCCACTACCATCACCCATATTCTGGCGGCGACCTTCGCTAGTAGATCGTCGTCGATCGCTTGACCGTCCACCAAGACCTTGTTCTCCTCTACGCACTCCCGGAGATGGGACAGCGTCAAGAGCTCCGGCCACCTGGTCTGTGAGAAGGGGTGAGTGGTGATCCACATGTACTCGCGCTCGGCGTCGTGGCCGTAGGTCTTGATGGTGTTGGCGGTGTCGCTATAGGCGATCGCCAGGAACTTGCGATACTCGTTCCCTTGATGGCCCACCGTGCTGTACTTCTTGCACTCCACGCTGATTGGCCGCGACACGCGATCCTTCGTGGGGACCGAGATGCCTTCGAGGTCAAACGCTTTCTTGTCACCGTTCAGGCAGATGCGGGTGCACGTCACCTCGTTGTCGTACACCGAGAAGGTGAACGCGAAACGAGTCGTGGCTTCAATCCACTCCTTGATCTCGTGCACGCCCTCGATGCCGATGCGCTGCGAGGTTTCTTTACTCAAGCCGGCTCCTCCTTGAGCGGCAATCCTAGACCCGGCGAGCTGACTGGATCGGGATTGAAGCTCAGTTCGACGCGAAGGGTGGGATGACTGTGTGTTGCTCCCCGGTACGGACTGTTGATGCAAACCTCTCGCGGAGTGTGGCTCCCGGTGACTACTCTCTGTCAACCGCCTCGTCCTCGTCGGCGCCGGCCGGTGTGGCCCACACCTGTGAGCCACACCCCCGCCAGACGCATCACCGGCCTCCTCCTCCGGGCTCGCTCCCACTACACTGCGTACCCTCACAAACATGCGTAGCGGGCTATAGGTTGAGGCCTCGAGGATGGAGTAGCTGGTGGGGGATATGGACAGGCGGCTAGAGGACCTGGCCAGGTCTTCTCCGAACTTCGGCATACTCTTCGCCCTTAAGCCGCTGCTGTCGTTGTACGGCGCTCAGGCAGAGGCGACCGTCTTCACGAATCCGAACTCGTCGCTTGTCCAGGCCGGTCAGTTTGGTGAAGTCCTCGCCGAGGAGTTGATCACCAGGATCGGCATACGGGTTGAGGGCAACCGTCAAGTTGATCGGCTGGCTGCCCTGACCCGCGCTGGCGTCTTGGTTCCTGAGACACGTCAGGACTTCGACCGGTTACGGGTTGACCGGAACAAGGCCGCTCACGCACATCTGTTCGACATGGCGCGGGCGCTAGATGCTGTACGGGTTTGTTACAAACTGGGTCTGTGGTTCCACGACGCCATCTCTGGGCGCCGCACGGTGGCCGAGTTCGTACCGCCAACTGACCCACAAGCGGTCGAGCGCATTGCAGACCCTGATGAGCTCGCGCAGCTGAACGACGCTTTAGATGGCCATCGGCAGGCGCTGACTCAGGCCCGCATCCGCCTCTCTGCTTCGACCACTGAATTAGAAGCAGAGCGGCAGGCCCGAGTCGAGGCGGAACGCTTAATCGCCAGTGCGGGGGCGAACAACGCTGAGCTGCAGGCTCAACTCGAACAATTAGCAGCGCAAGTTGCGGAGCTGCGGGCTGCTCAGACCGTTGCATACGAGCAGGATCGGCAGGCTCCCCGTGCAGTCGATGTGGCTGCGCGCGACGCCATCATCCATCGCGCGCAGCGGCGTGCTCCGCTCAACGAAGTCCAGGCCCGCGAAGAGATCGACATGCTTCTGCGTGCGGCCGGCTGGGTGGTGCAGGACCGGAATGACATCAACCCCGTGGCTGGCCTCGGTGTGGCCGTGCGCGAGTTCACGCTTGCCAACGGCCGAGCTGACTATGTCCTTTACGTTGACGGCTGCATTGTGGGCGTTATCGAGGCTAAGCGTGAAGGCACGCACCTCGCTAGCGCAGTGGCACAGAACGACCGCTATGCGGGCGGGGTCCTAAAGGAGCATCGGCTGGCGGTATGGCAAGAGAACGAGCCATTTGCTTTCCGTTACGCCACTACAGGTACTGAGACCTATTTTATCAATCGGCTCGATCCCGAAGCACGTTCGCGCGAAGTTTTCGCCTTCCATCAGCCAGCGACGATCGCCGCCTGGATGCGACGTGCAGACGAGTACCCGGAGAGCTCCACCTTTCGGGCGGCATTGCGTCGCATGCCGACACTGCAACGCAACGGTCTGCGGCCGGCGCAGGTCGAAGCAATCAATGGCCTGGAGAGCTCGCTGGCGCTAGACAAGCCGAGGGCCTTAATTCAAATGGCGACCGGTGCAGGTAAGACCTATACAGCTGTCTCTCAAACGTATCGGTTGCTCAAGCATGCTCGGGCCCGCCGAGTGCTCTTCCTAGTGGATCGCAATAACCTCGGTAAACAGGCGCTTGACGAGTTTCGCAAATTTACTACACCAGACGACGGCCGCAAATTCACCGAGATCTACAACATAGAGCGCCTCGGAGCTGCGGGACTTCAGGACAGTACCTCGGTGGTCATCTGCACGATACAGAAGATGTACCGGTTGCTGACTGGTGAGCAACTGACAGATGACGACCCAGTTGACGACTCAGATGACGACACCGCATACGAGGGGTCGTACGCGGCCGCTCGACCTGTTGAGGTCGGCTACAACCCGGCCGTTCCGCTTGAGTCCTTCGACCTGATTATTGTGGACGAATGTCATCGATCCATCTATGGACTATGGCGTGGGGTTTTGGAGTACTTCGACGCTCATCTCGTCGGGCTCACCGCTACTCCCACTTTGCAGACGTTGGGCTTCTTCGGCCGGAATCTAGTTTCTGAGTACACCTATCCGCAGGCCGTCGCAGACGGGGTTAATGTCGATTTCGACATCGTTCGGATGCACACAGATTTGCGAGAGAACGGTGGCGCGACAATTGACCAGGGAACTACGGTCAGGATCCGTGACCGAAAGACCCGCTACCAACGTTACGAGCAACTGGCGGATGACTTCACCTATACGACACGCCAAATCGGACGATCAGTAGTCACTGTCGACGAAATACGTGCAGTTCTCATTGCCTATCGCGACAACTGGCGGAGTTGGTTCCCCGGCCGTCAGGAAGTCCCCAAGACACTCATCTTTGCAGTCGGCGAGGATCACGCAGAGGACGTTCTGGCTCAAGCCAAGGAGATTTTCGGGCGAGGAGATGATTTCGCCAAGAAGATCACTTATAAGAGCCGGCAAGCTGGCGATGACCCAGACGAGCTGATCCGCGCGCTGCGGACAGACCCTCGTTTGCGATTTGCGGTGACCGTCGACATGATCGCCACTGGGACGGACGTGAAGGCGCTAGAGTGCGTCATGTTCTTGCGGGAGGTGCGCAGCGCGGTCCTCTTCGAGCAGATGAAGGGGCGGGGTGCGCGTACGATCGACCCCACCGAGCTACGCGAGGTGACCCCTGGTGGAGATGAACGGGTCCGCAAGGACCGCTTCGTCCTCGTGGACGCTGTCGGGGTAACTGATTCGCCCCTAGTGGACGCACGTCCGCTCGCCCCCGCAAGCGAGCGGCAAGTATCCCTAGCTAAGCTCCTCGACAAAGCGGGCACTCAGTCGATCAGCGCTTCGGAGGCGGAGATCCTCGCCGGTCGTCTAGCTCGGCTGAACCAGCAGCTCAACGACAGCGAGCGAGAGCAGATCCGGAAGACTGCCGGAGGACGGACCCTATCGGACATTGCGCGCGCCATCGTCGACGCCGTCGACCCCGATCGTCAGGACCGGGCGTCCGCAGAAGGTGGTGAGAAGGCGGCCCACGCATTGGTCAAATCGGCGGTCAGTCCACTGGCTGCCAATCCGGATCTCCGCAGGCTGATCATCGAAATCCGTCGGGACAAGGACTATGTGATGGACGAGACCACGGCGGTCGCTGTCACCGATGTTCGCGCGGTTCCTCGGGAGGAACGAGCGCGGGAGCAGATCGATCGCTGGAGTAGGTTGCTTGAGGATGAGCGCGACAAGATCGCTGCGATCTCGGTCGCCTTGTCCAGCCCGCGTTCCGTAGCCCCTTCCGAAGCATATGCAGCTCTAAAGGAGCTAGCGGATACGATTCGCAGACCTGACTTCGCTTGGACGCCTCAGGTCCTGTGGACCTACTACGAGGATCTTGGCCGCGCAGGCGACCGGCCAAGCAAAGAGGCGGGTGTGCCTGACCTCATCTCACTCATCCGATATGAGTTGGGAGTGGATTCAGAACTCAAGCCGTACCGCGAGACGGTCGACGAGCGGTTCGACGGCTGGCTGCTCCGGCAACGGCAGGCCGGCATCGAATTCACCGAAGAGCAGATGTGGTGGCTGGAAGCGATTCGTGACGTCGTCGCCAGTGATGTCGGCATCGCTCCTCCGGACTTCCGAGCTGAACCATTTACCAAGCGTGGTGGGGGGCGGGGCCTGGCCCTGGCCTTTCCGAGCCGTGATCCGCACGAACTCTTGGCTGAGCTGAATCGAGAACTGGCTTGAGCGACATGGAACTTCCGCCGCAGTGGGCAGTGGCGACGCTTGGAGAGGTTGCCGACTGGGGCAGCGGAGGCACTCCAAAAAGCGGCGTTGCTCGCTACTATGGCGGCGAAATACCGTGGGTGGTAAGTGGAGATCTCAAGGATGGAGTAATCACCCACACTCCCTCTACTTTGACTTCGGATGGGCTCCAGGAGAGTTCTGCAAAGTGGATTCCAGAGGGCGCCATTATGATCGCCATGTATGGTGCGACGATCGGGAAACTTGGCATTGCCGGGCAACCGCTGACGACGAATCAGGCTGTGGCATCAGCGGTCCCGAAGACGGAACTATTGAATCCTCGGTATCTATTCTGGTACCTATGGTCGCAGCGGGAAGCGTTTCGGCGGGCAGGCAAAGGGGGAGCGCAGCCAAACATTAGTCAAGTAATCCTCAAGTCCTGGCCTATTCCCTTACCTCCCCTCGCCGAGCAACAGCGGATTGTCGTCGCACTTGAAGAACAGATCCCCCGGCTAGATGCGGCTGAAAGGGATCTCGGGACCGCCCTGCGAAAGGTATCCTCGTTCCGCAAGGCGGTCCTTCTGACCCTTGTGCCCGAGCACAGTCCCGATTCGTGGGAAGTCACGACCGTTGAGGCAGCAGGCTCAATTCGCCTTGGTCGGCAGCGACATCCGGATTGGCACCACGGCCCGGAGATGCACCCGTACCTTCGTGTGGCAAACGTTTTCGAAGATCGGATTGATACGGACGACGTCATGGAAATGGACTTCTCGGGCATATTCGAGCGATACAAGCTCGAACCCGGGGATGTTTTGCTCAATGAGGGCCAGAGCCCTCACTTGGTCGGTCGCCCGGCGCTCTACCGCGGCCATCCCGCAAACGTGGCGTTCACGAACAGCCTCCTGCGATTCCGGGCTCGTCCCGATGTCCTACCGGAGTGGGCGCTGATGGTATTCCGGCGGCATCTACACGCACGGCGCTTCATGCGCGAGGTGAGAATTACAACCAACATCGCCCATCTTTCGGCGAAGCGCTTAAAAGGCATTGAGTTTCCAATTCCCCCATTGCCTGAACAGAAGCGCCTCGTTCAGCGTTGTGGAGAATTGCTGACGCATGCGGATTCGCTAGAGAAGAATCTCAATCTGAGTCTTCGTCGAGCCCTGAGTCTTCGTCGATCTCTACTTAACTGTGCATTCACTGGGGCTCTCGTTCCGAACGAGTCCACAGACGAGTCTGTGAAGCTGCTGCTGGATCAAATTCGGCTTGGGCAGACTTCGCCGAAAGGCGCGAAGGCAGTCCGCGGTCGCAGTCCACGAGGGCGGGTGGCCAGGCTCGAAGCCGAAGGATCCCCATCCTCCCTGTCCGACGGGTCACCCCCTCCACGCAACGCTGATCAGCAGGAGTTTGAGCTGTGATGAGTAATACTGAGAGCATTGCAACCGTCGCGCCCGCCAAGGTGACTAGCCACACACATTCGCTTGTCGCCAAGCTCTGGAATTATTGCAATGTACTGCGCGACAACGGCCTGTCGACGATCGAGTACGTCGAGCAGTTGTCGTATCTACTCTTTCTGAAGATGGTTGACGAGCTGGCGGCTGACCCCTTCGCCAAAGAGTCGGCCGATCCCATCATTCCGCCAAGCTTGGACTGGCAATCTCTAGTTTCCAAGCGAGGTGAGGAGCTAGAGACCCATTACCGGAAGGTGTTGGCTGAGCTCGGCAAGCGCCCAGGCACCACGTTGGGCACCATTTTTGCGAAGGCTCAGAATCGGATTTCTGAACCAGCACTTCTCGAAAAGCTCGTTGTAGAACTTATTGGCAAGACGGATTGGGTCTTGGAAGGCACCGACCTCAAGGGTGATGCTTATGAGGGACTGCTCGCCAAGGGCGCCGAAGACACCAAAACTGGTGCCGGCCAATACTTCACTCCGCGAGCGCTAATCGATGCCATAGTGCAGGTAATGCAGCCGGGCCCGAAGGACACGATCACTGATCCGGCCTGCGGTACTGCTGGCTTCCTGATCGCGGCACACAGTTACATTAGGGAGCACCATCTCAAAGGACTCGCTCGGGAGCAGCGACTTGCCTTGGGGCAAGGTGCGGTCTGGGGCAATGAGCTCGTCCCCGGAACGGCACGTCTCGCGGCGATGAATATGCTGCTGCATGGTATCGGCGAAGCCGATGGGGAGTCGTTGATTTCTACTGGTGACGCGCTCGCCGATGCGCCCTCGAGGCGGGCGTCGCTAGTTCTCGCTAACCCGCCGTTTGGCACGAAATCGGCGATCACTGTGGTGGGTACGGATGGCAAGACCGGCCGGGAGGACATTAGCTACGACCGGTCCGACTTCCGTGTGACGACTACCAACAAGCAGTTGAATTTCCTGCAGCACATCATGTCGCTTACTGAGATGGACGGGCGCGCGGCCGTCGTGCTGCCCGATAATGTCCTGTTCGACGGAGGGGCTGGGGAAAAGGTTCGCCGCCGTCTTCTTCGGGAATTTAACCTTCATACGATCCTGCGCCTTCCTACAGGCATTTTTTATGCTGGTGGGGTGAAAGCGAACGTCCTCTTTTTCGAGAAGAAGCCTCCTCGGGCTGATGACATCCCCAACACTCCTGAGGTGTGGGTGTACGACCTCCGCACAGGGATGCACTTCACCCTGAAGCAACGTCCACTCCGGCTCGCTGATCTGGCCGACTTCATCGAAGCGTACAAGGCAGATGATCGCTCGGCTCGGAAGGAGACCGAGGACGGCCGTTTCAAGCGCTTCGCGTACGAGGATCTCGTCGCCCGTGACAATGTCAACCTGGATCTCATATGGCTAACAGATCCAGCGCTCGACGATGCGCACAGTTTGCTTGCTCCTGAGGTGATTGCACAGGAAATCGTAGAAGACCTCCAGGCTGCGCTCGCCGAGTTCGAAGGGATCACCGCGGCTCTAGGTGGCGAGGTCAAGCCGTACGTCGCCGCCGAGGAGGTTATCGCCGAAGATTGACGTGAGTCTGACCCGTCTCGACGGGTCAGACTCAAGCTCGGGATCCTCCTCTGATGTAACAGGACATTTCGAGTCGCGTTCTTTGTGCTGGCCTTGCTCCGATCCTGAATCAGGCATCCTGAAGGCGGCTCTTCGGCTAACCGATGTATTCATGATCTCTGCATGGCGTCCAGCCCCCTTTGAGCGCGTGGTCATGCCGCTCCGGTTGTCAGCGGACGCGATGCCTGGCTTCGGCCGGCTCGCCAGGCCGAGACGAAATCGCGTGTTCGAAGATGCCTTGGAAATCTTTCAGTCCCGCGGGTTCCCTAGCAGGGGCCAGGTCGGGTGATCCTGCACGATTCTTCTCATCTGTTTACCGCTGTCCCTGCTGGCTGGCATGATGGCACGGTGGAAACATCACTTTCGTTGCCGCCGATAGGGATCTTGGCTGCCACCTACGCCCTAGAGGCGATCAAGGGCTTCGGTCCCCAGAAGTTCCGTGAGCTGCGAGACCAGGGATTGACCGCGCCTCAGGTACTGGCAGAGCCTTCCCGGCTCCCCACCGCTGGCAAAAGAGGTGACCTCTTTCGATCCGAAATTGCGCGCATCGGAGAGAAGGAGATGAGTGAATTCTACGATCGTGCAAGTCGTCAACTGGAACGAGCGCATCAAAATCGATCGCATATCCTTTTGTATGGCGACGAGGGCTACCCGAAGAATCTTTGGCAATCGAACAATCCAGTGCCGGTTTTGTTTGTGCGCGGGAACCTAGAGATCCTCCGCAATACGAAAGTCGTCGCCTGTGTGGGCTCCAGGGGTATCGAAGGGCAATATAAGGATCGCCAGCATGACTTCGCCATGTTTGCCGCGAAAGCTGGTTGGGTGGTTGCGTCTGGTTTCGCGATGGGAGCCGACTCTGTGGCGCATCGCGGTGCTTACGAGGCGCGCGGCGCCACCGTTTGCGTGATGCCTAGTGGATTAGATAGGCCGTTTCCTCCCGAGAATAAGAGCCTTTGGGCCGAGTTCATCGAATATCCGCGCGCGGTGATGGTGAGCGAGTTTCCCTTCGGGACCCCAGCGGCCAGCCTGACTCTGCGCAAGAGGAACAAGACCATTGTTGGTCTCGCTCGAGGAGTGTTGATCGGGCAGTCATCCTATAAAGGTGGCGCCATGAATGCCTATCGGTTCGCCCGAGAGCAGCGAAAACCCACGGCTTCGTTCAAACCTGATGGGCGTGAGGGGACGTCAGGCAATCAGGCAATTATCGAAGATGGCGGAGGAAGAGAGTTCGCAGTTGACCATCCAGATGAACGAGCGTGGGGCGCATGGCTGGACGAGTTGTCTTACTTGACCTAGACGGCACGATTTGGGACAGCGCACCTTGGTATGAGGGTCTGGCGAACCTCTCTACCTTGTCTATCCCAGCTGGCCTCAATGCGGCGAAGATGCTCAAGGCGAAGGGGTATACCGAGGCGCGTTTGCGGCGTGCGCTGGGCGATGGGGTAATTGGCCCCGAGCTCTATTCCGGGGTCGAAGAGGCTCTTGATGAGGTCAGGCGAGGTGGAGCACTTCTAGGGGCTGTCACGAACCTGCCGGGCTGGATGGTGCGACCTATGTTGGAGGGGACCGGTTTGACCAGGTACATGGACGCTGTGGTGGATTATGGCGCTACTAGAAAACACAAGCCGAACCCTGAGCCGCTGCTTGCAGCCCTCGATCTTCTGGGGTGCGATGCCGAAGAATCGTGGTATATAGGGGACCACCCAGACGACGCCCTCGCGGCGACAGCAGCGGGTATGCAGTTTGCGTGGGCATCGTGGGGGTACAGCGAAAATCCGCCAAAGGAGCCCGTCCAGATCCTCACTGACCCCGCGGACATCGCATCTTTGGTTCGTGATTCATCGTGAAGTACGTTTATAAAATTTATTCGGGATACGACGGGTTCACGCCAAAGCGTATCGCCGAGCGGCTCCAAGACGGTAAGACGCTCAAGCTCGTATGGAAGCGCTATATCGATGCTGTAGAAGTCGGCGATGAAATCTGGGTCTACTTTCATGGGCAGCACCGGTTCGAGAACGGTGTGTACGTAAAGGGGATCGCGGAGGCTGTACTTTATGACGACGATGCCGTTCTCCTGCGGGTACAAAAATTCTCGTCAGATAAGCCGCTGACTGACGCCGCCACATCTCACAAAGTCTCGGTCGTTGTCGCTCGACGATTTCAGCAGGTGTTCGTGCTCCCTGAAGAGCTCGACACGGCTCCCGTCTGTGATATGACCACGTTAGCTTCGTCGTGCGCGGCACGCCTTTGCGGATCCTGCCCGACATGGAAAACTTTGACCGGAGTGAATCGTCAGATTCTACGGACTCCAAAGCGTCTCGCGGGTCGCGTGGAAGCATTTGCGCCAGCATTTTGGGTAGTGCCAAAGCGGTCGTTTCTCTATCACGGGTATCGAGTGATAAAGAAGGGCGTCCTGCGCTCCTCGGAGCTTTTCTCGCGATTCAAGACTGGGGAAAAGGCGCTCGCCTACCCTCTGGGCCTCGGGATGCAGAAGGCGCTCGTGCGCGTGAAGGAGTTGGACTTCGACGCGATCGTCCCGGTTCCGCTGTCGCCCGATAAGAAGGCGGCTGGTGAAGTCGATAGGACTGGCCTGCTTGCAGAGGAGTTGAGTCTTCTCTTAGGCGTGCCGGTTCGACGATGGCTAAGTCTGTCTAAGCCGATTTCAAAACGCAAACTTCGCAACGGGCTGGGCTTCACGGCTTCAGAGTTCGAGATCCGATATGCGGCCACCCTAGTCGTGGATCCTGCCTTTCATGGTGTACAAAAAGTACTTCTCGTAGATGACGTCTGTACCGAGGGAAGCACGTTGAGGATCTGTGCGGCCGCGATACGCTCGATCAGCCCATCCGTTGTGATAGTGGCCGCAACTGCCGGCCAGATGGCTGTCCGCTACGCGGTAACCGACGAAACTTCACTGATTGTGCCGTGACGTCCATGCTCCCGCGGATTAATAATCATGGCCTGCCGTGCGTGTCCCTCATCTTCACGCCTCGCCGCTGTAGCGCCTTATAGATCGTGGAGTGATCCCGTCCGAGACGTTTGCCTACCTCGGCAAGCGATAGCCCGGTCGAGTAGAGCCGCTCCGCCTCACTGGCGTCGGCCTCGCTCATCCTCGGTAGCCGAAGTACGACTCCCGCGCTACGCAGGGCATCTAACACACTCTTCTTCGACACCCCGAACAACTCACCGACTCGTCGGCTGGACGAGCCGGCCTGGTAAAGCTCGACCATCTTCAAGACGGTCTGTTCATCCAGACGATCCTCGATCCGGAGCACGGCACGTCTCACCGGTGCGGTGTATGTTGTCCGAGGTGAATCACTCTCTGCCATCTCCGTTACTTTGCGTAGCGCGTTAAGGAGATGTGTCTGGTTTGAGTAACGCCCTAGGACCTCCACCGCAGGTCAGAGGCTCTTTCCCAGCTAGGGAAAGAGCCTCTTTTCATGACCTGAGTGTCTAATTGAGTGACTACCGGTTCTGAGGCAACAGTCCGTCGGTCGCTTCGGCTCCCTCGGTGAGCACCGGCCGGAGCTGGTGGCGGTAGACGGTCTCAGTCACCTGAGTGCTCTTGTGGCCGACAAGCAACGGATCTTCTCGACGCCGAGCCGGCCTTGCTGAGCGGCGAGACGAAGCTGTGCCGCATCTCGCGCGGCGTCCATTTCCGCACTGTTCAGGCCGGGTGTCCGGTCCACCACGCGCCGGGCTTCCAATGACTCTGGACCGTGCGACGGGACGCCAAGTGATTTCCTGATCACACACGAGCGAGCTGGTTCAGGGACCTGAGAGCCCGCTCGCCCGGAATACCCACTCGTGACCTGTGCATGGGATGGCATCGGCCTGCTTGGGGGTCACAAAACCTCCCCCGACGTACACCTCGTCGCCCAACCGGGCGGCTGTCTGCCCCATGGCGTCAATCAAGGCAACCTCGCCGTCACGGATCGCGATGCTCCAGCCTGTCGGCCAAGCGACGTCGACGAGCTGGTAACTGGGCTCAAAGCGCACCCGGTGCTGGCCGTCGACGACTGGGGTGCTGGCTTCCATACGAACTACCAAGCAGTGTGTCGAGGGGTCGACCTCTAGTGTTCCGATCAACTGAGCCTGCAGGTCGATGGCCGGTGTTGCACGCTGAATCGTGAGGCCGGGTAATTGACCACCAGCATGCTGTCGCGGGTCCCATCGGTCGCTCGGGTAGGGCGGGGTCATGTAGGGACGATAGGCGCCCCGCGACTCGGGAGGTAGGGAATCTGTGGGTCTACGTTGAGATGCGAGCCAGTGTTAGGTGATCGGCTGCTGCGGAAGCTCCACCAAAAGCAACCAGGCCGGTCTCTCTAGAGACCAGCCTTTCGCTTGCAGCCCGTCGTACCCCATTCGCCCTCCGCCCGTCGCTCCTACGTCGCTCCCAGCTCCGGCCGCTCCCACCCACCCGTGTGGGGCGCCCCTGCGTCGCGCTGACTGCCCACGCGGGCCAGCCCTCCGTCGAGAGGTAGCCGAAGCCGTCAAATGCGTGAGTGGCAGCGAGCGATCCCGCTGCGTGGCCTGACGCAACGGGCAGAACTCTGCGCGAGAGGTTCTGTCAGTTCGACAGGCACCTTGGCCGTCGCTGGCTTCGAGGAGCGGCGTGGTACGGGTGCGGTACGGGCAGTGGGTTGTCGTTGGGGGTTCGTAGGGTCGGCATTTTGCAACTACACGTCTGCCATGTTCGGAAGGAATGCATTATGAAACGTGCCTTTATGGGGCTCCGTCTTCGCGTTGGGGTGTTGGGGGCTCTGGCTGTTCTCGCCGGCTCGGGTTTGACGGCCAGTCCGATGATGGCTGCGCCGGCGCACGCGGCGTACGGCACCTGTAACACCACCTCGTGGCGGGACGTGCCTACTCTCGGCGGGACGAGCAACGAGTACAAGATCCCGGCCCGGGTGGGCAACGGCATCTCGTGCTACATGGGTTACCTGCAGGGCTCCGAGGCGGCGGTCGAGGCGCTCCAGCAGGCCATCGTGATCTGCTACCCCGGCACCTGGGCCAGCTCGAAGGTCCACAGCTCCGGTGGCGTCGACGGGGTCTACGGCGGCGGCATGGTCGCGGCCGTCGAATGGCTGCAGAAGAACAGGCTCAACCTGGCCAGCACCGCCGACGGCGTCTACGGCCCGGAGACGCGGAGTCGTATGCGGTGGCCGCACTACTACGACCGTGGGGCGCTCCTGATCAGCTGCACCAACCCGTCGACGTTGTGAGAGAGCTGGCTGGTCACGCCCGGGGACGTGACCAGCCAGCCGTCCTCGGAGCAAGGTGACCCGCACGGCTATCGCAGGAGGTTGCCGACGGCATCGGGAATGCTGCCCCTAGTCGCCGGAGTGGCCCCAAAAAGTGATCTCAGTGGGATTGCCGTGTTCGTCATACAGGACGGCGCAGCGACCAACCCAACGGGCTCGAGGCAGCTTGTCATCGAGCTCGGCAGTATCGGTTCGGGTTGGTCGATCCGTACCGATTGCAGCTCGAACCTCATCGGCGGTAGCCGGAACGATCGTGCCCTGGTCGTACCAGTCCCGCGGCCGGTCAGGGTCGACCACTCGGTCGACATCAAGGATGGAGTGCGTCCCCTCCTCGCGAACGTACTCGTCTTCGAACAGCTGCTCCAGCCGCGCAGGCCGGGGTGAGCGGTTGGCAGGCGAGAGATGCTCGCTGTCCCCGTACCACCAGTACTTGCCAGTGGAGAACACCTGCTGCCGCAGGTCCTGCAGAGCTTGGTTGAGATCCTCCTGGTAAGGAACGAAGTATCTCCACTCTGACGCACCCATACACGACTCCCTGCTAGCTCGACGGCAACCTGAGCAACGCAGCGCGACACTACAGGCCGGAGTTCATGCCGGTAGATCCTCCGTCCCTCGTACGGGGGCTCCCGCGAACCATCCACATTGCGGCTAGTTGCAAAGCAGTGAGGTTAGAAGGTGGCGATGGGGTTGACTGGGCTGCCTGAAGTGCCGGTGAGGCGGATTGGGGCGACTGTGAGCTGGAAGTCCCACTGGCCGAGTTCGGTGGCTGTGGTCGCGCATTGCTCTAGGTCGCAGTTGTCGAGCATCCAGAGGCCCATTGCTACGAGGCTTACGGCGTGGACCGGCATCAAGATTTCGTCGTACCCCGAGGGTTGGACGTCTTGAGGGGTGTCGGCGGCGATGAGGGCGACCTTGCGTTCGTGTAGCCACGGTAGGCAGGAGGCGTGCCAGCCGGCTTGGGCGAAGCCGCCGGTGGCGCCCGCCTCGTGTCTGGCGCGGCCGTAGCCGGTTCGTAGGAGTACGGCGTCGCCGGGTTGCACGCGTACGCCCTGTTGGCGTTCGGCTTCCTCGAGGTCTTCGGGGAACACGGCTTGCCCTGTTTCCAGCCAGGGGACATCGCGGACCTTTGCGATGTCGAGCAGGACGCCCCGCGTGATGATTCCGTTCGCCGCCGCCGTGACGGCTGCCCATGCTGATCCGGCCTCGGGGTCGACCAGTGAATGCGAGCGGCCGTTGTACATCTTGCCGTCCCAGAAGATGTGGCACGGCGAATCTAGGTGGGTGATCGTGTTGCCGTGGAACATGATGCCGAGCCGCTCGTTCGAGAAGCCCCAGTGATGATCGTGGCGGAAGGCAGCTGGCATGTGCTCGGCGCCCGGCATGTCAACGGCGCGGGGGCACGAGGTGGTCGACCGCTCCATCTCTTCCGGTACGGCGATGTCCCAAGCGCACGAGACGCTCTTGCCATGGCGGACCGCTCCTGCCGCCGCGAGCCGGACCTCGTCGGTGATGTGATTCAACGTCCCGAGCTCGTCGTCGTCACCCCACCGGCCCCAGTTCGACAACGTGTCGAAGTACCCGAGCACGTCGTCCTGCGTGGGCACCGATCGCCCTTCCGGCATTTCAACACCAGCTCCTCCGCCTTGAGGATTCCTATGTTATTCAGTGCCTTTCTGGGTTGCGTGGGGGACTAGTTGGCGGCGGCGGTAGGGGTTGAGTTGGCGGTGTTGTTCGATGTAGCCGCCGTTTGGGAGGCGGAGTACCTGGCCGGTTTCTATGCCGTGGAGGGCGAGTTGGGTGTCCCGGTTCTGGAGGCCGAGGCAGATGCGGCGGGTCACGAACAGTGCGGCGGGTGGGCCCAGGATCAGGAGGACCTGGAAGAAGCGTAGGAGGGAGTTGACTGAGAGGTTGAAGAGGATGGCCATGGTGTCGGCGCCGGCTGCGGCCCAGAGGGTGCCGTAGAAGGTGATGCCGGCTGCTCCGAGGCCGGTTCGGGTTGGGTTGTTGCGGGGGCGCTCTAGGAGGTGGTGGTCGCGGCGGTCGCGGGTCAGGCGTTCCTCTAGGAAGGGGTAGACGGCGACTAGGGCTAGGAAGAGGGTGCAGGCGGCTACCGGTAGCAGGATTGCGAGGCTGAATGTTCTGCCCCATAAGACGAATTCCCAGCCGGGGGCTAGGCGGAGTGAGCCGTCTAGGAAGGCGAGGTACCAGGCGGGGCCGACGCCGGCGGAGGCATTTGCCGGGTCTGCGGGGCCGTAGAGCCAGACCGGGTTGATGGTTGCCGTTGCGGCCATCAGGAGTGAGACGCCCGCGACCAAGCAGAACAGGCCGGCACTCTTGACTGCGGCAACTCTCGCTGACCGGCCGACCACGTTGTTTTCCGTACGGCCGGGGCCGGCGTACTGCGCGGGCTTTTGCCTGAGCGCCAAGACGGCGCCGACAGCGAAGAGGATGACCAGAACAAGTGGCAGGACGATGACGTGCAGTGGGTAGAACCACGTGATCACGTTGCCGGGGAACTCGCCGCCGAAGAGCAGTGCCGAGATTTCGGGGCCGACGAAGGGGGTCGCCTGGAGGACGCCGTCGAGTACGGCGAGGCTTGTGCCGGATGCCATGTCGTCCGGGAGTGAGGTGCCGGTGAGGGCTGCGCCCAGCATGACGACGAGCAGTCCGAAGACGACGAGCCAGTTCAGGCGCCGCGGCCGGCGGAAGCCGGCGGTGAAGAACAGCCGCAACAGGTGCAGCGTGATCGCCGCCATCATGATCAGCGTGGACCAGTGATGGAGCTGTCGCATCAGCAGGCCGCCGCGGACCTCGAACGAGATCGCCATGGTCGAATCGAGTGCCCGTGACATCTCCACGCCGCGCAGCGGCGCGTACGGTCCGTCGTACACGACCGCGTCGACCGACGGTTCGTAGTACGCGGTCAGTACTACGCCGCTGAGCACGATCATGATGAAGCTGTAGAAGGCGATCTGGCCGAACAGCAACGACCAGTGGTCGGGGAAGACCCTCGCTCGCAGGTTGCTCCATGGACGGTGCATGACGACCCTCCTCGATCATTTCCGAGCGGCCGCGATCCGCGGTCATTCATACGACCCCGCAGCCGTCGCGGCTGTGACATCTCGTGGCGCACATCACGCCCCGCCCCGTCCGGGTAAGCTCCCGGCTCCGGCGACTGAGTGCTGCGCTCGCAGGGCGACGGGCCGGTACTACGCGCCCGCGGTGGCGACGGGATTCGTGGCAGGCTGCGGCGGGTGATTGATGACTTCGCCAAGGAGTACCTGCACGATTCGCTGAGATGGGTTCGGGAGGGGCTGCTCTCGAAACTCGACGGGCTGTCGGAGTACGACGTCCGGCGGCCGCTGACCGCGACGGGGACGAACCTTCTCGGGCTGGTCAAGCATTTGTCGGTGACGGAGGCGCGGTACTTCGGTGAGGTCTTCGATCGGCCGTCGCCTTGGCCGCTGCCGCGGTGGGACAGTGATGATGCCTGGAGCGGTGCCGACATGTGGGCCGCGGAGCATCAAACTCGGGCGGAGATCTTGGATCGCTATCAGTTGGCGCAAAAGTTCACCGACGCGACGGTCGAGGCGCTCTCGATCGACGCGGCCGGTCATGTGCCGTGGTGGCCGCGGCCCGACGTGAAGTTGTTCAACATCATGGTTCACCTGGTTGCGGAGACCAACAGGCACGCTGGGCACGCCGACATCCTGCGTGAGCAGCTCGATGGGGTCGTGGGTAGCGGCAAGGTGCTGCACGGGGAGGACGCGGCGTACTGGGCAGGTCGGCGCGCGACGATCGAGCAAGCCGCCCGGACGGCATCGAACAACCAGTAGGAAGGTGCGCCCGGGTGAGGGCGGCTGCGGTGGACTGTTGGTCGTGTAGACCGGACGGATGGTTCTTCCTCGCGAGGTTGTGGCGCCGGTGATGGTCGAGGTTCGGCCAGGGCATCGGCTGGCGGTTCGGCGGCGTGGGGAAGGTGGTGTGCCGCTGCTGTTGCTGCATGGCTTTCCCTGTACGAGCCGCATCTGGTCGCACAACCTCGGTCCGCTGGCCGAGCAGGGATTTGATGTTGTCGCCCCGGATCTTCGCGGGTACGGCGATTCCGACTTCGCGCCGGACGACTTCTACGACCTCAACGCGTTCGGCACGGACCTGATCGGTTTGTTCGACCAGTTCGGGTGGCAGCGCGTGGTCGTCGCCGGGCACGACCTGGGCGCGATGATCGCCGTCGACCTGGCCAATCGCCACCCTGACCGGGTGGATCGACTGGTGATCCTGGACGACTCGATGCCTGATCTGGCCGAGACGTTCGCGGCGGCCGGTATCCCGCCGACGCGGCCCAAGCCGGCCGTCTACGACTATCACCGGCTGCAGGGCAACCACGCCGAGGCTCTGGTTGCCGACCTGAGTACGCCCGAGCAACGCAGGCGCTACATCGGTGACTTCTACGGGCATCGCATGTGGTGTCCGCCCGATGCCTTCGACGAGGCTGATCTTGCCTTCCTGACCGAGCCGTACGGGGATGCGGCTCGGTTGCGGGCCTCATTCGCGGACTACGAGATCGTCATGGGTACCCGGCCGCTGTCCGCTCCGGAGATGCTCGACAGGCCGGTCCGGCAGCGGGTCTTCCTGATGATCGGGGCTGATCAGGTCACCTTGGGCGACCACGTGGAGGAGCGGTGCGCGATCGCACTCCCCGAAGCGGTCGGCCCGTTCTGGGTGAAGGGTGCCGGCCACTTCATGCCCTGGGAGCGGCCGGAGCTGGTCAACCGGGCTATCCGCTCCTTCTGCGGCGACCTGCTGCGGACCTGAACCGCCTGCCGACCTTGTGTCAGGAGGTGGGTTGCTCTTGGGCGTCGAGTAGCTCGTCCCAGTGCCTGGCGGCCCAGGCGCAGGCAGCGTTCAGGGGCTCCAGGAGGGTTCGGCCGAGTGGGGTGAGGGCGTACTCGACTTGTTGACCGTGTGCTGTCCGTACTACGAACCCGTCCCGCTCCAGCGTGCGGAGTGAGTGTGTGAGCCCCTTCGGGGTGACGCGGTGGAGCGGGACCCGGAGTTCGGAGAAGCGGCGAGGGCCGGCTTCGAGGCAGCGCAGTACGAGGGCTGCCCACTTGTCGCCGAAACGGAAGGGCAGCAGCGTGGACGGGCACAGCTCGTCGAACATGTCGGGAGGCAGCGGCTGCCGGTGCGTCATGAGTGTCTCCTCGTCGTGCCCTGGTTTGGGTATCCAGTGGGATACCGCCCTCGTGGATACCTTTCGGGCAACACCGGATGAGAGAAAGGCATTCCAGCGATGGGCAAGTTCGTGATTTTCGGGGCCGGCGGCCGGGCCGGGACGCAGGCGGTTGCTGAGGCGCGCCGACGTGGGCATGAGGTCACTGCGGTGGTGCGGGATCCGTCTCGCTACAGCGGCGTCGTGGACGGAGTACAGGTCGTTGCTGGGGACGTCACCGATGCTGCGGACGTTGCTTCCCTTGCGGTTGGACACGACGCGGCGATCAATGCGGCGGTGCTGATCACGCCGGACACGTTCTTCACCAGCGCGGCGCATGCCCTCGTCAAAGGCCTGCAGCAGGCCGGGGTGAACCGCCTCGTCGCGGTCGGCCTCGCATCGCTGCTCTCGGGCGCCGACGGCACCCGCCTGCTCGACGCGCCTGATTTCCCGGCCGAGTTCCGGCCGTTCTGTCTCGGCCATGCGGCAGGGCTGGAGGTACTACGAACTGACGGCGGCGCGCTGGACTGGGTCTACATCAGCCCAGCCGGCGACTTCGACCACGACGGCGAGCGCTCCGGCCGCTACGCAATCCGCGACCACGGCGACATGACGCTCCGCATCTCCTACGCCGACTTCGCCATCGCCCTCCTCGACGAGTCCGAACCCCCCCAACACCACCACAACCACCTCGCCGTGACCTGAGATTCTGAATCCTTGGGGCCGTGGTGCAGCAGTTCGTTTAAGGGTGGGGGTGTGGGGGTGGGGCTACTGATTCTCGGTGGACTACCTGGTTGAGGGTGTGGGTGGTGGTGGGTGGGGCTGGTTCGCCGCGGACGGCGGCGATCAGGTGGAGGATTGCGTCGCGGCCTTGGGCTTCGCGGTCGACGATGACGGTGGACAGGGACGGGGTGGCGAAGCGGGCGATTTCGTCGTCGTCCCAGCCGAAGACGCTGAGGTCGTCGGGTACGCGCCAGCCGCGTGAGAACGCGCCCCGGATGGCGCCCATCGCCAGCACGTCGTTGGCCGCGATCACCGCGGTCACGCCGCAGTCGTCGGGCAGGGCGGCCACGGCGTCGTACCCGGCCTGCGCTGACCAGTCGGTGTCGACGACGCCGTACGAGCGGAGGCCGAGTCGTGCGATCGCTTCCAGGTAGACGAGCTTGCGATTGCGGGCCGATGCGAACGTCTGGGGGCCGGCCAGGTGGAAGAAGGTCCGGTGGGCGAGGCCGGCCAGGTGCTCGATGATCTCGCTCACCGCCGAGCCGTCGGCCAGTTCGCCGAGGCTGTGCATCTCCTCGTCGTAGGTGCCGCTGACCAGCACCGGTACGCGCGCACCAGCCGGTACGTCGGCCGGCGCCAGCGACAGGATGCCGTCGACCTGACCTGAATCGGCCAGGTCGGCGATCCGCTGCGCGCGCTGCTCGGCGCCGCCTTCCGCGGTGACGATGTCGAGCTGGTACCCGTGCTCGTGCGCGATCGCCGACGCGGCCAGAACGAGCCGGTGCGGGAAGTACTGCGTCGAGGACAGGATCACGGCCAGCCGGTTGGTCCGCCGGGTCCGCATCGACCGGGCCATCAGGTTCGGCCGGTAGTCGAGCGCCTTGACCGCGGAGTCGATCCGCAGCCGGGTGGCCGGCTTCATCCCGCCGTCCTGGCGCAGATAGCGGGAGACGGTCTGGTGCGAGACGCCGGCCAGCTTCGCCACTTGATGGATGGTCGCGCGCCGCGGCGCGTCCGCCTGGGTCACAGCCGCCTCCTCGAAGAAATCAGGATCGTTCACTCTCAGTGCCTCGAAAGTACCCCCTTCCAGGCTGTTGACACGAAAGTGATCGATCACTAATTTGAGACGGCATCAGCTCTGGAAAGCGCATACCATCCCCATCCGCCCCGGCGATCACGCAGGTGCACGAAAGGAAGCAGCCATGAACCGATCACGCTCGATCGGACGGCTCGCGGCAGTCGGAGCGGCGGCCCTCGCCCTCGTCCTGCCGCTGGCCGCCTGCGGTGCGAACGACTCCGGTGACAGTGCCGGCGGCCCGGTCACGCTGCGATTCACCTGGTGGGGATCGGATGCCCGGCACGCGCTCACCCAGAAGGTGATCGAGGCCTTCGAGGCGGAGAACCCGAACATCAAGATCAAGGGCGAGTTCGGCGAGTGGGGCGGCTACTGGGACAAGCTGGCCACCCAGACCGCCGCCAACGACGCCCCCGACATCATCCAGATGGACGAGAAGTACATCGCGGAGTACGGCGGACGTGGCGCGCTGCTCGATCTCGGCAAGCAGGGGCTCAACACCGCCGACTTCGACCAGAAGCTGCTCGACACCGGCAAGGTCGAGGACAAGCTGGTCGGCCTGCCGGTCGGAGCCGCCGTCTTCGCCTTCGTCGCGAACCCGGTGCTGTTCAAGAAGTACGGCGAACCGCTGCCGGACGACGCGACCTGGAGCTGGGACGACTTTGCTGCCACGGCCAAACGCCTTGCGAACAAGGGCCGTAAGGACGGCGTGAGCGGCGCCATGCTCGTCTCGGGTGACACCGAGGCGCATCTGTGGGCGCGGCAGCACGGCGACCAGTTGTTCAACGACAAGGGCGAGATCGTCATCAAGCCGGAGACTCTCGCGTCCTGGTGGCGGCTCAGCTCGGAACTGACCAAGAACGGCACGAGCCCGTCGGCGGCAGCTCAGCAGGAGTCCCAGACGGTCGGGCTCGAAGAGACTCCGCTGGCCACCAACAAGCTGGCGATCGGGTCGATGTTCAACACTCAGCTGACGGCGATGGAGAAGGGCAGCAAGAGCGGCCTCAAGCTGTTACGGGTGCCGGGACAGAAGCAGAGCGACTACGCGGGTTCCTACCTGAAGCCGTCGATGTACTGGTCGGTGTCGTCGCGCACCAAGCACCCGAAGGAGGCCGCCAAGTTCCTGGACTACCTGGCGAACTCGCCGAAGGCCGCGGACCTGCTGCTGACCGAGCGCGGCGTACCGGCGAACAACAAGTTGCGCACGGCAATCACCAGTAAGCTGACCACGACCGACAAGCAGGCCGTCGAGTTCCTCGACGTGGTCGCCAAGACCGCGGCCCCGCCACCGCCGGTCACTCCGGTCGGCGGCAGCGCGATCGAAAAGATCCTGCGCCGGCAGGCCAGCGAGGTTCTGTTCGGCCGGGCGACACCTGAACAGGCCGCCGAGGCCGCGATCAAGGAAATGAAGACCTCCGTCACCAAGTAGCCGACACCCCGAGAAGAGAGCTTGCATGCACTCCACAGCAGACACCGCCGGCGCGTCCGCGGCGGTCACCCCCGCTCCGGCGTACGGCGTCGCGATCGTCGGCACCGGCGGGATCGCGAACGCCCACGCCGAGGCGCTGTCAGCCTTTCCGGACCAGGTCCGGCTGGTCGCCGGGGTGGACCTCGACGCCGATCGGGCCAAGGAGTTCGCCGAGCGGTGGACGGTGGGCCGGACCGCCGCGTCGCTGCAGGACGCCTTGGCGGGCGGCGACGTCGACACCGTCGTCATCTGTACGCCGCCGGCCAGCCACGGGCCACTCGCGATCGAGGCGCTCGAGGCCGGGGTGAACGTGGTGATCGAGAAGCCGCCGACGCTGTCGCTGAAGCAGCTGCGCGAACTCGCTGAGGCGGAAGAGCGCTCGACGGGCACGGTCAGTTGCATCTTCCAGCACCGGTTCGGTCCGGGAGCTTCACAGTTGCGACAGCTCCACAACGATGGGTCCCTCGGCCGGCCGTTGGTGGGGGTCTGCAACACGTTGTGGTTCCGCGACCAGCCGTACTTCGACGTACCGTGGCGCGGCAAGTGGGACGTCGAGGGTGGTGGGCCGACGATGGGTCACGGCATCCACCAGTTCGACCTGCTGCTCGATCTGTGGGGGAGATGGACCGACGTCACCGCGTACGCCGGGAAGCTGGCGCGGCGGACCGCCACCGAGGACGTCTCGTGCGCGATCGTGCGGTTCGAGTCCGGCGCGGTCGCCACGATCACCAACTCGCTGGTGTCGCCGCGGGAGTCCTCCTATCTCCGGCTCGACTACGAGCGGGCGACCGTCGAGCTCGAACACCTCTACGGGTACACGGGTAACGACTGGCGATTCACCCCGGCGCCGGGCGCGGACGATCTCGAGTGGTCGACGGTCGACGGGAAGCGCAGCAGCCACCTGTCGCAGTACGAGGCGTGGGTGCGAGCGCGCACCGAAGGTACGCCGCCCCCGGTCGGGCTCGCGGACGCGCTGGTGACGATGGAACTGGTTGCCGCGATCTACCAATCCGCGATCACCAAGCAGTCGGTCAGTCGCGAGGAAATCCAGCAGGGCGGGGCGTTCGAGGAACGCATGGACGGCTTCGCGGAACCGTGGAACGAGGAGACCGGCGCATGAGCGACCTGACCTACCGCGACGACGAGACCGCCAGCGTGTCGGTGGCGATCGCCGACACCGAGTTGTTCACGTACGTCTACCAGTCCGGCGCGGCGCAGTACGAGTCGCCGCGGCCGTTCCTCCATCCGCTGCGGACTCTCGGCGGCCGGGTCGTCAGCATCTACCGGCCGCACGACCATCTGTGGCACGTCGGGCTTGCCTGGTCGTTGCCGCATTTCGGTGCCGACAACTTCTGGGGCGGGCCGAGCTTCCGCGCCGGTCGCGGCTACGTGTCGCTCGACAACAACGGCGCGACGCGACACCGGCGTACGGGGCTGGTCGAGGTCACCGATGGTGTCTTCACCTTTGCTCACGACCTCGACTGGTACCGCTTCGACGGGACCCACGTCGTCACCGAGACCCGGCAGCTGACCGCGCGGGTCGAGGCTGAGCGCGACGCCTGGATCCTGACCTTCGAGACGTCGATGCGGAACGTCAGCGGTGCGGACATCATGATCGGCTCGCCCACCACGGAGGGGCGGCCGGACGCCGGGTACGGCGGTCTGTTCTGGCGCGGGCCGCGGTCGTTCACCGGCGGCACCGTGCTCGGGCCGGACGGCGCGACCGGCGAAGCGTTGCGCGGCCGTCACGCACCGTGGATGGCGTTCACCGGCCAGCACGACGAGGTCGAGGGTTCGTCCTCGATCGTGATGGTCGACGCCCCGGCGAACGCGCAGCACCCGCCGCAGTGGTTCGCCCGCTCCGAACCGTTCGGCTGCCTCGGCCCGGCCCCGTTCTTCAGTACCGAGGTCCGCTTCGCCGACGGCAGCCAGATGACGAACCGGTACGCCGTAGTCATCGCGGACGGTGAGGCGGACCTCGACCGGGCCACCGCGTTGGCCGCCCTCGGCACCGCCACGCTCACCACCGGCTGACAACGCCTGCCCCTTCCGCAACTAATGGTTGCGCAAACCCGCACCCCTCCGCTACTGTCATGTGCAACAAAAGGTTGCGCATGGAGGGGTGATGGGTGAGCCGAGAGATCCCGCCGGGGAGGCGGCCTGGGAGGGCCGGCTGCGGCGGATCAAGCGACTCGCCGAGTCGATCCGGCGCGCCCGGCAGCGGAGGAACCAGGACAGGAAAGAAGAACCGACATGAACGACATCCTGCACAGAGTCGGCGCCAAGGGATCGGTCGCGCAGGTCTACCAGGCCTTGACCACGGTCGAAGGACTGGCCGGCTGGTGGACCACGGACACGGCCGGCAAGGGCAACGACATCGGCGGCGTCCTGGAGTTCAGGTTCCCGCCGGGCGGTTTCGACATGAAGGTGGTCGAGCTCCAGCCGAACCAGCGGGTGCTCTGGGAGGTCGTCGACGGTCCTGACGAATGGATCGGTACGCACGTCCGCTGGGAGCTGTCCCAGGTCGACGAGTGGGCGATCGTGAAGTTAAGCCACGAAGGCTGGAAAGAACCGGTCGAGTTCATGCACCACTGCGGCACCAAGTGGGCGACCTTCCTGATGAGCCTCAAGGCCCTGGTCGAGACCGGCAAGGGCGAGCCGTCGCCCGACGATGTGTCGATCAGCAACTGGCATTGAGCGCCACGAGGCAACTGGCGCCGGGCGGCGCGCGGCAACCGGCCCGGAGATCGGCAACGGGTTCCGCGAGGCCGCCGGGGCGGCTGTAGCCCGGTGGTTCTTCACTGGTGACGTAGGCTCCAGGAATCTGGAGTCTGGCTGGTGAGGTGAGTGCTGTGCGGTTCGTCCGGGGGCAGCTGCCCGAGCAGGATCTGACCTTCAATGACGTGTTCCTGGTGCCGAACAGGTCCGCGGTCCAGTCGCGGCTGGACGTGGATCTCACCACCCGGGACGGGAGCGGTGCCTCGATCCCGATCGTCGCCGCCAACATGACCGCCGTGTCGGGGCGGCGGATGGCCGAGACGATCGCGCGCTGTGGTGGGCTGGCGGTGATTCCGCAGGACATCCCGGTCGAGGTGGTAACCGAGGTGGTCGCGTGGATCAAACAGCGGCACACCATCTACGACACGCCGCTCGTGATGGCGCCCAGCGGCACCGTTGGGGAGGCCCTCAACCTGCTCCCGAAGCGCGGGCACGGCGCGGTGATCGTGGTCGAGAACGGCCGCGCGGTCGGCGTGGTCACGGATGCCGACTGCGAGGGCGTCGATCGCTACACCCAGCTCCGCGGCATCATGTCGCGCGAACCGCTGACCCTCCCGGCCGGGATCGCCGCGGAGGAAGCCTTCAACCAATTGCACGACGGGCACCACCGACTTGCTCCCGTCGTCGACGCCGACGACAGGATCGTCGGCATCCTCACCCGCAACCGCGCACTCCGCGCCACGCTCTACGACCCGGCGGTAGATGCCCAAGGCAAGTTGCGGGTCGCCGCCGCGATCGGCATCAACGGCGACGCCGAGCAGAAGGCGAAGGCCTTGCTCGATGCCGGGATCGACCTGCTCGTGATCGACACCGCCCACGGGCACCAGGAACGCATGCTCGAAGTACTGCGAACCGTCCGCGCCCTGGAGCCCGCCGTACCGGTTGTCGCGGGCAACGTCGTCACCGCGGCCGGTGTCGAGGATCTGGTCGAGGCCGGGGCCGACATCGTCAAGGTCGGAGTCGGGCCGGGCGCGATGTGCACGACCCGGATGCAGACGGCGGTGGGTCGGCCGCAGTTCTCCGCAGTATTGGAGTGTGCGACCAGGGCTCGTGAGCTCGGCAAGCACGTGTGGGCGGACGGCGGCGTACGGCATCCGCGGGATGTCGCGCTCGCGCTGGCCGCGGGAGCATCCAGCGTGATGATCGGCTCGTGGTTCGCCGGTACGTACGAGTCGCCGGGCGATCCGCATCGCGATAGCGACGGCCGGATCTACAAGGAGAGTTTCGGGATGGCGTCGGCCCGCGCGGTGCGGCTCCGGACGGCGGACGACACCCCGTTCCAGCGCGCCCGCAAGAGCTTCTTCGGCGAAGGCATCTCGACCGCGCGGATGTACCTCGACCCCGAACGCCCCAGTGTGGAAGACGTTCTGGACTCGATCGTCTCCGGGATCCGCAGCTCGTGCACGTACGTCGGCGCGACCGACCTGGAGGAGTTCCACGAGCGCGCGGTCGTCGGCATCCAGAGCGCCGCCGGTTACTCCGAAGGCAAACCCCTCAACACCAGCTGGTGATCCGCAGTCGGGAGCAGGCCTAGTCGGTCAGCGGACGGTCTGGGCGAGGCGGAAGCCCAGGTCGTCGATCGCGAACGTGGGGTGGCTCTTGCGCCGGCTGGAGGCCCGGCAGGCGTTGGGCGGGTCGTAGGCGCCACCGCCACGGAACACCCGGTAGGGGCCGTAGGCAACTGAGTGGAGATCCCAGGTCCACTCCCACACGTTGCCGAGCAGATCGTGGAAACCCCAGCGGTTCGGCGCCTTCCCGCCGACCTCGTGCACCCGGCCGTCCGAGTTGCCGCGATACCAGGCGATCTCGTCCAACTCCCCGTACCGCGCCTCGCGGCTACCCGCGCGGCACGCATACTCCCACTCGGCCTCCGACGGCAGCCGATACCCGGTGGCGGACCAGTCGCAGCTGACCAGTTCCCCGTCCCGATCCCCATCCACCAGCCCGTACGCCGGTACGAGACCCTCCGCTCGCGACAACTCGTTGCAATACCGGATCGCGTCCAGCCAGGAGACATCAGTAGCCGGCAGAGCACCCCCTGACCCGGAGTACTGCTCCCGCGTCACCACACAAGCCGCCAACCGAAACGGCGCCACCTCGGCAACCCACGAGGCCCCCGCCCCCTCGTCTCGCAACACAACCTTGCCACCCGGAAGCCCAATCATCATCAGACCCCGGACGCTATCAGCGGAAGTAGGTCGGCGGGCCCGGACCGCTCCCACTCACAAACCTGCTGTTTCCGCCCGGAGGCACGTCGGTGCACGCTCGGCCGGGTGCGATCAGTTGAGGTTTGTGAGTGGGAGCGGTCCGCCAGTCCTAGGGGAACTTCAGGCGGACGATGACGTTGTCCAGGACGGTGGGGGTGCCGCCGTTCTTGTCGTTGTTGGTGGAGGTGAGCCAGAGGGCTCCGTCGGGGGTTTTGGTGATGCTGCGGAGGCGGCCCCAGCGGCCGGAGAAGACGGCTTGCGGGGTGCCGACACCGGTGCCGGTGGAGTTGATCTGGGTGACCCAGAGCTGGCTGCCGGTGACGCCGGCAATGTAGATCCAGTCGTTGACGATCTCGACGCCGCTCGGGCCGGCCTGTGCTGTCGACCAGGTGCGCTTCGGGGCAATGTAGCCGCCGCAGTCGCCGATGGTCCCTTCGCAGGCAGGCCAGCCGTAGTTGCCGCCCTTCTGCACCAGGTTGAGTTCGTCCTGGCTGTTGTCACCGAACTCACTGGCCCACAGCTGTCCACGCGAATCCCACGCCAGACCTTGCGGGTTGCGGAATCCGAGCCCCCACACATACCGCGCATTGCCGCCGGTGCTGAAGAACGGGTTGTCGCTGGGCGGCGTACCGTCCGGGTTGATCCGCAGGATCTTGCCGTTCAGTGAGTTCCGGTTCTGCGAGTTGCCGCTGTTCTGACCGTCGCCGACGCCCGCATAGAGCTTGCCGTCCGGACCGAACCGCAGCCGCCCGCCGTTGTGAAAGCGGTTCTTCGCCAACCCGGTCAGTACCGGTTCGGCCGTCGTGCCCAGAGCGCCGTTCTCGTACTTCATCCGCACGATCCGGTTGTCGTTCGCCGCCGTTTGGTAGAAGTACACCCACCGGTCCGTGCTGAAGGTCGGCGACAGCGCCAAACCCAGCAGCCCACCTTCACCAGTCGTGGTGACAGTGCCAGGGACCTTGCCCAGCGTGGTTTTCTGCCCGGTCGCAGTCACCAGAAGTACTTCGAACCGGTCCCGCTCGGTGACCAGCGCCGACCCCGAGTTGTCCGGCAGGAACGCGACGCTCCAGCCCAGGTCCACCTTCGCGATGTCCCGGTCGTACGCCGGAATCCCGCCAGTGCCGGTTCCAGCTGTCCGCACGGTCACCGCGTTGCTGGCCGCCGATGCGTTGCCGTCAGGATCGCGAGCTTTGACGGTGAACGTGTACTGCGTACTGGGCATGAGGTTCGTGATCGTCGCCGTCAGCGAGTTCGTCGTCGACACCTTGGTCGCGCCCTGGTAGACGTCGTACCCGGCGATGCTGCCACTGTTGTCCGCCGATGCGTTCCAGGCAAGCGAGACGCTGTTCGAACTCGTCCCCGTACTGCGGAGGTTGCCCGGTGCCGTCGGCGGTTGGGTGTCACCACTCGGCGGGGTCGTGAAGGCCACCACGTTGCTCTGTTGCGAAGCGTTGCCCGCGGCATCGAACGCACCGACCGAGATGTCGTACGCCGTATTGGCGGTCAATGTGTCGACGGTCGCTGTCAAAGTGCTGCCGTCAACCACCTTGAGCACGTTGCCACCGCGGTTGATCTCGTACCGGACCACACCGACGTTGTCGGCGGCGGCCGTCCAGGTGAAGGTCGCGGCGTTCGACTTGATGTTGCTCACGGCAAGGTTCCCCGGAGCGGACGGCGGCTGGGTGTCGTCGCTGGTCGGGTTGACGGTCAGTACGTCGGCGTTCGGGCCCCCGTCGGCGGTCGCGGCCCGGGCGCGGATCTTGTTCGTCCCCGCGGCCAGGGTCAGCCGGACCGTCTTGGATGCCCAGGTGCTCCACGCGCCGGTGCCGGGGAAGGTGATGCCGACCGCGCCGGCGACACCGTTCACGGTGAAGTCCAGTGGCCGGGCGGCCGTCGTTCCGTTGGCGTAGCGAAGAGTCACGTCGGCCGGTCCGGCGGGTGCCGTCACGGTCCATTCGACGTAACTGCCGACGACGTTGTTGTAGTTGACGAAACCACGGCCGGTGAACCCTGCGTGGTTCGACTCGACCACACCTTGCGAGATGGTCGCATCCTCGGCTTGGTAGTCGGTGGGTGCCGCGGTGGCGGACGGGATCAGCGGTGCGAGGGCCAGCGTGACGGCGACGGCCGTCAGAGCGCTCAGCAGCGCACGCCGAAGGGATCGACGAGTCATCGAGGTCTCCTGATGTTCCGGGGCGGAAGGAGCTGCAGGGGAGCCAATCGGATAATTAGGAAAGTTTCCTATCCTTACTGTCCGATCGGATCACACCACCCGGCGTCGAAGACTGTCAACCCTTCGGCATGCGCTTACCGGATCAGAGCTTCGCGATGTCGATCAGCACCTTTCCGGTGGCGCCGGCCTCAACTGCCTGGTGAGCGTCGGATGTCTCGGTGAGCGGGAAGTGGTGGAGCGGCAAGCCCGCTTCTTCGCCGACCGGGAGAGCGCCGTCGGCGATGGCCGCGTTGATGTCCTCGGCCGCGGCGGTGATGAACTCCCAGCCCACGGTGTAGAGCAGCACGAACTGGTAGCGCGAGTTCAGGCCCATGTTGGAGCGGATGTCGATCGCGAAGGGCTTGTCGCCGTCGTTGGCGTAGATCGCGATGGTGCCGCGCGGACGCAGTACCGCGAGATCGAGTTCGTTGTTGGCGCCCGCGGCCACCTCGACGATCAGGTCCACACCGTCGGGCGCGACCTTGCGGATCTGCTCCGCGGCGTCGTCGTCGCGGTAGTTCACGACGTGGTGAGCACCCGCCGCAACGGCGTACTCGGTCTTCGCGGGGCTGGTGGTTGCAATGACGGTTGCTCCGGCCCAGCGGGCCAGTTGGATCGCTGCGTGACCCACCGCGCCGGCGCCGCCCGCGACGAGAATCACCTTGCCCTCAAGGGCTCCGGGCGAAAGCCGGGTCGGTCCACCCTCGGCGACGGTCAGCGCGCGGTGTGCGGTGATACCGGGAATGCCGATACTCGCGCCGAGCTCGAAAGAAGCGTCGTCAGCGAGCGGAAACACCCGCTCTGCCGGGACGACGGTGTACTCCTGGGCGGTCCCGCTCAAAGGCCGCTGGTACGCCGCCAGCGAAACCCACACCCGATCGCCGACCGCGATTCCCTCGACGCCTGGGCCAACGGCGTCGACTACGCCGGAGCCGTCCTGATTCGGGACGGACTCGACCGCGTCGCCGCCGTACAGGCCGGTGCGAGACTTCCAGTCGGTCGGGTTGACGCCGGAAACGGCCACACGGATCCGTACTTCGCCTTGCCCCGGCTGGGGAATCTCGCGATCGGCAAGGCGGAGTACGGAGTCGGCGGGGCCGAGCTGGTCATGCACGATTGACTTCATACTGCCTATAGCCGCGGCCCCGGCCGCCTTATTCCACTCGTTCGAAAGTCAGATCCGCGGGTCGCGGTAGGTGGGGTCGTCCTCGACCACGGTCGTGCGGGAAGCGCGGGTTTCGCGCGTGCGCTGGCCGTTGAGGAGGAGCACCAGGACGAGGCCGAGTGCGCCGGCTCCCATCAGGATGTAGCCGACCATGGTCAGGTCGACGCCGCTGATCCGGTCGGAGACGGCGAAAGCCAGTACACCGCCAAGGGCCAGCAGAAAGATTCCTGCGCCGATACCCATCAGACACCTCCAGTTTGCGTACGCCGAACTGCCCGGACGGCGGGCGGCGCCTACTTCGCGTACCCGACGGCTCCCGCCAGCAAACGGTCAGCCGACCGCAGCCGCAGGTAGAGCAGTGGGATGGGCGCCAGGATTAACCCGGACAGCGTCAGCGCAGTACGGACCGTAGTCGCGCCGGCCAGGGCACCCAGCGGGGGACCGCCGGCCACCTGGCCGATCGCGTTCGCCTGGGAAACCATCGAGATCACCGTCGCGCGCGACTTCGAGTCGAGGTTGCGGTTGAGCCAGGCGGACTCGATCGGGTAGGCGATGGTGCCGGCCATGCCGCCGATCCACATCGCCGCCAGCGCGAGCCAGAAGTGCCCGGCGAGGGTGAAGCCGAGGACTCCGCCCAGCTGGAACAGGCTGAGCAACGCGAGCAAGCCGTTGGGATGCAGCGAGTTGACGCGCTCCGGCGAGACCTTGTTGACGACGAGCGAGGCGCCCAGCGCCAGCAGCGTGCCGACGAGCGAGAAGACGGCGAACCAGACCGCCGGATCGGACGTTCCGAGCAGGTCGGGGAAGCTGAAGTCCGAGAGGACCCGTACCGACCACAGCCGGTCGAAGGCCTCGCTGGCCAGCCCCGAGATCAGGCTGATCAGCACCAGCATGCGAACCACGGGACGGCGCCGGGCGACCGCCAGGCCGTGCTTGAAGGTGTCACCCATTTGCCGGAAGGTCTCCCGCTCGGCATTCGGCGTACGGTGGAAGTTCTGCTCGCGCATGAAGATGAAGAGGGCCAACGCAGTCAGCATCATCCCGGCCCCGGACAGCAGCATCGGCAACCTCAGGCTGACCAACCCGAGCGCGCCGGCGGAGACGATGCCGACGATCCGGCAGGCGAGCTCGACCTGCTGGCTCCGGACGAAGACCGGCGCGACCTTCACCTCGCCGACCTCATCGGTGATCCAGGCCTGGTCGGCGCCGGAGGTGAAGGTGAAGCCGAGACCCCACAGCACCTGCGCCGCGAGAATGGCGAGGAACGTCGGCACCATTCCCTGCAGCAGGAAACCCGCGCCGATCAGGGTGAAGCCGATGATGACGGACAACCGCCGGCTGTAGAGGTCGGCGACGATGCCGGTCGGGATCTCGAACAGGAAGCAGGCGACCTCGAGGGTCGTTCCGACCAGCACGAGTTGCAGGGGGCTGAGGCCGACTTCCTTGATCTGGTAGACCAGGCTGAGGGTGAAGGTCAGCGCGGAGAAGTAGGCCCAGGCGCCGTTGAAGGTGTAGTAGGTACGGACCGGATCAGCGGCCCGGTAGGCAGGCAAGAACATCGGAACTCATTCCCGAAGCAGCACGTGTGCGGGCATGACGGGACGCGACCGGTCGAAAGCGACGGTCAGCGCGCCGGACGTGACGCACGACGGCACAAGTCAGCGGCCAGAGGCCCGCTGACGGCGGTGGTGCGCTTTCAGGAAGGGGTTTGCATGACGGCGATGCTAGAGCAACCGCCCGCGACCGCGCCTGTCCTTTTTGTTACCTTCCACCACCCGCGCAGCCCGATTACCAACCCCCCACCTGGGTACCATCGAACTAGCCCGGCCCGGCCGTTCCCCCGTGATGGTCGGGTCGGGTCCACCACGCCAGCTCAAGCGGGCCGAACTCGCCAGGCGACCTGCGCCCCGCACTCGGACAATGCGGTCGGTTGAGGCCGTCTACCGTTGGGCTTTTGACGAGATCGGCTTTCATCGGCTGGACATCCAGCACTCGGTCGGCAATCACGCTTCCTGCAAGGTGGCTGGTCAGAGCGGGTTCGCGCTGGAGGGGATGCTGCGGCAGGCGATTCGGCACGCCGATGGGTGGCACGACTGGCATGTTCACGGGCGGATCCGCACCGACCGTTAGCGCTCGCGGGGATTTCGTCACCGCCGGTGCCGGGTGAATTCACGTCTTGACATAAGGGCCGCGGGCCAGTTGACTGGGATATAGTTCACGTAGGAAATAAATTCGTGCCAGCGGTTCGGGTCTTGGGTCAGGGGGACTCCGGGCTGCCGTTGGCGACCGGTCAGGTCTCGTGCTGAGCCACGGGGCCTGATGGTGTTATTTGCTGTTGGCAACGTTCTTGTCGACCGGTGGCAGCGGCCGGAAAGCCCTTGCAGGCAAGGGCGGAGGGCTTCCGGTCAAGGTCCGGTATCGAGAGTCCCGGTGGCTCTTCCGCTGTCCCGGGTTCTGTGTCATCCTCCCGGTTGGGACCAGAAATCCTATCGGATATCGGGTTGTCTCCCAGTAGTCACGACGTGCCACCGGCATGGCCAGAACACCGAAGGGACGCGGGTGTGAGCGGAACGATCGAGATGAAACCGGCGCCACCCGCGCCGGTGCGGAAGCAGGCGGTGCCGCCCACCCGGATCAAGCGGCCGAGCCGCTGGACGGAGGCCCGGCGCAGCTTCCGCCGGCACTGGCAGCTCTACCTGCTGATCCTCGCCCCACTCGCGTACTTCGTCATCTTCAAGTACATCCCGATCTCCAACGCGGTGATCGCGTTCAAGGACTACAGCCCGATCAAGGGCCCGTGGGGCAGCGACTGGGTGGGCTTCAAGAACTTCGACCTGTTCTTCCACAACCCTGTCTTCTGGACCCTGGTCAAGAACACCTTCCTGCTGGCCGCCTACACCGTGCTGGCAAGCTTCCCGATCCCGATCATCCTGGCGATCGCGCTGAACGAGATCCGGGCGGGCCTGTTCAAGAAGACCGTCCAGCTGGTCACCTACGCGCCGTACTTCATCTCGACCGTCGTGGTGGTCTCGATGACGATCCTGGTGCTCTCGCCGCGGATCGGCTTCGTCGACGACGCGATCGGCCTGTTCGGCGTACCGGCGATCGACTTCCTCGGGGACCCCAACTACTTCCGCCACATCTACGTCTGGTCCGACGTCTGGCAGACCACCGGGTACTCCGCGGTCATCTACCTGGCCGCGCTGTCCGGGATCGACCCGGCGCTGCACGAGTCGGCCAAGATCGACGGCGCGAGCCGGATCAGGCGGATCCTGCACGTCGACCTGCCCGGCATCATGCCGACCGCGGTGATCATCCTGGTGCTCGGCGTCGGCAACATCATGTCGATCGGGTTCGAGAAGGCCTTCCTGTTCCAGAACCCGCTGAACCTGGCGCAGTCGGAGATCATCGCCACCTACGTTTACAAGACCGGCCTGCTCAACGCCGACTTCAGCATGGCCACCGCGGTCGGCCTGTTCAACTCGGTGATCAACCTGCTCCTGCTGGTCGGTGTGAACTTCGCCGCCAAGCGGATCACCGGGAACGGACTGTGGTCATGACCGAGAACAAGTCCACCATCGCCGAAACCCGGACCGACCGGATCTTCCTGATCGGCGTCAAGGTGATGCTGACCGTCGCGCTGGTCGCAGTACTGGTGCCGCTGGTCTACGTCGTCGCCAACTCGTTCAGCAGTGCGGGAGCGGTCAGCTCCGGGCAGGTGTTCCTCTGGCCGGTCGAGCCGAGCCTGCGCGCGTACCAGGAGGCGCTCAGCGACCCGCAGATCCTCAAGGGCTACTACAACTCACTGATCTACGCGGTCGGCGGCACCCTCATCAGTGTCACGCTGACCATCGCGATCGCGTACCCGTTGTCGCGCAAGACGTTCTTCGGCCGCAACGTGATCATGAGCCTGCTGCTGTTCACGATGCTGTTCTCCGGCGGGCTGATCCCGACGTACCTGGTGGTCCAGGACCTCGGCATGCTGAACACCCGCTGGGCGATGGTGATCCCGAGCGCGATCGGGGTCTGGCAGGTCATCATCGCGCGGACGTTCTTCCGCAGTACGATCCCCGACGACCTGTACGAGGCCGCGATCCTGGACGGCGCCAGCGATCTGCGCTTCCTCTGGTCGGTGGTCCTGCCGCTGTCCAAGCCGGTGATCGCGGTGATCGCCCTGATGTACGCGATCTTCCAGTGGAACACGTACTTCGAGGCGCTGGTCTACCTCAAGGACCCCGGCCTCTACCCGTTGCAGATCGTGCTGCGCAACATCCTGATCCTCAACTCCACCACGGGCGCCGCCGCCGACATCTCGGCCACGCTCGAACGCCAGCAACTCGCGAACGTCCTCAAGTACGCGCTGATCGTCATCTCGAGCCTGCCCGTACTGCTCATCTACCCGTTCATCGCCCGCCACTTCACCAAGGGCGTGATGGTCGGTGCCGTCAAGGGCTAGTGGTTCTGTTCCAGAAGGGAAACAAGGAAAAATGCGCTCAACCAAGAGCAAGGTGGTGGCCGGCCTGGTGGCTGCCATCGCACTGGCTGTCGGAGGCTGCAGCTCCGACAAGTCCGGCGACGCGGCCAAGAACGAGGTGAGTGCCGACGGCAAGGTCGTCATCGACACGTTCGCGCCGCAGGGACCCGACGACAACCTCGAGACCAACCTGGTCACCAAGGTGATCAGCGACAAGTTCAAGATCCAGTTCCGCTGGCAGACCACCACCCTCGACGCGGGAGCGGCCAAGGAGAAGCGCCAGATCGCGCTCGCCAGCGGCGACTACCCGGACCTGTTCATGCTCATCCCGTGGGTCGACGGCATCACCCAGGCCGAAGTACAGAAGCTCGGCACGCAGGGTGTCGCAGTACCGATCGAGGAACTGATCAAGGAGCACGCGCCGAACATCCAGAAGCAGCTGGACTCGAACAAGACACTGAAGGAGATGTCCACTGCTCCCGACGGGCACATCTACGCACTGCCGCAGTGGTCGGACTGCTTCCACTGCACCTACCCGGACAAGCTGTGGATCAACTCCGCCTGGCTGAAGAAGCTCGGCCTGCAGATGCCGAAGACGACCGAGGACCTGCGCACCGTACTGCGCGCCTTCAAGACCCAGGATCCCAACGGCAACGGCAAGGCCGACGAGATCCCGATGACCACGGATGTCCAGGACAGCAGCCTGATGGGCTTCCTGATGAACCCATTCGCGTACAACCCGGTCGGCGGCAACAGCAACCGTTCGCTGCTCGCGCTGAACGGCGACAAGGTCGTCACGCCGGTCAACTCCGACGCCTGGAAGGAGGGCCTGAAGTACATCAACTCCCTCTACAAGGAGGGCCTGATCGACAAGGCCTCCTTCACCCAGAACGCGGAAGCACTCAAGGCCACCGGTAACAACCCGAAGGCGGTTGTCGTCGGCTCGGTACCGGTGCTGTGGCCGGGCATCTTCGTCCAGCTCGGCTCGAAGGACGGCCGGGACAAGCAGTACGACGCCGTACCGCCGCTGACCGGTCCCGAGGGTAAGAGCTACACCGGTTACAACTACCCGAGCTCGACCGGCTACACCTTCATGCTGACCAACAAGGCCAGCAAGGAGGCGCGGGTCGCGGCGATCAAGATGCTCGACTACATCTACAGCGACGAGGGCCGCAAGGTCAGTGTGATGGGGCCGGAGGGTGTCGGCTGGTCCAAGCCGCGTCCGGGTGACATCGCCCTCGACGACAAGACGAAGGTCGGCTACTACCGGTTCGGTGAGGCCGAAAAGAAGAAGAACATCTCCTGGGACTCGATGGCGCAGTACAACATCACCCTTGCCTATCGCAACGAGCAGGCGGTACCGGCCGACATCTACTCGGACGCCGGCCTCGAGCGCCGGCTCTTCCAGGCGACCAAGCTGTACGAAGGTCACGAGGACAAGTCGCAGTGGTTCCCGCTGGCGTCGGTCTGGGTGGACCCGAGCCTCAGCGGCGAACTGGCGACGTTGCAGACCAACCTCAACAGTTACGTGACGCAGAACCAGCTGGCGTTCATCACCGGTACGAAGGACATCGACTCCGGCTGGGACGCTTACGTGAAGGGTCTCGACAGCACGGGGATGAAGCGGTACCTCGAGCTGGAGCAGCAGGCCTACGACAAGTACAAGTCCGGTAACAAGTAGTTCGTCCACCGGCCGCGCTGGGAGCTACTGTTCTGGGTCCCGGCGCGGCTGCCCCTCTGCGTGAAGGAAGCTCTCTGTATGTCGCACGAACTGTGGTTTCGTACGCCGGCGCCGGACTGGTTCGAGGCACTGCCGATCGGCAACGGGCATCTCGGTGCGAAGGTGTTCGGGCGGGTCGAGGACGAGCGGATCGCGCTGAACCTGGACGACGTGTGGTCGGGGACCGGGCCTCGGTCGCTCGGGGTGGCGGACGGGCCTTCGGTGCTGGCCGACATCCGCCGGTTGCTGCTTGAGGAGGGTGATCGGTACGCCGCGTCGGAACGGGCTCGCGCCCTTCAGGGCCCGCTGGTCGAGTCTTATCAGCCGTTGGGTGATCTGCTCATCAGCTCGCCGGGGGGTTTTTCGGAGTACCGGCGGTCGTTGGATCTGCGGACTGGTGTCGTTGCGGTTGATTACGCGCGTGGGGGAGTGCGGTTTCATCGCGAGACCTATGTCTCTGCGCCGGATCAGGTGATGGTGTGGACTATCGAGGCGAGCTCGGCGGGTGCGATCGATCTCGACCTGGCGTTGACCAGTCCGCATCCGGTCCGCGGCGAGGTTGAGGGCGAGCTGGTGACGATGGTCGGGCATGCGCCTTCGGATCTCACCATCGAGTATCGGAGGAGTGCGGACCCGATCCGGTACCGCGAGGGGCAGGGCATCGGCTTTGGCGTCGCCCTGCGAGTTGTTGCGGTGGGCGGGGTTGTGGGGGCCGGCGATGCTGGGCTCAGTGTTCGCGGTGCTGATCACGTGACTGTGTTGTTGTCGGCAGCAAGCACTTTCCGCGGATGGTCTGTTGCTCCGGGCTCCGATCCCGCGGTCGCGTTGCGGGAGGCAATCGCTGTGATTGATTCCGTTGACCTCGGCAAGCTGCGGCAGCGGCATCTCGACGATCACCTTGCTTTGTATGACCGGGCTGAGCTGACGCTCGATGGGTCTTTGGACCTACCTACAGATGAACGGGTTCGCGCGGTTGCCGCGGGCGGTGTCGATCCTGGGTTGAGTGCGCTCATCTTCGGCTTGGGTCGGTACTTGCTGATGGCATCTTCCCGGCCGGGGACGCAGGCTGCGAACCTGCAGGGCATCTGGAACCAGGACCGCCGCCCGATGTGGGCGAGCGACTGGACCAACAACATCAACACCCAGATGAACTACTGGCCCGCCGACGTGACCGGTCTTCGCGAATGCTTCGACCCGCTTGTGGAATTGCTGACTCAGCTGATGGAGTCGGGCGCCGAGACAGCCCGCATCCTGTACGACGCACCCGGCTGGGTCTCGCACCACAACTCCGACCTCTGGATGGCCAGCTGGCCGGTCGGTGACGGCGGCGACGATCCGGTCTGGTCGATGGCGGCGACCTGTGGGGTGTGGTTGTCCGCGCATCTGATGGAACATCATCGGTTCCATCCGGATCTGGACTTCCTCCGGTCGAAGGCGTATCCGGTGCTGCTCGGCGCGACGGAGTTCGTGCTGTCGATGCTGGTGGAGGATCGTTTCGGGCAGCTGCAGTTCATCCCATCGACCGCACCGGAGCACCACTTCATCGTGCCCTCCGGCGAGAAGGCTTCGGTCGACCTGACCACGACGTACGACATCTGGTTGCTGCGGGAGTTGTTCGGCAACCTGGCCGAGGCGGAGGCTGAGCTCGGGTCGTCGAGTGAGGTCTTGGCGCGCGCTTTGGCGGCGCTGCCGAGGCTGCCGGAGATCCCGATCGCCGATGACGGCCGGCTGATGGAGTGGCAGACGGACTGGCCGCCGTCGGAGTTCGACCATCGGCATCAGTCGCACTTGTACGGGCTGTTTCCGGGTTCGCAGATCGATCCGGAGACCATGCCGGAGTTGGCCGCGGCGGTGCGGGCGTCGCTCGCAGTACGGACTTCTGGGCGGCCGTCCGGCGGGTGGACTAGTGCGTGGCTGATCGCGTTGTGGGGGCGCCTCTACGAGCCGGAGAAGGCGGCCGCCGTACTACGCGACTACACCAGCCGGCTCGTCTCGGACAACCTCCTGCACCGCGACGGCGACATCTTCCAGATCGACGCCAACTTCGGCCTCACCGCCGCCATCGCCGAACTCCTCATCCAAAGCCACACAGACACCATCCACCTCCTGCCCGCCCTCCCGTCCGAGTGGCCCGACGGCGCCTTCCGAGGCCTACGAGCCCGAGGCGGGCTGGCATTCGACGTCACCTGGACCGACGGCTGCCCGGTGAAGGTCCTCGCCCGAGCCGACCTCGCAGGCACCTACAGAATCCGGATAGCCAACGACGAGCCGATCGAAGTACCTCTCGAAGCAGGTCAGGAACAACGACTCCGGTGACTGTGGTTTCCCCACGCCAGCGCCACGTTCGCTCCTTCGTCGCTCACACGGCGCTGGCTTACACCCACCCCTGGGCGTGGGCTCCTACGTCGCCCGCCTGATGGAACCGTTCGTGTGTCGCCGGCCGTCGCGAGGTGGCTGTGGTTTGGGGAGTGCCGATGCGCTGAGCGTGCTCGCAGGTGTGAGACCAACGGCAGGCAAGCCGTGGTGAACCCCATCGCAGGCAAGCCGTGTGCGAACCCACGGCAGGCAAGCGCCGTGGTCGTGTCAGCCACCCGACTTCGCAGCCTGGTGCGCAGCTCCCGCTCCGCCTCCGCGAGCCCGAGTGTTTGTGCCGAGCGACAGGACGTAGTCCCCAGATTGCGGCGCCGGGCCTCATCGCTGAGCGTGCGGACTGCTCCTGCTGCGGACTACCTCCTGTCGTTGGGGACACGGAAGTCGTGCCGCAGCAGTTGCAGACGGCGTGCAGCCCACGACGGTTGCCGCATCTATCGAGATGCACCTACTCACCCACGGCCCTCCGCAATTTGCGAGGCCGCGACAGAGCAGCTGCACTCGGGCGGCGGGTGGAAGCCGCGACGTACGCGTGCGCGAGTACCGAACGGCCGGTGTGCACCACCGCTTTCAGCTGGCGACGCAGGTGCGCGAAACCGGGTGCGTGGGAGCTGGTGCCGTGTGAGCGACGGGGGGAGCGAGCGTAGTGCTGGCGTGGGGCTGCTAGTTGAAGGGGATGGGGCAGTTGGGGTAGTCGGCGCAGTGGGTTAGGTCGTTGCAGCCGTAGGTGATTGCTTCTCGGAGGGTGGTGGCGATCTCGGTGAGGTCGGCTATGCGGGCTTCGATGGTGGCCAGCTTGGTGGCTGCTTGGGACTGGAGGCCGGCATCCGGGTGGGAGCCGTGGCGGCTGACCGTCAGGAGGTCGGCTATTTCGGTGAGGGTGAAGCCGAGGCGTTGGGCGACCTTGATGGTGCGGAGGCGGGTGACGGCGTCTTCGGGGTAGGTGCGGTGGCCGCCCAGGGTGCGGGACGGCTCGGGGAGTAGGCCGCGGCGTTCGTAGTACCGGAGGGTTTGCAGGTTGACGCCTGCCGCGGCGGCTAGTTGTCCGCTTCTCATGGTTCCACGGTAAACCCGTACCCCAGTACCGGATTCCAGCCTGCTTAGGAGTGCCTAACCAAAGTTGTTGTAGCCTCAATCTTCGAATCAGACATGGACAGATGGGACTGTTGTGATGGGAACGGCTCGGCGGTTGGTGGCCGGTGCGGTGATGATGGCTGTCGTGCTGGCCGGTTGTGGCAGCAACGACAAGAAGGCAGACACCGGGGTCGGTGACTCCGAGGTCGCCACCGGTGGCCGGCTGTTCTCGACCGCTGACGAGGCGACCGCGAAGCTCGGGTCGGACGCGGAGGCCGGGGCCTTCCCTCGGACGGTGAAGCACGCGCTGGGTGAGACCAAGCTGGAGAAGAAGCCGGAGCGCGTGGTCGTGCTCGACAGCGGTGAGCTGGACGGCGTACTGGCGCTCGGCATCACCCCGGTCGGGATGGCGACCAATGCGGGTCAGTCCGGCGTACCGAGCTATCTCGCGGACAAGGCGCAGGGCATCAAGACGGTCGGTGGGGTCACCGAGCTGAACCTTGAGGCGATCGCCGCGCTCAAGCCCGATCTGATCATCGGCAGCAAACTGCGCGCCAACGACCTGTACGGGAAGCTGAGCGCGATCGCGCCGACTGTGTTCAGCATTCGGCCCGGGTTCCCGTGGAAGGAAGACTTCCTGCTGCTGGCCGACTCGCTCGGCGAGGAGACCAGGGCCACCCAGTTGCTGAACGACTACCAGAAGCGCGCGACCGAGGTGAAGAGCAAGGTCAACGGGTCGCCGACGATCTCGCTGGTCCGGTTCCGGCCGGGCGACATCCGGTTGTACGGCAACCTGTCGTTCATCGGCGTGATCCTGAAGGACGTCGGGCTGCCCCGGCCGAAGATCCAGGACATCAAGGAGCTGGCGGTCGAGGTCTCCGAGGAGAACATCGGTCAGGCCGACGGCGACTGGATCTTCTACTCCAGCTACGGCAAGCCCGACGCGACCGCGGAGAACACGGTGGTCAACGGCAAGATCTGGAAGGCGCTGCCCGCGGTCAAGGCCGGCAAGGTGGCCCGGGTCGACGACGAGGTCTGGTTCCTCGGGCTGGGGCCGATCGGCGCGATGGCGACGCTGAACGACCTGGAGAAACTGCTGGCCGGCAAGAGCTGACCGCCGCCGGATTAGGTTGCTTCGGGCAACGGTCTGAGTGCTCGGAAACCGTTCCTTCGGACGGCGGGGTGGTACCAACGGATGAATTAGGTCCGCCGTCCGGAGGATCGGGCCGTCCCAGACTTTGGTCCGGCCCTCACGTGGGCAAGAATCACTCCATGTCCGACCGCCAGACCGCTGTCAGCCGCCGGGACTCCGGCCGCCGTAAACCCAGTACCGGCCGTGCCGCCGCGCGCCGGGACCGCAAAGGCGGCAAGTGGCGCCGTGGGTGGTTCATCGCGGTGCTGGCGATCCTGGTCGCCGTGCCGCTGCTGTTCCACCGCCACGTCCCGAACTCGATCGGCAACCTCGGCAGCCTGCTCGACACCTTCCTGCCCTGGGTCGGCGTCGCCATCCCGGTGCTGGCGCTCGCGGCGATCCTGCGCCGGTCCGCCACCGCGGGTGTCGCGCTGCTGATCCCGACGGTGATCTGGGGCTTCATGTACGGGAACCTGCTGGTCCCGGGCAAGGGCGGCGGGCCGCATGACCTCCGGGTGCTGTCGCACAACGTGGACGCCGCGAACAAGGATCCTCAGCGGACCGCGCAGGAGCTGATCGCCGCCGACGCGGACATCGTCGCGCTGGAGGAGATCACGCCGGCGGACCTGAAGATCTACAAGGCCCAGTTCGCCAGCGTGTACCCACACGTCGTCGCGCGCGGCACGGTCGCGCTGTGGTCGAAGTTCCCGGTTGAGGAGAGCCGATCGGTCGACGTCGGCTTCGCCTGGACCCGGGCGCTGCGGGCCGAGGTGGCCACGCCGGAGGGCAAGGTCGCCGTGTACGTCGCACACCTCGCCTCGGTCCGGATCGGCACCAGTGGGTTCACCTCCAACCAGCGCAACGACACGATCAAGCAGCTCGGTCAGCAGATCGCCGGCGAGAAGCTGGCCGGTGTGATCGTGATGGGTGACTTCAACGGGACGGCCAACGACCGCAGCCTGGCGCCGTTGACCGTCGGCCTCCGGTCAGCCCAGGGCGTCGCAGGCTACGGCTTCGGCTTCACCTGGCCATCCGACTTCCCGATGGCGCGGATCGACCACATCCTGGTCCGCGGCGTCACCCCGACCAAGGCCTGGGTAATGAAGTCCACCGGCAGCGACCACCGCCCCGTCGTCGCCGAACTCCGCATCTGACCACCGCGAGCAGGACTGCTCTGGGTGGGGCCGGCAAGGACGGATGGTGTTGGCCTTCGTGGTTGAGTAGCCTCGGGCGGTGATTCCTGACGCGCAGGCTCGTGTGAAGGCCTTCATCGCAGACTTCCATCACGGATGGGAGAGAGCGGGGCAGCCCCCGACCGGCTTGTCCTTCGACCCGGGCCGCTCGGAGGCGTGGCTAGCCGAATTGGACCAGCTGGTCGACTCCCACTGCTTGCCTGGAACGCAGACAGGCGAGGAGGGCGTCCTGGACAGTCGTCCGGCGCACAGTCCTTCGAGCGAGACTGTCACCGAGATCATCGCCCAGGACGACCAGGCAACCGTGCGCTCGGTAGTAGAGCACGGGACGCAACGCACGTACTTCGAATACCGGCTTGTGCTTCAGGAGGGGTCGTGGCGTATCGGCCGGATCCTTTCGTTCTTCGATCCGCCGGGAGCACCACTCGTTGACGAGGGCGAGGGGGAGCGGCTGCTGGCTGCAGCGCAGGCCGAAGGACCCTTTGACCCGATCGACGCTGACCTCGAGCTGAACATCCCGAGCCTGTTCGCAGCGGGTCGCGAGGTCTTCCCGTTCGGCACCTCGGCAAGCCTCAGCGTGCATCGACTCGGGGACATCTCCTGCCGCTCGGGTGTCCTGACCGTCCGCGACTTCGGCTACAACGGATTCGACCTCGAACCGCTCGCCCGGCGCGTGCCGGCCGGAACGTACCCGGTCGAAGTCGCCGCGGTCGGCAAGACGAACGTGGCATTGCGCCTGCGGCTTTCAGACCGTCCGGCAGCCAGTTGGCATCCCGCACGACGGACGGATGGGACACACGTCATCGGCGTGGACTACGGCAATGTGATCATTGCCGACCTGGCCAACCTTGTTCGCTGTGAGGCGCAGCAGGTCGAAGAGTTGTACGTTCGACAGACCGAACACCTGGACGCAGCCCCGGGTACGACGTTCAGTCTCCTCGGCGACGTGACCGATTCGGCCATCGTTACCAGCGGCTACGGCGATGGCGCCTACCCGTGCTACTGGGGTGTCGCCGCCGACGGAACCTTGGTCGCCCTCGTAGTCGACTTCCTCATCCTCACCGAGGAGAAGCTGTCGACCGTGACGGCGCCGTGGCGACCAGGGGTTGTTGATGTCGCAGGACTCAGGGGCATCGAGGTCGAGATCGTCGAGCATGACGGCGGCTTCACGGTGCGCCATCGCGGAGGACACATTCGCAGGATCCGCGCCCTTGGCCCGGACGACTCCGTACTCATGGACGGGGATCGGCTAGGGACCGCCGTTACCGGCGACCTGCACAGCCAAACCTGGCCAACGAACGACCAGCCGCCATCCGGGTCCGTCCTCGAACTCACCGTGGACCGAGGCTACCGCCACGTCTAGCGGTTTCAGGGTTTGGCGAGGCCGTGCTGGTAGGCGTAGCGGAATGCCTCGGCTCGGTGGCGGGCGCCGATTTTGGCGAAGGTGTTGTTGATGTGGGTTTTGACTGTTGCCTCGCCGATGAAGAGCAGTTCGGCGATCTCGGGGTTGCTCAGTCCGCGGGCTATGAGTTTCAGTACTTCGCTCTCTCGTGCGGTCAGGCCGTCATTGCGTGGCGCTGGGGTTGACGCCAGCCCTGCGATCAGTTTGCGGGAGACCTCGGCGTCGAAGGTGGACTGACCAGCCGCGGTCGCCCGGAGCGCGGCGCCGATCTCTACCCGCCCGGCGTCCTTGGTCAGATATCCGCGAGCTCCGGCGCGCAACGCCAACGCGATCGACTCGTCGTCGGCGTACGTCGTGAGGACCAGTACTGCGACGTCCGGGTACTGCGCCGCGATCCGTGCCGTCGCCTGGACGCCGTCGAGCACCGGCATCCGGAGATCCATCAGCACGACATCCACCGGGCCGGCCGCGACGAGTTCGAGCGCCTCCGCACCGTTGCCGGCTGAGCCGACCACTTCGATGCCGTCGATCAGACCGAGCAGCGCGACCAGCCCTTCGCGCACGACCTGCTGATCGTCCGCGACTACCACGCGCACCGGCGCTTCAGGCATCCTTCACCTCCGCGACCACCATGCGCACAACTGCTTCAGGCATCCTTCACCTCCGCGATGACCAGCCAGCCGTCGCCGTCCGGTCCGGCCTCCAGCTTCCCACCGACGAGGGCGAGCCGCTCGCGCATCCCCGGCAGACCGAACCCCTCACCAACGGGCGCAGCAGCACAAGGGTTGCGGACGGCCAACCGCAATCCATCGCGATAGTCGAGCTCCACCTCGACCGGTTGGCCAGGCGCGTGCCGGCCCGCGTTGGTCAGCGCCTCGCGGGCCGCGCCGAGCATCGCGACGGTGATACCCGACGCCACAGGCCGCGGCGTACCGGAGCTCGTCAAAGTCACCTCGGCGTCGTGATCCACCACGTGCTGCTCGGCCAGCGCGGCAAGCGCCGAAGGCAGAGCCGGTACTTCGTCGGAACGCAACGCGGCGACAGCGTTGCGGGCCTCGACCAATCCCTGGCCGGCCAGCCGTCGCGAGCGGCGTACCCGGTCCAAGGCGCCGACCGTGTCGTTGCGTTCGGCAAGCAATGCCTCGGCGACCTCGAGTTGCACGGTCAGTGCGCCGAGCGAGTGGGCCAGGACGTCGTGCAGCTCGCGCGCGATCCGCCCACGTTCGTCGAGTGCAGCAGCCCGAGCGTGCTCCTGCTGAGCCAGTTGCGTCTGCTCAAGCAACTGCGCAGTCTGCCGAGCCTGTACTTCGTACTGACGCCGATTGAGCCCGAAGGCGATCAGGATGGCCGTCCACATCAGCTGACTCAAGTACCAGGTGTCGGTCCGATCCCACCACCAAGCGGAGATGCCATAGGCAACGGCACAGCTGATGCCGACGGCAATGATCGGCCGGTTCCGCCAGGGTTGCGCCATGACGGCGATGTCGGTGATCGAGACCAGTACCAGGACCAAGGCGTTCGAGCCGGAGACCCCCGTAACCAGCGCCGAGCTGACCGCGGCGTACGCAAGCAACCCGAGGGCCCAGTACGGCCGCAGCGTCATCAGAACCGTCCCGGCCAGGAAGGCCAGGAATCCGGCCCCGACCACAGCCCACACCCACGGCTCAGCGGGCCGGGCCGTGGCCAGTACGCCGATCGCGACGGCCGACGTCATCGCCCGGCCGAGCCATCCGGTCTCGCCGAAGATCGCCCTCTTGTTCACCTGCCCGAGGGTAGGAGAAGGCCTTGACGTTTCGGACCATCCGCGGGTGGAGAACTGGGTGGAGGACGAAAGAGGGTAACGTTTCTCACCGGTAGCGTCACCTTGCGTCATGACAACGATGCGGAGGACCGGCTTGTGGTAGCGCAAGAATCGATTCTGCGGCTCGACGCCACAGCGATCGACTACATCATCATCGCGTTGTACTTCACCTTCGTCCTGGGCATCGGTTACCTCGCCAAACGCGCGGTCTCGAACAGCCTGGACTTCTTTTTGTCCGGCCGGTCGCTACCGGCCTGGGTGACCGGGCTGGCGTTCATCTCGGCCAACCTGGGCGCGATCGAGATCATGGGGATGTCGGCCAACGGCGCGCAGTACGGGATGCCGACGGTGCACTACTTCTGGATCGGCGCGATCCCGGCGATGCTGTTCCTCGGTGTCGTGATGATGCCGTTCTACTACGGTTCCAAGGTCCGCAGCGTGCCGGAGTTCATGCTGCGCCGGTTCGGCAAGACCGCTCACCTGGTGAACGCGATCAGCTTCGCCGTCGCCCAGGTGCTGATCGCCGGCGTGAACCTGTTCCTGCTGGCCACGATCGTGAACGTGCTGCTCGGCTGGCCGATCTGGGTGTCAGTGGTCGTCGCCGCGGTCATCGTGCTCAGCTACATCACCCTCGGCGGTCTGTCGGCGGCGATCTACAACGAGGTGCTGCAGTTCTTCGTGATCGTCGCCGCGTTGCTGCCGCTGACGCTGGTCGGCCTGCACAAGGTCGGCGGCTGGCAGGGCTTGGTCGACAAGATCACCGCCGCGCCGAACGGCGGCTCCGAGCAGCTGAGCGCCTGGCCGGGCAACCAGCTGAGCGGGTTCGACAGCAGCTTCCTGTCGGTGATCGGCTTGGTCTTCGGGCTCGGCTTCGTGCTGTCGTTCGGCTACTGGACGACGAACTTCGTCGAGGTCCAGCGGGCGATGGCCAGCAAGAACATGTCGGCCGCCCGGCGGACCCCGATCATCGGCTCATTCCCGAAGATGTTCGTCCCGTTCATCGTGATCATCCCCGGCATGATCGCCGCGGTCGCCGTCCCGGAGTTGCAGCAGTACAAGGCCGACGGCAGCGGATCGGTGACCTACAACGACGCGCTGCTGCTGCTGATGCGGGACCTGCTGCCCAACGGCATGCTCGGTCTGGCGATCACCGGTCTGCTGGCCTCCTTCATGGCCGGTATGGCGGCGAACCTGAGCTCGTTCAACACAGTCATGACGTACGACCTGATCGAGCGGTACATGATCAAGGACCGCGACGACGACTTCTACCTGCGGACCGGCCGCTGGGTGACCGTCGGCGGCACGGTGGTCGCGATCGGCACCGCCGCGATCGCCTCCGGCTACAGCAACCTGATGGACTACCTGCAGCAACTGTTCTCGTTCTTCAACGCCCCGCTGTTCGCCACCTTCATCCTGGGTATGTTCTGGAAGCGGATGACCGCGACGGCCGGCTGGGTCGGTCTGGTCAGCGGTACGGCGACCGCGGTCCTCGTCTTCGTGCTCTCCGAGACCGGCGTGATCAACCTGCCCGGCCAGGGCGCGAGCTTCGTCGGCGCGGGCGCGGCGTTCGTCGTGGACATCCTGCTCAGCGTGCTGATCAGCTTGCGCACCACCCCGAAGTCGGACGAGGAACTCAGGGGACTGGTGTACTCGCTGACCCCGAAGGCCGACCGGACCGAGGAAGCCCAGGAAGGCGACCACGGCTGGTACCGCAAACCGACCCTGCTGGCGGGCATCTCCCTGGTGCTCGTGATCGGGCTCAACATCATCTTCGGCTGACCCACCCGGAAAGGAGCAACTCGAGATGGCAGAGAAGAAGAAGGCCGGCGCCTTCGACATCCGGGTGGTGATCGCGGCGCTGATCGGGATCTACGGACTGCTGCTGACGATCCTCGGCCTGATCGCCGACCCGCAGGAGGTGGCCAAGGCCGACGGGATCAACATCAACCTGTGGGGCGGCCTCGCGATGCTCGCCTTCGCCGCGCTGTTCGTGCTCTGGGCGCGGCTGCGGCCGATCGTCGTACCGGTGGAGGCGGAAACAAGCGAGTGACCTAGCGGCACCACTGGTCGTTGTAAGGCCAGTGGTGCCGGTGGTCCGTTCTCAGCGGGACGCCGGCGCGGCCCCATCTCGCTGCGAAGGACCCCCGTATGCCTGCTGCAGTCCCTCTCGCCCGAAGGGCCTTTCTGGCCCGGGTCGGTGTCCTTGGTGCGGCGCTCGGGGGAGGGGGACTGCTCGCACGCGGTCTCCTCGCTCCGGTCGACGCCGCCACGAATCCCCTGCTTCCACCCGCCGTCGACCTGATCCGCCCGGTACTGGCCGAGCTGGCCAGGGACACTCTGAACGGCCTGACCACCTTCGTCCTGCCTGGCCCAGACAAGTACTCCCGCACCCAGGGCACCTTCAGCAGTACTCCGGGGGCGCTCGAGGCCGGCGCGACCGACTTCATCATTCAGGCGCTGGACAACTTCGTCCCGTTCCCCGACGCGCTGGCCCAACCGCTCGGCGCAGCCCTGGTGACAGGCCTGGCCGATACGGGGATCGCGCTGCCGGGTCTCGAAGTACTGCCTGCTGAGCTGCGGAGTCTCGATCGCGCGTTCGCCGCGTTCCTGCAGAGCGACGAAGCGCTGCCGTTGTCGTTCCCGATCGCGGGTCTGCTCAACCTGATGGCGACCCAGGTGAACCCGCTCGCGGTGAGCGGCGTCCACCTGTCGCCGTTCGCGCGGCTGACGTACGCCGAGAAGGCGAAGGCGTTCGAGCTGATCGAGAAGACCGACTCGGATCTGGTCGCGCTGCTCGACGTGCACTTCCCGGAGCCCTTGAAGGCCTCGGTGTCCGGGCTGCTCAAGTTCGTCGGTGGCGCGTTGCTCGAGTTCGCCACCTTCGGCGCCTGGAACGAGTTCGCGGTGTTCGACCCGAAGACCAAGCAACTGCGCAAACGGCCGGTCGGCTGGCAACTGTCGGGCTATCAGCCGGACGGCCCGGTCGAGGGCTGGGACGACTTCATCGGCTACTACCAAGGACGTCAAGAGGTGCACGACTGATGCGCGACGTGATCGTGATCGGAGCCGGCGGCGGTGGCCCGGTGGTGGCCAAGGAGCTGGCCGCGAAGGGGCTCGACGTCCTGCTGCTCGAGGCCGGTCCCCGGCACGCGAAGCCGCGCGAGGAGTGGACCACGTTCGAGAACGACGCCAACAACCCGCTCGACGGGTACTTCCGGCTCGGCCCGACCGACCGGTCGAAGCCCGCGTGGTACCGGGAATGGCCGCAGAACTCCTTCGTCTGGCAACTGTCCGGAGTCGGCGGCACCACGCAGCACTTCTACGGCAACTACCCGCGCGCCTATCCCGGTGTCTTCCGGGGGTACGACGGCGCCGACCGCAACGAGTACGACGTGAACCACCGGTTCCCGTTCAGCTACGCGGAGATGGTCCCGTACTTCGAATGGGTCGAGGCGCTGATGCCCGTCCAGACCGCGGCGATGGGTCGGAAGGAGCAGGTGTTCTTCAACGGGGCCGAGACCCTCGGGCTGCCGGTGCAGACGACGAAGACGACGCGCGGACCGTCGTACCGGCCGCAGGAGAACGCGATTCTGCAACCCGGTGGCACGGCCGGCAAGACCTCGGACAAGAACCTGCTGACCTTCCCCCAGGCCACCGGGTGCACCTTCTGCGGCTACTGCTTCCAGGGCTGCATGCGGCCGAAGGGTGCCCCGCGCAACCAGTTCGCGAAACGCTCGACGGACAACAGCTACGTGCCGATGGCGCTGACGGCCGAGGTCTGGGCGCGTGGCGGGAAGCCGGCCGAGCTGATTGCGGACGCCTATGTCACCCGGGTGCACACCGAGAAGCGCAACGGCGTACTGACGGCGTCCGGTGTGACGTGGCGCGACAACGTGTCAGGTGACGAGCACCGTGAGGACGCGCGGGTGGTGGTGATGTCGGGCGGCTGCACGGAGAACCCGCGGCTGTGGTTCAACAGCGGGCTGCCGAACCCGAACGGCTGGGTCGGGCGCGGCTACACCGATCACTTCTTCGACTGGATGATCGGGTCGTTCGACGACTACACCGGCAACCCCAAGGGAGTCGGATCGAGCGCGCGGCTGGACTACCCGCCGTACGGAGGGCTGGAGAACGTCGGGCTGCCGCCGGCGCTGAACGCCTTCTCGGCGAGTCTTTCCGACAGTGGGATTCGCGGTCAGTACAAGAACGGCCGGGGCATGACCGGGCCGTGGGACGGACCGGCGGGCCGGGTGATGGGGCCGGAGCTCAAAGAGCTGATGGCCGGCGGGATCGACCACCTGCTGAGCGTCCTGGTGATCACCGACGACGATGTCGAGGCGCAGAACCGGGTCACCACGTCGGCGCTGCCGGCCGACGAGAACGGGCCGATCCCGAAGGTCACCTTCAAGCACCGGAAGCGGACCCGGCGGACGCTGCGGAACCGCGAGTTCATGGCCCGGAAGGCGGCCGAGTTGCTCCGCGGCGCCGGCGCGAAGAAGGTCTACCGGATCGACTGGGCGCCGCTCATCCTGCACGTCCAGTCGTCGATGCGGATGGGCGAGTCGGAGCAGAACTCGGTGCTCGACCCGCGGGGTGAGACGCGGGCGGTGAAGCGGCTGTTCATCGCGGACAACTCGGCGCTGCCGAACGGTCTCGGCGGGCCGAACCCGACGCTGACCAGCCAGGCGCTGGCGACCCGGACCGCGGAGAAGATCTTCCAGACGTACTTCGGTGGCGATCCCTGGGTCCGGACCGAAGCGCCGGTGGTGTCGACCGATCCGCGGATCAGCGTGCGGCTGGGACAGTTGGGTTTGTAGACGCCGGGTGAACCGGTCGGCCGGTCGCCGGACCGGTCGAGCGCGCGTGGGCGTGTCCGTTTGGCGAACATCGGCGTCCGGGCAGATCCTGCTGCTCGGACGCTGTTGTTCCTAGGCTCGGTGATACCCGATCAGGAGGAATCCGAGATGACGATCACGCAGAGCCGGCCGGACCTGCCGGCACTGGCCACGCAGTACGCCGAGCAGGGCTTCGTGCTGGTGAAAGGCCTGCTCAGCAAGGCAGAAGCAGCGGCGTACCGGGAGACCAGTCATGCCCTGCTGGCCAGGCTGAACCGCGACGACGACCCCACCTGGCAGTCGGCGATGGGGATGACGGACACCAAGACGCGGCTGCAGCACCTGCACGACGCGCAGTTCTACGATGGGGCCTTCAGCAAGCTGCTGGTGGACCCGAGGTTCACCGATGTGGCCGCCGCGGTGATGGGGGTGGAGAACGTCCAGCTGCACCACACCAAGCTGTTCGTGAAGCCGCCGGAGAACGGTTCGCCCTTCCCACTGCACCAGGACTATCCGTTCTTCCCGCACAAGTACCACCGGGTCGGCGCCGCGATCTTCCACTTCGACGACGCCCCGGAGGAGAAGGGCTGCGTCCGGATCATCCCGGGCAGCCATCTGTCCGGGCCGCGCGAGCACGACGCCGAGGGCTCCTTCCACCTGCCCGACGTGCCGTTCGAGGACGCGGTGCCGCAGCCCGCCGAAGCCGGTGACGTGCTGTTCTTCACCTACCTCACCGTGCACGGCTCAGGGGTGAACGTCAGCAGCGAGCCGCGGACGACCTGGCTGGTTCAGTACCGCGACCCGTCCGACCCGCCGACTGTGAAGACCCACGAACACTCCCTCGGCCAGGGCATGATCCTCCGCGGCATCGACCCAACCGGCAGAGGCTCGGTGGGCGTTTGAGCCTGACGGCCGTTGAGTCGGCGGACCGGTTCGTCGACCTTGCGGGGCTCCTGGAGTCCTGTGAGGTCGGCGGGTTCCGGGCTGACTTCGTGAGTTGGGGGCACTACCGGCCGGAGTACTGGCGGAACTACTGGCACAGCCACTCGTTCCACGAGATCTGCCTGGCGTACTCCGGCGAGGGGCGCTTCAACTCCGGTACGACGGAGTACGGGGTCAGCGAAGGGGACGTGTTCCTGGCCCGGCCGGGGGACATCCACGAGATCGAGTCGAGCCGGTCGTCGCCGCTGGGGATCGCCTTCTGGGGGTTCACCTTCCGCCCGTTGGCCAGTGTCTCCGGTAGTGGCTGGTGGTCGGGGTTGACTCGAGCAGACGGTCCAGTGGTGTCGCGCCGGGTCGGTGGGCTGGCTGCAGTTGTTAGTGCGCTAGCAGCTGAGGCTGCACAGCCGCAGTCCGGCTACAACGAGGCAGTGTCGGCACTGGGCGCTGCCCTCGTGCTCGACACGGCACGGGCGTTTGCGCTCGACCAGGACCTGTCGGTTGCGCCCGTAGTACGCGACAGAGGTCCGGTAGTGGTGGAGGCAATGCAGCGGCACCTGCTGGACAACCTGGCTCGTCCGGTGACCGTGCGGGAGGTGGCAGCCGCAGTACACCTGTCGGAACGCCATGCTGAGCGACTCTTCCGGCAGTACGTCGGTACGTCGATGATGTCGACCCTGCGCCGGATGCGACTCGAGTTGGCCGCCCAGCTACTGCTCGACCCGGCCGTCACGGTGACCGAGGCAGCACGCGCTTGCGGGTACTCCGACGTGAGGCCGTTCAGCACAGCGTTCCGGAGCCGTTACGGCCAGTCGCCAACGGAGTTCAGGGCCTCCGGCGGCACCCATCACCTCGGCTCCGAAGGTTGACCCTTGCTTTGAGACAACCTCTGGACCGTGTTCTCCCGTGGTGCTGCAATGCGGTTAATGCACTACATCATCCCCTGGAGATGACATGAGTCGACTTAGCCGCTTCATCGGCGTTGCCCTACTGGCGCTCGTGGCCTCGTTGCTGCCGGCCCTGCCGGCCAATGCGATCACCGGCGGTGAACCGGACGGCAACCGGCACCCCAACGTCGGGCTGATCCTCTTCTACACCCCGGACGGACGGTTCCGCTGCAGCGCGACGCTGGTCTCGCCGACCGTCCTGCTCACTGCGGCGCACTGCACGGACGGCACCCTGGGCAAGACCCTGGTGACCTTCCAGTCGGTGATCGCCGAGCAGCCGCCGTCGCCGTTCCCGGTCGCGGCCAACCCGGCTGTCGGGTACACGCAGGCCGAGCTGGAGGCAGCCGGCTACCTGTCCGGTACGGCGCACACGCACCCGGCGTACTCGGACTTCACCGACCTGAACAACTGGAACGACGTCGGCGTGATCGTGCTCGACCGGGCGGTGACGACGATCGCCCCGGCCAAGATCGCACCGGCGTACTACCTGGACGCCTTTGCCCAGCCGGCGCTGAACAAGACCATCTTCACGGCGGTCGGCTACGGCACTGAGGTCCGCAAGCCCGACTCCGGTCCGCAGAAGCCGCAGCCGATGAGCTACCCGCTGCTGCGCCGCTTCGCCGAGCAGCCTGGCCAGAAGCTGACCGACCAGATCCTGCAGGTGAACGGCAACCCGAACGACAACCGCGGTACGGGCGGCACCTGCTTCGGTGACTCCGGCGGCCCGGCGTTCCACGGCGGGTACGTGGTGACGGTGACCAGCTACGGCTACACCGCCAACTGCCGCTACCTCGGCGGGCTGCAGCGGGTGGACATCCCGGTAGTCCAGCAGTGGCTCGCAGGGTTCGGCGTCACCTTCGGCTGAACGCGCGTGCTGCATCCCGGCGCCTGCTCGCAAACCAGGCGCCGGGATGCGCTAATCTGGTGATATGCGAGTGACCCTGCTCCTTAGTTAGCCGTACTGGCGCCTTCTGAGCGCCGCCGGTACGGCGTCCCCTCCTGTGTGAGGGGCCATTTTTATTTATGCAGGCATTTCCGGGCAGGGTCCTCATGACATCTCTAGAACGCAGGAGTACGACGGTGAGCGAGCAGGTGGAGCACGGGGCGGATGGCGACGTAGTCGACGTCGACCGCGGCGGCTACGACTTCAATGCCATGCAGGCCAAGTGGCGGCCGGTGTGGGAGAAGCTCGACCCGTTCAAGGCGCGCGACGACGGCTCGGCCGAGCGCCGGTACGCGCTGACGATGTTCTCCTACCCGTCGGGTGACCTGCACATGGGTCACGGCGAGGTGTTCGCGCTGCACGACGTACTGTCCCGGTTCTGGTTCCAGCAGGGGTACGACGTACTGAACCCGATCGGCTGGGACTCCTTCGGGCTGCCCGCCGAGAACGCGGCGATCAAGCGCAACGAGCACCCGGCGACGTACACGTACGCCAACATCGAGACCCAGGCCGAGTCGATCCGCCGGTACGCGCTGAGCTTCGACTGGTCGCGCCGGCTGCACACCTCCGACCCGGAGTACTACCGCTGGACGCAGTGGCTGTTCCTGCGGTTCTACGAGCGCGGGCTGGCGTACCGCAAGGCGTCGTACGTGAACTGGTGCCCGAACGACCAGACCGTGCTGGCCAACGAGCAGGTCGTCCAGGGCCGCTGCGAGCGCTGCGGCTTCGAGGTCACCAAGCGCGAGCTGACCCAGTGGTATTTCAAGACCACCGCGTACGCCCAGCGGCTGCTGGACGACATGGACCAGCTGCAGTGGCCGGAAGAGATCCTGCTGCAGCAGCGGAACTGGATCGGCCGCTCCGAGGGTGCCTTCACCGGCTTCATCGTCGAGGGCCGCGAGGAGCCGATCAAGGTCTTCACCACCCGGCCGGACACGCTGTTCGGTGCCACCTTCCTGGTGGTCGCGCCGGACTCCAAGCTGGCCGAGGAACTGGTCACGCCGGAGCAGCGCGAGGCCTTCGACGCGTACCTGACCGCGGTCAAGGCATCGACCGAGATCGAGCGGCTGAGCACCGACCGGGAGAAGACCGGCGTCTTCCTGGGCTCCTACGCGACCAACCCGGTCACCGGCGAGCGGATCCCGATCTGGGCAGCGGACTACGTCCTGTCCGACTACGGCACCGGCGCGATCATGGCCGTCCCCGGCCAGGACTCGCGCGACTGGGAGTTCGCCGAGAAGTTCGGCCTGCCGATCGTGCGGACCGTGCAGCCGGAGGAGGGTTTCGACGGCAAGGCGTACACCGGCGAGGGGCCGGCGATCAACAGCGCCAACGACGAGATCAGCCTGGACGGGCTGGGTGTCGCCGAGGCCAAGTCGACGATCATCGACTGGCTGGAGGACAAGGGGCTGGGCGAGCGCACGATCAACTACCGGCTGCGCGACTGGCTGCTGAGCCGGCAGCGCTACTGGGGTGCGCCGATCCCGATGATCCACTGCCCCGCTTGCGGCGAAGTGCCGGTTCCGGACGACCAGCTGCCGGTGGAGCTGCCCGACCTGCGGGGCGAGGCTCTCGCTCCCCGGGGTGTCTCGCCCCTGGCGTCGGCTCGCGACTGGGTCGAGGTCAGCTGTCCGAAGTGTGGCGGTGCCGCCCAGCGGGACACCGACACGATGGACACCTTCGTGGACTCGTCCTGGTACTTCCTGCGCTACCTGTCGCCGGACTACACCGAGGGTGCGTTCGACCCGGAGGCCGCGCGCCGCTGGATGCCGACGTTCCAGTACGTCGGTGGCAAGGAGCACGCCGTCCTGCACCTGCTGTACGCGCGGTTCTTCGTCAAGGCGCTGAACGACATGGGCCTGCTGGAGGCGACCGAGCCGTTCACCCGGCTGCTGAACCAGGGCCAGGTGATCAACGAGGGCAAGGCGATGAGCAAGTCGCTGGGCAACGGGGTGAACCTGGGCGACCAGCTGGACGCCTTCGGGGTCGACGCGGTCCGGCTGACGATGGTCTTCGCCGGTCCGCCGGACGACGACATCGACTGGGCCGACATGTCGCCGGGCGGTTCGCTGAAGTTCCTGCAACGGGCCTGGCGGCTGAGCGGTTCCGTCGAGTCGCCGGTGGGAGTGGACTTCAGCACCGGTGACCTGGCGCTGCGCAAGCTGACCCACCGCACGGTGGCCGACGCGACCGAGCTGATCGAGTCGTACCGGTTCAACGTGATGGTCGCCCGGGTGATGGAGCTGGTGAACGCCACCCGCAAGGCGATCGACTCCGGTCCGGGTGCGGCCGACCCGGCCGTCCGCGAGGCGGTCGAGACGGTGGCGATCCTGCTGAGCCTGGTTGCGCCGTACACGGCCGAGGACATGTGGGAGAACCTGGGCCACGAGCCCACCGTCGCCAAGGCCGGCTGGCCGAAGGTCGACCCGGCCCTGCTGGTCCAGGACTCGGTCATCGCCATCGTCCAGATCGCCGGCAAGGTCAAGGACCGGCTGGAGGTGTCACCCGACATCTCCGACGCCGAGCTGGAGCAGCTGGCGCTGGCGTCCGAGGCAGTGCAGAAGGCACTGGACGGTCGCGGCACCCGCAAGGTCATCGTCCGCGCGCCGAAGTTGGTCAACATCGTCCCCGCCTGAGACGCTGCACGGATGCGTTCAGAGCTGATCGACGTCGGAACGGGCGGCCGCGAGGTCGTCTTCGACCTGACGAGCAGGTGCGAGCAGTTCGTCACCGCCGAGGCCCACCAGGCCCAGGGTGACGGACTGCTGCACGTGTTCGTCCCGCACGCGACCGCCGGGATCGCGATCCTGGAGACCGGCGCGGGCAGTGACACCGACCTGCTGGCGGTGCTCGAACAGTTGCTGCCCCGCGACTTCGGCTGGCAGCACCGGCACGGTACGCCGGGCCATGGCCGCGATCACGTGCTGCCCGCACTGATCCCGCCGTACGCGTCGATCCCGGTGATCGGCGGCCGGCTCGCGCTGGGCACCTGGCAGTCGATCTGCCTGGTCGACACCAATGTGGACAATCAGCAACGGCAGGTCCGGCTTTCCTGGTTGCCGAGTTAGCTGTTCTTTCAATTGTTTTTTCTTTTGTCGGTGACTTATCGCGATGTTGCCGAGTGCGTTACGTATGCGAAACACGACTGGGTTTGAATACTCCCTATGGCGACCCTGGAGAACCTGCGTGAGCGTTGGCTCGTGGTGGGAACCGACCTGGTCGTCCGGGCGACCAGAGGTATTTGCGACGGCAGTCTGCTGAATGCGGATTCGGGCCGCGCGGACACCAGAGCGCGGATCGAGGAATGGTCCGACGTGCTCTCTTTGTATGCCCCGGTCGATGAAACGGATTCAGTTCGCGTCAGCGCCTGAAGCGCCGAACACTGGCTTGCCCGTCCGCTGTCCCGCACTGTGGTCACTGGGTGCATAAAGCCCCGACACCCCTGTCACGCTATGTTGTGGGGGGACTGTGAGGCTCTGAAGGGGTGACGGGCTTTGTCGGACGCGGATGGCCGGGCTGAGGGACGGCGGGGTTTTGCCGATCTCCTGCTTGACTTGAGGGTCCAGGCAGGACTGTCCCAGGAGGAGCTGGCCGACCGCGCCAAGCTCAGCGTGCGGACCATCCGCGAGCTCGAAGCGGGCCGGGTCGCCCGACCGCGCAAGGACTCGGTGCGGCTGCTGTCCGAGGGGCTCGGCCTCCGCGATGGTGACGCCGGACGGTTCCTGGCCGCTGCCGGTCACGCGTCGGTGCGGCCCGTGATCGCTATGGCCGATCCTGCGCCGACGGGGCTGCGCTGGCGGGGGACCAGGCCGATCCCCGACGGACTGGTCGGGCGCGATCGGGAGCTGGAGGAGCTCGAACAGCTGCTCCGCCAGAACCGGCTGGTCACTCTGGTCGGACCGGGTGGCGTGGGCAAGACCGAGCTCGCACTGGCCGCTGCCGATCGCGTGTCGTCGGTGGACACGACCGTGGTGGTCGTCGACCTCACGACGGTGCAGCGCGACGCCGCAGTACCGTCGGCGATCCTTGATGCTTTTGGGACGGCTCCTGGGACTTCCGACCTGGACGACGTGTTGTCCGGGCGCAAGCCGGGCGACCTGGTGATCGTGGAGGACAACGCCGAGCACGTGCTCGACGGGGTCGCCACCGTGGCCAACCGGATGGTCCGGAGCTTCCCGGGGATCGGCGTCCTGGTGACGTCGCGGATCCCGCTCGGGTTGCCGGACGAGGTCGTCCGCCGGGTGCAGGTGCTCGGCGTACCGCGCAATGACAAGGACTTCGACGAGATCGCGGCTTCGCCGGCCGTGGAGATGTTCTGCCGGCGGGCGGCGCGGGTCCGGCCTGACTTCTCGTTGACCCCCGAGAACGCTGCGATTGTCGCTCGGCTCTGTCAGCGACTCGACGGGCTGCCGCTGGCGTTGGAGCTCGCCGCGGCGCGAGCTGGGTCGCTGTCGGTGGAGACCATCCTGGCGGCGCTGGACGACCGGTTCCGGTTGCTGTCCGGGCCGCGACGGTTCGGTGCACCGCACCAGCGGACGTTGGCCGACACGATCGCGTGGAGCGTCGACGCCTTGTCCGATCCTGCTCGCCAGCTTTTGTACCGCGCCTCGATGCTGGGGTCGCCGTTCACGTTGGATGCTGTGGTCGGGGTGTGCACGGGCGAGCCGATCGATCCGCTTGATGTCCCGATGCTGCTGGCCGAGCTGGTCGACAAGTCGCTGTTGCAACCGGTGCTGGAGTTCGAGCAGCTGTACGGCGCGCGGTACAAGATGCTGGAGACGATCCGCGAGCACGCCTACGCGGGGCTGTCGTCGCAGGGCGATGACCTGGTCGAGTTCAAGGATCGCGCTGTCGCCTGGTGTGCGACGTACGTCGAAGGGCTGGACGGGGCCTGGTCGAGTCCGGACCGGGAGCGGCGGTACCGGGCCGCCAACGCCAACTCGGCGACCTTCGAGATCGCGTTGGAACGGGCGTCGGCGCTGGGGGACTGGGACACGGCTGCCCGCATCGTGCTCGGCTTCCGGATCGCGTGGCAGTACCAGGCGAGCGTGGCCGAGAGCGGGATCCAGTGGGCGAGCCTGTGCGCCGAGAACGTGCAGGACAAGGAGATCAGCGGCCGCCTGCTCGCCATCGCCGGCCGACTCTCCAACCTGACCGGCGATGTCCGAGCAGCCCGCCGGTACTACGGGGACGCGCGGACTCTGATCTCGCCGGAGTCGGAGATGGGGTTGATGGCGCGTGGCGGGTGGGTGTCGTCCGGGTCGTTGCTGCTGGACACGTTGAGCTTGGCGGAGATCCCGGCGTTGGTGGCTGACGCTCGTAAGCACGGTGACGTGCAACGGTCGGCGACTGTCCAGGCGATCTGTGGGCTGGCACTGGCGCGCTGGGGACGGCTGCCTGAGGCCAAGGAGTTGCTACTCGCGTGGGAGGCGGCGCTGGTCAACCCGGGGGTCTATCCGGACGAGATCGCCTACATGGCGCTCAGCAGGGTCGAGCTGGAGCTGGGCAACCTGGACGAGGCTCGCCGGTGGGCAGAACTCGCTCGGGACAGCCAGGCCTCTGACGACCCGGAGCGGACGAAGGTGGCCGGGTGTCTGGCGATGGTGGAGTTCCAGGCCGGGCGGTTTGAGCTGGCGCAGGCTCTGCTCGACGAGGCCGACGCGGACATTCGCGGGCATCGCGGGTACTTCGACTATCTGGTGATGCTCTACCGGAGCCGGCTGGCCCGGCGTACGGGTGACCTGGAACAGGCGAGGGTGTCGATCCGCGACGCGGTCAGCCGGTTGCTGGTGGAGGGGCGCGTCGTCTACCTACTCGACGTCATGCCCGAGGCGGTAGCCGTCTTGCATGCGCTCGGCAAGCACGACCAAGCCGACCACCTCTGCGGCCAACTCCTCTCGTGGCAAGAAACCATGGACCCACCCATGCTCCCGACCGCATGGGCAGTCCTCCAAGAATCCTGCGCCACAGCCACCCCCGCCAAGGACTGGCCCCACCCAGACCCAGCCACAGCAGCCCAACACCTAGCCGACGACCTCCTAACGGCCCTCTCCTAGCCCTACCCCGCTCGCGCCGCCTGCGCCCTCGCTGTGCACCTCGTGCCAGCCCTTTATGCCTGCGCCCAGCGCCTCCGCCCCGCACACGCTGCGCCTGCGCCGCCCCCGCACCTCGTGCCAGCTCCCGGCACGTCCGTCCGCGCCCAGCGCCTCCGCCCCGCACGCGCCCCGCGCGCTCCACCGCCGGCACCCGCCTTCACCGCACACCTGCGCCCCGCGTCAGCGCCTTGCCGCCTGGCCAGCACCAGGGCCGGGCAGACGAGTGAAGGGCTGGTTCGTGACGGGGAAAGCAGGAAGCTGCCGGGCAACTGCCGGTGGTTCTGCCTCGCTCGTGACTACTCTGCGGAACCAGAATGACTGCCGTAGGGCGGTTCCACGACACAGAGTTCCGAAACGGATTCGGGCCAGACCGGCAGAGAATGGGGGCGGTGACCATGACGAGGCAAACATGGTGCGCCGGACTGCCGGGACGTACTTCGAATCCGGAGCGGGCGACACGGAGAGCATCCGGCAGCCAGACGGTGGGGGCGCCGATCAACTGCCGCAATCTCCGGGGTGCTGTGTCGTGGGGAGCTGTCCTACCTCACACCGGGGGCCGTGCACCGTCAGGGCACGCGACCCGGGGCGGGGTCCCAGCAGAGACCAGGCACACGACACAGGGGACGAGTGCCGGTCCGGTCGATACGGGAAAGCCGGCGGGTTTGGTCACCCGCCGGTGGGTCGACCGCTGGGGCTCCCCGGGGGGACCGTCGAGAGCCGTAATGGGACGGTTCTCGGCACAGCCGGTACCAAGCCTAGTGAGCTGACACCGAGGGGGAGTCAGCTCAGCGGCGAGGTGGTGGGCCACACAGGGGATGGCCCCCACCTCGCCGAGGCGGTTCGAAGTACCGGCGTCAGCTCTTGCCGAGTAGGGCGCTCTTGTCGGACGCGTAGCCGACCATCCAGTGCGGCTGGAGCCGGCAATAGACGATGTCGTCCGCCCAGGTCGACGGCGAGCTGCCGTAGTGCGCGACCAGGTGATCCTCGATCTCGGCGAAGTCCGGATGGTCGGTGCCGAGGAACTCGACCTGCCCGTGGGCGAACACGCCGATCCGCTCACCGTCGACGTACGAGATGCTCGCCGCCGGTCGGACTCTCAGATGCTTCGCCTTGGCCGCTTGTCCCGTCGTCGAGAAGACCCACCGCGCGTGCAGGAAGTGCCCATCGACCGCGCTGATCCGCGGCTCACCCTTCGCTGTGACAGTCGCGACATTGAGCGTGCACATGCCCTGCAACGCCTCGGCCAGCTCCGCCGCCGACAGTTGCCTTTCGCCGGTGATGATGCTCCGCAAATGCTCGGTGGAGCGCTGGTAGGCCGCGTCGAGCAGCCGTTGCAGTTCCTCGATTTCCTCGCGCGTCTCCTTCATTCATCGAGTCTGACACCAGGCGCCGACGAAAACTGTCCGGTAACCTCGCTTCATGTCAGCCCGCGTGCATGTCGTCACCGACTCCACCGCGGGTCTGTCGGCGCTCGAGGTACTCCGGTTCCCGCTGACCGTCGTACCGCTGCAGGTGGTGATCGGCGGGACGGCGTACGACGACGGCGCGACCAGCTCGGACGCCGTCGCCGAGGCGCTCAAGACGTTCACTCCCGTGTCGACCAGCCGGCCCGCTCCGCAGTCGTTCGCCGACACGTACGGCGCGATCGCCGCCGCCGGGGCCGAGTCGATCGTGTCGATCCACCTGTCCGGGGACATGTCGGGGACGTTCGAGGCCGCCATGATCGGGGCGAAGGATTCACCGATCCCGGTCCGCGTGGTCGACTCGCGCTCGCTGGGCATGGGACTGGGCTTCCCCGTACTGGCCGCGGCCGCCGCTGCCGCTGACGGCGCCGACCAGGCAGGTGTCGAGTCCGCCGCCCGAGCGCGGATGGCGGCCGTCTCGTCGTACTTCTACGTCGACACACTGGAGTACCTCCGCCGAGGCGGCCGCATCGGAGCAGCCCAAGCCCTCCTCGGTACTGCGCTGGCGGTCAAGCCCCTGCTCACCATCAGCGGCGGCCGCATCGTCCCACTCGAAAAGGTCCGTACGTCGAGCCGCGCAATCGCCCGCCTAGCCGACATCGCCGTCCAACGCGCCGGCGACGGCCCAGTCCAGGTAGCCGTCCACCACCTCTCCAACCTGGACAAGGCCCACACCCTCGCCGACGGCCTAGCCGAGCGCCTCCCACAAGCCGAAGAAATAGTCCTCCGAGAAGTAGGCGCCGTAATAGGAGCCCACGTAGGCCCCGGCATGCTCGCCGTAGTAATAGCCCCCCACTAACCACCGAGCACCCCCACGCCAGCACCTCGCCCGACCGCGGGTGCTCGCCCAAGCTGGCGCCTTCGCCCGCTCCTACGTCGCCCGCTTGGTGAAAGCGGCGTAGTTGGCGAGGTTCTCCCGGTCGCGGGTTGCTCGCCACGCTGTCGCCCGCCGACTGTCCACAGCCTGCGAAGTCGCCCCGGCGGCCGGTGGAAACGCTCGTACTTTCTCTGGTGTGAAGCTCTCCCGCCGACCCCCACCCCCGGACCCGGAAGCCCGCCAGCAAGCCCTGTCCCGACTCCGTGCTGCCAGCCATCCTCCCGATCCCGACGAGGTCAGGGGCGGCTGGACACCGTCGCCGGCCTTGCCCGATCGCCTGAAAGGACCGCTATGGACACTGTCACCACGTCACGTGGTCGTGCTCGCCCTCGTCCTGCTCGTAGGACTGGCATGGGCCGCCTATGCACTGCTCCGTACCAACCCCGAGCCCATCCCCAACTCACCAAGCACGCTGACCTCAGGCTCACCAGTAGCCATTCCAACCCCCGGTGCGACGCCGGGCGGCAACGGCCCTGGCAACGGGACTGGCGGCCCGGGCGCTCCTGGCGGCGCCGGTTCGCCTGGGAAGCCGGCGACCGTCGTAGTGCATGTCGCCGGCAAAGTCCGTCGCCCCGGGCTGGTCCGTGCGTCGACGGGATCGCGCGTCGCCGACGTACTGGCCGCCGCGGGCGGAGCCCTGCCCGGCGTAGACCTGACAACCCTCAACCTCGCCCGCCCAGTAACCGACGGCGAACAGATCGTCGTAGGCGTTCCAGGCGCCGCGCCACCCAGCAGCCCCGCCGCCGGACAACCAACCGGTACTCCGGGCACGCCAGCCAGCACCCCACTCGACCTCAACACAGCAACCCTCGCCCAGCTGGACAGCCTGCCCGGCGTAGGCCCGGTCCTTGCCCAGCGAATCCTCGATTGGCGCACGGAACACGGCCGTTTCACCAGCCCCGACGAACTCCAGGAGGTCCCCGGAGTAGGCCCCAAGAAATTCGAATCCCTGAAGCCCCATGTCCGAGTCTGAACCCCGCCCAGAAGCCAACCAACCGCCCCGAAGCCAACGAGTCGGATCGCGATCGGCAGGACGACCGCCCGGCGCATCCCGGTGGACTAGCGCATGACTCGGCGGAGCCGCGCCTTGCGCATGAAGCGGTGGAGCCCGGCCCCGCGCATGACCCGGTCGGGCATGGCCGTGCGCATGATCCGGCGGAGCCCGGCAGTGCGGATGGTCCCGCGGCTGGTCCGGTGGGGCCCGGTCCTGCGGATGGCTCGGTGGAGCGCGGTGCGCCAGCGGATGCTGCTCCGGAGCGCGGAGCTGATCTGCGGTTGCTGGTTCCGGCGGGTGCGGGATGGCTTGCTGCCGTCCTGCTCGTGGGCTCAAGTGTGGCGACCGCGATGTGGGTCGCCGTGGTGACCGCGCTCGTTCTGGCACTTCTGTTGCTGACTCTCCACCTGCTCGGACGACTGTGGCAGCGGCCCCGGCTTGGCGGGGGCCAGTGGGCGAGCCGACGACTCCCGCGGCTGGCAGCGCAGCGGCTGCCGACTCAGCGGTTCCCGGTGCAGCAGTCCCCGGTGCGGCGGTTCCCGGCGCACCGGGGACGGCAATCCCAGGAGCAGCACGACCCCGCGCGGCAGCTGTCGGCGGGGCGACTGCGGGCGTGGCGACTGTGGGTGGGGCAGGTGAAGCCGGTGGTGGTTACTGCGGTGGGGGTTGGGGTTGTTGTGGTGGGGATGGCGTTGGCGGCTGGGGTGCAGGTGATGAGTTTGCAGGCTGGGCCGGTGGGGGAGTTGGCGGAGTCGGGGGCGGCGGTGAAGGTTCGGCTGAAGGTTGCCGGGGATCCGGCTGTGCGGAGTACTCCGGGGAGCCGGCGTCCGCCGTACGTGGTGGTTCGGGCTGTTGTCGAGGAGGTGAGAGGGCGGGGGACGGCGACGCGAGTTCGTACGCCGGTGGTGGTGATCGGGTCCGTGCAGTGGAAGGAGGTGAGATTCGGCCAGCATGTCGAGGCGACCGGGCGACTCGGAGCGGTCGACAAGGGCGATGACGTGGCGGCGATGTTGTCGTCGCGGGTTGCTCCGCGGGTGCTCGATGAGCCCGCTTGGTGGTTGCGTGCGGCGGAGCGAGTTCGTGCTGGGTTGAGGGAATCGGTTGCGGCCGAGCCTGAGGCAGTACGCGGTCTGGTGCCGGCACTCGTCATGGGAGACGAGTCCGGAATGCCACCGGAGTTGGCCGAGGATTTCAAGACGACTGGGCTCACCCATCTGTCAGCCGTGTCCGGTGCATTAGATTTGGGAGCTGGGATGGCCTCTAATTTCACTCGGCTGCCATGAGTAGAGGTGCAGGTCAGAGGCTGGTGTGCTGACCCCCTGCGAGGTGAACGTTGGTGCTCGTATTGACCATTCTTGACCCATCTGGCTTAACTTTGGTGGCGCTGCGGACCAGCGGGCAGCAAACCAGCAAGGTCCACCTCGCCGCCGAGCGCCACATCAAGCGTTGCGTTCATCCCGGAGACTGATGACCGAACAGGCGGACCTGCATCTCGAGATCGCCGATGTGATCGCCGAGGTGGCTGCTTCGCTGCGAGGGCCGATGGAGCTCGAGGAGACGCTCCGGGTGATCGTCCGGGCCGCGGCCGAGACAGTCCAGCGCATTGTGGAGGCGAGAGTATCTCGTTCACCAGCAGGGGACGGCCGGATCGAGACGCTGGCGCCGCCCGGACCGCGGGTGACCCTGGCGGGACGGTTTCACGAACGCGGGATTTTGCTCGGGTTGCAGGGCTACCGTGCAGTCCGTTACGCCGCGTGAATCAGTCCACACCATAGGTAGGACCGCCGTCTGCCGGCGCCGCTCCAGTTGGTGGTCCGCATCGTGGATGGGCTGGCGCTTCTATCGATGGAATTGTGTCTCGCGCGCGATCGGGGGAATTCGGCGGAACGTTACAGATTTGCAGGTTGTGACATGACCGCGGAGTAGCGGTTGCGCGGCGTTGCCATCTCAGGGATTCTCCTCCGGCCCGGCCACAGCTGGGCGTAACCGCCTGGCATCCGGGGTTCGGTAACTCACCGTGAGGCACCCCGGGCAGACGAAGGAGCCCCTCCGCCCATGTCCCGAGTCCGCCGTGTGCTCGTCCCTGTCACCGTCCCGATCGCCTTGCTGGCGTCCGGCCTGCAAACGCAGGCGTTCGCCGGTCCGGCTGGCCCGTCGGTGGCTGCTGCTGCCGATCTTCAGGGCTGGCGCAGTCAGTCGAACCAGCCGAATCCGGAGCTGAACGCCGTTCTGCCGGCCGGCGTGGCCAGGAACGAGCAGGTTCCTTCGCCGATCAAGCGCGATGGCCGGCGGGTGAAGGAGTTGCCCGGTCGTCGGACGCCGACGAGCAAGGTGTTCCAGTTGGCGGACGGCCGGACCGAGGCCGAACTGTCCAGCGAGCCGATTCACTACCAGGCCTCTGACGGCACGCTGCAGCCGATCGACACCACGGTGAAGTCCAGCCGGGTGGCGGGCTACGGCCTTGCCAACGAGTCCAACAGCTTTCGCAGCTTCTTCGGCACGCGGGCCGACGAACTCGTGAAGTTCGACCTGGGCGGTCGGGGGATGACCTTGGGCACGACGGCCACGAAGGCGCTGACGCCGACGGCCGCCGGGGACACGGTCACCTATCCGGATGTGTTCGGCGATGCGGATCTGGTCTACCAGGTCGGACCGGATCAGCTGAAGGAAAGCATCGTCCTGGAGTCGGCGCCGGCCGATCCGACGTACCGGTTCAGCCTGAAGCTGGCCGGAGTGAAGGCCGTGGAGCAGTCCGACGGCTCGATCGCCTTCCACCCGGCCAGTGGGGTCGGTCGGCCGCTGTTCACGATGCCGCGGCCGTTCATGACGGACGCGCGCGACGACGCCGCGTCGCCGTACGGGAAGGCTTTCAGCGACAACGTGACGCAGACCGTCACTCAGCGCGGAGCCACTATCGAGATCACGGTGCGGGCGGATGCGGAGTGGCTGAACAGCGCCGATCGGCAGTACCCGGTGGTGATCGACCCGACCATCGCGGTGGAGCCCGCTCCGGACCAGGCTCAGGACGCGATGGTGGACTCCGGCGCGCCGACCACCAACTACGGCGGCATCACCGGCCTGTACGCCGGGACGACCGGCTCGGCGAAGCGCCGCAGCCTGCTCAAGTTCGACATCTCCAGCATCCCGGCCGGTGCCACGGTCGACTCGGCCCAGCTGAAGCTGTACTTCGACCAGTCGTTCCAGACCAATGCGAACGCGGTCCGGTTGGAGGCGCGTCAGGCGGCGTCGGCCTGGAGCGAGTCGACGGTCAACTGGAACTCGTCGGTCAACACCACGCTGGGCAGCCTCGCCTTCAACAAGGCGTACGTGGACGACGGCGATACCGCGAACACGTCCATGGTCGGAGCCTGGCCGCAGGCTGCGTCGGCAGTGGCTGATGGCGGCGGTTACCGGTACCAGAACGACGCGGCGACAGGGTCGACGTTCACCTGGAGGCCGGACATCACGGAGACCGGCTACTACGACGTCTCGGTCGGTTACATCCAAGGTTCCGACCGCGCCACCAACACGCCGTACAGCGTGCTGCACGGTGGCGGTACCGCCAGCTATACGGTGGACCAGACGCTTGGTACCGGCAAGGTCCTGAAGGGCGTCGGCTCGCTGCCGTTCAACGCGGGTGGCGGCTACCGGATCACGATGGGTGACGTGGCGGGTAAGGCGACCACCGCGGACGCCGTGTGGCTCCTGAAGCGGGCGTACGACACGAAGGACGCCGGCGAGAGCAGCGTGTGGCACACGTTCAGTGTCCGGTCGATGCTGCAGAGCTGGCTCGGCGGTTCGCCGAACAACGGCATGATCGTCAAGGCGAGCGACGAGACCCTCGGCCGCGGCGGACCGGTCTACCAGGCCAGTGAGTACGCGTACAACGGCTCCGACGTGCACCGGCACGCCAACCGGCCCAAGCTGATCGTCACCTACGGCCGGCCCGGCGTCGTCGTCAGCACGCCGACGACGATCGCCGCGACAGGCGCGACGCTGAACTGGAGCGGGTACGTCGATCCGAGCACCAGCACGGCCGACGACATCGTCGAGTACCAGGTACACCGCAGCGTCTTCCAGAACTTCACCCCGACCGCGGACACCCTGGTAGCACCGGTGGCGGCGGGGACGACGAGCTATGTCGACACCAGTGCGGAGCCGACGCCGGCCGACGACACGTCGGATGAGGGAGACGGCTACTACTACCAGGTCGCCGTCAAGACCAAGGACGGCGGCTTGACACCGTCGGCGACCCAGCTCGCGTGCCTGCCCAAGGCGGGCCAGGTGGTCAAGTACTTCCAGGCCGCGGCCGACTCGACGTTGTCGAGCGTGCAGTACGCGACCAATTTGGACAAGGTCGAGGGCAAGGCGTGGCTCGAGGTCGGCAACAACGCGACCTATGGCAAGACCCGCGCCGTGGTGAACTTCGGAACGGTCACCGGCGCTATCCCGGCGGGTTCGACCATCCTGGATGCCAAGCTGGGGCTGTGGAAAGCGCACTACGAGGGTGGTGCGGCCCAGGTCAATGCCCATGCGTTGAGCAAGACATTTGTGGAGTCGGCGACCACCTGGCAGAAGGCGAACTCGACCACCTCGTGGACCACGGCGGGTGGCGATTTCGGAGCGGTTCTGGACTATGTGCCGGCCGGCAACATCGGCGTACCGGACCCGACCTGGCACTGGTGGCAGGCCAAGGCCGCTGTCCAGGGTTGGGTGAACACTCCTGCCACCGAGCACGGCTTCCTGCTCAAGCAGTCGACGGAGGCGGTGTCTGGTCATGGGCTGTTCCTGAGTGCCGAAGCGGCTGAGCCGCTGCTGCGTCCGCTGCTGAAGGTCACCTATCTCAGCAAGACACCGGAGAACGCGTACCACGCGCCGAAGACGCCGCAGCGGCAGACGCCTGCGGCGCAGTACCCGGTCGATGTGACGATCACCAACACGCAGGCTTTCGCGTTGAAGTCCGCGGACTACGCGCTGTCGTACCACTGGACGCTGCCGGACGGCACCGAGGTGACCTCGGCGGCGAACCGTCTCGACACTGCGCTGCCGGCTGATCTGGCTCCGGGAGCTGCGGTGAGGGTGAGCGCCCAGGTGAAGAGCCCGGTCGCCGCCGATCCGAGCAACAAGCGGGAGGACTTCGTTCTCCAGTGGGACCTGCGCCACAAGACGACCGGAGCCTGGCTTTCCAAGACCTCCGGCGGGGTCGGAACCCTGAACCAGAACGCCGCGGTCGAGGACCCGACCTCGGACCAGCTCGGGCTGGAGAAGTTCTACCAGTACGCCGGGAAGAACACCGGGGCCGGCTCGTCGGCGATGGTCAACCTCGCGACCGGAAACGTTGCCTTCGGCTACAACGCGCTGACCAACCCGAGCCGTGGCGCGTCCACCTTCGTGCGGATGACGTACAACAGCCTGGACACGTCGGCCTCGTCGATGGGCTACGGCTGGTCGCTGTCGACGTCCACGCTGAACCGGCTGGGGTCGGCGCTGGACTTCCATCCGCGCGGCCAGAAGTGGCCGACCACGATCACGCTGACCGACGGGGACGGCACCAGCCACACCTTCGCGCTGAACAAGCACGGCACGACGGACGAGACGAAGTGGGACTACGACCATCCGAAGGGTGTTCATCTCTACCTGCAGAAGCTCGCTGATCCGCCGAACAACAAGACCTCGGTGAACCGGGCCTGGGTGCTGACCCGGCCGGACCGGACCCAGTTCTTCTTCGACGACCAGGGGTTCCAGTCGGTCCTGCGGGACAAGAACGGCAACGAGATGCTCTTCACTTACGAAGAGCGCAAGAGCGCCAACAAGCCGGTCAAGTTCCTGAACTACATCACCGACGCCGCCGGCCGCCGGACGCTCACGCTGGACTACTTCGAGAAGGGCCAGGCGTACAGCTTCGTCAACGACGCCGGGGTGAAGACGGCCGCGACGAACCTGACCAATCCGAAGATCATCGATCAGGTCGAGTCCGTCACCGACATCGCCGGCCGGAAGGTCACGTTCACCTACTCGGACAAGGGCCTGATGGCCGAGCTGGTGGATGGCGCGGGCTCCACCGCGGCGAAGACGTTCAAGTTCGTCTACGACGCCACCAACACCAACAAGAACACCAAGCTGGTCCGGATCACCGACCCGCGCGGCAAGTCGACGAACCTTTCGTACTTCGCGGCGACCACCGATCCCAAAGACAAGTGGAAGCTCGAGAAGCTGACCGACCGGTTGGGCAAGACCACGACGTTCGGCTACGTGCCCGGTACGGGAACGGTGGAGACCACTGTCACCGATGCGACGCCGCGTGCCACGAAGTACGTGATGGACGGGTTCGGCCGGCCGGTCCAGACCACCAACGCCAAGAACGAGAACACGTTGCTCAGCTGGGACACCGATCACAACGTCACCCAGCTGGAGGAGCCCAACGGAGCGCGCAGTACCTGGACGTATGACCCGAAGACCGGCTTCCCGCTGACCATCAAGGACGCCGAGGCCAACGCCAACGGGACCCCAGCCACGGTGCTGAGCTACAACGTCGGCGGCAACGGGTTCTACGGGGAGCTCACCCGCAAGGTCAGCCCCGAGGGCCGGACCTGGACCTTCGGGTACGACCCGCTCGGAAACCTCACGTCGGTGACCGATCCCAAGGGCAACGCCACCGCGACGGCCGGCGACTACACCACGAAGTACGCCTATGACCCGCTCGGTCAGCTGAAGACCTCGACGGACGCCAACAACAACACGACCACCTATTCGCTCTACGACGCCACCGGCTATCCGAAGAAGATCACCGACGCGCTGACGAAGGCGACCGACTTCGGGTACGACGTCCGTGGCAACGTGCTGACCGTCACCGATGCCAAGCTCAAGACCAGCACGTACACCTATGACCTCTTCGGCCGGCCGCTGACGTCGAAGGTGCCGAAGGACCAGGCCGCCAACCTCTTCATCACCACCCCGGCGCCGGTGTACGACGCGAACGACAACGTGACCCAGGCGACCGCCCCGAACGGCGCGATCAGCACCAACGTCTACGACGACGCGGACCAACTGATCTCGTCGAAGGCGCCGAAGGACTCGACGACGGACCCGGACCGGGAGACGAAGTACGAGTACGACGTGGTCGGCAACCTGCTCCGGCAGACCGAGCCGAAGGGTGTGCTCACGCAAGACCCGGCGGACTTCGTCACGTCGTACCAGTACGACCCGGTCTACCAGTTGCTGTCGGTCACGAACGCGCAGAACGACAAGATCAGCTACGAGTACGACAACGTCGGCAACGTCGTGACGGTGGTGGACCCGCGCAAGTCCAAGTCGGCCGACCCGGCGGACTACACGTCGAAGTCCACCTACGACAAGGCGCACCGCCCGAAGACGGCCACCGATGCGGCGGGCAAGACCACGTCAACGGAGTACGACCGGGACGGCAATGTGGTCAGTTCGACCGATGCCGATGGCAACAAGACGTTGGTCACGCTGGACGAGCGCGGCAAGACGGTCCAGGTGAAGGCGCCGCACAAGAAGGATGCCGCCGGCAACGTGACGTACCGGACGACGCAGGTGGAGTACGACCAGGTCGGCAACCAGACCAAGGTGATCACCCCGCGCGGCGTCGAGACCGGTGACGACCCGGACGACTTCGCGCAGGTCACTGTGTACGACGCGCTGAACCGGCCGAAGGAGAAGTTGTCGCCCTACGACAAGGACGACGCGCAGTACAACACTCCGGACAAGACGGTGATGTCGTACGACGAGATCGGCAACGTGACGAAGGTCAGCGCGCCGGCTTCGGACGGGCAGACCGTCCGCAACGACACGTCGTACAGCTACTTCGACAACGGCTGGGTGAAGTCGAGCACGGATCCGTGGGACATCGTCGCGGCGTACGGGTACAACGAACTGGGTCAGCAGACCGCGCGGACGCTGACCAGCGCGGGTGGTTCGTCGTCCCGCACGATGTCGTGGGACTTCTTCCCGGACGGCAAGCTCAAGTCGCGCAGCGACGACGGCGTACCGGTCGGTCTGCACGTGTCCCTGGTGGACAACTCCGACACCGGTGACGTGGAGGTCGCGGGCACTTGGGCTTCGTCGTCCACTGGCACCGGGTTCCAGGGCACCAACTACCGCACGCATGCGGCGGCGACCGGGAGCACGGACAAGCACACCTGGAAGCTGAACGTGCCGGCGGACGGTAAGTACACCGTCTACGTCCGCTATCCCGCGGTGGCAGGTGCGTCGACCGCAGCGCCGTACGCGGTCAGTACTGGCGGCGCCCCTGTCAGCAAGCCGGTCAACCAGAGTGTTGGCGCCGGGACTTGGGTCAGCCTCGGGGAGTTCACGTTCGCCGAGGCGACCACGGGCTCGGTCACGTTGGCCCCGGCTGCCACTGGGACGGTTTCTGCTGACGCGGTGAAGGTAGTTCGCGACAACACCGGTGAGGCCGATGCGGAAAAGAAGGACTTCACCTACAGGTACGACACCAACGGCAACCTGCTGCAGATCACCGATACTCAGCCGGGCGCCAAGGTCAGCGACTACCTCGTTGGCTACAACGAGCTGAACCAGGTGGCGAAGGTCGAGGAGAAGAAGGGCACAGCGCTCCTCAAGACCACCACGTACACCTACAACGAGAACGGCGCTCCGGTCACTCGGACGTTCGACGACGCGGCGAACAAGGACGACCAGTTCTCGTCGTACACCTACGACGCCCGCGACCTGGTCGAGCAGGTCAAGAACGGCAAGACCGCCACGGACACCTCGCCGAAGATCTCGGGCTACACGTACACGTCCCGCGGCGAGACCGACGTGGAGACGAAGGCCAACGGCAACACGGTCGACTTCGACTACTACCTCGACGGCCTGGTCGCTTCCCAGATCGAAAAGAAGTCCAACGGCACGCTGGTCTCGCAGCACGCGATGGAGTACTCGGCCAACGGGCACCGGGTCAAGGACACCGCGAAGGTCCAGAACGCCGACAACCACGCGGCGTACCTGGACAACGTCTTCGCCTACACCTTCGACCCCCTCGACCGAATCGCCAAGGTAGAAAAGAAAGACGCCGCCGGCTCAGCAGTCCTCTCCACCGAGTCCTACACCCACGACCCAGCCGGCAACGTCGTCGCCCAGACCGTCAAGAACGTAACGACGAACTACGAGTACGACCGCAACCGCCTGCTGACCGCGACAACCGGTCCGTCGAAGGCGTCCTACACCTACGACCCGTTCGGTCGCCTCTCCCAGGTATCCGCCGCCGGCACGGTGATCGAACGCAACACCTACGACGGCTACGACCGCATCATCAAGCACCGCCAACTGCAGGAAGACGGCACCACCAAGACCACCACAACAGCCTTCGACGCCCTGGACCGCACCACCTCCAAGGTCGAAGGTACCAAAACCACGAACTACTCCTACCTAGGCCTTTCCGGCGAGGTCCTCTCCGAAGAAGTTACCGGCGAGATCACGGCGTCGTACCAGTACTCGCCGTGGGGATCCCGGCTGTCCCAGATCAAGTTCAAGGCCGACGGCACCGCCGAAGACTCCTACTACGGCTACAACCCCCACACCGACGTAGAAACCCTCACCTCCGACACCGGCGACACCCGCTCCACCTACGGCTACACCGCGTACGGGAAGAACGACGACGACCGCTTCACCGGCGCAGACAAACCCGAAGCCCAAAACCCAGGCAAAGAGCCCTACAACGTCTACCGCTTCAACGCCAAACGCTGGGACCAGTCGTCGCAGTCCTACGACATGGGCTTCCGCGACTATTCCCCAGGCCTGAACCGCTTCCTCACCCGAGACTCTTACAACGGCGCGCTAGCTGACATGAGCCTCGGCACCGACCCCTGGACCAGCAACCGCTACGCCTTCGCCGGCGGCAACCCCATCAGCGGCGTAGAAGTAGACGGCCACTACTCCATCGACGACGAAGGCAACCGGGTCGACACGACGCCGACGCCGACCCCGGCGGCCCGGCCCCCGTCGGTCACCAACTCCACGTTGCAGAACCTCCTCGGAGACACCTACATTTCTGAGCAGGTGGAGGCTGGCAAGGGGGATGGCAAGACAGCCGCTGCATTGCGGCATGAATTGGCGACCGGAGAACGGGTCAACAATAAGTTGCACCACCAGAAGGCCATCTCGCTGGCCAAGGGCTATGCGGATCTGCTGTACAAGAATGAGCAGGACACCTTCAACAAGCAAAGGCCCATACTGACCGACCGGGAGGTGAAGATAGCTAACGCTGAGTTCAAGGAATTGTGGGACGTTTTGCAGCTGCCGGATCAGGGTGGCACCATCAGTGCGGATCTGGACAAAGGTGACAAACGGGCCGTATTCCAGTCCACCATGCAGAGCGTTTCCGCAAATCAGGCGGTGTCCCAGCATACCGGATCACAATTCGACGAGACCCATCCGAAGCGGTACACGCAGAGGCTTAGAACACGGGGCTCCCTGTCGATGTTCGGGCGAACCCTCGGTGTGGCGGGACTGGCCCTCGATGTGCCGTTGTACATCGAAGCGTACCGAGCGTTCAACGGGCAGCCGAATAATTTTGACGATATGTTGTATCCTGGCGCCAATACGTGCTTCTTCCATTGTCAAGCGCCGGTCTCATGAGGAAGAAAACTGTGGATATCGCGCCGGTGAGCTGTGAGAATTACCCGGATTATCTGCGGCGGCTATTTCCACGGTGCCGCGATCAGATCGACGAGGAGCTCGGGCCCGACGCCGAGGGAGACTGGCTGGTGGCGCAAGCGCTGACCAGGAACATTCTCACCAGTGCTGCCCTTGACCAAGCGGTCGAGTCCGGCGACCAGGAGCTGACCGCAAGGTGGTACTCGGCGATCGAGGAACTGCTGGCCAGTCCTGACGCTGATCTGAGGGATGCCGTGTTGCACGGGGCGGCACGTGCTGCCCTGGGCTCGGCGGCTCGAGCAGTCCTGAGCCAGTCGCAGGCCGGCCCATTGCTGGCGAGCGCGATCGATAATCACTACGGGGACGCGACGTGGCGTACGAAGACCAGTTGGGTGGACGAGCCGGCGGGGTACGCGGTGGTGGCCAGTGTCTGGATCTATTGGTATCGCGATGAGCTGCTGATGCACGGTCGTCGGTACTCCGCGGAACTCGATGGCTATCCGGCCACCGTGCCGTTTGCGCGAGTGGCTGCTGTCGGCAGGCCAGATGAGATCGGTGCGGCGGTGGCAGCCGTCCTGGCGGAGGTGGGTGAGCTCAGTTCCGACGGACAGGACCAGATGGCTGAGTTTCTCGCCTACGCCGGCGGCGTGGAATGGCGCTCGCTTTACACCGGGTCGCGGATCGCCGTCGTGGAGATCGTGTCTTTCGATGGCGATGTCGAGGTTTGGGCCCATCAGGGTGTTCAGCGAGCTGACCTGTTTGTCAGCGACCCGACCGGCTCACCCATCGTCTCGAACTGGCATCGGGTCGACGAGCTGGGCGCCGCAGTCTTGGCTGCCCTTCACCGCTCCTCCACAACAGGCTGGGTAGGGCCGTAGCCGTGACGCCCGCTGTCACGCTTGCCGACTTCTTGCGGGCGGCCGGATGGCTGCCGGTCCTGAAGGAGAGTATGGAGGCGAACTACCTGGGTCTGGACCTCGATCCAGGGCCGGGGGTGTCACTGGTCAGGTAATCAACCTCGGTCGTGACGAGGATCGGAAGGTGGTGATCTCGCGGTCGATGACCAATCTGCTGAGCTTCATCGCGTCGGAGGCAGAGAGGGGCGAATTTGTCGTCTCGTCAGTCCAACCTGGTGGTCAGCCGGTGCTGGCCCACCGGCGAGGGCCACTCATCTCCGTGCTCTGCGACCAGCGGGCCTCTGGCGTAGTCGTATCCGAGTAGGGTGGGAGTTCGCGCTAGCCGATCTCGGAGGGCAAGGGCGGCCAGGTCATCACCGCCACCGAAGACCACCCGTTCTGGAACGCAACCGACCGCGAGTACCAGCGCGCCGACCAACTGGACGAGCCGACCAACTCCTCGCCGCCGATGGTCGCCTCGTCCGCGTAGTATGCCTCCGCCCCGGCTCCCAACGAGCAGCGATAAGGGGAAAGTTCATCAAGTGGGGAGACCTGGACACGGTGAAGCTCCCGAAGGGTGGATGTTGATTTGATCACCTCGGCTGCGGAGTTTATTCGCCTTGTTTGCAGTGACGACGCGGCAGAACGGCGCAGGTCAGCCTGGGAAGACGCGCCTGAGGGCCTCTGGTTCGACGTCATAAGAGATCATCCCGATATGCGCTTCTGGGTGGCGCATAACCGAACAGTTCCAATAGAGGTAATGCGGATACTGGCGGCTGATAGTGAATGGCGTGTTCGCAGTCGAGTTGCGTCGAAAGGTGCTTGCCCAGCAGAGATCCTGGACATCTTGTCAGAGGATGAGCATGAGGCGGTGGCTTCGACTGTTGCTGGTCATCCGACTACACCTGTCGGAGCGCTCCGCCGTCTAACTCATCATTCATGGGACCAGTTGAGGGATAAGGCCATTCGTCAGCTTTCAGAACGGGGTGAACCACTCGATGGACCAGAGCCCGACGCCGAACACCGTCCGTAACACTGATCTCACGGTGGTCTGGGTTGGCGGTTGGGCCACGCTTGAATATTTGGGGCCGGGATAGAAAATGGAATCCACCTCTTCTATTGAGCGTCAGCCCCACGATTGATGGGAGATGCGCTGCGATCAGAACCATGCCTGGTGGCGGTATCATCCAGCAGATTCTGAGCTGGCAGGGATCGATTTGATCTGTCCGGTCGACGGAACCGAAGCCGTGACCGCCGGCAAGCTCGCACTGGCAGACCGGGTAGTTCTCAAGCTGATTCCGGTAGCCTGGGATCGAGAAGGGACCATTGGATTCGATGATGAACACTTCATTGAAATCTCTCGCCGCGACGGCGCGAGATCGCTGCGATCGGCTCGAGTGTTCAGTTTTGATGAGGCATGTCGGCGATTGAGTTGGTTCAAAGGCCTGACCTGGGCCGACGCAGAGCGTCGCTGGGAGAGGACGGGTATGCGAACTCCAGACGCGCTGAAGATGGACTCAAGCGCGCACGAAGGCGGATGAGTTCGTTCCGGCAGCTCGCTGAGCTGCTTCCAAGGGCTGCGAGACCTGTGGCGGCGCAGGCACCGATCCCTGTCGACGACCCGGACAGCTCGGTAGGCACCCTTGGTGTTCAGATGATTCAGGCAGGTGCCACGCACCTGAGGTACCTGTTGATGACCCGTCTCGGTACGCGCCAATCCGGAGAAGGTTCTCGACCTAGCAGTGGCGCCGGCGTATCAACTCTTCTTTTCGTGCTTCATGGGAGAGGTTGACCTCGTCATTTGACGGTTCAGATTTCAGGACGAGTTTTGCTGGGTTTCTACCCTTAGTTTCGCAAGCCCGACGCTGACTCTGTCCGGAACTTGCCCGGGCGAGGCGCATCGCGGGCCGAGGTTCTCGAAGCGGAATCAAGGTCCCGCGCGCTGGCGATACCGCAAATGCGCGGTCGGATCACCCAGCCTGGAGCCACCGATCCGAAGGATTGCAGCGGGTCGCGGGTGACGTGTAGACCGCTGAGGCGGATTCGATCGCGGGGGCGATAGGAACGCTAGGAATGGCCGTCACCAGTGTGATTCATCGCTGCCTGGCTCGAATCCGATGCGCTCCAGCGGATCAACCGCATCGTCTCGGCCGGGGAATCCGGCGGTGTCAAGGCGGCCGCGGAGCCAGGCGAGGAGTGTGTCGACGAGAGGGTCCTGCAATGGCGGGCCCTGTTTGGCGTGGCGTGGGTAGACGATCAGTGGCCATTCATCGGGCGAGCCTTGGGTGAGCCAGCCCAGTACGTCGCCCTCGACCGTGTTGGCGAAAGGCAGGAATCCACCGGGCTCCGGCCACACCGGAAGTGGCTGGAGTTCCGGATACTCCGCTCGCAGATCGGCGTAGCCGTCGAGTGTCTCCTTGGCGTGGTGGACGAATCCGTGGCCGTTGGTGCGTAGCGGGGTGACGAAGTTGAGCCATTCCGACCAGCAGCCGGCCCCGTAGGTGTCCATCAGTTCGATGTAGTCGGTGGGGAGCCGGGTGCCGAGCTCGTCGAAGAGTTGGTCCCAGCTGCCGTCTCCCAGGTACGGCTTGGCCGGTGGTGGGACGAGTAGCCGGAGCGTGGCCAGGCCAGTGCCTTGCTTGAGCGCGGTGAGCCGGGTCTTTTTCGGGGTGGCCGCACGCCGTGCCGGTGGCGGCGGGGTCCATGGACCGGCGTCGACCAGATACGAGGTGCGCCGTGCTGTGGCTGGCAGCGGACCGAGTTGCTGATTGCTGGGCAGTGGGACGCCGGTGCTCACCACCGCGGCGATCAGTTCTGAGACTGGCATGTGGTAGTTGTGCCAGGGGTTCAACCCGTTGTTGACGGCGTCGCTGTCCATGGCGACCACCGGCCATTGGTCGGGGTCGGCGGATGCTGCTGTGTCCCAGAACAGGTAGCTGGCTGAACGGGTCTCTCCCCAGGCGAGTAATCCACCTCGCTTTGGGTGGAACGGCGGCGGTGTGTGTGGCGGAGCGTCCTTCGACCGTGCCCGGCACAGCTTGTGTGTTTCCTTCAGCCATTCTCCGTAGTCGAAGCGGCCAGGCTTGGCACATGGCGTGTGAAGCCAAAGCCATTCACCGATGAGCAGCGGCCCGTGGTCGGTAGCCAGCGCCTTGTAGTCAGCCGGCAGGCGAAGACCCAGCCAGGACTCCACCGCATCCCAGTCAATCGGTATCGGCATGGTCGCAGGGTTCGACTGTACGAACGGTACGTCCATGACATCGCATGATTCCACGAAAGGCTCTATTTCGCCTGGCGGCACGGTCTCAGCACAGGCCAGACGGGTAGTTGGCTGCCAGGAAGTCGTCGACGATGCGCTGATGGAGCGCTGCCAGCCGCCGCGGATCCGACGCGCGAACAGGACCGAGGCCGACCAGTTCTCGTCGTACAGTTACGACGTCCGCGACCTGGTCGAGCAGGTGAAGAACGGCAAGACCGCCACGGACACCTCACCGAAGATCTCCCGCTTCACACATACGGCCCGCGGCGAAACGGACGTGGAGACTAAGGCCAACGGCAACACGGTGGACTTCGACTACTACCTCGACGGCCTGGTTGCTTCGCAGATCGAGAAGAAGCCGAGGAGGAGATCGCCCAGACGATCGGCGCGGCCATATCGGGGTGGCGGTCGTCGTGGTCGCCGGTGCGGTTCTGGCCGCGCCGCACGTCAAGAATGATGGCTGGACACTCTCACGCCTCGGCGAGGCACCGACGAACACGCCTGAATCCGGTTCGCGTCTGCTGGTCTCCAGCCACGATCGCAGGTCCGGTTCGGTGTACTTGCCGACCGCGCGGTATATGACGATCGAGTATGGCAAGGCCGCGAGATGCGTGGTCTCGAACTCGGCGGGGTCCATGGTCGGCAGGTACGGAAAGGGCGTTCCGCCTGGTTCCGGTCGCTCTCGTCGTCGATGTCGTACAGGATCAGACCGTCCACCTCGATGTCGGCGAGCCGATCCATGGTGACGCCGGTTGTCCACAGCCTGACTACTCGTTGCGGTGAGCGGCGGAAAGGCTCGTACTTTCCCTGGTGTGAAGCTTTCCCACCGACCCCACCTCCTGATCCGGAAACCCGCCGGAAGTTCCTCTCCCGACTCCACTCCGCAAGCCATCGTCAACGCACCGAAGGAGGAGATCCCGAAGAAGTCGGAGGCGATTGGACTCGCGACGAGCTGCCGGGGGTTGGACCCGTCCTCGCTCAGCGAATCGTCGACTGGCATAACGAGCACGACCGATCCACCAGCACTGACGAACTCCAGGAGGTCCCCGGAGTGGGCCCCCGAAGAGTTCGCATCGCTGAGGCCGCATGTCCAGGCTTGATGCTGAGGAAAGTGAAAAGGGCCGCGCGGCTGACCTGCGTCTGCTCGTCCCGGCGGCCGCTGGTTGGCTGACCGCCGTCCTGCTGCTTGGCGCGAGCGCATCGACTGCTGTGTGGGTGGCAGTGGTGGTGGGGCTTCTGATGGGCGTCGGCGTGCTGATGCTTCGGTTGCGCGGATGGATCGGACTGCGGCGTCCTGTGCGGCAGGCACAACCGGTGGGGTCCGGGCGACGGGGCTTGGTGCGGGTGCCTGCCGTGGTGGTGACGGGGTTCGGGGTTGGCGTTGTTGTGGTCGGGATGGCGGTGGCGGCCGGGCTGCAGGTGGTGCGGTTGCAGGCAGGGCCGGTGATGGGGTTGGCCGAGTCGGGGGCGGCGGTGACGGTTCGGCTGAAGGTGGTGAGCGATCCGGCTGTCCGGAGTGCTGCGGGGGGTCGGCGTCCGCCGTACGTGGTGATGCGGGCGACGGTGGAGGAGGTGGTTGGTAGGGGTGTGGCGACGCGGGTTCGTACGCCGGTGGTGGTGGTCGGGTCTGTGGGCTGGAAGGAGGTGAGGTTTGGGCAGCAGGTGGAGGCGACGGGGCGACTTCAGTCGGTCGACAAGGGTGGCGACGTCGCGGCGATGGTGTCGTCGCGGGTGGCGCCGCGTGTGCTGGATGAGCCAGCTTGGTGGTTGCGGGCCGCGGAGCGAGTGCGTGCTGGGCTGAGGCAGTCGGTTGCTGGAGAGCCGGAGGCGGTGCGCGGTCTGGTGCCGGCCCTGGTGATGGGTGACGAGTCAGGGTTGCCACCAGAGTTGGTTGAGGACTTCAAGACGACCGGCCTCGCACACCTTTCGGCTGTTTCGGGGACGAATCTGACCTTGCTGTTGGCGTTCGTCATTCCGCTGACTCGGTTGCTGGGCGTTCGCGCCCGTGGCCTGACCGTTGTCGGGCTGGCCATGGTTGTGGTGTTCGTGGTTCTCGCTCGTCCTCAACCGAGCGTGCTGCGGGCTGCTGCGATGGGCCTTGTCGCGCTGGCTGCGATGACCTCTGGCGGTACCAAACGAGGAGTTCGAAGCCTGTCGGTCGCAGTACTGGTCTTGTTGCTGCTGGACGTTTCGCTGGCCCGGTCCGCCGGGTTCGCGCTCTCGGTCTTGGCGACGGCCGGCATCGTCGTACTGGCTCCCGCATGGCGAGACACGATGGCGAGATGGATGCCTCGCTGGCTCGCGGAGGCCATCGCCTGCCCGCTGGCCGCGCAACTGGCCTGTACGCCGATAGTGGCCTGGCTATCCGGACAAGTCTCACTGGTCGCGGTCGGGGCCAACCTCCTCGCCGGGCCGGCGGTCGGACCGGCCACGGTGCTCGGCTTCGGCGCGGCCGGAATCGCCTTGCTCAGTGCCGATCTGGCCCGGCTGGCGGGATGGGCGGCCGCCTGGCCGGCGCGATGGATCATCCTCATCGCGACCGAGGGCGCCGACCTGCCCGGGGCGGCGAGTGCCTGGCCGGCGACGGTTCTCGGCATCGCCGTACTGACACTGCTCTGCCTCGGCCTGACGCTAGGGCTGCATCGGTTGCTCGCGCGACCGGTCGCGGTGCTCTTGTGCCTGATCCTGTTGGTGCTCGCCTTGCTCCGGCCGGTCGGCTCGATCGGATGGCCGCCCGATGATTGGGTCCTGGTCGCTTGTGATGTGGGGCAAGGAGATGGCCTGGTCCTGCGGGCCGGGCCGGCCTCGGCGGTCGTGATCGATGCCGGACCTGATCCGGTGGCGATGGACCGCTGCCTTCACGAGTTGGGCGTCGAGCATGTGCCGGTGCTGATCCTGAGCCACTTTCATGCTGATCATGCAGGTGGAGTCGCGGGAGTACTGGACGGCAGGGTGGTGGACGAGATCGAGGTCGGGCCTTACCTCGCGCCGGCCGCGGAAGTCGATCGGGTGCGGGCGCTGGCCGCGGCCGGCTCGGTGCCGGTCCGGACGGTCACCTACCAGGAGCGGCGGACGGCCGGCGAGCTCGCTTGGACGGTGATCTGGCCGGCCCGGGTCCCACCGCTCAGTGGTTCCGGCTCCGGTGGTGACGGGTCGCCGGAGAACAACGCGAGTATCGCCTTGATGGTCGATGCCAGGGGCCTGCGAATCCTGCTCACTGGTGATCTGGAACCGGAGGCCCAGCGGGCGGTGGTCGCGTCGGGTGTCGATCTGCGGGCCGATGTCGTGAAGGTCGCCCACCACGGGTCGTCGCGGCAGGACCCGGCGTTCGTCGCGGCGACGGGAGCGCGTCTGGCGGTGATCTCCGCCGGGGCCGACAACGACTACGGTCATCCCGCGCCCCGGACCCTGGAGTTGCTGCAGCGAGCAGGAACACGGGTGGCCCGCACCGATACCGGTGGATCGGTGGCGGTGCTCCGCCGCGGAGCGGGCCTGGCTGTGGCGACTCAGAAGTCGGCCCCATGAGCCAGCCGGACACCCCGAACTGAAGTTCGGCACGGCCACGGCAGCATGTCCGAGTCGATCGCATAGTCGGCATCGAGGAGCCTTCCGGAACCGGTCACTGCGACGCACTCGAGAGCTTTGACGCACTCCTGGCGACGAACAGAAGTAAAGAGTCTTGCGCTGGGGCGGTAAAGCGCTAACCGTCACATACCCACCTCTGCTCTCAACATTGTCGGGTACGAATCTCACGCTCCTGTTGGCATTCGTGCTCCCGCTCGCCCGGCTCATCGGCGTGCGGGCGAGAGGGCTGACTGTTGTCGGGCTTGCCATGGTGGTGGTCTTCGTAGTGCTTGCTCGGCCGCAACCGAGTGTTCTCCGAGCAGCGGCGATGGGCCTGGTTGCCCTGGCTGCGTTGACCGGTGGTGGCGGGTCACGGCGTGCGGTGCGGAGTCTGTCGGTAGCGGTGATTGCGTTGCTCCTGCTGGACACGTCGCTTGCCAGATCCGCCGGGTTCGCGTTGTCCGTACTGGCGACCGCCGGCATCGTCATGCTCGGACCGAGTTGGCGCGATGCCCTAGCCCGCTGGTTGCCCATGCGCTTCGCCGAGGCTGTCGCCTGCCCACTAGCCGCCCAAATAGCCTGTACGCCTGTAGTCGCGTGGCTGTCCGGCCAAGTCTCGCTGGTGGCGGTCGCGGCGAATCTCCTGGCAGGTCCGGCAGTAGGCCCAGCCACGATCCTCGGCTTCGGTGCAGCTGGAATCGCCTTGTTGAGTGCGGATTTGGCCCGGCTCGTCGGCTGGTTGGCGGGCTGGCCAGCCCGATGGATCATCCTCATCGCGGAGAGAGGTGCCGACCTGCCAGGCGCCTCAAGTGCCTGGCCCGCGACAGTGGTCGGCGTCGCAGTACTGACGCTGCTTTGCCTCGGGCTCGTGCTCGCCCTGCACCGCATACTCGCGCGCCCGCTGGTGATGCTGCTCGCGCTCGTCGTCTTGGCCGTCGCAGTACTGCGTCCAGTCCGCTCCCTGGGCTGGCCGCCGGCGGACTGGCACCTGGTTGCTTGTGACGTGGGGCAGGGCGACGGCCTGGTGCTGCACGCCGGCCGCAGTACGGCGGTCGTCGTCGACACCGGTCCCGATCCGGCAGCCATCAATCGGTGCTTGCGGGAGCTCGACGTGAAGCACGTGCCAGTCGTAGTGCTCACCCACTTCCACGCCGACCATGCCGGCGGCTTGGCGGGCGTACTGCGAGACCGGACGGTCGGGGAGATCGAAGTGACGCCCTACCTGTCACCACCCGCGGAGTACAAGCGTGTCTTCGATCTGGCGGCGCAACACCGAATACCTATCCGGATGGTCACCTACCAGGAGAAACGCACAGTCGGCCCGGTCAGCTGGACCGCACTGTGGCCGGCCCGCGTGCCTGCGCTAGCCGGTGGAGCACCCTCAACCTCCACGGGCGAAGGCTCGCCGGAGAACAACGCGAGCATCGCGATGATGACCGAGGTCGCGGGCCTGCGTCTCCTGCTCACCGGTGATCTCGAACCCCAGTCCCAGCGGTCGATCGTCGCCAGCGGAGTCGACCTCCGTGCCGATGTCCTGAAGGTTCCGCACCACGGTTCCAGCCGGCAGGACCCTGCCTTCATCGCGGCGACGCAGGCTCGACTCGCAATCATCTCGGCCGGCATCGACAACGACTACGGCCACCCAGCCCCTCGAACCCTCGACCTCCTCACCCACCAGGGAATGAAGATCACCCGCACCGACACCGCCGGCTCGATAGCCCTCACCACCTCCGACGATCAACTATCCCTGTCGACCAACCCCACCCACCCATGACCACGACCCCCTTGGCCGCCAATCCACGGCGTGCCCAGTCAGTCAGGGGACGCCCGCACGCCCGTCAGACCCGGCGCGCCGCACAAGGTGGTGCCCGCGGGAATCCCGCTCGTCATCTCCCAACCCGATCACCGGCCGCCTGCACGCTGGATGGCACCGCGGCAGCTTTCCGAGCATGAGTTCATCCACTCAGTTAGTTCCGGCGCGTTGGTCAGCGGGTGTCGGGGCGGACGAGGGCGAGCAGTTCCTGGACGGCGCCTTGAGGGTCGGTGACGGGGGCTTGCAGATGCTGTACGACGCCGTCGTGGTTGGTGAGGATGGTGACGCGCTTGAGCCATTCGCCGCCGCTGGCCCGGAACACCGGCAGCCTCAACGCGGTTGCGGCGCGGCCGTCTTGGTCCGAGGCGAGCTGGTAGGGCAGCTCGGCGTGCGCCGCGAAGGCCGCCTGCTGGTCGGGGCGCTGGCTGCTCACGCCGATCACGCGAACGCCTGCGGCCACGAAGTCGTCGTGGGCCTTGGCGAACGACAGGCACTCCAACGTGCAGCCGCGGGCGCCCGGGATATCGCCCCATCCCGGCGGATAGCCGTTCGCGTGCGGCGGCCATGCCGCCGGGAAGAAGAACAACACCGTCGGCCGGTCCCCTGGCAGCGCCACGGATTCCCCGTCGTGACCAGCCAGTTCCAGTGACGGCAAGCGGGTGCCGACAAGTCGCTCCAGGCGCTGAACCTCGAGGCTCGCCGGCGCGGCGCTGGCCGAACCGTCGCCCATCACATGCCGAGTGCCGAAGTCCTGCAGCGCGAGCAGCACCGGCAGCAGCCCTTCACCCATCGAGGTCAAGACGTAGTCGTATCGCGGCGGCCGATCCGAGTACGCCTGCCGCTCCAGAATCCCCTGCTCCACAAGGCGGGCCAGCTTCTCGGCAAGCGCACGCCGGCTGATACCGAGTTCGCGTTGCAGGGCGTCGAACCGGGTCACTCCGGCGGCGGATTCCCGGACCACCAGCAAGGTCTGCCAATCGCCGACCACGCTCAGCGCCTGCGCGATACCGCAGTCGGTCTCGGCAAGGTCCTCGTGACGCACGGAGTCAGCTCCTTGGGGAATCGGCGTGGCGTTGACCGCCATTCTCGCATAGGGTTCCAATTCGGAACTTACTTCGAAGGGGGCGGGATGAGGCGCGACGCCGGGGCGTTCTGGAACTACTGGGGCGCGAGCACGCTGAGCAGCACCGGGACGGCGGTGACCGCCGTCGCGTTGCCGCTGACCGCGGTCACGGTGCTCGACGCGACGCCGTTCCAGCTCGGCATGGTCGCGGCCGCGTCGTACCTCGCGTGGGCCCTGATCGGCCTACCTGCCGGGGTCATCACCCAGCGGCTCCCCCTCCGTCGTACGCAGATCGCCTGCGACCTGGTGCGTGCCCTTGCGATCGCGTCGGTTCCGCTCGTGTGGTGGCTCGGCTATCTGTCCATCGGCCAGCTTGTTGCGACCGCCCTGGTGATCAACTTCGCCGAGGTGCTGTTCTTCGCCGCCAGTTCGACGTTCATGGTCTCGGTGGTTCCGAAGGACGAGCTCAACGCCCGCAACAGCCTGATGTCGGGTACCCACGCGGTCACCCAACTGGGCGGGCCGTCGCTCGGCGGTTTGCTCGTGCAGTTGATGGGCGCGGTGCCGGCGTTGTTCGTCGACGCCGGGTCGTACGTCGCGTCCGCGGTGCTGCTTCGGCGGCTCCCTGAACGCAATCCGGTGGACTCCGGCGAAGCGCGAACGAGTATGCGGGTCATGATCGCCGACGGCTGGCGGTTCGTGGCCCACCACCCGGTGATGGCTCCCGCCACCTGGTGGGCCTGCGTCGTCAATTTCGTGTGCGGCGCGCAGATGGCGCTGTTCGCCGTCTACCTGGTGCGGAATCTCGAAGCTCCGCCGGGCGTGGTCGGGCTCTTGCTGGCAACCGAAGGCGTGGGCGCGCTGATTTTCGCCTCACTCACGCCCTGGCTGGTTCGGCAGTTCGGCTCTGCTCGCGTATTGCTCGCCGAGGGAGTTCTTGGCGCGGTAGCAGCCACGATCATCCCGTGGGGGCACGGTTCGACCGGCTGGATCTTCTTTGCCGTCGGCAACTGCTTGTTCGCCGGGTCGGTGGTGCCGGGCAGCGTGGTGACACGCACCTACCGCCAGGTGGCCAGCCCGCCGGAACTGCTGTCGCGGGTGATGGCGACCGTACGGTTCGTGTCCTGGGGGTTGATCCCGGCCGGTGGGTTGGTCGCCGGGGCGCTGGCGGAGGTGGTCGGCGTACGGACGACGCTGCTGCTCACCGCGCCTTTGATGCTGCTCGGGCCGCTGCTGGTTTGGGCCAGCCCGATTCGCAAACTGCGAAATCTCGAGGACTACGGGACTGAGCCGGCGCCTGCGACCGCAGCGGGCGCTTCGGCCGGACCGGAGAACACGCGGGTCTGACGGCAGGACAGAAGAAGCAACCAGGAGTTGCCCGAAGGTCGCGGTACGTCGCCGGCTGCGAGTGTTACCCGTTGCTTCCTTCGGCGATCAAGACGATCACGTCGGTGTCCTTGGCGAGGTAGGCGCGGCAGCTGTAGTTCGACTTGCCGGAAACGACGCGATCGAGGTCGGCTCCGGTCAGCCACGGGCCTTCTGGCAGGGCGCCGCGGAGATCCACGGCGACAGTCGGTGGGGCAGTAGCCTCCGCCAAGGCACCGGTGTTCCGCAGCTTTCGCGCGACCTCGGGCTGAAGAGTCACGACCGCATCGATCCAGTACGACGACGGTCCGGGCACGCGCTGATCGCCCAGAACGCCGGCCTGCCACGACAACCGCAACGGGTTGCCCAGAGCAACGAAACGTCGCTTGATCGGAGCAGGATCGGTACGAACCGCTTCGCTGGGTCGAACGTGAGCGGACGTTTGACTGTGGCTCGGCGACGCGCCCCGCCGTTGGGATTCCGCCTCGCCCGCCGGACCGCACCCGGCCAGAGCGATCACCAGGCAGGCCCAGCCGAGAAAGGCTGTCAGCGGCGTATTCATGTCTCCCCGGTTGGTCGCCCGTACTAGAAGTCCGATGATCATCGCTGATCCGGGGGCCAGTCCAGCCATCTCCGCTGTCGACACGCATGGAGGAACTCCGCACCGTGACACGCATGCTGGCTACTGTCGGCGCTTCGCGGATCTTCCGCGTTGACCGCTGCTCGAAGGAGTGACTCGTGTCCCGTGGACGGGTGATCGTGGTGTTGGCGGTGATCGTTGCGATCCTCGTGCCGGTGTGCGTGCTGACTTGGTGGGATCCGTTCAACCTTCGGTACCAGGGTTTCCTCGCCGCCGCGTCAACCGGCCTGGTGGCAGTGGCCGCCGCCGCCGCGGCAGTCCTTGCCTGGCGTCGCCGCTCCATCAGGATCACCGCTGTCGCGCTTGGGTCTGTCGGGGTCTTGTTCGCCGCGGGTACGGCGTGGCTGTCAGCCGAGTTTTCGCCGCGCCCGGATGGAGACCGAGTAGCGTCACCGGACGGCCGCCACGAACTCGTCAGCGTGAGAGGCGTCATGGGACCCGAGGTACGCCTGCGGCGCGACCGCGGCCTACTGTCGCAGGAAACCGTTGTCTGGTACGACGACGGGAGCAGCCCCAACGGCCTCGACAGCGGAACCGTCGTTCCAACGTTCCGGTTCGTCGACGCGCACTCTGTCGAGGTCACCGCCGACGGCTGCAGCCACCGGTCAACCTTCAACACCAGGACGCTGCTCCTGACCGACCGCGCACGTCCCTTCCGTACAAGCAACTGCTGACCTACCAGGACGGGCTTGGCCCGGTTCAGCTCGGTCGGGAAACCGGCTGCCCCGCAGCGGGAAGTTGGCGTCACCCAAGGGGGCGTTGTTCAACTTGTCCCGCAGGGCGCTGCGCAGGTTCGTCCAGCTGAGCAGGACCGGCTCGTCCCAGCGCCCGCCGCTTCGCCAAACGGCTCGAGTGCGCCGTAGGTCGCCGAGGTGGGAGCGAGGCGGCATCTCTGGGGCGTCGACCAGACCTGGGCCGGTGACGAGGGGTGCGCATTCTGCCGGAGGCTCGGGGGTGCGGGCGGTGTCTTGGCTGGTGGGTGACGAGATTGTCGGGCGGGCGTGGGATGCTGGCGGGGTTATGGCTGCTCGAAAGAATTCTGCGCCCAAGCTGGGTGACGTGCTGCTCGTCACCGGTCCGGAGGCGTTTCTTGCCGACCGGGCTGTTCGTTCCGCGATTGCTGCCGTGTCGAAGGGTGGTGTCGAGGTTGAGGTGACCGAGCTCGGTGGCGCCGATCTCGACGTCGGGGTGTTCGCCGAGCTCACCGGGCCGTCGCTGTTCGCGGCGGAGCGGGTGATGGTGCTCCGGACCTTGGAGAACCTGCCGGCCGAGATGGTTCCGCACCTGCTCGAGTACGCCGCGGCGCCGTCGGAGGACGTGCTGGTCGTCCTGGTCCACTCCGGTGGGCAGAAGGGCAAGGCGGTTCTCGACAAGTTGCGCAAGGCGTCGGTCAACGAGGTGGTTGCGACCGCGCCGAAGACGTGGGAGCTGCCGCAGTTCGTGCTTGGCGAGATCAGGTTGCTCGGCGGGAGCATCGACGAGCGGGCTGCCACCGCGCTGGTGGATGCGGTTGGCCATGATCTACGGGCTTTGGCGGGGGCGTGTTCGCAGCTTGTTTCGGACTCGGGTGGTCAGCCGGTTGATCCGGAACTGATCGGCCAGTACTTCGGTGGTCGCGCCGAGGTGACGAGTTTCGCGGTCGCGGACGCCGCGATCAACGGGCGGACCGAGCCGGCGCTCGAGCAACTGCGCTGGGCGCTCGACTGTGGTGTCGCCGCGGTGCTCGTGACGAGCGCGATGGCGGGCGGCCTGCGAGGGCTGGCGAAGTACACGAGTGCTCCGAGCGGGTTGCGCGAGGCGGATCTGGCGCGCGAGGTCGGCGTGCCCCCGTGGAAGTTGAAGACGCTCAAACAGCAGGCGCGCGGCTGGACCCCCGGCGGGCTCGCCACCGCGATCAAGGCAGTCGCCCAAGCAGACGCCGACGTAAAAGGCGCCTCCGGCGACGCCGGCTACGCCCTAGAACGAATGGTAATAACAGTAAGCCGCTCCCACGGCCGCCGCTAACCACCGGCCTCCGGCAGAAACCCACCCCACACGACTCGACCGAGCCCTGGCGTCTCGGTCCAGCGGCCGGTTGTGCGGCTGCGGGGTTATGGCTTGACTTCGGGGTGGGGGTGGGAAAAATTCTTTCCAGCAGATTGCTGAGGTAAATAGTTGTCGGAGGGTGGGCTTGATGACTACTTCCAAGGGGTTGTCGCGGCGGGTGTTTTTGGGGCGGGCGGCGGTGGGGACCTTGTTGGCCAGTGGGGGTGGTGCGTTGCTGGCGGGGTGTGCCAGTGGTGGGGATGACGGGGATGGTGGGAGCGGCGGGGGTGGGGCGGAGAAGACGTCGTCCAATCCGTTCGGTGTGAAGGATGGCGACGCGCTGGATGTTGTGATCTTCAAGGGTGGGTATGGGGACGACTACGCGAAGTTTCACGAGTCGCTCTACAAGAAGAAGTTCGGCAAGGCGGAGATCAAGCACAAGGGCATCACCGACATCACGCCGCAGTTGCAGCCGCGGTTCAACGGTGGGACGCCGCCGGATGTGATCGACAACTCCGGTGCGTCGCTGCTGCCGATGTCGACGCTGGCCAGTACCGGTCAGCTGGCCGACCTGACCGAGTTGTTCGACGCGCCCTCGGTCGACAACCCGGACGTCAAGGTGCGCGACACCCTCGAGCCGATCGCGCTGAAGGCGGCCATGCTCGACGGCAAGCCGCTCGTTCTCGAGTACGTGCTGACCGTCTACGCAATTTGGTACAACAAGAAACTCTTCGACCAGCACGGCTGGAAGCCGGCCAAGACCTGGGCGGAGTTCATCACCTTGTGCGGGGAGATCAAGAAGGCCGGGATCGCGCCGCTGGCCTACCAGGGTAAGCACGGCAACTACATCGGCCAGGTCGTGATGGACATGGCCGTGAAGCACGGCGGGCACGACGTCATCAAGAAGATCGACTCGCTCGAGCCGAACGCCTGGATGCACCCGTCGATCAAGCTCGCCGCCGAGGCGCTGCTCGAGCTCCGGGGCAAGGGTTTCATCCTGAACGGGACCGACGGCCTGGACCACGTCCAGTCGCAGACCGCCTGGAACAAGGGTCAGGCGGCCTTCATCCCCAGTGGTTCCTGGCTGGAGAACGAGCAGAAGCCGGTCGCGCCGCCGGACTTCGTCACCACCGCGACGTTCACGCCGCTGCTCGAAGGCTCCAAGCTGCCGGTCGACTGCACCGGCATCAACGCGGGTGAGAACTTCATCGTGCCGTCGAAGGCGAAGAACAAGGCCGGTGGTCTGGAGTACCTGCGGCTGATGCTGTCGAAGGAGGGTGCCGGCAAGTTCACCGAGCTGACTGGTTCCCCGACTGTCGTGAAGGGTGCGGGCGAGGGGCTCAAGCTGAGTCCAGGCGCCGAGTCCGCGAGTGCCCTGCTGAAGTCGGGCGGAGAGAACAACTGGTCGCAGTACTGGCCTGCTTGGTATGCGCCGATGGACAAGCCGATACGCGGCGTGTACGCCGAGCTGGCGGCGGGCCGGTTGACCGCCGACGAGTTCCAGAAGCGGGCGCAGAAGCTGGCCGACGACACCGCGAAGGACCCGAAGACGAAGAAGCAGGTCCGCAGCTAGCCGGCCACGGACCTGTCAGAGCCATTGCCACTACCAGTGCCCGCGGCCAGAACGGCTGCGGGCACTGCGCGCCTTCGGGCCAGAAGAACTAGCCCTGTACGTCGGTCGCCTGTGGGCGGGCACGCAAAAACGATCGGCCGCGTTCCGGGTACCGGAGGGGCCGATCGTCAGCGCGCTGTCAGAGGGAAGCGGCCTTCTTGAAGATGGACGACTTCCGGTTGGCTGCCTGGTTGGCGTGGATGACGCCCTTGCTGGCGGCCTTGTCGAGCAGGCGGGCAGCAACGCGGGCCTGCTCCTGCGCCTTCGCGGTGTCGCCGTTGTCAGCAGCCTCGCGGAACCGGCGAACAGCCGTCTTGAGGGTCGACTTCACCGACTTGTTGCGAAGCCGCGCAGCCTCGTTCTGGCGGTTGCGCTTGATCTGGGACTTGATGTTCGCCACGGATGCAGAGCCTCGATCAGTGTTTGGGATCAGTACAGGAAAGGGTGGTGCGTGCACGGGTGAGTACCAACGCACACGCGCGAAGAGACAGATTAGCAAGAAGCCGCCGTCCGCACCAAACCGAGCCGCCGCCCAAGCCCGCCCCACGGCAGCTCGGATCCTCCCGGGGACGACGACGATTCTGGTGACACAGCTCGCAAGGAGCGTGACATCACCGCGAGTGAACGGCATACTCAGCCCCCTCAGTGACGCCGGTTGCCGCGGGGGTGGTGTCTGCGGCCGTCACCAGTGAACCAGTTCCACCCTGCCTGGAGGCCCGCCCGTGCCCGCACCCGCCCGCCGTCGTACCCGCCTGCTCCTGGTGGCCTCGGCTTCTGCCGCAGCTCTGGTGATCGCCACCGGCGCCCAAGCCACCGCAGCCCTCACCTCACCAGCCAGCACCGAGGCCAGCAGCCCAGCCAACGGCTTGGCCGCGACCACCGAGACCAGCAGCGCCCCGGTCAAGGAGTCCCCGACCGGCGCCTACATCGTCCAGCTGGACGACTCCCCGGTAGCCGAGTACGACGGCGACATCGCCGGTCTGCCCGCGACTCGGGCGCTCCCCGGCGGCAAGCTGCTGACCGGTGCCGCCCAGGTCACGTCGTACGTGCGGCACCTCGCCCGCGAGCGCACCGACGTGCTCCGCCAGGTGCCGGGCGCGAAGAAGCTGTACGACTACAACTACACGTACGCCGGCTTCTCCGCGCGCATGTCGCACGACGAGGCCGTCAAGCTGGCCAAGTCCTCCGGCGTGAAGAGCGTCGAGGCCAGCGAGCTGCAGCACCAGGACACGGTCGACACGCCCCGGTACCTCGGCCTGTCGGGCCGAGGTGGCGCCTGGCAGCAGGCCGGCGGCATCGACAAGGCCGGCGACGGCGTGATCGTCGGCGTCATCGACACCGGGTTCGTCCCCGAGCGGCCGAGCTTCGCGCCGATCAAGACGACCAAGCAGTCGGACGCGCTGGTCGCCAAGAAGTGGAAGGGCACCTGCCAGGCCGGCACGGAAGCGCCGGTGACCTGCAACAACAAGGTCATCGGAGCCCGGTACTTCGACGCCGGCATCGGCGACCGTCCGATCCCGGCCGAGTTCCGGTCGCCCCGTGACTACGGCGGCCACGGCACCCACACGGCCAGTACTGCGGCCGGCAACTACGGCGTCGACATGAGCGTCCTCGGCCGGGACTACGGCAAGGGCTCGGGCATCGCCCCGCACGCCCGGCTCGCCATCTACAAGGTGCTGTGGACCGTCAACGAGGCCGGCGGCGGTAGCGGTACGGACGCGGACATCGTCGCGGGCATCGACGCTGCCGTGGCCGACGGTGTCGACGTGATCAACTACTCGATCTCCGGTTCCGGCTCGACCTACGTGAACGCGACCGGGCTTGCCTTCCTCCGTGCGGCCAAGGCCGGCGTGTTCGTCGCGACCAGTGCCGGCAACACCGGTCCGGGCGTCGGGACCGTCGGCAAGACCTATCCGTGGGTCATGACGGTTGCCAACGGCACCCATGACCGCGACGTGCAGACCACGGTCACCCTGGGCAACGGCAAGTCGTACACGGGTGCGGGGATCGGCGCCGGTACGCCGAGCGCCCCGGTGATCCTGGCCAAGGACGCCGGCCTCGCGGGCGCCAACCCCACCAACCTGGAACTCTGCATGACCGGCACGCTCGACCCGGCCAAGGTGACCGGCAAGATCGTCGTCTGCGACCGCGGCGTGACCGCCCGGGTGGACAAGAGCCTGCAGGTGAAGAACGCCGGCGGCATCGGCGTGATCCTGGTCAACCCGACCGCCAGCACGCTCGACTCGGACCTGCACTCCGTCCCCACGGTCCACCTCGACCACGTGGCCAACCCCGAGATCAAGGCCTACGTCTCCGGCGCCGCCGCCCCGACGGCCCAGATCGGCGCCGCCAAGACCGTCCGGGTGAACGCGCCGAAGGTCGCCAGTACGTCGAGCCGCGGCCCGTCCCCGGCCGGTAACGGTGACCTGCTCAAGCCCGACATCATGGCGCCGGGCACCAACGTCCTCGCCGCCACCAGCGCGTTCAGCGCCGCGGGTGGGGAGTACGCCTTCCTCAGCGGTACGTCGATGGCGTCGCCGCACATCGCCGGCGCGGCCGCCGTGCTCAAGAGCCGGTACCCGAGCTGGTCTCCGATGGCGATCAAGTCGGCGCTGCTGACCACCGGCAACTCGCTCGACACCAACGGCGACCCGATCAAGAATGACTCCGGCTCGGCCGGCAATCCGTTCGGGTACGGCGCCGGCATGATGCAGCCGAAGAAAGCGATGAACCCAGGACTGGTCTACGACTCCTCGTACGACGACTGGGCGAAGTTCGTGTGTGGATCGGGTCAGGTCGGGGCGACGCACCAGCTGTGTGCCAAGGGCAAGATCGACCCGAGCGACCTGAACTACCCGACCATCGCGATCGGCGACCTGGCCGGCCAGCAGACGGTCAAGCGGACCGTGCGCAACGTGGGCCTGCTTCCCGAGCTCTACCGCCCGAAGGTCGAGGGCATGACCGGTTTCCAGGTCACTGTCTCGCCGAAGCTCATGCTGGTCCTGCCCGGTCGCACTGCGTCGTACACGGTGACCTTCAAGCACAACGGAGCTCCGCTGGAGCAGTACTCCTTCGGCAAGCTCAACTGGACCTCCAACCGGCACGTGGTCAGTAGCACGCTGGCGGTCCGGCCGCTGACGCTCAAGGCGCCGGTGCAAGTCACCGGCACGGGCACCAGCGGTTCTGTCGAGGTCCCGTTCACCGCTGGCTACACCGGCACGCTGCAGACGTCTGTGAGCGGCCTGACTGCCGCCACGGTTGCTGAAGCAACTCTGACGAACCCTGGTGGCGTCTCCTTCCCGACCACCAACCCGGCGGCCAACAGCCACGTCGCGAAGTACACGGTGACAGTCCCGGCCGGCACCAAGCACGCCAGGTTCTCCACCTTCGACGCTGACCACCCGGCGGGCACCGACCTCGACGTCTTCGTGTATAAGGCCGGTACCAAGACCTTGCTCGGTAGCAGCGCCGGCGGCACCGCCGAAGAAGAAGTCAACCTGGCTGCACCCGCAGGTGGCTCGTACGACGTGTACGTCGACCTGTTCGCCGGCGCGGACGAGCAGCTCGTCAAGCTCAACCACTGGCAGCTCAACGAGCCCGCAGGGAACCTGACGGCCACCCCGGCCTCCCAGCCGGTCACCACGGCAGGCCAGGCGTCGGTCACAGCCACCTGGACCGGCCTGACCGCAGGCAGCCGCTACTTGGGCCGCCTCGCCTACACAGACGGCGCCGACGGCTCCGGCTCAACCATCATCCGCGTCAACAGCTAGTCCGCATCAACAGCTAGATCGCATCTCCAGCTGAGTCGGTCCCGCAGCCAGTCAAGGTGCTGCAGGGCCGACTCACGCTGCCAAGCACGAAGGGTGGGCAGACCCGCAGGCGACTGCTGGTGGCTGCCCCACCATTGCCCTCCCGCAATGCCGGCGATGAAGCCAGTGATCCCCACATCGTCCGGCAGCGGGGGAAGATCCACTGCGCCCCGCATGTCGGCGTGCAGGATGACGGTGTCCGCCCACGGCGCTCCCAACGCCGCGTGGGCCCAGTCGACGAAGACGACCCGCTGCTCGGTCATCAGGATGTTGTCGGCCCGCAGGTCCCAGTGCACCAGCCCGTCGCCCACAGCGAGAGCGGCTAGCCCGGCCCTGGCGAGCTCTGCGAACTCCTCCTGACGCCCTGCCATCCAGTCGGGTACGTCGAGCCCGTCGGCGACCACCAGATCCCAGCGGCTCAAGAACTCCCTGCTCCGGACTGCCGCGACTGGCGCGGCCGGCCAGGGGGATGGCTGCAGCGCGGCGGTCAGTTCCTCGAGCGCGTCGAGCACCCGGTTCGCGTCCTGCGGGCGCCACGGGTGGGGCGGGAGGTAGCCGTCGATGTCCTCCATCAGCAGGCCGACCCAGTCGCCGTCGTCGTACACGTCGTACAGGAAAGGTGTGTGCGGCAACGAGTGGGCTGCAAGCCCTTGCATGGCAGCGATCTCGTTGCGAAACAAGGTGGGCGTGTCAGGGTTCAGCGACGAGCCGACGGCCTTGAGGAAGGCGCGGCGGCCAGTGGTCGTCACCAGGCGGGCAGCGACGCCGGGGGAGAAGCCGCCCTGCTGGGTCGCTGCGGAGACGACCGACGAACCCAGTGCGCGGTCCACCCAGGCCCGGACGGTCGCCGGGGATTCCTCGTACGGCAGGCGGACTCCGCTTGCGTGTGCCATGCCTACCGAGGGTAGGGCCCGGGCAGCCGCGAAGCCTCCGATTTAGGGCCGGCCGAGGTCCGGACCGACGATGACGGACGATTCCGGGCCGTCCTGGATCCGTTCGCAGGCACCGGTCCGGACATTGCAGCGGGTGGTGAACACGCGGTCGGAGGATCCCAGCGAGGCTGCGCTGAGAACGTGGTTCGGATCCTCCCAGATCGCCGCGTAGTCGGGCGTGACGATCGTCGACGAGACGTTGAGGCCTGTCTTGGCCCCCGTCTCGACCAGGTAGCCCTGGGCGATGGTGCCCGTCTCGGCGACCAGCACGCTGCCGTCAGGCGATAAGGTGCCGCCCGCGCCGCCGCACTTCTCCACCACTGTCTGCAGCTTGTTCGCGGTGCCGAGCGTGACGACCTGGACGCATGCGTCGCTGCCCTCGTTGGTGTAGACGGGCTCCGGGTCGGTCAGCAGCATCCGGTCCGTTCCCGGGTACGCCGTCAGCCGGTGCTTGCCGGTGTCCACGGTGACTGGCGCCGAGCCCGGCTCCCACATCTTGGTCACGTACTTCGCTCCGTCCGACAGGAACCACACGCCGTGGCTGTTCCAGCCCGCCACCTCGGTGGTCGTGGACGCCGGAGTCGCCGCCAATCGCTTGCCGGTGGCAACGGAAACGGTGACGACCGAGGCTTTGCCGCCGGCCTCAGGGGCGACGTAGGCCAACCGGCTGCCGTCCGGCGACAACGAAGCGCCTTCGGCGGTCGTGCGCCCGAACGACCGGAAGCTCCCGTCCGTGCTCAGGACACCGATCTCCGGCAGATCGCCGTCGGCGCCCGTCCGGCGGTCCACCACCCAGCCACAGTCGACTCGGCCGATGCTGGTGATCAGCCGCCGGTCCGGCAGCGGAACCCTGACGCCGAGGTCCTCCAGATAGGTGACGTTCACGGGCCCGTCCTTCGCCATCACGAACGGCACCCTCGGCGGCGAACCGAACGGCAGCTTGTCCAGCTCGCCGTACTGCGAACCGGCGGGGTCCTGCGAACCGGCGTACTCCCGCTTCTCGTAGGTCAGCGCCTCGACGGCCGGCGGCTCCGGGCACATGCTCGCGGCCGGCGGCGGCGCCGAACGGTTCCGGGAGATCGCGACCGGGATGGCCACGGCGACCACCACGGCTGTCATGGCGAGCCCGATCGCCAGCACCGGTGTCCACCGCCGCTGGGCGGCCGGTTTCGCGGGGAACAGTTCCGGCGGGACCGCGGTGTCCGGCACGGTTCCGGCAGCGGCGTCGAGGGCCTCTGACAACCGCTCTTCGAGATGCTTCGTCATCGGTCCTCCTTCAGCTTGTGGCCCAGACTCTTCAACGCACGGGACGCGGTCGATCGCACGGAGACCTCACTGATGCCGAGAGTCTGCGCGATGTCGGCGTCGGACAGATGCAGATAGAACCGCATCACCAGTACTTCGCGCCGCCGGGCCGGCAGTGTCGCGAGTGCCGCGAGCACCTCCCGGCGGTCCTCGCCGATCATGGCCGCGCTCTCCGCGGACCAGACAGCCGGCTCGGGCTGGCCCCGGTGCAGCAGAGCGAGCTTGCGGCGCCGGAGTACGGACCGGCTGGTGTTCAGCACCGCGGAGCGCAGGTAGGCCTCGACGCGGGTGCGGTCCTTGATCTTGTCCCAGCGCCGGTACATCGCGGCGAAGGCTTCCTGGACGGCGTCCTCGGCCGACGGCCGGTCGCCGAGCATCAGCAGGGACAGCCGGACCATGCCGGCCCACTTCTCCCGGTACAACCGGGTGATCGCGGCCTCCCGGTCCAGCTCCGGCGCGGGCGGGGCCTCGGCCCGGCTGCCCCCGCTCAGCATCATGTCGCTCACAGTAGAGAGACACCGGCTCAGCACGTTTGTTGCACGCCAGAGGCTTCCTGTCACGAACCGAGATCAAGCGTGACTCTGGGTGACGAAGTGCCGGTCGAAAAGCGGTGGGGCGGCATGGGATGATTGGGGGACTGCCGCGGACCCTGCCGCGCGGTTGGATCGACCACCCGAGACGAACTGGAATCTTCCGTGCCCGCTGGCCCCACGCCCGTTCCGCAGCCCGGTCGTACCGACCCGTCGCTGATCCGGAACTTCTGCATCATCGCCCACATCGACCACGGCAAGTCGACGCTGGCCGACCGGATGCTGCAGATCACCGGAGTGGTCGACGGCCGCGCGATGCGGGCGCAGTACCTGGACCGGATGGACATCGAGCGCGAGCGCGGCATCACGATCAAGTCGCAGGCGGTCCGGCTGCCGTTCGCGCCGAAGCCGGACACCCCGGGCGGACTGCTCGCCCCGGACGGTACGACGTACATCCTGAACATGATCGACACCCCCGGCCACGTGGACTTCACCTACGAGGTGTCCCGGTCGCTGGAGGCGTGTGAGGGTGCGGTGCTGCTGGTCGACGCGGCGCAGGGCATCGAGGCGCAGACGCTGGCCAACCTGTACCTCGCGCTGAACGCGGACCTGCACATCATCCCGGTGCTGAACAAGATCGACCTGCCGGGCGCCCAGCCGGAGAAGTACGCCGCCGAGCTGGCGCACATCATCGGCTGCAAGGAGTCCGACGTACTGCGGGTCTCGGCGAAGACCGGCGAGGGCGTCGAGGAGCTGCTCAGCGAGATCGTCGCCCAGGTCGAGCCGCCCAAGGGTGTCAAGGACGCTCCGCCGCGGGCGCTGATCTTCGACTCGGTCTACGACACCTACCGCGGCGTGGTCACCTACGTCCGGGTGGTCGACGGTGAACTGACCCACCGGGACAAGATCAAGATGATGTCCAGCGGCGCGGTGCACGAGATGCTCGAGGTCGGCGTCATCTCGCCGGAGCCGGTGAAGTCCGCGAGTATCGGCGTCGGCGAGGTCGGCTACCTGATCACCGGGGTGAAGGACGTCCGTCAGTCCCGGGTCGGTGACACCGTCACCTCCTCGATCCGCGGCGCGACCGAAGCACTCGGCGGCTACAAGCACCCCCAGCCGATGGTGTACTCCGGGCTGTTCCCGATCGACGGCGACGACTACCCGACGCTGCGCGACGCGCTGGAGCGGCTGCAGCTCAACGACGCCGCCCTGCAGTACGAGCCGGAGAGCTCGGGCGCGCTCGGCTTCGGGTTCCGCTGTGGCTTCCTCGGGCTGCTGCACATGGAGATCGTCCGGGAGCGGCTCGAGCGCGAGTTCGACCTCGACCTGATCTCGACCGCGCCGAACGTGGTCTACCGGGTCCAGATGGAGGACGGCAAGGAACACGTCGTCACCAACCCGAGCGAGTTCCCCGAAGGCAAGATCGATGAAATTTACGAGCCTGTAGTACGGGCGACGATCCTCAGCCCGAAGGACTTCATCGGCGTCATCATGGATCTGTGCCAGACCAAGCGGGGCAACCTGCAGGGGATGGAGTACCTGTCCGAGGACCGGGTCGAGCTGCGCTACACGCTGCCGCTGGCCGAGATCGTCTTCGACTTCTTCGACCAGCTGAAGTCGAAGACCAAGGGTTACGCGTCACTGGACTACGAACCGACCGGCGAGCAGGCCGCCGCGCTGGTCAAGGTCGACATCCTGCTGCAGGGCGAGACGGTGGACGCGTTCTCGGCGATCGTGCACCGCGACAACGCCTACTCGTACGGCGTCGCGCTGGCCGGCAAGCTCAAGGAGCTCATCCCGCGGCAGCAGTTCGAGGTGCCGATCCAGGCCGCGATCGGGTCCCGGATCATCGCCCGCGAGTCGATCCGGGCGATCCGCAAGGACGTGCTGGCCAAGTGCTACGGCGGTGACATCACCCGGAAGCGCAAACTGCTGGAGAAGCAGAAAGAGGGCAAGAAGCGGATGAAGATGGTGGGCCGGGTCGAGGTCCCCCAGGAAGCCTTCATCGCTGCCCTCAAGACCAGCGAGTCCCCGGGCGACAAGACCAAGAAGTAGTAGTGCCGGTCGAGATCCCCGCGAAGTTTCTCGAGGTCGGGTCACGCGGTCCTGACTGGGCCGCGTGGCTGGAACGGCTGCCCCGGCTGACGCGCGAGTTGCTGGCCGAGTGGGAGCTGCGCGAGGACGGCGTACCGGCGTACGGGAACTGTGCGTTGGTGGTGCCGGTGGTCGCCAAGGACGGTACGCCGGGTGTGCTGAAGGTGCAGTTCCCGCATTGGGAGGCTGAGACCGAGCATCTCGCGCTGCGTGCCTGGGACGGCAACGGGGCGGTCAAGTTGCTGCGGGCCGATCCGCGCCGGTTCGCCTTGCTGCTGGAGCGTTTGCAGCCAAGGGATCTGACCACTGTCGACGATCTTGAGGCTTGCGAGATTGTTGCCTCCAGCTACAAACGGCTGCATGTCGCCGCGGGGCCGCAGTACCGGACGCTGTCCGGCGAACTGAAGCGCTGGATCGAGGGCTTCCGGCAACTACCCGCCTCGGCGCCGGTGCCGCACCGGTACGTCGAACAGGCGATCTCGCTGGCCTCCGACTTGGTCGCCGACCCAGACTGCGACGGCACATTGGTCCATACCGACCTGCACTACTTCAACGTGCTGGCGGGGGATCGGGAGCCCTGGCTGGTCATCGACCCGAAGCCGTTGTCCGGCGACCCGGCGTACGAGGTCGCCCCACTGCTCTGGAACCGCTGGGACGACGTCATCGCCTCAGGCGACCTCCGCTTCCGCGTCCGCCAGCGCTTCTACACAGCCATCGACACCGCCAACCTCGACGAGGACCGCACCCGCGACTGGGTCATCGTCCGCCACCTGCTCAACGTCCTCTGGACCCTCCAGTCAACCGACCCCGACCACACCCTCCCCCAAGACTGGCTGACCCGAAACATAGCCATCGTCAAAGCCATCCAGGACTGACCGCCGCTCGCTTCCCGGCGGTGGAAACTCGGTGGCCGGCGGTCGTCGGCCGGGGGAGGATGGGCGGTATGCGGCTGCTGACGGTGAATGTGGTGGAGGAACTGATCCCGGGGCCCAAGGACACCGGGCTGACGGCGATCGACAAGCGGCCGCAGGGTGGGCGGGTCGCGGTGGGGGAGCTTGGGCTCGTGGGGGATCGGGTTTGTGACACCAAGAATCATGGTGGGCCGGATCAGGCGGTTTACGCGTACGCCGAGGAGGACGCCCGCTGGTGGAGTGAGCAACTCGGCCGCGCCATCCCGAGTGGGCTCTTCGGTGAGAATCTGCGGACCGAGGGGCTCGACGTCAACAACGCCTTGATCGGTGAGGTGTGGCGGATCGGTGCCGAGGTCGAGGTGATGGTTCGGGCGCCGCGGATTCCGTGCGTCACGTTCCAGGACCGGATGCAGCTCAAGGGGTGGGTCAAGCGGTTCCACCAGGGCGGTCGGCCGGGTGCCTATCTCAAGGTGCTGAAGCCCGGCACGATCGGCGCAGGTGATCCGATCGAGATCCTCAGGCGGCCGGACCACGAGGTCACCGTGGCCGAGATGTTCGCCGGCCAGGACTCCGCCAAGATGCGGGGCATGCTCGAGTCCGGCGTCGACCTGGTGGACGAACTCCGCGAAGCAGCCCAGCGCATCGCAGCAAGAGCCTGAACAGCAAGGGCTAGTGCGAGGGCTCCAGATAGCCGAGGGCGGCGGAGATCTTGCGGGCTGCTTCGATCGCAGCCGGGGCCATCAGGGCGACCTGGGCGATGGACTGCTCCAGGGACAACGTCGAGATGCTGACCGCCGCGATCGCACTGCCGGTGTGGTCGTGGATGACGGCGGCGACGCAGCGGATGCCGGGTTCGTTCTCCTCGTCGTCCAGCGCGTAACCGCGGGCGCGGACCTGGGCGAGGTCGGCCTTCAGCGCGGCCGCGGTCGTGTGAGTCAGCGGAGTACGGGCCGGAAGCCCGGTGCGGGTGACCAGCGCATCCAGTTCGGCGTCGTCCTTCTCGGCGAGCAACGCCTTGCCGATCCCCGTGCAGTGCAGCCAGAAGGCCTTGCCCACCCGCGACGGCATCCGATAAGGCTTAGGTCCGTCGAGACGCGCGACGTAGATCGCCTCGTCGCCGTTGAGCAGACCGACATGCACAGTGCAGCGTGTCTGGGCGACCAGGTCGGCCAGCACCGGCCGGGCCACCGTCGCCAGGTCCACGTTGGTGAGGGCGTGACCGGCCAGCCGCAGCGCCTTCGGGCCCGGGTGGTACGAACCGTCCTCGGCCTGGGCGACGAACTCGTGCTCGACCAGGGACGCCATGATCCGGTGCACGGTCGATTTGGCCAGGCCGGTGGCCGTCACCACGTCGGTGAAACGGGAGTGCTCGAGGACGGCGTCGAGCACCATCAGCGTCTTGTCGATGGCCGAGGGCGAACTCATGTCGCTCATCCTGTCACCTCTCATCTCGCCAGCCAGCCACCGTCGACGGCGAGCACGTGCCCGTTGACGTAGTCGGAAGCCGCCGAGGCCAGGAAGACGGCGGCGCCGACCAGGTCCTCGGGGCGGCCCCAGCGGCCGGCCGGGATGCGGTCGCGGATGGCCGCCTCCCGGTCCGCGTCGGCGCGCAGGTCGGTGGTGTTGTCGGTACTGATGTACCCAGGCGCGATCGCGTTCACCTGGACGCCGGCCGGCCCCCACTCGTTGGCCAGCGCCTTCGTGAGACCGGCGACCGCGTGTTTGCTCGCCGTGTACGCCGGTACGGTGATGCCGCCCTGGAAGCTCAGCAGCGAAGCGATCGTGATGATCTTGCCACCGCCCCGCCGGACCATCGACGCGCCGACCGGCCGGGTGACAGCCCAGGTCGAGTTGAGGTTCACGTCGATCACGTACTGCCAGTCGGCCGCCGTCGTATCGGCCGCCGAAGCCCGGCGAATGGTGCCGGCGTTGTTGACCAGAATGTCGATCGGGCGACCCGCTGCGTCGGCCAAGGCGACGGCCTCGTTGGCTGCCGCCTCGACTGCGGCCGGATCGGCGAAGTCCGCTGTCACCACCCGCGCCTGCCCGCCGCCGTTCTCCTTGATCGCTTCCAGCGTGTCTTCGAGCGCGGCATCACGCGCCATCAGGATGAGATCGGCGCCGGCCGCGGCAAGACCGGCGGCGATCGCCGCGCCGATGCCTCGGCGGGCGCCCGTGACGAGGGCGGTGCGGCCCTGCAGGTGGAAGGCGTTCAGCGGCGCTGGGCCGGGTGCGGTGGAAGGGTCCGGGACGTCAGCCGTCACCGCAGGTCCTTCACGTCGACGCCGTCCATGTCGGTGAAGGCCTGGTTCTCGCCGGCCATCGCCCAGACGAAGCTGTACGACGAGGTGCCGACTCCCGAGTGGATCGACCAGCTCGGTGAGATCACCGCCTGGCGATCGGCGACGAGCAGGTGCCGGGTCTCGTCGGGTTCGCCCAGCAGGTGGACGATGCGCTCCGACTCCGGCAGGCCGAAGTACAGGTAGCACTCGGTACGCCGGTCGTGGGTGTGCGCGGGCATCGTGTTCCAGGTGCTGCCCGCGTGCAGGGTGGTCACGCCGAGCACGATCTGGCAGCTCCGGACGCCGCCGGCGTGGATGTACTGGTCGATCGTGCGGCGGTTCGCGGTCTGCTGGTCGCCGAGCTCGAGCCGGTTGCCCTCGCCGGGCTGGACGAGTGTGGTGGGGAAGTCGGTGTGCGCGGCCGCCGAGAACAAGTAGAACGCGGCGTCGGTGCCTTCGAACACGACCTCGCGCGCGCCGCGGCCGGCGTACAGGCAGGCGCCGGTGGTGAGTTCGAACTTGGTGCCGTCGACCGTCACGGTGCCGGGGCCGCCGACGTTCACGATGCCGGCCTCGCGGCGCTCGAGGAAGTACTCGCTGCGCAGCTCCGGCCAGGTGCCCAGGGCGAGCGGGCCGCTGACCGGGCGGGCGCCGGCCAGCACGATCCGGTCGTGGTGAGTCAGCACGGCGGTGACCGTGTCGGCGGTGAAGAGGTCGTCGACCAGGTACGTCCGGCGCAGCGCGGCGGTGTCGAACCCGCGCACCTGGTCGGGATGGGTGGCGTGCCGGACCTGAAGAGGCTTCTGCGACGGGTTCACAGAACAAGGTTCTATGACGCGGAACAAACTGTCAAACGCTTTCCACGGCTTGATCAGTGGCTGAGGCAGCACGGTTATCGGGTTCTGTTCCGCCTATTGACACATGGTTCTGACAGGTGGAACCTTCCAGTCACATCCCGCCCCTGGAGGAGGACTGCCGATGACCGCGCTCGACTGGACGGTGCTGGCCGGCTATTTCGTGCTGATGGTGCTGATCGGACTGTGGTCGCGCACCAAGATCAAGACCGTGGTGGACTACTTCACCACCGGCGGCCGGATTCCCTGGTGGCTGTCCGGCATCTCGCATCACATGTCCGGCTACAGCGCGGTCATGTTCGTCGCCTTCGCGGCAGTCGCCTACAACTACGGCATCACGGTGTACGTCTGGTGGGCCGTGTCGATCGGCGTCGGCGTCGGGATCGGCGCGTTCCTCTTCGCCGCCCGCTGGAACCGGCTACGTGCCAAACATGGCGTCGTCTCGCCACTGGAGTACCTGGCCAGGCGCTACAACCTGCCGACCCAGCAGGTGCTCGCGTACTCCGGTGCCGCGCTCAAGGTGGTCGACATCGCGGCGAAGTGGGTCGCGATCGCCGTCCTGCTGAACGGCTTCACCGGCGTACCGATGCGCTGGGGCATCCTGCTCACCGGTGTGGTGACGATGCTCTACGCGACGCTGGGCGGACTGTGGGCCGACGTGCTCACCGACTTCGGCCAGTTCATCATCCAGGCCGCGGCCGGGATCGCGATGTTCGTCGGCGTCCTGACCCACCTGGACGGCATCCCCACGCTGTGGAAGATGTGGGACCAGTTGCCCGAGGGACATGGTGACGCGCTGACCGGGCCGTACACACCGATCTTCCTGATCGCGTTCCTGTTCATCAAAACCTTCGAGTACAACGGCGGCATGTGGAACCTGGCGCAGCGCTACATGGCCGCGCCGTCCGGTTCCGCGGCCAAGAAGTCGGCACTGCTGTCGTCGGTGCTGTGGCTGGTCTGGCCGCTGGTGCTGTTCATCCCGATGTGCGCCGCCCCGCTGCTGGTCCCGAACCTGGGCAAGGCCGAGCAGTCGTACGTCGAACTGGCGCAACTGCTGCTCCCGAGCGGCCTGATCGGGCTCGTGCTGGCCGGGTTCTTCTCGCACACGATGGCGATGGTGGCCTCCGACGCGAACGTGATCTCGTCGGTGATCACCCGCGACATCGGCCCGGTCCTGGTGCCCAAGCTGCGCCGACTGTCGGACGTCGCCACCCTGAAGTTCGCCCGGATCACCACTTTCACCTTCGTCACGGTGAGCATGCTGATCGCGATCATCACCAACGGGCAAGGTGTGGTGCTGAAGATCGTCGTGGACCTGGTGGCCGCGACGATGGGGCCGATCTCGATCCCGCTGATGCTCGGACTGCTGCCCTGGTTCCGGCGCTCGGGCTCGCGGGCGGCGATCGCGTCCTGGGCGGCCGGCCTGATCGTCTGGGCGATCGTCAAGTGGGGCATCGGTTCGACCGACACCACCATGGTCGTCGCGTTGCCGCTGGCAACATCTCTGGTCGTGTACGTCGGTCTCGGGTTGCTCCTGCCCGAACGCCGTCCGGAGGTCGACGAGCTGCTCGAATCGCTCAACACCGATCCCGACGACACCGACGAGGTGCTCGCCAGGCGATCGGCCGCGGTCGGCTAGCCACGGTTGTCCGGCCGGCCTCGCCGGCCGGATGGTGGAATTCGGTCCGGTGAGTGGATGTCTTCTACTAGGGTGTTTTCATGCGAGTAGGAGTGTTCGGAGCAACTGGCCAGGTCGGCGGCGTGATGCGGCAGCTGCTGGTGGAGCGAAAGTTTCCGGTCGACGAGATCCGGTACTTCGCGTCCGCCCGCTCGGCCGGCGCTCAGCTTTTGTTCGGCGCTGAGAAGGTCACCGTCGAGGACTCGGCTACGGCCGACTTCAAGGGCCTTGACCTGGCCCTGTTCTCCAATGGGAAGACGGCTTCGAAGGAGTTCGCGCCGAAGGTGGCGGCCACGGGGGCCGTCGTGGTCGACAACTCGTCCGGCTGGCGGATGGACCCCGAGGTCCCGCTGGTCGTCGCCGAGGTCAACCCGGGTGACATCGACCACCTGCCCAAGGGCATCGTCGCCAACCCGAACTGCACCACGATGGCCGCGATGCCGGTGCTGGCGCCTCTGCACCGTGAAGCCCGTCTTACCCGGCTGGTCGTCTCGACGTACCAGGCGGTCTCGGGCTCCGGCGGCGTCGGCGTACGGGAGCTCGAGGAGCAGACTCACGCACTGGTCGACGGTGCCGGCCGCCTTGCCACCGGCACGCACGGCGTGACGCTTCCGCAGCCGCAGGTGTACGCCGGTCCGATCGCGTTCAACGTGCTTCCGCTGGCCGGCTCGATCGTTGCCGACGGCACCGGTGAGACCGACGAGGAGCAGAAGCTCCGCAACGAGAGCCGCAAGATCCTGCACATCCCGGACCTGCTGGTCGCGGGCACCTGCGTCCGCGTTCCGGTCTTCACGGGTCACTCGCTCAGCATCCACGCCGAGTTCGCCGACCCGATCACGCCCGAGCGCGCGACCGAACTGCTGGCCGGTGCGCCGGGGGTCGAGCTCACCGATCTGCCCACCCCGTTGCATGCCGCGGGCAACGATCCGTCGTACGTCGGCCGGATCCGCCAGGACCAGTCGGTGCCGGACAACCGCGGTCTGGTCCTGTTCATCTCCAACGACAACCTCCGCAAGGGCGCCGCGCTCAACGCGGTACAGATCGCGGAGCTCCTTCAGCAGCGACGGTAGGCCCTAGTGTCGGACACTGGGGCGGATACTCTGAGTGTTGATCCTGGGGGTGATTGACGCTGGAGAGCCGCCCTACTATCCAGCCTGCTGAGCTGCGGTTTCGCATCCTCGGGCCGGTCGAGGTCGCCACCGGCACCGGCCTCAGCACGTCCACACGACTGCTGCGGCCGGCCCAACGACCCGCGATCCTGCTCGCCTCGCTCGTCCTCGGCCTGAACCGGCAGGTCTCCATCGACGAGCTGGTCGACGTGATCTGGGGCGACGACCTGCCCGATCGACCGCGAGCCGCCTTGCAGACGTACGTTTCCCGGCTGCGGGTCGCGATCGGCGACAGTAACCAGACAGTCATCCGCACCAGCCCGGGTGGCTACTCGCTCCACATCGCACCCGAGCAGGTCGACCTCGAGGTGTTCCGCTCGCTTATCGGCCGGGCGTCGCGGACCACGGGTGCGGCGGACCGCCTCGACCTCCTCACCGAAGCTCTCGCGCTGTGGCGCGGCGAGCCGCTGGCCGGGCTGGAGGACAGTGCGCTCGGGCGCGAGGTGATCCCGCGCCTGGTCGAGGAGAGGCTCCAGGCGAGGGAGCTGTACTACGACGCGAGGCTGGCGCACGGCGACGCGGCCGGGGTGGTTCCGGAGCTGACCGAGCTCACCGAGAGGCATCCGACCCGCGAACGCTTCTGGGCGCTGCTCATCGCGGCCCAGCGCGTGGCCGCCGGTCCGGTGCGTGCCCTCGAGACATATGGCGAGCTGGCGCGCAAACTCGCCGACCTACTCGGCAGCGCCCCAGGACCGGAACTACGCAAACTCCAGGCCGACCTACTAGCAGCAACCGACCCAGCAACCCCATCAACCGGCACCCCGGAGACGAGCACTGGCTCGGAGGATGCCGGTGGGATTGAGGTGGGGGTGGTGCCGCGGCAGGTGCCGGTGGGGTTGCGGAACTTCACTGGGCGGAGCGAGCACCTTCAGCGGCTTCACCAGTTGGTCGCGGCAGGAGCGAGGCTCGGGTTGATCACCGGTCCCGGCGGCGTCGGCAAAACCTCGCTGGCGATCCAGTGGGCCCATGAGGTGGCCAGCAGCTTTCCCGACGGAGTCCTGTACGCCGACCTGCTCGGCTACGCGCCCGGCACCGGCCCGGCCGAGCCGCATCTCGTACTACCCCGGTTCCTGACGGCGCTCGGCGTCCGCGCCACCAACCTCCCGACCACAACCGACGAACAGATCGCACTCTTCCGTAGCCTGCTCGCCGACCGGTCCGTCCTGGTCGTGCTGGACAACGCGCGGTCGACCCATCAGGTCCGCCCGCTGGTCGCCAGTGGCCCCGCCTGCTTCACCCTCGTCACCAGCCGCAACGAGCTGACCGGGCTGATCGCCGCCGACGAGGCCGAGGTGGTGCCGCTCGACGTCCTCGACCCCGAGCAGGCAAGACAGTTGCTCACGGCAAGGATCGGCGTACGGCGGCTCGAAGGCGATCCGGCCAGTGGCGAGGAGCTGGTGGCTCGATGCGCAGGCCTGCCGATCGCGCTGTCCCTGCTGGGGGCGCAGATCGCATTGCGGCCGCGATGGCCGTTGGACTCGTTCGTCCAGGCGATGAGCACAGCGCCGCTCGATGCGTTGACGACGCCGGACGGTACCGGCGTACGGGCTGTTTTCTCGTGGTCGTATCAGCAGCTCAGTCCGCCGGCGGCCAGGTTGTTCGGGTTGCTTGCTCACCATCCAGGGCATGACCTCACGCTTGGCGCGGCAGCGGCGCTGGCCGGAGCGCCGCTGGTGGAGACCCGAGACCTGCTGGCGCAGCTCGTCGCGGCCCATCAGCTGGTCGAGATCGCCCCGGGCCGCTATGTCCTGCACGATCTGCTGCGCAGCTACGGCTTGGAGCTGAGCGAGCCGGCAGACGCCGAGCAGGCCTTCCTGCGGCTGCTCAGCTATCTCGTCCACACCGGCAGCGCGGCCGCTCTACTGCTCAGCCCGACCAGAGATCCCATCGAGCTTCCCGCTCTGGATCCGGCGGTCGACCTGCGCCCGCCGACCACGCACGCCGAGGCCTTGGCCTGGTTCGAATCCGAGCAGGCGAACAGCCTCGCCGTACTCCGTGCCGCCGCCGGCCGGGCGGACAGATTGCTCTGGCTCTACGTCTGGGCGCTGGGCGACTACCTCGAGTACCAAGGCCATCCCGCCAACCTGGAGATCCAGCGACTCGCTCTGGATGCCGCGATCCGGCTGGACAATCGGCAGTGGCAGGCGAGGACGCGACGTGATCTCGGGCGCGTCCACATGGCCCTCAGCCAGTGGGACGAGGCCATCCGGCAGCAGGAACTCGCGCTCGGGCTGGTCGAGGAACTCGGCGACGAGCGGGGGATCGCCCACGGCTCACTCAGCATCGCTCGCGTCTACACCCGGACGGGCCGGCAGCAGCTCGCCGTTGATCACACTCTCCGCGCATTGAGCATCTACCAGCGGATCGGCCATGAGCGCGGCATGGCGCACTCGCTCAACAACCTCGGCTGGTACCACGCGCTGCTCGGCGAGTACGACCAGGCGATGGACTACGCCCAACGAGCCCTGCACAGCTACGAGGGGATCTCGTCCATCAACGGTCCGCCGGCCGCGCTGGACACGATCGCCTACATCCAGGCCGAGCTCGGCCACCTGGACGAGGCGATCGCCACCTGGGAACGCGTGACCGACCTGTACCGCGAAATCGGCTCCCGCCCTGACCTGGCTCTGACCCTGACCGCACTCGGCCGGACCCACCAGCGCGCCGGCCACACCGACCAGGCCAGAACCATCTGGACCGAAGCCCTCCACCTCTACGAATCCCTGAACCATCCCCAGGCCGCCAAACTCCGCACCCTCCTGGAGTCACTGGACGATCAGCAGCCGTAGGCGTCCTTCGTGTAGATGCCGTTGACCGCTGTCAGCGTGTGGTCGTAACAGCCGCCGGTGCCGGTTGCGCGATAGCGGACCGTCTGGGTGCCGGTCGCGTGCCGCTGGTCGCGGGGAACGTTGTAGATCCACGCGGCCCGCCCGTCGTACGTGTCCTCCGTACGCCGGTCCGCCAGGGTCAGCGGGCCGAGTCGGCTGGTTGTGTGGCTGCGGTCGGCCAGGTCGAGGTCGGTGATCACGTCATAGGCGTCCGGGATCGTTGCGTGGGGCAAGAAGCTGATGTAGCCCTTCTTGCGGTAGGTCAGCTCAGTGCGGTCCACGCGGGGCCCGGTGGTCACGACGGAGAGGTCGCGCCAGGTCGCATCGAGGGCGTCATGCGACTCGCCTGCTGCCCAGACGTGACTGCTGTCGTTGGTCAGTGAGCGCTCGACCGTGGTGCTGATCCGCCCGGCCGAGGTGTCGACGTAGCCGCTGATCTTCAGGGATCGGGATGCCTTGGTCCGGACGGAGCCCGCCGCACCCGGGGAGCCGGTGACGTCGTCGGACTTCGTCAGCTCGGCAACGGAGTACGAGGTGAGTTTGCCGCGGGTCTGCTGGAGGATCGGGTCGGTCCACACATGCAGGTTGGGGACCGCGAACCAGCCGCTCTGGCCTGCCGGTACGCCGACGACGTGGACCCGGAACTCGTGCGGTTTGCCGTCCGCGACCAGGCCGGCGAACGGTGTCAGGTCGTAGAGCAAGGGCTTGATGTCGAACGCGCGAGGTGCGGGGGAGGGGCGCCACGCGTACGGATTCGACCAGCCGCCGGTGTAGATGTGCGGATACGGAAGCGCGATGCCGGCGACCTTGTCGTCGATCAGTACTTCGACCTCGCGGTACGGCGAACCGTCCGGGCAGGAGTAGCCGGTCGAGGCCGGTGCTGACGTGTCCCAGAACTCCTCACACCCACCGCCGGAGCCGGTGACATAGACCTCGCCGAGCAGGCGTGACGTGTTCCGCGGCAGCGTCGCAGTACCGACGAGGTCGGAGTCCTCGCGGCGCTGGTCCTGCAAGGGGAGGACGGCGGCCGCAGTACGGGCAGGTGGGGCGCCGTGGCCGACTGTGTAGAAGTCGAGCGAGACAACGATGTCGAGGACGCCGGTGTAGGTCTCGTTGACGACGTTGCCGAGCTCCATCACCACGGGCTGCGGGGTGCGCAGCAGCGGGCTGTAGGAGGTGACGTCCTTGTCGACCTGCCAGCTGATCCCGTCGGTGCTCGGCTCTGGGGTCGAGGTCCGGAAGACGCCGACGCCGCCGATCGTGATGTGGCCGAGGCGGTCGTACTGCACGCCTTTGACCGAGCCCTTCAGCCGCAGCACCACCTTCGACCAGGGACCGCGGCAGCCGGCCGGTGGCGTGTAGGTGGAGAGATAGGGATCGAAGTTGCGGAACCCGTGCCGGACGATTTCCACCGAACAGTGCCGGGTGTTCGGCACTGCGACCGGTGGGGCCGGCGTGCGAGGATCGGAGTAGTCACTACCGAACTCCGGCGGCGGAGTAACCGCTGTCGCCGGTGACAAATTGCCGAGGAAGAGAACGGACAGTAAGACCAGGGCCACAGACCGTGCGCGCATGTTGCGGAAACGTAATCGAGATGGTGCCCACGGGCAAGCGATGACCATGGTCAGCAGTCGCTGCGGCTATTACTGTTCGGTTACTTGACTCCCGTGGAGGCCAGATCATGAAGCCCGTTGCCGACGGTCCCCAGCTCGCGTTGCTCAGCAACCGCAAGGAACACATGGCGCAGATGTTCCTCGACCGCGTCGCCGCGACGCCCGATCGCGAGGCGTTCCGTGCTCCAGCCGCTGACGGCTGGCGATCCGTGACCTGGAGAGAGACCGACGACCTGGTACGCCGCCGCGCCGCGGGGCTGGTCGCCCTGGGCGTCCAGCCCGAGCAGCGGGTGGGCATCGCGGCCAGCACCCGCCTCGAGTGGGTGGAGTGCTATCTCTCCGCGGTGCTCGCGGCTGCTGCGACCACCACGATCTACCCGACGACGATGGCCACCGATGTCGCGTACATCGCCGCCGACGCCGAAGTACAGGTGATCTTCGCCGAGGACGCCAGCCAGGTCGACAAGCTGCGCGACCACAAGTCGGAGCTGCCGTCGGTGCGGAAGGTCGTGCTGATCGACGGCGAGCCCGAGGAGCGCGACGGTGACTGGGTGATCACCCTGGCCACCCTTGACGACCTCGGCGCCAAGCAGCTCGACGACCAGCCGGACACGGTCGACGCGCGGGTGGCGCAGGTCAAGCCCGAGCACCTCTGCACGCTCGTCTACACCTCGGGTACGACCGGCCGGCCGAAGGGTGTCCGGCTGCCGCACTCGGTCTGGACGTACGAGGGTGCGGCGGTCGAGGGCATCAAGGTGCTCAGCCCGGACGACCTGCAACTGCTGTGGCTGCCGCTGTCCCACGTGTTCGGTCAGGTGCTGCTGGCCGTGCAGTTCCAGATCGGGTTCGCGACCGCCATCGACGGCCGGGTCGACAAGATCGTCGAGAACGCAGCGGTCGTTCAGCCGACCTTCATGGCCGCCGCGCCCCGCGTCTTCGAGAAGGCCCACGGCCGGATCGTCACGATGATGGAGGCCGAGGGCGGGGTCAAGGCGAAGCTCTTCCACTGGGCCTTCGGTGTCGGCTCACGCGTGTCGGAGCTCCGTCAGCAGGGCAAGGAGCCGAGCGGCGTACTGGCCGCGCAGTACGGGCTGGCCGACAAGCTCGTACTCTCCAAGATCCGGGCTCGCTTCGGTGGGCGGATCCGCTTCTTCGTGTCGGGCTCCGCGGCGCTGGACAAGAAGCTGTCGGAGTGGTTCCACGCGGCCGGGCTGCTGATTCTCGAGGGCTACGGGTTGTCGGAGACCGCCGCCGGCTCGACGCTGAACCGGCCGGACCACTACCGGCTCGGGAGCGTGGGCCCGGCCTTCCCGGCGGCGGAGTTCAAGATCGCCGAGGACGGCGAGATCCTGATCAAGGGTCCCGGCGTGATGAGCGGGTACCACAACCTGCCGGAGCAGACCGCCGAGATGATCGACGCCGACGGCTGGCTCCACACCGGGGACATCGGGCACTTCGAGGACGAGTTCCTCTTCATCACCGACCGGAAGAAGGACCTCTTCAAGACCTCCGGGGGCAAGTACGTGGCGCCGCAGGTGATCGAGGGCCGGTTCAAGATGATCTGCCCGTACGCCAGCCAGTTCCTTGTCCACGGCAACCAGCGCAACTTCGTCAGCGCCCTGGTGACGCTCGACCCGGACGCGATCGTCGGGTGGGCCGAGCAGAACGGCCTGGGCGGCAAGTCGTACGCGGAGATCGTCACCTCGGACGCCGCCCGGAAGATGGTCCAGGGCTACGTCGACGAGCTGAACGACGGCCTGAACCGCTGGGAAACCATCAAGAAGTTCACCATCCTCGACCGCGACCTGACCGTCGAGGGCGGCGAGATGACGCCGAGCCTGAAGCTCAAGCGCAAGCACGTCGAAACGACGTACGGCGACCTGCTGGACAAGATGTACGACTGAAGTTCCCGACGCCCGGTCGGTGGGTGACTGGTTGCAGCAAGTTGCAGCCGGTTGCCCACTGGCATGCCTACCGGGAGTGACCGAGTTGGCATACAGTGCTGGCTCATGGGGTTGGTGGGGAAGTTCGGTACGCCGGGGGCGGTCCAGGACGTGCCGGCCGGCTCGCCGCTGTTCGATCGCTGGCATCGGCTGATCAACCGGCTGATCGCGCCGTCGACGGCGCTGAGTGGGTCTGGTGCCTATCTGGATCCCAGTCAGCGCGACCTCGAAGTGACCGCGACCCGGGCCCACACGTGGACCGGGTTCTCGCGACCGCTGCTGATGCAGCATCGCGACGATCGCGCCGCCGCGTTCGCCGCGGGCGAGCAGCGGTCGACCCAGATCGAGTACCTCGAGTGGCACGTGGACCGCGATCCCGACGGTGTCATCGTGCGAGTCACCTTCACCACGGAGACACCGGAGTACTGGAAGTTGCTCGCCGACGTCGCCCCTGACCGGGTGGTGGCGCTGTACCGGAAGCTGGTGGATCCCGCGGTCCGGCGCGCTGACCTGTTCGATGCCAAGGGCAACTACAAGCCGCTGAACCGGTGGAACACGACGGACGGCATCGTGCACTACGTGATGCCGATCAACTCGATGAAGGACCTGCTCGGCGTCTCCCAGGAGGTCGAGCAGACCGGTAAGGCGCTCGACGGGTACGACGCGCTGCCGTACGGCCGGGAGACCGGCGCCGATGCCCGGATCAATATCGACCTGTGGTCGATCTGCCGGAAGGGGTACGCCGTGGCCACCCAGGATCCGCCGGGCCCGGTGATGATCGACTGGGACGACTCGGGGTGGACCGATCCCGACGGCGAACCGGTCGCGGACCACTGGACCGTCGTCCGTGGCCGGCGGGGCGCGGCGCTGCGCGTCGTCTACGAGGTGCCGGCGGCAGCCGGGTACCGGGTCGGCGACATTCGCATCGGCGGCCGCCCGATCGAGTTCGGGGGCCAGCTCGCCGAACACGTGATCATGGCGGCGCACGGCATCATCGACCAGGACCCGCGGTGAGAGCCGACGCGGCTGCCGCACTGGCCGCACTCGCGGAAACCCGGGCAGACCTGCTGTCGGGCATCGAGCTCCCGTCAACAATGGACGGATCCGCCCTCGATGCCATCGCCGTCGCCGAATCCGCCACCGCTGTCGCCGATTCCGCCGCCGAGGGCGCCGTGACGCGTCGCGCCCGCCCTTCGCAGGCGCTGGCCGACGAACCTGTGTACGACGCCGAGGCCGCCGCCGACATCCAGGGCAACGTCGTCCCCGGGTTCAACAAAGACCATCAGGAGTTCCTGTTCCTGCGCTTCGGGGACATCGACGACGCCCGCGAGTGGGTCGGCTGGATGGCGCCCCGGATCACCGCGATGGACGAGGTCCTGGACTTCCGGCGCGAGTTCCGCGCGCTGCGCCTGCGGTTCGGCGTCCGCGAACCAGGACTGACCGCCACCTGGACCGCGGTCGCGTTCTCTTTCCCGGCCATCGCGGCGCTGGCCGGCGACGCTGATGCGAAGGCCTTCGGCGACCAGAGCTTCCGGCAGGGCCTGGCAGAGCGGTCCACCTACCTGGGCGACCCGACCGATCCGGCTCAGCGAGGGCACCGAGCCAACTGGCTCGTGGGCGGCCCGGACAACGAGGCTGACGCCCTGGTGATCGTTGCCGCCGATGACCCGAAGGGCCTGGCGGCCGCGGTCGAGGAGATCCTCGACGAGGCCGTTGCCCAGGGCATCACACTGCTCCACGGGCAGCGCGGCGACACGCTGCCGGGAAATCTCCAGGGGCACGAGCACTTCGGGTTCAAGGACGGCGTCTCCCAGCCCGGCGTCCGCGGCCGGCGGGCGACCTCGCCGGACGATCACCTCACCCCCCGCTTCCTCGAGGCCGGTGACCCGCACGCCGAGCTCTTCGCCAAGCCCGGCCAGCCGTTGGTGTGGCCCGGGCAGTTCCTGCTCGGCGAGCCCCGTCAGCACCATCAGGACCCGACGACGCCGGCGCCGCCCGCCACCGCGTTTCCCGACTGGGCCCGGCGCGGTTCGTACCTGGTGTGCCGGCGTCTCGACCAGAACGTCGCCGGTTTCTGGGAGCTGGCGACGACCGCCGCCACGGCCATGGGGACGACCCCGGTCCGGCTCGCGTCGATGCTGGTCGGTCGCTGGCCGAGTGGGGCTCCGCTGCTGCGCTCGCCGGAGGCTGACGACGCAGCGCTGGCCGGCGACGAGTTCGCCAACAACCACTTCCTCTTCGATGACGACACCCGCCCGTCAGCCCTGGTCGATCTCCCCGGCTACCCCGGCGATGTGCACCGGCCCGCGACCGAGGACCTGCTCGGCAAGGTGTGCCCGTTCGCCGGGCACATCCGCAAGGTCAACCCGCGCGACAGCGGCACCGACTTCGGCGCAGCCGCGGACACCTTCCTGCGGCTGATGCTGCGCCGCGGCATCCCGTACGGCGAACCGCTGGCCGGCGTCGCCGACCCGACGCCCGAACTGGAGACCGCCGAGCGCGGTCTGCTGTTCGCGGCGTACATGTCCTCCATCGAGGACCAGTTCAGTTCGTCACCCGCCGCTGGGCCAACTCGCCCGTGCAACCGAACGTCGGCGGCGTCGATCCGATCATCGGCCAGCGCGACCAGCGCGGTGACCGCCGCCGGACCGTCGACCTGCCGGCCGCCGACGGATCGACCACCACGATCGAGCTCCCGGACGACCTCGTCACCCCGACCGGTGGCGGCTACTTCTTCGCCCCACCGATCTCAGCCCTCCGCGGCCCGCTCTCCGGCACATGAACGCGCCCCCGGCCAGGTGGTACCGGGGGCGCGCGTCAGTCCTGAGCGGGAGCTAGCCGAACAGCTCCGTGTGCAGGGAGAACGCCGTGGCGATCTCTGCCTGTGCCCAGAAGCGGTGGTAGGTGAAGGTCGGCGCCGGGCCGCCGTTCAGGTGTGCCTGCACCTTGGGCCACTCCGGGTCGTTGCGGAAGAACGACCTGATCGACAAGAACGTGGAGTCCTGGTCGATCGCGTCTCCGTTGGGCATCTTGCCGGTCCAACCCGGCGGGACGTAGGTGCCCTCGCCGGTTGTTGCGTTGTACTTGTCGTCGAAGCGGCTGTAGTCCCCGCGGGTCTCCGGCACCGCGATGCCCTTGGTGGTCTGGTTTGCCAGCAGTGCTGTCAGCAGGCCCTCACCTGTGGTTCGTGCCGGGGCGGTGCCCGACTTGGCGGCGTAGTTCAGCAAGGTCTTGGCGAGCGACGCCGCGACACCGACGTCCTTGCTGTGGTTGAGCACGCTGACCCGCAGGCTCGCGTTGGCGCCCGGCGTCACCGGGTTCCAGGTGTCGGGTGCGCCGGTCCACTGCAGGTCCGAGGGGATCTGGAAGTTTCCGCCGGTACCGACCGTGGTGTTGGCGATTGCCCAGGGCACCCATTTGTCCAGGATCTTCTTCGCCCGGGCGTCACCGGTCATCCGGTACAGCGCGGCCGTACGCTCCATCTGCCAGACCTGGAAGCCGAACCACCGGTTCGACGGCGGGTCGCGCCAGACCGGGTGCGCGTCGTAGAACATGCCGTAGAACGTCGGCGTACCCGCGGGAGGTGTGCCGTAGTGGCCTTCCCAGCTGTTCGTGACACCGCCGGCGATCCCGCCGTCGGCCGACTGCAGCCACTGCAGGACCTCCAGTTGCCGGTCCATACTCTTGGCCCAGTCCTGCTGACCTGTGGCCGACTTCGGCTTCAACGAGGGCACCTGTGCGAGCGCGTACGCCGCCAGCGGGTTCTGGTACCCCTGGTGCGAGGCGCCGTCACCGATGCGCCACGCCCAGCCTGCCGAAGTGTCCGTCGCGCCGCCCCAGGCGTAGTACCAGGACATCAGGTAGTGCGAGCTGTCCTTGCCGGTACCAGCGGCGCAGGCTGCGGGTCCGACGCAGTTGCCGATCTTCTTGAAGTACTTGTCGAACATCGCGTACCTCAGGTAGTCGCCCATCTTCGCGGCCTTCTCCAGCTCCGGCGCGATCTGGGCCTGCTTGCCCTGCGCGGTCGCCCACTGCTCGGCGAACATCGCGACCTGGACCGCCCGCGCGTCCGCGTCCGGCGCGTTGGTGTACTTCCACTGCTTGGCGTACGACGCGTCCTTGGTGAACAGGTCCAGATAGCCGTTCGGGCCACCGTGCTTGAACGTGTCGCAGGACGGCTGCGGGATGGTCTCGAACACCGACTCCGACGAGCCGCGCTGATACGTGTTGATGTACGACGGCGCCGTCGTACCGTCGCCGCAGCGGCCGAAGCCGAGGGTGTTGTCGACGTCCAGCAGCCAATGCATGCCGTAGATGTCGTCGGTGCCGTACGCGGACTTCAGCTCGGCGGCGATGGGGTCCTGGCCGACTGAGATGCTGCCGTCCAGGACCGACGGGTACTTGTCCATCCGGCTGTGCTCGGGCGCGTAGGTGGCGGGCTTGCTCGCGTTGTACTTGTCGTTGGTCGGCTGATCGGCCTTGGCCGGGATGATGTACTTCTCCATCGAGGCCCAGGCCGACTTGAACGGAGCCCAGTCGCCGCTGATCTTGCCGTAGCTCGCCTCCAGCCACAGGTAGTAGCTGAACGCCTCCGACGTCGTCTGGTGACCGTGGTCCGGCGCCTCGACCAGCAGCGTCTCCACCGCGTGGTACGGCACGAGCAAGTCGCCGAACTTGCGGAAGTAGCCGCTCGCCGGGTCCTTGATCTTGTTGTACTGCGCGAGGAACGCCTCCTGGAACGGAGGAATGGTCGCGGAGATCTCCTTGGCGGTCACCGATGCCGCCGCATAGCCAGTGGCGGTCGCGGAGAAGACGGCTGTCACCAGGGCGCCGCCGTTCGCCGCTGAGCTGACCGTCACGTTCTGCGGTGTGTTCCAGTTCGCCGTGGTGAACGTCAGTGCGGCCGGTGCCGCGGTGAGGTCCGTACTGCCGGACGAGCGGGCCACCGCCACGGTCACCGAGGACGACGGCTGACTCGCCAGCGTCACCCCGAACTGTGCCGTGCTGCCCTGCTTGACGTTGACCGTCGCCGGCGTGGCCACGATCGTCGCCCCGGCGATGACCTTGATCGGTACAGGAGCCGTCGTGGTCACCAGGCCGAGATTGTCGGTCGCGCGGGCAGCGATGGCATGGTCGCCGACAGAGGCACCCGCCCACGAGCCCTGGTAGGGAGCAGTCGAGTCGGTCGCGACCACGACACCGTCAGCCAGGAAGTCGACCTTCGCTACCGTCCCGTCGCTGTCGGCCGCGGTGGCCTCGAGCGGGATCGCCTGCCCGTTCTGGAACGACTGCCCAGCAGTCGGAGAAGTCACCGCCACCGTCGGGGCCTTGTTGCCACCGGTGCACGAGACACCGTTGACCGCGAAGTCGGTCGGTTTGCCGTTCGTTGCTCCCTTCGTGCCCTGGAAGCCGACGGTCGCGGAACCGCCGGTACCGATGTTCCGGTTCCAGTCCACCGGGGTGACGGTGACCTTGGCGCCGGACTGGGTGTGGCTGCCGTTCCACAGGTTCGTCACCTGCTGGCCGTTCGGGAAGGTCCAGGTGAGGGTCCAGCCGTTGAGCGGATCGCCTTCGTTCTTGATCGTCACGTCGGCGACGAAACCGTTGCCCCACTCGTTCACGACGTTGTAGTTCACCGAGCAGGCCACCGCGGCGTGGGCCGGCGGCGCGACCAGCGGTATCAGCCCCGCCGCCGTCACTACTGCTATTGCCAGGGCGAGCGGTCTGGTACGCAACCATCGCCCTCTGGTGTGATGTGTCATCCATCCTCCTCGTCAGGGGTCAGCCGGTGACCCATGGGCTTGCGATCGGTGCGAGACGCTGCACACAGCACGCCGCCGCACCGAGGCTGGTCAGGGCTCGACGCCCCAGGAGAGGACACCGCCGGAGTAGCCGGTGACCCGATCGAAGTCGGTGAGCGAACTGCTCACCCGGTAGCTGTGATCGTCGGCCTGGTTGAAGCCGGACCAGTCGGACTTCGCCACGCGCAGCTGGATCTCGCCGGTACTCGCGCCGGGAGCGAGACTGCCCGCGGTGAAGCTGACCTCCAGGTAGGCGTCGGCTCCGGGCCGGGCGGTAGCCGGCGTGACGACTCGTGCTCTGACGTTGGCGCAACCTGCCTGGGCCCAGTCGCACCACACCTGGTAAGTGGGGGAGGACGCATCGCCGGTGAACCAGTACCGCAGCGTCACGGTCGTCAGACCGATGCTCGTCGTGCCCCGGTTGGATGCCTGGAGGGTGGCGCCGAGCTGGTTCGTAGTCGCCGGCGAGGACCCCTTGTGCTGCACGGTCAGCGTGCTCGCTGGTGCGGTTGTGGTGCGCACGCTGAGGGGCGCTGCGGGAGAAACGTTGCCGGCGGCATCCTTTGCCCGGACGAAGAACGTGTAGGAGGTGTCCGGTGTGAGGCCGGTGACCTGCAGGCTGGTGGTGGCGGTCGAGCCGATGACCGTCGTGCCGTTGAGCACTTCGTAGCCGCTGACACCCACGTTGTCGGTGGACGCGGCCCAGCTGAGAGTGACGCTGCTGCCGGTCACGGCCGAGGCCTTCAGCAGCGTGGGCGCGCTGGGTGGCTCGCGGTCGACCGTACCGTTCGGCTCGACGCCCCAGACCAGCTGGCCGTCCTGGTGCAGAACGATCCGGTCGGTCTGAGTGACCGTGTTGCCGGTGCTCAGACCCGCGTAGGACCAGTCGTTGGCCGGGTCCCAGGTCCCGGAGCTGGCGATGCGGAACTGGACTTCCTTGCGGTACGCCGACTGCCCGGCCGGGGCGACGCCGGTACAGCGGATCTCCACGTAGTACACCGAGCCGCTGTGCTGGATCGGGCCGCTAGCCGTGCCGCACTGGTTGTAGTTGGTGGTGACACTGAGCTGGCCGGGCGTCGTGGCGCCGTCGAGCGTGAAGTAGTAGCGCATGGTGCCGTTGAAGGTCCGCGCGGGCCAGGCGCTCTTGTTGAGTACGAAGGCCTTGATCTCGGTGAACTGGGTGCTTGCCTGGTTCACCGACGCTTGCACGGTCAGCTCGGGGCCGTCGGGGGTCTCCGCCACTGGGAAGCTCGCCAGCGGAGTACCGCCGTACTCCTTGTACAGCCGGGCGAGTGCGCCGGTGAAGCCGGCGTTGTAGTCCAGCGCGACCTCGTTCATCACGTAGTCGCTGCGGCTGTCGGTGTACGCGTCGTCGTTGGTCTTGGGACCGCCGACCAGGGCTCCGTACAGGGTGTGCCTGCTGATGGCGGGTTCCTGAATGTTGTCGCTCCAGGATCCGTGCGCGGTCCGGTGATGGGGGTTGCGGGGCGGGTTGGCGCCGAAACCCACGACATAGCTGGAGTTCCGCGGGTTGTCGCCGAGCGCGTAGTTGATCTGCCGCGCGCCGAAGTCGTGATAGGTCCTGGCCCGGGCACTGTCTCGAGTGGCCAGCCAGTCGGAGTACACCAGCGCGGCGAACGCGGTATTGGCCGCGTAGCGCAGTGAGCCCCAGGTATCGAGTACTGCCTGGCCACCGGGGGAGTAGCGGATCCGGTTGCCGTTGTAGCCGGTCGTCCAGTAGTCCAGCCAACGGTTGGCGTCGGTGACGTACATCTGCTCACCGGTCAGCTTGGCCAGCAACACGTAGGCGCCGTAGGACTTGTCGTCCCAGGCGATCGTCCACCGGTAGGACCGCTCGGAGCTCTGCGGCTCGGTCGAGAGCTTCAGGTACTCCGCCTTGGCTTTGGCCAGGTACGACGCGTCGCCCGTCGCGCGGTACAGCCAGATCGCGCCCCAGACGAGTTCGTCCTGGTAGCCGCTCCAGGAGTTGTAGAACTTGGCGGCGTCGGTGATGCAGTCGCTGTACTTGCCGCGGTACGTGTCAGCAAAGCTGTAGAGCTGTTTGGCATGCGTCAGCAGCGTCGCCGCGTAGGCCGGGTCGGTCTGCTTGAACACCATCGCGGCCGAGGCGGTCGCCGCGGCGTACTCACCCGCGAGGTCCGAGCCGGGGCAGGATGCGTCGACCTTGTACGACGGACGGGCCATCGTCATCACCTCGGCCGAGCCCCACCAGGCGTGGTCGGGGTCGCCCGCGCCGACCTGGCCGTAGACCACGTTCGGGGCCGGGTGTGCCTTGATGATCCAGTCGGTGCCCCAGCGCAGATTCGCCATCAAGTGCTCGAGCTGGCCGGAGCCGACGTACGCGTCCCGGTTCTCGACCGCGCCCCAGGCGAGCATCGACAGGCCGGCCGCGAAGGGCAGCCCGAACTTCACATGGTCGCCCGCGTCGTAGAAGCCACCGGACAGGTCGAGGCCGGCATCGCTGCCGTCGCGCAGGGCCGAGTCGCCACGCCAGTTGACGCGGTTGTCCGCGGGCAGCTTGCCCGAGCGCTGCGCGTCGTAGAACCAGATGGATTTCTGCAGTGCCTCCCCGTAGTTGAACGCGGGGGCCGCCGACGCGGCGGGTGGCACGGGGCAGACCAGGATCGTGAGCAAGGTGACGACGGTGACTGTCAACGCTCTCGCCATGCAGCTTCGCACGAGTACCTCCGAAGGCAGATTCGGGACGCGTGCCAGGTCTGGGGGACGTGGGTGGCAAGGTCCGGGGCGGTGGGGAGATGCCTTCTGGGAGCGCTCCCAGATTCGGCAGCGTAAGGCTCGGGAAGCGCTGTGGAAAGAGAATGTCGAGGGGTTAAACGTTTCGGATTCCGTCGGTCGGCCGAGTTGCGGCGGCCAGGAGCCGCGGGCCACGAAAGTTCCGGTGGACTCTTTACTCGCCGTTTCCCGCCGGTTACAGTTCGAGCCATTCTGGGAGCGCTCCCAAGTGCACGGCCGCCCACCGACACTGCGAGGACCCGTCATGCGATCCACAACTCTGAACTCCGGCCGACCGACCGCCGCCCTGACTTCTGCTGCCGCTGTGCTCGCGGTTGCGCTCGTCGCGAGTGCTGCCGCCCTTGCCACTGGGCGAACCGCGCACGCGGCAAGCTCGCCCTTTTACGTGGACCCCAACACCAGCGCGGCCAAATGGGTCGCGGCGAACCCGAACGACTCCCGCACGCCGATGATCCGGGACCGGATCGTGGCCACGCCGCAGGGGAAGTGGTTCACCACCACGAACACCGGCACGGTACGGGCCGAGGTCGACGCGTACGTCGGCGCGGCCGCGGCGGCCGGCAAGGTGCCGATCCTGGTCGTCTACAACATCCCCAATCGCGACTGCGGCGGTGCCAGCAGTGGCGGGGCGCCGTCACACGAGGCGTACCGGGCCTGGGTCGACCAGGTGGCGGCCGGTGTGGCCGGCCGTCCGGCCGCGATCGTCCTGGAACCGGACGTGCTGCCGATCATGACGAGCTGCCAGTCGCCGGAGCAGCAGAACCAGACGAAGGCGTCGATGGCCTACGCGGGCAAGAAGCTCAAGTCCGGTTCGGCGCAGACGAAGGTGTACTTCGATATCGGCCACTCCGCGTGGTTGTCGCCGGGGGAGGCCGTGGCACGACTGCGGGGCGCCGACATCTCGAACAGCGCCGACGGCATCGCCACCAACGTGTCGAACTACCGGACCACCGCCGACGAGACCGCCTTCGCCAAGGCGGTACTGAACGCGGTGGGCGATTCCCGGCTTCGTGCGGTGATCGACACCAGCCGCAACGGCAACGGTCCGTTGGGCAGTGAGTGGTGCGACCCGGCCGGCCGAGCCGTCGGTACGCCGAGCACAGACCAGACCGGTGATGGGCAGATTGCTGCCTTCCTGTGGGTCAAGCCGCCGGGTGAAGCTGACGGATGCATTGCCTCCGCTGGTCAGTTCGTGCCGCAGCGGGCGTACGACCTGGCGGCTGCCGCCAACTGGACGCCGCCACCCACGACGACGCCCCCGCCCACAACACCGACTCCGCAGCCTGGCCAGTGCAAGGTGACGCACCGGGTGGTCAACACCTGGGCGACCGGCTACACCGCCGAGATCGTGATCGAGAACCGCGGGGCGCCTGTCGACGGGTGGACGCTGACGTTCTCCGCGCCCGGGGCGACCGTGAGCCAGGGCTGGAACGCCACCTGGACCGATACGGGAGACACCGTGCGGGCCGTGAACGTCGGCTGGAACGGCAAGCTCGCCACCGGCGGTACCGCCACGATCGGCTACAACGCGACCTACGGCGGCGGCACGCCCCCGTTCTCCGCTCCAACCCTGAATGGTGCTTCTTGCACCTGAGGCCGTCCCGGTTAAGTGAGATTGAGGAGTTCCATGTTCCCAAGAAGTAGAACGCGACGATTGCGGCACCGAGTCGGTGTGCTGGTGGCCGCGATCGCGGCCCTGGTGGCAGGTGCCGGCCTGGCGGCAACTGACGAGGCGGCCGCGGCAGCGAGCGGGTGCAGCGTTTCGTACAAGGTGGCGAGTCAGTGGCCCGGTGGGTTCACAGCCAACGTCACCGTGACCAACCTCGGTGATCCGATCGACGGCTGGCGGCTGGGTTGGGCCTGGCCAGCTGGTCAGCAGGTCACCCAGGCATGGAACGCGAAAGTCACGACCGCCGGAAGCCAGGTCACGGCTGAGGACGCCGACTACAACGCCAAGATCGCGACGAACGCCTCGGTGTCGTTCGGCTTCAACGGCAGCTGGACGGGATCCAATACGGACCCGTCCTCGTTCGAGCTGAACGGTGTCTTGTGCGGCGGCGGTCCCGGTCCCGGTCCTGGCCCTGGTGGCGATGCGATGGCAGCAGTTGCGGCGATGCAGCCGGGCTGGAACGTCGGTAACACGCTCGACTCGACGGGAAGCGACGAGACGTCATGGGGCAACCCGCGGATCACGGAAGCGCTGCTGGACAACGTGAAAGCGCAGGGCTTCAAGAGCATTCGCATCCCGGTCACGTGGAGCGCTCACCTGGGCGCGGCGCCCGGCCACGCGATCGAGGCGGCGTACCTGAATCGCGTGAAAGAGGTTGTCGGCTGGGCCTTGGCCCGCGACCTCTACGTGATGATCAACATCCACCACGATTCTTGGCAGTGGATCAACACCATGCCGGCCGATCGCACCGGCGTGCTCAGCCGCTACAACGCGATCTGGACCCAATTGGCGGAAGCCTTCAAGACCGCGGGGCCCAAGCTGACCTTCGAGAGCGTGAACGAGCCGCAGTTCGCCAACAGCTCGGGGCAGGCTCAGGAAATAGAGCTGCTCCACGAGCTGAACACCTCGTTCCGGGACATCGTGCGCCGGTCCGGTGGCAACAACACCACCCGTCTCCTCGTCCTGCCGACCCTGCACACCTCGTCCGACCAGGTCCTGCTCGACGCGTTGGCGACTTCCATCCGTGGCTACAACGATCCCAACCTGATCGCGACCGTGCACTTCTACGGGTACTGGCCGTTCAGCGTGAACGTTGCCGGTGGCACCCACTTCGACGCGACCGCGCAGAAGGACCTGATCGACTCGTTCGACCGGGTCTACAACACCTTTGTTGCCCGCGGCATCCCGGTGATCCTCGGTGAGTACGGCCTGCTCGGTTTCGACCGGCACACCGGGACCATCCAGCAGGGCGAGAAGCTGAAGTTCTTCGAGTTCCTCGGCTACTACGCGCGCAGCAAGAAGATCACCACGATGCTGTGGGACAACGGGCAGCACCTCGGCCGGACCTCGTTCCAGTGGAGCGATCCGGAACTCTTCGCACAGATCAAGTCGAGCTGGACGACCCGCTCGGGGACGGCGTCCACCGACCAGGTGTTCAACACCCGGGCGAGCGCCATCACCGCCAAGACGATCACCCTCAACCCCAACGGCACGACCTTCACAGGTCTGCGTCACGGCTCCACCGAACTGGTCCGTGGTACCGACTACACCCTCCAGGGCGACCAGCTCACCTTGACGGCACCGCTTTTGACCAGGCTGAGCGGCTCACGGGAGTACGGCACGAACGCCGTACTGTCCGCCCGCTTCTCGAAGGGGGTGCCGTGGCGGATCAACATCATCACGTACGACGCGCCGGTCCTGGGCGACGCCACCGGGACGACGAGTTCCTTCGCCATCCCGACCACCTTCCGGGGTGACCTGCTGGCCACGATGGAAGCCAAGTACGCCGACGGCTCCAACGCGGGTCCGCACGACTGGACCTCCTTCAAGGAGTTCGACCGTGCTTTCGCCCCCAACTACGCGAGCGGAGTGACCACCCTGACGCCGGACTTCTTTGCCGCCGTCAGGGACAACGCCCGAGTCACGCTGACCTTCCACTACTGGAGCGGCACCAAACTCACCTACTACGTCACCAAGACCGGTACCACGGTCACCGGCACGACGAGCTGATCTGAACGGCCTACCGCAGGTGGCGGGCGACATGCCCGTACGGCGATCCGTCGGGCGGAGTGGCAGCGTACTCGGCGAGCGCGCCGATGCTGCCGTCGAAGCCGCTACCTGTGGATGGGTCGGTCCAGGCCTGCTCGTCGTAGCGCTCGATCTCGGCTGTCAGCGCATCGACGACGCTGTGCAGCCGCTCGATCAAGAGCGTCGACGGTAGGTGGCGACCCGCGTCGACGCCGCCGGCATTCAGACCGCGGCCGGCCTCGACGGTCTCCCACTGAGGGGTCACGCTCCAGTGGATGCGGCCGGCCGCGGCCTCCCGTAGTACGGCGAGGGTGATCTCGTCCCACATCAGGATGTGGGCGACCAGGTCGTGAAGTGACTGGCAGAAGTGGCCGAGCGGGCCATCGGCAACGACGTAGGGTTCGCGCGGGTCGGCGACCTTGCCTAAAGCATCGAACAGCAGTTGACGATCAGCCCGGATGAGGCGTACCGCGTCAGCGGCCGACGTGGTCGGTGTGCGCGTCGATTCTCTGGTGAGGAACGCATCGCGGAGTTCGGCGCCGATCAGGCTGACCGCGTGCCGGCCGGCCGACAGCACGGCGGGGAAGTTGAGGAACGCGTGCATGGTGTCGGCGTACTCGACGATCCTCGCGGGCACTCCGTCGGCGGCGAGTCGGTCGGCGTACATCCGGGCGTCGTCGCGGAGCGGATCGCGACCTGCGGCGAGGATCAGCGCCGGTGGTAGACCGGCCAGGCTCTTCGCTCTCAGTGGCACAGCAGCGGCCGGAAGTTCTCCTGCCGGGAAGTACTGCTCGTCGGCCCAGCCGGGGACGATGCTCAGGAACACGCCGTCGAAGAGCCGGAACGATTCTGTGTCCTGGTCGAGGTCGAGCGTGGGGTAGCAGAGCACCTGCCGATCTGGGAGCGGTACTCCGTTGTCTCGCGCCATCAGGCAGGCACCGGCGGCAAGGGCTGCGCCCGCACTTTGCCCACCGATGGCAATGCGGCCGTCGCCTTGTACTTCGCCGGTGTGCTCGCGGAGCCAACTCAGCGTGTCGAGGGCGTCTTGTAGGGCGGCCGGGTAGGGGTGCTCGGGCGCCAGCCGGTAGTTGAGTGACACGACCACGACGTCGCCTGCGACGGCGAGTCCGGACGCGGCGTACTCGATGTCGCGCAGGTCGCCACCGATGAAGCCGCCGCCGTGCAGCCACAGCAGGACGGGTCGAGGCTCGTCGCCCGGTGGCAGGTAGACCCACGCCTCGAGTGCACGGTCGCCGAGATCGATCGTGAGGTCCCGGGGCCGGGTCGCTGGGTCGCATTCGCCGGCCAGCGTGGGATCTGGGGCTTCGAGCCGGTCGCGGAGCAGTGCCTGGTACGGGTCCTCGTCGGCCGGCCCGGCCGCTCCGTCGAACCGGGCCAGCAGCGCGTCGGTCTCCGCTCTGAACGAGGGCAGGTCGACAACCTCGGAAGTCGGTGCGTTCATGCCTCCCAGTCCAGCAGCTCTTCCTGCGAACCCGCCGTGGTTTGCCGACTTTGCGCAATCAGGCGGACTTGCGGCGGAACTGGTTGAGCAACTGGTAGGGATACACGGTCGGCAACGGGCTCGCGTCGGTCAGAACGCTCATCTGCTCTTCAGTGAGGCTCCACCCGGTCGCGCCGAGGTTGTCCGCCAACTGCTCGATCGAGCGAGCGCCGACGATCGGCGCGGTAACGCCGGGGCGCTGCAACAGCCACCGAAGTGCGACCTGGGCAGGCGATCGTCCCGTCTCCTTGGCAACGTCCATCACCGCATCGATAACCCGCCACGTCCGCTCGGTGTTGTAGGCATCCCAGTTCTCACTCGCGCCATTGCGCCCCGATTCATCAACCCGGGTCCCGGCAGGCGGCCCGTCCATGCCGCGCTGGTACTTGCCGGAAAGCCATCCGCCGCGCAACGGGCTCCAGGCGATGAGTCCGAGTCCTTCGTTGAGACAGATCGGCACGAGTTCGAACTCGGCGTCGCGGTCGAGCAGGTTGTACAGGGGCTGCAGGCAAACATACGGCTCGAACCCGTGCTGGCGAGCCAGGTCGACACCCTTCTGCAACTGCCAGCCGGTGTGGTTACTGGCGCCGATGAACCGCACCTTGCCGCTACGCACGAGAGTGTCGAGCGTCGAAAGCGTCTCCTCCATCGGCGTCGCATCGTCGAACACATGCATCTGATAGAGATCGATGTAGTCGGTCCCGAGTCGCCGCAGACTAGCCTCCACCGCCGCCAGGATGTGCTTACGCCCGTTCCCACCGTCGTTAGGCCCAGGCCCCATGTCGCCATAAGCCTTGGTAGCAACAACAAACGAGTCCCGGTCCTTGGCTTTCAGCCAACTACCAACAATCTCCTCAGACCGCCCAGCACCGTAAACATCAGCGGTGTCAATGAAGTTGCCCCCGGCATCGACAAACGCATCCAACATCGCATGACTGCCCTGCTCGTCCGCATCCCCACCAAAGGTCATAGCCCCCAGACAAAGCTCACTGACCTTCAACCCGGTCCTACCCACATACCGGAACTCCATAGACAAAGGTCTCCTCTACACCTGCAGGACGATTCCCTCGGATCGTAGGCAGGCGCCTTTCAGCGCGTCCAATGCAAGAACAAGTACAGTTGATGCACGCAACGCATGAACCATCACGGCAACCACACGACGGCGGCTCGTGACGCAAACACAAACACAGGATCGAAGCGAGCATCCGAGCAGTTGCGCATTGTGGCCACCGCATCGGCCGGCTCCATCGCGACGGCTAGCTCGCGACGCTTTCACCGAGCGGGCGACGGAGGAGCACGCGTGCCGGGGTGGGTGGGAGCTGGCGAAGATGAACGCGACGGAGGAGCGGGCGGCTGAGCAGGCGTGGGGGCTTTTACCCGCTCGCGGAGTTTGACTTGCGTTGGCGGTAGGCGGCCATTTTGGCTCGGGCTCCGCAGGAGTCGTTGCAGTAGCGGCGGGAGCCGTTGCGGGTCAGGTCTACATAGACGCGACTGCACTCGCTCGCCTCGCAGGTGCCGAAACGCTTCTCGCCGTAGGTGTCGACCGTCAATGCGAGTGCGGTCGCGAACTCACCACCGAAGCGTCGCGCCACCGTGCCATGGTCGCCGTGGAAGTGCAGGTGGAACGGCTGCCCCACGTCCTCGACGAGATAGGGCCGCGCGTTGTAGCGGTGCAGGAGGTCGTTCAGGACGACAACGGCGGCGCGCAGATCGGGCGCCACGAAGGCTTTGTGCAGTTCGTGCGCCAGCGTCACCAACTCCGTCGCGGAGTCCTCCGCCAGCAGCTCCCGAGCCGTGGCCGGCGAGAGGTTCGCGGCGAACTGCTCCACCACTTCCTCAGGCTGGAGGTCCGGGGTGGGGATCCGGCCCAGGCCTGGTACGGCGAGGTTGACCAGCGCGGAGATCAGTTCCGCCTGAGCGGGCACGTTACAGGCTATTAGCATTTGACAGGTAACTCCGATCTTCGTACGGTCGTTACCAGCATACCGTCAAACGCTAGTAACGAGGTGCTCATGCGCTCCTACCTGCACGTGTTGGCGATTCCGCGGGTAGGGCGCCTCCTCGCCGCCGCGACGTTGACCTATCTCAGCACCGCGATGCTGGGGATCACCGTCGCGGTGGGCGTCGCGCAATCTCGCGGCTCACTCGCCGAAGCCGGGCTCGTTCTCACCGCCCATGCGCTGTCGGTGGCAGCCTGCGCCCCGATCGCGGGACGGTTGGCGGATTGGTTGGGCGCTCGCAGGGCCGTCATCACCTACCTGCCGCTGCATGCCTCCGCCTACGTGCTGCTCGGGTGGACGCTGGCTGGGAGCGGTTCGCTCGTCATCGTCGCGGCCGCTCTGGCCGGCGCGACGGCCCCACCGACCGCGGCCGTCGTACGCTCCCATCTGCCGGTAGTCATACCCACTGATCGCCTCAACACCGGCTACGCCCTCATCTCCGTGACGAACTCCGCCACCTTCGTCGCCGGGCCACCCTTGGCCGGCCTCTTGTCGGCCGTCGCATCGCCGACGTTCGCGCTGGCGATCTGCGGCGCGGCGAGACTGGCCGGCGACCTCGCTGTGGCCGCCACGCGCAATCTCGCGACCGGCAAAAGAGGTGCGCCCAAAGGCCTGGCAGGCCGGGGGATCGGACCGTTGGCGGACCGCCAGGTTCGCATCCTGCTGATCATCATTGCCGCCGACACCTTCGGCTACGGCAGCCTGGACATGGTCGCGGTGTCGTTCGGCAAGGAGACCAGCCACACCGCGGGCCTGTTGCTCGGGGCGCTGTCGGCGGGCGAGGTCGTCGGGGGTCTCATCTACGGTTCGCGCAACCGCTCCACCAGCTTGCGAACTCAACTCGTGGCCCTTCATCTCCTGACCGTCGTCGTCCTGGCAGCAGCAGGAGCCATCGCCGCCGTACCGCTGATCGGGCTCTTCTATCTCGCCGCCGGCACGGTGAGCGGCGCCCGGGATGCGCTCGGCCAACTGATCCTCAGCGAGAGCGCGCCGCCGGCGTACCGGACTGAGACGTTCGCCTGGCTGAACACCTTCATGTGGGCGGGTTTCGCACTCGGCACCACCGTGTCGGGCCAGCTCTTGGACCGTACTGGCGTCACCACCACGCTGCTGGTGGCCGCGGGCGTCGCCGTTCTCGCCGCAGGCGGCGCGTCGGTACTCCGAACTCGGACTCCTGCAAAGGAATCAGCCACACGAGGCGGGTGACGCCCTCGCAGCGTCCCCAGATCAACTGAACATCACTTCCGTCAGGATCCGAGGGTGAACCGGCGGGGTGTACCATCGGTACATGCCTCTTCCGCGGTTCTCCAGACTGGCCGCCGAGCGACGTGAGCTGATCCTGCGGGTGGCCCGTGCGCATTTCGCCCGCGACGGGCTCGACCGGGCCTCCTACAACCAGATCATTGCCGAGCTCGGCATCTCCAAGACCTCTGCCTACCAGTACTTCGACGGCAAGGAGGACCTGTTCGCGGCGGTGATCGAGGACGTCCACGCGCGGATGCTCCACGCCTTGGGTCCCTGGCAAAACGCGGACTCTGCCACGGAGTTCTGGACCCGGCTGCGAGAGGCGTCCGAGCGGTTGACCGCGCATGCGTTGGCGCATCCCGACGACGTGGCGCTGCTCAATGCCAGTACTGCGCAGGATCCCGCGCCTTGGTTGGCGCCCGTCGTCGACAATGGGCGGACCATCGGCGTCATCAGGGCCGACGTGGACCGCGAACTGATGCTGACCGCCAGCGCCGCCGTACTGCGGACCGCTGATCTCTGGATGGCTGCCCAGCTTCAGAAAGGTGTCGAGCCGTCTCCGGTCGTGTGGAGTCTGCTGGAAGGACTGTGGAGGCAGCCCGATGAGAGCTGAGATCGACTGGACCATCCCGGCCACGCCGCCGGGGTGGAAGGGAGCGCTCGAGCGATTCATGGGGCCCGGCAAGTCTCGCGCCGAACTGCGAGCAGAGCTGGCCGGATCGTTGGTGTGTATGGCGTTGCTCGCATGGCACCTGTTCGCGAAACCGATCGAGGCCGGCTGGCCGCAGTGGGTGGTCATGGTGTTCATCGGCCTGGATCTCGTCGGCGGGGTGATGACCAATGCCACCAACGCCGCCAAGCGCTGGTACCACAGCAAACCGTCCCGCTCGCGGCTTTCGTTCGTCGCGGCGCACATCGCTTACCTGGCGGCGATGGCGTTCGTAGTACTGGATGCCGCTTGGGGCTGGTTCCTGCTCAACGCAGCACTTCTGCTGGCCGGCGCTCTGGTGATCGAGAAGGTCAAGCTAGAAGCGAAGCGCCCCGCCGCCATGAGTGCTTACATGGCCGCAGTACTGGTCAACCTGACCGTCGTGCCGCTCCCCGAGGGCCTCGAATGGTTCACCGTCCTGTTCTTCCTCAAACTGCTCGTCTGCTATTTGGTGCCAGAGGCCCCTATTCGTTCATCCACGTCTTAGCTGCCGGTACCGAAGTGTGCGCGGGAGGCTTGCTTCTGGGCATCGCGGCGTACGGCGGCCAGCAGGGCGTCACCCAGCACAGTGCCGATCACGGCCCGTTCGGTCAGGGCGTCGAGGTCGTCGCCGGCCCGCTCGAGCCATTTCAGTTCGAGCTCGGCCAGTTGCGCGGCGGACTCCCGGTAGGCATCCAGCAGGTCCGCGATGTCGCCGTGCCCGAGGGTGCCGGCCGTCGCCAGGACCTCTTCGATCGAGCTCGCGGCGACGGCGCGCTGGGCCTCGCCGAGGGTGCTGTGCACGGTCCGGTCCGGGTCCTCGACAGCCGCGACCACTCGCTTGACCAGCGCGACCGGAATACCGCCGATCCCGATCATTGCCCTGAGCAACCGAATCCGGTGCAGGTGCGACGCGTCGTACGAGACCTGGTTGTAGCCGGCCCGGTCGCCGCCCGGCAGGAGGCCCTCGCGGACGTAGTACTTGATCGTCGCGGCCGGTACGCCGGACTGCTCGGCGAGCTCGTTGATCCGCATGAAGCCCCTCTCGGTCTTGATCGATAGTAACACTATCGACTAGTCTCGCGGCATGATGCTCCTGCGTTTGGCCGCCGTGGCGATCGCCGCCGTCACCGCGGTACTGCTGCTGATCGGCGACCACCCGCCGGAGTTCGTCGTTGCTGATCTCCTGGTGGTCGTCCTGCTGGCCGTCGCTTCCGTGCTGCCGGGGTCAGGCGGTGCCGTTCCCGCGCTGGCTGTCGGGTTCGGGGCCGGGCTGGGGGTGTTCACGGTCGCCTTCGTCAGCGCGCTCGACGATGGCCGGCTGAACTGGCCGCTGGCCGCGGCTGTTGCCGGGTGCCTGACCGGAGTCGGCCTGATCTGGCGCCAGCACGTTGAGCAGCGCGAGAGCATGGGGCGCGGCCGGCCGTCGTCGGCGTAGTACTCAATTCACCGCGAGCTTGTCACTCCGCCACGGTGATCGCGGCGGCCGGGCAGCGGGCGGCGGCGTACTGGATGTCGGCCTTGCGGTCTGCCGGGGGAGTGGCATCCAGCAGGACCACGGTCCCGTCGTCGTCGCTCTGGTCGAAGACGTCCTCGGCGGTCAACGCGCACTGCCCTGAGCCGACGCACAGGTCCTGATCGACGGTCACCTTCACGATCTGCTCCGTTCTCACCAGGTCACCGGCAGGGTGGTGACGCCGCCGGTGAGCGTGCTGCGTACTTCGAGTTCATCGAGCGGCTTCGCGAGTCGGAGGCCGGGGAGCCGATTTGCCAGCGTGGCGAAGACGACCCGCAGTTCGGTACGAGCCAGGCTCGCGCCGATACAGAAGTGGGCGCCGTGCCCGAAGCCGAGGTGGGCCCGTTCTGGACGGTCCGGGTCGAAGGTCTCGGCGGCGCTGTAGACGGACGCGTCGCGGTTGGCGGCGTTGATCGAGAGGATGACGGCATCGCCCTGCCGGATGGTGACGCCGGCGATTTCGACGTCGGTGCGGGCATAGCGGAGCAGACCGAGGTCGCCGGGCGCGCCCAGCCGCATGATCTCCTCGACGGTCGAGTCGACCCGTCCCGCCGGGTCGGCGGTCAGGGCTGTCCAATGCTCGTTGCGGGTCAGCAGGAACAGCGTGCCCAGGCCGATGCGGTTGACCGTCGTCTCATGCCCGGCGAACAGCAGTCCGACGCAGAGCCGGATCATCTGCTCGTAGTCGAAGCCTTCGTCCACGCTGTGGGCCCGGACGAGGTCGGAGATCACGTCCTCGCCGAGCTGTGGACGTTTGGTCTCGACCAGGCCGGCCATGTACCGGTTGAACTCGTCCCTGGCCCGATGCGCGTCCGGACCGCTGGCGACGTCGGCCATCCTTTCGGACAGTGAACGGAACAGTTCGCCGTCCTCTTCCGGTTCTCCGAGCAGCCGGCAGATGACCGCGACCGGCAACGGAAGAGCCAGTCCGGAGTGCAGATCGACCACACCGCCGGGCGCGGCGGCGTGCTCGGCGATCAGTTTGTCGACGTACCCGTCGACGAGCTCCTGCATGTAGTCCGTGAGCATTCGCATCCGCTTCGCCGAGAACGCCGGTGTCAGCAGTCGGCGCATTCTCGCGTGGTCGGCTTCCTCGGTGTCGTAGTCGCCGGTAGGACCGTCCAGGATCCCGGCGGTCGTGACGCGGGCCGCCCGCTCCGGCTCGGGGTGCGAACGGCCGAAACGCTTGTCGCCGAGCAGGTCGCGGACCTCCGCGAACCGGGTGACCAGCCAGGCGGGATCTCCGGCGGGCGTGGTGACCGGAGTGATCGGCATTTCGCGGCGCAGTACGTCGTACAGCGGGGCGAGGTCGAGGACGTTCGGCCTCTCGAAAGGCAGTTGAAGACGGTCGGCGGCAACGCTCATGGTCCCCTCCAGTGATCGTTGAGTCACTCACTGTAGCAATTGATGGCACTTGCTGCCACTAAAGCTCGGCGGTTGTGGCATGCTTAAATCACCGCGTGGAGGACCTCAGGTCAGACGAGACCGCAAGCCGCCGCGGGCGACCGCCGGTGAGCGAAGACCAACGCCGGCAACAGCTCCTCGAGATCTCCCGCCACGCGGTCCGGCTGTTCGCCGCACAGGGCGTGGCTGCCACTTCGGGCGAACAGATCGCACGCGCCGCCGGAGTCTCCGAACGCACCCTCTGGCGCCACTTCTCCACCAAGGAAAGTTGCGTAGAGCCCCTGCTCACGAAAATGGTGGACGGCTTCCAGTCAGTACTCCGCGCCTGGCCGCCCGACGTCGAACTGACCGAACACCTGCGTGCCGCCTACTTGCCGCGTCTCGAGTCCTCATCAGGAGCAGAAATCCAAGCAGCGCTAGCGGTAGTCCGCATGACCCACACCGAACCCGCTCTGCGGGCCACCTACTTGATGCTCCGAGAACGCTCAGAAACCACCCTCGCCGAAGTCCTAGCCACCCGAGCTGGCGTCCCACCCACCACCTTCGAAATCCGAGTCCGAGCAGCCGCCATCAACGCAGCCCTCAAGGTAGCCACCGACCACCTACTCCAAGCCACCCCCGAAAACGCAACCCCCGAAACCCTCGACCAACACCGCCAGCTGATAGCCAACGCCATCAGCCTGGTCACCTGAAACCCAGCTCCCGGTACGCCGACGAGCCACCCAGCCCACCCCCCGCGCCCACCCCACCGAATCGGCCACCCCCCCAAAAGGACGCGGGCGACGGAGGAGCCCGCGTTCCGGGGTGGGTGGGAGCTAGCGAAGGTGGACGCGACGTAGGACCGGCCGTCGGAGGAGGCGTGGGGGTTTACACCTGCCAGGGGCGCAGTTTCTCCGGGTTGCGGATTGCCCAGATGTGGGTGATTTTGTTGGCGGTGACGTCGAAGGCCAGTACTGCGGCCGTCTGGTCGTCCTCCATGACCACCAGCCCCGGCTGACCGTTGACCGTGCGTTCCACGAGCTCGAACTCGCCGATCCGTTCGGCCAGGTCCGCGAAGTACCGGGCGACCGTTTCGCCGCCTTCGACCGGATGGAGGGCAGCGGACACCAGTCCTCCGCCGTCGCCGATAGCGGTGGCGCTGGGGTCGAGCAGACCGATCAACGCCTCGATGTCCTTCGCTTCCCAAGCCTGCTTGAAGTTTCGAACGATCGCCGCCCGGTCAGCCGCAGGAGCGGGAGCTGCCGTCGCCTCCGCGTTGCGCAGGCGGCGGCGTGCCGAGGTGGCCAGCTGGCGGCAGGCTGCCGGGGTACGGCCAACGATGGTCGCGACTTCGGGGAACGGGTAGCGGAAGACGTCGTGCAGGATGAAGGTGACTCGTTCGGCCGGGGTCATCGACTCCAGGACGACGAGGAACGCCATGTTGATCGACTCGTCGAGGGTGACGCGGTCGGCGGGGTCGGTGGGTTTGGTGAGTTCGGTCTGGTCGGGGACGGGTTCGGGGATCCACTCGCCGACGTACTTCTCCCGCCGCGCCCGCGCCGACCCCAGAAGATCGAGGCAGATCCGGCTCGCGACCGTGGTCAGCCACGCGCCGGGTGACTTGATCGCTTCCTGCTGCTCGCGACTCATCGCGTACCAGCGCGCGTACGTCTCCTGTACGACGTCCTCCGCGTCCGCCAGCGATCCGAGCAGCCGGTAGGCGAGGTTGATCAGCTGCCGCCGCTCGCTCATGATCACGCTCAGGTTCGGGTCACCACTGGTCATCGTCGCCTCCTCAGGCTGCTCGAGAGGTCCGACGAAACGGCCGGCCGGATTGTGAGGTCCTCACATCCTGGGCCGCTGTCTCGTCGGGGAGGGCATGACGACAACGGACAGGGGAGAAGACCAGATGAGCGACCTTCAGGGTATCGCCGACCGGCTCGCGCTCCAGGCGCTGCCGATCGAGTTCGCGGACTCGGCGATGATGCGCGACTGGGATGGCTTCGCCGGCTTGTTCACCCCGGACGGCAGTTGGCGGATGCCGCACGCCGGCATGGTGTTCACCGGCCGGGAGGAGATCCGCCCCGCCATCGAGCGGCTGCAGGGGAACTGGCAGTTCTTCATCCAGACCGTGCACCTGGGCACGATCCAGCTCGACGGCGACACCGCGACCGGCCGCAGCTATGTCGAGGAGTTCGGCAGCTTCTACGACGGCTCCTCCCACCGCAACTACGCCCGGTACCGCGATCGCTACCAGCGCACGGCCGACGGTTGGCGATTCGCGGACCGCACCTACGAGGTCCTGTACGTCGACACCACCCCACTCACCGGCTCAGCGGCCAACGCATCAACCGTCTTCGATCTCCCGGCGGGTCTCCAGGCATGATCCAGCTCAGCGAACTCACCGGCACCTACGTCCTCGACACCACCGACAGCAAGCTCGCCTTCGTCGTACCGACCATGGTCGTGGCGAAGGTCCGTGGGCAGTTCGACGAATTCGAGGGGACGGCTCAGCTCGACGGTGCCGATCCGTCGAAGTCGTCCGTCCGGGTCACCGTCCAGGCGGCCAGTGTCCAGACGTTCAACAAGCAACGCGACGATCACCTGCGCCGAAGTTTCCTGGAGACGGCCGATCACCCCACGATGACGTTCACCTCCACCAAGGTCGAGCGGGTGGACAGGATGCGGTACGACGTCACCGGCGAACTCACGATCCGCGGCATGACCAAGCCGGTCACCGTGCCGTTCGAGCTGACCAGGACCGATGACCGGCTCCGGTTCACCGGCCGGGTGACGATCAACCGCAAGGACTGGGGAGTCCGGTGGATCGCGATCGGGGAAGCCGGCGGCCTCTTCGTCGGCGACCGGGTCACGCTGGAGCTGGACATCGCCGCGGTCAAGCAGTAACGCGGTCAAGCGGTGACGTCGCGACGTTGACACTCCGGTCCGGCTGTCGTCCGGCACCGTCCGCAGTACGGTGGAGCGCGACCGAGAAATCGATTGCGCTGGAGGACGACCGGTGACGAAACCGCTCAAAGTCGCGGTTCTGGGGGTCTGGCACGTTCACGCGAAGGACTACGCACGGCAGGCACAGGAACATCCCGGCACGGAACTCGTCGCCGTCTGGGACGACGACGCGGACCTCGGGCAGGCGGGCGCGGACCAGTTCGGCGTCCCGTACACGAACCACCTCGGGACGCTGCTGGACCGGACCGAGCTCGACGGCGTCATCGTCACGACCGGGACGGACGTGCACCGCGACATCATGGTGAAAGCGGCCGCGGCGGGTAAGCACATCTTCACCGAGAAGTTGCTCGCGCCAACTGTTGCCGAGGCCAACGAGATCGTTGCCGCGAGCGACGAAGCGGGCGTCAAACTGGTTGTCTCGTTGCCCCGCCTCGCTCATGGGTATACGCAAGCGATCCGGGAGGTGATCGCCGGCGGCGAACTCGGACAACTCACCTATGGCCGGGTGCGGCTGTCGCACGACGGCGCCATTCCGAGAGACGGCGCCGAAGGCTGGCTGCCGCAGCGGTTCTTCGATCCGAAGGCCGCCATCGGCGGCGCACTGACCGATCTCGGCTGCCACCCGGTCTACCTGCTCCAACTGTTCCTCGGCGCCGATCCAGAGACGGTCAGCGCGACCTATCGGTCGGTGGCAGGTCGTGGGCTCGAAGACAACGCCGTCGTGACCGTCGGCTACGCGGACCAGAAGATCGGCGTGATCGAGGCCGGGTTCGCCAGCCCGAATCCCTTCACCATCGAGCTCTTCGGCACCGACAGCACCTTGACCTACACCGACGACGGCAACGTACTACGGGTCGGCGGCAAGCAGTTGCCGGTGCCCGGCCACGGCAAGGACCCCTTCGCTCAGTGGGTCGACCACATCACCGAAGGCACCCGGGCCGACGACAACCTCGCCCGCGCTGTGGAACTGACCCGCTTGGTCGTTGCCGCCAACGAGGCAGCCATACAAGGCAAGACCGTCGCTTACGAAGGAGTCGCCGGATGACACAGCTCAAGGTCGGCCTCATCGGTGGCGGTGGCATCGCCGGCGCCCACATCCGTGGCTATCAGGAGCACGCTGCGAAGATCGGCATCACCGCCGTGGCGGACGCGGTGGAGCAGACGGCTGTCGACCGCGGCCACGAGGTGGGCGCGACGGCGTACACGGACTATGGCTTGATGCTCGAGAATGAGGAGCTCGACGCCGTCGACATCTGCCTGCCGCATCACCTGCACAAGGACGCGATCGTCGCGGCGGCCGAGGCGGGCAAGCACATCCTCTGCGAGAAGCCGCTGTGCCTGTCGGTGGACGAAGCGACGCAGGTGCGAGCAGCGGTCAGTGCCAACGGCGTGACGCTGATGTGCGCACACAACCAGCTGTTCATGCCCGCAGTGGCCAAGGCGAAGCAGTTGCTGGAGGCGGGACTCCTCGGCACCGTGTACGAGGTGCGGACCACCGACAGTTTCTACAACGACTTCGATCCGGAGAACATGGGTTGGCGGGCGAGCAGCAAGACGAGTGGCGGTGGCGAGCTGATCGACACCGGCTACCACCCGACGTACCTGATGCTGCATCTGGCCGGCGCTCTTCCGGTCGAGGCGACCGCGATGCTGTCCACCCACCGGCTGAAGTTCATGGAGGGCGAGGACTCGGCCCAGGTGCTGATCAGGTTCGACAACGGAGTCATCGGCCAGCTCGTGACCAGCTGGGCCTACGAACCGGCGCCAGGCACCGAACGCTTCTCGGTGGTCGGCGAGCTGGGATCGTTGCGCAGCGACGGCAACAACCTGACCACGCAGCTCCGTTCCGGTGAGGTCGAGACCTACGAGCTCGACCCCGTCGACACGTTCGCTGCCGAGATCGGCCACTTCGCCGACTCCCTGCTCGGCAAGACCCGCCCCCTCCACACGGAGGAGGAGGGCATCGCCGTACTGGGGATCCTGCTGGCCGCCTACGAAGGTGCCCGGACGAAGACCATCGCCCCGATCAGATGACCGCGATGGCGGTGACGCCGAGCGTGATGCCGACGAGGTAGGTGCCCAGGGCACCGATATCGCGGAGCGGACCATGCGCGGCCAGTGTCTTGGCCTGCAACATGCCAACGGCGTGCGTGGTCCGTACTGCGAGAGCCGCGACGGCCAGCGCCTCGACCCACCAGCTGCTCGATAACGCCGAACAGACCAGCAGCAGGACGATCAGCGTCGGGATGTACTCCGCTGCGTTGCCGTGCGCGCGGACGGCGATCAGCAGCCGGTCAGCGGGGTCGGCCGATGCCTGGTCGCCGCCGTTCTTGCCGCGGATCACGCGATGGCGGGTGACATTGGCGCCGAGCAGGAACAGCAGCACACCCATCAGGGCGATGCAGACGATCGTGACGGTACTCATCCGAGGACTCCTTCGTACTGACGGGTTGATGCGGCGAGACGGTGGACCATCGCGTGGCTGAGCTCGGCGCCCAGCAGCGCGTCGGTCTTGTGCATGCCACCCGGACACGTCACGTTGACCTCGATCAGTCGGCCGCCGATGACGTCCAGGCCGGCCAGTGTGATGCCGTGCCGGAGCAGGTGAGGGCGGAGCGCCGCTACGATCGCCCGGTCGGCGTCGTCGATGTCCGCGGGCGCAATCGGCGGGCCGATCCGGAAATCGTCCGCGCACGGCCGGCGGAGGACCGCGCCGACGATCTCCGCGTCGAGCAGGAACAGCCGTTTGTTGCCGTGCTCAACGGCCGGGAGGTACTGCTGGGCGATCACCTGCCGCCTACCGCCGCGAGTGGCCGACTCGAGCAGAGAGATCGCGGCGTGGTTGTTGCCGACCAGCCAGACGTCGAGGCCGGCGAAACCGTCGACGGGTTTGACGACCGCAGTACCGACGCTCGCAACGAAGTCGCGCAGGCCGGCGAGATCGGCGCCGACGTACGTCGGTGGGCAGAGTTCGGGGAAGCGCAGGGCGATGAGCTTCTCGTGCAGGGCCCGGATGCCCTCGGGACGGTTGATCACTCGAGTGCCGGCTTCCTCGGCGAGGTCGAGCAGGTACGTCGTGTGGAGGTAGCGCTCGTCGACCGGTGGGTCGATGCGCAGGTGCACCAGGTCGAATGCGGCGATGCCCATGACCTCGGTGCCGAGTTCGTCGTACCAGGTCGGGTCGACGATCCAGCGGTGGTCGCCGTCCGTCGGACGCCGCCGCGGCCGGAGTTGGAGCCGATGAGCGCGGACCCGAAGCTTGCCATCGGCAACGGCGAGCTGGGCGGGATCGCAGTACCAGACGTCGAGACCGAGGTCCTGGGTTGCCATCATCAGGCCGATGGTGGCGTCGATGTCGGCCTGCAGGTCGGCGAGTGGGTCGGTGACGAACAGGACGTTCATGCGACCAGCTCCAAGTCGGGTAGCAGTTCGCGACCGCGGTCGGCGGTGGCTTGGTCACCCATCGCGGCCGCGCGCCAGTGTTCGGCCAAGCGCGGGAGCTCGGGGCCGAGTTCCTGAAGGGTCCGCCGGCGTCGATCGTCGTCGTACATCAGGGCCGAAAGGGCTGTGACGACGATGCCGACAGCCGCAGGTTCTTGGGCGTCGAGGAAGCGGACTTCGAGGTACGTCGCGCGCGGGCGGACGGGCGGGAAAAGCGTGGTGAGGTGATCGGCCGGGCCGTGAGAATTGAGGACCGCGGCGCCGGCGGCGAATTCGGCGTACGCCGAGATCGGGTCGCCCCGCAGCAGCTGGTCGTCGAAGCCGGTCCGGGCTGGGTCGAGGTCGAGTCAGGTGGAGAGTCGACCCTCTCGGCCGCTGCTCCGTGCGAACCTCGCGGCCAGGAACGGGCCGGCCAGGTTGAGGACCTGCCACTGCTCCGCGCCGGCCTGGCCCGGCCACCAGTCCAGGCATATCTGGGTCGAGGCGGTTCGGCGCATCATCCGCCGACCGGCAGGACCGATCGCGTCGAAATGGCGATGCATCGCGACGTACCGCGGAGTTGTGAGCTGCAGGGGGACCTCGTGTTCGAGTCGCGGGTCGCAGGGGACTGCGTCGAGGCGGATCCCATCCGTGGCCAGGCGTTGCGCGAGGTCGTCGGTCAGGGCGCAGAGTGTGCTGGTCAATGTGGCCGAGTCGGGCGCGCACGGCAGGCTCAGCTCGAGCTGGCCGCCCGGTTCGAAGGCGAGGTAGGGGAGCGCGTACGCCGTACCGGCCGCTCGGCGGACTCGGTCGATCGGGACGGCTGCACCGGTCGCGGTGTCGGCGACCAGGAACTCCTGTTCGACGGCGACCCGGGTGGTCCGGCGGTCGCCTTGAGCGAACTGGCCGGCCACGAAGGGGCGTAGCTCCTGGGTCTTCATCGTTCCCCTGATATTGTAAGGATACCTGTCGAAATATTGAAAGGAATCCTTACGGATGTCAAGGGTTGATCTGCCCCGACTCGGCCAGAAGCCGCTGATCGCGCTGGTCGACCGGGCGAACCGGGCGCTGCAGGCCGACATGGTGCGGATCGCGCATCTGCGCGGTCACCCGGAGGTGAAACCGGCCCACAACTCGGTCTTCGGCACGCTGGCCGAGGAGGGGTCACGGGCGAGCGACATGGCGGCCCGCGCCGGGATCACCCGGCAGTCGATGGGCGAGATCATCCGCGAGATGGTCGACCTGGGCATCCTCGAGATGCGCCCCGACCCCGAGGATCGGCGCGCCAAACTGGTCACCTACACCGACCACGGCCGCCGGGTCGCCCGCGACGGCTACCGGCACCTGATCGAGTTGGAGCAGCGCTTCGCGGAGGAGTTCGGCGTCACGGAGTACGCCACAGCCCGCGAGATCCTCGGCCGAATCGCTCCGCTGCTGGAGCAGTGGGCCAACGAGGAGTCCGAAGCAGAAGCCGGCTAGCCGACGCCAGACGGGGCCAGCCCGCCAGTTGGCCGGTCGAGAGTTGCCCGTTAGCCGGTCCGGGGTGAGAGCAGCCAGGGGTCTCCGGGGGTATGGTCGGGGCGAAATCCGTGAGCTGTGGCCAAGGCGGCGGCGTCGGCGAGCCCGGTGGCCAGAGCCTCGGGGAGATGGGCGTCGCTGCCGAAGGTGACGCGCCGGCCGCCCTCCTCGCGCCACCAGCCGAGAATCGTCGGGTGCAGCGGCAGCCGGGTGTTGATCTCGAGCGCCCGATCGCCGTCGGCCAAGGCTCTGAGTGCCTGGCGGAATTCGTCTTCGAAGTCGGCCGCTTCGAACGGCTTGGCCTCGGCGGGCCAGGACCGGATCGGGTAGTCGATGTGGCCGAACACCTCGAAGACGCCGGACCCGGCCACCATTCCCGGGATCTCCGCGAGGTACGCGCGCAGGATCTCGTCGGCCGGGTGATGCGGATACAGCTCCCACGGTTCGGCGTACTCGGTGCCGTCGAGCAGGCAGTGCAGGGACCCGATCAACCGATCGAAGTTGCCCTGGGCAAGCAATCTGGTGAGTTCCGGGCCGTGGAGGTGCGGCTGGCCGATCTCCATGCCGGTGAGGATTCTCAGCTCCGGGTACTTCGAGCGGCAGCGTTCCACCGAGTCGAGGTAGCCGGCGGCGTCGAGTTCGGGGGCGGCGAGCGTTCCGTCCGTCACCAGGCTGCCGAACTGCTCGGCCAGGAAGCCGGCCCGGAACGGGGTGAAGTCGACGTGCTCGGTGAAAGCGACGGAGGGGAGGCCGAGGGCGACGGCTCGCGCGCAGGTGGCGTCCATCGAGCCGAGGTTGGCGTCCCAGGACCATTCGCTGTGGACATGACCATCACCGGGGAGCTCCATGCCCAGGCATTCTGCCTCTTTTGGGGGTGGGTAGGTTGCCTGGTTATGGATTTGATCGCGGTTGACGAAGCGTTGGTGCGGAGTCTGCTGGAGGAGCAGCATCCGGATCTTGCCGGGCTGGAGATCCGCGAGGTGGACGGCGGCTGGGGCAACCAGATGTGGCGGCTGGGGGACGAGTTCGCCGTACGGATTCCGCGGATGGAAGGTGCTCCCGAATTGTTGCGCACCGAGTGGAAGTGGCTGCCTTCGCTAGCTCGACGGCTGCCCTTGCCGGTTCCTGTGCCGGTGCGTGCCGGCGAGCCGTCCGATCGGTTTCCGTGGACGTGGCATGTCGTCAACTGGGTCGCCGGGGAGCCGGCCGACCGTACTCCGATCGATCGCGCCGGGTCCGCCGAAACTCTGGCTCAGTTCCTCCGAGCGATGCACACCGAGGCTCCAGCCGACGCGCCGGTCAACCCCTCGCGCAGCGTCCCGTTGAGCGAACTCGGCATCGAACACTGGTTCCCGTTGGCCGGCGACGATCCCGAAGTACGCCGGATCTGGGAGGCGGCGGTTGCTGCTCCGGCGTGGGCGGGCCCGCCACTCTGGGTGCACGGGGATCTTCATCCGGCGAACGTGGTCGTCACCGACGGCGCGCTGTCCGGCGTGATCGACTTCGGGGAGATCTGCGCGGGCGATCCGGCGGTTGATCTCTCCGCCGGCTGGGTGCTGCTCCCCGCCGGTGCGGCCGAGCGGTTCTTCGCGGCGTACGGCGACGTCGACGAGGCGACGATGCAGCGATCACTCGGGTGGGCCGTGCTGAAGTGCCTGTTCCTGCTCGCGATGGGCCGGAACGGAGACGAAGGACTGCCTGGCGGCAAGAAGGCCTGGGGCCCTGCGGGCCGCGCAGCCCTCAACCGCGTCCTCGCCCACACGTCTCGCTGATCCGACCACATGCTGACCGACCGGCAACGCACAACCCTCAGCCACTTGGCCGAGGCGGCGATCCCACGCGACGACTTCCCGTCCGCCACGGAGTTGGGCCGTCGCCTTCATCGAACGCGTCCTCTCACCGGACCGCCCAGACTGGCGCCCTCGAATAGAACGCGCGTTAGAGGTCGCATCAAACCCAAATCTCAATGCTGTGCTGTCAGATCCTGATGGTGCTTGGTTGGTTCGGCTGGTGGCGCAGGGGTTCTACGCTTCGCCGGAGAGTTGGCCGATGGTCGGCCGCGGGGGATCGGCAACAACCGCGATCAGGTCGGCCGGTATCTGCAGGCCCATGTCTACGCGGGCGCGGTGGGTCTGTTCGACGACGAGGTGACCGACCTGATCGGGCCGGGCGTCTCGATCGCGACCTGCGACTTCCGGCACGGCAACGAGGGGATCGTCGGCGGCGGCATGCTGGCCAACGAGTTCGTACCGACGCCGGCCGCGACGTACGACTATCTGACCGGCGCCGGTCTCATCCCGCCGGTAGGTTCCGAGGGCAAGCAAGCGATGCGGCGCGAGGCACGGCGGATGATGCGGGTGGTCGGCCCGATCCAGGAGGTCTCGTCAGCAGACTCGAGAGTCGAGGTCGGTCCAGCTGTCCGGGACCGCTTCGGCCTCCCGGTGGCACGTCTCAGCGGATCGATCCACCCCGAGGATGTCCGTGCCCAGGCGTTTCTGAGTGAGAAGGCGCGCGAGTGGCTCCTCGAAGCCGGGGCGACCCGTACGGCGATGTCCGTCCTCGGCAGCACCCGGCGTGCCAGCGCCGGCCAGCACCAAGCGGGCACCTGCCGGATGGGCACCGACCCCGCCCGCTCGGTCACCGACCCCCACGGCCGACTGTGGGACCACGACAATGTCCACGTTGCCGACGCGTCCCTCCACGTGACGAACGGCGGGGTCAACCCGGTGCTAAGCGTTCTCGCCAATGCCCTCCGTATCGCCCACCACATCGTCGGACGGTGACTCGGCGCCCGCGGTGGCGCCGTCCGGCTCGTCGGTGCGGCAGACCACGAAGCGATCGATCAGCCGTGGTTCGAGTTCCATCTCGGCGATCGGGGTCTTCGGATTGCTTGCGGACGGCACCTGGTCGAGCCCGATGACGTCGACGGAGACCTTGTCGTCATCGAACGTCAGGCGCAGCAGGCTCTTGTACTTCGTCGAACGGGTCGAGGCGAAGGCCTCGGTCTCGTGGTAGCCGAACCAGTCGCTGACGATCAGGTAGAGCGTGAAGACCAGGGTCCCGAACACGACGAACGGCAAGAACGCCACCAGCAGCCAGGCTGGACGGCCACTGCCATTGAGCTCCCACACGACCCACGCGACCAGCGCTATCCCGAGGAGATGGACCGCGGTATGCGCGAGGGCCGCGATCCCCACCTTGATCAGGCGGAACGCCCAGGAGCGTCCTCGTTGGCGACCACGAATTCCGGTCAGCGCGTAGGAGTAGGTGAGGCCCGCGAGGACGAGACAGGCGATGATCGAAGGCCACCGCACGACCTCGTCGAGCGGCCGGCCGGCCACCGTCCAGAACACGCACGTCACGAGCGCGCCGATGACAGCGGGGAGCCCGGGGCCGTTGTGCAACCCCATCTTCCAGATGTCGCGGCGCATTCGCTTCGACTCCTGCTCGCTCGGATAGACCGTGCACTGCTCGTACCGCGTCACCGGCCGGGCAGCGTCTTGCTTCTGGCGCCCCCAGGGGACCGACAGCCGTGGCTTCAGGTGGTGAGTGGGTGAGGTGAAGGCACCCCCGCCGCCGCAGGTGACGAGCTCAGGACCGGGGATCCAGTTCAGCTTGTCGCCCCCGGTCGACTCTCCCGCGGGCGGTTGCTGCTCGAGCGGGGCGTACCTGGCGTAGTGGTGCTTGTCGCCGGTCACGATCATCCGGAGCCTGCGGTCCTCGGGCTGCCCGAGGTAGCGGCGGCGGAAGTTGACCATCGTGCTCAGCGGCGACTCCCGCTCGAAGTCCGGCGGACTGTCGCCTTCGGCTTCCAGCCAGCTGGGGGTGGACGTGCACAGTACGACGCCGTGGTCGGCTTCCACCTTGTCCTTGGCCGCGTCGAAGTACGCGAGCTGACCGGGATCGATCGGGGCGTTGAGTTGCGAGTCGACACCCCAGATCCACCACTTGGGGTGCACCCGGATCGCGAAGTAGCTGCGCGACTGGATCGTGGTCCAGCCGCCGGCGATCTCACGCTCCCTGGTTGCCTCGTCGGACTCGTAACATCCGACGGGAGTCAGGCCGGCCGCGTCGACGGTGTCCGTCATCCGGGTCCAGGACTCGCAGAACGTTCGGCGGAACGAGGAGAGTCCGTCGTACCAGTCGTGGTTCCCGGGGAGGGCGAGCACCGGCGGGCCGTGGACGGGCGTTTTGGGGTTGATGAACTGGGGGTAGCAGAAGCGGGCGGCTCTGAAGACGGAGGTGAAACGACGTTGGTACGCCTCGGCGCTGGCGACTGGGTAGACCTCGTCGCCACCTAGCACGAGCAGGTCGGCCGGGCCGAGGTCGTCTTCCGAGGAGTCCGTCGACTGGCCGCTGGTTAAGAGCCGGGCGATGGCGAAGGTCGCGCTGAACCCGTCGCCGGTGTCGGCGGTGAAGTCGACTCGTACTGGTTCCTCGTGCTGGTTCGGCGTCAAGGCGTAGATGCCGGCGGGGGCGGTCCCCATCACGTCCCGTTTGTCGGCGAACCGCGCGAAGACCGTCGCGGTCGCGACCTCCTGCGCGGTCCGGACCAACTGACCGAGCGAAAGCCACCTGACGGCCGTCTCGCCGAGCCGCCCCTTGTGCTCCCTGACTTCAGCAACCACCCGAGGATCCGGCGGAACTTCCACCTCTGGATCCGGCATGACGCGCCCCCCAAGGCCGATAACCCGAACACTGTCGGTCACCATCATGACGCTCTCGGGGCACGAGGACTAGAGCGTACGAAGTTCCCCGCGCCGGCTCCTCCGGTCGCAGCTGCGTCGTGACCTGCGTTCGCTTGCTTCCGCCCACCCTGGGACGCGTGCTCCTCCGTCGCCCGCTTGGCGAAGGCGTGGGGTTGGACGCCTTCGTTGGGTTCGGGGGTGGCGGGGTTCCTCGGGTCGGCTCGAACTGATTGCGACTCGTGTGGGACGGCAGCAATCCCTTGCCTTGGGCAACACTGGTCGCATGGGCAGGCCAGCGCCTGATCTGTTCGGGGCCGTCCGGCCGTTGCGTCGGTCAGGAGAAGCCGGAGGTGTCGGCCATGGTGCCTCTGCCCCAGCCCCAGTCCTTGCCGTCCTCGCGGGCCCAGCCCTGGAGCATCGGTGGGGGGTTCTCGACCATCTCGAAGTCGCAGACCTGCCAGCCCACCTCGGCGCCCCCGTTGTTGAAGCACTCGTACACGTTGTCGTTGTCGTAGGTCATCGACCAGGCCCAGATCCCGGCACCGTCGGCCTTCAGATCGCGGATCCAGACGGTGGGCGCACGACGCGAGTGCCGTGGCTCCGAGGGGTTGGAGCGTTTGGGGCACACGCGACGGCGGGCCAGGGGCCCGTCAGGTGAGGCGACGCAGGAGTCCGGGCAATGGGTGGGTGGGAGCTGCCGAACGTGGGCGCGACGTAGGAGCGACCGTCGAAGCCGGGCGCGCGGGGAGTTCGCCCGGGAGCGCGGGGAGTTCCTCCGAGGTACGTAGGATGGGTGGGTGCCGTCGATATTGCCTGAGGGGGAGGTTGCGCCTCGGGATGGGGTGTTGCCGGGCGAGGCTGTTGTCGAGGCAACGTCTCGGCCGTTGGGGTTCTATTTGCATGTGCCGTTCTGTGCGGCGCGGTGCGGGTATTGCGACTTCAACACCTACACTGCCAAGGAGCTCGGTGGGGGCGGTTCGCAGGCGTCGTACGCCGAGACTGCGGTGGCGGAGGTTCGGCTGGCTCGGCAGGTGTTGGGTGGGCTGGATCGGCCGGTCGACACGGTGTTCTTCGGTGGGGGTACGCCGACTCTGTTGCCGGCTGAGGATCTGGGCCGGATGCTGGCCGCAGTACGGGACGAGTTCGGTCTCGCGCCCGTCGCCGAGGTGACGACGGAGGCGAATCCCGAGTCGGTGGATCCGGCCTACCTCGAGGCGATCCGCAAAGCTGGGTTCAATCGGGTCTCGTTCGGGATGCAGAGTGCGACGCCGCATGTGCTGCAGATTCTCGATCGCAAGCACACGCCGGGACGCGCGCTCGAGGCGGTCAAGGAGGCGACGGCTGCCGGGTTCGAGCACGTCAATCTGGATCTCATCTACGGCACTCCCGGCGAGTCGCTCGACGACTGGCGGAGGTCGCTGGAGTCGGCGTTATCGGCCGAGCCCGACCATGTCAGCGCCTACGCGTTGATCGTGGAGGACGGCACCCAGCTCGCCCGCCGGGTACGCCGCGGCGAGTTGCCGATGCCGGATGACGACGATCTCGCCGACAAGTACGTGCTCGCCGACGACCTGCTGACCGCCGCGGGTCTCGGCTGGTACGAAGTCTCCAACTGGGCCCGTACTACGGAAGCCCGCTGCCGCCACAACGAGTTGTACTGGCGCGGCGACACCTGGTGGGGGATCGGCCCGGGCGCGCACAGCCATGTCGGCGGAGTTCGCTGGTGGAACGTGAAGCACCCCACCGCGTACGCCGACCGGCTCGCGGCGGGCGACAGTCCGGCGTACGCGCGGGAGACGCTCGACGACGAGACGCGCCGGGTGGAGCGGGTGCTGCTCGAGATCCGGTTGTCAGCGGGGCTTCCGGTCGAGGTGCTCGACGAGGCCGGGCGGGCCGCCGCGAAGCGGGCCGTGGCTGACGGGCTGCTGCTGGAGGACCCGGTCGACGGCAGGCTGGTGCTCACTCGTCGTGGCCGCCTGCTGGCCGACGCGGTGGTCCGCGACCTGCTGCCCTGACGCGAAACTGCAGCTTCAGTCAGTAGAAATGATCGAAACTGATCGCACGTAGCCACTTGACGACCTCTGCGCGCACCGCTAATTCTATGGTAACCGTTTACCTCGCCAAGGAGTCCGCGGATGCCGCCCCTCAGTCGACGCCTGCTGCTCCAGGCCGGAATTGCCACCAGTGCCGTCGCCACCCTCGGGCTGCAGCGTCTCGAACAGGCCGCCGCGGCCGACGAGTTCGACGTACTGCGAACCCGTTGGCTCACGCTCAACACCGGGGGCGCGATCGATCCGGCGGATGCCGCCTTCGCGCCGGCCCTGGCCCGCCTGACGGCTGACGCTCAGGGCTTTCTCGACACCCTCGACACGAGTCCCGGCCGCACCGCGCTCTGGCCCGACCTTCCGCTCAGTCCTTCGTCGGGCAACTTCTCGATCAGCTACACCCGGCTGCGGACGATCGCGCTCGCTCGGGCGACCGAAGGCACCACCCTGGCCGGCGACCCCGCCGACCGGCTGGTCGCCGCGCTGGACTTCCTCCACGCCAAGGCCTACAACCCAACCCTGCCCGAGACCGGCAACTGGTGGTTCTGGGAGATCGGCACGCCGAAGGCGCTGCTCGACTGCTGCGTCTTCGCCTACGACGTGGTGAGCCCGGACCGGCTGGCCGCCTATCTCACCGCGATCGACCGCTTCGTCCCCGACCCGAACCGCCGGACGAACTCGGCCACCCTGCGCGAGACCGGCGCCAACCGGGTGGACAAGGCGCTCATCGTCGCGCTGCGCGGCATTCTCGGCCGATCCGCCGCGAAGGTGGCGGCCGGCCGCGACGCGCTGAGCGATGTCGCCGAGAACGGCAAGAACAGCGTCTTCACCTACGTCACCAGCGGCGACGGCTTCTACCGGGACGGCTCGTTCGTGCAGCACGGCAATCTCGCGTACGTCGGCACGTACGGCAACGTGGCCCTGTCCGGTGTCGCCAACCTGGTCTCGCTGCTCGGCGGATCGTCCTGGCAGGTCAGTGATCCGAACCGGTCGATCCTGCTCGATGCGGTCGAGGCGAGCTTCGCGCCGTTCATGGTCGACGGCCTGATGATGGACTGCGTGTCCGGCCGGGCCATCTCGCGCGAACGGGAGAGCGACCACCAGCACGGCCACGACACCACCTCGAGTGTCCTGTTGCTGGCCGGCGGAGTGGAAGCGCCGTACGCGGCTCGCTTCCGGGCTCTTGCCAAGGGCTGGCTGACCAGCGACCGGCTGAACGACTATCTCGCGAGCGCCTCGATCCCGCGGATCGCCCGCGCCAAGGCCGTCCTCGAGGACCGAACCGTCCTGCCCGCGACCCAGGGTCCGGCGCATTTCCAGTTCTTCAACCAGGACCGGGTCGTCCACCGCCGTCCGGGCTGGACCTTCGCGATCGCGATGTCCTCGAGGCGGATGGCCCGGTACGAGTGGGGCAACGGCGAGAACCTGCGCGGCTGGTACGTCGGGGACGGGATGAGCTATCTCTACACCTCGGACCAGGCGCAGTTCACCGACGCGTTCTGGCCGACCGTCGACGCGATGCGGATGCCCGGTACGACGATCAGCACCCGGCCGCGTCAACCGCACGCGGGGACGAGCGGTACCGGAACGATCGCCGCGTACGCCGAGTGGGTCGGCGGTGCGTCGTACCGGGGCAAGGCCGGTGCGGTGGGGATGCACCTGATCAACCACGACAAGACCGTGCAGGCGCGCAAATCGTGGTTCTGCCTGGAGGAGGCGATCGTTGCGCTCGGTGCCGGGATCAGCGGTACCGACGGCCATCGGGTGGAGACCGTCGTCGAGAACCGCAACCTGCATGCCGCGGGGACCGAGGCGCTGATCGTCGACGGGCACCTTCACCAGGAGGTCGAGCAGACCTACGGCAGTCTGTCCTGGGCGCATCTTGAAGGCGTGGGCGGATACCTCTTCCCGGATGGCGGGCAGTTGACGGCCAGGCGCAGCGAACGGACCGGTTCCTGGCGCGAGATCAACGTCGGCAACGACACCGGCGGCTCGCCGACGCCGATCACCCGCCGCTATCTGTCGCTGGTGCTCGATCACGGCATGAATCCGGTGGCCGCCGGTTACTCCTACATTCTGTTGCCGGGGGCAAGCAAGGAGCGGACCGCCTTGCTGGCTGTGGATTCCGGGATTCGGATGGTGGCGAACACGGCAACCGTTCAAGCGATCACTTCAGTGCGGGACCGGCTTCTGCTGGCCAATTTCTGGGCTGCGGGCGCAGTGCCGGGCTTGGCCTCGTCGGGGCCGGCCTCCGTGGTGGCCGGCTGGTCCGGGCCGACCTTGCAGGTGGCGGTCTCCGAGCCCAGTCGCACCGCGCAGACGATCCGCGTGACCCTCGACCAACGGGTACGCCGGCCGCTCGAGCTCGATGATTCGATCACCGTGGTCGCGCTCGGTAAGCAGTTGGTGCTCGACATCGCGGTTGGCGGCACCCGCGGCGCCACTCACACCGCGTCCTTCACCCTCCGCTGATGCGGTGGCATTCCGGCGTACTGCCAGGAAACAAAGCGTAATGTCACCGTGTCGCGGCGGTTAGTGACAAGCGACGGCTACAGGTACTGACGAAGTCGGGTTGATATCTCAGGGTGACGGTGTGGTCCTTGACACATCCGGTTGAAACGCCCGAAACTCAAGCAACTTTTGCAAATCGAGAGCGCTCTCAACTCCGTCCTCAGTTCAGGGAGCATTTCCATGCGGCCCAGTGCCCGCCAACGCAGTGCCCTCGTCGTGCTCGCCTGCAGCCTCACCCTGCTCGCGACCGCCTGCGGTGGCAGCGACCAGCCGTCCGCCTCGGAGTCCGGATCCGACGACGACGGCCCGAGGGTCGAACTCACCATCGCGACCTTCAACGAGTTCGGCTATGACGACCTGTACGCCGAGTACGAGGCGCTGCACCCGAACATCAAGATCACCCAACGCAAGGCCAAGACGGTCGACGACCACATCAAGAACCTCGAGACGAACCTGGCCGCCGGTTCCGGGCTGGCCGACATCGAGGCGATGGAGGTCAGCTGGATCTACAAGTATCTGGCCAAGGCCGACAAGTTCGTCGACCTGCGCGACCACGGCGCCGACGACCTGAAGGCACGGTGGCTGGACTGGAAGGTGGCCGGCGCCACCACCAGCAGCGGCAAGATCATCGGCTACGGCACCGACATCGGCCCCGAGGCGATCTGCTACCGCAAGGACCTGTTCGCCAAGGCGGGGCTGCCGACCGACCGGGCCCAGGTGGCGAAGTTGTTCCCGGACTGGGAGTCGTACTTCGACACCGGCCGCAGGTTCAAGCAGAAGGTACCGGGCTCGGCCTGGTACGACTCGGCCGTGCTGACCTGGGAGGCGATGCGCAACCAGCTCATCCAGGCGTACTACTCGAACAACGACCGCTACCTCGGCTCCGAGAACCCGTTGCTGAAGTCGACCTGGGACCAGATCGCCCAGGGCACCGAAAACGGCCTGTCCGCGAAGCTGCCGGCCTGGAGCGACGCGTGGAACAAGGCTTTCCGGACGGACGCGTTCGCCACGATGGCCTGCCCGGGCTGGCTGCTCGGCGTGATCCAGGACAAGGCGGGCAGCTTCGGCAAGGGCAAGTGGGACGTAGCCGACGTGTTCCCCGGCGGCGGTGGCAACTGGGGTGGCTCGTACCTGACCATCCCCGTGCAGTCGCCGCACCCGGCCGAGGCCGCCAAACTGGCCGCGTGGCTGACCGCGCCGGAGCAGCAGACCAAGGTCTTCCAGAAGGTCGGCTCGTTCCCCTCGACGGTTGACGCGTACGACTCGCCGCAGGTGAAGAGCCAAGTCAACGCGTACTTCAACAACGCGCCGGTGGGCAAGATCTTCATCAACCGGGCCAAGAACGTCATCCTCAAACAGCACAAGGGCCCGCGCGACGGCGAGATCAACCAGGTCTTCACCGAGGCGCTCGCCCGCGTCGACAACGGCAAGCAGAGCCCGGAAGACGCCTGGCGCCAGGCCCAGCGCGCGGCCGAAAAGGCAGCCAACCTCCGCAAGGGCGGCTAGCCGCGCAGCGGGAGGTGAGGTGGGCGGCGGCTCCGGACCGCCCCCACTCACAATCCCGCCGTTTCCACCCGAGAGCACGACTGGGCACGCTCGGCCGGCGTCCACCATCCGAGGTTTGTGAGTGGGGGCGGTCCGGGGCCTTGGGCGGCGCGGCGATATCTCCGGCGGCGGAGGGGCGATTGGTACTACGGTGTCATCGTCACACTCAGTCGGGGAGGTCCGTTGTCGATGCAGGGTCAGGACAGTGGGTCCCCGACACTGGAGCAGGTGGCCGCACTGGCCGGGGTTTCGCGGGCGACTGTCTCGCGGGTGGTGAACGGGTCGCCGAAGGTCCTGCCGGACACGGTCGCCGCGGTGGAGCGCGCGATCGGGGAGCTCGGCTACGTACCGAACCGGGCTGCCCGCGCGTTGGTGACGCGCCGGACCGACTCGATCGCGCTCGTCGTACCGGAGCCGGACAGCCGGGTGTTCTCGGACCCGTTCTTCGGCGACATCCTGCGCGGCATCAGCAGGACCCTGGCGCCGACCTCCTCGCAGCTCGTGCTGCTGATCGAGCCGGCCGAGGGTGACGACCAGCGGTTGTTGCGCTACCTGCGCGGCGGTCACGTGGACGGCGCGATCATCGTGAGTCACCACGGCCGCGACAACGTCCTGCAGGAGTTGGCGCAGTTGCCGCTGCCGATCGTGTTCAGCGCGCGGCCGCTCGGCGTCGAAGTACCGGTCGCGAGTGTCGACGTCGACAACGTTGCCGGGGCGAGGACCGCGATCGAGTACCTGCTGTCGATCGGGCGGCGCAAGCTCGGCACCGTCGCCGGGCCGCTCGACATGACCGCCGGCCTCGACCGGCTGACCGGGTACAAGGAAGTCGTGGCGGAAGCCGGCATCCCCGAAGCTGTTGCCTATGGCGACTTCACGGCCGACGGTGGTGAGCAGGCGACGCTGCAACTGCTTGGCGAGTACCCGGATCTCGACGGGATCTTCGTCGCCAACGACCTGATGGCGACGGCGACGTTGCGCGTCCTGTCGCAGCTCGGCAAGCGAGTGCCGGAAGACGTGGCCGTGGTGGGTTTCGACGACTCCGTGGTGGCGACGACGACCACGCCGAAGCTGACCACTGTGCGGCAGCCGGTCGAGAAACTCGGTGCGCGGCTGGCCGAGATCCTGCTGGCCAAACTCGCCGGCGCCGACCTGACCAGCCCCGAGATCTACGACACCGAACTCATCATCCGCGGCTCGGCCTAGCGGTTATGGCGGGTCGTTCTGGAACTGGAACTGCACCCGGATCGAGCCGTCCAGCGGGACCACCAAAGTGGTGTTGGAGGCGTTCCACTGCTGCGGTACGAGGAACAACCGGTTCTGCCCGACCACGAGCAGCCGCAACCCGCGGTACCGGTAGTTGAAGGTCTGCCCGGTGCCCGTCCGCAGGGCGGTCTCCTCGATACCTGGTGACCGCAACTGCAGCCGTTCCTTGGTGTCGAGGATGACGACGGGGAACTGCCTCAGGTTCTCGGCATCCGACTTGGCCAGCCCGCGTCCGGAGTACTGCGCTGTCGTTGCGGTGGCCCAGAATGCGCAAGTGGTCGTGACGACCGCGAGCAAACCGAGCAGCACGTACTGCGGTTTGAGTCCGGCCGCTTGGCGATCGACGTACGAGAGATAGCCGAGAGTCGCGGCGGCCAGGCCGATCACGACCGGGACGATCAGGGCGTAGTACGGGAGCCGGCCGAGCAGGGGATAGCCGAGCAGGCCCAGTACGCCGAGCAGCAGCACCGCGATGGCGACGATCTTGGCCCGGCGGATGGCCGTCGCGCTCGGCTGAATCGCGTTGTGCAGAAGGAGTCCGGCGACGGCAAGCAGGGTGATGCCGAGCAGGGGGACCAGGAGTGGTTGCGGGCTGCGCATCACGTAGTCCTGGGTGCTCAGGCCGATCGTGTCGACGTCGATCCCGAAGTACTCGTACTGCGAACGGGCCGACACGTAGCCGAAGTAGAACAGCAGGCCGCTGATCAGCGTCACGGGCGCGACGATGCCGGCCGCGAAACTCACCCAGCGTTCGGCCGGGGACCGTTCGTCAGCCACTCGGCGGACTCTCCGTACTCTCCGTGGTCTCGGTGGTCTCGGTGGTCTCGGTGGTCTCCGTGTTCGGCTGGGTCGGGTTGAAGGTGATCTGGCTGCCCGGGTTCTCACCCTCGAGCGAGGTGCAGTCCGCCTCGGTCGCGCACTCGGCCTCGGCCGGGATCTGCAGCTCCACCGGGTCTCCGCCCTTGAGTTGCTTGACGCCGACGTAGCAGGGCTTGAAGTTTCCTGCCTCCCACACGATCGAGGCGGTGCACTGGGGAGACTTGTCGCCACAGCCGGACTGGGCGAACTCGAAGACGCCGCTGGGTGAGAGTTGCGGCGAGCCGATCTTGATCGTCGTACCGTCCGGGATCGGATTGCGGCCCAGCCAGTTCACCTCGGCGCACTGGTAGCCGTCGTCGGTCGGACCGGCGTTGCCACCGATCGGCGCCGAGGCGACCTTGAACGACGGCTTCTTCTGGGCCGTCTGGGTCGTCTCCGGATCGGTCGGCTCGGGCGACGGAGTCGTCTCGGTGGGTTCGACGGGCCCGGTCTGGCTGGTGTCCGGCGGCACGATGGTGCCCCCATCGTCCCCGGCCGAGTTCCCGTCCGAGCCGCAGGCGAGCGGCAGCATCAACAGACCAGCTACTGCGATAGGACGCCACAGGGTCATGGCAACCACCCCCAACGTCAGGATGGCCTTCCGGGTTGCCTAGGACAACACTTCGTCGCCTTCTGTAATCAACCGGTCGTCGTGCTCGGGGGCCGAGTGGGCGGTTACGGCGTACGGGAGGTCAGTCCTGCGTGACGAAATCGATGAGCTCCTCGACCCGGCCGAGCAGCTCCGGCTCCAGGTCGGCGTAACTGCGGACCTTGGACACGATGTGCTTCCACGCCGCCGCGACGTCGGCCTGGTCGGTGGCAGGCCAGCCGAACGTCTGGAGCACGCCCTTCTTCCAGTCCTGGCCGTGCGGGATCTTCGGCCAGGCGGCGATCCCCAGCGACGACGGCTTGACGGCCTCCCAGATGTCGATGAACGGGTGGCCGACCACCAGCACATGCCGGTTGCTGACCTGGGCGGCGATCTTCGACTCCTTCGACCCCTCGACCAGGTGATCGACCAGTACGCCGAGCCGCCGGCCGGGCGCCGGCTGGAACCGGTTCACGATCGCGGGCAGATCGTCGATCCCCTCGAGGTACTCGACAACAACCCCCTCGATCCTCAGATCGTCGCCCCACACCCGCTCGACCAACTCGGCATCATGCCGGCCCTCGACGTAAATCCGGCTCGCCCGCGCCACTTTGGCCCGCACAGTGGAAACGGCCACAGAACCCGAAGCAGTATGAGTCTTCTTAGCCGGCCCAGCCTTCTTCGGCGCCACCAGATTGACCGGCTTCCCATCAACCCAGAACCCAGGCCCCAGTGGATAAGTCTTGATCTTCCCGAACCGATCCTCGAGATCCACCACCCCGTGCTCCCACCGAACCACGGCCCCGACGTACCCCGAACTGGGCTCCTCGACCACAAGCCCCTTCTCGATCACCAGATCAACAGTCCGCCCATTCTTAGGCTTCCGCCAATCCCCCGACAGCACATCTCTCCCATACCGATCAGCCACCCCCCAACCGTATGCGCTCCCCAACCCCGTACCCCGGCCCGACTCGCCTGCATCTCCGAGCCCGACGGAGAGGTGCTTCGAAGAACCCGCCCAGTGGGGTCAGGCGATCACCACGTTCCTCAAACTGACACAGGTATGTCCGGATGGCTGTAGGTAGCGGTCTATGGGCGGGTGAAGTCGTTCGTGAGTTGGTCATTGGTGTCGGGGGAGTCCCAATCGTCCGACAGGACGATCTGTCCGGCCAGGGATCCGCGACCGCCTCGTGGTACCTCCTGGGCAATCGCCGCAGGCGAACTTTCCTGCGTTTTCGCGTCGTCCATGGTCGATCCCTCCGATCGAACGGCCTCGTACTCAGTAGGTTTCGATGGCGTGGGTGGGGGCGGGGTGGCGGATGGGGGAGATGATGGTTAGGGCTAGGTAGATGACGAAGCCGGCTATCAGGCCTACGACCCAGGAGTAGTCGTAGAGGGGTTGTAGGAAGGGGATCAGGCCGTCTGCTGGGAAAGGGCCCGCGCCGGGGTTGGAGTAGGCGCCGCCTACTGCCAGGAGGGAGCCGACCAGGGTGGCTACTACGGCTCGCCAGTTCCAGCCGGCGGCGTACCAGTAGCGGCCGTTCGGGAGGTAGAGGTCGGCGAGCCAGAGGTTGGTTCGGTCGACGAACCAGTAGCCGGCGATCAGGACGCCGGCCACCGAGGCGAGGAGGCCTCCGTAGAAGGACAGCCAGACGAAGATGTAGATCGACGGGTCGGAGATCAGCCGCCAGGGCTGGATGACGATGCCGATCACGCCGGTGAGCAGGCCGGCGGTGCGGAAGTTCAGCCAGCGGGGTAAGGCGTTGGCGAAGTCGTACGACGGACTGACCACGTTGGCCGCGACGTTGCAGGACATCGTCGCCAGGATCGCCATCACCAGCCCGACCGTCACCACCAGTGGGTTCTCGAACCGGCGGGTCAGTTCGACCGGGTCCCAGATCGCCGAGCCGTAGACGACGACCGTGCCGGAGGTGGTGGTGATCGAGACCAGCGCGATGAACGACATCGTCGTCGGCAGCCCGATGATCTGGCCGATCACCTGCTGGCGCTGGCCCTGACCGAACCGGGTGAAGTCCGGCATGTTCAGCGAAAGCGTTGCCCAGAAGGCGATCATCCCCATCAGCGATGGCGCGAAGATCTTCCAGAAGTCGGCGTCCCAGCCGAGCTTCGACGGCTGCGACAGGATCGGCCCGAAGCCGCCCGCCTTCACCAGGATCGCGATCATCAACGCGAGGAACGCGACCGTGACCAGCGGCGCCGCCCAGTTCTCGAACCGGCGCAATCCTTCGATGCCACGCCAGATCAGCACCATCTGCAGCGCCCAGAAGAAGGCGAAGCTCAGCCACATCGTCCACGGATGCCCGCCGATCGCGGACGCCTCGGTCCAGCCCGACCCGGCCAGCTCGCCGACGATCACGTAGATCGCCTGGCCGCCGATCCAGGTCTGGATGCCGAACCAGCCACACGCGATGAACGCCCGCAGCAGCGCCGGAAAGTTCGCCCCGCGCACCCCGTAGAAGGCCCGGGCGAACACCGGGAACGGGATCCCGTACTTCGTCCCCGCGTGGCTGTTCAGCAGCAAGGGGATCAGCACGATCAGGTTGCCCAGCGTGATGGTGATGAACGCCTGTAGCCAGTTCATCCCGATCGAGACCAGCCCGGCCGCGAGCAGATAACTGGGGATGTTGTGCGCCATCCCCATCCACAGCGCCGCGTAGTTGTACGTCGACCAGCGGCGCTCGGGCAACCGGGTCGGCGCCAGCTCCGCGTTGCCGTACGGGCTGTCCGCGACCGCGGCCGGATCGGACAGCTCGACGCGTCCGTCCGGGTGGGTGATCTGATCAGGAGATGCTGGTGCCGCGTGAGCCATCGTCGCCACCTCGTCCGCAGTCGTGTTTCGGACCAAACTGAGGGATCGCAGACGCCATGTCAACGCACAACTTCAGAGCGTAACCAGCCGCCCCAGTCATTCACCAAGCGTGATGGTTCAGTCGTTCTTCGCGAGGCCTAGCAGCGGGAGGGTCGGCCGCGCGGGTGTGCCCAGGGTGGCGTAGGCGCGGCGTACTGCTTGTTCGACGTGGGCCTGGGGCCAGGGCCAGTCGTCGGTGTGGGCTAGGGCGGCTTCGAGGGAGGTGCCGCCGTGGTGGAGGCCGGAGATGGTGTTTGCCACCGTGCCGAGGTTGTCGTTCTGCTCGCGGACGAACTCGGCGTCGACGATCGCGCCGTGGCCGGGCACCACCTTGGCCGTCGCGGACAGCAGCCCGATCAGCCGGTCGACCGTGTCCGGCCACTCCAGCGGATACGAGTCCTCCCCGTACGACGGTGGCGCCGACTCCTCGATCAGGTCACCGGCGAAGAACACGTCGACATCCGGTACGACGACCACCACGTCGCCGTCGGTGTGCCCGTTGCCGAGGTGGAGCAGTTCGACCCGCCGGTCGCCCAGGTCGATCACCTTGGCCACGGAGAACGGCACATCGATGGCCACCGTCTCGGCGACGGCCGCGGCCGTGTTCTCCTGCGCGTAGCTCGTCGCATCCGGGAAGGCCGGGTTGCCGAACACGTGGTCGTAATGCGCGTGCGTGTTGACCACCCAGCGAATCGGCGCGTCGGTGACCTCGCGGATGTGGCCGAGCAGCTCCTCGCCCTGCGCGACATCGCCGCGAGTGTCGATCACCAGCGCACCGTCGCTACCGAGGACCAGTCCGATGTTCACGTCGTACTTCTCGTAGCGCCGGACCCAGGTCCGGTCGGCCAGCTCCACCCACGCACTCATACCCGCGACCCTAACCGCCGCCACCCAGGCAACGGTCAGCGGGAGATGACGTCGCCCGCCAGCACCTGGCTCTTCTCGATCCCTTCGAGCATCAGGCCGACGTTCTCACCGGGACCAGCCGTGGTGAGGGTCTTCCGGAACGCCTCGATGCCGGTCACGCGGGTCATCGCGACCCGCTGCCCGGCGCGGGTGATCAGCACCTGGTCGCCGACCTGCACCCGGCCCGCGACGATCTCCCCGGTGACGACGGTGCCGCGCCCACTGATCGAGAACACGTCCTGGACCGGCAGCACGAAAGCCCCGGCCGGCACGCTGTCCTGCATCCGGCCGCCGTCCTGGATCCGGGCACCGTCCTGCATCCAGCTGCCGTCTTCAGGCCGGGCGCCGTCCGTCGGATTCGGCTCGCGCTTCCAGAACTTCCATCCCATGCTCGCGACTCTATTCCAGCCGCCGGAACAGGGCTTGTAGGCCAATGCCACGCCGCCTAGGGTCACAGAGCTGAACCGATTAATCGATGAAGGGCGGACGGCGTGACGAAACGACGGGCACTGGTGGTCCGGGGCGGCTGGGAAGGTCATCTCCCGGCCGAGGCGACCGAACTGTTCATCCCCTTCCTGCGCGAGAACGGCTTCGAGGTGACCGTCTCGGACAGCACCGAGAGCTACCTCGACCTGGACGGCACCGACCTGGTCCTGCAGTGCGTGAGCATGGGCGAGATCAGCGCCGAAGCGGTCAAGGGCCTGGAGGCCGCGGTCCGCGGGGGCACCGGCCTGGCCGGCTGGCACGGCGGCATCGTCGACTCGTTCCGCGGCAACGTGGACTACAGCTTCATGACCGGCGGCCAGTTCATCTCGCACCCGGGCGGGTTCATCGACCACCGGATCGAGATCGTCGCCGACCACCCGATCGTCGACGGCATCACCAGCTTCGACCTGCACACCGAGCAGTACTACGTGCACGCCGACCCGTCCAACAACGTCCTCGCCACCACCACCTTCAAGACCGACCCGGACTTCCCGTGGATCGAGGGCGCGACGATGCCGGCCGTCTGGACCCGCACCTGGGGTGAGGGCAAGGTCTTCGTCTGTACGCCGGGCCACAGCCTGGCCGACCTCAACACGCCCGAGGTCCGCACCATCATCGAGCGCGGCCTGCTGTGGGCGAGCAAGTGACCGGCCCAGTGACCGGCATCGGCATCGTCGGGACAGGTGTCATCAGCGGCGCCTACCTCGAACACCTCGCCAAGCTCCCCGGCGTCGACGTCGTCGCTGTAGCGGACCTAGACCTCTCCAGAGCACAGGCGATCGCCGACCAGAACCCAGGCATCCGCGCCTCGACCCCCGAGGACCTGTACTCCGATCCCGAGGTCGACATCGTCCTCAACCTGACCATCCCCGCTGCGCACGCACCGGTCCACCAGGCAGCCCTCCAGGCCGGCAAGCACGTGTACGGCGAGAAGCCGCTGGCCGTCGACCGTGCCGAGGCGGAGCCGCTCCTGAAGCTCGCTGCGGCCAACAACCTCCGCATCGGCTGCGCCCCCGACACAGTGCTCGGCACCGGCACCCAGACTGCACGGGCTGCGCTGGACCGCGGCGACATCGGCGTACCGACTGCTGCGACCGCCTCGTTCGTCGCGCCCGGGCATGAGCTGTGGCACCCGGCTCCGGAGTTCTACTACCAGCCGGGTGGCGGCCCGCTGCTCGACATGGGCCCGTACTACGTCACGAGCCTCGTCACGCTCCTCGGCCCAGTACGCCGGGTCACTGCGAGAGCAGGTCGCTCGCAGGAGCAGCGCAAGGTCCACACCGGCCCGCGGGCGGGGCAGACCTTCGCAGTCGAGGTGCCGACGCACGTGACCGGCGTACTGGAGCACGAGTCGGGTGCGCTCACCACTGTGCTGATGAGCTTCGACGTGTGGGCTTCGCGGCAGCCGCGGATCGAGATTCACGGCACCGAAGGCAGCCTCTCCGTCCCGGACCCGAACAACTTCGACGGCAAGGTGGAGATCGCCACCGCCACCAACCGTGACTGGACGGAACTGCCGGTAGCCGGTGGGTACGCCGGTGCCGGGCGCGGGGTCGGTGTGGCCGACATGGCTCGCGCACTGCGCACCAACGAGCCGCACCGGGCCAGTGGAGCACTGGCGTACCACGTGCTCGACGTACTGGAGTCGGTGCTCGAGTCGGCGGCGCAGGACCAGTCCGTGGACGTCGCGAGCACGGTCGAGCGGCCGGCCGCCGTACCGTTGGGAGCGTCGCCCGACACGGCCTGACCGGTGCTGAGATCTGTCCCACGCCGCTCGATTGGTCCGGCTGTCGCTACGGCTCGGTAGACTGGCACTCGAAACTCAGGAGTGCCAACCGGCGACGGCCGATGTGGAGAGGGTGGTGCGCGTGCTGGACGAACGCAAACTGGACGTGCTCCGGGCCATCGTCGAGGACTACGTCGCCACGCACGAGCCGGTCGGGTCGAAGACCCTGGTCGACCGGCACAACCTGGGCGTCTCCCCGGCGACGGTCCGCAACGACATGGCCGCGCTGGAGGAGGAGGGGTACATCACCCAGCCGCACACCAGCGCCGGCCGGATCCCGACCGACGCGGGCTACCGGCTGTTCGTGGACAAGTTGAGCACGGTCAAGACGCTGTCGCAGGCCGAGAAGCGGGCGATCTCGTCGTTCCTGGCCGGTGCGGTCGACCTCGACGACGTCGTCCGGCGTACCGTCCGGCTGCTCGCGCAGATCACCCGGCAGGTCGCCATCGTGCAGTACCCGACGCTGACCAGGTCGAGCGTGCGGCACGTCGAGGTGGTCACGATGACTCCGCGGCGGCTGCTGCTGGTGCTGATCACCAGCGCCGGCCGGGTCGAGCAGCGGATCGTGGAGAGCCAGGAGGATGTCGAAGAGCAACTCATCGCCGACCTGCGGTCCCGGCTGAACACGGCACTGACCGGCAAGCGCCTGACCGACGCGGCGACCGCGCTGGCCAGCGTCGCCGACAGTTTCGCGCCGACGGACCGGCCGCTGGTGGCCACCATCGTCTCGACGCTGCTGGAGGCCTTCACCGACGAGGGTGAGCAGCGCATCGCGGTCGGCGGCGCGGCCAACCTGACCCGCTACGGCGACGACTTCGAGCGCAACGTGAAGCCGGTGCTGGAGGCGCTCGAGGAGCACGTGATCCTGCTCAAGCTGCTCGGCGAGGCAACCCATCCGCAGACCCTGACGGTCCGGATCGGGCACGAGAACCCGTACGAGGAACTGGCCACCACGTCGGTGGTCGCGACCGGGTACGGGTCGAAGTCGGAGGCGCTGGCCACTCTCGGCATCGTCGGCCCGACCTACATGGACTATCCGAGCACGATGGGCGCTGTCCGCGCCGTCGCGCGCTACGTCAGCCAGATCCTGGCCGACTCGTGAGCATCCATCAAACAACGCACCAAAGAACGCACCGAACGCTGCCTACCAAGTGGTCTGGAGTATGAGCACCGATTACTACGCCGTCCTGGGCGTCAGCCGCGACGCGACACCGGACGAGATCAAGAAGGCCTACCGCAAGCTGGCTCGCCAGTACCACCCGGACGTGAACGACTCCGAGGACGCGCACCACAAGTTCCAGGAGATCGGCCGCGCGTTCCAGGTGCTGAGCGATCCGCAGAAGAAGCAGGTCCACGATCTCGGCGGTGACCCGTTCGCGAGCGGGCCCGGGGGTGCCGGCGCCGGCTTCGGCCAGGCGTTCACCTTCACCGACATCATGGACGCCTTCTTCGGCCAGACCGGCGGGGCGACCCGCGGCCCACGGCCGCGGACCCGGCGCGGCCAGGACGCGCTGATCCCGCTCCGGATCGACCTGGCGGAGGCGGCCTTCGGGACCACCCGCGAGCTGAAGGTCGACACCGCGGTGCTCTGCCCGACCTGTTCGGGCTCGGGCGCGCAGACCGGCTCCGAGCCGGTCACCTGCGAGATCTGCCACGGCCGGGGCGAGGTCACCCACACCCAGCGCTCGTTCCTCGGCGAGGTCCGGACGATGCGGCCGTGCCCGAACTGCCGCGGCTTCGGCACCACCATCCCGAACCCGTGTGGCGAGTGCGCCGGCGACGGCCGGGTCCGCTCCCGGCGGACCGTCACGGTCAAGATCCCCGGCGGTGTCGACAGCGGCACCCGCGTGCAACTGTCCGGCCAGGGCGAGGTCGGCCCCGGCGGCGGTCCGGCCGGTGACCTGTACGTCGAGATCGAGGTCGAGCCGCACGAGATCTTCACCCGCAGCGGCGACGACCTGCACTGCACGGTGACCCTGCCGATGACGGCCGCGGCGCTGGGTACGACGATCGACCTGCCGACCCTCGAGGGCGAGACCACGCCGCTCGAGATCCTGCCGGGCACCCAGTCGGGGTCGACGATGACGCTGACCGCGCGCGGCGTACCGCGGTTGCGGCACGCGGGCCGCGGCGACCTGATCGTGCAGGTCATCGTCGAGACGCCGACCAAGCTGGACGAGGCGCAGGTCGAGCTGCTGAGGCAGCTGGCCGGCGCGCGCGGCGAGGAGCGGCCGCAGGGTCAGGTCCAGGCAGCTCACAAGGGTGTCTTCGGGCGCCTGCGTGACGCCTTCGGTGCGCATTGAAAACGACTTAGGCTGCCGGGCGATGGGACTCGCGGTCTTCTACCTGCCTGACCTCGACGGGCCCGAGCTGGAGCTGTCCGGCGCCGAGGGTCGCCACGCGGCCGTCGTACGCCGGATCGGGCCCGGCGAGCGGATCCGGCTGACCGACGGCCACGGGTCCTTCGCCGAGGGACCCGTGATCGCCGCGTCCAAGTCCGGGCTGACCGTCGCGGTCGAGCACCGTGGCGAGGTACCGGCGGTGAGCCCGCGGCTCGTCGTCGTGCAAGCGCTGCCGAAGGGTGAGCGGGCCGAGCTGGCCGTCGAGATGCTCACCGAGGTCGGTGCCGACCTGGTCGTGCCGTGGAACGCGGAGCGCAGCCAGTTCCGCGCCAACCCCGAGCGGGTCGCGAAGACGCTGACCAAGTGGCAGGCCTGGGCCTTCGAGGCGAGCAAGCAGTCGCGCCGCTCGTGGTTCTGCGAGGTCGCGCCGATCGCGTCGACGGCCGAGGTCGCCAAGCTGCTGACGGACGCGGCGCTGGCGGTAGTACTGCACGAAGAGGCGACCACTCCGCTGGCTTCGCTCGAGCTGCCCGCGGCGGGGGACGTGGTGATCGTCGTAGGCCCCGAGGGTGGTATCGCGCCCGCCGAGCTGGAGGCGTTCGCCGCGACACCGGTCCGGCTCGGCGACACAGTTCTTCGTACTTCGACCGCCGGGGTGGCCGCAGCGGCCGCTCTCCTTGCCCGCTCTCGCTGGAGTTGATCGTGGACTGGCTGGAGTGGCACCAGGACTACGACGACGAGTCGTCGGACCTGAGCGGCCGGCTGCGATCGGTCCAGCGGGAGATCAGGCGACACCTGGACGCGCGTCCCGACGGGCCGATCCGCGCGATCAGTGCCTGCGCCGGGCAAGGACGCGACCTGATCGAGGTGCTCGCCACCCATCCGGCCCGGGACCGGGTGACCGCCCGGCTGGTCGAGCTGGATCCTCGCCTGACCGGCACCGCTCGCTCGGCAGCGGCGGCGAACGGGCTGACCGGAGTCGAGGTCGTCGAAGGGGATGCCGGCCTGACGAGTGTTTACGCGGGGGCAGTACCGGCTGATCTGGTCCTGTTCTGCGGGGTGTTCGGCAACATCAGCGTCGCGGACGTCGAGGCGACGGTCCGGGCCCTGCCGTCGTTCTGCGCCCTGGGAGCGACCGTGATCTGGACCCGCGGACGGCACGACCCCGACATCCGGCAGGACATCCGCGGCTGGTTCGCCGAGGCAGGCTTCGAGGAGCTGGCCTTCGACGCACCCGACGGCGTCGAGTGGTCCGTCGGCAGCAACCGGTACGCCGGTCCCGGGCCGGCGCCCGCGACCGTCGACCGCCTGTTCACCTTCAGCTAGGGGCTACTTGACGTAGACCGTCTTGGAGTCGAGGTCGGTGACCCGGCCGTCCTCGGGCGACGACAGGTAAACCTCGATCAGCCATTCACCCGCGGTGAGCTTCGGGGTGAAGACGTAGGGGGAGAACTTCTGGCCCTCCTTGGTCATCGCGTAGTTCGCCACGACCTCCTTCGTCTTCACGTTCGTGGCCTTCCAGTCGACCTGCGCCTCGAACGCCGCCGCGGTACCGCTGACGGTGAAGGACGGCTTGACGGTCTGGCCGTTCTCCGGCGACTCGACCCAGACCAGCGCCTGGACGTCGGTCGCCTGCGCGCGGCCGAACGGTTGCTTGGTGTCGAGGACGCCGAACAGGTTCGAGACCGCGCGGCCGCGCTCGGTGATCTGGACCGAAGTCTGCCGTTGCAGCCCGCCCTGGACCGTGTAGACGAGTTGCTGGGCCGCCATGTCGGCGACGCCCGGCTCGAGCCTGGTGTCGGGCAACTGGTCGAAGTCCACCGTGATCAGTTCCTTGCTGTACCGCACCGAACCGACCGTGGCGCCCGACCAGAACGTCTGGTAGTCCGGGTCGTTGGCCGCCTTCGGCATCGTCATCAACCGGACCGCCTCCAGGGTCGGCCGCCCGCTGACCTGGGCGAACGTCCGGTAGAGCCGGAAGTCCGACGCCCGCTTCGAGCCGACCTTCTCGCCGAGCCAATAGACCGGGACGGCCTTCGGGACCTTGACCGTGGGCTCCTCGACCGGCCCCCCGACCGTCGGCCCGGTATTCGTCGGCGCAGTGCTCGCCCGCGGCGTGGACACCTCGGTCGGTGCGGGCTTCGGGCTGGCCGGCCTCGCCGACGGGGTGCTGGCCGGTCCAGGAGTCGGACTGGTGGACGTCTCCGCGCTCCCGGCGATGGTCGGCTCATCGGCATTGTTCGAGGTGCCGTTCAGTACTGCGAACGCGCCGACGGCCGCCGCGGCACCGACCACGGCCGCGCCCGCGGTGATGACCCACGGCCGCCTGCTGACCGGCTGGCGCTGGTCGCGGACCCGGGCCTGGATCTCGTGCAGCCCGTCGGCGGGCTCGATCCGGCCGGCCTCTTCGGACAAGGCGCGCCGCATCAGCTCGTCGAACCGGTCGTCGTCTCTGCGGTCACTCATGTGTGCTCTGCTCCAGGACCTGGCGCAGCGACTTGGTCGCTCGCGCGGCGTGGCTCTTCACGGATCCCCGGCTGATCCCCATCGTGTCGGCGATCTCCGCCTCGGACAGGTCGCCGTAGTACCGCAGCACCATCACGGTGCGTTGCTTCTCGGGCAGGGTGCGCATCGCCTCGATCACCCGGTCGGTCTCCGCGGTGCGCAGTACGGCCTGCTCCGCGCTCGGTTCGTCCGGCAGGGACTTCGGCAGGTGCTTGTCGACCACCACCAGATGCCGTTGCCGGGACCGGCAGCGGTTGACCACTGCTGTCCGCAGGTACGCCAGGGCCTTGTGCGGGTCACGCAGCCGGTGCCAGCGTCCGTGCATCGCCACGAACGCGTCCTGCACGATCTCCTCTGCCGCACCGGTGTCACGCAGCAGCAGGGCGCCGAGCCGGACCAACGACGAGTAGTGCGCCGTGTAGACAGCCGTCAGCGCCTCGTCTGCATCCCACGAGGACTCATGTGCCACGCACTCTTCGTACACCACGGCCGGTTGTGCCACACAACCAAGACGCTTAGACCAGGTACCAGGTTGACAACAGGTGGACCCCGATCGGTGCGACCCTGTCCGCCGGAGATCTGGGAGGACGGATGAAGCAGCACGGTGACGGCCACTGGCACGGTCACAGCGAGATCACCAGCGCGGCCGTGAGCCGGCTGTACGGGCACCTGTCCGGGCCGGACGGGCGGATCATGGGGCTGAGCCGCCCGGAGTACGCGAAGGCACTGGACAAGGCACAGGCCGTGCTGGACCGGCCGTACGGTGCCGGGCTGATCCGGAACTTCGCCAACACCGGCCTGACCGTCCCGTACGCCGGTCCAGGCGCGACCGTGCACTCCGCCTGGGTCAACGGAGAGGTCCAGCGCGCGCACAGCATGGCCGACCCGCGGCTGGACGGGCCGCGGAACCTGGAACTGATCCAGGGCTACATCGAGGAGCAGTTGCGGGCGGCTCACGCCTCGGCCGGCGACGAGATCAAACACCTTGGCGCGGCGTCCCATGCGCTGCAGGACAGCTTCAGCGGCGCACACACCTGGCGGGAGGAGTCGGTCTACCAGGGTGATGTGGAGGCGCCGATCACCACGCTGCACGTGTTCGACCCCGGGCACGCGATCGGGGTGAACCACCACCGGAACACGCACGCCGACGAGTTCGACAAGCCACTGGCCGGCTCCGGAACCGTGCGCGCCGCCGTCGAGGCCAACTACCGCATGCTCCGCGCCTACCACCTCAACCGAGACAAAAGCCCCGAAGACTTCCGCCAGGCCCTCCGTACGACGATGGCTCCGATGCTGGCCCCCTCCACGGCAGGAGTCCAGGTAAGCGTCGCCCCCACCCGCGAGTGGGCCGCTGAACGAGACCGCCGAGTAGCCCTGGAAAGCGCGCCCCCGAAACCGCAACTCCCACCCGCCGAGTTGGCCCACCTCAAAGCCATCAACGCCCCCACCGCGTCTCTCCGCGGAGGCGGAACCACGCCCCGGACGGCGGAAAGCGCAGCGCGCTCAGCCCCGGGAACAGCGCGCAACGCCCCGTCCCGGCTGGAGCGCTGACCAGCGAGCCCTCACGCAGGCACCCACCTCCGGCTCGGCGGCGGCGCGGCGTAGTACGGGGTAAAACGCCTGGTCAGAGGGGTGTTGGGGAGTATGGGGCGTTTTATCGGGTGAGGGTGTCGGGGTGGGCGGCTAGCATTGGTCGGGTCACACCATCTGCATCAGGAGGAAGAGGCTGTCCAGGCCACGCAGTATCGAGCCGTCGCACCCGGATGCGACGCGCGCTGACAACAGCGCAGCCGGCCACAGCGGGCCGAAGGCGTCCCACAAGATCATCGTGCCGAACAGCATCGACATGGTGGCGCTGCTGGGAGCCCGGGACGAGTTCCTCCGCATCATCGAGAAGGAGTTCGCCGCCGACATCCTGGTCCGCGGCAACGAGATCACCATGACCGGCGAACCGGCCGAGCTGGCGCTGACCGAGCGGCTGGTCGACGAGCTGATCGCCGTCGTGCGGACCGGCCACGGGCTGACCGCGGACTCCGTCGAGCGCAGTATCGCGATGATCAAGGCCGAGACGGCCGAGAGCCCCGCCGACGTGCTGACGCAGAACATCCTGTCCAGCCGCGGCCGGACGATCCGGCCGAAGACGCTGAACCAGAAGCGCTACGTCGACGCGATCGACAAGAACACGATCGTCTTCGGCATCGGCCCGGCCGGTACCGGCAAGACCTACCTGGCCGTCGCCAAGGCGGTCCAGGCGCTGCAGGCCAAGGAGGTCAACCGGATCATCCTGACCCGGCCGGCCGTCGAGGCCGGTGAACGGCTCGGCTTCCTGCCCGGCACGCTGTCGGAGAAGATCGACCCGTATCTGCGGCCGCTGTACGACGCGCTGCACGACATGCTCGACCCGGACTCGATTCCCCGGCTGATGACGGCCGGCACGATCGAGATCGCCCCGCTGGCCTACATGCGCGGCCGGACCCTGAACGACGCCTACATCATCCTGGACGAGGCGCAGAACACCTCGCCCGAGCAGATGAAGATGTTCCTCACCCGGCTCGGTTTCGGCTCCAAGATGGTGGTCACCGGCGACGTCACCCAGGTCGACCTGCCGACCGGGACGAGCTCCGGCCTGCGGGTCGTGCAGGACATCCTGGAAGGCGTCCAGGACCTGGCGTTCTGCCGGCTCACGTCGCACGACGTGGTCCGGCACAAGCTGGTCGGCCGGATCGTGTCGGCCTACGAGAACTACGAAGGCAGCGCTGATCCCCGCCCTCCGTCTTCGTCCCTCAGCGGGCCGAGACGATGAATGTCGAGGTCAACAACGAGTCCGGGGTCGAGATCGACGCGCACGGACTGATGCGGCTGAGCCGTTTCGTGATGTCGTCGCTGCGGCTGCACCCGGAGTGTGAGCTGTCGATCAAACTGGTCGACGAGGACACGATGGCCCGGTATCACGTCGAGTTCCTGGACCTGCCGGGTCCGACCGACGTGATGTCGTGGCCGATGGACGAGCTGCGGCCGGGCGGTGACGGCGGCGACGACGCCGACCTGCCGCTCGGGCACCTCGGCGACATCGCGCTGTGCCCGACGGTCGCGGCCGCCCAGGGCGCGAAGGCCGGCCACGGCACCTGGGCCGAGCTGGAGCTGCTGACCGTGCACGGCATCCTGCACCTGCTCGGCTACGACCACGCCGAACCCGCCGAGAAGGCCGAGATGTGGGACGTCCAGGGCCGCCTACTGGAAGCATGGCGAGCACCAGGAAACCGGCTCGGACAGGAGTGACGTTCCAGTGAGTTCCCACGACGGCGTCCTGCTGGTTGTGGCTGCGGTGCTGGTGCTGCTGGCCGGGCTGTTCGCCGGCGCCGAGGCAGCCTTCTCGTCGTACTCGAAGGTGCGGGCCAACGAGCAGGTCGAGCAGGGCAACCTGCGCGCGGTCAAGCTCCGCGACCTGCTCAGCGACGCGCCCCGCTACCTGAACTCGCTGCTGCTGATCCGGCTGAGCTGTGAGATCACCGCGATCGTGCTGGTCACTCAGGCTCTGTCGAACGTGTTCACGGTGACCTGGACGCACGTCCTGATCACCGCCGTGCTGATGGTGCTGATCTCCTACGTGGTGATCGGCGTCGCCCCGCGCACGCTGGGCCGGCAGCACTCCGACCGGTTCGCGATCGTCTCGGCCGGCCCGATCATGGCGCTGACCCGGGTGCTCGGCCCGCTGCCGAAGCTGCTGATCCTGATCGGTAACGCGCTGACGCCGGGCAAGGGGTTCGCCGAAGGCCCGTTCGCGACCGAGGCGGAGCTGCGCGCGCTGGTCGACCTGGCCGAGAAGTCGTCGGTGATCGAGAAGACCGAGCGGCAGATGATCCACTCGGTCTTCGAGCTCGGCGACACCATCGTCCGCGAGGTGATGGTGCCGCGGACCGACATGGTCTACATCGAGAAGCACAAGAAGCTGCGCCAGCTCACCTCGCTGGCGCTGCGCAGCGGCTACTCGCGGATCCCGGTGGTCGGCGAGTCCCTGGACGACATCCTCGGCGTGGTCTACCTCAAGGACGTGATGCGCCGCGTCTACGACAACGCCTCGGCCGAGTCGACCGAGCGGGTCGAGTCGGTGATGCGGCCGTGCATGTACATCCCGGACTCCAAGCCGGTCGACCAGCTGCTGCGCGAGATGCAGGCGGCCCGGATGCACGTCGCGATCGTCGTCGACGAGTACGGCGGCACCGCCGGCCTGGTCACCATCGAGGACATCCTGGAGGAGATCGTCGGCGAGATCACCGACGAGTACGACGAGGCGCCGGAGGCGGTGCAAGCGCTGTCCGACGGGGCCTACCGGGTCTCCAGCCGGTTCCCGATCGACGAGCTCGGCGACCTGTTCGGCGTACCGCTGGACGACGACGACGTGGACACGGTCGGTGGGCTGATGGCCAAACTGCTCGGCAAGGTGCCGATTCCGGGTGCCGAGGTCGAGATCGAGGGCCTCGGGCTCTCCCTCACCGCGGAGCGGCCGTCGGGCCGGCGCAACCAGATCGGTACTGTGCTGGTCCGGCGCGGTGTTCCCGCCGACCAGCCGCAGGACAGCAGTCACCAGACCGCCTGATCCCCCACTCACCCCTTCGACCACCCCTTCGACCACCTGGAGCCAGCTTTGCCTGCCGACCTCACGGCCGAGGACGCCAAACTCGTCACCCTGGCGCGCGCCGCCCGGGCCCGGACCCGCGCCGCCGAAGGCGCCGCCGTCCGGGACACCGACGGGCGCACGTACGCCGCCTGCACGGTCCAGCTGGACACCGTGGGGCTGAGCGCGCTTCAGCTCGCGGTCGCGATGGCCGTATCGTCAGGGGTCAAGGGCATCGAAGCGGCCGCGGTGGTCACCGACCACGAGACCGCGCAGGTCGATGTCGAGGTGGTCCGCTACTTCGGCGGTGCCGCTCTTCCGGTAGTCGTTGCCAATGGCAACGGAGAGGTTCGTGATGTCGTCCACACCTGAGTCGGAGTTCAAATCCGGCTTCGCCTGTTTCGTCGGCCGGCCCAACGCCGGCAAGTCGACGCTCACGAACGCCCTGGTGGGGCAGAAGATCGTGATCACGTCGTCCAAGCCGCAGACCACCCGGCACGCGGTCCGGGGGATCGTGCACCGGACCGACGCGCAGCTGATCCTGGTCGACACCCCCGGGCTGCACAAGCCGCGGACGCTGCTCGGCGAGCGGCTGAACGACGTGGTGAAGACCACCTGGGCCGAGGTCGACGTGATCGGCATCTGCCTGCCCGCCAGCGACAAGATCGGCCCCGGCGACCGGTTCCTGGTCACCGAGGCCGCCAAGGTGGCCAAGACACCGAAGGTCGCACTGGCCACCAAGGCCGACCTGGTCGCGCCCGAGCGGATGATCGAGCACCTGTCCGAGATCCAGACGCTGGGCGAGTCGGTCGGGATCGAGTGGGCTTCCGTCGTACCGGTGTCGGCGACCTCGGGGTACCAGGTCGACGTCGTCGCGGACGAGCTGGTGAAGTTCCTGCCGGTCGGCCAGCCGCTCTACCCCGACGGTGACGTGACGGACGAGCCGGAGGAGATCCTGGTCGGCGAACTGATCCGGGAGGCCGCGCTGGAGGGCGTCCGGGACGAGCTGCCGCACTCGATCGCGGTCACCATCGACGAGATGGGGCTGCGTGAGGGCCGGCCGGACGACAAGCCGCTGCTGGACATCTACGCGAACATCTTCCTCGAGCGGGACAGCCAGAAGGGCATCGTGATCGGCCACAAGGGCGCCCGGCTGCGCGAGGTCGGCGCGAACGCCCGCCGCCAGATCGAGGCCCTGCTCGGTACGCCGGTCTACCTCGATCTGCACGTCAAGATCGCGAAGAACTGGCAGACCGACGCCAAGCACCTGCGGAAACTCGGGTTCTGATGGCTGTGGACCCGGCTGCCGCGGGCGTCTCCGTTCCTGGCGACGCGGCCCTCGGCTCCAGCGCGCTGATCAATCCCGTGTACCAGGCGCTGACCGGCGCGCACGCCAACCTGGCCGAGGTGAAGAGCCAGGTCCGTCGCTACCCGGCCGAGGTCGCTCCCTTCTTCGGCCTGCCGGACGACCCGACCGAGCAGGATTGGACCGACGCGGCCGAGCTGCTGGGCGTTGGCCACAGCGGCGCGCTGATCCGGGCGGAGCTGCCGGTGCCGGCATCGTTCAAGGTCGAGCAGGTGTTCGGCCTGGTCCAGTTCGTCGCGCCGGCCGGCTTCGGAGTGGAAGAGCCCGAAGCGGTGGAGCTCGGCCCTGACGACGTCCCCGAGCTGCTCGCGCTGACCGAACTCACCGAGCCCGGCCCGTTCCGCTCCCGGACCATCGAGACCGGCCGCTACCTCGGCGTACGGCGGAACGGCGAGCTGATCGCGATGGGTGGCGAACGGTTCCGCGCCCCCGGCCATGTCGAGATCAGCGCGGTCTGCACGCATCCGGCGTACCGGGGTCAGGGACTCGCCAGCCGGCTGATCCGGGCGGTTGCCGCAGGCATCGAACACGAGGGCGACCGGCCGTTCCTGCACACCGGCGCCACCAACACGACCGCGATCCGCCTCTACGAGAGCCTCGGGTTCACGGTCAGCAACCGCATGCAGGTCACGATCGTGGAGCCGCTCGGACGATGAGCGCCTGCCCGAGCGGCTTGCGGGTCAGCTCGGGTACTTCGCAGTCGGCGGCCGGATAGCCGACCGGGAACAGGATGTAGGGCCGCTCGGTGCGGGGCCGGTCGAGGACCTTGGTGAGGAACGCCATCGGGTTCGGGGTGTGGGTCAGCGTCGCCAGGCCCATCCGGTGCAACGCCGCGATGAAGAACCCGCAGGCGATGCCGACGCTCTCCGAGACGTAGTAGTTCTTGCGCAGGCTGCCGTCGGGTTGCGGGGTGTGTTTCTGCGCGAACACGACCACCAGCCAGGGCGCGACCTCGAGGAATTCCTTGTGCTCGTCGGTTTCCAGCGGGGCGAGTGCGGAGTGCCACTCCGGCAGCTCCCGATCGCGGTAGAACTTCCGCTCTTCCTCCTCGGCCGCCGCCCTGATCCTTTGCTTGAGCTCGGGATCGTTGGTCGCCACGAACGTCCACGGCTGGTGGTGCGCCCCACTCGGCGCGGTGTTGGCGGCGGCGACCGCAAGCTCGATCGCTTCTAGCGGCACCTCCTCGTCCGAGAACCACCGCACCGATCGTCTCCGCTCCAGCTCCTCGTGAAACTCCGCGCCACGGCGCAGCCCTTCCACAATCGGCACGCGTGGCGGGACGTAGGGAACGAACGGATGCTGATGGCTGCGGCTCACGTTCCGCACCGTAGCCAGGAGGACTCAGATGAGTCCAGCTTGAGAAACTGTGGGTCCATATGATCCGCTTTTGTCTTTGCCCAACGTCTCGCCTCGTCAGCTGGAGTACCTTACTGCCGAGCAGCTTTCAGAGCGACTTCTGGAAGTCCAGGGCGCGGGCCACGACGAAGTAACCGAGCTGCTCGTTGATGCCGATCATGTGGTTGTTCGACTCGGCGTTCCAGGTGTCGAGCTGGGTCAGCGCCGGCTCGGTTTCGCGGAGCCAGAGCAGCATCGCCGTCTTCAGCAGTGCGCCGAGCCGGTGGCCGCGGTGGTCGCGGGAGACGGCGGTGTCGTTCTGCTCGGCGATGTGCGGACGCTCGCGCTCGACGGTGACCACCGAATGGCCGGCCAGCTCGCCAGTGGTGCGATGGCGAGCGATCACCCGGTACATCGTCTGGTTGTGTCCGCGCCGGGCTTCCTCGTAGGCGCGTAGCCGCTCCGCGCTGAAGACGTCGTCCTCGATCTCGAGGTCGTCCTTCGGTGCGTCGTTGATCGAGGCGGTCACGGCGATCATGCCCTCGAGCATCTCGTCCGGCAGGGCACCGATGATCCGGACCACTTCGTAGTCCGCCGACGCGAGCACCGCCTCGTCGTACAGCTTCTGCACGGTCGTCCAGTCCAGGGTGGTGATGTCCTGGCGCCGGTTCACCTCGACGGCCTTCTGCTCGAACCCGTGCCGCTTCGCGAACGCGGCCGCCTTCGGCAGGTCCCAGGTGGTGATGCCGATCGAGGTTCGGCCGAGCTCACCGGCCAGTTGCTCGGCGTACCGGATCAGTTCGCTGCCGATCCCGCGACCGCGATGCTCGGGATGCACCTCGACCCCGGTCCAGACCAGGTTCGTGTTGTCGTAGGTCGGCACGTGGACCTGGAGCAGACCCACCAGGGAGCCGTCCGCTTCCCGCGCCAGGTAGGTGCGACCGGGGTCAAGATCCCAGCCGTACCGCAGATCCGCCGCGTAACCGGTCGGAGTCGACAGCAGCGCACCCGGACAGTCGACAGCATGCGTCGCGTTCAGCAACGCCACCGCCTCGGCACAACCAGCCGCGTCCTCGGGGAAAAGCCTGGAGATATCCACAACCCCAGAGTGGCGGCACGGACCCATTACCGCGAGTCATTTAACTCGTGCCGTAGACGTGGGTGATGGGGATGGTGAGGAGGAGGCGGCGCTGGTCGACCATTGCCTGGCGGTACTCGTCCCAGTCGGGGTGTTCGCCGGCGGCGGCCCGGTAGTAATCAATGAGGGCTTCTACTGTGTCGTCGTCCGGGGTGGCCGCGACCGGGGTCAGCTCGGCGGTGCCCTCGGCCACGACGTACGAGCGGCCGTTGGGACCGTTCACGTAGAGGCTGACGCGGGGGTCGCGGCGGAGGTTCTTGGTTTTGGCCCGCCCGTCGGTGATCGAGACGCGGAGGTGCTCACCGTCGTACACGTAGGTGATGTTGGACAGTTGCGGGCGGCCGTCGCGTTTGATCGTGACGAGCACACCGAGGCCGGTCTTGCCGAGTTCACCGACTAGCTCAGACGTCATACCCCGAGCCTATTCGGTGGTCGGCGCTTCCTGACCCGTCACTCTCCGTCTCGGTCCGCGAGACTGCTGGTTCGACCTCCGGATCGGATTGTGCATAGACTCGCTGGCATCATGCGGCACCAGCTTCTCCTCCTTCGCTGCCGCGGCGAGGCCTGACGTAGGCCGGTTCCCTCGCCGCGGAGTTTGTCGTACGCCGGTCGATGTCGACCACCGCAGTACATCCCGCGAGGAGAACCCGCAATCATGGCACCGAAGAACCAGCCCCAGCCCGTCCAGCAGAGTTCCGGTATGCCGGTCGGCCGGTACAGCGCGTTCCCGCCGATCCAGCTGCCCGATCGCACCTGGCCGGCCAAGTCGGTCGACAAGACCCCGCGCTGGCTGTCCACCGATCTGCGCGACGGCAACCAGGCGCTGGTCGAGCCGATGTCGCCGGCCCGCAAGCGGCGGATGTTCGACCTGCTGGTCCGGATGGGCTACAAGGAGATCGAGGTCGGGTTCCCGAGCGCGAGCCAGTACGACTTCGACTTCGTCCGCAGCCTGATCGAGGGTGACGCGATCCCCGAGGACGTCACCATCTCGGTGCTCACCCAGGCGCGCGAAGAGCTGATCGAGCGGACCGTGCAGTCGCTGCAGGGGTCGCCGAAGGCAACGATCCACCTCTACAACGCGACCGCGCCGCTGTTCCGCCGGGTCGTCTTCAACGTCGACAAGGCCGAGTGCCGCACGATCGCGGTCCGCGGTACCGAGACCGTGATGAAGTACGCCGACGAGATGCTGGCCGACTGCGAGTTCGGCTACCAGTACAGCCCGGAGATCTTCACCGGGACCGAGCTGGAGTTCGCGCTCGAGGTCTGCGAGGCGGTCAGCGACGTCTGGCAGCCGGAGGCCGGCCGGGAGATCATCCTGAACCTGCCCGCCACGGTCGAGATGTCGACGCCGAACGTGTACGCCGACCAGATCGAGTGGTTCGGCCGCAACCTGACCCGGCGCGAGCACAGCACGATCAGCCTGCACCCGCACAACGACCGCGGTACCGCGGTGGCCGCCACCGAGCTGGGCCTGATGGCCGGCGCGGACCGGGTCGAGGGCTGCCTGTTCGGGCACGGCGAGCGGACCGGCAACGTCGACCTGGTGACGCTGGGGATGAACCTGTTCAGCCAGGGCATCGACCCGCAGATCGACTTCTCCGACATCGACGAGATCCGCCGTACGGTCGAGTACTGCACCCAGATGCGGGTGCCCGAGCGTCAGCCGTACGCCGGTGACCTGGTCTACACCGCCTTCTCCGGCTCGCACCAGGACGCGATCAAGAAGGGCCTGGAAGCGCTGGACAAACAGGCCGCGGCCGAAGGCAAGCCGGTCGGCGAGATCGCCTGGGAGGCGCCGTACCTGCCGATCGACCCGAAGGACGTCGGCCGGTCGTACGAGGCGGTCATCCGGGTCAACTCGCAGTCCGGCAAGGGCGGCGTCGCGTACATCATGAAGTCGGAGCACAGGCTGGACCTGCCGCGCCGGCTGCAGATCGAGTTCAGCCGGGTGATCCAGCAGCACACCGACGCCGAGGGCGGCGAGGTCGGTCCCCAGCAGATGTGGAACATCTTCGAGACCGAGTACCTGGCGCCCGGCAAGCTGTCGCTGCTGACGGTCAACTCGACCTCGGGCGAGGGCCAGAACGACGTCCTCCGGGTGCAGGTGTACTCCGGCGGCGTCCCGCACGAACTGGTTGGCGAGGGCAACGGTCCGGTCTCGGCCTTCGTGGACGCGATCAAGCCGCTGAAGTACGACGTCCGGGTGCTGGACTACCACGAGCACGCCCTCTCGGCCGGCGGCGACGCACTGGCCGCGGCGTACGTCGAGTGCGAGTTCGGCGACGACGTCTACTGGGGCGTAGGCCGCGACGCCAACATCCTCACCGCCTCCCTGAAAGCAGTAGTCTCAGCCATCAACCGCGCCAACCGCTAAACCGGTGGTGGATCGCGCCCGGAGCTGGTTGGCTCTGGGCGTGATCACCGTGCGCGAGATCGACCCGGCCGACGACAGCAGCTTCGATTCCTGGTACGCCGTCCTGCGGGCCGGCGCTACCGCCGATCGTGAGGTGCCGTTGCTGGCCAGTCACGATGCGCTGGCTACCTCGCTGCGCGTGCCGGTCCCGACGAAGGCTCTCGTCGCGGTGGCGGCGTACGACGGGGAGCGGGTCGTCGGCGCGATGATCTTCGAGTACGGCCTGAAGGACAACCTCGACTCCGCCCTCGTGGAGATCAACGTCGCGCCGGCCGACCGTAGGCAGGGGATCGGTACGGCGCTGTGGGGCTGGGCGCGGGCGCGCGCCGCATCGCTCGGGCGGACCGTCTACCAGACCGAGATCGCGATCCCGGCCGGCTTCACCACCGACACCTGGCCGGCCTGCCTGTTCGCCACCAAGCTCGGGTTCGCGCTGGAGCATATCGAGGACCACCTCGTCGTACCGCTTCCGTACCAGCATCAGATCGAACTCGAGCCGCTGGTCGGTTATGAGCTGATCTCGTGGGCCGGTCCTTGCCCGGAAGAGTTCCTGCCGGTGTACGCCGAGCTGCGGACCGCGATGAGCGCCGACGTGCCGAGCGGCGGGATGACCAGGGAGACGAGGCACTGGCAGGTCGACGAGCTTCGCCAGCTGGAGGAGCGGAACGCCAAGAATTACCTGTCGCTGGTGGTCCTGGCCCGAGCGCTCGACGGTACCCCGGCCGGTTACACGGTGATGTTCCTGCCGAAGACCGATCCGGAGACAGCCCAGCAACTCGACACCCTCGTACTGCGGGATCACCGCGGCCACAATCTGGGTGCTCACCTGAAGCTGGCCAATCTAGAGCAGCTTGCCAAGCACCGGACCACCCAGAAGCTGTTGCACACCTGGACGGCCGAGACGAACACGGCGATGCAGAAGGTCAACGCCCGCTTCGGGTTCGTGGCTCGGGAGAAGAACGCGGAGTACGAGGTGACGCTCCCGGAGCCGCGGTTGCGGCAGGCGGTGCGGGCCGTCGTACTGGATGCTGAGGATCGGGTTCTGCTGCTGCGGTTCGAGTTCGATGACAAGGTCGTCTGGGCCGCGCCGGGTGGCGGGGTCGAGGCGGGGGAGTCGCTGCGGGAAGGGCTGGTTCGGGAACTGTCCGAGGAGATCGGTCTGGAGCCGCCGGCCGACGCGCCCCACCTGTGGCATCAGGTCGCGGTGAGCCCGGACTATGCGGGCGGCTACGACGGAGTCATCAACGACTACTTCCTGATCCGCGTCGACTCCTTCACACCCGCGGGGGTGCTGTCGCAGGCCGAGCTCGAAGCTGAGAGCGTGTACGGCCACCGGTGGTGGACCCTCGAAGAACTGCAGTCCCACGAGGGCCCTGCCTACCTGTCACCCCGCACCCTCCACCACCAGCTGGCACACCTCGTCCAGCACGGCCCACCGCCGGAACCGCTCTTCCTGGGCGTGTGATCCCAGGATTTACAACCGGCGGTCCCAGCTGAGGCGGCCTTCGTCCATCAGGGCGTGGCCGTCGGCGCCGGCGGCGACGCTGGGGTCGTGGGTCGCGATGATCACCGCCGCGCCGCGGTCCGCCTCGGCGCGGAGAAGTTCGAGGACGCGCTCCCGGTTGGTGCTGTCGAGCTCACTGGTCGACTCGTCGGCGAGGATCACCTTGCCGCGCTGAGCCAGCCCGCGGGCGACCGCGATGCGCTGCTGCTCACCGCCGGACAGCTCCTCGACCAGATGATCGCCGCTCTCCTCGAGCCCGACGTCCGTAAGGGCTCTCTGGATGATCTCGTCGATCGACTCCAGCGCCTCGGCCCGGTCCCGGTCGTCACCCGGCAGCCGGCGCTCGGCCAGCAACGGCATCGACAGGTTCTCCCGTGCGGTCAGCACCCGAGCGAGCCCGTTGCCCTGCGGGATCAGTACGACGCCGTGCCCGGCCGCGGCCGGCCGGTTCGCGATCTCCAGCCCGTCGACCAGCACGGTGCCCGACTTCGCCGGCACCGCCCCGGCGATTGCCCAGAGCAACGAACTCTTGCCGGCCCCGGACGGCCCACTGACCGCCAGCACATACCCGGCCGGCACCTGCAACGTCACCTCGTCCACCGCGACGAGATCGTCGTACGCGACGGTGAGATTGGTGACCGTGATCATGTCTCGTCCTCCTGCTCGACCAGGGTCAGCCGGACCTCGCCGTCCTCGGTGGTGACTCGCAACAACGTGCCGGGCGGCAGCAGTTCCGCGACATGCGGGGGCAACGGCAACGACCCGTCGGTCGCGACCACCGCGAACTCCTCACCCGAGCGGCCCTCCGACGCGATCCGGCCGTCCTTGATCGTGATCGTCCTGGGCAGCACGGCAGCCACCTCGGGATCGTGCGTGATCAGCAGCACGGTCATCCCGGTCGCCTTGTTGACCGTCGAGATCGCGGCCAGTACTTCGTCGCGGGCGCGGTGGTCGAGCTGGCTGGTCGGTTCGTCCGCCAGCAGCAGCCCGGGGTAGGTCGCGATCCCGACGGCGACCGCGCAGAGCTGGATCTGGCCGGGCGTCAACCGATCCAGCGGCACCCGGGCTTGGTTGCTCAGGCCAACGAGTTCGAGGACTTCCCGCGGCGCCGGCAGGGTCCGGCCGCGGACGGCGGCCCGCTGGGCGTACCGGACGTTGTCCTCGGGATTGAGGTAGGGAACGAGGTTGCGCCCGGCCCCCTGCAGCACGATGCCGACGTCACCGGCCCGCATGCGGTCGAGTTCCACCTCGGTCATCGTGGCGATGTGGTGCTCGCCGATCTGCAGCCGCCCAGCGCTCGGCGTCAGCAACCCGCCGCACAACTGAAGCAGGGTTGACTTACCGGCACCGGACGGCCCGAGCAGGCCGACCAGTTCACCCGGCCGCACGCTGATCCCGATCCCCGACAGCGCCGCGACATCGTGCCCCTGGCTGCGGTAGATGTGCACCAGGCCGGTCGTGTTGATCGCAAGGCCGGTCATGATAGTTCCTCCCGGATCCGGGCGTAGCCGGCTCGGCGGTTGACGCCGGTGCCGAGCAAGAGCGTGGCGGTGGCCAGTAGCGCAGTACTGATGACTGTGAGCGCCAGGGCGACGGGCCAGTTGATGGCCAGGTCGAGGGGGATCGGCGAAGGCCGGGCGGTCGGTGCGAAGAGCGGAATCAACGGCAACGCGATGTGGGCGCCGAGGATGCCGCACGCCGATCCGAGCAACGCGGCCAGCGTGACCGGGCCAGTCTGCTCCCACCGCGCGGCTCGTCCAGTTGTCGCCGCCGGTACGCCGGTGATGCGCAGGCTCGCGTAGTCCTGGGCCCGGGAACGCCACGAGGTGACGATCATGAGCAGCAGCACGATGACTGCCAAGGCCCAGCCGGCGATGCCGATCACCGGGGTGAGCTGCAGCGCGAGCGCACTGGCCGAGCGGCCGTAGGTGCCGAGCCGCTCGGACTGCCGGTCGACCAGGGTCGCGGTGATGCCTGCGGTGGCCAGACCGGCGATGATCTGGTCCGCGCGGGCCAGCCCTTCGGCATTCAGCCAGATCTCGACGTCCGTGCTGGTGTCGGACACGGTGCTGCCCAGCCGGCGAACGCTTTCGAGGTCGACCACTGCGGTGTGCTCGGTGTGCCGGGGAACGATACTGCGCAGCCGGTCGATCTTCTCGATCGGGACGCCGATCCCATCCGGACCGGGCACCGTCTGGGCGTCGTTGACGGCGAAGTCGGACGTCACCAGGGCCGGCAGCTCGGTCGGCATCCTGGTGGTCTGGACGGTCAGTTCGCTGCCGCTGTTCGTGACGTTCAGGACCAGCCCGTTCGGTGGCCCGTCGGTCACGGTGAGGTCGTCCAGGAGTTCGGCACCTTCGGTCTGCCGCGGCGGGTTCCAGTTCGTCGCCGGGCCGAGCGGGACCGTCGGCTGGGTCCTGGTGGCCAGGTTGGTGATCGTGATCTCGCCGCGGATCCCGCTGGAGTCACCGAGTTCGCGGGCCACACCCAGCCGGATCAGCTGGCAGGGATCCGTGCAGTTCATCTCGGCGCTGAGTTGCACCGTTTTGCCGGCTCCCGGCTTCAGCGGCGGGAACTGAATGAGGTTCCGGGTCATGGTGCGTTGGCTGTACACGGTGGCCTGCAGGACCACGGACTTGGCGGGCGGAACAGGCGGGACAAACTCGCCGTCACCGGTGGGTGGCGAGTACGGCTTCAGTTCACCGGGAGTCACGGTGAGCGTCAGCCGGTTGCCCCGTACTGCGACCGGCGGCGGCTCCGTCGGTGCGGTGATCGCCTTGAACCCCTCGGCGTCGGTGAGCTCGTCGCCACGGAAGGCGATCCGCCGGAAGCTGTCCGGCTCGATCATCAGCGCGCGCAGACCGCTCGTGTTCGCGGGGTAGGCCAGCACGATCGGCGTCAGCCACTGACGGTCCTTGTCGACCTGGTCGACGGCGGTGGTGAACTGCCGCAGGCTGTCCACCTCCATCGCCAGCACTCCTTCCGCCCCGATCTCGTAGCCGGCCCGGAACTCACGGTTGTCCTCGGCAACGGAGGAGGCCTGTCCGGCGAAGGAGACCAGGGCGGTGGCCACGGCGACGACGGCGACGATCCGGGTGACGGCCGGGCGGCGGGCTACTTGGAGGGCGCCGAGAGCCAGGCCGAGCCGGCCGCGGCGCAACGCCTGCCGGCTGATCAGCCCGGCCGCGGGCAGCAGCAGATGAGCGAACGCCAAACCGGCCGCGAGAGCAAGCAGGCTGGGCGTCAGAACCGGCAGCGGACCCCGCCCGCCGCCGGTCAGCGCGGCCACCAGACCGGCCGAGGCGACGACGATGACGACGACGTCGATCATGCCGATGGTCCAGCCGCGACGACGCGGCACGATGCGCCGGAGCAGGGTGGAGATCGGCTGCCGGACGACGGAGCGGACCGACCACGCCACCACGGCAAGCCCGACCAGTGTCGAGAACACGACCGCGGCCGGCACGGTCCACGGCACCTCCACCGGGGCGCCGTCGTCAAGCCAGGTACTTCGAACCACCAACAGTACGCCGAAGCCGGTCAAGGCTCCCAGCAACGTCCCGACCAGCACGGGCACGCTCAGCTCGATCGCCAACGCCCGCCCGGTACGCCGTACGCCGGCGCCGCGGAGCCGGGAGATGGCGAGCTCCGGCCGGCGCTGGTCGACCACCGCCGCCAACGCGAGGGCCAGGACGACGACGCCGAACAGACCGACCTGCACCATGACCAGCGGAATGATCGTGACCGCTTGCCGGCGTTCGGCGTTGATGCCGTCGATGAGGTCGACCAGTCCGGAGTGGTTCCGGACCTGCATCCCGAAGTCGGGCGCTCTGGCCTCGGATTCGGCGGTGGCCAGCCGGAGCTGGGCCAGATCGTCCACCCGGGCCTTGCCCGGCAGCAGCCGCAGGTCCGCGGTCGAGTGAGCGCCCCAGCCCTTCGCCAACGTGTCGCGACCGGTCAGCAGGAAGTCGGAGGTGGCTCCCCGGCTGTCGCTGGCCTGACGCGAGTGGCCGGTCGGCCCGCGCCCGAACCAGTAGGGCTCGTAGCTGTCCGCCTGGTAGAGGCCGACCACGCGAAGCGTGCCGCCACCGGCGTACTTGGTGGACTGCGCCCCGATCGTCGAGCCGACGGCGACACCGAAGTTCTTCGCGTCAGTAGTCGAGACGACGACCTCGTGCGAGGAGTCGGGGCACTGGCCGGCGGTCAGCGCCACCTTGCCGCAGTACCCGTCCCGCCACTCCACCCGGCCTTCGATCTTCTTCTTCGCCGTCTCCAGGCCCCAGACCACCTGAACCGTCAGGCCGTTCGACGCCGGGGCGAACAAGGGCCGGAGGTTGTCGGGCATGACCTTGACCAGGTCCTCGGGTGGCGGGGCTGTGCTCGGTCCGCTGACTCCCAGGGGCGGAGCCGCGTCCAGCCGCCAGCCGGCCTGCAGCCACTGGCCGGACAAGGTCTCCGTGGTGACCGTCTGCTCGACCGCCCGGGAGAACCACGGCGCGAACGCCGCACACGTGCCGATCAGCACGCTCACACCGGCCAGCACCAGCATCTGCGACCACCGGTACCGCAGCGCCTGCCTCAAAAACATCAGCGTCCACCCCTAGCCGCCCCCGGAAAACGTTAACCCGGCTGAACTTACGGAGAGCCGGGGTCGTCGTCAGCGATTTACCGAGAAAGACACACAGTCGTTGCCTGGGCATCGGTCCGGTCACGGTGGCCGGGTGGGGGGTTGGCGGGACCGATTGTTAGCGATAACATCCCGGGCAGCGCGGCCGTCCGCGTCGTGAGGTCGGGGTTCGCAACAGGAGGTAAGGCATGAGGTTCGCACGAATGGTGGCCGCGGGTGGGGCCTTCGCAATGGCCGCGGCACTGGTGGCCTGCGGCTCGTCGGCCAAGACCACGGAGAGCAGCAGCGGCGGTGACACGGCGGGCGCTCTGGTGGGCGTCACGATGCCGACGAAGTCGTCCGAACGCTGGATCAGCGACGGCAACAACGTGAAGAAGGCGCTCGAGGACGCCGGGTACAAGGTCGACCTGCAGTACGCCGAGGACGACATCCCGACGCAGGCCAACCAGATCGAGAACCAGATCACCAAGGGCGCCAAGCTGTTGATCATCGCGGCCATCAACGGCACCGCGCTGACCAGCCAGCTGCAGCTGGCCAAGGACAGCAACATCCCGGTGATCTCCTACGACCGGCTGATCCGCAACAGCCCGAACGTGGACTACTACACCTCCTTCGACAACTTCAAGGTCGGCGTCCAGCAGGGCACCTCGCTGCTGACCGGCCTGAAGATCAAGAACGAGGACGGCTCGGAGGGCAGCGCGAAGGGCCCGTTCAACATCGAGCTGTTCGCCGGCTCGCCGGACGACAACAACGCCCCGTTCTTCTTCGACGGCGCGATGTCGGTGCTCAAGCCGTACATCGACAAGGGCACGCTGGTGGTCCGGAGCAAGCAGACCGACTTCAAGACGGTGGCGATCCTGCGCTGGAAGGCCGAGACCGCGCAGCGGCGGATGGAAGACCTGATCACCAAGTTCTACGGTGGCGCGAAGGTGAACGGCGTGCTCTCGCCGTACGACGGTCTGTCGATCGGCATCCTGTCGGCGCTCAAGAGCGCGGGCTACGGCACCGCGGGCCAGCCCTATCCGGTGGTCACCGGCCAGGACGCCGAGGTGGCGTCGGTGAAGTCGATCAACGCTGGTGAGCAGTACTCGACGATCTTCAAGGACACCCGCGAACTGGCGAAGGTGACCGCGAAGATGGCCGACGAGGTGCTCAAGGGCAACAAGCCCGAGACCAACAACGACAAGGACTACGACAACGGCGTGAAGGTCGTCCCGGCGTACCTGCTGCAGCCGGTGATCGTGGTCAAGGGCAACTACGAGAAGCTGCTGGTCGAGTCGGGCTACTACCAGGCCGGACAGCTGAAGTAATGACCGAGGACATCCTGCGGATGCGGGGGATCACCAAACGATTCCCCGGTGTGGTCGCGCTGGACGACGTGAACCTGTCGGTCCGGCGCGGTGAGATCCACGCGATCTGCGGTGAGAACGGCGCCGGCAAGTCGACGCTGATGAAGGTGCTGTCCGGGGTCTACCCGGACGGCTCCTTCGACGGCGGGATCGACTTCGAGGGTGAGCTGTGCCGGTTCTCCGGGATCCGCGACAGCGAGGACCGGGGCATCGTGATCATCCACCAGGAGCTCGCGCTCTGCCCGCAGCTGTCGATCGCGGAGAACCTCTTCCTCGGCAACGAGCGGGCCGAGCGCGGCTGGATCGACTGGAACCGGACGAACACCGAGGCGGCCGAGCTGATGCGCCGGGTCGGCCTGAACGAGAACCCGACCACCCAGATCCTCGACCTCGGTGTCGGCAAGCAGCAGCTGGTCGAGATCGCCAAAGCCCTGTCGAAGAAGGTGAAACTGCTCATCCTCGACGAGCCCACCGCGGCGCTCAACGACGAGGACTCCGCACACCTGCTGCAGTTGCTGCGGGGCCTGCGCGAGGACGGCATCACCTCGGTGATCATCTCGCACAAGCTGAACGAGATCGTCTCCATCGCCGAGACGGTGACGGTACTGCGGGACGGCCGGACCGTCGAGGTGCTCGACCTGCGCGACGGCGACGTGACCGAGAACCGGATCATCTCGGGCATGGTCGGGCGCGAGCTGTCCGACCGGTTCCCGACCCGGGACGCGGTGATCGGCGACGAAGTACTGCGGATCGAGGACTGGACCGTGCACAGCCCGACCCAGCACGGCCGGGTGGTGGTGGACAAGGCCTCCATCCGGTTGCGGCGCGGCGAGATCGTCGGGCTGGCCGGGCTGATGGGAGCCGGCCGGACCGAGTTCGCGATGAGTGTGTTCGGCCGGTCGTACGGCAAGGACATCTCCGGCCGGATCTTCAAGAACGACCAGCTGATCCGGCTCCGCACGGTCCGGGAGGCGATCGCCCAGGGCATCGCCTACGCCACCGAGGACCGCAAGCGGTACGGGCTGAACCTGATCGAGGACATCAAGCGGAACGTGTCCGCGGCGGGGCTGAGCCGGTTCACCCAGGGCTTCGGCTGGATCGACGACGGCAAGGAGTTCAGCGCGGCCGAGGAGTTCCGGCGCAGCATGAACATCAAGGCGCCCAGCGTGCTGACCACCACCGGCAACCTGTCCGGTGGCAACCAGCAGAAGGTCGTCCTGTCGAAGTGGATCCTGACCGAACCCGACGTGCTGATCCTCGACGAGCCGACCCGCGGCATCGACGTCGGCGCGAAGTACGAGATCTACACGATCGTCAACCAGCTCGCGGCGGAGGGCAAGGCGATCCTGGTGATCTCCTCGGAGCTGCCCGAGCTGCTCGGGCTGTGTGACCGGATCTATGCGATGTCCGCCGGCCGGATCACCGGTGAGGTGAGTCGCGAGGAAGCGAACGAGGAACGTCTGATGCAGTACATGACCGCCGGTGTCAGTGCCGGACGCGAGGAGAACCGATGAGCACCGCCACCTCGGCCCAGGACGACGTCACGCCGCTGCCGCCCGCCGGCGGCCCGGCCCGGCCGCGGGTGCGGCTGTCGTTCAACCCGCGTGAGAGCGGGATCTACATCGCCTTCGCGCTGATCGTGGTGCTGTTCTGGATCCTGACCGACGGCGCGCTGCTGGAGCCGCAGAACATCTCCAACATCATCGTCCAGAACTCCTACATCCTGATCCTGGCGATCGGGATGATCCTGATCATCATCCTGGGCCACATCGACCTGTCGGCGGGGTCCGTGGTGGCCGTCACCGGAGCGCTGTGTGCCTTGCTCACGGTCGATCTGGGCGTTCCGTGGCCGATCGCGGCGATCGCCACGATGGGCGCGGGCGCACTGATCGGCGCCTGGCAGGGCTACTGGGTCGCGTACTTCGGGATCCCGGCGTTCATCGTCACGCTGGCAGGCATGCTGATCTTCCGGGCCATCACCATGACCACCCTGGGCAACCAGGGGATCGGCCCGTTCCCCGACGAGATCCGGACGCTGTCCAACGGCTTCACACCGGGCTGGCTCGGCAACGTCGCCCTCGGTCCACTGGGCGGCGCGGACATCGTCACGCTGCTGGTCGGCCTCGGTCTGGTGGCGGCGCTGTTCCTGATGCAGTGGCGGGCCCGGGCCGGCCGGATCCGGTACGGGCAGACCGTCGAACCGATCGAGATCTTCGCCGCGAAGCTGGTGGTGGCCGCGCTGGTCCTGATGTTCGTCGTGGTCCAGCTGGCCCGCTTCAAGAACCTGCCTTGGGTACTGATCCTGCTGACCGTGCTGGTCGTCGGCTACTCCCTGGTCACCAGCAACACGATCTTCGGCCGGCACATCTACGCGATCGGCGGCAACCGGCAGGCGGCCGCGCTGTCCGGCGTCAAGGTCAACGCCGTGACGTTCTGGATCTTCGTCAACATGGGCGTGCTGGCGGCGATCGCCGGGATCATCTTCGCGGGCCGGCTCAACCAGGCCGGGCCGACCGCCGGTCAGAACTTCGAGCTGGACGCGATCGCCGCGGCCTTCATCGGCGGGGCGGCCGTCCAGGGCGGGATCGGCAAGGTGGTCGGCGCGATCACCGGCGGTCTGATCATGGCGGTCATCAACAACGGCATGTCCCTGATGGGTGCGGCCAGTGACCGGGTCATGCTCGTCAAGGGTCTGGTGCTGCTGGCGGCTGTTGCCTACGACATCTGGACCAAGCGCCGCGCGGGTGTCTCACGCATCTGAGGGTCTCGGCCAGGCAGGACGCGGACAGCGGTAGGTTCGGGGTATGCGTGAATCCCAACTCGGCGAACTGACCGTTTCCTGCCTCGGCCTCGGCTGCATGGGGATGTCCCAGTCGTACGGCGTCCAGAGTGACGACGCGGAGTCGATCGCCACCGTGCACGCGGCGATCGACGCGGGCTGCACCTTCATCGACACCGCGGACGTGTACGGCGACGGCGCGAACGAGGAACTCGTCGGGCGCGCCCTGGCCGGCCGTCGCGACGAGGTGGTGCTGGCGACCAAGTTCGGTTTCCAGCGCCCGGCGACGAGCGGGGGCATGCCGAACGTGGTGAACGGCACGCCGGAGTACGCCGCTGCTGCTCTCGACGCCTCGCTGCGGCGGCTTGGTGTGGATTACATCGACCTCTGGTACCTGCACCGGCGGGATCCGCAGGTGCCGATCGAGGAGACGGTCGGGGCGATGGCCCAGGCCGTTGCGGCAGGCAAGGTTCGGTACCTCGGCCTGTCGGAGGTGTCGGGCGAGACAGTACGGGCGGCGCACGCGGTGCACCCGATCAGCGCAGTACAGAGTGAATGGTCGTTGTGGACGCGGGACCCGGAGACCGGCGTACTGCCGACCCTGCGGGAGCTGGGGATCGGGTTCGTACCGTTCAGCCCGCTGGGGCGTGGGTTCCTGACCGGGCAGATCACGTCGCCGGAGGACTTCCCGGCCGACGACATGCGGCGTGGGCTGCCGCGGTTCAGCGGGGAGAACTTCCAGCGCAACCTGGACCTGGTGGCGAAGGTCAAGTCGCTGGCCGCGGACAAGGGCGTGCTGCCGAGTCAGCTCGCGCTCGCCTGGCTGCTTGCCCAGGGCAATGACATCGCGCCGATCCCGGGGACCAAGCGGCGCTCGTACCTGGCCGAGAACCTCGGTGCGGTCGACGTCTCACTGTCCGCTGAGGAGTTGGCCGCGCTGGATGCCGCGTTCCCGCCGGATGCGGTGGCCGGGGATCGGTACGCGCCGGGTGGGATGAAGATGGTGAACCAGTGATCGGCGTCACCGGCGCGACCGGGCAGCTCGGCGGGCGGATCGCGCGGCGGTTGGCGGCTTCCGGCGTACCGCAGCGGTTGATCGTGCGCGATCCGGCGCGGGCGCCCGAGTTGCCCGGGGCGGAGGTGGCGCAGGCGGCGTACGGGGAACACGCCGCGCTGCTGAACGCGCTCGACGGCGTGGACACCTTACTGTTGCTCAGCGCAACGGAGTCGGCGGACCGGGTGTCCTTGCACAAGGCAACAGTCGACGCGGCGGTCGCGGCCGGCGTACGGCGGATCGTCTACACCTCGTTCGTGGGCGCTTCGCCGTCGGCAACCTTCACCTTCGCCCGCGACCACTGGCACACCGAGGAGCACGTCCGCGGGACGGGCGTGGACTTCACCTTCCTCCGCGACAACCTCTACCTCGACTTCGTACCGGGCTTCGTCGGGGAAGACGGCGTGATCCGCGGCCCGGCAGGCGACGGCCGGGTAGCAGCGGTCTCCCGAGACGACGTAGCCGACGTCGCCGCCGCCGTTCTCGTGTCGGAGGCCCACTCGGGAATGACCTACGACCTCACCGGCCCGTCCGCATTCACACTGACCGAGGCGGCGACGCTCCTGACCGAGGCGCAGGGCCGGCCAGTCCGCTACGAACCCGAAACGCTAGACGAGGCGTACCGCTCCCGCGAGGGCTACGGCGCCCCACCCTGGGAGGTAGCCGGCTGGGTCACCTCCTACGCCGCAATAGCCAGCGGCGAACTAAGCGCCGTGAGCAGCGCGGTCGAAGACCTCACCGGCCACCCACCAATCAGCCTCGCAAACTACCTCGCCAAAACCTGAGCCGCGGGTGGACCGGGACCTGAGACAATGGGTGGGTGCCGCTCTATCGTGACGAGGCGATCGTGCTCCGGACCCAGAAGCTGGGCGAAGCCGATCGGATTGCCACGCTCCTGACCCGGACTCACGGCAAGATCCGGGCGGTCGCGAAGGGAGTGCGGCGGACCTCGTCACGTTTCGGGGCCCGGCTCGAGCCGTTCAGTCACGTCGACCTGCAACTGGCGACCGGCCGGACGCTCGACGTGGTCACCCAGGCGGTGTCGATCTCGGCGTACGGCGAGGGCATTGTCAGCGACTACGCGCGGTACACCACCGGCACGGTCCTGCTCGAAACCGCCGACCGGCTGGTCGTCGAGGAAAAGGAACCCGCGACCCAGCAACACCTCCTGCTGGCCGGTGCCCTCCGTGTCCTGTCCGCCGGCGAACGCACCCCCGGCCTGGTGCTCGACTCGTTCCTCCTCCGCTCACTGGCGATCTCCGGCTACGCCCCGTCCTTCGAAGCCTGCGCGAAATGCGGCGAACCAGGCCCGCACCGAGCCTTCAACCCGGCCGCCGGCGGCATGGTCTGCAGCACCTGCCGCCCACCCGCCTGCGCGATGCCCGCCCCCGTCACGGTCAACCTCCTAGCCGCCCTCCTGACCGGCGACTGGCCCACAGCCGAACGCACCGACCCCCGAACCCGCCGCGAAGCCTCCACCCTCGTCTCCGCCTTCACCACCTACCACCTCGACCGCCTCCGCTCCCTCCGCCACCTCGACCTCACCACCGAATCCCCCCAACTGAACCTGGGTTGATCCGCCGGAACGGCGGTTTGGGAGGATTCGGGGTATGTCGCCAATGGGTCGTCGTCGTGGTCGGGTGGAGAGGGTGCGGCAGGCGGAGGTGGTGGCTCCGGATCCGCATCCGTCGGGGGCTCGGCCGCCGGTGATTCCGGCTGAGTTGGTGCCTCGGCATGTGGCGATCGTGATGGACGGGAACGGGCGGTGGGCCAAGGCGCGGAATCTGCCGCGGACCGAGGGGCACAAGGCCGGTGAGGCGTCGTTGCTGGACGTGATCAAGGGCGGGATCGAGATCGGGGTGAAGTACATCTCGGCGTACGCGTTCTCGACCGAGAACTGGGCCCGGTCGCCGGAGGAGGTCCGGTTCCTGATGGGGTTCAACCGGGACGTGATCCACCGGCGGCGCGACGAGCTGGACGCGATGGGGGTCCGGGTGGTGTGGTCGGGGCGGCGGCCGCGGTTGTGGAAGTCGGTCATCTCCGAGCTCGAGTACGCCCAGGAGCGGACCAAGGACAACGACACCATCACGCTGCAGTTCTGCGTGAACTACGGCGGCCAGGCGGAGATCGCCGACGCGATGAAGTCGATCGCCGCGGAGGTGGTGGCCGGCCGGCTCAACCCGGACCGGATCACCGAGAAGACGATCGCCAAGCACCTCTACGCGCCGGACATCCCCGAGGTCGACCTGTTCGTCCGGTCGTCGGGGGAGCAGCGCACCTCCAACTTCCTGGTCTGGCAGCTCGCGTACGCCGAGATGGTCTTCCTCGACACCCTGTGGCCCGATTTCGACCGTCGCGACCTGTGGCGCGCGATCGAGCTGTACGCCCAGCGCGACCGCCGCTACGGCGGCGCCGTCCCCAACCAGGTTGAGCCGACCCACTAGCCCGTACTACGGGGAACGGCTGTCGACCCTGAGCCGTCTACTTTGTCGGACGTCATCGAAAGAGGAGTGCGAAACCGTGTCAGAACAGCCGGTCAACGAGCCAGCCGCGCAGACCGTGGAGCGGGAGCTGCAGGCCGCCCAGGCGCAGGTGCGCGACGTGGAGGCGATCCTCCGCGCGGCACTGGCTGAGGACCAGCGGCTGGCGGCACCGACGCGGGAACAGCACTGATGGCGGACGAGGAGCAGGTCGTCCGGCTGACCGATCAGATCGCGAACTCGCTGACGAAGGCCCACTCGACGATGAAGGCCGTGGCCGATGCCACGCACGAGTTCGACCGGGTGATGGGGCGCCCGCTGGAGGACGTCCGGGCGCTGCCGCAGCTCGCCAAGAACGTGCGGAAAGCGGAAGCCGGGGGCAGGGTCGCGCGCAACGGCACCGAGCGCGACGATGCCGATGACCTGGTTCGTGGCGGGTCCAGGAGCGCACAGGTGACGGCGGGTCAGCTGGTGGGCCAGCTGGGTGGGGCGCAGCGAGAACTCGACAAACTCCGCCAGGAGATCGAGCGGAGTTCGAAGCTGCTCGAGGGCGGGGCCAAGGCCCTGGACGAGCTGGAGCGGCTGCCAGGCCGCAAGACGCCCGAAACCGAGAACCTGCGGAGCAGATTGGACAACTTCAGGCGCGGTGTCGACGCGGCCGGCACCGGCCTCGGCCAAGCGATCGGACGCCTGGAGACGGCTCGCAGGACGGCAGCCGCGTTCGAGGTGCGGCCGATGGCGATCGACGACAGCGGCCGGGTCTCCGGGGCGATCGAAACGACAGCTTCGGACCTGAAGACCGAGGTGAAGGCGGCTCGCGCCGGGCTCGACAGTCTGACCAAGCAGGTCGACCAGGACCAGCCCAACGCTCATCAGGCGGCAGCCAGAAGCGTCGAGCTGGCGAACGCGGCACGGGCCGGGCTGAATCCCACCCAGCCGTCAGCCCAACGGGCCACTGCCGGCAACGCGGAACAGGACCTGCGGCACCGCGAAGGTATCCAGTCCGCCCTCCGCGGCCTGGACCGCTAGCGACCAACGGCAGTCAACGGCACCCACCGGCGGCCAGCGGCACCGAGCAGCAATGACCGGCACTCAGCGGCGGGGTGACGGCAGGAGGCCGCGTTCGATGGCTGTTGTCACGGCGCGGGTGCGGTCGTCGACGTCCAACTTCGTGAAGAGGCGTTGCAGATGGGTTTTGACCGTCGCTTCGCCGATGAAGAGTTCACGGCCGATCTCCGCGTTGCTCAGCCCCCGCGCGACCGCTGCCAGCACCTCCAGTTCGCGAGGTGACGGCTGGGCCGCGGCGGGTGCGGCCGGAGTACGGAGGCGGGACATCAGGCGGGCTGCGACCGGTGGTGCCAGCACTGTCTCGCCGCGCGATGCCGCCCGGATCCCGTCGAGCAGCTCGGCGTGCGGAGTGTCCTTCAACAGATAGCCGGCTGCCCCCGCTTCGACGGCGTGCAGGATGTCGGTGTCCGTGTCGTACGTCGTCAGCACCAGCACCTTCGTCTCGGGATACCCCGAGACGATCGCTCCCGTCGCCGACACCCCGTCGCGCCGCGGCATCCGCAGATCCATCAGGACGACGTCCGGCCGGGTGGACTCGACCAGCGCGAGCGCCTCCTCGCCGTCACCCGCCTCACCGACCACCTCGATGTCGTCGGTCACCGCGAGCATCCCGATCAGCCCCGACCGGGCCACCGGGTGGTCGTCCACCACCAGCACGCGAACCATCATCGGGTTGGTCGCGGGGAAGCCCCGTTGTTCAGGGTGGGGAGGTACCGCGACTGCCTCCCTTCGGTGATTGGGGACTGTCGGTCCCGACTGGTTGGGTAGGCGGTATGTCCCGGTTCCGGATGTATCCGACCACCGCGCAGCAGGCTGCGTTGCTGGAACAGTGCGCACATGCCCGGTACGTGTGGAACCTTGCGCTTGAGCAGTGGTCGATGTGGACCCGCGACAAAGGCGCGACGCCTGGCTACGTCGAGCAGGCACGGCAACTGACCGAGGCCCGGGCAGTGTTCGGGTGGCTGCGGGCAGGGTCGCAGACCGTGCAGCAGCAGGCGCTGCGGGACTTCGACCAGGCGGTCAGGTATTTCTACGCCGGTACTCACCGGCGCCCGACGTGGCGTAAAGTGGGGGTGCATGAGGGGTTCCGCATCGTCGGGCCCCCGGCGTCCCGGATAGTGAAGCTGAATCGGAAATGGGCCGCGGTACTCGTGCCGAAGGTTGGCTGGGTGCGGTTTCGGCTGACCCGCTCCGTTCCGGATGCGAGGTCCTACCGCGTCACCCGTGACCGGGTGGGTCGCTGGCACCTCGCGTTCACCGTCATTCCGCCGCCGATCCCCGCGCCTGGTGGGGGTGAGGTCGTCGGTGTGGACCGCGGGGTCACGGTGTCGGCGGCTTTGTCCACCGGAAAACTCCTGTCGTGTCCCGGTCTGTCGGAGACCGAACAGGTGCGGCTGAAGCAGCTGAAACGCCGCCTGTCCCGGTGCCGTCGTGGCTCGAATCGCCGTCAGCGGGTGAAGGCCGCGATCGCCAAGCTGTATGCCCGTGCCGGCGACCGTCGCAAGGACTGGGTGGAGAAGACCAGCACCAACCTCGCGCGACGATTCGACGTCATCCGCGTGGAAGACCTGAACATCGCCCAGATGACCAGACGCCCCAAACCCAAACCCGATCCCGACCGACCAGGTGGATACCTGCCGAACCGCCGCCGCGCCAAGGCCGGACTCAACCGCGGGATCCTGGCCAACGGCTGGGGCGACCTGGTGGCCCGTCTGGAGCACAAGGCCGCGGGCCGGGTCGAGAAAGTGAAGGCTGCGTACACGTCGCAGACCTGTAGTGTCTGTGGGCATTGCGTACCGGAGAACCGTGAGAGTCAAGCGGGGTTCCGGTGCGTCGCCTGCGGACACCGGGCGAACGCGGATGTGAATGCGGCAGTGAATATCGCGGCCGGGCGGGCCGTCAACGCACGTCGAGAGACGCCGGCACGGGTCTCGCTGAAGCGTGAACCTCAACACGCTACCTCCACGTAGTAGTTGGAATCCCCGTCCTTCAGGACGGGGAGGACGTCAACAATCCTCCTGACCCGTCGCCGGGATGAGTACCTGCACCCTTGTACCGCGTCCTGGCGCGCTGTCGACCGACACCGTCCCGCCGGACTCCTCGACCCGGCCACGCATCGCGGCCAGACCGTAACCAGACGGCTCCGCCGACGGCGTGAAGCCCGACCCGTCGTCAGTGATCTCGATCGCCACACCATCGGCCGACAGACCCAGTCTGATCTGTACCTGGGTCGCCCCGGCATGTTTGCGGACATTCGCCAGCGACTCCTGCGCTGCCCGCAACAACACCACCTGCTGACCCTGCGGCAACGCGGCCACCTCGTCATCCGCCATGTCCAAAGACACCTGTACGTCGACTCCGGTTTCGGCCGCGAACCGTTCACCCTGCCGCCGCAGTACCTCGGCCAGGGTTGCCCCGCTCAATGCCACCGGTGTGAACGCGGAGACCAGGGCCCGGGCCTCGGCCAGATTCTCCCGAGCCGTGTCCTCGATCGCGGCCAGCCGAGCCGCCGCGGGATCGACCGCACCGCGGGAGAGCTCGACAGCGGCGGTCTGCGAGAGCATCACGATGCTGGTCATGCCCTGCGCCAGCGTGTCGTGGATCTCGCGGGCCATCCGCTCCCGCTCTGCCATCACCCCGGCCGTGTGGTGCGCCTCGGCCAGCTCGTCGCGGGTGGTCCGCAGTTGCTCGATCAGATCCGCGCGTTGCTCGCTCTGCTCGATCACCTTCTCGATCCAGACGCCGAGCAGGGTGGTCACCACGAGGCTGATCAGTATCCAGGGCAGGATTTCCCGGAGCGCCTCCATGCCCCAGCCGGCCGCCCACAGCTGAGCCGTGCCGACGGCCAGGAGCAGCAGCAGGCTGAACAGCACCCCGTCGAGCAGGCTTTCGCTCAGCAACCAGATCTGCGGCGCGATGATGAACAGCAGGAAGATCGACTGCGGGAACAGGCCGACCGCGGTGGCGACGCAAAGCATCACCAGCAGCCGGTACAGGTGCGAGGGCAACCGCCGCCGCGACTCCATCGCGGGGATGGCCAGCAGGTGGTACAGGACGGCCAGGAGCACCAACACGCCCAGGTAGGCGCCCCGGCGCCCGGCACTGAGGTTGGACAGGAACGACGCGACCGCCGAGACGAGCAGCAACGACCAGAAGACGACATGCCAGCCGATCAGGGTCCGAACCCAGACCGGCTCCTCGATCGGCTGCTCCATGGTCACCATCTTCCTCCAGGCCGGCGGCCGGCCGCGGTCGAACCGTCAGCCGGCGTCCCGGCGAGTCCAGCGGAACCAGCGCTGGGCGGCGATCAGGCCGACGACGAGCCAGACGGTCAGCACGATCGCGCCCAGGCCGAGTTGCCAGGACTCGCCGGGCTCGTTCACCTCGTACCCGTCCGGCAGGAACACCGACCGCATGCCCTGGGCCAGCCACTTCAGTGGGAAGACCGACGCGACGTTCTGCATCCAGGACGGCAGGCTGCTGTAGACGAAGTACACGCCGGAGATGAACTGCAGCAGCAGGACCACCGGCGTGACGACGGCGGAGGCCGCCTTGCCGGAGCTCGGTACGACGGAGAACGCGATCCCCAGCGCCGAGCCGGAGGCCGTGCCGAGGACGAAGATCCAGACGAAGTTCAGCCACTTCGACGGCTCGCTGGGGATGTCGACGCCGAGCATCAGCCCGGAGATCGCGAGCAGCAGGCCGAACTGCGCGATCGAGGTGACCAGGACCAGCCCGATCTTGCCGATGAAGTAGGACTGCGGCGACATCGGCGTACCGCGCAGCCGCTTGAGCAGGTCCTCGTCGCGTTCCATCGCGATGGTGATCGCGAGCGACTGGAAGCTGGTCAGGAAGATGCCGGAGGCAATCATCCCGGGGGTGAAGTAGGTGGCCGCGTTGACCCCGCTGCCGAAGTCGCTGTCGCCGAAGACGGCCGAGAAGATGGCCAGGAAGATGATCGGGAAGAAGAAGGTGAAGATCAGCTGGTCCCGCTCGCGGAAGAACTGCTTCACCTCCAGCTGGGTCCGGGACACGCCGACCTTGATCGCTGACGGCAGCGGCTTGCCGTCGACGTTGCGGACGGGGGAGGTGGCGGCACTCATCGCAGTGCTCCTTCAAGAGATTCTTCAGGGACGCCCACCGACGCGATCAGCTCCAGATAGATGTCTTCCAGGCTCGGCCGGCGAACCTCCAGCTCCGGCACCTCACCGCCGAACCGCGCCATCAGCGCCGCCACCTCCGCGGTCGGCTGATCGGTCCGTACTTCGTGCGCCCCGTCGGCGTCCAGCCAGGACACCCGCGCGGTGCGGGCGCCGCGGCCGCCGAGGGTCTCCGGGGTGCCGACCTCGACCATCAGACCGTCAGCGATCACCCCGACCCGGTCGGCCAGGTGCTCGGCCTCGTCCAGGTAGTGGGTGGTCAGCAGGATGGTGGTGCCCTCGGTGCGCAGGTTCTCGATCAGGGTCCAGAACTGCCGGCGCGCCTCCGGGTCGAACCCGGTGGTCGGCTCGTCCAGGAACAGCAGTTCCGGGTTGCCGATCACGCCGAGCGCGACATCGAGCCGGCGGCGCTGACCGCCGGACAGCTTCCGGGTCCGGGTCTTGCGCTTGTCGTCCAGCCCGACCGACGCGATCACCTCGTCGGGGTCGCGCGGATCCGGGTAGTAACCGGCGAAGTGATTGACCAGCTCGGCGACGGTCAGCTCCGCCTCCTCCCGGGACGACTGGGCCACGATGCCCAGCCGGCTGCGCCACGTCCGGTCGCCCTTGCGCGGGTCGACACCCAGCACGCTGATCTCACCCTCATCGGGACGGCGATACCCCTCCAGCACCTCCGTGACCGTGGTCTTGCCGGCGCCGTTCGGCCCGAGCAGGGCGAACACCTCACCCCGGTGGATGTCGAGATCGACGCCCGCCACCGCGACCGTGCCCGGGTAGCGCTTGACGAGCCCGCGTACCCGCACCGCGTTGTCTGTCTGTGTCATACCTCAACCTTCGCCCCGGAGTACCCTGCCCGGCGAGCGTCGGACGGCGGACCGGCTGTCCCCCGATCGGTGGACACCGTGGCCGAAATTGGCCGGAGCGACGCGCCTTGCCGGGCTGACGCAGGGCAGGGGCGGCGGATAGCGTCGGGGGATGAGTCAGACCGTGCGTGGAGTCGTCGCCCAGAGCTTGGGCGCGCCAGTGACCATCGAACAGATCACCATCCCGGATCCGGGTCCGGGCGAGGCAGTCGTGAAGGTGCAGGCCTGCGGCGTCTGCCACACCGACCTGCACTACCGCGAGGGCGGGATCAACGACGAGTTCCCCTTCCTGCTGGGGCACGAGGCAGCCGGCATCGTCGAGTCAGTAGGCGAGGGTGTCACCGACGTCGCGCCCGGCGACTTCGTCGTACTGAACTGGCGGGCCGTTTGCGGCAGTTGCCGGGCCTGCCTGCGTGGGCGCCCGTGGTACTGCTTCAACACGCACAACGCGAAGCAGAAGATGACCCTTGCCGACGGCACCGAGCTGTCGCCCGCGCTCGGCATCGGCGCGTTCGCGGAGAAGACCCTGGTCGCGGCCGGTCAGTGCACCAAGGTCGATCCGGCGGCCAAGGCGGAGGTGGCCGGTCTGCTCGGCTGCGGCGTGATGGCCGGCCTGGGCGCGGCAGTCAACACCGGCAACGTCGGCCGCGGTGACACGGTCGCCGTCATCGGCTGTGGTGGAGTCGGTACTGCGGCCGTCGTCGGCGCCCGGCTGGCCGGAGCCGCCCGGGTGATCGCGATCGACATCGACCAGCGCAAGCTCGACGTCGCGCAGGAGCTCGGCGCGACGCACACGATCAACTCGAAGGGACTGGACCACGACGCCGTCGTCGCGGCGGTCCAGGAGCTCACCGGTGGCTTCGGCGCGGACGTGGTGATCGATGCGGTCGGCCGCCCGGAGACCTGGAAGCAGGCCTTCTACGCGCGTGACCTGGCCGGCACGGTGGTGCTGGTCGGCGTACCGACGCCCGACATGACGCTCGAGATGCCGCTGCTCGACTTCTTCGGTCGTGGCGGTTCGCTCAAGTCGAGCTGGTACGGCGACTGCCTGCCGAGCCGCGACTTCCCGATGCTGATCGACCTGCATCTGCAGGGGCGGTTGCCGCTGGACAGGTTCGTGTCCGAGACGATCGCGCTGGACGAGGTCGAGGCGGCCTTCGCCAAGATGCACCACGGTGACGTGCTGCGTTCGGTGGTGCGGTTCTGATGCCCGCGCGGATCGAACGACTCATCACGTCCGGCACCTTCAGCCTCGACGGCGGCACCTGGGACGTCGACAACAACGTCTGGCTGGTCGGTGACGACGACCAGGTGATCATCATCGACGCGGCGCACAGCGCGAAGCGGATCATCGACGCGGTGGGCGACCGCGAGGTGGTCGCGCTGGTCTGCACGCACGGGCACAACGACCACATCAACGCGGTCGGCGGCGTTCGTGACGCGCTCAGGTGCCCGGTGTGGATCAGCTCGGCCGACAGCATGCTCTGGGAGGTCCTGTACGACGAGGCTCCCGACCACGACCTGACCGACGGCACCACGTTCGAGGTGGCCGGCAGCGTGATCCGCGCGATCCACACACCAGGTCACAGCCCCGGCAGCACGTCCCTGTACTGCGAGGACCTCGAAGCGGTCTTCACCGGCGACACCCTGTTCCAGGGCGGCCCGGGCGCCACGGGTCGCTCGTACTCCGACCACCCGACGATTCTGCGCTCGATCCGCGAACGCCTGCTCACCCTCCCACCCGGCACAGTCGTCCACACCGGCCACGGGGACACCACGACCATCGCCGCGGAGTCCCTCACGATCCAGTAGGTCAGACCAGCTTCTGGCACTCTCCGCAGGTGCCGAAGATCTCCAGGGTGTGGCTGATGTCGGCGTAGCCGTGTTCGGCGGCGACCTTGTCGGCCCAGCGCTCGACGGCGGGGCCCTCCACCTCGACGGTGCGGCCGCAGTTGCGGCAGACCAGGTGGTGGTGGTGCCCCTTCGAGCAGCGCCGGTACGCCGTTTCGCCGTCCGCCGTGCGCAGGACGTCGACCTCGTGCGAGTCGGCGAGGGCCTGGAGGGTCCGGTAGACAGTGGTCAGGCCGACGGCCTCACCAGCACCCCGGAGCTCCTGGTGGATCTCCTGGGCCGTCCGGAAGTCGTCGAGATTGTCGAGCACGGAAGCGACCGCCGCGCGCTGACGGGTCGAGCGTGTTCCGATGGCCACCGTTCCTCCTGTCATCTCGTCACCGTGATTCCCGCGGCAACCCGGCCAATTCTCGCAGAGGCGGGCAAGTCAGTGCTCATCCCAATGATCCCCGTGAGCCGCGTGCAAGTGGCCGTCGTGAACGTAGTCGACATGGTCGCCATGCTCAACCTTGGGGTGGCCGCACTCGGGATCGTGGGCGTGCTGATGGGCAGTGCTCACCACATGCGGTGCCGGAGCCGGCAGGCCGACCTCGGGCTCCTCGTCCGGCAGCGGCGCGCGGACGCCGCGGCGACGCCGTACCAGGGCGCCGGCGACGGCCGCGACCACGAAGCCGCCCAGAGCGAGGACGACGATGGTGGCGCCGGGGGCGACGTCGGCGTTGTAGGACGTGACGATGCCGGCCAGGCAGGCCGCGACCCCGATGGCACTAGCAGTGGCGAAGGTACTGCGGAACGACCGCGTGAACTGCTGCGCGGTAGCCACCGGCACCACCATCAACGCGCTGACCAGCAGCAGGCCGACAGTCCGCATCGCGACAGTCACCGTGACAGCGGCCATCACTGCGATCAACAGGTTGAGCAGCTGCACCCGCAGGCCGGTGACGCGGGCGAACTCCTCGTCCTGGCACACCGCGAAGAGTTGCGGGCCTAGGCCGATCGCCACCACCAGTACGGCGACGGCGAGCCCGACGACGACGTACAGGTCGGACGGGGAGACAGTGGTGAGCGAGCCGAACAGGTAGGTGTTCAGCGTTGCGGCACCTTGCCCGGCCAAACCGATGAGCAGTACTCCGCCCGCTATGCCGCCGTAGAAGAGCAAGGCGAGAGCTACGTCGCCACTGGCCTTGCCGCGCGCCCGGACCAGCTCAATAGCGGTCGCACCGAGGATCGCGACCACGATCGCGGTCAGGACCGGCGCAGTACCGGTCAGCAGGCCCAGGGCGACACCGGTGATGGCGATGTGGCCGATGCCGTCGCCCATCAGGGACAGTCGGCGCTGGACGAGGTACGTGCCGATCGCGGGAGCAGACAGGCCGGTGAGCAGCCCGGCGATCAGCGCACGCTGCATGAACTCGAGCTCGAACATCGTCATGACAGCCACCCCGGCTCGTCGTGGACCGACCCGTGCGGGTGGACGTGAGCGTGTGTCTGCGAGGCGTGTGGCGGTCCGTCGTACACGATCCGGCCGCGGCGCAGGATGATCGAGCGATCGATCAGCGCGTCCATCGGGCCCAGGTCGTGGCTGACCATCACCACGGTCGTACCGCGGGCGACCCGCTGCCGGATGGCGTCGGCGAAGACCGCCTGGCTGGCCAGGTCGACGCCGGCGGTCGGCTCGTCGAGGATCAGCAGCTCGGGGTCCGAGACCAGCGCGCGGGCGATCAGTACCCGCTGCTGCTGACCGCCGGACAGCTCGGCGACGCCGTCCTTGCGCTGGGCGGTCATGTCGACGATCTCCAGCGCCTCGGTGATCGCGGTCCGGTCGGCCGACGACAGCGGCCGGAACAACCGCCGCTTCGAGAGCAGCCCGGAGGCGACCACCTCGGCGACCGTCGCCGGTACGCCGCCCGCCGCGGTGATCCGTTGCGGTACGTAACCGATCCGGTTCCACTGGCGGAAGCGGCGGATCGGAGTACCGAAGACCTTGACCTCGCCGCGAGCGGCCGGCAGCAGGCCGACGATCGTGCGGACCAGAGTGGACTTGCCTGAGCCGTTGGTGCCGAGCACCGCGACGACCTCGCCCGGGCGGATCTGCAGATCCGCTCCGCGCAGGACGAGACGACCGCCCAGGTCGACCGAGAGATCGGTGACCTGGACGGCTGGCTCAGCAGTTCTGGGTGGTGTCACGCGCAGCTGTTCGCCTTCCGGAGCTCCTGCAGATTCTCCCGCATCAGCGTGAGGTAGGTCTCCTGGGAGTTCGCGTCCGACAGTCCCTCGATCGGGCTGAGGACCGCGGTCTTGACCTTGACGTCGCGGGCGATCGACTCGGCCACCTTGGGGCTGACGAGCTCCTCGGAGAAGATCGTGGTCACCTTCTGCTTCCGCACGATGTCCTGGACCTCCTTGATCCGCGCCGGGGTCGGCTCGGCGTCCGGGGTGAACCCGGCGATACCGACCATCGTCAGACCGTACCGCTTCGCGAGGTAGGCGAACGCCTCGTGACTCGTCACGAACGTCTTCAGTTTGCAGTCGGCCAGCCCGGTCTTGAACTCGGTGTCGAGCTTGTTGACCTCGCCGACCAGCGTGGCGGCCCGCTCCTGATAGCCCGCGGCGTTGGCCGCGTCGACAGCGACGAGCTTGTCCGTGACCGCCTGGACGACGGCGGCGTACCGGACCGGGTCGAGCCAGAAGTGCGGGTCGAGCTCGTCGGCGTGGGCTTCCTCGCCGGCCTTGCCCTCCTCGCCTTCCGCGTGCTCCTCGAAGTCGGCGCCGGTGGCCTCGAGCTTGGCGGCGGGCGCGACGTCGAAGCCGGCGGACTTGGCGTTCTGGTCGATCGCCTCGTCGACGGCCGGCTGCAGGCCCTTCTCGAAGACGACCAGCTTGGCCGCCGCGATGGTACCGACCTGCTTCGGGGTGAGCTCCAGGTCGTGCGGCTCGACGCCGGGCGCGGTCAGGGTGGTGACGTTCACGGCATCGCCCCCCACTGACCTGGCGATGAACTCGAGCGGGTAGAACGAAGCCACCACGTCGAGCTTGGAACCGGCGGAGTTGCTGCCGTCGGAGCCGCTGGGGTTGTCGTCACCGCAGCCTGCCAGAGTTACCAGTGCCAGGGCGGCGAGCCCGGCGACAACAGCACGCGAACTAGATCTCATGACAATCATTTTCATTTAAGTGGGGATGGTTGTCAAAACAGGGAGTTGACGATGGCCAAGCGGACCGTAGGACGGCGGCGCGCCGACACCAAGCCGAACCGCGGGCGCCGGCTGGAAATTCCGGGCGGCCACGGTCACGGGCACGGCCATGGGCATGGTGACTCGGTGGTCGACACCTCCGTCGTGGACGCCGACGCGGTGGTCGCCCGGCGGGTCCGGGTGGTGGTTGCGGCGGTGCTGGCCCCGCTGATCGCGGCGGCCGTGATCGCCATGATCGTGCTCTGGCCGAGTGGCGACACCAAGATCGCTGCGGCCCAGCAGACCGGCGCGAGCGGCACGGTGACGGCACTGGAGCCCTGTCCGAAGACCCCGGAGGACTGCGACCAGGCGACGGTCAAGCTGCGGTCCGCGCCCGGTGCCGACAAGGGCCTCGAGGTCCCGGTCGAGGTGCCCAAGGGCAAGAACGCGGCCGTTCCGATCAAGGTCGGGGGCAAGGTCATCCTCGGGGTGCAGGACGGCGCACCGCTGGCCCAGCGCTATCAGTACGTCGACCACGACCGGACCTTCCCGCTGATCGCCCTGGCGGTGATCTTCGCCGTTGCGGTGATCGCCTTGTCGCGCTGGCGGGGGATCGCCGCGCTGGCCGCGCTGGGGGTGACCGCGCTGACGCTGACCCAGTTCATCCTGCCGGCCATCCTGCACGGGTCGAATCCGCTGCTGGTGGCGGTCGTCGGCGGGTCCGTGATCATGGTGATCGCCCTCTATCTCACCCACGGCATCAACGCGCAGTCGTCGGTGGCGCTGGCGGGCACGATCGCCGCGCTCGGGTTGACCGCGTTCCTGGGCTGGTTGTTCGTCAAGGTCAGCGCCTTCTCCGGGCTCGGTGAGGGTGCCTCGGCGGTCAAGGCCTACGTCCCCGATCTCGATCTCGCCGGGTTGCTGGTGGCCGGCATCGTGATCGGGTCGCTCGGCGTACTGGATGACGTGACGGTGACCCAGGCGAGTGCGGTCTGGGAGCTGTCCGCTGCCAATCCAGCGGCCAGCCGGGCTTCGCTGATCGGGGCCGGCCTGCGGATCGGGCGCGCGCACGTCGCCTCCGTGGTGAATACGCTGGTGCTCGCCTATGCCGGAGCCGCGCTGCCGATCCTGATGGTGTTCGCGATCGGCGGGGTCTCGACCGGCTACCTGCTCAGCACCGAGATCGTCGCGGTGGAGGTCGTCCGGGGTCTGGTCGGCAGTCTCGGGATCATCGCCGCCGTCCCGCTCACCACGGCGCTGGCCGCGATGGCCGTCGCCGACCGTTCCCGCGATCTCGTCGCCGAACCGGCCTCCGCCGCGCCGGCCGGGGAATCCGGGGGTTCCGCGTAGTCCGGGAATTCGGCGGTTGACACAACAAAGTCTCGGACAGCGTCTTCCCAAGCGTTCGGCAGTCGATCTAGAGTTCCGATCTGTCACGGATCGTCCGTCCCAGGTCACCGTCCGTGGCTGGACTCGTGAGGAGCCGCGGATGCGTCGACGCGTTGGTGTCTGGCTGTTCGGAGCAAGAGGATCGGTCGCCACGACGACCATTGCCGGCGCGGCAGCCCTGAACCACGGCAGCCCACCGGCCGGAGTGGTCACGGAACTCCCGGCCTTCGCCTCCGCCGGCCTGGTACCCCTGGACCAGCTGGTCTTCGGGGGCCACGACGTCGTCGGCACCCCGCTCCTCAAGCAGGTCGAGCGCCTCGTTGCCGGCGGCGTCCTCCCGGTCGGCCTGGACGCCCTGATCACCGCCGAACTCGCCGAGGCCGACCGCAACATCAAGGTGGTGCCGGACTCCGCTGCCGGCCAGGACGCGGTGGTGCGACGGATGGCCGAGGACATCGGGGCCTTTCGGCTGCGCAACGACCTGAGTCACGTGGTGGCGATCAACGTGGCGTCGACCGAGGCGCCGTACGACGTACAGGTGGCGGGGCCGGCCGAGCTGCGGACTGCGTTGGGGGAGCGAGAGGTGCTGCCTGCCAGCTCGCTGGGTGCGCTTGCGGCGTTCGAGGCAGGGGCGGCGTACGTGGACTTCACGCCGTCGACCTCGATCCGGCCGGTCGCTGTCCGCGAGTGGGCGATCGAGAAAGGCCTGCCGTACGGCGGGCAGGACGCGAAGACCGGGGAGACGTTGGTGAAGAGCATCCTGGCTCCGATGTTCGCGGCCCGGGCCCTGCCCGTGCACGCGTGGTCCGGGACCAACCTGCTCGGCGGCGGTGACGGCGCGACGCTCGCCGACCCGCGCGCGGCGGAGTCCAAGAGCATCTCGAAGGAACGCGCGCTGGCCGAACTGCTCGGTGACGTCGCGGGGGACGTCCACATCGACTACGTCGACCCGATGGGCGAGTGGAAGACCGCTTGGGATCACGTGCTGTTCTCGGGTTTCCTCGGCGTCCGGATGACGCTGCAGTTCACCTGGCAGGGGTGCGACTCCGCCCTCGCCGCACCGCTCGTCCTCGACCTCGCACGGCTGTCCGCACTCGCCCTGGAGCGCGGGCACGTCGGTGCGATGCCCTTCCTCGGGTTCTACTTCAAGGATCCGATCGAGTCGACAGAACACTCGCTGGTCCGGCAGTACGACGAACTCGTCCGCTGGGTCCACTCATGCTGAGGCTGGCAGACCTGGCTGAGCTGGTCCGGGCGCCGGCCGCCCTGACAGTCCCCGGCGACGTACTGGCCGGTGCGGTCGCCGCCGGCAACCTCCGCCCGGCCCGAGTGGCGGGCCTGGCTGCCTCCTCGGTCGCCATCTACTGGGCCGGCATGGCCCTCAACGACTGGTCCGACCGCGACCTGGACGCCACCGAACGCCCAGAGCGCCCCATCCCGTCAGGACGAGTCACACCCCGTACTGCGCTGACACTCGCCTCAGCGCTCACCGCAACAGGCCTGGCCCTCTCAGCCCTCTCTGGCGGTCGCGCCACCCTCCGTGCGTCGGCCCTCGTTGCAGCCACCGCATGGACCTACGACCTGGCTGCCAAGAACACCCCCGCCGGTCCTGTCGTCATGGCAACCGCCCGCGCCCTCAACGTCCTGGTAGGCGCCGCCCCGAACCCCTGCGCGGCCCTCCGCCCCGCCGTGGCCATAGGCACCCACATCCTGGCCACTACCGTCCTCTCCCGCGGCGAAGTCCACGGCGCCAACCCGGCCCCCTCCCGCGCGGCCCTGGCCATCACCACAGCCATAACCGCCGCAACTGCTACCCGTGGGCCGGCCATGGCAGGTGTGGGTGCTGGTTTGTACGGATGGGCAGTGGGGCGTGCTCAGTCGGCCGCAGCGAAGGAGCCGAGTGCTGACAACCTGCGGCGAGCAGTTGGAGCCGGGATCCATGGGTTGGTGCCGTTGCAGGCGGCCTGGTGTGCCCGGGGTGGCGCACCTCTGGTAGCAGTCGGACTGCTGGGGGCGCTTCCGTTGGCCAGGGTGCTGGCCCGCAAGGTCTCCCCGACATGAGGCTCGGCTACGGCACCAACGGGTTCGCCAACCACCGGCTGCCCGAGGCGCTCGCCGTGATCGCTGACCTCGGCTACGACGGGGTCGCGCTCACCATCGACCACAACCACCTGGACCCCTTCGCTCCCGACCTCCGCCAGCGCACCGCCCAAGTCGCCAACTTGCTTGCCCAGTACAACCTTTCCGTGGTGATCGAGACCGGCGCCCGCTACGTCCTCGACCCGTACCGCAAACACGAGCCGACCCTCCTGCACAGCACCGGTGCCGGCCAGCGCATCGCCCTGCTGGAACGTGCCATGGACATCGCCGCCGACCTGGACGCGGAGGCCGTCTCCTTCTGGTCCGGCATCCTCCCGGCCGATGTCGCCCCCGGCCTCGGCTGGCAACGACTCGTTGCCGCCTGCAACCACCTCACCCAGTACGCCGCCGACCGCGGCGTCCAGCTGGCCCTCGAACCAGAGCCCGGCATGCTGGTCGACGAGCTGGCCGGCTACCTGAAACTCCAGGCCGAGGTCGGCAGCAGAACCCTCGGGCTGACCCTCGACATCGGCCATCTGGTCTGCAACGAGCCACAATCCCCGCCGGCCTGCGTCACCACGGCAGCGCCGTACCTGGTGAACGTGCAGATCGACGACATGCGCCGAGGCGTCCACGAGCACCTCGAGTTCGGCACCGGCGAGGTCGACTTCCCACCCGTATTCCAAGCCCTCCGCGACATCCGGTACGCCGGACTGGTGGCCGTGGAGCTCCCACGCCACTCCCATGCCGCCCCCACCATCGCCCGCGACTCGCTCGCCTTCCTTCGCCAGGCGTCCGCATGATGCACGAGGCGGAGGCCCTGAAGGAACTCCTTCCACCAGCGGCGCGCAGCTGGCTGGCGGAGGTGCGGCGGCGGCCCTTGGCCACAACCTTCCCGGCAGCTGCCCGCAAAGTCGGCCGCGACCGAATCAGCCCGAGCTGGACGACAGACCAGGCGACCCGGGCGCTCCTGCTCATCGGTGCGGCAGCAGACGAAGTACAAGACCTCTACCGCCACGGCGACGCCGCCGAGAAGATCGCCGTCCTGCGGGCCCTGTCGGTCAAGGAGGTTGCCGATGCCCTCCAGGACAAGGCTGTCGGCCTGGTCGAGGATGCGATTCGCACCAACGACCAGCGGTTGATCGCGACAGCGCTCGGTCCGTACGCGACCCATCACCTGCCGGAGCAGGCCTTCCGTCAAGCCGTCCTGAAATGTGTTTTCGCCGGCATCCCGCTGGCGCTCGTCGACGGTCTCCCGGAGCGGCTGGACGACGAGTTGCTCCGGATGATGGCCGGCTTCGCCGCAGAACGCACCGCCGCCGGCCGGGACCTGCCCGCCGACCTCGAGAGCTACCTCCGCCGTCCGTCCTGAGAGGTGTCCGACCATGCGCATCTTCGATCCGCACATCCACATGACCTCGCGGACCACCGACGACTATGCCGCGATGGCGGCCCACGGAGTCCGGGCACTGGTGGAGCCCGCGTTCTGGCTGGGGCAACCGCGGACCAGTGTCGGTTCGTTCGTCGACTACTTCGACGCGCTGATCGGCTGGGAGCCGTTCCGCGCCGCGCAGTACGGGATCAAACATCACTGCACGATCGCGCTCAACCCGAAGGAGGCGAACGACCCGCGCTGCCGGGACGTGGTCGGGGTGCTGCCGCGGTACCTGGCCAAGGACGGTGTGGTCGCGGTCGGCGAGGTCGGCTACGACTCGATGACCCCGGCGGAGGACGAGGTGTTCGCCGCGCAACTCGAGTTGGCCAAGGAGTTCGAGCTGCCTGTCCTGGTCCACACCCCGCACCGCGACAAGGCAGCCGGTACCACCCGAACGCTCGACGTCGTCCGGGAGTCCGGTCTCGATCCGCACCGCGTCGTGGTCGATCACCTGAACGAGGTGACGGTCCAGCGCGTCGCCGACTCGGGGTGCTGGATGGGCTTCTCCATCTACCCCGACACCAAGATGGACCCCGACCGGATGGTCGCGATCCTGCAGCAGTTCGGGACCGAGCGGATGCTGGTGAACTCCGCCGCCGACTGGGGCAAGTCCGACCCGCTGCGAACCTACGCGACCGGTCAGGCGATGCTCGCGGCCGGCTTCTCCGACGAAGCGGTCGACCAGGTGCTCTGGCGCAACCCGGTCGCCTTCTACGGGCAGTCGCAACGCCTCGATCTCGGCGACGCGGCGCCCGCGGACAGCTTCGAGGGCAATTCGATCCTGCGCGGTGCCAGGTCATGAGGTTCCGCCACCCGGACGGCTCGATCGTCCATCTCGCCTACTGCACGAACGTCCACCCGGCCGAGGATCTCGAAGGAGTCATCGCCCAACTCGACGGGTGCTCCGCCCTGGTCCGCGAGGAGCTCGGCGTTCCCGTCCTCGGCGTCGGCCTGTGGCTGGCCAGCACCCTCGCGGACCGGCTCGCCAACTCGCGCGTCGCGCTCAACCGCCTTCGCGCTGCCCTCGACCGCAACCACCTCGAAGTCGTCACCCTCAACGGCTTCCCGTACTCCGGTTTCCACGATCGTGTCGTGGGCAAGAAGGTCTACTCACCCGACTGGACCGAGCCCGCGCGGCTGCGCTACACCCTCGACCTGGTCGACGTACTGGCCGAACTGTTGCCCGAGGACGCGTCGTACGGGTCGATCTCGACACTGCCGCTGGCCTGGCGAACGCCGTGGGACCGCAGCCGGGACGCCGCGGCCCGCGACGCGGTCAACCGCCTCGAACTCCACCTGGCCCGGACCGCGGAAGCCACCGGTCGGCGGATCCGGGTCGCGATCGAGCCCGAACCCGGCTGTGTCCTCGAGATGATCCCGCAAGCCGCCCATTGGCTCGGCCCGTACGCCGCTCGGTCGCTGGTCGGCCTCTGCCTGGACACCTGCCATCTCGCGGTGCAGTTCGAGGAACCCGCCGCGGCGTTCGCCACCTTGTCGCGGGCCGGCGTCGAGGTGGTCAAGAGCCAGGTCTCGGCAGCCCTGCACGTCCCGCATCCCGGCGACCCGGTCGCGCGCGAACTGCTCGACGAGTTCGCCGAACCGAAGTTCCTGCACCAGACCCGCGAGTACGGCGGCGGCGGGATCGACGACCTCGACCTGGTGGACCAGTTGTCCGGTCACGCCTGCTGGCGAGTCCATTTCCACGTCCCCGTCCACGCCGCGCCGCGACCACCGCTGACCAGTACTACGGACGTGCTCGAAGACAGTCTGCGGCACCTCGTCGGGGGTACTCATCCGCTGACCCATCACCTGGAGTCCGAGACCTACACCTGGTCGGTTCTCCCCAACGCACCCACGACGCGGCAGGAACTCGCCCAGGGCATCGCCGGAGAACTCGGCTGGCTCCGCGACCGCCTCGTCGGCCTCGGCCTGGAGGAGATCAGATGAGCAAGCAGGTCGTCGTCATCGACGTCGTCGGGCTGACTCCGCGCCTCCTGCGCCGGATGCCGCGGTTGCGGCAACTCCCGCTGAGTCGCGAGCTCGGGACGGTTCTGCCCGCCGTCACCTGCTCGGCCCAGGCCACCTTCCTGACCGGCAAGATGCCGTCCGAACACGGTGTCGTCGGCAACGGCTGGTACTTCCGCGACCTCGGTGAGGTCTACCTGTGGCGTCAGCACAACCAACTCGTCCAGGGCGAGAAGGTCTGGGACGTTGCCCGGCGCGGGAATCCGGCGTACAAGGTCGCGAACGTGTGCTGGTGGTACGCGATGGGCGCGGACACCGACCTGCTCGTCACGCCCCGACCGATCTACTACGCCGACGGCCGCAAGGCGCCGGACTGCTACACCAGGCCGGTCGAGCTGCACGACCGGCTGACCGGCGAGCTCGGCGCCTTCCCGCTCTTCCACTACTGGGGGCCGACGGCATCGATCAGGTCGAGCCAGTGGATCGTTGCCGCGTCGCGTCAGATCCTTGCCCAGGACAACCCTGATCTGCTGCTCAGCTACGTTCCGCACCTCGACTACGACCTGCAGCGGTACGGCGCTTCGTCGGTCGAGGCGACCCGCGCCGCGATCGAGCTGGACGCCGTGCTCGCGCCGTTGCTGGACGATGCCGAGGCGCGCGGCGCGACGGTGATCGTGCTGTCGGAGTACGGGATCACCGATGTCTGCCGGCCGGTGGACATCAACCGGGCGCTGCGGAGTGCGGGGCTGCTGGAGGTGTACACCCAGGACGGGATGGAATACCTCGATCCGTGGACCTCCAAGGCGTTTGCCGTCGCGGATCACCAGCTGGCCCACGTCTACGTGCGGGATTCCGCCGACACCGATGCCGTCGGCAAGTTGCTCGGATCGCTGCGGGGCGTCGCCGAGGTACTCGATGCCGCAGGCAAGCGACAGTACGGACTCGATCACCCGCGGGCCGGTGAGCTGGTCGCGGTGGCGGAGCCGGATTCGTGGTTCACCTACTACTACTGGCTCGATGATGCGCGCGCGCCGGACTTCGCCAGGGCAGTGGAGATCCACCGCAAACCCGGCTACGACCCGGCCGAGCTCTTCTTCGATCCGTCCGACCGTTGGGTGAAGCCGCGGGCGGCGTCGTACCTGCTGCGGAAGAAGGCCGGCTTGCGGTACGCGATGCGGGTCGTCCCGCTGGACCCGTCGGTCGTCCGCGGTTCCCATGGCCGCCTGCCGTCGAACCCGGAGGATGCCCCGGTCTTCCTCAGCACCGATCCGCAGCTGGCGCCGGCGGGGAAGGTGGAGGCCACCGCAGTACGAGACCTGTTGCTGAAGGCCTCAGGCTGACTCGCGGATGACGAGCTCGGTCGGCAGGATGACGGAGTCCGCGCTGCCGTCGGCGAGCAGGTCGAGCAGCAGTCGGACGGTGCGGGCCGCCTGCTCGCCCATCGGGCTGCGGACGGTGGTGAGCGGGGGAGCGGTGTAGAGCGCGGCCTCGATGTCGTCGAAGCCGACCACCGCTACGTCATCAGGCACCCGGCGACCCGCCTCGCGCAAGGTGCGCAGGGCGCCGATCGCCATCAGATCGTTGGCTGCGAACACCGCGTCGAGCTGCGGATCGTCTTCCAGCAGTTGACTCATCGCCTCGGCGCCGGAGATCCGGGTGAAGTCGCCCAGGGCAACGATCGACCGACGGCCCGTGTCCTTCAAGGTCTGCCGGTAGGCCGTGAGCCGCTCCTGCGCCGCTTGCATGTCGAGGGGCCCGGAGATGGTGGCGATCCGCTGCCGACCCTGATCGAGGAGGTGCTGCACGGCTTTTGCCGCGCCACCGACGTTGTCGTTGTCGACGTACGGCATCAGGCCGGGAGTCGCGAGCCGCCCGTGCGAGACGATCGGCAGCCCGGTCCTGGCCAGTACTGCGGGCAGTGGGTCCGAGCCGTCCATCGAGACGAGCATCGCGCCGTCGACGTGACCGGCCGCGAGGTACTGCTCGACGCGCAGACGACTCTCGTCGGAGCCGGCCAGGACCAGCGACACCTGTTTGCCCGCTGCCTCGAGTTCCCGCGACGCGGCCCGGACGACCATCGCGAACATCGGGTCGTCGGAGACCAGGCCGGCCGGAGGATCGGAGACGATGATGGCGATCGTGTTCGTCTTCTGGGTGACCAGGTTGCGGGCCGCGCCGTTCGGCACGTAGCCCAATTCGGTGACCGCGGCCATCACGATCTGGCGGATCTCCGGCGCGACCGTCGGCTCACCGTTGATCACCCGGGAGACGCTCGACTTCGACACCCCGGCCCGGGCCGCGACAGCGTGCAGCGTCGGTCGTCGCACCCAGACCCCTTTCACGAGGGGAACGTTCCCCACGCCTGAGGATCCCGGCAGGCGTGCGGCCTTGTCAAGGCATGCTCCCGCTGTTCCGGAACCGCCGCGAGGCCTTGACACCGTTCCCTGAGCAAGCTTGTCTCAGACTCAGGGAACGTTCCCCCACCTCCCGCCCGCCCGCCCCAGGAGATGCCATGCCATCCCTTTCTCCCGTGCTGCCCCGCCTCAAGATCGCCGCCCTGCTCGCCGTCGCGACCAGCTTCGTGCTCGCGCTTCTGGTCAGCCCGCCCGCCGACGCCGCCGACACCCTGTTGTCCCAGGGCAAGCCCGTCACCGCGTCGTCCGCCGAGAATGTCGCCTTCCCGGCGTCCGCCGCGGTCGACGGCGACCCCGGAACCCGGTGGTCCAGCGGCTTCAGCGATCCGCAATGGATCCAGGTCGACCTCGGCCGGACCGCCACCGTCAACCAGGTCGTGCTGAGCTGGGAGGCAGCGTCCGCCAAGGCCTTCCAGTTGCAGGTCTCCGCCGATGGCACGAACTGGACTTCCATCTACACGACCACCACCAGTACGGGCGGCGACCAGACGCTGCCCGTCTCGGGCTCGGGCCGGTACGTCCGCATGCTCGGCACTCAGCGCGCGACCCAATGGGGCTACTCCCTGTGGGAGTTCAAAGTCTTCGGTACGACGTCCAGCGATCCCGGCCCCGGCAGCAAGCTGCTCTCGTACGGCAAGACCGGGGCAGCCTCGTCGCAGCAGCACGACAGCAACTGCTGGGAGTGCACTCCGGCTCGCGCCTTCGACCTCGACCCGGCCAGCCGCTGGGCCACCACGACGGACAGCGGCTGGGTCGACCCCGGCTGGATCTCGGTCGACCTCGGCGCCAACGCCCAGATCGACAAGGTGGTGCTGCAATGGGACCCGGCCTCGGCGAAGTCGTACCAGCTGCAGGTTTCCAGCGACAACGTCAACTGGACACCGATCTACAGCACCACCAGCGGGCCCGGATTCAAGGAGACGCTCACCGTCAGCGGCACCGGCCGGTACGTCCGGATGTACGGCACGCAGCGCAATACGCCGTACGGGTACTCGCTGTGGGAGTTCCAGGTCTACGGCACCGGTGGAGCGCCGAACACCCCGCCCACTCCACCGAGTGACCCGGCGAATCCGCCGCAGCTGATCTGGTCCGACGAGTTCAACGGCTCGGCCGGCAGTAAGCCGGACGCGGCGAAGTGGACGATCGATCCCGGTACCGGGCCGAACAACGAGCTCGAGTACTACACGAACAACAACAACGCGTCGATGGACGGCAACGGCAACCTGGTGATGGAGGCCCGCAAGGAGGCCACGCCGGGCTCGTCCTGCCCGACCGACCCGCTGACCGGCAGCGGTACGTGTCAGTACACCTCGCACCGGATGAACACCGGCGGCAAGTTCACCACGACCTACGGCAAGATCGAGGCGCGGGTGAAGATCCCGAAGGGCGCCGGACTGTGGCCGGCCTTCTGGATGATGGGCGCGGACTTCCTCACCGGCCGGCCCTGGCCGTACAACGGGGAGATCGACATCCTCGAGGTGCTCGGCAAGGACGTGAAGACGGCCTACTCGACCGTGCACGCGCCGGCGTACAACGGTGGCGGTGGGATCGGCGGCTCGTACACGCTGCCGAACGGCGCCGACTTCTCCGACGACTTCCACACCTGGGCGGCCGCCTGGGACAGCAAGGGCATCGTCTACACGCTCGACGGCCGCACGGTCTTCACCCTTGACAAGGCCCAGGTCGAGGCGACCCGCGGGCCGTGGATCTTCGACCACCCCTTCTACCTCATCCTCAACCTCGCCGTCGGCGGCGACTGGCCCGGCCCTCCGAACGCCAGCACGCCCTTCCCGGCCCGCATGCTGGTCGACTACGTCCGGGTATACCGATGACGACGATCATCAAGTGTGGGGCGGACGGTCGCCCATAGTGAAAGGTCTGGTGCCTTCCACCCTGCTGCTGGTGGTGACGGCCTGCGGTTCCGCTGTCGCCGCCTCCCCGCCACCACCAGCAGCGAGGCCGAGATTGTTGCGTTAGGCAAGGTATCCGGTGCTGCCTTCGACAACCTCTTCGTCAAGCACCTGAAGGAGCACCTGACGCAGTCGATCATCGTTGCCCAGGGCATCGGTACGGCGGGCCAGGAGCCGGCCGTGAAGAAGCTGGCCGCGTCGATCGGGAAGGCCGTGCGGCCCAGCTCGTCACGCTCCGTCGAACAGAGGTACATACGCAGCGGTAGCGTCAACATTCCTCACGTCTGCGTCGTGACGCCAGGCACTACGCATCGAGAGCGAACGGCCACACCATGTGACAGGAGCATCAATTACATGGGGAGGCCGGAGTGGAGCAGTACGAGCTTTACTGCTTGGCTGACGGACTGTTCTACGACACCCCGTCCAACCGCGGCGCCGGGGAAGAGCCTGACTTCCCAGCCTGTAGCCGGCCGGTGCCGGCCGGCTGGGAGCATGTCCCCGGCGACGTCTGGATGAACTACGCGCCACGAGGCGCCGAGCTTCCCCAGCAGGGCTGGAAGATCCACGTCTCCGCCGGTCTCGAGGATGCCGAGAAGGCACTCGCGGCCGTCTGGAACTACTGCGTGCCGCGCGGCCTGCCCTTCAAGTTCCTGCGCAGCAAGCCCGTGCTGGTGATGTTCAACGCCAAGGCGGCCTTCCGCGGATCGAGCGGCAAGCTGGTGACGATCTATCCGGCCGACGAGACCCAGCTCGAACTCGTGCTGAAGGAGCTCGACGGCATCCTCGAAGGCATCCGGGGTCCGTACATCCTCAGCGACCTGCGCTACGGGGCCGGCCCGCTGTTCGTCCGGTACGGCGCCTTCGTCACCAGGTACTGCCTGTCGGAGACCGGCGAACGCGTCTACGCCCTCGCCGACGCGGAAGGCCAACTGGTGCCGGACGTGCGAGGACCCACGTTCTCGATCCCGCCCTGGGTGACGCTGCCCTCGTTCCTGGAGCCACACCTCGCGGCCCGCAACGCGGTGACCACGAACGAGCTCGCCTACACCATCGAGAGCGTCATCCAGTTCTCCAACGGCGGTGGCGTGTACCTCGGCCATCACCGCGACACCGGCGTCAAGGTGGTGCTCAAGGAGGGCCGCCCGCTGGCCGGGCTGGATGTCCTCGGCCGCGACGCGGTCGCCCGCATCGGCCAGGAACGCGACATCCTGCAACGGCTGGCCGGCCTGGACGTCGTACCGGCGGTGCACGACTATCTCGTCCTGGGTGATCATCACTTCCTGGTTCAGGAGTTCGTCGACTCGGATCCTTTGCAGCGGAAGATCGTCCGGCGTTATCCGCTGACCAAGCCGGACCCCTCGGCAACGGAGCTTGCGGAGTACGCCGAGTGGGCGTTCGGAATGCTGGCCAAGGTCGAGCAGGCCGTCGCTGCTCTGCACGAGCGGGGTGTCGTGTTCAACGACCTGCACCCCGGAAACATCCTGATCGGCGCCGACGATCGGCTGGTACTGATCGACTTCGAGGTGGCCACTCTCGTCACCGAGCAGGCCCGGTCGGCGCTGGCTCATCCCGGCTACGCCGCTCCGCCGGACCGGCAAGGCGCCGACGTTGATCGCTACGCGCTCGCTTGTCTCGCGATCGGTCTGTTCGCCCCGCAGTCCACCATGCTGCTGCGAATCCACCCGGAGAAGGCGAGCCAGTTGGCCGACCAGGTCAGCGAGACGTTCGGAGTACCGAGGGAGAAGCTCGATGCCGCGGTCGGCACCATCCTTGGTGGACGGTCGAGGACGCAGGCTGATCCGCCCTTGCCCGGCAAGGTGCCGTGGCCGGACGCTCGCGACGCGATCACCAAGGCCGTCGTCGCCAGCGCGACGCCGGAGCGAGACGACCGATTGTTCCCCGGAGACATCGCGCAGTTCGAGCCGGGTGGTGGGGTCAACCTCGCCCATGGAGCGGCTGGCGTGCTGTGGGCGCTCGACCGGAGCGGCGCGGGCCGCTTCCCGGAGTACGAGGACTGGTTGCTCAAGCGCGCCAAGGAGCCGGCCATCAAGCCCGGGTTCTACGACGGACTCCACGGTGTCGCCTACGTCCTGGCCGGGCTCGGCTACCACGAGGATGCGCTCGACCTGATCGAACGTTGCCAGCAGCAACCAGTCGGCGTCCAGCAACTCGGCCTGTACTCCGGTCTGGCCGGCATCGGGCTCAACCTGCTCGGCTTCGATGACCGCACGGCCGCGACCGGGATCGTCGACCAGGTGGCCGACCGCCTCGGTGGACCCGACGACGTCCCCGAACTCAGCGGCGAAGGACGCCCGCGAGCCGGGCTGATGCACGGTTCCTCGGGCCCGGCGCTGCTGTTCCTGCACGCCTATGAGCAGTGGGGGGACGAGGGGCTGCTCGACCTGGCTCGGATCGCTCTGCAGCAGGACCTGCGCCGCTGTACGACGGACGACCACGGCATGCTGCAGGTCAACCAGGGCTGGCGCACCTTGCCGTATCTCGAAGAGGGCTCGGCCGGGATCGCTCTGGTGCTGGACCGCTACCTGTCGCATCGCCCGGACGACGAGCTCGCACCGGCCCTTGACGCGCTGCGGAAGGTCACCCATTGCGGGTACTTCGTCCAACCCGGCCTCTTCATGGGGCGCGCCGGACTGCTGCTGGCCGCGACCCAGCTCGAACCGGGCGTCCGCGACCAGTTGATCGCCGGATTCGGCTGGCACGCCCTCCCGTACGGGGGCGGTTTGGCCTTCCCCGGCAACCAGTTGCTTCGTCTCTCGATGGACCTGGCCACCGGTACGGCCGGTGTCCTGCTGGCTCTCGGCGCCGCTGCACAGGAGCAGCCGACAGTCCTCCCATTTTTCGGACCCGCCCGGCGGTCCGTTCCCAACGATTCCTGGAAGGAGGTGTAGAAAATGGCACTTCTCGACCTGCAAGGTCTCGACGCCCCCACTGGTGGCGGCGGCGGAGGGGGTGGTGGCGGCAGCACGCTGACGGTTCTCGGCTGCGGCTCCCAGTCCCCGAGCAACATCAGCCTGGTGTTGTGTCACTAGGCGCATAGTCATCCCGGACGGGACATCGCCTCCCGTCCGGGATGGCCCCTGCCCTGTGGAGAGGAGGTCTCGTGCGGCTGAGCTATCCCGGCGCCGAGCGGCTGCCCGGCGCGGAGTACCTGCACGGCCACCGGGTGGCTGATCCTTACCGCTGGCTGGAGGACGCCACCGATCCGCGGACGCGGGCGTGGCAGGCGGCCCAGGACGAACTCTGGTCTCTCCAGGCTCGCGATCTACCAAGCCGTGCACACTTCCGGACCAGGGTGGCCGCCCTCAGCGAGGTAGAGACAACCAGTACGCCGGCCTGGCGCGGCGACCGGCAGTTCTTCACGCGGAGGCGTCCCGGCCAGGAGCATCCGGTTCTGTACGTCGGGGACCGCGTGCTCGTCGATCCGATGGCGCTCGATCCCTCCGGTCTGACCACGCTCGACCGATGGCAGCCCTCGCCGGACGGACGCTTGCTGGCTTACCAGATCTCTCGCGGTGGCGACGAGCAGTCCTTCCTCTTTGTTCTCGACGTCGACACCGGTGAGGTGGTCGCCGGGCCGATCGATCGCTGCCGCTACTCGCCAGTGGCGTGGCTCCCGGACGGCAAGGCCTTCTACCTCGTCCGGGCGCGAAAGCTTTACCTGCATAGGATCGGCACGGCTGAAGATGAGTTGGTGCTGCCGGGCGAAGCGTCGTACGGGCTGGAGATCAGTGCTGATGGCAACTGGTTGACGATCTCCGCTGTGGTTGCGCAGGGCAATGATGTGTGGCTTGTCGACCTGAGTTCCGGGTTCGATCCGGTGGTGGCCCAGCTTGGGGTTGATGCGCGGACGGCGCTGGCGGTCGGGCCGGACGGACGGATGTATGTGGCAACAACTCTCGGTGCACCGTCGGGCCGGGTCTGCGTCGGCGATCCGCGACAACCCGGTCATGAGCACTGGAGAGAGCTCGTCGCGGAGGAGCCGGGCGCGCCACTCAGCCAACTCGCGGTGCTCGACGGGATGCTCCTCGTCGGGCGGACCAGGCACGCCTTGAGTTCGCTCACCGCCCACGATCTCGAGACCGGCGGGCTTCTGCACGAGGTGCCGCTGCCGGGTGCGGGCACGATCGGCGACCTCTGCACCCGACCGGACGGCGGACACGAGGCCTGGTTCAGCTACACCGACAGCGTCACCCCACCGACCGTCCACCGGTACGACGCCCGCACCGGCCGCGCCACCCCTTGGAGCAAGGCTTCTGCAGTCCGAGACGTTGAATCCCATCAGCTGGCCGGCCGATCGCGCGACGGTACTCCGATCCGCCTGGTCGTGCTCGCCCGCCCGGGGGCCGGCGAACCGCGACCCACGATTCTCTACGGGTACGGCGGATTCGGGTTGTCCCTCACGCCCACCTACTCGTCCTTCGCGCTGGCCTGGGTGGAGGCCGGCGGCGTCTTCGTGACGGCGAACCTGCGGGGCGGGGGAGAGCAGGGCGAGGAGTGGCATCGGGCCGGAGTACTGGGTGCGAAGCAGAACGTCATCGACGACTTCCTCGCCGCGGCCGAGACGTTGATCGCGGACGGCTGGACGACGACTGACCGGCTGGGGATCTGTGGTGAGTCCAACGGCGGTCTGCTGGTCGGCGCGGCCCTCACGCAACGGCCGGAGTTGTTCGCGGCAGCGGTCTGCTCGGCGCCGGTGCTCGACATGGTCCGCTACCAACTGGCCGGGCTCGGGCCCTCGTGGGTGCAGGAGTACGGGTCGGCAGACGATCCGGCTCAACTGGCCGCGCTGCTCGCGTACTCGCCGTACCACCGAGTGGTTGAGGCGGACTATCCGGCGGTGCTGTTCACGACCTTCGACGGTGACACCCGCGTCGATCCGCTGCATGCTCGCAAGATGTGCGCCGCCCTGCAGCACGCCACCACCGGCACCCGACCGATCCTGCTCAGAACCGAATCCGGAGTAGGCCACCTACCAGCCGGAACCAGCCGAGGCGTGGCCCTAGCGGCAGACATGCTCGCCTTCCTGGCCACCCACACCGGCCTGGAACTCCGAGGTGGTGTCCCGTGACGACCTTTCGGGGGGTGCTCCGGCAGGGGCGTGGATGGCTTCCGTTGATCGGGGCGGCTGCTCTGCTCGGCAGCCTGATCGTGCTCGCTTTGCCGACCGTGCTCGGCCGGGCAGTGGACGCCGTGGTCGCTCAGGATGACAGCAGTCGATGGGTCCTGGTCGCCTGCGGACTGATCGCCCTCGGTATCGCCTGCGACCTCGTCGAAGTACTCGCCGGCACAGCCTGCGTCGCCGGAACCACCGCCTGGCTACGGCACCGCCTGGTCGGCCGAGTGCTGACCTCAGGTCCGTCCGCTACCCGCGGTTTCGACACCGGCGACCTGGTCAGCCGAGTCTCCGGCAACGCCACCGACGCAGCTCAGGCCGGCCCCGCTGCGGTGACAGCGGTCGCTGCAGCCATCCCCCCGATCGGCAGCCTGGTTCTGCTGTTCCTCATAGACCCCTGGCTTGCCGCAGCCTTCCTCGCCGGGATAGCGGCCGTTGTCGTAGTGCTGTGGGCATTCACGCGCCGCACCGCCGAGATCAGCCTGGCCTACCAGCAGACCCAGGGCCGCATCGCTGCCGCGCTTACTGAGGCCCTGGCCGGCATCCGGACCATCGTCGCCGCGGGTACGGCCGAGCGGGAGGAGCGCCGGATCCTCCGGCTGCTGCCGCAGTTGCACGAACAAGGCCTCCAGACCTGGCAGATGCTGGCCCGCTCCGGCGCACAGGCTGCAGTGATCGGTCCACTGGTCCTGATCTCCGTCCTAGCCGTCGGTGGCGTCCAACTGGTCAACGGCCGGATCACGGCAGGCGAGTACTTCGCCGCTGTCCAGTACGCCGTGATCGGGGCCGGGCTCGGCAGTCTCACTGGAGTCCTGGGTGAACTGGCCAGAGCGCGTGCCGGCATCACCCGGGCAGCAGAGGTGACTGCTCTCCAACCGGTCGGGTACGGCACGCTGCCGTTGCCGGAAGGCCCTGGCCGCTTGGTCTTCGACGGAGTCACCGTGCTCGCCGGCAAGGACATCCTGCTCGACGACATCCACCTGGACCTCCCCGGCGGCGCAGCAGTCGCAGTAGTTGGTCCCAGCGGTGCAGGCAAGTCCGTGCTCGCCGCTGTGGCCGGGCGCCTGCTAGATCCCGACAAGGGACTGGTCCTGCTCGACGGAGTACCGCTGCATGCGCTGAGCAAGACCGCGCTGCGTACTGCGGTCAAGTGTGCGTTCGAGCGACCAGCGCTGGTCGGCTCGACAGTGGGCGATGCCATCTCCGTCGGTCCGCTCCAGCCGGTCCGGCTGCTCGCGTCGGCCCGCGCCACCCATGCGCACGACTTCGTCAGCCGGATGCCCGATGGCTACGGGACCCCGCTCTCGAAGGCGCCGATGTCCGGTGGCGAGGCCCAGCGGCTCGGGCTGGCCAGGGCATGGACCGCGAAGCGGCTGCTGATCCTCGACGACGCGACCAGCAGCCTCGACACCGCAACCGAGCTGCAGATCAGCGAGACGCTGATGGGCGACCGGCGGCGGCGTACCCGGTTGATCGTCACGCATCGCGTGGCGACGGCGGCTCGGGCCGACTTGGTGGTGTGGCTGGAGAAGGGGCGAGTCCGGGCAGTCGGCTCACACCACGACTTGTGGCGCCGGCCGGAGTACCGGGAGGTGTTCGGGTGAAGCGGGAGTTGCGGGTGGGGCTGGCCGCAGTACGGCGGCGGCCTGCTCTGCTGCTGGCGGCTTGGTCGGTGCCTGAGATCCTGCCGACGGCTTGCTATGGGTTGGCTGTCGCTCATGCCACGGATGCGTTCCTCGCCGGGCGAACGGAGCGGGGGCTGGCGTGGCTCGGCGGTCTGGTGGCAGCCGCGTTGTTCGGTGCGTTGGGCGCTCGCTTTGTCTATCGACTGCTCGGCGATCTCGTCGAACCGCTCCGTGATGAACTCGTCCGCAAGGTGGTGGCCGGTGCGCTGCGGAACGCCCAGGCCGATGGCGCGTTGGCTCGCCTGAACCGTCAGGTGGAGATCGTCCGGGACACGTTTGCCGGCTTGGTGCTGGTGGTGCGGAGCTTCGTCGTGACGGTGATCGGCGTGGTGACCGGGTTGCTGTCGCTGTCGCCGCTGGTCGCCGCGCTCGTGGTACCGCCATTCCTGCTGGGGTTTCTTGCTTCGCTTGGTGTGCTGGGACTGGCGGCTGCCCGCGTCCGCGCGTCGTTGCGGGCCGATGAGGAGTTGGCGACCTCGGCGGGGATGGCCTTTGCCGGAGTACGGGATCTGACCGCGAGCGGGGGTGAAGAGTTCGCCGCCGGACTGGTCGGGGGACCGATCGAGGCGCAGGCGGCGGCTGAGCGATCGCTCGCGAAGGTTGCCGTCTTGCGGAAGCTCTGTTTCGCGATCGGCGGCTGGCTCCCGCTGGTGATCCTGCTCGCCGCGGCGCCCTGGCTGCTCAGCCGGGGCGTCAGCACCGGAACGCTGCTCGGCGGCATGACCTATGTGCTGCTGGGATTGCAGCCGGCGCTCAATACGGTGATGTCCGCGCTGGGCGACAGCGGTCTGCGGTACGTCGTGACGCTGGGCCGGATCCTGGACACCAGCGACGTACCGGCGTACGAGCCTGGTGGACGGCTGCCGACCGGGCACGAGGTGCGGCTGCGGCAGGTCTCCTTCGCCTACGGCCCACACGCCGAGCCCGTACTGCGGAACCTGGACCTCGTTGTTCCGGAAGGCGATCACCTCGCGGTGGTCGGCCCCAGCGGCATCGGCAAGTCGACGCTGGCCGGACTCATCTGCGGCCTCCTGCAACCCACCAAGGGCGAGGTGCTCCTTGGGGGAGTCCCACCCTCCGCCTTGCGGGTCGGTGTCCGTGTGGTGATCCCGCAGGAGGCGTACGTCTTCACCGGGACAGTCCGGGAGAACCTGACCTATCTGCACCGGCACGCAACAGCCGCCGAGCTCGACCAGGCGATCGAAGCGGTCGGCGCATCCCAGTTGGTACGCCGAGTTGGTGGTCCGGCCGCGATGATCAGGCCTTCGCAGCTGTCCGCAGGCGAGCGACAGCTGCTCGCGCTGGCCCGGGCGTACCTGTCACCCGCGCCGCTGGCCGTGCTCGACGAGGCCACCTGCTACCTCGACCCGGAGGCCGAACGCGTCGCCGAAGAAGCGTTCGCGGCACGCCCCGGCACCCTGATCGTCATCGCGCACCGGGTCAGTTCCGCCCTACGGGCCAGGCGAGTCCTCGTGCTCGACGGCAGCCACGCCATGCTCGGCAGCCACCAGACCCTGCTCACCGAGAGCACCCTGTACGCCGAACTGGTCGGCCACTGGGCGCCCCCGGCTCGCCTCGAGGTGAGCAGCGATCAGATCCAGCCCGCGTCCTGAGCCTTCCGGATCGCCTCGATCCTGCTCCGCGCGCCGGTCTTGCTGAGGATCCGGGACAGGTAGTTCCGGATCGTTCCGGCGCTGAGGTTGAGGGCGCGGGCCACCTCCTGTGCGGTCGCGCCGGTGTTGATCAGGCGGAGTACTTCGCACTCGCGGTCCGTCAGCGGGTTGTCCGGCGCCCGCAACGCCGCCAGCGCCAGGCTGGGATCGAAGACCGGCCTGCCCTCGGCCACCTCCCGGACGGCGTCGACCAGGTCGTCGGGCGATACGTCGGTACCGATCACCCCGACCTTCGACGAGTGCTTGACCACCGAAAGGGCCAGTGAGATCGAGCCGCCGTCGTCGCGTTCGATCAGCATCAGCACCGCATGTCCACCGAGCTGGTCGCACAACTCGGCAATTCCCATCTCTCCCGGAAGGAGAGGATCCAGCACCAGCACCTCCGGCCCAGCGTTGGACCCCTGCAAGACCTCCTCTGCGTTCTCGAACTCCGCCACCACGTTCAGATCAGATTCTCTGCTGAGCACCACGGCCAGCGCGCCTCGCACCAGCTTCCCGCGGTGCCCGATGACAACTCGGATCACCGGCTCCGCCCCCCTGGCGAATCGTGTTCGCTGATCCCGGATACAGCCGGTCACGAAGTGCGCCGGAAGCACCGGGATCGGTCACCGACAGTTTCCATGCCGATATCTGACCTGTCACCAGGTCAGCAAAAACTCGCGGTAATTGAGGGTAATACTTCGCGGTCTGTAGAGCAGTCGTATCGGGGCGTATGCCGGCGGTGACGCCCGGAGGAGCGAAGTGGACGCAGGCAGCGGTTCTGCGGCGTCAGCCGTTGGCGATGCGGGAGACCGCGAACAAAAGGATGACCAGGACCGAGAAGACCCGCATCCCGCGAGCCCCGGTGCTGACCACCGGCCAGGACAGGAACCCGAGCCAGCCGAGCAGCAGCGCGAGCAGGATCAGCGCGGGGACGCCGACCGCGAGCGGAGCGAACACCCCGACCAACGCGAGCACCAGCGTGATTGCCGGCAACGTCAGCTTCGGCATCCCGTGCAACCTGGCCACGACCGGGTAGCTCGCCTTGGTGATCCGCGCCCGAAGCGGACTGACCGGCTGACTGCTCGATGCGCTGCTCATCCCCCCATTCTTCCAGGCGTGACCAACGGGTCAGCAGGTGGTCGCCGGGGGTGACGCCGTAGGGTGTGGTGGGTGTTCGTGGTGATCAGGTTCCGGGTGGGGCAGGCTGGGCAGCCGGCGTTCGTCGAGCGGCTGGAGGCTGCGGTCGAGGTGCTGTCCCGGCAGAAGGGTTTCGTGGCGGCCCGGACCGGGCGGAACGCGGATGATCCTGAGCTGCTGGCGCTCAGCATGGAGTGGGTGAACATCGGCAGCTACCGCCGCGCGCTCTCGCCGTACGAGGTGAAGCTGGCGGCCGTCCCGTTGCTGTCCGAGGCGATCGACGAACCGAGCGCCTATGACGACTTGAGTGAATTCTCACCGCACCGCTGAACCGATAGCCTGGACCCTTCCCGTACCACCACTCTGGAGTCGAAACGTGCCCGTGGATACCGTCGATGCCGTCGTCAGCCTCAGTAAGCGGAGAGGCTTCGTGTACCCGTGCGGCGAGATCTACGGTGGGACCAAGTCGGCCTGGGACTACGGACCGCTCGGTGTCGAGCTGAAGAACAACGTGCGGACCCAGTGGTGGCGCTCGATGGTGACCGGCCGCGACGACATCGTCGGGCTGGACTCCTCGGTGATCCTGCCGACCAAGGTCTGGGAGGCGTCGGGCCACCTGCAGGAGTTCGTCGACCCGCTGACCGAGTGCCAGTCCTGCCACAAGCGGTACCGCGACGACCACCTGCGGGAGGACTTCGCCCGGCGGAAGAACAAGGACGCCGACGAGGTCAAGCTGGACGAGATCGCCTGCCCGAACTGCGGGAACAAGGGCACCTTCACCGAGCCGCGGATGTTCAACGGCCTGCTGAAGACCTACCTCGGCCCGGTCGAGTCCGAGGAAGGGCTGCACTACCTGCGCCCGGAGACCGCGCAGGGCATCTTCATCAACTTCGCGAACGTGATGGGCACCGCCCGCAAGAAGCCGCCGTTCGGCATCGCCCAGGTGGGCAAGAGTTTCCGCAACGAGATCACCCCCGGCAACTTCATCTTCCGGACCCGTGAGTTCGAGCAGATGGAGATGGAGTTCTTCGTCGCGCCCGGCAGTGACGAGGAGTGGCACGAGTACTGGCTGAAGGCGCGCTGGGACTGGTACCTCGACCTCGGGCTGAACCCGGACAACATGCGCTTCTACGAGCACCCGAAGGAGAAGCTGAGCCACTACTCGAAGCGCACCGTCGACATCGAGTACAAGTTCCACTTCGGCGGCAAGGAGTTCGACGAGCTCGAGGGGATCGCGAACCGGACCGACTTCGACCTGTCCACGCACTCCAAGCACTCCGGGGTCGACCTGTCCTACTTCGACCAGGAGAAGGGCGAGCGCTGGACGCCGTACGTGATCGAGCCGGCCGCCGGGCTGACCCGCAACGTGCTCGCCTTCCTGCTCGACGCCTACACCGAGGACGAGGCGCCGAACGCGAAGGGTGGCGTCGACAAGCGGACCGTACTGCGCTTCGACCCGCGACTCGCGCCGGTCAAGGCGGCCGTGCTGCCGCTGTCCCGCAACGCCGACCTGTCCCCGAAGGCGAAGGACCTGGCCGGCGAGCTGCGGAAGAACTGGAACGTCGACTTCGACGACGCCGGCGCGATCGGCCGGCGCTACCGCCGGCAGGACGAGATCGGTACGCCGTACTGCATCACCGTCGACTTCGACACCCTCGACGACCAGGCCGTGACGATCCGCGAGCGGGACTCGATGAAGCAGGAGCGGGTTGCGCTGACCGAGGTGACCGGCTATCTCGCCCAGCGGCTGGTGGGTTGCTGACGATGCTGCGGGGTTTGCTGACGCCGGGCCGCACCAAGTTCGGCCTGACGGTTTTCGGAGTGAGTGCTGTGGTGGTGTTCCTGGTCGCGGGCTGTTCCGACAGCCCGCCGGAAGCCGGTAACAACCCGCCGGCGAGCAATCCCACGACGGCCGGCCCGACCGCGCCTTCGGGGCCGTCGTCGGCCCCGATCCCCACTCCTTCGACGCCGTCGCTGACTCCGCTGCCGAAGCCGACGAAGCCGTGGCCGACGCCTTCGGTGAAGGGTGAGCCGGCGTCCGACGCGCCGCTGGCCCAGCGGATCCGCTTCGCGATCGCCAAGCAGGCGCAGGTCACCGCCGGCCGCGCGGCGACCACGACGGTGAACTGCCCGGGGATCGACAAGGTCGAGACGGCCGGCAAACACACGCTGAAGTGCACGGTGAAGTACGCCGGCCAGCCGTACGAGGGCACCCTGACGGTCGACGCCAAGCAGTACACCGCGTCGTACAAGTTCACCTCGGAGAAGGTCGCGATCGTGCGGCCGAAGGTGGTCGACGCCGTCCTGCGGACCGTGCCCGGCGCGGCGAAGGTGACCTGCACGATGGAGGACGTCGCCATCGTCGCTCCCGCCGGTCAGCCGATCGGGTGCGACGTGACGACGACCGCGAATGCCGTCGAGCCGTACCGTGCGCAGGTCTCCGGCAACGGCCAGATCCAGGTTTCGAAGGCCTGATCACGTGTTGAAGCTCGGGGATCTCACGATCGACACGCCAGTGGTGCTCGCACCGATGGCGGGCATCACCAACGCGGCGTACCGGCGGTTGTGCGCGGAGCAGGGCGCGGGGCTCTACGTCTGCGAGATGATCACCTCGCGCGGCATTGTCGAGGGTGACCAGAAGAGCCTCGACATGCTCACGTTCGACGAGCGCGAGACGGTCCGCTCGGTGCAGCTGTACGGGGTCGATCCCGTGTACGTCGGCCGCGCGGTGGAGCTGCTCTGCTCGGAGTACGGCGTGGCGCACGTCGACCTCAACTTCGGGTGCCCGGTGCCGAAGGTGACCCGCAAGGGCGGTGGCGCGGCGCTGCCGTGGAAGCGCAATCTGCTCGGCGCGATCCTGCAGGCGGCGGTCCGGGCGGCGACGCCGTACGGGATCCCGGTCACGATGAAGACCCGGATCGGGATCGACAGCGCGCACCAGACCTACCTCGACGCGGGCAAGATCGCCGAGGAGTCTGGCGCGGCCGCGATCGGGCTGCACGGCCGGACCGCGGCGCAGGCGTACTCCGGTCAGGCGGACTGGACCAAGATCGCCGAGCTGGTCGAGCACGTGAACATCCCGGTGCTCGGCAACGGCGACATCTGGGAGGCGTCCGACGCCCTCCGGATGGTCGCTGAAACTGGGTGCGCCGGTGTCATCGTCGGGCGCGGCTGCCTAGGCCGGCCGTGGCTGTTCCGCGATCTAGCGGTCGCCTTCGCCGGCGGCGAGGCGCTCAACCTACCAACCCTCGGCGAGGTCGCGACCGTGATGCGCCGCCACGGCGAACTGCTGGCCGGCCTGATGGGCGAGCAGCGCGGCCTGCGCGACTTCCGCAAACACGTCCCGTGGTACCTGAAGGGCTTCCCAGCAGGCGGCGAACTCCGAGCCGCCCTGGGCATGGTCGACTCCCTCCAACGCCTGGACGAACTCCTCACCCAACTAGACCCCACCGCCCCCTTCCCACTCCAGGAACTGGGCTCCCCCCGAGGCCGCCAGGGCAGCCCCCGAGACCACGTAGTCCTCCCACACGGCTGGCTGGACGACGCCGACGGACTGAACACCGACATGGCCGAAGCCGAAATAGGAATCTCCGGCGGCTGACCAGCTCGGCATAGAGCTGGCCAGTGCCGGGGAACAGTCGGCCGGCCAAACCTCGGCGACCCGTCGCGGGCGCCTACTCGTCGGCGGCGGCTTTGCGGGCTGCTGCCTTGCGGCGTTTGCCTTCGTGCATCGCGACCACTCGGGCGACCGGGATGGTGTGGCCCTCCTCGATCAGGTCTGCGGGAAGGGTCTGCGGAGCCGGGAGCTGGTCGGCCCAGGAGGTGGTCAGCAGGCCAGGCGTCGTACGGACGGTGAAGTCGCGCGGGCTGACCTGCTCCAGGTCGTCCCAGCCGACGGGGAAGGAAACCGTCGTGCCCGGGCGGATCCGCGGACTGTACGCCGCGACGACGGTCGCGCCACCGGCTCGAGTGGAGTCGACGAACACCTTGCCGTGCCGTTCTTCCTTCACGTACGCGGTCGTCGCCAGCGCCGGATCGATCCGCTCGGCCCGCGCGGCGATCGCCCGGGTCGCGGCGGCGGCCTCCTCGATCGTCGCCTGGTCATCGATCGGCACGTAGACGTGAACACCCTTGGCACCACTCGTCTTCACCGCGCCGTCCAAGCCTGAGTCGGTCAGCGCCTGACGCACCAGCAACGCGGCCTTCACCGCCAGCTCGAAGGTCTCCCCCTCGGGCGGGTCGAGGTCGAGCACGAGGTGGGTGACCCGATCCTGCCGATCCAGCCGCATCAACGTCGGGTGGTACTCGACCGCACGCTGGTTCCCGAACCACAGCAGGGTCTTCCGGTCGTCGCACACGGCGTACGAGATCTCCCGCTTGGAGGCCTCAGCCCACACCGGCACCGTCCGAATCCACTCCGGCGTGTACTTCGGAACGTTCTTCTGCATAAACGGCTCTTGCCCAGGCCGCACCCTGATCACCGACAACGGCCGCTCCCGCAACTCCGGCAGCATCACCTCACGGACCGCGTCGAGATAATCCACCAGGTCCCGCTTTGTCGCCTCAGCCCCATCAAACAACGGCTGATCGAGATTGGTCAGCGGTACTCCGTCACGCACCTCATCCGGCTTGCTCGCCATAACAGGAGACTAGGCGCTGACAGAGGCAACCACCTGTGGATAACACCCGGCTCGGCGCGCCTTCCGCTTGTTAACTTGAGAGGAAGGACACGGGGCGAGGTCGATCAGCCGTTCGAGACACGAGTACGAGTGGTGCCGATCTGTCCAGCCCGACTCCGACGCACGCCGGTCGGCGCGGGCCACGACTAGCTCTCCGAGGCTGTCACCAAGTCGAGCGCTGCGTGGATGACATCCGGCGATGGGTGGTTGCGGAGGTCTGTCAGTAGGGCGCGCCAGGCAGGGGACCAGCCGGTGCGGGTGGTTGCGGCTGCTGTCAGGGTGAGGGCGAACAGGCCGTCGACAGCGCGACCGGTGGCAGCGAGCTGGGTGGCTGGTGGGAGGACGTCCGCTGAGGTCCACTGCGCCTGGGCGTTCGTCAAGCGCATGCTGAGTTGCCCCACGGCTGCCGAGACCGCCAGCGGTCGGTCGGCGAGTAGGTCGGCTACTGCGGTCAGTTCATCTAGAGGCGCCTTCCACTGCAGTGCGTAGATCAGCAGCCGAACGCGAAGCCCCAGGTACTCCGGTGCGGTCAGCTCATCGGCGACAAGCGGAAGCGCCTGCCGAGCCTGTGCCTCCCGTGCGCTGAGAGCAGCCGTCAGCCGTGTCACCACAGCCGTCAGCCGCTGCCGCGCGGGGTGGTCCCGGTCCGCTGTCGCGTTGGGGACCTCAGGGTTGCTCTCCAGCCGGACCAGGAGCCTGACAACCGACACCAGCTCGTCAAGGCCCTCGCCGGTAGCGGCAATGGCGACAAGCGCAGTGGTGGCGTCGCTCCACGTCGTGTTGCGGATCGAGAGGTCAGTGATGAACCCCGCGCACACCGGAGTAGCGGCCGGGTTGTAGCGCGCCCACCTCGACAGAGACAGCAGCGCGAGCCGCACAACCTCCGGCTCGGGCCTGTTGGTCACAGCGATCAGCAGGTCGGCATAGCGAGACCTGTACTCCGCAGCCATCGTCGCCGGCGCCCGCTGCACCAGCACCGTCGCAGTAGTGGCCGAATCGTGCACAGCCTCCTGCAGCAACGCCCAACTAGCCGGCTCATGCAGCAGATGCTGCGACGCGGTACTGGCGATAGCAGCCCGCACATCCCGATGCGCATCCGCCCAAGCCTCTGCCAGTACTGCGCTCGCCCCCGGCGCCCGCAGTACGCCGAGCAGCCGCGCCGCCTCCTTGCGGGACGTCACCTTCATCCGCTCGCCCACGAGTACCGGCCGGAACGTCTCGGCCAGCAGGCTCGGCCTGACGAACCGTGCAGCCCCGGCTGGCCGCATAGAGAGCCACCCGCGCCCGGTCGTCGCCCGCATGGCTCAATAGGACCGGCAATGCGAGCTCCGGCTGCTCGGTCCATGCCAGTGCGCCAAGAGCCGCCTCCTGCAAGAGCACCTGGTCGCTGGTGAGGAACGGCTCGACAGCAGCCCGGCCGACGCCGGGGATACGGCCCAGCATCGAGACGGCCGCTGCCCGAGCCCACTCGGGCATCTCGGCATCGTTGGCGGCCGCAGCCACCAGTACGGCGTACCGGCTGTGCTGGCGGGGGAGCCAGCGGCGGAGGGCGAGGTTGGAGACGTGCCAGGCGGCGTAGTTGCGGGAGAAGCGGCGGACGCGGCTCGGTTTGGCGAGCACCCGGTCAAGGAGGTCGGTGCGGATCTCGGTCACCGCGAGCCACACCGAGTCCCAGCGGGCCATTCCGACCTCGCGCTGGATGATCTGGCCGGTTCGTTCGGCGCGCGTCGCGGGCGGTTGGAGCCAGAGCCGAGCGGCTTGGTCGACCGTGTACTCCTGGTTCGACCAGACCGCCTTCTCCAGTACGCCGTGCAGGTGCTCGTTGGCCCAGCCACGGCGGCCGAACGCATGAGCAATGGCGAAGGCGAGCGCGAACTCACGCCGCTTGGCGCCGGCGTCGACGTACGGGCGCAGCGCCTCGTAGACGGCGACCTCGCGACCGCGGGGCAGGCCGTTGATCAACCCGTACAGGCTGACCGTGCCGGTGTTCTCGGACAGCCTCGCGTGGGCCTGGAGACCCCACTCGAGCAAGACCAATTGGTTGCCCAGTGCCCCTTGTTGGACGGCCTTCTCAGCCAGCTGGTTCAGCGATCCTCGCGACTGCCAGGAGGCGTCCCGGGCTTCGAGGGTGTCGATCAGCAGGATCTGGAGCGCACCGACGTGGGCATCGGTCAGCAGAGACGGCGGCAAGTCGGCGGCCGCGCCGAGAACCGCCGCCCGGACCGGATCCTGGTCGTTGCGGACCCTTGTCGCCCACGACAGCGCATGCTCGATCGAATCCGCCTGGCGAGAGTGGCCCGCGCTTTCGATGACGGCGCGGTAGACGGCCGCGCGGTCGTCCGCATCGGCACGACTGACCTCCGGCTCGAGTACTGCGAAGGCTTCGGCGTACGGGAGGTAGGCGGTGAGCCGCCAGCGGGTGTGCAGCTCCTCACGCACCTTCGGCAGCTCGAGCATCCGCCGGGCGTGCTCCTCGCGAACGGCGTGGGGGAGGACGGCGAGCAGGTCTTCGGACAGGATCGTCTGGCCGAGTTCGACGCTCCCCGTGACGGCCGCGAAGATCGCTGACCGTCGCGAGGGCGGGAGATCGGCGAGCAAGCCTTCGACGTTCGGCCAGAGGGCGCGTCCGAGAGCGATCAGGTCGTCGTCGGAGAATCGATGCAGCCTCCGCCGCAGGGCCGGGGTGAGGGCGCGATGGACGGTCGAGGCGCGATCGGGAGCAAGCAGGATCGCGAGCAAGCCGGCCGGATCGAGCTCAGCCAGCTGGCCGATCACCTCGACGACAGCCCAGGGCAGTTCGTGCTGGGGGAGGGCGGCACGGATCAGCTCGAGAACCCGCCCGGGATGCTCAGCGATCACCTTCGTGGCGCCGTGGCCGACGGTGTTCCACCATTCCTGCCGGTTGGCGTCGCTGGGCAGCGTCGCGAACGCGTAGTCGAGCAAAACCTCGGGATGACGCGCTGCCAGCCGTCCCCACTCACCCGAAGACAGGGTGTAGGCCAGCTCAGGCAGCAGCCGTACGACGGTCGCCCGGTCCGCACTGCTGAGCAGACCGGCGGCGGCGTGGTCACCCCATTGACTGCGTTGGTCGTCGATCAGCCGGGCGGCGAGCCCCTCGCGTCGAGTGCGCCGGATGACGCTCAGGATGCGGGCCCGCAAGGCGGCCGGCGCATCGGAGTACAGGGAACGCAGTGCATCGTCAGGGACCGGTACGCCGCGTCCGGCGACGGCGAGCGCGCGGCGTTGGAGCAGCGGGTCGCTGAGGAGCTTGGTGACGTGGTCGACCTCGCCGGCGATCTGCGCGAACTGGAGGCCGATGGTTCTCGCGAACAGATCGCCTCGGTCGAGTTCGGAGATCAGAGCCGTCAGCTCTGGGGTGCCGCGCAGGCGGGTGGCCTCCTGCGCGACCAGGCGGACGCGTTCGCCGTACGGGAGCCGGTCGAGGGCTTTCAGCAGTGCGGTCGCTCGCATCCCCACATCCTGCCCAACCGGGGAGTCAGGAGGGCAGATTCGCGTCCATCAGGAGTTGCGCGGCTTCCCGGGCGCGGGCGGCCGGCTCGGGGGATTCGGAGAACGCCGACGTGGTGATCGCGCCCTCGCTGAGCAGGATCAGGTAGTCCGACAGGCGCTGTGGATCGGGGGCACCCGCCGCCGCGGCCAGGTCGGTGAGGGCGTCGCGAAAGCCTGCCTTGTGCTTCCTGGCCAGCTCGGCGACGCGGGGCGAGACCGTCCCGAGCTCGCCGAAGGAGTTGATGAAGGCGCAGCCGCGGAAGCTCTTTTCCATGAACCAGGAGTGCAGGAAGTCGAAGACGGCAAGGATGCGCTCGCGCGGGTCGGTGGCGGCGTCCACGTGCTCGGCCAGCATCGTCTTCCACTGCTGGTCGCGCTTGTCCAGGTACGCCTCGATCAGGTGGTCCTTGGACGGGAAGAGCTGGTAGAGCCGCTTCAGCGAGACGCCGGACGCGGACCGGATGGCGTCCATCCCGACCGCCTGCACGCCGCGCTCGTAGAACAGCGCGTCCGCGGCGTCGAGCACCTGCTGCTGCGCGGTCGCTGTGTCGATCGTCATCCGTTCCGCCTCCGGATTTGCGCTGAGAACCATCGTTCTCCTACAGTACTGGATAACGACGGAGAACGCTCGTTCTCCGCCTTGGATCTCTCCAGAGGAGTACTGCGATGACCGTCCTCGAGCCCGCCGCCCAAGCTTTCGCCGACGCCACCAGCGTGCCGCCGTTCCTGTTCCAGCTCGCCCCGGACGACGGCCGCAAGGCGGTCGACGAGGTGCAGACCACCGACTACCCGAAGCTCGCGGTCGAAGAGGAGTGGGTGACCATCCCTAATGGCGACGTCAGGGTCCGGATCGTCCGCCCGGCCGGCAGTACCGGCCCGCTGCCGGTGGTGCTCTACATCCACGGCGCCGGCTGGGTCTTCGGCAACGCGCACACCCACGACCGGCTGGTCCGCGAACTGGCCGTCGGGGCCGGCGCGGCGGTGGTCTTCCCGGAGTACGACCTGTCGCCCGAGGCGCGGTACCCGATCGCGCTGGAGCAGAACTACGCGGCTGCCCGCTGGATCGTTGCATCCGGCAAGGATCACGACCTGGACGCGAGCCGGCTGGCGATCGCGGGTGACTCCGTCGGTGGCAACATGGCGGCCGCGGTGACGCTGCTGGCGAAGGAGCGCGGCGATGTCGTCTTCAACCAGCAGGTGCTGTTCTACCCGGTCACCGACGCGTCGTTCGACACGGCGTCGTACCACGAGTTCGCCGAGGGCTACTTCCTGCAGCGCGAGGGGATGAAGTGGTTCTGGGACCAGTACACGACCGATGAGGCCGAGCGGAACCAGATCACCGCCTCACCGCTGCGCGCCACCCTGGAGCAGCTCCGCGGACTGCCGACCGCGCTCGTGATCACCGGCGAGGCCGACGTACTGCGCGACGAGGGCGAGGCGTACGCCGACAAGCTCCGCGCCGCCGGCGTCGCGGTCACCGCAGTCCGCTTCGGCGGCATCATCCACGACTTCGTCATGGTCGACGCCCTCCGCGAAACCCACGCCGCCGAGGCCGCCATCAACCTCGCCATCGACACCCTCCGCAAAGCCCTCGCGTGAGCTAGCTGACCTTCGCCAGCTCGGCGTAGGCGGCGGCGAGTTTGGGGAGGGTGTAGTGGGCGTTGAGGCCGCTGGGGTTGGGGAGGATCCAGACTCGGGTGTCACTGATTCGTCTGGATTGCTCGCCCATGGCGGCCTTTCGGTCGCCGAAGGCGTCGCGGTACGCCGTGACGCCGACTACGGCGAGCCACTGGGGCTGGTATTCGAGCACCTTCTCGACCAGCTTCTCGCCGCCGGCGATCAGTTCGGCTTTGGTCAACTCGTCGGCTCGCGCCGATGGTCGCGGGGCAACGTTGGTGATCCCCAGCCCGAGCTCCAGCAACTCCGCTTGCTCGTCCGGCCGGAACAACCTTGGCGTGAAGCCCGCAAGGTGCAGTGCCGGCCAGAATCTGTTGCCCGGCCGGGCGAAGTGGTGTCCGGTCGCCGCCGACACCAGGCCCGGATTGATCCCGCAGAACAGGACCCGCAATCCCGGCGCGATCACATCACCAATCTCTTGCACCCCTGAACCCTAACCGCCACATCAAGAAGTCAACCCAGGGTTGACGATTCGCAATCGTCAACCTAGGGTTGACGACATGACTCCCGGACCCGATCTTCAGCAACTCATCGACACCATCCGCGAGGACGCCGGCAGCGACGACGTCCTCGACCAGCTCGGCACCGCCGCGAGCACCATCAACGAACTGACCAGCACCAGCGACGCCGCGCTCGGCTATTTCGTCGACCGGGCTCGGGGCGCGGGCAGGTCGTGGGTCGAGATCAGCGCAGTGCTCGGCGTGAGCAAGCAGGCCGCGCACAAGCGATTCGCCGACTCGTGGACCATGCAGCCCGCTCTCGAGCGCTACACCCCGCGGACCAGGGCCGTGCTCGACAGCGCGAAGGAGGTCGCGCGCAACCTGAACCACCCGTTCATCGGCACCGAGCACCTCCTGCTCGCGCTCTTCACCCAGCCCGACTCGATCGCCACCCGCGTGCTCGCCGCGAACGGCATCACCGAACAGGCGGTCCACGAGGCCGTCGCGACGAGGAGCCCGGCCAAAGCCGCCGGTAGGCCGAAAGACGTCGAGGCGGCGCTGGCGGCCGAGAATCCGCCGTACACGCGACGTGCCGCGCATGTCCTGCAGGGCGCGGTCGCCGAGGCGATGGTTCTCGGCCACAACTACATCGGCACCGAACACCTGCTGCGCGCCTTCTACCGCGACTCGGCCAGCATCGCGACCGAGGTCCTGCGCGAGCTCGGCCTGGACGAACCGGCCGCGGCCGAGGCGGTCCGCGCCGCGCTCGAGGAGATCACCAAGAAGAGGTGATGAGGAGGAAGTAGGTTGGGCGGTATGCCCGACTGGAGTTCCCGCCTGGAAGAGCTGGCCGGCCGCAGCGGAGTCCCCGGCGCAGTGCTCGGGATCTGGGCTGACGGTGAGCAACTGGTCGCGCCGTACGGCGTACTGAATCGCGCCACCGGCCTGGAGGTGACAGCCGATTCGGTCTTCCAGGTCGGATCGATCACCAAGATCTGGACCGCGACACTGATCACGCAACTAGTTGCCGAGGGCAAGCTAAGCCTGGACGACACCGTCGTCGGCTTGTTGCCCGAGGCGCCGATCGACGCGCGAATCACCGTCCGGCACCTGCTGACGCACCAGAGCGGCCTCGACGGCGACGTCTTCACCGATACTGGTCGCGGTGACGACTGCCTGGAACGGTACGTCGGCCTGCTGGGCAAGGTGGACCAGCTGTTCGACCCAGGTACGGCGTACTCCTACTGCAACGCCGGCTTCGTCGTGCTCGGCCGCCTCATCGAGGTGCTCGACAAGCGAAGCTGGGACGACGCGCTACGGGTTCGATTGAGCGAACGTCTCGGCCTCGAACACACCATGACGCTGCCGGAGGAGGCGATCCTGCACCGGTCCGCCCTCGGCCACACGGCGGACGGCGTACCGGTGAAGACCTGGAATCTCCCGCGCAGCATCGGCCCCGCCGGCCTGATCACCCAGAGCGCCGGCGACCTGCTGACCTTCGCCCGCCTCCACCTCGACCAGTACGCCGAAATGCGTGCGCCACAGGTGCCGTTTCCCGGTGGAGCCGAGGGGGTCGAGGCGATCGGTACGGCGTGGCGGCTCTACGACTGGTCGGGTCGCAAACTGTTCGGACATGACGGTGAGACGGTCGGGCAGCTCGCGTTCCTCCGGATCGACCCGGAGGCGCGGCTGGCCGTCTGTCTGCTGACCAATTCGGTGAACGCGCCGGCCTTGTTCGAACAACTCGTCTCCGAGGTCTTCACCGACTACGTGGGAGTGGCCGCGCCGCCGCGGCCCGAGCCGATCGAGGGGGGCGCCGCCGGGGACGATCACGTCGGCGTCTACGAACGCGCAGGCGTCCGGCTGGAAGTCGAGCGCCGCGGCAGCCGCCTCGTGATGACCTACCGGGTCACCGGCGACCGGTTGGCTGTCGCGGAGGATCCAGTGGTCGAATACGAGCTGTATCCCACCGCTCCGGACGACGGCAACCACTTCGTCACTCGCAGCGCACCGGGCCAGCCTTGGGTCCCGCTGACGTTCACCCCGGCGTACCTGTTCACTTCCGGCCGGGTCACTCCACGCCGGACGGGCTGAGCAGGGCTTCTTGAGATGGCGCGGGCGTCCGCTGGAGTTGCGAGCTAACGTCGTCAGGGTGACTAGTGCACCCACTGATCTTCCCCGTAAGGCCGGTGAGCTTCGCGCCGCCGGATACGTCCCCCGCACGATCAAGGCCGAGATCCGCGAGAACCTGCTGACCGAGCTGCGTGCCGGTCGCGATCCCTGGCCCGGCATCGTCGGCTTCTCCCGCACGGTGATTCCCCAGCTCGAGCGTGCCCTGCTCGCCGGGCACGACGTAGTACTCCTCGGTGAGCGAGGACAAGGCAAGACCCGGCTGCTGCGCACCCTGATCGGCCTGCTCGACGAGTGGACCCCGGTGATCGAGGGCGCCGAGCTGCCGGAGCACCCGCTCGAGCCGATCACGCCCGCCTCCAAGCGGCGCGCGGCCGAGCTCGGCGACGACCTGCCGGTCGCCTGGCTGCACCGCAGCCTCCGGTACGCCGAGAAGCTCGCGACGCCGGACACCTCGGTGGGTGACCTGATCGGTGACGTCGATCCGGTCAAGGTCGCCGAGGGGCGCAGCCTCGGTGATCCCGACACGATCCACTTCGGCTTGGTACCGCGCGCGCATCGCGGCATCGTCGCGATCAACGAGCTGCCCGACCTGGCCGAGCGGATCCAGGTCGCGTTGCTCAACGTGATGGAGGAGCGCGACATCCAGGTCCGCGGGTACACGCTGCGGCTGCCGCTCGACGTGTTGCTGGTGGCAACGGCCAACCCGGAGGACTACACCAATCGCGGCCGGATCATCACCCCGCTGAAGGACCGTTTCGGGGCCGAGGTCCGGACCCACTATCCACTCGACATCGACGCCGAGGTGGACGTCGTACGGCAGGAAAGCCACCTCACCGCCGAGGTGGGGGAGCCGTTGCTGGAGGTGCTCGCGCGCTTCGTCCGGCACCTGCGCGAGTCGACGGCGATCGACCAGCGCTCCGGCGTCTCGGCCCGGTTCGCGGTCGCCGCCGCCGAGACGGTCGCGGCAGCCGCGCTGCGCCGCTCGGCGATCACCGGCGAGGAGCCGGCCGTCGCCCGCCCGGTCGACCTCGAAGCCGTTCCCGCCGTACTGCGGGGCAAGCTGGAGTTCGAGCCAGGTGAGGAAGGGCGCGAAACGGAGCTGCTCGAATACCTGCTGCGCCGGTCCATCGCGGACACCGCCCGCGAGCGGTTCGCCGGGCTCGACCTCACCCCGCTGGCCGATGCAGTTGCTCAAGGCCACCTGGTGACAACAGGCGAGCGGATCCCCGGTCGCGACGTACTGGCCGCTCTTCCGGAGTTGCCCGTGCTGCACGACGTGGCGGCCCGAGCGGGAGTCGATCCCGACGATTCGCCCGGCCGGATCGCGGCCGCGGTTGAGCTCGCCCTCGAAGCGCTCTATTTGTCGAAACGACTGGCCAAGGACGCCGACGACGACACGACCGTCTACGGGGCCTGACATGTCGGTCCTACCCGAAGGCTGGTCGTACGGACCCTGGCACGAGGGTCCGGATCCGCTCGCCCCGCCGGTGGATCTGCGGGACGCGCTGGATGAACTGGGCCGGGATGTGATGGCCGGTTCGTCACCGAGGTCCGCGCTGGAGGAGTTGTTGCGGCGCGGGACTCGCAACACCCAAGGCCTCGACGACCTGACGCGGAGGTTGTGGGAGCGGCGCCGGGAGATCCAGCGCCGGCACAACCTCGACGGCACCTTGCGCGACGTGCAGCGGTTGCTGGATGAAGCGCTGGAGGCCGAGCGGCGGGATCTGTTCCCCAACCCCTCCGATGACGCTCGTTTCCGCGAGATGCAGCTCGACGCGCTGCCGTCCGGTACTGCGGCCGCAGTACGGGAGCTGGCCAACTACGACTGGCAGTCAAGTGAGGCCAGGCAGAAGTACGAGGAGATCCGGGAACTGCTCGGTCGCGAGTTGCTCGGGTCGCGGTTCGAAGGCATGAAGGAGGCACTACAGAACACGACGCCCGAGGACGTCGAGCGGATCAACGAGATGCTGACCGATCTCAACGCGCTGCTCGCGGCCCATGCGCAGGGGCATCCGCAGATCGATCAGCTGTTCGGTGAGTTCATGGCCAAGCACGGCGAGTTCTTCCCGGAGAACCCGCGCACGGTCGACGAGCTGATCGACGTACTGGCTGCCCGGGCTGCGGCGGCGCAGCGGATGCTCAACTCGATGACGCCGGAGCAGCGGGCGGAGTTAGCTCAGCTGTCGCAGCAGGCGTTCGGCAATCCTCAACTGTCGCAGCAGTTGGCGAATCTCGATGCTCAGCTGCAGGCGCTGCGGCCGGGTGAGGATTGGTCCGGAGCTGAGCGGATGAGTGGCGACGATCCGCTCGGGCTGGCTGAGGGCGCTCGGGCGATGTCCGATCTTGCCGAGCTGGATGCACTGGCCGAGCAGTTGGCCCAGTCGTATCCGGGTGCGCGCCTGGAGGACATCGATCTCGACGCGCTGACCCGGCAACTCGGTGACGAGGCGACGGTCGACGCGCGGCGGCTGTCGGAACTCGAGCGGGAACTGCGCAACCAGGGTCTGCTGGAGCGTGCGCCGGACGGGACGTTGCAGTTGTCCCCGAAGGCGTTGCGGCAACTGGGTCAGACGGCGCTGTCCGACGTACTGCGAACTGCTCGTGGTCAGTCGGGTGAGCGTGACGCGGCGTCGGCGGGTGCGGCCGGTGAGCTGAGTGGGTCCACCCGGGCCTGGCAGTTCGGCGACACCCAGCCGTGGGACGTGCCACGGACAGTTCGCAACGCAGTACTGCGGACTGCCGGGGCCGGCCGGGATGGTTCGGTGCGGCTCGACGTGGCTGACGTGGAGATCGCCGAAACCGAGCATCGTGCCCGGGCCGCTGTCGCGTTGCTGGTCGACACCTCGTGGTCGATGGTGCAGGAGGGCCGCTGGCTCCCGATGAAGCGGACGGCGCTCGCGTTGCACCAGCTCATCTCGACCCGCTATCGCAACGACGCCCTCCAACTGATCACCTTCGGCCGGTACGCCGGAGTGATCGAGCTGCCGCAACTCATTGGCATGGAAGGCACCTGGGAGCAGGGAACCAACGCGCACCACGCCCTACTGCTGGCCGGCCGTCACCTGCGACGTCATCCCGATGCTCAGCCGGTGGTCCTGATGGTCACCGACGGAGAGCCGACAGCTCACCTCGAACCAGACGGCACAGCCGAGTTCGACTACCCACCCCGCCCGGCCACCTTGCGCAAAACAGTCGCCGAGGTAGACCGCCTAGCCAAACTAGGCGCCTCCCTGTCAATCTTCCGCCTCGGCGACGACCCCCGCCTGAACGCCTTCGTAGACCTCCTCGCCCGGCGCAGCGGCGGCCGAGTGCTAGCTCCAGACGCCGACGGCCTCGGAGCAGCCGTCGTAGGCGACTACCTGAGAACCCGCCGCCGACTCTAAAGAGCAAGAGCAAAGAACAAGAGCTTGGTCGCCGCTGCGGTTGTAGCTGGCTAGGTGCCGCGCTGCAGCTGGGTGCGATGGAGGATTACTACGAGCCGTTGTCGGCGACGATCTCAGGTACCGTCGCCGACTCTAGCGAAGGGGATAGGTAAAGAACAGGAGATTGGCCGCTGGTGTGCTTGTGGCTGGAAGGGTGCGCGCCGCAGCCGAGTGAGAACGAAAGCTCACCGCAAGCGGCCAGCGGACCTGGGTGCGTTGGCGTCGGCGGCTGCGCGGCTCGGCCGAGCAGGACAGGCGCGAATGTCAGGCCCGCGGAATCACGGTGCGCAAGACAGACGCGTTGGCGAGAGTCGCGGTAGATAGCAGGCGGGCGTCGCGGCACGGAGTTGCGCACTCAACTCGCGCGGACAGCTCATCATCAATTCGCGCAAAGCGACTGTGCGTGCCGCCGGCAAAGCATGTAACACCTTGAGAGGTGCGCTGCCGGCGCCCCTGGCGCAGAAGATGTCGACGGTGAAAAGTGGTGCTGATGTGGTCGCCCTTGCCCTCGCGCCGCTGATCCGAAGTCGCGCAGCGCTCGTTGATCGCATCCGTCAGCGCCCGGCTACCGGTCTTGACCGGGATGACCTTTGGCGTCGAGCATTCGGCACCTGTTATGGGTCGTTGGTGGGGATGGGGTGGGTTCCGGTGGGGTCGACGTGGAATTTGTAGCCGTGGCGGGTGGTCCATTCCAGGCCGGTGCTGTTGGTAGGCGTGGATTTCCAGCCGGCGAAGGTTTTGATGCGGTGGCTGCGGCGGCGGAGTGGTCTGAGGTTGGTGGTGCTGGTTTGGCCTTTTGGTCCGGTGGGGTTGTAGGGGATGACGTGGTCGAGGTCGGTGTGGTTGGTGGTTTCGCCGGGGCCGTAGGGGAATTGTTCGACGGGGTAGGTGAGCTTGATGCGTTCGCGGAGCCGGGTGGGGATTTCGTAGGCGTTGACGTTGATCTGGTCGTGCAGGTCGATGACGGGCTGGATGGTGATGCGGTCGTGCCCGACGAGTTCGGCGAGCCGTGCGTAGACGGGCCCGAACCCTTCGACGCGCAGGCAGCCGCTGCCGGCGAGGAGGGTCTCGTCGGTGAGGTGGACGTAGAGTTTGGTGCGCCCGGGTCTGGTGCCGCTGTTGCGGTCGGAGAATTCTTTGATCGCGGACAGTTTCGCGGCGAGCCCGTGGCGGGCTGAAGCGTCCAGGTGCGCCACGATCTCCTCGGCGACACTGGGCGGGGCTGCTGGTTGAGGTGGGCCGGGTAGATGGTTCGGTGAACTGTTTGGTGCGGTGTCGCGGTCAGCATCCGCGTCCGGCTTGCCGTTCAGGAACAGGTGAGGGCGCGGTTCGCCGTCGGTGGGTACATCTTCCAGGTGCAGAAGATCTTCGGCCGGATCCACCGGGGACGCGGCGGCGAGTGAGCCTGCGGGCGGGTCGCCGGTAGGAAGTTCGTGCGCGCGAAGGGCATGCAGCGGCGGCTTGTGTGCCGTGGGTTCGGCAGCCGCTGGCTCGTGTGCGGGCGGGTCGACTGCCGAGAAGCCGTCTGCGGGCGGCTCGTCGGCAGGACGTCCGTGCGTCCGAGGCGCATGCAGCAGCGGGTTGTCTGCCGTGGGTTCGGCAGCCGCTGGCTCGTATTCGATTGGGTCGATTGTTGAGAAGCCGTCTGTGGGCGGGGCGTTGGCAGGACGTCCGTGCGCCCGAGGCTCATGCAGTGGCGGGTTGTCGGCGGGTGGTTTGTCCGCGTGAGGGTCGTGCGGGGGTGGCTCGTGTGCTGTTGGGTCGGTTGGCGGGGCTTCGTCTGTGGGGGCTAGGTATTGGGCTACTTGGAGGAGGTGGTGGGTGAGGGCGGGGTCGGTGAGTACGCCGAAGGCTCTGGCTCGTTGGAGGTCTTGGGGGAGGGGGCCGTCGAGGGTGGTGAGGGCGTCGGCGATTTGGTTGATGGTGGCGTTGAAGCGGATGACGTCGCCGGTGTGGGCTTTGACGTAGACGGTGCTGGTGCCGTGGTCGTCGGAGCGGCCGACCCAGACGCCGTGTTCGCGGGCCTTTTGTTCGGCGGCGGCTTTGGCGGCGTGGGGGTCGGCGTCCCAGATGGCGGCTTTGATGATGTTGCGGAGTTGGATGGGGCCGACGGTGTCGACGATGGGGGCGACTCGGGTGTCGACGGTGGCGGCTGCTTCGAGGGTGAGTTCGACGCAGGCGGTGGCGATTTGGCGGGCTTTCCAGGCGGTGACTTCTCTGGCGTTGATGCGTTGCCAGATCAGGGGTAGGCGGTGGCGCAGGGCGAGGGCTTGGCCGATGAACTTGGCTGCGGATTCGGTGGAGACGCCGTGTACGACGCCGAATTCGGCGACCGCGAACTCGGCGACTCCTGGGCAGCCGGGGCCGCCGTAGCGGATCTCGCGTTCGCCGCCGGGTGAGCGTTGGTCGCCGGGGAGCATCGCGGGGCTGGGGTGCAGGTCGGCGTAGTGGGCGGCCAGGAGGAGCCGCTGGATGGCGGCGTCGTTTTCCCGGGCCTGCTCCCGCGCCGACGCGGCGAGCGTCTGCGCGGCGTCGAGGTCGGTGAGTTCATATTCGAACATACAGGGCTCTCCTCACCTTTGTGTGGGTAAGGAAAGCTGGATTCCGCTGCAGCACAGGTAGATCATCGTGGCCAGTGATTGTGCTTTCGGATGTCCGTAACCGCGGCGCTGGATGACCCGGATTTTGGTGTTGACGCCTTCGCTGCGGGAGTTCGACAAGCCGAGTTCGACTGCAGCGATGATGCCGTCGGCGTGCCGGATGATTTTGTGGGCCAGGGTTCTGAACGCAGCACTGCCGCTGCCGGTGGCTCGTTGGACCCAGCTGTGGAGGTAGCTCGAGGCCTGGCTGGGATCGATGATCTGGAACAGGTCGCGGAGTTCTTCTTTGAGCAGGTAGACCTTGTGGAGTTCGGTGCGCTCAGCCCGGATGACCTTGAGAATCTTGAGGTGTTCGGTCCGGAGCTTCTCCCGTCCGGCTCGCAACGCGAACCGTGCTTTGCGCCAGGCAGCGTTGCTCCGGGCCTGTTTCATCTCGGCTCTCAAGGTGGGGATCGCGCTGTTACGGAAAGCTGAATCGAGCGCTTCATTGGCCCACTTGATGACGTGGAACGGATCAATACAGATCACCGCCTGCGGCGCCATCGCCCGGGTCACCGAAATGTAGGTTCCGCTGGCATCCATGGTGACCGCTCGCAGCTTCTTACGGCGCAGGAACCCCAGCTCCCGGTAGAACGCCGCAATCGTCTCCACGCCGTGCCCTTTGCCGACCCACACCACGCGCCCGGAGTCGTGGTCGACGACCACGGTCAGGTAGCGATGTCCCCGTAGATAAGAGATCTCGTCGACGCCGATCCGGACCAGATTGTTCAGCCGGCTGTCGTCGAGACGCTCGACCACGACCCGGCCCACGATCCGGTCGACTGCTTCCCACGAGCAGCGCATCAGCTGCGCCAGGCTGGTCTTGTCCATCCGGGCCGCCAACCACGCCACGGTGTCCTCGAAAGCCCGTGAATGCCTCGCCCCTGGCCGCGCCCACGGCACATCCTCGGTCCGGACCCGCTCACAATCAGGACACCAGATCCGCGCGACCTCAGCCTCCAGCCAGACCTTCAAACCACAGGCATCGACATGACGCCACCGGCGAACCGACCGGTCATAACGCCCCGGAACCCGGCAACCACAAGGGCACCGATGCACCTTGGCCAGGCGGCGCACAGTCACAACCGCCTCACCGCCGGCAAACACGACACCGGCCACCGAGGTGTCATCCAGCCCCAGAACCCTGTTAAATACTGTCGTGACGCGCACGTGCGTCGCCCTTTCGTTCGGTTGTCTCAGCAACTCCCGAACCTAAAGGGCGAACACGTGCGCGTCGCTCATTTCACGCCCCAACACACCGCGAAACCCCACCACACAACAAGAAACCCTCCTCAGTCACCGGCGAACCCACAGAAGCCCGAGGAGAGCCACATACAGTCGATGCTACTCTTAGTGAGCGATGATCGCAAATCGTGCCAGCGCTGGATTCCTTTATGTACAAGGAAAATTCGATGGTGTGGCACCGCTGGCGGCGGAGTGAGGTTGCAGTCAGTAGTCGTTGGTCTGCGGGGACAGTCTGCGCGGACCTCGCCGGGTTGACGGCTAGCGAGCTGCTGGCCTCGCCACTCGGATGTTGGTGCGATGCTGCGGCCGTCGCCAGCCCGCCCGAGGGGCTGTGGCAGGCAGCCTCAAGCATGGGTCGCGGCCGCGTGGCTGGCCTGTCTGTCGACCAGGTGTCCGCTGGGTACTGGCGGCCCGGGTGTAGATCTGAGTGCACCTGCGAACCGACGCATGCCCTAGGTCGAAGGTGGGTAAGCGTCTGGTTTTGTGTTTCCTCGGGGAAACCGGCGTTTGTCCTGCGTTGTCAATGGGGCAAGGGCTTTCCGCCTGGTTTGTGTGGGCAGTGTCACGATCTGAACGTGAGACCAGTGTTCAACTGGACTGTTTTTCTGCCTTACCCTGAAAAGACGCCCCCGCCACTGGAGTCGTCGGGCCAGCGGTCACAACGCCGCGACCAGTCGAGCCGCCCAAACCTCAGGGAGTCACTGTGCCGAAACTCGTCTACGACTTCGCCGAAGGCAACAAGAGCATGAAGGAACTTCTCGGTGGCAAGGGGGCCAACCTCGCCGAGATGACGAACCTCGGCCTGCCGGTACCGCCCGGCTTCACCATCACCGCCGAAGCGTGCAAGGTCTTCCTGGCGACCGGTTCGGTACCGCCCGAGCTCGCGGACGAGATCGACCACCACGTCGACGCCCTGCAGCAGAAGATGGGCAAGAAGCTCGGTCAGGCGGACGACCCGCTGCTGGTCTCGGTCCGGTCCGGTGCCGCGGTCTCGATGCCCGGCATGATGGAGACCGTCCTCAACGTCGGCCTCAACGACGACTCGGTGAACGGCCTGGCGCACCAGTCCGGCAACGCGCGGTTCGCCTGGGACGCCTATCGCCGGCTGATCCAGATGTTCGGCAAGACCGTGCTGGGGATGGAAGGCGACGTCTTCGAGGACGCGATCGAAGCGGCGAAGCAGGCCAAGGGCACCAAGAACGACCTGGACCTGGACGCCGAGGATCTGCAAGAGCTGGTGCGGATCTTCAAGGCCGCGGTCAAGGAGCACACCGGCCGTGAGTTCCCGCAGGACCCGCGTGAGCAGATGGATCTCGCGATCGAGGCCGTCTTCGGTTCCTGGAACTCCGAGCGGGCGATCCTGTACCGCCGCCAGGAGCGGATCGCCACCGATCTCGGCACGGCGGTGAACATCTGCTCGATGGTGTTCGGCAACCTCGGGATGGACTCCGGCACCGGTGTCGCGTTCACCCGTGACCCGTCCAGCGGCCAGTCCGGCGTGTACGGCGACTACCTGCAGAACGCCCAGGGCGAGGACGTGGTCGCGGGCATCCGCAACACGGTCCCGCTGGCCGATCTGGAGCAGATCGACAAGTCGTCGTACGACGAACTGATGGCGATCATGGCCAAGTTGGAGAGCCACTACCGCGATCTGTGCGACATCGAGTTCACCGTCGAGCGCGGCAAGCTCTGGATGCTGCAGACCCGAGTCGGCAAGCGGACCGCGGGCGCGGCGTTCCGGATCGCGACCAGCCTGATCGACGAGGGCGTGATCGACACCGATGAGGCGCTGCGCCGGGTGAAGGGCGCGCAGCTGGCCCAGCTGATGTTCCCGCGATTCGACAGCGACGCGGCGAAAGACCTTGTCAGCAAGGCGATCGGGGCTTCGCCGGGAGCGGCCTCGGGCAAGGTCGTGTTCACCTCCGCGGCCGCTGTCGAGGCGGCCGACAAGGGGGAGAAGGTCATCCTGGTTCGCCGGGAGACCAACCCCGACGACCTGCACGGCATGATCGCTGCCCAGGGCATCCTGACCAGCCGCGGCGGCAAGACCTCGCACGCGGCGGTCGTTGCCCGGGGCATGGGAAAGACGTGTGTCTGTGGCGCCGAGGAGCTCGACGTCGATGTCGCCGGACGCAAGATCAAGGTCAACGGTACGACCATCTCCGAGGGTGACGTGATCTCGATCGACGGCACCACCGGCGAGGTCTTCCTCGGCGAGGTACCGGTCGTCCCCTCACCCGTCGTCCAGTACTTCGAAGGGTCGCTGGCCGCCGATGCCGGCGACGAACTGGTCGCGTCGGTGGACCGGCTGATCCGGCACGCGGACGAGATCCGGCGGCTCGGCGTACGGACGAATGCGGATACCGCGGACGATGCGGCCCGGGCCCGCCGGTTCGGTGCCGAGGGCATCGGTCTGTGCCGGACCGAGCACATGTTCCTGGGCGAGCGGCGCGAGGCCGTCGAGCGGTTGATCCTGGCCGACGACGACGGTGAGCGCGAAGCGGCGCTGGCTGAGCTGGAGCCCTTGCAGCGTGGGGACTTCCTGGAACTGTTGTCGGCCATGGACGGTCTGCCCGTGACGATCCGGCTGATCGACCCGCCGCTGCACGAGTTCCTGCCGTCGATGGAGGATCTGGCCGTCAAGGTCGCCTTGGCTGAGGAGCGTGGTGAGGAGCCGGGCCGCGACAAGCTGCTGCTCACGGCGGTCCAGCGGCTGCACGAGCAGAACCCGATGCTGGGTCTGCGCGGCGTCCGCCTTGGACTCGTAGTACCGGGACTCTTCGCCATGCAGGTGCGCGCGATCGCTTCGGCCGCCGCGGAACTGCGGGCCGAGGGCAAGGATCCGCGTCCGGAGATCATGATTCCGCTGGTCGGCGCGGTCCAGGAGCTCCAGTTGGTCCGCGACGAGGTCGACCAGGTCCTGGCCGAGGTCGACCGCGCCACAGACGGCGCCGGGGGTGCTGACGGAGTGGAGTGGAAGACGCCGATCGGCACGATGATCGAGCTGCCCCGCGCCGCGGTGATCGCGGACCAGATCGCGGAGGCGGCGGACTTCTTCTCGTTCGGCACCAACGACCTGACCCAGACGACTTGGGGCTTCAGCCGCGACGACGTCGAGAGCGCGTTCTTCTCCCGGTACCTGGAGAAGGGCATCTTCGCCGTCTCGCCGTTCGAGTCGATCGACCGCGACGGCGTCGGTTCGCTGGTCCGGACCGGCGTGGAGAAGGGCCGGGCCGCCAAGCCGGACCTCAAGCTCGGCATCTGCGGCGAGCACGGCGGCGACCCCGACAGCATCCACTTCTTCCACGAGGTCGGCCTCGACTACGTTTCCTGCTCGCCCTTCCGCATCCCGGTCGCGCGCCTGGAAGCAGGCCGCGCCGCCCTGGCCTGAGACCTGACCGGCGGGGTGCCTGCGGCCGTCGCGGGCACCCTGTCTGGTTCGGGGGATGAGATTTGCAACGACGTGCAGGACCTTGACATCCGAGCTCCGTGACCGACCGTACGACCGTGTCCGCGCTCTCATCGGAGTGGCGAGAGTCGTGATCACGCAGTGTCACGCAAGGAAACTGTCTGCCGCAAATCTCCTTAACCAACCTCTTGCATCCGGGGCTCCGGCTGGTCAAAATAACCGAGCGGGAAGGGGGATCACTCGTCGACTTTCGGGTCCGACCTGAACCAGCCGCTGTGGCGGCTCGTGACTCCCTTCCCGCACCAAACGTCCGCAGTACGACCGGGCCGTGACCTCCCTGGATAGGGTTGAGGTCATGGCCCTTTTCGCGCTTCAGCTGAAGTTCACCGACCCCGACCGCCGGATGGAGGTCCGCCCGGCCCACCGTGACTACCTCACCGAGCTGTACGCCGCCGGCAAGCTGCACACCGCCGGACCGTTCACCGATCAGACCGGTGCGCTGCTGATCTACGACGTCGCCGACGAGGCCGAGGTGCGCGACATCATCGCCAAGGACCCGTACACCGCGGCCGACGTCTACGAGATCGTCACGCTGCAGGAGTGGCAGCAACTGTTCCCGCCGGCCTGAGCCCTCGGACCGTAGTATCGGTCAGGCGTCGGTCGGCTCGAGTTCGAGGTAATCGACGTAGGCCCACAACCAGGCGAGCGGTGCGAGCACCATCTCGGGCTCGCCCGTCTCGTCGTCGGCGACGAACAGCATCGAGGCCTCGCCGTTGGACAGGTCCTCGATGACGGCGGGGCAGACCTCGACCGCGGCGTCGAACGGCAGCAGCTCCGGTCCGTTCTCCCAGCGCGGCGCGGGCAGGGGCAGCACCGGCGCCTCGTCGGTGCCGTCCATCTCGACCGACACCTTCTGCAGCATCTCGTACAGGTCGTAGGAGATCAGCCCGGCCAGCGGATTCCCGTCGATGCCGACCAGGTACGGATCGTCGGCGCCGGAGCGGAACGCGTCCCGGACCTCGTGGAACGCGGCCGGCAGGTCGGTCACCTCGATGTACGGCGCCTCGGATTCCTCGAACTCTTCCTCTTCCTCGGCCAGTTCACCACTGCGCATCTGGTCGAAGGAGTGCAGCAGGTCGCGCAGCTCGTCGTACGCGCCGCCGCCCGGAGCCGCCTGGGCCCGCTTCTCCAGATCGCGCAGGTGCTCGACCAGGTCGTCCTCGAAATGCAGGTCGTACTTCGGCAGCCCCGGCTCGCGCCCGGCGTTGATCTGCGCGACCAGCTGCGTGGAGATGGGCCCGAGTCGCTCGGCCAGCACCTCCAGCGGCGTGGTCGGCTTCTCCTCCTCGTCGTGCGCGCAGGAGTCGTCGTCGGTCTTGCCCGCGTTCTCCATCGCGAGCAGCACGGAGAAGGCGGGGAACGCGATCAGCGCCGCCGTCGCCAGCATGCCGTCGCCGATGAGCATCAGCGGGTTGCCGCCGGCCTCGGTACGGCGTACGTGGTCCGGCAGCAGCTTCGCGGCCTGTTCGACGTTCACCTGGCTGGCCAGCGAGGACAGACCGTGGTCGGTGTCCACGCCGAGCTGCTCGACCAGGGTCTCCGAGCTCATGTCGAAGTTGGAGCGCAAGTAGTAGCGCAACCAGCCGGCATCCACCGGGTTGCCCAGCAGGTCGGCGATCCGGGCGCGGAAGTCGGCCAGGTCGGCGATCGCCAGCACCACCAGGACGGGCTGGTCGCCGTCGCCGATCACCAGCGGACGGGTGTCGCCGTTCTGGAAACCGTCGATGACCTGGTGCAGGCCCTCGGCAGCCGCCTCCAGCGGCCAGGACTCCGCCTCGAACTCGGTCACCCCGCTCACAGTGACGTCGTCGGGCATCGGTGGTTCCTCTCCGGGCGGTCGGAATGGCTAACACTATGACGCGAGGGATGCACCGGGGGTTGGCGGGCGGTGCGTCGTGACGTTGGCTACGCTGGAAGCGGCGGGTCGGTGCAGCGGTATCTCACATGTGAGATAAGGTCCGGCGCATGACTGACGACTACCTGAGCCGGATCGGCAATCTCATCCGGGACGCCCGCAAACATCGCGGCTGGACGCAGACCCAGCTCGCCGACGTGCTGGGCACCAGTCAAAGTGCGGTGAACCGGATCGAAAAGGGCCATCAGAACCTCACTCTCGAGATGCTCGCCCGGATCGGCGAAGCACTCGACTCCGAAATTGTCTCTCTCGGCGGCGGTCCGGTCCACCTTCGGGTGGTGGGCGGACGCCAGCTGTCCGGATCCATCGATGTGAAGTCCAGCAAGAACGCCGGCGTCGCGCTGCTGTGCGCCAGCCTGCTGAACAAGGGCCGGACCACGTTGCGCAAGGTGGCCCGGATCGAGGAGGTCAACCGGCTGCTCGAAGTACTGAACTCGATCGGCGTGAAGACCACCTGGCTGAACGACGCCGGTGACCTGGAGATCGTGCCGCCGGCCAACCTCGACCTGGCGTCGATGGATGCCGAGGCGGCTCGCCGGACCCGCAGCATCATCATGTTCCTCGGCCCACTGCTGCACCGCGAGGACACCTTCCAGCTCCCGTACGCCGGTGGCTGCGACCTCGGCACCCGGACGGTCGAGCCGCACATGTCGGCGCTGCGCCCGTTCGGCCTGGACATCAAGGCGACCGCCGGCGAGTACCACGCGATGGTCAACCGCGCGGTCGGGCCGGTCAAGCCGATCGTCTTGACCGAGCGCGGCGACACGGTGACCGAGAACGCGATCATGGCCGCCGCCCGGTACGACGGCGTCACGGTGATCCGCAACGCCTCGTCCAACTACATGGTGCAGGATCTCTGCTTCTACCTCGAGCTGCTCGGCGTCCGGATCGACGGGGTCGGCTCGACCACGCTGACCGTGCACGGCCGCGCCGAGATCGACGTGGACGTCGACTACGCGCCGTCCGAGGACCCGATCGAGGCGATGAGCCTGCTCACCGCGGCGATCGTGACGAGCTCGGAGATCACCATCCGGCGGGCGCCGATCGAGTTCCTCGAGATCGAGCTGGCCCTGCTGGAGGAGATGGGCCTCGACTACAGCCGCAGCGACGAGTACCTGGCCGAGAACGGCCGGACCCGGCTGGTCGACCTGACCACCCGGCCGTCCACGCTGCACGCGCCGATCGACAAGGTCCACCCGATGCCGTTCCCGGGCCTGAACATCGACAACCTGCCGTTCTTCGCCGTGATCGCGGCGACGGCGACCGGACAGACGTTGATCCACGACTGGGTCTACGAGAACCGCGCGATCTACCTGACCGACCTGAACAAGCTCGGCGGCCGGGTCAAGCTGCTCGACCCGCACCGGGTGATGGTCGAGGGCCCGACGCACTTCTCCGGCGCTGAGATCATGTGTCCGCCGGCCCTGCGCCCGGCGGTCGTCACGCTGATCGCGATGATGGCGGCCAAGGGCACCTCGGTACTGCGCTCGGTCTACGTCATCAACCGGGGCTACGAGGAGCTGGCGGCCCGGCTCAACTCACTGGGCGCCCAGATCGAGACGTTCCGCGACATCTGACCCCTTGGGCTGGCTCGGGAGATCCCGGTGCCGCCTGATCGGGGAGAAGAACAGCACGAGACCTGCCAGCGGTACGCCGGCCGTGGTGATCCACAGCGCAGTACGGAGTCCCAGTACTTCGCCCAGCGTGCCGCCGAGCAGGGCCCCGAGCGGGATCGTGCCGTAATTGAGGAAGGCTGAGCTGGCTGCCAGCCGGCCGCGGAGTTCTGGTGGGCAGTAGGACTGCTGGAAGGTGGCTTTGATCGTGTTGCCGCCGACCACGCCGACACCGATGCAGAACGCGCCGACCGTGTAGAGCGCGAGTCCTGGGCCGTCGCTGGTCAACGGGATCAGCAGCGCGAGAGTCGGGAGTGCGAGCTCGAAGAGCAGGGTTGCGCGCGCAGTACCGACTGCATCGGCTACCCGGCGGCCCAGGAAGGCGCCGACCACGCCGCCGCTGCTGGCGATGGCGATCAACGCGCCGACCAGGGCGGGGGAGACGCCGACCTCGCGGACCAGGAAGACCACGATGATCGACTGGTAGCCCATCAGGGCGATGTTGGAGACGCCGCCGAAGATCGTCAGCGTGCGGAGCCAGACGTCGCTGGTGACCAGCTTGAGACCGGAGATGACCTCGGCGGCCAGGGCGGTCTTGGCTCTTGGCCGGCGAGGCTCGCGGTGGCGGATCGCCGTGATGCAGAGCAGGGCGACCAGGAAGGTGGCGGCGTCGACGAGGGTTGTGTTGACGGCGCCGGTCAGCTGAATGAGCAGGCCGCCACAGCCGACGCCGGCGATCTGCGCGGCTGAGGCGCTGCCGTGGAGCTTGGCGTTGCCTTCTGCCTGATCCTCTGGTTGGAGCAGGTTCGGGAGGTAGGCGGTGTAGGCGGTCTGGAAGAAGACGGCGGCTGCACCGGTCAGTACTGCGACGGCCAGCAGCAACTCGATGGTCAGCACGCCGGCGTGCGCGGCGAGCGGGATGCTCGCGAAGAGAACCAGCGAGACCGCGCAGGCGAGCTGCATGATCGGCCGTCGAGGCCAGCGGTCGACCCAGGCGCCGACCGGCAGGCCGATCAGCAGCCAGGGGAGCCAGGCGGCGGCACTCAGCAGACCGACCTGGAAAGTCGTTGCCTGGAGCACCGATACGGCGATCAACGGAAGCGCCACACTCGACACGGCCGTCCCGAACCGGCTGACCACCTCGCCGACCCAGAGCGACCGGAAGTCTCGATGCCGGATCAACAGACTCCTCGCCGGCCCGCTCATCCCTGCCGCCGTGGGAACGACTGCAACTGCACGATCACCGGCATCGCCCGGCTGTCCTTGCCGTCGCTCGCAGCATCGGCTCCCGCTCCCGCTCCGGTTTCGGCGAGGGCACTCTCGGTGTAGCGCTCGATGGTCGCCTGCAGTTCTTCGTTGAGCGCCAGTAACTGCTCCGGGGTCAGCTTGAGGTCGCGCCAGTCCGACAGGGAGGCGGCGTGTTGCCATTCGCCTGACCAGTCCTCGGCGACGTACCGGCGTACCCGGTCGTAGTAGCGCTCGACCAGATCCGTCAGGTAGACCTTCAGCGCGCCGCTGGTCTCGGGGTCGTCGCGGAAGTCGGCCGGGTTGAGCTCCGTCCGGACCTGCGGGACCCGCCACCAGCGCTCGCGTTTCGTGCCGCGCTCCTGCTCTTCCTCGATGTACCCGTGCTCGGCGAGCAGCCGCAGATGCCAGCTGATCGTGCCCGTGCTCTCGCCCAGCCGCGCCGACAGCCCGGTCGAGGTGAGCGGTCCGTCGAGTTCGAGTGCTTCGAGGATCGCCATCCGGAGCGGATGCGCGAGACCGCGCAGACTCCGGGCATCGATCCTGCGCCGTGGTGTCGTCATGCGGCCAACTGTAACTTACAGAGGAGCCTCTGCAAAGACTCCTCTGGAAACTTTTCTGTCGGTGCAGCCCGCTAGCTTCAGAGTCATGAGGCCTCATGTGGTGGCTCAGCTGGCAGTCTCGATCGACGGCGCGACGACCGGGTTCGAGGCCGATCAAGCGCGCTTCTACGCCATGGCGACGCTCTGGCAGGAGGACGTCACCCTGGTCGGCGCCGACACGATCCTGGCTCAGGACAGCGCCGTCCGGACGGCCCCCAAACCCGGCCCGCGCCCGGACGGCCCACTCCTCGCCGTCGTCGACAGCCGGCACCGCGTCCACAACCTCGACGCCCTGCGCGAGCTCGGCTACTGGTCCGACGTCCTCGCCCTGTACTGCGACCAGACACCCGCTCGCGCCCCCGACAGCACCACCAAGGAACTCGTCACCGGCTACGACCGCATCGACCTGGCCGAGACGCTGACCCTCCTGGGCCGCCAAGGCGCGAAGGTCGTCCGCGTCGACAGCGGCGGCACCTTGATCGGAGCCCTCCTCGACCAGGAACTGATCGACGAGCTAGCCCTCTTGATCCACCCCGTCGTCGTCGGCCACGGCCCCTACTGGCACGACTTCTTCACCACCCCGCTAGACCTCTCCCTGGCCAACGCCGAAACCTTCCACCCCGGCCTCACCTGGCTCCGCTACTGCATCGCCGGCGGCCCCCTGGAAGAAGGCGAAACTGTCGGTGGTGATGGTTAGTGTGAGGGGTGATGAGGAAGCAGCATGAGTGGTATGACGAGCATGATGCGGAGCGGTGGGTTCCTGAGCCGGTCAAGCGGCCCGGGCGAACTGCGTTCGCGCGGGATCGTGCGCGCGTGCTGCACAGTGCGGCGCTTCGGCGGCTGGCAGCCAAGACGCAGGTGGCGACCGCCGGGAGCGATGACTTCGTCCGCAATCGACTGACGCACAGTCTGGAGGTCGCGCAGATCGGCCGCGAGCTGGCCAGCACGCTCGGCTGCGATCCGGACATCGTCGACGCGGCCTGCCTTGCGCATGACCTGGGCCATCCGCCGTACGGGCACAACGGTGAGCGGGCGCTGGATCAGCTCGCGGAGAAGATCGGCGGGTTCGAGGGGAACGCGCAGACGCTGCGATTGCTGACCAGGCTGGAGTCCAAGACCTTCGACTCGGCCGGGCGAAGCGTCGGGCTGAACCTGAGTCGCGCGACGCTCGACGCGGCGACGAAGTACCCATGGCTGAGGCGGCCGGGGGAGCGGAAGTTCGGTGTGTACGACGACGACGCGCCGGTCTTCGACTGGTTGCGTCAGGGCGTCGAGGCGGGGGACCGGCGCTGTCTCGAGGCGCAGGTGATGGACTTCGCCGACGACGTCGCGTACTCCGTGCACGATGTGGAGGACGGGATCGTGGCGCATCACCTCGATCTCGAGCAGGTGAGCGCCGACCGGGCGCCGTACTGGGAGACGGTCCGGCGCATCTACTTGCCGACGGCAACAGACAGCGAGCTGGACGAGAGCTGGGAGCGGCTGACCCGGCTGCCGTACTGGCCGAGTGCGCGCTTCGACGACAGCCGCCGGGCGCTTGGTGGGCTGAAGGATCTGACCAGTCAGCTCATCGGCCGGCTGGTCACGGCGGCGGAGCAGGCGACCCACGCGCGCTTCGGGCGGTCGCGACTGGTTCGCTACGAGGCGGAGCTGGTGGTGCCGGACATGATCCGCGTCGAGATCGCCTTGCTGAAGGGCATCGGCATGTTCCACGTTCTCAATTCACCAGAACGGCAGGCGCGGCGCGCAGTACAGCGCGAACTGCTGACGGAGTTGGTTGAGGCCCTGTGGTCCACAGCGCCCAGAGATCTGGACGCCGCCTTCGTGGCCGACTTCCAGGAGGCGGCCGATGACGACGCGAGGTTGCGCGTCATCATCGATCAGGTCGCGTCGCTGACGGATCCCTCGGCGTTGAGCTGGCACACCAGGCTCACCGCTCAGCGGCGCTGATCCGGTCGCGGACGTCGCGGAAGTGCAGGCGCATCGCGTCGCGGGCCGCGTCGGCGTCGTGGGCGCGGAGCGCGTCGACGATGCGGCGGTGGTTGGTGACCAGGTCGCCCGTCCGGTCGGCCGGCTCGCCGAGCAGGTGCTCGACCTCGTGGTACGTGTCCCAGAACAGCCCGATCAACTGCAGCACCAACTCGTTGCCGCAGTTCTCGTACAGCAGCGCGTGGAAGGCCCGGTCCGCGCCAGGATCGTGCGCCATCGCCGTCACCAGGGCGTCCAGTGCCGACAGCATCGCCTCGCTCGTGCGCGCCTTCGCCACCTCGCCGATCAGCCCGGTCTCCAGTAGCTCCCGTACCTCGACCAGATCATGGATCGCGCGGATCCCGTGCCCGGCGCTCGACCGCACCCGGAAGGCCAGCGACGTGGTCAGCCCGTTCAGCGACGCCTGCCCGACAAAGGTCCCGTACCCGTGCCGGATGTCCACGATCCCCAACGCCTGCAGGGCGCGGATTGCCTCCCGCACGCTGTTACGGCTCGCGCCGAGCACCTCCATCAGCTGCGGCTCGGTCGGCATCGACTCCCCAGGCGCCAGCCCGCGCTCGTGGATCAGCTCGATGATCCGCTCCTCCAGAGCGGCCCCCGCCCGCACCCGCATCCCGCCTCCAGTCACCCGCCGGTTCCGGCCCGGTCATCCTATGTCCCGCGCGACTCGGGGCGTACCACGCGGACTATGCCGCCGTGATGCGTCAAGTATTACTGTCGGTGCATGACTGAGCCCGAACGCATTGTCATCATCGGAGCGAGCCTGGCCGGCGCCCGGACCGCGGACTTCTTGCGCAGGGAGGGCTGGACCGGGCAGATCGTGCTGATCGGCGACGAGCCGGAGCTGCCCTACGAACGCCCGCCGCTGTCCAAGGCCGTGCTGCTCGGCAAGGACGAGCCCGAGGTGTCCCAGCTCCACGACCAGGCTTGGTACGACGAGAAGAACATCGAGCTGCGTCTGGGCACCGAAGCCACCGCGATCGACACTGCGGCGCGCAAGGTCACACTGGCCGACGGCTCCGAGGTCGAGTACGACAAGCTGCTCATCGCCACTGGCAGCCGCGTCCGCAAGCTCGACGTACCGGGTGCTGACCTGGCCGGGGTGCACTACCTCCGTACTGCGGCGGAGTCGAAGGCGCTGACCGATGCGTACGCCGCCAAGCCCCGAGTGGTCGTCGTCGGCGCCGGGTGGATCGGCCTCGAGTCAGCCTCGGCAGCGCGCCAGCGTGGCTGCGAGGTCACCGTCGTCGAGCCGCAGTCGACCGCGCTGGCCGCCGTACTGGGTGAGCAGATCGGCAACCTGTACGCCGAACTGCACCGCAGCCATGGCGTCGAGTTGCGGTTCGACACCGGCGTCGAGGCTCTGGAGGGCGACGACAAGGTCACCGGTGTCCGGCTCACGGGCGGCGAGGTGCTGCCTGCGGACCTGGTGGTCGTGGGCGTCGGCGTACAGCCCAACACCGAGCTTGCCGAGGCAGCCGGGATCGAGGTGGCCGGCCGCGACCAGGGGTCGGGCATCCTCACCGGCCCGGACCTGCAGACCTCCGTACCGGGCGTGTACGCCGCCGGCGACGTGGTGCGCTGGGACCACCCGGTGCTCGGCCACTCGATCCGCGTCGAGCACTGGCAGAACGCGATGGACAGCGGCAAGGCTGCCGCCAAGGCGATGCTCGGCCAGGACGTATCGCAGGACGCGTTGCCGTACTTCTTCAGCGACCAGTTCGACCTCACCATGGAGTACGTGGGCGACGTGCCGCGCGGTACGTCGTACCAGGTCGTGCTGCGGGGCGACCCGGCCTCCGGTGCGTACATGGCGTTCTGGCTGGCCGAGGACAACCACGTGCTCGCCGGCATGCAGGTGAACAGCGGCTGGGACGTCATCGACCCGGTCAAGCAGCTGATCCGCTCGAAGAAGACGGTCGACCCGGAACGCCTCGCGGACACGTCGGTCGAGCTCTCCGAAATCTAGCCGTAGACTCACCGCGTGGCCGGCAGGATCAAGGAAGAGGACATCGCGCTCGTGCGCGAGCGTGCTCGGATCGACGAAGTGGTCGGCTCGTACGTGACGCTGAAGAACGCCGGCGGCGGCTCGCTCAAGGGACTGTGCCCGTTCCATGACGAGAAGTCGCCGTCGTTCAACGTCACCCCGGCGCGCGGTTTCTTCTACTGCTTCGGCTGCCAAGAGGGCGGCGACGTCATCGACTTCATCCAGAAGATCGATCAGATCACCTTCCACGAGGCCGTCGAGACGCTGGCCGCCAAGGTCGGCATCCAGCTCCGGTACGACGAGTCCGGCGCGCCGATCCAGCGTTCGCAGAGCAACCAGCGACCGCGGCTGGTCGAGGCCCACAAGGTCGCGGCGGAGTTCTATGCTGAGCAGCTCTTCGGTGCGCCCGAGGCGATGCTCGGGCGGCAGTTCCTGGACAAGCGCGGCTTCGATCGCGACGCTGCGGCGCACTTCGGCGTCGGGTTCGCTCCGCGCGGTGGTGAGGCGCTGGTGGCACATCTGCGCGGCCGTGGTTTCAGCAACACCGAGATGCTCGCGGCCGGCCTGTGTTCGGACGGACAGCGCGGACTCTACGACCGCTTCCGTGGCCGGCTGATGTGGCCGATCCGCGACGCCGGTGGTGACGTGATCGGCTTCGGCGCGCGTCGGCTTTTCGACGACGACAAGATCGAGGCCAAGTACCTCAACACCGGCGAGACCGCGATCTACAAGAAGTCCAAGGTCCTGTACGGCGTGGATCTGGCTCGGCGGGAGATCGCCAAGGGTAAACAGGCTGTGGTCGTCGAGGGCTACACGGACGTGATGGCTTGCCACCTGGCCGGAGTACAGACTGCTGTCGCCACCTGTGGCACGTCGTTCGGTGACGACCATGCGCGGGTCCTGCGGCAACTGCTGCTGGATCACGACCAGTTCCGCGGTGAGGTGATCTTCACCTTTGATGGTGACAGCGCCGGTCAGCGGGCTGCGTTGAAGGCTTTTGAGGGCGACCAGGCGTTCGCGTCGCAGACCTATGTCGCGGTGGAGCCGGACGGGCTCGACCCGTGCGATCTGCGTCTCCAGAAGGGCGATGCGGCGGTGCGCGAGCTGATCGGCCGGCGGGTTCCGCTGTACCGGTTCGTGCTGTCCAACGTGTTGTCGAAGTACGACCTGGATCGGGCGGATACCCGGATCGACGCGCTGCGGGACGCGGCTCGGCTGGTGGTGAGCATCCGGGACCGGTCGAAGGTGGATGCCTTCACGCGCGAGCTGGCCGGGCATCTGGGGATGGAGGTGGACCAGGTGCGGACCGAAGTACACCGGGCTGCTTCCCGTCCCGCTCCGGCTCCTGCGGCTCCTGACCGTGGTCCGGTGCAGGCGACGAGTGAGGCTCCCGCTCCGCCGCCGCGGGTCGACCTGCCGTCGCCGCGGGATCAGCGGTTCGTGATCGAGTGGGATGTTCTGAAGATCGCGATGCAGTACCCGCATCTGATGGGTGCGGCGTTTGACGAGCTGGACGACCAGGACTTCACGCATCCGTGGCTCGCGGCCGTGCGGGGTGCGATGGAGAAGACGGGTGGGCCGGCGAATGCGGCGCCCGGGGAGGCGTGGGTTGTCGCCGTACGGGAGGCAATGGGGATCGATCCCGCCGCGGCCGTGGTGAGCGCGCTGGCCGTCGATCCGGTGCGGCTGGATCGCGAACCCGACGAGATCTACGCGCGGGCGCACCTGGCCCGGCTCCAGGAACTCACCTGCCTGCGCCGGATCGCGGACCTCAAGTCGAAGCTCCAGCGGACCAACCCGATCGACCGGGCCGACGACTACAACCGGATGTTCGGCGAACTGATCGCGCTGGAACGCTACCGGGCAGAACTGCGCGAACAGGCGATCAGCGGCGCAATCTGAGCCTGCTTATCCACAGCGCGCTGATTACCGGCCGGTCACCAACCGTGATCGCGGCATCATCCCTAGTAACAGAGGGAGACTGCCATGCCAGACCTGGACTGCGACCCGGCCGACGTCCACGCCCTGATCGCCTACCTCCGCGACATCGGCCGCCACGAACTCCTCACCACCGAGGAGGTAACCACCCAAGCCACTTGGATAGAAGCCGGCCTACTAGCCGCCGACCGCCTCACCACTGCCGATGTTTCCAGATCAGCGGAACTGATCGCCGACCTGGAAGCCATCGTCGTGCTGGGGGAGCAGGCCCGCCGCCGCATGATCGAAGGCAACCTGCGTCTCGTGGTCTCGCTTGCCAAGCGGTACACCGGCAAGGGGATTTCGCTGCTCGACCTCATTCAGGAGGGCAATCTCGGGTTGATGCGTGCAGTCGAGCGGTTCGATCACCAGCTCGGCCACCGCTTCTCGACGTACGCGATCTGGTGGATCCGCCAGGCGATCGGCCGCGCCATCTCCGACCGCTCTCGCCTCGTCCGGATGCCCGCCCAGGCCTACACCGACGCCGGCCGGGTGGCCGCCGTGCAACGTGACCTCACCCAACGCCTCGGCCGGGAGCCGACCACCGCCGAGGTCGCCGCAGCCGCCTGCCTCACCGTCGCCCGGGTCGAGCGCGCCCGCGCCTGGAAGATCCGCCCCGAGGCCCTCGACCTGGAGGAGACCGACCAATACATCGACGACGACGAGATCGTCCTGCGAGCCGCCCTACGACGTGACCTCCACTACCAGCTGGAGTTCCTCGAGGACCTGCAGCGAGCCGTGCTCAAACTCCGCTTCGGCCTGATCGGCCCTGCCGCCGCCTCGGTCGACGAGGCCGCCGCAGTACTCGGCCTCGATCCAGACCAAGTGCGCACCCTCGAGGACCAGGCTCTCCGCGAGCTCCGGCGCCGTTGCGCGATCGGATTGCGGGACTATGCGGCCTGACGGTTGGAGCGGGCTGAGATCATGGCCCTGTGCTGAAACTTCGCCGTACGTCGTGGCCGCGCGAACTCACCGAGGCGGTCGCCATCGCCTCCCGCCACTCCGCGGGCGGCAAGGAACCCATCCTGGCCGCGGTCCAGCTCCTCGACGGCAACTGGGTCGCGGGCAGCCGTGCGGCGCTCTACCTCCCGACGGCGACCGAGGGCGCGGTGCGCCGGGTCGGCTGGGAGAAGATCGAGCGAGCCGGCTGGGACTCCGAGGAGTCGATCCTGCGCGTCTACGAGACCACACCCTTCGGTACGCCGCTGCGCGCCACCGAACTCAAGGTCGACGACCCGGGCCGCTTCGGCCAGCTGCTGCGCGAACGCATCGACGCCAGCGTCCTCGTCCAGTGCCACGTCCCTCTGTCCGGCAAGAAGGGCGTCCGCGTCGTCGGCCGCCGCAACCCGTCCGAACCGGACGCCCCGGTGAGCTGGAACTTCGTTCTGGACAAGGGATTGGAGCCCACCGAACCCGGCCTCGTCGACCGCGCCGAAGCAGCCCTGGCAGCGGTCCGCGACGAGTTCGGAATCTGACCTGGAAGCGATCCCAAATCCCGTTTTTGCAGTTGGTCCGGGGCCTGCTAACCTACTCAGGTCTTCGGGGTTCGGAGACACCGAGGGACTTCGATCCCGCGTAGCTCAATTGGCAGAGCAGCCGGCTGTTAACCGGCAGGTTACTGGTTCGAGTCCAGTCGCGGGAGCAACCACAGAAGGCCGATTCCACCAGGAATCGGCCTTCTCGCCTTTGCGGCCACCCACAGCGCACGCGGCAACCTTCAGCGCGGGCACATACTCCTGCGTGCGGAGCTGGTTTCAGCGCCGCTTGTCCTCTTTCCGCTTGTCGATCGCCCGCTGAATCCGGTGCTGCGGCTGCCCGGTCAGCTTCGCGATCAACGGCACCCGGAACTTGTAAGCCGCCACGGCACCCACGATCAGCACCAGAAAAATGAACCAGCCCATCGAACATCCCTTCATCGGACCTGACCCCCATCATCCCGCATCACGGAAGCAAAACCCTCCGTCATCCCCCTGACGCACCCCTGGAATCCGATACCATCACCACGCGGCACCGCCGCTCGGGGCGGTAGCTCAGCCGGTTAGAGCAAGGGACTCATAATCCCTGGGTCGTGGGTTCGAGTCCCACCCGCCCCACCAGCACCTCGTACGACGCCCACGCGGCCTCCGCCCGTCGCTCCCAGCTCCGCCCGCTCCCACCCACCCGTCCTCAACGACCGCTCCTCCGTTGCGCGGGTGCCCACGCTCACGCCGCCTTCTACCGACCGCAGCCAAGCCGCTGAGTCGGCTGCGGGGGAGTGTTAGGTGGGGGATCGCCAGCGGCCTGGGCCTCGGCGTACCGGTACGTGTCATACGGGTCGCAGGCGGGTGGGTAGGACAGCGCGGGTGTCGGCGACGGTGTCTCAAGTGTGCCGTCGTCCGGAGGGGCGCTGCATAGGTTCCACACGAGGTGAAATAAGTAGTGGTCGCCCCGGTTGGTCACCCGCAACGGCACCCTTCAGGTCTCGTTGATGCCCTTGACCAGTTTCCGGCGGCACAGGACGTGCGGACTCGCTCGCTCGTATCGTGCTGGGTGAGAATGCCTCGATCGGCCACCTTGACCTTGCCCAGGGCAAGACTTCTTCGGCACATGGATGGGACCTGGAATATGGACGATGGCGATAGGGAAGCCCCAGGCTGGGATGCTATCGAGGCCGCGGTCGCCAAGGTTGTGCCCACGCAGGAGCCATTGCACTGGGGTACCGAGACGCTGCCTGGCCAGGACGGGATTTACGGGCTCAGCGCCTACGTCGTCGACAGCCACTGGCTACTCATCACTTTCGGGCTTACCGAGCTCTTCGCGAAAGACAGCGACGACCTGCTGACTAGCGGTTGGGGGTTCGAACTGACGCTGAGGGTGCCGGCAGATGATGATCAGCCACCAGAGTGGGCCCTCCGTTTGCTCAGGCAGCTTGGCGCCTATGTCTTCAGCACTGGACAACCGTTCGCCCCGGGCCACCGAATGGACCCCGGCGGACCTATCACTGGAACACCAGACACTCGCCTGACGGCCCTTGCATTCGCCGACGATCCGCAACTGGCACCGATCGATACCCCGCACGGCGCCGTAGGGTTCCTGACGGTGGTCGGCATCACTGCCGACGAGCTAGCTCTCATGAAGGCCACGACCACAGCCGATGTAATCACTCAGCTCTCGGCCAGCTCGCCACTACTCATCACCGACCCGCGTCGATGAAGCGTGGGCAGCCACCCGTCACCAAGATCCTCGTCACTATGACTTAGGGGTCTGGTCGGCTCGGTTCGCGGGTCGGATGCTTGTGGTCTGTCCACGATGCGGGGGCTGTGCTCTCGTGATCCCTCGGCCTGGCCTTCCAGCGGCCTCTGTGGCTGCAGACCCCGCTGCGGCGGTCATATCTTGTGGGCCTACAACGAGGAGCACGTCGACGAGCTGTCTGCCTACGTCGGGGCGCGATTGCGAGAGCGCGGCGGGGTGCAGGGCGCGGTGGTGGGCATGGAATCTGCTTGGTGGCAAATCTTCGGAAGTCATGGAATTCGTTGGTTCGCAAATCCTCCGGGGCACGAAATTGTTCGGTCTGCAAATCCGGCATAGGGCATATATGGCGTTTTGCCGCAATAGTTCGATGAGGTTTGACAGCGTCGTGGGGATTGCTTATATGGTCCGGTCGGTCAGGTTCGTGCCGATCGAGTCGAGGGTGTTCAATGAGTGTGCCTGTGGCGTTGTCGAAGGTTCGACGGCGGTTGGTTCTTTGGGTTCTTATGTTGTGTTCGGTGTTGATTTGGGTAGATAACACTGTTCTGAGTACTGCGTTGACGACGCTTGCTGACCCGGTTCGTGGGTTGGGGGCTAGTCCTGGGGAGCTGCAATGGGCGACTGGGGCGTACACGTTGGCCTTCGCTACCTTGATGTTCAGTGCGGGGGCGGTGGGGGATCGGGTTGGGCATCGGACTGTGTTTGCTGGTGGGTTGGTGGTATTTGGTGGGGCGTCCCTGTGGGCGGCGTACGCGGGTGGCGCGGGGCAGCTCATTGCGGCTCGGGCTGCGATGGGGGTGGGTAGTGCGCTGCTCACGCCTGCGATGTTGGCCATTCTGATGTGGACCTTCACCGGGCCCGCGCGGGCTGCCGCGGTTGGTGTTTTCTCGACGTCGGCGGGTGTTGGCATGGCGGCGGGGCCGGTGTTGGCGGGGTTTTTGCTTGATCATTTCTGGTGGGGGTCGGTTTTTCTGATCAATGTTCCGGTCGTGGCGCTGGCGTTGGTTGGGCTTGTGGTGCTGGTTCCGAATTTCAGGAGTTCCACGCGGCGGCCACTTGATCCCGCTGGAATGTTGCTGTCGATCGGTGGGCTGGTGGCGTTGGCCTACGGGCTGATCCGAGCCGGGCAGGTGGCTGCGTGGAGTCGTGCCGATGTCTGGGGGTCGATCGTTGTCGGGCTAGTGCTGCTCGGCGTTTTCGTCCTGGTTGAACTGCGGGTCACGGTGCCCAGTTTTGATCCGCGGCTGCTTGCGCAACGCGCATTCGGTGGTGGCAATGCGGCGCTCGGGTTACTGTTCTTTGCGGTGGCTGCCATCACGTTCTACAACGCGTTCTACCTGCAGGGCGCGCTCGGGTTTTCGCCGACCAAGGCGGGGTTGGCCAATATCCCGACCGCAGTCGGTGCGCTTGCGGGGGCGCCGCTCGGATCGCGCCTGGTACGTCGCATGTCGCTGCGGCCTGTCGCCGTGCCGGCGCTCACCGTGGCTGCGCTGGCCATGGGCGGGTACGGGTTCCTCGGCCTGCAGACTCCGCTCGTCTGGATCGAGATCCTGCTGCTGATCCAGGGTCTTTCGATCGGCATAGTGATCGGCCCCGTCACGGCCGCACTGATCAGCGACCTGCCGTTGGAACAGGCCGGTGCCGGATCGGCTGTCACCAACACGGTGCGACAAACCGGCAGCGTGATCGGAATCGCGGTAGGTGGCACGATCATGTCGATCGCCTACCGTCGTGCGATCGAACCTTCCCTCGCGGGTGTGCCCGGTCCGGTGCAGGATCAGGCGCGAGTCTCCGCCGAACAAGCCCGCCACGTCGCCACCGCCATCGACCGACCAGTTCTTGCTCAGGCTGCTGACGAAGCGTTCGTCCACGCGATGCACGTCGGCGCCGGCTGGATCGCGGTCACCGCACTCCTCGGAGCAGTCGTGCTGCTGGTGATCTTGCCTGCTGCCGGGAAGAAGAAGGCGGAGCCAGACGACGAGACCAGAGGCGCCCGAGCCGATGTCGAGGCGGCCGCACGCTGAGGGTGGGGCGGCGGTGGTCGTCGTGCTGGATGGAGGGGTGGTCGGGAGGATGGCCGAACTGGGTGCTCGTTCCTGGGCTGCGGCGGACCGGGAGGCCCGGCGTACCGGTGCCGGGCCTCGGTTGGGGTCAGCTCGTTCAGTAGCCAGAAGGCGTTACCGTCGGGGTTTCGGTTGGGGGTGTGGTTGGGCCCTCGCAGGGTTTGACCCAGAAGACCTTGTACTTGGTGTCGTTACCGAGGGAGTCGGGAGCGTGGATCGTCACCTTGACGTGGTAGCCCTGGATCGGGTGTGGGCCGCCGCTGAACTGCAGCGTGTACTGCTCGCTGGCGTCCAGGTCCGGCGCGCCGCCCGGTGGGTCGGCGCCGATGAACGGGTTGGTGTTCCCGATTACGGTCAGGTTGCCGGTCAGTGTGGGCGCCTGCAGCGCGAAGGAGACGGTGGCGTTGAAGTCGCCCTCGCCGTAGCCGCGGAACTCGACGTTGAACACGCAGTCCACGTGCGGCTCGTTGTTCGGCTGTTCACTCAGCGGCTCCCCTTCGATCTTGATGGTGCCGTTGTTCCCCGGCCGGTCGACGGCCATCGCTGCCGGTCCGCCCCCGAGCAGCAACCCGATTCCCAGCGCCCCCGCCGACAAGATGCCGGCCGCCATCGAAAAACGGGCGCGTTTGGATAGATCAGACATGTGGTCTCCCCCCACAGCCGAAACGAATCCCCCAAGCTCGATGCCATTGCCTCACTGGCTGTAACGCCTGTCAAGCGCTCGCCACGCATCGCTACCAGCCCCGTCTGCCGGGTCACAATCAGTGGCAGATCCAAGACGCTGGGGTCTTGACGGGGGCGGTTCTTCACCCGATAGTCGAAGCGCTTCGATTCATCGCCGAGGGGAACCGCCATGACCTATCGCCATCGAGTCGGGAGTGCCCTGGTGGCTCTCCTGCTCGTGCCTGTGTTTCTCGTGGGGCAGCCTGCCCGGGCCGAGGCCCTTCCGGAGTTCCGGAATCCTGATCTGCCGCTGAAAACCCGGGTGAACGACCTGACCAGCCGGTTGACGCTGGACGAGAAGATCTCGCTGCTGCACCAGTACCAGCCCGCGATCCCGCGACTGGGCATCGCCTCCTTCAAGACCGGTACGGAGGCGCTGCACGGCGTCGCGTGGCTCGGTAAGGCGACCGTCTTCCCGCAGGCCGTCGGGCTCGGCAGCACCTGGGACCCGAACCTGATCAAGCGGGTCGGTTCGGCCGTGGGTGACGAGGCGCGAGGCTTCTACAAGCTCGACCCGGCGAAGAACGGGCTGAACATGTGGGCGCCCGTGGTCAACCAGTTGCGCGACCCGCGGTGGGGGCGCAACGAGGAGGGGTACGCCGAGGACCCGCTGCTGACGAGCGAGATCGCGACGGCGTACGGGCATGGGCTTCAGGGCGACGACCCGCGCTACCTCAAGACCGCTCCGACGCTGAAGCACTTCGCTGCCTACAACGTCGAGGCTGACCGCAGTCGGGTATCGGCGAGTGTGCGGCCGCGCGTGCTGCACGAGTACGAGTACAAGGCGTTTCAGCCGGCCCTCACCGCGAAGGCTGCCACTGGCGTCATGGCGTCGTACAACCTGCTGAACGGCAGGCCCACCCACGTCGCGCCCGAGCTCAACGAGAACGTGCGCTCCTGGTCCACCGAGGAGCTCATGATCGTCGGCGACGCCTCCGGTGCCGGCAACCTCAGCGGTTCTCAGCAGTACTACGCGACGCCGGCCGAGGCCGCGGCCGCGGCGATCAAGGCGGGGCTGGACAGCTTCACCGAGAACGACAAGAACGGCGGGCCGACCGTCGCCGCCGTGAAGGAGGCGCTGACGAAGGGCCTGCTCGCCGAGGCGGACATCGACAAGGCAGTCGGGCATCTGCTGTCGATCCGCTTCCGGCTGGGCGAGTTCGACCCGGCCGGGCGCAACCCGTACGAGAAGATCGGCCCGGACAGCATCGACAGCCCGGCCCATCGTGAGCTCGCCCGCGAGGCTGCACGCAAGCAAATCGTCCTGCTCGAGAACAAGAACCAGGCCCTGCCGCTGAACTCGGCCAAGACCAAGAACGTTGCGGTGATCGGTCAGCTGGCGGACGCCATCTACGAGGACTGGTACTCGGGCACGATGCCCTACCGGATCACCCCGAAGGCCGGAATCGCCGAGCGGCTCGGCACCGCGAGCGCGGTCACAGCTACCGAAGGCGTGGACCGCATCGCGCTCAAGGCCGTTGCCACTGGCAAGTACGTGACCGCGCCGGCCGGTGCCACCGGTGGTGCCCTGGTCGCCGACGCGGCGACGGCGGGCGTGGCTCAGTCGCTCGACGTCTTCGACTGGGGCGGCGGCACCCTCACGTTCCGCGCGGCCTCCAACGGCAAGCTCGTCGGACGGGGCGGCGGCGGGCTGGTCAACGACCAGGACCAGCCCAACGGCTGGTTCGTGCAGCAGAAGTTCAGCTTCGAGCAGCTTGCCAATGGCAACTATGTACTGCGGTACCGCGGCAATGAGGTGAAGGAGCCGTGGAACGGCCCCAACCAGTACATCACCCTGGGCGCCGACGGAAAGCTGGAGATCGGCGCGGCCACGCAAGACGCGGCGGCTCAGTTCACCAAGGAGGTTCTGGTCAGCGGGACGGCCGCGGCGGTCGCGGCCGCGAAGAAGGCGGACACGGCGATCGTGGTCGTCGGCAGTACTCCGTTCGTCAACGGGCGCGAGGACGACGATCGTCAGGGCACTGCTCTCGCGGCCGGCCAGCAGGCGATCGTGAAGGCCGTCACTGCTGCCAACCCCAAGACCATCGTGGTGCTGGAGAGCAGCTACCCGCTGACCGGCGACTGGGGTCAGGCGAAGGCGGTCCTGTGGACGTCGCACGCGGGCCAGGAGACCGGCCGGGCCCTCGCCGATGTCCTGTTCGGTGACTACTCGCCGTCGGGCCGGCTCCCGCAGACCTGGTACCGCACGGACAAGGAACTGCCGGATCCGCTCGATTTCGACGTGATCAAGGCCGGCTGGACGTATCAGTACCACCAGGGCCGTCCGCTCTACCCGTTCGGCCACGGCCTGACCTACGGCTCCTTCCGGTACTCCGGACTGCGGGTCGGCTCGCCCGTCGTCGCGGCGAACGGACGGCTCAAGGTCAGCGTCGACGTCACCAACACCAGCCGGACTGCCAGCGAAGAGGTCGTCCAGCTCTACACCTCGCAGCGCACCTCGCGGGTGGCCCAGCCGGTCAAGACGCTCCGTGGGTTCCAGCGGCTGGCGTTCGCACCCGGACAACGTCGTACGGTCTCCTTCGACGTGAAGGCGAGCGACCTGGCGTTCTGGGACGTCACCCGGAACAAGTGGGTGGTGGAGTCGGCGCTGCAGGACATCCAGGTGGGCAGCTCCTCAAGCGACATCAGGGCCCGTACTACGGTGGCGGTCCGGGGCGAGCAGATCCCGGCTCGCGACCTTAGCAAGCGAACCGCGGCCACGGACTTCGACGACTACTCGGGGATCGAGCTCATCGATGCGTCCAAGGTGCGCGGCGATGCGGTCGGCAAGACGGCAGCCGGTGACTGGATCTCCTTCGAGGATGTCCGGCTAGGCCGTGGCGCCACCCGGCTGGAGGCCGCCGTTTCGCGAGCTTCGGCCGACACCGCAAAGGTGGAAATCCGCCTTGGCAGCCCGACCGGTCCGCTTGCTGGAACGCTCACGGCTCCTGCCACCGGCGACCGCTACACCTGGGCCACGACGACGGCCCAGCTCAACCCACAGGTGGCTCGCGGCGTCCGCGATGTCTACCTGGTCTTCACCGCTGCAGGTACGAACATCCGCGACCTGACCATCAAGTAGGTCACCTTCCCGGGTCGGGCCAACCCCTCCGCCCGACCCGGGAACGGCCGCCGTTGCTACTTGGTTTCTTGCCAGGCGTGCTCGGCGAAGCTGAAGAGGCGTTGCGGGGTCATGCGCAGCCAGGCGGTTGCCCAGTCGAGGGTGCCACCGGTGTTGCGGCGTTCGGTGGCCTGTACGACGTCGGCCGGGACCGTGGTCAGCACCTCGGCCGGGCCTTCGGTCAGTACGGCGGCGTGGGTGTCGTGTTCGCCCTCGAGCACGGACAGCGCGAGCCACGGGTTGGCCTCGACGTTGCGGAGCCGGACCGCGCCACCGACCGTGGGGAGCCAGAAGGCTTCCGCGTGGATCGTGAACAGGGTCGGCGCGGCATGGGCCCGGCCGTCGGGCCGGGTGGAGGACGCGAGCGCGTAGGAACGGCGCTGGAGGTACCCCGCCAGCTGTGTGCCCGTCATCCGGCGTTCCGGCGGGTACGACGTACGGACCGCCTTCCCGCCTTGCCGGAAAGACTCCTCCTGCAGCTGCTCCAGCCAGGTCGCCAGCTCTGAATCATCCACAGGCCAAACCCTAGCGTTGGTTTGAGCCATCGGTTTGAGGCTACTGCGGGGAAGGGCGGAAGATCGCGTGGGGCCGGCGGGGGAGCGGGCCGGCCGGCCTTCTACCGCCAGATCGCCCAGTACGACGAACGCTTCCTGCGGGAGAACGAAGAACGCCTCGACCGCATCAGTACGCCGGTCAGAATCCTGTGGGGCACCGACGATGCGTGGATCCCCACCAACCTGGCCCACAAACTGGCCGCCCTCATCCCCGGCGCCTCACTGCACCTCGTCGAGGGCGCGGGACACCTGATCCAGTACGACGCCCCGATCGCCCTCGCCGACCACCTCCGCGCCTGGCTTACCCAGGTCGCGAGCCGGCCGGACGAGCGCGATGGTGCTCCAACCTGAGCTTCAGCGCCCTTCGATGGTGTCGCCCCAAGCAACTACCTCGGTGGAGCCCTTGTACTCGAACCCCTCGGCGTAGAAGGTGACTCTGGAGCTGGGGGCAAGGATCTTCGGGCTCCGGCAGAACCTCATTCCCGCGCTGACGTGGGGTGTGCCGCCGCCGCGGCCGCAGGCGAACTCGTCGGTGAAGGAGCCATCGAGATAGCGGGTGAGGCGAGCGGTCGCCCAGTAGCCGGTCGGCACCGCCGAGTAGAAGGTGATGCACGACCAGTAGTAGTAGTTCGAGTCGCGGCGGAGCTGGATCTTGGCGACCGGAATGTTGCTACCGAGGGTTCTGACCTCCCGGTCCGGGCTGACGTACACCGATCCGCCACAGGTGTCGGTGGGAACGGCCGCAGTGCCGGCGGTGGCCGGCGTCGCGGTGCTGAGCAGGCCGGCGGCCAGACCTACAGCGGCCAGCATCACGGTGAAACGACGTCGAACTGTCACAGTTTGCCTCTCGATGGTGGAGTGACTTCGTGGCGCGCGAATTCTCGTCCGCGGTCGGGCCGATCGTCTCGGAACCGCCTGGCGCTGTCGCCAATCCCGGACGAATCCGGATGCCGAGTACGTACCTCCAGTTGCCCGACGACTCGCGTGCGCCGCGGGAGGAACCAGGACGCACACCGTCCGGATAGGTCGATAGCGTCGGTGGCATGGCTATTGGACGATTTCCGAGCGTTGTTCTCGACTGTGCTGATCATGCTGAGCTGGCCAACTTCTATGGTGCGGTGTTGGACTGGAAGGTGCAGGTTTCTGATGACTGGGCCGAGGTTCGGGCGGATAACCAGTGCATCTGCTTTCAGCCTGTTGAGGGTTACCGGGCGCCCGAGTGGCCGGAGCAGGAGGTGCCGCAGCAGATGCATCTCGACATCATGGTTGAGGACCTCGACACGGGCGAGCAGGCAGTGCTCGAGCTGGGCGCTATCAAGCACTCTCACCAACCGGGGACCAGCTTTCGGGTCTTCTTGGACCCGGCCGGCCACCCCTTCTGCCTCTGCGTGGACTAAGACGCCAACAGGCGGGTGTCGCCGGGTGGGAGGGTTGGCCACCAGTTGTTGTAGCGGGAGTAGACCGTGGGGTCGCGGGGTTCGAGGAAGGTGCTGAGGGCCTCGGCCTCCGCGGCCAGGGCCTTCCAGGTTTTGGCCGGTAGTGGGCTGAAGGCGGTCGCCTCGATGCCGTCGGGGGTTGTGCGCCAGACGCCGGCGACGCGGCCGTCGACCAGGAGAGTGGGGAGGACGTCGCCGTTGGTGCGGGTGACGACCGCCTTGTACTCCGTCGGCACGATGCGCGAGCGATCCGCATAACCCAGCAGAGTGCTGTCCCACATCGGCATCAACCGTGGGGGAGCCGGCGTGTCTCCGGCCGGCCGGGGCCCATCCGGTACGTCGTACAGGTCGGTGCCGTCAGCTCCTTGCAGCTCGACGAGCTTTTCGCGGAGTGTCTCGACGGCGCGGCGGACCCTGGTCCGGGTGATCGACGCGAACTGGGCGATGTCGGCGATCGAGGCCGGGCCGAACCCTTCGAGGTAACGCCACACGAGCGACTCGAGCATGCTGCCGGCGAGTTCCACGGAGTACGGGTCGGGTTGGCGCGCGGCCGCGACGTACGAGGGGCGTTGGCCGAACGACCAGGGGCCTCCGGTCGGGGAATGCAGGAGTGGTGCGAAGTTGCGGATGCCCCACCAGACGGCCTTGCCGGGTGCGCTGCAGCGTTCGCTGATCCATTGCTCGATCGCCGCGGTGCCCCGAGGCTCCGCGGCGAACTCCACCAGCCCCGGGATCAATTCGTAGACCGCCTCGGGTGCCAGCCCACCGGAACGCGCCTGACCGAGGTGTGACCGCAACATCGGCTGCATGGCCAGGTGGAACGGCAGGTGATCGTCGACGTGTACGACATGCAAGGTGCCGCGCAGCAGCGTCGACTTCACCACGTGGCCTTCGGCGAACGCGGCGTCCAGGTCCGCCGGATCGAAATCGACCAGCCGGTTCCAGAGCGCGAGGTACGGCGAGGCCGGGTGCTGGCCCTGGATCGCCACGATCCGGCGGGTGCCCTCGAGCACGCCGAGCGGTTCGCGGGCCAGCAACAACTGCCGGGCAAGCGTCGCCCGATTGAGCTCCGCGGCGCTGATCTTCACCAGGACATCCGACCACATCGGCGCAAGGCAGGACCAGAGCTGTTCGGGAGCTACCGTAGGTCTGGTGCGAGTAGCTACCTGGAATGTGAATTCGGTGAAGCAGCGGATGCCGCGGCTACTGGGCTGGCTGGACGAACGGCAGCCCGATGTCGTGTGCCTGCAGGAGACCAAGCTGGCGGACGACGCTTTCACGAAGCTGCTCGGTGACGAGTTGTCCGGGCGCGGCTACGAGACCGTCACCTACGGCCAGGCGCAGTGGAACGGCGTGGCGCTGCTGTCCAAGGTCGGACTGGAAGACGTCGTCACCGGAGTCGCCGGGGCGCCGGGCTTCCCCGATCCGGAGGCGCGGGCGATCGCCGCGACGTGCGGCGGCGTGCGGGTCTACTCCCTCTACGTGCCGAACGGGCGGGTGCCCGACTCGGATCACTACCAGTACAAGCTGGCCTGGCTCGCCGCGCTGAAGGACGTCGTCGCGGCCGGACCCGCCGACCAGATCGTCTGTGGTGACATGAACATCGCGCCGACCGACGCCGATGTCTTCGACCCCGCGGCGTACGTCGGATCGACGCACGTCACCGCGCCCGAGCGGCAGGCATTGGCCGACCTGATGGCGACCGGGCTGCACGACGTTGTCCGGGACCGCTGGCCGACCGACCGCGTGTTCAGCTACTGGGACTACCGCGCGGGCATGTTCCACCAGGACCTCGGGATGCGGATCGACCTGATGCTCGCGACCACGCCGGTCGCCGAACGGGTGAAGGCGGCCTGGATCGATCGCAAGGCGCGCAAGGGGACCGGCCCGAGCGACCACGCTCCGGTGATCGTCGACCTGGACACCGCTCCGGACGGCGACATCGGGCCGATGGTGCCGCCACCGTCGGCACCACGCGGCGCGAGGAAGAAGACCACCAAGCTTCCGCAGAACCGCTGATGAGAGGCCTCCGCCCGGCCGCGCTCGTCGGCGCGCTCATCCTCGTCATCGCGGGCTGTACCGAGGACAAGGCCGCACCGCAGGCCGTCGCAGCGGTGGTGTGGACGAAAGTCGAGCTGCCCGCCGAGCCCGTAGTACTGACCGCGCATGGCGAGCAGTTGCTGATCGGGTTGCGTGACCGCAGTGCGAAGGTCGCGCCCAGGTTGCTGCTCCAGCAGGCGGACGGCAGCCGGCAGGAGATCAAGGTCCACGCCAACAGTCCGTACGCGTTCGAGGCGACTTGGCACTCGATCGCGTCCGACGGCCAACGGCTGCTCGCGTTGGGTGGTGCACCCGGCGGAGCCCACGCCAACACCCGCTGGACCGTGTGGACCGGCTCGGCCAATGCGCTGACGGAGTACCCGCAGGAGTTCAACACGTTCGGTGGGCAGACTGCGGGAGCCCTGTACGCCGCGATCATCACGCCGACAGGTCAGGCGTTGGCCGGCTCCTGGGGGAGTGCGCAGACCGGCCTGGACGGGGCGATCTGGTTGCCGCGCGGGACCGACCAGTGGGTGCGGCAGCCGTCGGCGAAGACGCCGCTGGAGAGCACTCCGTCGCTGATGCTCAGCCCGAACTTCGCCACGGCCGCCGGCAACGGGATCTTGCTGGTCGGCTCACAGGTCCGCCTAGCCCCGAACGTCGTCCAGCAGGAGACCGCCGTGTGGCGGTCGACCGACGTCAACCAGGGCTGGAGCAGGATCGAGCTGCCCGACCTGGGCGCTCGCAGCCAGGGCAACTCCGCGACCTGTCGCAGCGCGACAGCCTGCACGATCGCCGGTTTCGTCGAGAACAAGCTGGCGCTCTGGCAGGTCGACGGCACGCAGGGCAAGCGGCTGCGGAACGTCCCGGCGATCGCGGTCAGCGACAAGGACGAGCTGCCGCCGCCCGTCGAGGACAACGGCCAGCTCTACCAGGTCGTTGCGGAAGGCAACAAGGTCAAGGTGGTCAGCGGCACGGACGGCAACTGGACGGTCCGCGAGTCGACCGGCCCGGAAGGCGTCGTGAAGGACGCCAAGCTGGTCGGCAAGACGCTCTATCTGGTTGCCGGTCCCACCGACCAGCCCGCGACGCTCTGGAAGACGACGCTCAGCTGAGCAACCCCCGGACGTAGGCCGCCTGCCCGGCGTGCTGGAGGTCGTCCGACAGCACGCTGATGAGCCGGACCCCGAGCGTCACCGGTGGGTTCCAGTTCCTGTCGACGATGCGGTCCAGCTCGTTGTCGGTCAGGCCGTTCAGGTACTCGAGGCTGCGGGCGTGCACGGTGTCGTAGTACCCGAGGAGTTGTTCGGCGGAGAGTTGCACCGCGGCGACGTCGTCGGCGCTGTGCCCGTACCCCGTGTCGCCCGCGTCGAACGGCAGGCCTAGTCGCTCGTGCCAGCCGTCGGACGTGTAGACCTGTTCGTAGCTGCCCGCGTTGGCGAGGTGATCGTCCTGGATGCGGGTCAGATGCCAGACCAGCCAGGCGATCGAGTTGCCGGCTCCGTCGGGTCTGGTCGCGAGCGTCTTGTCGTCGAGCCCGTCGACGGCTTCCCGCACGACCTCCTCGATCCGGCCGAAAGCATCGAGCAGCAGTTCGCTGGTGTTCATCGATTTTTCCCTTCATCCTGCGGACCCCGCCAGGCTACTGCGCACCTCGGACAGTTCCAGCGTGCTGCGGTCTAGTGTTGTCAGGACATTCGTCTCGAGCGAGGAGCAGTCGTGGAATACCGCACTCTTGGCAGCAGCGGCACCGTCGTATCGACCTATGCGCTGGGCACGATGACGTTCGGCAACGAGACCGACGAGACCGGCTCGCACGAGCAGCTCTACCGGTACGTCGAGGCCGGCGGCAACCTCGTCGACACGGCTGACGTCTACACGACCGGTGCCTCGGAGAACATCATCGGCAGCTGGCTGGCCAAGTCGGGCGCACGCGCCAGCGTCGTACTGGCGACCAAGGGGCGGTTCCCGATGGGAGAGCTGCCCAACGATGTCGGTACGTCGCGGCGGCATCTGCGCAAGGCGCTCGATGCGTCACTGACCCGGCTCGGGGTCGATCACGTCGACCTGTACCAGTTGCACGCCTGGGATCCGATCACCCCGCTGCAGGAGAGCCTGAGCTTCCTGGAGGACGCAGTACGGGCCGGGAAGATCCTGTACGGCGGTGTCTCCAACTTCACCGGATGGCAACTGCAGAAGGCGTGTGACCTGATCGACCGGCGCGACTGGTCGCCACTGGTCACGCTGCAGCCGCAGTACAACCTGCTGGTGCGGGAGATCGAGTGGGAGATCATCCCGGCCGCGCAGGAGAACGGGCTTGGTCTGCTGCCGTGGTCGCCGCTGGGTGGTGGCTGGCTGACCGGCAAGTACTCCTTCGACGAGGAGCCGACCGGCGCGACCCGGCTGGGCGAGGACCCGAACCGCGGTGTCGAGTCCTGGCATCGCCGCAGCCGGAACCAGCGCGTCCGCGACGTCGTCGAGGCGGTCCGTGCGATCGCTGAGGTGCGCGGCATCTCGATGGCCCAGGTGGCGCTCGCCTGGCTCGTCGACCGCCCGGCGGTCACGTCGGTGATCCTGGGCGCTCGCACCACCGCGCAACTCGACGACAATCTCGCCGCGGCAGGCCTGCACCTCACGGCCGAAGAAACCGAGCAGCTCGACCGGGCGAGCGACCCGGGCGCAGCCGACTACCCGTACGGCGGCCCAGGCACCGCCCAGCGCGACCGCCCGCTCGAAGGCGGCCGTAGCTAGTCAGGCAGTACGCCGGACCAAAGGATGCCGAGGGCGAGGCAGGCCAGGGTGAGGATGCCGAAGAAGCCTACCCAGAGGATCGCCGGTACGCCGGTCAGCCGCCGGAGCTGATCGGCATCGGAGCTGCGGCCGCCCCCATGCCGGCGGGAGTGCTGCAGCTCCAGTACTGCGCGCGGTGCGGCCAGCAGCAGGAACCAGGTGAGCAGATGCGCGAAGCCCGACTGCACCTGCTCCGAGCCCCACCAGGACACAGCGAACACCAAGGCGCCGAAGGCAACCACCGACCACAGGCCGAACAGGTTGCGGATCTGGAGCAGCAGCAGGAGCAGCGCGAGCAGGAGCCCCCAGAGCAGCGCAACGGCGTACCCCTGGCCCAGGACGAAGGCTGCGCCGATCCCGAAGAGCGCAGGTCCGGGGTAGCCGACCAGGAGGACGGCGATCATGCCTGCGCCGTCCGGCTTGCCACGCGAGACCGTCACGCCCGACGTGTCCGAGTGCAGCCGGATGCCGGCGAGCTGGCGACCGACGAGCAGCGCGATGAGGCCGTGCGCGCCCTCATGGGCGATCGTGACCACCTGCCGGGTCTGACGCCAGACCGGCCGCCAGGCGATCAGCAGCAACGCGAGCACCCCGGTACCGATGACGACGGTTGTCGAGGCGGCCGGCTGCGCGCTCGTGATGTTGTCCCAAACCTCACCCATCAGCACATCCTTGCAGGCAGGTGGTCAGGCGCCGGTGACGGTCTCCCCGAAGGCCGCGGCCAGCGCCATTCCGATCAGGCCGGGTAGGTCGGGCCGGCCGTCCTCCTCGGCCCAGCGCACCAAGGCCGTGTGCAGCGCGGCCAGACAGGCGCTGGCTGCGGCTTCAGCCTGGAAGAGCTTGTCGGGTTCGCTCGCGTCGTACCCGAGGGCGCCCACGATGGCCTGCTGCAGGACGTAGTTGTTGTCCAAGTGCTTGGCCCGCAGAGCCGGCGTCGAGATCATCAGCTTGAGCCGGGCCAGCAGGAACTGGCCGGTCGGCGTCAGCCCCTTGTCACGGCCGTCCCGGGTTAAGGCCGCGGTCCCGTCGATGAGCGCGCCACCGATCCGGCGTACGAGCGGTAGTTCGGGCGGGGAGGCCGCGATCCGCTCGGCGATGTCCGCGGCGTGCTGGTCGGCGAGGACCAGATCCTCCTTGGTGGGGAAGTGCCGGTAGACGGTCATCGCGGAGACCCCGGCGGCGTCGGCAACGTCGGCCACGGTCGTGGCGTCGTAGCCGCGCTCGGCGAAAAGCCGGACCGCGTGCGTCTGGATCGCGCGCTGGGTCTCGAGCCGCCGCTGTTCTCGAAGGGCCATGTGATAGACACTACCATCGTGGTAGTCACTAACAACATGGTAGTAACTAATAGAGGAGCGCAAGATGAGTCAGGGCAAAGTGGCGCTGGTGACCGGGGCGTCGAAGGGAATCGGCCGGGCGATCGCGATCCGGCTGGCGGCGCGAGGAGCCGAGGTCGTCGTCCACTGCGGGACGGACAAGGACGGCGCCGCGGCGACGGTCGGGCAGATCGAGGCGGCCGGCGGGACCGCGCACGCAGTACGGGCAGAGCTTGGCCAGGACGATGACGTGGAGACGCTCTTCGGCGGAGTCGAGGCGATCCTGGCCGGACGGCCGCTCGACATCCTCGTCAACAATGCGGCGGCCGCGCCGGCCGGTCCGATCGGGACCACGACGCGGGCGGAATTCGACCACCTCTTCGCGGTCAACGTGCGAGCGCCGTACTTCATCATCCAGCGCGCCCTCCCGCTGCTGCCTGACGGCGGCCGGATCGTCACGCTCTCGTCGGTGGCGACCCGGATGGCGAACCCCGCCCAGACCTCGTTCGCGATGACCAAGGGAGCGATCGAAACGATGACCCTGACCCTGGCGAACCAGCTCGGAGTACGCGGGATCACGGTGAACGCGGTCGCGCCCGGTGCCACTCGCTCGGCCACCAACGGCGCAGCCTTCGAGGTACCGGGCCTGGTCGCCCAGATCGCGGCCGGGACAGCGCTCGACCGGCTGGGCGAGCCAGGCGATGTCGCCGACGTCGTCGCCTTCCTCGCCTCCGAGGAGGCGAGGTGGATCACCGGTCAGGTCATCGACGCCAGCGGAGGCCTGTTTCTAGGGCCCCGCTAACTCCAAGGGATGTGGACGGTCACCCGTTCCCGGAGTTGTTCGCTCAGCAGCCAGAGTTCGTTGGTGGCCGGCCAGTACGACAGGTTCTCGGTGTTCTTCGGAGCTTTCGTCCAGACCGAGGTCGAGATACCGCCGGTACCGCGATGCAGGCAGCTCGGGTAGTCGACGCCGTCGCCGATGTTGTCCGCGTACTCCGGGCAGACGCCGGCCACCACGAACTTTCCGCCGTACGACACAGCGCCCTGCATTCCCCACACCGGTGAGTTGAAGGCCTCGATCGCCGGCACCACCCCGCTCGCGTTCAAGGGCGGGAGGCCGGTCGCTTTGTCGACCGGCCAGCGGACGATGCGGCCGCCGCCACGGGTGGTGTGCTCGGCGGCGACGAAGGACCCGGTACCGGCGTGGTCGAGGGCGAGGCTCGCGAAGCAGGGTTTGACGCCAGTGGTGTTGCCGCAACCGCCACCCGCGTACCAGTAGGCGCCGGTCTGGGGCAGGGCGAACGCGTGCCACCGGGCGTGATATTTGCCATCGGCCCCTAATCCGACCTCGCCGGTGCTGGTGTCGGTCCGCCAGATGTGCCGCAGGTCGAAGGTTCGCAGTACCGACCCTCCGGTGGCGACGACGAGGGTGTTGCCCGACCAGTACAGGCCGTGTCCGTGGCCGGCGATGGCGGCGAAGTTGCCGGTTCCGGTCGGCTCCACCAGCAGGACTTGCCGGTACTTGTTCGTGCTCAGGTCCACGAACGACACCCGGATCGCGCTGTCATCGGCGTTGTGCCAGGTCGCGGCCACGACTCGTCGAGCCCCACCGGCGGGCTGGGCGTCGCCCGAACCGGTGACGCCCTGCGGGATCCACACGTTCAGGTCGTCGTCCTCACCGTCCTGCCAGCAGAACCCCTTCGGGTTGAGCGCTGCCGTCAGGTACGTCGGATGGCACAGGTTGCGGCCGGTCCGGTTGGCAGCCGCCAGTACTTCGGTGACGCCGACCGGCGCGAGACCAGGTTTCTGTTCGAGCGCCGCGATCCGGGCGCCGTATGTCGCGAACGTGTCGCCCGCGACGAGTTGCATCCCGGTCGCGTCGATGCGCGGAAATGAAGCGGCGGCCTCAGCCTGGGCCGGCGCGGTGCAGGCGCCGGTCACCACCGCGATGGTCAACAACCAGCGTCTGATCCTCATCTCTCGATGGTTGTGCACCAGCATGCTGTTGGCCACGAGGACAACGAGGCGTTGACATCACCCAGGCCGCGCAGGACGGTGGGGGAATCGCGGCCCAGGGGAGGGGCTGCCTCTTTGGGGGAAGTCATGGTGCCAACTCGCAAGACCGCTACCAGGAAAGCCCGGAAGTCCACTACCCACAAGGCCGCTGTCGTCCCGTTGCCACAGTTCCTGCAGACGGCGGGTTCGCTGACGCTGGGCCAACGCAAGTTGCTCGTCGACCAGGCTCTGTTACTGCTCGAGCAGAACTATGTCCACCTGCAACTCAAGATGGCGATGCATGCGGTGAATCCCTTGCAGCGCTTGCGGGTGATGCGTGCCAGGATGGAACGCCAGACCGCCGAGACGATGGAGGCGGAGTGGATCTTCCACCGGCGGATGTCGAGCATCTTCCACTCGGTCCGGGATCTGCACACCAACTACCTGCTGCCCGCGCCGTTCGCCGGCAAGATCGCGTTCCTGCCGTTCATGATCGAGAAGTGCTTCGACCAGACCGGTGAGCACTACCTGGTCACCCGGACCGTCGCCGGCTACACCGCTCCGCAGTTCGGGCCCGGCGCCGAGGTGACGCACTGGAACGGTACGCCGATCGCCCGCGCCGTCGCGCTCAACGGAGCCCAGTTCGCCGGCAGCAACGAAGCGGCGAACCTGGCGCGCGGACTGGAGTCGCTGACCCTGCGCCCGCTGGTGATCCAGTCGCCACCGGACGAGGACTGGGTGACCTTGAGCTACCTCGGCCTCGACGGTTCCGCCCAGGAGCTGCGCGAGCAGTGGAAGGTGACGACGAACCTGCCGCCGATGACGGATCTCGACGCACTCACCCCGGCCTCGGCGCTGATGGGTCTCGACCTGGACTCCGACGAGAAGAACCGGGCCAAGAAGGCGCTCTATGTCCGCGAGGTCGTCGCCCTCGAACAGGGCCAGAGCTCTGCCCAGCTTGCCGAACCGCAGGCCGTCGGTGGCGCCGATCTCCCGACCACGATGCCGGGTGTCTTCCGCGCTCGGGAGGTGACCACGGCGCACGGCACCTTCGGGCATCTGCGGATGTTCACGTTCAGCGTGACCGACCCGGTCGCCTTCCGCGACGAGTTCGTCCGGCTCGCCGCGGCGTTGCCGCAGAACGGCCTGATCATCGACGTCCGCGACAACGGCGGCGGACACATCTACGCCAGTGAGTTCACCCTGCAGACGCTGACGCCGCGCCGCATCGCCCCGGAGCCGGTGCAGTTCATCAGTACGCCGCTCAACCTGCGGATCTGCCGCCGGCACAAGGACAACCCGGCCGGGATCGACCTCGGGCCCTGGTTCGAATCGCTCGACCTGGCCACCGAGACGGGCGCGGCGTACTCCGCGGCGAAGCCGATCACCCCCGAGGACGGCGCGAACGCGATCGGCCAGACGTACTACGGCCCGGTCGTGCTGATCACCGATGCCCGGGTCTACTCGGCCACGGACATCTTCGCCGCCGGCTTCGCCGACCACCAGATCGGCAAGATCCTCGGCGTCGACGACAACACCGGAGCCGGTGGCGCGAACGTCTGGACCCATGGCCTGCTCGCCACCCTGCTCAACGAGCCGCAGCCGCCGGACCCGACTTCGCCGTACGAGGCGTTGCCGAACGGCGCGAACCTGCGCGTCTCGATCCGCCGGACCCTGCGCGTCGGCGAGCTGTCCGGTACGCCGGTCGAAGACCTCGGCGTCCGACCCGATGTGACGCATCAACTGACCCGCCGGGACCTGCTCGGAGGCAACGCCGATCTCCTCGACGCGGCCGGCGCCCTGCTCGCGGCGATGCCGAACCGGCGACTCGACGTCTCGGCGTCACTGACCGGTACGACGCTCACGGTCGTCCTGGACACGGCCGGCCTCGACCGGGTCGACCTGTACCTCGACGACCGGCCGATCAGCTCCGAAGACCTGACCGGGACGCCGCTCAGCATCGACATCCTCGACGTGACCGCCGGCCAGCTGCTGCGGGCGGACGGCTACGACGCGGGTGACCTGGTCGCCTCCCGAAGGGTGACTGTCTGACACCTCCTCGCCGCTCCCGGCCACCGATGCGGCCGGGATCACAGCGGAAAACGAATGACCGTTCTTGATTTCTGCCCGGTTCCAGGAGCAGGCTGAAATCTCGAAGAACGAGCATTCGGTTTCTGGGGAGGGCGAATGGCGCAGGTAACTCTCAGCCGACCACTGGAGCACCTGCCTGCGCTGTCGCCGCCCGACCAACGGGCGCGCCGGAAACGGATCCTGCGCGAACTCGTCCTGCTCGCCGTGCTCTTCGGCCTCTACAACCTCGGCCGGCTGATCTCGGCGCATCATGCCGGCGCCGCCTTCGAGAACGCCGATGCGCTGAGACATCTCCAGCTGCTGCTCGGTCTGCCGAGCGAGGCTCAGGTCCAGCACCTCGCCTTGCAGATCCCGGGTCTCGCCGAGGCCGCCAACCGGTACTACGCGAGTGTGCACTTCCCGCTCACTGCGATCGTCCTCGGGTGGCTGCTGGTCCGCCGCCCGGCGGAGTACCCGAAGGCGCGCTGGGCGCTGGCGTCGCTGACCGGGCTGGCGTTGATCGGGCATCTGGTCTTCCCGCTCGCGCCGCCGCGGATGTTCCCGCAGTACGGGTGGATCGATACCGGTCAGCTGCTCGGGCAGTCGGTGTACAGCGCCGATGCGGGGACTGGGCTCGCGAATCAGTTCGCGGCGATGCCGAGTCTGCATGTCGGCTGGGCGTTCATGGTCGCGGTGTTCCTGATCCGCACCACCAGCTCCCGATGGCGGTGGTTGTGGATCGCCCATCCGGTCCTGACGTTCGCAGTGGTGGTCGTGACGGCCAACCACTACTGGCTCGACGGGCTGATCGCGATCGGGCTGGCGATCCCGTTGGTGCTGGTGTTCGACAGCCGGCGGGTGCGCCGGGACAGCACACCCGCCGGTGCCGATCAGGTGATGGCGAGCTCTTCGTCCGCGCGAACGAGGTAGGGCTCGCGCTCGAGGACCAGCCGGGCCGCGGCCGCGCCGATGTCGAAGTACAGGCCGACCAGTTCGAGCCGGCCGGCCTCCTCGGCCTTGCGGACGCAGGCGAAACTGCGCAGGTTCTCCAGTTGGACGGCCACGTTGGTGACGGACAACTTGTCGGCCGCCGACAGTTTGATGCCGGTCACCGGATCGATGATGTCGGGCAGCGCGTCGGCCCGGCGTACCGACAGCTCCAGGTGCTTCAGCCAGGTCTGGAGTGCTGTGCCGTTCTGGGCGGACGGCTCCAGCGCGGCGGCGGCCGCACCACAGTGCGAGTGACCGCAGACCACGATCGAGGCGACGCCCAGTACCTCGACGGCGTACTCGACCGCCGCGTCCACCGAGCTGCTGTTCGACCCGTACGGCGGAACCAGGTTGCCCACGTTGCGCACGCAGAACTGGTCGCCCGGTCCGGTGGTGGTGATCATGTTCGGCACGATCCGCGAATCGGCGCAGGTGATGAACAACTGCGTCGGTTTCTGCCCGTTCGCGGCCAGCTCCGCCATCATCGGCCGGATCGGATCGGCCGACGCCTCGAACTCGCGGATGCCGTCGAGCATCGCGGCCCGCTGGTCGACCTCCGGCACCACCCGGTGGTGCTGCCAGGGAATGATCCGGCGGCCCGGACCGCCTTGCAGGGCAGCCCTGAACGCCGCGCGGCTCAGCTCGACCGAACCGCCCCGCGCGATGTGCCCACGCCGCCAGTCCTCGATCGCCTCGTACGCCGCGTGGTCGAGGTGGTTGACCTGGAGATCCACCCGGACCGGGGCGCCGGCCGGGATCGTGCGCAGGGTCCGGACCAGCGACGCCACGCCGAGGAAGACCAGCGTGCCGCGGATCCTGACGATCCAGGTGCCGTCCTCCTCGGTCGCGGTGACCGTTGCCCTGGACAACCGATACAGCACCCTGGCGAGGGCCAGGGCCAGCCCGGCCAGAACCCCCTCGGCCAGGCCGAGGACCGCGACGCCCGCCCCGGTGACGACGTACACGAGAAGTTCGTCATGGCGTTTGAGGGTGCGGATGTGGGCTAGTTGGACAAGGCGCAGACCGGTGACCAGCAGGACGCCGGCCAGCGCGGACATCGGGATCAGTTCGAGCATCGCGCCCGCGGCGAGCACGAAGACCGCGATCCAGACACCGTGCAGGATCGCCGACGCCCGGCTCCGGGCACCGGCCGCGACGTTGGTGGAACTGCGCACGATCACCCCGGTGACGGGCATCCCGCCGAGTGCACCGGAGATCGCGTTGGCCGCGCCCTGGCCGACCAGTTCGCGATCGAGATTGGCGCGTCTGCCGCGATGAAGCTTGTCCACGGCAACGGCCGAGAGCAACGACTCCACGCTGGCGACGAGGGCGACGGTGAGCACCGCGGTCGCGAGCTCGAGTGGGCCGCCGGCCGGCAGGGTGGGCGGGATGAGCTCTTTCAACGGCTCCGACGGCAGGTCGACGCGGGTGACGTCGGTCATGAACGTGGCGGCGATCGCGGTGACGCTCACCACGGCGACCAGGGGCGCCGGAACCATGCGGAGCTTGGGCAACCGGGGCCAGACGAGCAGGATCACCACGGTCAGGATGCCGACCAGGACCGAGCCCGGATGATGGGCCATCAACTGCGCGGGAAGCTCGGCCAGGTTGGCGATCAGGGAGCTCTGCGCACTCCCGCCGAGCACCACGTGCAACTGCTGGACGGCGATGGTGACGCCGATACCGGCCAGCATGCCGTGCACCACGGCGGGGGAGAGAGACAGCGCGAGCCTGCCGATGCGGGTGACGCCGAGCAGGATCTGCAGAAGACCGGCGGCGCAGGTGATGCCCGCGGTGGCGGCCCAGCCGTACTGCGTGGCCAGACCGGCCACGACGACCGTGAGGCCGGCGGCGGGACCGCTGACCTGCAAGGAGGAGCCGCCGAGCGCGCCGGCGACGATGCCGCCGACGACCGCGGCGACGAGCCCGGCGATCAGCGGGGCTCCGGATGCGGCGGCAATCCCCAGTGACAAAGGGATTGCGATCAGGAAGACGACCAGCGAAGCCGGTACGTCATGGCGAAGGACCGACCTCCACGAGCTGCGGGTATGCGCGGCCTCGGACGAAGGCGGTGAATGGTTGGGTGAGATGCTCGGCACGGGTCCCTCCGGCGTTGGGTGCTGACAGCAACAGAACGTCGAAACAAAGAGTGTCGATCTGGTTACTGATAGTACCGGCCGGATCAAGCCCGGACGACCAGTAATTCCAATTCGTTGCCAACGGCGACCAAGGACTGCAGGAGGTACAGGTGGATCTGCGACTGTCGGGCAAGACCGCGGTGGTGACCGGAGCCAGCAAGGGGATCGGGCTGGCCTGTGTCGAGGCGTTGCTGTGGGAGGGCGCCAAGGTGACCGGGATTTCCCGCGATTCCGGCAATCTCGCCGCGGCCCAGCAACAGTTGGCGGCCAAAGGATTGAGCTTCGAGGTCGAGGCGATCGACCTGACCGACCCCGAGGCGACGGCTGCCGCGTTCGAGCGCATCGGCGTACCGGAGGTGCTGATCAACTGCGCGGGCGCGGCCCGGCGTACGCCGGCGGACGAGTTGGACAGCAAGGCGTTGCACGCGGCGATGGAAGCGAAGTACTTCACCTACATGCACGCGACCGAGGCGGTTGTCCGCGGGATGGCCGAGCGCGGCAGTGGCGCGATCGTCAACGTCGTCGGGCAGGGCGGCCGGGCGGCGAACGCGTTGCACATCGGCGGTGGCGCGGCCAACGCGGCCCTCATGCTCGCCTCCGTCGGCTATGCGAAGGCGTACGCCGATCGCGGCGTCCGGGTGAACGTGATCAACCCTGGGCTGACCCGCACCGGCCGCGTCGACGAGGGACTCGAAGCCGCGGTCCGGGCCTCCGGCCGGCCGAAGGAAGAGTTGCTCAACGAGATGGTCGCCAGCATCCCGATCGGCCGCGCCGCCGAACCGGCCGAGATTGCCAACGTCGCGACCTTCCTGGCTTCACCGCTGGCCAGCTACGTCACCGGCGCCATCATCACCATGGACGGCGGCGTCACCTCCGCGATCTGATCACCGTGCGTGAGGGCTGTGACACAAATGCCATACAACTGAGATCAACCTTGGTGACGGGCACAAGAACACCGGCACGCTGGAGTGGGACCCGCGGGAAGGCCACACCCATTGGCACTTCACCGACTTCGCCCGCTACAGCCTGCTGAACGCCAAGCAGACCGAGGTCGTCCGCAGCCAGAAGGAAGCGTTCTGCCTGGCGGCCACCGACGCGATCGACTACACGGTCAAGAACGCGAACTGGAAGCCGTCCAACACCGACCTGCACACCGCCTGCGGCAGCCAGACCTCGCTCTCGGTGCGCGAGGTGCTGGACGTCGGATCGGGTGACACCTACGCGCAGTTCCGGCCGGGCCAGTCCTTCGACATCACGGACCTGCCGAACGGCACGTACTTCATCGAGGTCAAGGCGAACCCGGACAACCGGTTGGTCGAGGCCAGCACCAGCAACAACGTCGCCCTCCGCAAGGTGATCCTGGGCGGCACCCTGCACAAGCGCACCGTCAAGGTCCCGCCGGTCGGCCTGATCGACGCACCCTGATGCCCTGAGCCTGACGCTCTGGCCCCAGCTCGCCGGCGGCCCTTCCTGGGGGAGGGCCGCCGGTGCTGGTCAGGCGGGAGTGAGCCGGGTCTCCAGTCGTTCCCTGACGGCCGGCCACTCGGTGTCGATGATCGAGAAGATCGCCGAGTCGCGCAACCGGCCTTGCTCCCCGGGCGCCCAGGAGACCGACCAGTTCCGCAGTACACCCTCGAACTTCGCCCCGGTCTTCTCGATCGCGGCTCGGCTCCGGCTGTTGCGCGCGTCCGTCTTCAGGTCGACGCGCGCCACCTGCCACGTCTCGAACGCATGCCGGAACAGCAGGTACTTCGCTTCGGCGTTGATGCCGGTGCCCTGGGCAAACGAGGCCAGCCAGGTGAACCCGATCTCGATCGCGGACAGCTTGTCCTCGCCTGGCCACAGCCGGGGATCCCAGTACGAGGTCGAGCCGACCGCTCGCCCTGACTCCTGAGAGATCTGCGCGTACGGCGCCAGCTTGCCCGCCGCGGCCCGGCCGAGTTGGGCCTCGATGTAGTCACCGACCTCGTCGGCCTTCGGCACCCAGGTGAAGGTGTAGGAGTCGCGGTTCGCCTCGGCGGCGACGGCCAGGTCGGCCGCGTGCTGATGGCCCAGCGGCTCCAGTCTGACCAGCGATCCTTCGAGCGGCGGTCCGTGCAGTTCGAAACCCATGCGGTCGATGATTTCACCGGCGACGGATGATGGTCAGGACAACATCCGCCTGCTGGACGGGAGAAGGACGATGACGGAGGAACGCCGGATCGAGGTCGAGGTTCCGTTGGAGGCGAGTCCGGAGCAGGTGTGGGACGCGATCGCGACCGAGGCCGGCCTGACCGCGTGGTTCGCGCCGATGGATCCGTCGCCGGATGAGAACGGACTGCTCGCGGACGGTGAGCTGTTGCGCTGGGAGCCGGGCAGCGGGTTCGCAGTACGGGGTGAGGCGGGCATCTTCGAGTACCTGATCGAGCCGCAGGACGACGGGTCGACGGTACTGCGGTTCGCCCAGGCCGGGTTCACCGGCGACGACTGGGAAGCGGAGTACGAGGCGACCGCGCGTGGGTGGGACTTCTACTTCCACACATTGCAGCTCTATATGTCGGGCTTCGACTCCCAGCCCGCCACCTATGTGGTTGCCGAGGGGCCCGCGTGGTCGGGCACCGCGGAGGCCTGGGAGAAACTGCGCGAGGCGATCGGCGGAGCGGTCGGTGACAAGGTCGAGCTGGACGTCTACGGGCTCGGCGTGATCCTCGGCGAGGTCGACTACGACGGCCCGAGCCATCTCGGGATCCAGACCGAGAACGCGTTGCTGCGCTTCCACGACCGCAGCCTGCTCGGCATGCCCGTTGCCCTCGGCCACCATTACTACGGTCCCGGCCACGACGCCGGACGCCTGGAGGACGCCTGGCAGTCGTGGCTGACCGAGTTCTATCTCACCGCTCAGTGATGCAGCGGCCGCTTCCTGGTACGCCGGGGACGTGGGTGATCGCCGCTGCGTTGGTGCTGCCGTCGTGCGATGGTGATCGGCCGCTCGATCCGCGGCGCCGCCGGCCGTTGCACCCGTACTTCGGTCTGCGCCAGCCCGAGCCGCGGCGGCTGCAACCACGGTGAGCGCTTCGCCGGCTTGACGACGACCACCCGGAATCGACCGTCCCGGGCGAGCTTGATGCCGATGGCAACCGTTGCCACGGCCGGGATCAGTCCGGCCAGCAACAGCGCGGTCCGGGCACCCCAGTGCTCGGCGATCCAGCCGGCGGTCGGGCCGCCGATCGCGCCACCGCCGATGAAGACGAGGCTGTAGATTCCGGCGACGCGGCCGCGGAGCCCGTCGGGCGTAATCAGCTGGACCATCGACTGTGCCGCGGTGAGGAACATCAGCGTGGCCATGCCGAGTGCGCAGAGCAACGGCAGAAAGGTCCACAGCGACGGCTGGATCGCCGCCACCATCTCGGTCACCGCGAGGATCGAGGCGATCCCGACAAGGTTGCGCAGCCTGGTCGGCCGGACCCGCCGCGCCGACAGCAGCGCCCCGGTCAATGCGCCGGCGGCAACGACGGAGTTCAGTACGCCGTACCCGGTGGCTCCGGTGTGGAAGACCCGGTCGGCGAAGGCGGTGAGCGTGACCGGCAGGCTGATCGTGAACATGCCGTAGATGCCGACCAGTGCGATCGCCCAGCGGACGGCCGGCTCGTCGAACGCGTACCGCACGCCGTCGCGCAGACCGTCACGCATCCGCATCCCCGCACTGGCCCGGCGGGCGGCCTGCAGCCCGGGCATCTCGTGTTCGCGCATCATCAGCAGCGCGGAGATCGACCCGAAGAACGTGATCGCGTTGAGCGCGAAAGCCCAGCCGGCGCCGACCGTGCCGAGTAGTACGCCGCCGAGTGCCGGGCCGATCAGGCTGCCGAGCTGGAAGGTCGACGAGACCATGCTGATCGCGTTCCGCAGCCGCTCCTTGCCGACGAGTTCGTTGACGAAGGACTGCCGGGTGGGGTTGTCGACGGCGACCGCGATGCCGAGGAACAAGGCCAGGGCGTAGACCTGCCAGACCTGGACCGAACCGGTGAACGCGAGCACGGCGAGGACGGCGGCCGCCGCGCCCATCATGGACTGGGTGACCAGCAGGACCTTGCGCTTGGGGAAACGGTCGGCGATGACACCGCCGTACAGGCCGAGCAGGAGAGTGGGCAGGAACTGCAGGGCGGTGGTGATGCCGACCGCGGTGGCACTACCGGTGAGCGTCAGGACCAGCCAATCCTGGGCGATGCGCTGGACCCAGCCGCCGGTCGAGCTGACGAAAAGGCCGCTGACCAGGAGGCGGAAGTTGCGCACCTGCAGGGCGCTGAAGGTGTCCCGGAAGCCAGGCCTCCGCCGGCTGTCGTCAGGACGGGTGGTCGAGGTGCGATGAGTGTGGAAGTCGGGGACGGGGTGGACAGAACCGGTGGCCCGGGTGGTCAAGAGTCATCCCTAGGAAGGTGGACTTTGGCAGGGGAGGTCCCTTCCATCCTCAGGGCTGGACACTGGATTCCGACAGCGAATTACTCCTATTAGTCTTATTGCGTCCCGCAATGATGACGTCAGTGGAGGAGCGACTGTGGCCTACGACCCGGACCAGTTACGCACGTTTCTGGCGGTGGCGCAGTCGCTCAGTTTCACCCAGGCGGCCGAACGTCTGGGCATCCGGCAACCAACGGTCAGCCAACATGTCCGCAAACTCGAGACCGCGGTCGGCCGCCCGCTGTTCGTGCGCGACACGCGGACGGTGACGCTCACCGCCGACGGTGAGGCGATGGCCGGTTTCGCTCGAACGATCCTTGCCGCGCACGAGGAAGCGGCCGGGTACTTCACTGGTTCAGAGCTGCGCGGTCGGCTCCGGTTCGGTGTGACCGACGATCTTGCGCTGACGCCACTACCGCGGATCCTGCGCGACTTCCGGCAGCTGTATCCGCGCATCGACCTCGAACTGACCGTTGCACAGAGCCCCAATCTGCTCCGCCGGGTCGAGTCGGGTCACCTCGACCTCGCCTACGTGAAACACAGCCTCGGCGGCGGCTACGAACCGAACGGCCGCGTCGTACGCCGCGACCCGCTGGTGTGGGCCGGCATCGCGGGCACTCGGATCGCCCCCGACGGCCCCGTCCCACTGGTCGCCTACCAGGCCCCGAGCATCAGCCGCTCCCTCGGCGTCCAAACCCTCGAACAAGCCGGCCGCTCCTGCCGCATCACCTGCATAGTCCGAGGCGTCAACGGAGTCCTCGCCGCAGTCCGAGCCGGCCTAGGCATCGCCATCTTCGCCCGCTCCCTGATGCCCGCCGACCTGGTAGAACCCCCACCCAGCGCCGGCCTCCCCGAACTCCCCGCCATCGACCTAGTCCTCATCACCAACCCCCGAGCCGCCAAAGAACCCGCCGAAGCCCTAACAGCCGCCATCCTCGGCACCACAGCCCCACTAAAACCAGCCGACTAGATACCTAACTGGTTAGAGCGTCGCCTCGGAGGACGAGGGTGGTGATGCTTACTGCGGCTACTGCGATGGTGAGTAGGAAGGGGGCGCTTTTCCAGAGGACGATTGTTGTCAGCAGGGCGGCGACTACGGCGAGGGCTAGCCAGCCGACTGCTCCGATGGGGCCAGGTGGGGCTGCTACCAGGAGGGTGGTTGCGGCGGCGAGGGGGAGTGGGGCGGCGTACCGGGCTAGCCGGCCGAGGCGTTGGGGCCAGCCTTCTACTCCGGTTGCCAGGTCGTCTGCTAGATCCGGTACTACGTTCGCCAGGTGGGCGCCGACTCCCAATAACGCGGTGGCGGCTGAGGCCCACCAAGGGGCCCAGTCGCCGGAGGTGCCGAGGGTGACGAAGGACGGGAGCAGGCCGAAGGCAACGGCGTACGGGAGCCAGGAAATTCGCGTCGACTTGAGGCCGAGGTTGTAGCCCCACGCGGCCGCCACACCGACCAGATGCGCCAGGCCGGCGAGCACTCCGCTGGCCAGTGAGAGCGGCACACACGCGATCGCCATCACGCTCGCGCCGACCCACACCGTCCTGCGACTCACCAGTCCGAGGACGATTGGTTTGTCGTTTCGGTGGACACTGGTGTCGCGGGTGGCGTCTATCGCGTCATTGCTCCAGCCGATCGAGAGGTGGCCGGTGAGGATTGCTGCTGCGACCAACAGACATCCGGTGGGGCTACGGCCCGCCGACCACGCGACCACCGTCACCAGTGTGGTGACGGCAACGGTCGGCCCAGGATGGCTCGCCATCGCGAGTCCGCGGACGACTCTCAACCGGGTCACCGACCCAACGATGCCACGATGACGCGGATCGCCGCGGTCCAGACGGCGTTGCCGCCGCACCGATATCCGCAGCAGGACCTGACCGACGCCTTCGCCGACATCTGCCTGCCCGACGGCAAAGGTCTCGCCCTGCTCCGCCGGCTGCACGCGAACGCCGGCGTGTCCCACCGACACCTGGCGATGCCGCTGGAGCGGTACGCCGTCCTGAAGGATTTCGGCGAGGCCAACGACGAGTGGATCTCGGTCGCGGTCGACCTGGGCGCGGAAGCGGTGTCCGGCGCGCTGCAGGCGGCCAGCCTGACGGTGGATGACGTCGACGTTCTGATGTTCACCACCGTGACGGGCGTGGCCGCGCCGTCGATCGACGCGCGGGTCGCCGGCCGGCTGGGGTTGCGCGAGGACGTCAAGCGGATGCCGCTGTTCGGGCTGGGGTGCGTCGGGGGAGCGGCCGGGATCGCGCGGTTGCACGACTATCTCAAGGCGTGGCCTGGGCATGTCGCCGTGCTCCTGTCGGTCGAGTTGTGTTCGCTGACTCTTCAGCGCGACGACTCGACTTTGCCGAATCTGGTCGGCGGCGCGCTGTTCGGCGACGGAGCGGCCGCGGTGGTGCTGACAGGTTCGTCCCATCCCGCTGCCGCCGGGCCTTCGGTCGTGGCGACGCGGTCGCGGCTCTATCCCGACTCGGAGCGAGTGATGGGGTGGGACGTCGGGTCGGGCGGGTTCCGGATCGTGCTCGGGGCCGACGTACCGGAGGTGGTTCGGAAGTACCTGGGCGGTGACGTGACCGCGTTCCTGGCGGCTTACGGGCTGACCGTTCCGGAGATCGGGACCTGGGTGAGTCATCCGGGCGGACCGAAGGTGCTCGAGGCGGTCGCGGAGACGCTCGACCTGCGTTCGGGAGCGCTCGACCTGACCTGGAAATCACTCGACGCGGTCGGGAATCTGTCGTCCTCCTCGGTGCTGCACGTGCTCGGTGACACCCTCCGCCTGGATCCTTCGGGGATGGGCGTGTTGCTCGCGATGGGCCCAGGCTTCTGTTCCGAGCTGGTACTTCTGGAGTGGTGATGGACTCGTCGTTGTGGTGGTACGTCGTCCTCGTGCTGGTCGTCGGGCTCGAACGGGTGGCCGAACTCGTCGTCTCGCTGCGCAACGCGAAGTGGAGTTTCGAGCGGGGCGGGGTGGAGTCCGGCAAGGGGCACTACCCGTTCATGGTGCTGCTGCACACCGGTTTCCTGGCCGGGTGCCTGGTCGAGGCGATCGTGGCGGACCGGCCGTTCATCCCGGCGCTCGGCTGGTCGATGTTCGCCGTGGTGCTGCTGGCGCAGGGGTTGCGCTGGTGGTGCATCGGGGTGCTCGGGCATCAGTGGAACACCCGGGTGATCGTCGTACCGGGACTGAAATTGGTTGCTGCAGGCCCCTATAAGTGGATCCGGCACCCGAACTACGTCGCCGTCGTCGCGGAGGGGATCGCGTTGCCGCTGGTCCACACGGCGTGGGTGACGGCGGCTGTGTTCCTGCTGCTGAACATTCCGTTGCTGGCGGTCCGGATCCGGACCGAAGAAGCGGCGCTGGACTCCGCGCTGACCAAGTGATCGACCTCCTCGTCGCCGGCGCGGGCCCGGCCGGCGCGGCCACGGCCATTCGCGCCGCGCTGGCCGGTCTGTCGGTGGTGGTCGTCGAGCCGCGCTCGTCGCCGATCGACAAGGCCTGTGGCGAGGGGATCGCGTGGAGTGCGACGGAGTATCTCGGGCGACTCGGGGTGCGGCTGGAGGGGCGGCCGTTCTACGGCATCCGCTACCTCGACGCCAACCACGTGGTCGACGCCCGCTTCCGCGCCGGCCCAGGACTAGGAGTCCGCCGTACTACGCTCCAGCGCGCCCTCGCGACCCGCCTCGCCGAGCTGGAAGTCCCAGTCGTCGCGTCTCGCGTCGAAGCAATCACTCAGACCCTCGACTCGGTGACGGCAGCCGGCATCACCGCCCGCTACCTAGCCGCCGCCGACGGCCTCCACTCCCCAATCCGCCGCCAGCTATCTCTCGGAGTAGTTGGCGAGGAGGAGCCTCGGAGGGGACTTCGGCGGCATTTTGTTGTGCGGCCTTGGTGCGATTTGGTCGAGGTCTATTGGTCAGCTTTGGGCGAGGCCTACGTGACACCAGTAGCCGACGACCTCGTCGGCGTCGCGATCCTCACCTCCGCGCGCGGCTCCTTCGACTCCCACCTCGACGCCTTCCCCGCTCTCAAGCGCCGACTCGCTGGAGCCACCGCAGCTACCTCCGTACTAGGCGCCGGCCCGCTCCGCCAGCGCGTCCGCGGCCGCGTGGCCGGGCGCGTGCTGCTGGTGGGCGACGCCGCCGGTTACGTCGACGCGCTGACCGGTGAAGGCATCGCCGTCGCGCTGCGCACCTCGGCCGAGCTGGTCAGTTGCGTACAGGCCGACCGCCCAGCGGAGTACGAGGCGGCCTGGCGCCGGGTCTCCTGGGAGTGCCGGTTCCTCACCGGTTCGTTGCTCTGGGCCCGCAACAGATCGTTGCTCGCTCCCCGTATCGTCCCGGCGGCCGCCCGGCTGCCCGGCGTTTTCGGGGCCATCGTCAACCAACTCACCTAGAAAACGCGCGTGGGCCCGGCGATCGCTCAGACAATCGCCGGGCCCAACACGGGTCGCTCCAGCCTCCTGGTGAAAGGCTGGAACGGGTGCTCCAGCCTCCTGGTGAAAGGCTGGAACGATCTGGCCCCAGCCTCCTGGTGAAAGGCTGGGACAAGTTCTCGGTGTTTCTGAGGTAAAGATTGCCAGCCGGATGTTGCCCATCCGTTGCCGGAATATGAAGCCTTGTTACCTGGGCCTGTGGCCTATGTCTCAGTGCTCGGTCCGCACTGCCGCGATCTGCAATTGCAGCGCAAGCCGTTCGCGCGGGCTGGACAGGTCCAGCCGGGCGATCTCGCCGATCCTTTTCATCCGGTGCCGCAGGGTATTCGTGTGCAGATGCAGCTGTTTCGCCGCCTGCTGCGGTTGCCCCGGATAGTTCAGCCAGGCTTGCAGGGTGTCGACGAACGCGGTGTCGTGCTCGATGTCGTGCCGTAACAAGATCGCCAGCGGCCCGTCCAGCTTGGTGGTGTCGAGCGAAGTGACCGCCCGGTGAACAGTCAGGACGTGCCAGGCCTGCTCCACCCGCAACGCCGGGCCGGGCGCGAGTCCACGGCGTACCAGGCCCAGCAGTTCGACCGCCTCGGCACGGGAGCTCGGGAGGTCCGCTGCGCCACGTGCGGGCCCGCCGGCGGCGGCCGTAGTACCGGGGAAGTCTTTGGCCAGGTCAGTGACGAGCTTGCGCAGCCAGCGCCAGGAGCCTGGGCCGTCGCCGTCCGAGACGACCGCCAGGACAGTGCCGTCGAGGTCGGCCAGTTGCGGCTCGCTCCAGCCGTGGCGGCGACCAGTGGACTCCCACAGGTCGAGTTCCTGCGGTACGTCGTACCCGGCGGGCGAGCCGAGGGCCACCACCCGCCACGGCGGCGGTGGGAGCCGTACGTCGAGTGGAGTGTCGGGGGAGAACTGCCGGAGCACCGTACGCAGCCTGTCGATGGCACTGCGCCTAGCGACGTCCGCCTGGGCTCGCAGCCGCAGCAGGTGCAGCGCAAGCACCGACGCCGCGTTGCTGAGCTCAGTAGTCACCTCTGCGCTCACCGGACCATCTACTACGGCCCAGATAGACCCCAACCACTCACCACCAGCCCGCACCGGTACTACGAGACGCGGGCGGATCCCGTTAGGCCCGTCGGGCACCAGGAACGGTTCACTCGACCGGGCCAGGCGGCGGAAGATCCCACGGGCCCGGAAGTGCGCGATCACCTCTGCAGGCACCCGCCGGCCGACAATCGTCGACACCCGGGTCGGGTCGGTATCACTCACGTCGTGGAGGCTCGAGTAGGCCAGGACTCGGGACTGGTTGTCCTCGATGGTCACTGGCGCATCGACGATGGCTGCGGCGGCATCGGCCAGTGCGAAGAGCTCCTGGTGTACTCCGGCGTCGCCTGCCGCGGGGGAGTCGGGTGCGGCCGCCCTGTCGATCACGCCTCGCAGCAGCCAGACCACGTGCGCCCAGGTGACAGTCGGCTGGAGTGCAACCAGCGTGAGGCGGCACTTCTCGGCCTCAGCCACTACGACCGGGTCCTGGGCCAGTGTGGTTCGCAGGATGAGTCCCGAGGCGTTGCCGACGGCACAGCGCCCTAGTAGCTCCACTGCTTCCTCTGGGCTACCCAGACCGAAGCCCAACACCAGGTCACCGGGCTGGCCGGTCGCTGACTCCTGGGGATCCGCCAGGAAGATGTCCCGCACCTCACCCTCGCCCTGACCCGCGACGACGATCTCGAACAGGGCGGGTCCGACGGCAACGACCAGGTCAGGCACGGTGATCATAAGGTTATTGTGCTCTTGCCACTGTCATTTGGCCCAGCTGTGGTGTGATCGCACCATGACAGCGGTTTCGGCGCGACGCACCATCGATACATGGTCGCTTCCGTGCAAGGCACTCACATCGTCCCCGACCGGGTCGCCGTCGTCGGCGCCGGCATGGTCGGCCTCGCCACCGCCTGGTTCCTCCAGGAGGCCGGGATCGAGGTCACCGTGCTGGATCGCGAAGGCGTCGCCGCGGGTGCCTCGTGGGGCAACGCGGGCTGGTTGACCCCCGGCCTGGCGACTCCGCTGCCGGAGCCGGCCGTCCTCAAGTACGGCGTCCGCGCCGTACTCAGCCCGTCGTCGCCGGTCTACGTGCCGCCGACCGCGAACCCGCGGCTCATCTCGTTCATGACCCGCTTCGCCCGCAACAGCACCGCGGGTCGCTGGAAGACGGCGATGGAGGCGCTGGTGCCGATCAACCGGCAGGCGCTGAACGGGTTCGACGCGCTGGCCAAGGCGGGTGTCGAGGCCGAGACGTACGAGGCCAAGTCGTTCCTGGCGGCGTACCGGACGGAGGCCGAGCGCGCGGTCCTGCTCGAGGAGATCGAGCACATCCACGCGGCCGGCCAGGGCATCGAGTTCGAGGCCATCACCGGTGACGACGCCCGCGAGATCGAGCCGTCGCTGTCCGACGAGATCGGCGCGGCCATCCGGCTGCACGGGCAGCGCTTCATCAACCCGGGCGAGTACGTGAACATGCTGGCCGACTCGGTCCGCGCCCGGGGCGGCTCCATCGTCACCGGGGTCACGGTGAAGGACATCGTGGACGAGATCCGCGGCGTCCGGATCGTCACCGCCGACGGCGAGAGCGCGCCGTACGACGCGGTGGTGATGGCCACTGGCGCATGGCTCGGCGATTTGGCGCGGCAGTTCGGCGTACGGACCGTCGTCCAGGCCGGCCGTGGCTACAGCTTCAGTGTGCCGATCGCCCACGTACCGGCCGGGCCTGTGTACTTCCCGGCGCAACGGGTCGCCTGTACGCCGCTGGGCGACCGGCTGCGCGTCGCCGGGATGATGGAGTTCCGCAAGCCTGACGCGAAGCTCGACCCGCGCCGGATCGACGCGATCGTGGAGGCTGCCCGGCCGCTGCTGCGCGACGCCGACCTGGACGCCCGCACCTTCGAGTGGGTCGGTGCACGTCCCTGTACTCCGGACGGCCTGCCGCTGATCGGCGCGACCGCGTCACCCCGCGTCTTCGCCGCCGGCGGTCACGGCATGTGGGGCATCACCCTCGGCCCGATCACCGGCCAGCTCCTGGCCGAGACCATCACCACCGGTCGCACTCCCACCGAACTGGCCCCCTTCAACCCACTTCGCTGACCCTCGCTGACCTTCTGGACCAAGGGCCCTGCTGCAGCTGGGCTCCCACCGACCATCCACCGATCTCCCGTCGCGGCCTGAGTCGTGCCACAGCCGCCTCACCGCGACGGGACCAGGTGGTCTCCACCCTGCTGGAGACCACCGGCCGGCCCCGCAACTCTCCCGGGGCTCCGGCAGCACCACCCCTCGGGCTGCGACTCCACGGCCCCCGGGAGCAGTACCACTCCGGGACCCGCCTCACCACGGACCCCGGCCGCACCACGGGATCGCCTCACCACCGATCCCCGCACCACCCGGCCTCCCCAGAGACCGGCAGCACCACCCGGGTTCGGTCGCTCGACCCGGCAGCACCACCCAGCGATCTCCCGCCCTGCCGGGAGATCGCAGCACCACCAGCTCCCAGCCCCATCGGGAGCACAGCACCACCGGCTTCCCAGCGTGACCGGGAGCCACAGCACCACCGGCGACCTCCCGCCCCCTGTCGGGAGCCGCCGCCACCACCGGCGGCCCGCAGTGCCAAACGGACCGCCAGCACCACCCGGTGGATCTGCCGCAACCAGCGGATCCACCAGCACCACCCGGTGAACCTCCGCGGCAACTACGGAGCCACCGGTCTGGACCCGGCGTTCGTACTGCGCCTGCTCTGCGGGCGCCGGTAGTACCACCCGCGACTCTCACCCTGCTGGGAGCTCGCGGTGTACGGCCCGGAATCCGCGACGCCTCACTCGCGGAACCCGGCGCAAGACCCCGGCTCCCGCGATGCCGCGCGGGAGCCGGCCACAACCAGCGGCCCCCGCGTCCCCTCGGCGGAGGACCGCAACCCCACCCGGCCCGGCCAACGACGTCCGAGCCGCCCCGCGAGCGCGGCTCCGACCGGAGCCGCGCTCGCTCCTCGCTCCAGCACCGGCGAGCGGCGCAGTACCGGCGGAACGTGAAGCGGTCCAGACCTGGGCTTCAGGTCTGGACCGCTTTCTGTATATATAGGCGTGCGCTCAGTGCGTGTGCGGTTCGGTGCCGTGCTCGGCCTCGTGGGCCGCGATCTGGGCGCGGACCTCTTCCATGTCGACCGCGCGCAGCTGGCTGATCAGGTCCTCCAGCGCCGCCGCCGGCAGGGCGCCCGGCTGCGAGTACAGGACGACTCCGTCGCGGACCGCCATCAGCGTCGGGATGGAGCGGATCTGGAAGGCCTGGGCCAGCTCGACCTGATCCTCGGTGTCCACCTTGCCGAACGTGATGTCCTCGTGCGTCTCGGACGACTTCTCGAACACCGGCCCGAAAGCCTTACACGGACCACACCACTCGGCCCAGAAGTCCACCAGGACCAGCCCGTCGGAACCGACGACCTTGTCGAAGTTCTCCTGGGACAGCTCGACCGTTGCCACTACGACCTCCGAAGTTAGACGAATACGCCCCTTACAACAGCGCGGGAGCCGTCAGTGTTCCCCGGCCCCGCGCAGCGCAGTACCGGGGGTCAGATGGGCATGTCCACGAACGGCGACTCATAGTCCTGCACCTCGTCCAGGATGGCAGCCGCGTCGTCCGGGCTCAGCCCGGCCCGCTCCTTCTCGGCCTGGACCATCTGCCGGAGCAGTTTGGTCTCGCCGGCCGTGGCGAGCCCGGTGATCTCCGGATGCCCGTTCAGCAGCCAGGCGGTGGCGGCCGTGATGTAGCGCTGCTCGTCGAACGGCCGGTACCAGGTGTCGTAGGTCTTCTTCTCGCCGTCCCGCCAGTTCCGCCGGGAGATCATCTTGATCGTCATCAGCGCCGCGTCGCTCGCCCGCACCGCCTCGACCAGCTCGGCGTAGTCGGCGGCGTACTTCGGATCGGAGGACAGCTTGTAGTTCAGCGGCGTCAGCACGCTGTCGAAGTCGAACCGCCGCAGCGCCTCGCGATGCACCGACGGCGCCTCGTCGGTGTGCCCGGTGATGCCGATCGCCGACACCATGCCCTCCTCCTTGGCCCGGATCGCGGCCTCGAGCGAGCCGCCCTTCCCGGTGACGAGGTCGAGGTTCTCCAAGTCGCAGACCGCGTGCATCTGGATCAGGTCGAGGCGATCGGTCCGCAGTCGCTCCAGCGAACGATTGATCTCCGACCACGCCTCGTCGTATGTCCGTCGCCCGGTCTTGGTGGCGAGAAAGATCCGGTCGCGGATCTCGGGCATCCGCGGGCCGAGCCGCAACTCGGCGTCACCGTAGTCGGCCGCCACGTCGAAGTGGTTGATCCCGGCGTCGAGGGCCTCCTGGATCGAGGCGTCGGCCCGATCCTGGTCGACCGCACCCAGCGATGCGGCGCCGTAGATCAGGACCGAACTGCGGTGCTCGAGCCGTCCGAGCCGACGAGTCTCCATGCTTGTCCTCTCAAAGTCCGCGAGTAGGACAAACCCTAGTACTTTGACCCCGCGCCACGGGAGAGTTTTCCACAGGGCGTCCCGCGGGATCGGTTACTATCTGTGATCAGTTGGATCGTTCTGCTTACCATGGTCTTCGCACGGATATTCGAACGTCGGTTCCGTGTGGCATGGTGTGCGCTGCCTGATCGACGTGGTCGGGCATGGGAGAGGAGTTATGGCGACGGTACCGAAGGTGTCACGCTTCACCCGCGGATGTGCAGGGAGCACGGAAGCGGGTAACAGTATGGCTGCGGGGAGCGATGATGCAGCCGGATTCCCCTCTGGGGTCTCCCGGTGGGCAATTGCTTGCCGTATTCTCCCGGCTACTGTCCGCGTAACTGCTGTCTGAGGGGCGGGTAGCGATGAGTTGGTGGCGAACGTTGCTGAATCTGCCGCCAAAAGGTGAGCACTGGGCGGACCAGCGGCGAACGAAGAAGCCCGGGCGGCAACGTCCACAGAGCACCCCACCGGAGTGGTGGTCACACCCCGATGGACCGGTGTCACCCACGCCTCGCCAGGCGCAGGGGGTTGCGGCGCAGTACAGCCAACCCCAATTGCCACCGACCGGTGGCGTGATGGCACCGCCCCGTCGCCCCCAGCCGCCCGGCACCCAGCCGCCCCCCGGCCAAGCACCTCCAGGCCAACCCCCAGCAGCCCGTACTAAGGGTCAGCCGCCGGCGGGCGGGACGAGGCCGCCCGAGCGACTCCGGCAACGGTCACCGCACGGTGCCCACGCCGCCCCCGGCCCGGTGCGCGAACCGATCCTCGAGCCCGGCCAGACCCCCTGGTCGACCGAGCCCGAGTCCTCCTTCTCCACCTGGGCGCGGCGGTTCTTCCGCGGCCTGGTGGTGGCCGTCCTGCTGCTCGCCGCGATCAGCGGCGTACGGTCCTGGATCCGGCCGAACAACGCGGGCACGACCGCCGGCCAGACCGCGCAGACGGGCTTCCCGACCGACGAGGCCCGCGCGGTCGCGACGCGGTACGCGGTGTCCTACCTGAACTGGGACGAGACCAACCCCGAGGCGCGGCCGGCCCAGATCGGCCTCGACCTGGCCGCCGGCCTGGATGCCCGCGCCGGCTGGAACGGTCGCGGCAAGCAGACCGCCGACAAGGCGTACCCGGGTGAGGTCAAGATCGACTCCGGTGGCGTGGTCGCGGTCGTCGACGTCCGGGTGCAGGTCCGGGCGTTCACCAGGTCGGGCCGCACCTTCGTGCCCGGTCCGTACACCTGGCAACGCGTGTCCGTGCCGGTGGCGCGGACGGCTTCGCGTGTCGTCGCCAGCGGCCCGCCCACCTACGTCGCCGACGAGCGGGCAGCGCTGCCCGAGAACATGCCCGAAGCGCGGGTGCCGGACGACGACCTGACCGCTGCGACCCTGAAGGACGCCGAGGCGTTCTTCAGTGCCTTCGCCGAGTCCGACGCCAAGGTGGAGGCGGTGGCGGCGCCAGGCGCCGCGATCCACAGCCTCAACGGTGTCGTCAAACTGGGCGACCTGAAGTCCTGGCAGGTCTACGCGGGAGACGATAACGAGCGCCGCGCCACGGCCGCCGTTACCTGGGACGGTGCGGGGGATACCACTCTCGACCAGACCTATTCGCTCACTCTGCGGCGTACTGTCGCCGCGGACGGAGCACAGCGATGGCAAGTAGCTGCCGTCGGATGACCACAGCAGACAGCCATCGGATAACCAGAGCACCAAGGGAGATACCGCAATGATGACGCACCCACTAGTCGCGAGCGTGGTGGAGCTCACCGCGCCGCTCGCCGGCCCCAATGTCCCGACCGGCGCGGATTTCAAGGACTGGGTCCTGGTCATCGCGGGCAACATCTTCATCGCGATCCTCGTCCTCCGGGCGATCGGGCACTACTTCAAGCGCGAGTGGGGCGAGCTGTTCGGCCACATCGCGGCCGGAATCCTGGTCGGTGGGCTGATCTATGCCAACAACCAGACCATCAACGTGCTCAAGGGGTTCTGGGGATTGCTGGCCGGGGGTAGCTGATGCGCGTCGGCCGGACCCTGACCCACCACTTCGAGATCGAGACCCGGCAGTACGACCTGCTCGGCATCGACCTCGGAGAAGGCGCCCGCCGACGGATGATCATCTTTGGTGCGGTGATCATCCTCGTCTGGATCGCCCTGCTCGTACCGTTCATCGGCGTACCCCAGAAGCCAACCGTCAGCCTGTACGTCGTACCGCCGTTCGTGATCACCGCGTTCGGCTGGCGGGCAGGCAAGCACCACGAGCGTCGTCGCCGGGTGACCGAGTGGGCGCTGGCCGTCCGCTACGCGTTGCGGTCGCACCGCCCGATCATCGGACTCGGTGCCCGGGCCGCCGACAAGACGGAGTACCTGCCCTGGCGGGAGCGCGTCGCGACCCAGAAGATGGCCAACCTGGCGCGCGCCCGGGTGACGCCGGAATGGGACCGCGAGGACGTGGTGGAGCTCGACCCGCAGGTCCGCGCCGGCGCGGACATCACCGTGAACCAACGGGCCCGCCTGCTCGGCGCGGACCACGTGCAGAAGGTCAGTCGCAGAACGTCGTCAGGGCTCAGCCGACTGGATAATAAGGGGCACGAATGAAGATCGCTGACAAGCTCCTGAACCTGGTCGGTATCGGCCGCGAACGCGGTCTCCCGCCGCCCCGCCTGGTCGCCATCGCCGACGGTCTGCTGGTGACCGAGCGCAGCGCCGAGGCGTGGTTCCTGATCTCGGTGGCGAACACCGACCTGGCGACCGAGGGCGAGCAGGACGCCGCACTCGACGCCGCGGTCAGCGCGGCCGCGACGATCCTCGGCGACCGGCTCAGCCATCTGAAGGTGGTCTGGGGCCGTTCGACCGGCCAGGACTACATCGACAGCGTCGCCGGCCACTACCGGCTCGGCGATCACGAGGCCTGGGCCCAGACCCGCGCCGACCGGATCGACGAGATGCGGATGCCGGAGCGCTACGTCGCCCTCGGCGTCCACCTCAGCGACCGCGATCCCCGCGCGACGGCACAAGTCCGCGGCTCGATCAGCGACGCACTCGGTACGACGTCCTGGCGGGTCAGCGCGCGCGAGCTGGCGCACCTGGACGAGCGGGTTCGCAAACTGGCCCGTCAGCTCGGCTCGACCGTCTGGCGCGCGCACACCGCTCCCGCCGAGGTGATCTCCTGGCTGATCAGCCGCGAGATGCACCGCGGTGCCGTCGCGGCTCCCCGCCGCGGCCTGATCACCGGCGCCTCGCTGGCCCGCCTCACGGCCGGTCGAGTCGTCCCGTACACCGACCACCTGCGCATCTACGACACCCGCGGCCAGATCGCGGCGTACACGTCGGTGCTGGCGATGACGGACTTCCCCGAAGAGCTCGAGACGCCGGGCGCGGGGGAGTGGCTGCGGACCCTGTCCGAGATCAAGGCGATCGACGACGACGGTGACGAGATCGACGTCACCGTCGAGGCGTCGGTGCGGTTCCGGGTGCTGACCAAGAAGACCGCCCGCCACCTCGTCGACGAGACCCGCAAGAGCGCCAAGGAACAGCGCCGCTCCGCCGCGAAGGGCACCGCCGAGGAGACCGCCGACGAGATCGTCGAGACCGAGCGGATCATGCGCGAGGTCAAGCGGGACATCAACCGCAGCGGCCTCACGCTGGTCGAGGACCACCCACGCCTGCTGGTCAGCGCGGACAGCCGCGAGGACCTGGAGGCGTACGTCGACGCCGTCATCGCGCACTACGCCGACCGCGGTATCACCGTGGCCGCGGGTGCGGACGAGCAGCGGGACCTTTGGCTGGAATCGCTGCCGGGTGACCAGCTCCGGGTGCCCGATCTCGGCCACGTCCGCGAGTCGACCGCGTTCTTCGGCTCGTGGTTCTGGGGTGGCGCGTCGATCGGTGACGCGACCGGTCCCGCCATCGGCTATCTGACCGGGTCGACACCTGGCCTGGTGCGCTTCGACGCCGCCGCGGGTTCGGCCCTGGGCGACGCGACGACCACGCTTTTCCTCGGCCGATCGGGTCGAGGCAAGACGACCGCTGCGATGCTGGGTGGTCTTGACTCGGCGTTCGCCGGTGCTTGGGTTCCACTTTTGGATTTGAAGGGTGACGCTGCGGGGGTATCGGCGGTAGCCGCGGAGTACGGCGTACCGACGGCTGTCATCGAGATCACGGCCCAGTTCTCGGGTGCTGCCGACCTGCTGCGCGTCCTGCCTGTGGATGACGCGTTGCTGCAAGCGCCGTCACAGCTGATGTTGCTGCTTCCTCCCCACCTGCGTGGCGCCGCGGAAGCCCCTGTGATGGCGGCGACACGTGCGGAGATCCAGTCGCCCGACCCGTCGTCGTGGGGCGTGATCCAGCGGCTTTGCGCGGCTGAGTCCGAGACCACTCGGACGGTCGGCTTCGCCCTGCGCGACCTCGTTGAGACAGGCCTCGGCTCGGTCGTCGCCGGCCCGCCGTCGGGTCTGTCGTCGCTGACGACGAACCCAGGCTTGTGGGTCGTTCAGATGCCCGGCCTCACCCTGCCTTCGCCGGAGTCCGCGCCCGAATCGTGGTCCCCGATCGAACGCGTCGGCATGGCCTGCCTGCGCGGCTGCCTCGCGTGGATGGTCCGTACGACGGGCCGGCGCGAGTTCCGCGGCCGCTCCAAGGTCGTCATCGTGCCCGAGGTCCACCTGCTCACCAAGACGCCCGACGGCGCCTCCTTCCTCGACTACATCGCCCGGGTCGGCCGTGCTCTCGGCGCCTCCCTGGTGCTGGATACCCAGGACCCGGCCAGCATCCTGAAGCTGCCCGGCCTGGTCGAGCAGATCACCACCCTGTTCGCCTTCAGCCTGCGGTCGCGCGAACAGGTCGACTCCCTGCTCGAGCTCCTGGGCCGGCCACAGACCGCGCCGTACCAGACCCTCGTCCGCGGCATCAACACCGCGGCCAACGGCAAGAGCATCCGCCACGGCCACTGCATCATGCGAGACCGCTGGGACGAGGTCGCCACCGTCCAGATCGACATCCCCAGCCAACGCGTCGCCGAACTCCTCCGCACCACCCCGGAGTCCGAACACGACCTCGAACCCACCCAGCCGATCCTCGCCCCCTACGAGGACCCGGACCCGTTCGCCGACGACGAAGAAGACCTGGACGACCGCCTCGAACCAGCCGCCGCAGCCCACGCCCAAGCCGAGGCCCACACCCAGGAACCCGTCAAAGACGAGCCCCTCCCCTCAGTCCCAGTAGTAGAAACCGCCACCCACCACACCCCACCACCCCCACCTGCACCGACCCACGCCGCGCCGACCCACCCCGAGCCGACCCACGCCGCGCCCCCACCCCCCGCAGCGGCCCAGCCGAACGGCCAGGATCACCACCACCCGGCTCGCTACGACGAGCCCATCGGCCCTGACGAGGTCTACGACCAAGAAGCAGACGAAGCCGCCTACAACGAAGCCATGTACCCCGCCGACCCAACGCCGACAAACGGCAACGGCTCAGGCAAAAAGGAGCACGTCGCATGAGATGGTCCCGCCGTCTCCGCACGGCGCTGACCACCCTGGCGATAACTACAGTCATCTTCTGCCAAACCGCCCTGGCCGCCGACCCGGACACCGGCCCGACCAATCCCACGGGCTTCGGTGACCTGCTACCCACCCCGGACCTCACCGGCGGCGACACCCGGACTCTCTTCGAGCAGTACAGCCCGACCGTGTACGGACTCGACTTCGAGACCAGCTTCAGGGACCCCATCCAGGCAGTGTTCAACGGCTATGCGCACATGGTGATGATGTACATCGTGGCGATCACGCGCGCCGCGATCTCGGTCGGGTGGTGGCTCTTCTCGTTCACCGACATCAAGCCTCTGACCGAGACCGCCTCGGCGGCGATCGGCACGGTGAACACGGAGTTCGTCGGCTGGCTGTTGCCGTCGGCGCTGGCTTTCGGCGCCATCGCCGCCTATGCCCAGAAGCGGGCGAGCGGAAGTGCGCTGGGGCAGCTCGTGTGGGTATTCGCGGCAGGGCTGTTGGCGACCAGTTTCGCAATGGCGCCATCGACCTGGCTCACTGGTGTCGATGGGGCGCGTCAGATCGGTTCAGACGCAGTTGTCGGTACCTCGTCACAAGTACTCGGCGATACCGTCAAGGTGCCGATCACGATGCCGGAGCCCAGTTTTTCCGGCTCCTCGCGCGACACTTTGCTTCGGAAGTCAGGCGATGCGACCTGGCGGGCGTTCGCCGCAACTCCATGGTGTGTGGCGGAGTTCGGCTCGCTTGCCGCCTGTGAGCGTTATGGCAAGGCTCTGCTGGACAAAGGGACTGACGGTGATGCCCGCAGGGACTACATCGACAATGAGGTGAGCAAAGCCGAAGGTGGCGGAGACGCCGCGACCGTCAAGTGGGCGAAGGGTGAGAACCCCTTCGGCCGAGTCGGCGTTCTGACTTTGGGCGCTATCGCAGCGACCCTGTTCGCATTCCTGACGATCTCGCTCGCGTTCACCGCATTGATGGCATTCGTCGGATGCATGCTGTTGCTGGTGGTCGGCGTGCTTTTCGCTTGCCTGTGGGCAATACCGGGCCGGAGCAGGCAATGGGGGATGAACTGGTTCGAGGCTCTCCTCGGACTGGTGCTGCAGTCCATCCTCGCTCTGCTTGTCTTCTCGACAACCTTGGCCCTGGTGACCGCGGTCTTCGGTCTGACGGACACCCTCGGCTGGTTGCCGGTCAGCGGTCTCGCGATCGCAGTACTCATTGCGGGCTTCAGGCTCCGCCGCCTGTTCGAGAGCATGAGTTCGATGATGCGTCCGGGTGCGGGCAGTCTGCTGATGGGCGGGTTGGCCCGACGCGGTGCGATGACCGCCGTCCGTCGGCTCATGGGTGCTGTCGGCAGCCGCGCTGCGAGCCCGACAGTTGGTGAACGGCCGACCGGTAAGGGAGGCGCCCGGGAGGCCAGCGTCGAGAGGGCGGCATCTGTACGAATTTTCAGGCAGGCACCGGTACTTGGCGGAGCCAGAGGCACGATCGGAGTACCGCAACGGCCGGCGCATGCGTTGGCAGCGGGCCGCGATCGACGCGCCATCGAGGCGTCCGGTAGTTCCCAAGGCGCCGGCTCTTTCGGTCGGCTCACCGGTAGTTCGAGCATGGCGAAGGACCAAGGGAAGCATGTTCAGACGACTGCTCCCGGTGTGGCTACAAGTGGCGAAAGCGGTGGAGCGTCGCGGCGGAAGAAGATCTCCGTCGGCTATAGCTCCAGCAGCGGTGTGACGTCGTCATCCTCGGCGTCTACATCTGGTGGCGGTTCGACTGAGTCGAAGCGCCCGCGTCATGCCAGAGACACCAATCAACCGCAGGGAGGCAGCCGCTTCGAACCGCGCGTGCACGGCCACTCAGCCAGTCTGCGAGACGGCCCTCCCAAGGCACGGGAGAGAAGGCGCCCGGCCACCGGTAGTGCACGCCGCTTCCGTGAGTACTCCAGGGTGACCAAGGACGGGGTGACCGTCATGGTGCCGACCCGCAGGTGAGCCTGAGTGAGTAGACGGGAAGGGGATCAGAAACGCGGGCGCAGGCGCCCGACTGACGCCGATGAAGCAGCCGGTGGCATCGACCGAGCGCGACCAGGCTCGCCAGAGAACTGGCGTGACATTGTGCGCCCGGATTATTCCTATCCCGAGGAGATCGACGATCTTCGTCGCAGAGAGCGTCGTCGAGCCAAACGGTCATGGCGTCGCGATGACCACGCGGAACGGATGGCATGGCTTCGGCAACAGAGACAAGCGGAGCCGACCGGCCCCGTCACAGTGATTGTCGCTGTCCTCATCTTGGCTGTAGTCGTGCTCGGACTTGGTGGAGGTCTACCTCGACTACTCGGCCGCGATGAGCCTGCAGGCAAGGAGGTCGGCCTGCTCACGCCATCCTTGCCACCCGAGCGACCGAGCCAACCAGAGCAGACGCCGACGACACCCCCTTCGCCGCTATCGCCGAGCTCCGCGGTTTCCACGCCGCCCATCCTCACCGAGCGACCTTCCGCACTGGTGGCCAAGGATGCGGTGGATGTGGCCACCAGGTGGGCTCGGACTTTTTACACCCGTGACCCTGCCAGAGAGAGTTATCGCGACCTGGTAACACGAACCGGTCCATTCATCAGTGGCGAGGTAGCGGACAGCCTGATGGCTGCTGGGGATACAACCTACGACGCGCTCAAACGTGATGGCGGCAAGTCGACCGTGGTATCGGTCGCTGTGGCAGCCCCGCGGCCTGACTCGGCACCCGTCGACACGCCAACGCGGATAAGTCGGTTGATAACCCTCACAATTGACATCACTGGCAAGTCTCCTGACCGGATTGTTTTGCCATTGGTGATTACGTTGGTGCCCGAAGGTCTGGTCTGGGTCGTGAGCGATGTGAATGGCGGGTCGGGTCCGTGACGGAGTGGGTGGGTTGCTCATGCTGACGGGATCAGCGGCCGACGGCGTATTGGGTGCGGTGCTGGGCAAATCGATGGTGATGAAGGCGGTCGGCTTGATGGCGATCGCGGGAATGCTCGGTCTGGCAGTCCTGGTGCCCTTCGGCGCCGGCGGCGATCGATTCGTTGCCGGATGCCCTGCAGGAGATGACGGTCGGGCCAACGATCCGCCGGGCGCGGACGAGGCATTCCGGGTGCGGCAGCAGGATTTCGCCCGGATCATCGACAATGTCGCTGTCGCTCGCGGCCTGCCAGGGCGAGCCACGCTCGTGGCGTTGATGACTGCGTTGCAAGAGTCGCAGTTGCAGAACATCAACTACGGTGACCGCGACTCTGTCGGGTTGTTTCAGCAGAGGCCGTCGGCCGGCTGGGGCACGGTGAAGGAAATCCTCGATCCTACGTATGCGGCTGAGGCGTTCTTCGGTGGCGTCAATCCGCCGAGTCCACCGGGCCTGGTGGATATCGAGGGATGGCCGTCGATGTCATACACGGAGGCCGCACAGGCGGTGCAAGTTTCGGCGTTCCCCAATGCGTATGCACGTCATGAGCGGACGGCGCGAGCCATCGCAGCGGAGGTTGGCATCGATCTTGACCGAGCTGGTGATCCGTACGCCGGTCGTGCTGGGCCCACACCCCCGGCAGGTCCCGGTGGCAGCGACCTCGCCCTAGATGAGTGTGATGAAGGTCAGGGGCTAGTCGCCGGGCAGCCGGTCCATGGTGTGTGGCCCCCCCAACAGCAGACAGTGACGGATCCCACCGGCACTGGCGGCATGGTGACGCCCCGGACCGCTCTCTGGGTCAGTCAGGCACGAGCCGCCCTGGCCAATCCGCCGATGAGTTGCTGGGATCGCCACGCATGGAATCCAACCAGCGATCACCCAAAGGGCAAGGCTTGCGATGTGATGGTCGGGGGCGACGCGCGCAGATCCGCTCCGCTACGGGCCAAGGGTGACCAGATGGCGAATTGGACCATCGAGACCGCCGGGACGACGGGCGTCAGGTACGTGATCTGGTATGGCAAAATCTGGACCTCGCGCACCGGAAGTTGGAAGCCCTACAACGGAGGCGGAGTTTACAATCCGAACGATGCGACAGGTGGTCACTTCGATCATCTCCATGTGTCTATGTACTGACCACAGAGGTGATGAATGAGCAACCAAGAGGAACCAGCCGATCGCCCGCACACGGATCCATCCGCAGCGGGACCGCTCGGTCCTTCGCAAGGTCAGCAGTCAGGTAGTCCCCCTCCGTCCTCATTGCCGCCACGTCGACCGGACGAGCCTGTTCATGTGCCCAAAAGTCCGCCTGGTGGAGGTGCGCCAGGTGGCGGCGGCCTGCTGCTGGCGGAGATCCTCAACGCCATACTTTGGGCAGGCGTCAGTTTCATAATCATCTACTGGCTATGCCAGGGGTTCGAACTCGAAGAGCGCACGTGGGTTTTGGTGGCCATCTGGCTTCTCTCCGGATTGATTGTGCTATGGCCGGGATCAGACGGACTTGTGGCCCGCTATCTCCTCGGTCTTCGGCGTCCGACGATGGTGGAGGCGCAGCGCCTTGCCCCCAATTGGATGGCCGTAGCTGACAGAGCGCGAGTAGGAGCCAACCGCTACTCCCTTTGGATCCAGAGCGCGGAGGGCCCAACGGGGGCGGCCGCGGGAGGGTGCGCTGTAAGCGTCACAGGTTGGGCGATATACACCTTGCCGCCCAGTCATCTTCAAGCGGTGATGGCACATGATCTGGCGACTCATCTGCATGGACACGGCTGGGTGAGTCGGCTTGCCCTGTGGTATTCGGTGCCGACGCGCATCGTTGCACTGTTGGTCCGTCAACTCCTCAAGCTGAGTCGCACCGTGCCGGCGGTGGGATGTACGGTCGTCGGGTTTCTGATGGTGTCATATTTCGGATTCATTCTCATGTCGCTGATTTTCTACGACAGCCTCCTTGACTCTCTGCTTTTCCTCGCCCCTCTGTTCGCGCCTCTGCTCTTCATCGGGCAGGCAAAGTTGCTTGAGCGAATGGCGGACCGGGCTGTGGCCGACCTCGGCTATGGTCGCAAACTGCTGGAGGTCTTCTATGGGTGGCAAGCGCAGCACCAAGAGTCGTCGCGCCGACTGGGATTGGCCCAACCGGATTGGCTCGCCGGTCAGCCCTCGATAGCCGAGCGGATTCGCAGCCTCGAGGTCTACCTCCAGTCGCGCTGATGCATCGCCACGCATCGGTCATTCGACAAATGTGACCTCTGCCGTTTGCGCGTCCGCTGCGAACCTCAGCAGGGCTTGGGCTTCGGCTTCTATGGCCTTGCGGGTGGTGGGCGAGAGTGGTCCTAGGGGTTCGATTTCTAGGGTTGCTGTTGATTTGGGGGGTTTGGGGCGTTTCCAGAGGGCGGTTAGGTGGCCGTTGTGGAGGATTGCGCCTCGGCTTAGGGCTTCTGGTGGGGTGGGGTGGGGGTAGAAGCGGGTGCGGTTGGCGTGGGAGAGGAGGAGGTTGTCGAATTCCGGGAGGAAGCGGACGGGGGCTGGGGTGTCCTCGTCAGGGAGGGTGATGTGGGGGAGGTCGTAGAGGGTGTTGCCGGTTTCTGCGTCTGTGTAGGTGCGGAGGTCTAGGCGGGTGAAGACCTCTGAGAGGCGGGTCAAGCCGGACCAGGATTGGGCGTCGGCGACGGTGGCGGGGCCGTACGCCGCCAGGTAGCGGAGTACTAGTTGGTCGATGTCTGGGTCGGGGTTGATGGGGGAGCCTAGCCAGAGGTCGGCGGTGGTCATGGTGGGGTTGCCGCCCTTGCCCCAGATGCCTCGGGGTGGGATCTGGATGGTGGGGAGTAGGCAGCGGACCGCGTGGGCCAGGGATGGAGCGTCGCGGTCGGGCCACATCGGGCCTAGGTGTTCGCGGAGTTGTACCGCTGTGGCCGGCGAGGTGGTGAAGCGGTCGATGCCGGCTTGGAGTACGGCATCCATGTCGAGGCCGTGCAGGCGCTTGCCGCCGTACGTCGTGTTGGAGTAGACCTCGCGTTCGAGCCGGGGCTGGATCAGGCCGCGGATCGCGAGGAAGTCGCGGCTCGACATCAGGTGGATCGTTGCCCGCATCAAGGAACCGCGGACGGCCTGCCGGTTCTCCAGCAGGCCGGCCAGTTCCTGGGGGTCGAAGTCGACGAGCCGGGCCCACAGGCCGACGTACGGCGCGAGGGGGACCTGGGCCTGCATGCCGACCAGGTGCTCGATCGCTTCGAGGGCGGTGGCGGGCCGGCGTTCGAGCAGCCACTGGCGTTCGAGGGTGGCGCGGTTCTGGGCTTGCAGACTCAACTTCGTCATGGCTGATCCTCTCCTGGGTTCGGGAAAAACCCTACGAGCGGAAGAGGCCAGTTCCTGTCCGCTTCGACGAAGCTTCGATGGAGCTCAAACCCCAGCCAACGACCAGATGATTTCCCTTGCCGAACCGTGGTCACGCAAAGTTTTGCTTCCCACGGTGGTGCCGGGCGAACTAGGGTCGCGACGGATCGTAGTCGTACCACCACGGTCGTCCACTGTGGTCGTCTACCTGGGAGGGAAAGTATGACCAAGCACGTGCGTCGCCGGAAGGCGATCGCCGCCGTCACCGCTGCAGGTGCGGTGCTGGCACTCGGGTTGTCGTTCACCAGCGCCGCGGGGGCAGCGCCGACGGACGCTTCGGCCGCCAGTGCGGTGCCGGGCAACCTGAAGTTGATCAAGACCAAGACCTCACTGCTCGGCAAGCACTACTGGTACCAGCAGACCTTCAAGGGCTTGCCTGTGCTCAACGGGTACTACGCGAAGCACGTCGACAAGTCGGGCAAGGTCGTCCAGGTCTCCGACGGCCGCGACGCCGTACCGGCGAACCTGGACGTGAGTGCGAAGGTGCCGTCGGCAACCGCCACCAAGTCGGCCAACGCCGCGGTCGCGAACCGCGCCGCGCGGAGCCGTAGTACCGGCGGGAAGGGTGTCGTGCCGACGCCGACCGCGACCCAGGGAGCGGCCCAGCTCGTGGTCGTCGGCGGGCCGGACGCGCGGCTGGTCTGGAACGTCACGTCGCGTTCGAACGAGGGCGTCACCCGCTCGCTGGTCGACGCCAAGGACGGCAAGCTGGTCAAGTCCGAGGTGCTCAGCGACCACGCTGACGGCCGCGGTGCGGTGTTCGACCCCAGCCCGGTCGTGACGCTGAAGAACGAGGACCTGCTCGACAACAACGACAAGAACTCCAACGAGTTGTTCCTGGCCCAGAAGAACGTCATCCTGCGCAACCTGGACGGTTCGGGCTACCTGCGCGGCCCGTACGTCAACATCAAGGAAGCCAAGGGCGGCGTCGCCTACAACAAGAACAACAGCTTCGTGTTCCAGCGGGCGAACGACAAGTTCGAGCAGGTGATGGCGTACTACCAGGTCAACCAGACCCAGGAGTACATCCACTCGCTCGGCTTCACCGAGGTGAACAACGAGTCGCAGGACTTCTCGATCAACACCTTCGAGGGCGACAACTCGTTCTACGACCCGTCGATCGACATGATCACGATGGGCGAGGGTGGGGTCGACGACGCCGAGGACGCCGAGGTGATCTGGCACGAGTACGGTCACGCGATCCAGGACGACATCGTTCCCGGGTACGGCGAGTCGGCCGAGGCCGGCGCAATGGGTGAGGGCTTCGGCGACTACTGGGCCGTCACCATGTCGGTCCCGGTCAGCAAGAACTACGACCTGCCGTGCGTGATGGACTGGGACGCGGTGTCGTACACGCCGGGCCCGAAGCACTGCCTGCGGCGGACCGACACGGGCAAGACCACCGACGACATGGTCGGCCAGGTGCACGCCGATGGTGAGATCTGGTCGCACGCGCTGTGGGACATTCACAAAGCGCTCGGCCGGAACAAGGCCAACAAGGTGATCCTGCAGGGCACGTTCTTCTACGCGCCGGACACCTCGTTCGCCGACGCCGCCCGGGTCACCGTGCAGTCGGCACGCCTGCTCTACGGCAAGGCGGCCGCCGAGCAGGTGACTGCCGCTTTCAAGGCGCGCAAGATCCTCTAGCAACCCGCCGGCTCGTGCGCCCACGACTACTGTGGGCGCATGAGCTGGAGCACCAAGGACATCCCTGACCTGACCGGCAGCACCGCCCTCGTCACCGGCGCGACCAGCGGACTCGGCTACGAGACCGCCCTCGAGCTCCTCCGGCATGGCGCGGACGTGACCATCGCGGCGCGCAACCCGGAGAAGTCCGAGCAGGCCGCGGCCAGCCTGCAAGCGAGCGCAGGACGCCAACCCGAGATCCTCGAGCTCGACCTGGCCGACCTCAACGGTGTCGCGGCCGCCGCCGAGCGGTTCGCCAAGACCCACGACAGCCTCGACCTGCTGATCAACAACGCCGGCGTGATGGCGACGCCGTACCGGCAGACCGTCGACGGGTTCGAGCTGCAGGTCGGCACCAATCACCTCGGCCACTTCGCGCTCACCGCCCGGCTTCTGCCGCTGCTCCTCAACGCCGCCAGCCCGCGCGTGGTGACCGTCTCCTCCTTCATGCACAAGACGGTCAAAAGCATCGACCAGAGCGACTTCCGCGCCGAGAACGGCTACGCGAAATGGGACGCGTACGGCAAATCCAAACTCGCCAATCTGCTCTTCATGCTCGAGCTGGACCGCCGCGGCCGAGCAGCCGGTACGTCGCTGCTGAGCGTCGGCGCGCATCCCGGCTACGCACGCACCCACTTGCAGACGTCGGGTCCGCAGTTGGGCGGTGTCAGCCTCGAGGCACGGATCATGGGCTTCGGCACCAAAATCGTCGCCCAGTCCGCAGCCGCCGGCGCCTGGCCGAGCCTGTACGCCGCGACGCTGCCCGACGTGCGTCCCGGCTCGTACGTCGGCCCGTCGTTCTTCGAGTACCGCGGAAAGCCCAAGCTGGTCCACCCGAGCAAGGCAGCCCAGGACCCAGAGCTCGCCAAACGCCTCTGGACCTGGTCGGCCGAGGCAACCGCAGTGGACGCGTTGTGACCAGGGGTACGAGCCGCCGCCGTTTCCTCGGACTCACCGCAGCCGCCCTCGGCAGCGCCACGGTAGGAGTCACCAACCCAGCAAGCGCAGCAGCCGGCTCAACCCTCTACCTCGGCACCTACACCTCAAGCGGAGGCCCCGGCATCGGGATTGCCTCGTACGACGCGGCCGGCAAGCTCACCTCGACCGGCGTACTCACCGGAGTGCAAGACCCGTCGTTCCTGATCATGTCGCCCTCGGGCCGCAACCTGTACGCCGTCAACGAGCAGTCCTCGGGCGGCGTCACCGCGATCGCCGTGGACTCACCTGGCAAGCTGCGCATCCTCAATCGTCAACCCAACGGTGGATCCGCACCCTGCCATCTGGCTCTGGTTGCCAACAGCAAGTACCTTGTCAGCGCCAACTACAGCTCCGGCGACCTCTCCGTCCATCCGGTCAACCACAATGGAAGCCTTGGGCAACGAACCGACCTCGTCAAGCATGCCGGTACAGAACCGCATGCCCACCAAGTCCTGCAGGATCCCACCGGGAACTACGTCCTGGCCGTTGACCTGGGCACAGACTCGATCTACACCTACACGATTGCCCAAGGCAAGCTCACGCTCAGAAGCCAGGCGAAGCTGAAGACCGGCGCCGGCCCGCGCCACCTCACGTTCCACCCGAACGGCCGCTACGCCTACGTCGCCGGCGAACTGGACAGCACGATCACCGTCTGCCGGTACGACGCAACGACCGGCAAGGTCACGCCGGGCGCAACCCAGAGCACGGTCCCGCCCGGTTCGCCGGCCAACTATCCCGCCGAGGTGATCGTGTCGCCGGACGGCCGGTTCGTCTACGTCACCAATCGCGGGCACAACAGCATCGCGATCTTCGCCGTCGACGGGGGCGGAGCGTCCCTGCGCCTGATCGGTACGCCGTCCTGCGGCGGCGACTGGCCTCGCCATCTGACGCTGGACCCCACCGGCCGGCTGATGTTCGTGGCGAACCAGCGATCGAACAGCATCGCCACCTTCCAGGTCGACCCGCAAACCGGCGGGCTGACGGCCAGAACCTCCTTCTCCACACCGAGCCCGGTCTGCGTCCTGCCGGGCTGACCTGGACGTTTCGAGGTGCGAGGCGCCCACATTGCACCCATGCTTGGTAGTGGTGCCGACAGGGAGGACCACTGCGATGACCGCTCCCAGCCACGTTCTCAGTCCATTGACCGCGCTCAGGTTCCGGCTGCCCCGGTTCGGGCTCGGCGGGTCTCCGATCGGCGAACTGCCCGACGCGGACGGCGCCGCGATCGCGACGGCCACCATCGACGCGGCGTACCAGGCCGGCATTCGGTACTTCGACACGGCGCCCAGCTACGGCGGCGGACGGTCCGAGCAACGCTTCGGTACTGCGCTCGCGCGCTGGCCGCGGGAGGAGTTCCTGCTGTCAACCAAGGTCGGCCGAGCGGTGGACGGCAGCGCTGACTTCTCCGCCGACGGCATTCGCAGATCATTGGCCGAGAGTCGCAAGCGCCTCGGGCTCACAGTGGATCTGGTCATGCTGCACGACCCCGGAAACGAGCATTGGCAACAGGTCATCGAGGAGGCTTACCCCGCTCTCCATGAGCTGCGCGAGGAGCGAGTCGTGGCCGCGATCGGCGCGGCCGCCGCTGACTGGCGACTGCTTGATCGGCTGGTTCGTGACACCGAGCTCGATGCGGTGCTGCTCGCCGGGCAGTACTCACTGCTCGACCGGTCCGCGACCCCACTGCTCGATCGGTGCCAGGCCAGGGGAGTGCGCGCGATCGCGTCCGGAGTACTGACCAAACAGGTGCTGGGGACCGATCGATCCAAACAAACGACTGACCCCGGCGTGATCCTGGCCCGGCGACTCTTGGCCGTCTGCGAACGGTACGGCGTATCGCTGCCGCAGGCCGCATTGGCCTTTCCTGGCAGGCATTCCGCGGTCGCATCGGTGCTGATCGGCGCGGCCAGCCGGGCCGAGATCCGGGCCGACGCGGCACTGGTCCGGCAATCGGTTCCCGCCGAGCTGTGGCGTGATGAAGAACTCCTCAGACTTCTGGCCTAGTCACCTCTTGTCAGCCGGCGCAGCGCTGCGCGATTCTGGGGCCTTCGATTCCTGTGGGGGGATACATGTCCAGAATCACTGCGTCCTGCCTGCGCGCCGCCGCGCTGGCCGGGCTGCTCGGCTCCGGCCTGGTCGCGGTCGTCGCGCCGGCCGCTTCAGCCGCCACCATCACCGTCACCACGACGGCCGACACAGTCGATGGAGGCGATGGGCAGACCTCGCTGCGGGAGGCGTTCGCGGCCGCCGGCTCGAACGGCGTCGACGACGTGATCGGGCTCGGCGCCGCACAGATCTACCCGCTGACCACCTGCACCGGTCCGCTCACCCATGCCGAGGGCCACGAACTCGTTGTCCAGGGCAACGGTTCGACGATCGACCAGGGCTGCGACGCGGTCGGCATCATCGACAGCACCGACCACGCCGGCCGGCTGGAGCTGCAGGACCTGATCATCGACGGCGGTCCGAACACCGCGGCGACCGCGCTGGAAGGCGCCGCCGTTCGCTCGGACAGCGAGTTGCTGATGGCAAACGTCGAGGTCCGCAACGTGCTGTCGCCGGGCGGTTCGGTCGTCTGGTCCAGCTTCGACCACGGCACCACGCCGTACCGGCTGACGCTGAACGGCAGCAACCTGCACCACAACACCGGCAGCATCGTCAGCTGTGACAACTGCTCGGCGAAGCTGGACGGCACCACGATCTCGGACAACACCGGCTCCGGCATCTCGCTGGTCGACGGCTACCCGCTGCAGATCGACAACTCGACCATCTCGCGCAACACCCGCGCCGGGATCAGCAACACCGGCCAGGGCTTCCCGGCCAACAAGATGTCGGTGAACTTCACCCAGATCCAGGACAACGGCCGGGTCGGGATCCGCTGCGGCAACTGCGGCGGGCTGACCATGTACTCCAGTGGCGTCAACGGCAACGGACTGACCGCGGCCGACGCGCTCGGGGGCATCTCCTTCTCGATGTCGCAGCGCAACGGGACGCCGGCGTCGTCGATCAACATCGGCCTGTCCACGATCAGCGGCAACAAGACCACCACGACCGGTGGTGGCCTGAACGTCCCGCCGGTCCTGGTCGAGGACGGCGGCAACACCGCGACGACGTACCTGGACCGGACCACGATCGACAACAACATCTCGGCCGGTGACGGCGGTGGCGTTTCGGTCGGGGTCGGCAACCTCACCATGTACAAGGGCAGCCTGATCGGCAACACGGCGGCCCAGCGTGGCGGCGGTCTGGCGTACGTCACGCCCGGTCCGCCCACCTCGGTGGCGGTGGACACGACCGAGATCCTGAACAACACCGCCGGCACCGACGGTGGTGGGATCTTCAGCAGCAGCCAGGGCGCGCTCAGCGGCTTCCAGCCGATCATCGCGGGCAACACCGCGACCGGGAACGGTGGCGGCGTCAAGGTCGGCTTCGCTTACCAAGCCGACTTCGAGGGTGCCAAGATCTACGACAACAAGGCGGCCAACGGCGCCGGGCTGGACCTGGCGGCCGAATCGATCACCTTCGACAAGTCGACGATCAACGCCAACACCGTCGTACCGGCCACTGGTACCGGTGGCGGCGCGCGCATCTCGGGGCTCGGGGCCAGCTTCTTGAACTCCACCATCAACGGCAACACCGCCGCGGTCGGCGGTGGCCTCAACATCACCGGGGCCATCCACGTCACGCTGACCCACGTGACGATGGCCGATGACACCGCCACCACCGGCGCGCACATCGCCGCGGTCCCGGCGGCCACGGTCCACCTCAACCGCAGCGCCCTGGTCCTGCCGATCACCGGTACCGCGTGCGCGGGCGTGGGCGGCGCGTTCAACTCCGTCTCGGGTGGTTTCTCCGTACTACGGGACGCCACCTGCGGCACGATCGCCTCGGACCTGGTGACAGCTGCCGATCCGCAGCTCGGTCCGTTGACGAACGGCTACCCGTCCGGACGGTTGCCCGCAGCAACCAGTCCGCTCGGTGGCCGGGTACCGGTGGCGAACTGCACGGCGGTGGACGACCAGCGGCTGCAGGCCCGGCCGCTCGGCGCGAACTGTGACGCCGGGTCGGTCGAGTTCGTCGAGACGGTCGCGCCGGCCAACCCGGACCAGGCGTTGAAGGCCCTGATCGCCGAGCTCAAGGCGCTGCACCTGTACAAGCCGCTCGAGAAGTCGCTGGTGCTCAAGCTCGAACTGGCCCGGGTCGCGCTCAAGGCGAACCAGAAGCCTGCCGCGAAGGTGCTGCTGAACGCCTTCATCCTCGAGGTGAAGTCGCAGTCGGGCAAGAAGATCCCGGCCGCCGCCGCTACTCAGTTGGTGGCGAAGGCAACGGCGATCAGAAACTCCCTGTAACCATCACCGGCCGGCCCTCCTCGGAGGGTCGGCCGCGTGGTTAGAAGCGGTCGCTGGGGTCCGGGGTGCCGGGGCTGCCTGTGCCTGGGGTGCCGCCGGTTGGGCGGGGGCCGGTGGTGACGGTTGGTGAGGGCTGCGGCGTTCCCGGGCCTTCGCTGCTGGGCGGCGGGCTCGTCGGGGTGACGGTGATCGTGATGGTGTCGCTCGGTGACGGGATCACCGGTTCCGGCTCCACCTCGGGGGCGTTGCGGAACAGCAGCCAGGCGATCAGGATCGCCAGCACCATGATGATCGCCATCGCGATCAGCGACATCGTGATCGCGAACCAGGAGGCCGGCCGCAGCGCCGACGGCCACGGCAACGGCCAGATCCGGAACAGGCCCGGGCGGCGACGGTGCTCCCAGTAGTGCCGGAAGTCCGGCCCGCGGACGCGGCCGCCCATCGGCGGGATCCGGTCCATCAGGACCGCCGAGAGCACGTCCTCGCCACGCCGCTCGGCGATCTCCCGCTCGTCGGCGGCGGCACTCGACCCGTCATCGGTCCGGATCGGCCCGAGCGCCACCCAGAGCGCCAGGTCGTCGTCGTCCGCGTCGTTGTGCGCCAGCACGACTCCGGACGGCAGCTCGTCGACCGCGGTGACGAACCGGTCCCGGGCCGCCGCGTCGTCGGCCGCGCCCTCGGTCATCAGCGCGACCACGGCGTCGCGGCCGGTCTCGTCACTGGCCGCGTACAGGTAACCGGCCGCATTCGCGCCGAGCCGGGCTCGCAGCCAGAAGTCACCGACCCGCGGCGGGTCCTCCGGCAGCAGCGGCAATGCGTCCGGCAGCACCGGTGCGGGCGCCTCGGCCGGAGCCTTGGGCTCCGACGGCGCCGCCGTTTCGGTGTGGGAGTCGGTCGCGGTCATCAGTACCAATCCCACCACATCCCTGGTAGCAGTGTCGCCCAGCCCGCCCCGTACGCCGTACCGGAGTGTTCGGATTTGGGCGGGTGGGGAGGATAGGAGGGGAACCGGGTGGGGCGCGCTCGTGCGCGGGCCCGGCCATCTGATGGAATGGCGGCAGTTCCCGAGCGCAGACAAGGTCCGAACTGGACCCCGGAAGGACAGGCATGACCGAAACCACTGTGCCGGCAGGGTCAGTGGCCCAGCAGTCCCATCTGGTCAGCGAGGCGATCAGCGAGGTCAAGCGGGTGATCGTCGGCCAGGAGCACATGGTCGAGACGCTGATGGTGTCGCTGCTGGCCAAGGGACACTGCCTGCTCGAAGGGGTGCCCGGCGTCGCCAAGACGCTGGCGGTGCGGACCTTCGCGTCGGTGGTCGGTGGTTCGTTCGCCCGGATCCAGTTCACCCCCGACCTGGTGCCCTCCGACATCGTCGGCACCCGGATCTACCGGCAGACCCGCGAGGCGTTCGACATCGAGCTCGGGCCGACCTTCGTGAACTTCGTGCTGGCCGACGAGGTGAACCGGGCGCCGGCCAAGGTGCAGTCGGCGATGCTGGAGCTGATGGCCGAGCGGCAGGTGTCGATCGGCGGCCAGACCTTCCCGATGCCCAAGCCGTTCATCGTGATCGCCACCCAGAACCCGATCGAGTCCGAGGGCGTCTACCCGTTGCCCGAGGCCCAGCGGGACCGGTTCCTGGTCAAGATCGACGTACCGCATCCGCGCGGTCACGAGGAGTTCGAGATCCTCCGCCGGATGAGCGTCGACCCGCCGCAGCCGCGCCAGGTGCTGAAGCCCGAGACGATCATGGAGCTGCAGCGCTCGGCCGAGCAGGTCTTCGTGCACAACCTCGTCGCGGAGTACGCGGTCCGCTTGGTGATGGCGACCCGGACCCCGTCCGACTTCCACCTGCCCGACCTGGAGCCGATCATCGAGCTCGGGGTCAGCCCGCGGGCCACCCTCGGCCTGGTGGCGGCCGGCCGCGCGCTGGCGCTGATCCACGGCCGCGACTACCTGCTGCCGAGCGACGTCCAGACGGTCGCCCTCGACGTGATGGGTCACCGGCTCGGGCTGACCTTCGACGCCGTTGCCGACAACATCGACCCGCGCGCCGTGGTCGAGCGGATCCTGGCCACCGTCCCGCCGCCGCAGCCCGTCTGGCGCGACGGCACCGACGGCTCCGGCCGACCGGAATTCGTCTAGTGCCCCCCGTCGGAGGATGCTTGGCGCTTGCGACGCCCAGGCACGCACCTCACGGCACTAGCCGACCGTCCACGATGCTCCGCATCGAGGACGCTCGTCCAGCACCGCGATGCACGCACCTGGACGCCGCAATCACTCAAGCATCCCCCGACGGGGGACACTGACCTATGGCCAACCGACCAGACCCGCGAGTTGCGATGACGATCTCGCAGCTCGCTCCCGAGCGTGCCCTGCGGCGGCTGGAGCTGACGGTCGTCCGCCGGCTGGAGGGCATGCTGCACGGGGAGCACCTCGGCCTGCTGCCCGGCCCGGGCACCGAGCTGGCCGAGGCCCGCGAGTACCAGGTCGGTGACGACGTCCGCCGGATGGACTGGGCCGTCACAGCCCGTACTACGGTCCCGCACGTCCGCGACCTGATCGCGGACCGGGAGCTGGAGACGTGGGCGCTGGTCGACCTGTCCGCCTCGATGGACTTCGGCACCTCCCAGCTCGAGAAGCGCGAACTGGCCGTCGCGGCGGTCGCCACCGTCGGCTTCCTGACCCACCGGCTCGGTGACCGCTTCGGCGGCCTGATGCTCCGTGACTCGTCGCTGCGCCGCTGGCCGGCCAGGTCCGGGCGGCTGGCGCTCTACGGTCTGCTCCGGGCGTTGCTGGCCGAGACCGACCACGGCGAGCACCAGGCCCGCAGCGACCTGGCCGGTGCGCTGGACTCGATGGCCAGGACCCAGCGCAAGCGCGGTCTGCGGGTGATCGTGTCCGACTTCCTGACCCCCGAGGACGGCGAGACCGACAGCCGGATGGAGCCGTCCTGGGAGCGCGCGATGCGCAAGCTGACCGCTCAGCACCAGGTGCTCGCGGTCGAGATCATCGACCCGCGCGAACTGGAACTGCCCAACATCGGCGTCGTGATGATCGGCGACCCGGAGACCGGAGCGATCCGGGAGATCGACACCCGCAAGCGCCGGGTCCGTGAGCAGTACACCGCGGCCGCGCTGGCGCAGCGGGAACGCACCAGGATCGCCCTGCGGAGGGTAGGCGCCGGACATCTGGTCCTGCGGACCGACCGCGACTGGGTCGCCGACACCGTCCGGTTCGTCCTCGCCTACCGGCGGATGGCGCCCCGCCTGCACCAACCGCCGAAGGGAGTGGCTCGCTGATGGAGTTCCTGTCTCCGGCCAGACTGTGGTTCCTGCTGATCATCCCGGTCGTCGTGGCCGCCTACGTGATCCTGCAGCACCGGCGCGCGCAGTACGCGCTGCGCTTCACCAACATCGCGCTGCTCGACCGGGTCGCGCCGCGCCGTCCGCAGTGGCGCCGGCACCTGGCCGTCGTGCTGGCGCTGTTCGCCGTGGCGTCGTGCATCATCGCCTTCGCGCAGCCCAAGGACGAGGTGAAGGTGCCGCGGGAGCGGGCCACCATCGTGGTCGCGATCGACGTCTCGCTGTCGATGATGGCCACCGACGTCGACCCGAACCGGCTGGAGGCGGCGAAGAAGTCGGCGAAGAACTTCGTCAACCAGCTGCCGGCCAAGTTCAACGTGGCGCTGGTCAACTTCGCAGGTACGGCCTCCATCATCGTGCCGCCGACCACTGACCGGGCCACCGTGCAGCGGTCGATCGACGGCCTCGAGCTGGCCGAGTCCACCGCGACCGGCGAGGGCATCTTCACCTCCCTGCAGGCACTGACCCAGGTCCCGCCGGACCCGGATCACCCGAACGACCCGGCCCCGGCGCGCATCGTGCTGCTGTCGGACGGTAAGCGCACGGTCGGCCGGACCGCCCAGGAGGGCGCGCAGGCGGCCAAGGCGAAGAACACGCCCGTCTACACGATCACCTTCGGTACCGACTCGGGCTTCATCGAGATGGACGGCATCCGCCAGCGCGTCCCCCCGGACCGCGCCGAGCTGCGCAGCGTCGCCGAGATCACCGACGGCGAGGCCTACACGGCCGAGTCCGCCGGCGAGCTCGAAGGCGTCTACAAGGACATCGGTTCCTCGGTCGGCTACGACCAGGTCGACAAGGAAGTCACCTCCCGCTTCGCCGGGATCGCGATGCTCCTGACCCTCGCCACGGCCGGCGCCTGCATCGCGCTGGCCTCCCGCTTCCCGTAACCCACTGGCTCAGGTGCCATTGATCAGCCGTACGGCGAGGTCGGGGCTGAACTGACCCGCGGGGATGGTCGGCGCGATTCCGCACGGGCCGTCGGAGTTGCCGGGGACCTTGATCCAGAGCAGCATCTCGGCCCCGCCGCCTTGTTGCGCTGTGCTGCCGAGCCTGCGGCCGGCCGGGTTGCACCACTGGCCGTTGGACCCGTTGCCGTTGCGGCTGGTGTCGATCACGAACGGTTTGGCCGTGCCGAGACCGCTGCGCACGTTGGTGGCATAGGTGACCGAGGCGCTGGTCGTGTAGTAGTTCGAGACGTTCACCGCGAAGCCGTGCGCGTTGGCGATCCCCGCGCCCTGCAGACGCTGCGCCATCGTTGCCGCCGGCACCCAGCCGGCGTTGCCCGCGTCGAGGTAGGCCCAGGTGTTCGGTGCCCGGTCCTTGAACTGCTGGGTGGCGAAGGACAGCATTCCGTTGCGCTCGGCAATCTGTGCCGACGTCATGCACTCGAAGTCACCGAGCGCGTCCGGCTCGATCACCACCACGGCCGGGCGGGTGCCGATCGAGTCCGCGAACGCCGCGACCCAGGACCGGTACGCCGCCGGCGACCCGGCTCCGCCACCCGAGTGACCGCCACACGCGTCCCGGCCGGGCAGGTTGTAGGCGACCAGGACCGGCAGTTTGTCCGCGTTGTCGGCGGCTCCCACGAAGGCGCCGACCTGCGCGCCGATCGTCGTACCGGCCGGGGGGTTGCCGAACCAGCGGGCCATCGGTTTGGTCGCGATATTGGCGTTGATGGTCGCCGCGCGGGAGTCGCCGCTGTGGCTGTTCACCCACGTCCTGGGGGTGGAGTTCGGATCGACGTAGAAGCCGGTGGTCAGGTTGATCGGGCCGGCGAGGGTCTTGGGTTGCCTGGGAACCGACGTATCCGCGAAGGCGGTCAGCCAGGCGAGGGCTGAGTTCCAGTTCACGGCGACTTCGTTGGTGGAGTAGGAGCCGATGTCGTCGACGTAGCAGGTGGCCGGTGCGCAACCCTGGAGCTTGCGTTGGGCAACGGGGTCCTGCAGGCCGGAGTTCGGTCCGCCCGCCAGTGATCCGGGCGCGGGCGAGGGGAGGGCTGGGTCGAGGGCCTTCGCCCAGAAGCGGTGGTGCTGATGATGGCTGTCCCGCTCGCCGTAACCGGTCACGTAGGACTGGTTGATCGCGTTCCGGCCGAGCAGGTAGTCGAGCGACTCCAGCGCCGCGTCGCGGTACTTGCGGTGGCGGGTCAGGTGGAAAGCCGTTGCGATGATCATCGAGTTGTTCGCGACGGCGCTGTTGGATCCCCAGACGTACTTGCCGTCCGCCGGGAGATACGGATTGGCGTAGCCCTGCGATCGCTGGTTGGCCACGTACTGGTCGGCGACCTTGCTGATTCGCTGGGTCAGCTTCCACTGCTCGAGCAGCGGCAGGCGTCGCGGAACCCGGGCGAGCGCGAGGTCCGCCAGGCCGCCGGTCTCCTGCCAGGAGAAGCCGTCAGCCGCCTTCAACTGGGTCGTGACGGCCTTCTTGTAGGCGTGCTTGCCGGTGGTCGCGAAAAGCTCGGCCGCCGCCCAGGAGAACTCGTCGGTCACCTTGCCGTCCTCGTAGGCGCCGCCGCCCTCGCCGCCGTCGGGTGCGAAGATCGCCGGGTTTCGCAGCGCTGCCTTCCAGGCCCTGTCCGCCGCCGTGAGACAACGACCGGCCAGCGTCTTGTCCCAGCGCGCATAGACCCGCGCACACCGGGCACCGACCGCGGCGACGTTGAGGGTGGCGGCGGTCGACGGGGGATGGAGGTATCGCGGCTGCGGATCGTCGGCAGGCTCGAGCGGCAGGCCGGTCCACCTCAGGTCGTGGATCTTGTGATGGACCAGCCCCGACGGCGCCTGCATCCGGAGCAGGAAGTCGAGCTGCCACTTCGCCTCGTCCAGGACGTCGGGAATCTTGTTCCCCGCTTCCGGGATCCGCAACGGCTGGTCGCCGGTCTGCTCGAACAGGTCGAGCAGCTGCCAGGCAGCCAGTGCCCCGTTGACGACGTACTTGCCGTGGTCGCCGGCGTCGTACCAGCCACCCCGTACGTCGAGGCTGTACGTGCACGTGCCAGGCAGGCAGGGGACCGACGTGTCACCCTGGTTCGGCGCGACCCCGAGATGTCCCGCGGCCCGCGCCCGCTCCGCGCCGACGTACCCGGCCTCGATCGGGATGCCGCTGCGGTTGTGGTAGAAGTAGGCGAGCGCGTCCTGACGCAGCGACTGGTACAGGTCGTTGCTGATGGCAAAGGGCTCGCTGAGCCGGGCACCGACCGCCAGCCGATAGCCCTCACCCGCGCCGCGGTACTGCGCGAAGTCGACCAGCTGGACCTTGGAACCCGAGATCGCGTCGGCGCCGAACGGCTTTGTGTTGCCTTCAGCGACAACCTCGTTCTGGGCGTCGAGCAGGCGCCAGAGCTGCGCTGTCGTCTCGTCGGTGACGTAGGTCGCCCGCTTCGGCCCGGCCTGCAGGTAGCCGAGCTGGTTCACCCGCACCGGCGACCCGAAGTCCCGTACCCCACCAGGTGGCACGACACCGCCGACGAACGAGATGTTGTCCAGGCAGAGCGTGAACGGCTCCGCGCTGCCGCCGGCCTGGAAAGTGATCTGGGTGTGCTCCGAGGTCGTCGGCGAGGTGGCGGTGAACTCGAAGGTCTGCGCGGTCGTGGTGACCGCGACGCCCTTGTTGAGGACCGTCGCTCGTGGCAGCGACGCCGTCTGGACGACCGCCCGGAAATCGGCGGCCCGGCTGGCCGAAGCGTCGAACCGCAGTGTGTACGGCTGACCGTTCTCCACCGGCACGTCGTCCTGGCCGATCATCGCGTCCCAGACGTTGACCGTGCCGCCCGGGATCTGCGCGCACAGCCGGCCGTCGACAACGGTCGAGGGCGTGTTCCCACTGGACCACCACGGGCTCTTGCTGCCGCTGTCGAAGGTCCCGTTCAGCACCCGCTCGTACTGCGGGCCGTCGGCCGCCGCTGGAACAGTGCCGGTCGCGGGGATCAGGAGGAGGACGATCAGGCCGATCGCCGGATGCCTTCGGAATCTGTTCATGGGAGCTGCCTCCGGACGGGAATGCGCTGGGAGCGCTTTCACTTTCGGCCTTCGAGTCAGCGGCGTCCCTGTGCATGGTGCCGACGGGTCGGCGACGTGTCAAGACTGAAATGAGCGGGAAACGTGCTCTTCACAACCGGTCCGGAGTGCCCTATGGTCGACCGGAAGCGCTCCCAGTTTTGAACCCGAGTACCCGCCCCTCAGCAGTACGGGTTCTGGCCGGCGCTGACTCAGCGGCGTCACCGTGGCCTCGGCGCCCGGAGTACTGGGAGCGCTTCCAAAATCTGCCCGGAACGAAAGGGTTTTACGATGCGAGTCGGGAAAGCGTTTACCGTCACTCTGGCTGCCGCCGTGGGGATGACGCTGGTGATGGCCGGGTGCGGAGGCGATGACGGTGCGGAGTCGGCGGACGGCAAGGTGACGCTGACGATCAAGACCTTCGGCCAGTTCGGCTACGAAGAGCTGATCAAGAGCTACGAGTCGTCGCATCCGAACATCAACGTCAAGCAGGACAACATCGCCAAGCTGGCCGACTACACCCCCAAGCTGCAGCAGTGGCTGACGGCCGGCCACGGCGCGGGGGACGTGGTCGCGCTGGAGGAGGGCATCCTGATCAAGCTGATGGCCAAGCCCGATCAGTTCGTCAACCTCCTCGACCAGGGGGCGGGCGACCTGAAGGGCAACTTCCTGGACTGGAAGTGGCAGCAGGCACTGACCCCGGACGGCAAAAAACTCGTTGGCCTGGGCACCGATATCGGGGCCCAGGGCATGTGTTATCGGACCGACCTGTTCGCCAAGGCCGGCTTGCCGACCGACCGCGCCGAGGTCGGCGCACTCTGGCCGACCTGGGACGGATACCTTGCCACCGGCAAGAAGTTCGTTGCGGCCGGCACCGGTGCGAGCTTTTTCGACACCGCCGGCGGCGTCTACCAGAACATCTTGATGCAGCAGGGTGACGAGACCTACTTCGACCGCTCGAACAAGCTGATCGCCGACAGCAACCCCGGCGTCCGGGCCGCCTGGGACCAGACGGTCGCCATGGTCGGCGCGGGTTTGTCCGGCAAGCTGCAGATGTGGAGTCCGGCCTGGAACGCGGGCTTCAAGACCGGCAGCTTCGCGACCATTCCGTGCCCGGCGTGGATGCTCGGCATCATCAAGGACCAGGCCGGCCCGGGCAACGCCGGCAAGTGGGATGTCGCCCGGGTGCCGGGTGAGGGCGCGGTGCGCGGCGGCTCGTTCCTCGCCGTACCGGCGCAGAGCAAGCATCCGGAGGAGGCTGCCGAGCTGGCCAAGTTCCTGACCAGCCCGCAGGGTCAGATCGCGGCCTTCAAGGCGAAGAACAACTTCCCGTCCGCACCGCAGGCCATCGACGACCCGGCGGTGTCGGGTGCCGTCAACGCCTACTTCAACAACGCGCCGGTCGGAAAGATCTTCGGTCAGTCGGCCAAGAGCCTGCGGCCGGTCTACCTGGGTCCTGACAACCAGGTGGTCGGCGACGGCATCGGCGACGCCCTCACCGCGGTCGAGCAGGGCAAACTCCAGCCCGACCAGGCCTGGACGAAGGCGATGAACGACGCGAAGCGCGCGATCGACAAGTGAGTGCCACGTTGAGCCGTCCGCCCTCGCCGGCTGCCGAGGCAGCGGGCGGGCGCGGACGCGACGGGAGTCGCGGGCGGATGCCGCGACCAGGTGGGGCCTGGGCAGAGCGGCGCAACCGCCTTGATCTGCACGGATCGCCGTACCTCTTCATCACTCCGTTCTTCGGGTTGTTCGCGCTCTTCGGGCTGTTTCCGCTGGTGTACACCGCGTGGGTGTCGCTGCGGTCGTGGGAGCTGACCGGGGACGCGGGATTCGTCGGGCTGCGGAACTACTCGCGGCTGGCCGGGGATCCCGACTTCTGGAACGCGATGGTGAACACGCTCGGCCTGTTCGTGCTGTCGACCGTGCCGCAGCTGTGTTTCGCCCTCGTCATCGCGGGCCTGCTCAACCGCCCGATCCGGGCGCTGACGATGTTCCGGCTCGGCGTGCTGGCGCCGATCGTCACCTCGGTGGCGGCCGTCGCGATCGTCTTCGGGCAGCTCTACGGCCGCGACACTGGGCTGGTCAACGGGGTGATCGGGCTGGTCGGGGCCGGCCCGATCGACTGGCAGGCGAGCAAGGCGTCGTCCTGGATCGCCGTCGCGAGCATGGTCAACTGGCGCTGGACGGGATACAACGCGCTGATCTACCTGGCCGCGATCCAGGCGATCCCGGGGGAGCTGTACGAGGCGGCGCAGATCGACGGTGCGGGCGCGATCCGGCAGTTCCGGTCGATCACCGTGCCGCTGATCCGCCCGGCCCTGATCTTCACCGTGGTGATGTCGACGATCGGCGGCATGCAGTTGTTCACCGAGCCACTGCTGTTCGGCCAGGGCGACATCTCCGGTGGCAGCCTGCGGCAGTTCCAGACCATCGCGATGTACATGTTCGAGCAGAGCTTCCAGAACTTCGACTACGGCTACGGGTCGGCGATCGCCTGGGCGATCTTCCTGCTCACCGTCGTGGTCGGCGTCGCGAACGCGCTGATCGCCCGCCGCTGGAAGGGTGGCAGTCAATGAGACGACGGACCGCGGGGAACAGCCTCGTCTACCTGACCTTGCTGGTCAGCCTGGTGCTGTCGGTCTTCCCGCTCTACTGGCTCTTCGTCGTGGCCACCCGTTCCAACGACGTGGTCGGGCAGATGCCGCCGCCACTCCTGCCGGGCGGCAACCTGGGCGAGAACGTGAGCCGCCTTTTCGCCGCCCCCGAAGCGCACTTCGCCCGCGGCATGATCAACTCGATGATCGCCTCGGTCGCCGTCACGGTGTCGGTGGTCTTCTTCTCCTCGCTGGCCGGCTTCGCCTTCGCCAAGCTGCGCTTCCGCGGCCGCAACGCGCTGCTGCTCGTCGTCTTGGCGACCATGATGGTTCCGGTCCAGATGGGCATCGTGCCGCTCTACATGGTGATGGTGAAACTCGGCTGGCAGAACCAGTTGCAGGCGGTGATCGTGCCGTTCCTGGTCTCCGCCTTCGGCGTCTTCCTGATGCGCCAGTACGCCGAACGCGCGGTACCGGACGAGCTCATCGAGGCGGCGCGGCTGGACGGCTGCAGCACGTTCGGGCTGTTCGTCCGAGTCGTGTCACCGGCGCTGCGCCCCGGTGCCGCAGTACTGGGTCTGTTCACCTTCATGAGCACCTGGAACGAGTTCCTCTGGCCACTGGCGATCCTGGAGGCGGACAACCCGACCGTGCAGTTCTCGCTCAGCCAGCTGGCCTCGCAGTACTACACCGACTACACGTTGATGTTCTCCGGCACGTTGATCGCGACGGTGCCGTTGTTGCTGGCGTTCATCCTGTTCGGCCGCCAGATCATCGGCGGCATCATGGACGGAGCTGTCCGCGGATGACCGGGATACAGTCGCGGCCAGGTAAGGCGATCGAGAAGGAGACGGCGAGAGTGGCGACCGAGACGCCCAGGCGGCAACCGACGCTCGACGAGGTTGCCGAGCGGGCCGGGGTGTCGCGGTCCGCGGCGTCGCGGGTGATCAACAACGCGCCGCACGTGAGCCGGGCCAAACGCGAGGCGGTCCAGCGGGCGATCGACGATCTCGGCTACGTGCCCAACGCAACGGCTCGCGCGCTGGCCACCCAGCAGGTCGGCGCGGTCGTGCTGGCCATCTCGGGCGACGATCCGGCGATGTTCGCGGACCCGTTCTTCGCCGAGGTGGTGATCGGTATCAACTCCGTCCTGGAGGAGACCGAGCTGGAACTGATGCTCTCGCTCGCCACCTCGTCGCGGGGACAGGCTCGACTGGAGCAGTTGCTGCGGACCAGGCAGGCCGACGGGGTGATGCTGATGTCCCTGCACGGCGACGACCCGCTCGCCAGCCTCGCCGACAAGGCGTCGGTACCGGTCGTCTTCGGCGGCCGCCCGCTGAACTTCGAGCCCCGGTACTACGTCGACGCGGACAACCGCGGGGGAGCGCGGCTGGCCACCGAACATCTGGTCGCGGCCGGTCGCCGGAAGATCGCGACGATCACCGGGCGGCTGGACGAGGGTGCCGGAACGGCCCGGCTGCAAGGCTTCCAGGATGCGTTGGCCGTGGCGAGGCTCGACAGCAGCCTGGTGGAGCACGGCGGCTTCAGCGAGGACGGCGGCAGTCAGGCGATGGCGCGGCTGCTGTCTCGCGCTCCGGACCTCGATGCCGTCTTCGTCGCTTCCGACCAGATGGCCATCGGCGCGCTGCGCGTTCTGGCCCGGGCCGGCCGGTCGGTACCGGCCGAGGTCGCCGTCATCGGCTTCAACGACATCGCCGGCGCTCGTCACACCTCCCCACCGCTGACGACGATCAATCAGCCGATCCACGCACTGGGCCGGGAGATGGCCCGGATGCTGCTTGCTCTGATGGCCGGCGACCAACCCAGCCCGCTGATCCTGCCCACCCGCCTGGTGGTCCGTTCCTCGGCCTGAACGCCGCCGCGACGGGGAAGAGGAGGAATCGCGACACGACGGTGATGTAGTTGACACGGCGAGGCTGCTGGTGTCCGACCCGTTGGTGGTGCAGTATGGAGCTCGCTGTCCGGGATCGACGGCAGGTGATCGAGAACGCTGGGGAAGGCGCCCCTCGAGCACACAGGAGGTCCCGGTGGCGACGACTCGTGGCGTTCTTTACGTCCACACAGTGCCGTCAGCGTTGTGCCCGCATGTCGAGTGGGCGGCGGGCGGCATCCTTGGTGTGCCCGTGAAACTCGACTGGACACCGCAGCCCGCGGCGCAGGGAACCTACCGCGCGGAGCTGTCGTGGCAGGCCGAGGCCGGCACGGCGGCCAAGCTGGCGTCCGCTCTGCGCGGCTGGCAGAAGCTGCGGTTCGAGGTCACCGAGGAACCGAGCAACGGGGTCGAGGGCGAGCGCTACTCGTTCACGCCCACCCTCGGGGTCTTCCACGCGACCACCGGCGTGCACGGCGACATCATGGTGCCCGAGGAACGGCTGAAGGCCGCGATGCTGAAGGCTGCCAGTGGCGAGGCGGATCTGACCGAGGAGGTCGAGCGTTTGCTCGGCCGTCCCTGGGACGACGAGCTCGAACCGTTCCGGTACGCCGGCGACGGCGCACCGGTCCGCTGGCTCCATCAGGTCGTCTGAGCGGAACCTGAGAACTTCAGAAGAAAGCCAAGAACCGCAAGACTTCCTCGAACTTTTCGACCATGCTGTGAGTCAGACGTTCCACCAGGGTGGAGGAGCCGTGGCCGCTGGGCCACCGGGTGTCGGGACACCCCCGGTTGTCGCAAACAGCGGCCGCACCACGTGAGAAGGCGCGGACCTCACGGTCCGCGCCTTTTCCTTTGTCTGGTCTGGAATCAGAGCGGGATGTTGCCGTGGTGGCCGCGGCGGCGGCCGGTGGACTCGGCGGTGGCGATCGCGGCGGCCAGCGCCGAGCGGGTCTTCGCGGGCTCGACGATCTCGTCGACGACGCCGATCTCCCGGGCGCGCTCGATCCCGCCCGCGATCTTCTCGTGCTCCGCGGCCAGCTCGGCCTCGACCTGCGAGCGCAGCTCCGGCTCGACCTCGGCCAGCCGGCGGCGATGCAGCACACGGATGGCGGCGACCGCACCCATCACGGCTACCTCGGCCCGTGGCCAGGCGAACACCCGGGTCGCACCGAGCGAGCGCGCGTTCATCGCGATGTAGGCGCCACCGTAGGTCTTGCGGGTCACCAGCGTGACCCGCGGTACGACGGACTCCGCGAAGGCGTGCAGCAGCTTGGCGCCTCGCCGTACGACGCCGTCCCACTCCTGACCGACACCCGGCAGGTACCCCGGGACGTCGACCAGCACCACCATCGGTACGCCGAACGCGTCGCACATCCGCACGAACCGGGCGGCCTTCTCCGCCGACAACGCGTCCAGGCAGCCACCCAGGCGCAGCGGGTTGTTGGCGATCACGCCGACGGTCCGGCCACCGAGCCGGCCGAGGATGGTGACGATGTTCGGTGCCCAGCGTTGGTGCAGCTCGACGCCGGAGTCCTCGTCGAGCACGCCGCCGACCAGCGGGTGGACGTCGTACGCGCGCTTGGCCGACTCCGGCAGCAGACCGGACAGGTCGGTGTCGGACACGTCGCCGGACACCTCACCGGGATTCGCGAACAGGTCCGCGAGCCGGCGGGCCTTCTCGATCGCGGCTGCCTCGGAGTCGGTGGTGATGTGCACGACCCCGGAGCGCCGGCCGTGCGGCTCAGGACCGCCGAGCCGCAACATGTCGACGTCCTCACCGGTGACCGAGCGAACGACGTCCGGACCGGTGACGAAGATCCGCCCCTCCGGACCGAGGACCACGATGTCGGTCAACGCCGGCCCGTACGCGGCGCCGCCGGCGGCCGGGCCGAGCACGACCGAGATCTGCGGGATCTTGCCCGAGGCCTGGGTCATCGCGAAGAAGATCTTGCCGACCGCGTGCAGGCTCAGCACGCCCTCGGCCAGCCGTGCGCCACCGGAGTGCCACAGCCCGATGATCGGCAGCCCCTCGGCCCGCGCCACCCGGTACGCCTCGACGACGACCTCACAGCCCTGGTCGCCCATCGCGCCGCCCATCACGGTGGCGTCGGAGCAGAACGCGATCACCGGTGCCCCGGCGATCCGGCCGCGGGCCGCGAGCATGCCGGACAGGTCGTCCGGGGTGATCAGCTCGAGGGTGCCCGGATCGAACAGGGCGGTGAGCCGGGAGACCGGATTGCGGGGATCCTCTTCGCGCGGCAGCTTGGCCGGCTTCACAGGGGCGGTGGTCATGGCGGTCTCCCGGCTCGTCTTACTGCATCAGCTAGGTCAGATGGACTTGAAGGCAAGCGCGACGTTGTGGCCGCCGAAGCCGAAGGAGTTGTTCAGGGCCGCGATGTCGCCGTCACCGAGCTTGCGGGGCTCGGTCGCGATGTCGAGCTCGACACCGTCGTCGACCTTGTCCAGGTTGATCGTCGGCGGCACCACCCGGTGGTGCAGGGCGAGCACGGTCGCGATCGACTCGACCGCACCGGCCGCGCCGAGCAGGTGACCGATCATCGACTTCGGTGCGGTCGCCACGGCCTGGTCGGCGGCCTTGCCGAGCGCCTTGCGGATCGCCACCGACTCGGCGACGTCGCCGGCCGGGGTCGAGGTGGCGTGCGCGTTGATGTGCACGATGTCGCCGGTGGCCAGGTCGCCCTCGCGCAGTGCCTGCAGCATCGCGCGCTCGGCCCCCGAACCGGTCGGGTCCGGCTGGACGATGTCGTGACCGTCGGCGGTGATCCCGGCGCCGGCGAACTCGGCGTAGATCTTCGCGCCGCGGGCGATCGCGTGGTCGTAGCTCTCCAGCACCAGCACGCCGGCGCCCTCACCGAGCAGGAAGCCGTCGCGGTCGGCGTCCCACGGACGCGACGCCCGCTCGGGGTCGTCGTTGCGCTTGCTCAGCGCCATCATCTGACCGAACGCGGCCAGCGGCAGGCCGGCGATCGAACCCTCGGCGCCACCGGCCACCACGATGTCGGCGCGGCCGAGCCGGATCTGGTCGGCGGCCAGCGAGATGGCCTCGTTGCTCGACGCGCAGGCGGAGACCGGGGTCTGCACGCCGGCCAGGGCACCGAGCTCGAGGCCGACGTTGGCGGCGGCCGAGTTCGGCATCAGCATCGGGATCGCCAGCGGCGAGACCCGGCGCGGGCCCTTCTGCAGCGCGTCGTAGTTGGCCAGGGTGGTGAGCAGGCCGCCGATGCCGGTGGCGATCGCCACCCCGAGGCGGGTCTTGTCCAGCTCGACGTCGGCCAGACCGGAGTCGGCCCAGGCCTCCCGGGCGGCGACGACGGCGAACTGCGCGTTGCGGTCCAGCCGGCGCGCCTTCACCCGCTCGATGATCTCGGTGGGCTCGACGGCGGCGGGTGCGGCGATCTTGACCGGCAGCTCCTCGACCCAGTCGGCGGTGAGCAGCTTCGCGCCGGACTTGCCGGCCAGCAGGGCGTCCCAGGTGCTGGCGACGTCGCCCCCGACCGGGGTCGTCGCTCCGAGCCCGGTGATCACGACTCGGGTCTTCGACATGGTTACCTCATCCTTCGGCGTAGCAGCGAGTGGTTGAGCCAGGGGAGTCCGGTACGGCGTACCGGCCGGTGCTGCCGGAGCGGTGGCTCACCGGACGGATCCGGTGAGCCCCCACGGCCAGCAGGATCGAGTCGAGTCGATCAGCCGTTCTGGGCGCGCTCGATGAACGCGACGGCGTCGCCGACGGTCTTCAGGTTCTTGACCTCGTCGTCGGGGATCTTGACGCTGAACTTCTCCTCGGTGGCCACGACCACCTCGACCATGGAAAGCGAGTCGACGTCGAGGTCGTCGGTGAAGGACTTGTCCAGCTGGACGTCCTCGACCGGGATGCCGGCGATCTCGTTGACGATCTCGGCGAGGTCGGAGCGGATCTCTTCGGTGCTGGCCATCTGTGTGTTTCCCTTTCGAAAGCTGTGTTAGCAGTGAATGCTGCGTTTGGTGCTAGCCGGGCCGGCCACTTGAGCCGGACCGGACAACTATGGGAGGCGGATCACCTGGGCGGCGAAGGTCAGGCCCGCGCCGAAGCCGATGATGAGGGCCAGGTCCCCGCTCTTGGCCTCGCCGTTCTCGCGCATCGTGGCGATGGCAAGCGGGACGGACGCGGCCGACGTGTTGCCCTGCCGCTCGATGTCGCGGGCCACCTTGACGTGCTCGGGCAGCTTCAGGGTACGGCGCATCGCGTCGGTGATCCGCATGTTGGCCTGGTGCGGGATGAACAGGTCCAGATCCTCGGCCTTCACGCCGGCCACGTCCAGCGCCTGCTGCGCGGTCTTGGCCATCTCGAACGAGGCCCACCGGAACACCGGGTTGCCGTCCATCATCAGGTTCGGCCACTGGGCGTTGCCGTGGGCCTCCTGCCAGGACTCCCGCTGGCTGATCACCAGGTGCTGGGTGCCGTCGGAGCCCCACACCACCGGGCCGATCCCCGCTTCGTCGGACGGTCCGACCACGGCCGCGCCGGCGCCGTCGGCGAAGATGAACGCCGTCCCGCGGTCGGTCCGGTCGGTGATGTCGCTGAGCCGCTCGACGCCGATCACCAGCACGTACTTCGCGCTGCCGCCGCGGACCAGGTCGTTGGCCAGCGCGATGCCGTAGCAGAAGCCGGCGCAGGCCGCCGAGATGTCGAAGGCGGCGGCGGTCGGTGCCCCGACCGCGACGGCGATCTGGGTCGCGATCGCGGGGGTCTGGTACAGGTGCGTGACGGTCGCGACGACCACACAGCCGATCTGGGCCGGGTCGATCCCGGAGTCGGCCAGTGCCTCCTTGGCGGCGTTCGTCGACATCATCAGCACGGTCTCGTCCTCGGAGGCCCAGCGGCGCTCCTTGATCCCGGACCGGGTCTGGATCCACTCGTCGCTGGAGTCGATGTGCTCCAGGATCTCCGAGTTCGGCACGATCCGGCGCGGCCGGTACGAGCCGAGGCCCAGTACGCCGGCGTGCGCGGCGCCGGTCGATTCCGCGATCTGTCCGCCCATGTCAGTTCACTCCACTCGGGTGCAGCCGGACCAGCGGCTGTCCTGGGGCGACGGGGTCGCCCTCTTCCACCAACCACTCGACCACGCTGCCGCCGTGCGGCGCGCGGACCTCGACCTCGTCGCGCAGGCTCTTCACGGTCGCCACGACCTCACCGGCCTCGACGGTGTCACCGGCCTCGCGGGCGATCTGCCCGGCGCGCGTGAAGGTGCCCTTCATCGGTGCCACCAGCAGCCGCCAGGTCGGCGACGCGTCGAGCTCCGACGGGCTGCCGTGCTTGTCCACGAAGGCGCGGGCGTCGTCGAGCTGGTCCGGCGTCTTCAGCGCGAACGTCTCGACTCCCTTGAGCGCGCGCCGGGCGATCCCGGTCAGCGTGCCGGCCGGGGTCATCTCCAGGATGCCGGTGACCTGCAGGTCGGCCATCGTCTGCATGCACAGGTCCCAGCGGACCGGCGCATTGACCTGCTGGACCAGCCGGCTCAGCACCTCGCGGCCGTCGTGCACGATCTGGCCGTCCCGGTTCGAGATCAGCCGGGTGCGGGAGTCGTAGGTGGTGATCGAGCGCGCGTAGCCGGCCAGCGTCTCGACGGCCGGCTCCATGTGCTTGGTGTGGAAGGCGCCGGCCACCGACAGCGGGATGAGCCGGGTCTTGGCCGGCGGGTCGGCCTGCAGCGCGGCCAGCTCCTCGACGGTGCCGGCGGCGACGATCTGGCCGGGACCGTTGTCGTTGGCCGCGGTCAGCCCGTACTGCGCCAGCTTGGCCAGGATCTCCTCGCGGTCCCCGCCGAGCACCGCGGTCATCGAGGTCGGGGTCAGCGCGGACGCGGCGGCCATCGCCTTGCCCCGCTCGCGGACCAGCACCATCGCCTGCTCGGCGCTGATCACCCCGGCGCCGACGGCGGCGGCGAGCTCGCCGACACTGTGACCGGCCAGCGCGCCCATCTTCTGGAACGCGTCACCGGGGTGCGGGAACAGCGCCAGCGCGGACAACATGCTCGACGCGACCAGCAGCGGTTGCGCGATCGCGGTGTCACGGATGGTCTCGGCGTCGGCCTTGGTGCCGTAGTGGGCGAGGTCGAGACCGGCGACCGCGGACAGCCAGTTCAGCCGGTTCTCGAAGACGGGGTCGGCCAGCCACGGCTCGAGGAATCCTGGGGTCTGGGCGCCCTGTCCGGGCGCGACGATGACGAGCACGTGACAACTCTCCCTGAGCCGGGCCCTTCGCGGTGCACGAAGCGGCACGAATTCTACCGGTACGACTTTGTAGGAATCCTACAAAACGGACGCGCTGGGGTCCGGGTTGAGCAGGCGCCCGAGGGCCAGTGCGACACGTAACGTGAAAGCGTCTCGGGGATTCGACGGCGAGTAGCCCGTGAGATCCCCCACACGCTTCAACCGGTACCGGACGGTATTGGCGTGGATGAACATCGCCCGGGCCGTCGCCTCGATCGAACCACCCGAGTCCAGGTACGCCGCGACGGTGTCGAGCAGGACTCCGTCGCCCATCGTGAGCGGGCCGTAGACGTCCGAAGCTAGTTGCCTGCGTGCGTGACCGTCTCCGGACAGTGATCTCTCGGGCAGCAGTTCGTCGGCCTGGACGGGCCGTGGGGCGCCCGGCCAAGCGGGTGCTGCGCGGAGTCCGGCGACTGCCGCCCGGGCGCTGGTGACGGCCGACATCAGGTCCTTCACGACCGGTCCGACCACGATCGGACCGGGCCCGAACCAGCCGATCAGCTTTTGTACGATCTCGACAGGTTTACTCGTACCACCGAGTACCACCACCAGCCGGTCGCCCTGCATCGCGCAGAGCGCGTCGGCCCCCGCCTCCCGGGCCGCATGCCGTACTGCGTCCGCCACGTTCGCGCTGCCGGACTCGGTCTCCAGGGCTCGCCCGACGACCACGGCGACCTCCGACGACGTGCCGCCCGTAGTACTGGTGCCGGTCCAGCCGAGGGCGGAGGCGCGGGATCGGACCGACTCGTCCGCCTCGCCGCGGATCACCGAATCGACCACGAGCGCTTCCAGCCGGGCGTCCCACGCGCCGCGCATCTCGGCGGCCTGGGCGTAGACGGTCGCCGCGGCGAAGGCGACCTCACGGGCGTAGCGCTGCATCGACTCCCGCACGATCGGTACGTCGTCCGGTGGGAGCAGGTCGCCGATCCGGTTCTCGATCACCTCGATGGTGGTGCGGACCAGGTCGACCGTCTGGTGCAGCGAGATCACCCGGGTGAACTCGCGCGGCGCCGAGCCGAACATCCGGGTCGGCATCGACGAGTGCGCCTCCGGGTCGCGGAACCAGTCGACGAACGCGGTGATGCCGGACTGCGCGACCAGGCCGATCCAGGAGCGGTCCTGCGCCGAGAGCAGACCGAACCACGGCAGCTTCTCGTCCATCGCGGTCATCGCGGCGGTCGCGAGGGCGCCGGTTGCGCCTTGCAACCGTTCCGCCCGCGCGTCATGCGCCTTGATCGCCCGCTTGGTCGCCACGTCCTGACCATACAGACGTCGTCGCGACTGGTCCTGCGAAGTGGTTGCCGAGCGCGGCGAGCGCGGGATGCCGGTTGTCGGCGCGCCGGATCAGCGAGTGGGGATAGACCGGCGTGGGATCGCGGAAGTCGATTCGCCGCAGTTTGTAGCTCTCCGGCCAGCGGAACCGCGTCTGCTCGCCGACGAAGGTGGCGCGGGTGGGATCTTCGGCGAGCCCGTCGAGCATGACGTCGAGGCCGAAGTTGGGGCCGGTCGTGTCGATGCTGAAGCCGAACGCGGCGGCCAGTTCGTCGTAGTACGCGGACCATTCGGTGCCGGCGAGGTTGCCGGGCATCCAGATCTCGCTGCCCTGGAGGTCGGCGAGTTGGAGGAATTCCGCGCCGGCCAGCGGGTGTGCGGGTCCGGTGAGCAGTTGGAGCGGTTCGTCGAGGACGCGGGTCGCGATCAGGCCGGCGCCGAGTGTCCCGCGAACTGCCCGGAAGGCCGCGTCGACCTTCCCTTCCCGTACTGCGGCGATGGCCGGTGCCCCGTTTGGCAGAGTGGCGATGTCGAGGTCGACGTCGGGGTGCGCGCGATGGAAGTCGCGCAGCAGACCGGCCGGTGCGAGGAACCCGGCGATCACGTCGACGCGGAGAGCCCGGCTTCCGGGACGGACCGAGGCCAGGGCCCGTCGCTCGGCGTCGAGGAGTGCTTGGGCGTGGGGAAGGAATGTCTCGCCGTCGAGCGTGAGCTGGGCGCCGCGCGCAGTACGGGTGAAGAGGAGTGTGTCGAGGTGTCGCTCCAGCGCCGCGATGCGTTTGGAGACGGCCTGCTGGCTGATCCGCAGGTCGTCGGCCGCGTCCTGGAACTTGCCCGAGGCCGCCGCCACGACAAAGGTCCGAACAGCCTCGAGATCCACTGAACCAGTTCTACAACGTCCGGGGTTGTCGGTCGGAGGCGGCATGATGGGGGGATGAGTGATCGGGCGGGTGTCGAGGCCGCGGTGGAGGCGCTGAGGAAGATCGGGTACTTCCTCGAGCGCGACCGGCAGCCCACACATCGGGTGAAGGCGTACCGGCGGGCGGCGGACACGATCGCGGGGTTGCCGCCGGCCGAGGTGCGGGCGCGCCGGCGGGCCGGCACGCTGACCGAGTTGGCGGGGATCGGGCCGAAGACGGAGGCCGTGATCATCGAGGCGATGGACGGCGGCACTCCGTCGTACCTGGTGAAGCTGGAGGAAGCGGCGAGCGACCTGACCACGGCGGGCGCCGGGGTCGCGTTGCGGGCGGAACTGCAGGCCGATCTGCATCTGCACTCGGACTGGTCGGACGGCGGCAGCCCGATCGAGGAGATGGCCCGGACCGCGGCCGCGCTCGGTCACAAGTACATCGCGTTGACCGACCATTCGCCCCGGCTGACGGTGGCCAACGGCCTGTCCCGGGAGCGCCGGCTGCAGCAGCTCGAGGTGGTTGCCGAGCTCAACAAGAAGCTCGGCGACGAGCTCGACGGGTTCACCATCCTGAACGGGATCGAGGTGGACATCCTGGACGACGGTTCGCTCGACTGCGACAGCGAGATCCTGGCCCGGCTCGACCTGGTGGTCGCCAGCGTGCACTCGAAGCTGCGGATGGAGTCCGAGGCGATGACCGAGCGGATGGTGCGCGCGATCGCCAACCCGCACGTCGACGTACTGGGTCACTGCACCGGTCGGCTGATCACCGGTGGACGCGGCACCCGGCCGGAGTCGCAGTTCGACGCCGAGGTGGTCTTCGAGGCCTGCAAGCAGTTCGGCACCGCGGTCGAGATCAACTCCCGCCCCGAACGCCTCGACCCACCCCGCCGCCTGCTCTCACTCGCCGTCGAGACGGGTTGCCATTTCTCCATCGACACCGACGCTCATGCCCCGGGGCAACTCGACTGGCAGATCTACGGGTGCGAGCGTGCCGAGGAGTGCGAGGTCCCGGCCGACCGGATCATCAACACCTGGGACGCCGACGCCCTCCAGACCTGGACCGCATCCTCCTAAGGCTGTTCGAAGCCCAACGCCTGCAGGATTTCCGGCAGTGGCCGGCCGGTGGGAGCCGCGGTGGTCAGGCCCTGGATGAAGGCGGTCAGGACCATCCGGAAGTACATGTCGAAGTCGATGGTGGGGAGGCCCTCCTGAGACGCGGTCAGCACGGAGTCAGCGGCCAGCGCCGCCTCCGCCGCGGCGCGTTCGCGACTGTCGGCGTACACCTCATGGCGTTCCTCGGCCGCGGCCAGGGCGATCGCGACCGTGGCGACCCCGCTGCACATCACGCCGGCCACGTCCGGGGTGTAGCCGCGCCGCACCAATGACTCGATTCCTGAGCGCATCAGCCGCGCGCCCGACTCCCCGCGCGGGAAGATCGACTGCAGGTACGCTGTCATCCCGGGATGCGCGAGGCAGAAAGCGCGCATTTGGTGCGCCAGTGACATCAGGTACTCCGCGGCGGTGTCGTCCGGATCGTCGGCCAGCCGCAGTTCGCTGAGCACCGCCTCGCCCACCAGCCGCTCCAGGCCGAGTTTGCCGTCGACGTGCCGGTAGAGCGCGGTCGGCGTGACCCCCAGCGCGGTCGCCACGCCCTGGACCGTCAGTCGCGAGAGCCCGATCTCCAGCGCCGCCCGCTCGATGTCCTCGAGGCTGATCTGCGCCGGACGCCCACCCAGTCGGCCCTTCTTGCTCACGGCACCTTCCTATCACCGCCTGAACCCTAAGTTATGGTATTAACTAACCGACAGGCAGTAATCGCCCAGTGGCGCAAAGCCACACTCGGAGGTAGTAGCAGTGAATGAACTCAGCCGCAGAACAGTCCTGAAGGCCGCCGGTGGCCTGACCGCCGCGCTCGGCCTGGGGGCCGGAACGATTCTCGCCACCTCGTCGGCCGCCAGTGCGGGTGTCGGTGACGGCTTCGGTCTGCGCGTCGTCGACCGCAACGAGGCCGACCCGCGGATGAAGTACTACCGGTTCGCCACCGACGCCATCGGCTGGAACCCGGCCGTCAACGTCCTGCTCCCGGACGACTACGACAGCGGCCGCACGTACCCGGTCCTCTACCTGCTGCACGGCGGCGGCACCGACCAGGACTTCATCACCTTCGACCGGATGGGCATCCGCCAGCTCACCGCCGGCCGCCCGATCATCGTGGTGATGCCCGACGGCGGCCACGCCGGCTGGTACTCGAACCCGGTCCACTCCAACACCGGCCCGCGCAACTGGGAGACCTTCCACATCGACCAGCTCCGCCCGTGGATCGAGGCGAACTTCCGGACCTTCGCGGAGTACGACGGCCGCGCGGTGGCCGGCTTCTCGATGGGCGGGTTCGGCGCCCTGAAGTACGCGGCCAAGTACTACGGCCACTTCGCGTCCGTCAGCTCGCACTCGGGGCCGGCCAGCATTCGCCGCGACGGCGGACTGGTCGTGAACTGGGCCAATCTCTCCTCCGCCGCGATCGACCTGGCCGGCGGCACCGTGTACGGCGCACCGCTGTGGGACGAGGCCCGGGTCACCGCGGACAACCCGGTGCAGCGGATCGAGAGCTACCGCAACAAGCGCGTCTTCCTGGTCGCCGGGACCAGCCCGGACCCGATCAACTTCTTCGACATGGCCAACGAGACCCAGGTGCTCGCCGGGCACCGCGAGTTCCGCGCGCTGCTGGGCCGGGCCGGGATCGAGCACGAGTGGCACGAGGAGCCGGGCGGCCACATCTTCCGCGGCACCATGTTCAGCCGCGACCTGGACGGCATCATCGCCAGGCTCCGCAAGGCCTGAGGTTGGGTCCTGAGGTGATACTCAGGACATGAGCAATCTGGAGGAGCGTCCCGCGGAAGGTACCTGTGGCGGCGAAGGGGCCGACGGTCCCGTGCTGGAGCTGCTGGAGGCCCGGGAAGTCTTGCTGGGGCGGACGACCAAGGTGCGGCGGTTGTTGCCGAACAAGAACCGCCGGATGGTCGGTGCCTGGTGCTTCGTCGATCACTACGGACCCGACGACCTGAGCGGTCGGGTCGACTCGTACGACGTACCGGGGGAGCGCGGCATGCTCGTGCCGCCGCATCCGCACACCAGCCTGCAGACGGTGAGCTGGTTGTTCGAGGGCGAGATCGAGCACCGCGACAGTGTCGGTTCGCACGCGATGGTGCGGCCCGGCGAGCTGAACATCATGACCGTCGGCAACGGCATCGCGCACTCCGAGGTGTCGTTGCCGGACGGTCCGCCGACGCTGCACGGCGCCCAGCTCTGGGTGGCGCTCCCCGACTCCAGCCGGACGACGGTGGCGCCACACTTCAACGCGTACGCCGAGCTGCCCGCGGTGGAGCTCGACGGTGCCACGGCCACCGTGATGATCGGCACGGTCGCCGGTGTCACCTCGCCGGCCCCGGCGTACACGCCACTCGTCGGCGCGGACGTGCAGGTCGGCCAAGGCCGGACCATCACCTTGCCGCTGACGCCTGCCTTCGAGTACGCCGTACTGGTGGTCGCCGGGTCGCTCACCATCGGCGACCTGCGGCCGGGGTTCGGCGAGATGGTCTATCTCGGGGCCGGCCGGGAAGCCATCGAGTTCACCGCGCCCGAGGAGGCGCGTTTCCTGCTCCTCGGGGGCGAACCGTTCGAGGAAGAGCTGGTGATGTGGTGGAACTTCATCGGCCGCACCCACGACGAGGTTGTTGCCGCGCGCAACGACTGGATGGCTTCGCTGGAGGCCGGCGGGAGCAGTCGCTTCCCGGTCGTTCCCGGCTATGACGGTGACGCGCTGCCGGCTCCGGCTCTTCCCGGGACGCGGCTCAAACCGCGCACGCGACGGCGGTAGTAGGCCCAGGTGAGCACCAGTAGTGCGGGTCCCCACAGATTGAGAGGTGCGTAGCAACTGATCATCAGGACCGCGGCGGCGTCGCTGGAGAACGGCAGGAAGTTGCCGCTGAACACGTCCCGGAAGCCGTAGGTCCAGATCGCGATCAGCGAGAGCCCGCCGAGCGTCGCGGGGATGATCGCGGCGGACGGCGCGACGCGGCGCCCGCCGATGAGCGGGATCCACCGCGGCACCACCTCACCCCACGCCCGGACCATCCCGAAGGCGGTGAGCGCGACCAGCTCGGAGAACACGGTCAGCAACACGACGTACGCCGATTCGCCGAACCCGTGCAGGTAGATCGGCCGGCCGTGATCGTCGACCATCCCCATCGACGACCCCGCGACCAGCCCGAGTCGCCACAGTCCCGAGGGAAGAACCAGGAACGGAATCACGTGCGCGAGGCGATTCGCCCAGCGCGGTACCGGATGCTCTGTCATGCCACCGAGCATCCCGCCGTACGCCGTACCGCGTCCTCACCCAGCGAAGGGATCGGACTCCCTCTCGGGAGTGGTCAGTCGCGGGCGTCGGCGTGCCGGCGGATCCACGGGGCGAGGAAGTACAGGACGATGGCGAAGGCGATCGTGACGATGGCCAGGCCGCCGAAGTACGTGGTGTCGGAGGCGTCCTCGGTGGCTTGGACCAGTTGGGCGGTGATCGCCTGGCCGGCCGCGGGAGCCAGGAACCACAGGGCCATCATCTGGCTGTTGAACGCCTTCGGGGCGAGCAGTGTGGTGGCGGCCAGGCCGACCGGGGAGAGGAACAGTTCGCCGAGGGTCTGGATGACGTAGACGCAGACCAGCCACAGCGGTGAGGCCAGCGAATCGCCGGCCACCATCGATGCCAGTGACATCACGGCGAACGAGAGACCGGCGAAGAGCAGCCCGGTGGCGAATTTCTGGCCGATGCTCGGTCCGCGGTCGCCGAGCTTGATCCAGATCACCGCGAACACCGGCGCGAGCACGATGATGCTGAACGGATTGATCGACTGGAAGAACTCGGGCGTGATGTCGATGCCGACGACGCTCAGGTTGGTCCGGTTCGCGGCGAAGGTGGTCAGCGTCGTCGCGGCCTGCTCGAACACCATGAAGAACAACATCGCCGCGACGAACAGTGGGATGTACGCCCGGACGCGTTGGCGTTCGACCGGCGTCACCAGCGGGCTGCGCAGCAACATGGTGAAGTAGGCGATCGGGGCCAGGAAGCACAGGTACGAGATCGCGTCGACGACCGGCCGCGGGCCGACCCCGCCGGAAGCCCAGGCGGACAAGGCGAACACGACCGCCAGCACCGCGACCACGGCGATGGTGATCTTCACCATCGTCGGCCGGTCAGCGGCGGTGAGCGGGTTCGGCGGGGTGTCGCCGCGGCCGTGCAGCGTCCGGCGGCCGAGCACGTAAGCGACCAGTGCCAGCGTCATGCCGACCGCGGCCGCCGCGAAGGCGACGTGGAAGCCGAACTCGCGCCGCAGGAAGCCGACCACGAACGGCGCGCTGAACGACCCGATGTTGATCCCCATGTAGAAGATCGAGAACGCCGAGTCGCGCCGGGTGTCGTCGGCGGCGTACAGCTTGCCGACCATGGTCGACACGTTCGGCTTCAGCAGTCCGGTGCCGAGGGCAACCAAGGCGATCCCGAGGTAGGCGAGCCCGTCCACCGGGACGGCGAGGCTGAGGTGGCCGGCCACGATCACGCTACCGCCGTACAGAACGGTCCTGCGGGCGCCGATCACCCGGTCGGCGAACCAGCCGCCGAGCACCGAGAGCAGGTAGACCGAGGCGCCGTAGATCGAGACGACCGCCTCGCCGAGTGACTGCCCGAGACCGAGCCCGTGGGCCTGGTCGGTCAGGTACAGCAACAGGATCGCGCGCATCCCGTAGTAGCTGAACCGCTCCCACAACTCGGTGGTGAACAGCGTCAGCAGCCCTCGCGGATGCCCGAAGAACTGCTTTTCCTGCGCCTCGACCGGCGGCGTTACGGACACGCTCGACTACTCCCCGTCAGGTGGTTGCACGACGCAACGACCGTAACGCATCGGCCGATCAGAGCAGGGAGTGGTCCCGGGCGTAGGCGACGGCGGCTGTCCGGGACGGCACCTCGAGTTTGGTGAAGATGTTGGACAGGTGCCGGGCGACGGTCTTGTCGCTGAGCACGAGCCGGCCCGCGATCTCCGCATTGCTGTTGCCAGCAGCAACCAGCCGGAGTACTTCGAGTTCCCGCTGGGTCAAGCCTCCGGAGCTGGGTCGCTGCAGGAGTTTCGCGACCTCCTCCTGGCAGGTCGTCACCCCGAGTTCGGAGAACGCCTGGTACGCCGCGCTCAGCTCGGCGGTCGCGGAGTCTTCGTCCCCCAGACCGCGGAACGCCCGCCCGACAAGCACCCTGGCGCGGGCGACCTCGTACGGCGCTTGCAGGCCGGTCCAGAGTTGCGTTGCGAGTCTTGCCGCGGGCAGGGCGTGGTCCGCGTCATCGGCTGCCAGCGCGACCAGACCACCGCAGTACGCCGCTGTCGCGCGCAAGCCGGTGCAGCCGAAGGACTCCGCGATCTTGGTCAGCTCGCCGGAAGCCTCCGCGGCCCCGTCACCGCTGTCGGACGCGACGAAGATCTCGATCGCCCCCGGGAGCAGCCGCGAGCGGTGCACGGGGTCGCCGGTTTCGGTGAGCAGCCGGCGGATCGCGGCGAGGGCGGCCGGGCCGCGGCCGCGGGCGAGCCACAGCAGAGCGAGACCGGGTTGTGGTTCGTGGCCGAACCCCGAGGCCTGCTCGTAGCAGGCTTCGGCCAGGGCGAGGTTGCCGCGGATCCGGTGAACGTCCCCGCACTCGCTCAGCGCGAGCCCGGCGGCGCCCTGGGAACCCGACTCGGCGTAGCGCCGGCAGGCGAGTTCGAACTCTTCGAGCGCCTCGCTGAACGCTCCGCGCAGCCGCAGGATCTGACCGCGGTGCACCGCGCACTGGCCGGTGAACGGCACCAGGTCGGGCTGGGTGTCGCACCAGCGGGTCAGCGCGCTCGTCCAGGCCGAGGCTCGGGCGAAGTCGGCCACTTCCTGGCAGGCCTCGATCATCGCGCAGTACACGTTGCCCGCGAAGATCGGCGACAGCTCGCCGGCGGCGACTCCGACCATGGCCTCGTCCAGGAGTGCGAGTCCTTCCGGGACCTGGCCGGAGTACATCAGCAGCCGGCCCTGGCAGACCAGGCCCTGGGCGACCAGGTCGGGCTCGCCGTGCCGTCTGCCTAGGTCGGCCATCTCGATGCCGACCCGCAGCGCGCCCGGGAAGTCCTGTTGGTCGAGCCGCCGGAAGAACTCGTGGATCAGGAGGTAGCCCCGCTCGACCACGTCGGGCGGCTGGTCCGCCAGCAGCCGCTGGGCCCGGCCAGCCCAGCCGGCTGCGACCGCCGCCTCGCCACGGGTACTGAGCACCAGACCGAGCCAGAAGGCGAAGCGGACGGCACGCAGGGTCTGTCCGCCCTCGACCTCGGCCTGGTAGCCGCGCTGCAGCGCCCGGATGCAGGCGTCGTCGTCGCCGGCCAGGAACGCGGCGGTGGCGAGCTTCAGCAGATCGTCCGTGCCGAGGTCGGGGACCAGCGACAGCCGGTCGTAGACGGCTGCCCAGTCCCGCCGCTCGAAGGCCTTGCGCGCCTGCTCGAGGTCGTCGACGATGCCCATCGCCATCCCCCTTGTGCGGAGCCCCTGGTAGGGCACCCCTTGGCCCGAGAATACGCGCGCCACGCCTCAGGCGGCAGTCACTGTGGGCAGGGCTTTGGCGCGGGCGACGATGCGTTTGGCAACGTACTCCGCGTCCCGGCCGACGCCCGGCAGGGTCATCGAGGCGAAGGCGAACTGGAAGCAGAGTCCGCAGAAGAACAGGCCGGGCGCGCCGTCGGCGACCCCGCGCAGCTCCACCGGCCAGCCGTCGTCTGCGATCACCGGCGCCTTGATCCAGTCGAACACCTGCCGGAATCCGGTGCACCAGACCACGTTCGCCACGTCCATCACCCGGCCGTCATCGAGGACCGGCCGCCCGTCCTGGACGCCGGTGACCCGGTTGTGGACGCGCTCCACGCCCCGCGCGATCAGGTCCTCGCGCTTGACCCTGAGCATCGGGCCACCGTGGTACCGGAGCTCGTGCAGTTCCTTGCGGCCCATCGGCGTTCGCCGGGTGATCAGGTGCTTGCCGAGGAAGAGGAACACCGGGAAGAAGACCCGGGCGCCCTTCTTCTCCAGCCGGACCGGGATCTGGCCCGGGTCCCGGCCGCAGAGCACGGTCGGGTGCATCGGGGCGAGCTCGTAGGCGATGTCGGTCCCCGAGTGCGAACCGCCGACCACCAGCACCGGCCCGTCCTTGAGCTGATCGGGCCGCCGGTACTCGCTGGAGTGGAGTTGCCGGATCGCCGGGTCGAGGTCGACGGCGAAGTCGGGCAGGTACGGCGTACGGCCGAAGGTGCCGGTGGCAACCACTACGTTGTCGGCCAGGATCTGGTGCTCGCCCGTCGTCACGGCGTACCGGCCGTCGTCGAGTGGTTCGAGCTTCTCGACCCTGGTCCGCATCCGGACCGGGAGGTCGAAGCGGTCGGCGTACGACTCGAGGTAGTCGGCGACCTGGTCCTTTGTCGGGTACGACCACTTGTCGGCCGGGAAAGGTAGGCCGGGCAGGCCGTCGTACTTGGCCGGCGTGTAGAGACGCAGCGTGTCCCACTGGGCGCGCCAGTTGTCGCCCACGCGGGCGTTGCTGTCCAGGATGACGAACGGCCGGCCCCGCCTCCGCAGGTGATAGCCGGTGGCCAGTCCGGCTTGCCCGGCTCCGATGATGACGGTCTCAATGCTTTCGGTGATCATGCGAGTCTCCGCTCAGCGCGTAGCGCGGCGTGCGACCGGTAGCGCAGACACCACAGCAGCATCAGCCCGGTCGTCACGACGTAGAAGCCGTGCAGGGCCCAGATCGGCCCGACCGGCAGGTGCACCACGTAGATGCAGTGGACGGCGTTGCCGACGTTGGCGAGGACGAGGTTCGCGAGGCTGTACGACGCGAGATCCTTGGTCCGGATCGCCTTCAGCACCATCGGCAGCGTGCTCGACGCGAACAGGATGGTCGATACCGTCCCCGCGAGAAGAGCAATGCCTGCGCCAGTCATGTCATCGACGGTAGGGACGAGCGGCAGCTGCCCGCGTCGGACGCAATACCCAACCGCGGACGCCTGGTACTACGTCATTTCTCGTACATGCCGAAGGGCCGCCCACCGATCGGTGGACGGCCCTTCGAGGCTGCTGACGTCAGGCGCCGGCGCCCTCCTGCTTCACTCCGGCGACCGCGCTCGGGTCGTCGATCCGGTACTTCCGGGCCGCCTCGGCGGCGACCTCACGCTTCACCTCGCCGCGCTTGGCGAGGATCTGCAGGGCGGCGACGACGACGGACTCGGCGTCGACCTGGAAGTGCCGGCGGGCGGCGGCGCGGGTGTCGGCCAGGCCCCAGCCGTCGGTACCCAGCGACGTGTAGTCGTTCGGCACCCAGCGGGAGATCTGGTCCTGGACCGCGCGCATGAAGTCGCTGACCGCGACCACCGGGCCCTTGGTGTCCTTCAGCTGCTCGGTGATGAACGGGACGCGTTCGTCCTCGTCCGGGTGCAGCAGGTTGTGCTCCTCCGCGGCGATCGCGTCGCGGCGCAGCTCGTTCCAGCTCGTCACCGACCAGATGTCGGCGGCGACCGAGTACTCCTCGGCGAGAATCTGCTGGGCCTTGCGGATCCACGGCAGCGCGACCCCGGAGCCGAGCAGCTGGACCCGCGGTACGTCGTCGCCCGAGGCCGTCTCGTACTCGTTGAAGCGGTACATGCCCTTGAGCAGGCCCGCCACGTCGAGGTTCTCCGGCTCGGCCGGCTGCGCGACCGGCTCGTTGTAGACGGTGAGGTAGTAGAAGACGTCCTCGCCGTACGGCTTGTCCTTGTCCAGCCCGTAGCCGTACATCCGGCGCAGGCCGTCCTTGACGATGTGCGCGACCTCGTAGGCGAAGGCCGGGTCGTAGTGCACGGCCGCCGGGTTCGACGAGGCCAGCAGCGGCGAGTGTCCGTCCGCGTGCTGCAGGCCCTCACCGGTCAGCGTCGTCCGGCCCGCGGTGGCGCCGATCAGGAAGCCGCGGCCGAGCTGGTCGCCCATCGCCCAGAGCTGGTCGCCGGTGCGCTGGAACCCGAACATCGAGTAGAAGATGTAGAACGGGATCATCGGCTCGCCGTGCGTCGCGTACGCCGTACCGGCCGCGATCATCGAGCCCATCGCGCCGGCCTCGCTGATGCCCTCGTGCAGCAGCTGACCCTTCTCGGACTCCTTGTAGGCCAGCAGCAGGTTGCGGTCGACCGCTTCGTAGGTCTGCCCGTGCGGCGAGTAGATCTTCGCGGTCGGGAACATCGAGTCCATCCCGAAGGTGCGGTACTCGTCGGGCGCGATCGGCACGATCCGGTGCCCGATCTCCGGGTCCTTCATCAGGTCGCGGAAGAGCCGGACGAGCGCCATCGTGGTGGCCACCGGCGTCTTCTCGTTGCCCTTGCTGAGCGGCTTGTAGACGTGGTCACCAGGCAGCTTCAGCGTCTTCGGCTTCACCCGCCGCTCGGGCAGGAATCCGCCCAGCTGCGAGCGGCGCTCCATCATGTACTGGTACTCCGGCGAGTCGGTGCCGGGGTGGAAGTACGGCGGGTTGTAGGCGTCCTCGAGGGCCTTGTCCTCGATCGGCAGGTAGAGCCGGTCGCGGAAGGTCTTCAGGTCGTCGGAGGTGAGCTTCTTCATCTGGTGGGTCGCGTTGCGGCCCTCCAGCGCCTCGATCGTCCAGCCCTTGATGGTCTGGGCCAGGATGACGGTCGGCTGGCCGACGTGCTCCTTGGCGCTCTTGAACGCGGCGTACACCTTGCGGTAGTCGTGACCGCCGCGGGGCAGCTTGCGCAGGTCCTCGTCGGACAGGTTGCGGACCATCGCCTGCAGCCGCTGGTCACCGCCGAAGAAGTTGTTCCGGATGTACTCGCCGGATTCGACCGAGTAGGTCTGGAACTGACCGTCCGGGGTGGTGTTCATCTTGTTCACCAGCACGCCGTCGTGGTCCTGGGCGAGCAGCGAGTCCCACTCGCGGCCCCAGATCACCTTGATGACGTTCCAGCCGGCGCCGCGGAAGAAGGCCTCCAGCTCCTGGATCACCTTGCCGTTGCCGCGGACCGGGCCGTCCAGCTGCTGCAGGTTGCAGTTGACCACGAAGGTCAGGTTGTCGAGCTCCTCGCGGGCGGCCAGGCCGATCGCGCCGAGCGACTCCGGCTCGCCCATCTCGCCGTCACCCAGGAACGTCCAGACGTGCTGGTCGCTGGTGTCCTTGATGCCGCGGTTGTGCAGGTACCGGTTGAAGCGCGCCTGGTAGATCGAGTCCAGCGCCGCCAGCCCCATGGAGACCGTCGGGTACTCCCAGAAGTCCGGCATCAACCGCGGGTGCGGGTACGACGACAGGCCCTGGTGCGGGCCGCGGGAGACCTCCTGGCGGAAGCCGTCCAGCTGGTCGGTGGTCAGCCGGCCCTCGAGGAAGGCGCGGGCGTACATACCGGGGGAGGCGTGGCCCTGGATGAAGACCTGGTCGCCACCGCCGGGCGCGTCCTTGCCCCGGAAGAAGTGGTTGAAGCCGACCTCGTACAGGCTGGCCGCCGACTGGTAGGTGGCGATGTGACCGCCGACCTCCAGGCCCTTGCGGTTGGCCTTGCTGACCATCACCGCGGCGTTCCACCGGATGAAGGCCCGGATCCGCCGCTCGATGTGCTCGTCGCCGGGGAACCACGGCTCACGCTCGGGCGGGATCGAGTTGATGTAGTCCGTACTGCGCAGCGCGGGCACCCCCACCTGGCGCTCCCGGGCCCGCTCGATCAGCTTGAGCATCAGGTAGCGCGCTCGGCCCTTGCCGCGTTCGTCCAGCACGGCGTCGAGCGACTCGACCCACTCACGGGTCTCGTCGGGGTCGATGTCGGGGAGCTGGGTGGGCATCCCCTCGGTGATGATGGCTGGTGGTTCGTGTCCGGAAGCCACGGTGTCCTGCCGTTCTGTCTAGTCGGTCCAACTGCTGGCAATCCTGTCACCTGACCGGAATGCGTTCTACTTCGCATCCACAACCGGGGCCGATCTCGCCTCGAACAGTGGGTTCCCACCGGACACGCACCGTGTCCGGCAGGCGCATACCGGACACGTCACGGACCCCTCGTGCATACTTGCGCGACGCGGTAGGCCACGATGGACTACTGCTACTGACGCCTACCCCCGGCCACCGGGGACGACGGAGGAGGACACGTGAGCGCGACCGCGGACCACGCGGACGGCAAGAGCGGCGGGCCGAACATGGCCGGCCGGCTCGGCTTCGAGAGCGGCACGGTCGTGCTGGAGCTCGGTTACGACGACGACTGTGACGACGCCTTCCGCGACGCCATCGTGGAACTGACCGGTGAGGAGTTCACCGGCGACGACCCGGACGACGCGGTGGATGTCGTCCTGCTCTGGTTCCGCGAGGACGACGGGGATCTGGTCGACGCCCTGTTCGAGACGCTGACCGACCTGAAGGCCGGCGGGGCCGTCTGGCTGATGACCCCCAAGGTCGGCCGGGAGGGCTACGTCGACGCGGCCGAGATCGCCGAGGCGGCGCCGACCGCCGGCATGCAGACCACCAGCAGCCTGAGCGTCACCGACGACTGGTCGGCGACGAAGTTGGTGCTGCCGAAGTCGCCCAAGGTCAGGAAGTGATGCTCCGGTGACTGCTGTCGTCCCCAGGGTCGGCAGTCAGGCACCGGACTTCACCGCACGAAACCAGCACGGCGAGCAGGTCCGGCTCTCGGAGTACCAGGGCCGGCGCGACGTGGTCCTGGTGTTCTACCCGTATGCCTTCAGCCGGGTCTGCACGAGCGAGCTGGACGCGCTCCGGGACCGGCCGGAACTGCTCGCCCGGGCCGAGTTCCTGGCCATCTCGTGCGACCCGATGTTCACCCTGCGCGCGTACGCCGAGGCCGAGCGGCTCGACTTCGGGCTGCTCACCGACTTCTGGCCGCACGGCGCGATCGCGTCGGCGTACGGGGTGTTCGACGCCGAGCGTGGCTGCGCGGTGCGGGGGAGTTTCGTGATCGACCAGACCGGGGTGGTGCGCTGGTCGGTGGTCAACCCGATGGCCGAGGCACGCGACCCGGACGACTATGCGGAGGCCCTGGCCAACCTTCGCCCCGGACTCGGATAGACTCTGCGCTCCGCCTTTCGAGGGTGGAACGAGGGCGCTTAGCTCAGCGGTAGAGCGCTTCCCTTACAAGGAAGATGTCGGGGGTTCGATCCCCTCAGCGCCCACCTTTCCTTTCCCGGACCCCCGTGCACGCATCACCCGTCGCGGCGGCGCCGACACGCCGAGGTAAGCGTTTGCCCGGCCGACTTGGGTATGCACGGAGCTTCGTTGCCCCCAGCAACCACCCTGTACCGGGCGCAACTCGCCCCCGACCTACCCGCCCCGACCACCCCCGGAACCCGACCACCCCCGGAACCCGACCACCCGCGGAACCCGACCCACCTGACCCAAGGTCCCTGGGCTCACACCTCGCCCGTATCTCCGATCCGGCAGGTCTCACGTGCTGGGCCAGTGGTTGGGTGATTCGCCGGGTGTGGGGATGGGGATCTCGAAGTGGACGGCAGGGCTGTACCGCGGGTCGGTGCGGCCGTCGTGGATCTCCTCGGCGACGCTGCGCCAGAACGGCTCGGCGCCGTCGACGGCCGCGTTCGTGTGCAGGTAGATCGTCTGGTAGCCGGGCGTGCCGGCAACGAACCGGCAGGCCAGCTCGACGAGAGCGCGGGCGAGTCCGTTGCGGCGGTGTTCCGGGCGGACGTAGACACGGAAGATCTGCGCGGTCGTGCCGGACGGGTAGCGCTGTGCGATCCAGGGTGCGTGCGGTGGGCTCTGGGGACCATCGGCCCGGACAGCGGCGGTACCGACGATCTCGTCGTCCAGTGCGGCGACGAACAGCCGCTGCCGGGGGTGATCGAAGTACGCCCGGCCCAGATCGATCACGTCGGCGTGCCAGCGTGGCACGTAGCCGTGCTCGAACACCCGGTAGAAGGTGTCGAGCATGACCGATCGCGCCCCCTCGATGTCGTCGCGCCGGGCGGGCCGGACGTCGTACCGGCCGATGGATCGTTCAGTTGGCTCTGTCACGGGTCTCCTCCTCGATGCCGCCGGAGGCAGTCACCAGTGCGCGGGTGAGCGGATGTTCGGGGTGGGCCAGAACTTCCGCGGTCCGGCCGTGCTCGACGACCCGGCCGTCGTCCATGATCAGGATCCGGTGGGCCAGACCGGTGACGACAGCAAGGTCGTGGGTGATGACCACCAGGGCACAGCCGGTGGTGTCCTGAAGAGTGCGCAGTACGTCGAGCAGGCCGGCCTGATTGACCGTGTCCAGCCCGGACGTGATCTCGTCGCAGATCAGCAGGTCCGGTTCCGCGAGGAGCGCGCGCCCGAGCGCGGCTCGCTGGAGCTCACCGCCGGACAGCGACGCGGGCAGCCGGCTCGCGCCGATCTCGGAGATGCCGAGCCGGGCGAGCTGGTCGAGCGCGCGGCGGCGGGCCTCGGCGCGGGGGAGACCGCGCAGGCATTCGGCGGTGCGGGCGACCTGGTCGAGCACCGGGACGAACTCGTTGAACGAGGCACGGGCGTCCTGGTGGACGTACTGGATGCGGGCCAGTTGGTCACGGGAGCGTCGTCGCAGCAGCGGTGACAGCGCGGTGGTGCCGAGCAGGATCTCGCCGTCGCGGTGCGGATGGAGCCCGGCGATGCAGCGGGCCAGGGTGGTCTTGCCGCTGCCGGAGCGGCCGACCACGGCGAGCGTGTCGCCCGGGTCGATCGTCAGTGACACATCGTGCAGCGTCTCGACGCGACGGTGGCCCGCTGTCAGGCCGCGCACCGACAGCACTGGTTCACGCGCGTCCGGTGTCCGGCGCTCTTCGGTGGTGGCGACGGTCTGGGCGTCGACCAGGCGCTGCGTGTAGGGGTGCCGCGGTGCGGTGAGGATCTCGCTGGGCGGCCCGGTTTCCACGATCTCGCCGCGGTTCATCACCAGCACGTCGTCGGCGAGCGCGCGGACGAGTTCGAGGTCATGGGTCAGCAGCAGGATCGCGACGCACTGCTCGGCGACGGCGCGCAGTTCCGTCACCAGCCCGGCCCGGATCAGCACGTCCTGCCCGGTGGTGGGTTCGTCCGCGACGAGGATCTTGGGTCGGCCCACGAGCTCGTGCGCCAGTACGACGCGTTGCTGCTGTCCGCCCGAGAGTTGGTGCGGGTAGCGACGCAGGAGATCCTGGCCGTCCGGTATCTGCGCTCGTCTCAGCGCCTCCAGGACCCGCTCCCGGACCAGCTCTTTTCGCCGGGAGGACGAGTCGGCGCCGACATGGAGCCGTGCGACCTGCCGGAGTACGGGGCCGATCCGGCGGACCGGATTGAGGGCTGCGGAGGGCTGCTGGGGGAGGTAGCCGACGGTGCCGCGCGTCGGTGGGTTTCTGGAGTCGACGATGGTGCCGGCGATCTCGATCTGCCCGGAAATGCTCGCCGCCGCCGGTTTCTCGCCCAGCAACGCCAGCGCGGTCGTGGTCTTGCCGCTGCCGGACTCGCCGACCAGCGCCGTGATCCGGCCGGCTGCCAGCGCGAACGAGACGTCGGAGACGATCTCGCGCTCGGCCACCCGGACAGTGAGATTGCGGATGTCGGCGATGGTCAACGCGTCTCCTGGAACGTCGGCTGCGGGTGGCGGTCGCGCAGCAGGCGGTCGAAGGTGAGGTTCACACCGACGGCGAGCATCACGATCAGGAGCGCCGGTACGACGACCGCCCAGGGCTGGACGAACAGGCCGACGCGGTTGCGGTCGACCATCGCGGCCCAGTCACTGGCCTGCGGAGAGATCCCGACGCCGAGGAAGCTCGCCGAGGCGACCAGGTAGGTCGCGCCGGTGAAGCGGGTGCCGAGGTCGGCGGCCAGGGTGCGGCGCATCGAACGGGCCACGTAGCCGAGCCCGATGCGGATCCGGCTCTCGCCCTGCAGCCGCATTGCCTCGACCGCCGGGCGGGCGGACAGCGACAGCGCGGCGGCTCGGCTGATGCGCACGACATCGGGGAGATTGATGAGCGCCACCACAGCGATCAGCACCCATGGGGCCTGGGGCGCGATCGAGACGAGCAGGAGCAGCATAAGCATCGACGGGACCGCGAGCAGCAGGTCGAGTGGGCGCATCAGGACCTCGTCGAGCGCGCGGTTGTGGGTCATGCCCGCGATCAGGCCCAGCGGTACGGCGACCAGGTAGGTGCAGACGGTGGCGACGGCGGCGACGAGCACCAGTGACCGGCCACCCTGCAGGACCTCGTTCCACACATCGCGGCCGACGAAGTCAGTACCGAACCAGTGTCCGCCGCCGAGGCTGAAGGCCACGTCCTTGGTGGTGTCGGCGGAGGCGAAGAGCGGTCCGAACAAGGCCAGCAGGAGGGGGATTGCGACGAGGCTTCCCGGGATCGCATAGCTGCGGAAGGTTTTCATCGGCCCAGCTCCGCGGTGGGAGCCAGGACGCGGGCGGCGACATCCGCGACGAGGTTGACCAGCACGGTGGTGGTGGCGAAGACCACCGCGAGGCCCTGGATCACCGGCAGATCCCTGGCCGCGACGGCCGCGGCCAGGGTTGTCCCCAGGCCGGGTACGACGAAGATCGCTTCGATGACGATCACGCCGCCGACCAGCCAATCGACCGTACGGGCGAGTTGCTGGGCAGCAGGGGCGACCGCGTTGGGCAGGGCGTGCGTGAAGCGGACCCCGGCCGGCGACAGACCGAGCCGGCGGACGTGCCGGACGTAGTCCGAGTGCTGCGCGTCGATCATGCCGGCCCGCACGAGCCGGCTCAGCGAGCAGATGGGGCGCAGCAGCAGGACGAACACGGGGAGGACGAGCACGGCCGGGTTGTCCGTGAGTGCGGTGCCGACGGCTGTGGGCGGAAACCAGCCCAGCTTCACGGCGAACACCGTGACGATGAGGATTCCCATCGCGAACTCGGGGGCGGAGTACAGGCCGAGGGTGGTACCGGTGATCAGCCGGTCCAGCCGGCCGCCCTCGCGGTGCGCCGCGAGGACGCCGAGGCCGACCGACAGCGGGACGAGCAGGGCGAGCGTCAGACCTGCCAGCAGCAGGGTCGGCTCGGCGGCGGAGGCGACGATGTCCACGACGGATCGCGGTGCCAGCAGGGACTGGCCGAAGTCGCCGTGCAGCGCGGCGACCAACCAGTCGCCGAGCCGGTGCCAGCCGGATTCGTTCAGCCCCAGACGTTCCCGCAGGTCGGCGATCATCGCCGGGTCCGGGTTGTCCCCGGCGATCGTCACGGCGGCGTCACCCGGCAGCGCCTCGGTCAGGAAGAACATGCCGGTCATCACCACCAGCACCTGGACCACTCCGAGCAGCGCCCGGTGGGCCAGGTAGCGCGGAATCGTCACGCCAGCCAGACCCGGTCGAAGCGCGCCCAGTCCAGGGTGTTGGCGGGGGCGCGATCGTCGATGCCCTGAACGGCCGGGGCGGAGGCGACGATCCAGTCCGACACGCCCCACCACAGGAAGCCGCCCTCGGTGAAGAGCTGCTCCTGCATCTTGCGGTACCGGTCGGCGCGGTCCTGCTCGTTCGTGGTCGACTGCGCCGCGTAGTACAACTTGTCGAACTCCGGGCGCCGCCACTGGGTGTTGTTGGTCGTCGAGGTCGTCAGCAGCCGCTGCGAGATGTGCGACTCCAGCGGCATCGCGCCGGACCGGTAGCTGGCGAGCACGCCGTTCTTCGAGATGTCGGACCAGTAGGTGTCCTTGTTGCCGAGCTTGACGTTGAGGTTCAGGCCGGCCTTGCGGGCCTGGTCGCTGATCGCCAGGGCGGCTTCCTTGAGCCCGGTCGACGCGTCGGAGGTGTCGAAGTCGATCGTCGCGCCCTCCGCGCCGGCCTTCTTCAGCAGCGATCGGGCTTTGTCGAGATCCGGAGCGCGCTGGGCCAGGTCGCCGGCGTAGTACTTGTAGTTCTTGCCGTAGAGGTCGTTGCCGAGCTGGCCCGAGCCTTGCAGCACGGAACGGATGAGCTCTTCGCGATCGACCAGGTGGAACAGAGCCTGCCGCAACTCGGGGCGATTGAACGGCGGCCGGTCGACCTTCATCGCGAGGCCGTGGAAGTTGCTCAGCGGTAGCCGGTGGATCGTGAGCTGGCCGCCCTTCTCGTGGGTCCTGGCGCTGGTCGGGGTCAGGTCGTGGGCGTACTCGACCTGCTTGCCCAGCAAGGCGTTGACGCGGGCCGACTCGTCGTTGCTGATGACGATCTCGAGTTCGTCCAGGTGCGGCGGGCCATCCCAGTAGTCGGGGTTGCGAGTGGCCCGGAAGCCGCGGCCGGGCTCGAAGGAGGCGAACCGGAACGGTCCCGAACCCACCGGGCTCTTCAGGTTCGGAGTACCGGCCGGGACGATGTACGCGCCGAGGGTGGCCAGTGCGTTGGGGAACTCGCCGTACGGGCGCTTCAGCCGGAACTCGATGGTGCGCTCGTCGATCGCGCGGCTGGTGGGCAGATCGATCACCGACAGGGCCGACTTCGCGCGCCGGGTGGAGCCCGGCTCGACGATCCGCGCGAAACTCGCGAGCACGTCCGCTGGCCGGACGGGCTGTCCGTCGTGGAAGGACGCCTTCCGCAGCGTGATTCGCCAGGTCTTCAGGTCCGCGCTGGGTTCCCAGCGCTCGGCCAGCCGCGGTTGCGGGGACATGTCCGAGCCGTACTCGGCGAGTTTGTCGAACAACGCCTTGGCGCGGGCGATCTCGACGTAGAGGTTGGACTGGTGCGGGTCGAGCACCTCAGCTGCTCCACCACCGGAGAACGCTGCCCGCAGCCGGCCCCCGGAACGCGGTTGACCACCCGTTGGCGCCGCGGTCTCATCGGCGCAGCCGGGTAGCCAGATGGCTGCCGTTCCGGCCGTCGTGAGGGCGAGGAAGCGGCGGCGGCTCAGTGCGGATGAACTGGGCTGGTGGGACATACGGGGTTACCCCATTCCTTCTGGGCGCGGCGGCGCCCGCACAGCAGTCAGCGGATTGGCGCAAACGATAATGGTTGTCAGTTTCTGTAGCCACCACCGGTCCCGGAAGGTGGTCGATGCCACAGCTTTCGGCCCGGCTGCGCGACGCGCCGATTTTCTTAACAATCGGCTGCCGGAACTGCCTCGGCCACGTCACATTTCGACTGGTAAGGTTCCCGTTCGTCGGCTGACGCGATGACGCACCGGGACCACTCGGTCACCGTCGTCGGGCGGTCGGCAACGGGGCTGTTCTGTCGTTGCAGCGAGACGGGTATGCCCTGAGCCCGGCTCCGTCCAGTGGGGAGGCGTGTGTCCGTGTGTCGTCGGCCTGTGCCCTCCGCTGCCGTTCGGCCGGCTAGCGCAGGACCGATGCGATGAGGAACGGGGCAGACCGGCCGGCGATCAGCACCGGCCCGGCTTTGATGATCCCGGCGGGGTATCCACGCGACCTCCCGAGCGCCCTGCTCCGGGCCGCGCGCGACTTCTCCACCGCGGGCGTCGTCGAGATCGGCCCCGACGGGCGGGAGACGCGACTCGACTTCCCGACGCTGCTCGAGCTGGCCGCCCGGATCCTGGCCGGGCTGCGCGCGAACGGCGTACGGGCCGGTGATCCCGCGGTCGTGCACTGCACCGAGCCGGTCGGGTTCTTCGCCGCGTTCTGGGCCTGCACGCTGGGCGGCATCCGGCCGCTGCTGATGTCGCCGTCGCCCGAGGGTGACACCACTGAGGAGGGCCGCGAGCGGCTCCACAAGGTCACCGACCTGCTCGGCTGGGCCGTGCTCATCGGCCGCCCGTCGGACCTGCCGAACGATCTCGGCCTGCCTGTGCTCGATCCGGACGCTTTGGCTGGGCACGAGCCGACGACAGAGTTCCACCGACCGGCTGCGGACGACGTCGCAGTACTGATGATGACGTCGGGCAGCAGCACCGGTACGCCGAAGATCATCCAGCTGACCCATCGCGGTCTGGTGGAGTTCGCGGCCGGTACGCCGGCGATGCTGCCGGTGCGACCCGGGCAGACGACCCTCAACTGGCTGCCGCTGGACCACAGTGGCGCCTTCCTGCTCTACCACCTGCTCCCGGTGTTCACCGGCTGCACCAACATCCACGTCGCCACCGACTGGGTTCTCGCGGACCCACTGCGCTGGCTGGACCTGATGGACCAGCACCGGGTGAACCACTCCTGGTCGCCGAACTTCGGGTACCGGCTGGCGGCTGCGGCGATCGCGGGTGAGCCTGACCGGCACTGGGACCTGTCGGCTCTGCGCAGTCTCGTCAGTGGTGGCGAACAGATCACCGTGCCGGTGATGAGCGAGTTCCTGCGGCTGACGAACCGCTTCGGCGTCGTACCGGAGACGTTCGTCGCGGCGTGGGGGATGACCGAGACGGTCACCGGCATCACGTTCGCGCGACCGGGTCTCACGCCCAACGTGCACCGGGTGCGGATCTCGCAAGCCGGCGTGGTCGAGTGGGTGGACCAGAGGACGACGACCGGCAAGGTTGCCGTCGCCCGGCCGGGTAAGGGGCGCACGGACGCTCCCGGCGTACTGAGCCTCGTGTCGGTGGGTGCACCGGCCCCTGGGGCGACTGTGCGGATCGTCGGTCCGAACGGCGCAGTACTGCCGGAGGGGCGGATCGGGCAGCTGCAGATCGCGTCCGCTCGGGTGACGCCGGGGTATCTCGGCAATCCGGATGCGGACCGTGCTGCGTTCCCGACGGGGAACTGGCCGGCGCGCAAGTGGCTGGCGACAGGTGACCAGGGGTTCATGTCCGGCGGGCAGGTGGTGATCACGGGTCGCGACAGCGAACGGATCATCCTCAACGGGCAGACGTACTACGCCCACGAGATCGAGGCCGTCGCGGCGACCGCTCCTGGCGCTGAGGCGGGGTTGGTCGCGGCGTGCGGGGTGGCGGACGCGGCGCTTGGGACTGAGCGTCTGCTGATCTTCTACGCGTTGTCGTCCGAGTCGGCGGAGGGCGTCGACGAGGCGATCCGCTCGATGGTCCGCGGTCGACTCGGCCTGGACGCACGCGTGGTCGGCGTACCGCGCCGGCACTTCCCGACAACCCCCGGCGGCAAAATCCTCCGCCCCCTCCTGAAGCAACGCTGGCTAGACAACACCCTCGAGACGGCCCCCGGCCCGTATGCGACCCCGCCGACAGCCTCCCCGTACGGCGACCCCATCCGAGTCGGCTCGATCCCCACGTCCCGCGCGGACTTCGACGAGGACGCCAGCGAACAAACCACAGAACTCCCAGTGATCCGCCTAGCCTGGCACCGCACCCTCCAAGACTCCATCCCCACCCCACCGTCCCGCCCCACCCTCGGCGCCAACCGCCTAACCACAGACCCCCCACCCCCACCAGCAGACGCCCTCTCCACCGGTACTCCGGGATCTGACCCGGCCGACGCGCTCTCCACCGGTACTCCGGACGCTGACGCGGCAGACGCGCTCTCCACCGGTACTCCGGACGCTGACGCGGCAGACGCGCTCTCCACCGGTACTCCGGACGCTGACGCGGCAGACGCGCTCTCCACCGGTACTCCGCACTCTGACGCCGCGGACGCCCTTTCCACCGGCACCCCGGAGCCTGCCGAGGCCGGCGCACTCTCGACCGACCTGCAGGAGGCCGCCGACAGCCTCTCCAGCCCAGCCTCTGCAGACTCGACCACCGACACCGCCGAGGTCTCAGCGCCGCACACAGCCGACGCGCTCTCCATCGAGTTGCCCGCCACCGAGCGCGCCGCCGCTGACCCGCGCACGCTCACCCCGGAAGCGTCCTCCACCGAGCCCACCGAGGATCCCGACGACGAGTCCGACGCTTTCTTCAACAGCGCCGCCTTCTCAACCCGCACAGCACCCCCCACGGCCCCCGCAGCCCCCGAGCAGCCGGAGCCGTCGCCACCCCAGCCAACCGCCGAAGCCCCGGCCCCCGCCCCCGTCCCCGCGGACCCCACGTCGGACCTCGACGACGAAACCACCCAACTCCCGGCCATCCGCCCAGCAGCCGACACCACCCCCAAGCCCCCCACCACCGACGCACAGACAGCTGAAGCCTCCGAGACCGACGCACCGACGACTGATGCCGTCGACAGTGCCGAGGCACCGCCTGCTGATGCCGAGAGCAACGAGCGTGCGGCTGCCGAGCCCGCCAGCGCCGACGCGCAGACGGCTGTAGCTGCCGAGGCCGACGCACCGACTGCTGCGGCTGACAGTGCCGAGGTAGCGCCTGCTGATGCCGAGAGCAACGAGCGTGCTGGCGCCGACGCACCCACTGGTGCGGCTGACAGTGCTGAGGTGCCGGCGCCTGATGCTGTGGGCGGCGAGGCTACGGCTGCTGAGCCCGTCAGTACCGACGTACCGACGGCTGTAGCTGGCGAGGCCGACGTACCGACTGCTCCGGCTGACAGTGCCGAGGTAGCGCCTGCTGCTGCGGCGAGCGGCGAGGTCGCCGCTGCCGAGGCCAACGGACCGACAGTTGCGGCTGACAATGCCGAGGTACCGACTGCTGACAGAGCCGAAGGACCGGCTGCTGATGCTGCGAGCGACGAGATTGCGGCTGCTGAGCCCGCCAGCACCGACGTACCGGCTGCTGAGTCCGTTGGCGACGACGTGCAGTCTGCAGAGGACGCGGACGTTCCGCTCGCGTCGCCTGACGAAGCGGCTGCCGAGAAGCCCGCGGATACGACAGCCGACCAGCAAGCCACCGCCGACAGCTCCGAGGAGGCCGGCGAGCTTGCCGACCCGGAGCACCCCGCCGCGGTCACGGTCGATGCCACGGACAGCAACGCCGAGCCGGAAGCAACAGACTCGCCCACAGCCGACCACCAGCCGGAGGCCGAGGCCGAGCCGGTCCAAGGCGAGCCAGTCCAAGACAAACCTGCTCAAGACGAGCCAGCTCGAGACGAGTCTGCCACGGCAGACGCTTCCTCGGACGCATCGGTCGAGGCGGAGCCCGCAGCCGAAGCACCGACCCCCGAGGCCGCCGCCACGGACGTGCCGCCCGCTGCGGACCCGACAGGCGAGGGGCCGGCACCCGAGCGACTTGCTGCGACCGACGCAGCAACGGCCGAGGAGCCTACGGCCACGGCAGCTGAGGCCCAGGAGCCCGCCGCCATCGAGGCAGCGACGGCGGACGAGCTTGCTGTCGCGGAGGCAGTTGAGGCCGAAGAGTCTGCCGCCACCGGGGCAGTTACGGCCGAGGAACCTGCCGTCGCGGAGGTGGCTGAGGCTGAGGAGTCTGCCGGCGCGGAGGTAGCTGCAGCCGAGGAAATCGCTGGTGCCGAGACGGCGGCTGAAGAGTCGACTGTTGGTACGGCGTCGGGTGCGGTCGCTGACTCGAGCGGTCGGACTGACGAGGCCGAGGAGCAGGCTGCGGCAGCGCCCGGAGTACAGCCGGCCGAAAGTGTGGAGCCCGCTGCGGACGAGTCGGCCGCGGAAGAAGCTGAAATAGCCCTCGCGGATGAGGACGTGGCTGATGCTGCTGGGGAGACGGCCGCGGACGCTGTGGAGTTCGGCGTTGACGAGTCGGCTGAGGGCGAGGGCGAGACTGCTGTAGGCGCGGATGTCGTCGCGGAGCAGTCTGCGGTGGAGATGGCGACCGCAGAAGCAGTTGCTGCTTCGACGGGAGCGGACGCTGACACCGGCGAGGTCGCGGACGAGTCGTCTGAGACGCCGGCTGCGGTGGAGTCCGCGGAGCAGGAGAAGCAGCAGGCTGAAGGCTCAGAGTCTGCTGTGGAGACGGCTGTTGCGGAAGCAGTTGACGCTGCCGCCGGGGATGACGCAGCAGTCGACGCGGCTGATGAGCAGGTTGTGGTGTCCGCAGTACAGGAGGCGGATGGTGCGGACAAGCCGGTAGCCGAAGCGGCTGAAGACGTCGGTGCGGATGCTCTGGAGGAGGCTGCAGCGGACCCGGCTGCACCTGTTGTGGATGAGCTGGCTGCGGACGGGTCTTCTGAAGGCGTCGCAGTCGACGAGCAGGTTGATGGCGCGGTGGGTGCGTCGGTGGAGCCTGTGGCGGAGCTGGTGGAGGGTGGCGCTCCCGACGGTGCCGAGGCCGGTGCAGACCTGCCTGCGGCAGAGGCTCTAGACGGTGCGGAGGTTGCTCCCGTTGAGGAGTCGGCTGCTGAGTCTGTGGCTGGCGAGCAGGTTGATGCGGCGGGGCTTTCTGTGGTTGAGGTGCCTGCCGCGGGTGTCGGGGAGGCAGCGGGGCGGGTTAGGGAACGGCCGGCTGCTGGGGTTGCTGGTGTTGGGGACGTGGTGGCTGGTGGGGGTGTGGGGGAGCGGGCTCGGAAGAAGGGCGCTGGTCGGGGTAAGGCTGGTGTGGTTGAGCCGGTGGCTGTGGTGGGGTTGGCGGGGCGGTTCCCGGGGGCTGGGTCTGTTGAGGAGTTTTGGGAGAACCTCCTCGGTGGGGTGGAGAGTGTTCGGCGGTTTTCCGAGGAGGAGTTGCGGGAGGCCGGTGGGGGTGAGGCGTTTGGGGACGAGGAGCTTGTTGCGGTTAGCGGGGCGTTGGATGACGTTGAGTTGTTCGACGCCGCCTTCTTCGGGCTGAGCGATCGTGAGGCTGAGCTGACGGATCCTGCGCAGCGGCTGTTTCTTGAGGTTTGCCAGCAGGCGCTGGAGCACGGCGGGTACGCCGGTACGTCGGGCCGGATCGGCATCTTCGCCGGCTCCGGCATGAACCTCTACACCCAGCAGAGCCAGCCGCCTGACTATCTCGCGACGCGGGTCGCGTACCGGCTCGGGCTGACCGGGCCGGCGATCGGCGTACAGGCTGCTTGGTCGTCTTCGCTGGTGGCGGTTCACCTTGCCTGTCAGGCGTTGCGCAGTGGTGACGCGGATCTCGCGCTCGCCGGCGCCGCCGCGGTGCACGTGCCTCAGGCAACGGCTTATCACGCGAGTGCTCGCTCGATCCTGTCGCCGACCGGCCATGTCCGCGCGTTCGACGCGGACGCCGATGGCACAGTCGGCGGCAACGGAGTCGCCGCGGTGCTGCTGAAGCGGCTCGACCAGGCGGTCGCCGACGGCGACACCGTGTACGCCGTGATCAAGGGTTCCGCGGTCACCAACGACGGCGGCCCCGCCGGTCAGGTCGAGCTGGTCGAGCGCGCGCTCGAGAAGGCCGGCGTACCGGCCTCGTCGCTCAGCTACGTCGAGGCCAACGCGACCGGTACGGCGGCCGACGACACCGTCGAGTTCCGCGCTCTCACCGCGGCGTTGCGCAAGCACACCGACGAGGTCGGCTTCTGCACGATCGGTTCGGTCAAGCCCAACATCGGCCACCTCGACAGCGCCGCGGGCATGGCTGGCCTGATCAAGACCATCCTGATGCTGCAGCACCGCACGCTGGTTCCGACGATCAACTACAGCGCGCCGAACCCAGACCTGGCCGTTGCCAACAGCCCCTTTGTGGTCGGCACCGAGGTCCGCGACTGGGAAGCCGGTACGCCGTTGCGCGCCGGAGTCAGCGCACTCGATGCCAAGGGCACCAGTGCGCACGTGATCCTGGAAGAGGCGCCACGCCAGATCCGTCGCGGCGAAGACGGCCCGGTCGTGCTCCCGCTCTCCGCGCCGGACCCGGCCGCCCTTGCCGACCTGGCCGAACTGTTCCGCGCCGAACTCGAGGAAGGCACAGGTCAGCGCCTGATCGACCTCGCCGGTACTGCGGCGATCGGCCGGCCCGCGCATCGGCATCGCATCGCCGTCGCGGGTTCCTCGGAGGCCGAGCTGGCCGAAGCGCTGTCGACCGCTGCTGCTGCCGAAGTACCGCGTGGTGGCCCCGGGCCGCTCGGATTCGCGTTCACCGGGCAAGGTGCCGCCCGCCGAGGGATGGCGGCCGGTCTTGCTGTGCGCTTCCCGGCCTTCCGCGCCGTGCTCGACGAGTGCGACAAGGTCTACGAAGAGGAGATCGGCGGCAGCCTGCTGGAGTTGCTGCTGACGCCGGCCGGCTCGGATGGGGTTTGGCCGACGGAGACCGCGCAACCGGCGCTGTTCGCGTTCGAGCTGGCGCTGGCGCGGTTGTGGCAGTCGTTCGGCGTGCAGCCTGCATTGGTGATCGGGCACAGCGTCGGCGAGTACGCCGCACTGTGCGTGGCCGGGGCGTTGTCACTGTCGGACGGCATCAAGCTGACCGCGCAGCGCGGAGTACTGATGCAACGCGGGACCGCGCCGGGCGCGATGGTCGCCGTACGGGCGGACGCTGATCGGGTTCGGGAGTTGGCGCAGACTCCTGGCGTGGAGATTGCCGCAGGCAACGGTCCGCAGTCGTTCGTGCTGACTGGTTCCGAGGTGATCGTCGGGCAGCTGGCCGAGCAGCTCGACCGGCTGGAACTCAAGTGGCAGCGGCTCGAGGTCGACCGCGCGTTCCACAGTTCGCTGGTCGATCCGATTCTCGCGGACTTCGCCGAGGTCGTTGCCCAGATCAAGCTCAAGCCGTTGCGCATGCCGATGGTGTCGAGCTGGTCGGGGGAGTTGCTGGAGAGCGGTACTGCGCTCGATGCGGACTACCTGGTCGGTCAGCTTCGCCAGCCGGTGTTGTTCGGTGACGCCGTCGAGGCGTTGACGGCCGCCGGGTGCCGGCGATTCCTGGAGCTCGGGCCGGACGCAGTACTGAGCCCGGCCGGTCGGCGGATCGCGCCGAACAGCACGTGGATCCCGGCGCAACGGCTCGGCCAGGACCCGGTGCTGGCGACGATGAACGGGCTGGCCGAGCTGTACGAGCAGGGCACCGAGATCGCCTGGGCGAAGGTCTACCCGGAGAGCGGACGCGTACCGCTGCCGACGTACCCGTTCCGCCGGGTGCACCACCCGGTCGACGCGTCGGCCCGTCCGGTCGCGCTGAGCCAGCCGCCGGCGGTCGAGGAGCTCTCGATCGAGCGGAGCGGGGCGGCGCTGAAGCGCATCCCGCTCGACCCGCCCACGCCGAACGGCGCCGTCGTACCGGCGCTGGAGGAAATCGAGACCCACGACCTGTCGCCGTTCGCGATCCCGGCCGACGACGACCCCGACCGCCGTACTCCGCCGGCCGGCGCTGACCTGGTCGAGACCGCCTACGTACGCATGCTTCCGCCCGCCCACACGTCAAACGGCAAGGTGGCTGAGAGCACGCCCGCGGAGCCTGTGGCTGAAAACGAAGTGCCCGCGGAGATCGCTGAGCCAGCCGTTGATGACGCGCCTGCAGCCGAGGCGCCCGCCGAGAGCAGCGCGCCCGCGGATGTTTATCGGGACTCGCTGGAGGTTGTGCTCGATCTGACCGGAGAGCAGCTCGGACTGGATCCGTATGACCTGACGGTGGATCACACGTTTGCCGAACTCGGCGCGGATTCGCTGTCGATGCTGCGGGTGGTCGAGGAGGTCGGGCAGCGGTTCGAGGTCGAGCTTGCGGTCAGTGAGCTGTTCGGTGAGCTCAACACCCCGCACAAGCTCGCGTCGGCTGTTGCCTCGCGCAAGCAACCGGAGGGTGACGAGGTCGACCCGCTGGAGCTGCTCCGTTCGCCGGCGGACGACACGCAGGGCGGCGCTGACGAGCCCAACGCAGAAGCACACGCAACCGGATCAGATCCCCGTACTGCGCTTGCGGTGCTCGGCTCTGGGCTGGCTGAGCTGGCGGCGAAGGTGGATGCGGCAGCGTCGGCGACAAGTGAGGCGGAGTTGCCGGGTTCGGGCATGGCGGCGTTGATGTCGCAGCAGTTGCGCATTGCCGGGCAGTTGGTCGACGGCGTGACGAAGCTGATGCACGAGCAACTCGCACTGCTCAACGAAACAGCACAGAAGTTTGAGAGCAAGCCGGCGCCTGCAGTACCGGTCACTACAGACGCGAAGAGTGAGGAAGAGAAAGCTGCCAAGGCCGCGGTTGCGGAGGAAGACAAAGCAGCGGCCGCGAAAGCCAAGCGGGTAAGGGATCTGGAGTATTGGGAGGCCGTGCTCGACGGGGCTCAGCCGCTGGTGCTGCCGACCGACCGACCGCGTCCCGCCGGCGACGACGTGATCGCCACCGTTGTCCACGAGCTCGACTCGGAGCTCGGCGACGCCGTCTTCGCGTTCAGCCGTGACCGGCGGGTCAGCCCGCTGATGACGATGCTGGCCGGGGTCGGAACGGTGCTCGGCCGGTTCGCCGCGCAGGACGACATCACCATCGGCACGGCGGCCCTGCGCCACCCTGGCGACACCACCCCGCAGCCGGCCCTGCCGCTCCGCCTCGACCTCTCCGGCGAGCCCGACCTCGGCGATCTCGCCCAGCGCGTGCGCGAGATCACCACGGCCGCGGTCGACCACGCGACCGTCGATCTCGCGGTACTGGAGCGGGATCCGCTCTTCCAGGTCCTGGTCGAGTTCGAGGACGGCGACGACGAGTTGGCGGCCGGCCTCGACATCCGGTTCCGGCTGGCGTACCACGGCGGCGGCATCACCTGTACTGCGGACTACCGCGCCGGCCTCTTCGACGAGCTGACCATCAACCGACTGCTCGCCTACCTCGAGGCCGTACTGCGCCGCGCGATCGAGGACCCGCGACTCCCGTTGCCCGAACTCATGCTCCCGATCGATGACGACAAGTCGCTCCTCGCCGAGTTCGAAGGCGAAGCGGCACCAGCAGGACCGATCGGCCGGGTACGCCGGGACGCCGTCGTCGCCGGTGAACTCAGCGGGCTGCACACCCTCTTCGAGCAGCAGGTCGCCAGGACTCCCGACGCCATCGCGCTGATCCACGGCGACCGCGAGATCTCGTACGGCGAACTCGATCGCCGGTCGAACGCGGTCGCCTGGCAACTCGTTGACCTGGGCATCAAACCCGGCCAGCTGGTCGCGGTCAGAGTCGCCCGCGGCGCGGAGCTGGTGGTCGCAGTACTGGCTGTGTTGAAGTCCGGTGCTGCTTACCTGCCGCTCGACCCCGGCGTACCGGAGTCGCGTTGGTCCTTCATGACAACGGATGCAGGCGCCGTCGCGCTGGTCGGCGATGACGCCGCGCTGGCCGATCGGCTGAACCTGCGGCTCGTGCCCGTGGCTGCTGGTGATGGCGATCTGCGCGCGAAGCAGGCACCGCCGGTACGCGCCGCCGCGGATGACATTGCCTACTGCATCTACACGTCCGGCTCGACGGGGAACCCGAAGGGCGTGGCCGTACCGCATCGCGGGCCGGTCAACCTGATCCGCCACTACCTGCGGACGCGGCGATCGCTGCGCACGTTGCAGTGGACGTCGTTCGGGTTCGACGTGCACGTGCAGGAGATGTTCACCGCACTGGCATCCGGATCGGCCTTGGTGCTGATCGGCGAGGACGACCGGTACGACCCCGACGCGGTGGTCGCGGCGCTGAAGGACCACGCGGTCGAGCGGCTGTTCATGGCGTTCACCCCGCTGACCGCGCTGCTCGCGACGATGCGCAAGCTGCCCGAGCTCCCGGCGCTGCGCGAGATCGTCGCCGGTGGTGAGGCGATGGTGCTGACGCACAAGATCCGCGACTTCCTCGCGGCGCACCCCGACTGCACGCTCTACAACGAGTACGGCCCGACCGAGGCCTCGGTGGTGACCACGATCCACCAGGTCGACCCGGACGAGGACCGCCCGTCGATCGGCCGGCCGATCGACAACGTGGTGGTCCGCCTGCTCGACGAGGCACTGCGGCCGGTACCGGTCGGCGCGATCGGCGAGATCCACCTCGGCGGAGTCGCCGTGGCCCAGGGCTACCTCGGCCGGCCGGACGAAACCGAAACGGCCTTTGTCAGCGACCCGGCGCATCCGGGCGGGCGCCTGTACCGCAGCCGCGACCTCGGCCGCTGGCGTGCCGACGGGTCGCTGGACTACCTCGGCCGCGCCGACGACCAGGTGAAGATCCGCGGCCACCGCGTCGAGCCGGGCGAAACCGAGCACGTACTGGCCGACCTACCCGGTGTGATCGACGCCGTCGTCGTCGCCTGCGCCGACCCCGCCGGCGACACCTGCCTGATCGGGTACGTCGTCCTGGAGGACAGCGACCCCGCAGTACTGGCAAACCTGCTGCTGGAGCTCACCAAGGAGCTGCCGATCTATCTGGTACCGGCGGACCTGATCCCCGTCGAGGACCTCCCACTCGACGCCAGCGGCAAACTCGACCGCTCCAGGCTGCCCGCACCCGAGTGGCTCGGCTAGTGCCCTGCGGGCGCTAGGACCCCGAAGAAGTCGGTTCTGCACCGTGGACGGGGTGTTGGTCCGGTGGCTGCCCTCCCGCAGCCTCTGGCTCACCGTCCGCGGTGCAGAACCCGCGCTCGATCCTCATCCCTCCTGAGGATCGACCGCACCTACCTCGACTACTCGCCGGCGGAGCAGCGCGAAGGCGCTGATCATGCAGATGAGCAGGGAATAGACGGCCCAGACCGATCCGACGTCGCCGAGCTCGGGCCCGTTCCCCCGGGAGCCGAGGACGACGACGGCGGTGACCGCGACGAACGCGATCAGTGGGCCGCTCCAGCCCAGCACGCCCATCCGGACCGGGTGGTCGGACTCGGACTGTTCGTCCAGGGCCGAGCCGGTGGAGAGGGCGCGTCCCCGCAGGGACTCGTGCAAGGCTGCGACGCCGCTCGCGGCGGCGACGTTCAGGAGCAGCAGGCGGCCGGCGACCTCGCCGAGCGCGCTGCCGCCGGGGCCGACCGTGCCGTACACGACGGCGTACAGGTCGACCGGGACGGTGGCCGCGGCCGCGAGCACGACGACGGACTGGAACAGCCGCGGGCGGCGTACCGACGCGCGGAGCAGGCCGTGGCTGGTCGTCGTGGCGATCACGAGCGCGGTGAAGAAGAGTGCGAAGACGATGAGAACGACGACGTCCATCAGGACCTGTCCCTACGGTCGAGCGTTGCCCCGGACAACGCTGGTGGACGTGCGTACATCGGTACTGCGGTTGCTTGCGCGAGCGGCGAGGAGTCGCCTCCTCGCCACCCACGCAAACGGTCAATCCCTGGCATGCAGGCCCCCCTGATTGCCCACGGACAGCGTGCCCCCACTCCATCCATCCGTTGCATCGGAAGAGCAGGGGTCGCCGTTACAAGGATTTCGGCAATTGCGTAAAAACTGCGCAAAATTGCTCAGGAGACCCCTTTCCGCACGACACAGTTGTGTGCGAAGGGTCCCAGCCCGTCGTCGAGGGGACGGGGTGGCGCCAACTGCCGGGTGGGCTACCCCTGCGCGCTCCCGGACCGGTGAGCGGTACTGGCCGGGGGCAACAGATCCCAGCCGAGCCGGGCGGCGCCGATCAGGCCGGCGTTGTCGAGCTGGGCCGGTTCGACGGTCAGGTCGGCGACGAACGGGAGCTGGGCCAGTCGTTTGACCCAGCGCTGCACCGGGTCGAACAGCACCGGCCCGGCCTTTGCCACTCCGCCGCCGATCACGACGGTCGTAAGGTCAACGGTGACAGCGGTGGCAACGATGCCCGCCGCGAGCGCCTGGGCGCCGTCGTCGAACACCGCGAGGGCGATCTCGTCCCCGCCGGCGGCGTCCGCGGACAGCACCGCCGCGTCGACCTCCTCGGTACTGCGCCACCCGCGACGCTTGGCCCGGGCAACCATCCGCGGGCCGCTCGCGTAGGTCTCGACGCAACCGTACGACCCGCAGGCGCACGCCTCGCCGTCCAGGTCGACCACTACGTGCCCGAGGTGTGCCGCGTTGCCGGATTGTCCGATCATCGGCTGTCCGTCGATCACGATGCCCGCGCCGACGCCGGTGGAGACGACGATGCCGAGCAGGCTGCTGACGTCGCGTCCGGCGCCGGTCCAGAACTCCCCGAGCGCGAAACAGTGCCCGTCCACACCCAGCGTCACCGGTACGTCGCCGACCAGTTCGCGGACCCGGTCCACGAGCGGAAAGTTCCGCCAGCCGGCGATGTTCACCGGCGACACCAGCCCATGCTCCTGATCCAGCGGCCCAGCAGACCCGATCCCGACCGCGAGAGGCGCGGCCACCGCAGAACCGCCCCCCACAGATCCGCCCACCGCCGAGCCGGCGTCCCGCTGGACCCGGCCGATCAGCTCGGTCAGTGCGGCGAACACGTCGTCCGCGCCACCGGCCGGGGTGGCGATCCGGTCCGCGGTGACGATCCGGCCGTCGGCGGACACCATCGCGGCGGCCATTTTCGTGCCGCCGATGTCGATGCCCAGCACCGTGCCTGCGTGGTCGCTCATGGTCCCCCCGTCAGTCCCGGTGCGGTTGGTCGGTCCGGACGTTCGCTGCCACCCGGAGCTGCTCGGTGCTGATCGGCAAGGTCACTGTGCGGGACTCCGTCGTAGGGCGGCCTGGTCGGGAGACAACGTTATCTGTAACCAGCCCATCCGGCGAGGCCTAACCCCTGCTAATCGCGCTGATCCCGCAGGTGAGCGCTGGAATCATGCCATGACAAAGGTTGACAACGATGGCCTCTCAAGCGCTCAGGTGACCGCAAATGCGTGCTCGTCTCGCTGTCCGTGACGGCGTGAGGTAGCGCCCTCGGGACGAGCGCGAGAGGGTAGGCCCCATGAGTGACCAACTGGATCGTGACGCGGCCGGCGCCCTGATCGTCGGCTTCAACGGAACCACCGCCCCCGACCAGCTGCTGCGTGCCGTCGCCGCCGGACTCGGTGCCGTCATCCTGTTCACCCGCAACGTCGAAAGTGCCGAACAGGTCGCTGCCCTGACCACCTCGCTGCGGGCCGAACGGCCCGACCTGGTGATCGCCATCGACCACGAGGGTGGCGAGTTCAGCCATCTCGCCCCCGCCAACCCCTGGCCGCTGGCGTCACCCCGTGCGCTCGGTGAGCTCGACGACGTCAGCCTGACCCGCGCCGCGGCTCGCGACGCCGCCGCCACCCTCGCCTCGCTCGGGATCGACCTGATGCTGGCGCCCTCGGTGGACGTGAACAGCAACCCGGCCAACCCGATCATCTCGACCCGCTCGTTCGGTACGTCGGCCGATGTCGTCTCCCGGCACGGAGTCGCCTTCGTCCAGGGCGTCCAGGACGCCGGCATCGCGGCCTGCCCGAAGCACTTCCCCGGTCATGGCGACGTCGCCGTGGACTCCCATCTCGCGCTGCCCCGGGTGGACCGGTCGATCGAGCAGGTGACCGCGGTCGAGCTGGCGCCGTTCAAGGCCGCGATCGAGGCCGGCGCGGACGTGATCATGAGCGCGCACATCATCTTCTCGGCGTACGACGACCAGCCGGCCACCCTGTCGCGGCGGATCCTGCACGGGTTGCTGCGCGAGGAGCTCGGCTTCACCGGAGTGATCACCACCGACGCGCTCGAGATGCAGGCGATCACCGCGACCCGGTCGATCGAGGATGCCGCCGTCGCCTCGATCCGGGCGGGTGCGGACCTGGCGATGATCGCGATCGGTGAGGCCGATCCCCGCACGCTGACGGCTCGCCTGGTCCAGGCAGTCGGCGACGGAACGCTCGAGGCGTCCCGGCTCGCGGATGCCGCCGGCCGGGTGCGCGCCCTGGCGACCACGCTCGCCGCGCGACCGCACCAGCCCGGCCTCGACGGCGCGCCGACCCGTGAGGTCGCGGCTCGCACCGTCACCGGGCAGGACTTCCCCGGACTGGGCGGATCGCCGTACGTGGTGGATCTGACCCAGGGCCTGCACCCGGCGTGGAATCCGTACTTCAGCGGTCTTCCGGAGGTCTTCGCCAAGGTCGCGCCGGGCTCCGCAGGCGTCGTACTGCGAGGCGACGACGACGCCGCACTCTCGGATGCTCAGGCAGCCTCGATCGGGCGGCCGCTGGTGGTCGCAGTCCAGGATGCGGTCCGTACTCCGTGGATGCGCGCCGCTCTGCAGAAGCTGCTCGAGAGCCACGAGGGTGACGTTTTCGTGCTCTGCACGGGGATTCCGGAAGACCGGGCCCTAGTGCCGGCGACCGTGCCGACGGCTGTCACCTACGGGCGCAACCTCGTCGTTCTGGAGGCGGCCGCACAGCTACTGACTCGCGTGCCATAAATCCTATATCCTATTGCGACCCCCAGTTCGAGGAGTGCGCGATGGCGATCCAACCGTGGTTCGGCGAGGCCAAGCTCGGCATCTTCATCCATTACGGCATCTATGCCGTGAACGGGATCGCCGAGTCCTGGTCGTTCTTCAACGGCTCGATCAGCCATGAGGACTACATGTTGCAGCTCGACGGCTTCACCGCGGCGAAGTTCGACGCCGAGGCGTGGGCCGAGCTGTTCGAGGCGGCCGGCGCCCGGTACGCCGTACTGACGTCGAAGCACCATGACGGAGTCGCGCTCTACGACACGGCGGCGAACGACCTGTCGACGGTGAAGGCGACGCCGGCCGCGCGCGACATCGTCAGCGAGTACATGGACGCGCTGCGCCGGCACGGCCTGAAGACCGGGCTCTACTTCAGCCATCTCGACTGGTCGCATCCCGACTACGCGTCGGTGCGGCCGGCCGAGATGCCGGCCGACGAGCGCGGCAACCCGTTCGCGGTACCGGCGGCGGGGGAGGAGGACCCGGAGGCGTGGGAGCGGTTCCTTGCCTTCCACCGGGCCCAGCTGACCGAGATCATCGAGCGGTTCCAGCCGGACCTGCTGTGGTTCGACGGGGACTGGGAGCGCGATCCGGAGCAGTGGCGGATGGAGGAGGTCCGGCAGCTGATCGAGTCGAAGCTGCCGGCGACGATCATCAACGGCCGGATGCGCGGCGGGTTCGGCGACTACGCGACGCCGGAGCAGGGTGTGCCCGTCGTGCCGCCGGCCGGTCCCTGGGAACTCTGCGTCACGATCAACGAGTCGTGGGGTTACCAGCACGACGACCACGCCTACAAGTCCGTCCGGCAGTTGGTGCGGCTGTTCGCGGAGACGATCGGGGGCGGGGGCAACCTTCTGCTCGACGTCGGACCGCGCGAGGACGGCAGCATCCCCGAGGAGCAGGTCGAGCGGCTGCGCGAGCTCGGCGACTGGATCCGCCGGCACGAACCGGCCATCTACGACACCACCCGCGGGCTGCCGCTGGGCGCCTTCTATGGCGCGTCGACGGTCTCGCTCGACCGCCGGAAGCTGTACCTGTTCGTGTTCGACCGCCCGAACGAGTACGTCGTGGTCCGCGGCCTGAAGAACAAAGTGCTCAAGGCAACCATCCTGGGCAGCAAGGTCGAGCTGCGCACCACCCGGCAGGGCGGCCACGCCGGCGTACCGGGCTGGGAGTACCTGTTCATCGACTCCGACACCGCGCTGGACCGGGACTGCACGGTGATCGAACTGGAACTCGACGGCGAACTGGACCTGTTCGAGCACCACACCAGGGACTAAGTGCCGCTGAGGCAACGTTTCCAGGGCTAGCCTGACTCGGGTGAACGCTCTGGACCTGTCGAAGATCACGCTCCGGCCGATCCGGTACGACGACTGGCCGCGGATTCATGAGTGGGCTTCGCGGGAGGAGTCCTGCCGGTATCAGCCGTGGGGTCCCAACTCCGAGGAGGAGACCCGGGTCTTCGCGGAGGCGGCCGCTGCCTCGTGGACAGCGGATCCCCAGCACCGGTACGCCTGGGTCGCCACCCACCCGGCCACCGGTGTGCTCGGCATCGGCGAGCTGAACATCCGCCACGTCGCCTGGAAGCGCGGCGAGATCAGCTACTCCGTCCACTGCGACTACTGGGGCCAGGGTGTCGCCAGCGAGATCGCCCGGCTGCTCTGCCAGTTCGGCTTCGAGGCGCTGGAACTGGAGCGCATCGAGGCGACCTGCGACCCCCGCAACTCCGCCTCGGCCGCGGTCCTGAAGCGCATCGGCATGACGTACGAAGGTGTCCTCCGCCGCACGGTCCTGATCCGCAGCGGCTGGCGGGACTCCAAGATCCACAGCCTCATCCGCCCCGAATGGACGCCAGCACCCGGAACTCCGGCGCCCCGCTGGACGCTCGCCTAGCTGGTACGCCGTACGCCGGTCAGCTGCAGGTCCAGGGCGTGTTGCTCCACGTAGTTGAGGGCGTGGCGGACTGCTCCGACGGAGACGATGGTGTCGCCGAGGGAGGAGACGGCAATCCGGGGTGGAGTGGCGGTGAAGGTGGCCAGCTGGGTTTCGATGTCCGGCAGCAAGGCTTTGGCGGCGGTCGCGACGGCGCCGCCGATGACGATCAGCTCGGGGTTGAAGAGGATTCCCAACGTGGCAAGGACTCTGGCGGTGCGGCAGGCGATGTGCCGAAGGATGCTGAGGGCAACTGTGTCGCCGTCGGCCGCGGCCGCGAAGACCAGCTCCGCGGTGATCGGGCTGCCGTCGGCCAGCTCGCGCAGGCTCGTCTCGACCGTCGCGTCCGCCACCGCCTTCGTGCCTTGCTCGCGGGCGGTCCGGGCGATACCGGCTGTGTCGCCGACACCCTCGACAAGTTTGAGATAGACCATCTCACCGGCGCCACCGCGGCTGCCGTGCAACAACCGGCCGGAGTCCATCAGGCCGGAACCGAACCGCTCGCCCGCCAGGAGCACGACCAAGTCATCGACGTCACGGGCCTCACCTCGCCAGTGCTCGCCCAGCGTGGCCAGGTTCGCGTCGTTCTCCAGCAGGACGGGCCAGCCGTGGAGTTCGGTGAGCCGGTTCGTCAGGCCCGCGTCGAAGCGTCGCCAGAACTCGTCGTCGACCAGGATGTTGCCCTCCCGGTCGACCGGCGCGGCCACCCCGACACCGGCCGCGAGCACCTCGGCGTCGGTGACTCCGGCCACGGCGATGACCTCCAGCACGGCCTCGTTCACCACCGCGGTCTGCTCAGCGGGTGTCTTCACCGACTCGAACGAGCGGCCGGCCTTGGCGACGGTCTCGCCGCGCAGGTCGGACAGCAGCACGGTGGTCTTGCCCGCACCGACGTCGATGCCGAGCACATAGCCGGCCCGGCTGTTGAACTCGAACCGGCGCGAGGGCCGGCCGACCGGCGTACCGGGAGCGTCGTGGCCGGGGTCGAGCTCGACCACCCAGCCCATCGCGATCAGGTCGTTGCAGACGGCATGCACGGTCGCGCGGGTGAGACCAGTGGCCTCGATCAGGCCGGTACCGGTCATCACCCCGGCCGTCGACAGCACGCCGAGGAGCTTGCTCGCGTTCACTCTGCGCAGCATCGGTGGCGTGGCCGCCGGGGTTGTCGCCATATTCCCTCTTGACCTCCTCGCAAGTCCCCGCGCACAATACTGCAGAATCTAAATTTAGAGTCTATATAAATCTGGCGGCAACCCCGCCGGAACCAGCTGGAAACATCCGCCGTCCTTGCGTAGTACCCCCGGACCACCCTCCGAACCGAGTGAGGCTCTCTTGACCAGCACCGCGACCCTGGTGACCCGTGCCGACGACCCGAGCGACCCCGACTGGTGGCGGCAGGCCGTCGTCTACCAGATCTACCCGCGCAGCTTCGCCGACTCCGACGGTGACGGTGTCGGTGACCTGCAGGGCATCATCAGCCGCCTCCCGTACCTGACCAAGCTCGGGATCGACGCGATCTGGCTCAGCCCGTTCTACCCCTCGGCGCTGGCCGACGGCGGGTACGACGTGGACGACTACCGCAACGTCGACCCGCGCCTGGGCACGCTGAGCGACTTCGACGAACTGGTCGCCGCGCTGCACGGGGCCGGGATCAAGCTGATCGTCGACATTGTGCCCAACCACACCTCGAACCTGCACGAGTGGTTCCAGGAGGCATTGCGCTCGCCGAAGGGCTCACCCGCGCGCGACCGGTACATCTTCCGCGACGGCACCGGGCCGGACGGCTCCGAGCCGCCGTCGGACTGGGACTCGGTGTTCGGCGGGTCCGCCTGGGCGCGGACCCCGGACGGCCAGTGGTACCTGCACCTGTTCGCGGCCGAGCAGCCCGACCTGAACTGGGACAACCCTGAGGTCCGTGACGACTTCCTGACCACGCTGCGGTTCTGGTCGGACCGCGGGGTGGACGGTTTCCGGGTCGATGTGGCGCACGCGCTGGTCAAGGACCTGACCGAGCCGCTGCCGTCGAAGACGACGCTGCCGCGGCAGTCGGAGTCCAACGGCGCGCACCCGCTGTGGGACCGCGAAGGCGTGCACGAGATCTACACCGAGTGGCGCAAGGTGCTGAACGAGTACGACCCGCCCCGGTCGGCTGTCGCCGAGGCGTTCGTACCGGCGGCGCGCCGGGCCCGGTACGCGAGTGCCGAGGGTCTCGGCCAGGCGTTCAACTTCGACCTGCTGCAGGCCGACTGGGACTTCGACAAGTTCCGCACGGTGATCAAGGAGAACCTGGCGCTGGCCGACGAGAACGGCTCGTCCTCGACCTGGGTCTTCTCCAACCACGACGTCGTCCGGCATGCGACGCGGTACGGGCTGCCGAAGGACCCGGAGGGTGCGTGGCAGGACGGCAAGGCGTGGCTGCTGAGCAACGGCACCGAGCCCACCGTCGATGTCGAGCTGGGGCTGCGACGGGCTCGGGCCGCAGTACTGCTGATGCTGGCGCTGCCTGGCTCGGCGTACCTGTATCAAGGGGAGGAGCTGGGGCTGCAGGAGGTCGGCGAGCTGCCGGCGGCGAACCTGCAGGACCCTGCCTACTTCCGCTCGAAGGGCGCTGAGAAGGGTCGCGACGGCTGCCGGGTGCCGCTGCCGTGGACTGTCGGCGGGCTGTCGTTCGGCTTCGGCTCGGGCGGCTCGCACCTGCTGCAGCCGACCTGGTTCGGCCAGTACTCCGTGGAGGCGCAGGAGAGCGACCCGTCGTCGACCCTGAGCCTCTACCGCAAGGCCCTCGCAGTACGCCGGGGTCTGCAGACGGGTGCCGGCCTGGAGTGGATCGACGACGTCGAGTGGGCGCTCCACTTCAGCCGCCCGGGCGGTTGGCAGTCGGTGACCAACTTCGGTGCGGCTCCCATCGAGCTGCCTGAAGGCGCGGTCGTCCTCTCCAGCTCGCCGCTCGAAGGCGACAAGCTTCCCACTGACACCACCGCTTGGCTCATCTAGCCAGATCCCTGTTCGACCGCTGGCGCCGCACGTGGCGGGGCGCCAGCGGTCGAACAGCTTGAGTGGCAGAAACTGTCGGTGCGTTGGGACAGACTGCCGTTATGGCTACTGAATACGTTGAGACCGACCAGTTCCGGGGCGCGCGCATTCACCTGTGCGACCTCGCCGGGCTCGAGATCCGCGACTGCGAGGTCAATGGGCTGAAGATCGTCGACTGCTACGGCAGCGACGTCTACCTCGGCGGTGACTTCCAGCGAGTCGTCGTCAACGATGTCGACGTGACCGCGTACGTCGATGCGGAGCTCGACCGGCTGCACCCCGCGCGGGTGCTGGCCCGTGACGCAACCACCGTCGACGACTACCGTGCGGCCTGGAGCGCGGTCGGGCAACTGTGGGAGTCGGCCCTCGAACGCGCGAGATTGTTGCCTGAGGCAAAGCTTCACGAACGGGTCGGCGGCGAGTGGTCGTTCGTCGAGACGCAGCGGCATCTGCTGTTCGCCAGCGACGCCTGGGCCGGCAACTGCGTGCTCGAGGAGGAAGAGCCGTACCATCCGTTCGGCTTCCCGGCCGGTGGGACGCCGACCGAGGAGGCGGCCAAGCTCGGGCTCACTCTCGAGGCCACGCCGACGCTCGACGAGGTGCTCGCGCCTCGGCTGGCCCGGATGTCCAAGCTACGGCGGGTCTTCGACAGTCTCACCGATGCTGAGCTCGACCGGGTTTGCGCGCGGAAGCCGGCCGACATGTATCCGGACAAGGAGTATGTCGTCCGGCGCTGTCTCAAGGTGGTCCTCAAGGAAGAGGCCGAGCATCACCGGTACGCCGTCCGCGACCTCGCAGTCCTCGAGAAGTCGGGTGTTCTCTGACCTGATGGTGGTGGCGCTGGCAGGATGTGGGGGTGGACGCGACGCTTGCTGATGTGGTCGAGGTGCTCGACGGGTTGTACGACCCTGCCTGGGCGGAGAGCTGGGATGCGGTCGGTCTGGTGACCGGCGATCCGGGGCAGCCGGTGCGCCGGATCCTGTTCGCGGTGGATCCGATGCGGGTCGTGGTGGACGAGGCGATCGGCGGCGGGTTCGATCTCCTGGTGACCCACCACCCGTTGTTGCTGCGCGGCGTGAACAGCGTCGCGGCGACCACGCCCAAGGGGCGGGTGATTCACGACCTGATCCGTGGCGGCGTCGCGTTGCAGGTGTGCCACACGAACGCGGACAACGCGAATCCCGGGGTGAGTGACGCGCTGGCCGCCGCGCTGGGGCTGAAGGACACCCGGCCGTTGAAGGCGTTGCCGAGCGAGCCGATGGACAAGGTTGTCGTCTACGTGCCGGTGGCCGAGACGCAGGCGATGATCGACGCGCTGGCCGCGGCCGGGGCCGGGCGGATCGGTGAGTACGACCGCGCGGCGTGGAGGTCCACCGGAGAAGGGACTTTCCGGCCGTTGGAAGGGGCCGACCCGGCGATCGGCGAGGTCGGCACTGTCGAGCGCGTGGTGGAAGACCGGGTCGAGATGGTGTTGCCGAGACACCGTCGCCGGGCTGTGGTGGAGGCGCTCAAGGCGGCCCACTCGTACGAGGAGCCTGCCTTCGACATCTTCGAGCTGGCCGCGCTGGCCGGCAATCGGGGTGGTGGGCGGATCGGCGTACTGGCGGAGGCTTTGCCGCTCAAGCGGTTCGCCGAGCTGGTGGGGGAGCGGCTGCCGCGGACGGAGCACGGAGTACGGGTGTCGGGGGATCCTGATCGGCTGATCGAGGCGGTGGCCGTAGTTGGTGGGGCTGGAGACTCGGAGTTCGAGCGGGTGCGTGCGGCCGGTGTGGACGCCTATGTGACGGCCGACCTGCGGCACCATCCCGCCACCGAGGCGCGCGCGTACGACGAAGGTCCGGCGCTGGTCGACGTTGCCCACTGGGCCAGCGAATGGCCGTGGCTGAAGGACGCCGAGCGCTTGGTGACCGATGCCCTGGCAACTCGCGGCTTCACCGTCGAGACCCAGGTCTCCACCATCTGCACCGACGCCTGGACGCTTCACCTCTAGGTCATCGACAGAGCACGGTCGCCAGGCGGCGGACAACCTCCGCATCGGCTGCGTCGCCGGCTGTCCCGGTAGGCATGTGCTCTGTGATGGCTGCGCCCACGACGTTCTCCACGCCGGAGACGAGCTCGATCAACTGCTGCGCCGGTATTCCATCAGGCTCGGGATAGCCCAGCGACCCGAACTCGGTGGGCTCGAGGACGTCCAGGTCGACATGGACATACACCGGACCGATGAGACCGTCCAGCACTCGATCAAGCTCACCGACGCCGTACCGCCGGATGCCGGCCTTCTTCAGGTACTCGTGCTCCGACGCATCACCGGCTCGCTCTCCGGCGATGATCACTTGCCCAGGCACCAACGGCCGCGCCGGAATCATCGGAGCCGGCCCTTCGCCGAGCAGCGTGCGCAACACCATCCCGTGGAACGAGCCGGACCGCAGAGTCTGAGGCGTGTACAGGTCGGGATGCGCATCGATCCACAGGACAGTCAGTTCGTCGCCGTACCGGTCGCGAGCGGTCGCGATCGGCGCGAGGTCCACCGCACAGTCCCCGCCCACGGTCAGCACCAGATCGTCGATGCCGGCCAGGGCGTCATACGTCAGCCGGAGATTCTCGAGCAGCACATCCAGCCCTCGTACGCCGGCTTCAGGCTTGCCGCCCGTGTCGAGAACAGGCACCGTCACCACGCGATCCGCCGGAGCGAGCTCCGCGGTCAGGCGAGCCCCCTCGGCGAGGCGCGGCGAATCGCCCAGCCCGGAGCCCTGCCACTGCGGCACACAAAGCACTGTGGTCATTTCGCCACCCTACGATCACGTCACTGGTAGGGGTCGGTCACCTCGCGCAGTTTGGTGAGGGCCTGGTGCAGAGCGGTGGCCAGCTCGGGGCCGAGGTGCTCGTTCCAGTCCTGCTCGACGCTCATCACCACCTCGCGGGCTCGGTTCGCCGCGCTCCGTCCCTTCGGGGTGAACCGGATGAGCCGCGCCCGCCCGTCGGCCGGATCCGGGACTCGCTCGACCAGACCTTCCACTTCCAGCGCCGCGACCAGCAGGCTCGCGGTCTGCTTGGTGACCTGGGCCTGCTCGGCCAGCTCGGTGAGGCGGGAGCCGCCCGGCGCGATCCGCTGGGCGATCCGCGCCTGGGCGACGGTCACCTGGTAGCCGGCCTCCCGCAGGGCGCGGATCACCTGGTCGTCCATCGCGCGGTAGGCGATGAACATCAGCGTGGCGAGGTCCATTCCACCCCTTGACAGTAGTCAGTATTGCTGACCAAAATTAGTCACCAATACTGACGATTATAGGTGCGCGATGAGCAGAGTTCCGCCGGTCAAAGTCGTCCGGGCCGCCACGGCCGTCCGGACCGCGCTGCTGACCCTGACCCGGCGGATGGTTCCGCCGGAGATCGGCCTGCTGGAGCTCGCCTCGGGCTTCATGGGGACGCAGGCCGTGTATGCCGCGGCGAAGCTCGGCATCGCGGACGTGCTGGCGGACGGCCCACTGTCGGCGGACGACATCGCGGCGGAAACGGGGTCGGACCCCGATGCCACCTATCGGCTCCTGCGGGCCTGTGTGATGTTCGGGCTCTTCACCGAGAGCGCTGACGGACGCTTCGGGCTGACCCCGCTGGGGAGCGGCCTGCGCTCCGGCGTACCCGGCTCGATCCTGCCGGTCATCCTGATGCTCGGCGACCCGCAGTACCAGGGTCCGTGGGGACGGCTGGCCTACTCCGTCGAGACCGGCGAGCCCGCCGTGGAGGTTGCCCTCGGCAAGCAATTGTGGGAGTACCTGGACGAGAATCCGGAGTTCGCCGCGACGTTCAACAACGCCATGACGTGCCTGACCGCGTTGGACTGGCCGACCGTCGTGGCGGCGTACGACTTCACGCCGTACTCGACGATCGTCGACATCGGTGGAGGGCACGGGCAGTTGCTCGCGCTCATGCTCGGTGCCTCCCCGACCGCGAAGGGCGTTCTGCAAGAGCGGGAGGCGCTGGTCGGTCCGGCCGAGGCTCAGCTCCGTGAGGCAGGGGTCCGCGACCGGTGCCGCATCGAATCCGGGTCGTTCTTCGAGACGGCACCGTCCGATGGCGATCTCTACGTGCTGCGCCGGGTGATCCACGACTTCGACGACGAGCAGGCCGTCGAGATCCTGGGCACCGTACGCCGCCACATGCCGCGGGGCTCGACCCTGCTGCTGCTGGAGAGCGTCGTTCCGGCCGGCAACACTCCGCACTTCGCGAAGGCTCTCGACCTCGACATGCTGATCTTCGTCGGCGGCCGCGAGCGCACCGAGCGGCAGTTCACCACGCTGCTCGACCGTGCTGGGTTCCGCATCAACCGGATTCTTCCCACAGTCTCCACCCTCTCGCTCATCGAAGCTGTTCCAGGGAGGTAGCCATGAATGCCATCGCACAGCTCAGCGCGGGTATCGCGGCGCTGATCATGCTCGCGGTCTTCCCCTTCGAGGCCTTCCTGATCGACCGTCCGTGGGTCCAGTGGTTCCTCGGCATCGAACCGCACGGCATCGAGAATGTGCACCTGTGGTCGTTCTGCATCGGCGCCCGCAACGCCCTGGCCGGCGTGGGCACGCTGATCGGACTCGGGATGGTGCGCTCCGGCGACACGTCCACCGGCACCACCGTGGTGGTCGTCAGCTGCCTCTACATGCTGATCGCCTCGCTGTTCATGGGCGTCGCGGACGCACTCGGCTACTGGCGCCCCCGCGGCGGAAGCATCCGCGGAACCGTCGGCGCATCCGTCCTGCCCGCCGTCGCGCTGATCGCGATCGCGGCCTAGCACCCGGGAGGCGGGCCGGTACTGCGTTCGGCCCGGCCGCCGGCGGGGCGGTGGGGCGTCGTGCGTGGGTTGCGATGTGGGGCAGTACCGTGGACACTCACATCTCGATGCTCGGTACCGGCGCCTGACCAAGTGGCTCTGATCGGTGCGGGGCTGACAACTGAACGCGATCTAAGGAGCCGACCCTGAACGCCGAGCCCGCTGTCCAACGCCGGTTGCTGGAGCTGCAGGACCTCGACCTGCAGCTGGATCAGATCGCGCACAAGCGCAAGTCGCTGCCCGAGCACGCGGCCCTGGCGGAGCTGGCGAAGGAGAAGGCGGTCGTCGACCGTGAGCTCGTCACCGCCGACACCGAGGTCGGCGACCTGCGCCGGGAGCAGAAGAAGGCGGACAGCGACGTCGACCAGGTCCGTCAGCGCAAGGCGCGCAACCAGCAGCGGATGGACTCCGGGCAGGTCACCTCGCCGCGCGACCTGGAGAACCTGCAGCACGAGATCGGCTCGCTCGACCGGCGGATCCTGGCGCTGGAGGATGCCGAGCTCGAGGTGATGGAGAAGCTCGAGGCCGCCGAGGCGGTGCAGGCCGAGCTGCAGAAGCGCGCGGACGCGTTCGCCGGCCGGCAGAGCGAGCTGGAGGCGACCCGGGACGCGGCGCTGAAGGAGCTCGACGAGCAGCGCGCGGGCGTCGGCGACAAGCGGGCGACGGTTTCCGCCGAACTGCCGGCCGAGCTCGTCACGATGTACCAGAAGCTGCGCGAGCGCAACGGCGGGATCGGCGCCGCGCCGCTGGTCGGCAAGCGCTGCATGGGTTGCCGGATGGAGCTCGCGCCGTCCGACCTGGGCAAGTTCAAGGCCGCCGCGGCCGACGTCGTACTGCGCTGCGAGGAGTGCGGGCGCATCCTGGTCCGGACGGCGGAGAGCACCCTGTGACGAACGGCCCGTCGCACGTCATCGTCGAGGCCGACGGCGGCTCCCGGGGCAACCCGGGACCGGCCGCGTACGGCGCGCTGGTGCGTGACCCGGCGACCGGTGAGGTGATCGCCCAGGTGGGTGTCACCATCGGCGTCGCCACCAACAACGTCGCGGAGTACAGCGGGCTGATCGCCGGGCTGGAGCTGGCCCGCGAGTACGCGCCGGACGCCTCGATCGAGGTCCGGATGGACTCCAAGCTGGTGATCGAGCAGATGGCCGGGCGCTGGAAGATCAAGCACCCGGACATGAAGCCGCTGGCGATCAAGGCGCAGTCGCTCGCCCCGTTCGGGACCGAGTGGACCTGGGTGCCGCGCGCCCAGAACGCCGCCGCCGACGCGCTCGCCAACCTGGCGCTCGACGGCAAGCCGGTGCCGCTGCGACCGGTCGCGGCAGGCCCTTCGGCCGTAGTACCGACTGAGTCTTCGGATCAGCAGAAGGCGTTGCAGGGTTGGGGTGCGCAGACCGAGCCGCCGACCCAGCTGATCTTCCTGCGGCACGGGCAGACCCCGCACACCGTCGAGAAGCGGTTCTCGGGGTCCGGTGGGGACGACCCGGGGTTGAGCGAGATCGGCGAGGAGCAGGCGCGCGCCGCGGCGCAGTACCTGGCACGGCGTGGCGGGATCGATGCGATCGTGGCCTCGCCGATGCGCAGGACCCAGCAGACCGCGGCGGTCGTCGCGGAGACGCTCGGCCTCGACGTGACAATCGAGAAGGGCTGGGTGGAGTGCTCGTTCGGTGACTGGGACGGGCACACCTTCGCCGAGGTGCAGCAGAAGTGGCCGGAGGCCCTCAACGCCTGGATGGAGTCGACCTCGGTCGCCCCGCCCGGTGGCGAGTCCTTCGACGCGTGCGCCCGCCGGGCCCGGTCGGCGCGCGACGGGCTGCTCGCGGCGTACCCCGGAAAGACGGTGCTCGTGGTGACCCACGTGACCCCGATCAAACTGATGGTCCGCTCGGTACTGCAGGCGCCGATGAACTCCCTCTTCCGGATGGAACTGGCCCCCGCCACCCTCACCGAGATCCACTGGTACGCCGACGGCCTGGCGTCCCTGAAAGCGTTCAACGTCCAACCCGCATTAGTCTGACCCAAGAGCCGGGCACGACGGGGTGCCTGGCGGATGGACGGAGTGGTCGCGTGCCGTTGCAGAGGGTGCATTTCGCCGAAGAGGTTCCTGAGGTTTTCCGCGCGTCGTTGCGGGCGATCCGGCGGGAGCTCGACGTCCCCGCGGAGTTCCCGGCGGAGGTGGTCGAGGCCGCCCTGGCCGCGGCGGCGAACCCGCGGTTGCCGGAGCTGGACCGGACCGATATCGAGTTCGTCACCATCGATCCACCGGACTCGATGGATCTCGACCAGGCCGTACACATCGAGCGGGCCGGTGCCGGGTACACCGTGCACTACGCGATCGCCGACGTCGCGGCGTTCGTCCAGCCCGGCGATCCGATCGACGTCGAGGCGCGGAAGCGGGGCGAGACGCTCTATGCGCCGGACAAGCGCATCCCGCTGCACCCGCCGGAGCTGTCCGAGGGTGCGGCATCCCTGCTGGCGGACCAGGTCCGGCCCGCGGTCCTGTGGACGATCGCGGTCGATGCTGCCGGCGAAGGCACGGACGTGAGGTGTGAGCGCGCGCTGGTGAAGTCGCGCGCCAAGCTCAGCTACGCCGGCGTCCAGAAGGATCTCGACGCGGGCACCGCCTCCGAGTCGCTGCAACTCCTGCGTGAGGTCGGCAAGCTGCGCGAGCAGCGCGAGCGGGAGCGCGGCGGGGTCAACCTGCCCATCCCGGACCAGGAGATCGTCACCGCCAACGGCGAGTGGACGCTGGAGTTCCGCGCGCCGCTGCCGGTCGAGGGCTGGAACGCGCAGATCTCCCTGCTCACCGGGATGGCCGCCGCGCACCTGATGATGTACGGCGAGATCGGCATCCTCCGCACCCTGCCCGAGTCGCACGACGACCTCCGGCGCAAACTCGAGAACACCGCCAAGGCGCTCGGCATCCCGTGGCCGGTCGGCGTCTCGTACGCCGCGTTCATCCACGGCCTCGACCCCAAGGTCCCGGCCCACGCGGCGATGCTCGCGGCCTGCACGGTGCTGTTCCGTGGCGCCGGCTACACCGCGTTCTCGGGAGGCGTCCCGGAGCAGCCGGAGCACGCCGCGCTGAAGTCGGAGTACGCCCACTGCACCGCGCCGCTCCGCCGCCTGGTGGACCGCTGGACGAGCGAGATCTGTCTAGCGCTGTGCGCCGACACCGAGGTGCCGCAGTGGGTCCGCGAGTCGATGGACGAGATCCCGAAGATCATGGAGGAGTGCGACCGCAAGGCCAACGCCTACGAACGCGCGATCGTCAGCATGGTCGAAGCCGGCCTGGTCGCCGACCACGTCGGCTCGACCTTCGACGGCGTCATCACCGACATCGACGACCGCGAACCGACCCGAGGCGTCGTAGCCCTCTCCACCCTAGCCATCGAAGGCCGGGTCACCGCCACAACGGCCCTACCCCTAGGCCAACCAGTCCGAGTAAAACTAACCGAAGCCGACATCATGAAACGAGCGGTCGCCTTCCAGCTCATCCCGTAGCGGCCAGTGCCAGCCGTGCGGAGGGCGGGCGAAGAGCACCGACCGGCCGCCACCGCGGGGCCGGCGCGTGGGGAGAAGGTGGTTAGTCTTCTAAGGCCGCCAGTACGGCGGCGGTGGTGCGGGTGGTGTCGCCGGTGGCTAGTAGGTCTAGTAGGGCGCCGCGGAGGATGGCCAGTACGGCGGTGCGGCGGGCCTGCGCGGACTTGGTGTCTTTGCCGGGCTGGACGGATTTGAGTAGGTCTAGCCAGTCGTCGACGGTTGAGCGGGCGAAGTCGGTCCAGGGGCCGTCGGGGGCGACCAGGGAGCGGCCGTAGGCCTCTACCCAGAGCTTCATCAGTGGGCGGCGTTCCTCGGCGGCCAGCCAGGTCCAGAGTTCTCGGGCGACCACGTCGAGCCCGGGCGGTTCGTCGTACTGGCTGGTGATTTGGCCGAGCAGGTCGAGTTCGTCGCTGCGGGCGCGGGCGAGCAGGGCGCGGATCAGGCTGTCCTTGCTGCCGAACAGGAACAGCAGCACCCGCGGGCTCGAACCGATCGCCGTCGCGAGTGGGCGCAGGGACAGATCGGCCAGTCCGTGGCTCAGCGAGTACGCGTAGGCGCGCTCGAGGAGTTCGGTCTCCCGGGCAGAAGGGGCTGGTTTCGTCGTGGCCACCCGGCTAGTATCACTTACTGAAACAGTCGTGTCAGTAGATCGGGTGGTGTCGATGGAGATCAGGCAACTAGACCGGCCGGGAGATCTCGGCTGGGTGGTCCAGGCCCACGGTGAGCTGTACGCCGCGGAGTACGGCTGGGGGATGGAGTACGAGGCGTTGATCGCGCAGATCGTCGCGGACTTCGGCAAGGACCACGATCCGGCCACCGAACGGGCCTGGATCGCGGAGCACGACGGCGAACGGGTGGGGAGCATCTTCTGTGTGCGGGGCCCGGATGAGGGAACGGCCAAGCTTCGTCTGCTTCTCCTGCACCCGTCGAGCCGTGGGCACGGCCTTGGTGCCCGGCTGGTCGACACCTGCCTGGCGTTCGCGCGCGAGGCCGGCTACAAGCGGATGGTGCTCTGGACCAACGACCCGTTGGTTGCCGCCCGCCACATCTACCTGGCCCGCGGTTTCAAGCTGACCAGCGAGGAGCCGCACAACCTCTGGGGTGAAGACCTGCTCGGCCAGTACTACGAACTCGAACTCTAGAACTGCCGCCCGGGCGTCTGCCCAAAAGTTCGACGGAAGACGTCGATGAAGGCGCTCGGGCTGGACCAGCCGCAGCGGTGGGCGACGGTGGTGACGGGTTCGCCCTCGGCCAGCAGGATCAGGGCGTGGTGCAGGCGGAGCTGGGTTCGCCACTGGGGAAACGTCATCGCGAACTCCTGCCGGAACAGCCGGGACAAGGTTCGCTCGGCCGCACCCACCTGCCGGCCCAGCTCGGCCAGTCCGCGCCCGTCGGCGGGATCGGCGTACAAGAGACCACAGACCGCGGCCAGCCGATCATCGGTTGCTGTGGGCAAACGAATTGGTTGCTGCGGCGACCTTTCCAGCTGGTCGAGCAGGACGGCGCGGATCCGGGCCCGCGCGGCGCTGTCGTCGGAGGGGTCGGCCGTGTAGGCGATGATCAGTTCGCGGAGCAACGGCCCCACCGCCAGTACGGCGGGCGCAACCAGGCTGACCGGATTGACGGAAGCAGGCAATCCGACGAGATGCAGGTCGGTCGGACCGTAGGCGCGGTGCTCGTGCACGGTGCCGGCCGGCACCCAGATCGCGCGGGTCGCGGGTGCGATCCAATGGCCGCGATCCGTGGTCACGGCGAGCACCCCGGTCGCGGCGTACGCGATCTGGTGGTCGTCATGCCGATGCGCGTCGATACCGCTGCCGGGAGCGAGCCGGCGCAGGGCGGTCGGCGCGATCGGAGCGTGGCGGGGAATCGACATCATCTGACAGATTATCGGAAGCCGGTCAGCACCAAGGTCGCCGAGGCTGGAAGACGTGAAGCGCCTCCAAACCACGTTGCTGTCCACCGGCCACGGCAGCGTGGACCTCTACCAGGGCATCGTGCCCGTCCTCGTGCCGTTCCTGGTCGCCGACCGAGGCTACGACTATCTCGCAATCTCCGGCTTCGTCCTCGCCGCGACGTTGCTCTCGTCAGTCGTCCAACCGCTCTTCGGCCTGCTGACAGATCGCTGGTCGATGCCGTGGCTGATCCCGGCCAGCACGATCACGTCCGGCCTGGGAGTCGCGCTGATCGGCCTCTCCTCGTCGTACCCGTTCGCCCTGGCCGCGATCGGGCTGACTGGCATCGGCGTAGCGGCCTACCACCCACAAGCTGCCCGTACTGCGCGATCCGTGACGGGCGGAAGTCACGTCGGCATGAGCTGGTTCTCCCTCGGCGGCAACCTCGGCTTCGCGGTCGCGCCCGCCGCCGGACCACTTCTCGCGTACTCCGGCCTGGCGGCAACCCCACTCCTCATCCTCCCGGCCCTCGCCGGCGCCGCCATCACCCTGCCTCTCCTGCGATCCGCAGGTGCAGCACGCCTCCGCACCCGAAGTCTCCTGGGGGTGAACAACTGGCCGTCCTTCCGAACCCTGACGGCGATCATCGTCCTGCGCGCGATCGCCTACGTCGGCCTGAGCACCTTCCTCAGCCTGTACGTCGGTCAGCGGCTGCACCTCAGCACCGGCGCCAGCGCGACGGCTCTCTTCGTCCTGTTCGGCGGGGGAGTGATCGGCACGCTTCTCGGCGGCCGTCTCGCGACCCGCTTCGGTCGCCTGCCGACCATGCGCTGGTCGTACGCCGTCGCCGCGTTCGCCCTGGCCGGAGTCGCGCTGGTCCCGACGGTCGCGCTGTTCGCCTTCGTCGCGTTGAGCGCCGTGGCGTTGTATGTCCCGTTCTCGCTGCACATCACCCTCGGCCAGGACTACCTGCCCACCCGTGTCGGCACGGCGAGCGGCGTCACGCTCGGCCTGGCCGTCAGTGCAGGAGGCGTAGCCGCGCCCGCCCTGGCCGCAGCAGCCGAAGCGACCTCCCTGCAACTCGTCCTCGCGACCCTGGCTCTCCTGCCCGCGCTCAGCTGCCTGCTGACCCTCCGCCTGCGCGAACCCGCCTGACTACGGCTGGAACAACCGATCGGTGAACTCGTTGGCGAACTTGCCCGCCGGATCGTGCTGCGCCTTCAGCTCGAGGAAGCGCGTGTAGTGCTCACCGTGAACCTTCGCGAGGTCAGCGCTGGTGATGCTCCGCCCGTACTTGCCCAAGTGCGGGCGAGCGCCGATCTCGCGCATCACCGCTTCGGCGGCGGCGTAGTACCCCTCGAAGTCGTGGCAGTCGTTGGAGAGCAGGTCGAGCCAGACGGAACGGCGATCCCGGCCCGCGCCGAGCAGCGTGCGATCGTGGCCGGCCGGGGTGAACCGCAGTTCGAGGAACGTGTAGGGCAGGTCGCGCGAGTACATCGACTCGTACAGCTCGAGGAACCGGCGGGCGACGGGCATCGCGTCCTCGTACGGGATCGCGAACTCCAGCTCCTGATGCAGGTGGTAGATCGACCGGTTGTAGGCCCTGTTGCTCTCCAGCACCAGGTTGCTGCCGCGCTTGAGCCGGTGCGCGGCGCGCGAGACCTTCGGCAGCAGTCCGGACCGCGCCAGCAACCCGGCCATCCAGGCGGCCAGCAAGGCGTCGACCGAGATGCTGGCGAACTCCCGGAAGTCACCGAGGAAGGACCGCTTCTTGCCGGTCGGCTCCCAGGTGTTGATCTGGCAGCGCTCCGTGAACGGGAACAGGTACAGGCTCAGATGGGTGTGCTGCTCGAGCAGCGCGTCGAGCTTCGCCGCCACGTCCGGCAGCTCCGCGAGTTCGACCTTCTGCTCCACGTTGAACCGATCGACCGCTTGCACGGTCACCTCGATGATGATGCCGATGGCACCGATCCCACCGATGGCGGCGGCGAACAGCTCGTCGCCGGGCCCGCACTCGTGCACCACACCGTTGCCGTCAGCAACTTTGAGCCGGACCACGTGTTCGCTGACGAAACCCCAGTCGCGACCGGTGCCGTGCACGTCGGTCGACAGGATGCCTGCGAGACTCTGCGCGTCGTGCGAGGGCAGCGCGGCGAAGGCGAGCCCGTCGGCGAGGAGGGTGTTGGCGACGTCGCGGATCCGCGTCCCACCCCTGAAGGTGACCTGCTTCTTGGCCAGGTCCTTGGCCACCACACCGCAGTACCGATCGAGCGAGATCAGCGTTCCGCTCGTCGCGATCCCGCTGTTGAACGAGTGGCCGGCGCCGAACACCCGCAGTTGCGCACTCGACCTGACCAGCTCGACGATCTCCTGCTCACTCGCCGGATGCGCGACCCGCTCCGGCCGATACCTGAACCGCCGCAACCAGTTGCGGAACACCCCGTTGGTGACGCGCCCCTCGAGCCAGATGTACCGCCCGCCGCTCACCGCGTAGAGCACCACGTTCCAGGTCGTCAGCCCACCGACGGCGAAGTACCCTCGACGCTTCATCACCCCTGGGATCCGGTCCATGCCAGATGGTGACACGAAACCCGGGCCATCCGGGAGAGTGAGGAACGGGCCGGTCTGTAAGCCGGATTCTGTGGTCGGCGATCATCTATCTACGGTGACCGTTGCCGGGCACCTCCAGCAGCCTACCCGCGAGCTCGGACGGGCAGCCCTCGAGCGCTCGCGCGGACGACGGTCGCCCGTCGCCCTTCTTGGCCTTGCTCCACGTGGGGTTTACCTAGCCTCCGCAGTCACCTGCGGAGCTGGTGGTCTCTTACACCACCGTTTCACCCTTACCCGCACCTGGAAGAACCACGGGGTTCATCCAGGCCGCTGGCGGTCTGTTTTCTGTGGCACTGTCCCGCGGGTTGCCCCGGGTGGGCGTTACCCACCACGTCGCCCTGTGGAGTCCGGACTTTCCTCGGCGCCCACCGTTGCCGGTGAACGACGCGATCGCCCGACCGGCCCGTTCACTGTCAGGATAGAGCCTGCGCGCCGACTTCCGGCCATCGGCCGCCGGCGGCCCGCTGGTACGGGCGGACGTCGACCACGGCGTCCAGGTTCAACGGGCCGTACAGGTGCGGGAACGAGATGCCCACCGCGTCCAGGTCCTCGTCGCACAACGCCGACACCAGCAGCCCGGTGTCGATCACCAGCAGGCACAGCGGCTCGGTGACGTCGGCGTAGAAGGAGTTCGCGACCATGGCGACCTGGTCCGGCCAGGAGCAGTGGATGAAGGTCGCGCCGTCGTCGAGTGACCGGCCCCGGGTGGAGATCCGGTAGCTGCCCGCCCGCTGGGCGGCTTCCCACTCCTCGACGAAGGCCAAATGCAGGATCAGAGCCATGCGCCCAAACCTAGTGCCCGGCCGCTGGAAACCCTGGCAACCGACGTATGCAGAAAAGTCTTTGCAAAAACTATTCTGCATGACCTACTCTGGCCGGTATGAGCGAGCGAGAGGTCCACGACGGCCAGGAACTGAAGGCGCTGACCCATCCGCTCCGGGTGCGGATGCTCGCCGTACTGCGCGAGGACGGGCCGGCGACCGCGACCGAGCTGGCCCGGCGCTTCGCCACCGACACGGGTGCGACGAGCTACCACCTGCGGAAGCTGGCGCAGTACGGGTTCGTCGAGGAGGTGGCCGTCGATGGGCATCCGCGGGCCCGGCACTGGCAGGCAGTGCACAAGACCACGACCTGGAAGAACACAGAGGTCGGCGCGACCGGCGAAGGCCGTGCGGCGGCCGACTGGATGCGCCGGCAGCAGGCCGGAATCCTGCAGTCCGATGTCGAGGCGTTCGAGCAACTCCAAGACTCGCTTCCACCGGAGTGGATCGACGCAGCGGGCGTCGGCGACCTGCTGGTCAAACTCACCGCGGAGTCGCTCAACGAACTCTGGGATCGCTTCTACTCCGACCTCGACGAGCTGAAGGCCAGGGACGCCGGCAACGAAGCAGCGCGCCGCGTCTCGATCGTCGTCGGCGGATTCCCGCGACCCGCCGCGTCATGACGGCCCAGGCGGCTCGCCGGCGGTACGCGCTGATCAGCTTCCTCACCTGGTTGCCGACCGGTCTGTACATCCCGGTTCTCGTCGTCCTCCTGCTGGACCGGGGAATCAGCCTGACGACGGTGGCCGCTCTCGGTGTCGCGTACTCGGCCACCGTGATGGTGCTCGAACTCCCGACCGGCGGTCTCGCCGACGTGATCGGGCGCAGGCCGGTGATGATCGCGTCGGCCGCCGCGAGCCTGGCCGCTCTGCTGCTGCTCGGCCTGTCGGAATCGCTGTGGCTGCTGGCCATCTCCGCCGTACTGCGGGGCGTCGCTCGCGCGCTCAGCAGTGGCCCGGTCGAGGCCTGGTACGTCGACCAGGTCCCCGCGGAGGATGCGGCCGATATGGCTCGTGGGCTCTCGATGGGAGTGATGGCGTCGTCGATTGCCCTGACCGCCGGGACGGTTGCGGGTGCGCTGATTCCGGTCGGCCTCGACGTGAGTCTTGCCGTGCCAGTGCTGATCGCTGCTGGTGCCGACCTGCTGCGGCTGGTCGTGACGGTGGTTGCGATGCCGGAGTCGAAGTACGAGGCGTCGACGGTGGGCAGCGTCCTCCGGGGAGTTCCCTCGGCGATCGCGAGCGGTGTGCGCCTCGCAGTACGGAGCCTCGCGTTGACCCGCGTGCTGATGGTCAGCGCCGGCTTGGGGGTCACGCTGGCGGTGATCGAACTGCTGACGCCTGCCTGGATGGCCGAACTGGCCGGATCCGCTGAGCGGGGTGTGCTTGCTTATGGGCTGGTGGCTGCTGTGGGGTTCGCCGCCGATGCCCTTGGCAGTGCGGTGAGTATGCCGCTGTTGCGCCGTATCGGATCGATCCGCGCGGTCTGCCGGATCGGGTACTGCGTCAGCGTGCTCGCGCTGGCCGGGATGGCGGCGGCGAGTGTGGTGACCGGACTCCCGGGAATCCTGGCCGTGGCGATCGCCTACCTGCTGATGTTCGTCGGACTCGGCATCGCGGCCGGCCCGCTGTCCCAGCTGCTGCACAGCCAGGTGACCACGAGCGAGCGAGCAACGGTGGTATCCGTACAGTCGCTGTTGTTGCAATCCGCCGGTGCGGTCGGCTCGGTCGGCCTCGGCGCTCTCGCGGTGGTCACCAGCCCGTGGGTCGCCTTCCTGCTGGCGGCGGTCGCTCTGGCGATCCCCGCGGCGCGCTTGGTGGCACCGCAGCCAGTGCCGTCCGTGAGCCCGGAGGTGCGCTCCGTCCGCTGAGATAGGTTTTCCGGCATGGCGACCCCTGAACAGACTCCGGAGAGCGCGGAGAACAAGCCGGCCGAGACCGCCCCCACAGTGACTCCGGTCGATGATCTGATCAGTTCGAAGCACACCCTCACCATCGGCCGGCGGACGCTGAAGTACACGGCGACCACCGGCCGGGTGGTGCTGCGGCAGGAGGTGGTGACGGACGGCAAGTTCGACGGGTACCAGCCCAAGGCTGAGGTGTTCCTGACGGCGTACACACTCGACGATGCCGATCCGGGGAGCCGGCCGGTGACCTTCGCGTTCAACGGCGGGCCGGGGTCGTCGAGCATCTGGCTGCATCTCGGGTTGCTCGGTCCGCGCCGGGTGGTGTCGGGCGACGCCGGCGAGCTCGAGGCGCCGCCGTACGGGCTGGTGGACAACGCGGAGACGTTGCTGAAGGACAGCGACCTGGTGTTCATCGACCCGGTGTCTACCGGGTACTCGCGCGCGGTCGAGGGTGAGAAGCCGGGCGAGTACCACGGGTTCACCGCCGACCTCGAGTCCGTCGGTGAGGTGATCCGGCTGTGGACCTCGCGCAACGGGCGCTGGATGTCACCGAAGTTCCTGGCCGGCGAGTCCTACGGTACGACGCGCGCCGCCGGGCTGGCCGCGCATCTGCAGGACCGGTACGGGATGTACCTCAACGGCATCATGCTGATCTCGGCGGCGCTGGAGTTCAGCACGCTGGAGTTCGGTCCGGGCAACGACCTGCCGTACACGCTGTTCCTGCCGTCGTACGCCGCGGCCGCGCACTACCACGGGCTGATCCCGGACCGGACCCTCGACGAGGTGCTCGCCGACGCGGAGCGCTTCGCGGCCGGCCGCTATCCCAATGCTCTTGCCCAAGGCAACAGAATCCCGGACGACTTCCGGGCCGAGGTGCTCAGCCGGCTGGCCGGGCTGACCGGGTTGTCGGAGGATTACCTCGACCGGGTGAACCTGCGGGTCGAGCACACCCGGTTCTTCGCCGAGCTGCTCCGGTCGCGGCGGCAGGTGGTCGGCCGGCTGGACGCGCGCTTCACCGGCTGGGACTCAGACTCCGGTGGCGAGACGTCGGTCGACGATCCGTCGTTCCGCGCGATCATCGGGCCGTACACGGCGGCGCTGAACCACTACCTGCACGCGGAACTCGGCTACCGCAACGACCTGCCGTACGAGTTCCTCAGCAGCACGGCGGCCAAGGACTGGTCGTTCAAGGAGTTCGAGAACAACCACGTCAACGTCGCGGACAAACTGGCCGAGGCGATGCGCGCCAATCCCCACCTCAAGGTGCACGTCGCCTCCGGCCACTACGACTGCGCAACGCCGTACTTCGCTACGGAGTACACCATCGGGCGGCTGCGGATTCCGGCGGAACTTCGCGACAACATCGAACTTTGCTACTACCCGGCGGGTCACATGATGTACGTGCACGAACCGTCGCGGCGGCAACAGTCCAAGGACCTGACCGCCTTCCTCAAGGGAGCCTCCAACCGATGACCCAACTCCCGGCCGAAGTCACCGGTACGACGCAGCGGTATCTGGAACTGGTCGACGAGGTGCTTCCGGGGCAGGTGACCGGGCTCTACCTGACCGGATCGTTGCCGCTGGGTGACTTCCGGCCGGGACACAGCGACATAGACGGTGTCGTCGTGACGGCGGACCCGTTGCGGGATGCGTCGGTGGTGCGCGAGGTGCACGAACAGTTGCCGACGACACCGGCTTTCGACGTCACCTACCTGACCGCCGCGGAGCTCGCGGCGCCGCCGGACCGGGACAAGCAGGTCGTCTTCACCCAGGACGGCGTCTTCAAGGAAGCACCGTCCGGCGGCCCGGTCTCACCGGTGCTCTGGTCGGAGCTGGCCCGCCAGTCCATCCCACTCCGTACTGCGCCCGACTTGGTCGTGCATGACGATCAGGAGGCGTTAGAAGCGTTCACCCGCGACAACCTGAAGACGTACTGGAGCTCACAGTTCGACCAACTGGAGGCCGCCACGGCCAACCGGCCCGACGACCAGGCGCTCCCGGACTGGGTCCTGCCGTGGGTGATGCTCGGCGTACCGCGCCTGCACGCACTCCTTGCCACCGGCAACATCATCTCCAAGACCGCCGCCGGCGAACACGCCCTGGTCGCCTTCCCGCACTGGTCCGCCCTACTCCACCGCTGCCTCAACCACCGAGCCGGCACCCCCCAAACCTTCACCACAGCCGACGCCAACTCCGCCATCCCCTACGGCCACACAGTGATAACCACCGCCCTGGCCCTGTAAGTCAGTCGGGATAGATGCGGAAGCCGCTGAGTTGTTTGTGGTCGAAGGAGGAGTAGAAGGCTTTGGCGGTGTCGGTGACGAGGTCTATGCGTTGGGCACCGGTGAGAGGGGCGGCGTACTCGAGGAGGGCTCGGCCGATGCCCTTGCGGCGGTAGGCGTGGTGGACTGCCATCTGGGAGAGATGGGCCTGGATGTGGCCGTCGCTTTGCAGGTAGGCGAAGCCGATGACCAGGTCGCCGTCGAGGGCGATCACGGTGGTGACGCCCGGGGCGGTGAGGACCTTGTGGGCGCGCCCGGGGTCGGCCGGGAAGCTCGGCCAGCCTTCTGCCTCGCACAGTGCGAGGATGCCCGCCAGGTGGGCCTGCTCGTACTGTGTGATCGTCACGGGAGGGTGAGGACTTCGGCGCCGGTGGTCGTCACCAGGAGGGTGTGTTCGAACTGGGCGGTGCGGGACTTGTCCTTGGTGGTGGCGGTCCAGCCGTCGTCCCAGAGGTCGTAGTCGTGGCTGCCGAGGGTGAGCATCGGCTCGATGGTGAACGTCATGCCCGGCTCGATCACGTCGTCGAAGCGTTCGTCGTCGTAGTGCGGGATGATCAGGCCGGAGTGGAACGCGGTCGCGATGCCGTGGCCGGTGAAGTCGCGGACGACGCCGTAGCCGAAGCGCTTGGCGTAGGACTCGATCACGCGGCCGATGATGCTGACCTGACGGCCCGGCTTGACCGCCTTGATGCCGCGGTTCAGCGCCTCGCGGGTGCGCTCGACCAGCAGCCGGCTCTCCTCGTCGACGTCGCCGACCAGGAACGTCGCGTTCGTGTCGCCGTGCACGCCGTCGAGGAACGCGGTGATGTCCACGTTCACGATGTCGCCGTCCTCGAGCGGGCGGTCGTCCGGGATGCCGTGGCAGATCACCTCGTTGACCGAGGTGCACAACGACTTCGGATACCCGCGATAGCCGAGGGTCGACGGATACGCACCGTGCTCCACCAAGTACTCGTGGCCGACCGCGTCCAGCTCATCGGTGGTGACACCGGGCTTGGCCGCCGCACCGACCGCCTCGAGCGCCCGCGCGGCGAGCCGGCCGGCCACGCGCATCTTCTCGACCAGCTCGGGCGACGTGACATAAGAACCGTCGTACGGCGTGGGCGCGGGCTTGCCGACGTACTCCGGCCTGGGAATGGAAGCGGGTACCGGACGGCGAGGCGAGATGATGCCAGGAGTGAGTAGCGACATGGTGAGATCATTGTAGTGTCCCGTGATCGGGATAGCTTGACGCTGGAGCGCCCAGGCACGCACCTCGCGGCGTTGGAGAAACGTCCACGATGCTCCGCATCGAGGACGCTCCTCCGCCTTGCGATGCACGCACCTGGACACCTCCATCGTTCAAGCTATCCCGATCACGGGACACTAGTGAGCTGCGACAAGACTCCCAGGAGGGTGGTCAGGCCTTATGAGCGACGATCACAGCAACGAGTGGTACTACAACGTGAAAACCGGCCAGGTCGAGCCCTATCAGGGCGACAAGGCGGCCGAACGGCTCGGGCCCTACAGTTCGCCGGAGGAAGCCGCCCGGGCGCTGGAAAAGGTCCAGGAACGCAATGAGGCCTGGGACAACGACCCGAAATGGAACGACGACTGATTCGCCACCGGCGGACATGACCGAGGGGCACCACCGCATCGGTGGTGCCCCTCGGGTTTTGCGGTAACCGATCTGACCTACTTCGCGGCGGCCTTGCGCGCCGGTGCCTTCCGCGCCGACGTCGCGCGCTTGGCGACCGCCGTGCGGGCAGGTGCCTTCTTGGCGGCGACCTTGCGGGCCGGGGCCTTCTTCGCGACCGCTGTGCGAGCAGGTGCCTTCTTGGCCGCGACCTTGCGGGTCGGTGCCTTCTTGGCGACCTTCTTCACGACGGCCTTCTTGGCCGCGCTCACCTTCCTGGCGACCGTCTTCTTCGCCGCGGTGACCTTCTTGGCGGCGGTCGACTTCTTGGCCGGTGCCTTCTTGGCGACCGTCTTCTTCGCGGTCGTCTTCTTGGCCACGGTCTTGGCCGGTGCCTTCTTGGCCACCGTCTTCTTCGCGGCGGTCACCTTCTTCGCCGGCGCCTTCTTGGCAACGGTTTTCTTGGCCGGTGCCTTCTTCGCAGCGGTGACCTTCTTGGCGACGGTCTTCTTCGCCGGTGCCTTCTTCGCGGCGACCTTCGTGGCTGGTGCCTTCTTCGCCGCACTCACCTTCTTCGCCGTTGTCGTCTTCTTCGCTGTGACCTTGCGCGCGGTGGTCGTCTTCGCGGCGCTGGCCTTCTTGGCGACAGTCTTCTTGGCGGGAGAAGCCTTTTTGGCTGTCGCCTTCCCTGCGGCTGCCTTCTTGGCTGGCACTTCGCCTCCTTGGTGCGGCTGAGGAAAACCACGGTGGATTCCTCGTCGTCCTGATGATGACAACACTTGGTGGCTACGTAAAGCACCTGAAACGTCCACACGTTAAGGCGTCCCGAACCGCAATCCGGGGGAATAGCGCGAAAATCCTTGTGGACAAGGGTTTTCACCGCGGTCCGAGCTTGCCGGACGGCGGCTAAGATTTGTTGGCGACACGCGCGCAAAGTAGCCGTTCTCCGGCCGATTCGGCGTCGTTGCGCGAAGTGTTGTCCTCGGCAACGTCTGCCGGAGAGGCAGGAAAAAGTGAGGTGGGAAGGCATGCGGGACGACCTGGGAACAGTGGTCGCGTTGCCGGCACGCGTGCGTCGCGTGGTCAGCATCGTGCCGTCGTTGACGGAAGCGATCGCGGCAACACGGTGCGAGTTGCTGGTCGGTGCGACGGACTGGTGCACACATCCCGAAGACCTCGCCGTGACCCGTGTGCGAGGCACCAAGAACCCCGACCTGGAAATGATCCGCGAGCTCGCGCCGGACGTCGTGATCGCGAATGCCGAAGAGAATCGCGCAGCCGATCTCGACGCGTTGCGCGCGGCCGGTCTCGCCGTCTGGGTGACCGCGCCGGCCACCGTCGCGGAATCACTCGACTCACTCCAGCGAATGCTCACCGCCGTCACCGGCGAAGTGCCGCAGTGGCTCGGCCAAGCACGCGAAGTGTGGAGTACGCCGTACGCCGGGCCGCGCCGGCGGGCGTTGATTCCGATCTGGCGGCGGCCCTGGATGGCGCTCGGCCGGGACACCTTCGCGGGTGATCTGTTGCAAAGACTGGGGTTCGACAATGTGCTCGGACAATCACCGGAGCGGTATCCGAAGATCGAGTTGACGGCGTTACCGGAGTACGACGTGGTGGTGCTGCCGGACGAGCCATATGCGTTCTCACCCGCCGACGGTCCGGAGGCTTTCGAGCGGCCGGCCTTTTGCGTCAGCGGGCGGCACCTGACCTGGTACGGGCCTTCCCTGGTCGAGGCGCGGGCGGTACTGACCGAACAGTTGCCGTGACCTACGCCACGATGACTGCGCTGTCAGGTAGACGGTTAGGCGAGCCTCACCTACGCTTGCCGCGTGCCGTCCATGACCGCGAAGAAGAAGTGCTGCAAGGACAAGCCGAGGTGCAAGAAGTGCCCGGTGGTCCTCAAGCGGCTGGCTGATGCCGGCTGCGCGGAGCGCCTCGACCTGCGCCACTACGTCGTGGACAAGAAGCTGCCCAAGAAGCTCCTGAAGAAGGCCCGCGCCCGCTGACCCGGGCGCCCCTCAGGACGCCTCGCGGTACCTGATCGCCTCGACCGCCTGCCGGAGCAGCCCCGGAATCGTGACGTGCGCGGCCTGCCCGGTCGCCTCCAGCTCGTCAGGGCACCACCAGCCGTGCGCGCTGATCGTCTCCAGCTCCAGTTGCTCCTGGTTGGCGAAACTCACCTCGACGGTCTCGACGCCGACCGCGAAGAACGTCTGGTGCTGGATGATCGGGCAGCCGCCCCACTCGAACTCGATCGTGTTCGTGGCCACCGGCGCACCGAGCCGCTCGGCCGGCAACACGATGCCGACCTCCTCGCGCAGTTCCCGGCTGCCGGCCTGCTCGACCGTCTCGCCCGCCTCGACGCCTCCACCGATCGTGAACCAGTACGGCGTCTGTGGTTTCAGCGGGTCCCAGCCGTGCAGCAGCAACACCTTGCCGTCCGGGCGGACAGGCAGGACGCGGGCCGTCGTACGCCGGACGACGGTGCCGGGCGGTGGCAGGCGGGGTTCAGTCACACCTCAAAACGCTAGACGACACAGCCGGTACTCCGACGCGTCGCGCGGCGCGTCTCGTCGCGGCGTCCCGAATGCGGGCACTCGGCAACGGTCTGCCAACACGGCAGCGGACGCGGTGAGACGATCGGCGTATGACTGCGCACCTTGGCCTGGGACTGGCGGCCATCGGTCGTCCCGGCTACATCAACCTCGGCCACGACCAGGACCTGCCACCCGGGCGCGAGGTCGATGGCCTTCGCCGCCGGACGCATGAGTTGCTGGAACAGGCATGGCAGGCAGGGGTCCGGTACTTCGATGCCGCGCGGTCCTATGGTTTGGCCGAGACGTTCCTGGGGGAGTGGCTGACGCCGGAGCGACGCGGCGAACTCACCGTCGGGTCGAAGTGGGGCTACACCTACGTTGCCGACTGGCGCCATGACGCGGAAACCCATGAGGTGAAGGACCACTCGCTCGCGACGTTCGAGCGGCAGTGGCCCGAGACGCTACAGGCACTCGGCGGTACGCCGGACTTCTACCTGGTGCACAGCCTCACGAAGGACAGCCCGGCACTCGACGACCCGAAGCTCCTGGACCGCCTGCGTGAGCTGGCAGACAGCGGCGTACGGGTCGGTCTGTCGACGAGTGGGCCGCATCAGGCGGAGACGTTGCGCAAGGCACTGACCCTGGAGACTCCGTTCACTGCGGTCCAGTCCACTTGGAACGTGCTGGAGCGATCCGCTGGTCCGGCTCTCGCCGAAGCGCATGACGCGGGCTGGTTCGTGGTGGTGAAGGAAGCGGTTGCCAACGGACGGCTGACGGCGCGGGCGGGGGAGACGCCCTTCAACGCCTTCGCGGTCCAGCACGGCGTGGCTCCCGATGCACTGGCCCTTGGAACCGCTGCGGCGCAACCGTGGGCTGACGTGGTGCTCAGTGGCGCGACGACCGCGGAACAACTCGCCAGCAACCTGGCACCGGTCGTCCGCGGACCTCTGGAGGAGTTCGTCCAAGAGCCCGCCGAGTACTGGTCGGAGCGCTCCGCCCTGCCCTGGATCTAGAAGGTGTGTTCGTCAGTCGGGAAGGCGCCGGAGGTGACCTCGGCGGCGAAGGTGGTGGCCGCGTGGGTGAGCACGCCGCGCAGATCGGCGTACTGCTTGACGAAGCGCGGCATCTGACCGGAACGCATCCCGGCCATGTCCTGCCACACCAGCACCTGAGCATCCGTGTCGCGGCCGGCGCCGATGCCGATGGTCGGGATCGAGACGCGCTTGGTGATCTCCGCGGAGACGTCACCCGGCACCATCTCGAGGACCACCGAGAAGGCACCCGCCTCGGCCAGTGCGACCGCGTCGTCGATCAGCGCGGCGGCCTGGTCGCCACGGCCCTGGACCCGGTACCCGCCGATCGTGTGCTCGCTCTGCGGGGTGAAGCCGATGTGAGCCATCACCGGGATGCCGGACTGGGTCAGCTTCTCGACCGCCGGTACGACGTTGCGCCCGCCCTCCAGCTTGACCGCGTGCACGCCGGCTTCCTTCATGAACCGCACAGCCGTGTGGAACGCCTGCTCGGGCGACGCCTGGTACGAACCGAACGGCAGGTCGGCGACGACGAGCGCACGGTCGACAGCACCCGCGACTGCCCGCGCCAACGGGATCAGCTCGTCGACCGTGACGCGCAGGGTCGACTCGTAGCCGAAGACGTTGTTCGCGGCGGAGTCGCCGACCAGCAGCACCGGGATGCCGGCCTGGTCGAAGATCTCCGCGGTGTACTGGTCGTAGGCGGTGAGCATCGCCCACTTCTCGCCACGGTTCTTCATGTCCCGCAGATGGTGGATCCGGTACCGCCGCGGGCGCTTCGTCGCGTCTGTGGACACACTGCTCCCGCCTGATGAAGTCTGGGCGGAACCGCCCACGCCGCCGATGCTGTTGCTGACAGTGGCGGGCTGGTCCGCTTCCTTGGGGGCGGTGGTCTCGGCGGACGGCTCCGCCTTCGCTGCCGGACCTGCTCCGGCTCGACGCGCCGCGCGGTGAGAACTGGCGGGCACCTCGGGCACCTGGCTCGGCGCATCCTGCTGTACGTCGGCCCGCCGCCGCGCGCCCGCGGGTCGCTGCGAGCCCTCCGGCGTCGGCTTGCTCTCTTGCTGGCCGCTGGACGAGGGCGCGGCACTCAGCGGCGCGTTGCCCTCGTACTCCGCGGAGGGGTCCGACGGGTAGCCGTTGGCCGAACTCGATGCGTTGGGGGGCGGTGGGGACGAGTTGGCCGGCGCACTACCGGTCCAGCCGGTCTGGCCTTGACCACTGGGTCCTTGACCCCCGGGTCCGCCGGAGCGGGCCGTGGGGGTTGCCTGGTTGCCTGGTGCTGGCGGGGCGGGGTTGCTCGGCGGCGGAGTGACGCCGTTCTGCAAAGGCCCGGTGTTGCCGGCCGCAAGCCCGTTGGAGCCCAAGCCGTTTGAGCGCGAGCCGCTGACGTCCGGGCCGTTGGAGCCCGGGAGGTTGGGTGGGCGCAGGCTATTGCCGCTGGGAGGTGGTCCGGCGGGGCTCGGTGGCGGGGTCGGAGTCGACAGGCCGTTGGAACCGGCGGCTCGTACGTCAGGGCCGGCTGGGGCCCAGCCGTTGCCGCCAGGTGAGCCGTTTGAGGAATGTGGCGTCAGGCCGTTGCTCGCCGGACCAGGCGCGCCTGGGCGTGCCGGTGCTGGGCCGGCCGGGCCGGGCGGCGTACCGGGGCCTGGTTGTCCAGGGCGGGTCGGCGGGGGACCGCTCGTGCCGTTGCGCCCGGGGCCGAACGGGTTCTGCTGTGCCTGCTGCGGCGGGCCTGGCGGCTGCTGCGGGTAGCGGGTCTGTTCTGGATAACCGCGTTCCTGGTACCGCTCCTGCTGCTGTCGCTCCAACGCCTGCCGCTCCTGCGCAGCCCGCTCGTGGGCAGCGCGCTCGTGGGCAGCACGTTCCTGTGAAGCGCGTTCCTGGGCAGCCCGCTCCTGGACGGCACGTTCCTGCGCAGCACGCTCTTGCGCGGCGCGTTCCTGGGCAGCTCGTTCCTGCGAGGCCCGTTCCTGCGAGGCCCGTTCCTGGGCAGAGCGTTCCTGGGCAGCGCGGTCCGGCGTCGACTGGTCGGCGTACGGGGAGCGCGGTGCGAACGGCGACTCCTCGAACGCACCGGACTCCCGGAAGGTCTCCGGCTCACCCCACGGCGCGGAGTCCCGGTACTGCGGCTCCGCCTGCGGATAACCGCCACCAGCGGGGTAGTCGCTGTCCGAGCGGAAGGGCGGCTTCGGTACATACGGTTGCTGCGGCACCGGGCCACGGTCGTAGGCCCGCGGAGCGTTCGGCAGCGACGGCGCGGGGTCGAGCCCGCTCAGCGAGGCCGGGCGGTCGCGCCATCCGCGGTCGCCAGAGCCTTCGCTGTAGCCGTAGTCCGAGCGGTGCTGCTCCTCGGTTGTCCGGTTCTTCGGTCCGGTCCCGTACGGCGCCGGCAGTTCGTCGTCGGCGTCGCCGTTGGTACCGGCCGACAGGAAGTTGTCAACCATGCCCTCATCGTCCCACCGTTGCGGAGGGTGAGCGCTACCGGCCGTGGCTGAGGGATCGCTCACACCTGACGGGTCAGCTTTCCGGTCCGCGGGCACGCCGAAGGGATCAGCCTGCTCGGAATCCTCGGGCGGAAAGAACGGACTGTCGTTGAATGGGCGGTTACGCCAGGATCCGCTCAGGTTTCCGTCGCCCCTCTGGTAGCCACCCGGCTCGCGTCCTCACGCCAGGCGTTGGTGATCGGCAGTCGCCGGTCGCGCCCGAAGGCCTTGTGGGTGATCTTCGGACCCGGAGGATACTGCCGCCGCTTGTACTCCGCTTTGTCGACCAGCTGGATCACCTTGCTGACCAGCTCGGTGTCGAAGCCGGCGGCCAGCAGCTCCGCGGTCCCGCGGTCCTGTTCGACGTAGTCGTCGAGCATGTCGTCGAGCAGGTCGTACGGCGGCAGCGAGTCGGTGTCGACCTGGCCCGGCCGGAGCTCGGCCGAGGGTGGTTTGGCGATCGCGTTCTCCGGGATCGGCGGCTGCTGGCCGCGTGCCTTCGCGTCCTCGTTGCGCCACTTGGCCAGCCGCCAGACCACCGTCTTCGGCACGTCCTTCAGCGGCGCGTAGCCGCCGACCGCGTCGCCGTAGATGGTCGAGTAGCCGACGGCCAGTTCAGATTTGTTGCCGCAGGCAAGCACCAGGTGGCCGTCGGCGTTCGACAGCCCCATCCAGATCACCGCGCGGACGCGGGCCTGCAGGTTCTCCTCGGCCAGACCGGTCAGCCCGAGCGTGTCCAGGAACGGCTGCACCATCGGCTGGATCGGCACCACCCGGTAGCTCAGTCCGGTACGGGCGGCGAGCTCGGCGGCGTCGTCCTTGGAGTGGTCGCTGGAGTACACGCTGGGGTTGGAGATGCCGTACACGTGGTCCGGACCGACCGCGTCACAGGCGATCGCGGCCACCAGCGACGAGTCGATGCCGCCGGACAGTCCGAGCAGTACCGACTTGAAGCCGTTCTTGCGGACATAGTCGCGTAGCCCGAGCACGATCGCGCCGTACATCTCCGCCTCGTCCGACAGCCGCGGTGCCAGGGCCGAGTCGATCGGCTCGTACTCCGGCAGCGGCTCCTCGTTGAGCACGGTGTGCTCGATGCGGATGCCCTCATGCTCGCCACTCGGCGTACCGGTCGCGGCCGGCAGGTCGAGGTCGACGACCATGCTGCCCTGCTCGAACTGGGGAGCACGGGCGAACACCTTGCCCTCGGCATCGGCGATCAGTGAGTCGCCGTCGAACACCAGCTCGTCCTGCCCACCGACCAGGTTCACATAGGCGAGCGAGCACCCGGCCTCACGCGCTCGACGGGTGACCAGTTCACCGCGCACGTCGTCCTTGTTGGCCTCGTACGGCGAACTGTTCACTACCAGCAGCAGTCCCGCGCCGGCCGCCCGAGCCACCGCGACCGGGCCGCCGTCCTGCCACAGGTCCTCACAAATCACCAGGGCGACATCGATGCCGTGGATCCGGATCACCTGCAGGCTGTCCCCGGGGACGAAATGCCGGAACTCGTCGAAGACGCCGTAGTTCGGCAGGTGGTGCTTGACCGCCGACGTGACGACCTCACCGCGGTACAGCACCGCGGCCGCGTTCGTCGGTGAACCCTTCGGACGGCCGAGCCGGTCGATGCCCATCGCCGTACCGGAGGCGCGGTCGAGGTAGCCGCAGACCACGACGATCTCGCCGAGGCCTTCGTCCGCCAGGCGCTGCGCGAGCTTCTTGATCTTGGCCTGCGACGCGGCCACGAACGAGGCGCGCAAGGCCAGGTCCTCGACCGGATAACCGGTCAGCGCGAGCTCCGGAAAGGCGATCAGGTGGGCGCCGCGCTCGACCGCGTTCCGGGTCCAGGTGACGACCTTTTCGGCATTGCCGTCGACATCACCGACCGTCACGTTGAGCTGAGCGAGAGCAACCCGGAGCTGAGGCACGGCAGCACCTTACTGGTCGCGGGTGCTTCCACGACCTCAACGGCCGAATAAGTGCCTTCGTCTTTACAAGGCCGGTCCGTCGCGGTTCATCCGAAGGTCGGCCGGCGGAAGACTTTAGGAAGCGGCCGGCCGGGGTGTGCGAATGGTTCGGTGAGAACGTGACCTCACTGCAGAGCGCTTCGACGGCCGGCCCGACCGGACTACGCGGGCGGGCCCTCGGGCCGGACCTGGCGCGCGGATTCATGTTGTTGTTCATCGCCCTGGCGAACTCGCATTACTTCATCCCCGCCGATTCGGTGCTCGGCGGTTTTCCGCAGGACGGGTCGAGCCTCGACAACGTCTTCATTCTGTTGATCGCCACGATTGTCGACGGCCGCGCCTTCCCGTTGTTCGGGCTGCTGTTCGGGTACGGCGTCGCGCAGATCGCCCGCCGGCAGAGCGAGGCCGGTCGTGATCCGCGCGGCGTCCGGCGGCTGCTCCGGCGACGCAGCCTGTTCCTGGTGGTGCTCGGGTTCGTCGACGCGATGCTGTTCTACGTCGGCGACATCCTCGCGGCGTACGGCGTCTTGTTGTTCCTCGGTGTCTGGGCAATTCGCTGGAAGGCCCGCACGCTGCTGATCGTCGCGGCGCTCTTCTTCGTGCTGACCTCACTGCCGGGTGAAGGCTCCCTGGCCATCAGCGCGGACGCACCGGACGCCTCGATGCTGCCGCCGAATCTGTTTGCGGCCTTCGAAGCCCGCATCGGCGTCTTTCCGGTGATCGCCCTGCTCGGCCCGATCGGCTTCGCCGCGCCGTTCCTGATCGGGCTCTGGGCCGGACGCCGGCGCGTGCTCGAACAACCGGAGCAGCACCTGCGTCTGCTGATCCCGACCGCCGTCGTCGGCATCACCGCATCGATCGCCGGTGCCCTTCCGGTGTCGTTGATGCTGAGTGGTTTCATCGGCAAGCCGTCCCAGGACGTTCTGGAGTTGATCGGCCCGCTGCACGACTCGACCGGCGTCCTCGGAGGGCTGGGCTATGCGGCCGTGGTCGTGCTGATCGCCCGGCGGATCGGGCGGGACCACGGTCGCATCACCCAGGCGATCGCGGCCGTCGGCCAACGATCACTCAGTTGCTACCTCACCCAGTCCGTCGTCTGGACCGTCGCCTTCACCCCGTACTTCGGGGATCTGTCCGGCCACCTCGGCGTCACGACCACCGCGTTGCTCGCCACCATGACCTGGGTGGGCACGGTCTGCCTGGCCTACTGGATGCACCTGCGGTCGTACCGCGGTCCGATGGAGACCCTGGTCCGCAGGTTCACCTACGGCAGGTCCTCGGGCTCGATCGCGGCCGTGTAGGACGTGATCGCGGTCAGGTAGCCCTGGGTGAACTCGTAGATGTCGCAGGACCGGACGTACGAGCGCTGCCACTTCGCGTCGACGTACTTCGCGACGGTGTCGATGGCGACGGAGTCCGGTCCCGCGATCGTCTTGAACCGCAGGAACTGGGTGGTCATCCGCTCCAGTTGGCCGAGCGACCGCTCGCAGGCGGCCCGCACCTGGTCGATGCCCTCGAGTCGCGCGACGCCGACCAGCGTCCACTCCACCTGCGGGTGCATGAAGTCGTAGATCTCGGTGAACCGGTGACTCGAGAACGCCTCGGCCACCTGCTGGATCGTCGGCATCCGCCGATGCTACAAGCCCTTCAGGAACTCGATCACGCGGCTCGTGAGCAGGTTGGTCGCGGCCTCGTCGTACGCCGGAAGCGAGGAATCGCTGAACAGGTGCTCCTTGCCCGGGTAGAGGAAGAGTTCGGCCTCGGAGGTGCTCTCGACCAGAGCCTTCGCCGCGTCGAGGTCACCGCCTTCCTCGGTGAAGAACGGGTCCTCGTCCATCGCGTGCACCTGGACGGGAACGCCCGCCGGCCAGGCTTCGCCGTACTCCGTGAACGGCAGGCAGGCGTGCACCAGCAGCGCGCCCCGAGCTCCGGCGCGGGTCTGGGCGAGTTGCTGGGCCGGCACCACTCCGAGGGAAAGGCCCGCGTAGACCAGGCCGTCGCCGTCACCAAGGTCGGCGGCAGCAGCAATGCCGCGCTCGGCCATCGCCCCGAAGCCGACCTCCCGCACATAGGCCATCCCGTCGTCGATGGTGCCGAACGTCTTGCCCTCGAACAGGTCCGGGAGATGGACGACGTGGCCGACCGCCCGCAGTGCATCGGCGAAGGCGCGCACCCCCTCGGTGAGTCCCTGTGAGTGGTGGAACAACACAACCTCGGCCATCGCCGGCTCCTTCAAACGGTGAATGATCCAAATATCTCGAACGATCTGCGATGTTAGTCTGATCAGACCATGGCGAACAACCCCCAGGTCCCGGACTACGAGCTCGAAGACACCATCGAGCTCACCACCGCCGAACAGGTCCGGGCGATCAGCGATCCGCTGCGGACGACGATTCTGCAGATGCTGCACGAGCGGGCCGCGACCGTGACGGAGCTGGCGGCCGCGGTGAAGCGCCCGAAGAGCACGGTCGCGCACCACGTCAACGTGCTCGCCGACGCGGGCCTGCTGCGGGTGGTCCGGACCCGCCGCGTCCGGGCCATCGACGAGCGGTACTACGGCCGCGCGGCCCGGATGTTCTACGTCGGGCTCGGGCGCGGCAGCGCGGACGGCGGTGACCTGCCGCAGGACTTCAACGACTTCGAGGTGGCGGCGAAGGAGTCCGTCGCCGCCTACGATGCAGGCCAGTTGCGGTCGTTCATCCGGCACGCGCGGATCCCGGAGGAACGCGCGAAGGAGTTCTGGGCGAAGGTCGAGCAGGTCATCCACGAGTTCGACCGGCTGCCGCGCGCGGGCGATACGACGTACGGGTTCACGGTCGGTCTCTATCCGACGACCGACTACCCGACCCTCCCGCCGCGGGCCGATGAAGAGGGCTGACAACGTGCTTGGTGTGTAATGGCGGGCGTGGTGACGAAGGAGCAGGAGCGGGCTGGGGACGTCCGGCTGGGCCGAGTGGGCAAGGCCGTCCGGGTCCTGGTGGCAGTGATCGGGATCGGCCTGCTGATCAACGGATCGGTGCGCGCCACCGACGACGCCTGGCCGTTCGGCCCGATGTCGCAGTACGCCGGGATGATCGCCGACGACGCGTCGATCACCTACACCCGGATCAGCGCGCAGACCGACGCCGGTACGACGGTCGACGTGCCGCTCAACATCGAGGGGGCCGGCGTGGCCCGGGCCGAGATCGAGGCGCGGACCGGCGAGATCGTGAAGGACCCGTCCCTGCTGCAGGCGGTCGCCGACGGCTGGGCGCGCAAACATCCGGACGAGCCGAAGTACGTGAAGCTCGAACTGATCCGCGACACCACCACCCTGGTCGACGGCCGCGTCGAGGGTGACCCGGTCCCCGAGGTTCTCGCGACCTGGCAGGTCCGCCGATGAGCACGGCCGCGCCGGAGGTCACTCGTGGCCAGCGGGTCGCGAACTGGTTCACCCCGAAGATCGCGCTGGCCCGGATCGCGTGGTTGCGGACGGTCCTCTACCTGTTCGTCATCCTCGACATGCACGCGTTCGTCCGCGACACCCGTCTCAAGGGTGAGAGCCCCGGCCTCTACCAGCCGCTCTTCCTGGCCCGCCTCTTCGACCTGCCGAAGCCGTCGGTCGCCAACACAACCACCCTGTACGTCGTCCTGATCGTGTTCTGCCTCATCGGCGCGGCCAACCGGATGCCCCGGCTGGCCGGCTGGATCGTTGCTCCGGCGTTCACCTGGTGGGTGCTGATCGGGATGAGTGACGGCAAGGTCGATCACGACCATCTCGCGCTGGTCGTCGCGCTCTGGGTGCTGCCGACGGTGGCGCCGCGCAGTACCGGCTGGACGTGGAAGCGGGACGTCTCGCCGTACGCGGATCAGACCACGTCGGAGGCGGCGGGCTGGGCGGTCCGATGTGTGCAGATCTCGGTGATCGCGACCTACTTCCTGTCCGCGGTCGCCAAGTTGCGCGGCGCGGGCTGGACGCTCGGCTGGCCGAGCAGCGCGATCCTCACCTGGGCCATCGTGCGCCGGCCGCATCCCGTCGGGGAGTGGCTGCTGCAGTACCCGTGGATGCTGCACGTGATGCAGTGGGTCGGGATCATCGGCGAGTTCTGCTCGCCGGTCATCCTCTGGCTCAAGGGCCGATGGCAACTACTCGGGGCGCTGTTCTTCATCGGCTTCCACGTCGCGAACACGGCGATCCTGCTGATCCACTTCCTGCCGACCGTGGTCTGCTGGCTCGCCTTCGCGCCGCTGGAGCGGATCGTGCCGTGGTTCCAGCGCCGAAGGGTTGGCTCAGAGGGTGGCTCAGACCGCGACGCCGGACAGGCCGAAGACCAGACCGAAGATGGCCGGCAGGCCCAGGAGCAGGCCGGCGCGTAGCCGGAAGCGGCGGCCACCCGGGCCCGGCGTACGGACGACGCGGGACAGCACCGCACCGGCGTACCCGAAGACGAGCGCGGCGAGCAGGATCTGCTTGGTCGGCAGTTCCGCGTCGGAATTCGTCAGACCGAGCGTGACCAGGCCGGGACAGCAGAACGCGAACATGCCGTAGCCCAGCTCCGGGATCGGCAGCCAGCGGCGGCCCAGCACGTCACGTTCGACCGGGCGCTTGCGCTGGATGGACCGGATGAACCGGGCGGTGCTGAGCAGCAGGTCCGACGCGCAGAGGATCGCGGCAATGACCAGGGCCACGTGAAAAATCGTCCGCACGGGGAGGAGACTAGGGCATTTTCTCGGGGGGCAGGGCACACGCCGCCGTGCCGCCCGGCATCTTGTCGCGGTTGTTGGCAATCAGCCGGTAGACCCCGGCCGCGACCCACCGGATCGGTGGGAACGTGAACATCCGGCCGACCGGCCGCCACCAGCCCCCGCTGTGGATCAGCCAGCGCGCGAAAGCCTGCGCGCCCCCGTGAACCTGCCCGGCCTCGTCCACCCAGAGCACCTCGTACTGCGCCCGCTCGGCCGTCGTCCCGTGCGCCGCCAGGTCGGTGAACTGCCACGGCTCGACCGGCACCGCGCCACCCAGCCGGCGTTGCAGCCAGCGGGCGCTCGTCGTACAGAAGGCGCAGTCGCCGTCGAAGATCAGAATCGGCCCGGATCGGCTGCTGTTCGGCACGCCACCACCGTACTGCGGGGCCGGATGCGAGCGATGTCTCCTTCAACACGTAACGTCTGCTTAACACGTCCGGGGCACACTGTGTGAGGCCGTGGGTTTTGAGCGATTTTTGGATCACGAGAGGTGGACTCGCCGATGGACAAGCAGCAGGAGTTCGTGCTGCGCGCGCTCGAGGAGCGCGACGTACGGTTCGTGCGGCTCTGGTTCACCGATGTGCTCGGGTTCCTCAAGTCGGTGGCGGTGGCGCCGGCCGAGCTGGAGGGCGCGTTCGCCGAGGGGATCGGGTTCGACGGGTCCGCGATCGAGGGCTTCGCCCGGGTGACCGAGGCGGACATGCTGGCCAAGCCGGACCCCTCGACGTTCCAGATCCTGCCCTGGCGGGGCGAGACGATGGGCACCGCGCGGATGTTCTGCGACATCAACATGCCCGACGGCTCGGCGTCCTTCGCCGACCCGCGGCACGTGCTGAAGCGGACCCTGTCGAAGGCGGCCGACCTCGGTTTCACCTTCTACACCCACCCCGAGATCGAGTTCTACCTGTTCAAGTCGCTGTCCGGCGCGCCGGGGACGTACCCCGAACCGGTCGACTCGTCCGGGTACTTCGACCACACCCCGCAGGGGATCGGCAACGACTTCCGCCGCGAGGCGATCACGATGCTGGAGTCGATGGGCATCTCGGTCGAATTCAGCCACCACGAGGGCGGCCCGGGCCAGCAGGAGATCGACCTGCGGTACGCCGACGCGCTGAGCACCGCCGACAACATCATGACGTTCCGGGTGGTGGTGAAGGAGGTGGCGCTGTCGCAGGGCATCTACGCGTCCTTCATGCCGAAGCCGCTGAGCGACCAGCCCGGCTCGGGCATGCACACCCACATGTCGCTGTTCGAGGGTGACCGGAACGCGTTCTTCGAGGGCGGCGCGCAGTACCAGCTGTCGAAGACCGGGCGGGCCTTCATCGCCGGTCTGCTGCACCACGCGGCCGAGATCACCGCGGTGACGAACCAGTGGGTCAACTCGTACAAGCGGCTCGCCGTCGGTGACGAGGCCCCGTCGTTCATCTCCTGGGGGCACAACAACCGCTCCGCGCTGGTCCGGGTGCCGATGTACAAGCCGCACAAGGGGCAGTCGTCGCGGGTCGAGTTCCGCTCGCTGGACTCGGCGGCCAACCCGTACCTCGCGTTCGCGCTGATGCTGGCGGCCGGGCTGAAGGGCATCGAGGAGGGGTACGAGCTGCCGCGCGAGGCCGAGGACGACGTCTGGTCGCTGACGCCGCGCGAGCGCAAGGCCCTCGGCATCAAGCCGCTGCCGAGTAGCCTCGCCGAGGCGATCCAGGCGATGGAAGACAGCGAACTCGTCGCCGAGACGCTCGGCGAGCACGTGTTCGACTTCTTCCTCCGCAACAAGCGAGCCGAATGGCAGGACTACCGCAAACAGGTCACCCCGTTCGAACTCAACAAGCTGCTACCGGTGCTCTGACTATTTGCCGCCCTTGAGCGGCAAATAGTTTCCTGACTGGTCACCTACTGGCCGTCCGGGTCGCGTGAGATGTCGTTTCATGCGGCGATGGCTGGTGTTCGGCGGACTGCTGTGCTGCCTGCTCGGATTCGGGGCGGGTACGGCCGACGCGCACGTGATCGCCTCGACCGGGTACTCGACCGTCACCCAGGAGGGCGACCGGGTCGACTATCGGCTCAGCCTCGAGTACGCCGTACTGGCCCGGGCGGTCGACCTCGGCGTACCGGCCGACGATGACGCTCAGCGCGAACAGGCCCTGGCGGCGGCCCGGCCGCGACTCATGGAGTACCTCGACGAGCGCCTGGTCGTCTCGCTCGACGGCGCCGCCTGTGAACCGGAACTCACCGGTACTTCGATCGCCAAGCGCGCCGGGACGCCGTACGCCGAGCTCGCGCTGACCTTCTCCTGCCCGGGATCGACCGGCTCGTTCCACCTGCGCTACCAGGTGTTCCAGGACTCCGACGCCGTCGCCGACGACCACACCAACCAGGTCGAGTACCGCTTCGGCGACCACTCCGGCCGGACCGTGTTCGACCGCAGCCATTCCGACTTCACCGTCGGCGACAACTCGCTGCTGACGTCGAGCCTGCAGTACGGCCGGCTGGGCGTGAAGCACATCCTGCTCGGCCTCGACCACGTGCTGTTCGTGGTGGCGCTGACCATCGGCGCGCAGAGTCTCAAGAGCCTGCTCCAGGTCACCTCGATGTTCACCGTGGCGCACAGCGTCACGCTGCTCTCCACCCTGCTCGGCGGGAGCAGCGTGCCCGCGATCGTCGTCGAGCCCCTGATCGCGCTCTCGATCGCCTTCGTCGCGGTCGAGAACCTGCTCGGCGGCTCCGTCCCCCACCGGCTGCCGGTGGTCTTCGGTTTCGGTCTTCTGCACGGCCTGGGCTTCGCCGGGTCGCTGCGGATCACCGATGAGGCCGGCCGGGAGCTGCTGCTCTCGCTCCTCAGCTTCAACGTCGGTATCGAGGCGGGCCAGGCGATCCTGCTGGCCGCCGTCTTCCCCCTGCTCCTGCTGGTCCGGAAGACCCGCTTCGCGCTGTCCGCGCAACGCACGGCGACCGGGGTCGTCGCCGTCTTCGGCCTCTTCTGGTTCGTAGAAAGGTTCTTCCTCTCATGACTCCCCACAAGCCTCGGGTCAGCAGGTGGCACAAGCTCCTGTACGCCGCCACCGCCGGCCTCACCGCGCTCGTCATCGCAGTGCCGCTCACCGGCGCACTCGCGGACGCAGTCGTTGGGCCCAGCGCCACCATCTCCGGCACCGTCTTCGACGACGAGGACAACGACGGCCGGATCGACGACCGCGAGAAGGGACTGGCCGGTGTCAGCGTGTCGGACGGTCAGCAGACCGTTCTCACCGACGCGGCCGGGCGCTACTCCTTCTCCTCCGACATCGAGCGGCGCGGTACCGATCTGGTCTTCGTCACCCAGCCGGCCGGCTACTCGGTCGGCACCGACGAGACCATGCAGCCGAAGTTCTACCGGAACCTGGGCACGCTGGCCGCCGGAACGGCGCACGAGGTCAACTTCGGCCTGCGCAAGGACAAGGCCTCGCGGAGTGGCGGATTCACCTTCGGCAACGTCGCCGACCCGCACGTGAACGCTCAGTTGTCCGAGCAGATCACCGAGATCAACACGACCCGCCAGGACCTCGCGTTCATCCAGGTCAGCGGCGACCTCACGAACAACGCGACCGATGCGGAGTTCGAGTACTACAAGGCGAGCACGGCCCACTCGAAGGTCCCGGTCTGGCCGGCCGTCGGCAACCACGAGTACGCCGCCGGCGCGACGTACGCGGCCCGGATCGACAACTACCGCAAGCACGTCGGCCCGGAGTGGTACTCCTTCGACTACAGCGACCGGCACTTCCTGGTGCTGGAGAACAACGGTGCCGCGCCGTTCGCCGAGCAGCTCGAATGGGTCAAGGCCGACCTGGCCCGGAACGTCGGCCGGGGCAAGCATCTGGTGGTGCTCGCCCATCAGCCGATGAACGTGCCGTTCGGGTCGCCGTCGGTGTACGACGAGTACGGCAAGGTGCTGGAGCAGTACGGCGCCGAGCTGATGCTGGTCGGCCATGAGCACTCGAACGACGTCGAGCCGAAGAGCGACTTCGCCGGAACCGCGAAGCACGTCCAGACGGTGTCGAGCTCGTACACGATCGACAACTCGCCGCGCGGGTTCCGGTTCGTCAGCATGGACAACAAGACCTTCGACAACCCGTTCCGGCTCTACGGCGCCGAGAAGGACCTCACCATCGTCAGCCCGGCGCCGGGAACCGCGGTACCGCTGGACAAGTTCCCCGGCATCCAGGTGAACGCCTACGACACCTCGGACGCGCCGGTGAGCGCGCGGTACCGGATCGACCGCGGCCGCTGGGTGGACCTGCGATCGACCGGTGAGTTCACCTGGTACGCCGCGCTGCCCGCCGGCCTGAAGAAGCCGATCGGGCCGCACTCGGTCGAGGTGGAGGTCGAGGACGAGGACGGTGCTCGGTGGACCGCTACCTCGAACTTCACCTTCACCGCGGACCAGGCGATCGTGCCTGTCGCCGGCGCCGACTGGACGCAGCACCACGGCGACGCCGCGCACACCGGTGTCGCCGGCGATGCGATCGAGGCCGGTCAGCGGCTGGCCTGGTCGTACCGGACCAAGGGCACCTTCCTGACCGGCTCACCCGCGATCGTCGACGGCGTCGTGTACGCCGGTACGCGGGACGAGAACGGCTCCGGCAACAGCGCCGTACACGCCGTGTCGCAGGCCACCGGGCAGGTGCTGTGGACGTACCCGGTGCCGTCCTCGGTGCACGGCAGCATCGCGGTCGCCGAGGGTCTGGTCTATGTGCCGACGCTGCGCGGTTCACTGTTCGCGGTCGACGCCCGGACCGGCACGCTGAAGTGGCGGAACGACCCCGGGCCGGCGCCGGCGGGCAGCAATCAGCGCACCTATGGGTACTACGGCGTGACGGTCGCCGATGGCAAGGTTCTCTACCCGTACCAGACCCGCTTCGGCGAGGCGGCGGCCGGCCTCCTGCTCGCCCTCGACGCGACGACGGGTGAGCGGATCTGGGCCTCGCCGATGGCGGGCAGCACGATGAGCGACGGGACACCGGCGGTCGCCGACGGCCGCGTGTACGTCGGGAACCACGACGGCAGCATCGTGATCGCGTACGACCTGGCGACCGGCAAGAAACTGTGGACCGGCACCGACACCCTAGGCGGCTGGCAGGACGGCGTTCCGTCGGCGGGCAACGGCAAGGTGTACATCGGTTCGAACAACGGCATCGTCGCTCGCGATGGGGCGACCGGCGCGGTCTTGTGGAGCTACCGCAGTTCACATCCGTCTCTGGTCAACGGCGGTGCAACCCCGTCAGCGGCGACGATCAAGGGCAACACCGTCTACATGTCCTTCCCGAGTGGTGCGGTGACCGCCCTGAATGCCACGACCGGCGCGGTCATCTGGGACCACTTGCTGCCCGGCTCGCAGTACCGGGGTGGCTCGTTCACCTCGCCGGCGTTGTCCGGGAACACGCTGTTCGTGGGTGCGAACAGTGGTGGGTTCTACGCACTCGACGCCGGTACCGGCCAGCCGTTGTGGCAGCAGAACATCGGCACCTGGGTGGCGGCCGGTCCGGCGGTCAGCGGGAACACCGTCGTCGTGGGGGCGCTCGACGGCAACCTGTACGCGTTCACCCCGGGCGGTACCGCGGCGACCCGGTGGCCGGTCGTGACCGGCAAGGTGACCAACAAGGTCAGCGGCGCCCCGGCAGCCGGTACCACGGTCAGCGTCGTGCAGGGTGGCGCCGCTCTCGGCTCCACCACAACTGATGCCGAAGGCAACTACAAGCTGCCGCTGAAACAAGGACCGGGCAAGTACACCGTCCAGGTTGCCCAGCTCGGCTTCGGAACCGCCGCCCGCGAGCTCGAGGTCGGCGCCGGGGGAGCGACCGAGGTGAACCTCGAGATCTCGCCGGTGACCGTCGACGCGAGCATCGGCAAGCGGCTGCCGAGTGGGCTGGTCGAAGGCGGACCGGGTGACATCGTGATCGAGAACAAGCGGCTGGCGATGGCGGTCGCGAAGGTCTACAACGACCCGCAACTGAACCAGTCGACCACCGGCAAGGTGCTGGACCTGGCGATCACTGGTCAGCCGGACCAGTTGGACTGGATCAACCTGCCCTATGTGAGCACCGCCGAGCCGCTCGGTGGCAACGCATGGGCGCAGCTCCAGACGCGGTCGAACGACGTACAGGTCGTCGAGAACACCGGTTCGAAGGCCGTCGTCCGCGTGGCGGGGACCTCCGCCGAGCACCCTGGCCTGAGGATCGTGACGACCTACACCGCCAGGCCGGACGACCAGTTCATCACCGCCGCCACGACGTTCACGAACGACTCGGGTGCTGCTCTCCCGGTGTGGGCCGGCGACGCGCTCGACCACGACGGTGCGGGGTCGCGCTCCGCGGTCTCGGGCTTCCCGGTCGTCACCAGCGGTGGTCCGTTCAGCCAGGTTCCGGACGCGAAGCGGTGGATCGGTCAGGCGGGCACAGGACCGGACAACCAGACCTACGGCCTGATCTACAGCGCTGACAGCGGCGCCTTCACGGGGTACTCGCAGAGCAACTTCACGATGAGCAAGTTCAAGCTCGACCTCCCCGCGGGTGACAGCCACACCATCACCCGCAAGATCGTGGTTGCCTCCAACAGCGGCGCCACGGACAAGTTCGCGGTACTGAACCAGCTGGCTGCTCAGTAATCAGCCGGCGCCGGAATCAGCTGGCGCCGGCGCGTTCCTGAGTGCCCCACCGCGAGGAAGCGGTGGAGTGCCGGTACGGCGCGTCGGCGTTCGCTGGTGGGCCGCCTGCTGGTGGACGGAGGGCTGTGAGGCCGGTGATGTCGATCTCCGGGGTGCGCTCGGGGACGGCCGTGCCGTCGGGGGCGAGGGCGTGGACCTCTTCCACAGTGAGCAGGCCGACCGGGCGGACGCCCTCGGTGATCACCACGAGGTTGCCCGGCACGACCTGCTGAGCGCGGTTGCCCTTGCCCGGTACCAGGATTCCTTCCGCGGGGGTGCGCCAGGCACCCGGCGCGAACCGGCGCAGCGAGAGCCCCGCCTGCCCGTCTTCGGCCGTCCTCGGTGGGAGGTAGGCGGTTGCTGTGTAGTCGTAGTCGTAGTCCGGCTCGGGCGGCCCGGACACTCGCCCACCCTGCTGGGGCGTCAACCAGACCACCGTGCCCCGAACAGCGAGCGACCCCGTCATCATGACCATAACGAGTCATCATGCCGACTACAGCCCGAATATGCCAGGCAACTCCGTGTGTTGACCGCAATCCCCCCGCAATCGGCCCGCGCGCTCCCCGAGATCTGCCCGCGCACCCGCCCCTCGCCCGGTCGACAACCCTCTGAGGGGTCAACCCCTCAGAGGGTGGGTTGCCCCACCGGAATCTCGCCGGGCAACCCTGCCATTGCGGGGTCAACCCCTCAGAGGGCGGGGGAGCCGGCGGGTCTTCGCGGGACTCCCTCTCCGGCAACCCCTTGCCGGAGGGGCGCATTAGGGTGGTGGCTGTGGCGGAGGTGCGGAGGGTTTCTGGGGCCGGGAGGTTGGCGCGGGCTGGGTTTGCGGATTCCGCGCGGGCTGGGCGGATGCTCGATCAACTGGATGCGCTCGACGCACTGAGCGCCCCGGGGGAGCACAGCCCGATGGCCGGCGACCAGCTGATCGCGTCGCTGTCGGAGTCCGCTGATCCCGATCTCGCGCTGACCGGTCTGCTCGGGATCGCGGAGTCGCTGCACGCCGGCGGGTTCGACCTCGGGGCCTTCGCGCGCACCCTCGACGTGGATGCCGACTTCCGCCGCCGCCTCGTCTACGTGCTCGGCGCCAGCGAAGCGCTCGGGCGGCACCTGAGCGTGCATCCGCGGCATTGGTACGACTTGGCCGACCCCGCGCTGGCAGCCTCCCGCCCGACGCCGGACGATGTCGCCGCCTGCCTCGCCACCGCCGTCGATGCGCCGCAACCGGTTGACGCGCTCCGGGTGGAGTACCGGCGGCTGTTGCTGCGGCTCGCGGCCCGCGATCTGGCCGAAGGGTTGCCGGTCGACGAGACCGCCGCAGTACTGGCTGACCTGGCCGGTGGTGCACTGGAGACCGCATTGCAGATCGCGCGGAACGAGTATTTCCAGCTGCATCCGGAGGCGGCGGACTGCCGGCTCGCGATTGTTGCTATGGGCAAGTGCGGCGGGCGGGAGCTGAACTATGTCAGCGATGTCGACGTCCTGTTCGTCGCCGAGCCGCTGGAGGGCGAGCCGGAGGCGCCCGCGCTGAAGACCGCGACGCAACTGGCGGTGGCGACGATGCGGACCTGCTCGGCGCACACCGCCGAAGGGACGCTGTGGCCGGTCGACGCCGCGTTGCGTCCGGAGGGCAAGTCAGGACCGCTGGTACGAACGCTCGACAGCCACCTCGCGTACTACCAGCGCTGGGCGAAAACCTGGGAGTTCCAGGCCCTGCTCAAGGCGCGACCGATCGCCGGGGACGCCGAGCTCGGCCGGCTGTACGCCGAGAAGACCGGCGAGCTGGTGTGGTCGGCCGCTGACCGGGAAGGATTCGTCGGGGATGTCCAGGCGATGCGCCGGCGGGTCGTCGACCACATCCCGGCCGCGGATGCGGATCGCCAGCTCAAGCTCGGTCCGGGCGGATTGCGCGACGTCGAGTTCGCAGTACAGCTGCTGCAGTTGGTGCATGGGCGTAGTGACGAGTCGGTGCGGAGTGGGACCACGCTGATCGCGCTGGAGCAGTTGACCAGCTCCGGGTATGTGGGGCGGACCGACGGCGCAGTACTGGCTGATGCTTATCGGTTCCTGCGGTCGATGGAGCATCGGATCCAGTTGTACCGGCTGCGGCGTACGCATCAGGTGCCGGACGACGACGACGATCTGCGCCGGCTCGGGCGCTCGCTGGGGTTCACGAAGAACCCGATCGACGAGCTGACCACGGCGTGGAAGAAACACGGGCTCGAAGTCCGGCGGTTGCACGAGAAGCTCTTCTACCGGCCGCTGCTGGCCGCGGTCGCGCGGATCCCGGGCATCGAAGTACGGCTGACGCCGGAGGCTGCCAAGCAGCGGCTGACGGCACTCGGGTACGCCGATCCGTCGTCGGCGCTGCGGCACATCGAGGCGTTGTCGGAGGGGGTTTCGCGGCGGTCGTCGATCCAGCGGGCGTTGCTGCCGGCGATGCTCGGCTGGTTCGCCGAGTCGCCGGATCCCGATGCGGGGTTGCTTGCCTTCCGCACCATCTCGGACTCGCTCGGCTCGACACCGTGGTACCTGCGGCAGTTGCGCGACGAGGGCGCGTCGGCCGAGCGGCTCGCGCACTTGCTGGCCAGCGGCCGGTACGCCGTCGACCTGTTGCAGCGTGCTCCCGAGGCGACGGCGATGCTTGCGGATGAGCGGGAGCTGTCGCCGCGCGCTCTCGAGTCGCTGCTGACCGAGATGTCGGCGGCCGGTCGTCGGCAGGACGAGCCGGTGGCCGCGGTTGCCGCGATTCGTGGAGCGCGGCGGCGGGAGTTGTTCCGGATCGCGGCGGCCGATCTGTCCGGGCTGCTCGAGGTCGAGGCGGTGGGGGAGGCGCTCACGACGGTCTCGGTGGCGACGCTGACGGCCGCGCTCGAGGTCGCCCGGCGGACTGTGGCGAAGGGTCAGCCCGAGCCGACGCGGATGGCGATCGTCGCGATGGGGCGGTTCGGCGGGCATGAGCTGAGCTATGGCAGCGATGCGGACGTGATGTTCGTGCACGACCCGGTGCCTGGGGCTTCCGAAAAGGCGGCGACGGACTTCGCCACGCAGGTCGCGACGGAGCTGCGGCGGTTGCTGGCCCTGCCCGGCGCGGACCCCGCCGTGGCGATCGATGCCGACTTGCGACCGGAGGGCCGGCAGGGACCGCTGGTGCGGACACTTGCCTCCTATGCCTCGTACTACGCCCGCTGGTCGGCCGTGTGGGAGGCGCAGGCGTTGTTACGAGCCGACCCGCTCTGTGGCGATGCCGAACTGTGCAAGGCGTTTCGCGAACTGATCGACCCGCTGCGCTACCCGGCGGGCGGGATCCAGGACCGCGACGTGATGGAGATCCGCCGCATCAAAGCCCGCGTGGACGCGGAACGTCTCCCGCGCGGAGCGGACCCGGCGACCCACACCAAGCTGGGCCGCGGCGGGCTCGCGGACATCGAGTGGACAGTCCAGTTGCTGCAGATGCGCTATGCCCACCGCATCGAGGGCCTCCGAACCACCCGCACCCTTGGCGCCCTCCGTGCAGCAGTCGACGTCGGCCTGGTCGAAGCCCCCGACGCCGACGTCCTGAGCCGCGCCTGGGAAATGGCCACCCGCATCCGCAACGCCATCATGCTCACCCGCGCCCGCCCCGGCGACTCCCTCCCACGCGACCCCCGAGACCTGGCCGCAGTAGCCCAGATCTGCGGCTACAACGCCGGCGAAACCAGCCGCTTCTCCGACGACTACCTCCGCCGAACCCGCCAAGCCCGCAACGTAGTAGACCACCTGTTCTGGGGCGACTGAAGCAGAACCCTAGGATTGGGGGGTGGAGATGGTGGATCAGGTTCGGCAGGCTGGGGTTTTCAGTCATGTTCGGCGGAGTGTTCGGATGACGGTGGGGCAGCAGCGGGTTTGGGAGACCAACTGGGCTGACCTGGGCCGCAAGCTTGAAGATCTGCCAGTCGGGACTGTTGATCTGGATGCGTGGTTCGGGCGGGTGGCGCCGGTTGTGTTGGAGATCGGGTCGGGGATGGGGGAAGGGACCGCGCAGCTGGCCCGGCAGGCGCCTGAGGCTAATCATTTGGCGGCTGAGGTGTATCCGGCTGGTCTCGGGCAGCTGATGTTGTGGGTGGAGAAGTACGAGCTGGACAACGTCAGGCTGCTGCACGGTGACGCGCTGGACTTCCTGAGGGATCACGTGCTGCCCGACACACTGGCCGGCGTACGGGTCTACTTCCCGGATCCCTGGCAGAAGAAGCGGCATCACAAGCGGCGGCTGATCACCGCGCCGTTCGTCAAACTGCTTGCCTCACGCCTGACTCTCGGCGGAAGGTTGCATCTGGCAACGGATTGGCAGGACTACGCCGACTCCATGCTCGCTATCTGCGAAGCCGAACCGCTGCTGACCAACGAGTACGACGGATGGGCGCCGCGACCCGACTGGCGACCGATCACCAAGTTCGAGTCACGCGCGCACGCCGAGGGTCGGGTGTGTCACGACCTCATGTTCACGAAGTCCGCGACGTGAAGTTCCAGTGACCTGACGGCACGGTGAAGACGCAGTAGCCGTCGCGGTGCACCGGCTCGCCCGCATAAGGCGCCGGTACCGCGGTCACATCGCACACCTGCTCAGCAGGCACGTGTACTTCGGCAGTCGCACCCACCGGCACCTGTACTTCGAGCTGGAACACCCGCCCGACCCGTCGCCACGACACGGAGACCCGGCCGCGCACTGTGTCAGTCCGCAGCGACGCCGAGTCAACCTGCGATCGCGCATCGGGCCGGACCAAGATCCGCTCCCACCCGTTCGCAAGGTTGCGAAGCCCGGCCACGTTCTCCAGCAACCACTGCGCGACAGTCCCCTGGAAGTAGTGGTTGCGCGACCGAGTGTCCGTCTCCCACATCTCCCACATCGTGTCGGCACCGTTGTCGAACCAGTAACCCCAGCTGGGATAAGTCCGCTGCAACGCCACCTTCGCGGCCACATCAGCATGACCGTGCGCGGTCAGCACCGGTAGCAGCACACCGACCCCGAGACACCCGGTGTTGAGATGGAAACCACGAGCCTCGATGTCAGCCACCAGGTTCGCCACCACCGCGGGGACAAGATCCTCGGGCACCATCCCGAAGGCGAGCGGTACTGCGTTCGACGTCTGCCGGTACTCCGGATCCGACTCCGACCGGTAGAGGCCGGCCTCCCGGTCCAGGAAGGCGCGGTTCAGCCCGTCCGCGAGTTCGGCGGCAGACTTGCGGAGCAGACTGACCTCCACCGGGTGGCCGAGGATCTCGCCGATCTCGGCCACTGCGAGGAGCGCGCGATACAGGTACGCAGTACCGGTCAGGCGGCGGTCCTCAGGAGGCGGGCCCTCGGGGTAGCCCGGTGGGATCCAGTCGCCGAGGACGCTCAGGGACAACCCGTCCTCGACCCGGTCGAGTTCGTAGAGGACGTAGCGTCGTACGGCGTCCCAGTGGTCGGCCAGCAGTCGCTCGTCGCCGTACCAGCGGTGCATCTCGCGGAGGATGAACGGGTAGACGGTCGACCATTCGGTGGCGGGCGCGAGCTCGGTGTAGCCCCAGTCGCCGGTCGGCACGATCACCGGCAACCGGCCGTCGGCGTCCTGGCTGTCGCGCAGATCGCCGAGCCACTTGGTGAAGAAGCGGGCCATGCCGAGGGTGCCGGCCATCGTCGGTGCGCCGACCTGCGCGTCACCGGTCCAGCCGTTCTTCTCCAGCTTCGGGGTGTCGGTCGGGATGCCGTGCAGGTTGTTCAGCACGGTCCGCCGCATCGCCTGGTCGATCTGCTCGTACAGCGGCTGACTCGCGCTGAACCGGCTGATCATCGCGACGTCGGAGTGCACCACCCGCATCGTCACCGAGCCCGTCGTCGGCTCACCCGGGAAACCTTCGAGCTGCACGTAGCGGAATCCCTTGTAGGAGAAGCGCGGCTCCCACTCCTCGATGCCGTTGCCCGAGGCAATGTATTCGTCGCGCTGGAAGCGATCCTTGTGCACGTGCTTGTTCTGCGCGAAAACGGTGCCATCGGCAAGTAACCACTCGCCGTGGGTCAGGCTGATCGTCGTACCGGCCGGGGCGCTCACCCGGAGCTTGGTCCAGCCGGCCGTGGTCCGGCCGAAGTCGGCGACCCACACGCCCGGCTTCGGCTGGGTGAACGACACCGGAGCGACGTCCTCGATCACTCGGATCGGTTCGTGTTCCTGCGCCCGGACCTCACCCCGCGGAGCCGGTACGACGAGCGCCGCGCTCCAGCCCGAGTCGTCGAAGCCGGCCTCGTCCCACCCGTCGGGGTGCAGCCGCGCATCGTAGGTCTCGCCGCAGAACAGCGAGTCGGAGCGAGTCGGCCCGTCGGTCACCCGCCACGCGTCGTCGGTGACGATCTCGGTCACGGTGCCGTCGCTGTGCTCGATCACGAGCCGGGCGAGCAGCCGCGGCTCGGCGTTCCACGGTGTCTGGTGCCAGCGCCAGGTATTCGAAGTCGACAGCCCGAAGAACCCACGACCGAGCTCCGCCCCGAGCACGTTGTCCCCGGACCGCAGCAGCCCGGTGACGTCGTACGCGACCGACAGCACGGTTTCCTCATAGTCGGTGAAGCCCGGGTCGAGCACCGAGTCGCCGACGCGCTGACCGTTGATCCGCAGCTCCTGATACGCCAACCCGCTCGCATACAACCGCGCCCGTTCCACCGGCGCACCTAACGCAAAAGCCCGCCGCAGCAGCGGAGCCGGAACATCCTCATCCCGTACTTCTTCCCGCGCGCCGATCCACTGCGCCGAACCGAACCCGTCGCCGAGCAGCCCGGTCTCGAACCAGCTCGGCGCACTCCATCGGCCCACCTGGTCGAGGCCGTCCCACAACCGGACGGCCCAGTGGTACCGAGTCCGCGGCGAGAGGGCCGGACCGTCGTACTCGATGCCGAAGCTCCGAGCGGAGGCAACCTGACCCGAGTCCCACACATCGGCCGCTTCCGGCGTCAGCAACTCAGGCGATGACGCCACCAGCACCTGGTACGCCGATTGCGTCGCGCCGTACCCCGGTGCGGTGGCGATCCAGCCGAGTCGTGGCCTGGTCGCGTCCGTGCCGAGCGGGCGATCGGCGTACTCGGTGGTGAGCTTGTCCGCGGTCAATGGTCCACCAGGGGTCCAGCTGTCCGAGGCAACAGACATCAGGCAAGCTCCTCACCAAGGCGACAGTCCCGAAGGACCGTATGCACCTGTGCGACCACCCGGCAATCCCCATGTCCTGATCTGGACAGCTCACGACCGAGGCGTGAGAGCAACCGCCCAAAGCCGGTCGGGAACGAGGCGTGCGGCGCGCATCAGGAGTGACATCTGCCACGGGAAGGCGATCCGGGCGGACCGCTGCTCGATCCCGTCCGCGATCGCCCGGCCGGCCTGCTCGGCCGAGACGATGAACGGCATCGGGAACGTGTTCTGCTCGGTCATCTCGGTCTCGACGAATCCAGGACAGACGGTCAGGACGTCGATGCCGTCCGGGCGCAGCCGGACCCGCAGGGCTTCGAGCAGGTTGATCTGAGCGGCCTTCGTCGCGCCGTACGCCTCGGAGCCGGGCAGCCCGCGGTACCCGGCGACCGAGGAGATGCCGACGATCATCCCGGCTCGCTGCGCCTTCATCCGGGGGATCAGCTCGCCTAGGCAGTTGGCCATCCCGGTGAGGTTGACCTGGAGATGCCGGTTGAACGACTCGACGTCGAACTCGACGCCCATCTGTTGCCAGTAGCCCGCACTCAGGACGGCGATGTCGATCCCGCCCAACTCGGCCGCGACCACCCCGGCCGCTTGGCGAACCTGCTTGGCGTCCGTGATGTCACACGGCACCGCCGTCATCCAGTCGCCCGCGACCTCCTTCAGTGCGTCGGCGCGCCGAGCGGAGATCGCGACGTGTGCGCCCCGGCGGCACAGTTCCTTCGCGAGCGCCGCGCCGATGCCCGATGATGCGCCAACGACCCAGATCCGGCGGCCTGCGAGTTCCATGTCAGTGCTTCCGCACCAAGGCGAGTTGGGAGACGCCCAGGTACCCGGCGCGGAAGCCGGCCTCGGAGTACGCGAGATAGAACTCCCACATCCGCCGGAAGACGGCGTCGAAACCGAGGTTCGCGACCTCTCCGGCCCGCGAGGTGAAGCGCTCCCGCCACAGCCGCAGCGTGTGCGCGTAGGACGGCCCGAGATCGCGACGCTGCTCGATCCTGAGCCCGCCCGCCGTGCCGGCGATCTGCTCGATCGCGGTCAGCGACGGGATCAGGCCGCCCGGGAAGATGTACTGGTGGATCCAGCCCTGCGCATGCTGGGTGGCGAGGAGCCGGTCGTGCGGCATGGTGATCGACTGCAGCGCGAACCGCCCGCCCGGCGCCAGCAGCCGGTCGATCGTCGCGAAGTAGGCCGGCCAGTACTGCGCTCCGACGGCTTCGATCATCTCCACGCTGACGACTGCGTCGTACTGGCCTCGCACATCGCGGTAGTCGCGGAGCTCGACCTCTACGTCGACGCCGGCTTCGGCGATCCGCTTGCGGGCCAGGTCGCGTTGCTCGGCCGAGAGCGTCACCGACGTGACGATCGCGCCGCGTTCGGCGGCCTGGATCGCGAGCTGTCCCCAGCCGGTACCGATCTCCAGCAGGCGGGTGCCGGGTTGGACGCCCGCGTAGTCGAGGACACCGTCGATCTTGCGACGCTGTGCCGCGGCGAGCTGCCCGAAACCGGCAAGCTGTCCGGAACCCGCGAGTTGCCCGTCGAACCAGGCGGACGAGTACGTCATCGTCTCGTCCAGGAACAGCGCGAAGAGTTCATTGGACAGGTCGTAGTGCCGGGCGATGTTCGCGCGCGCACCCGAGCGGTCGTTGGCCTCCTCGCGAGGCATCCGCTGCTCGACCAGCTTGCGGAACCGCTGCAGCGCCGGCGGGACGAGGTCACCCAGCCGTGGGGCGAAGACGGTGAGCAGATCGGCCAGGTCGGTGCCATCACCGGCTCGCCAGTCGCCGGCCAGGTACGCCTCGCCGAAACCGATCTTGAGATCCGCGCCGATCCGGTGGAAGAACCTCTCCGAAACGATGTCCAGCACAGGTGCGGCCGCACCACCCGCGCCGAGCCGGCTGCGATCGGGCAGCAGGACGACGACGGGAAGGTCGCGGACCGCTCTGCGCAGGATCAGCCGGGCGGCGGCGGCCCGCACCGGGCTGTACGGCGTACGGGCGACGCCTGGCCATCGGTCTGCATCGACAAGGGGCAGGGAACTCATCGGACTCCCTCCGGTGGGATGTGGGGCTCTCGCCGGACCACCGGGAGATGGCGCAGCCAGAGCCAGACACCATGCATTCGGATCAGCGCCCAGACCTGATAGGTCACGAAGGGTGTGAGCAACGCCGCCTTGAGGACGGCCAGCCGTTTCGCCGGCCGTGCCTGCCCGATGAAGGCTGCCGAGAACACCCGGTGCTCGCGCTGGACCAGGTCGATCGCCACGGAGACCCGCTCGGCGTCCAGCCGCAACGTCACGGAGTACCGGCCGTCGACGGTGAAGAACGGCGAGACGTAGAACTCCTTGCCCAGCGTGAAGCGTCCGTTGGCATCAGGTCTCGCCAGCTGCGCGTGCCGCTCGCCGTACGTGTTGTGGATCTCCAGTACTACGCAGCGCAGCTCGGCGCCGGACGTCAGGCACCAGAAGACGCTCAGCGGGTCGAACACGAACCCGAGCGGGCTCCTGGCGTTGGCGAGCATCACTACTCGGTCGTCCGGTTGCAGGGGGACGCCTTGCGCCTCGGTGAAGGCAGCCACGTTGGCCCGCAACGAAGGGCCCGGCCCTAGGTGGTCGGCAGCAGAGAAGCGGCGTCGGGGGAGGTGGTCGACGTCTACCAGCCACTGGTACGTGCGGTAGCGGAAGCGGTGGCGCAGTGGCATCCGCCGGGAGTGACTGACGTGGCCGACCACTACGGCTGGCAGCTGGGGGAGGGTTACCACGTTGCGCCGAGCCTCTCGGCTGCCTCGACTCCTGACCGGCAGCCGTCTTCGTGAAAGCCCCAGCCGAGGTGTGCGCCGGCGAACGCGAGACGTGGGCCGCCGGCGGTTCGTAGTACGGGTGCTGCGGCTACTGACTCCGGGGTGAAGATCGGGTGCGCGTAGGTCATCTGCGCGATGGCAGTGGTGGGGTCTACCCAGCCGTGCGGGTTCAGGGTGACCAGGTGCTCGTCAGGGCTCTGCAGGTCTTGCAGGCGGTTCATCCAGTAGCTGACGAGGACCTGCGACTGGTCGGTGTCGCAACTGGCCATGCGGTAGTTCCAGGACGACTGGGCACGCTTCGCCGACGGCAGGACCGTGGTGTCCGTGTGCAGCCAGGTCGGGTTGGTCGAGTAGCGAAACGTGGCGAGCAGCGTCTTCTCGTCGGGCGTCGCGTCGGCGAGGAGGTCGAGGGCGGTGTCGGCATGAGTGGCGACGACGACCTGGTCGAACTCCTCGGTCCGGTCGGTGATCACCTCGACGGCGTCGTCGTGCCGCAGTACTGCGCGCACTGGCGTCGAGGTACGTACTTCGGCGATCCGGGCAACCACTGCATCGACGTACGCACGCGAACCGCCGCTGACGGTCCGCCACTGCGGGGAGCCGCTCACCGTCAGCATGCCGTGGTGCTCCAGGAAGCGGAACAGGTACTGCGCCGGGTAGAGCCCGGCGTCAGCGGAGCCGGCTGACCAGACGCACGCCACCAGCGGCAGAGCGAAGTGCCTGACGAAGTACCGCGAGAAGCCGCGCGTGCGGAGGAAGTCTGACCAGGTCAGGTCGTCGCCGGTGGCGAGCACCTTTCGGGCTTCGCGGTGGAAGCGGGGGACCTCGGTGAGCATCCGGAGGAACCTGGGGTCGCCGGCTCGCCGCGGTTGGCTGAGTACACCCGCGGCGCCGCGCCCACCGGCGTACTCGAGACCGCAGCCGTCGCAGTGCACGCTCATGCTCATCTCGGTCGGCTGGGTGCGGATGCCCAGCTCGGCGAAGAGGCGGAGGAGACTCGGATAGGTGCGCTCGTTGTGGACGATGAAGCCGCTGTCGATCCGCAGCGCGTGGCCGGCCGAATCGGTCACATCGTGGGTGTGCGCGTGGCCGCCGGGCCGGTCGTCGGCCTCGAAGACGGTCACCCGGTGGGTGCGGCTCAGCAGGTACGCCGCGGTGAGGCCGGAGACTCCGGAGCCCAGGACCGCGGCGGTCGGACGGTCGCCGGTCATGGTGAAAGCCTTCCCGTTGCATAAGTTTCGAACAAGTTTGCTGACCCTGTTCGTCGCAGCTCGGGAAGTCTTCGGCGCCGTTCGGCTTCCGGATCGGTCGTTTCAAGCGTCTCAGGTTGTGAGTTTCTGTCTCACATCGCGAAATACCAGCATCTTGCTCGACATTGTCAGGTTTCATAGAGGCCATGCAGGTCACCCGGAACGCACCCGGCGACGCGCTCACGCGTCGGCGGCACGTCGACCTGCTGCGCGTGAACTCCGCCTGCTGTTGACCTTCGGCGCACTTCTTCATCCCTCCCGTTCTCCTCCGCCCGAAGGAGCAGTTCCGTGCGTCGTCTCATCCTCATCGCCCTGCTCGGCTCGATCGCCCAGCTGGTCGACGGCACCCTTGGCATGGCCTATGGCGTCACCGCCACCACCGCTTTGCTGATCACCGGCATCTCACCGGCCGTCGCTTCCGCCTCCGTGCATCTGGCCGAGGTGGGTACCACGCTCGCTTCCGGCCTGTCGCACTGGCGGTTCGGGAATGTCGACTGGCGGGTGGTCGCCCTGATCGGCGTCCCCGGCGGAATTGGAGCCTTCGCGGGCGCGACCTTCCTGTCGAATCTGTCCACCGAATCGGCATCTTTGTGGGTAGCGGCGCTGCTGCTCCTGCTCGGCGTCTACATCCTGGCCCGGTTCGCGACCGGCAAGGTCCGGGCCGTGATCGAGGGCAAGGTCGGCGGCCGGTTCCTCGGGCCGCTCGGCCTGGTGGCCGGCTTCATCGACGCCACCGGCGGTGGCGGCTGGGGTCCGGTCGCGACCTCGACGCTGCTCAGCAGCGGCAAGCTGGCACCGCGCCGTACGGTCGGCTCGGTCAGCGCGGCCGAGTTCATCGTGTCGGTCGCGGCGAGTATCGGCTTCCTCTTCGGCCTCGGCTCCTCGAACATCCCGGTCGGCATCGTCGCCGCGCTGCTGATCGGCGGCGTCCTCGCGGCGCCGCTGGCCGCCTGGCTCGTCTCCCGGCTGGCCACTCGCTGGCTCGGGGTCGGCGTAGGCCTGGTACTGATCCTGACGAACGCCCGCACCTTGCTCAAGGGGCTCGGAGTCGCCGAAGGGCCGCGATTCCTGGTGTACGGCATCTTGGTGGTGCTCTGGGCGGCCGTGGTCACCTACGGCATCCGGGTCGCCGGGCGCCGCGCCACCACCGAGCCGGAGCAGGAGCTCGAGACGGCCGGCGTCTGATTACGGGACCATGACGTCTCCGCCTGGCGGCGCGGTCTCAGCCCGATTGGGCCGACCGTTGCCGCCCGGCCCCGTACTGTTGGAGTGTGGTCCGATTTCTGCCGTTCCTGATCAGCCTGGTGCTGAGCGTGTATGCGCTCTTCTCCTGCATCCAGACACGCGACGACGACGTCCCTTACCTGCCCAAACTGGTCTGGATCGTCCTGATCGTCTTCGTGCCCTTCGTCGGCCCGATCGTCTGGCTGCTGATGTCGCGCAGCCATGCCGTACGCCGCGAGCGAGCCGCCGTCCCCAAAACCAAACCGACAGGCCGCCCGGTAGCCCCCGACGACGACCCGGACTTCCTGGCGACCCTGGACCGCTACCGCGACCCCAGAACCACCGTGAAGCCGCCCGAGCCGGAGCCCGAGCCGGAGAAGCCGGCGGACGCGGCCAAGGGCGAAGACGAACCCGAGGTTGCCGACACCGAACCGGACGACAAGCCCTGACGTCATTTTCGGCTGAGCTCGAAATGGTCGACCGAACTGTGTAGGTCTGGCACAGTTTCTCGCCATGCGGGGGCGTTCAGGTGGGCTGCTGGCGATCGAGGTAGGTCGCGAGGTAGACGAGCGGCGCGTTCCATCGGATGCAGATGTCGTTGGTGACCTCGGACGTCGGCTCGTCGAGGTAGCAGCACTGGGGTGGTTGGCCGACCAGGCGGGCGTCGTACGGGAAGTCGGGGCTTGGTTGCGAGTTGGCGCCGCCTGCGAGTGCGCCCGGCGATGGCGGGGGGAACGGCCGGGTCGAGGTCGTGGCCGAACTGGCGTGTCCGTTGGTGGCGGGTGTCGTCGATTCCGTAGCCGGTGACGTAGCTCTGACCGAGCGCTTTCCCCACGGCTGTCGAGCCTGCAGGTCGAGCAGCCCGGCCGCCGCCTCGACGACGTTGCCCGCCACCTGGTCGTGACCGGGCAGAGATCGGCCAAGCAGAGCCAGATCGAGTTGAGCACGGCCCGCCGCCGAACTGGGCGTGGTCGTCAGGTGCGAACAGCTCGGGATTCTGGTGTGCCGCGACGTGAGCACGGCGGGCTGCGGTCAGCAACTGGTGCTCAACGACCACATCGGCCAATTCATCCGGACATCGTCAAAGGATGTAGAGAGCGGCGCGACGGCTTCGTCTCAGGAATGTAGGGCAGCCAGGTGGCCGCTCATCGACACGGAATGGAAGTTCAATCATGCGTAAGCTCGTCGTTCAGCAGTGGGTCACCGTCGACAACATCGCCGCGGAGGAGGACGGTGGCCTCAGCTTCGTCGCGGGGGAGCCGTTCGACGACACGGTCACCGGCAACCCGTTCCAGAACAACCTGATGGGGTTCATCGACTCGGTCGACACGATGATTCTCGGCGCCAACACGTACCACCAGACCAAGGGCTACTGGCCGTACGCCGAAGACCAGGGCCGGTACGGCAAGAAGCTCAACAGCCTCACCAAGTTCGTCGCCTCCTCGACACTGGAGGATGCGCCGTGGGGTGACTTCTCCGCCGCGACCGTGACGAAGGACCCGGCCGCGACCATCCGCGAACTCAAGGAGCAGGACGGCAAGGACATCTGGCTGTGGGGGAGCCTGACCCTGCTGCGCTCCCTGGTCGAGGCCGGCGTCGTCGACGAGGTCCGGCTGCTGGTCTGCCCGGCGTCCCGCGGCCAGGGAACCCACCTCTTCGAGGACCGCCGGTCCATGCAGTTGCTAGAGGCAACCGCCTTCGACAACGGCGTAGCCCTGCTCCGCTATGCCCTCTAGCGCGCGACAGAACGCCGGCCCGGGGTGGTCCCGGGCCGGCGTCGCGATCACTTCTCGGGGTAGAGCTTGTCGAGCAACTTTCCGTCCTTGTCGTACGCCCTGACCGTCATCCTGTCGGCGCTGGCATGTGAGGTTTTGTCGAGCGCGGTGAAGACGAACCAGCCGTCCTTGAACGGCGCCTCGTACTTCGGGCCGGAGCCGACCTGGACGACGACCTTGGCGGTGTCCGCCGGTGCCCGTCCCCAACCCATCGGCAGCGATCGGGCGCAGATCTTGCCGGTGTCGTCGCAGTCCGAACTTCCGAGAATCATGGCGCCGATCTGCTTGGCCGCGGTCCCGTCCGGCCAGGGGACCCGCGGGTCGTCCGGGCCGAGGTTGTCGAGGCGGACGGCGGTGATGCCCCAGCCTAGGCCGCCGCCTCGACCCAGGGAATCGGTCACCCGCGGCTGGCAGATGATCGCTGTCTTGCCCGACGGCGAGGTCGCGATCAGCAGTGCAGCTTCGAAGGCGGGGAACCTTCCCTCGGCCCGCTGGTCCAGCCGATCGGAGACCTTGATCTCCCACTTGGTCATGTCGACCCACGCCTTCACCGAGCAGTTGCGCAGCTGGCCGGCCGCGGTCTTCGGGTCCGGATCCGCCTTCGCGGCAGCGATCAGCGCGGCCGACGGTTTGTCCCCGCCGGGGATCACGCAACCGCCGCGGCCCCCGCTCTTGGGATCCTTCCGCACGTCGAAGGCCCGACTGCTCACGGACCGGAAGCCGTCTCCCTCGAGCGGGTACTTCGGACCGCCCAACCGCAACTGGCAGCGGCGTTCGGCCTCCTCGCGGGAGATTCGCTGACCGGCGCCGTCCTCGCCGCGGGGGACGCCGGGAACCGGGCTGAACTGGGAGTTCTCGGTTTCGGTGTTCGCCACGCCGGGTTGGTCGCTGGTGGCAGTGACGTTGGGGATGAAGGTGACGGCGAGGGCTGCCGCCGCGACGCCGGCGACGGCGCCGCCCGCGCCCAGGATGCGGCGACGGCGGAGGCCGCGGCGGCCTCGGGTGAGGACCGTTGCGGTGTCGAACCGATCCAGCGGTTCGGCGTCGGCCAGGCGGCGTAGTTCGGCGCTGACCTCGCGGGTGTCTTCCATGTCGTTCTCCTTCACAGCGCCGGACTCCGTCGCCGGTCGATGGCCTTGCGGAGAGCATCGAGGCCGCGGGAGGCCTGACTTCTCACCGTGCTCTCCGAGCAGCCGAGGATCTCCGCGGTCTGTTCGACCGAGAGGTCCTCGTAGTACCGGAGGACGATGCAGGCTCGCTGCCGTGGTCCCAGTGCTCGCAGCGCTTCGAGCACTTCGTCCCGCTCAGCGTGGCCGGTCGCGAAGTCGCCGCCGTGGGCGTCGTGCTCCGGGACCTCGGCGATGGTGACCTCCCGGCGCCAGGGTCGCCGGCCACCGTCGTACGCGACGTTGACCAGCATCCTGCGGGCGTAGGCGAACGGGTTGCCGGCCCGTTGCACCTTCGGCCAGGCGAGGTAGACCTTGTAGAGCGTCTCCTGGACGACGTCGTCCGCCTTGTGCCGGTCACCGCCGATCAGGTACGCCGTCCGCCGCAGCGACGGTGTCGCCGCCTCGACGAACTCGACGAACGCCTTGTCTCGCTCCGCCATCAGCGCCTCCACTCTCCTTGTCCCCCTCAAGACGGAAGGCTCACTGCTTTACGCTGCACCCCCTGGACGGAATTCTGGCGAGACGAGCTTGTAGCGCTGTTCGAGGCGGCCGTTCAGCATCAGCTGTGCCACTCCGTGATTGTCTGCCATCCCGTTGGGCGGGGCCATCGATAATTCGCAAGCGCTGGGGCGGGGGAGGGTGTCAGGATGCTGGGCATGGTTGCGCGGGGGTTGAGTTTTGGGGTTGTGGCGGAGGCGTATGAGCGGTTTCGGCCTGGGTATCCGGTGGAGCTGCTTGAGTTGGTGATGGGGTACGCCGGTGGGTCGGTGCGGTCCGCGCTGGAGTTCGGTGCTGGGACGGGGAAGGCGACGCGGCTGTTCGCGGAGGCGGGGATTGCGGTGACGGCGACTGAGCCGGATGCGGCGATGCTCGCGGAGTTGCGCAAGAACGTGCCGGGGAACGTGACCGCCGTGCTGGCCGCGTTCGAGGACTTGCCGCTGGATTCGTCGTACGACTTGGTGTATTCGGCTGCCGCGCTGCATTGGACCAACCCTGAAGGCCGGTGGGACCGGATGGCCGCGCTGGTCCGGCCGGGTGGCGTGTTCGCCTCGTTCGCCGTACCGATCCAGTTGGCCGACCCGGCGCTCAAGGAGGCCGTGCGCGCGGCGCGTGCGCCGTACCTGGAGAACGACGGTGTGCCGTCGCCTGACGGCACACCCGCCGCGGATCGCCCGATGGAATGGCCCGGCACGGAGCTCCAGGAGTCCGAGTGGTTCACCGATGTCCGGCAGGCGGTGATCGAACGGCGCTTGACGATGAGCGCCCACGACTACGTCGGACAGCTCTCGACGGTCTCGGCGTACGTGATGCTGCAACCCGCCGACCGGGACCAGGTCTTCCGCCGAATCCTCGAGGTCCTGCCCGAAACCGTGGAACTCAACGCGGAGATCCACACCCATCTCGCCCGCCGCCATTCGTAGTACGGGCGATCATGACTGCGAGGTCGACCGTCGGCTGGTAGGCGTTGAGCCGGGACGTGGTCCAGCACGATGGGCCGGAAGCTGCTTCGTCAGTGGCGATCCGGTACATCAGGGCGCGGACCAGCATCTGGCCCCACGCCGGTAGGTAGGCCCAGCGCTCCGCGAGGTCAGGGGTTGCGTCGTACCAGCACAGAGCGTCGACGACCGCGATGGCCAGGGCCCAGGTCGGAGGGCGCCAGTAGACGGGCCAGTCGATGATCGCCGGTGGCATACCCGCGGCGAAGAGGACGTTGCCGGGGAGGTCGCCGTGGACCGCCTGCGAGGGAAGGTCGACGGGTCGACGGGCCCGGCTCAACGGTTGGGTCAACGGGTCGGCTGCGGGATCGAGCTGGAACGGGATCTCCTCCCAGGCGGCTCGGTCTCCGGTGGACCAGGGGTCCTGGCGAACGTCCAGGAAGTCGGGGCGCGGGACGGATGCGATGGCTCGATGGAAGTCGATCCCGGCTCGTAGTACGTCGTCCGGCCGGCTGACGTCGGTGGCTCCGTCGACGACTCGACAGGCTTCCCACCCTTCGGCGATCCAGGCTCCGTCGACTGTGCGGACCGGGCGCGCTATCCGGAAATGCTCGGAGTCCGGCAGGGCGTCGAGGATGTCGGCTCGCCAATTGGTCTCGTCGGCGAAGTCGACCAGCTTGAGAATCACACTGCCGGCCCGCCAGGTGCCACCTCGACCGCCGCGGAGAAGAACGGGCTCGCCGGTGATCGCAAACGCTTCAATCACGACGGCCGGAGGCGTCGAGGGCGTGTCCACAGTCAGCTTCTCCAGATCATTCGGCTGCGCATCAGGCGTGGGGTCTTGCGGGCGTTGGGGGCGATGGAGTGGAGGATCCAGGGGTGGGTGAGGTAGACGTCGCCGGCGTGTCCGGTGAGTTCGACTACCCGGACCGGGATCCCGTCCAGGTCGGCCTCGGTCATGAAGTCGATGTCAGTGGTTCTGTGCTCGCGAGTCAGGTCGACGAACCATGGATGGGATGCCAGGACTTCGTCGCGGACCGTGGTGAAGTCCCGCTCGTCAGTCGTGCTCAGGTAGCGGGTGATCACTCGATGGGAGCCGGCGACCTGCGGCGTACCGCCACCGCCGGGTTCGAGATCGCCCAGCAAAGCCCAGATCTTGACGCCTCCCGGGCCGTCCTGCGGGACGTCGAAGCCGACATCCGTGTGCCACTGCCGATGCGGTACCGACCAGTCTTCGCCGGTCGGCATGGTGACCAGGACCTGCCCTTGGTGCCGCGGCTCGATCCAGCCTGCCGGCCCGAGAAGCTGATCGAGCGCGGCCCGGAGCGGCAGGCCGAGGATCGCGTTCGCGGCCGGATGCTTCTTGGTCGCCACCAGCTTGGTGGGCCGCAGCGGCGTCCACGTACTCCGGTCGTCCGGCCGCATCCCGTACAACTCGGCCAGCTCGCGCCAGAGCACGTCCCGCATCCGCGCCGCGTCGTCGGCCGCGAAGGCACCAGGAATCCGCACGATCCCGTCGCGCGCGAACTGTTCGAGCTGACCGTCGCTGAGCATCTCCCCATGCTGGCTTCGCAGCTTGCCCTCCGCCACCAAATTTCTCAGCGGTGGAGGAGCATCGCGAGCTGCAATCGATGCCAGCTGGGCAACCGCGGCCAGGCCGGGTTTGTGCCGATCTGTGAGCGGGTGAGGCCGCTGGAGATCGGGGACCGGGTCCGGCGCGAGGGCCGGACCCGGGTGGGTCGAGGTGGTTCAGTTGCCGGCGGCCGTCAGGCGGACTTCCTGTGTTCGGCGAGGACGACGTTGTCCCGTTCGGATTCCGTGGTCCCACCCCAGACGCCGTAGGGCTCTCCGACGGAGAGGGCGTGCTGGCGGCACTCGGGCTGGACCGGACAGGTACCGCAGAGCGACTTGGCCACCATCTCGCGAGCGCGTTTGCGAACGCCACGCTCCGATTCGGGGGAGAAGAACAGCTCCGGGTTGACGTCGCGGCAAGCGGCTTGCGACTGCCAGTCCCACAGATCCATGAGCGGGCGGGGTAGGCGAGGCATCCCTCTCGACATGGCAACCTCCTTGACTCACCGTGAGCGCGGACGGGCGCTCGGTGAAAACTATGCTCAACTCATGCGCAGTTCAACCCTTGTTGTCTCGAAAGTCGGTCGAGTTGTTATCGGGACGTGGCGATTCCGGTCCGCGCTGAGCGGGAATCGGGCAGCATGAACGCTGTGCCGACCGACTCGGAAACTCTCACCGTCGGGGCCGCCGCGCGCCGGCTCGGCATCGCCGCGCCGACCCTGCGGAGCTGGGAGCGCAGGTACGGATTGAGCCCGAGCGCACGGTCAGTAGGCGGTCATCGGCGCTACAGCCCGGAGGATCTGGTCCGGCTCCGGACGATGCTGCGGATGGTCGAGCAGGGCATGCCGACGGCCGAGGCGGCGGCGTCGGTTCGTGACCAGATCTACCCTGCGCAATCACCCACTGTGACATCCGCCACTTCCGTTGCCGACGGCACCCGGTCGGGCGCTGAAGCGCCGCTGAAGCCGGTACGCCGGTCCGCGCGGTCTCGCGCCTCCGAGCCGGGCAAGCTGGCTGACCTGTTCGAGCTGGCGAACGCCATGGACGCCGAGCGGCTCACCCACGAGATCGCCCGCAGCCTGGACCGGTCGGGCGCCGTCGAAGCGTGGACCAGCCGGTTGATGCCGTTGCTGGTCAAGGTGGGCGACCAGTGGGAGCAGACCAAGGCCTGTGTGGAGGTCGAGCACCTTGCCTCCGATGCTGTGGCCGGCGGCCTCAGGTATCACACCCGGCGCGCACTGGACCGGTTCAAGCCGGACGAGTCGGCGCGACCCGTAGTACTGGCCTGTCTGGAGCGGGAGGACCATGCGCTACCGCTGCTGGCCGTGGCGGCCGCGCTGGCCGAGCGCCGGGTGCGGGTGCGCACACTGGGCGCTGCGACGCCGGTGGAGGCGTTGTCGAGTGCCGTGCGCCTGATCCGGCCCGCAGCGGTCTTCATCTGGTCCAGTGCGCCCGCAACCGCCGACCTGGAGGCTGTGCGCTCCCTGGCGCGCACCAGGCCGTCGTACCGGCTGGTGGTCGGTGGGCCGGGCTGGAAGGTGCTGGGTGAGCAGGACGGCTGGGTGAACTCCCTGCCGGACGCTGTCAACGCCCTGGTCTCAGCAGCGCGCCGCTAGTCGTCGGCGGGGTCGTAGCGGAAGTACCGGTGGCTGCCGTGGGCTGTGTCGCGTTCGCCCGTCAGTGCCCGGATGACCATCTCGTGCGTGATCGCCAGCACTGGGCCGTCGGTGCTGGCCGTGTGCCGCGCCAGCGCTGCCCGCGCCCGAGCCCGTACGGCGGACAGCGGCTCCCACGCCCGCACGATCCCCTCGGGCCACTCGCCGCCGTACTCGTCCAGCTCCGCCTGAGCAGCCCGTACGTCGGCCACCCCGCGCCACGAGCCCGTGCTGTCCGGCAGCCAGTCGCGCAGGTCGTAGTCGACCCGTACGCCGAGGGCCAGCCGGTGGCCGATGATGGCGGCACTGTGCAGGGCGCGGGTGAAGGGCGAGCTGACCAGGTAGGTGGCACCGATGCCACTCAGGAGGTCCGCAACGGCCTCGGCCTGCTTGGCGCCCTCCGGGGTGAGCGGAGCGGCGTCAGCGGCCATACCGGGCCAGCCACGGCTATCCACCGGCGCGTAGTCCGGCTGACCGTGCCGAACCAGGTAGATCTGGGTCACGAGGATGTTCTACCGGAGATGGCGCGCCCCGGCCCAGCCTCTGGCGCGGCTGGGCGGGAGCGCGGAAGGGTCGGTGAGTGAACTCGGCGGCCGCACGTTGTGCTGCTCGCCGAAGAGCTGCGCCAGGTCGAACTCAGGCCCGGCCTCGGTGGTGGACTCGGTCCAGGCGTCGTCCGCCGGGACCTCGAGCCAGCGAACCTCCGTCGCGCCCTGGTGGCCGTGGACGGCGAGCACCGACTCCAGATCGGGCCAGACGGCCGTCGCCGGGTTGTTGCCCCGCCAGCGCAGCGCCACCGACCCGTCGGTGAACACGCACCCCTCGGCCACCACGCCGGTGCCGGAGACCCCGCTGAGATCGCGGAAGCGGACCAGTTCGAAAGTCCGCGGCCTCACCGCCGGGCCTCGGCAGGCCGACAACCGGACGGCACCAGCAACCCCTGACCCCCGAGCGGACCTGCCACCGTGCGCGCACCCCTTAGAAAGTCGTCAGTAAAGCCCTCAACCTGTTGCGACCCTCAACGACCCACGCCCACCCCCGGTTACACCCCCCAAACCAGATCTCACCCCCTGACACTGTCCGTCCCGATCTCCCGTCGCATGAACAGCCGCTGCGCGGGATCCAGCCCCAGCGCGGCCTCATGCCGCTGAACCTCGATCAACCCCGGAGTGAGCTCGCCGGCCGCCAACTCAAGGAAACCCAGGCGGGCGTAGTACGGGGCGTTCCAGGGGACGTTGCGGAAGGTGCTGAGGGTGAGGGCGGGCAGTCCTCGGCCGGCGGCCCAGCTGTCGACCTCGTCGATCAGCAGGCGCCCGATGCCTTGACGGCCGTGATCCGGGTGAACGCTGACCTGCTCGATGTGCGCGGCGCCGTCCACCAGGTCGACGAGCACGTAGCCGATCGCCTGGTCGTCCGGCCCGGCTGCGGTCCAGGCCAGCGCGGCCTGCCGGTAGCGCTCGAGCGTCTCGATCGACGGCGGCGGATGCCCGGCGACATCCGTCATGCCGATCTCGCGGAACAACGCCCCGGCCGCCAGCTCGATCGATTGCAGGTGGATCAGTTCGCCGGCGGTGCTGCGGCGGATCGTGGTCATGGCCTGAGGCAACCATGGGGGAGAGCCGGAAGGCGAGGCGATTTCGGGGGCCGGTTGCGGTGGGTGATATCGTCGGCGACGTGAAGCGTTGGTATTGGCGATTTTTTGAGTGGCCGGCTGTTGTGCCGGGTAGCTCAGCTGATCGCTGACGCCTGACCAAGAAACTTCAGCCGGCTCTGAGGCAAGGACATTCGTCCTTGCCTTTTCTCGTTCCCAGCCGGCGCTGTCCTCGGGTCCACCGCGGAGTACCGGCGGAAAGGTCCCCCATGAACACCCTCCCGCAGCAGGTCCGCCAGGTTCCGCAAGGCGCGGTCGTCGATCGACGGATCGAGAAGACCGTCCCGTTGATCACCCCGCTCGCCCTGCACGAGGAACTGCCGCTGAGCGCCGAGCTCGCCGAGACGGTCGTCGCCGGGCGGCAGGCCGTGACGGACGTGCTCAACGGCACCGACGACCGGCTGCTCGTTGTCGTCGGCCCCTGTTCGGTGCACGACGCGCAGGCGGCGCTCGAGTACGCCGAACGCCTTCGACCGGTCGCCGAGCGACTCTCCGACGGTCTGCTCGTGGTGATGCGCGTGTACTTCGAGAAGCCGCGCTCGACCCTCGGTTGGAAGGGCCTCATCAACGACCCGGGTCTCGACGGCTCAGGCGACGTCAACACCGGCTTGCGGACGGCCCGCGCCCTGCTCCTCGAAGTACTGGCCAAGGGCCTGCCGGTCGGGTGTGAGTTCCTCGACCCGATCACCCCGCAGTACATCGCCGACACGGTCGGGTGGGGTGCGATCGGCGCGCGGACCGTCGAGAGCCAGGTGCACCGGCAGCTCTCGTCCGGTCTGTCGATGCCGATCGGCATGAAGAACCGTCCCGACGGAAGCATCGCGACCGCGGTCGACGCGATCAAGGCCGCGGCCGTCCCGCACGTCTTCACCGGTATCGCCCACGACGGCGCCCCCGCGATCCTGCACACCCGCGGCAACCCCGACTGCCACCTCGTACTGCGCGGCTCCGACGCCGGACCCAACTACGACGCCGAGTCGGTCGCGGGTGCCACCGAACTGCTGAGCAAGGCCGGCCTGCCCGAGCGGGTCGTCATCGACGCGAGTCACGGCAACAGCCGCAAGGACCACCACCGCCAGCCCGCCGTCGCCGCCGAGATCGGGCAGCAAGTGGCCGAGGGCAACAAGGCGGTCGTCGGCGTGATGCTGGAGTCGTTCCTGGTCGAGGGCCGGCAGAATCTCGACCCGACGCAGCCGCTCACCTACGGACAGTCGATCACCGACGCGTGCCTGGGCTGGGACACCACCGTGGGCGTGCTGGAGGGTCTGCGCGACGCCGTGATCAAGCGTCGTACGGGCGCGTGAACTTCAGGAGAATGTCGGTCGCGAGGCATCCCGCGACCGGCCGGTCCTGACCTACTGTCCGGGGCATGACTGACATTTCCCGCCGCCTGGTTCTTGGTTCCGCAGCCGGTGGGGCAGCGTTGTCGCTGCTCCCACCGTCGCTGCACGCGGCGATGGCGCAACCGATCCGGCCCGGTGGGCTCGACGCGATCGAGCACGTGATCGTGCTGATGCAGGAGAACCGCTCCTTCGACCACTACTTCGGCATGCTGCGCGGCGTCCGCGGGTACGGCGACCGCCTGCCGTTGCGGCTGCGCAACGGCAAGTCGGTGTTCCACCAGCCGGTCACCGGTGGTGGCGAGGTGCTGCCGTTCTCGCTCCGCAAGGCGGCCGCCGATGCCGGGCGCAAACCGGACGACATCCAGTACCTCGGCGACCTGCCGCACGGCTTCACCGATGCGACGAAGGCCTGGAACAACGGCTGGAACGACGACTGGGTGCAGGCCAAGACGGCCGCGACGATGACGTACTACGACCGCCGCGACATCCCGCTGCAGTACGAGCTGGCCGAGACCTTCACCATCCTCGACGCCTACCACTGCTCGGTGAACGGCTCGACCAACCCGAACCGCAACTACCTGATGTCCGGTACGACGGGCTACGAGCCCGGTACGACGCAACGCGCGGTCACCAACGCGGCGTACTCCTACGACCACCAGGGCTACGACTGGACGGCCTACCCGGAACGGCTGGAAGCGGCCGGTGTCTCCTGGCAGATCTACCAGGAGTGGGACAACTTCACCGACAACGCGGTCGAGTACTTCAAGACCTTCAAGGAGCTCGGCCGCCGGATCCTCGCCTCCGTGCCGGGTTACCGCACCACCGAGGAGTTCTACGACAAGCTCTTCGCGAAGACCCCGGCGGAGCGGGCGGCCGCGCTCAAGCTGCTCGAAGACGCCGTCGCGAAGCAGCCGCTGGCCGACCAGAAGCTCTTCTTCAAAGCGATGTACCGCAGCGAGCCCGAGTCGCTGGTGCCGCGCGTGCGGGCCGACATCTTGGCCGGCAAGCTGCCCGCGGTGAGCTGGCTCGTCCCGTCGGCCATCGACTCCGAGCACCCCGGAGCGTCGACGCCGATCGGCAGCGCGAACCTGGTCTACGACCTGCTCGACGCGATCGCCTCGGACCCCGAGACCTGGTCCAAGACCGTGCTGCTGATCAACTTCGACGAGAACGACGGGTACTTCGACCACGTCCCGCCACCGGTCGCGCCGCGCCCTGACTCCGGCGACGGCGACGACTGGTACGCCGGCCGCCCGATCGGTCTCGGACCGCGGGTCCCGATGACCGTGGTCTCGCCGTGGTCGGTCGGCGGGCACATCAACTCGCAGGTGTCCGACCACACCTCGGTGCTGCAGTTCCTCGAGCGCTGGACCGGCATCAAGGAACCGAACATCAGTTCCTGGCGCCGGACGGCCTGCGGTGACCTCACCTCGGCCTTCGACTTCAAGCGGACGCATCGTCAGCCGTCGGTCGACGCGCCTGGTCCGGTTCCGGCGCCCATCTCCCGGTGGAAGCCGGTGCCGCCGGCAACCCAGGCGCTGCCAGGCCAGGAGCCCGGCCGCCGCCCGGCCCGTCCATTGCCTTACCAGCCGTCGGTTTCCGGCTTCGTTGCCAAAGGCAAGCTGAAACTGCGACTCGGCAACGATGCGCCCGAGGCGGCGCACTTCGCGATCTACCCGTACGGCGGGGAGCTGCCCGCGCCGGCGCATCTCGACGTCAAGGGTGAGCTCGCCCAAGAGGTGCCGGTCAGTGGCCCGTACGAGCTCGCGGTGCAGGGTCCGAACCGGTTCTGGGTCGAGCTGGCCGGCTCGGTCGAAGGGGTCGCGGCCGGTCTCGACGTACGGATCAGGGAGGACCGGGGCTCGCTGAAGGTCGAGTTGGAGAACACCGGCACCAAGCCGCTCAGCGTGAAGCTGAAGGCGCGCGGTTACGGCAGCCGGACGATCAACCAGGATGTCCGCGGCAAGCAGACCCGGGCGCTCGCCTGGCCGACCGACCACGGCTGGTACGACGTCGAGGTCACCACCGCCGAGGACCCGACGTACCGTCGCCGCCTGACCGGTCACCTGGAGAACGGCTCCCCGAGCGTGACTGGCTGACCTGGCGGTTACCGGCTGGTCATTACCTCTGGCGATTCGGCCAAATCTACGGAAAGGTGGCAGCCATCGGGGCGATTTTGGGGAGGATCGCGTGGATGTTCTTGCTGTTGCCGAGGACGAGTTGGAGGATTTGCGGTCGCGACTGCGGCGAACGCGGTGGGCGACGAGCTGGCCCGGTACCGGCTGGGAAGCCGGTACCGATGGCAACGAGCTGCGCCGGCTCGTCGCGTACTGGGCCGACGGCTTCGACTGGCGCAAGCAGGAGGCGGCACTCAACGCGCTGCCCTCCCACTTTGCGGACTTCGACGGCGTACCGGTGCACTACCTCCGGTACGACGGCGAGCAGCCCAGTGCGTTGCCGCTCGTCCTGACACACGGCTGGCCGAGTTCGGTGCTGGAGCTGACCGAGTTGGCGCACCGGCTCGCGTCGCCCACGCAGTACGGGCGGCCGGTGGAGGAAGCCTTCACGGTGATCGTGCCTTCGTTGCCGGGGTTCCCGTTCTCGCCGCAACGACCTTCGTTGCCACCAGCAACGGCTACGCACGAGCTGTGGCACCGGTTGATGCGCGACGAGCTGGGCTTCGCCCGGTACGGTGCGCACGGTGGTGATCTCGGTGCCGGGATCAGCTCACTGCTCGGCCAGGCGTACCCGGAGGAGGTGGTCGGCATCCACCTGCTCGCGGTCGCGAATCCGGCCCCGGTCGATCCGGACGAGCTGAGCCCGGAGGAGCAGGCGTACCTCGACGCCGAGGCCGAGTGGTTCGCCGAAGAGGGCGGCTACGAACACGAGCAGATGACCCGGCCGCTCACGCTGAGCGCGGGACTGTCGGACTCACCGGCGGGACTGCTTGCCTGGCTTCTCGAAAAGTACCGGGCGTGGAGCGACTGCGACGGCGAGGTCAACACCCGGTTCAGCGACGACTACATCCTCACCCAGGCGTCGCTGTACTGGTTCACGAACTCCATCTCGACCTCGTTCCGCCCGTACTACGAGTTCCACCGCGGCCTGCGTGAGCGGGTGACCTCGGTGTCGGTGCCGACCGCGATCGCCGTCTTCCCCGAAGACCTGGTCCGGCCACCGCGCAGCTGGGCAGCGCGCACCTACAACGTCACCCGCTACACGGCGATGCCCCGCGGCGGCCACTTCGCCGCGTGGGAAGAGCCCGAGCTGCTGGCCGAGGATCTGGTCGCGTTCTTCAGGTCCGTCCTGAAGAAGAAGACGTAGTCCGGTCAGCGGGCGATCGGGGCGGTGCGGGCCGCGGTCAGCTTGATCAGGTCGGCGGGGGAGAGGCCGAGGTCGAGGCCTCGGCGGCCGCCGGAGACGTAGACGGTGTCGTGGACCGACGCGGTCTCGTCGACCACCGTGGGCAGCAGCCGCTTCTGGCCGATCGGGCTGATGCCGCCGACCACGTAGCCGGTGATCCGCTCGGCCGCCGCGGGATCCGCCATCGTCGCCTTCTTGCCGTTCAGCGCGGCAGCGACCGCCTTCAGGTCCAGTTGCTTGTCGACGGGCACGACACCCACCGACAGCTTCCCATCGACATCGACGAGCAGCGTCTTGAAGACTTGCTCCGGCTGAAGGCCGAGAGCTTCGGCAGCCTCCAGCCCGTACGACTTGGCCGCCGGATCGTGGTCGTACGTGTGCGTCGTGAACGTCATGCCGGCCTTCGTCAGCGCGACGGTCGCCGGGGTGCCCTGTCCGCTCTGTTTCCCTTTCGCCACGCCAGAACCCTACGACGTCCGGACCTGCGCGTTCTGGCTGTCCGGCATGAGGCGCACGCAGCAGTGCGCGGGTCGAGGCTCGAGGACCGCCTGCAGCCCGGTGCCGCCGAGCCCGTCGAGTAGCCCGCCGAGCAGGTGCAGCGTCATGGTGCACACCAGGTCGGGGTGGTTCTTGGCCAGCGCCTTGAAGGGACAGTTGGCCAGCTCGATGGCCGAGCCGTTGCGTCGGGGCTCGAAGCCGTGCGCCTGCAGAACCTCGGCGAGCGGCGTACCAGGATTGGTTCGGCCGACGGATTCGCCGTACTGGTGGGCTCGCCGGTCCAGCGCTTTGCGGGGTGAGCCGCCCGATGCTTCGGCGTCCTCCATCGCGGCCGCGAGGAGTTGCCCGGCGACGTCGTACTGGCGTTCGGGGAGGGACACGCCGATCTCGCGGTCCGAGCGTCGGTAGAGCTTGGCCGGGCGGCCCGCGCCGGGTCCGGTCCGGCCGGTACGACGCTCGTGGGTGACCGTGAGCAGGCCCTCGTCGACGAGCCGGTCGAGATGGAACGCGGCCGTGGTCCGGGGCAGCCCGAGCGCGGTGGCGGCGTCCTCGCGGCTGATCGGGGCCGGCTCGGCGACGACATGGTCGTACAGCCGCCGCCGGGTCGGTTCGTCCAGCGCGGCCACCGCCTGGATGCTCGCGTCCGTCGGCTGGTCCACCCTGCGATTCTATCGCCAACTTCCGTTGACGAAACACCCGGATGGCTTTTAAGGTCGATCGTTCTCGAACAGTGGAGGCGCCAGATGACCATGATTCGTACGGAGCTCGATCCGGCCGGGCTCGACGAGCCGGCCGGCGCGCAGCCGGCGGGTGGCCGGCGGACCCCACTGCACGTCGTCGGTGGCCGGCCGGAGATCGACCTGGCCGCCGCTGAGCGGGCAGTGGCCGATCTGCTGGTGGCGCTCGGGCGGGATCCGCACAGCGCGCACCTGGCCGAGACCCCGCGGCGGGTGGCCAACGCGTACGCCGAGATGCTGACGCCGCGGGAGTTCGAGCTGACGACGTTCCCCAACGACGAGGGGTACGACGAACTGGTGCTGGCCCGGAACATCCCGGTCCAGTCGCTCTGCGAACACCACATGCTGCCGTTCCAGGGCGTCGCGCACGTCGGCTATCTGCCGGGCGAACGCATTCTCGGGCTGTCCAAGCTGGCCCGCGTGGTGGAGCTGTTCGCGCGTGACCTGCAGGTGCAGGAGCGGCTGACCAAGCAGGTCGCCGACTGGCTCCGGGACCAGCTCGCGCCCAAGGGTGTGGGCGTGGTGATCGAGGCCGAGCACCAGTGCATGTCGTTGCGTGGCGTCCGAGCGCTCGGCTCCCGGACGGTCACCTCGGCACTGCACGGCATGCTGCGCGACAGCCCTGGCTCGCGTCAGGAGTTCTTCGCGCTCACCGGTATCTCCGCGAACTGAGTTCTCCGCCGTCCCCGGTCTGGGGGCCGGCTGGATGACGCGGGGTCCGGCGTAAGGGTCAGGCTGTGACCACCGCCGATGGGTGGTGGGTGTGGCGGCCGGTGGCCAGGATGTGGGCGACCTCCCCGGGCAACAGATCGGTGCCGGGGACCGGTTCCATCTCGGAGACGTCGAGCCAGCGGACCACGGTCGAGCCGCAGTGGCCGTGGACGGCGAGGATGGAGTCGAGGTCGGGCCAGACCGCTGTCGACGGGTTCGGGCCGTGCCAGCGCAGTGCGACCGAGCCGTCGGTGAAGACACACCCTTCGGCGACCGTTCCGGTGCCGGAGACGCCGCTGATGTCGGCGTACCTGACGAGTTCGAAAGTCTGGGGTTTCACCGGCGGACCTCTTCGGTCCCGGCCGGGCGAGGGGCCCGCTGCGCAGTACTGGATGCCTTGCTGGAGTCGTTACTGGGATGGCCTGAGGGAGTAGCCATGGTCCTTTCCCCGGAAGTCGGCGTGGTTCAGGGCATTCGCCACAAACCGGGGACCGGTACGGACTGTCAGCGGGGAAGGACGGTCTGTAGCGACTCATACACTGCAAATCAAGGTAGAACCAACCGGCCGGACGCGCCAGAGGTCATCGGGCGTGTCTCAATCTTCGGCCCGGTTTGACCTGGGCGGCGCGCTCAGCTCCTGACAAAGCAGGCGCCGGATGGACGGCTCGCGTGATCGAATGGCGAGGTGTTCCTGACAATCGCCACCCGCACTATTGGCGCCGATGTTCCCGCGACCGACCTCGGATTCCTGTTGCACAAGAATCCGGCGCGACCTCAGTCGGTGGAGGTCGCCGGCGGGGTGGCGCATGTGGTGTACCCGGAGGCGACGGCGGAGCGCTGTACCGCGGCGGTGCTGCTCGAGGTGGACCCGATCGCGCTGGTCCGCTCGGGGAAGGGGCGCGCTGCGGAGGGATTCACGCTCGGGCAGTACGTCAACGACCGCCCGTACGCCGCGTCCAGTCTGCTCGCGGTCGCCCTCGGAAAACTCTTCCGTACTGCGATGAACGGTCGCTGCGACGCGCGTCCTGAGCTGGCGGGCCAGTCGATTCCGCTGGAGATCCACCTCCCCGCGCTCCCGTGCCGGGGCGGTGTCGCGCTGGCGGGCCGCTTCTTCGAGCCGCTTGGGTGGAGTGTCGATGCGCGGCCGATCCCGCTCGACCCGGAGATCCCGTCGTGGGGTGATTCGCGCTATGTCGACCTCCGGCTGACCGGCGTCCTGCGTTTGGCCGACGCACTCAACCACCTCTACGTCCTCCTCCCGGTGCTCGACGACACCAAGCACTACTGGGTAGGCACCGACGAGGTCGACAAACTCATCCGGGCCGGCGAAGGCTGGCTCGGCACGCACCCCGAGAAAGCGCTGATCTCCCGCCGCTACCTCGCCCACCGCCGAACCCTCACAGACACCGCCCTCGAACGCCTCACTGAAGCCGACGGCGAAGTCCTCCCCGAAGACCCCACCACCGAAGTAGGCGACAACCTCCCCGGCACGACCAACGAGCCTGTGGCCGCTGCGGGTACCCCACCCATTTCCTCGACCAGCCCACTGACGCCCGCTGGCACCGCTGTCGGTGCAGATGCCGGTGCCCGCAGCGAGTTCGGCGGCTCCGCCGCCTCCTCCGACTCGGCCGGGTCGGCTGTGGTCGCTGCGGGTGACGCGACCGATTCCTTGACCAGCCCGGTGACGCCCGCTGGCATCGCTGTGGGTGCAGATGCCGGTGCCCGCGGCGAGTTCGGCGGCTCCGCCGCCTCCTCTGGCTCGGCTGGGTCCGGCTCGCCTTCCAGCGCTGGTGCGACTCCGCCGGCGCCTACTCTCGCCGCGCAGCGGCGGCTGTGTGTGCTTGAGGTGTTGCGGGAGATTGGGGGGCGGCGGGTGGGGGATTTGGGGTGTGGGGAGGGGGTGTTGGTGGGGGAGTTGTTGAAGGATGGGCGGTATGACCTGGTGGTGGCTACTGATGTGTCGTCGCGGGCGCTGGGGTTTGCGGAGCGGCGGCTTCATGTTGACGAGATGTCTGATCGGCAGCGGGAGCGGCTTCGGTTGTTTCAGTCTTCGGTGACTTATGCGGACGCGCGGTTGGCCGGGCTTGATGCGGCCGTGTTGATGGAGGTTGTCGAGCATGTGGATCCGCCGCGGTTGCCGGCGTTGGCGAAGGCGGTGTTCGGGGCGGCTCGGCCGGGGGCGGTGGTGGTGACTACGCCGAACTCGGAGTACAACGTGCGGTTCGAGACGTTGCCCGCGGGGGAGTTCCGGCATCCTGATCACCGGTTCGAGTGGACGCGTGGTGAGTTCCACGAGTGGGCCGAGTCGGTCTGCCGGTCGTACGGGTACTCGGTCGAGTTCCGCCCCGTCGGGCCCGACGATCCGGAGGTCGGACCGCCGACGCAGCTCGCGTTGTTCCGCCGGAAAGAGGCCGTCTGATGGCGACCATCGGCGTACCGGCGCTGAGTCTGGTCGTGCTGGTCGGTGCCAGCGGTTCCGGCAAGTCGACCTTTGCCCGTAAGCATTTCCTCGGCACCGAGGTGATCTCCAGCGACGTCTGCCGCGGCCTCGTCTCGGACGACGAGAACGACCAGGCCGCCACCAAGGACGCGTTCGAGGTCCTGCACTTCATCGCCGGCAAACGACTGGCGGCGGGTCGGCTGACCGTGATCGACGCGACCAACGTGCAGCCGGAGGCGCGTAAGGAACTGGTCGCGCTGGCCCGCGAGCACGACGTGTTGCCGGTGGCAATCGTTCTCGATCCGCCCGAGCAGGTCTGCGTGGCGCGCAACGAGCTGCGCCCGGACCGGCAGTTCGGCAAACAAGTAGTGATCCGGCAACGGTCGCAGCTGCGGCGCGGGCTGAAAAGTCTTAAGCGCGAGGGTTTCCGCGCCATCCACCTGCTGTCCTCGGTTGAGGAGATCGATGCCGTCAGCATCGAACGCACCAGGCTGTTCAACGACCTCACCGACCAGACCGGCCCGTTCGACATCATCGGCGACATCCACGGTTGCCGGGCCGAACTGGAGCAACTGCTCACCACCCTCGACTACACCCTCACCCGCGACGAGCAGGGCCGCCCGATCAACGCCGAGCACCCCACCCGACGCGCGATCTTCGTCGGCGACCTCGTCGACCGCGGCCCGGACACCCCCGGCGTACTACGGCTCGTGATGGGCATGGTTGCCGCCGGCAACGCGTACTGCGTGACCGGCAACCACGAGGACAAGCTGCTCCGCTCGATGCGCGGCAAGAAGGTCCGGATCAACCACGGTCTGGCCGAGTCGCTGGAGCAGCTCGCCGCCGAGCCGGAGGAGTTCCGCGCCGAGGTCGCCACCTTCATCGACGGGCTCATCTCGCACTACGTCTTCGACGGCGGCAACCTGGTCGTCTCCCACGCCGGCCTGGTCGAGCGCATGCACGGCCGTACGTCGGGTCGCGTCCGCTCCTTCTGCCTGTACGGCGAAACGACCGGCGAGACCGACGAGTTCGGCCTGCCGATCCGCTACCCCTGGGCCAACGAGTACCGCGGTCGCGCGATGGTCGTCTACGGTCACACGCCCACGCCGGAACCGGAGTGGATCAACAACACGATCTGCCTCGACACCGGATGCGTGTTCGGCGGTTCGCTGACCGCGCTGCGCTATCCCGAGCGCGAGCTGGTCCAGGTCGATGCGGCCGAGCAGTACTACAAGCCGGCCAAACCGCTCCACGTACCGTCCGCACCCGAGCGCGAACCCGATGTCCTCGACATCACCGACGTGGTCGGCCGGCGCGTGATCGAGACCGGGACCCACGGCCGGATCAGTGTCCGGGCGGAGCAGGCCGGCGCGGCGCTGGAGGTGATGAGCCGGTTCGCGATCGACCCGCGGTTCCTGCTCTATCTGCCGCCGACGATGAGCCCCGTCGCGACCTCGCCGCTGCCCGGACTGCTGGAGCACCCGGCCCAGGCGTTCGAGGCGTACAAGGCTCAGGGCGTCAGCGAGTTGGTCTGCGAAGAGAAGCACATGGGCTCGCGGGCCGTCGTACTGCTGACCCGTGATGACGACGTCGCCGAGAAGCGGTTCGGGCTCGCCGGGCGAGGAGCCGTTCACACGCGCACCGGGCGCTCGTTCTTCGACGCGACACTGACGGACGAGTTGCTGCTCCGGCTGCGTTCCGTCGTGGAGGAGGCCGGCGTTTTCGACGAGCTGGACACCTCGTGGTTGCTGCTGGACGCCGAGCTGTTGCCGTGGAGTGCGAAGGCAGGCGAGCTCCTTCGCAACCAGTACGCCGCTGTCGGCGCGGCCGCGCGATCGTCGTTGCCAGCCGCAACAGTTGCCCTCGAATCGGCTGCAGCAGCAGGGCTTGACGTCGCCGAGCTGCTCGCCCGGACTCAACGCCGTACTGCGAACGTCGAGCTCTTCAGCGCGGCGTACCGGCGGTATTGCTGGCCGACCGAAGGGCTGGACGGGGTGCGGTTGGCGCCGTTCCAGTTGCTGGCGTCGGAGGGCGCGACGTACCAGGGGAAGCCGCACGCCTGGCACCTCGCGCTGGCCGACCGATTGGTTGCCGCCGGCCCCTCTCTGGTCGCGCCGACCCGTCGGCTGTCTGTCGATCTGGAGACCTGGGACGCCGGGATCGAGTGGTGGGAGGAGCTGACCGGCGCCGGCGGCGAGGGCATGGTGGTGAAGCCCGCGGCCAACCTGGTCCGGACCGCGAAGGGGTTGGCGCAGCCTGGATTGAAGGTCCGCGGGCAGGAGTACCTGCGGATCATCTACGGCCCGGACTACACCGAGCCGGAGAACTTCGCCCGGCTGCGCGACCGCAAGCTCGGTCACAAGCGGTCCCTCGCGCTGCGCGAGTACGCCGTAGGCCTGGAAGCCCTCGAACGAGCCGCCCGCGGCGAACCCCTCTGGCGCATCCACGAGTGCGTCTTCGCCGTCCTCGCCCTCGAGTCAGAACCAGTAGACCCCCGCCTCTAGCCGGCACCCCGGACCGCCCCCACTCACAAACCCCGTTTCAGGGCCTCCGGCCAGCCGTGCGCAAGCGCGCGGCTGAGGCGGAACCGCAGCTTTGTGAGTGGCGGCGGTCCGCCACCCCCGCCGCCAGCGCCAGCGCCCGCCGCGAGCGCCGACCCCCGCCGCTGGCGTCGCTCAGGGGGCTATCCGGGTTTCGAGGCCTCGTTTTCGGAAGTGCTTGTCAAGGCAAAGGTTTTCCCTCTAGGGTCTGTGCAATGTCACACGGCACTGGAGGAATCCGATGAAACGAGCTGGGGCGGTCCGGACGAGCACGGGCGCGGTCGAGCCGCTCGCCACTGACGCGGTGCAGCTGACCGGCGGCCTGCTGGCCGACTGGCAGCGCCGGAACCGGACCGCGACCATCCCGCACGCGATCACCGAGCTCCGGAACGCAGGCAACCTGGACAACCTGCGCCGCCTGCTCGAGCCCTCCGCCGAGCCGTACCGCGGCCGCTACCCGTTCCTCGACACGGACATCTACAAGACGCTCGAGGGCCTCGCCTACGAGCTCGGCGGCGACGGCGAGCCGGCCGACGCGCGGGCCTTCTTCGAGGAGGCCGTTGAGCTTCTCGAGCAGGCTCAGGCCGACGACGGCTACCTCAACTCGTACTTCCAGGACCCCGACCAGGCCAAGAAGTCGTGGGAAGATCTTGCCTGGGGCCACGAGTTGTACAACCTCGGCCACCTGATCCAGGCAGCCGTCGCGGCGAACCGCCAGCTGGACGACGCCAGACTGCTCACCATCGCCTGCCGGTTCGCCGACCTGGTGGTCCAGAAGTTCGGCGCCGACGGGGCCGAGGCGGTTTGCGGTCACCCCGAGGTCGAGATGGCCCTGGTCGAGCTGTACCGCGAAACCGGCAACCGCGACTACCTCACGCAGGCCCAGCTCTTCGTCGACCGGCGTGGTCACGGCAATCTTAAGTACGCCCTGATGCCGGCCGAGTACTTCCAGGAGAACGCGCCCTTCCGCGAACTCCCGTCGGTCATCGGCCACGCAGTACGGATGGCCTATCTCGCCGCCGGCGCGACGGATGTCCACCTGGAGACGGGCGACAAGACGCTGCTGACCGCGTTGGAGCGGCTCTGGGACGACATGGTCGCGACCAAGCTCTACCTCACCGGCGGCCTCGGCAGCCGGCACTCCGACGAGGCGATCGGCGACCGGTACGAGCTGCCGTCCGAGCGCTCCTACAGCGAGACCTGCGCCGCGATCGCGACCATGCAGTGGGGATGGCGGATGTTCCTCGCCACCGGCGCCGCGAAGTACCTGGATGTCTTCGAGACGGTCCTCTACAACGCTTATGCTGTTGGGCTTTCGCTCGACGGCGCCGCGTTCTTCTACGACAACCCGCTGCAACGCCGCCCCGATCACGAGCAGCGCAGTGGCGCGGAGGACGGCGGCGAACCGCTGCGGCGATCCTGGTTCGGCTGCCCCTGCTGCCCGCCGAACGTCGTCCGCTGGATGGCGCAACTCCAGGACTACCTGGCAGCACAGCGAGGCGACACGCTCTACCTCGGCCTGTACGCCGATGCGCGCGTCGACACCGGCGCGTTCGCCGTCCGGATGCGAACCAGCTACCCGTGGGACGGCGAGATCCGGGTCACCGTGGAGCGCGCGCCGGAGAACGAGCAGACCCTCGCCCTGCGCATCCCCAACTGGGCCGACGAGACCGAGCTCTCGATCAACGGCACGTCCGCCGACCACCAGACCGAAGACGGCTGGCTGACCGTGAGCCAAGTCTTCCAAGCCGGCGACGAGATCCAGCTCGTACTACGGATGCCGGCCCGCGCCCACGGCTCGCACCCGTACCTCGACGCGACCCGCGGCGCGATCGCCGTTGCCCGCGGCCCTCTTGTCTATTGCCTGGAGCAACAAGACTCCGATGCGCCGGTCGACGACCTGCTCCTCGACCCCGCCTCCGTCACCGCTGCTCGGACCACCAAGAGCCCGATCGCGCCGAACGCCGTCGCGCTCGCGGTCACAGCGGGTGTCGCCCCGACGCCACCCAACGACCTCTACCCCGTACTACGGGAACCGCCCGCCGTCAGCAGCCCGGACAGCGAAGTGACGGCCACGTTCGTTCCGTACTTCCTCTGGGGCAACCGCAAGGCGCAGGCGATGCGCGTCTGGTTGCGCCAGGCCTGACTCACCAACCACCCGGGGCTCGTCGAGCCCGCGAACTGGGAGAAGTGCCGATGAAAAGATCGACGATGCTGGCAGGACTCCTGCTGTCCGGCTCACTCGCACTGACCGCCTGCTCGGGGAACGCGACCGGCGCGGCCAAGAACTCCGCCGGCCCCGGCGGGCCGGCCGCCACCGGCGGGACCGTCCAGGTCCTCGCCAACGCCGGCTTCTCGCACCTCGACCCGGTGCGCGGTTTCGACGGCGGGGTGAACAACTTCTACCGGCTGATCTACCGCACGCTGACCACGCAGGGTGCCGCGCCCGGCGCGGAGGGGACGAAGATCGTGCCCGATCTCGCGACGGACACCGGCAAGCCGAGTGACGGTGGCAAGACCTGGACGTTCACGCTGAAGGACGGCGTGGCCTTCGAGACCGGCGCCCCGATCACCAGCGCGGACGTGAAGTTCGGCGTCTCGCGGGCCTGGGATCCGGAGATCGGCATCGGTTCGCCGTACGCGAAGCAGATCATCGCCGCGCCCGCGAGCTACCAGGGTCCGTACAAGTCGGGCGAGCTGCCGACCATCGAGACGCCGGACGCGAAGACCGTCGTCTTCCGCCTGAAGAAGCCGTACGCCGACTTCGGCAGTGTTGTCGCGCAGAACACCTTCGTCCCGGTCCCGAAGGGCGCCGGCGCCGGTACGTCGCTGGACAGCAAGCCGATCGCGTCCGGTCCGTACAAGGTGGCGGAGTACAAGCCGGGTGCGGCGCTGAAGCTGGTCCGCAACGACAAGTGGGACGTCAAGACCGACTCGGTCCGCGCGGCGAAGCCGGACGGGTTCCAGTGGACCTTCGGGCTGGACGCGGCCACGATCGACGAGCGGATGATCGCCGGCCAGGGCACCGACGCCAACGCCATCGCGGGCACCATCCAGGCCGCCTCGGTGGCCCGGGTGCAGACGCCCCAGCTGAAGCAACGGACGCTGACCGGCCTCGGTGGCTGTACGACGTACATGGGGCTGAACACCACCAAGAAGCCGCTGAACGACCTGAAGGTCCGGCAGGCGATCAACTTCGCCGTGAACAAGCAGACCGTGCGGGACGCGGTCGGCGGTTCGACCCTGGCCGATCTGGCCACCAGCATCCAGCCGCCGACCGTGGTCGGCCGGGTGGACTACGACCCGTACCCGAGTCCGGACGGCAAGGGTGACCTGGAGGCCGCGCGCAAGCTGCTCGCGGAGGCGGGTCTGGCCGACGGGTTCAGCTTCACCCTCGACACCCGCGCCCAGCCGAAGATGCAGGCGATGGCGGTGGCGATCCAGCAGGCCCTGGCGCCGTTGAAGATCACCGTCAAGATCAACATCATCGACACCTCCACGTACTACGAGGTGATCGGTACGCCGTCGCAGCAGCACGACGCGGCGATCACCGGCTGGTGCCCGGACTGGCCGTCCGGTGCGACCTTCCTGCCACCGCTGTTCGACGGCCGCAACATCACCGCCAAGGGCAACGGGAACCTGTCCCAGCTGAACGACCCGGCGGTGAACGCGAAGATCGACGAGATCGCGGCGATGAAGGACGTCAACGCCGCCAACGCGGCGTACGGCGAGCTGGACCAGCAGATCATGAAGCTCGCCCCGATGGTCCCGCTGCTGTACGAGAAGGTGCTGATCGTTGTCGGTAGCAACATCGCCGGCGCCTATCTGCACGACGGGTTCTCCGGTGGCATCGACCTGGTCTCGGTCGGTCTGACGGACGCCGGGAAGTAGCCGATGTCGACGAGCCCGACCCTGCTCGAGGTCGAGGAGCTGGGGGCCACCACCACCGGTGGCCCCCAGGCCCGGCCGATCCTGGCCCGACTCGCCCGCGACAAGGCAGCGCTGCTGTGTCTGGCGTTCCTGCTGGTCGTGGTGCTGATGGCCGCGTTCGCGCCGCTGATCACCAGGCTCAGTGGCTGGGGACCGTACGAGTTCGACTCCAGCGCGATCGACTCCGCACTGGGCGGGGTGCCGCACGGAGCACTCGGCGGGGTCAGCGGCGAGCACTGGTTCGGCGTCGAGCCGCAGAACGGGCGGGACCTGTTCGCCCGGATCGTGTACGGCGCCCGGGTCTCGATCACGATCGCGATCTCGGCCACCGTGCTGACCGGCGTCCTCGGTGTCGTCCTCGGCATGCTGGCCGGCTTCTACCGCGGCTGGGTCGACCAGCTGATCTCGCGGCTGATGGACTTCCTGATGGCGTTCCCGGCGCTGATCTTCATGATCGCGATCCTGTCCTCGCTGCCGGCCGGCAACCGTCCGGTCCTGCTGGTCGTGGTGATCAGCGCGTTCGGCTGGCCGTACCTGGCCCGGGTGATCCGCGGTCAGACGATGACGCTGGCCAACCGGGAGTTCGTCGAGGCGGCCCGCGCGTCCGGGGCGAAGAACCTGGCGCTGGTGTTCCGGGAGATCCTGCCGAACCTGCGCGGCTCGATCATCGTGATGTCGACGCTCGCCGTACCGGGCTACATCGGGACGGAGGCCGGCCTGTCGTTCCTCGGCGTCGGCGTGACGCCGCCGACCGCGTCCTGGGGCCAGATGATCGCGAGCTCGGTGAGCTGGTATTCGGTGGATCCGATGTTCTTCGCCATCCCCGGTGCGTTCCTGTTCCTCACGGTGCTGTCGCTGACGGTGCTCGGCGACAAGATCCGCTCGCTGATCGACGCCGGGGAGGCGGTCTGATGACGCGGTACGTGATCGGCCGGTTGGGCGGCGTCCTGCTGATCCTGCTCGCGGTGTGCCTGTTCACCTATCTGATTTTCTTCAAGCTCTCGCCGGACCCCGCGGTGATGATCTGCGGCAAGACCTGTACGCCGGACCGGATCGACTCGATCCGTACCGTGCTGGGTCTCAACCAGCCGCTGCTGACCCAGTTCTGGGAGTTCCTGCAGGGGATCTTTGCCGGCCGCAACTACGGTACGGCGCACTGCTCGGCTCCTTGTCTCGGGTACAGCTTCCAGACCAACGAGCCCGTCTGGTCGATGATCACCTCGCGGCTCCCGGTGAGCATCACGGTGGCGGTCGGTGCGGCCGTCCTGTGGCTGCTCGCCGGAGTGGTCGGCGGCCTGATCAGCGCGGTCAAGCAGGGCACCTGGTGGGATCGGAGCGCGATGGCCCTGGCCCTGACCGGGGTCAGCGTTCCGAACTACGTGCTCGCGCTCGTTCTGCAGTACGTCCTGGTCGTCAAACTTCAGGTCCTGCCGTTCCCGTCGGCACCGGCGTTCGGTGACAACCCGGCGCTGTGGTTCGAGTCCTACCTGATGCCGTGGACCGTACTGGCGATCGGCTACGCCTGCCTGTACGCCCGGCTGACCCGGGCCAACGTGATCGACACGCTGGCCGAGAACTTCGTCCGGACCGCTCGGGCGAAAGGACTGCATCGCTCGCTGATCCTGCGCAGGCACGCGCTCCGGCCGGCGCTGACGCCGATCACCACGATCTTCGGGATGGACTTCGCCGGGCTGCTCGGCGGCGCGCTGATCACCGAGACGGTCTTCGGCCTGAACGGAATCGGCAAGCTGGCCGCCGACTCGATCGCGAAGAACGACCAGCCGGTGATCATGGCGGTCACCCTGCTGGCCGCCTTCTTCGTTGTCGTCGGCAACGTTGTGGTGGACCTCGTCTACACCGCCCTCGATCCGAGAGTGAGGATCACGACAGCATGAGCGACGCACTGTTCGTGGTGGAGGATCTCACCGTCACGCTGCCCACCAGCCGTGGTCCGGTCGACGTGGTGAAGAACGTCTCGTTCACCGTCGACCGGGACGACACCGTCGGCATCGTCGGCGAATCCGGCTCCGGCAAGTCGATGACCTCACTGGCCGTCCTCGGCCTGCTGCCCCCAGGAGCCCGTACTACGGGGAGCATCCGGCTGGACGGTCAGGAGTTGGTGGGCCGGTCCGAGGCGGAGCTGCGCAGCATCCGCGGCAACGAGATCTCGATGGTCTTCCAGGATCCGCTGTCGGCGCTGAATCCCTACTACACCGTCGGACTACAGATCGAGGAAGGCTATCGGGCGCATCGCGGCGGCTCGCGGCGCGAGGCTCGCCGGGTCGCGATCGAGGCGCTGGGGCGGGTCCACATCCCCGACCCGGGCCGCCGGATCGACCACTACCCGCATCAGTTCTCCGGTGGTCAGCGGCAGCGCATCATGATCGCGATGGCGTTGTGCTGTTCGCCCGCGCTGCTGATCGCGGACGAACCGACCACGGCACTCGACGTGACCGTCCAGGCGCAGATCCTCGAGCTGCTGGCCGAGTTGCAGCGCGAGACCGGTACCGGCCTGATCTTCATCACGCACGACCTGGCGGTGATCAGTTCGATCGCGCGGCGGGTGCTGGTGATGTGTGAGGGCAACGCGGTGGAGTACGGCACGGCCGAGCAGATCTTCTCCGATCCGCAGCACGAGTACACCCGCGCGCTGCTGGACGCAGTACCGCGGATCGACGATCTGGTACCGGCCGTCGAGGCCGCCGCCGGGGAGGTGCCGGCGTGAGTCTGTTGCGGGTCAAGGATGTGACCAAGCAGTTCGTCACTCGGGGCCAAGGCGGGTTGCTGGCGCCCAAGGTGCCGTTCACGGCAGTGGACCGGGTCAGCTTCGACGTCGAGTTGGGGGAGACGCTGGCGATCGTGGGGGAGTCGGGCAGCGGGAAGTCGACCACCGCCCGGATCGCGGCCCGGTTGCTGGATCCGACCAGTGGGACGCTGGAGTTCGAGAATGAGGACATCACCCGTTCGACCGGGAAGCAGTTGGCGCGGTTCCGCAACGACGTCCAGGTGGTGTTTCAGGATCCGTTCTCGTCGCTGAACCCGCGGTACACGGTGGAGCGGATCGTCACGGCGCCGCTGGCCTACCAGGGCATCGCGCCGAAGGGTGGCGGGCGGGCTTTCACCAAGGAGCTGATGGAGCGGGTCGGGCTGAACCCGGACCACTCCTCGCGGTACCCGTCCCAGTTCTCCGGCGGCCAGGCGCAGCGGATCGGTATCGCCCGGGCGCTCGCGGTCGGCCCGAAGCTGGTGATCTGCGACGAGGCGGTGTCGGCGCTGGACGTCTCGATCCAGGCGCAGATCCTGGAGCTGCTGGTCCGGCTGCAACGGGAGAGCGGGTTCAGCTACATCTTCATCGCGCACGATCTGGCCGTCGTCCGGCAGATCGCGCAGCGGGTCGCGGTGATGAACAAGGGCAGAATCGTGGAGCTGGGGTCGCGGGACGAGGTCTTCGACCGGCCCCAGGACGAGTACACCAAGACGCTGCTGGCGGCGGTTCCGCGGATCAACCCGGAATGGGACCGCAAGCGGCGGTTGCGCGAACAGGAACGGATGCGGAGCAGATGACCAGCTACACGATTCCAGGCATGCACGTCCGTGAGCACTCGGTGGAGGTCCCGCTGAACTGGTGGGACGACAGCGATCCACGGCGGATCACGGTCTTCGCCCGCGAACTGGTGGACCCCATGCGGCAGCACGAGGAGTTGCCCTGCCTGCTGTTCCTGCAGGGTGGACCGGGTGGCAAGTCGCCACGGCCGCTCGACCCGTCGGGGTGGATCGGCCAGGCGTTGAAGTCGTACCGAGTGGTGCTGCTCGACCAGCGCGGAACGGGTCGCAGTACGCCGGTCACTGGGCGGCGGATGGAGTCCTTCGCGTCGGCCGAGGAGGCGGCTGACTACCTGGCGTGCTTCCGGGCCGACTCCATCGTGGCCGACGCCGAGCACCTTCGCAGTACCGTGTTCGGCGGCGCGAAGTGGTCGACGCTGGGGCAGAGCTATGGCGGCTTCATCACGCTGGCCTACCTGTCACGGGCTCCTGAGGCGCTGACGGCCTGCTATGTGACCGGCGGGCTTCCCTCGGTGACGCCGAACGCCGCCGAGGTGTACCGGCGGACCTATCCGCGGGTGGAGGCCAAGAACCGGGAGTTCTATGCCCGGTACCCGCACAACGTCGAGCGGGTGGCGGCGATCGCGGACCGGCTCGCGGCCGGCGACGTACGGCTGCCGGACGGCGACCTGCTGACGGTACGGCGGCTCCAGTCGCTCGGGATCGACTTCGGGATGAAGCCCGGTTACGAGCGGATCCACTGGCTGATCGACGAGGCGTTTGCCGGTGACGAGCTGTCCGACACGTTCCTGAGCCAGGTGATGGCGCTCAGCTCGTACGCCGATGGTCCGCTGTTCGCCGCGTTGCAGGAGGCTTGCTATGGGTCGGGGCCGGGTGCGACCGGCTGGGCGGCCGAGCGGGAGCGGGCGGCTCACCCGCAGTTCGCGGAGTCGGCCAGGCCGCTGCTGTTCACCGGCGAGATGATCTACCCCTGGATGTTCGAGGAGATCCGCGTACTGCGTCCGTTCCGGGCCGGCGCGGAGTTGCTGGCGGCTCGCACCGAGTGGAGCGAGCTGTACGACCTGCACCGGCTGGCGGCGAACGACGTACCGGTGGTTGCCGCGGTGTACTTCGACGACATGTACGTCGACTCGGGTCTGCAGCTCGACACTGCCGGGCGGGTCGGGAATGTGCGGCCGTGGGTGACGAACGAGTTCGAGCACGATGGACTGCGGCTGTCCGACCGGGTCTTCGCTCACCTGACCGACATGGTCCGATCCGTCGGTGGCGGAGTCTGACCGGCTCGCCGGAGCCCGGGAGATTCGCTCCCGGGCACGTCATGGCCGACAATATGGCCGTGTCGACCACGAGCGGGGGACTGTGCGGGTGAGCAAGGGATGAGCGCGGATTCGGTCCAGCCGCTGCCGAGCGTTCGCAGGCTCAAGCGGGAGAACCTGCGGGACAGCGTCGCGCACGCCCTGCGAGCCGCCGTCATCTCCGGTGAGATGGAGCCCGGCACCGTGTACTCCGCGCCGATGCTCGGGGCGAAGTTCGGGGTGTCGGCCACGCCGGTGCGCGAGGCGATGCTCGACCTGGTCAAGGAGGGCCTGGTCATCTCGCTGCCCAACAAGGGCTTCCGGGTGACCGAGATGTCGGACGAGGACCTCGACAACGTCACCAAACTGCGGCTGCTGATCGAGCCGCCGACCGTGCGCGACGTCGTACCGCTGATCCCGGCCGGGGACATCCCCCGGTTGCGGGAGCTGGCTGAGGACATCGTGGTCGCGGCCGAGGCGGGCAACCTGGTCGACTACATCGAGGCAGATCGGGTTTTTCACGTCACGCTGCTCGCGTACAGCGGCAACCCTCGGCTGGTGGACGTGGTGTCCGACCTGCGGTCACAGACCAGGCTGCTCGGCCTGACTCCGCTGGTGAAGAGCGGCCGCCTGGTCCAGTCGGCCGCCGAACACCACGAGCTGGTCGACCTGGTGGCCGCCCGCGACGCCGCCGGCGCCGAACAACTCATGCTCCGCCACATCGGCCACGTCCGCGGCCTCTGGGCCGGGCATCCTCAACCGGAGTCCTGAGCCGCCTGGTCGGGGCGCTGGCTGGCTGGCCTTTTAGCGGACCGCTGGCGCCAGCCGTCGGAGTCAGCTGACCGCTGCGGTGAGACGGTTGAACTCGTCGTCGGTGAGCTCGACCTTCGCGGCTGCCACGTTGTCCTCGAGGTGCGCGACCGAGGAGGTGCCGGGGATCGGCAGCATCACGGGGGAGCGCTTGAGCAGCCAGGCGAGTGCAAGCTGTGACGGGCTGGATCCGTGCTCCTTGGCGATCGAGTCGAGCGGCCCGCCGGGTTTCGCGAGGTCACCGGTGGCCAGCGGGAACCACGGGATGAACGCGAGATTGTTCTGCTCGGCGTACTCCAGCACCGGCTCGTCATTGCGCTGACTGAGGTTGTAGAGGTTCTGCACCGACACGATCGGAGCTGTCTTGGTCGCTTCCTCGATCTCCTCGACGCTGACCTGGGACAAGCCGATGTGCCGGATCTTCCCCTCCGCCTGCATCTTCGCCAGCTCACCGACCTGATCGGCCAGCGGAACCTTCGGATCAATCCGGTGCAACTGCAGCAAATCGATCCGCTCCAGCCCCAGATGCCGAAGACTCAACTCAACAGCCTGCCGCAAATACTCCGGCCGCCCCACCGGAGCCCACTTCCCCGGCCCACTCCGGGTAAAGCCCGCCTTGGTGGCGATCACCAGATCATCGGCGTACGGATGCAACGCCTTCTTCAGCAACAAATCCGCAGTAAACGGCCCGTACGCATCAGCCGTATCAATGAAGTTGACCCCCAACTCCACCACCCGCCGCAAAACCCGAACCGCCTCGTCCGGATCCTTCGACTCACCCCAAACCCCAGGCCCAGGCAACTGCATAGTCCCGTACCCAAGCCGCCGAACCGTCAGGTCGCCCCCGATGACAATCTCACCGGCCGCCGCCGCAACCACATCCGTCATGCGATCTCCTCAAATCAACTGGACCTGCACCTCACCGTAGTTCGCCAAGCGCTGCAAGCACGGATGGCGGTCAGTCGGCGCTTCGGCGATAGGACCACAGGCGATCGACCTCGGTGAAGCCGGCCCGGTCGTACATCGCGTTGGCCGCGGTACGGTCGCGCTCCGGATCGTCTGCGGGGGCGTCGTCGTCGACGTACAGGATCACCTGCTCCGCGCCCTGCCGACTCATCAAGTCGAGGGCCGTGCCGAGTAGCTGTCGCCCGAGTCCGCGGCCGCGGGCCGCCGGATCGACGCTGATCCACCGGAGCACTGCAGTCGCCTGGAACGGGGGACCGACGGTGGCCTCGGCCAGCACCTTGCCTCCCTGCCGGATCTCGAGGTGGGTACCGATGCCGTCGTCAGCCGGACCGGCCTGCACGTTCCCGGCAGGGGGGAGGCCATCGAGCGGGAGCGGAGCGCGCAGGTAGCGCCAGAGATCTTCACCGGTGAAGCCTGCCGCGGTCAGCGCGGCGTGGGTCGCTGCCCGGTGCCGTCTCGGTAGACCCTCCAGACCGAGCGACAAGGCTGTGGCGAAGTCGAAGGCGTGAATCGTCCGGTCGCCGAGCCGGCTGATCGCGTGCTGGATCAACGCGCGGGCGATGCTGGGGTCCTCGGCGCAATGCAGCCACAGAATCACGCCGGCGTCGTCGGTGGGACGAGTCGCGGAGGACACCACACCGATCACCTCGCCGCCTGTGGTCTGCGCGACCTCGGTGATCGGTGGGTCGAGTTCCTTCCACCAGTTGCTGTCCACGGTGGAGCGGCCCGCCAGCGCTTCGGCCAGCATCTCGGGAGTGACCGTCGGCTGCCCCGGCAGGCGGTCGGCGTTGATGAGTTGGAGAACCGCAGCTTCGTCGGCGGCTGTGTACCGCCGGACGGCAAGCTCGTTCACCAGCAGATTCAGCCCAGGTTGAGGGTGGAGGCTGCTTTGGTGGCTGCTTCTTCGCCGTACGCCGAGGCGAGGCGGGTGAGGAAGGTGGGGCGGTCGAGGGTGTATTCCTGGGTGCCTACCGTTTCGAGGACGGTGGTGGCCAGCGTGCAGCCGATTTGGGCGGAGGCTTCGTGGTCGAGGCCGGCTACCCGGCCGGTGAGGTAGCCCGCGCGGAAGGCGTCGCCGCCGCCGGTGGGGTCGACCAGGCCGGGGGTGGGTACGGCCGGGACCTTTGCCAGGATTCCGTCGGCGTTCTCGATCACCACGCCGTCGCCGCCGTGGGTGGTGACCCGTACTCCTACCCGGGACAGGATCTCGTCGTGGCTCCAGCCGGTCTTCTGGACCATCAGACCGGACTCGTACTCGTTGCTGAACAGGTACGTCGCGCCGTCGATCAGTTCGCGGATCGGCTCGCCGTCCATCCGGGCCAGCTGCTGCGACGGATCGGCGGCGATCGCGATGCCGTTCGCCTTGGCCAGCTTGGTGTGCCGCAGCATCCCGTCCGGGTCGTCCGCGCCGATCAGCACCAGGTCGATCCCGCCGGTGGCGGCGTGGATCGCGCCGAGGTCGATCTCGCGCGCCTCCGCCATCGCGCCGGTGTAGAAGGAGGCGATCTGGTTGGCGTCGAGGTCCGTCGTACAGGTGAAGCGGGCGGTGTGCACGTTCTCGCAGATGCGGACGTGCGAGATGTCGACGCCGGCGGCGGCCAGCGCGGCGCCGTACTCCGCGAAGTCCGACCCGACCGAGCCGACCAGCAGCGACGGCCGGCCGAGCTGGGCCATCCCGTAGCAGATGTTGGCGGCGACCCCGCCGCGGTGCACGACCAGTTCGTCGACCAGGAACGACAGCGACACCTTGTGCATCTGCTCTTCGAGGAACTGGTCCTTGAAGCGTCCGGGGAAGGTCATCAGGATGTCGGTCGCGATCGATCCGGCGACGGCGATGCGCATACGGAGGTCTCCTCGGAGGGGTGGGTGTCGTGCTCTTGGACAACCCGTAGAGACTACAGGCGAGACAACGACGACATTCAGGATGGCGGGTTTCGATGGGCAATCAGGTTCTGGTCACCGACGAGCTGCACGACTACATGATCGCGCACGGCATGCCGCTGGACGAGGTCGCGAGCGACCTGGTCGAGGAGACCCGCGCGCTCGGTGGCGTGTCGGTGATGCTGACCACCGCGGACCAGGCGGCGCTGCTGACCACGCTGACCCGGCTGGTGTCGGCCCGTCGCGCGGTCGAGATCGGCACCTTCACCGGGTTCTCGGCGCTGGCGATCTCCCGCGGACTGCCGGCCGACGGCGAACTGTTCTGCCTCGACGTCAGTGACGAGTGGACCTCGATCGGCCGCCGGTACTGGGAGCGGGCCGGTGTCGCGGACAAGATCGAGCTGCGGATCGGCGACGCGCACGAATCGGTGGCCAAGCTCGAGGGCGAGTTCGACCTGGCCTTCGTGGACGCCGAGAAGCCGGGCTACATCGACTACTTCGAGCAGCTCGTCCCGAAGATCCGCCCGAACGGCCTGCTGCTGTTCGACAACACGCTGGCCGGCGGCCGGGTGGTCGGCGAGCACGGGGACGACCCGGTCGACCGCAAGGAGTTCAACGCGCACATCGCCGCGGACGAGCGGGTCGACGTGGTCATCCTCGGCATCGGCGACGGACTCACCCTGGTCCGGAAGCGGTGACGAAGGCCGAACCACGGCTGGCGGTACCGCGTCTGTCTGTGATCGGCCTTCGGCACCTGTACGCCGATCGCCCGGTGATCGAGGATCTCACGTTCACGCTGGGGGCCGGCCGGGCGATCGCCCTGGTCGGCCCCAACGGGTCGGGCAAAACGACGGTGCTCAAGTGCATCGTCGGCTCCACCGAGCCGGCCGCCGGTGAGATCCTGCTGGACGGCGCGCCGATCGACGAACGCGCCGAGTCGGTACGCCGGGATGTCGCCTCGCTGCTCGACGACCTCGACTTCTTCCCCGACCTGACCGCCGCCGAGCACCTCGACCTGCTGGCCCGCGCCCACGGCAACGCCGAGCCCGAGGACCTGGTCGACACGGTGCTCGACGACGTCGGCCTGCTGAGTGCGGCGGACCAGCTGCCCGGGTCGTTGTCGTCGGGCCAGCGGCGCCGCCTCGCGCTGGCGACGGCTCTGGTCCGGCCGCGGAAGTTGCTGGTACTCGACGAGCCCGAGGCCCGCCTCGACGCCGAGGGCGTCGCCTGGCTGACCACCAAGCTGGTCGAGGAGAAGAAGACCGGTACGTCGATCCTGTTCGCCAGTCACGACGCGGCGCTGGTGGAGGCCGTCGCGGACGAGACCGTCACCCTGACCCCGCTGCCATGAGTACTGCGGACGGCCCGGTCGTCTTCGATCCGGCTGACTTCGGCGCGATCCCCTCGTCGCGATCGTTGCGCCGCTGGATGCGCAAGGTCGGCCGGGGCAAGGCGGACCGCACGTTCTGGCAGCAGTTCGAGGATGTCTACCTGATCCTCTTCGCCGTGGCCATGGTCGGTGCCACCGGCTCCAGCGTGCTGCTGGACCTCAACGAGAAATCAGCAGCCTGTACCTCGGGGTCGTGTTCCTGGCTGCTCGACACGGTGCCGTACATCCTGGTGCCGCTACTCGTCTCGACCATGCTGCGGGCCCTGTTGAGCATCGGACCCGTGTCAGCTTCCCGTGCTACCGCGTTCTGGTTACTGGCGACACCGGTTGACCGTGCGTCGCTACTGCGACCGTCGTACCGGCTGGTGGTCGTTGTAGCGGCAGTGGTGGGAGCACTGGCGGCGGTGGTGGGCTGGGCGCTCTTCGGCGCCGCCTGGTCGACGGTGGGCGAGGCGGCCGTCCTGACGACGGTCCTGCTGGTCGTCACGGCTTGCGCCACAGTCTGGGCACAACAAACAGCCACCCGCTCCCGCTGGGCTCTACGGATCGCAGATGGTCTCTTGATCCTCGCCGCCGTACCGGCTCTGCTCCTGGCGCTCGGAAGAGGCGGCGGAACTACGGAGACCACACTCGGCCTACAGGCGCTCCCTGCTCAGCAGGCGGGCCTGTCTGCTGAGCAGGTGCGCCTGCTGGCCGTCGGCCTCGTAGGCCTGCTGCTTGCCGTTGTCCTGGCCGTGTTCACCGGCCGCACACTCAGCAAGCTCAGTCGGCAGACGGTGGTGGCTGGTGGTGATCTGCTTCAGGGGCTGGCCGGTGCAGCTATCACCTTGGACGTCAGTCTGCTCGCCGACGTTGTTGCCGGACGCCACTGGCGGATGAAGGGTCGTTTGAAGTCGCGGCGGGGACGAGGCTCCAACGCGGTGGCGCTGATCCACCGGGAGTTCGTCCGCGTGCAGCGCTGGCCGCGTCGGCTGGTGATTGCCTTTGCGCTCCTGGTTGTCCCGTACGCCGTCGCCGGCACCGGGTACGACGTACTGGTGCCCATCGCTGCCGGGTTGGCCGGGTTCGGGGCGGTGCGGCCGTTGATGGACGGGCTGCGCTCGGTTTGCCGGTCTGGTGGGTTGGTGCGGGCGCTTGGGTTCGAACTCCGCGAGTTGCGCGTGATCATGTCCGTAGTACCGGGCGGGTTTGCTGTTCTGTGGGCCACGCTGGCTGAGCCGGCACTCGGGAGTCCGTCGGTGGCGTTCGCCGTTGCGGCCGGGATGCTCACGGGCGCCGTCCGTCAAGCGTCAGCCCGGCCACCGTCGTACAGCGGCCCGCTGGTCGCCTCACCGATGGGAGCCATCCCGCCAGGCCTGTTCTCCACCCCGATGCGCGGTTTTGACCTTCTCCTGATCTGCCTGGCCCCCGTGCTCCTCGGGCTGAGCAGCACCTGGATCGTCGTCATCCCGTCGATCGTCTTGATGATCCTCTTCGCCATCCGCCCCAAACAGGCGTGAGCCTCACTCGTGGGACAGCCACTTCCGTTCGATCTCCCGCGGTACGTCGATGTCGAAGTGGCGGGCGAGCAGCAGGAGTTGGCAGAAGGCGTCCGCGAACTCCAACTGAAAGGCGTCACGGAGCTCCTCGGGCGACTTGCCCTTGGCGCGTGACCGACCGGTCACCTGCAGGTACGCCTGCGTCAGCTCACCGATCTCCTCCTGGAGCTTCAACAGGAACCAGTCGCCGTCCCGCTCGAACCCCACGTGCTCCCCGTACCGCGCCGACAGCTTCTCCAGCCGGTCTGACAACTCCATGATTTCCACCGGCCTACCCAATCACAGCGCTCCGACAGCCCGGGGAGAGTCAGAATGGGGAGATGGACAAGGCTGTGAAGTGGCTGCTGGCTTCTGATGAGCCGGCAGTTCGTGGGATGGTGCGCCGGGACCTGTTGGGCCAGGAGTTCGGCGAGGACGTACTGCGCGGCGCCAAGGTGGAGGCGTTGCTGGCGGCCCCGCCGGAGCGGCGTACGTACCAGAAGTACAAGGGCGCGCACTGGCGGATCGTGTCGCTGGTGGAGCTCGAAGTACCGGCGGGGGAGCCGCGAGCGGTCGCTGCTGCGGATCAGGTGCTGACGGACCGGATGGCCTCGCTGCAGTACAAGGTGCAGATCATCGAAGGGCTGCCGCGACGGTGCGGGTCAATCGAGGGCAACGCGCTGGCTGCCTGCTCCAGGCTCGGGCTAGCCGAGGACCCGCGGGTACAGCGGCTGGCGGAGGGCCTGATCGAGTGGCAGTGGCCTGACGGCGGCTGGAACTGCGACAAGAATCCTGCTGCGCACCGGTCCTCATTCCACGAGACACATGCGGCTGCGTGGGGCTTGCACGAGTACTGGCGGGCTACTGGCGACGAGGCGGCGCGCGAGGCCGCAGTGCGGGCTGGGGAGTTGTTCCTGGAGCACCGGGTGTTCCGGAGCCTCAGCACGGGGGAGGTGATCAACAAGCGATGGCTGCAGCCGAGCTATCCGCCGTACTGGCACTACGACATCCTGCAAGCCCTGCTGGTGTTGTCGCGGCTCGGGCTGATCAAGGACGAGCGAGCCGGCGACGCACTGGACGAGTTGGAGAGCCAGCGGCAGCCGGACGGTCTCTGGCACACCAGGTTGCAGTGGTGGCGTCCTGCTGGGGGGACCAACGCTCAGGAGGTTGTGAACTGGGGGCGCACCGGTCCGAACGAGATGGTCACCCTCAACGCCCTGCGAACCCTGGCGGCCGCAGGGCGTTGAAGGTGTTCCTTAGGGGAAGTTCACGACCGTGGCTTCGTTGCCGGCCGAGTTGGACGGTCCGCCGGTGTTGTTGATGACCCGGTTGATCGTTCCGCGACCGCCGAGGGAGACGGTGATCATGTTGTGGAACTTCACGCCAGGCTTGACCGGTACTTCGAACGCCCGCTCGGCCACGATGCTCGCGTCCGAGGTGAAGACGCAGTAGCTGCCCAGCCCCCACGCCTCATGGGTGGTGACCGAGTCCGCGACCTTGTACGCCGCGTAGCCGCGGGTCGAGCCGTTCATCCAGGCCGCCTGGTTCGGCGGGTCGTACGGCATCTCGTTCTGGTAGAAGTACGTCCGCCCGCCGTTGCCGTTCCAGATCGTCTGGTACTTCTGGTAGTGCTCGACGAACAGCCCGTACGCCGTCACGTCGTTGCCGTTGACAACCAAGCCGGTGTCGGCCGTGTTCACGTTCCAGCCGACCCCGTCGCGGTGGTCACCCCGCCACAGCCAGACGTGGTCGAGGATCACGTTGTTGCTGTTGATCCGCAACGTCTCGGTCGCCTTGCCGACGGCCGAGCCGCCGATCCGGTAGTAGACGTCGTGCAGCGAGGTCGGGTTAGCCGAGTGGTTGGCCGACGAGCCCGCCTGGCCGATCTCCATCAGCAGCGGCGAATTAGTCGGTGCCGCGTCGATCAGCAGACCCGCGAGCTTGACGCCGTCGACATCGGAGACGGTGATGGACTGGGTCCCGTTGGTCGGCATCAGGGTCGCCAGACCGAGACCGAGGACGACGGTGTTCGCGCGGGTGATCCGCAGCGTGTCGCTGAGCTTGAAGACGCCCGGCGTGAACAGCAGGTTCTTGCCGGCGGCAAGTTGTGCGTTGAGAGTCGCCGCGGTGACGCCTGGCCTGGCGATGTAGAACTGGTCGATCGGCAGCGACTCACCGGCCGGGTTGCCCCTCGTCCAGCCCGGGCCGGCCGAGTTCGCCTTGAGTGCCGGGACGAACACCTTGTAGTTGCCTGCGGCATCGATGTACAGATAGGGCTTCTCCCGGATGATCGGGGTCTGCGCGATCTTCGTGTACCCCGGATCCGGGAAGCCGCCGGCGGGAGCGTTCTGGGCTCCGACGAAAACATGGTTCCAGTTCTGGCCGGTCCAGCTACCCCAGTTGGTGTTGCGGGACAGCCATTGCTGCTGGCTGCCGGAGCGGACCTGGCCGTCGACGAGCGTGTCCGCCATGAAGCCACCGCTGGCCCAGCCGCCGTCGTCCAGCGCGAGATTGCCCTTCAAATGCATCCGCCGGTACGCCGATGCCTGGCTGACCGCCCAGCGGTCGAGCCCACCCGGGGGAGTGACGGTCAGCCCTTCGGCGCCGCGCCAGAAGTTGTGCGTCGCGTTCTGCGGCGGGAACCAGTCGGCCTCCACGTGCACGGCGCCGTTGATGTTCACGCTGCCCGGCGTGAGCCCGAGCCCGGCGACCTGGGTGAAGAAGCCGACGTTGGCGCTGACGTTGTAGGTGCCCGGCTTGAAGAGCAGCGCGTACCGCTGTTCGCCGTACTGGTTGGTCTCCTGCTGCCGGAAGACCGAGTCGAGCTTGGCCTGGATGGTGCTCTGCGGCATCGACGGGTCGAAGATCGACACGTTCGGGCCGAGGTCGGGCTGACCCGTCGGCGGGTCGGTCGGGGGAGTGCCGTCCACGGGGTTGATCCTGAACGATTGGGCAGCGGTCCCGTTGCAGGTGTACTGCTGCAGTTGGAGTCCGTCAGCGGTCGAGGCGCCCGGTACGTCGAGGCACTTGCCGCTGTGGCGGTTGACGAGGTGGTAGGCGCCGTCGGCTTCCTCGACCGGCAGCCACTGCTGGTTGAGGCCGTTGCCGTAGGTCCACAGTTGGATCGGTGCGCCGTCGGCGGTCGAGACGTTGGTGACGTCGAGAGCCTGGGCCGCGTTGTTGAGAGCGTTGACCCGGACGTAGCCGTTGCTGGTCGGCTGGAACTGCCACTGCTGGGCGTTGGTGCTGTTGCACGCCTGCTGCTGGACCGCCGTACCGTTCGCTGTCGCGGCGGCGCGCGCATCGACGCATTTGCCGCTGTTCTTGCTCACCACGGTGTTCCAGCCGGTCGGCGAGATCGCGGCGCTCGCGTCGGGCGATGCGGCCACGGTCAGAGCTGTCGCGACCACGGCGGTCACCAGGGCAGCGGCGATCACCGCGAACCGGCGGGCTCGCGGCGGCGGGCGGAGTGGGGCGCCTCCTGGAGTCATTGACTCTCCTCTTGAATTTTTGTGGGGCGGAATGCGCATTCAGACCAGCGCGCTCCCAGGAAAGCCAACTTCCCCACTTAATTCAAGAGTTAGACGAAGTCCCCCGAAGTTTCGGAACCGCTCCCGGTACTCCGCCCGCCGGGTTACCGCTCGGCCTGCGGGGCGGAGGGCACCGCATCGGGGTCTGGGTTCGGCGGCTCTTCCAGATCATCCGGCTCCTCCGGAGTACCGGGCTCCTCGGGCGTACCGTCCTCCGGATTGGCGGGAGTTTCCTCTTCGGGCGGGAGTTCGGGGAAGGGGATCGGCTCTTCGGTCGGGATCTCTGGCTCTGGGTCGACCGGGTCGACCGGCGTGTTCGGTGTGGACTGGGTGGCCAGCGCGATCTGGCGGGACAGTTGCCGGTGCAGCCACAGGGTGTACGCCTGGTTGCTGACGTCGATCTGCCGGGTCAGCGCCTTGTGGACCCACAGGGCGTACGCCTTGTTGCGGGCCTCGATGAAGTTCTTCAGTTCCGTCATTTGAGCAGGCGTCATAGGTGTCTCCGATGAGCTTCTGGGGGTGAAGTCCCCGCGGGCGATCGCGGCGCGGGCTGCGGGTCCTGGGCAGTCGGTGCCGCCGGGGCGGATCGCCGAGTGCGCCACGATCCTGGTACCGCGGGGGAACGACCGGCGGAAGTCGGCGACGACTCCGCGGACCGTCGCCTTCATTGCGCTGGACGGCTGCTCGCCGGTGACGAGCACGAGCAGGATTGCGCCGTACTGCTGGTTGAGGGTGAGATTGCCGTTGGCGCCGGACTGCATCCGCAGGCCGCGTAACACCCAGGCCCGGCCGGCCTGGTCGACGGCGACCTGGTATGCGATGTCGGACCAGCCTCGGCTGTCCATGTGGAACGCCTGCCAGCCGCGCAACGCGGACGCGACCGCGGACTGGCTGTGGATCGGTCTGGTGGACCCCGTCCCGGGCCAGTGGATCGCGACCCCGCTGACCCTGGAGGCGACCAGCCCACCCGGACCAGATCTCGGCGCCCGGGCACCCCACGCCGAACGGGGTAGGTAGACAACCATCGGGGCTCCTTGCATTTGGCGGCGCGAGGCCCACCCCTCCGGCAACAGGGAGTGGCGGGTCCCCTACATGCGGTGATTTCCACCGTACCGTGACTTTCAAACCCCGCACACCCGCGAAGCCCCAGGAAACCTACCGAGCCGCGGGGTCATGGTCCCGCAGTGGGAGGAGTTGGTCGCCGCAACGGACGACCGACGGCTTTGAAGTCGTCGCACGCGGAAGGAAGTCCAGTCTCCGAGCCGGATAATCATCAGGGTTGACTTATATTGGATCGGGCTTATATTTAGGTCGTGCACGCTTTCGACGTCCTCGGGGACCCCGTTCGCCGGCGCATCCTCGAGGTGCTGGCCGACGGTGAGCTGCCGGCCGGCGACGTCGTCCGGACGGTCGGCGAGGAGTTCGGGATCAGCCAGCCCGCGGTGTCCCAGCATCTGAAGGTGCTTCGGGAGTCCGGATTCGCGGGGGTGCGGGCCGAGGGCACCCGCCGGCTCTACTCGCTGAACGCGGCGCCGCTGCGCGATGTCGACGAGTGGCTGGACCCGTTCCGGCGGTTCTGGGCGCCGCGCCTGGACGCACTCGCGACCGAGATCGCCCGCGGCAAGAAGGCACGACGAGACGGCAATCCGCCGGCACCGACCAACGAACAGGAGCAATCATGACGGAGTCGACCGACCAGCTCATCGCCTCGCAGCCGGGAGAGGTCGATCGTGGGCTCACCGTCAAGCGCGATGGGAGCACGCAGCACACGGTTCAGACCATCAGCCAGGCGTACCCGACCAGTGTCGAGGACCTCTGGGAGGCCTGCACGCAAGCGGATCGGCTCAAGCGCTGGTTCGGGCCGGTCACCGGTGACTTCCGGCTGGGCGGCCGCTACCAGGTCGAGGGGAACGCCTCCGGGGAGGTGCTGGCGTGCGAGCCGCCGCGGTTCTACACCGTGACGTGGGAGTACGGCAGCGACTCCAGCCAGGTGACCGTGCGGCTCACGCCGGACGGGGACGGCGCACGGTTCACCCTCGAGCACGAGCACACCGGCGACGCCGACTCGGACTTCTGGACGCAGTTCGGCCCTGGTGCGACCGGAGTGGGCTGGGACCTCGCCGTACTGGGTCTCGCGATGCACCTGATCACCGGCGAGGACCGCCCGGAGGATCCGGAGGAGTTCGGCAAGACAGCGGCGGCGCAGCAGTTCATCCGCACCGTGAGCGACCGCTGGGGCGAGGCGTCGGTCAAGGCTGGTACTCCGGACGAAGCGGCGACCGCGGCCGCGAAGCGCACTACGGCCTTCTACCTCGGCGAGCCCGCGGAGGACTGAAGCATGACTGTTGCCGAGGTGATGGTCGAGCTGGCTGCGCTCGAGGACCCGAAGGTCCGCGCGGTGAATCAGCAGCACGGGGACGACCACGGGGTGAACCTGAGCGAACTGCGCGCCGTGGCGAAGCGCCTGAAGACGCAGCACGAGCTGGCTCGCCAACTCTGGGCGACCGGCGACGGCGCGGCGAGACTGCTGGCAATCCTGATCTGCCGGCCGAAGGCGTTCGAACCGGTCGAGCTCGACGCCATGCTGCGCGCGGCAAGGACGCCGAAAGAGCTGGACTGGCTGGTCAACTACGTGGTGAAGAAACACCTCCACGCGGAAGACCTGCGCCTGACGTGGGTCGACGACCCCGACCCGATGGTTGCCGCCGCCGGCTGGATGCTGACCACTGACCGCGTCCGCAAACAACCCGAGGGCCTGGATCTCGCGAAACTGCTGGACGTCATCGAGGCCGAGATGAAGGATGCGCCCGGGCGGCTTCAGTGGGCGATGAACGAGTCCTTGGGCCACATCGGGATCGAACACCCGCAGTACCGCGCCCGCGCCATCGACATCGGCGAGCGCCTCCAGGTCCTGGCCGACTACCCGACGTCCCGCGGCTGCACCTCGCCGTTCGCCCCCAGCTGGATCACCGAAATGGTCCGCCGCCGGCAAACCGTCTGACAACACACAGCGGCGGCCGGCCCGAAAAGGCCGACCGCCGCTGGTGGTTCGTAGTACCGATCAGACGTCGTAGTAGAGCTCGAACTCGTGCGGGTGGGGGCGGAGCTGGATCGGGGCGATTTCGTTTTCGCGCTTGAAGTCGATCCAGGTCTCGATCAGGTCCGCGGTGAAGACGTCGCCCTCGAGCAGGAACTCGTGGTCGGCCTCCAGGGAGTTGATCACGGCCGGCAGCGAGGTCGGGACCTGGTTGACCGACGCGTGCTCCTCCGGGGGCAGCTCGTACAGGTCCTTGTCGATCGGGTCCGCGGGCTCGATCTTGTTGCGGATACCGTCGATACCGGCCAGCAGCTGGGCCGAGAAGGCCAGGTACGGGTTGGCCGACGGGTCGGGGCAGCGGAACTCGATCCGCTTCGCCTTCGGGTTCGAACCCGTGATCGGGATCCGGATGCAGGCCGAGCGGTTGCGCTGGGAGTAGACCAGGTTGACCGGCGCCTCGAAGCCCGGGACCAGGCGGTGGTAGGAGTTCACCGTCGGGTTGGTGAAGGCCAGCAGCGACGGGGCGTGCTTGAGCAGGCCGCCGATGTACCAGCGGGCGACGTCGGACAGGCCGCCGTAGCCGGACTCGTCGTAGAACAGCGGGTCGCCGTTGCTCCACAGCGACTGGTGGCAGTGCATGCCCGAGCCGTTGTCACCGAAGATCGGCTTCGGCATGAAGGTCGCGGTCTTGCCGGCGTCCCAGGCGGTGTTCTTGACGATGTACTTGAACTTCATCACGTCGTCGGCGGCGTTCAGCAGCTCACTGAAGCGGTAGTTGATCTCCGCCTGGCCCGCGGTGCCGACCTCGTGGTGGGCCCGCTCGACGATCAGCCCGCTGGTCTCGAGGTGCTTGGTGATGTCGTTGCGCAGGTCGGCGAAGTGGTCGACCGGCGGCGCCGGGAAGTAGCCACCCTTGTAACGGACCTTGTACCCGCGGTTGCCACCCTCTTCGACCCGGCCGGTGTTCCAGGCGCCGGCCACGGAGTCGATGTGGTAGTAGCTCTCGTTCTGCCGGGTCTCGAACCGCACGTCGTCGAAGACGTAGAACTCGGCCTCGGGCGCGAAGAAGGCGGTGTCGGCGATGCCGGTCGACTTCAGGTACTCCTGCGCCTTGCGGGCGATGTTGCGCGGGTCGCGGCTGTAGGCCTCACCGGTCAGCGGGTCGTGCACGAAGAAGTTGACGATCAGCGTCTTGTCCCGGCGGAACGGGTCCAGGTACGCCGTGGTCGGGTCGGGCAGCAGCGACATGTCCGACTCGTGGATCTGCTGGAAGCCACGGATCGACGAACCGTCGAACTGCAGACCGTCCTCGAAGACCTCCGGGCCGAAGGACGACACCGGGACGGTGAAGTGCTGCATGATGCCCGGCAGGTCACAGAACCGGACGTCGATGAACGCGACCCCCTCGTCCTTGACGTAGGCGAGCAGCTCCTCAGCGCTGGAAAACATACATACTCCTCGGGGTGGCTCAGAGATTGTTCTGAACGTAGGCCCTGCGCATTACTCGGCAGTGACCCCAATGTTTCGCGGATGTTACGCCCAGCGTGTCCGCGCTGACCCACTGGTGTGCGGCGGACGGGGCTGAGAGATCCCCGGACCACCTCGTTAGGACCTCTGACCCGAGGCACTAGCCTCGTCATCATGGCATCATCTGCGCAATCCGGGGCGGGACCCACCGAGGAGTACCGATATCCGGGCAACCGTCTCGGTCTGCCCGAGGCGGGACCGGGCTCGGTGGCCGGCTGGGCCCGCCGGTTCGGCGCCCTGCTCGCCGACTGGCTGCTGGCCGGCTTGATCGCCTCGGCCGTGGTCGGCAAACCGATCTGGGCCGGCGGCAACGACTTCAACACCGCCCAGTTGGTGATCTTCTTCGCCATGTCAGCGATCCTGACCGGCCTGGCCGGCGCCACCATCGGTCACCGCCTGCTCGGCCTGCGGGTGATCCGCACCAAGGGCGGCGGCACCGGGTACGCCGCGCAGGTGGGTCTCCTGGGCGGCGCGATCCGCACCTTGCTGATCTGCCTGGTCCTGCCGGCCGTGATCTTCGACAAGGAGCGCCGCGGCCTGCACGACCTCGCCGCGGGCACCATCGTCGTCCGCCGCTGAGCCCGCTAGCCGAATCGCTTGGTCAGCAGGATCTGTACGTCGTCCAGGTAGCCGGCCCGGAAACCGGCCTCGGAGTAGGCGAGGTAGAACTCCCACATCCGCCGGAACGTGCCGTCGAAGCCGAGGTCGGCGATGGCGGGCCAGCGCTCGATGAAGCGGTTGCGCCAGATCCGCAGGGTCCGGGCGTAGTCGGGGCCGAGGTGCCGCAGTACCTCGACCTGCAGGCCGGTGTGCTGGGCGGTGACCTGCTCGATCACGTCGACCGACGGGATCAGGCCGCCGGGGAAGATGTACTTCTGCACCCAGGTGAAGGTGTTCCGGGTGGCCAGCATGCGCTGGTGCGGCATCACGATCGCCTGGACGACGGCCTTGCCGCCCGGTGCGAGCCGCCGCTCGATCGCGTCGAAGTACACCGGCCAGTACTTCTCGCCGACCGCCTCGATCATCTCCACGCTGAGCACCGCGTCGAAGACACCAATCTGGTCGCGGTAGTCGCGCAGCGCGACCTGCACGCGGTCACTCACCCCAGCATCGGCGATCCGCCGTTGGGCGAGCAGCGCCTGCTGCGACGCGATGGTGATGGCCGTGACCCAGGCGCCGCGCTGCGCCGCCCGGATCGCCAGGCTCGCCCAGCCGCAGCCGATGTCGAGCACGCGGGACCCGGACCGTACGCCGGCCGCGTCCAGGATCGCGTCGAGCTTGCGCAGTTGCGCGTTGGTCAGTTCGTCGTACGACGCCGTCGCCAGGTCGGACTCGGGCTGCTGGTCGAACAGCGCCGCGGAGTACGTCAGCGTGGGGTCGAGGAACTCCGCGAACATCGCGTTGCTCAGGTCGTAGTGGCGGGAGATGTTCTCCCGGGCGCCGGCCCGGTCGTTCTCCTGGTCGGACGGTTGCGAGCGGGTCACCAGCCAGCGGAGCGACTGGGCCCACTTCGGCAGCAGATGGCGGTCCTGCTCAGAACTGAACCGCTGCGCAAACGGCACGAGCAGGTCGGCCAGGTCGGTGCCCGGCTCGGGGTCCCAGTCGCCGGCCAGGTAGGCCTCGCCGAAGCCGGAGCCCGCGTCGTGGCCGAGCCGGTCGAGGAACGGGCCGGTCCGGTGGACCAGCATCGCGGGACCACCCAGCCCGTACCGGCGGTTGTCCAGCGTGATGGTGGCAGGCAGATCTCGCGCGATCAGGCGCAACGCGGCGTGCGCGCCGGCCCGGCGTACCGGGTTGGAGCGCGGCGCCGTCAACGACGGCCACGTCTCCACCGCCGGCTGGTGCACGGCGGGGTATAGGTCGGTCATCTGTCTACCTCGGGTTTCATCCGTTCCTGGTCGCACCCTAAGGCCGGACGACGACCAGCGGGTGCGACACGAGGAACGGCACTCGCTACGGGGCGGGCTGGCCGGCTCGCTGGCCGAAGATGAGCAGGTTGCCGTCGGGGTCCTCGGCGCGCGCGATCCGCTCGCCCCACGGTTGGTCGGTCGCTTCCTCGGTGATCCGTCCACCCGCGGCCCGGACGCGCTCGACCGTGGCATCACAGTCGTCGACGTACAGCCACAGCGAGATCGCCGGCGTCCCCGAGGCAGCCTTGTACTCCGGGTCGTGGCCAAGCCCCAGCGAGGCCGTCCCGAAGCGCAGGCTGACGTACGCCGGTGCGCCCTGCGGCGGGAACTGGTAAACCAGCTCGCCGCCGAGCACGTCGGTGTAGAACGGCAGCAGCCGCTCCAGGTCAGCACTGGTCACGATAGGGAAAACGTCGTCGACCACCATTGCGTTACCTCCTCGCTCGAAAAAGGATGTTTCTCACCCTGTCTGACGAACGAGGACCGCGTCGATCGACCGGCTGACCGACCGCGGATCAGCGACCGTTGCGGCCTTTCAGCGGCCCTTCATGGCCTGCCGGGCGCCCTTCATGCTGGTCGGCACCGGACCCTTGGGCATCGGCACCTGCGGGCGGACGGCGTCGAGCGCCTTCAGCCGCTGGAGCAGATCGGTGATCTCCGACGGCTGCAGCGCCTGCGGGAGCTTCATCACGTGCTTGGTCAGCTTGCGGATGTCGATCTCACCCTCGCCCTGGCCGGCGACGATCTGGATCACCGGGGCGCCACCGGCGACCCGGTTGTGCTTCTTGCCCTCGGCGGCGAGCAGGTTCTTCACCCGGCTCGGCTGGCCCTCACCGACCAGCACGATGCCCGGCCGGCCGACGACGCGGTGCACGATGTCGGCGTTCTTGGTGACCGCGACGGCCGGCGTCACGTTCCAGCCGCGGCGCAGCGTCTGCAGCGCGGAGGCGGCCGCACCGGTCTGCCCCTCGATCTGGCTGTACGCCGCCTTCTCGACCCGGCGGCCGAAGATGACCGTGGTGGCCAGGAAGCCGAGCGCGACGCCCAGCGGGAGCCAGATCATCAGCGGGCCGACGAACCAGCCGAGGGCGAAGAAGATCGCGAACACACCGAGGAAGATCCCGGCGAGGATCAGCCCGATCCGCGGGTCGGACTTCTTGGTCAGCTGGTACGCCGACCGGATCTGCTTGAGCCGGCCGGTCTTCTTCTCTGCGGGCGCGTCGTTCTTGGCCATCTCTACCTTTGTCCGTTTTTGATCGAGGTCCTAGGCATCCTGGGCCGCCGACGTCATCCGCGACTCCACAGCCTGACGGTACAGCCGACCGGCCCGGTACGACGAACGCACGAGCGGTCCGGACATGACTCCGGCGAAGCCGATCTCCTCGGCCTCCTCCTTCATCTCGACGAACTCCTCCGGCCGGACCCAGCGCTCGACCGGGTGGTGCCGCACCGACGGGCGCAGGTACTGGGTGATGGTGATGATCTCGCAACCGGCCTCGTGCAGGTCGGTCAGCGCCTGGCTGACCTCCTCGCGGGTCTCGCCCATGCCGAGGATCAGGTTCGACTTGGTCACCAGGCCGTAGTCGCGAGCCTGGGTGATCACGTCGAGCGAGCGCTCGTAGCGGAAGCCGGGCCGGATCCGGCGGAAGATCCGCGGCACCGTCTCGACGTTGTGCGCGAACACCTCGGGCCGCGAGGAGAACACCTCGGCCAGCTGCTCGGGCACCGCGTTGAAGTCGGGCGCGAGCATCTCCACCCCGGTGTCGGGGTTCAGCGCGTGGATCTGGCGGATCGTCTCGGCGTACAGCCAGGCGCCGCCGTCGTGGAGGTCGTCGCGCGCGACCCCGGTGACGGTCGCGTAGCGCAGGCCCATCTTGGTGACGGACTCGGCGACCCGGCGGGGCTCGTCGCGGTCGAGCGCCTCGGGCTTGCCGGTGTCGATCTGGCAGAAGTCGCACCGCCGGGTGCACTGGTCGCCACCGATCAGGAAGGTGGCCTCACGGTCTTCCCAACACTCGAAGATGTTGGGACAGCCGGCTTCCTGGCACACGGTGTGGAGCTCCTCGGACTTCACCAGCGCCTGCAGCTTCTGGTACTCCGGGCCCATCTTCGCGCGGGTCTTGATCCACTCGGGTTTGCGCTCGATCGGGGTCTCCGCGTTGCGCACTTCGAGTCTGAGCAGCTTCCGTCCTTCTGGGGCGATCGTCACGCCCACCAGAGTACGCGGCGCTCCCGCGACCCGGGCGAGCCCACCCGTAGGCTGGGCCACCATGTCCACCTCCGTGTCCACTTCGCAGCCCGGCACGCCGCCAGGGACCGGTACGTCGGGCGGCGTCTGGCCGCGGCCGATGCCGGATCGTCGCGGGCTGAACCGGGACATCGCGCTGGGGCTGGGGATGGCCGTCGCCGGACTGATCGCCACCGAGCTGGCGAAGTCGGTCGCGCCCGGTGACGTGGACATGGGGGCCGGTGGCATCGAGGCGTACGTCCTGAGCGCCGCGATCGCCCTGCCGTTGTGTTTCCGCCGGCGCTTCCCGCTGACCGTCGTACTGCTCGTGTCGGTCATCTTCTTCGTGGCCGGCGAGCGGGTGCCGTTCGCCTTCGCCGGGAATCTTGTGACGCAGATCGCACAGTTCATGGCGATGTACTCCGCGGTCGCCTGGGCGCAGGACCGCCGCCGGATGAAGATCGTGCTGGTCCTGGTCTTCGTGATGATGTTCGTCTGGCTCTTCCACGGCTTCGTCAAGGCACTGCAGACGGATGCGATCAAGGGTGCCGATCAGGGCTTGCTGTCGCCGTACGTGTCGTTCGTGGTGCTGAACACCGCGATCAACATCCTCTACTTCTTCGGTGCCTACTTCTGGGGCCGTACTGCGTGGGGAGTCGCCCGGCAGCGTCACGAGCTCCAGCAGCAGGCCGACGAGCTGGCCACCCAGCAGCAGGCGAACGCGCGGCGGGCCGTGATCGACGAGCGGCTGCGGATCTCGCGGGAACTGCACGACGTGGTCGCGCACCACATCAGCAGCATCGGTATCCAGGCCGGCGGCGCGCGCCGGGTGATGGAGTCCGATCCCGAGGCGGCCAAGAACGCGCTGAGCGTGATCGAGGACTCCAGCCGGACCGCGGTCAACGAGATGCGGCAACTCCTCGGCATGCTCCGCGCCGCCGATCCCGAGCTGGACGACGAGCTCGGCGTACCGGTCGGGAAGGCTCCGCAGGCGAACGCGGACCGGTTGCCGGCCCTGGTCTCGTCGGCGAACAGTGACGTCCTGTCGGTCGGGTTCCATCAGATCGGCCAGCCGATCAAGTTGCCGGAGACGATCTCGGTGTCGGTCTACCGGATCGCGCAGGAGGCGCTGACGAACGTCCGGCGGCACTCGACCGCGCGCAGTGCGCACGTCACGCTGCGCTACCTGGACGACACCGCGGTCGAGGTCGAGGTGATCGACGACGGCCGCCCGAAGCACGCGCCGGTCGGCAGCCGGCTGGGCCACGTCGGGATCCGTGAGAGGGTCAGCCTGCTCGGCGGCGAAACCGAGATCGGGCCCCGCCCGGTCGGCGGCTTCCGGGTCCGCGCCAGGATCCCGTTGCAGCCAGTACCTCCCGAAGGAGAACCAGAGAAATGAGTGAGGCCGGTACGCCGATGCGCGTCCTGCTGGTGGATGACCAGGACCTGGTCCGGGCGGGCTTCAAGATGATCCTGTCGGTGGAGCCGGGCATCCAGGTGATCGGCGAGGCCGCCGACGGCGAGAAGGCGGTCGAGCTGGCGCTGGAGCTGCGGCCGGATGTCGTCCTGATGGACGTTCAGATGCCCGGCCTCGACGGCATCGCCGCGACGCAGCGGATCGTGGCCGCCGACGCGGGCAAGGTGGTGATCCTGACGACCTTCGACCGGGACGACTACCTGTTCGAGTCACTCGGCGCGGGCGCCAGCGGCTTCCTGCTGAAGAACACCGCTCCCGAGGATCTGGTCGAAGCCATCGAGGTGGTCCACTCCGGCCACGCGCTGCTGGCACCTGAGGTGACCCGCCGGGTGATCAAGCGATTCACCGGCGGCGGCGAACGCGTCTACCGCCCGGATCTGGTGGCCGACCTGACCGAACGCGAACGCGAGGTCCTCGGCCTGATCGCCCGTGGCCTGACCAACACCGAAATCGCCACGTCGTTGTTCGTCGGGGAGGCCACCGTCAAAACCCACGTCTCCCGAGTCCTCCTCAAACTCGGCCTCCGCGACCGAGTCCAGGCAGTCGTCTTCGCCTACGAATGCGGCCTCGTAGTACCGGGCGACGAGCACTGAGCTACGAGGACGCGCTGGTCCAGACTTGCTCGGCTTCGGCGAGGAACTGGCCGAACCACGGGTCGGCGGGCTGCAGGACGAACTTCGGCTCACCCTCGGCTTGGTAGGTGTAATACTCCGCGAAGAGCGCCGAGGACGGGCCGCGGTGGGACTCTGGCGCGTCCACGGCGATGATGCCGAGCGGGATCGGGTGCTGCGTCCGGCGTACTTCGAGTTCACCGCCGGTGGTGTCGGCGAGTTCGGCGAGCAGACGCAGCGATTGCTCGATCCGGGCTCTGGCCGACTCCGGTGATCGCTCGGCGTAGTACCGCTCGGCAGCGATTTCGACCGCCTGCGAGGTGGGTTCGATGAGCAGCATCCGGATCCTGCAGCCGCGCTTGAGCCAGCGTTCGAACTTGCTGTAATGCTGCGTCAGCAGCGTCGTCCGCCCGACGCCGGTGATGAACAGGTCCTGGGCGGAGTCCATCGCCGTGAGGAGTTCCGGCCCGAACGAATCGACGAAGGTGGGCCGGGCGATCGCGGCGAGCTTCTGTTGCTGGGTTGGTGGCCAGGGGGTGGCGGTTGTCCAGAGGCGTTCGGCTTCTTCGGCGTAGAAGGTGAACCAGCCGCCGTCTTGTTCTTCGAAGTGGAGGATGGGGCCGGGTTCGGTGGCTGGGCGGAGTTCGGGGTGCTGGATCGTGATGCTGGCTGGGTGGGCGCGGCCGCGGAGGAGGTTGACGCCGATGGGTGGGATGAACTGCGCCACCCGGATCTCCAGCTTGCCGTTGGTGCTGTCCTTGAGTTCGGTCAGTTCGTCCAGAGTCGAGCTGATCCGCTGTGCCAGCAACGCGGCTCGGCCGGCTGGGCGGAGCAGCGACGCTTGCCTGATCAGCGCTTCGTCGGTCGGGTCCACCAGCAGGACCCGGATCGTCGCGCCTCGAAGCAGCGCGCGGTAGAAGTCGTCGCGGGCGCCCTGGACAGTGCGTGCCATCGAGATGCCGATGAGAAGCACGTCGTCGGCCTCGGCGCGGCGTTTGATCAGGTCAGCGGGGAAGTCGCGCAGCAGTACCTCTTTGGCCCCGGAGCGATGGGACGCGATCTCCGCGACCAGTTTGCGAGAGCGGATCTGGGCGACGGCCAGGGCTGCGAGCAGGGCGAGGATCGCCGAGCTCAGCACGCTCATGCTGGCGACGTCGACGATGCCGAGAACGGTGAAGACACCGGCTGCCGCGGTGAGCAACCAGAGATCGACGTTGTCGTCGGTCAACAGGCGGTGGACGGTTCGTAGTGCGGAGCGGACGGACCTCACCAGCCAACCGTAGTGGGCCGGGGGCCGACCAGGACGTTCCTCTGGAGTGGCGAGCTGTGGGCCTGGGCTGTCCGTCGTGCGGATGACATGACTGATCACCCTGCGGGCCGACGTACTGCGAGGCGCGGGCTGGCTAGCGTGGTGGCTACTCCCAGGGATGGGAGCGGTCCGGGCGTGCGTCCGGGTCCAGGGGGCCGGAGTAGCAGAGGAACGGTGAACGGGATGCTGAGCGTGGCTGGGTTGACCCGGCGGTTCGGTGATCACCTCGCGCTGGACGGCGTGAGCTTCGACGTACGGCCCGGCCGGATGACCGGGTTCGTCGGAGCGAACGGGGCCGGCAAGACGACGACGATGCGGATCATTCTCGGCGTGCTCGCGGCCGGGAGCGGTGCGGTGACCTGGAACGGCGAGCCGTTGACGGCCGGCGTACGGCGCGACTTCGGCTACATGCCGGAGGAACGCGGGCTGTACCCGAAGATGAAGATCCGCGACCAGTTGGTGTTCTTCGGCCGCTTGCACGGGCTGGACTCGCTGCGGGCGGGGGAGCGGACCGACAAGCTGCTCGGCCGGCTCGGGCTCGCCGAGCGCGCGGGCGACGCACTCGAGACGTTGTCGCTGGGCAACCAGCAGCGGGTGCAGATCGCCGCGGCGCTGGTGCACGAGCCGATCGCGCTGGTGCTGGACGAGCCGTTCAGCGGCCTCGACCCATTGGCCGTCGACGCAATGGTGGACCTGCTCCGCGAAGAGGTCACCCCGCAGGTACCGGTGCTGTTCTCCAGTCACCAGTTGGAGCTGGTCGAGCGGCTTTGCGACGACCTGGTGGTGCTGTCCCGTGGCAAGGTCGTTGCCGCAGGCCCCGTTTCGGAACTCGCGGCTGGGCCGACGACGGCGTACCGGCTGGTGGTCGACGGTGACGCCGGCTGGCTGCGCGACGTATCAGGTGTGGTAGTTCGTGACGTGGCTGGGAGTACGGCGCTGTTCGAGGTCGAGGGGGATGACGATGGGGGCCTTGTGCAACAAGTTCTGCAGCAGGCGATGAGCCGGGGGCCGGTGCTCGAGTTCAGTCCCGAGCGGCCGGCCTTGAGCGACGTGTTCCGGGAGGCGACCCGATGAGCGAGACCTTGCGGCACCCGTGGCAACTGGTGGCCCAGCGCGAGATCAGTACCAAGATCCGCGACAAGACGTTCCTCGGTTCGACGGCGTTCATGCTGATCGTCGTGCTGGCCGCGATCATCCTGCCGGCCCTGATCGCGGGCAACAGTGGCCCCGACAAGATCGCGGTGGTGGACGACGCCGGCGCCAAGGTGGTGGCCGTCGCCGACTCGATCAAGGGCGGCGACAGCTACGAAGCCACCCGTACCGCGGATGTCGCGGCGGCCGAGCAGCTCGTCCTGAACGGTGACGTGGACGCCGCGTTGCTGCCGGGCAAGGACGGATTCGAAGTACTGGGCAAGCAGCGGGTCTCGACGAGCCTGCAGAACAACCTGCGGGAAGCGGCCGGGAACCTCGGGATGGAGCAGAACGCGGCGCGTGCCGGTCTGACGCCTGAGCAGTTGCGGGCTGGGACCCAGGTGCAGGAGCGGTTGCTGGATCCCGGGCCACTGCCCGAGGTCGTTGCCGACTTCGTCAATATCGGGCTCGCGCTGGTCTTCTACATCACCGCGCTCAGCTTCGGGATGATGATCGCGCAGAGCGTCGTGCAGGAGAAGGAGAGCCGGGTGGTCGAGATCCTGGCCGCCGCGATCCCGATCCGGGCGCTGCTGTGGGGCAAGATCATCGGCAACACGGTGCTGGCGCTGAGCCAGATCGTGGTGATCGCCGCTGCCTCGCTGATCGGGCTGCTGGCGACTGGACAGGCCGACATCCTCTCGGTGATCGCGCCGGTGGCGGGCTGGTTCGTGGTGTTCTTCGTGCTCGGCTTCGTCGCGCTGGCGGGGTTGTGGGCGGTGGCCGGCTCGCTGGCCACCCGGCAGGAGGACCTCGGCTCGACGACGTTGCCGGGGCAGATGGTACTGATGGTGCCGTTCTTCTTCTCGGCCTTCGCCGGCGCGGAGGCCAAGGAGTGGGCCTCGTTTGTCCCGATCGCGTCGTCGATGGCGATGCCCGGACGGATGCTGACCGAGAACGTGCCGCTGTGGCAGCCGCTGCTGGCGATCGCGATCCTGCTGGTGACGACGGTGCTGGTGGTCCGGCTCGGGGCCCGGCTGTACGAGCGGACACTGCTGCAGACCGGCCGACGTCTCGGGTACCGGGAGGCGATCTCGCTCGACGCGTCATGACTTATCGCGCTGGGGCGGCGAGTGTTACACCGTTTGTGGATGCTGTGACGAAACCGCAATACGGGATAACTGTGTCCGGACGGCGGACCTCGACTACGGTCACAACGCATGAACGTCGAGTTGCGCCACCTGCGGGTAGTGGTCCTGGTGGCAGAAGCGGGCTCCGTCGGGCGGGCCGCCCGTTGGCTGAAGGTCAGCCAGCCGAGCCTGACCGCGCAGCTCAAACGGATCGAGTCGGCGTTCGGCGGTGCCCTGTTCGAGCGTTCGCGCACCGGGGTCACCCCGACCGCCCTCGGCCGGTACGCCGTGGACCGGGCGCGCGCGATCCTCGTCGACGTGGACCATCTGTCCGCGACGGTGTCGGCGATGACCGCGGTCGAGTCCAGCGCAGTACGGCTGGGCGGTTTCCCGACCGCACCGATGTCGGGGATCGCCAGCCGGTTGCGCGATCACGGCGAGATCGAGCAGGTCAGCATCGAGGTCGAGTGGGCCACCAGTGTGCTGCTGCAGCAACTGGAGAGTGGGCGACTCGACTTCGCTCTGCTGCGGGAGTTCCCGGGGTTCGAGCTGCGGTTGCCGACCGGTGTCGACGCGTGCACGATCGTCGAATCGGAGTCGGCGTACGTCGTACTGGCGGCTGATCATCCGAAGGCGGTGGCCAGCCGGCATCGCGGGGAGATCGACCTGGCCGAGCTGGCCGACGAGGAGTGGATCGGGGAGCCGCCGGATGACAGCGGGTTCCATGTGCTCTTCCGGGCTGCTTGTGAGCAGGCTGGGTTCCAGCCGAAGATCGAGCATCACTCGGTGGACACGTCGGTACTGATGGGGTTTGTCACGAGTGGGCAGGGGGTGGCGCTGATCTCGCCGACGTCGTACCGGATGCTGTCCAGCGACGTGATCACCCGTCCGCTGGCAGGCGACCCGATCCACCGGCGGCTGATGATTGCCTGGAGCACCGATTCGCCCCGGGCCCAGATGGCTGGGGATGTCTGCCAGATGGCGGTGCACGCCTATGACGAGGCCTTCGCCGAACATGCCCGCTGGGGGCAGCACCAACGTATGCACGTTGCCTGAAAGCTAGAACAACCCCGCTGAGGTTCTCAGCGGGGCTGCTTTTTGGGTTCAGGACCGGAACTGGCCCGGGAACTCCATCATCGTCTGCTTCGGGGGAGCCTCGAACGCGCCGACGTGGAACTCGCCGGTGTCGTCGACATCCGGCGGATCCATCCGCTCCCGATACTGCTGCCCAACCTCTTCCCGCCGGTTGAAAGCAGCCTGAGGCGCCTGAGGCCTCGACTCCTTAGGCTCATTGACCGGCATCGGCTGCGTCTCTTCCATCGGTTGCCTCTCCGGCTCACTCACAGGCACCTGCTGCGCAGCAGCTTCTTCCGCGCGCGGCTCATCTACCGGTACCTGCTGCGTAGCAGCCTCTTCCGCGTGCTCCTGCGGAGCGGCGCCCTGCCCGCCTACCTGCGCCCCCGCAGCCGGCCCGCCTTGCATCGGTGCTGCTGACGGCGCCATGCGCTCGGGAGCCTCCGGCTCACCTGCCGGCACCTGCTGCTCTTCGGGCCTCTCCGTCTGCGGTGCCACACCCTGTGCGGCTTCCGGGCCGCCTGCCTGCGGCGTACCGGCTTCCGGTGTTCCGCCTGCGACTCGCGGTGCGACCTGCCTAGGCTCCTCGGGCTCCGGCACCGGAACCGGCTGCTCCGCCTCAGACTGCGGGGGAGCGGCAACTACTGTCTGGTCCGCATCGGAGCCGTCGGCAACCGTCTTGTCCGCCGTCGGCACCATCACCGTCTCATCGGCATCCGTGGGTACCAGCCGCGTCTCCTCGGCCTCCGGCGTCTCGTCCCGGTCAGCCGGCATCACCGCAGTACCAGGAGCGAACTGCGCCGTCTGCTCATCCGCCTGACTGCGCGGCTTGAACGGCGTCGGCTCCTCCTCGAACAGGTCGTCGTAGCTACTGTTCCCGAAGTTGCTCGCGAACCGGCTGTCCGGCTGGTAGTCGCCCCCGGCAACCGGGTACGCCGCCGGCGCCGCGGGGGCCTCCGGCACCTGCTGCGCCTGGACCGCGGCCTCCTGCTCACGCTGCAGGCGCTCCGCCTCGGCGCGCTCCCGCCGGCGCTGCTGCACCGTCCGCACGATCGACTGGATGGCGAAGACCAACGAGATCACCGCAAGGATCGGCACGACACCGTTCTGCGTGTACTGCTTGATCCCGTCGATCATCCCGGTGGTCACCCCGGGGACGTCGTTGAGGAAGTTCGTCGTGCGGTTGGGGATCCAGTGCACGGTGTAGATCATCGCGCCGAAGGTCAGCGCCGCACCGAGTGCGGCGGCACCCGAGAAGTACGACACCACGGTCCAGAAGATCAGCGCACCGATGCCATAGGCAAGCGCCATCTCCTTCGCATTCAGCTTGATACCGCCGTCCGCCGCGAGGACACCGAACATGGCCGGCCCGACGAGCGCTACGGCGATGCCAAGGAGGAAGCCGAGAAATTTGGACACATCCCCACCGTAGCGACGTTTACCCTCCGCACAGCGACGACACTTCGCGCAATCTTTACGTCTCCACCGTCCGCTGATTCAGGGCATCGGATCGCCAGCTGTCACCAGCCAGACCAGCAGCACGACGACCGCACCGCCGAGACCCGCCAACCACCCGAATGCCGCAGTGCCGAACAGATCCCGCCCGTGCCACCCGATAAGACCCGCCACCGCAAGCAGCGCCACCCCCAACACCGCCGCCGGTAACCAGTCCAGGCGCCAGCCGCCGCGGCCCGCGGCCCGCGGCGAAACACTCCAGCGCCCAACGCAGCCACCACCCAGCAACTCACCGAGCGCGTCAGTGAATGCTCGACGACGGTCAGACGGTCAGATGGTCAGACGGTGAGGCCGTAGGTGATTCCGGTGGGGGTTGGGTCGTTCTCCTGGCCCAGGTCGGGAGAACGGTCGTAGTCCTGCCAGGACAGCAGCACCTCGAGGTGGCGTCGTACCGGGGGAACGACCTCCGCGATCGGCACCTCCCGGCCGAGCTCCTTCGACAGTGTGGTGACGTCGGCGTCGGAGATCCCGCACGGCACGATCCTGTCGAACCAGGTCAGGTCGTTCCCACAGTTCAGCGCGAACCCGTGCATCGTCACGCCCTGCGCCACCCGGATCCCGATCGCCGCGATCTTGCGCTCCCGCCCACGCTCATCGGCCGGCACCCAAACGCCGCTGCGCCCCTTGACCCGCCCGGTCCGCACGCCGAGGTCGGCGCAGACCGCGATCAACGCTTCCTCCAGCCGGCGGACGTAGTCCACGACGTACACATGTGAGGCGAGCTTCACGATCGGATAGCCGACCAGTTGACCCGGCCCGTGCCAGGTGATCTTGCCGCCGCGATCGACGTCGACCACCGGCGTACCGTCCAGCGGTCGCTCGTGCGGCTCGGTGCGCTTGCCGGCCGTGTAGACCGGCGGGTGCTCGAGCAGGATGACCGTGTCAGAACCGGTGCCCTCGGCAACCTCCGCATGCAGACGCCGTTGCTCTGCCCACGCCTGCTCGTAGTCCACCGCGTCGGCTCCGAAGCCGGCCTCCACAAACTTGATAGCCCTCACGCCTTCGAGTGTAGGCGTCCGGTTCGCCGCTCGTTCGTCGCCGTCCACAGCCCCGCGTTCGGCCCGGTGCCTGTGGATAACTTCCGGCCCGCCGGCGCCGATCCGGGCACTCTCTTGGGTATGGCACTCGAAGACCTCTCCGGCTACAGCCTGCGCCGGGGGCTCGGGTCTGGATCAGCCGGCACCGTCTGGCTGCTCCGGGACCTGGCCACCGGGCGGCACGCTGTGCTCAAACGCATCCCCAAGGCCGCCGTCGCGGTCCCCGGCGACCTCCTCGCAGACCTCGACCTCGTCCGAACCATCGACCACCCCCACATCGCCCGACTCCTCGAAGTCAGAGAGTCCGACCGCGAGTGGCTCCTCTTCAGCCAGTACGTCGCCGCCGGCACGCTCACGTCGCTCTTGGAACGCCGAGGCGCCCTCTCGCCCGGCGAACTGGTGACCCTGATCAGCCCACTGGCCGAAGCCCTCTCCACCTTGCACAAAACCGGCCTCACCCACGGTCATCTCAACATCGGCGACATCATGTTCGACGCCGACGGCCGCCCAGTCATCACCGACGCCGGCCTCCGAACCCAAGCCCCACCCAGCACCCCCGAAGCCGACCTCACCTCTAAAGCCCACCCCACCCCCCAAACCGACCTCACCCCCCAAGCCGACCTCACCGCCCTAGCCACCATCACCTACCAAGCCGGCGGCGACCCCAAAACCTTCCCCCCGTCCCTCTTCACCACCACACCCGAAACCCTCACCCACCAATCCCTCCTCCGCGCCCACCCCCTCCCCATCCACCTCGGCTTCACCAAAGACAACCCAACCCCCACCATCCAGCCAACCGACCCACCCGCTCCTACCACCACCGAATCTGGGTTTGCGCCGACTGCGGTCTCCCCGGCAGATCCGCCGAGCACAAGCATCGCCTCACCCATCCCCAACGCCACTGCACAAGCACTTCGCCCAGCCCTCGCAACTCGTCCACCCTCAACCAACTCACCCACCCCGCGAGCACCCGGCCCCGCCCCCGCAACCCCGCCAACCCACCCCGCCCTCCCACCGACCCCAACCAACTCACCCGCGACCGACGCCGACCAGCTCGCGCCGCACTCCACCCCCTCACCCACCTCAACTACCGAGGCGAGTCCATCGCCTGCTCACGTCCCCTCGCTCCCATCCCGCGAGCCGAGGGCCCCGTCTGCTCCGATCTCCCCGACAGAGCCAACGGCCACAAGCACCACCTCACCCACCTCTCGGCCGACGCCCGCCGTCTCGCGCCCCTCAGCCGAGCCGCCCGCCCCCGAAGCCAGCCCGCCATCGCCACCATCCACTGACTCCGACACCTGGAATGCTTGGCGCTCGATCTTCACCCCCTCGCCAACTCCACCCACCCCAACGAAGCCGCCCACCAACGACGTCCCCATCCCGCGCCCCACGCCGACCCCGACCCCGACGCGGATACCGACCCCGCCCTCGACCCCGTCGGCATCGTCGCCTGCACCCGCCGGCTCGCCCGCCGCAACCAACTCAACAGGCTTGCCCGTCGGCCACACCTGGTCGGCGCTATCCACAGATTCCGGCGGGCCGACTAAGGCGTCACCTCCAAGCGACACCTCGGCGGCGTCCTCTTCTGCGTTCAACAGCTGGCCCGCTTGGGATTCCACCGCTGTCAGCTCGTACTCCACCGGAGTTGGTACGAAGAGTCAGCGAGGTTCTTCGCGGAGGTCCGGAGGCCGCGGACTGCGGCGTAGGTTCGCCCGGCGAACGCAGGAGAGCGGCCGCCTCGCGCGGGCGAGCCCCGCTCGAAACCGACACCGTTCCGGTCACCGCAGAACGATCGGACGCGAATCAAGTCGGCAAAGAACAAGTCGCGCAGTACTCCGAACCCTGCGGACGAGGCGCGCGGCGTACGGGATCCTCGCAGCCTGCGGCGCAGGTGCTCTGACGACACTCGTCATCGCCCTCGCGACCCTCGGCGTTCTCGGCCAACCCACCGCAGGTTCCGCAGCCACCTCGACGCCCACCACCACGCCGACCTCACGCACCCCATCCGCGCCCACGCCCTCCGCACCCACCACCCCACCGCGGACGCCGCCGAAATCAACCCCCACGCCAGTGCCGACTCCACCCGTCTCACGTACCAAGCCGACGCACCCACGAGGTGGCCCGCATACAACCCCAACAAATCCATCGAGGTCGGCGGAGAGCGCCAAATGGCTGCGCATCTTGGAGGGTTTGGATGCCGGCCGGTCCCGCGCCTTCGCGACCCTCAACCCAGCTCAACTCGACGCCGTCTACGTCCGCGGCAGCTCACCGTGGTCCGCCGACCGCGCCCTCCTCGCCTCCTACCGCAAGCAGCACATCCGCATCGAAGCACTCCGCCTACAAATCCACGCGGTGACTGTAGAGACCCCAGGCCAAACAACCGTCGTACTACGCATAGTCGACCGCCTCATCTCCGGAGCAGCAGTCACCGCCTCCGGCCAGCGAACCCAGTTCCCACCAGGCCAACCAACCACCCGCCGCCTCACCGTCACCACCACCGCCGGCCACTGGCGAATAGCCGCAATAACCAGAGCCTGACCTCAACCCACACCACCGCGAGGTGCGATGCCAAGCCTTTCCCTGCCCGACCCTCACAACACACGCTTGGCGGACGACGGTCGAGCGGGGGTTACGTCAGGGCTGCGGTTAGGGCTGTTGCTGCGGTGGGGTGGGTGAAGGTGAAGGAGGAGGACAGCAGGGCGTTGGGGAGGGCTCGTTTGCTGCCTAGTAGTTCCCAGGCGAATTCGCCTAGGAGGGTTTTGAGAGCGAAGGAGGGGACTGGGACAAGGGTTGGGCGGTGTAGGGCTGCGCCCAAGGCCTTGGTGAAGTCTTGGTTGGTGACTGGGTTGGGGAGGGCCACGTTGACTGGGCCGGCTACGTGGTTGGTTTCGGCGCAGTGGCGGACGGCTCGGAGCCAGTCGGTTAGGGAGACGACGGGGAAGTACTGCTTGCCTGAGCCGAGGCGGCCGCCGAAGCCTAGGCGGAACGGCAGGGAGAGCAGTTGGAAAGCTGGGGCTGCGCGGTCTAGTACTACGCCTGTCCGCAGCGCGACGACTCGGCAGCCGGCATCGCGGGCTGGGTCGGTGGCGCCTTCCCAGACTCGTACTACGTCGGAGAGGAAGCCTTCGCCGAGTTCGGACTCCTCCGTGAGGATGCGGTCGCCGCAGTCCTTGCCGTAGCCGCCGATGCCGCTCTGCGTGATCAACACCGGCCGCTGCTCCAGTTGCGCGGCCGCCGCGGCGAGCGTGGCGTTCGTGCTGACCCGGCTCTCCCGGATGACTTTCCGGTACGCCGGCGTCCAGGGCCGGCCGATGTTCGCGCCGGCCACGTTGACGATGACGTCGGCATTCTCGAGCGCGGCGGGATCGAGCTGTCCACGAGCCGGGTCCCAGCGGACTTCGCTCGGCTGCGACGGTTCGCGCCGTACCAGGCGGGTGACCTGGTGGCCGTCAGCCACCAGGTCCCGCGCGAGTGCCTTACCGAGGAAGCCGGAAGAGCCGGCGAGCACGTACTTCACGAGTCACACAGCTCCGGCTTCTCGGGTTGGTCAGACGTCGAACTGGGCTTCTTCGAGGCGCTGCTTGACCGCCGTCAGGTAGCGGGCCGCGTCGGCGCCGTCGACCAGGCGGTGGTCGTAGGTCAGCGCCAGGTAGACCATCTGCCGGATCGCGATCGTCTCGCCGAGCTCCGGGTGGGTGATCACGACCGGGCGCTTGACGACCGCGCCGGTCCCGAGCATGCCGACCTGCGGCTGGTTCAGGATCGGGGTGTCGAACAGCGCGCCGCGGCTGCCGGTGTTGGTGATCGTGAACGTCCCGCCGGCCATCTCGTCCGGGAGCACCTTGTTGGTCCGGGTGCGCTCGGCCAGGTCGGCGATCTTCTTGGCCAGGCCGGCGATGTTCAGGTCACCGGCGTTGTGCACGACCGGGACCATCAGGCCCTTCTCGGCGTCGACGGCGATGCCCAGGTGCTCGGCCGCGTGGTACGTGACCTCGCCGGCCTCGTCGTTGATCGACGCGTTCAGCTTCGGGTACTGCTTCAGCGCGTCCACCGCGGCGAGCGCGAAGAACGGCAGGAAGGACAGCTTGACGCCCTCGCGGGCCCGGAACTCGGCCTTCTTCGCGTTCCGGAGCTTGGCGATCTCGGTGACGTCCACCTCGACCACGGTGGTCAGCTGCGCCGAGACGTGCAGCGAGTTGACCATGTGGTTGGCGATGGCCTTGCGGATCCGGCTCATCTTCTCGGTGGTGCCACGCAGCGGGCTGACCACCGGAGCCGACTTCGCCGCGGGGGCGGAGCTGGACGCGGCGGCCGGGGCCGGAGCTGCGGCTGCCGCGGCCTTCTGGGCCTCGGCAGCAGCAAGCACGTCCTGCTTGCGGATGCGGCCGCCGACGCCGGTGCCCTGTACCGAGCCGAGGTCGACCTGGTGCTCGGCGGCCAGCTTGCGGACCAGCGGGGTGACGTAGTTCGGGCTGTCGGAGGAGGAGCCGTTCGACGACGCTGCCGGGGCCGAAGGTACGGCCTGCGGTGCGGGTGCCTGGGTGCGGGTCGCCTGCGGTGCCGGAGCCTGGGCTGCGGGCTGAGCCGCCTGCGGGGCGGGAGCCTGAGCGGCGGGCTGCGCCGGGGCGGGTGCCGACTGCGGAGCGGGAGCTGCCTGGGCCTGCGGTGCCGGAGCTTGCTGGGCCGGAGCCTGAGCCTGGGGAGCCTGAGCCTGCTGGGCCGGGGCCTGAGCTTCCGGGCCCGGGGCCGACTGGGCGGGGGCTGCCGGGGCTGCGGGGGCCGAGGCGGGGGCTGCGTCGCCGGAGCCGACGATGGCGAGTTCGGCGCCGACCTCGACGGTCTCGTCCTCGGCGACCTTGATCTCCAGCAGCTTGCCGGCGACCGGGGACGGGATCTCGGTGTCGACCTTGTCGGTGGAGACCTCGAGCAGCGGCTCGTCGACCGCGACGTCGTCGCCGACCTGCTTCAGCCAGCGGGTGACGGTGCCTTCCGTGACGCTCTCACCGAGCGCCGGGAGCGTTACCGACGTACCGGAGTTGCCCCCGGAGGATGCCTGCTGCGCGGGAGCGGCCTCGGCCGGGGCCGGCTGCTCCGTGGCCGCATCGCCCGAGGATTCCTGCTCCTGCGGCGCGGAGGTCTGCTCGGCCTCCGCCTGCTGCTCGGCGGGGGCGTCGGTCTGCTGTGCGGCCTGCGGCTCGGCCTCGGCCGGAGCTTGGGCCTCGTCCTGCTCGGCGGCCGGCTGGTTGGAGTCGGAGGCGGTGGATTCGCCGGCGTCGCCGATGACGGCGAGTTCCGCGCCGACCTCGACGGTTTCGTCCTCGGCGGCCTTGATCTCCAGCAGGGTGCCGGCCACGGGCGAGGGGATCTCGGTGTCGACCTTGTCGGTCGAGACCTCCAGCAGGGGCTCGTCGACGGCAACCGTGTCACCGACCTGCTTGAGCCAGCGGGTGACGGTTCCTTCGGTGACGCTCTCCCCGAGGGCCGGCAGAGATACTGAGGTCGGCATGACGGTCGTTAGCTCCTTCGTCTGATCGGTACGAGTGTCAGCCTACGGTGCCGCTCGAACCGGCGGGATCTGGGTCACACGAGACCCGCCGGGCCGGGCGGCAAAACTTTACTCGTGGAAGTGCAAAGGCTTTCCGGCCAGCGCGAGATGCGCTTCGCCGAGGGCTTCGTTCTGGGTCGGGTGGGCGTGCACGAGCGGCGCGACGTCGGCGGGGAAGGCCTCCCAGTTGTAGATCAGCTGCGCTTCGCCGATCAGTTCGCCGACCCGCGAGCCGACCATGTGCAGGCCGACCACGGCGCCGTCCTTGGCCCGGACCAGCTTCACGAAACCCTGGGTCTTGAGGATCTGGCTCTTGCCGTTGCCGCCGAGGTTGTAGTTGAGGATCTCGACCTCGCCGTACTTCGCCTTCGCCTGCTCCTCGGTCAGCCCGACCGAGGCGACCTCCGGCTCGGAGTAAGTGACGCGCGGGATGCCGGCCTCGTCGATCGGCGCGGGGTTGAGCCCGGCGATGTGCTCGGCGACGAAGATGCCCTGCTGGAAACCTCGGTGCGCGAGCTGCAGGCCGGGCACGATGTCGCCGACGGCGTAGACGCCCGGCACGCTGGTCTGCAGGTGCTCGTCGACGGTGACGAAGCCGCGGTCGAGCGCGACGCCGACCTCCTCGTAGCCGAGTCCGGCGGTGTTCGGGCCACGGCCGACGGCGACCAGCAGCAGCTCTGCCTCGATCACCTCACCACCGGCGACGGTCACCCGGACGCCGTTGTCCACGACCTCGACCGACTCGAACGGCGTACCGGTCTTGAAGGCGATCTTGCGCTTGCGGAAGGCGCGCTCGAGGGTCTTGCTGCAGTCGGCGTCCTCGGCCGGCACCAGCCGGGGGAGCGCCTCGACGATCGTCACCTTGGTGCCGAACGAGGTCCACGCGCTGGCGAACTCGACGCCGATCACGCCGCCGCCGAGGATCACCGCGGACTCGGGCACCCGGTCGAGTGTCAGCGCGTGCTCGCTGGCGATCACCCGGTGGCCGTCGAGCTCGAGGCCCGGCAGCGACTTGGAATACGAGCCAGACGCGATGATGACGTTGCGACCCGTGTACGTCGTACCGCCGACGGCGACCGTCGTCGGGGAGGTCAGCCGTCCCTCGCCCTCGATCACGGTGATGCCGCGGGCCTTGATCTGCCCCTGCAGCCCCTTGAACAGCCGGTCGACGACCCCGTCCTTGTACTTGTTCACCCCGCCCATGTCGACACCCTCGAGCGTCGACCGGACCCCGAACTGCTCGCCTTCACGGGCCGAGTCCGCGACCTCGGCCGCGTGCAGCAGCGCCTTGGTCGGGATACAGCCGCGGTGCAGGCAGGTGCCGCCGAGCTTGTCCTTCTCCACCAGAGCCACTGACATACCCAGTACTGCGGCGCGCAGCGCGGCGGCGTAGCCACCACTGCCTCCGCCGAGGATCACCAGGTCGTACGTCGTGCTGCTGTCTGCCGTGTTCGTCACGAGTTCCTCCGTGGGCGTCAAGGTCGGCGGGCGGCCCCGGATCGCGGAGTTCCGGCCCGGGCGTCATCTTGTCACCGCCGGCCGTCCGCGTCGCTCCCGGGCCGGATTTGCGGGAATGGTGGACACTGTCTCCCATGAAGTGGTTCGGTCGCCGGCAGAAGCCCGGCACGATGCGCAAGTCGGACACGCCCGACCAAGCGCACCTGCGAGAGTTCGCCCAGACCCGGCAGGGTGTCGAAGGCTTCGTCGAGCCCCGCACGGCGGTGACCGACTACACACTGCTCCTGGTCGCCATCGACGGCGAATGGACCCGCCGCCGCGTCCCATCGGTCCAATGGGCCCACAACTTCGCCAACAAGATGGGCATCCCGTCGTACGACGCCGCCGTCGTCGGCTACCCACCCCGCATGCGCGAGTACAACGCCCGCAAAAAGCGAGAAGGCCTGCTCTGACCCGAGTGGGCAGAGCGCGCGGCCGGCGACAGGGGCGCGACATTGGGCTCGCCCCGACGCGACGCCAAAGCACCGAGCTCGCCTGACCCAGGGTTCTGGGCCAGGCGGGAGTTGCTCGGGCTAGCTGGCTGCGGCGGCTAGTTCTATGAGGGTGCGGACTGAGTAGCCGGTGCCGCCGCTGGTGGTGTAGCCGGTGGGGGCGCCTTCGTTGAAGGCTGGGCCGGCTACGTCGAGGTGGACCCAGTCGATGCCGTCGGCAACGAAGTCGCCGAGGAAGGCGGCTGCTGCCAGGGCGCCGCCCCAGGCTTCGCCGGTGATGTTGGCCAGGTCCGCGATCTTCGAGTGGGAGCGCAGTTTCTCCAGCATCTCGGTGGGGATCGGCAGCGGCCACATCGCCTCGCCGGCGGCCACGGCGGCGTCGACCACCCGGTCGCGGGCGGTGTCGGTGTTGGCGAACGCGCCGGCCACCTTGGTGCCCAGGGCAACGACACAGGCGCCGGTCAGGGTGGCCACGTCGACGATCAGGTCGGGCTGGTCCTCACAGGCCCGGACCAGGGCGTCGCCCAGGACCAGCCGGCCCTCGGCGTCGGTGTTCAGCACCTCGACCGTCTTGCCGCCGTACATGGTCAGTACGTCGGACGGCCGGGCCGCCGAACCGGACGGCATGTTCTCGGCCATCGCGGCGTACGTCGTCACCTGCACCGGCAGGCCGAGTCGCGCGATCGCCACGGTGGCGGCGATCACGGCGGCGGCGCCGGCCATGTCGGACTTCATCGAGATCATCCCGTTGGCCGTCTTCAGCGACAGGCCGCCCGAGTCGAAGGTGATGCCCTTGCCGACGAAGGACAGGTGCGTCACCGGCTTCTTCGGCGTATAGGTCAGCCGGACCAGCCGCGGCGGGTTGTCCGAGCCCTGACCGACGCCGAGGATGCCGCCGTACCCGCCCTTGGCGAGCGCCTTCTCGTCCATCACCTCGACCTTGACGCCGTGCTCCTTGCCCAGCTTCTGGGCGTGCGCGGCGAACTCGGCGGGGTGCAGGTCGGACGGGGGAGTGTTCACCCAGTCGCGGACCTGGTGGACGGCGTCGGCGGTCACCTCGGCCCGCTCCAGCGCGGCCTTGGCGTCCTTGCCGCGGGCCAGGTCGGTCAGCACGACCACGTTGCCCGGTACGTCGTTGTTCGCCTCGGACTTGTAGGCGGTGAACGCGTAGCGGCCGATCAGCGCGCCCTCGGCGACCGCGCGGACGCACTCGGCGTCCGGCGTCGGCAGCGCGAACGCGATCGACTGGCCGTTCTTGGCGGCACGGACGCCGACTCCCGCGGCGACCCGCAGGTCCTCGGTCTTCAGCGCGCCGTCAGGGGCACTGCCCAGCCCGACCGCGATCAGCATCGCCGACTTGCCCGGCTTCGGCCCCGGGACCTTGGTGACCTCACCGGCCTTGCCCGTGGCGCCGAGCCCGGCCAGCACCTCCACCAGCTTCCCGCCGTAGGCGGCGTTCAGCGACTCGGTGCCGGCGGGCAGAGCCACTCCGCCGTCGAGCTTGACCACGCCGATCACCAGGACGTCGGTCTTGACGCCGGCCGGATCGGACTTGCTCAGGGTGATGGTGCTCACGAAATCCTCAGTCCTCCTTGACCGGGTGGCAGGTGCCGGTCGTGACGGTACGTGAATGCTGCCTCCGCATGCTACGCGGCGCACCCCCGAGTGCGCCGTGTCGGGAGCACCAACCGCGACGCGCAGCCAGTGATGTCGGCCGCATCGCGAGGCGGCCGGGTCCGGTAAGTTCCGCTGCATGACCGAGTCTCCCGTTCTGAAGAAGTCCCCTCTGCACGAGCGGCACGTCGCCCTCGGCGCCAAGTTCGCCGAGTTCGGCGGCTGGGAGATGCCGCTGGAGTTCAGCGGGGTCGTCGCCGAGCACACCGCGGTCCGGACCTCCGTCGGCGTCTTCGACGTGAGTCACCTGGGCAAGGCGACCGTCAAGGGCCCGGGCGCCGCGGCGTACGTGAACTCCTGTCTGACCAACGACCTGGGCAAGATCGCGCCGGGCCAGGCGCAGTACACGCTGTGCTGTGCCGAGGACGGTGGCGTGGTCGACGACCTGATCGCGTACCTGCACGCCGACGACGACGTGTTCCTCATCCCGAACGCGGCGAACACCGCCGAGGTCGTCCGCCGGCTGGCCGAGCAGGCGCCCGACGGCGTAGAGGTGACCAACACGCACGACGACTACGCGATCCTCGCCGTCCAGGGCACCGACAGCGACGCGGTCGTCGGCGCGATCGGCCTGCCCACCGGCCACGACTACATGTCCTTTGCCGTCGCTGCCTTCCCCGATGAGCACGGTTCCGGTACTCCGGTAGTCGTCTGCCGCACCGGCTACACCGGTGAGCGCGGCTACGAGCTCGTAGTACCGAATGAGGCCGCAGTAGCCGTCTTCGACGCGCTGCTGAAGGCAGGGGAGCAGTACGGTCTGGTCCCGGCCGGCCTGGGCGCCCGTGACACCTTGCGGACCGAGATGGGCTACCCGCTGCACGGCCAAGACATCTCGCCGCAGATCACGCCGGTCCAGGCCCGCTCGGGTTGGGCAGTGGGCTGGAAGAAGGAGCACTTCTGGGGCGACCAGGCGCTGCGCGCGGAGAAGGAGGCCGGCCCGGCCCGGATCCTGCGCGGCCTGCGTGCGGTCGGCCGCGGCATCCCGCGGCCTCACATGACCGTGGTCGACCCGGCCGGTACGGCGCTGGGCGAGGTCACCTCCGGGACGTTCTCCCCAACCCTCAAGAAGGGCATCGCCCTGGCGCTGCTCGACGCCGCCGTCAAGGAAGGTGACCAGGTCGCCGTGGACATCCGCGGCCGGCAGGAGCCCTTCGAGGTGGTCAAGCCCCCGTTCGTCACGGTCCACGTCCGCGAGAGCTGACCCCGGCGCCGCCGACCCCGGGTACCGCTCAGTCGGACCCGGGGTTCGTCGCGCATGCGCGGAGCCGCCGTACCGCGGCAATGAGCCCGTACTCCGTCTGCGCTCAAGCACCAACCCCGCCCTGGGTCCGGCACGGGCGACAACAGTGTGGACACCACTCCCAGCAGGGCCACCGCAGTACCGCTCAACCAGCGCATAGTCGCAGCATGTGTGAAAGCTGTTACCCAGCGCCTACCACCGGGCTACCCTGCGCAAGTGGATTACCGCTTGCTAGGTCCGGTGGAGGTCTGGGCGTCCGGCCGCAAGGTGGAGCTCAAGCGGCGACAGGAGCGGCTTCTGCTAGCTGTCCTGCTGCTGGAGCCGGGCAAGATCGTGTCGACAGACCGGCTGATCGGCCTGCTGTGGCCGGAGGAGCAGCCGGGCAATCCGAAGCGGGCACTGCAGGTCTACGTCTCCCGCCTTCGTTCGGTCCTGACAACCGAAGACCCCAAAGCACAGCTGACCGGTGGGGCTCAGGGGTATGCGCTCCAAGGTGCGGGCGGGCGGACCGATGTCGAGAAGTTCGTCGCCTTGGTGGACCGGGCTCGCGGGTTGCCAGACCTCGAGCAGCGCCGCGAGCTACTGGTCGAGGCGCTGGCTCTGTGGCGCGGCCCTGCCCTTGCTGATGTCGCCTCCGAGGACGTACGCCGACGGCTGTGCGGCGGACTCGACGAGTCGCGGTGGGCAGCCTTGGAGCTGCGGCTGACGACCGACCTTGCCCTGGGGCGTCACCAGGAACTGCTTCCTGAGCTTGCGCAACTGACCAGTGGCGAGCCGACCCGGGAAGGCCTGGCAGCGGCACGCATGCTGGCCTTGTACCGCTCCGGTCGGCAGGCCGAAGCACTGGCCGCCTACGCCGAGCTCGCGCGTCATCTCGATGAGGACCTGGGGATCGAGCCAGGTCCTGCGGTCCGCGAGCTCCAGGTGGCGATACTGCGGCATGACGAGTCGCTGAGCCTCTCCGCACACTCGGCTGGCCCACGGGAGCTCCCCGCCGATGTGGGTCTGCTGGTCGGGCGTGACGAACTCCTGGCCGAGCTGTCCGGAGTACTGACGCGCGCAGGACGCCAGAGCGGCGTACCGGTTGTGGTGTGTCTGTACGGCGGGGCGGGGACCGCAAGTCGGCAGCTGCGGTCCGTCTGGGGCATCGGCTCGCTGAGCAGTACTCGGACGGGCAGGTCTTCGTCCGCTTGCAGGATGTCAATGGGGAGGCCGTACCGGCCCGGACCGTCCTCGGGCGGCTGCTGCGGTCGCTGGGTGTCGACGGGCAGGAGATCCCTGATTCATTGGAAGAACGGTCGTCACTGCTCCGCAGTACGTTGGCAGGGCGAGCTGTCCTCCTGGTCTTCGACGACGTACTGGACGCAGGCCAGTTGAGGCCGCTCATGCCGGCCGGCGGCCGCTGCGCCGTCATCGCCACCTCGCGGCAGCCTCTGCTGGGCCTGGAGGACGCCGTCCACCGAGAGGTCCAGCCGCTGGGCGAGGAGCCCAGTGCGCAACTACTCGGCTCCCTCACCGGCATACAGCCCACCGACCTCACCCAGATCATCCAGTACTGCGCCGGCCTGCCGCTGGCCCTGCGCATCGTCGGAGCCCGTCTCGGCATCGCCCGCGAGGACGTCGCCGAGGTACTTCGCAGCCTGGCCGACGACACCCGGCGACTCGACTACCTCGTGGCCGGGGACCGTGCGGTCCGAGCCAGCCTCGAGCTCACCCTGCGGAGTGCAGACCCAGTCGCCCAGAGACTGTTCGCGCTGCTGTACCTGGTCGGCGCCGACGAGTTCTCGTCCTGGGTCGCCGCGCCACTGCTCGGGCTCGGCGAGGCCCAGGCCGATGCCGTGTTCGACGGACTGGTCGCCCTCGGCCTGCTGCAACAGCGGCGGACGGAGCCCGCGACGTACGGCATGCACGGCCTGGTCCGCTCGTACTCCGGGGAGCTGCTGGCCCAGATCTCCCCGGAGGTTCTAGCGGGCATCGAAGAGCGGTACTTGTCCACCGTCCTGCGTCTACTGACGATCGCCGACGAGCAGATCGAGCACGGGGTCATGCTGCTGATCCCGATCGACAGCGGCAGCTCCAGGACGCTGCCGGCGGCGGACGTAGCCGCCGCGAAGGGCGCCGACTGGCTCGACGGAGAACTACCGGTGATCCAGGCTGCCATCGCTCTTGCGGCGGAGCGACAGGTGCGCCTGGCAGCCATGCTGACCCTTCGACTCCAGGGCTACCTGACAGTCCGCGACCATCGAGAGATTGCCGAAGCCATCTTGCGGCGGGTCCGGGACGCGGTGGCCGTCAGCGGTTCGCCCGAGCTGGAGTCGGAACTCGACCGGGCCTTGTTCGGTGTCAGAGCTCGATTCACCGCTCCGCTGGCCGAGCTGAGCGAGCTTGCGCAGCGGAGTCTGGCCTCGGCGGTCCGAACAGGCACGGCCGAGGCGCGGATTCTCGCGCTGGGCCAGGTCGGCTGGGCGGCCGAGGCCGCCGCGGACGGTAAGCGTCAGCTCGAGGCGGCCCAGCGAATGCTGGCGTTGCTCGACGAGGATCCTTCAGCGGCCGCGTCGCGGGCGAGGGCGTTCGACCATCAGGGCGGGGCCATGATGCTGCTGGGGCGAATCGCCGAGGCGCAGCAGGCCTTTCGCGAGGGAATCCGGGCGACGCCGGCTGGAAGCCGCGTGCAGGCGATTCGTCAGGTGAATCTCGCGGACGCGCTGCTCGCAGGCCCCGACCGGGGTTCGGCGCACGTCGACGAACTGAGCGCGGTACTCACCCAGGCGCGCGAGACCGTCGAGCGACTCGGTGACACGTTGGGGCTGGCCTATGTCTGTACGGCGCAGGGACGGCTGATGGTGGCGCTCGGCGAACTCGACAGCGCTGGGGAGCTGCTGGAACAAGCCGCGGCGATATTCCGGGACAGACCAGCCAGAGCCGGCGAGGTAGCCAACGCGATGGGAATCGCGGCGTTGCAGTTCACCGCGGGGCAAATCGAGCCGGCGCGGAACACCCTGCGCACCGAATTGAAGGAATCCGGCACCGGTCACTTCCCGTTCAACCGGCACGCGATCTTGCATCAGTGGGCTCTGTTCGACCCCGAAGGCTGTCCGGCTGAGCTTGCTGAACACGATGAGTGACGAGTGCCGCAAATACCGATTCCGTCCTATTGGTTGCACGTTCAGTGACAATTTGGCACAAAAGGGCCACTGACCGCGCTGTGCCGACGCTGTTCGCGCTGATTCGGGTGCGCACAGTAACCATTGGCGACAAATGTTCCGGTCCGGTATGTGTTCCGGTAACGATTTGTGCACTGCTGCCAGAACCCGCTGGTTTGCCGTCACGGCGTCGGGCAGGCTAGCGCGCGGCTGTGGGGGATCGACCCTTGTCAAGGGATTTGCACGAAGGTGCAAAGGGTCGGCGCCTGGCCCGATCCACCGACCGCAGCCGGTTCTGACTTCCCGGAATTCTGGCTGACCAAGCTGACGGAGCGCGAATGACTATTGGGTCACCCGACTCGACCGTAGGCGTCGAGGACCACCCGGCGTCGGCCGAGCCGGTTCGTCCGGCGACGGTGCCGCACGGCAAGTCCCCGACCCGGATCGCGCTGGACCGGCTCCGCAAGGACAAGGTCGCGGTCACCTGCGCCGTCATCGTGCTCGGCTTCGTCCTGATCGCGCTCTTCGCCCCGTTGCTGGCCAAGCTCGAGGGCAGCGACATCAGCACCTTCAACGCCGACCTGGTCGACGAGTACGGCTACCCGACGTTCGTGGCGAACGCCCAGCACTGGTTCGGCGTCGAGCCGAAGACCGGCCGGGACAACTTCGCCCGCTGGGTGTACGGCGCCCGGCCGTCGCTGGCCGTCGCCTTCGTCGCGACCGTGATCGGCACCATCACCGGTGTCGTGATGGGCCTGCTGGCCGGCTTCCTCGGCGGCTGGGTCGACCGGATCATCTCCTGGGTCATCGACTTCGTGCTGAGCCTGCCCTACCTGCTGTTCGCGATCGCGATGGTGCCGATCGTCGAGTCGCTGCGCGGCGGTTCGTTCAACCTCAGTCCGGCCGAGCAGGCCTCGACCCGGTTCCTGGTGCTGATCTTCGTGCTCTCGTTCTTCGGCTGGGCCGGGCTGGCCCGGATCATCCGGGGCGAGGTGCTGTCCCTGCGCGAGCGCGAGTTCGTGCTCGCCGCCAAGGCGATCGGCGTACCGACCCACCAGGTGCTGTTCAAGGAACTGCTGCCGAACCTGGTCGCCCCGATCGTGATCTCGGCCTCGCTGTCCCTGCCGGCCTACGTCACCGCCGAAGCCGGTCTGTCGTTCCTGGGCGTCGGGCTGATCGAGCCGATCCCGTCCTGGGGGCAGACGATCGCCAACGCCACCAACTGGTTCAAGGCCGACCCCCTCTACCTGTGGCTTCCCGTACTGGGCATCACCGTCCTGGTGCTCGCCCTCGCCCTGCTGGGTGACGCGGTGCGCGACGCCTTCGACCCCAAGACTCGTCGGTAGCCCGGCGTTGCCCCAGCGGCAGAAAAGGAGAAACACGACAATGCAGTGGAAACGGATCACCGCGGTCGCGGCGACGGTCATGCTGGCCGTCGCGGCTTGCGGCAGCCCGTCGGCGAGCAACAAGTCAGGCGGCAGCGACGAAGGCAACCTGGGCGGCGCGCAGGTGAAGGCCACCGACGCCACGGCCAAGGGCCCGGCGCCGGAGCTCGAGGGCGCCAAGAAGGGCGGGACGATCACGATCCTGTCCGACGTGACGCCGGACACCTTCGACCCGACGAACATCTACTACACCGACGGTAACCAGATCGCGAAGCTGTACATGCGCGCGCTGACGCAGTACAAGCTGGACCCGAAGACGCAGAAGCCGACCCTGGTTCCCGACCTCGCCGAGGATCTGGGCACCAAGTCGGCCGACGGTCTGAGCTGGACCTTCAAGCTGAAGCAGGGCATCAAGTACGACGACGGCACGCCGGTCAAGGCCGCCGACTACGCGTACGCCATCAAGCGGTCCTTCGCCCACGACCTGTACGACCAGGGTCCGGCCTACCAGTTGCAGTTCTTCAAGGACGGCGACAAGTACAAGGGCCCGTACGGCGCGAACGGCGCGGACTACGCCGGTGTCGAGACGCCGGACGAGAAGACGCTGATCATCCACCTGCGCAAGAAGTTCGACGATCTGCCGTTCTACGCCGCCTTCCCGCTGTTCACGCCGATCCCGCAGGCCGCGGACACGAAGAAGGAGTACGAGCTCAAGCCGAAGTCGACCGGCCCGTACAAGCTCGCGTCGCTGACGCCCGGTTCGGAGCTGAAGCTGGTCAAGAACGAGCACTGGGACCCCAACACCGACCCGGTGCGGTATCAGTACGTCGACGGCTTCAACTTCAAGTTCGCCCAGGACACCATCAAGGTGCAGCGCCAGGTACTGGCCAGCTCCGGTGTGGACGCGAACGCGCTGAACTACAGCAACCTGGACGCCAGCCTGCTGAACGAGGTCAAGGACCAGAGCCAGATCATCAAGGGCGACTCTCCGTGCGTCATCACGTTCTCGATGGACACCCGGAAGATCCCCTTGGACGTCCGCAAGCTGATCGCCAAGGCCTACCCGATGGACGACTGGCGCAAGGTCGCCGGCCTGACGCCGGACACCGCGGTCCCGGCCTCCACCTACCTGCCGCCGGCCGTTCCGGGCTACGAGAAGTACGAGCTCCCGGGCCTGACCGGCAAGGGCAAGGGCGCCCAGGACCCGGCCATCGCCGAAGAGGTCAAGAACAAGCTGAAGGAGCTCGGCAAGTCGAATTTCGAGCTCAGCTGGTACTACTCCAACGACGACCCGATCACCACCCAGGTCAACCAGCTGCGCACCCAGACGTTCGAGAAGGCCGGCTTCAAGGTCAAGGCGATCGGTGTGCCGAAGGCCAAGATCCGGACCCTGATCGGCAACCAGAACGGTCCGGTCAACATCGGCAAGGCTCCGGGCAGCTGGTGCTCCGACTGGCCGTCCGGCACCAGCTGGTTCCCGGTGCTGTACAAGTCCGACGCGATCGAGCTGGGCAACAGCCAGGGTCAGCTGCAGGACCCGAAGCTGGACGCCGAGATCGACCGGGTCGCCGCCCTCAGCCCGGACGAGCAGCTGAAGGAATGGCCGAAGATCGACAAGATGATCATGCAGGACTACCTGCCGTCGGTCCCGCTGTACTACTCGGCCAGCGCCTTCCCGGTCGGTAAGAACATCGGTCACGCGGTCAACGACCCGACCCAGGGCATGCCCGAGTTCACCTCGTTGTACCTGAAGCAGCCCTGATCGACGCTGCCGAAGGCAGTCGTCTGATCTGAACGGAGGGGTGGTGGCCGGACCGAGTCCGGCCACCACCCCGATCGGTGAGGAGAAACCCTGTGCTCTACTTCGTGGCGCGCCGGCTGGTCAGCGCGCTCAGTGTCGTGCTGGTCACGCTGATCGCGACCTTCGCGCTGTTCTTCATCGCCCCGACCGACCCGGCCGCGGCGATCTGTGGTGAGCGCAACTGCACCCAGCAGCGCTATGACGACATCAAGAAGAACCTGCACCTGGACCGGCCCAAGGTGCAGCAGTTCGCCGAGTACACGGCAGGCATCTTCGCCGGGCGGACCTTCGAGACGTCCGGCGTCAAGCAGGACTGCAACGCGCCCTGCCTGGGCTTCTCCTTCAAGAACAACCGGCCGGTCACCGAGATGCTTCAGTCCCGGCTCCCGGTGACGGTCTCCCTCGTGGCCGGGTACGCCGTCATCGTGCTGACGCTGGGAGTCGCCATCGGGTCACTGGCCGCGAAGAGACGCGGTACGACCGGGGACCGGGTGCTGATGAGCAGCACGCTGGTCCTCAGCTCGATCCCGTACTACATCGTCGCGCTGATGATCTCGCTCTATCTGACGATCCTTTACCCGATCCTGCCCCGGGGTGGCTATACGCCGATCTCGGAGAGTCCAGGCAGTTGGTTCACCGGGTTGCTGACGCCGTGGCTCGTCCTCGGGGTCTACGGCTGTACGCAGTACGCGCGGTACTCGCGTGGCTCGATGGTGGAGACGCTCAGCGAGGACTACATTCGGACGGCTCGCGCCAAGGGGCTTTCGGATCGGGTGGTCACCTACAAGCACGCGTTGCGGTCGGGCCTGATCCCGGTCGTCACGATCTTCGGTCTGGATGTGGCCGTCAGCCTGTCGGGGGCCATCTTCACGGAGCGCATCTTCGACCTGCCCGGCCTGGGCAACCTGGTACTGGAAAGCCTGACCACCTACGACCTGCCGGTCATCATGGGCGTCGTACTGGTCTCCTCGGTCATCCTGGTCACGATGAACTTCCTCGTCGACGTGGCCTACAGCGTGATCGACCCGCGGGTGAGGCTCTCGTGAGCACAGCCGGCAACGACGGACGGAAGGACCTCCAGGACACCATGGCCGGTACCGCACCGAGCGACGGCCCGACCGGCAGCCCGACGGCCGGCCAGGTCGCCGCCGAGCAGCGCAACCCGTCGATCGCGACCCGCGAACGACGGACCACGGCGATCTCGCCGAGCGGCGAGACGCCGTACCTGGTGGTCGAGGACCTGACCGTGCAGTTCCCGACGGCCGACGGGCTGGTCAGCGCGGTGAACGGGCTGAGCTACTCCGTTCCGCTGGGCCGGACGCTGGCGATCGTCGGTGAGTCCGGATCCGGCAAGTCGGTGTCGAGCATGGCCGTGATGGGCCTGCACGACCCCAGGCGGACCAGGATCACCGGCTCGATCCGGCTCGGCGGCGACGAGCTGGTCGGGCTGTCCGAGGCCGAGCTGATGAAGGTCCGCGGCGACGCGGTGGCGATGGTCTTCCAGGACCCGCAGTCGTCGCTGCACCCGCTCTACACGATCGGCGCCCAGATCTCCGAGGCGTACCGGGTGCACCACCAGGTGTCCAAGGACGTGGCGAAGAAGCGCGCGCTGGAGATGCTCGACCTGGTCGGCATCCCGAACCCGGTCCGGCGGTTCAAGCAGTACCCGCACGAGTTCTCCGGCGGGATGCGGCAACGCGCGATGATCGCGATGGGTCTGGTCAACGACCCGAAGCTGGTGATCGCCGACGAGCCGACCACCGCGCTCGACGTCACCGTGCAGGCGCAGATCCTGGACCTGCTGAACAACCTGCAGAAGGAGTTCGGCTCGGCGATCGTACTGATCACGCACGACTTGGGCGTGGTGGCCGAGATGGCCGACGACGTCCTGGTCATGTACGCCGGCCGCTGCGTCGAGTACGGCACCGCCGAGGACGTGCTGGCCCGGCCGCGGATGCCGTACACCTGGGGTCTGCTCGAGTCGATCCCGACGGTGTCGGCCGCGAACGAGCGGTTGCGCCCGATCAAGGGTCTGCCGCCGAGCCTGCTGGCCCTGCCGGACGGCTGTTCGTTCAACCCGCGCTGTCCCTACAAGGACCGGGTCAAGGGCGAACGCTGCACCACCGACCTGCCCGAGCTGCTTCCGGTCGACGGTGCCGGAGCGCACACGTCGCGTTGCCACCTGCACGACAAGGCCTCGATCTACGAGGCCGAGGTCGAGCCGAGACTGGGCTGAGGAGAGAAATGAGCGACACCATGCGTCCCGTTGACGCCAGTACTACGGCCAGCCCGCTGCTGCAGGTCCGCGACCTCAAGATGCACTTCCCGATCAAGGAGGCCGCCGGGCTCGGCCGGACCCGCAAGGTCGTCCAGGCCGTCGACGGCGTCAGCTTCGACCTCAAGCCGGGCGCGAGCCTGGGCCTGGTCGGCGAGTCCGGCTGCGGCAAGTCGACGACCGGCCGGATGATCACCCGGCTGCTGACGCCGACAGCCGGCCAGATCCTCTTCAAGGGCACCGACATCGCCCAGATGAAGGAGAAGGATCTTCGTCCGTTCCGGCGTCAGCTGCAGATCGTGTTCCAGGACCCGTACAGCTCGCTGAACCCGCGGCAGACGGTCAGCAACATCATCACCACGCCGTTGCGGGTGCACAACCTGGTCCCGAAGGGCAAGGAGCTGGCCCGGGTCCAGGAGTTGCTGGAGCGGGTCGGGCTGAACCCCGAGCACCACAACCGCTACCCGAACGAGTTCTCCGGCGGTCAGCGGCAGCGGATCGGGATCGCCCGGGCGCTGGCCGTCGAGCCCGAGGTGATCATCGCCGACGAGCCGGTGTCGGCGCTGGACGTGTCGATCCAGGCCCAGGTGATGAACCTGCTGGAGGACCTGCGCCGCGATCTGGGTATCGCGTTCGTCTTCATCGCGCACGACCTCGGTGTGGTCCGGCACTTCTGTGACGAGGTCGCGGTGATGTACCTGGGCAAGATCGTCGAGCAGGGCCCGCGGGAGCAGATCTACACCGCTCCGCAGCACCCCTACACCCAGGCATTGCTGTCGGCCGCTCCGGACCTGGGCACCATCCGTGGGATCCCGCCGAAGGAGCGGATCCGGCTGGTCGGCGATGTGCCGTCGCCGATCGACCCGCCGAGCGGCTGCCGGTTCCGGACCCGCTGCTGGAAGGCCGAGGACATCTGCGCCACCCAGGAGCCGCCGCTCACGCCGAAGACGAAGTCCGGCCCCGGCCACGCGGCTGCCTGCCACTTCGCCGAGCCGAAGGTGGACCTGACCGCCGCCACGGCCTGAGCACCACCGCACTATCGCTGCTGGACCCCGCCGACCTCTCCGGTCTGCGGGGTCCTGCTGTTCAGGCGTGGTCGCCGTGCCGGACCTCCTCGCGCTCCTGGGCGAAACGGACGGTTTCGAAGGCGACCAGGCCGATCAGCAGTGCGGCCAGTACTGCGAGCTGGCCGAGCGCCGGCACCTTGGCCAGCAGGGGGAGCGCGAGGATGCATAGGGCAGCCGTGATCAGACGGCTGATTCCGAGCCGGTGGGTGGTGCGCCACTTGAAGCCCACATGGCCGAGTAGGTACAGGACGACGCCGAGGAACAAGGCGTACAGGCCGATGCCCTTCAGCGGGTCGTCCAGGTGGTGGTGCTCGGTGTCACCGACGTACTCGAGGACCTTCTTCAGGCCGAGGGCGAGCAGCACGATGCCGGCCACCATCGGGAAGTGCAGGAACGTGTAGGCGTCGCGGGCGAGCTTCGGCCGGGTCTCCACCGGCTCGGCGGCCAGCGCCCGCTCGCCGTAGTGGGCGGTCGCGTCGAAGTAGATCCACCACAGGGCCGCGGCGACGGTCAGGCCGAGCAGCGAGGCGACCAGGATCGGCCAGGAGATCGGCAGGTCGGTGACACCGACGCCGATCGCGACGATCGACTCGCCCAGCGCGATGATGATGATCAGGCCGTGCCGCTCGGCGAAGTGAACGGCCGAGCGCAGCCGCCAGCCACGCGCATCGATCAGGTAGGTGCCGCCGTAGTCCGCGGCCAGTGCGGCAGCCCACAGCAGTGTCTGGGTGGTGCCGTGGAACTGCGACGCGACCAGCAGCAGCGCAGTACCGGCCAGCATCGACGGGGCGAACCGGGTGAGCGTCCGGCGCAGTTGCTTGTCGCCGTCCGCGATCAGCCAGAACAACCACAGGTGCAGCGTCCGGAAGGCGAAGTACGCCAGGGCGATCACCACCGGGCCGGGCAGGCCGCCGTCGAGGTCGTGGAACGCCTCCGGGATGGCCAGCGCGATCACGAACATCGCGCCCATCGCGGCCAGTACGACGCCGCGGACCGCGCCCTCGTCGGCCTTGACCAGGTTGCACAGCCAGGAGAAGCCGATCCAGCTCCACCAGAGCATGCCGATCAGCAGCACCCCGCGGATCACCCCGGTCCAGGTCAGGTCGTGCGCCATCAGCGCGGTGATCTGGGTCAGCGCGAAGACGAAGACCAGATCGAAGAACAGCTCCAGCGTGGTGACCGACTGGTGCTCGGAGGTGACCGATGCGTGGATCGGGTTCTTGCGTGGCGTCATGCCGCACATTCTGCGGTACTGCGGAACGAGAACGGATCGCCACTCCGGGCGGGGAGTGGCGATCCGTCGTTGGAACGGCGGGCTGCTACCGAGGCAGGGGTCAGGTAGCAGCCCACCGGGCTTAGGCGCGGCCGTGTGACTGCCGGCTGCGGCGGCTGAGTGAGTCGATGGTGACGGCGATCAGCAAGACGCCGGCGGTCACCATGAAGCGGACGTGGGAGTCGAGGCTGAGCAGTGCCAGGCCGTTGGCGATCGACATGATCACCAACGCGCCGAGCAGTGCGGAGTACGCCGAACCGCGGCCGCCGAAGAGGCTGGTACCACCGATGACGGCGGCGGCGATCGCGTTCAGGTTGGTGTCGGCACCACCGGTGTTCTGGTTGACCGCGATCAGCCGGGCGGCGCCCAGGATGCCGCCGACCGCGGCGAAGGTCGAACAGGCCGCGAAGACCGACAGGTAGATCATCCGGACGTTGATACCGGCGCGGCGGGCGGCCTCGACGTTGCCGCCGACTGCGACCACCGAGCGGCCCCAGCGGGTCTGCCGGAGCATGAAGTCGGTGGCCACCACCAGGACGACGAAGAGGAGGAACATCGCCGACACGCCGCGGTCACGGTTCAGCACGATGACCGGCACCAGCAGGACGACTGCCAGCGCCGCCGCCTTGAGCGCGATCATCCCGGTCGGCGCGGCGGACAGCCCGGCGGCCGCTCGGGCGCTACTGGTCCGTAGCCGGGTGAGGACGTAGATGCCGACCACCAGCACGACCAGTCCGTAGGCAATCGCCGGTGGCAGGAAGTCCTGGGTGGCGAACTTGACGATGCTGGAGTCGAACGGGATGTTGAGCGTGCCCTGCTTGCCCAGCACCAGCAGTTGCAGGCCGAGGAAGCCGAGCAGACCGGCCAGGGTGATCACGAAGCTGGGAACGCCGAAGCGGTTGTAGAGCGCGCCGTAGAACAACCCGATCAGCACCCCGAGGCCGACGGAGGTGAGCAGGGACAGCACCAGTGGCCAGCCCTCGTTGACGAAGGTCACCGCCATCACCGCGGCGGCCAGGCCGCTGACCGAGCCGACCGAGAGGTCGATCTCACCGAGCAGCAGGACCAGAACGATGCCCAGGGCAATCACTCCGACCGAGGTGGTCTGCAGGGTCAGGTTGACCAGGTTGCGGCTGGACAGGAAGGAGCTGTTGGCGATCTGGAAGACCGCCCAGATGATGATCAGCCCGACCACCACCGGGACCGAGCCCAGGTCGCCGGACCGGAGCCGGGAGGTGAAGGCCGAGATCGCGCCGCTGACGCCGTGGCTGGCGATCAGGCGCTCGTCCTGCAGGTCGGCGGGCAGCGCGGCCGGGTCCTGCGCCTCCGGCACGGTGTCCTGCACGGCAGCCGTCGAACCGTCGACCGGGGTGGTCATGATGCGGAACCTTCCTGCTGGGTCCGGCGCGCCGCGCGCTCGGAGACTGCGTTGTCCGTGGCACCGGTGATCGCGGCGATGATGTCCTGGGTCTTGGTCTCGCTGACCGTGAAGATCCCGTTGTTGCGGCCGAGCCGCAGCACCGCGACCCGGTCCGCGACCGCCATCACGTCGGCCATGTTGTGACTGATCAGGATCACCGCGAGGCCACGCTCGCGGAGCCGCTCGACCAGGTTGAGCACTTCGGCCGTCTGCGCCACGCCCAGCGCGGCGGTCGGCTCGTCCAGCATCACGACCTTCGGCTGACCGAGCAGGCTGCGGGCGATCGCGACCGTCTGGCGCTGACCGCCGGACAGGCTGGCGACCGGGATCCGGACGCTGGGGATCTTGGCGGACAGCTGCCGCAGCAGTTCCCAGGCGGAGCGTTCCATCTCGACCTCGTCCATCACCCCGCCCTTGCGGAGTTCTCGGCCGAGGTACAGGTTCGCGACCACGTCGAGGTTGTCGCACAGGGCCAGGTCCTGGAAGACCGTGGCGATGCCGAGCTGCTGGGCCTCGGCCGGGCTGTTCACCCGTACGTCCCGTCCGTCGAACACCATCTGGCCGTCGTCGGCGGTGTAGACGCCGGCGATGGTCTTGACCAGCGTCGACTTGCCGGCGCCGTTGTCTCCGACCAGGGCGAGCACCTCACCGGCGCGCACGTCCAGCTCGATGTTCTTCAGCGCCTGGACGGCGCCGAAGCGCTTGGACACGCCCCGCAGCCCGAGCACCGTACCGGCGGTCGTGACGGGGGTGGGTGTGACAGTCATCGATCAGCCTCCTGAGGGCTTGCTATCCGGCGTCGGTCCGGGTGGGCAGTGCCCACCCGGACCTCGGCTCTGCTGGTGCACCGGCCCGGGGGCGGGCCGGCTTCCGTGAGGCCGGGAGTTACTTGAGGCCGGCGGCGGTACAGGCGGCCGCGAACGACGCGGTGCAGATGTCCGAGACCTTGTAGATACCGTCCTTGACCACAGTGTCGTTGATGTTGGCCTTGGTGACGGCGACCGGGTCGAGAATCGTCGCCGGAACGCCGGACTTCTCGGTGGTCGACTCGGGCTTGCCACCGTTGACCAGCGCGACAGCGGCCTTGGCGGCGGCCTCGGCCTGTGGCTTGACGGCCTTGTAGATCGTCATCGCCTGGTCGCCGGCGATGATCCGCTGGATCGCGGCCAGCTCGGAGTCCTGACCGGTGACCGGCGGGAGCGGCTTCACGCCACCACCCTTGAGGGCGGCGATGGCGCCACCGGCGGTGCCGTCGTTGGCGGCGTAGACGCCGACCAGGCCGGCCTTGATCGCGCTCAGCTGGCCTTCCATCCAGGCCTGGGCCTTGTCCGGGCTCCAGTCCGGGGTGTCGAACTCGGCCGCGACCTTGAAGCCGGAGCTGTCGAGCACGCTGTGCGCGCCCTTCTTGAAGTCGGCCGCGTTCGGGTCGGTCGGCGAGCCGTTGATCATCGCGATGTTGCCCGACGTCTTGCCGGCCGCCTTCAGGGTGTCGACCAGGGTCTGCGCCTGGAGCTTGCCGACCGCCTCGTTCTCGAAGGAGACGTAGTAGTCCGCGTTCTCGATGAACCGGTCGTAGGCGATGACCGGGACGCTCTGGGCCTTGGCGGCGGCGACCACTGCGGCGGCGGCCTTGCCGTCGACCGGGTCGAGCACGAGCACCTTGGCGCCCTGGGTCAGCGCGGCCTCGGCTTGCTGCTGCTGCTTCGAGGCGTCCTGGTCGGCGTTGCTGTAGATCAGCTCGCAGTTCGCGCACGCGGTCTTGAGGGCCTCGGTGAACAGCGGCCGGTCGAGCGACTCGTAGCGGGTCGTCTTCGACTCGGGGAGCAGCAGGGCGACCTTGCCGCCGGCGGCGCCTCCGGCCGCGTCGGACGGCTTGTCGTCCGACCCACAGGCCACCAGGGAGAGGGCGAGCGCCGAGACGGCGATGCCGAGACCGACAAGACGGGTTGGTGAGACGGACATAGAGCGACTCCTTGACGTGAGGGCCCGAGTAGGCCTGAGCAGAGTCAAAGGCAGAACGCGCTTGACGTCAAGGCTTGAATTCAAGAAATAGACATATCGTTGTTACACGGTTGTCTCCAGCGACCTGGCTGCCGTCGCGTGACTGAGCACCGAAGCCAGCTGGATCGCGCCGAGGACGTCGGCGTCGTCACCGAGTTCGGCGGGCCGTAGCTCGACCGTCGCGGCGGCGCTCGGGATCGCGCACCGATCGAGGGCTTCGCGCAGGGGCTGCATGATCAGGTCGCCGGCCTCGGCCATCTTGCCGCCGACCACGATCACCTCGGGGTTGAACAGGTTCACCAGTCCCGCGACAGCCACCCCGACGCGGCGGCCCGCGTCCTCGATCACCCGGCGGCAGCCGAGATCGCCAGCCACGGCCCGGGTGACGATGTCCCTGAGCCGGAGTGCGCCGTGGGAGGCCTGCAACGAGCTGAGCAGCGCGCGTGACCCGACGAAGGTGTCCAGGCAGCCACGGTTGCCGCAGCGGCAGATCGGGCCGTTCTCGTCGATGGTCAGGTGGCCGATCTCGCCCGCAGTACCGGCGGAGCCGCGGAAGATCTCGCCGCCGAGCACGATGCCGGCGCCCACGCCGTAGGAGAACTTGATGTAGCAACCGTGCTGGACTCCGCGCAGCGCGCCTTCGCGGAGTTCGCCGAGCGCGGCCAGGTTGGCGGTGTTGTCGAGCGCGACCGGAGCGCGCAGATGGCCGGCCATCGCCTCGGCGACGTTGACCCCACGCCAGCCGGGCAGGACGGCGTCCGAACCGGCCTCACCGCTGACCGAGTCGACCGGGGCGGGCAGGCCGAAGCCGATGGCGCCGATGTCCTCGACGCTCGCGCCGACCGTCTCGCACAGGTCGGCGAGCAACCGGGCCGCGCGTTCCATCCCGTCGTCGGCCACGTGATCGGCCTGCAGCGGCATCAGTTGCTGGGCCAGGATCTCGCGGCTCTCCGAGGCGATCGCGACCCGGACGTCCCGCTCGCCGAAGGCGACCCCGGCCAGCAGGCCACCACCAGAAGCCAACGACACCAGTACTGCGCGGCGCCCGTTGCGGATGCTGCGCGAGAGCCCGACCATCCCGGCCTGGTCGAGCTCCTTGACCATGTTCGAGACGGTGGCGGCGGACAACCCGGAGGCGGCGGCGATCTCGACCTGCGTGAGCGGACCGTGTTGCCGGACAACCCCCAGAACGCGCTCGCGGTTGGCTTCGCGGAGCGAAGCCTGCGAGCCAGGCGCTGGGCGGGTTGCGTTCATTACATAAAGATAACGGATCGCGGGGCTTTCGCTCCCGAACCTGCGGTATCGATTCTGCAGACGCCCGTCATGTGTCCTCACTGTCACGCGTAGTGCTGCCCGTCCCCATGCCCGGAAGGACACTAATGCACCGGCACCCGGCCCCCACCCACCCCACGCGATGAGAGCGCGCCCACTCCGCTGGCACGACCTCGCCGGGACAAAACGACCGACCTTGTGCACGGCCTGAGCACGGGAAAGCGCGGTCCAGCACTCAGGTGGTGCACAAAGTGGGGCAGGGGACTGGAGCGGGGGGTCAGGTGGTGAAGGCCAGCGTGAGGAGTGTCAGAGGGAGGGCGAGTTCGACGGTCGCGCCGAGGGTGTCGCCGGTGATGCCGCCGAGGGATCTGCGGGTCCGGCGAGTGATGGCGAGGGCGAGCAGGACGGCGACCAGGACGGCGGCGGTCGAGCCGAGCACGGCGAGCTCCAGTGTGGAGATGCCGGACGATCTACTGACCGAACTGGCGGATACGCCAATCCAGTGGTCGCTGGAGACCTCTGTCGACCGGATGACGGGATAGCCGTTGCTGTACCAGGGAAGGTCACCCCTGACTGCCGTCGAGGGGTGCAGGGCCGCCCAGGAGGTGAGCCAGCCCAGTACTGCGGCGAACGCGACGCTCGTGAGCGTGACCAAGGCGGCGGCGTACGGGCGGACTGTGCCGGCGACCATTGCGCCGAGGCCGTCGGGTCGGGCGGACGGGACCGACGTACGGCAGGACCAGGGGAGGGTGAGCCGGCTGGCGACGCCGGCGATCAGGAGTGCCTGCCAGCCGAAGTCGTTCTGGATGCAGGCGTGCAGCGCGGCCACGTCGATCAGCAGGACGGCCACGATCGAGATCACCCCGAACGGGCCGATGTCGCTCTGCTTCATGATCCGCAGCTTGGTCTCGCGATCCCGCCGGCTGCCGAAGCCGTCGGCCGTGTCAGCCAGCCCGTCGAGATGCAGTGCACCGGACAGCCCGACCAGTACGACGACGCCCAGCACTGCGGCCAGCAACGGCGACTGGGGCCGCAGCTCGACGGCGGTGGCGGCCACCAGCCCGGCGATCCCGCCGAGCACCAGCCCGACCAGCGGCGCCAGCGTCATCGCCCGGCCGGCCACTCGCCGGTCCACCTTCCCGGGCACGCCGGCGGGCAGCACCGAGAGCGTGCCGAACGCGAGCTTGAGCCCATCCATCATCCGTAGGTCCCCTCAGAGCGCGACGGTTCGGCCGGCGACGCACCACAGCACCGCTTCCGACCGTCGAGCGAGGGTAGCGTTCAAGCGGCCCATCAGATCGCGGTAGAGCCGGGTGCCGGCATCGGCGGGCACCACGCCGCCGCCTACCTCGTTGCTCACGGCAACTACCAGGCGAGGGGTGTGGGACCAGGCCTCGGCCAGTTGCTCGATCCGCTTCTCCACGTCGGCGGCGCGGCTGTGGTCCGCCCATACCTCGCAGGCGTCCATCGTGCGCGAGAGCCACAGCGTGAAACAGTCGATCAGCAACGGTGGGCCGGGCGTTTCGAGCAGCGGCTCGAGGTCGATCGTCTCGACGAGTCCCCAGCTTGCGGGTCGGCGACTGCGATGCAGGGCGATGCGCTCGGCCCACTCCGGGTCGGCCGAACCATCGCCGCCCGTTGCGACATACACGGTGTCGGGGTGGTCGGCCATCAGACGCTCGGCCTCCGTGGACTTGCCCGAGCGGGCACCACCGAGAACCAGGGTCCGCTGCGCAGCCGTCGGGGCTGTCCACGACACCTGCTCGCCGGCGGGCGTCAGTACGTCGTACCGGAGTCCGCGGGCGGTCCTGGTCGTCGTCACCTCGTACCCGGCGGCGCCGACCGTGCCGTCGGCCCCGAGCCGCAGTACGCCGTCCACCACAGCGCCGTCGGGACCGGTGATCAGTTCAGCCATGTCACCTATCGAACACCACCGGTACGTCGAACGCCGCCTTGCGGGCAGTCCGGCGGAAGGCGTTCAGGATGGGCCGGCCGAGGAACAGCACCAGTACTGCGCACAGCACCCCCCGCGGGATGTCCCACCCGAGTGACGTGGCCACCACGAACAACCCGTACCGATGCAGGTTGTCGGCCAGCGAGTCACCCGGGATGAAGGAGAAGTCGCTGCCGAAAGTCGCGTAGGGCCAGAACCACAGGTTCATCACCAGGCCGTAGAGCACGCCCGCGACCAGGGAGTACGCCGCCAGTAACAGCACCTCCAACCGGCCGCCCACCCGAGGCAGCAGCCCAGCAAGACAGCCGACCCACGCGCAGGCGAACATCTGGAACGGCATCCACGGCCCGACGCCGCCACTGACCATGGCGCCGGCCAGCAACGACACAGCTCCCAGCACGAACCCGAAGCCGGCACCGAACGCCCGCCCAGCCAGGATCAACAGGAAGAACCCAGGCTCGAGCCCCGCCGTACCAGGCCCTAGTGCGCGCAGTGCTGCACTCACTGCAGCGAGCATGCCGAGCAGGGAGATCACCTTGGCGTCGATCCCCGCCTCGGACAGCTCAGCCAGTACTACGGCCACCAGCAGCGGCAGGAGCAGCACGAAGAGCCAGGGCGCATCGGTGGTGTGCCCGATGGCTGACTCGCCGACCTGGGACGTCGACCACAACAGCGGCCAGCCGAAGGCGAGGATGCCTACGACTGAGGCCAGGACCAGAGTCGCCGTACTGCGAGGCTTGAGCCGGACGAGTCTCACGAGGCCCGTTCCAGTGCGGTGGCGACTTCGCCGACTGTCAGGAACGGCAGGGGCGCCAGGATCTTGGCCACCTGGGGAGCGAACGCGGGAGATCCCGCAATGACAGTGGCAGTCTCGCCGTCGCTCACCAGTTCGCCTTCTGCCAAGACCAGTACGCGCGTGGCGACCTCTGCCACCATCTCCACGTCGTGCGTCGACAGCACGACCGCATGCCCGGCCAGTGCCAGCTCCCGCAGGATCTCGACCAGCCGATGCTTCGCGCCGTAGTCCAACCCACGAGTGGGCTCGTCCAGCAGCAGCAGGGGAGGAGCGCCACACAGTACGACGGCCAATGCCAGGCAGAGCCGTTGTCCCTCGGACAGGTCTCGCGGATGCATCTGGTCATCGATGCCGGGAGCAAGGCGTTCCAGTAGCGCCCAGCAACTACCTGACGGCACCTGGAAGTCGCTGTCGGCTCCAGCGCATTCCTCCGCCACAGTCGCGGCGTACAGGAGGTCGGCCGGCTCCTGCGGTACGAGTCCTACTGCCTTGACCAACTTGGCGGGCTTGGTACGCCGCGGGTCGGCGCCTGCTGCGGTTGCGCTGCCAGAGCGGGGTTGCACGAGCCCCACGAGCGCGTTGAGCAGAGTGGACTTGCCGGCGCCGTTCCGGCCCATCAGCGCGACCACCTCGCCGGACCTGATGCTCAGTGAGACCCCACGGAGCGCAGGAGTGTTGCCGTAGGCCACTACTAGGTCCTTGCACTGTGCCAACTCGCGCCCCTCGACAGCGGGCGGCCGTGGCGGCGCCAGGTTAGTCAGCCGGGTGCGGAGGGCGACAGCAGCACGACGGGCGTCTCGCACGGACAATGGCAGAGGTGACCAGCCTACAAGGCGGCCCAACTCGACCACTGGCGGCGCGACCGGAGCTGTGACCATCTGGTCGACCGGTAGTCCAGTGGAGACCGCAGCAGAGCCTCCCGGCACCTCGATCACGCGGTCGGCGTACTGGATGACCCGCTCGAGCCGGTGTTCGGCCATCACGACCGTGACGCCCAGGTCGTGCACCAGCCGCTGCAGCGCGGCCAGGACTTCCTCGGCAGCCTGTGGGTCCAAAGCCGACGTCGGCTCGTCCAGGACCAGTACTGCGGGGTGCGCCGTCAGTGCTGAACCAATAGCCGTCCGCTGCCGCTGCCCACCGGACAGCGAGGTCAAGGCCCGATCCCGTACGTCGGCCAGCCCCAGCAGGTCGAGTGTCTCCTCGACCCGGCGGCGCATGACGTCGGGCGCGATCCCGAGCGACTCCATGCTGTAGGCGAGCTCGTCCTCGACCGTGTCCGTGACGAACCCGGACATCGGGTCCTGCCCGACGATGCCGACCACATCGGCCAGATCCCGCGGCCGGTACTCGCGAGTGTCCCGGCCGTTCACCAGCACCCGGCCGGCCAGCGTCCCGCCGGTGAAGTGCGGGACGAGACCGTTGATGGTCCGCAGCAGAGTGGACTTGCCCGAGCCGGTCCGGCCGATGACCAGGGCGAGTTCGCCTTCGGGGATGGTGAAGCTCACGTCGCGGACCGCGGGCTCGGTGGCGCCGTCGTAGGTGACCGTCACGCGGTCGAACTCGATCATGCCGCCACCACCTCCTGCCGTCGGGTCAGCGGCGGTGCAGCGATTGCGGGCGCCAGGCCAAGCAGCAAGCCGACAACCGGCAGCACAGGAACCGGCGGAACGACCAACGGGCCTGCCAGCACCAAGCCCTCCACTCCGCGAGCTGCAGCGACGATCATGACCGCAGCAGCCAAGGCGCCGGACGCTGTCACCAGCCACTCCGGCAGTGCCCAGGGATCCGGCCTGTAGCGAGTGCGGGTCACCCGCTGGCGTCCAACAGCCATGGCGGCCACAGCGAGCAATAAGCCGACAGCTAGCGCACCGGCGGCAGCAGGGAAGGCCATTGCGTCAGTCAGCAGTGCGTAGACGCCCAGTGCGATTCCGAGCAGTCCCAGAAGCACTGCGCCACCAGTGATCCGTCGCTGTCGGCGGGGGACCTGAGCGGTTCGGCCGTAGCCACGGGAGTCCATGGCTGCAGCCAACTCGACCGACCTGTCCAGAGCGCCTTCCAGGACCGGCATGGCCGTAGTACGGAAGGAACCGCGGCTACGGCCGCGCAGCCGTCGGGCAGCGCGGATACGGCGAGCATCGGTGACCAGTTGGGGCGCGAAGGTCAGTGCGACGACACACGCGACGCCCGTCTCGTACAGGGCGCCCGGTAGCGACTTGAGCAGTCTGCGCGGGCTGGCCAACGCATTGGCCGCGCCGATGCAACACAGCATCACCGCGAGCTGGCCCCCGTCGTACAGGGCAGTCAGGACTGCCTCTGCGGTGACCTCGCCGCCGAGCTTCACACCACTGGCCCAGTCGGGCAGCGGGAGCTGCGGCAGCGTGAACATCACGACGTTGCCCTGCGAGCGGGTTGACAGCAACGCCTGCAGCACCACCCGGATGGCGATGACCACCAGACCGAGCTTCAGGAAGGCCACGTAGCTGTTGGCCCAGGGAGCGTCGCTGCGGCGCGCGGCAACTACGAAACCGGCGATCACCAGGATGAGGATCAGCAGGACCGGGTTGCGAGTCCTGCTGGCCGCTACCGCGAGCCCCAGGGCCCAAAGCCACCAAGCCCCCGGGTGCAGAGCCCGGGGGAGTGTCAGTTGATGAGCAGCGCGCACCTAGCTGCCACTACGTCGGCGGCTGAGTACCAGCCCGCCACCGGCCAGCAGGGCGACTACCAGCGCGGCGATGATGATGCCGGTCCACGGGGTGCCGCTGTCGTCGTCGGCGGTCGGTGCCTGGTTGGAGTTCGTCGGTACTGCGGCCGGGCTCGGCGTAGCGGTCGAGCCGACGGCCGGGCCGATCTCCAGCTTCACCTGCTCGTCGCTGGCCGGCACCTTGATGTCCTTGACCGGGTCGCCGCAGCCCTTCGCCGGGTAGCCGCCGATCCCGCAGGTGAGGCCCTTCTCGATCCGGACGGGCTTCACGGCCGCCAGGATCCTCGCGCCGGTCGCCTTCGGGTCAGTGACGACACAGGTGCCGGTGGCCGGGGGAGGAGCCTCGCCCGAGGGGGAGTCGGCCGGAGTACCGGGGTCGATCACCAGGGCGACGCGCTTCTTGCCGGCCTCGGCTGGGGTGGCTCCACAGATCGTGGCGAAGTCGCCGGCTGCCCGGGGTACTCGGGGCTTGACGCCGCCAACGGCGTACCGCCACCCCTCCACCGACCCGTCCGCCGGTACTACGACCTCGGAGCCCTTCTGCGCGAAGGCCCACTGGCCGCCGGAGTACTGGTAGTAGCCCCAGAAGCGATAGCCGTCCTCGGCCTGTGCCGTGGTGGCGGCGGTTCCCGCGAACAGAAGGCCGGCCAGGAAGGTGAGGACCAGTCGTTTGGTCCACTTTGCAGTCATATCGCCGCAGCCTATCGCTCAGCATGCGGACACAGCGGGAGCCCGGACGCGGGACGTGCGGCAGGCCACACACCGGCGTACGGGCTCCCGGCCGTACTGATCGTCGGGCGGACTACTCCGAGGCGGCCGACAGGCTCATCGGGCCGTAGACCTCACGGCCGTCCTCGAGCAGGTAGACCTGACCGACTCCCTTCTCGGCGAGCTCACGCCAGATCTCGCCCAGCCAGCTCTCCGCATCGCCCTGGGCGGAGAACTCCGCGCCGGTCAGCTCACCCGGGTCGGCCGGCTCACCGGTCGCGGTCTCGAACCGCCACGTCCAGCTCATGAGCCCGGCCGGGTCTGCGGGGCGTTCTGCTCGGTCTTGGCCGGATCGCGCTCGACGATGGTGCCGAGGGTCTCGTCGATCCGCTTCATCACCGCGTCCTCCAGCTTCACGCCGGCGGCCTTCACGTTCTCGGTGACCTGCTCGGGACGGGAGGCGCCGGTGATCGCCGAGGAGACGTTCGGGTTCTGCAGGACCCAGGCGATGGCCAGCTGCGACAGCGACAGGCCGACCTCGTCCGCGATCGGCTTGAGCTCCTGCACCCGGGTCAGTACGTCGTCGTTGAGGAAGCGGCCGATGAAGTTCGCGCCGCCCTTCTCGTCGGTCGCCCGCGACCCGGCCGGCGGCTGCTCGCCCGGCTTGTACTTGCCGGTCAGCACGCCCTGCGCGATCGGCGAGAAGACCACCTGGCCGATCCCGAGCTCCTCCGACGCCGGCACCACCTCGGCCTCGATCACCCGCCAGAGCATGCTGTACTGCGGCTGGTTGGAGACCAGCGGGATGTGCAGCTCACGAGCCAGCCGGTGGCCCTCCTGGAGCTGCTCCGCGGTCCACTCCGAGGTGCCGATGTAGAGCGCCTTGCCGGCCCGGACGACATCGGCGAAGGCCTCCATCGTCTCCTCCAGCGGCGTCTCGGTGTCGTACCGGTGCGCCTGGTAGACGTCCACGTAGTCGGTCTTCAGCCGCTTGAGCGAGGCGTTGATCGACTCGTGGATGTGCTTGCGGGACAGCCCGGCGTCGTTCGGTCCGCCCGGCCCGGTCGGCCAGTAGACCTTCGTGAGGATCTCCAGCGACTCCCGCCGCTGGCCCTCCAGGGCCTCCCCGAGGACGACCTCCGCGGCGGTGTTGGCATACGTGTCGGCCGTGTCGAACGTCGTGATCCCGGCCTCCAGGGCCGCCTGCACGCAGGCCTTGGCCTGGTCGTTCTCCACCTGTGAGGCGTGCGTGAGCCAGTTCCCGTACGAGATCTCGCTGACCTTCAGCCCACTGTTTCCGAGATATCGAAAGTCCATACCCCGACCCTACTGCGAGAAAGTTGCCGACGTGGTGTCGATCCGCGCCCGCCCGTTTCGTGTAGGCAGTAAGCGCACGAACAATCCGAAGGAGAACCGACATGACGCAGTACCTGCTGGGCGTGATGATGGTGGAGGGCGAGCCGGCCGAAAGCGCGCCGGGTGCCGTGGACGCGGTCAACCAGGACATGGTGGCCCAGGGCGTGTGGGTGTTCGGCGGGGGCCTGGAGGCCCGCTCGGCCGCGTCGGTGGTCCGCGCCCACCAGGGCAACGACGTACTGGTCACCGACGGGCCGTTCGCCGAGAGCAAGGAGTACATGGCCGGCTTCTGGGTCATCGAGGCCCCGGACGTGGAGACCGCCCAGTCCTGGGCCACCCGAGCCAGCAAGGCCTGCGGGCGACCCATCGAGGTCACGCCTTTCGACGCCTGATCACTCCCCGAACAGGAGCGGGGCGACATCGGGATCGTCGATGTGGCGGAAGTAGACCGGGTCGGCGAAGGTGGCCGGCACCTTACCGAGTGCCTGGATGACCGTGGCGGTTCCGTTCGCGTGACCCACGGCGTACAGGTAGCCGGACTTGGTGTCCTTGTCGATGCCGAGCAACAGGGTGCCGTACTGGCCGCACTTCTCGGCGATCAGCGCGTCGAAGCCCTGCCAGGTGGAGTCGCGGACCTTCTTCACGATGGGCTTCAGCGGCGAAGTCAGGGGCAGCCTGATGGTGTAGAGCGCTCCACCGCGGGTGGTGGCCAGGAAGGTGTCGTACGTCGCGGTCTGGCTGATCAGCACCATCGTCTTCACCGAAGCGAACCCACCCGCGGTCTGCATGTTGACCCAGCCGAGCCCACCCTTGGCGTCCCACCGGGTGATCGTGCCGTCCGCGCCGAGCCGGTAGTGGTTGGTCAAGGCCCAAGGATCGGGATCCCTCGGGTGGCTCGTCTCGAGATAGGTCGTGTCACCCCACCCGCCACCCTTCCGGTCATTGAGCGCTTGCGACCGGTCGACCTGACCGTCTTCCCCGACGAGGTAGTGGCTGCTGTAGAGCCCCGTCCCCATCACCACGTGGCCGTAGTACATCCGGCCGGGGCTGGGCAGCACGAGTCCACTGGCGAACAAACTGCTCAACCGCGGCTGACCATCGGGATAGATGTCGGTATACCGCGCCTTCACCTGCACCACCGGCGGCGAGCCGGCAGTGACAACCGTCGCCGTCTGGTCGCCCCCGGGCGTCACCGACCCGTTCACCAGTTTGCAGGCGGCGGCGACCGCATTCCCTGCCGAGGCTCCCGCCCCGGCAGCCGCCGCCGTCTCTGAGGCATTCGCGGCGCCGGGGGCGATTGTGGCTACCAGCAACGCAGCGGTTGCCGCGTGTAGGGCTGTGGTCAGTCGACCGGGCATGGTCAGCCTCTCGGTTCGCGGTACGAGGTGGTGGTTCTACCCACCTCGATACGCGAAACCGACGGAAAGTTGCCGGCGTACTACGCGGGCTTCTCGCCGCGGGCGACCATGGGCTTGGGGAGGCGCCAGCGGCGCATCTGCATGGTCCGGCGGACCGCGTAGAAGCCGATGCCCTTGGCGGACTCGTCCGGGAACTTCTTGGCGACCGCCCGCTTGAGGCTGCTGGTCAGCAGGAACCAGTCGGCGGCGATCGCGACGATCATCACCAGGAACAGGATGTTCACCAGGCCCGGCAGCCACAGGAACGCCTGGGAGAAGACGACGCCGAGCAGGGAGACCACCAGCAGCACCGGCAGCGCGAACTCCATCACCGACCAGCGGGCGTCGACGAAGTCGCGGGCGAACCTGCGCACCGGCCCCTTGTCGGCGGCCGGCAGGTACCGGTCGTCGCCGGTCTTCAGGGCTTCCTGCATCTTGGCGCGCTCGATCCGGACCTTCTCCCGCCGGTACGCCGCCGCCTCCTTGCGGTTGCGCGGCTTCTTCAGCGCGGCCTTCCGGGCCGCCTCGGCCTCCCGCCGGGTCGGGGTGGGACGTCCCTTGCCACCGGCCTTCGGCTGGGGGGCCGTGGACTCGGTTTGGGACGATGTCTCAGACTTGGTACGACGGAACACGGAGACTGAACCTCATTCGGGAACTAACACGCCGGCCTCGGGGTGGTCCCCGGAGCTTTGCACCACTTTATCCGGGCCGGTCCTGATGGTGTGGTGACCCGCAGGGACATAGGGTGGTTGACACGCACGCCGGGTCCACTCTCCGGCACAGAAGGGGTACGGATATCGATGAGCATCTTCAGGCGGATGTCGACGATCTTCAAGGCCAAGGCCAACACGGCTTTGGACAAGGCCGAAGATCCTCGCGAAACCCTTGACTACTCGTATCAGAAGCAGCTCGAACTGCTGCAGAAGGTACGCCGTGGCGTGGCTGATGTGGCCACCAGCCGGAAGCGGGTCGAGCTGCAGGCCTCGCAGCTGCAGTCGCAGTCGCAGAAGCTGCAGGACCAGGCCCAGAAGGCGCTCTCGATGGGCCGTGAGGATCTTGCCCGCGAGGCTCTGACCCGCAAGTCGGGGCTGCAGGGCCAGATCGACGACCTGACCGCCCAGCACGCCCAGCTGCAGGGTGAGGAGGAGAAGCTCACCCTCGCGTCGCAGCGGCTGCAGGCCAAGGTCGAGTCCTTCCGCACGAAGAAGGAGACGATCAAGGCCACCTACACGGCCGCCGAGGCGCAGACCCGGATCAACGAGGCATTCTCCGGCATCTCCGAGGAAATGAGCGACGTCGGCCTCGCGGTCCAGCGCGCCGAGGACAAGACCCAGCAGATGCAGGCCCGGGCCGGCGCGATCGACGAGCTGCTCGCCTCGGGCGCGCTCGACGACGCCTCCGGGTCCTCGAAGGACAGCATCACGCTCGAGCTCGAGCGGATGTCGACCGGTTCGGACGTGGAGTCCGAGCTGGCCGCGATGAAGGCGCAGCTGGCTCCGGCCGAGGCGCCCAAGCAGATCGCCCAGGACACCCCCGGCGCGGCTCAGCCGCAGCAACCGGCTCAGCAGCCCGTGCAGCAGCCGGCCCGACCGCAGGATGGAGACGCGTGATGATCGTCCGGATCATGGGCGAAGGTCAGTACCAGCTGGCCGACGACAAGCTCGACCAGTTGAACGTGGTCGACACCGAGCTGGAGAAGGCTGTCTCGGCCGGTGACGAGGAGGCTTTCGGTACTGCGTTCGCCGCGCTGCTGGACTTCGTCCGCAGCGGTGACCGCGTCCCGGACGAGGTGCTGCACGACTCGGACGCGATCCTGCCGCCGAGCGACAGCACGCTGGCCGAGATGCGCGAGCTGATCAGCGGCGACGGCCTGATCGCCGGCTGATCACCAGCAGTGACATGAACAACCGTCGACCCGGGTGAAAACCCGGGTCGACGTGCAGTTGACGGCGAACTTGCCGTTAATGCTGTCCGGACAGCGGGTACGCGTAGTAGTCTTCGGGCAGTCGTCGCAGGTGGGGACCAGGCGCGACGACATCACGTAGCACGCAACAATGCGTTCTGCGGCTTGCCGGGGGGTGAGTGTGGTGACGGAGCATTCCGTCATAGGGGAGGACGCGGCCGCTGTCTGGCCGCAGGTGCCTACTGAGTCGGCCGATCGCCGCCGGCCGGTCTGGGTCGTGCCCGACGAGGTGCCGGCGATCGTGCCGCGCAGCTCGCGGCAGACCGAGGCACGCTGGGTCGGTGTCTATCGCTGGGCCGCCGTGGGCGGTGATCTGCTGGCGGCGTTGATCGCGGTTTCCGTTGCCTTGGTCACCCGGTTCGGCTACGAGGTCGGCAACGCCTACCTGGTGATCGGCAGTCTGCTGCCGCTGGTCTGGGTGGCCTCGGTCGGCCTGTCGAAAGGCTACGACTCCCGGTACTTCGGCGCTGGTCCGGACGAGTTCCGGTCGTTGTTCCGGGCCGGAGTCGGCCTCACCGCCGCGGTCGCCATCACGTCGTACGTGACGAAGAGCGAGATCGCCCGTGGCTTCGTGGTCGCGGCGATTCCCGCGACCGTCGTACTGGCCTGCCTGCTGCGGTACATGCTGCGCCGGGATCTGCACCGCCACCGCGCCCGCGGACGCTGCATGCGCCGGGTGCTGGCCGTCGGCCGGAACGATCAGGTGGAGACGTTGGCCGAGCGCCTCGGAAGTCGTTCGCTGGACGGTTACCAGGTGGTGGCGACCTGTCGGCCGCGGGGCGATCTGGCAGCGAGTCCGCTCATTGCCGGTGAGCTGGACGAGGCGGACATCCTGGCGGCCGTCGACCGTCACCAGGTCGACGTGGTCGCGGTGGCCACCGACCACGAGCTGGCCGGTCAGTCGTTGCGCCGGCTGTCCTGGGCGCTGGAACAGCGCGGCGTGGAGCTGATCGTCTCGCCCGGGATCATCGAGGTCGCGGGTCCGCGCATCTCGATCCGCCCGGTCGCCGGGCTGTCGCTGCTGCACCTCGAACGGCCGTCGGTGAGCGGGGGACCACACGTGCTGAAGGCAATCTTCGACCGGGCCGGCGCGGTCGCGCTGGTCGTGCTGTTCTTGCCGATTCTCGTGGGTGTGGCGATCGCCGTGAAGCTGACCAGCCCGGGGCCGGTGCTGTTCCGGCAACGCCGGGTGGGCCGCGCGGGGGCGGAGTTCTGGATGCTGAAGTTCCGCAGCATGACGGTGGACGCCGAGGAACGGCGCAATGAGCTGCACGCGCTGAACGAGAGCAACGGCGTGCTGTTCAAGATCCGCGACGACCCGCGGGTGACGCCGCTTGGCCGCTTCATCCGGAGGTTCTCCCTCGACGAGCTGCCGCAGCTGGTCAACGTACTCCGCGGCGAGATGTCCCTGGTCGGCCCGAGACCCCCGCTGCCGGAGGAAGTGGCCGTGTACGCCGCCGACGACAGCCGCCGGATGCTCGTGAAGCCGGGACTCACCGGACTGTGGCAGGTGAGCGGTCGCAGCGATCTGTCCTGGGAGGAGTCGGTCCGGCTGGACCTGCGCTACGTCGACAACTGGTCGATGACTTTGGATCTGCTCATCTTGTGGAAGACCTTGCGTGCCGTGGTGGGGCGGAGGGGCGCTTACTGATCGAAGGCCGGCATCGCCGGCAGTAGTCACCGGGGGGTGGCTCTTGACGAGGGGGGACTATGTCGACGAAGTCCGACGCGGCGCTGGCCGGGCATCTTGCGCGGGAGGCCGGGGAGCTACTGCTCCACGTGCGCGCGGGTGCCGAGCGTGGTCGCGAACTGGGGGCCGCGGGTGATCTCCGGTCGAACGAACTGTTGCTGCGACGGCTGGCCGACGAGCGGCCGGCCGACGCGGTTCTGAGCGAGGAGGCCGCGGACGATCAGGTCCGGCTGGCCGCCGAGCGGGTGTGGATCATCGATCCGCTGGACGGCACCCGGGAGTACGGGGAGCCGCCGCGCAACGACTGGGCTGTCCACGTGGCGTTGTGGGAAGCGGGCCGACTCACAGCGGGAGCCGTCGCGCTTCCCGCGCTGGGAGTGGTGCACTGCTCGGATCCACCGTCCCTCCTGCCGGCACGGCGACCGGGAAGGTTGCGGGTTGCGGTCAGCCGCAGCCGGCCGCCGCAGTTCGTCGAGGCACTGGCTGAGGAGCTGGACGCCGAACTGGTCCCGATGGGCTCCGCCGGCTACAAGGCAGCCGCAGTACTGCGGGCCGAGGTCGACGCCTACATCCACGCGGGCGGCCAGTACGAGTGGGACTCGGCCGCTCCGGTCGCGGTGTGCCAGGCCGCTGGACTGCACTGCAGCCGGGTCGACGGAACCGGCCTGCGCTACAACCAGCCTGATCCGCTCCTGCCGGATCTTCTGGTGTGCAGGCCCGAGATCGCCGGCCTGCTCCTGGCCGCGGTGGCGGCCAGTTCCACCAATGATGTGAGCGTCGCATGAGCACCTTCAGCTACCAGTTGAGCCAGCTGGACGCGCTGGAAGCAGAGGCGATCCACATCATCCGTGAGGTGGTGGCCGAGTTCGAGCGGCCGGTGCTGCTGTTCTCCGGCGGCAAGGACTCGGTGGTGATGCTCCGGCTGGCGGAGAAGGCCTTCTATCCGGCCCGCATCCCGTTCCCGGTGATGCACATCGACACCGGCCACAACTTCGCCGAGGTGCTCGAGTTCCGCGACACCCGGGTCGCCGAGCTCGGTGTCCAGCTGATCGTCGCCAGCGTGCCGGACGCGCTGACCCGCGGCATCGTGCACGAGCCGCCGGACGGCACCCGCAACCGGATCCAGACGCCGGTGCTGCTGGAGGCGCTGGAGAAGCACGGGTTCACCGCGGTGTTCGGCGGCGCCCGGCGGGACGAGGACAAGGCCCGGGCCAAGGAACGGGTCTTCTCGTTCCGGGACGAGTTCGGCCAGTGGGACCCCAAGAACCAGCGCCCGGAGCTCTGGAATCTCTACAACGGCCGGGTCCACGTCGGGGAGAGCATCCGGGTCTTCCCGCTGTCGAACTGGACCGAGCTCGACATCTGGGAGTACATCGAGCGGGAGAACCTGCGGCTCCCGTCGATCTACTACGCGCACGACCGCGACGTGTTCGAGCGCGCCGGGATGTTGTTCGCGGTGACCGAGTTCTGCCGGCCGCGGGCCGGCGAGCAGACCTTCCCGGCCACCGTCCGGTACCGCACCGTCGGCGACGCGACGCTGACCGCGGCGGTCCGGTCGGACGCCGACACGGTGGCGAAGGTGATCGCCGAGATCGCGGTCACCCGGATCACCGAGCGCGGTGCCACCCGCGGCGACGACAAGTTCAGCGAGGCGGCGATGGAAGACCGCAAGCGTGAGGGGTACTTCTGATGGACATGCTCAGACTGGCCACCGCGGGCTCGGTGGACGACGGGAAGAGCACGCTGATCGGCCGGCTCCTCTACGACACCAAGACGGTCTTCGCCGACCAGCTGGACTCGGTCGAACGGGCCAGTCGCGACCGTGGCGACGACTACGTCAACCTGGCCCTGCTGACCGACGGCCTGCGGGCCGAACGCGAACAGGGCATCACGATCGACGTGGCCTACCGGTACTTCGCCACGCCGCGCCGCAAGTTCATCGTCGCCGACACCCCGGGCCACATCCAGTACACCCGGAACATGGTCACCGGCGCCTCGACGGCCGGACTCGCACTGATCCTGGTCGACGCCCGGAAGGGCCTGCAGGAGCAGAGTCGCCGGCACGCCTTCCTGACCACACTGCTCCAGGTCCCGCACCTGGTGCTCTGCGTCAACAAGATGGATCTGGTCGGCTACTCCGAGGAGGTTTTCGAGAGCATCCGCGCGGAGTTCACCCAGTTCGCCGCGAAGCTCGACGTCGCCGACCTGACGGTGATCCCGGTGTCCGCGCTGCTCGGGGACAACATCGTCTCCCGCTCGGTGAACATGCCCTGGTACGAAGGGCCCAGCCTGCTGCACCACCTCGAGAACGTGCACGTCGCCAGCGACCGCAACCTGATCGACGTCCGGTTCCCGGTGCAGTACGTGATCAGGCCGCAGTCCGAGCGGCACCGCGACTACCGCGGCTACGCGGGTCAGCTGGCCGGTGGGGTGATGAAGCCGGGCGACGAGGTGATGGTGCTGCCGTCCGGGCTGACGTCGAGGATCAGCTCGATCGAGACCGCCGACGGGCCGGTGGCCGAGGCGTTCCCGCCGATGTCGGTCACCATCCGGCTGGAGGACGAGCTCGACGTCTCCCGCGGCGACATGATCTGCCGGGTGATGAACGCGCCGAGCATGGTGCAGGACGTCGACGCGATGGTCTGCTGGATGGCCGACGCGCCCATGCGGGCGGGGCAGAAGTATGTCATCAAGCACACCACCCGGACGGCCCGGACGCAGGTCAAGGAACTGCAGTACCGGCTCGACGTGAACTCGTTGCACCGGGACCGGGACGCCGCCGAGCTCGGGCTGAACGACATCGGCCGGATCGGGCTGCGGACCACCCAGCCCCTCCTCTGCGACGAGTACCGCCGCAACCGCTCGACCGGCGGTTTCATCCTGGTGGACGAGGCCACCAACCGGACCGTCGGGGCCGGCATGATCAACGGGTCTGCATGAGCAGCCAACGGCTCGGGTCGCGCAACTCGGCCGGCGGCGACGCCGAGGCCGAGGTGCTCGCCCGTGGCGGTGCGCTGAACCTGGTGGGCGCGGTCGTTGCCGGGGTTGCCGGGCTGGCGCTCGTCGTGGTGGCGACCCGGGCGCTCGGCCTGGCCGAGGCCGGCCGGTTCTTCACCGTCATCTCGATCTTCCTGGTTCTGCAGACGGTGGGGAGGCTCGGCGCCGACCTCGGCCTGGTCTACTTCCTGGCCAGATTCCGTGCCCTTGGCAACGAAGAGCGGGTGAGCGCCTGCCTGCGCGCCGCCTTCGGGCCGGTCCTGCTGGTCGCCTGTCTGCTCGGTGGCGGTCTGGCGCTGGCAGCGGATCCGCTGGCTCGCTGGGCCCTGGACGGCGACGGTGGCGGCGCGGTCACGATGATCCGGTTGCTGGCCGTGCTGCTGCCGCTGGCCGTCGGGTACGACCTGTTGCTGTCGATCAGCCGAGGCTACAGCCGGATGAGGCCGACGGTGCTGCTGGAGAAGATCGGCCGGCCGGTGCTGCAGTTGACGGCGATGATCGCGGTGGCCTTGGCAGGAGGCGGTCCGGTCGCCCTTGCGGTTGCCTGGGGACTGCCGTTCCTGCCGTTCGCAGTACTGGCGTTGGGAAGCGCTCGTCGCGCGCTGCCCGCTAAGCATCTGTCGGGCGGCCGGACGTCGTTCACTGCCTCGTTCTGGCGCTTCACCGCGCCGCGGGCGGTCGCGAGTTGTGCCCAGATCCTCCTGCAGCGGCTGGACATCATCATCGTGGCCGCGTTGCGGGGACCGGCCGACGCGGCGATCTATGCGGCGGCGACCCGCTTCCTGGTCGCGGGCCAGCTCGGCAACCAGGCCATCTCGACCGCGGTCCAGCCACGGCTGAGCGGGCTGCTCGCGCTGCGCGACATGGTCCAGGCCGGGCGTCTCTACCAGATCTCCACGGCGTGGCTGGTGGCGATCAGCTGGCCGATCTTCGGCATCGCCGCCGCCTTCGCCCCCTGGATCCTCGATCTGTTCGGGGACGGGTACGACGAGGGATCGTCCGTGGTCGTCATCCTGTCCGTCGCGATGATGGTCGCCACCGCCTGCGGAGTGGTCAGCATCGTCTTGATCATGGCCGGCAAGACGGTCTGGAACCTGTGGAACACCCTGCTGGCCCTCGTTCTGAACATCGGCATCGACCTGGCCCTCGTTCCGACGCTGGGGATCGTCGGCGCGGCGATCGGCTGGGCGGTCGCGCTGCTGGCGGCCAACCTGGTTCCGCTGGCCCAGGTCTGGCGCTCCGAACGCCTGCACCCCTTCGGGGCCGGGACGCTGACCTCGATGGTGCTGTCCGGCTTGTGCTTCTGGGCTGTTCCGTTCACGGTCGGCGCCACTCTCGGCGTCGGCGGCTGGCAACTGCTGCTGGCCGGCGGCATCGGCACCGCGGCGTACGGCGTGGCCGTCTGGCGGTTCCGCGACGTCATGCAACTGGACGCACTACGGGCGATCGGCCGTCCCGGGCGTCGCACTGAATCCGCGATCGCTGGGGGATCGGTATGAGCAAGCGCAAGTGGTTGACCGTCGTCGTACCCGTCGGTGCCGTCCTGCTCGGTGTGGTGGCGTGGGCGGCCTGGCCGGGGGAGACCAAGCAGGCCAAGCTCGGCGGGATCCAGGTGCCGGCGAGCGTCACGCCGAGTGCGGCTGGACCGTCGACAGCCGATCCGGGCACCCTGCCTGAGCCGATGCCGGAGTCCGCGGTGCTCGCACCGGGCCGTCCCAAGGTCCCCACCCACGGCGTGTACGTCGGTGCCTGGGTCCAGCCGACGCCGTACTCGCAGCCTGGCCGGGTCGCGGCCGTCCGCAGCTTCGAGGGCTCGGTCGGACGGCCCCTCGACATCGTCGGCCTCTACCGCAAGGTGAACGACCCGTTCCCGACCGAGAGCGACCACATCCTGGCCCGGAACGCGATCCTGCAGCTGTCCTGGGCGAGTCCCGACATCCTCGAGGTGAACGACGGCCGGCACGACGCCCTGTTCCAGGCCAAGGCCGCGGCGGTGAAGAAGTTCGCCAAGCCTGTGCTGCTGCGCTGGCGGTGGGAGATGGACCGGCCGAACCTGCGGTCGGTCGTGCATCAGCCGGCCGACTTCGTCCGCGCCTGGCAGCGGGTGCACCGGATCTTCGCCGAGGCCGGTGCGAGCAACGTCGGGTGGATCTGGTGCCCGACCGCCCAGGGCTTCGCCGACGGCCGGGCGCAGCGGTACTACCCGGGCGATGACCAGGTCGACTGGCTCTGTGCGGACGTCTACCCGGAGAAGGCCTGGGTGAAGGGTGGCTACGAGCCGTTCGGGGCACTCGCGGACCCGTTCGTGAAGTGGGCCGCAGCCCGCGGCAAGCCGATCGTGATCGGCGAGTTCGGCGTGGCGGAGAGCTATGCCGGCCGCCGGGCGGACTGGCTCCGGGCGATGGCGACCTATGTGAAGGCCCATCCGCAGATCAAGGCGCTCGTCTACTACGCCGAGTCCCGGCCGGAGAGCCCGCCCTACTACCGCTTCCACCTGAACGGCGACCCGACCGCGACGGCCGCGCTGGCCGAGACCGCGGCGCAGCCGTACTTCGATCCGATGCGGAGGGCGGGCGGATGACCAAACTCCTTTACCTGGGCGGTTTCGGCCGCAGCGGGACGACACTCGTCGAGCGGGTGATCGGTCAGTTGCCGGAGGTCTGCGCACTCGGCGAGGTGACGCACCTGTGGTTCCGGGGCCTGCTCTGGGACGAGAGCTGCGGGTGCGGACAGCCGTTCTCCCGCTGCGACTTCTGGCAGCAGGTCGGAGAGGTCGCTTTCGGCGGGTGGAAGAAGGTCGACGCCGACGGCGTCCACCGGCTGGGCCTGGAGGTGGACCGCAGCCGGTACCTGCCGCAGCTCGCCACCCTGCCCAGCACCTCCGGCCTGCGCCGCAGGGCCCGCGAGTACGCCGACTGGTACGCGCGGATCTACTCGGCGGCAGCCATCGTGAGCGGTGCCGAGCTGGTCGTCGACTCGAGCAAGAACGCCTCCCTGGCCTACGTACTGCGCGATCACGAGGGGATCGACCTGCGCGTGCTGCACGTGGTACGGGACGCGCGGGGGGTGGCGCACTCGTGGTCCAAGGACGTGCCGCGGCCCGAGGCGCGGTCCGAGCAGCGGTCGATGGACAAGTACACCGCCTTGCAGTCCGCGGTCCTGTGGACCGTTCACAATCTCGCCTTCGAGGTACTGCGGCGGCGCGGCGTGGCGACCCGGCAGGTGCGCTACGAGCAGTTGACCGCCGGCCCACGGCGGACGCTGGCCGGGATCCTTTCCTGGCTGGATCTGCCGGCTGCCGAACTGCCGTTCGCGGCGGACGGTTCGGTCATGCTCGAGGCGTCGCACACCGTCGCCGGCAATCCGATGCGGTTCCAGACCGGGCGGCTCGAGTTGCGCACCGATGACGCCTGGCGGTCGCGGCTGAGCGGCTCCCACCGACGGCAGGTGACCGCGGTGACCTGGCCGCTGCTGCTGCGCTACGGCTACCCGGCCGGAGCCCGGCCATGACAGGCCAGGCCGCGGTGACCGTGGTGATCCCCACCAGGGATCGCCCGGCGTTGCTGCGTCGAGCGATCGCCGCGATCGCGGCGCAGGACTGTTCCGGTCCGGTCGACGTGGTCGTCGTCCACGACGGGACCGAGCCGGACACCGCACTGCCCGCGGAGTTCCCGCAGCTGCCGATCACTGTGCTGGAGAACAACCGGACGCCGGGACTGGCGGGCTCGCGCAACACCGGCATCCTCGCGACAACCGCTCCCTGGGTGGCCTTCTGCGACGACGACGATGTCTGGCTGGACGGCAAACTGTCCGCGCAACTGGCGGCGCTCGAATCGGACCAGGGTGCCGAGTTCTGCAGTTGCAGCATCAGAGTGCGCTTCGGCGACTCGCTGAGCGACAGGGTGGCGGGTCAGAACCGGATCAGCCACCAGGACCTGCTCCGCTCCCGGATGGCGATGGCGCACTCCTCCACCTTCGTCGTCGCCCGTGCTGCGCTGCTCGGCACGATCGGCCTGTTGGACGAATCCATCCCGGGGAGCCAGAACGAGGACTGGGATCTGTTGCTCAGGGCAAGTTCCCGGCGACCGATCGTGCACGTGGACAGTCCACTGGTCGAGGTCCTGTGGGGGAGGACGTCCTTCTTCGGCCGGCAGTGGGAGACCAAGATCGACTCGCTGGAGTGGATGCTCGACCGCTACCCGGCGATCGGCGCGTCCGGCCCGGGGGCGGCGCGGGTCTACGGGCAACTGGCGTTCGCGTCGGCCTCCCTCGGGGAACGGCGCCGCGCGGTCGGCTGGGCGATCAGATCCGTCCGGGCCCGCTGGTGCGAGCCGCGGGCCTTCATCGCCTTGGCGGTGGCGGGCGGCGTGGTGTCCAGCGAGACCGTCCTGGATCGGCTGCATCGGCACGGGCGCGGTGTCTGATGGCCGTCCCGTTGATGCCGGTGCGCAAGGTACTGCGGGGCGTTGCGTTCGACTGCTGTACCGAGGCCGAGGCGGTCGAGGCGATCGTCCGGGCGATCGACGAGGGACAGGGCGGCTGGGTGGTCACCCCGAACATCGACATCATGCATGCCCTGGATCGCGACCCGTCGCTGCGCGACCTGGTCGCGGGAGCGGATCTGGTCGTGGCCGACGGGATGCCGCTGATCTGGGCGTCGCGACTGGCCGGGGATCCGCTGCCTGAGCGGGTCACCGGCGCCTCGCTGATCTGGTCGCTGACGGCGGCGGCCGGACTCTGCCATCGGAGCGTCTATGTCCTCGGCGGTGCCGAGGGGGTGCCCGAACGGGCCTGCAAGGTGCTGTCCGGGCCGGAGGTGGGCGGGCTGGTGGTGGGCGGTTACTCGCCCCCGATGGGGTTCGACCGGCTTCCGGGTGGTGACGAGGAGATCCGGCGCCGGCTGACCGAGGCCGCGCCGGACATCGTGTTCTGTGGCTTCGGTTTTCCCAAGCAGGAACGGCTGATCGTGACCCTTCGCGACGCGTTCCCGCACACGTGGTTCATCGGCTGCGGCGCAGCGGTGGACTTCGCGGCCGGCGACGTACGCCGGGCGCCACGGTGGATGCAGGACCGTGGTCTGGAGTGGTGCTACCGGCTGGCCGCGGAACCGCGACGGCTGGCGCACCGCTATCTCGTCGACGACGCGTGGTTCGCCCTGCGCCTGCTGGGCACCGTCGCGGTCGGTCGGGTGGTCCGGTCGCCGGACTGAGCCCGGGAGGTTCTGATGGACAGAGTTGTGAAGTACCGGCCGGCAGTGGTCGGCCTCACCGCGCTCGCGCTGGTTTCGTTCTCCCTCGCCGCGACGCCGTCGATCCCGGCCACCGCCGCGCCCGGGGCAGTCCTGTTCGTGACGGCCTCGCCCGCCTCGCCGACGACGGCGGAGAACGCCATCGTCGCCCGCCTGCAAGCGGCCGGGGGAACCGTCACGCCGGCCGACGACGACACGGTGACGGCCGCCCAGGCCGGGGCGCACAGCTTCACGCTGATCAGCAGTTCGGTCAGCAGCAACTCGGCCAACCTGATCTCGCAGCTGAGCGGCTCGGCCGATCCGGTCTGGGTCGCGAAACCGTACCTGCTGGACAACTTCGGTCTCACCGGGCCGGTCGCGGAGACGGACTACGGCAACATCAGCACCCGAACAGCCACCGTGACCGGTGGTCATCCGATGTCGGCGGGCCGCTCCGGGCTCGTCACCTTGTTCAGTGCCAACCAGACCATCGGCTGGGGGCGTGCCGTGACCGGCTCGACCCAGGTGGCGACGGTGGTCGTCAACGGGGCGACGCGGCAGACCGCGTTCGTCGTACCGAAGGAGGAACTGCTGGCCAACGGTGCTCGTGCCGCCGGGTGCCGGTTGACGTTCCCGTTGTTCGGCTCGCCGACGGTGGTGACGACGGACTACTGGGCCTTGTTCGACGCGACCGCGCAGTACGCCGGGGACGGCTGTGGGGCGGTGCCGGTGGACACGCCACCGACCGTGTCGATCACCAGTCCTGTCGCCCAGGCCACGGTGGCCGGGACGATCACGATCCGCGCCACGGCGACCGACGACGTCGGCGTCGTCTCGGTGACGTTTGCCGTTGACGGCAACAACCTGGCCACGGACACGACGGCCGAGGACGGTTGGGCAGCGGACTGGAACACGACGGCGGTGGCGGACGGGACGCACACCCTGCGCGCCCGCGCGGTCGATGCCGTCGGCCAGTCGGTCGACTCGACGGTGACCGTCACCGTCCGGAACTCGACGTCCAGGTCCGTTCTGCTGGTGGTCGCGAACCCGGCGGCGCCGACCGCGGTCGAGAACTCGATCGCCGCGCGACTGCGCTCGAACGGCGCCGGCGTGGTCGTTGCCGACGACAACACCGTGACGGCGCAGTCGGCAGCCGCGCACACCTACGTCGTCATCAGCCAGTCGGTCAGCAGCAGTGCCCCCGGGGTGGCGACCGGCCTGGCGGCGTCCACCCGCCCGGTGTGGGTGGCCAAGCCCTACCTGCTCGACAACTACGGCTTGACCGGCAAGAAGGCCGAGAGCGACTACGGCAACACCAGCGTGCGGACAGGTACCGTCATCGCCGGCCATCCGATGTCGGCCGGCCGGTCGGGCGTGGTCACTCTGTTCAGCGCCAACCAGACCATCGGCTGGGGCCGGCCGGCGGCGTCGGCCACCCAGGTCGTCACCGTCGCCGCAGCCGGAGCCACTCGCGCCACGGCGTTCGTCATCGCCCAGGGCGGGACGCTGGCCGCTGGTACGGCAGCACCCGGGTGCCGGCTGACCTTCCCCTTGCCTGCCAACGCTGCCGGAGGGACCACCCACTACTGGGCCCTGTTCGACGCCACCGACCGGTACGCCGGTGCGGACTGCGGCACACCGCCGGTCGAACCGGTAGACGGCAAACTCGTTCTGCTGATCTCCGTCGACGGGCTCAACCCCGATGCCATCACCACCCTCGGTCCCGCCGGCACTCCGGCGTTCCACCGGCTGATGGCCGAGGGCGTCTCGACCCTGAACGCCCGGACCACCTACGAGTCGACCCAGACCCTGCCGAACCACACCTCGATGGTGACCGGCCGGCCGGTCACCGAGCCGGGCGGGCACCAGGTCACCTTCAACGAGGACAACGGCTCGACGGTCCACGTCAGCGCGGGTGGCTACGTCGCCGGCGCTTTCGATGTCGCGCACGACGCCGGACTGCCCACCTCGCTGTACGTCGGCAAGACGAAGTTCGACTTCCACGACCGGTCCTGGAACCCGACCAACGGCGCGCCCGACGTCACCGGTCCTGACAACGGCCGGGACAAGGTGGACACCTACGTCGTCGGCACCGGCGGTACCAACACGCCGGCGGTCATCGACCGGCTGCGGGCAGGGCTGACTGGCTTCACGATGCTGCACTTCCACGAGCCCGACGGGGCGGGGCACGGCAGCGGCTTCATGAGCCAGACGTATCTCGAAGCAGTCACCCGCACCGACGCCTGGATCGGGCAGTTGCTCACGGCAATCGCAGGGGATGCTTCGCTCGCGGCTCGGACCACAGTGCTGGTCACCTCCGACCACGGCGGACTCGGCACCTCGCATGCGGACGCGACCCAACTGGCGAACTACCGGGTGCCGTTCTTCGCCTGGGGCGCGGGCGTGGCCCGAGGCAACGATCTCTACCAGCTGAACCCCGACCGCACCGATCCCGGCACCGGCAGGCCGACGTACACGGCGAGCGGTCAGCCGGTCCGCACGGCCGAGGCGGGCAACCTGATCACCGAGCTACTCGGGCTTCCGGTCGTGCCGGGCAGTGGGATCAACACGAACCAGAGCCTGGATCTCACCACCGGCTGACGGAGGAGGGCCGGATCAGCGCCGCCAGGACGGGGTCCGGCCCCACCACGCCGCCAGCTTCTCGTCGTACGGCTGGAAGTGCGCGTCCAGCCGGTCCCGGAGCTCGGCAGGCAGGGGAGAGCGCGGCCTGGCGTTGTGGCGTTCGAAGCGGATCCCCGACGCCGCCGGAAGGCCGAGGAACTCCAGTACGCCGGCGAAGGCGGGCTCCGGGTCGGTGAAGAAGTCGCCGCTGTCCACGACGTGCAGGCGGTCCCGACCGACGATGCTCTCCAGCCGGACCAGGTGATCGACGTACTGGCCGCGGCTGACGTAGCCGTGGTGCTGGTGCGAATGACTCTGGTACGCCGGGTCGGTGGACAGGCGCTCGGCCATCCCCTCCAGGCGGGACTCCTCGAGCTCGATCGCGCGCTCGAACGGCTCGGTCTCGTAACCCCGGGCGAGCTCGTGCGCGTGGGCGGAGTACGCGCGCTCGACCGGGTCGCGGAGGAGCACCACCAGCTTGACGCCGGGCAGATCCGCGTTGATCCGCTCGGCGGCCAGGGGGTGGAACATGTAGTACGGACTCGACTCGAACGTCAGCGGCCGGTACCCCACCTGCTGGGCGACGCGGCGCGCGGACAGCTCCAGCGGAAAGTGCGCCTTGTACCAGCCGAATCCGCGGTCGTAGTGGTTGTCGAAGTAGTGGATGCCCTTGTGCAGCACGGCTTTCAGCACGCCCGGGTGCTGGCTCAGGGTGCGGTACATCGACGTCGTACCGCAGCGCTGGGCGCCGCAGATCAGGAAGCCGGGGGTCATCCGGGCCTGCGCGGTGATCCGGCCGAACGTCACCGCGACGTCCTGGCCGAAGCGCTGGACGGGAGCGGGCAGAGTGCGAGCGCTGATCATCGCGAGTTCCTCCGTGCGTCAGTGAGTTTCACAGCTTGTGGACCGCCGTGCGAAGTGCGGGGACCAGCCAGTCCTCGATCCGGCCGCCGTGTCCCCCGGCGGCGGCCTGGTCGTCGTTGAGGTAGCGGGTGCCGAGCTCTACCAGGTACAACGCCGCCGTTGTCCTGGCCGCACGCTCGGCGACCTCGAAGGCCCGCAGGCCGGCGGGTGCTCCGTCGATCACAGTGGCCGCGGCCTGAGCCAGTGGAACTCCTCGCTGGACAGTCGCGCTCTGCAGATCATGGTGAAGCCGGTCATAGCCGTAGGGGACCGGGTCCGTCAGGCGCTCCCAGTCCCAGACGAGCAGCCGGCCATCGACCGGGGCGCAGTTCCACGGTGTGAAGTCGCCGTGCCAGGCTCCGAAGGTCAACGGCTGCTCACCGGCGACGGTCACCAGGTCGGTCAGTTGGTCGACCACCGACGCCTGCGCGGGCGTGGCGTTGCATTGCTCCAGCCGAAGACGGAGTCGTCGCAGGTACTCGCTCGCACCCAGCGTCTGCTCGGTCGCGGGCACCAGCCCCGCGATCTCGGTCATTGCTCGGTGTCCCCGGCTGCTGTCGTTGTCCCGCTTGCCCCAGACCGGCAGCGCGCCGATCACCAGGACGTCGAGGTCGTTCCAGACGTCGTGAGCCAGCAGAGGCGGCGTACGGACTGTCTGGAAGCTCGCGTCCGACAACCGGCGCAAGGCCGACGCCTCGTGCCGCACCAGGCCGGAGGTGCGGGCATCGACACCGATCTTGACGAAGGCGATGGTCTCGCCGCTGGTCGAGAGCACCTGGAGCACGGGTTTGCGATTCGCTCGCGGCGCTGACAGATGCAGACTGACCAGCACGTCCTGCCCGAGCTTGTCCGCCAGGTGCGCGGTGATGCCGTTGTCAGTTCCCCGGCCGAGGGCGACTCCGTCGGCCAGAAACCGTTGGACCGCACCGGTTCGCAGCCCGGCGGCCAGCCCAGCTGCTTTGACCCGGCCTTGAAAAGAAAGTTGTTCGCCGTAGTGCCGGACTGCCGCGGCGGCCGCGCGTCGTGATCCGCCTGGTACCAAAAGCCTCGGCCGGTTCGCGTTCGGCAGCAGCCAGAAGTCTGCCTCGGCCGCGGGGACGCCGGTCGACATGTCGTGCGCACCAGGCCACAGCAGCGCCGCGATGTCGTGGAGCCAGTCCAGCCGTCGAGTCGCGTCGGTCGCGCCGTCAGTGGTCAGCACGGCGGATCCTCTCCCGGACCGGTCCGGCCGGGATCGCGTCACCGTCCGGCAGGATCCCGCGCCGGATCAGATCGTTGCGCCAGAGCAGGGCGACCGAGATCATCGTGATGGTCAGGGCCGCCGGAACGCTGTTGTAGAAGAACATGTAGACGAAGGTCAGGCCGACCACCAGCACCCCGCCGATCCCGATCGGCGACACGTCGCGCCGGTAGCGCCAGCAGGAGTAGGCGAAGAAGCTCAGGAAGAGGCCGGTGCCGACGAACCCGTGCGAGAACAGCAACGACCAGAACTGACCGGTGCTGCCGATGGCGAAGTTCCCGCACTGCGGGCACTTCGGCGTCTTGCCGACCGTGATCGTCTTGTCGCTGCCCATCGTCTTGCGGGTGCCGCCGTAGCCCAGGATCGGTGACGACTTCGCGCCGTCGAGGGCGCGGCCGTTGAGGAAGCCGCGGATGTTGTCACTGTGCCCGTGCTCGAACCGGGAACTGACCATCGTGCCCAACGGCGTGGCGACGAACGCCACCGTGCCGAGCAGCAGGGCAGCGGTGGCCACCGCGACCGCACCGAGACGGCCCAGCAGGATCAGCCGGCCGACCAGATAGAGCACGGACAGGCCGACGCCGAGCCACAGGCCGCGATTCAGGGAGTAGACGACCGGAACCATCGCGATGGCCAGGACGACGACGCAGAACACCCGGCCGCCCCGCAACCTCAGCGCCCACCAGCCGGCCGCGAACCAGACCAGCAGCAGCGAGAGGTTGTTGCCCCAGAAGTTCGTGTAGCCGAACGGCGCGGACGGCCTGGGGTTCTCGTAGCCGAGCACGGCCTGAACCTGCGCGACGGTCGGATGGGTGATCGCCTGGATGTAGGGGTCCGCCCGCAGCGAACCGGGCAGCAGGTACTCGATCGGCGAGGTGAACGACAGGGTCGGCACCAGTACCCCGAGCAGACCGCCGATGACGGTGGCGATGAAGAGGGTGCCGAGCCAGCTGATCACCCGGCGCTGGGTCACGATCGTGGTGTCCAGGTTGCCGACGTACAGCAACGTGACGGTGATACCGGCGAACTCGCCGATGTTCAGCAGGACGGAGATCAGTCTCCCGATCGCGCTGCCGGCGATCGTCCCCGGTGGGTCGAACGGCAGCATGATCAGCGAGATCAGGATCCACAGGCAGAACAGCAGCCAGATGCCGAATCCGGGCGGGACCCGGACCGGCCGGTTGCGCAGCAGATGCAGTGCCATCGGCACGGCCAGGATCGGGAAGATGAAGGTGGACAGGCCGAGCGCCCACCACAGCGGGAACAGGCAGAGCAGCGCGAACAGCGGCCAGCCGCGGGCCGACCGGGAGAGCCGGGCCGGGGCAGGCCGGACGATCCTGGCCGGCTGCCCGATACCGATGGTCATCGCGCTCAGCCGCGGCGGGCGACCACGGACGCGTCGGGCGAGTTGCCGCGGCCGTCGGCATCGTCGTCATCGCTCCCGTCGCCGGCACCTTGCGGCTGGTGGCCGTTGGCCGACTGCGCCTCGGGCTGCGGAACCTCGTCGACGTTCTTGTCGAAGTCGTCCGGTACGGCGATCTGCTCCGTGATCCGTTCACTGAACGGCTCACGGAAGGGCCCCTCGAGCGGCTCGGTGACCTGGTCCTCGGCCTGGCCCGCGGCCGGCTCGATCGCCTGCTCGCCGGCAGGCTTCGGGACTTCGCTCTCCACCGGATCGGTCTCTACCGAAGTGGCAGGGGAGGCGACGACGGCCGGTGCCGCTCCGTTCGAACGCTGCTTGCGTCCGCGCCGGACCAGGACGACACCGTGGACCGGCTTGCCGATCTCCTCGAACTGGTGTCGCGCGTCCTCCAGCTGGGCCCGGGTGGTGAGCTTGAGCTCGGCCACCAGCAGGACGGCATCGGCGAGGCCGGCCAGCGACTGGGCGTCCGCGCTCGTACTGGTGGCAGCGACCGCGATGATGACGTAGTCGTACCCGTTGCCCAGCGCCCGCAGCAGCCCACCACCGCGAAGTCCGAGCAGAGCCGCCGAGGCGCCGGAGCTCGGCACACCGGGGGAGACGATCGCCAGCGCGGGATCTTCCCGTACGACGGTCGGTTCGGCGGCAGCCGGGTCGACCACCGCGAGCAGTTCGGCCAACGGGCGGGCGTGCGGGGCACCCATCATCTGGCTGAGGGTGTTGTCGTCGTGATCGGTGGAGATGAGCAGCACCCGCTGACCGCTGCTGTGCAGGGTGAGCGCCAGGTTCACCGCCACCGCTGCCGGCGCAGTTGTCTCGGTCGCACCGGTGACGAGAACAGTGACCGGTGCGCTGCCCTGCTTCTTCGGCAGGGCGTTCGAGACCCGCCGGAACGCTTCGAAGGTGGTGGTGCCCACAGCGGCCGGCACCAGCCGGTCCAGTGCTCCGGGCTCGCCGACCACCGGCAGCGCGAACAACTGCTCGACCTCGGAGGCGCTGCGGACCCGGCGGTCCGTACGCATCCGGAGGGCCGCGACGGCCAGACCGAGGAGAAGCCCGAGGCACAGGCCGGCGACCAGGATCGTCCAGGCGGCGGGGCCCGCACTGCGACCCGGCAGCTCCGCGTCGTTCAGCACGCGGCCCGGCGTCACGACCGTCGTGGTCAGCTTGCCCATCAACTGGTTGAGGCCCTGCAGTTGCTGGGTGAGCAGATCACGCTGGGCCGAGTAGTAGGCGCGCTCGGCCGAGCCGTTGGGGAGCTTGGCCAGCGTCTCCACGACAGTCCGCAGGCTTCGCAGGGTCAGGGTCTGCTGGTTCTTGATCGCCGTCATCTGGGCGTCGAGGCTGGCCTGTGCCGAAGCGGCCCGGCTGCTCAGGTACGCCTGCGCGAACGCATGCGCACCCTGCTGGGCCTCGGCCGGGGTGACCGCCGTGAAGGAGATCGACAGCACCTCCGTGTTCGGCGGTACTGCGACCGCCACGGCCGCGGCCAGGTCACCCGGCTCGCCGGAGCTCTTCATCAGCTCCCGCGACTTGGTGGCCACCTCGGTCGACCGGACCAGCCGTGCCTCGGTGTCCAGGTTGATCTCGGAATTCGTCCGCCCGTTGGCCAGGTCGGCGGTGTTCTGCACACCGGTGGGCGTGACGAGCACACTCGCCACTGACGTGTACTGCCCCTGCTGGAGCTGCAGATACCCGAACGCGCCCAGCAGACCCAGTACCGCGCCGATCGCGATCACCGGCCAGCCTCGGCGCACCATGCCGAGGTAGTCGGCGAACCCGTCGGTCGCCGGAACGTGTGTGGTGGATGACCCCATGCTGCGTTTCCCCCCTGCAACGTGACTCTGTGTGACGCTTTACGCCGGTCCCCTCAGTCACTGCTTTTGATGCTAACCCCTTGTGTCCGTCCCGCCCAGGCATCTGACGGAACCGACACCTCCTGGTAGACAGCCAGTGTGCGGTCCACCAGGCCGTTCCAGTCGTACTCACCCTCTGCTCGGCGACGTCCTGCCTGCCCCATCCGCCGACGGCGCACCGGATCGGCGCACAGAGCGCGGATCGCGGACACCAGCTCCCGGTGGAAGCTCTCCCGGTTGTCGACGTCCAGCAGGATCGCGCAGTCGTCGTCGAGCAGCTCGGCAGGACCGCCCCACCTCGCCGCAATCACCGGACGGGCAGCCGCCATGGCTTCCAGGACCACCACCCCGCCGGCTTCCTGCAAGCTCGGGAAGACGAACAGGTCGCAGTCGCTCAACGCTTGGGCGCAAGCCTCCGGGGCAAGCCAGCCGGTGAAGGCCACCTGCTGCTCGACTCCCAAGGTGGCGGTCAGCGCCTCCAGCTCCTTGCGCTGCGGGCCGTCGCCGACGATGGTGAGCCCGGCCGGCAACTCGTCGGCCACCTCCGCAAAAGCCCGCAGCAGCAGGTCGACGCCCTTCAGCGGCACCAGCCGTCCGACGAAGCAGAGCTGCGGCACCTCGCCTTCTGTTGCCTCGACCGGTGGCCGGCCGAGGTCCACCCCGATGTCGCTCAGCCGCCGGACCTCGCCGCGAAGACCCGTTGGCAGCAAGGCGCGGGTCCGGTCGTTGGCCACCAGGACGACAGCAGCTTCGAGCCGCCCCGGAAGGAGCCGGTTGAGTACGCCGCGGAGTCGTGGGGCGGACAGCTTCCGCACCCGGTCGAACCGCGAGTCCCGGCCACGAAAAGCCGGTGGCAGATCCATTCCGCCGTTCAACGGACCCATCACCACCGGTACGCCGACCCGGCGCACAGGGGAGGGGATGGTGGGCGAGACACTGATCGGCTGGTGCACCACGGTGATGCCGAGCTCGCGAACCAATCGCCGTACCGCCGGCATCATCGCCTGCTGACGCTCGAGCTGGGTGACGCTCCAGGCCAGTGCGCGCCCTGCGACGGGCAGCCGTTCGCCGATCGGCAACAGCGGCCCGAATCCTGGCAGCGAGTCGACGCAGAAGATCCGGTCGGCATCGTCCGGCCGCGTGGCCCGCAACTCGGCGCCGCAACTGGTATGGGTGAGGAGCCAGGCCTCGACGCCACGATCGCGCAGCCGGCCGAACAGCTCCAACGGGATCGCGGCCTCGCCGCCCAGCCGGGCCGAGGCGTAGTGGGCAACGACGAGGACCCGAGGGCCGTTCACACCGCTCGGTCCTTCGGAATCGACTTGGCCGGTGCGTCGCGCAACAGCCAGACCGGGTTGCCGAACGCGGCCGGAATCCCTTCCTTGGTGAGGATCTCGACCCGCACGAAGACCGACTTCGAGGTGTCGACCTCGACGGTGGCGACGCCGTCCCGGTCGAAGGTCGCCGGGTCCAGGGCTGTTCGGACCACTGGCGGATCGGTCTGGTCGGGCCCGGCCCGGTCGACGATGCCCTGCACGGTCTCCACCCGCCCTCCGTCCGGCAGACCGGTGGTGAGGATTCGCAACGTCCGGGTGGCTTCACCGGACACGCTGACCGATCCCATCCTGACCCGGTCGTCGACCAGCATGTCGAGCGAGCCACGGAACAGGTTCGGGTCACCGAAGTACGCGCGACCGCCCCGCAGCGCGGCCAGCAGCTCCTCCGTACTGGTCCCGGTGGCCCAGGCCCAGGTGACGAAGTTCAGCAGTTCCTTCGACCAGTCGATGCCCTTGTGATCGTCGCTGACGCCGGTGCCGGTGAGATAGACGGCGTTGCGCGAAAGGCTGTCCCACAAGGAAACGTGCCGGCTCAGGTCGCAGCCTCCGCGCAACCGGTAGCCGACCTCGAGCAGGTCGCACTTCAGCGCCCGGTTGGCGATCATCTCGGCCGCCTTGATCCTGGTCGCCTTCAGCTGCTCGGTCGCGCCCAGCCGCCCGCCATCGGTTCCGAACGGATGGTTGTACGACGCGAGGCCGCCGGACCGGTGCACCATCGCGACCGACGCGGTGGCGTCAGCGGGATCCTGCGTCGCCTCGATCTCCCGGCCGGACAGATCCGGCAGCGCGAGCTTGCCGCCGTACCAGCCGAGGTGCGGCGTGGTCAGGGACAGCTCGAGGGCCTGGATCTGCCGCACGGTGGGGAACTGCGGGGAGTAGGCCGTCATCAGATCGGCCTGGGTCCGCAGCGGATAGGTCTTCGTGGTGCGCGTGCGCAGGAACCGCAGTCCGGCGAAGTCCGCGGTCGCCTGTTGCTTGCCGTCGGCAACCGCCACCACACTGAGCTCGAACATCGAGGCGTCCCGCCCGTCGAGCCCGGGCCACAGAGCGCCGAGGTCGTCGGCCGGGATGAGCCGCAGCGTGGTCCACTGACCGGTCGGCGCCTCGAGAGCGACGATGCCGGTGCGGTTGCGGACCTTGCGGGCGCCCGGCAGACCGCCGCCGCCGACTCGGTACGACAGCCGGTACCGCCCGGCGGACCGGCCGTTGCGCCGGGGCCGGTGCGAGCTCAGGATCTCGATCGCCAGGTAGGCGGCGGCCGACACAGTCACCGGAAAGATGTCGATCTCGAGGACCTGGCCGTCCAGCGACGCGCGGTACCGGTCGTTCTCGGCCTGACCGGTCAGCCGGTGCTCGACCGTGCCCGTGCCCGTACCCGTCACACCGAGCCGCAGACCCCTGGACCGGCTCCTGCCCGGTGGCGGGTCGGCCAGCGGGCCGAAGCGGCGGATGGCCACCGGTTTGCCTTGCACACTGGGGATCCAGCGCCAGGCCAGGTCGTTCTCACGTTCCACCTGGGCGCCGAACGTCACTTCCTGCTGGTAGCCGTGGGCGCGCATCCGGTGATCGTGCTCGGTCCACCAGATCACGTCGACGCCGGAGCGCACCGCCTGGTCCAGCTGTGCCTCCATGCTCCCCGGACCTTCACTGAAGGAAGCGTGGACGTGCATGGCCATGCAGTACGGCTTGCCGGTGCTGGGAAAGGGTCCGTCGGCGGAACCGAGCTCGGGCCACCAGCGCTTGGCGCCGATCGCTGTCGCGGCCGAGACGGCGGCCAGCGCCGAGCCCGCGATGACGGTTCGCCTGCTGACGCCGGTCACATCAGCGGCCGGCGTGTCGAGAGGGTGATTCCGTCATCGATCTGTCCACACACAGTGACGACGTGACGGTGGGTGGCGAAGAAAATACGAAGCAAAGCATCTACTGGATTCCCCCCAGAAGAGAAGCGGTTTTTGCCCGGCCGTGGCCATGGCGTCCCCGAAGTAACTGAGTGTACTCTCCGATCGGGGCCACATAGCAGTGCTGATTCCGGGGGGAAGAAGTGCCAGCCGTGGCAGGGGAATCGATGGGGGAATCATGCGCTCATATCGAACGGGCTTGGCACTGTCTGTAGTTGTCAGCGTCGTGACCGCGGGCCTGGTGGTGACCGGCGCGGCGGGACCAGCCGCCGCGGACACCATACCTGCTGATCACCCATCGCACGACCGGGTGGTGTCGGAGGAACCGGCGCCGTGGACCCCGCAGATCAGGGACGGAAAGATCCGGGCGCTCGCCCAGACCGGCAACACGCTGGTCGCGGGTGGCACCTTCACCGAGGTGTCGTCGTGGACCGGCAACGGCGTCGTCGCCCGGACCAACATCGTTGCGTTCAACGCGACCACCGGCGCCATCAACAGCGGCTTCAACCCGTCCATCACCGGCCAGGTCGAGGCGCTGGCGCCTGGTCCAACCAGTGACACCGTCATCATCGCCGGTGCCTTCAGTCAGGTGAACGGCGTTGCGGGCAAGGTGTTCCTGCTGAACGTCAGCACCGGCCAGACGGTCACCACCTTCAAGGCGCCCGGTATGAACGGTGCTCCGCAGGACCTGGTGAAGGCCGGCAACCGGCTGTTCGTCGGGGGGAACTTCACTTCCGTCGGCAATACGCCGCGTGGCGGCTTCGCTACGTTGAACGCGACCACGGGCGCGCTGGATCCCTTCCTGGACGTCCATGTGGCCGAACACCACAACTACACCGGCCAGGACGGCGAGGCGATCGCGCCGGTCGGCGTCCGGGCGCTCGACGTGTCACCCGACGGCCGCTGGTTGGTTGCCATCGGCAACTTCAAGAAGGTCGACGGGCTGGACCGCGACCAGATCGTGATGCTGGACCTGGCCGGCCAGACCGCCGAGGTCCGGCCGGACTGGCGGACCCGCCGCTATGAGCCGCGGTGCTCCTACCGATCCTTCGACTACTACGTCCGGGACGTGTCGATCGCTCCCGACGGCTCGTCGTTCAACGTCGCGTCGACCGGCGCCCCGTACCCGGGAACCCTGTGCGACACCGTGACCCAGTGGTCGATGGCTGATACCGGCGACGCAGTGGAGCCGACCTGGGTCGACGACACCGGCGGCGACACGATCTTCTCCGTCGCCAACTCCGGTGCCGCCGTCTACAACGGCGGTCACCAACGCTGGATGAACAACGCCGGTGGCACCGACTCCTCGGCGGCAGGCGCCGTGCCGCGGCCCGGCATGGGCGCGGACGACCCGAGGTCAGGTACCCCACTGTCGTGGAACCCCGGCCGTCAGCCGCGCGGCATCGGCGCCGAGGCGCTGCTCGTCACGTCCGCCGGACTCTGGGTCGGGAGCGACACCAACTACATCGGCAACCAGGAACACTGGCGGCCGCGGATCGCCTTCTTCCCGGTCGCGGGGGGAAAGAAGTACGGCCCGGGTGCGGGTACGCAGTTGCCGGCCAGCGTCTACAGCGCCGGCACCAACCCGCCGGCCACCAACTTCTACCACCGGATCAACGCGGGTGGTCCCAGCCTCACCAGCCTGGACAGCGGCCCGAACTGGTCCAGCGACAACGGACTGTTCAGTTCGGTCCACAACTTCGGCAGCAGCAGGGCCAGCTACCCGGCAGTGCCGGCCGTCGACGCCACCGTGAGCGACCAGGTCCCTCGAGCCGTCTTCGACACCGAGCGGTACGACCCGGCCGGCTCGCCCGAGATGATCTGGACCTTGTCGGTGCCGAACGGTCAGCCGGTCGACATCAGGCTGTTCTTCGCCAACCGATCGGCGTCCGGGTCGCAGCCGGGGCAACGGGTCTTCGACGTCCTGATCGAGAACGTCACCCGGCTGGACGACTTCGACATCGCGGCCGCCGCGGGACACGAGACCGGCACGATGCGGCAGTTCTCGGTCGTGTCCGACGGCTCGATCCGGATCGAGTTCAAGCACGTCGTCGGCAACCCGCTGATCAACGGCATCGAGGTGGTGAAGGCCGGCTCGGTGACGCCGCCGAGCGCGTACCTGGTCAGCACCCAGTACGACGGGGTGACCACGCCCGCGACGCCCACGGCCGCGCCGGCCGGGACGATCAACTGGGGCGCCGTCCGCGGCGCGACCATGATCGACGACGAGCTGTTCTACAACACCTCCGACGGTGTCTTCCACCGCCGCACCTTCGACGGTACGACGTACGGTCCGGACCAGCTGATCGACCCGTACACCAACACCGAGTGGACCGGCGTCTCGACCGGGTCGGGCAGCAGCGTCTACACCGGCAAGAAGCCGACCTACTACAACGACATCCCGAACATTCGCGGGATGGCCTATCTGGACGGGCGGCTCTACTACACCCGGACCGGCTCGTCGCAGATCATCTCGCGACGGTTCTCCCCGGAGAGCGCGATCCAGAGCAACGCGACCACCACGGTGCCCGGTTTCTCGGTCACCAACGTGCAGTCGATCTTCTTCAGCGGCAGTTGGCTGTACTACACCAACAGCGGCACCGGCACGCTGTCCCGGGTGGAGTGGGCCAACGGTGCTCCCCAGGGCGCGGCGACGGTGGTCAGCGGTCCGGGCGTGGACTCGCTCGACTGGAGCTCGCGCACCGTCTTCCCCGGGCCGACGGCCAATCAGATGCCCACGGCAACTATCGGGAACCCGTCCTGCACGGATCTGGACTGCGGTTTCGACGGTTCGGGATCAGTCGACCCCGACGGCAGCATCGCGTCGTACGCGTGGAGCTTCGGCGACGGCGCCGAGGGCACCGGTGCGCAGCCGAACCACTCCTACACCGCGGCCGGCGAGTACACCGTCTCGCTGACGGTGACCGACAACCGCGGGGGCCAGGCGTCGACGACCCGTGCGGTGAGTGTCACCGCGCCGAACCAGAAGCCGGTTGCTGTGATCGCGGCCCCGCAGTGTTCGGAGCTGTCCTGCGACTTCGACGGCTCAGGCAGCACCGATGCGGACGGCACGATCGTGTCCTACGCGTGGGACTTCGGCGACGGGGCGACCGCGAGCGGTGCCACCGCTTCGCGCGACTTCGCCGCATCCGGCGGTTACCAGGTCGAGCTGACGGTCACGGACAACGAGGGCGGCGTCGGTACGGCGACCGTGCCGGTGTCCGTCGGCGCGGCACAGTTCGCAGCCAGTGCGATGTCGACCGGCAACACGACGGCCGCCAAGGTCACCGTCCCGGCCGGTGTGCAGCCCGGCGACGCCCTGCTGCTGTTCGTCACGACCAACTCGCTCGGCCAGACGTCGGCTCCGGCCGGCGCGGGGACCTGGGCGCTCGAACACCGTCGCGAAGCTGCCTCGATGGCGACCACGCTGTACAGCAAGGTCGCGCAGACCGGCGACGCCGGCAAGGAACTGACGCTGACCTCGGCGTTGCAGAAGATCGACCTCCAGTTGGTCGTCTACCGCGGAGCCTCGGCCGGCGATCCGGTCGCGACGGTGGCGAGTGCGGCCGACGTGAGCACCGCGTCGCACACCACGCCGGCCGCCGCGGTGAGCGGCGGCGGTCAACTGGCCGTCTCGTTCTGGGCGGACAAGTCCAGCTCGACGACCGACTGGACAGCACCGGCCGGTGTCTCGGTGCGAGCCGAGCAACTGGGCGCAGGGAGCGGACGCTTGACCACGTTGCTGGCAGACGCCGAGGTACCCGGCGGAGCGGCGACCTACGGCGGCAAGACCGCCATGACGGATCAGGTGAGTTCGCGCGGTGTCATGTACACCGTGCTGCTCGCACCGGCCGGCTGACGCGCGGCCTGGAACAGGGGGAGAGAACTGTGGGGGGAACAGGTATGAAAAGGAGTCGCGCCATCGTGGCGACCGGTACGGCGCTTGCCGTGCTGGCCGTCGCTCTGACCAGCCCGGTGCCGGTGTCGGCCGAGGCGGTGCCCGTCCCACACGCGGCTCACGACCGGGTGGTGTCACCCGTGCCGGCGTCGTGGACACCGCAGATCAAGGACGGGAAGGTCCGTTCCATCACCCAGGTCGGCAACGTCATGGTGGTGGGCGGCGGCTTCACCCGGGTGTCGAACTCGGGCGGTGGCGGGCTGGCCACCCGGCAGAACATCGTCGCGTTCAACGCCACCACCGGTGCGGTCATCACCACGTTCAATCCGAGGATCACCGGTCAGGTGGCGGCGCTGGCACCCGGCCCGGTGGCCAACACCGTCTACATCGGCGGCGCGTTCTCCTCGGTGAACGGCGTGGCCGGAAAGGTGTTCCTGCTGAACCTGACCAACGGTCTGACGGTGGGCACCTTCCGGGCGCCGAACATGAACGGCGCGGTGAACGACCTGGTCAAGGCCGGCAACCGGCTGTTCGTGGCGGGGAACTTCACCTCGGTCGCCAACACCGCTCGCGGTGGCCTGGCCACCCTGAACGCGACGACCGGGGTGATGGACACCTTCCTGACCGTCTCGCTCAAGGTGAACCACAACTACACCGGTAAGCCGGGTGAGGCGGCCGGGGCGGTCGGCGCCCGGTCCATGGACATCAGCCCGGACGGCCGCTGGCTTGTCGTCGGCGGCAACTTCAAGAAGGCGAACGGCCTCGATCGCGACCAGATGGTGATGATCGACCTGGCCGGGGCCACGGCGGTCGTGCGACCCGACTGGCGGACGCTGCGGTTCGAACCACGCTGCGCCTACTGGGCGTTCGACTTCTACATCAGGGACGTGGCCTTCGGTCCCAGCGGTCACTTCTCCGTGGTGACCACCGGAGCGCCGTTCCCCGGCACCCTGTGCGACACGGCGACGCGCTGGACCACGGCGGCGAGCCCGACCGCCGAACCACTCTGGATCCAGGACACCGGCGGCGACACGATGTACTCGGTGGCCGACAGCGGCGCAGCCGTCTACGCCGGCGGTCATCAGCGCTGGCACAACAACGCCGGCGCCCGTGACACCGCCGGCCCCGGCGCGGTCCCGCGGCCGGGCCTGGGTGGGTTCGACCTCCGCAACGGCGTACCGCTGTCGTGGAACCCGGCCCGCCAGCCGCGGGGAATCGGCGCCGAGGCGCTGCTGGTCACCGCCGCCGGTCTGTGGATGGGCAGCGACACCGACTACATCGGCAACGGGCAGTACTGGCGTCCGAGGCTCGCGTTCTTCCCGGTGACCGGTGGCAAGGTGGTGGGTCCGGGGCAGACGGTCCAGCTCCCCGCGACGGTCTACCGCGGGACGGTCACGCTCACGCGGTCCTCGTACGACGGAGTCAATCCACCGTCGGCGGCCACAGCCGCGCCGCAGGGCGGGATCACCTGGAGCGGCGTGCGGGGAGCGGTGATGATCGACGGTGAGCTGTTCTACAACACCGCGGACGGCAACTTCCACCGCCGCACCTTCGACGGTGTGAACTACGGGCCTGACCGGTTGATCGATCCCTACAACGACCCGCTGTGGAGTTCGGTGCGGACCGGATCCGGCTCGGGCACCTACCGGGGCGTGAAGCCGAGCTACTACAGCCAGATCTCCTCGATCCGGGGGATCGCCTACACCGGCGGCAAGCTGTACTACACCCGGACCGGTTCGTCGCAGATCTTCTCCCGGGACTTCTCGCCCGAGAGCGGGATCATGACCGAGGCGACCGGCACGGTGGCGGGGTTCTCCTCGGCCAACGTGCGGGCGATCTTCTTCAGTGGCGGCAACCTCTACTTCACCAACAGCCTGACGGGCACCTTGTCGCGGGTGGCGTGGGTGAACGGAGCGCCGCAGGGTGCCGTGTCGGTGATCAGCGGACCGGCGGTGGACGGAGCCAACTGGAGCGACGCCACGATCTTCACCGGACCGCCGGCATGACCTCGCGGTCGGCAGGACAGCGCCATCGGGCCGGAGCGTTCCTCGGTCTGGCTGTCCTCGGGGTGTCGGCCCTCGGTCTCACCGGTTGTGGTTCGGATCCGGAGCCCGCGGCCGCTTCGGCATCGTCGTCCGTCACCCCCGCGGCGACGACACCGGCGACCGCGCCGGTCCCGGCGGCCACCACCAGCGCTCCGGCGCCGAAGGTGCAGCCGTCGGGCGGGCCGGCCGTCCCCTCGCCGAAGGTAGCTCCTTCGGCGAGGGTGGCGCCGAAGTCGTCGGTCCGGCCGCCCGCGCCGCCGGCGCAGAGCGTGCCGCCCGCGGCGAAGAAGACGCAGCCGGCGCCGGTGGTGAAGAACGAGGAGCCGCCGCCAGGGCCCGAGGTCGCGGTGACGTTGTGCATGCTGACCCGCGCCCAGGCGCGCGGTGTCCTCGGTCCGGCCGGGGTGTCGTCGGAGGACATGCGGCTGCGCAACGGGATCTCGGCGCTCGAGGAGAACCTGGAGAACTGGCGGTACGCCGCCTCCGGCGATGCGCGGATCACCCCGTTGATCCAGCAGGCCGAGTCGCTGATCGCGCTCTGGCGGGCCGCCGTCCGGGCGTACGACGAGGGGGACAAGAAGGCGGCGGCCGCGGCGGTCGCCCGGGCGGACAAGGTGATCGCCGGTCTGCCCGCCGCACCTCCGGCCGGCGCCGTGGGGTGCCCCGGCTGACCGGCTCGCGTTGTTGGAGCTGGAGACGAACCTTAACGTTCGTCTAACCTGCGGAGGCCTGTTCCGGGACACACTGTCACGAGAACAGGCCTCGCTGGTGACAGGGAGTGGGAAAAGTGCCACAGTGGGGTCGAATCACGCGTTTGAACGATGCACGATAGTCGGTAAATCGTTGTGAAAGTTTGACATCGGCAGTCGGAGCGTCGTGGTATTTGACGTCGAGCGACTGGGGGTCGCTCAGATTCTGCCCCCCACCCCTTGGATGTCATGTCTCCCCGCAGCGCACGTCATTCCGTTCCCCGACCCCCTCGAACCCCCAGATCACCGTCCAAGCGATCAGTCGCCACCCGCAGCGTCGTCCTCAGCGTCGCCTCGGTCCTGACCTTCACCGGCGCGGCCGTCGCCGTGACCGGCTCGCTGAGCGATCCGTCCCAGACCCAGCCGAGCGAACTGGCGGCCGCCACCGCGCAGCCGGTCGAGCTCCCCGCGCTGGACGACAGCTACGCCTCGTACGCCGTGCCGAGCCGGACCGTCGGCGACTCGGTCAAGCTGGCGGCCACCTCGAAAGCCACCGACCGCAAGGTCATCTACCTGAAGTTCCGCGTCAAGGACAGCGATCTGGCGGCCCGCGAGAGCGCCAAGCTCGTCCTGACCCGCGACCTTCACCACCTCCCGGCGGACGTCCGCCTGTTCGCTGTCGCGAGCAACGACTGGTCCGAGAAGACGCTGACCGCGGCCACGGCGCCGAAGCTCGGTGCCCCTCTCGGTGTGGTCCGGCCGACCTACTCCAGCACCCAGGCGCAGTTCGATGTGTCCTCGCTGATCACCAAAGCGGGTGACTACTCGCTGGCCGTGACCTCGGCCGCTACCGACGACGTGGCCCGGTTCCGCTCCAGTGAGGACGGCCCGCTGGGCCCGAAGCTGGTGCTGCGGTCCGGCACGCCGCAGTCGCCGAAGCCGACCACGACGCCGACGGCCTCGCCCTCGCCGACGCCGACCGCCACCAAGCCGACCACGACGCCGACGGCCACGCCGACCAGCTCGCCGACCAAGCCGACGGCCTCACCGACCACCACGACGCCGACCCCGACCGCGTCTCCCACGACGACTCCGCCGACCGGCGGCGGTCTGTCGCGGCCGACCTGTTCGGTGTCGGACAAACTCGTGCCGTCGTGCGCGATGTGGTGGGGCGTGGCACCGCGGGTGTTCACCAGCTTGAGCATGCCGGAGGCGCTGAAGCAGGCCGAGGCCGACGCCGGCCGTCCGTACGACATGCTGCACCGCTACCACACGAACAACGAACTGTTCCCGACCGCGGAGGAGAAGGCTGCCGCCGCCGGGGGCCGGATGCTGTTCCTGAACTACAAGCCGGCCACGGACATGACGTGGCGCCAGATCGCCAACGGTGCGGCCGACGCCCGGATCGACAAGCTGGCGAACCACATCAAGACCACCTACCAGGACAAGTTCTTCCTGGCCGTGTGGCACGAGCCCGAGAACGATGTCCGGCCGACCGCCGGCTCGGGGATGACCGCCCAGGACTACGCGGCGATGTTCCGGCACACCGTCCAGCGGCTTCGGGCCGGCGGCGTGACGAACGCGGTCACCGTCGTCGCCTACATGGGCTTCCCGAAGTGGGGCGCGACCGACTGGTTCGACTCGCTCTACCCCGGTGACGACGTGGTCGACTGGATCGGCTGGGACCCGTACGGCTCGGGTGAGCCGGACTCGGCGTACCTGGCCGGTGACTTCACCAAGCTGATCAACCGCACCGACGGCCTGAGCTGGGAGGGCTCCTACAACTGGTCGGTCAAGATGCACCCGAGCAAGCCGGTGATGCTGGCCGAGTGGGGCATCTACGAGAGTGCCGAGAACCCGACCGGCAAGGCCGAGTACTACCAGTCGGTGGCCGCGCAGATCGACAAGTTCCCCAAGCTGAAGGCCTTGGTCTACTTCGACATGCCGCGGGGCCCGGACACCGGCAAGAACACCAGTGCCAACAGTTCGCCCTCGGCACTGGCGGCCTACCGCACGCTGGGTCGCGACCCGCGGTTCGTCGGGCCGTCCCCGTCGCTCGCCAAGGCCCCCTGAGGTGATGCCGGCGCGGCGGTCTCCCGCCGCGCCAGCATCGGGAACCCGTGACGCCGCCGGATCACCATCCACAACGGAGGGGCGACCAGCAGCGCCGCGGCGAGCAGTACACCGGTCGTCAGCGTGCCGACGCCCAGCATCTTGAGCGCTGAGGCCAGCAGGACGAACGCGAGCACCCGGCGGATGAATCCGCCGGGTGCTCGTGACGAGATCCGGGCACCCAGCCAGACCCCGGGAATGCTGCCCAGCAGCAGCGCGCCGGTCAGGTGCATCGAGAAGTCCCCGAACAGCAGGTGGCCGAGGGCGGCGCAGCCAACCAGCGGGACCGCTTGGAACAGGTCCGTGCCGACCAGTTGACCGGCTTTCAGACCGGGATACAACGCCATCAGCGCGATGATGATCAGCGAACCCGACCCGACCGACGTCAGGCCGACGACCAGTCCGCCGATGATGCCTACGACAACGGTGGGCAGCCGGCGCACCGTGATCACCGGCGGTCCGGACGGTGTCCGGGGCGCGGTGCCGTCGCGTTTGCGGGCCCGCTCGACCAGCCGCAGATAGGCCCTGACGGTCAGGCCGGCGGCCGCGATCAGGAGCGCCAGGCCGAGCGCGCGCTGGATGATCACCTGCATCTGCTCGCCGTCGCCCAGTGCCCGGGCCAGCAGCACGCCGCAGAAGGCCGCGGGCATCGATCCCACACACAGCCACGCGACCAGCCGCAGGTTGACCGTGCCCCGCCGCATGTGCACCGCGGCACCGACCGGCTTCATCACCGCTCCGGCCACCAGGTCGCTGGACACGGCGGTCAGCGGCGGAACGTTGAAGAACAGCACCAGGACCGGAGTCATCAGGGCGCCGCCGCCCATGCCCGTCATCCCCACCACCAAGCCGATCCCGAAGGCGGCCACCGCGAGCGCGATGTCCATGATCAGCCGGTCGCCGGTGCGATCCAGCCGCCGGTCCGTAGATGATCGACGACGGTCGCGAGCGAGGTCTGCCGGTCCAGCCGCGAGGTGTCGATCCGCAGATCCGCGTCCGCGGGCAGCTCGTAGTCGTCGGTGATCCCGGTGAAGTGCTCGACCAGTCCCGCCCGGGCCTTGGCGTACAGGCCTTTGACGTCACGCCGTTCGCACTCCTCCAGTGGCGTGGAGACGTGGATGAGCACCAGATCACCGACCGCTTCGACCATCTCGCGCACCGCGGCCCGGCTGTCGGCGTACGGCGCGATGGGAGCGCAGACGGCGATGCCACCGTGCCGAGCGATCTCCGCCGCGACGAAGCCGATCCGCCGGACGTTGAGATCACGGTCGCCGCGGGTGAATCCCAGCCCGGACGACAGCATCCGGCGGACCACGTCGCCGTCGAGCAGGGTGACGGTCCGTCCGCTGGTGCGGACCAGGTGGTCGACCAGCGACTGGGCGAGTGTCGATTTGCCGGAGCCGGACAGCCCGGTGAAGAGCACCACCAAACCGCGGCTCGCTCGCGGCGGCTTCCACCTCAGCAACTGGGGGAGCTGGGCCGCGAGCACGTCGTCGTCCGTGGCGATGGAGTGGCCCGCCACCAGTTCGGCGTACAGGGTCGACCAGGCGGTCGCGGGGTCGCCGTCGCCGATGACTAGTACCTCGGAGGCGGAGTAGGCCTGACCGACCCGATGAGCCAGGTCGGCCTCCGCGGCAGGTCGCCACAGCAGCGGGCTCGTGGTCACGGTGACGGCGACGCCCAACCGGGCCGCAGCCGTGTCCACACACGCGAGCAGCACGTGCGCCGGTACGCCGTCCGGGCTCGGCCCGGCGTCCGGGACGACGATGACCACCTCGGCGTCGAGCCGGTGCGACTCGCGCTCGATGGTGGCCAGATCCGTGCTGGTCAAGGGCCGGGCGACCACCACGACCAAACGCGCCGCGGTGGTGGTGAGGTCCGCCGGCGCCAGGTGGCGATCGTCGGCCGGCCGCTCGCGCCGGACCGGGCTCAGCCGGCCCTCGAGGGCTACCGAATCACTCTGATCATGCCGTCCGAGCTCGGACAAGGTGGCGATCGGCCCGGCCTGGTCGTCGGTGATGACCAGGCAGCCGGTGCGCATCGCCGTTTCGGCGAGCTCGGCGCTGACGATCAGCCGGACCCGGCCGGCCGGCGCCGGGTCCGGTGCGGAGATCGCGCTGCCGAGATCGTCGAAGGGCAACTGGATGCCGTCGAGCGCGAGCCGGACATCAGCGAGGACGCGCCGGTCCGGGCTGATCCGGGCAGCCGTCAGCGACAGGTCCGCCACGTCGAAATGTTCTCGGCGATCAGTTGATTGGCTCAGCACGCCATCAGCCCCCCAGCTGTGCAGTGAATCCCCGCCCCCCGGCGTGGTGGCCTGAACGGCCACCCGCCCAGTTTGGCCTACCTGGGCGCGATCCGCCAGCAATGGGCGGAATCCGACTGCGGTGCGTCACTGCCCGTGCAGGCCGGATGACAACGGGGTTCCCCGGACCCGCGGATCGGGAGGAATCACGGCTCAGATCTACCGTCCCGGCCCAGCGCTTCGTACGATGCTCGGCAACACGCAGGGTGATCGGTGGCCCGACGTCACTCGCCCGGTGTGTTGGGGGAGGGGTTGTCACATGGGGGCTGACCGCGCCGGACTGCGCGCTGTGGTGGGGTGGATCTTCTACGGGGGACTGGCGCTGCTGCTCGGGCTGATCCTGCTCGACCTGCTGGCCGACGTCCTGCCGGCCAGGTTGGCTCGCAGAATCGGCTACAACAGCGAGGGCTATCTGTTCGCTCTCGTGGCGGCAGCCTGGATCCAGTTCGCCAGGCCGAGGCTGTCCGACCGGTCTCGCTGGCTGCTGACCGCAGTCGCCGCGCTCAGCTGTCTGGTCGTCGGTTTGTTGTTGCTCGACAGCGAACTGCCCAGCAGGTTCAAGACTCTCAACGAGCCGATGATCGCGCTGGCGCTGGTCCTGCCGTACCTCACGCTCCGGCGGGCCGTGCCCAGGGCGCTCCTGCTGGTACCACCGCTGATCCTGCTGGGCGTCATCGTCGGCCTGATCCTCGATCCCGACGGCCTGGTGATCAACCTCGCCGAGACTTTTGGCTACTGGTTCCTGGTGCCGATCGTCTTCGACCTTACGGACAAGGGAATCCTGGATCCGGCGGCCGAGACCTCACCGCCGACCCGCTACCTGACCTATGCCGTGCTGACCGTGGTGCCGGTGACGGTGTCCGCGCTCGGGATGGCAGAGCGCGAGGGGGGCGGCGTGCACGCCGGGCTGTCCTATCTCGGCCGCATCCACGAGTCCTTCATCGGCGTCCTGCTCCCCGCCCTGTACTTCGCTGTCCTGCTCGGGCGCACCGGACTTCGACGGAGCCGGCAATCCCGGGAGGCAGTCTCGACCCGCTGACCCCGGCAAGTCGCCCGAAAGCCTGCCATGGCAGGGTTCGACACGCCGTGACGCTGTGAATCGCCAGCGTACTTGACACGGTCATCGCCGAACCTGAAGACTGCCCCGGCAGTGCTGTAGGCGCGCGTCGGCGCGCAGTGACGACGAGGGGCTGGTGTGAGCGCAGGGAAACATGTGCCCGCGACGCCCCACGACGCCTCGCCGGCGGAGGCCCCCACCGCCCGGAACCTCTCCTCGACCGACTCGCCGTTGCGCGAGCCGGCCCAGGTGACCACCCCCGCCCGCGCGGGCGGGACTGTTCCCCTGTGGGTCATGCCCCACGAAGTTCCCGCGATCGTGCCGGCCCCGTCCCGGTCGACCGAGCCCCGCTGGGTCGGCGTCTACCGATGGGCCGCACTGGGCGGTGATCTCCTGGCCGCCGTCGTCGGCATCTCGATCGCCCTGCTGAGCCGCTTCGGCTACCAGGTCGGCAGCAGCTACCTGGTCATCAGCAGCCTGCTGCCACTGGCCTGGGTCGGCGTCGTGGCCCTGTCGAAGGGCTACGACTCCCGCTACTTCGGTGCCGGACCCGACGAGTTCCGGGCTCTTCTCCGTTCGGGGGTCGGACTGACCGCCGCGGTGGCGATGGTGTCCTACGCGACCAGGGCGGAGATCGCCCGTGGTTTCGTCGTGCTGGCCATCCCGGCGACCGTCGCGGTCGCCATGGTGCTGCGGTACTCGCTCCGCAAGGATCTGCACCGGCACCGAGTGAGCGGCCGGTGCATGCACCGGGTTCTCGTGGTCGGTCGCCGAGGACCGGCGGCCACCTTGTGCGAGCACCTCGAGAACCGTCCGACCGACGGGTTCCGGGTGATCGCTTTCTGCCGCCCGCGCGAGGACGGCCAGGCCACTGGGCCGTTGCTTCCCGACGAACTGGACGAGGCGGACATCCTGTCCGCGGTGGACCGGCATGCCGTGGACGTCGTCGCGGTCACCACCGATCCCGAGCTGGCCGGGCAGTCGCTGCGCCGGTTGTCGTGGGCGCTGGAGCAACGCGGCGTCGAACTGATCGTGTCGCCCGGCATCATCGAGGTGGCCGGACCACGGATCTCCGTCCGGCCGGTGGCAGGCCTGTCCCTGCTGCACCTGGAGCGTCCGTCGGTCAGTGGTGGACCGCACCTGCTCAAGGCTGTCTTCGACCGGGTGTCCGCCGCGTTGATGGTGGCGCTGCTGGCCCCGGTGCTGCTCGGGCTCGCGATCGCCGTGAAGGTGTCCAGCCCGGGGCCGGTGATGTTCCGTCAGACGCGGGTCGGCCGGGCCGGCACCGAGTTCACCATGTTCAAGTTCCGCAGCATGTACTCCGACGCCGAGCAGCGGCTCAGCGACCTGTACTCGCTGAGCGACGGCAACGGCGTGATGTTCAAACTGCGCGACGACCCCCGGGTGACCCCGCTCGGCCGGTACATCCGGCGCTTCTCGCTCGACGAACTGCCCCAGTTGTTCAACGTCCTCAAGGGCGACATGTCCCTGGTCGGCCCGCGGCCGCCGCTGTCGGAGGAAGTCGCGCTGTACGCCGCCGACGACACCCGGCGGATGCTGGTCAAACCCGGGATCACCGGGCTGTGGCAGGTGAGCGGCCGCAGCGACCTGTCCTGGGACGAATCGGTCCGGCTGGATTTGCGCTATGTCGACAACTGGTCGATGACCCTGGACCTGCTCATCCTCTGGAAGACCGCGCGTGCGGTGATCTACGGCTCGGGAGCCTACTGATGTCGATCGACCGAAGCGCGCCGGTGTACGTCGCGGGCCACCGCGGGCTGGTCGGGTCGGCCATCTGGCGCCGGCTCGAGGCGGAAGGTTTCACCCAGCTGATCGGTGCCACCTCCGCGGAGCTGGACCTGCGCGACCGGGCCGCGACCTTCGCGTTCCTCGCCGAGCACCGCCCGGTCGCGGTGATCGACGCGGCCGCCCGGGTCGGCGGGATCCTGGCCAACCGGGACCACCCGACCGAGTTCCTCAGCGACAACCTGCGCATCCAGGTCAACCTGATGGACGCGGCGCTCGAGGTCCGGACGCCGCGGCTGCTGTTCCTCGGCTCGTCCTGCATCTACCCCAAGTACGCCGAGCAGCCGATCCGCGAGTCGAGCCTGCTGACCGGTGAGCTGGAGCCGACCAACGACGCCTACGCGATCGCCAAGATCGCCGGCATCATGCAGGTCCAGGCCGTCCGCCGGCAGTACGGGTTGTCCTGGATCTCGGCGATGCCGACCAACCTCTACGGGCCGAACGACAACTTCGACCTGACCAGCTCGCACGTGCTGCCGGCGCTGATCCGGCGGTTCCACGACGCCAAGCGGGCGGGGGCGGCCGAGGTGGTGCTGTGGGGGACCGGTACGCCGCGGCGCGAGTTCCTGCACGTGGACGACCTGGCCGACGCCTGCCTGCACCTGCTGGAGCACTACGACGCGCCGGAGCCGATCAACGTCGGCGTCGGCGAGGACGTCACGATCCGCGAGCTGGCCGAGCTGGTGGCCCGGGTGGTCGGTTACACCGGTGCCATCAGCAACGACCTTTCGAAGCCGGACGGCACCCCGCGCAAGCTGCTCGACGTGAGCCGGCTGCGGGCGCTGGGCTGGAAGCCCGACATCGATCTCGAACCAGGCGTGGCCAGCACCTACGCCTGGTACCTCGAGCAGCTGGGAGACAACGCATGAAGAAGGCGCTGATCACGGGGATCACCGGCCAGGACGGCTCGTACCTCGCCGAGTTGCTGCTCGGCAAGGGGTACGAGGTGCACGGCCTGATCCGCCGCGCCAGCACGTTCAACACCCACCGGATCGACCACCTGTACACGGATCCGCACGAGCAGGACAAGCGGCTGTTCCTGCACTACGGCGACCTGACCGACGGCTCGCGCCTCGTCACGCTGCTCGCCGCGATCCAGCCCGACGAGGTCTACCACCTGGCCGCGCAGAGCCATGTCCGGGTCAGCTTCGACGAGCCGGAGTACACCGGTGACACCACCGGGATGGGTACCACCCGGCTGCTCGAGGCGATCCGGATGATCGGGCTGAACTGCCGCTTCTACCAGGCGAGCAGTTCGGAGATGTTCGGCGCGACCCCGCCGCCGCAGAACGAGGAGACCCCGTTCTACCCGCGCTCGCCGTACGGCGCGGCCAAGCTCTACGGGTACTGGATGACCCGGAACTACCGCGAGGCGTACGACATGTTCGCGGTGAACGGGATCCTGTTCAACCACGAGAGCCCACGCCGGGGCGAGACGTTCGTGACCCGCAAGATCACCCGGGCGGTGGCGCGGATCAAGCTCGGCCAGGAGAAGCGGCTGTACCTCGGCAACCTGGATGCCTGCCGCGACTGGGGCTACGCACCGGAGTACGTCGAAGGCATGTGGCGGATGCTGCAGCACGACCAGCCGGGTGACTACGTGGTCGCCACCGGGACGTCGTACTCGGTCCGCGACTTCGTCTCGCTGGCCTTCGAGCACGCCGGGATGGACTGGAAGGAGTTCGTCGACTACGACGCACGCTACGAGCGGCCGACCGAGGTCGACTCGCTGATCGGCGACCCCTCCAAGGCCCGTGAGGACCTGGGCTGGAAGGCTCAGGTGCACGTGCCGGAACTCGTTCGGATCATGGTGGATGCCGACCTGGCCGCGCTGACCAGCGAGGACTGAGCGATGACCGTCCAGGCGACCGAGCCGCGCGTCGACGTGCTCGGCATCCACGTCAGCGTCACCCACATGGATCACACCGTCGAGACGTTCGCCCGCTGGATCGACGACGGCGAGCGGCACCTGGTCTGCGTGTCGGACATGAACGCGTTGCTGCACGCCCGCGCCGACGGCCGGCTCACGGAGGTCTACAACACCTCCGGGATGACCCTGCCCGACGGCATGCCGCTGGTCTGGGCGGGCCGCAAGGCCGGGTTCGAGCAGATGGCGCGGGTGTGCGGGCCGGACCTGATCGAGCGCGTGATGGCGGAGGCCGAGCAGCGCGGCTGGACGCACTACTTCTACGGCGGCGCCGACGGTGTCCCCGAGAAGCTGCGCGACAACTTCGTCGCCAAACACCCGGATCTGAAGGTGGTGGGGGCCTACTCCCCGCCGTACCGGGCCCTGACCGAGGCCGAGGACGCTGAGATCGTCGAGCGGCTGAACGCGGCCGAGCCGGACATCATCTGGGTCGGGCTGGGCGCGCCGAAGCAGGAGCGCTGGATGGCCGAGCACCGCGACCGGCTGGACGCGGCGATCCTGATCGGCGTGGGCGCCGCCTTCGACTTCCACACCGGCCGGGTGGACCGCGCACCGCAATGGATGCAGCGGTCGGGGCTCGAGTGGAGCTACCGGGTCTACAAGGAACCGCGCCGGCTGTGGCGCCGCTACGTGCTGGGGATCCCGCGGTTCGCGGTCGGTATTCTGCGCCGCCCGCCGCGGCCGGTCTCTTGAAGATTCCGTTGTGAAGCTGTCGCGGCTGGCCGGTCCGGCCGGCCGGGCGAGTTGGGGGCTCGCCGACCAAGCGCTGTCCAGCCTGAGCAATCTGGCGGTCGGCGTGTTCGTCGCGCGCAGCAGCAGTGTGGCGGACTTCGGCATCTACGCGCTCGCGTTCGGCGGCTACACGATCGCCCTCAACGTCTCCCGGGCAGTCGCCACCGAGCCCTTGTCGGTCCGCCACTCCGGCGACCGCAGCCCAGCCTGGGAACGAGCCGTCCGAGCCAGTACTGCGACCGCCGTCTTCGCCGGCCTGGTCGGCATGCTCGTGGGACTCGCGATCGCGTTGTTCCCCGGCGTACCGTCCAAAGGCGTGCTGATCGCCTTCGCGGTGACCCTGCCCGGGTTGCTGCTGCAGGACGCCTGGCGGTGGGCCTTCTTCGTCGTGGGGGAGGGCCAGAAGGCCTTCTTGAACGACCTGATCTGGCTGCTCGCGATGGGGGCGATCTTCGCCGGGCTCTACCTCACCGGGTCGGCCACTGCGTTCTCGCTGACGCTCGGCTGGGGTCTGGGTGCCGTGATCGCCGCAGTAGCCGGGCGGTTCCAAGCAGGCGTCATGCCACGTCGCCAGTTGATCCGGGAGTGGCTGCTGAGTCACCGGGACCTCACGCCGAAGTACGTCGGGGAGATGCTGGCTGTCAGCGGCACGATCCAGGTGTACATGGTGGGGATCACCGTCGCTGCCAGTCTCGCGGCAACTGCCGGCATCCGCGGGGCGCAGGTCTTGCTGGGTCCTGTGAACGTGCTGAACCAGGGGATCCGCATGATCGCCGTACCGGAGGCTGCGCGGGCTCTCAAGCACTCCTACCGGCGCCTGTGGCTTGTCGGCCTGGCGATCTCGCTAGGAGTCGGCGCAGGCGCACTGGCCTGGGGTGCTGTGTTCCTGCTGCTTCCTGAGGTCGTGGGAAGGGAACTGCTGGGTCCTGGCGTCTGGGCTGAAGCCAGGACCGTGCTGGTGCCCGTCATCCTGCTGCAGGCCCTGGGAGCGTCCAACGCGGGCGCGTTCGCCATCATGCGTGCTCTGGCGGCGGCGACGCGAGGCCTGCGGGTCAGGCTGATCTCCTCGATCATCCTGATCGCCGCAGGCGTCGGTGGCGCCTTCCTGGACGGCTCCAAGGGTGCTGCTTGGGGGCTGGCCGCCGCGTCGTTCTGCACTCTGCTGCTGTGGTGGCACGAAGCCCATCGCGCCATCGCAGTCCACCGCGGAGCGGCTAAATGATGCTGTGGGCTACCGCACAGTGACAGTGGCGTAGCCGCCTCGTACTGCGTTGTTCCCGTCGTAGACCTCGATCCGGTACTGCTGCGACGTCCCGGACGGGGCAGTGGTGTCGGTCAGTGTCACCGTCGGGCGGCTCCAGAAGGTGGAGTTCGCCGTCGTGGTGGCCACCACCGTGTTGGTTCCGCCGCGGAGCAACCGGTAGGTCAGGGTGATGTCGTCGTTGTCCAGTGACGTCTGCACTGTGGCCCGCACCTGCCCGGTCGTAGGACTGGTCAGGGTCGGCAGGATCGGCCCCAGCGGCTTGGCGCCCGCACCCAGGTTGGTGAAGCGGGTCAGGCCCTGCTGGTTGACGCCGTTGACCCTGGTGAAGTCGCCACCCACCCACAGGTCGGCACCGCCGGTTGCCGAGACCAGCGGGCCCACCTCTGTGGGCGGTCCCGCATTGGTGTTCGGGAACCACGGGCCCAGGTTGCCGTTGGCCGGGTTCTGCAGCAGCAGGAAGTGAGCTCCCGTGCCGTCCGAGAAGGCTCCCGGGCAGCTGTGCGCGTGCGAGCCCTTGAAGAGCCAGCCGTTGACCATCGTGATCGCCTCGGTGGCACCCAGACAGTTGTTCTTCCACACCAGGCTTCCGGTGGCGATGTTGGCCGCCCAGGTGCCGTCGAAGCAGCCGCCACCGTCGCCGGCGTTGGCGAAGTACACGACCCCGCCGCTGGTCTCGATGTCCTTGACCCGTGAGACACACCGGCTGGTCGGCAGCGGGACCGCGGCCGCGGCCGCGAACGGCAGCAACGCGCCGGTCGAGTTGTTCACGCTCGCCACGGCCCAGCGGTTGGTGCTGCCGATCCTGGAGAAGTTGCCGCCCAGGTACACCTTGGAGTTGTCGTCGGCCGCGTCGATGGCGTAGACGTCGCCGTTGGCGTTCGGGTTCCACGGCAACAGACTGCCGTTGATCGTGCTGATCGCCGCCACGCGGTTCCGGGCGACGCCGTTGACCAGGCCGAACGAGCCGCCGAAGTACAGATTGCTGCCGCCGACGGCGAGGGTCTTGACCCGGTAGGAGACGCTCGGCTTGATGTTCGGCAGCAAGGCACCGGTGGTGGCGTCGAAGGCGGCGATCCGGTTCCGGACCTGGCCGTCGACGCGGGTGAAGTCACCGCCGACGTAGATCTTCGTACCGTCCGGCGAGGCGACGATCGACCACACCACGTTGTTCAGCGTGTGGTTGAAGCCGGTGTCGAGGGCGCCAGTGGTCTGGTTGAAGGCCGCCAGGTAGGTCCGGACCGTCTGGCTGGTGCCGGGCGCCGCGCCTGGTGGGCGGACCCGGGTGAACCGGCCCCCGACGAACGCCTTGCCCTTCGCCACCGCGAGACCGAGCACACTCGCGTCGGTCTGCCAGGCGGAGTTGGCCACCGCGGTCAGCGATGCTCCGGTACCGGGCGCCGGCAGTGCGGGCACGATCGCCAGTGCCAGGCCGGTCGCGGCAAGTGCAGCAGTCATCCTTCGTAGTCGCATGGTTGTTCCCCCCGATTCAGTGTGCTTCATAGTGCGCCCGGACCTGATCGGCGTCCAGTGCGACCGGGTAGACGGCCACCTCGTCGAGAGTGCCCTCGATTATCCCCACCTTCTTCACAACATCCCCCCTCAAGGATGTACTTCCGGGCCGCCTGGTGCGGCCGGAAGTCAGTCGGCCCGGCTCACCGGACCTTCACCGAGAACGCCGGGCCCTTCCTGAGGTTGCGCCCGTCGTGGATCTCGATGTGATAGCTGACCGTCTGGCCGCTCTTCACGCCCGTGTCGACGACCGTGATCGTCTTGCGCGGCTCCCAGAAGTACGTGGTCCGCTTCTGCGAACTGATGTTGGTCGCACCCCGGAACACGTTGTAGGTCAGCGTCAGGTTGTCCAGGTCGTAGCCGTCCTTGAAGCTCACCGAGACCTGGTTGGCCACCGTGCTGGACAGCGCGGGTGCCTTCGGTGTCGACGGCGCCGCGCCTCCCAGGGCGTTGGTGAACCGGGTCAGCCCCTGCTGGATCTTGCCGTTGACGTTCAGGAAGTCACCGCCGACCCAAAGGTCGTTGCCGCCGGACGCGAACGCCAACGGGCCGACCTGGGTGCTGCTGTTCGGGTCGGCGTCGGTGTTCGGGAACCACGGCCCGATCTTGCCGTCGATGCCGCTCTCCACCAGCAGGTAGTGGGTGCCGGTGCCCTCGGGGAAGGCGCCGCTGGAGCTGCAGTCGTGAGCGTGCGAGCCCTTGTAGACCCAGTTGCCGATCGCCTTGATCGCCTCGGTCGCGCCAAGGCACTTGTTCTGCCAGAGCAGCTGACCAGTGGTGGCATCAGCCGCCAGTACGCCGTCGTAGCAGCCGCGGCCGTCACCACCGTTGGCGACGAAGACCTTGTTGCCGAGCGTGTCGATGTCCTTGACCCGGGTGGTGCAGGTCGCGGTCGGCTTCGGGATGGCTGCCGCGGCGGGCATCGAGTAGGTGGCGCCGCTGGAGATGTTGACCATCGCCAGCGAGTAGTGGTCCTTGTTGTTGAGTCTGCTGAACGGGCCGCCGACGAACACCCGGCTGAGGTTGTCGGCCATGTCGATCGCGTACACGTCGTCGTTGGCGTTCGGGTTCCACGGCAGCAGGTCGCCGTAGATCAGCCGGACCGCGGCGAGCCGGTTGCGGCCGACGTTGTCGACCAGGCCGAACGAGCCGCCGAAGAAGACGGCGGCGTTGGAGATGGTGATCGCCCGGACCCGGCTGCTGACCGAGGGGTCCCAGGCCGCGACCATCCGGCCGGTGGACACGCTGAACATCGCGATCCGGTTGCGCTTGATGCCGTTGACGGTGGTGAAGTCACCGCCGATCACGACCCACTTGCCGTCCGGACTGGTCGCGATCGACCAGACAGCGCCGTTGAGCTTCGGTGCGAACCCGGTCGGCGCGCCCGTGGTGCGGTCGAAGGCGGCGATGTAGGTCCGGGCCATCTCGCCCTGACCGGCCGGCTTGCCAGGTTGCCGGATGCGGGTGAACAGCCCACCGGCGTACACGGTGTTACCCGCGACGGCGAGCGCGTTCACGCTGGAGTTGGTCTGCCACGACGGCTGCTTGATCGCGGACACGGCCGAGCCGAACCCGGCCGAGGCGGCCTCCACCGGTGCTCCGGAGGGGATCAGCGCCGCGCCGAGCACGGCGACAGCGGTCACAACTGCCAGAACTAGCTTCTTCATCAACGTCCTTAGGACTGGGCGGGGGAGATGGTGCCAGTAGCAGCCCGAAATCTAACGCCGGTGGGAGACCACCGGAACCCGGTCTCCCACCTGCGTTATGACTTTGTGCTATGGCAGCACGACCGTCCGCTCAGCGTGCGTTCGCGGCTGCCGGTCAGCCGGCGTTGTAGTGCGCAACCACCTGGTCCGCCGTGAGCGCGTAGGGATAGACCGCCGCCTCGTCCACGACCATGCCCGTCTGCGTCGCTCCGCCACCGGACCAGCTGTTGTTGTTGTCGTACCCGACCCGCCACCAGCCGTAGTACAGGGAGGCCTGTCCTACTGTCTGGCTGCCGGCCAGCACGCCGTCGACGTACAGCTTCATGACGCCGTTGTCGAAGGTTCCGACCGCGTGGTGCCAGGCGCTGTTGTTCTTGTTCGACGTGCTGTTCAGGGTCCGCTGGCTGCCGTCGTTGACGCCGAAGGTGACCGTACCGTTGGACCGCAGGTAGAGCATCCGGTCGTTCATGCTGCTGTTACCGGTCTTCGAGTTGCCGAAGCCGATGATCCGTCCGCCGCGGAAGATGCTCTGCTTGAACCAGGCCTCCACGGTGAACTGCTGCGGCATGCTGTAGCCCTTTTCGCCGGCCATCCGGCCGGTGCTCGAGCTGATCGTGGCCGCCGAGTTGCCGCTGACCTTGCCGGCCGAGCCCAGCGTCATACCGGTGAACGTGCCGTTGTTGCTCTGACCGGAGGCGTCCACCGAGGTGGTCGAACCGGCCGCCTCACCGAGCCGCCAGTAGGCCTGCGGGCCGTCGGCACTGACGAGCTTGTCGTACGCCGTACTCGCGGTGCTGGCCACCGTGATCGGGTCGGAGTAGTTGCCCCGGATCGTGGTGGTGCCGTCGGTCACCTCGACGCGGTAGTTGGTCACCTCGCCAGGAGTGACGGCGGTGTCGGTGTAGTGCAGCCAGGGCCGGTCCCACGGAGTGGAGGTGGCGGTCCAGGTCGCGATGGTGGTGTTGCTGAAGCCCCTCAGCAGCCGGTAGGTCAGCGTGCTGTCGTCGTTGTCCACGACCGTGGGGAAGTGGATCTGGACGGTGCCCGGCTGGACGGAGTACGGGAGCAGCTTGGCCGGCTTGGCCGGAGCGGCACCCGGGCCCGAGCTGGTGAACCGGGTCAGGCCCTGCTGGCCGGTGCCGTTGGTGGTGGTGAAGTCTCCACCGACCCACAGGTCCGTGCCGCCGGTCGCGAACGCCAGCGGGCCGACCTCGGTGGGCGGACCGGCGTTGGTGTTGGGGAACCAGGGGCCGATCTTGCCGTCGACCGGGTTCTCGGTGAGCAGGAAGCGGTAGCCGAAGCCCTGCGGGAAGGCGCCGGCGCCGTTGTAGGCGCAGTCGTGCGCGTGCGAACCCTTGTAGAGCCAGCCGTTGACGAACTTGACCGTCTCGGTCGCGCCCAGGCACTGGTTCTTCCACTTGAGCGTGTTGGTCGCGATGTCGACCGCCCAGGTGCCGTCGAAGCAGCCGGCGCCGTCACCGCCGTTGCCGAAGAAGACGGTGTCGCCGCTGGCGTCGATCGACTTGACCCGGGTGGTGCAGGAGCCGTTCGGCGGCGGGACCGCGGTGGCGCCCGGGAAGGGGAGTACCGCGCCGGTCACCGGGTCGAGGCTCGAGACGGTGTTCTGGTTGGTGCCGTTGACAGTGCTGAACTGGCCACCGGCGTAGGCCTTGGAGCCGTCGTCGGCGATGTCCACGGCGTACACGTCGCCGTTGGCGGAGGGGGCCCAGGGCAACAAGGTGCCGAGGTCGGCGGTGACCGCTGCGAGCCGGAGCCGGTCGATGCCGTTGACGAGTCCGAACGAGCCGCCGAAGTACACGGTCTCGCCGTCGCCGGACACGGCGATCGACTTGACCCGGTACGAGACCGAGGGCTTCCAGTTCGTCACCAGCGCGCCGGTGGCGGTGTCGAAGGCGGCGATCCGGTTGCGGGTCACGCCGTTGACGGTGGTGAAGTCACCGCCGACGAATATCCGCGAGCCGTCGGGCGACGCGGCCACGGCGTACACCTGGCCGTTGAGGACCGGGTTGAAGGAGGCAGCCAGCTCACCGGTGGTCGCGTCGAAGGCGGCCAGGTAGGCCTGGCTCACCTCGTTGGTGCCGAGCGGTGAGCCCGGCGGCCGGACGCTGGTGAACCGCCCACCGGCATAGGCTTTCCCGGCGGCCACTGCGAGACCCTGAACGCTCGCATTGGTCTGCCAGACCGGGCTGGCCTGCGCCGACAGCGAGGCCTCGATGCTCTGGGCCGGCGGTGCCAGCACCATCACCCCGGCCGCGGCCACCAGCGCGCCGGCCATTCCCAGGCGCGCGAAAAGCCATCTCTTCTTCATCCTGCGGTGTCCCCCCTCGGACAGGCGCCAGTCACGGCGCCCTACAAGTGATTCCCGTTGCGTGCTGATCCGTCGTCCCCCGAGGACAGAGTAGGCCACAGAAAATGAGCTTTGACCAGTCGGCAAACGGCTGGAATCGACGGCCGATCGACTCTCGTGACGGTGTGTGAACGTTACAGGCGATTGCAGCTTCAACTTCTTCGGTGTCACCCCGTGCGGGCGGGCGCTTTGGCGGGCGCGCGGGCAGGCGCGGGGCGGGTGGAGCGGGGTGGCGTGGGTCGCAGGACGGACCGTGACCTGGCTTCGGTGTCGGAGCCCTGCCGATGCCTATATCCTGACCCCGGCAAGGATCCGGTCACCCGGAGGGCGGCGCAATCCTGGTCCACGGAAAGCGCTGGCTGAGGAATCTCTTGGGGGACGGATGGAACCGGGCACTGTCGTCTGGCGGGACACCGCGCAGTCACTTCTGCGGCACAAATGGCTGATCATCGGCTGCATCCTGCTGGGGATCGGCGGCGCCGCGGTGTTCTCGCTGTCGCAGACCGAGCGCTGGACCGCGTCCAGCCAGGTGGTGATCGGCCCGGCCGTGCCGCCGGCTCTGGTCGGCGATCTGCCGACGGGTACCGACAAGACCGGCCCGCTGGGTCTTGACCTGCCGGCCGAGACCCAGGCCCGGGTGATGGCGAGCCCGGCGATCCTGCGTGAGGTCGCCAAGTTCCTGCAGATGCCGACGACGGACGACTCGGTCCAGGCGCTGGCCGGGGTGACCCGGGTCAAGGCGGTCACCGACAACGCCTACCTGATCACCATCGACGGCCCGACCGCCGACGAAGCGGTACGCCGGGCCAACGCGATCGCCCAGATCTACCTGGCCCAGCGCAGCCGTGAGGCCAAGGCCCTGCTGACCACGCTCGCCAGCCAGGCCAGCGACCGGGCCAAGACCGCGAACCAGCAGTCGAAGGCTCTCGCCGCCCAGATCAACGAAGTCCAGAAGGGTGGCGACAGCCAGGGCGCCAGTTCGTTGCGCGACCAGCGCGTCGGCCTGGCCACGGAGGCCCGGCAGGCCACCGACCAGGCAGCCGCGATGAACAAGGCCCTGTCGGGTGTGGGCGCGAGCAGCACACTCGTCACGCCCGCCACGAAGGACACGGCGTCGTCTTCGCCGCTGGTGTCGCGCGACATCACTGTCGGCGGGATCCTCGGGTTGGTGCTCGGCTTCGGTCTGGCACTGATCAGCACGCACCTGAGCCCGTTCGTCCTGACCCGCGACCAGGCCGCGCGCGCGGCCGCTTCGCCGGTGATTGCCGCCTCGATCGGAAACCGGCGTTTCCGGCTCGGCTTCCGCTGGCGCTTCTGGCTTCGTGCTTCGCCGCAGTTGCCGCCGTCAGAGATCACTGGGTTGGGGACAGAGGCGAGCGGCGCGCTTGCCCGTCGCGAGCTGAACCCGAAGGGGATCGGGGCCAGTGGCGCCGGTGCCCTGTTGGTTGTCTCTGCCTCACCCACTCGGAACTCTGCCGGCATCGCACTGGCCATGGCCGAGGCGAGTGCCCGCGACGGCCGCGAAACGTTGCTGGTGCTGGCAGATCTTCGCGGTACTCCGGTGCTGTCGCACGTGACCGACCACGAAGGCCTTACGGATCTCGTCAACGAGCCGGCCGCGACTCGCGCAGTACGGGCTCGGAAGTTGTTCCGTCCTGGCACGGTGGCTGACCTTTATGTCCTGCCTCCTGGGTTGAGCAATGACGAAGGCGCGCAGGCCGTTGCGCCTTCGCTCGTGCCTGGCGTTGTGGCCGATCTGCCCCCGGGGTACTCGGTGGTCATCCATGGTCCGGCCGCGGTGGGCGGGCACGGGATCACGCCGCTGGCTTCGGCCGTCGACGCATCGGTGCTGGTGGTCCAGGTCGGTCAGGACAAGGAGACGGACGTCACGCGGCTCACGGCTGCCTTGAGGTTCGCGGGCGCGCCGGTGCTGGGCGTAGTACTGATCGGCGCTTCGAAGCACGACGAGACGCTCGGTATCCCGCTGAACTTCGTTCCCGCCGAGACCGTCGCACCGCCGTTGCGCTGACTTGTGTTGATGGGGCTGCGTTGACGGTGATGGGATGACGCTGACGGCACCGCCGGTGCCGGGGACCACCAGCGAACCGGACAGGGGCAAGGCCACCTGGCTCTGGATGGCGATGTGGTGCCTGCTGGTGCTCGGCGTGCAGCCGTGGTCCGCGCGCGCCGCCGCGCCGCAGGGGGAGACGGGCTCGAACAACAGCCTGATGAAGGGCGTCCTGCTCGGGGCGATCTTCCTGGTCACGCTGGCAGCGACGAAGCCTGGCTTCCGCACCCGCGCGAGTCCCTCGACGACCCTGTACGTCGTCTACGCGATGTCCGCGACCGCCACGGCGTTCCTGCTCTCGGAACCGGGCGGCCCGCTGCTGCGGCTGGCCCGGTTGCTGATCGGGCTGCTGCTCCTGCTGATGCTCTGGCGACCGCTGATCCGGGTGCCGGAGCGGTTGCTGCGGGCCCATATGTTCGCGCACCTCGCGCTCGCGCTGACGGTCGTCCTGAGCGTCGTCTGGCGTCCCGAGGTGGCTTGGCGGCCGCTCAGTTCCTTTGGCACCGGGTATCGCCTGCAAGGCGTTCTCATCCCGATGCTGCCGCCCCGCGTCGGCGAGGTCGGCGCGATCCTGCTGGGGCTGGCGCTCATCGCGTTCGTCTACCGCAAGATCACCTTCATCCCCGCGAGCGCGATGATCGGCCTCGGGATCGTGCTGGTGGCGCTGAGCCGCACCCGCACCGCGGCTGCCGCGGTCGCCGTCGGGCTCGTGCTGGCGTTGTTCCTGACCCGCAAGACCTGGTTCGGCCGGATCGCGTCGATCTCGGCGCCGGCGCTGATGGGGCTGGCGTTTCTCGTCGTACCGTCGCTGCACAACTGGCTGCTGCGCGGCCAGGGCACCAAGCAGATCAGCTCACTGAGCGGCCGGACGACCAGCTGGCAGTACGTCCTGGACGAGGAGGTGTCACTCCAGACCGCGATCATCGGCCACGGCCTCGGCAACAAACGCGTCCTGCTACGTCGCGGCGAGGGCGACATCGACGTGATGGCCATCGACAACAGCTGGCTAAGCCTCTACTGGGAAACCGGCCTGTTAGCCGTAGCCATCGTAGGCATCGCCTTCATAGTCGCCTGGATCTCAGTCCTCCGAGCCCCCACCCCGTACATCAAAGCAGGCGGCGCCCTACTCCTCGGCTACGTAACGGTCGCCTCCCTCAACGAGAGCGGCCTCTCCGACCTAAGCTCCATGACCCTGCACCTCCTGGTAGCAGCCGCAGTCTGCGACGCCGACCGAGTAAGAGCCCAAGCCAACCCACCCCCACCCAAACCCCGCCCCACCCAATACATCTAGCCCCCCTGCGGCAACACATGCGCGGGGCGGCAGCCTCATCCGCACGACCCGCCACCAACTGTCAGCTCGCCGCGCGTCCGCCTTCACCACAACCGGCTTCCATCCGCCCTGCTAAGCGGATGGCCAGGGACGAAACATCTCAGCGGATGGAAGCTACCTCAGCCCTCCGCCGAATGATCACCAACTAGCGCCGCCCAGCCCGGCACTCAGCTACTGACACCGTCCTGGTCGAACCCAGCCGCCTGCCACTGGCTCCAAGTCATGGCCTTCCCCCGGTACGCAAACCGCTCCGCCGCCCGATCACCAATCCGGTAACTGTTCCGGCTGAACCGAACCGCCCCCTCCCGCGCCGGCGACTCCTTGTTCTCCACCACCCCGGTGCTCGCCGTCTGCTCGTCCATCACGACCTGGTTCGCCTCGATCACCACATCGCTCAGCACATACACCCCACGCGGCCCGTCCCCACGAGTCCGCGACTGCAGCGCAATCCCGTTCCGATTCCCGCGGATCAGATTGCCAACGACCCGCACCCCGGACGACGTGTTCACATTGATCCCGCCGCCGTCCCACAAACTCGGCCCCGATCCGCGCCCGGTACCAAACCCGTTGCCCTCAACAACGTTCTCCTCGATCACCGCCTGATAACTGATCTCGTACCGGATCCCGTCCGCAGCGTTGTCCCGGATCCGATTACCAACGATCCGACGGTCGTACTCCGCGATGTCGCTCCACATCCCGATCCCGCGGTTCGCCACGATGTCGTTCCCCGACACCTCACCCGACGACCGGGTCGACTTGATCCCACCCGACTCCCAGTCAGCGATCCAGAACCCGTCGGTGTTGTTCCGGGTGACCAGATTCCCAGTGATCTTCACATCGGCAGATTGGTACTGCCCAATGCCGAGCTGCCCGTTGTCCGCAACCGTATTTCCGCTGACCGTCGCCCGGTCGCCCTCGATCACCATGACGCCGACCGCATGGTTCCACCGGACCTCGTTGGCGACGACCTTCCAGCCAGTACCGACCTCGAGCGCGCCCCCTTGCGGAATGCTCGCGAAGTGCTCGATCGTCAGCCCGCTGATCGTGACGTCGTGGGCGGATTTCTCGATCGCCGTCCGCGTCCGCGACATCTCGACCGCCTTGCCCGTCGGATCGTCAGCAACATGAACGGCGTTGGCCTCGTAGTCGCCGTAGAACGTCCCAGGCTTCAACTGGTCAAGACTCATCACCCGCCTGAGGTGCTTGCCATCGACAAACAACTGCTCGGCGAGCTGGCACGGGTTCGTCTTCTCGTCCTCGCACTTCCCCTTCAACTTGTACGGCGCCGGCAACACCCCGTCCACCACCCAATGCCCACCCTCAGCCCGCCACCCAGCAAGCCGCACCGACCCGCTCAGCACCGCACCTTCACTACTACCCAACGTCGACCCATCTACGGGCCGAATCGCCCGACCAATCCGATGGACCCCCTTGCCAAAGCAGAACGTCTTGGCCGCCGGGTTGCCATCAATCACCTTCTGCGGATCAACCCCAACCGGAATCGCCACCCCAACACACTCGCCCGCCGTGGCGGGCCCGGTCGGCCCAAGCATCACCTTCGCCGCCGACGGAACAGCAGTCGGCACACCAACCGTCGGCTGACTAGGCGACCCCTGCGGTGGCGGTGCCGCCCCTTTGTCGTCGGCACACCCGGCCAACAAGAAGACGGCCAGCACAACACCACTCGCCGACGTGAACCCGCGTCCCATCAATTCCCCCACACAAAGCCGACCCCAAAGTTGCCCAACTATAGGTCAGCCCCCAGCCACCCCCACCGACGCTGCACATCCGGCGATCTGGCCCCGCGACTTCTCCCGCGCGCCCCGCCGCAAGCGCTGCACCTCCCGACTCCTCCGCCCAATCTCTCGCCGTCCCAACCCCGCCGAGCCCTTGCATGTCCGCTCCTCCAAACCCATGCAAGTCGGGCTACTCCAAACCCGTGGTCGGGTCCTCCAAGCCTGTGTAGGTCGGGGTCCTCCAAACCCTTGCAATCGGTACCGCCGTACAGCCTTACCGTCAAACCATGCCCACTCCCGACACCCCACCCGCCACCGAACTGACGCCCCGTCCTGCCACCGCACTGAGGCCCCGACCTGAACACCGCTTGCCATCCCACTCGCGCCTCGACCTGTCACCCCACCCGAACCCATCACCTGGGCGCCAACGTCCTGCACGTTGCCGACCGTCGAACAACCGCTCCGAGAAGCCGAGTTTCGACACCCTCTTCACCGAAGCCGTCACCACCATCAACCGCTCAACCCCAACCACCCTCGACCTAACCCTCACCTCCACCGCGGAACCCACCGCCCGAGACCTGACCACCCGCGAGGTGAGCTGCTGCAACTTCTTCACCTTCACCTACCATCCCGCCTTCAACAACACCCTCGTACTACGCATCGCCGTTCCGCAGAGCACCACCTACATCGCCATCCTGAACGCAGTAGAAGCCCGCGCCCGCCACCAATTGACCACCCGCCCCCCAGTGGCCTGACCCTCAGCACGACCCTCACCGGCAAAGCCCCCGAAGCCCCCGAAGGTGGACCGGACCGAGCCCGGACCTCCAAGCGCGGTCGCGGACCGACGTCGCGGTGTCGCGTGGATGGCGCAGCCGGCCGAGCTCGGGTCCTAGCCGGAGGGGCCCGAAGTACGCCGAGTGCTGGTACTGCCCGAGCTACGCCGAGTGCTCGTAGTGCCCGAGGTGGCTGACGTACGCGGAGTACCGGAGTACCGGAGTACGCCGAGTGCTCGAGTTGCCCGAGATACTAGGGATGCGCCGAGTGCTCGAAGGGCCCGAGGTGGCTGACGTACGCGGAGTACCGGAGTACCGGAGTACGCCGAGTGCTCGAGGTGCCCGAACTGCCCGAGGTGCCCGGGACATGCCGCGAGAAGTGCCACGGCCGCCGAATGCTGGCCCAGCCTCCAGGCCAGCAACCGAATGCCGCCGCCCTCCAGGCCATCAAACCGAACGCGGGCCTCCAGGCCATCAAACCGAGGCTGGAGTCCTCAGCCGTCGCGCTCAACCCGAGACCCGCGAGCGCACGTTTGATGGCGTGCAGGTCCGTTCAACCCGAGCCTGCCAGGCAGGAGAGTGCGCTCGGTGAAGCTTCAGCGGATGTACGTGTCCCGGGCGAGGTTGTAGGCCAGGTCCTGCGCCACCCGGAACGCGTCGTCCTCCTCCAGGCGGTGTTCGACGACGAGCTTGGCGAGGTAGCCGGCGTCGATGCGGCGGGCGAGGTCGTGCCGGGCTGGGATCGACAGGAACGCTCGGGTGTCGTCGACGAACCCAGAGGTGTTGTAGAACCCGGCAGTCTCCGTCACCAGTTCGCGGAACCTCCACATCCCGTCCGGGCTGTCCAGGAACCACCAGGGTGCACCCAGCCGCACGCCTGGGTAGACCCCGGCGATCGGCGCGAGCTCCCGCGAGTACGTCGTCTCGTCGACGGTGAACAGCACCATCCGAAAACCATCAACGTGACCGAATCTCTCCAGCACTGGCCGCAACGACCGAGTGAACTCCGTCGCCACCGGAATGTCATGCCCCTGGTCAGGCCCATACGTCGCGTGGATCTCCGGGTGGTGATCCCGCAGTACCCCGGGGTGCAGTTGCATCACCAGCCCGTCCTCGGCGGACATCGCCGCCATCTGGAACAGCATGTGCCCGGCGAACGCAGCCGCGTCGTCCGCCGTCACCTCACCCCGCAACGCGGCTTCGTAGATCCGCGTAGCGGCGCCATCGTCGAGCGGAATCGCCGCCGCGGTCAGGTGCCCGTGGTCCGTCGCCAGCGCGCCGGCCGCGATGAAAGCCTGCCGTCTTTGCCGGAGCGCCTCCAGATAGCCCGCGTACGACGAGGTGTCCACGTCAGCCCGTGCGCCAAGCTCCCGGACCAATTCGCGCCAGTCCGGTCGGTCGAGATGGACGACGGCGTCCGGCCGGAAAGTGGGAATGACCCGCCCAGGCAGGTCGGTCGCCAGTTTCGCGTGCTGCGCCAGGTCGTCGGTCGCCGCGTCGGTGGTAGAGATGACCTCGATGCCGAACCGGTCGAGGAGCGCGCGCGGCCGGAACTCCGGCTCGGCCAGCCGGGCCGAGATCTCGTCGTACAGCTGGTCGGCGGTCTCTTCGGAGGGCGCCACCTCGAGGCCGAGCACCTCGGCGAATTCGTGCTCCAGCCAGTACCGGCTCGGGGTTCCGAGGAACAGGTGCCAGCGCGAGCAGAACTCCCGCCAGATGTCGCGTGGCTCCGCGGTCCGCACGCCGTCGCGGCGTGGGAGTCCGAGCCGGTCGGGGGAGACGCCCTGGGAGACCAGCATGCGGGTGACGTAGTGGTCCGGCACCACGAGTAGATCGGCGGGGTTACCGAAGGCCTCGTCGGTCGCGAACAGCCCGGCGTCGACGTGCCCGTGGAAACAGAGCAACGGCAGATCCCGGGTGGACCCGTGGATCCGGCGAGCCACCTCGCGCGCCTCGCCGGCGGGCAGGGCACGGTCCGGATGGGGCTGCAGAGCCTTCGGCATGATTCCTCCGTATGGGTCGGCTGCAACGACTGCTGAAAAGGATTGCAGTCATCACGCCAACACGCAAGTCCAGTAAATAAAGGAAGGCAGTCGCTCATTCCTGCATCGCGCTGCGGCAACTTGACACAGTGATGCAACCGATTGCAGACTCGATCCAGCACCCGATTCGACGGCAGGAGGTGGGGGATGCCAGCGACGATCCGCGATGTCGCCCGCCTGGCCGGGGTATCGCCCTCGACGGTGTCCCGCGCGCTGTCCTTGCCCGATGTCGTGAACGCCGCGACCAGGGCCCGAGTCCAGGCAGCGGCGGACCAGCTGGGGTACGCGCCCAACAGGGCCGCCCGCGGTCTGATCACGGGCCGGACCGGCAACATCGGCCTAGTTGTGCCAGACATGGCCAACCCGTTCTTTCCCAGTGTCGTGAAGGGCGTCCAGGCGCGGGCGAGGATGCACGACGTGGCGGTCTTCCTCGCCGACACCGACGAGGACGTCGCCTCCGAGGTCAGCCTGGTGAATGCGTTGGCCAAACAAGTCGACGGCATGATTCTCTGCTCACCGCGATCCAGCGATGAGGAGCTGGGCGCTATAGCGGCGGAGTCGAACGTCGTACTGGTGAACCGGCTGGTCGAGGGCGTGCCTGCGGTCACCTTCGACAACGAGGGCGGGATGCGGCAGGCGATCGCTCACCTCGTCGCGCTCGGCCACCGCAAGATCGCCTGGGTCGGCGGACCGATGAGCTCCTGGTCCGGCGCCCACCGCAACATCGGCCTGTTCGCCGCGGCTCGCGACCACGGCGCCGAACTGACCGACGTCGGCCACTTCGCTCCCACCTATGAGGGCGGGATGGCGGCCGCCGACCAAGCGGTAGCCACTGGCGCGACCGCCGTGGTGGCCTACAACGACCTTGTCGCGATCGGGCTGCTGGCCCGCTTGCACGCAAGGGGAATCTCGGTGCCCGGCGACGTGAGCGTGGTCGGAATCGACGACATCGCCATGGCCGCGATGGCTCGCCCCGCGCTGACCACGGTGCGGCTGCCCAAACAGAAGTCGGGAGAGATCGCGGTCGAGTTGCTGCTCGCCATGATCGACGACCCCGATCCGGACACGATCATCGGCACCCGCGGCACGCTGCAGGGCGAACTGATGGTCCGAGACTCCACCGGCGTGGCCTCCTCCCCGGCCAACCCCTGATCGAGAGGAGCACCGATGCGCCCCGACCAACTGACCACCGCGGCCGCCAATGGAGCAGCGGAGGTAGCGGCATGACCGAACGACTGAGTCTGGCGAGTATTCCCGCCGGGCATCGGCCCGGGGTCGATCCACGAGGGCTGTCCGTCGGGATCGTCCATCTCGGGCTGGGTGCCTTTCACCGTGCGCACCAAGCGGTTTTCACCGAGCAGGCAGCGATCCTCACCGGCGACACGCGCTGGGGGATCTGCGGCATCAGCCAGCGCTCATCGACGGTCCGCGACCAACTCGCTCCCCAGGACGGCCTGTACTCCGTACTGACGCGTGGCCAAGGCGACCCGGGTGTCCGGGTGATCGGGAGTATTCGTGATGTCCTGACGGCACCTGAGGACCCACAGGCCGTGGTCGACCGGGTCGCCGACCCAGCAGTCTCGGTCGTGACGCTGACCGTGACCGAGAAGGGCTACCGGGCCGCGGCGCAAGGTGGTCTCGATCTGACCGACCCAGAGATTCAGGCGGACCTCGCCGGACGCCCGCCCAGGACCGTCGTTGGCCAGTTGGCGGCGGGGCTTGCGAAGCGCGCCGCCATCGGTGCTGGGCCCTTCACGGTGCTCTCGTGTGACAACTTGGTGGCCAACGGCCACTATCTCCGCCGACTGGTGGAGGACTACGCCGCCGAGTTGCCCCATGCCAAGGCGCTGCACGAGCAGTTGGAGGTGGTCCGCTTCCCCGCCAGCATGGTCGATCGGATCGTGCCGGCGACCACCGATGCCGATCGCGACGAGACCGCGGTGCTGCTCGGCGTACGGGATGAGGCTGTGGTTGTCGCGGAGCCGTTCCTGCAGTGGGTGATCGAGGACGACTTCGCCGGTCCGCGTCCGGACTGGGAGAAGGCTGGCGCGATCCTGACCGACGACGTCGAGCCCTGGGAACAGGCGAAGCTGCGGATGCTCAACGCGACGCACTCGATGCTCGCGTACCTTGGTGCTTTGCGTGGCTACGAGACCATCGCCGAAGCAGTCCGCGACGAGAAACTGGCCGGGCTGGCCACGGAGCTGATGACCTCCGACGTGATCCCAACCCTCACGCCGCCGGTCGGGCTGGACCTGACGGCGTACGGGCAGAGTGTGCTGGAGCGCTTTGCGAACCCTGCCTTGAAGCACCGTACGGCGCAGGTCGCGATGGACGGCTCGGTGAAGCTGCCCGTCCGCCTTCTCGGGACAGTCCGCGACCGCCTGGCAGCCAACGCCGAGCCCCGCCTCGCGGCACTCGCGGTCGCCGCATGGATGGTCTACGTCGCCAGGGGAACAGACGCCAACGGCAAGCCTCTCTCCCTAGACGACCCCCAAGCCACCAAGCTCCGCTCGGCCCTCGACGGCGCCGGCACTAACCCAGCCGCCATCGTCAACGCCCTACTGAACGTCGATTCCGTCTTCGGCCCAGACCTCCCCGCAAACCAAACCTTCCGAGCCCTCCTAACCGACCACGTAACCACCCTCACCCACTAAGCCAACTCCGCCCGAGCAGGCGGTCGCCCCGTTCTCGCCAAGGCCGGACAGGCGGGCGGGTGAGGGGTCAAAGCCTGCTGAGGTCGCGGGTGGCGTAGCGGTGGTGTTCCCATTCCTCTTCGAGGATGGTGTGTAGGCAGGACAGGACTGTTTCGGGGTGTTGGGGTGCCCAGGGGTTGGGGCGGGTGGAGGCGAGGTCGTCCTCGGTGACGTCCGCCAAGTAGTCGCGGACCATCGCTATGCGTTCGGCGCGTACCGCGAGTACTTCGTCGTATCGCGGCTGGGTGGCGGAGAACACGGTCATGTCGTTGCCGTCGGTCTCGTACTCGATGTTGGGCTGGCCGATCGGATGGTAGGGCTGGTCGAGTCCCTTGATCGCGCGGCCGAGCCAGGTGTCGGTGGCCATCACCAGGTGGCGCAGGGTTTGCGCGAAGGACCACTCGCCGTCGACTGACCGGTCGGGGGTGCCGGCTGGCATCGCGCGGACTCGATCCAGCGTGGCGGACCAGGTTTTCTCCAGGGCGGCCCAGGCGTCTTGCAGCCCTTCGGGCGTCGCGGCTTTGCGTTGGGATCGGCCGGGGAAGCGCCGATCGAGTTCTGCGTCGACCAGTGGGACGACGTTCACACCGTTCACCAGAAGGACATTGCCTGGCTCGAGGAGCCACGGAGCGTCGATGTCCGCGCCGTTGATCTCGACCGCCCGCATCACGGCCTCGCTGAGGTCGGAACGGGTGAACCGGGCCCCGCGCGCATTCACGTCGACGAACTCTGCACCTTCGAGGTCGTCGGCCTGCGTGAAACTCGTCATGACGGGCATGCTCGCATCTGCCGGTGTGCCGGCGAAAGCGGATGACCGGACACTGTCAGCAGCAAGTTCTGCTTGGATCGGCCCGGCGACTGGCGGTTCGACGTGCTCCAGCCGGGCGGCTGACGGTTCGCGCGCTCGGCCCAGCGGCTCCGGCCCGGCGGCTGGCGGTTCGGCGCGCCGGCCTGGTTGCAGCTTTGACGTTCGGCCCTCACGAGTCAGTTCGGCGGCGGGGTAAGCCCAGATGGAGGGCGGCCGTCGCGAGATGCTGCTCGCGGCGGCCGCCTGCTGGGGGATCCCCGGGTGGGGGCCCGGTCCGGATGCTGGTGGACCGGGACGCCCGGGTGGGGCGAGGTTGGGCGGCCGGGACGCCTGGGTGGGGCGAGGTTGGCGGGCCGGACCTCCGGGTGAGGCGATGCAGGTGGAGCAGGCCAGCTTGGGGGATGCCGGGTCGTCCCGGTCCGGCGATGCTGGTGGATCAAGCCAGCTGGGGGCTGGGTGGGGGCCCGGTCCGGCGGTGCTGGTGGGACCAAGCCAGCTGGGTGTGGTCGGGTTGGGGGGCCAGGCCAGCTGGGTGGGGTGGGGGCTGGTGGGAGCAAGCGAGCTGGGTGTGGTGGGTGTTGGTGGGACCAGGCTGGCTGGGTGTGGTCGGTTGGTAGGGGCAGGCCGGCTGGGTGTGGTGGGGTTGGTGGGGGCAGGCCAGCTTGGGGTGGTGGGGTGGTTAGCCGGTGGTGAAGTTGCTGCCGGTGTCTAGGCCTGCGGCTTGCCATTCGGTGGCGCTGAACCATTGGCCGAATTTTTGGAAGCGGTCGGCGCTCAGGCTGTCGAGTACGTAGCTGTTGTCCTTCAGCACGACCTCGCCGGACGGGATCGCGGCGCCGGAGTTCTGCACCATGCCGGTTGACGTGGTGCCGCCGCGCATCGTCACCTTGTTGCCGGTGACGATCACGTCGCGGAGTACGTTCAGGCCCCACGGGCCGTTGCCGCGGGTGCGGGACTGGATCGAGATGCCGTTCACGTTGCCGGACAGCACGTTGTTGCGGACCGTCACGTTCGTCGACGTGTTCACGTTGATCCCGCCGCCGTCCCACAGCGACCGGCCGGAGCCGCGGCCGGTCCCCAGCCCGTTGCCGGTGATGACGTTGTCCTCGATGACGCCGTTGCGGCCGATCTCGTAGCGGATGCCGTCGGCGGCGTTGTCGACGATCCGGTTGTCCCGGAACACCCGGCCGTCGTCGTACGCGTCGCTCCAGAGCCCGACGCCGCGGTTCTGCTTGATCAGGTTGCCCGCGACCGTGCCGTTGGTGGACCAGGTGGTCTTGATCCCGCCGGACTCCCAGTCGGCGATCCAGAAGCCGTCGGTGTTGTTGTTGCTGACCTGGTTGCCGACGATCTTGCCGTTGGTGGTGCTGTACTGGCCGACGCCGAGCTGGCCGTTGTGCTGGATCAGGTTCTTGTCCAGGGTCGCGCCGTCGGCGTTGACGAGCATCGCGCCGACCGCGTGGTTCCAGCGGATGTCGTTGGCGAACACCCGCCAGCCGGTGCCGAGCACCACTGCGCCGGCCTGGGGCGCGCTCGCGAAGTGTTCGACCGTCAGCCCGTGGACGGCCACGTTGGCGCCGCCCGGCTCGATCGCGGTCTTCGTCTTGGACATCTCCACCGACCTGCCCTGCGGGTTGTCGCCCAGGTAGATCGCGTTGCCGGCGTAGTCGGCGTAGAAGGTGCCAGGGGCAACCTTGTCGCGGGTCTTCACCCGCTGCAGGTGCTTGCCGTTCAGGAAGACCTGCTCGCGCAGGTAGCAGATGTTAGCGACGTTGTCCTCACACTGCCCGGTCATCCCGTACGCCGGTGGCAGCGCGCCGCGGGTGACCCAGTCGCCGTTGTCAGCGGTCCAACTGGTCAGCGGGACCGAGCCGGTCAGTACTGCGCCCTCGTCACTGCCCAGGGTCGAGTTCGCCTTCGGACGCAACGGGCGGTCGATCCGGTGCAGGCCGGCCGCGAAGCAGAACGTCGTACCGGTCGCGGCCTTGTCGATCACGTCGGCCGCGTTCTGGTCGGTCGTGATCGTGGTGCCGTTGCAGGCCGGTGCCAGCGTCGGGCCGGCCGGGAAGCTGCCCGGCGGGAGCGGGGGCAGGGTCGGCTTCGGCGAGGCCGTCGGGGTTGGCGTCGGCGTGGGCGTGGGCGTAGCGGTGGGCGTCGGCTTCGGGGAAACCGTGGGCGAAAAAGTGGGCGTAGGGGCGGGCGTGCTGGGCACACTGACCGTCGGGGCAGTCGGGGTGCTCGGGGCGGGAGTGGGGCGCGGCCAGGGTTTGCGCGGGTGCTCACCCGGCAGGATGCCGGACTTGTCCTGGCCGAAGGCCGAGGCGCTGTTGATGCGCGACCCGGCCACGATCCCCGTCACGGCGACCGCACCGGCTGCCATGACGCAGATGATGGTCACTGATCTTTTCACTGACGACCCTCCGGGGGTAGGGACTTCATTTCTGCACCCCCCTGGTGCGGCCTTCTCCGGAAGACTACTACGTCAGGTAGTCGTGGCAATACGCAATGTCGTTGCGTCGGCCAACAATTCTCCCGGATCGGTTGCCCCAGGCATGTTTGTAGTTGCCGGGTGCATCAATTGCGCTCTGTTATCGACGTTGCGCTGCGTGATGCAAGACCTGGGCATCGGGCCTGCGTGACCAAGACTCAGCTGGTGAGGAAACTTCCGGTGGTGTCGAGACCGGCACTGCGCCAGCCGACGGCGTTCAGCTTGGTGCCGAATTTCGCGAACCGCTGGGCGGCCAGCTTGTCCAGCAGGTAACGGTTGCCGCTGAAGGTCAGCTGCCCGGCCGGTACCTCGGCGCCGGAGTTCTGCACCATGCCGGTCGACTGGGTACCGCCGGTCATCCCGATCGTGTTGCCGGTGACGCGCACGTTGCGGAGCAGGTAGCGGCCCCACGGTCCGTCGCCCCGGGTGCGGGACTGGATCGAGATGCCGTTGACGTTGCCGGACACGGTGTTGTTCCGGATCGTCACGTTCACCGAGGTGTTGACATTGATGCCGCCGCCGTCCCACAGCGACGTACCGGAACCGCGGCCGGTACCGAAGCCGTTGCCGGTGATCGTGTTGTTCTCGATCACCCCGTTGCGGCTGATCTCGAACCGGATCCCGTCGGCGGCGTTGCCGGTGATCTTGTTGGAGCTGATCACCCGGCCGTCGTCGGCGACGTCGGCCCACAGCCCGACGCCCTTGTTGGCGCGGATCAGGTTGCCGCTGACGGTGCCCGACGAGCGGGTCGACTTCATCCCGCCCGACTCCCAGTCGGCGATCCAGAAGCCGTCGGTGTTGTTGGAGGTGATCACGTTGCGGGTGACGTTCGCCTTGAGTGAGTTGTACTGCCCGAGGCCGAGCTGGCCGTTGTGGTGCACCAGGTTGCGGTCGATCCGGGCGTTGTTCGCCTTCACCAGCATCAGGCCGACCGACTTGTTCCAGCGCACCTCGTTGGCCTTGACGGTCCAGCCGGGGCCGGAGACCAGCGCGCCGGCCTGGGGCGGGCTGGCGAAGTGCTCGATGGTCAGGCCGCGGACAGTCACGCCAAGCTGGTTGGACTGGATCGCGGTCGCGGTCTTCGCCATCTCGACCGCGCGCCCGGCCGGGTTGCTGCCGAGGTAGATCGCGTTGGCCGCATAGTCGGCGTAGAACGTACCGGCCTTGACCGCGGCGAGGGAGGCGACCCGGGTCAGGTGGGTGCCGTCGAGATAGACCTGCTCACGCAGGTGGCAGATATTCGCCTTGTCGTCCTCGCACTGCCCACTCTTCCCGTACGCCGCCGGCAACGCGCCGCGGCTGACCCAGCGGGTGCCCGACTTGGCCCAGCTGGTGAGCGGCACCGAGCCGGTCAGGACCGCGCGGGCCGAGCTGGCGATCGTCATGTTCGCCTTCGGCCGGATGGTCTGGCTGATCCGGTGCAGACCCGCGGCGAAGCAGAGGGTCGAACCGGCGGGCTGGGAGTTGACCACGGCCTGGGCGTTCTGGCCGGGCTTGATCACCACCCCGCTACACGAGCCGGCGACCGCGGGCCCGGCTGCGGTTTCGTCGATGGACGGCTCCGGCTTGGTCGGCGGAGCGGTGGCGGTCGGCTCCGTCGTGGTGGGAGCACTGGTGGGCTTGCCGCTCGGAACAGGCTTCGTCGACGGGGCAACTGTCGGAGGCTTGCTCGAAACGGTGCCAGGGACCTTGGTCGGCTTGGCGGTCGGTTTCGCGGTCGGGAGTTTCGAGGGGAGGACCGCGGGGCCGTCCGGGCCGTTCTGAACTGTGTCGCGTGACTTATCGGCGGATGCCGCGTTCTTTTGATGAGAGATGACGGGGTAGGCGACTGTAACGCCGGCCACCACCATGGCGATAAGGGCAACGAACAACACCCTTCTCGGACCAAACCTGCTCAAAGCACCCTCCGGGTGTCACGGCGCGCGGTCATTCATCCCCAGGTGCGGCCAGTCATGTACCAGTTGTCACCACCGCGAGACTTAAGGTGGTGCCATGCGGGTCGCCATGTTGCACAACCGTTATCGTTCGGGTCAACCCAGTGGCGAAAACACCGTCGTCGATCAAACGGCTGAACTTTTGCGTAGCTCAGGACATGTCGTCGACTTGTACGCACAGCACAGCGACGACATTGCGCACATGAGCCGAAAGCGTCGCGCACTGTTACCGTTCCGCTCCATCTGGTCATTTTCCGATGAACGCGATTTAACATTCCGATTGCAGTCGGCGCGTCCGGACATCGTGCACGTGCACAACACCTTCCCGCTTTTCAGCCCGTCGGTACTCCGGGCCGCCGCGCGCCAGGACCTCCCGGTCGTCGCCACCCTCCACAACTTCCGGCTGATGTGTGCCAACGGAGTGCTGCAGCGTGCCGGCGGCCCGTGCGAGTCCTGCGTCGGGCGGATTCCGTGGCGTGGTGCTGTCCACGGCTGCTACCGCGACTCCAAGGTGCAGAGCCTCCCGCTGGTCGCCGGCATCACCGTGCACAACGCGCTCCACACCTGGCAGCGCCACGTCACCACACTGATCGCGCCGTCGGAGTTCGTCCGCTCCCGGTACGTCGCCGCCGGGTTCGACGCCGACCAGATCGTCGTGAAGCCACACGCTGTCGCCCACTCGGGCGCAGTACGGGAAGGCGCGGGGGAGGCTGTTGTCTTTCTCGGGCGGCTGACCGAGGAGAAGGGCTTCGCGGATCTCCTCGAAGCCTGGGATGCGTCGCTAGGGCAGCTCGTCGTGGTGGGGGACGGGCCGTTGCGCGCCGACGCGGACGAGCGGGCCCGGCGGGACTCTTCGGTCAAGGTGCTCGGAGGGTTGCCGTGGGCCGAGTGCATGGAGGTACTACGGTCCGCCCGCGCCGTCGTCGTACCGGCGCGGGCCTATGAGACTTTCGGACTGGTGGTGATCGAGGCGTTCGCGCACGGAGTACCGGTGATCGCGTCCAGGATCGGGGCGCTGGCGGAGCTGGTCGACGACGGCGAAACGGGCGCACTGGTCGTTCCGGGCGACACCGAGACGCTCCGAAAGGCCCTCGGGTTGCTAACCGAGCGTGCAACTTCGGTAACCTTCGGCCAACGAGCACGTCAGGTGTATCTCGACCGCTTCACTCCGGAGCGCGACTTGGCGGCCACGGAGAGGATCTACGCTAATGCGATCGCCCGGCACGCGGCCGACCCACGGACAGGCCCGCGGACCGGTCGTCGCAGCTCGGCACGCGGTGAGCCGAGTAGCTAGGGCGCGAGCCGTCTCCCGGTGTATGGTCAGCGCTGACGTGGGGGGTCACGTCGGTCGCTGGTGGGGCCCGGTTGTCGGGATGTTCACCAGAAGTTCGTTGTTCAACTCGCCCGGGGGGCGACGGGGCATAGCCCGGGAGGGCTTAGTGGGGGAGCACAGGATGCCGCAACGCATCGGCTATCTGACCGGCGTATTCGATCTGTTCCACGTCGGTCATCTCGACGTACTGGAACGGGCCAGCCAGCAGTGCGACCGGTTGGTGGTCGGCGTTCTGACCGACGACTGGGCTGTCGACGCCTGGGGTGCCCGGCCGTTCGTGCCGGTGATCGAGCGCGCGCAGATCCTCGAGCAGTTGCGCTGCGTCGACGAGGTCGTCGTGGTCGACGGGGTCGAGACGGAGTTGCTGACCGGTCAGCTCGGAGTCGCCACCGTCTTCGCGGCCGACGGGACCGACGGCGTACTGGGTCCGGACGAGCTCGACGGGGTGCCCGCCGGTCTGGTCAGCGTGCTGGCGTCCGGCCGTGGTTCCCGCAGCCAGATCCTGCGTGCCGCGATCGACCAGCGGCAGTCACGCAGTTCGGTCGCATGAGCGGGCGCTCCATCGGCGACGTGGTCGCGGAGCTGTCGCGCGCACAGAAGCCGTCGGCCGGCACTCCGGCGTACTCGCGGTTCATCAACCGGCGGATCGGCCGCTACCTGGCCGCCGGTGCGTTCCTGGCCGGCCGTACGCCGAATCAGGTCAGCCTGACCAGCGGATTCTGTTCGCTGGTCGGCATCGTTCTCATCGCGACCGTCGAGCCGAGCCTGCCGCTCGCGCTGGCGGTCACCGCGCTGCTGGTGCTCGGCTACGCCTTCGACTCCGCGGACGGGCAGCTGGCCCGGTTGCGCGGCGGTGGCTCGCCGCTGGGTGAGTGGCTCGACCACATGATCGACTGCGTCAAGATCGCCTTGCTGCACAGCGCCGTACTGATCTCGCTCTACCGCTTCGATGCCTTCAGCAACGAATTGGTCCTGCTCGTCCCGCTGGCCTACCTGTGCGTTTCGGCGGTGATGTTCTTCGGGCTGATCCTGATCGACCAGCTCCGTCGCCGGCACGGCGCCAGCACGGCCAACGTGCGCGGCGACTCGGTCCTGAAGTCGTTGCTGATAGCACCGACCGACTACGGCGTCCTGTGCCTGGTCTTCCTGACCTTCGCCTGGCCGACGCTCTTCACCGCCCTGTACGGCGCACTGCTGGCGGCCAACCTGCTCTTCCTGCTGCTCGCGATCTCCAAGTGGTACAAGGAGATGGCCGCGTTGCAGCCGGCTTCGCGGCGTACCGGGGTGAACGGCTGATGGGCGTGATCGGCTACGCCCCCGGCGTGTACGACATGTTCCACATCGGTCACCTGAACATCCTGCGCCGGGCCAGCGAGCACTGCGACTACCTGATCGCGGGGGTGGTCGAGGACGACGTGGTGACCAGGATCAAGGGCCGGCCGCCGGTGGTTCCGCACGACGAGCGGATGGAGGTCGTCCGGGCGATCGGCCTGGTCGACGAGGTGGTCAGCGACTGGTCCAGCGACAAGTTCGAGATGTGGAAGCAGTTGCGCTACGACGTGCTCTTCAAGGGTGACGACTGGAAGGGCACCGAGAAGGGGACCCGGTTGGAGAAGCTGCTCGGTGAGGTCGGTGCCAGCGTGCACTACTTCCCCTACACGGCCTCCACCTCGAGCACGGATCTCCGCCGGCTCCTGGAGGGGACGCTGTGATGTCGACCCGGCCGAAGGTCCTGCTGAGCGCTTATGCGTGCCGGCCGAAGGGCGGCTCCGAACCGGGTGCCGGCTGGGCCTGGGCGAAGGCGGCGGCCCGCGATCACGACGTCTGGCTGATCACTCGCGGCAAGTTCGCGCACGAGATCACCGAGGAGCTGGCCGCGCGGCCGATCCCGTCGCTGACGGTCGTACCGCTCGAACTGCCGAACTGGCTGCTCAAGCTCCGCCGCCGGCACGCTGACGTGTACTGGTATTACCCGCTCTGGCAGCGGCTCGCCGGGCGGACGGCTCGCCGGTTGCATGCCGAGCACTCCTTCGACGTCATCCACCACCTGACCTTCGCGACCGACTGGATGCCGGCCGGCGTGGTTCAGGAGTCGACGGCCAAGGTGATCTGGGGGCCGGTCGGCGGTTCGACGACGGTACCGATGTCGATGGCGCACTGGCTCGGCTCGAAGGGCCTGCTGAACGAACTGGTACGCCGGGCTTACACCGGCCTGCTGCGCCGGGTGGTCGGCCGGAAGCTTGCCCAGCGCGCCGATCTGGTCGTTGCCCAGAACAAGGATGTGGCCGAGTACTTCGGCCGGTACGCGCGCGAGGTGACCGTCCAGCCGAACGTCGCGATCAGTCAGTTCGCGGCGGCCAGCGGTCCCCGCGAGCCTTATGGTGCCCCGGGCATCAAAACCGCGCTGTTCGTCGGCCGGCTGATCCCGTGGAAAGGGTTGCTGATGGCAATCAGTGCCCTGGCCCGCCCGGAAGCGGCCGGCTGGGAGCTCCGCGTGATCGGTGACGGCCCGGACTGGCGCCGTGCCGAGCGGCTCGCGGAGGAGCTCGGCGTACGGGATCGGGTGGAGTTTGTTGGGCAGTTGCCGCGCGAGGACGTCCTCACCGCCCTGCTCCGCGCTGACGCCCTGCTGGCGCCTGCGATGCGTGAAGCGGCCGGCTGGGCCGTGGCTGAGGCACTGGCCAGCGGGTGCCCGGTGGTCTGCGTCGATCGCGCGGGCCCCTCGGTCATCGTCGCGCCGGAGCACGGCGCCGTCGTACCGTGGCAAGGCGACGTCGTCGGCGAACTGGCCAAGGGCCTAGCCTCCCTCACCGGCCGGATCGCCCCAGTCAACCGCTGGGCCCCCGACCGAATCCCCGACATCCTCGCCACCTGGTACAACACAACCCGCGTGCCCCACTGACCTGTACTCCGGCGGACCGGAGGACAGGTTCCGGGGAGCTCAGTCCTTGGCGGTTTTGCCGGGGAGGGCGAGCATGCGGTCGAGGGCGATCTTGGCGTACTTCTCGGTGTCGGCGTCGACCTTGATCGGGTTGACGACGTGGCCGGCGACGAGGTTTTCCAGGGCCCAGACGAAGTGTGGGAGGTCGATGCGGTTCATCGTGGCGCAGTAGCAGACGGTCTTGTCGAGGAAGACGACGTTCTTGTCGGGGTGCTGCTTGGCGAGCCGCTGGACCAGGTTGAGCTCGGTGCCGACGGCCCACGACGTACCGGGCTCGGCCGCTGCCAGGGTCTCGATGATGTACTCCGTCGAGCCGACCAGGTCAGCCTTCAGGACGACCTCGTGCTGGCATTCGGGGTGCACGATGACGTTGACGCCCGGGACGCGGCTGCGCACGTCGTCGACCGAGGCCGCGGTGAAGCGGCCGTGCACCGAGCAGTGCCCGCGCCACAGGATCATCTTGGCCTTCGCGAGCTGCTCCTTGGGGAGCCCGCCGCCCGGCTTGTGCGGGTCGTAGACGACGCACTCGTCGAGGCTGATGCCCATCTTGAGTACTGCGGTGTTGCGGCCGAGGTGCTGGTCGGGCAGAAAGAGCACCTTCTCGCCCTGCTGGAAGGCCCAGTCGAGCGCGACGTCGGCGTTGCTCGACGTACAGACCGCGCCGCCGTTGCGGCCGCAGAACGCCTTGATGTCGGCGCTGGAGTTCATGTAGGTGACCGGCACGGTGACGTCCGCGACACCCGCGTCGGCGAGCGCGTCCCAGGCCGCCTCGACCTGCTGGATGCGGGCCATGTCGGCCATCGAGCAGCCGGCCGCGAGGTCGGGCAGGATCACCGTCTGGTTCTCGTTGGTCAGGATGTCCGCCGACTCGGCCATGAAGTGCACACCACAGAAGACGATGTACGGCGCGTCCGGCCGGGCCGCGGCGTCGCGGGCCAGCTTGAACGAGTCACCCGTGACGTCGGCGAACTGGATCACCTCGTCGCGCTGGTAGTGGTGGCCGAGCACGAACACCTGGTCGCCCAGCGCCGCCTTCGCCTTCAGCGCCCGCTCGACCAGGTTCGGGTCGGAGGCCGGCGGCAGCGCGCCCGGACACTCCACTCCGCGCTCCGAGTGCGGGTCGGTGTCACGGCCCAGGAAGAGCAGGGGAAGAGACTTCGAGCCGTCAGCAATGGTGGTCACGTCAACCATCGTGCCACGCCGGAGCTCTTCCCCCGCATGTCCCACGTCACTGCTCAGAATGCGAAATTACCGCCAGTTCTCGCAGTCGCGCGGTGCCGCCGGAGCGAACTGGCTCACCGTGACCGAAGCACAGCAGTTCTGTGTCGAGCCCGGCCAGCCGGCTGAGCGAGTGCATCGCCGCGGTCCGGTCCTGGTTGAAGACACCGAGGATCACGCGGCCCTGGTATTCGGCCACCGCGTCGCCGGTGAAGAGGACGCCGTGCTGCGGCAGGGACACGGCGATGCTGCCCTCGGTGTGCCCCGGGATCGAGATCACCTGCGCACCGCCGCCGAAGTCGAGGAGGTCGCCGTCGGCCAGTTCGGTGTCCACCGGGATCGGCGGCGCCGCGAGATGCCCGTCGACCTCCGCGAACAGGGGCCGCTCCCAATCGAGCAGTACGGGCGGTGGGATCGGCGCGACCCCCTCGACCAGCGGAGCGTCGTACCGGTGGACGAGCAGCGGCGCGTCACTCCACTGCCTGATCTCGGCAGCGGAGCCCGCGTGGTCGCCGTGGGCGTGGGTGAGCACGATCCGTCGGAGTTCGGCGGGATCGCGGCCGAGGTCCTTGATCGCCAGCCGGATCGCCTCGCCCATCCCGAGCGGTCCCGTGTCGATCAGGGTCAGTCCGTCCTCGTCCTGCCAGAGGTACGCCTGGCCGACCTCGAAGCGGAGGAGATGCAGCTCTGGCCTGAGTTGTTCGATCTGCATAGAGCGAGGCTAGGTCGAGGTGGACCGCCAGCGGGGGAGATCTGCGGACAGCAGACGGTCAGGACAGCGCTTGGCGGCAGGCGTGGTCGGCGGCTCGGGTGGTTTCGGGCAGGCGGTACTTCGGGGCGAGGTGGAGCGTGTGAGCGACGGCGCTCGGGAGGTCGACGCGGTGGCCCACTGAGACGAAGACCGGCCTCACGTTGGTCTGGGTCCGGAGCACTTGGCCCACGACCTCGTCGTCCAGGAGGAGGTCGGAGGAGTCGCCGCGTTTCGGTCCAGGCTCTGCGTACGTGCCGACGAAGGCGGTCTTGGCGACGCCGATCGTGGGCAGGCCGGTCAGTACGCCGAGGTGGCAGGCAAGGCCGAAGCGTCGCGGGTGGGCCAGGCCTTGGCCGTCGCAGACGAGCAAGTCGGGGGTGATTGTCAGCTTCCCCAGAGCTTCCAGAAGTGCGGGGATCTCGCGGAAGGCGAACAGGCCCGGGACATAGGGAAAGGCGGTGCGGCCGAGCACGATCGCGCGGTCGACCTCGGTCAACGAGTGGCCGTCGAGTACGACGATCGCGGCGGCCAGGGCGTCACCGTCGTACGCGACATCGAGCCCGGCGACGTACTGCGTATCAGCCGGCGACGGCCCAGGTCCGGTCGTGTCGACGCGACCTCGGAGTTGCTCCTGTACTGCGATCGCTTCGGTTGCTGTCGTCGGCCCGTGCACGCCGCGGACGCTACCCCGCCGGGCTGGTTGTCCGGGGGATGGCGGTGGGCGGCGGCACGAGTCGGGGGTAGGAGAGGATGTGCCCATGCGCGTGCTGATTGCTCCGGACAAGTTCGCTGGGACGTTGACTGCTGTCGAGGCCGCGGCCGCGATCGAGGAAGGCTGGCGGCGACGGGACCCGCAGGCCGAAGTACTGATCGCGCCGATGGCAGACGGCGGGCCTGGGTTCATCGACGTACTGTCCACGGTCGTGGATGGGCGGCTGCTCTCGGTGGTCGTGCGTGGGCCGCTCGGTGCGGAGGTCCCGGCGACCGTGCTGGTGGGCGGCGAGACGGCGTACATCGAGACTGCTCAGGCGTGTGGTCTGCATCTCGTCGAGCCGGCCGATCGGCGGCCGGAGGACGCTTCGACGTACGGCGTGGGGCAGTTGATCGCCGCGGCCGTGGACGCCGGTGCCAAGCGGATCATCCTCGGCCTCGGTGGTTCGGGCACGAACGACGCGGGGGCTGGCCTGCTGGCGGCGCTTGGTGCGACAGCGGTCGGCGGCAGTCTGGAGGCGGGAGCCAAAGGGCTCGCTGAACTGACCGAGGTGGACCTGGAACCGGCGCGGACGCGGCTGGCCGGGGTCGAGCTCGTCGCGGCGAGTGACGTGGAGAACCCGATGCTCGGGCTGCGTGGGGCGACGAATATTTTCGGGACTCAGAAGGGCATCACCGACGAGCGGAAGCCCGCGGTCGATGGGTATCTGACCAGGTTCGCCGAGCTGGCTGGACGCAAGACGGCTGACCAGAAGGGCGCTGGGGCTGCGGGCGGGCTGGGGTACGCGCTGCTGCTGCTCGGAGCCGAGCGGGTCTCCGGGATCGATCTCGTTGCGTCGCTGACCGGGCTCGAGGTGAAGGCCGGGCAGGTCGATCTGGTCCTGACGGGGGAGGGGGCGTTCGACTTCCAGTCCCGTGACGGCAAGGTCATCTCCGGGGTGGCGAAGGTCGCGAACGACGCGATGCGGCCGTGTGTGGTGCTGGCCGGCAAGGTCCAGATCGGGGCTCGGGAGATGCGCACGATGGGGGTCGAGTCGGCGTACTCGCTGGTCGACGCGGTCGGCGAGGAGCGCGCCTTCGCCGACCCGCATGGCTCACTGGCCACCGTCGCCGAGCGCGTCGCCAAGACCTGGGCCCGCTGACGACCCGCGCCCGCCCGAGACCTAGGCCCGCTCGAGACCCGCGCCCGCTCGAGTCCTGGGCTCGCCGAAGGCGGCCGGTACGGCGTACCGGCTGTTCCAGCGGGTGGCGCGAAGTTGATCCCTGAAAATGGTGTGCGACCATGGGAATGGTTCGGGACCGGCTGATGTTGGCCCGAATGACAGCGGACTTTCCGCGCGTGGCCGCCTGCTCAGAGCGGCCGGGCGCTCATGAGATGACTTGGAGTCAGGAATGACTGAAGCGCAGACCGAGGCAGTGCAGACTGCGGAGGGCACCACCACGGCCAGCGGCATCCAGCTGACCGACGGCGCCGCCGCCAAGGTGAAGGCGCTGCTGGAGCAGGAAGGCCGCGATGACCTCGCACTGCGGGTCGCCGTGCAGCCGGGCGGCTGCTCAGGCCTGCGGTACCAGCTGTTCTTCGACGAGCGTCAGCTCGACGGCGACGTGGTGACCGACTTCGGTGGCGTCAGCGTGGTCACGGACCGGATGAGCTCCCCGTACCTCAAGGGCGCCTCGATCGACTTCGTGGACACGATCGAGAAGCAGGGCTTCACGATCGACAACCCGAACGCCACCGGCTCCTGCGCCTGCGGCGACTCGTTCAACTAAGCACCCACCAAAGCCCCGCTCACCCTCGGTGAGCGGGGCTTCGGCATGCCTGCCGCAGGGCGAAGCGGACCGCCGCCACTCACAAACCTTCGCTCCGCAGCCCGTGGCGCGCCCACCCACGCTCGGCCTCGGTCGGCCGCGGCTGGCCCGGACGAGGTTTGTGAGTGGGGGCGGTCCGGGGGCTAGTGCGTCGTCTGCTCGCGGGCTCGCTTCGGCAGGGCGAAGGTGACCAGGAGGCTGAGTGCGAAGAGGGCGACGGCGACCAGGGTGGCCGACTTGGTGGCGCCGAGGAACTGGTGGGCCGGGAGCAGCTGGAAGAAGATCGTGCCGATCACGGCCACGCCGATCGCGCCGCCGAACTGCTGCATCGCGGTCAGTACGCCGGACGCCGAGCCCGCCGCCTGGTCGTCGATCGAGGCCAGGATGATGTCGAACAGCGGAGCGAACACCATGCCCGCGCCGATCCCGCAGACCAGCGTGGCCGGTACGAGGTTCCAGACCGTCGTCGCGTCACCGTAGGCGTGCAGGGTGAACCAGACCCCGACCATCGCCAGCGTCATCACCACGATCCCCAGCTGCAGCGCCTTGCGTCCCCAGCGCGGCGCGAGCAGCCCGCCGGACAGCGGCGCGCCAATCGCGATCCCGAGCGAGAACGGCACCATCGCGAGGCCGGCCCGCAGCGGGCTGTAGTGCAGCCCGAGCTGGGTGAACAGGTTGAAGACCAGCAGGAAGCCGGACATCGCCAGGAAGAACGTGGTGATCACGCCGAGCCCCGCGACGTACCCGCGACTGCGGAACAGCGACGGGTCGATGACCGGGTTGCCGGACCTTCGCTCCCGCCAGCCGAACAGCGCGAACACGGCCACGGACGAGACCATCATCACGACCGACCAAGCCGGCCAGCCGAGTTCGCGACCTTGCACCAGCGGGTAGATCAGCAACCCGCAGGCGAGGCTGACCAGAATCACGCCGGGCAGGTCGAGCCGGGAGGCACCTTCGGTCTTCACCTCGGGCATGTATCGCAGGGCGCCGAACAGGGCGAGTACGCCGATCGGGACGTTGATGAAGAAGATCATCCGCCAGCCGGTACCGAACCAGTCCGCGTCGATCAGCACGCCCGCGATGATCGGGCCGGCCACCGCGGACAGGCCCATCACCGGGCCGAACAGGCTGAAGGCCTTGCCGATCTCCTGCGGTGGGAAGACCGCCTTCAGGATCGCGAATCCCTGCGGGATCATCACCGCTCCCAGCAGGCCTTGCGCGATCCGGCTGCCGATCAGCATCTCCGGCGAGGTGGCCAGCCCGCAAACGGCCGAGGCGACGGTGAAGCCGACGGCGCCGATGACGAACAGCCGGCGCCGCCCGACCAGGTCGCCGAGCCGGCCGAAGGAGACCAGGCCGATCGCGAACGCGAGCGTGTAGCCGGCCAGCATCCACTGCATCGCCGCCTCCGACCCGCCCAGCTCGGCGCGGATGGAGGGCGCCGCGATGTTCACGATCGTCGCGTCGACCAGGTCCATGATCTCGGCGACCAGCACGGTCCCGAGCACGATCCAGCGCCACTTGTACGCCGGTGCGGTGCCGGCCGCGGCCGTGTCGGCCGGGCCGGCGGTTGTTGAGGTGCTCATCGATGGCGCCCCTTTCGCGTTTCTTGATTCGAACGGTGTTCGTTCACGAACACTGTTCTATCCGCGAACGCCGTTCTCGTCAAGTACGCCGTTCGCTAGAGTGACCCGCATGAACCAGTCGCCGTGGCAGCCGATCAGCCCCGAGAAGCCGGCCCGCCGTGCTCGCGAGCCGCTGAGCCGGGAGCGGATCGTCGACGCCGCGATGGAGGTCTTGCTCGAGCAGGGCTACGAGGCCGTCTCGATGCGCAAGGTCGCCCAGGTGCTCGACACCGGGCCGGCTTCGCTCTACGCGCACGTCGCCAACAAGCGGGAGCTCGACCAGTTGCTGGTCGACCGGGCCGCCGAGGGGATCGAGATCCAGGAGGCCGACCCGGAGCGCTGGCAGGAGCAACTGAAGGACGCGATGCGGTCGATGGTCACCGTGATGCGCGCCTATCCAGGGGTGGCCCGCGCCGCGATCGGTCAGGTGCCGCTCGGGGAACGCGCGCTGCGCAGTACGGAGAGCATGCTCGCGATCCTCAAGGCGGGTGGGTTGCCGGACCAGGCGGCCGCGTGGGCGGTCGACATGATCGGGCTATTCGTCGCGGCGACGGCATTCGAGGAAAGCGTCCAGGGCGCGTCCGGGTGGACCGAGGAGGATGTGACCCGATTCGTCGGCGAGCTGCGGCAGTTCTTCGAAGGCCTGCCCCCGGATAAGTTCCCGTTCACAATCGCCCTGGCCGGCGCACTCACCACGGGGGCACTGGGCGACGAACGGTTCGAGTTCGGCCTACAGGTAATCGTCGCCGGCCTGGCAACACTGGCCGAAAACTGAGCTACCGACGGCGCTCGCCGCGGGTGTATGGGCTGGAGTATTGCACCCACCCGTGCTCGTGTTCCGGGCGGGCGCGTCGTGCCCGCCCGAACCTCTGGCAATGCGAGGCGCACGCGTAGCTAACTCGTGTCCGTTGCATGGCTGGTGTGCTGTGCGCCCATGCTCGTATGCCGACCTAGCGCGCCGGTGCCCACCCACCCGTCGAGGTAGCGCCGGCCGTTCGACGGCCTTGGCAGTTGATGTCACGGGGCGCGCACCCGCATCTCGTATGGTCGGCGACACCTCGGTGCGGCTGGCGTCTGCGCTTCAAGGCTGCACCGCTCCTCCGCTCTATGTCTTCCCTTGCAAATGCTCGAAGCACGGCACATGATGCGAGCACCGACGACCTTTGCACCGGATCGTCTTGTGCGGAGTGCGGTGGCTGAATTCGGCGATTGCCGCGTAGCTCCCTCAGTTCCGACCGCTGCACGGGGGAAATCAGTTCAGGCTCCGGAGCAGCTCAGCAAAAGTCACTGCGGTCAGGGCCACTGACCATTTCAGGCTTCGACTTTGGCAGTTTAGCGGGCACATTGCCAATCGGCCGGTCCACCCATCTGGAGTTGATATGACACAAACCGTGGTAGTCAAGATTAGCGGTGAGTCACTGAGGGGCGAGCAGTACGCGCTATCGCACCTCGCATTCACCCGCTTCGTTTCGCAAATCCGTCGACTGGTTGATTTCGGAATCAAGTGCGTCGTCGTCTTAGGTGCCGGCAACATATTCCGCGGGAGGGATTCGGCCACGATGAGTATCAACTCAGACGACGGCGATCAGGCCGCGATGCTCGCGACGGGGGTCAATGCGCTGGTCTTCGCGGCCAGATGTAAATCTGTCGGACTACGGTCCGTTGTTCTCACGAGCGGGCCGTGTGTCTCCTTTGGAATCCCGTGGACACAACGAAGCCTCGCAGAGGCATTGGCGACAAATGACGCCGTTGTGCTGGCAGGCGGCCTCGGGATCGGCGGAATATCGTCCGATGTGTCTGCTGTTCAGCTCGCTGCTGACGCGGGGGTGGGCTGTCTTGTGCTGGCAAAACATGAGGTAGATGGAGTCTATACGAGCGACCCGCGTCGCAGTCCCAATGCGAAACTAATTGAAGAAATCTCGGCGACAGAAGCATATCGTCGCCAACTCTCTTTTACCGATCCAGAAGCATTGCTGCTTGCTGGCGAGCTCCACATAAAGCTGCATGTGGTCAACGCGCAAACCGAGTCGAGCATCTTCCGTGCGGCCAAGGGTGAACGAGTCGGCTCAGTTATCCGGCCAGAGTGACTGAGCCTGCTCAGAAGAGATCATCTGGGCTCATCCCAGCCTTTTTCAGGCGACCCTTCTGTCGCTCGACCCGCTCCTGTGCGAGAGTTCGAAGGTTGACGAGGGTGTCCGTGCAGCCCAAGTCTGACAACATCGCAGTCATCGATTTGTCGTCCGATACCAGGTCGGCTGACGGCCCGTTAGGCGCAAAGACGGCGACTTTGGTCGCAAATCGTCGAGACAGTTCGAGTGCTCGTTGATACGCGTCGAACGGGCGTGAGCGGCTGTGGAACTCTAGGGTCTCTGGAAAAAATGCGGTGCCGACATAGTAACTAAGAAACATGCCGTCATCGAAGTATTCGCAACGGAAGAATGGCAGATCCCGATGAAGGTAGATCGCCGTAGGTCGAGTGTGGCGAATGTCGAACAGGCCGACTAGAGATACCCATATATCGACCTGCAGGGACTCTTGCTCTGCGGCGACAGCACTCGCGGTCGGCTCTACTCCGGTCCGTTGCAACCGGTATTCGGCATGAGCGCGCAATGGCTCAGTCGCCCGAGGGTCGAGCAAGCACAGCCGAACCCGCTCGATATCCTTCACCTCTGGACGGTTCTTCAGTAACACAAGGCGCGCCATTGTCACGTTTGCGCTGTCGCCTTTGTAGTCGTACCTGCTGGAGTTGGATAGGAATTTTACGAAAGCCTCCCTGAAATCAGACTTTGGCTCTGCTGAGGATTCATAAGACGCGGAGGGCAATGCGGCTTCGAAGTAATCCTGGAACTGTCGATTGGCGGTTTCAATTGCATACTTGCTGATGGTCATTGATCGAACCTGATCGCGCCTCGGCTCGAGAAGGAGGGAAATGAAGACGAAGACAGTGATAGACGCTATCAATCCGCCGCCGATCGCCTGAACGTATTCGTTCCACTCCGTCGTCAGATGAAAGATACGGCCGGCCAAAGTTCCGAATACGCCTAAGCCAAGCACCACCAAAACCACCAGTACCGCCCAGATCTTGGCGTACGAATGCATCATCCGCTCATTTTGATCTTTCGCCATCAAGCCCTCCCAATGAGAATTCGAGCAACTTCCTCAAGCGAGGATTGGGTACCACGCTCGAGCCCTCCTGAAGTCGCGGCTGAGAATGCCGCCGGCGAATGACCGTACTATGATCCAAGAGGTCCATTCCGTGGAGCACCATCGTGAATGATTCGGTTTCTACGGAGGCTTTGTGAAGTCCCTCCAGCGAGTGGAAATAGGTGTCACCTGTTGAATGATGCTGTTCGATTAGTGTCGTCAGCCCGACAATGCCGCGATGTTCCATGCGATAGTCTCCCCGCTCTGAGGGGAAGCAGTCGAGCATTTCAAATTCAGTGCCAACCGATACTTGGTGAGACGAGGTCTGGATCGTCCCCTTCAGTACAAAAGAAGCGAAATGCCATCTGTGTGAATGAATGTCGACATCACCGACACCAGGAGGCCAGTAATGAAGGCGCAGACTCCACGCGCCAGATCGGTCGGCAAGCACGACCTTCGTGAATCCATTTGGATGTTCGAAGGCATAGATCTCTTCCAGGCGATGAGATGATCGACCAACCAACAACGATTTCAAATAGGTCGCAAGTCGGCCGGAATTGATCAGTTCATCCAGGGTGGTCAGTACAGAACGTGGCTCGTCGAGTTGATTTGACAGCAACCCTGTCACTTCACTGTCAAATGTATCCACTTCCGAAGCGCCACCTTTCTGCAAACCGCTGAGATTACCGTGCTGTTGAGAATCATGCCTGTCGCGCCCGGATCTGACCAGACCTGGCGCCGCCATCGACGCGCCCACGATCGGCCCTGACGGTCTGGGTATTCGTAGAATCGCGGTAGGCGTCTGCCGGTCTCTGAGTCGCGCTTTGTGTGCCCTGCGTTCCGGCCTCCGACAGCCCTCACCTCGTCCGGCACATCTCGCAATACTGCTCTCAGTCTCTCAATCAGGGGACTGTGAAGCGGAGCGACGTCACGAGGAGGCTGGCTTGTAGATCCCCATCGGTTTGCGTGCGCGACCGCAGCAGGAGTCCCCATGCGGTCTCCAGTCGTTGCGGTCGAGCGTGCCGGGTTGGACCTCTGACAGGTTCGGGTGGGCGCGACGCGTTGACACGCGATGCGAGTACGGGTGGGGAGATGTACCTGTTGACAACCTTTATACAGCGTGCAAATAATGCTGACTGTGTTAAAGAAAGAGGTTGGGGGGTGGCGGGAGGCTCGGCGGGAGAGTGCTCGGGCTTCGGTGCTGGCGGCTGCTTGGGAGTTGGTTCGGGAGGACGGGCTGGCGGCGTTGTCGTTGCGGGAGCTTGCTCGGCGGGCCGGGATCACTACGCCGACCGTCTACGCGTACTTCGAGTCGAAGAATGCGATCTTTGACGCCATGTTCGCCGAGGCCGCGCGGGCCTTTGTCGAGTTGAAGGCCGGCTTGCCCGTCACCGATGATCCGGCGCGGGATCTGTTGACCGAGGCTGAAGCCTTTGTTCGGTTCTGTGTTGAGGATGTACCGCGGTACCAGTTGCTGTTCCAGCGTTCCGTGCCCGGGTTCACGCCGTCGCCGGAGTCCTATGAGCTTGCCGTGAGCGCCTTGGCGAACACCCGTGAGCTCCTCGCACGCAACGGCGTGCACGATCCGAAGTACCTCGACATCTGGACCGCCATCACGACCGGTCTGGTCGATCAGCAGGTTTCCAACGAGCCTGGTGGCGACCGATGGACCCGGCTCGTCGAGGACGTGACGCAGATGTTCCTTGCTCGCTACGCGAAGGCGTGAGCAAGTACCTGAAGGGGGCAATCATGTCCACAGTCACCCAGCCCACGCTGCACCATCTGGCCCTCACCGTGACCGACCTGGAGGCCAGCGTCTCCTGGTACGGCGAGGTCTTCGACGTTCACCCGATCATGGACATCCCGCACCGCGGCGGCGTCGGGCGGATCCTCGCCGATGCGGATCACCGGTTGATGATCGCGCTGCACCGGCACGAGACCAACGACGGCCGGCTCAGCGCCGAGACAACCACCGGGCTCGACCACGCCGGCTTCACCGTAGGCAGCCGGGCCGATCTCGAGCAGTGGCAGGACCACCTCGAAGCACACGGCGTGGTGCGCGCGGAGACGGCCGACAAGCCGCTGACCCAATCACCCATCGCCGACGAGCCCTACGCCTCGGTCCTCGTCTTCCGCGACCAGGACAACATCCAACTCGAACTCTTCGCCCCGAACACTGTCCCGACCGACAGGACATAGTGCCGACTTCCAAGCTTTCCAAGCCCCCGCTGAGCGTGAGCGAGCCGAGCAGACCCAACCATCTCCTGTCGCTCGGCACACTCACCGCGCGGTGAGGCGAGGTGGTTCGGTGGCAGTGTGCGGTCGACCCCAATGGTTCGGGTGGGGGCAAAGCGTCCTGCCCGGGATGTGAGTACGGGTGGGGGCATACGTCACCGGTAGATTGTGGGCGATGTCGAACTCACGGCAGGGCGGCGAGCGGCAGGTCCTCCAGTACGACGTGGTGCGGCTGGCGGGTGAGTTGCGGGCGCAGGAGCGTGGCACGGTCGGTACTGACGCGCGGAGTCGGGCGCTGTATGCGGCGGACGGGTCTAACTATCGTGCTGTGCCGGAGCTCGTGGTGGTGCCGGTGGATCAGGCGGATCTTGCTGCGGCGGTGGCGCTGACGGCGGCGGCCGGGGCGCCGGTCACGCTGCGCGGCGGCGGTACGTCGATGGCGGGCAACGCGATCGGCGGGGTGGTCATCGACGCCTCGCGGCACGTCAACAAGATCGTCGACCTCGACCCAGCAGCCGGTACTGCGGTCGTCGAACCCGGCGTTGTCCTGACAGACCTGTTGGCGGCGGCCAAACCCCACGGGCTCGCGTTCGGCGCCGATCCGTCGTCAGGCAGCCGGGCGACACTCGGCGGGATGATCGCGAACAACGCGTGCGGGGCACACTCAGTCGCCTGGGGTACCACCGCCGACAACGTGCTGGCACTCGAGGTGCTGCTCCCGGACGGCACCCGCCTGACGGTAGACGCGCCCGACGCCGCTGGCGCGGCGGCGGGCGCGGGTGGGAAGGCGAGGGCCGCAGGAACTGCAGCCGCTGGTGGAGTGGATGTTGCGGCGCGGCGGGAGTACTACGCGAGGAAGCCGGGGCGGGAGGGGGAGTTGCATCGGGGGTTGCAGGGGTTTGTCGACCGGAACCAGTTGGTGATCGAGCGTCGGTTCGGGTTGTTCGGGCGGCAGATTTCGGGTTATGGGTTGCAGTGGTTGTTGCCTGCGCACGGGTACAACGTGGCGGGGTTGTTGTGTGGGAGTGAGGGTGGGTTCGCGGCGACTCTGCAGGCGACCGTCCGGCTGACTCGGTTGCCTCGGGCAAAGGTTTTGTGTGTGCTCGGGTTTGCGGACTCGGTGACGTCGGCGGATTGTGTGCCGGTGGTGCTGCGGCACGGGCCATTGACGATGGAGTCGATCAATCACGATCTCGTCGAGCGGCTGCCGACCGAAGTACGGAATGCGGCGATTCATGCCGGCCTGCCTGCCGGTCGCGCATGGTTGCTCGTCGAGATGGGTGGTCCAGATCAACAGGCCGCAGCCAAAGCCGCCGAGCCGATGCTTGAAGAGCTCCGGGACTCCGGTTCGCCGGCGACTGCTTCGCTGGTCACAGACCCGAAAGCCCAGGCTGTCCTGTGGCGCTGCCGGACCGACGCGGCCGGGTTGGCGACTCGTCGGGCCGACGGTGCCGAAGCGTGGGGTGGTTGGGAGGACGCCGCCGTGCCGCCCGAGCGGTTGGGTGCCTACCTCCGCGGTCTCGACGAACTCCTCTCGAGGCACGGCCTGTCCGGTGCGTCGTACGGGCACTTCGGTGAGGGCTGCATGCACATGCGGATCGACTTCGACCTGCTCAGCCGGCGTGGGCTCACGACGTACCGGGAGTTCGTCGAGCAGGCCACTGATCTCGTCGTGGAGCTTGGCGGATCGGTCTCGGGTGAGCATGGAGACGGGCGGGCGCGGTCCGAGTTGCTGACTCGCATGTACGGCGCCGACGGGGTGCGGCTGTTCGGCGAAATGAAGGACCTGTGGGACCCGACCCGCGTGATGAACCCGGGGATGATCGTCGATCCGCCGCCGCTGGACGAGCAGATCAGGCACAGCGGGCCGGCCAAGGACCGCGAACTTCTCACTGTGTTTGCCTATGGCAACGATGAGCACAGTTTCGCCCAGGCGCAGCGGCGTTGTGTCGGGATCGGCAAGTGTCGGCAGAGCTCGGGCGGCGTGATGTGCCCGAGTTACCAGGTGACCAAGGAAGAGCTGCACTCGACGCGGGGTCGCGCGCATCTGCTCTGGGAGATGCTCGAGGGCGATCTGGTCACGGACGGCTGGCGCTCGACCGAAGTACGTGACGCGCTCGATTTGTGTCTGTCGTGCAAGGGGTGTCTGTCGGACTGCCCGGTGAACGTCGACATGGCGACGTACAAAGCCGAGTTCACCCATCACCACTATGCGCGGCGGCCGTGGGCGAGGCCGTTGTCGCACTGGTCGATGGGCTGGCTCCCGCTCTGGTCGCGACTGGCTGCCCGCGCGCCGAAGCTGGTCAACGCCGTCGCCAACCGGAAGCTGGTGAAACGTCTGGGTGGGATCGCAGTGCAACGTGAGATCCCGCAGTTCGCCGACCAGAGCTTCGAGGCATGGTTCGCCACCCGCACAGCCAAAGCAGGCGCCCAAGGCAAGGTTTTGTTGTGGCCGGACACCCTGACGAACTTCCTCGTACCAGAGATCGGCAAGGCCGCCGTCGAGGTGCTGGAGGCGGCCGGTTTCGAGGTCGTCTTGCCGGACAAGCCCGTGTGCTGCGGCCTCACCTGGATCTCGACCGGCCAGCTCGGCGTGGCCAAACGCGTCCTCGAGCGCTCCCTCGCCGCATTGGCCCCAGCTCTTGCAGCCGGTACGCCGATCGTCGGGCTCGAGCCGAGTTGCACGGCAGCCCTGCGGCAGGACGCGCCCGACCTCCTGCCGGATAACCCCCTCGCCACGGCGGCCGCAGCCTCGACGTACACGCTGGCCGAATTCCTCATCAACGCAGGTTGGGAGCCGCCGCAGGTCGGGGGAGAGGCGCTGGTCCAGCCGCACTGTCACCAGCACGCCGTGCTCGGCTTCGACGCGGACAAGGCGCTGATGGCGGCAGCCGGGATCAAAGCGGTCGTGCCCGATGCGGGCTGCTGCGGCCTGGCCGGCAACTTCGGCTTCGAAGCTGACCACTACGACGTCTCCAAGGCCGTCGGAGAGCGGGTTCTGCTCCCCGCCGTCCGCGAGGCCGACCCGCGGACCGCGATCCTCGCCGACGGCTTCAGTTGCCGAACCCAGATCTCTCACGGCACCGACCGCCGACCGCTGCACCTCGCCCAACTCCTGGCCATCGCTCTCCACCAAGAAAAGTAGAGGACAAACATTGTCCGCTTCTCGCCGTAGCGTCTGATTCACCAACTCACGACGCAGGAGGAGCACCCATGACCGTCAAGGCGATCCCCGAGGGCTACACGACGATCACGCCCTGGATCATCTCGAAGGACACGAACGCCTTGATGGACTACCTGACCCGTGCCTTCGGGGCCGAGGAGCTCTTCCGTGTCGCCGACGAAGACGGTGTCATCGGTCACGCCGAGATGCAGATCGGCGACGCGAAGGTGATGATGTTCGACGCCCGGCCGGACTGGCCGCCGACCCCGGCGTACCTGCGCCTGTACGTCGAAGACGCGCGCGCCGTGCACCGGCAAGCCGTCGAGGCGGGCGGGACGTCGGTCACCGAGGTCACCCACCTGGCCTTCGGTGACCTGATCGGCCGGGTCCGCGACCCGTTCGGCAACCTCTTCTGGATCATGACCCGGATCGAGGACGTCACCGAGGAGCAACTGGCCGAGCGCTTCGCCGACCCGGAGTTCACCAAGGCGATGGACTACGTCCAAGGCTCGGAGTTCTTCCCACCCCAGCAGCCGCAGCACTGACGAAGCGTCGGCGCTTCCCACCCAGCAGCCGCAGCACTGACCAAGCGTCAGCCCAGCAGACGTAGCGCAGTCAACGCGTACGCCTTCGCCGCGACCAGCAGTTCATCGACGCCGACGGACTCGTCGGCTCGATGAGCCTGGTCGGTCACCGATCCAGGACCGAGCACCACCACCGGTACGCCGAAGTCGCGCGCGATGAAGCCGCCGTCGCAAGCCGCCGTCCATCCGCCCAACGGCAGCCCCGGCCCGCCGGCGTCGGCCAGTGAAGCGTCAGTCACCCTGACCAGATCCGTATCGGCGGCGGTCAGGAACGCAGGCATCTCCATCGGCATCTCCAGTTCGACCGACAGACCGCGATCTTCCAGGCGAAGCGCCGCCACCCGCGCCCGCAGATCGTCGAGAACGCCAGCAGGTGACTCACCCGGAAGCAGCCGACGGTCGGCGACGAGAGTGCACTCGGCCGGCACGATCGAACCGCCGGTACCGCCCTGGATCTGACCGACACTCCACGTCGCCGCGCCCAGCAGCGGATGCGGCCGAGCCGCCAGCTCGGCATGAAGACGTTCGATCTCGGCAACGACAGCCGCTGCGCCGTAGATCGCGTTGGCGCCATCGGCGGGGTTGCCCGCGTGGCAGGCCTTTCCGTGCACCGAGACCTTCAGATAGGAGTCGCCTCGCGCGCCGATGATGGTCTGCAGATCAGTCGGCTCAGCGGTGATGCAGCCGATCCAGGAGCGGCCCGCAGTTTCGACGTACGAGCGGATGCCCTTGCCGGTCTCCTCCTCGTCCATCAGGGCAGCCAGCTCGACCGGACCGCTAAGCCCGGTACCGCGCAAAGCCGCGAGCGCGACGAGGGCGGCCGCGAGTCCGCCCTTCATGTCCGATGCGCCTCGCCCGTACAGGCGGCCGTCGACCAGTACGCCGCCGAAGGGATCCTTCGTCCAGCCGTCACCGACCGGTACGACGTCGGTGTGGCCGAGCAAGAGCAGTCCAGGTCCGTTGCCCCCGGCAAGGGTGATGCTGACGTTGTCCCGCCCGGGCTCGACCTGAGTGGCGACCACGTCCAGCCCGAGCTCAGCCGCAGCCGCGCTCAACACCGCCACAGTCGCCGCTTCTTCGCCAGGCGGGTTCTGCCCGGTTGCCCGCAGCAGGCGCTGGGTGAGCTCGACGACAAGCTCCCCGTCGATGCGATCAAGGACAGTCTGCTCGGCCGAAGTGATCACAAGCGCACCCTATCGACGCTCGCTCGCCCAAGCACTCCCTCAACCGATCTACAGACCGTGGCGGAAGCCCTGCCGCCAGCTGGCGTAGCCGGGCTGCCAGCTGAAGGTGTCCTTGGCCAGGGAGTTGTCGACACCGCGGATCTTGGTGAAGAAGTCGACGCCGACCTGGCCGATGGCGAGCTTCGCCAGCCAGACGGGGATCTTGCGGGGAGCCTTCGCGCCGAGGATGCGGGCCAGCTCGGGAATCCAGACCGCCGCGGACGCCGGATCGTCGTCGGCGATCTGGTAGATGCCGGGATCGCCGGTCGAGACCGCGCGCACGGTCACGTCGGCCGCGTCGTCGTAGTGGATGAACGACCAGATGCCGGCCCCGTCGCCGACCAGCGGGAGCTTGCGCTTCTCGATCAGTTCGACGATCTCACCGCCCTTGCCGACAGCACCGGTCGGGCCGTAGAAGCTCGCGTACCGCAGGACGAGGCCTTCGAGCTCCTTGTCCCCGGTGACCGTGTCCTCCACGTAGCGCAGGCCGGCCATCGACTGGCGGGTCGCCGGATGCGGGTTGGGGTCGAGCGGGTCGGCCTCGGTCTTGATGGTCGAGCCACCGCGTTGCAGGTTCCAGCCGGCGTAGCTCTGGGCGATGAACCGGCGTACTCCGGCCGCGTGCGCGGCGGCCAGCAGGTTGTCCGTGCCCTCGGTGCGCAGCCGGTTGGTCAGGGCGAAACTCTCGTCGAACTTCTTGAAGTTGATGCCGCCCTTCAAGGCGGTCATCTGGTGCACGACCACCTCGGGACGGACGGACACCACCGCCGCCTTCACCGCTGCGGCGTCCAGCCCGTCCGCGATCACCACGTCGGCACCCTGCGCCCGCACTCCGGCCGCGCCGGACTCGGACCGGATCATCCCGGTCACCTCGTGCCCCGCCGCGATCAGCTTCGGGACCAGCGAACGGCCGAGCCCACCGGTTGCTCCTGCCACCAAGACCTTCATGTCATTTCCTCCGATGTCTCTGTTGTTGATCCCAGGGACACGGCGGGCGGCAGGGTCTGTGACATGACCTGCCTCACATAGTCAGCGCGAGCGCAAGGTGAGTTCCGGGGAGCCGAAGGAGACGTTGAACTTCGCACTGACCTGAAGCACGTCGCCCTCGGGGCGGCAGCGCAGGGTGACGACGTACGGCGTCTCGAGGTGGCGCAGGGTCGCGACGAAGGTGTCACCGTCCCCATAGGCGCTGGTCACCACGCGTTGCGCTGGATCGCGCAACTCGTCGATGGACTCGCGCCAGTCGCCGGGTGCGAAGACGAGCTCCTGGGTGGTGCCTTCGGGAGCTTCGGCGTACTCCGTCAGTGGCCCGGCCTCGAGGGTGATGATGCCGGTGCCGTCGGGGTCCAGCCTGATGGACTTGATTCCCGTGACGCTCGGGTCGAACTCGTACGTTCGCCCGTCGCCGCTCGGGGCGGGCCCGGTGGGCGGCAGGATCTCCAGCTTCGCCGGGCGCGGAGTACCGTCGCCTGACTCGCCTTGCAGGGCGGGCAGCAGGTGCGACCAGACGATGTCCATGACGGCTTGCATGTTCGGCGAGGCACTGGTGATGACGAGCGTGGCGTCGTGGTCGGGGAAGACCAGGCAGAACTGGCCGAAGGCGCCGTCGCCTCGGTACGCGTTGTGCCGCGCGCGCCAGAACTGGAAGCCATAGCCCTGTTTCCAGTCCGGGTTGGTCTCGGTGTCGTTCGGCACCTGCTTCTTCGTCGCCTCGTCGATCCAGGCGGCCGGCGCGAGCTGTTTGCCGTCCCACTCGCCGCGCTGCAGCAGGAGTTGGCTGAACTTCGCCAGCGACTCGGTGTTGAGGCTCAGCCCCCAGCCACCGAAGCTGATGCCCTCCGACGACTGCTCCCAGATCGCCTCGCCGGCGCCGAGCGGCTCGAACAGGCGCGGCCGTAGGTAGTCGAGCAGGCTTTCGCCGGTGATCCCCTGCAGGATCGCCGACAGCATGTACGTCGCGCCGCTGTTGTAGACAAAATGGGTGCCGGGCTGGTGCTCCACTTCGAGGCCGAGGAAAGCCCGGACGGCTCGACCCGCACCGACTACAACGGAGTCTTGCCCAGGCCCGCTGGTCATGGCCACCACGGCGTCTTCCGCGTGGCCGCTGGTCATCGTGAGCAGGTGCCGGATCTCCATCGCGGCCAGGTTGTCGCTGACCTTCTCCGGCAGGTCGTCCTCGCCGAAGAACGAGACGACCTTGTCGTCCAGCGACAACTTGCCGTCGGCGATCAGCAGTCCGATCCCGATCGAGGTGAAGCTCTTCGACACCGAGAACAGCAGATGCCGGTCCTCGAGCCGGTACGGCGACCACTGCTCGGCCAGCACCACCTGACCGTGGCGCTGCAGCATCACCGTGTGGATCTCCTGCTCGGACGCGTCGAGCGCGGCGACGAACGCGTCCAGCGCGTCGGTGGATAGGCCTTGCTCTTCTGGGGTACTCCTTGGAAGGCTGCTCACCCCGAGCACAGTATCCAATACTTTTCCCACCCCACCGCCCCGGTCATCCCCTGGAACGGACAAGAAACCACGTGATCTCACGCGCCGCCGTGATCCTGAACCCGATCAAGGTCCCCGATCCCGACGAGTTCCGCAGCAAGGTCGTGTCCGCCCTCACCGAGCGCGGCTTCGACGAACCGCTGTGGCTGGAGACGACCGTGGACGACGCGGGCTCGGCGATGGCCAAGCGGGCGATCGACGAGACCGTCGACCTGGTCGTGGTAGCCGGCGGTGACGGGACCGTGCGGGTGGTCTGCGCCGAGCTGGCCCGCAGCGGCATCCCGGTCGCGGTCCTCCCGGCCGGCACCGGCAACCTGCTGGCCCGCAACCTCGGTATCTCGCTCGATCTGGACCAGGCGCTGGCCGAGCTGCTGGACGGTGGTGAGCAGCGGATCGACAGCGTGCAGATCGAGGGCGACCAGTTGGAGACCGACCGGTTCGTGGTGATGGCCGGCCTCGGGCTCGACGCCGCGATCATCGCCGACGCCCGCGACGGGCTGAAGAAGCAGATCGGCTGGGCGGCGTACGTGGTCTCGACCTTGAAGAACCTCAACCACCCGTTCGTCCGGGTCGAGATCACCGTAGACGACCGGCCGCCGGTACGCCGTCGCGCGCGGACCGTGGTGATCGGCAATGTCGGCACCTTGCAGGCGAACATCCCGCTGCTGCCCGATGCCCGCCCCGACGACGGGCGGATCGATGCGGTCGTCCTGGCCCCGCGCCGCCTCGCGCACTGGCCACGGCTCGCCCTGAGCCTGCTGATCAAGTCGATGCAGGAAGGGCGGCACATCGAACGCTTCAGCGGCGAGACGATCCAGGTCCGCGCGGCCACCACCGTCCGCCGCCAGCTGGACGGCGACGAGATCACCGACGGCCACACCCTGTCCGCTTCGGTAGACCCCGGAGCGCTCCTGGTCCGGGTGCCCTGACGGCGAGCCGCCCGCATCCTGCGCGAGCGGCTCGCGGTGTCAGTGCTGAACCAGTACTGCGACCGTGCGAGCCGGCACCGTGACCGTCCCGGTGCCCGCAGTCCAAGCGGTCTGTTTGACGACAGGGTCGGACCCTGCAGCCTGGATGGGGGAGAGGGCCAGGTTGACACCCGACAGGCCGGGCACCTGCTGGGTGAGGGCTGATCCGGTGCTGTTGAAGACGACGACAACGCCCTTCAGCGCGGGGTCGACGTCCGGGCCGACGGTGTCGTCGATCCGCAGTACGACGACGCCTGGCTCGGCTGCCGCGGTGCCGCTCAAGGGGTAGGAGAGCTTCTGCTTGATCAGGTCCGCCGAGCCGAGCCGGAACAGCGGAGTGGAGAAGCGGAGCTTGAGCAGGTCGGTGGCCGCCGCGCTCGCGGTCGCCACATCGGCCGCCGACGGCTTCAGCGCCGGATTGGCCAGCAAGGGCTTCATGAACGACCACTTGGCTTCGTTGTCGGTCTTGGGCGGCAGGCCGTGGCCGAAGCCGTTGTCGGCGCCCGTCCAGTCCAGCGTGTTGAACCAGTCGCCCGAGTCGTAGGAGTTGCGATCCAGCGACTTGCTGCGCAGCAGGTCCGACCCCGCATGCCAGAACGCCGGCGTCTGCGCCAACGCGGTCGTTGCCAACGACAACGTGTTCATCCGGACCCGATCGGCCATCGGCAGCGTCGCGGGCAGCTTGTAGGTGAGCGAGTCCCACAGCGTTTCGTTGTCGTGGGCATCGACATAGCTGACCGCCTCGACCGGCTCATCGGCGTACCCGGCCGGTGAACCGTTGTAGTCCACCCCATCACCCCGTACGACGGCGCCGCCGTCCGCGGAGCGGAAGGTAAACGACCGGAGGTTGCCCGCCAGCCCGAGCTGGACCAGGTCGGTGTCGTGGGCGAGGCGCTTCGCCTGGTCAGCCGGTGAACCGTTGACCGGGGCACCGTTCGGGTCACTCGCGGCACCGGAGCCGAAGCCCTGCATCCGCGGGTCCTCGTCGAACGGTCCGCCACCGCGGACCCCGTCGCGCATCCGGTCGGAGAAGGTGCCGATGCCGGTGCCGCCGAGGTTGCCCTGGGTGGCTTGGACGAAGAGGGCGTTGTTGGCGACCTCGCCGAAGTTCCAGCCTTCGCCGTACACGTAGACGCTCTTGCCGTCGACGCCGTCCGTGGCGAGTGTGAGCTTGTCGAGCGCGGCCCGCACCTTGAGCATGTTCGCCTTGCTGTGATGGCCCATCAGGTCGAAGCGGAAGCCGTCGACGCGGTAGTTGCGGGCCCACGAGACGGTGCTGTCGATCATGATCTTCTCGGCCATCGCGTGCTCGGTGGCGATGTTGCTGCAACAGGTCGAGGTCTCGACCCCACCGGTCTTGTTGAGCCGCTGGTAGTAGCCGGGCACCACCTTGTCGAGCACCGAGGTCGGCGCCTGACCGGCGGCCGGCGTGTGGTTGTAGACCTGGTCCAGGACCACGCGCAGCCCGGACTTGTGCAGCCCGCCGACCATCGTGCGGAACTCGGCGACCCGGGCCAGCCCGTCCTTCGCCGTGGCGTATGAACCTTCGGGCGCCAGCCAGTGGTACGGGTCGTAACCCCAGTTGAAACCGTCCTTGGCGGCCACGGCCGAAACGCAGGCCTGCTGCTGCTCCGAGTCCGGCGGGAAGGACTTGAGATCACACGCCGGCTGCTGCTGACCCGTCTCCGGAATCGACGCGATGTCGAACGTCGGCAGCAGATGCACCGTGTTCAGCCCTGCCTGCGCAAGCTTGCGCAGATGCTTCGTGCCGTTGCCCTCGTCCGCGAATGCCAGGTAGGTGCCGCGATGAGCCGCCGGCACGGTCGGGTCGTTGATCGAGAAGTCCCGCACGTGCAACTCGTAGATCGTCGAGTCGACCGCTCGGGCGAGCTTCGGCGACGGGGTGGCCGACCAGAGCGCGGGCTTGCCGGCCGGGGAGTCGAGATTCGCCGCCACCGAGTACGCCGAATCGGTGCTCAGGGCAACCGAGTACGGATCGGTGACGACGTTGGTCTCGACCTTGCCGGTGCTCGGTGCGAACACCTTCACCTCGAACCGGTAGAGCGTGTTCGCCCAGCTGCGCCGCCCGTCGGCGGACCACGAGCCGTCGGAGTTGCGCTGCATCGCGACGCGCTGCGAGCCGATCAACAGGGTCACGTTCTGCGCGGTCGGCGCCCACACCGTGAACCGGGGAGTCCCGCCGCGCCACGTCACGCCGTACGAGCGTGCGGTCGCCGCACCGGCGTACAGGTCATCCAGTACGCCGGGAATCTGCACGCCGGTCGCGTCGAGCAACCGCCCCGCATCGTCGTACTGCGCAAGCCCGAGCTGCCCCGTCAGGATCTTCCGGGCGTCACCACGATCCAGTCTCAGCGCGACGTATCCGGCCAGCGCTGGGAACTTGGCGAGCACTGCCGGTGGGATGCCGGCGGGGTCGACGCGCAGCCCGGCCGAGCGGCCGCCGATGTCATCGGCATCGATCGCGAGCGATCCGGTCAGCGACCAGTGCAGCCGCCAGCGGGAGCGCTCGGGGTGCGCGACCGCCGGTACTGCGAGCAGGTCCTTGCCGAGCCAGTACGCCTTGGCCTGCTTGAGATCCGGCTGGGCGCCGGGCTTGGAGGTCGTCACCGTGAGGGTGTGGGTCGCGAGTACGTACGAGAACGTGACCACGAGCCCGTCGCCGGGAACGGTGATCGGCACGTTGTTCGCCGGGTAGCTCTCGTCCCAGGACAGGTTGTGCGCGACCTTCGCCTCATAGCTCCCCGCTCCCAGCTCGGTGGTCGACCAGGTGTAGGTCCCGTCGCCGTTCTCGTCGGTCAGCCACGGCCGCATACAGGACGGATCCCAGTCTCCCGGACAGCCCAACTCGGACTGGAACGAGCCGGGCACCGTGATGATCGGCCCCTCCGCGGAGGAGGTGACGAAGTGCCGGCCGTGCTCGTAGTAGAAGCTGACCGGGCCGGCCGGTGCGGTGTAGGAGATGTTGGCGCCGTTCTGAGCACCTCCGGCGCCGTAGTTCACGTCCCAGTTCTTGTTGAGCGCCGCCTTGTAGGCGTGCTCACCGGCCGGGATCGTGTACGTGCCCTTCCACACCTTGTCCTTCGGGTCCAGCGCCAGCTGCGCCTGGTCGCAGTCCGGTGACCAGTCCGCCGGACAGCCCATCTCGCTGTTGTGGTCGCCTGGCACCGACACGTTCGCCGGCTGCACGACCGGGCCGGTGGGACCGCCTCCGCCGCCAGCGGGCGCCGGGGCGTCCCCGACGATCCCGTACGAACCCGACACCGAGTAGTTGCCCGACGCATCCTTCAGCACCGAGCGGTACTCGAGCAGCGTGCCCTTCGGCAACTTGCTGACGTCCTGGAACACCCGGTACGGCGCATTGTCGTCCGACCCGAGCCGCTGCCAACTCGTAGTACCGACTGGGCGGTAGCCGAAGGTGACGGTGACTGGGGTGTTCTCCGGGACGGCTGCGGCGATCTCTGCGCGGCCGCCGACCGTTGCGCCCGGCTCCGGGGAGCTCATGTAGACCGGGGGAGCGCTGCGGCGGCTCGGCAGTTGGCTGATCGCCTTGTAGACCGACACGGACAGCGGAGCCGCGGTGACGACCGCACGGCCTTCACGGTCGGCCTTCAGCAGACCACTGCCACCGTAGATCGGCTTGAACAGGCCGTACTTCATGTAGGTAGGAACGGTGGCCGACTTGGCGGTCGTCGCGTTGTTGGCAACCACCAGGTACTCCGTGTTGTCCTTCCCATACCGGCTGAAGGCGTAGAGCCCGCCGGTGTTGGAGGAGTAGCGATGCACCTGGGTGCCGTCGGCAAGCGCCGGGTACTGCGCCCGCAGCTTCTGCAGCGCGGCAATGTGCTTGTACATCGGCGCGTTCGCGTCGAAACGGTCCTTGCTGCCGATGGTCGTCGTGCCGGTGCCGTCGACAACCTCGTCGTCGGTGTACTCGGCGGTCTTGGTGGCGAACATGTCCTGCCGGGCGTCCTTGTCGCCACCCGGACCGGTGAAGCCCTGCTCGTCGCCGTAGTAGATCACCGGCTGACCGCGAGTCAAGAACATCAGTGAGTGGGCCAGTTTGTCCCGGGCGAGCAACTCGCTGCCATTGGCGCCGGATTGCTTGAGGAACGTGCCGACGCGACCCATGTCGTGGTTGCCGAGGAAGGTCGGCAGTTGGTACGCGTTCGAGTCGGCGTCCGTGTAGTAGTCGTCGTTCGCGTAGAGGTCGCGCAGCTTGGTGCTCGGATCGCCCTTCGCGAAGGCGACCGCGTTCTGCTGGAATCCGAAGTCGAGGGTCGCCTGCAGCGCGCCGGAGGTGGTGTAGGTGGACATGAACTTCGGGTCGGCGTCGAAGACCTCGCCGAACATGAAGAAGTTCTTCGTCCCCTTCGCCTTGGCGGCCTCCAGGATCTTCGGCGAGAACTTCTGCCAGAACTCCAGGTTGACGTGCTTGACGGTGTCGATCCGGAACCCGTCGATGCCCATCTCGGCCCAGGTCTTGTAGACGTCGATCATGCCGTCGCGGACCTTCGGCTGGGTGGTGAACAGGTCGTCCAGCCCGACGAAGTCGCCGTACTCCGCGGATTCGCCGGCGAAGGTCGAGTCACCCCGGTTGTGGTAGAGCGTGGGGTCGTTCAGCCAGGCCGGCACCTTGACCGTCTCGTCGGCCGGGGTCTTGAAGACCGGCACGTTCGGGAACGAGATGTTCCGGTCCAGCGGCGGGAAGGTGTCGCCGGCGGCGTACTGCCGGTCGTCGAAGACGTTGCCCTGGGCATCCTTGTACGGGCTGGTGGACTTCGGGATGTAGCCGTACTGGCCTGACCGGTAGGCGATCACGTCTGCGGTGTGGTTGGTGATGATGTCGAAGAAGACCTTCATCCCCTTGCCATGCGCCAGCTTGATCAGCTGCTGCATGTCCGCGTTGGTGCCCAGGTGCGGGTCGATCTGGGTGAAGTCGGTGATCCAGTAGCCGTGGTACCCGGCGCTGGCGTTGACGCCCTCGCCCTGGACCGGGCGGTTCTTGAACGACGGGGTCAGCCAGATGGACGTGGTACCGAGGGACTTGATGTAGTCGAGTTTCTGCATCACGCCGGCCAGGTCGCCACCGTGGTAGAAGCCCTTGTCGGCCGGGTCGAGCCCGGTCGCCAGCCGGTCACCGGTCAGACCGCCGGCGTCGTTGGTCTTGTCGCCGTTCGCGAACCGGTCGGCCATCAGGAAGTAGAAGCGTTCCTTGGTCAGGTCCTGGCGCAGACTCGGCGAGGCGAGCGCCTTGTCGGCCGCGGTCACCACAGGTCCGGCCACGTCGACCGGCTTGACCGAGACCACATGGGTGGTGTCGTCGTAGCTGAACTGAACCTTGGCCGGCCCCTCGAGCCGCAACGGGATGTTGGCGCCGTTGAGAACGCCCCCGGCACCGTAGTTCTCGTCCCAGGCGCCGTTCACGGTCACCTTGTACTCGTAGCTGCCCGCCGGTACGTCGAACACCTTCGTGTACGGCGCGGCCGTCCCGAGCCTGGTCGCCGCACAGCCCGGATCCCAGTCGCCCGGGCACCCCAGCTCACTCTGCAGCGAACCGGCGACCGTGATCACCCGATCCGCGGCCTGCCGGGCCGTGGCGGCCGTCGCCGTTCCCAACCCGAGCGCCACCACCGCTATCGCTGTGAAACCCGCTGTCCACTGCCTGAAACCACGCATGACGGTCCCCTCCGACAACACTGCAACCTGTCGGGGACGCTAACCCGCGCCTCCGACAGTTTGGAAGGCCTCGAAGGTCGCGGTCAGGTGACGAGACCGGGGAGGCTCTCCTCGATCGGAGTGCTGATGACGGCGGTGGCCTCTTCGTCGTACGGGGTGGGCTCGGCGTTCAGGATGACGAGCGGGATGCCGTGCGATATCGCGAGGTCGCAGAGTCCGGCGGCCGGGTAGACCTGCAGGGAGGTGCCGATTGCCAGGAACAGGTCGGCCTGGCGGGTGGCCTCGGCCGCGCTGTCGAGGACCTCCTGGTCAAGCGACTGGCCGAACGAGATCGTGGCGGACTTGAGGATGCCACCGCAGATCTCGCAGGCAGGGTCTTCCTCGCCGGCCTCGAGCCGGGGCAGGACATCGGCCATCGGGATGCGGCGGGCGCAGGTGAGGCAGTCGACGTACCAGACGGTGCCGTGCAGCTCGTGGACGAGCGCGGGGGAGGAGCCGGCCTTCTGGTGCAGCCCGTCGACGTTCTGGGTGATCAGACCGGTCAGCCGGCCCTGGCGTTCGAGCTCGACCAGGGCGCGGTGACCGGCGTTGGGCTCGGCGTCCCACGCGGCCGCCACCCGGCGGAACTTCCAGGCCTCGGCCCGGACCGCCGCCGACGCGACGTACTCGTCGATGTCGAACATCGCCTGCGCCGCCGGGTTCTTCGTCCACAGGCCCTGCGGGCCGCGGAAATCCGGGATCCCGGACGCGGTGGAGATGCCGGCGCCGGTCAGGACGGCGATCCGCTGGGCCTTGGCGACGAGCTCGGTCACGCCTCCGAACGTAGCGCAGCGGCCTTCCACTCCGGGGCGAGCACCGACATGACGATCTCGTCGTACCGCTCGCCCTCCCACTTCAGCGACTGCCGCTTGACGCCCTCGACGACGAAGCCGGCCTTCTCGTACGCGCGCACCGCCCGCGGGTTGAAGGAGTACACGCCGAGGTCGATGCGGTGCAGCCCGAGTTCCTGGATCCCGTAGTCCACGATCAGCCGGGTGGCCTCGGTACCGAGCCCGCGGCCCCGGCCCTTCGGACCGATGAAGATCCGGAAGTTGCAGCTCTCGTCCTCCGGGCTCCAGTCGTTGAGCACCGCCTCGCCGACCACCTCACCCGAGGCCCGGTCGACGATCGCCAGGTCCAGCCGATCGGTCTGCTCACCCCGCGTCCGGTACCACTTCCGCGCCGCCTCCTCGCCGATCTCCCCGCGACTCGCCGTGAGCTTGACCACCTCCGGGTCGTCCATCGCCTCCTGCATGGCGGGATAGTCGTCCTCGGTCACGGGCCGCAGCTCGACCAGCTCACCGGTCAACGTCGGCTTGTACGCAAAGTCGGTCATGCCCCGAAGTCTCGCCCTTGGTGGGCCCGGCAGCCACCGGTTTAGCTCAGGCGGCGTACGACGTACTGGTTGTCGTCGGCAGAGACGAGCTCCTGGGAGCGCATGCGGCACCAGGCGGGGATGTCGGTGGCGGCTGCCGGGTCGTCGGCCAGGACGGTGATGGTGTCGCCGATGGCTAGGTCGGGGAAGGCCTGGGCGAGTTTGATCACAGGGAGTGGGCAGAGCATGCCGCGGCAGTCGAGCGTCGTCACAGGCCCACCTCCGCGCGGATCCGCTGGACGATGCGGGGCAGCACGGTCGCGAACCGGTCGACCTCTTCGTGGGTGCTGGTGCGGCCGAGGGAGATGCGGACGTTGCCGTGCGTGAGTACGCCCATCGCCGCCAGGACGTGCGACGGGCGGAGCGTGCTCGCAGTACAGGCTGAGCCGCTCGACACGGAGAAGCCCTCGGCGTCCAGGGCTGTGACGAGGGCCTCGCCGTCGACGTACAGGCAGGAGAAGGTGAGGACGTGCGGCAGCCGGTCCTCCGGATCGCCGACCACCTCGACATCGGGGATGTCGGCGGCGACCCGGTGACGCAGCTCGTCGATCCACGCTCGGTGCTGCTTGTTGAGCTCGTCAGCCTCAGTGAGGCGAGCCTGCAGAGCGGCTGCGGCGGCCAGGGCGGCGGGGACGTTCGGGTGGCCGGGGGAGAGGCCGTCCTCCCGCTCATCCACAGGCCACGTCGGCGCCAGCCGCGTCCCCTTCCGTACTGCGAGCACTCCGACGCCGGCCGGCCCACCCCACTTGTGAGCACTCGCAGTCAACACAGACCAACCAGCCGGTACTGCGTCGTGCGCGATGGAGGCGGCCGCATCGACGAAAAGCGGCACCTGGTGGGCTTGGCAAAGCTCGGCTACTTCGGCGATCGGCTGCCGGGTGGCGACCTCGTGATTGGCCGACTGGAGCGCGGCCACGGCTACACCGGGTTGCTGGAGTTGGGCGGCGAAGGCCTCCACGTCGACCCGTCCGAGGGCGTCGACGGCGACTTCGTTCGCAGTACCGGCTGCTGTGGCCCCATGGAGTACCGCGGAGTGCTCGACCGCCGAGTGCACGACACGGTCGCCCACGCGGCGCCGGGCGGCTGTCACGGCGAGTAGTCCGGAGTGGATCGCGGCCGTCCCGGAGGTGGTCAGGAACACCTCGTCAGGCCGTACTCCGATGCTCTCGGCAAGGACCGCTCTGGCGTTGTCGAGCAGCAGCCGGGCGGTCCGTCCCTCATGGTGCAACCGGGCCGGATCGGCCCACCCGGAATCGAGCGCGGCCAGCAAGACCTCCCGCGCGGCAGGATGCAGCGGTTCGGCTGTCGCGGCATCGAGGTACGCACGGCTGGTCACACGGGAAACGCTAGAGCATGTCCGCCCGTCCACTGCAGTCGCGAGCAGGTGCTCGGTGGAGTGACTCGGTGTGCTGGAGGGCCGGGCTCGATGCCCAGCATCGTGACCGGTCCTCCAGTGCGGCGAGGCGCCCACCGAGTGCCGCGCAGCACGCAGTGGACGGGCGGACATGCTCTAGCCCTACCTATGCGCGGAACGCCGGAAGGTGTCCAGTAGTGTTCTGTCGTCAGTCTCACCTGGGAAGGGAAAGGCGCCCCGTGGGTTCGAACGGCACGCCCGGAGTGGTGCGCGCAGCAGGTCTGAAGAGGGCCCGCGCCGCAGTACGTCCGGCGAAGCGACGCCTGCTGGTCGGTGCGGCGGTAGTGGTCGGCACTTTGGTGCTGACCGGCTGCTCGTCGGAGACCAACGCGCAGTGGAAACGACTCGGTCTGCCCGAGGGCGCATCAGACCGGACCGAGGCGGTGAGGAGCCTGTGGATCGGCGCCTGGATCGCTGCCTTGATCATCGGTGTGGCGGTCTGGGGCCTGATCCTGTTCGCCTCCGTCCGGTACCGCCGGCGCAACGAGGACGCGCCGCGGCAGACGCGCTACAACCTGCCGCTGGAGGTCCTCTACACGCTGGCGCCGTTCGCGATCATCGGTGTGCTCTTCTTCTACACGGTAGAGAACGGCAACAAGATCACCGCGATGTCGGACAACCCGGCGCACACGATCAACGTGGTCGGCCAGCAGTGGCAGTGGACGTTCAACTACAAGGAGACCGTCGACGGCAAGGAAGGCGTCTGGGAGACCGGCACGCTGGACAAGCCCGCCGAGCTGGTGCTGCCGGTGAACGAGTCGGTGCACTTCGAGCTGACCTCGCCGGACGTCATCCACTCCTTCTGGGTGCCCGCGTTCTACTTCAAGCTGGACGTCATCCCCGGCCGGACCAACCGGCTCGAGCTGACCCCGACCAAGACCGGCACCTTCGCGGGTAAGTGCGCGGAGCTGTGCGGTCTGTACCACAGCAGGATGGTGTTCACCGTCAGGGTGGTCACCGCCGACGAGTACCAGGCGCACCTGAGAGAACTGGCCGCCAAGGGCCAGACCGGCGCGGCGACCGGTGGCCAGGACGCGACCACCATTCCCGGCCACGGGAAGCAGGAGGGCGAGAAGTGACCGACTTCGCCGAGCGCTCAGGCGCCGTCAGCGCGGCGACCGCGCTGCCCAGGCGGCGCAGCAAGGGCCAGATCGCGGTCAAGTGGATGACCACCACTGACCACAAGCTGATCGGTCATCTGTACCTGTTGACCTCGTTCGCGTTCTTCCTGATCGGCGGCGTGATGGCGCTGCTGATCCGGGCCGAGCTGGCCAAGCCGGGCCTGCAGATCGTGAACGAAGAGGTCTACAACCAGCTCTTCACCATGCACGGCACGATCATGCTGCTGCTCTTCGCGACACCGCTGTTCGTCGGGTTCGCCAACGTGATCATGCCGGTCCAGATCGGTGCTCCCGATGTGGCGTTCCCGCGACTGAACATGTTCAGCTTCTGGCTGTTCCTGTTCGGCGGCCTGATCACCATCTCCGGCTTCTTCACTCCGGGTGGCGCCGCCGACTTCGGCTGGTTCGCCTACGCGCCGCTGTCCAACGCGGTCCGCTCACCCGGTATCGGTGGCGACCTGTGGATCATGGGTCTGTGGATGGCCGGTCTGGGCACGATCCTGGGTGCGGTGAACTTCGTCACCACGATCATCACCATGCGCGCACCGGGGATGACGATGTTCCGGATGCCGATCTTCACCTGGAACATCCTGGTGACGTCGATCCTCGTGCTGATCGCGTTCCCGATCCTGGCCGGCGCGCTGCTGATGCTGGAGGCGGATCGAGCCTTGGGGGCTCACGTCTTCGACGCCGCCAACGGCGGACCACTGCTGTGGCAGCACTTGTTCTGGTTCTTCGGGCATCCCGAGGTCTACATCATCGCGCTGCCGTTCTTCGGCATCATCACCGAGATCCTCCCGGTCTTCAGCCGCAAGCCGGTCTTCGGCTACATCGGTCTGGTCGGCGCGACGCTGTGGATCGCCGTCTTGTCGGTGGCGGTGTGGGCGCACCACATGTTTGTCACCGGAGCGGTGAACCTGCCGTTCTTCTCCTTCATGACGTTCCTGATCGCGGTACCGACCGGGGTGAAGTTCTTCAACTGGATCGGCACGATGTGGGGCGGTTCGGTGTCCTTCGACACCCCGATGCTGTGGTCGGTCGGCTTCCTCACCACGTTCCTGTTCGGTGGCCTGACCGGCGTCATCCTGGCGTCGCCGGCCCTGGACTACCAGCTGTCCGACTCGTACTTCGTGGTCGCGCACTTCCACTACGTGGTGTTCGGGACGGTGGTGTTCGCGATGTTCGCGGGCTTCTACTTCTGGTGGCCGAAGATGACCGGCCGGATGCTCGACGAGAAGCTCGGCAAGCTGCACTTCTGGCTGCTGTTCATCGGCTTCCACACCACCTTCCTGGTCCAGCACTGGCTGGGTGTCGAGGGGATGCCGCGGCGCTACGCGTCGTACGGGGCGAACGAAGGCTTCACCACGCTGAACGAGGTGTCCAGCATCGGTGCCTTCGTCCTCGGTCTGTCGATGCTGCCGTTCTTCTACAACGTCTACAAGTCGCGCAAGGCGCCGCTGGTGGGTGTCGACGACCCGTGGGGCTGGGGCCGTTCGTTGGAGTGGGCAACGAGTTCACCGCCGCCGCGGCACAACTTCGTCAGCCTGCCGCGGATCCGGTCGGAGAGCCCTGCTTTCGATCTGCATCACCCGGAGATCGCGATGTCGGAGTACCCGGACAGCGGTGCTCCGCGGGACAACCTGCTGGACGCCGGCGAGGACCAGGGCCGGGTCGAGAATCTCGAGCGCAACGTCGAAGCCGGTACGAGCACGGACGGAGAGGGTAAGGCATGAAGGCGGAGGCCTGGGTCTTCGGCATCCTGACGCTGTTCGTCCTCATCGTGACGCCGATCTACTGGTTCATGTCCGAGGACCCCACCGGTACCACCGCGCTGGTGATGACGTTCTTCCTGGCGCTGCTGGTGTCCTACTACCTGGCCATCACCGGCCGCCGGATGGACGCCCGTCCGGAGGACCGCAAGGAAGCCGAGATCGTCGAAGGAGCCGGTGAACTGGGCTTCTTCCCGCCGTACTCGTGGTGGCCGCTGTGGTGCGCGCTGACCCTGTCGGTGATCGTGCTCGGACTGGTCTTCGGCTGGTGGTTGTTCATCATCGGCTCGGGGCTCGGCATCATCACGCTGAGTGGCTGGGTTTTCGAGTACTACCGTGGTGACCACGCTCACTGAGGTCAACTTTTCTGGCTGTCCGGACGTCACCAGTACAGCGGGCCGTAGTGGCTCCGCCGTACTGGTGACGTTTTCAGTGCGTGGGTATGTCCGTTGGGCGAGCTAGGCTTTGCGCGGCGGACGATCGGTTTATACAGGGGAGCTCAGGTGTTGAGTAGTACGGTCCGGAAACACGGTCTTGCCGTGGCGGGGATCTGCGTGATGCTGGTGGTCGGCACCGCCTGCAGCGACATCAAGGCGGCCGATCCAGCACCATCCAGCTCGCCTGGTACCACGAACCCGAGCACCCCCGGCTCGTCCAGTACGCCGGATCCCTCCACGACGCCGTCCGACGACCCGGCCGCCGCGAACGTCAAGGTCGTGCCGGCCAAGGGCGCCTCCGCGGTCCGCCCGGACCAGCCGGTCACCGTGACCAGCGATGGTGGCGAGCTGTCCGACGTGACGCTGAAGGACTCCAACGGCGGCACGGTCGACGGCACCTTGAACGCCGAGAAGTCGCAGTGGACCTCCAAGCCCGAGCTGAAGCCCGGCGCGAAGTACACGCTCACCGGTACGGCGAAGGGGAGCGACGGCAACAGCGTCCCGATCAAGTCGGACTTCAGGACGCTGTCCGCGGCCCGCAACCTGAAGGCCTCGGTGGCACCGCTCAACGGCGAAACCGTCGGCGTCGCGATGCCGATCCAGATCTTCTGGAACAACCCGGTCAAGGACCGCGCCGCCGTCGAGAAGCGCCTCACCGTGAAGACCTCGGTCCCGGTCGAGGGCAGCTGGCACTGGGTGGGCAACAAGCAGGTCAACTACCGGCCGAAGACGTACTGGCCCGCCGGGACCAAGGTCTCCGTCCTCATCGACACCCAGGGCGTCAACGCCGGCGCCAACATCTGGGGCTCCGCGAGCCGCAAGATCGACTTCGCCATCGGCAGGTCCGTGATCACCAAGATCGACGTCAAGAAGCACACGATGACGGTCGCGATCAACGGGAAACTGGCGCGGACGATCCCGATCACGGCGGGGAAGAGCGGCTTCACGACCCGGAGCGGCACCAAGGTCATCATGGAGAAGTACCCGGTCAAGCGGATGGACGCCCGGACCGTCGGCATCAAGCCCGGTGACCCGGAGTACTACGACATCCACGACGTGAAGTGGGCTCAGCGGGTGACAAGCTCCGGTGAGTTCATCCACGGCGCACCGTGGTCATCCGGCAGCCAGGGCACGGAGAACGTCAGCCACGGCTGCATCGGGATGAGCCTCCCCAACGGCCAGTGGTACTTCGCCCAGACGCTGCGGGGCGACCCTGTCGTGGTTGTTGGCACCACTCGCATGATGGAGCCCAACAATGGCTGGACTGACTGGAATGAGCCGTGGGCGAAGTACAAGGCGGGCTCGGCCCTCGCCTGAGGTGAGCTGAAGCTTTATGGTGACCGACCGGATCCTGTGATCCGGTCGGTTTGCTTTTGTACGTCGATCCCCACGCCGGCACGACGCTCGCTCCTACGTCGCGCGATTGCGAAGGCGGGACGGGGGTGCGCCTGGTGGCTGCGGTGGGCGTGTGGGGTGCCCACCCTGAGGCGCTCCTGCGTCGCGCGGCTGCGAAGGCGTAGCGGGGTGGCTGTGGGGGCGCGGCAGTGGGTCCTGCTGGGTGGGGGAGCAGCGCGGGCTCTCAGTCGCGTACCTGGCTCTAGTCGCGTCTCAGACCGCGCTGACGGTAAGCCTAAACCGCGGTCGCTGCCGCCGTGGTCGTCGCCGCCTCGGTCGCCGTCGCGCTCGCGGTCTCGGTCTCGGTCGCGTCTACGACTTGTCGCGCTCGCTCCCGCCGCTGGCCCGGCGCCCGAGCGCTGGGGGAGCCTGGAGATGATTCTTGGTGTGCCGACGGACAGGTAGTGCACCTGGTGTGCGCTGTCTCGTCCGCATCGTCCAAGCGTGGCCGCACTACCTTCCGGTGAAGCACCTCCTGTCCGTCGGCACGCGAGCCTCGGCACGCGGTGCCTCAGCGCGATACGAGCCAGCCGACCGCAGTCGACTGGCTCGCAAGAACGGCTAGCTCAGGAAGCTGATGTGCAGAGGGTGGCGTTCAAGAGCTTCCCCAACGCCACAGGGAAGTCCTTCAGGAGGTCGATGTCGGCGTCTCCTGTGGTGATTGACGCGGTCAGGGTCTTGCTGCCATCTGCCGTGCTGTACATCAACGCGCCGTAGCCGCCAGGCGGGCTGCCGTTGTGCTGGTAGAACGTGCCGCCACATGCAGGCCCCAGGTCCTGGACGAACAACCCCAGCCCATAGCCCATCTTCCCGTGCGGCTCGCGCATCTCGGCCAGCAGTGGGGCCGGTAGGAGCTTGCCGGTCATCAAAGCGGTGATGAAGGTCTGGAGGTCCTGGGTGGTTGAGATCATGTCGCCGGCGCCGGCCAGCAGGGACAGGTTCTGGCGGGTGACGTCGACGACCTTCCATTCGCCGGCGTCCTGGTAGCGGTAGTAGCCGTGGGCGTGGGGACCTGGGAGTTGGGTTCGGTTGCCTGGGACCGACGTGCCGGTCAGCCTCAGCGGGCGGATGATCCGTCGCTGCATCTCCTCGGCGTACGAGCGGCCGGTGAGCTTCTCGATCAGGAGCAGGGCGACGGTGTAGTTGGTGTTGGAGTAGTTCTGATCAGTACCAGGCGCGAACACCAGCGGCTTGGACAGTGCGAACTGCACCAGCTGCTCCGGACGGTACGAGCGGAAACGGTTCTCCACCCAGTCCTTGCCGACCGCGGGGAGGCCCGGCTGGCTGACGCCGTTGTAGGTCTCGCCGGTGTAGTTGAACAGCCCGCTCGTGTGCCGCAGCAGCATCCGCACGGTGATCCGGCGGTCGAGCCCAAGCCGGGGAAGGTAGCCAGCCACCGAGGCGTCCAGCTTCAGCTTCCCCTCGGCCACCAGCTGTAGCACCACGGTCGCGGTGAACGTCTTGGTGACACTCCCGACCCACGTGCGCCCATTGGTCGGCGGCTTCGCAGGCGAGCCCAGACGGCGTACCCCAGCACTACCAACCCACTCGCCTCGCTCGTCCTTCAAACGAAGCTGCACCCCGCCGAGACCGGCATCCACAAAAGCCTGAAGAGCCTCCTGCAGCTCCGGCCGCTCCTGCCCAGCAGAAGCCCCCGGTACGCCGCCACGCGCCGCGTGCGCGGCGTGCGCGGTGTCAGCCGCGTGAGCCGAAGGCGCCACAGCCACCCCCGCCACCAGCGTGGCAGCCACAGCCGCAACCCCCGCCCGCCGGCGGAGTCCCGGCACCCGATCAGAGAACATCTTGCGCAGCCCCAAGGCCGCGATCTTCGAAGTGGTCATGACAATCACCCTGGTGGCGACCCCTGACGCCGAGCCGCCATCGCGCTGACACGGCCGGAAAAAGCAGAAGACCCCGGCCGGAGCCGGGGTCTTCTGGGTGGTGCGTGGATCAGTGCTGCTTGGTGCTGCTGACCTCGCGGGTCGTGTCCTCGTCCAGCTCGACGGTGCCTGTGACGCCTTCCACCGCTTCGTGCTCGTCGTGGTGGCCGTGCGCGTGGGCCTCTTCGATCTCTGCCGCCGTCGGCTTCTGGACCGCGTCGGCGAAGTAGAACTTGGACAGCTTGGCGCGGACCTTGTTCAACGCCCGCTTCGGAGCCCGTACGCCGTTCTCGTCCGTTTCCGGGCCGATCTCGAGCGGGAGGATCCGGTCGCGGGCGGTCAGCTCGTAGGCCTCGTACTTCGAGATCGGGGTGTGCTTCTCGTAGTACTCGCCCTCGGGGGTCCGGACGATGATGCCGGACTCGAGGCCGTGCAGGAGCCGCTCGTTGTCGGCGCGCTGCAGGGAGATCGCGATCCGCCGGGTGACCCAGAAGGCGAGGATCGGGCCGAGGAAGACCGCGAACCGCAGGAACCAGGTCACGTTGTTCAGCGAGACCCCGAAGTGGGTGGCGACCAGGTCGTTGCCACCGGCGATCCAGAGCAGGCCGTAGAACGTGATGAACGCGGCGCCGATACCGGTCCGGGTCGGCATGTTGCGCGGCCGGTCCAGCAGGTGGTGTTCGCGCTTGTCGCCGGTGATCCAGGCCTCGATGAACGGATACAGGGCGACCAGGGTGACGAACGCCGGCGGGATGATCAGCGCCGGTATCAGCAGGTTCCAGCTGAGCGTGACGCCCCAGAACTCGGACTCGAATCCCGGCATCAGGCGCACGGAGCCCTCCAGCCAGCCCATGTACCAGTCGGGCTGGGAGCCTGCGGTCACCTCGGCCGGGTTGTACGGCCCGTACAGCCACACCGGGTTGATCTGCAGCAGTGCGCCCATCAGGGCGGTGATGCCGAAGACGACGAAGAAGAAGCCACCGGCCTTGGCCATGTAGACCGGCATCAGCGGGTAGCCGACGACGTTCTTCTCGGTCCGGCCGGGACCCGGGTACTGCGTGTGCTTGTGGTACACGACCAGGAACAGGTGCGCCGTCACCAGGGCCAGGATCAGACCTGGGATCAGCAGCACGTGCACGGTGAAGAACCGGGACACCATGTCGTCACCCGGGAACTCACCACCGAAGATGAAGAAGCTCAGGTAGGTGCCGATCACCGGGGAGGCCTGGATCATGCCCTGGGTGATGCGAAGACCGGTACCGGACAGCAGGTCGTCGGGCAGGCCGTAACCGAGGAAGCCCTCGATGATGCCGAGGAACAGCATCCCGAAGCCGATCACCCAGTTGAGCTCACGCGGCTTGCGGAACGCGCCGGTGAAGAAGATGCGGAGCAGGTGGACCATCATCGAGGCGACGAACAGCACGGCCGCCCAGTGGTGGATCTGCCGCATCAGCAGACCGCCGCGGATGTCGAACGAGATGTCCAGGGTGGAGGCGTAGGCCTCCGACATGTGCAGGCCCTTGAGCAGGCTGTACGAGCCCTGGTACTCGATCTCGGCCATCGAGGGCTTGAACCAGAAGGTCAGGAAGACCCCGGTCAGCAGCAGGATGATGAAGCTGTAGAGAGCGATCTCACCGAGCATGAAGGACCAGTGGTCCGGGAACACCTTGCGAAGGTTCTTCTTACCGATCTTCCCGATGCCCAGACGGTCGTCCAGATACTTGACCGGCGGGGGGAATTCTTTCTCAGCCACGGTTGTCACCCTCGTTCCCAGAAGCTCGGGCCGACCGGCTCGGTGAAGCCGCTCTGCGCGACAAGGTAGCCCTCTGCGTCCACGGCCAATGGTAGCTGAGGCAGCGGACGGGCAGCCGGGCCGAAGATGACCTTGGCACCGTCGGCCAGGTCGAACGTCGACTGGTGGCACGGGCACAGCACGTGGTGCGTGGTCTGCTCGTACAGGGAGATCGGGCAACCCACGTGGGTGCAGATCTTGGAGTAGCACAGGATGCCGTCGATACCCCAGTTCTCCCGGCCGGCGGGCGGCCGGATCTTGTCCGGCTCGATCCGGACCACGATCACCGCGGCCTTGGCCTTGGCGTTCTGGTACTCGACCGGGCTCTCGTGCTGGATCGGCTCCAGGTTCGCCGGGGCCGCGTTGACCAGCTGGCCGACGACCAGGTCGGACGGCTTGATCGGGCGCAGCGTGACGTCGTTGACGACCCGGATGCCCTTGGCCCAGATGGTGTTGTAGAGGGCGCGACCGGGCAGCGGGCCGAGGTCGCGGAGCAGCACGATGGCCGGCAGACCGAGCAGGCCCATCGCGCCGATCAGCGACCGGCGGATCAGCTTGCGGCGGGTGAAGCCGGACTCGGCCACGCCGACCTGGAACGCGTCGACGATCTCGGTCTTCTGCTGCGGCGTGGAGTGCGCGTCGTGCCGGTCCTCGGCGATCTCGGTGTCGACCATCAGCTTCTTGGCCCACTGGATCGCGCCGGCGCCGATCAGGAACAGCGAGATGCCCAGGCAGAGCCCGAGCGTCATGTTGTTCGCGTTACCGGTCAGCGGCCCGAACTCGAGGATGGCGTCGCGCGGGATGGCGAAGTACGCGACGCAGGAACCCAGCGCGAGCAGCCCGGCCAGGCCGAACATCGTCGCGACCTGGCGCTCGACCCGGTCGGCGGCCAACGGGTCGATGTCGGTGATGCGGAGTTCGTGCGGCTCGATGCCCGGGTCCGGGATCGGCTCCGCCAGCACCACCTGGCCGTCGTGACCCTGCTCCGCCTTCACGGCGGGCAGATTGTCCTTGTCGTCACTCACTTGCCTTTACCCCCTTGGCCTTGACGCCCTTCGCGCCGATCCAGACCGCCATGCCGACCAGCAGGCCGATGCCGACGAGCCAGCCCCACAGGCCTTCGGAGACCGGGCCGAGCCGGCCGAGGCCGAAGCCGCCCGGGTCCTTCTGCTCCTGCAGCGCGTGCAGGTACGCGATCACGTCACGCTTGTCGTCCGGCTGCAGGACCTGGTCGGAGAAGACCGGCATCTGCTGCGGGCCGGTGAGCATGGCCTCGTAGATGTGCTTGGGGTCGACGTTCATCAGCGACGGGGCGTAGCGGCCGTTCGGCAGCGCGCCGCCCTTGCCGGCGAAGTTGTGGCACGCCGTGCAGTTCGTCCGGAACAGCTCGCCACCGCGGGTGACCTGCTCGTCGGTGACCTTGCTGATGTCGTACGACTCCTCGGCCGGTACCGCCGGGCCGGGAGCGAGGGAGGCGACGTACGCCGCCAGGGCCTCGATCTCCTCGGGCGTGTACGCCGGGGCCTTGCGCGGGACCTGCGCGTTGGGCTGCATGGCCGGCATCCGGCCGGTACCGACCTGGAAGTCGACAGCGGCCGCGCCGACACCGATCAGGGACGGCCCGGCCATCTTGCCTTCGCCGTTGCCAGCACCCTCGGCGTTCAGACCGTGGCAGCTCGCACAGCCGACCGCGAAGAGCTTCTTGCCCTCTTCGATCTGCTGGGACTGGGCCGAGTTGTCCGCCACCGCGTTGTCGGGGGCGAAGGCGGAGTACGCCGTCCCCACCGCCAGGAGGCCGAACAGGAGCACGACGAGGCCGGCTGACCGGTGCCGTCGTCGCGCGGAGAGGAAGCGCGCCGGTGACAAGGAAAGTCTCTTCTCACTCATTTGAGCAGGTAGATGGTCGCGAACAGGGCGATCCAGACCACATCGACGAAGTGCCAGTAGTACGACACGACGATCGCGGAGACGGCCTGTTCGTGGGTGAACTTACGAGCCATGTACGTCCTGGCCAGGACGTACACGAAAGCGATGAGACCGCCGGTCACGTGCAGACCGTGGAACCCGGTGGTCAGGTAGAACACCGACCCGTACGGCGAGGACGCGATCGTCATGCCCTCGTGGATCAGGGTCGCGTACTCCGTCACCTGGCCGGCGATGAAGACCGCGCCCATCAGGTAGGTGAGCACGAACCACTCGCGCATGCCCCAGCCGCGGACGTTCGCGACCGATCCGGTCCGGCCGACCTTGCCGTGCTCGGCGGCGAACACACCGAGCTGGCACGTCACCGAGGACAGCACCAGGATCGTCGTGTTGATCGCCGCGAACGGGATGTTCAGCATCTCGGTGGACGCGTCCCAGAGCGTCTCCACCCCCGGTGCCGCGGCAGCGGTCGTCACCGACCGGATCGTGAAGTACGCCGCGAACAGGGCGGCGAAGAACATCAGTTCGCTCGAGAGCCAGACGATCGTGCCGACACTGACCATGCTGGGACGGTCGTGGTGTCCGTGTTCACGAGACGCTGGGAGCGCGGTTGCAGTGGCCACGGCGTCATTATGTCGGTCCGGGTATCCGACAGCACGCCCACCCCCATGCATGTCGGCGTGATCTTGTTCCTACTGTTGAACCGTGCTTCCCCTCCACGCCCAACCCGGCGACCAGATCGAGCCGTTCACCGCGGTCAGGCTGCTGACCGCCTGGACGTTCGAGCCGGTGTTACTCGCGGTGATCGTGGTCGTCGGCGCCCTCTATCTGTACGGCGTCCACCGCCTCCGCGCGCGCGGGGACAACTGGTCGCGCGCCCGGACCTTCTCGTTCGTCGGCCTCGGCCTGGGCAGCGCGCTGATCGCCACCCAGTCGGGAATCGGCAGCTACGACACCGTGCTGCTGAGCGTGCACATGGTCCAGCACATGATCCTGTCGATGATGACGCCGCTGGCGATGGCGCTCGGCGCGCCGGTGACGCTTGCCCTGCGCACCCTTCCGCAGCGGCCGCGGGGCTGGTTGCTCTCCGTGTTGCACTCTCGCTTCGCCAAGGTGATCTGCTTCCCGATGATCGGCTTCACCCTGTTCGTGCTGAGCCCGTGGGCGCTCTACTTCAGCGGCTGGTACGACGCGACGCTCCGCTCGACGTTGCTCCACGATCTTCTGCACGTGCACTTCATCGCGGTCGGCGCGTTGTTCTTCTGGCCGTTGCTAGGCCTGGATCCGGTGCCCGGCCGGGTGATCTACCCCTTCCGGCTGATCCTCACCTTCCTCACACTGCCGTTCCACGCCTTCCTGGGGATCACGATCATGTCCGCGAACCGCCTGATCGCGGAGGACTGGTACACGGCCTTCGGGCGCTCCTGGCCACCGTCGCCGCTGCGCGACCAGTACGTCGCGGGCGGTCTGCTCTGGGGCTCCGGCGACATCATCGGGCTGATCTTCTTCGGGGTGCTGTTCGTCCAGTGGGTCCGTCAGTCGCAGCGCGAGGCCAAGCGGGAGGACCGCCGGCTGGACCGGTTGGAGGAGCAGGCGCGCAGAGCCGGACAGCCTCCCCGGTAGCATTCGCGGTGTTGTCCGCATGTCCACTCGTCACAGACACAGCTTGGGATGAATCGATGAGTTCAGAGCGTCCGCTGAAGGTGCTGGTCTACAGCGACGACCGCACCACGCGGGAGTCCGTCCGGCTGGCCCTGGGCAAGCGGCCCGCCGCCGATCTGCCCGAGCTCGAGTACTTCGAGTGCGCGACCGAGCCGGCCGTGATCAAACTCATGGACGCCGGCGGCATCGACCTGGCCATCCTCGACGGTGAGGCCGTCCCGGCCGGTGGCCTGGGCATCGCCCGCCAGTTGAAGGACGAGATCTTCCAGTGCCCGCCGATCCTGGTGATCATCGGCCGCCCGCAGGACGCGTGGCTGGCGACCTGGTCGCGCGCCGAGGCGGCCGTGTCGCACCCGATCGACCCGATCCGGCTGGCCGAGGCAACCGCCGAGCTGCTCCGGCAGCGGGTCGCCAAGCTGCCCGCGACCACCTGATCCCGGCGCCATGGCCGCCCCTCTGGATCCCCCCGCCGGTACTGCGCCTGGCGGGCGCGCGCTGACCTGGCCGCAGGTACTCAACCCGTTGCTGCGGCACCAGGACCTCGACTCCGCCGCGACCGCCTGGGCGATGGAGCAGATCCTGTCCGGCGCCGCGTCGCCCGCGCAGCTCGCGGGTTTCGTGATCGCGCTGCGCTCCAAGGGCGAGACGGTGACCGAGGTCGAGGGCATGGTCGCGACCATGCGCGAGTTCGCCACCCGGATCGACGTACCGGGCCGGACGCTCGACGTCGTCGGTACCGGTGGTGACCAAGCCCACACTGTGAACATCTCCACGATGTCGGCGATCGTCGCGGCCGGCGCCGGGGCGAAGGTGCTGAAGCACGGCAACCGGGCCGCCTCGTCGGCTTGTGGTGCCGCGGACGTGCTGGAGGAGTTGGGTATCCCGCTCGACCTCACCGCCGCGCAGGTGGCGGCCGTGGGGGAGCTGGCCGGGATCACGTTCTGCTTCGCTCCCGCGTTCCACCCGGCGTTGCGGCATGCCGCGGTACCGCGGCGTGAGCTCGGCGTGCCGACCACGTTCAACTTCCTGGGCCCGTTGGCCAACCCCGGTAATCCGTCGGCGCAGGCCGTTGGGGTCGGGGACGGGCGAATCGCCGGGCTGATGGCCGGCGTACTGGCTCGGCGGGGGATCGACGCGCTGGTCTTCCACGGGGACGACGGGCTCGACGAACTGACCACGATGACGACGTCGCAGGTCTGGACGGTCGGGCGCGGGGCAGTCGAAGGACCGGAGACGCTGGATCCGCGGGAGCTGGGTATCGCGCCGGTGCCGGCTGATGCGTTGCGGGGAGCGGACGCGACGTACAACGCGAAGGTCGTGCGAGCTCTGCTGGACGGCGAGCCTGGGCCGGTGCGCGACGTCGTACTGCTGAACGCGGGTGCGGCGCTGGCGGCGCATGAGGGCAGCACCGGGCCGCTGGTTGCGCGGATCCGTGCAGGAATGGACCGGGCGGCCGAGGCGATCGACTCCGGCGAGGCCAAGAGCGTGCTGGACCGCTGGATCGCTGCTTGCGTCGAGGTCCGTTCGTAGTTTCGGTGTACCTCGGTCAGAGCCCGCCTCCCGCGAGTGTTCGCGGGGGCGGGCTCTTGTCGTGTGTCAGCCGGCGATCTTGATCTCCTGGACCTTGGAGCGCCAGATCTCGATCCACTGCGGCGTACTGCCGGCGATGTCTCCGATCGCGACGTCGGCGGTGCCGTCCCCGCGGTCGATCACGGTGACCAGGACGGTGGAGAAGGTCTCCGGCAACTTGGGCACGCTGACGGCGACCTTGATACTCAGTTCGTGCCCGGTGTGCCCGTCGACGGTGATCGGCGTGTGGGTGGACTTGCCGATGAACTTCACGTTCTCGTCGTACAGCCCGACGATCGCCCGGCTGGCCGCCTGGATGGTCGCCGCCTTCAGCCCTGCCGGGGTACTCACCACCTTGATCTTCGGGTTGAGCCCGCCGAAGGCGACGAAGTTGCCCCACTTCGCCTTCTTGCCGTCGTACTTGTCGTGCACGGTCAGCCAGGTCGCCGCACCACCGTTGAGGCCGGCCTGGAACCCGCTGCCGTAGTCCTCCCACTCCGAACCCAGCAGCGGCATCGTGTCCTTGTTGAAGGCAACCATGTTGGAACCGAGCACCTGCCCCCGCGGTGGTGGCGGCGTGGTCGGCCGCGCCGACGGACTGACCGTAGTCAACGGCTCCGACTTGGCCGAAGGCAACGAAACCGGCGTCACCGCATCAGCCTTGTTCCAGATCCAACTAGCACTGAGCCCGGTAACCACCAGAGCCCCCACGACCAACCCAACAGCCCCCACCAACCGCGAACTACGCGCACCCCCACCACCCGGCCCGTACTTAGGATCATCCACAATCCCATAAGCCTCTTCGCCCACACCCTCGTCCCCGCGCGCCAACGGCGCGCTCCGCCGAGGCTCCCCACCCTGAGACACCGGCGCACCCCGCAGCGGCTCCCCACCCTGCGACAACGGCCCACCTTGCCCGCCCGGGCCACCAAACGCCGGCTGCCCAGGCCGCGCCCCCGTGCCGTACGGCGCGGACTGCGCCGCCTGCTCGGCGGGCCCGTAACGCGGCATCGACTGCCCCGGCTGACCACTCGGCCGCCCAGGCTGCTCGCCTGACCCTCCGGCCATCGACTGGCCGGCCTGCCCGCCCGCGCCGTACGGCGCAGACTGCCCCGACTGCTCGACGGAGCCGTGACGGGGAATCGACTGTCCTGGCTGCTCGGCGGACCCATAGCGCGGCATTGGCTGCCCAGGCTGGTTACCCGACGCAGTTGCCGGCTGCACACCTGACCCTCCGGACATCGGCTGGCCAACCTGCCCGCCAGCGCCGTACGGCGAGGACCGCCCTGGCTGCTCGGCGGACCCGTAGCGCGGCATCGGCTGCTCGGCGGTGCCGTACTGCGGCATCGGCTGCCCCGACTGGTTGCCCGGGCCGGCTCCCGGTTGCCCGGGCTGTTCGCCGGAGCCTCCGCCCGCTGGCTGGCCCGGCTGATTGCCTGGCCTATAGGGCATTTGCTGACCTTGCGGCCGCTGGCCGGCCTGCCCTTGCGAGCCGACCGGTGCGTTTCCAACTGGCTGTCCGGCCCGGGGCTGCGTGCTGCCTGGACCGCTGGCTCCGGCCTGCCCCGGCCATGGCTGCGGACCGGTTGGTCCGTTGGCGGGTACTCCCGGCTGCGATTGCTGTCCGGGCTGCGGCGGCTGGTTCGGGCGGGAGGGCTGCGATTGCTGGTTTGCTTGGCGGGGTTGCTGATTCGGCTGCCCGTAGCCGGGCGCCTGCGGCGCTTGCCCACGCTGAGGATCCTGCGGTCCCGCCACCTGCTGAGGACCTTGCGGTCCCGCTACCTGCTGAGGACCCTGCGGTCCCGCTACCTGCTGAGGACCTTGCGGTCCCGCTACCTGCTGAGGACCTTGCGGTCCCGCTACCTGCCGAGGATCTTGTGGTCCCGCCGCCTGCTGGGGATTCTGCGGACCGGCCGCCCGCAGAGGACCTTGGGGACTCTGCGGCCCGGCGCTGTGTTGACCGTGTGGTCCCGCGCCCCGCTGACTCTCCGGCAGTTGGCCCGGCGACGCCTGACGGTGCTGCGGGCTCTGCGGTGCCGGCGTGTGCTGGGCCTGCGGGCCGACGCTGGGTTGCGCACCCTGCAGGCCGGCGCCGGACTGTGCGCCCTGCCCGGTGCCGGGCCCTGCGCCCAGCGGCCCATGGCCGGTCTGGCCGTGAGCTCCCGGTCCGTGCTGGCTCTGGGGCGCGGCCCCGTGCTGGGCCTGGGGCGCTGACCCGTGCTGGCCCTGCGGCGCCGAGTTGTGCTGGGCCTGCGGTGCTGACCCGGGCTGGCTCTGCGGTGCCGGGCCGGGTTGACCCTGCGGGGGCTGGCTCGGTTGGAACCATTGCTGCTGACCAGGTTGGGTTGGTCCGGCGGGGTCAGGTCCTGGCGATGTGCTGCGGTTGTCCGCTGGCGGTTGCGGCGTATCGGTGTCTGGTCTGTGTGAGGGCAGGGGCGGTGGAGCTGGGGCGCGTGACTGGCCGAGTAGAGGGTCGGACGAGTCCTGGCCGGCGCCGGTCGAGGTGCTTGACGGGCGAGGGTCAGTAGGGGCGTCGTCTGGGGTGAAGCTTGGGGGTGGGGGAGGGAACGACGTTGAGGGGACCTGGCCGGCGGCCGGTGGTGCTGCGGAACGCCAGTCCTGTGGCGGGCTCGGCGGCGGCCCCGACGACAACGGACCAGCCGACAACGGATCCGTCGACGATGGGCCGGCTGACAGAGGATCAGTCGGCGAAGAGCCGTGCGACAGCGGACCAGCCGACGAAGGCGTGGTCGACAAGGGATCGGATGAGGACGGGCCGGCCGACAGAGGAGCAGTTGGCGATGAGCCGTGCGACAGCGGGCCAGCCGACGAAGGGGCGGTCGGCAAAGGACCAGGCGACGAAGGCGCGGTCGACAACGGATCGGTCGACGACGGGTCGGTCGACGACGGGTCGGTTGGCTGGTTGGTGGGTGGGGGTGGGGCGCTGTGGCGGGCTGGTGGGCGGGGCGTGGGGGTTTCGTTCTCAGCCAACGTTGATTCCCTTGTAGACCTGGCTTTCGGCCGTTTTCAGATCTGGCCGGTTCGTGGGGATGTCACTGATGTAGGCGACCGCGGTGCCGTCGCCGAGGTCGAAGACCGCGACCGTCAGCAGCAGTACCGAGGTGACCTTCGGGGACTTCGCCGTGACGGTCTCCTGGAAGTACCAGCCCTTCTTGCCCGATCGCTCGACCGCGCCGTTGCTCACCGCCTTGTAGCTGACCGGGATGTTGCCGTAGTTCATGTTGTGCACCTGGGTCAGCAGCGCCTGCGCAGTCGCCTTCGGGTCGCCGCTGAACGGTGTCGCGGTACCGAGCCCGCCGACGAACATGTCCGCGTACCAGTCGTTGCTGCCGTCGAAGTCCCTCTGCAGCAGGACGTACTGGCCGCTGGAGTTCAACAGTTGCGGGATCAGCCGCTTGCGATCCGACCAGCCGCCACCCTGACGCGGGAACGAGATCGCGTCCGAGCTGATCCGGCTTCCCTCGTGCAGCTTGGGGTCCTTCGACTGGCCTGGCTTGGTGCCGGGCGCACCCGACGTCGCCGGTGTTGTCGGGGCGCTGCCGGTCGGCTGCGGTGCGGGGGTGGTGCCCGGGTCGGCGGTCTTCTTGTCGGCGCCGTTGACGATGAGGAGGACTGCCACCGCGACGAGGATCACCAGCGCGACAGCACCGCCGATGATCAGCGGCGTCTTGTTCATGCCGCCGCCGCTGTCGCTGTCCTTGCTCTTGTCCCTGCCCTTGCGGACACCGCCGCCCTGTGGGCCGCCGTCTCCTTGCCACTGTGACGGGCCGGTGTTCTGCCAAGTGCCAGCGGTTTGCTGGGTCTGCTGGCCGGTGGAACCCCACTGAGTGCTTGCCTGCGGCCCAGTCGCGCCGGCCGCACCCCACTGCGTAGTGGTCGGCTGCGGCGGATCAGGCATCTGTACTGCGGATGCGCCCCATCCGTCGCCACTCGTCTGCGGCGAGCCGGAACTACCCCACCCACCAGCACCACCCTGCTGCGCACCAGCCGCGTGCCCGCCCCCAGCACCACCTTGCTGGCCCGCAGCCGCACCCCACCCATCAGCAGCAGTCTCCTGCGGCGCACCAGAGGCGTCTCCGCCACCGGCACCACTTTGCTGGGTCGCAGATGCGCCCCAACCACCAGCAGCCGTCTCCTGCGGTGCACCTGCGCCCCAGCCACCAGCAGCCGTCTCCTGCTGAGTCGCTGCACCCCATCCATCAGCAGCACCTTCCTGCCGTGCGGATGCACTCCACCCGTCGGCAGTCGGGTCTTGCGTCGCCGGTTGCTGGTTTGAGGGTGTGCCCCAGCCATCCGTGCCGGTCTCCTGCGGGGGCGTGCCCCAGCCACCCGCGGCTGTACCACCCGAAGCGCTGGAACTGCCCGACGCGCTGGAACCGCTTGCGTCGCCGCTGCCCTGCTGCGTGCTAGCGGCACCCCAGCCGTCAGCAGCTGCCTGCTGCGTGTTGCTGCTACCCCAACCGTTGCTGGCTTCTTGGGCGTTGGTGCCCCAGCCGCCGTCGTCGCCTTGCGTGGTGCCAGCGGTGCCGCTCTGGGCGTAGTCGCCTTGCGGAGCAGTTTCCTGCTGATCGCTGGAGCTCTGAGCTGGCGTGACCTCGACCGGCGAACCCCACGGAGTGGCGCTGCTGTCCGACGTCGGCACGTTCTCGTCCGACAGCAACGAATCGTCGGTCCGACCGGTCGGCGTCGAGCCCCAAGCAGCAGAACCCGCCGCTGCGTCGTCGCCGGTCGGTTGTGACCAACGCGTGGTGGGCTGCTGCGTCGTGGTGCTGATCTCCTGGGTCGTGTCCGCGTCAGGCGTCGGGTCCTTCGGGGTCGGCGCCTCGGTGGGTGGTTGCGTCCAGTTGGTGGCGGCCCACGACTTGTCGGGCTCCGGCTTGGGGGTCGGCGTCGGCGCAGTACTGGATGAGTCGTGCGCCAGGGTCAGCTTCCAGCCGGTCTGCTGGGCAGTCTGCGCTTGCTGGTTGGCCTGCTCGTTGGCGAGCTCGGCCTGGGCCTGCGTGATGGGTTCGGCATCCTCAGGCGGCGCGGGACGCTGGGTCCAGTGGCCGGCCGCGGCCGGAACCTCTACTGGTGCCATCCACGTCGACTTAGCCTTCTCCGCAGGACTCAACCGAGGCCCCGAAGTACCGGCTGCCGTACCCGTGTCAGCCGTGTCAGCCGCCTCAGCGGTAGACGCAGCGGCCGCCCCAGCCGAGCCGGTGCCCGAACCCGCGCCGTCCGACTCGGCACCCCAACCAGAACCAGCACCCGCGCCCTCAACCCCAGCAGCCCAACCAGCACCGCCGTTCGCAGGGGCAACCGCCGACGAACCAGCCCCGCTGACGGCCGCAGCCTGAGTCGACGAGTCAGCCCCGGTCGAGGAGCCGGCCCCGGTAGCGCCTGCAGCCCAAGGTGACGAGTCAGCCCCCGTCGACGACCCGACCCTGCTTGCGGAGCCAGCGCCCGTTTCCATGTCAGCTCCGGTCGAGGAGGCGCCACCGGTCGCGGTGGTAGCCCCGGTCGACGAGGCAGCTCCGGTCGACGAGGTAGCTCCGGTCCAGGAGCCGGTGCCGGTCGCGGAGCTGGCGCCTGTCGCGGCAGCAGCGTCAGTTGACGAGGTGGCGCCGGTGGAGGGGACGGCTGCGGAGGTTCCGCCGGTCGAGGCTGCGCCCGTTGAGGGGATTGGGGCCGGTTCGGGAGTGGGGGGTTCGGCCGGGTCTGGTTCTTTTTCGGTCCGGTTGGTCCACTGCGTCCCGTTCCACCAGCGAATGGTGTTGGGCTGTCCGGTGGGGTCCGGATACCAGCCGGCGGGAGGGTTGCTCATGCGTTCACCGTAACTTCAGCGCGTGTCAGTCAGCCCGTGGATTCGGGTGCTCAGAAGCCCTGTTCCTCGCCGAGGCTGAAGGCGGCCTCCAGGTCGTGGGTCGAGTACGCGCGAAAGGCGATGTGCGTCTCGGTGCTCAGTACGCCGGGCACCCGGTTGACGTGGTCGGGGATGACGGAGGCGAGGTCGTCGTGGTGGGCGACCCGGACCATCGCGATCAGGTCGAGCCCGCCGGTGACCGAGTACACCTCGCTGACGCCCTCGATCGCCGCCACCTGCTCGGCGACCTCCGGGATGCGTGCGACGTCGGCCTTGATGAACACGATCGCGGTGACCATGTCGTCCTCTCCTCGAAACCAGCCCCCTACCGCGCTGAAGCATAGTGCCGCCAACGCCTGCTCCCGGTATGTGCGTCGCGATCGCTCAGGTCTTGAGCCAGCGCTGGACCACGAAGGTCAGCACTTGCCGTTCGGGGGTGCCCGTGGCCCGGTCCGGCGGCGAGTCGCCGCTGGACGTGCATCCGGTCAGCAGCACGCCATGGTCAGTGCAGTGGCGGGGAGAGGAGTGCGAACGGGGCAGCCTCATGGGTAGTGGAACAGACACTGAGTGTAATGACGCCAGGGGGTGCGGAGGGACTGCCTCAGTAAGTACTCAGCGGGCGGTGATGCCGAGGGGGCGCATTCTGCGGCGGCGTTCGCTGGGGTGGTGGTGCTCTTCGGAGTGCGAGTTGTCCAACCGGGCCACGTGCCGGCCGGCTCCGCTGATCGGGCAGCTCCAGGTGCCGTCCATTTCGACCAGCCGGACGCCGGGGGAGTCGAGCCAGCGCAGTACGAGCTCTATTTCTTCGGGGGATGCGGACGCCACCGGGCCGATACCGGGCAGGACCGTCTCGGCGGAAGCTCGCAGCATGTCCAGGTACTTGCGGGGATCCGTGCCGCGCGGGCTGATTCCGGCCGCGGCCAGGCGGCCCCGGCGGATCACGTGCAGCTCCCAGCCGCCGTCGTCAGTTCGCTTCGCCGCGCAGATCTCCGCGCAGCCGGTGACCGAGGCCATCCGCTGCATCTTCGCGCTGCCCCGGACGAAGGCGCTCAGCCGGTCGCGCTGGACCGCGGCGTCCTCGAAGCGCTCGTCGGCGGACAGCAGGTCGATCCGCCGGTCCAGCGCCGCGATCACCGGCGCCGGATCATGAGTCAGCGCAGCGCGCAGGGACGCCACGAACGATCCGTAGCTCTCCGGCGAGATCCGCCCGTCACAAGGCGCCACGCACCGGCCCATCTCGGCCAGCACACACGGCGAACCCTGCGGCGCCCGCGACATCCGGTCCGTGCATTGCCGGATCGGGAACGCCTCGTGCAGCGCGGCCATCGCCCGCTCGGCCGTCTTCCGCGAAGTGAACGGCCCGAGGTACCCCGCGTCGTCGTCGCGCACCTGCTTCACCAGTGACAGCCGCGGGAACGGCTCGACCGTCACCTTCAGCCAGTGCTGCCGTTCGGGGAACTTCGAGCGCCGGTTGTACCGCGGTTTGTGCTCGGCGATCAGCCGCAGCTCGCGTACTTCGGCCTCGAGCGCCGTACCGCACTCGATGCCGCGCACCCCGCTGGCGATCCCGATCATCTCGCCGATCCGGGTCCGCTGCTCGGAGGCGGTGAAGTAGGACCGGACGCGAGTGCGCAGATCCTTCGACTTGCCGACGTACAGCACCTCGCCGCGATCGTCGGTGAACAAATAGACACCAGGGGCGTGCGGCAACGACTCGGCCAGGTGCCGCTTGGCCCGCACCTGCGGGGCGACACGCGACGAGAACGTCTGCAGATCCTCCAGCGTCTGCACGCCGAGCGACCCGACCCGCTCGAACAGTCCGTGCAGTACGTCGACCGTGGCGCGCGCGTCCGACAGGGCCCGGTGGTTCGGCGTGACCGTTGCCCTGAACAACTTCGCCAGCGTGCTGAGCTTGCAGTTCGGGGTCTCGTCCGGGCTCAGCACCCGCCGGGCCAGCGTCGCGGTGTCGACGACGGCGAAGTCCGGCCAGTCGTAGCCGTTCACCTGGGTGTCGTGCTTGAGGAAGCCGATGTCGAAGGGCGCGTTGTGCGCGACCAGCACACAGCCGCGAGCGAACTCCAGGAAGGCCGGCAGCACCGACTCGATCCGCGGCGAGCCGGCCACCATCAGGTCGGTGATCCCGGTCAGTACGGCGATGAACGGCGGGATCGGCTCGGCCGGATTGACCAGCGACTGGAACTCGGCGACCAGTTCGCCGCCGCGGACCTTGACCGCGCCGATCTCGGTGATCCCCGATTCGCCCGGCGCGCCGCCGGTCGTCTCCAGGTCGACGACGCAGAACGTGACGTCGCGCAACGGCGTACCGAGGTCGTCGAAACTCGGCTGGACGCCGCGGATCGGCGTCGCCGGTCCGGAGGCCGGGGCGGCGGCGCGATCCGGCAGGGGGCTGCTCATGACCACGACGCTAGAAGCCCGCACCGACAATTCCGGTCCGGACACGCGGCCCGGCGCCGAGCGGCGGCCGGCCGGCGACCGGGATCAACCCGCAATCAACATGGCAGACCCGCCGCTACCGACTACGCTCTCTGTATGCGTACACAAGCGATCACTGTGATTCCGGGCCGCGCGCCCGGTCACTGTGGTCCGCATCACTGGCTGTGCCAGAGGGCCGTGCCGACCAGACTGCGGACCGGTGGCTGAGGCAGGCACCGCCGCGAGCTCCGCTGCCACCACCTTGCCCGAACCCGTCCGGCAACGGGTCTTGCAACTGGCCGCCCAGGCACTGGGGCAGATGCCCGCGACCGACATCCCACCACCGCTGCGGCGGTTCGCCAGCTTCGCTCCTGGCAAGCGCGCGAAGCTGTCCGCCTCCGTGCTCGGCCCGATCCTCGAGACCGACGACCACTTCCGCAAGCTGGTCGCCTTCGAGGTGCGCCAGGAGCACCAGGCACTGGGTGACGCTGTCGCCGACGGACTCGCAGTACCGGCCGCGGAGCCGACTGAGGTGGCTGCGCTGGCGTATCTGCTCCGCCCGGACGACTGGGAGCAGCGGGTAGCCGAGGCCGCCCAGCTGCCGCCGGAGAAGCCCGCCGTGGACGAGGACGTCGTCAAGCGGCTGCAGGACCAGCTTGACCAGGCGCGCACGGAGACCCGCCAGGTGCGCGAGCGCCTGCGCGAGCAGGTGTCGGAGCTGAAGGCCGAGAACGTCACACTGCGCCGCAAGCTGAACGAGGCGCGCCAGCGGATCACCGGTCTGCAGGAGGATCTCGCGCTGCGCACCACTGAGGCAGCGACCGCCGACGAACGCGTGGACGCGGCCCGGGCCGAGGTCGAGCGCGAACTGCGCAAGCTGCGCGCCCGCATCACCGAGCTGGAGGCAGTAGAGCACGCAGCCCGCCGTACTGCAGGGCAGGAACGGGAAATGGCCTCGACCAGAACGCGCCTGCTCCTGGACACCTTGGTAGAAGCAGCAGGAGGACTCCGTCGCGAGCTGGCCCTGCCGCCCGGGGGAGAGCTCCGCCCGGCCGACACGGTCGCCGGCGTGGAGCCATCGCACGCACCAGTCGGCCGTACTGCGCCCGACGACGACCCGGCGCTGTTCGACGAGTTGCTCGCCTTGCCGCAGGTGCACCTGATCATCGACGGCTACAACGTCACCAAGACCGCCTGGCCGAACTCCCCGCTGCACTCCCAGCGCCAGCGGCTTGTCACCGCACTGGGCGCGCTGGTGGCCCAGCGACGGATCGAGGTCACCGTGGTCTTCGACGGCGCCGAGCTGTCCGGCCCGGTCCAGCTGAACCCGCCCCGCGGCGTACGGGTCCGGTTCAGCCCGGCCGGGGTGATCGCCGACGACGTGATCAGGCAACTGGTCCGGGCCGAGCCGCCCGGTCGCCCGATCGTCGTCGTCTCCACCGACCGCGAAGTTGCCGAGAGCACCGTCACCATGGGCGCCCGCGCGCTGTCCGCCACCACCCTGATCGCCCGGATCGCCCGCGGCTAGTGCCCGGCGTACAGCTCCGGCCTCTGCGCGAAGACGATCTACCCGTCGTCGAACGTGTCTGAGACCGGTCCGTACTGCGTCGTAGCGGGCCGGTGACGCGCGGTCGGCGAAAAACTGTCGGTGGGGTTCTCTAGCGTCCTTCTCAGCCGGATGCAAGTCCGGGGCTTCCCCACCTGAAGGACTGTACTGAGGAGGACGTTGTGCTGATCGACTGCGACGCATGTGTGATGAGAGGTCCCGGCTGCCGGGACTGCGTGGTCAGCGTGGTGCTCGGCATGCCACCCGAGCAGAGTTCCCTGCGGATCGACGACGAGGAGCTGGCCGCTCTCGACGTACTGGCCCAGTCCGGTCTGGTGCCGCCGCTGCGCCTGGTGCACGCGGTCGACAGCGCGGAGCTGGAGCCGGGCCACCGGCACAGACCGGAGCCGTCCGCGGACACCGCCTGACCCGCACGCCTGACCCAGCTTTGTCCGCGAACCGCTCGGTCTACCACCGGTCACCGGTTCACCCTTGTTTCTCCAATCTCCATTGCTGGCAAGGCAATCGGAGCGATCCACCGGGTAGGGGACGACGTGTCCTCCGTTGGCGGTCGAGCAGCCGCTGACCTGTACCGCCGTCGAGCTGCCTGTGTCGATGATCTGGTAGAGGTCGTCGCCCAGCGGCTTGAGCTGCCATTTCTGGCTGGAGCTGTTCAGCCAGTCCCACTATCTGATGCCCCGGTCCGGGATGCAGTCCTTGATGTCCAGCACGTAGTTGCTGATCACCGGCGAGACCTTGTACCTGCCCTCGAGTTGCGGAGTGTTGAGGGCAGCCCGCAGGATCCACTGCTGGCTGGCCACCGCGGCACACGGCTGCTGGACCACCTTGGCGCCGTCGCCGGTGGCGCCACCCGCGATCGCACCGCACTTGTTGCTGTGCGCAACTTCATCCGGACCACCGTGTCGTAGCTACTGCCTTCGGCATACTCCAGCAGCACCTGCTGATTGGCGGTCCCGGCGCAGTGCCACTGGATTACCGGGGTGCTCTGCGCGCCGACGTCCAGGCAGCGCGCCTTGCCGTCGCTCGGCGCGACGTTCACATGCACCGATTGGACCTCGAACTGATCCGTTCCTGCCTGCGGCACGATCCGGAACCGCTGGTGCAACCCGCCGGCACAATCCCACTGCTGCAGGTTCGCCGGGTTCGTCTGACTGGCACCGGCCACCTCGAGGCAGCGGCCGCTGTTCCTCGCCACCAGCTCGTACGTCCGGTGCTCGATGTCGAACTTCGGGCCCAGGCTGGCACCGACCCTTGCCTCCTGGCCAGCGCGCCACCGGCTGGGTGAAGGCAGCCCCGGTCGAATCCAGCACGTGTACTGCGCGGCCGCCACCGTCGAGCGACTGCACCCGGGTGCGCCAACTCCCGGTGCCGCTGGCCAGTTGGACGATGATGTCCGCCTTGGTGTCGCCAGTGACCTCTCCGCCGAGGACGCGGCGGTACTGAGCGGCCAGGCCGCGCCCCCACTCGTCCAGGCCGGCGCTGCCGGTGCGGCGTACCGGTTGCCGTCGGAGTTCAGCAGGTAGAGCGAGATGCGGCGGCCGGGCTCCTCCCGGAACAGGCCGATGTCCGCGCCGCCCTTGTCGTCGAAGTCGCCTTGCACCGAGCGGGTCCGGAACAGGGGGAACCCGCCGTTGTCGCCGCTGTCCCAAGCCAGCGTGCCGGTGCGGAATCCGTCGGCCTTCGCCGACAGGTTCCAGACCGCGGTCCGCCCGAACCCGTGGTCGAGCACCATGCTCACGTCGGCCCGGCCGTCGTTGTTGATGTCAGCCCGGGCCGGCTTCGGGCGCGGCGCGTCCAGTGCGGCCAGGTCGTCCAGGAATACGAGAAGCTCGCGAAGCTCCTGGGCATCACCTTCCCCTTCCCCTTTCCCTTCCCCTAGCCCTCCGTCAGCCCCAACAGGAGGCCCCTCCGCACCCCCGCGGAGGGGCCTCCGTGCCGCGCGAACGGGCTTCGTGTCAGGAGTCTGGGAGAGGACGCTGCTGCTGGGGGTGATTCGGGGCTGGGGAAAGGGTTTGCTGACGTTAAGTTTGGATCAAACCAGAGGGGCGAATTGCACCGGTCACGAATCGGTTACTACTGTTACCTCTCGTTGCCTCACAGTGTCGGTCGACCAGACCGCGCGGGCAGCGAAGATTCAGCGCCGAGGGAGTGACCGGCCGGTCGAACGGACCAGGCGGGTTGACGGGGACGGCAACGAGCAGAGGAAGGGACCGACCGGGCTGTGTCCATCGGCCGCACGAAGCGCTTCAGGGGCATTGCCCTCGCCGCCATCACCTCCACCGCCGTCGTCGCCGGAGTGATCTTCATCCAGACCGGTGCTGAGGCGGAGCCGAAACCGAACCTGGAGCAGGCGAAGGCCCAGGTCGCCGCGCTGCAGGAGAAGGCGTCGGCCGCCGGCGAGGCGGCCAACGACCTCCGCGGCCAGATCACCGCAGCGCAGATCCGGGTGAAGGCGCTGCAGGCTGGCATCGCCAAGCAGCAGGCCCAGGTCGACACGGTCAAGCGGCAGATCGGTTCCCTCGCGGTCGCCGGCTACCAGACCTCCGGGATGACGACGACGGCGCAGTTGCTGCTGTCGACGAACCCGGACCAGTTCCTCAGCCAGGCCTCCACCGCGCAGGCGTTCGCCGGCCAGCAGAACTCGGCCCTCCGCCGGTTCCAGGCCGCCCAGGGCAAGCTCACCGACCTGCAGGCCAGCGAGCAGAGCGAGCTCGCCGCGCTGGAGGCCGTGAAGGCCCAGCAGCAGGCGCTGAAGAAGCAGCTCGACGCGAACGTCGCCGCCGCCGAGAAGGTGCTCGACAAGCTGACCGACGCCGAGCGCGCCAAGCTCCGGGAGGAGCAGGAGCGCGAGGTCGAGAAGGCCAACGACGAGCGTAAGCGCGCCAGCCGCAGCAACGACCGGATGGACGACGAGGAAGACACCACCCCGGTACCGGCCAACGGCCGCGCGGGTGTCGCGGTCCAGGCCGCGATGGCCCAGCTCGGCGACCGGTACGTGTGGGGCGCCGAGGGTCCGAGCTCGTTCGACTGCTCCGGCCTGACGAAGTACGCCTGGGGCAAGGCCGGCGTCTCGCTGTCGCACTCGTCGAAGGCGCAGTTCGGCGAGGGCCGCAGGGTCAGCCGCGGTGAGCTGCAGCCCGGCGACCTCGTTTTCTACAACAGCCCGATCAGCCACGTCGGCATGTACATCGGCAACGGCCGGATGGTGCACGCACCGAACCCGGGCCGGCCGGTCAAGACCGACGACATCGACTACATGAGCGGGTACACCGGCGCGGTCCGTCCGGGCTGACCCGCACCTCTGCATGATCATCGGCTCCGGGGGAACACAGGCCCCCGGAGCCGCCTCGTTTGCCGACTCCGCCCACGCCCGTGTTTGACTGTCCCAGGAGGCACTCAGTGCCCTTCGCTGCGGCCGGTCGGACCATCTCCAGTGAAGGACCAGCGTGACCTCTCTGACTGGGGCAGGCGAGCAGCGAGGGGCCGAGGTGGTGGACGAGCACGGTAGGACCGCGTCCGCCACGGACGGTGACGAGCGGGTTTCGCCGTCGGAGCAGACCACGATCCAGATCCCCGCGCAGCATGCCGCGGGCAACGGTCAGCAGCGTCCGCCGCTGGCGGAGGCGCTCCGGGTGGCCGGCGCTTGGAGCTCCGCGCACGGGCCGATCGTCCAGAAGGTCGCGATCGGCGTCGCGGTCTGCCTGGTCGGGGTGGCCGGATTCGCCGGCCTGCGCAAGATCGCCGACGCGCCCGCCGATCCAGGGGCCCAGGGCACCAGTGTCCAGACGCCGTCCGCCGAGAAGTCGACTCCGGACGAGGCGGCCGAGGGCGTACGCCGGGCCGCCGCGGGCCAGGCGGTGCTGCAGAAGATGGCCGACGCGATCGAGGAGGAACGCAAGGCCAGCTTCCTGGACACCATCGACCCGAAGGCCGGTGACTTCGACACCCAGGCCCGGACCATCTACAGCAACCTCGGCAAGTTGCCGTTGACCACCTTCCAGCTGCGCTACGTGGGCGATGACCCCGGCGCGCTGACGCCGGACCGGCGCAGCGAGCTGGGCGGGAGCGAGTCCTGGCTGGCCCAGGTCGAGGTGTCCTGGCAACTGACCGGCTTCGACACCAAGCCCGCCCGGGAGACCCTTCCCGTGACGTTCGTCACCCGCGACGGTACGACGTACGCGGCATCCTTCAGTGACCGGTTCGTGGCCGGGCAGCGGCGGCCGATCTGGGCGATGGGCGGGATCGAGGTCGCCAAGGGGGAGCGCAGCCTGGTGATCAGCCTCGACTCGCAGGCCGACGCGGACGACTACGCGGCGGTGACGGATCGCGCGGTCGAGTCGGTGACCGAGGTCTGGGGCAAGAACTGGAAGCAGAAGGCGGTCGTCTACCTGCCGGCCAAGCAGTCCGAGATGGAGTCGGTGCTCGGCGCCCAGCCTGGCACCTACACGCAGATCGCCGCGGTCACGATGGCCGAGCTGGACACCCCGCAGGTCGGTGCGCCGCTGCGGATCGTCGCCAACCCGAAGCTGTTCGAGGAGCTTGGCAAGCAGGGCCGCCGGATCGTGCTGACCCACGAGACCACCCACGTCGCCTCGGTGGCCACCGCCTCGCCGGTACCGTTGTGGCTGGCCGAGGGTTTCGCCGACTACGTCGCCTTCGACGCCGTGTCCGTCCAGGACGAATCGGCGGCGAAGGAACTGTTCAAGGCGGTCCGGGCCGGCAAGGTACCGAAGGCGCTGCCCTCCCCGGAAGCGTTCGCGGCCTCGTCGACCGAGCTGCCCCTGGCCTACGAGTCGGGCTGGCTGGCCTGCCGGCTGATCAGCGAGCGGGAGGGGCAGAGCAAGTTGGTGAAGTTCTACCGGGCGGTGCACGCGTCGAAGAGCCCGACCGGACTGGCGGACGCCTTCCGCACCGTGCTCGGCACCACCGAGCAGGAGTTCACGGCCGACTGGCAGAAATACCTGAAGAGGCTCGCCGGTGTCTGAGCCGGCCGGGGAGCCTGCCACCGAGCCGGCTGCCGGGCCGGCTCCGCTGCGAGCCGCCCGGTTGGCTCCGGTCGGGGCGGCGCTGGTCCTTGCCGCGGCCCTCGCCGTCGTGATCATCGCGACCACACCGTGGCACCTGATCGACCTGCCGAAGCCGGACGCCGCCCTCGACTTCAGCACCGCCGAGATCGACCGGCAGCAACAGTTCCGGGAGGAGTTGTTGCCCTGGTCAACGACCTCCTGGATCCTGTCGCTGCTGGTCCCGCTGGCGATCGGCTTCAGCCCCCTCGGCCGCCGCCTGTACGCCGTGACGCGGACCCGCCGCTGGTATCTGGCCGTCCCGGTGGTCGTGCTCGCGCTCGGCCTGCTGGTAAGTCTGGTGACGTTGCCCACGGACATCCTGGCCGAGCGGGTCACCCAGAAGTACGGCCTGTCGACGGAGCCCTGGAGTCTGTGGTTGCGGGACCGGTTGACCAACTGGTTGCTGATGTCCCTGGCTTTGGTTGCCATCAGCCTCGGATTGGTTGCCCTGGCCAAACGGTGGCGGACCTGGTGGTGGGCGCCTGCGGCGATCGGCGCTGGCGTGCTGGTGCTGGGCGTCTCGTTCGCCTATCCGGTGCTGGTCGAGCCACGGTTCAACGAGTTCACCTCGATGCAGGCCGGGCCGCAGCGGAACGACTTCATGGAGCTCGCCCGCCAGGACGGCATACCGGTGAAGGACGTGCTGGTCGCTGACGCGTCCAAGCGGACGACGGCCCTCAATGCTTATGTGTCCGGGTTCGGGTCGACGCGGCGGCTGGTGGTCTACGACACGTTGCTGAAGGACGCGTCGCCGGCGCGGGTCCGGCTGGTGGTCGCGCACGAGCTCGGGCACGCCGCTGAGCGCGACGTCCTGCACGGCACGCTGATCGGCGCACTAGGTTCCGCCTTCGCCGTCGTCCTGCTGAGGTTGTTGCTCGGGGCCCGAATGGCCGACCCGCGCAACACCGCGCTGCTGCTCGCCCTGATCGTCGCCGCTACGACGCTCGCCTCACCGGTGCAGAATCTGGTCAGCCGGAAGATCGAGGCCCGCGCGGACTACAGCTCGCTGCGGCTGACCGAGGACCCGTCGGACTTCGTCGAGATGCAGCATCAGCTCTCGGTGCGCAACATCTCCGGCCTGGAGCCGAGCCGCTGGCGGTACTGGATGTTCGCCAGCCACCCGACGCCGCCCGAGCGGATCGCGATGGGCCGGGCCTGGGCCGCCGAGCACGGCAAGACAGTCCCGCCGCTGGTCCAGAAGTGACCGTCCTGGTCGTCACCAACGACTTCCCGCCGCGCCAGGGCGGGATCGAGACGTTCGTCCGCTCGTTGTGCGACGAATTGCCCGAGCCGGTGGTGTTCACGTCCCGGATGCCGGGCGCCGCGCAGTACGACGCGTCGCTTCCTTTCCCAGTCGTGCGAGACCGTACGCGGATGCTGCTGCCGACGCCGCGGGTCACGCGGAACGCAGTACGGGTGATGCGTGAGTGCGGCGCCGACCGGGTCGTCTTCGGAGCCGCCGCGCCACTCGGCCTGATGGGTGCGACCCTCCGCAAGGCGGGCGCTCGGCGGATCGTGGGGCTCACCCACGGGCACGAGACCTGGTGGGCCGGTACGCCGGGAGCGCGCCAAGCGCTCAGGCGCATCGGCGACGCGGCCGACACCCTGACATCGGTCTCGGCCTGGTGCGAGGAACAGATCGCTCCGGCGCTCTCGCCCGCTGCGGCCGGCCGGATGCGGCGACTCACACCGGGCGTCGACACGGCGAGGTTCTTCCCCGGTTGTGGGGGAGAGCAGATGCGCAAAAGGCTCGGCCTGGAAGGCGTGCCGGTGGTTGCCTGCGTGTCCCGGTTGGTGGCGCGCAAGGGGCAGGACACGCTGATCAAGGCTTGGCCGCGAGTGCTCGCCGTCGTACCGGATGCCGTCCTGCTGCTCGTCGGTGGCGGCCCGGACCGGGATCGGCTGGAAGCCCTCGCGCGGAAGACTGGGGTGACACGCGCGGTGCGCTTCACCGGTGCGGTGCCGTGGCGGGACATCCCGCCGTACGTCGATGCTGCCGATGTGTTCGCAATGCCCTGTAGAACAAGGCGTTTCGGGCTGGAACCGGAGGCGCTGGGCATCGTCACGCTGGAGGCCTCGGCGACCGGTAAGCCGGTGATCGTCGGCGACTCCGGGGGAGCCTCCGACACTGTCCGGCACGGCGAGACGGGCTATCTGGTCGACCCGTACAACCCGGTCGCCACGGCGGTTCGCCTGACCGAGTTGCTGACCGATCCGGCCAGGGCACAGGCGATGGGCGAGGCAGGTCGCGAATGGGTCGAGGACGAGTGGACCTGGGCCCGGTCGGGCCGGCTACTCCGCGAGCTGCTGGACGTGCGCTGACAATGCTGCTGGACCTGCGAACGCGATCATGTACTCTTGGCGTCATGCATCAGATGTCCCGAATCGCAGCAGCCGTACGAGCTTCCCGCTCTCCGGCTGCCGCTGCCTGACATCTGCTTCACTCCAACCGGCGACCGGAAACGGTCCGCCGGTTTCTGTTGTCCCGGCCCGCGGTCCCTTTCCGGTCCCTCACCAGTTAAGGACCACCGCGATGACCATCGACCAGACCTTCATCGACTTCTTCACCGGCCACGGGCATGTGCCGACCACGGGATCCTCGCTGATCCCCAGGCCCGGCGACCCGGTGCTGTTCACCACCTCGGGGATGCATCCGCTCACGCCGTACCTGGAAGGCGATCCGCATCCACTCGGCCGCCGGCTGGTCGGCGTGCAGCGATGTCTGCGCACGACCGACCTGGACGAGGTGGGTGATCCGACCCATCTGACCGTCTTCGAGATGCTCGGCTCCTGGTCGCTCGGCGACTACGGCTCCGAGCAGACCCTGCGCTGGGGGTACGAGTTGCTGACCCAGGGCTTCGGCATCGAGCCCGGCCGGATGTCCGTGACCGTGTTCGGCGGCGACGACCAGGTGCCGCTCGACCAGGAGTCGCTGCGGACCTGGCAGGACCTCGGGTTGCCGATCGAGCTGACCACCGACGACAACTGGTGGTCGAACGGCCCGACCGGTCCGTGCGGGCCGGACTCGGAGATCTTCGTCTGGACCGGCGAGGGCGGCCCGGAGGGTACTCCGACCACCGACAACCGCTGGGTCGAGGTGTGGAACCACGTGATGATGCGCTACCGCCGCCTCGACGACGGTTCGCTGGAACCGCTGCAGCAGCAGAACATCGACACCGGCCTCGGGCTGGAGCGGCTGTCGATGCTGCTGGAGGGCAAGGAGTCGGTCTACGAGACCGAGCTGTTCGAGCCCTGGCAGCGGATCGTGCCCGAGCTGTGGAAGCTCGACGAGGAGGACGAGCGGATCGTCATCGACCACCTGCGCTCCAGCATGGTGATCATCGGCGACGGCGTGCACCCTTCGAACACCGGCCGCGGTTACGTGCTGCGCCGGCTGATCCGCCGGGTGCTGACGCTGCTGTGGCGCTCCGACGACACCCGGACACTGTCCGACCTGCCGATGGAGTTGTTCGAGCACACCAGCCGGCACTTCCACCAGGGTGAGGTGCTCAGCCTGGTCCGCCGGATCCTGATCGACGAGGAGATCCGGTTCAGCAACCTGCTCGACCGGGGCCGGCGGATCCTCAGCCACGAACGGTTCCAGAAGCCGCTCGACGACGGCGACTTCGAGTACCTGCACGAGACCCACGGACTACCGCGCGAGCTGGTCCGGTCGTTGGTGGGGTGATGCCGGCCAGGTCGGCTCCAGGAAACCGGAATCAGTTTCCTGGAGCCGCGCCGACGGTGTCGCCGCGGAGCCCCCGGAGTTCATCACTGTCGTCCCGGTCGTCGTCGGGGATCGCGGGCGCAACCTTGCCGACCGAGGACTGCGCGACGAACGCGCCCAGCAACACGATGACCCCACCGATGATCTGGATGGTCGAGAGCTTCTCGCCGAGCAGGAGCAGGGCGAACACGCTCGCCGCCACCACTTCGACGTACGCGACCGCTCCGCCGATGGCCGCCGACAGTCGCTGGACCGCCGCCGCACCGGCCAGGTAGGCGACCACTGTGCTGATCACGATCAGCCAGGTCGCGAAGACCCAGCCGGGCGCGGACCGCTCACCGATCGCGATGGTGTCGCTCAGGACGTTCCACGGGATCGACCACGGGGCGGCGATCGCGGTCAGCATGATCGCGCCGACGACGCTACCGGCCGCCGTCATGACCAGCGGATCCGCGACGCCGGTGAGCTTGTCGATCAGGATGAAGTACGTCGCCTGGCAGGCGGCCGCACCCAGACCCGCGAGCAGGCCGATCAGGTCGAGCTGCAGCCCGGACCAGATCTCCACCACCGTGGCCAGGCCGACGAGGGCGATCGCGACGCCGAGCGCGGCGGACTTCGGCACCGCGACCTTGCGGCCGAACTTCAGCCAGCCGACCACCAGTACCGGGCCGGAGAACTCGAGCAGGATCGCCACGCCGACCGGCAGCCGGCTGGCGGCGACGAAGAACAGCGTCTGGCAGCCGGCGATCCCGGTCAGGCCGTAGAAGACGAGTTGCGGCCAGGACGCCTTGGCGGAGCGCAGGCCGGCCCGGCCGCGGAAGATGAGCACGAGCGGGACGAGCAGCGCGGCGGCGCCCAGGATCCGGAGCCAGGCGGCCTGCTGGGGTGACATCCCGGCCTCGATCAGCGCCTTGGCGAACGGCCCCGACCCGCCGAAAGTGATCGCCGAGAACACAGCGAACCCCAGCCCGACGGACTTGGTCCGAGCAGCATCCTGCGCCATCCCCATCCCACCTCCCACCTACTCCACCCGACCGTGCCGGCCGGGGAACCTGTACATGGGCATAACCATGTCACACCCATTACATGGGCGTCGAGGGGGATACTCGCCGGCTGGACAGCGCGCTCAGAGCACGTTGACCGCGCGGGCGGCGACCACCGCGATGGTGAGCAGCGAGATGGCGGACTGGATCCCCATCAGTGTCTTGGCCCGCGCGGTGAGCGGCATCGTGTCGGTCGGACTGAACGCGGTCGCGGCCGTGAAGGCGACGAACAGGTAGTCGGTGAAGCCCGGCAGCCAGCGCTCCCAGCCCGGCAGGTCGACGGTCATCTGCGGGAACAGCAGGTCCGCGCGCTCCAGTTCGTGCTCGTGCTCGGGCATCCGCGCGAACGGCCCGCCCCGATCGATCTCCCAGTACCAGAGCGCGAAGGCGACCACGTTCGTCACCCAGATCAGCAGCGCGGCCTGGACCAGTACCTTGCCGTCGGCGGTATCGCCCGAGGCCAGCAGGACGATCAGGCTGGCCAGGTACACGGCGTTGACACCCACCAGGACCGCCAGCAGCACCAGTTCGACCCAGCGCAGCCAGACCTCGTCCCGGCGCAGGTGGAACGGGTTCGTCCACACCAGTGGGACCAACAGCGCGGCGCCGATGGCCGGCATGATCCAGCGCGGCGTGTCCATCAGCTGCGCCGGTACGGCGAGCTGCAGCCCGAGCGCGACGACCACCGCGAGTGAGGCCGGCCAGCGGCGGGTGTGACGGCTGGCGGCCGCCTTCGGGACCTTCATGCGTTCCGCGCCTGTCGGCTCACCGGAGCATTGTCACTCACCCGATGGCCGCGTCGACGACGGCTTGCCCGACCTCGGTCCGCCGATAGTGCACCTGATGCCCGGTACGCCGCCGAGTCGCCAGCCCAGCACCGTGCAGCGCGGCCAGATGCTCAGCCACCGTCGCCAAGGCCAGCCCGTACTGCGCCGCCAGCGCGCTCGTCGTCGCGGGTGGATCCAGCGCGACCAACAGGGTTGCCCGGGTCCGGCCGAGCAACGTCGCGAGCGGATCAGGCGGAGCCGGTACGTCGGACCACAGCCGGGCCGCACCACGAGCCGGGTAGACCAGCGTCGGTTGGTAGCTGGGGGCAACGACCATCACGAGGAACGGCCACGCGAAAACCCCCGGGACCAGCAGCAGCCCCTGCCCGGTCAACTCGGCGTCGGCGGCGCGATAGTTGGATGCGATCAGCCGGCCGTCCTCCCAGATCACCGTCGGATGCAGATCGTCGAAGAGTTTCGCCAGGCCGCCCGCGGTGAGCTGCTGGCCACGATGGGCGATGTCGTCGTCGAGTACGCGGCTGATCATCGGCCAGTCCGGCCTGATCAGCGTTTCCCACGCCTGCTCGATCTGGTCGGCCATCCGGTCCCGTGTTCCGGCCGGATCCTCGAGCATCCGGTCGATCTCCGGGCCGGCCGGATTGTTCTGCTCGTCCCGGGACCGGATCAGCTCTGCCCGGACCCGGTCCAGCGGCGTACTCCGGACGCGGGCGATCTCGGTCGCGAACTTGGCCCGCGAAGCCCTCGGCGGTGGGGTCAGGAAGTCAGGGGTGAAGCCGGAGCGCGGTTGGACTGCCCGGAGCAGGCTGAGGTCGAGCTCGGCCGCGAGCTCTTTCTTTCCGGCGACCCAGGGGGAGTAGAGCGGCCGACGCTGATGCTGGTTGAGCACCCTGACCGCCGACATCGTTTCCCACAGCGGCGACGTACCGAACCGGCAGCGCAGGGTATCCGCCTGGCTGAACTTCAGCACCGTCATCGCGAGCCGGTTCTTTCGGTCACAACCGAAACGGTACTCTCGCTGGGCGCTGGCGTTCCAGGCTCAGTCGCGTGAGTACTACTTCTCCTCCCGTCGGGTATCGCGCCGTTCTGCGGGTTCCCGGATTGCGCAGCGTGTTCGTCGCTCATGCCGTCTCGATGGCGGGCACCGTCGCGGCCCAGGTCGCACTGTCGATTCTGGTCTTCGAGCGGACCGGCTCGCCGCTGCTGTCCGCTCTCGTTCTGGTCTGCTCGTTCGTCCCGTACGCCGTCGGCGGGATCGCCCTCTCGTCGCTCGCCGACCGTTTCCCCGCCCGCCGCGTCCTGGTCTGCTGCGATCTGGTCAGCGCCGCATGCATCGCCACGATGTTGATCCCCGGCCTCCCGATCGGAGCACTCCTCGGCCTCCTGTTGCTGACCGGGATCGTCGCACCGGTCTTCGCCGGCGCCCGCGCCGCCAGCCTGGCCCAGTTGCTCGACGCCGAACTGTTCCCGATCGGGCGTTCGTTGCTCAGGGCAATCGCTCAGGTCACCGTGCTGATCGGCTTCGCGCTCGGCGCCGTCGCGGTCGCGGCGATCGGCCCCACCTGGCTGCTCGCCCTCGACGTGGTCACCTTCGTTGCCTCCGCTGCCCTGATCGGCTTCGGTACGCCGTTCACGCCGGCCGTCGGGCGAACCGGCAGCACCTGGCAGGATTCCCTGACCGGCTTGAGATATCTGCGCGGCAACGTGCCGCTGCGCCGGCTCATCCTGCTCTCCTGGGTAGTCCCCGCGTTCTCGTCGATGCCCGACGGACTGGCTGTTGCCTACACCGTCCAAACCGGCGCGGCCGCAACTGCCGCCGGCGCCCTCTTCGCCGGGTACTCCGTCGGCAGCGTCCTGGGCGAACTGGCTGCGGCCCGCCTCACCCCGGCAACCAGACGGAAACTCGTCATCCCGCTGATCCTGCTCAGCCAGACTCCAGCGATCGCATTCATCGCCGAACCGTCCATCCCGGTCGCAGCGGTCCTGCTCGCGCTCTCGGGTAGCGGGTACGCGTTCAACCAGGGCATCGATCCACTCATCCTGAACGTCACCGGACCGGAGCACCGGGGTCGGCTTTTCACTGTGCAGACCAGCGGGCTGATGGCGATCCAGGGCGTCAGCATCGCGCTGGCCGGTGCGATCGGCACCTTCCTCCGCCCGAGCCTGACCATCAGCTTCGCCGCCGTCATCGGCACGGCGGTCACCTTGCTCCTCGCGAGGAGGGCGCTGAGGTGATCGGGTCAGGAGGCGAATTCCCACCAGCGGTTGCGGGTGCGGTTGCGCTTGCGGCGTGACGGCTTGAATTCGCGGTAGTAGCTGCGATCGTCGAGCCACTCGAGGAAGCGTTCTCCCCGACCGGGGGACGGTACGGGCGGAAGATCACGGGCGACGAACACCATGTGATCCGGGAGGGCCAGGTCGGGGTAGGCCTTGCGCAAAGCCTTGTAGGCCAAGGCGATCTGCTTGGAGTGGAAGCGGCACAGTCCGCGGCCCCAGTACTCAGGACGCTGGTTGCGATGGGGGATGAGGCACTGGTCGCGGCTGCTCTCGGCCAGCGGGAACTCGGCGTACCGCAGGAACAGATTGGCCAGCCGGTAGGCGGCCGGATCGGACAGGGACCAGACGTCCCAGTCCGGCCCGAACGGTTCGACCAGTTGCTTCACGTCTTCGGGGTCGAGTGGGCCGTCCGCCAGGTCGCGAAGCTCGCTGCCGAGATGGTGCAGGCGGGAGAAGGAGACGATCCAGATCGAGCCTGCCCACCAGTTGACCAGGATCAGCAGGCCGGCGAGCGCCACTTGGGCCCAGAGGGCAAATCCGTCGGCCCAGCTCAGACGCCCGTCGGCCAGAGTCCAAGGCAGCAAGGCGATCAGGAGCAGCAGCGCCGCGCCGTACGCGACCCACGCGGAAGGATCGGATCGGCTCATCGGGTGGTAGATGCCGCCGGGCCGGCGCGGTAGCGCTCGGGGGCGGAGGCCGAAGAGGAAAGGGTTGCTGGTGGTGGTGACGTCGCGGAACATCTGGCTGGCGTGCTCGCCGGTGGGAAGGTGCGGCAGGTAGGCGAAGATGCGTTTCGTCAGGAAGACCGCGTTGAAGACATGTGCGGCGGTGAGGGCCAGGAACGCGGCCCAGGCGTACCCGAGTGGCACGTCGACCACGCCGATCGACAGTGTCGAGCCGTCGGCGAGCAGTTTGCCGACGATGGTGGCGAGGGTGAGCCCACTGCCGAGCATCAGCAGCCGGGAGCAGACCTGTACGCCGGTGACGATCCGGCGACTCTCGGCCTCGCGGTCGATCCGGTTGGCATAGTCGATCCGGTACCGGCGCCACGCCTCGGACTCGTACGGGTGCTCCGGCGGCAGGTTCCGAGAGGGCTTTGCCATCCACCGATTATCCCGGCGTTCGGGGTCGCTGCTCCGAACGCCGGGGTGTCACGGCTACTTGGCGCGCGCGGCCTGGATCTCCAGGTAGTGCGGGTTGTGCATGATGCCGAGGATGTTGCCGAAGGGGTCGACGACCGCCGCGGTGGTGAAGTCGCTGCCGGAGTGGGAGGTGATCGGGGTGTACTCCTTGGCGCCCATCGAGAGCAGCTTGTCGAAGGTGCCCTGCAGGTCGTCGACGTGCCAGTGCATGACCGCGCCACCGGGGGCGTTGGAGGCGCCGGGCGGCGCGTACTTGCGGTCGATGAAGCCGAGCTCGTCGGCGTCGTCGCCGATCCGGAACTCGATGTACGCCGGTGCGGCGGGCGCCGGCGGGAACTGGAAGTCCTCGGCCTGACCGAGCAGTTCGGCGTACCAGTCGCGGGCGGCGACGACGTCGTCGGCGTAGAAGCTGATGGTGGCGAATCCTCGGAACATCGGAACTCCCTGAATCGGTGTCGAGGCGGTCGTTCCACCTCGTTGACTCCATCATCAGCCACAGAAGTGCTCACCAAGTGAGCACTTTTCTGCCCAGTTTCCGATGAGCTGTTCTCAGCCGCGGGCCTGCTCGAACGGGAGGCGGTCGAAGATGATGCGCAGCGTGCTGATCTTCCCGTCGTGAACGGTGTGGAGTTCCGCGCCGGGAGCGTCGGCGACCGGATGCGTGCTGGTGCCGTACATCAGCAGCGCGGTCGTCTCATCGCCGAACGCGGCGTGGAGTTCGGAGCTGCGGAGGATCTGCGAGAACGGTTCCATGAACGCCCGGAACGCCTCGGCGCCGACGATCGGGCCGGCCGGAGCGTGGCAGGTGATGTCGTCGCCGATGTAGGTCATCGCCAGGTCGAAGTCGTGCGAGGTCCAAGCCTTGTAGTACGCCAGCACAGTGTCGAGGGGAGTCATCGAGGAGTAGTCCTTCCAGAAGTAGGTGATGCCTGGGTAGACACCAGGCCGGCCGCGATCGGAACGGTCGGCCTGGCACGATGTGGCGATGGGTGAGCAGCAGACCTTCGACGAGCTGATCGCGCCGTACCGGCGGGAATTGCACGTGCACTGCTACCGGATGCTCGGCTCCGTCACCGACGCGGACGACGTGATGCAGGAGATCCTGGTCGCCGCCTGGCGCGGCCTGGACTCGTTCGCCGGCCGATCGTCGCTGCGCACCTGGCTCTACAAGATCGCCACCAACCGCTGCCTGAACGCGATCCGCGACGGCAAACGCCGCCCACCCCCCGAACCGCTGCCACCCTTCGAACCACCCCCGCCGACCAGCCGCGGCGAGGTCACCTGGCTCCAGCCCTACCCCGACGCACTCCTGGACGACCGACTCGTTCAGCGGGAGAACATCGAACTCGCCTTCATCACCGCTCTCCAGCGGATGCCACCGCGCCAGGCGGCCGCACTGATCCTCGTCGACGTCCTCGACTTCTCCACCCCCGAAGCCGCCGACCTCCTCGACACCACCCCGACGGCGGTCAAAGGCGCCCTCCAACGAGCCCGCGCCTCACTCCACAGCCCGTCCCCGCCCCGCGACACCGAGACCGAACGCCAGCTCGCCAAACGCTTCGCCGAAGCCTTCATGGCCGACGACATCGCCACCATCACCACCCTGCTCACCGACGACGCCTGGCTGACCATGCCACCGGCCCCACACCAGTACTACGGCCCGTCGGCGATCGCCGCGTTCCTCGAGGTCAGCGCCTCGGCTCGCACCGAATCCGAGCTGCTCCTCGAACCCGCCGGCGCGAACCGCCAGCCCGCGTTCGCCTGCTACTTCGTCAACCCGTCAGGTCGCGTTTTCACCGGCCACATCGTGCTCACCATCAGCGGCGACCGGATCAGCACCGTCACCCGCTTCCTCGAATTGAGTTGACCAACCCGCGCACCGCTCCCGATGATCACGCTATGGTCGAACCCGTTGACGCCCTCCTGATCATCGACATCCAGCAAGGCGGCGTCACCGGCGACACCGCAGTACCAGAGGCAGCGCGTCTCCTCGACCGGGCAGGCCACCTCTTGGACGAGGCCCGAGCAGCAAACGCGCTGATCGTCCACATCCAGAACGATGGCGCCCCAGGCACCCCGGACGAGCCCGAGACCCCAGGCTGGGAACTCCACTTCCCGGTCAAGCCGAGCGACCGCGAGGTAGTCATCCGCAAGCCCCGCGACGACTCGTTCGCAGAGACCTCGCTCGGGGATCTGCTGACTGCGCAGAGGATCCAGTCGCTGGTCCTCTGCGGCCTCATGTCGGAGATGTGCGTCAGCGCCACAGCCCGTACTGCGCTGGCGCGCGACTACCGCGTGGTCCTACCGCACGACGCCCACACCACCACGGGGATCCCGGCCACCGCGACCTCGCCGGCCATCCCGCCGGAGACGGTCTCCCGGGTCGCGGAATGGGCCCTGGGCAACGACCTCGAAATCGTCGAACACGCCTCCGAGGTCGTCTTCAGAATCCTCTGATGGCGGGCTACTTCGCGTAGAGCGCCTCGACGTCGGCCTCGTGCTTCTCCATCACGATGTGCCGGCGCAGCGAGAGCTTGAGCGAGAGTTCGCCGTTCTCCTGGGTCCAGTCGGTCGGCAGGATGGTGAACTTCTTGATGCCCTCGGCCTTGGAGACGGCCGTGTTGGCGTCGTCGATCGCGCTCTGGATCTCGGCCTTCAGGTCCTTGTCGTCCACCAGGACCGACATCTCGTTCGGCTTGCCGTGCTTCTCGGCCCAGTCGCCGATGGTTTCCGGGTCGATGGTGACCAGGGCCGCGATGTACGGCTTGCCGTCGCCGACCACCATGCACTGGCTGACCAGCGGATGCTGCCGGATCTGGTCCTCCAGTACTGCGGGCGCCACGTTCTTGCCACCCGCGGTCACCAGGATCTCCTTCTTCCGCCCGGTGATCGTGATGAACCCGTCGGCGTCGAAGTCACCGAGGTCGCCGGTGTGGAACCAGCCGTCGTCGTCGATCGTCGCCTTGGTCGCCTCTTCGTTGCGCCAGTAGCCGACCATCACCTGGCCACCCTTGAAGCAGAGCTCGCCATCATCGGCGACACCCACCGTCACGCCCGGCAGCGGCCGGCCGACGGTGCCGATCCGGATGTCGTCGGGCAGGTTGACGCTCAGCGCGGCGGTCGTCTCGGTGAGCCCGTAGCCCTCCAGCACCGGTACGCCGATGCCGCGGTAGAAGTGCCCGAGGCGTTCGCCCAGCGGCGCGCCACCCGAGACGGCGTAATCGACGTCGCCACCCAGTACGGCGCGCAGCTTGGAGTAGACGAGCTTGTCGAACAGCGCATGCTTCGCCTTCAGCCCGAACCCCGCGCCACCCTTGTCCTGCGCCTGCGAGTAGGCGATGGCCGTCTCGGCGGCGGCATCGAAGATCTTGCCCTTGCCGGCCGAGTGCGCCTTCTGGCTGGCCGAGTTGAACACCTTCTCGAACACCCGCGGCACGCTCAGGATGAAGGTCGGTTTGACCTCGCCCAGGTCCGCGACCAGGTTCTTCACGTCGGAGGAGTGGGCGACCTTGACCCGCATCATCACGCAGCCGACCTGGATGATCCGGGCGAACACGTGCGCCAGCGGCAGGAACAGCAAGGTGGTCGCGCCGTTGAGCCGGAACAGGTCGGGCAGCACCTTCACCGCCGGCTCGAGCTCGTGCATGAAGTTGCCGTGGGTGAGTTCACAGCCCTTGGGGCGGCCGGTGGTGCCGGAGGTGTAGATCAGGGTGGCGAGGTCGCGGGGGAGGACCGCCGTACGCCGCTTGTCGAACTCGGCGTCGCTGATCTCCTGGCCGAGCACCGTGAGCTGGTCGACGGCGCCGGCCTCGATCTGCCAGATCTCCTGCAGCGACGGCGCCTCGGCCCGGGCCGCCTCGACGACGGCGCCGTGGGCGGCGTTCTCGACGATCGCCACGACCGCCTCGGAGTCGGTCAGGATCCACTGGATCTGCGACGTCGACGAGGTTTCGTAGATCGGCACGGTGGCCGCGCCGATACTCCAGATCGCGTAGTCGATCAGGGTCCACTCGTACCGGGTGGCGCTCAGCAGGGCGACCCGCTCGCCGTGCTTGACGCCGGCCGCGATCAGGCCCTTCGCCACGGCGGTCACCTGACGGGCGAACTCGGCCGCGCTCACGTCCAGCCAGCCGCCCTCGACCCGGCGGCTGAACACCGCGGTGTCAGGATGGGAGGACGCGTTCGCCCAGACGGGATCGCTCAGGCTGCCGCTGGTCGGTGGCTCGATCACAGCAGGGGTGGTGTACTCGCGCATCCGCGTCTCCTCGGTCGGTCACGACGATGTCGGTCGGGCAGGGTCGGCTCCGGCGCACGCTACAGTCACCTACCCACAAGTAGCCAGATCAGTGTGACCCACAGGACACAGGACAACCTAGGACTCAGGCATGCCGGCGCTCGACCTCAGTTGCGACGACTTGGTCGTTGCTGATCCAGCCTACGTCGCCCAGCGGCTCGGCGCGGACACCCTCTGGCAAGAGTGGTGGCCGGACCTGGTCCTGATCCCGTCGGAGCGCCGCGGCCTGGAGGGAGTCCGGTGGGCCGTCACCGGCGCGGCGATCGGTACTGCGGAGTGGTGGCTGGAGCAGGTCCGCGACGGAGTCGTCGTGCACTGGTACCTGCGGGTGGACCCGACCCGGCCGGTGGGCCCGCGCCGGTTGCGCAGGCTCCGGGAGCGGTACGTCGCGCAGTACCGGGAGAACCTGTGGCGGCTGAAGGACGAACTCGAGAGTGGCCGCGCCGCGGGCGAGGGCAGGCCGGACTGCGAACCCGCGATAGTCTCCCATGAGCAGAACCCGGACCGGCAGCGGAGAGGTGAATCGATGGCAGAGCAGACCACCTCGACCATCGTGGTGAACGCGACCCCGAAGGAGATCATGGCGGTGATCGCGGACTTCGAGGCGTATCCGGAATGGGCCGACTCGATGCGGGAGACCCAGGTGCTGTCCACGGACGAGGCGGGCCGGCCCAAACAGGTCCGGTTCAAGGTGGATGCCGGCGCGATCTCCGACGAGTACACGCTGGACTACGTCTGGTCCCGCAACGAGGTGCACTGGACCCTCGTGCAGGCCAAGATGGTCAAGGGCATGGACGGCGCCTACGTTCTGCGCGATCTCGGCGACCAGGGCACCGAGGTGACGTACCGGCTGGCGGTGGACGTGGCGATCCCGATGATCGGCATGCTCAAGCGCAAGGCCGAGAAAGTCATCATCGACACCGCCCTGAAGGGCCTCAAGAAGCGCGTCGAGTCCTGATCTCGTGACACGGGTTCTGCTGTACACAGGAAAGGGTGGCGTGGGAAAAACCACGTCCGCGGCCGGTACTGCGACGCTGGCCGCGTTGCGGGGGCTGCGCACGCTGGTGCTGTCCACGGATGCCGCGCACTCGCTGTCGGACGCTTTCGACAACGAGGTGGGTGGCGAGCCGACCGAGATCGACGACCTGCTGTTCGTCCAGCAGATCGACGCGCAGCGCCGGTTCGAGCGCTCGTGGGGTGACATCCAGGCGTACCTGCGCTCAGTGCTGCAGGTGATCGGTGTGGATCCGATCGAGGCCGAGGAGTTGACCGTACTACCGGGCGCCGCGGAGGTGCTCGCGCTGCTCGAGGTACGCGACCACGTCCGGTCCGGCCGCTGGGACGTGATCGTGGTCGACTGCGCGCCGACCGCCGAGACGCTGCGGCTGCTCGCGCTGCCCGAGGCGCTCAGCTGGTACATGGACCGCATCTTCAACGCCGAGCGCAAGGTCGTGCGGACCTTCCGTCCGTTGCTCAGCAAGGCATCCGGTCTGCCGATGCCCGATGACACCGTCTTCGATGCGCTGCGCCGCTTGCAGGGCGACCTGGCCGACATCCGCGCGCTGCTGACCGGTCCCGACGCGTCCGTGCGACTCGTGCTCACCCCGGAGGCCGTCGTGGTCGCCGAGGCGCGGCGCTCGCTGACGACGCTGTCCCTGTACGGCTACCGCGTGGACGGCGTCATCGCGAACCGGGTCTTCCCGGCTGCCGGTGCCGACAACTGGCGGCGGCAGTGGGTCGCGGCTCAGCGCGGGATCCTGGACGACGTCGCCGACTCGTTCCGCCCGCTGCCGATCTGGGAGTCGCCGTACCGCGCCTGCGAGCCGGTCGGTGTCGAGGAGCTGGCCGCGTTCGCGGTGGAGATGTACGGCAAGGACGACCCGTTCGCTCGGGCCACGGACGAGACCTCGTTGTGGGTGGATCGGCACATCGACACCGACGGCCGCACCTACACGCTCACCATGCCGCTGCCGCTCGCATCGGCGAATGACCTGGAGCTGGCCCGGCACGGTGACGAGCTGATCATCACTGTGGGCTCGTACCGCCGGGTGCTGCCGCTGCCGGCCGCACTGGCGCGTGGGGTTGTGGCAGGTGCCCGGCTGGACGAGGGGCAGCTGCAGGTGCGCTTCGCGCCGCGCGAGCCGCTGCCGCGGGTGGTGGAGACGCCGCCGGTGAGCAGCCCGCTGGACTCGGTGGAGGGGCTGGCGCAGGAGATCCGCGAGCAGATGAGCCAGCAGTTCGACAACGAGCCGACGGCGATCTCGGAGGGCACCAGATGAGCAAGGAGCCCGTCGGCTCGGTCGCCGAGGAAGCGGCCAAGCTGTTCGCCGTACTGCAGCAGGCCGCCCGCCAGCAGGACCCGCACCAGCCGGACTCGCACCAGGACGAGCCGCTGGCCGACGAGGAGCCGGCGCACGCAGTACCGGACGAGCACGAGCACGGTACTGCGCGCAGTGGTGGGCCGGAGTGTCAGTGGTGTCCGGTGTGTCAGCTGATCGCCAAAGTACGGACCACCAGCCCCGAGACGATCGAGCAGCTGTCGACGGCGGCGGCCGGCGTACTGGGATCGGTACGGTCGCTGCTGGAAGCTGCCGCGGAGGCCGCGCGGCAGGCCCGGGAGGACGCAGAGTCGCGGACCGCCAAGGCGCAGGATCCCGAACGGCCCGCCCGGTCCCGCGTGGACCGGATCGACGTGAGTGAGGACCCAGAACCATGGGATTGAGTATCGGCATCGATGTCGGCGGTACCAAGATCGCCGCGGGCGTGGTCGACGACGACGGCACCATCCTCGCGCGCACGCAGCGCGACACGCCCGCCGACTCGGTCGACGAGACGGCCCGGGCGATCTGCGCGGCGGCCGCGGAACTGATCGCCGACCACGACGTGGAAGCGGTCGGCATCGGGGCCGCCGGGTTCGTGTCCTCCGACCGGTCGACGGTGCTGTTCGCGCCGAACCTGGCGTGGCGGGACGAGCCGCTGGGCGCCCGGGTGGCCGAAACGCTGCAGGTGCCGGTGGTCGTGGAGAACGACGCCAACGCGGCGGCGTGGGGCGAGTTCGCCTTCGGCGCGGCCAAGGACGTCGAGCACATGGTCTGCGTGACCGTCGGCACCGGGATCGGTGGCGGCGTGGTGATCGACGGACAGCTGCTGCGCGGCGCGCACGGTGTCGCGGCGGAGCTGGGGCACATGCGGGTCGTGCCGGGCGGTCACCGCTGCGGTTGTGGTGCGCGGGGCTGCTGGGAGCAGTACGCGTCGGGGCGGGCGCTGGTCCGCGAAGGACGTGCGCAGGCCGAGTCGGGCTCGCTGGCCGCCGCTCAGATGCTGAGTGTCTGCGGGATCACCAACCCGGCCGAGCTGACCGGCCCGATGATCACCGAGGCGGCTGCCGCGGGCGATCCGTGCGCGGTGGAACTGCTCGACGACCTCGGCCGGTGGCTGGGTGAGGGGCTGGCCAGTATCGCCACGCTGTTCGACCCGAGCACGATCGTGATCGGCGGCGGCGTGAGCGCGGCCAAGGAGCTGCTGGTGAAGTCGGCGCAGGTCGCCTTCGAGAAGAACCTGCCCGCCAAGGCGAACCGGCCGCACCCGGCGTTCGGGCTGGCCCAGCTCGGCAACGACGCGGGCCTGATCGGCGCCGCCGACGTGGCCCGCCGGCCGGTGCCGACCCTGGAGAGCTCTCGGTGAGCTGTACCGTTTCAGGAGTCTCTGGGGGTACGGCTAAGGAGGTCGTGCGATGGCTCTGACGCAGGCGCTGACAATCGGGATCGACATCGGTGGCACCAAGGTGGCCGCCGGTGTGGTCGACCCGGAGGGCAACATCCTGGACCGGTTGCGCCGCGACACCCCGACCAAGGACCCGCGCGAGACCGAGGACGCGATCGCCGAGATCGTGCACGACCTGGAGTCGCGGCACGACGTGATCGCGGTCGGGATCGGCGCGGCCGGCTTCGTCGACGGCACCCGCTCATCCGTGCTGTTCGCACCCCACTTGGCCTGGCGGCACGAGCCGTTGCGGGACGCCGTCGAGCGTCGTCTCGGGCTGCCCGTGGTGGTCGAGAACGACGCCAACGCGGCGGCTTGGTCGGAGTGGCGCTTCGGTGGCGGTCAGGGCGAGAGCCACCTGGTCTGTGTCACGCTCGGCACCGGGATCGGCGGCGCGATCCTCAACGACGGCGCCTTGCAGCGCGGCAAGTTCGGCATCGCGGGCGAGTTCGGGCACATGCAGGTGGTGCCCGGTGGGCATCGCTGCGAGTGCGGCAACCGGGGCTGCTGGGAGCAGTACGCCTCGGGCAACGCGCTGACCCGGGAGGCCCGCGAGCTGGCGCTGTCCGGTTCGCCGGTCGCGCACAACCTGCTGCGGGCCGCGGCCGGCGATCCGCTCAAGATCAACGGGCCGATGGTGACGGAGCTCGCCAAGGACGGCGACCCCGTCGCGATCGAGCTGCTGGAGGATGTCGGCCGCTGGCTTGGGATCGGGCTGGCCAATCTGGCGGCCGCGCTCGATCCCGGGACGTTCGTGATCGGTGGTGGCGTCTCGGATGCGGGGGAGCTGCTGCTCGCTCCGGCCCGCGAGGCGTTCAAGCGAACGCTGACCGGCCGTGGGTTCAGGCCTGAGGCGCGCATTGTTCGCGCAGTACTGGGTCCTGAGGCGGGCATGGTGGGTGCTGCTGACCTTGCGCGGGAAGAGGCGACCTGGTTGCGCCGGGTGCGCGTCAAGACGACTGCGGTGACCGCGAAGACGGCCGCGCGCAGTGGACGGTCGACCCGGCTCGAGCGGGCCACCCGCAAGTCGGTCGGACGGCGTACGGGGATGCGGACGGCGGAGCCTTCGGTGAAGGAAACGGCCGAGCTGAACGGTGACAGCGAGGCATGAGTGATGGCCCGTCGCTGCGGGTGCTGTCCTACAACGTGCACCGCTGGGGCGACGACCGCGAGGCGCTGGCCCGGGTCGTGCGGGCCTGCGCGCCTGACGTCGCGCTGATCCAGGAAGCACCGACCTGGTGGGGCACGCGGCGCAAACGCGAGGCGATGGCGGCGACGTTCGGCCTCCGGTACGTCGCGGCGTCGGCGCGCAACGCGATCTTGATTGCCGACGGCATCGATCTCCAGGATCCCCTGCACTGGCGGGTCTGGCGGCCCTTCGTCCGCCGCCGGCTGCGCTTCATCGCAACCCAGCTGCCCGGCGGTTCGGTCGGCGGCCGGACGACGCTCGGTGACGTCGCTGTCGCCTTGGTGGTCTGCCACCTCGGCCTGCACATCCGCGGTCGGGAGCACGAACTCGACCAGGTACTGCGCGGTTGCAAGTCCTTCAACCTGCCTTACCTGCTGGTCGGCGACCTCAACGAGGAGCCAGGCGGCCCTGTCTGGAATCGCCTTGCAGCAGAGGGTTTGACCGACCTGGGCGTCGACGCCGGCCCGACCTTCCACTCCGACAACCCGGTCAAGCGCATCGACGGCGCGCACCTCTCACCCGGCCTCGCCGGCCGCGTCATCCCGCTCGACTCGATCGAGGGCGTCACCCGCGACGACCTCATCGCGGGCTCCGACCACCTGCCGATGCTGCTCGAGCTCACCCTGCCCTGAACTCGCTCAACGGATCGACGACCACATCGCGCCACCGATCGCTGTGTCCGTGGGCTTGCAGCCGGTAGTAGATCGTCTCGCGCCGGTCCGGCCCGGTGTTGCCACCGATGTTGTGCCCGAGCAGGTAGTGCGCGAACAGCACACTCCCGGCGGTGCCGAACGTCTGAATCTGCTCGCCAAGCTCGATCTTCGGGTACGGCGCACCGCTGGTGTCTTGGCTTAGTTCGGCCAGGGCGTCGGCGCCGCGTTCGGCGAGATACTCCCCGAACCGCAGATGCGTACCCGGCCAGACATGCAGGTTGCCGTGGTACTCCTCCTGCTGGTCGGTCAGCCAGACCCCGGCGAGCATCGAGAACGTGTACGGCGTACCGTCCGGCGCCAGCGGGCTCACCCCGTCGACGTGCGGCGCACCGGGTCGATGAGACCACGGCGGAATCGTGGTCGCGATCTGCGCGAAGTCGGGATCGTCCACCCCGAGCTCTGGCCGGATCAACTCGCCTGCGAGCGGAGCCACCGTCTCCCGATAGAAGTCCAGCAGCGGATGCGAGCCATCCTCGAATCGCGGCCAGGCGAACTGAATGCCCGTGTGACCCGGCGCCGGCGGCTCCTTCTCGAGCTCTGCCGCGACCAACTTGCGTCCGGTCGCGAGTTGCTCGTCGGTGAGCACATCGGGTACCACCACAAAGCCCTGCTCGCGGAATGTCGTGCGCATGCTCGCGGTCATCGCCATGAAGCGCAGTGCACCAGCACCTCTCTGCGGGTTGCAACTGAATAAATCCTTTGTGGGTTGAGGAAACGGACGGCAGGATGGAGCCCATGAGACCGGTGGCGTTGGTGACGGGTGTTGGTCGACGGGCCGGGATCGGGGCTGGACTCGCCGAGCGGTTGGCGGCGACCGGGTGGGATGTCGGCTTCACGTACTTCGGTGGGTACGACGAGCGGATGCCGTGGGGGGCGGACACTTCGGCCCGGGACGAGATCACCGGAGTACTGGCTGGGCACGGGGCGCGGGTGTTTTCGGTGGAGGCTGACTTCGAGGATGTCGCCGCGCCGGGTGAGGTGTTGCGGGCCACCGGTGAGGCGCTCGGGCCGGTGCAGGCATTGGTGATGTCGCACTGCGAGTCGGTCGACAGCGGCATCCTCGACACCACCGTCGAGAGCTTCGACCGGCACTTCGCGGTCAACGCGCGAGCGACCTGGCTACTGATCAAGGCGTTCGCGGAGCAGTACGCCGCGCCGTACGGCGACGGCCGGATCGTTGCCCTGACCAGCGATCACACCGCGGGCAACCTCCCGTACGGCGCCAGCAAAGGTGCTCTCGACCGAATCACCCTCGCCGCGGCGCGTGAACTCAGCGACCTGGGCATCACCGCGAACGTGATCAACCCCGGTCCGATCGACACCGGGTGGATGACGCCGGAAATGGTCGAGCAGTTCGCGGCTGAGAATCCGCTGAAGCGCCCCGGGCGACCGGTCGACACCGCCAACCTGGTCGCCTTCCTCTGCTCACCCGAGGGCGGCTGGGTGAACGGGCAACTCCTGCACAGCAACGGCGGCTGGGCCTAGCATGTCGTGCCGGAAGCCCTGTTGCGCTACCGGCGCACTAGCGCTTCTTGCGGTTGAGGAAGGCAAGCATCGCTTCCTGGGCGGCGGGGGAGCCGAACAGGCCGGCCGAGAGCTCGGCCAGTTCGGTGCCTCGGGCATCGATGTCGGCGAGGAGCTCGCGGTTGAGCAGTTTTTTCGTCTCGCGCAGACCTTGCGGCGCGCCCTTGAGCAACGACTTCAGGACCGCGTCCAGCGCACCGTCGAGCTCCTCGTCGGCGACCGACTGGGTGACCAGCCCAAGCCGGGCAGCCTCCTCGCCGCCGAAGCCGTCGCCGGTGAGGAAGGTCAGCGAGGCGGCGCGATCCGTCAGCCGTGGGATCACCGTCAGCGAGATCGTCGCGGCCGCTAACCCCAGCCGGACCTCCGTCAGCGCGTACGTCGAGCTGTGCCCGGCGACGCTGATGTCGGCCGCCGCCACGATCCCGATACCACCGGCCCGCACCGGCCCGGTGACGCGGGCGACCACGGGCTTGGAGTTCGCCACGATCGCGCGCTGCACGTCGACCATCCGCTGCGCCCCGACACCCATCCCGACCGTCGTCGCCTCGGACAGATCGGCGCCCGAGCAGAAGACGTCCAGCGCCGACCGGATCACGATCACCCGCGCGTCGTCATCGGCGTCAGCCGCCGCCAGGTGAGCCAGCAGCTCGCCGGTCAACTGCTGGGAGAGCGCGTTCTTGTTGTGCGGCGAGTCCAGCGTGATCGTCGCGACCCCGCCGGCAACGTCCAGGTGCACCAGTTCCGTCATGGCGCCCATCTTGCCTGCTCAGTCGAGATAGAGGCAGAACGGATGACCATCTGGGTCGAGCATCACACGAACGTCCTCCTGCGGCTGGTACTCCGCCAGTTCCGCACCGGCCTCGATCGCGTGCGCGACCGCCTGATCGAGGTCGTCCACCTCGAGGTCCAGATGCATCTGCATCTGCTGCTTGCCCTTCTCGCCCGGCCAGACCGGTCGCTCGTACTGCTTCTCGAGGTGGAAGCCCAGGTTGTACCCGGCGTCCTTGGACGGGGCGACCGTGACCCAGCCCGGCGTGTCGGTGTGCAGTTCCCAGTCGAGCAGGCGCACGTAGAAGCGGCCGAGCGCCTGCGGGTCGGGGGAGTTGAGCGCAACTCCGAACCAGTTCGCTTTTGTTCTCAGAGCCATGGATCAACCATGGCACCGAGGACCGACAGAAACCGAGTTATTTCGTGTCGGCGTACGTCGGGGACAGTTCGCGGGCGAGGTGCTCGATGAACAGGCCGACGTCGGTGACGATGCCGCGGGCCTGGGCCGAGCCCCGGTCGGCGAGCTTGGTGACGGTGGCCGGGTTGATGTCCACACAGGTGAGCGGGACGGACGCCGGGAGGATGTTGCCGGTAGCAACCGAGTGCAGCATGGTCGCGGCCATCAGGCAGTAACCGACGCCGTCCAGCTCGGCCCGCATCGCGCGCTGGCCCTCGAGCACGTCGGTGTAGACGTCCGGCAGCGGGCCGTCGTCGCGGACCGAGCCGACCAGCACGAACTTGTTTCCCTTCTTCACCAGCGCGTGCATCACGCCCGAGGTGAGCAAGCCGGACTCGACGGCCGCCGCGATCGAGCCGGCCTTGCGGATGGTGTTGATCGCGCGGATGTGGTGCTCGTGCCCGTGCTCCACGCCCCGGCCGCGGGCCAGGTCGACGCCGAGCGACGTACCGTAGAGCGACGACTCGATGTCGTGGGTGGCGAGCGCGTTGCCGGCGAACATCACGTCGACGAAACCCGCCTCGACGATGGCGACCATCGCCGGCGCCGCACCGGTGTGCACGATGCCCGGGCCGCCGACCCAGAGCACCTTCAGCCCAGCCGCCTTCGCCTCGCGCATGCCGTCCGCCACCTGCTTGACGAGCACCCGCTGCGGCTTCTCGCTGGAGACTTCCGACTCCATGAAGCCGAACGCGCCCTCGTCGTTCGCCACGATCGGCGGCGTGACCTTGACGCCCTGGGCGCTGGTGATGATCTTCATCCCGGCCTTCACCTCGGACATCGGGATGGTCCGGACGTCCTCACCGTCGACCAGCAGGCCGCAGTCCATCTCGGGGTTGCGCACCGAGACCCAGTGGCCGCCCAGCCGGACGCTGGTGGGCAGGTTGGTGGTCGAGTAGAAACCGTCGGGGAAGACGCCGTCCTGGAGCACCTCGGAGATCTCCGGCGTACCGGGGTTGACCAGGTTCGCGCCCTTGGTCTGGATCCGCATCAGCAGTCGCTGGAGGGCTTCGTCGTCCTCGGCGCCCACGGTCATCCGCACGGTCGACGGGTCGTCCTTGTCGTAGCCGAGGTCGAACTTGTCCAGCGTGTACTCACCGCCGTACCCGCGGATGTCGTCCAGGACCCGGGACAGCAACCCGGAATCCATCAGGTGGCCGGTGATCTCGACCGTCTCGGTGACCTGCACGGGTGCCTCCCTCGCCTTGGGGTTCGTCGGATTGTCCGACGATCCCGCACTCTAGCGTGCTCGGCTGGGCGTCAGACCACGGCGCCGTCGTCGGGGGTGTCCTCGGGCGGGAGCTTGTCGGGCATCCGGAGTACCAGGGTGAGGAACCCGCCGACGAAACCGACGACCGCGACGGTGGTCACCCGGCCGGTACCGAAGTCGAGCAACGCGGCGGCGATCAGCAGCAACGGACCACCGAACAGCCCGAGCCAGGCGAGGCGACTGATCCAGTCGAGCCGCGGCCCTCTCGGCGGCTCCGGCGGGATGAAGTGATCATGCGGATCATCCGTACGCCGAGCCGGCGGCTCCTCGGGCGGCTCCTCGTCCGTATCCCCGACAATCAACCCAGCCGGCACATCGATCAACGGCTCGTAGGACCCTTCCTCCACATCCTCACTAGCCGGCCACCGCGGCACCGGCGTAGCCCCGTGTCCCTCGGCCGAGGGCGCATTGAACTGCTCCACCAACGAAGCCCACTCAGCATCCTCACTACTCCGAGCAATAACAGCCCGAGCCCGAACCACAGCCTGAGCCGCCACAAAAATCTCCTCAAACCCCACCGGCACTCCCGCCTTGGGAAGAGCTGAGGTGGCCTCAGCGCTCTCGCCGTCAGCCGTCTCCGCCTTCGCGGCGCCTCCGGCGCCGCTCGGCTCGGGAAGCGGCGAGGAGGTCGCCTCCGCTGCCTCGGCTCCGCCATCGGTGGGATCGGCAGTGCGAGCGGACAACGCGGGCTTGCCCGCCAGCCCACTGCCGTCGGCAGCTTCCGCCGTCGCGGCGCCTTCGGCGCTTGGCTGGGGGAGGGGTGAGGTGGTGGCCTCCGCTGCCTCGGCTTTGCCGTCGGCAGGATCAGCTTCCCGGCCAGACTGCGCAGCGTCGGCGGGATCAGCCGTGCGAGCTGACACGGCGGGCTTGCCCGCCAGTTCGCCTGCCCCGGTCGCGTCCGCCGTCGCCTCGCCTTCGGCGCCGTTCGGCTGGGGGAGCGAGGTGCTAGCCTCCGCAGCCTCTGCGGGAGTTTGGCAGTAGGCGGCTATGCCGGCTTTGGCTAGGGCTGTTAGGGCTGGGGTGGCCAAGGCGGGGCTGATGCGGCCCAGGGACGTGTATGCCTCGGCGGTCAGGCCGTTGTCACGCATGGGTGATCCGGTGGATGAAGGCGGCGGTGTCGGTGAAGATTCGGTCGGCGTCATTGTCCAGAGTGGCCACGTGGTAGCTGTCCTCGAGCAGGGTCTCGGTGACGTCGCGGGATGAGATCGCGGCCAGGATGGCCCGGCCTGAGCTCGGTTCGACGACGTGGTCGACGGTACTTCGGAAGAGCAAGACCGGCTGGGTCACCTTCGCCAGGTCGGCCCGGGTCAGGGTCCACAGCTGGGAGAGCGAGTGGAGTGCCTTCAGCGGCATCCGGTCGTACGCGCCCTCGTCGACACCCGGCTTCTTGATGTCGTTCGAGATGCCCGGGAACGACGGCACCAGCCGCTGCAGCACCGGGAGCGCCGCGAGTCGCTTGTCGTCGGTGCGCACGGACGGGTTGACGAGGATCACACCGGAGATGTCGGCTCCGTGCTGCTCCGCGAGCCGCAGTACGAGGCAGCCGCCCATCGACAGGCCGCCCACGAACACCCGGTCGTGCTCCTTGCGCAGCCGGGTCAGCTCGTTCTCCAGTACGGCGTACCAGTCCTGCCAGCGGGTGGTGTTCATCTCCTGCCAGCGGGTGCCGTGGCCTGGCAGGCGCGGTACGGAGACCCCGTAGCCCTCGGCCGCCAGGTGCTCGCCGAACGGCCGCATCGACTTCGGCGAGCCGGTGAAGCCGTGGCTCAGCAGGATCCCGGTCGCGGCGCTCGCACCGGAACCTGGGCTGCGGAACTCCTCCGCGTGAGCTTGCACTGGCACGGGTACTCCTTGATGAGTCGCATAGATCCTGAGACGCCAATGGTCGCAGCCACGAGGTCACCCGCCCACCCCGTCACGAGTGTCGCTCGATCCCGTGACCGACATCGCACCCAGTCTGCAAACAGGTGCCAACACAGAGTGTTGCCCCGCTATTCCTGGCGGTGACGTTGCCTGAGGAGGAGAGTGGAACGTAGTGTCCTGGACCGGCGGTGGGCGCACCATCTCCGGCACCCAGGAAGGCACCTCGCTGCGTTGGGGTGACTGCCACGATGAACACCGCATCGAGGCAGCCACCCCGCCTTGCGAGCTACCTCCCTGGTCACCGGAGCTGGCACACCCACCGCCGGTCCAGCACACTGGGTGTCGGCCGAGTGACGGAGGTGAAGGCGTTGCTGTACCTGTTCCTCAGGCGGTTCTTCGTCGGACCGATTGCGAAGCTCCTCTTCCGTCCCAGGGTCGAGGGGCTGGAAAACATTCCCAAGACCGGGCCGGCGCTGCTGGTCAGCAACCACCTGGCGTTCACCGACTCGGTGTTCCTGCCGGTGGCGGTACCGCGTCAGATCATCTTCCCGGCCAAGTCGGAGTACTTCACCGCGCCCGGGCTGAAGGGCCGCCTGATGGCGACCTTCTTCCGCTCGATCGGCCAGATCCCGATCGACCGGTCCGGCGGGCGTGCCTCGCTGGCCGCGCTGAACACCGGGCTGGAGATCCTCGCCAAGGGCGAGCTGTTCGGGATCTACCCCGAGGGCACCCGGTCGCCCGACGGCCGGCTCTACAAGGGCAAGACCGGCGTGGCGCGGATGGCGATCGTGGCCGGCGTACCGGTCATCCCGGTCGCGATGATCGACACCGAGAAGCTGAACCCGCCCGGTACGGTCTGGCCGAAGTTCCTGATCCGCGAGCCAGGCCGCCGGTTGCCGCGGCTGATCCGCCCGGGCGTGGCGATCGGTGAGCCGCTCGACTTCTCCCGGTACGAGGGGATGGAGCGCGACCGTTTCGTCCTGCGCTCGGTCACCGACGAGATCATGTACGCGCTGATGGAGCTGTCCGGCCAGGAGTATGTCGACATGTACGCCGAGAAGGCCAAGGAGCTCATCAAGGCCGGCGAGTCCGTCGACGACCACATCAAGCCCCGGCACGGCGACACCAAGGCCTCCTGACCCGCGGATGGGCTGACCCGAATGGAGAGGGACCTGAACGTCCTGGGCGAGAGCCTCCAGGAGTGCGGGACCGACCCCGTCACCGGATTCTTCCGCGACGGCTGCTGCACCACCGGTCCCGAGGACCTCGGCAGCCACACGGTCTGCGCGGTGATGACCACCGAGTTCCTGGCGCACCAGCTCGCGGTCGGCAACGACCTGACCACCCCACGCCCCGAGCTGAACTTCACCGGCTTACGCCCCGGCGACCGCTGGTGCGTGGTCGCGGCCCGCTGGCTCCAGGCGTACCACGCCGGCGCCGCAGCCCCCGTAGTACTGGCCTCCACTCACCTCCGAGCCCTCGACACCATCCCCCTGAGCGTCCTCCGCGCCCACGCCGTAGACGTCCCCGCGGACCCCAGTGCCCTCGGCTAAGCCAGACCTGGACCTGGGGAGGATATTGCCCCCGGATCCGGAGAAACGTCTCCCCGGTCGGCGACAAGATCGTCCAGCGAGCAGGTGGGGGAGCATCGGCGGGGCGCGCCGTTCCAGCCGAGGCGGTGGAGTGCAGCGACGACCTGGGCCGCGGTCGCACAAGGCAGACTCGTCAACTGATAGCCGAACCGCAGGGTCAGCTTCCCGCTGGTCGCGGCTGCGTTGTCCCTGCTCATGTCACGCCAGCGGGACAGCGCATCGGCGTGCCCCAGCCTGCCGTCGAGTTCGACGATCAGCCCGTACGGCGTGTACTCCACATCCCGATAGACGACTTCGCTCGCCGACTCGGCCTTGGTCACGACGCGGACCTGCCGCTCGGCGATGGGGGCCGATGAGCGCGTTCCACCCGGCGCAGGTAGGACTGCTCGAGAAACGATTGAACGCCCTCGGCCGCGTCGAGCAGGATCTGCTGAAGGAGTCCACGACCGGGGAGCCGACTCAGCGACTCCAGTTCGGTCTGCAGTCGTTGCGGAGTGGTCCGGCGCTGGCGGCAGGCGTCGAGCAGGATCTGCTGAAGGAGTCCACGACCGGGGAGCCGACTCAGCGACTCCAGTTCGGTCAGCAGTCGTTGCGGAGTGGTCCGGCGCTGGCGGCAGGCGTCGAGCAGGATCGCTGCCTTCCTCGCTGTTGCCGGTTCCTGGCCCGCGGTCGTCAGCAACGCCACCTCCAGACGCACAGTCGGTGGCCGGCGCGTCGGGTGCAGTTGCGAGGCGAGGTCCCGGGAACGGCGTACGGCCACTCCTGTTCGGCGATTGACGCGGCGGGTGTGCGGGACCGCCAGGTGGATGGCACCGTCGTCCCAGTCACCCTCCAACCCGAACCGTCGTAGCGCAGTCGCACCCGTCAGGGCAGCGTCAGGCCCGTACGCCAGCCAGGCGGCCCACACTCTGGTTTCCCAGGGCAGAGGCCCGGTGAAATCCACGTAGACGCCGTGATGCACGCGTTGCACCTGCCGCGCCCGGCACCGCCTCTGCAGTACCTTGTCCGAGATGCTGTGCTCCAACGCTTGAGCCCGGCTGAACGCTCCCTTCTGCCGCTTGCGCAGTTCCACGAACAACCGAACCGTCTCCCCACCCCCGTCCCCCTCCGGCACCGATTCGCTGTGATCTGGCTCTTCGCTCTCCACACCAAAGAAGATGCCCGCCGTTCCCGCAGTACCGAACTCCGCAAGGCACCCTGTGGACAACCCGTCCGGGGAGGAACTTGCCCGATTCCGGGGAGCATCCTGGCCCAGTTCGGGGGTATTTCCCGCCCCGGTCGACCCGAGGTTTGACGGCTCAGCCGGTGGGGGGTGAGACGGGTGGGTGGGGGATCCGCGGGCTCGAATAGGGTTGGGGTATGCAATTTGCGGAGTTGAGTGCTGGGTTGGTGCCGGGGGTTCCTTCGTTGGAGGAGCTGCGCGGGCTCAAGCCGTTGCAGCAGCCGGAGTGGCCGGACCAGGTCGTGCTCGACCACGTCATCGGGCAGTTGCGGACGTTGCCGCCGCTGGTTTTCGCCGGTGAGTGCGACGATCTGACCACCAAGATCGGGGCCGTCGCGCGGGGTGAGGCGTTCCTGCTGCAGGGTGGTGACTGCGCCGAGACCTTCGACGGGGTGACCGCCGAGAACATCCGGGCCAAGCTCCGGGTGCTGCTGCAGATGTCGGTCGTGCTCCAGTACGCCGCGAGCGTGCCGGTCGTCAAGGTCGGCCGGATCGCCGGCCAGTACGCGAAGCCCCGGAGCAGTGGCGAGGAGACCCGCGACGGCGTGACGCTGCCGTCGTACCGGGGGGACGCCGTGAACGGGCTGGACTTCACGCCCGAGGCGCGGATCCCGGACCCGCAGCGGCTCCGCGGTGTCTACAACGCGGCGGCCGCGACGCTCAACCTGACTCGCGCGTTCACCACCGGTGGGTACGCCGACCTGCACCAGGTGCATGCCTGGAACACCGACTTCGTGAAGGCCTCGCCGGTCGGGCAGAGGTACGAGCAGCTCGCCAGCGAGATCGAGCGCGCCCTCGCCTTCATGCGGGCCTGTGGCGGCACGGCCGACGAGTTCAAGACGGTCGACTTCTACGCCTCGCACGAGGCGCTGATCCTGGAGTACGAGCACGCCCTGACCCGGATCGACTCGCGGACCCAGCAGCCGTACGACGTGTCCGGCCACCTGCTCTGGGTGGGGGAGCGGACCCGGCAGCTGGACGGCGCGCACATCGAGTTCCTGTCGACGCTGAGCAACCCGCTGGGCGTGAAGATCGGCCCGACCACGACCCCGGAGTACATCCGGGCGCTGATCGACAAGCTGAACCCGAAGGGCATCGAGGGCCGGCTGACCTTCATCACCCGGATGGGCGCGGGTAAGATCCGCGCCGGACTGCCACCGCTGCTGGAGGCGGTCCGCGACCACGGCTCGCCGATCGCGTGGGTGTGCGACCCGATGCACGGCAACACCTACGAGACGCCGAACGGCTACAAGACCCGCAACTTCGACGACGTGATCGACGAGGTGCAGGGCTTCTTCGACGCCCACGAGCAGGTCGGCACCTGGCCGGGTGGCATGCACATCGAGCTCACCGGCGACGACGTCACCGAGTGTCTGGGCGGCGGCGAGGAGCTGGTCGCCGAGGACCTGGTCAATCGCTACGAAACCGCCTGCGACCCGCGTCTGAACCGCCACCAGTCCCTCGAACTCGCCTTCCTGGTAGCCGAACGCCTGCGAGGCGCACGAGCGTGATCGATCTCCGGTCCGACACCGTCACCAAACCGTCCGCCGGGATGCTGGCGGCGATGACAAGTGCGCCTGTCGGTGACGATGTCTACGGCGAGGATCCGACGGTCACGGAGCTCGAGGAAGCCGTCGCCGGGTTGCTCGGGCACGAGGCCGGGCTGTTCACGGTCAGCGGGTCGCTGGCCAACATCCTCGGCGTACGGGCGCTTGCTGCTCCTGGCACTGAGGTGCTCTGCGAAGCGAGCGCGCACGTCGCGCGTGCCGAGCTGGGTGCGCACGCCGCGATCAGCGGTATCACCACCCGCACCTGGAGCGCGCCCGGCGGCCAGATCGACCTCGACCAGATCCGCGCCCTGATCGCCCCCGACCTCGGCCCGTACTTCGTTCCAACCGCCGCCGTCTCGGTCGAGAACACCCACAACTTCGGCGGCGGCACCATCCAGACCTCGTACGACGCCCTGGCCGACGAGCTGGACTCGCTCGGCGTCCCGCTCCACCTCGACGGGGCCCGGCTGTGGAACGCGTCGGTGGCGACCGGCGTACCGATGGCTGCTTACGCGGGCCGGGCCGCGGCAGCGAGTGTGTGCCTGTCGAAGGGTCTGGGCGCACCGATCGGCTCGGTGCTGGTCGGCTCGGCCGAGCTGATCAAGGAGGCCCGGGTCTGGCGCAAGCGACTGGGTGCTGGCTGGCGTCAGGCCGGCGTACTGGCTGCCGCCGGGCTGTACGCGATCCGCCACAACGTCGATCGCCTCGCCGAGGACCACGCTCATGCACGCCAGATCGCGGAGATCCTCGCCGACGCCGCGCCGGGCTCGGTCAAGCCGGACCAGGTCGACACCAACATCGTCGTCGCCGACCTTGCCGCCACCGGCAAGACGGTCGCCGAGGTCGTCGCCAAGGCCAAGGCGGAAGGCGTACTGATCGGCGGAGTGGGCGTCACCCAGCTCCGTCTCGTCACTCATCTGGATGCCTCGACCACGGACTGCCGCCGGGCAGCCGAAGTGGTCGCCGGCCTCTTGCACTGATAGCTATTCGCAAGGTCCAAGTGCCACCTGCCGACTGCTGGAACTCAACAGTCGGCAGGTAGGCTCACCGCTGTCGGGACGCAGCATTCGGGGAGAGCCGTGCGAGAGATCGTCGTGTTCAGCGGAAGTGCCCATTCCAGCCTTGCCAAGCAGATCTGTGCCGATCTCGGCGTGGAGCTGTCGCCGGTGGAGATCCACCGGTTCAGCAATGACTGCCTACAGGTCCAGTTGCAGGTGAACTGCCGCCAGCGGGACGTGTACATCGTCCAGCCGCTGGTTCCGCCGACTCAGGAGCACCTGATGGAGCTGCTCCTGATGATCGACGCCGCCCGGGGTGCCTCGGCCGCCCAGATCACCGCGGTGATGCCGCACTACGCCTACGCGCGCTCGGACAAGAAGGACGCGTCGCGGATCTCGATCGGGGGCCGGCTGGTGGCCGACCTGCTGGTCGCGGCCGGTGCCGACCGGGTGCTGACGATGACGCTGCACGCGCCGCAGGTGCACGGGTTCTTCTCCGTACCGGTCGACCACCTGACCGCGATCGGCGTCCTGGCCGAGCACTTCCGCGGTACCGATCTGAGCAACACCGTCGTGGTCAGCCCGGATCTCGGCAACGCGAAGACCGCGACCCAGTTCGCCCGCCTGCTCGGGCTGCCGGTGGCCGCGGGCAGCAAGCAGCGGTTGTCCGACGACCGGGTGGTGATCGATGCGATCGTCGGTGACGTGGCCGGCAAGAAGGCGATCATCCTGGACGACGAGATCGCGACAGGCGGGTCGATCATCGAGCTTCTCGACCGGCTGAAGGACCTTGGGTGCACGCAGGCCGCGGTGGCGACGACCCACGGTCTGTTCGCTGGCAAGGCGGTCGAGCGGCTGCGCTCCCACCCGTCCATCACCGAGGTGATCAGCACCGACACCGTCCCGCGTCCCGAAGGTTTCCCCGAACTGCAGGTCAGCTCGGTCAGCGGCCTGTTCGCCGAGGCGATCAAACGCATCCACGAGGGCGAGTCGGTCAGCAGCCTCTTCGACGGCGTCGACCCCACCCACGCCCCGCCACAGCCCAAGCTCCCTTTCTAACTGCCGGCTCGGCCAGCGCGGCCGGCCCGGCTACCGCGGCGGGTCTTCGCCGGTCAGCCCGTCCACGGACTCGCGGATCAGATCGGCATGGCCCGCATGCCGGGCGTACTCCTCGATCAGATCGATCATGATCCGCCGCAAACTGGGCGACTCACCGTTCCCGTTCTTGTACGCCGCCAGCTGATCCAGCCCGCCGTTGTCCAGTACTGCGGCAACAGCCGCCCGCGACCGGTCAGTCGCCTCCTGCCAGAGCGCGTAGAGCTCCTGCGGCGAATCCTCAGCCGCCGAGTGCCACTCCCAATCCGGGTCGGCATCCCAGTCCGCGCTGTCCCACGGTGAACCCCACTCCTCGCCGAGCAACCTCCGCGTGAAGTACTCGTCCTCGACCAGCGCCAGGTGTTTGACCAGGCCGCCCAGCGTCAGCTTCGACGGCGGATGCGAGGCCCGGAGCCCGGCGGAGTCCAGCCCGCCGCACTTCCAGGCGAAGATCGCGCGTTGCCGCTCCAGCGAGCCCAGCATGGTCTCGAGTTCGGTGCCGGCGATGGGGGCCTCATGGGGGAGGTCGTGCTCTGTCATGGCCCAGACGGTAATCTCCATTCCGGACGTTCAGCTTCCGGGATGTGGGTTCTACTGTGATTGTGGACGAAGTGAGCCCGACGGCGAAAGCGTTACTGGCGCTGGAGCTGATCCAGGACTGCCCGGGCATCAGCGGCGAGCGGCTCGGGGACCGATTGGGCGTCAGCGACCGGGCCGCGCGGCGGTACGTCGGAATCCTGCGCGAGGCCGGCATCCCGGTCGAGTCCACCCCAGGCCGGTACGGCGGCTATCGCCTCGGCCGTGGTTTCCGGCTGCCGCCGTTGATGTTCTCGACCGCCGAGGCGCTCGGGTTGATGATGGCCGCGCTCGAAGGCCATCACCGCGCGTCCGACCCGACGGACCCGGCCGGGAGCGCGCTCAGCAAAATCATCCGCGTGCTGCCGAAGCCGGTCGCCGAGCCGGCCGAGTCGATGCGCCGGCTGATCACTCCGCCGCAGGCCGCCGAGGGCACCTACCCCGACCCGGAGACGACCGCGGCCCTGGTCCAAGCCTGTACTGCCGGCCGCCGGCTGCGCATCGGTTATCGCCGGGGAGACCGCGACACCATCACCATGGACGTCGACCCCTGGGCCGTCTCGGTGCGCCACGGCCTCTGGTATCTGCTCTGCTGGTCGCACACGAAGGACGCACAGCGCGTGCTACGGGTCGACCGCGTGACCACCACCGAGACGCTGCCCGACACCTTCATCCCGCCGGACGACCTCGATCCGGTCACCGCGATCCAGGACCACTTCGCCCAGGGCTGGAAGTACCCAGTCGAGGTGGTGATCGACGCCCCGATCGCCGAGGTCGTCCTGGCCCGCACCCTGGGCCGCCTCGAGCCGATCGACGAGAAGCGCACCCGGCTCACGGGCAGCACCGAGGATCCCGAGTGGTACGCCTACCGCCTCGCCTCCCTCGAACAGTCCTTCACCGTCGTGACCCCGCCCGAACTCCGCGAGGCCCTCACGGTCCTGGGCAACCGCCTCCTCCAGGCAGCCGCTACCCCTCGCAGCAAAGCCGGTGCAGCCACTCGGGCTCGTGCCACCAGTACTGCGGGTCGTGGGCGTGCGCCTGCTCCCGGCTGAGCGGCCGCGGCGTGTTGCCTGAAGCAACCAATGCCGGAGCGACCTGCTGCCCGGTGTAGGGCGCGAGCAACGAGTCGACGGTGTGCAGCCTCCCGGCCAGCATCACCTGCTCGACCGCGGCCGCGTGCCGGATGTCCGCCAGCGGATCACCCTTCACGAACGCGAGATCCGCCTGCGCCCCGGCCCGTACGACGCCCAGCTTGTCCTCCAGCGCCAGCCACTTGGCCGGATTGCGGGTAGCGGTCGTCAACGCCTCGTACGGCGTGAAGCCGCCCGCGACCATCGACCGCAGATTCGCATGGAGCGAGATCGCGATGTTGTCCAGCGGAGCGTCCGTACCTGCGATGACCAGGCCCCCACCCCGATGGATGCGCAACACCATGTCGACGTTGCCGGCCAGCAGAGCCCGCGTAGTGACCCCGGCCGGACCCGAGGCCGTGCTGACCTCCGCCTGCAGCGCGGCGTACTCCCAGGAGGGGAACAGCGTGGTGGTCCGCCGGTCGGTGAGCAGCGACGGATCGTCGACATGTGCCATCGTCGAGTTGAAGAGCGTAGGCGTGACCGACAGCCCGGCCTTCGTGAACAGCGTGATCACGTCGGAGTACGCGCGCCCGAGCCGGCTGACCGTGTGCGAGTACCCGAGCCGGTTGGTCGCGCCGGTGTGTTCCATCCCGTCCATGCCAAGGTGCTCGGCCGGATACAGGTAGTGCGACGACAACTGCAGCCCCAGCCGGTGAACCGCCGCGATGGCCCGTCGCTGGTACTCCACCGGCAACCGCACGTACGTCTTCACCAAGTCGTACGCGAGCCCTTCGACCCGGTCGAGCTCCAGACCGAGCTGGCGCATCGACAGCGTCGGACGCATGAAGTTGTAGAAGACCCTGGACCCGTCGATCGCCTCACCCGTGGCGAAGAACCGCGGACCGGTCAGAGATCCCTCAGCGAGGGCTTCCCGGGTTTCCTGCATCTGGTAGACGGGATCGCCGGGGGAGCGCGTGGTCGTGATCCCGTAGGAAAGCCACAGATTGCCCTGCCGTGCACCCCAGGCGCGGCCGCGAAGGTGCCAGTGGTTGTGGGAGTCGATCAGCCCCGGCATCACCGTCAGCGCACTCGCGTCGATGTCCGCCTTGCCCTGATGTGGACGGACCGCGGCGATCTTCGACCCGTCCACGACGATGTCGACGTCGCGTCGCAACTCCTCGGCTCGCCCGTCCCAGAGCGCACCGGCGTGGATCGTCACGCGCTGGTTCACCGTGGCGCGTTGCCAATGCAGGTCGACCTTGACCGTCTGCGGCCGCGACCCCCGCACATCGGTACGCCGGACCTGACCGTTATGCAGGTAGAGCAGCGTCCGACCGTCCTGCCATACAGGCGAGTCGGTCACCTCCGAGGTGACCGCCCGCGGCTGACCGGTGAAGCGACCCCGGCCATCCACCGGTACGACGTACAGGAGGCTCTCGACGACGAAGGCGAGCCATTTGCCGTCGGGCGAGAAGACTGGGCCGTCGTCGCCTCTGGTGGCCAGGGAGCGGAACGGCATCGGTTCGACGTACTCGAGAGCGGTCGTTGCCACGTCGACGTACAGGAGCTGGCTGGTGCCTTCGCGGAAGCGTTTGGAGAACGGTTTGACCGCGGCGAGCACGATCGTGCGGCCATCGGCGGACCAGCTCACCCGGCCCGGCTGAAACAGCGTCGGGGTGAGCTGCCGGACCTCACCCGAGCCGATGTCGAGCACCCACGCGATGCCGTCCTGGTCCTGGTAGGCGATCTGCCGGCCATCGGGGGAGAACCTGGGCGCGGTCTGTGCCCCGGGCAACGAAGAGAGCTTGCTGTCGGCACCGGTCGCCAGATCGTGCAACCAGAGATCGGCGGTGCCGTCCCGATCGCTTGCATAGAGCAACTTCTTGCCGTCCGGCGAGAAGTCGGGATCCGAGTTGAAGTAGCCGTCGGCAACAATCTTGCGTGGTTGCCCCCGGCCACTGGTCGGCGCCAGCCAGAGCGCGTTCAACGCCCGGAAGGCCATCCAGCGACCGTCCGGAGAGACCGCAGGACCGGCGATCCCGAGAACTGGCCGGCGCCGCACCGACTCGATGTCCGGCGACTTCGGCCGCGGCCGCCGTGACGTCACCGGGACCACGGCCGTGAACGCGATCGCGGTGTCAGCTCCACCGAGCCGCAGCCTTCGGACCAAGCCGTCCGCGGTGTAGAAGATGTCACCGCCACCCTCCCAGGAGGGCGGTACGGCGAAGACGTCCTTGCCGGTCGTCACCGCCTGATCGCCGACGACGAGTTCGCTCACCGGGCCGGTCAGCCGGACATGGGCAAGCTGACCGCCAGCGGAGTACGCCGGTCCGTAGACAGTGCTCCCGGTCCGAGCAGGGACCGCCGTACGGCGCTGGCCGGTGGTCAGGTCCAGCTCGACGATCGACGTCGCGTCGACCGTGAAGGCGATCTTCCGGCCGTCGGGGGAGTAGACCGGCTCGGCCTCTTCGCTGGTGTCATCGGTCAGCGCGACGATGGTCCCGTTGCTCAGACTGAGCCGATGGATCCCGTAGCTGCCGGTGCCACCGCGGTCGGACGAGAACACGATCGACTTCCCGTCCGGCGACGCCGCAGGCTCGCGGTGGTCCAAGCGCCCGGTCGTCAGCTGGCGCAGCCCCGAACCGTCGGGCCGGATCGACCACAGATGGAAGTTGCCGTCCCGATAGGACTGGAAGTAGATGGTCGAGCCGTCGGGAGACCAACGCGGCCGGGTCGCATCCTGCAGGTCATCGGTCAGCCGCCGCGAACGCCCGCCACCGGCCGGCGTCACCCAGATGGCTGTGACCAGATCGAACGCGAGCCACTGCCCGTCGGGCGACACCGAAACCATGAAGTTGGTGCCCTCGGTCAACACTGCCTGCCCACCCGTACTGCGGGGCGCGGCGGTGGCCGAGGTGATCGGTAGGGCACCGACCGCGGCCGCGCCACCACTCAGCTGCAGAGCCCGGCGTCGGGAGACACTCCAAGTACCTGGGTCATCGTTCTTCACACCGGCATCCATTCCCTTGGGGGCGGTCAAGGACAGCATCGAATCTGCCAGGCCCGACCCGCCGGGACACTCCTCACCGGCGTGTCCGCGCCGCGCTGAGGCGGGTGGATCAGGGCTCGGCGAGTGCTCGGACGAAGGCGTTCAGGATCCTGGTGGACCGGGCCGCGAGGCCGGTCACGGTGGTCCGGGACAGTTCGTTCGCCAGCGCTTTCCGGAGTACCGGGTCGGCTTGGCCGGCATCGAAGTCGGTGGCGCCCGGCAGGAGATCGGGGAGCGCCGAGACGCGGCTGCGCAGCAAGTGGTCGTGGGTCGTGTCGAGGCGGGTGGGGCGGGCATGCAGGGCGCGCAGGTCTTCGGCGTACAGGAATGCCTTGCCGCTGTGGTAGCCGTGGTCGCGCAGTTGCGCGGACCGGTTCAACGGGAGGCCGGCCAGCTCGGCGCCGGCTCGGCAGGGGAACTCGAAGAGCGCCCCGAAGAGCTCGGCCGCCGGCGTCCGGAGCAGCCCGTCGGGCTGGAGCCGGCCGATCCGCAGGGCGGTGAGTTCGCGCACCCAGTCGGCGAAGGCCCAGGGCAGTGATGGGTGGCCGACGCCGACGACAAGGTCCGCCGCGACACTGAGCAGGAAGTCGCTGGCCACGACCGTTGTGGCTCGGGCCCAGTCGATTCCGCGTTCGGGGCTGCCCGGCGCCTCGGGAGCGCCGACGAAGGCCAGTATCGCGAGTGTCGCTAGCTCGATCCCGGCCGCCACTTGAGCAGCGGCTTCCGGCGGTGGTGATCCACCCGCGACCACGGCGGCCAGGAAGGGAACGGCCGGACGCAGCCCGTGGGCCAGCGGGCCCTCGTTGGCGGCCAGCAGCCGGACCAGGAGCGGCCACTCCGTTCGGACAGCGGCGCTCTCGAGCGAGTCGCAGGTGGTGATGAACGACTTGACCAGCAAGGAATCCGCCGGGTTCAGGTCGATCTCCTGGCGGCTGCCGACGCTCCGCAGCCCGGCAGGAAGGATCATCGCGCGACGGGCCTTGGTGAAGAACGGGCTGTCGTCGGTCAGCGTGGCCGCCATCGTCCGCCAGGCGAGCTGGTAGCGACGGACGGCGTGCTCGTTCGTTTCGAAGTACCCGACAAAGGTCCGAGTCACCTCGTCCCGGTACTGCGAAGCCGCGGCCGCCGGGTCGTCGAGTGCCTGGGCGATGCAGTTCGCGGCGATCGTGCCGCTCTGTACGGCGGAGCTGATTCCCTCGCCGGTGAAGGGATTCGTCAGCCCGGCGGCGTCACCGACCAGGATCCGGCCCTGGTCGACGCAGGTATCCGCGCTGAAACCGAAGTTCGTGTCCGCACCGACGCCCGGACAGGTCGCGCGGATCTTGGCGAAGTACGGCTCGACCGCGGACAGTTCGGCCACAGTCTCGGCGAAAAGTTCCTCGCCGGACCTGTCCCGGTTCGAGGTGGTGATGGTCAAGGTGCAGGTGTCGTCAGGCCCTTGGAGCACCCAGGCGGAGGTCGTCGTACCTCCGGGTGTTGTCGGTGCCGAGAGGTACAGGGTTGTTTCGGGGCTGCGCTCAGAACCGTAGACAAGACGTGAATAGGTGAAGCCGCTCGCCTGCTGAGCCGGGGGCCGCGTCAAGGGCCCGGAGCCACCTGTCGCAAGAACGACGTGAGCGGCGTCCGGGGCGAACGTCGTACCGTCGGAATCCTGGACCACGAGGCGCGACCCAGCTTCCAGGGTCGCCGTGCCTTTGACCACGGTGACGCCGGCATCGGCCGCAGCTTGCAGAAGCCGCTCGCGGAAGATCGCCTGATCGCACAGATAGAGCTCAGGAACGGGCACCACCCGTGAGTCGCGGCTGCCGAACCTAAGCCGCAACGAGTTCACCGGCCGCGTCGGCAGCTCGACCGGCAGACCGCTGATCGTCGATTCACTGAGCACCACGTCGTACGGCGGTCTGAATCCGCTGGCCGAGTCGACCAGCAGCACCGAGACGCCCATCCCGGCCAGCCGGGTGGCGGCTACGGCTCCAGCGGGACCGCCACCGATCACCAGCACGTCGGGAGTGGGCATCGTCACTGCAGCTTGACCCATTCCGTCCGGGCGACGACCACGATCCGCTCGCGCACCTGCTCATCGCCGAGTTCGTCCAGCTGGGCGAGGGCACGCCGGAAGTACGCGCCGGCCAGCTCGCGGGCCTCCTCCGGCCCGCCGAGCGCCAGCTCGAGCTCGAAGGCGTCGTCGAGAGTCTGGACGGCCGCACCCAGCTCCATCCCGAACCGGCCCAGTACCTCGAGGTCCGCCAGGCTGCGGCCGGCCACCTGGCCGCCGAGCACGCAGGCCAACCGGAGCAGCTGCCCGGTCTTCTGCCGCGCCAGCTCCTCGTAGTCGGACAGCGAGAAGCCGCTGTCGAAGGTGCGCTGGACGTCCAGCAGTTGCCCGCGCGCGAGATCGGCCGCGGTGGCCGCGACGGTCTCGCTGACCGTCTGGCCGAGCTCGGCGGCCTCTTTGGCGGCCAGGCCGAAGAGGGCGACGCGGGTCAGCAGCTCGACCTCGGTCCCGGCGTCCTCGTGCAGCTGGGACGCCAGGTGGAGCAACTCGACGATCGATGCGGCGCGGACCGCGAAGTGCGTGACGACCGGCGGCAGCGCGGCGGCCGGGGTGTGACCGGCACAGGCTTCGACGAGAGTACGGCGCAGGCCCTGGCCCGCGAGCAGCTTTTCGACAACCTGCTGGGAGGGTGAGGGCAGGCCGACGGACAGTTCCAGCATCCGGGCGGAGACCTGGCTGTGAAAGTGCGCGGATTCCTTGGTCAGCAAGTCAGTGGCCTTCGGTCGGTCGGCCCCACGGTAGCGGAGACCGTTTGCACTCTAGGTCGGTTGGTTGCCGGCTGCCCAGACAATTCGAGGATCCTCGAACAGATGGACGGCCGGCGCCGGTAGCCGTCCGTGATGCCCTGGGCACCGGGTCCGGATTCGCTGCCCGCAGAGGCTGACCTCTATCGTCGGCGGCATGAAATCTGTGTCGCCGCCCGTTCGTGCCGTCACTGCGGCTGTGGTCTGTGTGGTGGTCGCGCTGGCGGCGGCCCTCGCGGTGGACAGCCGCCTCGATCGGCACTGGGTCCTCAGGGGCATCACGCTGGTCCTGGCGCTGTGCTGTGCGGCCGTGCTGTGGAGTGACGAGCGGCGGAAACTGCGGGCGATCGTCGGGTTCGCCGGGATCCTGATGTTCGGGCTGGTCTTCCCGATCACCTCGACCACCTGGTCGCAGCCACCGGAGATCAAGTTCGCGCTGGCCGTCGCCGACGACGCGAAGGCCGCTGCTCTCAAGGAGGTCGCCAGCGCGGTGTCGGTCGCCCAGGTGAAGGCGGCCACCGAGGCGCGCGGCGGAGCGGTCGGCTCGCTGGCAACCGAGCGGAACCCGGAGATCCGCGGCGCCGACTCCTACCCGCTGATCATCCGGCCCCGCAAGGACGAGGGCCGGCCCCGGGTCTGCCTGAGCTTCGAACACGGCCTGGACGCCAAGATTCGCTCCTGCTGACCACAGTGTGAGAAATCGATTTCCAGATCTCCTGCGGAGTGGTTCGGACCCTAGGCTCTGGCTCATGACTCTTCCCAGCCTGTCCGGAATCAGTGCGGTCGTCGACGTCCAGACCCGCTCCATCAGCGCGGAGAACCCGACCGGCGAGCCCGGCCAGGGCGGCCGGCGTACGGAGGGAACCGGGGCGCGGGCCGCCCGCGATCTCGGGATCGGCTGGAAGGTCTCGCCGTCGATCGAGATCGCCGCGGGGGAGACCGTGACGCTCGCGGACATCGCCGGCCCCGGCTGCATCACGCACATCTGGCTCACCACGCACAGCGACAACTGGCGCAGACTCGTCCTGCGCGGTCACTGGGACGGCGACGAGGCACCGGCGATCGAGGCGCCGGTAGGGGACTTCTTCTGCTCCGGCTGGGGGCGGTTCGCCCAGGTCAACGCGCTGCCGGTGTCGGTGAACCCCAATGGCGGCTTCAACTGCTACTGGGAGATGCCGTTCAGCTCGCAGGCCCGGTTGACGCTGGAGAACACGCATGACGAGGCGGTCGTCGTGTACTTCCAGGTGGACTACTGGCTGGGCGCTCTGGCGCAGGGATCGGCGTACCTCCACACGCAGTGGCGGCGGAGCAATCCGCTGCCTTCGAAGACCGTCCACACCTTGCTCGATGGTGTGGAGGGGCCGGGGCATTACGTGGGGACGTATCTGGCCTGGGGTGTGAACAGCAGTGGGTGGTGGGGTGAGGGTGAGGTCAAGTTCTACGTCGATGACGACGACGAGTTCCCGACCATCTGCGGCACGGGGACCGAGGACTACTTCGGTGGCGCCTGGAACTTCGACCTGGGCGAGGACCGCGGCGGCTACACGGAGTTCAGTACGCCGTACCTCGGGCTGCCGCAGGTGATCCGGCCGGACGGGCAGTACCAGAGCCAGCAGCGGTTCGGGATGTACCGGTTCCACCTGCCTGACCCGATCCGCTTCCGCACCAAGCTGCGCGTCGACGTCCAGGCGCTGGGCTGGCGCTCGGGAGGCCGCTACCTGCCGCTGCAGGACGACATCGCGTCGACCGCTTTCTTCTACTCCACTGCGACCAGTACTACGCGGCCCGAAGCGCCGACGCATGACGTGATGGAGATCCTCTAATTGCTTATGGAATCGGTAGGGGGTGATCCAGGGCCGAGGCGGTGAGGACCACGAGGGCTGTGGTCCAGGCCAGGGGTGCCTCGCCGGCCGGCTTGACGTCGCGGTTGACCTTCTCTGGAAGGGATCCGGTGGCGGTACGGTGCGCGTCGAGCCAGGCGAGCAGTTCCTCCGCCGTACCGCGGTCGCCCCGTGCGGCGGCGCTGAGCGCGAACAGCGCGGTCTGCGGCGTCCAGGCGACGCCGTCGGTCCGCCACTGCTCGCCGGGTGTGACGCCGCCGTTGGGCTGGGAGAGCGCTTTGTGGGTCCGCTCGATCGCCTTGGTGACGACCTCGCGGGCGGGGGCGAACGGCGGTCCGAGAATGGTCACGATCGCGTCCGCGCCACCTTCGATCGCGATGGGTTCGATGCCTGGCTCAACGAAGCTGACCGCCTCCGCCGGGGTCCGCGGATAGTCAGGCCCGAAGGTCCGATCGGTTGCCTTGGACAACCTGTCGGCCGCGTCCTGCCAGGCGGTGACCTCGGTACTGCGATCCAGCGTTTTCGCGATGGCCAGTCCGGACCGGAGGCCGGTGATCAACGGTGCGATGGTCCCGAGCGTGACGTTGCGCTCCGGCCGCTCCCAGTAGTCGGGCGAGGCCGCGGGCAGGTCGTCGTCACCCAGTTCGGCGACGATCTGGTCACCTGATTCGCGGACCATCGGCCAGTAGTCGGCCAGGGGAGTGAGGGCCGGGTCTGCGTTTCCGCCTGAGGTGGCTCCCGCCTTGGCTCCTGTGTTGGCTCCTGCTTTGGCGCGGGTTTCGGCGCAGAACCACGTTGCCCAGAGCACCCAGCCCGAGCCGTCGAGTTGGGGTTCGCGGCCGTCTCGGGGCTCGGTGCCCTCCGGAGCGGAGTACCGGGCACCCCAGCGACCTGACGACGGCCGGATCTTGGCGAGGAATCCGAGCACCTTGTCGGCTTCGGCGTACTGGCCGACCGAGCACCGCGCGGCAGCCACGAACGACGCGTCGCGCGGCCAGACGTAACGCCACGGCCCGTCCCAGCCGGCCAGCGTCGCGCCGTCCGGCAGGGTGAGCGCGTCGAGATCGGCCAGTGCGGCGCGGATCAGCTCCGGCCTGGACAGGTCGGCCGAGTCGATCGGCGTACCGACCACGACCGGTCCCGACCGTCCTGTGATGCCTTCGGCAACCAGCTGCGGTTGGGGGTTGCGATCGAGGTTCACCGCGGTGCCGGTGGCCAGGACGGCGAGCAGGAGCGCGATCACGGCGTACGGGAAGTACCGCACCCGCCGCGCGCTGTTGTCCCGCATCTCGTCCCTTCCTCCGTCTACGTGCCGCTACTGGCCGAGATGCTGGACCTCGGCCTCGAACTTGCGCCGCGGCGCGAGCTCGACCAGGTACATCGCCGACATCACCAGCGCCCCACCGATCAGCATCCGCAGGGTCAGGCTGTCCGACCCGAACAGTACGGCGAACGCTGACGCGAACACCGGCTCCATCGTCATCGCGATTGCCGCCCGGGTCGGAGTCAGGTACGCCTGCGACCAGGTCTGCACGATCAGCGCGAGCGCCCCCGCGATCAACGCCATGTAGACCACCCGGACCCAGTCTCCCGCACCACCCGGGAGGGAGAACCCGCCGGGGATGGCTCCGACCGCGCACACGGCGGTGATCGTCACCATCTGCAGCGCCGACAGCCCGAAGGCGTTGGCGGAGGTCGACCACGCCCCGAGCCCGATGATGTGGAGCGCGTAGAGCCCGGCCGAGGCCAGCGTCAGCAACTCGCCCGTCCCCATGCTGAACCCGCGCAACGAAAGAACCGCGAGCCCGATGGTCGCGAGCACCACCGCCACCCACGCCCACCGCCCGATCCGGTGCCGCAGGATCACGGCCGCGAGCAACGGAGTGAACACCACGTACATGCCGGTCACGAACCCGGACACGCTAGCTGAGGTGTGCCGCAAGCCTTCGGTCTGCACCAGCTGCGCGACCCCGTAAACGATGCCAAGGGCAACACCCCGGCCACGATCCAGCCGACTGAGCTTCGAGATCGCCGGCGGATGAATCAAAATCAACGCCAACGCCGCAATCGCGAACCGCAACGCAAGGTAGTCGGCGACGTCCATCCGCTCGAGCAGATCCTTGGTCAAAAAGAACGTAGACCCCCAAGCCGCCGCCACCGCAAGCAAGGCCAGCACAGCGATCCGCGATCGATTCACGACCAAACCCTCTCAGACCCCTGACACCCACCGGGGAAGAGCCCCCACGCTGCCTCGCCGCTCGCTCCTCCGTCGCTCACCCCTCGGCGCCCCACCCACCCATCGGTGTGCCCCTGCGTCGCGCGAAGGTAGGCACTCAGATCGCGGCATTCAACCCACCTCGCGAGCTACCTCGACTCTTCCCGCGGATCCAAGACGCGCGCCCAGAGTTGATATCCATTGGTCAGAGGAAGCCCATCCGGCTCCCAGCGCGCCCGCTCGGCCATTCGCATGCTGGCCCAGTTCCGTTCGTGGATGTATCCCTGAAGCACGAGTGTGGAGGCGCCCAGGCCGACCGCTCCGATCCGGGCTTCGGCCTGCGCGACTTCCATGATCTCGTCACCGATGTACCGGTCTCTGATGTTCCGGTAGCGGGTACTGACGGCGCCGGCCTCGATCGTCGCGACAACCAGTTGTTCTTGCGTTTCGAACGACAGATGCACGGCAGCCCCGATCACCTGTTCGTCATCTCGTCCGACAAGGAGTGTCTGGTCGGCCAGTAGGCGTCGACTGACGGTGCGAAAGTGTCTCTGCGCGTGCCATTCCCATTCGCGAGGATGTTTCGGGAGCTTCCGCCCTTTGGCGGTACGTGGCCAATCGCTCGTACAGGTGAAGGCCTGAAGCTCAATGGCTTGGTGCTTGTCGATGTCCTCCCACATCAGGAGTCGTTCGTTCACCGCGGTGCCGCGTTGGTCGGGTCGGCGGCGAGCCTGTCCTTCCAGGCGGCGGCGCTTGGCCGGGCCGCGAGCACTTCCTCGTACTGCTGTGAGGCCGCGTCCTCATCCGGCTCAGGGAAGTCGATCTCGTCGAGGGGCACGTCCAAAAGCCAGGCGAGTGCTGCTGGATCGGCTTGTCCGGCTCGCACGCGCTGGGACAGGTCAGCAAGCAGTCGCAGGGGAAAGGTTCGGCCGGTGGACTCGGCTTCGCGCTCGATCACTGGGTCTACAGCTGGGTCGTGGCTGGCCGTTGAGGGGAGGTGGCGGCGAAGTAGGTGCTGTGTCGGCTGTCCCAGAGCGGCAGTGACCTTGGCGCTCAGCCTGATCCGAAGTTTGCGCAGGCGGTTTCGCAGCGCCTCGGTGGAGACGCCCGCCTCCCAGACGAATTCGGCCAACTCGATCTCACTGAGCTGTGACCACTTGATCTCCCGCATGCGCTGTTCCGGCAGGAGCAGCCTTGCGGCGAAGTCGTCGGCCGGTTGTTCGTTCGCCTTCTCGACGCCCTGCCCGGCATGGTGGCCGAGAACGAGATGACCGAGCTCATGCGCTACGGACCAGTTGTTCCTGAACCAGTTCGGCGTGCTGACCAGAAGAATCACCGAGCGGCCACCGATGCGCAGCGAATAGTCGGTGGAGAGCTCGGGGATCCGGATCACGTCGATGGCGAAGGCAGCTTCGATCTGCCCAGCGAAGTGCCGAACGAAGTTGGCGCCCAACCGGCCCCGTAGTGCGTCAGGATCGGCGGGAAGGTCCGGAGACCTCGGTGGCCCGTCGGGATAGGCATCGCGATAGACGGCGACGACTCTCTCCAAGATCTTGTCGTCGGCTTCGCGGCCAGGATTGACCCGCTCTGCCTGCACCGGATCCCACACGTGCCGGGCCGCGATGTCGACACGCTGCGGATCTTCCCGGCCGGTGATCAGCCAGTAGACGTCAACCCCGAGTGAGTCAGCGATTCGAGCCAGCTCGATCGACGAGAACCCGCGCTGTCCGTTGAGAGCACGCGACAAGGCATCCGGCGTCATGTCCACGAGGCCCGCCAGGCGCCGCTGACTGAGCCCAGGCGGCATCTGGGAGCGGATGCGTTCGCCAACTGCGATCAGTTGCTGGTCCATACCTCAACTGTAGCGAAGTGTTGGGATTTTCCCAACACTTCGCCGGTTGACTGAAGGGCTGATGCCGGCGCCTTGCCTGGGCGGGGTGGGAGGAGAAACTGGGCTGGTTGGGCGATCGGTGAACCAGTTGAGGAGGGTTGTTGGGATGCGTGTGGTTGACAAGCCGCGTCATCGGGCGGTCGACGTCGGTGGGGTGGAGGTGTTCTATCGGGAGGCCGGCACGCGGGACAAGCCGTGTGTGTTGTTGCTGCATGGGTTTCCGAGTTCCTCGCATACCTTTCGGGACGTGCTGTCGCCGTTGGCTGAGGTGAGCTGGGTTGTGGCGCCTGATCTGCCGGGGTTCGGGTTCTCGTCGGCGCCGGGGGTGGATGAGTACGAGTACACGTTTGCCAACCTGGCCGACACGATCGAGGCGTTCCTCGAGCAGCTCGGTGTCGACGAGTTCTTCGTCTACTTGCACGACTTCGGGGCGCCGGTCGGCTACCACCTCGCCACCCGGCGGCCGGAGCGCATCCTCGGCCTCATCGTGCAGAACGGCAACGCCCACGAGGCCGGCCTGGGCAGCGACTGGGACACCGCCAAAGCCTTCTGGGCCGACCCATCAGAAGCCAACCGCGCCGCGCTGCCCGAGTGGCTGAACTTCGAGGGCACCCGCTACCAGTACCTCGGCGGCCTGTCGGACCGACTCCAGCTCCTCCAGCCACCCGAGTCCTGGCACCTGGACTGGGACCGCCTGTCCCGCCCGGGCATCATCGACGCCCAATTCCGCCTGTTCTGCGACTACGCCACCCACGTAGCCCGCTTCGACGACCTAGCCGCCTACCACGCCCAACACCAACCCCCGGCTCTACTCCTCTGGGGCCGCCACGACCCCTTCTTCGACCTCCCCGAAGTCCTGGCGTACTCCCAGGCCCTGGACCGCCTGGAAATCCACATCTACGACGCCGGCCATCTACTGCTGGAAACCCATGCTCCCGAGTGCGCCGCATTGATGCGCACCTTCATCGCCGACGTGCTCGCGGAACGGGCGGGCGGTGTGCCGAAGGACAGGAGATAGTCCCCGATTCCGGTCCACCAGCCTGTTCCCTGAGCGTGCGAGTCCACGATCCGAAGGAGCACCTCCTGTCGATCGGCACAGGCGACGAGCTAGCCCCCGGTATGCGGGTGCCTACTCTCGGCGCGACGTAGGAGCCCGCCCCGAGCGGCTGCCTCGATGGCCGGGTTCCGTCACCGCTGGCCCGCTGCAGCAGGCTATCGGCCCGCCAAAGCGCTAGCGGCGGCCTCGTCGCTCGGCGCACCAGGCGCCTGACGAAGGAGCGCGGGGCTGCGGCGTGGCCCGGCGGTGGCCGCGATCGGGGCACCCCTGCCGCCGGAGAGCTCGCGACAGGCTCGGCTCTGACCGGGCGGGTGCCTACTCTCGGCGCGACGTAGGAGCGCTCAAACGGGGGCGGGTGGGAGCGACCGAGTGGTGAGCGACGGAGGAGCGAGCGGCGGGGGCGCTTTGGGGTATTACAGCACCGTGACGGTGATGGTGGTGCCGGGTTTTGCTTTGGTGCCGGCGGCTGGGTTTTGGCCGGCTACCAGGTTGAGGCCGAGGTTGAAGGGGGCTTTTTCGACCTTTACCTTGAAGCCGGCGTCGGTGAGGATTTTTTCGGCTTCGGCTAGTTTTTTGCTGCGGACGTTGGGGACATCGCGCAGGGCCGGGCCCTTGGAGACGACCAGTTGGACCTTGTCCTTGGCGAAGAGGGTGCCGTTGTTGGGGGTCTGGCTGATCACCCGGCCCTCGGGGACCTTCTCGTCGAACTGGTCGGTGCGGCCGACCGTGAAGCCCGCCTTCTTCAGAGTCCGGCTTGCCTCGCGGAACGACTTGCCGGTCAGGTCTGGTACTGCGATGGGCTTCCGGCCCTTGCTGATCGCCAGGTTGACCACGTCACCAGGCTTCATCACCGTGTCGAACTTCGGCGAGAACACGATCACCCGGCCGGCCGGCACCGTTTCGCTGTACGACTGCCGGATCTCACCGACCACCAGCTTGATCGACTCCAACGCACGCTTGGCCGCGTCCTCATCGAGCCCGGCGAGTTGCGGCACGCGGTACCGCTCGGGCCCCTTCGACACAGTGAGGGCGATCTCGCCTTCCTTGCGGATCCGGGCGCCCGGCTCGGGATCGGTCTTGATGACAGCGCCTAGCGGCACGGTCTCTGAGAAGTCCTGGTTCGCCAAGGTCGTTGTCAGCCCGGACTGGGCGGCCGTGGTGCTCGCCTCGGCCGTCGACATGTTCACCAGGAGCGGCGTCGACGTGTAGCGATGTACGCCGTAGAACCACGCCGCCGAGCCGACGCCGATCGCCAGCGCGAGGATGGCGAGTAACGCGATCAACCCACGTCCACGCCCGCCCTGCTGCTGAGGTGCCGGCCTGCCCGGAGGCGGCCCCTGTCTGGCAGTAGCAGTCCTGGTGGCAGAAGCAGGCCGCAGGACGGAGGAGGGTGGCTCGTACGGTACGACGATGGTGTCGTTGCGCGGCTGCTGTTCGACGTACCCGTTCCCGCGCGTGTAGCCGTCGTCGTACTCGGTGCTCTGGCGCATCTGCTGGAGCGGAATGGTCAGGTCGCCGGTCAGCTCCGGGTCGTCCGGCAGGCCTTCTTCGATCGCGCTGCGCACCCGGTGGACCTGGCGGCTGAACACTCGCGCGTCGGCCGGCCGGAGGTCGCGATCCCGCGCGGTGGCCCGCTGCACCAAGGCATCGACGTACGGCGGGATGCCGTTGACGAGTTGCGAGGGCGGGGGCACATCGGCATGGACGTGGGCGTAGGCGACCTGGATGGGGCTGTCGCCGGTGTGGGGCTTGCTGCCGGTCAGGAGTTCGTACAGCAGGATGCCGGCGGAGTAGACGTCCGAGCGGGCGTCAGCACTGCCGTCGGTGACGAGTTCGGGGGCGAGATACGACACGGTGCCCATCAGCAGACCCTGCGTGGCCGTGTTGCCGGTGGTCGTCACCGCCCGGGCAAGGCCGAAGTCGGCGACTTTGATGACGCCCTCGTTGGAGATGAGCACGTTCTCGGGCTTGATGTCGCGGTGGACGATGCCAGCGTCGTGGGCTGCCGACAGCGCCGACAGGACGGGCGCGAGCAGGTCCAGCGCCCGGGCCGGTGGCAGCGGCGACTGCTGACGGATGACGTCACGCAGCGTACGGCCCGGCACGTACTCCATCGCGAGGAACAGCGTCCCGTTGTCGTCGCCCTGGTCGAAGACGGCGACGACGTTCGGGTGCGAGAGCTTGGCGGCCGCCCGGGCCTCGGCGACGAACCGGCGCCCGAACTCGGCGTCGTCGCCCAGACCCAGATGCATCACCTTGAGCGCGATGATCCGGTCGAGCCGCATGTCCAGCGCCTCGTAGACGGTCGCCATGCCACCTTTGGCGACGCGCGAACCCACCCGGTACCGGCCGTCGAGCACTCGCCCGGCAAGGCGGTCGCCGACCTGGGTGTTCACGTCATCCGTCACGTGCGGTGAGCCGCCTCTCGAAGCTGTCTGCTCTGAGAGTGTAAATAAGGCGCAAGGCGACGGTTCCATCGCCGCGCCGCAGCCCGGCTAGCCGACCGGGTTCCAGCCCTTCTCGAGCTGTCCCTTGAGGCGTAGAACGCTCTTCACGTACCGCACCGTGTCGGGGTACATCCCGTTCCGCCGGACGCCGCCGAGGCCCTGGTAGTAGCCGGCCACCGCGATGTCGAGCTTCGCCGCCGCCGTCAGCCGGCCGATCAGGACGACACCGGCTGTGACGTTGTCCTGCGGTTTCAGCAGATCGAGCTTGCGGCCGACCAGGCTAGAGACGAACTTGCCCGTCGAGGGGATCACCTGCATCGCGCCGACCGCGTTGGCGGGGGAGACGACCCGCTGCTTCCAGCCCGACTCCTGCCAGGAGATCGCCAGCGCCAGCTCCGGGTCGACGCCGTGCCGTCTGGCCGTCGAGATGATCAGCGAGCGGATCTGGCCGCGGGTCGGGAGGTTGCGCTTGCGCAGTACGGCGCGGTTGCGGTCGGCCGCGTCGACGATGTGGTCGGCGTAGGTGCGGCCGGCGAAGGTGTTGTTCCGCTTCTTGCTCTTGGCCGGCTTCTTGACGACCGGCTTGGCCTGCACCTTCACCGGGATGTAGAGCGGCTTGCCGGCGTAGATGTGGTCGCGGGCGCGCAACCCGTTCGCGGCGAGCAGCTTGGCCTGCGTGATGCGGTAGCGCTTGGCGATCTTGCTGATCGTGTCGCCGGGCTTGACGACGTACGTGACGCGGCCCACCTGCGAACGCTTGGTCGAGCGCGCCTTGCCTCGGGCCGAGGTCTTCTTGCCCGGCAGCTTGAGCACTTCGCCGGCGTAGATCGCGTTGCCGTTGCCGGGCAGCTGGTTCAGCGCGACGAGAGTCCGGACGTCGGTCCCGTACGTCGCCGCGATGTGGCTGAGCGTGTCACCGTTCTTCACCTTGTACTGGCCGAAGCCGGGCGACCCGGCGGTGATCACCCCGGCCGCGAGCAGGGGGACCGTGAAGCCGGTCGATACCCGTAGGACTTTTCGCCACGTGTTGCTCATCTGTCCATCTCCCCGTGTGAATGTCCCTTGACGGTAAGTGGTGGTACAGATGTGACAACAGGTGCGCATGGGGCACTTGTTACGGCTGTAATGCAATGTTTACAATTTAAGGCTGAACTACACGGTTGTACTTCACAATCGATCGACGCTGAGTAGCCGCTTGCCTACAGCAATAGATGCCCAGGGCAACAGGAGCCCTCGGCAACCAGATGATCCGGCTAGAGCGCCGCGGCTTAGAGCGAGGCGCGGCCTTCGAGCGGCGACGAGGCGAGCGCGGAGTGGTACCGGCGCGGGATCCGGCCGGCCAGCCGGGCGTTGCGGCCCGCGGTCACCGCGTCGCGCATCGCGGCCGCCATCAGGGCCGGCCGCTCGGCCCGGGTGACGGCCGTGGCCAGCATGACCGCGTCGCAGCCGAGCTCCATCGCCAGCGCGGCGTCGCTCGCCGTACCGATGCCGGCGTCCAGTACGACCGGGACGTTCGCCGCCTCGACGATCATGCTGATGTTGTGCGGGTTGCGAATCCCCAGTCCCGACCCGATCGGCGAGCCCAGTGGCATCACCGCGGCACAGCCCAGCTGCTCCAGCCGGCGCGCCAGGATCGGGTCGTCGTTGGTGTAGGCGAGCACCGTGAAACCGTCGGCGATCAAGGTCTCCGCGGCATCCAGCAACTCCACCGGGTCGGGCAGGGCGGTGTGGTCGTCCGCGATCACTTCCAGCTTGATCAGGTCCGTCTGCAAGGCCTCACGAGCCAAACGGGCAGTCAGCACGGCCTCACCAGCAGTGAAACACCCAGCAGTGTTGGGCAGTACTGCGATGTCGTGCTTGCGCAGTACATCGAGCACAGACCCCTGCTGATTCGGGTCGAGCCGCCGCAACGCGACCGTGGTCAGCTGCGTACCAGACGCGACCAGCGCCTCCTCCAGTACTTCGAGACTCGGCGCGCCGCCAGTACCCATCACCAGCCGGGACGTCAGTTCACGACCTGCGATCACCAGGGTGTCGTCACTCACGGGTCCTCCTCAACCGCCCTGGACCGCGGTGAGGATCTCCACCCGGTCGCCTTCGGCCAGTGTCGTCCCGGGCCACTCTGTCCGGGTCACCACGGCCTCGTTCACTGCCACCGCTACACCGATCGGGCTGCGAGCCCAGCGCTCGACCACCTCGGCGACGGTGGTGCCCGCCGCGAGCTGCTCGGAACTCCCGTTGACGAGCACGTTCATGGCCTCACTCACCTTGTTAGCTTAACTTCGCTGAACCGGCTCGCCTGGAACGGTGCCGCCAGCTCAGGAACGGCCCCGGTACGGACAGTCTCGGCAAGGAGCTGGGCAGTGATCGGAGTCAGCAGTACTCCGTTGCGGTAGTGCCCGGTCGCCCACAGCAGTCCGTCGAGGCCGGACGGCCCCAGGATCGGGGCGTTGTCGGGTGTAGCCGGTCGCAGCCCGGCGACTGCCTCCACGAGTTCCAGCTCATCCGTGATCGGCAGGATCATCCGGGCGTCGCGCAGGAGCGCGAACACTCCACCGGCCAGGACTCTGGTGTCGTAGCCAAGCTCAGAGGTGGTCGCACCGACGACGAGCTCGCCACCGGGCCGAGGTACCAGGTAGACGGCGAACCCACGCGCAGTGGCTCGCACTGTGTGGTTGAGGGCCGGCCGGTACGCCTCGGGCACCCGCAGGCGCAGGATCTCGCCCTTGAGGGGCCGGACAGGCACGCGGAGCTCTGCCGGGACGCCCTCCAGCTGCCCCGACCAGGGGCCGGTGGCCGCGATGACCTGGCCGGCGTGGATGCCTGACCCATCCTCCAGCTCGACTCCGACTGCCGTAGTACCGCTCACCAGAACTCTGCTGACGCGTTGGCGGACTAGCTGCACCCCTGTCAGCTCGGCAGCGCGCAGGAGGGTTGCGACTGCTTGGCGATTATCCACGGAGTGGTCTCCAGGCACCCAGATGCCGGCGGAGACGCCTGCTGCGAGGAGGGGCTCGCGCTTGCGGGCCTCGCGGCCGGTGAGTTCCTCCACCTCCAGGCCGAGCCTGCGCTGGTAGTCGGCCAGCCTGTGGATCGCGGCGGCGTCGTCGGCGTCGTACGCGATCGAGAGAGTCCCCGTCCGGTGGAGTCCGGCGGACTGCCCGGTGAGGGTCTCCAGCTCCTGGGCGAAGCCGGGCCAAGCGGCGACACTGGCCAGGTTGAGGGCGAGCAGGGCGTCCTCGCCGTACTCGACCTCGGTGACAGGGGCGAGCATGCCGGCCGCCACCGAAGAGGTCTGGCTGCCGGGTGTCGGGTCACATACCGTCACCTGGATACCGTCTGCAGCGAGTCGCCAGGCGGTAGCGAGGCCGATCAGCCCCGCGCCGACAATGACGACATCGCAGGTTCGCTCAGCCATGCGGCCAAGACTACGACGCCTGACACCGCGACAGCAGGGGCGCATGGCAGGCTGGCCTTGTGACTGAGCACACCGTGGACGCTGGATTGCGTGACCGACTGGCCGATGCCCGCCTCTACCTGTGCACGGACGCACGGGAGAAGCAGGGCGACCTGGAGCAGTTCCTGGACGCCGCACTGGGCGGTGGCGTCGACATCGTGCAGCTACGGCAGAAGGACCTCGAGGCCGCTGACGAGCTGGCGGCGCTCGAGGTCTTCGCGGACGCCTGCAAGCGGCACGGCAAGCTGCTGGCCGTCAATGACCGCGCCGACATCGCCTTCGCTGCCGGGGCTGACATCCTGCACCTCGGCCAGCGCGACCTGCCGGTCCGCGCGGCGCGGGCGATCACTGGGATGGAGCCGGTCATCGGCCGCTCCACGCACAGCTTCAGCCAGGTGAACGCCGCGGTCGACGAGCAGGGCTCCGACTACTTCTGCGTCGGCCCGACCTGGGAAACCCCGACCAAGCCCGGCCGCACGGCCGCGGGCCTCGAGCTCGTCTCGTACGCCGCCAGTCGCCAGTCGGTCAAGCCGTGGTTCGCCATCGGCGGGATCGACCTCGACCGGCTCGACCAGGTCATCGAGGCCGGCGCGCACCGGGTGGTCGTCGTACGGGCGATCACGGAGGCGGACGATCCGGCCGCGGCGGCAGGGGAGTTCAGCCGGCGACTGCGGAGCGCCGGATGATCAACAACCCGAAGGCGGCCCGGATCGTCGCCGCTGTCGTGATCGCGATGCTGGTGATCACCTTGGCCGCGTCCCTGTTCGGCTGCGGTGCCTCCGGCGCGACGACCGAGGAGAAACCGACCAAGGATCCGGTCAGCGGCCTTCCCTATGTCGCCGTGGCCGACCTTCCCCCGGAGGCCCGGCAGACGCTCCAATTGATCGACCAGGGCGGGCCGTACCCGTACCGCCGGGACGGCGTCGTGTTCCAGAACCGCGAGAAGATCCTGCCGAAACAGCAGGCAGGGTACTACCGCGAGTTCACCGTGAAGACCCCCGGCGAGAACGACCGCGGCGCCCGCAGGATCGTGACAGGGAAGGGCGATGAGCGTTATTACACCGACGATCACTACAAGTCGTTCCGCCGGATCCAGGCGGACGGGGGGACCGACGGATGACTGAGCTGCGCACGCTGCTGACCAAGGGCCTGCGGCCGGGCGTGTACCGCTGGAAGGCCGACCTCACCGCCGACCAGGTACGCCGGGACGTCGAGACCGCAGGCTGGAACTTCGTCCTGCTCGACACGACGAGCGTCAACGACAAGACCGGCTTCCTGGACATCTGTGCGACCGCCTTCGACCTGCCGCGCTGGTTCGGCCGCAACTGGGACGCGCTGGCCGACTCGCTCGGCGACCGCTCGACCGGTGAGCCGGAGGTCGTGCTGTGGGAGGGCTGGCGCGAGTTGCTCGACCACGACCACGACACGGTCGATGTCGCCTTGCAGATCTTCACCGAGGACGCGAACGAGTCCGGCCAGCTCCGGGTCGTCCTGCGCGAGGCGGACGACGTACCGGATGTGGTCAGGGAAGTACCGGTCCTCTAGGCAACCCGAAGCGAGCCGGTACTCCGGCGCTGAAGGCCACGTGGTCTGGCGGGCGCCGGCTGAGCTCGCCTAGCCCGACAGAGGCGAATAGGCCTCTGTCCTCGAAGCCCATGAGCTCTGCTCGGTGCAGGACCCAGGGCGGGTGCTCAGTGGGCATGTACCAGGTGCGGCCGGCCCTGTGGAGGTGCAGCCCCCAGCGGGCCGTCAGGAAGTGCTCCAGCGGACCTGGCTCCAGTCGCTCGCCCACCTGCGTCTCGATCTTGCTGCTGGCCTTGCTGTGCGGCCTGAGAAGAGTTGAGGTGTAGGTGTGCCAGCCGCCGTCCTGCTGGTGCTGCATGCGCGCCCAGCGGTAGGGGATGCCCAGGGTGGCGCGTGAGCCCACCACCAGCGGGAGCCAGTTGGCGTCGAGGCTGAGGAACACGACCCCTTGCCGGCCGGCGGTGTCCACGGAGTACAGGCGGATGTTGGTCTCCAGGAACGACCTGAGCATGACCATCCGGAAGGGCACCAGCCCGACGTACGTCCGTCCCTCGAAGGTGTCCGGCCTGGTGCCTGGCGGGAAGTAGTGGGCGACAGCGGCCGGCTCGACGGCCCAGTGGAGGAAGGACAGGTCGAGCCACTTCTGTCGGATGATGTGCAAAGTACCCTATCGTTCCCTGAGAAGTTAACTATAGGGAATTCTACGGTATGTGATGGAGATCTAGCGTGCTGTTGTCGGTCGAGCAGGTGGCGGATCAGCTGGGGTTGCATGTGCGGACGGTCCGCAACTACATCCGGGACGGGAAGCTTGACGCGGTCCGGATCGGCAAGCAGTACCGGATCAGCCGCGAGGACCTCGAAGCCTTCACGGGCGCAGCCGTCGGCTCGGGGGAGCGCCAGATCGAGGTGACGAGCATCGTGCAGGTCGACGCGATCGACCGGCCCGGCGCCGATCGGATCAGCAAGCACCTGGACGCAGCGATGGGCCAGGGCGGCCTCGCGCGGGCGCGGGTCGAATCGGCGTACGACGAGGACCGCGGCAGGCTCAAGCTGATCGTTCTCGGCGATCCCGAGGCGAGCGCCGAGCTGCTGCGGCTGATCAGCGTGCTGGCGAAAGCCTGACCGTCACACGTGCCGTGCGGTCGCGGCGATCGCCAGGTCGGCGAGGGCCTTGCGGGAGGTCTCGTCGTCGATCGGGGCGCGGTCGAGCGCTTCGAGGGCGTCCTCGGTGCGTTCGGTGATCAGGTCCTCGCACGCCTGGACCGCGCGGCTGTCCTGCAGGATCTCCCGGAGCAGCTGGATCTCGTCGTCGTCCAGATCGGGCCGCCCGAACAGCCGGTCGAACTCGACCAGCTGCACCTCCGACGCGTGCTCGACCGCGTACGCCGTGAGCACCGTCCGCTTGCCCTCACGCAGATCGTCGCCGGCCGGCTTCCCGGTCAGCGCCGGATCGCCGAAGACGCCGAGCAGGTCGTCCCGCAACTGGAAGGCCTCACCCAACGGCAGCCCGTACGCCGACAACGCGTCGATCAGGTGTTGCCCGCCGCCACCCAGAGCCGCCCCGATGTGGAGCGGCCGCTCGACGGTGTAGGTGGCCGACTTGTACCGCAGTACGCGCAGAGCCCGGTCCATGTCAGCCTCGCCCGACGCCTGCGCGACCAGGTCGAGGTACTGCCCGGCCGTCACCTCGACCCGGACCGCGTCGAAGAACTTGGAGGCACTGGCCAGTGAGGCCGCGTCGAAGCCGGACGTGTGCATCATCTCGTCGGCCCAGATCAGGCACAGGTCGCCGAGCAGGATGGCCGCGCCGATCCCGAATCCGACCGGGTCGCCACCACTGCCGGTCTTCGCCGACCGGGCTCGTTGCAGCGCCTCGAATCGCCGGTGCGCAGCCGGGGCGCCCCGGCGTACGTCGGAGGAGTCCATCACGTCGTCGTGGACGAGTGCGCTGACGTGCAGCATCTCCAGGCTGGCCGCTGCCTTCAGAATCGGCTGCTGGTCGGGATCGCCGCCTGCTGCCCGGAAACCCCAGTAGCAGAAGGACGGACGCAGCCGTTTGCCGCCGCTGGTCGCGTCCCGTGCCGCCTGGACCTGCTCGTCGAGCTCTGGCCCGATGGCGGCCAGTCTCTCCTGCTGGATGTCCAGGAAGCTGGTCAGCGTGCGCTGGATCTCGGTCGGGATGTCCGCGTCGGCATACACGTCTCGGAGAGTAGTCGGTCCCGGCGCCGCGGCCCACGCCCCGGTAGCCTTGACGCCATGGCAACCGGTCTCCCGTCCACGCTCCCCGGCAACACGCCGACGATCCGTGAGCTGCTCGCGACCGGCGAACCCTCCTTCTCCTTCGAGTTCTTCCCGCCCAAGACGCCCGAGGCCGAGGAGGTGCTGTGGCGCTCGATCCGCGAGATCGAGCAACTGCGGCCGACCTTCGTCTCGATCACGTACGGCGCCGGCGGCACCACCCGCGACGGCACCATCCGGGTCACCGAGCGCGTCGCCCAGGACACCTCGCTGACCCCGCTCGGGCACCTGACCTGCGTGTCGCACTCGCGCGACGAGCTGCGCTCCGTCATCGGCGCGTACGCCGGTTCGGGGGTGCGCAACGTGCTCGCCTTGCGGGGTGACCCGCCGGGCGGCCCGTCGCAGCCCTGGGTCGCGCATCCCGAGGGCCTGAACCACGCGGTCGAGCTGGTCGAGCTGGTGAAGGAGCTCGGCGACTTCTGTGTCGGCGTCGCGGCCTTCCCCGACAAGCACCCGGAAGCAAGCGACCTCACCGCCGACGCCCGGGTTCTCGCGGCGAAGGCGGCGGCGGGGGCCGACTATGCGATCACCCAGATGTTCTTCGGCGCCGACGACTACTTCCGCCTGGTCGACCGGGTCGCGGCGCTGGGCTGCGACATCCCGATCCTGCCTGGCATCATGCCGGTGACGAACCTCAAGCAGATCCACCGGATGGCCGAGCTGACCGGGATGGCGCTGCCGACGGCCGTCACGGACCGGCTGCACGCGGTCGGGGACGACCCCGCGGCGGTCCGTTCGGTGGGCATCGACATCGCCACCGAGCTGTCCGACCGGCTGCTGGCCGGCGGCGCGCCGGGCATCCACTTCATCACCCTGAACCGGTCGACCGCGACCCGTCAGGTCTACCGCAACCTGCAGTCGACCGTGGTCTGAGGGCCGCGAGGGACCGACGCCCTATCCTGGGCCGATGGCTGATCCGTCCGACCTCCTGATCGACCGCACGCTGGTGCTGCTGCGGCACGCGAAAGCGGTGCCGCCCGAATCGATGCCCGATCTCGACCGGCCGCTGGCCGAGCGCGGCCGGGCCGACGCCGCCGCGGCCGGCCGCTATCTGGTTGCCCAAGGCATCGAGGCTGACCTGGTCCTGTGCTCGCCGTCGATCCGTACCCGGGAGACCTGGCAGTACGCCGCCGAGGCCGGCGCGATCGCCACCGACATCTGGTACGACCGGCGCATCTACAGCGCCGGTACCGAGGAACTGCTCGACGTCATCCACGACGTCCCGGCCGAGCTGCGGACTGTGGTCATCATCGGCCACGCGCCCGGCATCCCGTGGCTCGCGGACGAGCTGGCCCTCGACGGCACCAGCCCGAACCGCGTCGAGCTCACCCAGAAGTACCCGACCTCAGGCCTGACCGTGCTGCACCACACCAGCCGCTGGGCCGACCTCGCACCCGACGAGGCCGACCTGGTCGACTACGTGATCCCCCGCGGCTAGCTCGGCAACCAACTGGTCGTGCTGTTGATCGTCACCATTCGCTGAGTGGCGCGGGTCAGGACGACGTACAGCGCCCGGACGCCGCCGAGGGTGTCGCTGACGATCCGGTCCGGCTCGACGACCACGACGGCGTCGTACTCGAGGCCCTTGGAGTCCAGGGGGCTCAGTGCGACCACGCGGGGGTCTCCGAGTTCGGCGAGGACCGGGTCGATCATCGGGCGGAGCTTGGGCGGCACGATGACGCCGACGGTGCCCTCGACCAGTTGGAGCAGCTCACCGGCGGCGTCGGCCGTTGCCTCGGCGACCTTGTCCGCGTCGAAGATCCGGTGCTCGGGATCCACGCCGGTTTGCCGTACCGCGTTCGGCAGGTCGGCGTCCGGGATCTGCTGACGGATGACCTGGCCGGCGAACGAGTAGATCTCCGCCGAGTTCCGGTAGTTGGTCGACAGCCGGAACGTGTGCCGCTGCAGGTGCGACAGCATCGAGTCCATCGCGGCACGTGCCTCGGCCGGGTCGGGCCAGGAGCTCTGCGCAGGGTCGCCGACGATCGTCCAGCTCGCCTGCGGACCGCGGCGCGTCACCATGCGCCACTGCATGGGGGAGAGGTCCTGTGCCTCGTCGACCAGCACATGGGCGTACTCGTCCGGCTCGTCGGCGTCTGCTGCCGCTACTGCACGAGCACGTCGCTCAGAGGTCGTCAGTACTTCGTTCACCCCGTCCGAGAGCCCTTCGAGCCAGTCGAACTCCTCATCCTTGCCCGCCTCGACCACAGGCGGCCTGCCGAGCAGTGTGCTCAACTCATCGAGCAACGCGACGTCAGCAATGGTGAATTCGCTGGTACTGCGAACTGCCGCCGAAAGCTGGTCGATCTCGACCGGAGTGAAGTCGCCGCGGCCCCAGCGCTGTGCGCGCCGGGAGTCGCCCAGCCAGCGCAGTACGGCGCCAGGGGTGAGTACTGGCCACCAGGCGGCGAAGAACGACTTGAACGCGGGCAGGTCGGTGGCGATGTCGCCGAACGACTCCCGGTCGCCGTAGACCCCGTTGCGCAGGTCGTCCGGGAACCGCTGCCACAGTGCGGCCACCAGCCCCTTGCGGGCTTCAGCGGCGGCCCGGTTGCGGGGAGTGCGGCGCAGTGCGTTGCGGCGGACGTTGTCGAGTTGGTTCGCGTCCAGCTCGACGGTGGCGCCGTTGATGAAGATCCGCAGGCTGGTGGGCGCATCCGGCACCCGGTCGCGAGCAGCTCGGGAGAGCAGGCCACGCATCCGCAGCGAACCCTTGACGGCCGCCACGTCGGCGTCGTCGACAGCAGTCGCCCGTACGCCGTCCACGAGCTCACCGACTGCTCTGAGCGAGACAGTGTTCTCGCCGAGGCTCGGGAGGACCCGCTCGATGTAGGCCATGAAGGCAGCCGACGGGCCGACCACCAGGACGCCGCCGCGCTCGAAACGCCTGCGGTCGGAGTACAGGAGGTAGGCGGCCCGGTGCAGTGCCACCACTGTCTTGCCGGTGCCAGGACCGCCGCCGATGACGGTGACGCCGCGGGCAGGGGCGCGGATCGCCTCGTCCTGCTCGGCCTGGATGGTGGCGACGATGTCGCGCATGGTGTGGCCACGGGCCCGCGACAGCGACGCCATCAGGGCACCTTCACCCATCACGGGCAGGTCGGCGGGAGCGCGGTCGGGAGCCAGCAGGTCGTCCTCGAGCCCGGCGATCCGCGGCCCCTTGTTGCGCAGGACGCGGCGCCGGACGACCTTCAGCCGGTCTGTCGCGGTCGCACGATAGAACGGCTCGGCCGCCGGGGCGCGCCAGTCGATCACCAGCGGCTCGTACTCGGCGTCGCGGACGCCGATCCGGCCGACGTACAGCTTCTCCAGGTCCGCCGCGGCCGCGACCGGCTCGGTCTCGTCGCCCTGGTCGGAGTCGAGCCGGCCGAACACCAGGCCTTCGTGCTCGGCGTCGAGCTCGGCGATCCGGCGGGCGGCGGCGAACACCAGGACGTCGCGCTCGTAGAGGCCGGTCTGCTCCTCGTCGCGGACGCGGCCGACATTCTGCGCCTGACCGCGCTGGTGCCCTTCGACCGCGATCCGGGAGGCGGACCGGGCAGCCTCGGCGACCCGGGTGTAGACCCGGTCGACGTGCTGCTGCTCGGCCTCGAGCTCAGCGCGCTCGACGTTCTCCAGATCGGTCGATGTGGGGGATTGATCCACCGGGGTCCTCTCTACTGCCGGGCCGGCCTTCTTGCCAGCCGGTCCCGGCACGGAACACATGAACGATCAATCGTAGTGCGCCGCGTTCAAGCCTTGCCGACGGCGTCCGCCACGATCGCCGCGCCGAGCGTGGTAGCCGGTACGCCGACGCCGGGGTGGGCGCCCGCGCCGACGCAGTACAGGCCCTTGACCGGGGAGATGTTCCCGGCTCGGCGCTTGGCGGTCTTGTAGCCCTCCCAGGCCACTCCTGCCCACCAGGAGGGCGAGGTCTGCCGGGAAACGACCTTGTCCCGGATGTGGAGTCCGCGGGCCACCAGGAGGTCCAGTACGTCGTCTGTGGGGTAGCCGTGGACGAGTACCGACCACGCCTGGTGCCCGGCCGGTGCCTGGCCGCCAGTGCGAACCACCACCGTCGGGCTGCCGTGCAGGACGGTCTCGAAGGGCAGGGACGGGACTGGCTCCCGTAGGCCGAGGTGGACGACGTACGCCGCCTGGGCCTGGTGAGTGGAGAGCACCTGGCGCCGGACCTTCTTGGCCTTCGCGTCGTCGACCAGCTGCCCGTAGAGGTCCCGTGGATCGATGTCACTGACCACGACGTCGGCCGGCAACGTCTTGCCGTCGGCCAGCCTGACCCCTGTCACCTGGCCGTGGTCGGTGTCGACTCCTACCACCTCTGTGCCGGTGTGGACGTCGATCCGGCGCTCGCTCGCCCGCTGCGCCAGGGCATCGGCCAGTACTCCGAATCCGCCGTCGATGGTCCAGCGGCCGAACGTGCGCTCCAGGTAGGACCACACCCCGACATAGCCGGGGGTGAGCTTCGGGTCGGAGCCGTGCTGGATGGCGTAGTACCGCAGTACGGCGCGGGCGCGTTCGTCGTCGAGGCTGCGCTGTGCCGTGCGCTCGAGCGACTGCCAAGGCTTGAGGCTGCGGATGGCGGTCAGCGGCAGCTTGTCCAGCAGTGGCGGCTCCAGCGAAGCCTTGCGGAGGATCTGCCAGGTCTCGCCGTACTTGTCGACCAGTGCGGTCCACTGCTGCGCCGTCTTGTCGCTGGCCAGGTTGGTCCAGGCCTCTACCTGGCCGGCGCGATCCGCGATCGGCAGGTCGAGCACCGAGCCGTCACCGAACAGGTGGCGTCTCGGCTCGGTGACCGGCTCCAGCTGGGCCAGGCTCTCGATCGGTCGGCCGCTCTTGCGAAACAGGTCGCGCAGGGCGGCCGGCAGCGTAGTACTGGCTGCTCCTGCGTCCCAGGAGAATCCGTCGGCCTCTACCCGGCCCAGGGCGCCGCCCAGGCGGTTGTCCTTCTCGCAGATGGTGACCTGGTGGCCGAGCTTGGCCAGCCGTACGGCGGTGGCGAGACCGGCTAGGCCGGCCCCGATGACGATCACGCGGGCCATCAGACTGCACTGCTCCCCGTTGCTGGATTGCTTCGTTTCTCGCGCCAGGCCCGGAATCTGGCCAGTCCCCGGCGGATCGCGCGGAACGCGAAGAACACGGCGACGAAGCCGAGCAGCAGGAGGACGGCGGCGATGATCAGGGCGGCGGTCGGGTGGAACGCCGCGAGCGTGACGACACCGGCGACGGCCACGTCCTCACCGGACGAGGCGGCGATGTTGGTGACCGGCTCCGGTGAGGTGTTGATCGCCAGCCGCAGGCTGGATTTCACCAGGTGCGAGAGCAGCGCGACCACGCCGCCGGTGGTGGCGATCACCGCCTGGTTCAGGGTGCTGGCCTCGCCGGCGAGCAGGGCGGCGATGATCGCGCCGACGGTCGGCCGGATCACTGTGGAGATCGTGTCCCAGGCCGAGTCGATGTAGGGGATCTTGTCGGCGACGAACTCGAACGCGAACAGGACGCCGGCGGCAATCAGTACGCCGTTGCTGGTCAGCGCGGTGGGAATGTCGTCGACATCCGCGAACCGGCCCAGCAGGCCGAGGATCAGCACGCAGGCGTAGGCGTTGATGCCACTGGCCCAGCCAGTCGTGAAAGCCAACGGCAACGCTTCCATGACCCCTCACTTGTTGTCAGAATCGAACACGCGGCCGCCAAATTTGGTTAACCGTTGACATCGCGTCCTCCGCGACCCAGAGTGAACGGGTTGCCGGTCCGCGTGACCGTCGTCCCCTCAGGTCAGGGAGAACTGAACATGCGTCGTCGTCCGAAGATTCTCGCCGCACTCGCAGCGGTAGCGCTGCCCATCAGCATGACCGGCGTGTCGTCTCTTGGTCCACCCGCGGCGACCGCCGCCAGCCCAGGACCGGTGGCCGCCTCGGCGGCGGAGGCGTTCCGTGCCGCGTCAGCGAAGTACGGCGTACCGGAGTCCGTGCTGATGGCTGTCTCCTATGCGGAGAGCCGTTGGGACGACCATCAGGGCAAGTCGAGTACGTCGGGCGGCTTCGGGCCGATGCACCTCACCGCGGTGTCTCCCGGCAGGACGGTGGACCGGTCGACCGGCCCGAAGCTGGCCAAGGCCGATTCGCTGCTGACGCTGTACAAGGCGGCTGAGCTGACCGGGATCGATCCGGTTGCATTGCGCAACGACACTGCGGCCAACATCGAGGGAGGCGCCGCACTGCTGGCGTCGTACCAGCGCTCGATGGACCTGCCTGTCGGCGCTTCTACCTCTCCTGCTGAGTGGTACGGCGCAGTGAGCATCTACGCGGGTGCAGCAGATCGCACTAGCGCCGCTGCCTTCGCAGACGACGTCTACGCGATCCTCGCCCGCGGCGCTGCCCGTACTACGAACACTGGTCAGCAGTTGGTCATGCCAGCGGTCAAGGTGACGCCGGACAAGGCTCAGCTGGCCAAGACGGCGCTGCCGGCAGGTCCGGCGCGCATGACAGCCGACGGTGCTGCGCAGTGCCCGGCTGACCTCGCTTGTGAGTGGCTGCCGGCGCCGTACCAACTCAATGGCACCGACGGCGACTACGGCAACCACGACAAGGCGAACCGGCCCAAGACCGGCAAGATCGACTACATCATCATTCACGACACCGAGGGCGGCTGGCAGGGCACGCTCAACATGGTGCAGGACCCGACGTACGTGTCCTGGCAGTACACGATGCGCTCGTCCGACGGGTACACCTGGCAGCACGTGAACTGGAACGACGTCGCCTGGCACGCCGGCAACTGGTACGTGAACATGCACAGCATCGGGATCGAGCACGAGGGCTTCGCCGCCCAGGGCGCGACCTGGTACACGGAGGCGCTCTACCGCAACTCGGCCAAGCTGGTGAAGTACCTGGCGAAGAAGAACAACATCCCGCTCGACCGGGCGCACATCATCGGCCACGACCAGGTCCCGGGCACCCTGCCGTCGACGGTCCGGGGCATGCACTGGGATCCCGGACCGTACTGGGACTGGGAGCACTACTTCGACCTGCTGGGCGCGCCGATCTACGGGCACAAGGTGTTCCCGGTGAAGCCGGGGTCGGTCGTGACGGTGAAGCCGGGGTTCGCCGACAACCAGCAGGTGTTGGTCGGCTGCACCACCGCCGGGGTGCAGTGCACGCCGCAGGGCACCAACTTCGTCTACCTGCGCCAGGCGCCGGACGACGCTGCTCCACTGGTCAAGGACATCGGGCTCCGGCCGAACGGGGCCGACAGCACCACACAGGTCTCGGACATCGGAGCGCGGGCGGCTGCTGGTTCGGAGTACGTGGTGGCTGAGCGCTCGGGCGACTGGGTGGCGATCTGGTATCTGGGTGCCAAGGCCTGGTTCAAGAGTCCTGCTAGTGCGCCGGACGCCTTTGCCAAGCCGGGACTTGTGGTGAAGCCGAAGGCCGGGAAGACGTCGGTGCCGGTCTACGGGCGGGCCTACCCGGAGCAGGCCGCCTACCCGGCTGGGATTCCGTACCAGCCCGTGACGCCGCTGCAGTACTCGATCGGCGAGGGGCAGGCCTACCCGGTGGGTGATGCCAGCATCGAGACCGACTACTACCGCGCCACGACCTTCGACGGCCAGCCACCGACGGACCACGTGCAGGTGCTGGGCAATGACCGCTACTACCAGATCTGGTTCGGCCACCGGATGGCCTACGTCCGCGCAGCCGACGTAGATCTGAAGCTCGCCCGCTGATTGTTGGTTACTGATGGAGCCGCCCGGCAGGTCTGCTGGGCGGCTTCCATCGCTTTGGCTGGGGTCAGGTGTGCCGCTGGGTGAGGTGCACCTTGACCTCTTCGCCGGCCTGGCTTTTGCCGATCTGCTTGCAGATGGCGACGCGCAGCGGCATCCAGTGCGGGCCGTCGCCCGAAGGCATCAGTGTCGCGTCGAACGGGTGCCCGTCGATCGTCCCGCTCACCTTCACCGCTCGTCGCGTCCCCAGCACCTCGGCCGAATCCGGCACGGTGATGAACGTGGCGAATGCTCCGTCCTTCTCCACTGCCGCGACGAACGCGTGATCGAGCGGTCCTTGTTCCTTGGCCATCTCCCGGCTCCCATCCGTCCGTTGCCGGGCCGTCGTGGCCCGGTCGACAGATGAGACTCCCGCCGGCGGCCGGAATCATCGCTCCGGCGCCGCTTTGGTTTGTCAGTTGACGGTGATCGGCGTGCCGTCGGTCAGCCTGAGGAGCTCGGAGTACGTGGTCGGGAAGACGGAATGCGGAATGCCGGCAGCAGCCCAGACTTCGGCGTACTGGTCGAGGCTGGTGTCGACCAGTGTGCGCACCGGACGCGGGTGGCCGACCGGGGCGACGCCGCCGATCGCCTGTCCGGTGTGCTCCTTCACGAAGTCCGGTGTCGCCCGGCGCAGCTTGCCGATGCCGAGCTCCGCGGCGACCTTGGCCGTGTCCACGCGATGGGCACCTGAGGTGAGGATCAGGACGGGGGAGCCGTCGCCGTCGAAGATCAGGCTGTTGGCGATCGCTCCGACCTCGCAGCCGAGTTCGGCTGCCGCGGCGGCAGCCGTCGGTACCGCGTCGTCGAGGATCTTGATCTCCCCGGTGGCACCGGCCGCCGCGAGGGCGTCCGCCACCAGTTGAACGTTGGGATGAGTGCTCACGGGCGAAATCCTATTTCTCGTAGATGCTGATCAGCTTGCGATACACAGCCGGATTGCTGAGTACGTCGGTGTTGTCGGCGAACTGGTCGATCGCACCGACGAGCCTTCGAAGGTCCCGGACCTGCGGGTCCTTCACAGCCGCCAGACACGCCGCAACGAACCGCCCGGCGCCCAGCACCATCGCGGGCCGATCGAAGTACTGACGCGCCGCCGGATCGACCGGCTCGGTCAGCTTCAACCCGTTGTGCCGCACCGCAAGCTTCTCGTACGCCGTCGTCAGCGCCCGCTCCCGATCGGCCAAGGTGTCCGCGGCAAGGGCCTCCTCGAGATCGCGATCCAGACCATCCGGATGACCGAGGCGCGCGAACGCAGTACCGAGCCACTTCGTGTAGGGCGCGTAGGTGCGGTCCATCAGCAACGCGAGCCTCATCAGATCGCGCGTCAACCGGGCCGCGACCATCCGCGAACCGAGCTCGTCGCCGACCTCCGAGGCCCGCTGGACAAAGGCCTCCTCCTGAGCGATCCGGGACCACTGACAACCCAGAATCCAGAGCCAGAGGTCGTCGGGATACCAGCGGAGCGCATCACGGACCACCTGCAGACGGCCGTCATCGGCGTACACGGCACCGGCCACCACTCCGAGCAACTTCTGCTGCGGCGTCACCAACCAGTCGTGGAGACTCAGATGCCGCCCGTTGCGCACCCCAAGCTCCTCCTCGAGCCACGCATCAACGGTGGTCACAGTGATGTGGTGCACCGGCTCCTGAGCGTCCCAACCGAACCGCACGGCGTACCCCCGGTACTCCGACGGCAGGCCACTGTCGATCGCCCTCGTGACCCGATCAACCTCGTGCGCGTCCACAAACACATGCAACCGAGGTCCCCACCCGTGGTCCGTCGAACGGGAGGTGTCATAGCCGAGAACGTCCGAACCCCACCCCAACAGTCCAGCCGCGTAAGGCCTTGCTCCTAGCAACGGCCGGACGACCTCGTCATGAAAGGCGGCCCCAAGCTCCCGCCCCGAAACGAAGTGAGGAGTCATGGAGCCGACCTTAGTTCCGGCTGCGGGTTGGCTCCATCCTGTTTTCGGCTCAGGCCGGCGCCAGCTCCGCGGCGCCGAAGGAGACGTTGAAGCGGTCGCACCAGATCGAGACGCTGTGGAGCGCGGTCAGGTCGGCGTCAGGCGGGATGACGTAGTTCTGGTTGCCCGCGTTGCCTTTGAGCTTGCCGAGATTGACGTACTTGCCGTCGTCGAAGACGTGCCAGCCGGCTTTGCCAGGGACGACCTTGGCGTCGGTGAGCCAGACCTTCAGGTCGGGGCCGTCCGAGGTGTCCAGGCCTTCCAGGCGCAGTACCCGGGAGCCGTTGGGGAGCTTGAGAATCGAAGCGCTGCCGCTTGTGTCGTGTTCGTGGCTGATGAAGCGACCGGTGGATACCCGCTGGGGCGCGGTGGGCGGGGCCGGCGGCGAGGTCGTTGTGGGCGGGGTCGCCGGGGGAGTGGCCGGGGTCTTGCGGCGGTCGTCAGAAATTGTCGGTGGCGCCGACGAGGATGTGGTCATGGAGATCGGATCGGCGCCCGGGAGCGCTTCGTCGACCACCTTGCCGGTGAAGAGCCGCCAAGGCTGGAAGAGCGGCAGCGCGACGGCCGCGACCACTGCGGCGACTGCCACCGTGACGACGGCCAGGGTGCGGCGGCGGGTTCTCGGCATCGATCGTCTCCAGTCCTTCGGTCGGCCGGTCCGGCCGCTGGGTTCAGTCTGGCCGACCGGGTGCGCGCCGCGCGTGCTTCGGCGCTTACGGCCCGTTGACGTTTGTCGGCGGGCAGGGTTACGCTTTCAGTGTTCGAACAGATGTTCGATTGCCGCAGTGCCGGACTCGTCGGGAGGCCGGTCGGCGGTGATCGGAGCAACTGAAGGACTCCGGTGCGGAGTTGCGGCCGCATCGGAAACCGGTGGTCCCGGTGGGCCGGGCGCCGAGGTGGACCTCGACCCCCACCTCGCGTCCACCCACCGGGCCGCTGACCAGGGGAAGAAGTTCGCGCACAGGAGGCGATGCAGCATGTGGGAGTTCGACGAAGCCGTTGAGGTGCGTTCAGGCGTCGTGGACGGCATCGAGGCTCCAGAGCAGTTCCTGTGGCGTGGGCGGCTGTGGAGGGTCTGTTCGATCGAAGCCCAGTGGGTGGAGACGGCGGCCTGGTGGGAGCGCGGCGTGATCGGCTCAGGTGTCGGAGCCGCGGCCGCGACCGCCGTCGCGGGATCATCCGCGGCCGTCGGTGTGTTGGACGCGGATTGGGGGCCGCAACGGGCGGTCTACCGCGTGGAGGCAGGGTGCGGCCGGCACGGCCGGCGGGAGATGTTCGATCTCGCGCACGACCCGGACTCCGGACGTTGGCAACTCGAGAGGGTGACGGACCGATGACAGTTTCACCGGTTTCACCGGCGGCCGCGGGATCGGCCAGCCGCGATCTTTCCCGGGCCCGTACTGCGCTCGCCGAGGCCCGCGAGGCGGACGACCACCTGATCCGGTACTCGAGCGCCCACGTGGCCGCGCTCCGGGTTGCCGCGGCGGTGCTCGCCGTCCGCGCTCGCCCGGTGCGCTCCGGCCCTCGCCGCCGCGTCCAGCGCAACGCCTGGGTGTTGCTGTCCGAGGTGGCGCCCGAGTTCGGTGAGTGGGCCTCCTTCTTCGCAGCCGGCGCCGCGCAACGCGCAGCTGCCGAAGCGGGCCTGGAGCGAGCCGTCACAACCCGCGAAGCCGACGACCTGATCCGAGCCGCCGAGACCTTCTACGAACTGGTCGAATCCAGCCTGAACCTCACCACCCAACCCGTACTCCCCGCGTCGTCCGACCCCCAATCAGTCCTAGCCCAACCCTGGATGCAGGCCAGCTAACCGCCCCGCACCCCCCAAACGCAGCGCCCGCAGGCCCCCCGTTCCTGCGGGCGTTTGCACGTCCAGCTCGTCGAGAACCCGGGTAGTCGCCAAGCTCCACGGGCCCGGCCAGCGCACCGACGTCGTCCCTTGCGGCAGCAGCCTCGTCGAGCCCGAGCTGGCGAACATCCCGTCGGCCACGCCTTTGATGCGACGTGCAGGCACGACCCTTCACCTCGCATCAAAAGCTGACTGTGCCGCCTTCTCGAAGCGACTAACGCGACGAGGCCAGCCAGCCCCGGTACGGCGTACTACGCCTGGGCCTGCTGGGTCGGCCGGCGGGAGTCAGCTCCGGGTGCGGCGTACGCGCTCGGTGCCTGCTTGGCCGGCCCACGGCGGCCAGCCCGGTAGGGCGTACTTCGCCTGGCGCCTGCTCAGACGGCGTGCTGGCTGGATCAGTGCCTCCGACGCCTCGTGTCGCCGCGGCATCTTGTGCAGCAGCCCGCCTTGGGGGCGTCTCGTCCACTTGCAGAGTTGGGTTGGTGCCTGCCTTCCGCTTGCCTGGTTTGGCAGGTGGCTGCGGGGGACGATGAGCAGGTCTGCACTCGCCTTGGCGTCTTCACCTCCGGTTAGGTGTGAATCTCCGATCCGTTGTAGATGCCGCCTGCGTTCGACGGCTTGGCATCGCGCTCGGCTGGAGGTGTTGGAGGGGCTGGGTTCAGCTGACCAAGCATTCGAGCTTGTGGCGGTGGTGACCTGGGTTGGCCAGAGGCGGCGATCGAGCAGGAGGTTGCCCGGCCGTGCGGATTTGAAGTGGGGTGGGCGGAAAACGGGTGTTTGGGTTGGTGGGGTGGGCCTAGGGTCTGGTGGGTGACTGGGAGGGTGCCGATTCGGGGGGATGTGGTTCGGCGGTGGTTGGGGTGGGAGGGGGAGTTTGTTGGGGTGGGCGAGCGGGTGGCGTTGGAGGGTGGGCGGACGGCGCCGGTTGTTGAGCGGGTTTGTGTGCGGTTCAGGGTGGCGGGGTCTGGTGGGGTGGACGAGTTCGACGTGGTGGCCAAGCGGGCTACGGCGGGCGAGGTTGCGGCGCTGGAGTGTTTGGGGGTTGTGGATCCGGTGTTTCCTCGGTTGATTGATTCGGGCTTGGACGAGGACGGGCATTGGATCGTCGTACCGTTTGAGCCGGGTGAGCCGATCGGGTGGACGGTTGAGCCGCCGAGGGCTGTGTATGCGGCTCTTGCTCGGGTTCATCTGCGGCATCTGGGGCGCACTGACGAGCTTCCAACAGAGCTTCCGCGGGTTGACGACGAGTTTCTTCGGATGACGTTCACGGAGTTCGCGCCGAGTGGCATTCGCCGTGCCGCGAGGGAGGCACCTCATCCGGTGCAGGATCGTGCGCTTGAGTTGCTCGCCAGATTTGCAGTTGACGAACGGCTGCGCGCCGGCCTCGATGTCCTGCCGGCAACGCTTCTCCACGGTGATGTGCATGGGGACAACGTCATCGCGCCAGCTTCAGAGGTGGCTTCTGGCGGGTCGGTGCGGTTGATCGACTGGGGGAGCGCTCGTGTTGGGCCGGCCATGCTCGATGTGATGTTGGCAGCAGGGCCGGCTGGCGTAGCAGCGTACGGGGAGGCGTGGACTTCGGCGAGCGGTACGCCGATGGATGCCTGGGAGTTGGCGACTGGTCAGGCTTGGGCGACCGCTGTGAGCAACGCGATGTTCGTCGGTGCGGTTGCTGAGCGCTCCGCGGAAACGGCCACTCTCATGCTTGACGAGGCAGAGACCGCCATCGACTGCCTCGGCAGGCAACTGTCTCGCCGTCGCTGAACGGCAGTGGTGGTGAGGTGGGCCGGCGCTCGGCAAGTAGGGTGTGGCTCGGATGGTGTCGTAGTCGAGGAGGGCTTCAGGATGGTCGACCGACGTCGGCGCTCGGTGCGAACGGCGCTGGTCGCCGAGGCTCTGCGAGTGGCACTTGCGGGCAGGGCGCGTATCGATCCCGGGGCAGGTCTGGACATCGTCGACCTCGGCGGCGGTACCGGTGGATTTGCTGTACCGCTGGCGGTTGAGGGACACCGCGTCACCGTGGTCGACCCCAGCGCCGACGCACTCGCGTCGCTCGAGCGGCGGGCCGCCGACGAGGGGGTGAGCAAGCTCGTCCGTGGGGTACAGGGCGACGCGGCCGAGCTCTCGCAGGTTGCGGGCGAGTCGAGCGCCGACGCGGTTCTCTGCCACGGCGTGCTCGAGGTCGTCGACGATCCCATGCAGGCGCTGCACGCGATGGGATCCGTACTGCGCGATGGCGGCGTGCTCAGCCTTTTGGTTGCCCAGCGCAACGCTGTGGTGCTGGCCCGGGCGCTGGCCGGCCATCTCACCGAGGCGCGGGTGGCGCTCCAGGACCCGGACGGTCGATGGGGTCCGAGCGACCCGATGCCGCGCCGGTTCGACGAGGCGGGGATCATCGCGCAGCTCGCCGAGGCGGGCTTCATGGTGCACACGGTGCACGGGGTCCGCACCTTCGCCGACCTGGTGCCGGCAGCATTCGTCGACTCCGAACCGGGCGCGCCCGAAGCCCTGGGCGAACTGGAACGAGCCGCCAGCCAACACCCAGCCTTCCGCGCGCTCGCTCCCCAACTCCACATCCTCGCCACCCGCTAGCACCCCGAACCCCGGCGACACCCCGTGTAACCGTGCGAAGGTGCACGGTTACTGATGGTGTCCGCTGGCTTGTTTGAGGCGGGGTAGGGGTGAGGGAAACTGAGGGTTCTGGGGTGGAGTTGTGGGACCGTGACGCGCGGGACAGGCGGTCAGGGTTTCGTGGACCGCATGGTCGGCCTAGACTGGACTCGGCCTATCGAGATCGCGCTCACCATGGAGGGATCGACGGTGCCCCTCTCGGAAGAAGAGCAGCGCCAGTTCGAGCAGCTCGAACGCGCCCTCGCTGCGGAAGACCCGAAGTTTGTTTCCGCCATGCGAGGGACCAATGTGCGCTTGTACTACAAGCGCCGGGCAGTTCTTGCCGGCGTTGGATTTGTGCTGGGCATCGTTGTACTGATGACCGGCGCGATCATCCCCAACACCATCATCGGAGTGATCGGCTTCGTCGTGATGGTCGCCTGCCTGTACATCGCTGCGCTGAGCATGAAGCGGATCAGCAACGCGAGCGACGGCGACGACCTACCGCCGCCTCCACCGCCGCAGTCCAAGCGGCACCGGACCAGGCACGACTCGTCCGGCAGCTTCATGGAGCGGATGGAAGACCGCTGGCGCCGTCGACGCGACGAAGACCTCTGAGCGCCTGCTAGCAGTACCTCCGAACCACACCCGCGCACCGCGCCGGGTGTGGTTCTGCATTGCCCCGTACTACGAACCCGCCCCGCCGCTGTCGGCTGCCCCGCAGCTGAAAGCAGACGCCCTCCTGCAGCTGTCGGCCGGATGGAACGTGGTTGTGGCTCAATGCAGCAGTCGGCTGGAGGCGAGGTGCCTTCAGCCGACTGGTGTGTGCTGGGAGAGCTGTGGACGGTGCCTAGCCGGCGTGGCGGCCTGCTCGGCGGGGGAGGAGGGCTGAGCGGAGGCGGGCCAGGAGGAGGTCGAACTCGTCCAGGAGGTCGGAGGCCTCGGAGCTGCCCCGGTTGAGGTACCAGCGCCAGGACGGTGGCAGCAGCCGTGCCCGCCAGCGGCGGACGAAGCGCGCGTCAGCCCACAAGGCCTTGCGAACCGCCTCGGTCTCGAGGCGGAGATCGGGGAAGGTGTCGTCCTGGCCGGCGTACCGGATGGCTTCGACTCCGCGAGCCAGGCGCAGCGCGGCCGGCTGGGTTTCGGCCGGGACGTTGGTGACCAGCCAGTCGCCGAGTTGGCGTGGTGTGGAGATCTCCGACCACTCCAGCCCGAGGTCGCGGGTCGTGTCGCGGACTTCTGCCCACAGTCCTTCGACTCCGAGGCGGCTGGGCGGCCGGCTGAACCGGCGGCGCCTGGTGAGGACCCTGACCAGCCAGGGAACGCAGAGCAGCAGGATTGCGGCCAGCGTCAGGCCGATCACCTTGCCGCCGCCGTTGGTGAACCAGTTCCCGCCGCCGGTTGCCGCAATGCCGGTCTCGTCGGGAAGGTTGCGGCCCTGGTTGGGCTTGGGGGCCTCGGTCTCGGCGGTCGCGCCCGGCGTCGTGGGTGCCGTGGTCGGCGCGGTGGTCGGGCTGGTCGGGCCGACGTTGAGCGGGTTCGTCCAGTTCGGCGCGCTCGCGACCCGGGCCGACGGGGTCGGCTCGAACCGGACCCAGCCGACGCCTTCGAAGTACAGCTCCGGCCAGGCGTGCATGTCGTGCATCCTGACGACGTACTCGTTGTCCTTGACCGGCTGCCCGGGCAGGAAGCCGATGCCGACCCGCGACGGGATGTCGAGGATGCGGGCCATCAAGGCCATTCCGGTCGCGAACTGCTCGCAGTACCCGGTCTTGTTCTCGAGCAGGAATTCGGTCAGCGCGCGCATACCGCTCGCGCTGTCCCTCTCGGTGCTGTAGGTGAACTGGCCGGACCGGAACCAGTTCTGCAGCATGGCAGCCTGCTGGTACCGGTTGCCCTTCGCGTCGGCGGTGACCTGCTGGGCCAGCTTGACCAGCCGATCGTCGCGGAGCCGGGGGAGCTGGCTGGTGATCTGGTCGGGGTCACCGCCACTGACGCTGTCGTTCAGCTCCTGCGCGGTCGGCTGCAGGTCGTACCAGGACAGGTTGTAGTCCTGGCCACCGATGGTCTGGCCGTTCGTGGAGACGATGTCCAGCGCGGTGGCGTCGTACCGCCAGTTCTTCTTCAGCGAGATCGAGCGGACCGGGTACGGCACCGGCGCGTACGGCGACCGGAAGTTGCGGCTGACGTCGATCTTGAGCTTGTGCTGCGGCACCTTGCTGAGGTCGCCCTGGTAGCCGGGCGGTGCGCTCAGTACGTCGTCGCCGATCCGCTGGCCCTCGGTCCTGGGTGACATCTGCCAGGTGTTGCCGTCGAAGAGATCCAGTGCGGTCAGGCGCAGATAGACCCCGCCTGTCGGGCCGCCGGTGTAGGTCAGTGCGGTGACGTTGTCGCCCCGCTTCAGGTTCTTGCCCATGTCCAGCATCGGGCTGCCCGCCGAGATGACGGCGCCGCCGCCCGAACCGCTGCCACCGCCGGCCAGCCCGTTGCCGATGACGCCTTCCGGCAGTGAGGGGATCAGCGCCGGCAGGAGCGCGGCCAGCGCGACTACGCTCAGGCCTATTCGTCGTCCGGCCTGGCCGAGCGCAGATGCCTCGATCGGCTCGGCGGCGTCGAGGTGCGAGACCCCGGAGATGCGGCGGCCCCAACGGCTGAGTCTGGTGCGCCCCTCCGCTGACAGCAGCACGATGTAGCCGACGGCCGGCGGTACGAAGAGCAGAGCCGGCAGACCACCGTGCACGGTCGCAGCAGGCACCGTGTACATCGTCAGGAGCAGCAGACCGGCCCACGCAGCCTGCCTGATCTGTACTGCGACCAGATGGATCAGCAACCCCGCAGCGGCGATCACCGACGCTGCGAACAACGTCAGGTGCGACTCAGGCGGCAGCGGCGCGCTGTACCGGTTGATGGAGTCCATCGCGTCGACCATCTGGCTGTTGAAGGCCAGCGCAGTCTCCCGCCACGGCACGACGCCGTACCGCAGGGTGTCACGCAGGAAGAACAACGAGATGAGCTCAACCAGCACCACGAGCTGCACAACCGGCACGACCACACGCGGCGCCCGCCAGTTCTGCAACAGGACCCCGACCCCCGTCACCGCCGCACACAGGAAGGCACTGATGAACAGAAAAGGCCCAGAGAACACCGGCGTAAGCACCAGCGCCCCCAGCACAGTGGCCACCCAAGCGGCGATCGAGATTCTGACGTGGCCGGTCATGCGATCCTTCCGCTCCGTAGTCCTAGGGTGGACCACACGGTCGGGAGATGGTCTCCTCGTTGGACTCTGGCTACTCGCCAGCCGTTGCGGCGTAGTTGGTTTTCGGTGGCGTCTGTGGCGGTGGTGAGGCGGGCTGCCTTCTCGGTGCCCTCCGCGCCCACAGACCAGCTTGCCCCATCGAGCAAGAGCGCCACCCCGGTCGCCTGGCTGGTCCGCCAGCGGTTCAGCGCGGTGATGTCGTCAGTACTGCACGCGCCGAGGATCGCGACGACCAGGCTCGGCTCCTGGATGTGCCGGTCGACAGTGAGCAGCGGACCGATCTCGGCGTACTTGTGCTCCTCCACCGTCGCGCACTCGGTCAGCAACTGCTGAGCACTGAGTGGCTGATGCACAGCCGTCGAACTGCGGTGGCTGATCGCCGACAGAGTGGTCGGGCCGCCCAGCAAGGTCGTGACGTACCCGCGTCGGATCCGGTCGGTACCAACCGAGGCAGCCGCGCTCACCGCCCACTCCAGGCTGGACGAAGGACCATGCCCGTGGTGCGACGTGGTGCGGGCGTCCAGGAAGATCGCGCACCGGCTCTGCCAGGGCTGCTCCTCCCGGCGAACCATCAGCGAGCCGCGGCGCGCGGTCGACCGCCAGTGCACCCGGCGCAGGTCGTCGCCGTCGCGGTACTCGCGAACAGTCGCGTCCTCTTCACCCGCGGACGCGATCGCCCGCGGCCGGTTCTCACCGGAACCCGCGCGATCAGCACCAAGCCGTACTTCGGGCAGCTGGTACACCCGTGGCGTCACCAGCAAGTGCTGACTCCGGGTGAACGTCCTGCTCGTCTCGACCAGCCCGAACGGGTCCGCCACCGTGAGCATCAGCGGCCCGACCTGGAACAGTCCCCGGACGTCGGACTTCACCGGGTAGGTGACGGTCCGCTTCCAGTTCGGGCTGACCCGGTCGACCACGAAACGTGGCCGGTGTCCCAAGACATAAGGAATGCGGTCTTCGAGCAGCAACAGGCCGGCCGGCATCCGGCCCTGGTTGGACAGCGTCAGCTCCACCGTCGACGGAGTCCCGACCGGGACCTGGTCCGGAGCCAGGCTGCGCCGTACCTGCAGGCGCAGCCGGGTCCGGCCGACGACGAGTGCTGCCACGAGCGGCAAGGCCACCAGCAGGATGCCGACGCGCAGCAGGTCCTTCTGGCCGAGCAGTAGCGCACACAGAGAAGCAGTGATCCCGGCTGCGACGAACGCCCGCCCTCGGGTGGTCAGTCCGCGCAGTGCCTGCCGCATGTCTCAGTCCCGACGAGCACGGGGCAGCGGCACGGAGGCCACGAGCCCGGAGATGATGTCGGCCGCACCACGCCCACCGAGGTGGGCTTCGGCGGCAGGCAGTACCCGGTGAGCAAGGACTGGTACGGCGAGCTCCTGGAGGTCGTCCGGCAGGACGAACTCGCGCGAGTCCAGCGCGGCGGCGGCCCGGGCAGCCCGGACCAGGTGCAGCGTGGCGCGAGGGCTCGCACCCAGGCGCAGCTCCTGCGACCGCCTGGTCGCCCCGACGAGCGCGACGGCGTACTCCTTGACGGACTCCGACACGTGCACGGAGTGCACCGTCTTCACCAGCCGGAGGATCTGCTGCCCGTCGGTGACCGGCTGCAGATTGGCCAGCGGCTCGGCAGCGGCGTGCCCGTCCAGCATCCGCAGCTCGGCGGCCGGCTCCGGGTAGCCCATCGACAGCCGGGCCATGAAGCGGTCGCGCTGCGCCTCGGGAAGGGGATAGGTCCCTTCCATCTCGATCGGGTTCTGCGTCGCGATCACCATGAACGGTGCCTCGAGCTGGTACGTCGTGGTGTCGACGGTGACCTGGCGCTCCTCCATCGACTCCAGCAGCGCGGCCTGCGTCTTCGGCGAGGCGCGGTTGATCTCGTCACCGACGACGATGTTCGCGAACACCGCGCCGGGCTTGAACTCGAAGTCGCGGACCTCCTGGTTGAACACCGACACGCCGGTGATGTCCGACGGCAGCAGGTCGGGCGTGAACTGGATCCGGCGCACGGTGCAGTCGATCGACCGAGCCAGCGCCTTGGCCAGCATCGTCTTGCCGACGCCCGGTACGTCCTCGATCAGCAGATGTCCCTCGGCGAGCAGCACGGTGATGGCTACTTCGACGACATCGGGTTTGCCTTCGATCACAGTCTCGATGGCTCGGCGGACCCGTCCCGCCACCTCCGTCAGCTCGTCGAAATCCATGGCCGAGCTGGTCGCGGTGGTGCTCACCCTGAGTCCTCCCCATTGGTTGATGGCCGACTCATTCTGACCCGGCGCGGGGGTCGGGCCTAGATCTACGCGCTTTTCGTTACCAGGCGTTTCGGCGTTCATGAAAAAGCCCCTCACCCGTTGTTGCCGGTTCGTGACCTCCAGCGTACGGGGGAGCGAAACGGGGCGAATCTGGTTGACGGTGGGGCAAAGTGGAGTAAGGTGGAGCGCAGTGGTACTGAAATGGTGGACAACAAGCTCGACCTGAGACGGAGAGTCCGCAACGGGGAGGTGGAGCGATGTTCCTCGGAACTCACTTCCCCAAGCTCGACGACAAAGGACGGCTGTTCCTGCCGGCGAAGTTCCGCGACGAACTGGCTGACGGTCTGGTGATCACGCGTGGGCAGGAGCGGTCGCTGTCCGTGTGGCCCGAAGCCGAGTTCGTACAACTGACCGAGCAGTTGAAGCAGGCCCCGATCACCAACAAAGGTGCCCGGGACTACCTGCGGATGCTGTTCGCCGGTGCCTCGAACGAGGTGCCGGACAAGCAGGGCCGGGTCACCATCCCGCCGATGCTGCGCGATTACGCAGGACTGGATCGCGACTGTGTCGTCATCGGGGCGATGAACAGGGTGGAGATCTGGAACACGGAGAACTGGAACACGTACTCCGCGGCGCAGGAGCAGGCATTCGCCGACCTGTCCGAGGAGGTACTGCCCGGCATCTTCTGAGCAGCCCCGCGATGGCGCCGGACGTCCGGTGAGATCACGGGTCCGACTTCCGAGCTCGCGTGTTGGCGTCACTTCCCCGGCGCCAAGACGACAGCTACTTCCCCGGAAGGCGAACCCGCGATCTGACCGGACGAACTCGCTCCCTGTCCTCCACGGAGGCAGTCCTCCACCTGGAGGAGTCGCAGCGGCTCACCCCTACCCGACACCACCGCCCCGGCAGGACCAGAACAGCAGACGCAGTTCACAGAGAACCCGCGGGGGCAGGGTCGCTCCCGCGGCGATGGAAGGGTCGAGATGGACGGTGCTGAGCGCGGAGCGGAGGGACGTCACGTCCCGGTGATGCTCGATCGCGTCGTCGCCCTGCTCGCCCCCTCCCTCCAGCACAGCGGCGCCGTCCTCGTCGACGCCACCCTCGGCCTGGGCGGACACGCCGAAGCCTTCCTGCAGCGTTTCCCCGACATCCGGCTGATCGGGCTGGACCGGGATCCCGAGGCGCTGCGGCTGACCGGCGCGCGGCTGGCCCCGTACGCCGAGCGCACCACGCTGGTGCACGCCGTGTACGACGAGCTGCCGCGCGTACTCGGCGACCTCGGCGTCCCCGCGATCGACGGCATCCTCTTCGACCTCGGCGTCTCCTCGATGCAGCTGGACGAGGCCGACCGTGGCTTCGCCTACTCCCAGGACGCGCCGCTGGACATGCGGATGGACAGCACCGCGCCGACCACGGCCGCCGACATCCTGAACACCTACAGCGCGGCCGACCTGGCCCGGATCCTGTTCCAGTACGGCGAGGAGAAGTTCTCCCGCCGGATCGCGGACCGGATCGTGAAGGCCCGGGAGACCGAGCCGTTCACGAACAGTGCGCGGCTGTCCGAGCTGGTCCGCGACGCGATCCCGCAGGCGGCCCGGCGGACCGGGGGGCACCCGGCCAAGCGGACCTTCCAGGCACTGCGGATCGAGGTCAACGGCGAGCTGGAGGTACTGCGGCGCGCCCTGCCCGCCGCGGTCGCGTCGCTCGCGCTGCACGGCCGGATCGTGGTGATGAGCTACCAGTCGCTCGAGGACCGGATCGCCAAGCAAACGCTTGCGGCTGCTGCCAAGAGCGATGTACCGGACGACCTGCCGGTGATCCCGGCGGGTCATGAACCGTATCTGAAGCTGCTCACGCGAGGAGCCGAGAAACCGACCGATGAAGAGGTCGCGCAGAACCCACGGGCCGCCTCGGCCCGGGTCCGCGCGGCAGAGCGCGTTCGCGAGAAGGGATTGGTGGCCTGATGAGCACAGTGTTCAGCCCGTCGAAGGCACGGGTCACCCCCGCGCAGCCGGTGGCCAGGTCGGAGCCGAAGCTCCGGGTCGTCTACGGAGCGCCGTTCCGCCCGCCGCGGATGCCGTTCGTGCTGTTCGTGGTGGCGCTGCTGGCGGCCGGCCTGGTCGGCCTGCTGCTGCTCAACACCGAGCTGCAGCGCGGCACGTTCCAGGTGACCAGCCTCAACACGCAGGCGGATCAGCTGCGCGACCAGCAGGAGCAGCTGGAGCGACAGGTCCGCACGCTGGAGTCGCCGCAGAATCTGGCGGAGCGCGCGTACAAGATGGGCATGGTGCCGAACCCGAACCCGGTGTTCCTGCAGCTGTCCGACGGCAAGGTGCTCGGCGTACCCGCCGAGGGTAAGGCGGGGACGGGCGCGGCGCTGTTCGGTGCTCCGGCGGCGAAGCCCAAGCCGGTCGTCAAGCCACCGGCCGCCACCATCAAGCCACCGGTGACAGCCACCAAGCCTCCGGTGACCGCCAACAAACCTGCCACCAACAAGCCGACCACCAACAAGCCGGCCACGACCAACAAGCCTGCGACTGGGGCGACCACAACGACCGGGGGATGATCGGATGACGGAGCGACGGGGCAGCGAGCCGCCACGGAAGCGTGGCGGCGACTCTGGCCGGGACAACCCGCGCCGCGCTACCCCGCCGCGCCGCCCGTCCGCTACGGACAGCACCCGCTCCAGTACTCCTCGCTCCGGCCGGGCAGGACCTCCGCCGGACAAAGAAGGACGCAAGCCGGTCGGCAGGACCCGCAAGGCCACGGGAGAGCCTCGCAAGTCCGCAAACCGCCCAGCAGAACCCCGCAAGGCCGCAGGCCGCGCCGCCGATCCCCGCAAGTCCGCGGGGCGCAGCGGCGAGCCGCGCCTGCGGAAGGCGAGTCCTGCCGATTCGCCCCGGGCGAAGCGGGCTGCGGGAGACCCGCCCAGGCGCACTGCGAAGAAGGCCGTAGCCGACGCATCTCGCCGTACTGCGAAGAAGGCTGCTGCCGCGCGTCCGGCGAAGGCCGCCAGTGGAGCGCCGCGCCGTACCGGCGAACCACCACGCAAACGGACCAGCAGCGGTAGCGGCCCCAGGAAGCGTCCGCCGCAGAACCGGCGCCCACCGCGCAAGCCGAAGGTCAAGAAGCCACCCCGCACGTTGAAGCTGGGCCGCCCGACGCTGCGGCTGCGGCTGACGTTCGGCGTGATGGCCTTCGTGCTGTCGCTGTTCGCCGGCCGGCTGATCCTGTTGCAGGGGGTCGACCCGGACTCCTACGCGCTCGCCGCGACCAAGGAGAACACCAAGCCGTTCGAGCTGCACGCCCCGCGCGGCGACATCGTGGACCGTGCCGGCGTCCCGCTGGCGGCGTCGGAGGAAGCGGTGGCGATCACCGCCGACCCGATGCAGACCGGCCCGGTCGCGACCCAGCTGGCCAGCATCCTGGCCGCCAAGCTGCCCGGTACGACGTACGGCAGGCTCCACGCCGACCTGACCCGGAAGGGTCGCTACGTGCTGCTCGCGAACAAGGTGAGCCCGCCGACCTGGAACGAGATCGAGCAGGAGATCAAGAAGCAGAACGTCGCGATCAACGCCCAGAACAAGGGCAAGCCGAAGGACGCCAAGGCGCCGCTGCTGGCCGGCCTGTTCACCGAGTCGGACCCGATCCGCAGCCACCCGCTCGGCACCGTGGCGGCCGGTGTGGTCGGCGCGGTGGGCAAGGACGGCAAGGGCCTGGCCGGTCTCGAGTACGGGCTGAACGACAAGCTGTCCGGCACCGACGGCAAGGCGATGTACGAAGTCGATGCCAAGGGCAACAAGATCCCGAACGCCGACCACACCGTCCAGGAGCCCAAGCCCGGGGTCGGTGTGCAGCTCACCCTGGACTCCGACCTGCAGTGGGTCGCGGAGAAGCGGATCCAGGAGGCGGTCACCAAGTGGAAGGCCGAGTCCGGCACGGTGGTCGTGATGGACGTGAAGTCCGGGGAGATCCTGGCGATGGCCAACTCCCGGACGTACGACCCGAACAAGGCGCTCAAGCCGAGCGAGATGAAGAATCCCGCGCTCGACCGCGTCTACGAGCCGGGCAGCGTGCAGAAGGTGGTCACGATGGCGGCGCTCGCCGACGCCAGGTGGATCGACCTCGACACCAAGCTCGACGTGCCGGGCACCCTCATGGTCGAGCGGCACCGGATCAAGGACCACTACCCGCACGGCAACGAGAAGCTGACGATCTCCGGAGTGATCGCGAAGTCGTCCAACGTCGGCACCATCCTGGCGGCCGAGCAGATGCCGACCGCGCAGTTCGTCCGCTACCTGAAGAACTTCGGCTTCGGTGAGCCGACCGGGCTGAAGTTCCCCGGCGAGAGCCGCGGGCTGATGCCGCCGGGTGACGAGTGGGACGACCTGACCAAGGCGACGGTCTCCTTCGGCCAGGGCCTGGGTGCGAACGCGGTCCAGATGACCGCCGCGGTGAACGCGGTGGCCAACGGCGGCGTCTACGTGCCGCCGAAGCTGGTCAAGAACTACGTCGACGCCGACGGCAACGAGATCCCGAATCCGACGGCAACGCCGCCGCGCCGGGTGGTGAGCGAGGAAGCGGCCAAGATGGTCGGGACGATGATGGAGTCGGTGACCTCCCCCGGGGGCACCGCGCAGCAGGCCGCGATCGCCGGTTACCGGGTCGCCGGTAAGACCGGAACGGCCCAGCAGACGGACCCGTCGTGCGGCAACAAGTACTGCAAGTGGGCGACTTCTTTTGCCGGATTCGCTCCCGCCGACAACCCGCGCTTCGTCACCTACGTCGTACTCCACAACCCGGCGAACGGCCGGGGTGGTGGTCTGCAGGGAGGCCCGGTGTTCCGCGACGTGATGAGTTTCGCGCTGCAGAAGTACGCAGTTCCGCCGACCGGCGCGAAGCAGCCGCACACCCCGCTGACCTGGTGACGCCGGGTCAGGTAGGTGTCACCGGGCCCGGAGCGGTAGCCTCTGGGCCCGTGTCCACCCCAACCGCCGCAGGCGGAGCCGTTGCCGCGATCAGGCCGCAACGGACCGTGCCGGTCGGCCTCGCCGACCTCTCCCAGACCGCCGGAGCCAAGGCTCCGACGGAGCTCGCCGACGTCTCCGTGACCGGTGTGTCACTCGACTCCCGGTCGATCCTCCCGGGCGACCTGTACGCCGCCCTGCCGGGTGCGCTGACCCACGGAGCCGCCTTCGCCGCGAACGCCGCGGCAGCCGGCGCGGTCGCAGTACTGACCGATCCGGACGGTGAGGATCGGGCTCGGGCCACCGGCCTGCCCGTGCTGGTGGTCGCAAAGCCGCGCGATGTGCTGGGCGCGGTCGCCAGCCGGATCTACGGCGAGCCGACCAGCGGGCTGCGGTTGCTGGGCGTCACCGGCACGAACGGCAAGACGACCACCAGCTACCTGCTCGACGCCGTACTGCGCACGCTCGGTCAGTCCGCCCTGATCGGCACGATCGAGACCCGGATCGGCACCGAGGCGGTCAAGAGCGCCCGGACCACGCCGGAAGCCACCGACCTGCAGGCCCTGTTCGCGGTGATGCGTGAGCGCGCCGTCGCGTGGTGCGCCATGGAGGTCTCCAGCCACGCGCTGGCGATGGGCCGGGTGGACGGCGCGCGATTCGCGGTGGCCGGGTTCACCAACCTGACCCAGGACCACCTCGACTTCCACAAGACGTTCGAGGAGTATTTCGCCGCGAAGGCGTCGCTGTTCACCCCTGAGCGCTGCGATCTGGCCGTGGTGAACATCGACGACGAGTACGGCCGCCGGCTCGCCGCGCAGACCGTCGTACCGCTGGTGACCGTCTCGACCACGCGCGACGCCGACTGGACCGTCGCTGGGACGCATCAGTCCGAACACGGCACCACCGTGATCGACATCCAGGGCCCAGCCGAGACGCTGACCGTCGAGATCGGGCTGCCCGGCGACTTCAACGTCGCCAACGCCTTGCTGGCGACCGTGATGCTGCGGCAGATCGACGTACCGGCCGAGGCGATCGCCGCCGGCCTGCTGCACGCCGCCGTACCGGGCCGGATGGAGACCTTCACCCGGGCCGACGGGCTGAGCGTGATCGTCGACTACGCGCACACGCCGGACGCGATCGAGCTCGCACTGCGCGCCGCTCGGACCGCTACGAAGGGCCGGCTGTTCGCTGTGGTCGGCTGTGGCGGCGACCGTGACCCCGGCAAGCGGCCCGCGATGGGCGCTGCCGCGGCCCGAGCGGCAGACGTGGTGATCGTGACCGACGACAACCCACGCAGCGAAGAACCTGCGGCGATCCGTGCGGTGACGATCGAGGGCGCGAGAGCCGCTGTCCCGACCGTCGATCTGCGCGAGGTGGGTAACCGCCGTGAGGCGATCGCCACCGCGATCGAGCTGGCCGGACCCGGCGACACCGTGGTGGTGCTGGGCAAGGGCCACGAGACCGGCCAGGACGTCGGCGGCGTGATCCACCCGTTCGACGACCGGCAGACCGTTCGCGAGCTGATCGCGGCGACCCCGGAGGCAACCCTGTGATCCCCGTCAGTTGTGGTCAGATCGCCGAGGCGGTCGGTGGTGAGCTGGCCGGCGTCGAGCCGTCGGCCGTGGTCGACGCCGGCGTCGAGATCGACTCCCGCAAGGTCGTCGAGGGCGGGCTGTTCGTCGCCCTCGTCGGCGAGAACGCGGACGGCCACGAGTACGTGCCGGCGGCGACCGCGGCCGGTGCGACCGTCTCGCTCACCACCCGGCCGGTCGAGGGCAGTCCCTGCATCGTCGTCGCCGACGCGGAGAAGGCACTCGGCGAGCTCGCCCGGTTCGTCGTCGCCCAGCTGCCCGACCTCACCGTGATCGGCCTGACCGGTTCGCAGGGAAAGACCAGCACCAAGGACCTGATCGCCCAGCTGCTCCAGCCGTACGGCGAGACGGTGGCACCGGTCGGTTCCTTCAACAACGAGCTCGGCCACCCGCTCACCGCGCTGAAGGCGGATCCGAAGACCCGCTACCTGGTCGCCGAGATGGGGGCCCGGCACGTCGGTGACATCACCTACCTGTGCCGGATCACGCCGCCGAAGGTCGGGCTGGTGCTCAACGTCGGCTACTCGCACATCGGCGAGTTCGGCAGCCGGGACGCCATCGCCGCCGCCAAGGGCGAGATGATCGAGGCCGTCCTGCCCGGCGGTACGGCGGTCCTGAACGCGGACGACGAACGCGTCGCCGCGATGGCCAGCCGGACCAAGGAGACTGTGGTCACCTGGGGCGAGGCACCCGGCGCCGACGTCAAGGCCAGCGGGATCGAGCTCGACCCGCTCGGCCGGGCCGGCTTCACCTTGCAGATCGGCGGCGAAGAGCACGCAGTACAGCTCCAGCTGATCGGGGAGCACCACGTTGCGAACGCGCTCGCCGCCGCGGCCGCAGTACAAGCTGTCGGGTTGACGCCGGCTCAGATCGCCGACGGGCTGAACGCCGCGACCCTGGTGTCGAAGGCGCGCATGGAGCTCACCCAGCGGCCGGACGACGTCACGATCATCAACGACGCCTACAACGCCAACCCCGACTCGGTCCGGGCCGCGCTCAAGTCGCTGGTCGCCATCGGCCGGAGCCGGGGCGCCCGCACCTGGGCGGTGCTCGGCGAGATGCTCGAGCTGGGCGACACCAGTACCGAAGAGCACGACGGGATCGGCCGGCTGGCCGTCCGGCTGGACGTGAACCGCCTGGTCGCGGTGGGCGAGGGAGCCCGGCCGATCCACCTGGGCGCGTCCCTGGAAGGATCGTGGGGCAACGAGTCGGCGTTCGTGCCGACCATCGAGGACGCGCTGGAGCTGCTCCGCGCCGAACTGCGGCCGGGAGACCTGGTGCTGGTGAAGTCGTCGAAGGCGGCAGGTCTCAGACGGCTGGCCGACGCGTTGCTCGAGGAGGCTTCGCAGTGATCCAGATCCTGCTCGCGGGCGCCGTGTCGATGGCGCTCACGCTGCTCGGCACGCGACAGGCGATCAAGCTGCTGTCCAAACGTGGGTACGGCCAGGAGATCCGCGACGACGGCCCGACCTCGCACCACACCAAGCGCGGTACGCCGACGATGGGCGGCACCGTCTTCATCGTCGCCACCATCGCCGGGTACTTCGTGGCGAAGCTGTTCACCGGCAAGCCGCCGAGCGCCTCGGCCCTGCTGGTGCTGTTCCTGTTCGCCGGGATGGGCGGGGTCGGCTTCCTGGACGATTTCATCAAGATCTTCCGGCAGCGCAGCCTCGGCCTGCGCAGCAAGGCGAAGCTGGCCGGGCAGACCCTGGTCGCGGTCGCCTTCGCGATTCTGGCCCTGCAGTTCCCCGACGCCCGCGGGCAGACGCCGGCCTCGCCGTTCATCTCGTTCATCCGCGACATCTCCTGGCTGCACCTGGTGCCGGTGCTGGTGGTGATCTGGATCCTGCTGCTGATCGCGGGCATGTCGAACGGCGTCAACCTCGCCGACGGCCTGGACGGTCTGGCCACCGGCGCCTCGATGATGGTCTTCGGCGCCTACACGCTGATCTGCATCTGGCAGTCCAACCAGAGCTGCCTGACCGCGCCGGGGATCAAGTGTTACGAGGTCCGGGATCCACTCGACCTGGCCGTGGTCGCGGCCGCATTGACCGGCGCGCTGTTCGGCTTCCTGTGGTGGAACGCGTCACCGGCCAAGATCTTCATGGGTGACACCGGTTCGCTGTCGCTGGGTGGCGCGCTGGCCGGGTTCGCGGTGATGACCCGGACCGAACTGCTGGTGCTGCTCCTCGGTGGCCTGTTCGTCATCATCACCGCCTCCGTGATCCTGCAGGTCGGCTACTTCAAGCTGACCAAGGGCAAGCGCTTGTTCCGGATGGCGCCGCTGCACCACCACTTCGAGATGCTCGGCTGGGAACAGGTCAACGTGGTGATCCGGTTCTGGATCATCTCCGGCCTGTGCGTCGCCACCGGGCTCGGGCTGTTCTACGCAGAATGGGTGGCGCAATGAGCTGTGTCCAATGGCCGCGCCTCCGGCACGGCGTGTCACGGGGCTCGACCTCCCGGCCTTCCCTCGTCGCTCCGGTCGCTTCGCTCCCTCCACTCCTCAGTCCAGGCCGGGAGGCCCCGTGACTCTGCAATCACGTGTAGACGATGGCTGGTCGGGCACCCGCTTCGTCGTACTGGGCTTCGGTACTGCGGGTTACGCGTGTGCCGACTCGCTGCTGCAGGCCGGTGCCGAGCACGTCACCGTGCTGGACGACCGCGACACCGAGCCGCTGCGCGAGAAGGCGCAGATCCTCGAGACGCTGGGTGCCACCATCAAGCTCGGCCCGGGCAGTACCGCGGAACTCCCGGCGGACGTCGAGATCGTCGTCACCTCACCTGGCATCCCGCCCCACGCACCTTTGCTCGCGACCGCCGTCGAGCGGGGGATCCCGGTCTGGAGTGAGATCGAGCTCGCCTGGCGGTTGCGCGATCCCGCCACCGCCGCGCCCTGGTTGTGTGTCACCGGCACCAACGGCAAGACCACGACGGTCCAGATGCTGACCTCGATCCTGACCGCCGCCGGCCACCGTGCCGTTGCCGCGGGCAACGTCGGCCTGCCGCTGCTGGAGGTCGTGATGGACCCCGAGCCGTACGACGTGATCGCGGTCGAACTGTCCAGCTACCAGCTGCACTTCACCGACTCGATGTCGGCACACTCGGCCGCGGTACTGAACATCGCACCCGACCACGTCGACTGGCACGGCTCGATGGACGCCTACGCGCTGGCCAAGGGCAAGATCTTCGAGAACTGCCAGATCGCCTGTATCTACAACGTCGCCGACCCCGCGACCGAGCAGCTGGTGGTGGACGCCGACGTGATCGAGGGCTGCCGCGCGATCGGCTTCACCCTCGGTACGCCGGCCATCTCGATGGTCGGCCTGGTCGACGACCTGCTGGTGGATCGCGCCTTCGTCGAGCAGCGGGCCAGTTCGGCCCTCGAGATCGCGGCCCTGGCCGACATCACCCCGGCCGCACCGCACAACGTGGCCAACGCGCTCGCGGCGGCCGCGCTGGCCCGGTCGTTCGGCGTACCGGCGAGTGCGGTGCGCCAAGGGCTGCGGGTGTTCCGGCCGGACGCGCACCGGATCGCGTCCGTCGGTGAGGTTGCCGGAATCAACTATGTGGACGACTCCAAGGCGACCAACCCGCATGCCGCCCAGGCTTCGCTGCTCGCCTACGAGCACGTGGTGTGGATCGCCGGCGGGCAGGCCAAGGGAGCGACCTTCGACGAGCTCGTCACCGCGGCCAGGCAGCGTTTGCGGGGGGTCGTGCTGCTCGGCCAGGACAAGGCCGTGATCGCCGAAGCACTTGCCCGACACGCGCCGGATGTGCCGGTGATCATCGTGGAGGCAACGGACACTGGTGCCATGGAGACCGTGGTGGGGGAGGCGACGAAGCTGGCTCAGGTGGGGGACACCGTGCTGCTCGCGCCCGGCTGCGCCTCGTGGGACATGTTCGCCAACTATGGAGCCCGCGGAGACGCCTTCGCCGAAGCCGTACTGCGGCTGGGCGACAACTGATCCGGAGGTGATCGCATGACGACGATCACGGATCAGCCGAAGAAGAAGCCCGGCGCGCCCGAACGGCCCTGGCTGGCGGCGATCAAGGACGTGCTGGACCGGCCGCTGACGTCGTACCACATCCTGCTCGGCGCGACCGGGCTGCTGCTCGTCCTCGGGCTGCTGATGGTGCTGTCGGCCTCGAGCGTGCTGTCACTGCGCTCGAACGGCAACAGCTACACGATTTTCTACCGTCAGCTGATCTGGGTCGGCGTCGGCCTGCCGATGGCCTACGTCGCGTCCCGGATGACGCCGCGCCACTTCCGGATGCTCGCGTACGTCGCGCTGCTCGGGTCGGTGTTCCTGCTCGTCCTCACCTACATCCCGGGCCTGGGCAAGAACGTCAACGGCAACACCAACTGGGTCAGCTTCGGCGGCCCACTGCAGCTGCAGCCGAGTGAGTTCGCGAAGCTCGCGCTGGTGATGTGGTGCGCGGATCTCTACGCCCGCAAGCAGAAGCTGCTCACCCAGTGGAAGCACCTGCTCGTCCCGATGGTGCCGGTCTGCGGTCTGGTGATCGCGCTGATCGTCGGTCAGCGTGACCTGGGCACGTCCCTGGTGCTGATGGCCGTGATGGTCGGCATGATCTGGGTGGTCGGTGCGCCGACCAGGCTGTTCGTGGCGATGATGCTCGCGGTCGGTGCGGTGGCGGCGTTCTTCGTCGGCCAGGAGAGCTACCGGATGCAGCGGGTCACCCAGTTCATGGACCCGTTCGCAGACCCGAGCAACGTCGGCTGGCAGGCCTACCACGCGTTCTACGCGCTCTCCACCGGTGGCTGGTGGGGCGTCGGGATCGGCAACAGCCGGCAGAAGTGGGGCAACCTGCCCGAGGCCCACACCGACTTCATCTTCGCCGTGATCGGCGAGGAGCTGGGCCTGATCGGTTCACTCACCGTGCTCGCGCTGTTCCTCACCCTGGCCTACGTCGGCGTCCGGATCGCGACCCGGAACACGGACCCGTTCGTCCGCTATGCGGCCGCCGGAATCACGGTCTGGCTGATGGCCCAGACGCTGGTCAACCTGGGCGCCGTGATCGGACTGCTACCCATCGTGGGTATCCCGCTCCCGCTTTTGTCGTACGGTGGGTCCGCACTGCTGCCGTCGCTGATCGCGGTCGGCATGCTGCTGTCCTTCGCGAAGGCCGAACCCGGCGCGCAGGCCGCCCTCAAGGAGATCCGGCGGCCTCGGCTCGGATGGATGTCTTCGTGGCGCACACCTGGCCGCACTGGCCGTGAGAACACGCGGGAGCGTTGAAAGCTGTGCCGAGCATCGTCCTGGCCGGTGGTGGTACCGCCGGCCATACTTCCCCCCTGATCGCTACCGCCGACGCCCTGCGCCGGATCGACCCGACCATCGACATCATCGCGCTGGGCACCGAACGGGGACTCGAGGTCCGCGTCGTCCCCGAGGCCGGATACCGGCTGGAGCTGATCCCGCCCGTCCCGCTGCCGCGCAAACCCACGCCGGCGCTGTTCGCCGTACCGGGCAAGATGCTCAGTTCGGTGAGCGCGGCCCGCAAGGTGCTCGACGAGGCCAAGGCCGACGTGCTGGTCGGCTTCGGCGGCTACGTGTCGATGCCGGCGTACGTCGCCGCCTGGCGCCGCAAGACCCCCATCGTCGTGCACGAGGGCAACGCCCTGCCGGGCATCGCGAACAAGTTCGCCGCCCGCTACTGCACCCAGCACGTGGCGACCTCCTTCCCCGGCACGGATCTCCCGCACGCCTCGTACGTCGGCCTGCCGATCCGGCGCGCGATCTCTACTCTGGACCGGGCCGCGTTGCGGGCCGAGGCGCGGCAGTTCTTCGGGCTCGACCCGGAGGCGCCGACCCTGTTCGTCACCGGCGGTTCGCAGGGCGCCCAGCGGCTGAACGAAGCCTTCGCGGGGGCCGCCGCGGACCTGCAGGCGGCCGGCATCCAGGTGCTGCACGCGATCGGGCCGAAGAACTCGCTGGAGGTCGCGCAGACAGGTGGGTACCCGTACAAGGTGCTGCCCTACGTCGACCGGATGGACCTGGCCTACGCCGCCGCGGACCTGGTGGTCTGCCGGTCCGGCGCGAACACCGTCACCGAGGTCTCCGGCGTCGGGCTGCCAGCCATCTACGTTCCGTTGCCGCACGGTAACGGTGAGCAGGTGCAGAACGCCAAGCCCGTGGTCGACGCGGGCGGCGGCCTGATCGTCGACAACGCCGCGGTGACGCCGGAGTGGGTGCGCGCGACGGTTCCGCAACTTCTGCACGACCGGGAGCGTCTGACAGCTATGTCCACAGCTGCCCGCGGCGTGATCCGGACCGACGCCGACGACCGGTTGGCCAACCTCATCCTCGATGTGGTGAGGTCTGCCTCGTGATCGTCACCGCACCTGACACCCATCTGCCCGCCGAGAAGCTCGGCCGGGTGCACTTCGTCGGTATCGGCGGCGCCGGGATGTCCGGGATCGCCCGGATCATGGCGGCCCGCGGGATCGAGGTCTCCGGTTCGGACGGCAAGGACAGCAAGGTGCTCGGCGCGTTGCGCGCGCTCGGCGCGACCTGCTGGGTCGGTCACGCCGCCGAGCACGTCGCCGAAGCGGACACTGTGGTGGTCTCCACCGCGATCCGGGAGAACAACCCCGAGGTCGTCGCCGCCCTGGCCGCCGGGATCCCGATCCTGCCCCGCGCCGCCGCGCTGGCCTCGGTGATGGTCGGCCGGCGCACGATCGCCGTGGCCGGCACGCACGGCAAGACCACCACCACCTCGATGCTCACCGTCGCGCTGCAGCACTGCGGCGCGGACCCGTCGTACGCGATCGGCGGGAACCTCAACGAGTCCGGCTCGAACGCCCACGACGGCAGTGGCGACCTGTTCGTCGCGGAGGCCGACGAGTCCGACAAGTCCTTCCTGACCTACGGGCCCGAGGTGTCGATCGTCACGTCGGTCGAGCCGGACCACCTGGACAACTACGGCGACGAGGCCAGCTACCTGCTCGCCTTCGAGCAGTTCTGCGACCGGCTGATCCCCGGCGGCTTCATGGTCATCTGCATCGACGACGCGGGCGCCCGCAAGCTGGCCGAGTTCGCCCGCGCGCGGGGGATCGACGTCCGCACGTACGGCGAGGCGCCGGATGCCGACACCCGGGTCACCGAGATCACCGCGACCGGGGCGACCCAGTCGTTCGTCCCGGTGTTCCGCGGCCGCAAGCTGCCGATCGTGAGACTGCAGCAGGCCGGCAAGCACAACGCGCTGAACGCCGCGGCCGCGCTGACCGTCGGGCTCGGGTTGCACTTCTCGGCCGCGGATCTGGCCGAAGGGCTCGCGTCCTTCACCGGCACCGGCCGGCGGTTCGAGTTCAAGGGCCTGGAAGACGGCGTCCGGGTCTTCGACTCCTACGCGCACCATCCGACCGAGCTCGCCGTCGACCTGACCGCGGCGCGCACGGTGGCGGGGGAGGGGCGCGTGATCGCCTGTTTCCAGCCGCACCTGTTCAGCCGGACGAGGATCTTCGCGACCGAGTTCTCCGAGGCGCTGGCGCTGGCCGACGAGGTGGTCGTCATGGACGTGTTCGCGGCCCGCGAGGATCCCGAGCCCGGTGTCACCGGTGCGCTGATCGCCAACCACGTCCCGCTGAAGCCGGAACAGGTCCGGTTCGAGCCGTCCTGGTCCGCCGTACCGCGGCTGGTCGCGGACCTGGCCGAGCCGGGTGACCTGGTGGTCACCCTCGGTGCCGGCGACGTCACCCTGATCGGTCCCGAGGTAGTCGACCTGCTGGCCGAACGCGCGGCGCTCGCGGCGGCGGCCGGGGAGTGATCCGGTGGTGAGCGGGGGATGAGTCAAAGCACTGACCTTGCCCGGGCACAGGAGCGGTTCGCGCGCCGGCAGCGGTTGGTGCGCTGGCGCGGCTGGCTGCCCTGGGCGATCGGTGGCCTGGTCGTCCTGGTCGGCGGGATCACCGTCTGGTTGTTCTACTTCTCCTCCGTGCTCGCGGTCTCCGGGGTCAAGGTGGCCGGCGCCGACACGGTGCCTGAGGCAACGATCACCGAGGTGGCGGCGGCACCGATCGGGACGCCGCTGGCCAAGGTGGACCTGACCGCGATCGCGGAACGGGTCCGGAGCATCCAGTCGGTGGCGGACGCGCAGGTGACCAGGGCCTGGCCGGACCAGCTGAAGATCGTGGTGACCGAGCGGGTCGCGGTGGTGGTCGTCACCGACGGCAGCAACTTCGAGCTGGTGGACGCGACCGGGGTGGCCTTCAAAACCGTGCCGGCCAAGCCGGACGGCCTGCCCGAGGCGCTGGTGGTCGGGCGCCGGCGCGAGGTCACCATCAGTTCGGTGGTGACGGTCTCCGCCGCCTTGCCCGCCGCCCTTCGCTCACGGGTCGAGACGATTTCGGCGACCTCACCCGACTCGATCACACTGAACCTCGAGTCGTTGGTGAAGGTCGTCTGGGGCAGCGCCGATGACAGTGCGCGCAAAGCCGAAGTACTCAGCGTGCTGATGAAGCGGGACGCCCAGGTGTACGACGTCTCGGCGCCCGATCTCCCTGTCACCAAAGGGGAAAAGAAGTGAGCGTGCCCACATCGGGCACACATCGCACGGCGGGCGGCGAGGCGCGTGGACATTGCCGGAGCCACTCCCGTAGCGTTCGAGGAAATCTAGGGTTGACATATCTCTAACCATCCACTTTAGGTTCAGGCTTTTCCGTACGCCGGACGATGGGGATCGGTGAACGGAGGGGTCCGAGGCAGCGCAGCTCGGACGGCCAACCGGCCATAACGGGAACAGAACGAGGCGAGAGGCGCGGACGTGGCGGCACCGCAGAACTATTTGGCACTCATCAAGGTCGTCGGCATCGGCGGAGGCGGCGTCAACGCCGTGAACCGGATGATCGAGCACGGTCTGAAGGGCGTTGAGTTCATCGCCATCAACACCGACGCCCAGGCGCTGCTGATGAGCGACGCGGACGTCAAGCTCGACATCGGCCGGGAGGAGACCCGGGGCCTCGGCGCCGGCGCGAACCCGGCGATCGGGCAGAAGGCCGCCGAGGACCACGCGGAGGAGATCGAGGAGGCGCTCAAGGGCGCCGACATGGTCTTCGTCACCGCGGGTGAGGGTGGTGGCACCGGCACCGGTGGAGCGCCGGTCGTGGCCCGGATCGCCCGCTCGCTCGGTGCGCTGACCATCGGTGTGGTGACCCGGCCGTTCTCGTTCGAGGGCAAGCGCCGCGCGACCCAGGCCGAGGACGGCATCGCGACCCTCCGCGAGGAGGTCGACACCCTGATAGTGATTCCGAATGACCGCCTCCTCACCATCTCCGACCGCGCCGTCTCCGTGCTGGACGCCTTCAAGCAGGCCGACCAGGTGCTGCTGCAGGGTGTCTCCGGTATCACCGACCTGATCACCACCCCCGGCCTGATCAACGTCGACTTCGCCGACGTCAAGGCGGTCATGTCCAACGCCGGCTCGGCGCTGATGGGCATCGGCTCGTCCCGCGGCGAGGACCGCGCGGTGGCGGCGGCCGAGGCGGCCATCTCCTCGCCGTTGCTGGAGGCAAGCATCGAGGGCGCGCACGGGGTGCTGCTGTCGATCGCCGGTGGCTCCGACCTCGGTCTGTTCGAGATCAACGAGGCGGCCCAGCTGGTCTCGGAGTCCGCGCACACCGACGCGAACATCATCTTCGGCGCGGTGATCGACGACGCGCTCGGTGACGAGGTCCGGGTGACCGTGATCGCGGCCGGCTTCGACGGCGGGATGCCGAAGCGCCGTGAGCAGGCGATGAACCAGGCCCGTCCGCAGAACCGGCTGCCCGCGGCCGGCGGCGACGTCGCCACCCAGGGGATTCCGCGCGCCTCCCAGTCGGAGGCGCACGCACAGGCGCAGCAGCCGGGCAACCAGCCCCCGCCGTACGGGACTGCTCCGGCGAACACCACGAGCCAGGCGCCGGTCGCCGGGGCCGGTGCTGGTCAGGGCGGCGACGCGGCTGGCCAGGGTGCAAGCCAGGGCGGGGCAGGTCAGGGCGGCGCGGGGCAGAACGCCGGCCAGACTGCCGGTGGTCCGGGCACTCAGGGTGCCGGTGGGCAGGGTGGCTTCGGGCAGGGTTCGCCCAGCTACCAGCCGCCGGCCGGTACGCCGGTGACGGACGACACCGTGCCGGTGCCGAACACCGACCAGAACCGTGGCACCACCCACTCGGCCCGGCCGCAGGCGGGCGAGCCGGTGCGGACCCCGCAGCCGCAGACCAACCAGCCGCCGGTGCCGCACACGACGCCGGCGCCCGCACCGACCCAGCACAGCTGGCCGACCACGGGCCCGTCGAACTCGCCGTCCTCGCAGCCGGCTCCGCAGCGCCAGCCGCGCAAGCCCGACAACGACGAGGACGAGCTCGACATCCCCGATTTCTTGAAATAGCAGCAGCCTCAAGTAGTCAATCGGTCGGCTCGGTCTGCTGCGGACGGTAGACCGAGACGACCACGCCGTACCGGGCCTCGCCCGGACCGGCATCCTGCAGTTCGTGGACCAGCTCGGACAGCTTGGTCTGGAGTTCCTCGGCCTGGGCCTCGGTCAGCCGGATGTTGCGGAGATGCAGCATCGGCTGCCCGCTCGCCGACTGCAGGTCGGCCGCCACGGCCTGCAGGGCGACCGGCGCGTTGGCGCGCTCGCCCTCCCCGGTGAAGTCGAACAGCTTCGCCGCCCGCTGGTAGTACTGCTCGGTCCCACCCCGCACCTGCCGCGTCTCGACGACGCGGACCATCCCGGCGTCGCGCAGTACGCCGAGATGATGCGCGACATTGCCCTTGGCCGTCCCGAGCGCGGTCGCCAGCTGGCTGATCGTGGCCGGCTCCTGCCCGAGCGCGAACAGCAACCTGTGCCGCAACGGGTGCCCCAGCGCCTTGAACTGCGCCGCGCTCGAAACCTCGAGCCGGTCCGCCATCTGCTCTGCCATGAGATCAAGCGTCGAGATTTCTTGACGCTTTGTCAATCCCGGTGGTTCACTCCTCGCATGAATCCAGACGAGATCCGCTCAGTGATCAACCAGCTCGCGACCCTGGTCGCCGAGCGTTATGTGTTCCGAGACGTCGGCGCCGAGGTCGCCGAACGCCTGACCAAGGCCGCCGCGGACGGCCAGTACGACGTACTGGCCGAGCCAGCTCAGTTGGCCGCGCAGGTGACGGCTCACCTGCAGGAGGGAAACCGGGACAAGCATCTGCGGCTGAAGTTCCATGTCGACGAGGTGGTCGACGAGACCGATCCGGTCGCGGAGGAGGCGGCTTGGCGGCATCACGCCGAGCAGTCCGCGGGCGGGATGGCCCGGGTCGAACGGCTGGCCGGGAACGTGGGGCTGCTGGAGATCCGGCCGTTGCTCTTCGATCCCCGGCACGCCGGTGCCGCTGTGACCGCGGCGATGTCGTTGCTGTCGGCAACCGATGCGCTGGTGATCGACCTGCGCCGCTGTGTGGGTGGCTCGCCGGACATGGTCGCCTTCGTGTGCAGCCACCTGTTCGACGACGATCCGGTTCACCTGAACGATCTGGTCACGCCGGCCGACGGCTCGGTCCACCAGTTCTGGACCGTCCCGCACGTGCCGGGGCCGCGGTTCGGCGGCAGCAAGCCGATCTGGGTGCTGACCAGTCCGGCCACCTTCTCCGGTGGCGAGGAACTGTCCTACGACCTGCAGCAACTGGGCCGTGCGCGCATCGTCGGTGAACGCACCGGCGGCGGCGCCCATCCCCGCGACGGGATCAAGCTCCACCCGCACCTGGAGGCCACGATCCCGGTGATGCGCGCGATCAACCCGGTCAGCGGCACGAACTGGGAGGGCGTCGGGGTGGCACCCGATGTCGAGGTGCCGGCCGCGGACGCGTTCGCCGAGGCGTATCGCCAGGCGCTCGACCACGTGATCGGATTGGCCGGCACTCCACATCGCCGCGCGCTCAGCGAGGAGGCGCGCGAAGCACTCGCCGAGCTGGCCGAGCATGCGGGATAGCCTTCAGGTGTGTTCGGTTACGACGAGGTTTTCGATGGGGTCCGCTTCGCCTTCACCGATCGCTTCGGGGGAGCGAGCAGGCCGCCGTACGGCGAACTGAATCTCGGTAGTGCCCAGGGGGACGAGGCCGACGCGATCGCGGAGAACTTCCGCCGGCTCGGTGCCGCGTTCGGGGTCGCGGCCGACGGAGTGGTCCGGGTCAGCCAGGTGCACGGCAACGACGTTCATGTCCTGCGACCCGGCGACGAACTGCCGGTGCGGCCGATGCCGCGAGCCGACGCGTTGGTCACCACCCGGACCGACGTGGCCCTGTGTGTCCGGGCCGCCGACTGCCTTCCGGTGTTGCTCGCCGACCAGGCCAACGGCGTGATCGGCGCGGCCCACTCAGGACGGCGCGGCCTGTACGCCGGCGTCGTACCGGCGACTGTCGAGGCGATGTGGGCTCTCGGCGCCGAGCGGATCACCGCAGTACTCGGGCCGTACGCCTGTGGCAACTGCTACGAGGTCCCTGAGGAGATGCGCGCCGAAGTGGCCGAGCGGGTCCCGGCGGCGTACGCCGAAACGAGTTGGGGGACTCCATCGATCGACGTGGCCGCGGGCGTCGCGGCTCAGTTGGCCGAGCTCTACTGTGCCGTCGTCGACGCGACCAGCTGCACGATCGAGTCGGAGAACTTCTACTCGTACCGGCGCGAAGGTCCCGTCAGCGGCCGGATGGCCGGCCTCGTCAGGCTGGTCGCATGACCACCACCAGTACGCCGGGCCGCGAGGCCGAGCTCCGGGACAACCTGTCGGCCGTGCGCGAGCGGATCCAGGCGGCCTGTGTGGCGGCCGGGAGGCCCGAGGACGCGGTCACCCTGGTGGCGATCACCAAAACCTTCCCCATCAGCGATGTGCGGGCGCTGGCGGAGCTCGGCGTCCGGGACCTGGGGGAGAACCGGGAGCAGGAGCTCAAGGCCAAGGCGCCGGACTGTCCGGATGTCACCTGGCACTTCGTCGGGCAGCTGCAGTCGAACAAAGCGCGTTCGGTCGTCCGGAATGCGGCTGTCCTGCATTCGGTCGACCGGTCGTCGCTGCTGAAGGCGCTGTCCCGGGCCGCCGTCGACGAAGGCCGGGTACTGCGCTGTCTGTTGCAGGTGAGCCTGGCGGAGTACGGGCCGGAGGAGGCTGCCACCGGTAGGAGTCGTGGCGGCGTCGAGCCGGCCGCAGTACCGGAGTTGGCCGCTGAGGTCGCGGCGGCGGAGGGGCTGGAGCTGGGCGGGGTGATGGCCGTGGCTCCGCTCGGTTCGGACCCCGACGAGGCATTCGGGGGACTGGAAGTAGTAGCCTCTCGACTACGCTCCGAACACCCCGGAGCCGACTGGATCTCGGCCGGGATGAGCGGCGATCTGGAGGCCGCGATCAGGCGTGGGGCGACACACGTTCGGCTCGGGCGCGCATTACTCGGTACACGTACTCCTCTGGGCTAGTGTCGACATCGAGACTTCGACCGAAGGGCTGGAGGGCCATGAGCGGCGCGTTGCGCAAGATGGGTGTGTACCTCGGCTTGGTCGAGGACGGCGAGCGGTACAACGCGCGCTATGACGACGAGTACGACGACGGCTACGACGAGTACGAGGACGAAGCCGTCGACGGGGAGACCGACGAAACCGAGCCGGTGCCGGATCGTCGCGCCGAACCGGTCCACGCAGGTCAGGTCGGCACGGTCAGCAAGTTCCCAGATCGACGTGGCGTCACGGCATCACCCCCGGAGGTTACCGAGTTGGCCCGCATCACCACCGTGCACCCGCGCAGCTACAACGAAGCGCGCGTGATCGGTGAGCATTTCCGTGACGGCACGCCCGTCATCATGAACCTGACCGAGATGGACCACGCGGACGCCAAGCGGCTGGTGGACTTCGCCGCCGGGCTGATCTTCTGCTGCCGTGGTTCGATCGAGCGGATCACCACCAAGGTGTTCCTGGTCTGCCCGCCGAACGTGACGCTGGCCGCGGAGGAGAAGGAAAAGATCGCCGCGGACGGGTTCTACAACCAGAGCTGAGGACGCGGCTTCGGCCGTCTTCTACACTCGTGTCTGACATGGATGCTCTCGTGCTCGTCCTCGGTGTTCTCTACTGGGTACTGTTCGCCTTCTTCCTGACCCTGGTGGCGCGGTTCGTACTCAGTCTCATCGTCATGTTCGCACCGCAGTGGCACCCGAAAGGGCCGATGCTGCTGCTGTTCGAGCTGATCTACTCGGTGACCGATCCGTTTCTTCGGCCACTGCGGCGGATCCTGCCGCCGATCGGCGCAGGTGGTATCCGGATCGACCTGTCGATGCTGATGCTGTTCGTGCTGGTCTCGCTGGCGATGTCGATCAACTCGACCGCGATCGGGTCGTTGTGAGATCGGCGGAACCGACCAGATCACAGGGCAGTCGGAGCATGAGGACTCCACCACCTGGGTAGGACCAGACCGGACATCGGGGAGATCGAACAGCAGTTATCGCCCGCCCGGATTCCGTCAGAACACAACGAAGCGATAACGTGATCTACTGAGTCGCCAGGTTCAGGCCATGACGACTCCGCCAAGACACAGACAAACGAGGTGAAAGATGCCGCTGACGCCGGATGACGTCCGCTCGAAGCAGTTCACGCCCGTCCGATTGCGGGAGGGCTACGACGTCACTGAGGTCGACTCCTTCCTCGACGAGGTGGAAGCCGAGCTCGAGCGCCTTCTCGCCGAGAACGAGGAGCTGCGGGCCAAACTGGCCGCGGCCCAGCGTGCCGGCAGTGGGCAGGACCGACCGGTGGTCGACCAGACCGCCGCCCTGCCGCCTGTCGTGCAGCAGCCCAAGCCGGCCCCCGTGGTCGTCGAGAAGCCAGAGGAGAAGCCGCCGCCAGTTGTCGCTCCGCCAGTAGCGGCCGCGGGGGCTGCTGCGGCAGCAGGAACCGTGGGCGACGCCTCCAGCTCCGCCGTGCGGCTGCTGGAGATGGCCACCAAGCACTCCGACGACCTGGTCCAGGAGGCGAAGGACACCGCCGACAAGATCATCGGCGAGGCCCGCGCCAAGGCCGAGCGGCTGGAGAACGAGGCCCGCGGCAAGGCTGACCGGATGACCGGTGAGGCCCGCGCCCGCGCCGAGAAGCTCGACGGCGAGATCGCCGAGCGTCGCGCTCAGATGCTCGGCACGCTGGAGAAGCAGAAGGGTCAGCTCGAGCGCACCATCGACGACCTGCACGCGTACGAGCGTGAGTACCGCAGCCGCCTGAAGACGTACTTCACCGAGCAGCTCAAGGCGCTCGGCAACGGCGACGACACGCTCAGCCCGCGCAACGGCTTCCGCCCGGAGGCCCGCGCCCAGGCTCACGGTCACGGCGTCTAAGCAGTACCTGGTCTCCACGCGTCGGTTCGTCTTGGCTTGACTAGGGGCGGTGCTAATCCGGCAGCACCGCCTCTTTGTCATGTCCGGACTTTCCTGACTGACCGTCGCGCAGAAGTCACTGAGGGTCCCCACGACCGGCCGCCGGGTTCCACGGCCAGGTCAGTGGGGCCTTTTGTGTTTTCGCACCAGTCTCAGCCCCGAGACGCTTTCGCGGCTGGGGCTGGACCGGGTCACGGCCTGGTCAGGCTTTGCTGATCCAGTAGGTGAGGGAGAGGTCCTCGTCGGTGCCCGGGGTGGCGGAAGTAGTTGCCGGGGGCGCCGATTGGGTCAGGGTGGTGGCGAGGATCTCGCGGGCGATCTCGTCGGCGTGCTTGCCCAGGGCATCGGACAGTTCGGTGTCGGTGCTGGTCAGCCAGACGGTGATCCGGTCCGAGACCTCCAGGCCGGCGTTCTTGCGGGCCTCCTGCAGTGTCCGGACCACCTCGCGGGCCAGGCCGGCCTGCTTCAGTTCGGGCGTCACCTCGAGGTCGAGTGCCACCGTCTCGCCCTGCTCGTTGACGACCGACCAGCCTTCGCGGGGCCGTTCCGACAGCAGCACCTCGTCCGCGCTGACCTCGACGTCCGTGCCGTCGACCACCACGGTCGCAGTACCGGATGCCTTCAGCGCTGCGGCGAGGGCGGCTGCGTCGGCTGCGGCGATCGCGCCGGCGACCACCGGGGTCTGCTTCGCGAACCGCTTGCCGAGCTCGCGGAAGTTGCCCTTCGCGGAGTACTCGACCAGGTCCGCGCCCGCCGAGGACAGCGGCTCGACCGAGCCCACGTTGAGCTCGTCGGCGATCTCCTGCAGCAGTTCGTCGGACAGGTCGGCGATCGCGGCCGATCCGACCAGCGCGCGGCTGAGCGGCTGCCGGGTCCGGACCTTCGCCTCGGCCCGGGCCGACCGGCCCAGCTCGACAACCCGTCGCGCCATCGACACGTGGGTCGCGAGCCGGTCGTCGATCACCGATGCGTCGTACTGCGGGAACGCGGCCAGGTGCACCGATTCGGCCAGCTCCGGCGTGACCGGGCGGAACACGTCCTGCCAGACCCGCTCGGTGACGAACGGGGTGAGCGGCGCCATCAGCCGGGTCAGTACGTCGAGCGTCTCGTGCAACGTGGCCAGCGCGCCGGCGTCACCGGCCCAGAACCGGCGGCGCGAGCGGCGCACGTACCAGTTGGACAGCACGTCGACGAACGAGCTGATCAACGAGCCGAGCTTCTGGGTGTCGTACGCCGCGTAGGCCTCATCCGTGTCGCGCACCAGCCGGTTGGTCTCGCTGACCAGCCAGCGGTCGAGCACCGAGCGCTCGGCCACCGGCGGGGCACCAGTTGAATTCGATGCCGTGCTGGGGGACCAGTCGGCCAGCCGGGCGTAGAGCGCGTGGAAGGCGACCGTGTTCCAGTAGGTCAGCAGCACCTTGCGGACGATCTCGTTCAGCACGTTCGGGCCGATACCGCGCGCCTTCCACGGCGAGCCGGAGCAGGCCATGAACCAGCGCACCGCGTCGGCGCTGTGGTTGTCCATCAGCGGGATCGGTTCGAGGATGTTGCCCAGGTGCTTGGACATCTTCCGGCCGTCCTCGGCCATGATGTGGCCCAGGCAGACGACGTTGCGGTACGACGACTCGTCGAAGACCAGCGTGCCGATCGCCATCAGCGTGTAGAACCAGCCGCGGGTCTGGTCGATCGCCTCGGAGATGAAGTCGGCCGGGTACGACTTGGCGAACTTCTCCTTCGAGCCCTCGGCCCACGGGTAACCCCACTGCGCGAACGGCATCGAGCCCGAGTCGTACCAGGCGTCGATCACCTCGGCCACCCGGGTCGACTCCTCGCCGCAGGTCGGGCAGGCGAAGGTGATGTCGTCGACGAACGGCCGGTGCGGGTCGGTCGCGCTCAGGTCGCGGCCGGCCAGCTCACCGAGCTCGGCCAGCGAGCCGACGCAGACCTGGTGGTCGTCGGCGCAGCGCCAGATCGGCAGCGGCGTACCCCAGAAGCGGGAGCGGGAGACGGCCCAGTCGATGTTGTTGCGCAGCCAGTCGCCGTACCGGCCCCACTTGACCGACTCGGGGAACCAGTTGGTCTTCTCGTTCTCGCGGAGCAGCGCGTCCTTCACCTGGGTGGTGCGGATGTACCAGGACGGCAGGGCGTAGTACATGACAGGGGTGTGGCAGCGCCAGCAGTGCGGGTACGGGTGCTCGTACGGCACGTGGCGGAACAGGACGCCGCGGTCGCGCAGGTCGTTGACCAGGTCCTCGTCGGCCTTCTTGAAGAACTGCCCACCGACCAGCGGCACGTCAGCCTTGAAGGTGCCGTCGGCCTCGATCGGGTTGACCACCGGGAGGTTGTAGGCGCGGCAGACGATGAGGTCGTCGGCACCGAACGCGGGAGACTGGTGCACCAGACCAGTACCGTCCTCAGTGGTCACATATTCAGCCAGTACTACGAAGTGCGCCGGCTCGGGGAACTCCACCAGCTCGAAGGGCCGCTGATAGTTCCACCGCTCCATGTCGCGGCCGACGTACCGGTCGGTGACCGTCCAGCCCTCGCCCAGTGTGCTCAGCAGCGGCTCAGCCACGACCAGCGACTCGTTGCCGTCAGTGGCGACCACGTAGTCGACGTCCGGGTGTACTGCGACCGCCGTGTTGGACACCAGGGTCCAGGGAGTCGTCGTCCAGACCAGGAGCGAGGCCTTACCAGCTTGCGGGCCCGAGGTGAGCGGGAAGCGGACGTAGACCGACGGGTCGACGACGGTCTCGTAGCCCTGCGCCAGCTCGTGGTCGGACAGGCCGGTGCCGCAGCGCGGGCAGTACGGCGTGATGCGGTAGTCCTCGACCAGTTGGCCCTTGTCGTGGATCTGCTTCAGCGACCACCACACGGACTGCACGTACTCCGGGTCCATCGTCCGGTACGGGTGATCCATGTCCACCCAGTAGCCCATCCGGGTGGTCAGGTCGGCGAAGGCGTCGACGTGCCGGAGTACCGACTCGCGGCACTTCGCGTTGAACTCGGCGATCCCGAACGCCTCGATGTCCTTCTTGCCGTTGAAGCCGAGCTCCTTCTCCACCGCGACCTCGACCGGCAGGCCGTGACAGTCCCAGCCGGCCTTGCGCTCGACCGAGAAGCCCTTCATCGTCCGGTAGCGCGGGAAGACGTCCTTGAAGACGCGCGCCTCGATGTGGTGCGTGCCGGGCATGCCGTTCGCGGTCGGCGGACCCTCGAAGAACGTCCACGGCTCACCGCCGGCGGTCTGCTCGAGACTCTTCGCGAAGGTGTCCTGGGCGTCCCAGTGCGCGAGGACGTCGCGCTCGATCGCGGGTAGATCGACCTGAGCCGGGATCTGTCGCCACGGAGTGCTGGGGGTTTCCGCCATGTTCCTTCGTCCTTCGTCGAGCGTCGTGCTTGCCGGACGAAGGGACGAGGCGCCGGCATCGTCGCCGGGCTCCGCGGTACCACCCTCCTTGGCGACTCCCGCGCGGGGAACCGCCCACTTCGTTACGCTCCGCTGCCGGGTCTAGTGAGTCCGGTGAAGGACCGTTCTTCCGGCGGCTCCGGGGTGATGGCCCCATCACTGCCTTGCGGTGTGCCTGGCCAGTGTACGACTTCGCACCGTCCGGTCACGAATCGTTAATCGCTGGCCAAGCGCGATTTTCTCACTCACAATTCCGCTGAAGAACGTCCGAGATGTGGCTGTGACGCGCGGAACGTCGAGCAAGCTTGAAGAAGCGACTACCGTATCCCCACGGTCTGCGCGTCGGGCTGGCACGTGGCCTTCACGTGACCTACTGTCTTGCGACCAGTCCGCTTCAGTCTCCGACGAAGGCAGGGGGTAGTCGACCATGGCTACATCGGCTCCGAAGAAGTCCGCCCCCAGACGTCCCAGCGCGGCCGAGAAGAGTGCCGCGACCTCCGCTGAGCCGGCCGCGAAGAAGGCGCCGGCGAAACAGCCAGCAAAACCGCCTTCCACCAAGAAGGCCCCTGCCAAGCAGACTCCGACGAAGAGGGTGGCCATGAAGACGAACGAGAACCGCACCCCGGCGACGGCGCCGGCCAAGTCGCCCGGCAAGCCCGCCGGAAACCTGACCGTCAAGGACGGCGAGACCCCGTGGACCGCGGCCGAGATGGAAGAGCTCCGTGGTGAGCTCGAGGCCGACGCGGTGCACCTGAAGCAGGAGATCCGCGACGCCGAGCAGGAGATCGTCGGGCTGCTCCGCGACGGCGGCGACGGAGCCGGCAACGACCAGGCCGATGTCGGGTCGACCACCCTGGAGCGCGACCACGAGATGTCGCTGGCCAGGAACGCGAGCGACATGCTCGACCAGATCGAGCGGGCGCTGTCCCGGATCGACGACGGCACCTACGGCGTCTGTGAGAGCTGTGGCAAGGCGATCGGCAAGGGTCGGTTGCAGGCGTTCCCGCGTGCGACACTGTGCGTGTCATGCAAAGAACGCGAAGAACGCCGCTGAGCGAACCAGACCCCTCCCACCTGCCAGGGGACGAGGCACCCCCTTCGACAGAACCGGCCGACCTCGAGTCGGCCGGTTCCTCGTCGTCCCCGCCCCGAACCTCCAAGCGCTTGGTGGTTCTGTTTGCGGTGGTGGGGTTGCTGGTGCTGGGGCTGGACCAGTTGACGAAGGTGCTGGCGTTGCAGCACTTGACGCCGGGGGAGCCGGTGAACGTGATCGGCAGCCTGCTGAAGTTCAACCTGATCCGCAACCCGGGTGCCGCGTTCAGCCTGGGTGAGGACTTCACGCCGGTGATCAGCGCGATCCAGATCATCGTCGCGCTCGGTGTCGTCTGGTTGTCCCGCAAGCTCGGCTCGATCGGCTGGGCGGTTGCCTTCGGGCTGCTGTTCGGCGGTGCGATCGGCAACATCACCGACCGGATCTTCCGGGAGCCGTCGCCGTTCCACGGGCACGTCGTCGACTTCCTGCAGACCCCGAACTGGGCGATCTTCAACGTCGCCGACATGGCCGTCACCTCCGCCGCGATCCTGCTGGTCATCCAGACCCTGCGCGGCATCAAGCTCGACGGCACGAAAGAGACGGGCAGGAAATGAGCGGCGACGCACGCACGGTGATGGTTCCCGACGGCCTCGCCGGTGAGCGGCTCGACGCCGCTCTGTCCCGGCTGTTCGGCGTCTCCCGGACCAAGGCGGTCGAGATGATCGAGTCCGGCCTGGTCCAGATGGACGGTTCGCCCGCGCTCAAGTCCGCCCGGGTCTCCGCCGGGGTGATGCTCGACGTGGAGCTGCCCGCGCCGCCGGCCGAGATGACCGTCGTACCGGAGACCGTCGAGAACCTGCGGATCGTGCACGACGACGACGAGATCGTGGTCGTCGACAAGCCGGTCGGGGTCGCCGCACACCCGTCGCCGGGCTGGACCGGGCCGACCGTGATCGGGCACCTGGCCGGAGCCGGCTTCAACATCTCCACCAGCGGTGCCGCCGAGCGCAAGGGCATCGTGCACCGGCTCGACGTCGGCACCTCGGGGTTGATGGTGGTCGCCAAGACGGAGTACAGCTACACCGTGCTCAAGCGCGCTTTCAAGGAGCGCACGGTGAAGAAGATCTACCACGCGCTGGTCCAGGGCCACCCGGATCCGTTCACCGGCACCATCGACGCGCCGATCGACCGGCACCCGCACCACGATTACAAGTTCGGCATCGTGGCCGGCGGCAAACCGAGCATCACTCACTACGAGACGCTCGAGGCGTTCCGGTTCGCCACCCTGCTCGAGATCACGCTGGAGACCGGCCGGACGCACCAGATCCGCGTCCACCTGTCCGCTATCGGCCACCCGTGCTGCGGCGATCTCACCTACGGCGCCGACCCGGTCCTGTCCGAGCGCCTGCAACTCAGCCGTCAGTGGCTGCACGCGATGCGCCTCGGCTTCGATCACCCGGGCAGCGGCGAGTACGTCGAGTACACGTCGCAGTACCCCGAGGATCTCGACCAGGCCCTGAACCAGCTCGCTGCCACCCAGTGAAGCTGTACCTGTCCTCGTTCCGCCTGGGCGACCATCCCGAGCGGCTGGTCGCCCTGCTCCCGGCGGGAGGACGGGTCGCGGTCATCGGCAACGCGATCGACGCCGAAGATCCCCCGGTACGCCGGGAAAATGTCGCGGCGGAGCTCACCTGGCTCAGCGAACTCGGCCTCCGCCCCGAGGAGCTCGACCTCCGCTCGTACTCCGGACGCGGCGCCCGCTTCGGCCAGGACCTCCGCGCGCGACTGACGCAGTACGACGGCCTGTGGGTCCGCGGTGGCAACGTCTTCGTCCTCCGAGCCGCGCTGGCGGCCAGCGGTGCCGACAAGCTCCTGCCCGAGCTCATCCACTCCGAGGAAGTCGTGTACGCCGGTTACAGCGCAGGCGCCTGCGTCCTGGCTCCGAGCCTCCGAGGCCTCGAACTCTGCGACGACCCCACCCAGGTGGACGGCGACCCGATCTGGGACGGCCTAGCCGTGCTCGACGAGGCGATCGTCCCGCACGTTGATTCGCCGGGCCACCCGGAGACCGACCTGGTCGAGCAGGTCCGCGCGCACTACGAGCAGACCGGCATACCCCATCTCCCGCTGCGCGACGGCCAAGCCCTCCTCATCGACGGCCCCACTCGCGAACTCGTCTAACCCCAACCCTGGCTGACCGACCGCCGGCACCGGGCAGGCTCGTCCCCAGCGCTGACGAACAACGCCGTAAGCATCGGCACCGCGTACCCGAGTGCCGCGCGTGGCAGCGGCCCGGTCACCGTCAGAGACGCGAGCCCGTGGCCGATGACCCAGCTCTGAGTGCCGAGATCGAGCGGTTCAACCTCGCGGGTGAAGCGTCCGTCGGCCTTAGCCCGGCTGACCGCCTCGACGAGTCGATGCAGCGTCGCGTCCGCGGCAGCGAGGTCCTCCAACTCGACCTCGGCATCGAACATCACTCGGTAGAGATCGGGATTGGCCTCCGCGTTCGCCACGTACGCCGACCCCAGGGCGGCCAGATCGCGGACCGGGTCGGTCGTCGGAGCGAGCTGGTCGAGGGCCGTGGCGAGCCGCGTGAACCCTTCCTGCCGCACCGCCTTCCACAGGCCGCCGATCCCGTCGAAGTACGTATAGACAGCCATCGTCGACACGCCGGTCCCGTCGACCAGCGCTCGCAGCGTGATCGGCTCCCGCGCCCGCAGCATCTGCGCGGCCCGCTCGATCAGCAGCGACCGCACCCCCGGATCCTTCAGCCTGGCCATGGCGGCAGTATACATAACGCTGTTATGGTTTAGCTTCCCCGACTCTTTGGAGCCCGCCATGGCCGTGACCCTGATCAACCCCGACTGCCTGCCCAAGCCCGAGGTCTACCGGCAGTTGTCCATCGCGACCGGTTCGAGGCTGGTCTTCCTGGCCGGCCAGGTGGCGCGCGACAGCGAGGGCCGGCCGGTCGGTGCGGGCGACCTCGCAGCTCAGGTCGAGCAGGCCTACCTCAACATCGGCAACGCCTTGACTGAGATCGGTGGATCCTTCGACGACGTGGCCAAGCTGACGGTCTATGTCGTCGACTGGGGCGCCGACAAGATGCCGCAGTTGGGCGAAGGCGTCGCCCGCGCGGCGGCCAAGCTGGGCGTCGACCCGGTCAAACCAATCACGTTGCTCGGTGTCGCGGCGCTCGGGGAACCCGATCTCCTCGTCGAGGTGGAGGCCACCGCCGTGCTCGACTAGCTGCTGGCGACTTGTCCGGCGAGTTCGGCGACGGCTGCGACTACGGCTGGGCCGTGCACCAGTACGGCGTCGTTGTGGTCGGCGGCTGGGATCTCGACCTGCTTGTGGAGCATCGGTGCTGCATCGGCGACCCTGCGGCTCTGCTCCGGCGGGACGATCGAGTCGTCGGCTCCGTAGATCACCACGACCGGGACTTTCACGCTGGCCAGTTGTTCGGCCAGCGGATAGTGGTCGCGGAGCAGCTGCCGGACCGGAAGGAACGGGTAGTGCACCCGGCCGACCGAGGCCAGATCGACAAAGGGTGAGCGCAGTACAAGGCCGCCGGGTGGGATCTCGGTGGCCAGCTCGGTGACGACGGCGGCGCCGAGGCTTTCGCCGAAGTACAGGATGCGGTTTGGTGGCAGACCGGTTTCCCGAGTCAGGTACTGCTGGGCCGCGCGGACATCGCGGGCAAATCCACGCTCGCTGGGACCGCCTTCGTTACCGCCGTAGCCGCGATAGTCGAAGAGCAGAACCGTCAGCCCTTCAGCAGCCAAAGCTCGCGCCAGCGGCGCCCGGCCGGCCCGGTTTCCCGCGTTTCCATTGGCGACCAGTACTGCGATGCCGCGGTCGGGCTCGCCCGCCGGAACGAGCCAGACACCGAGCCGTACGCCGTCGTCGGCCTCGAGCACCACGTCCTGAGCACCCGGTAGCGCGAGGGCCGCCGAGCCGGCGGTGGTCGTGTCGGGCAGATAGATGAGGTGGCGCTGAAGTCCCCAGATCAGGGCAAGGATCAGCAGCACCACCGCAGCCGCGACCACCGCCACCTTGACCACGCTCTCAGTGTGCCCGGTGCCTTCGGTCGGCCTGAAGACTGGAGTTCGGGCCTACGCTGGGACGGACAGTGAAGGCGGGATGCGATCGGGATGGCGGAAACGAAGCCCACGGCAACAAGTCGCGGACGGCTACCGGCCGAGCTGACGAGTTTCGTGGGGCGGCGGCGCGAACTGGCCGGCACCAGGCGGTTGCTGGCGAGCAGCCGCCTGCTGACCCTGACCGGAGTGGGTGGGGTCGGCAAGACCCGGCTGGCGATGCGGCTGGCTGCCGACGTACGGCGGACGTTCGCGGATGGCGCGTGGTTCGTCGAGCTCGCCCCCTTGCACGACCCGGGTCTGCTGGGACACACACTGGCAGGAGCACTCGAACTGAGCCAGGTGTCGGCGAACCCGGCGGCTGACCTCGCGGAGTACCTGGAGGACAAGCACCTGCTGCTGGTGCTCGACAACTGTGAGCACCTCGCGGACGCGTGCGCAGTACTGGCGAGCAAGTTGCTCGCGGCCGCCCCGCAGCTCCGGATCATTGCCACCAGCAGGCATGTGCTGGGTGTCGAGGGAGAGCAGGTCTTCCCGGTTCCGCCACTGTCGACACCGCCGGAGAACGACCTGACGGCGGGCGACGCCGGCCGGTACGAGTCGCTGGCACTCTTCGCGGCTCGCGCGCAGTCAGTGGTGCCGGACTTCGAGATCGACGCCGCCAACCGCCCGCTGGTGATCGACCTGTGCCGGCGTCTCGACGGCATCCCGCTGGCTCTCGAACTGGCGGCGGTCTGGATGCGGACGCTGTCACCGGCGCAGATTCTCGACCGGCTCGAGGACCGCTTCAAGCTGCTCGCCTCCGGCAAGCCGGTCGCGCCGGCCAGACAGCAGGCGCTGGATGCGGCGATCGGCTGGAGCTACGACCTCTGCTCGCCGGCCGAGCAAGCGCTGTGGGAGCGGCTTTCCGTGTTCGCCGGTGGATTCGACCTCGACGGCGCGGAGCAGGTCTGCTCAGGAGACGGCATCGACCGCTCGGAGGTACTCGAGCTGATCGCCGGCCTGATGAACAAGTCGATCATCACCCGGAAGGCGATGACGGATCACACCGTCGCCTGGTACGACATGCTCGGCATCATCAGCCAGTACGGCGTGGAGCGGCTCACCGCCGCGGGCCGGGCGCGAGCGCTGCGGGTGAGACACCGCGACTACTACCGGGCGATGGCCGCGGAGTGGGAGTCGGACAGCTTCAGCCCCCGCCAGGCCGACTGGTTCATCCGGTTGCGCCGCGAGCACGACAACTTCCGGGCCGCGCTGGATTTCTGCCTCACGGAACCGGGGGAGGCGCCGGCGGCGCTGGAGATCGCCGCGCCGGTCTGGAACTTCTGGTTCGCGGGATTCCTCCGCGAGGGTCATCGCTATCTGGTGCACGCCCTCGACCTCGCCCCGGAGCCGACACCCGCCCGGGCCAAGGCGCTCTGGGCCGGTAGCTACCTGGCCATGTTCCTGGGGGAGACAGAACAGCTGGGCCGGATGCTGGCCGAGTGTGAAGCGCTGGCCGAGCGGTTCGGCGACGATCTGCTGCGGGCGAGGATCGCGGAGGTCTCGGGCCACGCGCTCAACTACGCCGGCGAGCTCCCGGCCGCGGTGGCACGGCTGGAGGAGGCCTTGGCCGGCTTCCGCGCCGTCCACGACCAGCTCGGCGAGTTCGACGCCCTGATCCTGCTGGCGGCGGCCACCTTCTTCCTCGGCGATCCCCGGGTGGAGCAGTTCAGCCGGCAGGCGTTCGCGCTGGCCGACAGCCGCGGCGCGGCGTCGTCGAAGGCCTATGCGCTGTGGACCCTCGGCATCGTCCAGTGGCGTGACCACGACGATGCCGAGCAGGCCGCCCGATCCTTCCGCGAGGCCATCCGGCTGTGGCTGCCGCTGAACGACCGGACCGGGATCGGTTTCTGCGTCCAGGCGCTCTCCTGGTGTGCGAGCACGGCATCGCCGAACGAGCTCGCTGCCCGGCTGATGGGCGCGTCCCGAGCGGTCTGGCGGTCGAGTGGCGCACACGTCGACGAGACCACGCCGTACAGCCAGTTCGACGAGCAGTCCCGGCAGCGCGTCCGGGCCGCGGTGGGTGACGACGTTTTCAGGCAGGCCTTCGAGCAGGGTGCGGCCTACTCGTTCGAGGAGGCGGTGTCGCTCGCGCTCGGCCAAGAGACCGAACGCGCGGAGTCCGTGAGTCCAGGCCGGGCCGGCGGACTGACGCGCCGGGAACACGAGATCGCGGAACTGCTCAGCGAGGGGCTGAGCAACAAGGAGATCGCCGCCCGGCTCGTGATCGGCCGGCGCACCGCCGAGACGCATGTCGAGCACATTCTCGGCAAGCTCGGCTTCAGCTCCAGGGCCCAGGTCGCCCGCTGGATCGCCGAGCAACGCACCGACTGACGCGCCGCCACGAACTGCCGAGTGTGGGTGCGCTCCCACGGAGTCCGTAGCGAAACCCGTAGGGCTACGGATGCCGCGGCGCGCTCGGCAGGGGACGGTTAGCGCTAACAACGTCCGACAGATCGTGGCGAGGCCCCTATGCAGACCCAACCGAGCGCCGGCCCAGGGTGGTGGCGGAACGCGGTGATCTACCAGGTCTACGTGCGCAGCTTCCACGACTCCGACGGCGACGGCATCGGTGATCTCAGCGGCGTCCGGGCCAGGTTGCCCTATCTGCGCTCCCTCGGCGTCGACGGCCTCTGGCTGAACCCGTTCTTCCCCTCCCCGCAGCACGATCACGGGTACGACGTGTCGGACTACTGCGCGGTGCACCCGGACTACGGCACCATCGACACCTTCGACCGGCTCATCCGGGATGCTCACCGGCTGGACCTCAAGGTCATGATCGACGTCGTCCCCAACCACTGCTCGATCGAGCACCCGTGGTTCGCCGAGGCACTGGCCGCCGGACCGGGCAGTCCGGAGCGCGCCCGGTTCCACTTCGCCGACGGCACCGGCCGGTACGGCGAACTGCCGCCGAACAACTGGCGCTCCATCTTCGGCGGGTCCGCCTGGCGACGCGTGCCCGATGGCCAGTGGTACCTGCACACGTTCGCCGCCGAGCAGGCCGACTTCAACTGGCGCCACCCCGACGTCGCGTCGTACTTCGAGCAGGTACTGCGCTTCTGGTTCGACCGAGGCGTCGACGGGTTGCGGATCGACGTGGCGCACGGGCTGCACAAGCGCGACGGGCTGCCGGACCACGAGCACGCGGGTCACGACGAGCTCACCGGCGACCCGGTCAACCCGCACGCCTGGAACCAGCCGGAGGTGCACGATGTGTGGCGGAGCTGGCGGACGATCGCGGAGGAGTACACCGCCCGGACCGGCCGGGAGCGGGTCCTGGTCGGTGAGGTCGGCGTGCTCGACGCGGAGCAGGTCGCGCAGTACCAGCGGCCGGACGAGCTGCACCAGAACTTCTTCTTCGAGTTCCTCCGCGCCGACTTCGACGACCGGACGCTGTCGGAGGTGATCGACCGGGGCCTGGAGACGATCGCCGCCTCTGGTTCCGCCGTCGCCTGGGTGCTCAACAACCACGACATGCCCCGGTCCGTCACCCGATACGCCGGTGGTGCGCCCGGTGCCCACGCCGGTGATGTCGAGCTCGGACTCACCCGTGCCCGCGCTGCCGCCTTGCTGATGCTCGCCCTGCCGGGATCCGCCTACCTCTACCAAGGGGAGGAGCTCGGCCTGCCCGAGGTCACCGACCTGCCGGACGAGGTGCTGGTGGATCCGATGTTCCACCGCACCAACGGCGTACGGCGTGGCCGGGACGGTTGCCGGGTGCCGCTGCCCTGGGCAATGGGCCAGGACCACTTCGGATTCTCCGCGGGCCTTGCGGCCTCGACACCGTGGCTGCCGCAGCCCGACTGGTTCGCGGACCACGCTGTGGACCTCCTGCTCGACTCCGGTAGCTCGATGCTGCACCTGTACCGCGAGGCCATCGCGCTGCGGCGGCTGATTCCCGCCCTCTCCTCGAGCGACTTCCGCTGGCTGCCGACCGAGCCGGGCGTCCTGGCCTTCACCCGGGGCGACGGGTTCGCCTGTGTCGTCAACTGCTCGTCCAGACCGGTCTGTACTCCGGTCGACGGCGACCTGGTGCTTGCCAGCGATCCGGAAGCGGGGGAGAAGCTCCCGGCCAACAGCGCCGCCTGGTTCCTGCTGCGGGACCACTAAAGACCGGCGGACCCGGCGGTCTGTGAAACCCCCCTGCCTCAGCCCCGGGTACGCCGCTCCACCCTCTCCGCCACCTTCCGGGCGGAGAGGGTGGAGCATCCACCCCAGCGGCGCCAACTGGTGTTGTCCTGGTCCGGTCCACGCCCGGATATCGGGCAGCGTCGCGGGCGCTCGGTGAGCCGGTTCAAGGACTGTCGGTGGACCCGCATAGGCTGTCCCAGTCCCGCTCACTCACGCCTCTGGGAGGTCTGCGAAGACATGGCGTCCAGCGACAGTTTCGTGCATCTCCACGTGCACACCGAGTACTCGATGCTGGACGGCGCCGCGCGGATCGACGAGTTGTTCAAAACGGCCCAGGAGATGGGTCAGCCGGCCATCGCGACCACCGACCACGGGTTCGTCTTCGGTGCCTACGAGTTCTGGAAGACCGCCAAGAAGTACGACGTCAAACCGATCATCGGCGTCGAGGCGTACCTGACGCCGCACACCCACCGGACCGAGCGCAAGCGGGTCAAGTGGGGCGACGCGAACTCGGGCCGCGACGACGTCTCGGGCAGCGGTGCGTACACGCACATGACGCTGCTGGCGAAGAACACGTCCGGGATGCACAACCTGTTCAAGATGTCGTCGCTGGCCAGTCTCGAGGGCTACTACTTCAAGCCCCGGATGGACCGCGAGCTGCTGCAGACCTACGGCAAGGGCCTGATCGCCACCACCGGCTGCCCGTCGGGTGAGGTGCAGACCCGGCTGCGGCTGGGGCAGTACAAGGAGGCCATCGAGGCGGCCGCGGAGTTCCGCGACATCTTCGGCAAGGAGAACTACTACTGCGAGCTGATGGACCACGGCCTCGGCATCGAGCGCAACATCCAGGGCGACCTGCTGAAGCTGGCCAAGGAGCTCGGCCTGCCGCTGGTCGCGACCAACGACCTGCACTACACCAAGCCCGAGGACGCGGTCGCCCACGCGGCGCTGCTGTGCGTGCAGTCCGGCTCGACGCTGTCCGACCCGAACCGCTTCAAGTTCGACGCGAACGAGTTCTACGTCAAGACGGCCGCCGAGATGCGCGAGGTCTGGAAGGACTTCCCCGAGGCGTGTGACAACACCCTGCTGATCGCCGAGCAGTGCGACGTCTCCTTCACCGAGGGGGAGGGCCGGTTCATGCCGCGCTTCCCCTGCCCCGACGGGCACAACGAGGAATCGTGGTTCGTCGCCGAGGTCGAGACCGGCCTGCACAGGCGCTACCCCGACGGCGTGCCGGACCACGTGCGCAAGCAGGCGGAGTACGAGATCGAGGTGATCACCTCGAAGGGGTACGCCGGATACTTCCTGGTCGTCGCCGACTTCATCAACTGGGCCAAGGAGAACGGGATCCGGGTCGGCCCGGGCCGTGGCTCCGGTGCCGGTTCGATGTGCGCGTACGCGATGCGGATCACCGACCTCGACCCGCTGGTGCACGGCCTGATCTTCGAGCGCTTCCTGAACCCGGAACGTATGTCGATGCCCGACTTCGACATCGACTTCGACGACCGCCGCCGGCCCGAGGTGATCCGCTACGTCACCGAGAAGTACGGCGACGACCGGGTCGCGATGATCGTCACCTACGGCACGATCAAGGCCAAGCAGGCGATCAAGGACGCCGGCCGGGTGCTCGACTACCCGTTCGCGATGGGCGACCGGATCACCAAGGCGATGCCGCCGGCCGTGATGGGCAAGGACGTGCCGCTGTCCGGCATCTTCGACCCGGCCCACAAGCGGTACTCCGAGGCCGGCGAGTTCCGCCAGCTGTACGAGTCGGACGCCGACGTGCGCAAGATCGTCGACACCGCCCGCGGCCTGGAGAACCTGAAGCGCCAGTGGGGCGTGCACGCGGCCGGCGTGATCATGTCCAGCGAGCCGCTGATCGACCTGATCCCGATCATGCGCCGCGACCAGGACGGCCAGATCATCACCCAGTTCGACTACCCGAGCTGCGAGACGCTCGGCCTGGTCAAGATGGACTTCCTGGGTCTGCGCAACCTGACCATCATGGACGACGCGGTCAAGAACGTGGAGGCCAGCCGCGGCATCACGCTCGACCTGGACGAGCTGGCCAAGACGCTGGACGACAAACCAACCTTCGAGCTGCTCGGTCGCGGTGACACGCTCGGCGTCTTCCAGTTCGACGGCGGCCCGATGCGGGCCCTGCTGCGGCTGATGAAGCCGGACAACTTCGAGGACATCTCGGCCGTCGGCGCGCTCTACCGGCCCGGCCCGATGGGCGCGAACAGCCACACCAACTATGCGCTCCGCAAGAACAAGCAGCAGGAGATCAGCTACCCGCACGACGAGCTGGCGGTGGCGCTGGAGCCGATCCTCGGGACGACGTACGGGCTGATCGTCTACCAGGAGCAGGTGATGGCGATCGCCCAGCAGCTCGCCGGCTACACGCTCGGCAAGGCGGACCTGCTCCGCCGGGCGATGGGCAAGAAGAAGCGCGAGGTGCTGGACGCGGAGTACGTCGGCTTCTCCGAGGGGATGAAGGCCAACGGCTTCTCCGACCAGTCGATCAAGGCGCTGTGGGACGTCCTGGTCCCGTTCTCCGACTACGCGTTCAACAAGGCGCACTCGGCGGCGTACGGGCTGGTCTCGTACTGGACCGCCTACCTGAAGGCGAACTTCCCCGCGGAGTACATGGCCGCTGTCCTGACGTCCGTCAAGGACGACAAGGACAAGATGGCCATCTACCTGAACGAGTGCCGCCGGATGGGCATCAAGGTGCTGCCGCCGGACGTGAACGAGTCCGACTCGAACTTCACCCCGGTCGGCACCGACATCCGCTTCGGCCTGTCCGCGATCCGCAACGTCGGCGTCAACGTGGTGGCCGAGATCGTCGCCGCCCGCGAGTCCGAGGGGCGGTTCACCGACTTCGTCGACTTCATCGACAAGGTGCCGCTGCCGGTCTGCAACAAGCGGGTGATCGAGTCGCTGGCCAAGGCCGGCTCGTTCGACTCGATGGGGCACGCGCGGCGCGCGGTGGTGGCGGTGCACGAGCAGGCCGTCGACGAGGCGATCGACCTCAAGCGCAACGAGGCGCACGGCCAGTTCGACCTGTTCTCGATGGGTGACGACGCCGAGGAGGGCGAGGGCAACAGCCGGCTCACCGTGACGGTGCCGGAGATCGAGGAGTGGGACAAGGCGACCAAGCTCGCCCACGAGCGCGACATGCTCGGTCTGTACGTGTCCGACCATCCGCTGTTCGGGGTCGAGCACGTGCTGACCAACGGCACCGACTGCACGATCGGTCAGCTGCTCGCCGACGACGACCGGCCCGACGGCACCCAGGTGACGATCGGCGGCCTGGTCACCGCGGTCCAGCGCAAGGTGAACAAGCGCGGCGACATCTACGCGATCGTCACGATCGAGGACCTGGAAGGTTCGATCGAGGTGATGATGTTCTCCTCGGCGTACCAGCTCGCGGCGCACCTGCTCACCAACGACGCGATCATCTTGATGAAGGGCCGGCTGCGGCGGCGCGACGACCGGGTCGAGCTGAGCGGGTCCGACGTGACCGTGCCCGACCTGACCCAGGGGCCGAGTGGCCCGGTGGTCATCACGATGCCGATCAACCGCTGTACGCCGCCGGTGGTCGACCAGTTGCGCGACGTGCTGAAGTCGCATCCAGGGATGACCGAGGTGCAGCTGCGGTTGCAGGCCAGCCAGAAGACGACCGTGATGCGGATCGGCGACCGGTTCCGGGTGACTCCGACCTCGTCGCTGATGGCCGACCTCAAGGCCTTGCTGGGCCCGTCGTGCCTGGCGAGCTGACCCGACCTGCAACACTGGCGACGTGAGTCAGCCAGTGGACAACCTGCACAACCCGTCCGGCGGTCCGGCGCCGTACAGCCAGAGCTACGGTCACCACCCGCTCGGGCACCATCCGTTCGGGCAGCCGGTGGTCGTGCAGGAGCCCAAGATGCCGTGGAGCAAGGCGATCGCCGTGACGATCGCCGCGTTCCTGGTCGCCGGTGCGATCGCCGGCTGGGCGTGGCAGCAGTTCGCGCCGCTCGCGAAGTACACGGTCGACGAGAACGGCGGGTCGCTCGGCGAGGAGCAGATGACGAAGGTCTTCGGACCCGACGGCCTGTTCACCGCGATCGGGTTCCTGACCGCGCTCGTGCTGGGCGGGTTGCTGTTCTGGTGGCTGCGCAACTACGGTCCGTGGGCGGTCGGCATCGTCGTACTCGGCTCGGGTCTGGGTGCCGGGGTGGCGTGGGGCGTCGGGATGCTGCTCGGCCATGATCCGCTGCAGCCGCGGCTGGAGGCTTCCAAGCCGGGGGACCTGCTGGACGCTCCTCTCGAGCTGCACACCTGGACGCCGCTGGCCGCTTGGCTGGTCGGCGCAGCCCTCGCAGCCGCGATCATCGCGGCCACGACGTGGCGGGCAGATCCGGTTGCAACCGGATCGGTATCTGCCGCGTCAGAGTCTTCGACGCAGGTGCATTAGCCTGTTTCGGCCCGGCGGTGACGCCGCCGGAGACGTGAGGGGTCATATGTCCGACTACACCAATCCGCCGGCCGGTGGGCACCACCCGGGTGCCGCAGGCGGACCGCAGGGCGGCCAGCCGCCACACAACCCGTACTCCGCTCCGCAGGGGCAGCAACCCGGCTACGCCGGTGGGCAGCCGCAGGGGCAACAGCCTGGCTACGCAGGCGGTGGGCAGCCGCCGCACGGCCAGCCGCAATACCAGCCGGGTCAGCCGCAGTACCAGCCGGGTCAGCCGCAGCAGGGGCAGCCGCCGTACCAGGCGGGGCAGCCTGGGCAGCCGCAGGCGCCGCAGTACGGAGCTGGGCAACCCCAGGCCCCGCAGTTTGGGCAGGGGCAGCCGCAGTACCAGCAGGGTGGCCAGTCGTGGCAGCAGCCCGACTACCCCCAGCAGATGCACGGTGGCGGGGGACAGCCGCCGTACGGCTCCCCGGAGACCATGCAGTGGCAGCCGGAGCCGAAGAAGCGCGGCAAGCTCGTCCCGCTGATCGCGGTGCTTGCTGTCCTGGCCGTGGTGACGGGCGGTGGCATCTTCGCCTACGCACGGCTCGCCGGTGGCGACCAGCCGGCCGCGGTCCTGCCGGGCAACTCGATGGCCTACGCGCGGATCGACCTGAACCCGTCGGCCGGCCAGAAGGTCGCCGCTGTCCGGTTCATGCTGAAGTTCCCGTCGGCCAAGGAGAAGATGGGGCTGACCAGCGACCAGGACGACCTGCGCCAGAAGCTGTTCGACCTGATCAAGAAGGACGCCGGCGACGACCTGGCCGACGTCGACTTCGAGAAGGACATCAAGCCGTGGCTGGGTGACCGGGCCGGTGTCGCCGCGATCCCGGGCCAGGACGGCAAGGATCCGGACGCGCTGGTCGCGATCGAGGTCAAGGACCAGGACAAGGCCAACGCGGGCCTGGACAAGCTGTTCTCGAAGGAGGAGAAGAAGCCCGGCCGGGCCTTCAGCAACGGCTACGTGCTGATCTCCGAGGAGCAGTCGATCGTCGACGCGGCCGTTGCCAACAGCAAGGAAACCCCGCTGTCGGAGAACGCCACCTTCAAGGCCGACATGGACTCGCTCGGCGAGCAGGGCTTCGCGTCCTTCTGGGCCGACATGAAGGGGGTCGCCGCCGCGGCCGGTGAGCGGCTTCCCGAGGCACAGCGCAACGCGCTGCCCAGTGGCAGCATGGCCGCCGCGCTGCGGTTCGACTCGCAGTACGTCGAGCTGAAGGGCATCGCCCACGGCGACAAGTCGGTCAAGGTCAACGCGAGCGGCGCCGGCGATCACATCGCCAAGCTGCCGGACACCACCGCCGGGGCGATCGCGCTGTCCGACGGTGCGAACCTGGTCGACACGATGTGGACGCAGCTGCAGAAGTCCGCCGGCGGCGCGAACCTGCCCGAGATGGCCAAGAAGTTCGGCTCGCAGTACGGGCTGACGCTGCCGGACGACCTGAAGCCGCTGCTCGGCAAGAACGTGGCGATCGCGATCGACAAGGGCAGCAGTGACAGCCCGAAGATCGCGGCCCGGATGGAGACCGACCCGGCGCAGGCCGAGCAGGTGGTGGACAAGGTGACCAACCTGATCCGCTCCCGGACCTCGGCGAACATCCCGATCCGGAAGGCGAAGGACGACAAGACCTTCGTCATCGCGACGGACCAGGACTACGCCGACCTGGTGCTCAAGGGTGGCAACCTCGGTGGGACCGAGGCCTTCAAGCAGGCGGTCCCGGACACCTCCGGCGCGGTGATGGTCGGCTACGTGGACTTCGAGGCGATCTCCTCGCTGTCCAAGCGGACCAGCTCCAACCCGGACTACGCCGCCCTCCGTTCAGCCGGCATCAGCAGCCGGGTGACGGACGACGGCGAAGGCGAGTTCACCGTGCGAGTGGTCGCGAAGTAGCCCTACCGCGAAGAAGACCCGGACGGCCGAGACATAGCCGTCCGGGTCTTCGCGTTCCACCCAGTGCCCAGCCCTGGAGACCCCAACCCCAGAGGAACCTTGTGAACGGCTACAGCCCGCGGACGGTGACGCAGTACGGCGTGGAGACGATCAACGGATGGCCGACCAAGCTCTACGGGCTTGCCGTCGAGGGTGAGCCCGGGCAGGAGCTGGTCGCCGCCGCCCGATCCGCCGCGGGAGCCAGCCTGCCCACGACGACCGGCGGCACCACCGGCGACAGGGCCGGGCTCGACCCCGGCGACAGGGGCGGGCTCGACCCCGGCGACGAAGGCGAGCGGGCCGCCGCCTTCGTGATTGCGCACCAGGCCCGCCCGGCTTGTTTCGTCCTGGTCTATTGGTGGGCCAGCTCCGTGGATCTCTGCTTGGCCTATTTCCGCTCGCCGTTGGAGAGGCCTGCTGAGCTCAGCCCGATGCCGGAGCATTCCACCGGCTGCGTCTGGGAACTGGCCCTCACCAACCACGAGCGCACGGCCTGGGTCGAGCACGTCCTCAACGGCGACCCTTCCCTCGACGCCTACCTCGCGGCTGGAGCACCCGCCGAAATCTAGCCGGACCTGATGTCGAAATCTGGGAGCTGGGTTCTACCTAGGGGTAAACGCACCTAGGAGGAGTCATGGGCTACATCACTGCTGTCCGGATCGTTGCGATCCAGGTGAGCGACCAGGATCGGGCGTTGGACTTCTACCAGCAGAAGCTGGGGTTCGAGAAGTTGATGGACGCTCCGCTGCCGGAGATGGGTGGGCGGTGGCTGGTCGTGGGACTGCCGGGTGGGGGTGCCTCGATCGCCCTGCTGGCCGCCTCGGAGGACACGGCGGTCGGCGTCGACACGGGGATCAGGCTGGCGACCGGCGACGCGGTCGAGGCTCACGAAGCGCTCACCGGCCAGGGAGTGGAGACCAGTGAGTTGATCTCCTGGCCCGGAGTGCCGCCGATGTTCACCCTGCAGGATCAGGATGGCAACCGGCTCTATCTGGTGCAGGAATGACCCTCGGGTAGCGGGACCATCGGGAGATGGTCAGATCAGGGGTGGTGCTGGCGGTCGCGGTCGTGGTGCTGGCGGGTGGTTGCTCGTCGGCGGACAGAGCCGCGCCGCCACCCACCGTCTCGACGTCCACCAACCAGAGGCTGCCTGATCCGGCGACGGCTGTGCTGGATCCGGGTAAGGCGGCAGCTCTGCAGGCGGTGTTGGCAAAGGTGGTCGCTTCGCCGACGACGGAGGCCGGAGCGCGTGGGGTGACCGCGGCCGTGGTGACCGACCAATGGAGTTGGTCGGGAGCGGCCGGCGCGGATGCGGCCGGTGCCAAGCTGACCCCGCAGACGAGCATGGGCGTTGCGAGTATCACCAAGACGTTTGTCGCGGCCGAGGTCCTGTTGCTCGCGCAGGCCAAGAAGATCGACCTCGACGCGCCGCTGTCGCAGTACGTGAAGCACAAGCTGACCGCCAACAACGCGACCGTGCGGCAGCACCTCGCGATGCGGGCCGGAGTACCGAACTACCTGCCGGCCGACTACGACGCGATGAACGGGGTGATCAAGGCCGCGCCCGGCAAGCACCGGACGGCCGTCGAGGCGTTGTCCTACGACACCGCCGAGCCGACCCAGGCGAACAGTCCCTACAACTACAGCAATCCCAGCTACCTCCTGCTCGGCCTGCTGATCGAGAAGCTGACCGGTGAACCGCTCGCGACCGTACTGCGCCGCGACCTCGCGACGCCGGCCGGCCTGGACCGCGCGGCCTTCCAGGATGGCGAGAAGCCGAAGCCGCCGATCGCGGAGGACGCCAACCCGATCTGCGGGAAGGCGATCGACGGGTTCATCCCGTGCCGGGCGATGGCGAGCCTCTCGGCTGCCAGCGCAGGGCTCGCCGCCGACGCGCCGACTGTCGCACGGTGGGGATATCAGTTGTACGGCGGACGCGTAGTACCGGCTGAGTTGGTCAAGCAGTTGACGGATGGTGAGGGCGAGTACGGGCTCGGCACGATGCTGTTCTCGCAGACCTTCGGACTCGGTACGGCGTACGGGCATCGCGGCAGCCTGCCCGACTACAGCAGCCTGCTGGTGACCATCCCCGAGCACAAGGTGTCCGTCACCGTGATCCTTGCTGACGGCAACAAACGGACCGAGACCGTGGTCACCGAGCTGGTCGCCGCCCTGCAGCCTCTACTCGGCAAGTAGGCAACGGAAGTAGAGCACTCCCGCTGCTTCCTTCCAGCCCGGCTTGTCGCCGATGGGCTCGGCCAGCCGCACGACCTGCAGGCCCGCGGCGACGAGAGTGTTGACGTACGTCGACAGCGTCCGGTGGTACGACACCCGTGGCAGGATCTCCCACCGCGTGACGGTGTGGTGAGGGCCTTCCTCGAAGTACCGGCCGGAGATGCGCCGGTAGGTGCCCTCGACGTGGTCGATCAGCTCGCCGTGGGCGGGCGATTTGTAGCAGGGATGCGTGATCACGGCCACGAACCAGCCGCCCGGCTTGAGAATGCGCGCGACCGACCGGATCGTCGGTTCCAGCTCAGGAATGTCCATCAGCGCCATGTAGCAGACCACCCCGTCGAAGTCCCCGTCGGCGAGCGGCCGCAGATCGTGAGCATCGCCATGGAGGTAGTCGATCCCGCGCGGTACCTGCCGCTCCAGCTCTCGAGCGTGCGCCAACAACGACTCCGACGCATCGATCCCGACCACCCGCGCCCCGAGATCAGCCAGCCGCCGCGCATCGCGCCCTTGCCCACAAGCCACCGCGGCAACCCGCTGCCCGGCGACGTCGCCAACCAGTTCGTCGAACACCGGATCACTCAGCCCGGCACCATCCGGGTCAACAGTCGCGTGGTAGATATCCGCCAGCTCTTCGTAAGCGCTCGTAAGGTTGCCCATGTCCCTCCAACGGCGGCGGTGTCCGCAGAGTTTCGGCTTCTGCCGTTGGCTAATCCGCGGCCAGCGCCTCCAGCACGCCTTCGCCGTACTTCGCGAGCTTGTTCTCGCCGACGCCGCTGACCTTGCCGAGCTCGGCCAGGCTGCTCGGCAGGTCGGTCGCGATCTGCCGCAGTGTCGCGTCGTGGAAGATCACGTACGCCGGTACGCCGCTCTCCTTCGCGACGGCGGCCCGCCAGGCGCGCAACCGCTCGAACACCGGGGCAGCCTCGGGGGAGAGGTCGACCACAGCCTTCTTCTTGCCGCCACCACCACCGCCACTGGACCGCGACGAGCGCGCGGCCCGCTCCGGCTCGCGGCGCATCATCACGTCGCGCCGGCGGCCGAGCACCTCGGCGCTGTCCTCGGTGAGCAGCAGCGTGCCGTAGTCGCCTTCCACCGTGAGCAACCGCTGGGCGAGCAGTTGGCGGATCACGCCGCGCCACTCGGTGTCCTTGAGTTCGGTGCCGATGCCGAACACGGTCAGGTCGTCGTGCCGGAACTGCTTCACCTTCTCGGTCGTCTTGCCGAGCAGGATGTCGATCACCTGACCGGCGCCGAACTTCTGGTTGCGCTCGTGCTGCAGCCGGTAGACCGTCGAGAGCAGCTTCTGCGCCGGGATCGTGCCGTCCCATGACTCCGGCGGCGTCAGGCAGGTGTCGCAGTTGCCACAGGGCTCACCGGTCTGTGTTGCATTCGATCCCCGCCCCACCGCCCCGGTCTGGCCGAAGTACGCGAGCAGTTGTTGCCGGCGGCACTGCACGGTCTCGCAGAGCGCGAGCATCGCGTCCAGGTGCGTGCCGAGACGACGGCGGTGGGCGGCGTCGCCTTCGGAGGTGTCGATCATCTTGCGCTGCTGGACGACATCCTGGAGCCCGTACGCCAGCCAGGCGGTGGAGGGCAGGCCGTCACGCCCGGCGCGACCGGTCTCCTGGTAGTAGCCCTCGACCGATTTCGGCAGGTCCAGATGCGCGACGAACCGGACGTCGGGTTTGTCGATGCCCATCCCGAAGGCGATCGTCGCGACCACCACCAGACCGTCCTCGCGGAGGAAGCGCGACTGGTTCTTCGCACGGACCCGGCTGTCCAGACCGGCGTGGTACGGGACTGCCTCGATCCCGTTCTGGGTAAGGAAGGTCGCGGTCTTCTCGACGCTGTTGCGGGACAGGCAGTAGACGATGCCGGCGTCGCCCGCGTGCTCGGTGCGCAGCAGGTCGAGCAACTGTCGCTGCGGGTTGTCCTTCGGAACGATCCGGTACTGGATGTTCGGCCGGTCGAAGCTCGCGACGAAGTGCCGGGCGGCCTTCAGATTCAGCCGGGTGGCGATCTCGGCGTGGGTCGCCTCGGTCGCGGTGGCCGTCAAGGCGATCCGCGGTACGTCGGGCCAGCGCTCGTGCAGCTCGGACAGCATCAGGTAGTCGGGCCGGAAGTCGTGGCCCCACTGGGAAACACAGTGCGCCTCGTCGATCGCGAACAGCGCGATCTTGCCCTGGTCCAGCAGCCGTGTGGTCGCCTCCACCCGGAGCCGCTCGGGCGCCAGGTAGAGCAGGTCGAGCTCACCGGTCAGGAAGGCCTGCTCGACCTCACGGCGCTGCTCGTAGTCCTGGGTCGAGTTGAGGAACCCGGCCCGGACCCCGAGCGCCGTGAGCGCATCGACCTGGTCCTGCATCAACGCGATCAAGGGCGAGATGACCACCCCGACACCGGCCCGGACCAGGGCAGGGATCTGGTAGCACAGTGACTTCCCGCCGCCGGTCGGCATCAGCACCAGGGCGTCACCGCCACCGACCACGGTCTCGATGATGTCCTGCTGCTCACCCCGGAACGAGTCGTACCCGAACACCCGGTGCAAGACCTGCAAGGCCTCGCTCGAGGTGTCGTCCAGCGGCTGGGTCGTCTCTGTCACCCGGCGATTCTACGGAGATCCGGCCGTCACTGTTGGCCGCCTGTGGACAACGCGCCGATCTCGCCGCGATACGTGCCGATACTCCACACGTTGCCCTCCGGATCGGCCACGCTGAACCCCCGCGACCCGTAGTCCTCCTCGCGCATCTCGCGGACGACGGTCGCGCCCGCCGCCATCACGCGCGGCCACAGCGCGTCCGGATCGTCGCAGACCAGGTAGACCGACGCGATCTGGTCCGCCAGCTTGTCGAACTCGTTCGGCTCCTTGTTCCGGTCGAGCGAACTGACCATCACGCCACCACCGGCCGGCCAGGCCAGCTCGGAATGGGCGATCGAGCCTTCGGCCTCCCCGGGGTACGAGGCGACCAGGGTGAACCCCAGCCCTTCGGTGAGGAACTTGAGTGCGGCCTGGCCGTCGCGGTAGACCAGTGTCGGCCAGACCCCGATCACGGTTTCCTTCGTTGTCGTGTTCATACCCCCGACTGTGCCGCCACCGGATGGGCGCCGTCTTGAACATATGGGAGTTCCTCGGTCATCCACTGCCGAGGAGAGCATCCGGCCAGGGCATGCCACTCACGGGTGAGATGCGCCTGATCGGCGTACCCGAGATCGGCCGCGAGGTCGGCCAGCCTGGTGTGCGGTTTCTGTTTGAGCCGGCGGACCGCCTGCTCGAACCGCAGCACCCGCGCCGCGACCTTCGGCGTCAATCCGTACTCCGCCCGGAACCGCTCGGTCAGATGCCGCCGGCTCCACCCGACCTCCTGAGCCAGCTCCTGTACGCCGACGCCGCCCGCCGTCGCGCACAACCGTTTCCAGGCCCAGCCGAGCTCGGCGCGTGGCTCGCCGGACAGCTCGTCCCGCCAGGCCTCGAGCAACAACCGCTCCACGATCTCGAGCCGTTCATGCCAGTGCGGTGTGGCCCGGAGCCGCTCGACGACCTCCTGAGCCGGAACGCCGAGCAGCGTGTCGACATCCAGCATTGTCGCCGCGAGCTCTCCGGACGGCTGCCCGAGCAGCGCTCTCGACCCGGCCGGCGTGAGCGCGAGCTGGATCCCCGACAAGTTGGGGGAGTCGCCGATCCGCACCGCGGTCGAATGCAGGCCGCTGACCACGGTCTGGAACTTCTCCACCGGTTGGCCCGGCCAGGCGATGCCCAACGGCTCGTCAAGACTGATCACGACCGTCAGGTACTGCGTCGGCAGCCCGCGATGCAGCTCAGCCGGCGGGCCGCAGTACGCGTAGCCGATCAGGTCGCCGAGGTACGGGCGCAGGGCGGGATGGACCCGGCGCGCGTGCAGCTCGAAGGCCGTCATGCTCCCCAGGCTAGATCCGGGCTCCGACAAAAGCCTCCCGTGGCGACCCGACACTCCGTCATCTGGGACCGGCGTTTCGGTATCTGGACGAGAAGTGGCACCATGCAGGGAGTCGAAGCTTGCGAATCTGGAGAGATCGTCGTGCCTGAACTGAGGTCCCGTACCGTCACCCACGGCCGCAACATGGCGGGCGCCCGCGCCCTCATGATGGCCTCCGGCGTCGCCCGAGCGGATTTCGGCAAGCCGATCGTCGCGGTGGCGAACAGCTTCACCGAGTTCGTCCCCGGCCACACCCACCTGCAGCCGGTCGGCCGGATCGTGTCCGAGGCGATCCACGCGGCCGGCGGGATCGCGCGCGAGTTCAACACCATCGCCGTCGACGACGGCATCGCGATGGGCCACGGCGGCATGCTCTACAGCCTGCCGTCCCGCGACCTGATCGCCGACTCGGTCGAGTACATGGTCGAGGCGCACTGCGCCGACGCGCTGATCTGCATCTCCAACTGCGACAAGATCACCCCGGGCATGCTGATGGCCGCGCTGCGGCTGAACATCCCGACCGTGTTCGTCTCCGGCGGGCCGATGGAGGCCGGCCGGGCCACCCTGGTCGACGGCACCGTGCGCAAGCTCGACCTGATCGACGCGATGTCCGAGGCTGTCAACGAGAACGTCTCCGACGCCGACATCCAGCGGATCGAGGAGAACGCCTGCCCGACCTGCGGTTCGTGCTCGGGCATGTTCACCGCGAACTCGATGAACTGCCTGGCCGAGGCGATCGGCCTGGCCCTGCCCGGCAACGGCTCGGTCCTCGCCACCCACACCGCCCGCAAGGCGCTGTACGAGAACGCCGGCCGCACGGTGGTCGAGATCGCCAAGCGGTACTACGAATCCGACGACCAGACCGTGCTGCCCCGGACCGTCGCCTCGCGGGCGGCGTTCGAGAACGCGATGGCGCTCGACATCGCGATGGGCGGCTCGACGAACACGATCCTGCACCTGCTCGCCGCGGCCCAGGAGGCCGAGGTCGACTTCGACCTGGACGACATCAACGCCGTCTCGCGCCGCGTGCCGTGCCTGGCCAAGGTCGCGCCGAACGTGGCTCCGGGCGGCACCTACTACATGGAAGACGTGCACCGCGCCGGTGGCATCCCGGCGATCCTGGGGGAGTTGTACCGGGGCGGGCTGCTGAACGAGGACATCCACACCGTGCACAGCGCCTCGATCGACGACTGGCTGAAGAACTGGGACGTGCGCGGCGGCTCGCCGTCGGCCGAGGCCGTCGAGTTGTGGCACGCGGCGCCCGGCTGCAAGCGGTCGGCCACGGCGTTCTCGCAGTCCGAGCGCTGGGACACCCTGGACACCGACGCGGCCGGCGGCTGCATCCGCGACGTCGAGCACGCGTACTCCGCGGACGGCGGCCTCGCCGTCCTGAAGGGCAACCTGGCCGTCGACGGCTGTGTGGTGAAGACGGCCGGCGTCGACGAGTCGATCTGGACCTTCGAGGGCCCGGCCGTCGTGTGTGAGTCGCAGGAAGAGGCGGTGGAGAAGATCCTCGCCAAGGCCGTCCAGCCCGGCGACGTGGTGGTCATCCGCTACGAAGGACCCAAGGGCGGTCCTGGAATGCAGGAGATGCTCTACCCGACGTCGTTCCTCAAGGGCCGCGGGCTGGGCAAGGTCTGCGCGCTGGTCACCGACGGCCGCTTCTCCGGCGGTACTTCGGGTCTGTCCATCGGCCACGCTTCACCGGAGGCGGCATCGGGCGGCACCATCGCCCTCGTCGAGGACGGCGACCGGATCCGCATCGACATCCCCAACCGCTCGATCGAGCTGCTCGTCTCGGACGACGTACTGGACGCACGGCGTGAGGCGCTCGGTGGGGTCTATGCCCCGAAGGCGCGCGACCGCAAGGTGTCCGCCGCGCTCCGCGCGTACGCCGCGATGGCGACCAGCGCCGACAAGGGCGCAGTACGGGATGTCACCAAGCTGGCCTAGCTCAACTTTGTGCACGAGCTGAGCGAATCAGCCCAGCTGTCGCACTCAGACGGTGCACAAGGTGCGGCTCGGATCTAAGGCTCGAGGTCGAAGGCGAGGGTGATGGCTTCGGCCAACGCTGCTTCCTGGTCGGGGAGCAGGTAGCCGATCAGGCGGCCGAGCTGGAGTTTCGGGATGGTCTGGATGTTGTCGCAGCTGATCGCGCTGGGATGATCCAGGCCGTTCTGGGCGCCGACCAGGACCTCGGTCGACAAGCCGCGGATGGTGCTGGTGATCGGTGCGACGGTGACGTTGGTCAGCCGGGGACGGATCAGTTCGCGGGTCAGCACGACGACCGGGCGCGGCTTGTCCAGCCGCGCGATGTGCAGCGGTCGCATCAGTCGAGGTCGGCCAGCACAGTCCCGCCGGCGGCGACCGCCAGCCCGTCGAGGTCGTCATAGTCGCCGTGGGCCGCCAGGATGGCGGCGTCTCGCTCGGCCAGCTCACGCCGCCGCTCGCGCTCCATCGCGCGCGCGACCACAGAGGCCCGGCTGGCCGCCTTGTTGTCGTCGACCAGCCGGTCCATGAACTCCACGAGTTCGTCCGGCAACCGCACGGTGATCTGCTTGCTCATACCAAGAGCATACCAGGGTCATACCGGATTGGGATTCAGTCTGTCAGCGGACCCGGTCGTAGACCATGGCCAGCTCGCCGAGCTTGCCGGTCTCCTGGTGGGTGACCGTCCAGCGCGTCGCGGGCAGCCCGTCCTCGAACAGTCGCTGGCCACCGCCGGCGATCTGCGGGGCGATCATCAGGTAGAACCGGTCGAGCAGGTCGGCCGCGAGCAGCGGCTTGATGATGCTCGCACTGCTGTTGACCAGGATCTCGCCGCCCTCGGTCTGCTTCAGCTCGGTGATGACGTCCGCGACGGGAGCGTTCACGATCCGCGTGCGGTCCCACGGTGACTCGGTCAGCGTGGTCGAGAAGACCACCTTCTCGGTGTCGCGCAGCCACTGCGCGTAGCCGCGGTCCCGTGGATCGGCCTTCTCGTCGTCGGCGACCGACGGCCAGTAGCCGAGGAAGCCTTCGGCGTTCAGCCGGCCGAGGACGGCGGTCGTCGCGTTCTCGTGCAGGCGGTCCATGTGGTCGCGGGCGACCTCCGTCACGGCGTACGGGATGATCGCGCTCAGGTCGCCGGGTCCGCCCGGGCCGTTGTAGCGGCCGTCGAGGGACAGGTTCAGGTTCGCGGTCACCAGGCGGTCGGTCATTTCGTGCTCCTTGGGGTGTCTGTGGCGGTGCTCGCGGCGACGGTCGCGGCGAGCTGGTCGAGGCTCTGGCCGAAGCCGAGCTCGATTCCTGCGATGAAGTCGGCGGACTCGACCGTGCTGCCGGTGATCCGGAAGTCGACGTCGAGCTCCGTGCCCGTCTCGCTCGGCCGGAGCGCGAGGTCGACGTGGGCGGTGAAGGCGTGGCTTCCGTCGGGAAGCAGCGGGGAGTTGCGGTAGGCGAGGTGCTCACCGGGGCGTACCGCGGTGACGACTCCTTCGGCGCGCCCGGCGATCTGGTCGGAGCCATCGAGGTCCTCGACATCGCGGTACTCGAGGAACAACCGGCCGCCCGGTCGTGCCTCGAAGACGAGCTCTGAGATGCGGAGGTCGTCGGGTGTCCACCAGTGTTCGAGCAGGGCCGGCTCGGTCAGATGGCGCCAGACCAGGTCGGGGCTCCCGGCAATCGACCGCTGGAACTTGAACGATCGGGCGTCGGCCCAGCCGGGTTCGTCCGCGGCCAGTCGCTCGGCCGCAAGGCTGAGTCCGTGCCGCCCGAAGGCCTCGTACGCCCCACCGGCCTGGTCGACCGTGTCGGCGAGCCGGTTGAGTTCGGTGGCGAGCTCTCGCAGCGGATCGGCCCGCAGTGCGTAGACCCGTCGTTGACCGGTCCGCTCCGAGGTGACGACGCCGGCCCGCTCGAGCGTCTGCAGGTGCTTGGTCGTCTGCGGCTGCCGGGCATCCGCGAGCTGAGCCAGAACCCCGACCGAGCGGGGTCGCTCAGCCAGCAACCCCACCAGCCGCCACCGAGCCGGATCCGCCAGAGCGATCAGAAGTGCGTCCATGACCCAAACTATTCACCAAGGAGAATATTCGTGTCAAGGAATAACTCGGATCAAGTCTCGGACCGACCAGGGTCTGGGCTCAGTACGGGTTGACCTCGGAGACGAGGGACCAGGCGAGCAGGCGCCAGGGGGTGTCGTGGGATCGGGGGATCGGTTCCCAGTCGGCGGCGGTTTCGAGGAGTGTGTGCGGACGACGGGGGAGAGGTCGGCGGCGAGGGCCTTCGCACAGGCGGTGCTGACCACCGTGATGATCTCGCCCACGTCGGACTCCGGGGCTCCTTGGTCAGGTCAGTTGGGGGACATGTCCGACCAGGCCAGGTCGGCGGCCGGGAGGGAGGGGAGGGCGCTGATGGCGGAGAGCTCGCTGTCCAGCAGCCCGACGAGATGGGCCAAGCGGGTGGTGGTGTCGACGGCTTCGAGGAGCTTCTGCCGGTCGGGCGTGACCAGGGTCATCGCGGCCGAGATCAGGTACGACAGGGTGCTGGGATCGTCGGGGAGTGAGCCGATCCGCAGGCCGGGCTGCGAGATCTCGGTGACCGCCGCGGCGTACCGGCGGAAGCGCTGGACCGCCACGGTCGCAGTACCGAGGGGATCGTCGCCCGGCTCTTCGGTCAGCCACTCGACGTCGGCGATCAGGTAATCGCCGCCACTGTCGAGTTCGGCGACCTTGAAGCGGCGGTTGCCGGTCAGCGTGATCTCGACCGGGCCGTCGTCGTCGGCATCCAGCGAGATCTCGGAGATGGTCGCCGCGCAGCCGGTTCCGTACAGCGAGCGGAAGACCCGGTCGCCGAGCTCGTAGCCGTCCCGGACGGCGACCGCGCCGCAGACCATTTCGCCACCGTTCTCGACCAGGTCGCGGATCACCGACCGGCCTTGCACATCGGTGACGGGGATCGGGAGCACCAGCCCGGGGAAGATCACTGTCTCGACAGTGAGTAACGGCAGGCGGGAGTCCATACCGTCGAGCCTAGGCCATTGAGCCCGGACCGCCCCCACTCACAAACCCGCTCTCCGCGGCGCGAGGTGCATCCGCTCATGCCTGGCCGGCACCGGCCCGCCCAGGTTGGTGAGTGGGGGCGGTCCGGGGCCTCCGGCAACGGCGGGTGCGGAGCGCCGGGCGGGCCGGTTTCCTCCAGGCGGACAGCGGGCGAGTGAGGCAGTGGCGGCCCCGTAGACTGAGCGGCATGATTCGCCGCGTCGACCTGCGGGGCCGAGTGGCAGCCGGAGAGGTCCTCGACCTCCAAGCCCTGGTCCCCCGAGCCGTGTTCGACGTCGAGGCCGCCCTCGACGTCGTCCGACCGATCTGCCTGGACGTCCGTCATCGCGGCCTCGAGGCGATCAGGGAGTACGGCGAGAAGTTCGACCATGTCAGCGTGGCGGACCCGCGGGTCCCCGCCGAGGCGCTCAAGACGGCGCTCGAAGAGCTCGACCCCGAGGTGCGCAGCGCGCTGGAGGAGTCGATCCGCCGGGTGCGCGCTGTCAGCGAGGACGAGCGCGGTGCCGATGTCGAGTCGCAGCCCGCGCCGGGTGGCCGGGTGACCCAGCGGCTGGTGCCGGTGCAGCGGGTCGGGCTCTACGTCCCGGGCGGCCGTGCGCCGCTCGCGTCCAGCGTGGTGATGAACGTCGTACCGGCGCAGGTTGCCGGGGTCACGTCGTTGGCGTTGGCATCACCGCCGCAGAAGGACTTTGGTGGCCTTCCTCACCCGACCATTCTCGCGGTGTGCGCGATGCTGGGGATCGACGAGGTCTACGCGATCGGTGGCGCGCAGGCGATCGCCGGCTTCGCCTACGGGTTCGAGGGGTGCCGCAAGGTCAACCTCATCACGGGTCCGGGCAACATCTACGTGGTCGCGGCCAAGCGGTTCGTGCAGAGCGAGGTCGGGATCGACTCCGAGGCGGGTCCGACCGAGATCGCAGTACTGGCTGACGATTCGGCCGACGCCGCTCACGTCGCGGCTGACCTGATCAGCCAGGCCGAGCACGACCCGATGGCCGCGAGCATCCTCGTCACGCCGAGCGAGACGCTGGCCGCCGCGGTTGAGGCTGAGCTGGCGATCCAGGTTCCGCAGACCAGGCACTCGGAGCGGGTGGCCGAGGCGCTCGGCGGGCAGCAGTCGGCCGTCGTACTGGTCGATGATCTGGAGCAGGGGACGGCGGTCGTGGACGCGTACGCGGCCGAGCACCTGGAGATCCAGACGGTCGACGCGGAGGAGCGGTCCCAGCTGATCAGCAACGCCGGTGCGATCTTCGTCGGCGGCTGGTCGCCGGTGTCGCTGGGCGACTACTGCGCGGGGTCGAACCACGTGCTGCCGACCGCCGGTTGCGCGTGTCACTCGTCCGGGTTGTCGGTGCGCAGCTTCCTGAAGGCGATGCACGTTGTGAACTACTCCCGCGAGGCCTTGCAAGAGGTCGCCGGGCACGTGGTCGCGCTCGCGAACGCCGAGGACCTGCCGGCCCACGGTGCGGCCGTGTCAGTGCGCTTCAAGAATGCGCCTAGCAAGGATGGGACCTGATGGGCCGCTTCGACGGGCTGCCGATCCGCGACGAGCTGAAGAGCTTCGAGCCGTACGGCGCACCGCAACTGGACGTCCCCGTCCTGCTCAACGTCAACGAGAACCCGTACCCGCCGAGCGAGGCGACTGTCGCGGACATCACCGCGTCGGTGGCCGAGGCGGCCCGCGGGCTGAACCGCTACCCCGACCGCGAGTTCCTTGCCCTGCGCGCCGACTTCGCGGCGTACCTGGGGCGCGAGTCGGGTGCTCGGCTCACGGCCGAGGAGGTGTGGGTGGCCAACGGCTCCAACGAGGTCATGCTGCACCTGCTGCAGGCCTTCGGAGGACCAGGCCGTACTGCGTTGTCGTTCGCGCCGACGTACTCGATGTACCCGGAGTACGCCCGCGACACGAACACCAACTGGGTGACCGGCCGGCGATCCGAGGACTTCACCCTCGACCAGAGCAAGGCGCTGGCGGCGATCTCGCGTCACCGCCCGTCCGTCGTCCTGCTTGCCTCACCCAACAACCCGACCGGTACTGCGTTGCCGATCCAGCTGGTCGAGGCGGTCGCCGCCCGGACAGCCGCGATCGGGGCGGTCCTGGTGGTTGACGAGGCGTACGCGGAGTTCCGGCGTACCGGGACGCCGAGTGCTGTCACGTTGTTGCCGTCGTACCCCAATCTGGCGGTGGCCAGGACGACCTCGAAGGCGTTCGCGCTGGCCGGTGCGCGGGTCGGTTACCTTGCCGCGAGCAAGCAACTGGTCGATGCCCTGCGCATCGTTCGGCTGCCGTACCACTTGTCGGCCGTGACCCAAGCGGTCGCCCGGGCGGCGCTGCGGCACTCCGACGAGTTGCTCGGCCGCGTGGAGCAGTTGCGGATCGAGCGGGACGAGACCGTCGACTGGCTGCGCACACAGGGTTTGCGCGCGGTCGACTCGGATGCGAACTTCGTACTCTTCGGCACCTTCGCCGACCGGCACGCGGTCTGGCAGTCGCTGCTGGACGACGGCGTGCTGATCCGGGAGACCGGACCCAACGGGTGGTTGCGGGTATCGATCGGCACCGGCGCCGAGATGGCCGCGTTCCGCGCCTCGATGGAGAAGGTGCTCAAGACTGATCTAGGAAGGTCATCATGACGAGAACGGCCCGGGTCGACCGGGAGACCAGTGAGTCCAAGGTGCTCGTCGAGCTCGATCTCGACGGCACCGGGCGCGCCGACATCTCCACCGGGGTGGGCTTCTACGACCACATGCTCAACGCGCTGGCCAAGCACGCGCTGCTCGACCTGCACGTGAACACGGTCGGCGACCTCGAGATCGATGCGCACCACACCGTCGAGGACACCGCGATCGGCCTCGGCCAGGCGTTGAAGGAAGCGCTCGGCGACAAGCGCGGGATCAGGCGCTTCGGCGACGCGACCGTCCCCCTGGACGAGGCGCTGGTGCACTGCACGGTCGACCTGTCCGGCCGGCCGTACTGCGTCCACACAGGCGAGCCCGACGGTCAGGTGTACGCGATCATCGGTGGCGACTACGCCGGTTCGCTGACCCAGCACGTGTTCGAGACGCTCGCCTTCAACGCCGCGATCTGCATCCACATCCGGGTGCTGTCCGGCCGCGATCCGCACCACATCGTCGAGGCGCAGTTCAAGGCGTTCGCCCGGGCGCTGCGCGATGCCGCCGAGCTGGATCCACGGCAGCCTGGCATCCCTTCCACCAAGGGCGCCCTGTGAGGTGGGCGCTGTGAGCAAGAAGGTCGTGCTGCTCGACTACGGCTCGGGCAACATCCGCTCCGGTGAACGCGCGCTGGAGCGGGTCGGCGCCGACGTCACCGTCACGGCCGACTTCGACGAGGCGCTGAACGCCGACGGGCTGCTCGTCCCCGGCGTCGGCGCCTTCGAAGCCTGTATGACGGGTCTGCGCGGCGTGCGCGGCGACGTACTGGTCGATCGCCGGCTGGCCGCCGGGCGGCCGGTGCTCGGGATCTGCGTCGGCATGCAGATTTTGTTTGCCATAGGCATCGAGCACGGCGTCGAGACCGAGGGCTGCGAGCAATGGCCGGGCGTGGTCGAGCGGCTGCGGCCGACCGGTGACGAGCCGGTCCCGCACATGGGCTGGAACACCGTTGAGGTCGACGGCAAGACCAAGCTGTTCGACGGGATCGAGAAGGAGCGCTTCTACTTCGTGCACTCCTACGGCGTCCGCGAGTGGCAGTTGACCGGCACCCGCGAGTCGGTGACGCCGACGGTCACCTGGACGGAGTACGGCGGAGACCGGTTCGTCGCCGCGGTCGAGAACGGGCCGCTGACCGCGACCCAGTTCCACCCGGAGAAGTCCGGTGACGCCGGTGCCGAACTGCTCGCCAACTGGATCGGATCCCTCTGATGCCGTACTACGTTCACGGCGAGGACAAGCCGGACGTCCTCGCCGGACTGATCGAGAACGCCGAGAAGCACTGGTCCTACATGGATCAGTACGCCGATCGGCTGATCCTGCGCGGGCCGACGCTGTCCGATGACGGCGAGGAGCACACCGGCAGCGTCCATGTCGTCGACGTGGACGATCGCGCCGCCGCGGAGCGGTTCGCCTACGAGGAGCCCTACTGGTCGGCCGGCTACTACCAGCCGCTGACGGTGGTGCGGGCCGTCGTACTGGTCGACCGGCCGGAGGACGCGCCGCGGACGCTGGTGACCGCGGAGTGGGCGCCGGTCGAGGCGGTCAGCCCGCGGTTCGCGGACAGCGAGCTGAGCTTCCTGGCGCTGCTCGTCGATGACGACGGTGCCAACTCCGTCGGACTCGTCGCGGCGCTCACCGCTCTGCCGGAGGAAGCCGCGGGCGTCGTCGCGCCGGTGGCCGACCTCTTGAGCGGCCAATCGGCGATGCTGATCACCTCCCACCGCTGGCAACGCGGCGGCCGCTCGTAGCCCGGTGGTTACTGTGAGCGATCACATCAAGGTGTAGTCATGCGGCGATCACAGTTTGGGGAGCGGCGTCCGATTTTCGGGCCGGAACTCTTCCGCAGATGACACCGGTGCTGTCACACTCACTCGCCAGGACGGTTGGAACCTTCGGGGATCCAGGAGGCCGTACGTGCTGGCAGCGACGAATCTCGAGGTCGTCTACGACGATGTGATGCTGGTACTCCGGGGCGTCAGCCTCGAGGTCCCGCAGGGGCAGATCGTTGCCCTGCTCGGGGCCAACGGGGCCGGCAAGTCGACGCTGCTGCGCGCCATCTCCGGGTTGCTCGACGTGCACGACGGCGAGGTCCGCCGCGGCACCATCACCCTGGACGGCGAGCCCATCCACGGCCTGGGCGCCAGCCGGATCGCCACGCTGGGCATCAAGCAGGTGATGGAAGGCCGGCGGATCCTGGCCGACCTGACGGTCGAGGAGAATCTGCGGGTCGGCGGGCATGTCGCGCCGCGATCGATGAAGGCGAATCTCGACCGGACGTACCAGCTCTTCCCGGTGCTGGCCGACCGGCGGCGCCGGACCGCCGGGTACCTGTCCGGTGGCGAGCAGCAGATGCTCGCGATCGGGCGGGCGCTGATGTCGGACCCGAAGTACCTGCTGATGGACGAGCCGAGTCTCGGCCTGGCGCCGATGATCGTCCAGCAGATCCGGGACGTGATCGTCGAGATCAACGCCGCCGGGACCACCGTGCTGCTGGTCGAGCAGAACGCCGCGATGGCACTGTCGATCGCCGAACACGGCTACGTGCTGGAGAACGGCGCGATGGTGATGGACAAGCCGGCCGCGCAGTTGCTCGACGACAGCGACGTCCGCGAGTTCTACCTCGGCCTCGGTGCCGAGGGCGCCTCCCGATCGTTCCGGGACGTCAAGCACTACCGCCGGCGGAAGCGGTGGCTGTCATGAGCGTGCTGACCTTTGACGACGTGCTGCTCGAGTTCTCCGGGGTGACCGCGCTGAACGGGGTCAGCTTCACCGTCGACGAGGGCGAACTGTTCGCCGTGATCGGCCCGAACGGCGCGGGCAAGACGTCCATCTTCAACGTGCTCTCGGGGGTCTACCGGCCGCAACGCGGCTCGGTGCGCTTCGGCGACCAGGAGCTGCTCGGCCTGCGTCCGCACGCGATCGCGCGGCTCGGGATCGCCCGGACCTTCCAGAACATCGAGCTGTTCTCGAACCTGACGGTGCTCGACAACCTGATGCTCGGCCGCCATCACCACCACCCGTACGGCGTACTGTCCGCGTTCGCCTGGCTGGGCAAGGCCCGGCGCAACGAGTTCGCCAACCGCCGCGCGGTCGAGGAGATCGTCGACTTCCTCGAACTCGCGCAGTGGCGGCGGATGCCGGTCGGTCTGCTCCCGTACGGCGTACAGAAGCGGGTCGAGCTCGGCCGGGCACTGGCCTCGGAGCCGAAACTGCTGCTGCTCGACGAACCGGTCGCCGGGATGAACCTGGAGGAGACCGAGGACATGGCCCGGTTCATCCTCGACATCCGCGATGAGCTGGGCCTGCCGATGGTGATGGTCGAGCACGACATGGGCCTGGTGATGGACCTGGCCGACCGGATCATGGTGATCGACTTCGGCCGCCAGATCCGGACCGGCAAGCCGCAGGACGTGGCGGCTGACCCCGACGTGGTGCGCGCCTACCTGGGCGAGGAGCACCGGATCGTGGAGCGATCATGAGCACGACCACTATCGCCACCCGCGTTCGCGACCGGGCGATTGCGACGCCGAACGTCATCGCGTTGCGGGAAAAGGACATGGGCCTGTGGCAACAGGTCAGCTGGTCGCAGTACTGGGCCACCGCCGAGCTGGTCGGTCACGCTTTGCTTGCCCTCGGCATCGAGCCGGGCGACCGGGTGGCGATCCACTCGGAGAACCGGCGGGAGTGGCTCTACACCGACGTCGGCACGGTCTCGGTACGCGCGGTGACGGTCGGTCTCTACCCGACCAACCCGGTTTCCGAGGTCGCCTACCTGCTCCGTCATTCCGGCACCCGGATCCTGATCGCGGAGGACCAGGAGCAGGTCGACAAGGCGCTCGCGGTGGCCGACGAGCTCCCCGACCTCGAGCGCATCGTCTTCGTGGAGCCCCGCGGCATCAGGCACCGGTACGACGATCCGCGGCTGCTGGCCTGGCCCGATTTCCTTGCGCTGGGCAACGAACATGGTGAGACGCATCCCCACGCGGTCCAGGAGCGGATGGCCGAAGCCGGCCCGGACGACGTGGCGATGCTGGTCTACACGTCGGGCACCACCGGTCCGCCCAAGGGCGTGATGCTGACCGTGGCCAACGTCGACTACGCGATCCGGGAGCTCGTCGAGGAGGGCGGCTTCACCTCGCCGCCGCCGTCGCCGAAGGACTGCGTGCTGTCGTACCTGCCGCTGTGCCACTTGGCTGAGCGGGTCTTCAGTTGCTGGTTCGGCGCCGGCGCCGGGGTCACCGTGCACTTCGCGGAGTCGATCGAGACCGTCACCACCAATCTGTACGAGGTGCAGCCGACGATTTTGTTCGGCGTACCGCGGATCTGGGAGAAGATCACCGCCGGCGTGCAGATCCGGGTCGGCTCGGCGACCTGGCTGAAGCGGAAGGTCGGCGGGTACTGGCTGCGCCGGGCGGACTGGATCGGCGGGGTTCTCGCCGCCAACGGGGGCAGGCACACCGCGAAGTCCCGGCTGGTCTACGCGATCGGCTACGTGCTCTGCTACCGCGCCCTGATGGACCGCACCGGCCTGCGCAAGGTCCGGTACGCCGCTTCGGGTGCCGCGCCGATCGCGCCTGAGGTACTCCGGTTCCTCATGGGCCTGGGCCTGCCCATGTACGAGGTGTACGGGATGACGGAGAACTCGGCCGTCGCCACCGCGAACCGTCCGGGGCGCGTGAAGGTCGGCACGGTCGGCGAGGCGCACCAGGGGGTCGAGCTGCGGATCGACGAGCACACCGGTGAGATCCTCACCCGGCATCCGGGCACCTTCGCGGGCTACTGGAACGACCCGGAGGCGACCGCGCGGATGATCGACGCGGACGGCTGGTTGCACACCGGTGACGTGGGGGAGTGGGTCGACGGCACCCACCTGCGGATCACCGACCGGATGAAGGACCTGATCATCACGGCCGGCGGCAAGAACATCGCGCCGTCCGAGCTGGAGAACGCGCTCAAGGCTTCGCCGTACATCAAGGAAGCGGTGGTGATCGGGGACCGGCGCAAGTACCTGGCCGCGCTGATCGGGATCGAGCCGGAGACCGTCGGCCACTGGGCCCAGCTGCGCCGGCTGCCGTACTCGACGTACCACGATCTGTCCTCGAAGCCTGAGGTGATCGAGCTGGTGCAGGGCGTTGTCGACGAGGTGAACGAGCGGTTCGCCTCGGTGGAGCAGATCAAGCGGTTCCGGATGCTGCCGAAGTTGCTCGACCACGAGGACGGCGAGCTGACCGCGACGATGAAGGTCAAGCGCAGTGCCGTCTCCGACACCTTCGCCGAGCTGGTCGAGTCGATGTACGAAGGGGGCGTGCGGTGAACGAGTTCGTCGCCACCGTGGTCCGCGGTCTGGGCAACGGCTCGATCTACGCCCTGCTCGCGCTCGGGTTCGTGATCATCTACAAGTCGATGCGGGTGATCAGCTTCGCCCAGCCGGCCTTCATGATGGCGGGCGGCGTACTGGTCAGCCACCTGGTGCTGTCGATGAACTTCTTCTTGGCCGTGCTCGTCGCGCTGCTGCTCACCGCCCTGCTCGGGGCCGGTGTGGAGCGGATCGCGCTGCGGCCGATGATCGGCAAACCGGTCTTCGTGATCGCGATCATCACCCTGGGCGTCGACATCGTGATCCGGACGGTGGTGAACTCCTTCATCGGCCTGGACATCCGCCAGATGGGCGACCCTTGGGGCCTGAAGCAACTGAATCTGCTCGGCGTGACCATCGACCAGCGGCACCTCGCGACGTTGGTGACGACGCTCGTGGTGGTCGCCGCCTTGTTCGCTTTCTACCGCTGGTCGCGGACCGGTCTGGCAATGCGCGCCGCCTCCTCGGACCAGGAGGTCGCGCTGGCCCAGGGGGTCTCGGTCGGGCGGGTCTTCTCCCTGTCGTGGGCCCTCGCGGCGATGCTGGCCGGACTCGCCGGCGTCTTCCTGTCGACCGGCATCGGGCTGGAACAGAACCTCTGGCTCACCGCTCTGAAGGCCTTGCCGGTGATCATTCTGGGCGGTCTGGACTCACTGGGCGGCGCGGTGATCGCAGGCCTGGCGATCGGCGTCGTGGAGGCGCTCGTCGGCAACTACGGCGGCGACCTCAGCCCGATCTTCGGCGGCGACTTCTTCCTGGTCGTGCCCTACCTGCTGATGCTCCTCGTCCTCCTGGTCAAACCCTACGGCCTGTTCGGAACCCGGGAGGTCGAGCGAATATGAGAGGTCGCCCGCTGCTTTACGTGTCGTACGGGCAGGACATGGCGCTGCTCAACACGCCGGCGAAACGGTGGTGGACGCTCGGGCTGGTCGTGGTCGCGGTACTGATGCCGTTCATGCTCGAGGACGATCTGCTCGTCGTCCTGGCGACCGCGTTCGTCGCGGCGATCGGCGCGATCGGGCTCAACCTCGTCACCGGGTACGCCGGTCAGGTGTCACTCGGGCATGCGTTCTTCCTCGCGATCGGGGCGTACACCGCGGCGGCCTTGTCGGGCGATCCGGACAGCACCCGGCTGATCGGCTTCGGGATCACCTCGCTGCCGATCTGGCTGCTGGCCTCGGGGCTGGTGGCCGGGCTGGCCGGGTTGATCGTGGCTCCGCTGGCGGCTCGGTTGCGAGGGCTGTACCTGGCTGTCGTGACGCTCGGCCTGGTGTTCATCGGGGAGCACTTGTTCAAGCACTGGCGGGAATTGACCGGGGGAGTGGGCGTCGGGCGGCCGGCCGCGGTACCGGAGTTGTTCGGGCTGCAGTTCGCGGTCGACGGCGCGATGTTCACCAAGGCGCAGAAGCTCTACCTGCTGATGTTCGTCCTGCTGGTGATCTTCGGTGTCCTGGCCCGGAACCTGGTCCGTTCGCGGATCGGCCGCGCGCTGGCCGCCGTCCGCGATCGCGATCTGGCCGCCGAGGTGATCGGCGTCGACGTGACCCGGTACAAGATGCTCGCCTTCGCGGTGTCGTCGTTCTACGCCGGCGTCGCGGGGGCACTGCTGTACGTGATGATCGGCTTCGTCGAGCCCGGCTCGTTCAACCTGGCGATGTCGGTGCAGTACATCGCGATGATCCTGGTCGGCGGCGTGGCCACCATCTCGGGATCGATCATGGGCGCGGTGTTCATCACGCTGCTGCCCCGGGTCACCCGCGAACTTCCGGCCGTGCTGCCGTTCATCAGCAGCAGTTCGACGGCCGGCGGCATCACGATCTTCCAGGTCGAGACGATTCTGTACGGCCTGTTGATCATCGGCTTCCTGATCTTCGAACCACGGGGGTTGTTCGGGATCTGGATCCGTATCCGCACCTACTGGAAGTCATGGCCGTTCTCGCACTGACTCACCAGTCGGTGCCGGCAGCCCGAGGAGGAAGAGCGATGTACAGAAGTCGCAGGACGGTCGCGGTGGGCCTGGTGGCCGCCGTACTGGCCGTCGCAGGGTGCCGCAGCGACGCCCCGGAGACGCAGCAGGGCAGCGAAGGCGTCAAGTTCGACGTCGGCGTCACCAAGGAGCCGTGCCCGGCGGCGGTGGACAAGGCGAAGGGATGTATCTACCTCGGCTCGATCTCCGACCTGACCGAGGGCCCGTTCAAGGCGCTCGGGGTGCCGATCACCGAGAGTCAGAAGGCGTTCTGGAAGCGGGTCAACACCGCGGGCGGGATCGGCGGCTACGAGGTCGACGTCACGAAGTACACCAAGGACAACAAGTACAACCCGCAGATCCACAACGAGGTGTACTCCGAGATCAAGCCGGACGTGCTCGGCCTGGCCCAGACGCTGGGCTCGCCGACCACCGCGGCCATCCTGGCCGACCTGAAGTCCAGCAACATGATCGGCGTACCGGCCTCGTGGACGTCGGCCTGGGCGTTCGAGGACGTCATCCTGGAGTCGGGCACGAACTACTGCTTCGAGTCGATGAACTCCGTCGACTTCGGCGCCGAGACCCTGCAGGCCAAGAGCGTGGCCGCGGTGCACTTCCCGGGTGACTACGGCGACGACGCGGCGGCCGGGACGAAGATCGCGGCCGAGGGCAACGGGATGAAGTTCACCGACATCCCGACCGCGCCCGGCCAGGAGAACCAGGGCGCGGCGATCCAGAAGCTGATGGCCGCCAAGCCTGATCTGGTCATCCTGAGCACCGGTCCGACCGAGGCGGCCACGATCGTCGGTGGCGCCGCTCAGGCTGGGTTCAAGGGGCAGTTCATCGGTACGAGCCCGACCTGGAACCCGGCGTTGCTGAAGAGCCCGGCCGCTCCCGCGTTGACCGCGCTCTACCGGCAGTCGGGCCCGTGGGCGCCGTACGGGACGGACACGGCGGGTCACAAGGCGCTGACCGAGTCGCTGGACCAGGCGATGTTCAAGGCCGCACCCAACGACGGTTACACCGCCGGCTGGGTCTGGTCCTACCCGCTGAAGGCGGCGCTGCAGAAGGCCGTCGACTCCAAGGACCTCACCCGGGCGGGGCTGCTGGCGGCGGTGAAGTCGCTGGAGACGGTCGACTACGAAGGGATGCTGCCGGCGGAGGCGGGCCGGTTCGGTGGTGAGCCGAGCGAGCGGGTCTTCCGGCAGAGCATCATCTCCAAGGTGGACCCGGCGGCGCCCACCGGCGTGAAGGTCGAGAAGGACTTCTTCACCGGCAAGACCGCCGAGAAGCACGAGTTCAGCAAGCCCTGCTACCAGTAAGTATTTTCTGTCCACGGCGCGCGGTTCACCTTGTAGTCATCGGCCGTTCACCATACGTTCGCTGGTGATCGAAAGATACTTCGCTCCAAGGAGGCCCGCGTGTCCGTGGAACCGCAGTCGAATCCCCTGTCCCGGCGGCAGTTCGTCGCCCGTGCGGCCGCGGCAGGTGTTGCCGTCAGTGTGATCGGGTCCGTGGAGGCCCTCTACACGGCGGAGCCCGCGCTCGGTACGTCCGGCCCGAAGCTCGGCTACGGGCCGCTCGTCGAGGACCCCGCGGGCATGCTCGACCTGCCGCGAGGTTTCAGCTACAAGGTCCTCTCGCGGGAGGGTACGGTCGCGAAGCCGGGCACCCCGCCGGTGCCGAGCCGCTTCGACGGTATGGGGACCTTCCCCGACCGGCACGGCGGCAACCGGCTGGTCCGCAACCACGAGTGCAGCCCGACCGCCAAGATCAAGGTCGTCGCCCCGCCGGAGCGCACCTACGACCCGGGTGCGGCCGGTGGTACCACCACGATCGTCGCCGACCGGCACAACAACGCCACCAGCGAGTACGTCAGCCTCGGCGGTACTGCGATCAACTGCTCCGGCGGTCTCACCCCGTGGCGCACCTGGCTGACCTGCGAGGAGACCGAGCTCAAGGCCGGCACCAGCGGCTACACCAAGGACCACGGCTTCATCTTCGAGGTCGACCCGTACGACAACCGCCGCAACCGGAACCCGACGCCACTGAAGGAGATGGGCCGCTTCCAGCACGAAGCGGTCGCGCTCGACCCGCGCACCGGCATCGTCTACGAGACCGAGGACGCGTTCGTCGCGCCGCTCGGCGGCTTCTACCGCTTCCTCCCCAACCGTCCTTGCGGTGGCTGGGGGAGCTTGCGAGCCGGCGGCGAACTCGAGGCCATGCACATCGACGGGCTGCCCGACCTGTCCGTAGTACAGGAGCCTGGGACGACCTTCCACAACGTGCAGTGGGTGAAGGTGCCCGACCCGCTCGCGACCACAGAGTCGGTGCGGGCGCAGGACTACGCCAAGCCGATCACCGGCGGTTACAAGCTCGAGGGCTGCTGGTGGGGCGCACTGGACCGCTGCGTGTACTTCGTCTCGTCGTTCGCCCGGACCGAGCTCGGCCCGAAGGTCGACCACGACGGCCAGGTCTGGCGGTACGACCCGCGCAAGAGGACGCTGCGCCTGGAGGTCATCTTCACCCGGCCGAAGCCCGGCTCGGACGACCCCGAGTTCGATGCCCCCGACAACATCACGATGTCGCCGTACGGCGGGCTGATGATGTGCGAGGACGGCCTCGGCGAGCAGCACATCCTCGGCACCACCGAGGACGGCGAGGTCTTCAAGTTCGCCCGCAACCGGGTCAACAACGGCACCCCCGAAGACCCGGAGTACGGCGAACTGGCCGGCGCCGGCTTCTCCGCCGACGGCCGCACGATGTTCTTCAACGTCTACTCTCCCGGCATCACCTACGCCATCACCGGCCCGTGGCGCCGCCGCCGCTGACTGGTGCCACGTAGACCCACAAACTGTCTTCGCGAGTGAACTGGCTGTTCTCGTGTTGGCTGCCGGCCTGGTTGTCGGTGAGGTAGTACGCGCGGAACTCGACGGTGCCTTCGGTGTGGAAGGCGGTTCCGCCCGTACTACTCAGGATCTCCAGGCCGGTCCACTCGAAGTCGTCGTTCAACGGGAGGGTGCGCGGGCGGGTTTCGGAGTACCAGGTGCGGAGGAGATAGGGCGCATCGCGTACGACGAACGCGGAGTACCGCGAGCGCATGAGTTGCTCGGCGGTGATCGCCGTCGTCCGGCCGGTGTGGAGGCTGCCGCAGCAGTCGGCGTACGGGGCGGGGAGACCGCACGGACAGGTGGTGGGGCGTTTGGCCATCCCTCGATTGTGTCAGTCGTCCAGGCTGCCCATGGTCAGGTTGACGGTCGTTCCGGTCATGCCGCTGGCCTTGTCGGAGGCCAGGAAGGTGGCGAGGTTTGCCATCTCCTCCAGCGTCATCAGGCGTCGCGGGTGGGTCCGGGCGGCGAGTAGTTCCTGCCACTGGTCCCAGGTCAGGCCTGAGGCCTTGGCTCGGGGCTCGTAGGCGTCGCGGATCGTGCGGGTCTCGGGCATACCCTGCGGACGCAGGCCGACCACGCGTACGCCGTACGGGGCGAGCTCGGCGGACAGGTCTCGGGTGAGCGCCTCCTTGGCGGCCATTGCCGGGCCGTAGCCGCCGACCAGCGGGAGGCCCATCCTCGAGTGGAGCGCGGTGACGGTCATGATGACGCCCGACTTCTGCGCGATCATCCGCCGGGCGGCCAGGCGTGCGGTCAGGAAGTAGGACAGGGCGTACCCGGTGAGTGGCTGCGTGAAGAGGGTGGCGTCCAGATCGGTCAGTGAGGTGCCGACGATGTTCGCGTTCGGCAGGCCGATGGCGTTGAAGGAGATGTCGACGCGGCCGGCCTTCTTGACGACGGACTCGAGATGGCTCTCCACCGCCTCTTCGTCCAGGGCATCGACCTCTGCTGCGTCGGCAAGCAGGTCATCGGCGGCTGCTTGGACAGACGCCAGCCGCCGGCCGGTGAGGAAGACTTTGGCGCCTTCTTGGGCGAAGTGTCGCGCTACGGCGCCGCCGATCCCGCCGCCGGCGCCGTAGACCACTGCGATCTTGTCTTTGAGCATCATGGGGATAGAGACACCGCGGGAGCCCAGTTCTTGGCGCTGCCGGTGTCCATACAGTGGTGAAGGTGACGCAGGAGTTGATCGACAGGGCGCGGGCCGGCGATGGTGAGGCGTTCCGCGAGTTGACCGAGCCGTACCGGCGTGAGCTGCAGGTGCATTGCTACCGGATGCTCGGCTCGCTGCAGGACGCCGAGGATGCCCTGCAAGACTCACTGCTCGCCGCGTGGCGCGGGATCGCCGCGTTCGAAGGGCGCGCGTCGATCCGCAGCTGGCTATACCGGATCGCCACCAACCGCTGCCTCAACGCGCGCCGCTCCGCCAGCCGGCGGCCGCCTGAGGAGTTCGCCATGCCAGCCGTCGAACCACCCGAACCGACCCGGTACGGCGAACTCCCGTGGCTCGAGCCGTATCCCGACGCGCTGCTCGGTCCGGAGGCGGAGTACGAACAGACCGAGGGGATCTCGCTGGCTTTCGTGACCGCTTTGCAGGCGCTGCCTCCTCGGCAGGTTGCCGTGCTGGTCCTGCGCGACGTACTGGGCTTCCGCGCCGCCGAAGTGGCCGAGATGCTCGATTCGACGGTCGAGTCGGTCACCAGTGCGCTGAAACGGGCCAGAGCGGGTCTGCGGCGGCTGGCTCCTGAGCGTGAACCGACTCCCGGATCAGCGGTGGAGCAGGCGTTGGTGGCCGAGTTCGTGGCGGCGTACGAGTCCGGTGACGTGGAGCGGTTGGTTGCCTTGTTCACCGATGACGTCTTCGTCTCGATGCCGCCGATTCCACTCGAGTACGAAGGGCGCGAGGCCGCGGCCCGGCTGTTCGCGACCATCTTCAGCTCCGGCCGCCGGGTCAGCCTCGTACCGACGCGAGCAAACGGCCAGCCGGCGTTCGGCGTCTACCTCCGCGGCGCCACCCGCCACGGCGGCGGACTGTTCGTCCTCACCCTCGCGGGCGACCGGATCTCAGCGTTCACCCGCTTCGACACCAGCTTGTTCCCGTACTTCGGGCTGCCGCGTTCCCTTCCTCGTGCCGGAGACGAGTAGGTACTGACCGGTGGCGTAGGTGGACATCACCAGGACGCCCCGACCCGGGAAGTCACGGCCTGCGAGCCGCATCGCGATGAGCGCATCGGAGACGAGGAAGAGCGCGCCACCGACTCCGCTGCGCGGGTTGTGCCATTTCGCCGCGATTGCTGTTGCTGTGAGCAACAACGCGTAGGCGGCGACGGGGACTCGCTGGGACCCGAGATCCCGGCCCAGCAACGCGATCAGAGCGGCCCAGAGTGCGCCGTACGCCGCAAGCACCCGCCAAGATCGCTCGCCCGGCTTGTCGAGGAAGACCGCAAGGTAGCAAGCCTGCGCCGCGGCAAACGCGGCGATCCCGGCTGTCTGAAACTCAGTCTCCAGCAGAAGATCACCGGCCGCGGATGCGAGCAGTGCTGCCTGGATGAGCGTGGATGCGCCCTGCGTCCGCATCCAGGACAACAGCAACGGCATCAACGTCGCTTTGCTTGCCCGCTTCAACAACTTCGCATCAACCGCAACCGCCGCCACCTGGACGACAGCCGCCCCCCAGTACGCCGCCAACCGCCGCCGCTCAGCCACCAGCCGCCCAAGCCTCATACACCGAACCCTCCCGCGCCCCGGTGTCCAGCAGGCAAACCCTCAGCAACCACTCCCACCCCGGGGGAGACGCAATTCGGCTGCGTCGGACCAGCACGCCTAGGCTCCGGCCATGCAGGCCCACGACGACAGCGCTTTCCTCGCCCAGGTCACGCAGCGACTCGCAACGCTGCCGCAGGTCCATGCCGTCGCGCTGGGCGGGTCGCGCGCCGTTGGAACGCATGGTCCTGACAGCGACTGGGACTTCGCGGTCTACTACCGCGGAGCGTTCTCTCCACAAGACGTGCGGAAGCTTGGATGGCCGGGAGAAGCCTCCGAGATCGGCGGCTGGGGTGGCGGAGTGTTCAACGGCGGCGCCTGGCTGCAGGCTGACGGCAGACGCATCGACGTGCACTATCGGGACCTGGACGATGTAGAGCATCAGCTCGCGGAAGCTCGCGAGGGCCGCTTCCACGTCGAGAGGCTGCTGTTCCACCTGGCAGGTATCCCGAGCTACATCGTCGTAGCGGAACTGGCCATCAACCAGGTCCTTCACGGCACCCTCCCGAAGCCCGACTTTCCCGAAGCTCTGCGGTGGACGGCATTGGAACGCTGGTGGGGCGAGGCCCGCCTCACCCTGGACTACGCCCGGACCGCGCATGCCGAACAGGGGCACCTCGCCGAAACCGCCGGGGCAATCGCCACCGCCGGCTGTCAGGCAGCCCACGCGATCCTGGCTGCCCGAGGCAACTGGGTGACCAACGAGAAGGCCCTGCTGGACCGAGCCGGGCTTCGAGAGCTCGACCGCATAGTCAGCGGTTTGACGCCGTCACCGCGGGCTCTGACGGCTGTCGTCGACGAGGCGACAGGCGTGTTAGAAGCCGCGTTCCCGACGCCCTGAGCCCGAGCTCTGGGATCAGACGGTGCCGGGGAAGGCGGTGGGGGCGCCGCCCCAGGTGGTTTGGGTGGCTGCGGTGGTGAGGAGGTACTGGATTGCCAGGGCACGGACCGGCTCCTGCTCGGCCGCTTCGACCAGGTCGGCGTAGACGGCTGTCAGGCGGCGTTCGATCAGGAGGATGAGGGCCGTGGCGGTGGCTGGGGTGGTCACAACGAGCGGCAGGTCGTACGCCGGTTCGGCTGCGGCTGGGGTCTCGCCGGCGGCGGTGAGGAGGTCGGTGAGCTTGTCCCGCTGCCGCCGGTGGCGCTCGTCGAGCTCGGACGCCGCCTGGAACTTGGCGCCGCTCAGCTTGCCGCCGGCTACGCCGACGCCGTACAGGGCGGCGTGCTCGCCGGCCAGGGCTGCCTGGAGTGCTTCGACCTGAGTCACCGGGCAGCCTTCTTCTTGACGGTCAGGGAGGCGGCCAGCTGGGTCTCGGAGGCGGCAATCATCGCCAGCAGCCGGGCGTTGGGGCCGGAGAGCTTCGCTGCGGCGAGGGCGTGGGCTACCGCCAGCTTCTGCTCCCGGCTCGCCAGGTCGGCCAGTGCAGCCGCCGACCCTTTCGGCAGCGCCGGCAGCTTCCCGACAGCCGCCGGAGCGGTACCGGACGCCTCGTTGAGCTTCGCCAGGTGCTGAGCGTGGTACTTCGCTGCGGTGGCGAGCTGGGCTGCCAAGGCGGGGTAGGTCTTGCTAGCGGCGCTCAGCCGTTGGGCAGCCTGGGCCACCTGGCCGGCCGCAGTCGACAGGGCGGCCACCACGGCCGGGTCGGTGCTCGGCTCGGGTTGCTTGGTGCCGTCCGGGCCCTTGGTGCCGCCGCCTTGCGTGGTGCCCCCAGCTCCGGGCTCAGCCGGGTCGTCGCTGCAGCCGGCCAGCAGGGCCGCAGTACCGGCTGTGAGCGCCGCGGCCCGCAGCGTGGTCCGGCGGGAGACAGGCGCCACCGGCCAGCGGGTGAGAAACTGAGGATGGTTCGGCACGGCCGAAACCCTATCCCGACCGGAGGCGCGTGCAGGGACATCCCGGTTGTCCGGATATGGTGGGCTACTGCCCTCGGTCGGATTGCCGGGGCGCGTAACGGGTGCACAACTGGAGAGAGAGGCAGGTCTACCTGTGAGCCGAAGGACTGACCACACGGACCCCGAGAGCCTCGAAAACTTCCTGCGGCCGATCGTCTCGCAGTTCGGCTGCGACCTCGAGGCCGCCGAAGTCACGCCGATCGGTAAGAAGCGGCTGCTGCGCGTGCTGGTGGACCGCGACGGCGGCATCACCCTCGACGACGTCGCCGAGGTGACGCGAGCGATCTCCAAGGCGCTCGACGCGGACGAAGTGATGGGCAACGGCGCGTACACGCTGGAGGTGTCCAGCCCCGGCGTCGACCGGCCGCTCACGCTGCCGCGGCACTGGCGGCGCAACGTCTCCCGCCTGGTCGAGGTCACCTTGGTGGCCGGCGGCAAGGTGACCGGCCGGATCAAGTCCGCGACCGACGAGGCCGCCGAGCTGGACGTCAAAGGGCGGCCGCGCACGATCGCGTACGCCGATGTGACGAAGGCCAAGATCCAGATCGAGTTCAACCGGCCAGCCGGCAACGACGAACCTGCCCCGGAATCGGACGCCGACGCGACCGCCGACGGCACGGTGAAGGAGAACTGATGGACATCGACATGGCCGTCCTGCGGTCCCTGGAACGCGAGAAGGACATCGCCTTCGAGATCGTCGTGGAGGCGATCGAGCAGGCGCTGCTGGTGGCCTACCACCGGACCGAGGGCGCACAGCAGCAGGCGCGGGTGGTGCTGGACCGCAAGACCGGGCACGTGACCGTGTTCGCCAAGGAGCTCGCCGAGGACGGCACGGTGGCGCGCGAGTTCGACGACACCCCGGCCGACTTCGGCCGGATCGCCGCGACCACGGCCAAGCAGGTCATCCTGCAGCGGCTGCGCGACGCCGAGGACGACGTCCGGTACGGCGAGTTCTCCGGCAAGGAGGGCGACATCCTGTCCGGGGTGATCCAGCAGGGCCGCGACCCGCGCTCGGTGATGGTCGACCTGGGCAAGATCGAGGCCGTGCTGCCGGCCCCGGAGCAGGTGCCGGGGGAGAAGTACGAGCACGGCTCGCGGCTGCGGGTCTACGTGGTCGGCGTCCGCAAGGGCTTCAAGGGCCCGCAGATCACCGTCTCCCGGACCCACCCGAACCTGGTCAAGAAGCTGTTCGCGCTCGAAGTACCGGAGATCGCCGACGGCACGGTGGAGATCACCGCGATCGCGCGCGAGGCCGGGCACCGGACCAAGATCGCGGTCCGCACGCTGAACCCGTCCGTGAACGGCAAGGGCGCCTGCATCGGCCCGATGGGCCAGCGGGTACGCAACATCATGCACGAGCTGCACGGTGAGAAGATCGACATCATCGACCACAGCGACGACCCGGCGACGTTCGTCGGGAACGCGCTCTCACCGGCGCAGGTCTCCTCGGTGGAGGTCGTGGACGCGGCGGCCCGCGCCGCGCGCGTCGTCGTACCGGACTACCAGTTGTCGCTGGCGATCGGCAAAGAGGGCCAGAACGCCCGGCTCGCGGCCCGGCTGACCGGCTGGCGGATCGACATCCGGCCGGATACCGATGTGACTCGTGCCGACGAGAAGGTAGACTGATCTCTCGGTCGGTCGACTGAGTCGTCACCACACCCTGAGGAACAGTGATCCAAACTGCAGACGCGCGCTCTGAGAAGGTTCAGGAGCGCACCTGTATCGGGTGTCGGAAGCGGGACAGTCCGACCGGCTTGCTGCGGATGACGGTTTCCGGAGGACGTGTCCTCCCGGATCCCGAGCATCGGGCACCCGGCCGTGGGGCGCACTTGCACCCGGCGACCGAGTGTCTCCAGCTCGCCGAGCGGCGGAAGGCGTTCCCCCGGGCCTTCAAGGTTCCGGGACCGCTGGACATCACGCTGGTGCGGGAAGCAGTAGAGCAATGAGTTGCACGAACAAGAGCGGCCGCCCGGCCGCCCATGGCGAAAGCCGTGAAGACATGAAGGCGGGTCATCGACTCATGACCACTCGATGAGTGTCGAACGATGAGTGCAATGCGATGAGCATGTACGTCAACTAACGGTCCGCGCCCCCAAGGCTCGGACCAGAGGGAGAGTAGTGGCAAAGGTCCGAGTCTACGAGCTCGCGAAAGAGCTCGGAGTTACCAGCAAGGTCGTCCTGACCAGGCTGAACGACATGGGAGAGTTCGTCCGATCGGCGTCCTCGACGATCGAGGCACCCGTCGTCCGACGGTTGGCGGAGGAGTTCGAGAAGAACCCGCCGAAGAAGCGCGCGGCCAAGAAGGCCGCCGCCAGCACGTCAGCAGCGCCGCAGGCGACCGCACCGGTCGCTCCCGCAGCCACGCCGCAGGCGCCGGCTGCTGAGAGCAGCGCGCCCGCAGCACCGGCCCCGGCCGCTCCGGTCAAGGCAGAGCCCACGGTGGTCGAGACCTCCGCAAGCTCCGCCACGTCCGGCGCTGAGGTCACCGAGAAGGCCGCTCCGGCCCCCTCGGCCCCGGCCAGTGCCGAGACCAGCACGTCCGCACCGGCTCCGGCCGCGCCGTCCACTGGCTCCGCTCCGGCGCCGTCCCCGGCTCGCCCGGGTCCGCGGCCCGGCCCGAAGCCTGGCCCGCGCCAGGAGACCCCGGCCGCTCCGGCGTTCGAGGCACCGGCTGCCAAGGCCCCCGAGGCCCCGGCCGCTCCTGCTCCGGCAGCAGAGGCTCCGGCCGCTCCTGCTCCGCAGACGCCCGAGGTACAGGCTCCGGCCGCCTCCGCGGCGCCGTCGGCTCCGGCTCCGGCACAGCGCCCTGGTCCGGCCGCTCCGCGTCCTGCGGGCGACTCGCGTCCGGGTGCACCGCGTCCCGGCACACCGGGCAACGCACCGCGTCCTGGTGGCGCTCCCCGTCCGGGTGCACCTCGCCCGGGTGGCGCGCCGCGTCCTGGTGGCCAGGGTGCCGCCGGTGGACGTCCGGGTGCTCCGCGTCCGGGCAACAACCCCTTCAGCTCGACCCAGGGCATGACCCGTCCTGGCTCCCGTCCGGGTCCGGGTGGCGCTCCGGCGGCTCCGGCCCAGGGTGGCAGCCCGGCAGGCATGCCGCCGCGGCCACCGCAGGCTCGTAGCGGCGGTTCCGACCGACCGCGTCCGTCGGGCAGCGTTCCGGGCGCCCCGCGTCCGAACCCGGCGATGATGCCGAAGTCCTCGGCCGGCACCTTCACCGGTCGTCCGGCTGGTCCGGGCGGCGGCTCCGGTGGCCCCGGTGGTGGCGGCCGTGGCCGTCCCGGCGGCGGTTCCGGTGGTCCCGGTGGTGGCGGCGCTCCTCGTCCCGGTGGCGGCGGTGGCGGTGGCGGCTTCCGTCCGGGTGGTGGCCCCAGCGGTCCCCCCGGCGGTGGCGGTGGCGGTCGTCCCGGCCCGGGCAACCGTGGCCGTGGCGGAACGCAGGGTGCCTTCGGGCGTCCGGGCGGTCCGGCCCGTCGTGGTCGCAAGTCCAAGCGCGCCAAGCGCCAGGAATTCGACAACATGCAGGCTCCGGCCGTCGGCGGCGTGCGCGTCAAGCACGGTGACGGCGAGGTCGTCAGGCTGGCCCGTGGTGCCTCGCTGACGGACTTCGCCGAGAAGGTCGGCGTCGACCCGGCATCGCTGGTCCAGGTGCTGTTCGCCCTGGGCGAGATGGTGACCGCGACCCAGTCGGTCAACGAGGAGACCCTGCAGCTGCTGGGTACCGAGCTGAACTACGACGTCCAGGTCGTCTCGCCCGAGGACGAGGACCGCGAGCTGCTCGAGTCGTTCGACATCGACTTCGGCTCCAACGAGGGCGACGACACCGACCTGGCCGCCCGGCCGCCGGTGGTGACCGTGATGGGTCACGTCGACCACGGTAAGACGAAGCTGCTGGACGCGATCCGGCACGCGAACGTCGTGGCCGGCGAGGCCGGTGGCATCACCCAGCACATCGGTGCGTACCAGGTGACCACCGAGGTCGACGGTCAGCAGCGCGCCATCACCTTCGTCGACACCCCGGGTCACGAGGCGTTCACCGCCATGCGTGCTCGTGGTGCGCAGGCCACCGACATCGTCATCCTGGTGGTCGCGGCCGACGACGGCGTGATGCCGCAGACGATCGAGGCGCTGAACCACGCCCGGGCGGCGAACGTCCCGATCGTGGTCGCGGTGAACAAGATCGACGTCGAGGGTGCGGACCCGACCAAGGTCCGTGGCCAGCTCACGGAGTACGGCCTGGTCCCCGAGGAGTACGGCGGCGACACGATGTTCGTCGACGTCTCCGCGAAGGCCCGGCTGAACATCGAGGGTCTGCTCGAAGGTGTCGTACTGACCGCGGACGCCGCACTGGATCTCCGGGCCAACCCGGACATGCCGGCGCAGGGTCTGGCGATCGAGGCGCACCTGGACAAGGGCCGTGGACCGGTGGCGACCGTGCTGGTGCAGCGCGGAACGCTGAAGGTGGGCGACTCGATGGTCGCGGGTCCGGCGTACGGCCGGGTCCGGGCGATGCTCGACGAGCACGGCAACTCGGTCGAGGAGGCCCTGCCGTCGCGGCCGGTGCTCGTCCTCGGTCTGACCGCCGTGCCCGGTGCGGGTGACAAGTTCCTGGTGGTGGAGGACGACCGGATGGCCCGGCAGATCGCTGAGAAGCGGGAAGCCCGGGCTCGTGCGGCCGCCAACGCCAAGCGGCGCGCGCGTCGTACCCTCGAGGACTTCATGGCCTCCATGGAGAAGGGGCAGAGCCAGGAGTTGCTGCTCATCCTCAAGGGCGACGGCTCCGGTTCGGTCGAGGCGCTGGAAGACGCGCTGGTCCGGATCGAGGTCAGCGACGAGGTCAACCTGCGGGTGATCGACCGTGGCGTCGGTGCCATCAACGAGAACGACGTCAACCTGGCCATCGCCTCCGACGCCGTCATCATCGGCTTCAACGTGCGGCCTGCCGGTAAGGCCGGCGACGTGGCCGAGCGCGAGGGCGTGGACATCCGGTTCTACTCGGTCATCTACCAGGCGATCGACGACATCGAGGCGGCCCTGAAGGGCATGCTGAAGCCGATCTACGAGGAAGTCACTCTGGGTCAGGCGGAGATCCGCGAGATCTTCAAGTCGTCGAAGGTCGGAAACATCGCCGGTTGCTGGGTGACCAGTGGCCTGATCCGCCGCAACGCCAAGATCCGGTTGATCCGGGACGGTGCCGTGGTGGTCGAGAATGGCGACCTGTCGTCGCTCAAGCGGTTCAAGGACGACGCCTCCGAGGTCCGCGAGGGCTTCGAGTGTGGTCTGACCGTGCAGAACTACAACGACATCCGGGTCGGCGATGTCGTCGAGGCGTTCGAACTGCGTGAAAAGGCGCGGAGCTGATCGACCGCGGTTGATGCACGAGTAACGTCCGGAGTGGCGGTGTCACACCCGTCGCTCCGGACGTTACGCATGAATGACCACCAGCAGTTACCGAGGGAGTGAGCCCTGATGGGTCAAGCAAGGGCGAAGCAGTTGGCCGACCGGATCCAGGTCCTGGTCGCGGAGTTGCTCGAGCGCCGGGTCAAGGACCCGCGGCTCGGCTTCGTCACCGTGACGGACGCCAAGCTGACCGCCGATCTGGGCGAGGCGAGCGTCTTCTACACGGTGTACGGCGGCGAGGAAGAGCGCGCCAGCACCGCAGCCGCGCTGGAGTCGGCCCGTGGGCTGATCCGCAGCGAGGTCGGCAAGGCACTGGGGTTGCGCCGTGCGCCCACCCTGGCGTTCTACCTGGACGCCGTACCGGAGACGGCCGGCCAGATCGAGGAGTTGCTGGCCAAGGCCCGCCAGGCCGACGCCGAGGTCGCCAAGGCCGCCGCCGGCGCCAAGCCGGCCGGCGACGCCGACCCGTACAAGCGCCGCGAGGACGATGACTCCGACGACGAGTGACGTGATCGCTTCTGGTGGTTCTGACGTAACTGGTGGTGCTGACACATTGGGTGGTTCTGGCGCTTCCGGTGGGGTTGATCCTTCTGTTGCCGACGGCATCGTTGTGGTCGACAAGCCGGCCGGTCTGACGTCACACACAGTGGTGGCGCGGATCCGCCGGCTGGCCGGAACCCGCAAGGTGGGCCACGCGGGCACCCTCGACCCGATGGCTACCGGCGTACTGGTGGTCGGTCTCAACCGGGCCACCAGGTTGCTCGGCCATCTGCAACTGGCCGACAAGTCGTACGACGCGACCATCCTCCTCGGCGCCACGTCCAGCACGGACGACGCTGAAGGGGAGCTCGAGGTCTCTGCTTCCGCCGCCGAGCTGGCCGCAGTGACCGCCGAGGCGATCGAGGCGGCCGTCTCCGGGTATCGGGGAGAGATCTCGCAGGTGCCGTCGAAGGTCTCGGCGATCAAGGTCGACGGGAAGCGGGCGTACGAGCGGGTGCGCGCCGGCGAAGAGGTCGCCCTCAAGGCCCGGACCGTGACGATCAGCCGGTACGACATCGTCGACGTACGGACTGTTGCCGGTGGCATCGAGGTGGACATCTCGGTGGACTGCTCCAGCGGGACCTACATCCGTGCCCTGGCACGCGATCTGGGTGCCGACCTCGGTGTTGGCGGGCATCTCACGATGCTGCGCCGTACCCGGGTCGGGGCGTTTGGTATGTCTTCGGCGCACACGTTGGAGGAGTTGGCAGAGTCCTTCGCCCTGCTCCCAATCGCCGACGTCGCCGCCGACACGTTCCCCCGCTTCGACGCCGACCCAACCCAAGCAGCCGCCATCCGCACCGGCCGCCCCCTACCCGGCCTGAAGCTGCCAGCAGGCCAGCAAACCGCCATGTTCGACCCAGACGGCACCTTCCTAGCCCTATACGAACCCCACGGCCCCCTAGCCAAACCCACCGCCGTCTTCGTCAGCTAGTACTACCTCCTCCCCACGCTAGCCGGGGCCGCTGGGCTGGGGGCGGGTGCTGAGGTAGGCGAAGGCGAATGTGGCTAGGGCGGTTAAAGCGGCTGGGATGTAGAAGACGTGCGGCAGGCCGATTGCTGCTACTCCGAGGCCGCCGATGGTGCCCCCGATGGCGGAGCTGACGGGGATGGCGCTGAGGAAGATGCCGGATGCGGTGCCGACGCCCTCGGGGTACAGGCGTTGGGCTATTGATACTCCGAGTGCTCCTACGCAGGCCCAGAGGCCGGCCGTGAGGGCTTGGCCTACGAACAGAGCGGCGACCGAGCTGCCGGTTGCGTAGGCGAGGTTGCCGGCTAGGCCCAGTGCTGCGCCGCCGGTCATCACCCACATTGATCCGTAGCGGTCGGCCAGCCGGGCGGCGATCGGTAGCAGCAGCAACTCCAGGAGTGGCTGGATGCCGATCACCGCGCCGCGCATCGCGTCGGAGACGTGGAGCTCGTCGGCCATGTAGATGGGCAGGTAGCCGAACTTGATCGTGTCGCCCGTCATCGCCAGGACGCAGACCGCGGTGAAGACCAGCAACGGCTTCATGTGATCGAGGCGGCGTCGACTAGGGCGCGGAGGAAGCGACAGGTCGTGGTACCGCTCCACGCGTTGCCGGCCGAACGGGATCATCTGCGCGAAGACGCAGCAACCAGTCGCCACCAGCAGGGCGCGCAGGCCGAAGACCCCGCCGAACCAGCTGCCCACGACTGGCCCGATCATCCAGCCGACCGTGAACGCCATCCGGATCGCCGCGACGACGCGGTTGTCGGCCTTCGTCGGGTTCCGGCTCAGTTCGTCGCGGCAGGCCGCGAACAGCTGGGCCATCGAGCCGCCCGCGATGCTCAAGGCGGCCGCGCTGATCACGAACGGGAGCCACACCGAGTTCGCGGCCGCCATCGCGAGCCACCCCGCCGTACCGATGAGCGCGCACACCCGGAACCACAGCAGCCGATCAGGACTGCGATCGGACAACCGGCCGACGAGGTAGCCGGCGAAAGGAGCGGCCAGGTTCGTCACGTAGTACAGGCCGGCCACGGGCAGCGGCGTGCCGAGTTCGCGGACGAGGAACAGGGTCAGCTGCGGTGTCGCGGCCGACGTCCCGATGCCGGCGATCAGCAACGCCACGAATGCCGAACGGTAGAACCGCGACCGGACGACAATCCCCAGCACAGACTCGGACCGGTCAACCATCAGCTTCCCTCACCCCGGCAGTCCTCGAACCCTACCGATTTGCCCGGTGGCTGATCCGGCCGTCTCAAACGACCGGTACTACGACCGCGGGCGCGCCGTCCGCGGTACCTGCGGGCCGGCTCAGGCGAGGCGGACCCGGAAGATCGCGGCGCGGGCGTCGTGACCGTCGACGTTCATCGGGATGGTCCGGGTGGTGACCAGGTCCAGCTTGACCCTGCCGTCGCCGGGCAGCCAGTTGATCCGGTCGATGCCGCGGGCAAAGACCTTGCGCTCCGTTGGTTGACCCGTCGCCCGGTCGTAGTCGGGGTTGTTGGTGTCGGCCGTCCAGATCACCAGGTGACCGCGGTCGTGGTGCGCCATCACCCGCTCGCGATGGGTCTTCTTGTGCAGCTCCCACTCGTCGCGCAGGCTCGGGTTCTGCCCGCCGTTGTACGCGTTGGCGAGGTAGTGCGAGTTGATCAGGACGAACTTCAGCCCGGCGTGGGCCCGGTGCTCGACGACGACCTCGTTGATCCAGCGCGGCGGGGTCACGCCCTTGATCCCGCCGTGGACGAAGGTGGCTCGCGAGTTGACGACCTTCCACGGCAGCGGTACCGAGATCGGCACGCGATAGGCGGTGTTGTGGTGCAGGAACGCGTTCTGGTACTTCGGTCCGAAGTACTGCGAGATGATCGCCGGCTCGCCTTCGTCGCCCTCGCGGATCTCCTGCCAGCCGACGAACGGCCGGTTGCCCGGATCACCGTTGCGCACAGCCCGGATCGCCGCCTCGCGCGCTCCGAGGTTCTTGCGCCCGATGTTGGCCGTGATCACCGGAAGCCGGAGCCAGTCGGTCGCAGCCGCGGTCGCCGCTGCGGCCGGTCGCGCCCCGGCCGCGGTCCCGACAGCCGCGGTCCCCACAGTCGCGGCGCCGGCCAATGCGCCACCGCCGAGCATCAACGCTTGCCGTCTGCTGATCCTGCTTACCATCGCTACCTCCACGAGAGTTCTGGCCGGGCGGCCGTTTTGCTGGTCCGGCGGGTACGACGTACAAGCCGGTGCAACGGTTGCAAGCGGCTGCGGCCAACCGTCAGGTCCGTCGTACGGGACTCGCTCGTGGCGGAGTGGCATTTCGAGTGCACCTGGAAGGGGAGCCCGGGGGCGTTCGACGGCTCCACGGTGGCGAGGCTCGAGGACGGACGGATCAGCTACCTCCGGGAGTACTCGACCACGGCGCCACTGTACGACTGGACTGGCACCTGGCTCGACTGACCCGGTGTCCGCGACCGTCGGTACGGGTGGAGTACGGGCAGAGCCGAGGAGATCGGGGTCCATAAGTTGGGCTGCTGTTCGGGCGATGTTGCTGGGGGGCAACAGCCCGGCGCGCTCCGCCCTCAACCCCAACCTCCCTGGAGAACTTTCCTGATGCGTAAATCCATCGTGGCTTCGGCTACGGCACTGGCTGTTGTCGCGACCGGTCTTGCCGTGGTCGGAGTCGTCGGAACCGCCCGCCCGTCGAGTGCGGCAGTCGGCGATGTACCGGCGGACTGCATGAACTGGACCACGGCGTACCGTTCCGACGGACAGCGTCTCGCCTATAAGCGCTCCGATCGGAAGACCAGCACCGAGGCGCTCCCCGGCGACAATCTCGGCTTCGTGCCAACGGCAGAGTGGGGAGGCATCAATTCCGGGGGTGCGGATTGGTGGGAGGGCTCTAGCCTGTTCACGCATCCGACCGACGGATACCTGTACCTGCTGAAGCGCCAAGGTGAGCGGATCGACGGGGTCTGGAGGGTCACGACGCACAGAACCACCCGACTGGCGCCCGGGTTTGCCGGCACCCGGATCCTCATGGGTGGAGGGTTCCCCAACCCCTACTACTATCGCGTCGCGGGCAACTCGCTTTACCGCTTCAAGGTGACCTACAGCGCGGGTCAGCCTCCCGCTGTCTCGACGCCGGAGAAGATGCCCGGCAGCGGCTGGGACTCGGTCAAAACCTTGCAGTACGCCCGCACGGGCGGAACGGCGGCGGCCCCGGTGCACGTGCTGCTCGGCACCAGGACCAATGGGGAGCTCAAACAGTGGCGGATCAGCGCGGCGACCCCGGCAACGGTCACCTCGACGGTCTTGCAGAGCACCGGCTGGGGGAGTTTCACCAGCCTGACCATCGGCCACTGCCCCTCGCACCCCGACGGCCGCTCGCTGATGGGCATCACCGCCACCGGCAGGGCAGCCGTGTACTTCGACGCCAACAAGAAGGACGGTGTCGGTACCGATATCAAAGGCGGCTGGCTCGGCTTGCTCGGCTGGACCGAGAAGGCCTACTGACGGTCGAGGGCGTCGGCGGGTCCTGGGGCGTTGCTCGGCGTCGTACGCTGGAGGGGTGCGTTCGCGTCCGACACTGACCTGGTCTCCAGGGCCAGACGTGCTTTCACTCGCTCCCGGTACTGCGGACGTCGCACCCGTCGTCGACGCGATCCGTGACGGGGGAGTGGTGGTGCTCAGCGGGGCGGGAATCTCCACCGAGTCAGGGATCCCCGACTATCGCGGTGAGACCGGGAGTCTGCGCACCCACACCCCGATGACGTACGGCGACTTCGTGGGAAGCGAGTCGGGGCGACAGCGGTACTGGGCCCGGAGCCACCTCGGCTGGCGGACGATCGCCCGGGCGCACCCCAATGCGGGTCACCGGGCGGTCGCTGCGTTGCAGGCTCGCGGCTATCTCGACGGGATCATCACCCAGAACGTCGACGGGCTGCACGGTGCGGCCGGCGCGCGGGACGTCATCGAGCTGCACGGAAACCTCGACCGAGTCATCTGCCTGGACTGCCGCCAAACAACTCCCCGTGAAGAACTCGACGTACGGCTCCGCGAAGCCAACCCGACCTTCGAGGCCCAAGCGACCAGGATCAACCCCGACGGCGACGTCGACCTACCCGACGAGGTGGTCAAGCACTTCCACCTGGTCGATTGCGCGAACTGCAGCTCCCGCCTCCTGAAACCGGACGTGGTCTTCTTCGGCGAAAACGTCCCCAAGCCACGAGTAGAACGCTGCTACCGCCTCATCGACGAGGCCCGCGCAATGTTAGTCCTCGGCTCTTCCCTAACAGTGATGTCGGGCTTCCGCTTCGTCCGCTACGCCGCCAAGTCCGGCAAACCGGTCCACATCATCAACCAGGGCCTAACCCGAGGCGACCCCTACGCCACCATCCGCGTGAACCTCCCCTTAGGCGAAGCCCTAACCAACCTCACCACCGCACTCCCCTGAAACCCCGCTAGCCGACGCAGAGGCCCGGGCATGCGGCGCGTGCGGGTAAAAGCACCGGACCAGGACCCTTGCGTGGAGGGTTCTGGTCCGGTGTCCGCCGTACGGATTGGAAAGGGTCAGCGTTGCGCGCCGGTCCGTAGGCGGTCCAGGTGGGCCTTCATGGCCGGGTTGGACTTGGTTTGGGCAGCCGTTTGGCTGAGTTTGCGGGCTTCTGAGGCCCAGCGGGCCTGCTCGGCCGGGGTCACGGTCTCCTTCGCGCCGGTCAGTTTCTTGTAGGTCAGGGACGCCACCGCGGCTTGCCCCTCGAAGCGAGGGTGGTAGTTCAGCGCTCGCAGCAGATTGATGTCCTTGCCCTGGATCCACGCCTGCCCGTCCGGAGCGCACGCGTCATGCCCGGTCGACGGCCCGAAGGTGTCCACATACACAGCGCCACCAGCGGCGGCCGCGTTCGAGACCGCCTGGTTGAGCTTCTGCTCGACCGAGTAGAGATAGGCGTAGTCCCCGTCCGAGAACGGCAGGACGGCCGGGCACACCCCCTTTTCCGGCGCGATCTTCGGATAACCCAGCAGTACTACGGTCGCCCGCGGTGACCGCAGCTTGATGCCCTTCACCACCTCGGTGATCCGGGCCTGGGTCTGCGTGATCTTGGTCGCGAGCGTGTCCTCGCCGTTGACCGTGAAGTGCTTCTTGCACGGCGACCCGGTCGGGTCCACGGCCCGCAGGCCCGGGCAGGTCCCGATGACGTCACCGAACACTCCGAAATCGTTGCCACCGATCCCGAGTGTGACCAGGTCGGTCTCGGGCGTGAGCGCGTTGAACTGCGGCGGGAACGTCCCCAGTGGCGTCACCTGAGGCTGAGTCATGTTCGTGGTGTCCGCGCCACCGCAGCTGACATCGGTGAACGACGGCACCCGTAGCAAGCCCGCGAGCTGTTTCGGGTAGTTGCTGCTGGACCGCAGGCAGCCCAGCGACAGCAGCTCGGGCAGCGGCACCAGCGGAGCCGACGTGTAGGAGTCGCCCAGCGCGACGTACTTGGTGAACGAGACAGGAGCAAAGGGGGTCGCGGCCGGGGCGGCAGCCTGAGCGGTACTCGTGACGGACATCAAGCCGACCAGGACCGCCGCGGTACAGGCGGCGGCAAGGCGCTGAACTTTCACGGGACCTCCGAGGGTGCGAAAGATTGCGGGCCCACCCTAAGTTGAGTTACCAGGTGATTACAAGGGGTGACCATGGGACCTCTTGCACGAAGCCGACCCGGCCCGTGGAATCCTTCTCTCATGCATGTCTGGCACGGTTTGGGCGAAGTGGACCCCGCTTACGGGCCGTCGGTCGTCACCATCGGCAACTTCGACGGCGTGCACCGCGGTCATCAGGAGGTGCTGCGCCACGCCCGGGCGCGAGCGGCCGAACTCGGTGGGCTGCCGGTGGTCGCGATGACGTTCGACCCGCACCCGATGTCGGTACTGCGGCCCGGCCAGGCGCCCGCGATGCTCAGCGAACCCGGCCAGCGGGCCGAACTGCTGGGCGCGGCCGGCGCGGACGCCGTACTGATCCTGCCGTTCGACCGGGATGTCGCGTCCTGGTCGCCGGAGGAGTTCATCGACAAGGTCCTGGTCGGCACGCTGCACGCCAAGGCGGTCGTCGTGGGGGAGAACTTCCGCTTCGGCCACAGGGCGGCCGGCCACGTCGACACGCTCGTCGCGGCCGGGGCGGCCTACGGGTTCCAGGTCGAGGGTCTGAGCCTGGCGGGCGACGCTCAGCCGTGGTCTTCGACGTACATCCGGGAGCTGATCGCCGCCGGTGACGTCGAGGGTGCTGCCGAGGCGCTCGGCCGGCCGCTCAGGGTCACCGGGGTCGTCGTCGAGGGCGACAAACGCGGTCGCGAACTCGGCTACCCGACGGCCAACATTCCTGCCCTGGCAACCGCCGCGGTCCCGCTGGACGGCGTGTACGCCGGCTGGCTGACCGTGCTCGAACCGGCACCCGGCGCCCCGCAGTACGCCGAACCGCTGCCGGCGGCGATCAGTGTCGGCAGCAACCCCACCTTCGACGGCGTCGACCGCCGGGTGGAGTCGTACGTGCTCGATCGCGACGACCTGGAGCTGTACGGCGCCCGGATCGCGGTCGACTTCGTCACCCGCCTGCGCGGCAGCCAGATCCGTTTCGACACCATCGACGACCTGCTGGTCCAGATGAAAGCCGACGTCGACCAGGCACGCCGCGTCCTCACCGAATTAGGGTGACGCGTCCACGGACTGATACTCTGGACGCTGCCGTCTGAACGGCCGCGGATCGAGAGTGCCCGGGTGACAAAAGCCCCGGTGCGCCGCGCAACGGACATCGAGAGGATCACACGTGTCGTCAGCCAATCCTGAGGCGAAGAAGAAGATCATCGGCGAGTACGCCCTGACCGAGGGCGACACCGGTTCTCCCGAGGTCCAGGTCGCGCTCCTCACGCACCGTATCGCGGACCTGACCGAGCACCTGAAGGAGCACAAGCACGACCACCACAGCCGTCGTGGCCTGCTCCTCCTGGTCGGTCAGCGCCGCCGGCTGCTGAACTACCTGGCGAAGAAGGACATCAACCGCTACCGGTCCCTGATCGAGCGGCTCGGCCTTCGCCGTTGACGTCGTGAGAAGCGGCCACCGCGTTCTTGGTGGCCGCTTCTCGCGTATCCACGGCCGGGCATGAAAACGCCGGTCCGTGGCACAACTGAATAATCAACGACAACGAGACGACGCGATACGCGTACCGGGCCGACGACCGGTCCTCGGTAGTGGCTTTCGGGACAGCGCCCAGCACGACGGCGCGGCACCCGCGGGCCTCGATCGAAGACCGGCACCCCCGGAGGAACTCGCGCCTCACAGTCGTCTCAAGTGAGAGAGGGGTATCCCGTGTCGGGATCCACAAACGCGCCCATGGAGGGCGCAGAATTCGCTGAAGCCGTCATCGACAACGGCAGCTTCGGCACCCGCACCATCCGCTTCGAGACGGGCCGTCTGGCCCAGCAGGCCGCCGGCTCCGCCGCCGCCTACCTCGACGGCGACACGATGGTGCTCTCGGCCACCACGGCCAGCAAGAAGCCCAAGGACCAGTTCGACTTCTTCCCGTTGACGGTGGACGTCGAGGAGCGGATGTACGCCGCCGGTCGCATCCCGGGCTCGTTCTTCCGTCGCGAAGGCCGTCCTTCCGAGGAAGCCATCCTGACCTGCCGGCTGATCGACCGCCCGCTGCGGCCGTCGTTCGTCTCCGGCCTGCGTAACGAGATCCAGGTCGTCATCACGGTCCTGGCGCTCAACCCGGACAAGCTGTACGACGTACTGGCGATCAACGCCGCGTCGATGTCCACCCAGATCGCCGGGCTGCCGTTCTCGGGCCCGATCGGCGCCACCCGCGTCGCCCTGATCGACAAGCAGTGGGTCGCCTTCCCGACGCACACCGAGCTCGAGGACGCCGTCTTCGACATGGTGGTCGCCGGTCGTGTCACCGACACCGGTGACGTCGCGATCATGATGGTCGAGGCCGAGTCCACCCCGGGCACCTTCGACGCCGTTGCCGCCGGCAAGCAGGCGCCGACCGAGGAGATCGTGGCCGAGGGCCTCGAGGCCTCCAAGGCGTTCATCAAGACGCTGGTCGAGGCGCAGTCGGAGCTGGCGGCCAAGGCCTCCAAGCCGACCGCCGAGTTCCCGGTCTTCCCGGACTACCAGGACGACGCGTTCGCCGCCGTCGAGGCTGCCGCGACCGAGGAGCTGACCCAGGCCCTCACGATCACCGGCAAGCACGACCGCGAAGAGGCCACCGAGGCAGTCAAGGCCGCGGTCGTCGCCAAGCTGGCCGAGTCCTTCGAGGGGCGCGAGAAGGAGCTGTCCGCAGCCTTCCGCTCGCTCACCAAGAAGCTGGTCCGCAACCGCGTGCTGAAGGACAAGGTCCGGATGGACGGCCGCGGTCTGGCCGACATCCGCCCGCTCAAGGCGCAGGTCAAGGTGCTCCCGAGGGTGCACGGTTCGGCCATCTTCGAGCGCGGCGAGACCCAGATCATGGGTGTCACCACGCTGAACATGCTCCGGATGGAGCAGCAGCTCGACACGCTCTCCCCGGAGACGCGCAAGCGCTACATGCACAACTACAACTTCCCGCCGTACTCGACCGGTGAGACCGGCCGGGTGGGTTCGCCCAAGCGTCGCGAGATCGGTCACGGCGCGCTCGCCGAGCGGGCCCTGGTGCCGGTGCTGCCGTCGCGCGAGGACTTCCCGTACGCGCTGCGTCAGGTCTCCGAGGCGCTCGGCTCGAACGGCTCCACCTCGATGGGCTCGGTCTGCGCCTCGACGCTGTCCCTGCTCTCGGCCGGTGTGCCGCTGAAGGCTCCCGTCGCCGGGATCGCGATGGGCCTCATCTCCGGTGAGGTCGACGGCAAGACCGAGTACGTCGCGCTGACCGACATCCTCGGTGCCGAGGACGCGTTCGGCGACATGGACTTCAAGGTCGCCGGTACCAAGGACTTCGTCACGGCGCTGCAGCTGGACACGAAGCTCGACGGCATCCCGGCCAGCGTGCTGGCCGGCGCGCTGACCCAGGCCAAGGAAGCCCGCCTGACCATCCTCGACGTGATGGCCAAGGCCATCGACGCCCCGGGTGAGATGAGCGAGTTCGCCCCGCGGGTCATCTCGGTCAAGGTCCCGGTGGACAAGATCGGAGAGGTCATCGGCCCGAAGGGCAAGATGATCAACCAGATCACCGACGAGACCGGCGCCGACATCTCCATCGAGGACGACGGCACGGTGTACATCGGTGCGACCGACGGCCCCTCGGCCGACGCGGCGCGCGCGATGATCAACGCGATCGCCAACCCGACCATGCCGGAGAAGGGCGAGCGTTACCTGGGTACGGTCGTGAAGACGACCAACTTCGGTGCGTTCATCTCCCTGCTCCCCGGCAAGGACGGTCTGCTGCACATCTCGAAGCTGCGCGGCCTGGCCGGTGGCAAGCGGGTCGAGGCCGTCGAGGACATCCTGTCCGTCGGCCAGAAGCTCCAGGTCGAGATCGCCGAGATCGACGACCGCGGCAAACTGTCGCTGATCCCGGTCCTGGACGAGGACGCCAAGGCCGCTGACGCGGACAAGGCCGATGACGCAGAGGTCGCTCCCGCCGAGTGACACGTGCCATCACCAGCACGCTGCTGAGCCCGGAGGAGGGCGGTCCGGTCAAACGGACCGTCCTGCCCTCCGGGCTTCGCGTGCTCTCCCAGTCCGTACCGGGCTTCCGCTCGGTCACTTTCGGCGTGTGGGTCGGCGTCGGTTCGCGGGACGAACCGGTCCACCTGTCCGGTGCCACGCACTTCCTCGAACACCTGCTGTTCAAGGGCACCGAGCGTCGCGACGCGCTGGAGATCTCGGCGTCCCTGGACGCCGTCGGTGGCGAGATGAACGCGTTCACCGGCAAGGAGTACACCTGCTACTACGCCCGCGTGCTCGACTCCGACCTTCCGCTGGCCGTCGACGTGATCTGCGACATGATCACCTCCGCGACGCTCACCGAGGAGGACATCGAGAGCGAACGGGACGTGATCGACGAAGAGATCGCGATGCACGCCGACGAGACGTCGGACCACATCCACGACCTGTTCGCCGAGCAACTGTGGGGCAACACCCCACTCGGCCGCTCGATCACCGGTACGCCGGAATCGGTGGCCGGCCTGACCCCGCGCCAGGTCCGCGGCTGGTACCGGCGCCGCTACCTGCCGGCCAACATCGTCGTCTCGGTCGCCGGCAACGTCGAGCACTCCGACGTGGTTCGCCTTGTCCGCAAGGCTTTTGAGCGCCACTGGGTCACCGCCGAGTCGGAGCCGGCACCGGTACGCCGGGGTTCGGCGCGCCGCGTAGCGACGTACGGGGGAGTGCAGGTGCACCACCGGGACGTTGAGCAGGCGCATCTTGTGCTCGGTATGCCTGGCTTGGTGCGCAGTGATGAGCGCCGGTACGCCGCTGGTGTGCTGCACGGGATTGTTGGCGGCGGGATGTCGTCGCGGTTGTTCCAGGAGGTGCGGGAGAAGCGCGGGCTGGCTTACTCGGTGTTCACCTTTGGTGCGGCGTACGCGGACTCCGGCATGGTCGGTGTGTATGCGGGCTGTCTGCCGAAGAAGGCGCCTGAGGTGCTCGAGGTGGTGCGGGCCGAGCTGGAGAACATTGCCAGCGGCAACATCACGCCTGATGAGTTGTTGCGGGGCAAGGGGCAGATGCGCGGGTCGGTCGTGATGGGCCTGGAGGACACGGGCGCCAAGATGACGCGGATCGCCAAGGCCGAACTGGTGTACGGCGAACTGCCGACGGTCGACCAGATCCTGAGCCGCATCGACGCAGTCACCCTCGACGACGTCACCACCCTGGCCGCCGAGCTCTACGCCGGCGCCCAAACCCTGACAGCCATGGGCCCCTTCACCGACAAGTCCCTCTTCACCGTCTGACCGCACGCACTTCCCCACGCCGGCGCTCCGCTCGCTCCTGCGTCGCTCACTATGCGCTGGCTCCCACCCACCCCCGAGGCGCGGGCTCCTACGTCGCCCACTTGGTGAAAGCGGTGTGGTTGGCTGGCCCGCCCTGTCGCGGAGGCGGGCGTGGGATGGGTGGTGGCGCGGGTCGGTGTCCTGCGTGAGGTACTCGCCCACGCTGGCGCTCCGCTCGCTCCTGCGTCGCTCACTATGCGCAGGCTCCCGCCCACCCCGGGGCGTGGGCTCCTCCGTCGCCCTCTTGGTGAGGGCAGGGGTTGGCGGGCCAGTCCTGTTGCGAGAAGCGGGCGCGGATGGGTGATGCCGCGGGTGGTTGCCGAGGTCCGTCCTGTCGCGGGGCGGGCGTGGGAGAGGTGCCATGGGTCAGTGTCCTGCGCGAAGTACTCGCCACGCTTTCGCCCCGATGCTGTGAGCCTTCCCTTGCTAGGCTTTTGCCTGTTGCGTCATAGCGCTATCTGCCTCTGGGTTCCACTCTGAACGGGATCTCATCGCATTTGCGGCCGACGTATCTCACCCCGGTGAGATGTCGCCTGCCCTTCTGCGAAAGAGGATCTCGTGCTGGATTCCGTTCGTACTTCGATCGAGTCGATCCGCGACGCCGCCAGGTTCACTCCCGGCTGGCTCGTCTCCTGCTCCCTGCTCGTGCTGGCACAATCGCTGCTCCCGGCAGTCCAGGTCATCCTGCTGGAGAGCTTGGTCGAGCGCATCGCCGACGACCCGTGGGTGCCGCTGATTGGTCTGACCATCGTGGTCGGACTGATGTTCCCGCTCGGTCAGGTCGGATTGGCCGCGATGCAGCGGATGGCGATGCGTCTGCGGCTTCGCTATCGCACGGACCTCGCGTACGCCGCCGCGCGGCTGAGTCCGAGCCAGCTGGCACGCCCCGACGTGACAACAGCTCTGGAAGCCAGTCAGACGGCGACTGCTGCCATGGACGACGTCGCCGGGAAGACGTTGCGCGTGCTGGGCGCGGGGATCACGTCAGCCATGCTCTGCGTGGTGATCTGGGCGATCAACCCGTGGTCTGGCCTGCTGGTCGTCGCTGCGCTGGTCCCGACCGTGCTCGCCTTCACCGCTGTGTCGCGCGCCGAGGCCAAGGGCTGGCCGAAGTTCGCGGTCTTCGAGCGCCGTGCCAACTACGCCACCGAACAACTAGTGCAGCAACGCCCTGGTACGGAACTCTCCGTCCTCGGCTCAGGCGACAAAGTCGCGGCGCTGGTCGCCTCGCTGCGTGGCGACGCGATGCGCATCGTCGACAAGCTGACGCGGACGGCCATGCTGATGGAGTTGGTCGCCGCCTGTGGGACAGCGCTGCTCTTCGGCGGAGCCTTGGTCACACTCGTGCTCGGTGGAGCTAGCGGTGCGGGAGCGGCCGCGGCGGTCGCGGGAACGATCTCCGGACTGAACGCGATCCGCCTGTGCGGCTACGCGTTCGGCTCGATCGTCACGACGACTCCGCAAGCGATGATCTATCGCCGCTTCCTGGCGAGCATCCCACCGGCACCGAAGCAGCAGGTCATCCGCAACGTGGGGTCGGTGCGCCTCGAACACGTCAGCTACAGCTATCCCGGTGCGGCCGAGGCGGCCCTCACCGATGTTTCGATCCGGGCCGAGCGAGGCGAGATGATCGCGCTGGTCGGGGTCAACGGTGCCGGTAAGACGACCGCGATCAACACGCTCATCGGCCTGCTGACGCCCACCGAGGGGCGAGTCCTGATCGACGGCGAGGTGATCTCGGCAGGGGATCGGCTTGGGTACTGCGGGCTGCTGGTGCAGGAGTTCGGGAAGTTCGAGTTCACCCTGGGCGATGTTGTCCGGCTCGGGTCGCCGGCGGACGGCGTACCGGATGAGGACGTGCGGCAGGCGCTCGCGTCTGCCGAAGCCGCGGGGTTCACGAGCCGGATGAAGTTGGACACCCAGCTCGGGCAGCAGTGGGGCGGAGTAGGCATCTCTGGCGGTCAGTGGCAACGGCTCGCGCTCGCGCGCATCTACCTGCGCGACGCGGGAATCTGGATCCTCGACGAACCCACCTCGGCGATCGATGCGGAGGCAGAACGGCAGATCTTCGCAGAACTCAGCCGGACCCGCCGCGACCGGATCACCATCGTGGTTTCGCACCGGGCGTGGACCCTGCGCGAGATGGACCGGATCTACGTCATCGACGGGGGACGGGTGGTCCAGGAGGGACGCTACGAGGAACTGCTCGCAGTACCGGAGGGCCGATTCGCCCGCATCTTCGAGGGACAGGCCGGAGAAAATAGTGTGCCGAGGGACAGGAGGTAGTCGCCGTTGCGGGCTCGGCTCAGGCGGCGGAGGGCTGCTGGCGGCTGTGGAACAGGCAGTACATCCTGTCGTTCGGCACACAATCCGCCGCTCCGAGGCGGGTAGCCTCGGCAAGCGTGGAGAGTGTGGGGTGGTTGGAGGAGGGGTCGGCGGAGGCGGTTGGGGCTGCGCTGGGGGAGGTTGCGCCTGCGTTGGCGGGTCTTCCGATCGTGGTTCGTGAGTTGCCTGGTGAGGACGATCCCTTGTGGTGGTCGGGCAGCGCTGTGGTTGGCGGGCGCTTTGTGGTGAAGTTTGCGTGGTCGCGTCCTGCCGCGCTTCGGGTGGCACATGAGGTGGCCATCTTGGCCGCGTTGGGGCGTGCGCGGGTTCCGTTCCTGCCGGAGGTTGTTGCTAGCAGCACCGATCCGGTGCTCTTGGTGACCAGGTTGGTGCCGGGCGAGGCGTTGTTCGATGTCGTCGGTTCGGTCGATCGGGACGATGTGGGGCGGCAGCTCGCCGAGTTTGTCGCTGCGTTGCATCGGCCGGCGACGCGGGAGCGGGTCGAGTCCGTCATGGGTGGGCTTCCCCCGGCGTCGTTGCAGCCTGTCTCGACTGACGTGTTGCGTGAGCGGTTTGTGCAGTGGGCTCGTCCGGATCAGCGATCGGCCGTACTGCGGTGGTGCGACTGGGCGGACGAAGTCCTGGCGGCGCCGCGGCCGGGTGTGTTGGCGCATGCGGATCTGCATGGCGGCAATCAGGTGTGGGAAGGCGGGCAGCTTCGCGTGGTGGTTGATTTCGAGACGGCTGGGCTTGCTGAGGCGGAGTACGACCTGCGTTGCTTCCCGGGAACGGGTCCGGGCGTCGAGTTGCTGACTGCCACGCTTCGCCACTACCAGGAGATCACCGGCGGCGAGCTGTCGGCTGAGCGGGTGATGGCCTGGCATCTGCGTACGGCTCTTGGTGATGCATTGTGGCGTAGTGAGGCTGGGGTCCCGCTGCCGGATCATCGGACCCCGGCCTGCTGGGTGGACGACCTCGCCGGCCGATTCACCGCACTGGGTATCGACCCCGACGCACCCCACCTCGGCAGTGTGAAGGCGGATCCAGCGCAACCGATCAAGTGACGGGCTGCCGGCGCTCGGCGTCCGCGGACTAGGGTTCTCCAGTGAGTTCCGAAGTGATTGCCGAGAGCGCTGAGCGGGTCACGTTGCGTGTTCGTGGGGTGCTTTGGGGTGTGGTTGGTGTTGCGTGTGTGGTGATGGCGGTGTGGGTGGCTGCTGTTGCGCGGACTGTTGGGCATGGGTTCGACACCACTGACGAGGGGTATTACCTGCTGTCCTACACCTGGTGGGACAGCAATCCTCTGGCGTTGACCGGGATGCAGTACGTCTACGGTCCGATCTTTGAGTTCCTGCGGCACGACATTGTCAGTCTTCGGCTGTTCCGGCTCGGGACGGTAGTGGTCGGGCATGCGTTCTTCGGCTGGAGCTTCATGCGGTGGCTGCGGGTGCGCCGCCCTGACGCGCCGCAAACCAAGCTGTGGGAGGTCGCCGGGATCGCCGTGATCGTGGCGGCGGGCGGGATGATGTACAGCTGGCTGCCGATGAGTCCGGGGTACAACGATGTCATCCTGCTCGGTTCGCTCAGTGTGGTCTCATGTGTGCTCTGGGCCGCGACCGCGATCGAGAAGGATCGCAAGCCGCCGATCTGGGCGTTCCTCCTCGCCGGCGGGCTGATCACCGTGATGGTGTTTACCAAGTGGTCGTCGGCGGCGGTGCTTGCGCTGATCGTCGCCGCGGCGGTGGTTGTGCTCACTGCGCAGGGTTCCCAAGCAGTTGCCCGAGGCATCTTCTGGGCCTTGGTGGGCGCGACCGGGGTGGCCGTGGCCGTGCACCTCCTGGTGGTGCCGTTGACGGAAGCGATTCCCGGCATCCTCGCGGTCAACCGCTTCATCGCCGGCACCTCCTACGCCCCGGCCGACCTGGTGGAGATGTACCTGACCACAGCCGGCAAGCTCGCCGGCGAGACGATCAAGCAGCACTTTCTGCTGCTCATCGCGGCGGGTTTTGCCGTTGTCGCCCGCCAGCCCGTACTACGAACCGGCGCGTGGTTGCTCACCGCGGCAGCCCTCGCCTTGTCGATCTACCGCACCTTCACCGAGGGCGGGCTCGACGGCGGCGCGATCAACAACGGCAAGTACCAGGTGCCCCTCATGGCCGCAGTGCTGGTCGCTGTCATCACCACCGTCGTCGCCCTGATCACCCGGCAATGGTCGCCTGGCAAGGAGAACGCGCGGGCGTGGGTCATCCTCGGCCTGCTCACCGTGCTGCCGTTCATGCAGGCGTTCGGGACAAACACCGCGATCTACATGAACGGCTTCAACGCGTTCGCCGTCTGGGCCGCGGTGATGATCGCCGTCCTGACGAGCATCGACAAGGCGCCAGCGGTCGCCCGTACGACGACTGCGCTGGCGAGCGTCGGCGCGCTCGTCGCCGTCGCGGCGATCACGTACAGCGGCCTGACCGTCAACCCCTACCGATCCCCACCGCTCCGCGACCTGACCACGGCGACGGGGATCGAGCCGCTCAGCGACCTCAAGCTGACCCGGGAGACGGCCGACGAATACCGAGCGCTTGACACCTTGCTGAAGCCGTACACGACGCCGTCCGGGCGTCCGATCATCGCCTTCGACAAGATGGCCGGCATCATCTTGATGCTCGGCGGCCGGCCGTTCGGCGAAGCCTGGGTGGCGCCGAAGGAACGTCAACGGACCGCGGCGGGCATCACGGAAGTCTGTTCGACCAAGGAGCCCTGGCCGGGCAACCGTCCGCCGCTGCTGTTCTTCAACCGCCGGGTCACCCCCTTGGAGATCGACACGCTCCGCAGCTGCGGGCTGGACTTCAAGGCCGACTACAAGTTGATCGCCCCGCCGGCCAGCACGATGAACCTGCAGATCTACGTCCCGACCGCCGAACTGACCACGCAGACTCCCTGACAGCAAGCCCCGCGAGGCCCAGTGAGATCCTTGGCAAGACCGGTGTGCGCTAGGGAAGGGTACGGATGATCAAGGTTGCGGTGCTGGGTGCCAAGGGGAAGATGGGCGCTCAGACGTGCCAGGCCGTGGAGGCCGCCGATGACCTGGAGCTGGTCGCCGCGATCGACCAGGGCGACGAGCTGTCCGAGCTGACCGCCTCCGGCGCCGAGGTGGTGGTCGACTTCACCCGGCCCGAGGTCGTGATGGACAACCTTGCCTGGTGCATCGAGCACGGCATCCACGCCGTCGTGGGCACCACCGGCTTCACCGAGGAGCGGCTGGCCACGCTGCGTACGCAACTCGAGGCGAGCGCCGGGACCGGCGTACTGATCGCCGCCAACTTCTCCATCGGTGCGGTGCTGATGATGCAGTTCGCCGCCAAGGCCGCGCCGTACTACGAATCGGTCGAGATCATCGAGTTGCACCACCCCGACAAGGTCGACGCACCCTCCGGTACTGCGCAGCGCACCGCCCAGCTGATCGCGGAAGCCCGCCGGGAGGCCGGATCCGGTCCGATCCCGGACGCCACCAGCACCGGCGTCGAGGGTGCTCGCGGTGCTGACATCGACGGCATCCGCGTGCACGGAGTCCGGGCACGCGGTCTGGTCGCGCACCAGGAGGTCCTGTTCGGCGATGTCGGCGAGACTCTGACGATCCGGCACGACTCGATGCATCGCGAGTCGTTCATGGCCGGCGTGCTGCTCGGCGTACGGAAGATCGTGGCGACCCCCGGCCTGACGGTCGGGCTGGAGCACTTCCTGGACCTCGGCTGAAGATGTCTGCGCTGGTGAAGCCGAAGGGCACAGTCGCCGTGATCGCGGTGGTCTTCGTCGCGTACGCCGGGCTGCTCGGCTGGCGCGGCGTCCTGCTGATCGGCACGGGTGACCCGGTCGCGGTGGGGCTCGGGATCGCGGTCCTGGTGATCCCGATCGTCGGGCTTTACCTGGTCTGGCGCGAGGTCCAGTTCGGTCGGCAGACCGAGGTGCTCGCCCGAGAGCTGGCCGCGTCGGGCGGGCTGCCTGTCGACGATCTGCCCAGGCGGCCGTCGGGGCGGATCGACCGAGCCGCGGCGGACGCGGCCTTCGCGAAGTACAAGGGCGAGGCCGAGGCGGCGCCGGACGACTGGCGGGTCTGGTTCCGGCTGTCGACCGCGTACGACGCGGCCGGTGACCGCAAACGAGCCCGCTCTTCGATGCGCACGGCAATCGCCCACCACGCCGGCCGGTGAGCCGGGAGCCGACGCCGGCCGCTGGTCCGGGAACCGCTGAGCCGGAGCCGGAGCCGGGAGCCGGTGAGGCGGTGAGCCGGGAGTTTCCTGGGAGTTGGCTGGGAACGGACTACATCGCCTGACAACCCGGTGCGGAACGGGATACCTTCGGGGTGTGCGTGGCAACCGCCACGGACGAGGTCGGAGACTGGGTGGGCCGTCCTTTGCCTTCAGACGGGTCTCGCCGCGGCTCGGACGACGCCCAGGCAACGGGTTTCGGCGATCTGCTCCGGCGGCACCGGCGCGAGGCCGGACTGTCGCAGGAGGGACTGGCGGAGCTCGCCGGCGTGAGCGTCGACGCCATCGCGGCGCTGGAGCGAGGTCGCCGACGAGCGCCCAGACCACACACGCTGAGGCTGCTCGGAGACGCTCTCCACCTCGGCGCGCCCGAGCGCGCACAGCTCACCGCCGCCGCTCGCCGGGACGGCGACGCCGGATCCGCGGCGGCGATGCGGGCCGTTCCCGTCCCTGCCAACGAGCTCGTCGGCCGCGCGGACGAGCTGGCCATGGCCGCCCGGCTGGTCGGCGACCGAGTCGCCCGGCTGACGACTCTGAGCGGTCCCGGAGGCGTCGGGAAGACGCGGTTGATGCTGGGCGTCGCCGCGGCCGTTGCCCACCGTTTCGAGGACGGCGCCTGCTGGGTGCCGCTCGCCCCGGTCTCTGACAAAGCCGGAGTCGCTCCGGCGGTGGCGGCCTCCCTGGGCCTGCATCCGCTCGACGCGGGCCGGCTGGTCCAGGAGATCGCCGAGCACATCGGCCGGCGCACCCTGCTGCTCGTGGTCGACAACTGCGCGCATGTGGTCGGCGAGGTTGCGACGATCTGTGCGGCGCTGCTGGAGTCCTGCCCGAACCTGTCGATCCTCACCTCCAGTCGCGAACTCCTGCGCATCGGCGGCGAGAGCGTGTACGTCGTACCGCCGCTCGCTCTGCCGGATTCCGACGACGAGCTGGACGACTCGCCCGCGGTGAAGCTCTTCGTCGACCGGGCCACCGCGCGTGGCAACGCGCCGGCCGGGCAGCTCGATCAGGTCGCCCGCGTCGTCCGCCGGCTGGAGGGCATGCCGCTCGCGATCGAGCTGGCCGCCGCCCGCACGAACGTGCTGACCGTCGAAGAGCTCGCCACCGAACTGGAGACGTCGTTCGGCATCCTCGCCGGTGGCGCCAGCACCGCGAGTCCGCGGCAGCAGTCCCTGTACGGCGCGATCGAGTGGAGCCACGACCTGCTGACCCCGCCGGAGCGCGAACTGTTCGCGTTGCTGTCGGTCTTCGCCGGCGGCTGGACCCTGAACGCGGCGGCGTCGGTGCTGTCGGGTTCGGTGGTGCCCGGTCCGCTGGAGCGGGCGAGGGCGCTCGACCTGACCAGCCGGCTCGTCGACAAGTCGCTGATCCGGGTCAGCCGTGACCGCGGCATCGCGCGGTACGACATGCTCGCCGTGATCCGCGAGTTCGCCGCGGGTCAGCTGGCCGCGAGCGGCCGGGGCGAAGAGGCGGCACAGCATCATGCGGCGTTCTACATCGCGCTCGCGGAAGAGGCCGAGCATCACCTCCGCGGCGCCGACCAGGCCGAATGGCTCGACCGGCTCGACAGCGAGCTCGACAACCTCCGCGCCGCGATGGCGTGGTCGCTGCGATCCGGTACCGCGGGCGAGGCCGTCCGTCTCGCGGGTGAACTGTGGTTGTTCTGCTACCTCCGCGGCCACTACGCCGAGGGTGGCGAGTGGCTCGAACGCGCGCTGGCCCTGCGCGGCACGGCCGGCGTCGAGCCGCAGTACCGGGCGAAGGCGTTGCTCGGGGCGGGGATGCTGGCGTTCCTGCAATGCGAGTACGACGTGGCCACGACCCGGCTCGAGTCGGCGCTCGCGCAGTACAAGGAACTCGGGGACACAGCCGGTACTGCGCTGGTCATGCAGCGGCTCGGGGGAGTGGCCCGCGAGCGTGGCGACTACGTCACCGCCGAGAACCTGCACTGCCAGAGCTACGACCTGTTCGAGAGTCTCGGCGATCGGTCGGGGATGTCCTGGGCGCACAACCATCTCGGGTTCGTTGCCTGGTTGCGCGGGGATCTGGAGATCGCGGCTCGGCGCTGCCGCCGGGCGCGGGACAGCTTCCGGGTGCTCGGTGACGGCGAAGGGCTGGCCTGGTCGCTGATCAGCCTCGGCACGATCGCGCAGTACAGCGGAGAACTCACCGAGGCCGAGGACCTGCTGACCGAGAGTCTCGCGCTGTCGCAGCGGCTCGGGTATCGCGAAGGCGTCGCCTGGTCGCTCAACCAGTTGGGCATCGTCGAGCGCCGCCGCGGGTTCATCGATCGTGCGGTGCATCTGCTCGACGAGAGCCTCGCCGAGCATCGCGATCTCGGCGACCGCTGGCGCTCGGCGAGTGTGCTGGAAGAGTTGGCGACGGTCGCTCAGCAGCGCGACCGGACGGAGTACGCGGCCTTCTTGATCGGTGCCGCGGACGGGATCCGTGAGGTGATCGGCGCGCCGGTGCCCGAGGTCGAGAAGCCGGATCTGCTCGCGACGCGTCGTGCGATCGAGCAGACACTGGACCGGCGCGCCTTCCGCGCTGCCTGGTCCGCGGGGCGTGCGGCACCCCTGGCCGCGGTAGCCGACGGCTACCCAGGCACCGGCGGCACCCCGGACCGCTCCACCCACTTCTGACCGGCCACTCACCAAGCACCAGCTGCTTCGCCTCCAGAGCCGCCGCTGCGCCAACTCCGCCTGCTGCTGAGTCAGTCCCGCGACGCGCCGGTAAGCGCTTGCCAGGCGGCGCGAGCGGCCTCAGGATGGGCATTCTGATCCGCCCATCAGGAAGGTGCTCGATGACGACGTTCAGTAGGAGGAGTCTGCTCGGAGCCGGGGGAGTCGTGGCCGGGGGAGCGGCGTTGAACTCGCTCGGTATCAGCCAGGCGACCGGGAGCACCCCGAAGACCAGTGGCCTGTGGCAATCAAAACTGGTCAGGTACGACGCGAAGTACCGGCTCGTCTACACCGCCGACGCCGAGGGGAACCGCATCCCCGACTTCAGCCACGCCGGCTACAAGAACGGTGACAGCCCGATCCCGCACGTCCGGACGGTGAAGAGGGTCGAGCCGGTCAAGGGCGACAACACCGCGCACCTGCAGGCCGCGATCGACCAGGTCGGCCTGCGAACGCCGGACGCCACCGGCTTCCGCGGCGCCGTACTGCTTGCCCCAGGCAACTATCCGGTCGGCGGCACGCTGCGCGTCAACCGCTCGGGCGTCGTACTGCGCGGCTCCGGCGACGGCGCCGATCCGGCGCGGCACACCATCATCCAGGCGACGGGCAACACACCTGTCGCGCGGGACGTGATCGTGCTCGGCGGCGGGGGAGCGAACACCGGCTGGCGCGGCCAGGTGCCGGGCACCCGGACCGACATCACGAGTCAATGGGTCCAGGTGGGCTCGCGCTCGTTCGAAGTCGCCGACGCGAGTGCGCTCAAGCGAGGCGACAACATCATCGTGGTCCATCCGTGCACGGAGGCGTGGCTGGCTGCGGTCGACCATGGCGGTACGGCGACGGACGCAGGCTGGACCGTCGACAGTCAGCCGATCATCGCCAACCGCTACGTCCAGTCGATCCGCGGCAACACCGTCACCGTCGACGTACCGCTGTTCGATCACCTGCGACGGAATCTCTCCCAGTCCTACCTGTACGTCTGGGACCGCGCCGGCCTGGTGACCGGCGTCGGTGTCGAAAGTCTGCGGATCGACATCCAGTTCGCCGGTGATCCGGACCTGGATGAGGCGCACGCGTGGGTCGGGGTGAAGGTCCGTCAGGTCGAGGACGCCTGGGTGCGGGACAGCACGTTCCTGCACTTCGCCAAGGCCGGCGTGGAGACCTACGAGGCGACCCGCGTGACGGTGCGCAACTGCCGTGCCCTCGATCCGGCCTCGGTGATCACCGGGGGACTGCGCTACAACTTCAACTGCGAGGCGTTCTCCCAGCAGGTGCTGTTCGCGGACTGCCATGCCAGCAAGGCCCGGCACGCCTTCATCTCGAACGGAACGAGCAGCGCCTCGGGCATCGTCTTCCTGCGCGGTACTTCGGAAGGTGCCCTCGCGTCGAGTGAAGGACACCGGCGGTGGAGCCAAGGCCTGCTCTGGGACAACCACCGTGACATCGCGCCACAGGTCAACCTCGCGCTGGGCATCTACAACCGAGGCGACTACGGCACCGGCCATGGCTGGGCGACCGTGCATTCGGTCGGCTGGAACTGCGACACCGCAACGGCCAGGCTCGTCGTCCAGAAACCGCCGACAGCGCAGAACTACGCGATCGGCTGCCGCGGCGTGGTCACCGGAGACGGCCCGTTCAGCCAGCCGGCCGGCTACATCGAAGGTGCGAACCGGACCGGACTGTTCCCGCCGTCGCTGTACCAGGCGCAGTACCTGGACCGCCATCGCTGATCACGGCAAACTGCCGTTGATGACCACGGCAAACCGGTCCTGCAGACACGACAAAGCCTCGCGAGGCACCACGACCTGGGGGATCGAAGGTACCTCGCGAGGGATCTCGGAGCCGGGACGCTCATCGTTGAACGGGTCCCGGCCGGCTGTGTCTGTCTGACCCCCCAGGCAGTCCCCCCACCCCACAGCCGGCCGAAGCCCGTTCGGCGATGTGAGCCAAGCAGTGGGCCCTCCCCGCCACCCGCTTGGTTCTCCCGCGCTGACTCAAGGTTGCCGTGGTCACGCTCTGTCGCACAGGGACGCTACCCTGACATCGCCCTGACAAGTCGCGGGTGACAACGAAGGCCTGATCACAATCTCGCCGACCGTATTGGGGTGTTTGCTTTCCGTGCCGAATTCAAACAGTTCCTTCACCCCGAGACGGTACGTCAGTGAAGATATCCCGAGACTGCTTTGGTGAATCCGGTGATCCGCCGCAGTGGCGCGTCCTGCGGCTCGGATTCCGATTCCCCCAGCGACGGTGCCGGAATTCCCTCGCCCTTGCAGCTGAGGTCCTTGGCCGGGGCCACGCCGGTGGTGAGGAAGGTGTTGATGATCTTGTCCGCGCACTTGTTGACGCCACCGTAGATGCCGTGGTCGCCCTCGCCGGTGATGGTGAGCAGCCGCGATCCGGCGTACCGGCGGTGAGCCGAGGCGGCCAGCGAGACGTTGGTGGCCGGGTCGTGTTGCGACTGCACCATCAACGTGGTCGGCAAGCCTTTGCCGGTCGGCGTCGGCATGTCGAGGGCGGGCCGATCCCAGTACAAGCAGGGGTTCTCGTTCATGCCCCAGCCGAGCAGCGGGTACTTCGGTCCGAGGCGTGCGGCGAGCTGGTCGCCGTAGTCGCGCCCCTGTGGCCAGGGGGTGTCGTTGCAGGTGACCGCGGTGAAGGTGGCGTCATCGGCATCGTCGGCGAAGGCCCGGGCGATCGTCGGCAGCCCGACCGTACCGCGGGTCGCGCGCTGGACGAGCTGGTGCTGACGCGCGAGCGGCAAGGCGTCGACCTTGCGTTGCGCGGCCTTCGGTCCGCCGGCCGCTTGGGCGGCGGACAGTTCCCGGAGAAATGCGAGATCGAGGGCCAGTGACTGGAAATCCGCCTTTGTATACATATCGCTGGCGATCAGGTTGTCGAGCGTATTCTGGTCGTAGCTGAGCTGTACCGAGCCGTCCATGAACTCCTCGACGGCCGGCTTCCTTTTGAGTTCCCGGCGGAGCCGCTCATAGGTCCTGATCACCAAGCGTGGTGACGAACCCAGATGGAGCTGGTCGTCATACTTCGCGGCCCAGGGTGCGAAGTCCTCCCGGAAGCGGCGTTCGAACCCCTCCGGCTGAGCCTGGAAGGTGTCCGACCACGGCCGGGTGAAGTCGGTGTTCGAGTCGAGCACGAAACGGCCGACGTGGGCCGGGAAATAGGTCTGGTAGTAGGCGCCTAGCCAGGTGCCGCCCGAGTAGCCGACCCAGTCGATCTTGTCGTAGCCGAGCAACTGGCGGATCAGGTCGATGTCCTGGACGGTCTGCAGGGTGTTGACGTAGGGGAGCAGGCCGCGCGACTGCCGTTCGCAGTACGGCTTGGCGAGGTTGGAGGCCTCGGCGATCAGGTCGAGGTTGTCGCTGTCCCGGTCGCGCGCGTCCATGGTGAAGCCGGGGGCGCCTTTGCAGCTGACGTTGGTGCTGTCGCCGGTGCCCCGCGGGTCGAAGCCGACGAAGAGGTGGTTCTTGCCGATGCCGGGCTGGGAGGCCAGGTAGGGCGCCATACCCAGCCCTGGGCCGCCGGGACCGCCGGGGTTGCCGAACACGACCCGGCTGGGCTTGGTGTTGCCGACGGGAGTGACCTTGCTGACGGCGATCTCGATGTCGTTGCCGGCGTACTGGTTCGACCAGTCGCGGGGCGCGGCGATCTTGGCGCAGAAGGTGCGGTACTCCGGGTCGCCGCACTGTTTCCAGACCGGTTTCTGTTTCAGATACCGGTTGGCCACCTGGTTGGGTCCGCTCTGCACGGTCGCAGTACCGGCCTGGAGCGAGGCTGTCGCTCCCGAGCCCGGGATCGCGAACAGGGCGGTGGCGCTGATACCGAGGCCGGCGGCCAGGGTACGGAACTTCATACATCCTCCAACGGATGGCCAAGCGTGATCGGACCGTCGCAATCTGTCATGTCAGCAGTTCGCGGTCGAGCACCACCCCCGGCCCGGCGCCGATCTCTGGAGGCTAGGCCCTCTTATTTGGCTCGCAGAGCTGGGTTTCGAGGGTTTGCCGGGTCCAGGTCTCCCAGTCCGCCGGCGACCATCGGCGGTTGGCGACGAGCAGCAGGTACAGCTCGGGGCTGAGCAGGCCGAAGAGGAGGTCGGCGGCGCGGTCGACGGTGAGATCCGATCGGGCGCCCGGTTTGCCGAGGAGACTGGTGGCGGCCGCGGTCTGGACGGTGAGGCGGGGATCCTCCTGGTCGGGCCACAGTGCCGCGATCCCGGGGTCCGTCGCCGCGGCTGCCTCGAGGACCTTCATGATCGGGGCGACTCGCTCGAGGACTGCCCGCGTGGCGCTGATATGAAGCCGGAGGTGTTCGGCGGCCGTCGCTGCCTCCATCGCCTCGCGGAACCAGGCCCGGTCCATGGTCGCCACGGGCTGGTCGTCGCCCGCAATCGTGCGGTCGACCAGCTCCTTCAGGACCGTCTGCTTGTTGCCGAAGCTGTAGTAGATCGTCTGCACCGCGCAGCCGGCCTCGTCGGCGATGTCCTGCAACGCCGTTGCGCCATAGCCATCGCGCAGGAACAGCACTCCCGCCGCATCGAGGATGCGCGCGCGGGTCTGCCGCGCCTTCTCGGAGCGCCCGTCGACCTTCTTGACCGCCTTCATGGTTGTAGTGTACCTCTAGAGTCATTCACTAGAGTTCAACTACAAGGAGTTTGCGATGACGATTCTGCGCCTGACCCGCTTCACCCTCAAGCCGTCGGTCGAGCAGCCCGAGATGCTGAAGGTTCGCGCCGAGTTGATCGACGCCGTCCGCGCGACGTACCCGGGCCTGGTCGAAACCCGCCTGGCCAAGGCCGACGACAGCACCTGGCTCGACCTGTGGCGCTGGGAGTCGGACGAAGCCCTCCAAGCGGCAGTAGCCACGGCCCCGCAACTACCCCAGGCGCAAGCAGCCTTCGCCTTGGTAGCCGACGCCACCGTCGAACGCCTCGACCTGATCGAAGAACGCTGACAACCAGCTCACCGCGAGAGCCCGGCCGCCCTGCCGGGCCCCCGCAACCCCCTAGATGTCGGCGCCAGCCTCTAGGTTCCTTCGCATGAGCACTTGTGGCGAGTTGCTGATCGGACAGTTGGAGTTCTACTGGGACGTGCACCTACGCCCACGCCTCGACGGGCTGACGGACGAGGAGTACCTGTGGGAGCCGGCTCAGCCGAGTTGGACGGTGCATCGGGATGCCGCCGGCAGGGTGGTCGCCGACTACGGTGACGAGCCGTCGCCCCCGCCGGTGCCGACGATCGCCTGGCGACTGGTGCACATCGGCGTCGGCTGCTTCGCGACCCGGGTGAGCACCTTCTTCGACGACGCGGTCGACGCGCCGATGTTCGATCCACGCCACATCCCGTCAGACCTCCCCGGTACTGCGGACGCCGGCCTCGCCTTCCTCGACCACTGGTACGGCCGCTGGCACGACGCCATCCGGGCCCTCGACGACGATGGCCTGATGCGACCTCTCGGGCCGAACGGCGGCCCGTTCGCCGACGACTCGATGCTGGCCCTCATTACCCACCTCAACCGCGAAGTGATGCATCACGGCGCGGAGATCTGCCTGCTGCGCGACCTCTACCGTGCTGGGATGGTGACGAAATGACGGCCTTCGATCTTCATGTGGTTTTTGACTGTGCGGATCCTGATCGGGTTGCGGAGTTCTGGCGGGAGGCGCTCGGTGGGTACGACTATCCGATGCAGGTGCCGGACGGCTTCAGTAGTTGGCCGGAGTGGGCTGATGCGCAAGGGATTCCGGAGGAGCAGCGGCCGACCGGGCGGACGCTGGTCGACAAGGTGCGCGATCGGCCGGACATCTTCTTCCTCAAGGTGCCGGAGCCCAAGGCCGGTAAGAACCGGCTGCATCTGGACATCAAGGTGGCGCCGGGCCTCGGCGGTGACAGCCGGCGGGTGAAGGTCGAGGAGGAAGGGGAGCGGCTGATCGGGCTGGGCGCGACGGTCGCCCGGCGGGTCGACGAACCGGACGGCTTCCACCTGGTGATGCAGGATCCCGAGGGAAACGAGTTCTGCGTCGCCTGAACCGGACTGCAGTCCGGATCTGTGCTACGGTGGGTTTTCGTTGTGGTGAAGGGAAAACTCATGACTGTTGCTGTCGCGCCGGGGACCATCGTCGTGTTCTCGGACATCTGGTGCTCGTTTGCTCATCTTGCTGTCCACCGGCTGCACGCGACGCGGGCCCGGCTCGGGCTCGAAGGTGTGGTGGCATTCGATCACCACGCGTTCCCGCTGGAACTGCTGAACGGGCACAGCAGTCCACGGCCGGGGACCGACTCGGAGGTGTCGGCGATCGGCCGGCTCGATCCGGAGGCCGGGTGGAAGTTGTGGCAGGCGCCCGACTGGTCCTACCCGACGACCACGTTGCCGGCGCTCGAGGCGGTCCAGGCCGCCAAGGAGCAAGGGTTGGCAGTGAGCGAGGCGCTGGATCTCGCGTTGCGCAAGGCGTTCTGGCTGGACAGCCGGTGCATCAGCCTGCGTTCGGTGCTGCTGGACGTCGCGGCCGAGACGACCGTCGTCGACGTCGACCACCTGGCGGCTGCGCTGGACGACGGCCGCGCCCGGAAGTTGGTGATGGCCGACTTCGTCATCTCCCAGACCGACACCGTCCAGTGCAGCCCGCACTTGTTCCTGGCCGACGGCACGAACCAGGCGAACCCAGGTGTGGAGGTCCACTACACCGGCGACTACGGCACCGGCTTCCCGATCGCCACCGCCGACGATCCCTCCGTCTACGAGACCCTGCTGCTCCGCGCCGCCGGCTCGCTGCAGGCGGTCTAGAGATCCACGCCAGTGTGGGTCTGGATGTGGTCCGGCAGCGGATCGTGGGTGTCGCCGGTGGTCGGCGTACCGGCTGGGTCGATCACCACGATCTGCGCGCCGCCGTCGGAGAAGGGCCGGTGGTAGATGCCCTTCGGTACGACGAAGAGCGAGCCGGCCGGCAGTGAGACGACGCGCTCGTCGGGATCGCGGACGGCGATGCTGAGCTGACCTTCGAGGACCAGGAAGAGCTCGTCGGTGGTGTCGTGCACGTGCCAGATGTAGGAGCCCTTCACGTGTGTCACGCGGACGTCGTAGTCGTTGATCCGCGCGGCGATCCGCGGGCTCCAGAGCTCGTCGAAGGTGGACAGGGCGGCCCGCAGGTCGATCGGTTCGTTGGTCACCCGTCCAGGGTGACCGGCTGCGGGGATCGGGCGTGAGTGCTAGGAATAGCACATGTCGAAACAATCCTCGCATCGCGTCGCGGCGATCGTCGACGACGGCTCCAACCCGTTCGAGCTCGGCGTCGCGACCGAACTGTTCGGCCTGCGCCGCCCGGAGCTGGACCGCGAGTGGTACGACCTGGTCCTGTGTACGCCGGAGCCGGCGATCGGCATGCACTTCGGCTTCTTCACGCTGACCGGCGTCGCCGGGCTCGACCAGGTCGACACCGCGGACACCGTCATCGTGCCGAACCGGCCCGACCCCGAGACGACGGCCAAACCCGAAGTGCTCGACGCGGTACGCCGGGCTGCCGCGCGCGGCGCCAGGCTGGTGAGCTTCTGCACCGGAGCCTTCACCCTGGCGGCGGCCGGCGTACTCGATGGGCGGCGGGCAACCACGCATTGGCGCTGGGCCGGGCTCTTCAGTGCGATGTATCCGGAAGTGAAGCTGGAACCCGACGTCCTGTTCGTTGATGAAGGCAACGTTCTCACCGCGGCCGGAAGTGCGGCGGCGCTCGATCTCGGCCTGCACCTGATCCGCCGCGACCACGGCGCCGAGATCGCCAACGCCGTCAGCCGCCGGCTCGTCTACACCGCCCATCGCGACGGCGGCCAGCGTCAGTTCATCGATCAGCCGGTGCCAGTGGTTGCCGACACCTCACTGGCTCCGCTGCTCGCCTGGATTCGCGAGGAGCTGGCCAGCCCGCTGACCATCGCCGACATCGCGGATCACGCGGCGATGAGCCAGGCCACCCTGCATCGCCGCTTCCAGGCGGAACTCGGTACGACGCCGCTCGCCTGGCTGACCGCGGAGCGGGTCGCCCTGGCCTGCCGATTGCTGGAGGCCGGCGAGGTTCGCCTCGATGCGGTCGCACGCCAATGCGGTCTTGGTACGGCGACGAACCTGCGCCTCCAGCTCCGACGGCGTACCGGATTGACGCCGAGCGACTATCGCCGGCGGTTCGCCCTCAATCTTCCGTAGAAGGGTCCGTGTGCAAGCGGACCTGCTTGACCCGGACCGAGCCGTCGCCGTACAGGTCGAGCTCGCGGCTCGCGCCGTCGGCCGCCCAGCCGGCCTCGGTGTAGAAGGCGCGCAGTACGTCGTCCGTCGAGTTCACCCAGACGGTCACCCGGCTGAAGCCGTCGGCGCGGATCGTGTCGACGACCGCGTTCAGCAGCCGCGAACCGTGACCGGCGCGGGTCGCTTCGGGATCGACGGCGAGTTCGGCGATCACGGCGTCGTGGCGCGGATCGGAATCCGGGTCATCGGAGGCGGTGATCGCGGCAAAGCCGACCAGCGTCCGGCCGGCCAGCGCGACCATCACCCGGTTGCGGGCCTCGCCCGGAGCGATCAGCGCGGCCCGCCATTGCGCGGCGAACTGCGCCGGGTTCAGATCGGCGAGCACGTCCGCGGGCAGCAGGCCGTCGTACGAGCGGCGCCACGCGGCCACCTGGATCTCGCCGATCGCATCCGCCTCGGCCGGCAGCGCCAGCCGCACGCTCGACTCGGCGATCGGCTCGTCAGCGGCGCCCATCGCGGTCAGGCTTTCCGGTTCCGGTACGCCGAAGTCGTCGTGGTTCATGCCGCCATCCTTTCAAAGCCGATGACGAAGGCCTCCGGCAGGACACCCGTCGGGGGGTGCCCTGCCGGAGGAGGCTGGGGGAGTGGTCAGTAGGTGAGCTTCCGGAGCAGCGTTTCGGCCGGACCGCGGTACGAACGCTTCTTCATCTGGTAGGCCCCGATCACCGAGACCGTCCAGACCAGTACTGCGACACCTGCGGCGGTGAAGGCCGTGCTGCCGAGGCGGTCGCCGAGGTTCAGCGTGAAGGGCGCCAGCAGCACCAACCACGCGACCGACTGGAACAGGTACCCCGTCATCGATCGCTGGCCGAGCGCGGTGATCGCCTGCACCGGCAGGCCGAGTTCCGAGGGACGGCGGTTCGCGGTGAGCTTGCCGACCAGCAGGGCGAAGAGCGCGATGTACCCGGGGCCACCGAACTGCCCACTGACGTTCTGCAGGAAGGTCACCGACTCGAGAGCCGCAGCGTCGACGTGCAGCCAGCCGGCCGCGACCAGGGCGAGTGGCGTGCCACCGAGGACCGTGATGCTCATGCAGACGACGGCAACGCGAGTCAGCAATGCCTTGTGGGCGTTGGGGTTCTCCAGCAGTTGCCGGCGAGCGGCCCAGATGCCGAGCCAGACGATGACGGTGAAGCCGAGCACGGTCGCGGTGTGCGTCGGGTACTCCTGCAGCCGGTGAACCAGACTCGATGCGTAGCTGGTCGCGGCAAGTGACGGGTTCGGCCTGTTCTCGACCGGCTGGGCCGGACCCGAGCTGGTGAAGACCGCGAACAGGGCCATGCCGGCCAGCACGATGGTGTAGGCGAGTTGGGCTCCCCAGATCCACAGAACGATCTTGTGGAACCTGTCGCCTCGATTGAGCAGTACCAGCGTGCAGAGGATGCCGACCAATCCGTAGGCGCCGAGGAAGTCGCCGAAGTACAGGAACGTGGCGTGGGCGAGACCGAAGGCGACCAGCCAGGCGTTCCGCTTGAGCAGGATCCGCCGTACGCCCTTCGCGGTGGTGCCCGAGTTGCGCTGGCGGCGAGCGAGCTGGACCAGGCCGTAGCCGAACATCACCGCGAAGACCGGATAGGCCCTGGCGTCGACCAGGGTGATCTTGAGGAAGTTGAGCATCCGCTCGAGACCGTGCGGGCTGCCGTTCAGGCCGGGCTGGCCGGCGAAGGCGTAGTTGGCGGCGTTGGCCAGGCCGATCAGCAGCAGCATTCCACCGCGGATCAGGTCCGGCGCCAGTGCGCGCTCGGTACCGGTGACCGGCCCGCGGTGGTCGGCGGCCGCTGGTGGCGAAATGCTGAGCTGGGTCACGGGAGTTGTCCTTTTCAGAAACTGTGGAGGGGTTGAGCTGTTGTCCTCAATCCTGCGCGGGCAACTGGGTGCGGTCCCAGCGGCCTGAACCCCCTTTCCCGGTGGTTCCAGCACCACCTTGTGACACTTGTCGTCGAATCGGCAGACGAAGTGTCACAAGTCGGCTATGCTCGGAATCATGGACAGCTTCCAGGCGACGATCGACGCCGACGGCCGGATCGAGCCGCGCGACGCGATGCCCGAGGGGTACCGCAAGACCCTGATCCGGCAGATCGCGCAGCACGCGCACTCCGAGATCATCGGCATGCAGCCCGAGGGCAACTGGATCAGCCGGGCGCCGTCACTGCGCCGCAAGGCGATCCTGATGGCGAAGGTCCAGGACGAGGCCGGCCACGGCCTCTACCTGTACGCCGCGGCCGAGACGCTCGGCGTGGACCGCGCCGACCTGCTCGACCTGCTGCACAGCGGCCGGCAGAAGTACTCCAGCATCTTCAACTACCCGACGCTGACCTGGGCCGACATCGGCGCGATCGGCTGGCTGGTCGACGGCGCCGCGATCGTCAACCAGGTGCCGCTGTGCCGCTGCTCGTACGGGCCGTACGCGCGGGCGATGGTCCGGGTCTGCAAGGAGGAGTCGTTCCACCAGCGGCAGGGGTTCGAGATCCTGCACACGCTGTGCAACGGCACCGACGCGCAGAAGGCGATGGCGCAGGACGCGCTGGACCGCTGGTGGTGGCCGAGCCTGATGATGTTCGGCCCGCCGGACGCCAGCTCGACCCATTCGGAGCAGTCGATGGCGTGGGGGATCAAGCGGCACAGCAACGACGAGCTGCGGCAGCGCTTCGTCGACATGACCGTGCCGCAGGCCGACGTGCTCGGCCTCCGGGTGCCGGACGACGGGCTGCGCTACGACCAGGCGACCGGGCACTACAGCTTCACCCAGCCGGACTTCAGCGAGCTCTACGAAGTTGTCAAGGGCAACGGTCCGTGCAACAAGCAGCGGCTGGCGCACCGGGTGAAGGCGCACGAGGACGGCGCCTGGGTCCGCGAGGCGGCCGCGGCGTACGCGGAGAAGCAGGCCAAGAAGTTGCAGGGGAGTGCGGCATGACGGAAGACGTGAAGCGCTCGCCGATCGAGCCGCTCTGGGAGGTGTTCGTGCGCTCCCGTCGGGGGCTCTCGCACGTGCACGTGGGAAGCCTGCACGCGCCGGACGCGACGATGGCGCTGCGCAACGCCCGCGACGTCTACACCCGGCGGCAGGAAGGCGTCTCGATCTGGGTCGTGCCGGCCACCGACATCACCGCGTCCAGCCCGGACGAGAAGGACGAGTTCTTCGACCCCGCGGCCGACAAGGTCTACCGGCACCCGACCTTCTACCAGGTCCCGGAAGGCGTCGAGCACCTGTGAGTGATCTCGTCAGCTACGCGCTCCGGCTCGGCGACGACGCGCTGATCGCGGCGCAGCGGACCGCCGAGTGGATCGCGGCCGCGCCCCAGCTCGAGGAAGACGTTGCCCTGGGCAACATCGCCCTGGATCAGCTCGGCCAGGCCCGCTCACTGCTCCAGTACGCCGGTGAGGTCGAGGGTGCGGGCCGCTCCGAGGACGACCTGGCCTACTTCCGCGACGAGCGCGAGTTCCTCAATCTCCAGCTGTGCGAGCTGCCCAACGGCGATTTCGCCCAGAGCATCGCCAAGCTCCTGTACTTCGCGACGTACCAGCACCTGCTCTACGAAGAGCTGCGTGGCTGCGCCGACGAGACCCTGGCGGGAGTGGCCGGCAAGGCGGTGAAGGAGGTCGCGTACCACGTCGACCACGCGACCCAGTGGGTGCTGCGACTCGGTGACGGGACCGAGGAGAGCCACCGCCGGATGCAGGCCGGCCTCGACGCGATGTGGCCGTACACGGCGGAGATGTTCGCCTCCGACGCGTTGGTGCAACGGCTCGAGGTCGCTGTCGATCCGTCGAGCTTCGAAGAGGAGTGGCTGCGCCGGGTCACCCAGGTGATCGACGAGTCGACCTGCGAGCGGCCGACGTCGGCGTACCAGCACAGCGGTGGCCGGGACGGCCGTCATACCGAGCACTTCGGCTATCTGCTCGCCGAGCTGCAGCACATCGCGCGCGCCCACCCAGGAGCGTCGTGGTGAGTGACACCGCGATCTTCGAGGCAGTCGGCGAGGTCGCGGATCCCGAAGTACCGGTCCTGACGATCGCGGATCTCGGCGTCCTGCGCGGCGTCCGGCACGAGGGCGACGAGGTGGTCGTCACGATCACCCCGACGTACTCCGGCTGTCCTGCGATGGACCTGATCAAGCACGAGGTCGAGCTCACGCTGGACTCGCTCCATCTCAAAGGCCGGGTCGAGACGGTGTTGTCCCCGGCCTGGACGACGGACTGGATGAGCGACGAGGGCAAGGCCAAGCTGACGGAGTACGGGATCGCGCCGCCGACGGGTCGTCGCGCGGTCGGTGGGCCGGTGTCGGTGAGCCTGACGCTGCGGTGCCCGCTGTGCGGGTCGCCGGACACCTCGGAGCTGAGCCGCTTCGGTTCCACCTCCTGCAAATCGCTCTGGCGCTGCAACAGCTGCCGTGAGCCTTTCGATCACTTCAAGGCGATCTGACATGACGACGACGATGACGCGCCGCAGGGCGACCTTCCATCCGTTGACGGTGAAGGCGGTCGACCTGATCACCGAGGACTCGGTGGCGATCACCTTCGACGTGCCGCCGGAGCTCGAGGCGGAGTACGAGTTCGCCGCGGGTCAGCACCTGACCGTCCGGCGGCCCGGCGACGACGTCCGGCGCAGCTACTCGATCTGCTCGCCGGCCGGTTCCGGCGTCCTGCGGATCGCGGTCAAGCGGATCCCCGGTGGCGAGTTCTCGTCGTACGCCGCGTCCGATCTGAAACCCGGCGACACCGTCGACGTGATGACCCCGCTCGGCCGGTTCGGTACGCCGCTCGACCCGGCGAACGCGAAGCACTACGCCTTCGTTGCCGCGGGCAGCGGGATCACGCCGGTGCTCTCGCTGGTCGCCACCATCCTGCGAGTCGAGCCGCAGAGCCGAGTCACGTTGCTCTACGGGAACCGCACGGCGGGCTCGGTGATGTTCGCCGACGAGCTCGCCGACCTCAAGGACGTGTACGCCGAGCGGCTGCATCTGGTGCACGTCCTGTCTCGTGAGTCGACCGAGGTCGAGTTGTTCAACGGGCGGATCGACAGCGATCGGCTGCGCCGGATGCTCGCCACGATCCTGCCGGTGAAGTCCGTCGACGCGTGGTTCCTCTGCGGGCCGTACGCGATGGTCGTCGGTGCCCAGGAGTTGCTGCTGGAGCAAGGGGTGCCGCGCGAGACCGTGCACGCCGAGCTGTTCCACGTCGGTGATGAGGCACCGGTGGCCCGGGCCGAGGAGACCGTGATCGACGCGGAGGCGGCCGAGGTGACGGTGATCCTCGACGGGCGCCGGTCGACGTTCCCGCTGGGCGAGCACGCGAAGGCCGTGCTGGACGCGACGCTCGCAGTACGGTCCGATGCGCCGTTCGCCTGTAAGGGTGGCGTTTGTGGGACCTGCCGGGCGAAGGTGATCGAGGGCTCGGTCCGGATGGACACCAACTGGGCTCTCGAACAGGACGAGATCCGGGCCGGCTACGTCCTCACCTGCCAGTCCCACCCGACCAGCGAGAAGGTCACCCTCGACTTCGACGCCTGAGCGGTAGGCAGCGGTAGGCACCTGTGCCGTAGGCAACTGCCGGGCACGACCCGTGTGGCTCCCCGGAACTGTCGGTGAACGCTGAAAGGATTGGCGGCTCACGACTGATGGGGGTGGGGCGCCGTGATGGGGCGTTCGCATGCGTTGTCCGGTTGGTGCGCGGGGCTTGCGGTCGCGCCGCTCGTGGGGCTCAGTTCGGTCGCCGAGGTGGTGCCGTTCGCCGCGGCGACGGCGGGCTACGCGTTACTGCCGGACCTTGATCATCCGGGCGCGGGCGCGTCCCGGTTGCTCGGTCCGATCACCGGGTTCGTCTCCAGTGTGGTGCGGGCCTTCTCGAGCTTGCTCTACTCGCTCACGAAGGGGCCGCGCGACGAGGACAGCACGGGTCAGCATCGGCATGCGAGTCACACGCTGGCGGCCGCCGTTCTGCTCGGTATCGCGACTTCGAGTGCCGGCGCGGCGGGTGGTTGGCGCGCAGTACTGGCTGTTGCTCTGTTCGGGCTGATCCTTGCCGCCGGTGCGCTGGGGGACTGGGTCCTGCTGGTGGTGCTCGGGGCGGGTGCGTGGACGATCGCCGGCACGTGGCTGCCTGGTGAGTCGGCGGTCCACAACCTGCATGCGGGGCTCGACGGAATCGGCAGTTGGATCGGTGCGGCGGTCACGGTCGGCATGTTCGTGCACTGCCTCGGTGACAGTCTCACGCGCTCCGGCTGCCCGTGGCTGTGGCCGCTGCCGATCCGCGGCGAGACCTGGTACGAGATCCGCTTGCCTCGCCATCTCCGCTTCCGCACCGGCGGCTGGGTGGAGAATCTGCTGATCGCCCCCGCTCTGATCATCGCGGGCGTGCTCCTGCTGCCGGGCGCGATGCCGATCGTGCAGGACATCTACGCCGCCATCTTGTCCACGACATCGGTCTGGATCGCGGGTAGCCAATAGATCGAACCGGTCGGTACTATCTCAGCCATGACCTCTGGCTGGACGGCTGACGGGTTCGGCGCTGTCGCGGTGGCGTTCGAGCGCAACTTCACCGAACAAGGCGAACGCGGCGCCGGGTTCGCGGCGTACCGCGACGGGCAACTCGTGGTCGACCTGTGGGGTGGACTGGCTCGGCCCGACGTGCCTTGGGCGGAGGACACGGTCCAGCTGATCTTCTCCGGTACCAAAGGCCTGGCGGCGGCTGCCGTGTTGTTACTGGTGGAGCGTGGTGTAGTCGCGTTGGAGGCGCCGCTCAGCAAGTACTGGCCGGAGTTCGGAGCAGCTGGGAAAGAGGCGATCACGGTCGCCGAGGTGCTGTCCCACCAGGCGCGGTTGCCGGGGACCGACTTCAGCAAAGTGGACTTGCTCGACCATGACGCGGTCGCGGCGCAGCTTGCGGCACAGGCTCCGTCGGACGATCCGCGGGCAGAGTTCATGTACCACGCGACCACCTGGGGCTGGCTGCTCGACGAGCTCGTGCGACGTACCGACGGCCGGCCGATGGGCGCGTTCTTCGCCGACGAGTTCGCGGCTCCGTTGGGGCTGGAGGTGTGGATCGGCTTGCCGGAAGACCTGCATTCAAAGGCTTCCACGATGGTGGCTGCGGACGGCGTACTGGCCGATCCCGCGGAAGTCGATCCGTTGCGGCAATTGCTGCGGAACCCACTGCTGGTGCCGGGAGCCGACGAGATCTGGAACAGTCCGCAGTACCGGAGTGCGGGGCTGGCGGCGGTCGGCGCGTTCGCGACGGCGCGTGGGATGGCCCGGTTCTACGCATCGCTGCTCGGCGAAGTCGACGGCGTGCGGGTGTTGCGACCGGAGACGGTCGAGCTGGGCAGGCGGGAGATCCGCCGGGGCATCGAACCGTTCTGGGGGAGCGAGATGGCCTACGGCGCGGGCTTCGAGCTGAAGGCCGCGGCTGCGTATCTCGGCGCACCCGCTGACGCCTTCGGTCACGCCGGCGCCGGCGGGTCCCGTCATGGGGCCTGGCCGAGCCGCGGGATCAGCTTCTCCTATCTGATGAACGAGGTCCGCGTGGCAGCGCCGGATCAGCGACCGCTCGACCTGCTGGCAGCGCTGGCCGAGGCGACGGCCTAGGTCCGGTCCATCGGGCGGCCGAGGAGGTAGGACGGGTGGCCGCCGGACTCGAGGGCGGCGGCGAAGCGTTGGAGGTTGCGCTGGGTGGGCCACGCTTCCCAGCCGATCAGGGCGAGCGCCAGTGCGGCGCCGATCAGCACGGGCCAGTAGCTGGTCGCGACGAAGGCGATCGAGATCGACGCGAAGAAGACCGCCTCGCACACCAGGAAGCGCGTCAAGGTCGACTTGTTGAAGGCCAGCCAGGACTGGTTCTCGACCTGGGCAGGCGTTCCACCCGGCTGCACGGGGGTGGCGCGGAAGCCGACAAGTTCGCAGAACGAGTAGGCACCGACGGCCAGTGCGAGCGGGACCAGGGCCGTCCAGCTCGCCGGGAACTCACCGAGGCCGTGGATCCTCCCCAGCACGAACCACACGACGAGCGCGGTCATCGGTATGGGGAAGAGCAACCCGAGCATCAGCGTGTGGGTCGACTGGCCGGCCGGTGGGCGGGGAGCAAGCTGCGGTGTGGACACCGGCAGAGGCTATCGGGCCGGAATGTCACCGGAAATCCACACAGAGTCATCATTTCGGCACGAAGAGTATTTGCAGAAAGTTTTTCTGACTTTTTTCCCCGAAGCTGTAACGACTCCGGGGGCTCCGGCGATAGGACGAGTGAGCCTGGTGGCTGCCCGGACCCCCGAGCGGACAGCCACCAGGCCTACTCATTTCCTGAGGTGCTGGGAGCGGTAATCTGAGCCCCATGTCCTCTAGCGAACCCACCGCCTCGACGGCCCTGCCTTTCGGCAGGTTGACCACGGCGATGATCACTCCGTTCCACCCCGATGGCTCGCTGGATCTCGACGCCGCGCAGCAGGTCGCCACCAAGCTGGTCGACGAGGGCAACGATTCCCTCATCGTGAACGGCACCACCGGTGAGGCACCGACCACCACGGACGAGGAGAAGGTGCGGCTGATCCGCGCCACCCTCGAGGCGGTCGGCGACCGCGCCCAGGTGATCACCGGCGTGGGCACGAACAACACCGCCCACAGCGTGCAGTGCGCGAAGGCCGCCGAGGCCGCCGGCGCGCATGGCCTGCTCGTCGTCACCCCGTACTACAACAAGCCTCCGCAAGAGGGCATCAAGCTGCACTTCACCGCTGTCGCCGATGCCACCGGCCTCCCCGTGATGGCCTACGACATCCCCGGCCGGGCCGGCGTACCGATCACCACCGAGACGCTGCTCGCGCTGGCCGAGCACCCGCGGATCGTCGCGGTCAAGGACGCCAAGGGGGATGTCGCCGCGACGACGAAGGTGCTCGCGAACTCCGACCTGTTCTACTACTGCGGTGCCGACGAGCTGAACCTGGCCTGGCTGGCGATGGGCGCGGTCGGGATCGCGAGCGTCGTCGGGCACGTCGCCAGTCCGCAGTACCGGCAGTTGATCGACGCCGTTGTGGCCGGGGATCTCGCCACCGCGCGGCGGATCGACCGGCTGTTGGTGCCCGCGGTCGAGGCGATCATGACCCGGACGCAGGGCGCCATCATGGTGAAGGCCGCCCTCAAGCTGGCCGGCGTCATCGAGCACGCGACGCTGCGGGCGCCGCTGGTCGAGGCGACCGGCGAGCAGATCGACGCGCTCACCACCGACCTCAAGACGGCAGGACTGATTGCATGAGTCACCCGCACCCCGATCTGTCCGCGCCGGGACCACTGGCTCCCGGCGCGCTCCGCGTCATCCCACTCGGCGGTCTCGGCGAGGTCGGCCGGAACATGACCGTCTTCGAGTACGACGGCAAGCTGCTGATCGTCGACTGCGGAGTGCTCTTCCCGGACGAGAACCAGCCCGGTGTCGACCTGATCCTCCCGGACTTCCAGCCGATCCGGGAGCGTTTGGACGACATCGTGGCGGTCGTCCTGACGCACGGGCACGAGGATCACATCGGCGGTCTGCCGTACCTGCTGCGCGAGCGCGGCGACATCCCGGTGGTCGGTTCGCAGCTGACCCTGGCGTTGCTGGAGGGCAAGCTCAAGGAGCACCGGCACCGCAACGTGCCGCAGCAGACCGTGGTCGAGGGCGAGACGGTGCGCTTCGGGCCGTTCGAGTGTGAGTTCGTCGCGGTCAACCACTCGATCCCGGACGCCCTGGCGGTCGCGATCCGGACGCCGGCCGGCCTGGTCCTGCACACCGGTGACTTCAAGATGGACCAGTTGCCGCTGGACCACCGGATCACCGACCTGCGCTCGTTCGCCCGGCTCGGTGAGGAAGGCGTCGACCTGTTCATGGTCGACTCCACCAACTCCGAGGTGCCCGGTTTCACCACCCACGAGCGCGACATCGCGCCGGTCCTGGACGGCGTGTTCACCAAGGCGCGGAACCAGCGCATCATCGTCGCCTGCTTCGCCTCGCACGTGCACCGGGTCCAGCAGGTGATGGACGCGGCCGTGAAGCACCACCGCAAGGTCGCGTACGTCGGCCGCTCGATGGTGCGCAACATGGCGGTCGCCCGCGATCTGGGCTTCCTCACCGTGCCGGGCGACACGTTGATCGACATGCGCGAGCTGGAGAACTACCCGCCCGAGCAGGTCGTGCTGGTGTCCACCGGGTCGCAGGGCGAGCCGATGTCGGCGCTGTCCCGGATCGCGGCCAACGACCACCACGTCGTACAGATCCAGCCGGGCGACACCGTCGTACTGGCGTCGTCGCTGATCCCGGGCAACGAGAACTCGGTGTTCCGGGTGATCAACGGGCTGACCCGGCACGGCGCGAACGTGATCCACAAGGGCAACGCGCTGGTGCACGTGTCCGGTCACGCATCGGCGGGCGAGCTGCTGTACTGCTACAACATCGTGAAGCCGCGCAACGTGATGCCGGTGCACGGCGAGATCCGGCACCTGCACGCGAACGCCGAGCTGGCCCGGCAGACCGGCGTACCGGCCGAGAACGTCGTGGTGGTCGAGGACGGGGTGGTGGTCGATCTGGTCGACCGCAAGGCCGTCGTGGCGGGCAAGGTGGAGTGCGGGTACGTGTTCGTCGACGGCTCGACCGTGGGCGACATCACCGAGACGTCGCTGAAAGACCGCCGGATTCTCGGCGACGAGGGTTTCATCTCGGTGATCGCCGTGATGGACTCGGTCACCGGCAAACTGACCGCCGGTCCGGAGATCCACGCGCGCGGATTCGCCGAGGACGATGCCGTCTTCGACGAGCTGAAGCCGCGGATCGAGGCGGAGATCGAGAAGGCGATCGGGGGCGGGGTGGACGACATGTACCAGTTGCAGCAGGTCATCCGCCGGGTGGTCGGCAAGTGGGTCAGCGATACTCATCGCAGGCGGCCGATGATCATCCCTGTCGTGGTCGAGAGTTAGACGGAGAAGGTGGGCCTGTGAGCATCACTGGTGTGAATGGAGCCGGGCAGCGCCGGCCCACCATGAAAGAGGTCGCGGCCCGGGCGGGGGTGGCGCTCAAGACCGTGTCCCGGGTGGTCAACGAGGAGCCGAACGTCAGCCCCGAGCTGACCGCGAAGGTCCAGGCCGCGATCAAGGAACTCAACTACACGCCGAACGAGAGCGCCCGGATGCTGCGCCGCGGCAAGACCGGCACGATCGCGGTGGTGATCCGCGACATCGGCGACCCGTTCTTCGCCTCGCTCGGCCGTGCGGTCGAGCTGTGGGCGCGGGGGAGCGGCTCGGTCGTGATGATCGGCCTGACCGACGAGGACCCCGACCGCGAGCGGGACGTCTGTCTCGAGTTCGTCGCCCGCCGTCCCGACGCGCTGATCATGGCGCCGATCGGCGAGACCCAGGACTACCTGGCGCCGCACGTGGATGCCGGCATGGCCGTCGTCACGATCGACCGGCCGGCACACGGTATCGAGGCCGACGCGGTGCTCGCCGACAACGCGGGCGGTATCGACCAGGCGATCGACCACCTGGTCCGCCAGGGGCACCGCCGGATCGCCTACCTCGGTGACGACGAGCGGATCTTCACGGCACGCGAGCGGGTGGTGGCCTACCGGGCCGCGATGGCCAGGCACCGGATCGACGTCGACGAGGACCTGGTCCACCTGTCCGAGCCGACGACCGAGGGGATCGGGATCACGCTGTCCGCAGTACTGGACCGGCCCGAGGCCGCCACGGCGATCCTGTCGGCCAACAACATGACCACCGCCGAGGTACTGCGGGGCATGGCCGGCCGTCGTGACCAGGTGGCCCTGGTGTCGTTCGACGACCTCGCGCTCGGCGACCTGCTGAGCCCGGGACTCACCGCGGTCGCACAGTCGGCCGACGTGATGGCCCGTACTGCGATCCAGTTGATGACCGAGCGCCTCCCCGAGCCACATCGCCCGGGCCGAACCGTCAGGGTGCCGGTGAAACTGACGATTCGCGGCTCGGGGGAGATCCCGCCGCGGAGCTAGCCGTTTTCCAGCAGACCGCAACCAACGCGCCCGCGAGGCAGAGGGCAGCGGTCCAGTTGAGGGTCGCGCTCGGACCGAGGCGGTCGGCGAGCAGTCCGGCGGGCCACGGTCCGATGGTCTGTCCGGCGGCGAACAGCACGGTGAGGGCGCCGACGACGGCGGTCCACTCCTGCGGAGGTCTGGTACGCCGGACCAGCGCGGCGACCGAGGCGGGAACGTTGAGGAAGGTGAAGCCCACGATCGCGGCCGAAAGCAGCACTAGTGTGCGGTCGATGAGGGGGAGTATCGCTGCGACCACTTGCAGGATCAGAAGAACTGCCATTGCGCGGGCATCGGCCCAGCTGGCCAGCGGGCGGCTCCAGACCGGTGGTGCGACGATCGCGGCCAGTCCGATCAGCGTCCAGGTGGCGGCGATCTCGGGTGCGGTGCTGTGTTCCGACTTGAGGTAGGCGGTCAGGAACGTGATGTAGACGATGTAGCCGGCGCCGAACAAGACATAGGCGACGCCGATCGGCCAGAGATTCCCCAGCCTGGCCTTGGCTTCGGCCGCCGGTACTACTGAGGTGACCGCAGACCAGGAGACCGCCGTGGCAGCGAGCGAGGCCGCGCCGAGCAGCAGCCAGGCGACCGGCCACCGGCTCGGGTGTCCGTCCAGCAGGAGTGGGAGCGCGAGTCCGCTGAGCGCGACGCCCAGCCCGGCACCGCCGAAGTACACGGTGATCGCGGAGCGGTCGGCCATTCTCGCGGCGATCACCGTGCCGGCGACGAAGACCAGCGCGCCCGAGAAACCGGCCGTTGCTCTGAGCAACAGCTGGAGCAGCGGGATCGCGGTGGCCGCGGTCGCGGCGAGGGAGGCGGTGGTGACGATCATGCCCAGCCGGAAGGAGCGCGCCGTGCCGAGCCGGCGGACGACCATCGCCACCACGATCGCTCCGAGCAGGTAGCCGACGCCGTTCGCCGTCGTCTGCAGGCCGGCATCGGCCAGGGACCAGCCGAGTTGGTCGCGCATGGCGGGCACGACCAGTCCGTAGGCGAAGCGCGCGAAGCCCAGCGCGACGGCGGATCCCAGCGCGAGGCGGTACTTCACAGCTTGCGCTTCAGACCTCATAGCCTGGGTTTCAGGAAGGCGAGCACCGCCTCGGCCAGCTGCTCACGATGGTCCGACAGGGCATGGTCGGTAGGGAACAGGTGATGCTCGGCGTTCTGGTAGGCGGCCACCAGCGGTACGTGGTGCTGCTCATGCGGCGCCGCCGCGTCGCGATCGGCGGCGATCAGGAGGACGTGGCGGTCGGCCAGCTTCGGGGCGAGCGGCGCCAGGCGCCATTCGGGGCCGTGGGCAACCATCTCGTCGACCAGGGCGCGGCCGCTGGTGCCTTGCAGGGGGAGCAGATCGCTGTCGAACGGCTCGACGTACTGGTCCGGGTTCGGTGCGGTGGCCGCGGCGCCGAAGTCGAAGCCGGCGATCGAGGCGACGACGGGGATCGTGGGGTCGGCCGCGACGGTCCGCAAGGCGGCGAATCCGCCCATGCTGTGGCCGACGACGGCGATCCGGGCGGGATCGATGCGCGGGTCTTTGCGCAGTACCTGGACGGCGGTCGCCGCGTCCTCGAGCACGTTGCTCCACGACCACGTGCCGGCCGCGCCCCACGAGCCGCGGTAGTGGAAGACGAGGGTGGCGTAGCCGGCCCGCTTGAAGGCATGGGCGAGGTCGAAGTTGCGCTCCCACCCCGGAAACCCGTGCAACAGCAGGACGGCCGGATGGGGCCCGTCACCGGCCGGGAGATGCAGCACTCCGGGGAGCTGGTGCCCGCCGCTGGCAACGGGGAAGGCGGACGTGCTGGCGTGCGTCAAGGGGGCACCTCATCTGATCGAACCGGTCGGTACCATCACCACGCTAGCAAGAGATAGTCCCGGTCGGTACCATCTGTCTCATGCCTGTCGCCAAAGGAAGCTCACTGGATCCTGAACGGACCCGGGCGGCGATGCTCGAGGCCGCCAGCGTGGTCTTCTACGAGCGCGGCCTGGACGGCGTCGGGATCGCCGAGCTGTGCGCGTCCGTGGGAGCGTCGAAGGAGACGCTGTACCGGCACTTCGGCTCCAAGGACGGGCTGATCGCCGCGGTCCTGCAGGCTCGGAGCGATCGCAACAACGCCTGGCTCCGGCGGGCGGCCGACTCGGGCGGGGATGATCCCGTCGCCCGGCTGACCGCTGTGTTCGCAGTACTGGGGGAGTGGTTCGAGCAGGCGAACTACCGCGGCTGTGCGCTGCTGAACGCCGCCACCCAGCGGCATTTCGAGCCGGCCCACAGCATGGCGGTCCGCCATCTCGACCGCTATCAGGAATTGCTCACCGAGATCGCGACCCAGGCCGGGGTCGCCGATCCGGACCGGGTCGGGCGTCAGTTGCTGATGCTGCTCGAAGGCGCGACGGTGATGGCAGACCATCACCAACTGGGCCGCGCGGCGGCCGATGACGCACTGGCCGCCGCCCTGCCGTTGCTGTCGTCTAGTCGCGGTACTGACTGACCAGCGGGCACTGGAACGGGTCGCGGGCTCGCAGGCCGACGTTGTTCAGGTAGTCGACGATGATCGTGTACGACTCGAAGAAGCCGACCTCGGTGTACTTCACGCCATTCTGCGCGCAGTACTCGCGCACGATCGGCTGAACCTTGCGCAGGGTCGGTCTCGGCATGCTCGGGAACAGGTGGTGCTCGATCTGGTAGTTGAGGCCGCCCATGGCGAAGTCGACGACAGCGCCACCGCGGATGTTGCGGGACATCAGCACCTGGCGGCGCAGGAAGTCGAGCTTCATCGTCTTCGGGACGAGCGGCATGCCCTTGTGGTTCGGCGCGAACGAGCCGCCCAGGCAGACCCCGAAGACGGCCAGTTGCAGTCCGAGGAACGCGCTGGCCTTGCCGAACGGCAGGACGACGTACAGGGCGGTGATGTAGAGGCCGAGGCGCGAGACGACGACCGCGGCCTCGACGCGCTCGACTCTGGTCGCGCCGCGACGGAACAGGTGCTGCAGGCTCGACACGTGCAGGCTGAGGCCTTCCAGCGTCAGCAGCGGGAAGAAGAGCCAGCCCTGGCGGTCGCCGAACCACTTGATGAAGCCGCGCCGGCGGCTGTCGGCGTGGTCCGGGGTGAAGGCGATCACGCCGATCCCGATGTCCGGGTCCTTGCTGATCTGGTTCGGCGCGTTGTGGTGCTTGCTGTGCTTGTTCTTCCACCAGGTGATGCTCATCCCGGCGATGCCACCGGCCAGCAGGCGGGCGGTCCAGTCGTTCCAGGCGGCGGAGTGGAAGATCTGCCGGTGCGCGCTGTCGTGGCTGAGGAACGCGACCTGGACCAGGATGAGGGCCAGCGCGCCGGCCATCAGCAGCTGGAACCAGGAGTTGCCGAGCAGGACGAAGCCGGCGATCACACCGCCCAGCGCGGCCAGGACCAGACCGATCCGGGTCCAGTAGTAGGTGTAGCGGCGCCGCAACAGGCCGAGCTCACGCACCGTGGTGAGCAGATCGCTGTAAAGACTCGCATGCCGTTGCTGCGGTCTTTGGGCGTGCGGGTCTTCAGCGAGCAGTTGTGACAAGGAGAACGCCCCATCCGGAGTGCATCGGTCGAGATGCGCCACCGGGTCCAGGGCAGCGCCACGAGAAGAGTGGCTGTTGCCCCCAACGGAACCATGCCGACCGGCGCTACGCAACCGACCGCCCGGCTGGTGCGTGGCGCGGCCGGGCTCAGCGGGTCAGCAATGCGGAGGTCTGGAGCGTGCCGTCGAGCACACTGTGGGCCACCGAGGTCAGTCCGTGACCCCGGCCACGTGCATAAGATCGCATCGCGGTGAACGCCTCCGGCAGGGTCAAGCCGGTCCGCTCGGCGAGCATGCCCTTGGCCTGCTCGATCACGATCCGGCTGTCCAGGGCATGCTGCAGCTGCTCGGCGAGCTCCCGCCGGTCGCGCAGCTCCCGCTCGTGCAGAAGGCCGATCGTGGCCATGTCGGCCAGTGCCTGGGCGAGCGCGACGTCCTGGTCGGTGAGCGGACCGCGGCTGGTCCGGAACACGTTCATCGCGCCGATCACCTGCCCGCGCAGCCGCAGCGGCACGGCGTGCGCCGAGACAAACCCTCCGGCCGCAGCGGCCTCCGCGAACTGCGGCCAGCCCCGCAGGTCCACGTTCACCACCGGTACGCCGGTCTGGAAGCACTGCGGGCAGGGCCCTTCGTTCTGCTGCAGCTCGAACAGTTCCAGCAGCTCGGTCTGGTCGTCCGACGAGGCCATCACGTGCAGCGTTCCGTTGTCGTCGGCAAGCATCAGGCCGGCCGCCTGGACGTCGAGCAGCTCGACGGTCGCCTCGGCGAGCATGCCGAGGAAGTCGACCAGGTCGAACTCGGCGACGAGCGTGTCGGCCAGCTTGATGAAGATCTGCGTGAGGCGGTGTTCCCGTGTCATTCCTTGAGCGCGCCTTTCGTCCAGCGTCACTCCATCATCTGTCCTCGGACAAGGCCGGCAACAGCGTGGCTGAGTTGTCAGGTAGTTCGCCCGGCCGTCATCCGCGCGTCATCCGGGCAGAGCACCTTCGGCATCATGAACTTGAGCCGCCGCCAGTTGCTGGCCGCCACTGCCGTCGCGGGTGCCGCCGCCGCAGTACCGGGCCTGACGACTGCCTCTGCCTCCGCCACCTCCGCCGCAGCCGCCCCGGCCATTGTTCGCCGCGGCCGTCCCGGCCTGCCGTCAGGGATCGCCAGTGGCGACGTCACCGCGAACTCGGCCGTCGTCTGGTCCCGTACCGACCGCCCGGCCCGCATGGTGGTCGACCTGACCAGCCATGGCCGGTTCGACCGGGCCATCCGGCTGCGGGGGCCGGTCACCTCGGCCTCGCAGGACTACACCGCCCAGCTGCCGCTGCGTGGCCTGCGGCCCGGCCAGCGCTACGACTACCGGATCGGCTTCGAGGACGCCTACGGCCGCTGCGGCGAGACCACCGAAGGCTCCTTCAGTACGCCGGGCCGCAACCGCCCCGTGAGCTTCGTGTGGACCGGTGACACCGCCGGCCAGGGGTACGGCATCAACCCCGACTTCGGCGGCATGATCGCGTACAAGGCGATGCACCGGACCCGGCCGGACTTCTTCCTGCACTCCGGCGACAACATCTACGCCGACGGCCCGATCGCCGCCGAGGTGAAGATCCCCGACGGCACGGTGTGGAAGAACCTGGTGACCGAGGAAGTCAGCAAGGTCGCCGAGACGCTGGCGGAGTACCGGGGGCGGTACAAGTACAACCTGCTCGACCACAACGTCCGTGACCTGTACGCCGACGTGCCGATCATCAGCCAGTGGGACGACCACGAGACGGTCAACAACTGGTACCCCGGCGAGATCCTGACCGACGCGCGCTACACCGAGAAGCGGGTCGACGTACTGGCCGCTCGTGCGCGGCAGGCGTTCCTGGAGTACCTGCCGATGGCCCACACGGCCGGCCGTAACCGCATCTACCGCAAGGTGAGCTATGGCCCGCTGCTCGAGGTCTTCTGCCTGGACATGCGCACGTACCGCGACGCCAACCCGGCACCGGGCGTGGCCGGGCCGGTCGCGATCCTGGGTGCCGAGCAGGCGGCCTGGCTGGTCCGCGAGGTCGCCGCTTCGAAGGCGACCTGGAAGGTGATCGCCAGCGACATGCCGATCGGACTGCTGGTGCCGGACGGTGCCGACATCGAGGCTGTCGCCAACGGCCAGGCCGGAGCGCCTGGCGGCCGGGAGCACGAGATCGCCTGGGTGCTTTCGCAGTTCAAGCGCCGCAAGGTCCGCAACACCGTCTGGCTGACCGCGGACGTGCACTACTGCGCTGCGCACCACTACGACCCGTCCCGCGCCGCCTTCACCGACTTCGACCCGTTCTGGGAGATCGTCGCCGGTCCGGTCAACGCGGGCACCTTCGGGCCGAACGCGCTCGACTCGACCTTCGGTCCGCGGCTGGAGTTCGTGAAGGCGGCCGACTTCCCCAATCAGCCGCCGTCCGGCGGAAACCAGTTCTTCGGGCACGTCGAGATCGACCCCCGGACAGAGGTCTTCACCACCTCGCTGCGGGACCTGTACGGCAAGGTGCTCTGGCGTAAGGAGCTGCAGCCGGGACTGTGATCCGGGCAGCGGGTTAGGTTTGGTGGCATGAGCGCCGAGTACCCCGAGAGCCGCCGTGACGAGACCGTCGTCGACACCCTGCACGGCCGTCAGATCGCTGATCCCTACCGCTGGCTGGAGGACGCCGACTCGGCCGAGACCAAGGACTGGGTCCGCCGGCAGAACGAGGCGTTCGAGGCGGAGCTGTCGGGCTACCCCGAGCGGGCGTGGTTCCGGGAGACGATGACGGCGATCCTGGCGCGCCCGCGGGCCGGCGTACCGGCTCGGAAGGCCGGCTGGTACTTCGTCGGTCGCAACGACGGCTCCCAGGCGCAGGACGTCATCTATGTCGCCGACTCGCTGCAGGGGCTGCTCGACGGCGGCCGGGTCATCGTCGACCCCAACACGCTGTCCGAGGACGGCACTGACTCCCTGGGCAGCTTCACGGTCAGCCCGGACGGCCGGTACTTCGCGTACGGCGTCAACGAGAGTGGTAGCGACTGGATCACCTTCCGGCTCCGGGAGGTCGCTACCGGCGCTGACGTTGACGACGTGGTGACAGAGGCCAAGTTCTGCGAGGCCACCTGGCTGCCGGACTCGTCGGCGTACCTGTACCTGCACTACCCGACCAGTGGGCGCGCTGAGGGCACTGAGACGAAGGCGCTCGGTGGCGGGCAGCTGAAGCTGCACAAGGTTGGTACGCCGCAGCAGGACGACGAGCTGATTCTGAGCTTCCCGGACAACGACCGGATCTTCATCGGTCCCGAGGTGTCCGACGACGACCGCTACCTGGTGATCACGATCAGCCAGGGCACGGACCCCGCCACGAAGCTCTGGTTCTACCCCATCACGGATGGCGCGCTGGGCGAGCCGATCAAGGTGATCGACGAGTTCCGCGACGAGACCGTCTTCGTCCGGATGTCCGGTGAGCAGCTGGTACTGCGAACCGACCGCGACGCGTCCCGCGGCCGGGTGGTTCAGTCGGACCTGGCCGGCACCTTCACCGATCTCATCCCCGAGGGTGAGGGCGCGCTGCAAGCCGTCAGCGGCACCGGGTCGGGGCTGGCCGTGCTCTCGCTGATCGACGCCCAGCCGGTTCTGTCGCTGCACGATCTCGACGGGGGCAACGCCCGGGTCATCCCGGTGCCGGGTGGGGCCGTCGTCGGGCTGAACGCGTCACCGAAGTACGACGAGGTCTTTGTCGGTCTCTCCTCGACCACCGACCCGACGGTCTCCTACCTGGTCTCGGCGGAGACGGGCGAGTTCCGGGCGCTTCCCGAGCTCGTGCCGCCCGGTTCGGGCTTCGTCTCGCCGGAGATCATCGTCACCCGCCGGGTCGAGCCGGGCCGTGAGGTGCCGTACTTCCTGATCAGCCGGGCCGACCTGACCTTCGACCAGCCGCGGCCGACCCTGATGTACGGGTACGGCGGGTTCCGGATCCCGGTGCTGGCCGACTACCGGCCGGGGTGGCCGGCCTGGATCGCGGCAGGCGGCGTACTGGTGATCACGAACCTGCGGGGCGGTGGCGAGTACGGCAGCTCCTGGCACGACGAGGGGCGGCTGGCCAACAAGCAGAACGTGTTCGACGACTTCATCGCGGTCGGGGAGCACCTGACCAAGACCAAGGTGACCACGCCGCACAAGCTGGCCATCCACGGCCGCAGCAACGGCGGGCTGCTCGTCGGAGCAGTGATGGCTCAGCGGCCGGACCTGTTCGCAGTAGCGCTGCCCGGTGTCGGTGTGATGGACATGCTGCGCTTCCACCTCTTCACGGTCGGCGCCGCTTGGGTATCCGACTTCGGGTCGCCCGACGACCCGGCACAGTTCGAGGACCTGCTTGCCTACTCGCCGCTGCACAACCTGCGCGAGGGCACGGCGTACCCGGCCACCCTGGTCGTCACCGGCGATCATGACGACCGGGTGGTGCCGCTGCACAGCCACAAGTTCATGGCGACCCTGCAGCACGTGCAGGCAGGGCAGAACCCGGTCCTGAGCCGCATCGAAGTCAACACCGGCCACGGTTTCGGGAAGCCCGCCGCCATGGTTGCTTCGGAGTGGGCAGACCTGCTGGCGTTTGCCGCTCACCACACAGGTCTGGAGCCGGGGGTCTAGCTGGTTTGAGGGGTCTGCGCCGAGCGGTGGCGCTGGGTCCCTCGGTGGTTCACCAGATCCGGGGAGCCTCGAGGTCGCGGGGGTCGCCGACGGGCTGGCAACCGTGGGCCGACTCCTCGTACTCCGCCGTCAGGCCATTGGTAGCCAGGTTGCGGACGGCGTTTACGAGGCGGTCCACGTGCTCACGCGTCGTACCGAGACCGAGGCTCGCGCGGACCGCCGTACAGTGCTCCGGCGAGCCGGCGAGCAGGTGCCCGACCAGCTGGTGCGCGCAGAACTTCCCGTCCCGCACGCCGATCCCGTACTCCGCGCTCAGAGCCGCGGACACCAGGTTCGAGCTGACGCCCTCGACCGTGAAGCAGACGGTGCCGACCCGATCCGCGTCGACCCCGAAGATGTCGTACGTCCTGACGCCGGCGATCTGGGCGAGGCCGGTGCGGAGCCGAGCGAGCAGGCTGCGCTCGTGCTGCTCGATCGCCTCGCGGTGCTTGCTGATCGTGGCGCAGGCGGTGGCCAGGGCGATCGCGCCGATCACGTTGGGGGAGCCACCTTCGTGCCGCGCGGGGCCTTCGTTCCAGACGGTTGCCTCGCTGGTCACCGAAGCGGTCGCGCCGCCGCCGTACAGGTAGGGGTCTGCGGCGTTGAGCCAGTCGGCGCGGCCGATCAGGGCGCCGGCGCCGTACGGGGCGTAGAGCTTGTGACCGGACAGCGCGACCCAGTCGACGTCCAGCTCCTGGATGTTTACTTGGCGGTGCGGGGCGAGCTGCGCGGCGTCGAGGCAGACTCGCGCGCCGTGGGCCTTGGCGACGGCGGCGATCTCAGCGATCGGGAAGATCTCGCCGGTGACGTTCGATGCGCCGGTGATGACGACGAGGCGAGGGCCCTCGGGGGCGGCGCGCAGGGCATCGGCCACTGCAGTCACCGCTGCGGTCTGGCTTGTCGGCGCTGCGAGCCGGACGGTCCGCTCGGCCGGCCAGGGGAGGAGGGCCGCGTGGTGCTCGGACTCGAACACGATCACGGTCGCGTCTTCCGGGACTGCCCGGGCCAGGAGGTTCAGCGCATCGGTGGTCTGACGGGTGAAGATGACCTGGTCCGTTGGGCGCGCGCCGACGAAGGCGTGCACCTCGGCGCGAGCCCGCTCGTACCACTGCGTGGTGATCCGCGAGGCGTAGCCGTTGCCCCGGTGCACCGACGCGTACGACGGGAGCGCGGCCTCGACCGCGGCTCGTACCGACTCCAGACACGGCGCGCTCGCACCGTGGTCGAAGTTCGCGTAGTCCGTCACGCGGCCGTCGGCCAGCGGGACCAGCAGGTCATTCGCGACGGTGGCGGGGACGCTGCCGGTGGTGAGCCGGGCGACGGTGGGCCGGACGGCGGCCGTGCTGGTGGCCGGCTCGAGGATGGAGAGGATCGACATGGTTCTGCTCCCGGGTGGTCCGCACTTGCCGATCGGGGTGTCCGAACGGCCGGGTCCTCACCCGGGGCACCCCACCGCGGAGGAGGGTTGCCGGCCAGCAAGCCGGGGCTTCGCGCTGGCACTCATGACCTGCCGAAGACGGTAACCGCCTGGCTGGCGCCGACGCCAGTGCAAGTCTCGTATCGTGGGATACTCGAACGTATCGTGAGACGACAGGCGTGGCGGTGGGGCCTTTCGTGTCGTTGGGTGGGGCACCGGTCCGTCGTGACGGCTGCCGGGCAAGGATGACGGCATGACCTGGATCGCACCTGAAGTCGAGCGGCCCGGCGGCTCGCTGGTCGCCCCCGAACAGGAACTGCTGGCCGGCTACCTGAACTTCTACCGGACCACGCTGCTGCACAAATGCGCCGGCCTCACCGCCGAGCAGTTGGCCAACCGGCCGTCACCGCCCTCCAACCTCTCGCTACTAGGCCTGATCCGGCATGCCCGGAAGGTGGAGCGGATCTGGTTCCGCATCCACTTCGCGTCCGCCTCCACGACTTCGCCGGCCGAGCCCGCTTTCGATCCCGCGCTGGGCAAGGACGCGGATTTCGAACTGATCGACGCCGGCCAGGCGCAGGCGGAGTACGAGGCCCTCGTCGACGAGTGGGCGCTGTCCGACAAAGCAGCCGAGGGCTACTCGCTCGACCAGCAGTTCACCGTCAGAGGCGAACTCTCTTCGCTCCGGATGATCTACCTCCACCTGATCGGCGAATACGCCCGCCACTGCGGCCACGCCGACCTCCTCCGCGAACAACTGGACGGAACCACGGGCGCCTGACTCTCCGCTCGGGAGGGTGGTGTTTGTGCTGTGACGCTACGGATGGGGTGGTGTGATCGGCGTGTGACACGTGTGACTCGAGTGGTAGTCGGGGTAGCCTGCTAGACATGGCGACCCGCACGTCTTCCCCGGCGCGGGCGCGGAAGTCCGCAGCCAGCAGCCCTGCATCGGGCCGTTCGGCGGCAGGTGGCCGCTCCCGTCCGTCAGGCGCCCAGAAGCGTGGGCAGAGCACCAAGCGCGGCGGTTCTACCGCTGCGCGTACTGCCACGCCCAAGGCGGGCGGTGCGGGTCCGTTCGCGACCGCCATGCTCGCCCTCGGCCGGGGGCTGATCAAGCTCTGGATCGGGATCGCCCATCTGCTCGGCGGCATGGTTCGCGGTATCGGGCACGGCGCCCGCGACCTCGACCCGGCCCACCGCCGCGACGGCGCCGGCCTCACCCTGATCGGTCTGTCGCTGGTAGTGGCAGCCGCAATCTGGTGGGACCTGCCAGGCGCGGTCGGCAACGGCGTACGGACAGTGGTCGGCGGCAGCGTCGGCATGCTCGGCTGGGCCGTCCCGCTGATGCTCCTGTTCATCGCCCTGCGCACGATGCGCCACCCGGACCGCAACGGCCCGGCGGGACGCCAGGTCATCGGCTGGAGTGCCGTCTCCATCGGAGTGCTCGGCCTGGTCCACATCGCCAATGGCCTACCGCGTCCCAACAACCCGGCCGACGGCCGGCTGCAGGACGCCGGGGGAGCGATCGGGTACTTCGTCTCCGCGTTCCTGTCCGACCTGCTCACGCAGTACGTGACAGCGCCTTTGCTGGTCCTGCTCGCGATCTTCGGTGCCCTGGTGGTCACCGGTACTCCGATCTACGCGATCCCGCTCCGCGTGCGCGCCGCCTTCGACGTACTGCTCGGCCGGACCGAGCTCCCGGCTGATGCTCCGTCCGTCGCCGCGCAGGCCGACGACACCGTGCGCCTGACCCGCAAGGAGCGGCGCGCGAAGGCCGCTCTCGACGAGGACGGCGAGCCGACCATCAAGCCGTACGACTCGCCGGTGCTCGAGGGTCGCGAGATCTCCAAACGCGGCCGCAAGAAGGCCGCCGTCGAGCCCGAAGAGGACCCGTACGACGTCGACGCGGATGCCGCTGCGGCTGCCGCGGCCGCCGCCCCGCCGATCTACGGTGCCGTGGCGGGCGCGATGAAGGCCGGCGCGAAGAAGGATTCCGACCCGGAGCCGCCCGGCGAGCCGCCGCCGCACACCCCGCTGCCGCAGCGGGTGGAGCAGCTCAGCCTGTCCGGCGACATCACCTACACGCTGCCCGACGGCCAGATCCTGAAGCCCGGTTCGGTCCACAAGGCCCGGACCAAGGCGTCGGACGCCGTCGTGGACCGGCTGACCGAGGTGTTCGACCAGTTCGGCATCGACGCCCAGGTCACCGGCTACACCCGTGGCCCGACCGTCACCCGGTACGAGGTCGAGCTCGGCTCCGCGGTGAAGGTCGAGAAGGTCACCGCGCTGTCGAAGAACATCGCCTACGCGGTCGCCTCGGCCGACGTCCGGATCCTGTCGCCGATCCCCGGCAAGTCCGCGATCGGCATCGAGATCCCGAACACCGACAAGGAGATCGTCAGCCTCGGCGACGTGATCCGGTCGGCCACCGCGCGCAACGACCACCACCCGATGGTCGCCGGGCTCGGCAAGGACGTGGAGGGCGGGTTCGTCGTCGCCAACATGGCGAAGATGCCGCACCTGCTGGTCGCGGGCGCCACCGGCTCGGGTAAGTCCTCGTTCGTGAACTCGCTGATCACCTCGGTGCTGATGCGGTCCACGCCCGACGAGGTGCGGATGATCCTGGTCGACCCCAAGCGGGTCGAGCTGAACAACTACGAGGGCATCCCGCACCTGATCACGCCGATCATCACGAACGCGAAGAAGGCGGCCGAGGCGCTGCAATGGGTCGTCCGCGAGATGGACATGCGGTACGACGACCTGGCCGCCTTCGGGTTCCGGCACGTCGACGACTTCAACAAGGCGGTCCGTACCGGCAAGGTGAAGCCGCCGCCAGGCAGCGAGCGCGTGCTCACGCCGTACCCCTATCTGCTGGTGATCGTCGACGAGCTGGCCGACCTGATGATGGTCGCGCCGCGCGACGTCGAGGACTCGATCGTCCGGATCACGCAGCTGGCGCGTGCGGCCGGTATCCACCTGGTGCTGGCCACGCAGCGGCCGTCGGTCGATGTCGTGACCGGCCTGATCAAGGCGAACGTGCCGTCCCGGCTGGCCTTCGCCACCTCGTCGCTGGCCGACAGCCGGGTCATCCTGGACCAGCCCGGCGCGGAGAAGCTGGTCGGGCAGGGTGACGGTCTGTTCCTGCCGATGGGCGCGAGCAAGCCGATGCGGATCCAGGGTTCCTGGGTCACCGAAAGCGAGATCCGGGCTGTCGTCGAGCACTGCAAGGAGCAGCTGCAGCCGACGTACCGGGAAGACGTCACCGTCGCGCCGGGCCCGAGCAAGGACCTGGACGACGAGATCGGCGACGACCTCGACCTGGTCGTCCAGGCGGCCGAACTGATCGTTTCCACCCAGTTCGGCTCGACGTCGATGCTGCAACGTAAGCTCCGGGTCGGTTTCGCCAAGGCGGGCCGGCTGATGGACATCCTGGAGAGCCGGGGTGTGGTCGGGCCGAGCGAAGGATCCAAGGCCCGCGACGTACTGGTGAAACCGGACGACCTAGAGGACTTCGTCGCCACATTGCGAGGAGAGTGACCCGTGACCGCCCATACCGCGATGCCCCGGTCTGAGCAGCACGCTGTCGACACCGATTCCGTCACCCACGAGTTCACCGTCCGTGCCTCCCAGCCGGTGCACGGAGCCCTCGCGGCCGGCGCCGGCCTGGTCGCGATCGGCTTCGCCGCCTCGGCGTCGAGCAGCCCCACCGGCGTACTGCGCTGGATCGCCGCGGCCGCCTTCGCGCTGCTGGCCGTGGTGTGCGCGCGAGCGCTGACCGTCGGCGCGCTGCTGGTCGCCGACGACGTCGGCATCCGGCTGCGGATCCGCAACGAGTGGGTCGGCACCCGGTGGGAGGAGATCGAGGAGGTGACCGTACTGCGCCGGCGGCACCTGTTCGACGACGGCCGGATCGCGGTCCATCTGCTCGATCCCGGACCGGTGCTCAGCGAGATGCCGGCCGCGACGCGCAAGGTCACCGATGCCAACCGGCGACTGACCGGCACGTCACTCGCGGTACCGTTCGGGTTGACGGCCAAGCCGTCCAACGGGGAAGTGGTACAGGCTCTGCACATGCTGGCGGACACCAGGTGTCCGGTCAGGGAACAACTCTGAGCTACGCGTGACCCCGTCGAACCCCGGCCGTTGACTGTGTGATGTCAGCGAATCCGGAGCATTCAACTTCGGACGGTGGAAAGAGGTGGTGGGCGTGAGCATCGGCAGCGAGCTCACGGCGGCCCGCGAACGGGCTGACATGACGATCGAGCAGCTGAGTGCGTCCACCCGGATCAGATCCGGGCTGCTCACCGCCATGGAGGCCGATGACTTCTCCCGCTGCGGCGGCAACTTCTACGCCCGCGGTCACATCCGGGCGATCGCCCGCGTGGTCAAGGCCGATCCGGAAGCCCTGCTGGCGACGTTCGACGAGACCCACCCGGCACCCCAGCCGGACCGCGTCCGTCGCGAGGAACGCGCGAAGTCCAAGCGCCCCACCCTGCACCCGGCCCGCCCGCGCTGGGCAGTCGTCCTGGGCGCGATCCTGGTCGGCCTGATGGGCTGGGGCATGGTCCGCCTCTTCACCCTCCCCAGCGACGTCGAAGCAAATGCCTCGAAGACCACCCCCACGGTCGCGGTCACGACTCCGGCACCCAAGGCGATACCCAAGCCCAGCGTCAATCCACCCGCACCCAAGCCCGTCAAGCCCGCCGTACCGGCCGCCACGAAGCTCACCCTCACAGCCCGAGGCGACGGCTCCTACGTCACCATCCGCACTGCCAAAGGCCAAAGACTCTTCCAGGGCCTCCTAGGCCCCGGCTCCACCCAAACCATCACCCACAAAGGCGAAATCCGGGTCACCCTCGAAAACGGCACCAACATCACCGTCTACATCAACGGCACCAAAGCCACCCCACCCAACAAACGCTTCACCATCCTCCCCACCGGCAAACTAACCACCCCCAACACCTAACCCCGCGCCCCATCGCAGGCGCAGTGCAGGCGTTAGGCACTGGCCCGCTCCACCGCCACTCCGCCCGGCGGTTGTTCGTCGACTGAGCTGGCAACGATGTGCGGTCCGCTGGTGTGATCGAGCGACAGGACGCATCCACCCGACGAGTACTGCCGGGAGAGCAGCGCATCCAGGAACCACCACCTCCACCTCTCGACCAGCACGACCTGCTCTCTGAGCCCGGCGACCTAGAGGCAAGCACTAGGTGCCAGCGCGCCGCTCCACCAGCTCAGTCATCGCACCTCCCGCGATGGGTGCAGCAGAGCACCCAGGGAGGACCCGGCCGCCGCACGGCCAGCACACCACTTCAGCCATCGCATCTCCCGTGATGTGGGAGCAGAGCACCCCCAGAGACCACCTCTGACCGCCGCATGGCCGGTGCCGGGTGCCCGCCCATCGCCCTCCCCGAGCGGGGAGCAGAGCACCCAGGAACAACTCCGGGCCGCCGCGCAGCTTGCGCACCAGCTAGGTATCACTCGCCGCGCCTGAGCAGAGCGATCAAGAAGCCCGAGCACTGCGTTCAGGAAAACGCATTCGGTCAGCACAGGTGCCGCCTCCAATCAGGACGGGTGCCGCAATCAGCTAGTGCTGTGAACCCGCCGTCCACTCCCATACCGCACAGCAGCAGCGCCCCCGGGCTCAGCGCGGGTCCCGTCCGGTGGCGGTTGATTTCTATGCGGTCGGTGGAGCAGTCATACTCGGGGTGATGACTACGACTCCCACCACCGTCGCCCTGGTCACGCTGGGCTGTGCCCGCAACGACGTCGACTCCGAGGAACTGGCCGGCCGGCTCGAGGCCGGTGGCTTCCGGCTCGTCGAGGACGCTGCCGACGCGGACACCGTGGTGGTGAACACCTGCGGCTTCGTCGAGGCTGCGAAGAAAGACTCCGTCGACACCCTGCTGGCCGCCTCCGACTACAAGGACTCGGGTCGCACGCAGGCCGTCGTGGCGGTCGGCTGCCTGGCTGAGCGGTACGGCGAGCAGTTGGCCGAGGCGCTTCCGGAGACCGACGCGGTGCTCGGATTCGACGACTACGCCGACATCTCCGACAAGCTCCGCTCAATCCTCGCCGGCACCAAGCACGAGTCGCACGTCCCGCGCGACCGCCGCAAGCTCCTCCCGCTCGCTCCCGCCGACCGCGCGAACACCCACGGCGTCTCCGTCCCCGGCCACGGTGACGCCGCCCAGGCACCCACCGCGGAGCAGGGCCTGAAGGGACGCACGCTCAAGGCGTCGGACCCGACCGAGCTGACCATCGACGCCCCCGACCTCGCCTCCGCGCCCGCCAGCGGCCCACGCGTCGTCCGGCGCCGGCTCGATGGCGGTCCGATGGCTCCGTTGAAGCTGGCATCCGGCTGTGACCGTCGCTGCGCGTTCTGCGCGATCCCGGCCTTCCGTGGCGCCTTCGTCTCCCGTCGCCCGACCGAGGTCCTCGGCGAGGCGCACTGGCTCGCCGAGAACGGTGTCCGCGAAGTCTTCCTCGTCTCCGAGAACTCGACCTCGTACGGCAAGGACCTGGGCGACCTGCGTCTGTTGGAGACACTGGTCGCGGAGATCGCCGAGGTGCCTGGCCTGACCCGCGTGCGGGTCTCGTACCTCCAGCCCGCGGAGATGCGCCCCACGCTCATCACCGCGATGGCATCGACGCCCGGCGTCGCCCCGTACTTCGACCTGTCCTTCCAGCACGCGTCCGGCCCCTTGTTGCGCCGGATGCGTCGCTTCGGCGACTCCGAGCGCTTCCTCGAACTGATCGAGCAGGTTCGCGCCCAGGCACCAACGGCCGGTATCCGGAGCAATGTGATCGTCGGGTTCCCGGGGGAGACCGAGGAGGACGTGGACATTCTCTGCGACTTCCTTTCCCGCGCCGGGCTCGACGCGATCGGAGTGTTCGGTTACTCGGACGAGGACGGCACCGAGGCGGAGACCTACGACGGCAAGCTGGACGAGGACACCATCGCGGCCCGCCTGGACCGGGTCACCCGCCTCGCGGAGGATCTGACTTCGGCCCGCGCCGAGGCGCGGATCGGGGAGACCGTCGAGATCATGGTCGAGTCGATCGACGGCGACACCGCCGAAGGTCGCGCTGCCCACCAGGGCCCGGAGGTGGACGGCTCCACCACGCTGACCGGGTTCCCGGCGGATCTTGCGATCGGTGATCTGGTCGCCGCCGAGGTGGTCGGAAGCGAAGGGGTCGACCTGATCGCCACCTACGCCGCGCAGGTGAGCCCCCGAGAGAGCGTTCCGGCAGCTAACCTGACCGCGTGACCATCCCGCCGACGAACCCGGTGCCACGCGCCGCCGCCGGGCCGCTGACCGCGCCCAGCGCCTGGAACGTGGCCAATGCGCTGACCGTGCTGCGGCTCGTCCTGGTGCCCTTGTTCGTCTGGCTGCTGCTCCGCGACGCCGGGGCCACCGACGGCAACCGGCTGCTGGCCACGGCGGCCTTCGTGGTCGCGATCGTCACCGACCGGTTCGACGGCGATATCGCGCGCCGCTGGAACATGGTCACCAACTTCGGCAAGATCGCCGACCCGATCGCCGACAAGGCCCTCACCGGCGCGGCCTTCATCGGCCTCTCGATCCTCGGCGAGCTGCCCTGGTGGGTCACCGCCTTGGTGATGGTTCGTGAGTGGGGCGTCACCCTGCTCCGCTTCTGGGTGATCCGGCACGGCGTCATGCCGGCCAGCCGCGGCGGCAAGCTGAAGACGGTCCTGCAGGCGATCGCCCTGGGCCTCTACCTCCTTCCGTGGCAGTCGGTCGCAGTCCTGCACTGGACCGCGATCGTCTTCATGGCCGCAGCCGTCCTGGTCACGATCATCACCGGCCTCGACTACGTAGGCCGAGCCCTCCGCCTCCGAGCCGCCGCCAAACGCCCCCTCCCATGACCCAGAACCACCCCTCGACTCCCACCGATTCCAGCTCCGTGGCCTCACCCACCAAGCCAGCCACGCCCTCCGCGCCGGCTGCGCCCCTGGGGTCCTCCGCGCCTGCTGCACCCCCCGGGGCCACCGCGTCCGCTGCGCCCTCCAGCTCCGTTGCGCCGTCCGCGTCCGCTGAGCCAGCCGCGTCGTCCTCTGAGGTCTTGCAGAGACTGGTGGGGTTGCTGAAGGAGCGTGGCGAGACTCTGGCGACGGCGGAGTCTCTGACCGGTGGGCTGGTGGGTGCGGCCCTGACGGACGTGCCGGGTGTGTCAGCGGTCTACCGCGGTGGAGTTGTTGCCTACGCGACCGATCTGAAAGCCACCCTCTGCGGTGTCCCAGAGGAACTGCTGGCCGCTGTGGGACCTGTGCACCCCGACACGGCCGCAGCTCTGGCCATGGGTGTGCGAGAGCGCCTCGGCGCCACCTACGGCCTGGCAACGACCGGTGTTGCCGGTCCTGACCCTCAAGCGGGCGTCGAGGCCGGCACCGTCTACGTCGCCGCCGCCGGACCGGACGGAGTACAGGTGCGTAAATTGGCTTTGAGTGGTGACCGGACGGCTGTCCGGCGGGGGAGTGTGCAGGCTGTGCTGGAACTTGCCGCCGAGTTGGTGGCGGAAGAACTGGCTTGATCGGAGTGTTGAGACCAGCATGGGAACAGGTAAGGCAGACTGGCACGGCGCACCGAAGCTGGACATTGCGAGGAGTAGTGACCCAGCAACGGGTACCGTTGGTCCCCACGGTCGAGCTACGGTGCGAGTAGGTTCGATCCGACAGGCGGAAGGGAGAAACCTCATGGTGCTGGTTCGTGGCCTCCTGGGCGACGTCCTGCGGCGCAAGCGGCTGCGCCAAGGGCGCACTCTGCGCGAGGTGTCCGCCGACGCCCGGGTCAGCCTGGGCTACCTCTCGGAGGTCGAGCGCGGCCAGAAAGAGGCTTCGAGCGAGTTGCTTGCGGCCATCTGCATGGCACTGGACGTTCCGCTGTCGACGGTCTTCGCCGAGGTCAGCGAGGATCTCGCCCGGGAAGAGGCGCTCGTCCTGGCGCACCCGGCGATCGAGCCCGAGGTCGTTGCCGCCGCCTGATCCCGGCAGCTCGCGGGTGTTCATCGCCCGCTCTCCAGCCATGGGGTCCTGGTGGGCCAGACCAGCTGGAGCGCTTCGATGGGTGGATCACCCGGCCGCCTGAACATCGTGTTCGCCGTGTAGAGATGAGTCGTCGAATCCGGCATCCGCAGCAACTGCGGCTGGAAGAGATCGCCGAGATGATCACCCTCGTCGAACTGCCTTCCGGCGAGCACTGACTCCGCGAGCGGCTGAAGCTCACGCCCGACGAAGTCCGGATGGCAGTTGAAGGTGATGAACTCCGGGTGCCCGTGCAGGCTCAGCCCCAGGGTGTAGGCGTACGACGGGTTCCGCCCGCCGTGCTCACCCTCGATGAACTGCACCGTCCAGCCGAAGCGCTGGATGTTGGTCAGCAGTTGCTGCTCGTACTCGGGGTTGGTGATCCCACCGCAGATGTCGCACATGACCGTCTCCTCTCGAACTCGAACAGATGTTCGACTCGTCAGAGAACGTATCCGTCTTTCCGCCGAACCAGCTGGTCATCCACAGGTGAATTTCACGCCTCGGGCTGACAGGTGGGGCACCAAAAGCTGACCCGTTCCCTGGGCGGCTCGCCGATCGGGGCTGTCTGGATCGTCGTCCCGCACCGACGGCACGGTTTACCGGCCCGCTCGAACACATAGGAACGCTGCCCCGGCCGGTCGATACCGGTCGATACCTGAGTCGCGTTCCGGAGATTGGCCTTCATCAGTCGGCGACTCAGGTCGACCGCGGCCGCCAGGTCCACCGAGCCGGCCTTGCGCCATGGATGCAGGCCGAGCAGGAAACAGACTTCGACCCGGTAGAAGTTCCCGATCCCGGCCAGGTTCCGCTGGTCCAGCAGGGCCTCGCTGATCGTCCGATCAGGTTCGGCAGCGAGATTGGCCAGCGCCAGGTCCCGGTCGAAGTCGGGGGACAGCAGGTCAGGTCCGAGATGACCGACGACGGTGCCCTCGGCATCGGTCGCGACCAGTTCCAGCACTGGCAGCCGATATCCCACGGCCACCCAGGCCGCGGTCTCCAGCACCGCCCTGACCTGGTGGTCCGGACCGCCTCGCCATTTCTCGCCCGGACGGTACAGATGCCAGCTGCCATCCATCCGGAGATGGCTGTGGATGGTGACGCCGCCCGACAGTCGCATCAACAGATGCTTGCCTCTAGCAATCACCTCGAGCACGCTCCGGCCGCTGAGATCGGTCGTGGCCAAGGACGGCACCCGGAAGTCCGTGCGTGTCAGTTCCTGCCGGCCCAAGGCTTGGTCCAGCCGTTTGCAGGCCCGCCAGACGGTGTCTCCTTCGGGCATGGCTCAGGCCCGAAGCCGCAGACCGCGCGGCGTCGCATGGAATCCCGCCTTGGCCAGTGCATCGCCAAAGGCTGTGTGCCGCACCTGTTCACCGTCGGCCGTCTCCACACTGAGCTTGCCGAGATGCCCGTCTCTGATCGCCAGGGCCAGTGCGTCGACGGCCGGCTGCAGCAGGTCCGGATCCTCGGTGAAGCTCAACACCGTCCGCCCGCCGCGTTCGACGTACACGATGAGGCGTCCGTCGACGAGCATGACGAGTGCACCGGCCTTCCGCCCTGGTCGATGACCACCGGCGTTATCCCGCTCGGGCCAGGGCAGAGCCGCGCCATACGGATTGGCCGGATCAGAAGCCGCCAGTACTACGGCCCGCGCCGCCGGCTGCTCCTTCGACGGCCGGCTGATCGATCCGCTCGTCGGCAACTCGGCCATCGCCCGCAACCGGTCGACGGCGCCGGGCAAAGCGAACTGCGCGGCCCCGAGCCCGGCAACGAAGTACCCGCGACGGCATCGCCCGGACTCCTCGAAGGCGCTCAGCACCTTGTAGACGGCCGCGAACCCACCCGGCGTCCGCTCGGTCATCACCGAGCCGCGCGTGACGATCCCGTAGCGATCCAGCAGCGTCTCTGCTGCCGCATGGGCCCGCCTAGTCGCATCCTCGTTGCGCTCTGGCAGCAACGACCACCGTCCACCGGCTGTCGGCGGACCACTGCGTGCAGGCATTGCGGGTCGTCCTGGTCTCAGCCCTCGTCCAGGTCGCGCGCGAGGCGTAGCTCGGCGGGTTCGGTGGGCACCTCGGCCCCCGCCGACCAGTGATCGAACCGGTGCGAGTGTGTCGTTGGTCAGGTGCCCGGCCCAGACCAGATCCCACAGGATGCCGACCATCGTGTTGTCGTCGACCACCCCGGACGCGGCGCCGACGACATCGCTCAACTGACGGAAGAAGAACGCGCCCCCGCCGGCCAACGCGTCGAGCACGGCCTGATGGGTCTCGCCCAGTTCGAAGGACGGGTCAGGATCGGGCAGCGTGAGATCGCAGTTGTCTGCCAAGTGCAACGAAACCCAGCCATCCGTGCCCGGCAGCGAACCCGAGCCGGCCCACACCACCTCTCCGGTCGCGGTCAGCTCGTCCAGCATTGACGGCTGGTACCCAGGTACCCGCGACGGCAACACGATCGACTCCAGCGCCGACGCGGGCACAGCACATCCCGCCAACTGCTCGACAGCACCCAGCAATACGTCGTACCCGCGGCCGCGGCTGCTCGTGATTCCCTGCCAGGCAGGCAGGAACCGCGCGAGGGCGGCCGGATCGACTGGCTCGACCTCCTTGCGCAGGGCCGCCAGCGATCGGCGGCGCAGCAGTCGCAGGATCTCGCTGTCGCACCACTCTGTCGCGACACCACCCGGCAGGAACTCGCCCTCGACCACTCGCCCAGCCGCGGCCAGCCGGCGCAGCGCCTCACTCACGACGGCAACGCCGATCCCGAGATGTGTCGCCAGGTCGATCGCGCGGAAAGGCCCGTGGGTGCGGGCATAACGCGACACCAGATCGCCTAGGGGATCCGCGACTGACTCCGCATGCGCCTCGGCGATACCAGGTGGCAGCGGTACGCCGAGGGCGTCACGCAAGCGCGCGACGTCTTCCACCACAGCCCACCGGTGTTCACCGGCCACCCGCACCCGCACGACCCGGCGGGCCGCGGCGAGCTCGGTCAACCAGGCTTCCGCATCTGAACCGTCGACGCAGCGCTGAGTTGCCTCGGACAACGACAGCGGCCCGACCAAGCGGAGTACGTCGAAAAGCCCTTCGGCATCACGGGCTCGCCGGTCCTCGGCCAGGCGTTGCAGCTCGGCCTCGGTGCGCAGTACGACCTCGGCGTCGAGAAGCTCACGCAGCTCGGTGCGGCCCAGCAGCTCCGCGAGCAGACCTTGGTCGAGCGAGAGTGCTGCCGCGCGCTTCTCGGCGAGCGGGGTGTCGCCTTCGTACATGAATGCGCCCACATAGCCGAACAGCAGCGACTTCGCGAACGGTGAAGCCTCCGGCGTCTCCACCTCGACCACGGAGATCCGGCGTTCGCTGATGCCCGTCAGCACATCCTTCAAGGCAGCCAGGTCGTAGACGTCCTGCAGCACCTCGCGCAGAGTCTCCAGCACGATGGGGAACGACCCGTACTTGCTGGCCACGCTCAACAACTGCGCCGATCGCTGCCGTTGCTGCCACAGTGGTGATCGCTTGCCCGGATTGCGCCGGGGCAGCAGCAGCGCGCGGGCCGCACATTCACGGAAGCGCGCGGCGAACAGTGCCGAGCCGCCGACCTCCGCAGTGATCAGATCCTCGATCTCCGCCGGATCGAACAGCACCAGATCGGCACCCGGCGGCGGCTCGTCCGTCTCCGGCAGGCGCAGCACGATGCCGTCGTCACCCGAGACCGACTGGGCATCCATGCCGTACCGCTCGCGCAGCCGCGCGGCGATCGCCAGCGCCCAAGGGCCGTGCACCTGACCGCCGTACGGCGAATGGATGCAGACCCGCCAGTCGCCGAGCTCGTCGCGGAACCGCTCGACCACGATGGTGATGTCGTCGGGCACCCGGCTGGTCGCCTCGCGTTGCTCGCCGAGGTAGGCGACCAGGTTGTTGGCGGCGTACTCGTCGAGGCCTGCGTCCCGTGCCCGCTTGACCGCCTTCGCCGGCGGCAGAGCGGCAATTGTCCGAACGAACGCACCGGTCGCCGCTCCCAGCTCCGCGGGGCGACCGACCGCGTCGCCCTTCCAGAACGGGAGGCGGCCGGGCTGGCCGGGAGCGGGGGAGACCAGCACCCGGTCGTGGGTGATGTCCTCGATCCGCCAGCTCGACGCGCCCAGCGTGAAGACGTCGCCGACGCGGGACTCGTAGACCATCTCCTCGTCGAGCTCGCCGACCCGATGGTTGGTGGACTCGCCGACCAGGAAGACGCCGAACAGTCCTCGATCCGGGATCGTCCCGCCACTGGTCACCGCGAGCCGTTGCGCACCGGGCCGGCCCGAGATCTCGCCACTGACCCGGTCGAACACGATCCGCGGCCGCAACTCGGCGAACTCGTCCGACGGATAACGCCCGGACAACATGTCCAGCACGCCGTCGTACGCCGATCGTGGCAGCGTCGCGAACGGGGCGCAGCGGCGTACCAAGGTGTAGAGCTCGTCCACGTCGATGGTGTCGAGGGCAACGATCGAGACGATCTGCTGGGCCAGCACGTCGAGTGGGTTCGCCGGGATGTGCAGGCTCTCGATCAGCCCGTCGCGCATCCGCTGGACCACGACGGCGGTGTCGATCAGGTCGCCACGGAACTTCGGGAACAGTACGCCGCGCGAGACAGCGCCGACCTGGTGACCGGCGCGACCGACCCGCTGGAGCCCGCTCGCGACCGAGGGCGGTGCCTCGACCTGGATGACCAGATCGACCGCACCCATGTCGATCCCGAGCTCGAGGCTGCTGGTCGCGACCACGCACGGCAGCCGGCCGGACTTCAGATCGGCCTCGATGAGCGCTCGCTGCTCCTTGCTGACCGAGCCGTGGTGAGCGCGGGCAATCAGCGGGGGAGCGGCCAGGGAGGCGCCCGACTGAGCCATCAGCTGGGCCGGCGAACCGGCCTCGGGCAGCTCGAGGTCGGCGCGCTCGGCGGCGATCTCGTTCAGCCGGGCGGTCAGGCGCTCGGCCAGCCGACGGGAGTTGGAGAAGACGATGGTGGATTGGTGCGCCGAGATCAGGTCGAAGACGTGCTCCTCGACATGCGGCCAGATCGACGCGTGCCGGGGCGGCCCGGCGGCCGACCCGGACGTCTCGATCTCGGTGTTGGCGAGCTCGGCCATGTCCTCGACCGGCACGACCACGCTCAGGTCCCATTGCTTGGTGAACTTCGGCTGCACTACTTTCACCGGCCGCTCGCCGCCGAGGAAGCGCGCGACCTCCTCGACCGGGCGAACCGTCGCCGACAACCCGATCCGTTGGGCCGGCTGGGGCAGCAGGGCGTCCAGCCGCTCGAGTGTGAGCGCCAGATGCGCGCCGCGCTTGGTGCCGGCGACCGCGTGCACCTCGTCGACGATGACCGTCTCCACACCCCGCAACGACTCCCGTCCCTGCGACGTGAGCAGCAGGAACAGTGACTCGGGCGTGGTGATCAGTACGTCGGACGGTTTGGTGGCGAACCGCCGCCGTTCGTTGGCCGGCGTGTCACCCGACCGAACCGCCACCTCGACGTCGATCGGCGCCTCGCCGAGCCGCCGCGCGGTCTCCCGGATGCCGATCAGCGGCGCCCGCAGGTTGCGCTCGACGTCGACCGCCAGCGCCTTCAGCGGCGACACGTAGAGCACGCGGCAGCGCAGCTTCGGATCCTCCGGTGGTGGCGTCGTCGCGAGCCGGTCGAGCGCCCACAGGAAGGCCGCCAGCGTCTTGCCCGAACCCGTCGGGGCGACCACCAGCGCGTCCCGGCCCGCGGTGATGGCGTCCCACGCCTCGAGCTGGGCCGGGGTGGCCGCTTCGAAGACGTCGCCGAACCACGCCCGGGTCGCGGGCGAGAAGCGGCTCAACGCGCTGGATCTCTGCACGTCCACCATCTTGCCCGGCCGGTCCGACAGTTTTCGGCCAGGAGGGTTCCCAAGGCCCATCCTGTCCCCTCCTTCTGGAATGATCGGCGCCATGATGAACCGCGTGCGCACAGCGCTCGTCGTCGTGGCCTGCCTGGTTGCTCTGACCGGCTGCGTGAAGCTCGACGGCGACCTGAAGGTGAATTCCAACGAGACCGTCTCCGGCACGATGCAGATCGGCATCGACAAGCAGTTGCTGACCAGCAGTGGTCAGTCGATCGACGAGATCCGCGCACAGGTGGAGCGGGGCATCAAGCAGACCGCCACCGAGGGCGTCACCTGCGAGGCCTTCCAGGACGACAAGTACATCGGATCGAACTGCAAGTTCGACAACGTGCCGTTCAGCAAGATGGGCACCTCGACCGGCCAGGGCGTGGGCTTCCGCAAGGACGGCGAGAAGTTCGTCGTCACGGTCAAGCAGGCGAACCTCGGCCGGAACACCGGCGGTGCGACGCCCGCGGTCAACTTCAAGATCACCATGCCGGGCAAGATCATCGAGCACGACTCGGGTGCCAAGGTCGACGGGCGCACGGCGACGTACGACAGTCTCGACAAGCTGGGCAACGTGTCACTGACCTCCGAGGCCGGCGGCGGTTTCCCGGCGTGGGCGTGGATCCTCCTCATCGTGCTTCTGCTGCTCGCCGCCGGAGCCGTGGCCTTCTTCGTACTGCGCGGTCGCAAGGCCAAGGCGCAGCAGTACGGGCAGTACCCAGGCCAGCCGCAGCAGGGCCAGTGGGGCCCCCAGTACGGCGGCCAGCCGGGTGCGCCTGGTCCGTACGGTCCGCCGCAGCAGGGTGGGTACGGTCAGCCGGGTCAGTACGGCCAGGGCCAGCCGGGGCCGTATGGCCAGCCGGGCCAGCCGCCGCAGCAGTACGGTCAGCCTGCCCCGGGGCAGTACCCTGGGCAGCCGCAGCCCCCGCAGCAGGGTCAGCCCGGTCAGTGGGGTCCGCAGCAGCCGCCGCAAGGTCCGCCGCAGCAGGGCCAGGGTGGCTGGGGACAGCCGCCTCAGGGGCCGCCCGCCCAGGGGCAGCCGCCGCAGGGCCAGCCACCGCACGGGCAGCCGCCGCAGCAGGGGCAGGGTGGATGGGGTCAGCCGCCGCAGCAGGGCGGACAGCAAGGCGGTTGGAACCGGCCGCCGGACAACGATAGGCAGTAATGAGACTGACGGAGTTCTGGGCCCGGATGGACCACCATCTGGGCCCTGCCTACTCGCGGACCTGGGCCGAGACCCAGGCACTGAGCGAACTCGGGGGCCGCACGGTCGAGGAGGCCCTCGCCGACGGCGAAGCCGCCAAAGCTGTCTGGCGCGCCGTCTGGGCGCACCTGCAACTCCCCTCCAGCGAGCGCTGACCAGGGGAGTTGCCAGCAGCAACTACGTCTGTCTCAGACGGACCAGCCGGTGCGGGCTGCCCATTCCTCGGCCGGCAGATAGATCAGGTCACACACGGGATCCTTCAGGTCGGCGTACTCACCGACAGACTCCAGACGCAACGCAGCGGCCCGCCGCTTGAACTCCCCGTACGCCGCGGCGGTGTCCGGATGGGCACGCAGATAGTCCCGGAAGAGCAGTGCGTATCGCTGGTTCGCGCGGCCGGCCACCCGCACGTGGAGATTCACCCTGCGCCGGTACTGCGGCTCCATCACCAACCGCTTGACCCACTGGAACTCGTCCGTCGGCAGGCCGGGCACCGGATGGTCGCGACGCGGCGGCCGGGCTTCCCAGTCGGCTGCCACCAGCAACTCCACCGCGTCATCCAGCTCGGACTCCGCAGCGACTGTCGCCTGGATATCGAGGACGTCCTTGGCAGGCAGTCCCGGCACCGAGGTCGAACCGATGTGGTCGATCCGTACCACCGTGTCGCCGAGGATCCTGCCGAGCACCTCGGCCGTCTTCTCGTACTGCGCCGGCCAGTTGGCGTCCGGGTTCACGATGGCGATCGCGTTCATGGGGTGATCATCGCAGTGCGCCGGGGCCGCTGTCTCCGATCGGGCGGACCCGGAATGCGCTCGAGCTGAGCAGCTCGGCAGCGGCGTACGCGGCCTTGCGGATGCCCTTGCGCTCGTCGAAGAAGCCGCCGACCACTCCCACCGCGGGCAGCTTGCCGATGATCCTGGCGCCGATACTGCCGCGTGGGCGGTCCTCGAACACCTCTCCGAGGCCACCGAAGAGCTTGCTGATCCGCCAGACCAGGCGGACCCCCTTGCGGAGACCTGCCTCTTCCGACTCGTTCCCTAGCCCGAGCTGCTCCGCCACGTCCTTGCCGGCGGCGGTGGGGTCGTCGTACCGGAGTACGTCGTCCGGCGTGATCGCACGGCCGGTGAGTACGCGGGCGATCACCGCAGTACGGTCGGCATGCGCCTCGACGCCGTACTCGCGGCAGACAGCCCCGATCACCATGGCCTGTACTGCGGCGCCGAGAGTGTCCTTGATGGGCAGGGCGTCGGCGGCGGCACCGCTGAGCCGGGGGAGACCCGCTACGACCGCAGCGAACCCGCCTAGGCGCTCCACCCACCAGTCGCAGCGCTTGGCCAGTGGCAGCGTCGGCCACTCGGCGTGACCGGGCACCTTCATCTGCAGCAACCTGTCGATCGCGAGGATCAGGCCCTTCTCGGCCAGGTTGGGCTGCTCTTGAGCGGAGTACTCAGCCAGGACTGTGCGGATGCCGAACGGGTCCTGGCTACGGAGCGCGTCGAGCACCGAGTCGATGCCGAACTCTACCCGGCTGAGGGCGAGGATGACGGCGGAGTCGGGGATGTCGGGACGGTCGGTCACGTCCGCCAGGGTAGGGAGTGGGCGGTTCAGCACGATCTGCGGGGTGTTCGGCGTGTCAGTTGTGATTCGAACAGGTGTTCGGGCTATTTTGTCTCGTACGAGTTCCCCGGATCGGCCGGTTTGTCCACAGATTCACTCCGGCACCGAAAACTGTCCGTCGGAACCAATACCGTCTCTGGCGACAACGAATTTCCTCCGGGCGGCTGGCACAGCGGCCCCGATAGTAGATGGGTTAGGTGGCAGTCACATGGCTGGTGCAGCGGCGAAGGAAGACCGCAAGGCCGCGGATCGCGAGAAGGCGCTGGCGACCGCGCTGACGCAGATCGAGCGGAACTGCGGCAAGGGCGCGGTGATGCGCCTGGGCGATCAGGAGCGGGCGAAGATCGAGGTCATTCCGACCGGGTCGATCGCGCTCGACGTCGCGCTCGGCATCGGCGGCCTGCCCCGCGGTCGTGTGGTGGAGATCTACGGTCCGGAATCGTCCGGTAAGACGACGGTCGCGCTGCACGCGGTGGCGAATGCGCAGCGGGCCGGCGGGATCGCGGCGTTCATCGACGCGGAGCACGCGCTCGACCCGGACTACGCACAGAAGCTCGGGGTCGACACCGACGCCCTGCTGGTCTCGCAGCCGGACTCCGGTGAGCAGGCGCTGGAGATCGCCGACATGCTGATCCGCTCCGGCGCGATCGACATCGTCGTGATCGACTCGGTGGCCGCGCTGGTGCCCCGGGCCGAGATCGAGGGTGAGATGGGTGACAGCCACGTCGGTCTGCAGGCCCGGCTGATGAGCCAGGCGCTGCGGAAGATGACCGGTGCGGTCAGCGGGACCAACACCACCGCGATCTTCATCAACCAGTTGCGCGAGAAGATCGGCGTGATGTTCGGCTCCCCGGAGACGACGACCGGTGGTAAGGCGCTGAAGTTCTACGCCTCGGTGCGGCTCGACGTACGCCGGATCGAGTCGCTGAAGGACGGTACCGACTTCGTCGGCAACCGGACCCGGGTCAAGGTCGTGAAGAACAAGGTGGCCCCGCCGTTCAAGCAGGCCGAGTTCGACATCATCTACGGCCAGGGCATCAGCCGCGAGGGCAGCCTGCTGGACCTCGGTGTGGAGCAGGGCTTCGTCCGCAAGGCCGGCGCCTGGTTCACCTACGAGAGCGACCAGCTCGGACAGGGCCGGGAGAACGCGCGGAACTTCCTGCGTGACAACCCGGATCTGGCCAACGAGCTGGAGAAGAAGATCAAGGAGAAGATGGGCATCGGTGTGGCGGTCGAGGTACCGGCCGAGGCTGCGGCCGAGGTCGATGTCGACTTCTGATCACCCGATGTCTTCCGGCGACAACCGTCCGGGCAGCTCCAAGAAGGCTTTGCCGGAGCTGCCCGACGGAGTCCGCCGGGGACTGGCGGGAATCACTCCGCCGACGCCGGTGGAGGCCGATCCGGTAGCGGAGCTGCCTCCCGTCCAGCCACTTCCTTGGTCACTTGATGACACCAAGGACGTCAAGGCTGCCAAGAAGTCCGCTGGGGGCCGCTCGGGTAAGTCCCGGCGGTCCAAAGGCGGGCGGGCCGGCGCGGCCACCGGTGGCCTGGTCACCGGGGGTCCGGCCGGTAGTGGTCCGGCCGATGGTGGCACTTTCGATGCCTTCGAAGGGCGTCCCGATGGCATGCCGGAGTGGGCTGCCGGCGAGGGCGACGCTGACGACTCTGCTGGTCCACCTGCGGGGATCTCTGCTCCGAGTGTTCGGCGTTCTTCTGAACCTGCCGAGCCTTCGGGAACAAGTAGTAACCGGCGGCGGCCGGGGACGCGGGCGACCCGGCGGTTCGGGGATCGTCGGCCGACTGCGCCGGCGGATCCTGAGCTCGATCGGTCGGCGGACCCGCATTCGGCGGCCCGCACGATCCTGCTGGACAAGCTGAGCGGCCAGCCGCGCACCCGCGCCGAGCTGGCCGGGCTGCTGGCCGAGCGGGAGATTTCTGACGAGGTGGCCGACGAGGTGCTCGATCGGTTCACCGAGGTCGGGCTGATCGACGACGCCGCATTCGCCGCCGCCTGGGTGGAGTCACGCCACCGCGGTCGAGGCCTTGGCAAGCGCGCTCTCGCTCAGGAGCTGCGTCGCCGGGGAGTCGACGACGAACTGACCCGCGACGCCCTCGAAGAGCTCGACCCCGACCAGGAAGAGGCGACCGCGCGCGCCCTGGTCCGCAAGAAGCTCCGCTCGATGCGATCCCTGGAACGCCAGGTCGCCATGCGCCGCCTGATCGGCATGCTCGCCCGCAAGGGCTACCCCGGCAGTCTGGCCATGACCATCGTCAAACAAGAACTAGACGCCTCCGACGAAGAGCTCCCCCTCCTCAACGACTCCGGCCTAGAAGCCGACTAACCGTCGCAGCCCAGCCGACGCGCAGTACAAGAAGCTCGACTGGAGTGGTGGGACCGTTCGCCGTTGCACGCCAAACAACTCACCCACAGGCGACTGGGCTCCTGCTGTCGCTCAGGAACGCCTCCACCTACAGACTTCGGCGTCCTCCGATGTCGTCCAACTGCCGGCCGCGCGAAACGCCGCTGAGCTAGAGACGACCCGACCACGGCGAAGCGTGCTGTGGGACAGCAGGTCTTCTTGCGGAGGCGCTGCCTGACGTCCTGCAGTTGTTGGGTGCCGAGGGCGGCTAGTGGTCGTCCTCGTCGCGGGAGAAGGACGACTCGTTGAACCACAGGCCGGGATCGGTGTGGTTCGCGAGTACTTCCAGGGTGGCGCCAGAGCCACGGAAGACCTGGGGGTCCACCGGAATCGCGCAGCCGTTGATGCCAAGGACCACGGTAGGGCCGTCCGTGCGCATCACGCCGGCCACCTCTTCCCAGCGGATCTCGTGGATGCCGTCATGGTCGCGCAGTGCGAGTCCCTGTTCGGTCTGCACCAGGACGAGCGAGCGAGCGTCCTTGAAGAAGGTCCTTGCTGAGAGGGACGGCTTGTAGACCTTCCCCGCCGGCAGCTCGGGAATCACTGGGCAGTGCGCCTCGGGACGAAACCCGTGTGCCTTCCAGACGTCGAGCACCTCCTGGTCGGCGTACCCGATCGCCGAAGGCAGAGCATCCCGCAGTACTGCGGCAATGTCCGCCGGGCGGACCTGCTTGGCCAGTACTACGTCAGCCGGTGGCAGCGGCTCGTCGCCCATCAGCTGGCGCATCGTGGTGCCGAAGGCCGCGGCCAGTTCTCTGTCGGTGGTGGCGAGGTCCTCCTCCAGGCGGGCAACCGCCAACGCCAACTCTTCCTCGCTGGGCCCGTGGGCAGCCAGATCGGTCAGTGCCTCTCCCACAGCCCGCGCTACCTGTTCCTCGGTGCCTTCGCGGGCTTCGGCAAAGATCACGAAGTCCCTACCCACAACCTGGCTGTCGACGACGTAGCTGTGCCCAGCGACGTGACGACACTGCTCCTCGATCCTCTTCTCCAGCACGCTCATCGCAAGACTGGGCACGCGTGCAGCATCTCGAGGCGGCAGAGTGAGCAGCACTGCGGCGCCCGGGATGCCGTACCCGACTGCTGACGGTCCATCCGGCAACCGTCCGATGGGGTACTCCCTGATAGGCGCGGACCCCTGCGGCAGCTTCAGCTCCAGCCCTTCCGGCAGCGGCCCACTGACCCGCAGTACTGCGTTGCCAGGCACGAACCACTTCTGCGCGAAGGAGGTCACGTGCTCCGCCGTCAGGCCGTCGTACCCGGCGCCTTCCAGCCATGCCAGCCCCGGACCATCAGCGCCGTACCGGACGAACAGCAGGAAGGCGGCCATCGGATGCGCGGCCCAGCCGTCTTCGGCAGCCAGTACTCCGGCCTCGACCGCGAGCCGATCCACTGGCGGGTCGGCCAGCGCGGCGCAGAGTCGGTTCAGGAACTCTCCGACCCGCGCGGGCGATCCCGACGCCGCGAAGGTGGTCGTCATCAGATCGACCTCAGCCTCGAGTTGGATCGGCAACTGCCGCACGGTACTCATCACCAGATGCTCGACGGTGTGCGCGACCCCGACGGTGCGCAGCGTCTCGTCCCGGGCCCCGACCGCGAACGTCAGGGTGACGTCGGTGTGCTCCTGTGGCTGCCGGTGCCGCAGCAGCCGCACGCCGTCGAGATGTTCCGTCTTGATCACCGGCGAACTGTACTGCCTGGGAAACCGGCTGACGTCGGCGCGGGGAAGCCGTGAAGGTGCCGCAACTGACAGGGTTACCGACGGTGTAGGCGCGGCTCATGAACCGGGCGTTCCCGGCCGCGCTACAGTCACCGGCGCCCCTTCGGTGGTTCACCGGTGGTGTGCTTGGCTGCCGTGGCCGCACGCCCTCTGGGTCTTCCGCTGCTGGTCTTCTTGTCCTGCCGGAAGGATGGGTTCCTTTAGGGTGCGGGGATGAGTTTTCGGTTGGCGGCTTATGCGGTTTGTGTTGACGACGGGCGGGTGCTGCTTGCTCGGTACGTGTCGCCGAAGGGGGAGGGGAGTTGGTGGACTCTTCCTGGGGGCAGGGTCGAGCCGGCTGAGGATCCGTTTGATGCGGTGATCCGGGAGGTTCTTGAGGAGACCGGGTGTGATGCGGTGGTGGAGCGGCTGCTGGGGGTGGATTCGCGGGTGATTGGTATGGCTGAGAGCACCTCGGGATCTGAGCACCAGAATGTCGGGATCTTTTACGGAGTCCGGATTACCGGTGGTGAGTTCCGGCCCGAGCCGAACGGCGAAACCGCCGAATCGGTCTGGACGCCGATAGCGGAGGTCACCGGACTGGACCGCTCGGTGGTGGTCGACATCGGCATCGCGCTGTCACAGACGGCCCCGGCCACCGGGCATGTCCCTTCCGTCCAGGTTGGCGGTCTGATCCGGCACTGACATCGGTGCCCAAGGCAACCGCTAGCTGCAGAGAGCAGGTGCTGCGGGGGTGGGGGAGGTGGCTGGTGGACTATGGGGGATGACGAATTTCGAGGGTGATCGGGAGACTCTTCAGGCGCTGGCGAATGAGGGGAACGAGAAGGCTTTGGATCGGCTGGCTGAGCTCGCCGACGAGCGTGGGGATCTCGAGGAGTTGAGCGAGCTGCTCGATGAGGGTTCCGAGCGGGCGGGGGAGTTGCTGACTCGGCGGGCTGTGGCTGGTCGGGATCTGCGGGAGCTGCAGCGGATCTCGGATGCCGGGTACGACGAGGCCGGCGAAGTACTCGACAAGCTCCTCGACAGCGCTGCCGGCGACGAGCGGTAGATCTGCGGAGGGACCGGCAGATGGAACGGGCAGGTGGAACGGGCGGATGCAATGCCCGTCCTCTGCGGCCGGACGAGGAGCTTCAGTCCGTCTGAGTCGGTAGCTCAGATGAGCGCGGCGACGGTGCCGACGCGTGCGCATGACGCCGTTTGTGAGGTTGTGAAATGAGTGCACGGTCCGGGCTGGTGGGGGTGGTTGCGGCGAGGGGCGTTGACGGGTGGGGGTTGACGGTGTCTGATCCGAAGTACGGATCGGGTTTTGGGCGGTCCGTAGGCTGGGATTTTCGTCCGATCCGCCCCTGACACCTCTCGGAGGGTGCAAATGACCGATTTCCAGGAACAGGCTAAGAACTGGCTCCGGAATGTCGTCAACCAAAATCCGGACAAGATCAAGGCAGGCGTGGAGAAGGCCGGCGACCTGATCGACAAGCAGACCGGCGGGAAGTACGCCGAGAAGGTTGATGCCGTGCAGCAGAAGGTCGGCAGCTATGTCGACAACCAAGCCGGGTCCTCGCAGTCCGCGCAGCCCTCCGACAGTCCCGGTGCGACCGGGCAGGAACCTCCGGCCGGACAGGAGTCACAGGCCGGGCGCAGGAACCACCAACCGGACCTGAAGACGGTGCGCCGGATGCCGCGACGCAGGCTGGTTCGTCCGGCGCGGAAGCAGTTGACAGCGACTCCGCTGCAGGCGGAGCAGAGGTCGATGAGGCCGACCCGGCCGCTGTAGACGGGACTGTTGTCGGCGGGAAAGCACCCGACGTAGCGGCCAACCCGAGCAGCTCAGCCGGCTCCGGCACAGAAGGCGCCGCAACCGGCAGCACCGCCACCGGCACCACGGACACCACAGCCCCAACCGGCACGGCGGACAACGCCGACTCCGGCGAAACCGCCACCGGTACTGCGGACAGCGCCGATTCCGGCGAAACCGCCACCGGTACTGCGGACAGCGCCGACACTGGCGATGCCGAGACTGGCACGGCGAACGGCGCCGAGCCCGGCGATGAGTCCGCTGGAACTGCGGAGGGTGGGCTGCCCGGACCGAGGTAACACTCGCTGGACAGACTCTCGGCGACCCGGTACTCCGAGCCCCGCCACTTCGGCGCGGCAGGAGGACCGGGTCGCCTCCGTTTGCCCGAATTGTGGGGTGGGGTGTCGGAGGGTGAGGGGGTGGTGGCTGTGGGGTGGGGTTGGGGGGAGGTCTCGATTTGGGCGGGGATGGTGTGCACGGGTGTTCGTCTTGACCGGGTCGGTGGGCGCGCCTAGCCTCGGAATCAGTAAGGGATCACTCCACCGCAAGGTGGCGTACATAGCACCGATCGGCCGGTCGACCGCCGGCTGACCGGCCAGACACCCGGGACACCACGTGGCCCGGGGGACGCGAGACCAACGCTCGACCGAGCTGCCGTATAGGACGACCCGGCCCCGCCGGGTGCTCGATGCACCGCCGAACTGGGTGGTGCTCTTCGTCGTACCGTCCTGCCGATCGCTGTGAAGCTCCCTTCGACGCCGACAACGTCACGCCCCTGGGCGCGACTCGCAGAGGGGAGACGCCGATGTCACTCGCGGTCATGCTGACGGCGGCATCTGTGGGGCCCGTCCTGATCGGGTTGCTGATCGTCGTCCTGCTCGCCTGGATCGGCCTGACGCTGTCCCGCCGCAAGAGCGCCGACCTGTCCTCGGCCGCCATTGCTGCCGAGGCGAACGCCAAGCTGGAGGCCGCGACCATCACGGCCGACGCCAGGTCCGCTGCCGAGCTGGTGACTCGGCAGGCGGAAGAAGCGGCCGCCGTACTGCGTGTCCGCGCCGAGGCCGCCGAGCAGCGAGCCGAGGAGATCCGCCGCGATGCGGAGAACCGGGCCACCGAAGTACGGCGTGAGGCGGATCAACGGGCTTCCGATGTTCGCCAGAAGGCCGAGTCCGAGGCGCAGTCGATCCGCGAGGACCTGCGGGAGCAGCGGCTCGAGATGGAGCGGCGCGAGCACCGGCTGACCGAGCGCGAGGAGCGGCTCGACGAGCAGCATCGGTCGATCGAGGAACGTCAGGCCGAGCTGACCGCGCAACTGGCCGAGCTGGACCGCCGCAGAGCCGAGATCCGCGACCTCGAGGACGAGCGGCGCCGGATCCTGGAAGGCGTCGCCAACCTCACCACCGAGCAGGCGAAGGCGGAGCTGGTCGCCGCGATCGAGGCGGAGGCGAAGCGGCACGCGCACACGATCGTCCGCGACATCGAGCGGCAGGCGCAGGACGAGGGCGAGGTCAAGGCGCGCAGGATCATCACCGGCGCCGTCCAGCGACTGGCGTCGGAGCAGACCAGTGAGTCTGTCGTGTCGGTCGTGCACCTGCCCAGTGACGACATGAAGGGCCGGATCATCGGCCGTGAGGGCCGCAACATCAGGTCGTTCGAGCAGACCACTGGCGTCAACCTGATCATCGACGACACCCCCGAAGCGGTGCTGCTGTCCTGCTTCGACCCGGTACGCCGGGAGACGGCGCGGCTGACTCTGGACTCGCTGGTGCTCGACGGCCGGATCCACCCGAGCCGGATCGAGGAGATCTACGAGCGCAGCAAGGGCGAGGTCGCCGAACTGTGCGAGCGGGCCGCCGAGGACGCGATGGCCGAGGTCGGGATCACCGATCTTCACCCGGAGCTGATCCGCACGATGGGTCTGCTGCGCTACCGGACGTCGTACGGGCAGAACGTGCTCAAGCACCTGGTCGAGTCGGCGCACATCGCCGGGATGATGGCGGCCGAGCTGGGGCTGGATGCCAAGCGGTGCAAGCGCGGCGCGTTCCTGCACGACATCGGGAAGGCGCTGACCCATGAGTCCGAGGGCAGCCACGCGATCGTCGGGGCGGAGCTGGCTCGCAAGTACGGCGAGGACGACGACGTCGTGCACTGCATCGAGGCGCACCACAACGAGGTCGAGGTGCGCACGGTCGAAGCGGTGCTGACCCAGGCGGCGGACGCGGTCAGCGGTGGCCGGCCGGGTGCGCGGCGGGAGTCGCTCGAGGCGTACGTGCAGCGGCTGGAGCGGCTCGAGGAGATCGCGATGCACCACGACGGCGTGGAGAAGGTCTTCGCGATGCAGGCCGGCCGGGAGATCCGGGTGATGGTGCTGCCGGACGCGGTCGACGACATCGCCGCCCAGGTGATGGCACGCGACATCGCCAAGCAGGTCGAGGAGGAGCTGACCTATCCCGGCCAGATCCGCGTCACGGTAGTCCGCGAATCCCGCGCCACCGAGGTCGCCAAGTAGGCGAGGGGCGGCATCACGCCCGTCCCGTTGCTGCCGATCGCGACAGGGGCGAGTGCTGCCGACCGCGCTGAGGCGAAACCGGTTGCCGCGCCCCCTGTCCTTCCTAACTGAGTGTATCCGCCGGATCACCTCGCTCGCGGCGTTATCCACAGGTACTGCTTGCGCGGCGACCTAGTCCGCGTACTTCGACCGCCAGGCCGGTGGTTCGAAAGGTGTGCCGTAGAGGCGCGTTTCCCGGGATATCCGGCCGTTGGTGAATTCTACGATGTTGGCTACGTGGTAGGTCTCGTCGCCGTAGTCTGCCCGGCCGAGTAGGACGAAGTGGTCGCCGGCGCCGACTATGCGGTGGACGTCGATGGACGGCGGGGCGGGGTACTCCTGTTGCATTGCGCGCATCTTGTCTCGGCCGATGATTCGTTCGCCGGACTGGGGCATCTCCAGGATGTAGTCGTCGGCCCGCATTTCGTACTCGGCCTCGGCGGACAGTGCCAGTTGCCCGTCCATCGGCCAGAGGCGTTCCAGCAGCGCGCGGTTCTTGTCGGTCATGACGACCACCTGCCCTTCTCCGCCCAGCCTGCGCCGGCACCTTCAGCCAGTCTTAAACCGCCTCCAACTGACGCGCCACGGCCGCGGGAACCCGCAGACCGGCCGCCTTCAGAAACCCCACGAACTGCTCGACCAGTACGTCGCTCCGCCCGGCCGTCAGCGCGACGACATCGCGTGACTGTGGTGGGTCGAGTCGATGCACGGTGCCCGCAAACCCGGCCGGAACCCCACTCACCGGTACTACGGCCGCCCCGAGTCCCGCCGCTGCCAGGGCCGGCGCCGACGTGGTCTGCTGGGTGCGGATCACGATGTCAGGTGACACGTCGTGCTCGGCGAAGAGCCCGTCGAGCCAACCGGCCAGGCCATGCGGACCGGCGTACTGGATGACGGGGTAGCCGTGCAGGGCGGTGATCGGGATCGGGCCGGGCCGGTCGCCGAGCGGATCGCCGGTGTGGAAGACGATGACGACCTCTTCGCCGGCGAGCAGTTCGACCGGGCCGTCCCAGCGGGTCGGGCGTGGGCTGATCGCCACATCGATCTCGTCGGCCGTGATCATCGCGGCGAGAGCATCGGCACTCGACCGCTCCTGCAGGACGAGGCGCACGCGCGGGTGGCGCCTTCGCCAGGTGCGAAGCATCGGCGCCAGCAGACCGGCGGTCATCGAGCCGGCGCAGCCGATCCTGAGGTGGCCTTCATCCAAAGCGGCCACGGCACGCCCTGCCTGTACTACGCGTTCGGCGGCCCCGAGCGCTTCCCGTGCATGCCGCAACGCCTCTCGTCCCGCGGAGGTCGGGCGGATGCCACGGGGGAGCCGCTCCAGGAGGGGCGAACCCAACTCATTCTCCAGTACTGCGATCTGGTGGGACAGCGCTGGTTGCGAGAGGTGAAGCTGCGCGGCGGCTCGGGTGATCGACCCGGCCTCGACGGTGGCGACGAAGCATTCGAGGGCTCGCAGCGTTGGCATAGAAGAATCCTATGTCAGGCATCGGAAACTGGTCTTTGTGGTAATGGCTAAAACCAACGAGCCTGAGACGCATGACAACAGCAACGGCAGGAATCGAGAACCAGCAGGTGGTCATCGTGGCGGGAACGTCGGGGATCGGCCGGCAGTTGGCGCAGGACGCCATCGGGCGCGGTGCCCGCGTGACCATCACCGGCCGCGATGCCGATGCGGTCCGGGCGGTGGCCGATTCGATCGAGGGAGAGGTAGCGACTGCGGTCGTTGACCTGAGCAACGAAGAGTCGATCGAGGAGCTGGCGACCGAGCTCGCTCGGCGCGACGTGGTGGTCGACCATCTGATCTCGCTGGCCAACGCACCGGCGAAAGGGCCGGTGGAGAAGCTGGAGCGGGACGCCATCATCGGGGCCTTCGACGCGAAGGTGATCGGCGCCCTGCTACTGGTCAAGCACTTGCGGCCGACGGTCTCGGTGACACTCTTCTCCGGCATCGTCGCCTGGCGGCCGCGGCCCGGCATGGCTGTCACGGCTACCAGCAACGGCGCGGTCGCCTTCCTTGCTCAGGCGCTCGCGGTCGAGTTGGCCCCGGTCCGGGTGAACGCGGTGTCCCCGGGCGTCGTTGACTCCGGCGCCTGGGACGCGTTGGGTGCAGCGGGCAAGGACAAGTTGTTCGCTGACACGGCAGCGCGGAACCCGGCTCGCCGCATCGGTACGTCGCAGGAGGTCTCCGGTGCGGTCCTGGATGCCATCAGCAACCAGTTCCTGACCGGTACCGTCCTGCACCTCGACGGTGGCGCGCGCCTGGTCTGACCCGCGTCACCGCTCCTGCGTCACGGCTCCTGCGTCACGGCTCCTGCGTCACGGCTCCTGGGGCGGTTTGATGTGGCTGGGTGTGACGTCGATCTGTTCCTCGATCGCGTACTCGTGCGGCTCGGTCGTGTACTGCTCCTCGACCTTGGGTTTGATCAGTTCGATCTCCTCCTCGTCCTTGTCGCGGACGAGCTGATATGAGAACCACAGCCACAGCCCGCCGCCGAGCATGATGATGATGCCGATGGCGGTGAGGTCGATCCGGCTGGACGTGTCGCGGATCGCGAACGCGACGAGCGCGCCCACCACCGTCAGTGCAATTCCCCCGTGGATCCTCATCGTCACCTCCAAGGAGTGACTTCTGCGGATAGTTGCTTACGTTCGGTACCCAAAACCACGGAGAGTCATGCAGGGGGTACTCAGCGGAAGGCGGACTGGCCGGTCAGGGCCTGGCCGATCACCAGTTGGTGGACTTCGGAAGTGCCCTCGTAGGTGAGGACGGATTCGAGGTTGTTCGCGTGGCGCATCACCGGGTACTCGCCGCTGATGCCGTTCGCGGCCAGGATCGTGCGGCATTCGCGGGCGATCGCGATCGCTTCGCGGACGTTGTTCAGTTTGCCGACGCTGACCTGCTCGGGGCGCAGCGTGCCCTTCTCCTTCAGCCGGCCCAGGTGCACTGCCAGCAGAACGCCTTTGTTCAGCTCAACGGCCATGTCGGCGAACTTCGCCTGCGTCAGCTGGTACGCCGACAGCGGCTTGTCGAACACCTGCCGCTCGGCCGCATAGGCGACCGCGGTCTCCAGGCAGTCGCGGGCCGCGCCCATCGCGCCGAAGATGATCCCGAAACGCGCCTCGTTCAGGCAGCCCAACGGACCGGACAGCCCACGGGCCTCAGGCAACAGAGCCGACGCCGGCAACCGCACATCATCGAAGATCAGCTCCGACGTCACCGACGCCCGCAGCGACATCTTCCGGGTGATCTCCGGAGCCGAGAAGCCGGCCGCATCAGTCGGTACGACGAACCCGCGGACGCCGTCGTCCGTGCGGGCCCACACGACGGCCACATCGGCCACCGACCCGTTGGTGATCCACATCTTCGAACCGTTGAGCACCCAGTCGTCGCCGTCGCGCCGCGCGTTTGTCCGCATGCCACCCGGGTTCGACCCGAAGTCGGGTTCGGTCAGCCCGAAGCAGCCGATCGCCTCGCCGGCGGCCATCCGGGGCAGCCACTCGTTCTTCTGCCCTTCACTGCCGTACTTCCAGATCGCGTACATCGCCAGTGAACCCTGCACGCTCACCAGCGAGCGCATCCCGGAGTCGGCCGCCTCGATCTCCAGGCAAGCCAGCCCGTACGCCACCGGACCCAGGCCGGCACAGCCGTAACCGGTCAGATGCATACCGAGCAGGCCGAGCGCGCCCAGCTCCTTCGCCAGCTCGCGCGCCGGGATGGTGGCCGACTCGAACCACTCGGGCAGCTGCGGCCGCAACCGCTCGTCCGCGAACCGCCGGGCCGTCGCTCTGATGGCGACTTCCTCTTCGGTGAGCAGCGAATCCACGTCCACGAGATCCAGCGAAACCGTCATGCCCACACGCTATCCGCAACCGCGCCGCCACACCCTGAGGAAGACCTCACACTCCAGGTGGGGTTCACCTCACCCCGCAACCAGGCTCACTTTCGATACCAGGGCCACCACCAGTGGCGCTTCCGAGGATGCCGGACCGTGATGCTGCTGTAGCGAGCCTCCCCGGTGATACGCAACCGGACACCGCCAGGCTTCGCAGTACCGGCTTTGTTGGACGCGCTGCTGCCGACCATGTCGATCTGGTCCAGGTCGACGCTCCAGCCCTCGGGAACGATCATCAGGATCGAGCTGTGCTTCGGCCGGGCCTCGACGTGGATCTCGGGCCAGTGGACCACCGCGTCGGTGAAGTCGAGCCGCAGCGACGAGTGTTCGGGCAGGGCCGTGACCCGCTCCGGCACGGTCCAGGCGCCCTCGCGCTTCTGCGCGCTGTGCTTGGCCCGGATCGTCAACTCGGCCGCACCACCCCGGGCGACCGGGACCAGATCCGCGGTGGCGTCGCGCAGTTCGAGCTGGGTCTTCGCGGCGTAGATCCTGCTCAGCCGCTCGTCCATCTCCTCGAAGTCCAGCCGGCCGTCGCCGTGCGCTTCCTGGATCACCGCGGCGGCCCGTTCGCGGTCGTTGTCAGAGGCTCGATGCCCGGGCGGCGGCTGTTCCAGACTCATAGGAGCAAAGGTAGCGCTGCCGCGAGCCGGCCGGGGTCCACGACCTGTGACAATAGGCGGCGTGAATCAACGCACCGTCGTCATCCTCGGTTCGACCGGCTCGGTCGGCACACAAGCACTCGAGCTGATCGGCCGGAACCGCGACCGGTTCCGGGTGCTCGCACTGTCCGCGGGCGGGGACAACGTGGCGTTGCTCGCGCAGCAGGCGCTGGAGTTCGAGGTCGAGGTGGTCGGCGTCGCCAAGGCCACCACCGCGCAGGATCTGCAGCTGGCCTTCTATGCCGAGGCGCAGAAGCGCGGGTACGCCCAGGGCCAGTTCCGCATCCCCAAGATCCTCACCGGCCCGGACGCCTCGACCGAACTCGCCGGGATGGCCTGCGATGTCGTCCTGAACGGCATCACCGGATCAGTCGGCCTGCAACCCACCCTGGCCGCACTCGACGCCGGTACTACGCTCGCGCTGGCCAACAAGGAGTCGCTGGTCATCGGCGGTCCACTCGTGGTGAAGCGGGTGAAGCCGGGCCAGATCGTGCCGGTCGATTCCGAGCACAGTGCGATCGCCCAGTGCCTGCGCAGCGGCACCGCCGACGAGGTACGCCGTCTGGTGGTGACCGCGAGCGGTGGGCCGTTCCGCGGCTGGAGCCGGGCCGAGATGGCCGACGTGACCCCTGAGCAGGCAGCCAACCACCCGACCTGGGACATGGGTCCGGTGATCACGATCAACTCGGCGAACCTGGTCAACAAGGGCCTCGAGGTGATCGAGGCGCACCTGCTCTACGGGCTGCCGATGGACCGGATCGAGGTGGTCGTGCACCCACAGTCGATCGTGCACTCGATGGTCGAGTTCGTCGACGGCTCGACTGTGGCCCAGGCCTCGCCGCCCGACATGCGGCTGCCGATCGCACTCGCGCTGGGCTGGCCCGAACGCATACCGGACGCTGCGCCGGCCTGCGACTGGACCAAGGCGGCCTCCTGGGAGTTCGAGCCGCTCGACGACGAGGCATTCCCGGCGGTCCAGCTGGCCCGCGAGGCGGGGGAGCGGGGCGGTACGGCGCCGGCCGTGCTGAACGCGGCGAACGAGGTCTGCGTCGAGGCGTTCCGCAGCGGGCGGCTGCCGTTCCTGGGGATCGTCGACACCGTGGCCCGGATCGTGACCGAGCACGACGTACCCTCGTATGTGGAACTGTCCATCGACGACGTACTCGCCGCGGACGCCTGGGCCCGCGTCCGGGCCCGTGAACTGACCGGCACCACCACCGACGACCCGACGAACGACCAGGGCCAGGAGATCACCAAGGTATGAGCGCACTCCTCACTTTCATCGGCGTGGTGCTGTTCGTCATCGGCGTCCTGGTCTCGGTCGGCCTGCATGAGATGGGTCACATGCTGCCCGCCAAGGCGTTCGGCATGAAGGTCACCCAGTTCTTCGTCGGCTTCGGCAAGACCCTCTGGTCGTTCAAGCGGGGCGAGACCGAGTACGGGATCAAGGCGATCCCGGCCGGCGGGTTCGTCCGGATCATCGGGATGCTGCCGCCGGCCAAGGGCCAGGACCCGACCAAGGTGCGCAAGGCCAACACGGGTCCCATCCAGTCGATGGTGGAGAACGCGCGCTCCGCGGAGTACGAGACGATCCAGCCCAGCGACGACGGCCGGTTGTTCTACCAGAAGGTGTGGTGGAAGAAGCTGCTCGTGATGGCGTCCGGACCGCTGGTGAACGTGCTGATCGCGTTCGTCCTGTTCGGCGGCCTGTACATGATGTACGGCGCTCCCGTCGCGCAGACCACCGTCGCCACGGTCACCGACTGTGTGATCCCTGCCTCGGAGGCGGCCAAGTCCGGCCGCAAGTGCGAGCCGACGGACAAGGAGTCGCCGGCGAAGGCCGCCGGGTTCAAGGTCGGCGACAAGATCCTGTCCTTCAACGGCACCCCGATCGGCAGCTGGGACGACCTGACCCCGCTGATCCGCGCCAACACCGACAGGCCGGCCAGCATCGTGGTCGAGCGCGAGGGCCGGCAGCAGACGCTGACCACCAACACCATTCTCAATCAGGTGGTGGAAAAGCCCGGCTCGGACAAGTTCGTCTCGGTCGGCTTCCTCGGTGTCTCGCCCGAGCAGAAGGTGGTCCGGCAGGACTTCGGGTACGTCGTGGACAAGATGGGCGAGATGACCGTCGGCACGGTCCAGGCGCTCGGCCGCTTCCCGGAGAAGCTGGTCGGCGTGGCCAAGGCGATCGTCGGCGGCGAGCGCGAGCAGGACAGCCCGATGAGCATCGTCGGCGCCAGCCGGGTGGCCGGCGAGGTGGCGTCCAGCGACCTGACCCTCGGCCAGAAGGGCTCGGGGCTGATCCTGCTGCTCGCCTCGCTGAACCTCTTCCTCGCGCTGTTCAACTTCATTCCGCTGCTGCCCCTGGACGGCGGGCACATGGTCGGCGCGATCTGGGAGGGCATCCGGCGCGGGTTCGCGAAGCTGTTCGGCCGGCCCGATCCCGGCTACGTCGACGTGGCCAAGCTGCTCCCGATCGCCTACGTGGCGGCCAGTGTCATCGTGGTGATGGGCGTGCTGCTCGTCATCGCCGACATCGTGAACCCGATCAAGCTCTTCAACGGCTGATGAAACTCCAACGGACAAAGGAAAAATGAGCATCTCCCTGGGCATGCCCGCGCTGCCTCCGCCGACCCTCGCCCCGCGCCGCAAGACCCGCCAGATCAAGGTGGGCAAGGTGCTGGTCGGTGGCGACGCCCCGATCTCGGTGCAGTCGATGACCACGACGCTGACCTCGGACGTCAACACGACGCTGCAGCAGATCGCGGAACTCACCGCGGCCGGCTGTGACATCGTCCGGGTGGCCTGCCCGTCCCAGGACGACGCCGACGCGCTGGCCGAGATCGCGCAGCACTCGCAGCTTCCGGTGATCGCCGACATCCACTTCCAGCCGAAGTACGTGTTCGCCGCGATCGAGGCCGGCTGCGCGGCGGTCCGGGTGAACCCGGGCAACATCCGCAAGTTCGACGACCAGATCAAGGAGATCGCGGCCGCCGCGAAGGACCACGGCACCTCGATCCGGATCGGCGTCAACGCCGGCTCGCTGGACCCGCGGCTGCTGAAGAAGTACGGCAAGGCGACCCCCGAGGCGCTGGTCGAGTCGGCCGTCTGGGAGGCGTCGCTGTTCGAGGAGCACGACTTCCACGACTTCAAGATCTCGGTCAAGCACAACGACCCGGTCGTGATGGTGAAGGCCTACGAGATGCTGGCCGAGCGGGGCGACTGGCCGCTGCACCTCGGTGTCACCGAGGCCGGGCCGGCGTTCCAGGGCACGATCAAGTCGTCGGTCGCGTTCGGCGCCCTGCTGGCCAAGGGCATCGGCGACACGATCCGCGTCTCGCTGTCCGCGCCGCCGGTCGAGGAGGTCAAGGTCGGCCTGCAGATCCTGCAGTCGCTGAACCTGCGCGAGCGCAAGCTGGAGATCGTCTCCTGCCCGTCCTGCGGTCGCGCCCAGGTCGACGTCTACACGCTGGCCGAGCAGGTCACCGCCGGGCTCGAGGGCATGGAGGTGCCGCTCCGCGTCGCCGTGATGGGCTGTGTCGTGAACGGCCCGGGCGAGGCCCGCGAAGCCGACCTCGGTGTTGCTTCCGGCAACGGCAAGGGCCAGATCTTCGTCAAGGGCGAGGTGATCAAGACGGTGCCCGAGTCGATGATCGTCGAGACCCTGATCGAAGAGGCGATGCGGATCGCCGAGGAGATGGGCGAAACCGCCACCGGCGGAGAACCCACCGTCACCGTCAGCTGACCGCTTCCCTGGACTCCCGGAACGGGCTTATGGTGCCAACGGCCCACCTATCTGGTGGTGGGCCGCTCCGGGAGGCCGATCATGAGAACCAAGCTGCTCGCCGTACTCGCAACCTGTGTCGCTGTCGGTGCGGCCACGCTGCCCGCCGCCGCGATCAACTCGTACAACGCGTCGCCGGCCCCCGAACGGACCGAGGTCGGCGCGTTCATGGCGCTGTGGGACACCACGGGTGACGGTGTGCCAGACCGGTTCGACTGGGTTTGCAGCGGGACGATGGTCGACCGTGACACCTACCTCACCGCGGCCCACTGCACCGACGACTGGCCCGCCGGCACTCGCTTCTACGTGTCGCTCGAGCAGGACGTGCAGTCGCTCCTCGACCAGGCCGCGGCGCAAGGCCTGACCCCCGCCCAGACGGCCGCTGCTTTCGTCCAGGCCGGGCATGCGGTCCAGGGAGACCCGCACCAGGACCCCGCGTTCCCGGGGAACTCGGCGGACTCGCACGACATCGGAGTCATCGACTTCGCGACGCGGCAGACCGACCCGGCTGACGTCTGGAGCTTCACTCCCGCGACGTTGCCGACGGCCGGCCAGCTCAGCGCGTTGGGTAGTCGCGCGTTGGATGCCGCCTCCTGGCTCGTGGTCGGCTACGGCACGCAGGAGGCCGTCCGTGGTCCCGGCGGTCACACTCACCCGGGTGGTGGCGTGCGGATGAAGGCGCCAGTCGACTTCAACGCCTTGAACAACACCTGGGTACGGCTGGCGATGACCGCACCCCAGGGCAACGGTGGCGCTTGTTACGGCGACTCGGGCGGCCCGAACTTCGTCAAGCTCGGCGGCAAGTTGGTGCTTGCGGCAACCACGATCACCGGCGACAGCCCTTGTTACGCGACCAACGTGACCTATCGCCTCGACACCCCGTCCGCCCGGACGTTCCTCGCGCCGTACGTGGCGCTGCCCTGACCTAGCCGGTACGGGCAGGGCGCCGCCTTGCTCGTACCGGATAGCCTTCGCCGCGTGACTGAGTATCTGGTGGTCAGTGCGTTTCGGGCTGAGGCGAAGTATGTGCCGGAAGGGGTTCCGGTGCTGGTGACGGGGATTGGGAAGACGGCTGCCGCGGTGGCTGTCGCCAAGGCGCTGGCGGGGCGGGACACCACGGACCTGGTGGTGCTGAACGTCGGTACTACGGGTGCGCTGCGCGACGGACTCACCGGGCTCTACCTGCCCAGTGAAGTGATCAACCACGACCTGAACGCGGATGCCATCCGGGCGCTCGGGCTGGATCCGCAGGAGTCCTTGCAGGTGGAGGGTGGCGACGGCACGGTGCTTGCTTCGGGGGATGTGTTCGTCACCGACCCGATCATCCGGGCCCGCCTCGCCGAGCGGGCCCACCTGGTCGACATGGAGGCGTACGGCGTGGTGTTCGCCTGCCGTCAGTTCGGCGTACCGGTTCGGCTGGTCAAGCATGTGTCGGACTCGGCTGACGAGACGGCGATGGACTGGCCCGCCCAGGTCGACGCCAGCGCCAAGGTCCTCGGCGAATGGCTTCAGGCCGAGCTCAGCTGAGCAGCAACTCCAGCACCCGCGTCTCGCGCACCAGCCATCGCATCACGCCGACACCGCCGGCCATGACCTCGCGGTTGGCCTGCAGCGCATCCTCGATGGTGACCCAGCGCTTGACCTTGACCTTGGGGGCAGGGTTTAGCGTCGGTGATGAGGAGGCGGGATGCACATCGGTGACTTGGCGGCCGCGGCCGGAGTGACGATCAAGGCGGTCCGGTACTACGAGTCGCAGGGGCTGCTGAAGCCCCGGCGGGAGCCCAACGGGTACCGGACGTACAGCGCCGAGGACGTGGTCGTGGTGCGGGAGGTCAAGGCGCTGCTGTCGCTCGGGCTGACCGCGGAGCAGACCTACCCGTTCATCGAGTGCCTGCGGGCCGGCAACGATCGCGCCGACGTCTGCCCGGCGTCACTGACGGCGTACCGGACGCGGATCGCCGAGGTCGACCGGCGGATCGCCGAGCTGACCGAGTTGCGGGCGAAACTCGCCGACCTCCTGACCGATGCCGAGAACTGGAGGACCAAGGTATGACCGAACTACTCGAGGCCGACGAGGCGAACTTCGACCAGTTGGTGCTGGGGGCTGACAAGCCCGTGCTGGTGGACTTCTGGGCGCAGTGGTGCCCGCCGTGCCACCAGATCGTGCCGATCCTGAAGCAGGTCGCCGCCGAGCGCGCCGACCGGCTGACCGTGGTGAAGGTGAACTCCGACGAGAACCCGGCGATCTCGGCCCGGTACCGCGTGATGGCGCTACCGACGTTGATGCTGTTCCATCACGGCGAGCTGATCTGGTCGGTGGTCGGTGCCCGCCCGAAGGCGAAACTGCTCAAGGAACTCGACGACGCGCTCCTGACCGCGGTCTGAACGGTCTCGGCAAGCCCCCTGGTCGCCTGGCGATCAGGGGGCTTGTTTTTGGCCTGGCTAGATTGCTAGCATCCTAGGCATGGTCGAAGAAGCTGCCAAGAAGGCGCAGTTCAACGTCTATCTGCCGCCGGAGCTGATCCGCCGGACCAAGCACCGGGCCATCGACGACGGCATGAGCTTGTCCGCGCTGGTCGAGCAGGCGCTGGCGGCCTATTTGGATGAGCAGAGGCTGGATGAGCAGGGAAAGGAGCGAGGATGAACGAGGTGGTGATCCGTCCGCTGAGATTCACCGACGACGTACCGGCAATGCGGGCGTTCCTGGAAACACTGGGGCTGCGGTCCCGGATCGAGTCGGACCGGGGCGGCTGGGTCGAGCTGGTCGCCGGGCGCGGCATGGTCGCGTTGCACGACGCTGCCGGTAGTGACATGGGCGCGAAGCCGGGAGAGACGACGCTGGCGTTCGAGGCGGATGACATCGAGGAGCTGAAGGATCGGCTCGAGGCCGCCGGGTACGAGGACGCCGGCATCGTCGACGAGGCCTTCGGGCGGGTGCTGACGGCGAGCGGGCCCGATGGGACCAAGCTCTGGATCGATGAACGCAGCAAGGATCTCTACGGCTACACGCTGCACGACTCGGCTCCGGACCCCCGCTGGTCTGTCGCCCCGTCGCTCGGCGTTTCGGACCAGGCCGGCTGGGAGCGTCTGCTGAGCACTCTGAACGCAGGGCCGGTGCTGTTCCGGACCGCCGCGGAGTTCGACGTACGGATCGAATTCACGACGACAGAGGACCTGGACGAGGTCGCCCGGCGGCTGGCCGCTTATCAGCCTGAGCCGGGAGCCGATGGTCTGTCGGTCGTGGATCCGGACGGCCAGACCGTGCGAGTGCACGGATGATCCGGGTCCGCCGGGCCGAGATCGCGGATGTGGAGGCGGTGCGGGAGGTCGGGGTGAAGACCTGGCCGGTCGCATACGCCGGTATTGCGTCGCCCGAGTTCATCGCCGACGGAATCGCCCAGTGGTGGTCACCCGAGATGGTCGAGGGCGGGATCCGCCGCGGAATCACCCTGGTCGCCGTCGACGACGCAGCGGGTCAGCCGGATGATGGCGAGCGGATCGTCGGGATGGTCGGGGTGGGGCGCGAGGCTGAGTTCTGGGTGATGTGGAAGCTCTACGTGCTGCCCGAGTATCAGGGCAAGGGCATCGGCAGTCTGCTGCTCGACGCTGCCATCGCGGCCCTCCCCGCCGAGGCGACACAGCTCATGCTCGACGTCATGGTCGGCAACGAACAAGCGATCGGCTTCTACCGCAAACATGGCTTCCGGGAGGCGCGCAGTACGCCGGACCGCGACCTCGGCGCCGAGCTGATGTGGATGAGTCGCGACCTCTGATTTGCGGCGGGTCACCGCCCGTTGCGCGCCATCAGGCGGGTGATCGGCTAGGTTCTGCGGCGTGGGCGTACGGGTACTGGGTCCTCGCGACCTCTCAGCAGCGAGGGCCGTCATCGCCCGTGATCCGGTCGTCAACGTCTTCGTGGACAGTCTGGTGCAGGCTTCCGGACTCGATCCGCGCCGTGGTGCCGAGGTCTGGGGCTACGTCGAGAAGGGCGAGATCGAGGCTCTGTGTCACGCCGGCGGCAACATGGTGCCGGTCGGCGCGGGGGAGGCCGCGCTGCGGGCGTTCGCGGCGTACGCGCTGCGCCGTGGCCGGAACTGCTTCCAGATCCTCGGCCCGGCCCGGGCCGTCGAGCAGCTGTGGGCGGCGCTCGAGCCGCAGTGGGGTCCGGCCCGCGAGGTTCGCGACGACCAGCCGTTCATGGTGATCGAGGACGCGCCGGCGATCGCGCCCGACCCGTTGGTCCGTCAGGTCGAGCCGGTCGAGCTGTCGGTGCTGTACCCGGCCTGCGTCGCGATGTACACCGAGGAGGTCGGCGTACCGCCGCAGACCGGGCCGGACGGCACCTTCTACCGGTCCCGGGTCGCCGAGCTGATCCGGGCCGGCCGGGCGTTCGCGCGGATCGAGGACGGCAAGGTGGTCTTCAAGGCCGAGATCGGGTCGGTCGGCACCGGCGTCTGCCAGATCCAGGGCGTCTGGGTGGATCCGGAACGGCGCGGTCAGGGCCTGGCTGCCCCGGGGATGGCGGCCGTCGTCGAGCTCGCGCGGGAGATCGCTCCGGTGGTGACGCTCTACGTCAACGCGTTCAACACCCCCGCGCGGGCGGCGTACGAGCGGGTCGGGTTCCGGACCATCGAGACCTTCGCGACGATCCTGTTCTGAGGCTGAGCGCTCACTGTGATGCTGCAGTGACCACTGGTGAGGTTTGCTGATCGGCAGCGCCGCCCCGCCCAGCCGAAGGAAGCCTGAATGCGAAGACTTGCAGTGTCACTGGCCGCCCTGGCCGCTGTCGCGATGGCCGTCGCCGGTTTTGCCCCCGGGCCCTCGGCTGCCACGCCGTCTGCAGACAACCCGTCTTACTACTCACTGAAGTTGCCCGCCGGCGTGACCATCGCCGACCTGATCCGCGACGGCTACGACATCAGCCACGGTCACGGCTCCCGCCCGACCGTAGTCGCCACACCAGCTGAGGTGGATCGCCTGCGCGATCGCGGCGTGGTCGTCGGCAAGACCGGCAACGTCTACCAGCCAGTGATCCGCTCGGCCACCGACGCAGCCGGTACTACGTACTACGGCGGCTACCACACCACGGCAGGACACGAGCAGCACAACGCGGCCGTGACAGCTGCCCACCCCGACCTGGTGAAGCTGTACGACATCGGCGACTCGTGGAAGAAGACGAAAGGCCAAGGCGGGCACGACATCCAGGCGCTGTGCATCACCAAACGCGCCCCCGGCGACTGCGCACTGGACAGCACCGGCAAGAAGCCGAAGTTCGTGCTGCTCTCGCAGATCCACGCTCGGGAGATCGCGACCGGCGAGATCGCGTACCAGTGGATCGACCTGCTCGTCACGTCGTACGGGACCGATCCGGAGATCACGTCGTTGCTGGGCACCCGCGAGCTGTGGGTGATTCCGATCGCGAACCCGGACGGTGTCGACGTGGTCGCCGCCAACCCGGCCGAACCGGTGCTGCAGCGCAAGAACGTCAACAACTCCACCGGCGGTTGCCCGGCCGGCGATGCGGGCGTGGACCTGAACCGCAACTCGGGCTTCCAGTGGGATGTCCAGCAGGGTGGTCCGTGCGATGAGACCTACCCCGGTACCAAGGCCGGGTCCGAGCCCGAGACGATCGCGGTACAAGGCCTGCTGGAGAAGATCTTTCGCGACACGAAGGGAGAGGTGGGGGAGCCGGCCGCGGCGGGTACCACCGGCGTCTTCCTGACGCTGCACAGCTTCGGCAACGACATCCTCGCGCCGTACAGCTACACCAATACGGCGGCGCCGGACCGTGCCGCGTTGGTTGCCCTGGGCAAGAAGATGGGGGCGCTGAACGGGTTCCCGGTCAGCACGGGGGACGCCGGGGTCGGGTACTTCGCGCCTGGTGCGACGGACGACTGGCTGTACGGGACGCGGGGCGTGCCGTCGTACACGTTCGAGATCGGCCCGGACTCGGGCAGCGGTGCCGGCTTCTTCCCGGCGTACACCTGTTTCACGAAGACGCTGTGGCCGGCGCAGAAACCTGCCCTCCTGTACGCCGCCCGCGCTGCCGCGACGCCGTACGGTCAGCTTCCGTAGGTTCCTTACTCGTGGGTAACACAATCCGCTAGGGTCATCGGCATGAGTACACGGAGCAGGAGCACCACCGGGCTGGCAGTGATGTTCGGCGTGATGGGGGTGCTGCATTTCGTGAAGCCGGAGCCGTTCGAGCGGATCGTGCCGCGGCAGCTTCCGCGCAAGAAGGAACTCGTGTACGCCTCGGGCGTCGCTGAGATCGTCTGCGCGGCGGGGCTGCTGCATCCTCGGACGCGGCGGACGGCGGGCCTGCTCAGCGCGGGGTTGCTGGCCGCCGTGTTCCCGGCAAATGTGCAGATGGCGCTCGATCTGAACCGCAAGGGCTCGCCGCGGGCGAAGGCGATCGGGTTCGCCCGGCTGCCGCTGCAGATCCCGCTCATCCGGGCCGCGCTGAAGGCCTCGCGCGAGGGCGGCTGACCCCTCGGCCGGGCGGGCCTGTGGAAAAGTGGTGAGAGCACTGGGCGCGGCCGGATATCCTCTTTGCCGTCAGTACAGTTACATCTCCCGCCCCACCACCCCAGTCAGTTCCACCACTTGTCACTCGCTTGGAGACTCCCGTGATACTGCGCATGTCGTCGCTGTTCCTTCGCACCCTTCGCGAGGACCCGGCGGACGCGGAGGTCCCGAGCCACCGGCTGCTGGTCCGGGCCGGCTACATCCGTCGTACCGCGCCCGGCATGTACACCTGGCTGCCGCTGGGCCTGAAGGTGCTGCGCAACGTGGAGAAGATCGTCCGCGAGGAGATGGACGCGATCGGCGCGCAGGAACTGATCTTCCCGGCGCTGCTGCCCCGCGAGCCCTACGAGGCGACCGGCCGCTGGACGGAGTACGGGCCGAACATCTTCCGGCTCAAGGACCGCAAGGGCGCCGACATGCTGCTCGGTCCCACCCACGAGGAGATGTTCACCCTCGCGGTGAAGGACCTGTACTCGTCGTACAAGGATCTGCCGCTGTCGATCTACCAGATCCAGAACAAGTACCGCGACGAGGCGCGGCCGCGGGCCGGCGTGCTGCGCGGGCGCGAGTTCGTGATGAAGGACTCGTACTCGTTCGACGTCGACGACGCGGGTCTGGCGGCGTCGTACGAGGCGCATCGCGAGGCCTACATCAAGATCTTCGACCGGCTCGGCTTCGACTACGTGATCGTCAAGGCGATGTCCGGCGCGATGGGTGGCTCGCGGTCGGAGGAGTTCCTCGCGATCGCCGAGAACGGTGAGGACACCTTCGTCCGCTCGCCGGGTGGTTACGCGGCCAACGTCGAGGCGGTCGTGGTGCCGCAGTCGCCGGCCGTCGACGCGTCGGGCGTGCCCGCGGCCGAGGTGGTCGACACACCGGACACCCCGACCATCGAGACGCTGGTCGACGCGCTGAACGCGAAGCACGCCCGCACCGACGGTCGCGAGTGGACCGCCGCGGACACGTTGAAGAACGTGCTGGTGATGCTGGTCCACCCCGACGGCACGCGCGAGCCGCTGGCGATCGGCGTACCGGGTGACCGGGCGATCGACGAGAAGCGGCTGGGTGCGCAGGTCGAGCCCGCCGAGGTGGTCGCGTTCGAGGAGTCGGACTTCGTGAAGTTCCCGGCCCTGGCCAAGGGTTACATCGGCCCGGGCGTGCTCGGCGCGGAGAACACGGCCAAGATCCGGTACCTGCTCGACCCGCGGGTCGCGGAGGGTTCGGCCTGGGTGACCGGCGCGGACAAGACCGGCTACCACGTGATCAACCTGGTGTACGGCCGCGACTTCACCGCCGACGGCACGATCCAGGCCGCCGAGGTGCGCGACGGGGACGAGGCGCCCGACGGTTCGGGTCCGCTGGCGACGGCGCGCGGGATCGAGATGGGCCACATCTTCCAGCTCGGTAAGAAGTACGCCGAGGCGCTGGACCTCAAGGTGCTGGACCAGAACGGCAAGCTCGTCACCGTCACGATGGGGTCGTACGGCGTCGGCGTGACGCGCGCCGTGGCCGCGATCGCCGAGGGCAACAACGACGAGCTGGGGCTGATCTGGCCGCGCGAGATCTCGCCGGCGGATGTGCATTTGGTTGCCACCGGCAAGGATGCCGAACTGTTCGAGAAGGCCGAGTCGATCGCCACCGAGCTGGAGTCCCGCGGTCTGTCGGTGCTCTACGACGACCGGAGGAAGGCAGCGCCGGGCGTCAAGTTCAAGGACGCCGAACTGCTCGGCATCCCGACCATCGCGGTCGTCGGCAAGGGTCTCGCCGACGGCACCATCGAGGTCAAGGACCGCCGCTCGGGCGACCGCACCGACGTCCCGGTCGCCGACATCGTCGACCACCTGGTCTCCGTAGTCCGCAGGTGACGCGAAACTCTCCGCCGCCACCGAGGGTGGTGGCGGAGAGTTCACCGTGGCCGGAGTTACGCGGCGAAAGCCCCGGACCGTCCGTCTGGCGGTCCGGGGCTTCGGCGAGCTCTTGTTCAGGGGCGGGTGACCTCGATCTGGAACTCGTGCACCCAGTTGTCGGGGTTGTCCAGGTCGAAGGCGAGGCAGACCTCGCGGGCGTAGCCGACGCTGCGGTAGCCGCCGTCGTCGATCCAGCGGGCCAGCAGTTGCATGCTCTCGTCCGCCTGGTCCATCGAGCCTTGGTGGACGATGGTGGCGGCGGTCGGGAGCTCCGGCAGATCGAGCACCTGGAAGTCGGCGCCGCCCTGCTCGGCCGCGTCGACGGTGACAGCGGCGTGGACGACGACCGCGTCACCCTCGGCTTGCTCGTAGTAGGCGACCGGTGGCCCGGCCGGTTTCACCCCGGCGGCGTTGATCCGCTCCCAGACCTGCGCGTAGAGCGGCTGGATGACCGGACCGATGTCCACCCCGTCGTAGCTCGCGGCGGTGGCAGACAGCTCGGCGACCCGGATGGCCGGTACAGACTTCAGGACGACGTCGTCGGTTGACATGTGACCCTCCCTTTCGATGATTCGGAGCCTCGCCTCCACGGCGTCCAGCCGCAGCGCGTCATCGGCCAGCCGCGCCTCGAGTTCTGCCCGGCGGAGCCGGAGCATGCCGCGCAATTCCTCCGGACCGATCTTGGCGTCGACGATGTCGTGGACCTGCCGCAGCGTGAAGCCCAGATCCTTGAGCGCGATGATCCGGTTGAGCCGCTTCAGCTGATCCGCGCTGTAGTAGCGGTAGCCGCTGTAGCTGTCGATGACAGCCGGCCGCAGCAACCCGAGCTCGTCGTAGTGCCGCAGCATCCGCGCCGACACCCGCCCGAAGGCGGCAAAGTCTCCGATGGTGAACATGGCTTCAGAGTGAGCCTTGACGCGGTGTGAAGGTCAACTCCGGCTCGCCGATCATGCGGAGAGTCGGCCCACAGGCGGTCAGTGGTCGGCTCGGTTGTGGATGCACATGACGGTTTGCTGGCCGACGGCGACCAAGGTGCGCCGGTCGCCTTGGACGCCGAAGACCTCCAGTTGGCAGACGGTCAGGGTGCGGCCGGACTTCAGGACCTGGCCGATGGCTTCGAGGTGCTCGCCCTCGGCGGGCGCGAGCAGGTTGATCTTGAACTCCACGGTGAGCACCGAACTGTTCTCGGGGAACAGCGTGAAGGCCGCATACCCGCCCGCGCTGTCGGCGATCGAGCTGGTCGCACCCGCGTGGAAGTAGCCGTGCTGCTGGGTCACCTCAGGGCGGGCGGGGAGCTGGATGTGCACGCGCCCCGGCCCGATGTGGCTCAGTCGCGCGCCCAAATGGGCCATCAGCCCCTGACGCCCGAAACTCGAGCTGATCCGTTCCTGGATGGCTGGCGTGACGTCTTCCAAGGGAACCTCCGAGAGGCGCTGAAACCTGTAAGGGTAGAGCGGAACAATGGCCTTACTGAACAATGGTCGTCATGACCGTCCTCCTGCAACGCCCCTGTGCCCCCTGTGTGTGGTGCCGCTGTGCCTGATGTTTCCGTCCTGACCGTTGTCCTGCTGGTGATCGCGGCCTTCGCGGCCGGCTGGGTCGATGCCGTCGTCGGGGGAGGAGGACTGATCCAGCTTCCCGCGATGTTGCTCGGTCTGCCGAACGCCTCGCCCGCGCAGATCCTGTCCACCAACAAGATCTCCTCGCTCTTCGGTACCACGACCAGCGCGGTCACCTTCGGCCTCAAGGTCAGACCCGACCGCCGCACTGTGCTGCCGCTCGCCATTCTCGCGGCACTGGGGTCCGCAGCCGGTGCGTTGGTGGCGACCCAGATCCCGATGTCGTGGTTCAAGCCGATCGTGCTCGTCCTGCTGGTCGGCGTCGCGATCTACACCTGGGTCAAGCCCGACCTCGGCTCCGCGACCGTACTGCGGTTCGACGGCCGGGCCCACTACGTCACCGCCGGCCTGGTCGGCCTGCTGATCGGGTTCTACGACGGCGCGGTCGGTCCGGGTACCGGCTCGTTCCTGATCTTCGCGCTGGTCGGCCTGATGGGTTACAACTTCCTCCGCGCCAGCGCCAAGGCGAAGATCGCCAACGTCGCCACGAACCTCGGCGCGATCCTCGTCTTCGCCGCCCACGGCGCCCCGCTGTGGCGGCTCGGCCTGATCATGGGGCTGGCCAACATGGTCGGTGGACTGCTCGGAGCGCGCACCGCCGTCGCCCGCGGCAGCCGCTTCGTCCGCGTCATCTTCCTGGTCGTCGTGAGCGCCCTGATCCTCCGGCTCGCCTACGACGTCTTCTGGAACTGACGCCTCGCCGACCGGCCGGCCCGATCGAGGTCTGATCAAACGGCCGGGTAGTGCCTACGGACTGTTGATGGCCCGCTACGATTCCACCTAGTGCACGGGCAGATCTTCGAGGAGCAGTGATGGGCGACCAGACCGACGAGACCGGAGTCGACAACAGGCTTGACCTGAGCGTGCCGCACAGCGCGCGGGTCTACGACTACTTCCTGGGCGGCAAGTCGAACTTCGCGGTCGACCGCGCGGCCGGCGACCACCTGCTCCAGGCGTTCCCCGGCTTCCGGACCGCGGCCCAGTCCAACCGGATGTGGATGCACCGGGCCGCCCGGTACGTCGCCGAGCGCGGCATCACCCAGTTCCTCGACATCGGCACCGGCATCCCCACCAGCCCGAACCTGCACGAGGTCGTGCAGGAGATCGTGCCCGAGGCACGCGTCGTGTACGCCGACAACGACCCGATCGTGCTGGCCCACTCGCGCGCCCTGCTGGTCAGCTCGCCGGAGGGTGAGACCGCCTACCTCGAAGCCGACGTCACGGACCCGCAGGCGATCCTGGATTCCGAAGAGGTCCGCACGGTGCTCGACCTGAGCAAGCCGGTCGCGCTGAGCCTGGTCGGCGTCTTCCACTACCTGCCGGACGACCTGAAGCCCTACGAGATCGTCCAGCAGTTCGTCGACGCGCTGGCTCCCGGGTCGTACCTGATCTTCTCCCACTGCACCCCGGACTTCGCGCCGGCCATGTGGGAGCAGGCGATCCAGGTCTACAAGGCCGACGGTGGCGACGCGCAGGTGCGCAGCCGCGAGGAGATCGAGCGGTTCTTCACCGGCCTCGAGCTGGTCGAGCCGGGCCTCGAGGTGCCCTACCGCTGGCACCCGGACGACGAGACCGAGGCCCTGGTCGAGCGCCGGATCTTCACCGATGTCAGCTGCAGCCTGTGGGTCGGCGTCGGCAAGAAGCCCTGACGGTGGCCTGACCGCGGCGCTCTGACCGGATCGCCCTGCTCTGAATCTCTCCGTCTCGCGGCGGACGTAATTTCGAACTGATCAGCCGGCCATGCCTTAGTCTCGCGGCACAGGAGGTGGGTGGCGAGGTATGGAGCAGCTGCGGTTCCGGGTGTTCGGGCCCACTGAGGTACGCGTCGACGGCGGCGTCGTGCCGCTGCGGGCCAAGCGGCTCCGAGCCCTGCTGACGGCGCTGCTCGTCGAGGCGAACCGGGTGGTGACGCCCGACGCGCTGATCGACACGTTGTGGGACGGCGATCCGCCAACGGGTCCTGAGCAGGCCTTGCACACGGCTTTCTCCCGCCTGCGCGGCGCGCTCGGTCCGGCCGCGGAGCTGATCCGGACGGTGCCGGGCGGCTACCTGATCGAGGTCACCGACGACCAGTTCGACCTGGCCGAGTTCCGCGCGCTGGTCGAGCAGGCCAAGGGCATCGACGATCTCCGCGACCGGGTGCGGGTGCTCACGAAGGCCCTGGACCTGTGGCGCGACGTGCCGTTGGCCGGCGGCAGCGCGGCCGAGTCGATCCATGGCCGGCCGTGGTTGGTGATGGAACGGCTGCGGGCGATGGAGCAACTGAACGAGGCGAGACTCGCGCTGGGCGAACACGCGGCCGTGATCCCGGAGCTGACGGTCCTCGTCAAGGAGTATCCGCTGCGGGAGCGCATCTGGATCCACCTGATGCTCGCGCTCTACCGCAGTGGCAGGCAGGCCGAGGCGCTCGCGGCGTACCGGGAGCTGACGGCTGTGCTGGCCGAGGAGCTCGGCGTCGAGCCGGCAACCGAAGTACGGGCTCTGCATCAGGCGATCCTCAGGGGTGAGGTCCCGGCCGGTCAGGTGGCGCCCGCTCAACCTGCTGATGACGGCTGGCGCACGCACTGGCAGCTCCCGATGGACATCAGCGACTTCGTCGGCCGCGAGCAGGTGGTCCACGAGATCACCAGCCGGCTGGTCAACGACGGCGCGATGCCGGTCGCGGTCGTGTCGGGTCCTCCCGGTGTTGGGAAGTCGGCCCTCTCGGTCCACATCGGCCATCGGCTGCGGGCGCACTTCCCGGACGGTCACTGGCATGTCCGGCTGGCCGGCGCCAGTGCCTCACCCCGGGAACCGCTCGATGTTCTCGCCGAGCTGCTCGGGCTGGCGGGCCTTGAACCACAGGCGATCCCCGAGGACCTGGATCCCAGAGCTGCCCTGTTGCGCTCGACACTCGCTGACCGCCGGGTCCTCCTGGTGCTCGACGACGCCCGAGACGCTCGGCAGGTACTGCCACTGCTCCCCGGTACGGCGGGCAACGCCGTGCTGATCACCAGCCGCAACGAGCTCACTGCACTGGCCGTCTCGGTCGGTGCCCGTGGCACCCGGCTGACAATGCTCGATCCGGCCGAGGCGACCACGCTCCTCTCGGGCATGCTCGGCACCGAGCGCGTTACGGCCGAACCAGACGCTGTCGACGACCTAGCCGAGATCTGCGGCCGCCTGCCGCTAGCCCTCCGAATCGCTGCCGGTCTGCTGAAAGGCCATCCCGACAAGTCGATCGCGGAGTACAGCGAAGAGCTTCGCACCGGCGATCGCCTCGAAGGCCTGGCCATCGGCGACGAGCCAGGCACTGCGGTCGCAGCCGCTTTCGCCTTGTCCTACGACTCTCTCAAGCCGCCGGTACGACGCCTGTTCGCCCTGCTCGGCGTGATTCCCGGCGGCGACTTCACGGCTCCCGCAGCAGCAGCCCTGCTCGACTGCTCAACGCGGGAAGCGAATGGCCTGCTCGACTCGCTGGTCAGCGTCAACCTCGTCCAACGCGAACGCGGCCGCTACCGCATGCACGACCTGATCCGCCTGTACGCCGCCGGTCGCGCCGAGGTCGAGCCCGAGGCCGGCCCCGCTTGGCAACGACTGATCCGGTGGTACCTGCGGACCGCCGACGCGGCCGTCGACTTCGCCCACCGGGCCCATGTCCGGCTGACCGAGCGGCTCTTCGACGAGAACCCATTCGCGGACGCGACTCAGGCCGGCAGTTGGCTCGAAGCCGAAGAGCTCAACCTGATCGCCGTGGTCGAACGCGCTGCCGCCCAAGGCCCACACGAGTCCGCATGGCAACTGGCCGACGTGCTGCGGCAGTACTGCGCCCGCCGGCGCCGGATCGGTCCGTGGCGGCGCTTCGCGGAGGCAGGAGCCCAAGCCGCGGCGGCGGCCGGTGATCGGGGCGGCCTGGGCGCGATGCACCACAGCCTCGGCGTGCTGAACTTCAACACCGGCTACCACGAGAAGGCGATCGCGGAGTACACCGTCGGCTCGCAGTGCTACGCCGAGGTCGGCTTCGGGATGGGAGAGGCGGCCCTGGTGTGCAACACCGGGATGGCGAACCTGGAGATGGGCCGGCTAGGAGGAGCCGTTTACCACCTGTCGCGCGGCATCGAGCTCTTCCGGGCCCTCGGCCACACCGACCGGCTCGGCCCCGGGCTGCATTCGCTCAGCGACGTGTACCGCAATCTCGGCGAGCTCGACAACGCGATGCAGGCCGCGAACGAGTCGTGGGAGGTCAGCCCCGACCCGTTCCAGCAGCAGATCTCGCTGATCAACCGCGGCGCGACGTACCGGCTGCTCGGCGACCTCGACCACGCGGAGGCCGACCTCACCGCGGCGATCGCGATGGTCGAACGGCCGGTGGTGGCCGCGTACTACGAACTCGCCCTGCTGTACGCCGACCGCGGCCGCCCCGCCGAGGCGCTCGAGCAGGCCGCCATCTCGCTGGAGATCAGCCGGCGGGACGGGCTGGAGTGGCACGAAGCCGTCTCGCTCAACGTGCTCGGCATCGCCTGCACGCTGGCCGGCCGATGCGACGAGGCGATCGAGAACCATGCGGCCGCGCGCGACATCGCAGTACGGCTGAAGCATCACAGCACGGAGGTCGACGCTCGGTTGGGGCTGGCTGCTGTCGCGCTGGCCCGCAACGACCTGTCGGCCGCCCTCGACCACGGCAACCAGGTGCTGACTCTGGCTGTCGAGTTGGACCTCAGAATCATTGAGGCCCGGGTGAACCTGCTGCTGGCCGAGGCCCACCGCCGTTCGAACAACGCCGCGGAGGCCGACCGTCACGGCGCGAGAGCCGCCGAGGGCGCCGCCGCGACGGGCTACCTGCGCGAGGCTAGGCTGACGCGATGACAGCACAGATCCGGTTTCGCGTGCTGGGTGCCACCGAGGTCAGGGTGGACGGGGTGGTGCTGCCGCTGAAGGCGAAGCGGCTCCGCGCCTTGCTGACCACGCTTCTCGTCGAGCCGAACACAGTGGTGACGATCGACAAGCTGATCGAGCAACTGTGGGCGGGGGAGCCGCCGGCAGGTCCGGAGCGGGCCTTGCACACGGCCGTTTCGAGGCTGCGGGCTGCGCTGGGCCCCGCGGCCGAGCTGATCGAGACCGTGCCCGGCGGCTACCGGATCGAGGTCAGCGAGGAGCAGGTCGACCTCACCGAGTTCCAGGCGCTGGTGGCAGCGGCCGACGCCGTGACCGAGCCCCGCGAGCGCGCTGACCTGCTCACCCGCGCGCTCGAGCTGTGGCGCGATGTGCCCTTGCTGAGCGAGCCGAACGGCGTGGTCGAGTCGATCACCAGCCGGTTCTGGCTGGTCGAGGAGCGGCTGCGCGCGATGGAGAAGCTCGTCGACGCAAGACTCGCGCTCGGCGAGCACGCGGCCGTGATTGCCGAACTGACCCTGCTGACCAAACAGCATCCGCTGCGCGAGCGGAGCTGGATCCACCTGATGCTCGCGCTGTACCGGAGTGGCCGGCAGGCCGACGCGCTGGCGGCGTACCGGGACCTGGCCAAGATCCTCGCCGAGGAGCTCGGGGTCGAGCCGGCCGTCGAGGTGCGCCGGCTGCATCAGGCGATCCTCGCCGGTGACGTGCCCGCGGCCGGTCCCGAAAAGGGGCCTCAGGCAACGGATGGCGACGGCTGGCAGACGCACTGGCAACTGCCGATGGACCTGATCGACTTCGTCGGCCGGGACCAGGTGATCGGCGAGCTGACCGCCCGGCTGCAAGACACCGGCTCGATGCCCGTCGCGATCGTGTCCGGAGCGCCAGGGGTGGGGAAGTCGGCGCTCGCCGTTCACATCGGTCACCGGTTGCGAGCGCATTTCCCGGACGGCCAGTGGCATGTCCGGCTGGCCGGCGCGAGTGGGTCACCGCGCGAGCCACTCGACGTACTCGGCGAACTGCTGGGCCTGGCGGGCATCGACCCGTACGAAACCCCCGCCGACCTCGAACGCCGGGCCGCCCTGCTGCGGTCCGTCCTCGCCGATCGCCGCGTTCTGCTGGTGCTCGACGATGCCAAGGACGCACGGCAAGTGCTCCCGCTGCTCCCCGGTACTGCGGGCAACGCCGTCCTGGTCACCAGCCGCAACGAACTCACCGCCCTCACGGTCGCGGTCGGCGGGCGCGGCACGCGCCTGGCCATGCTCGACCCGATCGAGGCCACCGATCTGCTCTCGGGCATGCTCGGCGCCGAGCGGGTGATGGCCGAGCCGGCCGCCGCGGTCGAGCTGGCCGAAGTCTGCGGGCGGCTTCCGCTCGCCCTCCGCATCGCCGCCGGTCTCCTCAAAGGCCAGCCGGAGCAGTCGATCGCCGAGTACGCCTGGGAGCTCCGCAGCGGCGATCGCCTGGCCGGCCTCGCGATCGGCGACGAACCCGACACCGCGGTGGCAGCCACTTTCGCCTTGTCCTACGAGGCGTTGGAGCCACCGGTGCGCCGCCTCTTCGCTCTGCTCGGCGTCATCCCGGGCGGCGACTTCACCGCTCCCGCGGCCGCGGCCCTGCTCGACTGCCCGCCGCGTGAGGCCGGCGTACTGCTCGAGTCGCTGGTGAGTGTCAACCTGGTCGAGCGCGAGCGTGGCCGGTACCGGATGCACGACCTGATCCGGCTGTACTCCGCGGCCTGCGCCGAATCCGAGCCGGATGCCGAGGAAGCCTGGCTGCGGCTGGCCGGCTGGTACCTGCGCACGACCGACGCAGCGGCTGAGTTTGCGTTCAAGCCTTTCGTCCGGCTGACCGGCCGGCTCTTCGACGACAACCCGTTCGCCGATGCCAACCAGTCCGAAGCCTGGCTCGAGGCCGAGGAGCCGAACCTGGTTGCCGTCATCAACCACGCCGCCGAGATCGGCCCGTACGACACCGCCTGGCAGCTGGCGGACGTCCTGCGCTACTACTTCGCGACGACCGATCGCGTCGTGCCCTGGCGCTACACCACGACAGCCGGTCTCAAGGCCGCCCTGGCCACCGGCAGCATCGGCGGTGAGGGTGCGATGCGGCACAGCCTGGCCACGTTGCTGCACACCGTTGGTGATCTCGAAGGAACCATGGAGGCGTCGAGGATCGCGCGCGAGCGCTATGCAGAGGCCGGGTTCGTACTGGGCGAGGCTGCTCTGCTGTGCAATCTGGGGATGGCCGTCGACGACGCCGGCCGGCCGGTGGAAGCGGCCGAGTTGCTGAGCCGCGGTCTCAAGCTCTTCCGCGACCTCGGCAAGACGGCCGTGCTCGGGCCCGGCCTGCAAAGCCTCAGCAACGTGCACTACAACCTCGGCGAGCTGGATTCCGCGGTCGCCGTCGCGAACGAGGCCCTCGAGCTCACGCCGGGGGAGCGCAGCGACGGTGTCTCGCTGATCAATCGCGGAGCGGCCCTTCGCCTGCAAGGGTATTTCGCTGAGGCGGAAGCCGACCTCAGCACCGCCCTCACCGTGACGGACCGACCCGCCGTCGCGGGCTTCTACGAAATCTCCTACCTGTACGCCGATCTCGGCCGGTTCGCCGAGGCCGAGTCGAATGCCCTCGAAGCGTTGCGGATCAGTCGCCGGGACGAGATGGAGTGGCACGAAGCCGCGTCGCTGAACGCGCTCGGGTCAGCGGTCCTCGGCCTCGGCCGGTGGGACGAGGCGGCCCGTCATCACACCGAGGCCCACGAGATCGCGGCGCGGCTCAGTCATCGGGGGACCGAGGCGGAAGCGTTGCTCGGCCTGGCGACCGTGGCCTTCACCCGCGGTGAGCTGTCGGATGCACGCGAGCTGGCCCTGCAGGTGCGGGAGCTCGCGCGGGACATGCACCACCGGATCGTCGAATGCCGTGCGCTGATCCTGCTGGCCGAGGCGAGCCGCCGGAGCGGAGACCTCGGCGAGGCCGAGAGCCTGGCCGCCGAGGCCACCAAGATCAGCGCCGAGACCGGCTACGTTCCCACCGAGAGGATCGGCTGATGGTGAACTACGACGATCGGCTGCACCAGGTCTACGCGACAGGCCGGGCCCTTCCCGCGGACGGCCTGCGCACCTGGATGGAGACCGCCGTCAGCTTCGCCCCGGCCGCGCGGCCGCTGACCGTTCTCGATCTCGGGTGCGGGGTCGGCCGCTTCACGCCCGCCCTGGCCGAGACCTTCGGCGGCCCGGCGTACGGCGTTGAGCCGTCGACGATGATGCTGCGGCAGGCGCCTGAGCACCCTGCGGTGACGTACCTCGAAGGCTCGGCCGAGTCGATCCCGCTGGCCGACAAGTCCTGCGACCTGGTCTGGCTGTTCCTGACGATCCACCACTGGGCGGATCCGCTGCAGGGCCTGCGCGAGGTCAGCCGAGTCCTCCGGCCCGGGGGAGTCGTCATCCTGCGGACCCAGTTCGGTGACCGGATGCCGGATCTCTACTGGTACCGGTACTTCCCGAACGCGCGCAAAGTCGATGCGTCGATGTACCTCCCGTTCGATGAGGTCCGGGCCTTGGCAGAGCAGGCGGGTCTCGTCGCCGAGGAGCAGCCGCACTGGGTGGACGTCACCGAGCCGCGGACCCTGCGAGCGACGTACGACCGACTGAAGCTGCGAGCTTTCTCCACCTTCGAGCACCTCCCCGAGGACGAGCTCGACCGCGGCTTCGCCGAGTTCGAACGCGACGCGGCGGCCGACCCCGACCGGGAGCTCCCGTCCTTCCCGGCCGGCGTCCTGCTGCTCAGGCGACCTTCCAGCTGACGTCGACCGCGGACGGCTTGCGAAAGACCAGCCCGTACGGCGGGGGAGAGGTCGGCTCGAGACGCAGGCCGGGCAAGCGGGTCAGTACCGCGGTGATCGCGCTGACCGCTTCGAGCCGGGCGAGGTGCATGCCGAGGCAGATGTGCGGCCCGCTGGCGAAGGCGAGATGACGACGGGCGTTGGCGCGGCGGACGTCGTACCGGTCGGGGTCCGGGAAGACGGCCGGGTCGCGGTTGGCGCCGGCCAGGGAGACGACGACGAAGTCGCCGCGCTTGATCTCCGCGTCGGCCAGTGAGACGTCGCGGGTCGCATAGCGGTCGACCACGGCCGCGGCGGGCTCCAGCCGGAGTGACTCCTCGATCGCGTTGGGGATCAGCGAGAGGTCGGCGAGGACGATGGCCAGCTGGTCCGGGATGGTCAGGAGATGCCACAGACAGTTGGTGATCATCGCCTCGGTGGTCTCGATACCGCCGAACATCAGCACCGCGGCGTTGGCGACCACCTCGTCCGTCCCGAGCCCGGCGCGCGCCGCCTCGGCGATCAGCGAGTCGGCGTGATCGATGCTTCCGGCAACATGCCGGTGCAGCTTGGTGAAGGCCGCGGCGCCTTCGGCCGTGACGGCGTGTCCGGCGGCGACACCGCTCACCGACGAGGAGATGTCCTGATACCAGTCCAGCACCGTCACAGCGTCAGTCCGTTCGAGACCGAGTGAATAGGCGACCACCGCGACCGACAGCGGCCCGGCGACGGTCCGGCGCAGATCGGTGGCGCCCAGGGGAGCGATCGCCGACACCAGGCGATCGGTCTCCTCCGCGACGAAGTCGGTGAACCGGGCGCGCGTCTGCGCGAGGCTGAACGGATGCTCGAACGGCGCCCGATGCGCCGCATGGGGCTCACCGTCCAGCGACAGCATCGACGGACCCACCACCTGAGCGGTCGAGAACCGCGGGTCGTCCACCGTGAAGGTGTCCGGATCCCGCATCACCCGCATCGCCAGTTCCCGCCCGCTGACCACCCAGCCGTTGAGCGCCGCGCTCCATCCGGCCGGCCGCACCCGCGCCAGGAAGTCGTGCGGGTCGTGCGACAGTTCGTCCACCGTGGTCATGCTCAGCAGCCTACAAATCACCGCGGACTGGCTAGGACCACTATGGGTACTGGTCTGGCTGCGACAGATCCGATCTCAACGACTCAGTGGGGCAGTGGGTTACGAAAGCGCTGACTCCGCCATCTAGGGTGTGGGCCATGTCAGTGTTGGATTCGACCCCCACCCCACCGCCCCGGTCGGGAAACCTGGTGCTGCTCCCTGCCGTGGATGTGGCGGATGGGCAGGCTGTCCGGCTCGTGCAGGGTGAGGCCGGCAGCGAGACCTCGTACGGCGACCCGCTGGCCGCCGCGATGGCGTGGCAGGAGGCCGGCGCGGACTGGATCCACCTGGTCGACCTGGATGCCGCCTTCGGGCGTGGCAGCAACCGCGAGCTGCTCGCGGAGGTGACCGGCAAGCTGGACGTTCAGGTCGAGCTGTCCGGTGGTATCCGCGACGACGAGTCGCTGGAGGCCGCGCTCGCGACGGGCGCCCGCCGGGTGAACATCGGCACGGCCGCGCTGGAGGATCCGGAATGGTGCGACCGGATCATCGCGCAGTACGGCGACCGGGTCGCGATCGGGCTGGACGTCCGCGGCCGGACGCTGGCCGCGCGCGGCTGGACCAAGGAGGGCGGCGACCTCTACGAGGTGCTCGAGCGGCTCGAGCGGGCCGGCTGTGAGCGGTACGTCGTCACCGACGTGACCAAGGACGGCATGCTCCAGGGGCCCAACCTGGACCTGTACCGCGACCTGTGCGCGCGGACCGAGAAGCCGATCGTCGCCTCCGGTGGCGTCTCCAGCCTGGACGACCTGCGCGCGCTGAGCACGCTGGTGAGCGACGGCGTCGAGGGCGTCATCGTCGGCAAGGCCCTGTACGCCGGCGCGTTCACCCTGACCGAGGCACTCGAACTCACCCGTGGAGGCGACAAGTGAGTCTTGCCGACAAGCTGGCAGGCAAGAAGGTCCTGGTCACCGGTGTCACCGGCTTCGTCGGTGAGGCCCTGCTGCACCGGATGATCGGTGATCTGCCGGACACCACCGTGGTCGCGATCATCCGTCCGAAGGGTTCCCTCAAGGGCACCGACCGGATGGCGCAGATGCTCAAGAAGGACATCTTCAAGCCGTTCTACGGCGAGGGCACCCCGTACGCCGACGCCGCCGAGCTGACCGCCGCCCGGGTCGAGGTCGTCGAGGGCGACCTGTCCGACGTACCGGCGCTGCCGAGCGATCTCGACATCGTCGTGCACTGTGCCGGTGACGTCTCCTTCGACCCGCCGATCCACGAGGCGTTCACCACCAACGTGCTGGGCACCAAGAGCCTGCTCGAGCGGATCGTCGAGGCGAGCGGGGACCGGCCGGTCCACTACGTGCACATCTCCACCGCCTACACCGCCGGCCGCCGCCGGGGCGCGATCCCCGAGGCACCGGTCGACCACAACGTCGACTGGCGCACCGAGGCCGAGGCCGGGATGGCGATGAAGGCCCGGATCGAGGAGGCATCCCGCAGCGCCGCGATGCTGATCAAGTTCCGCAAGGAGTCGGAGAAGCTGCACCGCCGGGCCGGTCACCTGACCGCGGCGGCCGACACCGAGCGCCGGCGTACCGAGTGGGTCGCCAAGAAGCTCGTCGAGACCGGCACCGAGCGCGCCCGCAGCCTCGGCTGGACCGACTGCTACACCTTCACCAAGGCGCTCGGCGAGCGCGTCGTGGAGGAGTTCGCGGCCAAGCTGCCGACCTCGATCGTCCGGCCCGCCATCATCGAGTCCGCGGTGCAGAGCCCGCACCCGGGCTGGATCGAGGGCTTCAAGATGGCCGAGCCGCTGATCCTGGCGTACGGCCGCGGCGAGCTGCCGGAGTTCCCGGCCAGCCCCGACTCGGTGGTCGAGATCATCCCGGTCGACCACGTGGTCGGCGCGATCTGCGCGGTGATGGCGACGGAGCCCGAGCTGTCGAAGCCGGAGTACTACCACGTCAGCTCCGGCGCCCGGAACCCGCTGACCTTCGAGCAGCTGTACGCCGGCGTCCGCGCGTACTTCTCCAAGCACCCCTTCGACCTGGGCGAGCGCGGCGCGGTCCGGCTGCCGGTCTGGAAGTTCCCCGGCGGCGACTCGGTCGAGAGCATGCTCCGGTACGGCGAGAAGGCACACAAGATCGCCGACCAGATCATCACGCACGTACCGCGCGGTGAGCGCACCCGCAAGTACGCCCGCGAGCTGGACGTCCAGAAGCGCCGGATCGACTTCCTCCGCCGCTACATGGACCTGTACTCCGAGTACGCGCAGGCCGAGCTGCAGTTCATCGACGACAACGTGCTGGCGCTGCACAACGCGCTGGAGGGTGACGACCGGGAGAAGTTCTGGTGCGACACCTCGATCGTCGACTGGCAGCACTACCTGCAGGAAGTGCACTGCCCGAGCGTGACCGACTCGCTGCGCCGGCTGGACGTCGTCCGGAAGAAGCGGAACAAGGCGCTGGCCGAGTCGGCCGGCACCCTGAGGAAGGTCGCGCCGTCGGAGGATGCCGAGATCATCGCCGCGTTCGACATGGACGGCACGCTGCTGTCCTCGAACGTGATCGAGACCTACCTGTGGATGCGGCTGCCCGAGCTGGACAGCCACCAGCGGGTCGGTGAGATCGGCGCGATGCTGCGCAAGCTGCCGAAGCTGATCTCGGCCGAGCGCAAGGACCGTGGCACCTTCCTGCGCACGATCTACCGCCGCTACCAGGGCGCGGATCTGGAAGAGCTGAACAAGATCGTCGACGAGGTGCTGGCCGGGCACGTGCTCGAGCGGCTCAGCGGTGCGGCCGTTCGCCGGATCCGCGAGCACAAGGCGGCCGGTCACCGGACCATCCTGATCACCGGCGCGGTCCGGCCGCTGACCAGGCCGCTGGAGCCGTTGTTCGACGAGATCGTCGCGGCCGAGCTGGCCGTCGACGATCGCGGTCGCTGCACCGGCTTCCTGACCGGGCCGCCGCTGGTCGGCGAGTCCCGGGCAGCCTGGATCAAGCACCGCGCCCGCGGTACGAATATCGACCTGTCCAAGTCGTACGCCTACGCCGACAGCCACTCGGACCTGCCGATGCTGACCACCGTCGGCAACCCGGTCGCCGTGTCGCCGGACGTGTCGCTGTTCCGGGCCGCCCGGGCTGCGCGCTGGCAGATCGTCGACTGGAAGACACCCGCCACTTCTTCACGTCTGGAGATCCCCGGGGTGAGTTCGCGATGATGCTCGCGCTCGAGATGTACCGCTCGCCGGCCAAGTTCCTGGCGGCGAAGGCGATGGGAAGCCGGATCCCCGGCATCCTGACCGGCCCGGCCGCACCGCTGCGCCTGGTCACGATCGAGGAGCCGCGCTCCGACCGGGACGGCTGGGCGAAGATCCGGCCGATCCTGTCCGGGATCTGCGGCTCCGACCTCGGCATGGTCACCGGCCACACCAAGCTGTACTTCTCGGCGATGGTGTCGATGCCGTTCGTGCCCGGCCACGAGATCGTCGGCGTGCTGCTGGAGGACTGCGAGGACTTGCCCAAGGGCACCCGGGTGGTCATGGACTCCGTGCTCACCTGCGCGGCGCGTGGCGTGGCGCCCTGTGAGGGCTGCGCTTCCGGCCACACCAACCGCTGCGACCGGATCACGGTCGGCCATGTCTCGCCCGGACTGCAGACCGGCTTCTGCCAGGACACCGGTGGCGGCTGGGGCAACGTCATGGTGGCTCACCGCAGCCAGCTGTACGCCGTACCGGATGATCTTTCGGACGAGCGGGCTGTGCTCACCGAGCCGCTTGCGTGTGCTGTGCACCTCGCGCTCAAGGCGAAGGTCGAGCCGGGCCAGTCAGTACTGGTCAGTGGCGCCGGGGCGGTCGGGCTGTTCGCGACGCTGGCGCTGCGCGAGCTGACTCAGGCCGGCCGGATCACTGTCGTGGCCAAGCACCCCAAGCAGCGTGAGCTGGCCCGGGCGTTCGGCGCGAGCGACGTGGTCGCTCCCGACGAGGTCTTCCGCGGCGTACGCCGAGCCACCGGCGCCTTCCGGCTGAAGCCGGAGATGGCCAAGGAGTTCCTGCTCGGCGGCGTGGACATCGCCGTCGACGCGGTCGGCAGCAAGGACTCGATCGACACCGTGCTGCGGGTGACCAAGGCCGGTGGCCGGGTCGTCCTGTCGGGCATGCCGTCGACGGGTGCGGACCTGTCGCCGGTGTGGTTCCGCGAACTGGAGCTGACCGGCACGTACGCGTCCTCGCGGGAGGAGCCGAACGAGCGCCCCGCCTTCGAGACCGCGCTGGAGATGGCCGCGAAGGCCCCGCTGGACGGGATCGTCGGGGCGAAGTACCCGCTGTATCGGTGGCGTGAGGCGCTGGACCACGCGCAGTCCGCCGGCCGCCTGGGGACCGTCAAGGTCGCCTTCGATGTGAGGGCTTCCTGATGACGGGCCCGTTGAACGTACGACGAGAGAGGTTCTGACATGTCTCGGCCAGGGTTTGTGCTTGAGGTGGACGACCGGACGCCGCCGCTGCTCGTGCACAACGGTGAGGGCTTCCTGCTGGAGCGGTTCCCGCTCGGTACCCGGGTGGTGTACCCGCCGGAGGCGCTGCCGCCGGTCCGCGACGTGGAGGAGGCGATCCAGAACGCGCTCCTGCACCCGCTGGAGTCCGAGCCGCTGCCGGAGCTGCTGCGGCCGGGGATGCGGCTGACCATCGCGTTCGACGACATCTCGCTGCCGCTGCCGCCGATGAAGAAGCCGGACATCCGTCAGCGGGTGATCGAGGCCGTCCTGACGATGGCCGCCGACGCCGGCGTCGACGACGTCGAGCTGATCTCCGCGAACGCGCTGCACCGCCGGCTCACTCCGAACGAGCTGCGCGAGATCGTCGGCGAGCGGGTCTTCCGGTCGTTCTTCCCCGACGGCAAGCTCTACAACTTCGACGCCGAGGACGCCGACAACCTGACCCACCTGGGTCAGACCAAGCACGGCGAGGACGTCGAGATCTCCAAGCGGGCGGCCGAGTCCGACCTGCTGGTCTACGTGAACGTGAACCTGGTGGCGATGGACGGCGGCCACAAGTCGACGTCGATCGGGCTGGCGTCGTACAAGTCGCTGAAGCACCACCACAACAGCCACACGATGATCCACTCGCGCTCCTTCATGGACCACAAGGCCTCGAAGATGCACCACTCGGCCTGGCGGATGGGCGCGGTGCTGACCGAGCACGTCAAGGTGTTCCAGATCGAGACCACGCTGAACAACGACATCTTCGGCGGCCCGCTGGAGTTCCTGCAGAAGCGCGAGTGGGAGTGGTCGATCAAGGACCAGGCCTCGATGCTGGCCACCAAGCGCGGCCTCGACCTGGCCCCGGCCAAGGTCCGGCACAAGATCTTCACCGACGTCCGGTCGAACTACGGGCTGACCGGGATCCACGCCGGATCGATCGAGCCGGTGCACGAGAAGACCATCGAGAACGTGCACAAGCAGCACCTGGTCGAGGTGCAGGGTCAGTCCGACGTCGCGATCATGGGCGTGCCGTTCGTCGGCCCGTACAACGTGAACTCGGTGATGAACCCGATCCTGGCCGCCTGCATGGGCCTGGGCTACTACTTCAACTCCTACCGGGGCAACCCGGTCGTCCGCAAGGACGGCGCGGTCATCCTGTACCACCCGGTGGACTACGAGTTCAGCCAGCTGCACCACCCGTCGTACGTGGACTTCTTCGAGGAGGTGCTGTCGGAGTCGACCGACCCGGCCACCATCGAGGCGAAGTTCGAGAAGCAGTACGCCGAGGACCCGTGGTACATCCACCTGTACCGGACGTCGTACGCGTACCACGGCGTGCACCCGTTCTACATGTGGTACTGGATCTCGCACGCCCTGGACCACTGCGGCGACATCGTCTGGGTCGGCGGCAACCGCAAGACGGTCGAGCGGATGGGCTTCCGGTCCGCGTCGACGCTGCAGGACGCGCTCGAGATGGTCAGCCACTCGGTCGGCCGGTCGCCGTCCATCACGTACCTGCACAACCCGCCGCACCTGCTCGCGGACGTCCGCTGATGGGGACGAACCTGGTGAAGTTCAGCCGCGACACCGCTCGGGACGTCCGAGTGGTGGCGCGCGGCTGGCGCTGGGGCCGGCGGCCGCAGGTACCGCGGTCGGCCGAGCCGTACGTGGTCAAGAAGGAGACCTCGGTCTTCCCGACCCGCTGGGCCCGTACGCCGGCGGCGATCGCGGTCCGCGAGGTGCTGCAGAAGGGCGCGCTCAACTCGGTCCTGCGCTTCGAGGTGAACCCGCAGGTCAGCGGGCTCGACTCGCTGCGGAAGGTGAACGGACCGGCCGTCATCGTGGCGAACCACTCGTCCCACCTGGACACGCCCCTGGTGCTCTGCACACTGCCGGACGACATGCGCCGCAAGACCGCTGTCGCCGCCGCTGCCGACTACTTCTTCGACACCTGGTGGCGGGCGACCGCGTCGGCGATCGTGTTCAACACCTTCCCGATCGAGCGCCGCGGCGGCAAGCTCAGCTCGACGCCGGGTGACCTGCTGGACGACGGCTGGAACGTGGTCGTCTTTCCCGAGGGCACCCGCTCGCCCGACGGCTGGATGGAGCGCTTCCGGATGGGCGCGGCCTACATCGCGGTCGAGCACGGCGTACCGGTGATTCCCGTTGGTATCAAGGGTTCCTTCGCCGCAATGCCCCGCGGCCGCGGCTGGCCCGTCCCGGGTCGCCCGACCGTCGCAGTCCGGTACGGCGACCCGCTGTACCCGGCCGAGGGCGAAAGCGCCCGCGACTTCGCACCGCGCATCTCCGCAGCCGTCTCAGCTCTGCTCGACGAAGAGTCCTCCACTTGGTGGGAAGCCCGCCGCCGAGTAGCCGCCGGAGCCTCCCCATCCCAGTCCGGCCCCGACGCCGCCCGCTGGCGCCGAGTCTGGGAGTCAACCGCTCCGGTGCAGCCCGCTGGGTCGAAGCGCCGCGCCTGGAAGTGACGCGCCGGGAAGTGAACCGGCCACGCCGCGTCTCGCGCACTCTGCGATTCGCTCTGGCCACGGTAGTGACGCTGTCGCTGGCCGCCCCGCTGACAATCGCCCTCCGCTACTCGGGCGACGGCGGGGCGGTCCCGCTACTGGCCTTCGGTGCGGCGGCGGCCGGGATCCTCTTCGTCTCGCTGCTGGTCGGCAACGTCGGCATCCGGCCGCGGGTCCAGGGTCAGTACCTCGACGTGCTCACCGTGATCGGACGGCAGTCGCTGGACCTTGCGGCGCTGACCGGAGTTCGGTGGGAACGCGCTCACGGCGGTACGCAGTCGTTGCGGCTTCGCGACCAGCTCACCGACGTGGTCATCACGCTGCCGCCTCCTTTGCCGGTCCGTGAGCCGATCCGCGAGGGCCTGACGGCCGCGGCTCAGCGCGGCGTCTTGCTGCCACGGCGGGTGACGACGATCTTCAGCCTGCCGGAGATGCCGGGCGCACGCCGCAACAAGAGCTACACCTACCTGCCGCTGGTCCTCGTCTTCCTGGCCTTCTCCGCCTGCCTCGGCCTGGTCGTCGGCGTGCTCATCTAGCTCTCCAGATCCAGGGTGTAGAGGCGTTCTTCCAGCAGGGGGCCGATCTGGTCCATGGTGGCACCGAGGTCGAGCCAGGAGCGCTCTCGGGCGACTGGCTCGTCCATTCCGGCGACGGCCAGGCTGTAGACGCCTGTCAGGATGTCGCGCCCGCCTTTCGGATGCAGGACCGACAACGCGAACTCCACGGCCAGCGCGGTCCGGACTACCTGGGCCTTTCCAGGATCGTCGGGCAGCGGTTTGCCGCCGGTGAGGAACTGGGGATCGGCGGTGACCTTCAGCCATTGGACCTTGGCTCCGACGACCTGTTCGGCCAGGGACAGTTCGATGCTGTCTCGCACCGTTTGGGCAGGGTCGTCGCCCAGCCAGTCGAGCCAGTGGCCGGGTTCGGTGAGTGCGCTGAAATCGTCCCGCGGCGGGCCGTGGTTCTCGTTGGCGACGTACTCGTCGGTGAGCCGGCCGGCGTCGTCGACCTTCCAGCCGCCCTTGATCGCCTCGGGCGGTACGTACCCGTCCGGGTCGTCGACCCACTCCGCGTCGATCTCGTAGACCCAGCCGCCGGGAGTACGGGCGGCTTCGGCGGCCAGCCCGGGGGCCGGCTTGCGGCGCCCCCACTTGGGAATCTTCACCGTCCGAAGTTTGGCCTATCGGCCGGGTCAGCCGGGCCGGACTCGGTACCCTTTCCGCGTGAGCCTCGCCGTGCGTGTGATTCCCTGCCTCGACGTTGATGCCGGCCGGGTGGTCAAGGGCGTCAACTTCGCCGACCTGCGCGACGCCGGTGACCCGGTGGAGATGGCCCGGCTGTACGACGCCGAGGGTGCCGACGAGCTGACCTTTCTCGACATCACCGCCTCGTCGGGGTCGCGCGAGACGACGTACGAGGTGGTCGGGCGGACCGCCGAGCAGGTGTTCATCCCGCTCACCGTCGGCGGCGGTGTGCGCGAGGCGGCCGACGTGGACCGGCTGCTGCGCGCCGGCGCGGACAAGGTCGGCATCAACACCGGCGCGATCGCGCGACCGGCGGTGATCTCGGAGATCGCGAAGCGCTTCGGCAACCAGGTCCTCGTCCTGTCCCTCGACGTACGCCGCTCCGCCGGCCAGCCGAGCGGTTTCGAGGTGACCACCCATGGCGGGCGCAAGTCGGCCGGGCTGGACGCGATCGAGTGGGCCCGCCGTGGCGCCGAGCTCGGGGCGGGCGAGATCCTGCTCAACTCGATGGATGCCGACGGCACCAAGCAGGGTTTCGACCTGGAGCTGATCCGGGCGGTGCGTGCGGTGGTCGACGTCCCGCTGATCGCCAGCGGGGGAGCGGGCCTGCCCGAGCACTTCCCGCCGGCCGTCGAGGCGGGGGCGGACGCGGTACTGGCCGCGAGCGTCTTCCACTTCGGCGACCTGCGGATCGCGGACGTCAAGAAGGCCCTGCGTGATGCCGGCATCGTGGTCCGGTGAGCGAGATGGTCGCTGACCAGAACCAGCAACTGGTCGCGGACGTCGAGCACGAGCTCTCGAACCTGTTCCGCCGCTCCCGCTCCGCCCAGATGCAACTCGCCCGTCGCGTCCACCCCGAGATGGACGCGGCCGGCTACGCCCTGATCTCCCAGATCGAGCTGGGCACCAGCACGAGCCGGCCGGGCGTGCGAGCCTCCGACGTCGCCCAGGCGCTGGGCCTGGACAAGTCCACGGTCAGCCGCGGCCTCAGCCACCTCGAGTCCCTCGGCCTGATCGAACGAGTAGGCGACCCCGACGACGGCCGCGCCCGCCTGCTCCGCCTCACCGAAACCGGCGCCACCCGCTTCGGCGCCATGCGAGCCCAGCGCCAGGCAGAGTTCCGCGCCATCCTCGCCCGCTGGGACACCGCGGACCTGTCCGACCTGGCCCGCCTCCTCAGCCGCCTGAACCTCGACCTCAGCTAGTTCCTGCCCGACCTCCTGGCGGTGTCGCTCGACCATATGGTTGCAGAAACCAACTAGTTGGTTCTATAGTTGGGTTATGCAACTAGCTCAGGACGTTGAGCGGGATGGGGCGGCCCAAGATGTGATTGAGGGACTCAGCTCGGTAGTGCGGGCGGTGCGGTGTATCGAGCATCGGCAGTTGTGGCCTGACTCCGGATTGCGACGGGCTGATGCGAGCGTCTTGAAGGTGCTGGCCAAAGGTGGCGAGCAGCGGGGTGGGGAGATCGCCGCGAAGCTGGGGGTCGACGCCTCGGTGGTCAGCCGGCAACTGAGTGCGCTCGAGAGCGACGGGCTGGTGAGTCGGCGGCCCGATCCGGCTGATGCCCGGGTGTCGCTCGTCCAGCTCAGCGACGGCGGCCGCGCCCGGCTCGAGGCCCTCTACGCGGAGTACGCCCGCCGGCTTCGCGAGTCCCTGGCGGACTGGGGTGACGACGAGATGGCCGCGGCTGCCGCAGTACTGCGCCGCGTCGCCTCCGCCGTCGGCCAGGCGACCGCCGGCGCGAAGTACCCGAACTGAATCGACTGGAGATTGATGACTGTCACCGAGACCCGGCCCGCCGGCCCGGTCGGCCAAGCCGCGCCCGAACTCACCCATCGCGAGATCCTCGAGATCCTGGCCGGGCTGCTCGCCGCGCTGTTCACGGCGATGCTCAGCTCGACGATCGTCAGCAACGCGCTGCCGACGATCATCGCCGATCTCGAAGGGAGCCAGACGCAGTACACCTGGGTCCTGACGGCGAGCTTGCTGGCTACGACCGTCTCCACTCCGATCTGGGGCAAGCTGTCCGACCTGGTGAGCAAGAAGCTGCTCGTGCAGCTCTCGATCGTCTTGTTCGTGATCGGCTCGGCGCTGGCCGGGATGGCGCACAACGTGCCGTTCCTGATCGGTGCCCGCGCCCTGCAAGGCCTGGCCATGGGTGGCCTGATGGCTCTGGCCCAGGCGATCATCGGTGCGGCGATCCCACCGCGCGACCGCGGCCGGTACTCCGGCTACATGGGTGCCGTGATGGCCGTCGCGACCGTCAGTGGCCCGCTCATCGGCGGTGTCATCGTCGACACCTCCTGGCTCGGCTGGCGCTGGTGCTTCTACGTCTGCGTCCCGCTCGCCGTGATCAGTCTCGTGATCCTGCAGCGCTACCTGCATCTGCCACTCGTCAGGCGCCGGGTGAAGATCGACTACCTCGGCGCGGTCCTGATCAGCATCGCGGCCAGCCTGCCGCTGATCTGGGTGACGTTCGCCGGCCACGACTTCGGTTGGTTCTCCTGGCAGTCCGCACTGTTCGTCGGTGGCACGCTGCTGTTCGGCATCCTGGCCGTCGTCGTCGAGAGCCGCGCCGCGGAGCCGCTCGTCCCACTCAAGATCGTCAAGCAGCGCACCACCGCGTTGGCCATCGTAGCCAGCCTCGCTGTTGGTGTCGCGATGTTCGGCAGCGCGCTGTTCCTCGGCCAGTACTTCCAGGTCGCCCGCGGCTACAGCCCGACCCAGGCCGGCCTGCTGACGATCCCGATGATGCTCGGCTCCTTCATCGGCTCGGTCGGGGCAGGTCAGCTGGTGAGCCGGTTCGGCAAGTGGAAGCGGTACCTGGTCATCGGTGGCGCCCTGCTCACCACAGGCCTGTCGCTGCTCGGCACGATCGACCACGCCAGCCCGTACTGGTACGTCGGCCTCGGCATGCTCCTGATGGGCATCGGGATGGGCATGATGATGCAGAACCTCGTGCTCGCGGTGCAGAACACCGTCGACGTGAGCGAGATCGGTGCTTCCAGCGCGTCCGTGGCCTTCTTCCGGAATCTCGGCGGCGCGGTCGGCGTCTCGGTGCTCGGTGCCGTCCTGGCCAGCCGGGTCAAGAACCTGATGATCGAAGGGCTGCTCCACGGCCCGGGCGGTGCTGAAGCGGCCCGCAAGCTGCAGGACGGCGGCTCGGGCGGCACCAGCCTGCTGGACGTCAATCACCTCCCGCCGCAGCTCGCCGAGCTCGTCCGCCACTCGTACGGCGACGCCACCGGCCGCATCTTCCTGATCGCGGCAGGCTGCGCCCTGATCGGCCTGGTTGCCGTCCTGTTCATCAAGGAGATCCCGCTCCGCCGCACGGTCGCCAAAACCCAGTAGTCAGAGTTCTGGCGGTTCCAGGCCGGTCAGCTCCTTGGTCCGGATGATGGGGGAGCCGATCAGCCACAGTACGGAGAACAGGCCGCCTGCCGCGGAGATGAGCAAGGTCTCGCGGACACCCAGCCAGGTGCCCAGGAGACCGCCGACCACCGCGCCGAGCGGCCGTACTCCGTAGTTGATGCTGCTGAACGCTCCGGCGACCCGGCTGCGCATGTGATCGTGGGTCACCGCCGCCTGCAGCGAGTTCAGCGGTACGTCGAAGCACATCACCGCGAACGCGGCCACGAACTCGGCGCCGGCCAGGATGCCCGCCCGCAACCAGACCGGCCCGTCGGCCAGTCCCACCAGCCCAAGTGAGGTGGGGAACACGACTGCGCCGACGGCGATCAGCCGGCCGGCGCCGATCAGCTCGGCCAGCCGTTTGGCGGCGAGCGCTCCGATCAGCCCGCCGGACGCACCGATCCCGAGAGCGAGGCCGATGACCCCCGCGGACAGGCCGAGGTCACGGCTGGCGAACAGCACCAGCAACGCCATCCCGATCATGGTGAAGAAGTTCACCGTGGTCGCGCAGCCCAGGCTCACCCGCAGGTACGGATGCCGCAACAGGTACCGCATCCCCGCCCGCGCCCTGAACAGCAACGACTCCTCACCCTCGTCAGCCTCTCCCGGCGTCACCTTCAATCGGCTCACCTGCACCGCGGAGAACACGAACGACAGCGCATCGACGACGAGCGCGATCGGTGCCGTCAGCCACTGAACCATCAGGCCGCCGGCAGCCGGACCGGCCATGTACGAGATCGACCTGGTCGCCGACAGCTTGCTGCCTGCCTCCAGGTACTGATCGCGGCTGACCAGTCGCACGAAGAACGACGCGTACGCCGTGTTGAAGACGACGTGCGCAGTACCGGCCAGGATCGCGATCGCGTACAGCTGGCCGAGAGTCATGATGTCCAGCCAGTACGCCGCCGGCAGCGACAACAGCAGCACGGTCCGGCTCAGGTCGGCCGCGATCATCAGCGGACGCTTGTCCCGATGCCGGTCGACCCAGGTGCCGATGAACAGCGAGGCGAGATTCGGGAGCCAGACCGCGGCGGTCAGGAAGCCGACCTGGCTGGGGGAGGCGTTCAGCAGGGTGACCGCGATCAACGGCAGCGCGAGTTCACTGATCCGGTCGCCGAACTCGGAGACGCCCTGGGCGGACCAGAACGTCCGGAACCGGCGGTCTCGCCACAGGCTGGGGGCAGGCGGAGCCTGCGGGACGGTGCTCGACATGGCGGGTTCCTCACCAACTCAGTTGGTTGCCTCAGGCAAGTTCATACGGATCAGCCGGACCGGCCTGGCCTCGTCGGGCGCGCCGTCCGGGCCGCGCTGGACGTAGGGCGCCAGCAGTTCCTGGATCGCGTTCTCGATCTCCTCGGCCTCGGCGACGGTGATCGTCACCAGCGTGTTCGACGACCCGCTGGCGCGGCTCCAGGCGGGGTCGAGGGCGGGTTCGGTGTCGGAGAGCCATTGCTGGACGTGGTCGAGCGCCTGGCTCATCACCTCGGTGCGCAGCATCCGGCCGGCCTCGGCACCGTCCGGCGTGTCCGGCATCTCGAACCGGAAGCCGCGAGCGATCGCCTTCCACCACCGCTGCCGCTTGTCCGCCCCACCCTCGGGTGGCGCGGAATCACTGACCAGCCCGAACGACTCGAGATGCCGCAGATGCCAGCTCGTCACCGACGGCGAGGCGCCGACATGCACCGACAGCTGGGTGGCGGTCGCCGGGCCGTTCTTCTGCAGATAACTCAGCGCGGCCAGCCGGACCGGATGCGCCAGCGCCCGCATCGCCTGCGGGTCGGTGATCTCGAAGTCGCCGTACGGATTTCTGAGAGACATGTTTCGAGAGTAATCTCTCACATCTCTCTTCGGCAACACCGCCGCTCAAACCTGCAGGGTTGTGGTCCAGATGTCGTTGGTGATGTCCGGTCGCATGCCGACCGCCAGGTAGAGGCCTACCGCGGGCGTGGGGTTCGAGGTATCGACGTGGAGGAGGGTGCCGCTGAGGCCAGCTGCGGCGTCGAGGGCGAACTGGTCCTTGAGCAGGTACTTCGCCAGGCCCCGGCCCCGAGCTTCGGGCAGTACGCCGATCCGGCCGATGTAGCCGCAGTTTTCCGTGCTCACGAAGTTGCGGTCCCACTCCCGGACCGCGACCGGCCGGCCGCCCAGTTCGAGCACGGTCAGGCAGGACCAGTCGTACGTGGACCGGCTCTCTCGCGACACGACCCACTCGTCGTACGGGCGGGGAACCGAGGCCGTTTGGGTCGCGAACGAGTCGGCGATCACCTGATGGCCGGCGCGCCGGATCGTCTCGTCGAATCCGCCGCGATGCACCGTCACCCCGTCAGGCACGGCAGGCGGTTCGACCGGGCTGGTGTGCTCGATCCTCATCCGGTCGGTGGAGGTCTCGAGCGCCAGCCCGTGGTCCGCGGCCACTTCGGCGAGTTGCCGGTCCGCGCGGAGCATGCCGAGCCGGACCTGCTGCTCGGTCCGTCCTTCCGAGTGAGCCTGTTCGACGGCGCGCTCGATCGTCCGGTCGAGCAACCAGGTGGCGACCTCGCGGTCGGCCGAGCAGACCTCGACACTGGTTCGCCCCGGAGCGCGCACGGCCGCCGCCGACCCGACAACCCGGTCGCCGCTGGTGACCAGCCAGGTGTCGGTGGGCAGGTCGAGTGCTGGGTCGCGGAGGAAGTTGGCCACGCCTTCGGGGCTGAACTGGTGGGCGCCGACGAGCGCGACGCTGTGGCCGGCCAGGTGCGCCTGGACGGCCGGGGCGTCTTCGATCCGCATCGGCCGGACGGCCAGACCGGAAGGGAGATCGGGAAGCGGGCCAGGAGACCGGTCGGCGTGCGGCCCGGGAGAGCGGTCGGGGTGCGGGTCGGTAGGAGGTCCCGGAGGGAGGTCGGGCATCAGATGGCCGGCAGGGTGCGGCGCCAGACGTCGATGATCAGGACGGACTTCATGCCCACCGAGAGGTAGAGGCCGAGTGCGGGAGTCGGGTTGTTGGTGTCCACGTGCAGGATCGTGCCGGCTCGACCGGCTGCGGCGTCGGCGGCGAAGGCATCGCGCAGCAGGAGCCTGGCCAGCCCGCGACCCCGCGCTTCCTCGAGAACGCCGAGCCGGGGTACGTAGTTGCAGTTCTCGTCCTCGATGAACTGGTCGTTGCTCTCGAGGAATCCGACCACCCGGCCGTCCAGTTCCAGCAGTGTCACCTGCGACCAGTCGAACGTCGACTGCGACTCGTGCGCGGCGTGCCACTGCTCGAAGGAGCTCGGCACGAACCCGTACTGCCCGGTGAAGCTCTCCGTGAGGACCGCATGAGCGACCCGCCGCGTCTCCTCGTCCGGCGCCCCATGCCGCAGCACCACACCCTCCGGTACGACAGTGCCGCCACCGGCCCGGTGTGGTCGATCCGCATCCGCTGGTACGTCGTCGTCGGGGTGAAGCCGTTGTCCGCGAGCAGCTCGCGTTTGGCGGTCTCGGTGCGGTACGTGTTCGCATCGATCGAGACCTCGGTCAGCCCGTTGGCCCGGGCCAGCGCCTGGCCCCGCGCGGTGGTCCCGGCCAGCAGCCACTCGGCCACGTCGCGCTCGGCGCTGTAGGCATCAACATCGACGATCCGGTGATCATCCCCTTTGCCGTAAGCGGCGCCGTAACCGACCAGCGTCTCGCCGGCGTAGACCAGCCAGGCGTCCTGATCGAGGTCGAACCCGGGCTCGGTGAGCTCGTCGGCCATGTCGTCGAGGGTGAAGTCGGCGAACCCGATCGCCGCCGTGTTGCACGCCGCGACAAGCTCGTAGATCGCCTCCACGTCGTCCTTGCTCGGTCGGCGAAAGGTATACCCAGCAGGCAGCGCAGCGGTCATCCCCTCATAGTCCTGAACGACCGCCGCACTGTCTAACCCTTTAACCGCGACCTTCAACCGCGACGGATCAGCAAGCCTTGATCCAGTCGTTGCCGCAGCCCGCGTCCTCCGATTGCGCCGTCCTGCTCGGGTCCGCCTTCACTGCCGCGACCGGAGCCTTCTCGCTCCAGGACGCCAGCGTGACGCCGACCGCGTCCTCGACCGGGCGGGGCGTGGTCAGGTAGTTGTTCGAGATCATCGAGAACACCAGCTTGCGGCCGTCCTTGTTCGACACGTAGCCGGACAACGCCGTGACCCCGGTCAGCGAGCCGGTCTTGGCGCGCAGGTTGTTCGCCGCCGGGGTGTTGCGCATCCGGCTGCGCAGCGTGCCGCCGACGAACCTGTCCGGGTTGCCCGCGATCGGCAGCGAGTCGTACCACTGCTGGAACCAAGGCTCCTGCTGGGTGGCGATCAACAGGTCGGTGACGCTCTTCCCCGTCACGTTCACCTTGCGGGACAGGCCGGAGCCGTCCGACAAGCGGATCGTGTCGGTGGGTACCCCGACGCTCTTCGCGTACTCCGTGGTGACCTCGAGTCCCGCCGGCCAGCTGCCGTTCGCCTTCGCCACCACGCCCATCGCCTTGGTCAGAGTCTCGGCGTGCATGTTGTTGGACAGCTTCATGAACGGGTTCATCAGCTCGCCGACGGTCATCGACTCGTCGCGGGCGAGGCGCCGGGCAGTGGCCGGGGCCGCCGCCGCGCGGATCTTGCCGTCGACGCGGACACCTTGGGCGGTGAGCGCGCGGCGGAACACGTCCGCGGCGTACAGGGTCGGCTCCCAGACGGTGACCCAGTCCTGCCCGACGGAGGCGCCGACCGGTACCGAACCGGTGATCCGGACGATGTTGGTGCCGTGGTCACGCTCGACGCTCAGCGTGTTGCTCGAGCCGGCCGCTCCGGTGGTGGCGGTGTTGATCAGCTTGAGGATGCCATTGGCCGGAACCATCTTCAGTTGCACCGGGGCTCCGACCGTCGCGCCGGGAAGGCTCTCGACGATCGCCGTACCGGAGTCGTAGTCGGTGTCCGGCGCGAGGGTGAGGGCGGAGATCTGGGCGCTGTAGTAGAACGACTCGTCGTCCGAGGCCCAGGTGTCGCCGAGGCGCACCTGGTCGAAGTACGTGTCGTCGGCGATCAGGTTCCCGTCGACCCGCCTGATGCCGGCCGCGGCGATCTGCTTGGCCAGCGCGACGTAGTCGGACTCCAGTGCCGTCGGGTCCCCGAATCCCTTCAGATAAAGGTCTCCGCGCAACTTGCCGGCCCTGACCGGCGCAGTCGCCAGTACGTCGGTGTGGAACCGGAAGCCGGTCCCCAATGTTTCCATCGCGGCCGCGGAGGTGAACAGCTTCGTGTTGGACGCGGGCAGCAACCGCGTCCCGCCGTTGCGGTCGTACAACGTCTCGCCGGTGGTCGCGTCCCGCACCACCAGCCCGACCATCGATCCCTGGAACCGCGAATCGGTCAGCAACGTGTCCAACTGCTGCTGCAGCGCGGTCGCCTGAACCTGCTGGACTGCGGCCGGTCCCTGTACTGCGGTCGGCGCACTGGCCGACTGCCCTACCAGTCCCGCCGTGGCCACCGCGGCCGCCGCGAACGCCACCAACCCCCGGCCCGACACACTCGGTAATATTTTCACAAGAACCCCTCAACCCTCAGGCGGAAACCAACTACCCCGGAGTCTCTATCCCACGGCCGCTCCGGTCCAGTGATCACGCGCATTCAGAGCACAAAAGGATTGATGCGGAGCTTGGCGAGCAGGTACCAGGCGGTCGCGCCGGTGTGCAGGGAGGCGTAGTACAGGTCACCGAAGCCGGTGTCGAGGCCGTCGGACGAGGCGGCGACGAGTCCCTTGCCGTCGGCGTTGGGAGCGCGGAGCTGGGCGTCGCGGAGGCTGGCGAGGTAGCTGGTGACGCGATCCTGGTCGCCGGGGCCGCGGCGGAGCTGGAGCGCGGCGACGAGGTGGGCGGTGCCCTCGAACCAGACCTTGCTGGTGTCGGTGTTGCTGAAGGAGATGCCGGTGAAACCGTCGTCCGAGGCGCTGAGGTTCGCGATCACCCAGTCGACCGCCTGGCTGGAGCGGCGATCGCGGAGGGCGAGATAGGCCCATACCTGGATGTCGGCCGGGATCGGGTAGTGGTTGATCGTCACGCCGTCGGGATTGGTGCCGGTCCAGAGCATCCTGCCGGGGCTGTCCCACATCGCCTGGACGAAGGCGAACGCCTGGGCCGAGCGGGTCGTCCAGACGCGGTCGCCGGTCTGCCTGGCCAGCATGGCGAAGAACGCGCCGATGTCGATGTTGTGCTCGGTCGCTTTGAATGTCAGCGGCTGGTCGTCGGCGCTGCGGCCGCCGGTGTAGCCGGGGATACCTGCCGCGGACCAGGTCTTGGAGTGGATCCAGTTGGCGGCGGTGAGCGCGCCGGTCAGGTACTTCCGCCGGCCGGTGCGCTGGTAGAGGTGGCACAGCGCCATCCCGACCCAGGCCTGGTTGCCGCTGTAGGCGGCGGGCGAGCCGATGTACGGCGTGCCGTCCGCGGTGATCAGCGGGTTGGGCTGGTACGACGCGCGGGTGCGGCCGTCGGCGATCGGGTCGTGCGCCTGGACGTAGAGCAGGACGTCACCGAGCATCTGCGCGCGGGCCAGTTGGGCGGGGGAGCCCTCGTGGGTCAGGGCGATGATGGTGAGCGCGTCGTCGTACAGGAAGGACGAGACGAAGTTGATACCGGCGAAGAAGCCGCCGGTGTAGCTCTGCGGGACGCGCAGGGTGGTGCCGCTGCCGTACTGGTCGATCTTCTCGGCCAGGAAGGTGAAAGCGGCGCTGGTCGACGCATCGGCGGGGCGGCGGGCGGCGAGGGCCGGGGGAGCGGCCAAAAGGGTGCCGAGGGCAACAAAACCACCGAGAAGAGTACGGCGGGTGGGGGTGCGGGCGGGGATCATCGCGGTCCTTACGTGGTTGAACGGCGGCGTTTGGGTTTGGGGTGGCGGCGGGGGTCGATGGCGGCGGCGGTGGATTCGAGGGCCGTCAGGGTGCGGGGGTGGTTCAGTTGGGCGACTCGCGTGTAGAGGACATCGAGCACCAGGAGTTGCGCGTGGCGGTCGGCCAGGGCGTCGGCCGGCGCGGCTCCGGTCTGGGCCGTGGTGAGGACGAGCCCGGCTTCGGCCGCCAGGGTGGAGGTCCGGTCGTTGGTGATCGCGACTGTGCGGGCACCACGGGCAGCGGCGGCCCGCAGTACGTCGATGGTTTCGGCGATCTGACCCGAGTGGGAGACGCCGATGACCAGATCGCGTTCGTCGGCCAGCGTGACCGAGACGAGGGCGCCGTGCACCTCCGGCCAGAGCCAGCAGGCGAACCCGATCCGCTGGAGCCGGATCCGCAGTTCGTCGGCGGTGATCGCGCTGGTGCCGACCCCGAACAGATGGATCGCCCGCGCCTCGGTCACCGCCCGGGCCACCTCGTCGATGGCTGCCAGGTCGAGCTGGTCGGCGGTGGAGAGTAACGCCTGCGTGTTGGCGGCGACGATCACCTTGAGGACCTGATCGAGGTCGTCGGCCGGATCGATCTCCCGCCCGATGTCTGTGCTCCAGCGACTGGTGCCGGACCGGCCGACCTGCTCGGCCAGTGCGACCTTCAGTGCGGCGAACCCCGAAAGCCCGGCGCTGTGGCAGAACCGGGTCACGGTGCCGGGCGACGTGCCGGTGCGGTCGGCGAGGTCGGTGATCGTGAGCCGGGCGGCCTCGGCCGGCTCGGCCAGCAGGAAGTCGGCGATCCGGACCAGCGCGCCGCCCATCGCCGGCCGCAGCTCGCGCAACCGCTGGAGGATGTCCGTCATGTGAAAGGAATTTCCACCCAACCGGAGGATCTGTCAAGGGATCGAAATTATTTCCAGGCCTCGATTCTCAGGTGAATCGATGTAAAAGTGGGGGTCACAGGTACCGCCCCACCTGAGGAGTCCCCATGCGCAGCTCCAGAGTCGTCGCGGCGTTCGCCGCCCTCGTCCTTTCCGTCACCTCACTCAGTGCGCCCGCCCAGGCGAGCAGCCAGCGGACGACGGCCGCGGTGTTCCCGGCGGTCGTCATCGGCGAGGACTTCCCCGATCCGGACGTCTTCCAGAAGAACGGCACCTGGTACGCGTACTCGACCAACAACGGGCGCGGCCACGTTCCGGTCGCCAGCGCGCCGAGTGCCACCGGTCCGTGGACCATCCGCGGTGACGCGATGCCCGGCGGTCCGGCGGCGAGTTGGGCCCAGCCCGGCCGCACCTGGGCTCCCGACGTCCACCCGAACCCGGACGGCAGTTTCACCCTCACCTACACCGCCTGGCACAAGTCGTCCGGCCGCCAGTGCGTCGGAGTCGCCACCGCGAGCTCGGCGCTCGGCCCGTTCACACCGGTCGGCACCCAGCCGCTGATCTGCCCGCTCGGCCAAGGCGGCGCGATCGACGCGAACACCTTCGTCGCGAACGACGGCACCCGGTACCTGACCTGGAAGAACGACGGCAACGCGATCGGCCAGCCCTCGACGCTCTGGCTGACCCGGACCACGAACAACGGCACGAGCCTCACCGGTGGCAACACGGCGATGCTCACGTCGAGCAGCGTGATCGAGGCACCCGATCTGGTCCAGCGGGGGAGTCAGTTCGTGCTCTTCTACTCCGGCGGCGGCTATACCGACTGCAACTACCTGACGTCGTATGCGACCGCACCAAGCCTCAGCGGCCCGTGGACCGTCGCCTACCGCCCGTTGATGACCACAGCGAGTTTCGACAACCGCGTCTGCGGTCCCGGCGGCGCGGACTTCGTTGGCGACGACTGGGGCGGTGGGGCGGGGAAGGAATCGAGCACAGTGTTCTTGCACGGCTGGGTCAACGGCTCGAGACACCTGTACGTCGCCGATCTCGGTTGGGCGAACGACTTCCCGGTGGTCCGCGGCAGCCGGGTCCGCACCGAAGCGGAACGCGGCACGCTGAACCGCTGTGTAGTCCGCACCGGAGCCGCCGGCGCATCGGGCGGAGCGGTCGCCGCCTACATCGACTACGCGGACTCCTGGGTCCAGGTCTCGGTGTTCGCTCCGTCAGCCGGCGGCTACACCCTGTGGGTCGGCTACGCGAACGGGATGGGCTCCCGCTCGACCCACGGTCTGGTTGTCAACGGCAACAGTCAGGGCACGGTGAGCTACCCGGTCACCGGCTGGGACAACTGGCGCCAGACCTCCGCCCCGGTCACGCTGAACGCCGGCTGGAACACCATCCGGCTGACCAAGGGCGACCTGTACGCCGAAGTGGACTACCTCGAGCTCCAGTAGGCCACGGCTACGGCTTCACCCAGGACCCGGCCTACGGGTTCACCCGGGATCGGACTCCGGGTGAACCCTGGTCGCACCCGTCCGTTGCGTGGCGCAGTACGCCGGAGTCGGCTCGGGGCTCGTAGGCTCGGGGTGCACAACGCACGAACGGGAGTCCGAAGTACCTGATGGCAAAACCACCCGAGCAGGTGTTCACCGACCGACGGCAACGCCGCCCGGTCTGGTTCGACCTGCGCCGTACCACCCGCGGTATCCAGGCGATGATCCTCGGCGGGCTGGCCTCGCTGGTCTCGCTGATCATCACGTTCTGGACGCTGCCGCAGATCAGCAGTGACGGCCGGTTGCCGATCCTGCGGCTGGTGGTGCTGCTCGCGGTGATCGGCCTGGTGGTGCGCTGGATCCTGGCCGGGATCGCGGTCCTGATCGGCTCCGTCGGAGTCCTGATCGGCGGGCTGCTGAGCCAGTTCGGCGTTGTCTACCTCGGCGTCACGCTCGATCCGGGCGTCAACCTGCACGGCGGGGTCGAGGCCGTCTGGCTGGTCTCGATCGTGATGTCGTCGGTCAGCGCGTTCGTCGGCTGGATCGCGTACGCCGGGAGCGACGACGCCTACGTCTCCGAGGTGATGCGGGTGGTCCGCCGCCGGGCCCGCAAGATCCAGGCCGCGCCGAAGACCGGGATGCTGATCATCCAGATCGACGGGCTGTCCGCGCCGCTGCTCAACTGGATGGTGATGTCGGGCAACCTGCCGCATCTGGGTGGCTGGGTCCGGGACGGCAGCCATTCGCTGGTCGGCTGGCACACCGGCGTACCGGCGACGACGCCGGCCAGTCAGGCGGGCATCCTGCACGCCGGCTCGGGGCAGATCCCGGCGTTCCGCTGGTACGAGAAGGAAACCGGCCGGGTGATGGTGACGAACCGGGCCCGGGACGCCGCCGAGATCGAGGCGCGGATGTCGACCGGCCGTGGGCTGCTGGCCGACGGTGGCGCGAGCATCAGCAACAACTGGTCCGGGGACGCACCCAAGTCGGAGCTCGTGTTCAGCCGGGCGGCGTTGCCCAACGGTCGCAGCCGCGGGTACGTCCGCTTCTTCTCCAGCCCGCACGGTGCTGCCCGAGGACTTGTGCTGTGTGTCGCCGAGATGGTCAAGGAGCTGCACCAGGCGCGCAGGCAGCGCCGGCGCAATCTCGTACCGCGGGTCAATCGCGGCGGGTCCTACATCTTCCTGCGAGCCATCTCCAACGTCCTGCTGCGCGACCTGAACGTCTCTCTCGTCACCGACGAGCTGATCAAGGGCACGCCGGTCATCTACTGCGACTTCGTCGACTACGACGAGGTGGCCCACCATGCTGGCCCGACCCGGCCGGAGTCGCTGCAGACGCTCGAAGGTCTCGACCGGGTGCTGGGCGCGCTCAAGCGAATCATCGACATCCTGCCGCACTCGTACGAGATCGTGGTGCTGTCCGATCACGGCCAGAGCCAGGGCTCGACCTTCCTGCAGCGCTACGGCCGGACGCTGACCCAGGTGGTCGACGACTTGGTCGACACCACGAAGGAGCCGGTGGCGGCGACCCGCCCGTCCGAGGGCTGGGGTCCGGTCAACGCGTTCCTGACCGAGCTGAGCCTGCGCCGCAGCGTGGCCGGCACGATGACTCGCCGGGCGTTGCACGGCAAAGCCACTCGCGGCGAGGTCGAGCTCGGCCCTGCCGACTGCGAGCCGCCGGTCGCCGCCGACGAGCAAATGGTCGTCACCGCGTCGGGCAACCTGGCCTTGATCTACCTGGCGACCACGCCCGGCCGGGTTCCGCTGGAAGAGATCGAGCTGCTCCACCCGAAGCTGATCCCGGGCCTGGCGACGCATCCGGGGATCGGCTTCGTTGTGGTCGACTCGCTGGCCGAGGGTCCCGTCGCGATCGGCAGCGCCGGTGTCCACGTCCTGCGCTCAGGCCGGATCGAAGGCGTCGACCCACTGGCGCAGTACGGGTTGCGGGCGGCAGCGTCGATGCTCCGGCAGGCCGAGATGCCGCACAACGGCGACATCGTGGTGATCAGCCGGCTGGACGAGTACACCCACGAGGTCGCGGCCTTCGAGGAACTGGTCGGTTGCCACGGAGGCATCGGCGGCTGGCAGACCGAGGCCGTCCTGGTCCACCCGCGCCGCTGGGTCGTCGACGAACCACCCGTAGGCTCCGACGCGGTGCACCACCTGCTGATCGGCTGGCTCGACCAGCTCGGCCAGCGCAAGCACGAGTCCGAGCTCAGGGCGGCCGCGGTGGCCCCTTCGACGGATGGATCCGTGGCGGGTGCAACCGTGACAGAGGCAAGCGTGACGGATGCAAGCGTGGAGGCCTGAGCGTGCGGATCACCTGGTGGGGGCACAGCACCACCACCATCGAGTCGAACGGCACGCGGCTGCTGACCGACCCGGTGCTGACCTCCCGGATCGCGCACGTCCGCCGGCGCCGGGGGCCCACTCCGACCGCTGAGGCCGGGCATTGCGACGCAGTACTGGTGTCGCACATGCATGCCGATCATCTGCATCTGACCTCGCTGCCACTGATTTCGCCCGACGCCGCGCTGGTCGTCCCGCGCGGCGCCGCGAAGCTGATCCACGCGGACAGCGGCGCGTCGTACTCAGAGCGGTGCATTGAGGTTGCCCCCGGCAACCAATTGCGGATCGGCGGGCTCGACATCACCGTCGTCACCGCCCATCACGACGGTCGCCGGCTGCCCTGGTCGGCGCACAGCGGACCGGCCCTCGGCTTCCGCGTCGAGGGCACCCCGAGCGTCTGGTTCGCCGGCGACACCGACCTGTACGACGACCTGGCGGCCGAGGCCGGCCCGGTCGACCTGGCGCTGGTGCCGGTCGGCGGGTGGGGGCCGTCGCTCGGGCCGGGGCACCTCGATCCGGAGCGGGCCGCCGAGGCGGTCCGGCGGGTCGGGGCGCGGATCGCCGTACCGGTGCATTTCGGGACGTTCTGGCCGATCGGCTGTGACTGGATGAAGCCTGAGCTCTTCCTGCCGCCGGGCGAGCAGTTCAAGAAGGCGATGGCGGAGGTGGATCCCGCTGTGCGGGTGGACCTGCTGGCGCCAGGGGAGTCGACCGAGGTGGGCGCGCGATGACGGGCGAGGAGTTCGGCTGGGTGTACCTCGCGGCGCTGGCCGGGGCCGTCTTGCTCGGTGCTGTGCTCCCGGTGGTCCCGACCGGCGCGGCTGTGTCGGCGGGCGCAGTACTGGCGGTCCACAGCAGTCCGATCGGGCTGGTCGGAGTACTGATCGCTGGTGCCGGGGGTGCTTATCTCGGCGACTTGATTGTGTACGCCGGTTGCCGGGCCGGCGGGAAGAAGCTCGCCCAACGGGTCGGGTGGTTGCGGGACAACGCCTCGCTCGACGCGTTGCGGGTGCGGCTGGCGGAGCATGAGATCACGGTGTTGCTGACCTCACGCCTGATCCCGGGCGGTCGCGTGCCCGTGCTGCTCGCGGCCGGGTTGTCGGGGTATCGCTGGCACCGCTTCGCGGTGGTCGACCTGGCGGCCTCGTCGCTGTGGGCAGCGGTCTACATGGCGATCGGGCTGCTCGGATACGCGCTGTTCCCCGAGCCGTGGCAGGGCGTCGTCGCGGCGATCGTACTGGTGCTGCTGACCACGGTGATCAGCAGCGTGGTCCAGCGGCTGCGGAGGAAGAAGGCGGACAAGCCGGCCTCCGGAACGGCAGCCCCCGCCGAGCCCGCTTCGGGGGAGCCGATTCCAGGGGAGCCGGTTTCGGGGGAGCCGGTTTCAGATGCCGAACGAGGTTGAGCGGAGGCGCTCGACTGCTGTCGAGTCACCGTCCAGCGCGACCTGAGCGACGGTCTGGCGGCCGAAGCAGAACAGCAGCAGCTCGGCCGGCTCACCCGTCACGGTGACGGAGCCCAGCTCGGTGGGCTTCCGGCCGATCGACTCGGTGCCGTCCGGCAGGCGCAGTACGAGGCCGGTCGGTGCCTTGCGCGTCATCGTCTTGGCGCCGACCTTCACCGCCCGCCACAACGCTTGCTGCTGCGCGGCGGGCAGCTCGCGCACGGTGAAGCCCTCGACCGCGCGGCGGACGTCCTCGTGGTGGATGAAGTACTCGGTGGTGTTCAGGTTGTGCCCGAGGCCGGGGAACGAGTAGATCGAGAACGTCGGCGGCCCGTTCCGGACCTTGTCGACCACCTCGGTGAAGCTGAACTTCGCCTTCGCCTGCGCCATCCGCCGCTCGGTGGTGTCGGCCAGCGACGGGATCATGATGCCCGGCCCGGCGAGCAGATCCGCCTCCCGGACGTACAGGTGGACGGCCAGGTCGTGCGTCGTCCACCCGTCACACAGCGTCGGCTGATCGGGCCCGACCTGATCGAAGAGATCACACAGGGCGAGTCGCTCCACCTTGCTGTAGTCAGCCACAACTCGATCGTAACTGTCGGCGCACAGTGGCAGAATGTCGATCGTTGTCAGTCTCGTGGCTGGCTACGGACCTGACAGTTGTCGTCCTAAGGATGTTTGCGTGCGCCAGCCGAAAGTTCCCAGCAAGGGGAGCGTGACCCGGCGGGGGTTCGCGGTCCTGCGGGTCGCGATCTGGGAAGAGCCGTGGGTGTTCGCGTTCTCGGTGGTCGCGAGCATGCTGTACGGCGCGATGACGGTGGCCGACGGCTGGGCGCTGGGGTGGGCCACCGACAAGGTGATCCGGCCGGCCCTGGAGCGCGGCGACACCACCTTCGGCGCGATCGCGGGGCTGGTCTCGCTGTTCCTCGGCATCGCGATCCTGCGCGCCATCGGCGTGGTCGGCCGGCGGATCGGGGCCGGCATCATGCAGTTCCGGCTGCAGGCGACGTACCGGCGCCGGGTCACCCGGCAGTACCTGAAGCTGCCGCTGAGCTGGCACCACAAGCACCCCACCGGCGAGCTGCTGTCCAACGCGAACTCGGACGTCGAGTCGGCCTGGTACCCGATCGCCCCGCTGCCGATGGCGGTCGGCGTGATCGCGATGCTCGGTTTCGCGATCGGCGCGATGTTCGCCGCGGACCCCTGGCTCGCGCTGGTCGGCTGCCTGGTCTTCCCGCTCGTCTTCCTCGCGAACGTGATCTTCCAGCGCACCCTCCAGCCGCTCGCCACCCGCGCCCAGGAGCTGCGCGCCGACGTCTCCGAGGTCGCACACGAGTCCTTCGACGGCGCGCTGGTGGTCAAGACGCTGGGCCGCGAGGCCGCCGAGACCGAGCGCTTCCGCACCCCGACGTACGCGCTCCGGGATGCGAACATCGCGGTGATGAAGGCGCGTGGCGCGTTCGACCCGGTGATCGAGGGGTTGCCGCGGATCGGGGTGCTGGCGGTCCTGCTGGTCGGCGTCGGGCGGGTCCGGTCGGGCGCGGCCGATGCGGGTGACGTCGTGCAGGTGGCGTTCCTGTTCATGCTGATCGGGTTCCCGATCCGGGCGCTCGGATGGGTGCTCGGCGAGCTGCCGCGCTCGGTGGTCGGCTGGGACCGCGTCCAGCGCGTGCTCACCGCCGAGGGCGGGATGGAGTACGGCGATCAGCGGCTCACCGCGTCGTCGGCCGCTCGTCTTGACGTCTCGGACGTCCGGTTCGGATACCTCCCCGACCGCGACGTCCTGGTCGGAGTCGACTTCACCGTCGAGCCCGGCCGCACCGTCGCGCTGGTCGGGCCGACCGGTTCCGGCAAGTCGACCCTCACCACGCTGCTGACCCGGCTGGTCGACCCCGAGGAGGGGTCGGTCGCCGTCGACGGACTCGATCTGCGCTCGCTGGCGCGCGACGAGCTGGCCGGTTCGGTCGCGCTGGTCGCCCAGACCGCGTGGCTCTTCGACGACACCATCCGCGGCAATGTCACGCTCGGCGGGGAGTACTCCGACGAGGAAGTCTGGGACGCGCTGCGGGTCGCCCAGGGCGACGGCTTCGTGAAGTCCCTGCCGAACGGGCTCGACACGAAGGTCGGGGAGCGCGGTACGACGCTGTCCGGCGGGCAGCGACAGCGCATCGCACTGGCTCGCGCGCTGGTCCGGCGGCCCCGGTTGCTGATCCTCGACGACGCGACCAGCGCGGTGGATCCGCAGGTCGAGGCACGGATCCTGGCCGGCCTGCGGACCGCAGTACAGGGGTCCGAGGCGGCGACGACCGTGCTGGTGATCGCGTATCGCAAGGCGACGATCGCGCTGGCCGACGAGGTGCTGTTCCTCGACGAGGGGCGGATCGCGGAGCAGGGTTCGCACCTGGAGTTGCAGGAGCGGTCGGCGGCGTACCGGGATCTGGTGGACGCCTACGAGAAGGATGCGGCGCGGCGTGAGGAAGAAGCCGCGCTGGAAGCAGAACTCGATGATCTGGATTCAGAAGGAGCGTCCGCGTGAGCGCCGCAGAGGCCAGTCGGCTCGATGCCGGTGACAATGCCGGTGGCCTGGAGACCCTGAAGCAGGGTTTGCGGGTCTCGCCCGAGCTCGCCCGCGGCTGGTGGATCACCGGGCTGCTCGCGCTGGTCATGACGGGCGGGCGGATCGTCGTACCGATCGCGGTCCAGCAGACGATCGACCGGGGACTGTCGGGTCCTGGTGGTCCGGACATGTCGTTCGTGGCGTGGATGTGTGTGGCGTGCCTGGGCGGCGTGCTGGTGACGGCGTTCGCGTCGTACCTGACCACGGTCCGGCTCGCGACGAACTCCGAACGCGGGCTCGCGACGATGCGGATCAAGGCGTTCCGGCACGTGCACGATCTGCCGGTGCTGACCCAGAGCACCGAGCGCCGGGGCGCGCTGGTCAGCCGGGTGACCTCGGACGTCGACACGGTCTCGCAGTTCCTGCAGTTCGGCGGTTTCATCTTCCTGGTCAGCATCGGGCAGATGCTGCTCGCCACCGTGGTGATGTTCGTCTACTCGTGGCAGCTCGCGCTGGTCGTACTGATCTGCTTCCTGCCGCTGTTCGCCAGCCTGAAGTACCTGCAGCGGCTGATGTCCGCGGCGTACGGCGTGGTGCGGGCGAAGGTCGGCGAGATGCTGTCCGCGGTCGCCGAGCCGGTGGTCGGCGCGCAGGTGGTGCGGGCGTACGCGATCGAGCAGCGCACCCAGGAGCGGATCGACGCCTCGATCGAGGGCTACCGCAAGACCGCGACGAAGGCGCAGGCGATCACCGGGATCACCTTCTCGATCGGTGGTATCGCGGCCGGGCTGGCGAACGCCGGCGTACTGACCGCCGGCGTGCTGCTCGGGGTCGACGGCAAGGCGACGCTGGGGGAGATCCTCGCGTTCATGTTCCTGGTCGCGCTGTTCTCCGACCCGGTCCAGATCGCCACTCAGGTGCTCACCGACGCGCAGAGCGCCTTCGCCGGGTGGCGCCGCGTGCTCGGCGTGATCGCGACACCGGCCGACGTGGTCGACCCGGGCGAGGAGGGCGTCCATCAGGCCCGCGGCCCGATCTCGGTGGAGTTCCGCGAGGTGAACTTCGCCTACCCCGACGGCGAGCTCGTACTGCGCGATGTCGACGTGCGACTCGAACCGCACCGGCGAGTGGCGGTGGTCGGCGAGACCGGCTCGGGCAAGACGACCTTCGCGAAGCTGCTCACCCGGTTGATGGACCCGACCTCGGGCGCGGTACTGCTGGATGGGGTGGACGCCCGGGAGATCGCGTTCGCCTCACTGCGGGAGCGGGTCGTGATGGTGCCGCAGGAGGGGTATCTCTTCGACTCGTCGCTGGCGGACAACGTGCGCTTCGGCCGGCCGGACGTGACCGACGCGCAACTGCTCGACGCCTTCGAGTCCCTCGGCCTGACGGACTGGCTCGAATCGCTGCCGGACGGTCTCGACTCGCCGGTCGGCCAGCGGGGTGAGTCGCTGTCCGCGGGGGAGCGTCAGTTGGTCGCGCTCGTGCGCGCGAACATCGCCGACCCTGACCTGCTGGTGCTGGACGAAGCGACGTCAGCGGTCGACCCCGGCACCGAGGTCCGCGTGAACGCTGCGCTGGAACGGCTGATGAGCGGCCGCACCTCGGTGACGATCGCACACCGCCTCTCGACGGCTGAGGCGGCTGACGAAGTACTGGTCTTCGACGACGGCCGCATCGTGGAGCGCGGCCCGCACGCCGAACTGGTCAACGCAGGCGGCGTCTACAGCCATCTGCATGCCAGCTGGATTGCTCAACGCACCGGCCTGTAGCCGGCACTGCGCCTCGCGGGCGCCCACCCGTGGGAGGACGTGAAGACGGGTGGACGCCCGGGAGGGCACGGGCCGGCAGGCTGGAAAGGGGATAGCCCGTCGGCCCCGCTGGTATCAGTAGGCCGGAGCCGCGCCTTTGCTCAGTAGGCCGGAGCCGCGCCTGTGCTCAGTAGGCCGGAGCCGAGCCGTTCTCACGCCCGGCGCCGGGCTGCGGCACCAGCAGGAACTCGACACCGCCCTTGTCGTCGACGGCGGCGTCCAGGATCTTGTCGTCCAGGGCGGCGGCCGCGTTGGCCTCGAGGAACACCCGCGCCCCGCTCTCCTCGACGACCTGATCGCCTTGCACCGGCGATTCCGTCGTGGTGACCGCCAGCGCGGGGTCGGTCGGGTTGTCCTGCGAGATCCGGACCCCGGCACCCTCGGGAGCGCCCTCGACGCCCGTGATGCTCTTGATCACCAGAGTGGCGTTCTCAGTCAGGGTTAGCACAACTTCTCCTACCGTAGATTGCGGTGAGCGCGTCCCGTGCCCGAACCCGAAATCCCCAAACATCGCCACCCACCCCCCGCCCCGACCCCCACCCCGCCCGCCTCGTCAGCCCGCCAACGGCCACTTTGTGCTCGACCTGAGTCCCTGGCGGCGCCGAATTCGCTCAGCCGATGCACAAGGTCGACGCGATTCCCGCGACCCCGCGACCCCGCGACTTCCGCGACCCCGCGACCCCCGCGACCCCCGCGACCCCGGCGCCGGCCCCGGTCGTTTGCGCGACTTTGTGCTCGGCGTGAGTGGCTGGCTCGCGAAGATCCGCTCAGGTGGAGCACAAAGTCGCTGGCGGCGTGGCGGCGTGGCGGCGTGGCGGCGTGGCGGGTGCGGGGGCGTGGTCGGGGTGGGTCGGTCGTGGGGCTAGCCGTAGAAGGCGGGGGTCGGTCGGCGGGCTAGGCGTACAAGGCGGGTGTGGTCGGGATGGTCGGTCGTGGGGTTAGGCGTACAAGGCGGGGGTGGAATCGTGAGGCAGGGGGTAGAGGGCGGGATCGGTGGATCGCCAGGTGAGGGTGTCGCCGGTACGGCGGTTGCCTCGGGTGAAGGCGGCTCGGAGACGTCCGGCGAGCTGGCTAGGCTTCAGTACTGCGTCCTCCCAGCCGAAGTGGACCAGCTCCAGGTCCAGGTCGGCGAGCCGCTGATCCCGCTCGAAGGCCTTGCGCAGGATGCGTCGGCGTTGCTTGACAGTCGGCGCGTCGAACTTCGCCAGTCCGTCCGCCTCGACCACAGTGCGGAACTTCGGCCAGCAGAAGTCGACCCGCTCCGGCGTCCACCGCTGACCGTCCCAGAACTGCGCCTGCAGGACAGGCGCCGGCAGTCCGGCTTCCGCGAACAGGACCCGGGCGATCGACTCCAGGGCTGATTCGGACCGCGGATCCCCGAACGCGATCGCCCGGCGTGCCGTCTGGATGCCTGGCCAGCGCTGCTGGCGACGGAGTACCGAGTCGAGGTCGTCGCGGCACACCGCGGTTGCCAGGGCATGGTCAACGGTGACCATTGATTCGCGTAATGGAAGATCGCGGGCAAGGTCGACCGTGGTACGCGCGGCGGAGGTAACCGACACGCCCGTGAGGTCTTGCAGATCGGCCGGCGGCAGTCCGGCGCGGCGCAATACGACGTCGTCCCGTTTCTGGTTCCGACGGTTCTTGCCGGGCGGACAGGTGAGCCACACGGTTTGCGAGGCCTCCGGCGTACCGGGTGAACTGTCGCTCCACACGTGAAGTCCGTGCAGCTCGGCGGCGGTCAAGTGACTGACGACGGATCGTGGATGTGCTGCCAAGGCGCACCGGATCGTGGCGAGTCGCTCGTCCATGGCGCCATCGATGTACCGCCCGTGTGCTCGCTGCAGTACGCCGTTGCGCAGCAGCCGCTGAACGTCGTGGTCAGCCAGCCCGAGCAGCCGGAGCTCACTATGGCGCAGCGGGCGTCCGAGGACTGCCCGCACCCGACCTCGTACCTCGTCCCGAAGCCTCTCCACCCACCGATTCTCCCCGCCTGCCCTTCCCTCCGCATCCCCGCATCCCTTTCCCTGTGGACAACTCCGCCCCTCCACCTTGTGCACCGCCTGAGCCGCTCGACGGCCGCAACTCGCTCACCCGGTGCACAAGGTCGGTCCCGCCGTGCGTGGTCGGGACGCCTACGTGGAGTTTGTGCACCGGGTGAGCGTCGCCGGACGGTGGTGGACGCTCAGGCGGAGCACAAGGACGAGCGTCGGGGCCACGGGCGTCGGGCGTCGGGGCGTCGGGGGGAAAGTCGGGTGCGTTCGGGCGGTGGGGTGGTGTCTGATGGCGGGATGACGATTTCACTGCGGACACCCGGCGTGGACGGGCTGGCGCCCTTGGTTGTGAAGCTGGGCGAGTGGCAGAGCGACGACGGGCCGGTGCAGTTGCATCCGGGGGATCTCGGGTGGTTCTGGCGGTTCGGGGTGGACCGCGCGGCGAACGCAATACGGGTCTGGGAGCGTGATGGTGAGTTGCTGGCGATCGGCATGCTGGACGAGCCGGATCTGCTCCGGGTCGCCTACTCGCCGGACGCTCTGCAGGACGAGGAGCTCAACCACCGGCTCTTCGACGACTGCCGTGACCCGGAGCGTGGGGTGCTGATCGAGGGCAAGGTGTACGTCGAGGCGCCGATGGACGCCCTGGTCCAGGAACTGTTCACCAAGGACGGCTGGATCCAGGACGATCCGTGGCAGCCGCTGCGCCATCCGCTGACCGAAGGGCTGGAGCAGTCCGCGCTGACCATCGAGGTGATCGGCCCGGAGACGGCCTCCGAGCGCACCGCACTCCAGCGCGCATCCTTCGACGGCTCGACCTTCACCGACGAGCGCTGGCACGCGATGGCAGCCGGTACGGCGTACGCGGCGGCGCGGTGTCTGGTCGGCCGGGACGAGCAGGGCACGGTGGTGGCCGGCGTGACGGTCTGGTCGGCGGGCGAGGGCAAGCCCGGTCTGCTCGAGCCGATGGGCGTGCACCGGGACTATCGTGGCCGCGGGTACGGCGAGGCGATCACCCGGGCGGCCGCGGCTGCACTCCGGGACCTCGGCGCGTCGACCGCGTTCGTCAACACGCCGAGCTCCAACATCGGGGCGGTCGCCACCTACCAGGCGGCCGGCTTCGAGCCGCTGGCCGAGGTCCGCGACCAGTACCGCCCCGCCTAGTCAGCCGGTCAGCCAGCCGCCTTGGTCAGCGGCACTGGTCAGGCCGCGCTAGTCAGCCGCTCTGGTCAGCCGGCTAGCCGGCCACCTCGTCGGCCGCCCGGAGGACGCGAAGGATGTTGCCACCGGCAAGCTTTGCCAGGTCCTCGTCGCTCCAGCCGCGGTCGGCGAGGGCGTAGAACAATGACGGGTACGACGCCACGTCCGGCAGGCCGTCCGGGAACTCGGGGCAGCCGTCGTAGTCGCCGCCGATCCCGATGTGGTCGACGCCGGCCACCTCGCGGACGTGCTCGACGTGCGCGACCACGTCGTCGAGCGTGACGCGAGGCTTCGGTACGTCGTACGCGTCCTTCAGCAGCTTCTGCTGGGCCGGTACCAACGGGTCGAGGTCGAGCTGGCCGGCCACCTCGCGGGCCCCGGCGACCCAGTCGACGTACGCCTGCGAGACGAAGTACGGGACGAAGGTCACCATGCAGACGCCGTCGTTGCCGGTCAGGGTCTGCAGGACATCGTCCGGGACGTTGCGCGGTACGTCGCAGACCGCCTGTGCGGACGAGTGACTGAAGATGACCGGCGCGCTGGTGACCCGCAGCGCGTGCCGCATCGTGTCGGCCGAGACGTGCGACAGGTCGACGAGCATGCCGATCCGGTTCATCTCTCGGACGACCTCCTCGCCGAACGAGTTCAGCCCGCCGAGCACCGGCTCGTCGGTCGCCGAGTCGGCCCAGGAGACGTTGTTGTTGTGGGTCAGCGTCATGTACCGGACGCCGAGCTCGCGCATCACCCGCAGGACGCCGAGCGACTCACCGATCGAGTGGCCGCCCTCCATCCCCATCAGGGAGGCGATCCGGCGCTCCTTGAACGCCGCGTCGACGTCGTCGGCGGTCGAGGCCAGCTGCATCGCCTCGGGGTAGCGCGCGACCAGGCGGTGCACGAAGTCGATCTGCTCGAAGGTGCGCTTGACCGCGTCAGCGTCCTGCGGCACCCACAGTGACCAGAACTGCGCCGCGACCTGACCGACCCGCAACCGGGGCAGGTCGGTGTGCAGCTTCGGCACCGAGACACTCAGGTCGTACTTGGCGAGGTCGTACTCGGCCAACTCGTAGAAGGCGATCGGCAGGTCGTTGTGTCCGTCGATCAACGGATGGTCCTGCAAGAGCCCCTGCACCCGGGCAACACTGGAGGTCATCCGGACATCTTGTCAGTCCCGGCGGCCGCTCGCACGGCCTGGCGCGAGTGCGTTGTGCCCACCGCGGAGGGCGTGGTCCGCCGGTCTCACGCAGTACGAGACAATGGGGCGGTGGAGACCGAGGAACTCACCTTCGATGCGGCGGGGCTGATCCCCGCGGTGGTGCAGCAGTACGACACGCGTGAGGTGCTGATGGTCGGCTGGATGGACGCCGAGGCCGTCCGCCGGACCGCCGAGACCGGACGCAGCACGTTCTGGTCGCGGAGCCGGCAGGAGTATTGGGTGAAGGGCGAGACGAGCGGCCACCGCCAGCACGTCAAGCAGATCCTGGTGGACTGCGACGCCGACACCCTGCTCGTCCTGGTCGACCAGGAGGGCCCCGCCTGCCACACAGGCACCCGCAGCTGCTTCGAACACGGCGAATTCGAGGTCCACCCATGAACTCCCCAACGCTGGAGACCTTCCGCGAGTACGCAAAGGATCGTCGTGTTATTCCGGTGACGCGGCGGCTGCTGGCTGATGCGGAGACTCCGATCGGGGTGTACGGGAAGCTGGCGGCTGAGCGGGAAGGGACGTTCCTGCTGGAGTCGGCGGAGAACGGTGGGGTCTGGTCCCGGTACTCGTTCATCGGGGTGCGCAGTGCCGCGACGCTGACCGAGCGCGACGGCCAGGCGATGTGGACCGGCAAGCCGCCCGTGGGACTGCCCGAGAGCGGTGATCCGCTGAAGGTGCTGCGCGAGACGCTGGAGATCCTGCACACGCCGCGACTGCCCGATCTGCCCCCGCTGACCGGCGGCATGGTCGGCTTCCTCGGGTACGACGCCGTGCGCCGGCTGGAGAAGTTGCCGGACACAACGACCGACGACCTCGGCCTGCCCGAGCTGACCTTCCTGTTCGCCACCGACCTGGCCGCGCTCGACCACGAGACCGGCGAGATCTGGCTGATCGCGAACGCGGTCAACTGGGACGACTCCGACGAGCGCGTGGACGAGTCGTACGCCGACGCGGTCCGCCGCCTGGACGCGATGGAACGCGACCTGGCCCAGCCCACCCCGTCGTACGTCGTCCACGCGGACCGCCACGCGCAACCCGACCCGCACCGGCAGCGGTCCAGCGCGGAGTACCGGGAGGCCGTCGAGCACGCCAAGGAGGAGATCCGGGCGGGTGAGGCGTTCCAGATCGTCGTCTCGCAGCGGTTCGAGCTGCAGACCAGCGCGAGCGCCCTGGACATCTACCGGGTACTGCGCCGGTCGAACCCGAGTCCGTACATGTACCTGGTCCGCCTGGACGGCTTCGACATCGTCGGCTCCAGCCCCGAGGCGCTGGTCAAGGTCACCGACAACAAGGTGATCCTGCACCCGATCGCCGGCACCCGCCCGCGCGGCGGGACGCCGGAGGAGGACCGCGCGCTGGAGGAGGAGCTCCGCGCGGACGCCAAGGAGCGTGCCGAGCACCTGATGCTGGTCGATCTGGGCCGCAACGACGTCGGCCGGGTCTGCGCGCCGGGCACGGTCGAGGTGGTCGACTTCATGGACGTCCGCCGGTACAGCCACGTGATGCACCTGGAATCGACCGTCACCGGCCGCCTGCAGGCCGGCAAGACCGCCTTCGACGCGCTGACCGCCGCTTTCCCGGCCGGGACGCTGTCGGGCGCGCCCAAGCCGCGGGCGATGGAGATCATCGACAAGCTCGAAGTGACCAGACGCGGCGTGTACGGCGGTGTCGTCGGCTACCTCGACTTCGCCGGTGACGCCGACACGGCGATCGCCATCCGTACCGCGGTCCTGCGCGGCCCGACGGCCTACGTGCAGGCGGGCGCGGGCATCGTCGCCGACTCGGACCCGGCCTCGGAAGACGCCGAGTGCCGCACCAAGGCAGCAGCCGTGCTGAACGCGATCGCTGTCGCGGGCACGTTCTCCGAGGTCTGATGCGCCCGCAAAGACTGGTCGACCTCCTCGCGCTGGTGGCGCTTGTCCTGCTGGGCGTCTCGGCGTACCTGACCTGGAGCTCGGTGGACGTCGGCAGCGGGCCGGCCGTCGACTTCAAGGGGAAGGACCTCACCAGCGCACCGATCCTGCTGGCGGCGACCGCTGTGGCCGCCGTGGTGATCACCAAGCTCGGCGGTACGGCGCTGCGCCGGGTGATGTCGGCCCTGCTCCTGCTGATCGGCGGAGTGGTGATCGCCGTTGCGCTGCAGGTCCGGCCGGATCTCGAGGAGCTCAGCCGGCTGAAGCCCGGGCTCACGCACAACGCGAACACGGACTCGTTCGAGATCCTCACCGGACCGGCGCCGTGGCTGGCGCTGACCGGGGGCGTGGTGCTGATAGCCGCGGGACTGACCGGGTTGCTGACCGCACATCGCTGGAAGCAGCCGACCCGCCGGTACGAGCGTGATCCGGCCGCTACACCGGCAGACCAATGGAAAGCGATCGACGCAGGTGAGGACCCGACGATCTGACTGTCGGAGGCAACCGCCACAATAGGACGGGACGACGACGAGGAGTGGCCCAAGATGGACAATACGACCACGGATCAAGCGGTGACGTACGAGAGCGACGAAGCTCACGCGGGCGGCCTGCACGGCAGCACTCCGGCGGCCTGGACGGCCGTTGTGATCGTGCTGGTGGGTTTCACCCTCGGAGCCATCGCGATGGTGATGGGCCCGAACTGGCTGTTGTTCTGGATCTCGGTCGGGATCGCCGTCGCCGGCGGCCTGGTCGGCAAGGTGATGCAGCTGCTCGGCTTCGGTGCCAAGTCCAGCGACCACCACTGACGGGCGGACCGAATCATGACTGTGCTTGACGACATCCTCGCCGGGGTCCGGGAGGACCTCGCGGAGCGCCAGGCGCTGGTCAGCCTGGACGATCTGAAGCTGGAGGCGCAGCGCAAGCCTGACGCCAAGGACCCGATGCCGGTGTTCCGCGGCGAGGGGATCGCGATCATCGCCGAGGTGAAGCGGTCCAGCCCGTCCAAGGGCGCGCTGGCCGACATCGCCGATCCGGCCGCGCTCGCGTCGGAGTACGCCGAGGGTGGTGCCGCCGCGATCAGCGTGCTGACCGAGGGTCGCCGCTTCGGTGGCAGCCTGGAGGACCTGCGCGCCGTCCGCGGCCGGGTCGACGTCCCGGTGCTGCGCAAGGACTTCATCGTGTCCTCGTACCAGCTCTGGGAGGCCCGGGCCGCCGGTGCCGACATGATCCTGCTGATCGTCGCGGCGCTCGAGCAGGAGGCGCTGGTCTCGCTGATCGAGCGGGCCTCGTCGATCGGGCTGACGCCACTGGTCGAGGTGCACGACGAGGAGGAGACCCTGCGTGCGGTGGACGCGGGGGCCCAGCTGATCGGCGTCAACAACCGGAACCTGAAGACCCTCGAGGTGGACCGCTCGACCTTCGCGCGGGTCGCGCCGGTGATCCCGACCAACCTGATCCGGGTGGCGGAGTCCGGGGTGCGGGGTCCGCATGATGTAATCGAGTTCGCGCGCGCCGGGGCCGATGTCGTCCTCGTCGGTGAAACCCTGGTGACCGGCCGCGATCCGCGGGCCTCGGTCGCCGATCTCGTCGCTGCGGGATCGCACCCCGCCATCCAGCAGCGTCACTAAGTGTCGTGAGAACCCCTGCGTGAGCAGGGGTTTTCTGGAAGGCGAGTCCCATGACTGCTGTGTTGCCCGACCAGCTCGGGCACTTCGGCCGCTTCGGCGGCAGGTTCATGCCGGAGGCGCTGATCGCGCCGCTCGACGAGCTGACGGCCGCCTGGCAGGAAGCGATGGCCGACCCGGAGTTCACCGGTGAGTTCGAGCGGATGCTGCGCGAGTACGCCGGCACGCCGAGCCTGCTGTACGACGCGACCCGGCTGTCCGAGGTGGCCGGCGCCCGGATCCTGCTCAAGCGCGAGGACCTGAACCACACCGGCGCGCACAAGATCCGCAACGTGCTCGGCCAGGCGCTGCTCACCAAGCGGATGGGCAAGACCCGCGTCATCGCCGAGACCGGCGCGGGCCAGCACGGCGTCGCCACGGCGACCGCCTGCGCCTACCTGGACCTCGAGTGCGTGGTCTACATGGGCGAGGTCGACACCGAGCGGCAGGCGCTGAACGTGGCGCGGATGAAGCTGCTCGGCGCCGAGGTCATCCCGGTCAAGACCGGTAGCCGGACGCTGAAGGACGCGATCAACGAGGCGCTGCGCGACTGGGTCGCCAGCGTCGACAACACCCACTACCTGCTCGGTACGGCGGCCGGCGGTCACCCGTTCCCCGCCATGGTCCGCGATTTCGTCCGGGGCATCGGCGACGAGGCCCGGGCCCAGTCGCTGGAGCTGCTCGGCCGGCTCCCCGACGCGGCGGTCGCCTGCGTCGGCGGCGGTTCGAACGCGATCGGCCTGTTCGCCGCGTTCGTGCCCGACACCGAGGTGAAGCTGTTCGGCATCGAGGCGGGCGGCGACGGGTACGAGACCGGTCGGCACGCGGCGACGATCACCGCTGGGCAGATCGGCGTACTGCACGGCGCCCGGTCCTACCTGCTGCAGGACGAGGACGGGCAGACGATCGAGTCGCACTCGATCTCGGCCGGGCTCGACTATCCGGGCGTCGGTCCGGAGCACTCGTGGCTGGCGGCGACCGGGCGGGCGTCGTACCGGCCGGTGACGGACGCGGACGCGATGGAGTCGTTCCGGCTGCTGGCGAAGACCGAGGGCATCATCCCCGCGATCGAGTCGGCGCACGCGATCGCCGGCACGCTGGAGATCGCCAAGGAGCTGGGCCCGGACGCGACCATCCTGGTCTGCCTGTCGGGGCGTGGCGACAAGGACATGGACACCGCCGGTGAGTGGTTCGGCCTGATCGACGGGAACGGCAAGGCATGAACGACGTAGTTGCCCTAGGCAACGCTGGCAGCGCGATCCGGAAGGCCAACGAGTCCGGGCGCGCGGCCTTGGTGGGTTACCTGCCGGCGGGCTACCCGACCATCGACGGTGGTGTCGACGCGATCAAGGCACTCGTCGACGGCGGGGCCGACGTGATCGAGATCGGCCTGCCGTACAGCGACCCGGTGATGGACGGGGTCACGATCCAGCGCGCGACCGAGATCGCCCGCGCTGGTGGACTGCGCACCCGCGACGTGCTCTCGACGGTCGAGAAGGTTGCCGCGTACTCCGACGTACCGGTGCTGGTGATGACGTACTGGAACCCGATCGAGCGGTACGGCGTGGACCGGTTCGCGGCCGACTTCGCCGGCGTCGGGGGAGCGGGGCTGATCACGCCCGACCTGATCCCCGACGAAGGGGCCGAGTGGATCGCGGCGGCCGACAAGTTCGAACTGGACAAGGTGTTCCTGGTCTCGCCGTCCTCGACCGACTCGCGGATCGCGCTGACGACGTCGAACTGCCGGGGGTTCGTCTACGCGACCGCCGTGATGGGCGTCACGGGGACTCGTGACCAGGCCTCTGACCTGGCCGAGCCGCTGGTGGCCCGCACGAAGGCCACGACGGGGTTGCCGGTCGGCGTCGGGCTCGGCGTTTCCACCGCGGACCAGGCGGCCGGCATCGCGGCGTACGCGGATGCGGTGATCGTCGGGTCGGCCTTCGTCAAGGTGCTCGAGCAGGGCGGCGGGGCGACCGGCGTACGGGAACTGACGGAAAGTCTTGCCGAAGGAGTCCGGCGGGGAACCCCGCACGCCCGTTGACCGTTAAAGCACTCGTGAGTCGAACCAGAAACGCGGCCGTACTCTTCGCCGCGGTGGCTCTGCTTGCCCTCGTGGCCTGCAGTGGCGAGCCGAAACAGTCAGCGGACAACCCGGGTGGCGCGATCATCCGTACGCCGGCGGGCGACCCGAGCGGTTTGCGGGGCGCGACGCTGGACCGGCCGTACGCGTTACCGGCCAAGTCGCTGACCGATACGGCCGGCAACGAGTTCAACCTGGTCACCTCGACCAAGAAGCCGGTCACGCTGGTGTTCTTCGGGTACACCAACTGCCCGGATGTCTGCCCGACCGTGATGGCCGACGTCGCCTCCGCGCTGACCAAGCTGGACGAGTCGGTGCGTGACCAGGTGCAGTTGTTGTTCATCACGACCGACCCGTCGCGGGACACCGGGCCGGTGATCCGCAAGTACCTGGACCGGTTCGACCCGGCGTTCGTCGGGCTGACCGGGTCGCTGGACTCGATCAAGGAGATCGCCAAAGCGGTCGGCGTACCGGTCGAGGGGATGAAGAAGCTGCCGTCGGGTGGCTACGAGGTCGGCCACGGCGCGCAGGTGCTCGGGTTCGGCAAGAACGACAAGGCCGGCGTGCTCTGGCTGTCGAACGCCGCGATCGGCGACCTGGCCCACGACTTCGGCAAGCTCGTGGAGGACAACCGGTGAGACAGCGGTTTCCCTGGGTGTCGCTGGTGGCCCGCGTCGTTCTCGGTGTCGTACTGGTGGTGGCCGGCGGGCTGAAGGTTCCCGACCCGGAGGCCGCCACGCAGGCGGTCCGGGCCTACGAGCTGCTGCCGCAGGGTTTCGACGGCATCGTGGGGATGTTGCTGCCGTTCCTGGAGATCGCGATCGGCCTGCTGCTGATCGTCGGCTATGCCGTCCGGCCGGCCGCGGTGGCCGCCGGCGTACTGATGGTGCTGTTCATCGCCGCGGTGTCCTCCGCCTGGGCTCGTGGTCTGGCGATCGACTGCGGCTGCTTCGGCGGCGGCGGTCAGGTCGCGCCCGGCCAGACGAAGTACCTGCAGGAGATCCTGCGGGACGTCGGTCTGCTGGTGCTCGCCGGGTGGCTGTACTGGCAGCCGGCGAGCAAGTTCTCGCTCGAATCGGATCAACACACCCCGACAGGAGTCGTCGCGTCGTGAGCAAGGCCAAGGCCAAAGGTAGAGCCAAAGCCCCCGCCAATCCGCTGGTGCAGAGCAAGAAACGCCGGATCGGCCCGGGCGTCGTGATCGTCGGCGTGGTGCTGCTGGCGCTGATCGGCGCTGTCGGCGTCGACTACTGGCGGAAGAACTCCTCGGTCGAGGTCACCTCGAGCGGACGGCCCGAACCGGCCGTGATCACCGCACCGGGGACCACCGGCGAAGGCGTCAAGGTCGGCAAGGACACGGCCAAGACGAACATCGACGTGTTCCTGGACTTCCGCTGCCCGCACTGCGCGGAGTTCGAGGAGGACACCGGCCCGGTGCTCGACCAGCTGCTCGCGGACGGTACGGCGACGGTGACGTACTGGCCGATGGGGTTCGTCAACCCGGAGGCCTCGCCCCGGCTGGCGAACGCGTTCGCCGCGGCGGCCGCCAACGGCAAGGCGGTGAGCTACGCCAGCCAGCTGTACGCCGACTTCACCAAGGCGTGGACCACCGAGCAGCTGATCGAGCTGGGCAAGAAGCTCGGCATCGACGACGCGAAGTTCGAGGCCGCGGTCAAGGACAACAGCTACCAGGGCTGGCTGGAGTCGCTCAGCAAGGTCTCCACCGAGCGCAAGGTGGAAGGCACCCCGACCGTGTTCGTGAACGACAAGATGCTGCCCGGTGACCGGCTGACCGCCGACGGCATCAAGGCCGCCGTGAGCGGCATCAACTGACACGCTCCGTTCCCAATCGTGACCACGGGCTTGTGGTCGCGATCGGGGCGGACCGAGTAGGGTCCGACTGCCATGTCTAGTCTGCTGCCCGCCGTGATCGCACCGGCGTTCATCCCCAGTCCCAGCCAGGGTGTCTGGCACCTCGGACCAGTGCCGCTGCGTGCTTACGCCATCTGCATCCTGCTCGGCATCTTCGCCGGCTACCTGCTGGGCCGGCGGCGCTGGGTCGCCCGCGGCGGCTCGGCCGAGGTGCTCGCCGACGTGATCATGTGGGCGGTGCCGTTCGGCCTGATCGGCGCGCGGATCTACCACGTGATCACCGACGCCGAGCTGTACTTCGGCGAGGGCAAGAACCCGATCGACGCGCTGAAGATCTGGAACGGCGGGCTCGGGATCTGGGGTGCGGTCGCGTTCGGCGCGCTCGGCGCCTGGATCGCCTGCCGCCGGCACAAGGTGCCCTTCCTGGCCGTCGCGGACGCGATGGCGCCGGGAATCGCGCTGGCCCAGGTGCTCGGGCGTTTCGGCAACTACTTCAACCAGGAACTGTTCGGCAAGCCGACGGACGCGTGGTGGGCGCTGGAGATCGACCCGGACCACCGCCCCGAGGGCTACCAGGACTTCGGCACCTTCCACCCGACCTTCCTGTACGAAGCGTTGTGGAACCTGGCCCTGATCGCCGTCATCATCCTGGTCGACCGCCGCTACAAACTGGGCCACGGCCGCGCCTTCGCCCTGTACGTCGCCGGCTACTGCGCGGGCCGCGCCTGGATCGAAAACCTCCGCATCGACACAGTCAACGAATTCGCCGGCCTCCGGCTGAACGTCTGGACGTCGATCATCCTCTTCCTCCTGGCCACCGCGTACTTCATCGTGGCCACCCGCCGCTACCCCGGCCAGGAAGACGTCACTCCCGCCACCGTCTCCACACCGTCTCCTGCGGACGACACTGCAGGCGACTCCGCCGACCCGGAGCCAACTACCGGCGAGACCAGCAGTCCCACCGAAGGCGGACCCGCCGCCGGCTCCGCACCGTCTACTGCGGAGGTGACGCAGGCCCGCTCCACCAACACCCCGCCCAGCACCTCCGACGCGGGCGCCGGCGACACCCCGCCCAGCCCCTCCGGCGCGGGCTCCGGCGACGCGCTGGCCGGCGACAGCCGCCCGGCTGACGGCGCTGGCGTCACCAGCAGTCCCACCGAAGGCGGACCCGCCGCCGGCTCCGCACCGTCTACTGCGGAGGTGACGCAGGCCCGCTCCACCAACACCCCGCCCAGCACCTCCGACGCGGGCTCCACCGCCACTCCGCCCGGCGCTTCCGGTGCGGGCTCCGCCGACAGCCCGCCCAAGGTCTCCGGCGCGGGAACTGGCGGTAGTGCGGCCAGCGGTGATGATGGGGAGCGTGGCTGACGTAGTTGGTAGTGAGCATTCCGGGGATCATGTTCACCGGGATGTGACTGGTGGGTGGTTGCGGCCGGCGGTGTTCGGGGCGATGGATGGGCTGGTTTCCAACTTCGCTCTGATCGCCGGGATGGACGGCGGTACCAGTTCGGGTTCGAGGTTCATCGTGCTCGCGGGACTCGCCGGGCTGGCCGCGGGTGCGTTTTCGATGGCGGCGGGGGAGTACACCTCGGTCGCCTCACAACGCGAACTCGCCCGCGCCGAGATCGAGGTCGAGCGCCGCGAGATCCAGCGCCACCCCACCGACGAGGAGCGCGAACTCTCCGAGACCTACCAGGACAAGGGTTTCGACCCAGAGCTGGCGGACAAGGTCGCGCGGCAGTTCCACAAAGACCCGGACCAGGCCCTCGAAGAGCACGTCCGCGAGGAACTCGGCCTGGACCCCAACGACCTCCCCTCACCGGTCACCGCCGCAGCCTCGTCCTTCATCTGCTTCGCCATCGGCGCTTTCATCCCAGTCCTCCCGTACCTCCTGGGCGCCGGCTCAGTCCTCCCCGCCCTGATCATGTCCCTCACCGCCCTCTTCATCTGCGGCGCAGTAGTAAGCCGCGTAACCACCCGCTCCTGGTGGTACTCCGGCCTCCGCCAACTGATCCTCGGCGGAGCAGCCGCAGCCCTCACCTACTTCGTAGGCACCCTCGTAGGCCCCGGCATCGGCTAACACGCGACTTTGTGCACGACCCAGGCACCCTACTGGCGAGTAGACAGTCACCCGGTGCACAAAGTGGCGGGTTGGCCGCGGGCTAGGTGGTTGTGGCGCGTTTTTCGATGGTTCGCTTGATGACGGGCAGGCCGCCATCCATCGCTGCGGCCAAGCGTGCGGCGAGGTTGTCGGGGAGTACGTCGTGGGTCCACACGAGCCGACTGCCGTGGTCGCCTTCGGCGTGGATCTGCATTGCGGCGTTGTTGTGGATGGGGCGCGCCCAACCGTCGGTGAACGCCCACACGATGCGCCGGGCTGAGGCGTCACGGCCGATGAGCCGTTCCCGCGCCACGTCCCCGTTGACGAAGGTCACCAACCGGGTGGCGGGGTCCTCCAGTTCGGTAGCGGTGACGAAGCCGGGCGCCATCTCCGTGGGTCCGGTGGCGAAGTCGCCGATGACGGCCCAGACCTCGCTCGGCGTGGCGTCGATGACGATTTCCCGGATGACGGTGGCCATGTCTTCTCCTCTGCGCGATCACTGATCTAACTGATGTAGCCGGAACGCTAGTTAGGTACCCAGCTATTGTCAATGGACGGTTAGACTGCCGGTATGGCTGAGCACGAACGCACGCCGGCGCCGATGCCGCTGCGTCAGGTCGAGGAGTTCATCAACACCCGCCGCGCGGACGGGGACGACTTCGCCACCCCCGCCCAACTGGCGTACTGGTTGCAGACCAAAGACCTGATCGCTGCCGGCATCGTGATCACCGAAGAGCAACGCGACCGCGCCGAAACCGTCCGTGAGGGCCTGCGGGCGCTCATCGCCGAGAACAACGAACCACCCGTTGCCAGCCCGCGTCCGGACGGTCTCGACCCCGCCGCTCGCAGCAACCTCGCCGAGCTCGCCCGCCAGCTCCCTCTGGCGCTCGACCTCAGCGCACATCCACCGCGGCTCACCCCGCAGAGCCCGGAGCCGGTCGACAATGCGCTCGCCACACTGCTCGGCCTGGTCGCAGAAGCCGTGGCCGCCGGGACGTGGAGCCGGCTCAAGGCCTGCCGGGAGCCCAGTTGCCGGTGGGCGTTCTACGACTACTCGCGCAATCGCCGCCGCACCTGGTGCTCCATGGACCTCTGCGGCAACCGCGCCAAAGCCCGCGCCTCCCACCACCGCAAGACATCCTCCACGCCTGCAGGCGCCAACTGAAGGCCCGCAAATCGGCTAGCCTCGCGTAGGTGTTTCCAGCGGCGATCGGTGACCAGCCAGACACCTACCTCCACCAGTTCGGCGAGGTCTTCGCGCGTTTCGGGGGCGATACCCAGGACTCCGGCAACGTCTCGTACGGCGTACAGCAAGCCGGCCGGCGCTATTTCGTCAAGACTGCCGGGGACCCGGCCGATCCTGAGCCGTCGACTGGTTTCGAGCGACGCGTCGAGATCCTCCGCAACGCCGCTCGCCTCGCCGACTCGGTCAGGCACCCCCTGCTCCCGGAGTACCACGGTCTGATCGAATCACCGGCCGGTCCGCTGCTGGTTTACGAATGGCGTGACGGTGAACTCCTCGGACGTCCTCGTGAGCCAGGGGAGGACAGCGCCGCCCAGCGGTTCCGCGCTCTGCCCGTCGAGCAGATCGTCACCGCGCTGGATCAGCTGTACGACCTGCACGATCTGCTCACCACGCAAGGCTGGGTCGAAGGCGACTTCTACGACGGCTCGCTGCTCTACGACTTCGGCACCCGCTCTCTCACCGTCATCGACCTCGACAGCTACGGTTTCGGTGCCTACCGCAACGACATGGGCCGCATGTTCCGCTCCACCCGCTTCATGGCACCCGAAGAGTTCTCCCGAGGCGCCCCGATCGACGACCGCACCACCGCCTTCGTGATGGCCCGTACGGCGCTGGTCTTCCTCTCCGACGGCACCCTCGACCGCCCCGCGTTCCGCGGCTCCGACGCCCTGTACGCCGTACTCCAGGAAGCCGTCACCACCCGATTCCCGAGCTACGAACGCTTCTACGCGGCCTGGCGAGCAGCCTCGTCGACCAGGTGAGCCATTCGGCAGAGGCGATCGAGGTGGTCGCCGGGATCGGGTTGGCGTAGCGACCAGGCGGCCCGGGCGACGGCCGTGATCGCGGCGGTCACCACCGCGCCGCGGCGTACCGCATCAATCGGCCAAGCGGAACCACTCCCGAGCTGGTACGCCGAAACCAGCGCGTCGACCGGCGCATCGGTCGACAGCAGCAGATAGGCGAGATCGAAACCGAGCGGCCCGATCCCGAACTGCTCCCAGTCGACCGCGATCACGTCGTCACCCGCACGCCCGAGCAGATTCACCGGATGCGCATCGCCATGAATCACCTGCTGCGGCAGCCGATCGAGCTCGGCCAGCAACTCGTGCCGCCGAGTCCACAAAACCCCGCAATCCCGCCGAAGCCCGGCAGGCAAGCGCTCCTCAACAGCCAACGGCGCCCACCCAGGACCCTGCTCGTCATTCGCCAGCCGATCCCGCAGGATCCGCCGCGCGAACCAGTCGGCGGGCTCGATCTCGTTCCGCCCGAACCGTCCGACAGCCGTCGCCAGCTCCACACCCGACAGAGCAACCGTCGTGACCGCCTCGGTCCACACCGTCACCCCGTCGGCATCGCTGTCGACCTTCACACACCGCGGAGCCCGCAACCCCACCGTTGCCTCGACAACCCCACTGGCTGCCACCTCGGCCTGCCGCCGCCAGTACGCATAGTGGTCCGGCCGCCCAATGCCCCGCAGCAGCCTCTTGACCACCAGCCCGTCGGAGGTCAGCCACACCCCGCCATTGGACACGCCCGTGCCCGCCGTCAGCGGCGTCCATCCAGGTTCCGGCTCCCAGTGCATCTGTCCAGATTTACCACTTCGCGAGGCGACGAGCCGCTCGTTTCTGTCACCATGGGGAGACTGCGCAGTGAGCGCTTGCTTACAAGGCGTGACTGTGGACTGTGAAAGGCGCTCCGGCGGTGGAATGTCTGTCCGCCTGTCGGTCGTCATGAGGTAGTCTCGGGACACCCGGCTTGGGCCAATGTTGTCCCGCGGCCAGTTGTTGACCGTAGGACGACGGGAGCCCCTGAATGTTTGGTCGCGCCCCCTTTCCGAGTGAGGGTCTGTACGACGGACGCCACGAGCACGACGCGTGTGGTGTTGCCTTCGTCGCAACCCTGACCGGAGAACCCAGCCACGACATCGTGGCGAAGGCCTTGACCGCCCTGCGCAACCTCGAGCACCGTGGCGCCTCGGGCGCCGAGCCGGACTCCGGTGACGGTGCCGGCATCCTGATCCAGATCCCGGACGCGTACTACCGCAAGGTGTGCGACTTCGAGCTGCCGGTCGCCCGCGGCTACGCCACCGGTATCGGCTTCCTCCCGCAGGATCCCGACGACGCCGCCAAGGCGATCGCCCGGATCGAGGAGCTGGCCGCCGAGGAGAATCTCGCCGTCCTGGGCTGGCGCGAGCTGCCGACCACCCCGGAGCTGCTGGGTGCCACCGCGCGTTCGGTGATGCCGACCTTCCGCCAGCTGTTCGTGGCGGCCAAGGCCGGCCGGGTGCTCGGCCTGGCGCTGGAGCGGATGGCCTTCCGGCTGCGCAAGCGGGCCGAGAAGGAGACCGAGACCTACTTCCCGTCGCTGTCGAGTCGCACCATCACCTACAAGGGGATGCTGACCACCGACCAGCTGGACAAGTTCTTCCCCGAGCTGACCGACCCCGACCTCGCCTCCGCGATCGGCGTCGTGCACAGCCGGTTCTCCACCAACACGTTCCCGTCCTGGCCGCTGGCCCACCCGTACCGGTACATCGCCCACAACGGCGAGATCAACACCGTGCAGGGCAACCGGAACTGGATGCGCGCCCGCGAGGCGCTGCTGGCCAGCGACCTGATCCCGGGCGACCTGGAGCAGCTCTACCCGATCTGTACGCCGGGTGCGTCCGACTCCGCGTCGTTCGACGAAGTACTGGAGCTGCTGCACCTGGGCGGCCGGTCGCTGCCGCACGCGATGCTGATGATGATTCCGGAGGCGTGGGAGAACGCCACCACGATGGATCCCCAGCGCCGCGCCTTCTACGAGTTCCACTCGACCCTGATGGAGCCGTGGGACGGGCCGGCCTCGGTCGTCTTCTCCGACGGCACCAAGGTCGGCGCGGTGCTCGACCGCAACGGCCTGCGCCCCTCGCGGTACTGGGTCACCGAGGACGGACTCGTCGTACTGGCCTCCGAGGCCGGCGTCCTGGACATCGACCCGGCGACCGTGGTCCAGAAGGGCCGGCTCGAGCCGGGCAAGATCTTCCTGGTCGACGTCGACGGCCACCGGATCATCACCGACGACGAGGTGAAGTCGGCGCTGGCCGGTGAGAACCCGTACGACGAATGGCTGCACGCCGGCCTGATCCGGTTCGAGGACCTGCACGAGCGCGAGCACGTCGTGCACAGCCACGCCTCGGTCACCCGGCGCCAGCAGGTGTTCGGCTACACCGAGGAGGAGCTGCGCGTCCTGCTCACCCCGATGGCCAAGGCGGGCGCGGAGCCGATCGGCTCGATGGGCACCGACACCCCCATCGCCGTACTGAGTGACCGGCCGCGGCTGCTGTTCGACTACTTCGCCCAGCTGTTCGCCCAGGTCACCAACCCGCCGCTGGACGCGATCCGCGAGGAGCTCGTCACCTCGCTGTCCTCGTCGCTCGGGCCGGAGGCGAACCTGCTCAACCCGACCCCGGCGTCCTGCCGTCAGGTGGTGCTGCCGTTCCCGGTGCTCACCAACGACGAGCTCGCCAAGCTGCGGCACATCAACCTGGACGGCGACCTGCCCGGCCTGGCGACCACCGTGCTGCGCGGTCACTACGAGGTCGAGGGCGGCGGCGCGTCGCTCAAGGCCCGGCTGGACGAGATCTGCGCCGAGGCCGATGCCGCGATCGCGAGCGGTGCCCGGATCCTGGTGCTGTCCGACCGGCACTCCAACGCCGAGAACGCGCCGATCCCGTCGCTGCTGCTGACCTCCGCGGTTCATCACCACCTGGTGAGGGAGAAGACCCGTACCCAGGTCGGTCTGGTCGTCGAGGCCGGAGACGTCCGCGAGGTCCACCACGTCGCCCTGCTGATCGGGTACGGCGCGGCCGGCGTCAACCCGTACCTCGCGCTGGAGTCCGTCGAGGACCTCTGCCGCCGGGGCACCTACCTGCCGGGGATCGAGCCCGAGCAGGCCGTCCGCAACCTGGTGAAGTCGCTGGGCAAGGGCGTGCTCAAGGTGATGTCGAAGATGGGTGTCTCCACCGTCGCGTCGTACACGGGTGCCCAGATCTTCGAGGCGAACGGCCTCTCCCCGGAGCTGGTCGACCGCTACTTCACCGGTACCGCGTCCAAGCTCGGCGGGATCGGTCTCGACGTCATCGCCGAAGAGGTCCGCCAGCGGCACCTGCGGGCCTACCCGGCCGACGGCATCGTCACCGCGCACCGCCAGCTGGAGATCGGCGGCGAGTACCAGTGGCGGCGTGAGGGTGAGCCGCACCTGTTCGACCCCGAGACCGTGTTCCGGTTGCAGCACTCTACCCGCACCGGCCGGTACGACATCTTCAAGCAGTACACGTCCCGCGTCGACGAGCAGTCCGAGCGGCTGATGACGTTGCGCGGTCTGTTCGGCTTCAAAACCGACCGCAAGCCGATTCCGATCGACGAGGTCGAGCCGGTGTCGGCGATCGTGCGCAGGTTCTCCACCGGCGCGATGAGCTACGGTTCGATCAGCGCCGAGGCGCACACCACGCTGGCGATCGCGATGAACCAGCTCGGCGGCAAGTCGAACACCGGTGAGGGCGGCGAGGACTCCGACCGGCTGCACGACCCGGCCCGCCGGAGCTCGATCAAGCAGGTCGCCTCGGGCCGGTTCGGCGTCACCGCGGAGTACCTGACGAACTCCGACGACATCCAGATCAAGATGGCGCAGGGCGCGAAGCCCGGCGAGGGTGGTCAGCTGCCGGGGCAGAAGGTGTACCCGTGGGTGGCCAAGACCCGGCACTCGACACCGGGCGTCGGCCTGATCTCGCCGCCGCCGCACCACGACATCTACTCGATCGAGGATCTCGCCCAGCTGATCCACGACCTGAAGAACGCCAACCCGTCGGCCCGGATCCACGTGAAGCTGGTCTCCGAGGTCGGGGTCGGCACGATCGCGGCCGGTGTCAGCAAGGCGCACGCGGACGTCGTACTGATCTCTGGTCACGACGGTGGTACCGGTGCGGCTCCGCTGACCTCGCTCAAGCACGCGGGCGGACCCTGGGAGCTCGGCCTGGCCGAGACCCAGCAAACCCTGCTGCTGAACGGTTTGCGGGACCGGATCGTGGTCCAGACCGACGGTCAGCTCAAGACCGGCCGGGACGTCGTGATCGCGGCCCTGCTCGGTGCGGAGGAGTACGGCTTCGCCACCGCGCCGCTGGTCGTGTCGGGCTGCATCATGATGCGCGTCTGCCACCTGGACACCTGCCCGGTCGGCGTCGCCACCCAGAACCCGGTACTGCGGGAACGCTTCGCGGGCAAGCCCGAGTTCGTCGTCAACTTCTTCGAGTTCGTCGCCGAGGAGGTCCGCGAGTACCTGGCCGAGCTGGGGTTCCGGAGCCTGGACGAGGCGATCGGGCACGCCGACGTACTGGACATCCAGCGCGCGGTCGACCACTGGAAGGCCGACGGGCTCGACCTGTCGCCGATCCTGCACGTGCCGGTGCTGCCCGAAGGTGCCGCTCGGCACCAGACCGTGCTGCAGGACCACGGGCTGGACAAGGCGCTCGACAACGAGCTGATCCGGATCTGCGCGCCGGCCATCGACAGCGGCGAGCCGGTCCGGGCGCAGCTGGCGATCCGGAACGTGAACCGGACCGTCGGCACGATGCTCGGCCACGAGATCACCAAGAAGTACCGCGCCGCCGGGCTGCCCGACGGCACCATCGACCTGACCTTCACCGGGTCGGCCGGCAACTCGTTCGCCGCCTTCGTACCGCGCGGTGTCACGCTCCGGCTGGAGGGCGACGCCAACGACTACGTCGGCAAGGGCCTGTCCGGTGGGCGGGTGGTGATCCGCCCGGACCGCAACGCGCGGTTCGACGCGGCCGACCAGATCATCGCCGGCAACGTGATCGCCTACGGCGCCACGTCCGGTGAGCTGTTCATCAATGGTGGCGCAGGGCAACGATTCTGTGTCCGGAACTCCGGTGCCACCGCGGTCGTCGAGTCGGTCGGCGACCACGCCTGCGAGTACATGACGGGTGGTCGCGTCGTCGTCATCGGCGCGGTCGGCCGGAACTTCGCGGCCGGCATGTCGGGCGGCGTGGCCCACGTGCTGGATCTGGACCCCGCGTTGGTGAACCCGGAGCTGGTCGACCTGCTCCCGCTCACCGACGACGAGGCCGAGCTGTTGCAGGACCTGGTCCGCAGGCACCACGAGGAGACCGGTTCGGAGCGGGCGGCGAAGCTGCTCGGCGACTGGCCTGCCGCGGCTGCCCGTTTCACCACGGTGATGCCTCGTGACTACGCCCGGGTGCTGGCAGCCAAGGCGGCTGCCGAACGCGACGGGCTGGACGAGGACGCCACCACGCGAGCGATGATGGAGGCCATCTGATGGCTGACCCGAAGGGATTCCTGACCACTCCGCGCGAGGTGGCGGCACGCCGCCCGGTCGAGGAGCGCACCAAGGACTGGAACGAGGTCTACCCCGGTGGGCCCGGTAAGGCGCTGCTGCCGATCATCGGCAAGCAGGCCGGCCGCTGCATGGACTGCGGCATCCCGTTCTGTCACTCCGGCTGCCCGCTGGGCAACCTGATCCCGGAGTGGAACGACCTGGTCTGGCGCGACGACTGGACCGGCGCGATCGAGCGGCTGCACGCGACCAACAACTTCCCGGAGTTCACCGGGCGGCTGTGCCCGGCACCGTGTGAGCCGGCCTGCGTGCTCGGCATCAACCAGGAGCCGGTCACGATCAAGAACGTCGAGGTCGCGATCATCGACAAGGCCTGGGAAGCCGGCGACGTCCGGCCCCAGCCGCCGGAATGGCTGACCGGCAAGACGATCGCGGTCGTCGGCTCCGGCCCGGCCGGTCTGGCCGTCGCCCAGCAGCTGACCCGGGCAGGTCACACCGTGGCCGTCTACGAGCGCGCCTCGGCACCGGGCGGGCTGCTGCGGTTCGGCATCCCCGAGTTCAAGATGGAGAAGGTGCAGGTCGAGCGCCGGATCCAGCAGATGAAGGAAGAGGGCACCGTCTTCCGCTCCGGCGTCAACGTCGGCGTGGACGTCACCGGCACCCAGCTCAAGCAGCGGTACGACGCGGTCGTGATCGCCACCGGCGCCACGGCGGCCCGCGACCTGCCGGTCCCCGGACGCGAGTTCGGCGGTATCCACCAGGCGATGGAGTACCTGCCGCAGGCCAATCGGGTCGCCCTGGGGGAGACGGTCGAGAACCAGATCGTTGCCACTGGCAAGGACGTGGTGATCATCGGCGGCGGCGACACCGGCGCGGACTGCCTCGGTACGGCGCACCGCCAGGGTGCCCGCAGCGTCACCCAGCTGGAGATCATGCCGCGTCCCTCCGAGGAGCGGCCGGCCGGGCAGCCGTGGCCGACGTACCCGATGATCTACCGGGTCGCCTCGGCGCACGAGGAGGGCGGCGAGCGCGTCTACGCCGTCTCCACGAACAACTTCGTGGCCGATGACGAGGGCAACGTCTCCGGTCTCGACCTGGTCGAGGTGGAACTGGTCGACGGCCGGTTCACCCCGGTCCCGGGCAGCGAGCGGACCATTCCCGCGCAGCTCGTGCTGCTCGCGATGGGCTTCCTCGGTCCGGAGAAGGAAGGGTTCCTCGAGCAGCTCGGGGTGGAACTGGACGAGCGCGGCAACGTCAAGCGCGACAAGTCCTACCAGACCTCGGTCGACGGTGTCTTCGCCTGCGGTGACGCGGGCCGGGGCCAGTCGCTGATCGTCTGGGCGATCGCCGAAGGCCGCTCCTGCGCCGCCGGCGTGGACACCCACCTCACCGGCAGCTCAACGTTGCCGACGCCCATCCCACCGACGGCCCGCCCCCTCGCGGTCTGACCCCCCGCCCCCACCCCGTGCCATTTCGGCGGTCACCCCCTGACCTTGTGGGTTGCCACCCCGTACTCCGGGGTGGCAACCCACCATTTCGGGGGTTGACCGCCGAAATGTCGCGGGGATGGGCGGGGGCGCCGCGCGGCGTGGTGCGAGTGCTTGAACTCGGGCAATAGGTTGGGGACCGTGTCTGGACGGCTGGTGACCAGGTCCCGGTTCCGCAAGTCGGCGCCCTGGGCCGGGTTGGTCCTGCTCTGGCTGATCGTGTCGGTCTCGATCGGGCTGCTCGGTTTCGCCAACGACTCCGAGCGGGTCACCATCGGCGCCCACGCCGCGAACGTGTCACCCACCTTCGACGGTCACGCGACCCTCGACCTCGGCGCCGTCCTGCCCCGGTTCCGGTTGCCGATGGACCTGCCGGCAGGGCTCGGCATCAACGTCGACGTCCAGGAAACCGACGCCGGCAACCTGAACGAGCTGCTCACCCGCGACGCCCTGATCGCCTCCCAGCCCGATGGTGAGATCGCCCGGATCCGCCAGGTGATCGAAGAGATGGCCGTCGACAACGCGGTGGCCGGGGCCGGCTCCGGGCTGCTGGTGGCGGTGGTGGTCGCGACCGCGTGGGCGATGGTCGGTCCACGCCGCCGCCGCGAGCTCTGGGTGGCGTTGCACCACTCCGAACGCCGCGTGCAGCACCGGGCGATCGTCGTACTGGTCGCGATGCTGATCACGATCGCGTCCATCTTCGGGCCGGGCCGGATGCGCACGCCCGAGGTGCCGCCGACGGAGTGGCAGCCGCTGTCGAAACTGCTGCCCGAGCTGTCCTTCGACGATCGGCTGAAGAGCGTCGAGGTCGCCTCCGGCTTCTCCACCAACGGCGGCGTCGGGGTGATCCGTACCGCGGTCGAGACCTACGAGCGGTCCACCGAGTTCTACGGCCAGCTCCGCGACCGGGTCAGCCGGGTGGGTGGCCGGATCCGGCAGGCGGGGGAGGCGGAGACCGTCGCGCTGATGGTGTCCGACCGGCACGACAACATCGGGATGGACCCGTTCGCCGCCGAGGTCGCCAAGGTCGCCGGTGCGAAGGTGCTGATCGACGCCGGTGACGACTCGTCGTCGGGGCAGGCGTGGGAGGTGTTCAGCATCAACTCGCTGGCCCAGCACTTCCGGGACTTCAAGGTGGTCGCGGTGGCCGGCAACCACGACGCCGGCGGGCACATCGAGGACGCGATGCGGAAGAACGAGTTCACCGTGCTCGACGGCAAACCGGTCGAGGTCGAGGGCATCCGCTTCCTGGGCGACAGCGACCCGACCCGGACCGGACTCGGCAGCGCCGACACGCCGGGTGACGAGACGACGGCCGAGCAGTCCGAGCGGCTGGCCGACGTGGCCTGCGGGCAACCTGAGGACGAGCGCATCTCGACCTTGCTCGTGCACGACCCGGCGTCCTTCCAGGACACCGCGAACCGGGGGTGCGCGTCACTCCTGCTGTCCGGTCATCTGCACCGTCAGGTCGGGCCCGAGACGAAGGTCGTCGACAGCAAGGCCGTCACCACCTTCACCAACGGGACCACCGGCGGAGCGGCGTACGCGTTCGCCCTGGGGTACACGCTGAGGCGGCCCGGCGAGGTCACGTTGATCACCTACGTGAAGGGTCGGCCGATCGGGCTGCAGACGGTCACGGCCGAGCTGACGGGCGAGGTCAAGGTCGCCCCGTACAAGCCACTTGCCTCCTGACCCACGTTGTTAACCGTCCAGACAGTGTCCAATTTTCAAGAACTTCAGGGGTGGACCAGCGAGACAGTGGTCTTGTAGGAGTAGGGTTTTGTGACGTGCGTCGCGCAAAGATCGTTTGTACGCTCGGCCCGGCTACGGCCGCCCCTGAGCGCATCCTGGAACTCGTCCAAGCAGGTATGGACGTCGCAAGGCTGAACCTGAGCCACGGCGCCCACGCCGAGCATGAGCGCATCTACCACCGGATTCGCGCTGCAGCGGAGGAGACCGGCCACAACGTCGGCATCCTCGTCGACCTGCAGGGCCCCAAGATCCGGCTGGCCGAGTTCGCCGAAGGCAAGGTCAACCTGACCTACGGCGAGCGCTTCACCATCACCACCCGGGAGGTCCCCGGTGACGTGACCATCTGCGGTACGACGTACGACGGGCTGCCCGGCGACGTGAAGCCCGGCGATCCGCTGTTGATCGACGACGGCCGCATCGGACTGGTCGCCGAGGAGGTGACCGAGACCGACGTGATCTGCCGGGTCACCGTGGGCGGACCGGTGTCGAACCACAAGGGCATCAACCTGCCCGGCGTCGCGGTGAGCGTGCCGGCGCTGTCCGAGAAGGACATCGAGGACCTGCGCTGGGCCCTGCACCTGCCGGCCGACATGATCGCGCTGTCCTTCGTCCGGGACGCCTCCGACATCCAGCTGGTGCACAAGATCATGGAAGAGGAAGGTCACCGGGTCCCGGTGATCGCCAAGATCGAGAAGCCGCAGGCGGTCGCCAACCTGGACGAGATCATCGAGGCCTTCGACGGCTTCATGGTCGCCCGCGGTGACCTCGGCGTGGAACTCCCGCTGGAAGAGGTCCCGCTGGTCCAGAAGCTGATCATCGACCAGGCCCGGCTGAACGCGAAGCCGGTGATCGTCGCCACCCAGATGCTGGAGTCGATGATCTCCGCCCCGCGCCCGACCCGGGCCGAGGCCTCCGACGTCGCCAACGCCGTGCTCGACGGCGCCGACGCGGTGATGCTGTCCGGTGAGACCAGCGTCGGCCGGTTCCCGATCGAGACGGTCAAGACGATGGCCCGGATCGTCTCCTCGACCGAGCAGCACGGCCTCGGCCGGGTCGCCGAGATCGACTGGGAACCCCGCACCAAGGGCGGCGTGATCGCCAAGGCCGCCGCGGAGGTGGCCGACCGGATGGAGGCGAAGTACCTGGTCGCCTTCACCCAGAGCGGCGACACGGCCCTCCGGCTGGCCCGCTACCGCACCGAGATCCCGGTCCTGGCCTTCACCCCGGTCCCGTCGGTCAGTTCCTGGCTGAGCGTCGTCTGGGGCATCGAGACCCACATCGTCCCCACCGTCGAACACACCGACGACATGGTCCGCCAGGTAGACCAACGCCTCCTGGAACTGGGCAAACTCCAAAAGGGCGACCTGGTAGTGATCGTCGCCGGCTCCCCACCCAGCATCCCCGGCTCCACCAACGCCCTCAGAATCCACCGAATGGGCGACGCCATCGGCGGCGCCGCCCCGGCGTACCGGGTCTGAACAGCAAACCTCGAGGCGGCCGGTCAATCGACCGGCCGCCTCAACATCTTTGTGTGGTGGCGCCGGCCGTCGACGGCTGTTCAGGACTTCGGGCCGACGCAGAGGTCGAGCGCCGCGACCGCCTCTCGCCTGGCGACTGACAACGCGTTGCGCCGAGGCATCCGCCATGGGATTCCGACCAGGTCCAGCGCCCACTGGCACAACGCCATGATGTCTGCCGACTCGTTGGAGAACTGGCACCGCGGATACTCGTACCGCTTCAGCTCACCGCCGACACGTCGAGCCGTCCAGTTCGCCACCCGGCACCCGTCGGAGTTGAACAACCCACGAAGGAACAGGCCAGGCTCAGCAACAATCAACTCCCGCTGCCAGCCGTCCAGTTCGATCCTGCGCAGATGCTTCGGCCCCGGACCGTGCTGAGGAAACAGACACGGCCAGTGCTTCCAGTACGAGACGACCGCCGTGTAGCCGACCGCCTGAACGCGGTGCACCGGCCGATTCGGATGGATCGCCTCGATGGCGCCGGCGGCCTCGTCGATCAAGCGTGGGTACCTGTCGTCGCAGGCGATCCGCAGCGAGTAGACGCCCTTCTTCAACGCGGACAGACAGCCATCACCCAGGTAGAGGCCGAGCAGGTGCGCATAGTCCGCACTGGGAAGCTGCCCCTCGGCGCAGCGCGGGCATTCGGTCGGGCGAAGCTTCGGATCTGGACGCTTAAGCCAGTCACGCAGAGTAGCCCGGCTCACCCCGAGCCGCCGACTGACAGCGCTCAGAGTCTCACCAGCCGCCAGCGCCTCCACTGCGAGCCGCCGCACTCGCCTGTCGTACATCACCTGAGCATCCCAGCGCCCACCGACAGACCCGGGGATACGAAAAGCCCCGAACCCAAGGGGTTCGAGGCTGACCATGTGCCCTGGGTGGGATTCGAACCCACACTGTATGGTGTTTGAGACCATTATCTCTGCCGGTTGGATTACCAGGGCTCTGCGCCCAAGATCCTAACCCATGGAGCAGGTCCGGATAACGCAGGGGCACGCGCTATCCGCTGCGGCACCTTCCGTAGGAGTGGCCGAGCCGAGCAGGCACCATCTTCCTTGTTCTGTTCGCTTTCTCGCAAATCGATTCTGGCTCGCCGGCAGCCGGCGAAACTGTCGGTGGTCACCGAGACGATGCTGCCGTGCCTCACTTTCGGTCGCAGGAGACGGTCGACTCCGCCTTGCGGATGTCCGACAACGGGGTGAGTGATCGCGCCAACGCCGAGATTCATGGTGTGGCGGTCAAGACGATCAAGCGGTGGCGGCGGCAGTACCAAGAACTTGGGTTGCCGCGGGGACAGGCATTCCGGCCGACCCCGTGTCCGCGGTGTGACGGTGCTGCGCTCAACGAGGCGGCGTACGCGCTACTGCTGGGGTGGTACCTGGGGGATAGGCACATCGTTGCGGCCAGGCGTGGGGTGTACACGCTGCAGATCGCGAACGACCAGAAATATCCGGTGCTCAGCCAGGAAGTCGCGGCGACGATGCGGTTGGTGAAGCCGACCGCTAGGTCCCTGCCTGCGCGGCGGTTCGACCGCGACGCGGATCGAGGTGCGCTGGAAGCACTGGCCTTGCTTGTTTCCCCAGCATGGGCCGGGACGGAAGCACCTGCGCAGAATCGAGTTGGCCGACTGGCAGCAGGAAATAGTTGCCCAGTACCCCGAACAGCTCCTGCGGGGACTGTTGCATTCGGACGGTTGCCGGTTCGTCAACTGGGCCAGCAAGCCGCAGGTGGACGGCGAGGTCAAGCGGTACTACTACGTCCGGTACATGTTCTCGAACGAGTCCGAGGACATCCGGAGGATATTGACGGACGCCCTGGATCTGTTGGGTATTCCGTGGCGGAGGCCGCGGGTGAATGTGGTGGCTGTGAGTCGGCGGGAAGGTGTTGAGGTGCTTGATCGGTTCGTCGGGGGGAAGTCCTAGGCGTTGGATCGATAGGGTGGCTGGTGTGAATGCTAAGCGTGTGGTGATCGCTGAGGACGAAGCTTTGATTCGGATGGATCTGGCGGAGATGCTGGCGGAAGAGGGGTACGACGTCGTCGGGCAAGCGGGGGATGGGGAGGAAGCCATCCGGCTGGCGACGGAGTTGCGGCCTGATCTGGTGATTCTCGATGTCAAGATGCCGAAGCTGGACGGGTTGAGCGCGGCCGAGAAGATCGCCGGGGAGCGGATCGCGCCGGTGCTGATGCTGACCGCGTTCTCGCAGCGGGAGCTGGTCGAGCGGGCCCGGGACGCCGGGGCGATGGCGTACCTGGTCAAACCCTTCTCCAAGGCCGACCTGTTGCCGGCCATCGAGATCGCCGCCTCCCGGTACGTCGAACTGGCCGAGCTCGAGCGTGAGGTGGCCGACCTGGCCGAGCGGCTGGAGACCCGCAAGCTGGTCGACCGGGCCAAGTCGGTGCTGCAGACCAAGTTCGGGCTGTCCGAGCCGGACTCGTTCCGGTGGATCCAGAAGACCGCCATGGACAAGAGAGTTTCCATGCGCCAGGTCGCCGAGTTGGTCGTTGACGAGGCGGGCAGTGACGGCTGAATCACTCTGTGTCCACCCGGGATCGGCGCTTACCGGCCTTCAACAGTCGTCACTTGTCCTCACGCTGCTTACCGCTGTAACGACCTCACAACACACGCTCCGTCACGTCGCTTGAAATGGTCCCCGAGGTCTAACCTGCGGGTGCTCGCGGCATTCGCGGGAGTCCGGGGGTTTGCTCGGACTATCCAGACATGGGAGGAACAGTGCAGCAGCGTTCCGTAGTACGGGTCGGCGCGTCGCTGATCGTTGCGTCGTTGGCCCTGACTGCCTGCGGTTCACGCAGCAATGACGACGGTGGAGGTTCTGGCAGCGAGACGAAGATCGCCAAGATCGGCGTGATCGCACCTCTGTCCGGAGACCTGTCGGCGCTGGGTCTGGGTATCCAGCACTCGGTCGAGCTGGCCGTGAAGCAGGCGAACGACTCGAACGCGATCCCGGGCTGGAAGCTCGAGGTTGCCGCCAAGGACGACGAGGCCAAGCCGGACGTCGGCAAGAACGCGGCCACCGCGCTCGCCTCGGACAAGGACGTCATCGGCGTCGTCGGCACGCTGAACACCAACGTGAGCCAGCAGGTCCAGCCGGTGCTCGCGCCGAAGAACATCGTCCAGGTCTCGCCGGCCAACACCGGCCCGGGCCTGACCCAGGGTGCCGCCTGGCAGAAGGACCCCAAGCGGCCGTACCCGACCTACTTCCGTACCTGCACCACCGACGCGGTCCAGGGCCCGTTCGCGGCCCGGTACCTGTTCGAGACGGCCAAGATCACCAAGGTCGCCACGATCCACGACAAGAAGGCGTACGGCCAGGGCCTGGTCGGCACCTTCACCGAGGAGTTCAAGAAGCTGGGCGGTCAGGTCGTCGCGGCCGAGACCATCAACCCGGACGACTCGAACTTCCAGGCCGTCGTCTCGGCGGTCAAGCCGAGTGCCCCGCAGGCGGTGTACTACGGCGGTGAGTACCCGCAGGCGGGTCCCCTCTCGCAGCAGATGAAGGCCGCCGGCCTGAACGTCCCGCTGATGGGCGGCGACGGCATCTACGACCCGAAGTACATCCAGCTGGGTGGTAAGACCTCCAACGGCGACCTGGCCACCTCGGTCGGTGCGCCGGTCGACACGTTGCCCTCGGCCAAGAAGTTCGTCGAGGACTACAAGGCGGCCAACTTCAAGGAGCCCTACGCGGCCTACGGCGGCTACTCCTACGACGCGGCCAACGCGATCATCAACGCGCTGAAGACGTCGCTGAAGGACGCCAAGGACGTGGAGAGTGCCCGCCAGGCCACCCTCGATGCCCTGGGCAAGGTTTCCTTCGACGGAGTCACCGGCAAGGTCGCGTTCGACCAGTACGGCGACACCACCTCCAAGGTCCTGACCGTCTACAAGGTCGACGCCGGCAAGTGGGCGACCGTGGAGACCAAGGACTTCGAGACCAAGTAGCCGACCTCATGACCCGGGGGTGGGACGCATTCCGTCCCACCCCCGTGGCATGCCGGAAAACTTAGGTAGTTGGGAGGTCGACGTGGACCAGTTCTTTCAGCAGCTCGTGAACGGGCTGACACTTGGATCGTTGTACGCCCTGATCGCGGTTGGGTACACCGTCGTCTACGGCATCGTGCAGCTCATCAACTTCGCCCACGGCGAGGTCTTCATGATCGGTGCGTTCGGCGCACTGACGACGTACCTGTTGTTCTTCGACGACCAGACCGGCGTGTGGATCCTGCCGATCATGCTGGTCGGCGCCATGATCGCCTCGGTCGGTACCGCGGTGGCGATGGAACGTGTCGCGTACCGTCCCCTGCGGAACGCGCCCCGGCTCGCACCGCTGATCACCGCGATCGGCATCTCGGTCTTCCTGCAGGAGTTCATCCGGTTGTTCTACGAAGACCCGGGCTGGACCGTGCCGGTGGCGGCTGCGATCGCCGTGATGGTGGCCTACCTGGCCGGCGCGAAGCTGGCCCCGGTCTCGCTGAACAACCCGCTCACCAAGTGGACCGACCGCTCGCCGTTGATCACCGCGCCCGCGGTGGCGCTGCTGGTCTGGATCGGCACCCGGCTGGCCGAGCGGGAGCTGTCCTTCCTGGCCACCGCCGTCGTCGTCGTGGGCGGTCTGGTTCTCGGTACGGCGGCAGGTTTCGTGGTCGCCCGGCTGACCGGCGGAGCAGAGCGCGCGGGGGTGCTGCTGCGCCCGTTGGCCGTGACCGCCGTGATCACCGTCGTCGGGATGGAGATCTTCTGGCTGGCCTTCAAGGAGCTGATCGCCACCATCGAGTGGCCCAGCGCGAAGCTGCGGATCCCCTTCCCCCAGCTCGACGTGGTCAGTGGTACCGCGCTCGAGGTGGCCGGGGTGACCATCCAGCGGTCGGCGATCTTCACGATCGCGGCGCTGGTGATCTGCTCGGCGCTGCTGTGGTACTTCATCAACCGGACCCGTCTCGGCCGCGGCATGCAGGCGGTGTCGCAGGACCCTGACACCGCCCGGCTGATGGGGATCAACGTCGACCGGATCATCGTGGTCGCGTTCGCCCTCGGCGCGGCGCTGGCCGCGGTCGCCGGCATCTCCCAGGGCCTGCAGAACAACAACATCGAGTTCCGGATGGGCTTCCTGGCCGGTCTGAAGGCGTTCACCGCCGCGGTCCTCGGTGGCATCGGCAACATCCAGGGCGCCGTCGTCGGTGGGCTGGTCCTCGGCGTCGTCGAGGCGATGGCCACCCAGTACATCCCGGGTCAGTTCGGCGGTGGTTCCTGGAAGGACGTCTGGGCCTTCGTGATCTTGATCCTGGTGCTGGTCTTCCGGCCGCAAGGTCTTCTCGGAGCAAGGGTGGTGGACCGCGCATGAGCGACGTGAGTACTGCTTCTCCGCGCGCGACCGGCCTGGCCTGGCCGCTCGGCCTGGCCGGTGTCGCGCTGGTGATCGTCGGATCGTTCCTGTCCTGGAGTTACGACAGCTCGATCCTCGGTGACCTGTCGATCAACTTCTACCCGGGCTCGTTGCAGATTCTCGCCATCATCCTGGCGCTGCTCGGGCTGGTGCTGCTGCTGACCGAGAAGGGCCCGTTGGCCGGCCGGCTCGGCCGGTGGCTCGACGCAACCCTCGGCCTGCGGGCGCTCGGCATCACGCTGACCCTCTACATGGTGCTGGTCCTGATCGCGATCTCCGTCGAGTCCGACGGCCTGATCAACGTCAACCCCGGCGGCTACGCCAGCCTGGTCGGTGCCGTCCTGCTGCTGGTCAGCTCGCGGCTGCTGCCGTTGCGGCAGTTGCACGACCTGAGCAAGGCGAGACTGCCCGCCTGGTTCGAGATCCTCACCATCGCGCTGCTGATGGCGGCGATCCTGTTCGGCGCGGCGTACGCGCTGGGCCTGACCGAGGCCTGGGCGTTCGTGCTCTGCCTCGTCTTCATCGCCGCCGTGGTGGCGGTGCTGTTCCGGACCGGAACGATGAGCTGGTTCGGTCACGTGGCGCAGCGGCACAAGAAGGTGCTCACGCTGGCCGCCTTCGCGGTGGCGTTCTTCTTCCCGTTCACCCAGGGTGGCTCGGACGCCAACATGTCGATCGCGACCCAGGTGCTGATCTTCGCGGCCACCGCGATGGGCCTGAACATCGTGGTCGGCCTGGCCGGTCTGCTCGACCTCGGCTACATCGCCTTCCTCGGCTCCGGTGCGTACGTCGCCGCGATGCTGTCGGAGTCGGCGTTCGCCACGATCGACTGGCACCCCCCGTTCCTGGTCGTGGTGCTGATCGGCGGCTGCGTCGCGGCCACCCTGGGCCTCATCATCGGGTCGCCGACGCTGCGGGTCTCCGGGGACTACCTGGCGATCGTGACGCTGGGCTTCGGCGAGATCTTCCGGCTGGCGATGCTCAACCTGGACGGCATCAACGGCCCGTTGCTGACGAACGGCCCGAACGGCATCGCCGGCATCCCGGAGCTGCAGGTCGGCAACTTCAACTTCGGTGACGAGCACACGATCGCGGGTCTGGAGCTCGGGCGGTTCTCGAACTACTACTTCCTGCTGCTGGTCCTGATCGGCTTCGTCATCCTGGTGTTCGCCCGGCTCAACGACAGCCGGATCGGCCGTGGCTGGGTGGCGATCCGCGAGGACGAGAAGGCGGCCGAGGCGATGGGCGTCAACGTCTTCGGCCTGAAGTTGCTGGCCTTCGCGATCGGTGCGTTCCTGGCCGGCCTGGCCGGCACCATCAAGGCGCACCAGGACGTTGCCGTCAGCCCCGATCAGTACATCTTCCTGGAGTCGGCGTTCCTGCTCGCGGCGATCGTGCTGGGCGGTATGGGCACCATCGCCGGTGTCCTGCTCGGTGCGACGATCCTGAAGCTGCTGCCGGAGAAGCTGCGGTTCTTCTCCGAGTACCGGCTGCTGCTGTTCGGGCTGCTGCTGGTGCTGATGATGCGGTTCCGGCCGGAAGGCCTGGTGGCCAGCAGACGCCGCCAGCTGGAGTTCCACGAAGAGGACGAGGAACTCGCGGTCGCAGCCGAGACCAAACTGGCCGAGGAGGCGAGATGACCGTCACGAACGAAGTACGCGCTGCGTCGGCGATCGGTGAGCCGGTCCTGGAGGCCTCCGGCGTGACCATGCGGTTCGGTGGTCTGCTGGCGGTCAACGAGGTGGACCTGACCGTCCGCGAGGGCGAGATCGTCGGACTGATCGGCCCGAACGGGGCCGGTAAGACGACCTTCTTCAACTGCCTGACCGGGTTGTACAAGCCGACCAGCGGCCAGGTGCGGTTCGCCAGTGCCCCGAAGGCGTCGAGGCAGCCGGCGGACTCCGGCACGGTCGAGCTGAAGCAGCCGATCGGGGCACTGCAGCCGCTGCCACCCAAGCCGCGGGCCGTGGTGCGGGCGGGGATGGCGCGGACGTTCCAGAACATCCGGTTGTTCGCGAACATGACGGCGCTGGAGAACGTGATGGTGGGCCGGTACTGCCGGACCAGCTCCGGTGCCCTGACGTCCGTACTGCGCGGGCCGAAGTTCCGCCGCGAGGAAGCCGCCACCCGCGCCCGGGCCCAGGAGTTGCTGGAGTTCGTCGGGCTCGGCAAGTCGTCGGAGCACCTGGCCCGCAACATGCCGTACGGCGACCAGCGGCGGCTCGAGATCGCCCGGGCGCTGGCCACCGACCCGAAGCTCATCCTGCTGGACGAGCCGACGGCCGGAATGAACCCGCAGGAGACCCGGCAGGCCAGCGACCTGATCTTCAAGATCCGGGACTCGGGCCTGTCGGTGGTCGTGATCGAGCACGACATGCGGTTCATCTTCAACCTGTGCGACCGGGTGCTCTGCCTGGTCCGCGGGGAGGCGCTGATCGAGGGCACACCGGCCGAGGTGCAGTCCGATCCGCGGGTGATCGAGGCCTACATCGGCACCGGCGAGGACGACGACGAGGACACGGTGGACCCCGGCAGCGCGCACGTCCAGGACACCACGGTGACCGAGCAGGAGGACCGGCCATGACCGCGATGCTCGAGGTCAGGGACCTCGAAGTTGCCTACGGCAAGATCGTTGCCGTGAAGCGGATCAGCTTCTCGGTGGAGCAGGGTCAGGTGGTCACCCTGATCGGCACCAACGGTGCCGGCAAGACGACCACGCTGCGGACCATCTCCGGGCTGCTTCGGCCGATTCACGGCGAGATCCTCTTCCAGGGCCAGCGGATCGACCAGATGCCGGCCCACGACATCGTCACGATGGGGCTGGCGCACTCGCCCGAGGGCCGGCGGATCTTCCCGCGGCTGTCGGTCGAGGAGAACCTGCTGCTCGGCGCGTTCGCGCGCAACGACCACTCCGCGATCCGCAAGGATCTGGACGCGGCCTACGACCTGTTCCCGATCCTGGGGGAGCGCCGCAAGCAGCCGGCCGGGACGTTCTCCGGTGGTGAGCAGCAGATGCTCGCGATGGGCCGGGCGATGATGAGCAAGCCCAAGCTGATGATGCTGGACGAGCCGTCGATGGGTCTGTCGCCGATCATGATGAAGCGGATCATGTCGACCGTGACGGAACTGCAGCGGCAGGGCACCACCATCTTGCTGGTGGAGCAGAACGCCCAGGCGGCGCTCAAGCGCGCCGACTACGGCTACGTGCTCGAGGTCGGCAAGATCGTGCTGTCCGGTTCGGGCAGCGAACTGCTGGTCAACGACGACGTGCGCAAGGCGTACCTCGGCGAGGACTAGGCAGCCCGCAGTACTGGTTGCCGGAAGCCCCGGTCTCGGAGACGAGACCGGGGCATTCTTGCTGTCGGCAACCAGATCAGTTGCGGATGACAACAAGCAACTGGACCAGCAGAGGCGCGACGATCAGAGCCGGCAGCAGGTCCGCGACGGCGATCTGCTTGAGTTTGAGCAGGCGCAGGGCCACGCCGACCAGTAGGAGGCCGCCAGTGGCGCCCAGCGCGGTGACGTGCGCCTCGGGAAGGACATCACCCAGTACTGCGCCGACGGCCGTCATCAGCCCTTGCAGGACCAGTACGACGAGGGCGGAGGCCGCGACGCCCCAGCCCAGCGACGCGGCGAAGGCGATCGAGGCGAAGCCGTCCAGGATCGCCTTGAGGAACAGCTGGTCGGCGCCGCGGCCGAGACCGTCGGACAGCGCGCCGAGGAAGGTGAGCGGGCCGACGCAGAACACCATCGAGGCCGTGACGAATCCTTCGACGAAGGTGCTCTCACCGTCGTCGCGGCTGAACCGGTGCTGGAGCCAGGAGCCGAATCCCTCCAGCCGTTCCTCGATCCGCAGCAGCGAGCCGGTGATACCGCCGATCAGCATCGCGCCGAGCACGATCAGCACCGGCGCACTGTCCCCGACCGCGTCGCTGAGCGCCGCGTCGGCCACGGTGAGCGCGGACGTGATCGCGATCAGCAACGTGACCAGGCCGAGCGCGTCGGTGACCAGATCACGGGTCCGCTGCCGTAACCGGTGGCCGATCAGGACGCCGAGGACCGAGCCGACGAGCACCGTCGCGACGTTCACGACAGTGCCGATACCGATGAACAACGCCTGCCTCCCGATTCAGTTCACCCGCACCGTCGTACGGGCGGGTCACAGCTTTGCAAGTGACCCTCGAAGCCCTACTGTTGCGCGGGGGATGAGCGTATCCGCCGCACCGTTCACCTCGGGGGTGAATCACAGCTAGGAGGGGCCACGTGGCACCAGCCATCGAGGTGCGTGACGCCCGTCCCGATGATGCCGACGCCCTGGTGACGTTGTGGCGCGAGATGGCGCTCGGTACCGGGCATCAGGCCCGGCTGCTGGCGGCGCCGTCCGTGGAGTCGGTGCGGTCGTCGGTGAACAGGCATGCGGAAGATCCGGCGAGCCGGCTGGTCGTCGGCGAGATCGACGGCGTACTGGGCGCGATGGCGTACCTGCGCCAGACCCCGATCAGCCCGCTGCACGACGAAGTCACGGTGACGGTGGAGTACCTGCATGTCACCGACCACGCCCGCCGGCATGGCTTGGGCAAGGCGCTGATCGCGGAGGCGGCCGCTTGGGCCGAGCACGAGAGCTGCCCGCACCTGGCAGTGGTCGCCCCGCCGATCGCTCGCGAGGCGAACAGGTTCCTTGCCCGGTTGGGGCTGGGACAGGCCGGCGTACTGCGGTTCGCGAGCACCCACACTGTCCGGCGCCGGCTCGCGGCCGAGCATGCGCCCAACCTGCTGGCCCTGCTCTCGTCGAGACGCTCAGTGATGGCCCGCCGCGCACAGCTGGCCCGGTCGCCACTGCCGGAGGAGCACGACGACGCGCAGTACGGGGATGTCAGGCTCCCGGCGGAACCTGAATCAGCTGGCACGTGATCCGGGCGGTACAGACCCGCTTGTCCCGGTCGTCGGTGATGACGACCTCGTACGACGTGGTGGTCCGGCCGAGGTAGATCGGCGTGGCCACCCCGGTGACGAGACCGTCACGGACAGCGCGGTGGTGGGTCGCGTTGATGTCGACGCCGACCGCGACCTTGCCGTACGCCGCGGCGTGCAGCGCCGAACCGATCGAGCCGAGGCTCTCGGCCAGCACGCAGGACGCGCCGCCGTGCAGCAGCCCGTACGGCTGCACGTTGCCCTTGACCGGCATGGTGGCCACGATCCGCTCCGGCGACGCCTCGCTGACGACGATGCCCATCAGATCGAGCAGGGTTCCCTCGGTCAGCATCCCCGGCGGCAGCTCGGCAGCAGTCTTCTCGTCACTCATGGCAGAAGGCTACGTGAGCCCCAGCGTGCGGGTGCGAAAACTGTCGGCGGGACCCACTAGAGTCTCTACGTGGCTCCAGAAACAGACTCCTCGACGATGACCAAGGACCCGGGTACGGCGGTGGACGGCGCCGCCACCCGGCCGCGGATCCTGCTGCTCGACGGGCACTCGCTCGCCTACCGGGCGTTCTTCGCGCTGCCGGTGGAGAACTTCTCCACCACCACCGGTCAGCACACCAACGCGGTGTACGGGTTCACCTCGATGCTGATCAACATGTTGCGCGACGAGCAGCCGACGCACATCTGCGTCGCGTTCGACGTGTCCCGCAAGACCTTCCGCTCCGAGCAGTACACGGAGTACAAGGCCGGCCGGTCGAAGTCGCCGGACGAGTTCAAGGGACAGGTCTCGCTGGTCAAGGAGGTGCTGGAGGCGCTGCGCATCCCGACCACCGAGATCGACGGCTGGGAGGCCGACGACGTCATCGCGACGCTCGCCACCCAGGCCGACGAGCAGGGCTTCGAGGTGCTGATCAGCTCCGGTGACCGCGACTCGTTCCAGCTGATCAACGACAACATCACCGTGCTGTACCCCAAGCGGGGCGTCTCCGAGATCGCCCGGATGGACTCGGCCGCGGTCGAGGCGAAGTACGGGATCCCGCCGCGGATGTATCCGGACCTGGCCGCGCTGGTGGGGGAGAAGAGCGACAACCTGCCCGGCGTGCCGGGGGTCGGTGACAAGACCGCGGCGAAGTGGCTGAACCAGTTCGGTTCGCTGAACGACCTGATCGACCGGGTGAACGAGATCAAGGGCAAGGCCGGTGAGTCGCTGCGCGAGCACCTGTCCGACGTGATCCGGAACCGGCAGATCAACGAGCTGGTCCGGGACCTGACCCTGGACGTCACGGTCGACGACCTGGTTCGGCACCCGTGGGACCGGGACAAGGTGCACACGCTGTTCGACAGCCTGGAGTTCCGGGTCCTCCGCGAGCGGCTGGTCGCGGAGCACGAGCAGGTCGACGAGACGATCGAGGAAGGCTTCGATCTCGAGGGCACCCAGCTGAAGCCGGGCGAGCTCGCGGCCTGGATCAAGGAGCACGTCTCCACCGGCGCGCGCACCGGCGTCGCAGTACAGGGGAGTTGGGGTCGTGGGACCGGCGAGATCACCGGTCTCGCGCTCGCGACGTCGACGGGTGCGGCGGCCTGGTTCGACCCGGCCACGCTGACGGCGGACGACGACGCCGCGTGGCAGGCGTGGCTGGCCGATCCGGAGCAGCCGAAGGCGTTGCACGACGCGAAGGGCCCGCTGCTCGGGTTCCTGGAGCGTGGGTGGACGCTCGGCGGGCTGACCTCCGACACCCAGCTCAGCGCGTATCTGGCCCGCCCGGACCAGCGGTCGTACGACCTGGCCGACCTGACCGTGCGGTACCTGAAGCGTGAGCTGCGCACCGAGGAGCCCGAGAACGGGCAGCTCAGCTTCGACGACGTCGAGGGCGGGCCGGCCGCTGACGCGACGATGCTGCGCGCCCGGGCGATCGCCGACCTGGCCGACACCCTCGACGCCGAGCTGGCCAAGCAGGCCGGTACGGCGCTGCTCGCCGACGTGGAGCTGCCGCTGATCGACGTGATCGCGTCGATGGAGCGGGACGGCATCTCGGTCGACCGGCCGTACCTGGAGGAGCTCGAGTCACGGTTCGCGACCGGGGTCAAGGAGGCGGCGACCGCGGCGTACGAGGTGATCGGCAAGGAGATCAACCTCGGCTCGCCCAAGCAGCTGCAGGTGGTGCTGTTCGACGAGCTGCAGATGCCGAAGACCAAGCGGACCAAGACCGGCTACACGACCGACGCGGACTCGCTGCAGTCGCTGTTCGAGAAGACCGAGCACCCGTTCCTGGCCTACCTGCTGGCGCACCGCGACGCGACCCGGCTCCGGCAGACCGTCGAGGGCCTGCTGAAGACGATCAGCCCGGCCGACGCGCGGATCCACACCACGTTCAACCAGACGATCGCGGCGACCGGGCGGCTCAGCTCGACCGACCCGAACCTGCAGAACATCCCGATCCGGACCGAGGAGGGCCGCCGGATCCGCGAGGCGTTCGTGGTCGGCGACGGCTTCGAGGCGCTGATGTCGGCCGACTACAGCCAGATCGAGATGCGGATCATGGCGCACGTGTCCGAGGACGAGGGCCTGATCAGCGCGTTCAACTCCGGTGAGGACTTCCACTCGGTCACCGCGGCGCGGGTGTTCTCGGTCGAGGCCGGCGACGTGACGCAGGAGCAGCGCGCCAAGATCAAGGCGATGAACTACGGCCTGGCGTACGGGCTGTCGGCGTACGGGCTGAGTCAGCAGCTGAAGATCGGCGTGGACGAGGCGAAGGGCTTGATGGACGAGTACTTCGAGCGCTTCGGCGGGGTTCGCGACTACCTGCGCAGCATCGTGCTGGAGGCCGGCAAGAGCGGGTACACCGAGACGATTCTCGGCCGGCGCCGGTACCTGCCCGACCTGACCAGCGACAACCGTCAGCGGCGCGAGATGGCCGAGCGGATGGCGCTGAACGCACCGATCCAGGGGTCGGCCGCGGACGTGATCAAGATGGCGATGCTGAAGGTCGACGCGTCGCTGAAGACGTCCGGGCTGAAGTCGCGGATGCTGCTGCAGGTGCACGACGAACTGGTCTTCGAGATCGCCCCGGGCGAGCGCGAAGCACTCGAGGAGCTGGTCCGCCGCGACATGGGCGCCGCCGTCGAGATGGCAGTCCCACTGGACGTCTCGGTAGGCGTCGGCCGCACCTGGCACGAAGCCGCCCACTAGGAATTCACCAGCGGGGATCCACCCCAGACTGCGGTCTGGGGTGGGCCGGGTCACTGGCCGCAGCTGCCTGAAGCGCTGCCACGCACTAGCCCCGGAGTACGTCGTACTCGGCGGGCGCCCAGCCGTCGAAGACAGCCTGGAGTGCGCGCTGATCCTCGCGATCGCCGAACTCCGCGCAGAGCTTCTGCAGGTGCTCAAGGGCATACCGCAACGCCGCCGGATCACCCGCCCCGAACCGTGGCAACAGCGAGAGCAGCGCTTCAGCCGGCCAGCCGGCGAGCGGGTGGTTCCGCAGTACCCAGCGCAGGTATTTGTTGTACGGCCGGACCTGCCCTTCGAGAGCGAAGATCACGTCGAGGAACAGGTGGATCGACTCGCCCCCGTCCAACGCAGCCTCGAAGTCGTTCCCATCGCGAGCTGACTTCAGCGCGCGATACACGAGATTGATCCAGCCATCGAGGCGAGAGTGGTCGATGAGGATGAACATGCTCTCGTCGTGACCCAACTTGGTCTGACGCTCGATCGCGTGGGTGATCCGCCCGCCGGTGCGGTCCAGCAGGGTCGGCGCCCACGCGTAGGTCCAGCGATACCCGTACTGCGCGCTGCCGAACCCGGCGACCGTCTCGAGATGCTCCAGACTCAACGGGATGAGCTCCAGCTCCGCCGTGTGGAGCGAGGGTGCTCGTGGGCTGCTCGCCACCTCAGCCGTCAGGATCACCAGTACGTCGAGATCCGAGAGGTGTGTGTCCAGGCCGCGGCCGGCGGAGCCTGACAGCACCAGGCCCAGGAAGTCCTCGCCGTACTCCGCATCCATCCGCTTCGCGGCATCGGCGATGAGCGTGCGCCTCCCGGCCGACAGCAGTTCGGGGAATTCGAGATCCACGGGAGAACTCCTCAGTGCCGGGTTAGCGGGCGAAGATGGGGAGGGTGGTGGGGTTCAGGGCGTTGGTGATGTTGGTGTGTTCGCGGGGAGCCAGGTCGGTGGGGAGGGTGGTGAGGGGGAACCAGGCCACCTCGAGGGACTCGTCGTCGTTGACTTGGGCTTCGCCTCGGAGGGGGCGGCAGTGGAAGCAGAGGTCTAGGTATTGGACCTGATCGCCGTTCGGGTAGGAGGACGGCGGTAGGGCGTCGATGCTGATCAGGCGGACCACCTCCGTCTCGACCGCGGTCTCCTCCTGGATCTCCCGCACCAGCCCGATCGCGGGTTGCTCGCCGGGCTCGAGGATGCCGGCCGGTAGTGCCCAGCGGCCGTCGTCGGCGCGGCGTACCAGCAGGACCTGGTCCTCGTCGTCGAGGACGACGCCGGTGATACCGGTCAGCCAGAGCAGGTCGTGGCCGATCTTCTCGCGGAGTTCGAGGATGAACTTCGGGGTCGTCATGGGCCGAGCCTAGTCAGGTCAGGGTTGCCTCACGCAAGAAGATGACCGCCAAGCAGAAAGCCGGAGAGCGCCTGCTGCAAGGAACCAGCGGTGACCGGCCGATTTCGGTCGGCAACCGGTTGGTCGGCCGTCAGGTCTTTCGTTGTCAATGATTCTGTGGCAACCTCCTCTTTCAAAGATCCGAGATCCTATCGGATATCTCATTGTCTGCATCAGGAGGCGGGATGCAAGAAGACCTGAGAACAGCCGGGGTGAAGCGACGCTCGTTCGTCGCCGGAGCACTCGGGATCACCGCGGCGGCCGGCAGCAGCGGGCTGCTCAGCGGCTGCAGTTCGACCGAGGCGTCGGCGGGAGCGTCGCCCGAGAGTCTCAGTGCGCCGCCGGTCGAGCTCGGACCGAAGAAGCCCGGCATCAACTACCCGCCCGGTTACATCGGCCCGGTCGCCCGTGAGCAGCGCGCGATCGTCACCGAACCGGTCACTTTCACGCTGGTCGTGCCGCAGAACCTGACCGTCGGCGACTGGTCGAAGAACGCCTTCACCCGGTGGATGGAGCAACAGACCGGGATCAAGATCCAGTTCCGCCAGGTGGCCGGCAACGGCGACGACCCGGAGACGATGACGAAGGTCAACGCGATGATGGCGGCCGGCGACATCCCGGACGCCTTCCTCGGCATCACCTTCACCCGCTCGCAGCTCTACCTGTACGGCACCCAGAACCTCTTCGTCGACCTCACCCCGTACCTGGGCAAGTACGCGCCGAACCTCGGCCAGGCGATGAAGGACTACCCCGAGGCGCGCAAGCTGATGGTGTCGCCGGACAAGGGCATCTACAGCTTTCCCGACTTCAACGACTGCTACCACTGCCGCGCCTCCAACGGCCGGACCTTCCTGAACACCGAGTGGCTGCGCAAGGTCGGGCTGGCGGTCCCGAAGACGACCGACGAGTTCCGCGAGGTCCTGCTCGCGTTCAAGAAGGCCGAGCTCGGCGGCCGCGGCAAGACCATCCCGTTCGCCGGCTACAAGGACGCGCCGCTGGACACCTATTTCATGAACGCCTTCCTCTACAACCCCGGCGATCCCTGGCTGGTGGTCAACGACGGCAAGGTCGAGGCCAACTACGTCAAGGACGAATGGCGCGAGGCGCTCAAGTACCTGCGCGGCCTGTACGCCGACGGCCTGCTGAACAAGGACATCTTCACCGCCGACCAGGACCAGATGAACCGGTACGGCAACAGCCCGGGCGCGCCCGTGATCGGTGGAGCGCGCGGCTACTACTGGGGTTCGTTCCTCACCATCGACCAGACCGACCCGAACGCGCGCTGGCACCAGTACGCGACCATCCCGCCCCTCGAAGGCCCCGGCGGCACCCGGTACGCCGCCTGGAACCACCTCAAGGTCGGCCTCGAGGTCTCCACCCTCGTCGTCACCCGCAGATGCAAGCGCCCCGACCTGCTGGTCCGCTGGGCCGACTTCCAGATGGATCTCGAGGCGGTACTGCGCTCGTACGCCGGGCCCGAGTTCCGCTGGTCGGTCAAGGGTGACAAGGGCATCAACGGCAAGCAGGCGATCTACGGTTTCGACGCCACCTGGAACTCCGACGCCACCAAGGGCAAGACCTGGGACCAGTACGGCGTGATGTACCGCTCCGGCGATTTCCGGCTGGCCGAACGGGTGAATCCGCAGAAGGCGACCTTCGAGTCGCCGCTGTACGAGCAGACCCGGGACCAGTTGTTCCCCTACAAGCAGCCGGTGGAGATGGAGTTCCCGCCGGTCACCCTGGAGGCCGACCAGGCCGCGCAGGACGCCGAGATCGGCCTGAACCTCAAGGGTGAGGTGACCACCTCGCTGGCCAAGTTCGTCACCGGCAAGCTCGACCCGTCCGACGACGGGCACTGGCGCGACTACAAGGACCGCATCGGCCGCATCGGGCTGCAGCCCTACCTGGAGATCCAGCAGGCCGCCTACGAGACCTACCAGGGGTGATGGCGATGGCCACGGCGACATCGACACCGACCGGCGCGCCCACCCCCGTCCGCGAGACGCGCGGCGACCGGATCGTGATGATCTGCAACTACACCGCCCTCGGCCTGTTCACGCTGGCCGTGCTGTATCCGCTGGTGTACGTCGCCAGCGCGTCGCTGAGCGAGCCGAAGAACGTCGTCTCCGGGCAGGTCTGGCTCTGGCCGGTCGGCTTCAGCGTCGAGGCGTTCAAGGCGGTCTTCGACTACGACTCGATCGTCAGCGGTTTCAGCAACTCCGTCGTCTACGCGGCCGGCGGTGCCGTGCTGGCCACCGTGCTGACCCTGTTCGCGGCGTACCCGTTGTCGCGCAAAGGCCTGCCCGGCAAGGGCATCATCATGGCGCTGTTCGTTTTCACGATGATGTTCAACGGCGGCCTGATCCCGACCTACCTGGTGGTGGACCGGATGGGTCTGCTGAACACCCGCTGGGCGATCATCCTGCCGGCCGCGCTGGCGGTCTGGAACATGATCATCACCCGGACCTACTTCCAGTCGACCATTCCCGAGGAACTGGTGGAGGCCGCGAAGGTCGACGGCTGCACCGACTTCGGCTTCTTCTGGCGGATCGTGCTGCCGCTGAGCAAACCGATCATCGCGGTGAACCTGCTCTTCTACGCGGTGGCCCAGTGGAACTCCTGGTTCAACGCGCTGATCTACCTGACCAACGAGCACCTGTTCCCGTTGCAGCTGGTGCTGCGGCAGATCCTGATCCAGAACAACTTCGACCCGTCCCAGGTCCGCGACACCGCCGAACTGATCCGGATGAAGGAACTGCAGGAACAGCTGAAGTTCTCGCTGATCGTGATCGCCACCATTCCGCCACTGCTGATCTACCCCTTCGTGCAGAAGCACTTCGTCAAGGGGGCCATGGTCGGCTCGTTGAAGGGTTGAGGGGTTATGGCAACGGACACTCTGGTACGCCGTACTCCGATGCGCAGCGGCGCGCGGCCCGCCAAGCAGGCAATGGGGTTGGGCGCGCGGATGCGCCGGAACTGGCAGCTCTACGCGATGCTGGCGATTCCGCTGGTCTGGTTGGCGATCTTCGCCTACTGGCCGATGTACGGCGCGATCATCGCCTTCAAGGACTACAACATCGTCGACGGCATTCTCGGCAGCCGCTGGGTCGGGATGAAGCACTTCGAGCGGTTCGTCGAGTCGTACCAGTTCTGGCGGCTGATCAAGAACACGCTGATCCTGCACGTCTACGAGCTGGTCGCCACGTTCTGGCTGCCGATCCTGCTGGCGCTCGGCCTGAACATGGCCCGGCGCCGCTGGTACCGGCGGTCGGTACAGCTGATCACCTACGCGCCGCACTTCATCTCGACCGTCGTGGTGGTCGGCCTGATCGTGGTGATCGTCGACCCGAACAGCGGTGTGCTCAACCTGTTCCTCGGCCAGTTCGGGATCGGGCCGATCGACGTGCTGAGCAACCCGGACTACTTCCGGCACCTCTACGTCTGGTCCGGTGCCTGGCAGACGATGGGCTTCTCCGCGATCATCTACCTGGCCGCGCTGACCAGCGTCTCGCCCGAGCTGCACGAGGCGGCGATCGTCGATGGTGCGTCCAGGTTGCGCCGGATCTGGCACATCGACCTGCCGGCGATCCGGCCGGTGGCGGTGATCCTGCTGATCCTGAACATCGGCTCGATCATGTCGGTCGGCTTCGAGAAGGTGCTGCTGCTGCAGAACACGCTGAACCTGCAGACGTCGGAGGTCATCGACACCTACGTCTACAAGCTCGGCTTCGCCTCACAGGTCCCGCAGTTCAGCTACGCCGCCGCGATCGGGCTGTTCCGGTCGGTGATCGGTCTGGTCCTGCTGGTGCTGGCGAACACGCTGGCGCGCAAGTTCGCCAAGTCCAGCCTCTGGTGAGTCGTGCTACGCGTTGTCGGCCGTCTGCCGGTGGAGTCCCGCCGCCAGTGCGGCCGACAGCGCGAGTGCGCAAGCGGCGCTCATCGCGACCAGGACCTTGATGGCGGCGATGCCGGTGACCAGGTCGGCGCCCAGCACGATCAGCGCTGCGATGGCGAGGCTGATCAGCCCGATCCAGATCAGCAGCGCGGCACGCTTCTCCTGCTGTGCGATCGCGGCGTACACGACCAGTTGCAGGACGGCGTACGAGGAACCGGCGAGGGCGAAGAGCCACGCGAACGAGCCGAGGTTCGAGTAGTGCTCCTTGCCGCCGGCAACTGTCACGACCAGATCGGGGAGCAGGAGCGCGCCGAGTACGCAGCAGACACCGAGGGCGCCCACCGCCTGGATCGCCCGGCGGAGCCGCAAGGTGTCGCCAGGTTCGCTGGCCAAGGACGGGAACACGACCACGATGACGAACTGGGGCAGGAACAGACACGCTTTCGCCACGATCACGCCGGCCGCGTAGTACCCGCTGTGCTGGCCGTCCATGAGGGAGCGGGCCAGCAGGACGTCAGCGTTGGCGATGGCGAAGAAGGCGAGCAGTGTGTGGGTGCCGTGCACGGTCTCGCGGAGTACTTCCTTCACCTGGTCAGGCGTACCGCCGGTGGAGCCGCGCAGGAGGAAGGAGCCCACCAGAGGCGGTACCGCGGCTCCGACGGCGACACCGATCATGGCCGACGTGAGGCTGGGGTGGATCACCAGGGCACCGGCACCGAAGGCGAAGCGCCCGACACCGACTGCCGTGTACATGGCGGCCAGTTCGGACCACCGCTCGCTGCCCTGCAGTACGCCGAGCTGCGAACCCATGAGGGTCAGCCCACCGAGTGTCGGGGCCAGCAGCAGTACTGCGAGCACTGAGTCGATGTGCAGCAGCCAGACCAGCAGAGGGCTGACCAGCAGGCACAGCGTGGTCAGCGCGAGGGCGGAGCGACGACCGGCCCTCAGCAGTGAGTCCGCCAGCGCATCCCGGCCGGCGCCGGTGTGGGTGGCGATCCGGCGAGCACCGGACGCCTGCAGGCCGAGCGGGACCACGTTGCCGATCAGCAGCAGGCCGAGCAGGGCGATGACAGCGCTGAACTGTTCCGGTACGAGGCGGCGGACCGCAAACAAGGTGAAACCGTAGGCCGCTACGTTCATGATGGCCATGCCGACCGCTACCACGGTGGCGCTGCGCAGGAAGCCGAGCTTCGGCGCGGCAGGCTGCTGGTCGGGAGTCATCTCAGAGGTCATGCGGCTTCTGTTCTGCTGGCTGGCGGACAGGTCGCGCTCCCGGGGCGGGGAAAGCAAAGGAAACGGAGGCATGAGTACAGTACTGGCGAGGAGGTAGCCGTGGAGGGGGGAACCACTCGGCTGGCGCGGTTCTTGCCGTGGATTTGGCCCGTGCTGCTGACCGTGCTGATCACTGCGCCGCTACTCGCTCCCGGGTACGTGGTCGGCTACGACATGGTCTTCGTGCCGGACCTCACGCTACGACTTGACCTGTTCGGTGTCACAACCGCCTTGCCTCGCGCGGTCCCGTCGGACGTGCTGGTCGCAGTACTGGACGAAGTCGCGGGCGGCCAGGCGTTGAACAAGCTGGTCCTGGTGGCGATCCCACTGCTGAGCGGTCTGGGGATGACTGCGCTGTGGCGCGCACTGGGTTTCGGTGGTCCGCTGGCCGGTGCTGCAGCCACTGCGCTGTACGTATGGAACCCGTTCGTCGCCGAGCGCTACCACCTGGGCGCCTGGGCGCTCCTGCTCGGGTACGCCGCTCTGCCGTGGCTGGTGCGCTCGGCGCTCAGGCTCCGCCATGGGCAGGGCCTGGCGGGGTTCTTGCTGGCCTCTGCAGCCTGCGCGCTGACCGCTGCCGGTGGGATCACCGGTCTGCTCGTCGGCGCCGCAGTACTGCTGTTGCCGAGGCAGGCGGAGCTTCCGGAGTACGAAGGGCCCCGGTACTGGCGGTATGTGAAGTACGCGCTCGGGGGAGCGGTGGCCCTGAACCTGCCCTGGCTGGTGGCAGGCCTGGCCCGTACTGCGGCCGCTACCTCCGATCCGGCGGCGGTGTCGGCCTTCGCTGCGCGGGACGAGGGGTACGGCGGAACGCTGCCCACACTGCTCACGCTGGGCGGCGTCTGGAACGCGGACGTGGTCCCGGCGAGCCGTGGTGATCTGGTGCCGATGGTGCTCGGGTTCGTGTTGCTGGTGGCGGCAGTTGCGGGCGTGGTGATCTGGTGGCGGTGGGACCGCGCAGTACGGGCGCTGGTGGTGGTGGCCCTCCTGGCTGTTGTCGTGGCGATGGCTGGTGTGGTGGCGCCCGGTGCGATGGCGTGGATCGTGCGCGAGGTGCCCGGCGGTGGGCTGTTCAGGGACGGACAGCGGTACCTCGCGCCGTTGGTGCTGCTCGAGTCGGTCGGCTTCGGTGCGGCGATGGCGGCGGTACTGCGCGTCGTACCGGTGAAGTGGATTGTGGGCGCGACGGCGGCGCTGGTACCGATCGCGGCGCTGCCTTCGCTGGCTGGGGGCGACGGGCTGAAGGCCGCGCAGTACCCGGCTGACTGGGCGGAGGCCCGGCGGGTGCTGGCGAACGAGAAAGGGCCGGGGGAGTTCATCCCATGGCCGTACGAGTCCTACCGGGCGCCCGACTGGAACCAGCGGCGGCCGGTGCTCGACCCGATGCCGAGGTACTTCTCCAAGCCGTCGGTGGTGCCCGACGAGTTGATCGTCGACGGCCATCGCCTGGCCGGTGAGGACCCGCGGGCTACCGCCATCGCCACCGCCCTGCGTGAGGCGGTCCGCGACGGCAGCGACCCGACGGCGGTGCTGAAGCAGCAGGGGGTCGCCTGGCTGGTGGTGGACCGCGAGGCGGGCGGCCCGTCCCCGCGCAACTTCACCCCACAACTGTCCGAGATCTTCAGCGGCCCGACCGTCAGCATCTATCGCTTGCCCGGCACACCCGCCGAGCAGAAGGCCCGCCCGTGGTCAGTGGTCCTGGTCCTCACCGCCTGGACCCTCGCTGGTGCTGTACTAGCGGCCGCTACCGTAAGCGCGTCCACAGCGCTGGTAAGAGTCCGCGCCAGGCTCTAGCGAAGTTACTGGCCGGTTGTTACCATCCGGTTTACTTGTCAAGGAGGGGACACGCTTCATGGGAACTCTGATCGCTGCCGCGCTGGCCGTCATCGCTGGTATGGCCGTTTCGACCGTCGCCGTCGTGGGGGTCGTCCAGACGGTGAAGGACGAGCCGAAGTCGCCTGCCGGCCAGACCAGCAAGGGCTTGGTGGACGACCCGATCGTCGGCTACGGCACCAAGTAGGCGCGAGCGCCCGCCTCAGGGCGCTCCGGCTGGAACGCCCTGGACGCGGGGATCTTCAGAGGCCGGTCAGCGATTCGCTGGCCGGCTCTTCTGCTGTCACGACCGACCCGGTGAGGACCCGGTCGAACCCGCGGACCGTCGCGGCCCAGGTGAAGTTGCCCGCCGAGGCGAGCGCTCCAGCTGACAGCCGGCGCCGGTACGACTCCTCCTCCAGCAGGGCCAGTACTGCGCTGCTGAACTCGGCCGGGTCGTCCACCAGGACACCGGTGGCGTCGTGCTGCACCGACTCGGTCGGCCCGCCCGCACTGCGATAGGCAACCGTCGGTACGCCGTGCGCTGCCGCCTCGCCGACCACGAGTCCCCAGCCTTCCTTGAGGCTCGGCAGCGCGAGCACCCAGGCCTCGTCGTACGCCGCGTGCTTGTCAGCCTCGCTGACGTGGCCACGGAACTCCACTGCGTCCTGCAGCCCGCGTTCCTCTACGTACGACCGTAGCGAGTCCTCCCACCAGCCGGAGCCGACGACGAGCAGCCGTGCGTCCGGCAGCACCTTCCTGGCTTCGGCGATGGCGTCGACCGCGTGCTCGACCTGCTTGTGCGGCACGATCCGCCCGATGCAGACCACGGTCGGGACACTCGCCTGCGCCACCTGGCGAGGCGGAGCGGGGTCGGTGCCGTTGTGGATCACGTCGATGCGTGCTGCGTCCACACCAAGGGCCTGCAGCTCGTCCCGCGAGGCCGACGACACGGTGACATACCGGCAGTCGCGGTAGAGCCAGGGCGCCACGCGGGACTCCAGCCACCAGCCAAGCCGGCCTCGCCAGCCGGGGTAAACGACCTGCCACTGCTCCTCGTGAACGTGGTGCACGAGGACGACCACCCCGGTACGACGTACGAGGCGGGTAAAGAATGGGAGACCGTTCTGCACGTCGATGACGTGGTCAGGGCGGTGCAGCAACGTGTAGAGCAGGCCCTGGAGGTAGACGGTCACCTTGCTGCCGCGGTACAGGTACCGGACGTCGTGGCGGCGGGCCTCCCGCGGGCTGCCGGGGTAGGCGGCGCACAGCATCGTGACGGACCAGCCCATCGCTGCAAGGCCTCTCGCGACCTCTTCGACACACCGTTCCGAACCGCCACCCTCGGGGTTCGTCGTGTCCCGCCAGTTCAGCAACAACACCGTCTGCTCACGCACTTCTGATGCCCACCCTCACGTTGGTTACCCCCGGGTTACAAGGCCGCGAGGTTACCAGGGAGTAACGATGTCCGCCAGGGGTCGTGAAATCGGTTAGGGTCCGGCCTGTGCCCGATGCGATTCCGAGCCCTGTGACCACCGTCGACTGGACGGCCGATCTCGGCCGCGCCGTCCGGCTGTTCCGGGCCTTCGGGGTCGAGCAGACCGACCCGGACCACTTCTACGGGACGCTCGCGGCGGACTCGGTCGGCCAGCTCTCCTCGTACGTCGACCTGCGCGGCGCCCGGATGCTCGACGTGGGCGGCGGCCCCGGGTACTTCGCGGACGCCTTCCGCGCGGCGGGCGCGACCTACTACGCGATCGACTCCGACCTCGGCGAGCTCAGCGGCCGCGGGGAACCCGTGCCCGGCACGGTCCTCGGCAGCGGGATGGCGTTGCCGATCGGCGACGGGACGATCGACGTCTGCTTCTCGTCCAACGTCCTCGAGCACGTACCGGACCCGTGGCTGATGGCCGACGAGATGGTCCGCGTCACCCGGCCCGGCGGCACGATCTTCCTGTCCTACACCGGCTGGTGGGGCCCGCACGGCGGCCACGAGACCGCGCCCTGGCACTTCCTGGGCGGCCACCGCGCTGCCCGGCGGTACGAGCGGAAGCAGGGCAAGCCGCCGAAGAACAAGTTCGGCGAATCGCTCTTCCCGATCACCGTTGCCGGCGGCCTGCGCTGGGCCCGCTCGTGCGGCGACGCCGACCTGGTGGCGGCGTTCCCGCGCTACCACCCGCGCTGGGCGTACGGCGTACTGGCGGTGCCCGGGGTCCGGGAGTTCGCGACCTGGAACCTCGTCGTGGTCCTCCGGCGCCGATGAGCCGCCGATGAGCACAGCGCCGACGAGCGCAGCGCGGACGAAGCCTGCGTCGACGAAGACACCGCCGATCACCAAGGCCGGCAGGGAGAAGGTGATCTGGCGGACCCGGCTGCTGCTGGCCTGCCTGGTCCTGATCGCCCTGTGCTTCCATCAGGCGCCCGGCAAGATCGTCCCGGACACCAAGCTGGACCTCACGGCCGGCCCCGGCCCGTTCCTGGCCCGCTCGCTGCACCTGTGGGATCCCCAGGGTGCCTTCGGCCAGCTGCAGAACCAGGCCTACGGCTACCTGATGCCGATGGGGCCGTTCCACTGGCTGCTGGACACGCTGACCGTGCCTGACTGGGTCACCCAGCGGCTCTGGTGGTCACTGGTTATGTGCGTCGCCTTCCTTGGTGTCTGGAAGCTCTGCGGCGCTCTCGGGTACGGCGCTCCGTGGGCGCGCTTCGCTGCCGCGCTGTTCTACGCGCTGAGCCCACGGATGCTCGGCGAGGTGGCGATCACCTCGATCGAGGTCTGGCCGCTGGCGATGGCTCCCTGGGTGCTGCTGCCGCTGGTGACGCCCAAGGCCCGCTCCGGCTGGTGGCGGGTCGGCTGGTCAGCCGTGGCCTTCGGACTGGTCGGGGGAGTCAACGCGGTAGCCACGGGCGCCACGCTGATCCTGCCTGCGCTGTGGTTGATCACCCGGCGGCTGGACAAGTCGACGCTCAAGGTCGCCGTGGCCTGGTTCGGCTGTGTGCTGGCCGTCTCCTTCTGGTGGCTGGTCCCACTGGCGATGCTGGGCCGCTACAGCCCGCCCTTCCTCGACTGGATCGAGAACGCGGCCGTCACGACCAGCAAGGCGAGCGTCTTCGAGTCGTTCCGCGGTACGTCGCAGTGGCTGAACTTCCTGCTGGCCGGAGACGGCCCCACCTGGCCTGCCGGCTGGCTCTACGTCACTCAGCCGGCCCTCATCCTCACGTCAGCCGCCATAGCGCTGGTGGGTCTGGTCGGCCTCGCGATGGGCACGCTGAAGCATCGGGGCTTCCTCCAGCTCTCGCTGGTGGTCGGCCTGCTGCTGCTGACCCTCGGCCACGCCGGCACGGCCGGTTCGCCGCTGGCTCCCCAGTTGCAAGAGCTGCTGGACGGACCACTTGCAGCTGTCCGCAACACCCACAAGTTCGAGCTGGTGGTCCGGCTGCCGCTCGTGCTGGCTGCAGCGCACGCCCTGACCCGCCTGGCAAGCTGGGCGACGGCCCGGGGCGTCCACCGCCGCATCGTGCCAGTAGTGGCGGCCTTCATGGTCGTCTCGATCGCCACGCCTGCGCTGTTCGCCCAGCTGCCGCGACCCGAGTCCTATGAGGCGATCCCGGCCCACTGGCGTGAGGCCGCGACCTGGCTCGACAGCCAACCGACCAGCGGCAGCGTGCTCGTAGTACCGGCTGCTTCGTTTGCTGACTTCACTTGGGGCTCTACGAAGGATGAGCCGTTCCAGGCGTTGCTCAAGCGGCCGATGGCGGTCAGGGACGCAGTACCGCTCGGGTCTGCCGGTACTACGCGCTGGCTGGACGAGGTGGAGCGTCGACTGGGCTCAGGAGTCGGCGACGCCACGCTGCAGCAGGCACTGGCCCGGGTGGGCGTGAAGTACGTCGTCGTACGGAATGATCTGCGTGTCGATGCGCAGGTGACGCCGACCATGGCCGTGCACGAGAGCCTGGACGAGTCCGGCCTCAAGCGAGTCGCGCACTTCGGACCGCCGACGGGCAGCTCCATCGAGCAGACAGGTCTGACGCTGGACGAGCGCACCCGGCTGCCGTACCCGAGTGTGGAGATCTACGACGTCGGTGAGGTCAGCCCGGCCCGGCTGGTCCCGCAGTCGCAGTTGGTGGAGGTTCGCGGCGCTCCTGAAGACGTACCGGGGGTGCTGGCCGCACTGGGCGGCGACCGGGAAGCAGTGACCAGCACGGACGCCAAAGGCCTCGTCAACCTTCCGTTGGTCCAGACGGACGGCCTGCAGCGTCGTGAGGTGACTGTCGGCCGACCTGCCGAGAACGTGTCGCCGGTCCTCACCGCGGATGACCCGGGCCGGCAGAAACGGCGTGCTCTCGACTACGTCGTCGATCCGGCAGCGGCCCTGACGACGAGGTCCTGGCAGGGCGGACTGATCGGCGTACGGGCCTCGTCGTCGGCGGCTGATGCGGATGCGACGCTGCGGATGGGGCCTGGCAACGGACCCTCGGCGGCGGTCGACGGCGATCCGTCGACGCGCTGGGTCTCCGGCAACTTCGGGCGCAGCAGCGGGGAATGGCTCGAACTCACCTTCGCTTCGCCCCGGCCGGTCGACGACCTCTCGGTGCGGTTCTCGCTGGCCGCGCCGACCAACGAGTCGGTCCGCACACTGACCGTGGAGACCGATCGTGGGTTGCTGACCGCGGCCGTCCAGGACACAGCCGCGCCGCAGCTGATCCCGGCGCCGGCCGGGACGACCCAGCGGCTGCGGATCACGGTCGGGGTGACCGACGGGAGAAACCCCAACGGAGTCTCGATCTCCGAGATCTCGCTGCCCGGCCTGAACCCGGTGAGCAGGCTGGTGATCCCGCCCGGGCTCGATCGTCAGCCCGACACCCTGCTCTTCCGGAACCAGCAGATCGGCCGCTCGGCCTGCCTGCACGCCGGCACGCGGCCGCTGTGCCGCGAAGGGGTCGCGCGCGACTCCGAAGAGGCGACAGGGCTACTGCGCAGCGTCGACCTGCCGGCCGCAGGGTCGTACCAGTTGCAGGGGACGGCGTTGCCGAAGGACGGTGACGCGCTGGAACGCCTCCTGGACCGCCCGGCCCCCATTCGCGCCGCTGCGTCCTCTCGCGCGGTCACCGCGCCCGAGGGACGGCCCGGCGCTGTCGTCGACCGGGACCTCGGCACCGGCTGGGTGGCCGGTACGGAGGACCTGCGACCGACGCTGACGCTGAGGCTGCCCGGGGTGAGGAAGAAGCCGGTGTCGGGGCTGCAGTTCCTCCACGACCCGTACCTGGCGGCCTCCCGGGCGACTACCGTCTCCGTCCGTCTGGACGGCCGGCCGAGCGTCGAGTACAGGATCGATCCGCAAGGCTTCGTGACCTTCCCCGCCGGGACCACCGTGCGGAAACGCATCGGAGTCACTTTCACCGGCCACGACCTGTCCGTCGATGTTGACTCCGCGAGCGGATTCTCCCGGTACCTCCCGGTCGGTGTCTCCGAACTGCGGGTGATCGGCGCCGACCAGCTCCGTAAGCCGGTCGACCTGACGGCCACGACCGGTGCGCAGTGCGGCTTCGGCCCGTCGGTCCGCATCGACGGCGTGGACCTGCCTACCCGGCTCACCGGGACCGTTCGCGACGCACTGCAGCGGCGGCCGCTCAGTTTCACCCTGTGCCAGCAGAGCACCGTCCGGCTGCCCGCCGGTCGGCACACGGTCGATGCCGTGGCCAGTGCCGACTTCGTACCGGTGGAGGTCAAGTTGACCAAGCCGGGATCCCGGGCCGCGGCGGTCACGCCGGTCAAGAGAGTCGAGATCTGGCGCTCGACGCCGGCATCACTGACCCTCGAAGTACCGCAGGCGGACGAGCAATCTGTGCTGGCTGTCGGGCAGAACTTCAGTACTGGCTGGGAGGCCTACGACAGCAGCGGCCGCAAGCTGGTCCCGCTGCGGGTGGGCGGCTGGCAACAGGGCTGGATCCTGCCGGCTGGGCCGGAGCAAGTGGTCACGGCACGGTTCACTCCGGACCGGGACTACCGCGCCGGGCTGCTGGTCGGACTGTTCCTCTTCCTGGGTGTTGTGGGGCTGGCGCTCTTCGCCCGCCTCGGGCTGTCGCGGCGCTCGGGGCACAGGCTCCGCGAGGGCCGGTCGATCGGGCCGTGGGCCGCCACTGTGCTGGCGGTGACAGCCGGAACGTTCATGGCCGGCTGGATCGGGCTAGCGGCGACTCTGGTCGCAGCACTGGCCGCCTGGTTCCTCGACGGACGCCGGCTCGTCCTGATCGCAGTCGTGACCGGCGTGGTCCTGCTGGGATCGCTGGTCGCCGCGGTTCAGCCCTGGCCGGACGGGGGAGCGGGCCTGACCTCGGGCTTGGTCCAGTCGTCGATCCTCTTCGGCTGCGCGTTGGCGCTGCTCTCCCGGCCGACCCCGGAGACGTCGTAGCTCCGGTCCTTCCGTCCCCAGCGCATGATCGGCCGCTCCATCCCGTAGTAGCTCACCGCGGCCACCGCGACCGAGGCAGCGAGCGTCGGCCAGAAGAGCGCCGCGAAGCTGCCACCGAAGAGGGTCTGGCCGAAGATCTGCTGCACCAGGCTCAGCACGATGAGGTGGTACACGAAGACGCCGTACGAGATGTCGCCCGCGAAGTGACCGGCTTTGCCACCCAGTACTGCGACAGTGCGGCGGGTCGGGGTGATCGCGGGGAACACCACGCAGGCGGCGATCCCGGTGTAGAGCAGGCTCTTCATGACCGCCTGACCCACGCTCGGGAGGCTCAGACCGTACGGGCCGACGATCGGGCTCGACGCGATCAGGAACAGCGCGACGGCGATCCCCCAGACGGTGCCGGGAATCTTGACGAGTGTGTCCAGCAGGGACGGGTTGAGCCGGCCACTGGCCCGCGCGACCTGCCACAGCGCGAACCCCATCCCGACCGCGAACCAGCCGATGTAGCCCGGCAGCCACAGCCCCGCCAGCGGGTTGCCGGTCGCGGTGATGGAACCCATCCAGATCGGACCCAGCAGGGTGAGGCCGAACAGCACCGCCAGTCGCCAGCGCACCGCGCGCCGGGTCGGCCGCTCGTAGCTCGTCAGCAGCTTCGCGAGGAACGGCAGGAGCAAGTAGAACGACACCTCGGCGGCGAGGCTCCACAGCTGCGTCAACCCGTGCACGGTCGGTCCGTTGACGTAGATCTGGGTGAAGAAGGCGTGGTGCAGGTAGTACACCCAGTCGACGGGCTTGTCGTTCGGGACCAGCAAGGCGGCCAGGATCACGGCGATCCAGAGCGCGGGCAGGATGCGCAGCGCCCGGTTGCGCAGGTACGGCAACAGATGCGGCGGCTCGGTCTCCTCGAACCAGGCGACGACGTGCGGACGGTAGAGCAGGAAGCCGGAGATCGCGAAGAAGATGGCGACCCCGATGTCCAGGCGCGACAACAACCCAGCGAAAGGGCCGTTCAACGCGTCACCGCTCTGAAACCCGACGTGCGTCGTCAGCACGGCGACCGCGCCGATCGCGCGCAGCCCGTCGAGTGCCGGGAACCTCATGCGTCTCATCAAGTCCCCTTGGGTAGGCCGAGCTCGAAATCGCCCAGACAGACGGTAGCCGCTGGATCCAGGGCGCGCAGCCGGACGGCGACCGGACGGATGGGTTCAGATGGGCCGAAGTACATGTTGGCGAGACTGCTGCTCGGCCAGGGTTCGGCGGGGACCGGCATCGGCACCACCTGGCCGTCGGCATCGATGAGTTCGGCCAGCACGCGGTCTTCCCGCGGGGAACTGTAGGAGAGCTTGGCGAACCAGCTCGTCGGGGCGTGAGGTACGAGGATCTGGAGCGGCAGCGTCACCGGCGTCGTCCCCTGCAGCGCCCGCGCACAGTTGCCCGGCGTGTTGGTCTTCACCCAGGTGACGAAGGTCGCACGCTGGAGGTGGCCGTCGGCGGATACGGTGAACGGATCTCCGGGGCCTTGCAGGCGGAAGGGGATGCCGGCGGTGCGCAGTACGGGGGACAGGCGCCTGTCGTCGGACAGGATCGTGGAGACCGTCGACGGCATCGAGATGTCCCACAGGTTCACCGAGGGACCGGCCTTCTCCAGGTCGGCGGTGAGGTTGTCGAAGTACGCGCGGGACGGGTTCTTGCCCCAGAGTTGGGCGAAACCGGCGTCCGACACGACGACCGCGCCGGTCCAGGCGGTCAGGCAGCAGGCGACCGCGACGGGTGCCAGTCTGGACAGCCGTGCGCCCAGCCGGACGGATCGGACGGTCAGGACGACGGCGAGGATCAGTGGGATCGCCAGGTCCGACCAGTAGTGGTAGTGCAGGACGAATACCGCACCGAAGACCTCGAATCGCCCGTAGGACAACAGCAGCCAGGTTGTCAGTACATAGAGGGCCACCGATCCCCAGAACAGCAGGGCCCGCCGGTTCGACCGCCACGCGATGAGGAGCAGCACCACCAGCACGACCGACCCGAGCACCACTGCCGCGGCAGGAGCATCAGCCAAGCCGAACGGCACCGCTGCCTCACTCCACCGCCACGGCCCACCAGTCAGCGCACCGACCGGTACTGCGAACGCGCGCCAAGCCAGCTTGAGCAACTGACCCACGCCCGGCCAGTTGCCCTCGGACGGCCGGCCGTGACTGGCATAAAGAATGCCAAAGGCAACGAGCGGTACGGCGAAAGCGGCGCCGAGCGGCCAGCTCTGCCGGACCCACTCGCGCAGCGAGGTCTTGCGCAGGTAGAGCGCCAGCGCGAGCACGGTGAAGAGGATGACGACCGACTTCTCCCAGCAGGCCAACGAGATCAGCAGCGAAAGGGGGCCATAGGCAACCGCTCGGCGCCGGCGACCGGCGTACCAGTCGACTCCTGCGTGCAGGGTCAGGAGGCCGAAGACGTGGGCCGGCAGGTTGTTGACCGCGCTGGACAGGGACATGAACGACGGCATGGTCACCGGCGTCAGCGCGTAGAGGGCGGTGCCGATGACTGTCCACCAGGTCGGGCCGAGCAGGCGGAGCAGCAGGAAGCCGAACAGGATGATCGCGATCGCCTGCATCAGCACCCGCCAGGCGACCGTGACGTCGTAGTTCAGCGGGGCGACGTGGGCGAAGACGGCATAGACGAAGCGCAGGCCGGGGGCGATGTGATCGTTCACCGGGGTGAGCAGGTCGCTCGGTGCGAAGCCCTTGCCGCCCTGGACCAGGAAGTCGAGGTCGTCGCTCTGCCAGGAGCCGCGCCGGGCCAGCAAACCGAGCACGGCGGCCTGGATGACCGCGATCGCCACCACCGCGATTCGTAGTACCGCATCGTCCGGTGCGGCACGCAGCCGGCCGGACGCCCCCCAGATGCCACTCATGGGGCCGGACTATATGACAGTTCGGCCACTGCGGGATTTTCTCGCCGCCGGTCCCTGTTCAACCGCCCCTACTCGCTGGTAGCGTCCCGCGAACAGACCGGGAGGGGTAGTTGTGGGGAATCGCAGTCGGGTGCTGATGATCGCACTGGGGATCTTCTTCGTGGGGATCGCGGCATTGGCCAAGTTCTACGCGTATCCGACGCTGGCGGTGGCGCCGGCGGACCAGGTCGCGCACACCGTGTCGACCGGCCCGGACGCGACCATTTTCAGCGTCGCGGACCTGGCCGAGAAAAAGGGTGTGACGCTGGAGGCGAAGCGGACCGTCCGTGGCGACGTGAAGGCCGCGCAGGACATCAGCAAGAAGCTGAATCGTGACGTCGTCGTCTTCGACACCGCGGTGGTCACGGACGACGAGCCGAACTACCAGTTCCCGGACGACAAGACGGACACGTCCAAGTTGCCGTTGAGCTTCGTCCAGGAGCGGGTCGTGCTGGACGCGCACACCGGTGAGTCGGTGCGCTGGACCGACTCGGAGACCGGGGAGTACATCGCCACGTCGCTGGAGAAGGCCGACCGCAAGACGGCCGAGAACGGTGGCGACGAGTTCTTCCGCGGGCACGAGGGCCTGGTGCTGAAGTTCCCGTTCGGCACCGAGAAGAAGGAGTACAAGTTCTGGGACTCCACCACGCGCAAGGCCTTCCCGATCAAGTACAAGGGTGAGGACAAGCTGCACGGCCTCAAGGTGTACGTGTTCGAGCAGGAAGTGCCGAAGCAGGAGATCCCGCTGGCCAGGCCGCTGATGGTGCCGGCCAAGGTCGTCGACGAGACCGGCGACGCGGCGGTCGAGGTCAAGCGGAGCTACCAGAACACCCGGACGCTGTGGATCGAGCCGGTCACCGGCGCGATCATCAAGGGCCAGGAGAAGCAGCTCGCGTCGCTCGAGTACAACGGCGAGCCGCGGGCGACCGCGACCGAGGTGACCATCGCGTACGACGACGCGACGGTGAAGAAGAACGTCAAGGGCGCCAAGGAGAACGGTGTCGAAGAGGGTGGCTACCAGGCGAAGGCCTCGCAGCTGAACCTGATCGGCTTCTGGGTCCCGCTCATCTCGCTGATCATCGGGTTGCTGCTGCTCGCCCTGGTCGCCGCGGCGATGCTGCGTCCCCAGCCGGTCGCCGCTCGGGCACGCCGGAACGAGTCGGACTAGCCGCAAGTGCCCAAGAATGTTGGGCGCTAGCTCTTGTGGGCTGACCAGATCGCGGTACCGGGGACGAGCCGGCCGCGGTCTGGTCCCCAGCCGCCCCAGACCTGGTCGTGGCCGGCCGGCCACTCGGGTTCGAGCAGGTCGTCGATGACGAAACCGGCGCCGGTGAGAGCCCGGATCCAGTCGCCGGTGGTGCGATGGTGCTCGGCGTACACGGGAGTGCCCTGGCCGTCGAGCTCGACGTACGGGCGGCGGTCGAAGTACGAGTGGGTGATCCGCAGGCCCGCCGGGGTGGGATCGTCCGGCATGGTCCAGCGGATCGGGTGTGTCACGGAGAAGACGAGCAGACCGCCGGGCTTCAGAGTCCGGCCGATCTCCCGCAGTGCCGCCTCCGCGTCGGCGACGAACGGCAAGGCGCCGAACGCCGAGCAGGCGATGTCGAAGCTGCCGTCCCGGAACGGGATGGCGACGGCGTCAGCAGCAACAGTCCGTACGGCGGTCCCGGTACGCCGGTCCAGTTGCCGCCCGACCCGGAGTTGCTCGACGGAGATGTCGAAGGCGACCACGTCGGCCGCCTGACCGGCGAGCCAGCGAGCGCATTGCGCCGCTCCGCAGCCGACCTCGAGGATCCGCTTGCCGCGGACCGGGCCGAGAAGGTGCGCCGCGGCCTCGTCGACCCCTTCGGGACACCAGACGAACCGGTCGTCGCCGAGGAACTCACCGTGCTCTTCGAGATACTCCTCCGCGGCCGAGTCCCAGTAGGTCCGGCTCGCCTTCGACGTCTCCAGCTCCGTCAGTTCCACCCGCTGCGGCTCCACCACGCCGTCACCCTATCCAGCGGTCCGCTGCTGTGATGGCCTCAGCCGGCAGCCCGCTTCGCCAGGGCCTCGTTCATCGCGACGAACTGGGGCTTGATGGTCGAGTTCAGCATGCCGGTGGAGAGCGGGACCGCGATGCCGTTGAACTTCTCCTCGTGGATCAGCTTCGAGCGTCCACCCGGCAGCGCCTCGATCCGGAACGAGTGCTCGCCGTCGAAGATGCCGCCGAAGCCGAGCTTGCCGATCCAGCGCAGCTCCTTGCCCGGCTCGACCACCAGCAGCTTGGGGGAGAAGGTCGTCTCCGCGCCCTTGGTGTCCTTCAGGACGTTGGTGATGGTCGCTCCGGCCGTCAGCTCGCCGGTCGACGAGATGATGAACGGATTCCACTCCGGGTACGCCGCGCGGTCGGCGAGCACCTTCCAGACGTCGTCCGGGGTGGCCGCGATCTCGATCTCGGTGCGCAGGACGGTGGTGTGGGCGATCGCGTAGACGCAGTACCCGGCCAGCAGGACGACGATCGCGGCGAGCGCGGTCAGGACGCGGCGGCGTACGGGGGACTTCTTCTTGGTGGTGACGGTGGTGACAGTGGTGTCGGCGGTGGTCATCGGGACTCCTCAGGACCGAGGACGCTGCGTACGAGCGTCCTGGCGTAGTCGGGGGACAGTGGCTCGCCGGTGACGAGGAGCCGGTAGTACAGCGGGCCGACCAGTTGGTCGACCAGCACCGCGGGGGAGACGTGGTCGAGCACGAGGCCGGCCTCCTGGGCCTTGGCGACCACGGCTGTCACGGCGCGGTGCCGCTCGGCCCACAACGTGCGGACGCTCTCGCCGACGCGCGGATCGCGAGCAGCCGCCGCCGCCAGGTCGGCCACCAGGGTGGTGGGTGTCTCGGTCAGGCCGGCGGCGATCGCGGTGACGAGCGCCGTCAGGTCGCGCCGGGGGTCGTCGGACGGTTCGAAGGGGATCTCCTCGCGGAGGCTGGTGATCAGTGCCACCACGAGCTCGGCCTTGGAGGGCCAGCGCCGGTACAGCGTCGTCTTCGCGACCCCGGCCCGCTCGGCCACCCGGTCGATCGACAACCCGTCGTAGCCGCCGTGCTGAAGCTCCGCAGCCGCGGCTGCGAGCACCTTGCCCTCGATGGCGGAGTCGCGGGGTCTTCCTCGTGGCATGCCTTTACGCTACTTCGGTAGCGTAATTAGCGCAACCCAGATTGTTCGGCTCCAGGTCTTGCCGGGGAGGTGAGTTTTCTTCATGCTGACTCGCACGCGAACTGTTACCGACCAGTCACTTAACGTCTAAGGCGGGCAGCATGCAGAAGAGATCAGCACGTGCGCGGATGGTTGCGGTACTCGGTGCGGCGGTGACCCTGGTCGCCGGTCCGCTCACCACCCAGGCCCAGGCGCAGGCAGCCGCGCCGCCGCTCGTCTATGTCGCGATGGGTGACTCGTTCGCGGCCGGCTCGCTGGTGCTTCCCGCGAAGGAGGTGCTCACCTGCGCGCGGTCGGCGGTCAACTACGCGTCGCTGATCGCCGCCCAGCTCCGGCCGGCGAAGTTCCGGGACGTCACCTGTGGCGCCGCGGAGACCAAGCACTTCGCCAACCCGCAACCCGGGATCGTGCTGGGCACGGCGGCACCGCAGTACGACGCCCTGAGTGCGGACACCACCCTCGTCACGGTCGGCATCGGTGGCAACGACATCGGGCTGGTCGGGCTCGCCTTCTCCTGCGTGAACCTGCTGCCGCCGGGCGTCGGCAAGTCGTGCAAGGCGGCCAACACGTCCGGCGGGGTGGACCTGCTGGCCCAGAAGATCGACGCGTTCGCGCCGACCTACGGCACCGTGATCGAGCAGATCCGGCAACGCGCTCCGCAGGCGAAGATCCTGATGGTCGGCTACCCGACCGGGATCAAGAAGGGCGGTTGCTGGCCCGTCGTACCGGTGTGGGGCATGGACGCGGACTACCTGCAGGCGGCCCTGACGCGGTTGAACACCCGGATGGCCCAGCAGGCTCAAGCCCACGGTGCGACGTACGTCGACCTGGCCACGCCGAGTGTGGGTCATGACATGTGCAAGAGCGCATCGACGCGGTGGATCGAAGGGCTGATCCCGAGCGTGACCACCAACGGCCTGGTCCCGCTGCACCCGAACGCGGCCGGCCTGCGGAACGCAGTACCGACGGTTCTGGCGGCGGCCGGCATCACAGTGCCCACCAAGGCCTAGGACATCCGCGGTTGGCGGTGCGGTGCGGTGCGGCAAGATCGTGCGGGTGGATGGATTCGAGGCGATCGCTGCCAGCGCCGTGCCGCTGACTGGTGGATACGGCGGTGAGACGTACGCCGTGAGTGCGGCCGGTGAGGATGCCGTGCTGAAGCTCTACGGCAGGCGTCCGGAGCGGGCGGCGGTCGATATCTCGCTGATGCGGCTGGTGCGCGGCCTGCTGCCGGTACCGCGGGTGCTGGACGCGATGCCGGAGCCCGCAGGCGACGGGGCTCCTCCTTATGTTCTGTATGAGCGGCTGCCTGGCGTGAACCTCGAGACCTATCTCGAGGGCGCCGGCGAGGATCAGCGGCGGAAGGTGGGGGAGCAACTCGGGGAACTTCTCGTCCGGCTGAACGGCATGCCGTTCCTGACCTTCGGGGACTTCGCCGGGCGCGAGCTGGCGACCGTGCCGTTCGGGGTCGGTGGGCTGGAGGAGTTCTTCGCTTCGCACGCCGAGGCGATCGGGCTGAGCCGGGCGCAGCGGGCGGGCTTCGAGGCGGTCATTGATCAGGCGGAGGAGCTGGCCGAGACCGGGGTGGACCGGGTCTGCCTGGTGCACAGCGACTTCAACCCGAAGAACCTGCTCGTTGACCCTTCGGCGGCGCGGCTGACCGGGTTGATCGATTGGGAGTTCGCGCATGCCGGCTCGCCGTACGCGGACCTGGGGAATCTGTTGCGGTTCTGTACCGATCCGGTGCTCGCGCGCGCGGTGCTCGGCGTAGTACGGGCTGGTCCTGAGCTGGGGGACAGGTTGGTGGAGCGGGCGCGGGCGGCCGATCTGTGGGCCCTGATCGATCTCGCCTCCCGCCCGGCGGCCAACCCGGTGGCCGCCGCGGCGAACGCGCTGGTCGCCCGGATCGGCGACACGGGTGACCTCGCGGGCGGGCGGCCGGAGCTGGACGTCGTACATTGAGATCAGCTGTCGTTGTCGGCGCGCCGGGCTCAGCAGGGCCGGCGGGCTCGGTGGGCGGCCGGTCGTCACCGGGTGCCCCGGGTTGCCGTGTCCTCGTCCTTACACGTATTCTGTGAGATGCGCTATGGGCCCGCGCGACCTCGGACGGAGCAGGCTCGTGCTCGCAGCAAGTCGGTGGTGATTCTGTCCTGTTCAGGCTATCCAGCGGTGTGATGCGATCCAACGGCCCGGGTGCACCCGTACGACACCATCAGCCCACGGAGCAACCCACCACATGACGGCCAGCATCGAGGCACCTCTCGACCCCGCAGTACGCACCACCCCGCAGGTAGCGGTCAATGACATCGGGTCGGAGGAAGACTTCCTCGCGGCGATCGATCTGACCATCAAGTACTTCAACGACGGCGACATCGTTGAGGGGACCATCGTCAAGGTCGACCGGGACGAGGTTCTCCTCGACATCGGTTACAAGACCGAAGGCGTCATCCCGTCGCGCGAGCTGTCGATCAAGCACGACGTCGACCCGAACGAGGTCGTCAACGTCGGCGATCACGTCGAGGCCCTGGTTCTCCAGAAGGAGGACAAAGAAGGCCGCCTGATCCTTTCGAAGAAGCGCGCCCAGTACGAGAAGGCCTGGGGCACGATCGAGAAGATCAAGGAAGAGGACGGCGTCGTCACCGGTACCGTCATCGAGGTCGTCAAGGGTGGACTCATCCTGGACATCGGCCTGCGTGGCTTCCTGCCGGCGTCGCTGGTCGAGATGCGCCGGGTCCGCGACCTCCAGCCGTACGTCGGCCAGGAGATCGAGGCCAAGATCATCGAGCTCGACAAGAACCGCAACAACGTGGTTCTGTCGCGTCGCGCGTGGCTGGAGCAGACGCAGTCCGAGGTGCGGATGAACTTCCTCACCCAGCTGCAGAAGGGCCAGATCCGCAAGGGTGTCGTCTCCTCGATCGTCAACTTCGGTGCCTTCGTGGACCTGGGTGGCGTCGACGGTCTGGTGCACGTCTCGGAGCTGTCCTGGAAGCACATCGACCACCCGACCGAGGTCGTCGAGGTCGGCCAGGAGGTCACCGTCGAGGTGCTGGACGTCGACATGGACCGCGAGCGCGTCTCGCTGTCGCTGAAGGCGACCCAGGAAGACCCGTGGCAGCAGTTCGCCCGGACCCACCAGATGGGCCAGATCGTGCCCGGCAAGGTCACCAAGCTGGTGCCGTTCGGTGCGTTCGTCCGGGTGGAGGAGGGCATCGAGGGTCTGGTGCACATCTCCGAGCTGGCCGAGCGTCACGTCGAGATCCCGGAGCAGGTCGTTCAGGTGAACGACGACGTGATGGTCAAGATCATCGACATCGACCTCGAGCGTCGCCGGATCTCGCTGTCGCTGAAGCAGGCCAACGAGGGTGTCGACCCGGTCTCCGACGACTTCGACCCCACGCTGTACGGCATGGCGGCGACGTACGACGAGCAGGGCAACTACATCTACCCGGACGGGTTCGACCCCGAGACGGGCGAGTGGCTCGAGGGCTTCGACAAGCAGCGTGAGGAGTGGGAGCGGCAGTACGCCGAGGCCCACACGCGCTGGGAGGCCCACAAGAAGCAGATCGAGGACGCCAAGACGGCCGACGTCGAGGCCGGCGAGGCTTCCACGTACTCGTCCGCCGCTGCTCCGAAGGACGACGCTCCCGTCGAGGGTGCGCTCGCTTCCGACGAGGCGCTCCAGGCTCTCCGCGAGAAGCTGACCGGCCAGGGCTGATCCACCGCAGTACCCGTAGTACCGCAGGACCCGAGACCCCCGCACCCCCGTACTGGGTGTGGGGGTCTCGCCTGTCCCGGGGCCGGGACTGGATAGGGTGCGGGGGTGCTGAGAGTCGGGTTGACCGGGGGGATCGGGGCGGGCAAGAGTTCGGTGGCGACGCGGCTGCGGGAGCGCGGCGCGGTGGTGATCGACTCGGACGTGCTCGCGCGGGAAGTTGTTGCCCGCGGCACCGACGGGCTGGCCGAGGTGGTCGAGGCGTTCGGTGACGTGCTGACGGCCGACGGCGAGCTGGACCGGCCCGCGGTCGGCCGGATCGTGTTCGGGGACGAGGTTGCCCGGCGCAAGCTCGAGGCGATCATCCACCCCCGGGTGCGGGCCCGGGCGGCCGAGATCGAGGCCGGCGCACCGGCGGACGCCGTGGTGGTTCACGACATCCCTTTGCTGGTGGAGACCGGGCAGAGCGACAAGTTCGATCTGCTGCTCGTGGTCGACGTACCGGTCGAGGTCCAGGTCGAGCGGCTGACCCGGGACCGGGGAATGACGCGCGCGGAAGCCGAGTCCCGGATCGCTAGTCAGGCAACGCGCGAGCAGCGGCTGGCGGTCGCGGATGTGGTGGTGGACACCTCCGGGAGCCTGGCCGAGCTGGACGCCAGGGTCGACGAGATCTGGCCCACGCTCGCCGAACGCGCGCGATGACGTCCGCAGGGCACGGTCTGGACACGAAAAGGTGACCCTCGGGCGGGAAATGATGAATCCCGGCCGGGCTGTACGAGAATCTGTCCGGGTTCGCCCGGTCTGAGGTCCGGCCGAGCAGACCACCCCTCGGCGCGTGCTCCGCGCCGGTCCGCAAGTCCAAGGTTGGGAGGATGGCGTGGAATGTCCGCGCTGTAGCTCTGACGTCCCCGAGGTCTCGCATTTCTGCCATCACTGTGGCAATGATCTGCAGTCCACGGACGTTCAGCGCAAGAAGGCGTACGCGGTCAGGCCGGACGAACCGGTGGCCTCGTTCAAACTGGTCTCGACGATCATGCCGCAAGGCGCCGGCCGTCAGCCGTACACCTACAAGGTCGCGCTGGGCATCGCCCTGCTGGCGACCGTGGTGACGGCCGCGCTGGGTGCGTTGCCGGTCGCGATCATGGTGGCTGCCTTCGCCATCCCGATCGTCTACATCCTGTACCTGTACGACGTGAACCTGTGGGAGGACGAACCGATCCCGGTCGTCGCCGCGGCGTTCGTACTGACCGGCGGCCTGGCCTGGCTGTTCACCTGGCTCTGGTCCGACCGCATCGGCCTGTCGACCGACCTGGCCGGCGCCACGTCGGCCGGTCCGTCCGGGCGCGACCTGCTGATCCTGATGCTGCTGGTACCGGTCGTGTCGGAGCTGATCCGTCAGCTCGGCCCGATCTACCTGGCCTCGCGGCCCCGGTACGACGACCTGATGGACGGCTTCACCTTCGGCGTGGTGGCCGGGGTCGGGTTCGCCTGCTTCGAGACGCTCGTCCTGCACTGGGGCTGGATCAGTGGCGGCTTCGCCGGTCCGGGCAGCAGCACCGGGACGTGGATCTCGGTCGTCCTGCTGCAGGGCTTCGTGAAGCCCTTGATCTACGGTTCGGCGACGGGCCTCGCGGTCGCGGAGTTCTCCGGCCTGGGTGATAAGTACGACGGCTTCACGCCGCGCTGGGTGTTCGGCGTACTCCAGGCGATGGTGGTCAACGCCGTCTTCCAGGGTGGTGTCTACCTGCTCGGCTTCGTCGGCGGGCGTGGCTCGACGATCGGCGCCGTCCTCGGCGTGGTCTGGGGTCTGCTCCTGCTCGGCGCGCTGATCATCCTGGTCCGCACCGTGCTGCACAAGGGTCTGCTCGAGGCGGCCCTCGAGTCCGCCGCTCGCGGTGGCTCCAACCACGCCTCGGGCGAGCTGGCCTTCTGCTCGCGCTGTGAGATGCCGCTGCTGCCGCACTCGGACTTCTGCTCCGCCTGTGGCAACTCGGTGCGTTCCGTGCCGAAGTCCGAGCGCGGAGTGGCAGCAGTGCAGAGCAGTGCGCCGGCCGCCGGCTTCGATGGGACGACTGGGGAGACGCAGGCATGAGCAACCAGCAACCGCCGTACGGTCAGGGCGGACCGGGTCAGCCCGGCCAGCCGCCGTACGGGGGCCAGCCGGGCTACGGGCAGCCGAGCCCGGGCCAGGGTCAGGGTCAGCCGGGACACGGTCAGTCGGGGCAGCCGCCGCAGCAGGGGCAGCCGGGTTATGGGCCGCCGCCTGGGTATGGGCAGCCGGGTCAGCCCGGGCAGCCGCCCGCCTATGGGCAGCCGGGCCAGCCTGGGCAGCCGCCGTACCAGGGTGTGCCTCCGCAGGGTGTGCCTGCGCAGGGTGTGCCTGCGCAGGGGCCGCCGCAGCAGTACCCCGGCCAGCAGGCTCCGTACCCGGGGCAGCAGCCGGGTTACCCGCAGCAGCAGGGTTACCCAGGGCAGCAGCAGCCTGGGCAGCAGCAGTGGGGCCAGCCTGCTTCGCAGTACGGCGGTGGCGCTGGTGCCCGTGGCAAGGGCACGAACAAGATCGTGTTCCTCGCCGGTGGAGGCCTGGTCGCGGTAGCGATCATCGGTGTCGTGCTGGCGCTTGTGTTCGGCGGTGGTGACGACACGCAGGTGCAGCCGCCGCCCGTCGAGCCGACGACGTCCGAGCCGACGTCCCAGCCGACCGGCGAGCCGACGTCCCAGCCGACGGGCGAGCCCACCAGCCCGCCGACCTCGCAGCCGACGAACGAGCCGAGCGGGCCCGCCGACGAGGGCATCGAGGTCTCCGACGGCGTGTTCGTGAAGCCCCAGCCGGGCTACCTGCGCAAGACGCTGCAGAAGTTCAACGGCGTCTACCTGCTGAAGGCCGGCGAGGCGTACTTCATGGTGGAGACCTACAAGTCGACCAACAACGACACCGCCGCGAGCGTCCTGCAGCAGCTGGGCAAGGTCGAGACGAAGACCCTGTCGCAGGTCAAGCAGAACAAGCCGGTGGAGGTGACTCCCACCCAGGGCAACATCAAGTTCATGACGTCCCAGAGCTACAGCGGGACCGCCACCACGCAGAACGGCACCCTGCCGGTGATCGGCCTGGTCGCCGTGATCGAGCGCAAGGACGGCGTGATGTCGCTCGTCCGGGTGTACGGCCGCAAGGACAAGGGCGAGACCATCCAGAAGGACGTCTCCGCGATGCTGAACTCGGTGATCAAGAGCCAGTGAACGGAAAGCGCGACAAGGGTCAGGGCCCACGGAACCCGTGGGTCCGCAAGACCGATGCCGAGGACACCGAGGAGCCCACCCCGGAGCCGGAACTTCCGCCTTCGCCGTGGTCCCTCGAGGTCCCGGCCCAGCCGGCGTCACCCTGGACCACACCCGACGCCGGTACTACGCCCGCTGCCGGGGGAGCACCCGGTGGCGGGACCGCGCCCGGCGGTGGGGCCGTGCCCGGTGCTGGGGCTGCGCCTGGCGGTACAGCACCTGGCGGTGCAGGCGGCAAAGCGGGTGCTGGTGATCCGGCGCCCGGTGCTGCGGGTTCGGCGCCGTCCACGTGGGGCGCGGCCGGCGCTACTCCGGGTGCGCCCGCGGCGGGCGGTACCGGAGTACCGGGCGACAGCTGGGGAGACCGGATCAGCCCGCCGTCCTTGCGGCGGCGGCCGGAGCCGGTCAAGAAGGGGTTCAAGCTTCCGCCGGTTGTCCTCCCGATCGCGGCCGGCCTGCTGGTCGTAGTACTGGTTGCTGTTGCGCTGGTCCTGCTGACCGGGGGAGACGACAAGGCGGATCCCCCTCCGGTCCAGTCGACCACTCCGAAGCCCTCGGCGTCGTACACGCCGCCCGCGAACGCGATTCCGGTCGAGTTCGGCGCCTCGATCGTGCCGGCGCCGGGCTGGAGCGTCGTGGCCAAGGAGACCAGGGGCAAGCAGGTGGCCACCTACGCGCCGAACGGTGAGCCGCGGGCGTTCCTCTGGGTCCGGCAGAAGCAGAACGTCACCGCGAACGCGTTCGCGATCGGCATCGTCGAGGGCGAGACCGAGCAGAAGATCGCCCAGCTCGGCAACGTCCGGAACCTGCCGTGCCCCAAGGACGTCTTGGTGGAGTGCGTCGCGCTCTCCTACACGATCACCCCGGGGCAGGGGACCTCGGTCAAGGGCGAGGTGGAGGCGTACCGGCGCAAGGACGGCCTGGTCACCGCCCTGGACTACCAGACCCGCTCCGACTACGCACCGACTTCCGACGCGGCCGTGGGACCGATGAAACAGTCCGTCATCGACAGCCTGTGACCCGCGATCACCTAACGACCAACCCCTGACACACCACGAGGGACGCCCATGAGCACGCAGTACGGCACTCCGCAGCAACCGCCCGCCCAGGGCGGTTGGGGTCCGGGCCCCGCCGGGCCGCAGTTCCGGTCGCCGGCCAAGTCGTCGAAGACGCCCTGGATCGTGATGGGCGGTGCCGTGCTGGCGGTGCTGCTGATCGCGGTCGGCGTGGTGCTGCTGGTCACCGGCGGCAAGGAGGAGGGCGGCACACCGACCGCGGGAGACACCATCACCCCCGACCCGGTCGGCACGCTGTACACGCCGCCGACGCCGGAGAAGCCGGTGTACACCAAGGGCCCGTACGACGTCGGTGTCGAGGTCGGCAAGGGCGTCTGGTTCACCCCGGCCAAGGGCTGGCTGCAGGGACCGGACAAGACGCTGCCCGGCAAGTACTGGATGCTGCAGCAGTTCAACGTGCGCGGGCTCATCGACGGGTACTTCTGGGTCCGGCAGACCACCCTGTACGACGCCAAGGGCTTCGCCGAGCACTTGGTCGACATCGAGTCGAACTCGTTCAAGAACGTCCGGATCGGCAAGGGCGTGGCGCTCAAGTGCGCGTCGGAGGCGCTGAAGGCCTGCTACGCGATCAACTACTCCGCCGACGTACCGACCAGCCGGGGCACGCTGATCCCGTTCCGGGGCTTCGTGACGGCGTACGAGGACAAGTTCGGGCAGGTCACGGCCACGGACGCGGGGCTGGAGACGCGGGTCTACAACCGGCGCCTCAACCAGCTGATCGCGATGAACAACTCGGTCGTCAAGAGCTACTCCTAGCTGTCCGGGGAGCCGCTTCCGGGCGGAGATCCCCGTCTTCGGTCCGCAGCCGGCAGGGCTGTTTTTCGAAACTGTCGGCGGTGGGCCGTACGGTGGTTGTCATGAGACAGGTCACCGATCTCCAGCGTATGGTCGCGCCCCTCAAGGTCGTGTCCGACTTCGAGCCGGCCGGCGACCAGCCGGCCGCGATCGCCGAGCTCGAGCGGCGGATCAACGCCGGCGAGCAGGACGTGGTGCTGCTGGGCGCCACGGGTACGGGTAAGACGGCGACGATGGCGTGGCTGGCCGAGAAGATCCAGCGGCCGATGCTGATCCTCCAGCCGAACAAGACGCTGGCCGCGCAGTTCGCGACCGAGCTGCGGCACTTCTTCCCGCAGAACGCGGTCGAGTACTTCGTCTCGTACTACGACTACTACCAGCCTGAGGCGTACGTCCCGCAGACGGACACCTACATCGAGAAGGACTCCTCGATCAACGAGGAGGTTGAGCGGCTGCGGCACTCAGCGACCTGGTCACTGCTGACCCGGCGCGACGTGATCGTGGTGGCGACCGTCTCCTGCATCTACGGCCTGGGGTCCGCCGACGAGTACCTGAACCGGATGATCCACGTCAAGGTCGGCGACGAGATGGACCGCGACGGTCTGCTCCGCAAGCTGGTCGGCGTGCAGTACGCGCGCAACGACCTGGCCGGCACCCGCGGCACGTTCCGGGTCCGCGGCGACACGCTCGAGGTGTTCCCGGTCTACCAGGAGCTGGCCGTCCGGGTGGAATTCTTCGGCGACGAGATCGAGCGGGTGATGACGCTGCACCCGCTGACCGGCGAGATCCTCAGCGAGGAGAACGAGCTCTACATCGGTGCCGCGACCCACTACGTGACCGCGCCGGAGAAGATGGAACGCGCGATCGCCAGCATCGAGGCCGAGCTGGAGCAGCGGCTGGCCGAGCTGGAGCGTGGCGGCCAGTTGCTGGAGGCCCAGCGGCTGCGGATGCGGACGACGTACGACATCGAGATGATGCGCCAGATCGGCACCTGCTCAGGCATCGAGAACTACTCCCGCCACACCGACGGACGAGAGCCCGGGACGGCGCCACACTGCCTGCTGGACTACTTCCCCGAAGACTTCCTGCTGGTGATCGACGAGTCGCACGTCACCGTGCCGCAGATCGGCGGGATGTACGAGGGCGACATGTCGCGGAAGCGGACCCTGGTCGAGCACGGGTTCCGGCTGCCGTCGGCGATGGACAACCGGCCGCTGCGCTGGGAGGAGTTCCTGGAGCGGATCGGCCAGACCGTCTACCTGTCGGCGACCCCGGGCCAGTACGAGCAGGACAAGTCGGACGGCTTCGTCGAGCAGATCATCCGCCCGACCGGCCTGATCGACCCCGAGGTGATCGTCAAGCCGACCAAGGGCCAGATCGACGACCTGATCCACGAGATCCGGCTGCGGGTGGAAAAGAACGAGCGCGTTCTGGTCACCACGCTGACCAAGAAGATGTCGGAGGACCTGACCGACTACCTGCTGGAGATGGGCATCCGGACCAGGTACCTGCACAGCGAGGTCGACACCCTGCGCCGGGTCGAACTGCTCCGCGAACTGCGCATGGGCGAGTACGACGTACTGGTCGGCATCAACCTGCTGCGAGAAGGCCTCGACCTGCCCGAGGTGTCGCTGGTCGCGATCCTCGACGCCGACAAGGAAGGCTTCCTGCGCTCCGGCCGCTCCCTGATCCAGACCATCGGCCGTGCCGCCCGAAACGTGTCGGGTGCGGTGTTCATGTACGCCGACAAGATCACCCCGTCGATGGAAATGGCGATCGACGAGACCAACCGCCGGCGCGCGAAACAGGTCGCCTACAACACCGAACACGGCGTCGACCCCCAGCCGCTGCGCAAGAAGATCGCCGACATCACCGACATGCTCGCCCGCGAGGATGCCGACACCGCCGAACTCCTCGGCAACGGCCGCACCCAGTCCCGCGGCAAGGCACCAGTGCCAGGCGCCGGCAAGTCCCGCGCCGGCGACAAGGCCAAGGAACTGGCCGGCGGCCTGCCATCCTCCGACCTGGCCGACCTCATCCAGCAACTCACCGACCAAATGCACAACGCGGCGGCCGAACTCCAGTTCGAGGTAGCAGCCCGCTACCGCGACGAAATCTCAGAACTGAAGAAAGAACTACGCCAAATGGTCAACGCCGGCGCCAAGTAGAAGTCCAGCGACAGCCCGCCCGGGGTGGGGGACACCCCTCGGGCGGGCTGCCGTCTGTCACGTGGCGGGCTTGCAACCGTCACGCACCCAACCGCGCGCGGCGTTCGCTGTCGTGCACCCGCGCTTTGCGGTGCACCTCGTCTCCAGTGCGGTTCAAGCGCAACCGCCCGCGGCGTTCGCTGTTGTGCATGCGCGCTTTGCGGTGCCGGCTCTGCGGCTCCCGCGAGGACCGCGGCAGCGGCCGGCGGCGCGGCAGGTAGTTCCGTACCGAACGAGTTTCGGCCGCTGCCCGGGCATCCGGATTTTCACTGCATTTTGCACCGCCTCCATGCCCCCGCAGCGGTTATACAGTTCAGACGACATTCGTCCTGAAACTTGGAAGAAGGAGAAGAGTCATGGCATGGGGAGATAAGAAGAAGGAAGCCCGCCGCGATGCCGTTGAGTCCGGTGGCACGCTGTCGGGTCGCCAGGCCAAGAAGGCCGCTCGCGAGCATGGAGCCGGCCGCTTGGGGGAGGACGGCAGGGTCCGCAACACCAAGGGGAAGGTCATTGGGGACTTCTCCAATCGGACCCGCAAGCAAGGAAACGAGCACGGCGTCTAGTCGCGGCATTATCTTGACCCACCGCTGCTGGAGTTCGGCGGTCTCACCGGCCAGGTAGCCACGGATTTCCACCCTTCCTCGCGCGGCGAAGTACAAAGACTCTTCCGCATGAGCGTCGTCCTCGGCCGGCTCGGGCCCGTCGGTGTCCAGCCGGGCCAAGACCTCACGTCCGAAGTCCAGCAGCCTGTCCTTGAGGCGATCGTTCGACTGTACGACGAGACCGGGAGCGCGATGCGGGCGGCGGCTGTCGGTGCAGCCGCTGGACTCTCGGACGATGATGATCTTCAACGCGCTCTCCGCGCTCTCGAGCACAACGACCCACCGTTCGTCACCAAGATGACGGGGTCGTTTGGTGGCGGAATCATTCTGATAGGCGCCCCGACCGGTCACGCTCGACGGGTGGTTGGTGCTTGGCCGACACCGGACGCGCTGGCAGATCGGATCATCGCCGCTCTCAACGACGCTGCGGACAATGAGCCGGATGAGGAAAAGAAGGGCAAGCTGCGACGCGGGCCGAGGCTGTAGCCGGTGTGGGCAAGGGGGTCCTCACGGACGTGATGGCATAGGTCATAACGATGAGCGACCTCCAGCCTGTCAGGTGGTCAGGCCGGCGCTCATTCGGTTGGTGGGCAGGGCGGGCGTGGATGCAGGGGTCGACACGCACGCCCCGCCGGTCTAGGTGTTACGCAGCCGGGCTCCGGTGACCATGCGCCACTCGCTCCGCCGATACCTGCGGGTGGACATCCGCGGGCTCAGCACGCCCTGCGATTCCAAATAGGCCTCGACGCTCCACGGAAGGACATACGCGAGCCAATTCGGGTCGTACCCGTCCTCGTCTACGCCGTTCCGGCGTCCCGTCGTCTCGTGCCGGATTAGCCAGCGGCGAAGCTGACGGGCCCGGACGTTGCGCGTTCTACTCATCGTCCAGCCACTCCGTGCCGACGGCATCACGGTGGTACGCGTTGTGCCAATTGCGGATGCAGGGGCGACCGGTCAATGGATTGATGCCATCGCAGGGGTCGTTGGCGTGCAGGATCGGCCATCCTCGCGCATCGCATTCGGGATGGCTCTCATTCTCGCCGGTTCCTGCCCACTCCACCCCAAGTTGATGGCTGGTACCCGTTGATGTCATGCCTGGAACGGTAGGGACGGTGGTCCGCATCCAGCTAGAGAGTTGCAATTAGTTGCTGTCGGCTAGTTCACTTTGCGCCTTGATGACGAGCGCGCGGGCGTCTTTCCCGTAGACCGCAGACTGGTGAAGTAGATCGAACATGCGCCCATAGAGCGCAATCTCCTGCGGCGCGGTGACTTCGATACTGGCGGTTGGGGTCTCGAGGCTCACCAGCCTGTCGTCGAACATCCAGAAGCTGACCTGCCCGATTGCCTCGCGTTGCCGCGTCGCGGGCACGATACCGATCGAGACGTTCGGAAGGCTCATCACCGACAGCAGCCGGTCTAGCTGCCCGGCGAGTGCGTCAGCTTCGCAGAACCGCGTCGTCAGTACCGAGTCTTCGAGAACAACGGCAAAGGTCTTGCTGTTGTCGTAGAGCACGTGCTGACGATCCATGCGTGCGGCAACAGCCTCGTCAACGTCACTCTTGATATCCAGAAAGCCCGACCAGAACTCCAGAATGGCGCGGGCGTAGCCGCTCGTCTGGAACAGTCCGGGCATGACGCGGTGCTCGTAGATTCGGAACCTACTGGTGCGCTGGTACAACGGCACCGGCTTCAGCATGAGTTGTTTCATGCCTGCGCGAGTCTGGCGCTTGTACTCCAGGTACGTCGATTCCACTGCGCGAGCCCGGGCGATGAGGTCCGTGCTGTGGCCCTCGGCAGAGCAGGCCGCGCACCACAAGCGAATGTCCTCGTTGGAGGGTACCTGTACTCCGTGTTCTAGCTTCGAGACACGCGTGAAATGCCAACCGGTCGCGGCGGCTAGCTCGCGACCGGTCAGCCCGGCATCTTTCCTTATTTCCCGAAGGCGCAACCCCAGTGCCTCGCGCGCCTTCCTCGCAGCATCAGGAGGGTTGATAGTCACGTTGCAGGATGGACAGCGCCCAGATCTTCTCGAAAGCCGTAGAGCACATCTCGATGACTGCTGGGTCGGTTGTGGTGGTGAATGCGGTGTTCAGGCCGGACCCGGCGTAGTGCAGGAACACTGCCCGTTCATCATCGAACAGGTAGAAGTCATTGCCGGGGATGCACAACTCCGAGACCACCCGTCGCGGCACCCACCGGATATCTTCACCGGCCTCGACAATCGGCGGGATGAGGTCGTAGGTCCAGCGTTGGTACTCGCTGAGGGGTTCGGAGACGATCTTCGCGCGCCTCGCAGTTCGGCCGGCTCGGACGTGATCGCGAATCTTCCCGCACCAAGCTTCCAGCCAGGCAAAGTCGTCCGGTTCGCCTCGTTTCCACTTGGCCATGTGCGGTATCTCGACCTCGGTGCCGTAGGCATCGCGAGTCTCAAGGTGCACCATGTGGGATTTGAAGCTGCCGGTGAGCTTGCTTAGGTCGGCTGCGGTGATCTCCTCCACGTCGTCGCCCTACGGGTTGGTGAAGAACGGAATCATCCGGTCAGGGATCTCGACCACAGCCTCGCCCTCCGGGGTGTTCAGGTGGGACAGCGCTTCCGGGTCAGTCACGACCCATCCCTGCACGACCCAGCTTCCCCGGTCGGTCTTGTAGAGCGTGGGGCTGTTCTCCGGGTAGGAGTTCGGGTCGCCCGCAACGAGAGTCAGTTTCATGATGATCCCCTGTCTTCATGGTTGCTTGAGCTTGCGATGCCAAGTCTGGGGTTCCGCGAAGTTGCCTGCATCGATGTTGCGAAAAGTTGCTAACCCGAGTCTTCCATGCCACCGTCGCCCACGTCTGCCTAGACACCACCCCACCTGGCGACCACAACTCAGGTCGTATCAGGCCGAACCAGACCGGTCCTAGCCGAACTCTCGAAGTCGGCTACCACCTGGTAGTCCCATATTTATCAGGGCAAACGCGAAGCGGTCTGGTCGGGTTCCAAACCCGAAGGGCTTGACCATGAAGCAACGACTTCTTCGGATCTCCGCATTGATCGCCACGGCTTTGATGGCTGCGGCCGTGCCGATAGGCACGCTGCAGGTCAGCACGGCCTCCTCACCGACAAGACCTTTTCGATCACCCGCCGGAGCGGTAATCACTGCCCGGTGGGAAGCCGCATCATCAGCTGACCCGAGCATCATCTTCAGCTCTCTGGCCCGCTGCCTGGCCGGCCGTTCGACCATTAGACGTTGAGGTCGCTGCCCGGCCGGCGGACGTAGTAGCAACCGGGCCGGTTGCATCGGGCGCAGGACCCGCCAGTCCATCACTCAGGTGTTGGCGGGTCCGGGGTGGTGGCTGATTTGTTCAAGACGGAGGTGGTGGTGGCTGGCTAGTGTCAGGGAGCATGAGGACTTCACGACATCTCAGCACGTATATCGATCGGCCCGTCAAAGACGTGTACTCGTACGCGTCCGACCCGGCCAATCTGCCCGCGTGGGCGCCCGGGTTGTGCAGTTCGATTGAGCAGGTCGGCGGGGATTGGGTTGCCGAGTCTCCGATGGGGAAGATCGTCGTTAAATTTGCCGAGGGCAACGAGTATGGTGTTCTCGACCATGATGTGACGCTGCCGTCGGGCGAAACCTTCTACAACCCGATGCGCGTCATTGCCGACGGTGAAGGCTGCGAGGTCGTCTTCACCCTCCGCCGGCGACCGGAGGTGACCGACGACGATTTCGCCCGCGACCTGAACGCAGTACAGGCCGATCTCCGTGCGCTCAAGAAAGTGATCGAAGACCTGTGACTGCAGGCCGGATCACATGGTTGGGCGCGGGATGACCGTGTGTTGGGGGGATTCGTTGACGGTGAGGGTGAAGATGTCGGGGCGCGCATAGTGGCCTACGGCATCGAAGTCGAGGAAGGAGCGGTCGCGATCGGCTAGGTCGATTTCGGCTAGCAGGACGGCCTCGCCGGCTCGGGCGGGGCCGGCGAGGATATCGCCTAGGGGCGAGATGATCGTGCTGCCGCCGTTGATCAGGACAGTGTCGGGGGAGTCGCCCTGGATGGGGTGGACGTCCGGCGGGAGGTCCGCGCGGGTGAGGTACTGGTTGGCGCTGATCACGAAACACCGGCCCTCGAGGGCGATGTGCCGCATCGTGGCCTGCCACTGGTCGCGTTCGTCGACGGTCGGTGCGCACCAGATGTCGATGCCCTTGGCATACATCGCCTGACGGAACAGCGGCAGGTAGTTCTCCCAGCAGATCGCGGCGCCGAGTACGCCGTACTCCGCGTGAACCGCGGGCATCGTCGATCCGTCGCCCTGGCCCCAGAGGTAGCGTTCCGCGGCGGTCGGCAGGAGTTTGCGGTGCTTGGCGACCAAGCCGGCGGCGGCGGTGAAGAACAGTGCCGTGCAGTACAGCGTGCCGCCGTCGCGCTCGATGACGCCAATGACGATGTCGATCCCGAGCTGACTGGCCAGTTCCGCCAGCCGCGCAGTCTCCACACCCGGTACTGCGATCGCCGCCTCCCGATAGCGGCGGAACAACTCGCGCCCCTCAGCAGACCGCGACCCCACCGTCACCCCGAAGTCGACGCCCTTCGGGTAGCCACCGAGGAACGCCTCCGGCAACACCGCCAACCGCGCCCCACCCGCGGCGGCTTCCCGGACAAGCCGCTCCGCCTTCGCCAGCGTCGCCGGAGTATCGAAAAGCACCGACCCAGCCTGCACAGCAGCAACCACGACAGACCCCATTCCCGGAGCCTACGCGAGCTGAAGCCGCGCGGCAGGAGCATGGCAACCAGCCGTCACCGGCAGCGGCAGGAGCATGGCCTCCCCATGTGATGAGCTGATGACATGGCTCGCTACACCGGACCAGTCATCGACACTCACGTACACCTGGAACTCGACGAGGGCATGCGGACACCCGGCATGCCGCCGCACGGCCCCGACCGGTACTACGAGGCTGCGGCCGGCCTCGATCTCCGAGCTGCCGCCGCGCTCGTGATGGCGCCGAAGGGCGACCTCGACCGAACCCGGACGATGAACGATCTCGCCCTGGACCTGTCCCGAACCGACTCGCGCTGGCTGCCGCTGTGCTCGGTGCACCCGTTCGACGAGAAGCTCGCGCTCGAGGAGATCGACCGGGTCGCCGAGGCCGGAGCGCGCGGGTTCAAGCTGCACCCCAACACGCAGAGCTTCGACCTCGGTGATCCGCGCGTCGCAAGGGTCGTCGAGCGGATCGCCGGTCACGGCCTGCCGGTCCTGTTCGACGGCTACTCGCCGTTCGACGCGAACCAGCCGGGCAAGTTCGTCCAGCTGAGCGTCGACCACCCGGACGCGCGGATCATCATCGCGCACGCGTACGGCCCGCGGTTCCTGGAGCTGATCGTCTTCGAGGCTCTCGGCCGCTTTCCGGGCTTCTGGACCCCCAATGTCTGGGTGGATCTGTCGTTCTCGGGCAACTTGTTCGCGGGTTCGCCGTACGCCGAGCAGTTCGCGTGGGCTGTGCGGCAAGTCGGTGTCGACAGGTTGCTGCTGGGCAGCGACTATCCCTTGGAGAGCCCGGTGGAGGCGCTCGGTGCGGTCGAGGAGCTCGGGTTCACCGACGACGAGGTGCGGATGATCGCCCACGACAACGCCGCGGCGCTGTTCGGACTGGACCCAGCGAAGGAGTAGCGATGGCGCGGCTGACCGGCGGCGACGTACTGGAGTACTGCCTGGCCAAACCGGGTACGTGGCAGGACGAGCCGTGGGAAGGCGATGTCGTCGCCAAGGTCGGCGACAAGATCTTCGCGTTCCTCGGATCCGGTGACGCCGTCGGCGTCAAGTGCGGGACCAACCGGGAGGAGGCCGACGAACTGGTCGACACCTATCCCGGCGATGTCACCAAGTCCGCGTACATCGGCCGGTCGGGCTGGAACACGGTCCGGCTCGGCGGCTCGGTGCCCGACGAGGAGATCCTGGAGCTCGTCGACACGTCGTACGAGCTGATCGTCGCGAAACTGCCGAAATCCCGGCGGCCGCCGGTCGCGGAGTGACTGCCTGACTACTCAGGTGAGATATTCCCGTCGCTCGACGTGATCATGGCGACAGCCTTGATAGGAGACGTCGATTTGGAAACTTGGACACCGACCAGCCAGAATAGGGACTGTTGAAGGGGAGTATTCCTTTCGCGGCGGTATCGTCATCACGGTCAGGAGTTCGTTCTCCGCGCCCGGTGCCGCCGGCCGGGCCGAACTGATCGAGCCAGGCGGAAGAGACCTTCGGAGTCCAATGGTCCGTCTGCGCTCCGGAGGTTTGCTGTGCACGTTGCCGACTATGTCTGGTACATCACCGTCGGGCTGCTCCTTGCCCTGCTGACCTTCGATGTCTTCGTCATCGGGCGCCGGCCACATGAGCCCAGCACCAAAGAATCCGCCCGCGCGATCGCGTTCTACGTCTCGCTGGCCATCCTCTTCGGGCTCGGCGTCTGGGTCTTCTCAGGCGGGCAGTACGCGGGTGAGTTCTTCGCCGGCTGGCTGACGGAGTACAGCCTCAGTGTCGACAACCTGTTCATCTTCCTGATCATCATGGCCAGGTTCCAGGTGCCCAGGAAATATCAGCAGACCGCCTTGCTGGTCGGCATCATCCTGGCGCTGTTCTTCCGCGGCATCTTCATCGCCGTCGGCGCGGCCGCGATCAACCAGTTCTCCTGGGTCTTCTACCTGTTCGGCGCGTTCCTGGTCTACACCGCGATCCACCTGGCCAAGCAGGGTGAGAACGACGACGAGGACTACAAGGAGAACGCCGTCATCCGGTTCGCCAAGCGGCGGCTGAACGCGACCGACGAGTACAACGGCGTGAAGCTGACCGTGGTGAAGAACGGCAAGCGCCTCGTCACCCCGATGGCCATCGTCATCATCGCGCTCGGTACGACGGACCTGCTGTTCGCGCTGGACTCGATCCCGGCGATCTACGGTCTGACCCAGGAGCCGTTCCTGGTCTTCACCGCCAACGTGTTCGCGCTGATGGGTCTGCGCCAGCTGTACTTCCTGCTCGGCGACCTGCTGCGGCGGCTCGTGTACCTGTCGCTCGGCCTGTCGGTCGTGCTCGCCTTCATCGGCGTGAAGCTGGTCTTCCACGCGATGCACGAGAACGAGCTGCCCTTCATCAACGGTGGCGAGCACATCAAGTGGGCGCCGGAGATCCCGATCTGGGTCTCGCTGGGCTTCATCATCGTGACGCTGGGCATCACCACGATCCTGAGCCTGCGCAAGTCGCGGAACATGCCGATTCACCACACCCCGGTCCCCGGCGACGACGACCGGCCGCAGGACACCGTCGGTACTACGGAAGCGCCCAGCACCAACGGGCAGCTACCCGGCACCAACGGCCAGCTGGACGAGGCCACCCGCGCCGAGCTCGACGGGCTCAAGGAGCCGGAGCAGTCCGACTCCAAGAAGGCCTAGCTCCGCGCAGACTCCGAACGTTGTTGGCGCCCGATCCCTCGAAGGGGTCGGGCGCCGTCGTTTTCAGCTCGGAGAACTTGCGGTGGTGTTCAAGCTCGGAGAAGTCGCCGCCGGTGTAGCTGCGAGAGCTACAGCCGGGCCGTGGCGACCAGAGTTTCGCGGCGTACGGGCAGCAAGGGCTCGTTTTCCAGCCGCTTGCCGGTCTCGGAGGCGTGCAGCATGCCTTCCGGCGAGACGAAGCCGACGTGGTGGACCTCCTTGCCCGGGCGGGCGAGGAAGTACAGGTCGCCGGGACGGGCCTCCTCGGTCGGGATGTGTTCCAGCGCCGCGCACTGGTCGTGAGCGTCGCGCGGCACGCGTTGACCGAGCACCCGGCTGACGGCGTGGATGAGACCCGAGCAGTCCAGCCCGTGGTTCGACGTACCGCCCCAGAGGTACTCGAGGCCCAGGAAGAGTGAACCGAGACGGATCCGGTCGGCCGGCACGGAGGGGGAGTCGACCGGGCGCAGTACGTCGTCCGCGAGCCAGCCCGATCCGCCGTCGGGAAGGGCGACGCGGGTGAACCCGTCGGCGTGGTCCACCGATGCCATGATCGTCGCGAACGACAGGTCGGCGAGGTGCCCTGAGCCCGGCTCGGCGAACAGTTCGGCGGTCGGGACGGTGATCGCGACGGGCGCGGTGGCGCTGTCCGGCAGTTCGCCGAGGTGACTCGACGGCACCCAGCCCGGGTAGCCGAGGTCATCGGCCGAGGACGGTTGCCACGGCGCGATGATCTCGGACCAGCCGTTGCGCTCGGAGCGCACGAGCACCGGCTCGGCGAACAGCAGTTGCGTCAGGGTGCGGCCGTGCAGGCCGAGGCGGGTCTCGATGTCCATCGACTTGGCCCAGGCGGCGACATCGGGTTCGGCAGCGACCGCGGGGGCGTCGATCTCCCGGGGGGCATCCGGTGAAGTCCATACGGTGCTGACCGGAACTTTGGAAGAAACTAACTTCATGAGGCCAAGCCTGTCACGCCCAGTCCAGCGCCGGTCGGCAGGTGGATCATCGAGCCCTCATACCGGACGCCGCCGACGACCGGCGACTGCTCCAGCCACCAGGCGGCGTCCAGGTCGTTGACCGCGGTCGTCGGGTACGCCGCCACGAGCGCGGCCGCCGCGCCGATGCCGACGTGACTCTCCATCATCGAGCCGACGATCGCGCCGAGCCCGTGCTCACGGGCGAGTTCCAGCAGGGTCCGGGCCGGTCCGAGGCCGCCGCACTTGGCCAGCTTCACGTTGATCAGGTCAGCCGCGCCGTGCCGGATCACCGCGACCAGGTCCCGTACGCCGTACACGGACTCGTCGGCCAGGATCGGCGTACTGACCCGGTCGGTGATCCAGGCCATCCCCTCGAGATCGGCCGCGACGACCGGTTGCTCGACCAGTTCGAGATCGCAGCCGGCGTCCTCCATCGCCCGGATCGCGTTCACCGCGTCGCGACGGCTCCAGCCCTGGTTCGCGTCGAGGCGCAGCTTGGGATCGGGGCCGATCGCCTCGCGCACCCGGCGTACCCGGTGCAAGTCGGATTTCGCGTCGCCCGTGCCGACCTTGACCTTCAGTACGTCGAACCCGTCCGCGATCCGTGCCTCGGCGGCCGCGGCCAACGACTCCGGGTCGCCCGCGGACAAGGTCACGTCGGTGCGGACCGTCTCGACCGTGGAGCCGAGGAAGCCGTGCAAGGTCTGCCCGCGACGGCGCGCCACGAGGTCGTGCAGTGCAACATCCATCGCCGCTTTGGCGCCGAAGTTGCCTTGCGCGGCGCCCTGGATCCGTCGCAAGGCCTCGGTGAAGTCGTCGGGTTCCAGGCCGTCCAGCGCTGTGGCGATGGGACCTTCGACACAGGCCTGCGCACCGGCGAGCGACTCGCCGGTCACCTTCCAGACCTGCGGGGCCTCACCCCAGCCGCTCAGCGAACCGTCGCTGAGCTCGACCAGCAGCGAGTCGGCGTGCGTCGCAGTACGCAATGCAGTGACGAAAGGAGTGTGCAGGCGCGCGGAGATCAGGTGGGTGGTGAGCTTCACCGGATCGCCTCCAAGTCGTGTCGGTGAGCCCAGGCCTCGGCGGCGATCTCGGCGATCAGCTTCTGCGCTTCGGGATCGGGCAGCTCGGACGTCGTACAGACGACGAGGACGAACGCTTCGGCGTCAGCGGGCCGGACAATGCCGCCGTCGTGCCGGATGCGGACGTCCCAGCCGTTCTTGTGCTCGACCCGGGTGCCGGCCGGAAGCAGCGCGGGGATCTCGCCGTTCCAGCTGTTGGCCGCCAGCAGATCGCGCACATAGTCGCCCTCGGCACTCTTGTCATTGCCGACAGCAACCAAGACACCGGCGAGGTCGGCCGGGCTCATCAGGTTGCTGATCCCGGCGGCCTGCGCGGCCGTGTCGTCGATGCCACGGCGGATCACGCTCGCACCGGAGCCGTACTCGGCCAGTACTGCGTTCGCCGCGTCGACGCCGGTCAGTTCCAGGACGAGGTCGGTGGCGAGGTTGCTGGAGTTGGTGATCATCTCGGTCGCCAGCCAGCCGAGCTCGACCTGCTCGCCCATCCGGGCCCAGGTCGCCGGCGCCTCGTCCTCAGCCGGGTTCACCCCGAACCGGCCGCCCGCCGCCGACGCGAAGTCGTTGTGCACGGTGACCGGCTGGTCGAGTGCGAGTTCGCCGGCCTCGACCTTGCGCATCATCGCGACCGCGACCGGCAGTTTCATCGTGCTCGCGGCATAGTGCGTGCGCTCCGCCTGGTGGCTGAACACCGCGATCCCGTCGAGCCGCCCCAGCCAGACACCGAACTCGCCGCGCCCCGCCACCCCGAGCAGTTGGTCTGCGATTCCCATGATCGTCACCCTTCCACACTGCGACCACCCTTGAACTTGCCGGGCCTGGCAGACTTCGCGAGGTGTCCAGAGCGTTAGGTGTTCTCCTCGGCTTTGCGGCTGATCGCTGGCTCGGCGACCCGCGTCGCTTCCACCCGGTGGCGGGTTTCGGCCAGGTCGCGGGCCGGCTCGAGACCAGGCTGTACTCCGATTCGCGCGCGGCCGGTACGGCGTACGCGGGGGTGCTGGTCGGGTCGGTCGTGGCGGCCGGAGTGGTTGCCGAGCGGCTGACGAGTGGCCGGCCGGTTGCGCGGACGGTGTTGACGGCGGCCGCGACGTGGGCCGTGCTCGGTGGGCGGAGTCTTGAGCGCGAGGCTGAGTTGATGGCGGCCCTTCTCGAGGTGACGGAGCTCGAGGCGAAGGACCTTGACGCGGCGCGAGGGCGGCTCAGCTACTTGTGCAGCCGGGATGCGACGGATCTGTCCGCGGATGAGCTGGCGCGGGCGACTGTCGAGTCCGTGGCGGAGAACACTTCGGACGCGACTGTCGCGCCGTTGGTGTGGGGCGGGTTGCTCGGGATCCCCGGGTTGGTCGGGTATCGAGCGGTGAACACGCTGGACGCGATGGTCGGCTACAAGTCCGCGCAGTACCGGAACTTCGGCTGGGCGTCGGCGCGGCTCGACGATCTGGCGAATCTGGGGCCGGCGCGGGCGTGCGCAGTACTGACTGGGCTGGTGTCAGGGCGGCCGGGGGAGTCGTGGCGGATCTGGCGTCGTGATGCGGGGCGGCATCCGAGCCCGAACGCGGGGCCGGTCGAGGCCTCGTTCGCGGGGGCGCTCGATCTGCGGTTGGGTGGGACGAACACCTACGGCGACGAGGTCGAGGATCGCGGGACGCTGGGCGACGGACTCCCGCCGGGGGTCGGCGACATCCGGCGTACTGCGTCGCTGGCCCGGCGTGTCTCCTACGCCGCGGCCGCGACCGCGGCAATCCTGGCGATGCGTCCACGACGGGGGGAGCGGCCATGGATCTGAGTCATCGGCCACTGCGGATCGCGCTGATCCGGCACGGGGAGTCAACGGCGAACCTGGACAAGCAGGTGTACGAGACGACGCCCGACATGCCGTCCCGCTTACCGCCTACGGGCATGAGCAGGCGGCCGAGGCCGGCAAGCAATTGCGCGAGCTGTTCGAGGGGGAGCCGGTGCGCGTCTACGTCTCGCCGTACCTGCGGGCCTTGCAGACACTCGACTCACTCGGGCTGGACGACCTGATCGGGCTCGCTCGGGAGGAGCCGCGGCTGCGCGAGCAGGACTGGGCGAACTTCCAGGACACCGAGGACATCGTCCGGCAGGAGGCGCTGCGGAACTCGTACGGGCATTTCTTCTACCGGTTCACGCACGGCGAGTCGGGCTCCGACGTCTACGACCGGGTGTCCAGCTTCCTCGAGACGATGCATCGCGACTTCGAGACGCCTGACTCGCCGCGGAACGTGCTGCTGGTGTCGCACGGGCTGACCATGCGGCTTTTCTGCATGCGGTGGTTCCACTGGTCGGTTAGGTTCTTTGAGACGCTGCGCAATCCGGGCAACGCCGAGACCCGGGTCCTGCTGCGGCAGCCCGACTACCGCTACAAGCTGGACCGTCCGTTCGAGCAGTGGACGGTCCACGAACCCACGGAACGGGAGCGATCGGCATGGTTGTAGAACAATCCCGCGATGCAGCTGTTGAGTTGCTGGCCGCGCTCAGCCCGGAGCTGCGCGCCAAGATCACGGCGCCCGTCGACACGCCTGACCACCAGACCTGGACCTACCTGCCCGGCGACCGCCCTGGCGTGACGCTGGGGGAGTTGTCCCTCGAACAGCGCCGGCTTGCCCTGCGGTTGCTCGAGATCGCGTTGAGCGAGCGCGGTCTGGCGGACGCGCGGGCGGTGATGTTCACCGAGGCGATCCGGCGATCGCTGCCTCAGTCCGAGCCGGGCTCAACGGTCGATCTCGGTTCCGAGCAGCGCTACTTCCTCCGGATCCTTGGCGATCCGTCCGGCTTCGACCCGTGGGCGTGGCGGATCAACGGGCATCACGTCGCCTTGCATGTCACGTTTGTGGCCGGTGCGGTCGGCTTCACACCGCAGTTCTTCGGCGCGGAGCCGGCGATGGTGCTGTCCGGGCCGCACAAAGGACTGCGGACGCTGGCTGCTGAGCAGGACCTGGGCTTCGAGTTCCTGAACTCGCTGGAGGCCGGGCAGCGCGAGCTCGCCATCGTCTCCGAGAAAGCACCGGACGACATCCTCACTCGCTTCGACCCGATCGCGGACCCGAAGGTGCTGCTGCGAGGCCTCCCGTACGGCGAACTGAACCCCGAGCAGCGACAGCTCTTCAGCCTGCTGATCGGCCAGTACATCGGCCGAGCCGCCGGCCCGATCGGCCTGCAGACGTGGCAGGACATCACCGAGCACGGGATCGAGCGCCTGACCTTCGCGTGGGCCGGCGCGACGGAGCCGGGCGGCGGACACTACTACTCGATCGCCGGCCCGACGTTTCTGGCGGAGTACGACAACACCCAAGACGACGCCAACCACATCCACTCAGTCTGGCGAGACCTCCGCAACGACTGGGGCCTCGACCTGCTGGCAGCCCACTACGCGGCCCACTAAAACCCCCGCGCTGCCTCCGCTGTGCTGGTCGGCGCAATCGCCGCCGCGGCACTGCTGGTCAGCTCGTTGCCGGTTTTCGCCAGACCGAGATGTGGCTGTCGCTGTCCGAGGTGAAAGGTGCGCGGTGCCAGTCGGCGTACCGGGCCTCGAACTCCAGGCCGGCCAGTTGGGCCATCAGGTCGCACTCGGCCGGCCAGATGTATCTGAAGTTTCCGGAGCCGTAGCGCGTTGTGCCGTCTGCCTCGTGGAAGTAGTGGTGTGAGGTGCACGCCTGCGTGGCCAGGTTGTAGGTGTCGAAGACCAGATGCCCGTTCTCACCCATGCTCATCGGTACTACGGACTGGCCCGGTGGCATCCGGCGGATGGCGGGCACCCAGAGTTCGATGACGAAGCGGCCGCCCGGCTTGAGGTGGCGGGCCGCGTTGCGGAAGCATTCGACCTGCTCGGCCTGGGTGCGCAGGTTCGAGATGGTGTTGAAAACCAAGTAGACCAAGTCGAACTCGCCAGGCACTCGAGTCGTTGCCATGTCGCCCATCACCACGGGCAGCGTTGTCTCGTCGACCTTCTGCCTCAGTTGTGCCGCCATCGGTTCGGACAGTTCGATCCCCGTGACGGCCACGCCGCGGGTCGCGAGTGGGATGGCGACGCGGCCGGTACCGACCGCGAACTCGAGTGCGGCACCTGACCCCGCCAGGTCTGCCAGGAAGTCGACAGTCGGGTCGAGTACCTCCGGTCCGAACATCTCGGCCGACGACGCGTCGTACCGGATCGCCGTGTCCTCGTCCCAAACCTCGCTGCTTGTCATGATGTGAAGCCTGCTGAACCCGCCGGGCACTGTCCACCGGATAAATCGTCGCTGGGCGATGTCAAAGTCGCTCGGGTGGTTCCGACGTGGGGGTGAAGGCAAACAAACTCTTTGGGAGACAAGCCATGGCGAAGGTACGGGTCCACAACTTCTCGATCACGGTCGACGGGTTCGCGACCGGCCTCAACCAGCGGCTGGACGCGCCGTTCGGGGACGGGATGGAGGGGCTGCACGACTGGATGTTCGCGGCGATGGAGGAGGGCGCGACCGGACTCGACAGCGCTCAGCTCAAGCGATGGGACCAGAACGTCGGCGCCACAATCATGGGCCGCAACATGTTCAGCCCGCACCGCGGCCCGTGGGAGGACGAGTCGTGGACGGGCTGGTGGGGACCCAACCCGCCGTACCACCACGACACCTTCGTCCGCACCCACCACCTGCGCCCGTCGATCCCGATGGAGGGCGGCACGACCTTCCACTTCACCGACGAGCCCGCCGAGAAGGTCCTCGAGCGCGCCTTCGCCGCGGCCGCTGGTCAGGATGTCGTCATCGCCGGCGGTGCGACCACGATCCAGGAGTACCTCCGCGCCGGCCTCATCGACGAACTGCACGTAGTCATCGTCCCGATCCTCGCCGGCGCCGGCATCCGCCTCTTCGACAACCTCGAGGACGCTCTCACGAAGTACCGCGTCGCCGAACAGACCAGCTCGCCCGCCGCCACCCACGTCCAACTAGTCCGCCGCTGACTCGTACGCCGCGCCGTACCTCTGGCTCCGGTACTTCGTCCTCGCCTGACGCCCGGCTGTCTTCCAACGTCGGACTTTAGGTTGAGGTGTTGTTAATAGTTAACGCGTAGTGTAACTATTGTCGCATGGCAGACGACGTGGATCGCTTCTTCGAAGTACTGGCTGATCCGACGCGGCGGCAGGTTGTCCGGCTGCTGGGGGAGGGACCACAGCGGGCCGGCCGGCTGGCCGCGGCGACCGGGACGTCGGCACCGGCGATGAGCCGGCATCTGCGGATCCTGCTGTCCGCCGACCTGATCACCGACGAGCGGGTTCCGGACGATGCCCGAGTGCGGATCTTCCGGCTGCGGCAGGAGCCGGTGGTCGCAGTACAGGCGTGGCTTGATCAGGTTCAGGCGCATTGGCAGGAGCAGTTGGGCGCCTTCAAGAAGCACATCGAGCGGGAGGAGACATCGTGACGAAGCAATCCGCGTCAGCATCCGTCGAGGTGGCCACCGATCCGGCGACGGCGTTCCGCGTCTTCACCGCCGAGATCGACCTGTGGTGGGTCCGCGGCCCGATCAACTTCTTCGACGCCGCCCGCGCGATCGGAATGGCGATCGAGCCCGGCGTCGGCGGCCGGATCCTCGAGATCTACCGGCACGGCGGCGAAGGCGTCGACGAGGACGTACTCGAGCTCGGCCGGATCACCCAGTGGGAACCAGGCGCGCTGCTCGCCTACCGCAGTTCGGTGGACGACACCGCGACGGAGATCCGCTTCGAACCGTTCGACGGTGGCACCCGGGTGAGCGTCGAGCAGTCCCTGGTACCGGGCGGCAAGAACGCGTTCTACTTCTGGGAGAGCGTCATCCCCTGGTTCGCCGACCGCGCCTCAGGCGTGCAGAAACCCCGCGAGATCGACCGCCTAGGCATCGCCCTGTACTACGAAGACCCCACCGCCGCGGCCACTTGGCTACAAACAGCCTTCGGCCTGGACTCCTCGTCGCAAATCCCCGCCGACACCAACCACCCCGCCTGGAACGAACTCCGCGTCGGTACCTCGATGGTCCTGCTCTTCGAACAGAAGGAGCGCCCCGCCGGCCCTCGTCCGATCGACCACGCCGTCTGGGTCTACGTCGACGACCTTGACGCGCACTACACCCGCAGTACGACGAACGGCGCAACCATCACCAAGGAAATCACCCACCACGGCTACCGCTCCTACACCGCCACCGACCCAGAAGGCCACCACTGGACCTTCCTCCAATCTGCCCCCACCAACTAGCAAATGTGGTGATTCCGCGCAGGGCGGCCGGAAGTCGGGAATCGGCACTAGTCTCGTCGCCGTGAGCCAACTCGACGGACTGCCGCCGGAGATGTTGGAGTACGAGCGCAAACGGTGGGAGGAACTGCAGGAACACTGGTTGAAGAAATCGCAGCCCAGCTCTCTGCTCCCGCCCAAGGCTCGCTCCGCGTTGAGTGCTGCCGGGAGTTCGGCGCGCGGGGCGGCAACGAAGGCCGGGCGAATGCTGACCGACATCACACCGCAACGCGTCAAGGACACCGCCGAGCTGGCTCTCGATGGTGCGCTTGTTCCAGTCGCGAAGGGCGCCGTCCATTTGCTGGAACTCGCCACCGAGTGGACGGCCGAACTCATGGACCCCGAGACCGTGCTGGCGCACCACAGGTCCAAAGGGCATGACGTGTCGACTTTGGCGGACCTGCAAACGCTCGACCTGAAGCATCTCGACGACATGACACGCCGGATGGCCCTCCGCTGGCGAACCATTGGCGCAGCCGAGGGCGGTGCCCTGGGTGCGTTGGCGCTCGTACCGGTGGCCGGAGGGGTCGCCGCGATCACCCTCGACGTGGTGGTCATGCAGGTTCTCAGCACGGCGATCGCCACTCGGGTGGCGTATGCCTACGGGTTCGACGCCATGGACCCGGATCAGCGTCAGTTCGTCGACCGGATGGTGCTGCGCGCGTACAAGGAACAGAGCACAAAGGCCGTCACCATGTACGAGGCGTCATCGGCCTTCAACGCGGGTCTCGGCCGCACAAAGTGGAGCCAGAAGCTTCGGGACGATCAGAAGCTCATGGCGGCCGTCGAAAAGCTGATGCAACAGTTCGCCCGTGGTCAGCGTGTCCCCGTGGAGAAGGTCACCAAGGCGATCCCGCTCATCTCGATGGTCGCCGGCGCGGGAACCAACGCCTACGTTCTCGGCGACGTGGCGAAGCAAGCGACCTACTTCGCGCAGACGAGCTTCCTCTCCGCCAAGTACGCCCTGCCGATGCCACCGAGTCTCCAACCGTCCTCCAGCACCCCGGAAGCCGAGGACGTCGACTAGCTCACGGCGGACTTCAGAAACCCGACCTGCGACGAGCCCACCAGCCAGCCGCCGATGACAAGAGCCAGATCAATCAGCGTTACAACCCGGAGCCCGGCCATTCCTCAGGAGTGAGCTGACCGGTGTCAAAGGTAAGAGCTCAGGCACCGACGATTCACCCGACTCTGCCATCGACACTGAGCTCTGGTCGACGGAACAGATCCCGTACTCGCCCGGAAACCGCACAAGGCACTTCCAGCCAACAGATCCGAACACGCCTCCCGTGACACGCCCTCCATGCCAGATGCACAGCCACCGCCACCGGTCGCTGTCACCGCCCACCCATCACCGCCCACCGCCGCCGGTCACTGTGACCGCCCGCCCATCACCGCCGCCGCCACCGGTCACTGTGACCGCCCGCCCATCACCGCCGCCGCCGCCGGTCACTGTGACCGCCCGCCCATCACCGCCGCCGCCACCGGTCACTGTGACCGCCCGCCCATCACCGCCGCCGCCACCGGTCACTGTGACCGCCCGCCCATCACCGCCGCCGCCACCGGTCACTGTCACCGCCCACCCGTCACCGTCACCGCCACCCGGCACCGCCGACCGCTCCCGTTGACCGCCCACTGCCCACCCACCACCTTCACCGCCTACCCATCACCGTCCCTGCCCACTGCCCATCGGTCACCTGTCACGTCACTGCGTCGACGGCGCCGCGTCCGGGCGCGGCTCTTGGCGCCCGGTCTGTGGTCGACGGGCGCTTGGGTGGTGCGTTTGCGCCGACAGGTTTTGCGAGGCGCGGGTGGTACCGCCAGCGGCTCCCGAGGCGCCGCAGGCGCGGGTGGTACTACGGACCGGCGGATGGCGTGCCGCTGTCGCCCCAGGGGTCGAGGAGTGCGGTGGCTTCTGGGGTGAGCCAGGACAGGTCTCCGGTACCGGCCTGCACCTTGGGGCGTGAGCCGGTCTTCGGGGTGAGGCTGGTGGTGGGGAGCCGGTTGGGGTGTTCGTGCTGCGGGTTGACGCTGACCGGCTGGCGAGAGGTCGGCGGGTAGTAGTGGGACAGGTCGGTCAGGTTGGCGAGATCCGCGGCGCTGGTGATGCCGGGGCTGGTCCAGGTGGGGCGGGTGACGTGGACGACGCCGCCGGTGATGGTGATGGCCCATTGGCCGGAGTGCACGGCGCGGTGGTGGCCGGCGCACAGCAGCACCAGATTGGCGATCGAGGTCGGGCCGCCGTCGATCCAGTGGATCAGGTGGTGGGCGTGGCACTGCCACGGCGGGGCCTTGCAGACCACGCAGCCCTTGTCCCGCCTCATCAGCGCGCGCCGGATCGGGCGGGTGACGAAGCGTTGTTCGGTGCCGACGTCCAAGGGCTGGGAGTCCGAGCCGAGGACGATGGGCAGGATGGCGGCGTCGCAGGCGAGGCGGCGTATGGCGGAGGCGGAGAGGTTGTCGCCATAGACGAGCTCGCCGACGGCGTGGGCGGTGGCGGTACGGAGGTCGTCGAAGTCGATGGTGATGGTGATGTGCGGCACGCCGGGTGAATTCGCGGTGCCGGGGTCGTTGTCGGTGCGGGGTGTGTTGGCCGCGGCCAGGTCCAGAATCAAGGTCAACGCGTCGGCCTGGCGCTTGTCGTGCGGACGCGGGTCCAGCTCACCGTCGACGGTGCGGTGAGGCTTGGACAACCGATTGATCTGGGTACGAAACTCCTCCGCGTTCTCCCCGGCCAGGTAGCCGCTGAACTTCACGCCGCCGTCGGCCCGGCGCAGCGTGAGCGACTCACGGGCGGCGGCGTCGTGTTCGGCGGGTTCGGGGCCGTCGGTGTCCAACCGGGCCAGCACCTCGCGGCCGAAACCCAGCAGCCCGTCCGGCGTGAGCAGCTGAGCGGCTTCGATCATCTGCTCCTCGGCCACCCGCAACAACTCGTCCGGCACCGACGCCGGGGCCTTCTCCAAGGTGGTGACGATGGCTGCGGCCTGGCCCGGGTTCAACACCAGGGCCGGGGCCGGGGCGTCGGGGGTGGTGGGTGTCGGGTCGGCGGGTGCTGCCGGGTCGGGCAGGGCGGCGGTGACGGCGGTGTAGCTGCGGAGCGCCTCGGCGGTCGTGAGGTCTTGCTTGATCTCGCGGCGGTTGCGGTGGTGACGCAGCGACAAGAACTCGATGGTGTCGCGGGCGCCGTGTTCGCTCGCGAGGCCGCGCTGGTCGAAGTCGGCGACCAACTGCAGGCGGTACGTGGTCAGAGTGGAGAGGGCAGCCTCGACCGCGTCGAGGGTGGACAGCAGGTCGCTGTCACCGAGCCTCGACGGTGGGAGTAGCTGCGTGGTCTCCATGCAGCAAACTCTAGACAATGCCTCCGACAGTTTCTGTGCTCATGCCGCCTTGTTTATAAGGAGAATCGGAGTTGGCAGGAACTGGCCAAGTTGTGCACAAGGAGGCCTCCGTCTGTGGGTAACCGGCTAATGTTGCTTATGGCAAGCATTCTCCGTCGCTATACCTAGGTGGTGCAGCGTCCACTCCAAGACGTACGCGGAGAGGTAGTCGTCCGCGGTCAGCACCGTCCTGCGTGCCCACCCGAGGAGCCGGATCGACCAGTTCAGCGGCTCGTCCCGCAGCCGCGCCGACGCCATCTAGGGGAACTTGAGCAACCCTGGATCCCGTACGCCGCCGCCAACCGGACGATCAACGTATCGGGCGGATTGTCACCCGTCGACGGCGGCGAACCCGCGTCAGGCCCACCAGGTCAGGCTCCAGTCGCCGGGGTCGCCGGGGTCGCCGGGTCGCCGCCGGGCGCAGCGCGAGGGCCGCCTGTTCCCAGAGATCCCGCAGCGCCATTGCATCCGCCAGACCGAGGCGCTGCTGACCCGCACGACCTTCGTCGCCGACTTGCGCCGGTGACACGGCTGGCACGTCAGCTCCAAGTTGGCCGGCTCATCGGATGGCCCATCGCGATGGTCGATCTCCTCGCCGGGCTCACCGCATCCGGCACCAAGCTCACCGCATCCAGCACCAAGCTCACCGCATCCGGCACCAAGCTCGCTCGATCCAGCACCGGGCTCGCCGGTCGTGCGGAGGACGCGATCGTCGGGCCGGCACCAGGGCGATCGCGGGGCTGACTCAATCCTCAGTGGAAAGCGAACAGAAATCGAGTGGAAAGTGGGTGTGCATAGGTTCGCGGTGTTGCCTGTCTCTCACAGAGGATCATGTCGATGCGAACGTTCAGCACCAAGCTCACAGCGATCTTCGGCGGTCTGCTCCGGTTGAAGAAAGCTCCACGGAAGATCCTGATGATCTGCATGGTCTCGGCCGTTGGCGCGGCCGGATCCCTCGTGGCCGCAGGTCCCGCCCAGGCGGGCGTCGTCTGCGGCACCTATGGACGAGTCAAGAACGTCAGCAACGGCGCGAACGTCGTGCCGACCTGGAGGTCGGCAACCCACAGGAGCCTGGACTGCCATCTCTACCGGGGTACGAGCGGCGATGGGGTCCGACAGCTCCAGTTGACTCTCAACGAGTGCTACGGGCCACGCCCCTTGAGTGGCGGCGTCAAGAAGTTCAGCACGGCGCTCGCTGTGGACGGGCAGTTCGGTTCCGCCACCGAGGCGGCGTTGGAGACCGTGCAGTCGTACATAGGTGTGACCGCCGACGGATCGTACGGCCCGGCGACCCGCAGCAAGATGAAGGCCCGCGCCAACAACGGCAGTGGGAACTGGTGCATGTACCTGAAGGTGCCGGTCACGTGGGCGTAATGATCTAGGCACCCGTCCGCGGCGTGTGCGCCCAGTCCCGGGGGCACACACGCTTTTCGTGTGGGGCGACCGTGGCGGAGTAGCCGGCGGGTGGGTCGGCTAGAGTCACCCACGTCATCGACGGCTTGAGCAGGAACCCGGTGTGAGTCCGGGACGGTCCCGCCACTGTGACCGCGCTTGCGTGGGAGTCAGGAACTGCTGCTGTCGTACCTGCCACCTGGGGCGTGGACACCCCGAGGAAGGACCGGCCGCGCGTGCCCGCGAACCTTTTGCTGCTCTCCACTGCCGATACCGATCTGCTGGCCGCCTCGCAGGCGCAGGCAGGCTGGAAGGTCGCCAACCCTGCCCGCGTCGACCTGGCGGAGCTCCCCACTCTCCTCGACGGCGTCGAGGTCGTAGTGGTCCGCCTGCTCGGTGGTCGCCGCGCCTGGGAGGAAGGGCTCGACGCGGTCATCGCCTCGGGTATCCCCACCGTCGTGCTCAGCGGCGAGGCGGCCCCGGACGCCGAGCTCATGTCGCTCTCCACCGTCCCGGCGGGCGCTGTCACCGAAGCGCTCGGCTACCTCCGCGAGGGCGGCTCCGAGAACCTCGGCAACCTGGCCGGCTTCCTCAAAGACACCCTCCTGCTCACCGGCGACGCCTTCGACCCGCCCAAGACGCTCCCGACCTACGGGATCCGCGCCGGCCGCAAATACACCAAAGACACCCGCCCAGTGGTCGGCATCGTTTACTACCGCGCGCACGAGATCTCCGGCAACACCGCCTTCGTGGACGCCCTGGCCGACGCGATCGAGGAGGCCGGCGCGCAACCTCTCCCCGTGTACTGCGGAACGCTGCGCGGCCTCGACCCCACCCACGAGGACAACGCGGAGCTGTTCCAACACCTCCGCGAATGCGACGTCCTGGTCACCACCCTCCTCGCAGCAGGCGGCACGGTCGCTTCCAACGCGACAGCCGGTGGCGACGACTCCTGGGACGCGGGCGCGCTCGCCGCACTCGACATCCCCTTGATCCAAGGGCTCGCGCTGACCTCGACCCGTGAGCAGTGGCTCGAGAGCGACGCCGCGATCAGCCCGCTCGACGCCGCCACGCAGGTCGCGATCCCGGAGTTCGACGGACGGCTGATCACGATCCCGTTCTCGTTCAAGGCGTACGACGCCGAGGGCATCGCCAGCTACGCGCCCGACGAGGAGCGTTGCGCCCGGCTCGCCGGTATCGCGGTCGGCCAGGCGAAGCTCCGGCACGTCGAGCCCAAGGACAAGAAGCTCGCACTCGTCCTCTCGTCGTACCCGACCAAGCACGCGCGCATCGGCAACGCAGTCGGCCTGGACACCCCGGCCTCGGCCGTCGTCCTGCTCGGCCAGCTCAAGGACGCCGGCTACGACCTCGGCCCGGACCTCAACCTCGACGACCTGCAGGGCGCGGACGGCGCTGACGGCCTGATCCACCGGCTCATCGCGGCGGGCGGTCACGACGTCGACTGGCTGACCGACGACCAGCTCGAAGGCGCGGTCGCGAAGATCCCGCTCTCCACCTACGCCAAATGGTTCAGCAAGACCCCAGAAACGTTGCAGCAGGCAATGATCGAGGCCTGGGGTGAGGCGCCCGGTTCCCTGTACGTCGACCAGTCCGGTCCGGAGCCGGCGATCGCGTTGGCAGCCCTTCAGTTCGGCAACGTCGTCCTGATGATTCAGCCGCCCCGCGGTTTCGGCGAGAACCCGGTCGCGATCTACCACGACCCGGACATGGCGCCCTCGCACCACTACCTCGCGGCGTACCGCTGGCTGGAAGCGCCCGAGGAGGAAGGCGGCTTCGGCGCACACGCGGTCGTTCACCTCGGCAAGCACGGCACGCTCGAATGGCTGCCGGGCAAGGGCATCGGCATGGCGGCCGACTGCGCGCCGGACGCAGTACTGGGGAACCTTCCGCTCGTCTACCCGTTCATCGTCAACGACCCGGGTGAGGGCACGCAGGCCAAGCGTCGCGGCCACGCCGTCATCGTCGACCACCTCGTACCGCCGATGGCGCGGGCCGAGACGTACGGCGACATGGCCAAGCTGGAGTACTTGCTCGATGAGTACGCCACCGTCTCGGCGCTCGACCCGGACAAGGTACCGACCCTGCGCGCGCAGATCTGGACCCTGATCCAGGCGGCTCAGCTGCATCACGACCTGCACACCTCCGAGAAGCCGGAGGACGAGGAGTTCGACGAGTTCGTCCTGCACCTCGACGGCTACCTCTGCGAGATCAAGGACGTGCAGATCCGCGACGGGTTGCACATCCTCGGCGGCGGGCCGGCCGGCGAAGCGCGGGTCAACCTCGTTCTCGCCGTACTGCGTGCGCAGCAGATGTGGGGCGGCGTCTCGGGCGCAGTGCCCGGTCTGCGCGCGGCACTCGCAAAGACCTTCGGAGTCGACGAGGCCGCGATGCTGGCGGACCCCGGAGCCGCAGTACCGGAGCTCGCTGACCTGGCGACGCTGGCGGACCTTCCTGCGGTGAGCGGAGCTGACGGCGTCGACCTGCTGGAATCCGTTGCGCGCAAGCTCGTTGTGGGCATGGAGACACTCTCGTGGGATGCCGGCAAGGTGCCCGTCGTCATCGCGGAGGTGCTCGGCCGCGAGGCGCCGCAGGTCCAGGCGTCGTTGCAGTTCGCTGCAGACGAGGTCGTACCGCGGCTCGCGCGGACCGGTGACGAGCTGACCAACGTACTGCGCGCGCTGGCCGGCCGTTTCGTCGAAGCCGGCCCGTCCGGGTCGCCGACTCGTGGTCTGGTGAACGTCCTGCCGACCGGCCGCAACTTCTACGCGGTCGACCCGAAGGCGATCCCGAGCCGCAACGCGTGGGACGTCGGCGTCGCGCTGGCCGACTCGTTGCTCGCCAGGCACAAGTCCGAGACGGGGGAGTGGCCGCGGTCGGTCGGCCTGACCATCTGGGGGACGTCCGCGATGCGCACCCAGGGCGACGACCTCGCCGAGGTGCTCTGGTTGCTGGGCTGCCGCCCGGTCTGGGACGAGGCGTCCCGGCGGGTGACCGGTTTCGAGGTCGTCCCGCTCGACGAGCTCGGGCGACCACGGGTCGACGTGACGATCCGCATCTCCGGCTTCTTCCGCGACGCCTTCCCCCACGTCGTCTCACTGCTCGATGAAGCCGTCCGTACTGTGGCCGCGCTCGATGAAGATGCCGCGAGCAACTACCTGAAGGCGCACGTCGACGCCGACGTTGCTGCGGGCAACGACGTACGGTCGTCAACTGCGCGAGTGTTCGGCTCCAAGCCCGGCTCGTACGGGGCTGGGCTCCTGCCGCTCGTGGACGCGCGGAACTGGCGCACCGACGCGGAGCTCGCCGAGGTGTACGCCGTCTGGGGTGGGTACGCGTACGGCAAGGATCTCGATGGCGCCGAGGCCCGACCGTCGATGGAGCGCGCCTACGCCCGCATCCAGGTCGCGGCCAAGAACGCGGACACCCGCGAGCACGACATCATGGATTCCGACGACTACTTCCAGTACCACGGTGGCATGGTCGCGATGGTCCGGCACCTGACCGGCTCCAACCCCAAGGCGTACATCGGCGACTCCGCAGTACCGGCGCAGGTGAAGACACGGACGCTCGAAGAGGAGACCAAGCGGGTCTTCCGGGCCCGGGTGGTGAACCCGCGCTGGATGGCAGCGATGCAGCGGCACGGGTACAAGGGCGCCTTCGAGATGGCGGCGACGGTGGACTACCTGTTCGGGTACGACGCGACGGCCGGCGTGGTCGACGACTGGATGTACGAGACGCTCACCACGGAGTACGTCGCGAACCCGGAGGTCGCCGAGTTCTTCCGGAAGTCGAACCCGTGGGCCCGGCACGGGATCGCCGAGCGGCTGCTCGAAGCGGCTCAGCGCGGACTGTGGTCGGAGCCGAGTGCAGAGGCACTCGAGACGCTGCGCACCGCAGTACTGGAAACCGAAGGCGATATCGAGGACCGCGGCTGAGGTAGGCATCGCGGACCGCGCCTGAGGCAGGCGCGGTCCGGTGTCGGTGTCGGGGCTAGCAGACGTTCATCGTGCTGTTGTCGAGGGTGATGGCGCGGAAGGTGGTGTTCGTTCCGCACGGGTTCTCGGTGATCCGGGAGTTCCGGACGGTGAGGTTCTGGATCAGGATGTCGCGGTTGTTGGCGAACTCGGTGCGGGCGGCCAGCCGGATCTCCCCGCCGCCGGTGACGGTGCCGCCGACGGCCGCGATATTCACGTTGTAGCAGTTCTCGATCAGGATGGCGTTGTTGCCGGTGTTCGAGATCGTCACCCGGTCGATGACGGCGCCGCCGCTCTCCGAGACGCAGAAGACACCGCGACCGCCGCCCCGCGCGATGACCGTGCCGACGCGGATGTTGGTCGGGTAACTGGTGGCGACCCGGCCGTTGCGGTTGGCCATCCGGAACGCCGCGTACCCGGTACCGGTGGCGGCGCCGTCGGCATCGACCGTCCCGATGGTGGCGTTGATGGTCTGGTTGAGCAGCAGGCCGGAGTCGCGGGTGTTGCGGGCGGTCACGGTACCGATGGTGAGCCCGTCGACTCCGTACGTCTCGACGCCGTGGGTGCCGGTGCCCGAGACGTAGACGTTGTCGATGCGCACGTTTCTCGTCCACTGACTGGTGTCGCCGCGGTTGTCGATCCGGATGCCGAGGCCGCCGGACAGCCGCATGTCCACCTGGCCGATGACGACGTTCCTGACGTTGCGCAGGAAGATGCCGTAGAGCGGCGCACCGGTCATCGTCAGGTGCTGGACCTCGATGTCGTTGACGTTGCGGGCGTAGATCGGGGCCTTGTCGCCGGTCCCGGAGCCGGTGACGTTGATCGTGCCGCAGATGTCGACGGTGGTGTAGCTGGCGAGCGACACCCGGGCGTCCTTGCTGATCGATCCCGAGCCGCGCACCACCACGCGCTGCTTGGAGGTACGGCCCGCGGTCAGCCGGTTGATCGCCGTCTGCATCGCGGTGGCCATGCTGGTGCCGGTGTAGGTGGTGGTGCTGCCGTTCCTGGCCGTCCAGGTGCTGCCGCTGAGTGTTACCTCTGCGTGGTAGGTGCCGGTGCCGCAGTCGGCGTTCACACTGTCGGCCGCTCGGTCTCGCTGCTCGGCGAGGCCGGCGGCGTGGGCCGCCGCGGGCGCCGCTGCGCCGAGCATCGCCAGACAGAGGAGGGTGGCGGCAGTACGCCGTTGGAATGTGGGCATTGGGGGCCTCCGAGGAGTGGGCGGGCGGAGCGCCGGGGGTGGGTAGGCGGAGCGCCAGGATGGGCGGCAACCGCTTTCCGGCGTCTCGGATTGTTCCGACGTGCTCACTCGGGCGTCAAGCGTTCGTAACCGGTTGATCACCAGGAGTGTTGGCCGGATCCGGACATCTCGTCTCGCGGCGCGGCGTACGGGACAGCCCGCTTGCCTGGGTGAGGCGGTTTCCGGGGTGGCGCGAGTCGGCGCGGAGGCGTCCGGGGTGTGGTTGGGTTGAGGTATGGCGCCCGAACAGTTGCGAGTCCTGGTCACCAACGACGACGGTTACGAGTCCCTGGGCATCCAGGCGCTCGCCGCGGCCATCGAGGAGGCCGGCCACGAAGTCCAGGTGGTGGCGCCTTGGGACGATCAGAGTGGGGTCGGATCGTCGCGGGCCCGGATGATCGGCCGGCGGATCGCGTCGAAGGTCGGCGAGAACGGGTTCGTCGGGATCGACGGGACACCGGGGATCGCGGTGACACTGGCCCGGCTGGGCGCCTTCGGGCCGCCGCCGGACATCGTTGTGTCCGGCATCAACCACGGCCACAACATCGGCCCGATCCTGCACTCCGGCACCGTCGCCGCCGCGCTGACAGCCGCCACCCAAGGGCTGTCCGGGCTCGCGATCAGCATCGACTCCGAGGATCCCTCGTACTTCGAAACCGCGGGCACCGTCGCCGCGGAAGCGCTCACCTGGCTGCGGGACCAGCCGGTCGGCACGGTGATCAACGTCAACGTGCCCGACGTACCGGTGAGCGAACTCAAAGGCGCCCGCTGGGCCCGACTGGCGCCGTACGAACGCTCCCGCCTGGTCCTCGAAACAACCCCGACCGGCGACCAGCTCATCACCCTGCGAACCCTCCCACCCCCCACCGAACCCGACACCGACGAGACCCTCCTCCTGGCCGGCTACATCACCGTCACCCCCCTCACCGGCGTAGGCGAACTCCCCGGCGACTCAGCGGCCACCCACCTCTCAGCCGCCTTCACCAACTAGACCCCTCGCGGCGATTCCCGCCGCTGCCGGCGGGATGGGGCGGCAGCTCCGTCGCCGCTCGGCGAGAGCCGCATCCCCGCAGCCCCTCGGGTGTGGGCGGACCGTCGGCGCGGGCTGCTCACCTGCTGGGCACCCCGACGGAGCCGGCAGGGTGGTTTTGTCGTCTGTCGGTGATGACGCTCACCTGCTCCGGGCGGTCCGGCGTGTGGGTGGTGTGGAATGATCGCCGGGACGGTTGTGGAGGAACACCGGTGACGGCCCTGTCGGGGCTGGATTCCGGGGCGGTCCCGCCACTGTGACCGGGCTCAGGCCCGGAAGCCAGGACATCCGCGATCGTCCGTCAGGGAGCGCTCTCCGCGCGCCCGGCGTGCCAAGTGCCGAGGCGGGCGTGGACACCCGCAGGACGAAGGGAACCACCGCCCATGCGGTCTGCTCCGACAAATCCCAGCTCACCCGACGGCCGCCCGGCGCCGACCGGGTCCGGCACTCCGATCGCGACGGAGCCCGGCTCGTCCAGCGGCCGTCCGGTGGCGGCGGTGTCGAGCTCCTTCAGCGGCCGGCCGGTGTCGATGGGATTTCCGTTCACCGCTGTGGTCGGGATGGAGGATCTTCAGCTTGCGTTGATCCTCGCGGCGGTCTCGCCGGCGATCGGTGGCGTGCTGATCCGCGGCGAGAAGGGTACGGCGAAATCGACGGCCGTCCGCGCGCTGACCGAGCTCCTCCCGCCCGTCGAGGTGATCGAGGGCTGCCGCTTCTCCTGCGACCCCATCGCCCCCGACCCCACCTGCCCGGATGCCCCCCACTCGGCGCCAACCGACCGCCTTCACGCCGAGGCGCAGTTGACGGCGGTTTCGCGACCGGCTCGCCTGGTTGAGTTGCCGGTCGGGGCCACCGAGGATCGTGTTCTCGGCTCGTTGCACCTCGAGCGAGCACTCTCCGAAGGCGTCACGGTCTACGAACCCGGCCTGCTCGCGGCCGCGCATCGCGGGCTCCTGTACGTCGACGAGGTCAACCTCCTGCACGACCACCTGGTCGACGTACTGCTCGACGCCGCCGCGATGGGTCGCGCGACCGTCGAGCGCGACGGCGTCTCGATCACCCACCCGGCGAGCTTCGTCCTCGTCGGCACGATGAACCCAGAAGAGGGCGAACTCCGCCCGCAACTGCTCGACCGCTTCGGTCTCACCGTCGACGTGGTCGCCAGCCGCGACCCGGCCGTCCGCGTCGAGGTGATGCGCGCCCGGCTCGCCTACGAAGCGGACCCGATTGCCTTCATCAGCAAGTACTCCGGTGCGCAGGCCGAACTGTCCGAGCGCATCGCCAAGGCCAAGTCCCGCCTCGCGGACGTCATCCTCACCGACGCCGCGCTGCGCCAGATCGCCGAGATCTGCGCTTCGTTCGACGTCGACGGGATGCGCGCGGACCTGGTCACCGCCCGTACTGCGATCGCCCACGCCGCCTGGTCGGGCCGGACCGTCGTCGAGGTGGAAGACGTCCGCGCCGCCGCGAAACTCGCCCTCCCGCATCGCAAGCGCCGCAACCCCTTCGACGCTCCCGGCCTGGACGACGAGCAACTCGAACAAGCCATCCAGAACAGCACTCCACCAGACCCCGACCCGGACGACGACCCCGACGGCGGCGGCCCAGACGGCGGCGACTCAGGCGGCGGCGGCTCAGGCGGAGGCCCGGACGGCGACTCCAAGGGCGACGGCCCCGAGACGCCGCCAGGAGCAGACAACGACGACAGCGCCGACGATCCGGCGAGCCCCGACAATCGAGCCGACGCCTCACGCGCATCGACCGACGCCGACTCGGGGGAGCCGGACCGCGTCCCGGGGCAGCCCGGCGAGAACGCTGACGGCGCCAACTCCGGTGCCGCGCCGACGGGCGAGGTGGCCGCCAGTTCCACGCCGTACAAGGCTCGTCTGCTGAGTGTCCAAGGTGCCGGAGCCGGTGTTGCCGGACGGCGTTCGAGGGCGTTGACCGAGGTCGGCCGCGTGGTCGGCGACCGTGCCCGTGTCGGTCGCGAATCGGGCCGTCCGCACCTCCTCGCGACCATCCGCAGCGCCGCTGCCCACCAGCACACTCGCGGTCGCAAAGGACCCGGTCTCGCCGTCCGCACCTCCGACGTACGGCTCGCGGTCCGCGAAGGGCGCGAAGGCAATCTCGTCCTCTTCTGCGTCGACGCCTCCGGCTCGATGGGCACGAAGAAGCGGATGACCGAGGTGAAGACCGCGATCGTCTCGCTCCTGCTCGACGCCTACCAGCGCCGCGACACGGTCGGCCTGGTCACCTTCGCCGGAGCCGACGCGACCGTCGCCCTTCCGCCGACGGGCAGCGTCGAAGCCGCAGTACGGCGGCTCGAATCGCTGCCGACCGGTGGTCGCACCCCGCTGGCAGAGGGCCTGCTGAAAGCTTCCGACGTACTGCGAATCGCCGCGATCCGCGATCCGCGTCGCCGGCCCTTGCTGGTGCTCGTGACGGACGGCCGGGCGACGGCCGGCGACAAGGCATTTGCGAAGGCGAAGCAGGCGGCCGGATGGCTGGCTCAGCAGGGGATCGCGTCGGTCGTGGTCGACTGCGAGCCGCGTCGTGGCGTCCGGCTCGGGCTCGCCGCGGAACTCGCCGCCGACCTCGGCGCGGAGTACCTGGACCTGGGAGAAGTTGCCGCGGGCAATCTTGTTCGCGCCGTCACCGATCGGAGCGCCGCCTGATGCCGCAGGGACAGCCGAGTGTCGTACCGCAGGACGGGCTGACCACCCGGCAGCGCCGGAACCGGCCGCTGCTGATGGTGCACACCGGGGAGATGAAGGGGAAGTCGACCGCGGCGTTCGGGATGGCGCTGCGCGGCTGGAACCAGGGCTGGAACATCGGCGTCTTCCAGTTCGTCAAGAGCGCGAAGTGGAAGGTCGGCGAGGAGGGTGCCTTCAAGGCGCTCGGACAGTTGCACGAGGCAACGGGCCGGGGCGGGCCGGTCGAGTGGCACAAGATGGGCGAGGGCTGGAGCTGGTCGCGCAAGGCCGGCTCCGAGGAGGACCACGCCGCCGACGCGCTCGAGGGCTGGCGGGAGATCCAGCGCCGGATCGCCGCAGAGACGCACGATCTGTACGTGCTGGACGAGTTCACCTACCCGATGAAATGGGGCTGGGTCGACGTCGACGAGGTGGTCGAGACGCTGACGTCGCGGCCGGGCCACCAGTACGTCGTGATCACCGGCCGGAACGCGGACCAGCGACTGCTCGACGCCGCCGACCTGGTCACCGAGATGACCAAGATCAAGCACCCGATGGACGCCGGCCAGAAGGGCCAGAAGGGCATCGAGTGGTGACTGCGCGGGTTGTGGTGGCGGCGCCGTCTTCGGGCGCTGGGAAGACGACAGTGGCCGTCGGCTTGATGGCTGCGCTGCGCCGGTCCGGGCATGTGGTGGCGGGATTCAAGGTCGGGCCGGACTACATCGATCCCGGCTTCCATGCGGTGGCGACCGGCAGGCCCGGGCGGAATCTCGATCCGATGTTGTCGGGCGAGGAGCGGGTCGCGCCGCTGTTCGCGCATGGGTGCGCCGGGGCTGACATCGCTGTGGTCGAAGGGGTGATGGGCCTTTACGACGGCGCTCTCGGCACCGAAGGCTTCTCGTCCACCGCGCACGTCGCGAAGTTGCTGCAGGCACCGGTTGTGCTGGTGGTCGACGCGTCCGCGGCCGGCCGGAGCGTCGGGGCGGTCGTCCAGGGGTTTGTGGCCTTCGACACCGGTGTCCGGATCGTCGGCGTGATTCTCAACAAGGTCGGGTCGGACCGGCACGAGGCCGAGGTCCGGGCCGGCGTCGCGCCGACCGGCGTACCGGTGCTCGGCGTACTGCGCCGGGACACGCGGCTGACCGTTCCGAGTCGGCACCTCGGTCTTGTGCCGGCCGACGAGCAGCGCGAGCAGGCTTCGGCGGCCGTCGACGCGGCGGCTGAGCTGGTTCGCCAAGGGGTCGATCTGGAAGCGTTCATCGCTGCCGCACGGGCAGCGGCACCGCTCGACGTGGTCCCTTGGGAACCATCGGCCGAGGTCGCGCCGGCCGAAGAGGGTCGACCGGTCATCGCGATGGCCGGCGGTCCCGTCTTCTCCTTCCGCTACACCGAGACGGCCGAGCTACTGACCGCCGCCGGCGCCGACGTCGTCACCTTCGACCCACTGCACGAGTCGTTGCCCGAGGCAACGTCAGCCCTCTATCTGGGTGGTGGCTTCCCCGAGCTGCATGCCGAAGCACTGTCCGCCAACGTTGTCTTGCGCGAGCAGGTGGCCGCCGAGATCGCGGGCGGCCTGCCGGTCGTCGCCGAGTGCGCCGGCCTCCTCTACCTGTGCCGCGAACTCGACGGCCACCAACTGACCGGCGTCCTCCCAGCCAAGGCACAGATGACGAGCCGCCTCACGCTCGGCTACCGCACCGCCGTCGCCGCGTCAACCACGGCGCTCTTCGACGAGGGCCGCCGCGTGCACGGACATGAGTTCCACCGCACGACGGTGGAGTTCGACAGCGGGGTCCCGGCCGCGTGGTATCTGCCCGGTGGTCAGGAGGGCTTCGCCCGCTCGCAGATCCACGCCTCCTACCTGCACCTGCATTGGACGGCGACCCCCGACGTACCGGCCCGCTTCGTGGCGGCCGCCAGGATCCACGCGGGACTAGAGAAGTGAGCCTCGTCCTAGGCGTCGGCCTGCGCTCGGGTACGTCGTACCGGGAGCTGCGGGATCTCGTGCACTCGGCCCTGGGTGAGCTGGACCCTGCGGACGTGACTCACGTGCTCACGGTCGAAGGCAGAGAGACAGAGCCCGGGCTGCAACGCCTGGCGGCGTCACTGAGCGCATCACTGGTGACTGCAACCAAGCAGGAACTCGCCGCCCAAGCAGTGCCGACTCCAAGCGACCAGGTCAGTCGCTTAGCCGGTACTGCGAGTGTCGCGGAGGCAGCCGTGGTGCTGAGCGGGGCTGAGCTCGTAGTACCCAAGCGGGCTTCCGAGCGGGCCACTGTCGCCGTGGGCCGACTCCCGGCGACTACAGCTGCTCCTGGTTACCCGGTGGGGGAGCGGGACGTAGTACACCGGGTACTGGCCGAGCGGCGTGATGTGCGGCGTGGGTTCCTGGCCAAGCCTGTTGCCGACGATGTGCTCACCAGGGTGCTGGAGTCGGCGCATAGGGCGCCCAGTGTCGGGTTGAGTCAGCCATGGGACTTCTTGCTGATCAGGGACGTCGCCACTCGCCGCAAGATCCGGGACCTCGCCGCTGCCCAGCGGGACGCGTTCGCCGCTTCACTGCCCGCTGACCGGCGCAGTGCGTTCGACGGGCTCAAGATCGAGGCGATCCTGGAGACACCACTCAACATCGCCGTCACCTGCGACCCGGGACGAGGCGGCAGGCACGTGCTGGGCCGCCATGCCGATCCGCGGACCACCTGGTTCTCCGCGGCGATCGCTATCCAGAACCTGTGGCTTGCGGCGCGTGCGGAAGGACTGGGCGTCGGCTGGGTGTCGTTCTTCGAGCCGGGCGAGGTCGCTGCAGTGCTGGACCTGCCGTCGCACGTGGAGCTGGTGGGCTACCTGTGCGTGGGCCATGTGGAGGAGTTCGCTGCGGCGCCGGAGCTGGTTCGCAGTGGCTGGGCTGCGCGGAGGCCGCTGTCCTGGGCTGTGCATCAGGAGGCCTGGGGTCAGCGCGGCCTGCCGGGGTCAGAGCCCGGTGCGGTGATCGCTGGCGACGCTGCGGCGGCTGCGGGCGCAGTACGGACTGTGGGGACTCAGGCTGTGCGGTTGATCGTGGCGGAGGTCGCGGCAGCGGCGTACCTGGAGGCGGCGGAGGCACTCGTAGTACAGGTCGGGGGTGAGAAGCCTGCAGCGGACTTCGGGGTGCTGTGGCGGCCGGCGCGGACAGTGGACGAGGCAGTGGAGCTTGGCGTGGAGTTAGCGCGTGACCTCGTACTGCAAGGAGTTGGGTCGATCCAGCTGGAGCTGGCCTCGGACTCCGTGGAGGCGGCAGGACTGGCCCGCGGCGTACGGCTCGGGGCACTGGCGTGTGGAGCTGCGGTGGATGAGCCGGTGGAGATGAAAGACTCGTCCGCATGACCGTCCCACCTCAAGGCCCTGCGCCTATGTATGTCCCCGCCTTCTCGATGAAGCAGCGGATCACGATGATGGCGAACAGGTACGAGCTGATCGTCACCAACCCCGACGGCACCGACGGGCAGCTGCTCGCGTTCGCCCAGCAGAAGCGGATGGCCTTCAAGGAGGAGGTCACCTTCTACGCCGACGACACCAAGAGCCAGGCGGTGTTCTCCTTCAAGGCCCGCAAGCGGCTCGACCTCGGCGCCGGGTACGACGTCTTCGACGCGAACGGTCAGTCCATCGGCTGGTTCAAGAAGGAGTTCGGCAAGAGCCTGCTGCGGTCCAGCTGGCAGCTGGCCGGCCCGGGCCTGGAGGCCGACGGGGCCGAGCGGAACCCGACCATCGCGATCGTCCGGCGGGTCTGGCAGTTCGTCCCGATCGTCGGTGACATCCCGTTGCCGTTCATCTTCCACTTCGACTTCGTGGACCGGGCCAGCGGTCAGCCGGTGCTGTCGGTCGAGCGCAAGGTGTCCGTGCGTGACCGGTACCGGGTCAGCGTGCCGGACTCGCGGCTCGACTTCCGGGTGGCGGCGGCGATGACCGTCGCGCTGGACGCACTGCAGAGCCGCTGACCTTTGGGAATCCGACGCTCGTAGTACGTTCCGCCGGGGACGTACTGCGAGCGTTGTAGTTGGCGCTCACTCTTTTGGGTGAACCGACCCTGAGCGGCTTGGTTCGGCGGGTGCGCGGTGCGAGTCTTGTAGACATGGGTGCAGCGAAGCGCGGTCGACGGTGGTTGGTTCCGGCTACGGCAGTTGCGGTGGTCGCAGGCGTGGGGGCGTTCGGGCCGATGGTCGCGGACGCGTCTCCGGACCTGCCGAAGATCACCGCGCAGGAGCTGCTGGCGCGAGTCCAGACGGCCAAGGTGGACGGGCTGTCGGGCACGGTCACGTCCTCGACCGATCTCGGCCTGCCGTCGCTGCCCGGGATGGAGGGCGAGGCCAACCAGTTCCTCGACCTGCTGACCGGTGACCACACCGCGCGGGTGGCCTTCGCGGGGCCGGACAAGGCTCGCGTCTCGGTGCTCGACGACATGGCCGAGCGCGTGCTGACCACGGACGGCAAGACCGCCTGGGTCTACGACTCGGCCCGGCGCGAGGCGACCAAGCTGACGCTGCCGGCGCGCACGGCGCGCCCGGCCAAGCCGGAGATCGCACCGGAGAAGCAGACCTACGACCCGCAGGCCGTGGCGAAGAAGTTCCTGGCCGCGATCGACCCGTCGACGAAGGTCGAGGTCAGCGGCACGGAGAAGGTGGCCGGCCGCGACGCGTACAAGCTGCGGCTGGTGCCGAAGACGGATCAGACCACTGTCGGCTCGGTGACGCTCGCGGTCGACTCGAAGAACTGGATCCCGCTGCAGGTGACGGTGATGCCGCGGACCGGCAAGGACCCGGCGGTGCAGCTCGGCTTCTCGGCGGTCTCCTTCGACGTACCGTCGGCGAGCACGTTCGCGTTCACGCCGCCGAAGGGTGTGAAGGTGACGGAGAAGCAGCTCCCGTCGAAGCTGGAGGGCAAGTCGAAGGTGGAGGGCAAGCAGACTCCGCCGATCAAGCCGAAGCCCGGCACCCCGGTGCCCGCGAAGCCGTCCGCTGATCGCCCGACCGTCATCGGCGAAGGCTGGAACAGCGTCGTCGTACTGCGCGGCAAGGCGCCGAGCAACCCGATGCTCGACCAGCTCCTGGCGAAGTCACCGACCGTCCAGGGCTCGTGGGGGACCGGCAAGATCGTGTCGAGCAAGATGGTCAACGCGCTGATCACTACCGACGGCCGGGTCTTCGCCGGCCTGGTCACCCCCGAAGCCCTCCAAGCAGCCGCCACCAAGGCCCCCCGCTGAGTCCCCAACTCCCCACCCCGGTGCCAACCGTGCCCCCCACCCCAGCCGAGGCCGGCGAGCCAGCTCCCTCCATGCCCACCCAGGCGGACGAGTCAGCTCCGAGCTCGTCCGCCGAGGCCGGCGGATCGGCTCTCGCTGCGTCCACCCAGGTCGGCCCGCCAGCTACGGCCACACCCACCCACGCCGGTGGGGCGGCTCTGGCGTCATCCGGCAGTGCTGATCGGTCGGCTGTTCCGAGGGCCAGTGCGGTTGGTGAGTTGCCGATTGTCACTCGGGGGCTGACCAAGCGGTTTCGGGGTGGGCAGGTGGCGGTGGACAGTATTGATCTGGAAGTTCCGGCCGGGAGTATTTTCGGGTTTCTCGGGCCGAACGGATCCGGGAAGACGACGACGATCCGGATGCTGCTCGGGTTGATCACGCCGACCTCGGGGTCGGTGGAGTTGCTGGGCGAGCCGATGCCGAAGGCTCAGCTGTCCGTGTTGCCCCGGGTCGGAGCGTTGGTTGAAGGCCCGGCCTTCTACCCGTTCTGGACCGGACAAGCCAACCTGCTCCGCTTCGACGCCGCCGACCGCACCGCCGACCCGAGAACGCGCAAGCTGCGCGCCGGCCAGGCCCTTGAACGGGTCGGCCTGTCCAACGCCGCGGGGAAGAAGGTCCGCGCCTACTCGCTCGGCATGCGCCAGCGGCTGGCGATCGCCGTCGCGCTGATGCAGCGCCGCGACCTGCTCGTACTGGATGAGCCGACCAACGGTCTCGACCCGCAGGGCACCCGCGAGGTCCGTTCGCTGATTCGCGAGCTGGCCGCCGACGGTACGACGATCTTCACCTCCACCCACCTGCTGGCCGAGGTCGAACAGCTCTGCACGCATGCCGCCGTGATGAGCCGCGGGCGCATCGTCCGGCAGTCGACGATGGCCGAGCTCCGTTCCGAGCTGCGGCCACGCCTCGTCGTCCGGACGCCCGACCTCGAGCGGGCCGCGACGACGTTGACCGGCCTCGGGCTGACCGACGTACGGACGCTGGAAGAAGTTGTCGACGGTGATCCGGGGGAGTTGCCGATCGACAAGCTCGCCGCCGCGCTGGTCGCCGCGGACGTCCGGATCCACGGGTTCGGGGTCGAGCATCCCAGCCTGGAGGATGCGTTCGTGGCGCTGACCGGGGAGGGTTTCGATGTCGCTGAGTGAAACCGCCGATCGTCGCGATCTGGCCAAGGTGAGCGACCGTGGCGCCCGCCGGCCGACCGCCGGCCGGCACACGATCGCGCTGTTCGCCTCCGAGCTGCATCTCGTCTTCGGCAGGGCGCGGACCTGGGTCACCCTCGCGGTGCTGGCCGGCGTACCGGTGCTGGTCGGTGTCGCGATCAGGTTGTCCGGAGCCGAGGGCGGCGACGGGTTCATCGGTCAGGTCGCCGGCAATGGTTTCTTCCTTGTGGTCGCGAGCCTCGCGTTGTCGTTGCCGTTCTTCCTGCCCACCGCCGTCACGGTCGTGGCGGGGGAGTCGCTGGCGGGCGAGGCGAGTCTCGGCACCCTGCGGAACATGCTGACCGCGCCGGCCGGACGATCCCGGCTGCTCGCGGCGAAGATGGTCGCGCTTGTGGTGTTCTGTGTGACCGCGACGTTGACGATCTGGCTCTCCGGGCTGATCGCGGGGGTCGTGCTGTTCCCGGTCGGCGATGTCGTGTTGCTGTCGGGGACGACGGTGTCGCTGGCCGACGGACTGCTGCGCGCGTTCGGGATCGCGATCCTGGTCGCCTTGTCGCTGCTCGGACTGGCCGGCATCGGGTTGTTCGTCTCGTCGCTGACGTCGACTCCGCTCGCGGCGATGGCGGCGACGTTCGGTGCGTTCATCGTGTTCGGGATCCTGGGTGCGATCCCGCAGATCGACGAGATCCACCCGTGGCTGCTGATGTACGGCTGGCCCTCGTTCGCCGACCTGCTGCGCGACCCGCCGTACTGGGACGCGATCGTGCGCAACCTCCTGGTGCAAGCCGCCTACCTGGCAGTCTTCTATGCCGCAGCCTGGGCCCGCCTGACCAGTCGCGACATCAACGGCTAACTCCCGAGCTGCCGGGCGAAGAACCTCAGCGCGCTGTCCAGCTCGAACCCCGGAACCTCACCGTGTTGACCGGGGTTGGCATGCAGCGTCTTCTCGGCTGAGCCGAAGGCGTCGAACAGGGCCAGGCTCTCGTGCCGTGGCACGCGCTCGTCGTCCCACTGCACCAGGAACTCCACCGGCACAGTGATCTCTGCGGCAGCCTCGACCGATGCAAGCGCCCCGAACAGACCCAACACCGCAGCGCGGACTCGGGGCTCCGCGGCAACAAACGGAACACCGAGCCCGCACCCGAGCGAGAGCCCCCAATAACCCACCGGACCGGCGCCGATGTGATCGAGTTGCTGGACCGCGTCCAGGACCGCTTGCCACTCCGTCACAGTCGGGCGCGCGACGAGCGCCTGGAAGTCGGCAAGCAGCGGAGACGTCTCTTCGCCGGCCGCCACCAGAGCCTGCTCCTCACTTGCCAGCCGGTCAAACGCCGCGTCTCGCGGCCGTTCGCCATGGCCGCGCACGTCAACCGCCACCGCTGCAACTCCACACTCGATCACGAAGCGGCGCGCACGGGCGAGCATGCCGGGCGCCAGTTTGTGCTCGCCACCGCCGTGTCCCATCAGGATGAGCGGGCGTGCACCGACGGCGCCTTCCGGCGTCCACAGCACGCCGGGCAGCTCACCAAGAGTGAAGAGCTGTTGGCGAACTCCGTCGGACGACGTCTCAGCGGTCAGGCGCATGGTGCGCAAGCCTTTCAAGACGGCGGTAGTAGGTAGTCTCCGGGGTGTGCACCCCGACCTGGTCTCCGTACTGCGCTGCCCGGTCTGCGGTGACGCACTGTCCCTGACAGCCCGTACTGCGGTCTGCCCGCGACGGCATGCGTTCGACCTCGCCAAGCAGGGCTATCTCAACTTGTTGCCCTCGGCCTCGACCGGCATCGAGGGCGACTCGGCGGACATGATCGAAGCCCGCGAGGCCTTCCTCTCCGCCGGCCACTACACCCCGATCCGCGACGCACTGATCGCTGCCAGCACCAAGGCGCTTGCGCACAAGCGCGGCGAGTTTGGCGTGCGCCGCGTCGGCGAGGGCAGCGGCGGCGAGGGGAGCGCCGTGGAGGGTGGGCTGGTGGTGGAGGTGGGGGCTGGCACTGGGTATTACCTGGCGGGGGTGGTTGGAGCCGCCAGCGGGCAGTGGGGGTTGGCGTTGGATGTGTCGCGGTATGCGGCGCGGAGGGCGGCTCGGGTGGATCCGGAGCGGATCGGGGCCGTGGTTTGTGATGCATGGCGTGAGTTGCCCGTGCAGGATCAGGCCGCCGCGTTGGTGCTGAACGTGTTCGCGCCTCGGAACGCCCAGGAGATGGCCCGCATCCTCGCGCCCGGTGGTTCGCTCCTGGTGGTGACGCCCAACCAGACCCACCTGACCGAGCTGGTCGAAGTACTGGGGCTGGTTCGGGTGGATCAGGAGAAGGAGCAGCGGCTGACCGCTTCGCTGGCTGGTTCGTTCGTGCGGACCGGTAGCGAAGTCGTGGAGGTTGCGATGCGGCTGGACCATGCCGCGGTCGAGCGGCTGGTGGCGATGACACCGAGTGCGCGGCACACGGCCAAGGCCGAGCTGACGGAGCGGATCGCAGTACTGGCTGATCCTGCCGAGGTGACGTTGTCGGTGACGCTGTCTGTCTGGCAGAGCGCCGGCTCGAGCACGGCACCTGCAGGCGACTAGCAACAATCAACAGACGTCCAGCGCGATCACCCTGACCTGCGCTGCTGGGACTGGATCAGACCGTGGCGGCGATCAGTTCCTTCGCGACGGCGACTCCGTGGTCCTTGGCAGCGAGGTGCGCCTCCTCCTGGGCGGCCTTGGACGCGGGGATCAGGTCCGCCATCGCCGGGGTGACCGGTGCCAGCGTGAGTTCGGCGACGGCCTGCCGGACGGTCATGCCGAGCAGGTCTCCGAAGATGCGCTCCAGGTACGGCGTGGCGTGGTCCCAGCCTTCGCGCGGGGTGCCGGGGCCGTAGCCACCGCCGCGAGCCAGCGTGAAGATGGCCGGTCGGCCCTGGAGCGAGGACCCGCTGAGCAGGTCGCTGTCGAGCAGCAGCAGGTCGATCCAGGTCTTCACGTGCTGGGAGATTCCGTAGTTGTAGAGCGGTACTGCGAGCAGCACCGCGTCGGCGTTCCTGAGTTCGGCCGAGAGCTCGGCGGCCAGGGCGCTCGCCTCGGCGGTGTCGGCGCGGTTGGCGTCAGGACCTGCGTCCAGCCCCATCGACAGTGCGGCCACGGCAGGCCAGACGTTGGACGGGAGCGGATCGCGGCCGAGATCCCGCCGGACCACGACGCCGTCCGGGTGCTCCGCGCGCCAGGCGGCCTCGGCACTGTCGGCCAGCGCCCGGCTGACGGATCCGTCGATCCGGATGCTGGCGTCGACGCGAAGGAGGGTGGTCATGTCGTTCCTCTCTGCAACACAACGGTGAGTCGCTCAATCTGAGCTGCTCTGAAGATAGTCTGTCGAGCAGAACATATTCAAGGCAGATCGTATTCCGAGATGCATGAACACGTACGATGGGTCCCATGACCAGTTCGTCGCCGGAGGCAGGAGCCCGGGCAGCTCGCGGAACCTCGGTCGAGGCTGACCTCGGCTGGGCGCTGGGCGTCGTGTTCCGGCGCTACGCGAAGACGGCGGCCGAGGCGCTGGCCGACGTACCGGGCGGGCCGCGGGGCTACCAGGTGCTGGCCACCAGCGTGAGCGAGGGCCCGAAGCGTCAGCTCGACCTGGCGGCCCAGCTCGACGTCGACCGCACGGTGATGACGTATCTCCTGGACGACCTGGAGAAAGCCGGTCTGGTGCAGCGGCAGGCGGATCCGAGTGACCGCCGGGCGCGCTTGATCGTGCCGACCGAGCAGGGCAGGGAGACTCTCTGCGACCTGGAGCGCCGGCTCTCGGCCAGCGAGGACGCCGTGATGGGCAGCCTCGACGACGGCGAGCGGATGATCTTCCGGATGCTGCTGCAGCGGATCGCCGTCCAGGCCGACCAGATCGACCCCCTACACAACGCCTGCGACCTCGCCGACGAGGCCCTGGACACCTGACCGCTCACGGACTGGGCGTGCGCGCGGTGCCCGGTCACCGCTGGACGGGCGGCCCGTGGTGCCGCCTGGCCTCCCAGCAACGGCTTTCAGCGCAGGGGGACGAAGCCGGACTCGTAGGCCTGGATGACTGCCTGGGTGCGGTCGCGGGCGCCCAGTTTGGCGAGCAGGTTGGCGACGTGGGTCTTGATCGTCTGGACGCCGAGGATGAGTTCGGCGGCGATCTCCGCGTTCGACAGGCCGCGCGCCATCAGGCGTAGTACCTCCTGCTCGCGTTCGGTGAGTTGGTACTCGTCGAGCCCGGTCGGCTGCTTCTGCTGCTCGTTCACATGCGCGAGAGCCAAGGCGCGGATCGCCTCGGGGAACAGCAGCGACTCGCTACCCGCGACCGTGCGGATCGCCGCGATGATGTCGTCCGGGGGAGTGCGCTTGAGCAAGAAGCCCGATGCGCCGGCCCGCAGTGCGTCGTACACGTAGTCGTCGTTCTCGAAGGTCGTGACGACCAGCACGCGCGGCGCGGGGTTGAGGCCGTCCAGCAGCAGACGGGTCGCCTGGATGCCGTCGACGGCGGGCATCCGGACGTCCATCAGGACGACGTCGGGCCGGGTACGGCGAACCACCGGCAGCACCTCGGCGCCGTCACCGGCCTCGCCGACGACCGTGAGGTCGGCCTCCGCGTCGATGATGGCGCGCAGGCCGCTCCTGATCAGCGGCTCGTCGTCCACCACGACCACCGAAATCTGCACTGTCTCCTCCATGTTCATCCCCACCTCAACCACCGTGTGTTCAACCGCGCCTCGTGGTGACGGCGACCGGGAGGGTCACCGCAAGCCGCCAGGTGCCGGCGACGAGGCCGGCTTCGACCGTGCCGCGCAGTACGGCGACCCTTTCACGAATCCCGGCCAGCCCACGGCCGCCGCCGGAGTGGTCGGTGGTGCCCGCGGTCACCGGGTTGGTCAGTTCCAGTTGCAGGCCGGACTCGTCGAGGTTGATCACCAGGTCGACACTGACCTCGTCGGCCGGTCGGCCCGCGTGCCGGATCGCGTTGGTGAGGCCCTCCTGGATGATCCGGTACGCCTCCCGCGAGACCGCCGCGGGCAACTCCTCGAGATCCCCGGTACGCCGTACGCCGACCGTGATGCCACCGGCGCGAGTCGCCTCGACCAACCTGGTGAGGTTGCCGAGTGTCGCCTGCGGCGCGGTCTGCGAGCCTGGCCGGCGATCGTCGCGGAGCAGCCCGAGAACGTGGTCCAGATCCGCGAGTGCGGCCCGGGCCGAAGTCTCCATCGCGGCCAGGGCGGTCTCGGCGAAGGCTGGATCGGTCGCCAGTACCCGCCGGGCGGCGGCCGCCTGGATGGTGACCAGGCTGAGCGCGTGACCCACGCTGTCGTGGAGCTCGCGAGCGAGTCGGTTGCGCTCGGCAAGGGTCGCGGTACGGCGTTCGAGCAGCTCGATCCGCTCGGCCGGGGTCGGCCCGAGCAGCCGCGGGGCTGCGTACGCGAGCAGGGCGCCGATGGCAGACGACAGCAGGAACAGCGCGACGATCGCCACGATGGTTGCCAGCGGCATCCACACGTCGGTCCAGCGGCCGGTGACCTGGTAGTTCAGGCCGGGCAGGAGTTCCCGCGAGCCGGGGGCGCGGAAGGGGGCCGCCAGCAACACGGCGCCGATGCCGAAGACGATCGTGGATAGGACGCCGACGAACCCGCCCGCGACCAGGTGGATGCAGAACCAGAGCGTGGTCCGCCGGCGCTGCGCCCAGGTCCGGGACGGGCCGAGCGGGCGCTCCTCGAACCGGACACCCAGCAACGACTCGACCGCGATCCCCTCCACCTCCCGAACGGCCGGCAGGGCACCGAGGATCAGGGGCGGGGCGGCCACGACGATCGCGGCGAGGATGCCGGTCAGGACGTTCGGCATGCCGAGGTCGTCGAGCAACGAGACGAGACCGCTGTCGACCAGGATGAAGGCGAGGACCAGAGCGGCACCGAGCAACAGGTAGACCCAGCGCAGGTAGGTCGACCCGCGCATCAACACATTCGCCACGAACTCATCCTCGCAGCCCGCCCCGGCCTCCCGGCTCCCTCCTCCGAGTGACCGCCGCCTACTGTCCTTCCACGGAGGTAGCACGCACTGCCGGCGTGCGCGCGAACAGATCTCGGTCCCACCGGCCGCGATCAAGGATGGCTCGGAGCAGAACAGAGTCGCCAAGGCGTTCCGACGCCTCGACCACCTGCTCGAGTGGCAAGGTCCCCAACCCCGCCTGATAGACATCCAGCGCCTGCTGGCGACGGAGTACCGCGCTCGCTCGGCGTACGTCGTCCTGGGCGGCGCGAACCTCCTCCAACTCCACACCACTTGCCACGCCGACCACCCGCCCAGACCCCACCGTCCGTGGCTTTCCCGGTCGCGAACGGTCAGCCTGCGCGACGAGCCGCTCCAATTCCGCCCGCGCCGCCGCGACATCAACCGCCCGGAGTCGAGCCCCAAGCACATCGAACTCACCTGCCGCAGCCTCGCGGACGGCCGCGCCGACCGCGACATGATCGGGATGCCCAGTCAGACCGTCGACACCAACGGTCACCACGAGCTGGGGTTGCAGCACCGTCAGCACTTGGCGAACGGCATCCGCCACCACCCTGCTGCCTGCGGCTGCAAGCGTCCCCGGCCCCACCCCGCCTCGGTCGACCCATCGCCCCGGCTCGCTCAGCCAGCCCCACTCCGCAATTCCCAGCAGCTCACAGGATCGGCCGAGTTTCGCTGTCCGAAGCGTCCGAGCGTCGACCTCACCGAGCGCTCGACTCTCCGCCGCCTCACCTCCGGTCGCGACGTGCAGCACCACCCGCCATCCCGCGTCGGCAAGCGCAATCGTTGCCGCTCCTGTCGCGAACACCTCATCGTCCGGGTGTGGATGCACCACCAGCGCCGTCCTCATCCCCACACCAAATCATCAGGTCGGAACGAACGATCAGCGTGGCCGGACCGTGCGTGGAGGGCAGGTCCGACTGCAGAAGGCCGCGCACGTGGGTGGGTGGCAACGATTCTGTGGGTGGTGGGATTGGGACGGCGGGGTCTATACGTTCGCGAGCTGAGCACAGTTCCCGTGGGTAGAGAGCGTTTGCATGATGGAGATCACAGTTGGTTCGGGTTTACACAAATTTGTCGTGGGTGGGGCACGTTGGGGGCTGACTGGCGTCGCGATCTGCTGTCCGGGCGGGTACGGTCTGTGGTCGGGGCGGGGTGCCGGCCCGGTGACGGGACGGCATGGGGAAGCGGCTCCAGGACGGGCGGCAGTCGGATTCTGAGGGGATCCGGACAGTGTCGGATGGTGCACGTAAAGACACTGTGAAGTCCCCGAGGGCCGATTGACCACCCTTCCATATTTGATGTTTGATCAAATATCGGAGAGGAGAGGTCCAGCATGAGGTTCAGACGTTCGGCCGTCGCCCTGGTGGCGGTCTTTGCACTCGCAACCGGAGTGAGCGCGTGCAATGCCGACAGCAAGGCAGGCACGGACGGGGACACGAAACTGGAGAAGGTCAGCTACCTGACCTCGTTCAAGACTTTCGGCCGTGAGGCCTATGCCTATGTCGCCCTGGAGAAGGGCTACTTCAAGGAAGCCGGCTTCGACGTCACCATCACGCCCGGCAGCGGCACCGTCGACGTGATGAAGCTGGTCGCCGGCGGTCAGGCCGACTACGGCATCGGGGACTTCACCGCGCTGGTGATCACGCTGGCCAAGCAGAAGCTGCCGGTCACCACGGTCGGGATGATCCACCAGCGCTCGATGGCCGCGATCGCCGCCTTCGAGGGCGGCAAGATCAAGGCCGGCGACCCCAAGTCGCTGGTCACCACGCCCAAGCTCCGGATCGGTGACCAGCCGGGTTCGACCAACCAGGTCACCTTCCCGCTCTACGCCAAGCAGGTCGGCATCCCCGAGGACGCCGTCGAGTTCGTTCCCTCCCCGCCCGGGGGTCTGCCCGCGCTGCTCGCTGCGGACAAGGTCGACGGCATCGGCCAGTTCGTGGTCGGCGTGCCGCTGCTCGAGGCGGCCGACAAGGACAAGAAGCGCAAGGCCGTCGTGCTGTCGTACGGCGCGAAGGTGCAGGAGCTCTACGGCAACTCGATCATCGTCCGGGACGACCTGGTCAAGGAGCACCCCGACCAGGTGAAGAAGTTCACCGCGGCCCTGCTCAAGGGTCTGGACGAGGCGATGAAGGACCCGGCGGCCGCCGCGCAGATCCTGAAGAAGTACGTTCCGGACACCAACGCCGAGGTGGCCACCAAGGAACTGGAGCTGATGAGGCCGTTCGTCAAGCCGGACAACTTCAAGGGTGCCTCGGGTGAGGTGGAGACGGCCCGGGTGCAGAGCATCATCGACGCCCTGACCAAGTACAAGGTCATCAAGGAGGGCTCGATGAAGCCGGCCGACGTGGTGGACGCCGCACTGGCACCCAAGGGCTGACATGATCCGGCTGGACGGTGTGGGACAGGTCTTCGAGGGTCGCGGGGGTCGGGTCCGGGCTCTCGAGAACATCGACCTGCACGTCCGGGAGAACGAGTTCGTCACGTTGATCGGCCGGTCCGGCTGTGGCAAGTCCACACTGCTCCGGCTGATCGCGGGACTGCTGTCGCCGACGTCCGGCGGGGTCGAGGTGGCCGGTGAGGCCGTCACCGGCCCGCGCCGGGACGTCTCCTTCATGTTCCAGCGACCGGCCCTGCTGCCGTGGCGGTCGGTCGTGTCGAACGTGATGCTGCCGGTGGAGATCTCCGGCGGCGACGCCGAGCGGGACAAGGCGCAGTACCGGGACCGGGCGCACGAGTTGCTCGAACTGGTCGGGCTGAAGGGGTTCGAGCGGCGGTTGCCGCACGAGCTGTCCGGCGGCATGCAGCAGCGCGTGTCGCTGTGCCGGTCGCTGATCCGCAGCCCCAAGGTGATGCTGATGGACGAGCCGTTCTCGGCGCTCGACGCGCTGACCCGGACCGAGCTGTCGGCGGAACTGCAACGGATCCAGATGGAGCTGGCCACCACGATCGTCTTCGTCACCCACTCGATCGAGGAGGCCGTCGTCCTGGCCGACCGGGTCGCGGTGCTGACCCCGCGGCCGGGGCGCCTGCGCGAGATCGTCACCATCGACATCCCGCGGCCGCGCACCCTGGGCCAGAACGCCCACCTGACCGAGGTGGCTCAGATCAGCGCGCACCTGCACAGCCTGCTGTCCGAGCAGGAGCGCCCCGTCGACCTGCCCGAGGCGCAGCGATGACGAAGCGCTCCTGGCTCACGCACTCCCGTGCTGCGGCGGTGCTGCTGCCGCTGGTCGGTCTGGTCCTGGCGCTCGGACTGTGGTGGCTTGCCACCATCGTGTTCTCGATCGAGGCCTACCTGCTGCCCAATCCGGGCGACGTGATTGCTGCCTTCCTGGCCCAGCCCGCATATCTGCTGGAGCACACCTGGGTCTCGCTGGTGGAGACGGTCGAGGGCTTCCTGCTGTCGATCGTGATCGGCGTACCGGTCGCGCTGCTGATCGTCCGGTCGGTGGTCGTCGAGCGGCTGCTCTATCCGTTGCTGCTGGCCGTCAACGCGATCCCGAAGGTAGCCATCGCGCCGCTGCTGGTGGTGTGGTTCGGGTTCGGTCAGGCACCGAAGGTGCTGATGGTGCTGCTGGTCGCCTTCTTCCCGATCGTGATCTCGACCGCCAGCGGGATGAAGTCGACACCGGTCGAGCTGGTCGAGCTGCTCAAGTCGCTGAACGCCAGCAAGTCGCAGGAGTTCTTCAAGTTGCGGCTGCGGTACGCGATGCCGCAGATCTTCACCGGCCTGAAGGTCGCGATCTCGCTGGCCGTGATCGGGTCGGTGATCGCCGAGTTCGTCGGCGCCACCTCCGGCCTGGGCTACGTGATCACCCAGTCGGGGGCCAATGCCGACACCGCGCTGGCCTTCGCCGCGATGACGATGCTCAGCATCGTGGCCATCGTCTTGTTCTACCTGCTCGTGCTGCTGGAGCACCTGCTGCTGCCGTGGGCACGGGAGACCAGGTGACCACCCAGGCCTCCGACGCCGATCGCCGCGTGCTCGTCCGGCCCGCTTGGCTGGAGGCAACCGTCTCCGCCGTCTTCGGCGCCCTCGGGTTCGAGCCGGCCGACGCGACCCGGATCGCGGTCGCGCTGGTCGAGGCCGACCTGCGCGGTGTCACCTCGCACGGCGTGATGCTCGTCCCGATGTACGTCGAACGCCTCAACGCCGGTGGGGTCACCCGGGAACACGAGCTGGACATCCTGCACGACGCCGGCGCGGCCCTGGTGGTCGACGCGCGCGGCGGGATGGGCCAGCTGTCCAGCCCGCAGGCGATGGGGCACGCGATCGAGCGGGCCGGGCGGTACGGGATCGGTCTGGTCTCGGTCCGCAGCGCGCACCACTTCGGCGCGGCCAGCCGGTGGGCGATGCAGGCGGCCCAAGCCGGCTGTCTGGGCATCGCGATGTCGAACACGACGCCGCTGATGCCGGCTCCCGGCGGGGCCGAGCGGATCGTCGGCAACAACCCGCTGGCGATCGCGGTACCGACCGACGGCGGGCCGGAGATCGTGCTCGACATGGCCCTGTCGGCTGTTGCCCTGGGCAAGATCCGGCTGGCGGCATCGGCGGGCCGGCCGATTCCCGACACCTGGGCCACCGACCCGTCCGGGCTTCCGACCACGGACCCGGAGGCCGCGGTACTGGGGATGTTGCTGCCCGCGGCCGGGCACAAGGGGTTCGGGCTGGCGTTGATGATCGACGTGCTGACCGGAGTACTGAGTGGTGGTGGCTGGGGTGACCAGGTGCGGCCGCTGTACCGGGAGCCGGATCGGCCGAACGACTGCGCGCATCTCTTCTTCGCGATCGACCCGGAACTTCTGGGTGGCGTCGAGGGGTTCCGGCAGCGGTCGTCCGCGCTGGCCGCGAAGGTGCATGCCAGTGCGACGGCTCCCGGAGTGGACCGGCTGTATGTGCCGGGGGAGATCGAGGCCGAACGCGCGGCGCAGCAGCGGCGCAACGGCGTACTGATCGAAAGGTCGGGGCTGGACGGTTTGCTGCAGGCCGCGCGGGCGGTCGGCGCCGTCGTCCCGACCGGAGGAGTGCTGAGCTGATGGCGAAGAGGCAACTGACCAGTGCGGCGCTGCGGAGCCCGAACGGGGTGTTCTCACAGGCGACCACGATCGAGGCGACCGGCCGGCTGGTGTTCGTGTCCGGGATGACCGCGCGGCGGCCGGACGGCAGCATCGCCGGCCTCGGCGACGTCCGCGAGCAGACCCGGCAGGTGTGCGAGAACGTGCAGGCCGCGGTCAGGGAGGCCGGCGGCACGCTGGACGACGTCTGCCGGGTGGATGTGTACGTCCGCAACATGGAGGACTTCGCCAAGATCCACGAGATCCGCGCGCAGTTCTTCCACGAGCCGTTGCCCGCCTCGACCATGGTCGAGGTCAGCAAGCTGGCCCACCCCGACTACCTGATCGAGATCAGCGCGATCGCGGTGATCCCATGAGCAAGCGAACAGACAAGACAGCCGGCCGACGCAGCCCGGGAGGGGGTGATCACGTGCGCGGCGTCGAGTGGACCTGACATGCGGTTCGTGACGATCGAACACGCCGGGCGGGAGTTGCCCGCCGTACTGGATGGCACTGGTGTGGACGGCGAGGACGTCGTCCTGCTGAACGCGGCCGACCTGGTCTCGGTGATCGAGGCGGGTCCGGCCGGGCTGGTTGCTGTGCGCAACGAGATCGCCACCGCCGAACGGTTGCCCTTGGCATCGGTCCGGTTGTGCGCGCCGTTGCGGCGGTTCCGCCGGGACATCCTGTGCACCGGCTGGAACTACTGGGACCACTTCGAGGAGAGCAAGGGCAAGCGCGAGGGCCAGGACGTCGACCGGCCTGACCACCCGACCTTCTTCACCAAGGGACCGGACGTCGTGGTCGGCCCGTACGACGAGATCGCGTACGACCCGGCGATCTCGGCCAAGTGGGACTACGAGGCCGAGCTCGCGCTGGTGATCGGCAAGGCCGGGCGCAGCATCCCCGTCGCCGACGCGCTCGACCACGTCTGGGGCTACACGCTGGCCAACGACGTGTCGCAGCGGGACCTGCAGCGTCAGCACGGCGGCCAGTGGCTCAAGGGCAAGAGCATCGACCAGACCATGCCGCTCGGCCCGTGGATCGTGACGGCCGACGAGTTCGGCGACCCGCAGGACGTGCACCTGCAGTGCCTGCTGAACGGTGTGGTGATGCAGGACGCCTCAACCAAGCAGATGGCGTACGACGTGGCGACGCTGATCAGCGAGCTCTCGTTCGGGATGACCCTGCGCCCTGGCGACCTGCTGTTGACAGGGACGCCGGCAGGGATCGGCAACGCGCGGGAGCCGCAGGTGTTCCTGGCGGAAGGCGACGAGGTGGTGACGCGGGCCGACAAGATCGGCGAGTTGCGCAACACCCTGGTCCGGCGGGACCTCGCATGAGCAGCCGGCTGGCCCTGCTGCCCGGCGGAGGCCGTGGTGGTCGCCGTACGTTGGCCGAGACGGCAGCGGCCGAGCTGCACCAGCTCATCCTGTCCGGCGAGCTTCCGAGCGGTACTCCGCTCCGCCTGGTCGAGCTGGCCAACCGGCTCGAGATGAGCCAGATGCCTGTCCGGGAAGGCCTCCGCCGGTTGGAGGCGCTCGGACTGGTCGACATCATTCCGCACAAGGGCGCCTGGGTGCGGGAACTGTCGATCGCGGACCTGCACGACACCCACGAGACCCGGCTGGCGCTGGAGAGTCTCGCAGTACGGGCTGCGGCTGAGCACTTCAGTGAAGAGGATGCGGAGAAAGCCCGTACTGCGCTGGACGAGCTCCTGCAGCTCTCGCGGTCGGAGGACTCCGTCGGAGCTCGGCAGGCGCATGCGGACTTCCACTTTGCCCTGTACCGGGCCGGTGGGTCGCAGTGGCTTGCCCGCGCTATCGAGCCGGTATGGCAGAACAGTGAGCGCTACCGGTTCGGGAGCCGCCAGACCGCCTTCCAGATCGAGCGGAACCGGCAGGAGCACCAGGCGATCCTGGATGCCTGTATCGCCCGTGACGCCGATGCTGCCGAGCGGGCGCTGCGCAACCACCTGGCTGGCGCAGTACAGCGGATCACCGAGACGATGACCTCCAACCTGACCGGGGTGGCGGGGCGGGGTCAGAATTTGCAGAGCTCCCAGCGCGAGGGGACGTCATGAAGGTGAGTTTCGACGCGACCGGCGAGGTTGTCGTCATCACAGGTGGAGCGCACGGCATCGGCGCTGCGCTGGCCTCCGCAGTGGCCGGCTGTGGCGGTACTGCGGTCGTATTCGACCTCACCCGTGGTCTTGGCCTTGCCGGTGTCGAGTACGTGGAGGTAGACGTCTCGGACCGGGAGGCCGTGCTCGAGGCGGTCAGTGGCGTGGTCGAGCGGCACGGCCGGATCGACGGGCTGGTCGCCGGCGCCGCAGTACAGCCGCGTGCCGCTGTGCTCGACACCGATCCCGAGCAGTGGACCCAGACGCTCAAGGTGAACCTGGACGGTGTCGTCTGGGTCTGCCAGGCGGTGGTCCCGCACATGGTGGAGCGCCGTACCGGGTCCGTGATCGTGTTCACGTCGGGGATGGCGGCGACCGGGTTCCCGGGCGCGGCGGCATACGCGTCGAGCAAGGCGGCCCTGGGTGCCTTCGCCCGGACACTGGCCGCCGAAGTCGCGGAGTACCGGGTCCGGGTGAACGTGATCGCGCCGGGGGTGGTCGACACCGAGCAGTTCCGTTCTGCGAACATCGGTGCGGACCTGGAGCACTGGCGTGACACGACCGGGATCGGCGACCCCGAGGATGTGGTCGGACCGTTGCTCTTCCTGTTGTCCGACGCGGCGGCGATGACCGGCTCGCAGCTGACCCGCGAGCGCGTCTTCGCCCGGCTAGACACCTTCAAGGAGTCCTGAGTGAGCGCTGACCACCAGCTGCCCGTCGCCGTCGTCGGCGCCGGGCCGATCGGCCTGACGACCGCGCTCGGCCTGGCCCACTACGGCGTGCCGTTCGTGCTGCTCGAGGAGGACGCGACGCTCTCCTCCGACACCAAGGCCGGTACGACGCTGACCCGGACGCTGGAGATCTGGGACCGGTACGGCGCGCTGGAGGGCATCCTCGAGGCCGCGCTGCGGATCGACGAGATCGGCGACATCGACCGGGCCACCAACACACCGCGGGCCTCGGTCCAGCTGGCCGAGCTGGTCAACGACACGCAGTACCCGTTTGTGATCAACCTGCCGCAGCAGCACATGGAGCCGATCCTGGAGGCCGCGCTGGAGCGGTCCGGTGGCGCCGGTGTCGTGCGCAAGCAGCACCGGCTGGAGTCCTTCGAGGTGCTCGACGACCGGGTGGTGCTGACGGTCTCCACCCCGGACGGGACGCGGGAGATCGAGGCGTCGCACCTGCTGGCCTGCGACGGCGGCCGCAGCAAGGTGCGAGACGCGCTGGGTGCGACGGTGACGGGGGAGACCCTGCCCGAGCGGTACATGCTGATCGACGTGGTGGTCGACCTGGACGTCTCGAACGCCCGCGACTACCCGTACCTGGCCTACTTCTCCGACCGGTCCGAGTGGATGGTGCTGATCCGCCAGCCCAACTGCTGGCGGTTCCTCTTCCCACTGGCCGAGGGCGCGGACCAGCCGGGCGAGGAAGACATGCTGGTGAAGGTCAAGCAGTTCATCGGCGAGGTGGACCGGATCGAGCTGCTCGGCTCGGTCGTCTACAACGTGCACCACCGGGTGGCCGACCGCTGGTCCGCCGAGCGCAAGGTGTTCCTGATGGGCGACGCGGCCCACCTGATCACCCCGATGTGGGCGCTGGGCCTCAACACGGGCGCGCTGGACGCCTCGAACCTGCCCTGGCGACTTGCCTGGGTAATGCGCGGATGGGCCGACCCGTCCTTGCTGGACGGGTACGAGCAGGAGCAGCGGCCGGTGGCGATCAACGGGTCGGGCGAGATGGCCGAGGCTGCCCGCAAGTACATGTCCCACCAGCGGGGCGCTGTCACCGCAGCCGGTAGCGACTGGGCGACGGCGTACACGCGCACGCTGCTCGGCGTACGGCTGGATGTGGACGGGGTGTGCGACTGGTCGATGGTGATGACCAGTGCCGAGCCGCCCGCAGTACGGGCCGGGGACAGGGCGCCTGACCTGGCGTTGCAGGGGCCGCGTGGACGGCAGACGATCCATGGGTTGTGCCGGGAGTCGTTCGTCGCGCTGTACTTCACCGACGTACGGCGGCGGCCTGCTGTGCCGGTCAACGACTCGCCTGCGCTGAAGCACTTCGCGGTGTCGCGGTGGGATGCACCGCTGGACTCCGGCCTTCGCGACCGCTCGCTGTTCGACCCGGGCAGCATCGCGACCAGCCGGTACGGCGTACCGGCTGACACCGTCGTACTGGTTCGGCCGGATGGGCATATCGCTGCAGTGGCTCCTATGGCGGCAGGTGTGGCCGAGGAGCTCTACACGGGGATCACTGGCCGTCCTGTACCGCGGGAGGGTGTCTGATGAGCTCCTTCGACGAGCAGTTGAGCGAGGTGCTGCTGCAGACGGACGACCTGGAGTGGGTCGAGAAGTCGCTGGCCGGGCTGTCGCACAAGATGCTGTGGCGGGACGAGGAGTCGGAGGCGTCGATCGCGCTGGTCCGCTTCGAGAAGGGCTCCGGGATTCCGGAGGCGCACCAGCACGCGTCGAACCAGTTCATGTTCTGCCTGTCCGGCCGGTACGTGTACCTGCCGACCGGGACGACCCTGACCAAGGGCAGCTTCTACTGGAACCCCAAGGGCGTCGTGCACGGGCCGACCAGGGCAGAGGAGACCTCTGTCCTGCTCGAGGTGTACGACGGGCCGCACTACCCGGTGCGGCCGTCGTTCTACGACAACGACGAGGATGCCCGCTGACATGGCCGGCTGGGACGTCCACACTCACCTCATACCGCCGACTGTGCTCGCGGCGGCCTATCAGGGGTTGTTCGGGCTTGCTGTGGATGACGGCTTCCTGCTGGTGGACGGTGAGCGGCTGCCGCTGAAGCGGCTGGCTGATCCCGCTGCACTGCTGGCGTGGGTCGACGAGCAGGAGCTGGACGGTGCTGTGGTCTCCGTGCCGCCTGCGCTGTTCCGCTACGACCAGGGCGTCGAGTGGGCCGCGCTGGTCAACCAGGGGATGCGGGAGTTGGCTACTCCGCAGCTGCGTGTGCTCGGACAGCTGCCGCTCCATGACCCGTCCGCTGCGGCCGTTGCTTCCGCACTGGCGAGCGAGGGCGTCTTCAGCGGCTTCGCCCTCGGTACTGCGGGCCTCACCGGGCCAGCCGCTGGGGCCGGGCCGGCTGGTACTGCGGGGGTTGCCGGGCTGGACGCTGTCTGGGAGGTGCTCCACGAGCTGGAGGCCTTCACCTTGATTCACCCGAGCCACAGCCACGACGAACGGCTCGGCAGGTACTACCTGTCGAACCTGCTGGGAAACCCTTATGAAACAGGGCTTGCCGTGGCGGAGCTGGTGTTCGGGGATGTTGTCGGGCGCTTCCCGGGGATCAGGTTCTGCCTGTGCCACGGTGGTGGCGTCACGGCCGCGCTGGCCGGCCGCTGGCAGCGCGGGATCGACACTGCACGACCAGGGATCGGACCACTCTCGCTGACGGTGCCGCAGGCGCTGCAGCGGTTCTATGTGGACGACCTGGTGCACGACGACGGCGTACGGGTGTTGCTGGGGGCGACCTTCGGTGCGGATCGGGTGCTGGCCGGGAGCGACTGGCCTTTCCCGATGGGCGATCAGGTGGACCGAGGCCGGGCGGCAGCTCGATCAACGGTGTGCGAGCAGCTCACCCGGCCGCTGAAGAAGGGGGGCTTTTCGGCGTGAACAGGGCTTTTCCGCAGGACCGAGATGTGATCAGATATCAAATCCAGGGACCCGCTGCAGGGTTGATCGACACGGGGATGAGCGGGGTGGCCGGATGAGTGTGCGACGGGGCTTGGCGCTTCGCTGCTATGGGCCCGGCCAGCAGTTGAAGATCGAGGAGCTGGAGTTCGCCGCCGGCGAAGGCGAGACGCTGGTGGAGATGCAGTACGCCGCCGTCACGCAGCTCGACCGGACCGTGCTGGCCGGCAAGCTGGCCCAGCAGATGCAGCCGCCGTTCATCCCGGGATCCGAGGGTGCCGGCGTAGTGGTGAGCTCAGGCGTCTATGCGGCCGGTACGCCGGTGGTGGTCCGTGGCGGAGGACTGGGGGTCTCCCGGTCCGGGACGTGGGGACAGCTGGCCGTAGTACCGGATCCGTCGGTGCACCTGCTGCCCAGTGGGCTGGATCCGGCTTCTGCTGTGGCGATGCTGGCTCCTGCGTTGACCGCGCACACCGCAGTACGGCGGGTCGGTCAGATCGTGCAGAACGAGACGGTCGTCGTCACCGGCGTCACCGGGCTGGTCGGCCAGCTGTGTGCCGCCGTGGCCCGGGCGGCCGGGGCGATGAAGGTGATCGGACTGGCCCGCAGCGACGAGTCAGTGGAGATGCTGGAGGGCCTGGTCGACCAGATCGTCCGGGTCGACGAGCTGGGTCAGGTCGGCCGCGAGCTGCCCTGGTGCAACGCGGTGATCGACACTGTCGGCGGTCCGGTCACCAGTGGGGTGATGAGCCACATCACGCCGGGCGGACGGCTGGTGGCGCTCGGCTACACGGCAGGGGAGTTCGCCACCCTCGACCTGCACCAGCTGATCGGCCGGGACCTGCGGGTGCTGCCGGTGAACATGCAGCGGACCACGATCGAGGCGGGGACCGTCACCGCCGTACTGACCGACATCGCGCCGTCACGGGTGCGCCCGGTGCTCGAGATCGTGGCTGCGCCGCAGGTGGAGGCTGCACTGGACCTGCTGGCCGCTGGGTCCGCGGACAGGCGGGTGCTGCTCGACCTCACCCGGTTCTGAGCTGCGGCGGCAGTTGGCACGGGTGTTTTTGAGACAGCGGGTGGGCAATCGGCGAGTGCGGGGGTCAGATGTGCCGCAGATTGCCCACGGGCAGTTACGGTTACCTCCCAGACGCGGTGCAGTGGAGGAGAGAGGCAGCCCACACCCCATGACCCGACGACTCGAGCTCACGCCCGGGGGACCGAGCGGCCGGCGCACACTCGCGGAGGAAGCCGCCGCCGAGTTGCACGAGCTGATCCTGTCCGGTGAGCTCCCGAGCGGTACCGCGCTGCGGCTGGAGGAGCTGGCCAAGCGACTCGACATGAGCCAGATGCCGATCCGCGAGGGGTTGCGGCGGATGCAGGCGCTCGGGCTGGTCGAGATCGTGCCGCACAAGGGCGCGTGGGTACGCGAGCTGTCGATGGAGGACCTCCGCGACACCCACGAGACCCGGCTCGCGCTCGAGACCCTCGCAGTACGGGCCGCGGCGAGCAGGTTCACCGATGCCGACGCGACGCTGGCCAGGGCGGCCCTGGCCGAGCATGTGCGGCTGTCGAAGGTGGGCGACATCATCGCCTCCCGGCAGGCGCACACGGAGTTCCACTTCGCGATCTACCGGGCCGGCGGCTCGCGGTGGTTACCGAGGGCGATCGAGCCGGTCTGGCAGAACAGCGAGCGGTACAGGTTCGGCTCACGGCAGACGAAGGCGCGGATCGAGCAGACCCGTCGCGAGCACCAGGCGATCCTGGACGCCTGCCTGGCCCATGACGAGCCCGGCGCCGAAGCGGCGCTGCGGGAACACCTCGAAGGCGCCATGCAACGCATCACCGAAACCATGGCCCGCCGCTACACCAAGGGGTGATGTCGAAAAGCCTGGCCCGGCTTCTACCTAGGGATGTGAGGGCCTCGTTGAGGCCCCAGAACCTGGGAGATACCCGAGATGAAGGTCGTTCTTGCTGTTGTCGTCGCAGCCGCCGCCGTGTTCGGGGTCAGCAGTGTCTGGTACGTCGTCTTCGCCAAGTCCCGGAGTGCTCTGCTCGGTTCTCCTGCCTCGGCTGAGGAGAAGCCGTCACCGGCCAAGGTGCTGCTGGAACTGGGACGGAGTGCGCTGGTGGCAGCCGTGATCGCCGGGCTGGCGTCCCAACTTGAGCTGACCAGTGTCGGCCCGGTACTCGTCCTGGGCCTCGCGCTCTTCGCCGGCTTCCCCTTCGTCCTGCTGACCGGCTCGGTCATCTGGGACGGCGTGAACCCTCGGCTTGCCGCCATCCACGCAGGCGACTGGTTGCTCAAGCTCCTGGTGATCAGCTTGGTGGTCGGCCTGTTCCGGTGACTAGGCCAGGTGCGCGGGGAAGCCGCCGGTGGCGACCGGGCCCCAGCGTTCGGGGGTGATGCGGATCAGGCACTTGCCCTGTTTGCGCATCGCCTCGCGGTACTCCTCCCAGTCCGGGTGCTCGCCCGAGATCGAGCGGAAGTACTCGACCAGCGGCTCCACCGCGTCCGGCAGGTCGATCACCTCGCCGCTGCCGTCGATCTGCACCCACGGGCCGTTCCAGTCGTCGGACAGCACGACGACGCTGGCCTGCGCGTCCCGCTTCACGTTGTTGCTCTTGGCCCGTTCCGGGTACGACGAGATGACGATCCGGCCCTCCGGATCGACGCCACCCGACACCGGCGAGGCCTGCGGCGTACCGTCCGCGCGGCGGGTGATCAGCAGCATGTGGTGGCGCGGGCGGACGAACTCCAGCAGCGCTTCGGTGTCGACCTCGGTGTTGGTGGCAATCGATCTCGGCATGGCTCTACCCTCTCAGATTCCGCCGCCTCGCCGGGGGTTCAGGGCGCCGCGGTTTCCTGCACGCTCAGCCAGCGCACGCCGTACCGGGCGGTGGGATCGGTGACCAGTACGGCGGTGGAGCGTCGCGACGTGCCGATCGAGTGCACCTCGAGGAACCGGCAGACGGCCACCTCGGCGGTCCGGATCGCCACCTCGAACTCCTCGATCCCGATCGTCAGCCCCGGTACTGCGTTGTTGCTGCCGGCCAGCGCCTCGTTCAGAGCCGCCAGGTCGAGTTGGTCGCCGTCGATGGTGACGAGCGAGAACTCCGGCAGATGGGCGGCCTGGATCGTGTCGAGCAGAGCCGGCCCGGCCTCGCTGCCCAGCCAGCGGGCCAAGTCGTCGTGGTGCTGCTCGACCTCGGCCAGAAGCTCTTTCACACCCGGTCCTTTCGCTGCAGATCCGCCACGGTGATCAGCTCCTCGAGCTCGTGGTCGGCGAGTTGGTTGATCAGTGCCTTGTAGCGCTGCGCCTCGGCCGTCGTGGGCTGCGTGCCGGCGAGGAGGTCGGGCAGCGCGAGTTCGTAGCCGCAGCGGGCGCGCGGTGAGTACCGGTGCCTGGTCCGGGCGACCGCCGAGGCGACCCGGATCGCGTGTTCGTTGCCTGGTGGCACGTTCGGGCGGTCCACTTCGCGGGCGGCGAACCGGAAGCCGTTCGCCAGATCGCAATTCGCGCAGCCGTGCGGTCCGGCGCCGAGGCGCGCGCCACACTCGTCGCAGGTGAGCCGGTCGAGTGCGCCGTCGACCACCCGCCAGTCGAACTCGGCGGGATCCTGCAGGACCAGCTCGGCCAGCTCCTGCTCGTCCGTCGTACCGAACTCGGCGCGGAGGTCTTCCCAGGCCCGGTCGATGCTCTGCTCGACTTCCCGTACCGCGTCCTGGTACCGCGGATGCTCGACCCTTCGCACGCCCGTGAGTCTAGTTGTCCACAGCTTGCTGGGCGGCCGATTGACAGGAGTCGAACAGGTGTTCGAACATGGGGGTGTGACGGGGACTTCTGCTGCTGAGCTGCCCGCGCGTCCGGCTGATCGGAGCCCGGTGACCGCGCTGGATCAAGCGCGCACGCTGCTCGCCCGGGCCAAGGAGCAGAAGGCCGCGCGGCTCCGGGAGGCGTCGGATGAGCGGGTGGTGCCGACCGTGCTGGCGCCACGGACGACCGAGACGCGGGTCCAGCAAGCGCTGGACACGGCCACCGTCGACCGGGCCCTGCCCACTCTGCCAGCCATCTCCGACCTTTTGCCCGGATCCGTACTGCGAGGTGGCTCGGTGTACTCCGTGCGCGGGTCCACGGCGCTGGTGATGGCGATGATGGCCGGGCCGTCCGCCGAGGGTGCCTGGTGCGGAGTGGTCGGGATGCCCTCGTTCGGGGCGGAAGCGGCCCGCGGGCTCGGCGTCGATCTCGAGCGGCTGGTGCTGGTGCCCGATCCGGAGCGTGACTGGCTGAGCGTCGTCGCCGCCCTGGTCGACGCCCTGACGGTCGTGGTGGTCCGGCCGCCGGGGGAGGTCACGCCGGGGGAGGCGTCCCGGCTGTCGGCCCGGCTGCGGACCAGAGGCGCGATGCTGATCGCGGTCGGCTCCTGGCCGGGCAGCGAAGCCCGCCTGGAGGTGCAGACCAACACCTGGACCGGCCTGGGCGAAGGCGAGGGCTACCTGACCGGTCGGCAGGCAACCGTCGCAGTCACCGGCCGAGGCGCCGCCGTCCGCCCCCAACAACACCACCTCTGGCTCCCAGCCCCCGACGGCACCATCCGCCCAGCCACTACCTCCACCCCCCAAGAAACCCCAACCCACTGGGAAGCCGTCAGCTAATGCGTACCCGCACTTCTTTGACCATGCCTCGCCATCCACGACGACGTTCTGTTGTTCCGCCTGTTGTTCCGCGGCCGAAGGCTGTTCCTCCGGTGCTTGTTCCGGAGGCGGCTGTTGGGCGGGAAGAGTTGGTATCGCTGGAAGCTGAGGCTCTTGCTTCGGCTGCGGGGAGTTGCTCGGACGAGCTGGTCCGTCTGCTCGAAGACGTCGCCCACCGCGGAGTCATCGGCTGATGAGCACACTCCGCACTTCGCCGCTCCACCCCCAGCCCGCCTCGCCTGCCAACCAGCCGGAGCGAGGGAATCGGGTGATGGTGGTGTGGATACCCGACTGGCCGGTCACGGCGGCTGCTGTGGCGGCAGGATGTTCGCCGGACGCGCCGCTCGCAGTCCTGGCGAAGGGGCGGGTCCTGGCCAGTTCGGCGACTGCCAGAGCCGAGGGGGTACGCCGTGGGTTGCGGGCGCGGGACGCGCAGTCGAGGTGTCCGGAGTTGGTGGTGCTGAAGTACGACCCGGTGATCGACGCCCGCGCCTTCGACCCGGTGATCAGCTGCCTGGAGGCGCTCACGCCAGGCATCCAGGTGATCCGCCCGGGGATGTGTGCCCTGAAGGCGCGCGGACCGAGCAGGTTCTACGGCAGCGAGGCCGCCGCGGCGGAGAAGCTGCTCGACCGGCTCGAGACGTTCGACGTACCGGGTGGCCGGGTCGGAGTCGCCGATGGGCCTTTCGCTGCCGAGCAGGCGGCTCGGGCGAGTTCGGCGCGGACGCGGGTGATGGTGATCCCGCGAGGTGGGTCGGCGGAGTTCCTCGCGCCGCTCACGGTCGACACACTCGAGCGGCCCGCGCTCACCGATCTGCTCCGCCGGCTCGGGCTGCGCTCGCTCGGTGCTTTCGCGCGCCTGCCCGCGACCGAAGTACTGACCAGATTCGGACCGGACGGCGAGTTTGCGCATCGGCTGGCCCGTGGTGACGACGACCGCCCGGTGGTCGCCCGGCAGGCGCCTCCCGAGCTGGCCCGCAAACTCGACTTCGAGCCGCCTGTGGATCGCGTCGACCAGGTCGCCTTCGCGGTGCGGTCCGTGGCCGACGAGCTCATCGAGCAACTGACCAAGGTCGGTCTCGTCTGCACCACTCTGCGGGTCGAGGTCGGCACCGAGTCGGGTCAGGTGCACGAGCGGGAGTGGTTGCATCCCCGCTGGTTCAGCGCCACCGATCTCGTCGATCGGGTCCGCTGGCAACTGCAGGGCAGCGGTACTGCGACCAGTGAGCTGACGTCAGCGGTGGTGCGGATCCGGCTGATCCCGGAGCAGATCGACCCGGTCGGCGCCCATGCCGAAGGCCTCTGGGGAGGCGGCCCGGACGAGCGGATCCACCGGGCGCTGTCCCGGGTGCAGAGCATGCTCGGGCACGGCGGGGTCGTCTCGGTCGTGGTCGGCGGCGGAAGAGGATTCCTGGAGCGGCAGACGCTGATCCCTTGGGGCGATCGCCCGGTACCGGCCAATCCGCCGGAGCTCCCGTGGCCAGGCGCGATCACCGAGACCGGGAGCCGCTGGCCGACCCCGGCGCCCAGCTCGGTCTATCCGGTACCGAAACCCGCGGAGGTGCTCTCGGCGGACGGCCGCCAGGTCTCGGTGAGCGCCCGCGGCGTGCTGTCCGGTGCTCCGGCCGCCTTCCGCTTCGAACCGGCACCACAAGTTGCCGATAGCAACAAACTTCACCCGGTCGTCGCCTGGGCCGGTCCTTGGCCGGTGGACGAACACTGGTGGGATCCCGCCGCCGAGAACCGCCTGGCTCGCTTCCAGCTGGTAGGCGCCGACGGGCGCGCCTGGCTTTTCGCGGTCCGCAACAACCAGTGGTGGACAGAAGCCAGTTATGACTGATCGCACCACCCGGCATCACCTCCCACCCATCCACAGACACCACAAGTACTCCGCCGCACGCCAGCCGTCGTTCGCTCCACGGCGCCTGCTCGTCTCCCAACGGCAGCGCAACCGGCTCCCGGTCCAGCGTCATCTGTGGATTGCCCGGCGCCACCTGCTCGCCGCGCATCGCCAGCGCCATCGGCTGGCCGCCCAGCATCACCTCTTCTGCGCTCGCCGCCATTTACTCGCCGCGGCAGAGCTGTGGGATCAAAGAGTGCGGAGGCCCGCGATCAGGAGATTGACCATGCGGCGGGCGTCGTAGCGGGAATCGCCGTCGGCGCCGATGCACAGGTTGCCTACTCCGCGCATCAGTTCGTAGGCCTCGGTGCCGGGCTGGATCTCGCCTGCAGCCGCGGCGGCGTCGAGTAGCTCGGCACAGACGGGAACGAGCCGGTCGATGAACCGCGCGTGCAGAGTCTGGAAGGCGGCGTCGTCGGACTGGATCGCCTTGGCCAGGCCGTGTTTGGTCACCAGGAAGTCGACGAACAGGTCGATCCAGCTCGCCAGCGCGGCGTGCGGCGTACTGGAGCTGGCCAGCAGTGCCGGGCCGGCCTCGGCGCACGCCTCGATCTGGTGCTCGTAGACGGCGACGATGAGATCGGCGCGGGTCGGGAAGTGGCGGTAGATCGTGCCGACCCCCACGCCGGCCCTGGCCGCGATGTCCCGGACGGGCACGTCGACACCGGACGCGACGAACGCCTCGGCCGCCGCATCCAGCAACGTCTTCTCGTTCCGCCGAGCATCAGCCCGCTTCCGCGGCGCAGCCACGTCGCGCCCGCCATCGGACTGCTTCGGCGGCGCAGGCGTGTCGCGCCCCGCGTCTGCTCGCTTCCGCGCAGTGGGCACCCCCGAGCCGTCTTTGCTGTCAGCCACCGTGCCGTCCTCCGGTTTGCAAACGGAACAACGTTCCGTATAGTCGTTAACGGAACATCGTTCCGCTTCGCTCTCATGATGCCAGAGTCTTCAGGAGGAATCACCATGCAGTACCGCACGTTGGGCCGGACCGGCGTACAGGTCAGTACTCTCGCGCTCGGCGCGATGAACTTCGGGCAGATCGGCCGCACCACCCAGGACGAGGCCACCGCCATCGTCGACGCCGCGCTCGAAGCCGGGGTCAACCTCATCGACACAGCCGACATGTACAGCCAGGGCGAGTCCGAGGAGATGGTCGGCAAGGCCATCGCCGGCCGCCGGGACGAGATCGTGCTGGCCACCAAGGCAACCATGCCGATGGGTGCCGAGCGCAACCATCGGGGCAGTTCGCGTCGCTGGATCGTCACAGCACTCGACGACAGCCTGCGCCGGCTCGGGGTCGACCATGTCGATCTCTACCAGATGCATCGGTGGGACCCGGCGACCAGCGACGAGGAGACGCTCTCGGCCCTGACCGATCTGCAACGCGCCGGGAAGATCCGGTACTTCGGCAGCTCGACGTTCCCGGCGTACCGGATCGTGCAGGCCGAATGGGCCGCCCGGGCGAACCACTTGAGTCGCTATGTCACCGAGCAGCCCAGCTATTCGATCCTCCAGCGCGGCATCGAGACGCACGTGCTGCCCGTGACCGCGGAGTACGGGCTCGGCGTGCTCGCATGGAGCCCGTTGGCGTCGGGGTGGCTGTCGGGTGCGATCCGCGAAGGCCGCGAGATCACCACCAGTCGCTCGGCGATCCTGCCGGAACGCTTCGATCTCACCCTCGCCGCCAATCGCGCCAGGCTCGAAGCGGTGGAGCGGTTGGCGAAGGTCGCCGACGAGGCAGGGCTGACGATGATCCAGTTGGCGCTCGGTTTCGTCACCGCCCATCCGGCCGTCACCAGCGCCATCATCGGCCCGCGCACGCTGGAGCACCTGCGGTCACAGCTCGCCGCGGCCGACACCGTCCTGCCCGGCGACCTGCTCGACGCCATCGATGAAATCGTTGCCCCCGGCACTGACCTGGCTCCGCAGGAGAAGTTCGACGCCCCGCCTGCCCTGCTCGACCCCAGCCTCCGCCGCCGCTGATCCGCATTCGCGGAAAGGAGTTTCATGCCACCGAGTTGCGGGATCATGACCGCCGCACAACAGGTCTCGTACGCCGAAGTGCTCCGGGTCTGGCGCGAGGCTGATGCGATCCCGGCGATCGAGCACGCCTGGCTGTTCGATCACCTGATGCCGATCGGCGGTGATCCGGACGGCCCGATCCTGGAAGGCTGGACGTTGCTGTCGGCCCTGGCCGCGCAGACCCAGCGCCTGCGCCTCGGCCTCCTTGTGACGAGCAACCGCTTCCGCCCACCCGCGCTGCTGGCCAAGATCGCCACGACCGTCGACATCGTCTCCGCCGGCCGGCTCGACTTCGGGATCGGCGCCGGCTCCCGCCCCAGCGTTCCGGCCGCCCGACGCGAGTACGACGCCCACGGCCTCCCGTACAACGACGCCGCCCACGCCGTGGCCAGCCTCGCCGAGGCGTGCACAATCATCCGCCGCCTGTGGACCGAGACCGAGCCGTTCGACTTCCAGGGCAGCCATCACAACCTCACCACGGCGTTCGGCAACCCGAAGCCTGTCCAGCGCCCGCACCCGCCGATCATGATCGGCGGACGGTCGAAGGCGACGCTGCGCGTGGTCGCCGAGCACGCCGACCTCTGGAACCACACCGGCGAAGACCTGGACGATGCCGTCAGCCGCAGCGCGTTACTGGACAAGTACTGCGCCGAGATCGGCCGCGACCCAGCCTCGATCACTCGCTCGATCCACCTGCCGGTGTCCTATGAGCAGCCCGTCGCCACTCGCGAAGCGATCACCAAGGCCGGCCATGCCGGTTTCCAGCACGTCATCCTCGGCCTTCCGGCGCCCTATCCCGCAGGTGTTGCTCAGTGGGTCGCCGATGAAATCATCCTGAAGTCGGCGTAGCTGTCGATCGGGGTGGTCGCCGTTCGTGTAGAGGGAGGAAGTGGCCGATGGAAACTGATGAGAGGTGGCGTGATGACCGAACCGACAATCCTGCTGAGTGGGCTGGGGATCCCGGAGTCGCCCCGGTGGCATGACGGCCGGTTGTGGTTCTGCAACTGGATCGACCAGCAGATCGTCGCCGTCAGTCCGGACGGTACGCCGGAGTACAGGCCCGCGCCGGACCAGCCGTCGATGGGCTGGTCGATCGACTGGCTGCCCGACGGCCGACTGCTGACGACCGGCGACAAGTTGCGGCGTCACGAGCCCGACGGGTCGGTGGTCGTCCATGCCGAGCAGGGCGGCAATGAGATCGTCGTCGACGGGCGCGGGAACACGTACGTCAACGGCGCGGACTTCGACTTCGCCGGCGGTGAGGCACCCAAACCCGGCTACATCAAGCTTGTCACGCCGGATGGCACGGTCCGTCAGGTTGCGGACGACATCCAGTTCCCGAACGGAATGGTGATCACGCCCGCTGATCGGACGCTGATCATCGCGGAGTCGTTTGCCGGCCGGCTGACCGCGTTCGACATCGACCCGGATGGTGGGCTGTCCAACCGGCGGGTGTTCGCCGAGGGGCTCGGGCCGGACGGCATCTGCCTCGATGCGGAGGGCGCGATCTGGGTCTCGGCCGCCGACTCGTCGATCGTGCGCGTCGCCGAGGGGGGCGAGATCCTGCAGCGGGTCGAACTGACCGAAAGTCAGTCTTCGTTCGCTCTCGCGCTCGGCGGCCCCGACCGGCGGACGCTGTTCATCCTGACCGCTGAGTGGCGGCCGGCCGACAGCATCGCCGACAACCTTGACCGGCTGATCAACGGGCCTCGGACCGGCGCGGTTCTTACCCTCCCGGTCACCGTCCCCGGCGTCGGACGGCCCTAGGATCCCCGATTTGACTCCTTCGAACAGATGTTCGAACATCGGAGTATGACGTCAGGCGCCGGAGTTCTCTGATGGGGTGGGACAACCCGCCGATTCCGTGGTCGGAGTTGGAGCGGAAGTTGTCGGACCGGTCACGGCCGCCCGGGCCCGCTGACGAGCTGCTCGACGCCGACGGGGGAGACGGGCCGGCCTGGTCGCGGCACCGCCCGCCGTACGATCCGGATCCGGCGGACAAACCGCGTCCCCCGGAGGGCCCGGTGGTGCCGTACGCCGAGCTGCACTGCCACTCGTACTACAGCTTTCTCGACGGCGCGTCCTCCCCGGAGCACCTGGTGGAGGAGGCGGTCCGGCTCGGCCTGAACGGGCTCGCGCTGACCGACCACGACGGGTTCTACGGCGTGGTCCGGATGGCCGAGGCCGCGGAGGAGTACGCCGAGCTGCAGACCGTGTTCGGCGCCGAACTGTCCCTCGAGCTGACCAAACCGCAGAACGGGATGGCCGACCCCGAGGGCAGCCATCTGCTGGTGCTGGCCGAGCGCCAGGAGGGGTATCACCGGCTGGCCGGCGCGATCACCGAGGCGCAGTTGCGGGGCAAAGAGAAGGGTCGCCCGATCTATGACCTGGAGGAGCTTGCGGCCATCGGTGGGGACAGCTGGATGATCCTCACCGGCTGCCGCAAGGGCCTGGTACGCCGGGCGCTCGAGCTGGGCGGTCAAGCGGAGGGACCAGCCGCCGCGGCGCGGGAGCTCGACCGGCTGACCGCCTTGTTCGGCAAAGAACGGGTGGTGGTCGAGCTGATCGACCACCAGTTGCCGACCGACAGCACGCGCAACGCGATCCTCGCGCGGCTCGCGGCCGACGCCGGCCTGCCGGTGATCGCCACCAACAACGTGCACTACGCCCAGCCCCGGCGGCACAAGCTCGCCGCCGCGATCGCCGCCGTCCGGGCCCGGCGCAGCCTCGACGCGATGGACGGCTGGCTGCCACCGGCCGGCACGGCGCACCTGCGATCCGGAGAGGAGATGCTCGCCAGATTCCACCGGTACGACGGTGCCGTCGCGCGCACCGTCGAGTTGGCCGACCAACTGGCGTTCAGCCTGCGCGCGGCCAAGCCGAACCTGCCGCACCAGGAGGTGCCACCGGGGTTCACCCCGATGGAGTGGCTGAAGAAGCTGTGCCGCGACGGCGTGAAGAAGCGCTACGCGGACAAGCCCTGGCTGCGCGAGGAGGCCGCCGCCAGGGTCGAGCGCGAGCTGACGGTGATCGAGACGCTCAAGTTCCCGGGCTACTTCCTGATCGTCCGCGACATCGTCAAGTTCGCCCAGCGCAAGGGGATTCTCTACCAGGGCCGTGGTTCGGCGGCGAACTCCGTGGTCTGTTACGCGCTGGAGATCACGGCGATCGACCCGGTCTTCTACAACCTGCCGTTCGAGCGCTTCCTGTCCGCGGCACGCGAGGAGGAGCCCGATATCGACGTCGACTTCGACTCCGACCGGCGCGAGGAGGTGATCCAGTACGTCTACGGCAAGTACGGCCGGCGCAACGCGGCCCAGGTGGCGAACGTGATCACCTACCGCCCGAAGCTCGCAGTACGGGACATGGCCAAGGCGCTCGGGTTCAGTACCGGGCAGCAGGACGCGTGGTCCAAACAGGTGGATGCGTGGGGCGCGGTGCGCAGCAGTGTCGATCACGACATCCCGCCGCCGGTGGTGGCGCTGGCCGAGGATCTGCTGAAGTTTCCGCGGCATCTCGGCATCCACTCCGGTGGCATGGTGCTGACCGACATCCCGGTCGGGCACGTCGTACCGGTCGAGCACGCCCGGATGGAGAACCGGACCGTGCTGCAGTGGGACAAGGACGACTGCGCCTGGATGGGGCTGGTGAAGTTCGACCTGCTCGGGCTCGGCATGCTGGCCGCGCTGCAGTACGCGATGGACCTGGTCCGCAAGCATCTCGGCGAGGACTGGACCCTGGACACGATCCCGAAGGAGGAGAAAGGCGTCTACGACCAGCTCTGCAAGGCGGACTCGGTCGGGGTGTTCCAGGTGGAGAGCCGGGCGCAGATGAGCACGCTGCCGCGGTTGCGGCCGCGCAGCTTCTACGACCTGGCGATCGAGGTCGCGCTGATCAGACCCGGGCCGATCCAGGGTGGCGCGGTGCATCCGTTCATCCGCCGCAAGCTGGGGGAGGAGCCGGTCACCTACCTGCATCCCAAGCTGGAGTCGGTCCTGGAGCGCACCCTGGGCGTGCCGCTGTTCCAGGAGCAGCTGATGCAGATCGCGATGACGGTCGGCGGGTGTACCGGCGAGGATGCCGATCTGCTCCGGCGCGCGATGGGTTCCAAGCGAGGCGTGGAGAAGATCTCTTCGCTGCGCACCAAGCTGTACGAGGGGATGGCGGCGAACGGCATCACCGGCGAGACCGCCGACCAGATCTACGAAAAAATCGAAGCCTTCGCGAACTTCGGCTTCGCCGAATCCCACTCGATCAGCTTCGCCCTCCTCGTCTACGCCAGCACCTGGCTCCGCCTCCACTACCCAGCAGCCTTCCTAGCCGCCCTCCTCCGAGCCCAGCCCATGGGTTTCTACTCCCCCCAATCCCTGGTAGCCGACGCCCGCCGCCACGGCGTACAAGTCCTCCGCCCCGACATCCAAACCTCCCACATCCACCCCACCCTCGAACCAGGCTCCATCGTGGTTGCTACTGGTAGTGATGGTTGTTTGGAGAAGAAGCAGGGTGAGGTGGGGAAGTTTGATCCGGAGGTGCCGTTCGATGCGGATGTGCATCGGCGGGATGGGGGGTTGGTGGTGCGGTTGGGGTTGGCTGGGGTGAAGTCGGTGGGGGTGCCGGCGGCGACTGTGATCGTGGAGGAGCGGGAGAAGAACGGGCCGTACGCCGACATGGCGGATCTGGTGCGGCGGACCGGGCTGACCGCAGTACAGGTGGAGGCTTTGGCTACTGCGGGGGCGTTCGACTGGTTCGGGTTGTCGCGGCGGCAGGCGTTGTGGAATGCGGGACGTGCTGCCGAGGAGCGGCCTGGGCATTTGTCTGGGGTGAGCAGTTCCGGTCCGCCGCCGATGTTGCCCGGGATGACCGGGATGGAGACGACGATGGCCGACCTGTGGGCCACCGGCATCTCACCCGACGACCACCCGATCCGCCACGTCCGCGCCGCCCTCGACGCGCGGGGCATCCTGCGGGCGAACCAGCTGTCCACCGCCGAGGACGGCAGCCGCGTGTACGTCGGTGGGGTGGTGACCCATCGCCAGCGCCCAGCCACGGCGGCCGGCGTCACCTTCCTCAACCTGGAGGACGAAACGGGCATGATCAACGTCGTCTGCTCCGGCGGCGTCTGGAACCGCTATCGCCGGATCGCCCGGGAGTCGAGCGCGATGATCATCCGGGGACGCCTCGAACGCTCCTCCGGCGTCACCAACCTGGTCGCCGACAAACTGGAACGCCTCCCCCTAGCCGCCAAAACCACCTCCCGCGACTTCCGCTGACGCGCGCACGACCGCAGCCGCGAGGTCGAGGTCTGCGCGAAATCTCCTGAACCTGCTCGGCATCGGCCGGAGCCCATCACGACCGGAGTGCCGGTTGTACTGCGTGCGTCGCCGCCGTCCCACTCACCACGGCGCTGGTCGCGTCTGCCAGTGGGCGCTTGGCGATCGTCTTCTCGGTGATCCGGTTCGGGGTGAGCCGGCCGGAGCGCGCATGGCGACCGGGTGCCGGTTGTACTGCGTTCGGCTGCCAGCGGGCGTAGGGCGTCGGCCTCATCCACGAGTTGCTGTCGAGGTTGACGGTCCGCCGCGGGACATTAGCTGAGTGCTGAGAGGACGATTATCAGCAGGATTACGGCGAAGACGACGCCGATCAGGCCGAAGATTGCGCCGATGCCGTTGCGTTTTACCTTGCTGTGGCCGATGCTGCCGGCTGAGGCGAACTGGTGATACGGGGATGCGTAGAACACCGGTACCACCTGGTTCGGCTGCACTGTGCAGTCGAGCATCGCCTTGCCGAAGACGCGCATCCACTGCGAGTAGATGCCGATGCGCAGCGGTCCGGCAGGTACCGGGATATCGTTCCGGCCGTATTTGACCGGTACTGGGTAGCCGTTCAGGTGGACTGTCGGCGGGATCATGTTGCTCGTCAGCGAGCTGCCCTGGATGGTCAGGTGAAGCATCCCCATCGGAGCCGGCGGCTGGTACGGAGGCGGGTACTGCTGCGGCTGCGGGTGTGGCTGGAACGGCGGCGGCTGCTGCTGGGTCATGCTGCCTAACGATAGGGCGCGTCGGCAGCGCAGGTTGGTCTGGTCCTGCTGGTGGCGTCAGGTGGTTTGAGATGGGGTGGGGGTTAGACGGCTTGGCGGAAGGTGATGGTGGCGCCGAAGGCGGTGGTGGCTGGGACGAAGACGTCACCGGTCGGCGTTCGTCGTACTGGGATTGCGTGGTCACGCAGCAGGTTTTGGGTTGTGGTGAGGTCGCGGACGGCGACTGTGCAGGCGACGAGAGCGGGTAGAGCGGGCGGGCGTTCGCCGGGTAATGAGGTGTCGAGTGCCGATTCGGGTAGCAGGGTCAGCGTGGTTCCGTCGAGGTCGAAGACCCGGGTGGAGCCGTCTGTGCGGGGTGGGCGGCCGAGGTAGCTCTCGTACCGGGTCTGGATTGCGTTCAGTTCGGAGTCCGCGCAGCAGAGCGTCGCTCCGACGAGACCGACTGCGCCGTTGGGGTGATCGGTCAGTCGGGTCGCCTGGATCCGTTGGTCCAGCTCGGCGACGACGCCGATCCTGCCCTCGGCCACCGCGCCCGGCTGCTCCCCATCGATTTCCAGGTAGCGGACGGTCTCGATCTCGGTGCCGGCCGGACGGCGCACAGTGTTCACCCCGCCGTGCCGCACGCCGGCGGTTGCCAGCCGCGCGGCGGTGAGGTCGATGTCGGGCGAGGAGAACATCAGGATGTGCAGACCCTCGAAGCGTTCCAGGCAGGCGGCCAAGTTGGCGCTGGTGGCGTTGATTCGCTCCAGCAAGGTGGGCAGCACCTCGGGCGGAGCCTGCAACGGAACCAGCGATGCGTCCACCGGCACGTGCCCGCCGGCGTCGACGACCGTGGCCAACTCGAGGAAGTCGCGGGGAAAGTCGGCATGGGTGTTCGCCGCGCCGAAAGGTTCGGGCTCGGCGCCTTCCCGGCTCGGCATCGCGGGATAACTCGGTGCCGGTACGACGAATCCCAGCCGGCGGTAGAAGGCGAGCGCGGCAGGCATGTCGCGAACGACGTGGCCGACATGGTGCAGACGAAGCAACTCAGCTGCCATGAAAGTGACCCTAGAAGTAGCTCGACCGAATGGTCAAACTATCTCCGGAGGGCGTACCGTCACCCAGGTGGGCGAACAGACAGACCAGCACATCGACGGCCGGCGGGTTCGGTACCAGCACCGGCGGCCCGAACTGCTCGCCGCGGTGGCCGGCTACGTCCTGACGCACGGTTTCGCCGGGCTGGCGATGCGACCGTTGGCCGCGGAGGTGGGTGTCAGTCATGGCACTCTGCTGCACCACTTCGGTACGAAGGAGAACCTGATCACCGAGGTGATCGAGCTGCTGCGCCAGCAGTTGGCCGACGCGGCTGAGCTGGCCGGCTCGCCTGCCGACCTGAGAAGCCTCGCCTCTTGGTGGCAGAAGACGACGAGTGCTGAGCGGCTGCCCATCTACCGGCTGCTGTTCGAGGTGTTCGCGCAGGCCGTGCGGGAGCCGGCGCAGTACGAGCGCTTCCTGCAGCAAGTCGTCCGGGACTCGCTGACCTTGATGGAAGGCTTGGTCGGGGCCGACGGGTGTCCTCGCGAGCAAGCGCCGCTGGTGGCCTCGATGATCGTGGCCCAGGCGCGCGGGCTGCAGTTGGACCTCCTCGCCACCAACGATCGTGACCGGGTGGACCGAGCCTTCGCGCTGTTCGTCGAGCTCGTCGATGGGTTGAAGCAAACCTGGCCCGAGCGTGGCCGCTGACTGAACAGCCCGTCGGCCTCCAAGACGTAGCCTGAGGGCGTGGACGATCTTCGCGGTCAGGTCAGGTTGTGGGCGCAGAAGTGGCGTTGGTATCAGCGCAATGCGTTTCCCTGGAACCGGGCGCGGATCAACTGGCACCTGATGCGGCGGGAGGCTTTTGCTCGCTGGCCGTTGCACGGCAACGTGCTCGAGGCGTTCGCGGACGGGCGGCTCGAGGTCGGTGCGAACACGATGTTCGAGCCGGACGTGTGGATCACGATCGGGGACGAGGGCAGGGTGCGGATCGGCCAGGGGGCGTTCCTCAACATCGCGGTGATGGTTGCCGCCGTGGACTCGGTCGAGATCGGTTCGCACTGCATGCTCGCCAACGGGTGCTTCGTAACGGACGCCAACCATCGTTTCGATGACCCCGACCGGCCGGTCCCGTGGCAAGGGTTCGATTCCAAGGGACCGACCCGGATCGGCGACAACGTCTGGCTCGGTGCGAATGTCGTCGTCACCAGCGGCGTGACCATCGGCGAGCGATGCGTCATCGGCGCCAACAGCGTTGTCACCCAAGACATCCCGCCGTATTCCGTTGCGGCCGGCGCCCCCGCCAAGGTCCTCCGCACCATCACCTACCCAGCAACCCACACGCACCAGCCGGGCTGACCTTGTGCACGACCTGAGCGTCGCTGAGCGAACCCGACGCTCAGGCGGTGCACGGAGTCGACGGGCTACTTGGTGTAGGCGGCGTACGGGACGAACTGGTCGGTGATGGTGATGCCAGCTGTCCAGAGTTTGGTCGGGGTCGTGGCGACCGTTGTCAGGACGCCTTCGGCGTTGGTCGGGCTGCCGGCGTCGACGAAGGCCGAGCCGCGCAGGCGCAGTACGAGGGGCTTGGCCTTGATGATGTCGCCGTCGATCTCGAAGCGCTCGCCGACCGCGACTGGACGATTGTTGCGTAGGGCAACGTCATGGAGCTGGGCCGGGCCGGCTGGTGCGGGCACTCGTTTCCACGACACTCCGTCGTAGTGCAGGATCATCGGGCGTTCGCCAGTCGGACCACCGCCATGGTGTACGCCGACCGCCCAGATGTCCTTCGGTCCCACGGCCGCCAGCGCGGTCGGAATGTGGGAACCGTCGCTCGGCACGTCGTCTACCAGCTTCCAGCTCTTGCCGTCGTAGTGAGCCATCCCGGCATTGAGACCGAGCCAGGCGTCGGTCGGGGAGATGACCGTCAGGGCGTTGCCATTGATGGATTGTTCCAAGCCGCTGGCCAGCCGGTGCCACTTGCGCCCGGCGTACCGGTAGACGACTGCGTGTTCCGCTCCGTTGACGTCGGCCCAGCCGGTCATCCACGGGGTGCCGTCGGGTGCGATCGTGACGTCGCCGAACGAGCCGGTCGGTACGCGCGGCCCCGGTACGACGCGCCACGCGGACCCGTTCCAGTGCATGACGAGCGGTTTCGGCCGGGCGGGGTCGGCGCGATTCTCACCGACTGCCCAGACGTCGGTGGGCCCGGCGATCGCGACGCTCTCCAGTGTCGAGTTGGTCCGCATCGGCTGCGGCGTCGCAACCCACCGGCCGGCCTTCCACCGAAGCGCGAACGGCCGCTCTTGTTCGTCGTCCACCAGATCGCCGCCCACCGCCCAGGTCGCCGCGGGATGCGCAGCCACGTCGTTGAGGAACCCGGCTCCCCGACCGACCGGAGTCTCCGTCCACACAAACGAAGCCGCCACCCGCCCGGCCCCGGCACCAGTCAAACCGGCACCAGTCAAACCGGCACCAGTCAAACCGGCACCAGTCGCCCCGGCATCAGCCGCACCGGCGTCAGCTGAGCCGGCACCAGTCGCCCCAGCAACAGTCGAACCGGTGACCGTCAACGCCACCACCGAACCCAGCAGAGCGAGCCGCCGGCCGATAACCCCAGTTTGCTGCCTCACAGCGCGCCTCCAGTTGGTATCCAAAGACCTCGTCAACCAGGTAGACGCCGCTACACCGGCCTCGGTTCGGTGAGGAGTTCCGCTAGCCTCTCCGCGAGGTTGATGTAACGCGGCAACTCCGGTCCCGAGCGAGCCCGCCGGAAACCGTGGCGGCGGCCCCAGAACGCGGTCTGGACGGCGTGCAGCTGCGACCACCGCTGGACGCGTTCCCGATCGAGCTCGGCGGCTTCGCTGAAGACATCCAGAAAGCGAAAGACAGCCTTCGCAGGATCGGAAGTCACCAGGAGGGTCAGCGCGCGCGTCTTGAGCAGAGTGCCGGCGTCGTACGCCGGATCGCCCGTGCAGCCCTTGGGATCGATGGCCAGCCAGGGTTCGCGATCGGCGCGCAGGATGTTCCTGCCATGGAAATCACCATGCACCAGCAGCTCCGGCTGGACACGCCCGAACTCCCGGATCGTCGCCCTGGCAGCGTCCACCACGCGGCGCGACATCCCATGCGACAGCTCGCCTGCATCCCTCACAAGCCGTTCGTCCCACTCATCGGCTTGGTCCCGAAGCCTGGGCAGCTCCGGCGGACCGGCGATCGCCAGCCGATGGTTGAGCCGACCGGCAACGCGAGCGATCTCATCCTCGTCACCGACCGACGCAAGCGTCATCGAGTGAGCCCGCTCCAACAGCATCGCGTACTGCGCATCGTCCCGCTCGTGCAGCACCACGGCACCGCATCCGCGCCATGCCGCAAAGGCATCCGGCTCATACACGTTGCCGGGATGAGGAAACGACACCTTCAGTACTGCGTCTCCGACGTCCCGCCGACGGACCGGAACAACAACTCCGACGCCGCCGTACATCAGCTCACCGTGTGGCTCGCAGTCCCAGCGCTCCAGCAGTTCGGCCACCAACTCGGGTAGCAGCATGAGCCACCGCGTGCCGGCGTCTCCTTCGCGGTCGACCGTGGATCGGGCGAACGCCTGTGGGACAACGATCATCGAGGCAGGGTATGCGGCGAGAGGGGTGGGCCGACGGCGGGCACGGATTGCCGCCGCGGCCCGGGACGGACTGGAGGCCAGGCGTCGCTGCATGAAGGTTGTGCGCGGACTGCCGCGACCGGGTTGCTTCAGGCGCGGGTTCGTTGGGTGGTGGCTATGCAGGTTAGGACGATTAGGGCGGTGGCTATGGCTAGTGGGGGGAGGTGTTCGTTCATCAGGAGTACGGCCCAGAGGAGGGTGATCAGGGGTTGGGCTAGTTGGAGTTGGCTGGCTTTGGGGACTCCGATGAGGGCCATGCCGCGGTACCACGCGACGAAGGCGCCGAATTGGGAGATGAGGGCGATGTAGGTCATGCCGGTCAGTGCCTTGGTGGTCAGGTGGATTGGTTCGTGGGGGAGGGCTAGAAAAGTGACAGCGGCGGAGACCGGGAGGGCCGCTACGACTCCCCACGCGATCACTTGCCAGCCGGGGAGGTGGGTCGCTAGGCGGCCGCCCTGGGCGTAGCCGGCGGCGCACAGGAGTAGAGCGCCTATGAGGTAGGCGTCGCCGGCTGTCGGCCGGCCGTGGCTTTGCAGGAGAGTGAAGGCGCCCACTGCAAGAGCACCGAGGCAGGCGGCCGTCCAGAAGGTGCGGGAGGGGCGGCGGCCGGTCAGTAGAGATGAGATGACTGCAGTGGCCAGCGGCAGGATGCCGATGACTACGGCTGAGTGGGCAGTCGTGGAGGTCTGCAGGGCCAGGGTGGTCAGCAGAGGGAAGCCGATCACGCAGCCGCCAGCCACGGTGAGCAGACCCGGCCAGTCAGCCCGGGCAGGGACAGGCACTCGCGCTGCACCCAGACAGATCGCCGCCACCAGGCCGGCGAGGAGCGCCCGTAGGCCGGTCGACGTCCACGGCCCGAAGCCGTCCAGTGACCAGACCGTGGCCGGGAAGCTCAGCGAGAAGGCGACGACTCCGAGCGCGGCGAGGAGCGTTCCGGTGCGCACCGATATCGCGATCGGGACAGTAGCGCTATCTTGGGCTGTCATGAACAACAGTAGCAGTGTGGCTCGTCTGGTCGCGGCTCTGCGCGATGAGCTGGACCGCTACTCCGAAGGCGAGAAGATCCCGTCCAGCCGGGCCCTCGTGACGCAGTACCAGGTCAGTCCGGTGACGGTCTCGCGGGCGATCGCCTCGCTGGTTGCCGAAGGGCTCGTCAGCTCCCAGCCGGGCGCCGGTGTCTTCAAGGCGGCTGCACGCCGAAGAGTCGCGCCGGGAGACCTGTCCTGGCAAGAGGTCGCCCTCAGCGCCGACCCGCCCCATGCAGCTCTAGACGTCGGCCCCCGTACTGCGGACGCCGCCGGGGTGCTCGCCACCCTCACCTCCCCACCACCCGAGGTCATCGACCTCAACGGCGGCTACCTCCACGTCGTACTCCAGCCGGAGCGCGCACTAGCCGCCGCACTAGCCAGAGCGGGTCGCAGACCAGGCACCTGGTCGCGGCCGCCGGTGGAGGGAGTCACTGAGCTTCGGGAGTGGTTCGCTCGGGACATCGGCGGACTGTCCGGTTCACTCGATGCCTCCGACGTACTGATCACCAGTGGAGCCCAGAGCGCGCTGACCACCGCGCTGCGAGCACTAGCGGTCCCGGGCTCGCCAGTACTCGTTGAGTCACCCACCTACCCCGGCATGCTCGCCGTAGCTCGCGCGGCCGGCTTGCGCCCAGTCCCTGTGCCGGTAGACGCAGACGGCGTCCGAACAGACCTGCTGGCTGACGCCTTCGAGGCCACGAGGGCGCGGGTCTTCGTCTGCCAGCCGCTCTTCCACAACCCCACTGCGACAGTCCTGTCGCCACAGCGGCGTCGCGAGGTGGTTGAGGTCGCTCGAGCCGCAGGAGCCTTCGTGATCGAAGACGACTTCGCCCGCCGCCTGGTGCACAGCGATTCCCCACCCCTTCAGCCCGCAATGGCAGCAGACGACCCGGACGGCGTAGTGGTCCATGTCCGGTCGCTGACCAAAGCTGCGTCGCCCAGTCTGCGAATCGGAGCCCTGACCGCGCGCGGCCCGGCGTACGAGAGGTTGCGGGCGGTCCAGGCCGTCGACAGCCTGTTCGTGCCAAGGCCGCTGCAGGAGACCGCGTTGGAGTTGGTCGGCTCGCCTGCCTGGGCCCGTCATCTCCGCACGCTCACTGATGCACTGCGCGACCGCCGGCTCGTCCTACTCAAGGCACTGGCCACCACGCAACTACTACCGGCCAACGAACCCAGAGGCGGCTATCACCTCTGGCTGCGCCTGCCAGACGGCTCCAACGACCGTGCCATCGCCGCCGCAGCCCTGCGCCGCGGGGTAGCGATCACGGCAGGCACTCCATACTTCACAGCAGAACCACCGGCGCCGCACCTCCGCCTGAGCTACGTCTGCACGCCAAACTCCGCCCAGCTGGAGGAAGGCGTCCAGCGCCTCCACCAAGCGCTCAAAGAAAGCTAGAGCGAATCGGCGCGACTTGTCAGGTAGCGCTGCTCCGGGGTGCTGAGAGTCAGACGGGCGGCACGGCGGTAGGCATCGCGGGCGGCATCCTTGTCGCCCGCAAGCTCCAGCAGATGGCCGCGGACCGCCTCGACCCGGTGGTGGTTCTTCAGCGACGGATCATCAGCGGCAGCCGACAACCGCTCCAGCCCGTACGCCGGGCCGTGCACCATCGCCGCGGCCACGATCCGGTTCAGACTCACCATCGGGCCGGGAGCGAGCGTCTCCAGGAGTTCGTAGAGCACCAGGATCTCGCGCCAGTCGGTGTCCTCAGCTCTCGCAGCCTGGCCGTGGACAGCGGCGATTGCCGCCTGCAACTGATAGGGACCGATCGGTGCCGTCCGCAACGTTGCCTCGATCAACTCGGTGCCCTCAGTAACAAATGCCTGGTTCCACAACGAGCGGTCCTGTTCGGGCAGCGGGACCAGCGCGCCGTCCGGCGAGGTCCTGGCCGGACGACGGGCGTCGGTCAGGAGCATCAGTGCGAGCAGCCCTGCCACCTCGCCTTCCGTGGGGAGCTGGGCGTAGAGCTGCCGGGTCAGCCGAATCGCCTCGGCGCTCAGCTCGACGCGATGCAGGCTCTCGCCCGAGCTCGCCGTGTAGCCCTCGTTGAAGATCAGGTAGAGCACGTGCAGGACCGCCGTCAGCCGCTCCGGCACCTCGTCGGCCGGTGGCATCCGGAACTCCGCGCCGGCCTTCTTGATCGACGCCTTGGCCCGGCTGATCCGCTGCCCGACCGTCGACTCCGGCACCAGGAACGCGCGCGCGATCTCGTCCGTCGTGAGCCCGCCGACCGCACGCAAGGTCAGCGCGATCTGGGACGGGGGAGTGAGGGACGGATGGCAGCACAAGAAGAGCAGTGTGAGCGTGTCGTCAACTGCCGGAGCGGCGGCGGGCTCCACGGCTGACAGAGCGACGGCTTCCTCGCGTCGCTGCCGGGCCGCCTCGTTCCGCAGGATCTCGATCCGTCGCCGGGACGCGACGGTGATCAGCCAGCTCCGCGGGTTGTCCGGCACCCCGTCGACGGGCCACTGCTGCGACGCGGCCAGCAACGCTTCCTGTACTGCGTCCTCGCAGGTGTCGAACCCGCCGTACCGGCGGACCAGTGGGCCGACGATCTGCGGCGCCAGCTCGCGCAGCAGCTCCTCGATGGCGGGCATCAGCCGAGTGCGCTCAGGTCCCGGATCGGCCGGACCTCGACGATGCTGTACGGCGCCTCGGGGATCTGCGGCACGATTTCCAGCGCGCGTTCCATGCTGTCGCAGTCGAGCAGGTAGAAGCCGGCCAACTGCTCCTTCACCTCGGCGAACGGGCCGTCGGTGGTGATCGGCCGGCCGCTGTCGAAGCGCACCTGCTTGGTGGCCTCGGGCTCGGCCAGCGAGTGCGAGACGACCAGCTCGCCCGCGGAAGTGAGCGCCTCGTTCAGGGCGGTGTAGCCGGTCATCGACTCCCGCTTCTGCTCGTCCGACAGCCCGTCCCAGACCTTGCGGGACTCGGGGTTGCCATAGATCAGCACCAGGAACTTCACGCGGACTCCCCTCGACAAAACCTCAGCCCACCATAGAACGGGGAAGGGCCGGAGTTGATATGTAGGAGAAAACCTACCTATACTCGAGCCTATGGCCCGCCCGAGTGTTGTTGCCGATGGCATCGAGGATCGCGTGTTCGCCGCGCTCGCCAGTCCGGTCCGCCGGGAGGTGCTCCGGCTGCTGCGCGACGACGGGCCCCAGCCCGTGCAGCAGCTCGCCGACCACTTCGAGATGGCAAGACCGAGCTTCTCCGAGCAGTTGCGCGTACTACGCGACGCCGGGCTGGTCAGCGAGCGCAAGGAGGGGCGGCAGCGCATCTACCGGCTGGAGCCCGTTCCGCTGGCCGAAGTACAGGATTGGCTGAGTCCGTACGAACGGTTCTGGCGTGAGCGGATGTCCGAGCTGGGCAAGGTGCTCGACCGGATGGAGGACGCATGAGCGACCCGACCACGATCGAGGTCGACACCTACTATCCGCATCCGCCGGCGAAGGTCTGGCGGGCGCTCACCGAGCCCGAGCTGATCGCGCAGTGGCTGATGCCCGGTGACTTCCGGCTGGAGGTCGGGCACCACTACACGATGGAGAGCCGGGCGATTCCGTCGACCGGATTCTCCGGGCTGGTCCAGGCCGAGGTGCTCGGCTTCGAACCGGAGAAGGTCGTGCGGATCGGCTGGCGCGACGCGGCCGATCCGGACCGGGTGGACTGGACCCTGACCTGGACGCTCGAGCCCGAAGGTCGCGGCACCCGGCTGTTCCTCCTGCACGAAGGCTTCGACCCCGACGATCCACTCCAACGCCAGGCCCACACGATCATGAACGGCGGCTGGCGCACCGGCGTACCGAAGGCTCTGGAATCCCTGCTCGCCTCGCTCTGAATCCATCACCACCTCACATCACCTGCAGGAAGGTCTACTTCGTCATGTCCGAAAACGCTGACCGCTTCGCCCGGGTCGCCCGCGGCTTCCTCGACCGGATCGAGGCAGTTCCCGCCGATCGCTGGGACGACCCGACCCCGTGCCCGAACTGGACCGCACGCCAGGTCGTTGCCCACGTCATCAACGAGCAACGTCGCGTGCTGGCCACCGTGCGCGGCACCGAGCCCAAGAGCCTGTACGGCGTACCGGTGACCGAGATGGGGGTGGTCCCCGAGCCGGAACCCGATGCCGACTTGGCCGCTGCCTGGCGTGAGATCGGCGCGGGACTCGTCGAGGCGATCGACGACCCGGCTTGTGCCGATGCCCAGTTGCCGACGCCGGTCGGGTTCATGCCGTTCGGCGAGATGCTCGGTGCGCTGCCCGAGGACGTACTGATCCACAGCTGGGATCTGGCTCGGGCGACCGGGGGAGACGAACGGCTCGATCAGGAGGTGGTTGCGCACGTCTACGAGAAGTTCAAGCCGATGGACGAGGCGCTGCGGCAGCCCTGGGCGTTCGGTCCGAAGGTCCCGCCGCCGGCCGGCGCCGACCTGCAGACCGAGTTCCTCTGCTTCGTCGGCCGGCGGCCGTAGTACGGGCTCCAGCTACGGGAAGATCTCGATCGGATCACCTTCGGGTCACCGGTCCGCGGGCGCCGTAGCCCCGCTGTTGTGAATGCGTTCACCTAGTCGGGGAAGAACCCGGCCTTCCCCGGTGTGGCCGGGCGAAACCCCGTGGCGGGCCCAAGTACAGTAGCGACCGGGACAGGGGCGCCGCTCGCGGTCGCCCGATTCGGGAGCAGGGGGAGAGGATCGCGTGCCGGAGTTGGAAGTGTCCGACCGGGTGCTGACGATCCCGAACGCGCTCAGCTTCATCAGGTTGCTCGGCGTACCGCTGTTCCTGTGGCTGATCCTCGGTCCGGAGGAGGACGGCTGGGCCCTGGTCGTGCTGATGATCTCCGGCTTCACCGACTGGGCCGACGGCCAGATCGCGCGCCGGATGAACCAGACGACGCGGCTCGGTCAGATGCTCGACCCGGTCGCCGACCGGCTCTACATCTTCGCCACCGTGCTCGGTCTCGCGCTGCGCGACATCATCCCGTGGTGGCTGGCGATCGCGCTGCCGTTGCGGGACCTGCTGCTCACCTTCACCCTGCCGGCGCTGCACCGCCGCGGCTTCAACGCGCTGCCGGTGCACTTCCTCGGCAAGTCCGCGACCTTCTGCCTGCTGTACGCCTTCCCGCTGCTCCTGCTCGGCGACGGTGACAGCACGCTGAACATGCTGGCCCGCGTCTTCGGCTGGGCCTTCGCGATCTGGGGGACCGCTCTGTACTACTGGGCCGGTGCTCTGTACTTCGCTCAGTTGCGCCACCTGATCCAGACCGTGAAGCCGATCAAGGACCCGGCGGGTTAGTCGTGACCCAGTCTCCACCCGGATCTCCCCCCGGCCAGGCTCCACCCGGGCAGCGCCGCGTCGACGCGTCCATGTCGCTGCTGAACAACCTGATGGCCCACCCGCTGGACGAGGGGTACGCCGTCGCGGCGCGCTCGCGGCGTCCGCAGGGGGAGAAGCCCAAGAGGTCGCACCGGATCATCCTGGTGATCGCGCTGCTTTTCCTGGGGTTCCTGCTGGCCGTCGCCGCGTCGCAGAACTATCGCAGCGCGCCCGAGGCCGAGAAGCAGCGCAAGGAGCTGATCGCCCGGATCAACCAGGCCGACGGCCGGTTGGACGACCTGCGGGGCCGGCAGACCAAGCTGGCCGACGAGGTCCGGAGCCTGCAGGCCGGCGGGCTGAGCAACACGAGCGAGGGTGCCGCGCTGCAGCAGAAGCTGGACGACCTCGAACTGCAGACCGGTGCCGTCGCGGCAACCGGTCCGGGGCTGAAGGCGGTCGTCGACGACGCCAAGGACTCCGACGACAAGCAGGGCCGGCTCCTCGACGTCGACCTGCAGCAACTCGTCAACGGGTTGTGGACGGCGGGGGCCGAGGCGATCTCGGTGAACGGTCACCGGCTCACGTCGCTGACCGCGATCCGGGGTGCGGGCAGTGCCATCACGGTCGACTACAGTTCCCTGACCCCGCCGTACACGGTGCTCGCGATCGGGGACACCGCGACCATGCCGGCCCGGTTCGCGCAGAGCTCGGGTGGCCAGTGGGTGCAGTACCTGGTCAGCAATTTCCAGATCCGGATGACCATCACGACGGAGGATTCCTTGCTGGTGCCGGCCGATTCCACCATCGCGCTGCGGTACGCGAAGGTGGGTCCGAGATGATCGCCGTCCTCGGCCTGGTGATCGGCGTCGTCGTCGGTCTGCTGGTCGCTCCCGACGTGCCCGACTGGGCCCAGCCGTATCTGCCGATCGCGGTGGTCGCGGCGCTGGACGCCGTCTTCGGTGCGCTGCGCGCGTTCCTGGACGGCATCTTCGACGACAAGGTGTTCGTCGTGTCGTTCGTCTCCAACGTGCTGATCGCGGCGCTGATCGTCTACCTGGGCGACCAGCTCGGCGTCGGCTCCCAGCTGTCGACCGGCGTGGTGGTCGTGCTCGGCATCCGTATCTTCACCAACATGGCGGCGATCCGCCGCCACGTCTTCAGGGCCTGACATGAGTACCGACGACCCCACCCCGCCACCCGAGCAGCCGAAGCCGGACAAGCCGGCCGAGCCGGAGCCCGTCGTACCGGAGCCGGCCGAGCCGAAGCCTGCCGTACCGGAGAAGCCGGCCGAGCCGAAGCCCGCAGTACCGGACAAGCCGGCCGAGCCGAAGCCCGTCGTACCGGGCAAGCCGGCCGAGCCGAGGCCTGCCGTGCCCGAGAAGCCGGCGGAGCCGAAGCCCGCGGTACCGGACAAGCCGGATGAAGTGAAGCCTGTTGCGTCCGAGCAGGAGGCGCCGGTCAAGCCGACGCCGATGCCCAAGCCCAAGACGCCGAACCTGGCGCTGCGGCGACTGCGGGCCGGGTTCAAGCCGTCGCGCGGTCAGGCGATCGTGGCCGTTGTGCTCGCCCTGGTCGCCTGCATGGCGGTCGTGCAGGTCCGGGTGAACCGGGCCGACGACGGCTACCAGAACGCCCGCCGCGAGGACCTGATCGCGATCCTCGACGGCCTGGGCCAGAACACCCGCCGGCTGGAAACCGAGATCACCGAGCTGGAGGCGCGCAAGAACACGCTGACCTCCAGCGCGGACAAGGCGCAGACCGCCCGCGAACAGGCCGAGCAGCAGGTGCGCGTGCTCGGCATCCTGGCCGGTACGCTGCCTGCCCAGGGCCCCGGCGTCCGGATCACCCTGAACGACCCGAACACCAAGATGCAGTCCAGCAACCTGCTGGACGCGATCGAGGAACTGCGCGACGCGGGCGCCGAGGCGATCCAGATCAACGGGCAGGTCCGGGTGGTGGCCAGTACCGACCTGGTCGACGACGCGCCCGGGGTGAAGATCGACGGCGAGAAGGTGCAGTCGCCGTACGTGATCGAGGCGATCGGGGAGTCGCACAACCTGGCCGAGGCGGCCAACTTCCCCGGTGGGCTGGTCAGTGAGGTGACCGGTCCGCAGATCGGCGGCACGGCCGAGGTGACCGAGCTGCCGCAGGTCCAGATCACTGCCTTGCACGTCCCGGAGGAGCATCGCTACGCTCGCCCGGCGCCCAGCCCGACCAAGTAGCCGGACCAGTACCGCAGTACCGCAGTACCGCGCATTTCCTCAGCTGCAGTTCCCTTTGAGTGATGGAGGACCGAGGTGTACCCCGAAGACCTGAAGTACACGGCCGAGCACGAGTGGGTGAAGGGCGGCGAGGGCCCGGTGCGGGTCGGTATCACCGACTTCGCGCAGGACGCGCTCGGCGACATCGTGTACGTGCAGCTGCCGGAGGTCGGGACCGCGGTCCGGGCCGGCGACTCCTGCGGTGAGCTCGAGTCCACCAAGAGCGTCAGCGACCTGTTCGCGCCGCTCAACGGCACCGTGCGCGCCGTCAACGAGGCGCTCGCCGACCAGCCCGACCTGGTCAACACCGACCCGTACGGCGAGGGCTGGCTGCTCGACATCGAGGTGGACGACGACGAGGAGATCGAGGCGTTGATGGACGCCGAGACCTACAAGGGACAGCTCGAACAGAGCTGACCGGCCGCCGGCGCCCCGCCAACCCTCGGCCAACTTCGGTCGCGGGGCGCTAGCTGGTAGGTTCATCAGACCTCAACCGCCGGTCGAGGGTTGGGGTCGCAGTCCACACTTGTCATACGGGGCCAACTGAGAACGTCGCCGGACCGCCGGCGATCGGGAGGATCACAGCATGCCGTTCTGCAACCAGTGCGGGCACGAGAACTCCGAGGGCAGCAGGTTCTGCTCGCAGTGCGGAACGATGCTCCCTGGCGCGGACCGTCCGGTGACCGCCCCCGGCGTGACCGACACCGCGATGCTCACACCGATCAGCGTCGAGCCGGAGACCGAGCGGTTCGACTCCGGCGAGCAACTGTCCGCCGAGGACGAGGCCGCCGTCGGCGCGCTGCCGCAGGGCTCGGCCCTGCTGATCGTCCAGCGCGGCCCGAACGCGGGCAGCCGGTTCCTGCTCGACGTCGACGTGGTCACGGCCGGCCGGCACCCCGACAGCGATATCTTCCTGGACGACGTCACCGTGTCCCGGCGGCACGCGGAGTTCCGCCGTGACGCGTCCGGTGTCAAGGTCCGCGACGTGGGCAGCCTGAACGGCACCTACGTCAACCGGGACCGGATCGACGAGCTGCAACTGTCGAACGGCGACGAGGTGCAGATCGGCAAGTACCGCCTGGTCTACTACGCCAGTGGTCAGGCCTGACCCAGCGGTCGGAGACTCCGGCTGGCGCGACGGGGTCGGGGCCGGGGCGAACGCCGTCGGGAGCCACAGCATCGGTGAGGTGCTGCGGCTCCTGCAGACCGAGTTCGCCGACGTGACGATCTCCAAGATCCGCTTCCTCGAGGCGGAGGGGCTGGTGACCCCGGCCCGGACGGCGTCGGGGTACCGCAAGTTCAGCGCGGCCGACATCGAGCGGCTGCGCTATGTGCTGACGGCGCAGCGTGATCAGTACCTGCCGCTGAAGGTGATCAAGGAGCACCTGAGCGCGATGGACCGGGGACTGCGGCCGCCTGCCGCCGGTGGCCGGCCCGCGGCGCCGGAACAGTTGCCTCAGCCCGCTGGTCTGCCGGATGCCGAGGACTTCTCGACGTACGGGACCGAGCTGAAGCTGACCCGGGACGAGCTGCGCGAAGCGGCGGGCATCACCGCCGAACTGCTCGAACAGCTGGAGAGTCACAACCTCGTGGTGGCCCGCGGCAACCATTACGACGGGGACGCGATCCTGATCGCCAAGGCGGCCGCGGAGTTCGCGCAGTACGGGGTGGAGCCACGCCACCTGCGGCCGTTCCGGGCGGCGGCCGATCGGGAGGTGGGCCTGATCGAGCAGGTGGTCCAGCCGCGGCGCGAGGACAAGACGCTGGAACTGGCCGCCCTGGCGGTTCGGTTGCACGCGGCACTGGTCCGCTCCCGCCTCACCCGCTGACCCCGGTACTACGCGCCGCCGGGCGGCGGTGGGGCAGCCCCGGCCTGGTGCGCAGAGTAGGCTGGACGTGTGCGCGAAGTCGACGTGGTCGGAGTCCGGGTTGAGATGCCCTCGAGTCAGCCGATCGTGCTGCTCCGGGAGGTCGGCGGCGAGCGGTACCTGCCGATCTGGATCGGTGCGGCCGAAGCGAGCGCGATCGCTTTCGCCCAGCAGGGGATGGAACCACCCCGGCCGCTGACCCACGACCTGTTCGCGGAGACCATCCGGATGCTCGGTCACACCCTGAGCCAGGTCCGGATCGTCAACCTGACCGACGGCGTGTTCGAGGCGATCCTGGTCTTCGACGACAAGACCGAGATCTCCGCCCGCCCGTCCGACTCGATCGCGCTGGCCCTGCGCACCGGGACCCCGGTCTTCTGCACCGAGGAGATCCTGGCCGAGGCCGGCATCCCCGTCCCGGACAGCGAGAACGAGGACGACGAGGTGGTCGAAGAGGAAGAGGTCGAACGCTTCCGCGAGTTCCTCGACCAGGTCACCCCGGAAGACTTCGACAAGAGCTGACCAGCAGGCTCCCTCGGCTGCCGGCGGAGAGGTCGTGACAGCCGGTTTGAGTCAGGGTGGTACAAGGCCGGACAGGTAACGATTCGTGTCGGTGGCGCGACACGCCTCCGGCTCGGGGCGGTTGTCGTTGACCGGGCCTGGGTGGCGGCTTACCTTGAAGGAGTTGTGGGGTGTTGTAACTCCACGGATGTGATCCGTTCCAGTCGGTACCCAGGGAGGCTCAGGCGTGACACGCACCGGCGACACTGATCTGACGGCGCAGTCGACGTCCGAAGCACACGCCGAGGCGGCCGCCAGCGCCGGCGTCCAGGGTTTGCTGTTCGACGACGACCTGTCGCCGATGCCCGACGACGTCGGTTTCCGCGGCCCGACCGCGTGTGCCGCGGCGGGGATCACCTACCGCCAGCTGGACTACTGGGCCCGGACCGGGCTGGTTTCGCCGTCCGTGCGTCCGGCCACCGGTTCCGGCACCCAGCGGCTCTACGGTTTCCGCGACGTGTTGTTGCTCAAAGTGATCAAGCGGCTGCTCGACGCGGGCATCTCGCTGCAGCAGATCCGCAGTGCCATCGCCCACCTGAGCAAGCGTGGCATCGATGACCTGACCCAGATCACGCTGATGAGCGACGGCGCCTCGGTCTACATGTGCACCTCGCCGGACGAGGTCATCGATCTGCTGGCCGGCGGCCAGGGGGTCTTCGGGATCGCGCTCGGTGGCGTCTGGCGGGAGGTCGAGGGTTCGCTGTCGGAGCTGCCGACCGAGCGGCTCGACGCGCACGGCGAGACCGACCAGGCGCACGCGAACGACGAGCTGGCTGCCCGTCGCCGCGCCCGGATGACCGGCTGAGGTACGCTCGACCACAGCCGTACACAGCACTCGGGAGAGTCTCAGCAACGTTGTTTGGCTGGGCGCCGAAGGGGCAATTCCTCCCCGGAACCTCTCAGGCCCATGGACCGAGTGCCTTAGGCGACTCTGAAGCGTGCGCTGCGTGACAGAGGGGGAGGCCACCGGCAACTGTCAGCAACGGAGCCTCTTCAATGACTGCGTCAGATTCCTCCACCCCAACGCCCCAGTCGCCGGTCTCGGCGGTGTTCGCCGACCGGCACATCGGCCCGCGCCCGGACGAGGTCGCCCGGATGGTACAGGCCCTCGGGTACGCCGATGTCGACGCGCTGGTGGATGCCGCCGTGCCCGCGTCGATCCGGTCGACCGAGCCGCTCCGGCTGCCCGAGCCGGCCTCCGAGGTCGACGCGCTGACCGAGCTGCGCCAGCTCGCCGCGCGCAACACCGTCGCCACCTCGATGATCGGCCAGGGGTACTACGGCACGTTCACCCCGTCGGTGATCGTCCGCCGCCTGGTCGAGAACCCGGCCTGGTACACGGCCTACACGCCGTACCAGCCGGAGATCTCGCAGGGCCGGCTGGAGGCGCTGCTGAACTTCCAGACCGTCGTGTCGGACCTGACCGGCCTGCCGACCGCGAACGCGTCGCTGCTCGACGAGGGCACCGCCGCCGCTGAGGCGATGACGCTGGCCCACCGCTCCAACCGCAAGAGCAAGAGCAACCGCTTCCTGGTCGACGCCGACTGCTTCGCGCAGACCATCGCCGTCGTCGAGACCCGGGCCGAGGCGCTCGGCATCGAGGTCGTCGCCGCCGACACGACCGACGGACTGCCCGAGGGCGACTTCTTCGGGTTCCTGGTCCAGTACCCCGGGTCCGGCGGTGTCGTCCGCGACCTGAAGCCGCTGATCGCCGCGGCGCACGAGCGGGAGACCCTCGTCGCCGTCGCGTCCGACCTGCTCGCCCTGACGCTGCTCGAAGCGCCGGGTGAGGCCGGGGCCGACATCGTCATCGGCTCGTCCCAGCGCTTCGGTGTCCCACTCTTCTACGGTGGCCCGCACGCGGGATTCATGTCCGTGCGTTCCGGCCTCGAGCGCTCACTGCCGGGCCGGCTGGTCGGCGTCTCGGTTGACGCGGACGGTGCACCGGCGTACCGGCTGGCTTTGCAGACGCGCGAGCAGCACATCCGTCGCGAGAAGGCGACCTCCAACATCTGTACTGCGCAGGTGCTGCTGGCCGTCGTCGCCTCGATGTACGCCGTCTACCACGGTCCTGACGGACTGAAGGCGATTGCCGACCGGGTGCACCGCAACGCGGACAGCCTCGCCGCATCGCTCAAGGCCGGTGGCGTCGAGGTTGTGCACGAGCAGTTCTTCGACACCGTGCTGGCTCGCGTGCCCGGCCGGGCGGCTGACGTCGTGGACAACGCCCGTCAGAACGGCATCTGGCTGCGGCTCGTCGACGCGGACCATGTCGGCATCTCCTGCGACGAGAAGACCGACGCCACCGCGCTCGGCCGGGTCTGCCGCGCCTTCGGAGTCACGTACGACGCGACCCTCGGCGGCGGCAGCCTGCCCGAGACGGTCCTCCGGACCTCGGAGTACCTGACGCACCCCGTCTTCAACACCCACCGGTCCGAGACGGCGATGCTGCGTTACCTGCGCAAGCTGTCGGACTACGACTACGCGCTCGACCGCGGCATGATCCCGCTCGGCTCCTGCACGATGAAGCTGAACGCGACCACCGAGATGGAAGCGGTCACCTGGCCGGAGTTCGCCGACATGCACCCGCTGGCGCCGATCGAGGACGCCGCCGGGTACGTGAAGCTGATCGGCCAGCTGGAGCGCTGGCTGGCCGAGGTGACCGGGTACGCGAAGGTCTCGATCCAGCCGAACGCGGGCTCGCAGGGTGAGCTCGCGGGTCTGCTGGCGATCCGTGGCTACCACCGGGCCCAGGGCAACGAAGACCGCAACGTCTGCCTGATCCCCGCCAGCGCGCACGGCACCAACGCGGCCTCCGCGGTGATGGCCGGGATGAAGGTGGTTGTTGTCAAGGGCAACGACGACGGCACGATCGACCTGGCCGACCTGCGCGCCAAGGCCGACGAGCACGCCGAGAAGCTCGCGGCGATCATGATCACCTACCCGTCCACGCACGGCGTGTACGAGGAGAGCGTGACCGAGGTCTGCCAGATCGTCCACGACCACGGCGGCCAGGTGTACGTCGACGGCGCGAACCTGAACGCGCTGCTCGGGCTGGCCAAGCCCGGTGAGTTCGGCGGCGACGTGAGCCACCTGAACCTGCACAAGACGTTCTGCATCCCGCACGGCGGCGGTGGTCCGGGTGTCGGTCCGGTCGCGGTTGCCGAGCACCTGGCGCCGTACCTGCCGAACCACCCGCTGCTCGACCAGGCCGGCCCCGAGTCGGGCGTCGGTCCGATCAGCGCGGCGCCGTTCGGGTCGGCCGGCGTGCTGGCGATCTCCTGGGCCTACATCCGGATGATGGGCGCCGAAGGGCTGACCTCGGCGACGAAGGCCGCGGTGCTGACCGCGAACTACGTGGCCAAGCGGCTCGAGGACGTCTTCCCGGTGCTCTACACCGGTGAGAACGGCCTGGTCGCGCACGAGTGCATCCTGGATCTGCGGCCGATGACCAAGGAGACCGGGATCACCGTCGACGACGTCGCGAAGCGGCTGATCGACTACGGCTTCCACGCGCCGACGATGTCGTTCCCGGTCGCGGGCACGCTGATGGTCGAGCCGACCGAATCCGAGGATCTGGGCGAGCTGGACCGGTTCTGCGACGCGATGATCGCGATCCGGCACGAGGTCGACCGGGTCGCGGCGGGGGAGTGGCCGGCCGGCGACAACCCGCTGGTGAACGCGCCGCACACCGCGTCGTCGGTGATCAACGACAAGTGGGAGCACGCCTACACCCGCGAAGAGGCCGCGTTCCCGCAGTCGGTCGACCGCACCACGAAGTACTGGCCGCCGGTCCGCCGGATCGACGGCGCCTACGGCGACCGCAACCTGATCTGCTCCTGCCCTTCCCCGGAGGCCTTTGAGTGACGCTTCGCCCTGACACTGCCGCAGCCTTGTACGCCGACGTTGCGGCAGCCCAGAGTGAGTGGCGGTTGCCCTCGATCAATGCCGGTGTACTGCGGGATGGCGCACTGGTGTGGACGGGGTCGCGCGGGCAGTTCGCGGACGGGCAAGGGCTGGCGCCCGGGCCGGACGTGCAGTACCGGATCGGGTCGATCACGAAGACGCTGACCGCGGTACTGATCATGCAGTGCCGCGACGACGGTTTGCTCACCCTGAATGATGCCGTGGGCAAGCATCTTCCGGGGGTGGCGTTCGGTGACCTGAGTGTTCGGCAACTGCTGGCGCACTCGGGTGGGATGAACGCCGAGCCCGAAGGCCCTTGGTGGGAACGCAATCCGGGCGTCTCCTTCGACGAGCTGACCGCCGCGATGGACGAGTCGCAGGCGGCCGGCAAACCCGACCGGCGGCACCACTACTCGAACCTCGGCTACGCGTTGCTCGGTGAGATCGCCGCCCGGTTGCGCGGCGCCCCCTGGATGGAGCTGGTGGCGTCGAGAATCCTCGACCCACTGGAGATGCGCCGTACGACGTACTTCCCGGTGGCGCCCGCCGCGCAGGGGTTCTCGGTGCATCCGTTCAGTGGCCGGCTCGAGCCGGAGCCGGCGTACGACTCGATGGCGATGGCGCCGGCCGGGCAGTTGTGGAGCACGATCGAGGACCTGGCGAAGTACGCCGCGTTCTGGATCGATCCCGGCTACGAGATCCTCAACCGGGACACCGTCGACGAGATGGCCGCGCCGGCGGCATCGGATCCGCGCGAGGCGCTGACCGCGTCGTACGGGTTGGGGTTGCGGCTGCATGCCGACGACCCACACCTGTTCGTCGGACACACGGGGTCGATGCCTGGCTTCCTGGCCGGGTTGTTCGTCGACCGGGCCCGGCGGATCGGTGCCGTGACGCTGGGCAATGCGACGTACGGGAAGTGCGCGTCGGTGCCGCTCGACCTGATGCGCACGCTCGCGACGTACGAGCCGCCGCTGCCGGCCGAGTGGCTGCCCGAGCCGGAGCTCGCTCAGGGCGGGGAACTGCTGGGGCATTGGTATTGGGGCAACACGCCGCTGACGATGTCCGTCTCGGGCGGCATCCTGCAGCTGTCCGGAGCGATGTCCTGCCGCTTCTCGCCGCTCGGTCCCGATCTCTATCGCGGCCGGGACGGCTACTTCGCCGGCGAGAAGCTTCGCGTCGTCCGCGAGGGCGACGCCATCACACATCTGAATGTGGCGACTTTCACGTTGACCCGGACCCCTTACGGTCGCTGAGTCGTTCGCCAACCACCGCCGCTCCGGGCAGGGCCGGGCGGCGGCTCTCGCATGTGTGACATCACGCACAGCACCCCGGTTGACACCCACAGCTCCGAGGTTAGTAAGTTAGGGCCACCTAAGTAAGGGCTGCCTTACTCAACAACTTTCCCAGGAGAAGCTGGATGCCGTCCGTCGACGCATTGCACAGCCCGATCGATAGCGACCAGGGGGTGGATGGCCGGCCCCGCTGGCCATTGGCCTCGGCAGTGAGTGACCGCCACCGCGGCCCACTGCCGGCCGGTACGCCGGCCACCGTCCTTCGGCGTACTGCGGATTTGCTGGGCGCGCCGCGAGTCCCGTCGACCGGCGTCGGCGAGTCGGCCGCGCTGGACCTCATCGCCGGTCTGCTCGACCAGGACGGGATCGACCTGAGCCACCCCCACGCAGCGGCCCACCTACAGCCGCCGGTGCTCCAGGTCGCCGTCGACGCCGATGCGCTGGCGTCCGCGAGCAACGCGTCGATGGACACCTACGACTCCGGTCCGGCGACGCTCGCGATCGAGCGATGGGTGGTCCAGGCACTGGCCGGTATGGCCGGCTTCGGTCCCACTGCCGACGGCGTGCTGACGCCTGGCGGCTCGATCTCCAACCTGCTCGCGCTGCTGATCGCCCGCGACAGCGCGGCGGCGGCCGTCGGCATCGACGTCCGGGCCGACGGCCTGCACGGTCTCGAGAAGCCGGTCGTGTTCTGCTCCGAGTTCGCTCACTTCTCGGTCCAGCGCGCGTGCGCGGCGCTCGGGCTCGGCGAGGACGCGGCCATCTCGATCCAGGGCGACGCCGACTTCCGGATGCGCCCCGACATCCTCGCCGACGAGCTCGGCAAGCCCGGCCGGACGCCGGTCGCGGTGGTCGCCACCGCCGGTACGACGGACTACGGCTCGGTCGACCCCATCGCGGACATCGCCGCGCTGACTCGCCGGCACGGTGTCTGGCTGCACGTCGATGCGGCGTACGGGTTCGGCGCGTTGTTCTCGGACCGGCTCGCGCCGTTGCTGGCCGAGCTGCCGGCCGCCGACTCGGTGACGCTCGACCTGCACAAGATCGGCTGGCAGCCCGCGGCGACGAGCATGCTGCTGGTCGCGGACCGGGAGCGGTTCGCCGCACTGGGCCGGTCGGTGGACTACCTGAACCCCTCCGATGACATCGATTCCGGGCTGGACGGCCTGCTGGGCCGCAGCCTGCAGACCACCCGGCGGCCGGACGCGGTGAAAGTCGCCACCACGCTGACGGCATACGGCCGGACCGGACTGGGCAGGATGCTCGACACCTGTCACGAGCTCGCGCACGCCGCCGCGGCCAGGATCGTTGCCGACAGCAACCTTGAGTTGCTGGCGCCGGTGACGCTGACCACGGTGCTGTTCCGGATCGCGGGGCGGGGACTGGCGGCGGACGGGCTGACAGCGGGTCAGCTCGATGCCGTCCAGGGTGAGGTCCGGCGCCGGTTGCTGACGTCCGGGCGGGTGCTGATCGGCCGGACCAGGATCCCGGCCCGCGGTGGCCGGCCGGCGGCGGTGGCGTTGAAGTTGACGCTGCTCAACCCGAACGCCACCGCGACGGACATCGGGGAACTGCTCGACCAGGTCGTGGCGACCGGCCACGACGTTCTGTCTTGCGAGGGAGCAGCGTGATCTCACCAGCCGCGGTATCGGCCGAAGCCCACCTCAACGCGATCCTGCGTTGCTACACCCGGGAGACCTCCGTCTCCGTCGACCCCGGTCTGCTGACCCTGAAGGTCGGCGACTCGACCGTGACGGCCACCGTGCTGCACGCGTCGAGGACCGGGCTGCACCAGTTCACCGACGTCTGCGTGGACGACGTACCGGTGACGCCGGAGCGCCTCGTGCGGTTGCTGTCCGTCGATGCGGACCCGGGCGAGATCGACGACCTGGCCGCCCGGACGGCGGAGTCGGTCCGCAACGTGGCGACCTTCGTGGCCGAGCCGGTGGAGTACGGCCCCGGCCGCTTCCTCGAGGGCGAGCAGGCGTTGCTGTACGGCCATCTGAACCACCCGGCTCCGAAGAGCCGGGACGGACTGAGCGGGGCCGAGCTGGCGGAGTACTCGCCGGAGCTCGGTGGCCGTTTCGCGGTGCACTGGTTCGCGATCGACGCCGAGTTGGTCTCGTCGGACCAGGTGGCCGGCGCGCCATCGCTGCAGGGACTGGACGCCCCGCAGTTGATGGCCGCGCTGGCCGGTATCACTCCGCCCGACGGCCGGGTCCTGGTGCCGGCCCATCCGTGGCAGGCCGCTGACCTGGTCAAGCGCCCACGGGTCGCCGCACTGATCGCTGACGGTCGGATGGAGCCGCTGGGCCCGCTGGGTGCCCAGTGGTACCCGACGTCGAGCCTGCGCACGGTCTACCACCCGGACCTGCCCGTGATGCTCAAGCTCTCACTGGGCCTGCGCATCACGAACTCCCGGCGCGAGTCGACGCCGACCGAGCTGCGCCGCGGCCTGGAGATCAACCGGCTCCTGGATGCCGCCTACGACGCCGGTACTGCGACTGCGCATCCGCGGTTCTCCATCGTGCGCGACCCGGCCTGGATCGCGCTGGATGAGGGTGGCCCTCTGTTGACCGGGCTGGACGTCGCTGTGCGCGAAGTACCGGCTGGCATTGACGACTACATGTGTCTGGCCGGCTTGGTAGCGCCGCGGCCTGGAGAGCTCAGCCGTCTAGGCGATGCTGTCGCTGGGCATGGCGATGGCGGGGCAGAGGCGTGGGTGGCGTCGTACGTGGATGAGCTACTCGTCCCGATGCTCCACCTGTACGCCGAGACGGGGATCGGGCTGGAGGCCCACCAGCAGAACACTCTCGTTCGCCTGGACGACGCCGGGCGCGTTGTGGGCGGGGCCTATCGGGACAACCAGGGCTACTACCTTGCCTCGTCGTACCTGAAGGGTCTGCTCGAGGTCACCGGCCTGCCAGACTCGACGCTGGCCGTGGTGGAAGACGCCATCGTGGACGACCGGTTGACCTACTACATGCTCCACAACCAGGCGCTGGCCGTCGTGGGCTCGCTGGCCGTTGACGGGCTCGCGGACGAGGACAAGCTGCTCGGTGTGGTCCGTGACCGGCTGTCGGAGGCACTGCCGTCATTGAAGGCTGCCGGGCCGGATGGGGATCGTCTGGCGCAGCGCTGGCTCTCCGCGGACCAGCTGCCCTGCAAGGCGAACATGATGACCAGGTTGCGCGGTATCGACGAGGTAGTGGCGCCCCTGGACGCGCAGTCGGTCTACCTGGAGGTGCCGAACCCCCTTCGGTTGGACGCACGGTGATGTGTGATGTCGCGCCGTTGCTGCACCTGGACAACGGCTTCGACCTGCGGCCCGCAACCGCGGCAGACGCCTCGACCGTCGCCTGGTGGATGGCCCAGCCTCACATCGAGAAGTGGTGGGAACAGCACTGGTCGGTGGAGCGCTGGACGCAGGAGATCGAGAACCAGGCCGCGGGTGAGCATTCCATCCCCTGCCTGACCTCGATCGACGGCGACGACCTCGGTTACGTCGAGCTGTACCGCGTGCGGCACGACAGGCTCGCCGAGTACTACGACTGGCAGGAGCACGACTGGGGCCTGCACGTGGCGATCGGCGACCCCGGACGTCTGGGCAAGGGACTGGGTCGCAGGTTGCTGCGTTCGCTGACCGACGCGTTGTTCCGGGCCGATCCCCGGTGCACGCGGGTGGTCGCGGAGCCGGACATCACCAATGTCGGCTCGGTACGCGCCTTCGGAGCTGCCGGCTTCGACCCCCAGGGGGAGCTACAGCTCCCCGAGAAGACAGCACTACTGATGATGCGCAACCGCGCAGTGGAGGCCTGAGATGACTACCGCCCCGTACGACGTGATCGCGATCGGCTGCGGGCCGTTCAACCTCGGCCTGGCCGCATTGGCCAGTGGTGTCGACGAGGTGAACCTGGCCGTGCTGGACGGCCGGCCGGAGTTCACCTGGCATCGCGGCCTCATGTTCGACGACGCGATGTTGCAGGTGTCGTTCCTGGCCGACCTGGTCAGCCTGGTGGAACCGGCGCACCCGCTGTCGTTCCTGTCGTACCTGCGGGACAACGACCGGCTGTACCAGTTCTACGTGCGGGAGAAGTTCCACCCGACCCGGCTGGAGTACGAGGCCTACCTGCGCTGGTGTGCTGCGCAACTGGACTCACTGCACTTCGGGCATCAGGTGACCGAGGTGGTCTTCGACGGTGATGTCTTCGCGTTGACCGTGGAGCGCGCTGGGTCCGTCGAGGTGTTCAGGGCTCGGCACCTGGTGCTGGGTGTCGGCACTGAGCCCGCAGTACCGGCTGCACTGGCCGACTTGCCGGAGGAGAGGTTCCTGCATTCTGCGGACTACCTGTATCGCCGGGACGAGTTGCTGCGCGCAGGACGCGTGACAGTCGTCGGATCGGGGCAGTCGGGCGCAGAGTGCGCGCTGGACCTCCTGCGGGCCAACGCAGCTGGTGGGCCGGGCGTGAGCTGGCTGACCCGCACAGCGGCGTACACGCCTCTGGACTACTCCAAGCTGGTGCTGGAGATGACGACACCGTCGTACGTCGACTACTTCCACGCGTTGGAGGAGCCGGTGCGCGACAAGCTGGTTAAGGACCAGTGGCGGCACTACAAGGGCATCTCCTCGGACACGTTGGAGGAGATCCACGACGTGCTCTACCAACGCGACCTCGGTACTGCGGCTGTGGCGCCCGTGGAGCTGCAGGTCGGGGTGGCAGTGGAGTCGGCGGTTGCCCGTGCTGACGGGATCGAGCTGACCATGCGGCACGCTGACAGCGGCCGAACCTTCCAGCACGTGACAGACGCAGTGGTGGCCGCTACTGGCTACCGCAACCGGCCGCTGCCGTTCCTGTCAGCGCTGGAGCCGCTGGTGCACAAGGACGCGGCCGGGCGCTGGGTGGTCAACCGGGATCACAGTGTCGGTACAGAGGATCCCTTGACCGGCAGGCTGTTCGTGGCGAACGCGGACCTGCACAGTCACGGTGTTGCAGCACCCGACCTGGGCATCGGGGCGATCCGCAACGCCACCATCCTCAACAGCGTTGCCGGACGCGAGATCTTCCGGCTGCCCAAGTCCACTGCGTTCACGACCTTCTCCGTCCCCGCATGAGCTGGACAGAGCGGTCCACGGAACTGCTGGCCCAGCTGATCTCGCAGCTCTGCACGGAGGACCTCCTGCAGCCCGACGGTGATGGGTCCGACGGTGAGCGGCTTGTGCTCGGCCCGGCGACCTACACGTTCTCCGCGACGCGTGGCGCCTTCGGGAGCTACCAGGTCGTCCCCGGCTCGGTACGGCGTACTGCCACCGGCATTCTCGGCAACGACGAGAGTGAGGAGGCTGTTGACCCGGTGCAGTTCCTGGTGGACGCAGCGGGGATCCTGGGGCTCGCCGGGTCCACAGTGGCCGGCTATGTGGCCGAGCTGTCGAGCACGCTCGCTGCCGACGTACGGATGGCCTCTACTGCCGTGCCGAACGCAGACCTCCTAGGCCTGTCGCACTCGGAGCTAGAGGGTCACCTGACCGGCCACCCACTCCTGGTGGCCAACAAGGGCCGCCTAGGCTTCTCCGCCGCCGACAGCCTCCGCTACACCCCCGAAGCCCGTACTCCGCTCCGCCTGGTCTGGCTGGCCGTACGTCGCGGGCTGGCCGAGTTCCGGGGGACCCCGGAGCTGTCGGAGCACGCGGTGGTTGGCCGGGAGCTTTCGCCGGAAGCACTTGAAGCGTTCCGCTCGCAACTGGTCGACCCGGACTCGTATGTGTGGCTGCCTTGTCATCCGTGGCAGCTTGACCACGTAGTACGGACGCAGTGGGCTCGTGAGTTGGCAACTGGCGAGATCGTGGTACTGGGGGAGGGGCCTGACGAATACCTGCCCACGCAGTCGATCCGGACGATGGTGAACGTCTCGCAACCCCTGCGCTACCAGGTGAAACTGCCACTGAAGATCCTCAACACCTCGGTGTATCGCGGGATCCCGGCACACTGCACTCTGGCGGCCCCGATGGTGACCCAGTGGCTGCGAGGGCTCTGGTATCGCGACGAGGTGTTCAACCGGTTGGGGACCGAACTGCTGGGTGAGGTCGCGTCGGTGACTGTTCGCCACCCGCAGCTCTCGGAGGGCGTGCCCTACCAGTGGACTGAGACGCTCGGCTGCATCTGGCGAGACCCGCTGACGCCACGCCTGCAGGCGGGCGAGACGGCATGGCCGCTGGCCGCAGTACTACACCGAGACGCAGCAGGCGAGCCCTTGGTGGCCGCCATGATCGCCGCCTCCACCGCTGACGCCACCACCTGGGTAGCCGAACTCATCTCCACTCTCGTCCGCCCACTACTCCACCTGATGCACCACTACGGCATCACGGTGAACCCGCACGGCGAAAACCTCTCGATCATCTGCGGCCCCGAAGGCGTCCCCACCCGCCTCGTCGTCAAGGACCTGGTCGACGACATCAACATCTCCACCACCCCCATCCCGGCCCGAGGCCCCGAACCCGACACCCACGACCGAGTCCTCCCACGCAAGCCCTGGCACATCCTCCGCCAGTACCTGGTAGACGCCCTCTTCCTAGGCGTCTTGAACCCCCTGGCCGACATCCTCTCCGAAGCCGACCTACTCACCCCAGACACCTTCTGGGGCCTACTCCGCGGCGAAATCGAGGCCTACACCACCGCCCACCCCGAACACCTCGACCGCCTAACCGCAACAGCCCTCCTGGACAAAACCTTCGCCCGCTACCCCTTGAACGGCTACCGCCTAACCCTCGGCTACACCGACCTGGACACCCGCCCACCCATCCCAGTAACCGGCCAAATGCCCAACCCCTTGTACGAGATACTAGGCATTCCCCCGAGCCGCCCGTGGTGAGTTGGGCTGCTTACGCCAGCTCTGTAGCTCTTCGTCGATGACGATTGCCAGGCCGAGCAACTCGCCCTCTCGCTCGGGTAGTCCCGCGAGTGAGAGGCCTACTGGGAGACCTCGCTCATCCAGGCCAGCAGGGACGCTGAGGGCAGCGAAGCCGGCTACCGACCAAGGCACGGAAAGGCGGATGTGCGGGCCCTTCGGCTCACCTGTCGTAGTGAGCAGTGGAGGCGGTGCGTCGAGGGTCGGGTGGGCGATCGCATTCAGCCGATGGTCGGCCATGATCTGCCGCCATCTGTCCTCCCAGAGCCCGCGAAGACGCTGCGCTTCGGCATACCGCTCGGGAGTGATGCCAGCACCCATCTGGACCCGCCCGAGAACCTGCGGCGTGTACAAGTGGCTGTGCGGACGCAGCAGCTGATCGTGAACCTCCAAGGCCTCAACCGTCGTGATCGTGTCGAACACTCCGACTGAATCTCGCAGGATCTGTTCGGCAAGGGTCGGGGTGCCGATCTCCACGAGTTCGGCACCCCGAAGGACCAGTTCTCCCAAGGCGTCTCGGCAGACGTCGGCCAACTGCTCGTCGACTTCCTTCCACGACATCTCGATCGGCAAGCCGATCCGCACACCGCCCAGATCCGAGGGTGGTGCCAGCGGGTACGCCGGGATGGCAACGTCCCTGCTGCCCGGGTCTCGCGGGTCGAAGCCGGCCAGTACTCGCATCACCAGCGACACGTCGAGCATCCGCCGAGCCATCGGTCCACTGACGTCGAACGACCGACTCAGCGGGATGACGCCGAACCGCGACACTCGGCCGGCGCCGCTCCGCAACGTCGATACCCCGCACGCCGCGGCCGGAATCCGCAACGAGCCACCGGTGTCTGTACCGATCGCCAACGGAGCCATCCGCATGGCCAACGCTGCAGCCGATCCGCCGGACGAACCTCCAGGACTTCTCCGGATGTCCCAGGGATTCCGGGTCAACGCGGAACCGGTGCCGTATGCGAACTCGTGAGTCGCGGTCTTCCCCAGCAGGCCGGCCCCCGCCCCAGCCAACCGCTCCCAGACCGCTGCGTCCTCTTCGGGATAGAAAGCAGAGAGGACTTTGCTTCCCGCTGTGGTAAGGATTCCATTGGTCAGAAACAGGTCTTTGACCGCCACCGGAACGCCGGCCAGCACGCCCACGGTCCGGTGATGCGCACGAGCTTCATCCGCGGAGTCCGCGGCGGCCATCGCCAGTTCTGGCGTCCTGGTGACGAAGGCGCGAATCTCGGGCTCGGACTTCTCGATCCGGTCCAGACAGTCGGTGACGAGTTCGCGGGCCGAGAGCTTGTGACCGTCCAGTTGATCGAGAATCTCGACCAGGCTGAGGTCCGCGGCGTCTTCGGTCACCCGACGAGCGTACGAAAATAACCCGCCCGGGGCGGGCCCGGGCGGGTCGTCGGATCAGTGCTGAACGGCTGCGGCGACGCTGTAGAGGCCGAAGCAGAAGACCACGATCACCCCGAACAGAAGGATGAAGAGGATCTGCCTCCAGAACGAGATGAGAAGCACCGCGGTGGCCAGTACGACGAGCGTCACCAGAATGTCATTCTGCGGCATGAGAGGATCCCTCCGATTCGCGTACGACAAGTACTTGCTTTTCACCGGTACTGAGCTAGATTGGCCCGGTGCCCCGTCTGTTTTGCGTTGATTCCAGTGAACGACAGGTCAAAAGGGTGTCAATGCGAAGTATTGGTGTATGCCGGAACGCCAGGTTTCGCGGGGGAATTGCCTGAATTCCGTCATGCCACAGCAAGTTCCGTGGGGGACGTTGCCAAGTGGCCGAGGCAGTTGCCAATTGGCAGCTCGAACGGTGTCGTGACCCTCTCTCTGCTGGATCGTTACTTGAAGGTCATGAGGTCTCGGGTTTAACAAGCCGGCGTGTCGCGGGGGTGCGCAGGGCTCGGAGCTTGTAGAAGTGAGCACTGGCCAGTGCCTGGCCGCTTTGGTTGACACTGTTGATCGCAGTAATGAACGGACGGGCAGGCGCTCTGAGTGAGTGGCAATTCCACACAGCTGGCGATCGCGCCGGCAACGCAGCAGCGTCAGGCAACCGATCAGATGCCCCTCGCAACTATGACGTCGCCCCGCACGGCCACTCCGAGTGCGAACTTGTCGCTCGACGACTGCCGTGACCCTTCCTCCGAGTTCGGCCGACTGGTCAAGGAGGCTGCCCGACGGCGGGGGGTTGAGCCGCGAGCGCTCGCAGTGCGAGCCTTGCTGCATCTGCCACGCGTCGCCGGGTTCGGCGGACGGTTGACGCGGCGACAGGTGGGGGCGGAGATTGCCAGGAGTGCGGATGAACTGTTGTCGGATCAGGCAAAAGTGGAGCGTCTGGTGCCGGCCGGAGTCTTCGAGTTGCAGGACCTGCGATTCGTCGCGGACTACAGCGGCGCCGATGCCGAGGCGGTCTTCACGCACCTGCACTACTTGCGAAACGCTCGTCCCGGCGCCTTGAACTACGCCTTGGTTGATCCCGTCTACGGCCAGCCGATCAGTCTGTGCAGCGTGTCTCCGCTGGAGTGGCGTCGTGTCGGACGTCAGATCGCCACCCAGTTCAAGGTACCGATGGCGGGGGTGTGGGACATATCCCGCGTCTACTCGTTCGACGTCGCGCCCCCCAATGCTATTTCGTATCTGCTGGCCAGGGTGCGTAGTGATATGCGGCGACGCAGGTCCGACGTTCAGTTACTTACGACGGCTGTGGACCCTAACCTTGGATTCACCGGTTCCAGTTATCTTGCTGCGAACTGGCAACGATGGATGACCATCAAGGCTCGGCCGTACATGTACTATCGGAACCGCTATGTGAGCCCGCGTCAGTTGCGTGCACAATTCGACACAACCAATGTGGCGGAGTTGGGAGCCATGCACGGCGGAGAGTTTCAGCAGAGTAGGGCTCGCCTGCTCGACTCGATGATTTTCTGCTGCCGGGTCACAGGTACGACGGAGTTCGTTCCACCGGAGCTACAGCGGCGGTTGCATCGCTGAGTCGCGGTCACCAGTCGCCTGCGGTCTCACGATGAAGCGTGAGCGACTGAGCAGAGATTCGACTCGGCCGCGGTCGGGCATCGAGTTGGAGAGTGGGAAGTCGGCGGTCGCGCACGCCATGGCTGCCGTCGCCCACATGGCTCGCTGTTCGGAGAAGACGCCTCCGCCGTCGATCAGTTGGGCCGCGAGCGCGGCGCAGAAGGCGTCGCGAGCCGCTGACGACTCCTTGTAGATCGAAGGAAAGCTGGGGACGCTGAAGGTCTCGAGTTCGGTGTTGGAGTAGATCGTGCACCCGCCGTTGCCGGGGATGCAGAGAGTTTCCACCCCGTAGGCCAGAAGATTCCGGGCCACTGGATCTGGGTCGAACCTGTCTTGGCCAGGCGGGGAGTAGCGTCCGAGCTCCCAGGCGTGCGCCACCATGTAATCGATCTGGGCCAGTGAATGGCGCGAGATGTCGTCGTCCGGATACGGCTGTCCTGGGGTGACGATCACCAATGGACGGTCATGATCGACGGAATGCACCAGTTCCAGGGTCCGCTGTACCGTCTCCCGAGGAATTTCGAAAGTCACCAGGACCGCATCACAGGTGGTCAGCTCCTGCAGCATGCCCTCTACGTCGCGAACCTCGAGCCTGATCTCCGTCTGGTTCCGCCAGTTCACGGCGATGCTGTCACCCAGCTCCATCTCGATGATGCCGGTAAACGGTGTGCGGGCCTGGCGGACTATCTTGAGCAGCGATGTGTTCACCCGCTCGCCGCGGAGATAGTCGATGATTCCGTGCCCGAAGCGGTCGTCGGCCACCGCGGCGATCAGCGAGACATCCAAGCCAAGACGAGCGGCTGCGACTGCCTGCGAGACGCCTTTGCCCCCAGGGGACAGGTCGAAACTGTAGGCCTCACTGGACGTCTCGTTCTGCGGTAGCGACTTGGTGCGGAAGGTAGCGTCCATGACCGCGCCACCGACAACGATCACGCGTCCTCGCGGTCCGGCCGAGCTGTTGGTGCGGGCGTGAACTGATGTCGGCGTGGACACGCTTTGCGATCCGACCGAGTTCACCTCTCGTCGGATCAGCTGCCGAGCTAGTTCGTCCAGCACCTCGCGCTCGGTCGTGCCACGCAGGGTGCGATCGCTAGGTGCTTCGGCGGCCGGCAGACCCAGCGCATCGTGCAGACGAACCCAATTGCCCAGCAGTGCACCGCGGCGCGTACCGAGGGAATCGGCGCGCAAGGCCTGAACGACTCGCTCCTCGATGCCGTGAGCCAGATACTGCTCGGAGAACAGCCCGAGCGCGAGGATTGCGTCGGCCACGATCCGATGGGTCCCATCGATTGTCTCCAGAACACATTGGGAGACGACTCCGTAGGCAGCAGCGGGGAGATCGACCTTGTGCACATTGGCGAAACGCTGACTGGCATGAAGCTGCAACAGCGGAGCAGCGATACGACCAGGATCATCGTTCAGCCGGGCGATGGTGAGCCCACCCCGCGCTCGCATCTTTTGCAGGACGTGAGTCAGCACCAGCGCACTCGGCGGTTCCCATTCGTCATTGCGCTCCGCCACCCGTTGAACCCTCCTCCGTTATGTGTGGTCACAATCGTTGCATCTCCGCGCCGGGGAACAGTAATGCCGCGAGTCGTTTTCTAACTAAGGGCAGCCAGTTGCTGGTCGACGCGAAAGCGGTCGGGGAGTTGGACCGGCCGGCCCAGGGGGTCGGTGGTGCAGGCCATGGCGGCGGTGGCCCATTTGGCTACCTCGGGGGTGAGGGTTCGGTCGTGTTCGAGGAGTTTGGTCGCGAGGGCCGCGCAGAAGACGTCTCTTGCTCTGGACGATTCTCTGGAAGGTGATCCGAACGTCGGCAGGCGGAAGGTGCCCGGCAGGGATTTGGTATCCGAATAGATCGAGCCGCCGTTGTTGCGGAGGAGGCAGAGAGTCTCGACGCCTCGGGACAGGACGTGTTGTCCGACCCGGTCAGGGTCGAAGTGAGTCATCCTGGCCGGTTCGTACTGTTCAAGCTCCCAGGCGTGGGCGACCATGAAGTCGATCATCCGGAGAGAGGGCCGGGAGAGCTCTTCGTCCACGTAGGGCTGGCCGGGAGTCACGATGGTCAGCGGCCTCGACCGTGGATCGGTGTGGGCCACAGCGAGAGCTTGCTGGACTGATTCGCGGGGAATCTCGAAGGTGAGTAGGAGCGCCTCGCAGTTCACCAGGTTCGGGGTCAGTTCGACGATGTCGCGTGGGTCGAGGCTGACCTCCTCCTCGTTGCGCCAGATCAGGGCGGTGCTGTCGCCCTCGCCCTGCTCGAAGACCCCGGTGAATGGAGTCCGGGCCGAGGGGACTCGTTTGATCAGGGAGATGTCGACGTTCGCAGCCTGCAGGTGGTCGATGATCTGGTCGCCGAACTGGTCGTCGCAGAGGGCCGCTACCAACGCCACGTCCAAGCCGAGCCGTGCGGCTGCGACGGCTTGGGTGAGCCCTTTGCCGCCGGGGGAAAGGCTGAAGTCGTAGGCCCGGCCGGAGGTTTCGTGGCCGGGGATTCGCTTGGTGCGGAAGATGGCGTCCATCACCGCGCCGCCGATCACAAGCACTTGATTGAAGTGCCTGGGACCTGCGGGGTGCGGAACCGTGGTCCGCGCAGCCGGCTGCGGCGGCACGGACGGAGGGCGGTCGCCGAGTTCGGCCAGTTTGGCGGCGAGGTGGCTGAGGACGCGGAGTTCGATTGTTTCGCGGAGCGTGCGGTCGGCGGGTGGGGAGTCGGCTGCCGATCCGAGGGCGGTATGTAATCGTTGCCAGTCGCGCAGCAGCGCGGTACGCCGGCGTCCGAGGCCGTCGGATTCGAGGTCGCGAATCGTTCGCTCCGGGATGCCGGATGCCCGGTAGTCGTCCGAGAACAGGCGGAGGGCAAGGACAGCGTCGGCGACCAGGCGATGGGTGGGGTCGTCGAGGGAGTGGACGCATTGGCGCACGATTTCCAGTGCCGCCTCGGACGGGTCTGTGTGATCGGCTGCTGCCAACTGCTGGACTGCGGGCAGGTTGAGGAGTGGTGCGGAGTTGCGGTGGTCTCGTTGCAGGCGGGCGGGAGTCAGGCCCTCGTGCATTCTGAGCTTCAGCAAGGTATGCGTGAGGATCTGGCTTTGCGATGACTCAGGCGGGTCGTGTTGGTCTTCCATACGCCCCCCGCGTCGCCGCTGTCCGGAATTTCCAGTATGCGCAAGAACTCTGCGCAGTGACACCGCTCGGCCTGTCGGATTGCCGGTCAGCGGAGGGCGGTTAGCCAGCGGGCTGCTTGTTTGGCGTTTTGTAGGCGGCGTTCGTAGGTGGCTCCGACGGTGAGGAGGATTAGGCCGGCGGTGGCTAGGGTGATCCAGCGGGGGATGAGCGGGGCTACTTCGAGGAGTTGCCAGAGGGCGATTTTTTGGAGGACGCCGGCGCCGATGATGAAGGGGGCCTGTAAGGCGTAGTGGGTGCCGATCAGGATGATGGTTACGGCGGCTGCTACTACGAAAGTGGTGCGGAGGTAGTCGTCGTTGCTGTTGGCAATTAGTGCTGAGGGGACCAAGCCGAGTAGGAGGCCGGGGCCCAGGAAGATCCAGCTTGACTGGTCGCGCCAGCTGTAGATGCCGGCCGCGAGCATGACGGCTGCTGGTGGCAGGGTGAACCATTCAATGGTGGTCGCGCCGGCGCCTAGGGCGAAGGCGGTGTTGGCGATGGCGAGCAGTAGCACGGCCGTGAGGTGGGCCTGCCGGCGTGCTGGGCGCATGCCGTAGGCAACCAAGGGGGCGGCGGTGATGGTGAGGGTGGCGCCGAAGAGGCTGGTGCTGCCTTCCAGTACCGCGAAGACTCCGGCCAGTACGGCCGCGGCGGCCGCGCATCCGAGTAGCCAGCGCTCCAAAGGCGGCTCCGTTATCAGGCACGCGACGGTGATGGAGACGGCACCGACGACTGAGAGCAGGATGCCGCCGGTCCAGAGGTTGAAGACGTCGTCGTAGGTCAGCAGGACTACCGCCAGTTGGGCAGCGAGGCTCGCGGTGATCGAACCCGGCAGTCGGTTCAGCCGCTTGCGCCAGACGGCGATGACGGCCAGTCCGGCGGCGATCGCGGAGATCAGGCCGAGCTGGACGACGTCCGCAACGAGGAGGCAGAACAAGAGGTTGACCATGGCAACGACTCCGGCCGCGGTCCAGGCCATAGCAGCCCGTACGCCGGTCCGCTGGGCCATCAGCAGCACGACGAGTGCCAGGGCTGTGGCGAGGGCGGTGTCCAGCCAGCGGCCGACAGTGGGGAGCTGAGGCAGACATGCTGCCACCGCGAAGGCGGCGGCCGCAGTACAGGTGGATTCGCCGAGTGCTGGTGGTAGGGCGCGGGGGAGTGCGAACTTGCGGAGCAGGAAGATGCCGGTCGCCGCGGCCAGGACGATGACGACGGTGGTGAACAGGACCGGAGGGAGCGCTGTCAGGGAGCCGTCGAAGAAGTCGCCGAAGTCCGCGCGGGCCTGGGCTGAGTAGTGGGCAGCGAGACTGAGGTAGATGCGGACCGTGCCGGTGATCATCAGGGCCCAGAACACCAGGGCCGCGCAGATGGCGCCGGTGACGCGGACGGCCTTCGTTCCCTCGGTGGACCAGTACACGGTGATCGTCACCTGGAGCAACAGGCCGAACAAGAAGAGCGCCAGTCCGGTCTGGCCGGCCATGATGAACGGCAACGCGAATTGGCCGATGATGACGGTGGCGACACCGTACGTGACAACTGTGGGTGCGATGCGTGACATCAGAAGGTTGGCCGCGGCAACTAGTGCGGCGGCGAGGCCGACGTAGACGAGGCCGTCGACGGCCCGGGCGGGGGTGAGGCCGAGCGCGTGGGCGCCGTACAGGTCGACGGCGAGCAGACCGATGCCGAGGATGGCGAGCGCTTCGGCTGTCCCGGTCAGTTTGTGGCGCGCGGCCGGGACGGAACCGGCCAGGGAGAGTGCGGCCAGCGTGGCGATGATCGAAGCCTGGACCGGGATCGAGAGGCTGTCCCAGTTGACGGCGAGGAAGGTGACGCCGGCGGCGAGCAGGAGCAGGACACCGAGGCTGAGAAGTGTCGCCTGCGGGCTCAGACGCCTGCGGGGCTGCTTGGGTTTCGGCGGTGCCGATTGGCGCAGGGAGCTTTGGTAGGTGGGCGACGCTGCGCGCTTGGGCGTCGGGGCTGCCGCAGCAGGCCGCGCAGGCGTCGGCGGTGCTGGCGGGCGCGTTGGCTGCGTGGCCGGGGCGAAGGAGCGCGGCGGCAACGCTGGAGTGGCCAAGCGCGCTGTGGGCAGCGGCGATGTCGTCACGGGAGCTGCAGGCAGCGGTGGTGTCGCGACGGACGCTGCGGGCAGCGGTTGTGCTGCCACAGGCGCTGCGGGTGGAGGCGGTGCGGGCATCGGGCGTGTGGCCGAGGCGGCTGCAGTTGTGGGTTGCCGGAATGGTTGAGGCTGGGGGGTCAGGCGGACGTCCAACTGCAGTGGGGTGCGGCAGACAGGGCACTGGAAGTGGGTGGGGTGGGCGTTCATCTGGCGGCCTCCTCGATGGTCAAGCTCACTATCGCCAGGTGGAACGGGTGCACGCTTGAGTACGTCTACTCAATTCGTCGCGTAGGCTGCTGCGGGTCTGCCGGTTGATCAGAGCGGCGAGGCGAACACGGGGAGCAAGATGAAGACTGGATACGTGGAGCTCGCAAGGGCTCAGCAAGAGCGGTGGCAGGCGGCGTACGCACAGGATCCGAGCCTGCACGGCTCGGCACCGTCGGCGGCAGCCCGCTGGACGGCCAAGCTGTTCGGTGCCGCAGGCATCGATGATGTGCTGGAGCTGGGCGCCGGGCAGGGACGGGACGCGTTCTACCTTGCCAGGCAGGGGTTCAGCGTCCATGCCACCGACTTCAGCGAGGCGGCGCTCGACCGGCTGCGGCTCGAAGCGCAGCGCGAGGGACTGGACGATCGCGTCACCGCCGCGCTGCACGACGTCCGCGACCCGCTGCCGCCGGCCGACGCGACCGTCGGCGCGGTGTACGCCAACGTCGTGCTGAACATGGCCTTCTCACGGACCGAACTACGGGCCCTGGTCAACGAGATCCGCCGGGTGCTGCGGCCGGGTGGGCTTTTCGTCTACACGGTGTGGTCGACCGATGACAGCCGTTTCGGCAGCTGCCAGGAGATCGGCGACGGTCTGTACGCCAAGGACGGGTTCGCCGGCCGGTTCTTCGACCTCGACCTGGTGCACGAACTGGCCGACCGCTGGGAGCTCGGCGGCGCCGACGCGTACACCGAGGACGGCCGCACCCTGTGGCGGGTCACTCAGGCGAAACCCTTGCCGCCAACCTGAAAATCCCACACCGCCAACCTGAAGCCGGCTCTAACTGTGCGGCGTGCCGTGTTGCGGTGTGGTCACCAAAGCGAAATGTTGCATTGACGAACCCGGTGTGTTCCGACAGGCTCGGTCCGCGTCTCACCTTCAAGCTATGGAGTCACCACATGCATTGGTTTCTGGATCCCCTCAAGAAGTACGCGCAGTTCAGTGGCCGGGCCCGGCGTAAAGAATTCTGGATGTTCGTGCTGTTCAGCTGGCTCATCAGCATCGTCATCAGCATCATCGACCGGGCCCTCGGCACCACGAACGACACCGGCTCCGGTCTGCTGGGCAGCATCTTCAGCCTCGCCATCCTGATCCCGTCGCTCGCGGTCGCCGCCCGGCGCCTGCACGACACCAACCGCTCCGCGTGGTGGCTGCTGCTGATCTTCGCCATCGTGATCGGCTGGATCGTCCTCATCGTGTTCTACGCGCAGGAGGGCAACGCCGGCGACAACCAGTACGGTCCGGACCCGAAGGCCGCCGAGCGCTTCGGTGCCGCGGGCGGTACCGGCGAGCCGGGCTACCCGGGTTACCCGCCGGCGCCGCAGGGCGGCCCGCAGGTCTGATCGACGCCTGCTGATCCGCGAACCTGGTTGAGAGACGCCGGCTCGCGAGTCGTCTGGGTTGACGAAGGCCCGGCACCCCGTACTACGGGGCGCCGGGCCTTCGTGTTGATCAGGAGGCTTGGCTGACGCTGGACATGTTGAAGTCGGGCACCAGCAGCGGCGGGGTCGCAGTACGGGAGAAGTCGTCGCCCCACTCGCGGGAGAACGACGGGACCGTGGCGCCGGCCGCCGTGAAGCGGGCCAGCAGGTCGACCGGGCTCTCGTTGAACCGGAAGTTGTTCACCGCGCCGGTGACCTCGCCACCCTCGACCAGGTAGACGCCGTCGCGGGTCAGGCCGGTCAGCAGCAGGGTCTGCGGGTCGACCACGCGGATGTACCACAGGCAGGTGAGCAGGAGACCGTGGTCCAGCCCCGCGACCAGGTCGTCCGTCGTACCGGTCGCGCCGTCGACGGAGAGCACGTAGTTGTCGATCGACGGGGTCACCGCGGCCGCGCCGGTCAGGTCGGCGGTGAAGCGGCTCTGCATCAGGTTCTCGAGTTTGCCGCCGCGGATCCAGTCGGTCGCGCTGAGGGTGAGGCCGTTGTCGAAGACGCTTGACGAGCCGCCTGACGATCTGGCCACGGCGAACGGGAAGGTCTCCAGCCCGGACAGGTTCGGGTCGGAGCGCAGGCCGACCGGATGCGGAGACAGGACGTCACCGATCCGGGTCCCGCCGGACGGCTTGGAGAAGACGCTGCGGCCTTCGTACGCGTCGCGGCCCTCCAGACGCCAGTACAGGAAGGTCACGAGGTCAGCCACCGCAGCAGGCGGGAGCACTGTCGGGTGCCGGCCCGCGTCGACCGACACGGTCCGGGTGGCCCATCCGAGCCGGCGGTTGAGTTCGGTGTCGATCGCCAGCGGGTCGATGTCGCTGAAGTCGCGAGTGGCCGCTCCGACCCAGGCCGACTGGCTCAGGTCGCCTGCCTTGCCCGTTGCCGAGACGAAGCCGCGAGGCAGGCTCTGGCGCAACCGGAGTCCGGTGGACGACCCGACGTACAGGGTGACGACCTCGTGGTCGGCGAAGCCGTAGAGCCAGCGGTTCTCCTTGCCGGCCTTGCGGAGTGCCTCGCCGAGTGCGGGTGCGAAGTCGCCGTACACGTTGACGGAGGTCTCGTCCGGCTCTGCGTCCCAGTCTGGGCTGACAGCGCCGTCCACCAGCGGCCGTGCGTCCTCTGCAGGGCTGGACTCGCGTGCGGCCGCTACAGCCGCCGACACGAGCTCCCCGAGGCTGGACTCGGTCGTGGACGAGCGACCGACCACACCGGCCGCAGTACCCTCGCCTGCGCCGACAGTGGCGATCACGGTCACTGTGGAGCCGCGCATGGCGCCGTTGGTGGTCAGGGTGTTGTTGGCCCAGCGCAGGTTGGCACTGGAGGTCTCAGCGACCAGTACTACGCACCCCGACGCCCCTGCGGCCGCGGCCAGGTCCAGGCCGCGCTCGATGGTGTCCTGCGGGCTGAGCTGAATGGCGGTCGTCACCGGCCGGCCTCCTGCGTGGTGTTGAGAATGCGGACGTCACGGAACAGTGCGGACGGGCAACCGTGGCTGACCGCGCCACTCTGGCCGGGCTGGGCCTTGCCGCAGTTGAGGGCGCCGTGCAGCTCGTACGTCTGGGGGCCGCCCACTGCTTCCATGGAGCCCCAGAAGTCGGTCGTGGTCGCCTGGTAGGCGACGTCGCGCAGCTGCCCGGCCAGCTTGCCGTCGGTGATCTTGTAGAACCGCTGCCCGGTGAACTGGAAGTTGTACCGCTGCATGTCGATCGACCAGGACTTGTCGCCGACGATGTAGATGCCGTTCTTCACCTGGCTGATCAGCTCCTCGGTCGACGGGCCGTCCGGAGCGGGTTGCAGCGACACGTTGGCCATCCGCTGGATGGGGATGTGCCCGGCGGAGTCGGCGTACGCGCAGCCGTTGGAGCGGGCCGTGCCGAGCAGGTCCTCGTTCACCTTCGCCATCCGGCGGTCGACCTGGTAGCCGACCAGGATGCCGTCCTTGACCAGGTCCCACTGCTGACCGGCAACGCCCTCGTCGTCGTACCCGACAGTGGACAGGCCGTGCGCCGCAGTACGGTCGCCGGTGACGTGCATGATGGGGGAGCCGTACCGCAGGTTGCCCAGCTTGTCGATGGTGGCGAAGCTCGTACCGGCGTAGTTGGCCTCGTACCCGAGGGCGCGGTCCAGCTCGGTCGCGTGGCCGATCGACTCGTGAATGGTGAGCCACAGGTTGCTCGGGTCGATCACCACGTCGTACGTCCCGGCCTCGACGCTCGGCGCACTCATCTTCTCGGCCAGCCAGCCGGGGATCTGGGCGAGCTCCTCATCCCAGTTCCAGCCGGTGCCGGTCAGGTACTCCCAGCCACGGCCGACCGGTGGCGCACAGCTCGCCATGGAGTCGAACCGGCCGGTCTCGGCGTCCACTGCGACCGCCTGGATGTCCGGGCCGATCCGGACCCGCTGCTGCGTGGCGGAGGTGCCTTCGGAGTTCGCATAGAACTTGCACTCGTGGACCGAGTCGACGTGCGCGGTCACGTGCGAGACGCCGTCCGCCTGGAGCAGCCGGTTGCTGTAGTCGGTGAGCAGCGCGACCTTCTCCGACCGCGGCACGGTGAACGGGTCGACCTCGTACGACGAGATCCAGCTGACGTCGTCGTAGACGGGCTCGTCCGCGAGCTCGATCGGCTCGGAGTTGATCGGCCGCGACACCTGAGCCATATGGACGGCCTGTTCGGCGACGCGGACCGCCTCGTCGGTCGTCAGCGCGACACCGGCGGCGAACCCCCAGGTGCCGTCGTGGATCACCCGGACGGCGAGCCCGAGATCCTCGTCGTCGCTCGCGCTCTCCAGCACGGCGTCCCGGAGCGTGATCGACTCCGACCGGATGCGCTCGAGCCGGAACTCGGCGAAGGTGGCCCCGAGATCCTTGGCCCGCTGCAAGGCAGCACCGGCCAGTTCGTGACGGGGAAGGTCTAGGAAGGAAGCATCGACTTCTGGCACAACCTCGACCTTATGGCAGCCGACCCCCACACCCCAGAAGATTTGTGGAACCAGAAGGATGTCCGTGGTGTAGAGACAGTGTGGAAGCGGACGGGAGGCGTGATCAGCGCAGGTGACGAGGCGGCGGTGCTGGCTCGGGTGCGGGGTGGGGAGACTGCCGCGTACGGCGAGCTGGTGATGCTGCACGCCCCGGTAGCGAAGCGGGCGGCCGTCTTCCTGGGGGCCGGTGCGGACGCCGACGACGTCGTCCAGGAGTCGTTCGTCAAGGCGTACCGGGCGCTGGACACCTTCCGGGAGGACGCGGCCTTCCGGCCCTGGTTGCTGCGCATCGTGGCCAACGAGACCCGCAATGTCCTGCGCTCGCGCGGTCGCCGGGCGCGTCGGGAAGAGTCGGCGGTGTTGCACGACGTAGTGCTCGATCCGGCCGACCAGGCCTTGTCCAATGAGCGGAGGGCCGAGCTGCTGGCCGCAGTACAGGCGCTACCTGACCAGTACCGGCTGGTGGTGACCTGTCGCTATCTGCTGGAGCTGGATGAGCAGGAGACAGCCACTGTGTTGGGCTGGCCGCGGGGCACGGTCAAGTCGCGGTTGCATCGGGCGTTGGGGCGCTTGCGGGCGCAGCTGCCGGACAAGGAGGTGCAGCGATGAGCTCGTTGGAGGATGAACTCCGCGCACTCGGCCGCAGTGCTGCCGTGCCACCTGTCGCCGACGGGGTGGCCGCCAAGGTGCTCGAGCGAGTTGCAGAGCCTCCCGTACGCCGTACCTTCGCCGCAGCCGTCAAGGAGAAGTGGCGCGCGTTGCTGGCGCTGGTGGCTCTGCTGCTGGCGGGTGCTCTGGTTGCGCCGCCAGTGCGTGCTGCCGTGGCTGAGTGGCTCAACATCGGGGGAGTGGGGGCGGTGCAGGTCCCCAGCGGGCCGTCCAGTGCACCTCCTCCGCCGACGGTTGCGGGCCAGCTGACTATGGCTGAAGCGTCGAAGGTTGCCGGCTTCACACCGGTCGTCCCAGCTGCTCTGGGGACGCCGACGGGGATAGAGGCCACACCTGGTTTCGTGGCCATGAGTTGGCGGCCGGCCGGCGTACGGCTGGAGCAGTTCCAGGCGGAGCTGTCGCCGATGTACCTGAAGAAGTACTACTCGGAGCTGGAGTACCTGCCGGCGGCTGACGCGTACTGGTTCAGTACGCCGCATGAACTCGTGCTGCTGAAAACGACCGGTGACGAGCAGCGAGTCAGAGTCGCCGGGCCGACGCTCGTCTGGGTACGGAACGGCGTGACTTTCCGCCTCGAAGGCGTGCCGGACAAGGCGCGAGCGGTCGACTTGACCAAGTAACCGGGAACCAGCACGCCGGCGGCGGTGTACCAGAGGTAGTCGAAGGACAGGAGACCGCCATGAGGCACTGGGTACGCCGTACCGTCTTGCTGATCGTGCTGGGCATCGTCGGGGTCGGCGTGCTGCCGGCTCAGGCCGGTGGGCCGACCAGCGTGCTGCTGAGTGCGCCGGAGGTGGGCAAACTGGCTGCCACCGGCTACCAGGACAAGGCCTACGAGCAGCTGCAGCGACTGCTCGACACTCCAGCGGCACCGGAAGGCGGGGAACACGCCATCGGGCCGGCCATCAAGGCGACCTGGCTCATCCACGACGAGACGCCGTGGCGGAGCGACGTGATCTATCCGGACGCGCCGGGCGGGCCGTGGATCGCGACCGTCGTGGACGTGAACGGCACCGACGGGCTGAACGGCACACCGGTCTGGCACCGCCCCACCGACGGCGTCCAGCTGATCAAACTGCTGGTCTCCCTCGACCTGCTTCATGGCAAACCGAAGACCGGCCGCCAGCCGACCACCGCGCCACCGACCACCGCGCCCGCCGTACCGGAGACATCGCCGGACGTGGCGGTCGCGGGTGACACGCCGGTCACCGCTCTGAAGATCGAGGAGAAGCCGCTGCTCGGGTGGCGCTGGTCGATCCCCGGGTTCCTGCTGGGCGCAGCCGCCGCCTATCTGGCGCTTCGCTACCTGCCCCGCCGCAACTGGCAACTGATCGACGAGGAGTAACTCGCCGCGCTCTGAAAGGACCCGCGGGCAAACCCTTGTGCGTGGACTGACATTCTCATCATCCAAGATGTGAGCTGGATGGTGGGAGACTCTGGCCTACCGTCGTTCGGCTGGCGTCTCAGTCCATCGTTGTCAGGAGTGCACGTGAGTTCCTCGGTCCCCGCGGCCGTCTCGCCGACCCGTCAGGCTCTGCGTCGCGTCCGGCGGGACCGGAGTGCGCGGGTGGGGGCCTGGCTGGTGATCGGGCTGGTCGTGGTGGCGGCCGCCGCGCCGTTGCTGGTCAGGCTGGCCGGTCAGGACGCCTATACCTACAACATCAATCTGCTCGACCCCGCCCGCGGCAACGCGCCGCAGGGTGTGGCCGGTGGGGTCAGCGCCGACCACTGGTTCGGGGTCGAGCCACTGACCGGCCGGGACCTGTTCTCGATCGTCGTCCTCGGTCTTCGCACCTCGTTGTTCATCGCCGCGGTCTGCACGGTGGTGACCACGGTCGTCGGCACCCTGGTCGGGATCAGCGCGGCGTACTTCGGTGGCTGGTACGACGCGGTCGTGTCGCGGCTGCTGGACTTTCTGTTCGGCTTCCCGCAGCTCGTCTTCATGATTGCCCTGGGCATCATTGTGCCGGCCGGCTTCCCGCGCTGGTTGCTGCTCATCCTGGTGATCAGCGTGTTCGGCTGGGCCGGTCTGGCCCGGCTGATCCGCAACCAGGCCAGGTCGCTGGTCACCCGCGAGTTCGTCGAAGCGGCCCGCAGCGTCGGCTCCAGCGGCTGGCACGTGATCGTTCGAGAGCTGCTGCCGAATCTCCTCGGACCGGTGCTCGTGGTCGCCACCATGGCGATTCCGGGCTACATCGGGCTGGAGGCGGCGCTGTCGTTCCTGGGCGTCGGAGTACCACCGCCGACACCGAGTCTCGGGCGGTCGATCTCGGACTCGATCGCCTGGGTCTACACGGGTGCTGACCCGTGGTTCCTGTTGTTCCCGGGCGCGATGCTGTTCCTCGCCGTGCTGGGATTCACCTTGCTGGGCGACGGAGTACGGGATGCGTTCGACGTGCGGCTGCGGAGGGCGAACTGATGCCTGATCTCGTCTGGTTCCTGATCCGCCGGCTGTTCGCGACCTTGCTGGTGCTGCTCGCGCTCAGCTTCGCGGTCTACCTGATCTTCTACGCGCTGCCGGCCGATCCCGCCCGGCTCGCCTGCGGCAAACCCTGTACTCCGGACCGGTTGGAGCAGGCGCGGCACTTCATGCAGCTCGACCAGAGCACGATCCAGCAGTACTTCGCGTTCCTGCGCGGCATCGTCGCCGGCCGAACCTATGGCGAGGGCGCCGCGGCGGTGCAGTGCAATGCGCCTTGCTTCGGGTACTCGTTCCCGCTGGCCCGGCCGGTCACCACGCTGATTCTCGACCGGCTGCCGATCACCGCGTCGATCGCGCTCGGTGCCGCGGTGATCTGGCTCGTCGTCGGTGTTTCGCTCGGCGTCGGGGCAGCCCTCAAGCGTGGCAAGTTGTTCGACCGGCTGGCCGTCGGTGCGGCGCTGGTGGGGGTCTCGGCACCGTCGTTCCTGGTCGGGCTGCTGGCCATCCTGGTGTTCGGGTTCTGGCTCAACATGGTGCCGGTCAACGGCTACGTGCCGTTCTCGGAGAGCCCGATCGACTGGGCCTGGCATCTGATCACGCCTTGGCTGGTGCTCGCCGCGCTCTCGTCGGCGTCGTACATCCGGCTGACCAGGGCGCAGATGCTGGAAGAGATGAATCTCGACCACGTGACCACCGCGCGAGCCAAGGGCGCCGGTGAGCGGCGGGTGGTGCTGGTCCACGGGCTGCGCGGGGTGCTGGTCCCGATCGTGACGATCTTCGGGCTCGATCTCGGCACCCTGCTCGGCGGGGCGATCATCACCGAGAAGGTGTTCAGCATGCAGGGACTCGGCGAGTTGCTGATCAGCGGCGTCGGCCAGCTCGACGTCGCGGTCGTGGTCGGTGTGACGTTGTTCTCGGCGTTCCTGGTGATCATGGCGAATCTGGTGGTTGACCTGCTGCACGGCGTACTGGACCCGAGGGTGACCCATGGCTGACCAACCCGTCCTCGAGGTGCACGACCTGCACGTCACCTTCCGGACCGAAGGCGGTCTGGTGCCGGCCGTGGCCGGGATCGACTTCGCCGTCGCGCCGGGCAAGACGCTGGCGATCGTCGGCGAGTCCGGTTCGGGCAAGAGCGTGTCGTCGGCCGCGGTGATGGGCCTGCTGCCCAGCAACGCCGAGGTCAAGGGCGAGGTGCTGCTGGGCGGTCGCGAGCTGGTCGGCCTGCCCGGCGAGGAGCTGCGCAAGATCCGGGGCAACGACATCGCGCTGGTCTTCCAGGACGCGCTCTCCGCGCTCAATCCGTACTACACCGTCGGCTGGCAGGTCGCCGAGGCGTACCGGCTGCACCACGACGTCTCCAAGAAGGAAGCCTTCCAGCGCGCCGTCCGGATGCTCGACCTGGTCGGCATCCCCGGGGCGGCCCAGCGGGCGAAGGACTACCCGCACGAGTTCTCCGGGGGAATGCGGCAGCGGGTCGTGATTGCTATGGCTTTGGTGAACGACCCGAAGGTCCTGATCGCGGACGAGCCGACGACTGCCCTGGATGTCACCGTCCAGGCGCAGATCATGCGGCTGCTCGAGGACGTCCAGACGGAGTTCGGGACCGCGCTGGTGCTGATCTCGCACGACCTCGGAGTCGTCGCGGAGGTGGCGGACGACGTACTGGTCATGTACGCCGGTCGTGCGGCCGAGCGTGGTTCGGTGAAGGACCTGTTCTATCGCGCGGCCCATCCCTACAGTCTCGGGTTGCTCGGCGCGATGCCGCGGGTCGACGTACCGCCGCGGCACCGGCTGACCACGATCCCCGGCAGTCCGCCGTCGCCCGGATCGGTCAAGACCGGCTGCCCGTTCCAGCCGCGTTGCGCCTACACCGAACGCGTGGGGGAGCGCTGCATCACCGAGCGCCCAGAGCTCACGCCGAGACCTGGTGAAGGCAACCACGAGGCCGCCTGCCATCTCGGCCGCCGGCCGGAGGTCGCGCCATGACCGAGACGTCAACGGACGAGCTGCTCCGGCTGGACGGGGTGAAGAAGTACTTCGGCCTGGGCACGGTGCCCTGGCAGCGATCGCAGTCGGTGAAGGCCGTCGACGACGTCGATTTCGTCGTACGCCGCGGCGAAACCGTCGGCCTGGTGGGCGAATCGGGCTCCGGCAAGTCAACGCTTGCCCGGCTCTCCACGCGACTCCTCGATCCCACGGCCGGCAAGGTCTTCATCGCCGGCCAGGACGTCACCAAGCTGCGCGGTCGTCGGCTCCGGCCGGTCCGCCGCAAGATCCAGATGGTCTTCCAGGACCCGCAGGCCTCGCTCAATCCGCGTCAGGCCGTCGGCACGATCCTCACCACGCCATTTCGTGCGCAGGGCATCAAACCGACCCGTGCCCAACTGGTCGAGCTGCTCACCCAGGTCGGCCTGTCCGCGGAACACCTGGAGCGGTACCCGCATGAGTTCTCCGGCGGTCAGCGTCAGCGGATCGGTATCGCGAGAGCCCTTGCCGTGAAGCCCGATCTGCTGGTCTGCGACGAGCCGGTCTCGGCGCTCGACGTCTCGGTCCAGGCGCAGGTGCTGAATCTGCTGGCCGATCTGCGCGACGAGCTCGGCCTGTCCTATGTACTGGTTGCCCACGACCTGGCCGTGGTTCGCCAGGTGGCCGACCGGCTCGCGGTGATGTACCTCGGCACGATCGTGGAGGAAGGGCCGGCCGCCGAGGTCTACTCGTCGCCGGCTCATCCCTACACGCGCGCGCTGCTGTCCGCAGTACCGGTGCCGGAGCCTGGTGCGGTGCGCGACCGGATCGTCTTGACCGGTGACGTGCCGACGCCGATCGACCCGCCGTCCGGCTGCCCGTTCCGGACCCGCTGTTACAAGGCCGAGGACGTCTGCGCGACGACCCGGCCGGTACTGGAGCCCGTCGGCGGCGGCACCGACCACAAAGCCGCGTGCTACTTCCCCGAACCGCCTGCCTCCCTGGAACTCTCGAGCCCCCCACTGTCTGAGAGGACACTATGAAACGCATTACCCGAGCGGTTGCCGTTGTGGCCTCGCTGGCTTTGGCGGTTACTGCTTGCAACGCCAATGACAAGTCCGCTCCCAGCGGTGGCGGCACCGCGGTCGCCGAGCAGGGCGGCACGCTCCAGATACTCACCACCAGCAAGGAAATCAGCTTCGACCCGGCCAAGAGCCAGAACCTCGGGACGAGCTCGATCCACCTGATCCTGCGCGGCCTGACCTCGTGGAAGACCGCGCCCGGCAAGGCGGCCGAACTGGTCCCCGACCTCGCCACCGACACCGGCCAGGTCAGCGACGGCGGTAAGACCTGGACGTACAAGCTGAAGCCCGGCCTCAAGTACGCCGACGGTTCGCCGATCGTTGCCGCCGACATCAAGTACGGCATCGAGCGGTCCTTCGCTCCGGAACTGAGCGGCGGCCTCGGGTACCACAAGTCGCTGCTGGTCGGCGGCGACAAGTACACCGGTCCGTACAAGGGTGGCTCCCTCGCCTCGGTCGAGACGCCCGACGACACGACCATCGTCTTCAAGCTGAACAAGCCGTTCGGCGACTGGCCCTGGATCGTCAGCATGCCCGCGTTCTCGCCGGTCCCGAAGAAGGCCGACACCGACCCGGCGCACTACGGCGAGAAACCCGTTGCCAGCGGCCCCTACCAGGTCAAGTCGTACGCGCCCGGCTCGAAGCTCGAGCTGGAGCGCAACCCTTCCTGGGACAAGGCGACCGACCCGGCCCGGACCGGTCTGCCGGACTCGATCGTGTTCACCATGGGCCTGCAGGCCGATGTCGTCAACCAGCGGCTGATCGCGGACTCCGGTGACGACAAGTTCGCCGCCACCACCGGTACGTCGGTCCCGGCCGCGCTGATCCCGACCGTGTCGGGCAACCCGGCGGTCAAGGCGCGGGTCGCCACCTCGCCGTCCGGCGCGCTGCAGTACCTGGCGATGAACAACAAGCGCCCGGCCCTGTCGAACCCGGCCGTCCGCAAGGCGATCCAGTACGCCGTCGACAAGCAGGCCGTCCAGGTCGCCGAGGGCGGCCCGGAGTTCGGTGGCGAGATCGCCACCACGCTGATCACCCCCGGCATCGAGGGCTACAGCAAGTACGACCAGTACGAGGCTCCGCCCGCGGGTGACCCGGAGAAGGCGAAGTCCATGCTGGCCGCGGCCGGCGTCAGCAACCTGAGCCTGGTCCTGGCCGTCGACACCGACCAGCCCACCGGGTCGGCGGTCGCCCAGGCGATCCAGCAGGGCCTGAAGCGGGCCGGGATCACCGTCACCCTCAAGCCGCTGGCCAACGAGCCGTGGACCGAGCTGGTCACCGGCGCCAAGGGCGACTACGACCTGACCGTCTCGAGCTGGCAGGCGGACTTCCCGAGCGCACTCGGCAACATCCAGCCGCTGTTCGCGACCTCGGAGATCGGCAACGGCGGCTACAACATGTCCCGCTACTCCAACCCGGCCGTCGACACCGCGATCAACGCGGCGACGGCCGAGCAGGACCGGGCCAGGGCCGCCGGGATGTGGGGCGCGCTGGACAAGCAGATCATGGCCGACGCGCCGCTGGTCCCGCTCATCTACGCCCGCAACGCGTTCCTGCACGGCTCGAAGGTGCAGAACTTCTACCTGCCCGCATACCCGCCGTACCCGAACACGCTGATCATGGGTCTCAGCAAGTAGCCCAGGGCCGGTAGCTCAGGTGCGGCCTTCCTTCTCCTGAGCTTCGAAGAGGGCCGGCTGGGTCTCGGCATCGAGTCCCCAGTCGGCCCTCATCACCGGATAACCGGCCTTCTCGGCCGCGTCGCAGACCTTCACGTCGTCGTCCACCAGTACTGCGACCCGCCGCTGCTGCGCGAGCGTCCGGAGCCGGGCCAGCTTCATCACCGCTGACGGGCGCCGGTCGTTGTTGCCGCGCATCAGCAGCTTGCCCTCGGGGAAGCCGTTGTCCTCGAACCACTTCACCGTGTCCCGCCGCAGCCGCTCGGGCCGGCCGGTCAGGTAGACGATCTCGTGGTCCGCGGCCAGCGTCGTGGCCACCGCGAGACCTTCCTCGAGCACGGCATCGTCCTTGGCGTGCGCGAAGAACGAGTCCCAGTCCTTCGGCTTGCGATTCAGGAACTTGATCCGCCGGCTGGTGTCGGACAGCGTCGCGTCGATGTCCAGTACGGCGTACGGGCGTTGGTCGTCAGGCACCACGGCATCATCTCAGGGCGGCAGCCTGCCAGGTACCGCGGTCGATCGCGTACTCGACCTCGCCGTACTCCGTGCCCGGCAGCGGGTCGTCGAAGTGCTCGTGGAAGACCCGGACGAACCGCAGCCCGGACTTGACCATCACCCGGCGGGACTTCGTGTTGACCGCCATCGTGTCGGCGATCACCCGCGCCAGCCCGAGCTCGCCGAACGCCTTGTCGATCAGCGCGCGGGTGCCCTCGGTCGCATAGCCCTTGCCCCAGGCCGACCGGTTCAGCCGGTACCCGACGTCGACCGTGCCCGCCTCGCCGGTCGGCTTCAGCCCGAACCAGCCGAGGAACTGCCCGCTCGCCTTCTCGTACGCGGCGAAGGTGCCGAGCCCGGGATGCGTCGCGTACTGCGCGAGGATCTCCGGCAGCACCAACTGCACGATCTCGTCCCGCGGCGTCGGCTCACCGGTGATGTACCGCATCACCTCGGGATCGGAGTCGAGCTCCACCAGCAGCTCGGCATCCCCGGCCGTGAACCGCCGCAGCACGAGCCGCTCCGTCTCGAGGTAGGTGTCCATACAGTGATCCTCGCGGCCGGTTACCGCCGCTTCAACCCGATTTCGGTGTTCGGATGGCGGGCACTCCGGGGGTTGTGGGTGTGTTGATTGGGCGCAGCCGAGTGGGGCGGGTTAGCGTTCTCAACGCGATGAACGACTCGATCACCTTTCTGCACAGCTCGGACTGGCAGCTGGGCATGATGCGCCGGTTCCTGGGGCCGGACGGTCAGGCTCGGTGGGCTCAGGCGCGGCTGGACGCCGTCATGCGGATCGGGGACGTCGCCAAGGACACCGGCGCGGCCTTCGTGGTCGTCACCGGGGACGTGTTCGAGCACAACCAGGTCGAGCGGCAGACCATCCTGCGGGCCTGCGAGGCACTGAAGCGGATCGAGGTACCGGTGGTGCTGCTGCCGGGCAACCACGACGCCCTCGAGCCCGGCTCGCTCTGGTCGTCCGCGCAGTGGTCCGGCCACGCGCCGGACCACGTGATCGTGGTGACCGACAGCAGGCCGTTCGAGATCGTGCCGGGCGTCGAGATCGTCGGCGCGCCCTGGCGCTCACGCCGGCCGGTCTCCGACCCGGCCGCTCCCGGGTACGCCGAGCTGAAACCCGCGCCTGCCGGCACGACGCGGATCCTGCTCGCGCACGGGCAACTGACCAGCCTCAGCGGTGGGATGTCCGACGTACCGACCATCGACCAGGCGGCGCTCGAAGCAGCGGTGGCCGACGGGCGGCTGCACTACGTCGGGCTGGGCGATCGGCACTCGACCACCGAGGTGACCGAGCGGATCTGGTTCTCCGGGACGCAGGAGGTCACCGCGCCCGAGGAGACGCATCCGGGCAACGTGCTGAAGGTGACGTTGGGGCCGGCCACGGGCAAGAAGCCGGCGACGATCGAGGTCGAGCCGATCCGGGTCGGCGCCTGGCACATGGTCGAGCACCACGCGGAGCTGTACGACGAGGAGTCGCTGACCGCGCTGGAGGACTTCTTCGCCGAACTGCCGGAGAAGGAGCGGACCTACGTCCGGCTTGCCGCCGACGGGTCGCTCCCGTTGCCGCTGCTGAGCCGGTTGGACGCGATGGTGGACGCGCAGGGCGAGGTGTTCGCCAGTGTCGAGCGGTGGGCGAAGTTCTGGACTGTCCGGCCGGCGCCCGACGCGGCGGACCTGGACGCGTTGCAGTTGAGCGGTCCCGCACGGGCCGCGATGGAGGAGTTGCGACAGGCGCTGGCCGGCGGTGACGAGGGCGCGGGCGCGGCCCTCACGCTGATGCACCGGCTGGCGCGGGACGCGGGATGAGGCTGCATCGACTGACGCTGCGGAACTTCCGTGGCGTCAAGGACCGTACGGTCGACCTGCCTGCAATCGGTACCACAGTCATCGTCGGCGACAACGAGGTCGGCAAGTCCAGCCTGGTCGAGGCGTTCGCGCTGGTCTTCGACTTCCCCGACGACTCCAAGTCGACCCGGATCCGCGACATCCAGCCGGTCGGCCAGGACGTCGCACCTGAGGTGACCGTCGAGCTGACCCTGGGCGGGCGCGAGCTGACCTACACCAAGCGCTGGCTGAAGAACCGCTCCACCGAGTTGTCGGTCGTCGATCCGGCCGGCCGGCGGCAGACCTGGACCGGGCGCGAGGCGCACAACGAGGCCGAGCGGCTGTTCGCCGAGAACGTCGATCCGGTCTTGTGGCAGACCTTGATGGTCGGCCAGGGGCAGTCGCTGGTCCTGCCGACCCCGGCCGACGCCGAGCCCCTGATCACCGCGGTGACCGCGGAATCCGGTACGCCGGTCGACGGCGCCTCGATGCCGTTGGTCAGCGCCGTGGAGCACGAGTACCTGCGCTACTGGACCCGTGGTGGCCGCCCGACCGGCGACTTCGCCAGGTCGGCGAAGCACGTCGCGGACGCCGAGCTCGCGGCCGAGCAGGCGCTCAAGGCGATGGACGAAGTGGTCGCCGACATCCGCCGCGCCGAGCGGCTCGCTCTCGACCTGGCCGATCTGTCGGCCCGGCTGGACGAGCACCTGCTGACCGTCGAGGAGTTGCGCGAGCGGAAGAAGGCGACCGACGAGATCCTGCTCCGGCGCGATTCGATCCGGAGCCGTGCCGAGACCGCGCGCGCCCGGTTGGAGAACCACACGCGCACCAGGCTCGAGCGCGGGCGCCTGCTGGCCGAGGTCGAGCGGTTCACCAAGGCCGACGGCGAACTGGCCGAGCGGTGGAAGGAAGCGGACAAGGTCGCGCGGAAGGCGGCGGAGACCGTGCATGCGGCCGAGGCCGCGCTCGCGGAGGTCTTCGAGCTCCGGGACGAGCGGCGGGCCGAAGTACAGGACGTGGAGCGGCTCGTCTCGTCGCTGATGGATCGGGCCGAGCTCGATCGGTTGCTCGGTCAGCAGGCCGAGCTGGTCGAGGTGCGCGGCCGGATCGCTGCGGCCGGGGCGGTGCTCGACGCGATTCTGGTTGACGACGAGCTGGTCAACGCGCTGGAAGACACGCGCGCGAAGGTCGTCGAGGCCCGCGCGGCGCTGGCGGCCGGAGTACCGGAGGTGTCGGTACGGCGGCTTGGTGGCGAGGCGGTCGAGTTGTCGGGGACCGGGCTGGATGCCGGGTCCGGTCGCAAGGTGCCGGCGTCGCTGGATGAGGACGGCTCGGCGGAGTTGCTGGTGTCCGGCGAGCTGGTGGTCGGCGTACCGGGGCTGCTCGAGGTCAAGGTGCGTGCGGGTGGTGAGGCGGCGACGTTGCGGGCTGCTGTGGACGAGGCGGTCCGGCGCGAGAAGGAGCTGCTGAAGAAGGCCCGGGTCAAGGATCTGCCGGCCGCGCGGGAGTTGTTGCGCAAGGCCGATCTGGCGTCGGCGGAGTTGCAGGAGGCCCGGCGTACCGAGCGGTCGTTGACGTCCGGCGGCGACCCCGCGGAGCGGATCGCTGTGCTGACCTCGCGGCTCGGGTTCGTCGAAGGCGAGCCGGTCGAGGAGCCGCCGGCCAAGCAGGCCGCGGTCGAGGACGTTCCTGGGCAGATGTCGCTGTTCGAGCAGTTCGAGCCCGACGAGAACGCCTTCGACTTCGCCGACCTCGAGATCCCCGAGCCGATGGATGTCGGCGAGCTCGCGGTCGCGCAACGGCGGCTGGAGAACGCGCGGTCCGGGCTGGCCGAGGCGGAGCGGTTGCTGGCGGATGCGGAGTTCGCGGCGGCTCAGGCGCGGAAGGCGGCGGACGAGGACCGGTCGGAGGCACAGCAGGCGCGGGCGCGCGCCGAGCTGGCGGGGGAGCGGTTGGCTGCTGCCGTCGAGGCGCTGGAGGCTGCGCGGTCGGTGCTGGCCGACGACGAGGTTGACGCGGCTGAGGTCGAGGCGACTGCTGAGGTCGAGGCGGTTCTCGAGGAGCTGACCGCAGTACAGGAGCAGGTCGACGCTGCCGGGGCCGACCAGGTCGCTGGGGAGTTGGCCGATGCGCTGGCTGTCGCGACCCGGCTGCAGGGCGAGCGCGACGTACTGCGCGACTCGCTGCGGACGACCGAGGGCCGGCTGGAGCAGTCCGGGCGGGACGGGTTGGCGACTCGGCGCGACACGGCCGAGCTGGATCTGGCCGCGATCCGTTCCGAGCACGAGAGCCTGAAGCGTCGCGCCGATGCGGCTCGCCGGGTCTATGAGACCCTCGGCCGCCATCGCGCGGAGGCGCAGACGAAGTACTCGGAGCCGTTGCAGACCAGGATCGAGGCGCTCGGCCGCAGCGTCTACGGACCGTCGTTCCGGGTCTGGCTGGACGACGACCTGGCCGTCGCCGAACGCGAACTCGACGGCGCCCGGCTCCGCGTCGACGCACTCTCGACCGGCGCCCAGGAGCAGCTCGCGATCATCACCCGGCTGGCGATCAGCCACCTGGTCAGCACCGGCGAAGGCAGCGTCCCGGTCATCTTCGACGACGCCCTCGGCTGGTCCGACAAGGCCCGCCTCCGCGACATGGGCACCCTGCTCGGCCGCGCCGGTGACCACGGCCAGGTCATCATCCTCACCTGCATGCCCGACCGCTACGAATACGTCCCCCGAGCCACCTTCCTCAAACTCGAGTCCTGATCGGCTTGACCTGGAGTGGGGTCCAGGTAGTTGGGTAGAGGCATGACCTCGATCCAGGTGCCGGACGGTGGGGTGACGATCGGTGAGGCGGCTCGGTTGTCCGGGTTGTCCATCGACACTTTGCGGTACTACGACCGCGAAGGGCTGCTGGGGGAGTTGCCGCGGGACGGTGGTGGGCGGCGGCGGTTCGACGAGCTCAGCATCGGGTTGCTGGACGTGCTGATCCGGTTGCGGCGGACCGGGATGCCGATCGAGCAGGTGCGGCGGTTCACCAAGCACGTGCGCGAGGGGGACCGGGACCGGGCCGGGCGGCTCGCGTTGCTGCGGGAGCACCGGGCGAAGGTGATCGCGGATCTGCGGCAACTGGAAGCCGACCTCGAGGTGATCGACTGGAAGATCGCGGCCTACCAGGCCGCGGAGGACGGCGTCGACCCGCCACCTCGCGACTGAACTACTGCACAAAACTCACTGATTGACGATCAGGCACACGCGGACCGCGTGTGCCGTGGCTCCGCATGCCCTGCGGAGGATTGGGAGAAGACGATGACAGACGTGACAGAACGAGGACTCGGGCGCGGCGGACGGCGTACCGGTGCGTTGGGGATCGGGTGCTGGGCGATCGGGGGACCGTGGCAGTTCGACGGCCGGCCCGCGGGCTGGGGCGAGGTGGACGACGACGTCAGCATCCGGATGATCCACACCGCGGTCGAGGCCGGCATCAGGTTGCTGGACACCGCGGACGTGTACGGCGCCGGGCACAGCGAGCGGGTGGTCGGCAGGGCGCTGAGTCAGCTGCCGTCCAGTGTGCGTGGTGAGGTGGTGGTGGCGACCAAGTTCGGCAATCTGTTCGACGAGGAGACTCGGACGGGCGGTGGGAAGGACGTCTCGCCGGCGGCTGTCCGGGCCGCTTGTGAGACAAGCCTGCGCCGGCTGGGTGTCGAGGCGATCGACCTCTACCAGTTGCACGGCGGCGCCGAGACGCAGGCCGAGGCTGAGGAAGTAGTCGCGACCCTCGAGCAACTTGTTGCCGATGGCAAGGTCAAGGACTTCGGCACGAGCGTCGATGCGCCGGAGATGATCGCGACGTTCGGGAAGTCGGCGGCGGTCAGTGTGCAGTCGCAGCTCAACGTCTTCGGACACAACCCGGAGGTGCTGAAGGCGGCTCACGAGCAGGACTTCGCCGTCCTCGCGCGCACCCCGCTCGCGATGGGCCTGCTGACGGGTAAGTACAACGTGTCGAACCGCCCGGGCGAGGAGGACGTCCGCCGGCACACCCCGTGGTGGACCTACTTCGACGATGACGCGATGGCCGACTGGCTCAAGCGCCTGGAAGCCGTCCGCGAACTCCTCACCACCGACGGCCGAACCCTCACCCAAGGCGCCCTCGCCTACCTCTGGGCCCTCGACGAGCGCATCGTCCCCCTCCCCGGAGCCCGCACCCCCGACCAGGCCGCCGAACACGCCGCCGCCATCCCCTTCGGACCTCTCCCAGCCGCCACCCGGGAGGAAATCGACACCCTGCTGGCCGATTCCCCCGAGCGTCGCTGATCAGGCCATCGGAATGACGGTGGCGGTGCTGAGGGTGGGTTCGGTGGCGCCTGGTTTGTTCTCCACGGTGACACCCAGGGCGATCTTGCCCACGATGCCGCCCTGGATGAGTTTGGGCTGGTCGGTGGTGGCCAGGCCTACTGAGTGCATGTCGCGGGACTTGTCCATCAGCCAGAGTTGGTAGGTCTTGTCCTCCGGGAGCTCGGGGAGGTTGTGGAGCAGGACGATGGCGCGGTCCTTCCCGGGTGACATCACGACTGTTGCCTGGCCGCCGCTCTTGAGGGGGCCGCGGACGGTCTGGGCGTCCGACTCGGCCAGGAGGGCGACCAGTTGCTCGTTCTCCTGCTGGGTGCGGCGGTTGTCGCGGTACTGGTCGATCGCGACGCCGCCGGCTCCGGCGACGGCCAGACCGGCCGCGGCGAGGCTGAAGAACGAGCGGCGGTTGAACTTCCGGCGTACCTGGACCGCCGGCTCGGGGGCCGGTGCTTCGGGTCTGACCAGCGGATGGAGCTGCCGGGTGGTGGCGATCTCGGCGAGCACCCGCGCCTTCAACGCCGGTGGCGGGTCGGCGGCGACCGCAGTGCCGAGCTTGTTGGCGGCCTCCCGCAGTTCGGCGACCTCGGCGCTGCAGGACCGGCAGTCGGCGAGGTGCGCCTCGAAACCAACTCGCTCGTCCTCGGGCAAAGCGTTCAGTACGTAGGGTCCGGTGAGCGCGTGCACTTCCGGTGTCGTCATGGCCCTCACCTCCCCGTCACACCCAGGCAGTCGCGCAGCCGGATCAGGCCGTCGCGCATGCGTGCTTTGATCGTCGCCAGTTTGGCGTCCAGCAGTTCGGCCACTTCCCGGTACGAGTATCCGCCGTAGTAGGCCAGCGTCACCGACTCCCGTTGCAGCTCGGTCAGTGAGGACAGACAGTGCCGGACCTGTTCGACCTCGAGATTCGTGGTGACCGCCTCGGCCACCTCGTCGTACTCCGTGGTGGCGCTGGCCGCCGCGATCGCCTGCTCGCGGTCGGTGGACGACTGCTCGGAGCGGACCCGGTCGATCGCCCGGCGATGCGCCATCGTCAGCACCCAGGAGGTGAGCGAGCCGCGGTCGGCGTCGTACCGGGTGGCGGTGCGCCAGATCTCGACCATCACCTCCTGGGTGACCTCCTCGGACTGGGCCGGGTTGCGCAGTACCCGCCGGATCACGCCGTAGACGCGCGGCGCCATCAGGTCGTACAGCTCGGCGAACGCGTCGGTGTCACCGCGGGCCACCCGCGCCATCAGGTCGGCCGGGCTGCCGGCGGCCGGATCGACCACCCGCGGCCACGGTAAGGCCGTTTCCTCGCTCACGGTCGCATCCTCGGGGTCGTCGGTGACTGTGGTCGGATGGTGTTCGGAGCGGAACGGCCACCGGATGGGTCAGCGCCTTGGGTCGGCGCGGATCATCTTGGGTCAGCGCAGGACGCGGTCGGGCGCGCTGTAGAGCACACACCGCTCACCGCGGGTGAAACCGGCCAGCGTGACGTCGAACCGCCGGGCCAGGTCGACCGCCAGGCTCGACGGCGCGCCGACCGCGACGATCATCCCGATCCCCGCGGCGACCGCCTTCTGGATGATCTCGTAGCCCATCCGGCCGCTCACGACGAGCACCAGACCTTTGCGGCTGTGCTGGTTGAGGACGGTCCAGCCGACCGCCTTGTCGACAGCATTGTGACGGCCGACGTCTTCCCGTACTACGACCTTGCGGCGCCCGGCCGTGAAGAGCCCGGCCGCGTGCAGCCCGCCGGTCCGGCCGAAGGTGGGTTGCGCCTCGCGGAGGAGTTCGGGCAGCCGCAGTACGACGTCCAGCGGGACCTCCACCGGGTCGACCGGGTCGTAGTCGCGCTCGGCGAGCTCGTCCAGGCTCTGCTGGCCGCACACACCACAGGCGGCGGAGGTGACGCCGTACCGCTGGGGTGGTTCGCGGTCGGGCGGCCCGTCGAAGGTGACCGTGACCGTGTTGAACTGCTGCTCGCGGGTCAGCTTCACGTCTGTGCAGTAGGCGACCGTCGAGATCGCGCCAGGCCGTACGGCGAAACCCTCGCCCAGGCAGAAGCCCGCCGCGAGCTCGAAGTCCGATCCGGGCGTCCGCATGGTGACGACCAGCGGCTCGGGCGGACGGCCGGGCCACTCGAGGCGGAGCTCGAGCGGTTCCTCGGTGACCACCATGTCCTCACGCCGGGACGTCCGCGCACCGTCCTGCACCTCGACCTTGTACCTGGTGGTCGGCCCTTTGCTCATACCTCCAAGTTAGGCCCTTACGCCCACTCGCGACGGATGGCGAGCCAGTCGAGGAACGCCCAGGCGTAGAGACGCTGATGCCGGCGGATCTCCGGGGTGCAGCCGGGTGGTGGCGGCGCGTCGAGCTTGTGAAGCATGTAGACGGCGATCGTGGCCGCGTAACAGTCGAGATCCTCAGCCCGTACGGCGGACGTCAGCGGGCTCGCCTCGAGCGCGGCGAACGTGTCGATGCCGTCGCGGTGGGCCAACGGAAGTAGGCCGACCCAGTCGAACCAGGCCGGGCCGAGACAGAGCCAGTTCCAGTCGAGCGTCCAGCAGGTGTTGTCCTGGTCGATCAGAAGGTTGTCGGGACGGATATCGCAGTGGACCGCCGAGTCTCCGGCCAGTGCCGTCGGATAGAGATCGACCAGGTCCTGAAGCTCCCGCAGACGGGCGGGCAGCCAGGGCTGGAACCCGTCGGGAAGCGGTTCCTCGCCGGCCAGGATCTCGGCCGGTCGCCGGCGCGGGAAGTCGCGCGACTCGATCTGGGCGGTGAACGGTTCGAGGTCGGCGTACGGGCTGGGAGTCAGGGCGGCGGCCATCGACTCGCAGGTGGCGGTCACGGTCGCGAAGTCCTCGGGAGTCCACGGGAGTCCCGGCATCCGGCCGCTGATCCGGTCGGCCGCGACTGCGAACCACCGGCCTTTGGTCACCGGATCGGCGAGTTCGGTGGCGTGGGCGGTGGCGATGATGCGGGGGACGTGGATGGTGCTGGGCAGGCGCGGGACCAGCTCGGCCTCGCGCTGGTACGCCGTGTAGGGGTGCTGGGACTCGTGGGCGGCCTTCACGAAGATCTCGCGACCGTCGGCCAGCGTGAGCGGGGCCGCGAAGCCACCGGTGAAGCCGGACCCGACCGGAGGGCCGGCCTGGGCAATCTCGGTGCCGAGGGCAACGGCCAGCGCAGTACGGAGTGCCTCGGGGAGAGCGCTCCAGTGCGGCCTGGCCGAGGTGGCGGTGTAGTCAACGACGGGCGGTCCACTCATCCCCGAACCCTAGTCGCCCACCCCGCCCGGCGCCGCTGGATTTTGGTGCACTTTGTGCACCGCTCGAGCGGATTCCGGCCGGCTGGCCGCTCGGGCGGTGCACAAAGTCGGGGAAGGCCCTGTGTAGTACGGCTCGGCGCTGGGTCGCTACGGTTCGGGAGTGAACGGGTGGGCCTTGCAGGTGCTTGATCTCGTGGGGATCTTCGTGTTCGGGATCACGGGAGCCTTGGTCGGCGTGCGGAAGAAGCTGGATGTGTTCGGCATCCAGGTGCTCGCGCTGGTGACCGGCCTGGGTGGCGGGTTCATCCGCGACGTACTGATCGGGGCGACGCCGCCGGCCGCCTTGGTCGACTGGCGATACCTGGTGGTGCCGGTGGCGGCCGGGCTGATCACGTTCTTCCTGCATCCCGGGATCGGGCGGGTCGAGCGGCTGGTGAACATCTTCGACGCCGCCGGGCTCGCGCTGTTCTGCGTCACCGGCGCGCGCAAGGCGCTGGAGTACGACCTGCCGCCACTGTCCGCGGCCCTGGTCGGGACGATCACCGGGATCGGCGGCGGAGTCATCCGCGACCTGCTCTCCAACCGCGTCCCCGTCGTACTGCGCAGCGAGATCTACGCGACTCCCGCCTTCCTGGGCGCCGGCATCGTGGTGGTCGTCGACGCCCTCGGCTACAACGCGGCCTGGACCACCCTCGCGGCCGCGATCGTCTGCTTCGTCATCCGCCTGTTCGCGATCCGCCGCGGCTGGAACGCCCCACTACCCCGCATGACTTAGAGCCCCGATGGCCCACTCGTACGTCGGCGCGAGCGGCTCGGGTGGCGCCCATTCGTTGATGATGGCAAGCAGTTCGAGGTACCGGGCCCAGCGCGGGTCGTTCGCTCGCGTCAGCAACTCGATCAGCGGCTCAGCCGAGTCCGCGCCGACGGTCGCCTGGTACTCCGACACGATGGCCGTCGCGATCGGGCGGGCCTCGGCCGAGTCGGGTGCGATGCCGGCGGCCATCGCGGACCCGGCCTGCGAGCGGATCCTCGCGACGAGATCCGGCCGCCGGAGATCGCCGAACGGGTAGACGGTTACGAGCTGCCGCACCGTGTCGCGGAAGCCGGGCTGCTGGGTGAGCTCGGCGAGTTCGATCCAGGCGTCGAGTTGTTCGGACGTCGGATGGTCCGGGAGCTCGGCGGTGAGCGTCCGCCGGGGTCCGGCGAAGCGCGGGTCGGATCCGAAGACGCTGTCGAGGAAGTCGTCGAGCAGGTGCTGCCGTTCGGTGTCGGAGAGTCGGGCCAGGCGGTGCATGAGGTTCAGCTCCTCGGGAGTCGAGCCGCGCTCGGCCACCGCGGTGAGGATCGCGCGCCGCAACCGCAGGCTCCGGATCTGGACGCTGAGCGCCTCGGCGTGCGCGGCGGCGACGTCGGCGAGCTCGAGCTCATGATCCAGGACCTGGCGGATGGTGCCGAGATCGAGCCCGAGCTCACGCAGCGAGCGGACCAGATCCAGGCGGGCGACGTCGGCGAGGCTGTAGCGGCGGTAGCCGGCAGGGCTGCGGTCGGTCGGCGGTACGAGCCCGCGGTCGGAGTAGAACCGGATGGCTTTGACCGTCAGTCCGGTCCGCCGGGCCAGTTCACCGATCGAGTAGAGCTCGTTCATGCCACCACCCTCGCGTCTCCCACCGGGGGAGACTCAAGTCGTCAGTTGTGGGCGAAGCGGGTCCGCGGCCGGGCGAAGGTGACCGAGACGCTCGCGATCAGCGCGCACGCGATCCCGATCGTGACCGGCACCCAGTACGCCGTCGATGCGCCCCAGAGGTCGACTGCGTGCCCGGCCGCGGCGTTGCCCGGGGCAACACCGAGGAGCAGGCCGGTGACGGTCCAGGTGATCGCCTCGGTGAGGCGTTGCGGTGGCACCCATTCCTCGACGCAGGCGGTGACCGCGACCATGGTCGGCGCGATCGTCAGGCCGGCCCCGAACAGGACCGCGCCGAGCGCGAAGATGTTGCCGACCCAAGGCAGCGGAGCCAAGGTGATGGCCAGCGCGATGGTCCCGAGCAGCAACCGCTGCTCGACCGGCGCCCGCCAGTGCACCGACCCGTACCAGAGCCCGGCCAGCAGCGACCCAAGCGCCCACACAGCCAGTACGACACCCGACATGCCCGGCTGTCCCGCCTCGGCGGTGAACGCGACAGTGACCACCTCAGCGCTTCCCAGCGTGGCTCCCAGACCCAGCCCGATGATGCTGAGCAGGAGCAACGAGAGCCAGGGGAGTGGCGCCTTCTCCGTACCGTCGGACTTGCCCCGGCCAGGCGGGTCGGAGCCCCGCAGCGCCGCCAGCCAGATGCCGCCACCCAGACCGAGGACGCCGGCCGACGCCAGGGCGGCGTACGGGTTGACCTGGGTGGCGAGGGCGGTGACCAGGACCGGGCCGACGATGAAGACGACCTCGTCGCCGACTGCCTCGAGCGCGAATGCCGTCTGCAGGGCCCGGCCGCGGCCGAGCAGATGAGTCCAGCGCGCGCGGACGAACGAGCCGACCTGCGGACGGGTGCCACCGGCAACGAACGAGACGAGGTAGAGCACCCAGGACGGCGCGTCCGCGCGGACCGCGACCAGCAGACCGACCAGCCCGATCGTGCAGAGCACCGTGCCGACGAGCAGCAGCAGGCGCTGGCCGAACCGGTCGACGAGCCGGCCCTGGATCGGCCCGGTGAGCGCGCCGGCGACCACCGCGACGCCGGAGACCGCTCCGGCCAGACCGTAGGAGCCACTCTCCCGGGCGATCAGGATGACGATGCCCAGACCGATCATCGAGATCGGCATACGCCCGACGATCCCGGCGACGAAGAAGGCACGGGCGCCGGGGCGGCGCATGAGGTGTACGTAGGGCTTCAGCATGGGAAATCGTGCTCACCCTAGCTGGCACCCGGGGGTCCAGGCGCATCGATTTCCGGCGCGCCTGGGATCATCGAGGTATGCCCGTCGAGCCGACGCCTGATCCATCCCCTGACCCGACTCCGTACGACGCCGTCCTGCTGCTGTCCTTCGGTGGCCCCGAGAAGCCCGAGGACGTGCTGCCCTTCCTGCAGAACGTGACCCGCGGCCGGGGCATCCCGGACGAGCGGCTCAAGGAAGTCGGTGAGCACTACTACTCGTTCGGTGGCCGCAGCCCGATCAACGACCAGAACCGGGAGCTGCTGCAGGCTCTCCGGAGCTCGTTCGACGAGGCCGGCCTCGACCTGCCGATCTACTGGGGCAACCGCAACTGGGCGCCGTACCTGGTCGACACGCTGCGCCAGATGACGGCCGACGGCGTACGGCGGGCTGTGGTGATCGTCACGAGCGCCTACCCGTCGTACTCCGGCTGCCGGCAGTACCGGGAGAACCTGGCCGACGCGACCGCAGCGGTCGAGGGGGCGCCGGTGCTCGACAAGCTGCGCCACTACGCGAACCACCCAGGGTTCGTCGGCTCGTTCGTCGAGTCGACCGCCGAGGCACTCAGCAAGCTGCCTGAGGGCTCCGCCATCGCCTACGTGACCCACTCGATCCCGACCGCGATGAACGCGACCAGCGGACCCGACGGCAACGCGTATGTCGGCTGGCACGAGGACGTGGCCGCCGAGATCAGCGCGGCGCTGGAGCGGCGTACAGGCGTCGAGCGGAGGACCGACCTGGTCTACTGCTCGCGGTCCGGTCCGCCGCAGGTGCCGTGGCTCGAGCCGGACGTCAACGACCACCTGGAGGAGCTGGCAGCCGCCGGTGTGCCCGGTGTCGCCGTAGTACCGATCGGGTTCGTCAGTGACCACATGGAGGTCATCTACGACCTCGACACCGAGGCACTGACGACTGCGAAGAAGCTCGGCCTTCCGATGGCGCGTGCTGCGACTCCTGGCACCGGAGACCAGTTCGTGACAATGCTGCGCGACCTGATCGTCGAGAGGGCCGCCGCAGAGCGCGGTGAACAGCCGCCGCGGCCCTGTGTCGGCAAGCTCGGCCCCGGCTGGGACAACTGCCGCCCTGACTGCTGCCCTGCCCTCCGCCGCCCCGGAGCACCCACCTCCCACAAGCCAACTGTCACCGACCAAGCCGCACCGGCCGCGAAGGAATCTGCATGAACTCCGAGAACCCCCAGGACCTGCTGAAACTGGCGGTCGAGGTCGCCGCCGAAGCGGCCCAGCTGATCGTCGAGCGTCGCCGGGGCACGATCACGGTGGCCGACACGAAGAGCACCGCGACGGACATCGTCACCGCCGTCGACCGGGAGTCCGAGGAGCTGATCCGGGCCCGGGTGCTGGCCGCCCGGCCGGACGACTCGTTCCTGGGCGAGGAGGGTGACGACGTCAACGGCTCCAGCGGCGTGCGCTGGGTGGTCGACCCGATCGACGGCACGGTCAACTACCTGTACGACATCCCGACGTACGCCGTCTCGATCGCGGTCGAGTACGACGGCCGAACGGTGGCCGGCGTGGTCGTGGACGCGCCCAAGGGCGAGATGTTCACCGCGACACTGGGTGGCGGCGCGTATCTGGACGGCAAGCCGATCCAGGTGTCGGACTGTTCAGACCTGAGCAAGGCGCTGGTCGGCACCGGCTTCGGGTACGACGCGCCCCGGCGGGAGGTCCAGGCCGAGGTCGTCCAGTCGCTGATCGCCAAGGTCCGCGACATCCGCCGGATCGGGGTCGGCGCGATCGACCTGTGTTACGTCGCCTGCGGCCGGCTCGACGCGGTCTACGAGCGCGGCCTGAACCCGTGGGACTACGGCGCCGGCGCACTGATCGCCGCCGAGGCCGGCGCGACCGTCGGCGGCCTGCACGGAGCCCCGGTTTCGCCGGAGATGTCGATCGCCGCCACCCCGGCCGTGTTCAGCGCGTTGCACGATGCTCTCGCTGCCGCCAACCCACTGAGATCGTAGAACTGCTCGTTACTGCGCATTCCGCACACTAATGAGCAATCGACTGTTCGGTACTGTCTCAATCCGCGACACGCGGGCAGAAAGGTGGACCCCGGCGCGCGTGAAGGCCTGTCGATAGGGCACAATCCCTGCCTCGGGGGCGGTATTGATGCCGCTGCCAGCCTGTCTGTCAAGGGTTTCGGGCGACGAGAGCTTCCAGGACGGAATTTCTCGGCCGCTTTACCCGTTCAAGGGCTCAGCAGGCAACACCACGGGTACGAAGAGGGCAGGGAACACCATGGCGACTGATTACGACGCCCCGCGCAAGACGGACGAGGACTCCAGCGAAGAGTCGATCGAGGAACTGAAGACTCGCCGTCACGACAAGAACTCCGGCAAGGTCGACGAGGACGAGGCCGAGGCCGCCGAGAGCTTCGAGCTGCCCGGCGCCGACCTGAGCCACGAGGAGCTGGCGGTACGGGTCCTCCCGCGCCAGGCCGACGAGTTCACCTGTTCGAGCTGCTTCCTGGTTCACCACCGCAGCCAGCTCGCGAACAGCAAGAACGGACAGCTGATCTGCCGCGACTGCGCTGCCTGAACCCCAGCGCCTTCGCCCTGCTCGGCTGAGTCCGTACCGGCTTACGGGACCGTCCCCCCGACCAAGGGGGGACGGTCCCGTTGTCATGTCCTCTTACAGATGCCGCGGCGGGTGCTTAGCCTGAGGCCATGAGCACGCGGATGGGTGACCTGTGGGCGGCCGGACTCGGGCTGCTGCGCTACGAACCGACCGAGATGCGGCTCCGGGCGAGCGCCGGCGGCCGCGAGCTGGTGGACACCGTCCAGGCCGTGCTGGTCTGGGAGCCACGCCGGGTGGTGGCCTCGTACGCCGTACCGGTGGCTGAGCTGCGCGCCGAGCTGGCTGAGTCCTCAGTGGAGGCAGTACCGGCGCCGGACGGCATCCTGCATCCGGGTATCCCGTTCCTGGCGCACTCCTGTCCTGGCCAGGTGGTGGACGTTGCCGGGCTGGCGGGTACCGGCTTCCGGCCCGACGATCCGGAGCTGGCCGAGTACGTAGTACTGGACTTCGGGGCGATCGACGAGTGGTACGAGGAGGATGAGCCGCTCGTTTCGCATCCGCGGGAGCCGTACCACCGGGTGGCGGTCCGGCCGAGCTCGCGGACGGTCCGGCTGGAGCTTGACGGAGTACTGCTGGCGGAGAGCAGCAGGCCAACCCTGGTGTTCGAGACCAACCTGCCGACGCGCTTCTACCTGCCGCGTGAAGACGTGGTGGCAGAGCTGCTGCCGAGCGAGCGGCGTAGTGCCTGCGCCTACAAGGGGCATGCGCGGTACTACTCGGTCGTGGGCAGCAAGGACCTGATCTGGAGCTACCCGGAGCCTCTCAAGGAGGTCCGGGAGCTCGCCGGGCTCCTGGCCTTCTATGACGACGTGCTGGACGTGTACGTCGACGGCAAGCTTCGGGAGCCGCCGACAGGCCCTATCGCTGAGTCGCTGCGACAGGAGTTCGGTATCTAGTCCTGCTTGTCGTAGCCGGGCGGGAGCGTCCCGGTGGACTTGAGCCAGTACTTCGCCGCGCGGTCCTCGGCGAACCGCTTGGCAGCGGCCGCGGAGGCGCCACTGGCGACAGCCCAGGTGACGATCTCGATGTAGCCGGCCTTGTTGCCCTTGGGCGGCTGACCTCCCGACCCGAGCTTCCAGGCGGTCGTCACCGCCTTGTTGGCGACCAGCGACACCACGATCGTGAACGCCATCAGTACGAGCTTCCAGCCGATCTTGGCTCCGACCATGACTGCCTCCTTAGTCCGACACTCAGGATCTTGCCACGCTGTCGGCTGTCAGAGCCGCTGCGAGCCGTTCGGGGTTCCTGGTAGCGATCAACCAGTACGGCGCTGGGTCCTGCGGGTCGGTGATCCCGACCCGTACTGCGCCCCGCACGTAGCTGCGGAGTACCAGGTAGGCGGCCGGGTCGCAGTCGCGGCCGAACGCGGTGCGGACGGCTTCACCCGTGAGGGGCTCCGCCTTGCCGAGGTACTCCCGCTCGATGACGGCCCGGCCGGCCCGGAGCTTCTCGGAGTCGACAGCAACCACAGCACCGCCGTACCGGATGAACAAGGTGATCAGGAGGGCCGCCGCGATCCCGGCGACCGCTATGCCCGCGCCGACGCCGGCAGGGACGGCGATGATGACGTACAGGGTGACCACCAAGGCAGCCGCGATGATCCACCAGCGCACTGGCACGCTCAGCCGTTCCCGATAGTGCTCCACGGCACCAGCCTGGCACGTGACCTGCCGGACCGCGTCGATAGGGTCACCTCCCATGACTGAGGTACTGATCCAGCGGCTCGACGAAGACCTGCCCGTACCGGCGTACGCGCATCCCGGGGACGCGGGAGCCGACCTGGTCGCGGCCAGTGACGTGACCCTGAAGCCTGGGGAGCGGGCCCTGGTCGGTACCGGTATCGCGATCGCCCTGCAGGACGGGTACGCCGCGTTCGTGCACCCGCGGTCCGGGCTGGCCGCGAAACACGGGGTGTCGATCGTCAACGCACCGGGCACTGTGGATGCGGGCTACCGTGGCGAGATCAAGGTGTGCCTGATCAATCTGGATCCCGCCACCGAGGTGACCGTCAAGCGGGGCGACCGGATCGCGCAGCTGGTCGTCCAGCAGGTCGAGAAGGTCCGGTTCGTCGAGGTGCGGACGCTGCCGGGGTCGGCTCGGGGCGACGGCGGGCACGGCTCGACCGGTGGCTTCGGTGGTGTGACACGCTGATCAGGTGCACGCCGTTGACCTGCGGCATGCGCGAGACTACGGCGGGCCGCGACAGGTGCCGGCCCATCCGTACGACGAACGAGCCTGTGATCTCACAAGGCTGTGGCAATTCACAAAGACGTAGAGGGGCAAGGCAGTGATCTTCCGTCGCAAGGGCAAGAACGACGAGGCCGAGACGACCGGCGGTTTCTTCGGCGACGAGGAGGACGCCGCCGCTGAAGGCGGTGCTTCTGACGAAGCGGCCGAGGCCGCTGCGCCGGTCGGCCGGAGCGCCGGCCCGTTCGACTCCACCGAGGTCGACGCCACGACGCTGGAGGCCGAGGACCGGATCGATCTCGGCGCGCTGGTGATCACCGGGATGCCCGGGATGGAGCTGCGGCTGCAGGTCGACGAGGCCAGCGGCGACGTCCAGGCCGTCTTGCTGGTGCTGGAGGACTCCGCGCTCGAGCTGCGCGCGTTCGCCGCCCCCAAGACGAGCGGCATCTGGGCCGAGGTCCGGCGCGAGATCGCCGCCGAGGCGACCCGGATGGGTGGCACCGCGTCGGAGACCGAGGGACCGTTCGGCACCGAGCTGGTGCTGGTCGTCCCGGTCGAGGACCCCGAAGGCCAGATCTTCAGCCAGACCTCGCGGGTGATCGGTATCGACGGCCCCCGCTGGCTGCTGCGGGCCACCGTGCTGGGCCGCGCCGCGGTCGAGCCGGACGCCGCGCCGCCGATGGAGCAGTCGCTGCGCAACGTCGTCGTGGTCCGTGGCAACGAGCCGATGGCGCCGCGCGAATCGCTCGCGCTGCGGCTGCCGGCCGGGGCCCAGGCGGCCACCGAGGAAGAGGCCTGACGCGAATGTCCGGATACCGGCCGAGTTCCCGCCCGAGCGGATTACACTGGCCTCATGGGTAGCGAGAAACCCGGGGGGCTGTGGAAGCGCGCCTTCAGGGGCCTGGCCGGCGACCGGGACCAGCGGGACGCCGAAGTACTGCAGGACTACGCGCACGACTGTGGCGCGCGGTCCATCACCGGCTGTCAGGACCGGGAGCTGGTGACGCTGTACGGCACGCTGCGCACGATCACCTTCAGCCCGCGCGGCGGCGTACCGGCGCTGGAGGGTGAGCTGTACGACGGCACCGGCACGGTGAAGCTGGTCTGGCTGGGCCGGCGCAAGATCGCCGGCATCCATCCTGGCTCGGAGCTGATCGCGTCCGGGCGGATCGGTGTCGTGGACGGGGACCGGGTGATGTTCAACCCGCGTTACGAGCTCCGTCCGATGGCCGCGCATGGCTGACCCGCGCGGCACCCAACGCGACCAGCTCGACGAGGACCTGAACGAGAAGCTCGTCGAGATTCTGAAACCGGAGATGGAAGCGGTCGGTACCGTGCCGCCCGCCACCGACGAACCGGCCAGTGATTCGATGCAAGAGTCGTCTGCTGCCTCCACGGAGGAATCCCCGGAGACTCCCGCCAAGCCGGCGGCGAGCAGTGACAAGGACTTCTTCCACGCCCTCGGCGGCTGGGGTGCGCTGCTCGACATCGGTCTGCCGTGGATCGCGTTCATGGTCGTCTACGCGGCCTCCGACCACGACCTCCGCCTCGCGCTGATCGTCGCGGTCGCCTGCGGTGGTGCGGTCGCGCTGCTCCGCCTGGTCCGCAAGCAGCCGCTGCGCAACGTGCTCGGCGGCTTCATCGGGGTCGCCTTCTCCGCCTGGGTCGCGCACCGCAGCGGCAAGGCCGAGAACGTCTACCTGCCCGGCATGATCCTCAGCGGCGTCTACCTGCTGATCTACGGGTTTTCGATCGCCGTCCGCTGGCCACTGTTCGGGGCCCTCTACGGCCTGATCACCCAGACCGGCGGCGCCTGGCGTCGCGATCCGGACATGTACCGCGGCTTCAACCGGGCCACCATGGTCTTCGCCGGTCTCTTCGCGCTCCGGCTGGTGATCCAGATCCCGCTGTACCTCACCGAGCAGCTGAACGCCCTCGGCATCGCGAAGATCGGCCTCGGCCTCCCGCTCTACGCGCTGGCGCTCTGGCTCGCGTACTCCGTCCTTCGTGGTTCCCTCCCGCCCGACAAGTGGGACGAGACCCGCGATCATGTGACCGGTCTGCTGCGGGGCGTGAAGAAGTAGCGGATTCCCCTCCCGGTGAAACGTTGCGGGCTCGTTGCCCGATACAACAATCTGGGAGGGGTGATGTGGATGGGGGAGACAGCGCGGCGGTTGCTGGCGTTCCTGCGGATCGTCGAGCGCGAGCCCGCGCCGTTCGGCGAGCTGGGCGACGACGCCGTACTCGACGCCTGGTTCGGCCACCACGCGCCGCCCTCCCCACCCGACCCAGCCACCCCCCACCCCCGCACCACCTGAAACCGGCACTTTGTGCACGGCCTGAGCAGATCTGGCCCGCCAGAACGCTCAGCTGGTGCACAAAGTCCGAGTGGCGGTCGGCTAGGCGGGTAGGGCGATGGCCTTTAGCGCTTGCGTCAGGTGGTCGCGGTTGGCGGGGGCGGGCTCGAGGAGGGGGAGGCGGACGGTCGGGTGCGGGATGATGCCGAGCTCGGCCAGTGCCGTCTTGGCCATCGCCGCGCCCTGGGCGGTGCCCATGATCGCGTCGGCCAGGCCGAGCAGCGAGTACTGGATCGCCCGCGCCGACTCGAGGTCACTGTCTTGGATGGCCCCGATCAGGTCGGCGTTGTGCTTGGCGGCGACATTGCCCACGACGCTGACCACACCGACGGCGCCCGCGGCGAGGTACGGAAGGTTGAGCTCGTCGATGCCGCAGTAGTACGCGAGCGACGTACCGGCCATCACGGTCATCGCCTCGAACAGGTCGCCTTTGGCGTCCTTGACCGCGCGGATCCTGGGGTGGCCGGCCAGCTCGATCAGGGTTGCCCGTTCGATCGCGATGCCGGCCCGCGGCGGGACGTCGTACAGCATGACGGGGAGCTCGGTGGCGTCGGCGATCGCGAGGCAGTGGGCGGTCACGCCGGCTTGGGTCGGCTTGTTGTAGTACGGGCAGACGAGCAGGAGCGCGTCGGCTCCGGCGGCCTCGGCTTCGCGTGCGCGGCGGACGCTGGAGGCGGTGTCGTTGGTGCCGATACCGGCGATGACCCGTGCCCGGTCGCCGGCCCGGGCCGCGACCGTGCGGATGAGGTTGTTGGTCTCGGCTTCGGTCAGGGTGGGGGACTCGCCGGTCGTCCCGGCGACGACGATGCCGTCGCAGCCGGTGCTCAGGAGGTGGTCGACCAGACTGCCGACCCCGGACTGGCTGATCGAGCCGTCGGGTTCCATCGGAGTGACCATGGCGACGAGGTTGGTGCCGAAGAGGTGCGCTGCAGACGTCATGGGGATGAGCCTGCCGTGGCCTGACAGCTGCGGTCCAGCGATGGTTTTTTGGCGATAGTGCTTAGCTGTGCTTCATGATCGAAGTGGGTGCACTACGGGCATTGCGGTCGGTGGCGGCTCTCGGGACGCTCGCGCGGGCTGCTGACGAGCTGGGCTTCACGGCATCGGCGGTGTCGCAGCAACTCAAGCGGCTCGAGCGCCAGGTCGGCGTACCGGTGCTTGCTCCGTCCGGGCGTGGGGTCGTGCTGACACCGGCCGGGCAGGCGATCGTCGATTCGGCGCCTGACGTCTTCCAGGCCTTGGAGCGTTGCGCCGAGGCCGCCGCGTCCGTCGCGGATGGTGCGCCCCGCGGCGTACTGCGAATCGTCGCGTTCTCCACCGCCATCCGTGGGCTCCTCGCGCCGACCCTGCTGCCGCTGTCGACCCGCTGTCCGGACCTGCGGGTTCAGATCACCGAGCAGGATCCCGACGAGGCCCTGCGCAGCGTCGACGCCGGTACTGCGGACCTCGCTCTGCTCCACGATGCCGACGGGCTCCCCGTCTCGCTGCCGGGATCGCTGACCCAGCGCCACCTGCACACCGACCACGGTGACGTCGTCATGAGTCGGACGCATCCACTGGCGCAGCTCGACACACCGCTGACCGCTGCCGAGCTGACTCGCCACGCGTGGGTGACCAGCCCGCCTGGCACGGTTTGTCACCAGTGGTTCCGGCGGCTGTTCGCCGATGGGGCTGAGGAGCCCGACGTACGGCATCTGGTCGACGACTTCGCCACGCAGCTGTCCTTGGTCGCCTCCGGCGATGTGATCGCTCTGATCCCTCGCCTGGCCCGTCCGCCGCTGGGGGAGGAGTTGGCGTCCCGGCCGTTGCGGCGGCAGCCCAGGCGCGAGGTGCACGCGGCCTGGCGGCGCAGTGCCGATGCCAGTCCGGCCATCCAGGCGGTGCTCTCGGAGCTCACCTTCGCGGCTGACTCGCTCGGTTAGCCCTCGTGATGGGGAACAATCGGGCCGGTCGGGGGTCCGGGTGCGAGGCAAGGAAGTGGTTGTGGGCGTCACCGGTCTGATCATCCTGTTGCTGGTAGGCGTTGGAGTCGCCGTCGCGGTCGTGCTGCTCCTCCGGCGACAGCGGTACATCCAGTCGCTGCGGGATCGTGGCTGGGCGTTCGTGAACAGCCCTACCTTCGACGCGGTGGCCAGACTCCACAACCCGCCCTTCGGCATCGGCTTCCACCGCAAGCCGGACGACCAGATCACCGGCTTCACCACCTCCGGCAGGCCGTTCCAGGTCATCGAGTACCGCTCGGAGCACTGGTCCGGCTGGGTCGGGATGGTCACCCTGTCCCGCCGCCTCCCCGAGCTGTGGATCACCGGCGGCCAAACCCAGCCCCGGTACGGCGTTGCCGTCGTCGGCGTACCCACGCCGGCGCAGCTCGGTCCTGGCTGGCAGCTCGGAGCGATGAACCCGGCCTTCGCCGCGGAGGCCGTGACGCCGCAACTGTGCGAGCGGCTGACCGCGATGGCGGCGGGCCAGCCCGGTGTGAACCTCAGCATCGACGGCGACCAGCTGGTTGTGCTCGACCCGCCCCGCAAGGAGGTCGACCTGCTCGGCCCGTGGCTGGATCAACTCGACACCGTCGCCGCTGCGGTCGACGCGGCTCCGCTGGACCACTGGATCGAGCCGGAGCAGCCGCCGCGGCTGACCTTCTACCATCACCCGGACTGGTACTGGATCGGCCGTGACGACAGCCTGCTGCAAGTCACACCGGTGACGCGGTCGGGTCATGATCACAGCACCAGCGAGGTGATCCGGGGACGTGATGGTGACGGGCCGCCGTTCGTCGCCTTCACCCACCACTGGAAGACCACTCGCACCGAGACCACCACCGACAGCGAGGGCCGGTCCCACACCAGGACCGTCACCGAGAACCACAGCGAGGCGATCCTCGGGTTCCAGCTGCCTACCCAGATGCCGCCGCTGCGAGTCGGCCGGCGCGGGCTGGGCCATGGCATCAGCTTCGAGAGCGGCGCTTTCAACGAGCAGTTCGGGGTGCACGCCCAGGACACGAAGTACGCCTACGACGTGATTCACCCACGGCAGATGGAGTACCTGATGGCCAGCTCACCGGCGTCCTTCGAGCTCGCCGGCGACTGGGCCTGGTTCTCACCCGGCGTTCACAGCCAGCCGACGGTCGCCCACAGCTCCCTGTTCCTCCGCGGCTTCCTCGCCCGCATTCCCCGCTTCGTCTGGCGAAACCTCGGCCTCGCGGAGTCGCCCTACCCACCCATCGAAACGAGCACAGTCCCCACCGCCCAGTAGTTCCCGGGCGGTGGCGGACGACTACTTGTTGCGGTGGTGCGGGGAGAGCATGTCCTCGAGCTGCTCCTCGGTTTCGTCGGCGGCGACGAAGAGGAGTTCGTCGTTGAGCTCGAGGGTGCCTTCCGGGTCGGGGCGCAGGACGCGGCCCTCGCGGATGATGGTGACGAGGGCCGTGTCGATCGGCCAGTCGATGTCGCCGACCCGCAGGCCGATCATCGGGGAGTCCTCGGGCAGGGTCAGTTCGACCAGGTTCGCGTCGCCCTGGCGGAAGGTGAACAGCCGGACCAGGTCGCCGACCGAGACCGCCTCTTCGACCAGTGCCGACATGATCCGCGGCGTGGACACCGCGACGTCGACACCCCAGGCCTCGTTGAACATCCACTCGTTGCGCGGATGGTTGACCCGGGCAACGGTCCGCGGAACGCCGAACTCGGTCTTCGCCAGCAGCGACACGACCAGGTTGGTCTTGTCGTCACCGGTGCTGGCGATCGCCACCTGGCAGCGCTGCAGGGCGGCCTCCTCCAGGGAGGACAGCTCGCAGGCGTCGGCGAGCAGCCACTCGGCCCGGGGTACCGACTCGGCCTTGATCGCCCGGGGGTCCTTGTCGATCAGCAGGACCTCGTGGCCGTTCTCCAGCAGCTCCGCAGCAATCGATCGTCCGACGTTGCCAGCGCCGGCGATGGCTACCCGCATCACAGCTCCTCAGGCTTGGTACCGAGTTGGGACTCGATCGCCACGGCGTCGCGCTCGAGCATGACGACGTGGACCAGATCGCCTTCCTGGATCACCGTGTCCGGCTTGGGGATCAGGCCCTCGCCGAGCCGGGTCAGGAACGCGACCTTCGCGCCGGTGGCCTTCTCGATGTCCAGCGCGAGCCGGCCCACCCAGCCGGAGTTCACGTGCACCTCGGCCAGCCGGACCGTACCGGACGGGTCGCGCCACTCGGGCTCCGAACCGCTCGGCAGCAACCGCCGGATCATCTGGTCGACGGTCCACTTCACCGTGCCGACGGTGGGGATGCCGAGCCGCTGGTAGACCTCGGCGCGGCCCGGGTCGTAGATCCGGGCGACGACGTTCTCGACGCCGAAGTTCTCCCGGGCGACACGCGCGGCCAGGATGTTGGAGTTGTCGCCGTTGGAGACCGCCGCGAACGCCTCGGCGTCCTCGATCCCGGCGTCGGTCAGGACCTCGCGGTCGAACCCCATCCCGGTGACGGTGCGGCCGGCGAAGTTCGGGCTCAGCCGGCGGAAGGCGTCGGCGGACTGGTCGATGATGGCGACCGTGTGGCCGCGCTTCTCCAGCGTCCGGGCCAGTGTCGACCCGACGCGGCCGCATCCCATGATGACGACGTGCACTCCGTGATCACTCCTTGCCCCGGTGGGGCCGCTGGCATCGGTCTCGGCAGGGATAGACGCTACACCGGACCGGGGCTCCCTCTAACATCACCGGTGTGACCCCCGCACTAGGCGACATCGGCAAACGCATCCTGATCGGACGCAAGCTGCGCAGTACGCAGCTGGGCGAGACGCTGCTTCCGAAGAAGATCGCGCTCCCCGTGTTCGCCAGCGACGCTCTGTCGTCGGTCGCGTACGCCCCGGACGAGATCTTCCTGACCCTGTCGCTGGCCGGTCTGGCGGCGTACTCGTTCTCCTGGAAGATCGGCCTGCTGGTCGCCTTCGTGATGCTGGTCGTGGTGGCCTCGTACCGGCAGAACGTGCACGCCTATCCGTCCGGCGGCGGCGACTACGAGGTGGCCACGGTCAACATCGGCCCGACCGCCGGACTGACGGTGGCCAGTGCGCTGATGGTCGACTACGTGTTGACGGTCGCCGTGTCGATCTCGTCCGGCGTCCAGAACGCGCGCTCCGCGCTACCCTTCCTGGCCGGGCACGAAGCATCGGTGGCGGTCGGTCTGGTGCTGATCCTGACCGCGCTGAACCTGCGGGGGGTCCGTGAGTCCGGTGCGCTGTTCGCGATCCCGACGTACATCTTCATGGCGGCCATCATCGGGATGTCGGTCTGGGGTCTGATCCGGCTGGCCAACTCCAGCCTTCCGCAGGCCGAGAGTGCCGGTTTCGACATCCATCCCGAGCCCGGTCACGAGGTCTTCACCGGCCTCGCGGCGGCGTTCCTGCTGGCGCGCGCCTTCTCGTCGGGCTGTGCGGCCCTCACCGGGGTCGAGGCGATCAGCAACGGCGTACCGGCGTTCCGCAAGCCGAAGAGCAAGAACGCCGCGACCACGTTGCTGCTGCTCGGCGCGATCGCGATCACGATGCTGATGAGCATCCTGTACCTGGCTTCCAAGATCCATCTCCGGTACGCCGAGGATCCCGCGACCCAGCTCTACCGGGACGGCAGGCCGGTCGGCGACTCGTACAACCAGCAGACGGTGATCGCCCAGATCGCCGATTCGGTCTTCTCCAGCTTCCCGCCTGGCTTCTACCTGGTGATCGCCGCGACCATGCTGATCCTGGTGCTGGCGGCCAACACGGCGTTCAACGGCTTCCCGGTGCTCGGGTCGATCCTGGCCAGGGACGGCTTCCTGCCCAAGCAGCTGCACACAAGGGGCGACCGGCTCGCCTACAGCAACGGCATCGTCTTGCTGGCGCTGGCCGCGATCGGCCTGATCATCGCCTTCGACGCCGAGGTCACCAAGCTGATCCAGCTCTACATCGTCGGCGTCTTCGTCTCGTTCACGCTCAGCCAGTTCGGCATGATCCGGCACTGGACCCGGCACCTGAAGACCGAGACCGACAGCGCCAAGCGGGGCAAGATGATGCGGTCCCGGATCATCAACGCGATCGGCCTGTCGCTGACCGCCACCGTGCTGGTCATCGTGCTGGTCACCAAGTTCACCCACGGCGCCTACATCGCGATCATCGCGATGGCCGTGCTGTTCGCGATGATGAAGGGCATCCGCAAGCACTACGACACGGTCGGCCGGGAGATGGCAGTGGATGCCAGCGACCAGCTGACGCTGCCGGCCCGGGTGCACTCGATCGTGCTGGTCTCCAAGCTGCACAAGCCGACCCTGCGGGCACTGGCCTTCGCCAAGGCGGCCCGGCCGTACATGCTCGAGGCGGTCACCGTCGACGTCGACCGGTCCGAGTCGGAGGCGCTGCAGGCCGAGTGGGAGGCCCGGGACATCCCGGTACCGCTCAAGCGGCTCGCGTCGCCGTACCGGGAGATCACTCGCCCCATCGTGCAGTACGTTCGAGACATCCGGCGGCAGTCGCCTCGGGATGTAGTCATGGTGTACATCCCCGAGTATGTCGTCGGGCACTGGTGGGAGCACATCCTGCACAACCAGAGCGCACTACGGCTCAAGGGCCGGCTCTTGTTCACACCTGGTGTGATGGTTACGTCCGTTCCGTACCAGCTGATCTCGTCCCAGGCGGCTGAGGAGCGGCAGGATCGTGTTGACCGCGTAGCCGGCCAAGTACGGCGCGGCGCGCGCAAGAGTTCAGGAGACAGGTGACGGCAGAGCAGATCGTCGGGACGCTACTGGAGCTGGAAGTGGGGCCGGTAGCCCACGGCGGGCACTGTGTCGCGCGCTACGAGGGCCAGGTGGTCTTCGTGCGGCACGCGCTACCCGGGGAACTGGTGCACGCCCGCGTGACGGAGCAGAACGCCAAGTACCTGCGGGCGGACGCAGTACAGGTACTGACCCCTTCCCCGCAGCGGATCGAACCGCCCTGCCCGTACGCCGGGCCGGGCCGGTGCGGCGGCTGCGACTTCCAGCACGCCAACATCGTCGAGCAGCGCCGGCTGAAGGCGACCGTGGTGTCGGACACGCTGCGCCGGATCGGCGGGATCGAGCGCAACATCGTGATGGAGTCGCCCGGCGACGACGGCCTTGGCTGGCGGACCCGGATGCGGTACGCCGTGGTCGACGGCCGGCCCGGCATGTACGGGCACCGCTCCCACGACCTGATCCAGATCGACAGGTGCCTGATCGCGCACCCGGGCACTCCCGAAGTACTGCACGAGCAGTGGCCGGACGCCTCGTCGGTGAAGGCAGTGGTGTCGTCAGAGGGCAAGACGGCCGTACTGACCGACGACAACTCCGGTGGGCGGGTTGTGGAGGTCGTGCGCAACAGGCGGTTCCGGGTAGAGGCCGATGGGTTCTGGCAGGCTCACCCGGCCGCTCCCGAGATGCTGGTGGACGCAGTACTGTCCGGGCTCGAGCCGCGCGAGGGTGAGACGGCCATGGACCTGTACTCCGGAGTGGGGCTGTTCGCGGCCTTCCTGGCGGAGGCGGGGTGCGCAGTACTGGCTGTGGAGGGCAGCAAGGCCGCGGTGAAGAACGCCCGGCGGAACCTGCACGACCTGCCGGCGGTGACGCTGGAGGCGGGTGATGTCGCCAAGGTGCTCAACAACGCGGCGCGGCAAGGGCTGGAGTCGGTCGACCTGGTCGTCCTCGACCCGCCGCGCGACGGTGCGGGCAAGGACGTCGTACGGCGGATCGCCGCGCTCACGCCACGCAAGATCGCGTACGTGGCGTGCGACCCGGCGGCGCTGGCGCGGGACCTGAAGACGTTCGGGGGTCTCGGGTACGGCGTGGCCTCGCTGCGGGCGTTCGATTTGTTCGGGATGACGCATCACATAGAGTGCGTGGCTGTGCTCGAACCCCGACCCGCTGAGCGTCCCGTGTAGCTGTCGGTGGTCTCGGGTAGCGTGCTGGCTTGGAATCGCTGGACTGGTACCTGAGCAGGAGACCCCATGCCGCTCGTCGACCTGGACGACCCGGAGGAGTTGCGCGCCCGCTGGAGCGCGCTCGCCGCCGTCGCCCATGCCACCGGCTTCGACCGGCGCTGGTACGCCGACGATCACGGCTGGTACCACCAGGACGAGACCGGCAGCGACCTGCGGATGGTCCGCCTCGACGGTGGGCGGGCGGTGCTGTTCGGGTTCCACACGCAGCACACGCAAACTGCTGAGGCCGACCTGCTGGCCGGGGCACCCGACTGGATCGGCCAGCCGGAGGTCAAGCGGCGGATCGCGGCGGGCGACCTGGGGTTCGTGTACGGGAGCTTCAACGGGACGTGGGCGCGCGCGTCGTACCCGGGTGACCCCTGGCAGCCACTGGACGACGGCTTCCTCCCGATCGGCGAATGGCTCACCTCCGACGAGGAGGCCGCCCGCGAAATGATCGAGTGGGCGGCGGAGTGGGCCGACTACCTCGGCGGTCTGGACGACCTCCTCCCGGTCGGCGTCGAGTTGATCCGCACAGCAGCCACCACCGGCATCACCCTGGAGTCCCTACTCGCTCTGTTCGACCGACTGGGCATCGGACCGCACTCACCCCAACACCCAGACATCCAGGCAGCCCAAACAGCAGCAGCCGCCTTCGACAACACCACCACCCACCCCACCGCCCCCGCCGCGGCGCCAATCGGCGCCTATCCGGCTGGTGACTACGAGGTCGGTGCCCCGGCGGCTGGCGCTCCTGCGGCCGGCGCCCGCTCGGTTGATGCAGCCGGGTCGGCTGCTGGTGCTGGGGCTGGGTCGGTTGCCTACGGGGGCGAGGGCGCGGGCGCCCAGCCAAACGGCTCCGCGGACGAGGACGCGCCGACTGACGGCGCCGGGTTCGAGCCGATCGACGAGGACGAGGACGAGGAGTCTGTCGTCGTACCGCCGGGAATCAGCCCGTTCACCGGCCAGCCGATCGGCGACGACGCCAACCTGGTGATCGGCGGGAGCGAGCCGTTCAAGCCCGAGCCCCCGTTCACCCCCGAGCCTCCGTTCACCCCCGAGCCGCCGTTCCGCCCGGCCTCACCCTTCGCCCCCGAGCCCCCGCCCCACCCACCCGAGCCGCCCTACGAACCCCAGCCGGAAGACGACCCGCCGTACCAGCCCGAAACCGCCGACCCCCGAGCCGACGGCTACGGCGTAGTCGCCAAAAAACCCCGCCTCTTCCGCCGCCGCAAACACGAAGACCAAGAACCCGCACCCGCCCCCGCACCCAACGCTGCGCCCCCGCCCGCAGGCACGCCGTACTCCGCGGGCCCGGCTCCCGCCGGCGCGCCGTATCCCGCGGGGCCTAGCGACGCCCCGTACGGATCCTCTGACGCGCCGCACGCGCCGGGATCCGGTTCGCCATACGCCGGGGGACGGGCGGAAGGCGACGAGCGGTACAGCGATGGCGACCCGACCGCTGGTACGCCGTACTCCGCGCCCGCTCGGCACGAAGCGCAGACCCCACCGATGGACCGCCCGCTCCCGTCCTCCGAGCCGCCCCGCGTCGGCGGCCCGGTGAACGACGGCGAGGACTTCTACGCGAGCCTCTTCGCAGACGCCCCAGCGGCAGCAACCTACGTACCGGACGTAGTCCGCAACACCCCCGCCACCCCACCGGCATGGTCAGCCGACGACGCCACCAGCGAACTAACAGCAGTCCCAGACGCCCCCGCCGCGGTCGCCCCACCCGCCCCGGTAACCCCCGACGACGACACCGGCGTAATCACCCCCATCCCCGACAACACCCCGCAGGCCCAGACCGCGGCCCCCTCCGAATCACCCGCCGCGCTCCACGCAACCCGCGACCAAAGCCACCCCGAGGCACGCCACGAGTCGTCGCCACCGATCTCCTCGCCATTCGCCCCACCCCTCGACCCACCCACCCAAACCGGCACCCCGCAGACGCGGCAGGGTGACCTCGGGCCGCTTCAGCGACGACCGGACCTGGACGAGAGCACCCACGAGCGGTACGGACAAGCTCCCACCCCGCACGACCCCACTCACGAGCCGGCCGCAACCTCCTCTCCGTTCGCGCCCGCCCCCGAGCCGTCCGCGCTCGCGCCGGAGCGCCACGAGCCCGAGGCGACCGCGGACTCACACGAGGCACCCTCCAGCCCGTTCGCCCCGACCTCAGCGTCGTACGAGCCGGCGCCCGGTGAGCCCGACGCGGCCCCGGAGCTGTTCGATGCCCCCACCGGTCCGCTCGAGCCCATCACGGAGTACGACGAGGCCGCAGACGCCGAGCCGGAACCTGAGCCAGAACCAGCCCCAGCCCCAGCCCCGGCACAACGGGAATGGATCGGCGGCGCCTGGATCAACGGCGTATGGGTGGAAGACGTAGCGGCCTACCTAGCAGCCCAAAACGCCGCAGGCCCAACCCAACCCACCGAACCCGCTCCCACCGAGCAACCAACCGCCGACCACCTCCGCACTGAGGAACCAAGCGACCAAGACCCCCTAACCGAAGTCCACACCGAGGACATCCGCGCCCAGGACCCTCCGACCGAAGACCTCCGTGCCGAAGATCTTCACCACCGCGCGCCGGCCGAGGAGCTCCGTACCGAGGACAACCGCGACCAGGAGCCTCTGACCGAAGAGGTTCGCGCCGAGGATCTCCGCGCCCAGCGGCGCCCCACCGAAGCGCCTCCCATCGAAGCGCCTCCCACCGAAGCGGCTCCTACCGACGGACGTCCCAGCGAACAGCTTCACGCCGATGAGCCTCCGACTGAGGAGCGCTTCCTGGACCTCGATCGTGCTGCGTTCGACGCCCCCGGAGAGGCGCGTGCCCAGCTGGTGGCTTCCGATCAAGAGGTGTCTGACGAGGAGGCTTCTGCCGAGCAGAGTGTGCTCGGGCTCAGTGAGTCTGGAGGGCTCGCCGATGAGGCGTCTGACGAGGCAACTGATGACGGCTCGGAGCAGGTCGTAGTACGGGACGACGCGCTGCAGGATGGCTCGCTCGCGCGTGGTGAGCTGGAGGACGGCCGGGCTCAGGTTGAGGATGAGGCTCCGACGGCTGAGATTGCGGCGATTGTCGAGGAGGATCCGGAGGACGAGTACTACGCCTCGGGGAGCTCGCCGTTTGCGCCGCAGGCTCGGGATCTGCCGCCGAACGGGTTCAGCAGCCTCGAACCGTTCAGTGAACCCGACTACCGGATGGGCGAGGACGAGTTCCACGACCAGATCATCGGCGACGCCGACTGGACCGCGGACCAACTCGGCGACCTCCCCGCCACTGAAGTAACCGCCCAAATCGCCCCAATTCAGGACTCTGAAGCAACCCAAGACTCCGAGCCAGATCAGTACGCCGACCCGCAGCCGCCGACCGACCCGCGCGATCTCGAGAGCGGCGAGATCCAGGGAGGCCCGCTCCAATACGACTCCCAGGACACTGCCGCGCACAACGGCCGGCTGCCGAACGGTCAGCTCTCGGATCATGAGCTGGCAAATGCGAGCAGCAGTGCCGAAGCCGGCACGTCTGCCGACGCCGGCGCGACTACCTACGCCGACGCCGACGATTCTGTGGATGCTGGCGCGGGTCCGGGGTCGGCTGCGGGCGGTGCCGAAGTTGGCGCGACTGCCCACGCCGGCGGGTCTGCGGATGCTCGCGCGACTGCAGGAGCGGGCGCCGATCCGCGAGCTGCCGCGGACGCGGTGGTGACGAGTGAAGTTGAGGTTGAGGGTGAGGGTTCGGGGGGTGCGCGGACCGGGGTGCCGGAGAGGTTGGTGGTGCCGGATTCGGGGGGTTCGGTTGCCATTCCGGGGCTGGGGGTTGTGGGTGGGGACGGGCCTCGGGTTGAGCCGGTGCCGGGGTCTATCGAGGAGGCCATGCGGGCTGAGGTTGAGCGGCCTCGGCCTCGGCCGAAGGAGACTGCCGCGTTCCGGGCTTTGCGGGACTGGTGTCGCGCCCGGACGAAGATCGTGCCGTCCGGGTTCACGATTCAGGTGCAGGTGCTCGATCCGGCCGCGCCGAGTTACCGGTTCGACCTCGAGCCGCCCGCGGTGGACGACCCGCAGCACGGGGACGAGCTGCTGACCGAACTTCTCGGTGACCTCTGGATCGCGGAGTCGCAGGGTGAGCAGGGTGGGTGGTTGTTCGCGCGGGTCGACGCGGCCGGGCGGACGTTGCGGATCGACCGGTGGTACGACAGCGTGCCCGACTGGTGGGACAACCCGGTCGAGTCGCGGCTCGACGTCCACGGGCTCGTCAGGCGGCTGAACGATCGCGGTCCGGACTGGCAGCCGTCGTACCTGGAGAAGTTGTACACAACCGCGAGATAGCGTTATCCGCATGTTGCTCAGGATCTTCATCGAACCCCAGCAAGGTGCCTCGTACGACGACCAGCTCGCGGTGGCCCGCAAGACGGAGGAGTGCGGTTTCGACGCGTTCTTCCGGTCGGACCATTTTCTCGCGATGGGCGACGGCGACGGCCTGCCCGGCCCGACCGACTCGTGGATCACGCTGGCCGGCCTGGCCCGCGAGACGAGCCGGATCAAGCTGGGCACGCTGGTCAGCTCGGCGACGTTCCGCAATCCCGGCGTGCTCGCGATCTCGGTGGCGCAGGTCGACCAGATGAGCGGCGGCCGAGTGGAGCTCGGGCTCGGCGCAGGCTGGTACGAGGCGGAGCACGCGGCGTACGGGATCGACTTCCCGGACACGCCCGGCCGCTTCGACCGGCTGACCGAGCAGCTGGAGCTGATCACCGGGTTGTGGACGACGCCGGCGGGGGAGCAGTACAACTTCGACGGCAAGCACTACCGACTCACGGACTCCCCGGCCCTGCCGAAGCCGCTCCAGGACCCGCATCCGCCGATCATCGTCGGCGGCGCCGGCAAGAAGCGCACGCCCGCCCTCGCCGCGCAGTACGCCGCTGAGTTCAACGCCGGCTTCAAGACGGCCGAGGACACCAAAGTCCTGTTCGACCGCGTCCAAGAGGCCTGCCGCGCCATCGGCCGCGACCCGCAGACGCTGGCACTCTCCACCGCCCACACCGTCGTCGTCGGCAAGGACGACGCCCAGGTCAAAGCCCGCGCAGCCGCCATCAATCGCAACCCCGAAGACCTCCAGACCACAGCCATCATCGGCACCCCCACCCAGGTCGTAGACCGCCTCAACCAGTACGCCGAAGCCGGCTCCACCCGCCAGTACCTCCAAATCCTCGACCTCACCGACCTCGACCACCTGGACCTGATCGCCTCCACAGTCCTCCCCGGGATCTCCTGACGGCGCCGGTAAGTCGGAATAAAGAACTAGTTATTCCGAGTTAGACTCCCTAAGTCGGAATAACTCCGGCGCTATTCCGACTTAGGACGGTCCGATGACGAGGGAGACCTGGCCTCCGCATGTGCCGGAGGTGCGGCCATGGCGCCAGTCGCAGCGCGGCGGGACGATCGAGGACCGGATGCTGCGAGAGGTCGTCACCATGCGGCCACCGCTGATTGCGGACCTGGATGTTCAGGTGACGCCTGCCGTGGGCGTGGCAATGGAGGCGTGTGTCCGGGAGGTCGTCGCGCTCGACCATTCGCACGGCGCCGACCTGAAAGCTCTGGAAACGCTGCTGTTGCGGACCGAGTCGGTCGCTTCGTCGAAGATCGAGCGGATCGAGGCGTCCGTCGACGACTTCGCCCGGGCGCTGCACGGGATCAAGTCGAACTCGTCCGCTACGTCGATGGTCGCGGCGACGGAAGCGCTCGTGGCGATGATCAGTTCGGTCGAGGCGGGTGCCGATTTCCGCGTCGACCACCTGCTGACCGCGCATCGGGCGCTGATGGCCGACGACGAGTACGAGCGCGCCTACGCCGGGCGCTTCCGTGATGTCCAGAACTGGATCGGCGGCAGCGACTACTCGCCCCGGATCGCCCTGTACGTGCCCCCGGCGGCAGACACGGTAGACGGCCACCTGGAAGACCTGGTTGCGTTTGCCAACCGCACCGATGTGCCGATCATCGCGCAGGCGGCCATCGTGCATGCCCAGTTCGAGTCGATCCACCCGTTCACCGACGGCAACGGCCGGATCGGGCGGGCGCTGATCAACGCCGTACTGCGTCGTCGCGGCGCGACCCGGCAGGTGGTGGTGCCCCTCGCGTCAGCGCTCGTCGCACGGCGAGCCGAGTACTTCGGCCTGCTGACCGAGTACCGCGCCGGACGGATCGAGCCGCTCATCCTGGCCTTCTCGACCGCAGCGACCGTCGCCGCGCGGGAGTCGCAGGTGACCGCTCGGAGAATCGCTGACATGCCGGACTTGTGGCAGATGGCGGTCGCGGCACGCCGGGGGAGTGCCGCGGCGCGACTGCTGGCCGGTCTCGCCGCCACGCCGGTCTTCTCCGCCGACGATGCCGTGGAAGCGATCGGCGGACCGTTGAGCAGCGTGTACTCCGCCATCGAGCGGCTGCACCGGGCCGGCGTGATCCGCCCGCTCACCAGACGCGTTCGCAACCAGGTCTGGGGCGCGATCGACGTACTGGACGAGCTTGAAGCACTGGGTGCGCGGATCGCGGCCGCCGCAGTGACTTGAAATTCGGGCTCGTGGGGGTGGCTTGATATCGTGTATCTTGATGTCGAGAGAGTTTGTGGGCCCGGAGGTTAGGGCAGCCTGAGCTGTTGGGTGGCGGGTGGACTCGGCAGGATGGTGTCAGCGGAACAGGACCGGATAGAGGAGCAGGTTGATGGCCAGCGTCGACAGCTTCGGTGCCAAGGGTGCACTCGAGGTCAACGGAACGTCGTACGAGATCTTCAGGTTGGCGGGTATCGAGGGCGCTGAGACGCTGCCGTACTCGCTCAAAGTGCTCCTCGAGAACCTGCTGCGCACCGAGGACGGCGCGAACATCACCGCCGAGCACATCACCAAGCTCGGCAACTGGGACGCCAACGCGGCGCCCGACACCGAGATCCAGTTCACCCCGGCGCGGGTGATCATGCAGGACTTCACCGGGGTGCCGTGTGTGGTCGACCTGGCCACCATGCGGGAGGCCGTCGCCGAGCTCGGTGGCGACCCGACCAAGATCAACCCGCTCGCGCCGGCCGAGCTCGTCATCGACCACTCGGTGATCATCGACGTGTTCGGTCGCCAGGACGCCTTCGAGCGCAACGTCGAGCTGGAGTACGGGCGCAACAAGGAGCGGTACCAGTTCCTGCGCTGGGGCCAGTCCGCGTTCGACGAGTTCAAGGTCGTCCCGCCGGGCACCGGCATCGTGCACCAGGTCAACATCGAGCACCTGGCCCGGACCGTGATGGTCCGCAACGGCCAGGCGTACCCCGACACCTGCGTCGGCACCGACTCGCACACCACGATGGTCAACGGCCTCGGCGTGCTGGGCTGGGGCGTCGGCGGTATCGAGGCCGAGGCCGCGATGCTCGGCCAGCCGGTGAGCATGCTGATCCCGAAGGTCGTCGGCTTCAAGCTGACCGGCGCGGTACCGGCCGGCGCGACCGCGACCGACGTCGTGCTGACGATCACCCAGATGCTGCGCAAGCACGGTGTGGTCGGCAAGTTCGTCGAGTTCTACGGCGACGGCGTCGCGGCCGTGCCGCTGGCCAACCGGGCCACCATCGGCAACATGAGCCCCGAGTTCGGCTCCACCTGCGCGATCTTCCCGATCGACGACGTGACGCTGGAGTACCTGCGCCTGACCGGCCGCGGCGACGACGAGGTCGCGCTCGTCGAGGCCTACGCCAAGGAGCAGGGCCTGTGGCACAACGCCGCCGTCGAGCCGCGCTTCTCGGAGTACCTCGAGCTCGATCTGTCCACCGTCGTGCCGTCGATCGCCGGCCCGAAGCGGCCGCAGGACCGGGTCGCGCTGAGCGAGGCCAAGGAAGGCTTCCGCGGCGCGCTGGTCGACTACGCGACCGAAGAGCTGGAAGTGGACCCGTCCGAGCTGGGCAGCTTCCCGGCCAGTGACGCGCCGAACGGCCACGGCAACACCGACGACGAGCCGCACGTCCCGCACGGCTCGAGCACCGGCGGCCGGCCGACGAAGAAGACCAAGATCAGCCTGAACGGCCAGGAGGTCGAGCTCGACCACGGCCACGTCGTGATCGCCAGCATCACCTCCTGCACCAACACCTCGAACCCGTCGGTGATGCTCGCCGCCGCGCTGCTCGCGAAGAACGCGGTCGACAAGGGCCTGAGCAGCAAGCCGTGGGTCAAGACGTCGCTCGCGCCGGGCTCGAAGGTCGTCACCGACTACTACGACAAGGCCGGCGTCACGCCGTACCTCGAGAAGCTCGGCTTCCACCTGGTCGGGTACGGCTGCACCACCTGCATCGGCAACTCGGGCCCGCTGCCCGAGGAGGTCTCGGCCGGGGTCCAGGAAGCCGACCTCGCGGTCGTCTCGGTGCTGTCCGGCAACCGCAACTTCGAGGGCCGGATCAACCCGGACGTGAAGATGAACTACCTGGCGTCGCCGCCGCTGGTGATCGCCTACGCGCTGGCCGGCACGATGGACTTCGACTTCGAGACCGATGCCCTGGGCCAGGACACGGACGGCAACGACGTGTTCCTGCGCGACATCTGGCCGAGCGCCGAAGAGGTCGAGAAGGTGATCGCCTCCTCGATCAACAAGGAGATGTTCACCAAGGACTACGCCGACGTCTTCACCGGTGACGAGCGCTGGCAGTCGCTGCCGACGCCCGAGGGCAAGACGTTCGACTGGGATCCGCAGTCGACCTACGTGCGCAAGCCCCCGTACTTCGACGGGATGGCCAAGGAGCCGTCGCCGGTCACCGACATCGCCGGTGCGCGGGTGCTCGCCAAGCTCGGCGACTCGGTCACCACCGACCACATCTCCCCGGCCGGCTCGATCAAGGCCGACAGCCCGGCCGGCAAGTACCTGGCCGAGCACGGGGTCGACCGCAAGGACTTCAACTCCTACGGTTCGCGGCGCGGCAACCACGAGGTGATGATCCGGGGCACGTTCGCCAACATCCGGCTGCGCAACCAGATCGCGCCGGGCACCGAGGGCGGCTTCACCCGCGACTTCACCAAGGACGACGCGCCGGTCACCTCGATCTACGAGGCCTCCGAGGCGTACGTCGCGGCCGGCATCCCGCTGGTCATCCTGGCCGGCAAGGAGTACGGCTCGGGCTCGTCGCGCGACTGGGCCGCGAAGGGTACGGCGCTGCTCGGCGCGAAGGCGGTCATCACCGAGTCCTTCGAGCGCATCCACCGGTCGAACCTGATCGGCATGGGCGTCCTGCCGTTGCAGTACCCCGAGGGTGAGAATGCGGAGTCCCTCGGCCTGACCGGCGAGGAGACCTTCGACATCACCGGGGTGACCGCGCTGAACGACGGCACGATCCCGCGCACGGTGCACGTCAAGGTCACCGGCACCGACGGCTCGGTCAAGGAGTTCGACGCCGTGGTCCGGATCGACACCCCCGGCGAGGCGGACTACTACCGCAACGGCGGCATCCTGCAGTACGTACTGCGTTCCCTCATCACCAGCTGATCGGCCACTGATCGGCAACTGAGCAGACACCGGTACGGCGTACTCTGGGCAGCCACCCGAGTACGCCGTACCGGGTCTTGTTTCCGGGGGGAATCGTGCGGTTCGCAGTACTGCTCGTTGCGGGCGCCTTGCTGGTCGCGGGGTGTGCTGGGGAGGAACCGACCACCTACGGGCCCACCACAGCCGGGCCGGTCACGCGGCCGAAGACTGCCGCCCCTGAGCCCGCTCCGAGCCTGCCGGAGATCGAGGAGCCGACGCAGGCTGCCGCCAAGCCGCTGTGCGAGATGTTCAGTACGGCGGAGATCAGCGCGCGGCTCGGCCTTCCGGTGCGCAAGGTCGTGGCCGGCAAACGCGGCCCGTACTCCGTCTGCACCTGGACCACCGTCAAGCCGGTCGAGGGCGGCGGGATCGTCAGCATCACTCGCGCCGACGCCGGCCAGTACGCCGCGTTCTCGCGCGAGATGGTCGCCGAGGCCAAGTCGAAGAAGGCGCGCGGACGCAAGCAGCTCGAAGGTGTCGGCGACGAAGGCTTCGCGATCGGCGCCTCGGTCAGCGGAGTACCGATCTGGTACGCCGCCGTGGTGCATGCCGACCGGCTGACCGGGGTGCAGCTTTCTGGCGCGGGCAGCAAGTCCAGCGTCGGCACGATCAAGGCGTTCATGATCGAGGTCCTCGCCCGCGGCTGAAACTCGCAGGGACCGGAAACTGTCGGTGGCATCGGGTTGACTGTCCGGCATGAAGGAGCGCGAGCACCCGCGAGAGGTGATCGCCGCGGCCTGCGCGCAGTACGGCGAGGACGTGGTGATCGACTGGTGCGTCGCGTTCCTCACCGGCGAGATCTCGGGTGAGGACGCGTTCGGTGCCGACCTGCCGAAGCTGGTGGCGATCACGGGGTTCGCGAATCCGGGTGGGTGGTCGCGGCCGGTCGACCCGGTGAACTACTACTGGATCCGAGTGTGGGCAGCGCGCGCTTTCCTCTATATCTGGCGTGACGATGTGGTCGACGCGTTGCTGCTCGTCGCGGACGATCCAGCGTGGCGGGTGCGCGAACACGTTGCCCGGATCGCGGCCCAACGAGAGCTGGGGCAGCTCATCGATGTGCTGCTGCCGATGCTGGAGCACGAGCTGCCCCGGGTGCGCGCCGCCGCAGTACGGGCGATCGGTGCTGCCGGGGAGTTCGAGCACGCGGAGGCATTGCGGGACCTGCTGGACGATCCGGATGTCACCGTCCGTGCGGCGGTCGAGCGTGCCATCGAGCGTCTGACTCGCAGATTGGACCGCACCATGGACTGACCACTGACTTCGTCAATTGGTGTCACTCAGTCGTCACCTGGATGTCAATCGTTGGCCGCCCTGGGCGGGAAGCGTCGTGCCATGCAGACCTCCCGTAGAACCGTCCTGAAAGCCGGTCTGGCTTCCACTGCGGCCGTTGCCGGACTGTCCGGCCTGGCCACGCCGAGCACCGCAGCCGCTACCCCGATCCCGCGGAACCCGTTCACGCTCGGCGTCGCGAGCGGCGACCCGTGGCCTGACGGGTTCGTGCTCTGGACCCGGCTCGCGATCGACCCGCTGGCCGAGAGTGGTCTCGGCGGCATGCCGGCCCGCTCGTACGCCGTCCAGTGGCAGGTGGCGACCGATGAGCGCTTCCACCACGTCGTCCGGGCCGGTGTGGCCGCGGCGCGACCGGAGCACGCGCACTCGATCCACGTGACCCTAGAAGGGCTGCGGCCGGGACGCGAGTACTGGTACCGCTTCCGCGTCGGCAACTGGGTGTCGCGCGCCGGCCGTGCGCTCACCGCGCCGGCTCGTGGGACGACTCCGCGCGAACTGCGGATGTCCTTCGTGTCGTGTTCGCAGTTCGAGCACGGCTGGTTCACGGCGTACCGGCGGCTGGCCGAGGACCGGCCCGAGTTGGTGCTGCACCTGGGCGACTACCAGTACGAGTACACGAAAAACACCTACGTCGCGCCGGGTGGGAACGTGCGCGACCACGACGGACCGGAGACGACGGACCTGGCGTCGTACCGGCAGCGGCACGCGCAGTACAAGACCGACCTGGACCTGCAGGCCGCGCACGCCGTCGCGCCGTGGCTGGTCGTCTGGGACGACCACGAGGTCGACAACAACTGGGCCGACGAGATTCCGGAGAAGCCGGAGGACGGCTTCCTCGAGCGACGGGCCGCCGCCTTCCAGGCGTACTACGAGAACATGCCGCTGCGGGCGAGTTCGAAGCCGCGGGGCATCGACATGCAGCTCTACCGGCGGGTGAAGTGGGGTGAGCTGGCAACCTTCCACATGCTCGACACCCGGCAGTACCGCGACGACCAGGGCTGCGGCGACGGTTACAAGGACTGCCCGGAGGCTGCGGATCCGAAGCGCTCGATCACCGGCGACCGGCAGGAGAAGTGGCTGATCGACGGCTTCCGCCGCTCGGAAGCGCGCTGGGACGTGCTCGGCCAGCAGGTGTTCTTCGCCCAGCGCGACAACACCGAGGGCCCGCTGAAGCGCACCTCGATGGATGCCTGGGACGGGTACGTCGCCTCACGCGAGCGGATCACCCGCGGCTGGCTCGACGCGCGGGTGCGCAACCCCGTCGTCCTGACCGGTGACGTGCACGCGCACTGGGCTTCGGACCTGAAGCTGAACTACGACGACCCGACCTCGCGGACGGTCGGCTCCGAGCTGGTCTGTTCGTCGATCACCAGCGGCGGAAACGGCGCCGACTCGGCATCCGGTTCGCATCCGTGGCTGCGCTGGAACCCGCACCTGCGCTTCCAGAACAACCTGCGCGGCTACGTGAACACCACGATCACCCGCGAGGCCATGGTCGCCGACTTCCGCTGCGTGCGCGCGGTCAAGACCAAGGACGCCGAGGTCTTCACCCGCGCCCAGTTCACGATCGAGGACCGCAAGCCCGGCCTGCACCAGACCGCCGACACCCCGCCCGCCGCAGCAGCCGCGCTGCGCACCCTGGCCGCCGGCACCGACACCGTCGCCTGGGAAACCGAGCGGCCGTAAGGATCAGAGACTCCAGAGCTCACTCGGCGAGTGCGCTCTGGAGTTTCTCCGCGTACTGCGCTGCTTCGGCGTCGTCGGCGTACTTGGTGCGCGGCCAGAAGAAACCACGTAGCCCGTCGCCCTTGGTCCGCGGGACCACGTGGACGTGCAGATGCGGCACCGACTGCGAGACGACGTTGTTGACGGCAACGAAGGAGCCCTGCGCGTCGAACGCAGTACGGACCGCGGCCGCGACTGAGCGGGCGGCGCCGAACAGCGGCAGCGCCAGCTCGTCGGGCAACTCGACCATGGTCGCGATGTGTTCGCGCGGTACGAGCAGCGTGTGCCCTTTGAACACCGGCCTGATGTCGAGGAACCCGAGCACCTCAGGGGTGTCGTAGACGAGGTGGGCCGGGGTCGAACCGGCGATGATCGAGCAGAAGAGACAGTCCGCCATCAGCCCAGCTTCTCGTCTACGAAGCACCAACGCCAAGTCTCGCCCGGCTCGAAGCTGCGCATCACCGGGTGAGTCGTCTCGTCGAAGTGCTTGCTGGCGTGCCGACCGGGCGAGGAATCGCAGCAGCCGACGTGACCACAGTGCAGACACAGCCGCAGGTGGACCCAGGTGCCGCCCTCGGCCAGACACTCCTCGCAGCCTTCAGGCGTCCTGGGCGTCAGGACGCAAGGAGTTGAGGCCAGGTGCTCGCAGTCGCCGGTCTGCGACGGGGGAGCGGTGAGGTTCTCCGACTGCCCACCGACGTCGTCGGCCTCCGCCCGGTCCAGGATCGACTCCTCGATGTCGAGCGCGATCTGGGCCCGCTGCAGCACCTCGTCGGCGACCAGGCCGTCGTCGCGGACCTTGAGGATGTGCGCCCGCTCGGTCTCCAGCATCGCCATCCGCAACCGGCGATAGGCCTCGCTCGGCGTCTCCAGATCCGTCTCCGGCCGGCCGAGCCGCTCCCAGGCGGCGAGCGCGCGGGCTTCACCGCGCTGCCGCAACAGGTTGACGACTTCCGGCGGGTCGTTGGGGGTGACGAGCTCGTCGAGCGTGACTTCTGCCGCGCGATGAGCTGCTTGCAGTACTGCGGCCTCCTGCAACGCGTCCTCCGCCGGATCGGGGCCGGGCAGCCCCATCCGGCGTACCAGCCAAGGCAGAGTCGAGCCCTGCAGCAGGAGAGTCCCGGCGGTCACGACCAGCGCGATGAAGACCAGTACTTCGCGATGCGGGGTGTTCTCCGGAAGGATGAACACGGCCGCGAGCGTGACGACACCGCGCATGCCGGCCCACGAGACGACGGCGATCGCCTTCCAGCTGATCGGGCCCGGACGGGACCGGCCGAGCACCTTGCGGGACAGGTAGGTGGCCGGGAAGACCCAGATCGGCCGGAGCAGGACGGTGGCGAGGAAGACGCCGACCGTGGCCGTCGCGATGGTCCACGCCGACAGCGGGCTCTCCGAGAGATCGTCGAGGATCCACCGGGTCTGCAGGCCGATCAGCAGGAACACCGCGTTCTCGAGCAGGAACTGGATCGTGCGCCAGTTGGTCCGCTCGGAGATCCGCGAGGCCGCCGACTGGATGATCGGCGCCTTGTGGCCGAGCAGCAGACCGGTCACCACGACCGCGAGTACTCCGGAGGCGTGCACGTAGTGATTCTCGGCCGCGACGTACGCGATGAACGGGGCGGTCAGGCTGAGCGTGGTGTCCATCACCGGGTCGGTGAAGCGCTTGCGGACCTTTGCCAGCACGATCGCGACGATCAGACCGACCACGACGCCGCCGCCGGCCGCGCGGAGGAAGTCGAGGCTGACGTGCAGGAAGGTCGGCGCGATCAGGGCGGCGGCGATCGCGGTCCGCAGGCAGACCAGGGCGGTCGCGTCGTTGAGCAGGCTCTCGCCCTCGAGGATCGTCACCACGCGCCTCGGCAGGCCGACCTTCTTGGCGATCGCGGTGGCGGCGACCGCGTCGGGCGGCGCGACGACCGCGCCGATCGCGAACGCGGCCCACAGGGGGAGCGCCTCCTGGCCGTCAGCGACAGCGGGCGCTCCGAGCAGCCAGTAGGCGACCAGCCCGACGCCGACCGCGGTGAAGGCCACCAGGCCGACGGAGAGCAGGCCGATCGATCGCCGGTGTTTGGAGAAGTCCACCAGGCTGGTCTTGATCGCCGCGGAGTACAGCAGTGGCGGCAGGAAGCCGACCAGGACGACCTCGTGGGACAGCTCCACCCGCGGGACGAACGGCAGGTACGACGCCGCGACGCCGACGACGACGAGCAGCAGGGGCGCCGAAACCCCGATCCGCCGGGCGAGCGCGGCCCCGGCTGCCACCACGGCGACGAGGGCGACGATCTCGATCGCGATATGCACGGCCTCAGTGTCGCAGGGGACAACCAGCCGGCACGGGCCGGTTCGCCCACAGCGGAGCACTCGATCTTTTCGAGCCGTCCCCGATGATCTAGCGTGTCCGCACCGGAATACCGTGCTCACTGGGGGTCACATGCGCCGCCGTACTGCCGCCCGTCTGGTCACTGTCCTTGCCCTCGTCACCCCGGCGCTGGTGCCGGCCACGGCTCACGCCGACACCGTCAGCACCACGAACGCCACCGCTCAGGCGGCCACGGTCGCCACCACCAATGCCTGCGTGGCCAGCGTGCCCGAGCCGGGTACGACGACGCCGGTGCGAATCTGCTACTCGCTCTTCCAGCCGGCCGGAGCGTCGGCGGCCAAGACCGTGCCGCTGATCATCCACAGCCACGGCTGGGGTGGGAGCCGCACCAAGGACCCCGCCGCCTTCAAGTCGTGGCTCGACGCCGGGTACGGCGTACTGAGCTTCGACCAGCGGAGTTTCGGCGAGTCGACCGGGGTCGCGCACGTGATGAACCCGGATCTCGAAGGCCGCGACGTGATCAAGCTGGTCGATCTGATCGCCGCCCTCGACTGGGTCACCAAGCAGCGCCCGGGTGACCCGCTGATCGGCGCGATCGGCGGCTCGTACGGCGGCGGCTTCCAGTTCGCCGGCGCGTTCACCGAACTGCGCGACAAGGGCCGGACCCGGTTCGACGCGCTGGCGCCCGAGGTCACCTGGTGGGACCTCAAGGAGAGCCTCGCGCCGGACGAGGCGGCCCGGACGATGTGGCTGTCGATCCTGTTCGCCGGCGGTGGCAAGAACCTCCCGCCGGCCGTGGCGGCGGCGTTCGTCGGGCTGGTCACCACCGGCCAGTGGCCGAGCGGACAGGCCGGTCGCGACCTCGACGCCTTCTTCGCCAAGAACGGCCCGGCCTGGCATGTCCGGCAGGGCCGCAAGCTCGACATCCCTGTCCTGATCGGGCAGGGCCTGCCGGACAACTTGTTCAACCTCAACCAGGGTCTGAAGAACTTCGACCTGGCGCTGACGCGGCGGGCCCGGGCCAAGTCACTCCTCGTCGGCTACAACGGCGGCCACACCCTTCCGAGCGTTGTTCCGCCCGGCTTCGTGACTCCCGGCGACCCGTGCTCGATCGCGCTCGGCAGCCCGTCGTTCGGGGCGCTGGCGCAGCGGTTCATGGCGCTCAACCTCAAGGGCGTGCAGACCGGCCTGCGCGGCTTCGGCAGCTACCACCTGGCCACCGCCGATGGTCGTTGCCTGACGCAACGACACTTGATCGCGAACACGCAGTACCGGCTGGGCCGGATCAGTACCGCGGTGCCGGTGTCGACGGTGCTGGCTAAGGGGCCGATCACTGTTGCCGGAGTGCCTCGGCTCAAGGCCCGGGTCAGCAGCCTGCTGCCGGATGCGGGTGCCTTCTTCGCGCTCAGCGTCGGCACGACTCCGCTCGACGCGAAGATCATCCAGAACAACACGATGCCGCTGCGTGAACCGCGCGTCGTTCGCGGCGCGAAGCGGACGGTCGACCTACCGGGCATCGCGGTCGACGTCCCGGCGGGGAAGTCGCTGTTCCTCACCGTCTCGCCGGTCGCCGACATGTTCGCCGGCCAGAACGGCCGGGTGCCGAACCCGCTACGCCTGGACGACGTGACGGTGCGCGTCCATCAGGTCCGCTGACGTCGAGGGCTCTGCTCAGCGGACCTTGTCGAGGTAGGTCTTGAAGACGGTCAGGAACGGCTCCTCGGTGACCACCGCGGTGACCAGCCAGTCCGCGGTGGCCTGGGCCCGGTCGATCACGTCGGCCGGGTAGCCGTACTTGACCTGGTGCTCGGCGAACTCGTCCTCGTCGTCGACGTAGATCGAGCCGTCGCGCTTGCGGACGACGTCCAGGTCGAGGTCGATCATCGTGAACAGGTCGTCGCCGAACTCGACCGGTGTGGTCACGTCGATGTAGACCTCGGTCGAGCGCGGCTCGTCGTTGAAGAGCGCGGTGAACCAGCCGTCCCGCGGGAACAGCTGGACGTGGGCCTGCTCCTGCGTCACCACCGGCTCGTCGCCGCGCTGGGACACCGAGTTCGGCGGGGCACCCAGCCAGACGCCGTACTGGTCCTCGCCGAGGTAGCGCATCCACTGGTGCCAGTGGAGCTTCTCGTCGTACTTGCGATAGACCACCCGGACGTTCCGCATGCGGTCACCGTACCGGTGCGACCGGTCACGCCGAGGCTGGAATATCGTGACCGGCATGCAGCGGATGCTGGTCACCGGCGGCGCCGGATTCATCGGGTCGAACTTCGTGCACGACACCGTGCGGAGGTTTCCTGAGGTTGCGGTCACCGTGCTCGACGCGCTCACGTACGCCGGGAGCCAGCGCAACCTCGATCCGGTGTCGGACCGGATCACCTTCGTCCACGGCGACATCTGCGACGCGCCGCTGATCGACGGATTGGTCCAGGCCACCGACGTGGTCGTGCACTTCGCGGCGGAGTCGCACGTCGACAACTCGCTGAACGACCCGTCCCCGTTCGTCCGCACCAACATCCTCGGCACCTTCACGCTGCTGGAAGCCGTACGCCGGTACGACAAGCGCCTGCACCACATCTCCACCGACGAGGTCTTCGGCGACCTCCCGCTCGACTCGGACGAACAGTTCACCGAGGAGACGGCGTACGACCCGTCCAGCCCGTACTCCGCCAGCAAGGCGAGCTCCGACCTGCTGGTCCGCGCCTGGGTCCGCTCGTACGGCGTACAGGCCACCATCTCCAACTGCGCCAACAACTACGGCCCGTACCAGCACGTCGAGAAACTCATCCCACGCCAGATCACCAACGTGCTGCTCGGCGACAGACCCAAGCTGTACGGCGCCGGCGACAACGTCCGCGAATGGACCCACGTCGACGACCACAACGAGGCGGTGCACCGCATCATGGCGGCCGGCCGGATCGGCGAGACCTACCTGATCGGTTCGGGCGACGAACGCAGCAACCGGCAGATCATCGAGAAGATCCTCACCCTGATGGGCCACCCCGCCGACGCCTACGACCACGTCCCCGACCGCCCCGGCCACGACCTGCGCTACTCCAACAACACCACCAAACTCCGCACCGAACTCGGCTGGCACCCCAGCTACGACTTCGACACCGGCCTGACCGCCACCATCACCTGGTACCGCGAAAACCCCACCTGGTGGAAACCCTCCAAATCCACCACAGAAGCCAAATACAAACTCCTCGGCCGCTGACCCACCGCCGCCGTACTCACTGGGTGGTGGGGAGCGAGCGAAGCTTCTCCAGGTAGGTCTGGTACGTCGTGGTGAAGGGTTCGGAGACCGCGATGTTGGCTACTACCCAGGCGCAGGTGGCTTGGGCGGTGGCTACTACCTGGGGTGGGTAGTTGTAGAGCTTCTGGTGGATCAGGAACTCGTCTTCGTCCATCACCTTGATGGTGCCGTCTCGGAGCAGGCGGACGTCGAGGTCCAGGTCGACCGCCGTGACCGAGTCGACGCCGAAGACCGGGGGCATGGTGATGTCGCAGTAGATGCGGGTGAGGTGAGGCTCGTCGTTGAAGAGGGCGCTCCACCACTGGCCGCGTGGGTAGAGGCGGACTCGGTGGTGGTCGATGGTGACCCAGGTGCCGTCGGCGCGCTGGCCTCTCGAGCCGGGGAGGGAGCCGACCCAGAGGCCGTGGTCGTCCTCACCGAGGTTGATGGACTCCAGCAGACGGTGCGGCGTCCCGTCGTACTTGCAGAACAGGGTCCTCACTGTGTCCATACTTCTCCCACCCCACCGCCCCGGTCTGGGTCCATACCGATCACATTAGGTGAGGCCGACATCACAAGCGAGCAAGGCGCTCCCGGGAGCGTGCTGGAGTGTGAGAAACGCATCGTGACGGCTGCCGGGTTCGGTTTCGTCGCTGTCCGTGCATAGACTCAAGCGTTCGAGGACAACCTGCGGAGGAGCTCGATGGGCGTGCTGGAGACGGTCGGAGGGCCGGCGGACCTCAAACGGATGACCGAGTCCCAGTTGCGTGAGCTGGCGTCGGAGATCCGCGACGTACTGGTCGAGACCGTGTCGCGGACCGGTGGCCATCTCGGGCCGAACCTGGGCATGGTCGAGATCACGCTGGCCATGCACCGCGCGTTCGACTCGCCGCGGGACCGGCTGATCTACGACACCGGGCACCAGACGTACGTCCACAAGCTGCTCACCGGCCGGGCGGCCGAGTTCGGCTCCCTGCGCCAGGAGGGTGGCCTCTCGGGGTACCCGAGCCAGGCCGAGTCCGAGCACGACATCGTCGAGAACAGCCACGCGTCGACCTCGCTGTCGTACGCCGACGGGCTGGCCAAGGCGTACCGGCTGCGCGGCGAGGACCGCCATGTCGTCGCGCTGATCGGCGACGGTGGCCTGACCGGCGGGATGGCCTGGGAGGCGCTCAACAACATCGCCGCGGCCAAGGACCTCAAGCTCGTCATCATCGTCAACGACAACGGCCGCTCCTACAGCCCGACCGTCGGCGGGCTGGCCACCCACCTGACCAGCCTGCGGGTCAATCCGCGGTACGAGAAGATCCTCGACCTGGTCAAGAAGAACCTCGGCCGGACGCCGTACGTCGGCCCGCCGATGTACGAGGTGCTGCACGGGGTGAAGAAGGGCCTCAAGGACGTGCTCGCCCCGCAGGGAATGTTCGAGGACCTCGGCCTCAAGTACGTCGGCCCGGTGGACGGTCACGACCGGGAGGCGATGGAGGACGCGCTCACCAAGGCGAAGGCGTTCGGCGGCCCGGTGATCGTGCACGCGGTCACCCAGAAGGGCTTCGGGTACGCCGCTGCCGAGCAGGACGAGGAGGACAACTTCCACCAGGTCCGGCCGAAGAACAAGCCGCGCGGCTGGACCGACGTGTTCGCCGAGGAGCTCGTCCAGATCGGGCACCGCCGGCCGGACGTGGTCGCGATCACCGCCGCGATGCTGCACCCGACCGGCCTGGCCGCGTTCGCGCAGGAGTTCCCCGACCGCATCTTCGACGTCGGCATCGCCGAGCAGCACGCGGTCACCAGCGCCGCCGGCCTCGCGATGGGCGGGCTGCACCCGGTGGTCGGCCTGTACGCGACCTTCCTCAACCGTGCCTTCGACCAGTTGCTGCTCGATGTCGCGCTGCACAAGTGCGGTGTCACCTTCGTGCTCGACCGGGCCGGTGTCACCGGTGACGACGGCGCGAGCCACAACGGCATGTGGGACATGTCGCTGCTGCAGGTCGTGCCGGGGCTCCGGCTGGCCGCGCCGCGCGACGGCGCCCGCGTGATCGAGCTGCTGAACGAGGCCATCCAGGTCGACGACGCCCCGACCGTACTGCGGTACGCGAAGGGTGAGGTGTTCCCCGACATCGACGCGATCGACCGCGTCGGCGGGTGCGACGTGCTGGTCCGGACCGGTACCGACGTCCTGCTGATCGGGATCGGCTCGATGGCCGCGACCGCGGTGGACGTGGCCGGACGCCTGCAGGCACAGGGATTCGGCGTCACCGTGGTCGACCCGCGCTGGGTCAAGCCGGTCGATCCGAAGCTGATCGAGCTGGCCGGCAAGCACAAGTTCGTCGTCACGATCGAGGACAACGGCCGGGCCGGTGGCTGTGGCGCCGCGATCTCCCAGGCGCTGCGCGACGCCGGTGTCACCACCCCGGTCCGCGACTTCGGCATCCCGCAGGAGTTCCTCGAGCACGCCAAGCGCGACGCGGTCCTGCAGCAGATCGGCCTGACCGGTCAAGGGCTGGCCCGGGACGTGATCGAGATGATCGCCAAGCATCAAGGGGACGCGATCAGCAGTGAGTCAGACACAGCGAGCGGCAGGCCGGGCGGCGCCTGACGGGGGACCGGCGAGGGGGCGTCACTCCGCGGCTCCCCGGCGGTATCGGCTCTGGCCGGTGCTGCTGTCGCTGGTCCTGGTCGCCGGTGCTGTCGCCGGTGGTCTTGCCCTGCACCGGTCCGGTGCGGGCACGGCCGGACAGACAGGCGTCACCACGCCGCGGACGACCGGCCCGGCGGAGGTCGACGAGACGGCTCGTGCGGCCGGCGTGAACAAGGTGCTGGTACGCCGTGCCCAGGCGGTCCGCGAGAACGATCCGGCCGAGTTCCTGCGCGACGTCGATACCGCGAACAAGAAGCTGGTCGCCCGGCAGAAGATGCTGTTCGCGAACCTTCAGCAGTTCGGCTTCCAGAGCCTGCGCTTCGACCAGCTCAGGGAACAGTTCGACCAGCGGCTGGTCGACAAGTACGGCCCGTCGACGTACCTGGTCGGGGTGGCGATGACGTACCAGATCACCGGGATCGACCCCCAGCCGGTCCGGACGATGCTCGGCTACACCTTCACGCAGAAGACCGACGGCAGCTGGTTGCTGGTTTCGGACTCGGACATGGATCATCTGCTTCCGCGCGGCTCCCACCAAGAGGCCTGGGATCTCGGCGAGGTGCTGGTGAAGCGGGCGCCACGAGTCCTGATCGTGGTCGAGCGCGACCAGGCGAAGCTCGCCGGCGCGCTGGCCACCAAGGCGGTCAGCGCAGTAAAGGCTGTCAGTAGGAGTTGGCCGGGTGGCTGGACCGGCTCCGGGGTGGTGATCGCGCTGGACGACAAGGTGGTCCGGGGCGCCGACTACACAGTGCCGAAGAACGCCGAGGACGCGTTGGCGATGGCGACCTGGGTCTACCGGACGTTGCCGGGCGAGAAGACGGCGATGGGAGAGCGGGCCGACTCGTACGTCGTGATCAACCCGCGCAACCGGGCCAAGGTGGACGCGCGCACGCTGGCTCACGAGTTCACGCACGTCGCCAGCGCGTCGTACGGGGCCTATGCGCCGCGCTGGCTGGTGGAGGGGGCGGCGACGTACGTCGAGTTCCTGCCGATGGACGGCGCCAAGGATCTTGCCCTCGACAAGTACCGCGTGGAGGTCAGGTCGCTGTACCTCGCGAAGGCGAAGGCGTTGCCGGCCGACGAGGTGTTCTTCAAGAACTCGGGCAGTTCGTACCCGCTGTCCTGGCTGGCCGTCGACTACTTGTTCACCAAGTACGGCGGCATCGAGGTCGGCACGCTCTACCAGGAACTGGCCGCCCTCGGCTCGACCCAGGCCGAACGCAACCGCATCATGCTCGAACACCTCGGCCTCACCGAAAAAGCCCTCTTCCAAGCCCTCCGCGCGGCGGCCTAACCTGAGAAGTGTCGCTCCCACCGGACCCGCGGGGCATTTGTTGCAGTACGTCAGGAGGTCTGTACGGCGTGTCGGTGGTGGATCTGGCTGGAGCGAGTAGGGTAGCCGGGCTGTGACAGACGGGCGGACCGGAGGAATCGACCCGACGTGAGTTCGACACCACCTAGCGCCGCCCCGCCCGGCGCTGAGGTTTCGCCCCACGGGCCCCGCCGCTGGCTGGGCCTGCTGATTGCCGTGGCCGTGGTCTCGGCCGGGGTTGTCTACGCGGTCGAGGACCGTGAGCGGGATGCCCGGGCCAGGCCTGTCGCGCCCTTGACCACGCCGCCGGTGAGCCAGCCGAACCAGGGGACCAAGCCGCCTTCGAAGACGGCTGCCGCGGTGGCTGCCCGGCGGATGGCTGTCGACACGATTCTGCTGCGCAGGGCGAAGGCTGTGCGGATCGTCGACGAGCGGATGTTCTTGCAGGACGTCGATCCGGCGAACAAGAAGCTTCGGCAGGCGCAGAAGGTGCTGTTCGCCAACCTGGTCGAGCTCAGCCTGCAGGAGATCGGCTACAGCCAGGCCGAGGAGCGGTTCGACCAGGCCGCGGTCCGCGAGCACGGCTCCTCGGCGTACCTGGTGCGGGTGCTGATGCGCTACCAGATCCCGGGCGTCGACATGACGCCGGTGACCACCGAGCTCGGCTACACCTTCGTGCAGCGTGCCGGTCGCTGGGTGATGGCCGACGACAACGACCTGGACGAGGATCTCGGTCCGGGCGCGCACCAGGAGCCCTGGGACCTCGGCCGGTTCGAGGTGCATCGGGCGCCGCGGGTGCTCGTGCTGGTCAACAAGGGCGACACCAGGAGCGGCCGCGCGATCGTCGAGGAGGCGAAGGAAGCGCTGACCGAGGTCACCGCCTACTGGCCGCGCAAGTGGCGTGGTTCGGTGCTGATCGCGGCGCTGGACGACACCGAGGTCCGGGACGCGCGGTTCGCCGACGAGGACATCGAGTCGGCCGCCAGCGCCGGGTCGACCTTCTCGTCGCTGCCCGGTCAGGACACCGCCGACGGTACCGTGGCCGGCGCCTACATCGTGATCAACCCGAAGGAACGCGAGCGCGTCGACGAGATCCTGCTGTCGCACGAGATCACCCATGTGGCGACCGCGGACCTCGGCGGCTACGAGCCGTTGTGGCTGGCCGAGGGCGCCGCGGAGTACGTCTCGTGGCGCGGCATCGAAGCGATCAGCGGACCGGGCGAGGTCGCGAAGTGGGAGCAGGAAGTCATCGACGAGGCGCTGCCGCAGCTCACCGCCCTGCCCTCGGATGCCGGCTTCTACCAGAGCAGCGCCGACGTGTACGGCGTGAGCTGGCTGGCCGTCCGCTTCCTGGTGAAGCGGCTCGGGCTGACCGCCGTCGCGGACCTGTACGAGGATCTGGCCCGGCACGGAACCGACCAGGCCGCGCGCGACCGGATCCTGTTGACCCGCACCGGATTCACCGAAGCGACGCTGTGGATCTACCTCAAGGAGTACGTCCCGCAACGCTGAGTGGCGGTTTGACCTCGTGCCGTCAGGCGGGCAGGCTCGGAGCGTTCCGTCCGAGTACGAGGAGGCGTACAGATGAGTCTGTTGCGAACGAAGACGATCGAGCAGTCGATCGCGGACACCGACGAGCCGGAGTACCAGCTCAAGAAACGCCTCACCGCCCTTGACCTCACCGTCTTCGGCATCGGCGTCATCATCGGCGCCGGGATCTTCACCCTGACCGGCCGGGCCGCCAAGGCCTACGCGGGTCCGGGCATCGCGTTGTCGTTCGTGCTGGCGGCGATCTGTTGCGCCCTGGCGGCGTTGTGTTACGCGGAGTTCTCGTCGACGGTGCCGGTGTCGGGTTCGGCGTACACGTTCTCGTACTTCTCCCTCGGCGAGATCTTCGCCTGGATCATCGGCTGGGACCTGCTGCTCGAGTTGATGCTCGGAGCAAGTGTGGTGGCGCAGGGCTGGTCGTCGTACGCCGCGTTGTTCCTGGAACAGATCGGGCTCGGCTGGCCGGAGTCGATCGGGCCGGACAGCGACGTGAACGTGCTGGCGATGCTGCTGGTGCTCGTGCTGGCGACGCTGGCGACGATCGGCATCAAGGAGTCGCTGCGGGTCAACCTGGTGCTGGTCGCGGTGAAGCTGTTCGTGGTGCTGTTCGTGATCATCGCCGGGCTGTTCTACATCAAGGGCTCGAACCTGACCCCGTTCATCCCGCCGGGTGTGCCGACCGAGACCGGTGAGGTGACGATCACCACCCCGTTGTTCCAGGCGCTGTTCGGGATCGCGCCGTCGACCTTCGGGGTGATGGGCCTGGTGTCCGGTGCGTCGCTGGTGTTCTTCGCGTTCATCGGCTTCGACGTGGTCGCGACGACCGCGGAGGAGGCCAAGAACCCGCAGCGCGACCTGCCCCGCGGCATCATCGGGTCGCTGGCGATCTGCACGGTGCTCTACGTGCTGGTCTGCATCGTGATCACCGGCATGGTCAAGTACACCGACATCCACAGTGAGGCCGCGCTGGCGGAGGCGTTCCGCTCGGTCGGCCGGCCCGGCTTCGCGACGCTGATCTCCGCCGGTGCGGTGGCCGGTCTGACCACCGTCGTGCTGACACTGATGATCGGCGCCGCGCGGGTGCTGTTCGCGATGAGCCGCGACCACCTGGTGCCGGCCAAGATCGGCAAGACGCACGCGAAGTTCGGTACGCCGTACCGGCTGACGATCGGCATCGGCGTGTTGGTCGCCCTGGTGGCCGGGCTGACCCCGATCGGCAAGCTGGAGGAGATGGTGAACATCGGCACGCTGGCCGCGTTCACCATGGTCGCGATCGCGGTTCCGTTGCTGCGTCGCAGCCGGCCGGACGTTCCGCGCTCGTTCCGGGTGCCCGGCAACCCGGTGGTGCCGCTGCTGGCCGCGGCGATCTGCATCTACCTGATGCTGAACCTGACCCTGGAGACCTGGCTGCGGTTCGGCATCTGGATGGCCCTCGGCTTCGCCATCTACTTCGTCTACGGCTACCGCAAGAGCCGGGTCGGCCACACCGAGCGCACGGGCGAGAGCACCTCGGCGTAGAACCCGGACCAGCGCAATCGCGAAGGCGCCTCCGAAGCTGTCCTGCACAACGCCCTCCCATCAGGCGATTTGGCGGGTAGTATCCGTCCGGCCAGGACCGGGGTGGGCAAGGAGCAGGACATGGTGATGCAGCGGGGGCGCCTTCTGGCGGGCGCGGCTGCGCTTGTGCTGGCGGCAGCCACGGGGACTGTTGTCGCGACCAGGTGGGACGACGGCACCGCACCCGGTGGGTCGGCGTCCGCGGTCGAGGGGGCCGCCCGGGCTCAGGCGCAGGAAGCTTCGCCGAAGGCGCGCAAGGCGGCGCTCGACGCGATCCTGGCCACGCGGGCGACGGCGGTACTGCGCGGTGATCTCAAAGGGTTCCTGGCCTCGGTCGACCCGCAGCAGCCGAAGTTCGTGGCCGAGCAGCGGGTGTTGTTCGGCAACCTCCGGCAGTTCCGGTTCACCACGCTGCGGTACTTCGTGGCCGACGAGCGGCTGGCGCCGACGATGGAGGAGAAGTTCGGCAAGACCGCCTTCTCCACCCGGGTGATGATGCGCTACCAGCTGTCCGAGCTCGATCCCCGGCCGGTGCAGACCGATCTCGGCTACACGTTCGTGGCCCGGGCCGGCCGCTGGATCCTGGTCGCGGACGACGCGATCGAGGAGACACTGAGTGAGGACGGGCACCGCCAGCCCTGGGACTTCCAGCCGATCACCGTGCTCCGTCGCGGCCGGGTGGTCGTGGTGGTGGACAAGACCGAGGCCGCGCTCGGCCAGAAGATCGCCGGGGTGTCCCAAACCGCGGTTGGCGCCGTACGCCGGCACTGGCCGCGACCCTGGAACGGCGCGGTGATGGTGGTGGCGATGTCCGAGCCCCGGGTGATGTCGCTGCTCTGGACGACCGGCACGGGCAAAGGCTGGACCATCGCGGCGAAGGCGGTCACCCTGTACGACGGTGAGCCGCTGACCACGCAGACCGCGGCTCCCGTCGGCAGCCGGATCGTGATCAACCCGGCCGTGCGCAAGGATCTGGAAGAGGACCTGCTGGTGCACGAGATGACGCATGTCGCGACCGTGCCGATCGGCGTGCGGGCGCCGGTCTGGCTGGTCGAGGGCGTCGCTGAGTACGTGCGCTGTCGGTCGATCGAGGACGACCCACGGTGGACCGTCGATCCGTATCGAAAGACGGTCCGGTCGAAGTACCTGGCGTCGATGAAGGTGCTGCCCGGCGACGCGGAGTTCGACGCGAACGGGGACCGGTCGTACGGGCAGTCCTGGTGGGCGGCGGAGTACCTGGTGTCGACCGAGGGTGTGAAGGGGATGGCGGCGCTCTACACCGATCTCGCGCTGCACAACACCGGGCCGTCGTCGTACGCCGCGATCGTCAAGAAACACACGGGGAAGACGCCGGCCCAGCTGGTGGCGGCGGTGAAGAAGTTCAGGTCCTAGTCCTCGATCGGCGGCAGCGCCTGGCGGACGACGACCAGGCCGAACAGCACGATGGTGAGCGCGTGCACGACCGTGCACCACAGGCAGATGGCGTCGATCTGGAACAGCTCCGCCCAGATCAGGTAGAGGACGAAGACGACTCCGGCGGCAACCGCGGCCAGCCGAAGCCAGCTGGGCCACGGCGACGTCGTACGCCAGAGCGGCGGCAGGGAAAGCACGGTCATCGCGGCGAAGAACCCGAGCCCGAGCAGCGCGACCGGGATGCCGAGGAGCTTCGAGTACTCGCTGCTGATCACCTTGCCGCAGTTGACCACGCCGGTGTTGGGGCAGGCGAGGGTCGTGCCCGCCGTGAAGTGCTCATAGGTCAGGTACGCCGCGACGACGACCCCGGCGACGGACAGGACCAACGTCGTCCAGGGCAGCCAGCCAAGCGGTTTGCGGGTGGCGGTCTCGCTCACTTGGTCAGCCCTCACTTGGTCAGCTCCGCCCGAGTTTGCCGGCGGCCGTCTTGACCGCGTCCGTCGAACACACGGCCGCCGGCTGGTTCTTGGTGAGCTGGCACAGGGCGGCGGTGTAGACGTTCGCCGAGCCGTCGATGGCCTGCGCGATCGGGTTCGCCGGGTCCTTGAGGGCGTTCGCGATCTCGCTCTGGGTCTTGCCGGCCAGCACCTCGGGGGTGAACGTCGCGCCGGCGTTGGCGAACTGCCCGCCCAGGTCGACGAACGGGATCGACCCCGAGCTCTTCACGTACGGCGGCTGGTTGAACGTGTCGAAGGTCTTCTGATCCTCCGGCGTCAGCTTGTCCAGCGGGGCGTACCGGCCGTTGACCTCTTCGTTGGTGGTCGTTTCGACCCCGGTGAAGGCGAGGTACTTGCTGGTGTAGGTCGAGCCGTGGAACGAGAGCGATGCGGTGTTGGGGTAGACGTCGGCAGCCGCCGAGTGGGTCGTGCCGAGGTTGCTGAAGGTGCCGAACCGGGACAGCGCGACCGTGACGGGCCAGCGCTCCGCGGCGCAGTACGGGCAGAACTCGGCGCCGACGTACAGGACCTTGGGTTTGCCGTCGGGGGAGAGCAGGTGCGGAGCGGTGATGGCTGCCGGCGCAGCCTGTACTCCGTCGCTGCCGACGGCCGCGAAGGTCTCGGCCGGGATACTCGCCAGCGTGGAGATCAGGTTGCTGTCGGCCGACCCGGACGGCTCGGCAGCGGTCTCCTTCTTGCCACCGCCGGCGAGTCGCACGGCGACCAGCCCGCCGATGACGACGAGGACCACCGCAACAGCCCCTACGGCCAGCAGCAGTCGCCGGCGACGCTCAGCCCGCAACTGCGTGGCATGCAACGCCGCCGCCTTCTCGCGAGCCTGAGACTTCTGTTCCGCATGCTTGCTCATGTTCTCCCCAGTTCGTCACGTCCACCAGGGACAACTGGTCACCCCGGACGGAAGTTCCGCCCGGTGTGTTGCGAACAGAAGAAGGTTTGCTGGGGGCCGGACCGGGCTTCCGGCGCCGGACCGACCCCCAGCGGATCAGAGTGCCCTGCGGTTAGGCGAGGCCGGCCAGGCCCTTGGGAAGGCTGGCTAGTCCCTCCGGGAGAAAGGGCTTGCCGTTGACCTTTTCGGCGATGCCGCTGCGGTCCAGGTACGGGGTGATGCCGCCGAGGTGGAACGGCCAGCCCGCGCCGAGCAGCAGGCACAGGTCGATGTCCTGGGCTTCCGCGACCACGCCCTCGTCGAGCATGATCTGGATCTCCTCGGCGAGCGCGGTCAGCACCCGGGTGCGCAGCTCCTCAGCGGTGGAGGGCTGGTCGCCGACCGTGACGAGGGCCTCGACCTCCGGGTCGACCGACGGCTTGCCCTCGGCGCTCCAGACGTAGAAGGAACTCTTGCCGGCGGCAACGACCTTGGCGAGGTTCGCGGACACCGCGAACCGCTCCGGGTAGGCGCGGTTCATCGTCTCGGCGACGTGCAGCGCGACCGGCAGGCCGACCAGCTGCAGCAGGACGAACGGCGGCATCGGCAACCCGAGGGCCGACAACGCCTTGTCCGCCTCGGGAATCGGCGTGCCCTCGTCGACCGCCGCGCTGACCTCACCCAGGAAGCGGGTCAGCAGCCGGTTCACCACGAAGGCCGGCGCGTCCTTCACCAGCACGCAGGACTTCTTCAGCTTCTTGCCCACCGCGAACGCCGTCGCCAGCGCGGCGTCGTCGGTCTGGTCGGCGCGGATGATCTCCAGCAGCGGCAGCACCGCGACCGGGTTGAAGAAGTGGAACCCGACGACCCGCTCGGGGTGCTGCAGACCGGCGGCCATCTCGGTGATGGAGAGCGAGCTGGTGTTGGTCGCCAGGATCGCGTCCGGCCGGATGATCTTCTCCAGGTCGGCGAAGATCGTCTTCTTCAGCTGCAGTTCCTCGAAGACCGCCTCGATCACGAAGTCGGCGTCCGCGAAGACCGCACGATCCACCGAGCCGGTGACGAGCGCCTTCAGCTGGTTGGCCTTGTCCGGACGGATCCGGCCCTTGCCCAGCAGCTTGTCGATCTCGCCGTGCACGTAGCCGACGCCGCGGTCCACCCGCTCCTGGTCGAGGTCGGTGAGCACCACCGGCACCTCGAGCCGGCGCACGAACAGCAGCGCCAGCTGACCCGCCATCAGGCCGGCGCCGACGACGCCCACCTTGCTGACCGGGCGGGCGAGCGACTTGTCCGGCGCACCTGCGGGGCGCTTGGCGCGCTTGTTGACCAGGTCGAAGGCGTAGAGGCCGCTGCGCAGCTCCTCGCTCATGATCAGGTCGGCCAGCGCCTCGTCCTCGGCGGCGAAACCGCGATCGCGGTCGTTGTCCTTGGCGGCCGCGATCAGTTCCAGCGCCCGGTACGGCGCGGGCGCCGCGCCACTCACCTTGAGGTCGGCAAAACCCTTGCCTCGGGCAACGGCTGCGTCCCACGCCTCGCCCCGGTCGATCTCCGGCCGCTCGACGGTGATCTCACCGGTCAGCACCTTGCTCGCCCACAACAGCGACTGCTCGAGGAAGTCGGCCGAGTCCAGCAGGACGTCGCCGATGCCGAACTTCACCGCCTCGGGACCGCTGAGCATCTTGTTCTGGTTCAGCGCGTTCTCGACGACGACCTTGACGGCCAAGTCCCCGCCGATCAGGTTCGGCAGCAGGAAGTTGCCGCCCCAGCCCGGCAGCAGACCGAGGAACACCTCGGGCGTCGAGATCATCCCGGCCGCGACGGAGATCGTCCGGTACTGCGCGTGCAGCGCGACCTCGAGCCCGCCGCCGAGCGCCACGCCGTTGACGAACGCGAACGACGGCTTGCCCCCGTCGGTCAGCTTGCGCATCACGCCGTGGCCGATCTTGCCGAGGTTGAGCGCCTGCTCCCGGCCGGCCAGCTTCGGTACGCCGCTCAGGTCCGCGCCCGCCGCCAGGATGAACGGCTTGCCGGTGACGCCGATCGCGACGACGTCCTCACGCGCCAGCGCGGCGTCGATCGCCTTGTTCAGCTCGGCCAGACCCTTGGGGCCGAAGGTGTTCGGCTTGGTGTGGTCGTGGCCGTTGTCGAGGGTGATCAGCGCCATCGTGCCGGCCTTGTTCGGCAGCACGACGTCGCGGCTCGGCGCAAGCGTGACCAACTCGTCGTTCTCGATCGCGAGCGCCTCGTCGATCAGAGCCTGCAGCTCGCTCATGCCTTTGTCCCCTCGAAGTTCGGGTTCTCCCAGATGATGGTGCCGCCCATGCCGAGGCCGACGCACATCGTGGTCAGGCCGTAGCGGACCTCGGGCTTGAGCTCGAACTGCTTGGCCAGCTGGGTCATCAGCCGGATGCCGGACGACGCGAGCGGGTGACCGTACGCGATCGCACCGCCGTACGGGTTGACCCGCGGGTCGTCGTCGGCGATGCCGTAGTGCTCGAGGAAGGCGAGCACCTGGACGGCGAACGCCTCGTTCACCTCGAAGGCCTGGATGTCGTCGATGGTCAGGCCGGCCAGCTTCAGCGCCTTCTCGGTGGCCGGGACCGGGCCGAAGCCCATCACCTCGGGCTCGACGCCGACGAAGCCGTAGGAGACCAGCTTCATCTTCGGCTTCAGGCCGAGCTCCTCGGCCGCTTCGGCCGAGGTGAGCAGCGCCGCGGTGGCGCCGTCGTTGATACCGGCCGAGTTGCCCGCGGTGATCCGGCCGTGCGGACGGAACGGGGTCTTCAGCTTGGCCAGGTCCTCCATCGTGGTGCCCGGGCGCATCGGCTCGTCGGTGGTGGCGAGCCCCCAGCCCTTCTCGGCCGAGCGGATCGCGATCGGTACCAGGTCAGGCTGGATCAGGTCGTTCGCATAAGCCTTGGCCGCGCGCTCCTGGGAGGCGACGGCGAAGGCGTCGGTGCGCTCCTTGGTGATGGAGGGGAACCGGTCGTGCAGGTTCTCGGCGGTGGAGCCCATCACCAGCGCGCTGGTGTCGACCAGCTTCTCGGAGATGATCCGCGGGTTCGGGTCGACGCCCTCGCCCATCGGGTGGCGGCCCATGTGCTCGACGCCACCGGCGATCACCACGTCCTGGGCGCCGAAGGCGATCCCGGACGCGAGGGTGGTGACGGCGGTCAGGGCGCCGGCGCACATCCGGTCGACGGAGTACCCGGGAGTGGTGTTCGGCAGACCGGCCAGCAGGGCCGCGGTCCGGCCGATGGTCAGGCCCTGGTCGCCGATCTGGGTGGTGGCCGCGATGGCGACCTCTTCCACCTTCTCCGGCGGCAGCGACGGGTTGCGCCGGAGAATTTCCCGGATGCACTTGATCACCAGGTCGTCGGCGCGCGTCTCGGCGTACAGGCCGGTGGCCTTGCCGTTTCCGAACGGGGTGCGAACGCCGTCGACGAAAACGACATCGCGGATCTCACGGGGCACGAGGGCCCTCCTCTGTGAATCAGGAGTGGGAGCAGGCCTAGGCTACCCGTCGGTAACACCTCCTCCCAACCCGCCACGCCTGTGCCACTGCTCACAGGCGGCGCGAGTTGGCGTAACCCGTGGCGCGTGGCGCGGATCCGGCGCATGCTGAAGGGAAGGGAGTCGTCTCAGGAGTCGCAATGAACAATCTCGAGCTTGCCGTCCCGGTTCTGTCCAGGGGCAAACACCGCAATCCTCGCAAGGGCGCCTGTTTCATGGAGTTCGCTTCGTACCTCGCGGGCGAACCCTGGTCGGATCACCCGGCCTGTACTCATCCACTGCTGGCCAATGTGGCCCGGGACGTCAACGACTGTACGACGGACGCCGGCCGGGTCCGGCTCGCTCCGCTGATCCCGTCGGTGATCGGCCTGACGCCGGACGACCCGCATGTCGTACCGCGGGTGACGGCCGTGTGCGTAGAGCAAGCGCTGCCGGTGGTCTCTCAGGAGCGCCAGTACATCCTCGCTGTCGCCCTGCTGGTGGGGGAGCGCAACCTGGCCGCACTGGACGGCCGGCCGCTCGACAGCCTGCGGCCGGAGGCCCAGGAGGCGCTGGACTCAGTGCCGGCGGCTGCCAAGTGGGCACGGACCTTCACAGCCCGACCACACCGCGGTACGCCGGACTTCGCGCGCCGGACTGCTCCGCGGGCAGTGTCGTGCGCAGTGGAGGGCATCTCGCAGGCCTGCGTGCCAGACCCCGATGAGCGCCTCTACAACCTGCTCAGCGCGGCCATCGCCGAGTGCACGGCGTGGATGCCCGCGCCTGCGCCCGCAGTGCGACGGGAATCCGTGGAGGCGGAACACTGATCATTGGGTGGTCGACTAGGCTCGCTGTGTGACCTTGGAGATCGATACCGGCTCGGGGCTGATCCCGACGCATGTGTGGGAGCCCGCCGGTGGATCCGGGCCGGGCTTGTTGCTGCTTCAGGAGATCTTTGGCGTCTCCGACTACATCCAGCAGCGAGCCTTGGACCTGGCCACCCTCGGGTACTACGTCGTCGCGCCGGAGATCTACTGGCGCCTGGACAACGCGGAGCTGGACGAGTCGGCACCTGACCTGCTCGACCAGGCCATCGCTCTGACCAGCCAGCTCGACTGGGCGACCGCGGTGTCCGACTCGATCGCCGTACTGGATTATCTGCGCAGTCGTGAGACACCTGTCGGGATTGTCGGCTTCTGCTTCGGTGGAGGACTGGGCTTCAACGTGGCTGCCGAGTCGTCCGCGGATGTGCTGGTGAGCTACTACGGGTCTGCCCTCCCACAGCTGGTCAGCCTTGCGCCGAAGGTGGACGCGGTCAGCCTGCATCATTTCGGGGACGCCGACGAGTACCTGAGCCGCGAGACGGTCGACCAGATCGCGGCTGCGGTCGAGGGGCCCGACAACGAGATCTACCGCTATCCCGGAGCCGGGCACGCCTTCGACAACCCGCTGCCCGCCTTCCATCATGCCGAGGCGTCAGCGCTCGCATGGAGCCGTACCGAGATCTTCCTGGCCCGCCACCTCCCCACCGATTGAGGACTTTCGATGAGCCTGTACGACATCCCGTTGCAGACCCTGTCCGGCGCCGAGACCACTCTGGGTGAGTACAAGGGCAAGGCGGTGCTGGTGGTCAACGTGGCCTCCAAGTGCGGCCTCACCCCGCAGTACGAGGGCCTGGAGAAGCTGCAGAAGCAGTACGCGAGCCGTGGCTTCACCGTGCTCGGCGTGCCCTGCAACCAGTTCGGGGGCCAGGAGCCCGGCTCGGCCGAAGAGATCGAGACCTTCTGCTCGACGACGTACGGCGTGACGTTCCCGATGCTCGCCAAGCTCGAGGTCAACGGCGAAGGCCGGCACCCGCTGTATTCCGAACTCACCGCGAGCCCGGACGCCGACGGCGCGGCCGGCGACGTCCAGTGGAACTTCGAGAAGTTCCTGGTCACCCCCGAAGGGACCGTGGCGGCCCGCTTCCGCCCGCAGACCCTGCCCGAGTCGGCCGAGCTCACCGCTGCGATCGAGTCGACGCTGCCGTAGCGCTGGGGGAGAGCCGGCCGACGATCGCCGGCGCTTCGTGGACGAGGCTGTCGTCGGTGAGTGCCTCCACCATGAAGAGGGCGAAGTCGACGCGTCGGGTCAGGTTGCTGGCCAGGATGGGGTCGCCGACGTGGCGGCTCCACACCGGCAGGCCCTGACTCTCGCCTTCTTCGAGGTCGCTGCCACGGACGACGGTCCACCGCCGGTCGCTGGCGAAGATCCGCCGGCAGGCCTCCACCTGGTCGTCGATCTCGACCGCCCGCACGAGCCGGGCCAGCACGGTGGCGACCTGGACCATCGCCCGGAAACGCCTGGAGTACTGATCCTGTCCGTCGCGCGCGACGTGCCAGCCGCAGGAGAAGACCAGACGCGCGTCGGGCTCGGCGTGGTCGAGCACCGCCTGCGCAGTACCTGATGAGTACTGCTTCACACCCCATGGGACGAGCACGGTCAGTACGCCATCGCATCCGGCGACCGCCTGCTTGATCACCGCTGGGTCGTTCGTGGGGCCGGGGTGGACCGTGATGCGCTCCGCGAACTCGGCGAGCTTCGGGACGCTGCGCTCGCGACAGACGCCGACGACCTCGTAGCCGCGATCCAGCGCGTGCCGGACCATGTACCGCCCGAGCTTGCCCGATGCTCCGATGATGCAGACCTTCCGCATGCTGCCCCCTTGGTGCTGAACTTACGATGTAAGTCACGCTAGACTTACGCTGTAAGTACGTCAAGCCGTGGAGGAGCAGGAGAGATGGCCGAGCGGGGCGCGAGAGCGAAGCGGGCACCGCTCAGCCGGGAGCGGATCGTCACCGCCGCGATGGCGCTGGCCGACGAGAAGGGCGAGGCCGGCGTGACGATGCGGGCCGTCGCCGCCCGGCTCGGCGTCGAGGCGATGTCCCTGTACAACCACGTGGCCCGTCGGGAGGAACTGCTCGGCGGCATGGTCGACCGGGTCTTCGGCGAGATCGAGCTGCCGGCCTCGACCAACGATTGGAAACAGGCGCTCCGCGACCGGACGAACTCGGCGCGCACCGTACTGCGGCGCCATCCGTGGGCCGTGAGCCTGATGGACTCCGGCAAGGCGACCGGGCCGGCGCTCTTGCGCCACCACGACGCGGTCCTGGGAGCCCTGCGAGCAGGAGGCTTCTCCGTCGCGATGGCGACCCGGGCCTTCTCGGTGATCGACAGCTATCTGTACGGGTTCGTCATCCAGGAAGTGAGTCTGCCGTTCGCGAACTCCGCGGAGCTCGAGGAGGTCGCGGGGGATCTTGCGCAGGAACTCCCGGCCGACACTTACCCGCATCTCGCGGAGGTCGTCGCCGGACAGCTCCTTGCGCCCGGCTACGACCCTGACGCCGAGTTCGCCTTCGGCCTCGAGCTGATCCTCGGCGCACTCCAGCCGGACGACGTCGAGTCCTAGGCCGGACGAGGTCCTCGATGTCGAGCCGGCGACGACGTGCGGGAAGTCTAGGGAGCGTCGTCCGGGTCGAGGGGTTCGATCGGGGCGGCCTCGGTGGCGAGGGCGTCGGTGAGGGCTTCGGCGGTGAGGCCGATCTGCCATTCGCGGGCGTTGTGGTCGCGCAGGAAGGTCGTGACCGCTGCCAGGTCCGCGTCGGCCGGTGGGGCCCAGGCGAGGCGGCGGATGGTGTCGGGGGAGAGCAGGTTCTCGGTCGGGAGGCGATGGGCCTCCGCGATCTCGCTGACCGCCGCGCGGGCGGCTGACAACCGAGCTGCCGCGTCCGGGTCCCGATCGGCCCAGGCGCGAGCCGGCGGCGGGCCGTCGTACCGGGGGCCTTGTTTGGGGAGTTCGCTCTCGGGCAGGCGGCGGGCGTGGTCGATCGCCTCCCACCACGTGCGCATGTGGCGGTGCGCGCCGCGGCCCTTGAAGGCCGTCAGGCGCTGCAAACTGTCGCGGTCGACCGGCATCGCGGCGGCGGCCTCGACGATGGCCGCGTCCGGGAGGATGCGGCCGGGGGAGATGTCGGCGGAGGCGGCGAGCTGGTCGCGCGCCTCCCACAGAGCGCGGACGACGGCCAGGCTGCGGCGGTTGCGCACCCGGTGCATGCCCGACGTACGCCGCCACGGATCCGGCTTCGGCTCGCGCGGCGGAGCGTTCAGGATCGCGGTGAACTCCTGCTGCGCCCACTCCCACTTGCCCTCGCGGCGCAGCTCGGCCTCGATCGCGTCGCGCAGCTCGATCAGCATCTCGACGTCCAGCGCGGCGTAGATCAGCCACGGGCCGGGCAGCGGACGCGTCGACCAGTCGGCCGCCGAGTGCTCCTTGCGCATCTTGTAGCCGAGGACTTCGCTCACCAGCGAGGCCAGCCCGACCTTGGGGTAGCCGAGCAGCCGGCCGGCGAGTTCGGTGTCGAAGACGGTGCGCGGCACCATGCCGACCTCGGCCAGGCAGGCCAGATCCTGGTTCGCGGCGTGGATGATCCACTCGGCGTCGATGATCGCGTCGCCGAGTGAGGACAGGTCACCGAACGGAATCGGGTCGACCAGCGCCGAACCGGAACCCACCCGGCGGAGCTGGACCAGGTACGCGCGGTGCGAGTAGCGGTAGCCGGAGGCGCGCTCGGCGTCGACCGCGACCGGGCCGGCGCCGGCCCGGAAGGCCTCCACGACCTCGGCCAGGGCCGGGGCGGTGTCGATCACGTCCGACAGTCCGTCGCGGAGTTCGAGCAGTGGCAGGTTCTCGGTCGGGTCGTCCGGGACGGGCGGCTGCTGCTGGGTCTCGGCCGGGCTCATCGGCCCCGCTGACCGCGCCGGGTCGGCATCGCGACCACCCCCGGCGGTACCGGCGGGAGTCCCGCCGCCGTACAGAGCACCTCGCCCCAGGCCTCGGCATGGGGGCTCACGTCGACCATCCCGTCCGGGCCCGGGACAGGGCTCCAGGACGCACGGATCTCGATCTCCGCCGTCGCGTCGTCGTCGGCCATCCCGCCGAAACTCTCGGATACCACCCTGGTGACGGTACCGCTCGGCGCCAGGAACTCCGCGCCCCGGTCGGCCAAAGCCTCCATCAGCCAGGTCCAGCCCACGCCACCGAGCAGCGCGTCCGTCACCATCTCCGGCTCGACGGCAGCACGCACGTACGCGACACAGCGGAAGGTCGACTGCCAGGCGTCGTTCCCCGCCGGGTCGTAGAGGACGACCAGCCGGCCGGTGGCGACATCGTCACCGTCGACCGTCACGTCAGCGCTGACCGCGGCCGCGTGCGGTGCGATCCGCTGCGGCGCGGGCATCTCCTCGACGAACACCTCGGGCCTGAACCGGGCCTCACGCAACTGCGTCAGAGCCTCGGCGAACTCCGCGGGTGGCGCGTCGACCTGCTTGCGGGCACCCATGCTTCGCAGCCTACGACTGATTACTCACCGACGCGGGCGACGACGCGCCGGTGACCGGTTCCGGGCACGGGCTGTGTTGTCTGCGTCGCCTCCGGCGCCGCGGGTCCTGGGGCTAAACTCCCGCCCTTCCCTCGTCGCTCCAGTCGCTTCGCTCCTTCCGCTCCTCAGTCCAGGGCGGGAGGCCCCAGGACCGTGGTGGTGCTCGTGATCCGAGGGGCGGGGCGGGTGGTGCTCGTGATCCGGGAGGCTCAACTCTCGCTGTGCTTTCTGCCTCGCCTTCGGCTCGGCGGGTCCTGGGGCTTTATCTCCCGCCCTTCCCTCGTCTCTGCGGTCGCTTCGCTCCCTCCGTTCCTCAGTCCAGGGCGGGAGGCCCCAGGACCGTGGTGGTGCTCCTGATCCGGCGGCGACTTCTGTGGTGCTCCTGGATCCGGTGGGTGGGAGGGGGAAACGCGTGTGACCGGGGTGATCACAGCGTGGGATCATCGGTCTTGTGCCTGTGACGCAATCTCCTTCATCACCCAGTGCTACCGATGCCCTCGTGGACTCCGCCTTTCTGCGGGCTGCTCGGGGGGAGGCGGTGCCGCATACGCCTGTTTGGTTCATGCGCCAGGCGGGTCGCTCGTTGCCGGAGTACCGGGCGATCCGCGAAGGCACCACGATGCTCGAGTCGTGCAAGCGGCCCGACCTCGTTGTGGAGATAACGCTGCAGCCGGTACGCCGTTACGGCGTCGACGCGGCGATCTTCTTCTCCGACATCGTGCTGCCGCTCAAAGCGGTGGGTGTCGACCTGGAGATCCAGCCCGGCGTCGGCCCGGTGGTCGCCTCGCCGGTGCGGTCGCTGGCCGACCTCGAAGCGGTGCGGCCGGTCACGCCGGCGGACGTCACCTACATCACCGAGTCGGTCCAGGAGCTGACCTCCCAGCTGGGTGCGACGCCGCTGATCGGGTTCGCTGGTGCGCCGTTCACGGTCGCGTCGTACCTGGTCGAGGGTGGGCCGAGCAAGGATCACGCCAAGACGAAGGCGCTGATGCACGGCGATCCGAAGCTCTGGCACGCGCTGGCCGACCGGCTGGCCGAGGTCGCGATCGCCTATCTGTCCGTGCAGATCGAGGCGGGCGCCTCGGCGATCCAGCTGTTCGACTCGTGGGCCGGTGGGTTGTCGGCGCGCGACTACGCGGAGTTCGTGCAGCCGCACTCGGCGAAGGTGTTCGACGCGCTGGCGCAGTACGGCGTACCGCGGCTGCACTTCGGGGTGAACACGGGTGAGCTGCTCGGTCTGATGAGCGAGGCCGGCGCGGATGTCGTCGGCGTCGACTGGCGAGTGCCGCTGGACGAGGCGGTACGCCGGATCACGGTGGCGGGCGGCAAGCCGAAGCCAGTCCAGGGCAACCTCGACCCCGCTCTGCTCTTCGCAGGGTGGGACGCGATCGAGCCCGAGATCGACCGCATCCTGACCGAGGGCAAGGCCGCCCCCGGCCACATCTTCAACCTCGGCCACGGCGTCCCCCCGAACACCGACCCCGACGTCCTCCTCAAGGTGGTCGAGGCGGTCCACAGCAAGTCCGCCCGTGGCTGAAACCAGCGCGTTGCCGGACGGGATTCGGCTGGAGCGCCTTCGGGCTGACCACGCGCCGGCGGTGTTCGCGTTCGAGCTGGAGAACCGCGAGTACTTCGCGAAGCACATCGCCGACCGTGGTGACGAGTACTTCGCGGAGTTCGACGCCAGGCATCAGTCGCTGGTGGACGACCAGGATGCGGGAGAGCTCCACTTCCACGTGCTCGTGGATGCCGAGGGCAAGGTCCTCGGCCGGGTGAACCTGGTCGACGTCGCCGACGGTTCGGCGGAACTCGGCTACCGCATCGCGGAGAGCGCCACCGGCCGAGGGCTGGCGACGGCCGCAGTACTCGAGCTGTGTGCCCTGGCAGCCCGCGACTACGGCCTCCGAGAGCTGCGTGCCGGGACCCATGTGGAGAACGCGGCATCCCGGGCCGTGCTGGACCGCACCGGCTTCGAGGTGGTCGGCGAGACCATCTACCAAGGCCGCCCCAACCTCACTTACCGCCGCTCTCTGACGGTCTGATCTGATTGCCCCCGTGGAGCATTCTGTAGTTGTCGTCGGTGGCGGGATCAGCGGGTTGGCCGCGGCACATGCGCTAGCCACCGGACCCAACCCGCCGCAGATCACCGTGCTGGAGTCATCGCCACGGCTCGGCGGGAAGCTGTCCGGCGGCGAGCTCGAGGGTGTCCCGGTCGACCTCGGCGCGGAGTCCGTGCTGGCCCGCCGTCCCGAGGCGGTCGACCTGATCCGGGCCGTCGGGCTCGGTGACGACTTGGTGCATCCGGCAACGACGTCGGCCGGGCTTTGGATCGGCGACCGCATCCGCGCCATCCCGCCGACCGTGATGGGCGTGCCCTCCGACGCGAGCGCCGCGGTCGACGTACTGGGCAAGGAGGCTGCCGAGGCGGTCGCGCACGAGCCTGACCTTCCGGCGCCCGCGCTGACGGAGGATGTCGCGATCGGCCGGTTCGTTGCCGAACGCATGGGCCAGGCCGTCTCCGACCGGCTGGTCGATCCGCTGCTGGGCGGCGTCTACGCGGGTCGCGCCGAGGAGATTTCGCTGGCGGCCGCAGTACCGGAGCTCTACGCCAGGCTGCGGACCGCTCCCAGCCTGCTGGCGGCAACTGCTGAGCTGCGAGAGACCGGTCAGCGCCGCAACGCTGCCGGTGAACCTGTGTTCGCCGGGCTGAGGGGCGGGATCAACCGGCTCATCACCGCCTTGGAGACCGACCTGGTCGCGCGCGGAGTCCAGATCCAGCGCCAAGCGACCGTACGCCGAATCCGCCGTACTGCGAACGGCTACGAGCTGGAGTCGGGCCCAGTGCCGGCCCCGACCTTCCTGCAAGCAGATGCCGTCGTCATAGCCGTCCCTGCCACCCCAGCGGCTCGCATGCTGGCCGACGTGGTTCCGCAGGCTTCGACGGAGCTCGCTGCCATCGAGTACGCGAGCATGGCGATCGTCACGCTCGCAGTACGCAAGGAGGACTGGCCCTCCAACGCGACCGGCTCCGGCTTCTTGGTGCCGTCCGTTGAGGGCCGCACCATCAAGGCGTCCACCTACTCCCACGCCAAGTGGCAGTGGTCCGCCGACGCCGGGGGAGACCTCGCAGTACTGCGCTGCTCTGTCGGGCGGCTCGGTGAGGAGTACGTACTCCAACGCTCCGACGAGGAGCTCACAGCACTCGCTGCTGCGGATCTGCGGACAGCCATAGGTCTGCAGGCACCCGTGGTCGGCTCGCTGGTGACCAGGTGGGGCGGCGGGCTTCCGCAGTACGCCGTGGGGCACCTGGACCGGATCGACCGGGTGGAGGCGGCTGTAGCCGATCAGCCCGGCCTGGCCGTTTGCGGCGCGGCGTACCGGGGCGTCGGTATCGCAGCCTGTGTCGCGTCGGCAGCGAAGGCGGCAACGCGGGTGCTGGCTCACCTGCAGTCGCCTGCCGGTGAGCCAGCTAAAACCTCTAAGCGCTAGACGAGCACCTCCTCCTTGGCAGGGCCGGGGTCTGACTGCGGCGTCTCGCCTTCGAGGTCGACGTGCGGCAGGAGCCGGTCGAGCCAGGCCGGGAGCCACCAGTTGGCGTCGCCCAGCAGCTTCATCGTCGCGGGCACCAGCACCATCCGGACGATGGTCGCGTCCACGAAGATGGCCATCGCCAGGCCGAGCCCGAACATCTTGGCGGTCGGATCGTCGCCGAGGACGAAGCCGAGGAAGACCGAGATCATGATCAGCGCCGCCGAGGTGATCACCCGCCCGGTGCTCGCGATGCCCTCGATGACCGAGCTGACGTTGTCGCCGGTGGCGAGGTAGCGCTCGCGGATCCGGGACAGCAGGAACACCTCGTAGTCCATCGACAGGCCGAAGACGATCGCGAACATGAACATCGGGATGAACGGAAGGATCGGCAGGGTCGACTCCAGCCCGATCAGGTCCGCGCCCCAGCCCCACTGGAACACCATCACCATCACGCCGAAGGAGGCGCCGATGCTGAGCAGGTTCATCAGGGCTGCCTTCAACGGCACCAGCACCGAGCGGAAGACGAGCATCAGCAGCAGGAAGGACAGCAGGACCACAGCGCCGATGAACCAGGGCAGCCGGTCGCTGACCTTGCCGCCGAGATCGGCCGAGAGCGCTGTCTGGCCACCGATGTGGGCGCGAGCCGAGCTCTGCCCGAGTACGACGGGGAAGACGTCGGCGCGGAGCCGCTGGATGGTTGCCACGGTCGCGTCGTCCTGCGGCCCGGTGGTCGGGAAGGCCACGATCGTCGCGACACCCTGCTTCACCTGAGGAGGCGCGGCAGCGGCGATGCCCTTGTCGGCCGTGATGGCGCTGAGCAGAGGCTGCACCACACTGGCGTCCCGCGAGATGTCGACGGCAACGACCAGCGGGCCGTTCAGACCGGGACCGAAGCCCTTGGCAACCAGGTCGTACGCGCGGCGTTCCGTCCGGCTGTCGGGCAGCGTGCCTTCGTCCGGCGTACCGACGCGCAGAGCCAACACCGGTGCGGCCAAAGCCAGCAGCAAGACGGTCGCGGCAACGACGTAGGCCTTGGCGTTCCTGGAGACGTGCCGGCCCCAACGCTGCCAGCCGGCACCGGCCGTCGTCCGCGGACGCCGTACTGCGAGCCGGTTGATCCAGTGGCCGGCCAGTCCGAGGAACGCGGGCAGCAAGGTGATCGAGGCGGCGACCATGATCAGCACGATGATCGAGACGGCGACCCCGCCACCGGTCAGGAACGGTACGCCGGCGACCGCCAGGCCGAGGATCGCGATCACCACGGTGCCACCGGCGATGACGACGGCCTGACCAGCCGTCGCGACCGCCCGGCCGATCGACTCGTCGACCGCGAGTCCTTGTGTCAGGTACTCGCGGTGCCGGGTGACCAGGAAGAGCGCGTAGTCGATGCCCACCCCGAGACCGACCATGCTGCCGATCACCGGCGCCCAGCTGGGAATGTCGATCAGATAGGTGACCAGCGACAACGAACTGGTACCGAGCGCGATCCCGAACAGGGCCAGCCCGATCGGCAGCCCCATCGCGATCAGCGAGCCGAACGCGACCAGCAGGATGATCACGGCGGCGACCAGCCCGATCAGCTCACCGCGGCCGGTCTCCGCCTCCTCGAACGCCGAGAACAGGTCGCCACCCATCTCGATGCGGAGTGGCGAGCCGGCGGCTTCCTTGGCCGCGAACTCCTGCAGGTTCTCCAGGTCGGCCACGGCCAGGTCCTCGATCACCGGGTACTGCAGCCGGAGGATCGCGACGCGCCCGTCGGGGGAGATCGTCGCGCCGCTGGTGTCGAGCACCTTGGGCAGACTGGCGACGTCTGCTTGCAGCTTCGTCCAGGCCGCCCGCGTCTCCGCGGAGGTGGAGAAGGTCGCCTGCTCGTCGCGCGGGGTGACGACCAGTTGGGCGGTGAGGCCGGCTTGGTCGTTGCCGGCCGCGGTCAGCAGCTCGGTCGCGTGCTGCGAGTCGAGTCCGGGCGCTCCGAAGGTGTTCTCCAGCTTCTGGCCGAAGACGCCGGCCGCGGTGACGACGAGGACGGCCAGCGCGACCCACGTTCCGATCACCGTCCAGGGACGACGGGCGGCGAACCGGCCCAAGCGGTACAAAGCATTCGACATCATCGGTGTTCTCCTCGGGGCCCAGCGGGACAGTGCTCTCAGCCTGGCCAGCCGCGGCCCTCCGCACCTCGGACGAAGGGCCGGACCTGTCTCGGCCGTCCGGCCGACCGGCGTGCCGTACTTCCGGCCGATCCCTGATCCGCTCCGGCTCTCTACGCTGTGGCCATGCTGAGAAACGCGGTGCAGTCCTTCTTGGCCGTGCCGCGTGCGCCGCACCCGCCACGGCGGGTCTGGCGTGACTGGGCGCTGGTCGCCGTACTGCTTCCCACGGCAGTCCTCGAGGGCGTACTGCGAGAGGACGTCCCCTGGCGACCAGTCGCAATAGTGCTCGCCGCCGGGTCGATCCTCGCGCTGCTGTGGCGGCGCACTCATCCGCTGACGGTGCCGGCCGTCGTGTTCGGCGTCGTGACGCTGGGAAGCGTGGTGAGCCTGGTCAGCGATCTGCCGCCGATCGGCCTCAACACGATGGTCGCCGTGGTCCTGCTGCCCTACTCGCTCGTCCGTTGGGGCTCTGGACGGGAGATCGGGATCGGGCTGGTGATCCTCCTGATCGCCTTGGTCACCGGCAGCGCGGCCGACTTCAACGGCCTCGGCGAGGCGATCGCCGGCGGCGTCTTCCTGTTCTTCCCGGCGACGCTCGGCCATGGCGTTCGCTACTGGACCACGTCCCGGCTGCAGGAACGCGAAGAGATGCGGCTGCGAGAGCGCGAGCTTCTCGCCCGCGAGCTGCACGACACGGTCGCCCACCACGTGTCGGCCATCGCGATCCGGGCCCAGGCCGGCCGAGTCGTCGCCGCGACCGATCCGTCGGCTGCCATCGACGCGCTGATGGTCATCGAGGCGGAGGCCTCGCGTACCCTCGCCGAAATGCGCGTCATGGTGGGCAATCTGCGGGAGGACGAGGCGGCGTCCATGGCCCCGCCCCAGGGTGTGGCCGATCTCGAGCGCCTGGTCCGCAGCGTCGGGGACCGGCCGCGGGTCGAGCTGGAACTGACCGGCGATCTCGCGGACCTGCAGCCTGCCGTCGGTGCGGCGGTCTACCGGATCGCCCAGGAGTCGATCACCAACGCCGTCCGGCACGCGCGCCACGCCACCCGGATCGACGTCCGGGTCGCGGGGGAGGAGCGCTGCGTGAGGCTGACCGTCCGCGACGACGGAGATGCCGGCGCCAGCGCCTGGAACTCGTCGGGGTACGGGCTGGTCGGGATGACCGAGCGGGCGACGCTGCTGGGCGGAACCTTCGAGGCAGGGCCCGGCCCGGACCGCGGCTGGACCGTCGAAGCGGTGCTGCCGAGATCGGGCGCGGCCAGATGACGATCCGCGTGCTGGTCGCCGACGACCAGGAACTCATCCGTACCGGGTTGTCGATGATCCTCGGCGCCCAGCCGGGCATCGAGGTGGTCGGCCAGGCCGTCGACGGGCTGGAAGCGGTGGCGCTTGCGCGGCGGCTCCGACCGGACGTGTGCCTGTTCGACATCCGGATGCCAGGCATGGACGGAATCGCGGCGACCCGCGAGTTGGCCGGACCCGAGGTGGCTGATCCACTGGCTGTCGTGGTGATCACAACCTTCGACCTCGACGAGTACGTGCATGGCGCGCTGAAGGCCGGCGCCCGCGGCTTCCTGCTGAAGGACGCCGGCCCCGAACTCCTCGCCCAGGCGATCCACGCCGCAGCCGAAGGCGATGCCCTGATCGCCCCGAAGATCACCGCCAGGCTCCTCGCGGCCTTCTCCGACACGCGACTCGGCCGGCCACCGGCTCAGCCCGTCGAGCCGCTGACCAGCCGCGAGGAAGAGGTACTGATCACGGTGGCCCGCGGCCGGACCAACTCCGAGATCGCCGCGGAACTGCACATCAGCCTCAGCACCGTGAAGACGCACCTCGCCAGCGTGATGACCAAACTAGGCGCCCGCAACCGGGTCGAGATCGTCATGTGGGCCTACGAAACCGGCCGCGTCACCCGCTAACCGAGCCTGGTGTCGGCCGTCTCCCACCAGGCGACCTGTGGCCGGGATGCCTGCAGGTCGGTGATCAGCCGGATGACCCGGACGGCGTAGACCGCGCAGACGACCGTCAGCACCGAGGAAGCGGTGATGGCCAGCGTCTGGGTGAGCAGATCGCGGGCGGACGGCTGGTCGGCGAAGAAACCTGGGTCGGCGAACTCGATCACGTTGCCGGCGATCCAGGTGGCCCACCAGATCGTGACGACCTTCAGCCGCAGCGGCGGGAGTTCCTCGGCGTGCGGAGGGGTCCGGGGGTCGCTGGCCGCGATGACGTCGTCGACGATCTGCTTGGGATACCAGAACGCGATGACCGGCACGAACCAGCTGCCGACCACCCAGCCCCGGCCGTGCCGGTGCGGTGCCTTGGTGAGCCGCTCCGCGATCGCCCGGACCCGGCGCAGCCAGACGATGAACACCACCGCTGCGGCGACCCCGAACACGGCCCAGATCACTTCGACGGCACGGACGGCGTCCGGGTCATAGCTCTGGAGATCGTCTTTGAAGGTCAAATACTCGTACCACCGCCAGCCGGCCGCCAGTATCGCGGTGAGTGCGGCGAGCCAGACCAGAACCGCTGTGATCCTGGGCAGATCCCTCGTTGTGCTTCCCCCCTGTGATGCCTGTTTGGCGCACCCTAGAGGCAACCCGGGTGCACGGTGTCTCGATTGGATGGCGACAATGGGTGAGTGACCGAGACGAAGCCGAAGGCGCGCGAGCTGAACAATGTGATCCGCTACACCATGTGGTCGGTGTTCAAGGTGGAGACGCCGCTCGGTGAGGCGGATCGGGACGAGCTGGTGGCGGAGCTTGCCGAGCAGTTGGGCAAGCTGGGGGCTGACGAGGACGTGGTGATCCGCGGCTGGTACGACGTGGAGGGCTTCCGCGCCGACGCCGATTTCATGGTCTGGTGGCACGCGCCGACGTCCGACGCGCTACAGAAGGCCTATCACGTACTGCGTCGCTCGCGGCTCGGCCGCCATCTCGCGCCGATCTGGTCGCAGTTCGCGCTGCACCGGCCGGCGGAGTTCAACAAGAGCCACATCCCGGCGTTCCTGGCCGACGAGGAGGCGCGCGGCTACGTCTGCGTCTACCCGTTCGTCCGGTCCTACGAGTGGTACCTGCTGCCCGACGAGGAGCGCCGGTTCATGCTCGCCGAGCACGGCAAGATGGCGCGCACCTACCCCGACGTACGGGCGAACACGGTCGCGTCGTTCGCGCTCGGCGACTACGAGTGGATGCTGGCCTTCGAGGCCGACGAGCTGCACCGGATGGTCGACCTGATGCGTGACCTGCGGGCTTCGACCGCTCGCCGGCACGTGCGCGAGGAGGTCCCCTTCTACACCGGCAAGCGGACCGAGCTGAGCGATCTCGTCGCGAACCTGGCCTGAGGCGATGGAGCGCAAAGCCTTCCCGGTGCTGTACGTGACCAGCGTGCGCCGGTCACTTGAGTTCTACGCACTGCTCGGCTACGAGTCGCGGTACCAGTTCCCGCTGGAAGGCGAGCCGCACTACGTCGGGCTGGAGCGCGGCGAGTCCTCACTGGGCATCGCCGACTCGGGCTGGCCCGAGGCGCAGCTCGGCATCACCGTCGGCACGGCTCCACGCTTCGAACTCTTCGTGTACGTCGACGATGTCGAGGCGACCGTCGAGGCCTTCCGCGCCGCCGGCTACACCGTGCTCCAGCAGCCGGCCACCATGCCGTGGGGCGAACGCCAGGCCTACGTCTCCGACCCGGACAACAACCCGGTCGCCCTCGCCACCCCGATCTGACCCGTCACTGGGACGGGCGCGATCCGCGGGAACTGAGGTACCGGATGGGCCGGATCAGACTCCGGTAGAAGGGCCGCACCACTCGGCCGGGCAACAGGCCGTGGCGCTCCTCTTCCCACACCCTGCCTCGGGGATGACTCCTGATCACCGGACCTTCGGTGATCGGCGGAGCCTCGGTCAGCAGCGCGATACGGGACAGGTGCTTGATGTTGAGGTACCCGTACTGACGAGGGCTGACCAGGCGAACCGGTGCTCCGTGATCCCCGTCGAGCGGCCGGCCGTTGAGATTCACGGCGATCAGTACGTCGTCCGCCAGGATGTCCTCGATCGTCAACGCGCCTTCGTGCCCGTCGAGTCCCCGGCACCCGACATGCGTGATCGTGGCGTCGGGGCGCAGTACTGGTTCGAGGTGGGCCCGATAGAAGGTCTCGAACAAGACGCCCTCCCAGAGCAGATCGGTCGCCGACCAGCCCGCCACGCAGTGGAAGTCGGCCCGGATCTCCTTGCGGGGCAGGGCCGAGAGCTCGGCCAGTGGCAAATCGAACTTCTCGGTCACCGCCCCGCGCACCTTGATCACCGGGTCGGCGGGAACAGCCGGCGGCGGTTTCGACAGATGCGTCCCGAACCGCGGAAACCCCTCAACCCGCCGCTGCCCCGGAGGAAGCCCAGTCCTAAGTTCCATGCCCGCAGCATCCCCTGCCGCGCCCCTCGCCGGCATCGTCCTCGAGGGGGAACCGGCCTCCACCTTTGGGGTGGGCTACCGAGAGACCTCCGCAGGTTGCGTCAGACCCGGGTGCGAAGTTCGGTGTCCAGCCAGACAGCGAACTGCTTGGGGTGGCGGAGGACCAGGTCGCTCACCGCGAGTTTCCGCTCACCGGAGAACAGGACGACCTTGCCGTCCGCTACCTCCATCCGCTCGATCTCGGACCAGGCGAGCCGGCCCTGGCCGACCGAGACACCAGCGTCGTCGACGATCACCCGCGACCGTCCGCCGCGCACGGTGTTGAGCGAACTCAGCACCAGGTACACCGCGCCGACGGCGATGGCAGCGCGTACGTAGTCGTAGGCACTCCAGGTGTCGGCCTGGAGCTCCTGAACAGCATTGACGCCGTTGACGATGCCGACGAGGGCGATGAACGCCAGCCATGCGACCTTGTCGCGGCGTAGGCCCAGTACCAGCCGGCTGGTTTGCTGTAACTCAGCCGCCCACTGCACGGCCGGACTTTCCTTCGGCATCGCACCCCACCTGTCCGGCTCCCCGCGGCAACCGCCGCTGCGTAGATCATCGCAAACCGGAGGCTCGTCGAGGTGCCTACTCCGCAGGCGCGAGCGACAGGCTGACGGAGTTGATGCAGTAGCGGAGGTCGGTGGGGGTGCCGTAGCCCTCGCCTTCGAAGACGTGGCCGAGGTGGGAGCCGCAGTTGGCGCAGCGGACCTCGACCCGCTTCATGCCGAGGTCGTGGTCCTCGATGTACTCCACCCGGTCCTCGGCCAGTGGGGCGAAGAACGACGGCCAGCCGCAGTGCGAGTCGAACTTGGTCTCGCTGCGGAACAACTCCGCGTCACACGCGCGGCACTTGTAGACGCCGATCGTCTTGGTGTCGGTGTACTCCCCGGTGAACGGCCGCTCGGTGCCGGCCTTGCGCAGTACCTGGAACTCCGCCGGCGAGAGTTGGGCGCGCCACTCCTCGTCGGACTTCTGTACGGCGTACTGCCTGGTGCTCTTGGTCATGGCTCCAGTATCTGCGGCCGGTCAACCAAAACCCCGCCCGCCCGGCCGCCGTAAGACAGCCGTGATCGCCGGGTCCTGTCCGCCCCAGTGGGACAGGACCCGGCGGACGGCCTGCTAGTTGACGCTCACGGCTGACCAGGCAGCCGCGATGGCAGCCCGCTCAGGGCTGGCCGCGCCGTACAGGTCGGTGGCCGCGTTGAGCGTCCCGACCCGGGCCTGCGCGTAGTTCGTGCTGGTGGTGAAGTACACCGTCAGCGCGCGGTACCAGATCTTGGCGACCTTGGCCTGGGTGATCCCCGTCACGGTCGACCCGTTGCAGGTGGTCGAGTCGTGCGGCAGACCGCCGATGGACTTGGCGCCGCTGCCCTCGGAGGCGAGGTAGAAGAAGTGGTTCGCCACGCCGGACGAGTAGTGCACGTCGATGTTGCCGATCCCGGAGTACCAGCAGTCCTTGGAGTTGCCGTCCTTGCTCGGCTTGTCCATGTACCGCAGGGCCGGGCGGTCCTTCATGATCTCTTCGCCGATGTAGTAGTCGCCCGGGTCGCTCGCGTTGTTGGAGTAGAACTCGACCGCGGTACCGAAGATGTCGCTGGTCGCCTCGTTCAGGCCACCGGACTCACCGGAGTACGTCAGGTTCGAGGTCGCCGAGGTGACGCCGTGGGACATCTCGTGGCCGGCCACGTCGATCGACACCAGCGGGCCCGCGACGACGCCGTCACCGTCGCCATACGTCATCTGCTTGCCGTCCCAGAAGGCGTTCACGTAGTTCGTGCCGTAGTGCACGCGGCTCGGGACACCCTTGCCGTCGTTGAAGATGCCGTTGCGGCCGTGGTTCAGCTTGAAGTAGTCCCACGTGGTCGCCGCGCCGTAGTGCGCGTCCACCGCGGCCGTGGCCCGGTTGCTGTTCAGGCCGTTGCCCCAGTGGTTGTCGGCGTCGAGGAACTTCGCCGCGACCGGGCAGCCGAACCCGAAGATCTGGCACCAGATCGAATCGGTCTTGTTCTGGGCATCGAGGGTCTGGGCGTTGCCGCGGACCGGGTCGGTCAGATTGAACCCGCCCGTTACCGGGGTGCTGTCGAGCGGAACCGTGCCGGAGTACAGGCTCTGGCCGTCGCCGGTCGCGGTGTGGATGTGCTGCTCGGTGACGAGCTTGGCGCCGGTCAGGGCGTCGATCGTCGTGGTGACGTGGCTGGGCGTGCCGTCGGCCTGGGTGCCGCCGCTGGCGACCCGGTAGGCGAGCCGTGGCGTGCCCTTGCGGGCCTCGATCACCAGACTCGGCTTGCCCTCGGCCTTGAGGCCGCGGGCAACCGCCTTGGCGGTGGCGGCCGCCGGGCTGACCTTCGGCGTCCGGTCGACGTTCGCGGACCGGCTGAGGGTCAGGCTGACGTCCTTCACGGCGCCGTCCTTGGTCTGGTGGACGACGACGTCGCCACCCAGTACGGGCAGGCCGCCGATCATCCGGTCCATCCGGACGTGACTGGTGCCGTCGGCGTCGAGCACGACGTCCTTCACCAGGAAGGTGTCGGCGCCGGTGGCCTTGAGTGCCCCGAGATTGCCGGGGATCGCGGCCTTGGCCCGGGCGACCGCGGCGGCGGGGGTCGTGCCCGGGTCTGCGGTGGGCGCACCGGTGGCCGTGCCGGCCCCGGTCAGCCCGAGGGCGGTGGTGGTCACCACTGCGGTGGCAGCGGCGAGCAGGGCGGATTTCTTCATCCTCGTGCTCCTTCAAGAGTGTCCCGGAGGCCTCACGCCCCAGGAACGAGGTGCAGGAACGTTACCGCTCAGTCACCTAGCGTGGGTAGACCTTGAGAAAAGTTCCCTTTCCGCCGTGCTTGCGGGGGTTTTGGTCGGTGCCGGGCGGTAGCGTCGCGGCATGGCGGCGACCAAGGCAATCGAGCTCGAGATCGCGGGGCGGACCGTCCGGGTGAGCAATCCGGACAAGCCGTACTTCGCGGACCGGGGACTGACCAAGCTGGACATCGTGAACTACTTCGTCGCGGTCGGCGACGGCATCCTGGGTGCGCTCCGGGACCGGCCGACCACGCTGGAGCGCTGGCCGGGCGGCTGGTTCGAGGGCGCGAAGCTGTCCACCCGGATGGACAACAAGGGCGACGCGTTCTACCAGAAGCGGGTCGCCAAGGGCGCGCCCGACTGGGTCGAGACGGCGACGATCAAGTTCCCCAGCGGCCGGCCCGCCGACGAGGTCTGCCCGACCGAGCTGGCCGTGGTCGCCTGGGCGGCCAACCTCGGCACCCTGACCTTCCACCCGTGGCCGGTCCGGCGCCCCCACTTGGACTCACCCGACCAGCTGCGAATCGACCTGGACCCCCAGCCCGGCACGGACTTCAAGAGCGCGGCGGTGGTAGCTCCGGTACTCCGTGAACTGCTGGCCGAGCACGGCCTCGAGGGCTACCCCAAGACCTCGGGCGGTCGGGGGCTGCACGTCTATGTCCCGATCGAGCCACGCTGGGACTTCATCCAGGCCAGGCGCGCCGTCATCGCGCTCGGCCGCGAACTGTCCCGCCGGATGCCCGACCAGGTCACGGTGAACTGGTGGAAGGAGGAGCGCGGCGAACGCGTCTTCATCGACTTCAACCAGATGGCCCGCGACCGCACGATCGCCTCGGCGTACTCCGTCCGCCCCAACGCACGGGCCCGCGTCTCGGCGCCGCTGCGGTGGGAGGAGGTGTCCGAGGTGGAGCCGGACGACTTCGACGTACTGACGATGCCGGCCCGGTTCGCCGAGGTGGGGGATCTGCACGCGGCCGTCGGCGAGAAGGCGTTCTCGCTGGACTCGCTGCTGGAGCTGTCCGCCAAACACGAACGCGACTTCGGCGAAGGCGACCTGCCCTACCCACCGGAGTACCCGAAGATGCCCGGCGAGCCCAAGCGGGTCCAGCCGTCGAAGGACCGCGACCGCCCGAAGGAGCCTGCCGAGCCGGCGCCTGCCCAGCCCGAGGAGTAGCGCGGTCCTAGTGCGTCAGAGCGCGCGGAGGGCGCCGCCGTCGATGGGGATGATGGCGCCCGTCAGGTACGACGCGGCGGGGGAGAGGACGAAAGCGGCGACCCGGCCGAACTCGTCGGGCATGCCGTAGCGGCGCAGCGGGATCGTCTTCTCGGCGGCGCGACGGGCCGCGTCAGGGTCGCCGGACTTGCCGTCGAGCTCCTTCAGCCGGTCGGTCGCGATCCGGCCGGGCATCAGGCCGTTGACCCGGACGCCGTTCGGCCCGAGCTCGTCGGCCAGCGTCTTGGCCACCATCGCGAGGCCCGGGCGCAGGCCGTTGGAGATCGCCAGTCCGGTGATCGGTGACTTGACCGACGACGACAGCACGAAGGCGATCGACGTCCCGTCGGTACCCGCTCGCGCGACCGAGCGCGCGATCCGCAGCCCGCCGAGGAACACGCTGTCGAAGGCGGCCCGCCAGTCGTCCTCCTCGGTGTCCATCGCGGTCCCGGGCCGGGGTCCACCGACGCTGATCAGCGCGCCGTTCAGCGCGCCCCACTTGGCGATCGCGGTCGCGGCCAGCCGCTCGGCGCTCTCCGGGTCGGCGTTGTCGACCGGGATGCCGACGACCTGGTCGCCGAGCTCGGCCGCCGCCCGGGAGATCGACTCCTCGTTGCGGCTGGAGATCACCAACCGGGCTCCTTCGGCGGCCAGGGCTTTCGCGGTAGCGAAGCCGAGCCCACCACTGGCACCGGTGACGATGTAGATGCGATCGCGAAGTCCGAGGTCCACGGCACCATCCTGCCTCAGACCGCGCCATCCCGCGCCGACACGCCGGTGGTGGCCGCAGGCAACGGCAACCGCCGCTACGAATCCGCCGTACTCCGCTGCGATTCCGCCGAAGTCGTTGCGGAGGGCAATGAATCGTCGGGCCCGGACCGGGCCTCCGTCACGTCGCGCCGGGAGAAGTAGATCAGCCCGCCGAGGGCCAGCAGCGCGAAGAAGAACCACTGCAGCGCGTAGAAGAAGTGCGGCCCGTCGTCGATCTGCGGCCCCGGGAAGCCGCGGAAGGCCGGGTCGTTGGCAGGAACCTGTTGGTCGATCGTCAGATACCCGTCGTACAGGGTGAGCCCGAGCACCTTGGCGAACTCGGGTCCGTTGATCAGCCGGGCGGTGCCGTCGCTCGGCGTACCGCCGCTGGTGTTTCCGCCGCGCTCGCTGCGGCGCAGCCGGCCGGTGACCGTGACCTCGCCGGACGGTACGGCGGGGATGCTGCTCGGGGCCAGCTCACCACCCTGCCGAGGCAGGAATCCGCGGTCGACCAGGATCGCGGTGCCGTCCGACAGGAGCAGTGGCGTGACGATCTCGAAGCCGGGCCGGTCGTTCACGTTCCGGTAGCGCAGTACGACCTGTTTGGAGGCGTCGTAGCGCCCAGTGACCACGGCAGTACGCCAGTCGTGCTGCTCGCCGACCACCCGCTGCGGACCGACGATCTCGGCCAGCGGAGCCGGCGGCGCGGCCAGGTTGATCCGGGTGATCCCGTTGTGCGACTTGCGCGAATCCAGCCGGTGCAGCTGCCACCGGCCGAGCTCCACACAGGCTCCGGCCAGGGCGAGGATCACCAACGCGGCGGCGATCCAGCGGGGATTCATCAGACGACGCACAGCTCGAACTTAAGCCATCCACCGAAACGCCCCACCCTCGGCTGCCCACCGCGACGTAGGCTGGGGCACGTGACGGCGCTCAGTACTCCCCACTCAGGCCTGGCCGACAACTTCGGCAGGGTCGCCACTGACCTGCGCGTGTCGTTGACCGACCGCTGCAACCTGCGCTGCACCTACTGCATGCCCGAGGAAGGTCTCGACTGGCTGGCCAAGCCCGAGCTGCTGACCGACGACGAGATCGTCCGGCTGGTCTCGATCGCCGTCACCCACCTCGGGGTCGACGAGATCCGCTTCACCGGCGGTGAGCCGCTGCTGCGCCGCGGCCTGGTCGGCATCGTCTCCCGTACTACGCAACTCCAGCCCCGCCCGCAGGTCTCGCTGACCACCAACGGGATCGGCCTGGCCCGGCAGGCGGAGGCATTGCGCGAGGCCGGACTGGACCGGGTGAATGTGAGCCTCGACACCATCCGGCAGGACACGTTCCTGCAGATGACCCGGCGGGACCGGCTCAAGGACGTGCTGGCCGGCCTGGCGGCGGCTCACGAAGCCGGGCTCGCGCCGGTGAAGGTCAACGCGGTCCTGATGCGGGGTGTGAACGACGACCAGGCCCCCGAGCTGCTCCAGTTCTGTCTCGACCACGGCTACGAGCTGCGTTTCATCGAGCAGATGCCGCTGGACGCCCAGCACGGCTGGAGCCGGGACCAGATGATCACCGCCGACGAGATCCTGGAGATGCTCGGCGAGCGCTTCGGCCTGGAAGCGACCGACGCGGCGGCCCGGGGCAGCGCGCCGGCCGAATCGTTCACCGTGCACGGCGGGCCCGCCACGGTCGGCATCATCGCGAGCGTCACCCGCCCGTTCTGCGGCGACTGCGACCGGGTCAGGCTGACCGCCGACGGTCAGGTGCGCGACTGCCTGTTCGCCCGGACCGAGTCGGACCTCCGGACGGCGCTGCGCGCGGGGGCCGGCGACGAGGAACTCGCCGATCGCTGGCGGCGCGCGATGCGGGGCAAACTGCCTGGCCACGGGATCAACGACCCGAGCTTTCTGCAGCCGGTCCGGCCGATGTCCGCGATCGGCGGCTGACCGGCATCACCGGCCGGCCAGTGATGCTGGCCAGTGATGCTGCTCTGCGCCATTCTGAACCGGAAATTTACTTTTTCTGCTGTAACGCCCGCCGAAGGCGTGGATTCAGCCCGAGAAAGGTTCCACCTCGCGCAGGAAAGAACGCGCGCCGAGGAAGTCGGACAGGCTCTGCTTGTGCTCGTCACAGGCCAGCCAGGTCTTCCGCCGGTCGGGCGTGTGGATCTTCGGGTTGTTCCACAACAAGGCCCAGGTGGCGGGCCGGCCGCATCCCCTTGCAGAGCAGACGGACGCCAGTCCCTCGTCGGACGGGGTTTCGGTCACGGCAGGGTCTCCTGAGGGGCATTCCGGTCGGTCAGCGCAATTGTTCCTGACCACTCAATAATCAAAAGCCTGGGCAAAATGAAGCGACGTCGGACAGCCACGGGGGGAGCCGTCCGACGCCGCATCAAGTCTCTGAATTTCATCCATGCACTTCAGAGCACGCGGGAGATTCTGACACGGATCCATCGTGAGAATCCAGTCCCGACGCGGATCACTTTTTGGTGTCGCGTTCCGGACCCAGTTCCGGCCGGGCCGGCGGTACGAAGACGTCGGCTCCGGACACCTTCGTGGTCCGTCGCGCATTGGCCAGGACAACGGCCACCGACGGCAGGAAGACCGCGCCGACCAGCAGGATCCAGCGCCACGGTGACGGGGTCAGCACGGCACCGACAAAACACACCACCCGCAGCGACATCATCCAGGCATACCGGAAGATGCGGCTCTCCAGGTCCTCCGACCGGCCGGGCTGCGCACTGGTCACCGAGATGACCGTTTCGCCGGCCCGTTCACGACCCCGCTTATGACGCTGTGGCATCTATTCTCCTCACCAACACCAACGGTACGCCGCCACGGAAGTCGCGGCGCACCCAGGCGAAGGAGAACTGTCATGACCGATCGGACCTACCGCGTCACCGAGATCGTCGGCACCTCCAAGGAGGGCGTCGACGCGGCGATCACGAACGCGATCACCCGGGCCGGCGAGACGCTGCGGCACCTGGACTGGTTCGAGGTGACCCAGATCCGCGGCCACATCGTCGACAACGCGATCGACCACTACCAGGTCGGTCTGAAGGTCGGCTTCCGGCTCGAAGACTCCTGACCAGCTGTACTGCGGACCGCCGGGGGCCGCCCGGTTCGCAGTACCAGCCAGGGCGGGCGATACCGTTCGTGCGGCAGCGCCGTACGGGCGGCGGTCGGTTGAGTGAGGAGATGGAAACGTGGCGAGATCGGTACTGGTCACCGGCGGGAACCGGGGCATCGGCCTGGCCATCGCGACCGCCTTCAAGGAGGCGGGCGACCAGGTCGCCGTCACCTTCCGCAGCGGTGAACCGCCCGAGGGCTTTCTCGGGGTGAAGTGCGATGTCACCGACGCCGCGCAGGTCGACGCCGCGTTCGACACGATCGCGGCCGAGCACGGCCCGGTCGAGGTGCTGATCGCGAACGCCGGCATCACCCGCGACACGCTGCTGCTCCGGATGTCCGACGACGACTGGGACGCGGTCATCCAGACCAACCTGACCGGCTCGTTCCGGGTCGCCAGGCGGGCCGCCAAGGGCATGCTGCGGCTGCGCCGGGGCCGGATCGTGTTCATCTCCTCGGTGGTCGGCATGCTCGGCTCACCCGGCCAGGTGAACTACGCCGCCAGCAAGTCCGGCCTGATCGGGATGGCCCGCTCGATGGCGCGTGAGCTCGGCAGCCGCGGGATCACCACCAACGTGGTCGCCCCGGGCTTCGTCGAGACCGACATGACCGCCGTCCTGCCGGAGGAGACCCAGAAGCAGTACCTGAGCCAGATCCCGCTCGGCCGGTTCGGCCGGACCGAGGAGATCGCCCAGGCCGTCCGCTGGATAACGTCTGAGGAAGCTGGGTACATCACCGGCGCGGTGATCCCGGTCGACGGCGGCATCGGCATGGGCAACTGACCACCTTCCTTCCTCTAGAAAGGGCATGCCGGTGGGCATCCTCGACGGCAAGCGCATCCTGGTCGCGGGCGTCACGCTCGACTCCTCGATCGGTTTCGCGACCGCCAAGGTGGCGCAGGAACAAGGCGCCACGGTGCTGATCTCGAACTTCGGTCGCGCCCTCGGCATCACCAGACGGATCGCCAAACGGCTGCCCGTCGAACCGCCCGTGCTCGAGCTGGACGTCACCGATCCCGAGCACCTGGCGGCGCTGCCGGACGCGATCCGCGCGCACGTCGACGGCCTGGACGGCGTCGTGCACTCCATTGCCTACGGCAACCCGGAGACGATCCTCGGCGGCAAGTTCCTCGAGGGGCCGTGGGAGGACGTGGCGCAGGCGGTGCACGTCTCGGCGTACAGCCTGAAGTCGCTGGCGGTGACGTGTGCGCCGTTGATGAGCCGCGGTGGCAGCATCGTCGGCCTGACTTTCGACGCGACGGTCGCTTGGCCGGGCTACGACTGGATGGGTGTCGCGAAGGCGGCACTGGAGTCGACGTCGCGCTACCTCGCGCGCGACCTGGGTGCACAGGGGATCCGCTGCAACCTGGTCTCGGCCGGGCCGTTGAAGACGCTGGCCGCGAAGGCGATCCCGGGCTTCGAGAAGTTCGAGGAGCCGTGGCTGGACCGGGCCCCGCTGGGCTGGGACCCGTCCGACCTGGAGCCGACCGGCAAGACGATCGTCGGCCTGCTCAGCGACTTCTTCCCCTCCACCACCGGCGAGATCATCCACGTCGACGGCGGCTTCCACGCGATGGGCGCCTAGTGGCCAGCTCGCTGGTAGAGCTCCGCGTTCTGGACGGGGCCAACCTCTACTTCAGTCGTGCCGCGGTCAAGCTCACGCTCGATCTGACGGCACTCATCGACGCACCGGCGCCGGCCGCGAAGGCGTACGCGTCCGCGCTCGGGCTGGGCGCGACCAGGCCGGGGCGCATTGGCTCCGGGTTCCGGCAGCGGTTCGCAGTACGGGTCGTCGGGCACATCGTCCGGCGGGTCGCGCGGGAGGCGGGGATCGGGCGGATCGGCGTACGGGTGCGGTCCGGGACGGACGTGCATCAGCTCGTTGTGGCGTACCCGTGGGCGCATGAAGGCCGCGCTCGGGCCCTCGCCGCGGCGATCGTCGAGGTGATCGACGCGTTCGGCTCCGACGATCTGCCCGAGGTGGTCGCCGCCGTCGGCGACCGGGTCCGGAGCGAGCCGGCCGGCAACGCCCCGCCGACGCTGCGGCCGAAGGTCCCGGTCGTCGCTGTCACCGGTACGAACGGCAAGACCACCACCTCGCGGATGATCGCGCACATCGGTCGCGCGGCCGGCCTGCACACCGGCTGGTCCAGCACCGACGGTGTGTACTTCGACGGCGACCTGGTCAAGTACGGCGACTTCTCCGGTCCGAGCGGTGCCGGTCAGGTGCTCTCGCAGCCAGGTGTCCAGCTGGCCGTCACCGAGACGGCGCGCGGCGGCATCCTGCGTCGCGGCGTCGGCGTGGCGTACAACGACGTCTCCGTCGTCACCAACGTCACCGCCGACCACCTCGGTCTGGGCGGCATCGACACCGTCGACCAGCTCGCCGAGGTGAAGGCCGTGATCACCAAGATCACCCGGCCGCGCGGCTGGTGCGTGGTGAACGGCGACGACCCGCGGACGTTCGCGATGCGGCTCGACTCGCCGGCCAAGTGCTGGGTGTTCTCCCGCGATCCCGACTCGCCGTCGATCCGGACCGTGCTCGACGAGGGCGGCCGCGCCACCACGGTACTGGACGGGTTCATCACCGTGCTCGACCAGTCCAGCGATGCCGAGCCGTTGCTGAAGATCGTCGACGTCCCGATGACGCTGTCCGGGCTGTCGCACTACAACGTCGAGAACGCGCTCGCCGCCGCCTCGGCCGCCCTCGGTCTCGGGCTGCCGCGCGCCGCGGTGATCGAAGGACTGAGCACGTTCTCGCCGGCCGAGAACAACCCGGGCCGGATGAACATGTACTCCGTCCGCGACTTCACCGTCGTGATCGACCTCGCGCACAACGAGGCCGGCCTGGAAGCGCTGCTGGAGATCATGAACGGTGTGCGCCGGCCAGGTGGGCGACTGCTGCTGGCGCTGGGCTCACCGGGGGACCGGGCCGACGAGATGGTCACCGCGATGGGCGCGATCGGCGCCCGCGGCGCGGACCGGGTGGTGATCGGGCACAAGGGCGAGTACCTGCGCGGCCGGCCGCCGGAGGAGCTGGAAGCGGTCTTCCGCGAAGGCACCAGCTCGGTCGGTGTCGACGACGTACCGGCCTTCCCGACCGAGCTCGAGGCGGCGCAGGCGCTCGTCCGGGAGGCGCAGCCCGGTGACGTGGTCGCGGTGATGTCGCTGCAGGATCGGGCGAGTCTTGACGCCTGGTTGCGGGCCGAGGGGGCTACCGTCGATAACCCGGAGACCTTGAAGGCGAAGGTCGAACGAGCACAGCACTGATACCCCCGGGACCCCACCCGCCCGGGGCGGAACGGGGTTCCCATGCGCTACTTGTGGTCGATACCGGCGGCGGTCCTCGCCTGGTTCGTGGCCGGCTTCGCGCCGACGTACCTGACCGGGCTGCCGGCCGGCTCGACCACCTTCGTCGGGACCCGGCTGGATCTGCTCGTGCTGGGCGGATTCACTGGGGGAGTGCTGGCCGGGCTGATCATCGGGCGGCTCCGGATCGCGGTGCCGCTGGTGCTGGTCGTTGCCGGGGGCGCCTGGTGGCTGAGTGGCCCCACCTTGTCGGACACTGCATTGTCTGCCACGGACTTGCCGGCCTCGTTGCTGGTGGCAAGCGTTCTTGGTGCCGCCTTGGGTGCCCTGGGCACCCGTAGTACGGTGCTCGCCGCCTTCGCGTTGTCCGTGCCGGTCGCCTGGTACGCGTTGCGTCCCGCCGATGAGTTGGTGGACTGGCTCTGGCTGTGGCAACTCAACGGCCTGCTCGTCGCGATCGGCCTCACCATCGTTCTGTACGTCGCCTGCTGGCGGCGCGGCTGGCCATCGGCGTACTCCTGGCTGCCGTTGACCGCGTTCTACCTGATCTCGTTCGCGATCGTCGAGGCTGTGCAGGCAGTGAGCTCGGCAAAGGGCCGGTCGACGGACGAACTCGCCAACGCCGGCACTGACGCGTTCTTCAACACCTTCGAGCCGATCCTGCGCGAGTACTGGCCCTGGCTGGTGCTCGCCGTCCTGCTCGCCATCCCGATGGTCGCCCTCAAGGTGCGAGCCCTTCCTCCGCTGCCGGCCGCTGTTCGCTCCGACGACGGCCGCGGCAACGACGCAGTACTGTCCGACGACCTCGACTGGATCGACCGGGAGGATCCCAAACGCCGTCTCCTCCCGGTCCGTCTCAGCCGCCGGCCGTCAGCCGAGGACGACGCGCAGGATGGTGCCGTTGGTCTCGCTGATCAGCCACAGGGAGCCGTCCGCGGCCGGAGTGATGGTCCGCAGCCGGCCCTGCTGGTTGGTGAAGGAGGCGACGGGTGAGCCGTCGCGAGCGCCGTCGTTGACCGGGATCGCCCAGAGCCGTTGGCCGCGCAGCGCCGCCATCCACAAGGTGCTGCTGGCGAAGGCGAGGCCGGATGGTGATGCCTGGGCAGTCGACCAGGTCGCCTGCGGGTTGATGAACCGCGAGTCGTTGCAAGTGCCCTCACAGGTCGGCCAGCCGTAGTTGCCACCCGGCCTGATCTGGTTCAGTTCGTCGAAGGTGTTCTGACCGAGCTCGCTGGCCCACAACCGGCTGCCCTCGTCCCAGGCCAGACCCTGGACGTTGCGGTGGCCCAGGCTGTACACCCTGGTATCGCTCGGGTTGCCGGGCGCGGGGCTCCCGGTCGGGGTGACCCGCAGGATCTTGCCGCCGAGCGAGTTCGGGTTCTGGGAGTTGGCGGTGTTCGCGGCGTCGCCGGTGCTGATGTAGAGGAAGCCGTCGGGCCCGAACGCCAGCCGGCCGCCGTTGTGGATGTTGGCCCGCGGAATGCCGGTGACGATCGTCTGCGGCGTACCGAGGCTGGTCCCGTTGTAGGTCATCCGGACGACACGGTTGTCGCCCGAGGCGGTGTGGTAGGCGTAGAGCAGCCGGTCGGTGCCGAAGGTGGGCGCCACCGCGATACCGAGCAGGCCGCCTTCACCTCCGTGCCGGACGCCCGGCACAGTGCCGATCTGGTGGACCACACCGGCCGGGGTGACATGTTTGATCCGGGCGGTGTCTCGCTCCGAGACCAGGGCGGAACCGTCCGGCAGGATCGCGAGACCCCACGGTGACTGGAACCCGCTCGCCACCGTCCCGGTGATCCGGGGCGTCGGCGGTACTGCGGCGGCGGCCGGCGGGGCGATCGTCACCAGGAGCAGGGCGGTGGCTGAGGTCAGGGCGGAGAGCTGTTTGCGCATGTCTCAGGTCCTCACTGTCGAGTCCCCCCTCATTCGACAGCAAGCTTGCCGCATTTCGGCCCTTCAGGCCACCCAGGGTGATGGCGAACTCACCCTCCGGGGTCAGCTCAACAGAGTCTGGCCCAGCCACTCGCCGCTGCGGAAACCTGGCGGGATCACGAAGGCCGCGGAGCCGATGGTGGTGGTCCAGTCGTTGAGGGCGTCCGCGGCGTCGAGACGGGCCAGGAGCGGAAGGAACTGGCTGACCAGGTCGGCCTGGTAGCTGAGGAAGATGAGGCCCGACTCGCGGGTGGCTCCGGTGTCCTGGACGTAGTTGAGCCCCTTGCGGAAGATCCGCCGGCCGTCGTTCTCCGAGTGGTGGGACAGGCGCGAGTGGGCGTTCGCCGCTATGACAAGGCGGCCGTCGGCGTCGCGCGCTTCCAGATCGAGTTCGTCGTGCTCGGCCGCGCCGGTCAGCGGTGCGCCGTTCGACAGCTTTCGCCCGACCACACGCTCCTGCTCCGAACGCGTCAACTCGTCCCAGGTGTCCAGGTTGAGCTTGATCCGCCGGACGACCAGGGTGGTGCTGCCGTCGGCGGCCCACACCGTGCTGTCGAACTCCGGCGTACCGGGCGAGGGGTTGCCGGTGCCGTCGACCTGGTTGAACAGATTCCGCCCGGTGACCGGCTTGCCGTCCGGCCCGGTGCTGTTCCAGAACCCGGTCTGCCGCCACACGGGTTTCGCGAAAGGCGCCGCGTCAGCCACCATTCGCCGTACGGCGTGGACGACCGAAACCGCGTCATCGGCACCCACCAGGACCAGCAGATCGCCACCAGTCCAGCCTGGCTGCAGCCGGTCATGCGACATCGCCGGTACTTCGCTGAACCCCCGCGGCTTGCGGTTGGCGAGTCCCGGCAGCGTGAAGACCTTGGGCCCGAAGCCAACCGTCACGGTCAACGCCACGCCGGGAACGGCCAACTCGGGAGCCGTGTCACCAGGTGCTGGACGGCCGGCGCTCAGGGCCACAATGTCGTTGGTCCAAAGACGCATCAGCCGGCCGAGTGCTGCCTTGTCGGCGGTCGGCAGCAGATTGAGTGCAACCAGCTCGGCATGCTTGGGCGAGGCGGCTGCGATGGCCGGCTGGTGATCGCCATGCGGGTCGATGTCCCGGGCAACAACCGCCTGAGGCCTGTCATTGCCTAGCGCAACGATTCCGCCGGTGGCAGCGGCGCCTGCGGCGGCGGCTCCGGCGTACCCGAAGAGCTGCCGCCGGGACGGGCGTCCGGTCAAGGTGTCGGGCTGGGTGTCGTCGACGGGTGGTAGTGCTCTTCCTCCTCGGTGAACGCCTTCACCGGCACGGTCAGGTCGTGCGAGGAACCGTCGGAGAACTTCAACGTCACCGGTACTTCGTCGCCCGGCTTCAGCGCCTGCTTGAGGCCCATCAGCATCACGTGGTCACCGCTGGGCTTGAGATGCGCGTGCGACTCGGCCGGCACCTTGATGCCACCGGTCTTCTCCTGCATGACCATCTTGCCGTCCTTCATCGCCATCTCGTGCAGCTGGACCATACCGGCCACCGGAGAGGTTGCCGAGGTCAACGAGATGTCGTTCTTGCCCGGGTTGGTCAGCGCCATGAAGGCCGCCGTCATCGTGGTGTCCTTGGAGCCGACGGTCGCGCGCACCCAGGCATCCGCGACCAGTACGCCGGGCGTCGTCGCCGCGGCCTCTTCGGTCTTCGGCTCGGAGGATCCGCACGAGCTCAACAGGAGGGGGAGGGCAACGACCAGCCCGGTCATCAGGAGCAGCTTTGTCTTCACGGACAGGCCAACGACGCTTGCCCCACCCGAGTTCCCGTGAGCGGAGACACCCTGTGTGTCCCCGCTCACGAACCGTCTACTCGGTGGGGGCTTCGGCCTCCGGCTCCGCCTTCACGTAGTCCGGATCGCCACCCTCGTCACCGAAGCGTGCACCGGCCTGGGCGAGGTGGGACACGGACTCGAGGTGCGACAGCACTCGCTGGTGCTGGTCGACACAGAGCACCACCAGGTCGCCGGGGTTCGACCGCGACAACGCGTGCTGGACCGCGGTCAGCTCCTCCAGCACGATCTCGACCTGACGGCAACGAGCGCCGTTGTCCATCGCCGTCCGCACGCCCTCGGCGACCAGTTCCGCCGTACCGCCGCGCTGGCGGCCGCGCAGCCGCGCGTCCTCGCGCACGATCACCACGTCGAAGTGATGCGCGGCGACCTCGCCGAGCTCACGCATGTCGTCGTCACGCCGGTCACCCGCGGTCGCGATCACGCCGATCCGCGAGGACCTGCCGAGTTCGGACGAGGCGTTCAGGCTCTCGCCGAGCTTGTCGACGAAGTCGCCGAGCATCCGCATCGCGGGCGCGTTGTGGCAGTAGTCGACGATCACCGTGCGGCCGTCGACGACGATCTCGTTCAGCCGGCCGGGGGACAGGTAGTACGACGTGTTGAAGGTCCGCAGCCCCTGCCGGATGTCGTGCAGTGGCGCGCCCGCGGCGAAGGCGGCGGCCGCGGCGGCCATCGCGTTCTGCACGTTCATCATCGCCCGGCCGCCGAACGTTGCCGGCAGCAAGTGTGTCCAGGCCAGCTGCATCGACCGCCGGCCGTGCTTCATGATGATCATGTCGCCCAGGTCGGACCGCTCCAGGACGACCGCGCGGCCACCGCGCCGGCAGTGCCCCTCGATGTACTCGCGGACCTCGGTGCCGGCCTCGGCGATGCTGAACCAGACCACCTCGCCGGAGCACTTGCGACGCATCTTGCGGACCAGCGGGTCGTCGGCGTTCAGGACCGCGAAGCCGTTGCGCGGTACCGCCTCGACCAGCACGGCCTTCACGTCGGCCAGTTGGTCGAGGGTGTCCACGCCACGCATGCCGAGGTGGTCGGGCTGAATGTTCAGCACGACGGCGACGTCGTTGCGCTCGTACCCGAGTCCCTCGCGCAGGATCCCGCCGCGGGCCACCTCGAACACCGCGAAGTCGACCCGCGGGTTCTGCAGCACCATCCGGGCGGACTTCGGCCCGGACGCGTCCGACCGGATCACCAGCCGCTCGTCGATCACGATGCCGTCGGTGGACGTCATCCCGACCTTGCGCCCCATCCCCTTGAAGACGTGGCTGATCATCCGTGAGGTGGTGGTCTTGCCGTTCGTGCCGGTCACCGCGACGATCGGGATCCGGCTGGTCGCCCCCGGCGGGAACAGCATGTCCACGACGGGCTTGGCGATGTACTGCGGGTCGCCGATCGTCGGGTTGGTGTGCATCCGGAAGCCGGGTGCCGCGTTCACCTCGCAGATCGCGCCACCGGTCTCGCGGACCGGCTGGGTGATGTCGGGACAGATGAAGTCGATGCCGGCGATGTCCAGCCCGATCATCCGGGCCGCCTCCTCGGCGATCTCGACGTTCTCCGGGTGCGCCTCGAAGGTGCGGTCGATCGAGATGCCACCGGTGGACATGTTGCCGGTGAGCGTGAGCTTCACCATCGTGTCCTCGGGCGGTACGTCGTCCAGCTCGAAACCCTGCGAGCGGACCAGGTCGCGGGCGGCCTGGTTCACCGTGATCCGGGTCAGGATCTTCTCGTGCCCGACACCGCGGCGCGGATCGGCGTTGGTGATGTCGACCAGCTCGGCGACCGTGTGGACGCCGTCACCGACCACGTGCGCGGGCACCCGCTCGGCGATCGCCTCCATCCGCCCGTTGATGATCAGGCAGCGGTAGTCCTTGCCGGTGACGAAGCTCTCCACGATGACCGAGCCGCGCCGCGACTGGTCGGCCGCGATCGGGAACGCCGCGCGGACCGCGTCGGCGTCCTGCAGGTTCAGGCAGACCCCGCGGCCGTGGTTGCCGTCGAGCGGCTTGCAGACGACCGGGTAGCCGATCTTGTTCGCAGCCGAGACGGCGTCCTCGACGTCACGGACCGAGGCCTGGCGCGGGACCGGCAGGCCGGCGGAGGCGAGCAGCTTGGTGGTCAGGTCCTTGTCGCCGGCCACGTCGACCGCGATCGAACCGGTCTCCGACGTCATCGTGGCGCGGATCCGCTTCGCGTGCACCCCCTGGCCGAGCTGCACCAGGCTGGCCTTGTTCAGCCGGATCCACGGGATGTCGCGGGACACCGCCTCGTCGACGATCGCCTGGGTGGACGGACCGAAGGCGCTCCGCTCGGCCTGCCGGATGAACTTCTCCAGCTCGGTGGTGAAGTCGAAGTCCGGGGTGGGCTGGACGAGATAGTTCACGAACCGGATGGCCAGCTCGCCGGCCGCCAGCCCGACGCCCTCGTCGGCGTACGAGTAGACGATGTTGTACCGGCCGGGCACGCCCTTCACCTGGCGGGTCTTGCCGCGCCGCATGTCGTGGCCGGCCTCCTGCTGCAGCTGCAGCGAGACGTGTTCGGCGATGTGGCCGAGCCAGGTCCCTTCGTGCAGCCGCTCGATGAACCCGCCGCGACGGCCCCGCGAGCAGTGGTGCTGATCCAGCCGGGGCAGGTACTCGAGCAACCGCTCGGTGAACCCGTCAATGGTGTTCGACGGGAACTGCTCCAACGATCCCAGGTCGACCACCAGATGAATCGCCGGCTCGTAACTCCAGATGTTCGGCCCGCGATAGACCCGCGTCTCAATGATCTTCAGGTCGGGGCTCGGCGAGCCCTCAATGGTGGCTGAGCTGTCGGTCATGGGGCCTCCCGGCCTGGACTGAGGAGCGGAGGGAGCGAAGCGACTGGAGCGACGAGGGAAGGACGGGAGTTGAGCCCCATGACCCGCCGAGCCGGAGGCGAGGCCAAAAGCTCAGTCATCTGTTCCCACTGTCGGTGAGGGTTCGGTGTCTGGTCGGCTGAGTTCGGCGGCCGCGCTCAGAGGCTCGGTCGCCTCCGGTCTGGACTGGGTCGCGGCCGACGTTCTGGACTTCTTCGACGCGGCCGCCTTCTTCGACGGATCGACCGACTTCGCCGTACGACGGCCCGCCCGCCGCTTGCGCTCGGCGTAGTACGCCGGGGAGACACCCTCGGCGGCGATCTCCTTGGCCAGCTTGCGCAGGTCCGCCTCGGCGGCCTCGATCGAGGCGATCTCCTCGGCCGGCGGCTGCGGGCCGTAGGACAGCAGCACCCGCGCCTTCAGGTCGAACGTCGCCGTGGCCGGCAGGACGTGCAGGACCACGCCGGAGGCAAGGATCGCCTCCGAGCGGCTGGCGTAGTGCGCGTTGGAGGTGATGCGGCTGCCGTCGAAGATCGTCACCGCACCCCGCCCGACAACCTCCAGATGAGATCCCCGTACGACGGCCGCGGTGTCCTCGTCGACGCCGATCCCGAGCAGCCCGGGGGACTGCGCGACCAGCGACAGCAACCGTCCGTACCGGTTGCGCTGGGCGAAGTGCTGGTCCACGATCGCGCCCTGGACCAGGCCGAGGCCGCCGGCCAGCTGGCTCATCCGCTGCCGCGGGGTCGCGCCGGATCGGCCGAAGGCGATCATGTGCTCGGCCAGGATGCTGGCGCCGGCCGACGTACCGCCGACCGCTGCACCGCGCGCATGCGCTTCAGTGACGGCACGGCCGAACGCCGTACCGGTGACCACACCACTCAGTTTGAGCTGGTTGCCGCCGGTCATGAAGATGCCGGTGGCCTTCGTCAGCGGCTCGATGAACGCGGGATCGTCGGCGTCCTCGCGGTTCTCCGGCCGGACACCGACCACGCTGGCCGCGCCGAGAGCGGCGAACAGGGCGGAGTACACGTCGATCACGTCCGGCCCGAGCGCGGAGGCGGTCGGGACCACCACGATCCGCGCCTTCGGCCCGCCGGCCGCCTCGACGAACTCCTGCAGGACCAGCCGCTTCTTCAGCTTGTCCTCGGCCCCGCCGATGGCGAACAGGGCACCCGGCCCGCTCGTCGTCACCCCAACCTGCTGTTCTGACATAGCCGAAGAATATGCGCTGCACCCTCGACGGCCAGCCGTTGGCTGCCGGATCGTCCTGCGCGCCGGACCAGTCAGCGCGCGACGAGGTCGATGCGGACGCTGTTGTCGTAGGGGATGACCAGCGTGCGGCTGGTGCCGGCGACCCAGTGGGCGGGGACCAGGAACAGTCGGCCATTTGACTCGACGAGAAGGCGCAGGCCTCGGTAGCGGTAGCGGAACAAGTCCGTCGGCACCTTCGGAAGCGTCGTCTGTTCGACGCCATCGGGAAGGTCTCGGAGGGATTCCTTGGTGTACAACACCACTTCAGGACGGAAGGTGAGTGACTCGGCGTCGTCCAGGGCCCTGCCCCGTCCGTAGGCGGCGGCGAAACTGTTGACTGTCCAGAAGGATCCTGCCACCACAGTCACCGCCACACAGGCGAGTGCATACCTGTGGATCTGCCGAACGGCCGGGGATTCCAGCCAGTCGGCCAAGTCGCCGCCGGTCCGAGGAGGGGTATCACCTTCAGCGGGATCTTCTGTGACGACACCACGGGTCTGACGGCTCCGGTCCCAGCGGATACCGACGGTACGCAGCAGCCAGAAACCATAGGCGAGCGCTATGGCACCGAACCCCAGGGCCACCGGAGTCGTTGCGATCGCCTCGGTGCGGGCCACCCGCGGCACGAGGATCCCAATGACACCTCTGGTGAACGCCAGCAGCCCGGCGAGGACCATCAGGAGACCGATCCACCGGTGACAGCGTCGCGCTGTGGTGACGAGAGCAGCCACCGGATCACTGTGTGGGCGGCAAGGACGAGCAGGCACAGAATCGCAAGGACGATGAGCGGCGGATAGACCGCCTCTACCCCGTACAGCAGCATTTCCTGCAGGGTCAGGTCGACCATCTCGAGGTAGACACCGAAGTAGCGAAAGCGCGCCGTCGTCGCCACCTGGCCGAAGTAGAACAGCAGCGTTGTCACCACCGTCGTCGGGGCGATGACGTTGGCCAGTGCCCACAGTCGTTCCCGGACCGAACTTGCCGGCGCCTCGGTTTCGGGAGCAGGCTCAGTTTCGGGAACTGGGATCACGTCCCATCCGCGGAAGGTTCAGAGGGAGTTGGCGAGGACGTCTCGAACGGCGAACCTGGCTGGGATGGGGTGGGCTCTGAAGGTGACTCCGACGTGGATGGACTCGGAGGATCGGTGTTTGTGGTGGCGACCGACTCGTCGGCGGCGAAGCGGAGCGTAACTCTTGAGCTGACGATCGCCTCGACGGGTTGCTGGGGAGTTGGCGTGTGTCCCTTCCCGAGTCGCTGGCATGGCGCTTTGGAACGCGAGGTACAGGTTATTCCCAGCTCGATGGACAGAGTGGCGGTTCCCGTTTCAAGTCCTGGAGGTCTTGCGAAGCGAATGTTGCAGGTATGCCTTTCTTGCAGGGAGTCCGTCCGGGGCTTCAGTACCATCCCAGCCGAGCATCGACCGAGATCATTGGATTCATAGCCACCTTGTAAGGAGCATGGCTCGCTGGAAATCCGGACCTGCGCACCTCGCACGCGGTACGACCGGACCCGGACCGGGAGTTCGGCTTTTACATTGACGATAACGGCGCAGTCGCCCAGTGCCGGGAACCTGAACCCCTCGCCCTTTGTCACGGGATACTCGTCATTGACCGTCGGGCCGGAAATCCTGATCGCCCTCGTATCATTCGGCTTGGAACCGCTGGTGGGCTTTTCGCTGGGCTGGTCCGGCGTACTTCCTCCGGTGCCGCCAGGTGATTCTGGATGGCCTGACGAAGTGGGCGATCCGGATGAACTGGACGATCCGGGGGAATTGCCGGCCGACGGTGATGGTGAGGGAGGGCCTGATGAATCGATCAGGACGACACGGGCGATCCCGTAGGTACCGCCGACGAGCAACAGAGTCGCCAGCACGGCGAACGCCATGTGTGTTGATCGACGTGCGGCCATTCAAGCCCCCCTCTGGCTATGATTCCAGGTTACCGCCCATATCCCTCCCAGCAACAGAATTGATTTCTTCCGATCACTGATCCTCGGGTGCGCTCACTGGCTGAAGGTGAACCAGTTGAGGTTGACGAAGTCGGCCGGCTGGCCGCTGGTGAAGGTCAGATAGACATCGTGGACCCCGGTCACGCCGGTGATGTTCGCCGGGACTGTTCGCCAGCTCTGCCAGCCGCCGGTGTTGGCGATGGCGAAGCTGCCGATGGGCGGGTTCGACCTGCTGTCCAGCCGCACCTCCACCAGACCGCTCACGCCACCCGCGGCCCCGGATGCCACCCGGCCGATGAACTGACGCGCGGCCGAGCTGCCGAAGTTCACTCCTCGATAGAGCGCCCAGTCGCCGTTGCCGACCTGCATCAGGTTCTGCCCGCCGCCGGAATCGGTGGTGGTCTCGACGCCCACACCGCCCTGCTGGCTGAACGACTCGGCCTGGATGGTGCTGTAGGCGCTGCCGCCGCCAGGCGGAGTGGTCGGGGGAGTGGTCGGGTCTCCGCCGCCACCGCCGCGAGTGGAGACGGCCACGTAGTCGATCACCAGCGGGTGGCCGGGGACGGTTTCCGGCCGGGGCGTCGGGCCGTTGAGCGCATCCGGGAAGGCGCCGCCGATAGCCAGGTTCAGCAGGATGAAGTAGCCCGCGTGCGAGGTCATGTTGTTCCAGGTGTCGGCCGGGAGTTGCCCTTGGCTGATCGAGTGGAACTGCTGGCCGTCGACGTACCAGCGGAACTGGTTCGGCGAGATGCTCGTGTCCCACTCGAACCGGTAGGTGTGGAAGCCCGACTGGCAACTCGTCCCGGGGCAGGCCCGGCTGGCGCCGAGGCCGGTCGTCTCGTTGCAGGGACCGCCGGGGTTCACGCCGCAGTGCAGCACGCCCCAGACCGAGTTGATCCCGTTGACGTTCTCCATGATGTCGAACTCGCCGATACCCGGCCAGTTCCAGTAGTTCCCCCGGTACGGCGAACCGAGCGCCCAGAACGCGGGCCAGTACCCGAGTGCCGCGTTGCCCGTGACGTTGGGCATCTGGAGCCGGCTCTCCATCGCGAGCACTCCGCCGGCCGGGGGCTTGAAGTTGCTGCGCTGGGTCTCGATCCGCCCCGACGTCCAGTTGCCGGCGCTGTCGCGGCGAGGCGTGATCCGCAGGTTGCCGGCGCCGTCGAGGCTGAGGTTGTTCGGACTGTTGGTGTAGCTCTGGACCTCGCCGGTACCCCAGTTCGCGGGCCCACCGGGGTACGAGTGGCCGGTGTCGATGATCCAGTTGGCGCTCGACGGCAACGAGCCGCTGGCGCCGTTGAAGTCGTCGCTCCAGATCGTCGTCCACCCCGGCGGTGGCGGCGGAACACTGGCCTGCGCCGCAACCGTCAACGCGGTGGCAACCAGGGCAGATGCGAGCAGACCAGCAAGGATGGTGCGGCGGGTGGACGGACGGTTGGGGCGGGAACGCACAGTGAACCTCCCAGGGGCGGGCGCCGCGAACGACGGCAGGTGTTGAATCAATGGGAGCGCTCTCATCGCCCCCTGTCAACGCTTCATCACTCGATTGGGCCGACGGAGCGTTCCCCGCCGTACAACTCCCGCGCCGAAATGGCCGTACGATCACGTCCCGGGTCTGCCTGAGTATCCGCTCGCAGCACGACCCTCGTACCGTCCTCGAGGAGTCGGCTGTGCGTATCACCCTGCAACGCGCCCTTGCGTTGAGTGCAGTACTGCTCCTGTCCGTCGGCTGTCAGGGCACGAAGGGGAACGCGGACGGGGAACTCGCTCCGGTGTCTGTCACGCCTGCCGAACTCACAGAGGAGAACTTCGGCCCGCGGGTCCTGGGTGCACTGCGGGCCAAGGGCACCTTCAGCGTGGAAGCCGTCGCAATTGCGAAGGAGGGGCCGGACGAAGCGACCATCAAGGCGAACGTGAGCTGGACCCAGGCCGGGACCGACGTCTCCATTCCCGCCGGAGACCCTCCGATGATCCGGATCGGCGGCGTCGTGTACACGAAGGACGACAAGCTGACCGGCAACCCGAAGCGTCCGTGGGCCCGCTTGAACCCGCGCGGCAGCGACCCGGCCGAAAAGGAGGCGGTGTTCGTCGCGGAGTCGGTGATCGGCCTCGCGGCGGGCTACCAGGTGATCGGCGGCACCATGTTCGTGACCGAATTCCAGCGTGGAGGGCAGATCGTGATCGACGGCGCCGACCACGCGCAGGAGTACATCATCACCATCGATTCGCACCTGGGGGCCAGGGCCGCCGTCCTCGGCGAACTGCTCAACACGCGGATCAAGGAGGCGGCGCCTCGGGAGATGCAAATCTCCGTCGCGGTGGATGCCAAGGATCTCCCGCGACGGATCGAGTACGTGTATGACGACGGCGCCGACCTGGCCACCCGGGTACGGCTCACGTTGCGCGACTACGGCAAGGGCCTGCCGATCACCGCGCCACCCGCGGCGATGGTCGGGGAGGTGACGGCCGGGAAGGTGACGGCCGGTAGTACCTAGGCGGCGCCGGTGTCTGCTGCTTCGGTCAGTCGATGGTGAGGTCGGCGTCGGCTGCTTCGACCTCCTCGCGGCTGATGCCGAGCAGGTAGAGGATGGTGTCGAGGTACGGGACGCTGACGTGGGTGTCGGCGGCCGCGCGGACGACGGGCTTGGCGTTGAAGGCGACCCCGAGGCCGGCCGCGGCCAGCATGTCCAGGTCGTTGGCGCCGTCGCCGATCGCGACCGTCTGCGACAACGGCGTACCGGAGGTTTCGGCGAAGCGGCGCAGGATGGTCGCCTTGCCGGCCCGGTCGACGATCTCGCCGAGCACCCGGCCGGTGAGTTTGCCGTCGACGATCTCCAGCACGTTCGCGGCGGCGAAGTCGATGCCGAGCTCGGCGGCCAGCTTGTCGGTGATGTGGCTGAAGCCGCCGCTGACGATCGCGAACTGGTACCCGAGCCGCTTCAGCGTCCGGACCAGCGTGCGCGCGCCCGGCGCCAGCTCGATCGCCTCGTAGACCTCGTCGAGCGCCGAGGCAGGCAGCCCTTCGAGGGCCGCGACCCGGCTGCGCAGCGACTCGGCGAAGTCGATCTCCCCGCGCATCGCCTGCTCCGTGACCGCCGCGACCTCCGCGAGCCGCCCGGCGTGCGCCGCGAGCATCTCGATCACCTCGCCCTGGATCAGGGTCGAGTCGACATCCATCACGATCAGCCGCTTGGCCCGCCGGTACAGACCGCCGGGCTGTACTGCGACGTCCAGACCCTGAACGACCCCTTCGAGCGCGAGCACCTTGCGCAGCGAGTCGGGGTCGGCACCGGACACCGCGATCTCCATCGCCGTCACCGGATAGCGCGCCATCCGGCTGATCCGGTCGATGTTGGCGCCGGTGTCGGCGATCCGGCCGGCGATCGCGGCGAAGCCCTGCGCGGTCAACGGGCTGCCGATCACGGTCACCTGGGTGCGGCCCTTGCGGCGCGGCTCGTTGTCGCCGAACCCCTTCTTGACGTCGATCTCGACGTCGAGGTTCTCGGCGAGGGTCTTGAGCTCCTTCTTCAGCACCTTGTGGTCCCGCGGCGCCGACAGCAGGACGCCGAGCACCAGCCGGCCTCGCAGTACGACCTGCTCCGCGTCGATCACGTCCAGACCGCGGAGCGCGAGCGTCGAGAGGACGGCGGACGTCAGGCCCGGGCGGTCCGTACCGGTCAACGTGACCAGCAGGGTCGGGCGATCGATGGGGGGCGATTCGTGCGCAGCCTGTGTCATGACAAGGAAGACGCTACCTAAATCCGGTGAACGCCAGGTGACCGGTCCACATGCCAATCCGTCCGCCGCCTGGATGGGAGCTCGCTGGACTGTGCGGCCAGCGGGTCAGGGGTCGGCCGGTCAGCGGGACGTGGGGGGTGGGCCGCAGGCCGCAACGAGGGCGCGGCGGGCGGCGGCGCCGAGGTCGAGCAAGGTCCGCCGGCGGGCGTCTGCTTCGGCTCCGGTGACAGCTGACCCGTCGTCCTCCAGCGCTGCCTCGGCAATGGCCAGGCAGCGACGTGCGGTCGCGGCGGTCTTCACGGCCCGCGCTTCGTAGCCGGGGGCAAGGTCGTCGCCCTTGCCCGATCCGATCCTGCGGATGTCCATCAGCGCGTCCGCGACCTCCGGCTTCCACTTGGCCACATCCAACGCGGCCAGCGACTCGGCCGCCTCGATCAGCGCAGTACGAAGGCCGCGATCGGCCTCACCGAAGTCGGCCGGCAACGGACTGGTCGCCGGCCAGACGGTCCACTGCACCGCCGGTCCGACGTACGCCGGTACGAGCCCGATGTCCGCCCCGGTCAGGACAACCGCCTCACCCATCTCGAGCGCGGCCTCGTTGAACGTCGGCGGCCCCGCTAGCCCAATCGGGTGGCCCGGAATCGGCAACGCGAGATGCGCCTGGGTCGCACCGGCCGCCCGCAACAAGTTGAGTGCCACCGGCAACGTCGCCGGCGCCGGATGCGCGGCCAGCCCGGACACGTGATGCCCGACGTCCTCTCCGAGGATCTTGTGCGCGGCCGTGTCGGGGTCGCAGGCGCCGTTCAGCATGGCGTTGGTCCACACGGTGAAGCGCACCGAGGCGGCAGTGGTCAGCACACCCGCCATTGTCCCATCCGTAGCTTCTGGTTCTTCGGACGACTCGGCGGGGTCGGCGTCGGGTGCTCGGGGGCACCCCGTAGGTTTTGCCGTATGACTGCGGTGGCGGAGATGGCTGGTGTCTCGATCGTGCGCGGTGACGCGCGTCTGCTGGACGGCGTCGACTGGTCCATCGAGGAGACCGACCGCTGGGTCGTGATCGGCCCGAACGGGGCCGGCAAGACGACCATGCTGCAGATCCTCGCGGCCCAGATGCACCCGACCACCGGCGTCGTCGGACTGCTCGGCGAGGTGCTCGGCGCGATCGACGTCTTCGAGCTGCGGCCGCGGATCGGCCTGACCAGCGCGGCCCTCGCCGACCGGCTGCCGAAGGGGGAGCGGGTTGCCGACGTGGTCGTCTCCGCTTCGTACGCCGTACTGGGCCGGTGGCGTGAGGAGTACGACGAGCTGGACCACCAGCGGGCCAAGGAGCTGCTGACCGAACTCGGCATCGGCCACCTCAGCGAGCGCACCTTCGGGACGCTGTCGGAAGGCGAGCGCAAGCGGGTCCAGATCGCTCGCGCACTGATGACCGACCCGGAACTGATGCTTTTGGATGAGCCGGCGGCCGGTCTTGACCTCACCGGTCGCGAGCACCTGGTCCGGTCACTCAGCTCGATCGCGACCGCCGAGGGCGCCCCCGCGATGGTGCTCGTCACCCACCACGTCGAGGAGATCCCACCGGGCTTCACCCACGCCCTGCTGCTGAAGCAGGGCCGGGTCGTCGCCGCCGGCCCGATCGAACAGGCACTGACCGCCGAGACCCTGAGCGAGACCTTCGACCTCGCCCTCAGCCTCGACCACCAAGACGGCCGGTACTTCGCCCGCGCCCTCTGAACGAATCCCCACGAGCCCGCCGCGCGTCCAATCGGCCGGAGGGCCTGCTTGAGGTCCCGATCGCGGATAGAGTTGGCAAATGATGGATTGGCTGCGAGAGAACGTCTGGGCGGCATGGCTAACGCTCGCCGCCGCACTCGGCCTGGCGGAGCTCGCTTCGCTGGACTTCACCTTGCTGATGCTGGCCGCGGGCGCGGTCACCGCCGGCGGCGTGGCGGTGATCTTCCCCGGCCTGCTGTGGCTGCAGATCGTCGTCGGGTTGCTGACCGCGGGCGCGATGCTGGCCGCGATCCGCCCGCTGCTGAACCGCAAGTTCCACCACGGCCCCCAGCTGATGACCGGCTCGGCCCACGTGATCGGCCGCAGCGGCGTCGTCGTCAAGGAGATCCACCCCGACGGCGGCGGCTCCATCAAACTCAACGGCGAACTCTGGACCGCCCGCCCGTACGACGAGATGTCCACCTTCGCCCCCGGCACCCGCGTCGAGGTGATGTCCATCGACGGCGCCACCGCCGTCGTCTACCCCATCGGCGAACCCCTCAACCAGCACCACCCCGAACTAGGCACCCCCGACAAAACTCAAGACCCCGACCCACCGAAGTAGCCACCCAAGCCGAGGGGCGCCGAGCCACTCCACCGCCGGGCTCGTGACGCCACGCGTCACCTCGCAGTACAAAGAGGAGCGCGGGCAGCCCGTCACCCGGCGGGGTGAGGCGTCTGCCGCCGGGGGCTCGTGACGCTTCGCGTCACCCCGCAGTAGAGAAGGGCGCGGCCAGCCCGACACCCCGGCCGGGTGAGGCATCCGCCACCGGGGCTCGTGACGCTTCGCGTCACCTCGCAACACCGGAGAGGCAGCACGCGGCGCCCGGGACCGGCGTGCTCGTGACGCTGCGCGTCACCTCGCAGTCCGCGGAGGGGGAGCCCGGCGACCGGCTGGCAAGGTGGTGTGCCACCAGGCGCTTGGCGCGGCGCGTCACCTCGCAGTACGAGACGGCCTTCCCGGCGGGCCTCAGCGTGTCTCGTGATGCTGCACATCAACTCGCATCAAACCGATCTGTCGAAGAGCTGCACGAGCCAGCCGGCTCGTGACGCTGCGCGTCACCTCGCAAGACGCATGACGGAGTACGGCGAACCCCTGCGTGCCTCCCCGCATCGCGTCCGCCGGGGGAGGCACGTGATCTCGCTAGGCAGGGTCGGAGTACGGGCTGTACGCCGTCGCCTTCCGCCTCGTGACGCTACAGATCACCTCGCCAGTGCAGGACACGGGACGGAGTACGTCGAACCCTCACGTACCTGCCGCGAACGTCCGCCGAGCGCTTATGACGCCTCTCATCACCTCGTGAGGTAGGCGACGAGCAGGAAGCGGCGCGACGAACCAGCCTGCCGTCGTTGGTCTTGCAACTGGAGAAACTGGGACGTGTGTGCCGCCGGGCAGGCCAGTGGTTGCCCTACGCAACATCACGTCGCTGTCCACAGGATCGGCCTCCCTGTGTACAACTTGACCACTTCCTGCCAATCGCGATTCTCCTTATAAACAAGGCGGTCTGGGCACGGAAATTGTCGGTGGCGGTGTCTAGAGTTTGCTGCATGGAGACCACGCAGCTACTCCCGCCGTCGAGGCTCGGTGACAGCGCTTTGCTGTCCACTCTCGACGCGGTCGAGGCTGCCCTCTCCGCTCTGACCGCGTATCGCCTGCAGTTGGTCGCGGACTTCGACCAGCGCGGCCTCGCGGCCGAGCATGGCGCCCGTGACACCGTCGAGTTCTTGTCGCTGCGTCACCACCGCAACCGCCGCGAGATCAAGCGCGATCTCACGACCGCCGAGGCGCTCCGCAGCTACACCGCCGTCACCGCCGCGCTGCCGGACCCGGCAGCACCCGCCGACCCGACACCCACCACCGCCGACGCCCCGGCACCGGCCCTGGTGTTGAACCCGGGCCAGGCCGAAGCCATCGTCACCACCTTGAAGAAGGCCCCGGCGTCGGTCCCGGTCGAGTTGCTGCGGGTGGCCGAGGAGCAGATGATCGAAGCCGCTCAGCTGCTCACCCCGGACGGGCTGCTGGGTTTCGGCCGCGAGGTGCTGGCCCGGCTGGACACCGACGGCCCCGAACCCGCCGAACACGACGCCCACGCCCGCGAATCCCTTACCCTGCACCGGGCCGACGGCGGCGTGAAGTTCAGCGGCTACCTGGCCGGCGAGAACGCTGAACAGTTCCGCACCCAGATCAACCGGTTGTCGAAGCCTCACCGCACCGTTGACGGTGAGCTGGACCCGCGTCCGCACGACAAGCGCCAGGCCGACGCGTTGAGCTTGATTCTGGATCTCGCCGCCGCCAACACGCCCCGCAGCGACAGCGACCCTGGTACGTCGGGTGGGCCGGGTGTTCCGCACATCATCATCACCATCGACTTTGACGACCTGCGCACCGCCACCGCCCACGCGGTGGGGGAGTTGGTGTACGGCGACAACCTGTCCGCCTCCGCGATCCGGCGGCTGGCCTGTGATGCTGCCATCCTGCCGATCGTCCTCGGCTCGGATTCCCAACCGCTGGATGTCGGCACCGAGCAGCGTTTCGTGACGCGGCCGATCCGGCGGGCCTTGATGAGGCGGGACAAGGGCTGTGTGGTCTGCAAGGCGCCGCCGTGGCAGTGCCATGCCCACCACCTGATCCACTGGATCGACGGTGGCCCGACCTCGATCACGAATCTGGTGCTGCTGTGCGCCGGTCACCACCGCGCCGTGCACTCCGGGCAATGGGCCATCACCATCACCGGCGGCGTCGTCCACGTCGCCCGCCCGACCTGGACCAGCCCCGGCATCACCAGCGCAGCGGATCTCGCCAACCTCACCGACCTGTCCAGGTACACCTCGCCCTCGCCCGGGCAGGTCAGCGTCAACCCCCACCACGAACAGCCCAACCGCATCCCCACCACCAACCTCACCGCCCCGCCCGGCGCGCAACCCGCCCCACACCCCAAGCTGTACGCCGGTACCGGCGTACAGCCCGGTACTGGAGACCTGTCCTGGCTCACCCCAGAAGCCACCGCACTGCTCGACCCCTGGGGCGACAGCGGCACCCCCTCCGCCGGCCCGTAGCACCACCGCGCCTATCGGGCGGCGGCACTCAAGCCGCCGCCTGAGACGCCCATCGGCCACGTGCCGATGGGCACAAACCCATGCCTCCGCACATCCCGCGCCTCACACTGATCCGCGTCCTCGCGTCCTCGCGTCGCCGGTCGACTCGCAGGCTGGCCCTCGCACTGCCCAGCATCCGCAGTCCGGGCCGAGCTCTCGGCGGCCGGATCCGCCGTGAGACAGTTCAGCCCGCACGCGAGGGTTTAGACGGATCCGGGGCCTGGGAGCGATGGCGGCGCCCTTCCGCCAGCTCGGTAGGACCATCGGGCACGCTGCGCATCACCTCGCCAGTACAGGAGGCGGGACGGTGCCGCCCGTCCGCGGGCTCATGACGCTTCGCGTCACCTCGTAGTACCCGGGGGAGGAAGGCTGCGCGGGGCACCCGCATACCTCGTGATGCTGCGCGTCAGCTCGCAGTACGGGAGAGGCATCGAAGGCACGCGGCGTCCACCTATCTCGCTGCAACAGTGGACAACGACGCCGGGGCCGTGACAGGGGCCCGAAAGGCCTGCGTGGGGAGCTCGGACCGACTGCACGTGGGTGCTCACTGGGCGCGGCCTTCGAGGAGCCAGCGGGTTGCTGGGATCTCTATCAGGACGCGTGCGCCGGCGCCGGGCTCCGGTGTGGTGATGTCCCAGCCTTGGTACTTGTCGGCGAAGGCGGTTTTGATCTTGGTGGGGAAGTTGGTGCGGTGGAGGCGGGCTCGGCCTTCGGCTACCGCGGGGGTGCGGCCGTCTTCTAGGGCTAGCGAGACTCGTGGGTCTTGCGCCAGGTTGCGGATTTTGCGGTTTCGCTCCGCGCTGACGACCCACCATGTTGCCTCCGAGTACACGAACCACACGGGCGTCACGTGCGGTGAGCCGTCCGGTCGGAGGGTGCACATCCACACGTTTCGCTCCCGCTCCAGCCGAGCCAGCAGTTCCGGGTTCACAGTCACCATGGGGAGCATCCTCGGACTTCAACTGCACTGGAGGTCAAACCCGATCTACCTCGCAGTACGGGGGCACGGCGAGGTTGGGCCCGCAGGTGAGCCGGCGGCCGGCGAGCGTGCGAGCTCCGGCGCCACGGTGGGGCGCGACCACACGGCAGCAGCTGAGGCCGCCGCGCATCCGGTACTGCGAGGTGACGCGTAGCGTCACGAGCCCGGGGACGAACAGGGGCCGGTTCGGGTGGGCGGGTGGGGTGTGGCGGGAGGGGATGGGGACGGCGGTGGAAGTAGGGTCGGGGGTGCGGACAGCGCGGGGGTTGGTGGGTGGGTTCTCGGATTGTGAGGGAACCGTTGCCTGGAGTGGCCCGTCGATAGGAAAGACTGTCCGTCCTGAGGGTTCTTCGAGTGGGAGGGTCACGTGACCGCGTTCCTCATAGTGCTGGCATTGGTCGCCTTACTGGTGGTCGTCACACTGATCAAGTCAGTCCGGGTCGTGCAGCAGCAGACTGTCGGCATCGTGGAGCGGTTCGGGAAGTTCAAGGTCGGGCTGCAGCCGGGCCTGAACCTGCTGACGCCGTTCGTCGACAAGGTGCGCTACACGATCGACATGCGCGAGCAGGTGGTCGCGTTCCCGCCGCAGGGCGTCATCACCGAGGACAACCTGATGGTGTCGATCGACTCCGTCATCTACTTCCAGGTGAACGACCCGGTCCGGGCCACCTACGAGATCTCCAACTACATCCAGGCGATCGAGCAGCTCACCATGACCACGCTGCGCAACATCATCGGTGGCATGGACCTGGAGCAGACGCTGACCAGCCGCGAGGAGATCAACGAGAAGCTGCGGTACGTGCTGGACGAGGCGACCGGCAAGTGGGGCATCCGGGTGAACCGGGTGGAGCTGCGCTCGATCGACCCGCCGCCGTCGATCCAGGACTCGATGGAGAAGCAGATGCGCGCGGACCGCGACAAGCGCGCCGCGATCCTCACTGCCGAAGGTATGCGCCAGTCGGCCGTCCTGTCGGCCGAGGGCCAGAAGCAGTCCGCGATCCTCACCGCCCAGGGTGACCGGGAGTCCCGCATCCTGCGCGCGCAGGCCGAGCGGGAGGCGCGGATCCTGAAGGCGCAGGGTGAGGCGCAGGCCATCACCACCGTCTTCAACGCGATCCACGCCGGCAAGCCCGACCAGGGTCTGCTCGCCTACCAGTACCTGCAGATGCTCCCGTCGATCGCACAGGGCGACTCCAACAAGCTGTGGATCATCCCGAGCGAGATCGGCAAGGCGATGGAAGGCCTCGGCAGTGCCGTCGGCCAGATCGCCGGCATCACCCAGAAGGCCGAGGGTCCGTTCCCGGAGCCCGAGCTGGGCGACTCCGCCGCGGTTCAGGTCGACAGCGGGATGGGCACGGCGGCGACCCCGGACGCCGCGGTCGCCGAGGCCGACAACGCAGTACAGGAAGCGATTGCGGCCGCGCAGAACGCTGCAGTCAGTTCGCGCAGCCAGCAGGCCCAGGCGACGCCGGCCGTCACGTCGGCTCCCGAGCCGACCCCGCCGGTCCAGGACGGTCCTCCGCAGGAGCGCTGACCTCCGGTACGACGTACTGACGCGCGGCCCGGCCCCACCCAACCGGTGGGAGCCGGGCCGTGTGACGTTCACCGCACCCCAACAGGAATCCCTACCGAACGCCTGCTCACGAGCCGGACTGATGAGCAGCATGACGCGTCAGGTGCGTAGAGTCTGGCAGCGATGACATGGTTCGAGGCGCTGTTCGTCCTGGTGGCGGGCGTGGGCGCGGGCACAATCAACGCGGTGGTGGGTTCCGGCACGTTGCTGACCTTCCCCGCGTTGCTTGCCGTCGGCATCCCTCCGGTCCTGGCGAACGTCAGCAACAGCGTCGGCCTGTCACCCGGTACTGCGGCCGGCGCGATCGGCTACCGGCGCGAACTCCAAGGCCAGCGCGGCCGGATGCTGCGTCTCATCCCCGCGTCGCTGATCGGCGGCATCGTCGGTGCCGTCCTGTTGCTCAAGCTGCCCGGCTCGGCCTTCAACGCCGTCGTCCCCGGGCTGATCCTGCTCGGCTGTGTCCTTGTCGCCCTGCAACCGTGGCTGTCCAAGCGGATCATCCTGCCGACGCACACCCACCGCGGCGCCTGGTGGGTCATCCCGGCCGTCTTCCTGACCGGCGTGTACGGCGGCTACTTCGGCGCGGCTCAGGGCGTCTTGCTGATGGCGATTCTCGGCATCGGCATGGACTCGAACCTGCAGCGCATGAACGGCCTGAAGAACGTGCTCGCCACCGTCGTCAACGCGGTGGCCGCGATCCTGTTCATCATCGTCGCGGACGTCGACTGGCTGGCGGCCGCCCTGATCGCGGTCGGCTCGACGATCGGCGGGTTCATCGGCGCCCGCTACGGCCGCAAACTCCCGCCGACCGGCCTGCGCGCGCTGATCGTGATCATCGGGATCGTCGCCATCGTCACGATGGTTTTCTGACCTCGAGACCAGCCAGCAACAGGTCGAGGCCGTAGTCGAACTGCTCGTCGCCACCCGTGGTTCGGGCCAGCTCCGGTGCGAGCTCGACGACCGTCGGATACGTTCGGGACGACAGCGACTCCATCGTCGTCCGCAGCCGGCGCCATGCTTCGGGGTCGCGCCGTTCGGCCGCCATCTGGATCTCCCAGGACGTTGCCCCCAGCACATAGGTGAACAACGTCGTGTGGGTCCGGGCCGCGGTCTCGGCGTCGAACCCGGCAGCTCGCAGTACGCCGAGCAGGCCTTCGGCCACCCGGGCCGTCTCGTGGCCGCTCAACGGGCGGCCGGCGAGTAGTTGCGCAAGGCAAGGATGCTGCAGCATCAACGCGCGCAGCCCGCGGCAGACCGCTCGCACCTGGTCCGGCCAGGCCGCGTCCTCCGGTACGCCGGGGACCAGCGCCATCAGGTGATCGCGCACCGCGTCGTACAGGTCGTCCTTGTTGCGGAAGTAGGTGTAGAGCGCCATCGGGCCGACTCCGAGCTCGGCGGCGAGGCCGCGCAGGCTGAAGGCGTCGGCGCCCTTGGCCTCCATCAGGTCGAGCGCGGTCCGGACGATCAGTTCGGGACTGAGCGTGTTCCGCGGGGTTCGGGGACGTGTGTCCGGCATCTCGTTCACCTCCATAACGTACAGTGTATAGTACAGCGTAAGGCAGCAGCGATTCCAACAGACGCAAAGCGAAGGAGCGCGACAAAGTGCGAGCCGTACAGATCAGCGAGTTCGGTGGACCGGAGGTTCTCCAGGTCGTCGACATCGAGGAGCCGGTGGCCGGCGAAGGTCAGGTCCTGATCACCGTCGACCGGGCCGGGGTGAACTACGCCGACACCCATCAGGTGGAGAACAGCTACCTCTCGAAGGCGACGCTGCCGCTGATCCCGGGCGGCGAGGTCGTCGGCCACACCGAGGACGGGCGCCGGGTCGTCGCGCTGGTCGGCACCGGCGGCTATGCCGAGAAGGTGACCGGCTACGCGCAGGCCGCGTTCGACGTACCGGAAGGTGTCAGTGACGCCGACGCCTTGGCTCTCGTCGTCCAGGGCACGAGTGCTTGGCATCTCCTCAAGACTTCTTCCCATCTGCAGCCGGGCGAGTCCGTCCTGATCCACGCCGGTGCTGGTGGTGTCGGCTCGCTCGCGATCCAGCTGGCGAAGCTCTGGGGCGCGGGTCGCGTCATCGCGACCGCCTCCACCGAGGAGAAGCGCAAGCAGATCCTGGAGCTCGGAGCGGACGCCGCGATCGACGGCGAGCCCGAGGGCCTGAAGGACCGGATCATCGAAGCCAACAACGGCAAGCCGATCGACATCGTGCTCGAGATGGTCGGCGGCAAGACCCTCGACGAGTCGTTCGATGCCATGGGCCCCTTCGGCCGGCTGGTCACCTTCGGTGCCGCGTCGCGTCAGCAGGCCGAGCCGATCGCGCCCGGCCGCCTGATGAAGGGTTCGAAGACGATCGCCGGCTTCTGGCTGGCCGACTGCTTCAAGGTTCCCGGCATGCTGGCCGACCCGTTGTCCGAGCTGTTCGGCCTGGTCCAGGACGGCAAGCTGCGCTCGATCCTCGGCGGCGAGTACGGCCTGTCCGAGATCGCCACCGCTCACGAGGACATGCGAGCCCGCCGTACCGTCGGCAAGCTCATCCTCGACCCCACTCGCTGAAACACGCCCACTACAAGGAAGTCTGGTTCATGACGATCGCAGTTGAGAAGGTTCTCTACACCGCCCGCGCCACCGCCGAGGGTGGCCGCGACGGCCGCACCGCCTCCGACGACGGCAAGCTCGACGTCACCGTCGCGCCGCCGAAGGAACTGGGCGGCAACGGCCAGGGCACCAACCCCGAGCAGCTGTTCGCGGCCGGCTACGCGGCCTGCTTCCACAGTGCGCTGAAGACGGTGGCCCGGGTCACCAAGCAGGACGTCACCGGTTCGACCGTCACCGCGGCCGTCGGCATCGGCCCGATCAACGGCGGCGCCGGCTACGGCCTCGAGGCCGAGCTGGTCGTGACCCTGCCGGCGCTGGAGCGGGAGGCCGCCGAGCAACTCGTCGCCAAGGCGCACGAGGTCTGCCCGTATTCCAACGCGACCCGCGGCAACATCAAGGTCGACATCACCGTCGCCTGAACCCATTTCGGCGGTCAACCCCCCACCTTGTGGGTTATCACCCCGTACTCAGGGGTGGCAACCCACCATTTCGGCGGTGGACCGCCGAAATGGTGGAGAGCGGTCAGCTCATCCGCTCGAGGGCTTCGACGAGCAGGGCCTGGGTCGCGTTGACCGGGGCGGCCGCGATCGTGAGTGCCTCCATGATCGCGGCGTACTCGTCGAGATCCTCGAGCTTGTCCAGGTAGAGCGCGCTGGCCGCGTGCTCGATGTAGACCACGTCCGGCAGATCGCCTTCGGGGAAACGCAGAATGCTGAACGCGCCACCCGCGCCGGGATAGCCGACACTGCTGAACGGCATGATCTGCAAGGTGATGTTCGGCTGCTGCGAGACCTTGATCAGGTACTCGATCTGCTCGCGCATGGTCGCGCGGCCGCCGACCGGCCGGTGCAGCACGGCCTCGTCGATCACCACCCACAACCGGGCCGGATCGGGCCGGGTCAGGATCTGCTGGCGAGTCACCCGCAACGCCACCCGCTGGTTGATCTCCTCGGCCGGCAGATACGCCTTGCCGAGCTGGACGACCGCCCGCGCGTAGTCCTCGGTCTGCAGCAGCCCCGGAACGAACAGCACCTCGTAGGTCCGGATCAGCTTGGCCGCCACCTCGAGCCCGACGTAGTTGGCGAACCAGCTCGGCATCACGTCGCCGTACCGCGACCACCAGCCAGGGTTGTTCGCCGCCCGGGCCAGCTCCATCAGCCGCTCGCGTTCCTGGGCGTCCTTCATCTCGTACAGGTCGAGCAGGTCGCTGACATCGCGTTCCTTGAAGCCGACCCGGCCGAGCTCCATCCGGCTGACCTTCGACTCCGAGGCCCGGATCTGCCAGCCGGCGTCGGCGCGGCTGATCCCCGCGGCCTCACGCATCCGGCGCAGGTGCCCGCCGAGCATGATGCGCAGCGCGGTCGGCCCACCCTCTCCACCCGCCACCGTCACCCCAGCATGTTAGCGCCAGATCAGCCGGGCGTCCCGAGTTCCAGCACCGTGGCGCTCGCGAGCTTCGCGAGGTCCGCGCCGTCGACGAGCAGCTTGGAGGCGCGGACGCCGCTGCCGATCACGACCAGCCCGGCCTGGGCCACCGCGTCGTCGACCAGCACCGGCCAGTCCCCGGGCAGGCCGATCGGCGTGATGCCGCCGTACTCCATCCCGGTCGCGCCGACCGCGTCATCCTGCGCGGCGAACGAGATCTTCCGTACGCCGAGATGCTTGCGGACCACCCCGTTCACATCGGCCCGATGGGTGGCGAGCACCATCACCGCGGCGTACGTCGACTCGCCGGCCCGCTTGCCGTGCACGATCACACAGTTCGCCGAAGCAGCCATCGGTACGTCGTACTCCGCGCAGAATGCGGCCGTGTCGGCCAGTGTGGGATCGATCGCGGCCGCCCAGGCAGGCAGGCCCCCCAGGGCCGCGCGGACCGGCTCGGCCAGCAACTCGGGCACCTCAGCGGCCGGTCGCCAGGTGAGACTGCCCAGCTCCGGCGCGGTCACTGCGGCGCCACCACGAGGTCGGCGTACTCGGTGTGCTCCTTCAAGAAGTCCTGGTAGTAGGGGCACGACGGGTTGACCCGCAGCCCGGCGTCCCGCGCGTCGTCGAGCGACTTGGTGGCGATCCGGCCGGCCACGCCACGACCCCGGTACTCCGGCAGCGTCTCCGCGTGCCGGAAGGCGATCACGTCGCCGCTCAACTGGTAGTCGACGAACCCCATCAAGTTGCCCTCGGAATCACGCGCCTCGTACCGGCTGGCGTCCTTGGCGTCGGTGATCGCGATCTCGTTCTCCATGCCAGCCACTGTATCCAGCCACCCGAACCCGGCTTGCCACACCGCACGTTTCGGCTCGGTGACGCCTGGGGTACGGGCTCGTACGGACAGTATCGGGCCCGGCTGGGAGGGAGCACGGATGAGCAGCGATCACGCTTTGGGGCTACATCATCGGCGCCGCGGTGATGCTGATCGGCGGCCTGATCGCGTGGTTCTTCGGTGTCGACGCCGAGGGCCAGTCGCTGGAGAACGTGGCCAAGCCGCTCTCGGCCCCCGAACGGACCTCCGCGACCCGCTTCCAGGGCGCGACACCGAGACTGCCGAGCACGGACTCGCAGGACCGGCCGGTCACCCCGAAGGTGCCGTCGTCCGAGCAGAGCCGTCCGGAAGAGGACTGTCCCGAACATTAGCCGCAGTACCGGCCGCTTAGGATCCCCGTGTGGGTTCTCTCCTGGTGGCCGGTACTACGTCCGACGCGGGCAAGACGACTGTCGTGACCGGGCTCTGCCGCTGGCTGGCGCGCCAGGGCGTCCGCGTCGCGCCGTACAAGGCCCAGAACATGTCGAACAACTCGATGGTGTGTGCTGACGGCTCGGAGATCGGTCGCGCCCAGTGGATCCAGGCGGTCGCGGCCGGTGCCGAGCCCGAGGCCGCGATGAACCCGGTGCTGCTGAAGCCGGGCAGCGATCGCAAGAGTCACGTCGTCCTGATGGGGGAGCCGTGGGGTGAGCTGACCGCCCGCGGCTTCCTCACCGAACGGGCCGAGCTGGCGAAGGCGGCCTTCGCGGCGTACGACGATCTCGCCTCGCGATACGACGTGGTGATCAGTGAGGGCGCCGGGAGTCCCACCGAGATCAACCTGCGGCAGTCGGACTACGTGAACATGGGGCTCGCCCAGCACACTGGCGCGCCGGTGGTGGTGGTCGGTGACATCGACCGGGGTGGGGTCTTCGCATCGATGTTCGGCACCGTCGCCTTGCTCGACGCGGCCGACCAGCGGTTGATCAGCGGCTTCGTGGTCAACAAGTTCCGCGGCGACGTGTCGTTGCTGCAGCCCGGGATCGACATGCTCGGCTCGGTGACCGGGCGGCCGACGTACGGCGTACTGCCGTGGCTGCCCGATCTGTGGCTGGACTCGGAGGATGCACTCGACGTACCCGCTCGGCGGACGGCGGGGGAGTCGGAGGTGCTCACGATCGCGGTGGTGCGGTTCCCGCGGATCAGCAACTTCACCGATCTCGACGCGCTCGCCGTCGAGCCGACCACGAGCGTGTTCTTCACCGCGAGCCCCGCGGAGGTCCGCGATGCCGACCTCGTGGTGCTGCCGGGGTCGCGCGCGACCGCCGCTGACCTCTCTTGGCTTCGCTCGACGGGTCTGGCTGACGCGGTCACTGCTCGCGTCGCGGCGGGGCGGCCGGTGCTGGGGATCTGTGGCGGTTATCAGTTGCTGGGCGGGGCGATCTCGGATCCTGCGGGCGTTGAGGGCGGCGGTTCGTCTCGCGGGCTGGGGTTGTTGCCAGTGGCAACCACCTTTTTCGCCGAGAAGGTGCTCGCGCGGCCGGCGCCGACGGCGTACGAGATTCATCATGGCGTCGTGACGGTGACCGGGTCGGCGGCGGAGTTCCCGGGTGGCTGCCGGGACGGGGTGGTCTGGGGGACCATCTGGCACGGGCTTTTCGACGACGACGCCGGGCGGCATGCCTTTCTGAGGGAGGTCGCGGCGTTGACCGGCAAGCCTGCACCGGACGGCTCGGTGTCGTTCGCTGCCCAGCGTGAGGCGCGGCTGGACCTGCTGGCCGACGCCATCGACGAGCACCTCGACACCGCGGCCCTGCTCGCTCTGATCGAAGGCGGCGCGCCGAGCGATCTTCCGTTCGTCCCGCCCGGTGCGCCGAAATTGTCGGCGGGCTGATCTAGCGTCTGTTCTGTGGACGTCAAAGCAGAGCTACACCAGAAACTCCGCGGCAGCCGTGCGGTCATGCTGTCGAAGCTCGACGGGCTGAGCGAGCACGACCGCCGCCGGCCACTCGTGCCCTCGGGGACGAACCTGCTGGGCCTGGTGAAGCACCTGGCCGGGCTTGAGTACGGGTACCTCGGGGAGTGCTTCGGGCGGGTCCCACCGGAGACGCTCGCCTGGGTCGAGGACGGCACCATCTGGGAGGGCGCCGACATGTGGGCCCTGCCGACGGAGACGAGCGACTACCTGATCGGCCTGTACCAGCGCGCCTGCTTGTTCGCCGACGAGACGATCAATTCCCTCGACCTCGACGCACCGGGCTCGGTCGCCCACTGGCCGGAGGACCGCCGCGCGACGACTCTCGGCGTCCTCCTGATCCGCATGGTCGACGAAACAGCTCACCACGCGGGCCACGCCGACATCGTCCGCGAACTCATCGACGGCACCGGCGGCCCCGACGCCGACGTCCTCGACGAGGCAGGCTGGACGCAGTACTACCGCACGATCCAGCAAGCAGCCGAGACGTTCAAGTAAAGAAAACGAGGTGCGCCCGGACGTGACGGCCCTGTAGGTATTGGTGGTGCAGAAGACGGTTTGGGTGGGATGACTTCCGACGCCACGGCGACCCGGACGGCCGAAGCCGCGTTGCTGCGCGACGTTCCCTTTCTCCTGCTGCTGGCTGGGAGATTCCTCGCCATCACGGCTTCGGTCGCGGCGCCGGTCGCCCTCGCGTTCGGTGTGCTCGCCTCGCCGGGCGGTACGCCTACTCGTCTGTCGATCGTGATGGCTTGCGAGTCGATCCCGTTGCTCGCCTTCGTACTGGTCGGCGGCGTGATCGCGGACCGGGTCCGGCGCAGCAAGGTTGTGGTGGCCGGGCTGCTGCTCTCCGCGGTGTCGTTCTCAGCCCTCGGCATCATGCTCATCGACGCCCGCACGCCGTGGTGGCTGCTCGGAGTGGCCGCCGCTGTGTCCGGAATCGGCCTCGCGATCATGAACCCCGCACTGGCGGCCATCGTGCCCGAGCTGGTCGCCGTCGAACAGTTGCATGCGGCAAACAGCCTGATCGGCGTGGTCCGCAACGCCGCCCGCATCCTCGGCGTGGTCGCGGCCGGCTTTCTCGTCGCGCTGCTCGGCGGCGGATGGACCCTCGTCGTCTGCGGGGTGGCCCTCGTCGCCGCCGCGATCCCCTTCGCTTTCGTCCGCCCGCGCAACGCGCTTCCGCTCCCGGAGAGCAGGACGAGTTTCATCGCCGACCTGCGCGACGGCTGGTCCGAGTTCCGCAGCCATGAGTGGGTCTGGGTGGTCGTCCTGCAGTCCTCACTGCACTTCGCCTGCTATGCCGCCGCAATCGGCGTCATCGGTCCTGCCCTGGCAACGGCCGAGCTGGGTGGCGCGAAGGCCTGGTCGTGGCTGTTGGCGTCCGAGTCCGCGGGGACCCTGCTGGGTGCCGTCCTGGCCATGCGCTGGAAGCCGCACCGCACGATCCTCGCCGGCGTCGTCGCTCTCGCTGTCACCATGCCGACCCCGTTCATCCTGCTCGGCGTGGACGCGCCGCTGCCCACGGTCATGGTGGCGATGTTCTTCACTGGCGTGGGGATGAGCCTCATCGCGGTGCTCTGGTCGGTGACGGTCCAGGTCAAGATCCCGGCCCACACCCTCTCGCGGGTCAGTTCGTACGACGCGCTCGGCTCTCTGCTGATGTCACCGATCGGCCTGATGCTCGCCGGACCGGCCGTCGTCGCCTTCGGCACCCGGCCCGCGATGCTGGGCTGCGGACTCCTTCTCGTGATCATCACCATGGCGGCCCTCCTCTCCCGCGACGTCCGGACGCTTCGCCTGTGAAGATGGACGGGTGAGTGAGCAGCTGGAGGTGTTTGAGCGGTGCCGGGGGCGGATGTTCGGGATCGCCTACCGGATGCTCGGGTCGGTGAGCGAGGCCGAGGAGGTGTTGCAGGACGCCTGGTTGCGGTGGCAGTCGGTCGACCATCGGACGGTCAGCGAGCCGGCCGCCTTCCTCGCGAAGACTGTCACCAACCTCTGCCTCAACCAGCTCACCTCGGCTCGCGCACGGCGTGAGACGTACGTCGGCCCGTGGTTGCCCGAACCCGTGCTGACCGGCGGCAAGCTCGACGATCTCGGTCCGCTCGACGAGGTCGCGCAGCGCGAGTCGGTCTCCTTCGCGCTGCTCACCGTGCTCGAGAAGCTCACGCCCGCCGAGCGTGCGGCGTACGTGCTGCGGGAGGCCTTCGCCTACTCCCACCGCGAGGTCGCCGACCTGATCGGTACGACGGAGAACAACGCCCGCCAACTCCATTCACGAGCGCGCAAGCGGGTCGCCGCCGACCACCGATCGCACCGGGCCGACCCGGGTCATTGGCGCACGCTCGTCGAGCGCTTCCTCGCCGCCGCTCAGCTCGGCGACATCGCGGGACTCGAATCGCTGCTCGCCGCGGATGTCGTCTCCCGCGCCGACGGTGGCGGCAAGGTCAACGCCGCGCGCAATCCCGTCGCGGGTCGCGAGCGCGTTGCGCGGTACCTGGTCGGCGTACTGGAACGCTTCGGCGCCGGCATCCTTCCGTACTTCGCACAGGCCAACGGCGAGCACGTACTCGTTGCCGTCGGCCCTGATGGGGTGCGAGCCGTGGTGTACCTGACCTTCGACGGCGACGAGCTCAGCAGCCTGGAACTCGCGATGAACCCGGACAAGCTCGGCCACGTCGAGAAACAGTTGTCACGAATCGGCGGGGCGTCCGGTCTGGGCTGGTGACCGAAAGGAAACCAGCATGCGAACCATCCTCGTCACCGGCGGAACCGGCACCCTCGGCCGCCCGACGGTCACTGCCCTGCGCGCGGCCGGCCACGACGTCCGGGTGCTGAGCCGCCGCAGCGGCCCCGGCCTGACCACCGGCGACCTCACCAAAGGCACCGGCCTGCGCGGAGCGGTGAACGGCGTCGACACCGTGCTCCACCTCGCCACCAGCCTCGGCCGCGCCGACATCACCCAGACCCAGCACCTGATCGACGCGCTGCGTCCGTCCGGCGTCGAACACCTGATCGTCGTCTCGATCGTCGGCATCGACCGCATCCCGCTCCCGTACTACCGCCACAAACTCGCAGTCGAGCGCCTGGTCGAGCAGTCCTCCATCCCGTACTCCGTACTCCGCGCCACCCAGTTCCACAACCTCATCGACCGGATCTTCACCGCCCAACGCTTCCTCCCCGTCCTGCTGGCGCCGGCCGTCAAGCTCCAACCCATCGCGGTCGAGGACGTGGCCACCCGCCTGACCGCTCTGGCAACCGCCCCACCCACCGGCCGAGCCCCCGACATCGGCGGCCCAGAACAACACACTCTCCCGGCACTGGCTCACCTCTGGAAACAAGCCGCCAAGCCCCACCGCCCGATCCTCCCGGTGCGCCTTCCCGGAAAGACGTTCCGCGCCTACGCCCGCGGCGCCGCCATCGCCGAAACCCCACCCTTCGGCCAGAAGACCTTCACCGACTACCTCAACGACCGTCTCCCGAGCGAGGCGGGGAAGTGAGCGCCGCCAGGGGAGGAGGCGCGCCCAGCCGGACGCCGCGAGGGCGAGAGGCAGCCGGCCGGGTCCGGCGCGGGTTCTACGGGTTGGCCTGCTGTGTCTGACGGGAGTCCAACTGGTTGTCGGGGTGTGGACCCTGGTGTTCCCCGCGAGTTTCTACAACGACGTGCCGACCGTTGATTGGACGCCGCCGTACAGCGAGCATCTCTTCCGCGACTTCGGCAGCACCACGCTAGGCATCGGCATCGTGCTCGCCGCCGCCGCGATCTGGCTCGAGCGCCGTCTCGTCCTCGTGGCCTTGCTGGCCTACCTCGCCTACTCGATCCCGCACCTCGCCTTCCATGCCCACCACCTGGAATCCGGCTCGCCGGTGCTCTCCGCCCTGCTCCTCGCCGTCACCACCTTGTCGGTCGTGCTCCCGCTCGCCCTCCTCCCGGCGGCGCTCAAGCTGAAGATGACTTGACGACTGTGACAGTTGTACTGTCACAATGGGTGGATGGGGCCACTGGATGGGGTGAAGGTTGTCGAGTTGGCCGGGATCGGGCCGGCGCCGTTCGCGTGCATGATGCTGGCGGAGCTGGGGGCGGACGTCCTGCGGATCGATCGGCCCGGTGGCGGGCTCGCGATGGGGGCGCCGGAGTTCGAGTTGGTGAATCGTGGGCGGCGGAGTGTCGCGCTCGACCTGAAGAACCCGCGAGCCGTGGCCGCCGTTCTCGAGTTGGTCGCGTCGGCCGACGTACTGGTTGAAGGCTTCCGGCCCGGGGTTGCCGAGCGGCTCGGGCTCGGGCCTGAGGCTTGTCACGAGATCAACCCCAAGCTGGTTTACGGCCGGATGACGGGTTGGGGGCAGGACGGTCCGTTGGCTCAGTCGGCTGGTCACGACATCGACTACCTCGCGCTGTCGGGTGCCCTTCATCTGATTGGTCGCGCCGGTGGGCCGCCGCAGGTTCCGGCGAACCTGCTCGGTGACTTCGCAGGCGGCTCGCTTTATCTCGTGGTCGGCGTATTGGCTGCTCTGTTCGAGGCGCGGGGGAGCGGGCGTGGGCAGGTGGTCGACGCCGCGATCGTCGACGGTTCCGCGCACCTCACCACGATGCTGCTCGGTGCGCTCGCCGGTGGCAGCTGGAAGCAGGAGCGCGGTACGAACCTGCTCGACACCGGCGCCCCGTTCTACGACGTCTACGAAACCGCCGACGGCGAGTACATGGCCGTCGGTGCGCTGGAGCCCCGCTTCTACGACGAACTGATCCACCTGCTCGGCATCGAGGCGCCCGACCGGTACGACGTAGCGAACTGGCCCGCGTTGCACAAGCTCCTCACCGAGACGTTCGCCCAACGCACGCAGGCCGAGTGGACCGAACGATTCGACGGCACCGACGCCTGCGTCTCACCCGTACTACGGATGGCGGGCGACCACCCGCATCTCGTTGCCCGAGGCACCTTCGTGGACCGCGACGGCATCCGCCAGCCCGCCCCCGCGCCGCGCTTCTCCCGCACACCTGCGCAACTCGACCGGCCCCCGGCACGACCGGGCCAGCACACCCGCGAGGCCCTGGCGGAGTGGGGCGTCACCGCAATCGACGACCTGCTCGCCTCCGGCGCCGCAGTACAAGCCGACCAGCCCTAGCCGGCCAACCCAAGCCGACTGATCGACCCAAGGAGACCCGCCCGTGGAACGTCACCTCTTCGACGCCGATCACGATGCCTTCCGGGAGACCGCGCGCGCCTTCTGCGAGAAGGAGATCATGCCGCACCACGAGAGCTGGGAGGAAGCCGGCATCGTCCCGCGCGAACTGTGGACGGCAGCCGGCCAGGCGGGCCTGCTGGGCTTCATGATGCCCGAGGAGTACGGCGGTGGTGGCGCTCGTGACTTCCGCTTCAACGCCGTGGTGATGGAGGAGCTGACCAAGGCGCGCGCGAGCGGCCCGGGTTTCACGATCCAGACCGACATCGTTTCGGCGTACCTGCTCGACTATGCGACGGAAGAGCAGAAGGCGCGCTGGTTGCCGAAGTTCTGCTCCGGTGAGCTGATCACCGCGATCGCGATGACCGAGCCGGGCGCGGGCAGCGACCTGCAGGGCATCACCACGACGGCCCGGCGCGACGGCGACGACTACATCGTGAACGGCCAGAAGACGTTCATCTCCAACGGCATCCTCGCCGACCTCGTCATCGTCGTCGCCAAGACCGACACCGACGCCGGCTACCAGGGCATCTCGCTGATCGTGGTCGAGCGCGGAGCGGAGGGTTTCGAGCGCGGCCGAAACCTGGACAAGATCGGCCTGAAGGCGCAGGACACCGCCGAACTGTTCTTCGACAACGTCCGGGTCCCGGCCGCCAACCTGCTCGGCGAGGAGGGCAAGGGCTTCGTCTACCTGATGGAGAAGCTGCCACAGGAGCGCCTGACGATCGCCGTCGTCGCGACGGCAGCCTGCGAGAGCATCCTCGAAACGACCCTGCAGTACGTGAAGGACCGCCAGGCCTTCGGCCGCCCGATCGGTTCCTTCCAGAACACCCGCTTCGTCCTGGCCGAACTGGCCACCGAGACCCAGATCGCCCGCGTCTTCGTCGACCGCTGCATCGAGGAACTCAACGCCGGCACCCTCACCGTCTCCGAGGCCGCGATGGCCAAGTGGTGGACCACCGAACTCCAGAAAAAGGTCGTCGACAAATGCCTCCAGCTCTACGGCGGCTACGGCTTCATGACCGAATACCCGATCGCCAAGGCCTACCTCGACACCCGAATCCAAACGATCTACGGCGGCACCACCGAAATCATGAAGGAAATCATCGGCCGCACCATGGGCCTGTAGGAACCGCGTGATCCCGGCAGTTCGTGATTGACTGCCGGGAGTGGTTTCGGTTTGAAGGAGGTCCGTTCATGGGGATCGTGTCGCCTGGGTTCACCGGTCGTCGGCGGGGTGGGGCCGAGTTGCCGCCGGGGCAGTATCTGACTCATGAGTTTCCGGTGCTGTCGGCGGGGCCTACTCCGCGGGTGTTGCCGGAGCACTGGGAGTTCACCGTTGCGAACGAGGCCGGTGAGGTGAGTCGGTGGGACTGGGCGGCGTTGACCTCGCTGCCTAGCGAGGAGATCACCAAGGATCTCCACTGCGTGACCAGGTGGTCGAAGCTCGGTACGGAGTGGAAGGGCGTCTCGCTGGACGTCCTGCTGGCTGACGTCGAGACTGCCGCCGACTACGTGCTGGTGCACAGCTACGGCGGGTACACGACCAACCTGCCGCTGGAGGATCTGCTCGACGGGCAGGCGTGGATCGCCTACGAGTACGACGGTGAGCCGCTGGCCGCGGAGCACGGCGGGCCGGCCCGGTTGCTGGTGCCGCACCTGTACCTATGGAAGAGCGCCAAGTGGGTGCGCGGCCTGGTTCTGTCCGACACCGAGGACCTGGGCTTCTGGGAAACGGCCGGTTATCACGAGTACGGAGACCCATGGAAAGAACAGCGCTACGCCGGCGACTGACCTGGCAGGTCGGCACCGTCACCGAGGTACGGGCCGAGACGGCGACCGCCCGGACCGTGGTTCTCGACGTACCGGACTGGCCCGGCCATCTGGCCGGGCAGCATCTGGACGTCCGGTTGACCGCGCCGGACGGCTATCGCGCGTCCCGGTCGTACTCGATCGCCTCCGCCTGGGCGGCGACGGGGACGACCATCGAACTGACGGTCGAACAGGTGCCGGAGGGCGAAGTCTCGCCGTACCTGGTCGAGGTGCTCAAGGTCGGTGACCCGCTGGAGATCCGCGGCCCGGTCGGCGGCTGGTTCGTGTGGAAACCCGAGCAGGAGGGCCCGATCCAGCTCATCGGCGGCGGCTCGGGCGTCGTACCGCTGATGGCGATGCTGCGCGCCCACGCGGCCGCCGCCAGCACCACCCCGGCAAGACTCCTGTACTCCGTACGCGGGCCGGCGTCGGTGATCTATGTGCCCGAACTGAAGGAGCTCGCCGCGTCCGAGGACGTCGAGATCACCTTCGCCTACACCCGCGAGGCGCCGGCGGGGGAGAAGCGCCCACCGGCTCGCGTGGACGCCGAGCTGCTCAACGCGGTGGCCTTCCGGCCCGAGGACGAGCCGACCACGTATGTCTGCGGGCCGACACCATTCGTCGAAACGGTGGCCGACCTGCTCGTCGCGGCCGGGCACGACCCGGCCCGAGTCAGAACCGAACGCTTCGGACCGACAGGAGGACCGCGATGACCGCGGACGTTCCCACCCATCTGGACGGCAACGCGGCAGCAGGCATGCTCCGCGAAATCTTCGCCGTCGACGTCACCGCCGCCATCGGCCAGTGCACCAGCTGCGGCCGAACCGGCGCCTTCGCCGAAACCCGCGTCTACCTCGATGCCCCCGGCATGATCGCCCGCTGCACCGGCTGCGACGAAGTCCTGCTCCGCGTCGTCACCACCCCCACCGATACCTACCTGGACCTCCGGGGCCTCACTTATCTCCGCTTCACCAACCCGGCCTGACCGCTGCCGCTGGCACCGAGCGCGGCCTCGGCGCCGCCCCGACCCCCGGGCGCGGCAGCCGCCGCGTCAGCGGCGGGGTGGTTTGGTGCCGGAGCGGCGGACGGTGTCGCGTTGGGTTTCCCCGACCGCTCGTTCGTAGGCCAGCACGAGGCCCTGGATCGTCACGGGTTTGAAGCGTTCGACGAGTTGCTGGATGTGTTCCGGAGGGCCGCCTGAGTCGCGGTAGTGCGGCCAGACCTTGGTGCGGAATACCTCGGTGAGTTCCTCGGCCAGTGCGCGGCCGTGCTCGGCGAAGATCCGGCCGGCGGCCAGCACGGCCTCGACCGGGAGATCGAGATCGAGGAGCTCGACCCCGAGGCTGAGATGCGCCGTCGCAACCTGGAATACGTCCTCGTCGGGCGTCGGCTCGACCACCCCCAGAGCGACCAGCATCTCGATGTCGTCGTCACTCAACTCCCGGCCGGTACGCCGTACCAGCGCGGTGCGGTCCAGCGTCTCGGGCAGGTCGCGCATCCAGGGTGTCAGCAGCGTCCGGTGCAGCGCGATGTCCTGCGGGGTCGCGTCCGGGGGGATGCGGTCCAGGTAGCCCTCGATCGCCGACAGTGTGAACCCGTGCGCCTGGAGTTCACGCACCAGGTCGAGCCGGGCGATGTGCTCGGGGCCGTAGTACCCGACCCGCCCCCGGCGTACCGGTGGAGGGATCAGCCCGCGGCCGGCGTAGAAGCGCAGCGTGCGCACGGTCATCCCGACCCGTGCGGACAGCTCGTCGACCGTGAGGGTCGCCTCGTCCGCCGTGGTTTCTGACATGGCGGAGATCATAACGAGCCCCCCTTGACGATCATGACACCAGAACTGTCACAATCAACGGGACGACTCGACCGACGGGATCCCCATGAGCACTGAAGCCTTTCTCTACGATGCGATCCGGACACCGCGCGGCAAGGGCAAGGCGGCCGGCGCGCTGCACGAGGTGAAGCCGGTCCAGCTGGTCACCGGCCTGCTCGAGGAGCTGCGGGTCAGACACCCGCAACTCGACGAAGAGGCGATCGACGACGTCGTCCTGGGCGTGGTCACCCCGATCGGTGACCAGGGCATGGATATCGCCCGTACTGCGGTGCTGGCGGCGGGCTACCCGGAGACGACCGGCGGCGTCCAGCTCAACCGGTTCTGCGCCTCCGGCCTCGAAGCGGTGAACCAGGCCGCGCAGCGGATCCGCTCGGGCTGGGAGGACTTCATCCTGGCCGGCGGGGTCGAGTCGATGTCGCGGGTGACGATGGGCTCCGACGGTGGCGCCTGGGCGATGGACCCGGAGACCGCGATGCAGACCAACTTCATCCCGCAGGGCATCAGCGCCGACCTGATCGCCACCCTCGACGGGTTCTCCCGCACCGACGTCGACGCGTACGCCGCCGAGTCGCACGCGCGGGCCGCGAAGGCTTGGGCCAACGGGTACTTCGCACGCTCCGTCGTACCGGTCGACGACCGCAACGGACTGCGCATCCTGGACCATGACCAGCTGGTCCGGCCCGGCACCACTGCCGAGACCCTGGCTGGGCTGCCGGCCTCCTTCGCCGCGATCGGTGAGCACGGCGGGTTCGACGCGGTGGCGCTGGAGAAGTACGTGACGGTCGAGCGGATCGACCACGTGCACCACGCCGGCAACTCCTCCGGCATCGTCGACGGCGCCGCTCTGGTTGCCATCGGCAACGAGAAGGCCGGCGAGGCGCTCGGCCGGGCACCGCGTGGCCGGGTGGTCGCCGCGGCGGTCAGCGGTACCGACCCGACGATCATGCTGACCGGTCCCGCGCCGGCCGCCCGCAAGGCGCTGGCCAAGGCCGGGCTGGAAGTCGGTGACATCGACCTGTTCGAGATGAACGAGGCGTTCGCGGCGGCGGTGCTGCACTTCATGAAGGATCTCGGCGTCCCGCACGAGAAGGTGAATGTCAACGGCGGTGCGATCGCGCTCGGTCACCCGCTCGGCGCCACCGGCGCGATGCTGATCGGAACCCTGCTGGACGAGCTGGAGCGGCGCGAGCTGCGCTACGGTCTGGCCACCCTGTGCGTCGGCGGCGGCATGGGCGTCGCGACCATCATCGAGAGGCTTGCGGCATGATCGACTGGACACAGGACGCTGACGGCCCTGGAAAGTACACTGTAACGCTCACGATGGACGACCCGGGCGCCTCGGCGAACACCATGAACGACACCTACCTTGGCGCGATGGCCGCCACGGTGGAGCGGTTGGAAGCCGAGAAGGACAACCTCAAGGGCGTGGTCATCACCAGCGCCAAGTCCACCTTCTTTGCCGGTGGCAACCTGCAGATGCTGTCCCAGATCCAGCCGGAGAACGCGGCCGAGGTCTTCGAGACGGTCGAGGAGGTCAAGCGCCAGCTGCGCATCCTGGAGACGCTCGGTGTGCCGGTGGTTGCCGCGATCAACGGTGCGGCACTCGGCGGCGGGCTGGAGATCGCGCTCGCCTGCCACCACCGCATTGTTGCCGACGACAACCGGATCGAGCTCGGCGTACCCGAGGTGACCCTCGGCCTGCTGCCCGGCGGTGGGGGCGTCACCCGCACGGTCCGGATGCTCGGCCTGCAGGACGCCTTGATGAAGGTCCTGCTCCAGGGTCAGCGGATGAAGCCCGCGCACGCCAAGTCAGTGGGGATCGTCGACGAGGTCGTCCCGGCCGAGGACTTGCTCGCCGCGGCGTACCGGTGGATCGACGCGTACGACGGTGACGCCAAGCAGCCGTGGGATCGTGACGGCTACAAGATCCCCGGCGGTACGCCGTCCTCGCCGAAGCTGGCCGCGTTCCTCCCGGCCTTCCCGGCGAATCTCCGCAAGCAACTCAAGGGCGCGCCGTACCCGGCGCCGCGGGCGATCATGAGCGCCGCCGTCGAGGGCAGCCAGGTCGACTTCGCCACGGCCTGCCGGATCGAGTCCCGGTACTTCGTCTCGCTGGCGACCGGGCAGATCGCCAAGAACATGATCAACGCGTTCTTCTTCGAGCTCCAGGCGATCAACGCTGGCGCGTCGCGGCCGGCCGGCGTACCGGAGTACCGGGCCCGGAAGGTCGGTGTGCTCGGCGCGGGGATGATGGGCGCCGGGATCGCTTATGTCTGCGCGAAGGTAGGCATCGAAGTGGTGCTCAAGGACGTCTCGCTGGAGGCGGCCGAGAAGGGCAAGGCGTACTCCGAGAAGCTGCTGGCCAAGCAGGTGCAGAAGGGCCGTAGTACGCCGGAGAAGGCGGAGGCGTTCCTGAGCCTGATCACGCCGACCGCGGATCCGAACGACCTGGCCGGGTGCGATCTGGTGATCGAGGCGGTGTTCGAGAGCGAGGAGCTGAAGCAGAAGGTCTTCGCGGAGATCGCCGGCGTGGTCGAGCCGGACGCGTTGCTGTGCTCGAACACCTCGACGCTGCCGATCACGTCGCTTGCCGAGGGCATCGACCGGCCGGACGACTTCGTCGGCATGCACTTCTTCTCACCGGTCGACCGGATGCCGCTGGTCGAGCTGATCGTGGGGGAGAAGACCTCCGACCGCGCGCTGGCGAAGGCGTACGACGTGGTCCGGCAGATCAAGAAGACGCCGATCGTGGTGAACGACAGCCGGGGCTTCTTCACCTCGCGGGTGTTCGGCACGCTGGTGATGGAAGGCGCGGCGATGGTTGCCGAGGGCGTCAATCCGGTGACGATCGAGCGCGCGGCGACCCAGCTGGGCTTCCCGGCGCCGCCGCTGGCGATGCTCGACGAGGTCACCTTGACGCTGCCGATGAAGATCCGGGACGCGGCCCGCGCGGCCGGGGACAACGCCGGCGCGTTCGACGACCACCCGGGGATGGCGGTGGCCGACCGGCTGGTGACGGAGTTCGACCGCAAGGGCAAGGCGGCCGGCGCCGGCTTCTACGACTACCCGGCGGACGGGCCGAAGCACCTGTGGCCCGGGTTGTGGGAACACTTCGTGCGGGAGGACGCCGACGTACCGTTCATCGACCTGCAGGAGCGGATGGCGTTCGCGATGTCGCTCGAAACGGTCAAGTGCGTCGAGGAGGGCGTACTGCGCTCGACGGCGGACGCCAACATCGGCTCGATCTTCGGCATCGGCTTCCCGCCTCTGCACGGCGGCGCACTCCAGTACATCAACGCCTACGAGGGCGGCCTCGCCGGGTTCGTCGCCCGGAGTCGCGAGCTCGCCCGGACGTACGGCACCCGCTTCGAACCCCCAGCCCTCCTCGTTCGGAAGGCAGAATCCGGCGAGAAGTTCGCCTAGCGCTGGCCATTTCGGCGGTCAACCCCCGAAGTGATGGGTTGCCACCCCTGAATCAGGGGTGGCAACCCACAAGACCGGGGGTCGACCGCCGAAATTGCGGCGGCGCCGGAGGCCGGGGGCTAGCTTTCGGTGGGGATTTGGTACGTCGGGGTGATGATGGCGCGGGCCAGGGTGTGGAAGGCGAGGTTGAAGCTGACCACGGCCGGGCTTGCGTCGCCGTCGATGTCGAGGGCTTCGACGTCGATCGCGTGCACCACGAAGTAGTAGCGGTGCACGTGGTCGCCGGGGGGCGGGGCTGCGCCGCCGTACGCCTTGGCGCCGTAGTCGTTGCGGAGGTGGAAGGCGCCGCTCTCCAGGCGCTCGGTCGTGCCGGCGCCCGTCGGCAGCTCGGTCACCGAGGTGGGCAGGCCGACCAGGACCCAGTGCCAGAAGCCGGACGGTGTCGGGGCGTCCGCGTCGAAACAGGTGACGACGAAGCCTTTGGTCTCCTCAGGGAAGCCCGTCCAGCTGAGCTGCGGGGACTTGTTGCCGCCGGCGAAGACGAAGTCCTCATCGAGCTGCTTGCCGTCGGTGACGTCGGTACTGGTGACCGTGAACGAGCCGACCTCGGGAAGCAGCTGGTACGGGTCCGGTGCGACTGGCCGATCGAGCGACATCTGATGGTCCTCCGGGAATCTCGCGGACATGTGGTGAATCCGACATTACTGGCTTGGGGGAAGCGTTCCGCGCGGCACCACCTCGGTCAGTGAGCGGACCCTGGCTTGGACAACGGCTCCGGGATGCGAAGATCGGAGCTGGTCGCGTCCAGGCGACCGCTCGGATGGAGGGATCAGCGGTGGAGGAGTATCTGGCCAGGATCGGTCCGGCCGACGAGGCCGCGATGCGGGCGGCCACGGAGCGTCAGCTGCGGCTGACGAAACCGGCCGGTTCCCTCGGCGTACTGGAGGAGCTGTCGGTCCGGGTGGCCGGGATGACCGGGCTCTGCCCGCCCGTGGTCCCGACCGCGGCCGTCGTGACGGTCTTCGCCGCCGACCACGGAGTGCACGCGCAGGGTGTGTCGCCCTGGCCGCAGGAGGTCACCGCGGCGATGCTCGCGAACTTCGCCGGTGGCGGCGCCGCGGTGAACGCGTTCGCGGCCAACAACCGCGTGGACGTCCGGGTGGTCGATGTCGGCGTGGCCTCAGACGTTGCCGAGCTGGACATCGTGCACGCGAAGGTTCGCCCCGGGACCAGGGACCTTTCGGTCGCAGCGGCATTGACGGCGGAGGAGGTGATGGCTGCCCTCACCGTCGGCTTCGAGCTGGCGGACAAGCTGGTGCTGGACGGCTACCAGTGCCTGCTGACCGGTGACATGGGGATCGCCAACACGACTGCTTCTGCCGCTCTGATCGCGACCTTCAGTGGCGGGACGGCCGAAGAGGTGACCGGCCGCGGTACTGGCATCGACGACGCCACACTCGCGCACAAGACCCAGGTGGTCCGGGCCGCGCTGGCGTTGCACGACGTACCGGCTTCGGAGCCGCTGGCCGCGCTGGCGGCGTACGGCGGACTGGAGCACGCGGCGCTCGCCGGGTACATCCTCGGTGGGGCTGCCAACAAGGTGCCGGTGATCCTGGACGGTGTCATCGCGGGTGCCGCCGCACTGGTTGCTCAGGCGCTGCATCCTTCGGTGATCGACTACTGCATCGCGGGGCACCGCTCGGCCGAGCCTGGGCACGCGGTCGCTTTGAAGACGTTGGGTCTGCAGCCGCTGGTGGATCTGGACTTGAGGCTGGGGGAGGGGACGGGCGCAGTACTGGCTTATCCGATCCTCACCTGTGCCGTCCGGGCGCTAGCGGAGATGGCGACCTTCGAGTCGGCGGGGATCGAGGCGTGACCGCGCCGTACCTGTCCGGTCTCGTGCTCACCGGCCGCCGCGTGGTGGTCGTGGGCGGCGGTGGCGTCGCGCAACGGCGGCTGCCGCGCCTGCTCGAGACGGGCGCGCAGATCGACGTCATCTCACCGGCCATCACGCCGACGATCGAGGGTCTGCTGAGCAATCCCGACCTGCGCTGGATCGAGCGCGGGTACGCCGCCGGCGATCTGGAGGGTGCCTGGTACGTCGTGGTCGCGACGGATGATGCCGCGGTCAACGACCAGGTGTCGGCGGAGGCAGAGTCGCGGCGGATCTTCTGTGTGCGTTCGGACGACCGGTCCCGAGCGACGGCGTGGACGCCGGCTTCGGGGCAACATGATCAGGTGACCATCGGCGTACTGGGCGGTGGCGATCACCGGCGGTCGGCGGCGGTGCGCGATGCGATCCTGGAGGAGTTGCGCGAAGGCGCGCTCGGTGCGCGGGATTCGCTGGCCAAGCAGCCGGGCGTTTATCTCGTCGGTGGCGGTCCAGGCGATCCGGATCTGATCACGGTGCGCGGGCGGCGGTTGCTGGCCGAGGCGGATGTCGTGGTCGCCGATCGGCTGGCGCCGCAGCCGTTGCTGGAGGAGTTGCATCCCGATGTGGAGCTGATCGACGCGGCGAAGTTGCCGCGAGGGCGGTCGGCGCAGCAGGAGGAGATCAACCGGATCCTGGTCGATCGGGCTTTGCAGGGCAAGGTGGTTGTCCGGCTCAAGGGTGGTGACTCGTATGTGTTCGGGCGGGGCTTTGAGGAGGCCTTGGCTTGTGCTGCTGCCGGGGTCAGCTGGACCGTCGTACCGGGGATCACCAGTTCGATCGCAGTACCGGCTGTGGCGGGGATCCCGGTCACGCATCGGGGGGTGACGCATGAGTTCACTGTGGTGTCGGGGCACATTCCGCCGGGACACCCGGATTCGTTGATCAACTGGGAGGCGTTGGCTCAGTTGCGGGGCACGCTCGTTCTGCTGATGGCGGTGGAGAATCTGCCGGTCATCGCAGCCACGCTGATCGCCAACGGCAAGGACCCGGCAACCCCGGCGGCCGCGATTGCAGACGGAACACTACCGGGTCAACAGCAAGTGACTTCGACGCTCGCGGAGATCGCCACGACGATGTCGGCAGCCGGTGTCGGCGCACCCGCGATCGTTGTCATAGGCAACGTCGTCGACGTCGCCGCCACGCTGACCACCGCGTCCGGCTCGGCGCCCACGGCCGGCTCGGCGTCCGCGCCCGGCGCCGGCTCTGCCTCCTCCTCCGAGGATTCCGAGGAGTCATGAGCTCGCTCGTCACCATCGACGATCCCGCGGATGGGCGGCTGGCGGACTATGTGCAGCTTCGCGAGGTGAACCTGCGCCGGTTGCTCGAGGAGGAGCACGGGCTGTTCATTGCCGAGGGCGACAAAGTCATCCGGCGCGCCGCAGAGGCGGGGTACGAACCGCGTTCCTTCCTGCTCGCGCCGCGCTGGCTGGACTCATTGGCAGACGTGCTGGAACGCTGGCCCACCACACCCGTCTACGTGGTGACGGAGGAGCTGGCCGAACAGGTCACCGGCTTCCACGTGCACCGCGGCGCCCTCGCGTCGTACCGGCGCAGGCCGCCCGCAGAGCTGGAAGAACTCCTCGGCGGCCAGCGGATCGCGATCTTCGACGACATCGTCGACCACACCAACGTCGGCGCAGGCTTCCGCGCCGCCGCCGCGATGGGCGTGGACGCAGTGCTGATCACCCCGACCTGCGCCGACCCGTTCTACCGTCGCTCCATCAAAGTCTCGATGGGAACGGTCTTCCAGGTCCCCTGGACCCGCCTCACCTCTTGGCCGGAGCCCCTGCAGGTCCTGAAAGACCACGGCTTCACCGTCGCCGCCCTGGCCCTCACCGACAATTCCATCACCCTGGACGCCCTAACCGCCCGCCACGACGAGAAGCTAGCCCTAATCTTCGGCACCGAAGGCCACGGCCTAAAACCCCACGTCCTCGACCAGTCAGACCTCACCGTCAAAATCCCCATGGCGCCCGGAGTCGACTCCCTCAACGTAGCCTCCGCCGCCGCAGTAACCTTCTACGCCACCCGCCCGTAAACCGCCCACCCACGCCGGGCTCCTCCGTCGCCTGCTAGCCACCCCCAGCTACGGCGCTCCTCCGCCGCACCTAGTCTGCCGCGAAAGCTGCTGGCGCCAGCCCGTCCCGAGCGACAGGACATAGACGGCAGTCGGGGCGCTGCGCACGCTCAGCCGCCATGCTGACGGACAGAAATTGAGGGGTACATCCTGTCGGTCGGCACACAACTCAGGTGCTTTACAGGGCTTGGGTGAGGGCTTTTTGGATGGACGTCATCACCTTGTTGAGGTCGGCTGCGAAGGATGGGTTGACCTGGGCCATGCCGGCGAACCATAGGCCGAAGGCGACGTCTCGGGTGGCTATGAAGTTGTCCAGGTGGGTGAGGTCGGGGAGTTCGCGGGTTTCGGCGTAGCCGGCGAGGAGGGCCGCTCGGATCTCGGCATGGTCGGGGTGGCTGCGGTACTCCCACAGTGGTACGGCGAGGTCGTAGAGCCAGTAGCCGAAGCCGCAGTCGTCGAAGTCGATCAGCCGGACCGTGTCACGGTCGAACAGGGCGTTCTCCAGGTGCAGGTCCGCGTGGATCAGCCCGAAGACGTCCGGCCCCGATCCAAGATCCGCCATGACAGTACGCATCCGGCGCGCGATCTCGTCGAATTGCGCACGGACCGGCGCCGGCAGCAGGTCCCAGCACCCTGCGGCGGATACCCCGCCGTACTCCATCGTGTTGCCGAAGAAGGTCTCCCAGTCCCACCGCATCCGGACGAACCCGGCGGGCGGAGTCCACCCCGACGCCTGATCGTGCAAGCGAGCGAGCACACCACCCAAGCGACGGAAGTGCACGGGTCGCGGATTGGCCGACTGCATCCGCCCGGCCTGCCAGCCGAGGAGCGAGCAGACCAGGCCGTCGGCGACGGTGGTCCACTGTCCGCTGCGAGCCCGGATCGGCGTCGGTACGTTCAGCTCCGTGTCTGCCTGCAAAGCCGCCAGCCAGTCCAGCTCCGATCCGACCGCGAGCCGCGAATCGACACCAGGGCCGTGCCGGTTCGGCCGGTGGACGCGCAGCAGGTACCGGGCGTCGCGGGAGTCGACCCGGAACGTGGTGTTCTCGCCGTGCGCGATGAACGTGAGGCGCGGCTCCTCGACCGGGAAGTCCGCGAGCGCGCGCACCGCAGTACGGCGAATGCGGGCAACCTGGGCGCGCTTCGACTCCAACTCGGGCATTCGCGCAGCGTAGCGCCGACATCTCGCCGGCCACCAGGAGTTTGAGGCTGCACTGAAAGCCCTTGCACGAAAGGGCAGATCCCCGCGTGCTGGTCGGTCACACGAGCAGGGCCTCGAGCTGTGGACGCCGGCCGAACAGGTCGGGGAGGCCGCGCACGCCGTTGCGGACGGACTCGTGCGACAGCGCGAGATCCGGACCGGTACTCGCCTCGACTCCGGCGAGGCAGCGGAGGATGTTCCATCTGGTGAAGCTCAGCCAGCCGCCGATCATGAATACGAACCAGCTGGGCCCTGAAGGCGGCAGGGTTCCGCCTCCGGCGACGTAGCCGTCGAGGACTGAGCGGAAGATGGTGGGTTGGATGTCGTCGAAGCCGGGGCCTTTCGCAAGGCTCAGGGCGGTTGAGCCGAGTTCACCGGAGAGGTCGAGCATGCCCGAGAGCTCCCAGTCGAGGAGCACCGGTCGGCCGTCTCGCGCGAGCAGGTTCCACGGTTGGATGTCTCGGTGGGTCAGCACGACAGGGCCCGGGCGTTCGCAGGTGTCGACGAACTGGGCGATCGCGAGGAACGTCTCGACCTGGGAGGCGAGCTCGTCGGCCCACGGCTGGTCGGTCGCCGTCGCCCGCTCGGCGAGCTCGGGCCAGTCCCGGGCCACCGGGTCCTCGCTCGGGCCGGCGGTCCAGTCAACGTCGAGCGAGTGGAGGCGCGCGAGGATCTCACCGATCTCGAACGCGTACGCCGCCGAGACCGGCGCTTCGGCCACCTTCTCGCCCTCGACCCACCGATGCACGAGCGTGTGGCGGCCGGCCGAGATCGGCTCCGGCATCGGGATGCCGGCAGCGAAGGCTGCTCGCTCGAGCCTGAACACGTCGTCGCCGTGGTACGCCGAACGGCGGTCGGCGAGGTTCAGCTCCTTGACCGCGAACGAGCCCTGGTCGGTGTCGAGCCGGTACAGCCGGTTGGCGAACCCGCCGCCGACGCGGATCATCGGCCCGAGCGGCGTGCCGAGCTGCGCAAGGTCGTTGATCACCCCACGATAAGGCCCGCAGTCCGTCGAAGCACGCAATTTCGCGGGCAGCAACAGGTTGGGCCGGCCCCGCGAACGTGGGATCGTGCGAGAAGCAGTCCCTTCCGAAAACGGCCGCGGAGGTCTTCTTGCGCACCACAGCTCGCCTGCTGCTCCGGCCCTTCCGTGACGATGATCTCCCCGCCTGGGCCGAACTGAACGCCGACCCCGAGGTGATGCGGTACCTCGGTGACAAGTCGCTCAGCCGGGCCGAGTCGGACGAGATCGCGGCGGCCGTGAACCGGCAGTACGTTGCCGAAGGCATCGGCTTCCTCGCCATCGAACGCCGTACCGACGGTGCGTTCCTCGGCGCGGGCGGGTTGACCCGCGAACCGTGGCATCCGGACGACCTGGAGATCGGCTGGCGCCTGGCGCGCGTCCACTGGGGCCACGGCTATGCCACCGAAGCCGCGGCCTCGTGGCTCGCCTACGCCTTCACCGACCTCGACCTACCCCGGGTCCTCGCCTCGACCGACACTCCGAACACCAAGAGCGTCGAGGTGATGAAGCGAATCGGGATGACCTTCGACCACAACGCCGTACTGGAAGCCGACGGCGAAACCTTCGACGCCGTCGTCTACTCCATCACTCAAGAGGCCTGGCGCGGAGCAGTCCAGGACAACGTGTAACGCCAGAACAAACCGCGTCTGAGCCGCGCACCGGGCAGGAGGCGTCGAGCTGTGCCGGCTATCTCCTCGAACGATTCCGCGGCCGTGGTGGTGGGAGCGGTCATCTGGACGGGAGGCTTGCTCGCTCGGCGCGGATGCACGACAGCACCGACGATCGGATTGAGCATCAGCGAGGCGACCTCCCACGGCAGATCGGCGCGCGACCCCCGACTGACGCCGACCACGACGAGCCGCCCACCCGGGCGCAACAACTCCCGCGCCTTCTCGAGCGTGCCCTGCAACGGCAGATGATGCAGCACCGCCACGAAGGTGATGAGGTCGTAGCGATCCTCGTCGACCTCGTCGAACGGTTGCGTCAGGATGCGGACGTTGGTGAGGTCCGCGGTCGTACGCCGAGCCAGCGCCGCGGTCGCGCCATCGGCCTCGACCCCTGTCACCGCGGGAAAGACACCTGCAAGGCGCCGAACGAGATTCCCCGTCCCGCACCCCACATCCAGAGCCGCCGTCCCACCAGCAGCCCGGACCCGTCGCGCATGGTGCGGGACGAAGCCCGCATACACATCGTTGTGAGACCACGGATGAGCCCCATTGAACCGATCCATCGCGGCCACGATTCTCTGAAAGACCCGAGACATAATCCCGACAGTACCGATGCCAATGCCGGTAGCCTCACCAGTCGTGAACCTCTTCGCGGCAGCCGACGCTCAACTCACACGGACCGTCAGCGCTGTACCAGCAACTGATTGGGACAACCCCACACCCGCCGACCTGACAATCCGCGAGGTCGTGAACCACATCGTGGCCGGCAATATCTTCGCGGTACGCCTCCTGTCCGGCGCATCCGCAACCGAGGCAACCGCCGACCTGGACGCAGACCAGCTAGGCGCCGATCCGCTGACCGCGTTGGCCACTTCCTGCGGAGCCCAACGAGCCGCCTTCGCCACGGCAGACCAGGACAGACCGCTCCACCATCCAAGCGGCGACATCACCCTCGAAACCTTCGTCCGCTTCCGCCTCGGCGAACTCGTCGTCCACGCCTGGGACATCGCCATCGGCGCCGACCTCGACCCAACCCTCGACCGACAACTGACCGACCATCTCTGGGCGATGGTCAAACCCCACCGAGCCGAGATGCAGTCCATGGGCACCTTCGGCCCCGGCGCCAGCAACACTCTGCCGCCGAACGCCCCAGCCCAGCTTCTCCTCCTGGACGCCTTCGGCCGCCGCCCTACCTCGGCAGCGTGAGGATTTCGGCTCCGGAGTCGGTGATGGCGATGGTGTGTTCGCTGTGGGCGGTGTGGCAGCCGGTGGCGCTGCGGAGGGTCCAGCCGTCCTCGTCAGTGACCAGTTCGGCGGTGTCTGCCATGATCCACGGCTCCAAGGCGAGCAGCAGGCCCGGGCGCAGTCTGTAGCCTCGGCCCGGCCTTCCGGTGTTCGAGACGTGAGGGTCTTGGTGCATCGTGGAGCCGATGCCGTGTCCGCCGAACTCGGTGTTGATCGGGTAGCCCGCCTCGCTGAGCACGGTGCCGATCGCGTGGGAGATGTCGCCGATGCGGGCTCCCGGGCCGGCGGCGGCGATCCCGGCGGTCAAGGCGCGTTCGGTGGCGTCGATCATCGCGACGCTCTCCGGCGGCCGGGTATCGCCCACGATGAAGCTGATGGCCGAGTCGGCGGCAAGGCCGTCTTTGGAGACGGCGAGGTCGAGGGACACCAGATCGCCGTCGGCCAGCGTGTAGTCGTGCGGCAGGCCGTGGAGCACGGCGTCGTTGACCGACGTGCAGATGTAGTGCCCGAACGGCCCGCGCCCGAAGGACGGCTCGTAGTCGACGTAGCAGGACTGCGCTCCGGCGTCGAGGATCATCTCGGCGGCCCAGCGGTCGATGTCCAGCAGGTTGGTACCCACCGCACTGCGGCTCTTCATCGTCTGCAGAATGGAAGCCACCAGCGCACCTGCCGCCTTCGCCCGGGGCAGTTCGGTGGGGGTGAGGATCTCGATCATGCGGCGCCTTTCACACGCGGAGCCAATAACTATACCGGCCATACTATGCCGGTACTATCATCGGGTCATGGTCAGACTGCCGCTCACGTCCGCGGAGGTCGAGCGCGGACAGCGCCTCGGCGCCCTGCTGCGTCGCGCCAGGGGCGAGCGCTCGATGCTCGAGACCGCCCTGGACGCCCGCGTCTCCCCGGAGACGCTCCGGAAGATCGAGACCGGCCGGGTGGCGACCCCTGCCTTCCCGACCATCGCCGCGATCGCCGACGTCCTCGGCCTGTCCCTCGACGCGGTCTGGGCCGAGATCAACCGCCCCGAGCCCGGTGCCGAACCAACCAGTCCAGGTCAGCGCCTAGCTTCCTAAGAGACAGGCGGCGTACTGGCCCGGATCACCGGGTACGCCGGGACGGTGCGCCGAGCCAGCTCAGCATCTGTCGTGGTCGCCCGATAAACCGCCTCCTGAGCAACGGTGTTCAGAGCCACGTGGACAGTCGTCAGCTTCGGTACGACGTCGCGCAGCGTGCTGATGTCATCGAAGCCGGCCACCCCGATGTCCTCCGGGATCCGCAGCCCGCGCTCCCGCAGACCGGCCAACGCTCCAAGAGCCATGTCGTCGGTGACCGCAAAGACAAGTTGCAGCTCGCGGAGCTCGGCATCGCTCAACCCGAGCACGAACTCCCGCGCTCCCACCCAGCTGAAGTCGGGGCTATGCACCCGGGTGGCCGCGTCGGCGACACCCGACTCGATCAGGCCGGTCACGAAACCCTCGACGCGTTGCCGCATGGACAACAGGGGAGTGCCGCTACCCAGGACGAGACACCGCTGGTAGCCGAGGCCGGCCAGTTCGCGGGCAAGCTGCCGGGCCCCTTCGTGGTTGTCGAAGTCGACCGTCTCGAAGGGCAGGTCCGACCGGCTGATCAGGACGACCCGCCCGCCGGTCTCCTCATAGCGCCGCAGCTCCTCGACGAGTTGCTCCGAGGACGGCGGATCGACGTACCCGGTGCCGGCCAGGATGATCGCCCGCGGCTGCTGTCCGCGCAGTTCGCGGACCAGGTCGAGTTCCCGGTCGGCCTGCCGCTCGGTGACCGCGATCGAGACGTGCAGCCCGATCGCCTCGGCCTGCTTCATGATTTCGGCCGCCATCGCGGAGAAATACGGGTCGGAGATCAGGCTGAGCACCAGCGCGATCGTCCGCGAAGTACCGCGGGCCATTGCCTGAGCCGGCAGGTTCGGGGTGTACCCAAGCTCGCGAGCCGCCTGCAGCACCCGCTCGCGATAGCTCTCCGCGACCTTGCGGGAGGAGCCGTTCAGCACCCGGGAAGCGGTCGGCTGCGAGACCCCGGCGGCACGGGCGACATCGTCGAGCGTTGCGGGGCGCCTGGTCCCCGAATCACCCGACATCGCCTTCACCCACGCAGCCTAGCGGCGCCGCACCCTGTCGGGACAGGAGTTCCGGAAATCGCTGGACGCGCATGATGGGATGGACGGCATGCAGAAAGTCGTGCTGATCACCGGAATGCAGGCCGCGGGGAAGTCCACCATCGCACCACTGCTCGCCAGCCGCCTCGGCCCGCCCGCCGCGACGGTCGACGGCGACGTGTACTTCCGAGCTGTGGTGGCCGGCGCCGTCGGCATGACCCCCGACCCGGAGCCCGAAGCGCTACGCCAGCTTCAACTCCGGTACGACGCCAGCGCCCTGGTGGCCCGCCACTATCTCGAGGCGGGCTTCGATTTCGTCTGCTCCGACATCATTCTCGGCGAGTACGTCGCCCGCTGGCTCGACTCCTTCAAGGGCATCGCCGACCCGCACCTCGTAGTACTCGTGCCGTCCGTCGACTCCATCGTCGAACGCGAACTCGGCCGCGGATACAGCTCCTACAGTGCTTGGCAAGGCCCCGGGATGACCCTGACCGACGCGGTGCGTGCTCTCCAGGAAGGCCTCCAGGACATTCCGCGCCGCGGCCTCTGGCTCGACACCACCGGCCAGACGCCCGAGGAATCCGTCGAAGCCATCCTCGACAACCTCGAATCGTCAGCCTGGTAACGGAAAACCTGGCGGGGACAGCGGCGTCATGATGCTCGCGGCAACGGACAGCGCGACGTCATCTCGCCCATGCGGCGCGACGACCTGAGCCCCGACCGGCAAACCGTCGACGAGACCGACCGGCACGCTGACCGCCGGATGCCCGGTGACGTTGAATCCCCAGCAGAGGTCGCACACCATGATGTTGTCCTCGTGCCGGTTGTACCCGTGCGCAACCGTCAACGTGGTCGGCGTGACCAACGCATCGACCTGATCGAAGAGGTCGGCCAGCGCCGTGCTGTTGTGGTTCCGCACCCGCACCGCCTCGCGCAACACCGCCCCGTCCACGTCCTTCCCGGCATCAAGCGCCCGCAGCGTCAGCCAAGCGTCGTCAACAGCAAGCCAGGAAAGCGAAGGATCCTGTACTACGAAGCCCGCCAAACTGCCACGCACCAAGCGATCAACAGCGGGGTCCGCGGAATGCCGCCCGAGCGTGGCTGTGTACGCGACCCGCCACGGCCCAGCCGACAACTCCGGCACCGGCCAGCGCGGCAAGGCACTCGGATCAAGCCGATCCGGCCCACTGACCAAGCTCGTCGCGGTAGCGACATCCTCCAAGGACGCGCCGATGATGCCCGACGTCATCAACCCGGCGAGCGAGCGGCCACCCGGTCGCGGCACCCGGCCGGCCGTTCCCTTGAAGCCGACAACGCCACAGAACGAGGCAGGGATCCGCAACGACCCAGCACTGTCCCCACCAGTGGCAATCGGTACTACGCCCGCCGCGACGGCCGCCGCGGCCCCCGCTGACGATCCACCCGGCGACCGGGACAGATCCCAGGGATTGCGGGTGAAGTCCCGGCCGTTCCAGCCGAACGTCTGCGAGTCGGCGTCCAGACGTGCCCGGGTCGACGTGCCGATCGCGATCGCACCGGCCGCGAGCAACCTGGTGACGACGGGCGAGCCGGCCGGCGTACGGGCTTTGATCAGGAAGGGGACGCCGGCGAGAGGCAGGCCGGGGTCGACGCGGCCGGCCGCTGCTCGTGCGCCGGACGCGTCCAAGGTGTCGATGAAGTGCAGCACCGGATCGAGGCGGGCGACCGCGTCGAGAGCTTCCTCGACGATGTCGAGCGCAGTACGGCGTCCCGCCCGGACGTCCGCCGCCAGCCCCGCGGCCGTCGATCTGGCGGCGGTCAGGCGTTCAGCCCCTCGCCGCTGTGGTCGTGCTCCTCCTGGTTGAGCATGGGAGAGACCGGCCAGTCGTCCGGGTAGTCCTCGGCGAACTCCTCGGCCTCGGCGAACAGGCGCTTCTTGTACTTGCGGGACAGCCGGTCGCCGAACACCATGCCCTGGGTGTGATCGGTCTCGTGCTGCAGGCACCGCGCGAGCAGGCCGTCGCCCTCGTACGTCACCGGCTCACCGTTCTCGTCGACGCCGGTGACCCGGGCGAAGTCGGGACGGGCGCACTTGGTGAAGGCACCGGGAAGGGACAGGCAGCCTTCGTCGCCCTCGTCGAGCTGACGGTCCTTGCCCTCGGGGAGCTCGAGCACGGGATTGCAGACGACGCCCTGGTGCCGCTGACCGGCTTTGTCCGGGCAGTCGAAGACGAACAGCTGCAGGTCGACGCCGACCTGGTTCGCGGCCAGCCCGACGCCCTCGGCCGCGTTCATCGTGGCGACCATGTCCGCGACGAGCTTGTGCAACTCCGGGCCGAACTCGGTGACCGGCTTGTTCACGTGGTGCATGACGTCCGTGCCCCATCGGGTGATGGGCAGCACCGAACCGTCAGTAGGCAGCGTAGGCATGGCAGAAATCCTAGCGAAGCCGGGCGTCAGGCCCACGTCCGGAGTACCGGCGCGCGGCCGGTACTCCGAACGTGCGGCCGTCAGGCCTGGTTGACCTCGTCGCGCCAGGCGACCCAGTCGCGGAGCAGGCCGAGGTCGTAGTCCGGACCGGAGGTGTGGACGGTGAAGAGGCGGGTGCCGACGTCGAGCATCGCCTTGCCGAGCTGCTCCGGGCTCTTGTGGCCGACGGCGGTGGAGCGCTCGATCTCGCCCGGGTCGCGGCCGATCGCGGCGCAGTGCGCGTCCAGCACCTCGTGCTTGTGGGCGATCGTCTCGGCGTCGCCGAAACCGTGCCAGATGTTCGCGTGCTGGGCGACCAGCTTGAGTGTCTTCTTCTCGCCGCCGCCACCGATCAGGACCGGGATGTCCCGGGTCGGCTTCGGGTTGAGCTTGGCCCAGCGCTGCTCGATCCGCGGCAGCGCCTCACCCAGGATGTCGAGCCGGCCGCCGGCGGTACCGAACTCGTAGCCGTACTCGTCGTAGTCGCGCTCGAACCAGCCCGACCCGATCCCGAAGATCAGCCGGCCGTCGCTGATGTGGTCGACCGTGCGGGCCATGTCGGCGAGCAGGTCGGGGTTGCGGTAGGAGTTGCAGGTGACCAGACAGCCGAACTCGATCCGCTCGGTCGCCTCGGCCCAGGCCGCGAGCATCGTCCAGGCCTCGAAGTGCAGGCCGTCGGGCTCACCCGTGAGCGGGTAGAAGTGGTCCCAGTTGAACGCCACGTCCACGCCGATCTCCTCGGCGGCGGCCACGGTCCGCCGGATGACGGCGTAGTCGGCGTGCTGCGGCTGGATCTGGACGCCGATCCGGACCGGGTACTTTCCGTACGGGCGGGGGGAGTCAGTCGAAGTCATGCGGACCAGCCTACGCCGTATCGGAGGAGCCTCCGGATGGGCTCGTCCGCTGGGTGGAATCGCCGGACCCGTTCGCCGGACCCGACCGCCGGACCGACCGCCGGACCCGATGGTCGGCCGGATGTCGGTGGCAGGCGGTAGGTTCCGGGTCATGGATCTCAACGGCAGACCCGACCCGCCCACCGAAGCCGGCGAGAAGGAGACGCTGGTCGGCTTCCTGGAGTTCCAGCGCGCCACCCTGCGCTGGAAGTGCGAGGGACTGACCCCGCAGCAGCTCGGGGCGGCCACGGTGGCGCCGTCCTCGATGACGCTGCACGGCCTGATCCGGCACCTCACCGAGGTCGAGCTCGGCTGGTTCGTCGGCACCTTCACCGACGAGCCGGTCCCCACCCTCTACGCGACGCCGACGAACCCGGAGGGCGACTGGCTCGACCTCGAGCCGCGCCAGTTCGCCGCGGACCTCCACCGGTACGACGAAGCGCTCGACCGCGCGCGAGCCGCCATCGCGGACCTCGAGCCCGGCCACGTCGGTGAGGATGAGGACGGCCGCTACACCCTGCGCTGGGTGCTGGCCCACATGATCGAGGAGTACGCGCGCCACAACGGCCACGCCGACTTCCTCCGCGAACGCCTGGACGGCGCCACGGGGGAGTAGTCAGCCGCTGTCGCGACCCCCCTCCTCGTGGCGACTGCCGGCTTCGCGATCGGAGTCTGGGTCAACGGTGCCGACGTGCGCTGCTTGTTCCCGCCGCTGGCAGCCGCGTTCGGCACCGTTCACCCGTCGATCAGCAGAAGTTGACGCCCGGGAACGGGTCGGTCGGGGTCCAGACGTCCACGGCCGGGACGTAGCCCCAGCGGCCCTTGTCGTCGCCGTACGTGTGGTACCAGATGCTGTTGCCGCCGCCGTGGCGCTGGCCGATCGTGTAGCACTTGAAGTAGCTGAACCCGGTCCGAAGGGTGTCGACGATCTCGACCGGGTTGCCGGACGGCGTGTCGTAGCGCGGGCTCAGGTAGATCGAGGCGCCGGCCCGATTACCGCAGTACAGGCTGCCGTTGCTGGCATAGCACGACGCTGCGGCCGCCGCCGGACTCGTGGAGACCGCCGGAGCGGCTGAGGCCGTCGTAGTGACGCCTGCTGCCAGGACCGCCACGGAGCCGGCCACGGCGAGTGCCTTCGACTTTCCGAATGTCACGTGTATCTCCCCTCATCGGGCGCCGGAATCTCAGCGCGGCGCCAGTATGTCCAGCCGCGGGGGGCGGAATCGCCACGCTTCGAGGATCTTGAAACTGTTTGACCACTAGGCTCGGGGCATGAGCCGCAAGTCGAGCATCGCCCCTGTTCGGTGGACCCCGCCGCCCGCGCCCGAAGCCAGGCAGCCGCGGCGGATCGAAGTACGGACCGTCGCGGTCCCAGGTGCTGGACCGGAAGACCCGCTGATCGATGCCGATGGCAACGTTCTGACCGGCCTGGTGGACGGGCGGATTCTTCGCGTCAGCGCGGACGGTACGACGGTCGAGGTGCTCGCCGACACGGGTGGCCGACCGCTCGGGTTGGAATGGTTGCCCGACGGCAAGGTGCTGATCTGCGATGCCCATCGCGGGCTGCTGACACTCGACCAGGACAACCGGATCGAGACGCTGCTGGGCGAGATCGACGGCCGGCCGATGAAGTTCTGCAACAACGCGGACGTGCTGCCCGACGGCACCATCTACTTCACCGACTCGTCCACCCGCTTCGGTATCGAGGAGTGGATGGCCGACCTGCTCGAACACTCCGCGACCGGCAGCCTGTACCGGCTCACCCCGGACGGCGAGGTGACCCGGCTGACCACGAACCGCCCGTTCCCCAACGGCGTGGCGCTCAGCAGCGACCACCAAACCCTGTTCTTCGCCGAGACCGCCAGCTACGGGCTCTTCAAGCTCGACCTCACCGATCCCGGCGCCGAGCCCGAACTGGTGACGACGATCCCCGGCCTGCCCGACAACATCGCGCGCGGCTCCGACGGCCTGATCTGGGTCGCGATCGGCTCGCCCCGCAACGCCCTGCTCGACCTCCTGCTGCCGAAACCCCCGGTACTGCGGAAGGTCGTCTGGGCCCTGCCCGAGGCATTCAAGCCGAAGGCCGCCGACATCATCGAGATCCAGGCGTACGACGACGAGGGCAACCTGGTCCACGACCTACGAGGCAAGCACCCCGACTTCCGGATGCCGACCGGCGTCCGCGAGCGAGCCGGAAAGGTCTGGCTAGGCAGCATCGGCACCACCCACCTAGCCACCTTCCCGACCCCCACGCGCTGACGCGACCGGCTGCTACTTCTTGGTCGGTGGGTTCTCCTCGCCGTTGCCGGTGACGACCAGGGAGAAGTCGGCGCCGTGGGTGGTGACGCCCTCGATGACGGCGGCCTCGACTGCTTCGGTGCCGATCGCCTTGCGGAGCATCAGTGGGTCGGTCCGCAGGTCCTTTGCCAGTGCGACCGCCAGGCCGACCATCACGAGGGCGAAGGGGAGGGCCGCGACGATCGTGAGGTTCTGTAAACCCTGCAACGCCTTCGCGCCGCCTCCGCCGACCAGCAGCATCACGGCGGCGACCGCGCCGGTCAGCACGCCCCAGAAGATGACCAGCGGTTTCCGCGGGTTGATCGACCCGCGCTGCGACAGCGTGCCCATCACGATCGACGCCGCGTCGGCACCCGAGACGAAGAAGATCGCCACGAGGACGACGACCAGGATCGTGGTCACCGACGCCAGCGGGTACTGGTCCAGCAGCCCGAAGAGTTGCCCTTCACTCGTCGACTGGCCGGCAATGTCGGCGCCGTGCCGCTGGGAATCGATCGCCGCGCCACCGAAGATGCAGAACCAGACCAGGCTGACCAGCGACGGAACCAGCAGTACGCCGGTGACGAACTGCCGGATCGTTCGGCCGCGACTGATCCGGGCGATGAACATCCCGACGAACGGCGTCCAGGAGATCCACCAGGCCCAGTAGAAGACGGTCCACGACGACAACCAGGTCGCCATCGCGTCGCCTCCGCTGGCCTCGGTCCTGGCCGCCATGTCGGCCACGTCGCGCAGGTAGTCGCCGATCGCGGTCGGCAGCAGGTTGAGGATCAGCACGGTCGGACCGACCACGAAGACGAAACCGGCCAGCGAGACGGCCAGCACCATGTTGATGTTCGACAGCCATTGGATGCCCTTGGCAACACCCGACACCGCCGACGCGACGAAGGCCGCGGTCAGCACGGCGATGATGCCGACCAGCACCGCGTTCCCGGTCTTGTCCATCCAGCCCAGGATCTGTACGCCGGACCCGATCTGCAGCGCGCCGAGCCCGAGTGAGGCGGCCGAGCCGAACAGCGTGGCGAAGATCGCCAGGCTGTCGATCACCTTGCCGATCGGTCCCTCGGTGCGCTTGCCGAGCAACGGCGCGAACGCCGAGCTGATCAGCTGCGAGCGGCCGCGCCGAAAGGTGCCATAGGCAATCGCTATACCGACGACCGCGTAGATCGCCCACGGGTGCAGGGTCCAGTGGAACAGGGTGGTCGCCATCGCGGTCTGCAGGGCCGCGTCCGTGCCACCTTCGACGGTGCCCGGCGGCGGCTTCATGAAGTGCGAGAGTGGTTCGCTCACGCCGTAGAACATCAGGCCGATGCCCATCCCGGCGCTGAACATCATCGCGACCCAGGAGACGGTCTTGAACTCGGGCTCCTCGTCGTCGGCGCCGAGCGGGATCCGCCCGTACCGGCCGGCCGCGAGCCACACCACGTAGAAGACGAAGCCGGAGGCCAGCAGGACGAACAGCCAGCCGGTGTTGGTCTCGACCCAGGTCAGCGCCGAGGTGGACGCCGTACCGAGGCTGGTCGCGCTGGCGAAACCCCAAGCCACGAAGGCCAGGGCGATCACGGCGGTGACGCCGAAGACGATCCGGTCGAGCCCGGAGCCGGTACTTCGGCTGCCGGGCGGTGGTGGTGCGGCGAGAGCAGGGTGCTCGCTTGCGTGGTCAGGGTTTGCTTGCTGGCTGTCGAAATCGATCGCCACAGCTGAATCACGCCTCGCTTCGGCGCGCCTCCTTGTCAGGTTTATCGGGGGGGACTGCGTAAGCACCGTGCCGAAGATTGTGGCGAAACGCAACTATCGTGGTTTCGGCCACACCGGCGCGTCCCGCCCGCGCGGCGGCGGGTTACTGTGCCGACCATGCGATTCGGAATCACGATTTTGCCGGAGTACCGGTGGTCCGAGGCGGAGCCCAAGTGGCGCCGCGCGGAGCAACTCGGCTTCGACCACGCCTGGACCTACGACCACCTGACCTGGGGCGGTCTGCAGGACTCACCCTGGTACGGCACGACGCCGACGCTGACCGCGGCGGCGCTGGCCACCTCGACGATCAAGCTCGGCACCTTCGTCACCTCGCCGAACTTCCGGCACCCGCTGACGCTGACCCGCGACCTGCTGGCCCTGGACGACATCTCGGCCGGCCGCATCCTGTGCGGGATCGGCTCGGGCGGCGGGATCGACTCGACCATCCTCGGCGGCGACGAGCTGACGCCACGCCAGAAGGTCGACCGGCTGTCGGAGTTCGTCGACCTGCTCGACCGGCTGCTGACCACCGACGGGGTCGACTACCGGGGCCAGTACTTCGCAACCCGCAACGGCCGCACGCTGCCCGGCTGCGTGCAGCAACCCCGCATCCCGTTCGTGATGGCCGCGAACGGCCCACGCTCCCTGCGCCTCGCGGCCCGGTACGGCGCCGGCTGGGTGACCACCGGCCTCAAGTCCGACGACTTCGAGACCTGGTTCGGCTCGGTCCGCGACCTAAGCCACCGGCTGGACGACGTACTGGAGGGCCGGCCGTTCGACCGGTACCTCTCCCTCGACTCCGCCCGCTACGCGCTGAGCAGCCGCGACGCCTTCGAGGACGTAGCCGGGCGTGCAGCAGCCCTGGGCTTCACCGACGTCATCACCCACTGGCCTCGCGCTGAGGGCGTCTACGCCGGCAGCGAGGACATGCTGGAGCAGATCGCCACCGAGGTCATCCCGCGGCTGCGCTGAAAGCTGAGTTACTGAAGAGGGCCGCACACCGGGTGGTGTACGGCCCTCTCGTTTTCAGTTCTTAGAAGGACTGATCCGGGGATCAGATCGGGCGGATGTTCTCCGCCTGCAGGCCCTTCTGGCCCTGGGTGATCTCGAACTCGACGCGCTGGTTCTCGTCCAGCGAGCGGAAGCCCGAGGTCTGGATGGCCGAGTAGTGCGCGAACACGTCCGCGCCACCGTCATCCGGGGTGATGAAGCCGAAGCCCTTGTCAGCGTTGAACCACTTGACAGTACCGACAGCCATTGTTGTCTATCTCCTTGATGGCTTGTAACAAGACGCGATCCACACCTCATGAACCGCGTGTCGCCGAAAGGCCCCAGACGACGAAACCGGCCGTACAGCACAGCAAAAGTCAGTGGGAGTCCAAAACTGCAACGCGATAACTGTAGCCGATTCAGGGGCTCGTGTGGGGGGTGACCGCGAACACGTGTCGCGGAAAGTTGCCTGCCGCCACGCTCCGTGAAACGCGCGGTCGCGCGCCGGGCGCCCGCGCGGGCCTGCCGGAAAGACAACGAAACCCCGGCCGACCTGCTGATTCGTCCCGCCGAACGGCCCGTCGAGCGGCCCCGAGAGCCGACAAGGTTGGACAAGGCGTCCTGTACGCCGGGTGATGGCTGCCCGGCCGGGGTGAATTTCTCCGGCGTGTCGTGCGGCTCTGGACAGCGGACCCGCAGCGGGACAAGGTGGCCGGGTGATCCTCAGAGTGGAACGCAGCGGCGGCTTCGCCGGTCTGGTGGCCGGCGGTGAGCTGGACACCTCGGCCGAGCCGGACAGGGAGCGCCTGGAGAAGGTCGCGCGCGGCCTGGCCGGGGCACGGCTGGGCTCTGGCCGCCCACAGCCCGACAGGTACGTCTACCGCCTGCAGGTGAGCGACACGGCCGACAGCGAGCCGTCAGAGTTCACCGTGGCCGAGCAGGACCTGGACGAAGACACCGCCTGGCTCCTGGACCGCGTGCTGCAGTCGTAGAGCCAGGCGGTGCTGTCAGCGGGTACCGCGTTACCGCCAGTTGATCTCCGGTGCGCGGTAGAAGTTGACGCTCAGCACGTCCCAGCGCGACCCCTGCCCGCCCAGACGCTCCTTGTACGCCGTCCAGTCGAGTGCTGAGGCCTGCGACCAGCCCAGCTCGGCCACACCCGGCAGCCGCGGGAACGCCATGAACTCGAGCTTGTCCAGGTCGTCCAGCGTCTCGGTCCAGATCGGCGCCTCGACTCCGGCGATGGCGCCCTCCGGCAGGTTCGGAATCAGCGTGGACGGGTTCCAGCTGTAGGACTTCTCCACGCTGACCAGACCGGCCCAGTCGAGCCCGTACGGCGTACTGGCGTTGTACTTCATGTCCAGGTAGGCCCGGTTCGCGGGAGACAGCACGACCTTGGCGCCCTGAGCACCGGCCTTGCGGGCGAGCTCCTGGGAGCGTGCGTCATCAGTGCCCCAGTACTGCGCGATGCTGCCCGCCGGCAGAGGTGTCTCGGCGATCTCCTGCCAGCCCATCACCCGCTTGTGCTGCTTGGTGACCAAGGCAGCCGCCTTGGGGACGAAGGTCAGGTAGTCCGAGTGCGGTGTGGAGTGGGCCTCGTCGCCGCCGAGGTGGAACACGTCACCAGGCGCCTGCTGGGCGACCTCACGGAACACGTCGTCCAGGAACTTGTAGGTGATGTCCTTGCCCACGCAGAGCGAGCTGAATCCGACACTGGTGCCCGTGTAGAGCGGCGGAGCCACCCCGTCGCAGTTCAGCTCGGCGTACGAGGCGAGGGCCGCGTTGGTGTGGCCAGGGGTGTCGATCTCGGGGATGACGGTCAGGTAGCGATCGGCGGCGTACCGGACGATCTCGGCGAACTCAGCCTTGCTGTACGAGCCGCCGGGTGTGCCGCCGACCTCCAGGCTGCCCCCGTACGTCGTGAGCCGGGGCCACGAGTCCACCTGGATCCGCCAGCCCTGGTCGTCCGCGAGGTGCAGGTGCAGCTTGTTGAGCTTGTAGAGCGAGATGAGGTCGATGTAGCGCTTCACCTCGGCAACGGAGAAGAAGTGCCGGGACACGTCGAGCATGGCGCCGCGGTACCCGAACCGTGGCGAGTCGGCGATCGCAGTACCGGCCAACTTCCAGGGGCCGGTCTGGCGCGTTGCTGCGTCGGCCTTGGCGGGCAGTAGCTGCCGCAGGGTGGTTACGCCACGGAAGAGGCCTTCGGGCGTTGCAGCGGTGACGCTGACGCCCTTGGTGTCGACGCGGAGCTGGTACCCCTCGGCTCCGAGCGTGGACGGTCCGTTGGTGGAGAGCCTGATGTCGGCCACGCCTGGAGCCGGTACTACGGGCAGCGGGTAGGCGGTGGCGCGCCGCAGCTGTGCAGTGAGCTGGTCAGCGACTTTCTGGGCGGCGCGGCGCTCCTTGGAGCTGGCGGTGACGCCAACGATGCTCCAGGGCTTCAGGGAGTACTCCTGGCCGGCCAGCGCCTGCTGCGAGGACGGCTTCGGGATGAGGGCGGGTGCTGGGACTGCGGCCGGTTCAGCGGCGGCAGGCGTGGTGAGTGCGATCAGGGGAGTCGCCAGCAGAGCGGCTGTGAGAAGGCCGGCCAGCGAGACCCGACGACGGGGGCGGACGAGTCGTATCATGACCGAAAGTGTTCGTCCGCTCACGCCTAGAGTCAAGATCTTTCAGCAAACTCCTTGCGTTACTCAGCCGTAGCGCTTGGCGATCGCGACCGCCTGGTCGATGTAGGAGCCACCGAAGAGCACCACATGCACCAGCAACGGGTGAAGCTGGTGCAGCCCGACCCGCTCGCGCCAGCCGGCTGCCAGCGGGTGTGCTTCGTCGTAGGCGGCCAGGACGCGTTCCAGGTGAGGGAGGCCGAATAAGGCGAGCATGGCCAGGTCGGTCTCCCGGTGGCCGCCGTGCGCGGCCGGGTCGATCAGGTGAGCGCCCAGGCCGGTCCACACGACGTTGCCCGACCATAGGTCACCGTGGATCCTGCTGGGCGACTCCGGCGCGTCGTCGGTGATCTTGTTGCAGACACGCTCGAACGGTGAGAGGTCGCTGATTGCGCCGCTGTCGTAGGCGATGCGCAGGTAGGGCTGCACGCGGTAGGTCACGTAGAACTCCGCCCACGACTCCACAGGCTCCGGCGGGTGCGGCAGCGGGGCGTTGCCGATGTAGCCGTCGCCGGTCCAGCCGTCAGGCGGTACTCCGAAGTACGCGGCGCCGGCGGCGTGGGTGACGGCCAAGCGGTGGCCGAAGTCTTCTGCGGCTTCAGGGGTGGGGTCGGTGGTTGTCAGTCGTGGCAGGACGAGTTGGCCGGGGGAGACGTCCATGGGCTGGACTACCGGGGCACCTCCGGGCACGGACAGCCAGCGCAGTCCCGCCGCCTCGACCTCGAAGAAACCTGGCGGGGCATCGGGCCTTTCCTTCACGAAGGACATGGGTGGACTCTGCCAGGCGGGGATTCTGTGACTGGTCAACAAGGCGTGTCGAAAGGTGCGAAGTGTCGGTCGGACCTGCCATTGTTTGCAGCCGGGCCTTCAGACCAGGACGGGCCTGGCCGCGGTAACCCCGATTGATTTTTCCTGAACAGGAAGCTGGAGGAACAGATGACTCAGGTGGCAGAGCAGCCGGGCACCAGTGCCGGGCGGCTCGGCTCGGTGGTGCTGGACTGCCCGGACCCGCTCGAGCTTGCCCGGTTCTACTCGACGCTGTTCGGTCTGGAGATCGACGAGCACGGGGACGGCGACTGGCGGAGCCTGACCGGCCCCGGGTCGACGCTCGGCTTCCGGCGTTCGGAGGACTACGTCCCGGCGACCTGGCCGGGCACGGAGGCGCAGCAGCTCCATCTGGATCTGATCGTCGAGGACCTGGCCAGCGGCCACGCCACGGTCGTCGCCCTCGGCGCCGAACCCCTCGACCCGGTGGACGCGCCACCGGCCGGGAGCGACCGCGGCTGGCGGGTCTACGCCGACCCGGCCGGCCACCCGTTCCGGATCTGCCTGGAGTGATGGACTAGATCCACTCGGACCTGCCCTGGAGCGACGGGTCTGATCCACCCGGATCTGCCTGGAGTGACGGGCTAGATCCACTCGGACCGACCGACGAACGGATAGTCGCGGCCCTCGACGTACCGGGGCCGCGGCTGGTAGCTGTTCACCCCCGGGGACCCCTGCAGGTGGAACGCGCTGGGATAGGGGACCTCGGGGGCGGTGATCCGGGTCGAGGTCGGGATGTAGCGGATGGTCAGCCCGCACCGCCGGTCCGGCGAGGTGTTCGCCGTACTGCCGTGCACGATGTTCGGGTGGTGCACCTCGACATCGCCCGGCGCCAGCACGATGTCGACGGCCTGCGACTCGTCGACCTCGACGGCGATCTCCTGGCCCAGCACACTGGCGACGCTGTCGTTGTCGCGCACCGGTGCGACCGGGCCGAGGTGGCTGCCCGGGATCACCCGGACGCAGCCGTTCGCCGGCGTCGAGTGGTCGACTGCGAGCCAGAGCGTCACCACGCTCATCGGATCGAGCGGCCAGAACGCGGCGTCCTGGTGCCAGAGCACCGGCTGACCGGAGTACGGCGGCTTGGAGATGTAGTGCGAGGCGAACAGCGCGACATCGGGCCCGACGAAGGCCGAGGCGATCTCGACCAGCCGCGGGTCGCTGACCAGCCGCACCCAGAACGGGTCGTCCCGCAGGAACACATGACCGAGTTGCTCGGGCCGGACGTCGGGGTGCCGGGCCTGCAACCAGGCGACATGGTCGTTCACTTCCTTGATCAACTCGGCGTCGATCACGTTGCGGAAGATGACGTAGCCGTCGCGTTCATAGCGCTCCAGCGCGCTCGCGCTGACCTGGTTGTCTGCCACTGAAGTCATACCGGAAAGCCTGCGCGTGACGGCGCCTGAGTACTAGCAATCCGCTGACGCAAACTTGTAGCTTGTTGAGGTGAGCCAGGTACTGCGCTTCGAGTGGTCCGCGTTGGGCCGGCCCTTCCACGCGGCCCGGGTCCGGTTCGCGCCGCGCGCCCGCGACTCCGAGTTGCACACGCACGCCGACTTCCACGAGTTCATGGGCGTGCTCACCGGGCACGGCGAACATCTCCTCCCGACCGGTACGACGCCGTTGGTGGCCGGTGATGTCGTGCTGGTCCGGCCGCGCGACCGGCATGCGATCAGGGGCTCGGCGCCGGACGGCCTGGAGTTCATCAACGTCGCCTTTCCGAGCTCCGCCTGGCAGGGCTTTCTCAACCTGACCCGGACGAACCCGACCGGCAGCTGGGACGCGGCCGCGCGGCCGGTGGCCTTCCGGGCTCGCGATGCCGCCGTGGTGGCGGAGGTCTTCGAGAGCGCGCTCCAACGCTTCGCGGACGAGCCGGAGCACTTCGACCTGATGCGGTTCTGGATCGACCTGCTGCCGCACATCTCACCCGACGAGCTGCCGGCGCGAGCATCCGGCAGTTCGGCCCCCGACTGGCTGGCCCGAGCCTGTACTGCGATGCGAGCCGAGGAGAACCTGCGCGGCGGAGTGCCCCGCTTGCTGGAGTTGGCCGGCGTCAGTCCCGCGCACCTGTCCCGCACCCTGCGGGCGGCGTACGGGACGACCCCGACGGACTTCGTCGCGAACCTCCGTCTCGAGCAGGCGGCCTCGTTGCTGGCGGCAACCTCCGCCCCGGTCGCCGAGATCGCCACCCGCTGCGGCTTCTCCAGCCAGTCCTACTTCACCCGCTGCTTCACCGCCGCCCATGCGGTCTCGCCGCGTGCCTTCCGCCATCAGTCCCAACGGGCCTTCGTGCCCTAGCCAGACCATTGACAACAGGTTGTCAAAGTGACAAGATGCTGTCATGAATGCGAACGAGAACGCCATCGTCCACCTCGCCGTCTACGACACCCTGGCCGACTGGGAGATTGGGTACGTCACGGCTCACATCAACAACGAGACGTGGCAGCAGACGCCGGGGCGGTACAAGATTCAGACCGTCAGCGCTGGGCTGGAGCCGGTCACCACGGCGGGCGGGCTGCATGTCCTGCCGGACTCGCTGCTCGCGGACCTGAAGCCTGCCGACAGCGCGATGTTGATCCTGCCGGGCAACGACTTGTGGCCGACCGATGCCTACAAGCCGTACGTCGACAAGGCCCGCGAGTTCCTCGACGCCGGCGTACCGGTGGCGGCGATCTGCGGGGCTACCGGAGCGCTGGCGCTGGCCGGGCTGCTGGACGACCGGGCGCACACGAGCAACGCGGCCGCGTTCCTGGACGGCCTCGGCTATGCGGGCGGGCAGCACTACAAGGAGGAGCGTGTCGTCGTCGACCGCGACCTGATCACGGCTGGTGCCACCGCGCCGGTGGAGTTCGCGCGGGCGATCTTCGAGCGGCTGGAGCTCTACAAGGCGCCGGTGCTCGACTCCTGGTACAAGCTCTACGGCGAGCAGGACCCGGCCGGCTTCTACGAACTGATGTCGGCCTGACAGGGTGGTTCTTCGTGAACCGTGATCAGGAACTCCTCGGTGCCGCCGCGTTGACCTCGTTCAAGCTCAGCGGGCAGTTCCTCGAACTGGCCGAGCATCTCGCTCGGCCGGTCGGGGTGACGGCGGCCTGGTGGCAGGTGCTCGGGGCCGTCCTGCGGGACCCGCTGACGGTCTCCGGGATCGCCCGGCAGATGGGTATCACGCGGCAGGCGGTCCAGCGCACGGCCGACGTACTGGAGGGTCGCGGTCTGATCGAGTACCGCGACAATCCGGCTCATCGCCGGGCCAAGCTGGTCGCGATCACCGCCGAGGGCCGGTCTGCCGTCTCCGCGATCAACCCGCACCACCTCCACCACGCGACCCAGCTCGCCGAACTGCTCGGCGAAGAGGCGTTCGCCGAGGCGGTCGCGGCCCTCACGAAACTCTCCGAGGCCCTCGACGCCCTCGACCTCACCCCTTGCGCGGATACTCCCGACCCATCGGTGTGATGCCCCGACGGCCTGATAGGAAATGGGGCATCCGATCAAGGGGAGAAGAGCTGTGACCAACGCACCGCAGACCGGGTACGCCCCGGTCAACGGCCTGCAGATGTACTACGAGATCCACGGCGAGGGCGGCACGCCGTTGCTGCTCTTGCACGGTGGTCTGTTCGACATCGAGCAGCAGTTCGGCGAGGTGCTGCCGGCGCTCGCCGAGAACCGCCAGGTGATCGCCGCGGACTTCCAGGGGCACGGGCGGACGAATGACATCGATCGGCCGCTCGGCACGGTCGACCTGGCCTCCGACGTTCGCGGACTGCTGGAGCACCTCGGCGTGGCCAAGGTCGACGTCTTCGGCTTCAGCGTCGGCGGTGCCGTGGCGCTGTACCTCACCATCCGCAACCCCGACCTGATCCGCAAGGCGATCATCTCCTCCGTCTCCTTTCACCCCGACGGTGACCGGGTCGAGAACGCCGAGGCGGTCGGCGAGATGAAGGTCGAGATGATCGCCGGGACCCCGATGGAGGCCGCCTACCTGGCGAAGTCGCCGCATCCGGATCTCGAACACCTCCAGATCCTGCTGACCAAGCTCGGCGGCTACGACATCGGCGGTGACGGCTGGTCGGAGGACGAGATTCGCGGAATCGAGGCGCCGACGCTCATCACCGTGGGCGACTGCGATGCGGTGAAACTCGAGCACGCCGTGCGGTTCCTGCAGTTGCGCGGCGGCGACGTCAACGGAGACTTCGTCGGGGTCCCGGCGTCACAGCTCGCGGTGTTCCCAGGCTCGACCCACTTCACCGGCATGGCCCGTTCCAACCTGGTCAGCGATGTCGTCGTGACCTTCCTGGACGCCCCGATGCCCTAGGCGCTGGTCAGCGCCTTGCGGATCCGCTTCTCGGACACCGGGTACGGCGTACCGAGGGTCTGCGCGAACAGGCTGATCCGGAGTTCCTCGAGCATCCAGCGCACCTCGAGGAGCTCCGGGCTCGGGTACTTCCCGGTCGGAACAGCCCTCAGGCGCTTCTGGTACTCGTCGGTGAGCATGTGCACGATCGCCATCCCGGACCGGTCGCGCATGGCGTTGGCGCCGATCTTGTCGAGGCGCTGCTCGATACCTCGCAGGTACCGCGCCACATCGGGTAGCCGCTGCGCCCCGGTCTCGGTGATGAACCCCCGATGCACCAACCCTTCGAGCTGACCCCGTACGTCGGACAACGCCGCGAGCAGGGCCGGACTCGACGACCGGGAGATCTGCTTGTCCACCGTGCGTGCGTGCCCGAGCACCTGCTCGACCTGATGCAGGATCGTCAGCACCGTGTCGGCCAGGTCCGAACGGACGGCGTCGCGGAGGAACGAGAAAGCGGTGAGGTTCCAGACCGGACCGCCGGCCTTCGCCATCAACTGGTCGACCGCCGCGGAGATCGCGTCGTCCAGCAGCTCGCCGACGTTGCGGTGCGGACCGGCCAGCAGGGTCATCTTCTGCTGGTTCGTCAGGTTGCGCTGCACCACGTCGATCACCGACGGCATCGTCAGCAGCAGGAGCTTCCGGGTGCCGGTGCACATCGCCGCGGCCTGGTCGCGCTCGGTCTCCTGCAGGCGGATCGCCACGGTCTTACCCTCGTCGACCAAGGCCGGATAACCCGCCACGGTCAGCCCGTTGCGATGCTCGGAGAAACTCCGCGGCAGGTCGCCGAACGTCCAGTCGGTCAGGCCGGAGCGCTCCAGACCGCTGACCGCCTTCGACGCGACCTTCGAGATCGCGGCCGTGGTCTTGGGCTTCAGTCGTTGCTTCAGCGCCGCAAGATCCTTGCCCTCGGCCACTGTCTTGCCCTGGTCGTCGACCACCCGGAACGTCATCCGCAGGTGCTCGGGCACCCGCGACCAGTCCCAGTCCTCGGTCTCGATGGTCACGTCCCGCAGTGAGCGCAGCTCGCGGGCCATCGCGTCGACCAGCGGGCCCGAGGCGGGATCGAGCTGAGGCAGGATCTGCCGGGCATGATCGGGAGCCGGCACGATGTTCCGCCGGATTGCCTTGGGCAACGACTTGATCAGGGTGGTGACGAGCTCCTCGCGGAAGCCCGGCACGCTCCACTCGAAGCCGTCGGCGGTGACCTGGTTCAGGACCAGCAGGGGAATGTGCACGGTGACGCCATCGGCGTCGGTGCCCGGCTCGAAGGCGTAGGTGAGGTCGAAGGTCATCCCGTTCTGCGACCAGGTGAGCGGGAACTCCTCCTCCTTGACCTCAGCGCCCTCCCGGACGATCAGCGACCGCTCGAAGTCGAGCAGGTCGGGATCGCGTTGCCGGGCCTTCTTCCACCAGGTGTCGAAGTGGCGTCCGGTGACGACGTCCGGCCCGATCCGCTCGTCGTAGAAGGCGAACAGCGTCTCGTCGTCGACCAGCAGGTCGCGCCGCCGGGTCCGCTCCTCGAGCTCCTCGACCTCCTCGATCAGCTTGCGGTTCTCGTGGAAGAACTTGTGGTGGGTGTCCCAGTCGCCCTCGACCAGCGCGTGCCGGATGAACAGCTCCCGCGAGACCTCCTGGTCCACCGAGCCGTAGTTGATCTTGCGCCGGGCAACGATCGGTACGCCGTACAGGGTGACCTTCTCGTAGGCCATCACCGCACCGGCCTTGCGCTCCCAGTGCGGTTCGGAGTAGCTGCGCTTGATCAGGTGCTGGGCGATGTCCTCGGCCCACTCCGGTTCGATCTTCGCGTTCACCCGGGCCCACAGCCTGGACGTCTCGACGAGTTCGGCGGCCATCACGAACTGCGGTGGCTTCTTGAACAGGCCGGAGCCGGGGAAGATCGCGAACTTGGTGCCGCGCGCGCCGAGGTACTGGTGCTGGTTGGCGGGGTCCTTCATGCCCAGGTGGGACAGCAGACCGGACATCAGCGAGATGTGGACGGCCTGCGGGTCGGCGGCCTCGCCGGTGTTGAGTGTGACGCCGATCTGGGTGGCGACCTGGCGGAGCTGGGCGAAGATGTCCTGCCACTCGCGCACCCGCAGGTAGTTGAGGTACTCGCTCTTGCACATCCGGCGGAACTGGTTGCCGGACAGCTCCTTCTGCTGCTTCTTGAGGTAGTTCCAGAGATTCAGGAAGCCGAGGAAGTCGGAGCCGGGGTCGCGGAACCGCGCGTGCGCCTGGGTGGCCTGCGCCTCGGCGTCGGTCGGGCGCTCGCGGGGATCCTGGATGGAGAGCGCGGAGGCGATCACCATCACCTCGCGGACACAGCCGTGCTTGTCGGCCTCGACGATCATCCGGGCCAGACGCGGGTCGAGCGGGATCTGGGCCAGCTGGCGCCCGACCGGGGTCAGCCGGCGGGTCCGGTCGCTCGCCTTGGCCGAGTCGATCGCGCCGAGCTCGGTCAGCAGCTGCAGGCCGTCGGTGATACTGCGTTTGTCGGGCTCGTCGATGAACGGGAACGCGGCGATGTCACCGAGCCCGATCGAGGTCATCTGCAGGATGACGGAGGCGAGGTTGGTGCGCAGGATCTCGGGGTCGGTGAACTCCGGGCGGCTCTCGAAATGCTCCTCGGAGTACAGGCGGATGCAGATGCCGTCGCTGGTCCGGCCGCAGCGGCCCTTGCGCTGGTTGGCGCTGGCCTGCGAGACGGGCTCGATCGGCAGGTGCTGCACCTTGGTGCGGTGCGAGTAGCGGCTGATCCGGGCGGTGCCGGGGTCGATCACGTACTTGATGCCGGGCACCGTCAGCGAGGTCTCGGCGACGTTGGTGGCGAGCACGATCCGGCGGCTGGAGCCGTGCGACTGGAAGACGCGATGCTGCTCGGCGTTCGAGAGCCTCGCGTACAGCGGCAGGATCTCGGTGTTGCGCAGGTTGTGGTCGGCCAGCGCGTCGGCGGTGTCGCGGATCTCGCGCTCACCGCTGAGGAAGACCAGTACGTCGCCCGGCGCCTCGCCCGCCAACTCGTCGACGGCGTCCAGGATCGCCTGGGTCTGGTCGCGGTCGAGCGTGCTCGGGTCGTCCGGGTCGTTGATCGGGCGGTAGCGGGTCTCCACCGGGTAGGTGCGGCCGGAGACCTCGACGATCGGGGCCGGCTCGCCCTGGGCGTCGGCGAAGTGCTCGGCGAACCGCTCGGGGTCGATCGTCGCCGAGGTGATGATCACCTTGAGGTCGGGACGGCGGGGGAGCAGTTGCCGGAGGTAGCCGAGGATGAAGTCGATGTTGAGGCTGCGTTCGTGCGCCTCGTCGATGATGAGCGTGTCGTACCGGCTCAGCTCGCGGTCGCGTTGCAGCTCGGCGAGCAGGATGCCGTCGGTCATCAGTTTGACCAGCGAGCGCTCACTGACCTTGTCGGTGAACCGGACGGCGTACCCGATCGTCTCGCCGAGGTCGGTGTCGAGCTCCTCGGCGATCCGCTCGGCGACCGTGCGCGCGGCCAGCCGGCGCGGCTGGGTGTGCCCGATCATGCCGCGGACGCCGCGGCCGAGCTCGAGGCAGATCTTCGGGATCTGGGTCGTCTTGCCGGACCCGGTCTCACCCGCGATCACCACCACCTGGTGGTCGCGGATGGCGGCCGCGATGTCGTCCTTGAGCTGACTGACCGGCAGTTCCTCGGGATACGAGATCTCCGGTACTGCGAGCCGGCGCTGCTCGACGCGTTGCTCGGCCTGCTCGATCCGTGCGGTGATGTCGGACAGCGCGTTCTTGCGCTTGCCTTCCTCCCGCAACCCCCGCAACCGCTCCAACCGCCGCCCGAGCTGCTCCCGATCGGTGTTGGTCAGCTCTTGCAACCGAGCCGCCAACTCCGCCAGGTCGCCAGACGGCGGCGCTGACGCGGCGGGCGCGCCCGCAGTACCGGCGGGCTTCTTACGGCGACGGCGCGGTCGCGACGGCCGCCGGCCGGTCTCTGGGGAGGGACCGGTGGCGGGGGAAGGACTCTGCGATTCGGTCCGGGCTTCAGGCATGTCGTCGCCCAGTTTAGGCGCCCCCACCCAGCCGCTCCTACGGATTTAGTCGTAGCGGGAGGAGGGGACCTTGACGGCTAGGACGGGGACGGGGGATTCGAGGAGGACTCGTTGGGCTGTGCTGCCCAGGATGAGCTTGCCGACCGGGCTGCGGCGGCGGAGGCCGAGGACGATGAGTTTGACGTCGTTGTGCTCGGCCGCGCGGAGCAGTTCGGTGGCCACGTCGCCGGTGCCGACCGCTTGCTGGATGGTCACCTCGACGCCGCGTTCGCGCAGCCGGGCCTCGGCTGTGTCGAGCTCCTGCTGGTTCGCGTAGCGGGAGTCGATGTAGGCGTCGCCGCGGCTGGTGTTGAGCAGGAGGACGGACGCTCCGCGCAGTTCGGCTTCGGCGGCGGCCGCCTCGAGCGCGGCCTCGCCTTCGGGCGTCGGAACGTAGCCCACCAGAATCTTCACGAGGCCCACTCTCTCATCAGTCGTCCTCACCGAAAGTCAGCCGGTCGCGACTCGCCTGCGTACCGCGGACCCGGGCGACGATCCGCGGCAGGTACGGAACGAACAGGGCGAGCACGGTCAAGATGATGATGACCAGGCTGAGCGGTCGGGTGAAGAACACGCTCGCGTCGCCGTTGGAGATGACCAGCGACCGGCGGAACTGCTCCTCCATCGCCGGCCCGAGGATGACACCCAGGATGACGGGTGCGATCGGGAAGTCGAGCTTGCGCATGAAGAATCCGATCACCCCGATCAGCAGCGCCATCAGGACCTCGTACCCCGAGCCGGACAGCGAGTACACGCCGAGGCACGCGAACACCAGGATCCCGGCGTACAGGAGTGGCCGGGGCACCTTCAGCACCTGGACCCAGATCGCGATCAGCGGCAGGTTCATGATCAGCAGGATCAGGTTGCCGATGTAGAGCGACGCGATCAGCGTCCAGACCAAAGTGCCCTGGTCCTCGAACAGTTGCGGGCCGGGCTGCACGTTGAAGATCTGGAACGCGGCCAGCATCACCGCGGCCGTCGCCGAGGTCGGCAGTCCTAGCGTCAGCAACGGGACCAGCACGCCGGAGAACGACGCGTTGTTGGCCGCCTCCGGGCCGGCCACGCCCTCGATCGCGCCGTCCCCGAACTCGTCCGGATGCTTGCGCCCGGCCTTGCGGGCCCGCCGCCGCTCGATCGTGTACGACAGGAACGTCGGTACTTCGGCACCGCCCGAAGGGATCGCCCCGAACGGGAAACCCAGCGCGGTACCCCGCAACCACGGCGCCCACGAGCGTTTCCAGTCGTTCTTGTTCAGGTACCCGGTCCGCAGCCGCCCCTTCTCCAGTACTGCGGGCCGATCCGGCGCGCTCCGCAACTTCGATGCCACGTGCAACGTTTCGCCGATCGCGAAGAGCCCGACGATGACGATCACCACATCGACCCCGTCGAGCAGCCGCAACGTGCCGAACGTGTACCGCTGGGCGCCGGACAGGCTGTCCAGCCCGATCAGCCCGATGAACAGGCCGACACTGAGCGAGAGCAACCCACGGACGAGCGAGTGACCGACCAGTGCCGTCACCGCGACCATCGCGAGCAGCGTGATCGCGAAGTAGTCGGTGGACTGGAACTGGCCGGCCAGGTTGCCGATCGGCTTGGCCACGAAGGTCAGCAGCACGGTCGAGATGGTGCCGGCCACGAACGAGCCGATGGCCGCCGTCGCCAGCGCGGCCCGGGCACGGCCCTTGAGCGCCATCTTGTGGCCCTCGATCGCGGTCGCCACCGAGGCGGACTCGCCGGGTGTGTTGATCAGGATCGAGGTGGTCGACCCGCCGTACATGGCGCCGTAGTAGATGCCGGCGAACATGATGAAGGCGCCGATCGGGTCGGAGAAGTTGAAGGTGATCGGCAGCAGCAACGCGATCGTCAGCGCCGGGCCGATGCCGGGCAGGATGCCGACCAGCATGCCGAGCGTGACGCCGAGCACTGCCCAGAGCAGGTTCATCGGGTCGAGGACCGTGCCGAACCCGTGCATGAGGTCGCCGAAGACGGATTGGGCGATCACAGTCCCAGCACCCCCTCGGGCAGCGAGATGTCGAGGAACTGGGTGAAGGCGATGTAGACGACAACCGAGATCACGACGGCGACGATGAGGTCGCGCGCGATCTGGCGGCTGCCGAGGACTCGCGCCGCGACGAAGAACAGCAGAGCGGTCGCGATCAGGTAGCCGAGCGGCACGACCAGAAACGCGTAGAGCACCAGCAAGGCCGAGATCGCCACCGGCTCGAACCAGCTGCGGTCACCCTCGTCCGTAGTACGGGGAGAGCGCAATCCTTCGACCAGGTAGCCGATCGACAGCAACAACCACGCCGAGGTGACCAGCAACGGAAAGAACCGTGGCCCGGCCGGGTCGAGGCCTTTGGGACTGCGGATGTCGAACACACCCACCAGGAACGTGCCACTCAACACCACCAGCACCACGGCCGCGACGATCCGCACCAACCGCGACGCCTCGACCTCGACTTCCGACGCCTTCACGGGTTCTTCTGTTGCGCTCATACGATTCCGAGCTCCTTCAGCAGGGCCTCGACGCGGGTGGTTTCGTCGGCGATGAACTTGGTGGCCTCGTCGCCGGTCTTGAAGAATTCGGTCCAGCCTTGTTTCTTGCGGATCTCGGCCCATTCGGGGGAGGCGTTCGCCTTACTGACGAACTCGATCAGGCGTTGCCGGTCGGCTGCCGGGATGTCCGGTGGGGCGACGATCGCACGCCAGTTCAGTACTTCGGCGTCGTAGCCCTCGGACTTCATCGTGGGGAGCTGCTTACCGTTCAGGGTCACCGGCTCGGTGCCGGTGGTCGCGAGCACCCGCATCTTGCCGGCGGTGATCTGCTCCTCGAACTCGCTCACGCCGGAGACGCCGACCGTGACGTCGCCGGACAGGATCGCCGCTGTGGCTTCGCCGCCGCCGGAGTACGAGATGTACTTGACCTTCGACGGATCGGCGCCCGCGGCCTTCACCAGGGTGCCCGCGGTGATGTGGTCCGTCCCGCCGATCGTGCCGCCACCCCAGCTGACCGAGGACGGGTCGGCATGGTACTTCTCGACCAGGTCCTTCAGGGACTTCAACGGTGAGTCGGCCTTCACCACCAGGACTTCCTGCTCCGCGGTGATGGTGGCGATCGGCGTCGTGTCGGAGATCGTGATCCTCGACTGGTTCAGGGTCAGCGCGCCGACCATGACCAGGCCGGTGATCATCAGCGTGTGCGGATCCTTGCGGTTCTTGGTGACCAGCTTCGAGATGCCGACGGCACCACCGGCGCCGGTCACGTTGACGACCGAGACGGAGCGATCGGGCAGCAGCTTGTCCTCCTGGATCACATGCTGCAGCTGCCGCGCGGTGAGATCCCAGCCGCCGCCGGGAGCGGCCGGGACCATGATCTCGACGTTGCGGGACGGGAAGTCGCCGGCGACGCTGCCGCCCTCCAGAGCCGAGCAGCCGCTGAGCAGCAGGCTGACGGTCAACCCGGCGGCGACGATCACAGAGCGTGGCACTTGGGTACCTCCTTGGAAAGGCCTGCAGCGACCGTAGCAATATTCCACTAGGAGGTACAGAGATTCCGTTCCGTGGTTCGGCGGGTTATCGTCGGAAGGTCGTGCGGGGAACGGAAGGGGCGTGGCATGGACGGAGACGGGGAGCTTCCCGGGGTGCGCAGCGTGCATCGGGCGCTGGACTTGCTCGAGCGCTTCGACGACGAACACCCGCACTGGACGCTGGCCGACCTGACTGTCGCGAGCGGACTGCCGAAAACGACAGTACTGCGACTGGTGACGACCCTGGAGCAACGCGGGCTGGTCGCTTCGACCGGTCCCGGGCGTTATGCCATCGGGCCTGGATTCCTGCGCTGGTCTCGGTTGAGCAGCGCGAGCATGGAGGTTCCGCCGATCGTGCGTTCGGCACTGAACAAGCTGGCCACGGAGACCGGTGAGACGGCCAACCTCTACATCCGTGTGGGGCGGACGCGGGTGTGTCTCGCGCAAGCGCAGGGGACATTGAGTGTTCGCCACACGATCGCGGTCGGCTCCGCATTGCCGTTGTGGGGTGGGGCTGCGGCGCGGGTGCTGCTGAGTGATCCGCCCGTCCTCGCCGATGATCCGTCGGTGATCGACGCGGTCGCCGGTGAGTCGCCGCATGGGGCTGACTTCGGCAAGCAGCTCCGGCTGGCCGCAGTACGGGCGGGGGAGCGCGGCTATGCGGTGACCCACGGAGAGCGCGAACTGGGTGCTTCGGGTGTTTCCGCTCCGGTACTCCGGTCCGATGGGCGCGTGGTCGCCGCTGTCGGGGTCGGTGGGCCGACGACGCGATTCAACGACGAACGGTTGCCGGGCTACGTCGCCGCCGTACGCCGGTGCGCCGCGACGATCGCCTCCAGTGGCTGGAGCGGTTTCAGTGCCTCCTGACCTGCTGGCCGGTGTCCGGGTTTTGGATCTGACCAATGTGCTGGCCGGACCGTTCGCCGGCTACCAACTGGCGCTGATGGGCGCCGAGGTGATCAAGGTCGAGGTGCCCGGGGCGGGCGATCTGGCTCGCAACCTCGGTGCCGATCCGGAGCTGAGCAAGGCCGGTCTGGGGGTCTCGTTCCTCGCGCAGAACGCGGGGAAACGGTCGCTGACGCTGGACCTGAAGTCGCCGGGTGGCAAAGAGGTCTTCGAGCGGTTGGTCCGTGAAGCCGATGTGCTGCTGGAGAACTTCCGGCCGGGGGTGCTGGAGCGACTCGGATTCCGGTGGGATGTGTTGCGGGAGTTGAATCCAGGGCTCGTGTACTGCGCTGTCTCCGGGTTCGGGCAGACCGGGCCGATGCGCACGCGGCCGGCGTACGACCAGATCATTCAGGGGCTGTCCGGGATCATGAGCGTGACGGGTACGCCGGAGACGGCGCCGCTCCGGACCGGGTTCCCGATCGCCGACACGCTCGGTGGGTACGCCGCCGCGTTCGCGATCTCGGCCGCGTTGGTCAAGCGCGCTCGGACCGGGGCCGGCAGCTTCCTGGATGTGTCCATGCTGGAGACCGCGATCGCGGCGATGGGCTGGGTGGTCTCCGACTTCGTCATCGGCGGCCGCGTACCGCTTGCCATGGGCAACGAAAACGTCACGTCGGCGCCGTCGGGCACGTTCGCGACGGCGTCGGGGGCGCTGAACATCGCGGCGAACAAGCAGGAGCAGTACGTCGAACTGTGCCGGCGGCTCGGTCGGCCGGAGTTGGTCGACGATGTGCGGTTCGCGACGCGGGAGGCGCGGAAGGTGCATCGGATGGAGCTGAAGGATGAGCTGGAGAAGACGCTGAGCGAGCGCACCGCGGTGGAGTGGGACGAGTTGCTGGTGGACAGTGGGGTGCCGGTCGCGCCGGTGCTCACGGTCGAGCAGGCGTTGTCGCTGCCGCAGATCGCCGCCCGCGGCCTGCTCCACGAAGTCCCCATGCCATCGGGTGAAGAGCGGTCCCTACAGGTGCTGGGGAGCAGCGTTCACGTTGACGGCGCGTCGGTGGGGCCGGGTGGGCGGCCGCCGGGGTTGGGTGAGCATACTGACGAAATTCTGACCGAGCTCGGCTACAGCGCCGACGAGATCACCAGCCTTCACGAGGGAGGAGCCGTATGACGGACCAGGCTCAGGAAGCGGCGGACTGGTGGGCGACGTCGATCGCCGACATCCAGCCTGGTGAGATCCGTCTGCGGGGATACGCGATCGAGGACCTGATCGGTACCGTCAGCTTCCCGCAGATGATCTGGCTGATGGTCAACGGCGAACTGCCCTCCGAGGACGAGGCCAAACTGCTCGAACTCACCCTCGTCGCCGCCGTCGACCACGGCCCGCAAGCTCCTTCGATCGCCGCTGCCCGGATGGCGGCCTCCTGCGGCCTCGCGCTCAACAACGCGATGGCGACCGGGGTGAACCTGCTCGGCGACGTCCACGGCGGGGCCGGCCAGCAGTGCATGGAGGTTCTCCACGAGCTCCGCGCCGCGGTCGACGCGGGGGAGTCACCGACCTCGGCGGCCCGCTCGCTCGTGGCGTCGTACAAGTCGCGCAATGCTTTCATCCCCGGCTTCGGTCACCGCTTCCATCCCGTCGACCCGCGGCGCGATCCGCTGATGCACGCGATCGAGCATGCCGCGCGCGACGGGATCGTCGAGGGTTACTTCCTGGAAGTCGCCCTGGCGCTGGAGGGCGTGCTGGCAGAAGGCTCGAAGCCGATCCCGATGAACGTCGACGGCGCCACCGCCACCATCTACGCCGAACTCGGCCTGGCGCCCGAACTCGCACGCGGCCTGTTCGTCCTCTCCCGCTCCGTCGGCCTGCTCGCCCACGCCCGCGAGCAACAACTGGACAAGGTCCGCATCAAAGGTCCGCTGCCGAAAAGCATCCCCATCACCTATACCGGCCCGCCACCTCGCACCTTGCCCCCAGGCGAACCAGCCGGCTGCTGCCCCTGAACTAGTCCGTGGGGAGCTTGCTGCGGAGGATCTTGCCCGTGGCGTTGCGGGGGAGGTCATCCACCAGGATCACTTGGCGGGGTGACTTGTAGCGGGCGAGGTTGCTGCGGACATGCTGGATCAGCTCGTCCTCGGTCACGGCGCTCGCGGCAGCCGGTACGACGTACGCGACCAGTCGCTGACCGAACTCCTCGTCCGGTACGCCGATCACCACCGCCTCCGCGACCCCGGGATGTCTCATCAGGCAGTTCTCGACCTCGACCGGGTACACGTTCTCGCCGCCCGACACGATCATGTCGTCCTCGCGGCCGTCGACGAACAGCCGGCCGGCGGCGTCGAGGTGACCGAGGTCGCCGGTGCTCATCCGGCCGTCGACCACCGTCTTGCTGCTGCCGTCCGAGTAGCCGCCGAAGACCAGCCCGCCACCGGCGAAGATCCGGCCCGTGATGCCGGCGTCGACGGGCCGGTCGTGGTCGTCGAGAATCCGGACCGAGCTGCCCAGGCAGGGCCGCCCGACCGTGCCCGGCGCCTCGATCAGGTCCGCAGAAGTGGCGATCGTCGCGATCCCGATCTCGCTCGACCCGTACGCATCGCACAGGACCGGACCGAACTGCGCGATGAACCGCTCGGCCAACGCAGGCCCCAATGCCGATGCGCCAGAGATCACCGCCCGCAGCGATCGCAGGTCATACGCGGCAATCGCCTCGGGGCCGAGATCGAGCATCCGCTGCAACATCACCGGTACTGCGACGATCGCGCCGGCCCGGTTGCGCTCGACCGACGCGAGCACCGCCTGCGCGTCGTACCGGCGGGCCAGGATCAGTGGGGAGCCGAGGAACAGTGCGAGCATCGAGTTGAGCAGGCCGAGACCGTGGAACAGCGGCGGGCAGATCATCATCGGCTCGCCGGCGCGCAAGCCGATCCGGTTCAGCGTGCTGGCGGTCAGCCCGGCCAGTCCCCAGGCAGTCGGCGCTCGGGGCGCGGCCTTCGGAGTGCCCGTGGTTCCAGAGGTGAGGATCGTGACGTGCCCAGGTTTGTCCGGCAGCGGCGCGGTGGGCGCCTGGGCCTCGGCCAGCCCGTCGAGCGTCACCGAACCATTGCCCCAGGCAACAACAGAGGGAACATCGCCGGCGGTGAACTCCTCGTCGTGGATCAGCAGATCCGGACGATGCCGCTCCAGCAGACTCGCGAGCTGCGGCGGCGCGAACTCCGTGTTCACGAACAGCACGTCAGCCCCGAGCCGGGAGGCCGCCAGCGTCGCCTCGAGAAACCACCGATGGTTGCGGCACAGCACCGCGACCTTACTTCCGCCGTCGATCCCGTACTGCGCGTGCAGCGCGGCCGCCTGCCGTGAAGTCCGCTCGTCGAGCTCCCGGTAGGTGATCGTGCCGCGCTCGTCGATCACGGCCGGCCGGTCCGGGAACCGGATCGCCGCGATCGCGCCCAGCGCCGCGATCGACTGACCCCACTGCCGCAACGCCCGCTCGATCGGCACGAGCTGCGTCGGCCGCGCCGACCGCCAAACCCCGGACCTGACCACCGCGACCGACACGCCACTCAGCTCGGCAGCCGAGTGCACCAGCCAGTCAGGCGGCCGCATCGGCCCGATCGGCCGCACTCCCACCCGGCGCATCCTCATCAGCGGTCCTTGCGGTTGCGGTTGGTCAGCTGGAAGTACCGCTCGAACAGGCGATCCGTGGGCACCCGGAAAAGGTTGCCCAAGGCATCGGCCGGCCGGACGAAGGGTGGGGTGATGTTGTGCGGTCTCTCGGCCACCGCGGTACAGACCTGGTCGGCGGCCTGCTCCGGGCTCAACCCGGGCATCCGGTTCAGAATCGGCGTCGGTGAACTCATCCGGGTGTGGACCAGACCCATGTAGATGGTCGAGGTCGTCACTCCGTCGCCGCGCACCTCCTGCGACACGCACCGCAGCCACATGTCGAACGCACTCTTCGAGGCCAGGTACGCCGACCAGCGCGCCATCGGCGGAGTCCGCACTCCGGCCGTCGACACGTTGACGATGTGGCCGGAGCCGCGCTCCCGCATGGACGGCAGCAGCGCGAGCACGAGTTTGGCCGGACCGAGGTAGTTGACCGCATTGGTCCGCTCGATGTCGTGGAAACGCTGGTAGGAGTCCGCCACCGCCCGGCGGATCGACTTGCCCGCGTTGCTGACCAGGACGTCGACGTGACCGTGATCGGCCAGCACCTTCGCGACCACCTCGTCGACCGAGACCGGGTCGGCCAGGTTCGCCGGGTAGGCGAAGGCCTTGCCGCCCTCGGCCCGGATCTCGTCGGCGACGGTCTCCAGTTGCCCGGCCGTCCGCGCCAGCAACAGCACGGTCGCACCGGCCCGCGCCAGCCGCTTGGCCGTCGCCTCGCCGATCCCGTACGACGAACCCGTCACCAGCACGACCTGGTCGCGGACCGCCGCCGCGAGCCGGTGGTCAGGAATCCTGGTCCGCCCGTTGGTCAACGCGACGAGCAGCGGCCAGCCGATCGGGCGCCTTCCGGTCTCCATGGCACGACATTACCGGCTAGTAGGCTCCGTGGGCAGACCTTCTGGAAAGTCTGGCTCGCGGGCGATCCGCGAGAGCCAGTCGTCGATCAGGGCGGCCAGCAGCGCGGGCTGCTCGATCTGGAGGTTGTGGCCCGCACTGTCGAGGACGACGAACGAGGCGCGAGGGTAGTGAGGGAGCAGCGGGTACTGATCCGCGTAGCCGGTGCTCGAGTCCTGCCGGCCGCACAGGATCAGCGACGGCCTGGTGAAGACCGGGCCGCTCTCCGGCGCGATGGTGAGCGCCCAGTTCTTGCGGATCCGCGCCATCGCCTCGGTGTCGGCCGCGTCGAGGCCCGGCTCGATGTCCTGCTGATACTGCCGGAGAGTCTCAGCCGTCTGCACGACGGCGATCCCGGTGAAGTCCTCGACCTGCGCGGGGGTCAGGCCCGCGAGCACCGCCGGATCGGACTCCAGGACGACATGCTCCGGCACGGTCCGGTCGGCGTGCTCCAGGGCGACGCCGATCGGGCAGATCAGGCCGAGCCCGAGGATCTGGTCCGGACGCTCGGCGACCAGCCCGCGGGCCAGGTAGCCGCCGTACGACTCGCCGATCACGATGAACGGCTCGGTGCCGATCTCGGCGTCGACGAAGTCCCGGAGCGCGGCCATGATGCCGTCCGAGCTGTCGATCTCTCCGGCCGGACTCTGCCCCATGCCGGGCAGGTCGGGATAGAGCCGCCGGTAGCCGGGCCGGTTCGCGAAGATCGGCTCCAGGCAACCGGTCATCAACCGGTGGTCCGGAGTCCAGCCGTGCAGGGCGAGCACCGGAGTGCCCTCGCCGTGAGTGACGTGATGAAGCGCCATGGTGGTGCCCTTTCGCAAGTACCGATCCGACCGAGCCACAGTTCTAACAATCGCCTCGGACAGTTTGCGAATCTGGCTTAGGGTCGGACTCATGTCACGTCGATCCGCACACCCACCGGCCCCCGATTCCGCCGTACTGCGTGCCCGGTTGGAGCGGGCCAGGGAGGCTGCCGCCGGCACCGGTCTGCTCATCGCGCCGGGGTCGGACCTGCGCTACCTGCTCGGCCGCGAAGGCGGTTCGTTCGAACGCCTCACCACGTTGGTCATCCCCGCCGACGGCCCGCTGGCACTCGTGGTGCCGAAGCTCGAAGCGCCCGGATTCGCCGACGTACCGACCGACGAGCTCGGCATCGACGTGCTCACCTGGGTCGACGGCGACAACCCGTACGCCGTGGCCGCCGAGCGCCTCGGCGCCCCCGATCGCGTCGCGGTCAGCGACTTCACGCCGGCGCTGCATGTGCTCGCTTTGCGGGCAGCCCTGCCCGGAGCCGAGCAGGTGCTCGCCGGACCGATCGTGCGGGAGCTGCGGATGCGCAAGGACCCGGCGGAGGTGGACGCGCTGCGCAAGGCGGGCGCCGCGATCGACCGGGTGCACGCCCGCGTCGGCGAGTGGCTGCGCGCCGGGCGGACCGAGGCGGCGGTCGGCGCGGATATCGCCGCGGCCATCGTCGAGGAGGGACACCTGCTCGCCGACTTCGTGATCGTCGGCAGCGGCCCGAACGGCGCGAGTCCGCATCACTCGGTGTCGGACCGGGTGATCGAGCCGGGCGATGTGGTCGTGGTCGACATCGGCGGTCCGATCGCCGAGGGCTACAACTCGGACTCGACCCGGACGTACGCGATCGGCGAACCGCGAGACGCCGACGTCGCGGCGACGTACGAGGTCCTGCGGGTGGCGCAGCAGACCGCGGTCGACGCGGTGCGGCCGGGCGTGAGTGCGGAGTCGATCGACGCGGCGGCCCGTGACGTGATCGACAAAGCCGGCTTCGGTGAGTTCTTCATTCACCGGACCGGCCACGGGATCGGGCTGGACGTCCACGAGGAGCCGTACATCGTGAGTGGCAACGAGCTCATCCTCGAAGCGGGGATGGCGTTCAGCATCGAGCCGGGTATCTACCAGCCCGGCCGGTGGGGTGCCCGGATCGAGGACATCGTCGTCGTCACCGAGGACGGCGTGGAGTCGCTCAACCAGCGTCCGCACGAGCTGATCATCCTCTGACGATCAGCTCGTGCGGGTCAGCTGGCGCGGAAGGTCTTGCGATAGGCGAGCGGTGAGACGCCGATCTCACCGCGCAGGTGATGGCGCAGCGAAGCGGCCGTGCCCAGGCCGGCTGCTTCGGCAACGCGCTCGACCGACAGGCTTGTCGTCTCCAGCAGATGACACGCATGGCGGACACGCTGCTGCAGTAGCCAACTCCCTGGCGACTGGCCCGTCTCGGCCTTGAAGCGGCGGCTGAAGGTCCGCACGCTCATCCCGGACCGCGCCGCCATAGAGCTGAGGGTGATCTCCTCCTCCAGGTGCCGCAACGCCCAGGCCCGCGTAGGCGCAGTACCGTCGGTTCCTTCGTCCGGTACTACGCGTTCGATGAACTGTGATTGACCGCCGTCACGCCAGGGCGCCACGACGCAGTGCCGGGCCGAGCGGTTGGCGACCTCACTCCCGAAGTCACGCCGGATGAGGTGGAGGCAGAGGTCCACGCCGGCCGCGAGCCCGGCTGACGTGATGATGTCCCCGTCGTCGATGAAGAGCAGGTCCTCGTCGAGCAGCACCTTCGGATAGAGCGCGCGGAAGGCGTCGGCGCGTCGCCAGTGCGTCGTCGCGGGCCGGCCGTCGAGCAGGCCGGCCGCGGCGAGGACGAAGGCGCCGGTGCAGATCGAGGCGATCCTCGTGCCCGGCCGGATCGTGGCGAGCGCGGCCGCCAGGTCGTCGGGCAGGGTGCCCTCGTGGCGCGGCTGGTGGATGTAGGTGCCCGGAATGATCACGGTGTCGGCCTCGGCGAGCGCCTCGACGCCGTGGTCGGGAATCAGGGAGAAACCCGCACCGGCGTGGATCGGGGTCTTGTCGAGCCCGCAGATCTTCACGTCGTACAGCCGGGTGCCGTCGGGGGTGGTCGCTTCGCCGAGCACGGTCGGCGGGATGGTCAGGTCGAAGCCGACGACCGGCTCGAGGGCCAGGACGGCGACGCGGTGTGGCGTGATGTGGACAGCCATGGCCACATTTTGACACACGATGGCGATCTGGCCACTGTTTCGGTGGCCGAAGCTACCGCAAACTCATCTGGTGACACAGATTCTGGAGAAGAAGACGGTCCGGTGGCATCGCGCCTGGCCTGTCGCGGCGGTCGGTTTCGTCACCCTGATCGGAGCGGCCGGCTTCCGGTCCGTACCGAGCGTGCTGATCGAGCCGCTGCACGAGGAGTTCGGCTGGTCGCACGCGACGATCTCGTCGGCGGTGTCGATCAACCTGCTGCTGTTCGGCCTGATCTCGCCGTTCGCGGCCGCGCTGATGGACCGCCTCGGTCTCCGGAAGGTGGTCAGCGGCGCGCTGGTCCTGATCGCGCTCGGCAGCGGTCTGACCATCTTCATGGACTCGGCCTGGCAACTGCTGCTCTGCTGGGGCCTCCTCGTCGGGATCGGTACCGGCTCGATGTCGATGACGTTCGTCGCCACGATCACCGGCCGCTGGTTCGTGGCGCGCCGTGGACTAGTCACCGGCATCCTGACGGCAGCGGGCGCCACTGGTCAGCTCGTGTTCCTTCCGCTCATCGCCCGGCTGGCGACCTCGTACGGGTGGCGGGTACCGGCGCTGGTCGCTGCGGGTGCCGCGCTGGCCGTAGTACCGCTGGTGCTGGTGTTCATGCGGGACTACCCGAGTGATGTGGGGCTGCGGGCGTACGGCGCTCCGGAGGGGAGTACTGCGGGGTTGCGGGTCGAGGCGACCGGGAACAGCGCAGTACGGGCGTTGACTGCTCTCCGGTCGGCTATGCATCGGCCTGCGTTCTGGATGCTGGCCGGTGGGTTCGCGATCTGTGGCGCGTCGACCAACGGCTTGATCGGTACGCACTTCGTCACGGCGGCCCACGATCACGGGATGCCGCCGACCACTGCCGCATCGCTGCTCGCCCTGGTCGGGGTCTTCGACATCGCCGGGACGATCTTGTCGGGGTGGCTGACGGATCGCTGGGACCCGCGGTACCTGCTGATCGCGTACTACTCGCTGCGCGGGCTGTCCCTGCTGATCCTGCCGTCCCTGCTCGGTCCGACGGCGCAGCCGAGTGTCTGGGTCTTCATCATCTTCTACGGCCTCGACTGGGTAGCGACGGTTCCGCCGACGGTCGCGCTGTGCCGGGAGTGGTTCGGGGTGGACGGGCCGATCGTGTTCGGCTGGGTGTTCGCCTCGCACCAGATCGGTGCGGCGATCGCGGCTTCGGGTGCCGGGCTGATCCGGGACGTGCAGGGAAGCTACAACCTGGCCTGGTACCTGGCCGGCGGGTTGTGCGCGATCGCGGCCCTGATGTCGGCGAGTATCGGGCGCCGGATCCCCGTCGGCTGACTCCTTCGGCTAGCCTCGACCATGGTTGAGGTTCGAGCGGAGGGCTGAACGAGTGGACATCGAGCCGGGCGAGCTGACGGTCGGGCAACTGGCGGAGCGCAGCGGGGTGGCGATCTCCGCACTGCATTTCTACGAGCGGCAGAACCTCATCGTCAGCCGCCGGACCTCGGGCAACCAGCGCCGGTACAAGCGCGACAGCCTGCGCCGGGTGGCGATGATCCGGATCGCCCAGCGGGTCGGCATCCCACTGTCCGAGGTGGCCGCGATCCTCGCCCTGCTGCCGGACAACCGGACGCCGAACCGGCAGGACTGGGCCCGCATCTCCGAGTGCTGGCAGGCCGAGCTCGACCGGCGGATCGTCCAGCTGGAGCAGTTGCGCAACGACTTCCAGGACTGCGTCGGCTGCGGCTGCCTCTCCCTCGACCGCTGCGGCCTGGCCAACCCGTACGACGTCCTGGCGACCAAGGGCCCGGGCCCGCAACGGCTGGTCGATTCGGGCGGAAATCCTTGCCATCCGGGGACTTGCCGCTGAGTTTTCCACAGCGACCGCGTGCGGCCGAGCAGGCTGGGAGTGGCGACGTCTAAGGTCGTCGGCATGGGTGACATCAAGCTGTCGGATGATCGGGCGACGACCGCCGCGGGAGTGATCCGCGCGATCGCCGGTGACGGCGCGCGGCTGCGGGACGACCAGGAGACCGCGGTCGCCGCGCTGTGCGAGCCGAATGCCCGGGTGCTGGTCGTCCAGGCGACCGGCTGGGGCAAGTCCGCCGTCTACTGGGCGGCGACGGCGATCCGCCGGTCCGAGGGGGCAGGGCCGACGCTGGTGGTCTCACCGTTGCTGTCGCTGATGCGCGACCAGGTGGCCGCGGCCGGCCGGGCCGGGTTGCGCGCGGCGACGCTGAACTCGTCGAACGTGGACGACTGGTCCGGCATCGAGGGTGATCTGCGGTCGGGGGCGATCGACGTACTGCTGGTGTCGCCGGAGCGGTTGGCCAATCCTGGCTTCGGGCGGCGGGTGCTGGACGGGTTGGCCGGGCAGATCGGTCTGCTGGTGATCGACGAGGCACATGCCGTCTCCGACTGGGGTCACGACTTCCGGCCGGACTACCGGCGCGTGTCCGACGTACTGCAGAAGCTGAACCCGCAGACGCCGGTGCTCGCGACGACCGCGACTGCCAACGCGCGAGTGACCGATGACGTCGCGCATCAGTTGGGCGAGTCGACGCTCGTACTGCGAGGCCCGCTGGCGCGATCGAGTCTGCAACTGGCCGTGGTCGATGCGTTGTCGCCGTTGGACCGGTTCGCCTGGGTTGTCGACCATCTGCCGAAGCTGCCGGGTTCGGGGATCGTCTACACGTTGACGGTCTCCGATGCGCAACGGCTGGCCGCTGCGATCCAGGAGGTGCATGGAGCGGCTGTCCCGGTCGCCGCCTATACGGGCGGTCTGGAGGCGGGGGAGCGGGAGCGCCTCGAGGATGCCTTGCGGGGCAACGAGTTGAAGGCGTTGGTGGCCACCTCAGCTCTGGGGATGGGGTACGACAAGCCTGACCTCGGGTTCGTCGTGCACGTCGGGTCGCCGCCGTCGCCGGTCTCGTACTACCAGCAGGTCGGGCGTGCCGGGCGTGGCATCGACCATGCCGTGGTGGCGTTGCTGCCGTCGGATGCGGATGCCGGTGTGTGGGACTACTTCGCGACGGCGACCATTCCGATTCCCGAGCAGGTGAACAGGTTGCTGCGCGGGTTGGAGGCCTATGGGCCCGACCAACCGGCGACCGTGCCGTCGCTGGAAGCTGAGACGGGCCTGCGCCGGGGACGCGTCGAGTTGATGCTGAAGCAGTTGGCGGTCGACGGCGCGGTCGAGCGGGTCGAGCGCGGCTGGGTCCGGACGCCCGCCGACTGGACCTTCGACGCGGCCCACTACGACGGCATCGTCTCGGTACGCCGCCGCGAGGCCGACATCATGCGCGCCTACACCCGCGGTGAACGTTGCCTCATGCAACTACTCCAGGAGTCGCTGGACGATCCGTCCGCCGAGCGGTGTGGGCGGTGTTCGGTCTGTCTGGGCTTGCTGCCCGACCCGTTGACCGCCAAGCCTGATCCGGACACGGTGCAGGCGATCACCCGGTTGCTGCGCGGAGAGACGCACGTCCTGGAGCCACGCAAGATGTGGCCCGGCGGTGCGTTCGGTGCGAAGGGCCGGATCCCACCGGCGCTGGCGGCCGAGCCGGGCCGGAGCATCGTGTACGCGGATGCGCCGGAGTGGCGTGAGGTCATCCGGTCGGTCTTCAGCTCCACTCCGGAGCCTGCCGCCCTGGAGGCGTTGAAGGCGGGGTGCGTTGCTGCGCTCTCCCGGTGGCGGGACGCGTGGTCCCGGCGCCCGGAGGTCGTGGTGACCCTGCCGGCGGCCGGCCATCGCCAGCTTGTCACCGAGGTCGCCAACCACCTGGCCGAGACCGGCCGCCTGGAACGAGCCGAGCTGACCGTAGACGGCACTGCCTTCAGCGATGACCTCTCCTCTGCGGAAGAGGCGAAGGTCTGGCGCGACGGCGTCTCGGTCGATGCCCCGACAGCACAGACGATCACCGGCCGCTCGGTCCTCCTGGTGGTCGACGCATCATCCTCCCAATGGCCAATCACCGTAGCCACCGCCAAACTCAGGGAATCAGGCGCCGCCGCAGTACTCCCCCTCCTAATCCACCGCCGTCCGTAGCTAGTGCTGGGTCTAGCAACGTTGGGAAGGTAGTCGTGTGCTGAGGGCGGCTGGACGACAGGTCTTGCGGGTGGGTACGACAGCAGCTGGATCCGGAGCCGGGGCCGCCGACCGTGCCAGGCGCGCTGCCGGCCCGCGAGCAGCGAGCCGGTCAACCGGCGACGCCGCCGTGAACCGACTGGGCCCCGGAACCCACGGATCCCCACCACATCAATGCCGCCCTGGACGACCCACCGCTGAGCGTGGCGAGTCTCGCGAGCAATCCAGATTGACGGGCTGAAGCTCCGCTGCCCACCCCCCGGGGGCGAGCCTGCCGGCGACCCTTGTGCGTGACCTGAGCGTTCCACCCTGCTCCGAACGCTCAGCCCGTGCACAAAGCCGGCAGAGGCCGGACCCGGCCAGGCCGACCCCTCCCCGAACCGTCGACTGCCCGCTCCCACCGATTCGGGGAGGATCTTCTCCCCACACCGGTAGCACGATCCTCCCCAAGTCCGGCGAAAATCCTCCCCGAACCAGTTCAGGGCCAACTGCTGCCCTCCACCCAGCCGCAGGACCTGACCTCCAGCAGACACAGCCGACCTGACTACCTCCCCAACCTTGCTAGACGAGGCACTAGTTGGTGCCAGCCGCGGCCTGCCGTCGCCCCTAGCCAGTTGGTGTCGGATGCGGCTGCCGCCGCCCACAGCTAGTTGGCGCTGGCCGCGGTCTGGTCGAAGGTGGGGGATTCGGTGAAGGATTTTAGGTCTGAGATGAGTTTGGTCCAGCCTTCGTCGATCATGGCGCGGATGACGCTGCCGGGGTCGAAGCCGGTGTGGATGACGGTGAGTTTCACCTGGTCGCCGTCTGGTTCGAGATCGAAGCTGGCTCGGGAGAGTGGTTCGGCGGCGGCCTTGTCGCGTTGGTCGTCGGGCATCTCGACCGCTTGGGCGAACTCCGGCGTGATGTGGTGCCAGGTGAACGCGAGCCGGCGGTAGGGGTCGTACTCGAGGACCTCCTGACCGGGTCCGGACATCGTGACGTCACCCATCACCCAATCGATCGGGGAGCCGACCTTCCAGTCGGTCCGGTGTTGTACACCCCAGTACTGCTGGGTGAAGGCCGGGTCGGTGAGTGCACGCCAGAGCCGCTCGGGCGTGGTCTTGATGTAGGTCGTGTAGACGAAGTCGTTGTCGCTCACGGGTTCCTGCTCCAATGCTGTCTTGAGATCGGCGAACAGTTGCACGCGCCGACGGTCGTACTGGTTGATCCAGCGGTCCGCGATGGCGTTGATCGGCTCGGCGTTCAGGTGGTGCAACTTCTCCCGGCCGCGCCGAAGGGTGGTGACGAGGTTCGCGCTCTCGAGCACGGCCAGATGCTTGCTGACCGACTGCCGGGCCATGTCGAGCCCGGCGCACAGCTCACTCAGGGTCTGCCCGTTCCGCTCGTTCAGGCTGTCCAGCAACTGCCGGCGGCTCGGATCCGCCAGCGCCCGGAACACCTCGTCGTCCATCACCACTCCATTCATGCAGCCAATCGGCTGCCTAATCAAAATAGGCAGCCTGAAGGCTGCATGTCAACCGGAAGGGCATGAGCGCGCGCGGAAGGGGCACCTGACGGCTCCCATGGATACGTCGAAGCTGGTTCTGGTCACTGGTGTCACCGGCTATATCGGTGGGCGACTCGTCCCCGAGCTGCTCAAGGCGGGGTACCGGGTGCGGGCGATGGCCCGCAACCCACGCCGTCTGCAGGACCGCGACTGGTACGACCAGGTCGAGGTGGTCGAGGCGGATGCCGGCGATCGCCATCAGGTCGACGCGGCGCTCGAAGGGGTGGACGTCGCCTACTACCTGATCCATGCCCTCGGCACCGGCAAGCGTTTCGAGTCGCGCGATCGTCACACCGCCCTGACCTTCGGCGCGGCGGCCCGCGACGCCGGGGTCGGCCGCATCGTCTATCTCGGGGGGCTCTATCCGCAGGGCGAAGAACTCTCCCGACACCTCGACTCGCGGCGCGAGGTCGGCGAGATCCTGCTCGCCTCGGGTGTGCCGACGACGGTGCTCCGGGCCGCGGTCATTCTCGGATCCGGCTCGGCGTCCTTCGAGATGCTCCGCTACCTGACCGACCGGCTACCGGTGATGATCACTCCGCGCTGGCTGACCACCCGGATCCAGCCGATCGCGGTTCGCGACGTCCTGCACTATCTGGTCGGCAGTGCGGCGATGCCCGACTCGGTCAACCGCGGCTTCGACATCGGCGGACCGGACGTCCTGACCTACCGCGACATGATGCAGCGGTACGCCGCCGTCGCTCACCTCACCAGTCGACGCATCATCACCCTTCCGCTGCTGACCCCGTCGCTGTCGAGTCACTGGGTCGGTCTGGTGACACCGGTACCGAGCAGCATCGCCCGCCCGCTGGTGGACAGCCTCATCCACGAAGTGGTCTGCAAGGAACACGACATCGCGCAGTACGTCGCTGATCCGGCGCCGGGCCTGATCGGTTTCGACGAGGCGGTCGAGCTCGCCCTCAAGCGCGTCCGGGATCTCGACGTCAGCACCAGCTGGGCCTCGGCCGCCATGCCAGGCGCGCCCAGCGACCCGCTGCCCGGAGATCCGGACTGGTCGGGCGGTTCGCTGTACGTCGACGAGCGGGAGAGCGCGGTCTCCACGACGCCGGAGCGGCTCTGGTCGGTGATCGAAGGCATCGGCGGAGCCAACGGCTGGTACTCCTGGCGCCTGGGCTGGTGGGCTCGCGGAGTGCTGGACCGTGTCGTCGGTGGCCCCGGACTGCGAAGAGGGCGGCGCAACCCGAACGACCTGTCCGTCGGTGACCCGCTCGATTGGTGGCGGGTGGAAGAGGTCGAGGACCTGAAGCTGCTCCGGCTGCGCGCCGAGATGCGGCTACCAGGGCTGGCGTGGCTGGAACTGGTCGTCGACACCGACGACCAGCAGCGCACCGTGTTCCGGCAGCGAGCGCTCTTCCATCCACACGGATTGCCCGGACATCTGTACTGGTGGGCGATCAAACCGTTCCACGGCATCGTCTTCGGCGGCATGCAACGCAACATCGCCAACGCGGCCCAGCACAAATCGTCTTGACGTCCCGGCGAGGATGGTGAGGTGGATATCGCGATCACCAGCCTTGGTTTCCGGACGGACCTGATGTTGCTCGAGATGAGCGGCAGTGTGCTGACCGACAAGGGCGAGTACGTCGTCGTCAGGACTCCGGGCAACCCGACCTTCTGGTGGGGCAACTACCTGCTCTTCCGTACGCCGTTCGCGCCGGGGGACGCGGTGGCGCGCGAGGAGACCTTCGAGCACGAGTTCCCTGACGCGGCCCATCGCTCGCTGGGGGTCGACAGCACGGACGGTGTGGTCGGCAGCGACGAGGAGCTCAAGGCGGCCGGGTTCGAGATCGAGCGCAGCACGGTGATGACCGCGACCGAGGTCCGCGAACCGGCCCGCCCGAACGACACGTCGCAGTACCGGTTCCTGAGCGGTGACGGCGACTGGGAGCAGTTGGTCGAGCTGACGCTGACGTCGGCGACGATGGAGGTCGACGACGGGTATCGCGAGTTCAATCGGCGACGTGTCGCGGCGGATCGGGCGCTGTGCGACGCCGGCCACGCGCGGTGGTTCGGCGCCTTCGACGGGGACCGGCTGCAGGCGTCGCTCGGTCTCGCGTCGGACGGCTCGGGCGTGGCGCGGTTCCAGAGCGTGCAGACGCATCCGGACGACCGGGGCCGTGGCATCGCGAGCACGCTCGTGCACCGTGCCTCGCGGTACGGGTTCGACGAGCTCGGGGCGCACACGCTGGTGATGGTGGCCGATCCCGGTTACCACGCGATCCGGATCTACCGGGCGCTGGGCTTCGGCGACAACGAGGTGCAGCTCCAGCTGTCCAGGCCACCTGCCACGGCGTGAAAAGCTGGGGTCATGACGAAGCATGAGGGTCGGCGGGGAACCGCCTTGGTCACCGGTGGAAGTCGTGGGATCGGCGCGGCGGCGGCCGTCGCGCTGGCGGCGGACGGCTGGGATGTCGGAGTCAGCTATCGCACTCGCTCGGACGAGGCGGACCAGGTGGTCGCCGCGTGCGAGAAGCTCGGCCGGCGGGCCTTCGCGGTCCAGGCCGACGTTGCCGAGGCCGAGCAGATCGAGCGGCTCTTCGACGCGGTGACGGCCGAGCTCGGTCCGATCGGTGCCGTGGTCAACAACGCGGGCGTCATCTCGCCGAGCGGCCGGGTCGCCGACTACGACCTGGCGCGGCTGGAGCGGGTGTTCCGGATCAACACGATCGGCGCGTTCCTGGTCGCGGCCGCCGCCGTACGCCGGATGTCGACGGTTGCCGGCGGCAAGGGGGGAGTGATCGTCAACGTCTCCTCGCGGGGCGCCGTGCTGGGCTCGGCCGGCGAGTACGTCGACTACGCGGCCAGCAAGGCTGCTGTCGACACGATGACGATCGGCCTGGCCAACGAGGTCGCCAAGGAGGGCATTCGGGTGCTCGGCGTGCGGCCCGGGCTGATCGAGACCGAGATCCACGAGGAGGGACGGCTCGACCGGATCGGTGGTACGCCGCCGCTGGGCCGACCGGGCAAGGCGGAAGAGGTCGCCGAGCTGATCGCCTTCCTCGCCTCCGACCGAGCGTCCTACATGACCGGCTCGATGGTCGACGTGGCCGGCGGCCGCTGAGCCGCGGACCCAAGGCAATGGGACTGCGACCGGTCGACCTGGCCAGGCGAGCCGGCATCTCGACGCAACTGGTCCGCAACTACGAGGATGTCGGCATCCTGCCCGCAGTACCGCGGACCGAGTCGGGCTATCGGCAGTACGACGACGTGCATCTGCGCGCGTTGCTCACGTACCGTGCGCTGGCGCCCGGGTTCGGCCGGGAGACCGCGACCGCGATCATGGCCGCGGTCCATGCCGACGATCAGGCGCTGGCGTTCCGGCTGATCGACGCGAGTCATGCCGCGTTGCACGAGCAGCGGCTCGCCACGGACGCGGCGAGCGAAGCGCTCGGTACCGCGGCCGAGGAGTTCCTCGACGGGCCGCCGGTTATCAATGGGCCGGAGCTGCTGGTCGGCGAACTGGCTGCGCACCTCGGCGTACGGACGTCTACTCTGCGGGTTTGGGAGTCGGCGAGGTTGCTCATGCCGGTGCGGGAGGCGGGGACGAAGTACCGGCGGTATGGGCCTGTGCAGGTGCGGGATGCGCGGATCATCGCGATGTTGCGGCGTGGGCGGTACGGGTTCGAGCAGATCCGGCCGGTGCTGGACGGGTTGCGGAAGGCGGGCAGCACGGAGGCGTTGCGGGCCGCCCTGGCGGAGCGGCGCGCGGCTCATGACGGGCGTACTCGCATGATGCTGCACAGTGCCGCGATGCTGCACGAGTACCTGACTAGCAGGGAATCGCCAGCTGAGTAGGGCGATTGCGGCCGCGGACGGTGACCTCCTCGCCCGCCTTCCAGTACGCCGCCTCAGCGGGCGCTGACTCGTCGACCGCGGCCATCGAGGCAAGCAGCCGGCCGGGGACGGATTTGGCCAGTTCGGTCAGCCGGGCGGCCTCGTTCACCGGGTCGCCGATGACCGTGTACTCGTGCCGGCGCAGGTCGCCGACGGTGCCCGCGACGACCGTACCGGCGGTGACGCCGATCCCAGCCGTTGCCTCAGGCAACTCCTCGGTCAGCCGCCGGGCCAGCGCGCGACCGGTCTGAAGAGCGCTCCCGGCCGGATCCGGCAGCTCGGCCGGCGCACCGAAGACGGCCAGTACGGCGTCGCCGGCGAACTTGTTCACAAAGCCACCCTGGCGATCGACTTCGTCGACGACGATCTCGAAGAACTTGTTGAGCAGCTGGACCACTTCGGCCGGCGGCCGGACAGCCGCGAGTTCGGTGGACCCGACCAGGTCGACGAACAGTACGGCGACGAACCGCTCCTCGCCGCCGAGCGAGTCGCCGGCCAAGGCTTCCCGCACCACCTCAGGACCGACGTACCGGCCGAACAGGTCGCGGATCCGCTCCCGCTCGCGCAGCCCGGCGGCCATCCGGTTGAAGCCCGCCTGCAGTGAGCCCAGCTCGGTGCCGTCGAAGACCGGGATGGTCACGTTCAGTTCGCCGTCACCGATCACCGTGAGCGCGTTGCGCACCGAGCGGACCGGCGCGACGACCGATCGGGCCGTCAGGACGGTCAGCAGCCAGCCGAACACCAGCACAACGGTGCCGAGGGCAAGGATGATCACCGAGAGACGGGTGGCCGAGACGTCCTTCTCGATCAGGGCCAGCACGGCCGTCAGCATCAAACCCGCGACCGGAACCCCGGAACCGACCGCCCAGAAGATCACCGTTCGCGTGCTCAGACCGGCGGCCAGCAACCGTTTGGGTGGCGCCTGGTCGGCCAGCGCCCTCGCGGCGACCGGCCGGAGCGCGAACTCGGTCAGCAGGTACGACGCTGCGCAGGTCACGATGCCGCCGTCGAAGGTCGTGACCAGGATGCGGAGGATGTTGTCGGGCTGGAAGATCAGGGCCAGCACGCTGAACAGCACCGTCGCCAGCAGCCAGAGGAACACCTCGATCATGGTCAGCCGCAACGGCAGCCGCAGGGTCGCGATCTGCTCCTGGCGGGTGGCCGGCCGCTCTTCGAGGACCCACGAGGTGACCCGGACGGCGTACCGGGTGCTCCAGATCGCACCGACCAGCAGGGCCAGCAGGAAATAGCCGGGGAAGGCGATCGCCCGGACCAACTGGAGCTCGTGGTTCGCGGGCGGCCCGGGCAGCACGAAGACCATCAGGACGAAGACGACCGACGCCCCGACGATGTTCGTCCCGAGCGAGAATGTGGTCAGCAGCAGCTGGGTGCGGATCCGCAGCTGCCGCGGGCTCTGGCCCGCCGGGCCGAGCAGCCACGAACCGAACGGCTTCCGCTGGAGGACGAGCTCCGGTCGCCTCTGCGCCATCCATGCTCCCCGTCTGCTGGTCCGGCAAGCGGCGCCTGGCCGCCGGAAATAGTTTTGGCACGGTGCTGCCCGTGGCCCTGATCGGCCGCGTCATCGGGCCTTTGCGTGGGTAGTGTCCTGCGAACGACATTCTGCCTTCGGGAGCCCTTGTGACCCACGACCGCCACTCCTACGCCGAGCCGGCGTTGGTGCGCACCACCCACCTCGCGCTCGACCTCGCCCTGGACTTCAGCGCCAAGGTGCTGTCCGGCACGGCCACGCACACGCTGGCCTGGAGTGGCCCTGGTGACCGGCTGGTCCTCGATACGCGAGATCTCACCATCTTGGCCGTGGAGGGCGCCGGCGGTGCGGGCGGGGAGTGGGAGCCGCTGGAGTACAGCCTCGCGGTGCCCGACGCGGAGCTGGGCTCCGCGCTGACCATCCGCACCAAGCAGCACGAGCGGGTGCGGGTGAGCTACCGGACCGCCCCGACTGCCACCGGGCTGCAGTGGCTCGAGCCGTCGATGACCGCCGGCGGCATGATGCCGTTCATGTTCAGCCAGTCCCAGGCGATCCACGCCCGGAGCTGGGTGCCCGTGCAGGACACTCCGAGCGTCCGTTTCGGCTACGCCGCCCACGTGACGGCACCACCCGAGCTGATGGTGCTGATGAGCGCCGACAACGGTACGACGTCGCACCGCAGCGGCTCCTACGACGTGGTGATGCCCGAGCCGATCCCGTCGTACCTGCTGGCGATCGCCGCTGGTGACCTGGTGTTCGAGCCGATCGGTGACCGCGCGGGCGTCTGGGCCGAGCCGGAGATGGCCAAGCGGGCAGCGACCGAGTTCTGCGACACCGAGGAGATGATGCGGGTCACCGAGGCGCTCTTCGGGCCGTACCGGTGGGGCCGCTACGACATCCTGGTGCTCCCGCCGTCCTTCCCGTACGGCGGGATGGAGAACCCGCGGATGACGTTCGCCACCCCGACCGTGGTGATCGGCGACAAGTCGCTGGTCAGCGTGGTGGCGCACGAGCTGGCGCACAGCTGGTCGGGCAACCTGGTCACGCAGGACAGCTGGGACGACATCTGGCTGAACGAGGGCTTCACGTCGTACGTCGAGAACCGGATCGTCGAGGCCGTCTACGGTCACGAGCTGGCCGTGATGGAGACCGCGATCAAGCAGCACGCGACGGTGGTGAAGCTGGATCCGCTTCCCGCTGCTCAGCAGGCGGTCGAGCTGCCGGGGCTCAACCACCGGTCGCAGTATCACGGCACGACCGGGCTCGGACCGCTCAAGGGCGCTTGGTTCCTGGCCTGGCTGGAGGAGCGGTTCACGCGGGAGATCTTCGATCCGTTCCTGCGCGGGTACTTCGACCGGTTCGCGTTCCGGAGCATCAACACCGACGACTTCGTCGGGCACCTGCAGGAGCAGTTGCTGGACAAGCACCCCGGCCTGGTCAGGCCGGCCGAACTCGCGGCCTGGCTGGACGAACCGGGGATCCCGGCCTTCGCGGAGAGGGCGGTCTCCGCCCGGTTCGAGATCGTCGACGAGCTCCGCGAGCGCTGGCTGGCCACCGGCGAGGTACCGGCCGGCGCCAAGCACTGGACGACGCAGGAGTGGCTCCGCTTCCTGGACGCCGCCCCCGACGTACTGACCGCTGCGCAGTTGCAGCAACTGGACCGGGAGTTCGACCTCACCGGCACCGCGAACGGCGAGATCGCCCGGCGCTGGTACGCGATCGTGGCCGCCAGCAACTACACCCCGGCGTACGAGGAACTGGCCAACTTCCTCACCCGGGTAGGCCGGATGAAACTTGTCCTTCCCGTCTACAAAGCCCTGGCCGCCACGGAATCCGGCCACACCTTCGCCACCGACGTCTTCACCGCGGCCCGCCCCAACTACCACCCCATCACCACCGCCGCGGTCCAAAGAGTCCTCGGCAGCTGATGGCCTTCAAGCTGGTCTACACTGTGGATGGTTTCTGATCCCGTCGATGGCCTGGGTGCGCCGCTAAGCATCTCTTCTATGACGGTTGGCTTGTGGTGCGGGAGGGTTGCTCCCGTTCGGGTGTGAGTGGGGCGCAGGTTCGGGTGCGGAGCCCGAAGGAGCTGAAGCGGCAAAGGCGACGGCGATCGCATTCTTGCTGGGATCACTTGCTCATTGCGCCTCTCTGGCCCAAGCACGGGGTGAATCTCGGCACGCTGCTGCGCACCTGCGATGCGGTCGGTGCGTGTCTCGCCGTACCGAAGCTTCCGTGGGTGCCGGAGGCGTTGGGACTGGGAAACACCTTGAAAACAAGGACTTGTGTGCACTGGACCGGGCACGACCCGGTGCGCTGGCTGATCGACCAGAAACAATCCGGTACGACGGTCGTCGGGGTCGAGCTGGCCGAGGAATCGGTGCGGCTGGGCGATCTCCCGGCGGCTCGCAACCGGACGATCGCAGTACTGGGCCATGAGCGCACCGGCATCCCGCCGGAGGCGCTCGACCAGCTCGACGTCGTGGTGGAGATCCCGATGGTCGGCAGCGGGGCGAGCCTCAACGTCGCGGTGGCCGGCTCACTGGTCCTGTACCGCCTGGCCGGTCTGCTCTGAGAGCGTGAGCTTGTAGCGGTGGACCTCGTGAGTGGTGCGGTAGCCGAGGTCGGCATTGACGCGGCGCATGGCGGCGTTGGTGTCGACCATGTCGGTGAGCAGGCCGCCGAGGTTCGGGAAGCGGTCGCGGGCCTGGCGGATCGACTCCGCCTTCAGCCAGCGGGCCAGGCCGTGGCCGCGGTGGTTCTTCAGCACCGCCGTGCTGTAGTTCTGCGCGTCGCCGCGGCCGTCAGCCGGTACGACGAGTTCGGTGAATCCGACGATGCGTCCACTGGCCTCCTCGACCACGGCGACCGTCGAGAGGTGCTCGCCGCGCCGCTCGATCCGCAGCGCGGCGGCCTTCGTCCGGTCGAGATCCCACACGTCGGGCCCGTAGTCGATCTCGCCGACCGGCGCGTCGTCCATCGCGGATCGGGCCTCGGTGAACGTCTGGCCGAGCTCGTCCGGCACCACCCCCTGCCAGGACACGAGCCGGTAGCCGGAATGCTCGGCCTCCGCGACAGCAGCCAGTACTGCGGTGTCGACGTCGGCGAGCGGCAACCTGGTGAAGATCAGCCTGAGCCCGACGGTGAAACCGCACTGCGCCAGGAAGTGATCGGCAGGCGAGCCGACACGAGCATCCGCGAGCACGATCCGCGCCTCGGCCACCCGGGCCGCATCGGCTGCGACCGCAACAAGTTGCGACCCGATGCCTTTGCGGCGCTCGGCGGGATGGACCGCGAGTTCGAGCTCGGACAAGTGGGCCTGGCTCGGCCTGGTGAACAACGTCAGGTAAGCCGAGCCGACCGGGTTGCCGTCGGCGTCGGACGCGAGCCACGCGAGCCGCCGGCTGAACGGCCGGTAGTCGGGATCCGACAGGGCAGTGATCGTAGTAGTCAAGGCCGCAAGGTAACCGAACCGGTTCGGCGCGGACAAGCGGGTTTCCGGTCCTCCCGGTTGCGCGTTCCTGGTCGACCGGACCGGTAGGGTGCTGCGGAACCATGGCACAGGAGGGGAGCTCGGGTGGACCAGCAGTACGGGGGAGCGCGGACGATCGGTGGCGACCACCTCGCGCTCAGGGATCAGGTGCTGGCCGAGTTGCGTCGGCGGATCGTCGACGGTGAGTACGCGCAGGGTGAACGGCTGACCGAGAACCGGCTGGCCGACGACTTCGGCGTGTCGCGCAATCCGGTCCGGGAGGCGCTGCGGGTGGTCGAGGCCGAGGGCTTCGTGCAGATTCTGCCCCGCCGGGGTGCGGTGGTGGCGACGCTGGACGAGACCGCGATCCGGGACCTGTTCGCAGTACGGGAGCAGCTGGAGACGCTCGCGGCCGGGCTGGCGGCGGAGCGGGCGACCGAGGAGGATGTCGCCCGACTGCGGCAATTGCTGGACGACGCGCGAGCTGCGACCGAGGCGGAGAACTTCGATCTCGTTGCCGAGCTCAACAGTGCGCTCCACCTCGCGGTCATCGAGATGAGCGGCAACCGCTGGCTGGCGTCGCTGTCGGCCGCGATGTATCACCACGTCCACTGGGTCTTCCGCCTCGGCGCCGCCCAGCGCGCTCCGCACTCGTGGAAAGAGCACATCCGCTTGGTTGACGCCATAGCGGCCGGCGACCGTGCAGAAGCCACAACAGCAGCCCGAGAACACGTGGAAGCCGCTGCAGCGGCAGCACTACGCACGCCGGCCGGCTAGCCCGCTGCGCGCCGCTGGCGCTTGCCCCCGCGCCCGGCCCCCTCTCGCCGCGCCAGCACTCCGCACGCCGGCCAGCTAGCACCCAGCGCGCTTACCCCGCGCTAGCGGCCGGTGGCGTAGCCCTGCATTCCTCGGGGGTTCGCCGCAGCGGCGAGGATGCCGTCCGGGGTGCGGGAGACCGCGCAGAGGCGTCCGAGGCTCCACGGGTCGGTCTCGACGACCTGGTGGCCCTTGCTGATCAGTGTGTCCCGCACAACCGGGCCTAGGCGGCTCTCGATCGTCACGTTGCCCGGTACTGCGGCCCGCGGGTAGAACGACGACGGGAAGGCGGTCGTGTGCCATGCAGGCGCATCGATTGCCTCCTGCAGCTCCTGCCCGCCGGCCAGGTGCCGTAGCAGGAACAGCAGCTGCCACTGGTCTTGCTGATCCCCACCGGGCGACCCGCAGGCGAGTACCGGCGCACCGTCACGTAGTACGAGGGTCGGTGTGAGTGTGGTCCGCGGCCGCAGCCCTGGGGCAAGAGACGACGCCAGGCCCTCCTCCAGCCAGAACATCTGCAACCGGCTGCCCAGACAGAAGCCGAGCTCAGGGATGGTCGGTGAGGACTGCAGCCATCCGCCGCTCGGAGTCGCCGAGATGACGTTGCCCCACTGGTCGATCACGTCGATATGACAGGTGTCGCCGCGCGTGACGCCGTTGGACGACACAGTCGGCTCACCCGTGCTCGCGTCACCCACGACCCCCGACACGATCGACTGCAACTGCGGCGTCCGGCCGTCCGGGCTGCCGGGTCGCAGCTCGTACGACGCGTCCGGGCCGATCAGCGCAGCCCGCTCAGCGGAGTACCCCGGCGAGAGTAGCGTCTTGAGCGGTACGTCGACGCCGTCGCCGTACCAGGCCTCGCGATCCGCGTATGACAGCTTGGTGATCTCAGTTGTCGTGTGGACCGCCTCAGCGCTCGTCAGGTCCAGCGACGCTGGATCACCCAACTCGGCCAGCACGGCCAGCGACTGCAGCAGCGCAGGCCCCTGACCCCACGGGCCGGTCTTGGCGACGGTGTACCCGTGCCAGTCGAACGTCGCGGGCGCTTCCCAGCTCGCCTCGTACGACGCGATGTCGTCGCCGGTGATCAACCCGGCATGGTCCTCGCCACTCGAGTCGCGATGCGGCAAGCGGGAGAACCGGTCGATCGCCTCCGCGACAAACCCCTCCCGCCAGGTACGCCGAGCCCGCTCGACCTGTGCCACCCGATCCGAGCCGGCCTCCTCGGCACTGGCCAGCAACCGCTCAAGCGTCTCCGCGTACGCCGTATTGCGGAACAACTGGTTGGCCCGCGGAGCCTCCCCGCCCTGCAGCCACAGGTCAGCCGACGTCGGCCAGTGACCGGTGAACAACTCCCGCACCATCTCCACCGTCTCGCCCACCCGCGCGATCACCGGATGCCCATGCCGCGCATACCCGATGGCCGGCTCCAGCACAGCCCGCAGCGGCAGACTGCCGTGGTCCCGCAGCAGCAGCAACCAGGCGTCGACAGCACCCGGTACTGCGGCCGCCAGCGGCCCGGAGCCCGGGATGAGCTGCAGTCCCAGCTCCTGGAAGTGGGAGATCGTGGCGCCCGCCGGAGCCGCCCCCTGTCCGCACAGCACCCGTGGTGTCGGGTCAGCGGCAGTAGCGATGATGGCCGGCACCTCACCGCCCGGACCGTTCAGGTGCGGCTCGACCACGTGCAGCACGAACCCGGCGGCGGCTGCGGCGTCGAAGGCGTTGCCGCCGAGCTCCAGGAGCCGCATGGCCGACTGGGAGGCCAGCCAGTGCGTGGACGAGACCATCCCGAACGTGCCGCGCAGCGTGGGCCGGGTGGTGAAGGTCATCGAGCAACTCCTCTTGCCTCGTCTGCTGTGTCTGTTGACGTCTCAGCCGTTGCGTCTGCCGGTGTGCCTGCAGTCGTGCCTGCCGTTGTGTCCGCTGGGAGGCGTACGTCGGGTCCGGTGCCGTCGTCGTTGACCAGGTGGCAGGCGACCTGGTGTCCACCTTGCCCGATCACCCGGGACTCCGGCACGACCGTCCGGCATTTGTCGATCGCCACTGGACAGCGGGTGTGGAACCGGCAACCAGGTGGCGGGTCGATGGCCGACGGCAGGTCGTCACCGAGCAGTACGGGCCGCCGTACGCGCTGGGTCGACGGATCCGGCACTGGAGCCGCCGACAGCAGCGCCTGCGTGTAGGGGTGAGCCGGTACGCCGAAGATGCGCTTGCGCGGGCCTTGTTCGACCAGCTGACCCAGGTACATCACCGCCACCTCGTCAGCCAGGTACTCGACGGCCGACAGGTCATGGGTGATGAACAGACACGCGAAGCCGAGATCGCGTTGCAGGTCGGCCAGCAGGTTGAGTACCGATGCCTGCACGGACACGTCGAGCGCGCTGGTGGGTTCGTCGGCCACCAGCAGTCGCGGCGACGAGATCAATGCCCGGGCGATACTCACGCGCTGCCGCTGGCCACCCGACAACTCATGCGGTGATCGCTGGGCGACCTCCGGGCGAAGGCCGACTCGGCGCAGCGCGTCGGCCACTGCGGAGGGGATGTTCCGCAATTCGGAAGGCAGGGCTCCACGCTGCCGCATCAGCCGCAGTGGTTCCCCGACGATGTCGCCGACCGACAGCCGCGGGTCCAGGGAGCCCGCGGGGTCCTGGAAGACGATCGACACGTCCCGTCGATGTGGGCGGAGCCGTCGACGGCTGAGGTGGGTGATGTCGGCATCGGCGAGCCGGACTGTGCCCTCGGTCGGCTCGAGCAACCGCACAATGCAGCGACCGACCGTCGACTTCCCCGAACCGCTTTCGCCGACCAGCGCGACGACAGAGCCCTTCGGAATCCGCAGCGAGACGCCGTCGACGGCCCGGACCGGCCCGAAGTGCATGACGAGGTTCTCGAGTTCGAGCGCGTACTCGGTCATCTGCCCTCCGGGTTCCAGCAGGCCACGCCGGCGGTCAGCGCGGGTTGTTTCGTAGTACAGGTGTCGATGGCTCGTGGGCAGCGGTCGGCGAAGGTGCACGCGTCGGGTTGCTCGGCCAGGACGGGAACGAGTCCGGGGATCTCGTTGAGGCGATGGGTGCCCGCGTGGCGGCCGGCTGCCGGTGATGCGCCCAGGAGTCCTGCGGTGTAAGGGTGTTGAGGCCGGGCGAAGAGTTCGTGGACTTCGGCCGTCTCGACCACGCGTCCGGCGTACATGACGGCAACTCGGTCGGCGAGATCCGCGACTACGCCGAGATCGTGGGTGATGAGTACGACGCTGGTGCCGAGTCGTTCACGCAGCGCCCGCAGTACGTCGAGGATGCCCGCCTGGATCGTCACGTCGAGCGCGGTCGTCGGCTCGTCCGCGATGAGCACCTTCGGGTCACAGGCGACGGCCATCGCGATCATCACGCGCTGGCGCATCCCACCGGAGAGCTGATGCGGATAGTCGCCGACCCGGCGCTCGGCTGACGGGATGCCGACCAGTTTGAGCAGCTCGACCGCTCGCTTCCGGGCCGCTTGTTTGGACAGTCCGCTGTGCACGCGCAGTACTTCGCTGATCTGGTAGCCGACCGTGAAGACCGGGTTCAGCGACGTCATCGGCTCCTGGAAGATGTAGGCCACCTCGCGACCGCGGATCGAGCGAAGGGTTCGCTTGTCGGCGCCGATGAGTTCCACGCCGTCGAGCCGGACGGAGCCTTCGACGGTCGCGGTGCGGGGGAGCAGCCCGGCCAGGCTCATCGCCGTCACGCTCTTGCCGCAGCCGGACTCGCCGACGATGGCCAGTACTTCGCCGTCGCTCACCTGCAGGTTGACCCGATCGACCGCCGACAGCGGCCCGTCCTCGGTGCGGAAGGTCACCGACAGGTCCTTCACCTCGAGGACGGCGCTGCTGGTCGTCGGCCGCCCTTCGACTGCTGACCCGGTCATCGGCGGCATCCCCTTCGGATCGAGCTGCGACCGGTCATCGGCGGCTCGCTTTCGGGTCGAGCGCGTCGCGCAGGCTGTCGCCGACGATGTTGAAAGCCAGCGTGAGCAGCATGATCGCCACGCCGGGCATCACCGCGGCCCACGGCGCCCGCGCCGCGAACTGCTGGGCATCCGACAACATCGTGCCGAGACTCGGCGCCGGCGGCTGGATGCCGAGCCCGAGGAAGGACAGCACGGCCTCACCGAGGATCGCGGCCGGGATCGCGACCGTGGCCTGGACGATGATGACGGACGCGGCATTGGGCAGGATGTGCCGGCCCAGCACCCCCAGATCACCCGCGCCGTCGACGATCGCGGCCGCCACGAAGTCGAGCGACTTCAGCCGCAGCGTCTCCGAGCGGACGATCCTGATCACGCCGGGGATTTGCGCGATCCCGATCGCGATCGCCGCGTTGCCGAGGCTCGCGCCGCGGATCGCGGCCAGCCCGACCGCGAGGATCAGGAACGGGAAGGCGAGCACGAGATCGGTGAACCGCGAGATCAGCGCGTCGAGCGCCCGGAAGTAGCCGGCCATCAGCCCGAGCGGTACGCCGACGACCAGTGACGTGGCGACCGCGAGCAGTCCGACATGCAGGGAGGCACGCAGGCCGAACATGATCCGCGACAACACGTCCCGGCCGAGATCATCGGTGCCGAGGACATAACCCGCGGTACCGGGTGGTGCGAAGGCTCGATCCAGCTGCGTCAGCGTCGGTTCGTGCGGTGACAACCACGGCGCGAAGGCGGCTGCCGCCACAGCAATGCCCAGTACTACGAGTCCTGCGATCGCCAGCGGGTTGCGGAGCATCCGGCGTACGACCTTGCGACGGCGCGACGCGGTCGGGGGTGGTGCGATCGTGGTGACATCGGCGACGGCCATCACGCCTCACCTCGGACTCGGATGCGCGGATCGATTACGGAGTACAGGAGATCGACGAGCAGGTTGATCAGGATGTACGCCGTCGCGGTGACCAGCACGACCGCCTGGATGACGGGGTAGTCGCGCTGGAAGACGGCATCGACGGTGAGCTTGCCGAAGCCGGGCAGTGCGAAGATGCGCTCGGTCACCACGGCACCGGAGATCAGCGCGCCGAGTTGCAGGCCGACGATCGTGATCACGACGATCAGGCTGTTGCGCAGTGCGTGGCGCCCGATCACTGCTCGCGGTGGGAGTCCCTTCGCTTCGGCGGTCCGGATGTAGTCGGCGGAAAGGGCGTCCAGCATCGAGGACCGGGTCTGGCGCATGATCACCGCAGCCAGGCCGGTGCCGAGGATGAGGGCGGGCAGGACCAGGTGGTGGAGGTTGCCGATCGGGTCGGTGAAGAACGGGACGAAACCCGATGCCGGGAACAGGCCGAGGGCGACCGAGAGGTAGAGGATCGCCATCAGCCCGAGCCAGAAGTTGGGTACCGACAAACCCAGCAGGGCAAGGGCGTTGGCGGCCCACTCGGCGGGGCGCCCCCGGCGTACGGCGGCGACCACACCTGCGCCGACGCCGACGACCGCGGCGACGAGGATCGCCAGCGCGGACAGCTCGATCGTGACCGGGAGAGCGCTGGACAGCATCGAGGTCACGCTCTCTCCCGTCCTGATCGAGCGGCCCAGATCGCCGCGCGCCGCATGGCTGACGAACTCCCAGAACTGGACGAGCAGCGAGTCGTCGAGCCCGTACTGCTCCCGGATCGCGCGCAGCGACTCCGGATCGCGGTCCTCACCGGCCAGCGCAAGCGCCGGGTCACCGGGCAGCGCGCGGACCCCGAGGAAGACCACAATCGTTGCCAGCAGCAAGGTGACCAGCGACTGCCAAAGCCGCCCGAGCAGGTAATGCTTCACTGGGCGTAGCCGGCGAAGGCGGTTCTGATGACGCCGTCGGGGAAGGTGCGGACGCCGAGCACCTTCTTCGTGACGCCGGTCAGGTTGCGCTGCCGGTACAGGTAGATCAGCGGGTCGTCCTCCTGCAGCTTGGTCACCACCTGCCCGTACAGCTGCACCCGCTGCGCCTTGTCGGTTGACTGCCGCGCGTCGGTGAGCAGCTTGTCCACCTCGGGATTGTTGTACCCGGCAACGTTCTGGCTACCCCTCGAGCCGACGAAGTTGAAGATGTTCGCGTCCGGGTCGACCCGGCCCGACCAGCCCAGCTGGAGCAGCTCGAAGTCACCACGATCCTGCTGGTCCAGCAGGGACGCGTACTCGACCGGCCTGATGATCAGCTCGAACCCGCCCTCCTTCACCATCGCCTGCAGCGCCTGGGCGAGCCGGAGGCTGTCCGGATTGTTCGACGTGATCATCGTGACCTTGTACGGCGTACTGACGCCCGCCTGGGACAGGAGCTCCTTCGCCCTAGCCGGGTCGTGCGACGGGCACTTCTGCGCGGCGTCGGAACTGAACTCGCTCTTGGGGGAGATCGGCGAGCAGGCGACCACGTTCAGTCCGTTGAAGATCGACTTGACCAGTGCTTCGCGATCGATCGACGCCTCCAGCGCCTGGCGGACCTGGGGGTCCTTGGCGATCGGGGTGCCGAGTTGCTTGGTCGGGTTGCCGACGCCGTCCGCGTTGCCGATGTTGACCGTCAGGCCTTGGTAGCCGAGCGACTGCGACTGCAGCACGGTGAGGTTGCTGTCCTTCTGCAGGGTCGGCGCATCCTGGCTCGACAGCGAGTCGGCGACCTGGGCGTCACCCGAACGCAGGTTGGCCGACCGGATGCTGGAGTCGGTGATGATCCGGTACTCGATCGCGTCGAGGTGCACCTTGGACGCGTCGTAGTACAGGGGATCCTTGACCACCTTGATCGAGTTCTGCGCGACGCGGTTGGCGAACTTGAACGGGCCGACGCAGACCGGTGCGGTGGAGAAGTTGGCGCCGAGCTTCTCGACGGCGGCCGGGCTGAGCACCATGCCGGCGCGGTCGGCGAGAGCGGCAGTGAGCGGCGCGAACGGCTTGGACAGCTTGATCACGAGGGTCTTCGGGTCGGGGGTGTCGATCGAGGTGATCGGGCCGAGCTCGCTCTTGCGCCCGGATCCGGCCAGGGTCAGGCCACGGTTGATGGAGACCTTCACCGCATCGGAGTCGAGCGTGCCGCCGTCGGCGAACTTCACGCCTTCCCGCAGCGGGATGGTCAGGCTGAGCCCGTCGGGGGAGACGGCCGGCAGCGCCGTCGCGAGTTGCGGCACGATCTTGGCGTCCGGGCCGAGGTCGTAGAGCTTCTCGCACATGGTGTGGAAGACGTAGCGCGAGTACAGGCTGCGGGACAGGGTCGGATCGAGCTTGTCGGGGTCGGCGGAGAGCGCGACGGTCAGGGTGCCGCCCTTCTTGACGGCGGCCGGGTCCGCGGCGTCACCCAAGACGTCCTGCCCTGGGGCGGCGGCGTGGCCGCCGGGTTCGTCTCCGGCCGGCTCGACGGGTGAACATGCTGCGCCGATGAGCGCGAGCCCAAGGACGCCGGCCGCGGTGGCCGTCAGAGCAACCGGCCGGCGCGCGCGGCCGGTTGCTGTGCGGAGACTGGAGCGGTTCAGTGCTGACGGAGTTCGACGGGGCATTTCGTCCTCCTGGGTAGGGGCGGCTCCGTCGACTGTTTCATGTATACAAGGTGCGCGCGCAAGTGATTCGGCGAGTTCGCCGAAACCTTTTACCGGGAGTTACAGCTCCCAGGTTGGCGGATAACTGATGGTGCCCGCCGGGACCGGATGGTCGTCGAGCGGCAGCACCATCAGGTGCGGACCGCTGATCGGCCCGTCGATGCCGAAGTCCGAGGCCGGCCGGAAACCGAACCGCGGGTAGTAGTCGAGATGACCCAGCAGGACGACGAGATGCTCACCTTGCCGGCGAGCTTCCGCCAGCCCGGCCAAGATGACGGCACTGCCGGCACCCTGACCCTGGTACGCCGGCAACACCGCGACGGGCCCGAGGCACAGCACCGGGTTCTCGCCGATGGCGCAGCGACTGAGCAGCACGTGACCGACCACTTCGCCGTCTGCGGTGGTGGCCACGATCGACAGGCCGGGCAGCCAGGCCGAGGGGTCGGCGCGCAGTGCCTCGACAATGTCCGGCTCGTAGGTCTTGCCGAACGCGAGCAGGTTGACTTCGCGGATCGCAGCCACATCGGCAGCAGTTTCCGCACGGGTGATCCAAGACAACAGAAAGACCTTTCAGAGATGGAGGTGACCGTTTCGGGGCAGGGCGCTGCACACGGCAGCAGCCGCAAAGGCGGTCATCAACTCATCTCCTTTCCCTGATCACTCGGCACTCTAGTCAGCCGACGGCCGGCGGCGCACGCGATTTACTACCCCGAACGCCACCGCCTCTCCAGGAGGAACGACTACCAGGCGTCCTGCGCTGCGAGGGCGGGCGTGGGGTCGCGGTCGGGTGGGCCGGCTGGGTGCCATTCGTCGTCGACGAGTTGGTACGGGTGCCAGCGGCCGGTGCGGTCCAACCGGGTTTGGCAGCGAACGCTTCCCCCGGTAGTAACCCGATTGCCTTCGACAACGATCTCCAGCTCGCCATCCGCAGCCGCGAGCAACTCGGTCCGTGCCCGAGCGAGGTCACCGGCATCTGGTGTCCACGTGTTCTCGAGTACGTCGAGCCCCGGCGCCCCGCCGTACGTCCAGGCCTGTACTCCGAGCGCGACGGCGTCCGGCCGATCCCAAGTGGCGGTCACCCGCTCGCGTAGTACCGGATGGTCGGCGGCGAGGCGGATGCTGTCCTGCCACTCGTCGAGGACCCAGGGGTCGGGTGCGCCTGACAGCAGGGCGTTGAGTTGGGCGCGGGCTCGTCGGGCGGCGTCGAGCACCAGCAGCGGCAAGGTGGTTGCCTCCAGCTCCGCCAACGGCTGCGTGCCGCTGACCACCAGGTCGTCGATGGCGACCTTGGGTGGGAGCTCGGGCAGCTCTGGCAACTGGGCGGGCTCGAGCGCTGCCGCGTCAGTCGCCACAACGCCTTCATGATGTATCTCTGAAGATGCCGGAGCCGTTGAAGGTGTCGGACCCGACGACCGGCGCTGGAGGTCTTCGAGGAGGGTCTCCCGCGAGCGGCCGCGCAGCAGGAGCAGCACGAACGGGTCTTCGTCCAGGAGCCACGCGACCTGGTAACACAGACCGGCGGCGTGCTGGCAGGGGAGTTCCCAGGAGTCGCAGGTGCAGCTCGGGTCGAGGTCGCCGATCCCGGGAAGCAACGGAACACCCGCATCTGCAGCCGCGTCGACCAGGTCGTGCGGCATCTCGCCGTCGAGCAGCGCGGCGATGTGCCCCGCACGGGCTACCACCTGATCGAGGAAGCGGCTCCACTCGTCATCATCGAGCCGATCGATCTCGACAACGGCTTCGTAGACGTCCTCGGGCGAGTACACCGTCGCCGCGAGCCGACCCGGGCTGATGGTGATCGTGCCGACCTGCCCCGAGTTCGCCGTACGGCGGCCCTTGCGGAGCTGGTCCGCGTCCAGGGAGGTGTCTTCGAGAGCCTGCACCCAGGCGCGCGCCCACCACGACTTCCCGCGCGTACTGCGCCGGCCGCCCTGCGCGGGGAAGGCCGGGAATCCGCGGGCCGCTTCGCCGCTCATCGGGCTGCCCTCAGTTCCACCAGGTCGGCCAGTTCGGTGTCGGTCAACTCGGTCAGCGCGGCCTCCCCAGCCGTCAGTACTGCGTCCGCGAGCGCGCGTTTGCTGGTCAGCATCGCCGCGATCCGGTCCTCGATGGTGCCTTCGGCAATCAACCGGTGCACCTGCACCGGCCGGGTCTGGCCGATCCGGTACGCCCGGTCGGTTGCCTGGTCCTCGACGGCTGGGTTCCACCAGCGGTCGTAGTGGACGACGTGATCGGCCCGGGTCAGGTTGAGCCCGGTGCCGGCCGCCTTGAGCGACAGCAGGAACACCGGGATCTCACCCGCCTGGAACCGCTCGACCATCTCCTCGCGCTTGCGCACCGGCGTACCGCCGTGGAGCAGTTCGGTGGCGATGCCGCGGTCGGCGAGGTGGCGCTCGAGCAGGCGCGCCATCGCGACGTACTGGGTGAAGACGAGCACCGCGCCGTCCTCGGCGACGATCGTCTCGAGCAACTCGTCGAGCAGTTCGAGCTTGCCGGAGCGACCGGCCAGGCGCGCGTCGTCGCCCTCCTTGAGGTACTGCACCGGGTGGTTGCAGATCTGTTTGAGCGCGGTCAGCAGCTTCACGATCAGGCCGCGCCGGGCCATCTGGTCGCTGGCGGCCACGGCGTCGAGCAGTTCGCGCACGGTCGCCTCGTAGAGCACCACCTGCTCGCGGGTGAGCGAGACGGTCTGGTCGGTCTCGGTCTTCGGTGGCAACTCGGGTGCGATGCCGGGGTCGGACTTGCGCCGCCGCAACAGGAAGGGCTTGACCAGCTTCGCGAGCCGCTCGGCGACTGCCTCGTCCTTGTCCGCTTCGATCGGTGTCGCCCACTGGGTGCGGAAGGTGCTCAGGCGGCCGAGCAGTCCGGGGGTCGTCCAGTCGAGGATCGCCCACAGCTCGGAGAGGTTGTTCTCGACCGGAGTACCGGTGAGGGCGACTCGGGCCAGGGCGGGCACTGTGCGCAACGCCTTCGCAGTACCGGAGGTCGGGTTCTTGACGTGCTGGGCTTCGTCGGCGACGAGCAGGCCCCAGCGGTGACCGGCTAAGCGGGCGGCATCGCGGCGCAGAGTCCCGTACGTCGTGAGCACGAACCCGGTATCGGCGCCGTCGAGTGAGCGGCCGGAGCCGTGGAAGCGCAGTACCGGCGTGCCGGGAGCGAAGCGCTGGACCTCACGCTCCCAGTTGCCGAGGAGTGAGGCGGGGCAGACCACGAGGGTCGGGCCCTCGGTGTCGGCGGTCTGCTGGCGGTGCAGATGGAGAGAGATGAGGGTGATCGTCTTGCCGAGACCCATGTCGTCGGCGAGACAACCGCCGAGGCCGAGGTCCGTCATGCGGGCGAGCCAGCGCAGGCCGCGGAGCTGGTAGTCGCGCAGAGTCGCCTGCAGAGCCACGGGCGGATCGATCGCCTCCTGCGAGCGCTCGGGGTCGGCGATCTTGGCTCTGAGCTCTTCGAGCCAGCGAGTCGGAGTCACGGCGATCTGCTTGCCGTCGACCTCGGTGGTGCCGGTGAGGGCGGCGCTCAGCGCATCGATCGCGGTGACCGGTTTGAGGATGCGCTCGCGAGCCTTGCGGGCCAGCTCGGGGTCGACGAGCATCCACTGGTCCCGCAGCCGGACCACCGGGCGGGTCGCCTCGGCCAGCTGGTCCAGCTCGGCCTGGGTCAGCGGGTCGTTGCCAAGGGCAACCTGCCAGCTGAAGTCGAGGGTGCTGTCACCACCGAAGAAGCTCGGCATGTCGGACGGTGGTCCGTCGGCTGAAGTGATTGCGGCGCGAGCGGTCAGCTCACGCCCGAGATTGCGCGGCCAGTGCAACTCGACGCCGGCGGCCGCCAACCGCTGAGCACCGGTCGCCAGCAATCCGGCGACCTCTTCATCGGCGAGCTCGAGCCGATCCGGTACTGCGGAGTCGAGCAGCCGGGACAGCGGAGACCAGACGCGAGACGCACGCCGGATCGCCAGCGTGGCGTCGATGCGGGCACGCGGACCGAAACCGTTGACGTCCTCCGCCCAGACGTCGGAGGCGTCGCGCACGAGGGTCGGGTCTTGCAGACTGTGCAGCTGTACTACGGCCCGGAAACCGAGCGACTCGGGCAATTCGATGCGGAGCGAGATCCGCACGCCGGTGTCGAGGCCGGCCGACACCTCGTCCGCCCAGGCGCGCAGCCGCGGCACCTGCTGCGGCGCCTTCGCCGCGAAGAGCGTGGTGCCGTGTGCCTTCACAGCACCGGGGGAGCGAGGCATCCCGTCAGCAACCGCATCAAGAAACTGCCGAACAAGCTCCTCACCCATCGGCACCCGCAACTCGGGCTCACCCACCGGATGGCAACGCGCTTCGAAGGGAATCGACTCCGCGAGCGCCAGAACCCGGTCGACATCAGCAGCATCCAACGGCCCAACCCGCCAGGCGTCATGCCCGGCGGGGGAGACCCCCGGAAGCAGTCGCCCACGAGCCACCAACTGCAGCGCGATAAGCGAGGCAGCACCCCAGAAGGCTGCCGCAGGATGAGCCCCAGGAGTAGTCCGAGCACGCCCGAGAACAGCCACAGCCTGGTCAACCGGCAGTTCGATCACCCGAACCACCCGAGCAACCAACCCACCGCGACGCTCGGCATCGTCGCCCGGCTCGCTCCGCTCGCCGTCGCGGCGCTCGTCCTTCACCGCCAGTTCGAGTGATGCCTGCTCACCTACGCCGAGGGGGAGCTCGCCTCCGGTGGGGTTCCAGAAGGCGACTCGTCCCTCGCGGGGTGGGTCGGAGGGAACAAACACCGCTGCCAACCCGGCCAGCGCCCCCGCCTGCACATTCCCAGCCAACCCTGTACTCCCTGTCTCGCTCGAAACCCTGACTTCGACCGCTCGCGACCGGCTCAGACCGCCGCGACCGGCTCAGACCGCGGCGACCGGCTCAGACCGCGGCGACCGGAACCTCTCCGCCCGCACCCGCCTGCTCGAACTGCGTGCGGTGCAACTCCTCGTACCTTCCGGCCGCGGCCAGCAACTCGGTGTGCGTGCCCTGCTCGACGATCCGTCCGTCCTCGATCACGAGGATCTGATCAGCCGCCCGGATAGTGGAGAGCCGGTGCGCGATCACCACTGCCGTCCGGCCTTCGAGTGCCTCGGCCAACGCCGCCTGCACAGCCGCCTCCGACGTCGAGTCCAGCGCCGCAGTCGCCTCGTCCAGCAAGACCACCCGCGGCTGAGCAAGCAGCAGACGGGCGATCGTCAGCCGCTGCCGCTCACCACCGGACAGCCGGTACCCGCGCTCGCCGACGACCGTGTCCAGCCCATCAGGCAGTGACCGGATCAAGTCGCCGAGGCGTGCTCGCGTCAGGGCTTCCCACAGGTCGTCCTCAGTGGCCTCGGGACGCGCGAGCAGCAGATTCTCCCGGATGGAGTCGTGGAAGAGGTGACCGTCCTGCGTCACCATCCCCAGCGTGTCCCGCAGCGACTCCGCCGTCACGTCGCGTACGTCGACTCCGGCGAGCTTCACCGAGCCCTCGTCCACGTCGTACAGGCGGGGGATCAGTTGGGCGATGGTCGACTTGCCGGCGCCGGAGGATCCGACCAGCGCGACCATCTGTCCGGCCTCGGCCTTGAACGAGATGCCGTGCAGTACTTCGACGCCGCCGCGGGTGTCGAGCTTGGCCACTTCTTCCAGCGAGGCCAGCGACACCTTGTCCGCCGACGGATACGCGAACCGGACGTTCTCGAACTCGACCGACACCGGCCCCGGAGGAACGACCCCGGCATCCGGCTTGTCCTTGATCAGTGGCTCGAGGTCGAGGATCTCGAAGACCCGCTCGAAGCTGACCAGCGCGGTCATCACCTCGAGACGAGCGCTCGCCAATGCGGTCAGCGGGGAGTAGAGCCGGGTCAGCAGCAGGGCCATCGCGACGACCGTGCCCGCGTCGAGTTGGTCGCGGAGCGCGTAGAAGCCACCCAGCCCGTAGACGACCGCCAGGGCCAGTGCCGAGACCAGGGTCAGCGAGGTGACGAAGACCCACTGGACCATCGCGGTCCGTACGCCGATGTCGCGCACCCGCCGGGCCCGGACGGCGAACTCGTGCGACTCGCGCACCGGCCGCCCGAAGAGCTTGACCAGCGTCGCGCCCGGTGCCGAGAACCGCTCGGTCATCTGGGTGCTCATGGTCGCGTTGTAGTTGGCCGCCTCCCGCTCCAGCGCGGCCAGCCGGTTGCCGATCCGGCGGGCCGGGATCACGAAGACCGGCAGGATCACCAGCGCGAGCAGGGTGATCTGCCAGGACATCCGCAGCATCACGAACAGGGTGAGCAGCAGCATCACCAGGTTGCTCACGACGCCGGACAGCGTGTCGCTGAACGCCCGCTGGGCACCGATCACGTCGTTGTTCAGCCGGGAGACGAGCGCGCCCGTCCGGGTCCGGGTGAAGAAGGCGATCGGCATCTTCTGGATGTGGTCGAACACCGCCGTGCGCAGATCGAGGATCAGCCCCTCACCGATCCCCGCGCTCAGCCAGCGGGTGACCAGCCCGAGGCCGGCCTCCGCGACCGCGATCAGCGCGATCACCCCGGCCAGCCAGAGCAGGACGCTGAGCTCCTGCCCCTTGACGATCGCGTCGACGACCCGGCCGGCCAGCACCGGCGTCGCGACCGCGAGGACCGCGCCGGCGACGCTCAGGATCAGGAAGAAGATCAGATGCCGCCGGTGGGGCCGCGCGAAGGCGAGAATCCGGAGCAGTGTCTCCTTCGAGAACGGCCGCTTCTCGTCCTGTCTGTGCATGGCGTGGTACATCGAGGTCCACGCGGTCATTTCCATACTCACGGCGTTGCTCCGGTGTCGAGGACGAGGGAAGGCCGATGATCCTCTCGACCACCGACAGTTTCTGACCGTAGAACCTCAACACAACTAGAGGTCAAGCTCCCCCACCCTCACTGAGTACGCTGTACGAAGTAACTGCGGGAGTATAACCAGACGGGGGAGGATCGCGCACATGGTTCAGGAGTACAGCGGCAGTGGTGACCCGGCGAAGAGCCTCGAGCTGCTGTGGGGGACCCAGGCGAAACCGACCCGTGGGCCCAAGCCCGCCCTGACCGTCGGCAGGATCGTCACAGCCGCGCTCCGGATCGCCGACGCGGAGGGACTCGCCGCGATGTCGATCCGCCGGGTCGCCGACGAGCTCGGCGTCGGCGCGATGACCCTGTACCGGTATGTGCCCGGCAAAGGCGAGCTGATCGACGTCATGCTCGACACCGTGTACCGCGAACTGCCGCTGCGCGAGGTCGACGGGGACTGGCGGGCCAAACTCGACGAGGTCGCTCGGGAGAGCCGGGAGATGTACCTGAAGCACCCCTGGCTGCTCCAGGTCGGGGTGAGCCGGCCGCCGCTCGGCCCGGGCGTGATGGCGAAGTACGAGTACGAACTGAGTGCGGTCGAGGGGATCGGCCTGACCGATGTCGAGATGGATGCCGCGGTCGCCCTGGTCAACGGGTACGTCCACGGCGCAGTACGGAGTGCGGTGGAGGCGGCTCAGGTGATCCGGAGCTCGGGGATCACCGACAAGGAGTGGTGGGAGGCTCACGAGCCGCTGCTCGACAAGATCGGTGACACGAAGAAGTTTCCGCTGGCCAGCCGGGTCGGGACGACGGTCGGGCAGGAGTTCGACGCGCCGTACGACTCGAGCCACGGTTTCGAGTTCGGGCTGGCCTGGGTGCTGGACGGGATCGCGACACTGCTGAAAGATCGGTAAATGCAGTTGTGAGTGAGTACTCACTCAGTTAGCCTCGATCGGGTGAGCCCACGAGCTACCCCGATGCCGCCCGACGAGCGCCGCGCCGCGCTGGTCCAGGCGACCCTGCCGTTGCTGGAGAAGTACGGCGTCGAAGTGAGCACCCGGCAGATCGCCGAGGCCGCCGGTGTCGCCGAGGGCACGATCTTCCGCGCCTTCGACAGCAAGGACGCGCTGATCAAGGCGACCTTCAAGGCCGCCTTCGACGTCGAGCCGCTGATCGAGGCGCTCGGCCAGGTCGACCTGGAGCTCCCGTTGCGGGAGCGGTTGATCGCCGCCGTCGACATCTCCCAGACCCGGCTGAGCAAGGTCTTCAAACTCTTCTTCGCGCTGCGGATGAACCGGCGGGCGGACTTCGAGGGCACGCCCGAAGACCGGGCCCGGGCCGAAGCCGACAACGCCCGCGCCGACGAGGTCTTCGCCGACCTGATCCGGCCGGACGCCGACCAGTTGCGGCTGACGCCGGAAGAGGTCTGTCACCGGATGCGGCTGGTCATCTTCTCCGCCTCCCACCCAATGATTTCGGCCGGTCGGACGCTGACCGCCGAGGAGATCGTCGACTTCGCGCTCGACGGTGTCCGAATCCACGACTCCGGGGATCGCTGATGCTACTTCGCCTGCTGCGTACGCACTTACGCCCGTACGCCGGCAACCTGTCCATGGTGGTCGTCCTGCAACTGATCGGGACGATCGCCTCCCTCTACCTGCCCAGCCTGAACGCCGACATCATCGACAACGGGGTCGCCAAGGGCGACACCGGCTACATCGTCGGGACCGGCGGCTGGATGCTGGGCATCAGCCTGGTCCAGATCATCTGTACCGTCGCGGCGGTCTACTTCGGTGCGAAGACCGCCGCACTGTTCGGTCGTGACGTGCGCGCCGCGGTGTTCCACCGGGTCGGCGAGTTCTCGGCCCGCGAGGTGAACCAGTTCGGTGCGCCGACGCTGATCTCCCGCAGTACCAACGACGTCACCCAGGTGCAGATGCTGGTGGTGACGACCTGCACGATGCTCGTCGCCGCGCCGATCACGATGGTCGGCGGCATCATCATGGCGGTCCGTGAGGACGTCGGCCTGTCCTGGCTGGTGGCCGTCGCCGTACCGTTGCTGGCGGCATCGATCGGCCTGATCGCCGGCCGGATGGTGCCGCAGTTCCGCAAGATGCAGACCAACATCGACGCGGTCAACCGGGTCCTGCGCGAGCAGATCACCGGCATCCGGGTGGTCCGGGCGTTCGTCCGCGAACCGCACGAGACCGAGCGCTTCGGCCAGGCGAACACCGATGTCACCGACACCGCGATCCGGGCCGGCCGGCTGATGGCGCTGGTCTTCCCGGTGGTGATGCTGATCCTGAACCTGTCGACGATCGCCGTGCTGTGGTTCGGCGCCTCCCGGGTCAACGACGGCGCGATGCAGGTCGGCGCACTGACCGCCTTCATCAGCTACCTGATCCAGATCCTGTTCTCGGTGATGATGGCGACCTTCGTGATGATCATGGTGCCCCGGGCCGCGGTCTGCGCGGACCGGATCAGCGAGGTGCTGAACACCGAGTCGTCGGTCCGCCCGCCGGCCACCCCGATCCGGAAGTTCGCCGGCACCGGCGAACTGGTCTTCGACAGCGCGTCCTTCCAGTACCCCGGCGCCGCCGAGCCCGTACTGCGGGAGGTCAGCTTCACCGCGTCGCGGGGCCAGACGACCGCCATCATCGGTAGCACCGGCGCGGGCAAGACCACTCTGCTCTCGCTCGTCCCGCGACTCTTCGACGCCACCGGCGGACGGGTACTCGTGGACGGCGTCGACGTACGGGAGATCGACCCTGAATTGCTGTGGGAGCGGATCGGTCTGGTGCCGCAGCGGCCGTACCTGTTCTCCGGCACGGTGGCCAGCAACCTGCGCTACGGCAACCCCGAGGCCACTGACGAGGATCTCTGGGAAGCACTGGAGATTGCCCAGGGCAAAGACTTTGTCGAGGGGATGGCGCTGGGGCTCGAGGCACCGATCTCGCAGGGCGGTACCAACGTGTCCGGCGGTCAGCGGCAACGGCTCGCGATCGCCCGGGCGCTGGTCCGCAAGCCGCAGATCTTCCTGTTCGACGACTCGTTCTCCGCGCTGGACCTGTCCACCGACGCGCGACTGCGCGCCGCGCTGGCGCCGGTGACCGCCGAGGCCTGCGTGGTGATCGTCGCCCAGCGGGTGTCCACGATCATCGACGCCGACCAGATCATCGTGCTCGAGGACGGCGCGATCGTCGGTCAGGGCACCCATCACGAACTACTCGAGAACTGTCCGACGTACGTCGAGATCGTGGAGTCCCAGCGGTCCGCGGAGGAAGCAGCATGACGGATCAGAAGCTGGAACAGGCGCCCGGCGACGACCAGCCGGCCGAGACGGTCAAGGCGACCGACCGCCCGACCACCGGACGCGCGTTCGGCCCGCCCGGCGGCATCCCCGGCGACAAGTCGATGAACTTCGGCCCGTCCGCGAAGCGGCTGCTGCGGCGGTTGCGCCCGCACCGGTTCCAGGTCTTCGGAGTGATCCTGCTCGCGATCGCGAGCGTCGGGCTGTCCGTGCTCGGGCCGAAGATCCTCGGTCGGGCGACCGACATCATCTTCGAAGGTGCCATCGGCAAGGACCTGCCGAGAGGGCTGAGCAAGGAGCAGGTGATCGAACAGGCCCGGGCCTCGGGCAACCACCAGTTCGCGGACCTGCTCGGCGGGATCGACCTGATCCCGGGCGTCGGCATCGACTTCGATGCCCTGCGTAACGTGTTGCTGCTGGTCCTGGCTCTGTACGCCGGGTCGTTCCTGCTTTCCTGGATCCAGGGCTACATCCTCAACGGCGTCGTCCAGAAGACGGTGTTCGAGCTGCGGTCCGACGTGGAGGACAAGCTCAACCGGCTGCCGCTGAGCTACTTCGACGGTGCGCCGCGCGGTGAGCTGCTGAGCCGGGTCACCAACGACATCGACAACATCTCGTCCAGCCTGCAGCAGACCCTGAGCCAGTTGCTCACCTCGCTGCTGACGGTGATCGGGGTGGTCACGCTGATGTTCGTGATCTCACCGGTACTGGCGCTGATCGCGCTCGTCACGATCCCGATCTCGATGATCCTGACGGCGGCGATCGCGAAACGGTCGCAGACCCGGTTCGTCGACCAGTGGCGTCATACCGGCGCGCTGAACGGCCAGATCGAGGAGGCCTTCACCGGCCACGAGCTGGTCAAGGTGTTCGGCCGGCAGAAGGAGATCGAGGCGAGCTTCGCGGAGAAGAACGAGCAGCTGTACCAGGCCTCGTTCGGGGCGCAGTTCATCTCCGGGCTGATCATGCCGTCGATGATGTTCATCGGGAACCTGAACTACGTGGTGATCGCCGTGATCGGTGGTCTCCGGGTGGCGTCGGGCACGATGTCGCTGGGTGACGTCCAGGCCTTCATCCAGTACTCCCGCCAGTTCACCCAGCCGCTCACCCAGGTGGCGTCGATGGCGAACCTGCTGCAGTCGGGCGTGGCCTCGGCCGAGCGGGTGTTCGAAGTACTGGACGCGACCGAGCAGGTGCCGGACGAGGCAACCCCGGCGAAGCTGTCGGAGGCGCATGGCAGGGTCGAGTTCGAGCGCGTGTCGTTCTCCTACACGCCGGACAAGCCGCTGATCACCGACCTGAGCCTGGTCGCCGAACCGGGCCAGACGGTCGCGATCGTCGGGCCGACCGGCGCGGGCAAGACGACGCTGGTCAACCTGATCATGCGGTTCTACGAACTGAACGACGGCCGGATCACGCTGGACGGTGTGGACATCACCGAACTGACCCGGCACGACCTGCGCCGCCGGATCGGGATGGTGCTGCAGGACACCTGGCTGTTCGGCGGGACGATCCGCGACAACATCCTCTACGGCAACCTGAACGCCACCGAGGAGGAGATGCTCGCCGCGGCCAAGGCGACGTACGTGGATCGCTTCGTGCACAGCCTGCCGGACGGCTACGACACGGTCATCGACGAAGAAGGCAGCAACGTCAGCGCCGGTGAGAAGCAGCTGCTCACCATCGCCCGCGCGTTCCTGTCCGACCCGCAACTACTGATCCTCGACGAGGCGACCAGCTCGGTCGACACCCGGACCGAAGTCCTGGTCCAGCGAGCAATGGCAGCCCTCCGCTCGGACCGCACCAGCTTCGTCATCGCCCACCGCCTGTCGACCATCCGCGACGCGGACCTGATCCTCGTGATGGAGTCCGGCGCAATCGTCGAACAAGGCAACCACCAACAACTCCTGGCCGCCGACGGCGCCTACGCCCGCCTCTACAACGCCCAGTTCAGCGGCGCGGTCGTAGACATCGACGAGGAAAACGCAGCAACCGCAGTACCAGCAGGCTGACCCCCGCCAAGCGGGGACGCCCTCAGCGTCCCCGCTCCGGGTCGGCCCCTGTGGATAACTCACAACGGCCCGCCGCGAAATTTGAGCTACTTGAGCCATGGCGACTGATCTCACGGATTCCCTCTTCGCCCGCGGCGAGAAGGCAGCTCTTCGTGTCGCTATGAAGCTGCACATCGCCGATGACGACGACAGGCGGACGCTGCGGGACGCCTACGTCGTGGCTCACAAGCTCCCGGCGGCGTTGCTGGTGAGGATCGCCGACGACATGCTCGCTGACTTGCGCGAGGACGTCGGCTCCCGGCGTACCGATCGTATTGTCGCGCTCGGCCGGGACGGACACGGTCTCGCGATCGCGATGAGAAGACTCGACGGCCCCTTCGTCCGGCGCCATCTCTCGAACATCGTCTTGTCGCGCGCCCTCGTCGAGAACGCCCTGCAGGATCTGGAGCACCATCAAGGGCTGCAGTTCCCCGAGGTGCAGGGCTACCGACGCGTTGCTTCCCGGGTGGATCCTGCGGACACCATCGGTGGCTTCCGGGTGCTCAGCGACTATCTACAGGCCAATCAGATACCGGTGGGTCGCCCAGGCAGCAGGGTCACCCTGTTCGACACCAGCTTCAAAGGGACGGTTCAGGAACTCCTCTCCGCGGTCTATCCCGAGACGACCTTCAACGGCCGGTATGCCTTCCTCGGTGAATCTCCCCACGATCCACATCCCGGCAGCAAGAAGGGGTACGAGCTTCACCTGAGGCCGGAGGAGACGCGGCAAGGCCGGCCTTTCTACGTCCTGCCGGTCGAGGAGACGAAGACCTTCGCCCACCAGTTGGCGATCAACAGCATCGAGGAACAGTTCGACGGTCCGATGACCAGTCCGGTGCGGATCAATGCCGACGGGCCGGCCCAGACCGGGCAGCGGAACGCGCCGGAGTTGCTCGCCGGCTTGAGCCGCGGACGCGTGTCACCGCGCCTGCAGGACCCGCGGGTGCGCGAGGGGATCAAGGTCGTCAACCTCCTCGCACTGGCTGATCGCGCGCAGGACGCTGCATCCGCACGAGACGCGGGCCGGGATTACCGTCCTCAGTTGGAGCACGATGCGCTGCAATATCGCGCAGAGGTCCGCGCTTGGATCAGCGGTGGAGACACCGATCCTCGGCTCCAGGAGTTTCTGGATTCGTTCGTCCGTCGTGGCGACAAGCAACACGTCGAGCTCTTGCAGCGGACACTGGACCACGCCCGGGTGTCTCCAGGCGACGGCGCCGCGATCTGGGCCGCCTATGACCGTTGTTGCAACGACGATGACAAACGAGTGTTCGTACAGAATGTTCTCAGTTCAGCACAATCACGCGGAGGTACTGATGAGCGGCAGCCAGGGCGAGGGAGATCCGGGCCAGGAGTGGATGGCGCTCGCGGGCTTGGGCGTGAGCTTTGAGGAGTTCGGGGAGGGCGCCGATGCGTTGATCGCGGGTGGGCCGCCGCCGGACGGTGGGGTGGCGGCGATCGCGAGGGCGCCGATGATTGTCGACACGGATATCGGTGGGGATCCGGATGACACGGTGGCGCTGGTGGTTGCGGCGCGGCGGGTGCCGGAGCTGGCGTTGGTGATCACGAGTGACGAGTACGGCGGGGAGCGGGCGCGGTTCCTGCGGTATCTGCTCGATCTGGTGGGGCGGCCGGAGGTGAAGGTGGTTGCCGGGTCGGACCTCGGGAACAGCCGGCTGTACTTCGTGGACGGGTTGTTCCCACCCGACATGGCGAAACAGGACACCGACGTGGTCTCGGCCGTGGCGGAAGTGTGTGCGGCGGCACCGGGGCGGGTGCGGTGGGTCGGGATGGGGCCGCTGTCGAATCTCGCGACGGTGTACGCCGAACGGCCGGACCTGATCCCGCAGTTGGTGGTCACGCAGATGGGTGGCGCGATCCTCTACCGGGATCCGTCGCGGGCCGAGCACAACTTCCGGGTCGATCCGGAAGCGGCGATCCGGATGTTGCCCGTGCTCGAGCCTTGGCGTCCGACGTTCGTGGTGTCCGACGTGACCTTCAATCCCGCAATGGAGATCACGCCCGACACGACGATCTACCGGTGCTGGACAGCTCCCGACGCGCCGCGTTGGGCGGGGATCCTGCGAGCGCACTCCGATCGGTGGATGCAGCGGTACCCAGGGTCGATGCAGCACGACGGCCTCACACTCGCGGCCGCCTTGTTCTGGCCGGGCATCCGGTTCGTACGGGAACGGGTCGCCCTTGATCCCCTTGCCCGCATGAGCCGCAGCGACAACGGTACCGAAATCACGATGTCGATCAGCGCCGACTACGGCGCCTTCATGTCCTGGCTCGACACCGCGCTCCACGGCCCTCTCTGACAATCTCGAGAGGCCGTACTATTCCCAGCTACTGCTCGCGATCGCTGCCGTGGCGCTGTCTGTCCTGACCGTGGTGCTCGACCTGCGGAACCGCGGTGGGGTACCGGCCGCGGCCGAACTGGATTCGGGCTGGGCGGCCGTCCTGTCCGGGCTCGCTCAGACGCTGCCCGGCGTTCTGTTGCTGCATCGGCTGCCACGTCACCCCATAGCCTGGCTGCTGACGCTTTCCGGCCTGGTGTGGATCGTGGACGGCTTCGCCTCCAGTTGGGCGGCGTACGCGATCTACACCTCACCAGGTCTGCCGGGTGCTTCCGCGGCGTACTGGTTCTACTCGCGGTTCGGCGCTGTTCTGTTGCTGGGCCTGCCGTTGCTGATCCTGCTGTTTCCGGATGGGCGCCTGGTCACGGCGCGATGGTGGCGCCGGCTCTCAGTCGTCAGCCTCGCGCTGACCGCGCTCCTGCCGGCGCTGCTGGTGGCAGTGCCGATGTCGGTGATGATCCGGTACCACGATGCCGCGCTGCCACCGGAGATCACTCGGCTGGCGGTCGATCCTTTCAGCGTCGATCTGCCGTACGAGGTCTGGGAGCCGCTGCTCCGGATCGCCTATCTGGCGGTGATCGCGAGCCTGCTCGTCCCGTTCGCCGTCACGGTGCATCGCTATCGCATCGCGTCCCGGGAGCGGCGCGCGCAGATCCGCTGGCTGATGTGGGCCGCGTTGGTGGACATGGTCCTGCTGTTCGTGCCGCTGGAGAACCCGCCGGCGGTGCCCGCGATCCTGTTCGGTACCGCCATCGCCCTCACCTCCGCCGCGATCGTCGGCGCGGTGGCCAAGCACCGGTTGTACGCCATCGATCGGTTGCTGCCGGCCACCTTTCTCTACGGCCTGCTGGCAGTCCTGGTGGTGGCGGTGGACCTCGCCGTCTTCGCGCTGGCCGGCGGCGTACTGAGCGAGCGCGGTGCCGCCCTCGCCGCGATCGCGGTGGTGGCTGTGGTCTACGCGCCGCTGCGGAGCCGCCTCTGGCACGCAGTACGCCGGTTGGCTCGCGGTTCGCGGGAGGACCCGTACTCGACAATGTCGACGCTGGCGGAACGACTCGAATCGGCGGCGGATCCCGACGAGCAGTTGCGGGCAGTCGCACGGACCCTGGCCGAGGCGTTCAGGCTGCCCTACGTTCGAGTCGAGATCGAGCGCTCGTCGGGAGGCCGGGCGGTAGTGGCGCATGGGACCGAGTCCGGTCCGACCATCGCGCTTCCGGTCCGGTACCGCGGCGAGTCGGTGGGGCGACTGGTGCTGTGTCCGGGCGATGGAACCGCCTTGTCCGATCGTGATCAGCGGTTGCTGGGTGACCTGGTTCGTCAGGCGGCGGCCGCAGCTCGGGCGAGTGAGCTGAGCGCGGAGTTGCAGCAGGGCAGGAGCCGGTTGGTGGCCGCGCGAGAAGAGGAGCGGCGCCGAATCCGGCGGGATCTGCACGACAGTCTGGGTCCCGGCCTGGGCGCGGTGGCACTGCGGATCGAGACCGCCCGGAACCTCGCCTCGTCCGCACCCGAGCAGGCTGACGAGATGCTCGAACACGCAACAGCTGAGGTTGCGGCCGCTCTGGCTGACGTCCGGCGGTTGGTGCACGACCTGCGGCCGCCCGCGTTGGACGAGCTCGGGTTGGTCCGGGCGATCGAGCAACAGGCCGAGCGATTCCGGCTGGGTGGTCTCCAGGTCCAGGTCGACGCGTCGCCACTGGGAGCCTTGCCGGCGGGGGTCGAGGTGGCGGCGTACCGGATCGCTTCGGAGGCGCTGACCAATGTGGCCAGGCACGCGGCGGCCTCGCGCTGCGACATCGCGCTGCGTCTGACCGATGGGCCGGCGCTCGAACTGACCGTGCAGGACGACGGGATCGGTATTGCCGAGGAGATGACGGCGGGCGTGGGCATGCTGTCGTTGCGGGAGCGCGCCGCGGAACTTGGGGGAGTGTGCAGTGTGAGCAGCCCGGCAGGCGGCGGCACCGTAGTACGGGTCCAGTTGCCGTTGGACGCAGTACCGGAGTTGGTTCATGTCTGAGGTCGTGCGGGTGATGCTGGTCGACGATCATCCCGTCTACCGCGACGGTCTGGCCGCTCTGCTGGGATCGCTCGACGGGGTGGAGGTCGTCGGAACGGCCGCCGATGGGTTGGAGGCCGTCGCCCGAGCCGCTGATCTGCAGCCGGACGTCGTAGTGATGGACGTGCAGATGCCGGAACTGGACGGGATCGAGGCCACCCGGCGGATCACCACCGACAGCCCGCACATCGGCGTGGTCATCCTGACGATGGCCGAGGAAGACCAGACACTCTTCGCCGCGATGCGGGCAGGTGCTCGGGGCTACCTGCTGAAGGGCGCCAATCAGACGGAGATCCTGCGGGCGATCACCGCGGTGGCGCGCGGCGAGGCGATCTTCGGGCCGGCGCTGGCCCGGCGGGTGGCCGAGTTCTTCGCCGGCGCTCCGGTGGCGACCGGGCCCGCCGCGTTCCCTCAGCTCACCTCCCGCGAGCAGCAAGTGCTGGCGTTGGTCGCGGCCGGCCGGTCGAACGCCCAGATCGCGGCCGAGCTGTTCCTGTCACCGAAGACGGTCCGCAACAACGTGTCGAACATCTTCGCCAAGCTGCACGTGGCCGACCGGGCCGAGGCGATCATCCGCGCTCGCGACGCGGGCCTCGGCCGCTGAGTCGCCGGCGGTGGGTCCGGCTCGCCTCGGCCTGCTTGAGTAGGACCTGGGATCAGCCGCGGGCGAGGCGGCGGACGGCCAGTTCGGCGAGTAGGGCGGCGGCGTTGGGGAGGATTGAGTCGTCGAAGTCGGCCAGCGGGGAGTGGTTGTCGGCGGCGGCTGCGGGGACGGGGGCGGCGCAGGCGCTGAGGTTCACGTAGGCGCCGGGGACCTCGTTCAGGACATAGGACATGTCCTCGGCGCCGCACTCGGCGTGCTCCCGCTCCCGGTACTGGTCGGTGCCGAACAGGTCGACGATCGCCTGACGGGCGAACACGTACTCCTTCTCGTCGTTCACCGTGACCGGGTAGCCGACCCGGTACTCGACCTCCGCCGTCAACCCGTGCGCGGCCGCGATGCCCTCGACCAGTCGCGGTGCGGCGACCTGCATCTTCGCTCGCGACTCGGCCGAGAAGCTCCGGACGGTCGCGTCGAAGAACGCGTCGTCGGGGATGATGTTCTCCTTCGTGCCGCCGGCGATCTTGCCGACCGTCAGCACCACCGGGTCGAACACGTCGAACTGCCGCGTCACCATGGTCTGCAGCGCCCCGACGATCTCGCACAGCACCGGGATCGGGTCCTTGCCGTTGAACGGCTCCGAGCCGTGCGCGCCCTCACCGACGACCCGCACGCTGAGCTGATCGGCGGCCGCCATCAGCGGGCCGGCCTTGCTGCTCCACATGCCGAGCGGGTCGCCCGCCGACTGGACATGCAGACAGTACGCCGAATCGACGCGCCGGCCGGCGACGTCGAGCAGCCCTTCGCGGATCATGATCGGCGCGCCACCGGTGGTCTCCTCACCGGGCTGGAACATGAACACCACATCGCCCGCGAGCTGGTCGCGCAGCTCGTGCAGGATCTTCACAGCACCGACCAGGCCGGCGACATGGAGATCGTGGCCGCAGGCATGCATCAGCCCGGGATGCGTCGACTTGTACGGGACGTCGACGCGTTCCGTCACGGGCAGCGCGTCCATGTCGCCGCGCAGCAGGACGACCGGCCCGGGACCGGCTCCGCCGCGGAGTACGGCAGTGACCGAGGACAGCTCCTTGCCCAGGGTGATCTCGAGATCGAGACCTTCGAGCGCGGCCAGGATCAGCGCCTGCGTCTTGGGCAGCTCGAGGTCGTACTCCGGGACCATGTGCAGGGCCCGGCGGAGTTCGATGATGCTGTCGCCGTACCGGCCTGCCAACTCGAGCGTGCTCGTCATGCAGTTCCCTTCGGGACGAGGTTGAGGGCCGACATGACCCGTTGGGCGCTGCCGCCGAGCTCGAGCAGCTCGACCAGGTCGAGCCAGCGCTCCGGATCACGAACCTCGGCCGGCATCGTCGCGTCGAACGTGCCCACCGGGGCGTCCTTGGCAACGGCGACGACCTTCGGTGCGACATCGAGGTAGTCGCTCGCGTCGAGGATCTTGCGCTTGACCGACGGCGACATCGGCGTACTGGGGTCGGCGGCCGCGAGGCGGATCGCGGCCAGATCGCCGTACGCCGTGATGAGCGACGCGGCCGTCTTGTCGCCGACCCCCTTGACGCCGGGCAGTCCGTCGGACGCGTCGCCGCGCAGAGTCGCGTAGTCGGCGTACCGGTTGGCGGGGATCTGGTACTTCGCGAGCAGCGCCTTCTCGTCGTACACGTCGGCGCGACCGACACCCTTGGCCGCGGTGTAGACGATCCGGATGCCGCGCGCGTCGTCGATCAGCTGGAACAGGTCCCGGTCACCGGTGACGACGTCGACGGGCATCGTCGCGCGGTGCGCGAGCGTGCCGATCACGTCGTCGGCCTCATGGTCGGGCGCGCCGACGATGGCGATGCCGAGGGCTTCGAGGCAGGCGCGAATGTACGGCACCTGGACCTCCAGCCGGTCCGGGACGTCCTCGACCTGATCCCCGCCCGCGGTGACGAACTCGACCCGCTGCGCCTTGTACGACGGAATCAGCTCGACCCGCCACGACGGGCGCCAGTTGTTGTCCCAACAGGCGACCAAATGGGTCGGGCGGTGGTTCTCGACCAGGCGGGCGATGAAGTCCAGCAGCCCCCGGATCGCGTTGGTCGGCGTACCGTCGGCAGCCTTCATCGTGTCGGGGACACCGAAGAAGGCGCGGAAATACAGCGACGCGGTGTCCAGCAACATCAACCTGTCAGCCATGGCGAGATGCTTTCACATGCGGAGGCCCCGCCGGAGTAGGGTCGGCGCATGGAGGACCTGGATCGCAAGATTGTGGCGCTGCTCGCCTCGGACGGCCGGATGAGCTTCACCGACCTCGGGAAGGCGACCGGGTTGTCGACGTCGGCGGTGCACCAGCGGGTCAAGCGGCTGGAGCAGCGGGGGATCATCCAGGGGTACGCGGCAACGATCGACCACACCGCGCTCGACCTGCCGTTGACGGCGCTGATCTCGATCCGGCCGATCGACCCGTCGCAACCGGACGACTCGCCGGAACGACTGCGGGATGTCCGCGAAATCGAGTCCTGCTACTCGGTGGCGGGCGATTCCAGCTACGTCCTGATCGTGCGGGTGGCGACTCCAGCCGCCCTGGAGAATCTCCTCGCCGTCATCCGAGCCCGCGCCAACGTCTCCACCACAACCACAATCGTCCTCAGCACCCCGTACGAACGCCGCCCACCGGCACTCTGACCCGGGGGAGATTCCCCACGCCGACGCCACGTTCGCTCCTGCGCCGCTCACACGGCGCTGGCTCCCACCCGCCCTGGGCGCTCCTTCGTCGCACGAAGGCGAGAGTAGGCACCCGCGCTCGTGAGGCCGAGCATCTTGCCAGCTGGAGATCCCACGCTGGTACCCGTTGGAGGGAGCTCTGGCCGCGCCGACGAACCGGTGAAGTTGTTGGCCTTCAGGGTCGGCCGGCACCGCAGGAAGGCGGCGAAACTCGCCACCAGACCGACTGCGAGATTGGCACCGCCGAGCTCGACGCCTTCACGAGAAGCCGGCAACGACGGCTTGATCAACGCGAGCCGCGTTCGTAAGCCAGCGAGTCCGACTGTTGGTGCACCGACCGACAGGACATAGTCCCCGATTCCTGCGCACGGGCTCGCTCCCTGAGGGTGCAGTCCGCGCCCGGTGCGGACTATCTCCTGTCGCCCGGGACACCCGGAGCGCGTCACAGGAGGTGTGACCATCGCCGGGCCTGTGCGCCGACTGCTGACCACGGCACCTGTCTAGTCGCGGAGGTATTCGGCTCGCCAGCGGTACAGCGTTGGGTCGTTGGGGCTGGGGGAGCGGTCTAGGTCGATCAGGTGGAGGTCTGGGGTGGTGAAGGCTTCTATGGCGGCTCGGGTGAGGGGCCAGGGTGGGCCTTCGATTGCGTTGTCCGGGGTGTTGTCGTCGCGGGCGGCGGCGATGACCACGAGGGTGCCGCCGGCGGCGACGAACTCGCTGACCCGCTTGGTTGCTTCGGGTTGCAGCGCGATCGGGAGCGCCTGGACGGTGTAGATCTCGACGACGAGGTCGAATGCGCGCTGCCAGTCGGCCGGTGGGTTGAGCAGGTCCGCGACCTCGTACTCCACCTTGGAGTCCGGATGGTTGTGCCGGGCGGTCTCGATCGCGGTCGGGGAGATGTCGAAGGCGGTAGTGCTGAAGCCCTGGTCGGCGACGAGCTCCGCGTCCCAGCCGGTGCCCGCGCCGACGACGAGCGCCCGTCGACCCTCACCGGCGGGCGCGGCCGACTCGATCCATGAGGTCAGCAACGGGTGGGCGGCACCGCGGTCCCACGGGACGACGGCCGCGCCGTCGGAGGCGGCGGAGTACAGGCGTTCGAACCAGCCGGTCGGGTCGTCCTGGCGCAGGGACTCGTTCGCCAGGCGGCGGGTCTCGACCTCGGGGTCTGGCTCGACGGATTCACTGCTCATCGATCGGTCCTTCGCTGGGTTGGTGGATCGCGCGGACAGCCTGGACAGTGTCCACCTCGGCCGGGGTCTTGTCCTCGCGGTAGCGCAGCACCCGGGCGAACCGCAGCGCCATCCCGCCCGGATAGCGGGTCGACGTCTGGACGCCGTCGAACGCGATCTCCACCACGATCTCGGGGCGCAGATAAACGGTGTATTCGTCGCGGCTGACCTCGAGCTGCTGGAACCGCTCGGTCTGCCAGCGCAACAGCTCGTCCGTCAGCCCTTTGAACGTCTTGCCGAGCATCACGAACTCGCCGGTCTCCTCGTCCCGCGCCCCGAGGTGCAGGTTGGACAACCAGCCGGTACGCCGTCCGTGCCCCCACTCCGCCGCGAGCACGATCAGGTCGAGGGTGTGCGTCTGTTTCACCTTCACCCAACCGGACCCGCGCCGGCCGGCCTCGTAGGGCACCGACAGCGACTTCACCATGACGCCCTCATGGCCGCGCTTCACCGCGTCGTCGAAGAACGCCTCACCCGCGGCCGCGTCCTCGGTCACGAACCGCGGGATCCGCCGCTCCTCGGGCACCACCGTGCTCAGCCACTCGTGCCGCTCGGTGGAGTCGAGCCCGAGCAGGTCATGTCCGTCGAGGTGCAGGATGTCGAAGAAGTACGGCGTCAGCGGGACCGTCTCGGGGCCGGTCGCGGCGCGTGTCGCAGTACGGGAACCGGTGACCTGGAAGGCCTCTGGGCGGCCGTCGGGGCGCAGCGCGATCAGCTCGCCGTCGAGCACGAGCTGCTCGGCCTTGAGCTCGAGCACCGCGGTGACCACCTCGGGCACCCGGCTGGTGATGTCGTCCAAGGTGCGGGTGTAGACGACGATCTGGTCGCCGTTGCGGTGCGCCTGGATACGAATCCCGTCCAGCTTCCACTCGATCGCGGCCGGCGTCCCGGTCTTCGCGAGTGCCTCGGCAATGCTCGTCGCCGACTGCGCCAGCATCGGCTGCACTCCGCGCCCGACCTCGAGCCCGAACTGCTCGAGCCCTGCCTCGCCCTCGGTCAGTACTGCGACCGCGACCGGCGCCGCCGCACCCCGGAGCATGGTCGCCGCGCGGATCTTCTCCAGCGGGATCCCGGTCGCCTTGCCGACCGCATCGGCCATCACGCCGTCGAGAGCGCCTTGCCGCAGCTCACCGCTGACCAGCAGTCGCAGGAATCGCTGCTCCTCCGCGGTTGCCCGGCCGAAGAGTGCGTCGACCGCCTCCCGCCGCTTCGCCTGCGACCCCGCACCGGCGAACAACGACAGCTCGGCGAAGGCCTGATCCACCTCTTCGATCGTCAGCGACGGTGCCACGGCCGGCTCGGGCGCGTCGGCCAGCGTCCGCCAGCCCACACCCGTCCGCCGCTGGCGAAGCTCACCGGACAGATAGGTCACCACGATCTCGGTCTCCACCGGGTCGGTCGCGGTGGTGAGCAGTGTGGCGATCAGATCGGCCTTGGCGCGGCGCGACCTGGTCTGACTCAGCGAGGTCGAAGTGGCGACCACATCCGCAAGCAACATGAGTCCAGTCTCACCCACACCACCGACAGTTTTTCGGCGACACAGCCGTCAGGGCGCGGGTGGCAGGTCGTCGAGGAAGTCGGCCGACGGCGTGAAGAACAGCGTGCCGGTGACGGCGGTGGAGAAGTCGAGGATGCGGTCGTAATTGCCCTCGGGCTCGCCGCAGAACATCCGCCGCAGCATCAGCTCGGTCACGCCGGGGTCCTTGGCGTAGCCGATGAAGTAGGTGCCGAACTCCTGACTGCCGATCGAGCCGAACGGCATGTTGTCGCGCAGGATCTGCAGTTCGTTGCCGTCCGCGTCCTCGACGACGGTCAGGGCGAGGTGCGAGTTCGAGGGCTTCACGTCGTCGTCCAACTCGATGTCCTCGAGCTTCGTCCGGCCGATCACCCGCTCCTGCTGCTCGACGGTCAACGCGTGCCAGGCGGTCATGTCGTGCAGGTACTTCTGCACGATCACGTAGCTGCCGCCGGCGAACTCCGGATCCTCGGCACCGATCAGGACCGCTTCGTCGGCCTCGGTGCCGGTCGGGTTCTCGGTGCCATCGACGAAGCCGAGCAGGTCGCGCATCTCGAAGTACTTGAAGCCGTGGACCTCGTCGACCACGGTCGCGGCCGGACCGAGTTGCTTCATGATCTGCTGCGCCAGCTCGAAACACATGTCCAGCTGGCCGGCGCGGATGTGGAACAGCAGATCACCGGGAGTCGAGACGGCCTTGTGTTTGGCGCCCTGCAGCTCGGTGAAGGGGTGGAGCGCGGCGGGACGCGGTCCGCTGAACAACCGGTCCCAGGCGTCCGAGCCGATGCTGGTGACGCAGGACAGGTTGCCGGCCGGTACCCGGAAGCCGACCGCCCTGGTCAGCCCGGAAACACGCTCCAGCAACTCGCGAGCCGCCTCCTCACCACCGGGCTCGATCCGTAGGACGAGGAAGATCGCCGAACCAGTCAGCGGAGTCAGCACGGCCTGCGGGAGGGCACGTGTCGATGCTGTCGGCCCAGGGGTCGGATCGGTCACCATTCGCGCAACTCTTTCATGTCAGGAGGTGGGGCGCATCAAGCGGTCCAGGTAGGCGATCAGGAGGGCTTCGCGGAGGCGTGGGGGAGCGATGTCGAGGAGCGCGTTCACTGGGGCCATGCGGTCGGGGAGGGTTTCGGCGGTTCCTAGGCCAGCTAGTTCGAGGAGGCCGTCGAAGGCGGCTTCGTCGAGGAGGGCGGGGTCGATCGCTTGGGCTGCTTCGGCCAGTTCGGGGGCGATCTTGACGGGTCCGGCTGTCTGGGCTGCGGCTACTGCCTGGCCGAGGGCCGTGATGAGGTCGTCGAGGCGCGGCGCTGTCGCGGCGCTCATGGACAGGTGCAGCGAGGCCGGCTGGTCGCGGAAGGAGAGTTGCGGTTGGACGAACCAGCCACGGGCGCCGAGTTCGTCGGCGATGGTGAAGACGTCCGCGCGTTCGTCGCTCTGCAAGGCGATCAGCGTCGTCGCCGGGCGAGCCAGCACCGTGAGGCCGTCCACGGACTCGGCTGCTTCGGCAAGGCGCAGGGTCGCGTCGTACGACGTACGGGCGAGGCGTTGGTAGCCGTCGTCACCGATGTGCTGGATGACGGCCCACGCGGCGGCCAGTGGTGCACCCGACTTGGTCGACTGGGTTGTCGAGTTGAGCATCGTGTACCCGGGCCAGTCGGCGTGGGCGAAGTACTGCGCCCGCCGCAGCCCGGGCGTCCGGTGCAGCAGGATCGACGCGCCTTTCGGCGTGTAGGCGTATTTGTGCAGGTCCACCGAAATGCTCGTCACTCCCGGTACTGCGAAGTCCAACGGCGCGACGTCGACGCCATCGGCCCGTAGATACGGCAGCACCCACCCGCCGATACACGCATCGACATGGCAGCGGATACCCCGTGCACTGGCCGCCTCGGCGATGGCGGGGATCGGATCGACGACACCATGCGCGTACGACGGTGCGCTCGCCACCACGAGCACGGTGCTCTCATCGCAAGCCGCCGCCATCGCCTCCGGGCGAGCCTCGTACGTCGCCGGGTCGACGTCGACCACGATCGCGCGCACCCCGAAGTAGTGGGCGGCCTTGTGGAACGCGGCATGCGCAGTACTCGGCAAGACCATGCTCGGTTGTGCGACTCCAGGCGATGCGTCGCGTGCGGTCTGGACGACCAGCAGGATCGACTCGGTACCACCCGACGTCACGGTGCCGACCGCGTCGTCGCCCTGCAGCAGGCGAGCGGCCCAGCCGACCACCTCGTTCTCCAACGTGCGCAAGCTGGGAAACACGGTGGGGTCGAGACCGTTCGTCGCGCCGTACAGGGCGAGGGCCTGCCGGCCGATGTCGTCGGCCTCGGCGAGACCGGAGTCGTAGACATAGGCCAGCGTGCTGCCGCCATGGGTCGGCAGATCGCCTTGCTGCAATGCGCGCAGCCGGGCCAGTACGTCGCTCATCGAGCCTCCAGAACCTCGTCGGCGGTCAGCCGGTAGCGCCGCAGCGCAAAGAAACTGACGCCGATCAGCAAAGCAGGGACCACCGACATTCCGATCACGATCGCCGTCAACGCCGAGTCCGGCTGGACGGCGTCACGGTTGGTCGAGGAAACATAGCCGCCGGCCGCGAGCACCAACGCATACAAGCCGGGGCCGAGTGCGAGGCCGAGCGTCTCACCGGCCGTCCAGATACCGGTGAAGACGCCGGCTCGGCGGATCCCGCTGCGGGCCGCGTCCACTGCGGCGACGTCGGGCAGCATCGCCAGCGGGAACACTTGTACGCCGGTGAAGCCGATCCCGACGATGGCAGTCGCGAGGTAGAAGCACCACGTCGGAACATGCTGGGCGGAGCTGATGGTGATCGCACCCAACCCGAGCACGGCCGACGCGATGAGGAAGCCCTGCTTCTTGCCACGCTTGTTGCCGATGGCAAGCCACAGCGGGCTGACCAGGAGCGCGGGACCGACCACGCAGACGAAGGCGATGGTGGCGGCGCCCGGATCTCGCAGTACATAGCGGGCGAGGTAGTCGATGCCGGCGAGCATCGTGCCGATGGCGAGAGCCTGCAGGACCAGCGTGGTCAGGAGCCGACGGAAGTCGGCGGCGTGCGCGACCACTTGGAGTTGCTCACGCAAGGTGCCGGTGGTCTCGCGGGGAGGGCCGATGGGGGCGGTGCGCGTCCCGTAGTACGCGCCGACGGTGCCGATGGCGAGGAGGAGGGCGACGGTGAGGCCCATGACGCGGTACCCGTCTCGTCCACCGATCGCGTCGCGGATGGCGGGCGCGCTGCCGCCGCTGACCAGGATCGCGATTGTCAGCACGGCGACTCGCCAGCTCATCAAGCGAGTGCGCTCGGCGTAGTCGTCGGTGAGCTCGGCGGGCATCGCGACGTACGGGACCTGGAAGAACGCGTACGCCGTCGCGCAACCGACGAACGCGAGCAGCACCCAGGTGGCGTCGAACAGTTTCGAATCCAGATCCGGTACTGCGAACAGGAGAGCGAAGCAGGCCGCGAGGGTGAGACCACCACGGAGCAGGAACGGGCGGCGCGGGCCTCTTGGGGACTGGTGTCGGTCGGAGATCCGGCCGGCCACCGGGTTGAGCACGACGTCGAGCGCCTTGGGCAACAAGACGATCGCCCCGGCGAGGGCCGCGGCGATCCCGAGAGTGTCAGTCAGATAGGGCAACAGCAACAACCCCGGCACGGTCCCGAACGATCCGGTCGCGACCGACCCCAGCGCATACCCGACCCGGACCCGAACCGCCACCCCACTCATCCGCAAAGCATGCCAGCCCGAACCGCCCTGCCACCGCACTTCGCCCCGACTTTGCGTGCCTCTCATAGAGTCTGGCCATGGATCCCCACCTGGACCCGCCGAACGCGGACCGGTCGAACCCCGATCAGCCACCCGCGGAGCAGACAACCCCGACGTCTGAGCAGTCCGCCGAGCAGTCGGCCACGCAACCGTCGGCTGATCCGTCGCAGCCGGCGGCTGATCCCACGCCCACACGCTCACCGTGGCCCGCACCTGGGCAGCCTTCCCCCGAACAGCCGTCCACACGGCCGGCTCCGGGCGCCTCGCCTGTACAGGACTCGGTGCAACCGTCGCAGGCGCCTGCGCCAGGTCAGGGGTCCGCGGGATGGCAGGCGGCTGGGCAGCCTGCTGCAGGGTCGGGGGGTTGGCAGGCGCCGGGGCAACCCGTGCCGCAGCAGCCGGCTCCGTACGGCGGTGTGGCGCCGCATCCGGGTGGGGCTCCGGTGCAGGGCGGTGTAGTGCCTGGCACCGCACCTGGGGCCCCGCCCTACGGGCAGCCGCCGTACGGGCAGCCAGGACCACCGCAGTACGGACAACCCGGGGTGCCGTCGCAGTACGGGCAGCCAGGGCCGCCGCCGTATGGGCAGCCGGGGGCGCCAGCGCCGTACGGGCAGCCGGGCGGTCCGCCGCCGTACGGGCAGCCGGGGGTGCCGGGGCCCTACGCGGGGTATCCGCAGTACGGCGTGCCTTATCAGCCGGTTAAGCGGCCGTTGGAGGTTGCTCCTCCTGGGACGCCGTACCACCGGTTGGCGCGGACTCCCGGGCATCGGTGGTGGCGTCCGCTGGTGGGGACGTTGGCGCTGGCGGGCTTTGCGATCGCCGCCACTTTGATCGTGGTGACGGTGTGGGGGATCGCGCATGCGGCGATCACCGGCGAGTTCGCCGAGCCTGAAGGGCCGAACTCATTCTTCGGCAACTCGACCGAGGACCTTGCGGTCAGCCTGCTGATGCTGGCCATCCTCACCCCGTTCGTCCTGCTGACGGTCCGGCTGATCCAGCGGCGTCCCGCGCTCAGCGTCTTTTCGGTGGTGCTGAAGATCCGCTGGCGCTGGATGTTGCTGTGCTGCCTTCCCGGTTTCCTCTACCTGGTCGCGAACGTCGCCCTGGGCGCCGCCTTCGAGGCGCTCTTCCCGAACGTCGACACCGGACCCGACGTCGCCGAGGAGGGGACGTTCGTCGGCTGGGCCAAGTTCGTCGTACCGGCGCTGGTCATCCTCCTGCTGGTCCCGTTCCAGTCGGCCGCCGAGGAGTTCGTGTTCCGCGGCTGGCTGGTCCAGGCGGTGGGTGCCTACGGTCCGGACAACACCGACGGCAAACCCTTCGTGCGGACGATCAAGCGGCTGTTCCGCTCGCCCTGGCCGGCGCTGGTGGTGAGCAGCGTGGCGTTCGTCTTCGGGCACGGTTACACCGGCTGGGCGATGGCCGACGTCTTCCTGTTCGCGATGACCGTCGGGTGGCTGACGATCCGGACCGGCGGACTGGAGAGCGGCATCGCGCTGCATACGGTCAACAACGTGATCGCGTTCATGCTGCCCGCGGCCGTCGGTGACCTGGACAGCTGGGCCGACCAGGGCGGAGCGCCGTGGCCCGTGTTCGTGCTCGACATCCCCGCCATCGCCCTGTACGCCGTTACCGTGCTCTGGCTCGCCAAACGCCAGAAGATCGCCCGCGTCAGCTGAGCTGGGAGCGAAATTCGGGCGAGTTCTGTCGGCGGAATCTGGCAAGGTGTCCGCCGTGACGAACGCGAAGAGTGAACCGATCGAGGCCGTCCTGTTCGACTGGGGTGGCACCTTGGCGACCTGGCACGACATCGACCTGTACGACGTATGGCGGTCGGTGGCGCGCCTGGTCGACGAGGAGCGGGCCGACGAGTTGGCGGCGAAGCTGGTCGCGGCTGAGGAGTCCGTGTGGCTGCGGTCCCGCGACGAGCACCGCAGCAGCACGCTCGAAGAGGTCTGCCTGCTCGCCGAGGTGGAGCTGACGGCGGAGGCACTGACGGAGTACGACCTGCAGTGGCACCCGCACACCGAGCTGGCGCCGGATGCCGCCGAGACGTTGCGCGGGCTGCGCGCCCGCGGCCTGAAGATCGGCGTGCTGTCGAACACCATCTGGCCGCGCCGCCGGCACGAGGAGATCTTCGAACGGGACGGAATCCTCGAGCTGATCGACGGCGCCGTCTACACCAGCGAGGTGCCGTGGACGAAGCCGCACCCGGAGGCGTTCCGCGCCGCCATGACAGCGGTCGGCCTGACCGAACCCGCTCGCTGCCTCTTCGTCGGCGACCGCCTGTTCGACGACGTCTGGGGCGCCCAGAACGTCGGCATGCGCGCGGCCCACATCCCCCACAGCGCCATCCCCACCAGCCAGATCGGCCACACCGAGGGCGTCCCCGACGCCACCATTCACGAGCTGACCGACCTGCTCAAGCTGATCGACACCTGGAACAGTCACTGAGCATCATCAGCCGCCCGAACGGCTGAGCACCCGCGTCCACTCGGCCGGCTGGATACCGCGATCGTCCGAGCCGGCTGGGCAACGCGAGCGCTTGGCTGGCTGGGCATTGGGATCGCTTGGTCAGGTGGGCTGGCTGGGCAATGCGGGCGCTTGGCTGGCTGGACGTTGTGATTGCTGGGAGTGTGGAGAACCCCCGGGCCGGGGCGGCTCGGGGGTTCTGGGGGAGTTGGTGGTGGATTGTCAGGCGGCCAGGGTTGGGTCTGCCAGGAGGCGGAGGCGGCCTAGGGCCTCGCGTTCGATCTGGCGGACGCGCTCGGCGGAGATGCCGTGCACGGCGCCGATGTCGGCGAGTTTGGCCTGACGGCCGTCGTGCAGTCCGTAGCGGCGCCGGATCACGTCAGCCGACCGGGGGTCGAGCTGATCGACCAGGCTGAACAGGCCCGAGCGGTCCGACGCGTCGGCGACCAGCTGGTCGGGGCCCGGCGCGGTCTCGGCCGCGATCAGGTCGCCCAGCGAGGTCTCACCCTCGTCGTCGATCGGGTTGTCCAGGCTGATGTGGTCCCGGCCGATCCGGATCAGGTCGGTCACCCGCTCCGGGTCGAGGTCCAGCTCCGCCGCGATCTCGTCGATCTCCGGCTCACGCCCGAGCTTGCGCTCCAGCGTCCGCCGGGCCGACCCGATCTGGTTCAGCTGCTCCACCACGTGCACCGGCAGCCGGACCACTCGGGCCTGCTGCGCGATACCGCGGGTGATGGCCTGCCGCACCCACCAGGTCGCGTACGTCGAGAACTTGAATCCCTTGCGGTAGTCGAACTTCTCCACCGCCCGGATCAGCCCCGTGTTGCCTTCCTGGACCAGGTCCAGGAGCGGCATCTGGGACCGTCCGTAACGGCGGGCGATCGACACCACCAGGCGGAGGTTGGCGGTCACGAACCGCTGCTGCGCGCGCTGGCCCTCTTCGGCCAGCCACTCGAGCTCTTCCTCCGTCGCATATTTGGGCGCTCCGCCCTTCTTGCGTCCAACCCGCCCCTCGGCCAGCAGTTGCTCCGCGAGGAGACCTGCCTCAACCGTCTCAGCGAGCTCGACTTCTTCTTCCGCGGTCAGCAAAGGAGTGCGAGCGATCTCTTCCAGGTAGAGACCGACGCTGTCCTTACCGTCGATACCGTCGTCCGTTGAACGGACACGAGCCGTGCGAGCCACCGAAACTCCCTTCGTCGTTACATGGAGAGCAACGCTCGAGTGAGGTTCAAGATTCCACGATGAGTGTGTAAACAGCCTGAACGTTCCCTGAGATTTCCCGGCACCCTCAGCGCACCGGAAACGCCGCCTGCTGCACGCTCAGTGCCCTGGTTCTGCGCGCCGCACGCCCGCTGTGCACAAGATCGGCTTGATTTGCGGGCTTTCGGGGCCGGAAAGGGGCTGAGAACTGTTCTCAGGTTTCACCGTCAAAAGCCCCGAATGGCCGCTCAATGCGCCATTCGGGGCGTTTGAATGTGTCACACGACACATCCGCTGCGTAGCTTTCAGGCCAGGCCGAGGGTGTCCAGTTCCCAGGCGAGGGTGAAGGCGACCTCGCGCCAGGCGTCGTACCGGCCGCTGCGGCCGCCGTGGCCGGCTTCCATCTCGGTCTTGAGCAGGACGTCGACCTCGCCGGTGGCCGTCGCGCGCAGCTTCGCCACCCACTTGGCCGGCTCGACGTAGAAGACGCGGGTGTCGTTCAGGCTGGTGATCGCGAGGATGCGCGGGTACTGCTGGGCCGTCACGTTCTCGTACGGCGCGTAGGACTTCATGTACCGGTAGACCTCGGGGTCCTCCAGCGGGTTGCCCCACTCCTCCCACTCGATCACAGTCAGTGGCAGCGACGGGTCCAGGATGGTCGTCAGCGCGTCCACGAACGGCACCTCGGCGACGATGCCCCCGAAGGCCTGGGGCGCCAGGTTCGCGACAGCACCCATCAGCAGGCCGCCGGCGCTGCCGCCCTGGGCGACGATCCGCGACGGCTTCGACCAGCCGTCCTCGACCAGGTGCTCGGCGACTGCGATGAAGTCGGTGAAGGTGTTCCGCTTGGTCAGCATCTTGCCGTTGTCGTACCAACTCCGGCCGAGCTCGCCGCCGCCGCGCACGTGCGCGATCGCGAAGACGACGCCGCGGTCCAGCAGCGACAGCCGCGGGATCGAGAACCACGGGTCCATCGAGCTCTCGTACGACCCGTACCCGTAGAGCACGACCGGCGCGTTCCCGTCCTTGGCGACGTCCTTGCGGGCCACCAGCGAGACCGGCACCCGGGTCCCGTCCGCCGCCGTCGCCCACTCCCGGTACTGCGTGTAGGCACTCAGGTCGACTCCACCGAGCACAGGCTGCTGCTTGAGCATCCGCCGCTCGCCGGTGACCACGTCGACGTCGTACGTCGTCCCCGGCGTCACCAGTGACGTGTAGCCGAACCGGTACCGGGTGTCGTGCCACTCGTCGTTCCGGCTCGGTGACACGGTGTAGATCGGCTCGTCGAAGGTCAGTGCCTCGGGCGCACCGAACGAACCACCGTCGCGGCGCATGATCGCCAGTTCGGTGAGGGCGTCGCGGCGCCGGTACAGGATGACGTGGTCGGCGAACGCGTCGACGCCCAGCAGGCGGCTCGACTCGTCACCCTCGATCAGCGTGGTCCAGTCGCCGGGGGAGTCCAGCGGCGCGGTGGCCAGCGAGAAGTTGGACGCGTCGGCGTTGTGCACGATCAGCAACTGGTCGCCGGCGTGCTCGACGTCGTACTCGACGCCCTCCCGGCGGGGCGCGACCACGACCAGCTCACCGGCCGGGTTGTTGGCGTCCAGCAGCCAGACCTCGCTGGTCAGCTTGCTGCCGAGGGAGATCTGGATTGCCTGCTCGTTGCGGGTCAGGTCGACCCCGACCCAGAAGCGCTCGTCCGGCTCCTCCAGGACGAGCACGTCCTCGCTCTCGCCGAGGGTGTGGCGCCAGACCTGGTGCGGGCGCCAGGCGTCGTCGACCTTCGTGTAGAAGATGGTCGAGCCGTCGGTCGACCAGGCGGAGCCGTAGTGCACGCCGGGCAACTCGTCCGGCAGCAGCTCGCCGCTGTCCAGGTCCTTGATGCGCAAGGTGAACCGCTCGTCACCGGTGAGGTCGACGGAGTACGCCAGCAGCCGGCCGTCGGGGGAGACGTCGACCGTGCCGAGGGAGAAGAACTCGGAGTCGCCGGCCAGTTCGTTGCCGTCCAGCAGCACCTCCTCGCCGGGGATCTCGCCGTCGGTCGCGGGCGGCTCGTCGCCGGTCGCCTTGACCCGGCAGCTGATCGCGTACTGCTTGCCCTCGATGGTGCGCGTGTAGTACCAGAAGCCGCCGCTGCGGGCGGGCACGCTCAGGTCGGTCTGCAGGGTCCGGTCGGAGATCTCCGAAAAGATTGCCTCGCGCAACGATTCGAGGTGCTTGGTGCGGGCCTCGGTGTAGCTGTTCTCGGCGCGCAGGTAGTCCAGCACCTCGTCGTTCGTCTTGTCCCGCAGCCATTCGTAGTCGTCGACGAAGACGTCTCCGTGGTGGCTGCGTTCGATCGGCTTACGGGTGGCAACTGGTGGCTTCAACTCGGACATGCCGGGAGACTACCCCGCACCTGCCGCCCGCGTACTGCGGGTTTCCACAGGCTTTCCCTGTGGACGGCCTCAGAGCTCGTACGTCGCGACGACCGGCGCGTGATCGCTCCAGCGCTCGGCGTACGTCGGCGCCCGGTGGACCACGCACGAGGTCGCAGCGGTCGCGAGTTCCGGAGAGGCGATCTGGTAGTCGATCCGCCAGCCGGCGTCGTTGTCGAACGCCTTGCCACGCCACGACCACCAGGAGTACGGCCCAGGTCCCTCGCCGCCGAACCGCCGGCCCAGATCGACCCAGCCGGCCTCGAACAACCGATCCATCCAGGCGCGTTCTTCGGGCAGGAAGCCGCTCTTCTTCCGGTTCGCCTTCCAGGCCTTCAGGTCGACCTCGCGGTGCGCGATGTTGAGGTCACCGCAGACCAGGACGTGCCGCCCGTCGGCGCGCAGTACCGACAACCGCTCGGTGAAGGCGTCCAGGAAGGCGTACTTCTCGGCCTGCCGCGGCGGCGTCTCGAACTCGCCGGTGAAGACATAGGTGCTGATCGCCGTCAGCGTCGACCCGTCGTCCAGGACGACGTCGGCCTCGATCCAGCGCCCACTCCCGCTGAACCGCTCGGGCCCGATCTCGGCGTTCTCCTGCTTGATCGGCCGCCGGCTCGCGACGGCCACGCCGGCCCGGCCCTTGTGCCCGTCGCTGACCGGCTCCGCGTGCGCGATGTGCCAGTCGCCGCCGAGGTGGTCGCGCAGTACTTCGTCCGTCGCCCGGACTTCCTGCAACAGCAACAGGTCCGGATCGGTCTCCTCGAGCCACCCGGCCATCCCTCGCCGGTACGCCGCCCTGATCCCGTTCACGTTCGCCGTAGCAACCTTCAGCACCCGGGCACCTTAGCGCGCCGTGTCGGAAGTTGCGTTGCGCTACCCGCGCCCAGGCACGCACCTCGCGGCAGCGGAGAAACGGCAATGATGGAAAAGCATCGAGGCCGCTCCTCCGCCACCGCGATGCACGCACCTGGACACCGCTATCGCTAACGCAACTTCCGACACGGCGCGCTAGCCTTTCGCTGTCCCGAGGATCGCGTCGAGGGATCGCTCGCAGAGGTCCTCCAGTTCGGCGGCGGACACCGTCGGGTTGTCGATCCAGGTCAGCAGCGTCTGTTCGACGTACCCCTGCCAGCCGTGGCAAGCGAGCTCGACCCTCGGGGTGACCGTGATGCCGCGTTCGGCCACCGCGTTGATCACCCACTGGCTGAACACCTGCCGCAACTCCGAATGCAGAGCCCGTACTGCGGGGTCGCCGGCCGCCGACATCAGCAGCGTCGCGCGGTAGAGCTGCGGAGCCTCGAGCACCGCCCGGACGAACGCCCGGATCCCGCTGCGGAGTTGCTCGGCGGGGGGCAGCGAGAGGTCGGGAGCGGTGCGCAGCATCACCTCGGCGGCGGCCGCCTCGATCACGGCATACTGGAACTTCTTCTTGGAGCCGAAGTAGTGGAACAGCAGTGCGGGGGAGACGCCCGCCTCCGCGGCGACCAGTTCGACGCTCAGCTCGCGATGCGGGTCGGCCTCCAGGACGCGCCGCGCGGCCTCGAGGATCTGGGTCCGGCGCTCTTCGGGCTGCAGCCGGGCGGACGAGGGTTGACTCACCCGGCCAGTGTATTGAGTAATCCGTCAACAAGCACTTACTGTTGAGTATCCACTCAACAGTCGGAGGTTCCCGATGACCGGCAAGGTCGTACTCATCACCGGCGCGTCCCGCGGGATCGGCGCCGCCGTCGCCCGCAGTCTCGCCGGCGACGGCGCGACCCTGGCGCTGGTCGGGCTCGAACCCGACGAGCTGAAGAAGGTGGCCGAGGACTGCGGACCGGACGCCGGCTGGTGGGAGGCCGATGTCACCGACGCCGAGTCGTTGCGCACCGCGGTCGAGGCGATCGCCGAACGCTACGGCCGGATCGACGTCGTCGTCGCGAACGCGGGCATCGCCGCACCGGGCTTCACCCGGAGCATGGACCCGGCCGTCTGGGAGCGCGTCCTCGACGTCGACCTGTACGGCGTCTGGCGGACCGTCCACCTGACCTTGCCCCATCTCCTGGCGAGCAAGGGGTACCTGTTGCTGGTGTCTTCCCTGGCCGGCATCGTGCACATCCCCGGCCTCGCGTCCTACAACGTCGCGAAGGCCGGCGTCGAGGCGATGGGCAACAGCCTGCGGGCCGAGCTGCGGCACCTCGGCGTGGCCGTCGGCGTCGCGCACCTGACCTTCGTCGACACCGACATGGTCCGTGGCGTCGACGAGCACCCGGTCTTCGGCAAGGTCCGCACCGGCGTTCCGCTGATCGGCAAGACCTATCCGCTCGACCTCGCGGTCGAGAAGTTCACCGTGGGCATCAGGAAACGCTCCCGGGTCGTCCACGTGCCGGGCTGGATCGGGCCGTTGAAGATCTTCCGCGCGCTGATTCCGCATCTGGTCGAGCTCGGCGCCCGGTTCAACGTGCCGAAGTCCGACCGGGCCGCGCTGGCCGACATCGAGGCCCGTGGCGCCGCAGCCTCCTCCCGCGCCTCCGGTGCGGGCGGCCGCGCGGACACCGAGAAAGCAGCCAAGCGATGAGCCGCCAGTACGACGTCGTCGTGTTCGGCGCGACGGGATTCACCGGCGCGCTCACCGCGCAGTACCTCGCCAAGAACGCACCGGCCGAGTTCAGGTGGGCTCTGGCTGGACGCAATCGCGCCAAGCTGGAGGCCGTTCGCGAGAAGCTCGGCGTCGACGTCGACCTGCTCATCGCCGACGTGGAGGACCCCGCCTCGCTGAAAGCGGTGGCCGAAGCCGCCCGGATCGTCGTCACCACCGTCGGCCCCTACACCCGGTACGGCGAACCGCTGGTGGCGGCCTGCGCGCAGGCCGGTACGGACTATCTCGACCTCACCGGCGAATCGGAGTTCGTCGACCGGATGTACGTCGGCTATCACGCGAAAGCGGTGGCGACCGGCGCGCGGATCATCCACTGCTGCGGGTTCGACTCGATCCCGTACGACCTGGGGGTTCAGTACACCGTCGAGCAGCTGCCGAAGAACGTCCCGATCGCCGTGAAGGGCCTGATCCGCGGCGGTGGCAAGCCGTCCGGCGGGACGTGGGAGACAGTGGTGACGGCGCTGTCCCGCGGCAAGCAGCACCTCGAGGCGCACCGCGCCCGTCGCCGGGTCCAGCCTCGGCCGGAGGGTCGTTCGGTCAAGGTCGTGACCGGCAAGATCCACCGCAGCCAAGGATTCTGGGCCGTCCCGCTGCCGACCGTCGACCCGCAGGTCGTGGCGAACTCGGCACTGCTCCTGGACGACTACGGACCCGACTTCCGCTACTCGCACTTTGCCGCCCTGAAACGGCTGCCCACCGTTGTCGGCGGGATCGCGGGGATCGGTCTGCTGGCGGCCGCCGCGCAGCTTCCGCCGGCCCGGAAGGTCTTGCTCAAGCGGATCAAGGCCGGTGACGGACCGAGCGAGGAGCGCCGGGCGAAGTCCTGGTTCAAGGCGCGCTTCGTCGGCGAGGGCGGCGGCAAGCGGGTCATCACCGAGGTGTCCGGCGGCGATCCCGGCTACGACGAGACGGCGAAGATGCTGGCCGAGTGTGCGCTCTCGCTGGCCCTCGACACCCTCCCGAAGACCTCCGGCCAGGTGACCACCGCGGTCGCCATGGGTCCCGCCCTGCGCCGCAGATTGGTTGCCGCAGGCATCGGTTTCGAGACGCTCGTCATCGAGGACTACTGACGGATGCGGCACGTGACCAGTGCGGACGGCACCCGGATAGCGCTCTACGAGTACGGCGAACCGAGCGCTCCGGTGCTGGTCTGCGTCCACGGCTACCCGGACAACGCGAAGCTGTGGGAGCCGGTCGCCACCCGGCTGGCCGAACACTTCCGGGTCGTCGCGTACGACGTCCGCGGCGCCGGGGAGTCGGACCACCCGCGGGAGCGGGCGGCGTACCGGCTGGAGCGGCTCGAGGAGGACTTCGGCGCGGTGATCGATGCCGTCTCGCCCGATCAGCCGATCCAGCTGCTCGCCCACGACTGGGGATCGATCCAGTCCTGGCACTTCGTCACGAGCGAGCGGCTGGCCGGCCGGATCGCGTCGTTCGTGTCCATCTCGGGACCGTCGCTGGATCACGCGGGCTACTTCCTCCGGACCCGCTGGCGATCCCGTGAGGCGCTGAAGCAGCTCGCGCAATCTTGGTACATCTTCTACTTCCAGCTCCCATGGCTACCCGAACGCGGTTGGCGGAAGGGCTGGGCGCATCGGGTGTTCGGCAAGCTCGAGGGCAGCGCCAGTGGAACGAGTCCCGAGCGCTCCATGGCCGACTACGTCAACGGGCTGAACCTGTACCGCGCGAACGTGGTGTCCCGGCTGTTGCATCCGCGGGAGCGACGTACCGGCGTACCGGTGCTGGCTGTTTCGCCCGACGCGGACGCATTCGTGACGACGCCGCTGCAGACCGATGTGGCGCGGTGGGCATCGAACCTGAGCGTCCAGGTGGTCAGGGGTGGCCACTGGTTGCCCCGGAATGATCCCGGAGTCGTGGCCCGTCTGGTCCTGGAACACACCCGCCGGGTGGCAGGCTGGAGGGCATGAGAACGATTCTGAACCTGATCTGGCTGGTGTTCGCCGGCTTCTGGCTGGCTGTCGGCTACGTCGTGGCCGGCCTGATCTGCTGCATTTTGATCATCACCATCCCGTTCGGCATCGCGTCGTTCCGGATCGCCGGCTACGCGTTGTGGCCGTTCGGCCGGACGATGGTCGACAAGCCCGGTGCCGGCGCCGGCTCGGTGCTCGGCAACATCATCTGGGTGATCTTCGCCGGCTGGTGGCTGGCGCTGGGCCACCTGATCACCGGGATCGCGTTGTGCGTCACGATCATCGGCATCCCGCTCGGCCTGGCGAACTTCAAACTGATCCCGATCTCGCTGCTCCCACTGGGCAAGGAGATCGTGCCGTCGAACGCGGCCTTCGCCGGCCGATGAGGTCGCTGACCGTTCTCGGTTCCTGCGGCGCGTGGCCCGAGCCGGGTCGCGCCTGCGCGGGTTTCCTGCTCGAGTACGACGGCTTCAAGGTCGTGCTCGACCTTGGCTACGCCGCGTTGCCGCAACTGCTGAAGCACTGCCCCGACGGCGCGGTCGACGCGGTGATCGTCACGCATCAGCACCCGGACCACTGCGTCGACGTGAGCGCACTGGCCCGCGTCCGCTACTACCTCGCCCGCGACGCGGCGCCGATCCCGCTCTACTGCCCACCCGGCGTTCTCGACGTACTGCGAACGCTGGAACCACGACCGGACCCGGCGACGGTCTTCGACGTACGGGACCTGGCACCGGCCGAGCTCGGGCCGTTCCGGCTGGAGACCGCACTCCTGCCGCACTACGTGACCAACCTGGGCATCAGGTTGAGTGCGCCGGAACTGACCGTCGCCTACACCGGCGACAGCGGGCCAGGCCCGGAAGCCGCTGCGCTGGCGGACAAAGCGGACCTGTTCATCTGCGACGCGACCCTGCAGGGACCTTCACCGGACACGACCCCTCGCTACGTGATGACCGCAACCGAAGCAGCCACGGCCGCCGCCGGCGCGACAAGGCTTCTCCTGACCCACTTCTGGCCCGGCTCAGATCGCTCGGTCTCGGTCGCAGAGGCGCAGAAGGTCTTTCCCGGCGAGGTCATCGCTGCCGAGGAGGGCCTCGTCCTCAAGCTCTGAGCAGGATCCCGCCGCCTTGGGCACGGACCAGTCGCGCTGACGCCGATTCTGGCGACTGGCCCGTGCTCAAGGCCGCAGGCTCCACCGCGGCACCCCGCCCAGCCGGCGGTGGGAGTACCAGGGTCAGGGTTGCTTGGCTGCTTCGACCAGCTTGCGGACGTTCTCGATCGAGCCGCAGCCGCTCTCGATCCAGCGGGCGCGCTCGGTGGCGAAGGCCTCGCCGAGCTGCTGCCGGACGTCCTCGCCGATCTCGGTCCGGGCCGGGTTCAGCACGTCGCGCTCCTCCTCGTCCAGGTGGTGGGACAACGCCTCGGAGAGCTCGTGCGTCTTCTCGCTGAACTCCTCGCTCTGCGGGTCCTCGACCTCCATCAACGCCAGCAGCGCTTCGTTGCCCTCGTCGTGCTCGTGCTCGGAGTGCTCGACCTCCTCGGCGTCGATCGCGTCCTTCTTCCGCAGCGCGGGGTAGACCTTCGACTCCTCGGCCTCGGCGTGGGCGATCAGGACGGTGGCCAGATCCGCCAGCACCACGGCCCGGTCGGACTGCACGTCCCGCAACTCGCGCAGTGCCTCCTCGAACCACCGGTGGTCGGCCAGGATGATCTCGACCACGTCGCCGCCGGTGTGCTGCAGGATCTTCGGCATTTCTGATGTCCTCCCAGGTGATGAGACTGTCGGACCCCGGTACCCGCGCCCGGCGAGCCCATTCACGGCCGGGTTAGCCTGCGGGAATGGCCACTGCCCGTGCACTCGTCCGCCGCCCCAGCCCACGTCTGGCCGACGGCCTGCTGACCCATCTCGAACGCGTCCCGGTCGACCCGGACCTCGCAGTACGGCAGTGGCAGCAGTACGTCGACGCGCTCGCCGAGGCCGGCTGGGACTGTGTGGAGGTCCCGCCGATCGACGACTGCCCCGACGGCGTGTTCGTCGAGGACACGATGGTGGTGTTCGGCGACCTGGCCGTGATCGCCCGGTCCGGGGCCGACGAGCGACGCCCGGAAGCCGCCGAGGCGGAGCAGGCCGTGGCCGCGCAGGGCTACCGGATCGCTCACATCACCGAACCGGGAACCCTGGACGGCGGCGACATCCTCAAGATCGGAACCACCGTGTACGCCGGGCTCGGCGGCCGCACCAACCAGTCCGGGATCGACCAGTTGCGGGAGCACCTCGCGCCACTCGGAGCTGACGTGATCGCAGTACCGGTTCGCAAGGTTCTGCATCTCAAGTCGGCGGTGACCGCATTGCCGGACGGCACGGTGATCGGGTACGAGCCGCTGACCGACGACCCGGCTGCCTTTCCGAAGTTCCTCGCCGTACCGGAGGAGGGCGGCGCGCATGTCGTGTTGCTGGGGGAGGACCGGCTGCTGATGGCGGCGTCGGCACCCAAGTCCGCCGAGCTGTTCCGCGAGCGCGGCTATCAGCCCGTGATCGTCGACATCAGCGAGTTCGAGAAGCTCGAAGGCTGCGTGACGTGTTTGTCAGTTCGTCTTCGGCAGTAGCGACCAGCGGTCGCGGGCGGCGGTCGCCAGGTCGCGATCCTTCTTCTTGCCTCGGGTGTCCGCGGCCTTGCACGCTTCCAGAAGCACACCGCGGAAGGTCTCGGTGTCGGGATGGTCCGCGCCGAGACTTTCGATGCTGTCGGCAAGGGTCGCGTCCAGCATTTCCACCGCGGCACCGAGCCGGCCGGTGAACATCGTCGCTCGGCCCAGCGCGGCGCGGGTTCGCAGTACCTTCGCGTTGTAGCGGCCGAGCGACTTCTCGTCCTGCTCGAGCAACTCGGACAGCAGCTTCGCCTCGGCCCGCGGTCCGCCCACCATCAGCTGGGCACCGGTCACGCCTTCGACCGCGTCGCGGGTCAGGTCGTGCTCGGCGCCGTACACACGGGTCAGCTGCGGGGTGATGAGCTCGAACCACCCGATCGCCGAGCCGTAGTCACCGGTCGCGAGCAACGCCTGCGCGACCCGGAGCCGGACCTTGAGCGTCGCCGGATCATCGGCCTTCAGCACCTTCTCGCAGGACGCGAGCGACGCCTTGTACAGCGGCAGCGCATTGGCCGAGTCGCCGGCGGTCCACTGCGCCTCGGCCTGCTCGTACGTCGAGTCGACCAGCTCCGGGTGGTTCTTCAAGTCCGAGATCGGCGGCTCGTGCGCCGGCTCGGGCACCGCGGCGGGCCCCTCGAGCAGCCGGCGGCCGACGTAGCTGCGGCCGCCGGTCCTGATGATCCGGAACCGCCCGCGGCGCGCGACCGGGATGAGCAGGAAGGTCGAGTAGAGCGTGCGGACGGACGATCCGCAGTCGGCGCAGACGTCCCGATGGCCGTAGAAACGGCTGCCGACGCCGCTCAGCCTGTTCATCGCGTCGGGCGCGCGCCAGGCCGTCGACGACGCGGTACAGGCTCGACAGAACGGGTAGATCCCGCCGCGGACGTCACTCATTCGTCCCATCTTGGCTGGTTTCGGCCAATTTGTCGTCCTCGGTGACGTGGAGCACCCGTTTTGTCAGCTCGGGGTCGGTGACCGCGAAGGTGCGGACCGGACCGGGCGGGGTCTGCGCTGTCTCGAATCGGACCGTGACCCGGCCGCGGCCCGACCCCCAGACCCAGCCTTCGCCGTACTGCGTGTGCACCACATCCTGGCCGGGGTAGTAGCCGGCCGGCCGGTCCCGGCTCCGCTCCGGCAGCTCGACGACCTCGACCGGCAGCTCCTCGTCCTCGGACTCGGTGAACAGATCGTCCTGGATCCAGTCGGCCAGGGACGAGACGCCGACGCCGAGCAACCTGATGCCGCCGGAGATGTCGCTGTCCTCGAGCAGGCGTCTGGCCACCCGGGCGATCACCCGGGGATCGTCGGTCGGCCCGGCCAGCGTGGACGAGCGGGTGTGCGTGGTGAAGTCGTGCATCCGCGTCTTCACCGTCACCGTCCGGCCGGACAACTGGGCCTTCTGGAGCCGCTCCGCGACGCGGTGCGCCATCCGGTCGCCGATGGCCGAGAGCAGCGACCGGTCGATGATGTCGGTCTCGAAGGTGTCCTCGACGCTGACCGACTTGGTCTCCCGGTCGCTGACCACCGCCCGGTCGTCGGAGGCGGTCGCCAGCCGGTACAGGCTCGATCCGTGGGCCGAACCGACCTGCCGGACCAGCTCGTCGAGGTCGAGTTGCTGGAGGTCGCCCACCGTGCGCACCCCGGCCATGCTGAGCCGCTGCGCGGTCGCCGGACCGACCCCGGGAATCACGGTCACCTGCATCGGGGCGAGAAACTCCGCCTCGGTGCCGGCCGGTACGACGACCACCCCGTCGGGCTTGTCGAGATCACTGGCGATCTTCGCGACCAGCTTCGACGTACCGGCGCCGACCGAGGCAGTCAGGCCGCCGCTCGCTTCCTTGATCGCCGCCTTGAGGTCGTTCGAGATGGCTTCGACGTCGTCCACGGTCAGGTTGCTCAGCCCCGCGGCGGCAAGATCCACGAAGGCCTCGTCCAGGGAGAGCGGCTCGACCAGCGGCGACAGGGCCCGCATCTGCGCCATCACCGCCTGACTGGTCGCCCGATAGACCTCGAACCGCGTCCCGAGGTACGCCGCGTGCGGGCACCGCGAGCGCGCCTCGGCGGTCGACATCGCCGACCGGACGCCGTACCTGCGGGCCTCGTACGACGCCGTCGAGACGACGCCACGCAGCCCGATGCCGCCCACAACCACCGGCTTCCCACGCAGCGAGGGCTTGTCCCGCTGCTCGACGGCTGCGAAGAACGCATCCAGGTCGACATGCAGGATGGACGGATCGTTGCGCACCACCCAAGTCTCCCCGGCCGCACCGACAATTCCCGCCCGGCACAACCTTCCCCGGCTGAGATGATCGGCCGATGACAGCCTTCCCCGTCTGGGACGACGGCACGACCGCCGCGAGCCCGGACCACCAGCTCCACTGGTACGACGACCGCACGGTGATCATCCGGCAAGCCCTGCACACCAACTTCGAGGGCCCGTTCAGCTATCTCCTGATCGGCTCGGAGCGAGCTTTGTTGCTCGACACCGGCACCGGTGACATCGACCTTCGGGCGGTCGTGGACAAGCTGCTGGCCGGCCGTGAGGTGGAGCTGGTCGTCGCGCACACTCATGGACACCGGGACCACGTCGGCGGCGATGGGCAGTTCGACACCGTGGTGGGCAAGTCGGCCGAAGAGGTTGCGCAGTACTTCGGTATCACCGGGTGGCCGGAGCAGATCGTGCAGTTCGACCTGGGGGACCGAGTGCTCGACCTGATCCCGATTCCGGGGCACCACGCCTCGGATATCGCCGTGTACGACCGCTCGACACGGTTGCTGCTCACCGGCGACTCCCTGTACCCGGGACGGTTGTACGTCGTCGACTGGCCCGCCTTCCGGGCGAGCATCGCGCGGCTGACCGACTTTGTTGCCGCGGGCAATCCGGTGGAACTGGTGCTCGGTGCGCACATCGAGCTGACCGACCAGCCCGGAATCGACTTCGCCATGGGGGCCGACCGGCATCCAGGCGAGCACGCGTTGCAGCTGGACCCCGCAGTACTGACCGAGCTCGCCGACGTTCTCGCCGCCGCAGGGGATACGCCGCAACGGATCGTCCGGGACGACTTCATCGTCTTTCCGCTCTCGGCCGGCGGGGAGCCGTTGTGACCGGGCGGACCGGGGTACCAGCTGGTGAGCTGCGACGCGACCACGCCCACACGGCGGGCGTGGTTCGGGCAGACTGAGGCAAGTAACCCGACAGGGGAGGCGCTGATGGGCGAGGAAGTCGACCGGGTCGAGTTCACCCGGGCGGACCGGACCGCGTTCCGCGATCAGGTCCATCGCAACCTGGACGCGTTCGCGCGGATGCTGCGCGAGGCCAGGTTCGAGGCCGAACGCCCGATGACCGGGATCGAGATCGAGCTGAACCTGGTCGACGAGGCGTGTGACCCGGCGTTCAAGAACGCCGAGGTGCTGAAGGCGATCGAGGACGACGCGTTCCAGACCGAGCTGGGCCAGTTCAACATCGAGATCAACGTGCCCCCGGGCCAGATCGACGGTGACGGGCTGGAGAAGATGGAGGCCGCGATCCGCGCGAGCCTGAACGCGGCCGACGAGAAGGCCGCCCGGACCGGCTCGACGATGGTGACGATCGGCATCCTGCCCACGCTGATGCGCGAGCACATCAACCGCGAGGCGATCAGCGCGAACCCGCGCTACACGTTGCTGAACGACCAGGTGTTCCAGGCCCGGGGCGAGGACGTGCAGATCGCCATCGACGGGATCGAGCGGCTCCAGGTCACCGCCGACAGCATCGTCCCCGAAGCCGCCTGTACGTCGACGCAGTTCCACCTGCAGGTCACGCCGGAGGCGTTCCCGCGGTACTGGAACGCGGCCCAGGCGATCTCCGGAGTACAGCTCGCGATCGGCGCGAACTCACCGTTCCTGTTCGGCAAGGAGCTGATGCGGGAGACCCGGATCGCGCTGTTCGAGCAGGCCGCCGACACCCGCACCCATGAGCTGAAGACCCAGGGCGTCCGGCCGCGGGTCTGGTTCGGCGAACGCTGGATCACCTCGATCTTCGACCTGTTCGAGGAGAACTCGCGGTACTACCCGGCCTTGCTGCCGGTCACCTCCGACGAGGATCCGATCGCCGTCCTGGACCGCGGCGACACCCCGGCCCTGTCGGAGTTGCGGCTGCACAACGGGACGATCTACCGCTGGAACCGCCCGGTGTACGACGTTGTCCGGGAGAAGCCTCACCTGCGGGTGGAGAACCGCGTGCTGCCGGCCGGCCCGACGGTCGTCGACACGATGGCCAACGGCGCCTTCTACTTCGGCCTGGTCCGGGCGCTGGCCGACGACGAACGGCCGATCTGGTCGCAGATGTCGTTCAGTGCCGCGGAGGAGAACTTCCACGAGGCGGCCCGGCAGGGCATCGACGCCGAGGTCTTCTGGCCCGGAGTAGGCACCGTGCGCGCCACCGAGCTGGTCCTGCGCCGCCTGTTGCCGATGGCATCCCGCGGCCTGGACGCCTGGGGAGTCGCTCCGGCGGTCCGCGACCGGCTGCTCGGCATCATCGAGCAGCGCTGCCTGACCAACCGCAACGGCGCCTCCTGGCAGGCCGACGAGTTCCACCGGCTGTATACCAAGGGATCCCACGGCCGCCGCGACGCGTTGCGCGGGATGCTGAGCAGGTACCGCGACCACATGCACGACAACACGCCGGTGCACGAGTGGCCGATCGACTGATCGTCCGCCCCGGGTTCGGTTAACCGCGTAACTCACTGCAGACAACGAAGGACAGCGCCGGAACCGGGGTCAGCCCGGCGGAACAGCACGCCCTTGCCCAAGGCAACGGCGTACAGGGGGCTGGCGCGCCGGGTCCCAACCCTGCAAAGGTGTCCGCCACGACGGTTAGACCGCGACAGGGCGGGTATGCAGTCGTGAACCGTCGGGGGACGGTGACCTGTTGGCACGACGGCGGGACGGCCATGTTGCGGGCGCAATCGCCCAAGCGTCACGGTCGCGACACAGATCGTGCATTTCCACAGATGCCGGAGTGGGTTCAGGGCAGTATCGTTCGGAACGGGTCGACCGTTTCAGGTGATGGACACCCGGAGGTGAGGCAAGTCGATGACGACCATCGTCGTGGGTTATGTGCCGAAGGCGGAAGGTCGCGCGGCACTGCGGCGGGCGGCAGAGGAGGCGAAGCTGCGCGACGCCAAGCTGGTGGTGGTGAACTCGCATCGGGGTGGACGCAGCTTCGACAGCGACGAGGCCGAGGCGAGTGACGCCGCGTTGACGGAGGTACGGGAGCAGCTCGACTCGACCGGCGTGCCGTACGAGGTACGGCAACTGGTGCGTGGACTCGATCCGGCGGAGGACCTGGTGGCCGTCGCCGAGCAGGTGCACGCGGAGTTCATCGTGATCGGTCTGCGGCGCCGGTCCCCGGTCGGCAAGCTCATTCTCGGCAGCAACGCCCAGCGGGTGCTGCTGGAGGCCCCGTGTCCCGTGCTGGCCGTGAAGGCCGACGCTGTGCTGACCGAAAATGGGGAGGACTGAGGTGACTTCGACACGCAGCAGGAAGCTGTGCCTCGCACAGCAGCCCGACGCCGACGAGATGCTGAGCAGAGACCCGTTCGCGTTGCTGGTCGGCATGCTGCTCGACCAGCAGATCCCGATGGAGCGCGCGTTCGCCGGTCCGGTTGCGATCGCGCAACGAATGGACGGCCCGTTCGATCCGTCCACGGTGGCCGCCTACGACCCCGACGGGTTCGTCGAGGTGGTGGCCGGCCCGCCCGCGGTGCACCGGTTCCCGACCGCGATGGCGGCCCGGATCCAGACGCTGGCCAAGCACCTGGACGAGGAGTACGGCGGTAACGCCTCGGCCGTCTGGGCCGATGTGAAGAGTGGGGACGACCTGCTGGCCAGGTTGTCGGCCCTGCCCGGGTTCGGCGCGCAGAAGGCGAAGATCTTCGTCGCGCTGCTCGGCAAGCAGCTCAAGGTCCGACCGCGCGGCTGGCGCGAGGCGTCCGAGCCGTACGGCGAGGACGGTGCGTACAAGTCGGTCGCGGACGTGATCGACGTGGCGTCACTGGTGAAGGTGAGACAGTTCAAGCAGGAACAGCAGGTCGAGAAGCGGGTCGTGGCCAGGCCGCTGCGGCAGACCAGGAACAGTTGAGCACTGAATCGCCTGACCGGGGCGGTGGGTGGGGGTCAGCATTTGTAGAGCCATGCCGGTACCAGTGCGAACGGTGGACTGGTACCGGTAGGCACGCCGTGAAGGGGGTCGCGGAAGGGTTGGGCTTGGTCCGCGGATTACAATGGAGTGTTGCTGCCGCCTGACCAGCGAAGTGGCCCCCGGTTCGAGGTACCCAACTCATGTGTCGAGGGGCACCACCAGCACCACAGTAACGTCGTAACGCAGTACCAGTAACCCTGCAGACTGAATCGTCAGACGAGAGGTAATTCGTGTCGTCCAGCTCGTCCGAGAACCTTCCCGCCGAGTCCCCCCGGGTCGTGGCCGCCACCGCCCGCAGCACGGCTCCCAGGACCAGCGCCCGGGTCGATGACCCTGCCGCCAAGAAGGCTACCGTGAAGAAGGCTGCTGCTCCCGCCGCCAAGAAGGCTGCTGTGTCCACCAAGGAGGACGGTATTCCCGCGAAGAAGGCCGCCGCGAAGAAGGCGCCGGCGAAGAAGGCCGTGTCCGAGGCGGGTCTGTCGATCGACCCGAAGACCGGTAAGCCGCGTGCGCTCGACGAGGTCGACGAGTCGGACTTCCAGCCGGAGGCCGTGAAGCCCCTGGAGAAGGAACTCACCGAGGACCAGGGCTTCATCGTCTCCGAGGCCGACGAGACCGACGAGCCCGAGCAGCAGGTGATGGTGGCCGGCGCGACAGCCGACCCCGTCAAGGACTACCTGAAGCAGATCGGCAAGGTTCCGCTGCTGAACGCGGAGCAGGAGGTCGAGCTCGCCAAGCGGATCGAGGCCGGCCTGTTCGCCGAGGAGCAGATCTCCGACGCCGAGACCAAGCTCAAGGAGAAGGTCAAGGACGAGTACGAGTGGATCTCGGAGGACGGCCGCCGGGCGAAGAACCACCTGCTCGAGGCCAACCTGCGACTGGTCGTCTCGCTGGCCAAGCGCTACACCGGCCGCGGCATGCTGTTCCTGGACCTGATCCAGGAGGGCAACCTCGGTCTGATCCGCGCGGTCGAGAAGTTCGACTACACCAAGGGCTACAAGTTCTCGACCTACGCCACCTGGTGGATCCGGCAGGCGATCACCCGCGCGATGGCCGACCAGGCCCGCACCATCCGGATCCCGGTGCACATGGTCGAGGTCATCAACAAGCTGGCCCGCGTCCAGCGCCAGATGCTGCAGGACCTGGGCCGCGAACCCACTCCGGAAGAGCTCGCCAAGGAGCTCGACATGACCCCGGAGAAGGTCATCGAGGTGCAGAAGTACGGTCGCGAGCCGATTTCGCTGCACACCCCGCTGGGTGAGGACGGCGACTCCGAGTTCGGCGACCTGATCGAGGACTCCGAGGCGATCGTGCCGGCCGAGGCCGTCTCGTTCACCTTGCTCCAGGAGCAGTTGCACGCGGTCCTGGACACGCTGTCCGAGCGGGAGGCCGGCGTGGTCTCGATGCGCTTCGGCCTGACCGACGGCCAGCCGAAGACGCTGGACGAGATCGGCAAGGTCTACGGCGTGACTCGCGAGCGGATCCGCCAGATCGAGTCGAAGACGATGTCGAAGCTGCGACACCCGTCGCGCTCGCAGGTCTTGCGTGACTATCTAGACTGATCGACATGCTGGGGAAGGTAGCGGCCGCCGTCTCGACGGCCCTGCCCGCCCTCGGTCCGGACTCCGGTCTGCTGGCCGCCGCCGTTCTCACGGCGGCGGCCGTTTTGTTTGCCGTCGTCCAGCTCTCCAGTACTGCGGCGCACCGTCCGCTCGCCTCGCCGTTGCCGGCGCGAGCCAGCGCGACCCGCGCGAACTCCCGCCGTACTGCGTACCTCCAGCTCCGCGATCCTGACGCCGCCGGCCGGGCACGCCCACGAGCACCGGGACGGTAGCGAGTTTCCTCGCTGCCCCATCCCTTCCGCACTCGTGGAGTTTCGCCATGCCTGCTTTTCTCGACGCGCCGATCAGCGCTGCCTACTACCTCGTCAACGGAATCGCCACGACGATCGAACCTCTCACCGGCGTCTCTGCCGCTGCTGTGGCGATCGTCCTCTGCACGATCGCCGTCCGCCTCCTGCTCCTCCCACTGAGCCTGGCCGCGATCCGCGGCGAGAAGTCCCGGGCAACTTTGCTGCCGGAGATCCGCAAGATCAACGAGCGCCACGGCAAGGATCCTGAACGGGTCCAGCGCGAGGTGGCGAAGCTCCAGGCGGAGTCCGGGACCACTCTGCTGGCGGGCTGCCTGCCGATGTTCGCCCAGCTGCCGTTCTTCTGGGTCCTGTACACGCTGTTCAGCACCACGATCGTGGCCGGCCAGGCGAATCAACTGCTCGCGGGAACAATCTTCGGCGCCCCGCTCGGCATCCACTGGCCGCTGTTCGCCTCGACCCCGGCGTACCTGGGACTGGCACTGGTCCTCGCGGTAGTCGCCTACTTCTCCTCCCGCCGCCAGCTCCGTCTCCTCGACGAAACGGCGACTCCGATGGCGCGGAAACTGGCACGTTTCCTGCCGTACGGCACGCTGATCACCGCAGCTTTCATCCCACTCGCCGCCGGCCTCTACCTCCTGACAACGACGGCATGGACCCTGCTGGAACGAACCCTTCTGCTGCGCTAGCTGAGGTCAGCGCTGAGTGGCCAGCCGGGCTTCCAGGCCGTCGAGGACTCGGGCCAGGCCGTAGTAGAAGGTCTCGTCTCCGTTGTCGGCGGTTTCTGTGGCGCTGTGGGCGGCGTACAAAGCCTTGACTCGGGGGTACGGCTCGGCTGCCTGCTCCGCGGCCGGCCAGACGCTGGTCATCCAGTCGGTGGCGGACATGCCGCTGCGTTTGATCTTGCTGAGCGTGGCTGCCTCGGTGGAGGCGATGCCCACGACGTAGGCGAGCACGGCGGTGGAGGCCTGGTTGGCCTCGAGCAGGTCGAAGCCGGCGGCTTCGTACAGCGCCAGCATGCTGTCCGACATCCGGAGCACGTTCGGGCCGAAGTAGGTGACGCCCACATCGGCGAGGGTGGAGCCCATCCAGGGGTGGCGCAGGATCATGGCGCGGAAGCTGTGGGCGAAGTCGGTCGCACCCTGTCGCCACTCCTCGGAGTTGCTGAGCTCGGCGATCTCCAGTTCGCCGTACACGTGGTCGATCACGAGCTCCATCAGCTCCTCCTTGTTCGCGACGTGCCAGTAGACGGCGGTGGCGACCGCGCCCAGAGCGGCGCCGAGCCGGCGCATGCTGAGCGCCTCCAGCCCGTCCGCGTCGAGCAGCTTGATCGCCTCGGCGACGATCTGCTCCTGGCTGAGCGCGGGTTGTTCCCGGCGCCTGCGCTTCGGCCGGGTCCAGACCGATGCGAATTCCTCCGCCATCACGCCTCCTCTGAGTAATCAGGGCGCCAGCCTACCGCATTTCATGAACAGCGTGCAGGAGTTGACCGGCGTTCAAGTCGCATGCACACTGTTCAAGCAAGCTGCACACCGTTCAATAACAACCCCACCTGAGGAGGTGCGTGATGACTGGTCGTCATCCGCGTCGCTGGCTGATCCTGATCGTGCTCTGCCTGAGCACGCTCGTCCTGGTGCTCGACAACGGTGTGCTCACCGTCGCGATCCCGTCGCTGACCGAGGACCTGGGCGCCACCGCCCAGGAGATCCAGTGGATCATCGCGAGCTACATCCTGGTCTTCGCCGGCCTGCTGCTCACCGCGGGCAGCCTGTCCGATCGCTACGGACGCAAGAAGGTGATGATCGTCGGCCTGGCGATCTTCGGCGCCGCCTCGCTGCTCGCCACCTACGCGAACAGCCCGGAGACGCTGATCGCGGGCCGGGTACTGATGGGCATCGGGGGAGCGGTGGTGATGCCGAGCACGCTGTCGATCCTGATCACGGTCTTCGACGACGAGGAACGACGCAAGGCGCTGGCGATCTGGAGCTCGGTGCTGATGGTCGGCCTGATCGGTGGGCCGATCATGGGTGGCGCCCTGATCGCGCACTTCTGGTGGGGTTCGGTGTTCCTGATCAACGTGCCGGTGGCCGCGCTCGCGATCGCCGCGGCGATGATCTGGATGCCGGAGTCGAAGGGCCCGTGGCGCAAACCCGACCCGCTCGGTGCGATCCTCTCGATGGTCGGCCTCGTCGCGCTGGTCTGGGTGATCATCGAGGTACCGAACCGCGGCGTCGACTGGCCCATGCTCGCGGTCGCCCTCGTCGGCCTGGCCGGGTTCGTCGCCTGGGAGCTGCATACCCCGGTACCGATGGTCCCGCTCAACCTGTTCCGTGATCGCAACTTCTCCGGTGGCAGCCTGTCGCTGCTGCTCGTCCAGATCGGCAACGGCGGCCTGGTGCTGGCGCTGACGCAGTACCTGCAGTTCGTGCTCGGCTACACCCCGACCAAGGCCGGTCTGGCGCTGGCGCCGATGGCCATCGCGGTGATCCTGGTCAACGGGATCGGCGCGACGCTGGGTCAGAAGATCGGCAACCGGCCGATGACCGCCGCGGGACTGGTCGTTCTCGCTGGTGGCTTCCTGTTCCTGTCCACGCTCGGCGCCGACGACGGCTTCGGCATGGTGACGATCGCGCTCGCACTGTTCGGCATCGGTGGAGGTCTGGCCCAGCCGGCCGCAACCGCGGCATTGATGGGCGCCGTTCCGCACGAGCACGCCGGTGTCGGCTCTGCTCTCAACGACACTCTCCAGCAGTCCGGCGCGGCTCTCGGAGTCGCGATCCTCGGCAGCGTCCTGGCCGGCAACTTCACGGCGAAGATGCCGGAGGGCACTCCCTCCGGTGCTCGCGAGTCGATCGGCGAAGCGCTGGCCATCGCCGCCAGTACCGGCGACGCCGGGCTCGCGCAGTCCGCCCGAGTCGCCTTCGCCGAGGCCATGTCGAGCAGCTTCCTCGCCGGAGCGATCGCAGTACTGGGCTCCGCGGTGCTGGCCTTCGTCCTGCTCCGCGACCGCAAGACCGACGCTCCGACGGAGCAGAGCGACGACCGCGCCCTCGTCACCGACGCGCACTGACAAACCCCAACAAATCAAAGGGATTCCGCTGATGACCGACCAGCTCGCAGCCTCCGTCTACCAGACCGCCGAGCAGTTCCTCCGCCACAACCGCCCGCAGCTCGTGCAGAACGCCGTGGTCACCCCGCAGTGGATCGACGGCGGCGCCCGGCTCCGCTACGAGACCGAGCGGGCGGGCAACCCGGAGAGCGTTCTGGTGGATCCGTTGGCCGGCACGCGTGAGATCACCACCGAGCCAGCGGAGACAGTCGGCTCGGGCGACTTCCTTGCCGTCGTCTCGCCCGACCGCAAGCACGAGGTGTTCCGTCGCGGCCACGATCTCTGGTTGCGCTCGCTGGCCGACGGATCTGAGCGTCCGTTGACCACCGATGGAGCCGAAGACCACGAGTACGGCACGGCGCCGTTCTCGCCGGACGTGCTGCTGAAGAAGCTGGGCATCCCGCACCTCCCGGCGTCCGTCGCCTGGTCGCCCGACTCGACGAAGGTGCTGACCCACCAACTCGACCAGCGCGCGGTCCGCACGGTTCACATGATCGACGTGACGACGGACGAGCCCAGCCTCTACAGCCAGCGCTTGCCCTACCCGGGTGACGAGCAGCTGCCCATGGCGGAGTACGTCGTACTGGATGTGAACGCCGGTACTACGGTGAGGTCCGAGCCGTTTGCGATGGGCGATCTGTCGCCGCTGCTGATCAAGTGGGCGTGGTGGTCCGAAGCCGGTGATGCCGTCTACTTCCTCCAGCAACCGCGGGGCCTGCACGCCCTGAGCCTGCGACGGCTCAATCCCGTCACCGGCGAGGTGACCACGTTGCTGACCGAGACGGGTGAGACCCGCGTCGAGCCGGCCCAGGGCTTCGGTCAGGCCCCGATGGTCAAGATCATCGACGACGGCATCCTCTGGTACTCGCAGCGCGACGGCTGGGGACACCTCTACCTGTACGACGCCGCCGGCGAACTCCGCAACCAGGTCACCCAGGGGGAGTGGGCCGTCCAGCAGATCCTCCGGGTCGACGAGGCCACCCGATCGGTCTACTTCGTCGCCACCGGATTGGTTGCCTCGAACCCCTATCGCAGGACCGTCTGCCGGATCGGCCTGGACGGGACCGGCTTTGCGCGGATCACCGATGACGAGCTCGACCACGTCGTCACCGTGCCGGAGAACGAGCAGTACTTCGTCGACTCCGCCTCGACCACCGCGCAGCCGCCGACGATCACCGTCCGCGGCTGGGACGGGCAGGTGCTCGTCGACCTCGAAACAGCCGACCCCTCGAAACTGCTCGCCACCGGCTGGAACCCGCCCGAAGAATTCCGCGTGAAGTCGGCCGACGGCACGACGGACGTCTACGGCCTGCTCTACAAGCCGCACGGGTTCGACCCCACCAAGCGTTACCCGATCGTCGATCACCCGTACCCCGGTCCGCACCAGGGCCGGCTGGTCCCGACCTACGACCCGGGGCTCTACGGCGTCGAGGTCGAGTCGATGGCCGCGCTCGGGTTCGTCGCCGTGGTGATCGAAGGGCGCGGCAATCCGGGGCGGAGCAAGGCGTTCCACGACGCGACGTACCGGCGATACGACCGCGCGGGCAGCCTGGAGGACCACGTTGCGGGCATCCGTGAACTCGCGGCCACGCGGCCGTGGATGGATCTCGACCGGGTCGGCATCTTCGGCCAGTCCGGCGGCGGGTTCGCCACGGTTCGGGCGCTGGCCGACTTCCCCGACTTCTACCGGGTCGGCGTGGCGGAGGCGGGCAACCACGACAACCGGGTGTTCAGCCAGGCGTGGGTCGAGGCGTACGACGGCCCGGCGGGCGAGCGCGACTACGCCGAGTCGGACAACGGCGCGGTGGTGGACCGGATCGAGGGCAAGCTGCTGTTGGTCCACGGCGGTCTCGACACCAGTGTGAATCCGCACCACACGCTCCGGCTGGTGGACCGGTTGATTGCCGCCGACAAGGATTTCGACCTGGTCGTCGTGCCCGGAGCGGAACACATCTTCTTCGGCTACGAGCACCACGTGAACCGCCGGAAGTGGGACTTCCTGGTCCGAAATCTGCTGGCTGCCGAGCCTCCCGCGGGTTACCGTCTCACGCCGGCGCCCGTGGATCTCGCCCTGGTGGCAGCCCTGTTCGGCTGATCCTCGCGGTGAATCTTCCCGGTCGTGTCACATCTGGCGGCTCCGTTCCGTCAGACCCATGAAGACCTTGAAGAGACCTGCATCTGTCCTGTGTGGAAGGAAGTCATGAGTTCAGCGCTGGAAACACTTCGCCCCGGCTTCGGCGGCGACATCATCGAGCCGGGCGCGGCGGAGTACGAAGCAGCCAGCCGAGCGGTCCTGGCTCTGGGGACCCCGGTCTGCGTACTGCGGCCGGCGAGCGTTGCGGACGTGCAAGCAGCCGTCAGGTTCGCGGTCGAGAGCGGGCTGAAGCTGTCCGTGCGCGGCGGCGGCCACAGCTTCCCGGGGTTCGGTACCAACGAGGACGGCGTGGTGATCGATCTGCGTGGCCTCGCGAGTGTCGAGGTGATCGACAAGGAGCGGCACGTCGTACGGATCGGTGGTGGCGCCATCTGGGGACAGGTCGCGGCCGCACTGGCCCCGCACAACCTGGCCATCTCCTCGGGTGACACCAAGACGGTCGGTGTCGGCGGGCTGACCCTGGGCGGCGGCATCGGCTGGAAGGTCAGGAAGTACGGCCTTGCGCTGGACAACCTGGTCGCCGTCGAGATCGTCACCGCTGCCTCCGAGGTGGTGCGGGCGAGCGCGGAGGAGAACGCCGACCTGTTCTGGGCCATCCGTGGGGGTGGCGGCAACTTCGGGATCGTGACCGCCTTCGAGTTCGCGGCGCATCCGACCACCGACGTGTACTTCGGGAAGCTCACCTTCCCGGCGGCCGAGTTGGCCACCGTGCTCCCGGGCTGGGCCGACTACCTGCGGACCGCGCCCGAGGAGCTCACCTCGATCGTGAGCTTCGCCAACCCGTTCGCCGGCGGCCGGGAGGCGCCGGTCGAGGTCCACCTCGCCTTCGACGGCGATGACGCCGACCTCGCCGCGGCGGCGATCGACCCACTCCGCGCACTCGGCACGGTGCTCGAGGACGACGTCACCCTGAAGGCCTACCCGGAGATTCTCGAGGAGGGCATGGTCCCGCCACCGGGCATCCAGTTCGTCGCCCGCAGCGGTTTCGTGAACCAGGACTCGGTGCCTGAGGTACTCCGGCAACTGGCCGAGGCCGGGCGATCGGAACGCCCCCCGATCATCTCCGTCCGAAGCGTCGGGGGAGCGGTCTCGCGGGTGCCGGCAGACGCAACGGCGTACGCGCATCGCCAGGCGGCGTTGATGTTCGTGACGAACCTGGTCGGCCCGCCGCCGGCCATCGCCGCGGGCAAGCCGTCGCTGGACGTCCTCTGGGACCGGCTTGCACCGCACGTCAGCGGCGCCTACGGCAACTTCCTCGGGACCATCACCGAGGCGGATGTCGCTGCGGTCTACCCGACCGAGACCTACCAGCGGCTCGCGGCGGTCAAGGCGCAGTACGACCCGGCCAACCTGTTCTCGGCCAACCACAACATCCAGCCGGCCTAGCTTTGCCGGAACGGCAACAAAGTTTGTCGGACCTGGAAGCTCGGCCGATGCTGAGGACATGACTGTCGACAACAGAGCCGCTGAAGAGTACTGGAACGCCCGCTACAGCGAGACTTCGCAGATCTGGAGCGGGAAGCCCAATGTGGAACTGGTCGGAGAGGTCGAGGGCCTGACGCCGGGAACGGCCCTCGACCTCGGATGTGGGGAGGGCGCCGACGCGATCTGGCTTGCCCAGCAGGGGTGGCGCGTGACCGGCGTGGACGTCTCGTCGGTTGCTCTCGCCCGCGCGGCGCAGCATGCCGAGGAGGCCGGCGTTGCCGACCGGGTCGATTGGCAGCAGCACGATCTCGGGAAGTCGTTGCCGGAGGGGACCTTCGACCTGGTGTCGGCGCAGTTCCTGCACTCGCTGGCTGAGCTTCCGCGTGAGGCGATCCTCCGCGCGGCGGCCGAGCTGGTGGCGCCGGGTGGCATCCTCCTGATCGAGGGACACCTGGGCTTCCCTGACGTGGAGAAGCACGCGGACCACGCCGACATCCATTTCCCGACGCCGGCCGAGGTGATCGCCGATGTCGGGCTGGACGACGGCCGCTGGGAGATCCTGGTCAGCCGTGAACACGAGCGTGAGCAGGTCATCGACGGGAAGCAGCTCACCCGTCGCGACAGCACGGTGAAGGCGCGCAGGCTGGCCGTCTGACGGCTAGTCCGCCAGGGGCAGGTGGACGGTGAAGGTGGCGCCGTGGCCGGGCGTGTCGGTCACGGTCACCTTGCCGTTGTGCGCCGCGACCAACGCGGCAACGATCGACAGCCCGAGGCCGGACCCGCCGGTGGAACGGGTGCGCGCCGAGTCGGCTCGGTAGAAGCGCTCGAACACCCGGGCCTTCTGCTCGTGGCTCAGACCAGGACCGGTGTCCGCCACCTCGACCACCGCCAGGCCGTCGCGAGTGCCGACCGAGATGGTGATCGGTGCATCGACCGGAGTGTGATGGAGAGCGTTGCTGACCAGATTGCCGAGCACCTGCCGCAGCCGCGCCTCATCGCCATTGACGACCGGCGCGCCGGAATCCGGCAGGATCCTGAGCTTGACCTCACGCCCAGGCTGAACAGCCTGTACGTCGTGCACCGAGTCGCCCGCGAGCGTCAGGAGATCCACCGGCTGGCGCTGAAGCGGACGCTGCTGGTCGAGTCGCGCGAGCAGCAGCAGGTCGTCGACCAGCAAGCCCATCCGCTTGGCCTCGTCCTCGATCCGCTTCATCGTGGCCGGATCGGCCGCGGCGCCCTGCTGCCGGGTCAGCTCCGCGAACCCGCGGATCGAGGTCAAGGGCGTCCGCAGCTCGTGACTCGCGTCGGCGATGAACCGCCGCATCCGCTCCTCCGACTGCCGCGCGTTCTCCTCCGACCGGCGCGCCGCATCCTCGGACCGGCGGGCCGCGAACTCCGAAGCGGTCCGCTGCGCGAACGCCCCCTCGATCTGCCCGAGCATCTGGTTGATCGCCAGCGACAACCGCCCCACCTCGGTCCGCGGATCCCGCTGCGGCACCCGCCGACTCAGATCCCCACCCGCTATAGCCACCGCCGTGTGCTCAACATCCTCAAGCCCCCGCAAACTCCGCCGCACAACATAGGTCCCCACCCCCGCCAGCAACACCAGCAAGATGATGCCCGCGGCAATCTGTACTCCGACCAGCCGCCGGATCGTCTGGCTGATGTCGCCGAGGCTCTGCGCCACCATCACATAGCCGTCGCCGTTGGCGAACGGAACCGCCACCACCCGGAAGGTCTCACTACCCGACGACGCCGGTACGTCGAACGGCTCCCCGTCGCGGCCCACGACCTGCGCCAGGGTCAGCGACGGCAGGACCGGCTGCACCGCTGACGGTTTCAGCCGCTGCTGGATCGGCCCTTTGAACCGGGTGCCGGCCGGATCGAAGGCCTGGGCGATGAAGGGGCTGGGAAGCCTTGGGCCCCGGCCGTCGAGAACCGGTCCCTGCCAGGCGCCTTTGGGCTTGGCCAGGTCCTTGGCCGTGGTCTGCAGCTGGGTGTCCACCCGGTCGATCAGGTAGCCGCGCATGATCGTCGTCGCGACCAGACCCGACGCGAGCAGCGCCGCCGTCACCAGCGTGAGGAGCACCAGGACGATGGTGATCCGCAACGGGTAGCGCTCGGTGAAGCGACGGTGGCCGTTCATCCGTTCGGGCCTCGGGGAGTGCGGAGGACGTAGCCGACCCCGCGGACTGTGTGGAGGAGTTTCTGGTCGCCGGTGTCGACCTTGCGGCGCAGGTAGGACATGTACGACTCGACCACGCCGGCGTCGCCCGCGAAGTCGTAGTTCCAGACGGCCGAGAGGATCTGGCCCTTGGACATCACCCGTTCCGCGTTCTCCAGCAGGCAGCGCAACAGCTTGAACTCGGTCAGCGAGAGCTGCACCGCCTCACCCGCCTTGAACACCTCGTAGGAGTCCTCGTTCAGCTCGAGGTCGGCATACCGCAGTACTGCGGGCTCTGTCGCGGCCTGCTCGCGATGGCCGGAGCGGCGCAACAGGGCGCGGACCCGGGCAACCAGCTCGTCCAGGCTGAACGGCTTGGTCACGTAGTCGTCACCGCCGGTCTGCAGGCCGAGGACCTTGTCCTCGACGGCGTCGCGCGCGGTGAGGAACAGCACCGGTACGTGCCGGTCCTCACCGCGCAGCCGGCGGACCACCTCGAACCCGTCCAGGCCGGGCATCATCACGTCCAGCACGACCAGGTCGGGTTCCACCTCCCGCGCCTTGCGCAGCGCCTCGGCGCCGTGCGTGGCCGTGGTCACGTCGTACCCGGCGAAGCGCAGACTCGCGGACAGCAGTTCGACGATGTTCGGTTCGTCGTCGACGACCAGCAGGTGCGGGCTCATGGTTCCAGTCTTACGCCCGCACCCTGCCATCGCCTGGGAGGTTCCTGGCAATCCGCTGTGAGTGTCCGCCCCGGATCAGCGCGGGCCCTTGAAACCCCACTTCTCGTGCGCCGCCTTGCGCTGTGTCCCGTCGCTGATCGTGGCGGCCGTTGCCTTGCCGTCGGCCACGGTCGCCGCCACCATCACGGTGTTGCCGGTCTTGATGCTGGCGATTCCGTCCCGGGTCGCGTTGACCAGGGTGTCGGCGGTGACGACGTACTCCTTGGTGTAGCCGTCGGCGCTCTTCACGGTGATCGCGTCCTTGCTGACCGCGGTCACCTCGCCCTTCTGGGTCGCCACGGTCTGGTAGCCGCCACCCTCCTTCTCCACCGTGAACTCGCCGTGCAGCGCGCCCTTGAAGCCGAACGCGCCGTGCCGGCCGAGGCCACCAGGACCGCCGGGCTTCGCCGGCTCGGCCGAGTTGGGTGCGGAGGGTGAGGCGGACGGGGTCGGGGTCGGATCGGCGTTGGTGGTCGCCCAGGCGACGCCACCGGCCCCGGTGGTGACCACTACCGCCGCGATCGTGCCGGCCACTCGCCAGCGTTTGTCGGTGAGCTTCTGGTTCGACGCCATGCGTGTACTGCCTCCCGGTACTGCGCACCAAGCGGGTCACCTGGTGCTGGTGATCCCAAGATCCCTGCTGGACCTGAGACCAGCCTGCGCCGAACCTGGCAAAATCCTGGCAACCCGGGATTCAGGCGACCCGGGGTCAGACCAGGAAGAGCACGGCGAACAGCCAGACGGCGGCCGCCAGCGACGTACCGATGAACTCGATCAGGATCGACAGCCCGGTCGCGCGCAGGGCGTGTTTGGTCGACGTCCACGCCGCGTCGTGACCGCCGAGGCGGTGCCGCTCGGCCAGGTAGACGCCGACCGGGAAGCCGACGAACATGCCGACCACCGGGATCACGAAGAAGCCGACGATGCCGAGCACGACGCCGACGAACATCGACCGTCTCGGCACGCCGGACTCGCGCAGCCGCCGCTCCGGCACGATGTACTTCACCACCTGGCTGGCCCCGATCAGCACCACGGCGGCGGCCAGCACGGACCAGCCGGTCGGGCTCTGCACCTCCAGCGCCCAGACCAGGATCGCCGCCAGGCTGAGGATGGCACCGGGCAGTACCGGGATGACGATGCCGAGGATGCCGACGAAGATCGCCACCCCGACCAGGAGAGTCGCAACGCTGTTCACACCTGCCACTCTGCCGTACATCGGCAGTCTTAGGGTGGAGCTATGCCTGACCTTCACGATCTCGTCACCACGCTCGCCGCTCCCTGGGTGGTGCTGTCGCCGCGATCGGGGCAGCTCACCGGCACCGGAGCCGAGGGTGTCTACGCCCGGGACCGCCGCATCCTCTCCCGGCTGGAGGTGACCGTCGACGGCCGGCCACCGACCCCGGTCCTGGTCGACGAGCCCGCGGCCGGCACCACCCGGTACGGCGCTGTGCTCGACGGCCTCAACGTCGTGGGTCACGACCCGACGGTGACGCTGCGGCGTACCCGCCGGGTGGACGGCGAGGGCATGACCGAGCGGATCACCCTGGTGAACCACTCGCACGACACCGTCGACTGCGAACTGATGATTGCCCTGGGCACGGATCTTGCCGGTACCGCGGCGGTGCGCAGCGGAGCCGCCGCCGACCTGCCGGTCGTCGAGCCGGTCACCGACGCCGATGGCCTGCAGTGGGACGACGGCCGCGGCCTGCGAGTGCGAGCCACCTTCACCCCGGCCCCAAGCCTCAACCAGAGCTGGAGGTTGAAGGTCGAGCCGGGACAGGAAACAACGGTGACGCTCAGGTTGACCGCGAGCTTCCCGGCCGCTGACGCCTTCGCCATCGAGCCGCCGACCACCAGGCCGTCGTACGACGACGTCGAGCTCGAGTGCGACGACCGGCGAGTCGAGCGGTGGGTACGCCGGTCGCTGGCCGATCTGGCCGGCCTGCAGTTGTCCGCCGATGGGGGAGAGCGCTACCTCGGCGCCGGACCGCCTTGGTACCTGACCCTCTTCGGCCGCGACTCACTGATCTCCTCCGGCATGGTGCTCCCCGTCGACCCGCAGTTGGCAGCCGGCACATTGCGCGCGTTGGCGGCGTACCAGGGCAGTCGGGTCGATCCCAGTTCGGCCGAGCAGCCCGGCAAGATCCCGCACGAGTTGCGCTCCGAGGTCGCCGACCATGGGGGAGGGCTCGTGCTTCCGGCGGCGTACTACGGAACGCACGACGCGACCCAGCTCTGGATCACCACCTTGCACAAGGCGTGGCGCTGGGGGATGCCGGCGGACGAAGTACGGGTGTTGCTCCCGAATCTTCAGGGGGCGCTCGCCTGGATGCGGGACTTCGCGGATCCCGATGGCGACGGCTTCCTCGAATACATCGACGAGTCCGGTCACGGCCTGGCCAACCAGGGCTGGAAGGACTCTCGCGACTCGGTCCAATGGCCTGACGGCACGCTGGCCGACGCGCCGATCGCGCTCTGCGAGGTGCAGGGCTACGCGTACGCCGCGGCGGTCGCCGGTGCCGAGTTGCTGGAGGCCTTCGGACTGGACGGCGGCGAGACCTGGCGAGGCTGGGCCGCACAACTCAAAGAGCGGTTCCGGGAGAGTTTCTGGATCGACGGCTATCCGGCGATCGCGCTCGACGGCGCGAAGCGCCCGGTCGCCGGTGCCGCCTCGAACATGGGGCACCTGCTCGGCACCGGCATCCTGGACGGGGCCGAGGAAGCAGCGGTCGCGAAGGTGCTGGCCGACCCGGACCTGGACAGCGGCTTCGGTCTCAGAACGTTGTCAAAGGCAATGACTCGGTTCAACCCGCTCGGCTACCACACCGGCAGCGTCTGGCCGCACGACACCGCGATGGCCGTGCAGGGTCTGTACGCCTCGGGTCACGCCGCGGCCGCGACGTCGTACGCGCGCGGGCTGGTCGATGCCGCCGAGGCCTTCGAGTACCGGCTGCCGGAGCTCTACGGGGGCGAAGGCAGCGAGCAGGAGACCAAGCCCACGCCGTACCCGTTGTCCTGTCGTCCGCAAGCATGGGCGGCGGCCTCGGCGATCGCCGTGGTGATCGCTGCCCTGGGCATCGAACCGAACGTCCCGGCCGGCACCCTCGACATCACTCCGGCTGCCGACCTGCCCTGGCAGCGGCTTCGCCTCGACGGAGTCCGGGTCGGCGAGCGAAGGCTCTCCATCGAGCTCCGCGACGGAGTCCTGAGCGTCGAGGACCTGACTAGGTGAGGACGCCGGCCGCGGCGACCGCGGCGATCGTGAGGTAGATGCCGGCGACAACGTACTTGCGAAGACCGCTGAACCGCCCGGCGGTCCGGAAGCGACGACCGATGGCGTCTGCACCGACCGCGTAACAGAGGTCGAGCAACAGCCCGATCGCGAGCACGGCCAGGCCGAGCAGCAGCATTTCGTTGCGGACCTGGACCGTCCCGGCGTCGCGGGTGGTGAACTGGGGGAGGAAGGCAAGGAAGAAGAGCGCTGCCTTCGGGTTCAGCAGGTTGACCAGGACGCCTTCGCGGAACACCCGGCCGAGCGTGGTCACCTTGATGCTGCCGACTCCGCTCGAGTCGTTCGAGCGGAGCGTCCGCACACCGAGCCAGGCCAGGTACGCCGCACCGGCCAGCGAGATGACGGTGAAGACCAGTGGTGAAGCCTGCACGACCGCGGCCAGCCCGAGTGCCGCGAGCAGGATGTAGACCACCGACCCGGTCTCGATGGCGAACGCGGAGACCACGCCCGCGCGGCGCCCCTGGGTCAGGCTGCGCAGCGAGATGTAGATGTTGTTCGGCCCCGGCATCCCGACCAGTACCACCGTCGCGCCGACGAACCCGAGCGCCTGTCCGATCCCCATCGTGTTGCCTCACTCTCGAAACTCCCGAATTGGACTGCCTACGACTAGCCTGGCGAGATCCGAAGCAGTCCACCCGAGCCAATCCGAGGAGAAGTGGACCGTTCTGACGACCCCGCCGCCCTCGCCGACCTGATCGGCCACCAGCTCACCGGCCGCTCCGGCGGTCTCTACCGCCGCCTCGCCGACACGATCGCCGCGCTGATCGGCTCGTCCGAGCTACCGGTCGGCGCCAGGCTGCCCGCCGAGCGAACGCTGGCGGAAGCCCTCGCGATCAGCCGCTCCACCGTCGTCGCGGCGTACGACGAACTGCGCGCCCGCGGCCTCGTCGAGAGCCGCCGAGGCAGCGGTACGACGGTCGCCCAGGCCGCCGCCAAGGGCCGGTCGCGAGCCGATAAACGCATGCCCGCCGGGTACGGCGAATCGCTCTTCCACCGGATCGCGCACGGCCCGAGCGAGGTGATCGCGATGACGTACGCCGTCGACCCCGGCATCCCCGAGCTGGCGGCCGAGGTGGAAGAGCTGGCGCGCACCGACCTGCCATTGCTGCTGCAAGGCGTCGGCTATCACCCGCGCGGTCTCGACGTACTGCGGGAGCGGATCGCCGAACACTTCGCCGAGTCCGGCCTGCCGACCAGCCCGGACGAGATCGTGGTGACGAGTGGAGCGCATCAGGCGATCGCGCTGGTGACGCAGATGTACCTGCGATCAGGAGCTGCGGTGGTGATCGAGCAGCCGAGCTGGCCCGGCTGCTTCGACCTGTTCGGAGCAGCCGGCGGACGCGTGGTCGGCGTACCGCTCGATGATGCCGGTGTCCGGCCCGACCTGCTCGCCGTGGCATTCCGGGAGCATCAGCCGGCGATGTTGTTCGTGATGCCCACGTTCCACAACCCGACCGGACTGTTGATGTCCGCAACGCGCCGGCGACAGGTTGCCGAACTGGCCGCGAAGCATGGTGTGGTCGTTGTCGAGGACAACGCCTATTCGACCTGGGATCCCACCGGGCCCGACGTACCGGCGCCGCTGGCTGCCTTTGCTCCAAAAGACGCCGAGGTCTTCACGATCGGGTCGGTGTCGAAAGCCGTCTGGGGCGGTCTGCGGATCGGCTGGATCCGTGCGCCGCGGCCGCTGGCCGAGCGACTCGCGCGGCACAAGGCCCTCGCGGATCTGGGCAGTCCGGTGATCGATCAGGCGCTGACCGCGCGTTTGTTGCCGCGACTGACCGAACTCACCGCGGCCCGGGCGATCTTGGCGACCAACAGAAAACAGCTGATGGGTCAGTTGCTGACACAACGTCTACCTGAATGGGAGTGGACCGAACCCGTCGGCGGCTCGGCCTTGTGGATCCGGTTGCCGCAGACCGATGCGCGGGTCTTCGCTCAGGTGGCGTTGCGGCATGGCGTCGAGGTGGTGGCCGGCCGGGCGATGGATCCGACGGGTGAACATGACGACTACCTGCGGGTGCCGTTCAGTTACTCGGCGGAGGTGATGACGGAGGCTGTCGACCGGCTCGCGTCGGCCTGGCGTGAGCTGCGGCGGCACGGGCCGGCGGACGTAGTACCGGAAATTGTCTGAACAGACGGATGGCGGCCACCCTGTCCGGGTGACCGCCATCGAAAGTTCAGGTTGGGGAAGCGCCCTCGTTGGCGCCGTGAGGCCGGGTTACCGGTCGCCCTCCGCAGGGACCGACTCGGCGGGCTTGTCTTCCAGCTTGCCCGTCTCGTCGTGGATGGTGATCGCGATGTTGCGCAGCTTGTCCGCGTGCTCCCGTCCGTGGTGGGCGCAGAAAAGTAGCTCCCCACCGGAGGTCAGGGTCACCCGAACGTAGGCCTGCGCGCCGCAGCGGTCACAACGGTCCGCAGCCGACAGGGTCGAACTCGGGGCGAGTGCTGTAGTCACTTGAGGCCTCATCTCATCTAGTTCCGTACTCACCAGATAGCAACATCCTGACATGCGGATCGCTTCCCGGTTGGTGCAGCGTGTCCGAATGTGAGACGAACCACCTGTTCCCTTATGACGCATATTGACGGGGAATCGTTTCGGATTCGGGCGATCCGCTGTTTCCAACGGGTGTCGGGCGTGTCTTCTCTCACTGTGCGCCACAATCCGGTCACTGGTTGCGCATGGACGGAGTGTCGGAAAACACGAAGATCGAGTCCGGATCGATATCTGTTGAAGCACCTTTCTCTGCCACCGTATCTGGTCCCTCCTCAGTACCCCGCCCGGATAGTGGATACACCAGCGCCACAGGGTGGCCCTGCCAGGTTTTGGGGGTGCGCCTGCGTAGGCTGTCCGGGTGTGATGGTTCCGGCCATCGCGTTGTCTGCTTGTGAACCAGTGAAGGAGCCCTGTGGCCGCCCCGACGCCTCGCAGTACCGAGCTCGACCCGACGTACAACGCCCGCAACCTGTTGGTCCTCGAAGGCCTGGAGGCGGTCCGCAAGCGGCCGGGTATGTACATCGGCTCGACCGACAGCCGCGGCCTGATGCACTGCCTGTGGGAGATCATCGACAACGCCGTCGACGAGGCTCTCGCCGGGCACGGTGACCGGATCGACGTGGTGCTGCACCGCGACGGCTCGGTCGAGGTCCGCGACAAGGCCCGCGGCATCCCGGTCGACATCGAGCCGAAGACGAAGCTCAGCGGTGTCGAGGTGGTCTTCACCAAGCTGCACGCCGGCGGCAAGTTCGGCGGCGGGTCGTACAACGCCTCCGGCGGTCTGCACGGTGTCGGCGCGTCGGTCGTGAACGCGCTGTCCGCGCGGCTCGACGTCGAGGTCGACCGTGGTGGTGTGACGTGGGCCACTTCGTTCCGGCGGGGTGTCGCCGGTGAGTTCGATGCCGAGGGCGCGTCCGCGAGCTTCACCCCGGCGAAGGGCCTGCGCAAGGCCGGCCGGGCCAAGAAGGGCGTCACCGGCACCAGGATCCGGTATTGGGCGGACCGGCAGATCTTCACCAAGGACGCCGCCTTCAACTACGACGAGTTGGTCACCCGGGCGCGGCAGACGTCGTTCCTGGTGCCCGGTCTCGAGTTGGTGGTGCGCGACGAGCGCGGTGACGAGCCGACCGAGGAGTCGTTCAAGCACGACGGCGGGATCAGCGAGTTCTGCGAGTTCCTGGCCACCGACCAGAAGGTCACCGACGTGATCCGGCTGTCCGGAACCGGCCACTTCACCGAGACCGTGCCGATGCTCGACGACGCCGGCCACATGACGCCGACCGATGTCGAGCGCGATCTCGAGGTCGACATCGCGGTCCGCTGGGGTGACGGCTACGAGACCGAGCTGCGCTCGTTCGTGAACATCGTCGCCACGCCGAAGGGCGGCACCCACGTGGCCGGCTTCGAGCGCGCGCTGCCGAAGGTGTTCAGCAACGTGCTGACCGGGACGCGGCTGCTGAAGAGCGGCGAGGAGATCATCAAGGACGACGTGCTCGAGGGCATGACGTCGGTGGTGACGGTGCGGCTGTCCGAGCCGCAGTTCGACGGCCAGACCAAGGAGGTGCTCGGCACGCCGGCCGCGTCGCGGATCGTCGCGAAGGTGGTGCAGACCGAGCTGGAGACCTTCCTCACCTCGACCAAGGGCACGATGAAGGCCCAGGCCCGTGCGGTGATGGAGAAGGTCGTCGCGGCCTCCCGGACCAGGGTGGCGGCCCGGCAGCATCGCGAGCTGCAGCGGCGCAAGACGGCACTGGAGTCGTCAGCGCTGCCGGCCAAGCTGGCCGACTGCCGCAGCAACGACGTCGACCGCTCCGAACTGTTCATCGTCGAGGGTGACTCCGCGCTCGGCACGGCGAAGCTGGCGCGCAGCTCGGAGTTCCAGGCACTGCTGCCGATCCGGGGCAAGATTCTCAACGTGCAGAAGGCGTCCGTCGGCGACATGCTGAAGAACGCCGAGTGTGCCTCGATCATCCAGGTGGTCGGCGCCGGCTCCGGCCGCACCTTCGATCTGGAGCAGGCGCGTTACGGCAAGATCATCTTCATGGCCGACGCCGACTCCGACGGCGCGCACATCCGGTGCCTGCTGGCGACGCTGTTCTTCCGCTACATGCGCCCGCTGGTCGACGCGGGCCGGGTCTACACCGCCGTACCGCCGCTGCACCGCTTCGAGCTGACCAACCCGAAGAAGGGGCAGGACAAGTACATCTACACGTACTCCGATGCGGAGTACCAGCGGAAGTCGGCCGAACTGATGAAGAAGGGCGTCAAGTGGAAAGAGCCCCCGCAGCGCTACAAGGGTCTCGGTGAGATGGACGCGGACCAGCTGGCGGAGACCACGATGGACCCGCGGCACCGCACCCTGCGCCGGATCACCGTCGACGACGGCGAAGCGGCAGCGGGAGTCTTCGACCTGCTGATGGGCAACGACGTCGCCCCGCGCAAGGAGTTCATCGTCCAGGGTGCCTACGAACTCGACGAGACCCGCATCGACGCCTGACGGAGCCACGATGACGACGACGCCCCGGCTTGCCTGCTTCGATCTGGACAACACATTGATCGATCGGGACGGGGCGTTCGTCGCGTGGGCGCAGTGGTGGGCGCGGCGTGAAGGGCTGGGCGACGAGGCGGTCGAATGGCTGCTCGATCACGACCAGGGTGGTTTCCGGCCACGGCCTGAGTTGTTCGCCGCGGCAAAGGAGCGCTTCGGGCTGGCTGCCGAAGTACAGGAGCTCGTGGATGCCTATGACCGGGAGCATCCGCCCTTTACATCGGCAGACCCGGCCGTGCTCGACGGGCTCGCAACACTCCGTACTGCGGGGTGGCGGGTTGCCGTGGTCACGAACGGTGGGGTTGTCCAGCAGTCCCTCAAGCTCGACCGCACCGGGATCGGCGCGGCGGTCGACTACTGCTGCATCTCCGAGCAGGTCGGGGTGCGCAAACCCGATCCGACGATCTTCAAGATCGCGGCGGCCCGGACGGGCGCGACCTTGGCCGGCGGGTGGATGGTGGGCGACCATCCGGCGTACGACATCGCGGGCGGGACCGCCGCGGGGCTGTCGACTGTTCTCGTCGGGGATCATCACCAGGCGGCTCCGGAGCACACGCCCACCCATCATTTCAGCTCTGTACTGCAGGCATTCGAGGTGATTCTCGGTCGCTGAGCCGTGGTCTTTGCGGGCCGGGGTGGTACAGGATGTGCGTCATGAGCTACCTGCCGCCGCACGGGCGTGTGCTGACGCCGTACCTGTACTGCCGTGACGCCGCCAAGGCGATCGAATGGTACGGCGAGGTGTTCGGTGCGCGTCCGACCGAGACGCCGTTCGTCGGTGCCGACGGCCGGATCGGCCACGCGGAACTGGAGATCGCCGGCACCGGCTTCATGCTGGCCGACGCCTATCCCGAGGTCGGGGTCGCGGCGCCGGCCGAGGACGCGCTGCCGACCTACGCCCTGAATCTGTACGTGCCCGACGTCGACTCGACGGTCGCGGCCGCGGAGAAGGCCGGAGCGATCATCGAGAAACCGCTCGCGGACACGTTCTTCGGAGCCCGCTCGGCGACCCTCCGCGACCCGTTCGGCGTCCGTTGGTCGGTCGCCACCCATCTGCGCGATGTCGGCGAAGAGGCCCTGGAGGCTGCCAAGGCCGGCTTCGCCGACAACTAGGGCAGCGATCAGCGGAGGGCGGCTCGCAGGATCGAGTGGGAGCCCTCGATGATCTGGTCGCGGTTGGTCTCGTAGGTCGGGTCGGTGATCTGCGTCGTGTTCGCCGCGTCGAACCGCAGTACCGGCACGTCCAGGTGGCCGGCCGGCATCGACGGGTCGAGGAGATCGCGCTGGAGGGTGTTGCGGTAGGCGATCTCGTTGCTGAGGTAGCCGCCGCCGGCGCCCTCGGAGGCGATCGAGCCAGGTGTCGGCCCGTCCGGACGGCGTACCGGCGTGGTCTCGCCCGCGGGGATCTCCAGGACCGACGTGTTGACCCTGGTCCGGAACTGAGCCGGTACTGCGGCGCCTGACATCCGGGCCATTGGCAGGCTCGCGGTCAGCCACTCGGGACCGGGCGGCATGCTCGGCGAGACGACCGGCGCGGTGATGGTGCCACCGCCCCAGAGATTGTTGTTGTCACCGATCGAGCTGACCGAGCGGCGACGTCCGTTGAACGCCTCCAGGTCGAAGATGCCGACCCGGCCCTGGCTCACTGTCATCACCAGGTCCGCGTGCTGCGGTCCGCCGCGGTAGTGCGGCCGGAGCGCGTTCTCGACCATGTTCTCGTCGAAGTCGGTGTAGCGGACCGGGAACACGGCCGTCTGGATCTCGTACGTCGTGCCGTTCACCTTCCAGCGCTGACCGTCGAGGGTGAGCGCGTTCGCCCCCGACGGGTTGCCGATCCGGATGTCGGCGTCCAGCGTGAACGGGTCGAACCCGGTCACCAGGATCTTCCGTACGCCGGGGGAGAACCGGGTGCTGGTGATCCCGCGGGAGGAGTACTCGAGGCTGCGGATCAGCTCGGCGCGTTCCGTAGTACCGAGCCCGAAGCCGGGTTGCCACTGACGGAGCGCGAGTGCCATGGAGATGCGGGCCCAGTACAAGCCTCGGTCGTCCGTGGAGGGCAGTGCAGGCGCGACCTGCGGGTGCTGGGCGCGGTGGGTGGCAGTGCGCCACAGCGCCTCACCCTGGACCCGGACGAGAGTGCTGGCAGCGGCACGGCTCGGTACTGCGCAGAGCAGCTTGGTGAACAGCGCCACCTGACGGTCGAAGCCGCTCCTGGACAGGATCTCGGCCGGTACCGACGGACCGCCGGCCACGCCGTTGTCGAGCCGCTGCTCCTCGACGGTGCCTGCGACGCCGGTGTCGAAGCAGGTCGGCTTGGTGGACTGGTCCGGGACCCGGGTGGCCGTAGCGGCCGGAGTACCGGTCAGAGCGGTGGCCAGGGCCAGGGCGCCGAGCAGTGCGAAGCGCGGAAGAGAGCTTGGGCGGAGTCTCATACCCGTTGTCTATCAGATCTCCGGCCCGATACCGAGAGATTCGAACAGAGCGGTCTATGGCAGACAGTATGCAATCCCCTATGGTCGGGAGTGGCGCCGCACTAACGCCCTGTAGCTCGTGAGGAGCAAGCCGTGACCGTTCCCGCCTCATCACGTCGCCGTTTCCTGATCACAGCGGTATCCGCAACACTGGGTACGACGCTCGTAACGGCCTGCGGCACTGACCGTGCAGCACCCCAAGCCGAGCCGCCGATCACCACCGGCGAGGAGGCCTTGCGGAGGCTCAAGGAAGGCAATGAGCGGTTCGCGGCCGACCACGGCCTGCACAGCGACGAGGGCACCGAGCGTCGAGTCGCCGTCAGCAAAGCCCAGCATCCCTTCGCGACTGTGCTGGGTTGCGTCGACTCGCGGGTGCCGATCGAGCTGGTCTTCGATCGCGGCCTCGGCGATCTCGTCGTCGTCCGCAGCGCCGGGGGAGTGCTCGATCAGTCCGTGACCGGCAGCCTGGAGTTCGGCATCGCCGAGCTCGGTACGCCGTTGCTGGTGGTCCTCGGTCATCAGCGGTGCGGCGCGCTCGACGCCACCATCAAGGCGGTCGACGCGAAGCACTCCGAAGCCGAGGGGGAGATCGGCTACCTCGTCGAGGCGTTGTCCCCGGCGGTGCGCCAGGTCTCGGGCTCCACCGGCGACCGCCTCGCCAACGCGGTCCACGCCAACGTCGGCCTGGTCCTCGCCCAGCTCCGCAAGTCCACCGTCATCGGTCCGTTGGAGAAGGCCGGCAAGGTCAAACTCGTTGGCGCGTACTACGAACTGGACACCGGCAAGGTCCTCTTCAACTGAGGCCTTGCCGGTGTCGAGTTGCGTGGGTCAGACCTGGCCGGCCTTCTCCAGGGCGGTGCAGCAGGTGTTCACCAGCAGACGCGTGACGTTGTACGGGTCGATGTTGGCGTTCGGGCGACGGTCCTCGATGTAGCCCTTCTTGTCCACCTCGACCTGCCACGGGATCCGCACCGAGGCGCCGCGGTCGGAGACGCCGTAGCTGTAGACGTCGTGCGGGGCGGTCTCGTGGGCGCCGGTGAGGCGCTCCTCGATGCCGTGACCGTAACCGGCGATGTGCTCCTCGACCTTGCCCGGCGCACCGAGCGCCTCGCAGGCGGTGACGATCGCGTCGTAGCCCTCGCGCATCGCCTTGGTGGAGAAGTTGGTGTGCGCACCGGCGCCGTTCCAGTCACCCTTGGCCGGCTTGGCGTCCAGGGTGGCGGCGACGTCGAACTCCTCGGCAATGCGGTAGAGCAGCCAGCGGGCCACCCACAGGTGGTCGGCGACCTCGACCGGACCGGCCGGGCCGATCTGGAACTCCCACTGGCCGGGCATGACCTCGGCGTTGATGCCGGAGATCTTCAGGCCCGCCTCGATACAGGCGTCCAGGTGCTTCTCGACGATCTCGCGGCCGAACACCTCGTCGGCGCCGACACCGCAGTAGTACGGGCCCTGCGGAGCGGGGAAGCCGACGGCCGGGAAGCCGAGCGGGCGGCCTTCCTGGAAGAAGGTGTACTCCTGCTCGATGCCGAACCAGGACTCCTGCTCGGCGAACTGCTCGGCGACCGGCAGCAGCGCGGCCCGGTTGTTGGTCGGGTGCGGGGTGCCGTCGACCAGGTAGACCTCGCACAGCACCAGCTTGTGGTCGCCGCCGCGGATCGGGTCGGGGCAGGAGAAGACCGGCTTGAGGACACAGTCCGAGTTGTCACCAGGTGCCTGGTTGGTGCTCGAACCGTCGAAACCCCAGTCCGGCAGCGTCTCGCCGTCGGCGAGGATCTTGGTCTTCGAGCGAAGCCGCGCGCTCGGCTCGGTCCCGTCGATCCAGATGTACTCGGCCTTGTACGTCAACCGTCTGTCCTTTCGTCGAGGCCGTCCCTCAGGGGTCCCTGAACCGACCACGACCGACAGTGTCAATTCGCCGTTACAGAGCTGTTGCCCCATTGTGAACGGCGTGTAAACCGCCTGACGGATCAGACATGCTGGCGGAGCAGACCGGTGTCGACGTCGTACATGAAGCCGCCGACCAGGATCTCGTCGCCGATCAGCGGGTGCTCGCGGACCGCGGCGACATCGCGGCGCAGGGCCTCGAGCTGGTCGGGAATCACGTTGAGCGGGAGGTAGCCGGCCGGCTTGCCCGCGGCGGCTTCGACCTTCGCGCGCATCTCGTCCTCGGTCATCGCGGCCATCGCGCACCGGGTGTGCGGGACGACCATGATCCGGCGGACGCCGAGCAGCTGGACGCCGAGGACCAGCCCGGTCAGGGTGAGCTCGGTGACCCGGGCCCCGGCGCTGCGCAGTACCTTGGCGTCGCCCGGCTTGAGGCCGAGCAGCTCCAGCGGCGGGATCCGGGAGTCCATGCAGGTGACCACGCCGACGCCGGCGTGGGCGATGCCGTCGAACCCGCTGTACTGGAAGTGCTTGGCGTAGTCGGCGTTGGCGGCGAGCAGGTCTTCGAAACCGGTCTGGGGTTCGTCGGTCATCGTGACTCTCCGGTGGTGACTGTTCCGGCGCGCAGAATCGACATGGCGAAGGGTTCCTTTCCGCAGGATTCCGGGCGGGGTGGGTCGGCGGGTTCGCTGGTCACCTCGACGGTCCACAGCCGGCCGTCGGCGTGCCTGACCGTGACGGTCTCCAGGTCTTCCGCCACGACGCTGAGGGCGTCGAGTCCGGCCTCGCCGATGAGGTTGCGGACGGTGATCTCGGCGAACTGGCCGCGCTTGGTCCAGGTGGACCGGCCGCGCAGCTTCTCGAGGACGGTCTCGCCGCGGTCGGCCGCGGCGAGGAGGGTGGCGGCCGTCTCCACGTCGAGCTGGCCGTACATGATCCCTGCGGGCAGCAGAGTAGCGGTCGGCGCGAACCGGTGCCCGCCCAGGTGGTTCGCTTCCCACACCCGTCCCGGTGCCTGGGCGGCCAGCGCCTTCACGATCGGCCGGCCGAGCAGGGCGCAGCACTCGTCGCGTTTCCCGTTGGTGCAGACCAGCAGCACGGGTTCGTTGACCGGGGCAAGCTCTGGCAGAGACCTGATGGCCGCGGCGCGATCACCACGGCTGACCGCCATGAGATCGAGTTCGGTCAGCATCTTCGGGTCGGCGACACTGCCGCCGAGCAGCCAGCTGCGGCCGGGCAACGTGCTGGCGACGTACACCTGGTGTGATCGCGGATGGGCGTCCGGATGCCTGCCAGGGGAGCGGATCAGGCCGAAGCGCAGGTCGGCCTTCTGCGCGTCGGTGTCGATCTTGGCACCGAACTCCGGATCCAGATGGCTCTGCGTCGGCGCCTTCTTGCCCCACGGGCCGGGCTGCTCGACGACCAGCCAGCCGGTCGCCTCGGGCGCCGTACCGGCCATCGGCTCCCGCAGCTCACGGCAATAGGTCGAGCACAGGCCCGGCCTGCCGATTGTCGGTGCACTCACAGCCTTTACCGTACGCGAGCAGACTCCCCGTCCCCATGACCGCCGTCACCTGTGGACAGCGTCGCGATCGCCGGCTGCCGGCCGAGCAGCAGGACCGCCAGTACTGCGGCCGCGAACGCGCAGACCGCCGCCCCGGCGAAGATCGTGTGCACTTGTGAAATGCCTGCCTCGCGGAGCGCGTCGATGAACGGCCGGCAGGTCGCGGCGTTGCCCGGACAGAGTTCGTTCGGTGACGGAATGTCAGCGACCAGCGTGTAGTAGCGGCGCAAACCGATCGCGGTCAGGGCCGAGACGCCGACGAGCATGCCGACCATCCGGGCGACGACGACCAGAGCGCTGACCAGGCCGTGGCTGTCGGGCCTTGTAGCGCCGAGGATCGCGGTGTTGACCGGTGACAGCGCGAGGCCGAATCCGAAACCGCAGGCGAGCAGGCTGATAGTGGCCGGGGCATGCTTCAGCGCGTCCTTGTCCCAGAAGGCCATCAGGACGAACATCGCTCCCGCCAGTGCCAGCCCGGCACCCGTGATCAGCCCCAGGCCATAGCGACGCGTCAGCCAGCCTCCGACGACGGCACCGATCGGCAGGGCGACCAGGAAGCGCAGCAGGACGAGTGCGGCTGCCAGTTGGCCGCCGCTCTGCGTAGTACGGGCGAAGACAGGGACGTCGACCAGTGCGGCGATCAGGGCGGCGCCGACGAGGAAGCTGACCAGGAGGGAGCCCCACGCTGGTCTGGCGCCGAGCAGGCCGGGCGGGACGATCGCTTGCGCAGTACGGCGCTGCCACAATGCGAAGGCGACCGCGAAGACCGCAGCGGCGACCAGTAGCCACGGTCCGGCCGGTGCCATGACCTCTCGCTCGGGATCGGCCGTCGCAAACGCCAGTACGACGCCGGCCAACGCCAAGGCGAGCAGCAGTGCGCCGAACAGGTCGACCTTCTTCACCAGGTCCGCGAGGCTCGCGCGTGCCTTGAAAAGAATCAGGGCCAGCCACAAGAGCAGCAGCACGAGGGTGGCCACACCGATCGGGGTGAGGAGCCGGGAGTCACCGCTGAAGGGCACGAACGGCAGGCCCAGCGTGATGCCGCTGGCTAGTCGCTCTGGCGCCGTCAGGGTGAGACCGAGCGCTATGCAAGCTAGTAACCCAACGGCAGCCGAGAGTGGCGGCCGCTGCAGGCCACGGAGGAACAGAGCGAGTACGACGGCGACGGCGAGGTTCAGCCAGAAGATGTAGCGCCAGTCGGCGACAGCGAGCACAGCAGCACCCAGGAGCGGGCCTAGAACCGACCCGATCTCTTGCACCGCTCCCACGACGCCGAGTGGGAGTCCTCGTCTCTCAGCCGGCCAGAGGTCGGCGACGAGCGCCAGTGTGGCCGGGACCAGTCCACCGCCGCCGACACCTTGCAGGAACCGCCCAACGACGACCAGCGACAGGTCATAGGCCCCGGCGGTGATCAACGAGCCGACTGCGAACAGGATCAGCGCTCCGACCAGGACCGGCGTACGGCCGACCACGTCGGCGATGCGGCCGATCAGGGGCAGCACTGCGATGTAGCCGAGCAGGAAGCCCGAGACGATCGGGGCGGCTCGCTGCAGTTGGTCCGCAGACAGGCCGACCCCGGCCATCATGTCCGGCAGTGCCAGTACTACGACGTAGGTGTCCGCCGCAGCAAACGCGACTGCCACCGACGCGAGAGTCAGCCGCGTCCTGGGACTGCTCACGGCTTGGTGATCTCTACCTGTTCGCCGTACTTGTCGAGGGTTACGTCGTAGCTGCTGGTGGCGCCGTCGTAGTACGGGCCGGTGATCGTTGCCGACACCAACTGCTTGGTGTCCTTGTCGATCTTGAAGGTGCTCGGGAAGTCCTGGTCGGCCGGCGCCTTCGGGAAGATGCCCTGCAGCGTCTTGCCCTGGACGGCGCCGGTGACCTCGGTCAGGACCTTCGCGCCTTCGCGGGTCTCGCCCTTGATCTGCGGGTCCTTGAGCGTCGGCAGGACCGACGTGAGCCCCTTGTTCGGGTCGAGCAGCACCGCCGGGTCGGGCGCGCCCAGACCGGCCAGCTGTGACGGCGGCAGCTCGATGTAGCTCGGCGTGAACGGCAGCTTCGCGTAGACCTTGCTGCCGACCGCAACCACCTCGGCATCGATCGGCGCGCCGGAGGAGCGGACCGTCAGCTTGCCCTTGAACGCCGGGGCGTGGGTGGCGATGCCGTCGCCGCTGGCGAGCACCTGGCCGGTGTCGGGCAGGTCCCGTCCGGTGATCACCAGGTGGATGCTGGCGGCTTCGTCGATCGTCTTCTTGACCTCGGTCAGCAGGGCGACCGGGTCGTCACCCTTCTTGCCGTCGGCATCATCGGTCTTCTTGTCGCTGCAACTGACCAGGGAGCCGGCCAGCAGCAGTGCCGCGGAAAGCGCGAGCAGTCTCTTCATACCCTCAGCCTGCCAGGTCTGCGGCACAGGCCGCGATCGGCTGTGCCACCGGTACGCCGGAACCGTCGCGGCGGGGGTCCAGCGGGGGAAGGTCGACCGGGGCGCCACTGTTGGCGCTGGCCTTGATCGGGGCGGGTCCGACGAAGGCGAGCAGCAGCCCGTCCTCGCCCTTGAGCAGCCGGTGGCAGCGGACACCGCCGGTCGCGCGGCCCTTGCCCGGGTACTCACTGAAGGGCGTCACCTTGACCGCGCCGACCTCGGTGCCGGGCAGTGCCGACGTCGAGCCGGAGATCGTCACGACGTGCGACTCCTTGCCCGGATCGACAGCGCCGAAGTACGTCACCTTGGCCCCGGCCGACAACCGGACGCCCGCCATACCGCCCGCGGTACGGCCCTGTGGGCGGACCACTGACGCGCTGTAGTGCAGCAGTTGCGCGTCGCTGGTGATGAAGCAGAGCTCCTCTTCACCGGTGGTCAACTCGACCGCGCCGACCACCTCGTCGCCGTCGTTGAGCCGGATGACCTCCCACGAGTCGCGGTTGCTGAGGTGATCCGGGGTGACCCGCTTGACGACGCCGGTCGCCGTACCGAGGGCCAGGCCCACGGAGTCGGGATCCATCGTGGTGAGGGCCATCGCCTTCTCGCCCGGTTCGAGGGAGATGAACTCCGCGACCGGTGCGCCGCCTTGCAGGTTCGGCGCGTTGGCGGTCGTCGGTACGGCGGGCAGGTCGAGCGACTCCAGCCGGATCAGCCGGCCGGCGCTGGTGACCAGGCCGTAGTGACCGCGGGCGGTGCTCTTGATCGCCGACACGATCGCGTCGTGCTTGGCCCGTCCGTCGCCTTGCCCGAACGGCTCGACACCGTTGGTGCGGGCGAGCAGGCCGGTCGAGCTCATCAGCACCCAGCACGGGTCGTCGGTGACCTCGAGCGGTACGGCGGCGGTCTTGGTCGCGCCGGACGACTCCAGCAGGACCGTACGCCGGGGCGTGCCGTAGGTCTTGGCGACCTCGTTGAGCTCGTCGGAGACGATCTTCTTGAGCAGCGACTCGTCCTCGAGGATCGCGGTCAGCTTCTCGATCTCGCGCTCGAGCTCGGCCTTCTCGGTCTCCAGCTCCAGCTTGGAGAACTTGGTCAGCCGGCGCAGCGGCATGTCCAGGATGTAGTTGGTCTGGACCTCGGTCAGGTCGTAGATGTCCATCAACCGGGTCCGGGCCGCGGCCGCGTCGTCGCTGGACCGGATGATCTGGATCACCTCGTCGATGTCCAGGATCGCGACCAGCAGACCGTCGACGATGTGCAGCCGGTCGAGCGCCTTCTTCCGGCGGAACTCGCTGCGCCGCCGGGTCACGTCGTACCGGTGGCCGAGGTAGACCTCGAGCAGTTCCTTCAGGCCGAGGGTGCGCGGCTGGCCGTCGACCAGGCAGACCGCGTTGATGGAGAACGAGTCCTCCAGCGGCGTCATCTTGTAGAGCTGCTCGAGCAGCGCCTCGGGGACGAAGCCGTTCTTGACCTCGATCACCAGCTGGGTGCCGTGCGCCCGGTCGGTGAGGTCCTTGACGTCGGCGATGCCCTGCAGCTTCTTGGCCTGGACCAGCGTCTTGATCTTCTCGATCACCTTCTCCGGGCCGACCGTGTAGGGCAGCTCGGTGACCACGATGCCCTTGCGCCGTGGGGTGACGTTCTCGATCCGGGCGGTGGCGCGCATCTTGAAGCCACCGCGCCCGGTCAGGTAGGCGTCCTTGATGCCTTCCAGGCCGACGATCTTGCCGCCGGTCGGCAGGTCCGGGCCGGGGATGAACCGCATCAGGTCGTCGATGTCGGCGCCCGGCGTCTTGATCAGGTGCCGTAGCGCCTGGATCACCTCGACCAGGTTGTGCGGCGCCATGTTGGTCGCCATCCCGACCGCGATCCCGGCGGCGCCGTTGACCAGCAGGTTCGGGAAGGCGGCCGGCAGCACCGACGGCTCTTCCTCGCGGCCGTCGTAGTTCGGCTTGAAGTCGACGACGTTCTCGTCCAGGCCGTTCGTCATCGCGACCGCGGACGGCGCCATCCGGCACTCGGTGTACCGCATCGCGGCGGGGCCGTCGTCCAGCGAGCCGAAGTTTCCGTGGCCGTCGATCAGCGGCAGCCGCATCGACCAGGGCTGCGCGGTCCGGACCAGCGCGTCGTAGATCGCGCCGTCGCCGTGCGGGTGGTACTTACCCATCACTTCACCGACGACGCGGGCGCTCTTCACATGGCCGCGGTCGGGCCGGATGTTGTTCTCCGCCATCGAGAACAGGATCCGGCGCTGCACGGGTTTGAGGCCGTCCCGCGCGTCGGGCAGGGCCCGGGAGTAGATCACCGAGTAGGCGTACTCCAGGAAGCTGGTGCGCATCTCGTCGGAGACGTCGACATCGAGGATGTGCTCCTCGTAGTCCTCGGGTTCGGCGGTGCTGCTGGTACGGCGTGCCATGCGGTTCTGCGTGCTCCTCGGTGACTGCAACTCCGTCGAGCTGCGTGGCGGCTGGGCCCATTGTCACTGCAGGGGGCACCCGAACCCAGCACCGACCCGGGTGTCCTCCCGATTTGACCGCCCAGCGTACGCCGTACCGGGGGTTCCGCCCCGCTGGTCGCGGGGCGGAACGTCGGGGTCAGAACTCGCGGTTTGCCATCGTCACCACTCCCTGTCGTCGGTCAGTTGTCCCGATCGGCGGTCAGAAGTCCCGGTTCGCCGTCAGAACTCCCGGTTGTCGGTGCCGGTGATCCGGACCGAGCCGGTCTCGTCGCCGGTGATGCGCACCGAGTCGGTGCCGTCGGCAGTGATGCGCACCGAGTCGGTGCCGGTGTCGGTGATCCGGACCGAGTCCGTCTCGCCGCCGGTGATCCGGACCGAGCCGTCGGCCGCGGCGGCCACCGGCACAGCCAGCAGCCCGCCGGCCAGCAGGCTGCCGAGGATGATGCTGCGCTTCCTCATGGATACCCCTTTCCGTCACGCCGGTCCGCCTGGACCGGCGTGACGATCGTGGCTCGGCCGGCGGCTCTTCGTCCCTCGGTTAGACCAGCTTCTAACCGTCCGTCCGCTAAGGGCGGCCCGGTCAGGGCTGAAGCGCCGCCGACGGCTGGGAGTCGCGCAGGATGACCGCGGTCGGCAGCAGCGCCGCCCCGATCGCCAGCACCACGCAGACCGCTCCGATCGACAGCAGCGTGCCCCACGGCACGGTCACCGGTACGTCGGTCAGGCCGACCGACATCGCGTGCCGGATCAGTAGCCCGACCGTGATGGTGATCACGGTTCCCAGGCTCAGCGCGACCGCGCTGACCAGGGACGATTCCCACAGGACCATCCGGCGGATCTGGGCCGGAGTCGCGCCGAGCAGTCGTGAGGTGACGAACTCGTGCCGGCGCTGCAGGCTCCCCATCAACAGAGTGTTCGCGATGGCGATTGCGCTGTACAACGCGGCCGGACCCAGCAGCAGGATCAACCCCAGCTGATTGCCCTTCCGCAGACCTTCTCCCTCAGCCTGCTGCCACTCAGCAGCCGGTACTGCGTCCGCGCCGGTGCCGGCCAGCCGTTCGTCGAGCGCTCGGGTCAGTGCGGTCGGGTCGACACCTTCCGCGGGCTGGATGAACCATCGGGTGGGGCCCGCTCCCGGCGCGTGCTGCCGGGCGAGCTCGGCCGGTACGAAGAACGACGGGTTGATCTCGGCGGCGTCCTTCAGGACGGCGACCACCTCGAGCTGGTCGGAGCTGCGGTCGGTGAAGGTGACGCTGATCTTGTCGCCGACCCGGTAGTTCCCGAACCCGGCGGCTTCCTTGCTGATGGCAACAGTCTTGCCGGTCAGCTTGCCGAGGTCGCCCTTCAACGCGGTGATCGCCCGGGTCTGGGTGGCCACCGCCGGGTCGATGCCTTCGGCTTCCTCGAGGTCGGCGGTGTCGCGGTCGGTGCGGATCAGGCCGACCGGGATCGCGCCGTCGGCGACCGCGACGCCCGGCGTGCCGAGGATGCGTTCGGACAGTTGCGGGGAGTTCTCCGGCGCGGTCACCACGATGGGTACGCGGAGGGTGTCGCGGATGGTGGCGACGGACGCGTCGGCCGCGAAGCTGAGGGTCAGCACCATCGACCCCGCAATGGCCGAGATGCCGAGCATGGGCGCGGCCAGCGATGCGCTCCGGCGCGGTGCGGCGATCACGTTGCTGCGGGCAAGGCGCCCGGAAACCCGCGTCCACGTCACCAGGGGCAAGGCCCACAGCCGCCCGATCAGCGGTACGACGATGGGCGCGAGCAGCGTCAAGGCGACCACCAGCAGCATCGGCGTGAACATGGCCAGCGGCATGACCGCCTCACCCGTGCCCGGCCGGATCAGGGCCAGCAACACGATCGCTCCCGCCAGCACGAGCACTCCGAAGGTGATTCGTACCGGCCCGATCTGCGGCGGTTCGAGCGAGGCCTCGCGCAGTGCGTCCACGGCGCCGACCCGTCCGGCGCGGCGCGCAGCCGACCGGGCACCCAGCATCGCGACGACCAGACCTGCCCCTACCGCAATCGCCAACGGCACCCACGGACTCGCAGGCTCGAGCTTGACCGGCGCCAATTCCGTGTACGACGCCTTGGCCAGCACCAGCGGAGTAGTCAACTGAGCCAGTACTGCGCCCGCCACGGACGCCACGATCGCCACGAACAGCGCCTCGCCCAGCACCATCCGCTTGACCTGCCGCGGAGTGGCGCCGATCAGCCGGAGCAACCCGACCTCGCGACGCCGGGACGCCACGGCGAAGGCGAACGTGCTGGCGATCACGAAGATCGTGATGAACCCGCTGATCACGCCGACCATGCTGAGCACGACCTGCAGACCGGACGCGTCCTCACCCGAGAGCAGCACCCGGGCGGTGGTCGGCGGATCGGCGTTCGGCAGCTTGACCACGATGCTGTCGGCCGCGGGTCCGCGATAGGCGATGGTGGCGGCCGTCGCGGTCGCGGCCAGGCCGAGCAGGAAGACGCCGACGGCGAGCGCGACGAACGAACCGGCGTACAGGGAGAGGTGGCGGCGGACGGTTTGCCGGCTGAGGAAGAGCATCAGCGTTCCAGATCGCTCATGGCAGCGGCGATCTGGGCCGGGTTGCCGTGGTCGAGGGAGCCGGCCACCAGACCGTCGGACAGGAACAGCACCCGTTCGGCGTACGCCGCCGCGACCGGGTCGTGGGTGACCATCACGACCGTCTGACCTGCCCGATCGGTTGCCTCCCGCAACAAGCTCAGGACCTGCCGGCTGGTGCTGCTGTCGAGCGCGCCGGTCGGCTCGTCGGCGAAGAAGACGGCCGGCCGGGTGATCAGGGCCCGCGCGATCGCGACCCGCTGCTGCTGACCGCCGGACAGCTCGGCCGGGCGCCGCCGGGCCTTGCCTTCGAGGCCGACCTGGTCGAGGACCTGGAGCACGTCGCCGCGGCGCGGGCGGCGGCCGGTCAGTCGCAGCGGCAGCGCGACGTTGTCGTAGACGGTGAGTGAAGGCAGCAGGTTGTAGGCCTGGAAGACGAACCCCATCTGCTCGCGGCGCAGCTTGGTGAGCGCCACCTCGCCGAGTCCGTGCAGGCTGGTCCCGCCGAGCATCACGTGGCCGGAGGTCGGTTGGTCGAGTCCGGCCGCACACTGCAGCAGCGTGGACTTGCCGGAGCCGGACGGACCCATGACAGCGGTGAACGAGCCACGGACGAAGTGGTAGTTGACGCCTCGCAGCGCCTCCACCGCTCCGGCCTTGGAGCGGTAGGTCTTGGTGATCCCGTCCAGCAGGAGAGCGGGCGGTTCACCTGGTCCGGCGAGGGGGCGCATCGGCGCGGTACTGGTCATGGTTCCCAGCCAACCGTGAACGGCCGGTCCGAACCCTGGTCCTGGGGCTAGACCTGCGGTAGCGCGCACGCTACCGACTAGGGGCCGGTCGCGGACCTAGGGTTGAGCGAGTGGAGAGACCTGACACGGCCTGGGCCGCCCTCAGGTCGCGGCGCTACCTCGTGTCGTCGTGGCCCTGGCGCAGCTATGCCTACCTACTCAGCTCGGTTCCGGTCGGCCTGCTGACGATCACCCTCCTCGTCGGCGCCGCGGCGCTGTGCGCGGTGCTCAGCCCGATCCTGGTCGGCATCCTGCTGATGGCGGCGTTCCCGCTGATCGGAGTCGCGATCGGAGTCGTCGAGCGGTGGCGCGTCCGGTTGATGATCCCGGCGGGCGTACCCAGCCCGCACGCGGCGATCCTCCCGGGCTACAGCCGCCGGGCGCGGCTCACTTTCCGCCGCCGGGAGCGGGCCTCGATCCGCGCACTCGGCTACGGAGTACTGCTCGGGGTTTTCGTCTGGCCGTTGAGTACGGTCTTCGCAGGTCTGAGCGCGGCGGTGCTGGGCGTCACCCTGGCCACCCCTTTCGTCGCGTCGGTCGACGAAGTCGGGATGGGGCCGTGGATCCTGAACACGACGCTCGAAGGAGTGATCTTCCTGGTCGCCTTCGCGCCGCCCTGGTACGTCGTCACCTCGTACATCCTCGGTGCGCTCGCCGGAGCGGAGGCCGAACTCGCCAAGGCTTTGCTGGGACCGCGTGAGGAGGAGCTGCGCAGGAACGTCGCCGAACTGCGCCGGTCGCGGCTCGATCTGGTCGACGCCTTCGAGACCGAGCGGGCGCGGATCGAGCGGCATCTGCACGACGGAGTCCAGCAGCGGCTCGTCGGGCTCACGATGACGCTGGGCCTGGCCGAGCTGGATCTGCCCGAGGGGGAGGGGAAGCGGCTGGTGGTGAAGGCGCATGGTGAGGCCGAGGCCGCACTGGCGGATCTTCGCGAAGCGGTGCGCGGCATCCATCCGCGGGTGCTGATCGATCATGGGCTGGAGGCCGCAGTACGGGAGGTCGCCGATCGGAGCCCACTGCCGGTGAGCGTGCGGATGGCGCTGCCGCAGCGGTTCGCCACGCCGATCGAGGCGGCGGCGTACTTCGTCGTCAGCGAGGCGCTGGGCAATGTCGCCAAGCACGCCCAGGCGACGCACTGCGCGGTGGAGGGCTGGGTGTCCGGCGACCGGCTGGTCGTCACGGTCACCGACGACGGGGTCGGTGGCGCGACGCTGGAGAGCACGACGGGGACCGGTTTGGCCGGGCTGGTGACCCGGCTGGACGCCTTGGGAGGCACACTCGACCTGTCCAGCCCACCCGGTGGGCCGACCCGACTGAGGATGGAGTGCCCGTGCCGGCTCGACGACTGAGCATCGTCCTGGCTGAAGACTCACTGCTGTTGCGCGAAGGGCTGGCCAGCATTCTGGACCGGGCCGGCCACGAGGTCAGGGACGCCGTCGGCGACGCGGACACCCTGCTGGCCGTCGTCCGCAAGGAGCCGCCGGATGTCGTGATCACCGACGTCCGGATGCCTCCGGGCCACAGCGACGAAGGACTGCGCGCGGCCGCGGCCATCCGCGCCGAGCTGCCGGAGATCGGCATCCTGGTGCTGTCCCAGTACGTCGCCGACGCGTACCTGTCATCGTTGCTGGAGACAACGACCGGTGGGATCGGCTACCTGCTGAAGGACCGGGTCGGCCATGTGGCCGAGTTCCTCGAGTCGCTCGACCGAGTCGCCCACGGTGGCACGGTCGTCGACCCCGAGGTGGTTCGCCAGCTGCTGGCTCGCCGCCGCGACGACGGGCCGCTGGCGGCTCTGACTCCGCGCGAACTCGAAGTACTGGCGCTGATGGCCGAGGGCCGGGTGAACTCGTCGATCGCGGAGCAGTTGGTGGTCAGCGAGGCGGCGGTCCGCAAGCACGTCGGCAACATCTTTGCCAAGCTCCAGCTCGACGACGGCCGCGACCGCCGCGTCTCGGCCGTGCTCACGTATTTGCGCGGATAGGGAATCACCGAGTGGTGGGGTCGGTTGCTGCTTGACGTAGCTGACCACCACCACGAGAGGCTCTGATGATCGACCTCGACACCTCCACGGCCTTCGGCAAGCGGATCGCGCGGCAACTGGACGACGAACTGGTGCTCTGGCTGACCACGGTCGCCAAGTCCGGTACGCCGGTACCGACGCCCGTGTGGTTCCTCTGGCACGACGGCGAGATCCTGATCAGCAGCCAGCCGGACAAGGCCAAGCTGCGCAACATCGCCGCCCGTCCGCAGGTCTCCCTGAACTTCAACGCCACCCACACGGGGGGAGACGTCGGCGTGATCTCCGGCACCGCGGTGATCGACCCGAACCCGATCAGCGGCGAGGCGCTGGCGGCGTACAACGCGAAGTACGGCGACCCCATCGCCGGTCTGGGGATGACGACGGAGCAGTTCCACGCCGACTACTCGGTCCTGATCCGCGTCACCCCGGACAAACTCCGCGGCTTCTAGTTGAGGTAGCCCTCGACCGTGTCGGCGGAGCGGGGCTCGGCGGCGTCCGGGTCCTCGCCGAACTCGCGCTTGGCGCGGCGCTGGCGGAGCAGGTCCCAGCACTGGTCCAGCTCGACCTCGAGTGCGCGCAGGCGGGCGCGCTCGTCGTCGTCGGCAACGCTCCCGGCCGCATGCTTGGCCCGCAACTCGTGCTCCTCCGCGACCAAGGCGTCGATCTTGCTGAAGATGGTGTTGTCGTCGGTCATGGGGCCTCCTGGCCTGGACTGAGGAGCGGAAGGAGCGAAGCGACTGGAGTGACGAGGGAAGGCCAGGAGTTACAGCCCCATGACCCGCCGCGCGGAGCGCGGCATCCAATACAGCTCATGGGGAAACGGTACGCCCGTCGGGTAGTGGCGCGCGGGACAGTAGTTCGGTGATGGTGAGGATGGCGATGGTTTCGGCGGCTATCAGGCCGACCAGTACGACTAGCTGAAGGGCTGCGGCGGCTGCGGGGGAGGCGCCGCCTAGGACCATGCCGACGAAGGCGCCGGGTAGGGACACCAGGCCCACCGTGCGGGTCTGATCGAGTGCTGGGAGCAGGGCGTCACCGGCGACCGGGCCGACGACGAGTTTGAAGGCGTCGCGGGGGAGCAGGCCGATCGACAGGCCGGCCTCGAACTCGCCGAACCGGCCGCCGTACTCGCTCAGCACCCGCCGGCCGGCCAGCGTGGTGGCGGTCATCGCGCCGCCGACGATGATGCCGCCCATCGGCAGGATCGTGGCCGGGTTCCGCGGCACCACGCCGGGCAGGATGAGCAGCAGCAGGACGCTCAGTGCACCGGCCCCGATCGCGGCGCCGCAGTACATCCACTGACGGCGGACCACCGCGGTCTGGTGCAACCGCCTGGTGCTGGTGAAGGTCGCGACGCCGAACATCAGCAGGACGAACGCGATCGCCCCGAGCGTGTGCTGCAGCGCGAACCCGACCACCAGCCCGACCGCGGCCAGCTGCACGACCGCGCGCAGTGCCGCGGTGACGATCCCCTTGTCGTGCCGCAGACCGGCGTACCGGGAGCCGGCCACCCCGATCGCGATCAGCAGCGGCAGGACGATCAGCGCGGCGAACCCAAGACCGGTGTCGAGCGACATCCGCCCATTCCAGCACGCCGCGCCCCCGATTCCGGCTATTCGGGACTGAAGTCGGCCTCGTCGAAGGAGTACTCGCCGCGCTCACCGGAGTCGACCTTGGCGGCCTCGTCCGAGCGCAGCTCGACCCGCCGGATCTTGCCCGAGATGGTCTTCGGCAACTCGGCGAACTCGATCCGCCGGATCCGTTTGTACGGCGCGAGATGCTCGCGGCAGAACTGCAGGATCTCCGCCGCCAGCTCCCGCGACGGCTCCCGCCCGGCCGCCAGTACGACGTACGCCTTCGGTACGGCGAGCCGGACCGGATCGGGCGACGGCACCACGGCCGCCTCGGCGACGGCCGGGTGCTCGATCAGGACCGACTCGAGCTCGAACGGCGAGATCCGGTAGTCGCTGGCCTTGAACACGTCGTCGGAGCGGCCGACATAGGTGATGTAGCCCTCCTCGTCGCGGCTGGCGACGTCGCCGGTGTGGTAGTAACCGCCACGCATCGCCTCGTCCGTGAGCTCCTTGGCATCGCGGTAACCGCGCATCAGCGGAACCGGCGGGGGAGCGAGCTCGATGCAGATCTCGCCGTCGTCGCCGACCTCGTCCGTGCCGGGATCGACCAGTGCGATCGAGTACCCCGGCAGCGGCCGGCCCATCGAGCCCGGCTTCACCGGCTGGCCGGGCGGGTTGCCGATCTGCGCGGTCGTCTCGGTCTGGCCGTAGCCGTCGCGGATGGTGACACCCCAGGCATTGCGGACCTGCTCGATCACCTCGGGGTTGAGCGGTTCGCCGGCCGAGATGCACTCGCGGATCGCCACCGTGACCGCGGACAGGTCGGCCTGGATCAGCATCCGCCAGACCGTCGGCGGCGCGCAGAACGTCGTCACCCCGTAGGTCTGCAGGACCTGCAGCATCTTCTCGGCGTCGAACCGCTGGTAGTTGTGGAGGAAGACGGTCGCGCCGGCGTTCCAGGGCGCGAAGACGTTGCTCCAGGAGTGTTTGGCCCAGCCGGGCGAGGAGACGTTGAGGTGCACGTCGCCGGGCTGCAGGCCGATCCAGTACATCGTCGAGAGGTGGCCGACCGGGTAGCTGACCTGTGTGTGCTCGACGAGCTTCGGCTGACTCGTCGTACCGGAGGTGAAGTAGAGCAGCAGGGAGTCGGCGGCCGACGTGTCGACCTCCGGCACCGGCCCGTCGTACTCGCGGGACTTGTCGTAGTCGAGCCAGTTGTCCACAGCTCCACCGATGCTGACCCGGAGGCAGTGATCGGCGATCCCTTCATACCGAGCAGCATCACCGCTGCTGGTGACGACAGCCCGTACTCCGCCGCGCACGATGCGGTCCGCCAGGTCGGCATCGGTCAACAGGGTGGTGGCGGGGATCATCACCGCGCCGGCCCGGATGCAGGCGAGCATCACCTCCCAGAGCGGGACGGTGTTGCCGAGCACGATCAGCACCCGGTCGCCGGGCTGGAGACCAGCCTCGGTGAGCCACCCGGCCACCTGGCGGGAGCGCTCGGCCATCTCCGCATAGGTCAGCGAGTTGACCTCACCGTCCTCCTCGACGATGGTCAGCGCGGCCACCTCCGCCTGCTCGACGGCCAGCGCGTCGAACCAGTCCCTGGCCCAGTTGAACCGATCGAAGACCGGCCAGGCGAAGTCGCGGTAGGCGGTCTCGTAGTCCTCGCGATGGGCAACCAGGAAGTCCCGCGCCTCACGAAACGACCGGGTGTTCTCCGAGGTGCTCTGTTCCTCGCTCATGCCCCGAACTCTTCCCCAGCCCCACCACCCCTGTCGACCCACCCCTCCGGGCGGCTGGTTGTCAGCCGAGGTTGACGGCCAGGACCGCGCCGGTCAGGACGAGTGGGGTGAGGATGAGGCCGCGCCAGAGGAAGGACCACCAGGAGATGTGGATGCCGGCGGCTCGGCAGCGGTCTCGCCACAGGAGGGTGGCGAGGGAGCCCCAGAGGGTGAGCAGGCAGCCGCAGTTCACGCCGATCAGGAGCAGCATCATCCGGGTGGCGTCTGCCGCGGCCACGGGTTCCATCGCGAGGTAGGCGGGGAGGTTGTCGACGGCGTTCGCGCCCAGCGCCGCCGTACTGGTCAGGCGCAGTTGTGCCGCGAGACCTTCTGGGCTGGTGCCGGCGACCTGGCTCAGGACGCCTTCCAGGCCGTGAGCCGTGAAGGCGCCGACGACGAGGAACAGTCCGACGACCGTGACAACCAGCCGCCAGGGGAGCAGCGACCAGGTCAGCTCGCGGCGTCGGCGTACGGCGAAGAGGACGATGAGCACCAGGGCGCCCGCACTCGCCGGCCAAGCCACGTCGATGCCGGTGACGAAGGCAGGCCCGAGCGCGAGACAGACGGCCGCCGAGCCCCAGAAGAGCACCTTGTCGTCGAGCTCAGGAGTCGCCGGTACGACGTACGTCCGGCGCAGGTCGCGACGGAAGAGAACGGCCAGGACAGCCACGGTGATCACGATCGCGGCGACGGCCGGTCGCCAGCTGAGACCGAGATAGTCGCGCAGCCCGAGACCGAGCCGGTCGAACTGGTGCAGCGCGAGCAGGTTGGTGAGATTGGACACTGGCAGCAGCAGCGACGCGGTGCCGGCCAGCCACACCGTGGTGAAGGCGAACAGCTTCGGCGGGATGTCGAGCTGGCGCGCCATCGCGAGCACGACCGGCGTGAGCAGTACTGCGCAGGTGTCCAGGGACAGCACGATGGTCAGACCCGTGGCCAGTGCGACTACCAGGAGCCACAGCCGCCAGGTGCGGCCACGCCCGAGATGCGCCGCCTCCCGGGCGGCGACCTCGAAGACCTTCGCGGCGTCGGCCAGGCCGGCGATCACGGTCACCGCGACCAGGAAGACCAGGACCGGAGCGATCCGCTCGAGCACGGCCAGCGCCTGCGACGGACCGAGCACACCGGGTGCGAGCGCGGCGAGACCGCCGAGCGCACTCAGCCACCACATGGAATTGCCGCCCTCCGAAGTCCGGTGAGTGAGTACGCTGGCCGCGTGACAGCGCCGGAGCAACCTCAGCGGCCGGCCCAGTATGTCCCGGACCACCCGGAAGGCTATCCGGCGGAGTACGAGGCGGACGTCGTCCTGCGGGACGGGGCGACAGCGCATCTGCGGCCGATCACGCCGGGTGACGCGGACCTGCTGGTGGCCTTCTACGCACGGGTCTCGGAGCAGTCGAAGTACTACCGGTTCTTCGCGCCGTACCCGCGGCTGTCCGACCGCGATGTGGCGCGTTTCACCCAGGTGGACTATGTCGACCGGCTCGCGCTGATCGTCACGGTCGGGGACGCGATGATCGGCGTCGGCCGGTACGAGCGGACCGGCCGGCGGACGGCCGAGGTGGCCTTCCTGATCGAGGACGCCCACCAGGGCCGGGGCCTGGGACAACTGTTGCTGGAGCACCTGGCCCAGGCGGCCCGCGAGCACGGTATCGCCCGGTTCGTCGCCGAGGTGCTGCCGGACAACCGCAAGATGATCACCGTGTTCACCGAGGCCGGCTACAAGGTCGCCCGGGAGTTCGAGGACGGCGTGATCATGGTCGAGTTCGACATCGCGCCGACCGACACCTCGTTCGGGGTGATGCAGGCGCGCGAGCAACGCTCGGAGGCGCTGTCGATCGCGCGGCTGCTCACTCCGGCGGGAGTGGCGGTGATCGGCGCCAGCCGGCGTGAAGGCACGATCGGCAACGCGTTGCTGCGTAACCTGCGCGACGGTGGCTTCCCGGGCCGGCTGTACGCCGTCAACACCGACACCCAGGCCGACGAGATCGCCGGCGTACCGGCGTACCCGACGATCCGGGACGTCGACGGGCCGGTCGATCTGGCCGTCGTTGCCGTGCGGGCCGAGATGGTTGCGGACGTCATCCTGGACTGCGCGGCCAAGGGCGTGCGTGGCCTGGTGGTGGTGTCGAGCGGCTTCGCCGAGATCGGTGACGAGGGACGCAAACGCCAGCGGTACCTGGTCGGGCTGGCCCGGTCGTACGGGATGCGCGTGATCGGCCCGAACGCGCTGGGCGTGATCAACACCGCGTCCGGGGTCAGCCTCAACGCGACGCTCTCGCCGCTGATGCCCAGCCGGGGGCGGGTCGCCTTCTTCTGCCAGTCCGGCGCGCTCGGTGTGTCGATCCTGGCCGACATGGTCGGGCGCGGGCTCGGCCTGTCGAGCTTCGTCTCGGCCGGCAACCGGGCCGATGTCTCCGGCAACGACCTGATGCAGTACTGGTACTCCGACGAGGCCACCGAGGTCGTCCTGCTCTACCTGGAGTCGCTCGGCAATCCGCGCAAGTTCAGCCGGGTCGCGCGCCGGCTGGCCGGTCGCAAGCCGGTGATCGCGCTGAAGTCCGGTCGCGCCACCCAAGGTGTCCCGCTCGGCCACACGGTCCGTCGCAGTACGTTGCCTTCAGCAACCATTGACTCGCTGTTCCGGCAGAGCGGGCTGATCGGCGTCGACACTCCCGGTGAGTTGTTCGACGTCGCGCAGCTGGTCGCGCACCAGCCGTTGCCGAAGGGCCGGCGGGTCGCGATCGTGAGCAACTCCGACGCGCTGACCCTGCTGGCCCTCGACACGATGGCCGGTTGCGGGCTCGACGTGGCGGGGGAGCCGCGCACGCTGAACGCCGAGGCGACCGCGGCCGACTTCGGTGCCGCGCTGGGCGAGGTGTTCGCCGACGACCGGGTGGACTCGGTCGTGGTGATCTTCACGCCGCCGGTCCAGTCCAACGGCGCCGAGGTCGCCCAGGTGCTCGCGGCCGCGGCCGCCGAGTCCGACAAGCCGGTCGTCTCCACCTTCCTCGCCTCGCGCAGCGTCCCCGAGCAGCTCCGCGTCCCCGACGAGCACGGCGGCGCGGCCCGCGGCTCGATCCCGTCGTTCTCCTCCCCGCAGTACGCCGTCGGCGCGCTCGCCAAGGCCACCATGTACGCCGAGTGGCGGCGTCGCGCGGACAGCAGCATCCCCGACCTGCCCGGGGTCGACACCACCGGCGCCGAGGACTTCGTCGCGGAGTTCCTGCAGCGCCACCCGAACGGCGCCGACCTCGACGACGCCGACCGGCAGCGGTTGCTGAGCTTCTACGACATCACCGTGCTGCCCGCGTTCCCGGTGCTGTCGGCGGACGAGGCGGTCGCGCGCGCCGAGGAGCTCGGCTTCGAGGTGATCCTGAAGGCGACCGCCGAGCAGTGGCGGATGCGGCCGGACCTCGCCGACATCTGGCGCCACATCCACGACGAGGACGACATGCGCGAGGCATGGGCGGAGATGACCCGGACCTTCGGCGTCGCGTCGGATCCGGGCCGGGCCCAGTTCGTCGTCCAGAAGATGGCACCGCCCGGCGTACCGGTGGTCATCTCGGCCCTGGAGGACGTTGCCTTCGGCCCGGTTGTCTCCTTCGGCCTCTCAGGCGTAGCCACCGACCTGCTCGGCGACCGCGCCTACCGCATGCCCCCGCTCACCACGGTCGACGCGGCCGAGATGGTCCGGGAAGTCCGAGCGGCTCCACTCCTGTACGGCTATCGCGGCTCCGACCCGGTCGACATCCCCGCCATCGAGGACCTGCTCCATCGAGTGTCCCGCCTGACCCTGGAACTGGAGGAGGTAGTCCGCTGCGACCTCCGCTCCGTCCTGGTCGCAGCCCAGGGCGCCACCGTCCTGGACACCAGCATCCGCATCGCTCCCAACGAAAAGCCCCGCCAAGACACGCCGGCCCGTCGCCTCACCTGACCTCGGAGGGCTGGTTTCGGCCGGGCGTATTTGCAGCGCGCGGAGATGCTTCGGCCGTCTAGGCTGAGCTGATGCTGAGGGCGGACGCGACGGGGCTGGCGGAGTTGTTCCGGGTGGGGGAACCGTGTGGGATGCGGGAGGCCATGCGGGGAGCGATGGGGGCTGTCTGGCGGTTGGAGACCGCGTCGGGGGTCTTTGCTGCCAAGGAGTTGTTCTGGTTCGAAGGTGACGTCGCGTCGGTACGGCGGGAAGTCGCGTTCCGGACCGCATGTGCGGTGGCCGGGGTGCGGAGTCCTGAGCCGTTGACGAATGTCAGCGGCGAGTACGTCGTACTGCATGAAGGTGTGTGGTGGCGGATGTACGAGTGGGCTGACGGTGAGGTGCCGGACCACTCGGACGTCGAGATCACCACGTGGCTCGCTCAGCAGATGGCGGTCATTCACACCCTCGACTGGTCCCGTGGCGAGCTCGAGCCGGTGCCGTTCTACCACTGGGTCGACGTCGACTGGGACGAGCTGGCAGACAAGGCGCAGCAGGCCGGCGTCGACTGGGCCGACGACCTTCAACAGGCCCAACCACAGCTGGCCGAGCTGACCGCGCTCGTCAACGCGGAACCGGTCGGCGACCAGGTCTGGTGCCACCGCGACCTCAAGAACACCAATGTACTGCGGCCCGCGCGCAACGTTGCTGGGGGCAACTGGTTGGTTGACTGGGACAACGTTGGTCCACTCTCACCCGAGCGCGAACTCGGTGCGCTGCTGATGTGGCACCTGCACAACCCAGCCAACCTCCGGCGCATCGTGACCGCCTATCACGCGGCGGGCGGACCAGCCGAGATCACCGGCCCGGCCTCGTTCGCCACCGGCCTCGCGATCACCCTCAACTTCCTCCACGGCCAGGCCAGCCTCGCGATGGACCCCACCCACTCCGAGGCCCACCGCGATTACGCCACCCGCCAGATCCACGGCTTGATCTCAGGCCTCCCTGACCTCGCACAACTGAAGACAGCCGCCGGCATCAGCCGGACCTAGGTGGGGCCAGGTCGGGGCGCATGAATCGCACCGTGATGGCCAAGCCACCTTCGGCACGGGCGGTGGTGGTGAGAGTGGCGCGGTGCGCTTCGGCAACGGCCTTGACGATGGCGAGTCCGAGACCGTAGCTGTCGCGGCGGCCGCTGCGGTCGGGCGCCAGGCGTTGGAAGGGCTGGAAGAGTCGCTGGAGGTGGTCATCGGGGATGACCGGCCCGCTGTTGACGACCGCGAGGACGACCTGGGGACCGACGGTCTGCGTGGTGATCTCTACGCGATCGCCTGAGTTGTTGTGGCGGATGGCGTTGTCGATCAGGTTGGTGACGAGGCTTCCGATCAGTCGCGGGTCGCCGGCCGTCACCGCGGGCGCGAGGTGCTCGGTGAGGTCGATGCCTTTCCGTCGCGCCTGGTCGCGGTGCGAGTCAACTACCTCGCCAACGATGGCGGTGAGGTCGACAGCGTCCCAGTTCGTGACGCCCCGTTCGCTGGTGGCGAGGGTGAGCAATGCCTGCACAAGACGCTCCTGGTGCTCGCCCAGTGCGAGTGCTTCTTGGCAGACCGAGCGCAGGGTGGCCGCATCGGCGTCCGGATCGGCGAGGGTGACTTCCAGCAGGGTCCGCAGTCCGGCGAGTGGCGTGCGGAGCTCGTGCGAGGCGTTGGCGACGAAGTGCCGTTGCGCGGTGAAAGAGGCTTCGAGGCGGGCGAACAGATCGTCGAGGATGGAGCCGAGTTCGGTCAGCTCATCGGTGGGTTCGCCGAGGTCGAGCCGCTGATCGAGATTGCCGGCCGAGATCGCTTTGGCGGTAGCGGTGACGGCTCGCAGCGGCCTGAGGAAGCGGCCGGCGACGTACCAGCCCGCTGCCCAGGCGATCGGGATGAGCAGAACCAGGGCGAAGGCGGCGCCGATCACGAGCTGCTGCGGGTCGATCCCTCGCCCGGCTCCGGTGACCACGCCTGGAGTGGCGCTGCCGGCGGCCGTGGTCTTCTGCAGGCCGGTGAGCGGGATGGTCACGAGGGCAAGAATCCCGAGCCCGGCGAGATAGATGCCGGTGGCATAGAAAAGCGTGAGCCGGGCCTGCAGAGAGCGCCGCGGCCGCTGCGTAGCACCTGGCTCCTGGCTGGTGACGGCGAGGGGCTGCCGGGATCGGCCGGTCGGGTCGGTCATGCCGGTCCGATTCGGTAGCCGCCTTCGCGGATGGTTTCGATGACGGGTGGGGCGCCGAGTTTGGCCCGGAGCCGGTGCATGGTGTGTTTCACCGCGGAGCTGAAAGGATCGGCGGCTTCGTCCCAGGCTCGTTCGAGCAGTTCCTCGGCGGACAGGACCAGCCCTGGCGCAGCGAGCAGGCATTCGAGCAGTGCGAACTCCTTGGGACTCAGCTCGAGCCGCCGGCCGGCGCGGAAGGCGGTCCGGCGAGCCGGATCCAGGACGATGTCGCCGCAGGTGAGGGTCGGTGGAAGCGGCGGGGCGGCGCGGCGCGCCAAGGCGCGGACCCGGGCGACCAGTTCGGCGAAGGCGAACGGCTTGGCCAGATAGTCGTCGGCGCCGAGACTCAGCCCGTCGACCCGGTCCTCGATCGTGCCGGCCGCGGTCAGCATCAACACCCGGGTCTCGGCGCGTCCGTGCGCAAGCTCCCGGCAGATGTCGTCGCCGCTGACGCCAGGCAGATCGCGATCGAGAACCACCACGTCGTACCGGGTGGAAGCCAGCCGATCAACGGCAGCGTCGCCATCCAGTACGACGTCGACGGCCATGCCCTCACGCCTCAGCCCGGTCGCGATCGACCGAGCCAGTACTTCGAAGTCCTCGACCACCAGAACTCTCATCGCGGTCCACCCGTTCGACGTCTCACCTACGCCACGATGCCAGGCGCCCGGTTGCAACCAGGTCGCAGTCACCGCGACGGAGCTGCGACCGGCCGCTGTCTAGAACTAGCCAGATGAGACCTTCGACCAACTACCTGCCCAGATGAGCGGCACAGCAATCGTCGTCGCCGGGTTGCGCAAGCGCTACGGGACGACCCAAGCCCTCGACGGCATGACCTTCACTGTTCGCCCGGGCCTGGTGACCGGATTCCTCGGGCCGAACGGCGCCGGGAAGTCCACCACGATGCGGGTAATCCTCGGTCTGGATGCGGTCGACGACGGCACTGCCCTAATCGACGGCAAGCCGTACCACCGCCTGCGGCGTCCGCTGAGTCACGTCGGCTCACTACTCGACGCAGCCGCACTGCATCCCAGTCGGACCGCTCGCAACCACCTGCTCTGGTTGGCGCATTCGCAGGGCTTGCCTGCGCGCCGCGTGGACCAGGTGATCGAACAGGCCGGCCTGACTTCGGCCGCCAGGCGCAAGGCCGGCGGCTATTCGCTCGGCATGCGGCAGCGACTCGGGATCGCCGCGGCCCTCCTTGGCGACCCGCCGATCATCATGCTCGACGAGCCGTTCAACGGCATGGACCCCGACGGCATCATCTGGCTGCGTGGCTTCCTGCGGTCGCTGGCCGCCGAGGGGCGAGCCGTCCTGGTGTCCAGCCACCTGATGAGCGAGGTGCAGGACACCGCCGATCACCTGATCGTGGCCGGACGCGGCAAGGCCATCGCCGACACCGGCGTGGCCGACCTGCTGGCGGCGGCGTCCCGCGACCGGGTGTCCCTGCGAACCACGGCCTGCCCGGAGGCGATCAGGGTGCTCACGCGGGCCGGCGCCAAGGTCGTTGCCGCAGGCCCGGATTCCCTGACTGTTTCCGGCCTCCCGGCCGAACGCATGGTGCAGTTGCTCACCGAGAGCGCGATCCCGTTCTTCGAGGTGTCGGCGCATCGAGCCACCCTGGAGGCCGCCTACCTGGAGCTGACCCGCGACGCGGTCGAGTTCCGCGCCACGGCGCGCAAGGAGGAAGCGCGGTGACCCGCAGCGTGACGCCGTACAGGTCCCAAGGCAACGGCCGAGCTGGGTTTCTCGAGTTGCTGCATGCGGAGTGGACCAAGTTCCGCACCGTCCGGGGCTGGCTGGTCGGTATGGCGGCCGCGGCGCTGATGGTGGTGCTCGTCGCGCTGCTCGCCGGAATCAGTAGCGACCAGCGAGGCGCCCCGGCCGTGCCGATTGGACCGGGGGGCCAACCAGTGACCGACAGCTTCTACTTCGTCCACCAGCCACTGACCAGTGACGGCAGCATCACTGTCGCGGTAGCGGCACTCAAGAGCAGTGTTCCGCAGGGACCCACCGTCGTGCCCTGGGCGAAGGCCGGGCTGATCGTCAAGCAGAGCCTGCGCGAGGGATCGCCGTACGCCGCGATCATGGTGACCGGCAGCCACGGCGTACGGATGCAGACCAACTACCTCGCAGATCGACCTGGCCCGACCGCGGCGAAGTGGCTGCAACTCGAGCGCTCAGGTGACGCGATCACCGGCTACGCCTCCGCCGACGGAATCAACTGGACCAAGGTCGGCACCGTGCACGTGGACCTCGGCCCAACCCCACTAGCCGGGCTGTTCGTCGCATCTCCCCAGGCCGTCGAAGGCCGCGGTACGACGGCCAGCGTGTCAACGGCCACCTTCACCGACCTCCAGGGAACAGACCGCCACTGGACCGGCGATCAGGTAGGAGCCGGATCGCCCACCTTCGCCGGATACCCACCTCCCACGGCGGGATCGTTCACCGAATCCGGCGGCACCTTCACGATCACCGGCGCCGGCGACATTGCGCCCGCCGCCCGCTATTCCCTGCCGACCGCCGGGACGCTCGCCAACCTCCTCACCGGGACCTTCGCCGCGCTGATCGCGGTCGTCGTCGTGGCTGCGCTGTTCATCACCACGGAGTACCGGAACAAGCTGATCCACGTCACCCTGACCGCCGGCCCACGACGGCCGCGGGTCCTGCTGGCCAAGGCGATCGTGTTGAGTGCCATCACCTTCGTCGCCGGGCTGGCGGGAGCGCTCGTCGCAATCCCACTTGGCGCGCGGCTGGCCCGCGCGAACGGCGTCTATATCTTCCCTGTGCACACCTCGACCGAACTACGAGTAGCCCTCGGTACTGCGGCCCTGCTCGCCGCAGCCTCGATCCTCGCCCTCTCCGTCGGCGCCATCTTCCGAACCAGCGCAGGCGCCGTCACCACCGTCATCGCGGCCATCGTGCTGCCGTACCTGTTGGTCGCCAACCCGTTCATGCCCGCCGGCGCCGCGAACTGGCTGACCCGGGTCACGCCGGCTGCTGCCTTCGCCGTACAGCAAACGCTCGTGCAGTACCCACAGGTCGCAAACCCCTACACGCCCTACAACGACTACTACCCACTGGCGCCGTTGGCTGGACTCGCCGTGCTGGCCGGCTACGCAATAGCAGCCCTGGCGGTTGCAACCGTCCTGCTCCAAAGGCGAGACGCATGAGGCGCGCACTGCACGCGGAATGGACCAAGCTGCGGACCGTGGCCAGTCCGCTGTGGCTACTGCTCGGCATGATCGCGACGACAGTGGCGATGGCCGCAGGCGCGGCCTCACTGATGGCCTGCGAGTCCGCCGGTTGCGGTGGCGACCTGACCAAGGTCAGCCGCCTTGGTGTCGAGCTTGGTCAGGCATTGGTCGTCATCTTGGCTGTGCTGGTCATCAGCGGTGAGTACGGCACGGGCATGATCCGCACCAGCCTGATGGCGGTCCCGCGTCGGCTCACGGTCTTCGCGGCCAAGGCCGGGACTCTCACCGCCGTCGTGGCCTTGGCCGGCACCATCGCCGTCCTTGGCTCTCTGCTGGCCGGCCGGCTGATCATGCCCGGCCAGGCGGAGCTGACCGTGGGACACGCGACCGCCGGGCCGGTCCTCTACCTGATCCTGATCGCTTTGCTCAGCCTGGGCATCGCAGTGATCGTGCGGGACTCCGCGACCAGCATCGGAGCCATCCTCGGACTGCTCTACCTGCCGCCGATCCTCGGGCAGACAATCGCCAACCCGCAGTGGCAACAACTGCTCCAACAGCTCGCACCGACGAGCGCCACGCTCGGAGTCACCGCCGGGTGGTCCGCCGCCGCACTCGCCGCCGGCGGACTCCTGCTCCGAACACGCGACGTCTAAGTGCGGGTGTAGATGCCGTCGGTGCGGGTCAGGAGCTGGAAGTCGACCAGGTCGCGGCGGAGGGCGGCGTGGTCTTCGTGCCAGGTGTTGAGGATGGCGTTCACCTCTGCCTCCGGGTAGTCGCGACCGGGCTCGAAGGAGTTGACCAGGTACTCGAGCACGATGCGGGTTTTCGCCGGGAAGGTCGGGAAGCCGGTCAGCCGGCCGTCGCGGATGAAGGCGCGGAGTACGGCGTCGCGGGACGGGTCCGGGTCGAGTGGCTCGCGTTCCGGCCGGCCGGAACGCACTGCGTCCTTGAACACGTCTTCGACCGCGGTCAGCCCTTCGGCGGAGGCCGTCAGCAGGCCGGCCCTGATCAGCCGCTGCGCCGCCTTGCCGACCACCCCGGCGTGGAGTCCGGTGGCGTCGGCGATCTCGCCGGGGGTGCGGGCGCCGAGAACGACGGCGGAGTACGTGCGCAGCCGGGATGGCTCGGCCAGTGATCCACAGAGAAGGTCCGCGTTCATGCCTACCAACGTAATGTCGGCGGCAACTGGATTTCTTTGCTAAACACTTCTCCATGACTGCAGAGCAACCGGGGCCGAACAACGCGATCACCGACGTCCCAGGGATCCTGGTCGGCCAGTACGAGCGGACCGACGCGCCGTACCTCACCGGTACGACGGTTGTGCACGTGCCCGCGAGTGCCGTGGCCGGTGTCGACGTACGGGGTGGTGCTCCGGGAACTCGTGAGACCGATCTGCTCGACCCGGTCAACTCCAATCCCGGCGCGAACGCGATCGTGCTCACCGGCGGCAGCGCGTTCGGTCTCGATGCGGCCTCCGGTGTGATGGCCGCCCTCGAGAAGCTCGGCCAGGGCATCCGGGTCGGCCCCGGCGACCATGACGTCGTACCGATCGTCCCCACCGCGGTGATCTTCGACCTCGGTCGCGGCGGCGGCTTCCAGGCCCGGCCGGATCGCGACTGGGGCCGGCAGGCGTTCGCGGCCGCCACGGACGGACCAGTTGCCGAGGGCAACTATGGTGCGGGCGCGGGCGCGCGGGTGGGTGGGCTCAAGGGCGGGGTCGGCTCGGCGAGCGTCCGGCTCGCGGACGGTACGACGGTCGGCGCGCTGGTGATCGTGAACGCAGCCGGCTCGGCCGTCGACGCCCAGGGCCGGCTGTACGGCGCGCGATACGGGCTGGGCGACGAGTTCGCCGGTCTCCGCACCCCGACCGAACCAGCGCCTGACCTGCCTGGCCGCATCCCCGGCATGAACACGGTCATCGCGGTCGTCGCCACCGACGCGTCGCTGGACAAGGCCACCACCAAACGGATGGCGATGGTGGCCCACGACGGGCTGGCCCGCGCGATCGACCCGATCCACACCCTGGTCGACGGTGACAGCATCTTCGCGCTCTCGACCGGCCAGGCAGCTCGCCTGAGCGTCACCGATCCGGCTGCCCTCCTGCAGTTGGAGACGATCTTCGCGGCCGGGGCTCGCACGCTCTCCCGCGCCGTTGTCCGCGCGGTCCTCGCGGCCGAGACTGTCGAGACGCCCGCCGGCAAGATGCTCAGCTACCGCGATGCCTACCCGTCGACGGTCGCTTCCGACGTACGACCGGAGTAGTACGCCGGTCCGTCCCAGGCTGTCGAAAGACGCGCCACAGACCGGTCCCCGGGCCGACGATCCAGCCACGTGATCCCGGAAAGCTACCGGGTATGAGCCACTCAGGTCCCCAAACCCAGTACCAGCCAGTCCCGCCCCAGCCAGTGCCGACCCAGCAAGGCAACTCCCTCCAAGCCAATCCCCAGCAGCCGGCTGTGCTGGCCGGTCGCGGCCTCGTCAAGTACTACGGCGAGGTCGTCGGCCTCGCCGGTGTCGACGTGTCCGTCCGCGCGGGGGAGGCGCTGGCGGTCATGGGCCCGTCCGGCAACGGCAAGACCACGCTGCTGCACGTCCTGGCCGGCATCCTCAGCCCCGACCAGGGTGAGGTGTGGCTAGGCGGCGAGCGGGTCGACCAACTGAACGACGCCGCCCGCACCGTACTGCGCCGGCGCCGGCTGGGCTTCGTCTTCCAGGACAACCAGCTGCTCGCCGAGCTGCCGGCCGACGAGAACGTGGCGCTCCCGCTGATGGTCGACGGCGTCTCCCGTCGCGATGCCATCGGTCGCGCTCGCGCCATGCTCGCCCAGGTCGGGCTGGCCAACGAGGTCGGCCGTCGCCCCGGCGAGCTCTCCGGCGGCCAGGCACAACGCGTCGCGATCGCCCGAGCCCTGGTCGGCGAGCCGCAGGCCGTCTTCGCCGACGAACCGACCGGTGCGCTCGACGCCGCCACCGGTGCCCACGTCATTGACCTGCTGGTCGGAGCAGCCACTCATCGCGGCGCGGCCGTCGTGGTCGTCACCCATGACGACGCGGTCGCCGCCCGCTGCCACCGCGTCGTACGGATCGTCGACGGCCGGGTGAGCGAGCGATGAATCCGATGACCGACCTCGGCCTGCGCTTCGTTCGCCGGCCCGGACCGGGCGGACGCGCGGCCAACCTGGCGGCCCTCGGCGCCACCGCGATCGTCGCCCTGCTGGTGACCTTCCTGATCGCCGGGTCGCTCGGCCTGACCCATCGCTCCGACCGGATCGGCTGGCGCGGCACCAACGACGGTGACGTCAAGACGGCGGTCGGCGCCGTCAACCAGATCGACGACATGGTCGGTGGCGTTCCGTTCTACCGCTACGACCTCGCGATCAACAATCCGGAGAAGAACGCCGAGCTGCCGCCTCCGCCGGGCTTCCCCAAGACTCCTCAACCGGGCGAGGTGTTCGTCTCGCCCGAGGTCGCCAAGCACTGGTCCGGGGACCTCGCCAAGCGCTTCGGCCTCGACCAGCCCACCGGCGTGATCAGTGCGGCAGGACTGTCCTCGGCCGACGAATGGGTCATCGTCCACGGCGTCGAGAAGAACTCACCGGGGGTCGGCCCGGCCGACGATCCGAAGTACCTGGACTCCTGGCGCGGCACCGCCCTGGACGAGCGAATGGCGATCCTGCTCGTCTTTGTTGCTTTCGGCATCACCCTGGTGCTCTTCCCGTTGCTGAGCCTGGTCGGTCAGGCCGCGGGTGTCGCGGCCAAGCGTCGTGAGCATCGGCTGGCCGCGCTGAGGCTCGCCGGCGCGACGCGGAGCCAAGTGCTCTGGCTGAGTGCCGTCGAGCAAGCAGTGCTCGGGTTCCTCGGCGCGATCGCCGGATTGATCGGCTACATCGTGCTCACCCCGCTCATCGCCCGCATCCCGCTCGGCGGCGGCCGCTGGTACGTCTCCGACCTCACCCCGAGTTGGTGGGTCGCGGCGATCGTCCTGGGCGCAGTACCGGTGCTGTCGGTGCTGAGCGCACTGATCGGGCTCGGCCGGGTCAGCATCACGCCGCTCGGTGTCGTCCGCGGCCAGACCCGGAAGGCGACCAGCGCGCTACGTCTCGGCCTGCTGGTGATCGGCCCGGTCATGCTCGCGATTCTCGGGATGGGCGGCGCGGTCATCCCGCTGCTGATCGGAATCGGCATGGCCGCGCTCGCGGTCCGCGTGGTCGGCCCGTTCGCCGTACAGGTGATCGGGAAGGTGATGGCCCGTACTGCGAAGGGCCCGATCGCCCTGCTGGCCGGTCGGAGGCTCGCCGATGACCCGAAGGGTGCATTCCGCCCGGTCGCCGCGCTGGTCCTGAGCGGGTTCGTGACCGGCTTCCTCGCCCTGTTCATGCCCTACGGCGCGACCCAGGACGGCACCGATGCCGCCTTCGAGCTCTACACCAAGCAGGGTCAGGCGGTCGTCGTCGCCGAGGCCGCGAAGAAGCGGCTCGCCCAGGCCGGTCTGAAGAGCAAGGTGACGACCTCCGACCAGATCGTGAACATCTCCGTCTCGACCACTGACCGCGAGAAGGTCCGCACGGTCCTGTACGACGTTGTGCCGGGCAAGGTCCCGTTGACCGCCGCCGAGAAGGACGAGCAGGACGCGGCCATGTACAAGGACCTGCGTCTCGGCGTGGCCCTGCTGCTCGGACTCGTCTTCGTCACGGGTGCCGCGTCGACGGCGGCCGGCGCGGTGGGGACGGCTCTCGACCAGGCCGGCCCGGCGAAGGCGCTGCGACGTTCCGGCGTACCGCTGAAGGTGATCGAGCGATCCGCCCGACTGGCGGCCGTCGTACCGGTGGTCGGAGTCGGACTTCCGGTGGTCGGCTTCGGTGCGCTGTGCGGGTTGGCGCTGAGCGGTGGCCAGGTGCTCACCGAGGGCAGTTCGGGTGTTGTCCTCCTGGTCGGGCAGGTCGTCGTCGGCCTGGTCTTGGTCGGCGTCGCAGGCGCCGCCGGAGCGCCGGTACTGCGCAAAGCGAGCGTGGGCTGACCGGTTGTCCACAGGCACGGATCGGGTTCCGGGCCCGGCGCATGCAAGGATGAGGTCATGCGTGACCTGAATGCGCCGGTCCCGGAGCTGGCGGACGCCTCGTCCGAACTTCGCGACGCGATCGACCGGTGCGGCTACTACCCAGATGTCGTCTCGGACTCCCTCGCCGTGGCCATCGCCGGCGAACCGATCCGGGCTTTCGTGCTGCAGCACGAGCCGACCTTCGACCGGGACGAGGTGCGGCGCCACATCACCATCCTGGCGCTCACCCCGAGCCGGCTGATCGTCGGGCACACCGACGAGCACGCCGCCGACGACCTGATCCGCGCGCCGTACGCGTCCACCTCGACCGAGGCGATCCCGCTGAACCGGGTGAACGCGGTGGTGGTGAACCGCGTCGTGCCGAACCCGGCCGGCTACGCCTCCAAGGCGTCCGGCGGCAGCGCCGATCCGGCCGCGGCCGGCGGCGAGGTGGTGCTGACCATCGGCTGGGGCATGGTGAACCGGATCGACCTCGAGCCCGCCGTCTGCGCCGACCCGAACTGCGAGGCCGACCACGGCTACACCGGCTCGGTGGCCGCCGACGACATCTCGCTGCGGATCTCCGCGGCGGCGGACGGCCCGGCCGGCATCCAGCAGGTGCTTGACTTCGCCTCGGCGCTGTCGTTCGCAACGACCAGCAGGTAGAGCCGTTGTCCGGTCAGGCGCCCATCCTGCCCGCCTACGGCGGTGGGTCACTCGCAGACGTGCTGCCCTCGGTCGCCGGTGCACTCGGGGTCCCCGGCGAGCAGAACCTGCTCGACCTGCCCCCGGCACCCCGGTACGCCGTACTGCTGCTCGACGGCCTCGGCTGGAACCTGCTCCAGCGCAACGCGGAGACCGCGCCGTACCTGTCGTCGCTGACCGGCCGGAGCCTGACCGCTGGAGTCCCGTCGACGACGGCGGCAAGCCTGACCAGCCTCGGTACCGGACTGCCGCCGGGTGCTCACGGCATCGTCGGCTACACGTCGATCGTGCCCGAGACCGGCGCGCTGCTGAACGCCTTGCAGTGGGACGCTCCGGTCGATCCGCGCCGTTGGCAACCACACCGGACCGTGTTCGAGCGGGTCGCCGCGGCGGGAGTTGCCACCCGCAACGTCAGCAAGGCGCGCTTCGACAGCTCTGGGCTGACCGCGGCAGCTTTCCGCGGCAGCAAGCATCGCGGCGCCGACACGGTCGAGGATCGCCTGGACGCGACCAGGTTCGCGAGCCGCGAGGGCGACAAGTCACTCGTCTACGTCTACGACTCCCAGCTCGACTACACCGGTCACGGGCAGGGGAGTGAGTCGTGGCAGTGGCGCAAGGAGCTCGCCGCCGCTGACTCGTTCGCCGCCCGGGTCAGGTCGGCTTTGCCGCGCGACGCAGTACTGATCGTCGTCGCTGACCACGGCATGATCGACGTCGCCGCCGAGGACCGGCTCGATCTCGACGCCGACCCTGCACTGACCGACGGCGTACGGCTTATCGGTGGCGAGTCCCGCTTCCGGCACCTGTACTGCGTCGACGGCGCGACCGACAACGTGCTGGCGACGTACCGGGAGCGCGTCGGCGACAAGGCCCTGGTGCTCAGCCGCGAGGAAGCGATCGGGCAGGGCTGGTTCGGCGCGGTCGAGGAACGCGTCGCACCGCGACTGGGCGAAGTCATCGTGGCCTCGCTCGGCCCGGTCGCCCTGGTCGCGAGCCGTCGCTATCCGCAGGAGGCGGGCCTGATCGGCCTGCACGGCTCGCTCACCCAGGACGAGATGGCGATCCCGCTCCTCATCGACACCGGGGTCTAGAAGCTCCAGACGTTCCAGTAGAAACTCGCCTGCGCTGTCTTCGCTTCGGCGTCCCGAGCCGTCACGGTCACCTTGTACCGGCCCGAGCCAGGCGTCAGTACGCCGGTGATCCAGCCGCGCTGGGCGTCGATGCTCAAGCCTGGCGGCAACCCGGTGGCGGTGTAGCTGACCTCGCCCTTGCTGCTGGTGCCCTTGAGCAACAGCGGAATGGCCGGCGCACCACCGAACCCGAGCTGCTCGGCCGGCTTGGTGATCGCCACGCCCGACGTCGGCGCCTTCGAGTTCGCACCGACCGCCTTCGCGGCGTCGACCATGCCTTCGCCGTAGAACGAGTTCACCGCGTCCGTCCCCTTGCACCGGGCACCCGCGCTGGCCGGGCACGCGATGTCATCGGCCTGGGTGGCGAGCTGGGCACGAACCTGCGCCGGCGTCAGCTTGGGATTCGTACTGCGCACCAGCGCGGCGACCCCGGCGACGTGCGGCGCGGCCATCGAGGTGCCGTCCATCGACTGGTAGCCGCCCCCGGGAACGGTGGAGTAGACGGCTTCGCCAGGCGCGGAGATGCTGATCTTGCCCTCGCCGTAGTTGGAGAAGCCTGCTCGATTGCCGTCCGGGCTGAGGGCCGCGACGACGATCATGTTCGGCAGTTCGGTCGGCAGGCTGATGCACTGGTCGGTGATCGAGCGGACACCGGGCTTGGAGTCGTTCGGGCTGGTGACGTCGGTGGCCTTCGCGGCCAGGTCGTAGTTCTCGTTGCCGGCCGCGGCGACGTTCACCACGCCCTTGGAGTCGGCGTACGCGACAGAACGCCGTACGGCCTCCTGGATCGCGTCCTGGTCGGGGTCGGTCGGGCAGAGGAACATCCACGGGTCGACGTAGTAGCTGTTGTTGGTGATCGAGATGCCCTTGTCGGCGGCGAAGACGAACGCGCAGACCGTGTTCTCGGCGAAGAACAGTTGCTTGCCCTCGGGCTCGGCGACCCGGATCGACGAGACCTTCACGCCGGGTGCGACGCCGACCATGCCCTTGTCGTCCTTGGCCGCGGCGATTGTGCCGGCGACGTGGGTGCCGTGCGCGGCGACCGGTCGCCAGGCTCCTGGCCGGGTGTCCGCCTTGCCGTAGGCGCACGACGCCGACTTGCTCGCGTCGAAGTTCGCGGCCAGATCCGGGTGCTGATCGTCGACACCGGTGTCCAGTACTCCGACGGTGATCGCCTTCGACCCCGGGTTCACCTCCCAGGCCTTGTCGGCGCCGATCATCGTCATGTCCCGCCGGGCGATCTCGGGCGAGTTGCTCGGCACCGCGGGCGAGGCTGCCGGAATCGCCGGGTTCGCCACCGCGGGCGGCAGATCCGACGTCCGGGTCGCGCCCACCTTCTGCACACCAGGCGCCGACCGCATCGCACCGGCGAAGCCCGCATTGGCGGAGTGCACCACCAGCACCCCGATCGCGTCGTACGCCGCGTAGACCGTCCCGGCATTAGCCGCAACAGCCGCGGCCACCGCAGCGGTCTGCTTAGGAGCCGTAATCACGAAGTAAGCCCGCAACCCAGCCTCGACCCGCGTCGGGACAGCCACCGACTGCACAGTCGTAGCAACCAGGCTCACGCACAGCGTGAGAATCACCATCAGACCTTTGCGCACATCCAAGTAGACCCCGCCGAAGGTCCAGAACAAAAGCCGACGCACCCCGGCGTAGCTGACGGTGTAGCTGCTTTGGCAGGATGGGGGCCTGTGGCTGACTTGCTTTACTTCACCGGGACCATGGACTGCGGCAAGTCCACGTTGGCACTGCAGATGGATCACAACCACTCGGCCCGTGGCCGGCTGGGGAGGATCTTCACCAGTAATGACCGGGCGGGGGAGTCGACGCTGTCGTCGCGGCTGGGGCTGGAGGCCGACGCGATCGAGGTGAAACCGGACTTCGACTTCTGGCAGTACGTCGTCGACGAGCTGACCCAGGGTGGGCGGATCGATTACGTGGTGGCCGACGAGGCGCAGTTCTATCAGCCGGAGCAGGTGGAGCAGCTGGCCCGGCTGGTTGATGAGCTGCAGATCGATGTGTTCTGTTTCGGGATTCTGACGGACTTCCGGGCGACGTTGTTCCCGGGTTCGGCGCGGCTGGTCGAGCTGGCCGACCGGATGGAGCTGCTTCAGGTCGAGGCGCTGTGCTGGTGCGGCGAGCGCGCCACGCATAATGCTCGCACCGTCGGTGGTGAGATGGTGACCGAAGGCGAGCAGCTGGTGGTCGGCGACATGGTCACCAACGCCGCGGACGTCGCCTACGAGGTGCTCTGCCGTCGCCACCACCGGCGCCGGCTGACCGCGGCTCGTGCTCGTGCCACCCTGTCACCCGAAGTACTGCCGTTCGGAGGCGCGCTGTGAACCCGCTGATCTCTGCCGAGTCGTTGCTGGCGGCTGACCCCAAGCCGGTACTGATCGACGTCACCTGGAACCTGATGGGCCCGCCCGGCCGCGACGCCTACCTGGCCGGCCACCTGCCCGGCGCGTACTTCGTCGACCTGGACACCGTGCTGGCCGGTCCACCCGGCGACGGCGGTCGTCACCCGTTGCCTGAGGCAACCATTGTCGAGGCGGCGCTGCGCCGGGCCGGCGTCTCGGCGGACACCCCGGTGGTGGTCTACGACGCCGCCAACTCGATGGCCGCCGCCCGCGCCTGGTGGGTCTTCCGGTACTTCGGTCTGCGCGACGTCCGCGTCCTCGACGGCGGTCTCGCGGCGTGGCGAGCCGCTGGGGGAGAGGTCGGCACCGAGATCCCCGAGGACGGCGACGGCGGTTTCGTCGCCACCACGGGGCAGATCCCGATGCTGGATGCGGAAGGCGCTGCCGAACTGGCCGCCACCGGCGTACTGCTGGATGCTCGTGCGCCGGAACGTTTCGCGGGCGAGGTCGAGCCGATGGACAAGGTCGCCGGTCACATCCCCGGGGCGGTGAACGCCCCGACCACTGCCAACGTCACCGCCGACGGTCGGTTCCTGTCCGTTGCCGACCTCCGCGCCCGCTTCGCCGCTCTGGGTGCCGATGGATCGGTCCCGGTCGGCACGTATTGCGGCTCCGGTGTCACCGCGGCCCACGAGGCGCTGGCCCTCGAGATCGCCGGCATCGAGGCGCCGGTCTACGTCGGCTCATGGTCCGAATGGATCACCGACCCGAACCGTCCGATCGCCACCGGCCGCTCCTGACCTGAGCCAGGAGCGGCCGTTGTTCAAGCGGTTCGAACATCCTGGAAACGTCTCCGGACAGTAAGTCCTTGACTTCGGTGTGTCACTCCACGATGGTGAACGAGAAATCGATTTCCCACCGCCCGAGGAGAGTCCGATGACACCCGAACCGACTGTGAAGCGATCCACGTTCTTGAAAGCAGCGGCGGCAGGTGCCGGCGCGCTGCTCGCCGCTCCGAGCCTCGCCACGGCCGGCGGCAGCGGAGTACAGGCGGTCCTGACGAACAAGGTGGCCGATCTGACCGGGCCGGGACTGACCGACCGGTTCCGGATGCAGGCGACGGACCTCGGGATTCCGGTGCGGACGCCCGACGGGCGGATGCTGTTCATGTTCGGCGACACGTTCGAGGAGCCGAGGGTCGGCGGTGGCTGGTGGCGGTCGCCGGTGGCGTTGTGGTCGACGACGACCGACCTGAACAGTGGCGTGAAGTGGTCAGGTGCCGTCGGGGGAGCGGCCGCGCAGCAGTTGTGGGACTACCCGCATGACAACCCGACCTTCTCGACCGTGCTGCCGTCGGACGTGATCACCATCGGCGGGTCGATGTACCTGCACGCGATGGCGAACAAAGGGCTTGGAACCGTTGTGTGGACAGAGATCTGGCGCTCGGACAACTCGGGCGCGAGCTGGTATCACACCGGTGCGAAGTTCCCGGCCGACCTCGACGGCGGGCTGTTCCAGTTGCTCACCTGGGGTGAGGGCAACGACGGCTACGTCTACGTCTACTCGACGGGCTTCCAGCGGGACAAGCCGATCATCCTCAAGCGGGTCCGGAGCAACCAGATCGCCAACCCGGCGGCGTACCAGCCGTGGGGTTATCGCGACGGTGTCTGGGCCTGGGGCAGCCCGGCCACGCCGATCCTCAACGGCAGCTTCGGCGAGATGTGTCTGCGGCCGCTCGGCGGCAAGTGGGTGCTCACCTGGTTCAACGCGGGTGACTACCGGATCGACGGGATGATCATGGACACGCCGACTTCGAACCTCTACACGGCGTACCGGCAGACCCTGATCTACGGCGGCGCCTGGGGCGCCGAGAACGACAACCACGTGGCCCAGCTGTATGGCGGTTACATCATCCCGGGCTCCACTCTGTCGGACCTGCACCTCTCGGTCAGCCAGTGGCACACCGACGCCGGCTGGCCCTATCGCGTCATGCAGTTCCGCGTCCGCAACTTCGGCTAGCCGCTCACCTCACCTCCGCGCTGAAGCTCTGGCCGGCCATTGATAAAGTAACACGCATGGTTTAACTTACTCAGGAATTGGGCTCCTGTGGCCCACACCACACCCTGGACCGCTCAGTTGCCGGGGTGTCCCCGGAAACCTGAGGAGTTCCGATGACGAGAACGGCACGGTTCGTCGCGACCCTGACTTCGGCGGCGCTGCTGCTGACGGCGGCGGCCTGCGCGGACGGCAGCACCCCGGCGGCGACCGGTAGCGGCGGCGCGATCGACGAGAAGTCGCCGGTGACGATCACGGTCGGCAACAAGCCCAAGCCGGACAAGCCGGCCGATGTCGCCGCCTTCGAGCGCAACATCAAGAAGTTCACCGAGGCGCACCCGAACATCACCGTGAAGGCCACCGAGACCGAGTGGGACGCGCAGACCTTCCAGGCGCAGGTCGCCGGCGGCTCGCTGCCGACCGTGATGAGCATCAGCTTCACCGAGCCGCTGAACATGATCCCGAACAAGCAGTTGCCGGACATCACCGACGAGCTCAAGCTGGTCGACCTGACCAAGGACCTCAACCCCGAGACGCTGAAGATGGTCCAGGACGACAAGGGCCGGATCTACGGCGTACCGTTCGAGGCCTTCTCGGTCGGGCTGGCCTACAACCGCGCACTGTTCAAGCAGGCCGGTCTGGACCCGGACAAGCCGCCGGCGAACTGGGACGAGGTCCGTCAGTACGCGAAGCAGATCACCGAGAAGACCGGTAAGGCCGGGTACGCGCAGCTCACCAAGGACAACACCGGTGGCTGGATGCTGACCACGATGACCTACAGCATGGGCGGCACCGTGCAGAGCCCGGACGGCAAGAAGAGCACCTTCAACGACGCCCCGACGAAGAAGGCGCTGCAGTTGCTGAAGGACCTGCGCTGGACCGACAACACGATGGGCACCAACTTCCTCTACAACCAGGAAGAGGCCCGGCAGGACTTCGCCGCCGGCAAGATCGGCATGATCATGCAGGCGCCGGACGCCTACGACATGTGTGTGAAGAACTTCGGGATGAAGCCCGCCGACTACGGGCACGGCGCGCTGCCGCAGGACGGTGGGCCGCACGGCACGCTGACCGGCGGGTCGATCAAGATGATCAACCCGAAGGCGAGCAAGAACGAGATCGTCGCCGCGCTCAAGTGGATCAAGTCGCAGGAGTTCGACAAGTACACCACCGAGGCGCTGGCGGTGCAGAACGCCAAGGACACCATCGCCGACAAGGGTTTCGTCGGCCGGCCCGGGATCACTCCGCTGAGCCAGGAGACCTACGACCGGTACAACAAGTGGCGTGAGCCCTACAACAACGTGCCGGTCGAGCAGTTCAAGGGTTATGTCGAGTCGACCAAGACCCTCAAGCTCCTGCCCGAGCCGGTGAAGAAGGGCCAGGAGGTCTACGCGCTGCTCGACCCGGTGGTCCAGCAGGTGCTGACCAAGAAGGACGCGGACATCGACAAGTTACTCACCGACGCCGCCTCGAAGATCGACGCGCGCTTGGCCCGGTAGTCCGATGGCTGTCCTGACCCGTGTCGCCACCGCATCACTCGCCACTCGGTCCCGCCGGAGTCCGGTCACCTGGTACCGCTCCGGCGGACTGAGCAGCATCCTCTTCGCCCTGCCCCTGGTACTGATCTTCCTGTACTTCTCCTGGGGCCCGATAGTGCGCGGTCTGGTGCTGTCGTTCCAGAAGAACAACCTGGTCACCACGCCCGAGTGGGTCGGCACCGCCAACTTCAGCTACGTGCTGACCGACCCACAACTGCCGCAGGCAACGCTCAACACCCTGTACTTCGCACTGCTGGCGCTGATCTTCGGTTTCCCGGTGCCCTTGTTCCTGGCGGTCTTCATCAGCGAGCTGCGCAAGACCGGCTGGCTCTACAACGTGTTCTCCTACCTGCCGGCGGTCGTCCCGCCGGTGGCGGCGATCCTGTTGTGGAAGTTCTTCTACGATCCCGGCGAGTCCGGCGTCTTCAACGCGGTCCTCGGCTGGTTCGGGATCGGCCCGTTCGCCTGGCTGAACTCGCCGGACCTGGCGATGCCGGCCATCGTGCTCGAGGCGACCTGGGCCGGTGCCGGGGCCACCTCGATCATCTACCTGGCCGCGCTGACCGGCGTACGGACCGAGTTGTACGAGGCGGCCGAGCTGGACGGGGCGGGGATCTGGCGGCGGGTCTGGCACGTCACGCTGCCGCAGATCCGCGGAATCATCCTGATCATGATGCTGCTGCAGCTGATCGGGACGTTCCAGGTGTTCACCGAACCGTTCCTGTTCACCGGCGGCGGTCCGGACAACGCGACCACCACGATCCTGCTGCTGATCTATCGCTACGCCTTCATCAACGGCGACTTCGGTGCCGCCACCGCGCTCAGCGTGCTGCTCGCGCTGGTGCTGTGCGTGCTGTCGATCGTCTACCACTTCCTCACCCGCCGCTGGAGCACACCATGACCGCCGACGAGCGCGGGATCATCTCGGCGGCCGACCGGCGGCGGCCACTGATCCAGTACGGACTGCCCGCTATCCAGGTCCTGCTGTTCATCGGTGTGGTGATCGCTGGAGTCGGTCCACTTTTGTGGCTACTCAAGTCCGGGTTGTCGACGAGCCAGGACATTCTGCAGGGACCGATGCAGTTGTGGCCGAGCGGGATCCAGTGGCACAACATGCCGGACGCGTGGACCCGGGTCCAGATCGGCTCGTACCTCGGCAACACGGCGATCATCGCGATCGGGTCGCTGCTGTCCACGCTGTTCGTCTGTACGACGGGCGCGTTCGTCCTGAGCGTGCTCCGGCCGAAATGGGGTCCGGTCATCACCGGCGCGGTGCTGGCGACGCTGTTCCTGCCCGGCGTGATCTCGCTCGTGCCGCTCTACCTGACCATCCTCAAGATGCCGGTGCTCGGGGTGAACCTGCAGAACACGTTCTGGGCCGTCTGGCTGCCGCAGGCCGCGGGCGCGTTCAACATCCTGGTGATGAAGCGGTACTTCGACGCGATCCCGCGCGAGCTGATCGAGGCGGCGCGGATCGACGGCGCGAGCAACCTGAGGCTGTTCACCGCACTCATCCTGCCGCTCTCCAAGCCGATCCTCGGCGTCGTCGCGCTGCTCACCGTGATCGGCTCCTGGAAGGACTACCTGTGGCCGCTGCTCGTCCTGCCCGACCCGAACATGCAACCGATCTCAGTCGCGCTGCCCAGAGTGGCCGAAACCACTGAGATCTCCTTGCAGATGAGCGCATTATTCCTGGCAGTCCTCATCCCGGTCGTGCTCTTCTTGATGTTCCAGAAGCAGTTCCTGCGGGGCGTCGGAATGTCAGGGGGTATCAAGGAGTAGTGACAGAACAAAACAGAGTGTGGGGTCTGGCGGATCGCCGGGTGCTGGTGACGGGTGCTGCTGGGCGGATCGGGTCGGTGGTCACGCGGCACCTGAGTGAGCTGGGGGCGCTGGTGACGGCGCTGACGAACGTCGAGGACGACGGGTTGAAGGCGGACCGGATCGTCGTCGGTGACACCCGGTCGGAGGCGGATGTCGCGACGGCGCTCGAAGAGGTCGACGCTGTCGTCCACCTGGCCGCCCTGCCCCACCCCGGAGCCGGTACGCCGTACGAGGTCTACTCCACCAACGTGGTGTCCACCTTCAACGTGCTGGCCCAGGCCGGTGCCCTCGGCATCAAACGGGCAGTGGTTGCCAGCAGCATCAACGCGTTCGGGGTGCCGTTCAATCCGAACGACATCCGGCCGGCCTACTACCCGCTGGACGAGAAGATCCCGGCCGATGTGGCCGACTGGTACTCGCTGTCGAAACAGAACGACGAGAACACCTGCCGGATGGCCTGGCGGCGCTGGGGCATCGACGTGGTGGCGTTCCGCTTCCCGCACGTTAACTCGCCCGAGGCGCTGCAACGTCAGTCCGACTGGCTCAAGGAGGACCCGGCGGGCGGAGTACGGGAAGCCTGGGCCTACCTCGATACGCGGGATGCGGCTTACGCGATCGAGTTGGGGCTGACGGCATCGTTGTCGGGGGCACATACCTTCTTTGTTGCCGCCGGCACCACGAGTGCGCCGTACGAGACCGAGGCGCTGCTCGACGCGTTCGCGCCCGGCGTCCCGAGGTTGCGGCGGTTCGCCGGCCGTGAGGTACCGATCGACCTGACCGCGGCCCGGACCGTGCTCGGCTTCCAGGCGCGGCACGAACTCGAGTTGCCAACCCTTTCCCTTCCGACGGACGGACCGGAGAACTGATGCCGCAAGAAACACCCGCCACCTTCGCCCAGCCCTGGCCGGTCCGCGACGACCTCCGGATCCGTGCGGTGCGGGCGATCGTGACCGCGCCGCAGGGCATCCCGCTGGTGGTGGTGAAGATCGACACCACCGAGCCGGGGCTGTACGGGCTCGGGTGCGCTACCTTCACGCAACGGTGGAAGGCCGTTCAAACGTTTGTCGACGAGCATCTCGCCCGGCTGCTGATCGGCCGGTACCCCGGAGACATCGGGGATCTGGTCCGGCTGGCCGGCTTCTCCGGCTACTGGCGGGGCGGGCCGGTCACCAACAACGCGATCTCCGGCATCGACCAGGCGCTGTGGGACATCGCCGGCAAGCGCGCCGGGCTGCCGGTCCACGAGCTGCTGGGGGGCAAGGTCCGGGCCGCCGCCGACACCTACATCCACGCCGGTGGCATCACGATCGAGGAGACGCTGGAGCAGGCGAAGGGCTTCGTCGCGCGGGGGTGGCGTCACGTCCGGCTGCAGGTATCGACGCCAGGCGGTGGCGGCTACGGCGCACCGCGACTCGCGACGCTGTACCCGGATGCGCCGTACCGGAACGGGTGGAGTGCCCGCGACTACCTCCGTACTACGCCTGAGCTCTTCGCCGCTGCCCGCGAATCGCTGCCGGACAACGTCGAACTGCTCCACGATGTGCACTCGCGCCTGACGCCGAAGGAAGCGGTGTTGCTGGCTCGATCGCTCGAGCCGTATCGGCTGTTCTTCCTCGAAGACGTGCTGCCGCCCGAGCACTGGGACCGGCTGCCCGAGGTCCGGGCCGCTTCGCCGGTGCCGCTGGCGGTGGGGGAGCTGACCACGTCGATGGGCGATGCGGTCCGGCTGGTTCGCGACGGTGGGGTCGACTTCATCCGGTCGCACATCTCCGGGATCGGCGGGCTGACGCCCGCGCGCAAGATCGCTGACCTTGCCGAGCTGTGCGGAGTACGGACCGCGTGGCACAGCCCGGGCGACACCTCCCCGATCGGGGCCGCGGCCAATGTGGCGCTCGACGTCAGTTCTGTTGCCTTCGGCATCCAAGAGGGTCACCTCTACGACGAGGCGGTGCACGAGGTCTTCCCGGGCACACTGCGCATTTTCGACGGCTGGCTGAGGCCGAACGAGACGCCGGGCTGGGGGATCGACCTCGACCTGGAAGCCGCGGCGCGTTATCCCGCGGAACTGTCCGGCCACGACGAGTGGGCGGCCGGCGCACGGCGGCTGGACGGGGCGTTGGAGGCGCCGTGAATCCGCCGGTGCGTGCAGCGCTGCGGGGTACGATCTCGGCTAGTCCGGGGTGCCTTTTCATCAACGGGGAAAGTAAGAAACGAGGAGGTCGGCGATGGTCACGCCTGAGAGTGAGTCGGCGGTGCTCGACGAGCCGACCAGGTCCGGCGCGAACCAGTACGACCTGGGCTCCTTCAACGAGGCGGTGATCATCGAGACGATCCGGCTGGCCGGCATCATCAGCCGGACCGAGATCTCCCGCCGGACCGGCCTGACCCAGCAGTCGGTGTCGCGGATCCTGCGCATCCTGTTGCAGCAGGGCCTGCTGGTCGAGGAGAAACAAGAACGCGCCGAACGCCTCGGCAAACCCCGTACTCCGGTCCGGCTGCGGTCGAACGCGGCCCATGCGGTCGGCATCCACATCGACCCCGAGCTGCTGACCGTCGCGGTGGTCGATCTCGACGGCACCATCGTGCGGCGCGAGACCGTCGATCTGGCCGCCGACCTGGATGCGGTCCGGCTGGTCGATCTGGCCGCCGCGACCGTGACGGCGGCGCTGAGCATCAGCCAGGTGGACACCGCATCGATGCTCGGTGTGGGCGTCGCGGTGCCAGGCCCGATCAATGCCGACGGCACGTTGCTCGACCTGCCGCTGCAACCGGCCTGGCGTGGGCTGGAGATCCGGCATCTGTTGCAGGGCAAGCTGAACCATCCGGTGCTGGTCGAGAAGGACGGCACCGCGGCGGCGATCGGCGAACGCTGGATCGGCCGGTCGGCGCGGGCCCGCGACTTCGCCTATCTCTACCTGGGCACCGGGGTCGGCAGCGGGCTGATCCTCAACGGCTCGATCTATCGCGGCCTGACCGCGAACGCGGGCGAGTTCGGCCAGCTGTGCGCGCTGAAGATGGGCGAGTGGGACGAGCAGGGCGGTCCGCGGATGCTGGCCGAGTGCAACCCGACCGCGTCCCTGCCGGTGATCGCGGCCGGTTTCGGTTATGTCGAGAACGACCCGGACGCGACCGACGAAGCGAAGCGCTACAAGGCGGTTTGCAAAGCCGCCGCGAGTGGTGACGAGGCGGCCCAGAAGGCGGTCACCCAGGTGGCCTCGGTGATCGCGCAGGGCGCGGTCGGGCTGGTCGACCTGCTGGACATCGATCTGATCGTGCTCGGCGGGCCGGCGTTCGCGCCGGAGATCGCCGGGGTGTTCCTGTCCGAGATCAGCCGGGCGGTGAACTCCTACCCGATCGCGAAAGGTACCCGGACGGTTGCGGTGGAGGAGTCGATGTTGCAGGCCGACGCGGCCGCGGTGGGTGCTGCCTCGACGATCTTCCACGACGCGTTCACCCCACGGGTCGGCGGCTCGAGCCAGGCTCGTAGGCTGCCGAAGTGACTCTCGATCAGACCCTGACCACCGGCATCGAGCTGCGGGTGGCGACGCTGGCCGACGCGGCCGCCTTCGCCGAAGCGCAGGTCCGCAACCGCGAACACCTCGCCCCGTGGGAGCCCGTCCGCTCCGAGCGCTGGTTCACCACGGCCGGCCAGGAAGACAGACTGAAGGCGCAGCTGGTCCGCTTCCAGAACCGCGAGGTCGTGCCGTGGTTCCTCTTCGAGGGCGACCGGGTGGTCGGTGCGATCACCCTGACCGACATCGTCCCCGGCCCGTTCCGGAGTGCGAGCCTCGGCTACTGGATCGACAAGGACCTGCTCGGCAAGGGTTTGGCGACGACCGCAGTACAAGCTGTGGCCGAGCTGGCGGATCGAGAGCTTCGGCTGCATCGCATCGAGGCGAGCACGCTGGTCAGCAACGAGGCGTCGCAGCGGGTACTGCGCAAGTGTGGCTTCAACCAGATCGGTACCGCTCCTGACTACCTGCATATTGCGGGGGTTTGGCAGACCTGCCATCTGTACCAGCGGATTCTCAACACGCGCGATCCTGGCGAACCTGCACCCTGACTCAGCTGGGTGGGAGGCGGATTCCGCGGCTGACGTCGACGTCGTCGTAGCGGCCTTCGAGAACGTCGAGGAACTTGACCGGGCGTTGCAGGGTGGAGGCGATGTAGACGGCCCGGACGGTCGCCAGGGCGTCGATGGCGTCGTGGACTGTGATGCCGGGCTGCACGCCGTTGCCGATGGCATCGAAGATGTCCGCGTACTGCACGACGTGGCCGCCGGGGCGCTCCGGTTCGACGGGCTGGTCGTCGTCCGAGCCGTCTGTGTTGAAGCGGCGTAGTGCGTCGTCCTCGAGTTCGGCTCCGCCTTCGGTGCCGTGGACCGAGACGCGGGTGCGGCCTCCGGGAAAGGCCGCGGTTGTCGCGTGCAGCGTCGCGACCGAGCCGTTCTCGAAGGTCAGCGTGGCCACCACGGTGTCTTCGACCTCGATGTCGTGGTGTGCCGCCCGGAGCGCCTGCGCCTGGATGAGAACCGGCCGGCCCATGAACCACAGCAGAAGATCGACTGTGTGCACGCCCTGGTTCATGAGCGCGCCGCCGCCGTCCTGAGCCCACGTGCCACGCCAGCCGGCGGACGCGTAGTACTCGTCGCTTCGCCACCAGGCGACGGTGGCGACGGCCGAGGTCAGCTGGCCGAAGCGGCCGGCCTTGATCGCCTCCGAGACCCGCGCGCTGCCCGGGTCGAACCGGTGCTGGCTGATCACCGACGACACGACTCCATGACTGGCCGCCCGAGTGGCCGCCGCACCGAGGCGGCGGGCCCTGGTGAGGTCGACGTCGAGCGGCTTCTCGATGACGACGTGTTTCTTCTCGTTCAGCGCCTGCTCGGCGAGCGCCGCGTGCGTGCCGCTCGGCGTACAGATCGCGACGAGCGAGATGTCCGAGCCCGACAGGGCCGCACCGAGATCGCCGTACACCTTCGGCTCCGGTTGCCCGGCTTCCGTCAGCCTGGCGGCCAGTGCTTCCGCGGCGGCGGTGTCGCCGTCGACCAACGCGGTGACGGCGGCATCCGGGCGGGCCGCGATGGTGTCGGCGTGGGTGCGGCCGATGATGCCGCAGCCCACGATGGCGACCTGGTGGTGGTTCGTCGAGTCGGACATCTCGCCCTTTCGTCGGCGGTCTACTGCGCGGCGAAGTTCGCCGTCAGCACCTGGTCCGCGGAGACGGCAAAGCTGTACGACGCGTCGGTCGAAACCACCACGCCGTCCACGGTCCAGCTCCGGAAAACGCTATCCGATTCTGGTCTGGCCGTCACGGTCACCTGCGCGCCGACCTCGTACGTGCCCGGCTCGGACTCGTTCCCGGCGATGCTCACGGTGCCGTTGCCGACGGCCACGACGGACACCCGCCGCTGCACGACGTTGATCACCATCACGTTGTGCAGCGTGACCGGTCCGGTGCTGGTCGCGCCGTTGTAGCGGGCCAGGTTCGTCGCCTCGACGTCACCGCGGACGACCTTCACGGTGAAGCCGCCCTCGCCGAGGTTGTCGGTGCCCAGGTTGAACGCGTCCACCTGACCGTCGTTGACGACGAGCCCGTCGCGGAAGCCGTAGGCGAAGACGTTGAACAAGGTCAGCCCAGTCGCGCCGTCGACGGTGACGATCTTCGCCGTCTTGCGCATGTACTTGTCGATCACCAGCTCGAAGATGCCGCGCTCGTTCATCCAGTGCGGTTGCTGGTACCCGATCCGGGTGACCGCGTTGCCGTTGGACAGCACGCCCTCGATCCTTCCACCGGTACTCCGGCCGACCGCGATCGCGTGATCGAAGAAGGCACCGGCCACCTTGCGGACGACGAACCCGTCGTTGCGGTAGGTGGTGAAGTCGATCCCGTTCCACGCGTTCGGGAAGCCCGCGTTGACGACGTACGTCGCCGCGCCCATGCCGCGCACGGCGTACGGGTAGGGCACGATCCCCTCGGCCTTGCCCGGGTTCTGTTCGGGGTAGAAGACCCGCAGTCCGCGGAGGCCGGCGCTCTTGCCGGCGAGCGTCACGAGCGCGGTCGCCGTGTCCGGTGCGGCAGTTGCCCTTCCCTCAAAGGCATGCAGGACCGTGCCGCCACTGAGCCCGCCCTGGTCCCGGTTCGGTACTGCGGAAGCTCCCCGCAACTCCACCTTCGCGGGCACGCTCAGCCGGGCGTTGATCCGGTACCACCCGGCCGGCAGATAGACGATCCCGCCACCCTCACGGCCGGCTTTGTCGAGCGTCCTCTGTACTGCGCTGGTCGCATCGCCCGCTGGCAGGTAGCCGACACCATGCGGCGCATCGACGACGTACAGGGCTCTGCGGGCCGGTCCGGGAAGTGCTCGCTGGGTGTAGCTCGGCGCGGTGCCTGACATCCGGTGGACGATTCCGGCGACAGAACCGGTGAGTGCGGTGCCGGTGACCTTCACATAACCGCGGGAGTCGTTCTGGATGGCCTGCTCGCCTTCCAGCCGCCCGCCCGCGAGCGTGAGTCCCCACCGGTCGTCCATCACGTCCACTTTCAGCGCGGTTCCGGTACGCCGGATGTCAGGCTGCAGGAAGCTGCCGGTGAACTGCGCGCGCTGACCCGCGACGATCCGGATGCCCACCTTGTAGTCGGAGAGCGTGATCTTGTGGAACTGGTCCCACTCGAGATCACCTAGCACCAGCCCGGTCCCGTTGGCTCGGGTCCACTCGTCCAGCGCGGCGCGAGCAGGCGGCCGGTACGCCGACGGCGCGGCGGCCCAGTACACGTTGCTGAAGGTCACGTTCTCCCAGGTGCCGACGTCCGCGCCATTGTAGGCGCGGGCTCCCTCGAACAGGGCGGTTCCGCGGATGTTCCGGATCGTCGTCGACTCGTGCACTTGGCCGGAGTTCGGCGCGTTGCCGCGATCGCTGGGCATCGTGCTGATCCCGATCCCGCGGTACGAGTTGAGCAGGGTGACGTCCGAGACGGTCGACATCATGTAGTTCTCGTTGCCGATCCAGGCGCCGCCGGGGATCTCGAAGGTGTAGCCGTACGGGATCGGGGTGGTCGCGCTCTGCCGCGGGTAGTAGGTGGTCACGCCGGCCACGCCGGCCGAGCCGCCGATCCGGAACAGCGACGGTCCATCGTTGCCTGAGGCAAGGTCTGCGACGACGACCGTGCCGTAGGCGCGCTTGCTGTCCAGGTCCGGGTCGTGCCGGTCGCCGCGCACGGTGCAGAAGGCGTGTACTTCGATGGTGTCCTTGACCAGGTACTTGCCGGCCGGGAGCCAGACGGTTCCACCGCCGGCGTCCTGGCAGGCATGGATCGCTTGCTGGATGGCCTTGGTCGAGTCCTTGCGGCCAGTGCGGTCGGCGCCGTACCGGGTGGCGTCGAAGTCGGCGATCACGCCGTCCTCGGTCGGGTTGATCGTGTCGACCAGCTTGGGTTTCGGTGTCACGACCGGTGACTCACGAAGTTGCAGTTCTTTCACCGTGAAGTTGTCGGCACCGGTCATCACCACCCGGACGTAGCGTGCCTCGACGGTTGCGAAGCGGGTTTTGCTGACCTGGTTGGCGCCTGGTGATCCGGTCCGGCCTACCGTCGTGAAGGTGGTGCCGTCGTTCGAGACCTGCACGGTGTAGTCGGGTGAGGAGGTCTGCGCCCACTCGACGCGGACGTCGTTGACCGCGCGCGGCGTCGTGAGATCGAGTTGGAGCCAGGAGTCGCCCGCTCCACTTGTCCAGACGGTCTGGTGGTTTCGGTCGTTGACGTTCGACGCGGCGGTGCCACCGCTGGCGCTCGCAGTACCGGCTGGTGCGAAATTTGTGTCGACTACTGATGCTGTGAAGGCGTCGAGTTTGGTTTGCAGGGTCTGGAGGGCGGCTTTCACCTGGACGTCGGTGACGCCGGGCGTGGCCGCGACTGCGCGCGCGTCGTCGATGGCTTGCAGGAAGGTCGCTCGGCTGCCGATCGGGAACTGGCCGTCACGTGAGCCCTCCCGGGCGGCCTTCTGAACCCGCGCCGCCTCGTCGATCAGGTCTAGTAAGCCCTCTGTGACGTCGAGAGTTGTTGCTACCTTCGCGACCCGGACCGCCGCGACCTTGAGGTCGACCGCGCCGTCGCCGTTGTGGATGCGGAAGTCGGCGCCGTTCGAGCGGTTGGTCATCACCGCGTCGGGCAGCGCGAAGGTGTGGGTCTTCCAGGTCTTGGTGTTGCCGTAGGTGATCACTTCGGAGTTCTTGAACTTCTCCGGGATCGTCTCGCCGGGGGAGTCGTAGTGCAGCCCGAACTGGCCGTTGCCCTCGTCGAAGTAGTCGATGCTGACCAGCACCAGGTTGCGGTTGTCGTAGAGGTAGGTGTCGGACACGTTCAGGTAGAAGAAGTTCGTGCCGGGCGCCGGCGCGGTCCGGTCGGTCTGCCAGTAGGGCCGGCCGTCCTGTACGCCGGTGATGAGGTTCTCCGGGCGGTCGCCTGCTCGCGGCGAGATGCCGTTCTGGGTCGGGTTGGCGCCGAGCTCGACGGAGGCTCCCGCGGTACTGATGCGCAGGCCGGCGACGGTGATGTCCTCGCTGCCCTGGATTCGCAGGTCGCCGCCACCGAGGCGGTTGGCGAACTCGATGTCGTTCAGCGCGAAGGTGCCGGTCTGCCACTGGCCGGTGTTCTTGAGTTGGACGTCGTCGGCGCGGGCGGCTGGGTCGGCGGCTGCGTCGTACTGGAGCTGGAGTGTGCCCTTGCCGGTGTCGAGGTAGGTGACGGTGACGACGACGTCGTCGGTGTTCAGTTCGCTGACATAGTCGCTGTCGACGTCGAAGGTGAAGTAGGTCGTGTTGGCTGCCTGGTTGGTGCGCCAGTAGGTGCGGCCTTGTTCGGTACCGGTCCGCAGGCCGGCCGGATCCGCGCCGGCGGTGGGCTCCACGCCGAGCGTGGTGGGATTGGCGCCGAGATCGGCGCCGACGCCGCTCGGGTACATCGATGCCGCGTGGGCTGGGAGCGCGGCACCCAGCAGGAGCGCGGGCAGGAGTCCCGCTAGCAGGCGTCGTGAGGACATGACAGGAAACCTCCAGGTGGCGGGCCCAGGAGCAGGGTGCGTGTAAGTTAAACCATGCGTGTTACTTATTCAAGAGTGAGTGACCGCAGCGGCTGGATAGGCTTTTCGGGTGGCGAACGAAAGCTTGGCCGAGATCCAGCAGTGGCTGTCCGCGACCGCGTCTCCGCTGACGAGTTTGGTGGCGGGATCTGGGAGCGAGGATCTCGCCGCGGTGGGGAAGGCGCTGGACGGCGTACGGGTGGTCGGGCTGGGGGAGGCGACGCATGGGACGCGGGAGTTCTTCCAGCTGAAGCACCGGTTGTTCGAGTATCTGGTGACCGAGCTGGGGTATTCGGTGCTCGCGATGGAGGCCAGCGAATCGGCTGCGCCGGCCGTTGATGCGTATGTGCGCGACGGGGTGGGGGACGCGGCGAGCGTCGTGGCCGGGCTCGGGTTCTGGACCTGGCGGACCGAGGAGGTTGTCGCGCTGGTCGAGTGGATGCGCTCGTACAACTCCGGCCAGCCGGCCGACGAGCAGGTCGGGTTTGTGGGGATTGATCCGCAACGCTGTGCGGCGTCGGTTTCCGTAGTACGGGAGTTCTTGGCCGAGTCGGTGCCTGACCGGCTGGCGGCGTTCGAGGAGGGGTTCGGTTTCCTGGCGGACGCGCAGCCGGGGTCGGCTCCTGATCCGTCGCGGCTGGTGGTTCGGGAGGCCGAGCACCTGATCGCCTTCCTCGCGGCCAAGGGAGCTGACGAGGAGGTACTACGGCACGCGCGGATCCTGGAGCGGGCGGGGGACCTGGTCTGCCGGGCGAAGGAGCACAAGGATCCCGCCGAGACGTTGTTCGCCGTACGCGATGCGTACATGGCAGAAGCGGTCGCGAAGGTCGCTGATGAGGATCCCTCGCGGCGCATCGCGGTCTGGGCGCACAACGGGCATCTCCCGGCCAGCCGGCAGAGTGCGGAGTTGCGGCCGATGGGTCAGCACTTGCGGGAGCGGTTCGGAGCGGAGTACTACGCGCTGGCCCTGCTCTTCGGGCAAGGCGCCTTCCGGGCCCGCCGCCTGCGCCCCGGCCCTTGGCCCGGTCCGATGGATGGTCCGGTCGTTGCCAACAACATCGACCGAGGCGGCTTCAACGCCCTCGAGGGCCAACTCGCCGCAGCCACCCCAGGCGACCACTTCCTCAACCTCCGCGGCTCTGACGACGCACCGGCAGCGGTCAAAGCCTGGCTGTCCGAACCCCAGATGTTCCGCAGCTTCGGCTCCTACATCCAGCGCTGGACCTACAAACTCCAGTTCGCCCCCACCGTCCTGACCCACGAATACGACGGCCTGGCCTACGTCGCGAAGTCGACCCCGTCGGTCCCGCTACCCGAGAAGGTGCTCGGGTCAGGCGACGACGGCGAGGGTGCGGGCGGGGGTTAGGAAGGGGAGCAGGGTGAAGAAGTGGGGGATGGCGTCCGCGAGGCGGAGGGCGCCGGCTTCGTGGGTGGTCCAGCCGAACAGGAGCTCGCCATCCAGGACGTGTTCGGACAGCGGTGTGGCGAAGGCGCTCAGGGTGACGCGGTTGGGGCCGGTTTGCGGATGGTGGTCGCCGCAGCCGCATTCGGCGGCGATGACGATCGACGTCAGGGCGTCGGGGGAGTAGTGGCGCAGCCGCAGCGTCGTACCGCGGGCAGTGAAGCGCGCGATTGTTGCGTCCGGCAACTGAACCAGGAGTTCGACCGGGACGGTGTGGGAGCCGGGCAGCAGGCGCAGACCGCGGGACGCGAGCAGGTCGGCCAAAGAGGCAAGGTTCATGTCAGCGAAGATCCTGTGGGCTGGTGTCGGCGGGCGGGCCTGGGAATGGACAGGGCCTCGCGCGCCTCAGACGGCGCGCGTCAGCGACAACAACAGCTACAACACAGCATGATCTGCATGCCGAAGATCATGGCAGAACCCACTCGCCCTGCCAAACCCCGCCCGTACTCTGAGACACGCGTCCACAACAGCCCGCCACACCGCAGACGCGCACCGATAAGATTTCCGCGCCGAGCCCGTCTGTACGTGTGACACCTACTCACAGGAGGCTGGCAGGATGCGAAAACTGATCTTCGGCATGAACGTGACTCTGGACGGCTACACCGCCGCCCCCGGCGACGACATCGGCTGGAGTGTGCCGAGCGACGAGCTGTTCCAGTGGTGGCTCGACCGGGAGCGGGCGAGCAGTCTGACGCTGTACGGGCGCAAGTTGTGGGAGACGATGAGCGCCGTCTGGCCGACCTACCACCAGCAGCCGGACGCCACCGCGGCGCGGATCGAGTTCGCCCGGAACTGGCAGGACACGCCGAAGGTGGTGTTCTCCTCGACGGTCGGCAAGGTCGACTGGAACACCCGCCTGGTCACCGGCGACGCGGTCGCGGAGATCACCCGGCTCAAGGCCGAGGACGGCGGCCCGATGAGCATCGGCGGTGCGACGCTCGCCGCGGCCGCCATCCGGGCCGGACTGGTCGACGAGTACCAATTGGCGATCCATCCGGTGCTGGTCGGCGGCGGGACGCCGTTCTTCACAGTGATGGATCGCTGGGTGAACCTGAACCTGGTGGAGACGCGGACGTTTCCCGGCGGCGTGGTGCTGACCCGCTACGAGACGAGGCGCTGAGCCACGTGATCACAGCGTGGGCGGCAGGTCCAGCCAGGGTTTGCCGGCGGCGTCGAAGCCGGTGAGCTCGGCGATCTTCCCGTCGACGATGCGCAGGGCCGCGACGGCGAACAGCCGGTACTCCGGGTCGGCGGGCGTGCGGAGGTACAGCGCGGCGGCGGGCATCCGGTTGACCGTCGTGCTGATACCTCGCCAGTCGTCGTGGCCGGGTTGGAAGAGCCCACCGGAGACCCAGCCGTCCACCGCATCCTTGGCGGTCGTGGTCAAGGTGCCCGCCTCGGGCAGCATCGCGAAGCGCAGGTCGTCGCGCAGCAGGGAGATCAGACCGTCGAGGTCGTTGCGCTCATGGGCGGCGATGTAAGACTTCACCGCGCCGCGCTCGTCGTTCGACAGCTCGTGGGTGGCGGGGCTCCGCCAGTCGAGGCGGCGGTCGGGCAGTTGCTCGCGCATCGTCACCCGGGCCCGCTGCAGTGCGCTGGTCACCGATGCGACGGTCAGGTCGAGGGCGTCGGCGGCCTTCGCCGCCGGCCAGCCGAGGACGTCGCGCAGGATGAGCACCGCCCGCTGCCGCGGTGGCAGGTGCTGGACGGCGACGATGAACGCCAGTTCGATCGTCTCCCGCGCCACCACCGAGTCCTGCGGGTCCTCGGGAAGCATCCGGTCTGGGTAGGGCTGCAGGTACAGCACCTCGGAGCCGGCGTCCGGCAGCTCGGCCGGTATGGGGGTGCGGTCGTTGCGCTTGTCCAGGAAATCGAGGCACGCGTTCGTCGCGATCCGGTACAACCAGGTCCGCAGGGCCGCGTGGCCCTTGAACGACTCCCGCTTGTTCCACGCTCGCAGGAACGTCTCCTGCGTCAGGTCCTGGGCGTCCTCGTAGTTCGCGAGCATCCGGTAGCAGTGCACCCGCAGCTCACGCCGATAGCGCTCCGTGAGAAGCGCGAACCGCACAGTGTCGTCCGAGCGGGCTGCCGCGATGAACGCGGCCTCGTCGTCACCCAGCAGTCTGTCGTCGGTCATCGTCGTCAATCCTTCCACCGGTGCCATCAGGTCTGACAGAACTGACGACGGGGCGGAGGACTTCTGATCGGTGCACCGGCAACGGCCGGTGGTCAGTCGGCTTTCTTGCCGAACATGATCTCGTCCCAGCTGGGCACGCTGGCGCGCTTGGAGCCTCGTTTGGCGGGCTTCTTCTTTTCCTCGGCAGGCGGCGCTGCGGCCGCGGGCTCGGCGGCGGCCGGGGTGTCCGCGGTGGGCTCCGGCGCGGGCTGGCGGCGGGGATCTCCGGGCTTGGGGATCGCGGGCCGCGGGTCGGCCGGCTTCGGCGGCGCGGACGGGGCGGACTGTGAGGCAGCCGGCCTTGGGGCCGACGGGCGCGGCGTGGCAGGGCTGGCTGCTTCCTGCCGGGTCGGCTCGGGCTGGCGCGCCTCGGTGGCCGGTGCTTCGGTACGACGGGTCTCCGCCGGGCGGATCTCCGGCTGACGCGACTCGGGCTGGCGCGACTCGGATTGGCGCGACTCGGATTGGCGCGACTCGGGCTGGCGAGGCTCGACCGGGCCGGCCTGGCGGGGCGCGCGAGCGTCAGGCTGGCGGGTATCGCGGTCGGGCTGCCGGGCCTCGGGGTGTCCACCGGGGGGCATGCGGCGTTCGGTGAAGCGGTTCTCGGGAGCGGCGGCGCGTTCCTCGGGGGACAGCGGGGGTGCCTCGACCGGGCGGTGCGGAGGACGCTCGACCGCACGCACGGCCGGACGGAGCGTCTGGGGCGGTTCGATCGGTACGTCGATCAGGGTCGGCTCTTCGTCCGGGCTCGGCACCGAGTGCACCCGGCGCGGCCCGCGCTCGACATCCCGCGCGATCCCGTACTCCGGGTCGCGGCCGAACCCACGCCCGGTGTCCCGGTTGGCGTCGCGATCCGCCTGGGCCGCACGCCCGCGCGGCAGACTGATCGTGTCTTCGAAGCCGGCCTCGTAGCTGTCCGCGCCGTGATCAGGCGCGAGACTCAGATCGAAGTCGGCCACCGCGGTGAGTCGCCGCTCGGAGCTCGGCTGCGGCGCGATCACCTGCGCCTGCTCACCGACCAGCCAGCGCGCCTCGTCGTCGTCCGGTACGGCGTACCGGCCCGGGGCGTCGTAGGCGAACATGGCGACCTTCTCGTCGTTCTCCTCGGCGAAGTACGACACCCGCACGGCCCAGCGGCCGTCGTCGCGGCGCCAGGCGTCCCACTCGGCCGAGGCCGGGTCGACGCCACGGATCCGCAGGCGCTCGGTCACCCAGGCACCCAGGTTGCGGGTGGGGGCGTCGCCGCCACCGCGCCGACGTACCGAGGCGCGCTGGGCGAGGCTGGCGACATGGTCCCGCTCGGCCAGGACGGGACCGGCGAAGGCCATCACCCGTTCCATCGGCATCTGCGCGACGGCAGCGACCGCCTCGGGACTTTCTCCGGCCCGGATCCGGGCCTGGATGTCTCGCGGGCGGAGCGCGCTCTCCATTTGAATCTCCAGCTGGCCGAGTCGGGCACGGTCGCCGCGCAGGGCCGCACGCAACCGGTCGTCGACCGGGACGGCGAACTCCTCACCCGTCGGTTCCATCGCCAGGATGAGTTGCTTGCCATCCTGGCTCAGGCCAACGAGCCTCGCCTCGCGCATTGCCTTTGTTCTCCTGTGCGGTTCTCGACAGTCTCTCCCGATACCTGCGCCTCGACCAAGACCGGCGCGCCGTGCCCGCCGGTCATTGTGGAGGTTACGTCACAAAACCCCATCTTGCCTGCTCAGGAGGGTCCTTGTCGTCACACCAGTCACACTAGTCACAACGGGCGGTGAGCACGACATCGAACCCCCGGAAACCGATCAGTTCAGCGGTCAGTTCCCGGTTGGTTCGCCGTTCAGTTCGCCGGATACGCGGCCCGGACGGCGAGCGCCCGGATCAGATCGTCGCGGCGATCCCCGACCGCGCGCCGGATCCCGGCCTGGACGTCCTCGTCCGCGACCAGGTTCGCGGCCAGCGAGACCGTCCGCTCGTCGATCGAGTACACCGGGAAGGACAAGGTGGCGGCCTGCGCGACCACCCAGCCCGAGCGCAGCTTCTCGATCCCCGCGATCTCCGCGAAGTACCGGTCGACGTACGGCGCCGTCAGCTCCAGCTGGTCGTACTGCCAGAAGCCCTCGCACGCGGCGTACAGCTCGTAGTTGGCGATGTCGGCGTCGGTCATGATCTGGGCCCACGCGCGTTCCTTGGCGGCGACCGTCGGCAGCGCGGCGCGGCACCGGGTCGCGTGCACGACGCCTTCCGACGACGTGTCGCGAGCCAGCTCGGCGTCGATCCCGGCGTCGTCGACGGCTCCGAGCTTGGCCAGCCGCAACGTGATCAGCCAGCGCAGATCGGCATCGACAGCCAGCCCGTCCGGTACGCCGTCACCCGCGAGCCACGCCTTGAGGAGCTCGGCGTCGTCGGTGAGCCCGACCGCACCCCGTACGACGGCCAGTTGCAGGCTGCTCCCAGCCGGCACCGACTGCAGCCGCTCGGTCAGTACTGCGGCCAGCCGCGCGCGATACGGCTCGACGGGAAGGTACTGACCCAGCAGACGCCCGCGGACCCAGGTGACCATCGTGTCGACGGCGATGTCGCTGGTCTCCGAGGACAGCGCCGCCAGCACCACGTCGAAGCCCAGTCGCGGATCGAGCTCCGCGTCGGCGGTCGCGTCGCGCAGGCTGTTCAGGATCACCGCACGCGTGACGCCGTCCTCGATCTTCGGCATCACGGCCGGCAGTTTCGCCAGGCTGGCCGCGTCGAAGCGGATCTTGGCCCAGGTGTCGTCGGCCGCGTCCGGGACGACGACCGCGATCGACGGGTCGAGCTCGACCTCCACCTCGTTCGCGTCGAGCAGGACCGGTACGGAGGTGCCGCGCCCGGACTCGTCGTACCCGGCGATGGTCAGCTGGTGCGGGCGGTCGGCCGGGTAGGCGGCGGGGGCGGTGCGGTGCAACCGGATGCCGGTGGCCGTCCGCTCGGCGGTGATCGTGTCGAGGCCCGGCGTACGGAGCCAGTTCTGCGCCCAGGCCTCGAGGCCGACGGCGCCGGCCTCGGTCCACTTGGTGACCAGGTCGGCGAAGGTGGCGTTGCCGAACTCGTTCGAGCTGATGTGCGCCTTCACGCCGTTCAGGAACACCTCGTCACCGAGGTAGGCGTTGAGCTGCTTGAGCACCGCCGCGCCCTTGGCGTAGGAGATGCCGTCGAAGTCGTCGAGCGAGGCGAGCGCGTCCTTGACCGCGTCGGCGGCGACCGGGTGGGTCGAGGCCCGCTGGTCGGCCTGCAGGCCCCACCACTTGCGGACGAAGGCGAAGTCGATCCAGTTGTCGGTGTACCGCGTCGCCGTGCTCGAGACCCGGTAGGCCATGTACTCCGCGAACGACTCGTTCAGCCACAGGTCGTTCCACCACCGCATCGTCACGGTGTCGCCGAACCACTGGTGCGCCATCTCGTGGACGACGGTCCGGGCCCGGCCGCTGCGCTCGCCGTCGGTGACCGCGGAGCGGAAGACCATCGAGTCGCGAAACGTCACACAGCCCGGGTTCTCCATCGCGCCGGCGTTGAACTCGGGCACGAACGCCTGGTGGTACTCACCGAACGGGTAGCGGTACCCGAACAGCCGGTGGAACTCGTCGAAGGCCTGCCCGGTCACCTCGAACAGGTCCTCGGCCTCGCGGTCGAGCGCCTCGGCCAGCGACTGCCGGGAGACCAGGCCGAGCGGGATGCCGTCGTGCTCACCGAGGATCTGGTGGTACGGCCCGGCGACCAGGGTGACGAAGTACGTCGACAGCGGCTTGGTCTCGGCCAGCTCCCAGCGGCCCGGCGACACCTGGGTCGCGGCGCCGTTGCCCAGCACGATCCACTCCGGCGGAGCCGTGACCTTCACCCGGTACGGCGCCTTGAGGTCGGGCTGGTCGAAACAGGCGAAGATCCGGGGCGCGGCGTCCAGGAACGACATCGCGTAGAGATAGGTGAGCCCGTCGGCAGCGTCCACACTGCGATGCAGGCCCTCGCCGTCGTTGGAGTACAGCATCGACGCGACGACGACCAGCTCGTTCTCCGCGACGAGGCCGGTCAGCGCGAGCCGTCCGTCACTCAGCCCGGCCGGGTCGACCGGTGTCCCGTTCAGCGTGACGGACAGCAGCTCGTCGGGCTTCACGTCGATCCAGCTGGACTGCCCGGCGGCGGAGAAGACGATCCGGGTGGTCGATCCGAACGTGCGCTCGCCCTGGGTGAGGTCGAGATCGACGTCGTACGAGTGGACGGTGATTGCGGCGGCCCGGGTACGGGCGCCGTCGACGGTAAGGCTCGGCATGCGGTGAACTCTATGCGGTCGTCCCACAGTCCCGGCAGCGCATAGATACAGTTCAGCCATGACGGTATTGATGCCACGCCTCCGGCGCGGCGGGTCATGGGGCTCAAGCTCCCGGCCTTCCCTCGTCGCTTCGCTCCTCAGTCCAGGCCGGGAGGCCCCATGACCCAGATGGAGTACCGCCAGCTGGGTGACTCCGGCCTCACCGTGAGTGTGGTGGGCCTGGGCTGCAACAACTTCGGGGGCCGGATCGACGCCGGCCAGGCGGACTCGGTGGTGGGTGCGGCGCTGGACGCCGGGATCACCCTGTTCGACACCGCCGACGTCTATCGCGGCGACCGGGGCTCGAGTGAGGAGATCCTCGGCAAGGCGCTCGGCAGCCGCCGGGACGAGGCGGTCATCGCGACCAAGTTCGGTGGCGACATGAAGGGCGACAACGGCCCGGACTGGGGTGTGCGCGGTTCACGGCGCTACATCCGCAAGGCCGTCGAGGCCAGTCTGCGCCGGCTCGGCACGGACTGGATCGACCTCTACCAGCTGCACACGCCCGACGAGGTCACCCCGATCGAGGAGACCCTGGCGGCGCTGTCCGAGCTGGTTGCCGAGGGCAAGGTTCGCTACCTGGGCAGCTCCCAGTTCGCGGGCTGGCAGGTGGTGGACGCCGACTGGGCCGCCCGGACCGCGGGCTCGGAGCACTTCATCAGCGCGCAGAACCACTACAACCTGCTGTCGCGCGAGGCCGAGGAGGAGCTGATCCCGGCCTGCGAGCACCTCGGTATCGGCGTCCTGCCGTTCTTCCCGCTCGCGTCCGGTCTGCTGACCGGCAAGTACAAGCGCGGGGAGCAGCCGCCCGAGGACTCCCGGCTGGCGAAGATGCCCGAGCGGCTGGCCCGTGCCGACTTCGACAAGATCGAGGCGCTCGAGACCTTCGCGACCGAGCGCGACCTGACGCTGCTGGACGTCGCCATCGGTGGGCTCGCCGCGCAACCGGCCGTCTCGTCGGTGATCGCCGGCGCCACCCGGCCCGAGCAGGTCGAGCAGAACGTGCGCGCCGGTCTGTGGCTGCCGACGGCCGAGGACCTGGCGATCCTGGACGAGTTGACGTGACACTGATCCTGCTGCCGCCGTCGGAGGGCAAGTCCGGCCGCTCCCGTGGCAACGCGGTCGACCTGCCGAGCCTGTCGTTCCCGGAGCTCAACGCGGTCCGCGAGTCCGTGCTGGAGACGCTGGCCAAGGTGAGTTCCTCGGCCGACGCGTACGACGTACTGGGTGTCGGTCCGTCGTTGAAGGATGAGGTCGAGCGGAACACCAGGTGGCGGACCGAGCCGTCCGTGCCGGTGTCTGAGCTGTACTCGGGTGTCCTGTACGACGCACTCGGCTACTCGACCCTGCCGGCCGGCACCAAGCGTCGCGCGAACTCGCGACTGCTGGTGGCGTCGGCAGCCTGGGGTGCGTTGCGGATGGGGGACCGCGTACCGGCGTACCGGCTGTCGATGGGTACGACGCTGCCCGGGCTCGGGCCGCTCGCCTCGGTGTGGCGCGAACCGCTGGCGGCGTCGCTCGAGGCCGCCGCGGGCAAGTCGGTCATCGTGGACTGCCGTTCGTCGACGTACGCCGCGGCGTGGCGCCCATCGGGCGAGCAGGCCGCCAAATGGGTGGCGGTCTCGGTGGTCCGTGAACGCGGGGGAGTCCGCTCGGTCGTCTCGCACAACGCGAAGCACACCCGCGGCCTGGTGGCCCGTCATCTGCTGGAGTCCGGCAAGGACCCTGGTACGCCGAAGGCCTTGCACAAGCTGATCTCGGAACGCTGGAACGCCGAGCTCGAGCGGACCGGCGCGGGCTGGACGCTGACCGTCGTCGAGCACGACTAGCTTTCATCAGGCCTTCACCAGGAGCTGGTTTCCGCGGTAGTCCTGACGGGGAAGGGTTGAGGCAGCGCTAAGTCAGGGGGGCACCGCCCAACCTCGGAGGCCTGAAGATGCGTCGTCTTGTCGCATGCTCGATCACTGTCGTCGCCGCGACGACTGCCTGGGTCGTCGGTACCCAGCCGGCGCTCGCCTACCCACCGACCCCACCCTCGGCCAGTACGGCGCAGACTCAGCTCAACTCGCTGACTGTGAAGGCAGAAGGCACGACAACCGGCTACAGCCGGGACAAGTTCCCGCATTGGCGCACGGTGTCGGGCACTTGCGACACCCGTGACGAGGTGCTCAAGCGCGACGGCACCGGCGTGACCGTCGACAGTGACTGTGAGCCGACGGCCGGCAAGTGGTACAGCGTGTACGACCGCGTCTACATCACCGACGACTCGGCGATCGACATCGACCACATCGTGCCGCTGGCGGAGGCGTGGAAGTCCGGCGCGAGCACGTGGACGACGGCACGGCGTCAGCAGTTCGCCAACGACCTCACGATCGCCCAGCTGATCGCAGTCTCGGCATCGAGCAACCGGTCCAAGGGCGACCGCGATCCAGGTTCCTGGAAGCCGACCAACACGTCGGTGCACTGCATCTATGCCCGCGAATGGATCTGGGTGAAGTACACCTACGGCCTGTCCCTGCAGTCGACCGAGAAGACAGCACTGCAGCAGATGCTCAACGCCTGCTGACTGCCAGCGCTCTAGTACTACAGCCGGAGTTCGCGATCCCCGGACCGCCGCCACTCACAAACATCTACTGATCGGACCCGGCCAAGCGTGCACCGGCATGCTCGCGGGAGGAAACGGCGGGTTAGTGAGTGCTGGCGGTCCGGGCCTGCCACCTAACACCACGCAATCGGGCGGTGCACGCCCGGTCCACGCCACAGATGTCGCGACCTTGGCGACAGCCCAGCCACCCACCGGCCGACCCGCGCCTCCGCGTATCCCCAAGCCGCCCCTGACGACCGGGGAGGAAGATGTGCCCGGATCGGGCCAAAATCCACCGCAGATCCAGCGATAGTCCTCCCCGAAGGGCCAGCACGGGATCACCGGGCTGGCCGGTCGGCACATCACGAACTCCGGCTGTAGTACTAGGCGCCTTCGAGGAGCCGGCGTCGTTGTGCGTGGACGCCGGCCTGGAAGCGGGTCCGGGCGCCGAGCGTCTCCATCAGTTCGGCGACCCGGCGGCCGACCGTGCGGCTGCTCAGTGTGAGCTGCCGTGCGATCGCGTCGTCCTTGAAGCCGGCCGCGAGCAACGTCATCAGCCGCGCGTCGAGCCCGTCGATCTGTGTCGGCACCACTGGCACCGCCTGGTCCCACAGCAGCGTGAACATCTCGATCAACGCATCGAGCAACGCGCAGGGGTGGACGACGAGTGCGCTGTCGACGAGTTGGTCGACCGACAGCGGCAGCAGCGCGGCGGTCTGGTCGAACACCGCCAGCTTCATCGGCACCTGCGGATGCACCCGCGACGTCTCACCGGCATCAGCCGCGCTGTAGGCCTCGTCCACACCACCCGGTACGTCGAGGGAGTCGGGCGAATAGATCCCCCGAACGACGACGCCTTCGCGCAGCAGGCCACGCACCCGGTTGTCGGACTTCTCGATCTCGGACGCGTACGGCGGCCGGTCCAGTACCAGCAACTGTTCCTGCGTCCCGTTGAGCAGTTGGGCGAAGCGCGCCGCGATGGCTTCCTGGCCGACGATCACCTCGACCAGGTTCTCCGGCCGGTGCTGTTCCTGGGCTCGGAGCTCGGACATCATCACCCGGGCTTCCGCGCGGACCCGGTCGAGCTCGGCCCGGCGTACGGCGACGAGTGCGTCGATCGCGACATCGGGCCGGGTCGGCAGCAGCCGCACGGGTTCGTCGCCGGCGGTGGTCAGCAGGCCGAGCTGCTCCAGCCGTTCGACCGTTGCGCGGACGTCGTCCAGCTCGCGGCCGAGCTGCTTGGCCAGCTCGTCCACGCAGCAGCCGGGACTGGCCAGCAAGGCGCGATAAGCCAGCTCGTCCGGTTCGGCCACCCCGATCGTTTCCAGCACCCGTCCTCCTGACTGGTTCCTGACATGTCCGGCATCCGACACGCTATCTCGTGGCGTGGACAACCCTCGGTTCGATACGACTGTCCCGTGAAGTTCCCCGCCCCGGCGTTGCTTGCTGTCCTGACGGGCTCCGTCATCCTCCTCACGGCGGCTCCGTCCAAGGCCTTGGGCAGCGAGCAGGCGACCCCTGCAGCCGACCCGCCGGTGGCGGGGACTTCACTGACTTCCCCGACATCCCCGACTTCACCGGCTTCGGTGACGCTGGTGACCGGCGACCGGGTGACCATCGGCCCGCCCGACCAGACCGGCCGGCCGTCGGTCCGGGTCGAACCGCGCGCCACCGGTGCCGGCGGCTTCTCCGTACTACGAGACGCCGGCCGCGTCTCCGTCATCCCCAAGGACGTCGCGGCTCTCGTCCCGGAGGTGCTCGACCCGGCCCTGTTCGACGTCACCGGCCTGATCGAGATGCGGTACGACGACGCGCACCGCGCGGACCTTCCCGTCATCGTCCGGGACAACAGCCGCTCGGCCACGGTGCAAAGTGGCCGAGCCCTAGCGAGTATCGGCGCCACGGCCGGAGTGCTGCCGAAGGGATCGGCGGCAGGGTTCGGTGCCCGACTCGCCACCCGCCGCACCGCCATCCGCAAAGTGTGGCTCGACCGACCGGTCACCGCGACCGCTTTATCGTCACAATCAGGCATCACGGAAGACCGCTACCTGGAGCAGGTGAAGGCCTCGGCGGCCCGGGCGAAAGGGCTCGACGGTCGCGGCGTGAAGGTCGCAGTATTGGACACCGGTGTCGATGCAGGGCACCCGGCGCTCGATGGCAAGGTGACGTCGCAGAGCAATTTCACGCAGACAGCGACGCCTGCCGACGGCAACGGTCACGGCACGCATGTGTCGTCGCTGATCGTCGGCAACGGCGCTGGGGCCGACGGTGCGCGCCAGGGCATTGCGCCGGCCGCCGAGCTGATCTCCGGCAAGGTCTTGGCCGATGACGGGTTCGGTCAGGAGTCGTGGGTGATCGCCGGGATGGAGTGGGCGGCCGGTCAGGGCGCCGACCTGGTCAACCTCAGTCTCAGCTCCGCACCGGTCAACGGCGACGACCCGGTCGCGGTCGCTCTGGAACAACTCACGGCTCAGACCGGCACGCTGTTCGTGGCGGCGGCCGGTAACCGTGGCGGCTTCGGCGCGAACCCCTACACGATCGGCAGCCCCGGTGTGGCGGCCTCCGCGCTAACAGTCGGCGCGGTCGACGGCAATGACAAGCAGGCAGGGTTCTCGAGCGAGGGCCCGACCCGAGGCTCGTACCGGCTCAAGCCCGATCTGACGGCACCCGGCGTCAGCATCCTCGGCGCGAAAGCAGGAGCCCGCGACGGAGACCTCTACACAGCAATGTCCGGTACTTCGCAGGCGACCCCGATCGTCACCGGCGCGGCCGCTCTGCTGCTGCAGCAACAACCCGACCGGACCTGGCAGCAACTCAAGACCCAGCTCACCAACACCGCCGACCCGACACCGATCTACAACAGTTGGACCCACGGCGCCGGCCGCCTCGACCTCCAGCGCGCCACGGGCACGGGCCTCACCGCCGCCACCGCGTCCGTCGACTTCGCCTACCTGCGCTACCCCGACAAATCCGTGCGCAGCCGTGTCGTGACCCTGACGAACACCAGCGACACTGCCACGACCGTCTCGGTCACCGACCAGCAGCAGAACGACAGGTTCGAGTCGGCACCGGCCGGTGCCGTCGTCGCAACACCGGCAACTCTGACGATTCCCGCCGGAGGCACCGCCAGTACGACGATCACGGTCGACCCGGGCGTCCTGCCCGACGGCATCTGGCAAGGCGGCATCGACTTCACCAGCACCGACCAGCAACGCCTGCTCCGCCTGGGCTTCGGCACCTACGACGAATCCGAACGCTACGACCTCACAGTCAAAGTCCTCGACCGCACCGGTACGCCGTACGCGGGCGGCCAGGCGTCCGTCTTCAACTACGACACCGGCGGCTCGGCCGCACTCCACCTGGATGCGAACGGAACCGGCTCGATCCGGATGGACCGCGGGCACTACGGAATCTTCTCCGGCGTCACCACCCCAGCTGATGGCGACCAGCCCGAGACCTTCGCCCTCGCCGGTACCGCGGACGTGCTGGTCGCCGCCGACACGACGTACGTCGTCGATGCCCGCAACGCGAAGGTGCTGACCGCGCCGACCGTGGAGAAGGTCGGCACCTCGGTGATCGAGTCCGCGATCGGGATCTCGCGGCACAGCGCGACGCGGGGTCTGAGCGACTTCTACTTCTTCACCCCGGAACAGATCGCCGCGGGCACCGTCTTCATCCAGCCGACGACGAGCACGAGCAGTGGGTCGTTCGAGGCGAGCACGCGCTGGCGGCTGGAGCCGATTGGCAAGGTCGGTGCGAACGACCCGGCCGTGTATGAGCTGCTCTACCCGAAGGACAGGTTCTCGTTGCCGTTGAGCCCGAGACTTGACCGGCGCGCACTCAACCGGATGGCTCGGGTGGAGAACACCTTCGGCACCTTCGCTGGGAGCGGTACGGAAACGGTCGAGCGGGCCTGGTCGACGGGGGCCACCGGAATCGGCTGGGTCACCCGGCGTCCGGTCGCAGTACCGTCGAAGCGGGTCGAACTGCTGACGGCCGATCCTGCTGCCGAGTGGAATCAGTGTCTGACCTTCAGTCCTGCCAGTGGGACGCGGTTGTGCGATCCGGCCATGTCACCGTTCCCGTCGGGAGCGAGGGTTGAGCGGTCGTTCGGTTCGGCGATCCACCCGAGTGTGTTCGCGGCGTCGCACACACCTACTTATCTGTTCGCGGATGGCGGGGTCGCGGACGCGTTCCACGACGGGAAGCTGCCGACTTCGGCGTACCGGAGCAGGAAGCTGGCGTTGTACCGCGATGGCGTCCTGGTGGGGGAGACGGCCAACGGGTCCAGCTACTTCCGGATTCCCAACGGGAGTGGGCGATTCCGGCTCGAGCAGAGCTGGAGCCTGGACGCTTCGAAGTACCCGAGGTCGGGCGAAGCGTCGACGGTGTGGAACTTCGACTCCGCACCGCCACCTGACCCGACGAAGGCGAGCGGCACTGTGCCTTCGCTGCTGCAGATCGGCTACGACCCGGACGTCGACGGCTATGGCCGCGCCACGGCCTGGCGCCCCCTGCCGATCAAGCTGACCGTGAGCCACCTGCTCCGCTCGACACCGTCCCGGATCACCAGCACCAAACTCTCGTACTCCGTCGACGGCGGGCGCCACTGGACGCCGGCGGTCGTGGTGCCGGTCGCCGGTGGACCGACAGCCGTGATTCCGCCGTGGTCGGTCCTGCCGGGCAAGAGCCTGTCCTTGCGGGCATCGGCCACGGACGCGACCGGCGGCAGCATCGAGCAGACCGTGATCGGCGCGATCCCCGTGACGTAGCGACCGCTGATCGCTAGCGTGTTCGGAACGCGAGATCCGGGGTGCGGTGGGACGATGAAAAGGCGGTGTACGATCGCCGATCGTCGCAGAACGGTATCAGTGCACCCCGGACTGTGATCGACTTGCCGGCAGTCGAGTGCCCTGGGAGGCATGATGAGCGAAAGCGCGAGCGCTAGCGCACCCACCGCGACCGAGGACCGTCCCGAGCTGAAACGGGTGATGGGGCCCGGGCTGTTGCTGTTGTTCGTGGTCGGCGACATCCTCGGCACCGGGGTCTACGCGCTGACCGGCAAGGTGGCCGGCGAGGTCGGCGGCGCGGTCTGGCTGCCGTTCCTGTGCGCGTTCATCGTCGCGCTGCTGACCGCGACCAGCTACCTGGAGCTGGTGACGAAGTACCCGAAGGCCGGCGGTGCGGCGGTCTACACGCACAAGGCGTTCGGCATCCACTTCCTCACCTTCCTGCTCACCTTCGCGGTGATGTGCTCGGGTCTGACGTCGGCCTCCAGCGCGTCGAAGGCGTTCGCGGCGAACTTCTTCTCCGCGCTGAAGATCGACCCCGAGCGCGGCTCGGTGCTGATGATCACCTCGCTGGCGTTCATGGCGTTGATTGCCATCGTCAACCTTCGCGGTGTCGGCGAGAGCGTCAAGGCCAACGTGGTGCTGACCCTGATCGAGCTGACCGGTCTGCTGATCGTGATCGCGATCGGCGTCTGGGCGCTGGCCCACGGCGACGGTGACACCGCCCGGCTGACCGAGTTCAACACCCCCGAGGGCGACTCGGCCTTCGGCGCGGTGACGGCCGCGACCGCGCTGGCGTTCTTCGCGATGGTCGGCTTCGAGGACTCGGTCAACATGGCCGAGGAGACCAAGGATCCGGTCAAGATCTTCCCCAAGATCATGCTGATCGGCCTGTGCGTCACCGGCCTCATCTACGTGATGGTGGCGATCTCGGCGGTCGCCCTGGTCTCCCCGGAGGAACTGAACAAGGGCGCCACCCCGCTGCTGAAGGTGGTCCAGGCCGGCGCACCGGACTTCCCGCTCCAGATCTTCGCCTGGATCACGATGTTCGCCGTCGCCAACTCGGCGCTGATCAACATGCTGATGGCCAGCCGGCTGCTCTACGGAATGTCCCACGAGAAGGTCCTGCCCGGCCCGCTGGGCCGCGTCCTGCATCGTCGCCGGACGCCGTGGGTGGCGATCATCTTCACCACCCTGCTGGCCTTCCTGCTGATCGGGTACGCCGACCTCGCCGCGCTGGGCGGCACCACGGCGTTCCTGCTGCTGTGCGTGTTCGCGATCGTCAACGTGGCCGTCCTGGTACTGCGCCGCGACCGGGTCGAGCACAAGCACTTCCACGCGCCGACCGCGCTGCCGGTGCTGGGCCTCGTCCTCTGCGTCTACCTGGCCAGCCCGCTGTCGGGCCGGGCCAAGCAGGACTACAAGATCGCCGGCTGGCTGATGGTCATCGGCGTCGTGCTGTGGGGCATCACCTGGCTGCTGAACAAGTACGTGTTCAACCGCAAGGCGGACTTCGACCCGACCCACCTCGACCCGAGAGGGCCGGTCAACTAGCCGGTGCCCTCTCGGGGGTCAACCCCGGGAACGCAGGGTTGCCCAGCCAGAATCCAACTGGGCAACCCACCCTCTCAGGGGTTAGCCCCTGAGAGGGTGGGCTAAGCGGTGGTGTCCACCGGGGCGGGGCGGCCCACGGGGTGGAGGGGGAGGAGGGCGGCTAGGACAACGGTGCCCAGGGCAAGGAGGCCGAGGGCGACCGCGAGCCAGCCGAGCACCCGGTAACCGCCGCCGGCGTCGATCGCGATCCCGCCGATCCACGGGCCGATCGTGATGCCGACGTTGAACGACGAGAAGTTGATCGCGGTCGCCAGGGTCGGCGCGGCACCGGCGAGGCTGAACACCCGCGCGTTCAGGGCCGGGTTCACCGCGAAGCCGAAGCCGCCGAGCAGGAAGATCGCCGCGATCGCGACCACCGGTGTGGCCGCCCAGACGGCGAGCACGGTCGACATCGCGCACAACCCGCTGATCCCGATCGCCAGGGTCCGGAACGGCAGCGCATCGGAGTACCGGCCGCCGATCGTGATGCCGATCAGCGAGCCCACGCCGTACAGGGCGAGGACGGCCGGTACGGCGCCGGGGCGCAGGCCGGTCTCCTCGGTGAGCAGCGGAGCGAAGTAGCTGAAGACGACGAGGATCGCGGCGGTGACGAGCGCGGTCGTGGCGTAGGACAGCCACAGCCGGGGATTCGCCATCGCGCGCAGCTCGGCCGCCATCCGCGGCGTCTTGCCAGGGTCGGGACGGCCCAGCGGGATCGTGGCCAGCACGCCCACCATGGCGCAGATCGACAGCACGGCGACCGTCCAGAACGCGGCCCGCCAGCCGAAGTGCTGACCGATCACCGTGCCGGCCGGCAGCCCGACGATGGTCGCGATGGTCAGTCCGCCGGTGACCACGCTCATCGCTCTGGCCCGCGAGGTGACCGGGACGAGCCCGACCGCCGTGACGGCTGCCACCGCCCAGAACCCGGCGTACACGAAGGCGCCGACCACGCGGGTGACGAGCAGGACCTCGTAGTTCGGGGTCAGTGCGCCGGCGACGTGGGTCAGCGCGAACAAGGCGAGGAACACCAGCAACGCGGTCCGCCGCGCCCAGCGCAACGTGACCACGGCCAGGACCGGAGCGCCGACCAGCATGCCCACCGCGAACGCCGAGATCAGCAGTCCTGCCGCCGGGATCGACACTCCCAGGTCGGCCGCCATCTCCGGCAGCAGGCCGGCCAGCATCAGCTCGGAGGTGCCCTGGGCGAAGATGGCCAGGCCCAGGATGTAGACGGCGATCGGCATGTACGGGCAGTCCCCTCCGGATCTCTTGGTCGTACGGGCGGCCCACCAGCGCCCCCCATCGCACTACGGCGAGCTACGCGACCTTGTCATCCAGTGTGACGGAGCGGCTACGATCACGCAGCGCCACGCCCGCACAGCGGACAGTTGTTGCAGCTTCCTGCAATCGCGGCGCGCCGGAACGCGGGGCGGGCGGCACGCGCGGCGCGAGCGGTGCGGTTTGACCGGATCGGGCAGAGTTGATCCATGAGCTACCCGACCCCAGCGCGACGCACCCGCGGCGTCGTCGACGGCTCCAAGATCAGCGGCGGACTCAAGCTGCTCGTCCTGCTGGTCGGGCTGATGTGGCTGAGCGAGACCGTCGACACCGCCCTCAACGGCGAGCTCGACCAGTACGGGATCATCGCCCGCAGCCCCGACGGCCTGTTCGGCATCATCACCTCGCCGTTCCTGCACCTCGGGTTCGGGCACCTGATCTCGAACACGCTGCCACTCGTCACGCTCGGCGCGCTGATCGCCGTCAGCGGGGCGATGCGGTTGTTCTCGGTGACCGCGATCGTCACCACGATCGGCGGTTTCGGCACCTGGCTGATCTCCCCGCCGAACACGATCACGATCGGCGCGAGCGGCCTGGTCTTCGGGTACGCCGCCTACCTGATCGCGCGCGGGGTCTTCAACCGTCGGCTCGGCCAGGTGGCGATCGGCGTGATCGTCGTCATGGTCTGGGGCAGTGCACTGCTCGGCGGCCTGCTGCCACAGGACGGCATCTCCTGGCAGGGACATCTGTTCGGCGCGGTGGCCGGTATCTTCGCCGCGTGGGTACTGACCGAAGACAAACCGAAGCGCAAGGAACCGGTGATTTGAGCCTCCGCGTGATCCGGCCCTCGACCGACGCCGAGCTGCTGGACTGGCAGTACGTCCACAACGAGATCATCCCGACCGATCCACTGTCGCTGGACGACGTCCGCGAGCGGTCCGGGCGCAACCGGCTGACGGTCGCCTACGACGGTGACACCCTGGTCGGCTGCTCGACCGTGCGCCCGCCGTCCGACGAGACACCCGCCGCCATCGTGATCGTTCGCGTCCTGCCCGCCTACCGCCGGCAAGGCTTCGGGGAGCAGCTCTACAACGCCGAGCTGACGCAGGCTCAGGCGCTGTCGGACTCGGTGGAGACGATCGTGCTGGAGACGAACCAGGACGGACTGCGGTTCGCGCTGCGGCACGGCTTCGTCGAGGTCGAGCGCTATGTGCTCGACGGGGCGACCATTCCTTACATCGTTCTGCGGCTCAGCTGATCGTCGACAGGTCGGTGTTGGCGCCGCAGATGACCGCGACGACGCGCTCGTCGGGCGCCGGCTGATAGACGCCGCTGCGCAGGGCGGCGTAGGTCACCGCGGCGCCATGCTCCACGGCGAGCTGGAACTCCCGCCACAGCTCGTTGCGGGCAGCAACGATCGACTCCTCCGACACCAGCACCGAGGAGACGCCGTTCGCCTCGACGGCGCTGAACGCCAGCGCCCCGAGCCGCCGCGCGCCAAGCGAGTCAGCGGCAAGCCCACCGACTTGTACGTCGACCGGCTCGCCGGCGTCGAGCGCCCGCGCGAGAGTCGGGGCCAGCTCGGGCTCGATCCCGACGACCCGAGCGCGGTCGCCGAGGGCGGTCGCGATGCCGCCGATCAGGCCGCCGCCACCGACTGCGACCAGGGCCTTGTCGAACTCGAGGTCCTCCAACAGCTCCAGGCCGATCGTCCCCTGACCGGCGAGCACCTCCGGCTGGTCATACGCGTGCAACAGCAAAGCGCCGGACTCCGCCGCCTCGGCGGCGGCCGCCTCGTAGGCCTCGGCGTACTCGTTCCCGACCTGCACCACATCCGCGTCCAGCGTGCGCAATCGCGCGACCTTCGCGGCCGGCGCATTGACCGGTACGAAGATCCGCGCCGGTACGCCGAGCTCGCGGGCCGCGTACGCGCCCGCCAGACCCGCGTTGCCGCCCGACGCGGTGACGATGCCCTGGCCGGTCAGCGTGCCCTGCTCCTTGGCTGCGAGTAGCCGGTTGAACGCGCCACGCGGCTTGAACGAGCCGACGTGCTGCAGGAGCTCGAGCTTGAAGGTCAGCGTGGGCGACACCCGCAGTACCGGCGTACGGCGGACCCGGCCGGCGATCCGGCGGGCGGCGAGCTGGATGTCATCACGAGTCACGGTCATGTGTTCCACCCTGCCACGCGGGGGAGGACTACCGTGGTTCGAGCTTCACGATGAGACGGAGGCGACGCCATGGGCGCGTACGAGGACAGTCACCGCCGCAGCCTGGCGGACCCGGAGGGGTTCTGGCTGGAGGCGGCCGGCGCGGTCAGCTGGACCAGGCCACCCAGCCGGGCACTCGACGCCACGGCCGCGCCGATCTACCGCTGGTTCCCCGACGGGGAGCTCAACACGGCGTACAACGCGCTCGACCGGCATGTCGAGGCCGGGCACGGGGACCGGACCGCACTGATCTACGACTCACCCGTCACCGGTACTGCGCGCAGCTACTCCTACGCCGAGTTGCGGGACGAGGTCGCGCTGTTCGCGGGTGCGCTGCGTGGGCTCGGCGTCGGCAAGGGCGATCGGGTGATCGTCTACCTGCCGATGATCCCCGAGGCCGTCATCACGATGCTGGCCTGTGCCCGGCTCGGCGCGATCCACTCGGTCGTGTTCGGCGGGTTCGCGCCGAAGGAGCTCGCGGCCCGGATCGACGACGCGACGCCGAAGGTGATCGTCGCGGCGTCCTGCGGGATCGAGCCTTCGCGGGTGGTCGAGTACAAGCCGATCATCGATGCGGCGCTGGAACTCGCGACCCATCAGCCCGAGCGGACCGTGCTGCTGCAACGCGAATTCGCTGTGGGCAAGCTCGGAGAGCGCGATCTTGACTGGGACAGCGCGCTTTCAGGGGCGGTCCCCGCCGATCCTGTCCCGGTGGCGGCGACCGATCCGCTGTACGTGCTCTACACCTCTGGCACGACGGGTAAACCGAAGGGCGTCGTCCGCGACAACGGCGGGCATGCCGTCGCGCTGGCCTGGTCGATGGGCGCGGTCTACGACATCTCGCCGGGCGACGTCTGGTGGACCGCCTCGGATGTCGGCTGGGTCGTCGGCCACTCCTACATCGTCTACGCGCCCCTGCTCATCGGCGCCACGACCGTGCTCTACGAAGGCAAGCCCGTCGGTACGCCGGACGCGGGCGCGTTCTGGCGAGTCATCTCCGATCATGGCGTGAAGGCGCTGTTCACCGCACCGACCGCGCTGCGGGCGATCAAGAAGGTCGATCCGGACGGGGTGGAGTTGGCGAAGTACGGGATGGACGGGTTCCGCACGCTCTTCCTGGCCGGCGAGAGGCTTGACCCGGAGACGTATCACTGGGCGCACGACAAGCTCGGCGTACCGGTCGTCGACCATTGGTGGCAGACCGAGACGGGCTGGCCGATCGTCGCGAATCCGCGGGGGTTGGAGCCGTTGCCGGTCAAGCCCGGTTCGGCGACTGTTCCGTTGCCTGGCTGGGACGTGCAGGTTCTTGACGCGGTTGGAAGCCGGTTGCCCGCGGGGGAGGAGGGGGCGATCGCGATCAAGCTGCCGCTGCCACCGGGTGCGCTGCGGACGTTGTGGGGTGACGACCAGCGCTACATCGACAACTACCTGAGCCGGTACGACGGCTACTACCTGACCGGAGACTCGGGGTATCTCGATGCCGACGGCTACGTTTTCGTGATGGGCCGGACCGACGACGTGATCAACGTGGCCGGCCATCGTCTCTCGACCGGCAGCATGGAGGCCGTGCTCGCGGCGCATCCCGCTGTGGCCGAGTGTGCGGTGATCGGGGTCCACGACGTTGTGAAGGGCCAGTTGCCGCGCGGGCTCGTCGTACTGAAAGCCGGCGCGACCATCTCGCCCGAGGTGCTGCGTGAGGAACTGGTTGCCGCCGTACGCCGGGACATCGGGCCGGTGGCCGCGTTCCGTGACGTGGCTGTGGTCGACGCGCTGCCCAAGACCAGGTCGGGCAAGATCCTGCGCAAGACGATGCGCGGCATCGCCGACGGCCGTGACGAACCTGTTCCGTCAACGATCGAGGACGCAAGCGTGCTCGACGCGCTCCGTCCGGTCCTCCGTTCCCAACCACCTGTGACCTAGGCTCGGTTTCATGCGAGTCGTGATAGCTGGTGGACACGGACAGATCGCGCTGCGGCTGACGAAGCTGCTCTCGGCGAACGGGCACTCGGTGGTCGGGCTGGTGCGCAACCCCGCGCACGAGAGCGACATCGCCGCGGCCGGTGGCGAGGCCGCCGTACTGGATCTGGAGTCGGCCGACGTCGAGGAAGTCGCGAAGGTGCTGGCCGGTGCGGATGTCGCCATCTTCGCCGCCGGGGCCGGACCGGGCAGCGGGAACGAACGCAAGGACACCGTCGACCGGGGCGCGGCCGCCCTGCTCGCCGACGCGGCGGAGCGGGCCGGCGTACGGCGGCATCTGCAGGTCGGCTCGATCAACGCGGACCGGGCCGACGACCCGGACCTGGATCCGGACGACACGTTCACGATCTACCTCAAGGCGAAGAAGGCTGCCGAGGACGACCTGCGGGCCCGTGACTTGGACTGGACCATCCTGCGGCCCGGCGCGCTCACCAACGACCCCGGCACCGGCCGCGTGCTGCTCACGGACAAGACCGGCTTCGGCAACATCACCCGCGACGACGTCGCGCTCGTCCTGGCCGGCTTGTGCGAGACCCCGGCCGCGATCGGCCGGACCCTCGAACTGATCGAGGGCGACACCCCGGTCGCCGAGGCACTGGCCACCCTCTGACGGTTGCCGCCGGCAACCGTTGTACCGCTATGAGATCGTGAGGACATGAGCGACGACACCCTGCGGCAGGTGCAGTTCGAGCGCACCGCCAACAGCAAGTACGAGGTCAGCAACGTCCGCGGCGGCACCCTGTCGGTCGGCTCCGGCCAGGACACCGACTTCACCCCGGTCGAACTGCTGCTGGCCGCGATCGGCACCTGCTCCGCGATCGACGTGGACATCGTCACCAGCCGCCGCGCCGAACCGACCGAGTTCCGCGCGGTCGTCCGTGGCAACAAACTCCGCGACCCCGAAGAGGGCAACCGCCTGGAGAACCTCGCCGTCGAGTTCACCATCACCTTCCCCGAAGGCGAAGCCGGCGACAAGGCCCGCGAAGCCCTACCCCGAGCCGTCAAAATGTCCCACGACCGCCTCTGCACAGTAAGCCGCACAGTAGAACTCGGCACCCCAGTCACCACCACCCTCTTCGACTAGATCTCCGGCGGCGGCGACTGCGGGCCGTCGAAGTCCTCATGCTGGTTGAGTTGCTGATGGCTTGTGGTGGCGCAGCCGAGCAACTACGGCGAACCCGGCTCCGGTCATGGCGATCCCGGCGAGTGTTCCGGCGCCGAGCTGCGCCAAGTCCAGATTGCGGTCGCTGTCTGCGAGCAGAGCCGGTGATTCTTTGTGGGCGTTCCCGCCGGGTTCGGGCTTGTTGATGGCGCTGGCCGGCGCGGCGATGGCCAGCGGTAGGCCGGCGATGCCGATGGTTGCGGCGATGGCGGCGACCCTGGCAACGGTCTTGGTGGCCATTGGGATCCACTCCTTTGTTTGTTGGACATTCCCGACTGTCCGGTATAAGGAGTGCCACCGGCATCGGGCAGTCGCGCTCACATTGGCCGTTTTTCGCCTTACATCGCCGCTCCTTGGACCGGCCGTGCCTTAGTCGGCCACGGCGCGGTGAGATTGCGGGGTCGGCCACTCTCTGGCGGCGCTTCGATCGCGGGCACATGATGGAGGGCATGGCTGGCTTGCTGGTCGGACGCGGGCTCGAGGCTGCGGCACTGCGAGGATTGATCGCGGATCTGCCGGAGCGCTCAGCAGCCGTGGTGGTGCGGGGCGAGGCGGGCATCGGCAAGACGCTGCTCGTCCGATCGGTTCTGGACGAGCACTCCAGTAGCGGCGTACGGATCCTCAGCGGCGCCTGTGCGCCGATGTCCGGTGCGACTGCCTATAGCGGCCTCGGCGCCACTGTGACGGCTGCGCTGAGTCAATCCACAGCATCCGGCCAGTTCCCGTCGGCCGCGGCGGCCCACGCATGGTCAATGCGAACCCTCGCCGGCGTGCTCGACAGCGACGCGCCAGAAGGCACCATCCTGCTGGTCGAGGACGTTCACTGGGCGGACTGGTCCACACTCGACTTCCTTGCCCATTCGACGCGCAACCTGCCTGAGCGGCGATTGCTGGTTCTGCTGACATGGCGGGACGAGACTGGCCCTCCCGACCGCTTGACCTGGTTGGCGGAACTGCTTCGCTATCCGGCCGTGATCGACATGCCACTGCGCCGACTGACAGCTCGGGAGACAGCGGAGCAGGTAAGCAGTCTTCAACCCGGATGTACGGCGGAGACGATCGCTGCCATCTACCAGCGCAGCGCAGGCAACCCCTACCTGAACGCCGAGCTGGTCAGCGGTGACCTAACGGTACCCGTCTCGTTGCGAAAGATTCTGCTCGCACGATTGCAAGCACTCTCGCCAGCGGCTCGGACGGTCGTCGCCGCGACTGGGACGCTGGCTCGAACCCTCGACGACGACGATCTGCTGGCGGCGGTAGATGGCGACGCCGACGCCGTACGAGAGGCTTGCGACTCGGGCTTGGTGATTCGCGACCCGGCGGCCGGCTGTACCGCGCGGCACCCAGTGATCGCCGAGGTGGCCTATGAACAGTTGCTGGCGTCTGAGCGGCGCGACCTGCATGCGCGACTTGCCAGGTACCTGGCAGGGCTCATTCGGTCCGATGGCAACGCGGCACAGGTCGCCGAGGTCGCGGAGCAGTACCGTCGCGCGAGCGTTCGAGACGCGACCTTCAGGTGGGCTCTAGCAGCGGCCAGGGTCGCCGAGAAGGCGTTCGCGTATTCGGAGGCTGGCCACTGGTACTCCGTTGCTTCGTCGCTGTGGCGGCCGTCGGACCTTGCCGATGACCGGGGGCCGCAGCGCCTGGTGCTCGCCGAGCGGGCGGCGTCGCTGCTGGGCGGAGCCGGCCGGCATGCGGAGGCTCTCGCTTTGCTCGAGGTAGCGGTGGACGACTCCGACGCCGAGGTGGGCACGCTTGAGGCCCTGCTGATGCGGGGCAGGCTGCGCGCGCTGGCCGATGACCTTGCCGGAGCGATGGCGGACGTCGAGCGCGCACGGCGCCTGGCGCCGGCCGGTGACGATCGAGTGCTCGGCCGGGTGTGCGTCGCGCACGCGATGCTCCTAGGGCCGTACGCCCGCTCAGCCGAGATGGCTATGGCCGCCCGGATGGCGCTGGAGCACGCCACCCGAGCCGACGACATCCGCACGGTCGGACAGGCTCGGGCGACGCTAGGAGGTGTTGCCGCAAACGAGGGCCGGATCGAAGATGCACTCGACGAGGCGCAGGCCGCGCTGACGATCGCTCGCGACCTCGCCGAGCCCGAGGATCTGGCCTGGGCGGCAATGGCGCTGACCTACGCTCATGGTCTGCGCGGCGACACCGACGAGGTCGTGGCCGTAGCGGACACGATCCAGTCCGAGCTCCGGCGCCTGATGGTCAACGAGCATTGGCTTGAGGGCATACTCGAGTCGAACGCCGTCTACAACCTCTACATGGCCGGCCGATGGGATGAGGCTTTGACCCGCGATGACAGAGGCCGGCCTCCGTCCGGACCGGCGTTCAAGGACAGCCAGCTCGCGCTGATCCACATGGCACGCGGGAACCTACAGACCGCCGTCGAACTGCAGCGAGGACAGGAGTTGTTCACGGTCGACGATCAGCCGCAAGACAAGCGCGACTACGCAGAGACCGAGGCCCAGCTGCGGCTACTTCAGCAACGCCCGCACGAGGCCTTGGCCCTTGCGCTGGACGCCGCCGAGCTCAGCCACGACACCGAAGACGAACTGGTGGCCGGAGGGCTCCTACGTATCGGCCTCGAAGCAGCGGTCGCGTCGCAGTCACCCGACGGCTTCGATCGACTCGTGATGCTCCTTCGGCGGGCGGTATCCGGGGTCGAGGCCGCAGCGGTGGCTGCGATCGTCGACGGTCAACGGTCCCGGCTCCGCGGCAGGCCCGACCCGGCACCGTGGCTCACCGCCGCACGGGAATGGGCGTCACTCGGTCGGCCGTACTGGGAGGCGCAAGCTCGACTGAGGGCAGCCGAGGCTCTGCTGGCTCAGCCCGGGCGACTTGGCGCCCGCGGCCGGGCGACCACTGAGCTGGAAGCGGCGCGGCAGATCGCCGAGCAGCTCGGCGCGGCACCCCTGCTCGGCCAGATTCAGGAGCTGGCGAAGATCGCCCGCATCCATCTCGACGACTCTGTGACCGAGCATCGCGAGGCCAGCACAGACCCGCACCCCACGCTGACCGCGCGTGAGCGTCAGGTGCTTGCCTTGCTCGTGGCCGGGCGGACAAATCGCGAGATCGGTGCGACGCTCTATATAAGCCCCAAGACTGCCAGCGTGCACGTCACGCACATCTTCGAGAAGCTCGGTGTACGGACCCGCGTTCAGGCCGCCGCCGAAGCTATCCGGCTCGACCTGACGAGTAACCCGGCACCGCCCGCCTAACTACACCTCCGGGGGTGGGGACTGCGGGCCGCGGTAGGGCTGGGTTTGGCTGTAGACGAGGTTTGTGGTGGTGGTGCCGAACTCGGTTAGTTCGTTGACCAGCTGTTCCAGGTGTTCCATCGAGCCGGCTGCGACCTTGAGGGTGTAGCAGTCGTCGCCGGTGGTGCGGAGGCATTCGAGGATTTCGTTTCGCTCGCGCAGGAGCTTTCTCAACGGCTCGTGTTTGTTGCCGGGATACTTCAGCCGTACTACGGCCAGTACGGCGTACCCGACTTTGGCCAAGTCGACGTCGGCGCGGTAGCCGCGGATCACTCCGGTGGACTCCAGTCGCTTCAGCCGCTCGGTGGTCGCCGATGCGCTGAGGTTGACCCGGCGGCCGAGTTCGGTGAGTGGGACGCGGCCGTCGCGTTGCAGCTCGACCAGGATGGCCCAGTCGGTCTGATCCAAGCTCTCGGTCATCCGGCCAATCTACCGGGGAATCCACGGCCTTGCCGCCCCTTTTCGCTGGGAAATCCCTTCAGGACGACCCTTTCGGCTGGATAGCCTGAAGGGGTGGAACTTGGTGTGAATGTGCCCAATTTCGGGCCTGGTACAGATCCGGGGCGGCTGCGCGACTGGGCGCGGACCGTCGAAGGGCTGGGGTACGACCGGTTGCTGGTGTCGGACCATGTCGCGATCACCCCCGATGTCGCCACGCAGTACCCGGCGCCCTTCTACGAACCCTTCACCCTGCTGAGCTGGCTGGCCGGGGTCACCCGGATCGGGCTCGGGACGACGGTGCTCATCGCGCCGTACCGGCATCCGTTGCTGGTGGCCCGGATGGCGGCCAACCTGAACCAGCTCAGCGGCGGACGGTTCGTGCTCGGCCTCGGGGTGGGCTGGGCGCGGCAGGAGTTCGAGGCGCTCGGCGTCGACTTCGAGCGGCGTGGGCGGCTGACCAACGAGCTGATCCGCGACGTGCGCCAAGCGTGGGAGAACGACGCCGACTACCGCAGTGGCGATATCCCGATCTGGGTTGGCGGCGGGAGTGACGCCGGGCTGCGCCGCGCGGTCCGGCTCGGCGACGCATGGCACCCGCTGCGCCAGCGCGTCGACTGGATGCGCACCAAACTCGACCGGCTGGCCGAACTCGCCGCCGAAGAAGGTCGGCCCGTCCCGGCATTCGCGCCGCGGATCGTGTTGCGGCTCACCGCTTCCGCCTTGCCCGACGAAGAGCGGGTCGCGGGCGAGGGGTCGATCGACCAGGTGCTGGGTGACCTCGACGAACTGCGGTCGCTCGGCGCCACGTCCGTAGTACTGGACCCGTTCGCTGGCGACCCGGCCGAAACCGAACGGCCGGAGTACGCCTGGAAGGATCTCGCGACCGTCGCGGCGTCCTGGAACCACCGAGGAACGGAGCACTCGTGACCCCCGAAGCAGAGGACTTCCTGCGCCGCGCGATCGCCTTGGCCGCGACCGCCCGAGAGTCCGGCAACCCGCCGTTCGGCTCGCTGCTGGTCGGCCCGGACGGCACGGTGATCGCCGAGGACCACAACACGAGCATCACCGACAGCGACATCAGCGCCCACCCCGAGCTCAAACTGGCCAAGTGGGCGGCTCGCGAGCTGGACGCCGAGACAGCAGCCGGTACGACGATGTACACCAGCTGCCAGCCGTGCGGCATGTGCACCGGCGCCATCGAGCGGTCGGGACTCGGCCGGGTCGTCTACGCGCTGTCCGGCGACCAGATCAACGCGTTGAAACCCGGCGGCGGCTTCCCACCGGTGCCGATGGAAGGCCCAGCCCTGTACGACGAGGCGCTGGTGCCGCTCGCGGGCTACTACGTCTGACCGGCGACTGCGCTCCGCCCCGGGACGGAGCGCAGTACTGGTTAGTTAGGTGCCAGGCAGAGCGTGTACTTCGAGGAGCCGCGCTCGTCGGTGTACGACACCGTCGACTCCTCGTACCTCGCGCACGCGCTGCTGTCGGCGACACCCGGGATCTTGCCGACCACCTTGTACTTCGCGTCGCTGGACGTGCAGTCGACGACCTTCACGTTCGGCTTCGCCGAGGTGCCCTTGTTGTACACGCACGAGCCGACGTCGGCCGACGACGCCTTGTTCAGGTTGCTGAACACGATCAGGCCGAACACCGCGATCGGGATCAGCAGGCCGAGCGCCACCGGGCGCTTGAACAGCGGCTTGCCCGGGTTCATCGGCCGGCCGGGCGCACCCGGCGCCGGCTCGGGCAGGTTCCTGAACTTCGAGAAGGTGACGAGGTTCATCAGCATCGTGATCGGGTTGATGATCAGCGAGCCGATACCCCACCAGCCCTGCACCATGCTCTTGCCCGTCATGTCACGAGTCGTCGCGACACCACAGGTCTTGCAGAACGGGCCCTGCAGCTTCAGGAACCGCATCACGATCACGAAGCCCTGGTGGCCGCGCACAGTGGCGTCGACGGCCGGCACTCCACCACAGAACCGGCACTGCAGCCCCTGACCGAACTGCTGCCCCTGCGGGAACTGCCCCGGCTGCTGCTGCCCGTACTGCGGCGCCTGCTGAGGCTGCTGGTACTGCGCGCCCTGCTGGTCACCCGGCCCGTACTGCGGGAACTGCTGCTGCGGCTGCCCCTGGAAAGGCTGCTCCTGGAAAGGCTGCCCCGGGAACGGCTGACCCTGCTGCGGCGGCTGACCCGGCTGGTACGGCTGACCCTGCTGCGGCTGGTACGGCGCCTGCGGGGCCTGGCCGTACTGCGGCTGGCCCGGCTGAACCGGCGGCTGGTACTGCGGGGGGCCGGGCGGGGGAGCGTAGCCGCCACCCTCGGGCTGGAACGGGTTCTGCTGCGGCGGCTGGGGAGGGGTAGTGGTCACGAAGAATCCTGTTACTCGATTTGGGACAAAACCGAACACCGCACCCTACTCAGCACCCCGGGTCGGCCCGGCCCGCCGGTATGAAACGGTGACCAAACCGCCCGCCGACCGGACCGGACGCCCACCACCCGTCATCGAGCGGTCCCCATCCGTCACCGAACCTCAGAGGAAGCACAAGTGACCGACAATCCCGGCATCGTGACCATCGGCGCGCTCGAACCGGCAGACCGTAGTACCTGGCAACAGCTCTTTGCCGGCTACAACGAGTTCTACGGACGCACCATGCCGGACGAGTTCTTCGACGACTCATGGGCGGAGTTCACCGCCGGCACCCGGATGCACGCCCTGGCCGCCAGGATCGACGGCGACGTGGTCGGGATCGCGCACTTCCTCACCCACGCGAGCACCACCTCGCCGGATTCCTGTTACCTGCAAGACCTTTTCACCGCTCCGCAGGCCCGCGGCCGTGGCGTCGGCCGCGCACTGATCGAAGCCGTCACCGACTGGGCCCGCGAACAGCACTGCGGACGCGTCTACTGGGCCACCCACGAGTCGAACGCGACGGCCCGCCGGCTCTACGACCAGGTCGCCGAGAACCGCGGCTTCATCATCTACACGGTCCCGCTGTAGCGAGTCGCCAGCTCCTTGCCGAGCCGGGCCAGCTCCGCCTGCACGGACGGCGGATCCAGTACTTCGATCATGCCGCCCCAGCCGGCCAGGTGCTGCGCGATCATCAGCGGAGTGGGCGCGGTGAGGCGAAGCTTGATCCGGCCGTCCTCGACCGGACCCACCACTTCGACGTGCCGCCCGTGCCGGTCCTGCATCACCCAGAGGAAGCGTTCCTCGATCAGCAGCGTCGCCGCCATCAGCGACCGCTGCTGCTCCATCTCCTCGACCACCCGGCTCCACGCCTCCGACAGATCGAAGTCAGCCGGCCGCTCAGCCCGTACCTCGGTGAGCTCGGCCTCCTTGATCCGCTCCACCCGGAAGGTGCGCTGACCCTTCTCGGTGCCCGCGATCAGGTACCAGATTTCATCCTTGTCGATCAGCCCGAGCGGATCGACCAGCCGCTCGGACTCGGCGCGCCCGCGGCCGGAGTACCGGAGTCTGACCTTCACCCGGCGGACCACGGCATCCTGCAGGTGACGCACCATCTCGGGCCGCTCCTTGGTGTGCTCACCCCAGCGCGCCGGATCGATGACGACCGCCTCGGCCGCCGCCTCAGCGTCCGCGCGGAACGTGTCCGGCAGGGCGCGGACCAGCTTCCTGAGTGCGGCCTTGGCCTCGGGCGCGACGGACGCAGCCGGCCCGACGAGCAGGAACAACGCCTGCGCCTCGGTCGCGTTGAGACCGCTGAGATCTGTCCGGGCGCCGCCCAGCAGCGACCATCCACCATTGCGCCCCGGCTGTGGATAGACCGGGATGCCGGCCGTCGACAACGCCTCCAGATCGCGTCGCGCGGTGGCCACCGAGATCTCCAGCTCCTTGGCGAGCTCGGCCGCGGTCACCCGCCCCCGCGCCTGCATGAGCAACAGAGTCGCCACCAACCGGTCAGCCCGCATGTCCCCATCCTCGCAAACAAACTGCTCACCAGCTGACTACTTTGCCGCAAACTGTCGGTGCTGCTTTCTAGCATGGGCGGACAGTTGAGCGTGCGGGGTGAAGGAGACGGACATGACGACTTTGGGGGACCGGCCGAACTCGGCGCTGGTCGTGATCGACGTACAGAACAGCGTCGTCGCGGAGGCGCACGAGCGCGATGCGGTGGTGGCCAACATCGCCACGCTGGTCGACCGCGCGCGAGCCGAGGACGTACCGGTGGTCTGGGTGCAGCACTCGAGCGAGAACCTGCCGATCGACAGCGACGGCTGGCAGTTCGTGCCCGAGCTGAAGGTGGGGGAGTCGGAGCCAGTCGTCCACAAGCGGTGGGCCGACTCGTTCGAGGAGACCGACCTCGAATCCGTCCTCGCCGACCGCAAGATCGGCCGGCTGGTCGTCACCGGCGCGCAGACCGACGAGTGCATCCGCTCGACCCTGCACGGCGCGCTGGTCCGCGGCTACGACACCCTGCTCGTCAGCGACGCCCACACCACCGAGGACCAGTCCGAATGGGGCGCCCCGACGCCCGACAAGGTCATCGCCCACACCAACCTCTACTGGACGTACCACACAGCCCCCGGCCGCAAAGCCGGCACAGCCACCACAGCAGAGGTAGCCCTCGGTGGAGATTCAGAGCCCAACTGACGTCGATCACCTCGCCCCACAGATCTGGCCGGTCTACGCGACCGTCTTCGGTGACTTCGAGAGCTATGAGCTCTGGCGTGCCGATCTGTTCGACCGGCACGCGGCGCGGGCCGGCTATCGCTTGCTTACGGCGGTCGACGGTTCGAGACCTGCCGGTACGACGTTGGCAGGGTTCGGTTGGGGATATACGGGTCAGCGTGGGCAGTTCTGGAGCGACCTGGTCTGCAACTCGTTGCCCAAGGCCATCACCGATGAGTGGGTCGGCGGGCATTTCGAGGTTGTCGAGCTGGCGGTGCTGCCGGAGTACCGCGGGCAAGGAGTTGGCCGGGCGCTCCACGACAAGCTGCTCGAGTCCGTCACCGGCCGCTGTCTGCTCAGCACCAGCGACGACCCTGGGGATCCAGCCGTGCGGCTCTACCTGTCGAGTGGCTGGCGCAAGCTCGGCGTACTGCGTCCGGGTGTTCAGGTGATGGGTCGATCCGCGGCATGAGCCTCACTGAACAGCAGCGTGAGCTCTTGTCCGAGTGGTTGCCGGGCGCGGAGGTGGTGAAGGACCACAGCTGGGGGCTGGTGGGCACCACTGTGCTGGAGCTGCTGCACGGCGGCAACCGGTACGTCGTCAAGGCGGGAGACGAGGCCGACGGCCACATCGCCAGGGAGCTGGAGGCGCATCACGCCTGGCTGAAACCGTGGACAACGCTGGGCCGGGCGCCGGAGCTCGTGCACGGTGACGAGGCAGCGAAACTGATCGTCACGCGTTATCTGCCGGGGGAGTTGGTGGTGGGGACGAGCTCCGAGCATGAGCCCGACACCTATCGCCAGGCGGGCCAGCTGCTGGCTCAGTTCCACGGTCAACTCGCGATCTCAGACGACGACTTCGAGGCCGCGGAGAACCGAAAAGCGCTCTACTGGCTCAACGAACCTCATCGGATCGCGCCGGAGATCGCCGAGCAGCTGAGGGCAACCATCGCGGCTTGGCCGACACCGTCGACCACGCTGGTCCCGACTCATGGGGACTGGCAACCGCGCAACTGGTTGATGCACGAAGGCACGGTCAGCGTGATCGACTTCGGCCGCGCCGCCCTGCGCCCGGCGTACACGGACTTCGGGCGACTCGCCGTCCAGCAGTTCCGTACCGAGCCTGCACTCGAAGCGGCGTTCCTCGACGGATACGGCGCTGATCCCCGCGATCCCGCGACCTGGCAACGTCAGCGCGTCCGCGACGCGATCGGCACAGCCTGCTGGGCGCACCGGGTCGGAGCCGAAGACTTCGAACAACAAGGCCTCCGCATGATCACCGACGTCCTCGCCTCACACCCGGACTCCTAGGACTCGGAGAGGAACTCCGTGATGTCGGAGACGACGCGGGTGGGCTGAGTCAGGTGAACGGCATGTCCCGCGCCGCGGTAGAGCCTGAGCCGAGCGGAGGGGATTGCCTCGAGCAACAACTGCTGGTCGTCTCGGACGAACAGGTCCTCGTCGCCGCAGATGAGCAGCGTCGGCGCGGTGATCCGGTCGCGGCTGGCCCGCGCGTCGTAATCCAGCAGCCCACGCAACGTCTCCTTCCAGACCCGGGCAGGCGCCTTGAGACTCTCCTCGACAAGCATCTCGACAAAGTCCTCGGACATCGCCCCAGGCGCCGTACCGCGAACGAAATCCGTTACGAACCCACGGTCCAGCGGGTCTTCCAAACCGGAGATCTCCGCCCACATCCCGTCCACAGCCGCCTTGTCCCCAAGGGAAGCCGGACTGGAGATGAGGACCAGCCGCGACACCCGATCGGGATAGCTGCCCGCAACAACCTGCGACACAAGCCCACCGCTCGACGTCCCCACCAGCGCAGCCCGGTCGATCCCGACAACATCCATGAACCCCACAACATCCGCCGCAAAATCGCCGGGGGAGTACCCAGCCTCCGGCCGATCGGCATCCCCATGCCCCCGCAACGAAGGCGCATACCCGTGCAGCCGATCAGGCAACTGCCCCAAGACGACTTCGAAGTACCGCCAAGACTCCACATACGCATGAACAAACACGACCGGCACACCCGCAGCCCCGCCCACCTCGGCATACGGAACCCCGACTCCACCCGCCAGAACAGCCCGGTTGACCACAACGGCCCCCATACCGCCGAATATACGCCCCAGCAGAACGCCGCCACCTTGAAACTTCCTTGCTGGTCGGCATGCGGATGTGGACGTGTCGATCTTCGCCTCCGACGTACCGGCTCTCCGAGCCCACGTCGGCGACCGCTGGCACCTGTGGAACCTCGCCGGGGGAGACCTGCGCCCGCTCACCCACCAGCATCCAGACGTGTTCCGCCCGGCCAGCCAGCTCCGGGGCTGCTGTTCAAGGCGCGGTTGCGGCGTTCGAAAGACCTGCGAGATCTGGAACGTACCTGGCCGCGCCTTACGCGAGACAAGCAGGACTGGTTACGTCAGATGCTTCGTGGTGTCGATGAGCAGCATCCGTGGCTCGAGTTGACGGTAGAGGACGGGCTCTAGCTGGGTTGCCATTCTCGTTTGAGGAGGCCGTAGACCCAGGAGTCGGAGATGTCGCCGTTGACGATGCAGTCTTCTCGGAGGGTTCCTTCGCGGACGAAGCCGAGTTTTTCGAGGACGCGGGCGGAGCCGAGGTTGCGGGTGTCGGCTTCGGACTGGACCCGGTTCAGGTCGAGGGTGTCGAAGGCCCACTGGAGAAGGGCGCGGGCTGCCTCGGTTGCGTAGCCATGGCCCCAGGAGGCCTCGGTGAAGCAGTAGCCCAGTGATGCACTGCGGAACTCGGGATTCCACTCGTTGAAGGTGACCCAGCCGATGAACTGGCTGTCGGAGAGACGATCCACGGCCACTCGCGCGCCAGTGCCTTCTTCCTCCATCTGCCGGCACGCCGCGATGAAGCGCTTCGAGCGCTCGGGGTCGGTCCACGGTGGCGAGTCCCAGTAGCGCAGTACGTGAGCGTCGCTCTGCAGCGCGAAGAGATCGTCCGCATCCGCCTCGTCGAAGGGGCGAAGCCGAAGGCGAGCAGTCTGCAGCGTAGGAGTAGGCAATGACATGCCGCCCAACAAAGCATCTGATCGCCCTCACTCGCAACGGGTTTCCAGGCCTGTAGGTCGCTCAGCCTTGGTGGTCGAGGTCCCAGAAACCGGTGCCGGCGGTCTCGCGGACGAAGTCGCGGAACTCCCGAGGCTCCCGGCCGAGCGCCCGCTGTACTCCGTCGGTGGTTGCGGCGTTGCGGCCGTCGAAGAGTGCAGCGAACAGATCGGCGACGAACTGAGCCTCGTCGGCCGCCACGCCTGCGTCCGTCATGGCCGCGACATACTGCTCCGGCGTCGTCGGCTGGTAGCGCACCGGTCGTCCGATGGCGGCGGCGATCTCGGCGGTGGCTTCGGCCAGCGGTACCGATCGCGGTCCGGAGAGTTCGTAGATCTGTCCGGCATGCCCTTGCTCGGTGAGTGCCGCGACGGCGACGTCGACCACGTCTTCGATGTCGACGAACGGTTCAGCGATGTGTTCTCCGGCCGGAACCTCCACCACGCCGCTGCGGACCGGTTCGAGCCAGAACGCTTCGCTGAAGTCCTGGTTGAACACCGACGAGCGCAGTACCGTCCACTGCCACGGACGCTCCTGCAGCACCTCTTCACAGCGTTGCGCCATCGGCTCGTTGCGTCCCGACAGCAGGACCACCCGCTGAACCTCGAGGTCAGTTGCGAGGTCGGCGAAGGCTGCGATGTCGTCGGCGGCCTGCGGTGCGCCGATGTCCGGCAGATAGGCCAGGTACGCCGCATCGACACCGGCCAACGCGGCCTTCCAGGTACTGCGGTCGGCCCAGTCGAACGGCGGGTCGCCGGCCCGGGAGCCCACACGGACCGGCAGGCCGCGGTCGGTGAGGCGCTGAATGATCCGGCGACCGGTCTTGCCGGTGCCGGCGGTCACGAGAGTGAGGGTCGGAAGCTGTGATTCGGGGAGCTGTGGGTGAGTGTCCATGAAGCTAGTGAAGTGGCTCGGCGCTGGAGTCTCCATGGTCAAACGGCTCGATAACATGCGTGAGCGTCTATCGTGGGCTCATGGATGCGTTGACCAGGCTGTTGGACGGGCCGCGGGGCGGCGGGGCGTACCTGCTGCGGGGGAGGATGCAGCCTCCGTGGGCCGTCCGGATGCGGGACAAGGCGCCGGTCGGACTGGTGGCGGTGCTTGCCGGGGGAGTGTGGATCGGCGACGACACCGGCGCAGCTCTAGCTCTTGGGCCGGGCGATGTCGCGGTTCTCCGTGGGCCTGACGAGTTCATTGTCGCGGACAGTCCATCGACCCAGCCGCAAATGATCCTGCATCCCGGCCTGCGCTGCACCAATCCGGACGGCGAGGAGATCACCGACAGCCTGAGTCTTGGATGGCGCCTGTGGGGCAACGACCCGACGGGCACCACCTCGTTGCTGTTGGGCTGTCACCAGTTGCGCGGCGAAGTCAGCAAGCGGCTGCTCGCTGCTCTGCCAACCATGCTCACAGTCCCAGCGGGGGAGCTCGACCCACCACTCATCCCGCTTCTTGCCGCGGAAATGGACAAGAACGGCCCGGGGCAGGACGCAGTACTGGACCGTCTTTTCGACCTGGTCTTCGCCGCCGTCCTGCGGGCCTGGTTTTCTCGGGACGCGGCCCAGCGACCTGCTTGGTACCGGGCGTACGGCGATCCGGTCGTGGCGAACGCGCTGCGTCTGCTGCACGAGCGGCCGGCGCAGCCATGGACGGTGGCAAGCCTCGCGGAGCACTGCGGAATCTCGCGCGCGGCCCTGGCCAAGCGATTCACCGAAACCGTCGGCGAGGCACCGATGACGTATCTCACCGGCTGGCGACTCGCACTGGCCGCCGACCGCATCCTCGACCCGAACAGCACGCTGGAGTCAGTAGCTCGCGAGGTCGGCTACGGCAGCGGCTTCGCACTGAGCACCGCCTTCAAACGAGAACGAGGAACCAGCCCACGCGAACACCGCACCCTTCGCAAGAGCGCGGGGGAACCCACTAGTTGACATAATGTCAGTTATCGGACATCTGTGGGAGGAGGCGGAGAGGGGCTACTTCGTGTAGCGCATCAGGGTGTTGCCCGGTTCGTTCGACGGTACTTCGGTGAAGCCGGACTTCTCGTAGAAGGCTTGTGGGAAGCAGTTGTCCTGGAGGTTGAGCACCGGCAGTTGGCCGCGGGCCTGGATGTATTTGACGGATTCCCGGAGCAGGAATCTGCCGATATTGTTTTCGTAGGTATCAGGGCGGACGAAATGCTTTCCGATATAAAGGGTGTTATCGGCGGATTTGTGGATCTCCAGGTGGCCGACGACATTCTTGGTCGGCGCGACGCTTACCGGTGCCTGGTCGAACACCCAGGCCAGCTCCGCATCGTGCTCCAGGAGCCATTCTCTGGGGTCTTTGCCGGCCAGGGATCCCGCAGGATCCTCCATCCTCTCCAGGACGGCGCACAGCAAATCAATGTCCTGTTCCAGTCGCTCGCGAATCACCCCAGTGAAGCCTTCCGCTCAACCCATCCCCTGACCGGCCGACCCTACACCATTCCGTCATGCATAATCGACATTATGCAGCACTTCAGAACCCTGATTGTTGCGTTTGGCAACTAAAGACGACGGGGGAGTCAGCCACCTCACGCAAAACTGTCGGTGCCGGTCGGTAGAACTCCCCCATGAAGGTTCTCGCAGCTCAGTCGGCGTTCTTCGCTGCCCGGCGTCCCCGCAAGGACTCCCCCCACACGACCGACGCCTACCGCCGCGACCTGGCCGGTATCACCACTCTGCTCTGCACCACCCTCGACCGCGACGCCGAAGACCTCGAGGTCGACGAACTCACCGCACACGCTCTCCGGGCCGCCTTCGGTGCGTTCGCCGACAACCACGCCAAGAGTTCGGTACTACGCGCCTGGTCCACCTGGAACCAGTTCCTCACCTTCTGCGTGTCCGACAATCTCCTGCCGGGCAACCCGATGGGAGCAGTGGCCAGGCCCAAGACCCCTCCCCTGTCCCCCAAGCCGTTGCGTGGCGAGGACACTCCCGAAGTGCTTCTGCGCTCGGTCGCCGACGGTGCGCGGCGTGCCCGTGACCCGTGGCCCGAGCGCGACGTCCTGGTCATCGCCCTCGGCCTGGTCGCCGGTCTCCGCTCGGCCGAGATGAGGACCTTGACGGCGGACTCGCTGGCCGGCCGGCCCGGTGAGATGCGCCTGCACATCCACGGCAAAGGCAGCCGCGACCGCTCGATCCCGGTCGAGCCGATCATGGCCAGAATCATCGAGGCGTATCTGGAGTCCTGCGCACAACGCTTTCCCCGCAAGCGCTTCGGGCGATCCACCAAACTGCTGCTGGACCGTACCGGCGAGCCGATCGGCCGTGGCGGCCTCGAGTATCTGGTGAAGTCCTGCTATCGCTGGGCCGGCCTGCACGACCGCGTCCCCGTCGGCGCGAACCTGCACGCCCTGCGGCACACCTTCGCCACCAGACTCGCCGAAGACGGCGCGACCGCCACGGAGATCATGAGGCTGCTGGGCCACGCCAGCCTCGCCACCAGCCAGAACTACATCGAAGCCACCGGCCGGGAGCAACGAGCCGCGGCCGCAAGCAACCGGACCTACCGTTCCCTCGACCAGCTCATCGGTACCCCGGTCGACGACGAATCGCCGGTCGACTGATGAGACACCCGCCAGCGGTGAGAATGTGAGCTGTGACTGGGATCAGGGAAGACTTTCTCGCCGTCGGTACGTCGGCCGCGCAGCTCCTGCGTGAGCCCGCGGTCGCCGCAGCTTGGTCGAAGCCGAGCGCGCTACAAGAGTTCACCGTGAGCGGCCTGGCCGGCCATCTCGCCTACCAGGTCCTCGCGATCCCGGAGATCGTCGCCGCGCCAGTACCCACTGAACAGGTGATCTCGGTCCTCGATCACTACGCCCGAGTGGAATGGATCGACGCCGACCCACAGGACGAGATCAGCGTCCGCATCAGATCCGGCGGTGAACAAATCGCCGCCGACGGCCCCAAAGCACTGGCGGATCGCCTGGACGCGGCACTGAAGCAACTGCGGACGGACCTCCCAGCCATCCCCGACCGCCCGGTCCGAATCTCACTCTGGGGCCCATGGTCACTGACGCTCAACGACATGCTCCTCACCAGACTGATGGAACTCGCCGTCCACTCCGACGACCTAGCCGTCAGCGTCGCCCTGCCCACTCCCGCTCTCCCCGCAACTGCCGTCAACGCGGTGGTCGACCTCCTGACCCGACTCTCCGTAAGACGCCACGGCCCGACCGCCGTACTGCGTACGCTGTCTCGGGCGGAGCGTGCTCCGCAGACGATCGCCGCCTTCTGAACCGCCGGCCGCAGCGAGGAGCTCCGATGTACCGCAGGCTTGTCCTCAAGTTGTCCGGCCAGGCGATCGCCGGTTCGGCCGAGTTCGGGTTCAACAGCGACAGCCTGACGCACCTGGCGCGGGAGGTGATCGCGGCGCACGACACCGGTGTGCAGGTGGCCGTGGTGATCGGTGGCGGCAATGTGTTCCGCGGCAACCGGGCCGAGGACTGGGGTATCGATCGCGTCGAGGCCGACAACATCGGGATGCTGGGCACGGTGATCAACGCGGTGCTGCTCCGCGGCCGGCTCGTGGCGCTCGGGGCCGACGACGTGCGCCTGATGACCGCGATCCCGATCAACAACCTGGCCGAGCCGTACATCCGGCTGCGCGCTCTGCGCCATCTGGAGAAGGGCTCGATAGTCCTGCTGGCGTGTGGCAATGGGCAGCCGTTCACCACCACGGACTATCCGGCGGTCCAGCGTGCGATCGAGCTGGGCGCGGATGCGTTGCTGGTGGCGAAGAACGGTACCGACGGCGTGTACGACGCCGACCCGAACAAGGTCGCCTCGGCGCGCCGCTTCGACCGGCTCAGCTACCAGGAGGTGATCGACCAGGGTCTCGGCGTGATGGACCAGAGCGCCTTCATCCTGGCCCGCGACCACGGTCTCCCCCTGCATGTCTTCGACATCGACCGCGAAGGCGTCGCCGCGGCGATCGGCTCGGGCGCCCACATCGGCACCCTCATCAACTGACTTCTAGTACCGGCAGTTCTGCTGTGATGGCGGCGATGTGGCCGGTGAACCAGTCGCCGCCGGCTGCGTGTTCCCAGTGGAGGGCCATGACGGACGAGATGGTTCGGTAGAAGCTCAATGTCCACTCGGTTGCTGGGGTGCGGTCGAGGCCGTAGCCGCGGAGTAGGGCGTTTGTGGTGGTTGCGCCGTCTCTTGAGAAGCGGCCCAGGTCGAAGAGTGGGTCTCCGAAGGCGGCGTCGCCCCAGTCGATGAAGCCGGTCAGCTTGTTGCCCTCGGCATAGATGTGGCGAGGGACCAGGTCGCCGTGGAGCAGGCGTGGTGTGGTTGGGGTGAGGCGTTCCGCGAAGCTTACGCCGCGTAAGCGGCGTACCAGGTCGTCGTCGATGATTCCGGTCAGTACGTCGAGGCGCTCCAGCGGCTCGGTCAGTACGTCCAGCCAGTTGTCCCGCAGGCCTTCGTGCAGGAAGCCGTAGCCGTCGCCGGGGATCTCATGGAGCAGCCGCAACTGAGCGCCCGCCTGCTCCAGGACCTCCGGCTCGGACGAAGGCGATCCTGCCAGCGCACGTTGGATCAGGTGGCCGTCTCCGCTGGAGACGATCTCGGGCGCCGGGACACCGGCCTCCCGCGCGCGCTGGCAGGCCCACACCTCCGCCGAGACCGCCGTGGCGGCACCTGACTTGTAGTAGAAGGTCTCCCCCGCCTCCGTCCGCAGGCGGAAATTCTGGTTGCCGACAAACCCCTGGACCGGTTCGACGGTGGCGATCGGGCCGAGGGCGCGAAGGTGGGTGGCATCGAGCATCCGGCCACCGTAGCCGGGGAAAACGGATTGCTGGCGGAATGTGGTCTCTGGTCTACTCGTGGGCGTACTTCGTCCGGCAGCCAGAGTTTGAAGGAGAGCAGTCATGCGACCTCGCGTCATGTCCCACCAGACAGGTCGTTTCTCCTCCTCAAAGGACATGTTGCTGCGTGAAATTACTGAACCTCGGGATTCTGGCCCATGTCGACGCCGGTAAGACCAGCCTGACCGAGCGGCTCCTCTACGCCGCCGGGGTGATCGACGAAGTCGGCAGCGTCGATCACGGCAACACCCAGACCGACTCGCTCGCGCTGGAACGCCAGCGCGGCATCACGATCAAGTCCGCGGTCGTGTCGTTCGCGATCGACGACGTCACGGTCAACCTGATCGACACTCCCGGTCACCCGGACTTCATCGCCGAGGTGGAGCGGGCGCTCAGCGTGCTCGACGGCGCGGTGCTCGTCATCTCGGCGGTCGAGGGCGTCCAGGCGCAGACACGGGTGCTGATGCGGACGCTGCAGAGGCTCCGGATCCCCACGCTGATCTTCGTGAACAAGGTCGATCGGCGTGGCGCGCAGTCGGCCGAGTTGCTGAAGAGCATCACGGACCGGCTCTCGGCCGACGTCATCGCGATGGGCTCAGCCACCGATCTCGGCGGTCGCGCAGCCGCGTTCACGCCGTACGGGCGGGACGACGCCGGCTTCGAAGCCGCGATGATCGAGTTGCTCGCCGAGCATGATGATCAGCTGCTGGCGACGTACGTGGACAACGAGGAAATGCTCTCGTACGACGCGCTGCGTGCCCGGCTGGCCGAGCAGACGCGGCGGGCACTCATGCATCCGGTGTACTTCGGTTCGGCCATCACCGGCGCCGGCACCGACGCGCTCATCGCCGCGATCCGTGAACTGCTGCCGGCCACCGAAGGCAAAGTCGAGGCACCTGTGTCGGGCTCCGTCTTCAAGGTCGAGCGCGGCCGGGCCGGCGAGAAGATCGCCTTCGTACGGATGTTCTCGGGCGCGATCCGGACCCGCGACCGGCTGCGGTTCCACAGCAGCAGCCGAGTCGACGAGGGCAAGGAAGCCAAGGTGACCGCGATCAGCGTCTTCGACGGCGGTTCGGTGCTGACCAAGCCCGAGGTGACGGCCGGTCAGATCGGCAAGCTGTGGGGGCTCGGTGACATCCAGATCGGTGACGTGATCGGTGACGGTTCAGGAGCGGTCCAGAGCGGCCACTTCGCTCCCCCGACGCTGGAGACCGTGATCGCCCCCGCGAAACCGTCGGATCAGGGCAACTTGCAGGTCGCGCTTTCCCAGCTCGCCGAGCAGGACCCGCTGATCAACCTGCGCCAAGACGACGTCAGGCAGGAGACCTACGTGTCCCTGTACGGCGAGGTGCAGAAGGAAGTCATCCAGACCACGCTGGCCAACGAGTTCGGTATCGACGTGACGTTCCGGGAGACGACCACCATCTGCATCGAGCGGCTGGACGGCATCGGGGCAGCCGTCGAGTTCAACAAGGCGGACCCGAACCCGTTCCTCGCGACGGTCGGCCTGCGGGTGGAGCCGGCGCCGGTGAACTCCGGGGTCAGCTTCCGGCTGGAGGTCGAGCTCGGCTCGATGCCGTACGCGTTCATCAAGGCGGTCGAGGAGACAGTGCGCGAGACGCTGCGGCAGGGCGTGTACGGCTGGGAGATCCCGGACGTGTCGGTGGTGATGACGCACTCGGGGTACTCCGCGCGGCAGAGTCACGCGCACGCCGTGTTCGACAAGAGCATGTCGAGCACGGCCGGTGACTTCCGCAACCTGACGCCGCTGGTGCTCATGACGGCGCTGCAGGAAGCCGGTACGACGGTGTACGAGCCGATGCACCGGTTCCGCCTGGAGATCCCGACGGACACGGTTCGCGGCGTACTCGCGACCCTCACCCGCCTTCGCGCGATCCCGCAGGTGCCCGCGCTGGGTGCCGAAACCTCAGTCCTGGAAGGAGAAATCCCAGCAGCCGCCGTCTACCAACTGGAGCAGCAGCTGCCAGGACTCTCGCGGGGTGAAGGCGTCCTGGAGTCAGCCTTCGAGCGCTACCAGCCCGTCACCGGCCCGATCCCCACCCGCCCGCGCACCGACAACGACCCCCTCAACCGCCGCGACTACCTACTCCACGTACTACGCAGGGTCTAGCCGTGCAGGCAGCACGTCGACGGGCGGCGTCAGCCGAGCGGGATGGCCGAGATCGAGAACGGGAGCTCCGGCTGACCGCCGGTCTGCCCGGTGTTGTACTGGCTGTTGACCACCATCAGCCGGCCACGGACCACTCGCGCGGTGCTGGGATGCAGGAAGTCCGAGTAGATCACGGACTCCACCTCGGCCGCCGACCAGTCCGCGGCCGGCCGCAGCACCGAGACCTGCGGCCGCGGGTTCTGCGGGGAGAGTCCGCCGCGGACCACATAGAGCCGCCCGTCATGCAGGACGAGGCCGTCGCCGCCGTAGAGGAAGGCGCCGCCGAGGTCCACCTGGTGGATCTCCTGGGAGGTCCGGTCGAAGCGGTACAGCTTGCCCGACTGGCTGTGTACGGCGATCAGCTTGTCGCCGTCGACCGCGATGATGCCGTTGAGGTTGTGCCCGGCGACGTGCTCCACCGGAGTGCCGGCCAGGTCGAGCCAGGGGTGCATGCTCCAGTCCCCGTCCTGCTCGCTGATCCGGTAGATGAGGTGGCCGAGCGAGTCGGTGGCGTAGGCGGTGCCGTCCTCGGCGATGGTGATGTCGTTGACGAAGCCACCGGGTACGCCGAAGACGGTGGCCAGGAGCCGGCGGGACCGGATGTCGTAGATCCACACCCGGTTGGTCGGGCCTCCGCCCACGTAGAGCCTGCCCTGGTCGTCGGAGATGATTCCCGACGTGGTCGTCCGGCCGTCCGCGCCACCCGGGAGCCACACCTGCATCCTCTCCCGACCGGGCCTGCCCACGAACAGGGTGCCCTCCTGCGTGCTGCCGGTGAAGAACTGGCCGGTGGCGGAGTCGTACGCCAGCCCGCCGGGGTATGCCCGCCGTCCCGGTACGACGTACCTGGACGGCAGGCCGACACCGGCGTCGTTCCGGAGTTCCGCGGCCTGGGCCCGCGGGATGGGAGCCGGATCTCCGGTGTGCGTGGAGGCTGCGGCGGGGGTGGCCACGAGCAGGACGGCGAGGGCGGCGACGGTGGGGATGCGCATGAAGGTCTGTCCTTTCGTCGAAGCGCCGGTCAGGCAGCCTGGCCGGTGGGCATGATGGTGACCTGCTGGAGATTCACCCGCGGCGGCAGCGAGGCGATGAAGCCGACGGTCTGCGCGACGTCCTGCGCCGTGAGCCAGTCCATCGTGTGCTTGGAGCCGGCCAGCCAGTCCCGGGCGCCCTGGTCGGTGACGTGGCTCTGCAGTTCGGTGCCGACGATGCCCGGCTCGAGCGCCGAGACGCGGACGTTCTTCGCGCCCAGCTCGGCCCGCAGGTGACGGGAGAGGTGAGTGACGTACGCCTTGCTGGCGGAGTAGACGGCGAAGTTCGGGAAGATGTTCTGCGCCGCGATCGAGGAAGTGTTGATCAGGTCGGCCACACCGCGTTCGGCGGCGGCCTTGACCAACTGCGGGGTGAAGGCGCCGATCGCGTTCATCAGGCCGGTGATGTTCAGGTCGATCTGCTGCTTCCACTGGTCGGTCGCGAGCTCCTCGACCGGAGCGGGAAGCATGACGCCGGCATTGTTCAGGAGAAGGTCAGCAGCGCCGAACTCGGCCGCCACCAGGTCGGCGGCGCGTTGCACCGCCACGGCCTCGGTCACGTCGGCGGCGATCGCCATCGCGCTGCCGCCGTCCTTCTCGATCCGGGAGACCAGGTCCGCCAGCCGGTCGGCACGCCGCGCCAGGACGACGACGCGGGCGCCCAGGAATGCCAGCTGCTCGGCGGAAGCCTCGCCGATGCCACTGGAGGCGCCGGTGACGACGGCAACGCGACCGGCCAGGGGGCGGGAGGTGGTGTTCGTGGTCATGATGCGTTCCTTCCAAGCGATAAGAGAGGGTGGCGGCTGTTGACCGCCCATCCAGAACACCACCCGCGCCGTCCTCTCAGGACGCCATAACTGGCCCTGCCGAAACGGGTACCGGCAGGACCACCCTGAGAGCCGCACTGCACCGTTGAGGCGGTCACACTTGAGGCATGGACGGCACCAAGGAGATCTCTGACTTTCTGCGTTCACGACGCGCGGGCATCACCCCGGAAGAGGCCGGGCTGCCCTCCGATGGACGCGTACGCCGCGTACCGGGTCTGCGGCGGGACGAGGTGGCCCGCCTGGCCGGCGTGAGCACGGAGTACTACACGCGTCTGGAGCAGGGGCGTGCGGGCAACCCCTCAGCCGAGGTCATCGACGCGATCGCCCGCACGCTGCGCCTTGACGAGACCGAACGCGAACACTTCAACGACCTGCTGCGGGCCGGCACCCGGACCGTACGCCGCGCGCCGGCCAGGGCCCAGCGGGTCCGGCCGGGGCTGCACCTGATGCTGGAGACCCTTGACCACGTCCCGGCCTTCATCCTGGGCCGCCGCACCGACGTGCTGGCCTCCAACCGGCTCGCCAGGGTCGTCCTCACCGACTTCGACGCCCTGCCGGCCACCCGTCGCAATCTGGCTCGCTACTACCTGCTGGACCCGCGGGCCCGCGAGCGCGTGGGCGACTGGGAACGGATCGCCTCAGAGACAGTGGCCATCCTTCGGTTCGAAGCAGGCCGCTACCCCCACGACCGGCAGCTCGCCGACCTCGTCGGCGAACTGACCCTCCAGTCACCCGAGTTCACCGGCTGGTGGAACGACCACCGGGTGCTGCGCCGCACCCACGGAGCCAAGCACTACTACCACCAGCTCGTCGGCGACCTGCACTTCGCCTACGAGTCCTTCCAGGCCCCCGGCGACCCGGAACAAACCCTGTGCGTCTACAACGTCGAGCCCGGCTCCGAAACCGCGCAGGCCCTGCAGGTCCTGGCCAGCTGGACCGCACCCGAGTTCACGACACCCGAGACCCCGCGCCCCAGCTGACGTCCAGGTCAGAGATCGGTGGCAAGCGTGATGGACTGCGGCGCGAAGCCTCTGCTTCGGTAGAGTCGCAGAGCGGGTTCGTTCGTCGCGTACGCCGTGACGTGCAGTCTCGACGCGCCGCGGTCCTTCGCCCAGCCGGTGAAGGTATCCACCAGTTGTCCGCCCACCCCCTGGCCGCGGACGTCTTGGCGGACATGCAGGCTCGCCAGCTCGGCCCTGCCGGCCATCCACATGGCCGACGGTTCAGTGAAGATCCCGATGAGGTGACCGGCGACTCCTCCGTTCACTACGGCGACGAGCACCAAAGCCTGCGGATTGGCCAGTAGGTCGCGGCACCACTCGGCGCCGTGAGCCGCCGGCCAGTTCGCGTTGCGGAGGGGGTCGCGGGTTGCGGCGTCCTCGGCGAAGAGTGCGGCGCTGGACGCGACCAGCCCGTCGAGGTCGTGCGTAGTGGCGGGCCTGATCTCCACGGTGCTACTCCTTCGTGCCGATGAGGACGGTTGCGTAGAGCTCGTCGGAGGTACTGACCCGTGGTTTCAACCCGTCTTGCGAGAAGATCGCGGCCGCAACAGGTGCTTGTTCCTCGCTGGTCTCGGCGAACACGCTGCCACCGGGAGCGAGCCACTGGGCCGCCTCGGCGCTGACGCGTCGCAGTACTTCGAGTCCATCGTCGCCGCCGTCGAGGGTCACCAGAGGCTCGTGCAGTCGGGCTTCCGCAGGAAGTAGCCGGACTTCGTCGGTCGGCACGTAGGGCACGTTCGAGATCAACAGGTCGACGTGCCCTCGCAGCGACGCGGGCAGTGCGGAGTACAGGTCGCCTTCGAAGACCTGTCCGCCGATCGGCTCGACGTTGCGTCTGGCACAGCGGACCGCGGCCGGCTCGAGGTCGGCGGCGTACAGCTCGATGCTCTGGGCAACCGCGATGGCGACCCCGAGGGCGCCCGACCCGCAGCACAGATCGACGACCACCGCGCCGGGGTGGCTGAGCGCGAGGGCCTCGGCGACCAAATGTTCGGTACGTCGCCGCGGTACGAAAACTCCTTCGTCGAGCAGGATCCGCAGTCCGCAAAACTCCGCGAAGCCGACCACGTGCTCGATCGGCAGCCCGGCGACGCGTTGCTCGACCATGCGGGCGAGCTCGGCGTCGTCGTGTGCCGCGGAGATCAGCAGGTCCGCCTCGTCCTCGGCAAAGACACAGCCGGCGGCGCGGAGGGTACTGACGATGGTGGAGGTTGTGATGCCGGTCAGATTACCGGAAGGCGTTGACTCCGGTGAGGTCGGCCGACAGCGTCCACAGCCGCTCCGCCGAAGCCGGGTCGACGGCGTACGGCCGTACTCCGGGGGCGCCGTCGGTGGAGATCTCCGTGATCTCGCAGTCCTCGCAGAACACGCCACCCAGACCGTCGAGCTGTGGTGAGGTCGCCGCCCAGACCTGGGTGGCGGCGCCCTGCTCCGGAGACTTGAATGCCGGGTTCAACGGATTGCCCTCGGCATCGATCCAGCCGAAGGCAACCATCTCCTCGCGCGGCAGGTGTCGCTGCAACGGGGTCAGAATCCCACCTGGGTGCAAGGAAAAGCCCCGTACGCCGGAATCCTTGCCCAGGGCATCGAGCTGGACGGCGAACAGAATGTTCGCGGTTTTCGCCTGCCCGTACGCCGCCCACTTGTCGTACCCCTGCTCGAACTGCGGATCGTCCCACCGGATGTCCGATCCCCGGTGTCCGGACGAGGACACCGACACGACCCGGGCGCCGCCGTCGGCCAGCGCCGGCCACAGGAGGTTGGTCACGGCGAAGTGCCCGAGGTGGTTGGTCGCGAACTGTGCTTCCCAGCCAGGTCCGACACGGGTCTCCGGGCAGGCCATGATGCCCGCGTTGTTGATCTGGAGGTCGATGGTCCGGCCCGATGCGAGGAACCCGTCGGCGAAGGAACGGACGCTGGCCAAGTCGGCCAGATCCAGCTCACCCACCTCGACACCAGAGATGCCGGCGAGTGCTTCCTCAGCGGCCTCGGGCCGCCGCGCCGGTACGACGACGTGCGCGCCCGCCTTCGCCAGTGCGCGCGTAGTCTCCAGCCCGAGTCCCGAGTAGCCGCCGGTGACGAGGGCGAGTTTGCCGGTCAGGTCGAGGCCGCTCAGGACCTCGTCCGCCGTGGTGTCATGGCCGAAGCCCGAACCGATCTTGTGCTGTGCAGTGCTCATGCCGATGACGGTACGAACTAGAGCCGACTCTAGGTCAAGCGTCGAGGCGCGGATCAGCTTTCAGGGACTCGGCCAGGCGCTGCAGCGCGGGGTTGGGACTGTCCGGGCTCCAGGCCGCGTGCAGGGTCACCGAATGCGCATCGGCCGCGGCCAGTTCGCGGTACCGCACGCCCTCCACCCCCATTGCCGTGACCGACCGTGGGATCAGGGCGCAGCCGAGGCCGGCGCGGACCAGCGCGAGCATCGTCGGCACCTGGGAGGCGAGCTGGCTGACGGCGTACCGGTTCATGCCGATCATCGCGGCGCAGATGTCGTGCAGGTACTGCGATCCTTCGGGGCTGTACCCGATGTAGTCGGCAGTCACCTCACCGAGCGACACCGTCCCGTCCCCCTCGGCCAGCTTGTGGCCGGCCGGTACGGCGAGCACCAGGTCCTCCGAATGCACCGGCACCGAGTCGAACTGCGCGGGAATCGGCGGGCGAACCAGGCCGAGATCGATGTGGAGATTCGCCAGCGCCTCGAACTGGTCGGGGCTCACCAGTTCGGTCAGTTCCGCCGTCACCGCGGGGGTCCGCCGGTTCACCATCGCCAGGAAATCAGCCAGTACGGCGTACGCGCCGATGGCGGTGAACGCGATGCGCAGGGTCCCCGTGTGCCCATCGGCTGCTCGCCGGGCTGCCTCGGGCGCGACCTCGAGCAGCGCGAGAACTCGTCGGCAGTGCTCGAGGAAGACGTCGCCGGCGGCCGTGAGCCGCGCTCCCCTGCCGGTCCGGTCGAACAGCGAGACGCCCAGGGAACGCTCCAGGCCCTGGATCTGTCGCGTCAGCGGTGGCTGAGTCAGGTTCAGCCGCTGGGCCGCACGGCCGAAGTGCTGTTCCTCGGCGACCGCGACGAAGCCCCGCAGTTGCTGCAGCGAGAGGTCCATCTGATGCCTCCACGGTATGGGCCGATGCGGAAATGGGCTTGGACGAGCATAACGGAAAGCCTTTACCGTCGAGTCTGGAACCGTCCCGACCCGAGGAGTCAGCTTGCCCAAACTTGCCGTGGTGATGACCCCCGAACGAGCCGACGACGTCTGCGGCCCGGAGACTCGCGAGCTGCTCGCGCAGAGGTTCGACGTGCGGTGGGCAGGATCAGACCTCAGCCCCGACGCGGTTGCCAGCCTGATCGGCGGCTCAGACGTCGTCCTCACCAGCTGGGGTACGCCGCACCTCGGCAAAGAACTGTGGGCTGACGGCAACGGACCCAAGGTGGTCGCGCACGCTGCCGGCTCCGTGAAGAAGCTCGTCGACCCCGCGATCCTCGACCAGGGCGTCGCGGTCTTCTCCGCCGGCACGCGAATCGCCTGGTCCGTGGGCGAATACTGCCTGGCCTCGATGCTGACCCTCGCGCGGCGACTCCCCCAGTTCGACCAGGCGCTACGGGCAGGCGGATGGAAGCAGCCGCACTTGCGCGGCGGCGAGCTGGCCGGCCAGAAGGTCGGCATCCTCGGCGCGAGCTCGACTGCCCGAGCGCTGATCACCCTGCTCAAACCCTTCGGCTGCGACATCGTCGTCTACGACCCCTACCTGACACCGGAGCGCGCAGGGCAGCTCGGCGTACGGACGGCCGGGCTGGAAGAGACGTTGCAGTGCCGGTTCGTCTCCATCCACGTGCCCGATGTGCCGGAGACTCGCGGCCTGGTGACGCGGAAGCTGATCGAGCAGCTTCCCGACCAGGCGATCCTCGTCAACTCGTCGCGCGGACCGGCGATCGATCAGCCGGCGTTGCTGGAGCACTGTCTCGACGGGCGCCTCTTCGCCGCCCTCGATGTCTTCGATCCCGAGCCGCCGAAGTTCGGTCCCGACGTCCTGGCCGCGCCGAACCTGTTGCTGACCCCGCACATCGCCGGCGACACCGTCGAAGGCCACCTCGCGCTGGCCGGTTACGTCATCGCCGACGTACTGCGCTGGCTGGACGACGGCGTCCGTGGGCCGAGTTTCGTCGATCCCGCGGTCTGGGCGATGGCCGCATGAGCAATATCAGGTCGGTCGAGGTGTTTCCGGTCGCGGTGCCTTTCGCGCGGCGGTTCGTGCTCGGCAGCGGCGCGGTCGGCTCCCCCGGCCAGACGCCGGACCAGGCCACGGCTGTCGTGTTCGTGAAGCTGACGACCGAGGACGGCGTCGTCGGCTGGGGCGAGCAGCGAGCGCTCCCCAGCTGGAGCTACGAGACGGCCGAGACGATCGCGGTGGTGATCAAGCGACACCTCGAACCGATCCTGCTGGAGCTGACGCCCTTCGACAGCGAGTTGTTCCACCAACGGGTGAGCAAACGGCTGAGCCCGTCGGTCTCGAACGGTTTCCCGTTCGCTCGCGCGGCGGTGGATCTGGCGATGCACGACGCGGCCGGCAAGCTGGCCGGCGTACCGGTGCATGCACTGCTGGGCGGGAAGGTGCACGACGAGATCGCGCTGTGCTCCGCGATCGGGGTTGGTCCGCCGGATGCTGTTCGCGAGCACGCGCAGCAGTCGTCGGACTATGCGGCGTACAAGGTGAAGATCGGTGGTGACCTGGATGCCGACGCCGCCGCGATCGAGGCGGTCGCGGAAGTCGCCGGGGCGAAGCCGTTGTGGCTGGACGCCAACCAATCGTACCGGCCGAGCGCGCTCCGGCAGTTGCTCGACCGCACCCGCCACCTCCCCTCGATTCGTTGCATCGAGCAACCAGTGCCCAGTACCGACCTGCTGGCCCTGCGCCGGGTCCGGGAGCTGATCGACCTGCCGGTCGCGATCGACGAGGGCAGCTTCACCGCGCAGGATCTGGCCCGGGCGATCCAGCTCGACGCCGCCGACTTGGTGGTGGTGAAGATCTGCAAGTCCGGCGGGCTGCGCAACGCGCTCAAGACCGCTCAGGTCGCGCTCGCCGGCGGCGTCGAGATCCTCGCCAGCGGCCTGACGGACTGCGGCATCGGCTTCGCGGCCGCGCTGCACCTGTTCAGCCAACTGGACCTGGCACTACCCGCGGAGCTGAACGGCCCGGAACTGCTCGCGGACCTGTACGTCGAGGGGCTCACCATCACCAAGGCCGTCGCAACGGTCCCCACCGCGCCCGGTCTGGGCGTCCAGGTCGACGAGGACCGCATCCGCGCCGAGTCGATCGACCTGCTCTTCAGCTGAGGAGTCACCGTGAATACCTGGTCCGTCTTCACCAAACCGTGGTCCGGGCTGCCCGGTGGCGAGCTGGGCAAGCTGGTCGCCGGTCTCGGCTTCACCGGCGCCGAGATTCCCGTCCGCGACACCGCCTACGTCACCCCGGCCACCGCCGAGGCCGTGCTGCCGGGCTTCGTCGGCCAGTTGCGTGCCGAGGGCGTCGAGCCGATCAGCATCGCGAGCGACCTGTCGGAGAGCGCGTTCGCCGCCTGCGCCGAGGCGGGTGTTCCGATGATCCGCATCATGGCCCCGATCGGTCCGGACGGGTACGCCGCGTCGGTCCGCCGGATCAGGCGGGAGTTGGAGGATGCTGTCGCGCTCGTGCGGCAGTACGGCGTACAGGTTGGTGTGCAGCCTCATCACGGTCGGTTCGTCACGTCGTCTCTCGGGGTCCTGCAGTTGCTGGACGGTCTGTCCGAGGAGTTCAAGGTGGTCTGGGACGCGGCTCACGACGCTCTCGCCGGCGACGACCCCGCGATCACGCTCGACCTGGTGAGGGACCGGCTGGGGATCGTGAATCTCAAGAACGCGAAGTACGTCCGCACTGACGACGGCTGGAAGACCTGGTTCGGCCAGGCAGACGAAGGCCTCTCCGACTGGCCCACCGTCCTCCACAACCTCAAGACCTACACCGGCCCCATCTGCCTCACCGCCCAGTACTCCGACCTGTCGGTGCCCGTCGAGACCCGCTTGCGCGCCGACCTGGAATTCGCCCAGGCAGCTGTCACAATCGCCGGCGCCACCTGGGCGTGAAACCCGGCCGCGGGTGATGATGTCGAGGTGACGCGGAGGGCTCCGACGTCTCTGTTGTCCGAAACCAGAGGAGTCGCTGTGAAGTACATGCTGCTGATCTACGGCAACACCGAGACGTGGGACGCGTTGGACCAGGAAGGGATCGAGGCGGTGTACGCCGTGCATCGCGCGATCCTGGCCGAGACCCGCGCGAACGGAGAGCTGCTGGCCGCCGACGGGCTGACCGTCGAGAACGCCCGCGTCGTCCAGGTCAAGGACGGCGTACCGGCCGTGACGGACGGGCCGTTCTCGGAGTCCAAGGAGGTGCTGGCCGGCTACTACCTGCTCGACTGCACCCTCGAGCGCGCGACCGAACTCGCCGCGAGGCTCCCCGAAGCCCGCCACTCCCCGATCGAGGTCCGAGCGCTGACAGACCCCTTCGAGGAGTGACCCCCGGCGTACCAGGGACTTGCCGGTCTCAGCTCGGCGTTGACCTGAGACCGGCGAGTCACTGATTCAGCCGGTATGCCCAGCCGCAGGCTGGGTGCACCCGTTGTGGGTCTGTTCGCCCGTCAGCCGGAGTATCCCGGCGCGAGGGTGACCCCACCTGAGTCGGGCTGATCGCCTCTCCCACGGCCACCCTGGACGAACACGGTCGCGCCCCGCTCCGGCGCCTGCACGCCGTTGCCGAGACGCAGTGTGGTGGTGAGGCCGTTACTGAGCCTCAGGACCGCCACTCGGCGCGGCTGCCCGGACTGGATCGACGAGTTCACCTCGTGGACGCCGGTACAGACCGCTGGTTGGATCGCAGCCCGGCCGAGTTCCGACGTACCGTGACTCCTCACACCACGGCACTGCTCGGCGAGCCTCTTCATCGGTGACACACATCCCCCTCTCTTCGTTCCCCCGAGGAACAGTTGTTTGACCAGGCAACTGTCAGTGCCACGCGACGGCCTTCACCGCGCGGTACCGATCACCAGTTGCCGCCCTTCCGCACCGGTTCCGGCGCTGAAGTGACCACGGCAGCCTTGCTCACAGTGACGGTGTTTTCAAGGGATGACTCACGGAATCCCGCCTGCCGAAACCATTGTCCAGCGATCTACCGCCCACCGAAACAGCTCGCGCCGAAACCGGCCATGGGGACCGCCCGGCGCAAACCAGTTGCTCAGGGCAACAAAGTGTCCAAGGGTCAGGACGGGCGGACGGTGCTGGCGCGGGTGATGATGCGGTGCGGGATCATCACCCGGCGTGGCCTGGTGTCCTTGTCCGCCATCCGCTCGGCCAGCAGATCGAGCGCCGACTCGACGAACAGGCGCCGGTCGAAGTCGACCGTGGTGAGCGGCGGCACGGTGAACCGGCTCTCGCCGATGTTGTCGAACCCGGCGACCGCACAGTCGGCCGGTACTGCGAGACCCGCCGTCCACAGCGCCGACAGCGTGCCGACGGCGATCGTGTCGGTGAAGCAGAAGAACGCCTCCGGCGGTTCGTGCTCGGCCAGATAGCGCCCGACCACCGTCGCCGCGCCTTCCGGGCTCCAGCGGTCGAGCGCGACCTCCAGCTCCGGGTCGGGATCGATGCCGGCTTCGGCCAGTGCCTCGCGATAGCCGAGGGTGCGGAGCCGCGCCGCCGCCGTACCGGCCGCGTCGGTGGAGCCGCCGATCCGGCCGGTGCCGCTGGAGCCGCTCGGGATCTCCGGGGTGCCGACCGCGGCGATCCGCCGGTAGCCCTGGTCCAGCAGATGCCGGGTCATGTCGCGCGCGGCGGCGACGTTGTCGATCGCGACCTGGCTGACCATGTCCTGGTCCACGTCGCCGATCAGGACGACCGCCGGCAACGGGCCCGCGGTCGTCACCGCGCTGTCGTCGAGATTGATCGGGTTCAGGATCAGCCCGTCGACCAGGTGGGCGCGGGCCTTGGACAACAGCTCGAACTCGCGCTGCGGTTCCGCCGCGGTCTGCTCGATCTGCACTCCCCAGCCGCGCTGGTGAGCCAGCTCGACGACCAGGTGGGTGATCTCCGCGGAGTACGGCCGGAGCAGGTCGGGCAGGGCCAGGCCGATCATCCCGGACCGGCCGTTGCGCAGGCCGCGGGCGCTCAGGTTGGGCACGTAGTCGAGCTCGGCCAGCGCCTGCTCGACCCGCGCCCGGGTCTCCGGGCGGACGAACACGACGCCGTTGATGACGTTGGAGACCGTCTTCGGCGACACCCCGGCCAGCTTCGCGACGTCTTTGACCGTGGCACGCATGGCCCCATTGTTCCCGACGACCGGGGCAGGCCGGCGATGCCTTCGTTGTCACCGGCATCGAGCCGGACGTCGTGGCTCGGCGGGACTCAGCGGGTGGTGAGCGCGCCGCCGTTCACGTGCAGAACCTGGCCGGTGATGTGCCGCGCTCCCGGCGAGGCGAGGAAGTGGATCGCGGCGACCACGTCGGGCACCTCACCTTCGCGTTTGGTCATGGTTGCCTCTAGCAACTTCTGGCGCCGCTCGCTGGTCAGCCGGTCACCGAAGAACTCGGTGTCCGCGGTGAAGCCGGGCGCGACGACGTTCGAGGTGATGCCACGCGGGCCGAGCTCGGCGGCCAGGTTCTGGTTCCAGACCGCCAGGGCGGCCTTCGAGGCGCCGTACGATCCGGAGCCGCTGGCGCCGGCGATCGAGCCGACGTGCACCACCGCTCCCCCGTCGGCGAGCCGCGGGCCGATGGCTGCCGACGCCAGGACGGCGGTCAGCAGGTTGGCCTCGAGATTGGCCAGCCAGCTCAGCTTCACCTGCTCCAGATCGTCGTCAACGGACGAACCGGTGAAGTCGACGTTGCCGCCGGCGTTGTTGACGAGCACGTGCACCTCGCCCAGCTGCTCGGCCAGCCGGCGGACCTGGGCGGGATCGGTGCCGTCGCAGACCACGGCCCGCGCGCCGAACTCGGCCGCTGCCTTCTCGAGGACGTCGGGACGCCGTCCGGTGATCACCACCTGGTCGCCGTCCTGGCGGAACCGTTCCGCCACGGCCCGGCCGATTCCCGTTCCGCCGCCGGTCACCACAATCGTTCTGGACACGCCGAACTCCTCGTTTAGGTCTAAATGTTTAGCCCTAAACGTAGCATGGCCTGGTGGACTCCTACCCGCTGGACCAGGCCAGCCCGTACCCGGCCTCGGCGATCGCCGACGCCTGGCAACGGGAACGCCCCGGTGCGCCGACCGACTCGATCGGCATCGTCACTCCCCTGTGGCGGCTGGCCAAGCTGTTCGCCGACGACCGGCGACGCCTCCTCACCGAACTCGGTGTCGACCCGGCCACGCTCGACCTGCTCAGCGTGCTGCGCCGCGCCGGTACGCCGTACGAGCTGACCACGCGCCAGCTCGCGGAACGGACCCTCGTCACAGCCGGCGCGATCTCGCAGCGCGTCGCCCGGGGTGAGCAGGCCGGCCTGGTGGAGCGGCGTACGCGGACGGACGGATCCCGGGCCGTGGTCGTGTCGCTCACTGACGCGGGTCATGCCCTGATCGAGCGAACCGTCGACCAGGTCCTGAGCCGGGAGTCCGAGCTCGTCTCGTCGCTCACCCCGACCGAGCGGGACCTGCTGGCGAGCAAACTGCAACTGTTGCTCGACGACGTGACCGACCGGGTGGCCTCAGATCCCGCCAAGGCGGCGCGCGGCCGTTGACAGCTCGGCAGGATCGGCCGCCGCGGCAAAGTTGAAACGCAGCCAGGAGCCGGGCTTCTCGGTGGCGAAGTACCGGCTGCCGGCGCTGACCACAACACCGAGTCGCCGCGCCTCGGCGGCGACGGTCGTGTCGTCGACATCCGGCGGCAGGCGGACCCAGAGATGAAGGCCGCCGTCGGGTGGACCGGTCACGGCCCAGGCGGGTTGCGCCTGGCCGAGTGCGGCGACGAGAGTCTGCGATCGCTGCCGCAGTGAACCCGCGAGAGTCCGGAGATGACGCTCCCAGCCGGGTGATCCGAGGAGCTCGAGGGCCGCTTCCTGCAATGGACGCGGTACGAAGAAGTCGTCGACCTGGCGGATGGCCCGCAACCGTTCGAGCACCGGTCCGCGGGCAATCAGGGCCCCGATTCGCAGACTCGGCGCGGCCGGTTTGGTCAGCGAGGTGAGGTAGACGACCCGGCCGTCGCGATCCTCGGCCAGCAGCGGCTCGGGGACCGACGCGCCGTGTCCCAGGAGGCGGGCGAAATCGTCCTCGAGGATGAACGCACCGGCATCGCGAGCCACCTCGAGGACCCGCCGGCGTCGATCGGCGGCCAGCACCGCCCCAGTCGGATTCTGGTACGTCGGCTGGCAGTACAGCAGGCGGGCGCCTGATCTTGCGAATGCATCGGCCAGCAGGTCAGGGCGGAGTCCTTGATCGTCAATCGGAACGGGCACGGGACTGAGACCGGCGGCGCGGGCCGCGGCCAGAGCGCCTGGATACGTCGGCGACTCGACGAGGACTGGTGTCCCCGGGCCGGCGATCGCGCGGAAGGCGATCGAGAGACCACTCTGGCCGCCGGCGGTGACGAGCACGTCCTCTGCGGTCGTACCTGCGCCGGCCATCCTCGCGAACACGGTCCTCAGCGTCGTGAGCCCGCTGGCGGGCGCGCGGTCCCAGGCGTCGGGGCGACGGGCGGCCCGGGCTAACGCGGCACTCAGACCACGAGTTGGCTGCAGCGAAGGGTGCAGGTAGCCGCCGTCGAGACGGATGGCACCCTCGGGCGCTGGTCCGAGTGAGTCCCTGAGCGCTCTCGAGTCGACGCTTCGGTCGGCCAGTGTGACGGTCTGCCACGCGGTGTCGATCGGGAGCTCCGTCGCCTGCGGCCTCGGTGCGACAAAGGTTCCGCTGCCCGGGCGGGTGATAACAGCACCTTCGGCGGTCAGTTGGGCAATCGCCCTTGAGACCGTGCCGGGACCGACGCGATGGCGGTCGATGAGGTCGCGACTGCTGGGCAGCTTGTCCCCCGGCGCGCTCTGCTCGACCAGGCGACGGAGGACGCCCAGCAGCTCCTCAGTAGTGCTACTGTCTGACATGAGAGCACATGGTAGCGCTACTGAGTCCAGCTGGGAATCACTTCCGGGTCTCCGGGCGGACACCCCGGGCTGCGAGCAGGTGATCCACTTCAACAACGCCGGCTGCGGTCTGCTGGCCAAACCCGTCCTGACTACGATGCTCGACCACCTCCAGCTGGAGGCGCGGATCGGCGGGTACGAGGCCTCGGCCGCCAAGGCCGATCAGGTCCGCGAGTTCTACACCGAGCTGGCCGCCTTGATCAACTGCGGTCCTGACAACATCGCTTTCTCCGGCAGTGCGACCCACGCCTACGCGACCGCCCTCTCGGCGATCCCGTTCGAACGAGGCGACGTCATCCTGACCACCCGGAACGACTTCATCTCCAACCAGATCGCGTTCCTCTCGCTGCGCCGGCGCTTCGGCGTCGCGATCGTGCACGCGCCGGACCTGCCCACGGGCGGGGTCGACGTCGAGGCGATGGCTCAGCTGATGAAGGAACACCGGCCGCGACTGGTCGCGGCGACGCACATCCCGACGAACTCCGGTCTCGTCCAGCCGGTCGCGGAGATCGGCCGGCACTGCCGTGAACTGGAGCTGCTGTATCTGGTCGACGCCTGCCAGTCGGTCGGGCAGTACCCGATCGATGTCGAGGAGATCGGTTGCGACTTGCTGACCGGGACCTGCCGCAAGTTCCTGCGGGGTCCGCGCGGCTCGGGCTTCCTCTTCGTCTCGGACCGGTTCCTGCAGGCTGGGTACGAGCCGCTGTTCATCGACATGCACGGCGCGACGTGGACGGCCGGGGAGGCCTACGTGGCCAGCGCGACGGCGGCCCGCTTCGAGGAGTGGGAGATGCCCTACGCAACAGTTCTCGGTTGCGCGGCGGCCGTGCGGTACGCGCGCACAGTCGGGCTGGACGCGATCTCCGCGCGGACTCCGTTGCTCGCCGGCCGCTTGCGTGACGGGCTCGACGCGCTGCCCGGCGTACGGGCGCTGGATCGGGGTGAGCAGTTGGGTGGGCTCGTCACGATCGCGGTTGAAGGCTGGCAGGCTGAGGAGTTCAAGGCGGCGATGGATGCCCGGGGCATCAATTCGGCGCTGAGCTTCCGGCGGTTCGCCCAGTTCGACTTCGGTGACAAGGACGTCGACTGGTGCCTGCGGTTGTCACCGCACTACTACAACACCGAGGACGAGGTCAGCCAGGTCATCGCGGCTGTCGCGGAACTCCGGGCGGCCGGATGACCACACTGGCCGAACCGCCGACCTTGTGGCGCAACAGGGACTTCCTGCGGTTCTGGTTCGGCGAGAGCCTGTCCCTGCTCGGCACCCAGGTCACGACGCTGGCGCTCCCGCTGACCGCGATCCACGCGTTCGGCGCGAGCGACAGTGAGGTCGGCGTACTGCGCTTCCTCCAGCTGGCGCCGTACCTCGGCCTGGCGCTGATCTTCGGTGTCTGGGTCGATCGCGCCCGGCGGCGGCGCGTGATGCTGGGCGCGAACCTGGTCCGGATGGTCCTGCTGGCCCTGATCCCGGTGCTGCATTGGCTGGACCTGCTCAGCCTGCCTTCGCTGCTGGCGATGGCGTGCGCGATCGGCATCGCCTCGGTCCTGTACGACGTGAGCTGGATGTCCTACGTGCCCGTTCTGGTGGAGGATCCCCGCCACTACGTCGAAGCGAGTTCGAAACTGGCCGTCAGCTCATCGGCCGCGGATGTGGCCGGCCCGGGACTGGCCGGCCTGCTGATCAGCTGGCTCACGGCACCGGTGGCCCTGATCGCCGATGCCTGCTCGTACTTGTTGTCGGCGATCTCCCTGCTGTTGATCCGAAAGGCCGAGCCACGACCGGATCCGGCCTTGCGCCGCCCGGTCGCGGCCGAGCTCCGCGACGGCTTGCGCTGGGTCTTCGGTACGCCGGTCCTGCGCGCGCTCGCGCTGATCGGCTGCTGCTGCAACTTCTCGATGATCACCGTCTGGACGATGTTCCTGCTCTACGCCACCAACGACCTCCAGCTCGGAGCGCAGACCCTCGGCCTGATCTTCGCGACCGCCTCGGCCGGCGGACTCCTCGGAGCCGGCCTGGCCCGGCGGATCGTGGCCCGCTTCCCGGTCGGACGGGTCTACCTGATCGCCCAGTCGTTGTTGCTGCTGGGTCCCACGCTGCTCGTGATCGCACCGGGCACCTGGGTGGCGATGTTCGTGCTGTCCTTCTTCGTCACCTATCTGGGGCTCGGCGTGGCCGGCGTCATCATCGTCAGCCTGCGACAGCTCAGCACGCCGCAGGCGATGATGGGCCGGATGACGGCGGTGTTCCGCACACTGTTGTTCGGCGGCGGAGCGCTCGGCGGTCTCAGCGCGGGCCTGCTCGCGGAGGCGCTCGGCGCACGAGGCGCGCTGACCGTCGCCGCGATCGGGTCGGCCATCGTGGTGGTGGCTGTCTTCCTTTCACCGGTCGCCCGGCTTCGCCGACTGCCTGACCCCGCACTAGAGGCTTAACCTGCTGTTAGAAGGTTGAGCCGAGCATCCACGCTCAGTGGCAGGCCGTAGTACGGGAAAAGTCTTTACGGGCACGTCAATGAGAAACTTGAATGCATGCCTGCTACGAAATTGCTGGAGTTTTCCGGCCACGAAGTTGCCGACAGCCACGACGTCATCCAGGTCCGCGGCGCCCGCGAGAACAACCTCGCCGGGGTGTCCGTCGACATCCCCAAGCGCCGGCTGACCGTCTTCACCGGCGTCTCCGGATCGGGCAAGTCCTCGCTCGTCTTCGACACCATCGCCGCCGAGTCGCAGCGGCTGATCAACGAGACCTACACCGCCTTCGTCCAGAACTTCATGCCCAGCCTGGCCCGCCCGGACGTCGACTCGCTGCGCAACCTGAGTGCTGCGATCATCGTCGACCAGGAACGGATCGGCGCCAACGCCCGCTCGACGGTCGGCACCGCGACCGACGCGCACACGATGCTGCGGATCCTGTTCAGCCGGCTCGGTGCGCCGCGGATCGGGTCGCCGTCGGCGTTCAGCTTCAACCTCGCGGACGGGATGTGCCCGACCTGTGAGGGTCTGGGCAAGTCCTCGGAGATCGACCTCGACGAGTTCGTCGACCGGTCGCTGAGCCTGAACGAGGGTGCCGTGAGGGTGCCCGGGTTCGCCGTCGGCACGTGGTACTGGCAGCTGATGGCCACCTCGGGACTGTTCGACCCGGACCTGGCGCTGAAGGACTATCCGGCCGAGCAGTGGGAGCAGTTCCTCTACCAGCCGGCCATGAAGGTGAAGATCGGCACCAGCAACCTGACCTTCGAAGGACTGGTCACGAAGGTACGCCGGCAGTTGCTGGCCAAGGATCGCGACTCGATGCAGAACCACGTCCGGGTGTTCGCCGATCGGGCGGTGAAACTCGTCCGCTGCCCGGACTGTGCCGGTGCCCGGCTCAACGAGGCGGCCCGGTCGGTGCGGATCGACGGCATCGGGATCGCCGAGTGCTCGCGGATGCAGATCAGCGACCTGGCCGAGTTCGTCCGGGGTATCAAGGACGCCTCGGTCGGGCCCTTGCTGGAGGGGCTGCTGGCCATGCTCGAGTCGATGGTCGACATCGGGCTGGGCTACCTCAGTCTCGACCGGGAGTCGTCGACGCTGTCCGGTGGTGAGGCGCAACGGGTGAAGCTGGTCCGGCATCTCGGGTCGAGCCTGACCGACGTCACCTACGTGTTCGACGAGCCGACGGTTGGGCTGCACCCGCATGACATCCAGCGAATGAACGAGCTGCTGCTGCAGTTGCGCGGCAAGGGCAACACAGTGCTGGTCGTCGAGCACAAACCCGAGACGATCGCGATCGCCGACTATGTGGTCGACCTCGGGCCGGGCGCCGGGCGGGCTGGCGGGCGGCTTTGCTACGCGGGTGATCTGAAGGGTCTGAAGAAGTCGGGGTCGCTGACCGGGCGGTACCTGGACCATCGGGTGGCGCTGCGGGACCAGGTGCGGCAGCCGACCGGGAGCCTGCGGATCGAGGGCGCCACATTGCACAACCTGCGGGACGTCAGCGTCGACATCCCACTCGGAGTGCTCACCGTCGTCACCGGGGTTGCCGGGTCGGGGAAGAGTTCGTTGATCCACGGGTCGCTCGGCGGGCGGGATGGCGTGATCGTCGCCGGGCAGGATCCGATCAGGGGGTCGCGCCGGAGCAACCCGGCGACGTACACGGGACTGCTCGATCCGATCCGGGCCGAGTTCGCCAAGGTGAACAAGGTGAAGCCGGGGCTGTTCAGTGCGAACTCGGTCGGCGCCTGCGCCACCTGCAAAGGGCTCGGGGTGGTCTACACGGACCTGGCGATGATGGCCGAGGTGTCGTCGGTGTGTGAGGACTGCAACGGTGCGCGGTTCACCCCGGAGGTGCTCGCGTACAAGCTGCGCGGGAAGAACATCAGCGAAGTACTGAGTATGTCGGCCACCGAAGCGCGGTCGTTCTTCGAGCGCGGACCGGCCCGGGCGATCCTCGACCGGCTGGTGGCCGTCGGCCTCGGATATCTGGGCCTGGGGCAACCATTGACGACCCTGTCGGGTGGTGAGCGGCAGCGGCTGAAGCTGGCGATCCACATGGGCCGGAAGGGGACGACGTACATCCTGGACGAGCCGACCACCGGGCTGCACCTGGCCGACGTCGACCAGCTGCTCACCCTGCTCGACAAACTCGTCGACGACGGCAACACGGTGATCGTCATCGAGCATCACCAGGCGGTGATGGCGCACGCCGACTGGCTGATCGACCTCGGTCCCGGCGCCGGCCACGACGGCGGCCAGATCGTCTTCACCGGCATCCCCGCCGACCTGGTCGAAAGCAGCGCCTCCCTCACCGCCGAACACCTCCGCCAGTACGTCGGCACCCCGGTCACCGTCGACGTGTAAGACCGTCAGTGGATCGGAGTGGTCTGAGCCAAGGCGATCCGCCAGTCGTCACCGGCGCGAGTCAGCACATAGGTCATCGCGCCGGTCGACGGCAGGGCGTCCTGGCCGGCCTCGGGGCGCTCGTCGTGGATCGTCTTGGTCAGGCTCACGATCGCGACGTCCGGGGCGGCGTACCGGATGTCCTCGATCTCCAGCGTGGTCCGGACATCCTTGAGCGGCGAGGACAGCGCCGACGCCATCGCCGACGAGAAGGAGTCCCGCCCGAACAGCCGGCGGCCGGCCACGTTGACGATGACCATGTCATCGGTGTGCAGTGCGGGCAGTACTTCGGGGTCGATCTGAGCATCCTGGCTGCGGGACACGAGGTCCCGGATCAGCTTCTCGTCCATGGTCATAGCCAGACCGTAGAACCTCAACAAGCCTTGAGGTCAAGAGGCTGCAGTGGTGGTGGCCAGGTTCCTTGCGAGGGTCTCGATCAGGTCGTGCCAGGGGTCGAGGAACTGTTTGGCCGGGCCGGTTTGGGTCAGTTGCAGGCGGGCTCCGCCGTTGCCGTCGCGGAGGTGCCAGGTGACGGTGCCGTGTTGCCACTCGTAGGTCAGTTCCACTGGCTCGTCCGACTTCAGGAGCCGGCCGCGTTCGATGCCTTCAGCAACGAAAGCGGGGTCGGCGAGGGCCGGCCAGACCTGTTCCTTCGGGGCGGTGAGTTGGCGTTCGAAGTGGATCGAGCCGTCGTCGAGCACGGTGCCCTGGTCGAGGCCGTAGGCCTTCACGAAGTGTTCGTGCAGGAGGGCGTAGTGCTCGCGCGGAATGCTGGAGCCGCCGAGGACCCGGTCGAGGGCGTCCAGGCACTGGATCCAGCCGGCCGTGAAGCTCGCGGAGCCGGGGCGGTCGTCGTGGATGGCTGTCAGTTTCAGCAGGCAGCCGTCCGCGGTCGGGTCCAGCTCCCAGCGCAGGATCTCGCTCCCCCAGTTGTACTCGAGCAGCCGCGGCGGGTCGTAGGCGCGGATCACGCCGACGTTCCCGTCGGTGTCGTCCTGCTCCTCGGGGAAGGTGAAGCTGATCCGCCCGTCCAGCCGCAGGTCCAGCTCGACCGCCGCCGGGAACCAGCCGCCGAGCTCCTTCGGTTCGGTGAGTGCTCGCCAGACCTTCTCCGGCTGATGGTGCAGGCTCCGCTCCATCCGCAGGACCGTCCGGCCGTTCTCGGTGGTCAGTGTCTCGTTCATGCCATCCATATATACCCGATGAGGCATATAAGGGACAAGGAAGAGGCCCGGCGGATCGGGGTCCGCCGGGCCTCGGTCCCGGTTACTGGCTGCAGGTGTAGATGGTGGCGTTGTCCAGCCACCAGTGGCCCGGAATCAGGTTGGAGAAGTCGCCCCCGCGCCCGTTCCAGCGGAACTTCAGCAGCTCGCCGCTGAACTGCGAGACCTCCAGCCGGCTGGTCTCCCAGCCACCGGAGTTGCCGTGCCAGGCGGCCGGCTCGTCGGGGAAGTTCGCGTCGACGGTCGGCCCGTTCTTCCACGGCAGCGCCGAGCTGTCCTGCCAGGTCGCGCCGTTGTCGGCGGAGTACTCCATCGTCGCCTTGCCCGTGCGGACGGCGAAGATGAAGAACACGTTGTAGAAGTTGTACGCGTGGGTGAAGCGCAGGTACGTCTTCTCGTTCTTGATCTTCATCGCGTTCGCCGTCTGGACGGTGATCGAGCTGTCGTCCGGCTCGGTGATCTGACCGAACATCGAGTCGTTGCCGTCCGAGGAGTACGACGAGTCGACCAGCTGGCTCGGGGCACCCTCACCCTTGCCCAGCACCCAGCCCGCGCTGCGCGTGACGACGCCGTCCGGGTAGGTCTTGAAGCTGGTCGTGATCAGGTTCTTGACCTTCGCGCCCGCGGTGTCGCAGACCGGAGCCTGGGCCGGCTTGCCGACACCCGGCTCGAGGTCCATCTCGGTGGCCTTGATCGCCAGCCCGACCTGCACGCAGTGCGCCTTCGTCATACCGGCGACGTCGTGCTTCTGCAGCTTGTTGCAGACAGAGCGCAGCCCTTCGGCCAGGTCACCGTAGTCGGCGCCCGTGGTCAGCACCTTCTGGGTCTCGTGCCACAGCGCCGCGGACCGAGCCAGGCCGATCCCGGTCACGGTCTGCCCGTTGAACGACCCGCCGTCGGCGATCAGGTACGCCGTCTTGTTGCCGACCCCGGAGTTGAGGTGCACACCGCCGTTGTCCTGGAAGAACTCGTCGTCGAACCAGTGCGCACTCGTCATCTTGTCCGGGTGCTCGAACTGGGTCGGGTCGGACATCGACCGGATCGCGCCGAGACTGGACCCCTCGCCCATCAGCCAGCGGTTGGCCGGGGTGTCGTCGGCGGAGCCGTTGGTCAGGTCGACGATCTCGCCGAAGATGTCGGACAGCGACTCGTTGATCGCGCCGGACTCCCACAGGTAGGCCAGGTCGGAGGTGTACTGGGTGACGCCATGGGCCAGTTCGTGGGCCGTGATGTCGTCGGTGGTGAGGCCTTCACCGAAGGCGATCTGCTCGCCGTTCCAGAACGCGTTGGCGAACGGGCAGCTGCCCTCGATGCAAACCCGGACAGTACCGCGCAGCGCCTTACCCAGGCCGTCGCCATAGTCGACACCGATCAGCTGGGTGAGATCCGTACCGAGCGTGGCGAAGGTGTCCGAGGTGTTACCCATGAACTCGTAGAGCTGGTTGACGTCCGGTACCGACGATGCGGGTCCGCCCTCCACCCGGGTCGGCGCGAAGACGCCGCCACCGCAGCGGACGTCCTCAGCGCCGGTCTGGATGATCGCGCGGTTCGCGTCGCAGATGACGCGGTTGATGTGCCGCATCATGTCCCAGGCGAGCAGTGCCTTGCCGGCCGAGGCGTGCACCATCGCCTGCCAACGGACGTCGCCAGGACCGGTCACGTCGTACAGGTAGACCGGGATGGCGACCGAGCCCGGCTGGCGGGTGACGATGCTCAGGTCGAGCCAGCGCGGGCCGACCAGCTTGGCGGTCAGCTTCGAAGCGTCGAGCTTGCCGCGGGTCGCGACCGCCTCTGCCGCGGACCTCTGTGCGGTGGCCTTCGCGGCCTCGACCGCATCGGCCTTCGGAAAGGTCCCGTACGTCGCGAGCGCGACCTCACCGTTCGCGGACTCCAGGGCGCCGCCCTTGGTCAGGTTGGTGACGATCTCGCCGCCGTACACCGGGACGCCGTCGATGGTCTGCTGGAACCGGACCTGCGAGCCGAAGCGGCTCAAGGCGCTCGACTTCGCGACCAGGTCGGCCGGGCGGGCGCCGAAGTACGGGGCGATCGTCGACACTTGGGCCTTGGCGACGGCGACCGCGTCGGCCTTGCTGGTGCCGGACTTCGCGGCCTTCGCGCTGACCGAGGCGGGCGCCTTCAGCGGTGTCGCGGGCCGGATCGAGTGGGCACGGCCGGTGGCGTCCCGCTTCGTGACCAGGCCTTTGCCGCCGGCCTTCGGTGTCTCCACGGTGCGGATCTTCGGGCTGTCGGCGGTGGCTGTCGTCGTGGCTGTGGTGGTGGCCGGAGCGCTGTTCGCCAGGCCTGGAGCGGTCAGGCTGAGTGAGACTGCGCCGACCGCGAGGCCGGCGAGCAAGGTACGGGATTTCACTGAAGTTCCTCCCCTTGGGCGGTGCTTACGCTGAGCGGGCGTAACGGCCGCAAAGCTGCCCGGCGGACGACACCGGGCCACCCCTCCGGGGTCGGCATCGCGCACCGGACAAGCCGTTGCGGCACCCCTGCATGAGATCACGTCCAGGGGCGCCGCGCAGGTCGAGCGAGTTTCCCCGTTCTAGGTCAAGTGATCGTCCACCAGGTTGGCGTAGCCGCTCTGGCCGGTGGTGTTCGGGTGGTACGACTCGCTGACCGGGTTGGACAAACCATTGATCCACTCCGGGCTGCCACACACCGCGTGACCGATGAACGCCGACGTCGGGTTCACGAAGCTGAAGCCGGCCGCGTTCGCCGCGGTCGCGATCCTGGAGTTCAGCAGGTCGGCCGTCGCGTTCAGCCTGGTCATCTCGTCGGGGCTGAAGAAGGTCGCCGCGTTGCAGTCGATGCCGTTGAACAGGCGGGGGTAACCGACGATGATCACCTTCGCCGTGGACGCCCGGCTTCGCACAGTCGCGTAGAGAGTGTTGAGGCGGCCGGGCAGCGTGTTGTTGATCGTCGCCTGCGCGTTGTTGACCGCTGTCGTGCAGTTGCCGAGCCAGGACGGTTTGGCGCACTCGGTGATCACCGACGAGAAGCCGGCGTCGTTGCCCCCGACCTGCAGGGTGACCCACTTGACGCCACTGTTCAGCGGGCCGAGCTGTTTGGCCGTCACGTCGGAGACCCGGGCGCCGGAGCAAGCCACGAAGGTGAGCGCCGCGCCGACGCGGGCGGCGTCGACGTACGGGTAGGCGCGGGTCGAACGCTGACACGAGCCGCTGTCCGCGATGTAGGTGCGGGTGCCGACACCCGAAGCGTACGAGTCGCCGAGCGCGACGTAGACCGGGGCGGCGGCGTGGGCGAGCGAGGGGCTGGTGAGAAGCGCGGTACCGAGAACTGCCGCGCTGATGACTCCGGCGATGGGTTTCATTGGGCGGACCGCCTTTGCACTGGTGCGGGAGGGGAACCAAGGCAGGGGGAACTGAGAGTCACCATCCACGACCAGTGAGTAACTTGCAAGGGCTCGGTTGGAAATTCACCGGCGCGTGCCGCAACCGGTAACCGTTGTTGCCCTCCCGGCGGTTGCTTCCGGCCACCGTCGCTTTCTCTCCACCGGTGGGTGGAATTCTGTTTCCGCGGAGATGGAGATCCGCCGGAGTCAGCGGACAGCCGGGCCGGCGGCTGCGAGCGTGCTGGCTATGTGGACCCGACGAAGCTTCCTGGCCCTGACCACCGCGGCCGCCGCGATGCCGATGGCAACCGTCGCGCAAGCCGCCTCGAGCTCTACTTCACCCTCAGCCTCTGCCGACCTGAGGCTGACGTTGCCCGCACCGACCGGACCCCATCGGCTCGGCGTACGAACCCTGCACCTCATCCAGAGGGGCAGACCTGACCCGTGGAACGGCAGCCCTGATCGCGAGCTGATGCTCAGCGTCTTCTACCCCGCCCTGACCACGCGCGGCTTCCCGCTTGCGCCGCAGATGACCAGCAAGGCAGCGCAGAAGTTCAGCGAGATCGATGCGGTGTTTCTGCACCCGCTTCCCAAGTCCGGTGTCGACTGGTCCGCGACCTTGACGCACTCGGTTTTGAACGCACCCGCCGTGCCGGTACGCCGTCCCGTCGTCCTCTACTCGCCTGGCGGTGCCGACCCCAGGACCCTCGGCACGAGCGTCGCCGAGGAACTCGCGAGTCACGGCTATGTCGTCGTCACGATCGACCACCCGGGTGAGACCAGCGAGGTCGAGTTCCCCGACGGGCGGGTCCGGGAGATTCAGATGCCACCGACGACGGCGACCGACCCGGTGCTGTCCCGCCTGATGATCCAGACCCGTCTGGCGGACATCACTTTCGTGCTGTCTCAGTTGAAACTGCTCGCCGCCGGCGCCCGCGGACTCGGCCGAGCGCTCGACCTGCGCAGGATCGGTATCTACGGCCACTCGGCCGGCGGCGCGACGGCCGCCCAGGCGCTCTACGAGAACCCCGAGCTCCGATCAGCCGTCAACCTCGAGGGCTACCTGGACTACCTGCCCTTCCGGGCCGGCGATCCGCACGAGCTCTATCCCATCGCACAGCACGGGACCGATCGCCCGCTGCTCCTGGTCGGCACCGACGGCTTCCACGACAGTCGCTTCGAGAGTTCCTGGTCAGCGCTGCTCAGCCACGGCGGGCCTGTACGGCGTACCGAAGTCGTCGGCGCCGACCATTGGGTCTTCACCGACTTCGCCGCGATGGCGCCGCAACTGCAAGCGGCCGGGCTGATGAGCGCCCACGACCGCGCACGACTCATCGGCATGATCGAACCCGGCCGGTCGATCCCACTGATCCGAGGTATGGTCCGGCGGTTCTTCGACCAGACGCTCTGCCGCCGTCAGCGCTCCGGGCCCGGGACCGACAGCGGATCGAAACCGTAGGGAAGCTCCAGCCGGTGGGCCTTCATCAGCTCGGCGTCACCCAGCAGGTCACGGGTCTTGCCGTCGGCCACGATCCGGCCGCCGTCCATGAGCAGGCTGCGCTCGCACAGCTGCAACGCATACGGCAGGTCGTGCGTGATCATCAGCAAGGTGACGTCGAGCCCGGACAGGATGTCGGCCAGCTCGCGCCGGCTGGCCGGATCGAGATTGCTCGACGGTTCATCGAGGACCAGTACTTCGGGGCGCATCGCCAGCACCGTCGCGACCGCGACCCGGCGGCGCTGGCCGTAGGACAGGTGGTGCGGGGCGATGTCGGCGTGATCCTGCATTCCCACCTGCACCAGCGCCTCGTGGACCCGGGCATCGAGGTCGGCGCCGCGCAGGCCGAGGTTCGCGGGACCGAAGGCGACGTCGTCGCGGACCGTCGGCATGAACAGCTGGTCGTCCGGGTCCTGGAACACCAGGCCGACCTTCCGGCGTACCTGGGGCAGGTGCTCGCGGTGCAGGTCGGCGCCACCGATCTGGATCCGGCCGCTGCCCGTGCCGCCCGCGACCACGCCGAGGATGCCGTTCAGGTGCAGGACGAGGGTCGTCTTGCCGGCGCCGTTCGGGCCGAGCAGGGCGACGCGCTCGCCACGCTGGACGGTGAAGTCGACGCCGTACAGGGCCTGCCGGCCGTCCGGGTAGGCGAAGACGAGACGCTCGACATGGATCGACGGACCGCTCACAAGCCCGCAACCCTAGCTGCCACTGCGATGAGCACGGCGAGCAGGGAGATCGCGAGCCCTTCGGCCCACTGCTCGCGCGCCGCGCCGGACGAGGTGAGTTGAGGCATCCGGCCGGTGTACCCGCGCGACTGCATCGCCAAATGCACGCGCTCACCGCGCTCGAAACTTCGGACGAACAACGCGCCCACTCCCCCGGCGACCGCTCTCAGATGACCGGCCCGGCCACCGGCGTACCCGCGGGACTCCCGGGCGATCCGCATCCGGTGCAGATCGTCGGAGACCACACTGAGGTAGCGGACCATGAACGAGAGGATCGCGATGAGCGTCGACGGCAACCGCAGCCGCTCCAAACCGGCCAGCAGGTCGCGCGGCGCGGTCGAGGCGGACAGCACGATCGCCGCGACGACGCCGAGTGTTCCCTTGGCCAGGACGTTCCACGAGCCGAGCACGCCGGACTCCGACACCGATAGGCCCAGTACGTCGACCCGCGGGCCGGTCGCCACGAACGGGAGCACCAGCGCGAAGACGATGAACGGGGTCTCGACCGCCAGCCGCTTCATCACGGTTGCCAGCGGCAACTTTGCCAGCGCGACCGCGGCGGCCAGCAGGACGGCGTACAGGGCGAAGGCCCAGAAGACACCGGCCGGGGTGGAGACGACGGCCAGGACGAACACGAACAACGCGACGAGCTTGACCTGGGCGGGCAGCCGGTGGATCCGGCTCTCCACGGCCACCAGCAGGCCGTCGCCCGCAGTGCCGCTCACGAGTTGGTGCCGTCGCCGGCCGCGCCGCTCACGCCTTGAGCAGGGTTGATGCCGTCGCCGGCCGTGCGGCTCACGACTTGATCAGGTCTGGCTGCTCGGTGCGAGCGGAGGAGCGCAGCGCGGCGACCTTCGCGATCGCGAGACCGACGACGATCGTCACCAGGACGCCGATGATGCCGGCCAGCGCGCCGGACACCTGCTCGTTGCCGATCCCGGTCACGCCGTAGTCGGCCAATGGGCTGCCCGCCACGGCCGAGTCCTTCGCGGCGCTCTCGAAACCGAGTTTGGCGCCGACGAACTCGAGCCCGTCGGGGTGCGCACTCGCGAACAGGCTGACCACGCCCGCGATCAGCAGGGTCGCCGCGACCGCGATCCCGTACGAACGGCCGGCGGGCCGGGCCCCGATCGGCTTGTCCGCCGCGACGGTGGAAGTGTTGCCGTCGGCATCGACCAGGACGAGATCGGCCTTCAGGTGGCGGGCGGCGTACACGAGGTCGGGGCGGGTCGCGACCACGGCGCTCAGGACGGCGGCGGTGATCACTGCCTCACCGAGCCCGACCAGGAGATGCCAGCCGACCATCGCCGTGGCGAGCTTGCCGATCGGGATCTCGACCGCGCCGCCGATCATGTACAGCCCGGTGAAGGCGAGCGCCGCGACCGGAACGGAGACGAACGCGCCGATGGTAGCCGCCGGTACGACGGTGCCGACCCGCTTGGGCAGGGCCGTCAGTAGTGCGCGAGTGACGAAGTACCCGACGATGACTGTGATGACGGCCATCAGGGTGATGTTGGTGCCGAGCGCGGTCAGCCCGCCGTCGGCGAAGAGCAAACCCTGGACGAGAAGCACGGTCGACATCACCAGCACAGCCGTCCACGGCCCAACCAGCGCCGCGGCCAACGCACCACCAAGCAGATGACCACTCGTGCCGGCACCGACGGGGAAGTTCACCATCTGAACCGCAAACACGAAAGCAGCAGTCAGCCCGGCCAGCGCCGGCCCGGTCTCCCGTATCTCCCGATTAGCCCGCCGCAAACTGAACCCGACCGCCCCGGCCGCGATCAGCCCGGTGGCGATAGAAGTGGGCGCGTCAAAAAACCCGTCAGGAACGTGCATACCCACATTCTCAATCTTCTTGCGACCCAATCGCAACAAGAGGTCCACGCCCGAGCGGGTGACCACCTCTACCTCCTGTCGGTCGGCACGCTGACCACCACCCAGACCACTGGGGACTTTCTGCGGTGTCGTGTGCGGTTCAGCGGGTGTTCACCGGGGCGCCGTCGGTGCTGCCTATCCTCGTCGGTTCGTCGACGGATGCTGTGGGGGCAATGGATTCCGCCTTGGGTTTTGTGAACGTTCTGGCCGTGGACCTGTCCGGCCTCGGGGAGATCAATCTGGAGACCGTGATCGCCGCGACGGCGCTGGTCGGGACGGTTGTCGTCTGGCTGGTCGACCGGTACTTCCTGCGCCGCAAACGGCTGGTCTACCGGGTCCAGGTCGACGCGCCGATCGGGGTCTTCCCGAGCTCGCACATGGTCGACGTCGAGGTGCGCTACCAGGGAGCGGTCGTGCCCGACCCGAGCATCGTGCTGTTGCGGGTGGACAACGCGGGGGGCATGGACATCGAGCCTCATCACGTGCACGAGAAGGTGTCGTTCGCCTTTCCCGATCGCAAGATCGTCGGGCTGGAGGTGACCGAGTCCAAGCCCGAGGCACTCGGTGAGATGCTGCAGCGTCAGCTCGACTCGGAGAACTTCATCGAGACGAGCAAGCTGATCCTGCCGCGGACCGCGATCAACCGTGGTGACAGCTTCAAGTTCCTGCTGGTCCTGAGCGGCCGGGGCGACGGCGTGACGCACTCGGGTTACCTGGCCGGCGGCTCCGCGGGTGGCGGGGTCTATCACGAGCCGCGGCCGCGCGGACCGGGCCGGCGGACCCTGCTGTTCGGCGCGCTGTCGATGGTGCTCGTCGGGGCTCTGGTCGCGCTGTTCGTGGTGGACGTACTGCAGCCGCCTGACAACTGTGTGGACGGGCAGCTGCGGATCATCGGGTCGACCGCCGTGGAGCCGACGGTCCGGGAGTTGCGCAGCGCGTACGCCGCCGAGTGCACCAGGGCCGACATCACCATCGCTGCCGGCGGCAGTCGCAGCGGCACCCGGTCGCTCCAGGAGACCGGCGCCAAGGACCCGGCCGCGGCGGGGCAGTTGATCGCGATGTCGGACGGGCGGGCCGAGGACTCGACCGAACTGCAGGGCAGACCGGTCGCGGTGGTGGTGTTCGCGGTCGTCGTCAACCGGTCGGCCGATGTCGCCGCACTCTCGGCAACCCAACTGCGCGCGGTCTACGCCGGCCGCGTGACCAACTGGAAGCAGCTCGGTGGGCGCGACCTGCCGATCCGGATGGTGAGCCGGGTCGGGCCGGACTCCGGCTCGCGGCGGGTATTCCGTGACAAGGTGCTCGCCGGTGACCAGGAACTGGGCATCTCCTCCGACGACTGCCGCGCCAAGGACGATCCGGCCGCCAGGCATCACCGCTGCGAGGTCGGCACGACGGAAGAAGTCCTGGCCCGCGTCAACGAGATCGAGGGCGCCATCGGGTACGCCGAGCTCGGCAACTCGCGGAGGTTCCCGGCGATCACGGCAGTGGCGATCGACTCCGTGGTGCCGGAGGCGCCGAAAGTGGCGGATTCGTCGTACCGGTTCTGGGAGGTCGAGTATGCCTACACCTACAAGACTCCCGGCGCGGACACCTTGCAGGAGGCGTTCCTGAACTACCTCATGTCGGCAGCGGCGAAGCCGATTCTGGAGCGGGACGGCCTGGTCCCCTGCGCCGAGCTTCCGGCAGCTTTCTGCGGCTGAACCAGCCTCCCGGTAAGTTGGGGATCTTCGGCAGGCTGTGGAGGTTCGGATGTTCTTGATTGCTCATCTCAGTGACCCGCATCTGGACGGCACCGAGGTTGCGCGGCAGCGGTTGCGGCGGGTGGTGGACTACCTTCGGGCGTTCTCGCGGCCGGTTGATGTGGTGCTGGTGACTGGGGATCTGGCCGATCATGGGCTGGCGGCGGAGTACGACGAGGTTGTGGCCGAGTTGGCGCTCGACGTGCCGGTGCTGATGTTGCCGGGTAACCATGACGTGAGTGCACCGCTGCGGGCGGGGCTGCCGGTCGAGTCGCCTGGTGAGGGGCATCCGGTGCACCAGGTGCGGGATGTCGGGGCGGCGCGGTTCGTGCTGGTGGATACGTCGGTGCCGAATGAAGACCATGGGCTGCTCAGTGCGGACTCGCTCAAGTGGCTGGCCGCAGTACTCGACGAGCCTGTGGACGGGCACCTCTTCGTCGCGTTCCACCACCCGCCGAACAAGCTGCAGCACCCCGTGCTCGACCAGTGGATCCTGCAGGACGCCGAGCCGTTCGCCGCCGTACTGCGCGGCAAGCCGATCACCGCGATCCTCACCGGTCACGTCCACAACGGTGTCTCCACCACCTTCGCCGGCCACCCGCTGCTCGTTGCCCCCGGCATCAGATCGACCGCTCCCCTGCCCTTCGAACCAGCCGCCGCCAACGGCCTGGTCGACCTGGAGGCCCCACCCGGCCTGGCCCTCCACCTCGCCGCCGAGGGCCAACCGCTCGTCACGGTCTACCGCTCCGTACTTTCGACCTCCTCCTGAGACCGACGCACCAGCCCCACGACGTGCCAGGCGCCAGAGCGCTGCTTGTACTCCGCCGCTAACCCTTGCGCCTCGGCGGCTGCCACCATCGCCGCCGCTGAATGGGCGTAGGCGCGGAATGAATTGCCTCTCACTCTTCGGAGGACATTCTCGAACCAGATCGCAGCCTTCGCCGGGAGGTTGTCGCCGGGGTGACTGAACACGAGCATCCGCCGCGCGTGACTTCCTGCTGCCGACAACAGCCGCTGGTAGTCCGGGTAGCAGCAAACCACGCGATGCAGGATCACGACATCTGCTGCCTCCACCTGATCGGATGACCTGGCAATGTCCAGCTGGCGGCGAGTGATGCGACCGCCTGCTCCGGCTTGCGCAATCAGCCGCTCGGCTTCTGCCTCGTAGTTGCTGGTGATCTCCAGGTTGGTCACTCGGCCGGCGCCGAGCCGCAGCAGCTCCAGCTGGATTTCGCCGACTCCGCCGCCGATCTCCAGAACGGTTGCATCGCGGATCCCCTGTGCCGCGACGAACTGCACGATTCGCCGGGCCGCGGGAGTCAGCCCGTGCCGGCGGTAGCGCCGCGCGACCCGGCGGGCGGCGCGTTCGCTGAAGACGGCCCCGCAGTCATCCGGCTCGCAACAGCCGCTCATGGTCTACCGTTCGGTGCCGTCAGCCGGAGGCTGTAGGCCGTCCCAGGACCATCGGGGAATGGTGAGGTCGGCGGGTACGGCGTCCTTGGAGTCGTGGTACCGGGCCATGCTGACGTTGGTCGCCCAGGCGAAGTAGTCGTGCAAAACCGCCCTGACCGGATCGTCCTCGGACAGGCCGACGTCGGTCAGAGCCTGGTCGAAGCAGGCGATCGCCCGGCGGTCCATGTCCTCGTGCGGTCCGTTGCCGCTGTGCATCCAGACTACCGCGCTCTCACTGCCGCCACCCTCGGTGAAGGCAGGCGGACCGCCGAGCGCCTCGCCCCAGTAGGTGGCGAGGCGCTCGGTGTGGTCTGGATGGAAGCCGTGGTGGAACGCATGACTGACCACCTCGTCGGCCATCACCCGCGCGTGCCAAGCCCCGGCCAGCCGGCGTAGCCCTTCGGCTCCACCGGCGGCCTCATACAGAGTTCCCATACGTCCGAGCCTGGCAGCGACCGTCAGCGTCAGCAAGCCCGGCTCGAAACAGCCGATCGATCAGAAGTTGATCATGTGGCCTTCGAGGCCGTGGAACGCCTCTTGCAGGGCTTCGCTCAGGGTCGGGTGGGCGTGGACGTTGCGGGCCAGTTCCTTGGTGGTGAGGTCCCACTTCTGGGCCAGGGTCAGCTCGGGCAGCAACTCGGTGACCTCGGGCCCGATCAGGTGCGCACCGAGCAGTTCGCCGTACTTCGCATCGCTGATCACCTTGACGAAGCCGGTCGGGTCGCCCAGACCGTGCGCCTTGCCGTTGGCCGTGAACGGGAACTTCGCCACCTTGACGTCGTACCCCTGCTCGCGGGCCTGCTCCTCGGTGTAGCCGAAGCTGGCCACCTGGGGCTGGCAGAACGTGGCGCGCGGGATCATCACGTAGTCGAGTTCCATCGTTTCGACACCGGCGATCGTCTCGGCCGCGATCACCGCCATCGCCTCGGCCGCGTGGGCGAGCATCAGCTTCGCGTTCACGTCGCCGATCGCGAAGATGTTCGGCACGTTGGTGCGCAGGACGCCGTCGACGTCGATCGCGCCGCGCTCGGTCAGCTTGACGCCGATCTTGTCCAGGCCGTAGCCGTCGACGCGCGGCTGGAAGCCGATCGCCTGCAGCACCTTGTCGGCCTCCAGCGTCTGCTGATTGCCGTCCTTGCCGGTGACGGTCACCTTGACCTTGTCGCCGGAGTCGTCGATCGAGTCGACCCGGGTCGAGGTGAGTACCTTGACGCCGAGCTTCTTGTAGGCCTTCGCCAGTTCCTTGGAGACCTCGACGTCCTCGAGCGGGACCATCCGGTCGAGGAACTCGACGATCGTCACGTCCACGCCGTAGTTGGCCAGCACGTAGGCGAACTCGACACCGATCGCGCCGGCACCGGCGATGATGATGCTGCCCGGCAGCTCCTCGGTGAGGATCTGCTCCTCGTACGTCACGACGCGGTCGCTCAGCTGGGTGCCCGGCAGCAGCTTGGTGGTCGCGCCGGTGGCGATGATGCAGTGGTCGAAGGTGACGGTCACAGTGTCTTCAGCGTTGCCGTCGCCGTTAAGAGTGACGTCGAGGGTGTTGGCGTCGACGAACGAACCCCACCCGTCGAACTCGGTGATGTTGTTCTTCTTCATCAGGAAGTGCACGCCCTTGACGCGCCCGTCGGCCACCTTGCGGCTGCGCTGCACCGCCGTCGGGAAGTCGAAGCTCACCTCGCCGCTGATACCGAAGGTCTTCGCCTCCTTGCGGAAGATGTGCGCCAGCTCGGCGTTCCGCAGCAGCGCCTTGGACGGGATACATCCCACGTTCAGGCAGACACCGCCCCAGTACTTCTTCTCGATGATGGCGGTCTTGAGCCCGAGCTGGGCGGCGCGGATCGCCGCGACGTACCCACCCGGGCCGGCGCCGAGGACAACAACGTCAAAGTGCGAGGCCATGACCGAAATCCTAGTCGGTCGCGCCTCCCGCCGGGCCCATGGGTTCCGTAAGGACCGTCCGACGCCTACGCTGGGGCTGGCACGGGGGCTGTCCTCCTTCTGTGCGCGCGTGAGGCGCCCTTTCGCAGGGATCTGGTCTTGAGGACATTGGGGGCTCGATGCTGGTCAACGGCCGGAGGTTGCGGCTCGCCGCACTCGGCGCGGTGGCTGCAGTGCTCGCGCTGCCCACGTACGCCGCCTTCGCCGACCCCACTCCGCCCCCGCCGGCCTCCGTCACGGACGTCAACCGGTCGCTCGAGCAGCTCCAGGCCGAGGCCGCCGCGATCCAGATCGACGTCGCCAAGGCCACCGTCGCCTACACCAGTGCACTGAAGGTCGCGCAGACCACCGAGGCCGCCGCCAAGAAGGCTGAGGCGTATGCGGCCAAGACCCAGAACAGGTCGCAGGTCGAGCGGCGCCGGCTCGGTCTCCTGACCGCTCAGGCATACCAAATGGGCATCCCGACGATGCTGGGCACCGAGTCGATGATCTGGTCGCTCGCGCCGGTCGCGGAGAACCTGCAGGAGATCGCCGACCGTCAGACCGCCATCCGGCAGCTCGGCAGCACCCAGGTCGCGCAGTACAAAGCAGCCACCGCGGCAGAGTCGACAGCCGGTACTGCGACCGCTGACGCGGCGGCGAAGCGCGCGGCAGCCGACAAGGCAGCCAAGACCGCCAGTGAGCTCGGCAAGACGGTCCGGGAAAAGGCAGCCAGCGCAGCCATGGCCATGGAAGGCCAGCTCGCCGACCTGGCCGGCGCGACGCAGCTGTCCAAGCAACTGCAGAACACCCGCAACCAGCAGGCACTGGCGAACTGGCAGACGTACCTGGCCGAGCTCGCCGCGGCAAAGGTCACTCCCCCGGCCGCGGCGACCATCAAGAACCCCTTCGACCTGCCGTCCGGTCTGCTGCAGTACAAGATCGCCGGAGCACCTGTCCCGGGCGCGGCCGCTGTCATCAGCGCCGGGCGTGGGATCCGCGTGCTGCCGGCCGAGACGATCCGGGCGGTCAACCAGGCTTTCAGCTTGATGAGCAAGCCATACGGCGTGGGTGGGACCGGTCCTGACAAGTACGGCTGTCTCGGCGCGGCACGAGCCGCCTGGCAGCCCTACACGACGCTCGCCGGCCTCGCGAACGGCGTGTACGCCAGCTACCAGAAGGTCCCGGCCACGCAGGTGCAGCCAGGCGACATCCTGCTGATGGGCAGTAGGTCCGTCGGCCTGTTCCACGTCGGCATCGCGCTCGACAACGCCGAGATGATCGCCGCCGACGAGGCCAAGGGCTCAGTAGTCGTCAGCTCCATCCCCGACAGCCTGTACGCCGCACTGCGGCCGACACTGGGTAAGCCCACCAAGGCGCAGGTCGCACCGGCCGCCACCGCCAGTGCCTCGGCCTTCCGTTGCGGCAACACTGCCACCTCGATCGAGGTTGGCTCCGGCGCCTGGACCTGGCCGCTGGCCGAAGGCACCTACGAGATCGGTACGTCGTTCGGCCAGACCGGCGCCCTGTGGTCCAGCGGTGTCCACACCGGCCAGGACTTCCCAGCCGCCACCGGTACGCCGGTCCGCGCAGTCGCGGCAGGCGTCGTACGGGTGGAGCACCCGGCGTGGGCGGGCAACCTGGTTCGCATCGACCACGGCAACGGGCTCGAGACGCTCTACGCACACCTGAGTGCGGTGGATGTTGCCGACGGCACCCAGGTCAGCGCCGGGCAACACATCGGTGCGGTCGGTTCGGAAGGCAACTCGACCGGCGCCCACCTGCACTTCGAAGTACGGCTCGGTGGTGACGCGGTGAACCCGATGCCGTTCCTGGCCACCGGTGGCACGAGTGTCGGCTGGGGTGGCTACAGCAACGGCCTGATCCCCGCGTCGCAGCTGTGCGGCCTCGGCTCCGGACACATGTTGCGGTGTGACGCGGCCAGGGCGTACCAGCAGCTCTCGACCGCCTACCGCCAGGCGTTCGGCAAGAACCTCTGCATCACTGACTCCTACCGCTCGTACTCCGCACAGGTCGACCTCTACGGCCGCAAGCCGTCGCTGGCCGCCCTGCCCGGTACGTCGAACCACGGCTGGGGTGTAGCCATAGACCTCTGCGGCGGCGTCGACAAGTTCGGCACCCCGCAGTACGAGTGGATGGTCGCCAACGCCGAGTCCTTCGGCTGGGTCCACCCCCGCTGGGCCAAGCAGGGCGGCAACCGCGAAGAACCCTGGCACTGGGAGTTCGGCAAACCTCACACTGCGTAACACCCCGTTGAGGGCTCGCGGCAAGAGACGTGGTAATGGGGATTCTCCCCGGGATAGCTCCTTTCAGCACGTACGCTAGGGCCTGTGGCCGAGCAGACCAGTCCCGACCGCACGGACGACAACATGACGCTGGACGCCCAGGATGATCGCTGGGAGTGGCGGCGGAAGATCCGGGCGGACAAGCGCAAGCATGCGATCTACCGGATTGGTGTGGGCGTGGTCGGGGGCATCCTGATCATCGCGGCGCCGCTGACCGGCTGGCTGCCAGGGCCGGGCGGCATCCCGCTGTTCATCGCCGGCCTGGCCGTGCTGGCCAGTGAGTTCGAGTGGGCGCAGCGGCTGCTCTACCGGGTCAAGGGCTGGGTCCAGCAACTCACGGCGTGGACCGGCAAGCAGCCGGCCTGGCTGAAGGCGCTCGGCACGCTGTTGCTGTTCCTCTGCGTGCTGGTCGGCATCTGGCTCTACATGGCCGTGCTCGGCGTACCGGGCTGGTTGCCGGACTCCTGGGAGACGTTCCTGAGCAAGCTGCCGCTGCTGCCCTGAGCCGTCGCGTCCTGAGTCGCCGCGTAGTCGCGGATGACGAAGTCGCTACTCACCTTCTCCCCCACCCGCAGCATCTGGTTGAGCAGGAAAGGCGTGCCGAGCAGCCGGTTGCGGGCAGCGATCCCGAAGCGCGTCTTCGGCGCCAGGAACTTCCCGGCGCGGTTGCCACCGGCCTGACACGCCTGCACGGGCTTGCGCAATTGACTCTCGTACGCCGCGAACGCCGCCGCGTGGTTGCCGCCGGTTGCCGCCAGCTCCCCGGCAAGAACGTAGGCCGCGACGATCGCAGTACCGGTCCCCATGCCGCCGAGCGTCGCGCCGTAGCCCGCATCCCCAACCAGTGCGACGCGGCCCTGCGACCAGCGCATGACATCCACCCGGCTGATCGAATCGAAGTACAGCTCGGTGCAGTCGTCCAGCCCGTCCAGCAGTTGCGGCACCTTCCAGCCGAGCCCGGCAAACGCTGATCGCAAGATGGCCTTCTGCTGCGAAGGATCACGCCGGTCGTAGGTCAGCTCGGGCGAGGCGAAGACGAACATCGCGCCCGCCTGGCGCGCGTCCCGATGATCCACGCCGACACTCGCCAGCCGGCCGGGCACGTTGTACATCAACGCATCGCGCTCGATCCCGAAGTCGTTCGGCAGATCCCAGCCTGCGACGTAGTACCCGAGATGACGGACGAAGTCCTTCTCCGGACCGAACGCCAGCCGGCGCACCACGGAATGCAGCCCGTCAGCCCCGAGCACGAGATCGAAGGTCGCCTCCGACCCACTCTCGAATGTCACGTCGACCCCGCCGCCGTGCTGCGTCAGCGACGCGATCGAGTCACCGAACACGTACTCCGCCTTGTCCCGGCTGTGGTCGTAGAGCACCTGCGACAGGTCGGAGCGCAGTACCTCGAGCTCTCCCCCGGCGAACTCCGGAGGCAGCCGCATCAACAGCCGGTCGTCCTCGGCGACGAACCGCATCGCCGAGCCGCCCGTCTGCAGGACTCGCAGGTCCTCCAGCACGCCCATCCGCTCCAGCACCACCTTGTTCGCAGTACCGCGGAAGTCGACGGCGTACCCGCCCTTGCGCAGCGCCGGAGCCAGCTCGACGACAGTCACCTCGTGCCCGTAGCGGCCCAGCCAGTACGCCAGCGCCGGACCCGCGATGCTCGCTCCCGAGACAAGAACCTTCATGTGCCCTCCGAAGTTTAATTGTGTCCACCAGACGCGGTTTCAATATGTGTATGGTAGACACAGTTCAGCCGACAGCACAACCGGGAGCCCGATGATCAACCTGCTCTGGGGTGACCCGCTGCCGCCGACCCGCGGTCCCAAGCCGGCGATGACCGTCGAAGGCATCACCGGTGCCGCGATCGCACTCGCCGACACCGACGGCCTCGACGCCGTGTCCATGCAGCGCGTCGCGGGCGCGCTGTCGTTCACGAAGATGGCCCTGTACCGGTACGTCCCGGGCAAGGCCGAGCTGGTCGCGCTGATGACCGACGTGGCGATCGGCCCGCCGCCTGAGCACAAGCAGCAGCCGTGGCGGGAAGCGTTGAGAACCTGGGCGCTGGACCTCTACGCCGCCTTCGAGAAGCACCCGTGGCTACTGCTCTCGACCGTCGGCCGGCGCGAGCTCGGACCGAACGAGCTGACCTGGATGGACCACGGGATCCGCGCGCTGACCGGGTCCGGCCTGAACGGCGGTCAGCAGCTTGACGCGGTTCTGACCGTCGTCGGGCACGTGCGCACGGTCGCGCAACAGTCGCTGACCATGCCCGGCGGGACCACGGGCGTGACCGAGGAACACATCACCTCGGCCTTGAGCGAAGTACTGGCCACTCAGGCTGAGCGGTTTCCCGGTCTCGCGGCCGCGATGAGGTCGGTCGACGGCCACCAGAACAAAGGGCTGACCTTTGGTCTCGACGTGATCCTGGACGGGCTCGAAGTACTGATCAAGCGCGGGTGAACCGGGCCCGGTAAGTGCTGGCGCTCAGGCCGTAGTGGGACTTGAAGCGACGGGCGAAGTAGTTCTGGTCGGGCCAGCCGACCGCTTCGCCGATCCGGCTGATCGGCTCGTCGGTGTGCAGCAGCCGAGCGGCGGCCAGCTCGACGCGATGGCGGGACAGGTAGGCCATCGGCGGCAACCCGGTCGACGACTTGAACAGCCGCACCAGGTAGCCCGGCGCCAGGTGAAGCTCGGCGGCAAGCTCCTTCAGCGTCCAGTGATGCGCGGGGTCGGCTTCCATCAGCTTCATCGCGGTCAGTACTGCGGGATGCGCCGGCCTGCTGGCGCCGAGATCCTCGCCGGCCAACGCGCGCGCCAGACAACTCAGGAACAGCGACAACCGGCCGACCACATCGCCGCGATGCAGGTCGAACGGCCGGGCGCGCAAATCCTCCAGGTGCTCCAGCTGGCTGACGCACTCCTCCAGCGGGATCGAGTCGAGGTGGCCGGTCAGCACGCCTCGCCGCTGGGCCGAGTTGGGCCCGGTCCAGAGCAGGTAGCCGAGCAGCGGGTCCTCACGCGTCCAGGACAGTTCGTGCTGCAACAGGTCCGCGGAGAAGCAGCAGTTGAAGACATCGAGATCCGTGCAGCCGTCGTACCCGTGCCAAACCCCAGGCCGTAGCAGCAGGACATCTCCGACCGACAGCTCCTGGTAGCCGGCCGGGCTGTGGTGCAGCCCGGCGCCGCTCATCACCACCGCCACCTCGAAAAAGCTGTGGGTGTGGACGGGATGCCCGTCCGGGTGCACGTAGCGACCGGCGTACGCGTAGGAGCCGTCGATGAAATGCAGCAGGGTTCCGGTGGTTTCGACCGGCGGATCGGCCATGGTCCAACATACGAGCCCAGGTGCATTTCGTGCTACCTCCGGTGCACTCCGGACTATGCGCGAACCGGCGCGGGCCGCAGGATCGAGAAGACAAGAATGAATCGTTTCACCGACTGGAGCGCCATGACTCGTCCTGCCGCCGCACCCGCGTCCATCCGCTTCGAGCATCGCACTGGAGACGGCCCCGTCCTGGGCCTCGGTACTGCGTCCCCCCGCCTCTCGTGGCAGGTCCCGACCGCCGCTGACGACTACCGCCAGACCGCATATGAGGTGGAGATCGTCCGAGGCGACGACTTCCCCGAGCTTCACACCGTCGAGTCACCGGAACAGGTGCTGGTCCCCTGGCCCGGTACGCCGCTCACGTCTCGCCAACAGGCCCAGGTCCGCGTCAGGGTCAGCGACGGCACCAACTGGAGCGACTGGAGCGATCCGGCCGTTGTAGAGGCCGGCCTGCTCAGCCCTGACGACTGGACCGCCCGTTTCGTCAGCCCCAGTGACATCGGCACGTATGAGCAGCCGGCACCCATCGTCAGCGGCACCACGACGCTGCCGGACGGCATAGTCAGCGCCCGGCTCTACGCGACCGCCCACGGCGTCTACAAGCCAGAACTCAACGGGCAGCGGGTCGGCGACGAGGAGCTGGCCCCAGGCTGGACGGCGTACCAGTTCCGCCTCCGCTACCAGACCTACGACGTCACCGACCTCGTGCAGCCAGGCGAGAACACCCTGGACTTCCTGCTGGGCAACGGCTGGTACCGCGGCCGCCTCGGCTTCCAGAACCAGCACGCCTTGTACGGCGACCGCCTGGCCGTACTCGCGCAGCTAGAGGTCACCACAGCCGACGGCAAGACCCAGGTCTTCGCCAGCGACTCCACCTGGACCGCCCGCGACAGCCAGATCATCGACGATGACCTGTACGACGGCCAGCGCACCGACCTCACCCACTCACCCGCCGACCCGACGCCGGTCGAGGTACTGGACGCGGACCTCGGATTGCTGGTCGCTCCCGACGGCCCACCGGTCCGAGTCACCGAGGTACTGCCGGCTGTCGAGCTGACCACCTCGCCGTCGGGCAAGACACTGGTCGACTTCGGCCAGAACGTGGTCGGCCGGGTCCGGCTGCGCGTCCGGGGCGGCGCTCGCGGCGACGAGGTCGTACTACGGCACGCCGAGGTGCTCGAAGACGGTGAGCTCGGCGTCCGTCCGCTGCGCTCGGCGAAGGCGACCGACTCCTACGTGCTGGCCGGTCCGGACGGGGTCACCCTCGAATCGGAACTCACCTTCCACGGCTTCCGGTACGCCGAGGTCACCGGCGTCGACGGCCTGGCCAAGGAGGATCTCGAAGCCGTCGTGGTCGGCTCCGACCTGCGCCGGACCGGCTGGTTCGAGTCGTCGAACGCGTTGCTCGACCGGTTCCACGAGAACGTGGTCTGGGGGATGCGCGGCAACTTCCTCGACGTACCGACCGACTGCCCGCAGCGGGACGAGCGGCTGGGCTGGACCGGCGACATCCAGGTCTTCTCCCCGACTGCTTCGTTCCTGTTCGACAGCGCGGGCTTCCTCACCAACTGGCTGGCCGATCTCGCTAGTGAGCAGCACAAGGACGGCTCGGTCCCGTTCGTGATCCCCGACGTACTCCGTGACGCCGGCCCGGCGACCGCTGCCTGGGGTGACGCGGCAACAGTCGTCCCCTGGGTGCTCTACCAACGGACGGGCGACCTCAGCCTGCTGGTCCGGCAGCTGCCGAGCATGCGGGCATGGGTCGACCGGATGACCGACCTGGCCGGTGACGACCTGCTGTGGACCGGCGGCTTCCAGTTCGGCGACTGGCTGGACCCAACCGCGCCCCCGGACAACCCGTTCCAGGCCAAGGCGGACCACGACGTCGTCGCGACGGCACACCTGGCGCGCTCGGCCGAGATCGTCGGGTGGGCGGCAGAGCTGGCCGGCGATGCCGACTTGGCCGCGCGGTACTCCGGCCTCGCAGCGAAGGTCCGTGCGGCCTTCGCCGCGGAGTACACGACTGAGGGTGGCCGGGTGCTCAGTGACGCGGCTACGACGTACGCGCTGGCGCTGCAGTGGGCCCTGCTGCCGACAGAGGAGCAGCGGAAGCGTGCCGGTCAGCGGCTGGCCGACCTGGTTCGCACGTCGGGCTTCCGAATCAGCACTGGCTTCATCGGTACGCCGCTGATGACTGATGCACTCACCGACGCTGGTGAACCTGAGCTGGCTTACCGCCTGCTCCTGCAGACCGGCTGCCCCTCGTGGCTCTATGCCGTGACCATGGACGCGACCACTGTCTGGGAGCGCTGGGACAGCATGCTTCCCGACGGCAGCATCAACCCCGGACAGATGACGTCCTTCAACCACTACGCACTGGGTGCAGTCGCCGACTGGATGCACCGACGAGTTGCCGGTATCGCGCCAGGCGAACCGGGCTACCGCACGCTCGTGGTGGACCCGCTGCCCAACTCGCGCCTCACCAGGGCCGCTGCTCGCCACCTCACGCCGTACGGCGAAGCAAGTGTCGAGTGGACCCGCAGCGACGGCAGCTTCCGCCTCGCCATCACCGTCCCAGTCGGGGCGACCGCGACCGTGCACCTGCCAGACAGCAGCAGCCCGGTCGAAGTACGACATGGGAAGCACCAGTGGACCACCACCGACCCGTACTCCGACGCAGCGCCGCTCGGGGCTGATCCGAGCATCCGGCAGCTCCTCGACCACGAGCCGACCTGGCAGGCAGTCGTCAGCGCGGCGGTGGAGGCCGGTGTGGTCGAGGACGACGCCCAGCTGGCCGGCAAGCTCGAGCGCTACCTGGACGCTCCCGCGACCGAGCTCGTCCGGGCCGTCAGCGGCGGGTTCTCGACCGGCGCCGAGGCCCTGAAGGCCCGGCTCGACTCTTTGCTCATCGCGCAGTGAACAGCACTGGAGGCCATCATGATCCGCTCACGTAGGACAACTCCCCTGGCCGGCCTGGCGATCGCGGCACTCGCCCTCACCGCCTGCAGTGCCGGCAGCCTCGGTTCGAGTGACGAGGGCGGCGGCGGCAGCGACGTCGTCACGCTGAACTTCCTGGTCGACAACGCCGACCAGACGGTCAAGACGGCCGAGCAGCTGGGCAAGGACTTCACCGCGAAGAACCCCGGCATCACCATCAAGGTGGAGACCCGCCCGGCCGGCAGCGAAGGCGACAACATCGTCAAGACCCGGCTGTCCACCGGCGACATGAGCGATGTGTTCGCCTACAACTCGGGCTCGCTGTTCCAGGCGATCGCTCCGCAGAAGAACCTGGTCGCGGTCGGCGACCAGCCGTTCGTCGGCGGGCTGGACGACAACTTCAAGAGCACCGTCACGGCCGGCGACCAGGTCTACGGCGCGCCGTACGGCGGGTTCCTGGCCGGCGCGATCCTCTACAACAAGCCGCTGTACGCCAAGCTCGATCTGCAGGTGCCCAAGACCTGGGCCGACTTCATGGCGAACAACGCCAAGATCAAGGCGGCCGGGGTGGCGCCGGTGATCCAGACCTATGGCGAGACCTGGACGTCGCAGCTGTTCGTCCTGGGCGACTTCCACAACGTGTCCGCGGCCGAGCCGGACTTCGCGGACAAGTACACCAAGAACCAGGCCAAGTACGGCACCTCCGCGGCGGCCCGGAAGGGTTTCGAGCATCTTCAGGAGGTGCACGACCTGGGCTACGTCAACAAGGACTTCGCGTCGGCCAAGATGCCGGACGGTCTCAGGTTGCTTGCCCAGGGCAAGGGCGCGCACTACCCGATCCTGTCGGCTGTGGTCAGCGAGTTGGTCGCCACCTACCCGGCTGCTGCGAAGGACGTCGGCCTGTTCGCCATCCCCGGTGACGACGCCGCGAAGAACGGCCTGACCGTGTGGGCTCCCGGTGGCGTCTACATCCCGACCAGCACGACCGGGGCCAAGCTGGACGCGGCGAAGAAGTTCCTCGGCTTCGTGGGCAGCAAGGAGGGGTGTGACTCGCAGGCGAAGGCCGGCGCCGTCACCGGGCCGTTCGCGGTGACGGAGTGCAAGCTGCCGGCCGACGTACCGCAGGCCGTCAAGGACATGCAGCCCTACATCGATACCGAGGGTGCTTCGAGCCTGGCGCTGGAGTTCCTCTCGCCGGTGAAGGGCCCGTCGCTGGAGCAGATCACCGTCGAGGTCGGCTCCGGGATCCGCAAGGCCGCCGCCGGCGCCTCGCTCTACGACGAGGACGTCAAGAAGCAGGCGCAGCAACTCGGGCTGGAGGGCTGGTGAGCCGTGGCCACGACGTCGATCGACACGTCCACGAAGACGCGCTCGAGGGTCGCGGGCCCGGATCGTGGCCGGCTGCGTAGTCCGTACCCGACCTGGTTCTACGCTCCGGCGGCGGTCGTCTACGGCGTCCTGTTCGCGATCCCGACCTTCGCCTCGTTCTACTTCAGCCTGACCCGGTGGAGCATCTTCGAGTCGAAGTTCATCGGGTTCGAGAACTTCGTCACGTTCTTCCAGGAGCCCGCCCTGGTGAAGGGCTTCACCAACACGCTGATCTACGCCGTCGTCACGTCGGGGACGAAGGTCGTCCTCGGCTTGCTGCTGGCCGTCCTGCTGACCTCGCAGATCGTTGCCCGTGGCTACCTTCGGTCGGTGGTCTTCTTCCCGGTACTGGTCTCCACGATCGGTGTCGGACTGACCTTCACGGTCTTGATGAACCCCGAGCGGGGGCTGATCAACAGCGGGCTCGCGGTGCTCGGGGTGGACGGACCGGGCTGGCTGACCGACCCGCAGTACGCGTTGCTGTCGGTGGCACTGGTGGACGTGTGGAAAGGTGTCGGGCTGGCGACGCTGATCTACATCGCGGGCATCGTGTCGATCCCGGCGGAGTACCTGGAAGCCGCCAAGGTCGACGGCGCCACCGGGTGGCAGAGCTTCCGCCGGATCGTCCTGCCGCTGGCCCGGCCGGCCACCGTCACGGTGATCATCTTGTCGCTGATCGGCGGGCTGCGGTCGTTCGACCTGATCTGGGCGATGACGCGCGGCGGGCCGGGATTCACCTCGGACGTGATCGCCTCGGTCATCTACAAGCAGTACCAGGCCGGGTTCTACGGCCTGTCCACCGCGGGCAACGTCGTCCTGTTCGTCGTGGTGACGGCGATCGTGCTGCCGTTGTCGCGGTTTCTCAACCGCAAGGAGGTGGAGTTGTGAGCACCGCGACGATGTCCGGACCCAGGCCACGGAAGAACTATCTGCTCAGTGTGGTGGCGATCCTGGTGTCGATCGTCGTCTTCCTGGTGCCGTTCGCGTTCATCGTGCTGACCGCGGTCAAGGACCGGCAGCAGGCATCGCTGCTGGACTTCTCCTGGCCGCACCAGTTCCAGTTCGTGCAGAACTTCATCGCCGTGGTCGAGGCGCGCGACTACATGCTGATCATCGCGTTCATCAACTCGACCATCCTGACGGTCGCGAGCGTGGCCGGGATGGTGGTGCTCGCCGCGATGGCCGCGTTCGTCCTGCAGCGGCGGCAGACCCGCTGGAACGGCCTGGTCAATTTCCTGGTGCTGTCCGGCTTGATCATCCCGCCCGCCGTCGTACCGACGATCTGGGTGCTCCAGCGGATCGGGCTGTTCCGGACCATGCCCGGGCTGATCCTGGTCGAGATCGCGTTCGGATTGTCGTTCTGCATCCTGCTGTTCCGCGCTTTCGTGGGGACCATCCCACGCGAACTCGACGAGGCCGCGATCATCGACGGCGCCGGACCGGTCCGGCTGTTCTTCACGGTGATCTTCCCGCTGCTGCGCTCGGTCATCGTGACGGTCGTGGTGGTCCAGTCGGTCGTCGTCTTCAACGACTTCGTCAACCCGCTGTACTTCCTGCCCGGCGACCAGAACGCCACCGTCCAGCTGACCCTCTACAACTTCTCCAGCCAGTTCACCACGCAGTACAACCTGCTGTTCATGAACATTCTGCTGATCACCCTTCCACCGCTGGTGATGTTCCTGTTCTTCAACCGCCAGATCGTCGCCGGCATGACCGCCGGCGCCGTCAAGGGCTGAGTAGCATGCGGAGATGGGCTTCTACTCCGATCGCGTAGTACCCCGGCTCGTCAACCTCACCTGCGGTTCCAGGATGGTCGATCCGCTCCGGCGGCGCGCCTGCGAAGGGCTGCACGGCGAGGTTGTCGAGATCGGGTTCGGATCGGGCCACAACGTTCCCCACTACCCCGCGGCCGTGACGGCGGTGACCGCGGTCGAGCCGTCCGAGGTCGCCTGGCGGCTCGCCGCGGACCGGGTCGTCGCGGCCCAACTGCCGGTACGCCGCGCCGGTCTCGACGGTCAGGCCCTGCCCTTCGAGGACGACACCTTCGACAGCGCGCTGTCCTCCTGGACCCTCTGCACCATCCCGGACGCGGTCGCCGCCCTGCGCGAGCTCCGCCGCGTCCTCAAGCCGGGCGGGACCTTCCACTTCGTCGAGCACGGCCTCGCCCCCGACGAGTCCGTACGCCGCTGGCAACACCGCCTGGAGCCCATCCAGCGACGTGTCGCCGGCGGCTGTCACCTCACGAAGCCGATCGCAGAACTCATCACCACCGCCGGCTTCACGATCACCCAGGCCGACGTGTTCTACCAGCCGGGCGCACCGAAGTCCCTGGCCGCTTTGACTCTCGGAAGTGCCGTCAGCCCGGCAGCATCAGAGCACTGACGGGAGCTGCTCGGCGAGCCGCTGGTAGTCCTGGGCGCTGTTGTAGGCGTGCGCCGACAGCCGGACGAAGACGCGGGAGTCGAAGGCCGTCAACGTGATCTCTGCCTTCAGGTCGCGGGACACCTTCGCCTTGAAGGCCTCGCCTGCCTCTGGCGAGGGCACTCCCGCGAAAGGAAGCTCGACCAGACGCATGGTCGCCGCCGAGTGGGCGACCTCGCCGAGGCCGGTCCCTAGCGCCTTGGCGAGCAGCTTCGCGCTCTCGTCGAGCATGGCCGACAGCTCCGACCGGCGTCGCGGCCACTCGAGCTCGGCGAGCACCCGCAGCGACTCGGGCGCGGCGATCCACGGCGCATAGTCGGCGGTCCCCTGCTGGTCGAACCGCTCCGGCAGGCGCTCGTCGTTCTCCGACCAGCTGACGATCAGCGGCAGCGTCGCCGTACGCCACTGCTCGGCCACCACCAGCCCGGCAGTCGCGCGCGGCGAGGCCGGCCACTTGTGGAAGTTGCCGGTCCAGAAGTCGGCGCCGTCCTCGGCCGGTGCGTCGAGCAGTCCGGGGGCGTGGGCTCCGTCCACGATCGACGGGATGCCGCGCGAGCGGCAGAGGTCGGCCAGGCGGCGGATCGGGAAGACCATCGCGGTCGCCGAGCTGATCTGGTCGACGATCAGCGCCGCGACCCGGTCGTCGAGGGCCGCCTCGATGGCCGCGACCACGGAGTCGTCGTCGGCCTCCAGCGGTACGTCGACGGTGACGACCTCAGCCTGGTTGGCCCGGGCGAAACGTTCCGCGGCGTACCGGACCGCGCCGTACGCGTGGTTCGTCAGCACGATCCTGCTGCCTGCCGGGATCGTGATGGCCGCGAGCGCGGCCGTGACGCCGGCGCTGGCGTTGGGGACGAGCGCGAAGCCCGCCGGGTCGGTCTGCAGGTAGGCGGCCAGCTCCAGCCGGCTGGCGGTCAGCCGGTCGGCGACCGAGCGGAACCAGCGCATCGGATTCGCGTCGGCTTCGGCCCGCAACGCGGCCAGCAACTCCTGCGTCCGGCGCGGGACAGCGCCGTACGAGCCGTGGTTCAGGTGCAGGACGCCGGGGTCGAGGGTCCACAGGTCTGGGCGGGGGCTGAGTACCGTCACCACCCAAACGGTACATACTTCTCGGCGTGTATCCCTATCTCGACCACGAGGGGCCGATCGCGATGGCCCACCGCGGCGGTGCTCTGCACCCGGAGAACCTCGGCTACGAGAACTCGATGCACGCCTTCGAGCACGCGGTCGCCCTCGGCTACCGGTACCTCGAAACGGACCTGCACGCGACCAGCGACGGGGTCGTGATCGCTTTCCACGACCACCGCCTGGACCGGGTGACAGACCGCACCGGCGTGATCTCCCAGCTGCCCTGGTCGGAGGTCCGCAAGGCCAAGATCAACGGGCACGAGCCCATCCCGCTGCTGTCGGAGGTGCTGGAGCACTTCCCCAAGGTCCGGCTCAACCTGGACATCAAGGCCGACAACGGCGTCCTGGCGGCGGCCAAGGTACTGCGCGAGCACGACGCGATCGACCGCGTCTGCGTCTCCTCCTTCTCGCAGGCACGCGTCGAGCTGATCCGGCGCGAGCTCGGCGAACGGCTCGCCACCGGCCTCGGGCAACGCGAGATCGCCCGGCTGCGCTTCTCGCCGTTCCGGCTGTCGTCACCCGGCGCCTGCCTGCAGATCCCCGAGTACTACGGCCGCCTGCGGGTGCTCACTCCCGGGCTGCTCCGCCGGGCGCATGCCCTCGGCAAGCAGGTGCACGTGTGGACCGTGGACGACCCGGCCGAGATGCACCGGCTGCTCGACGCGGGCGTCGACGGGCTGATCACCGACCGGACCGACCTGCTGCGCGACGTACTGGTCGAGCGGAATCAGTGGGTTTCCTGACACACTCCCCCGCATGGGAATTCTCTCGGCCCCGGCGAGGGTGGACAAGCGCGAGTACTGGGGCTTCTGCCTATACGACTGGGCCAACTCCGGCTACGTGACGACGGTCGCGACCGTGCTGTTCGCGCCGTACCTCACCTCGGTCGCCGAAACCGCCGCCTGCGGGCGCGTCGGTACCGCGGAAGATCCGTGCACCACCAATCTCCAGGTGCTCGGGCTCGGCATCGCTCCCGGCTCGCTGGCCTTCTACGTCGTGACCGTCGCGACCCTGATGTCGGCGCTGTTCCTGCCGATCGTTGGGGCGATCGCCGACCGGTCTCCGCGCAAGAAGGTGCTGATGTGCGCGTTCGCGTGGACGGGTGCGCTGGCTGCCTGCTGCATGGTGTTCGTCGAGGGTGGCCGCTGGGAGCTCGGCGCGTTGCTGCTGTTCGTCGGGAACCTGTGTCTGGGGTCGTCGATGGTCGTCTACGACTCGATCCTGGTCGATATTGCCGGGCCTGATGACCGCGACGACGTGTCCTCGCGCGGCTGGGCGTTCGGCTACCTGGGTGGCTTCGTCCTGCTCGCGATCAACCTCGGTGTGGTCACCGCGCACGACGCGCTGGGGATGAGCACGGGCACGGCGGTGCGGTTGAGCCTGCTCACCGCCGGGCTGTGGTGGGGGTTGTTCACCTTTGTGCCGTTCATCCGGCTGAAGAACCGCCCGCCGGCCAGCGTCGTACCGGTCCGCAGCCGAAGCCTGGTCAAGCAGAGCTTCGGTCAATTGTTCGCGACGCTCAAGCACATCCGGACCTATCCGATGACGTTGCTGTTTCTGGTCGCCTATCTGTTCTTCAACGACGGCATCCAGACGGTCATCGCGGTGTCCTCGACGTACGGCGAGAAGCAGCTCGGGTTCGAGACCCAGGTGCTGATCATGACCATCCTGCTGGTCCAGTTCATCGCGTTCTTCGGCGCGCTGGCGTTCGGGCGGTTCGCCCGCCGGTTCGGCACCCAGCGCACGATCATGGGCGGCCTGGTGGTCTGGATGCTGATCGTGATCGCCGGCTTCATGCTCCCGGCCCGGCAGATCGTCCCGTTCCTGGCGATGGGCGCCGCCATCGGCATCGTCCTCGGCGGCACCCAGGCGCTGTCCCGCTCAGCCTTCAGCCAACTCATCCCGAAAGGCCGCGAAGCGGAGTACTTCAGCCTCTACCAGGCCGGCGAACGAGGCACCTCCTGGCTGGGCACCCTCGTCTTCGGCCTGGTCCACCAGATCACCGGCTCGTACCGGCCCGCGATCGTTGCCCTCGGCCTCTTCTTCGTCATCGGCCTGGTCCTGCTCTCCCGGGTCGACATGCGCCAAGGCATAGAACAAGCCGGCAACCCCCAACCAACCCGAGTCTGACCACAACACCCAAGCCGTTTACACGACCACCGTGGTGGGCGGGAAGCCGGCGCTGCCGCCTGCAGGTTGCCGCGGCACCCCACGGCAACCTGCACCCCACACCAACACGGCCGGGCGGCTCACCCCGCCCTTTCTTTGCAGCCGTCAGGCTGCGCCCGGGCCGACCTCAGTTGGGGTGAGTGGCCGCCGTACAGGTGCAGCCGTGGAGTACTCGTCAGCACCCACGTCGTACGGCGCGGTGCGGGGGTGGCCGTCTAGGTCGTCGGTGACTCGGCTTGAGTGGTCCATGCTCGTTGCGTTCACGGCGGCACTGCCGAAGCCGAGGCGGTAGACGCCGTCGGTGCCAGCCACGAGTTTCGGGTCGGCTCGGGTGTAGCCGGATGACGGGATGTTGCCGTTGCTGGCTGAGCCCCACAGGATGTTCCCCGACCAGGTGATGCCCTGCTGGTACGGCATGTCGACCAGTTGGCCGCTCGAGCCGACCAGGAGGTTGTCGGAGATTCTGCACGCCAGGGGCGGAAGGGTGCGGTGGCTCTCTCCGACGATGCCCTCGGCGTTGTTGCGCAGCGTGTTGAGCACGATCGTCACCCGGTCGGGAGCGTCGTTGCCGGTTCGCGAGCTTGACGGCTCACCCTCGTAGTGGTCCCGCACCGAACCACTGCCGAGCACGATCCCCGCACTGCGCACACCACCGACGTAGTTGTTCACGATCAGATGATCGTTGCCGTAGATCCGGATCCCATTGCCGCCAGCAAGCACATGGTTGCCCTCGACCCGGTTCGCGTTGCCGTGCCGCAGGACGATGCCGCCGCCGGACGAGCGCAACGTGTTGTACCGGATCGTGTTTCCGGACGACTTCACCGAGATAGCCTCCGGGTCGCCGTTGGTGCGTTCGAACAGGTTGTACTCGACCGTCGCCGCCGACGTACTCAACGCCTTGCTGCTGACCCCCAGACGGATCGGCTCACCGCCGTTCGACCCGCTGAACGAGTGATCCCGGAAATAGTTGCGCAGGATGTAGGTGCGCTTGGCCATGACCGTGCTCGACGGGCCGTCTATCACCAGGTAGCAGCCGACCGTGGACTTGCCATGGAAAACGTTGCGGTCGACCTTCACGTCGTCACCGCGCACCACCACCCAATGGCTGGCCGCCGAGGCCAGCGCGAAATCGTTGCGCGTCAGCCGGATCCGCGTACACGACGACGGCAGGTCCAGCGTCGTGCTCTGCTTGAAGACGAACCCACTGACCGTGATCCAGGACGAGTTCGACATCACGAAACTCTGCGAACCGGTCAGCGTCACACCCCCGCGGCTCTCCGCCTTGATGGTGATCGGCGACGTACTGGTGCCGTTCTTGCCGGAGACCCTGATCGGCGAGCCCGACGGTACGGCGTACGAGCCGTTCGCGAGCACGATCGTGGTTCCGGGGGTGGCCGAGTTGATGGCCGACTGGAGCTGGGACAGCGACGTGACCACCGCGGTCGCTCGCGCGTCCGCCGAGCGTGGTCTGGGTAGCTGGAAGGCGGCGACGGCGGCAACACCGAGGCCGCCGGCCAGAAAGGCACGACGATCCATGACAAGTCTCCTCAACCGTTGGGGCGGTACAGCTTTCGGTACTCACTCGGCGTCACCGAGCTGACTTGACGGAACACTTTGGAGAAGTACGACTGGTCCATGCCGACCGCGGCCGCGATCTCCTCCATCGGCCGGGTCGTCGAGGCGAGCTCACGCTGCGCCCACTCGATCCGGGCCCGCTTGATGTACTGCTTGGGCGACAGCCCGAACTCGGCGCGGAAGCGCCGGACGAACGTCGCCAGATCCTGCCCGAAGTGGGCAGCCAGTTCCTCGACCGTCAGAGGCGTGCCGAGGTTCTGCTGGATGTACTGAACGACACTGGACTCGCTGGTCTGCTGGGTCGACAGCCGGACAGACCCGGGCGGCGCGCTGTCCAGGTAATGCGCGAACAGCGCGGTCAGAGCCGACCGCAGGCGCAGCGGTGTCGCCAGTCCCGGCGGATCGCGATCGGCGGCGCCGACTTGCTCGAACAGAGCCGCAGCTTCCTCCGGCGCCTTGCTCTTCACGATGTACGGCAACGTCAGCAACTCACCGATGTCCCGGTCACCGATCAGCGCCGAGAAGTGCAGCCAGTGCTTGCGGAAGACGTTGTCGCTGATCGTCTCGTACGACACCGGTACTTCGGCCGGGAGATAACAAAGATCCCCCGGCTCCGGATAGAGCTCCTCCTCCCCGACCACCAGCCGGCCCTCACCCTCGAGGATGAGGTAGAGCCGCGAGAACGGATCGGGCTGCAGCGGCCGCGACCATTCGCGGTGCACCCGGGTGATCCGGGCAGCGACGACAAGATCCAGCCGCAGCCGATCCAGCTGGGTTCTGATCAGCTCGTCCTCACGTCGGGTGATGACCGGGGCCCGGGTTGTCATGACGCATGCGGCCCGACATCGGAAGGCGTCAGCGGCCGCAGGCACGGCCGCCGGCGGGAGAACTCGTCGGCGCCGACATCCGCCCGGCCGGTACGCCGGTCGCCGTCCAGGTCGGTGTCAACGTCACGGTACGAGCGGGTAGCGGCGTTGATCGCCGGGCTGCCCGTGGTGAGCCGGCGGATCCCGTCCGGCCCCGCGACCAGCTTCGGGTCGGCCCGCTTGAAGGTCCCGGCCGGCGCGTTGCCGTCTGTCGCCGTACCCCAGTGCAGGTTGCCCGACCAGGCGATTCCCTCCTGGAACGGTAGGTTCACGAGTTGTCCGTTGTCACCCATCAGAAGATTGTCGGTGATCGCGCAACCCAGCGGCGGCAGGGTCCGGTGGCTCTCGCCGCTGATCGCGGTCCCGCAGTCCAGCACGGTGTTGAGCGCGATCTGTACGCCGTCCGGCGCGTCGTTGCCGCGCCGCGACGCCGGTGACTCCCCCGGGAAGTGATCGCGCACGTTGCCGCTGCCGAGCACGATGCCCGAACCGCCGATCCGCTCCAGGTAGTTGTTCACGACCAGGTGCCGGTCGCCGTAGATCCGGATCCCGTTCGAACCGGACAGCAGGTAGTTGCCCTCGACCCGGTTCGCGTTGCCGTGCCGCAGCACGATGCCGCCGATGCTGTCGCGGATCGTGTTGTGCCGCACGACGTTGCCCGACGACTTCACCGAGATCGCCTCCGGATCGCCGTCGGCCCGCTCGAACAGGTTGAACTCGACGATCGCACCGGCGGTGGACAGCGCCCGCGGGCTCACTCCGAGCCGGATCGACTCACCGCCGTTGCTGCCGGGGAAGCTGTGATCGCTGAAGTGGTTGCGGTACACCCGGACACCGGAAGCCATCCCGTCGGTCCCGGCGCCCTCGATGCCGAGGTAGATGCCCAGCGTCGTCTTGCCGTGGAACGCGTTGTGGTCGACGCTCGAGTGGTCGGCCCGCACCATCACCCAGTGCAGGCCCGCGATATCGGCCAGCTGGAAGTCGTTGCGGGTCAGCCGGATCCGCCGGCAGTCGGGCGGCAGCTCCAGCGTCGTGCTCTGCCGGAACGCGAACCCGCTGAGCGTGATGTCCGACGAACCGGTCAGCACGAAACTCTGCTCACCGGTCAGCACCACCCCACCCGGCGTCTCGGCCTGGACGGTGATCGGCCGACCGGGCGCGCCTCGCATCCCGGTGATCGCGATCGGCGCCCCGGCCGGGACCGCGTAGTGGCCGTCGGCAACGGTGATCACGGTGCTCGGTACGGCGGTCGCGAGCGCGCGCCGCAACTCGTCGAGCGAGCGGACGAAGCGGCGGTCCCGCGTCCGGGCCGAGGCGGGCAGCCCGCTGGTCATCGAGACTCCGGCCAGCCCGGCGGCGACAGTCCCAGCGGTGAGAAAGGTACGGCGGTTCATCAGGTCTCCCGGATCAGGCGGATTTCAGGCGGACTTCAGGCGGATGGAGTGAGGAACAACTCGATGACGGGTACGGCGACCTCGGGGCGGCGTACCGGAAGTTGCAGGGTCAGGGTGCCGGGCGGCTGTCCGCCCGGCTGGGTGTTCTCGTGCAACCGGCTCGGGTCGGGCTCGACCAGCTGGATCTCCGAGGCGTCGGACAGCAGTTGCGCGTAGTCGACGCGGCCGGCCAGTCCAGGTAGATGCACATGCTTGAACGGCCAGCTGAACAAGTGCAGATAGAGCCGATCGCCGTTCTGGGTGTAGCGGCTGTCGGGCGGAGCGGCGTACTCGGAAGCGCCACAGCCGCGGATCGACCGCTCGTGCAGCCGCATCCAGTCGCCGATCGCGGCCAGCGTTCCTTCGGCGAGTGGGTCGATCAGGCCGCGGCCGGTCGGGCCGACGTTGAGCAAGAGGTTGCCGTCCTTCGAGACACCGTCGATCAGCATCCGGACCAGGAGGTCGGGACTCTTGTAGTCGAAGTTGTCGCGGTCGTAACCCCAGCTGCCGTTGAGCGTCTGGCACGCTTCCCACGCGATCGGCCCGTCGGGACCGGTCATCGGACCCGCCGGCTGGTACTGCTCCGGCGTCACGAAGTCACCCGGCAGACCGGTCCGGTCGTTGACCAGGATGTCCGGCTGCAGCTCCCGGACGATCGCGAGCAGCTTCTCGGCACCCCACTCCTCGGCGCCCTTCCCACCCCAGGTCTGCGGTCGCCCGGCATAGGAGAAGTCGAAGAACAGATAGTCGATCTGCCCGAATCCGGTCAGCAACTCCCTGACCTGCCCGTGCAGATACTCCCGGTACTGCGCGATGTCGCGCCCGGCCGCTTCTGTCTTGAACTCCTCGTCGTCGCGCTGGGGGTGCAGCCCGTCGACCGGGAAGGACGGGTGATGCCAGTCGATCAGCGAGTGGTAGAAGCCGACCTTGAGCCCCTCGGCCCGGCACGCCTCGACGAACGGCGTGAGCAGGTCCCGCCCGTACGGCGTGTTGGTCACCTTGTAGTCGGTCAGCGCGCTGTCCCACAGACAGAAGCCGTCATGGTGCTTGGTCGTCAGTACGACGTACCGCATACCGGCCGCTCGCGCCGACTTGGCCCACTCACGGGGGTCGTACAGATCGGGGTCGAAGCGTTCGAAGTACCGGGCGTACTGCTCGTCGGTCATCCGTTCGCGGTTCTTGACCCACTCGTGCCGGGCGGGCAGGGCGTACAGGCCCCAGTGGACGAACATCCCGAGTCGCTCGTGGCGGAACCACGCCTTTCCACTCATCCCTTCAACGCTCCCTGGGTCAGCCCGCGGGCGAACGAACGCTGGAAGAACAGGAAGACCAGCACCGACGGCAGCAACGCGAGCAGTGAAGCGGCCATCACGACTCCCGGGGTCACCAGCGGGTCGATCCGCAACGTCCGCAGCGCCAGCGGGAGCGTGTACGCGTCGGAGTTGGTTGCCACCAGCAACGGCAGGAGGTACTGGTCCCAGATCATCGTGAAGCCGAACACCCCGATCACGCCGAGCGCGGGCTTACACAGCGGCAGGATGATCTGGGCGAAGATCCGGAACTCGCCGGCCCCGTCGATCCGGGCCGCCTCCTCGAGCTCACGCGGTACGTCCTTCATGAACTCGGTCATCACCAGGATCGAGAAGGCCCACGCACCCAGCGGCACGATCATCCCGGCCAGCGTGCCCATCAGGTTGACGTGCACCAGCGGCAGGTCGGCCAGCACGAGGGTCAGCGGCAGCGCCAGGATCTCCTCGGGCAGCATCATCGTGGCGAGGATCGCGACCATCACCAGCGTCATCAGCGGGAACACCTTGCGTGCCAGGGCGTAGCCCGCAAGGACAGACACCGCGACCTGGAGCAGGAGGCCGAAACCGACCACGAAGAACGAGTTCAGCAGATACTTCAGGACACCCTGGTCGAAGGCGATCCGGAAGTTGTCGAGCGTCGGGCTCTTCGGGATCACACTCAGCTGGGTCGGGTCGGAGACATGGTTGAACGAGCTCACCAGCAGCGCCAGCAGCGGCCCGGCGAACACCACGAACAAGCCGGTGTAGACGATGATCTTGACGATCCGGGCCCGAATGCCCTTGCTCTCGGTGAGACCCAGCGCGGTCTCGGTGGCGACACTCATGCGGCTCTCCTTCTCCGGAGCAACTGGACGCAGACGGTCAGGACGAGGGTCGCGGCGAAGAGCAGGACGGCACCGGCCGAGCCCACGCCGAGCCGGTTCTGTTCCAGGCCGAGCTTGTAGATCAGCGTCATCACGACTTCGGTGGAACCGTTCGGCCCGCCGTTGGTCAGCAGGAAGACCTCGGTGAAACTCCGGAAACCACGGACCGCGGCGAGCACGAACAGAATCGCGAACACCGGCCGCAGACCCGGCAGGGTGACATGCAGGATGCGCTGCTTGGTCGACGCGCCGTCGACCGTCGCGGCCTCGTACAGGCCACGGTCGATCCCGGCCAGCCCGGCCAGGAAGATCATCATGTCGTACGGCGCGCCGCGCCAGATGCCGGTGACCGCGATCGACGCCAGCGACGTGTCCGGATCGTTGATGAACCCCGACGGGCCGAGACCGATCAGCGCGATCACCTGGTTCATCAGACCGTCGCTGGTCGGGTGGTACATGATCCGCCACAGCTCGGCGACGACCGCCATCGGTACGACGACCGGCAGGAACGCCGCCGACCGGATGAAGTTCAGCTTGCGGGTCTGGCCCTCCACCAGCAGGGCCAGCGCGAAACCGAGCGCCATCGCACCGAACGTCTGTCCGACCGCCAGCACGATCGTGTTCCAGGTCGCCGACCGGAAGCTCTCCGACGAGAGGATCTCGCTGTAGTTCGCCGTACCGGCCCAGGTGTTGCCGAGATAGGGCCGGACCTCCTGCACCGACATCGAGATGGCCTGGGCCATCGGGATGAACTTGAAGTACAGGAAGAGGATCAGGGCCGGTGCCAGGAACAGCCACGGAATCCACCACCGGCCGCCCCGGGCGGCCCTGGCCCGGGAGCCGGTCCCCCGGCGCCGAGCGCCGGGGGCAGCCGCCGAGGGCGGCGAGGCAGGTGGAGCTTCTTGCACAGTCACGAGGCGTCGATGCCCTGCTGCTTGAGCGTCTCGGCCAGCTTGCCGTCGAGCTTGGTCAGCTCCGCCGGGACGTCCAGCCCGCAGTCGGCGATCAGGGCGTTGATCGTGTCGGCCGTCGCCTGCCGGACCGGCGTCCAGTTCGGGATGGTCGGCGAGTACCGGCCGTGGTCACGGTAGACATCGGCGTACACCTTCCAGCGCGGATCCTTGCGGACCGTGGTGACGTCGACGGCCTTGTTGACCGGCAGCTGCACGTTGAAGGCGGCCTCGCCTTCCATGCCGACCTTCTGCCCCTCGACGGAGATCACGAAGGAGGCGAACGAGTTCTGAGCGGCCTCGTTCGCCGAGCCGGCCATCATGTAGACGCTGCCGCCCTCGGCCAGCACGGTGGAGTCCTTCGCACCCGGCGGCATCGCGACGACCTCGTACTTGTCCTTGCCGAGCGACTTGTCGAACCGCGGCATCAGGTACGGGCCGACGACGTACATGCCGGTCTTGCCCGCCTCGAACGTCTCGTTGGTGGGCGGCGTGTCCATCGTCGCGGCGCCGGGCTGGATCACCTTGCTGGTGCAGGCCAGGTCGCGGAACCACTTGGTGGCGGCCACGGACTCCGGCGTCGACATCGCCGGCTTGTACTTCCCGTCGGCCTGCTTGGCGATGAACTCACCGCCGGCGGCCCAGAGGAAGTTCGAGAAGTACCAGGAGGCATACCCGCGCTTGGTCGAGCCCGGCACGGCCAGCCCGAACGTGTCGTTCTTGCCGTTGCCGTCCGGGTCCTGGGTGGTGAACGCCTTCGCCAGCGCGACGAACTGGTCCAGGGTCTTCGGTGCGGGCAACCCGGTCTTCTGCCGCCAGTCCTTGCGGATCAGCAACGCGCTGGCCTGCGCGGAGTACGGGACGCCGTAGAGCTTGCCGTCACCGGCGCGGGCGGACGCCAGCGCGGTCTCGATCAACTGGTCGCTACCCGGTACGGCGGCCGGGTCGACCTCGCGGACGATCCCCTCGCTGACCATCGACCCGAGCTGGGCCGAGTCGTTCATCACGATGTCCGGCAGATCCTTCTGGGCCGCCCGCTGCGACAACTTCGTCTCGAAGTCGTCGAAGATCGCGGTCACCTCCACCTTCTGCCCGGTCTTGGCCTCGAAAGCCGCAGCCAGCTTCTTCATCCCCTTCTCGCCGTCCCCACCCGGCTTGGTCCGCGTCCACAGCTCCAACGGCGCCTTCGGATCCTGTTCGACCTTGGCGGCCCCACTGCTACCGCAACCGGCCACCACAAGCACCGCCCCCAGCCCCAGGGCAGCCCATCTCAACGACCTAGCCATGCCAACTTCTCCTGCCCATGCAGCCTGCCCATGCAGCCTGTCGACGAAGAGGCGATTTGTACTTTTTACGCCTCATTTCGTCGCAAGATAGCGCTTTCCAAGCGCGGCCGTCAATGATTCGACATGCCTCACGACATGGGAGCGCGCCCAGTACGACGACGCCCACGCGTGCTCCTCCGTCGCCCGCTCCCACCCCACAGCTACCTCGCCCCTCCGTCGCTCGTCCCGCTGCCGCGAGTACGTGTTGCGCAGATGAGCCGCTCGGCTGGCTGGCGAGCAGGCAGCTCCTGTCGGCCGACCACTGGGCGATAGGGCCGACGGTCACGCTCCTCCGCTGTCGCAGAGCTCCGTGTGCCGAGGGACAGGAGGTGCTCCGCATGAACCCGAGCCCTCACGCTCACCCAGCAGGCCGATGACCCGGATTCGAGCCCTACCTCCTGTCCGTCAGAACAAAGCCGGTCGCCGGGCTGGCTGGGTTTCGGGTTGGCCGGGATCGTCGGGCCGGCCAGGTTGGAGGGTGGCCTCTGGAAATCGCGGGGCGCGGGCGAGGGGAAGGCCGAGCGTCAGCCTGCGTTCCACCGGTCGGGGACTGGCTTGCGTCGACTTCTGCTTTCGCGGCAGCGGGACGAGCGACGGAGGAGCGAGGTAGCTGGGGGTGGGGAGCGGGCGACGGAGGAGCACGCGTGGGTGTTTGCCGGTCAGAGGTGGGTTGTGACCTGCTTGAGTCGGCGGGCTAGGAAGGTGCGTTCCACCTCGTTGCTGGTCATTGCCAGCGCTTCCTCGTAGGCCGTGGCCGCCTCCGACCGCCGGCCGAGTTGGCTGAGGAAGTCGGCTCGGGCGGCGCTCAGGTAGCCATAGGTGCTCAAAGCTGGTTCATCCTGCAGAGGCGAGAGTTCGGCGAGACCAGCTGACGGACCGTCTCGATAGCCGATCGCGACCGCTCGGTTCAGTTCGACGACCGGCGACGGCCAGAGGCGGCGCAGTACGTCGTACAGGCCGACGACCTCGGTCCAGTCGGTCTCCTGCCAGGTGGCGGCCTCGGCGTTCACCGCGACGATTGCCGCCTGGACCGAGTACCTGCTCGCGCCAGTCCTCCGCAGCGCATCCGTCAGCAGCGCGACCCCCTCCTCGATCTCCACCGCGTCCCACCGGGACCTGTCCTGTTCAGCGAGCAGGACCAGTTCTCCGCTGTCGGAGAGTCGGGTGTCGCGGCGGGAGTCGGTGAGGAGCAGCAACGCCAGCAGGCCGGCCACGTCGCTGTGGCCGGGCAGCAGATCGTGCAGGTTCCGGGCCAACCGAATAGCACCGTCGACCAGGTCCCGCCTCACCAACTCACCACCAGCCGGCGCGGTGTGGCCGGTGGTGAACACCAGATGCACGACCTCGAGGACGGCGTCGATGCGCCCCGGCAGCTCGGCACGATCTGGCACCCGGTACGGGATCCGGGCGGCGCTGATCTTCTTCTTCGCTCGTGTGATCCGCGCGGCCATCGCCGCGTCCTGGACCAGGAACGCCCGCGCCACCTCCGTCGTGGACAACCCGCACACCAGCCGCAGGGTCAGCGCGACCTGGGCGTCCCGCGACAGCGCCGGATGGCAGCAGGTGAAGATGAGGCGCAGCCAGTCGTCCGCGACCTCCTGCGGATCAGCCATATCCTCCGGCCCCGCCACCACGTCGTCCATGACCAGCAACGGCAACGCTGACCGGAGTACCGACTCCCGCCGCAGCAGGTCCCTCGCCCGGTTACGCGCGACAGTGGTCAGCCAGGCGCCGGGACGATCCGGTACGCCGTTGGCTGCCCAGTGCGCCAGCGCCTTGGCATAGGCGTCCTGGGTGCACTCCTCGGCGAGGTCGAGATCGCGCGTCACGCGCACCGTCGCGGCGAGCACTCTGGCCCACTCGTGACGGTGCGCGTTGGCGACGGCTGCCGCGACGTCGGCGTACTGCGTCAAGCCGGTGCCGTCCCCGGCTCGTTGACCGGCCGGATCTCCACGCCGCTGTGTGCCGCCGAGGTCTCGGGCAGCAGGCGGGCGAGTGCGAGCGCAGCGTCGAGGTCGGCGGCTTCCACCAGGTAGAACCCGCCGAGTGCCTCCTTGGTCTCCGCGAACGGCCCGTCCGTCGGGGTCGGCGGGCCGCTGATGCTGCCGCGGAGGGTGGTCGCGGTCGTCGTCGGCCGAAGCTCGTGGCCGGCCAGGAGCGCGTCGCCGGCCGCCGCGGCGAAGGCGGCATGCGCCGCACCCAGGTCGGTCAGTTCCTGCTCGGACAGCGCCTCCCAGGTCTGCTCGTTGCCGTAGATGAGGAGCAGGTACTTCGCCATCGTGGAATCCCATCGCTCGGGGGCCTGGTGACGGCCCGTCTACCTTGACGACGATCGAGGCGGCCGCTGATCGATGGTCCCGCGTCCCCAGTCTTCGGCAACTCTGGGTGACCGGCGACACGCGAGGGACTGTGGGCTGCGACACACAGTGATTTGTGAACACCTGATGACAGGGGGTGATGACGGTGCTGTCAGGTGCGTACCTGGGGCTCGGGCATGCCAAAATGGGAATGATCCGGGTCGGCCGACCGTTGTCTCGGATGACGAATCTCGGAGGTTTGACATGTCTAATCGCGTTCTGCGTGGTTCGGGGCTGGGTGGGGTCAGCTTCGAGGATGACCGTGGCGTGGAGTTCGCGCCGCGCCAGATGATCACTTACGACTGCCCACGAGGCCACGTGGTCGAGGTCACGATGGCGCACGACGCCGAGGTACCGGCGATCTGGGAGTGCCCCCACTGCGGCAGCGAGGCCGCCCGTTCGACCGGTGAGAAGCCGGAGCCGAAGCAGGAGAAGCCGGCCCGGACGCACTGGGACATGCTGCGTGAGCGTCGCAGCATCTCCGAACTGGAGGAACTGCTCGCGGAACGCGTCGCGTTGCTCCGCTCCGGCGAGATCGGCCCGGCGCACCTGCACCGCACCCGTTCCACCGGCAAGCGCAGCGCCTGACAAACCCGGACGGCCCGTCTCCACCACCTGGTGGAGACGGGCCGTTCAGTCTGTCCTGGCGCGGAGCAGGTCAGGCCTCGTCGGGCGGGAACACCGAGACCGGTAGCCCGGCCAGGCCGTGCAGCAGGGCACTGCTGGTCCACCGCACGTCCTCAGCCGGTACTGCGAGCCTCAGGTGCGGGTAGCGGGCGAGCAGCCGTTCCAGCGCGATCTCGATCTGCATCTTGGCCATCGGGATCCCGATGCAGTAGTGCACGCCGTGCCCGAAGGAGAAGGTGCCCTGCGGGCAGCGGGTGACGTCGAGCCGGTCCGGGTCGGCGAACTTGGTCTCGTCCCGGTTCGCCGAGCCCCAGGACAGGGCCAGGATCTGGTCCTTCGGGATGGTCACGCCGTTGATCTCGATCTCGGCCTTGGTGAACCGGAAGGTGCCGACCGAGGCGGCCGGGTCGTACCGCATCAGCTCGTCCACCGCCGCCGGGATCAGCGACGGGTCGGCGCGCAGCTTCTCCAGCTCCTCGGGGTGGGTGAGCAGGTTGAAGACGCCGTTGCCGATCGAGTGGACCGTGGTGACGTGGCCCGCGGTCACGATGATGAAGATCATCCCGACGATCTCGCCCTGGGTCAGCTGGTCGCCGTCGAGGTCCATCCGCAGCATCTCGCTGATCATGTCGTCGCCCGGGTTGGCCCGCCGGGCGTCGATCAGGGAGTTCGCGTACTCGGTCATGTTCTTGGACGCGGACGCGACCTCCGCCGGGTCCTGGCCGGCGCCGGTCAGGGTGCCCGACCACTTCCGGAAGTTCTCCCGGTCCTCCTCGGGCATCGCGAACAGATCGCAGATGGTGCCGAGCGGCAGCGGCCACGCGAACTCGGCCAGCAGGTCGACGACCGGGGCCTCCGCCAGCCTGTCCAGCAGCTTCTCCACCGCCACCTCGACACCGGGGCGTAGCGCTTCCTGGCGGGCCGGCGTCACCGCCTTGATCGCGAGCTTCCGCAGCCGGGTGTGGTTCGGCGGGTCGCTGTTCAGCACGTGCGCGGCCAGGTCGTCGTCGAAGCCGGGCTCGGCCTCTTCCTCCTCGGCCGTCGTGGAGTGCATCGGCGAGCTCAGCGTGGAGTGCTTGGCGTACATCTCGTTCAGCCGGCGGCCGTCCTTGCCGACCCGCGGGTCCAGGGCCAGCGCCTTGCAGTCGGCGTACCGGGTGACCAGCCAGACCTTGGCGCCGTGCGGGAAGATCACCTCGTGGACCGGTCCCTCACCGCGGAAGCGGCGCAGGTAGTGCGCCTGCCGCTGAACGAAGTCCTCGCCCAGGGTTTCCAGCGCCTGTACCTTTTCGGCCGGTGGTGCTTCAATCGTTTGAACAGCCTCGACAGGCTGCACAGCTTCAACTGCCATCCGGGTTCCCCTCCCAATAGGTGGCGCGCGCGAGCCGTCGAGCCCCCGCTCTGCGTCGCGTTCCTTCAGAGAGAGTCCTGCGGGTTGCCCGTTCTGATACAGACCAGGGCAGCCAGTTTTGTGCTGCCCCGGCGTACAGTCCCCCGAATCTGTATCAGCAGGGCCGTGCCGGTTGCTCAGTAGGGCGACAGGCAGCGGAGGCCGCTGCGGCCCGGGGGGAACAGAAGGGTGTATCGCCGATGAGCGGTGACGTGGCAGGCGGGGATGGCGCGGCAGGGACCGGGAAAGGGACTGCGGCAGGGACAGGGACACCGTCCCGGCCGGGGGTGTTCGAGACCTGGCGGCAGACGCCGCGGGAGGCCAAGGCGCTGCTGGCCGGTGTGTTCGTCAGCAAGCTGGCCGCGTTCCTGCAGATCTTCCTGGTGCTGTTCCTGACCCATCGCGGGTTCTCGGCCGGTCAGGCCGGCTTCGCGCTCGGCGTGTACGGCGCGGGCGCGGTGGTCGGTACCGCGGTCGGCGGCTGGCTCAGCGACCGGCTCACCCCGCGCTCGGCCACGATCATCTCGATGATGGGGTCGGCCGGCCTGATCGCGTCACTGATCTACATCACGTACTACCCGGTGATCCTGCTCGCGGTCCTGCTGGTCAGTGCGGTCGGGCAGTTCTACCGGCCGGCGGCCCAGTCGATGATCACCCAGCTCACCCCGCCCGACAAACTGGTGATGGTCACCGCGATGTACATGCTGTGCGTGAACCTGGGCACCACGGTCGCGCCGCTGGTCGGGGTCGCGCTGGCCCAGATCTCGTACAACCTGCTGTTCTGGGCGGAGGCGCTCGCCGTCCTCGCCTTCGGTCTGATCGCCCTCGTCGCGTTCCCCAAACCGGACCGCAGCGCGGTGGCCGCGGCCAAGGCGGAAGAGGCCTCCGCCGAGCCGGCGATCCGCGGCCGCTACCTGGACGTCCTCAAGGACTACCGGTACTCGCTGTTCATGCTCGCCTTCTTCCTCCAGGCCGTCGTCTACGTCCAGTACACCGCCGCCCTCCCGCTGGCGATCAAGGCATCCGGACAGAGCATCTGGTGGTACGGCGCGCTGATCACCATGAATGCGGTCATCTGCGCGAGCTGCCAGATGATCGCGACCAAGTTCGTCCAGGGCTGGTCGATCCGGGTGGTGCAGCTGGTCGGCTTCAGCCTGGTCGCGCTGGGCTACGCGATGTATGCGATCGAGCTGCTGCCCGTGTTCCTGATCCTGGGCACGCTGTTCTGGACCCTGTCGGAGATCATCGGCGTGCCGACGATGTTCGCCTACCCCGGCATGATCGCGCCGCCGCACCTGCGCGGCCGCTACATCGGGGCGATGCAGACCATGTTCGGCCTCGGGGCGACGATCGGGCCGGTGCTCGGGGTGCTGTTGTTCCAGCGCGTCGGCCAGCGGGTCTGGTTGTGGATGACGCTGATCGAGGTGGTCGCCACGGTGATCGGCGCGATCGGCATCCGTCGCGTGATCAAGCCCAAGCCGCAGGCCGAGCCGGAGCCGGCCACCCCCGAGACCGTGGTCGAACCACCGGCCGGACTGGCGGTCGACCCGACCCCCGAGTCCGCCACCGACCGCGTCACCTGAGGACCGGACCGCCGGAGGCTACTTGTCCTTCGGCGGTTCCGGGTCGATGACCTCGCCCTGTACGACGTCCTGCGCGGCCTCACGTTCGCGGTGGGCGCGGTGGGTGTCCTCGGCCGTGGGTGGGCGGAAGGTGCCCGGCATGAAGCCGGTGATCGGGTTGCCGCCGAGCTGGGCGGCAACCCGGCGGCTCAGGAACGAGGCCAGCACCTTGCGAGCGAGCGGCCGGGTGAAGGGCAGCACGAAGAAGAATCCGAAGATGTCGGTGATGAAGCCCGGCGTGAGCAGCAGCGTGCCACCGACCAGTACGAGGGCCGCGTCGGCCAGCTCCCGGCCAGGCATCCGCGCGGTCTGGGTGGCCTCCTGCAGCGCCTTCCAGGCCCGGCGGCCCTCCCGCTTGATCAGCCACGCACCCAGCGCGCTCTCGACCAGCAGCAGCGCGACCGTCGGCCAGCCACCGATCACCTGGCCGACCTGGATGATCACGTAGATCTCGATGATCGGGACGACCAGCAGAGCGATCGCGACGAACCAGGGCATGCTCACACCTTCTTACTGCAGAGGCCTTCGGGCGTACTCAGACGGGCACTTTTTCACGCTCAGGGGTCGCGGCGGGCGGGTTGTCGGGCTCCCCCGCGCGTGACGTGAGGCGGCCCAGCAACACCAGTACTGCCCCCAGGATGCCCAGGCCGGTCAAGACCCACTGCGGCCAGCCGCCCAGCGTGGTGGCCAGCGTCTTGGCGTCCCGCACCGGCACCTGCGTCACGTAGACGTCCCGGACGAACTGCCCGGTCTTGTGTTCGACCTTGCCGTCGGGGTTGATCACCCCGGAGATCCCGCTGGTCGACGCGATCAGCACGGTACGGCCGGTCTCGATCGCGCGCATCCGGGTGATCGCGAACTGCTGCTCCGGCTGCCCGGTGCCGCCGTACGTCGCGTTGTTGGTCTGCACGACCAGGATCTGGGCGCCGCCCTTGGCCACGTCGTGCACCACGCCGTCGTAGGCGAGCTCGAAGCAGATCAGGTCGCCGTAGGTCACGCCGTTGATCGGCATCAGCCCCGGACCCACGCCCGGCGCGGTCTGCCGGCCGACCATCTCCAGTCGCTTGATGTAGGGCAGCAGCTGCTCGCGGAACGGGACGTACTCACCGAACGGCACCGGATGGCGCTTCGCGTACCGCTGGCCCGGACCGGTGGCCGGGTCCCAGACGATGCCGGTGGTCTGGCGCTCGTTCGGGCCGGGTCCCTCGGTCACCGCGCCGACCAGGATCGGCACCTTCACGGCCTGCACCGCGGTCTCGATGTCGGCCCGGGTCTCGGCGTCCTTGTACGGGTCGATGTCGGTCGAGTTCTCCGGCCAGATCACGATGTCGGGCTTGGTCTGCGTACCGGCCTCGACCTGCTTCTGCAGATCCAGCGTGGCGTCGCGGTGGTTCTTGGTCACTGTCCTGGCCCGGCCGAGGAACTCCAGCCCCTTGCCCGGCACGTTGCCCTGGATCATCGCGGCGGTCACGGTCTTGCCGTTGCCCTCGGTCGACAGCGTGACCAGCGAGCTGAGGCCGACGATCGCGATCCCGGCAACCAGCGCGACCGCCCGCAGGCTCAGGCCGCTGCGGCGACGCAGTACTGCGTAGACGAAGACGCCGAGCAGGGCGATGACGAAGCTGAGGCCCGCGATCCCGGTCAGCGAAGCGAGCTTGCCGAGCGACGAGTCGGTGAAGGCCCAGGCGAGCCGGCCCCAGGGGAAGCCGCCGAACGGGACGGAGCTGGTGGCGTACTCGGTGGCGACCCACAGGCACGGCACCCAGAGCATCCACAGTTTGCGCTTGAGCACCTGACCGGCGAACATGCCGAAGACGCCGTAGAAGAGCCCCTCGAGGATGGCCAGGGCGATCGCGGCGTCACCGCCGATCACGGTCAGCCAGGGCACCAGCACCGCGTAGTACGTGATCCCGAAGCCGGAGCCGATCAGGAAGCCGGCCTTCATCGAGACGCCGTTCAGGGTGGCCAGCAGCAGCGGCACGGCGACGACGGCCAGCCAGGGATGGTCGTGGGGCTCGAACGACATCCCCAGCAGCGCGCCCGCGCCGACCGCCACGATCACTCTCGGCAAGATGCGCCCCAACGCTTTCAGCCGCTCCACCAGCACACCCCTTCGCCTCACCACCCGGTTGCTACCGGTCGCACGACGGTACAACGTCCGGCGGGCGCGGAACGATCCGGTCGGTGACCAAGAGTTGCCGAGCGGACGAACGGGGACCGGCGAGGGCCGGAAAGCGGGCGGAAAAGGAAAGAGGCTCGGCGCTCCTTCGGACCAACCGCAGACCCGCTGGATGCGAGCCCGTCGGCTGTTGTCTACTGGGCGCCGAGCCTCTTCCACCTCTGCCCCGCGGGGGGCTAACCACCGGCGATCTCAGCCCCCGTCGACTCAGGCCTGGCACTGGCCTGGTCAGCGTCGCGGGATCTCCGGTGGCCGAACTTCTTTGATCCGTTGGAGAAACGGGTGATGACGACTCCCAAAACGATGCGCGTTCGCAGCCGAAGTGTCAACCTCTCCGGCCGCTCCTTCAAGCCGTTGTAACACAGTTGCCTGCTCTCACAGGACAAACGAGCAAGCGCCAGCGGTGTCACGTTACAGAGCCGTCTCGGCACTCCACGTAATCGTTACCCAGGGCAACTAATCGTCACGCGACCGGTACGACGACGGTCCCGGTTGCGCGCGTGATCACCAGCGGCTCGGCCAGTACTTCGGCCGCTGACGCGGACAGGTCGGTCCGTCCCCGGCAGACCACCCGGGCGACGAACTCCAGCTCGCGACTGCGGTTGCCGACCCGGGAGATCGTTGCCGTCACCTCCACGACATCGCCGGCCCGCAACGGCTGCAGGAACTGCACGTCGGAGTAGGAAGCGAAAAGACCTTCATCTCCGTCGCTCTGGATGCACACCTCGGTCGCGACGTCGCCGAACAGGCCCAGCACGTAGGCGCCGTCGACCAGGTTGCCCGCGTAGTGCGCGTGGCTGTACGGGACGTACTGGCGATGGGTGACGGTCAGGCCGATAGTTGCCTTGGTCATGCACTTCTCCGAACGGCGGTGGGCTTGCGACGGGTGACAAGGGCATCGACGAGGTAGCTGGCCACCTCGCCGGGAGTGGTACCGCGGCCGAACACCCGGTCGACGCCGAGCTCGCCGGCCATCGCCTCGGTGAAACGGGGGCCACCGGCAACCAAGATCGGCCGGGTGTCCTCGGTGTAGGCCTCGCGGAAGGCGGCCGACATCTCCTTGGTGTTCAGCACGTGCGCCTCCCGCTGGGTGACCACCTGCGACACCAGGATGGCGTCCGCCTTCTCGGCCTTGGCCCGCCGGACCAGCTCCGGTACGGCGACCTGGGCGCCGAGGTTGACCACCTTCAGCTCCCGGTAGTACTCCAGGCCCTTCTCCCCCGCGAACCCCTTGATGTTCATGATCGCGTCGATCCCGACGGTGTGCGCGTCGGTCCCGATACAGGCGCCCACCACGGTCAGCCGGCGCCGCAGGCCCTTGCGGATGGCAAGGTTCGCGTCCTTCGGCGAGAGCAGTGGATAGTCCCGCTCGATCACCTCGACCTTGTCGGTGTCGACCAGGTGGTTCACCGGACCGTAGACGACGAAGAAGGTGAAGTCCGGGCCCATCGGCTTGGCGTGCACGACCAGCGCCGGGTCCATCCCCATCTTGTTCGCCAGCTGGATCGCGGCGCCCTCGGCCCGCTTGTCGTGCGGGATCGGCAGCGTGAACGACATCTGCACCATCCCGTCACCGGTGGTGTCGCCGTAGGGGCGGATGATGCTCACTGTCCCTCCTTCGATTCTGCAGTCTCGAGCAGTTCGATCGCCGGGTTGTAGTACTGCGAGGAGCGGCGGGCCACCCCTTCGAGACCGCGGCCGGCGTCCTGCGGGCGCTTCATCAGCCCGAAGGTGCCGTCGCCGATCGCGTTCAGCAGCCCGTCGTCGACGATCCGCTCCAGCAGCTCCACCGACTCCCCCAGCACCTGCCGGGCCCGCTGGGCGATGAAGCCGTCCGGAGCCGGATGGAAGTCCTCATGAAGGTTGCCTGCGGCACCCAATACGTAGCGGACGTTCTGCAGGGCCAGGTCGCGGTCGGAGATCCACGGCGTCACCACGGCCTCGGTCATCATCCCGACCAGCAGGATGCCCTGACCGGTGAGCGCGCCGACCAGGTTGAAGAACCCGTCCAGCAGGTAGCCGCGGAAGACGTCGCCGGTCATGTGCCGGGTCGGCGGCATCCACTTCAGCGGCGCGTCCGGGAACAGCTGCCGCGCCAGCATCGCGTGCGCCAGCTCCATCCGGAACGAGTCCGGGATCTCCGGGGTGATCTCGAAGGCGTGCCCGAGGCCGAGCTGCCAGTCCTCCAGCCCCGCCTCCTTGGCGAAGTACTCGTTCAGCAGCTGCGACACCGTCACCGTGTGCGCGGCCTCGACCGCGTCGGCGGTGGTCAGGTAGTTGTCCTCGCCGGTGTTGATGATGATCCCGGCGCGGGCGTGGATCTGCCGGCTGAACCGCTGGTCCACGAAGGTGCGGATCGGGTTGATGTCGCGGAACAGGATCCCGTACATCGAGTCGTTCAGCATCATGTCCAGCCGCTGCAGCCCGGCCAGTGTCGCGATCTCCGGCATGCACAGCCCGGACGCGTAGTTCGTCAGCCGGATGTAGCGCCCGAGCTCCCGTGACGACTCGTCCAGCGCGGCACGCATCAGGCGGAAGTTCTCCTGGGTGGCATACGTTCCCGCGAAGCCTTCGCGGGTCGCGCCCTCGGGTACGTAGTCCAGCAGCGACTGACCGGTCGACCGGATCACCGCGATGATGTCCGCACCCGCACGGGCCGCGGCCTGCGCCTGCGGGATGTCCTCGTAGATGTCGCCGGTGGCAACGATCAGGTAGATCCACGGCCGCTGCTCCGGGTCACCGTGCTTCTTGATCAGCCGGTCACGCTCACGCCGCCGCCCGTCGACCTTCTTCATCCCGGCCGCCGCCGCCTTGCGCGCAGCAGCACGGGCCCGTACTGCGTCCCGTCCCTCCGGCAGCCGGAACGTGACCGACCCGGAGGCCGCCTTCTGCGCCAGAACGGACAGGTCCTCCGCCTCACCCCTGACCAATGCGTCCCACACCGGCAACGCGAGCCCGTGCTCCAGGCCGACGTCGGCCCGCACTGTGTCGGCCAGCCGGTTCACCCAGGGAATGCCCTCGGTGTCGGCGCCGGCCAGCCCCGCCAGCCGCAGTACGGCGCGCTCGACCGACACCGTCGTGTGCTGCTTGGCGATGTTGACGATCGGCCGCCCCGCCTTGCGCGCCAGACTCCGCGCCTTCCGGACGGTGACCGGATCGAGGTCAAGCTTCTTCACAGCACGGGTCACGACGACCATCCTTCGGATTCGAACACGACACGACCGCCGACGACGGTCCGCCGGCAGCTCGGCACAGGTGCCTCATCGGACAAGTCCGGCAACACCGGTACCCCTGCGCGCGGATCGGTCGACCACGCCGCGACGCGTTCGTCGGGCGTCTGGACGACCAGCTCCGCGTCGCTCTCCCAGACCGCGTACGTCGCCGCGCTCCCTGGCGCGAGCACTCCGGCGTCGTCGATGCCCGCCGCTCGCCAGCCACCCCGCGTGTGCGCGGCGAAAGCGGCACGGACGGTGATCCGCTGCCCAGCCTCGTGATGAAGCGCAGCAGCCCGCACCGCTTCCCACGGACCCACCGCCGTCACCGGAGAGTCCGACCCGAAGGCCAGTACGACGCCCGCGCGCGCCAGCGAGCCGAACGGGTTCATGCCCACCCAGCGGTCACCCACGCGTTCGGCGTACATGTCGCTCGGTCCGCCCCAGAGCCGGTCGAACATCGGCTGGACGCTGGCGACGACCCCGCACCGCGCGAGGGTGGCGATCGCCGCGTCGTCGACCATCTCGACGTGCTCGAGCCGGTGCCGCGCGGCGACCAGCGCCTGCACGCCGACCTTCTCGGCAGCGAGCTCGAAGCCACGCGCGATGTTGTCGAGCGCGGCGTCACCGATGCAGTGGAAGCCGGCCTGCAGGTTCCTTTCGGTACAGGCGATCACGTGCTCGGCGATCTGCTCGGCGGTGAGGTAGGCGTGGCCGCGATGATCCGCCTTGTCCTCGTACGGCGCTCGCAGCGCGGCCGTCCGTGAGCCGAGCGCTCCGTCGGCGTTGAGGTCGCCGGCCAGTCCCGCGAGGCCGTAGGTGGTGACGTTCTCGAAGACGCCGGGCTCGCCCCAGTAGAGCGTTGCCGAGAGCCCCAATTCTCCCGCGGCCTGGCGGACCAGCGGCAACTCCCACAGCGGGCCGATGTGCGGCGCGGCCATCTCGTGGAAGGCGCCGATGCCTTGCGCGGCCATCGCCCGCACGGCCGCCCGGGAATCGGCGAGGCGCTGCTCCGGACCGACCAGTTCGCTCAGCGCGTCGCGGACGGCGTGGTTGGCGGCGCGCTCGACCCGTCCGGTCGCCTCGTACCCGGCCTGAGTGGCCAAGCCCTCGACCGCGGCGGCCAGTGATGACGAGATGACGCCGGAGTGTCCGTCGACCCGCGAGAGGTAGACGCGCCGGCCGTCAGCGGCCCGATCGAGCTCTTCGGACGTCGGCGGGCGACCCTCGGGCCACTTGGTCTCGTCCCAGCCGGCTCCGTCGATCACGGCATCGGGCCCGACCTTGGCAGCGAACGCGGAGAGCCGGTCGAGCGCCTCCGTCAGGTTCGCCGTACCGGTGAGGTCGAGGCCGGTCAGCAGCGCTCCGGTCTGGGCGGTGTGGATGTGGGCATCGACGAACGCGGGCGCGACGAGCTTGCCCCGCAGGTCGACGACCTCGTCCGCACCGTCGGCGTAGGCGGCCGCGCTGCTGTCGTCACCGAGCCAGCTGACGACGCCGTCGTCGAAGGCGATCGCGGTCGCGTGGGGGTCGGCGGGTGAGTAGACGGAACCGTTGGTCAGAAGTGTGCGCACGGACCTAATCCTCCGCCAGCCTGCCCTCGAACAATTCACGGACACCCGGCTCGTCCCGCAACAGCTTCAGCGCGTACTCCGCGTGGCCCGGCACGTAACCGTTGCCGACCAGCATCGTCACGTCAGCCGCGAGGCCTTCGGCGCCGAGCGCCGCGGCGGAGAACGACGTGGCCATCGAGAAGAAGATGACGGTGCCACCAGCCTTCGTGGACAACACCGCGCCGTGCTCACATCCCGGCACATCAACACAGACCACCGTGATGTCAGCCGATCCCGCTGATCCGTCGCCGGCGGCTCCCCCGGTCTCCTCCAGCGCGCCGGCCACCGCATTGGCCAGCGCGACCGGGTCGCGGGCGTCGGCGAGGGCTACTGCGTCGGCGAGGCCGGCCTTCTCAAGCTTGTCCGCTTCCGCCTGGAACGGGACGATGCCGATCGTCCGAGCCGCTCCGGCATCACGGGCCGCCGCCAGCGACAGCGACCCGCTTTTACCTGCGCCGCCAATAACTGACACGACAGGCTTTGTGCCTTTGTCGACATACTGGCGCACCACGCGAGCGGTCAGCGCAGGCGCTCCACACACGTCCATCACGGCCAGCGACAGCTCGGGAACGAGGTCGTCGGGCAGCTTCGCCACGATCGACCGCGCGAACAGGATCGCGTGCCCCTTGGCCGGCACCTGCTCACTGCGACCGTCCCAGTCGGCCAGCCCATCAGTGATCTGCAGGGGCGTCAGGGTGAGGGAGACCAGCGTCGCGACCCGGTCGCCCTTCTGGACGCCGAGCGGCGAATCCGGGCCAACCTCGTCGACCGTGCCGACGAGCATCCCGCCCGACCCGGTGACCGGGTTCTGCATCTTGCCGCGCTCGCCGACGATTCGCAGTACGGCCTGCTTGACCGCCTCGCCGTCACCGCCGTGCTCCTCGGCCAGTTGCCGGTACGACGCGGCGTCCAGGTTGAGGCGCTCGATCGAGATCCGCACCTCGTCGGGCCACAGCTCGGCCGAGGCGTCGAGCCGCTGGGCGGCCTGCGGCAACACGCCGGCGGGCTCGATCACGCGATGCAGTCCGACGGGCGAACCAGCACTGTCCGGCACGAGAGAACTCCTTGGGGTCAGGACGGGCAAAATACTAGTGTGGCGGTTGTACGGAGGAAATCTTGCGGTGATCTAATGGATCTACCATAAGTTCTATCGCTATCCTCACATGCGACCGACCCCAGTGTTGAGCCCCCAGGAGGACTCGTGACCGATCTGATCAGCCCGGAGCTTGCCGCTGCCGACCTGAACGAGCAGCCGTACGCGTACCGCCGGGCCGACCTCGTCGAGCCCGACTGGACCCGGATGCCCGGTTTCAAAGACGTCACCGCCGAGGAGTGGCGCTCGGTGCAGTGGCAGCGCTCGCACTGCGTGAAGAACGTCAAGCAACTGCGGGACGTGATGGGTGACCTGCTCGAGGAGCGGGTCTACGAGGACCTGACCCGGGACCAGGCCGAGCGCGCGACGATGTCGATGCTGCTGCCCCCGCAGATGCTGAACACCATCGTTCCGAATCCGGACGACTACGCTGGGACCTATACAGAGGCGTTCTACGCCGACCCGGTGCGCCGCTACATGCTGCCGATGTTCACCGACCGCCGCACGGACTGGCCGTCGCACCCGCACGCGACCCGGGACTCGCTGCACGAGCACGAGATGTGGGCCACGGAGGGGTTGACCCACCGCTACCCGACGAAGGTGCTGGCCGAGATCCTGCCGACCTGTCCGCAGTACTGCGGGCACTGCACGCGGATGGACCTGGTCGGGAACTCGACCCCGGTGATCGAGAAGCTGAAGTTCACCATCAAGCCACAGCAGCGGCTGGACGACATGCTCGACTACCTGCGCCGCTCCCCCGGCGTCCGGGACGTCGTGGTGTCGGGTGGCGACGTGGCGAACATGCCCTGGCCCCGGCTCGAGGCGTTCCTGACCAGCCTCCTGGAGATCGAGAACATCCGCGACATCCGGCTGGCCACCAAGGCACTGATGGGGATGCCGCAGCACTGGCTGTCCGACGACGTCCGGGCCGGCGTCGAGCGGGTCGCCCTGCTCGGCCGGCAGCGCGGCGTGATGATCGCGATGCACACGCACGTGAACGCGGCCCAGTCGGTGACTCCCCTGGTGGCTGAAGCGACCAAGGCGATGTTCGACGCCGGTCTGCGCGACGTCCGCAACCAGGGCGTGCTGATGCGCGGCGTCAACGACTCCGTCCCGCAGCTGCTCGACCTGTGCTTCGCCCTGCTCGACGGTGCCACGATCACGCCGTACTACTTCTACATGTGCGACATGATCCCGTTCTCCGAGCACTGGCGGGTGTCGGTGAAGGACGCGCAGCACCTGCAGCACGGCATCCTCGGCTACCTGCCGGGCTTCGCGACCCCGCGCATCGTCTGCGACGTCCCGTACGTCGGCAAGCGCTGGGTGCACCAACTGTCGGAGTACGACGAGGTCCGCGGCATCTCGTACTGGAAGAAGAACTACCGGACCGGGATCGAGCAGCAGGACCCCGAGGCGTTGAACCGCACCTACGAGTACTACGACCCGATCGACACGCTGCCGGTCGAGGGCCAGAACTGGTGGACCCAGCACGCGGGCGACTCGCTCGCCGAGGCCGAGAAGCGGGCGGCCGCCTCGCGCGGCGCCGCCGAGGCCCAGAAGCTGCTCGAAATCAGCTGATCCGCGGAGAAACCGCCGCTCGTTCGGGCGGCGGTTTTCCCGGCGGAGAAGGGCCCGGACGCGCTAGTGTCAGCAGATCGGGGCTGAGGGGGTGGGATCGATGGGTTGGTACAGCGTGCGCTGCATCTTCCAGCTGAACGGGATCCGGGCGGACGACTCGCCGTACGAGGAGCGCATCACGCTGTGGCGCGCCGACGACTTCGACACCGCGATCGAACTCGCGGAGAACGAAGCGCTCGACTACATCGAGGACACCGACTGGGCCTATCTCGGCCTGGCGCAGTGCTTCTACCTCGGTGACGACGTCACCCAGATCCACCAGGGCACGGAGGTCTACTCCCTGATCCGGAGCAGCCCTCTCGCGCCCGAGCAGTACCTCGACACGTTCTTCGACACGGGTACCGAGCACCAGCGCAGTACCGACGACCCGAGCTGAACGTCAGCCGGCGAGGCCACCGGCGAACGGCAACGTGCGCCAGTGCTCGACGGCAGGCTTGAGGTAGTCGACCAACTCCGGCAACTGCGGGGTGAGCGTGAGGGTTGCGACGACCCGCAGCATCCCGACGGCATTGACGAAGTGCAGGACGTCTTCGTCCAGAGGCCGGCTGCCGTTGCGGGCGGCGCCCCGGTTGTAGGCGGCTATGTGCTCCGGGCCGAGGGCGGCCAGGTCCCACTCGACCGGGCCCAGGGTGACCAGCTCGAAGTCGGAGTACAGGTCTCCGGCTACGCCGTTGAAGATGTTCGCGGGCGGAGAGTCGCCGTGGATGGGCTGGAGCTCGATCCCGGGGAACCTTGCCTCGAACGCCTCTTGCGAACGCACCAGCGGGGCGAGGATCTGCCACTCGCGGCGGGCACGGTCGAGGTCGTCGGGGCTGATCAGGTCGGGTTCGCCGTCGAGCTGTGCGAGACCTTCCTCGACGAATGCCGGGTCGGCCGCGGACAGGAACGACAGGTCGCCCGGGTAGCCCCGCAGCGCGGCATGTAGGTCCGCGGTGCTCTCGGAGTTGGCGACGTAGTCGGGTTCCTTGCCTTTGTCCTCTTCGACGTACTGCCAGAACGTGATCGAGAAGCCGTCGCGCTGGACCGGTTCGAGCTTGCTGGGCGGGATCACCGGAATACCCTGATCGGCGAGCCACTGGGCCACGTCGAGTTCAGACCGCTGGCGGCGGGCGAGCGAGGCGAGATCTTCGCTGGGCGGCAGGACCGTGGGCACCCGGGCAACGACCGGTTCGGGCGCCAGGTGCACGACGACGGAGAAGACGTCGTGCAGCACCTTGGCATCGGTTACGGCAAGGCCCAGATCGCGCGCGGCGCCGACCGCCGCATCGACGGCGGCGGAGGTACGGCGGAGTTGTGAGGTCAGCATCTGCGGCCCTTCTGGAGGTTGAGGTGTTCGGCTGGGAAGTGGTCACAGAACGAGCAGCCGTGGGACACGGCGACGACGGCACGGGGGTAGGACGTCGGGCAGGCCGGGACGACCGGCTGCGAACGCGGCCAGTAGCGGGAGACGCGTCGAGCGCGCGGGGAGCTCCTGCGCCAGGTAGCCGATGCGGGTGGAGTTACGCCGTACTGCGCCGGCGTCTGGTCGCAGGTCTCCTGCCAGTACCCGCAGGAGGGTTGTCTTGCCTGCGCCGTTCTCCCCTGTGACCAGCAGGCGCTGGCCCGGGGTGATGGAGAGCAGGCCGTCCAGCTGTAGTCGGTTGCCGACAGCAACGTCTTCGAGCTCTAGTAGCGGGAGTGGAAGGAGCGCTTCGGCGCATGAGACTTTCCCTGGGGAATGTGAAGGGTCTACGGGAGCAGAAACGGCGGCATCGGCCGTGGCCCGGATTCAGAGAAAGTACATGCGAGTGAGCTTAGCAACGCGCTGTGTGCGTGATCCAACGGTTTATGGGCGGTACGGGCGGAAGGTGTTGCGCAGGTCTGTGGTCCACTCGTCCGGGACCTCCCACGGGATGAAGTGGCCGCCCTGCGGGTGCGCGGTGAGGTTGACGTGGTTGTACCAGGACGCGCGGTCGGTCTCCAGGAAGCTCTGGACCCTTAGATCGGTGCTGACGCCCGGTGGGTTCTCGTGGGCGACGAAGGTGATCCCGGTCGGCGCCTCGATCACCGGCTGCCGGTCGTGGGAGGGCGTCCAGGGATAGCGGTTGTTGTTGGCATACGTGCGGATCGACGTCCCGATCGCGTTGTTGACCCAATAGATCATCGCGTGGGTCAGCAGGTCGTCCTTGCTGAACACCGTCTCCAGGTCGCCACCGTTGTCGCTCCAGCTGCGCCACCGCTGCAGGATCCAGGCCAGCATCCCGGCAGGTGAGTCGGACAGCGCGTGCGCGAGCGTGCTGGAGTCCAGCACGTGTACGGCGAGGTGCGTCGCGAAACGCTTGTCCAGTTGGATGATCTGGGCGTGAATCTCCGGCGGAAGTCCGTCCGGGATCGGGCGGCCGCCACTGAAGTCCCAGGCCCGGTCACCGTTGAAGAAGTCGAGCTTCAGGCCGGAGCCGATGTGGATCGCGTACAACTCGTCGGCGTACTTGTGCCCGAGCTGCCCGGTCACCAAGGCGCCGACATCGCAACCAGCAGCGGCGTACTTCGGATAGCCCAGCGTCTCGGTCATCAACTCATGCCACAGATCGGCCACCTTCCAGAAGTTCAGGTCCGGCCGGCCGGTCATCGGCGTGGAGAAACCGAAACCGGGGAACGACGGCACGATCACGTCGAACGCATCGGCCGGATCACCGCCGTACGCCGCGGGGTCGGCGAGCGGGTCGATCACCTTCGCCCAGTGCCAGAACGTCCACGGCCAGCCGTGCGTGAGGATCAGCGGGACCGGATTCGGTCCGACCCCGACCTTGCGCAGGAAGTGCACCGGTACGCCGCCGACCTCGACGCGGTATTGCTCATAGGCGTTGATGGCCTCCTCGGCTTTTCGCCAGTCGTAGTCGGTACGCCAGTACTCGACGAGCTCTTGCAGGTACTCGCGCCGTACGCCGTAGTACCAGTCCTCGTTGCCCGCGTCCTCGGTCCACCGGGTCAGCGCGAGGCGTTGCCGGAGATCCTCGAGTACTGCGTCCGGCACGTGAATCGGTGTGGCATCCAGGGGGAAGTCGCTCATTGCTCTCCTTCTTCTCGATGGAGTTCGACCAACCGGTTGAGGGCGGGCAGCGCGGCCTGGATTGCACTCCGCTCGGCGGGTGTGAGGCGGGCGGAGAGTTCGGTCAGCCGCGCGATCCGCTCGGCCCGCCGTCCCTCGACCACGGCGGCGCCTGCCTCGGTGATGTGCACGAGCACCGCCCGCCCATCAGAGGGATCCGGCCGCCGCTCCACCAACCCGTCCCGTTCCAGCTTGGTGACGATCTGGGTGATGGCCGGCTGGGTGACCTGCTCACTCGCGGTCAACTCGGTCAGCCGCCGCGGCCCGGTCGTCGCCAGCGTGTGCAGCACGGACAACGTGGTGAAACTGAGCCGCTGGACGGCCGGCAACCGGATGTTCATCCGGGTGAAGGCACCCATCACGGCGTTCAGCTCACTGACACTCAACTCACGGCTCACACCCGCAACTATATAAGCAAGTTACATAAATGCCTCATGGATTCAACCTCTGGCAGGCGCTAGAACATAGGTTCCCTTAAGCTCGAATTCTGCGATGGGGTCGTGACCTGGGGGTCTGCGTTGTGGACAGTGTCTGTCACGCGTGGTTGCTGAAATCGCGTGCGGATCAACGAGGCCAGCGCGGGATCTCGACTAGATGCGCTCGACCGGGCCGAGTCGACACGCTCCACGCTGGGGCGTGTGAATTGAAACTCTCGGAAGAATGAGGCGCGAAGCGCCCCGAGAGGAGAACCTCGGCATGACATTCACACCGAAGTCGACCGCGCGCTATGACGGTTTGGCGGACTGGTATGACGAGCACAACGCGGCCGCGGCGGACTCCAACCGTGAGCCCCTGCTGGATCTGCTGGGTCCGGGAGACGGCATGTGCCTGGACCTCGGCTGCGGGACCGGACAGAATCTGCAGACGTTGCGCAGCACCGGACGCACCGTCGTTGGCCTCGAGTACTCCGCTGATCAGCTGCGCCTCGCCCAGCAACGCGCCGCCCCCGGCGAGGCGCTGATCCAGGCCGACGCGGCCGTTCTACCGTTCGCCGATGCAGTCTTCTCCACTGTCGCCGCCCTGTGGCTCTCCACCGACGTCGACGACTTCGCCGCTGTCCTGGCCGAGGCAGCCCGTGTGCTGCGTCCGGGTGGCGTGGTGGTGTTTTATGGAGCCCACCCATGCTTCAACGGGCCACACACTGAAGTCCGCGCCGACGATGGGCGCATCGTCCACCCGACCTACCGCACCGTCGGCTGGCATCCGCCGGCGCCGTGGTGGGGTGAGGGCGGTATTCGTCAGCGGCTCGGGATGCGACACCTGCCGCTTGCCGACCTTCTCAACTCGTTCACTAAGGCAGGTCTGATGATCACCCGGACCGTTGAGCCGCGGAGCGATCCGGTGCCATGGGTCCTAGCGCTGCGCGCCGAGAAGCGATAGCTCGTACTATCAGAGCCTCGTAGTACCCGCTCGGACCTGGCCTAGGTCCGAGCGCCCCCAGCCAAGCCAACAACACCGTGTCAGCTGCGACTGCGGTCTCCACGTGGACCAGCGGTCGGTTATTCGGGTGGTTCTGGTCCTCTGGTGTTGGGTCTGAAGGCGGTAGCCGCGCGGAGGTCGCCGTGAGCTCGGGCGAGCGCGGTTCGGAGCCTGGTGATCTCTTCTGCCTGCTGGTGGATGCGTTGGTGGGCAAGTTCGAGGCGTCGTTGGAGTGAGGCGTCGGAGGCTCGGGTAGTGGCGGTGCTGAGGGTGGTCTTGTCGCTGGCGCGGCGTTGGAGTTGGTCGAGTAGGTCAGGTTGGGTGTAGAGCCAGGAGCGCGAGACGCCGGCGGCGCGGGCAAGGCCTGCAGCGGTGAGGGGTCGCTGGTCGGCGATGAGCTGTTCAAGGGCGCATTCGGCGCGGCGCCGGGCGTCGTCGCTGCGCTGCTGGGCGGCGACGAGCAGGTGTTGTGTGTTGTCAGCTCGCATCGCCGGTCTCCGTGGTGTCGGGTGCCTGGATGGTGTCGATGATGTTTTCGAGGTTGGTGGCGACGCGCTGGTTCATCTCCGCCAGCCTGGTGTTGCCGCGGGCTTCGGCGGTGGCGATGAGTCGTTTCGTGGCGCGCAGTTGGTCGAGGTGCTCGCTGAGGAAGTCGGGGGTGGTGATGAAGACCGGGCAGGTGAGGCAGGCGTTGGCGTGGGGGCAGGTCTGTTGCAGCGGGAGGCCGCAGTAGCCGTTGGGCAGTGCCATGGTGGCGCGGCCGAGGTTCTCTTTCATCCAGGCGGCGTCGCTGAGCGGGGTGCTGGCGTCGAGGATGATCGTTTCGCCTTGAATGTTGATCTTGCGGGCGCGTTCCCAGTGCCGGCGGATGGTGTCGTCTTTGAGGCGCGCGTAGCGGGCCGTCATTTCGGGGGATTCGTGGTCGAGGAGTCGGCGGACGACCTCTTGGGGCACGTCGGCGTTGATCAGGCGGGTGCCGTAGGTGTGACGCAACTGGTGGGCGGTGAACCGGAACGGCCGACCGAGCTCGTCGCGCAGCCCGATCGTGTCTTGCCAGGCGGTGATCGCCCCGAAGGCGCCACCACTGGTGTTGCGGTGTTTGCGGCCGTCTCGTGAGGCCGGCGCGGGCAGGAGGAGGGTGGCCTCTGGCCACCGGGCCAAGGTGGCGTCTTGTTGTTCGCGGATCGCGGTGGCGAGTTCGTCGTCGATCGGGACGAACGCCTCGCGGCGCATCTTGTGGTTGTAGTAGCGCAAGTAGGGCGCCTGCTGGGCATCGCGGACGACGCAGTCCAACTCGATCCGGAGGGCGTCGTTGATGCGCAGCCCGGTGCGGATCAGGAGTTGCAGGATCAGCCGGTGGGGCTGGGCCAGTCGGGCTTGTGCTGCCCGGTCCTCGATCTGGGCCATCACGAACTCCGGCAGCGACCGGGGCGCGGCCTGGGGAAGCCGGGGCCGGTCGCCGGGGAACACATCGGCCGAGCGGGGCAGCTCCGGTGGCCACTCCTGTTGGCGCACTGTCTGCAGGAAGGTCTTGACCGAGCTGAGGTCGTAGCCGCGGCTGGCCGGCCCAAGGCCCTTCTCGACGAGCAGGGTCAGGTAGGACTCGATCGTTGCCCGGCTGAACTGCTCCGGGCCGGCGGCCGGCCCGGCCTGGGCGGTGAACGCGTCGACCAGGCGTTGCAGCGCGGCGCTGTCGCGGTTGATCTGGTGGTAGCTCTTGCCGGTGCTGATCCGCCAGCGGAGGAACCGTTTGATCTGGTGGCGCAGCCACGGCTGCGGGATCGTGTCGAACCGGACCACGCCGTTCGGGCCTGCCGCCAGGCCCATAACCGGCAGGCGCCAGATGTCACGCTCGAACTCTTCCTCGGCCCGCGGCGGGTGCAGGAACTCTTCCAGCGTGGCGATGACCGAGCGCAGCGCTCGACGGATCATCTGGTTAGTGCGGCTAGCGTCTTCGAGCTCGGCCCGCAGGCTGTCCGGCAAAGCGCCCAGCAGCGACGCCGGTTGATGCTCACCAACGGAGGCCACGAGCCGGCGAAGGTAGTACGGATGCAGATGCCGCGTGACTGCCGCGACGGTCAGCTGCACCGACAACGCGATCTCGACGCGCAGCCGCTCCGGCAGGCCGTCGAGACAGATCTGCTCGGGATTGGTCGGTGACCCCGGCTCAGCGAGGAACTCCTCCAGCTGTGGCTCCCCTCGCCGGTGCCAACGATCCAGGTGCGTCAGGCATAGGGTTTTCGAACGTCGATGCCGCAGGCATCCGGTCGCCGCGCAGAGCCGGAACGCCCTTTCGGCCAGTTCGGCGTCGAACGTGATCACCTCACCGGCGAAGCGGGGATCCAGCGCGAGCCGCATCGTGGCCAGCGCGTCGGCGCCGCTGCCGACGACCCTGCTCAGCTGTTGTGCAACCGTCACCGGCGCCATTACCGAGCCGCTCCCGACTCATGAGCTGCAGCAGCCTGCGGCAACCAGCCTGCCGTCCGCAGCGCCCCACGGATGTGCTCGATCTCGAGGTGGGCGTAGGTGTCGATCGTGGTCGACACCGATGCATGCCCGAGGAGTTTCTGGACCACCTCGGACGGGACGTCGCGGCGCAGCAGATCGGTGGCATAGGTGTGCCGGAACAGGTGCGGGGTGAACCTCACGCCGGTGCGATCGCGCAGCCGCGCCACCAGGTCCATCACGTTCCAGTAGCCCAGCGGGGCGCCGACCGGGGTGGCCCACAGGTTGACGAACACGTAGTCGCTGTCCAGCGCGCCGTACTCGTCGAACAGGTAGTCGGCATACAACCGCAGCAGACCGGGATCCACCGGCACGTCCCGAGCGCCGGATTTCGCCCGCGCAGCGTTCACGTTGCGCCGTGGCTGGACCCGCACCAGGCAGCCGGCGGTGTCGATGTCTTCGTGCCGCAGCCCCAGCGCCTCACCGATCCGCATCCCGGTGCCGGCCAGCAACGCGAACAAGAACCGATCCCGCAGATGCTCACACGCATCCAGCACGCTCACGATCTGTTCCGCTGTCAGGACTCGCGGAGTCCGCTTCGGTGCCTTCAGCTTGATCTCCTTGCGCGGCCGCGGCGACTCGCCCAGGTGGGCCAGCAGCGGCCGCCACGAACCCGCCCGGCCACCACCGCGACGCAGCGACCACAAGAACTCACACTTCACGCCGTGGCGCTGATGGAACTCATAGAACGAGCCGACCGCCGCCAGCTTCCGGTTGATCGTTGACGCCGAACAGTGCCCGTCGGCGCGCGGCAACCGGGTGACGTTCCCAGCCCGCTCGGCCGGCGACTGCCGAAGCCACCCCACGAACCGGCCCAGGTCCTCCAGCCGCACCGCATCCCACGCGACATCGATCTGCTGCAGGAAGCTGAACAGGTCCCGCAGGTCGAACGCATACGAGCGCACCGTTGTCGGCGACCGGTCGACCGAACTCAGATGCGCCAGGAACCGATCCACCGGCCCGACCACCGCATAGTCCTCGTCCAGGACCGTCCACGAGACCTCGCCACCTGGCAGATCCACCCGCTGCACAACCAGACCCACAACCGCCTCCAGAGCGTCGACAACACTCCAGATAACGACGATCCGTCACGGCCGCTACGCGCTATGCAGCTGCGTCGGCTACATCAAAGACATCGTTACGAAGGCTTAAGGGAACATATGTTCGATAATGAGGTAAGATCGGTGCATGGCTGGGCGGAGTGAGGCGGGGCCCACCGCGTTGCGGATCATGTTGGGTGCGCATCTGCGGCGGTTGCGGGAGCGCGCCGAGCTGACCCGGGCCGAGGCCGGCTGGGCGATCCGGGCGTCCGAGTCGAAGATCAGCCGGATGGAGCTCGGCCGGGTCGGGTTCAAGCAACGCGACGTCGAAGACCTGCTCACCCTGTACTCCGTGACGCAGACGGGCGAGCGCGGGCGGCTGCTGCAGCTGGCCAAAGATGCGAACAACCGTGGCTGGTGGCATCGCTACAACGATGTCACCCCGGACTGGTTCGACGCCTACCTCGGCCTGGAGGCGGCGGCAGACCTCATCCGCACCTACGAGGTCCAGTTCGTGCCCGGCCTGTTGCAGACGCCGGAGTACACGAGGGCCGTTGCCAGGCTCACCTCCGGCACCGAGCGGTCGGCGGACGAGCTCGACCGGATCGTGGCGTTGCGCAAGACCCGCCAGGCCGTGCTCGACCGCGATCCCCCGCTGCGACTCTGGGCGGTGATCGAGGAGTCGGTGCTCCACCGCCCGATCGGCGGCCCGCAGGTCCTCCGCGACCAGCTGTCCGCGTTGCTCCAAGCGATCCAGCGGCCCAACGTCACCGTGCAGATCATCCCGCTGGGCAGTGCCGGCCACGCGGCGACGGCCGGCGCGTTCAGCGTGCTGCGCTTTCCCCAGGCGGATCTGCCCGACGTCGTCTACCTCGAGCACCTGACCAGCGCGCTCTACCTCGACAAACGCGACGACCTCGACACCTACACCCACGTCCTGGACAGCCTCACCGTCTCCGCTCCCCCGCCCCGGCAGGCCGAGGAGCAGCTCACCGCGATCCTCCGGCAGCTGGACTAGATTCCTGCTGCGACCCTGTCCGTTCGGGATGATCCCGTTCGTCGGTCAGGTGAAGGAGGCGATCTGATGAAGTATCTGCTGATGATCTGTGGCGACGAGTCCGCCGCGGAGCACGCCAACGACGGCTGCGGCGGCTGGTCCGAGGAGATGGAGCAGCGAGGTGTGGTGCGAGGCGGCGCCGGGCTCGCTCCGCCCACCGATGCGACCACCGTGCGCGTGCGGGACGACAACCTGCTGCTGACCGACGGTCCGTTCGCCGAGACCAAGGAGATGATCGGCGGCTTCGTGCTGATCGAGTGCGCCGACCTGGACGAGGCGATCGAGATCGCGGCGAAACACCCGGCTGCCGGGTACGGCACGATCGAGATCCGCCCGGTGATCGACGGCCCACCGCCGGAGGCCCACTGAGGTGGTCCCCGCGGATCCGGTCGAGGAGGCCGTCAGCCAGGCGTTCCGGGAGGAGTGGGGCCAGGTGGTCGCGCTGCTGATCCGGGTCACCGGCGACTGGGATCTGGCCGAGGAGTGCGCCCAGGACGCGTTCGCCACAGCGTTGGAGCGCTGGCCGCGCGACGGCATCCCGAACCGGCCGGGTGCCTGGCTGACCACGACCGCCCGCAACCGCGCCATCGACCGGCTGCGGCGGGAGGCGGTCGGCGCCGCGAAGTTACGAGAGGTGGCTGCGATGGCGGACGACGTAGTACAGGTGTCTCCTGCTGACTCCGACGACGTGCCGGACGAGCGGTTGCGGTTGATGTTCACCTGTTGTCACCCTGCGCTGTCGATCGAGGTGCGGGTCGCGCTCACCCTGCGCACGCTCGCCGGGCTCGGCACCGGAGAGATCGCGCGGGCGTTCCTGGTCTCCGAGCAGACCATGCAGAAACGGATCGCCCGGGCCAAGCAGAAGATCCGGAACGCGGCCATCCCGTACCGCGTGCCGCCGGCGCATCTGCTGCCCGAACGCACCCCCGCCGTACTGGCCGTGCTCTACCTGCTCTTCAACGAGGGCTACACCGCAACGACCGGAGCAGACCTGGTACGCCGAAGCCTCAGCGCCGAGGCGATCCGTCTGACCAGGGTGCTCGCTCACCTGATGCCGGACGAACCCGAGGTGTCCGGCCTGCTCGCGTTGATGCTGCTCCACGACGCACGCAGCGAAACCCGGCAGGACGAAGCGGGCGTCCTGATCCCGCTGGAGGAACAGGACCGGACTCGCTGGAACGCGACGATGATTGCCGAGGGCATCGAGATTCTCGAGGCCGCGCTCCGGCGGCGCGAGCCCGGCGCGTACCAGATCCAGGCCGCCATCGCCGCCTGTCACGCCACCGCATCGGCTGCCGCCGGCACCGATTGGCCGCAGATCGCCGGCCTGTACGACCAACTGGCGCGCTACGTGCCGTCTCCGGTGGTTCGCCTCAACCAAGCGGTCGCGATCGGGATGGCCGAGGGCCCGGCCGCCGGCCTGCTGCTGGTCGACGAACTGGTTGCCTCAGGCACCTTGGCGGAGTACCACTTACTACCGGCCACCCGCGCCGACCTCCTCCGCCGGGCCGGGCGGCATCCCGAAGCCGCCCAGGCTTACCGCGACGCCCTCACGAAGGCGACCACGGAGCCCGAGCGTGCTTTTCTCCGGCGGAGGATCGACGAGGTCAGCTGACGGTCATCACCTTGGACGGTGTCTGCGTCCCCGCGTGGTCGGCGTCGGCGAACCAGACCACCCGGTACGTGTAGGTCCCGCGAACGGTCGGCTTGATGGCGAACCCGAACTTCCCGTTCGTGGTCAGCTTGACCGACGTCACCCCGACCCAGCTCGTGCCGGATTTGCGCTGCAGATATGCGGTCGTGCCGGCGTGGGGTGGGTTGAGGTAGCCGTACAGCAGGGCCGTCGAGCCCAGCGTGATCGAGGCCGGCAGATACCCCGACATGGCCGGCCGGACCTGCACCAACGTTGCCGCGCTGCGCGAACCCAGCAGGTCACCCGAGCCGTTGTAGCCCCACATGTAGTAGGTCGAGACGGCAGGCTTCTGCACCGAGTTCACAATGCCGGTGCTGGACGCCGTCACCGTCGCGACCGCCTGCCACTTCGACGCGGTGACGGCCTTCGCGTACAGAGTCACCGGTACGCCGGACAGGTACGCGCCATTGTCCGCCCGAGTAGCGCGGCTGCTCAGCGTCACCGGGGTGGTGTACATGATCGTGGGCGCGCTGGCCCCGATGGTGGCTCTCGTGCCGGCCAGGTAGGTGTCCGCGGCGGGCCCGACCTTGCCGTAGTAGTCCTTCACCCAGGCGCGGAAGCTGTAGCTGCCCGCATTGACCAGCCCAGTGGCGGTCGCCGCGCTGCCGGTGCCCGCGTAGACCGCAGTACCGAGTGTCGGCGAAGCGGGCGGGGTGGCGCCCGTGTTTCGCCGGACGATGACCTGACCGAGCCTGGTTCCGGTGGGGATGGTCCACTTCAGTGCTGCGGCCCCGGTGGCTCCAGTGGCGTCGAAACCTGTGACGGGTGCGGGTGGTGCCGTCAGATTGAGCGCGTTGCTGTCGATGTTCATCGTCACGCCGCCGTGCGTCTCGGTGATGTCGCCGGCGTGCTGGTGAACGCGTCGATGGTTCGGCCAGTAGGTGTCCGGGACGAAGCGGCTGCTGCCAGGCGTCGAGTTGTAGTGTGCGAACCACAGGTTGTCCGGGCGGACGTAAGCCGGGTTGTTGTACTCGGCCACGAGGTCCGCCGCGCCGGACGAAGCATTGACGTAGGCGCCACCGACGTAGCCCCGCGCGTTGAGTTCCTCAGTCCAGCCACTCAGGTACGACAAGACGGCAGCCTTGCAGGAAGCCGTCGACACGTAGTACTCGATGTCGCTGTAGATCGCGCTTCGCTGGGCGAAGCCGAGGGCCTGCGCCGCGGCCACCGCATTGATGGCCGCGTTGCGTCCCTGCGACCGCGCGGTCGCAGGGACGGCGGACATCAGGCTCTTGTAGGTGGTGCAAGGTGCCTGCATCCCGACGTCGATCAGCAGGAACTGCCACCCCTTGGCGGCGTTCGTGGCAACCCACTCAGGCGTCAGATTGGGCTGCGGGCAGGCGCGAAGAGCACCACTCGTGTAGATACCGACGGCCTTGTACTGCGACGCCGGGTACAGCCAGGCGTCCATCTGAGCCTGTGTGGGCGCCTCACACTTGTCGAAGCCGGGAGCGGCGATAGAGCCGGTCGCGACGATCGACGGCGCGGCCGCGACAGCCTGTGGCGCCACGCGGGTCGACTGCGACTTGGAGGTCACCCGGCCGGTGTCGAGCACCTTGCGGGCCAACTGCTCCGCGCCGGGCGCGTAGTACGCGGTAGCGAGGACGCCGGCGTCCGGGACTGCTATCTGCAGCTCGCCCTCGGAGGACTTGGCAGCCCTGGTCAGCGGCTCGAGCACGAGTCCTTCGCTGCGGCCGATGAGGCGCGCCGGGCAGTCAGCTTGCCCAGTACTGCGGCCCAGGTAGACGGCTGGGCGGTCGAAGCGCACACAGGCGGTCGGGTTCTTGGCCAGGTCCACCACCGGCCAGCTGGCCGGGACGGTCACCTGGTACCCGTGGTACGAGATGGTCTGGTCGGTGGCGCCGTCGGCGGCCGCCCCGCCCAGAAGTCCCCCGATCAGTGCAACAGCAGCGGAAAGCACGACAGGTCTTACTAGCCTCACCAAAGCTCCTCACGAAGACGAACGGCCGTGCAGATGTGACCGCCCGCCCCACATCCCCAGCCCTACCCCAATCAAAGGCGAGTCGCGGGCGGCCTGTCGAATAGCCGCAACGACTCACCTCGATGCCCGGAGCCTATCGGCGCTCAAGCCTCGCGTGATCACCTACCCGTTGCAGCTTCCTGCAACTAGTCCCACTCCCAGTCGATCCCGATCACGCCGGGTGAGGCCGCCGGTACGACGACGTGGACCCGGCCGTCGGGTGTCATCATCAGCTCACGGCGCAGTACGTCGGGCTCACCCGAGTGGTGTCGCCGGAACTCGGTGACGCGGACCGGCAGCGCCTCCCGGTGGAACTGGATCTCCAGCACGTGATGGGTGCCGGCCCACTCGTGGAACCGGAAGTACTGCGTCGACGGGAAGCCGTTGAGGTCGGCGATCTCGTAGTGGACGACCGCGGTGTCACCCACGGCCAGGGTGCGATCGAGCAGCAGTTCGCCGAGCACCGCACCGCCGTCGGGATCGCGAGCGACTCGGCCGGTCCGGCAGCCGGTCAGGCCGCGCGGCACGATCTTGGCCGCATCGGAACCGAGCTCGCCCTGGTGGACGACGATCTGGCGGTCGGCCTCGCGGACCGCGACCATCGTCTGGATCACCCGCTTCGCGGTCAGGCTGTGGTCCGCGCCGATGACGATCTCCTCCACCACCGTGACGCTGCGCAGCCGGCCGTGGGCGTCCCGGCGGACTTCGTCCAGCAGACGCGTGAGGGTCGACGCGTTCGCGACCACGGCGTACGGGCGGGTGGGTGCCTCGACGGCGGGCGGGATGCGGACCGCGAGCCAGCCGGCCGGCAGGTCCAGCAGTTCTTCCAGCGCGGTGACGACGGCGAGAGATCCCGTGCGGGGGTGCCGGCTGCCGTTCTGCCAGGTGCTGAGCGTGGCCACACCGACGTGGAGGCCGCGGTCGGCGAGCCGCGCCTGGATCCGGTTCAGCGCCAGCCCGCGATGCGCGATCGCCGCTCTGAGCGCGTCGGCGAACGGCGCCTCCGGGCCGACGTCGGGCACGTGGGTCCGCGCTTGCGTCATCGTCCGCTCCCTCGCCGAGGCAGGTCGGCGTCAGTGTAAACGTTCACACTCTTGCCGGGCAGCCAATGGACTTCCGCCGTTCACCCGGTGTCTGCCGTTCACAAGGGCCTTTGGGCGGCCGAGCGAGCGCTTGTCCCGGCGTGAGCGAGTCATCACGATGAGTGCCCTCACCGCCCCAGTGAAGGAGGCCCCCATGAGGAGGGTCAGCACACCCCGGACCACATCGTGGCTCGGGGCAACCATCGCAAGCATCGCCCTGTTGCTGCCGCTCGCACCGGCCGCGTCCGCCGCCACCATCGCCACCGCCCCGGCGCCGGCCACCGAGACTGTCCTGGCCAGCCGCTACCTGAACGTCACCGGTCAGGCGCAGCAGAAGTCCAACTGGTGCTGGGCCGCCACCGGCAACAGCATCGCGGCGTACTACGGCTACAACTACTCGCAGAACCAGTTCTGCAACCTGGCCCTCGGCTACAGCATGAACGCCACCTGCCCGAACAACCAGGCGACGCTGGGCAACGACCAGCGCGCGTTCCGGGCGATCGGCATCAGCGCCGGCAACTACATCAACGGCACGCTCAGCTTCAGCGGCCTGGTCACCGAGATCAACGCCAACCGCCCGGTGATGACCCGGATCGGCTGGAAGGCCGGCGGCGGTCACATGATGGACATCCTCGGCTACGACTCCGCCGACTCCACGATCGAGTACTACGACCCGTGGGGCAGCTCTCCCCGGTACAACTACTCGACCTACAACTGGTACCGGAACAACACCCAGTTCACCTGGACGCACTCGCTCTACCGGATCGGAGCCTGAGCCATGAAGCCCCTGAAGCAGCTCGTACTGCGTACGGCGGCCGGCCTGGTCGGCACCTTCCTCGCCTTCGCGGGCGCCGCGACGGTCGCGTCGGCCGCGGCGAGCCCGGGACCAGACCTCGCCGCGGCCCGGTCCGCCGCTCACTCGGCCGAAGCGGCCCAACTGCTGAACAAGGTCGCCCAGCGCACCGCGACCGCCAAGAGCGAGGCCGGCGCGAAGCTCGCCGTCCAGCAGGACACCATCCCGGTGTACGCGCTGAACGCCGACTTCGTCCGCACCAAGTCCGGCGAGGTCGGCACTCTCTGGTACGTCGCCACCCCGGCCGCCAAGGGCAGCACCCAGCTGACCGTCTTCACCGCCCCTGACCAGGCCGGTGCCTGGCGGCCGGTGAATGTTGCCACCGGCAACACCGAGGCGAAGCTGGCCGCGTCGGCGCGGGGCGCCAAGCTGCTCACCGAGCCCCAGCTCGGGGCCTGGTACGCCGTCACCGGCAACACCCTGCGGGCTCTCAACCCGGAGGCCACCGCGGCGATCGGGAGCAGCCCGATCACTCTCAAGGCCTACGGCCAGCTGGTCCACGCCCGCTACGCGGACAAGCAGGGGGACAGTGCTTACAACGAGAACGGCACCGCCGGTGGCTACGACGTGACTGCCAGCACCTCCACCTCAGAAGAAAGCCCCTGGCTGATCCTGGCCGCCGGCGGCACCCTGATCGCCGTCGCCCTCGCCGCCGCCACCCCCCGCCGCCGCCGCGCCTAGCCCCAGCCCGCGCCACTCGCGCCCCCTCAAACCGGCACTTTGTGCACGACCTGAGCAGATCTTCCCGCCCAGGACACTCAGGTCGTGCACAAGGTCGGCGGCTGCGATGCCCGGCGAAGGGCTCGACTCGCTCTTTTCTGTGGCCCGGAATGTTGTGCTGACCCGAGTGCGGCTACGATTGGTGTCAGCACCGACCTCGGCGACGCCTCAGGCGACGCCGATCACCTCGTAACGGCTGCGCTCGCCGACCGGTACCGACCATTGATGGCCGGCAGCCAGCCCCGCCGGAACCGATGTCTCGACCGCTCGCAGCAGCGGTGACCCGAGCCGCCTTGCCGATCGGCCGGCCCGGACCACCTGCGGCGACGTCCGACCGGGCCTGCGAGGGCGTGCGGTGCCGCCGTACCGCCACGGCAAACACGCCGTGGCAGTTTTGAGGAGGAAAGTTTGGCCCGACGAGGCCAGCGCCAGCCCGGCGCCCGGCGTACTGCTGCTCCGAACCGACGCCGTCCCGCGAAGGACGCCGAGGGACTCATCCCGGTGCTCGCCCGCGCGGTCCGCGAGATCGAGGCAGCCGTCGAGCGCTCGAACGTGCAGCCGTCGGTCCGCACCAAGTTCCAGGTCGTCGCGCTGCTGGTCCGCGAGGAGAAGGCCCGGGTCAACGCCGACAGCAAGGCGACCGAGGCCTACCGGACCACCCAGCTGCGCCGCCTCGACGGGCTCGCCACCATCCTCGCCAAGAGCGCCGCGCTCGAGCCGTCCCTGCTCGCGCTGCTCGCCGAGGACGCCGTCGTCTCCGAGAGCGCCGCCGCCCTCAAGCGCGACATGCTGCGCGCCGCCGGTGAGGAGCCGGCCGCCGTCGAGCCCACCGTCCCCGAGCCGACGACGACGGCCGCACCGCCGCCGCGACAGGTCGTGCCGCAGTCGGTCGTCTCGCGGCAGCTCGCCAACCCCTTCCTCGCGCCCGACTTCAGCGCTGCCGCTGCCATCCCCCGGCCCCCGCAGGTGCGCCGCCTGTCCGGCTGGGAACTCATCGGGCCGCTCCTCAAGTCCTTCGAGTACGCCGCCGCTTCGGCGACCAAGTCACTACCCGAGCCGGACTCGCTGCAACTCCCCGGTGGCCGGGAGCTGATGCCGCACCAGGCGCAGCTCGTGGCAGCCGCCGCGGCCGGGCACCGCACCTTCCTGCTCGCCGACGAGCCCGGTCTGGGCAAGACGGCTCAGGCACTACTCGCTGCCCAGGCGACGAACGCGTACCCGCTGCTGGTCGTCGTACCGAACGTCGTCAAGACCAACTGGGCCCGCGAGGCCGGGATCTGGACGCCGAAGCGGGTCGCGACCGTGATCCAGGGTGACGGTGACACGATCGACGGCTTCGCCGACATCGTCATCGTCAACTACGAGGTGCTCGACCGGCACGTCGGCTGGCTCGGCGACCTCGGGCTGCGCGGCATGGTGGTCGACGAGGCGCACTTCATCAAGAACAAGAAGTCGCAGCGCTCGCGCAACGTGCTGCAGCTGTCCGAGCGGATCCAGAACCGGACCCTGCGCCCGCTGCTGATGGCGCTCACCGGTACGCCGCTGATCAACGACATCGAGGACTTCAAGGCGATCTGGCAGTACCTCGGCTGGATCGACGAGAAGGCGCCGCGCGCCGAGCTGATGGCCAAGCTCGACGCGACCGACCTGACCCCGGCCGACCCCGGCTTCTACGCGGCCGCCCGGTCCTGTGTGATCGACATGGGCATCGTGCGCCGCCGCAAGGTCGACGTCGCCACCGACATCCCGGCCCGCCGGATCGCCGACCTGCCGGTCGAGCTCGACGGTGCGGTCGGCCGCTCGATCCGGGCCGCCGAACGCGAACTGGCCGACCGCCTCGTCGCGCGGTACGAGACTGCTTTGGCTACTCGCAGCTCGGGCGTCACGGTCGAGGGCATCGACCACGGCCTGGTCCGCCAGGTGGCCGGCTGGGAACGCAGCGAACAGGCCAAGGCGAAGACCGGCGACAACATCTTCAGCCTGGTCCGCCGGATCGGTCAGGCCAAGGCCGGGCTGGCCGCCGACTACGCCGCGCAGCTCGCGCACAACGTCGGCAAGGTGGTCTTCTTCGCCCGGCACATCGAGGTGATGGACACCGCCGAGGAGCTGTTCACCGAGCGCGGTATCCGGTTCGCCTCGATCCGCGGCGACCAGACCCCGAAGAAGCGCCAGGCGAACATCGATGCGTTCGTCAACGATCCCGAGGTCTCCATCGCGGTCTGCTCACTGCTGACCGCCGGCGTCGGCCTCAACCTGCAGGTCTCCTCGAACGTCGTCCTGGCCGAGCTGTCCTGGACCAACGCCGAGCAGACCCAGGCGATCGACCGGGTGCACCGGATCGGCCAGGAAGAGCCCGTCACGGCCTGGCGCATCATCGCGGCGCAGACCATCGACACCCGCATCGCCGACCTGATCGACACCAAGGCCGGCCTGGCCGCCCGCGCCCTCGACGGCTCCGACGAGGAAGTCACCTCCTCCGCCGACCTCCAACTCGAAGCCCTGGTAACCCTCCTCACCAACGCCCTCGAAGCCTGACCCCTCCCGGGCCCTGACGATTTCGGCGGTCAACCGCCGAAATCGTGGGTTGCCACCCGGTACTCCGGGGTGGCAACCCACCAGCTCGGGGGTTGACCGCCGAAATGCGGTGGGGCCGGCCGTGGGTGTTAGGGTCGCTGGAGTTGCTCGGGTCCGCCTTGGCCTGAGTCTGATGGATTGTTCCGCCCGGTGTCGGGGGTGGCGGCTAGGGCGCGTGTCCCGTCCGGCCGCAGTCCTGGATGTCCCCTGGCGGGCCACGGGTCGCACCTTCCGTAGTACAGGCGCCGGCGACCCCGGGTGGCTCGCCCCGCCGGGTGGCGACGAAGGACACTCGTGCCTCCAGCCACCACTGGCTACCGTTCCGTACTGCGCACTCCTGGTGCCGCCGCCTTCTTCCTGACCGCTGCCGTCGGCCGTGTCGGCATCGCCATGACAGGCCTCGGCCTGGTCTGGCTGCTGCACGCCCGCACCGGCTCCTACACCACAGCAGGCCTCGCTGCTGCTGGCTTCGCCCTCGCCGAAGCTCTCATCGGCCCACAGTCGGCCCGCCTGATCGACCGCTTCGGACAGACCCGGGTACTACCGTTCTGCCTCCTCGCCCACGGCGCAGCCGTCGTCGGCGTCCTGGCGTCCACCACTCAGGTCACAGCGATCGTCGCCGCCACCTGTGCCGGCGCGGCCGTCCCTCAACTCGGCGCCCTTTCCGCCGCCCGCTGGGCTCACCTACTGCGCGGCGAACGCGCCGATGAACTCCCCAGCGCCTTCTCACTCGAATCCCTGGCCAACGCCACCGCCTTCCTCCTCGGCCCTGTCCTGGTCACCGCCCTGGGCGCCGGCGGCAACACCACCCTGGCCAGCGCCATCGCCGCAACCCTGATCCTCGGCGGAGGAGCAGCACTCGCCGCCCAACACCGCACGGCGCCAAGGCCTGAGGGCGGCAGTGCCCGCGGCCAACGGTCATCGCTGCTCCAACCGACGTTCCTCCTCCTGGCCCTGCTCAACGTCGCCATCGGCCTGTACTTCGGAACGATGGGCGTCTCCGTATCAGCCTTCGCAATCAGCCACGGCATGCCAGGGGCAGCAGCACCGATCATCGCCGCCGCCAGCCTCAGCGGCCTGATCTCCGGCTGGTACTACGGACTGCGGCGCCGCGGCACTCCGGCGCAGCGGCAACTCGTCATCGCCACCGCCTCCTTGACCGGCGCCAGCGTCCTACTCCCCCTTGCGCCCTCCGCACTCTGGCTGGGTGTGGCCGTCGTCGCCGCGGAAGCCGCAGTACCGCCGATCCTTGTCCTGCTGAACGTGCTGACCGAGAAGACGATTCGCCCGTCGGTCCTCACCCAAGCCTTCACCTGGAACAACTCGGCCAGCGCGGCCGGTTCGGCTCTGGCAGCTTCGCTGGCGGGTCATGCCGCCGACACCTGGGGTGCCTCCGCATCTCTGGCGCAGGCACCTCTCGCCGGTCTGCTCCTTCTCGCGCTCTCCGTCCTTCTCTATCGGGCGGTGGCGCATCAGGGGGATGCTGAGTTGTAGCTCGCACGTTTGGTGAAAGCGACAGATCCGAGGGCGATTGTGGTGCGGCGCGACGATGACCAAGCTGGTTGCGCTGCGCCACGATCGTCGAATCCCAGCGACGGAGGTCTTTTGGTGGACACCATTCTGCGCGGCGGCCGGGTGATCGACCCCGGCACCGGTACCGACGCGATCCTGGACGTCGGCATCAGTCGCGGGCGGGTCAGCGCGTTGTCCGAGTCCATCGCCGATGCAGGCGAGGCGGCGGTCATCGACGTACGCGGGCTGGTTGTCGGACCTGGGTTCGTCGATCTGCACAGTCACGTGCATTCGATCGCCGGTCAGCGACTGCAGGCACTGGACGGCGTGACCACCGCGCTCGATCTCGAAGCCGGGGTGATGCCGCTGCAACGCGCGTACGACGAGGCAGCCAAGGCCGGCCGGCCACTCAACTATGGGTTCTCGGCATCGTGGGCGTTCGCGCGCGGACAAGTCTTGGCCGGAGTCGAGCCCGACGCGGACATGACGACCCAACTGGCGTTGCTGGGCGACCCGCGCTGGCAGCGGTCGTCGACGCCACGGGAGCTCGCTCGGTGGCTCGAGTTGCTGGATGACGAGTTGGCGGCCGGCGCGCTCGGCATCGGCGTACTGATGGGCTATGCACCGCGTTCGGACCCGGCTGAGTTCCTGGCCGTCGCGCACCTCGCGGCCAAGGCGGGAGCTCCGGCGTTCACGCATGTGCGCGAGATCGCAGAGGCCGACCCGACCACGCCGATCGACGGATCGACCGAACTCATCCGCGCGGCCACGGAGACCGGCGCCGCGATGCATCACTGTCATGTCAACAGCACTTCGCGGCGGCACCTCGACCAAGTGCTTGCGAGGCTGGACAACGCGCGCTCGCTCGGCGCTCCGCTGACCGTCGAGGCTTATCCCTACGGTGCCGGCAGTACAGGTGTCGGTGCGTCTTTCCTTGCGCCGGACCGGATCGCCGTGATGGGGCTGGCGCCGTCCGACATCGTGATGGTGAACTCCGGCGAACGCGTCGCCGATCTCGGCAGGCTGCGAGAGCTCCGGTCGGCAGATCCCGGCGCGTTGTGCATCGTGCACTTCCTGGACGAGGACGACACCGCCGATCGCGACCTGCTCCAGCGTGGTCTGATCTTCCCCGACTCCATTGTCGCCAGCGACGCGATGCCGTTGTCGTGGCCCGACGGCTCCACCGACACCCGCGCATGGCCGCTCCCACCTGGCGCCACGACCCATCCCCGCACTGCCGGCACCTTCGCAAAATCGTTGCGCCAACTGGTTCGCGAGACCGGTCTGTGGAGCTGGCTGGAGGCCTTCCGACGCTGCTCCTACCTGCCGGCCCGGGTCCTCGACGACATCGCCCCCGACGCCCGCCGCAAGGGTCACCTCGGCATCGGGGCCGACGCCGACATCGTCGTACTCGACCCCGAAGCAGTCACCGACAACGCGACGTACGCCGACTCCACCCGCCCGTCATCCGGCGTCCGCGAACTCCTGGTCGCCGGCATTTCCGTAGTACGCAACGGAGCCCTGGAACCCGATGCCTACCCAGGCCAACCCCTCCGAGGCCAACCCGGTTAATCGGTTGCTTACCGGCGGTGGGATGGATGCAATGTCCGGGATGGTCATTCAGCTCGGTGTTCTGGCTCCGCTCACGAAACCGGGGTGGGACGAGGCGGGACGGCATTTGCTTGCCGGGATGGAGCTTGCGGTTCGTGACGTGAACGCAGCGGGCGGGATCCAGCTCGAGCTGGTGGTCCGCGATACGGCGGCTGAAACGGAGAAGGCTGTAGCGGCTGTCGACGAGCTGGCCGGCCTGGGCGTAGCTGCTCTGGTTGGCGAGTATCACAGCGTTGTCGCTCGGGCCGCGGCGACCAGAGCCGACGCGCTCGGCGTACCGTTCCTGTGCTCGTCGGCAGTGCTCGACGAGCTCACCGAACAGCCAACGGATTGGGTCGCTCGCCTTTGCCCGCCGCAGTCGCGAGGCTGGCAGCTCTACGCCGACTACCTGCTCAAGGCAGGCCACACCCGCATTGCCGTAGTAGTTGCCCCGAGCATCTACTGGACAGCCGGGATCCGCATCCTGCGGAACGACCTCGCCCCACGTGGCGGCGCGATCATCGAGCTCGACACGCTCACCCCGTCGGTCGTGTGCGACGAGCTCGCCGGCAATGGCGCGACAGCCCTCCTCCTGTTGACCGGCCACCCGGAGCCGGCGGTTCCCACTGTTCAAGCTGTACGCCGCGACGACCGTCTCGCCGGGATCCTCATCGGTGCCCCGGCCGGTCAACCCGAGTTCGCCGAATGGGGCGCGTTGCTCGGCGACGAGGGCACCGCGATCCCGTTCCTGCGCTACCTGCCCGAGCAGCTCACACCCCTTGGCACACGGGTGAAAGCATCTCTGAGCGAGGCACCTTCCTTTGTGGCGTTCGAGGGCTACGACGCAATCACAGTCCTGGCCTCCGTACTACGAACGCACGGTCCAGACCGAACCCGTATCGCCGAGTCCTGGCAACACGTCGACGTCGAGGGAACCCGCGGCCGGATCCACTTCACCCGCACCCCGGAAATCCCTGTCTGGCAATGGCCTTCGCCACCGATCCAGATCGCCGACCGCTCCCCCACGGATCCGTCCCAGTTCCGGACCCTTCACACCAACTGACCTACGCGACGTCGGGGCGGGTCATCAGCGGCGACTGCAGATGAAGCTCCAACCGCGGACCCGTCAGCGGCACCATGTTCCACCTCGCCACCGCAGTACCGGCGTCGGCGTCGACCACCAGCCGAACCCGATGCGGGCTGGTGATGACGTAGAGCTCGGCGACGAACGTGTTGCCCTGCCAGCCGCCGTCCGCGACGACTGGGCGACCGAGCGGAGAACTCTCCCGCCATTCGCCGTGTCCAACCTCAACGGTGAAGAGAGTTCCGCATCGCACGAGCCATCCGCCATCCACCGGATCGACGACCACGGTGATTCCGTCGGGCAGCGCCGAGTCCGCCGCGGAGGCGTCGAGGGTTGCCTTGACCGAACGCCCCGGCTCGGCTGTACCTCGTACCGGCGCGAGTGACAGCTGCTGCAGCCGTTCGGCGAGCATCTCGTCCTCCTGGGCGCTTCCCGCTTGGTCGACGCCAGGCAGCAGGCACTCCCAGATGGCGCCGGGCAGTGCCGTTCCCTGGTCGACGGCGGACGTCACCACCACGACGAGATCGTGGGACGGGACAACCACGCAGTGCTGTCCGAAAGCGCCGTTGCCGTGGTAGCCGTGCCGCCCGATCCAGAACTGGTAGCCGTACCCACAGAGAAAGTCGGGATTGGCTTCCCAATCGGCCGCCGCGTCCTCGGGTGGCAGGGTCTCGATGTGCCGCGTGGTCGCGAGCTCCACCCATTCGCGCGGTACCAGCTGCTGGTCACCCCAGCGGCCCTTGCGGAGTAGGAGTTCACCGAAGGCCGCGACGGCCTCGGTCCTGAGGTGCAGTCCATGGAAGCCGAACGCGGCACCGCTCGCCACCCGGTCCCATTCCGCGTGGTCGATGCCCATCGGCTTGAACAGCCGCTCGTCGAGATACTCCGGAAGCCCACGGCCGGTGACCCGCTCGACGATCCGGGCCAGCACGAAGGTGGTCGCGTTGTCGTAGGCGTGCCGGGTCCCCTCAGGATAGGGAAACGGTACGCGCAGAAAGCCCTTCACCAGATCGCCCGGCTCCAGCTCCCAGGCCTCGGTGAGGCTGTCATCGCGATGCCCGGTCGTCATGGCCAGCAGGTGATGCACGGTCAGCCGGCGGCCCTGCTCCGGCATGTCGGCGGGGACGTGATCAGGCAGCAGGTCCACCACCAGCTCGTCCAGCGAGAGCACCCCGTCGCCGACCGCGATGCCGGCAGCGATTGAGGTGAACGACTTGGTCAGCGAGTAGAGAAGGTGCGGGCGCTCGGCCGAGTACGGCGCCCACCAACCCTCGGCCACGACATGCCCATGCCGCACCACCATGATCGAGTGACACTCCACGGACAACTCGTCGAGCCGATCCAGCAACGCGACGACCGCCCGGGACGACACCCCCGAAGCGTTTGGCGCCGACCGCGGCAACACCCCACCCTGACCAGACATGCAGGCACCGTAGCCCTCCGCCCGCAACCGAGTCACAGGAGTTTTCGCGCGACCGCGACTTGTCGGAAGGGTTTGTTACCGTGACGGCGATGCTGCTGCCTGCCCGGGAGGACGGCTTGTGAGCAAGGTGACTGTGGTCAATTTCCAGTCGCTCGACGGCGTGATCCAATCCGTACTCTCGGCGGACGAGGACCGCGACGGCGGCTTCGAGCACGGCGGCTGGGTGCTGCCCTACACCGACGAGATCGTGGCCGAGTTCATGGGCCGGCACACCACGAGTGCCGGTGCGCTACTACTCGGCCGCCGGACTTACGAGGCTTTCGCCAGCGTCTGGCCGTACGCCGACCAGGAGGACCCAGCCGTCGCGGCGATGAACCAGATGCCGAAGTACGTCGCATCTCGCACGCTCACCGAAGGCAGTTGGGCGAACACCACCATTCTCGGCGCCGACGTGTCGGCCGAGGTCGCCCGGCTCAAGGAGAAGCCTGGGGTGATCTGGTGGTGTTCGGTAGCAGCGTCTTGCTGACCACCCTGCTCGAGCACGGCCTCGTCGACGCGCTTCATCTGCTGACCTTCCCACTGGTGCTCGGCACCGGCAAGAAGATGTTCACCGACCTTCCGGCGCCGATCATGCTCACCCTGACCGACACCGCGGTCGCACCTTCCGGCGTGATCATCCACAGTTACAGCACCTCCGCTGCCCGCTGACCTACCAATCCTCAGCCGGGAATCGTAGGTGAGTTTCTAAATAGAAATGACAACGGTTATCGTTTACTGTTGTGTCAGTGAACTTGTTGCCAGCCCGCCCTGGTCTCGTCCTCAGCGGGCTGGCTGTCGCTCTCCTCGTCATCATCGTGGTCAGCGCCGGCGTCGGTCCAGTGGCCGTTCCGGTCGGTACGACGGCCCGGATTCTCTGGGCTCATCTCGTCCCTGGTGAGCACATCGCGAGCTGGAGTCTCGCCCAGGATCAGATCGTCTGGCAGTTCCGGCTGCCCCGAACGTTGCTCGCGGCCCTTGTCGGCGCCGCCCTGGCCGTCGCCGGCACCGTGCTCCAGGCGGTGATCAGGAATCCGCTGGCCGACCCCTTCGTGCTGGGCGCTTCGTCAGGTGCTTCACTCGGTGCGGTCGCTGCGCTCGCCGGAGGCGCCGTAGTACCAGGCCTTCTTGTCTCGGGCGCGGCATTCTCCGGCGCTGCGATCGCGGCGCTGCTCGTCTTCGTCCTCGCGCAGAGCGGCGGTCGGGTGGAGTCCCTCCGGTTGGTCCTGGCCGGCGTCGCGCTGTCGTACTTGTTCAGCGCCGCGACCAGTTGGATCACCGTGACAGCCGAGCACGGCAAGCTTCCTGGACTGGTCTTCTTCCTCCTCGGCAGCGTGTCGACGGCGACGTGGGAGATGCTCGTGATCCCGGCGGTCGTCGTACTGGCGTGTGTCATCCATGCGAGGGTCCGGGTCGGGCCGCTGAACGCGGTGATGACCGGTGACGAGACCGCGACCTCGCTGGGTGTCGACGTCTCGCGGTTCCGGATCGAGATGCTCATCGCCACCTCGCTGCTGACCGGCGCGGTCGTCGCAGTCAGCGGCGGAATCGGGTTCGTGGGCATGGTCGTCCCGCACGTGTGCAGGCTGGTGGTCGGCGCCGATCATCGACGGCTGATCCCGGTGGCGACACTGGCCGGCGCGATCTTCCTCGTCCTGGTGGACATCGTGGCCCGGACCGCGGCCGCGCCACAGGAGCTGCCGATCGGCATCGTCACCGCCGCGATCGGCGCACCGTTCTTCCTTTGGTTGCTCCGCCGCCGGCCGGTCGGAGGTGTCCGATGAAGGTGGAGGCACGCGATGTCGTCGTCAGTCTGTCCGGCCGGCCAGTACTGACCGGCGTCGATCTCGAGGTGCGCTCGGGCGAGGTACTCGGACTGCTGGGCCCGAACGGCTCCGGCAAGTCGACCCTGCTTCGTACCATCTACCGGGCCATCCGTCCGGACGGCGGCGCGGTCGAGGTGGGCGGTCTCGACGTGTGGAGCTCGACAACCCGCGAGGTCGCCCGGCGGTGCGCAGTACTGACTCAGGATCACGCGACCGAGGTCGAGTTGAGTGTGCTCGACCTGGTCCTGCTCGGCCGGATCCCCCACCGCACCCTCCTGCGGCGCAGCGATCGGGACGACGAGGCGCTTGCTCGCGAATGCCTCGACCGGGTCGACGCGGCGCATCTCGAGAACCGGATGCTGCCGACCCTGTCCGGCGGGGAACGCCAGCGGGTCCTGCTCGCACGGGCGCTGGCCCAGCAGCCCAAGGTGCTACTGCTCGACGAACCCACCAACCATCTCGACATCGCGCACCAATTGGAGTTGCTCAGCCTGGTACGCCGCCTGGGCGTCACGGCCGTGATCGCGCTGCACGACCTCACCCTCGCGGCGGCGTACTGCGATCGTCTCGCACTGCTCGATCAGGGCCGGCTGGTCGCAGCCGGACCGCCCGAAGAAGTCCTCACCCCCGACCGTGTGCGCGACGTCTACGGCGTCGCCTGCGACGTACTCGTCCATCCCCGGACCGGCCGGCTGCTGCTGGCACTGGACCTGGCCGCCTCCCCCGCAAAGGAATCCACCGCATGACTATCCGCCCGTTCGCAACAACTCTGGCGCTCACCGCCCTGACCGTTCTGACCGCCTGCGGCAGTGTCTCGACCAGCGCGCAAACGCCTGCAGCCGGCGACGCGAGCGCCCAGTCGCAGTACCCGATGACCATCACGAACTGTGGCACGCAGTACACGATCGCGAAGGAGCCGCAGCGGATCGTCAGCCTGTATCCGGGCCAGACCGAGATCCTCCTGCGGCTCGGCCTGAAGGACCGGATCGTCGCGCAGGCGCAGGAAGGCAGGTCGAAGCCGGATCCGGAGCTGGCGAAGGACTTCACGTCGATCCACTCGCTCGGGGCGAAAACCCCACCCAGCAAGGAGATTCTGGTCGCGCAGCAGCCGGACTTCGTCTACAGCGGCTCGGAGTACGAGTTCAACACGGAGCAGGGTTTTGCCGGCAAGGACGAACTGGTGAAGGCCGGAGCGACGCCGTACGTCGCGACCGCCGGCTGCCGGGAGCGGCGTTCGGCCGGTACGGTCGAGGACGCGTTCACCGACCTGCGCACGCTCGGCAAGGTGCTGGGCCGCACGACTGAGGCGGCTGAGCTGGAGAAGAAGGCTCGTGCTGACCTGGCCGCGGTGACCGGGCGGATCGCGGGACGGCCGCCGGTGAAGACCGCTCAGGTGTTCTACGAAGCCGGCAAGCTCTACGCCATCGGCGCCGCGATCGAGGTGGACATGCTGCGGCTCGGCGGCGGCCAGAACGTTTTCGCCGCCACCGAACAGCGCTTCGCCGACTTCTACGCCGCCGAGGTGAACGCCGAGGTGGTGCTCGAGCGTAATCCGGAGGCCTTCGTGTTCGCCGTACAGGACGACGCGCACCAGCGGCAGACCGTCGACTACCTGAACCGGACCTTCGCCAGTACGCCGGCTGTCCGCGACGGCAAGCTGGTCGGCGTCCGCAACACCACGTTCGCGCCCGGCACGCTCGCGTCGATCGAGGGTGTCGCAGCGATCGCCGACGGCCTGCACCCCAAGGGCTGACCAGATGACGCAGACCGCTGACGTCCCGCCGTCACTCCTGCGGGACAGGGCCTTCATGCTCTTCCTCCTGGCCCGCACGGTCGCGGTCGCGGGGTCGGCGATCACGTCGGTCGCCATGCCATTGCTGGTCTTCCAGGTGACGTCATCTGCCTTGGTGACGTCCCTGGTCACGGCGGTCCAGGTCGTTCCGTACCTGCTGTTCGGGCTGATCGCCGGTGCGATGGCTGACCGGCTCCCGCGTCGATCGCTCATGATCGGTTGCCAGGCGGTGTCGGCCGCTGCGCTGCTCAGTGTCCCGGTCGCCTCCTGGCTCGGCGAACTCACCGCACCGCATGCAGTGGCAGTATCGGCCGTCGTCGCTACGAGTTTCGTCTGGTTCGACGCCGGGTCTTTCGGCGCTCTGCCGGCCCTGGTCGGCCGCGATCGGGTGGTTCCGGCGAACAGCATGGTCTGGATCGTGACGACCCTGGTGGGCCTCGGTGGACCGGTGGTCGGCGGCGTCCTGGTCGCAACCGTCGGTGCCGCCCAGGCGCTGTCGTTCGACGCCGCCTCGTACGTCGTCGCCGGCGCGTTGCTGGCCTTGATCGGCCGGTCCTTCGATGCCCGAGAGCCTCGCACTGACCCTCAGGGCAGTCTCCGCAGCGGCATCCGGGAAGGCCTGGAATTCGTGTGGCGGCAGCCGGTGGTCCGCTCGCTGACCCTGCTGGGCGTCGGCAACTCGATCACCGGTGGGGCGGTCACCGCCTTGCTGGTGGTCTTCGCAGTCCGCGACCTCGGGCTGTCCGAGGAGGGCAGCGGCATCGGCTTCCTGGTCGCGGTCGTTGCCGCGGGCGCCTTCCTCGCCGCCCTTGCGCTGCCCAGAGTGGCCGCTCGGGTGCCGGTCGGCTGGATCACCCTGGCCACTCTGACGGCCAACCCGATCGCCTTGCTCCTGACGGCTGCCGCCCCGACGTTGCTGTGGGCAACTGCTCCGTTACTCCTGTGGAGCTTCACCAACGTGCTGACGATCATCAACGGCATCACCGCCCGCCAACTCGTCACACCACTCGACCTCCAGGCACGCGTCAACACCACCGCCCGCATGGTCGCCTGGGGCGGCACCCCGCTAGGAGCCCTACTCGGCGGAGTACTAGCCGAGACAATCGGCACCAGATCCGCCTACGCGGTGATGTCATCCGCAGTACTACTCAGCGCCCTCCTAGCCTGGCGTTCCCCCCTCCGCCACCGCACTTTCGGTACGACCGAGGCCCAACCGTCCTGACGTTCCTGTCGCCGGGCTTAATGCTCGTGGACGTGGTCGCCGTGCTGGTAGTGCCGATGGCTGTCATGCAGGTGGTCGACGTGGTCCTCGTGCTGGACGGTCTCGCAACCGTCACCGTCGGTGTGTGGGTCACCATGGCCGGAGTGCACCTTGGTTTCCGCGTGCCGCTCCCCGTCGTGCACGTGGTCCACGTGATCACCGTGCAGCACTGTCGGGCAACCGTCATCTGGCAGATGCTCGTGATCGAGATCCTCGACATGTGTGGTCACTAGCTACTCCTTAGAGACGATGTCGCTTGACTCTCACCTTCCTCTCGCCCCCTCGAAGTCAGCAAGAGCCGCCATGTCTCCATCGCGTGAAGTTGGCGTTGACATCGTTGTCGAGGGCAACCGTGCAGGGTCTCCACGGTTGCCCTCGGCTCCGTGTCAGCTGAGGCAGGACTTGACCGCCGCGGCGAGGCTCGACGCCCGCGGTTCGCCGACCCGGAACGACCAGCGGTTCATCACGTAGCCGAAGCCGACGCCCGCGTCGGGGTCCGCCCAGCCGATCGATCCGCCGGAGCCCGGGTGGCCGAACGAGTTCGGGCCCAGCATCGGCTGCGGCGGGCAGGACTTCCAGAAGCCGAGCGACATGTAGAAGGACCGGTCGGCCGGCAGGTCGAACCCCGGCGGCAGCCCGTGCATTCGCGTCTTGTCCGTCTGTACTTCGATCGCCCGCTCGACCGTGACCGGCTCGAGCAGCCGGATCCCGTCGACGTCGCTCACCGTAGCGGCGTACATCCGGGCCACCGAGCGTGCGTCGGCGGTCATGTTCGCGGCCGGGACCTCAGCCGCACGCCAGGCGCGCTTGGTGAAGTAGTCGGAGGTCGGGTCGAAAGCGCCACCGAGCGTTCCGGCCTTCGCCTGGACGGAGTCCTCGCCCCAGACCGAGGTCATCCAGGTGTTCACCGTCTCTGCGTCCAGCCCGGTGGTCTCGAGAATGCCTTGGGTCATCTCCTCCAGGGTGAACGGAGCGGCGTACTCGATCGTCGCCACCTTGTCTTCCTGCTCCTCGGGCAATCCGATCCAGGCCCGCAGACCGAGCGGACCGGCCACCTCGTCGGCGAAGAACGAGCCGAGCGACTTGCCCGAGATCCGGCGGACGACCTCACCGACCAGGTACCCGTACGTCATCGAGTGGTAGACGTGCTCCGTGCCTGGCTGCCACAACGGCTTCTGTGCCTCGAGCGCCCGGATCACCGGATCCCAGGCATAGGCCTCCTCGAGGGTCAGCGGTCCGTCGACGACCGGCAGGCCGGCCTGGTGCGACAGCAGCCAGCGGACCGGGATCTGATCCTTGCCTCCAGCACCGAACTCCGGCCAGTACTTGACCACCGGCGCGTCCAGATCGAGCTCACCGCGCTGCGCCAGCAGATGCGCGCAGATCGCCGTGGCGCCCTTCGTCGTGGAAGCGACCTGGGCGATGGTGTCCTGCTGCCACGGCCGCTGGGCCGCGGTGTCGGCGAAGCCGCCCCACAGATCGACGACCGGCCGGCCGCCTTCGTAGACGCAACACGACGCGCCCGCCTCACCGGGGTTTCCCTCGAAGTTGGCCCAGAACGCGTCCGCGACCTTTCCCCATCCGTCCTCAACCTGTCCGTGTACGGTCACACCGTTTGTCGTAGTCATGAGGATCACGATGACGACCCGCGCTGACACCACCCAGTCACCGCCCTGACACGGCCACCACCGCCTCCGGTACGCCGGTCAACGCGCAATTGGTCCGCTCTGCGCCCTGCCGATTGGTTCTTCAGGGCGGACCGATCCTGGTCGAGGATTGAGTCACCCAACCCCGGCACAGCAGGAGAACACGATGACCAGCACCGCCCTTCCGGACACCGCCCCGCAGACCGCCGCAGGCAAGGTCCTCTGGCACTTCACGATGTCGCTCGACGGCTTCATCGCCGGCCCGAACCACGCCATGGACTGGATGGGCGGGATCGTCAACCTCCGCCCGGACATCACCCAGGAATACACCAGCACCACCGGCGCCATCCTCGGCGGCCGGGACGGCTTCGAGGCCTTCCCCGACGCCGACTCGACGTACGACGGCAGCTGGCAGGCGCCGGTCTTCATCCTCACCCACCACCCCGAGGACGCCCCGGCCACACCCAACACCGTCTTCCTCAACTGTGGTGTCGCCGAAGCGGTCCGGATCGGTCTCGAAGCCGCCGGGGGCAAGAACCTCGAGATCCTGTCCGCCTCCATCGGCCGCCAGGCACTCGAACTCGGCCTGATCGATGACATCGACCTGCACATCGCCCCCGTCCTGCTCGGCGACGGCATCCGCCTGTTCGACAATCCCGGCGGCTCGCCTGTCGCTCTCGAACTTGTCAACGGCAACCACCCCAGGGCCGAGATCAACGTCCGCTACCGCCCGATCCGGACCGGCTCGAGTTCCTGAGCTCAGTCAGTGGGCCAGCCGGCGTACCAGGAAGATCCGCTCACGGCCGTTCCACAGTTGCGTCACGCCGTCGATGAGCTCGTAGCCGTGCAGTCGGTAGAAGGCGATCGCGGGTTCATTGGTGGCCAGTGTGCGGACAACGACCGCGGTCGTCGACGGGGGAAGGCCATGGTGCATCCGGTCCAGGAGTGCGGAGGCCACTCCTTGTCGCCGGATGGATTGATCAACTCCCAACTCGGCCAAGTACTCCGTGGTCGCCGGGTCCACTTGGAGTTGCGGGATCAGGTCGTCCAGCTTTCCGTACGCGGTGATGGGCAGACTGACGCAGTACCCGACCGGATGCTCGTTGGTGGTTGCGACCAAGGCGAGGCGTGAGGTCGCCAGCAGCGCCGGGAACCAGTTGGTGGCCGGCCGGATCTCGCCGGGCCGGTACGAGTACGGCGGCTGCTGCTGGATGCGCTCGACCAGGGCAAGCAACGCAGTACCGGCTGGGTCCTGGCCGAAGTCTTGGCGGTCGAGGGCTCGGACCGAGACACCGGACCGGTCGCCAGGGCCGCGGTACGCGTCGTGGGAGTGATCGTGGTCGAGTTCGCCCAGATCCCAGTCCGGGAGGGGGTCTTCGAACTTCGCCCAGCCGGCTGCTCCGAGGGCGAGCTCCTCGTCGGTCAGCAAGGCAGGGTCGAGTCGCCGGCGCGGCTCGTCCAGATCGAGGTCGACCCCGATGAACACGAGCTCCTGACCGGGCGCTTCGTCCGGGGTGAGCAACTTCTGCCCCGGCTCGATGCTGAGGTTCGGCCCTGCCTGCGACCAGACCGCCAGCACGTCCGGGCGGCTGGCGATCCAGCAGAAACCCTTGCTGCGCAGTACTCCTTCCCAGTCCGCGAGGGCCTTCATGAGACGGGCCGGATGGAACGGCCGCGGCGATCGGTAGGTGACCGACCGAATGCCGTACTCCTCGGTCTCGGGCGTGTGGCCGCCTTCCAGCTCGGCGAGCCAGCCGGGTGACTGTGCGGCCATCACCGGGTTGTAACGATGCGTGTCGAGCACCTCGCCGATCGGGATTTCGCCGTACCGGCCGTAGATCAGGCGGGCCGTGGGGTTGAACCTGCGCAGTACGCCCTCGAGCCGGCCGAGTTCGTCGGACGAGACCAGGTCGGCCTTGCTGATGACGAGTACGTCGGCGAACTCGACCTGATCGACGAGCAGGTCCGAGATGCTGCGCTCGTCCTCCTCGGCCGTGGCCAGCCCTCGCTCGGCCAGTCGATCGCCGACGGCCAGTTCGCGGAGGAACCCGCTGGCGTCGACGACGGTCACCATCGTGTCTAGCCGGGCCCGGTCGGACAGGCTGGTGCCGTCCTCGAACTCCCACTCGAAGGTCGCGGCCACCGGCATGGGCTCCGAGATCCCGGTCGACTCGATCAGTATCGAGTCGAACCGCCCATCGGCGGCCAGCTCGGCAACGCTGGCGAGCAGATCCTCGCGCAGGGTGCAGCAGATGCAGCCGTTGGTCAGCTCGACCAGCCGTTCCTCGGTCCGGTCCAGCCGCCCCTGCCCGGCGATCAGCGCGGCATCGATGTTCACCTCGCTCATGTCGTTGACGATCACCGCGACCCGCCGGTTCTCCCGGTTGGCGAGCACGTGGTTCAGCAGCGTGGTCTTGCCCGCCCCCAAGAACCCGGACAGCACCGTCACCGGTACCGGCTCAACCACCATCGACAACCACTCCCACTCGCCTAATGAACCTGAGAATCATTGTCGATAGTATCGCACCATCCCCGACCCGAGGACGGACAGATGACGGTCACAGTCGACTGGCAGGCCTGGCTCCAGCGCTGGGACGCCCAGCAGAGCAACTACCTCCCGGACCGCGAACACACCCTGCGGCTGATTCTGGACATCGTCGAACGCCTGGCGGGCCCGATGCCGCGCCTGCTCGACCTCGGCTGCGGCCCCGGCTCATTGCTCGGCCGAGCCCGCCACCGCTTCCCGACCGCCGACCTCACCGGCGTAGACCTCGACCCGTTCCTCCTCGAACTGGCCCGCCAGGCCCATCCCGATTCCGCCACCTACATCCAAGCCAACTACTGCGAGGAAGGCTGGCTCGGCGAAGGCACTTTTGACGCCATCACCTCGGTGAGCGCAATCCACTACCTCAACCCAAGCCAGCTGGACCCTCTGCTAGCCACCCTGGCATCCCACCTACGCCCCGGCGGCGTCCTGGTCATCGCCGACACCCTCCGCCTGGACCCCAGCCAGCGCCCCCAACTGGACCGCCTGGCCGTGGACCTCCGTCAACACCTCTGGGACGGCGGCGGCGCACCCGCCAACGCCGAGACTTGGACCGAGTGGTGGCAATCAGCTCACACCGAACCAGCCTTCAAAGACCTGCTCACCCAACGAGCCTCAGCCCTAGCTGACCTCACCGAGCCGGAGTCCGAGGTGACGTTGCCAACTTTGATGAATGCCTTGGCGGCTGCCGGCTTCGCTGAGATAGGCCCTCTGTATCAATCCGCCGACCACCACGTGGTCGCTGCAATCCGCTGACTAGCTCTGGGCGGCCCTGAAGAGGCGTTTGCCGGCGACATTGTCCCCGCTGATGGTGAGTCGGCCGTCTTTGATCGCCTTGGGCAGCGCCGGCCCGTCGCCGACGACGCGGGCCAGCGTGTCGGCGTCGGACTCAATAACCACGTCGACCCTGGCGCGCGGCTCCCCGCGGCTCATTTCGACAAGCTCACCGTCGGTGACCTGGACGGTGAAGCGATGCCGGCCCAGCCGCATCTCGTACGTCGCAGTCCACGGCTGCAGCGACTGCGGAACAAACAGACTCCGCAACCTGATCATGGCCGAATCCGCACTCACAGGATCCTCTGACTCGGTCCCGCCCGCTCCCCATCGCCCGAGCGCGACCACGACGTCCTCCAGTTGAGCGCCTCGCTCGGTCAGCTCGTAGACCTGGGATGCCGCGGGCGGCGGCAGAGTGCGGCGTACCACGATGCCAGCGGCATCTAATTCCCGCAGCCGCTGCGCAAGGATCTTCGGCCCCGCGTTCGGCAGCCCCTCTTGCAGATCCGTGAACCGCTTGGCCCCAAGCAGGAGCTCGCGCACGACAAGTAGCGCCCACCGCTCCCCCACCTGGTCGAGCGCAGTCGCGATCGCACATCCGTCGCCATACCGGCGAGTCGTAGCCATGATTCCGACTATAGCCCTGGGGACTCGCTCTTGACTAGTGATCACTAGCTCTGCTCTACTAGTTACTTCCCAAAAGCAAGCACACCTCCGCGAAGGACGATCATGAATCGCACCGCCATCAACCCCTGGCCGTTCTCGATCGAACTCGGCTTCGACCAGGCCCAGCTCATCGAGGGCCACCGCCGAGAACTCATCTGCAGCGCCCAAGACGCAGTCGATGCCCAAGGCAACTCCCTGCACCCCGGCGACCTGGCCGCCCAACTAGAGCACGCCCTCAACAACCTCGAAACAGTCCTGGGCGATGCCGACATGACCCTCGCCAACGTAGTACGGCTCAACTTCTACGCCACCGACGTCAACGCCCTCCTGGAGCACTTCCCCTTGGTGACCAAACGCTTCAACGGTCAGCGATTCGCCACCACCGTCCTCGGAGTCGAATCCCTCGCCGGCCCGGACCTCCTCGTAGCAATCGAAGCAACCGCAATGGACTAAGCCCTCTCATCACCCACAAACCAAGGAGAAAGACCATGCCCATCGGCTACCTCGACGTCCCCACCGGCGCCGACCTCAACACCAAGGAAGAACTCGTCAAGGCGATTTACGAAGCCATCCGCGAGGCCTACCCGTTCCCAGACGACACCCGGATCTTCCTCCGCGAGTGGCCACTGGACAGCGTCAGCCAGAACGGCCTCCTCGGCTCAGAACCAGCCAGGCCTGCTTTCGTTGCCCACGTCCCCGAAGGCGTCGACGCCGACACCAAACGCACAATGCTCCAGAAGCTCAACACAGCGGTGGCCAAAGCCTACGGACTTCCGTGGTTCATCACGTTCCTCCACGAACACTCGCTAGATCTGGTCGCCGTAGACGGCGTCGTACTCGCAGAAGACCAGCAACGCGTCGAAGCCCAACACCAGGCCTACAGCTAACCGCAGACTCCTGGGCGGGGTGGGGGACGCCAGTTACGCGCCTTGAGCGTCGATCAAGGTGACTTGGGAAAAGGTTGGGCTTTCCATGAGCCCCAAGACCCTTTCGTCTGCATCCCACGCGGGGCGCTCTCGGTTCAGCGCGTCAACTTCGAAAGGAATGTCGAGTTGCCGAAGCGGAATCTCCAGGTACGAAGGCGCCGCGGACACGTCAAGTAGATCAACGGGTGCGGAGCCCTCGCGTACGGCCCACCACGAAGCGAGGGCCATGGCCGGGTCGTCGTCGTCTTCGGCGCCACTCGTCGCCTTGACGCATCGCGCAAGACACGCCACCGGCGTGCAAAATTCTTCGACCTCCTGCCTCGGGGTTACTGCCTCCTCCCCAGCTGCCTCTTTGACATCGCTTGCCGTCGCGACGGTGATGCCGTTACGGGTCGGTGAATAATCAGCTATGCAGCATGCGGATCCGGTGGGCTGATCGCCGCGTAGGCCGTTGTAGAAGACGTATCCCGCTCCCGCCCCGCTTGCCTGGGCACCGCCGATCAGTCGATCGATCTGCTTTACGCCGTTGGCTGGTACATAGCCGATGCCGTGGTAGGTGTCGTCCAAGTACTGGCGCTTCGCTTGAAGGTGCAGACCCATCAGCCCACCGGACCTTCCTCTGATCCAGAGCGCGATATCTGCGCCGTACAGCCTCGACTCCGACCTGCGATCGATTTCCACCATCGCCACCGGAAGCTCGAGCTCATGAACTGAACGCGAGATGAAGGATACGAGGTTTTGTGTGAGTGTCTCCTCGTGCGGCTCAAGTCCAAGTCGCCGATCGCCGATGATGCGAGCTCTTGTGTCGGCGGCAGCCTTATTCAAGATGGTCTCGAAGAGCGATGTATCCACCGCAGTCCCTGCCTATCTAGAGATTCAGATGCGGAGTCTGCCATACCGTTGCGGAACGGCGGACGGGCTCATTCGAATCGACCCAAAGACGCTGGATGAGGTCTCCCAAGCTGAGACATCGAGTCCGGCTCCGCTGTCAGGAATGAACGCGAGTACCTAACCATCCATCTCCATCAGAGACTGAAAGTGCCGTGACAGCTCAACGCTCAGCCGGTCGCCGTGCACAGCGGCCTCTGCGCCGGCGGGATGCTTTGGGGCCAGATCGTCTGAGGCGAGCAGACGGCATGAGCTATATCTACGGCCCTGGTCAAATCCGCACCTGTCAGGTCCGCGCCAGTCAGGTGGGCGCGTGTCATCACGGCGCCGGTGAAGTTTGCCCCCGTCAGGTCGCCGTCGATCAAGATCGCGCCACTCAAGTTTGCTCCGGTCAGATTGGCTTCTTTCGCGTACACGTCCCTAAGGGAGGCACCACTCAGGTCTGCGCCTTTCAGGCTGGCACCCCGAAGTGACGCTCCGGACAGGCCAGCTTCGCGCAGATCGGCACCGCTCAGATCGGCACCAGTGAAGGTCACACTCGACAAGGCTGCGCGCTGCAGATTCGCCCCCGACAGGTTGGCGCCTTGAAGCTGCGCATCACGTAGGGGCATGTACGCGAGTTCGAAACCCGAGAAGTCGACGCCGTCAAGAAGCATCGTCGGAAGGATGCCGAAGACCCCGACCGGTCGAGGTTCGGGCTGGTCCGCCAGCACCCCCAACGCAGCGCGGACGTCAGCGGGTGCCGCTTGACGCTTCGGTCTGGCCGGATGACTGACTTGCGCAGTCTGAACCCGCACCAAACCGCTCAGAATTCTGACGATGGCTTCCTGGTCGTCCGGCGAGTCGCGCATGAGCCGGGCAAACGAGTACACACTGCCGACTCGCACGGCCATCGAGTCAGACCCGAGTTGCTCGACGGATCGTGAGAACCGCTCGGAAGTTTGCGCGACCTGAGCCTGGCGCGCTTGTTCCGTCGACTGGCGAACTGCCTGGCCAGAGAAGTACAAACTGCCGATTGTAGCCATCATGGTTGCGATCGCACCGACCACCGCAGCTCGGACGGGCCAGAGACTATGGCGCCCCGACTCGACCTTGCCCCCAGGCGCGTCTCGTTTCCCCCGCCGCCCAGCAATATGCGCACTCATTGCTCTCCACCCCCAGTTCGCAGTCTGGGCCTCATTCGGCGGATAGACAATCACCGCGATCAACGTCCGCAGTGACGAGAGGCGCGGTGCCTACCTCAAGACGGCATCGAGGCGCGGCCTGGATGCCTGAGCCTCAAGGTGCCGCCGACATTCGAAACTGTCCTCAACGAGGCCCACATGACCCTGATGAACGTAGTACGGATCAACCTCTACTCCACCGACGTCAACGTCGTACTACAGCACTTCCCCCGATAACAAGACCGCTTCGTCGGCACCCCTTCGCCACCACCGTCCTAGGCGTGACCGCCCTGGCCGGCCCCGACCTACTGGTCGCAATCGAAGCAACCGCCATGGACTAACCCGCCCCTACGCGCGTGGCAGAGGACGGGTGCCGCGCCACAGGCTGTAGGCGAAGAGGGTGAAGAACGCCGTCGTGATGGCTGTCCCCCACGGTGCTACGCCTGACAGCGTGAAGGCGAGGAAGCCGCAGATCACCGCCAGCGGGGCCCACCACTTCACCAGGCCAGCTCGCCAGGCGGCGACGGCGGCTAGCGGCAGTGCGAACACGAAGCCGACGATCCCTGGCGTCACGATGACCGGTACGCCCCACATCGTTTCCATCACTTCCTGCACCCGCAGCGTGGTCTCGACTCCCGCGACCTGGCCGATCGCCGAGTCGTAGTGGTCGATCATCAGCAACCCGGGCAACGTCGAGATGCCGAGCCAACCCAGGAAGGCGGCGACGTTGGCGATCCAGATACCGCGATCCCGCACATAGCCGGCGAGCAGGATCGCGGGCACGATCCAGAAGGCATACCCGAAGTGGAAGCCGACCGACTTGAACTGCAGCGGGTCGGGATTGGCGGCGTACGCCTCGTAGAGCACCCGGCCGTCCTGACCGACGGCCGGGTCTCCGAGCGCTCCCATGGTCACGAACAGACCGGCGAGGACGGGAGCCGTGACGAGGAACCAGCGGCGGGCCGCCCGGCCGGACGCGACACCCCGGCGGCGAGTGGAAGAAGCTTGTACTGCGGAACTCTTGGCGGCGACCGTCGAGGTCGCGGAATCGGCATCGGTGGACTGGGAATGCATGGGATCAACCTCCTTGGCGATACCTCCACCGTGCGCTCAACCCCGGTCCGCCACATCGGCCGCGCGACCGAGCTTGGTCTCAGCCGCGCGACGGAGGTCCGTCGATCGTCGGGTCGCCCGCGACGACGACGCCATGTTCGTAGGCGTAGATCACCGCGTGCACGCGGTCGCGCAGTCCCAACTTGCCGAGCACGTTGCTGACATGAGTCTTCGCTGTCGCGTCGGACACGAACAGCTGACTGGCGATACCGGCGTTCGACAGACCGCGCCCCAGCAGTGCCAGCACCTCGCGCTCTCGGGGTGTCAGCGCAGACAGCAACGGATCGGAGGATGCGGGCCGCGGCGCCGGCAGCCGGACGAACGCGTCGATCACGCGCCGGGTGACTCCCGGCGCCAGCAGTGCGTCACCGGACGCCACCACCCGGATCGCGGCCACCAGTTCCTCGGCCGGCGCATCCTTGAGCAGGAAGCCGGACGCCCCGGCCCGCAGCGCCTCGAAGACGTACTCGTCAAGATCGAAGGTGGTCAGTACGAGGATGCGCGACGGCGTACCCTCGCCGACCAGGCGGCGGGTGGCCGCGATGCCGTCCAGGACCGGCATCCGGATGTCCATCAGCGTCACATCAGGCCGGAGCCGCCGGACCGCCTCCATCGCCTGCTCACCGTCCGATGCCTCGCCCACCACACGCAGGTCCGGCACATCCTCGAGCAGCGACCGGAAGCCGGCGCGCACCATCCCCTGGTCGTCAGCCACCACGATGCTGATCACAGCCGCTCCCGCATTGGCAGCGTCGCCTCGAGCCGGAAGCCGCCGTCCGGCCCAGGCCCGGTCACCACCGAACCGCCGTACAGGGCAACCCGTTCCCGTACTCCGACCAGACCGTGGCCGCCGGCAACCTCCTGGGCGCCCCGACCGTCGTCGGTGACCGTGACAGTCAGTGTGGTTTCGCCGTAAACGAGCCGTACGCCGGCATTGCTCGCCTGTGCGTGCCTCAATGCGTTGGTCAGGCCCTCCTGCACGATGCGGTACGCCGCGAGGTCCATCCCGGGTGGCAAGTCGACCCGTTCGCCCTCGACACACACCTCAACCTGCAGACCCGCCGATCGGACCTGCTCCACCAGCCGATCGAGTTCACCGAGTCCCGGTTGGGGCGCCAGTGAGGGCGAGTCGCCGTCCTTTCGCAGTACGCCGAACAACCGCCGCATCTCCGCCAACGCCTGCCGCGCGGTCGTCTCGACCGCAGCCAGGTCAGCCGCCTCCCGGCGCTGCTCCGGCCCAAGGCGCCGGCGTACCGCCTGGGTCTGGATCGCAACAACACTGATCGAGTGCGACACGATGTCGTGGAGCTCCCGAGCGATCCTGGCCCGCTCCTCCGCCACCGCGGCCGCAGCCCGAGCCTGCTGCTCCCGCTCCAACCGTTCGGCCCGAGCGATCACCTCAGCCAGCCGGGCCGACCGCTGGCGAAGCCCGACCCCCACCGCGAACGGCCCACCCAGAAACACAATCGCCGCAGCCACATCACTCGGCTCAAGCCCTTCAATGACCATCCCCGCGAGGAACGGAACTCCCAGCACGGCGATCCCCACATAACTACGCGGCGCCGCAAGCTCAGCCCCCACCGTGAACGACACCAACACCAACGCCAGCAAAGTGGAGAACTCCCCCTGCGGATTGATCGCCAGATTGCTACCGATCACCACCGCAGCAACCCCAATAGGCCACCGCCGCCGCCAAGCCAACGCAGCCATAGCCGGCACAGCAATCAACCCATGCACCACGGGAGACCGCGCCGTACTACTAGCCACCGACTCAACAACCACAAACACCACAAACGCCACCGCAAGCAGCGCATCCCCCACCGGAGGCGCAAACCGCCCCACCCGGAACCCCGCTCGCGACCCCTCAACCGCCACCACACCTCGAAGCTAGCGCAGCCAACCCCTCCCAACCATCACCCGCACGGCCGATTCGGCAGAGAAGTCAACTGATGTTGACTTTCTTGTTACGGTGGGGGGATGAAGAAGTCCGAGCGGACCCGGGCGGCGATTCTTGCGGCTGCGCGAGAGCAGTTCGCCTTGTGTCCGTATGACCGGGTGAGTGTCCGGGCGATCGCCACTCAGGCGCGGATCGATCCGGCCATGGTGTTGCGGTACTTCACCAGCAAGGAGACGTTGTTCGCGACGGTCGTCGACCTCGACCTGCAGTTGCCCGACCTCCGAATCGTTGACGCCGACCGGCGCGGTGAGGTTCTGCTGCGCCACTTCCTCGAGTTGTGGGAAGGCGAAGGGAAGCAGACCGCGTTGCCGATCCTGCTGCGGTCCGCCGCGACCCACGAGACGGCCGCGGCACGGCTCAGAGAGGTTTACGAACAACAGGTGCGCGTCATGGTTGCCACTGTCGCGCCCGATGCCGAGGTCACGCGCCGAGCCGGTCTCGTCAGTAGTCACATACTGGGGATCGCTCTGACGCGCTACCTTCTGCGCCTGCCCGACGTGGTCGATCGCAGCCCCGACGGCCTGGTCGCCGACGTGGCGCCATCGTTACAGCGTTACTTGTCGGGCACTCTCGACACCGTCGCAGACTGAACGCCGGCCTCGCGTACGACGCTCAGCTCGATCGCTTCCCGAAGCGCCGCAAGGATGTAGCCGGGGATGTCCATGCCTCGCTGCTGAGCCCACAGCAGTTCACGCTCCACCAGACTGACCTGCCGCGCGACCTCCAGCAGGTCCCGGTCCAGGCCGAGGGTGCGGGCGACGTCACCGAAGTCGGCCTGCTGCTTGCGGTTGTTCGCCCCGACAAGCCGGAAGGACCGGCGGCGCAGGATTCGTGCCAGCTGGAGCTGCCAGGCCTGGAGTCCTTCCTCCGCCATCAGCGCCTGGGCCGACAGCCGGTAGAAGGCGAAGTGGCCTGGCTCCTGCCGCTTGATCGGGGCGATGATCGTCTCGGCGACAGCGCGCTCGCCCATGGCGCGCAGTCCGTCGACCAGACGCGAGTACGCGACGACGGCCGAACGCTCGGTGGCGGCGCCGGTCAGGTAATAAAGCAGCCGAATGACACCGAGCATGCCGGGCAGGTGTGAAAGCACTCCCACCAGCCGGATCTTGGCGCTCACCTTGCTCACGTCGACCGGTTCCGGCGTCAGTCCGAGTCCCTGCTGCACCGCGTCGAGGAGAACTCCGTGCTGCAGTTCCTGGGGCGACCAGACCTCCTGGTAGAAGAACCGGTCCGTCTCGGTGGCGTCCGGCATCAGGGCGCGCAGTTCGAGGACATTGCGCTCGACCTCGAACTCGACCCGGGTCAGGTAGCCGAACACCGCGCCGTACCGGCGGCGCACCTCGCCGGGGTTGTTGAGGGTCAGATCCGCGGCAGCCAGTGACAACGGCGGATGGTCCTCGGCAAATCCCTCGACGAACCGGCGCAGCCCTTCCTGGGTGGCCCGCGGGGGCTCGGAACGCCGTACTGCGCCGGTCGATAGCTGCGTCATGACGACCTCTGGATTTAGTCAATGGCTGTTGACTTCTACGGTAGGAAGCGCCCGCCGCAAAAATCAACCGGCGTTGACTTTTAGTGATCGGACTCTCAAGAGACAGCGGCCGGCGCTGCTGTGTGACATCGCACGGTGGTGTCACAGACCACGCCCGCGCACGGTCTCAGCTGGTGAAAGCAGACCTTCGATGCCGTCCAGAGAGGTGCGCGATGACGGTTACCGAGCGCCGGGAAGCCCCTGCCGCCGACGGCCTGGCCGCCCTTCCCCGCCCGGTGGCCGTAGTGGCCGGCGCCGGCGGCGTACTCGGGGCAGCCCACGTCGGAGCCGGATGGCCGGGGCGGCGAGCATGGCAATCCCCGGCCGACGGGGCAGTGCGTGCACGGCCGGTCCGGCCCCGACGACGCGCACCGCGATCGACCTCAGGGACCTCGAGTGCTGGGACGTCCTCACCGCACGGCACGAGAGCATCGCCCGCGAGCAAGTCGACCTCACCCAGCTCCCGCCTGACCCGCTTAATGCAAGCAGCCGGCACCGACTGGGCACTCGGCGTACTCGCCCGATCAACCGCCCTACTGACAACCGGCCCAGCGGCGGAGACCTCCTATCGAGAAGCCATAGACCATCTCAGCCGCACCCGCCTCCGCATCGAACTGGCCCGCGCCCACCTCCTCTACGGCGAATGGCTCCGCCGAGAAGGCCGCCGCCAAGACGCCCGCGAACAGTTGAGAACGGCCTACAACATCCTCGCCACCGTGGGCTCCCACGCCTTCGCCGACCGCCTACACCACGAACTAGCCGCCACCGGCGAAAACATCACCAAACGAACACCCCACTCGCCCGAAACCCTGACCTCCCTAGAAGCCCACATAGCCGAACTAGCAGCCCCGAAATAGCAGCCCAACTATTCCTAAGCCGCCACACCGTAGAACGGAACCTCAGAAAAAGTCTTCACCAAACTATCCATCACGTCCCGCCGCCAACTCCCCAAAGCCCCTAACCGAAACCCACATCCGCCCGGCCTAGCTCCGAACCCCATCGAGACCACTGCTAGCGACGGGGATCTCGTTACCTGATGCGCACGTTCCTGTGGCCGAGTTCGGCCTGCTGCCCGGCGCCGAGTCCGTTCCGGGTCAGGCGCGCCTGTGGGCGGGTTCCTCGGGTATGTCGCGGAGGAATTCCTGCAGTATCCGTTGCAGCGCGTCGGTTCGTTCGAGGTGGACGTCGTGCGCTGCGCCGGGAATGCTCACGGCTGTCGTGTCCGGTCGCAGGCGGAGCATGTCGTCGATCTCCTGCGGGGCGATGATGCCGGCCTGGCCGAGGACGACCAGGGTCGGGCATGCGATCTTCGTCCACTCGTCCCAGAAGGAGCGCCGGGCGTTGTCGGCCAGCGAGGCAACCATGACGTCGCGGTCGAAACGCGGCCACCAGCCGCCGTCACGCTCCTCAAGCCCGGCTGCCCAGCCTTCGCCGACTACCCCGCCGCCGAGGAAGTCGACGGCGGCCTGTCGCGATGGAAAGGGGTTCGGCCACGAGTCGAGCCATCCGCCGATCTTCTCCTGCACGGAGGGATTCGGGCCACCGGGTCCAGCTTCGATCAGGACGAGTGCGTGGATGAGGTCGGGGTGTGCGGCGGCGGTGAGCATGGCAGCGTGACCGCCGAGCGACTGGCCGATCAGGACGGGCATCCGCAGGTCAAGCTGGTCGAGTGCGGCGACGATGTCGGCGACATAGGCGGCGCGGGACAGGTCGTTGGGGAGGCGTTCGCTGGCACCGTGGCCGCGCTGGTCGACTGCCACGACCCGGTGCCGGGTGCTCAGGTGCCCGGCGATGGCGTCCCATTCACCCGCGTGGCCAGCCAGTCCGTGCAGCAGGACTACGGGGCGTCCGGGCCCTGCCCAGTCGCGGCAGGAGATGCGGACGCCATCACTCTTCACGATGCGTTCGGACCAGGTCATACGGCCCTCTCAAGATTGGTCGGGGCTGGGATTTCGGCGGGTCAGCGGTAGGCGGCATGAAGGCGTGGATGCCGGCGGCGGCGCAGGCGTGGAGTTCAGCGTAGGTGTGCTGAGGCCGCAGGGTGGTTGGCGGCCATGGCTGGACCGGGCCTACAACTACTTGTAGCGGTGCCACAGTTCGTCGGCGCCAGATCTGAGAGTGGCCAGCCGATGCGCATGGACCTTGGCTACCTAGTCTTGCGTGGAGCGCTGGAGATCGCTGTCGATGACGAGGCCGTCAAGATGAACCCTGCGAAGGATCGGGTGGACAGCGCCAGTGCGTAGCCCGCGACCTAGGAGTGGGCGGAGCGCGGGCAGGGTGAACTACACGGTCGGCGTGACCGCGGTTGAGTTGCGGAACACGCCGACCACGGGTAGTCGAATGGGCGCGGCAGCGCCCAAGGCGCGGGCGGTAGCCCGCTAGGCAGGTAGGGGTGGGCGGGGTCGGTGCGTAGCACGCGACGGAGGAGCGGGCGTAGCTCTGGCGTGGGAAGAAATTCTTACCTGATTCGCATGCCCGAGATTGCGCGGGAGATGACCAGGCGTTGGATTTCTGAGGTGCCTTCGAAGATTGTGTAGATTTTGGCGTCTCGGTGCATGCGTTCTACTGGGTATTCGCGGGTGTAGCCGTTACCGCCGAGGATTTGGATGGCTTCTTCGGTGACCTTTACTGCTACCTCGCCGGCCTTGAGTTTGGCCATGGAGCCTTCGCCGGTGCGGTAGTTGGGGGTTTCGCCGCGCATCAGGGCTGCGGACATGTTGGCGGCGCGCCAGACCAGGAGGCGGGCGGCGTCGATTTCCATGGCCATGTCGGCGAGTTTGAAGGCGATGCCCTGGTTGTCGATGATCGGGCGGCCGAACTGTTCGCGGCCCTTGGCGTATTCGAGGGCGAACTCGTACGCCGCGCGGGCGATGCCGATGGCCTGGGCGCCGACGATGTGGCGGGTCATCTCGAAGGTGGCCATGGAGGCGTTGCGGGCTCGGTCGCCGGGCTGCGGTTCGCGGGCCTTGGCGAGACGGGCGTCGAGTTTCTCCTTGCCGCCAAGGACATTCGCGGCGGGGATGCGGACGTTGTCGAAGAAGACGTCGGCCGTGTGGGAAGCGCGGAGGCCGTGTTTGCGGAGTTTGGTGCCCTGCTCCAGGCCCTTCACTTCACTGCGCGGTACTACGAAAGCCGCCTGGCCCTTCGTACCCAGGGACGGGTCGACCGTGGCGACCACCACGTGGATGTCGGCGATGCCGCCGTTGGTGGCCCAGGCCTTCTGGCCGTTGATGACCCACTCGTCGGTCTTTTCGTCGTACGTCGCCCGGGTGCGGATCGCGGAGACGTCGGAGCCGGCGCCCGGCTCGGAGGAGCAGAAGGCGGCGACCACCACGTCGTCCGGGGTGCCGTAGCAGCGGGGCAGCCACTCGCTCCACTGCTCGGGGGTGCCGTTGGAGAAGATCGCGGAGCTGGCCAGGCCGGTGCCGACCAGGGACATGCCGATGCCGGCGTCACCCCAGAACAGTTCCTCCTGGACCACCGGCATCAGCAGGCCGGACGGGTCGATGAAGAGATTGATGCTCGCGTCCAGCCCGTACAGGCCGATCTTCGCGGCTTCCTGGATCACCGGCCACGGCGTCGTCTCGCGTTCGTCCCACTCGGATGCGGCCGGCCGGATCACCGTCTCGGCGAAGTCGTGGGCCCACTTCTGGAGCTCCAGCTGGTCCTCGTTCAGGCCGAGCGAGAAGGTGCTCCAGCCCGGCTTGGAGCGCTCGGCGGCGAGTTCGCCGGCCAGCGCCATCACATCGGCGGAGACAACGGGAGCCGATCCAAGGGAAGCCGGTACTGCGGGAGACTCGGTCATGATCTGCGATTCCTCCGACAACGGGTGACAAGCCAACGGTGACAAACGGCCGTACGACGATGATGTTACCCACGAGTGTAACTATCGTTTGCACTCAGGGGTACCGCTATGGCTAAGATCGGTCCATGAGCTCCGCGCTGCTCGCGATCGGACGCCGCCGGACCACGGCGGAGCGTCGTCGCGACCGGGAGCGGGACATCATCCGGGCGACTCGTGAGCTGTTCGACGAGCGCGGCGCGATCGACGCGCAGATCGACGACATCGCCAAGCGGGTCGGGATCAACAAGGCGCTGATCTACCGGCACTTCGCGGGCAAGGAAGAGCTGTTCGCGCTCACCCTGGTCGACTATCTCGGCGAGCTCGACGAGCGCCTGCAGCAGGTCGACGGGCCGCGCAAGGCGCCGATGAACAGACTGCGCGCTCTCAGCGAGGTGTTCGTCGACTTCTGCCTGGAGTATCCGGCGTTCGCCGACTGTGCGATGAGCCTGCTGCGGCGTACCGGTGAGGAACTGTTCGGCGAGATCACCGAACCGGTGATGGTGAAGCTCGGTGCCGCGATGGCCAGTGCGCTCGACCGGATCTCGGCGATCCTGAAGGCCGGCCAGCGGACCGGTGTCTTCGACGAGGTCGACACCGACTACCTCGCCAACCACCTCTACACCCAGACGCTCGGCGCGATGCACATGGCGCGGATGGGGCTCATCGTCTCGCGCGACACGCCACACCAAGGCGATCGCCCCGGCCACCCGGTGGTGCACCAGGCCGACATCGGCACCGTGCGGGCGACCGCCATCACCGCCACGCTGGCCACCGCGGTCGGCCGCAAAGCACTCACCAGTACTACGCCCGCCAAGGCCAGCAAGACGAGTACTAGCAGCACCGGTAGGACCACGAATGGCAAGGCCACCGCCCGGCGCTCACCCTCACGCACCGCAGGAGACAACCAGTGACCGAGATCCGCAAGGTGGCAGTCGTCGCCGGCAATCGCATCCCCTTCGCCCGGCAGGACAAGACCTACCGGCACGCCTCGAACTCCGACATGCTCACCGCCGCCCTCAACGGTCTCGTCGACCGCACGGGCCTCGGCGGCCAGGAGGTCGGCGAGGTGGTCGCCGGCGCGGTCCTCAAGCACGCCCGCGACTGGAACATGGTCCGCGAGGTCGTCCTCGGCTCGAAGCTCGCGCCCACCACCCCGGCGTACGACCTCCAGCAGGCCTGTGGCACCGGTCTGGAGGCGGCGATCCTGGTCGGCAACAAGATCGCGCTCGGCCAGATCGACGCCGGTATCGCCGGTGGCGTCGACACCGCGAGTGACGCCCCCATCGCGGTCAACAACGCCCTCCGCAATGTCCTGCTCGACCTCAACCGAGCCAAGTCCTTCCAAGACCGCCTCAAAACACTCGCTAGGGTCCGCCCGAAGGACGTAGTACCCGAGATCCCCCGCAACGCGGAGCCCAGGACGCGCAAGTCGATGGGCGAGCACGCCGCCCTGACCGCGCTCGAGTGGGGCATCACCCGCGAGGCGCAGGACGAGCTGGCCTACCGCTCGCACGTCAACCTCGCCAAGGCGTACGACCGCGGCTTCCAGCAGGACCTCATCACGCCGTACCTCGGCCTGGAGAAGGACCAGAACCTCCGCCCCGACACGACCGTCGAGAAGCTCGCGAAGCTCAAGCCGGTGTTCGGCAAGGGCGAGACGGCGACGATGACCGCCGGCAACTCCACTCCCCTGACCGATGGCGCCTCCACGGTCCTGCTGTCGACAGACGAATGGGCCGCCGAGCACGGGCTGCGTCCCCTCGCCTACCTGACCCATTCGCAGACCGCGGCCGTCGACTACGTGAAGGGCGCGGAAGGGCTGCTGATGGCCCCCGCGTACGCCGTACCGCGGATGCTCCAGCGAGCCGGCCTCACCCTGCAGGACTTTGACTACTACGAGATCCACGAGGCCTTCGCCTCGCAGGTCCTGTCCACGCTGAAAGCTTGGGAGGACCCGATCTTCTGCAAGGAACGGCTCGGCCTGGACGCGCCGCTGGGCGAGATCGACCGCGACAAGCTCAACGTCAACGGCAGCTCGCTGGCGGCGGGTCACCCGTTCGCCGCGACCGGCGGCCGGATCGTCGCCGCACTGGCCAAGCAGCTGGACGAGAACGGCGGTGGCCGCGGCCTGATCTCGATCTGCGCCGCCGGTGGCCAAGGCGTCGTCGCCATCCTCGAGAAGTAGGAGCAGACCGAAGATGACGGATCGCTACCAGACCTTCACCCGTACGCCGCTGGGCCGCACGCTGGTGAAGAACCTCGGGCTCCCTGACCCGACCCCGTTGCCGCGCTGGACCGAAGGCTCGCCGGTGATCGACGGCCAGGTGGTTTTCGGCGCGATCGGCGAAACCGATGCCGGCAAGGCGATCCAGGCCTTGTTGCGCGACGTCGGAGCCTCCTTCAGTACTGCGGCCGAAGGCGTCGCGTCCAGCACTCTGCGCCCGAAGGCACTCGTCTTCGACGCGACCGGTGCGGCGTCGACGGCAGAGCTCACCTCGTTGCAGCGCTTCTTCTCACCGCTCATTCGCCAGCTCGGTACGGCGGGACGCGTGATCGTCGTCGGCCGTACTCCGGAGCTGTCCGCGTCGCCCGAGCAGCAGATCGCGCAGCGAGCCCTGGAGGGCTTCACCAGGTCGCTGGCCAAGGAGGTCAAGCGAGGCGCGACGGTCAACCTCGTGTACGTCGCCCCGGACGCGCACGAGCAACTCGACTCGACCCTGCGCTTCTTCCTCTCCCCCAAGTCCGCGTACGTCGACGGCCAGGTCGTCCGCGTCGGGACCGGCCCCTTGGTCGGCAACGACCCGACCGCTCCCCTGACCGGCAAGGTCGCGCTCGTCACCGGTGCGGCGCGTGGCATCGGCGCCGCGATCGCGCAGACCCTGGCGCGCGACGGCGCCACCGTGCTGGGTGTCGACGTACCGCAGAACGCCAACGACCTGCGCAAGGTGATGACCAAGATCGGCGGCAGTGAGCTGCTGCTCGACGTGACCGCGATCGACGCGCCACAACGGATCGCAGCGGCCGGCGCTGAGCTCGGCGGGCTCGACATCGTCGTCCACAACGCGGGCATCACGCGCGACAAGCGTCTCGCGAACATGCGGACCGACGCCTGGGACGCCGTTCTCGACGTGAACCTCCGGGCGCCGGAGCGGATCACCGCGCACCTGCTGGAGTCCGGCGGGCTGAACGACGGCGGTTCGGTGATCGGCGTCGCCTCGATCGCCGGGATCGCGGGCAACAACGGCCAGACGAACTACGCCACCTCCAAGGCCGGTGTGATCGGCCTGGTCGAGGCCCTCGCGCCGCGGCTGGCCGAGCGGCAGATCCGGATCAACGCGGTCGCACCCGGGTTCATCGAGACCGAGATGACCGCGAAGGTGCCGTTCGCGATCCGCGAGGTGGGTCGCCGGATCAACTCGCTGCAGCAGGGTGGTCAGCCGATCGACGTCGCGGAGACGATCGCCTGGTTCGCCGACCCGGCCTCGGCGGGCGTCACCGGCAACGTGGTCCGCGTCTGCGGCCAGAGCATGCTCGGAGCCTGAGATGCCGACCCGCCGGTACGACGATTCGCCGGGCTTCGGCGCGCTGTACGCACGGACGGTCAAGGCGACGCTGCGCAAAGCGGAGTACGAGCCGAACGTCGACGGGCTGACCCTGGAGTTGCCGCGCGCCGCGGTCGACCAGGACCACCTCACGGCGTACCGGGAAGTGACCGGGTTCAGCGCCGGGCCGGCGTTGCCGGTCACGTATCCGCACGTGCTCGCGTTTCCGTTGCATCTGGATCTCATGTCGGATCCGTCGTTCCCGTACAAGCCGATGGGCATCGTGCACCTGTCGAACACGATCACCCAGTTGAAGCCGCTGCCGATGCACGCCGAGTTCGCGATCAGCGTGCACAGCAGCCCGGAGCGGCCGCACCCGAAGGGCACCGTCTTCGACATCCTCAGCAAGGTCAGCGTGGACGACGAGGTCGTCTGGACCGACTCGACCACGCTGCTGAGCCGCTCCGCGGGCACCCCGTCGGCACACGCCGACCTCCTCCCCGACCCGGAGCTCGAGCCGACCGCCGCCTGGGACCTGCGCGCCAACCTCGGCCGCCGGTACGCCGCTGCGTCGGGTGACCGCAACCCGATCCACCTGTTCAAGCTCTCGGCACAGGCTTTCGGTTTCCCGCGCCAGATCGCACATGGCATGTGGGCCAAGGCCGCCGCTCTCGCCTCCATCCAACGAGCCGGCGGCCTCCCCGACGCCTACACAGTCCGCGTCGACTTCCGCAAACCCCTCCTCCTCCCCTCCCGAGTCACCTTCGCCCACCGGCGTACCGCTGACGGCGGCCCCACCGACTTCGCCCTCTACAACGAGGACCGATCCCTGACCCACCTGATCGGCCAACTCCAACCCCGCTGAGTCAGTCGCGGATCAGCGGGTTGCAGGCGGCGGCGAGTCCGTCGAGGGCTTCGGCGATGGGGGCTGGGGGCAACTGGTTGGCGTTGCGGAGGCGGAGGGCGAGGGCGCCGGCTTCGGCTTCGCGGGGGCCGATGACGGCCTGGTACGGCGCCAGCCGGTTCTCGCGGATGCGCGCGCCCAAGGTGCCCTCGTCGGCATGTGCGATCTCGACCCGCAGCCCACGGTCGCGAGCTCGCCGCGCTACCTCGCCGGACAGCTTCTCCTGGTCGTCCGAGATCGGCAGTACGACGAGTTGCACCGGGGCCAGCCAGGCGGGGAAGGCTCCGCCGTGCACCTCGATCAGATGGGCGACGGCGCGCTCGATGCTGCCCACGATGGCGCGGTGGATCATCACCGGGCGGTGCTTGTTGCCGTCGGCACCGATGTACTCGAGCCCGAACGCGGCCGGCTGGTGGAAGTCGACCTGGATGGTGGAAAGGGTCGACTCCCGGCCCGCCGAGTCCTCGATCTGGATGTCGATCTTGGGACCATAGAAGGCTGCCTCGCCAGGCTCCTCGGAGTACGCGACTCCGGCCTTCTCCAGCACGTCCCTCAGCAGGTCGGCAGCGATTGCCCAGCTCTCCGCGTCGCCGACGTACTTGCTCGACGGTTCGCCGAGCCGCGCGTCCTCGGCGGGCAACGAGAGCATGTAGCTCGACGCGCTGATGCCCATGTCGCGGTGCGCCTGCTTGATCAGTTCGAGCGCGGCCAACGCTTCGTACGCGACCTGCTCCAGCATGCAGAAGATGTGCCCGTCGTTCAGCTGCATCGCGCGAACTCTGGTCAGGCCGCCCAGTACTCCGGACAGCTCCGACCGGTACTGCCCGCCGAGCTCCGACATGCGCAGTGGCAGTTCGCGGTAGCTGTGAGCCCGTGAGCGGAACATCAACGCGTGGTGTGGGCACAGACTCGGCCGCAACATGACTTCCTCTCCACCGATGTCCATCGGCGGGTACATGTCCTCGCTGTACTTCGACCAGTGGCCGGAGATCTCGTACAGCTCGCGCTTGCCGAGCACCGGCGAATAGACCTGCTGGTAGCCGGCTCTTCGCTCGACGTCGACGATGTAGCGCTCGAGGGACTGGCGGATCGCGGCACCGGCCGGCAGCCAGTACGGCAGACCCGCACCGATCAGCGGGTCGGAGTCGAACAGGCCGAGTTCGCGGCCGAGCTTGCGGTGGTCGTACATGGTGGACTCCTCAGTGACAGAGGCGAGTGTCCACATGGCAAAGCCCCGGGCACTCGCCCCGGGGCTTTGGTTTTCGACAGTCAGCTGTCAGCGCGCCGGGACAAACCTCGGCGTCGTCGTCACCACTGCGCGCTGCATCATGGTCGCCAATGTAGCAGACGGATCGAGCTCACTCGTCGTTCAGATCCAGCCCGATCGGCCGGATCAGGCCTTCCTGCGCGACCGATGCGACCAGCTTCCCGTCCTGGCTGAACAGCCGCCCGGTGGCGAACCCGCGCGCCCCCGAAGCCGACGGCGACGCCTGGTCGTACAGCAGCCACTCGTCCGCCCGGAACGGCCGGTGGAACCACAGCGCGTGGTCGATCGAGGCCGGCTGGATCCGCCGGTCGCCGATGATGATGCCGTGCGGCAACAAGCTTGCCCCTAGCAACGTCAGGTCACTCGCATAGGCCAGAACGCAAGCGTGCAAGGCGGCATCGTCGTCAAGCTTGCCCGCGGCCCTGATCCAGAACTGCCGTCCGGTCAGCCCGGCCAGCCGGACGTCGAGCGCCGCCCACTCCTTGTTCCAGTCCTCGGCCTTCCGCCCGCTGGCCGCCTCGAAGACGGACGCGAGGGTCGGCGCCTCGTCGGGCGGCACCAGGTCGTCCGGCATCGGGTCGGCGTGGTCCAGCCCGCGCTCGGGCACCTGGAACGACGCGGACATGTAGAAAATCGTCTTGCCGCGCTGGGTGGCGACCACCCGGCGGCTGCTGAACGAACGCCCGTCGCGGATCAGCTCCGGCTGGTACTCGATCGGCACCGAGGTGTCGCCCGGACGCAGGAAATACCCGTGCAGCGAGTGCACCACGCGATCCGGGCCGACCGTGCGGCTCGCCGCCGCCAGCGCCTGGCCGAGCACCTGTCCGCCGAACACCCGCTGAGCGGATGTCTGCGGCTGCTGACCGCGGAACAGGTCGTTGTCCAGCTTCTCCAGGTCGAGCAGCTCGACCAGATCCTCCAGCGACTCAGGCATACCTCATCCTGTCAGTTTCTGCCCGCACTGCGAGCACGGGCCTCCCAGCCTTGACCGATGAGGTGAGGGCGCCCGGTCATGGGGCCTCCCGGTCTGGACTGAGGAGCGGAGGGAGCGAAGCGACTGGAGCGACGAGGGAAGACCGGGAGGTTAGCCCCATGACCCGCCGAGCCGAAGGCGAGGCCAAAAACACAGTTTTCGGTGAGCTTTCGGTCGCTTTGGGTACATTGATGAACGTTCAATCATCACATCCCCGAACGACAGGAGCAGTCTTGAGTTCCCTCCGCACGCTGAACCGGCCCGTCCACGCCGCCCGTGACCTGGTTCTGCTGGTCGCGCGCGTCGGCCTCGGCGTGATCTTCATCGCCCACGGCTGGCAGAAGTTCAGCACCAACGGTCTCGACAAGACGGCGACGGGTTTCGACCAGATGGGCATCCCCGCGCCGACGCTGTCCGCGTACTTCGCGGCGGCCATCGAGCTGGTCGGTGGAGCAGCCTTGATCGTGGGCATGCTGACCACTGTCGCCGGCGTGCTGCTGGCGGTGAACATGGCCGGAGCATTCCTCTTCGTCCACATGTCCAACGGCGTCTTCGTGGCAACCGGCGGCTGGGAACTGGTGGTCGCCCTCGGTCTGTTCTCGCTGACGCTCGCCGCGGTCGGTGCCGGCCGCATCTCCCTCGACAACGCGCTCACCCGCAGCACCGACCAGCGCGCCAGCCTCTCCGCCTAACGCGGCCGTCCGGTTGTGGCGACCTCGGACACCTTGTGGTCACTGTGAACACCGCACACCTTGTTCACACTCACCGCCCGGTGTCCGAGCCCACCACTGGTGGCTTCGGGCTAGTTGTCCTCTTCGCGGTTCAGTTCGGCGAGGAACTGCTCGACCTCGGCGCCGAGCTCGTCGGCGGACGGGGTCGAGCCGGCGAGCAGGCTGCCACGGCTGAGTGAGCCGGCGGCAGCGTCGTACTGGGTCTCCAGCGCGTTGACCACGGAGGCGGCATCCTCGGATGCCTCGACCTGCTCGTCGACCATCCGGCCGGTCACGGCCGCCTCGTCGAGCAGCGCCTTGCTCGGGAGCAGCAGGCCGGTCGCCGCCGAGACGGCGTGGACCAAAGCCAGCGCTGCGCCCGGGAAGCGGTTCTCCGCGAGGTAGTGCGGCACGTGGACCGCGAAGCCCATCGCGTCCTTGCCGGCCTCGCCCAGGCGCACCTGGAGCATGGTCGCGGCGCTCGCCGGGAGGCGCATCTCGCCCTCCCAGATGTTCGAGCGGTTCACCAGTTCGGGGCGCGTCGCGTGCGCGGTCAGGCCGAGCGGGCGGGTGTGCGGCACGCCCATCGGGATGCCGTGCACGCCCACTGTCAGCGTCACGTTGTACAGGTCGATCAGTTGGCGGACAGCACCGGCGAAACGGTTCCAGTGGTTGTCGGGCTCGACGCCCTCCAGCAACAGGAACTCCACGCCCGCGTCGTCCTTCAGCAGGTGCAGGGACAGCGTCGGCGGGCTGTAGTCGATGAACCGGTCCTCGGCGAACGTCACCTCGGGACGGCGGGCCCGGTAGTCGTGCAGGAGGTCGACGTCGAACCGCGCGAGCAGCCGGCTGTCCAGCACCTCGAGCAGGTGGTCAGCGGTCACCCGGCCGGCCTGGCCGGCGTCCATGAACCCGTCGAGCGAATGCACCAGCACCTTCGGCGCAGCCGCCGGGCCGGTGGCCACCGACTCGTCGACGATCTCGTAGAGGTCGTCCGGTCGCAGCATCGTCGTCTCCTTCTCGTGGCCTTCAGGGCGGGTCGGCCCCTCTATCCTGCCTTCCCCTTCAACAACGTCGCCGCTCCGGGCAGGAATTCCGGCTGCCCGAATCTTTCTCACCTGTTGTCACGCCCGGTACGCCGCGCCGCTGGTTGCCGCGTGCTCCGAGGTGCTCGAAGGCGCCTGGACATGCCCTAGGACGAGCATTTCGGGAAAGCGCTTGCTAGCGTGCTCCTGTGCGCACCGAATCGGAACCGACCGCCTCCCCCGCCCAGTCTGCCGCCGCTCCATCGCCCACCGAGGCCGTCACCGAGGCCGTCACCGGCCGGCCGACGGTCATGCTGGCGATGAACGAGCCGAGCCGGGTCCGCGTGCTCGTCTCCGCGGTCCGGGAGCGCCTCGAGCGGGTGGCGAACGTCTTGCCGGTCGGCCCTGGCGGTCCGTTCCTGGCGGACCCGGCGGTTCTGGCTGCTCTCGGCGACGTCGACGTACTGCTCACCGGGTGGGGATGCCCCGCGATCACGCCGGAGGTCCTCGACGCGGCACCGAAGCTCAAGGCGATCATCCACTCGGCCGGCTCGGTGAAGCACTTCGTCGATCCGGCCGCCTTCGAGCGCGGTATCCAGGTCTCCTCCGCGGTGGTGGCCAACGCGCTGCCGGTGGCCGAGTTCACGGCTGCCACGATCGTGCTCAGCGGGAAGCGCGCATTCCGCCTCGGCGCGGAGTACAAGGGCAATCGGCAGAAGCCGGATCACAGCACCGTGCCGGGCAATTACGGGAACACCGTGGGACTCCTGGGCGCCTCCCGGATCGGGCGGCTGGTGGCGGAGCGGCTTCGCGCGTTCGACCTCGAAGTACTGATCAGCGATCCGTATCTGACCGCGGCCGAGGCTGCCGAGCTTGGCGCCGAACTCGTGGAGCTGGACGAGCTGTTCAGTCGCAGCGACGTCCTGAGCGTGCATGCTCCGCTGTTGCCGGAGACGGTCGGGCTGATCGACGCCCGCTTGCTCGGTCTGCTGAAGGACGGCTCCGTGCTGATCAACACGGCTCGGGGACGCATCGTCGACGCCGCCGCGCTGGAGCAGGAGTGCCGCTCGGGACGGCTCGACGCGGTCCTGGACGTGACCGATCCCGAGCCGTTGCCCGCGGACTCGCCGCTGCTCGACCTGCCGAACGTGTTCCTGACGCCGCACGTAGCGGGTGCCGTCGGCAACGAGGTCGCACGGCTCGGAGAACTCGCCGTCAGTGAGATGGAACGTTTTGCCGCCGGCGCTCCTCTACAACACACAATCAGTGCTGCCGAACTCGGGAGAATCGCATGACACGCCTCGTGCTGCCGGACACCGACCGGGTGCTGTCCCGCCAGACCGGCTGGGTGCGCGCCCACTGGGAGGCGCTGGCCGACCACCTGCTCGACTCACTCGTCCCGTACTTCTCCCCCGGCAACGCACGCGTCGTCCTGCCCGGCCGACCCAGCCGCTCCGGTACTGCGTCCGACGAGTTGGAGGGGTTCGCCCGATCGTTCATGCTCGCCGCCTTCCGGATCGCCGGCGTACGCGGCGAGGGCTGCGACAAACTGATCGAGCGGTACGTGCGCGGCGTCACCAACGGTGCCGACCCGGATCACCCCGAGGCGTGGCTGCGCCTGACTCCCCGCTCCCAGCAGATGGTCGAGGCGGCCGCGATCGCCGTCGCGCTGCACGAATCCCGCGAATGGATCTGGGACCGGCTCGACACCCGCGCGCAGGAGCATGTCGCGGAGTGGCTCGGTGGGTTCATCGGCTCGACCACCCACGACAACAACTGGCGGTTGTTCCAGGTGGTCAGCGAGCAGTTCCTCGCCTCGGTCGGCGCGCCGTACTCCCAGGAGGACATCGACGGCGGACTGGACCGGATCGAGGACTGGTACGTCGGCGACGGCTGGTACTCCGACGGCGACGGGCAGAACTTCGACAACTACATCGGCTGGGCGATGCACCTCTACCCTGGGATCTGGACCCGGATGGCGGCGGCCACCCCGGGCGCGCAGTACGAGGATCGGTTGAAGGTGTACCGGGATCGGCTGAGCCTGTTCCTGGAAGATGCGATCCACTTGGTGGGCAACGACGGCGCGCCCGTCTACCAGGGCAGGTCGTTGACGTACCGGATGGCCGCGGCGACGCCGTACTGGATGGGGCAGCTCCTCGACGCTTCCCCGATCACGCCCGGTGCCACGCGACGCCTGTGCTCCGGAATCGCGCGTCACTTCGTGCAGCACGGCGTACCGGATGAGCGGGGGCTGCTGACGCTGGGGTGGTACGACACGTTCCTCCCGACCACACAGGCGTACTCCGGGCCCGGTTCGCCGTACTGGGCGTCGAAGGGCTTCATCGGGCTGCTGCTGCCGCCGGAGCACCCGGTCTGGTCGGACCCGGAGGACTCAGTGCCGCTGGATGAGGCTGACCAGGTCCGCGCGATGCCCGCGCCCGGGTGGCTGGTCCACGCGAGCAGGCACGACCAGGTGGTCAAGCTGATCAACCACGGAGCCGACCACGCTCCCCCGGCCGAGCCAGAGGGCGTTGAGCCGGCTGCCGACCCGCACTACGACCGGCTGGCCTATGCCAACCACGCCGGGCCCGAAATTTCCGATGCGGCCTCGCTACAGCGGGTCGACAACCTGACCTCACTCGTCGATCAGCATGGCAAGCCGAGCAACCGCGGACGGATTCGCAGGCTGGGAGTCGGCTCACGGTCCGCGGCCTCCTGGCACAACGCGTGGGTCGGCGGTGACGGGCCGTGGCCGATCGAGACCGCCTCCGTGGTGCACGCCGGGTGGGAGATCCGGTGCTCACTGGTGCACGGGCCGGCCGGGGTACTGGTCCGTACCGGCGGGTATGCGGTCGCCGGCGACTCATTGCCAACGGCAACAGTTGGTGAAGGGCCGGCGTGGGCGTCGGCACGCAATTCGGACGGGCTGATGTCGGCCGTGGTCAACCTGCACGGGTACGACGAGGCCGGGCTGCACCGCGATCTCGGGGCGAACCCGTTCGGGCCGCACTCGGCCACGCCGTACCTGACCGTGTCCCACACCGGCGAGCCGTCGGTGCTTGTTCACGCCGTGTTGCTGACCCGTGACGCGATCCGCCCGGAGGCACTTGCCGAGGGCATCGAGGTCGCCGTCGACGGCAACGAGGTAACTCTCACACTGCCCGGCGACGACCAGGAAATTGTCCGGCTCGGGAACCGCTGATCTCGTACGGTGGAGCCATGACGGAAACGATCGAACCCGCTGCCACCGACGCCCTGTCGGCAGCCGTGGCGGCCGACCCCAGTACGGCGAACCAGGAAAAGTTGTGGGGGGCAACCTTCGCGTTGGAGCGCTGGTGGTTCGTGCAGCGCGGCGAACCCGACAACCCGCAACCGTTCGTCGGGGTGCACCAGGACCAGCCGTTCCTGATGGCGTTCACCTCCGCGCAGCGGGCCCGAGGGTTCGCGATCGAGAACGGGTTGATTCCGGCCGACGCGGAAGTTCTGGTGCTCGCACTGGCCCCGGACGACGCGGTCGCGCAGGCGCCGGTCTGGCTGCAGCAGGGCATCGCGGCGATCACTTTCGACCACGGGATCAGCGGGTACTTCGCCCCGCTGGGCAACCTGCCCGCTATCCGGGCGCATGTCCGCGGACAGGTCTGACAGGCCGGTTCATAGGGTGTTCTGACACGCTGTTAGGCCAGCCTCGCCAACGGTGAGAAATCATCCGCGGCGGACTACATTGGCCAGCATGAGCACGTACCAGAAACTTCTTCAAGACCAGATTCGCAACGAGTTCACGGCGTCGCACCAGTACACGGCAGTAGCCGTCTGGTTCGACGATCAGGACCTGCCGCGGCTGGCGTCGCACTTCTACAAGCAGTCGCTGGAAGAGCGCAACCACGCGATGATGATGGTGCAGTACCTGCTGGACATGGACATCCGGCCGCAGATCCCCGGCGTCGGCGAGGTCGTGAACGACTTCAAGACCGCGCTGGAGCCGCTGGAGCTCGCGCTGCAGCAGGAGATCACCGTCACCAAGCAGATCGAGACACTGGCCCGGACCGCGCGGGACGACGGCGACTACGTCGGCGAGCAGTTCATGCAGTGGTTCCTCAAGGAGCAGGTCGAGGAAGTCTCCGCGATGACGACGCTGGTCAACGTTGCGAAGCGGGCCGGTGACAACCTGTTCCACCTGGAGGACTTCCTCGCTCGCGAGGTGGTCGGCGACCAGGGCAGTGACCCGACGGCGCCGACCGCGGCCGGCGGCAAGGTCTGACCTGAGTGCTGGTCTGAACGCCTTGTTCTGAAGGCGTCCCACCAACGTGCTCCGGGCCGCCGCCATGCGCGCGGCGGCCCCGGCCAGGAGTCACCTGCTCAGCAGGTGCCGGCGGACTGAGTACCAGCCCGCCTCGCAGTACCGGCTTGCAGGCACCACGTCGCAGTGTCAGCTTGCGACTACCAGGAGCCGCCGCCTCCGCCGCCTCCACCGCCGCCGGACGAGCCGCCGCTGAAGCCGGACGAGCTGCCGCCACCACCGCCACTTCCTGCCGGAGCAGGGGGCGGGTCGAAGGTGTTGGCCACGGTCTGGCTGATGTTGCCCGCGGCGAATCCTGAGCTGTAGTAGGACGGACCCGTGTACCAGTAGGGGTCCGGCGGGATCCGGCCGGCCGCGACCAGTTGGGCACAGACGCGCTGCCAGCGGTCCGCCAGGCCGAAAGCGATGGCCCAGGGCAAGTACTTGCTGAAGATGTCCTCGCCCTCCTCGAACCGGAGTTGATCGGCCTCGGCCGTCGCCAGATAGGTCCGGAAGCCGATCAGCTGGTCCGTCACCGCGCGGCCCGCGGCGTTCCGTTGCCCTCGGCCCCGAATGCCGAACCAGACGCCGATCGCGATCAGCACCGCGGCCACCGGGACGAGGATGCTGACGGCGCGCCCGAAACCACCGGTGGCGGCACCGATCACGGTGCCGGCGATCCCGGCGCCGAACGCCCAGATGGCGATCATGCCGATACAGGCGATCTTCGCGCCGCTGGCGAAGCTCGAACCGCCGCCGGCGCGCGGCAGGCGGACGTACCATTCGCGCTGCCGGATCTGCTCACGGAGTTGATTGACCATCGCGTCGTGCGCCTGCCGCATCGAGGTGTCGCCGGTCGGTCGTCGTTCCAGGACGATCTCGGACCCCGGCTGCAGCGTCGGGAACAAGCCCTGAACCAGCCGCTGCTCGTGGGGAACCGTCGCTACCGCCGGATTCAGCAGCACGGCCTTCTGTTCGTTGCCGGTGTTGTCGATCCGGATGCCGCGGCGCACGGCCAGGTCGATGAGGGTGGCCGCGGTCTCGGTGGTGTTCGCCTTCGCATCGATCAGCAGCCCGCCTTCGGCGACCGGGATCCGGGGTGGCGAGAACGCGACCGGGAGCTGGCTCTCGTCCAGGTCGTCCTTGACCGGCACACCCACTACGCCGCTCGGCGGGAAGGTGCCCGGCGGCATCCCGGCGAAGCGGAGGTCCCTGTTGCCGTTCTTGCTGTAGAGGAAGGCGGCGACGATGGCGGCGAGCGTAACCGCGCCGGAGCCGGCGAGGCCGGGGACGGTCAGGCCGGAGCGTTCCAGGAACCCCGGCGGGTCGACCACGATCGGGGTGTCGTTGCTGACCACACCGGCCTTGATGCCGGCGACGATGGTGAGCTGCTTGCCTCGGGTCAGGTTGGACTGCCGGAAGGTCGCCTGGCCGGCGGTGATCGTCTTGCCCTCACAGGCCCGCTCCGGCGGACCGGCGAAGCACTCGACGTTCTGGACGCCGGGATCGGGGACCGTAACGTTGACGGTGACGTTCTGCAGGACTGCGTCCCAGCCGTTGCCGGTCGCGTCCCAGTAGAGCTCGGTGTGGTCGTCGAAGTGCCGCAGCGCACCGCGGACGTCGTACTGGATGACGTACGTCGCCTTGCGGCCGGTGACGATCTTGTCCGCGTCGCCGATCTTGATCTGGATGCTCTGGTCGCGCTGGTTGTTGGACTTCTCGGTGCTCTCACTGAAGCTGTCCGGGGCGCTGGGGCTGCTGACCCGGATGTTGGAGATCTCGTACTTCTGATCCTTCGACCTGTCGTCGGCGTACACCTCGCGGGTGATCAGGTTGCGGTAGATGCCGTGCCGGCCGAGGCTGCCGAAGCTGTAGTCGATCGTCTCCTTCACCTGCAACACGCCGTCGGCGGTGACGTTGTAGTCGATCTGCATGTTCGTCACGATGTCGCCGACGTCGGCCGTACTCGTGTCGGCGGCCGTGGCCGGAGCCGCGGTGGCGACGCCGGCCAGGAACAGCCCGGTGAAGGTCGCGGCAACAGCGGTGAAGAGTCCCCTACGCATGTCGTGACAGTACCGATGGCGAGGGTCCGTCGGCAGTCACGACTGGCAGGTCAAGCAGATGTTTGGCCCTTCGGGTCGGCGGCCTGGATGGCGGCCGCGACGAGGTCGGCGGCGGTGGTGTCGCGGGTGCGGCGGCCGCGGTCGTAGTACTGAGTGGTGGAGATGTTGGCGTGGCCGACGTCGGCTTGGACGTGCTGGATGCGGGCGTCCTGCTCGAGCGCGATCGTCACGTACGCGTGCCGGAGCGCGTGCGGGTGAACCCTTTCGGCGACATCAGCCAACGCAGGCCCAGCCTGTACTGCGACCCGCCGCAGCAGGGCGTTGATGTCGAAGCGGGAGCACCGGCCTCCGTCACGGGTGGCGATCAGGGATGAGCGGCTGGCGCTCGTCCTGCCGCGGAGTAGTGGGGTGGAGGCTTCGGCGGCTCGGTCTCGCTCGGCCAGGTAGTCGGTGAGAGCGACCGCGGCCAGATCGGTCAGGTAGACCTCGCGGTGGATGCCGCCCTTGCCGAGGACTCGCAGCATGGGTTCTCCGCCGGACACGACCAGGCTGTCGCGGTCCAAGCCGACCAGCTCGGAGACACGGAGGCCGAGGGTGAGCAGGGCGACTATTGCTACTGCTCGTTTGGCGTAGAGCTCTCGGTAGCGGGTGCGGTTGGGTAGCTCGGCTGCTGCGTCCAGCAACGCTCGTAGCTGTCCGGCTGTGAGCCGGATGGTCGGGGAGGCGTCGCGGGCTGTACTGCCGAGGCCGAGCCGAGCACGGTTGAGCGCCGCCGGGTTGGCCGGTACTACGCCCGCTTCGGTGAGGTGGCCGTAGAAGGCGGACAAGGTGGAGAGCATCCGCTGCCGGGTGCGCTTCTCCGCCCCCGCCGCATCAAGCTGATGCAGCCAAGCCTTCACGTCAGCACCTGTCGCAGCCCGAGGATCCATCCCCCGCCCAGCACACCACCGAAACCAAGCCAACTGATGCAACACCCCCAACCGCCCCACAGGCGGCCCCGCCGCAGCCGGCGTTGCAGCGCTCCCGCCAGTCGCCCAGGTCGCCCCAGCAGCACCTGTCGCTCCCCCGGCCCCGTGTCCTCCCGTCGCGAGGTTCCCGCCGGACGGTGCTCCGGTCGCGTCCGCTCCTCCACGGGTCGCCGCGCTGCCTGCGCGTCGTCCCGTTGCCTGGCCTCCGCCGGGGGCGGCGCCCGTTAGGGCGTCTACCCAGGGTGTGGGGAGGCCGAGGGCGTAGGCGTAGGTCTTGCGGGTGCCTGGGTTGGCGTACTGGGTTAGCCAGTCGGCGATCTGGGCCTGCAGTTCGGCGGGGTTTTCGACGCCTGGCCAGTCTCCCGCCGGTTCGACCGCGGTCGGCGGTTCTCTGAGCGTCTCCAGGACAACCAGAGCGTCCATTTCTGCGGTCATTCTCCGATCCTCCCCCGGCTCAGGTCTCCGTTTCCGGCGGCTCGCCGGTCGCGCCAACAAAACACTGGTTTCGTTGGTCCTTAGTTTTGTTTACGAAACGCCGAACCGGTTTCGAGGTTTCGTTTCTTCTAACCTCTACGCTCACGGACATGATCGAAGAGGCTGGGCGCTGCGGATACAGCAAGTGCCGGGCGGAGCTGCCCGCGCCCGGGATGCAGGGCGGGAGGCCGCGTAGTTTCTGCCGGGACACGCGCTGGGAAGGCGGCAGAACCTGCGCCCAGATGGCCCGGGCAGAACGCGAAGCGCTTGGAGCGCTGGGACTGGGGCTGGATGCCGGTAGCAGCACCTTCAGGCTGGACGCTGAGCGGTTGCGGGATCACCTGGAGACGATCCGCGAACCGGTAGATGCGCTGACGGCAGCGCTGGCTGCTGTGAGTGCTCGCCTGGATGAGGTCGAGGCAGCGGCGGTCACGTCGGTGGAGGCGGCACACGGCCAGGTGGCGGAGGCTGAGCGGGCGCGACTGGCTGCTGAGGAGGCGCGTGAGAGTGCCGAGCAGCGGACTCGCCAGGCGACGGCCGCTGCAGACCGGGCAGCTAAGGAGCGAGCCGAGGCAGTGGATCGCGCGGGCGCTGCCGCACGGCAGGCGCTGGAAGCCACCGAGGCGCTCGGTGCCGCTCGTCAGCAGACGCAGGACGCGATCAGCGCGCGAGACGCTGCAGTACAGCGAGCGGAGGCGGCAGCCGCAGTACTGGCTGCACTGGAAGACCAGGTCCGCGCCGGCGAGCGTAAACGCCAGGAGTTGGCAGCTGCGATCGACCGAGAGCGCCTCGAGCTGGCGGCGACTGTCGAGCGTGAGCGCCTGGAGACGGCGGCTGCTGTCGACCGGGCGGCCGGTGAGCGCGATGCGGCGCTGCGTGCGGAGCAGGACCGGCGGGACGAGCTGGAGCTGCTGCGCTCCGAGCTAGCGGTCGAGCAACAACGCGCCGTGGCAGCTGAAGCCGTTGGCCACGCAGCGCAGAAGGTGGCTGCCCGGGTCGAAGCTGACCTGCAGGCGACGACTCAAGCAGCAGCCGACTTGGAGGCGGAACTTCGCGCTGCCCTCGTACGGTCCGAGACCGAGCTGACCCATCTACGGCAGACCAGCTCCCAAACAGACGACGAGCTCAGCCGCCTCCGCGAAACCACCGCCCAGACACTCGCCGAGCTCGCCCGCCTCCGCGCCGAACTAGCTGACAAGCCCTCACCCCGCCTCCACCCCGACGACCTCCAAGCCATGCTCGCCGCCCTCACCCCCAGCCCCACCCCCTGAACCCCCCACGGCCCCCGACCTCCTGCACCAGCCGACCACCTGAGCACCTGGCGCCGTCGCCCCAACCAGCACCTTGGGCACCACCTGAGCAGATCGCCGGCGCCGTGGCGCTCAGGTCGTGCACAGAGTCGAGCGGGCCGTCGCCCGACCAGCACCTTGGGCACCACCTGAGCACCTGGGGGGCGACCCGGGACTCAGGTCGTGTACAAAGTCGGGCAAGGCCGTCGTCCGACCAGCAGCTACGGCGGGCGCGTGTGGGGTTGTGCTGGGTGGGGGGTTGGGGGAATGGTTGTGGTCCAGGAGGAACGTCATGGCAGACAAGGCGAATACTTCCCAGGGCGGTGGTGCTCCGGTCGCGGACAGCCCGGCCGCCATTCGTAACGTGGTGCTCGTCGGCCCGTCGGGCGCCGGCAAGACCACTCTCGTCGAGGCCTTGCTGGTCGGGGCCGGAGTGCTCAACAGACCCGGCACCGTCACCGACGGCACGACGGTTTGCGATCACGACGACGCGGAGATAAGGCAGCAGCGGTCGGTCGGCCTCGCGCTGGCGCCGCTGCTCCACGACGGCGTCAAGGTCAACCTGATCGACACGCCCGGGTACGCCGACTTCGTGGGTGAACTGCGCGCCGGTCTGCGTGCGGCCGACTGCGCGCTCTTCGTGATCGCCGCGAACGAGGGCGTCGACGAGCCGACCAAGGCGCTCTGGCACGAGTGCGACCAGGTCGGGATGCCGCGTGCGGTCGTGATCACCAAGCTGGACCATGCCCGGGCGAACTACCAGAACGCGCTGTCCGCGGCGCAGAACACCTTCGGCGACAAGGTCCTCCCGCTCTATCTGCCGGCCGGCGACGGGCTGCTCGGGTTGCTGTCGCAGACGCAGTACGAGTACGCCGACGGCAAACGGACCACGCACGACCCGGACCCGCAGTACGCCGATCAGCTCGAAGAACTCCGCGGCACCCTGATCGAGGGCATCATCGAGGAGTCCGAGGACGAGTCGCTGATGGAGCGCTATCTCGGCGGCGAGCAGATCGACCAGGCGGTGCTGATCGAGGACCTCGAGCGAGCGGTGGCCCGCGGGTCGTTCTTCCCCGTCATCCCGGTCTGCAGCGGGACCGCCGTCGGCACGCTGGAGCTGCTCGAGATCGCGACGAGTGCTTTCCCCTCGCCGTTGGAGCACCCGCTGCCCGAGGTGTTCACGCCCCACGGCGTACCGCGCCCGAAGCTCACCTGCGACCCCGAAGGTCCCCTGCTGGCCGAGGTGGTGAAGACGACCTCGGACCCGTACGTCGGCAGGGTCAGCCTGGTGCGGGTGTTCTCCGGCACCATCAGGCCCGACACGACGGTTCACGTGTCGGGCCATTTCACGTCCTTCTTCGGCGCGGCCAACAGTCACGCGGACCACGACGAGGACGAGAAGATCGGCACCCTCTCGTTCCCGCTCGGCCGGCAGCAACGTCCTGCCCCCGCCGTGATCGCGGGCGACCTGTGCGCGATCGGCCGGCTCACCCGGGCCGAGACCGGGGACACGCTCTCCGACAAGGCCGAGCCGCTGCTGCTCAAACCCTGGACGATGCCCGAGCCGCTGCTGCCGATCGCAGTACAGGCTCATGCGAAAACTGATGAGGACAAGCTGTCGGTCGGGCTGCAACGGCTGGCCGCGGAGGACCCGACGCTCCGGATCGAGCAGAACGCGGAGACACACCAGATCGTCTTGTGGTGCATGGGCGAGGCGCACTCCGACGTCGTCCTCGACGCACTCGCCAACCGGTACGGCGTGACGGTCGACACCGTCGAGTTGCGGGTGCCGCTGCGGGAAACCTTCGGTGGCAAGGCGAAGGGGCACGGGCGGCACGTCAAGCAGTCCGGCGGGCACGGGCAGTACGCCGTCTGCGACATCGAGGTGGAGCCGTTGCCGCAGGGCTCGGATTTCGAGTTCGTCGACAAGGTGGTCGGTGGGGCCGTGCCGCGGCAGTTCATCCCGAGCGTGGAGAAGGGCATCCGGGCGCAGATGGAGAAGGGCGTCGGCGCCGGTTATCCGATGGTCGACATCCGGGTGACGCTGCTGGACGGGAAGTCGCACAGCGTGGACTCGTCGGACATGGCGTTCCAGACGGCTGGTGGGCTGGCGCTGCGCGAGGCGGCGGCCGCGACCAAGATCAACCTGCTGGAGCCGGTGGATCTCGTCTCGGTGCTCACTCCCGACGACCTGGTCGGCGCCGTGATGAGCGACCTGTCCGGACGGCGCGGCCGGCTCCTCGGGACCGAACGCGTCGGCGACGACCGCACGCTGGTGAAAGCCGAGGTGCCGCAGGTCGAGATCACCCGCTACGCCATCGACCTGCGCTCGCTCTCCCACGGCGCCGCGTCGTTCACCCGGAGCTTCGCCCGCTACGAAGCGATGCCCGATTCCGTCGCCACCCGCCAAAAGACGGTCAGCTGACTCCCGGGCTGACCGTCAGTTGATCCACGGCTGACCGACAACCGGCCTCCGGACTGACCGACAACTGGCCCCGGCCGACCGTCAGCTGAGGCGGCGGCGGATTTCGCGGCTGCGGAGGTAGGCGGCGACGTCGTCGTACCGCTCGGACTGGTTGGCGAACTCGATGTACGAGCGAACGCGGTGCAACCAGTCCAGTGTGGAAGGCTTCACCGTCGGCAACGCCGCGGAGAGGTGCTGCATCGACAGCGGCGGTTCGCCGCCGCTGCTGAGTGCCTCGTCGATGACCCGGTCGACGCCACGCTCGATCAGCGCGCGCAGGTCCGCGCCGCTGAACATCGGCGTCTGCCCGGCGAGCGCCTTGAGATCCACACCCGTCGTCGGCACGTCCTTCAGCAGCACCGACAGGATGTCGGCCCGAGCAGGCTCGTCCGGTGGCGGTACGAAGATGACCCGATCGAAGCGTCCCGGCCGCAGCATCGCCTCGTCGACGTCCCAGGGCGCGTTCGTGGCGGCGAGCACCAGCAACCCTTCGTTCTCGGAGCCGATCGCGTCCATCTCCTGCAGCAGTACGTCGACCAGCCGCCGCGACTCCGACCCGCCGTGCTTGTGCCGCGCGAAGGCCAGCGCGTCCAGCTCGTCGAGGAACAGCACGCACGGCGAGTTGGCCCGCGCCCGCTCGAAGGCGGCATGCAGGTTGCGCTCGGACACCCCGAGGTACGGATCCATCACGTCCTCGATCCGGACGTTGACGAACGGCAGCCCGCACTCCCCCGCGGTCGCCCGCGCGAGCAACGTCTTGCCACAACCGGGCGGCCCGTAGAGCATCACGCCGCCACCGGACTTGCGGCCGTACTTCTGGTACAGCTCCGGACGGCTCAGCGGCAGGATCACCATCCGGTGGATCACCCGCTTGATCTCGTCCATCCCGCCGACCTGGTCGAAGGTCGTGGTCTCCTTGGCCGCGTCGCTCTCGAACACCGGCTCGTCCTCAGGCCCGACCTTCACCCGTACGCCGCTGCGCTCGGTGATCATCTCGTCGGCCAACTGCTGCAACCGCCCGGTCCCCTCGACGATGCCGGCCTGCCGGGCCGCCTCGAGGCAGCTCCGCAGCAAGGCGAGCCGTCCGTTGGCCGCGGCCAACTCGCCGACGGTCACCAGCTGATCGGCTGGAAGACCGTTTTGATCGAGCAGTACGACGTACTCGTCGAGCGCGGACTCGGTCTCCCCGGCGGCGACCAGCGACTCGGCCAGGATGAGGCGAAGCAGGACATCGTCCGGGCTGGCCTCGACCGCCTTGCGCAGCGCGGAGATCCGGTCGTTCGTCATGAGCCCCACCTCCAGTTGAGCCAGCGGCGTACGAGTGGCGGCGCGACCCAGGAGTAGATGCAGTACGCGAGCCAGCTGATCGCGAAGAGGGTCGAGAGCGGCCGGAGCCCCGCGAACCGCAGTAGCTGGATGATCGCGACAGCCGCGATCCAGACGACGAGCGGGTTGAACCTCTGCATGGGCCACAGCGGCCGCAACAGCGGATGGTTGGCCAGTTTGGCTTCCCGAGCCGCTCCGCGCAGATCGGTGTCGGCCGGGTTGGACGCGGCGGCCGAGGCCAGCGAGCGGTAGCCCGATTTGGCGTCACCGGTGAGCAGGGCCGCCGTACCGTGCAGAGCCTGCGCGCCCGTGTCCTCGGGATCGGCCGACAGCGCCTTCTGGCTGTGCTGGCGCATCTCCTTGTGCTTGCCCTGCGCGAAGGCGACCTGGGCCCGCGCCGACGAAACGGCCGCACTCTCCGGCGCGTACGACGCAGCGCGCTCGACCAGAGCAGACGCCTTGTCCGTCTGCCCCGCGGTCAGGCAGACCAGCGCATAGCCGAGCAACAAGTCCGGTTCGTTGGGGTCGAGGCTGAGCCCTTGCAGATAGACCGACTCGGCCTCCCGCAACTGCCCGGCCGCACGCAGGGCGGAGCCGAGGAGTTGCAGCAAAGGGCCCGACATCCCGTAATGGGAGAGACCGTCGCGCAGTACGGCGATTGCTTCGTCGTTGCGGTCCAGCGCGTGCAACGCGGCACCCCGGAAGAGGAAGGCGCGATAGTCCAGCGCCGCGTCACCCCACAACCCCTCGAGCTCGTCGAGGGTCCGCTCGGGATGCCCGATCTGCAACCAGTGGCCGGCCAGCTGAAGTCTGGCCTCGATCGGCTCGTTCATACCGCCGTCACCACCAGGGCCAGCAGTCCGACCTCGAGCAGCCCACAACCGACCACGGCCGCGATCCCCGGCCCCCACAGCGACTTGTACTCCGTACCGCGCAGCTGGAACGCGCGATCCATCGGCTGCTGAATCCGCAGCTGGAACAGACACGTCAGGACCGCGACCACCCGGATCGCCAGCCGAGTGCCCGATGAGGCTGTCACCTGGTCCGTCAGCAGCACGATCGCCACGGCAGCCAGGATCAGACCCATGACGCCGGACAGGACAAGCTGCCGCCGGCCGCTCACCGGTACGCCGAGCCGACGGGCGTTGAGCACCGCGATCACGGTCGTCGCGATGACCCCGCCGAAGAACGCGACGTACGCCTGGGACATCAACCGCCACGGGCGCGCGGACAGATCGATGTCCGCGCTGATGGTGGGGCGGAGCAGTTCGTCGGGCATGGGGCTCCTCGGTTGGATCAGGCTCGCGCAGTTTAGCCCTTCGCACCGGCCACCCAGCGGTACGGGCGCAGTACGGGCAGCCCGGCGACAGCGGCGATTCCTAACCTCGGCACCGAGCCGCCCCGACGCCGTCGACAGCGTCTACGGCAACCAACAGGTCTGTGAGGAATGAATCATGACGTTGTCGCGTCGGACGTTTATCGGTGGAGCAGCCAGTGCGGCTGCGTTAGGAGTTACGGGAGCGGGAGTGCTGTTCCCGCAACGGGCACTCGCACTCGACCCCGACGGCATGGAGAGCAAGATGCTCTTCGGCGACGCGCAAGCGGGAGCCGCCGCGATTCCCAAGGAGAGCGGCAACGGCAACTACCACACCTGCCGCATCCCCTCGATCTTCGCCATCCCAGGGACGAGTGTCGTCGTCGCGATCGTCGAGGGCCGACCCAACGGCAATCTCGATGCCAGCGGGAACTTCAACCTCCTGATGCGCCGGTCGACGGACTCCGGGCTGACCTGGAGCGTCGCGACCACGCTGACGGGAGCCGGCCTGCAGAGCTGGACGAACCCCACGCTGGTCCACGATCGGACCACCGGCCGACTGACCTGCTTCATGCTGCGCCGGCAACTCGGAGAGCTCTACCAAGACGATCCCGAGGTCTACATCGCGACGTCGACGAACAACGGAGCGACCTGGACGACCCCGGTGGCGCGCCCCGACCTGAACCGCGCGGCGGGCGGCAACGACTTCATCGGGCCCGGCAACGGGATCCAGCGGGCCGACGGAACCCTCGTGGTCCCGGCCCGGGGCCGCCTGATCATCAAGGCACCAGGTGGGGATTGGGCAGGCCACGGTCTTCCTCAAGGGCTGTCTGACCTGCCGTACGGCGAAGGAACCGTTGCGGAGCGCTCGGACGGCCGGCTGATCTTGAACTACCGCGCTCTGGACTCGGAGCTCAAGAACGGCGCCCCGTACCCCCATACCCGCCGGGTCGCGATCGGGAATCCGGGCGACTGGCAGCTGTTCGGCCAGGAGCACTGGCGCGCCCAGATCATCGACCCCGGCGCCCATGCCGCGCAGATCTCGCACTCGATCAACGGCGCTCGGCATCTCGTTCACCTCAACTCCGCCAGCCGGGAGATCGGCAACCGCTACGTGATGACTCTGCGTGTGAGTGCCGACGACGGTGAGACCTGGTCAGCGCAGCGGCCGCTGAGTGCTGACCCGCTGGCGAGCGAAGGCAATCGGGTCGGGGACCTGCGTGAGGGCGGCTACTCGGCGCTGACCTCGACCGGCAGCGGCATCATCCTTGCGCTGGTCGAGGCGCGCAGGGTGCAGACCGCCAACCCGACGATCGCCGGACTGAACAACTCACCGTGTGCCGTGGTGCTCCGCCGGTTCGACCCGAAGTGGCTCGTTCCCGCCTGAGCCGAGCGCCAGGGCCTTCGCCCGCGCGGCGGGCACTAGGCTGAGCCGATGAGTGAGAACTGCCTTTTCTGCGGGATCGTGGCCGGAACCATCCCGTCCCAGCAGGTCGCCGAGAACGAGCGGGCGATCGCCTTCATGGACATCAACCCCGCCACCCGGGGGCATTTGCTGGTCGTGCCGCGAGCACATTCCACCGATCTGCGGGAGACCGCGCCCGACGATCTGGTCGCGACCACCCTGCTGGCCCAGTCGCTGGTCAGCAGGGTGATCGAGCGGCTGGACGCCGACGGCGCCAACCTGCTCAGCTGCATCGGCGCCGACGCCTGGCAGAGCGTGTTCCACACCCACCTGCACGTCGTCCCCCGCTACAAGGACGACCCGCTGAAACTCCCCTGGCACCCGACGGCCGGCGACCCCGACAACATCGCGGCCACGGCTGACACCCTTCGCGCGGTGTAACGCCTGGCGGCCTCATGACACTGCACTGGCGGAAGAGATTTCGCCGAGAGCAGCTGAGGTCACCATGTCAGCAATCACCGCCGACCAGCGTCCCGTCCAGGACACCGCGCCCGATCGGACGCGGAGGCCGCCGTCCGTCGTACGCCGGGCGCTGGCGCGGCGGTTGCTGCCGCTTCAGTTGGCCGCCTTCGTCCAGGGGATCTGGCTGTGGGTGCCGGTCGAGAAGTTGTTCATGACCGAGATCGGCTTCGACGCCGCCACGATCGGTGTGATGGCTGCCGCGTACGCCGCGGTGGTGCCGCTGGTCGAGGTGGTCTCGGGGGTCCTCGCCGACCGCTGGTCCCGGCGCGGCGTGCTCGTCCTCGCCGGGATCGCGATGCTGGTGAGCCTCCTGATCGGCGGGTTCAGCCACCACGTGATCACCTACATCGCCGCGGCGCTCGTCCTCGGCGTCTACCTCGCGATGTACTCCGGCACGGTCGAGGCGATCGTCTACGACACCGTGCTCGAGGAGACCGGCGACAGTACGGCGTACGAGCGTCAGATCGGCCGGATCCGGCTGCTCGAGAGCAGCGCGCTCGTCCTCAGCGCCTTCGCCGGCGGCTGGATCGCCGGCGTCACGTCGACCCGGCTCACCTACTTCCTCACCCTGCCCTTCGTCGTCCTCTACCTGGTCGCGCTCTCCCGGTTCCGTGAGCCGCGCCTGCACCAGGCCGGGGAGCGCTCTGCGCTGCGGGCGCACCTGCGGACGACGTACCGGGCGATCGTGCATCGCGGCCGGCTCATCCCGATCGCGGCGGCGGCGGTGATGTCGGCCATGATCCTGCAGACGATCTTCGAGTTCGGCCCGCTGTGGCTGATCGCGCTCTCCGCGGCTGCCGTGCTGTACGGACCTTTCTGGGCCGGCCTGGTCGCGACCCTCGGCATCGGCGGTCTGCTGGCCGGCCGGCTGAAGCTTGACCGGCCGCTGCCGGCAGCCGCTGTCGCGGTCGTCATGCTGCTTGCCTGCGTGACCATGACGACCAGCCACAACCTGCTGGCTTTGACCGGCGCCATGATCGTGCTCGCGCTGCTGGTCGTTGTCGCAGGCATCCACGTCAGCCACTTGATGCATGATGCGGTGCCCTCGACGATCCGGACCGGGGTCGCCTCGGGCGTCAACGCGATGTCGTGGATCCTGTTCCTGCCCTTCGCGCTCGGCTTCGGTGCCGTCAGCAAGCAATCCGGCGTCTACACCTCCGGCTGGATGATCACCGTGGCCGCGGTACTGGCCGGCGCCGCCTTGATCTGGGTGACTCTGCGCCCCGTACAGCGGACCGCTGTGTGACTACGCTGAGCCGATGGACGACTTCCCGCCGGACGAGGAGCTGGTCGCCCGGTTGCGGGACGGGGACGAGACCGCTTTCGCCCTCGTGCTGGACAGCTGGTCCGGCGGACTGCTACGACTGGCCAGGACTTTCGTGTCGACCGAGGAGTCGGCGGCCGAGGTCGTTCAGGAGACGTGGCTCGCGGTGATCGAGGGGATCGACAAGTTCGAGGGCCGTTCGTCGGTGAAGACCTGGGTCTACCGGATCCTGACCAACACGGCCAAACGCCGCGGCATCCGCGAGCACAAGGTGATGCCGCTGAGCAGTCACGCCGCCGACGAGCCGACGGTCGATCCCGCCCGGTTCCGGCCCGCCGGCGATCCGTTCCCCGGCCACTGGTGGGAGTTTCCACTCGCTTGGCCGACACCCGAGCAGGGCGTGCTCGGTTCCGAAGTACGGGAGTTGCTGGCCGCGGCGCTTGACGGGTTGCCAGAGCGGCAGCGGGCGGTGATCGCCTTGCGGGACGTCGAGGGCTACAGCTCCGAGGAGGTATGCGAGTTGCTCGAGATCTCCGCGGCCAATCAGCGGGTGCTGCTGCACCGGGCGCGCGCGTCGGTTCGCGGCACACTGGAGGAGTACTACACGCAGGAGGCGAATCCATGACCGAGCTGAACTGCCAGGAGTTCGTGGAGCAGGTGACGACTTTTCTCGAAGGCGAGCTCGATGCCGACGCGGAGCAGCGGTTCATCGACCACCTCCCGCTGTGCGACGGGTGCGACCGCTATCTCGATCAGATCCGGCAGACCGTGCAGGCCCTCGACGGGTTGCCCGCGAAGACCATCTCCCCCGCCACTCGCCAGGCGTTGCTCGACAGCTATCGGCGCGCGACCAACTCGTAGACGGCGACGAGCTCACCGACCAGGGCACCCCAGTCATACCGCAGTACTGCGACCCGCCCCGCCTCGCGCAGCTTGTCGAGCTCGTCAGGCGAACTCAGCAACCGGGAAGCCTGCGCGGCCAGCGCATCGGAGTTGCCCGGCTCGAACAGCTCGCCCAGCCGGCCACCGTCGAGTACCTGCCGGAACGCGGCGAGATCACTCGCGAGAACGGGCGCGCCCGCGGCCATCGCCTCCAGCAACACGATCCCGAAGCTCTCGCCCCCGAGATGCGGTGCCACGTAGATGTCCGAACCAGCCAGCATGTCGGCCCGCGCCTCGTCGTCGATCGCGCCGAGGAACAGCACGTTCTCGCGGCAATCCGCAGGCAACGATCGCCGAGCGTCATCCGCCTGCCCTGTTCCCGCGACCAGCACCTTCAGACCGGGCCTCTCGGCGACCAGGCGCGGTACGGCGGCCAGCAGTACGGCGAGACCCTTGCGTGGCTCGTCCATCCGGCCGAGGAAACTGATCGTCCCGTCGGTGCCCTGCCATTCGGGACGGATCCGGCCGGCGAACCGACTCGTGTAGAGGCCGTTCGGGATCACCACGGCCTCACCGCCGATGTGCTGCACCATCATCGAGCGCGCGTTCTCCGACACCGCGATCCTCGCGTCGAGCTTCTCCAGCGCGGGTCGCAGCAGCCCGGCCGCCGCGCTCATCGCCCGCGAGCGGACCTGCCAGGTGTGGAAGGTGGCCACGAACGGCCCGTCACCGGCCCAGAGCGCGATGATCGAAGCACTCGGCGTGGTCGGCTCATGCACGTGGACGACATCGAAACGCCCCTCGGTCAGCCAGTTCCGCACCCGCGCCGCCGTCCGCGGCCCGAACGTCACCCGCGCGATCGACCCGTTGTACGGCACCCCGACCGCGTGCCCCGCCGACACGACGTACGGCGGCGCCTGGTCGTCGTCCACCGGCGCCAGCACCGACACTTCGTGGCCAAGGGCAAGCAACGCCTCAGCCAGATCCCGAACATGGTTCTGCACCCCGCCAGGCGTGCCCAGCGAGTACGGACAGACCAGCCCGATCTTCATTAGTCCACGAAAATTTGTTGCAGCATGTGCCAGTCCTGTGGGTGGTCGGCGATGCCGGTGGCGAAGGCGTCGGCGCAGCGTTGGGTCATCTGGGCGGGTCCGCCGGTGCGGTCGATCGGGTCGTGGAAGGTGATGACCAGGTCGGGTCCGTCGTAGTGCAGCGTCGCCGGGATCAGTGGGGCGCCGGTCCGGACGCTCAACGCGGCGGGGCCGGCCGGCATCCGCGACTGCCGGCCGAAGAACTTCACCGGTAGGCCGCGCTCCGACAGGTCCCGGTCGGCGACCAGACAGACAAAACCGCCCGCTCGCAACCGCTGCGCCAGTACTCCGAACACGTGCTCGTCGCTTCCCGTCAGGGGAAGCACCTCCATACCGAGTTTGGCACGGTAGGCAACGAACCGGTCGAACAGGGACTCAGGACGCAGCCGCTCGGCCACCGTCGACACCGGCATCCCGGTCCGGCCCGCCCAGGCGCCCGCGTGGTCGTAGTTCGCCAGGTGCGGGAGTGCGCAGATCACGCCCTTGCCCGCGGCGTGCGCGTCGCGGAGTACCTTCTCGTTGACCGTGCGGACCCGGCCGACTATCCGCGCGTCGTCCCACTCGGGCAGGCGGAACGCTTCCTGCCAGTAGCGCAGGTACGAACGCATCCCCGCGCGTGCCAGCGCGTCGAGTTCGGCAGGGGTCGCGTTCGGCCGGACCACGGCGAGGTTAGCCCTCAGACGCTGAACGCCGCGCCCGTTGCGGCGGACGACGAAATCGGCGGCGCGCCGGAAGATCGCCGTGACGAGTCGCTCGGGCAACCGCCGTACCAGTGCCCAGGCGAGCGCGAACGTCAGATCGACGACCCGCTGCCGCAGTGCCTCCACAGCTCAGGAAGTGGCGGGCGGAGTGCCTGGGCCGGGGTTGGCTGTCCCGTCATCCGGGCCGGCCGGCGGAGTGGGCGGCGTACCGAGGCCGGCGTTGGCGGGGTCGGCGAGGACCTGTTTGCGGACCGACAGGGTTCGCTGGACCACCGTGATGGTGCTGGCGACGGCCAGGGCGCACAGGATGATCTCGAGCAGGATCGGCAGGTTGAGGACGTCGGAGAAGAAGCCGACGACCAGGACCGCGACCAGGCGGTCCGACCGCTCGGCCAGGCCACCGCTCGCCTGCAGGCCGAGACTTTCCGCCTTCGCCCGCGCGTACGACGTGGTCGCTCCCATCACCAGCGCCCACAGCGCCACCGCCGCCATGAACGAGGAGTCGCCCGCGCTGCCGGCGTAGTACAGGACGAGGCCGCCGAAGATCGCGCCGTCGCCCAGCCGGTCCAGCGTGGAGTCCAGGTAGGACCCCCACTTCGACGACGTGCCCGAGGTGCGGGCCATGTAGCCGTCGATCAGGTCGGAGAAGACGAAACAGGTGATCACCACCGCGCCCAGCCAGATCTGCCCGCGCGGGAAGAAGATCAGCGCCCCGGCGCTGACGCCGATGGTGCCGACCAGGGTGACGGCATCGGCGCTCACCCCGAGCTTGAGCAGGAGGTTGGCGATCGGTGCGATCACCTTGGTCCAGAACTGCCGGAATCTGTTAAGCATGGCGTCGCGATCGTAGTCCAGCCGGGTCGCGGATGGGTCAACCGGCACCCGAACAGCTTCCGCAACTCCCCTCCGGTGCCGCACCATGGGCTCACGCCCACCGTCCGCCGGGAGGTCCGAATGACCGTGCCCCCGCCCCGCGCCGTGCGCCTGCGACAGGTCGTCGCGGGCTGCGTGATCCTCGGGTTGGTGGCTGGTTGTTCGGTGGCGCGGCGGGCGAATCAGGCCCCGCCGTCCACGCCGCCGCCACCCACGGTGATGCCGAAGGTGGTCGCCCCTCCGCAGGCGGAAGGGCTGGACGGCTCCGCGGGCGAGCCGGGACCGACCGTGTGCTCAGCCGTGACGGCGACCCTGAGCAAGGAACTCCGGCTGCCCGTCACGGCCAAGCCCTTCTCCTGGAACGACGGCGGCCTCCCGGCACTCGACCTGTGCACTCTCGTCCTCGAGGGCCGAACGGTCACGGTCGGCATCAGCGCCCTCCCCAAGCAGCCGGATTCGCTCGACCGGCTCATCGCCGACTCCGGTACGCCGGAACTGCTGCCCGAGCTAGGCCCTGACGCACGCATCACCCCGTCACGCGTGGTGTTCGCGGTCGACGACCGTGCGGTGAGGGTGCTCTCGACCGGCGGGATCAACCGCCAGCCGACGGGGATCGCCCGCGCGAAGGCCATCGCGATCGCGCGGGCGGTGCGCACCGTCGTACCGAAGTTGCTGCGGGAGACGCGGCAGTCCGATTCGGCGTGTCAGCTAGCCACTCCCGAGGCCGAGCAGTTTGTCGGCGTGCAGGTGCAGTTGCGGCGGGACTATCGGGTGAACGGCGCACTGACCTGTATCTGGGGCAGCTTCGACGCGACCATCTCGATCGTCGAGTCGTTCCACCCCGACAGCATCCCGGAGGCGATGCAGACGCCGCCGCCGCGGTCAGCACCGATCGGCCGGCCTGGGTACTACCTGCCCGAGCAGGGCGAGCTCGTCTTCCGTCAGGGTCGCCGCGTGGTCCGGGTGACCGGCCTGACCAACCCGCCGCGCGAAATCCCGCTACAGACGCTCCTCGACTTGGTCGCCCCGCTGATGCCGCTGTTCCTTCGTTAGGAGCTGGTCGGCCAGGACTTGGCGAGGAGGGCGCGGGTGTCCGACAGCAGTTGCGGCAGGACCTTCGTCTGGGCGATCACCGGCATGAAGTTGGCGTCGCCACCCCAGCGCGGCACCACGTGCTGGTGCAGATGGGCCGCGATCCCCGCGCCGGCGATCTCGCCTTGGTTCATGCCGATGTTGAACCCGTGAGCGGCCGACACGATCCGCACAGCCTGCATTGCCTGCTGGGTCAGCCTCGCCACGTCACTCACTTCGGCCGCGGTCAACTCGGTGTAGTCGGCGACATGCCGGTACGGGACGACCATCAGATGGCCCGGGTTGTACGGATACAGGTTCAGTACGGCGTACGCCGCCTCGGCCCGCTGCACGATCAACCCGTCCGCGTCCGACAACGACGGCATCCGGCAGAACGGGCACCCCTGCCCCGCCGCACCGATCACCGGCTTGTTCTCCCCGGCGATATAAGCCATCCGGTGCGGGGTCCACAGCCGCAGGAACGGATCGGGGACGCCGATCCCGTCCTGCCGGTCCACACCTTCCGGCTCGTACGGCGAATCGCCGGGGAGATCGGTCATACCTGCACGCGCTTCTTCACGGCCTCGACGATTTCCGCGACCGCGTCGGCGATCGGGATGCCGTTCTTCTGGGTGCCGTCGCGGTAGCGGAAGGAGACCGAGCCGGCCGCCATGTCCTCGTCGCCCGCGATCAGCATGTACGGCACCTTCGACTTCTGGGCGTTGCGGATCTTCTTCTGCATCCGGTCGTCGGAGCTGTCGATCTCGACCCGGATCCCCTCCGCCTTGAGCTGCGCGGCGACGTCGTACAGGTAGTCCACGTGGCCATCGGTGATCGGGATGCCGATCACCTGGACCGGCGCGAGCCACGGCGGGAAGACGCCGGCGTAGTGCTCGGTCAGCACCGCGACGAAGCGCTCGATCGAGCCGAACAGCGCGCGGTGGATCATCACCGGCCGCTGCCGCGAGCCGTCGGAGGCGGTGTACTCCAGCTCGAACCGCTCCGGCAGGTTGAAGTCCAGCTGGATCGTCGACATCTGCCAGGTCCGGCCGATCGCGTCCCGGGCCTGCACCGAGATCTTCGGGCCGTAGAAGGCCGCGCCGCCCGGATCCGGCACCAGCTCGAGACCGGAGCTCTCCGCGACCTCGCGCAGCGTCTCGGTCGCCTCCTCCCAGACCTCGTCCGACCCGACCGACTTCTCCGGGTTCTTGGTGGAGAGCTCGAGGTAGAAGTCGTCCAGGCCGTAGTCGGCGAGCAGGCCGAGCACGAAGGTCAGCAGGTTCTTCAGCTCGTCGCGCATCTGCTCGCGGGTGCAGTAGATGTGCGCGTCGTCCTGGGTGAAGCCGCGGGCCCGGGTCATGCCGTGGATGACACCGGACTTCTCCAGCCGGTACACGGTGCCGAACTCGAACAGCCGCATCGGCAGCTCGCGGTACGAGCGGCCGCGCGCGTCGAAGATCAGGTTGTGCATCGGGCAGTTCATCGGCTTCAGGTAGTAGTCCTGGCCCTGCTTGCGGATCTCGCCGTCCGGCCCGCGCTCCTCGTCCAGGTGCATGGGCGGGTACATGCCGTCGGCGTACCAGTCCAGGTGGCCCGAGGTCTCGAACAGCTGCGCCTTGGTGATGTGCGGGGAGTAGACGAACTCGTAGCCGTCCTCCACGTGCCGCTGGCGCGAGTAGTCCTCCATCACCTTGCGCAGTACGCCACCCTTGGGGTGGAACACCGCGAGGCCGGAGCCGATCTCGTCGGGGAAGCTGAACAGGTCGAGCTCGGTGCCCAGCTTGCGGTGGTCGCGCTTGGCGGCCTCCTCCAGGCGGGTCAGGTATGCCTTCAGCGCGTCGCGGGTGTCCCACGCGGTGCCGTAGATGCGCTGCAGCTGCGGGTTCTTCTCGCTCCCCCGCCAGTACGCCGCCGCGACGCGCATCAGCTTGAAGTTGCCCAGATACCCGGTCGCCGGGACGTGCGGCCCGCGGCACAGGTCCTTCCAGGCGACCGAGTCGTCGCGCCGGATGTTGTCGTAGATGGTCAGCTCACCGGCGCCGACCTCGACCGAGGCGCCCTCGGCGGCATCCGCTGAGGCAGACCCCTTGATCCCGATCAGTTCCAGCTTGTACGGCTCGTCGGCCAGCTCGGCCCGCGCATCGTCGTCCGAGATCACCCGGCGGCTGAACCGCTGCCGCTCCTTGATGATCTGCTGCATCTTCTTCTCGAGCTTGGCCAGATCCTCCGGGGTGAACGGGGTGGCCACGTCGAAGTCGTAGTAGAAACCGTTCTCGACGGGCGGCCCGATACCCAGCTTGGCGTCCGGGAACAGGTCCTGGACGGCCTGCGCGAGCACGTGCGCGGTCGAGTGCCGGATGATCGCGAGCCCGTCGGCCGAGGAGGCCGGCACCGGTTCGATCTCGTCGCCGTCGGCGACCACCCGGGCCAGGTCGCGCAGCTCCCCGTTGACCTTGGCGGCGATGGCGGAGCGATCCTGGCCGAAGATCTCGGCGAACAGCTCTCCGACGGTCGTCGTCTCGGTCACGCTCCGCTCAGCCTCGCCCTCGACGCCGATCAGATGGACCTTGACTTCGGACACGTTCACTCCTCGAGTACGCCGCCCCGCCGTGCGCGGGCCGTCACATCGCAGATGGTATCGAGTCCACTGCCGGGGCGACGCGGCCCATCCACAGGGGGAGGCCGACCTGACGAAAGTCAGGGGTAGGACGCTCCCATAGTCCGATGTGCCGGGGTGCCTTCGATTTCTAGGTTCGTAGTCACACTCCGAATCTGAAGGGCTCCGTGTGATCACCCTCGAAGCACTCACCAAACGCTACGGCGAGACCACTGCCGTGGACACGCTGAACCTGACCGTCGCCGCCGGCCGGGTGACCGGCTTCCTCGGCCCGAACGGCGCCGGCAAGTCGACCACGATGAGGATGATCCTCGGCCTCGACGCCCCCACCCAGGGCCGCGCCCTGGTCGACGGCCGCCCGTACGCCGACTGGCCGGCCCCGTTGACCAAGGTCGGCGCGTTGCTCGACGCCAAGGCGCTGCACCCGCGGCGGACGGCTCGCAACCACCTGATCGCGATGGCGCGCAGCAACGGCCTCCCGGTCAGCCGGGTCGACGAGGTGCTGTCGATCGTCGGTCTCGACGAGGTGGTCCGCAAGCATGCCGGGCAGTTCTCCCTCGGCATGGGCCAGCGCCTGGGCATCGCCGGCGCGTTGCTCGGCGACCCCGAAGTACTGATGTTCGACGAGCCGGTGAACGGGCTCGACCCGGACGGTGTCCGTTGGGTCCGCCGGCTGATGCGCGACCTCGCCGCCGAGGGCCGGACCGTCTTCGTGTCCAGCCATCTGATGAGCGAGATGCAACTGACCGCCGACCAGTTGGTCGTGATCGGTCGCGGCCGGTTGATCACCGATGCCCCGATCGCCGAGGTCATCGCCGGCTCGTCGCGAACCACCGTCCGGGTCGGGCTTCCGGATCGCGCGGGACTCACGCTGCTCCGCGAGCGGCTGTTGCCCGAGGCGGAGCAGGTCGAGACAGTGCCGTCGCCGCTGGGGACCGGCCAGCTCATCGTCAGCGGAGTACCGGCTGAGCGGATCGGTGACCTCGCGCACGAGCTCGGCGTACGGCTGCACGAACTACACACCGAGCGCGCGTCGCTCGAGGAGGCCTACATGGAACTCACGGCGGACAGCGTTCAGTACGGGGTGGCGTCATGACCGACGCGATCCTGCACTTCACCCACGAACTGATGTCGTCGTGGTGGATCTACCTGGCGTTGTTCGGCTTCGCGGCGCTGGACGGGTTCTTCCCCGCGGTCCCGAGCGAGACGCTCGTCGTCACGGCCGGCGTCTTCGCCGCCCTGGGCGAACCGAACCTGTACGCCGTGATCGCGGTGGCTGCGGCCGGAGCCTTCCTCGGCGACCACGTCTCGTACGGGCTCGGCCGCGGCGCCGGCGGCCGGATGCTCGACCGGCTCGAACCGGGAACCAAACGGCACAAGATGTCGCTGTGGGCCCGCAACGCGCTTGAAGAACGCGGCGGGTTGGTGCTGGTCGTCGCTCGCTATGTGCCGGGCGGCCGCACCGCGGTGACGCTGACGATGGGCGCGGTCCGGTATCCGCTGCGGAGCTTCTCGTTCTTCGCCGGACTCGCCGCGGTCAGCTGGGGGCTCTACTGCTCGCTGGTCGGCTACATCGGCGGCAAGGCGTTCGAGGACAACCCGCTCAAGGGCGTCGCGCTCGGCATCGGTCTCGCCCTCACGGTGACGTCGATCGTCGAGGTCGTCCGGCACCAGCGGCACAAGCGCCGTACCCCTCAACCTCAGGTCGAGGATGACGCCGAACTGGTTCAGACAGGAGAACGATGAGCACGGCAACCATCACCGTCTCGCAGAGGTCGAGCGGGCTGCGCGACGCGGTCGCGTCGGAATGGACGAAGCTGTGGACGGTCCGGTCGAGTTGGCTGAACCTGGTGGCCGGTGTGGCGCTGACCGGTTTGCTGGCGATGCAGTACGGCTTCTCGACGGCGTACGACAATGAGCATCTCGAGCCCGGTGAGCTCGCCGAGAAGGCGGCGGTCGGTGGGGTCGCGGTGTCCGTGACCGTGATCGCCCAGGTGATCGTCGCGGCCTTCGCGATGCTGACGGTGACGTCGGAGTACGCGACCGGCAGCATCCGCTCAACCCTGCAATGGACCCCGGTACGCCGGAACGTGGTGCTCGCGAAGGCCATTGTGCTCGCTCCGGTGCTGTTCGCCTATGCGCTCGGGCTCGGCGTGATCGCGGCGATCGTCGGTGGCGTGACGATGGGCCAATGGGCCGACTGGGACCTGGCCACGCTCGTGGTCGATCTGGTCTCGGTGGCGCTCTACCTGACGCTGGCCGGTCTCATCACCACCGGACTCGCCTTCGTGATCAAGAGCACCGCCGGCACCCTCACGGCCGCCTTCCTGCTGCTGATCGTCATCCCGATGATGCTTGCCCAGAGCAACATCACTCCCCTGGTCTGGATCGCCGCTCTCCTCCCCGGCGGCGCCGGCCAGAACTACCTCAATGGCTCGACCGATCCCCTCTCCCCCACGGCGAGCTTCCTCGTACTGGCTCTGTGGGCCATCGGAAGCCTGTCCCTCGGAACGAAGCTGCTCCAGCGCCGCGACGCCTGAGATCCAGCGCGATAGTTAGCTCTTGCGCTAACTATCGCGCTGGTTAATACTTAGCCGTATGGCACAGTATTCGGCGCAGCTCGACGGGGTCTTCGTCGCCCTCGCGGACCCGACCCGGCGGGCGGTGATCCATCGCCTCGGGCGCGGGCCGACCAGCGTGGGCGACTTGGCCTCGGCCTTCCCGATCACCCTGCCCTCGTTCATGAAACACGTCCGCACGCTGGAGTCGAACGGGCTGATCCGCACGGTCAAGACCGGTCGGGTGCGCACCTGCGTGCTCAACCGCGAGCGGCTCGCGCTGGTCGACGACTGGCTCGCGAACGAGCGCCGGAGCTGGGACGAACGCACCGACCGGCTGGAAGCCTTTGTCACCGACCCGAAGGAGAAGCACCGATGAACCCCGAGCTGGACCTGGTCCTGGAGCGCGTCATCCGCGCTCCCCGCGCGACAGTCTGGAGCGCGTGGACCGAGGCGTCCAAGTTCGAGCAGTGGTGGGTGCCGGCGCCGGCGCTGTGCCGGGTGGAACGGTTGGAGGTCCGGTCCGGTGGTGCTCTGGTGACCAGGATGAGCGAGGACGGTGTGGACTTCGTCCCGCATCTCGACGCGACCTTCCTGGTCGTCGAGGAGCTGGAGCAGATCGTCTTCACGAACGCGATCGACAGCGACTGGCGTCCGACCCGCCCCGAGCCGATCGCGATGACCGCCGAGATCGTGCTGGCCGACCATCCGGACGGGACCGGCTACCGGATCGTCGTCCGCCATGCCGACCCCGCCTCCCGCGCTCTGCACGCCGAGCTCGGCTTCGCGGATGGCTGGGGCTCGGTCACCGAACAACTGGCCCGCGTCGCCGAGGCCGGGGAGGCTCGATGAAGCTCGTGCTGACCGAGTTCGTCACGCTCGACGGGGTCTGCCAGGGCCCCGGTTCACCCGAGGAGGACACCATCGACGGCTTCACCCGCGGCGGCTGGCTGGTGCCGCACCTGGACGAAGTGTTCGTCCGCCGTACGTCGGAATGGCTGGGGCTCGCGGATGGGTTGCTGCTCGGACGCCGGACGTACGAGGCGTTCGCGCGCGACTGGCCACAGATCACGGACCCGGACGACCCGTACTCCGAGCGGATGAACGCGCTCCCGAAGTACGTCGTGACGAACACCCTGACGGAAGCAAACTGGCACCCGACGACGGTGCTGACCGGCGATCCGATCGAGTCGGTCGCGAAACTGAAAGCCCAGCCCGGCCGAGAGTTACAGATCCACGGCAGCGCGCGCCTCGGTCAGACCCTTCTGTCGGCGGGCCTGGTCGACACAGTCCGCCTCACCGTCGCCCCCACCATCATAGGCGCCGGCCGACGCCTACTAGATCACCCCGGCGCAGCGACCGGCCTACGCCTCGTGAACCACGAAAGCACCTCAACAGGCTTGCTGCTTCTCGAATACGCCTGCACCGGCACTGCGCCCGCGGCAACCTACGAGGGCGTCACAGCCTTCGTCTAAGAACAAGACAGCGGGGTGATGGCCACCAAGGCCATCACCCCGCTGTTGCTGTTGCTGTTTAGCGCGGGACGTTCAGTGCGATGGTTACCTGCTCGGCGACCTTCGCGGCCAGCTCCAGGGCTGCTCGGCGGGTGGCCGGCTGGAGAGCCGAGTGGTCGAGCGGGCCTTCGGCGGCGATGTGCGGGTCGGTCGGGATGTCGACGACGGCGGCCGCGCGGGACTCGAAGTACGGGCGGAGCTGCTTCTCGACCTCCTTGTTGACATCGCCCGGTCCGTTACTGACCGCGATCACCGCCCGCCGGATCAACCGCTGCGCGTCCGGCCCCTGGTGGTCGAGCTCCTCCAGCATCTGCACGGCGGCAGCGCAGGACAGGCTCTTCCACTTGATCGGGATGACCAGGACGTCGGAGGCCTTCATCGCCTCGCGCCAGTTGCTGGAGCCCTCGTTGTTGCCGGTGTCGATCACCAGCACCTTGTAGAAGCGGCTCAGCAGCCGGTGGATCTGGTCGAAGTCCTTCGCCTCGATCTGCGCGTATGTCGTCGTCGCCGACGTCAGTACGTCGTACTGCCCCGACACCTGGTGCCGCAGGTAGGCCCCGACGTCACCCAGCCGTGCATCCGGCTGCGTGAGCATCTGCATCGCCTGCAGCAGATCCGTCACGGTCGACCGGCTGTTGGTGTCGTGGGTGCGCAGGTGCATGTTGCCGCGCAGCTCGTTGTTGTCCCACGCGACCACGCCACCACCACGCGCCTGGCCGAGCGCGCCCGCCAGCAGCAGGGTCGTCGGCGTCTTGCCGGACCCGCCCTTTGGGTTGGCGATCGTGATCGTCACCGGCCGCCGGAACGCGGTCGCCGCAGTGGCCCGGGCAATGCGCTCCAGCCGCTCCGCAGTACCGGGGCGAAGTCGCAGTACGCTGCGGACGCCCTTCTCCGCCGGAGCTTCCCGCGGCAACGGGAGCGCCTGCAGCAGCTCGTCAGCGCGGTACGAGACCTGACGCTCGGGCTGCGGCGCCTGCTGACCAGGAACGCCCTGCGGGAAGAAGTGCTGAGCCGCCGGGGACAGCTGAGACTGCTGGTCCTGCTCGACCGGCTGGGCCCACGGATCCGCTGCAGGCTCGTTGGCACCGCTCTTGGCCCACGGGTCGGCCGCAGGCTCCGGCTTACCGGTCCTGCTCCAGGATTCGCCTGTCTGCTCCTGACCGGCGGACTTGCTCCACGGGTCGGCGGCGGGCTCCTGAGCCGGCTGCTTGGACCACGGGTCAGGCGTCGGCGCCTGAGCGGCAGCCGGCTGGGACCAGGAGTCGCCCGGGTAGTCCGGCGAGAGCGCGTCGGGCTGCTGCTCCTCGACTACCTCCTCGCCCTCTTCGGGGTCGGGCGTCGCCTGGCTGCTGCGCGGCGTAGCGGCCGGCGGGCTCTGCTGGGCGGGCGGGTGCTGCGCAGGCGGGCTCTGAGCGGGCGGGTTCTGGGCCGGCGGCGTAGCGGCAGGGCTGGGATCCGGCTGGGTCCAGGACGGGGTCGGCTGCCACATCCTCCGGACCTCGGCCGCCGCCGCTTCCCGGTCCTTGTGCTGTCCGGAGTTGTGCGAGTCGGTCACGACCTAGATCCCCCGATTTCTGTGGGAGGGGGCGGGGCTGCCGCTCCCCTGGGGCTTGCTTGCTGGAAACATCCCAGGCACATCCGGCCCGGGACGTCTACTATCCCATGACCGGGAGTCCAGGCGATGTCACCCGCCGGAGCGTCGGCCGGCCACCCCCGATCCCGGCCGGCCGGTGGCCGCTAGTCCGCGACCAGACCTGCTTCGTAGGCAACGATCGCGGCCTGCACCCGGTTCTTCACCCCGAGCCGGGTGAGCACAGCGCTGACATAGGCCTTCACCGTGCCCTCGACCAGGAACAGCCGCCCGGCGATCTCGGCGTTCGACAGCCCGGCACCGACCAGGGCCAGTACTTCGCGCTCGCGCGGACTGAGCACGTCGAGTTGCTCCTTGGCCGCCGCGGCCCGCGCCATCCGGCCGCCACCCGACCCCGCACTCAGTTCGGCGATCACTCGCTGTGCGACCTTCGGCGACAGGTACGCCGCGCCGTCCGCGACGGCCTTCAGTCCGGCGATCAGTTCGTGCGGATCACCCGACTTCAGCAGGAACCCGCTCGCGCCGTCCCCGAGCGCCTTCGCGATGTAGGCGTCCTCGGAGAACGTGGTCAGGATGACCACCGCGGTGTCCGGCACGGTTCGCTTGATCTCGGCCCCGGCCGCCAGCCCGTCCATCCGCGGCATCCGGATGTCCAGCACCGCGACGTCGGGCCGGTGGCGCTGCGTGAGCGTGACCGCCTCCTGCCCGTCGGCGGCCTCGGCGACGACCTCGATCGCCTCGTCCGAGCCGAGAATCGCGCGCACCCCCGCCCGGACCATCGCCTCGTCGTCGGCCAGCAGCACCCTGATCGTCACGGTGTCCCTTCGGGGGTTGGTTCGACCGAACCGGTCTGAACGATGTCCTTGGCGACCAGCGCGCCGCCGCTGAAACACAACCGGTACGCGTAGTTGGCCGAGAACGGCGGGGCCGGCCGGTAGAACCGGCAGGCCCAGTTTTTGGGCGCCGGCTGCCGTTCGGTCGGCGCATCGATCATCTCCATTGCCGGGAGCAACCGCTCGACCTCCTCGACCGGCTGGCCGACCCGCAACGTGTCGTAGACGTTCGGGCGCAGGATCGAGCTGTAGCCGGTGACCAGATAGTAGCCGAGGGCAACCAACCCGACGATCAGGCCGATCGCCAGCGGTGCGGCGACGGCGGCGATCAGCCCGCGCCGGGCGTTCCGTCGTACGGTGGCTCGCTCGTCGGCCGTCGCGGACTCGATCGCCTTCTCCGCTTCGGGCTCGGGCCGTCCGCCGGCCTGCGGGATCCGCGCGACGACCTCGAATCCGCCGGTACTACGAGGTTGCGCGGTCAACGTTCCGCCGACGAGCCGGACGCGTTCCGTCAACCCCGCCAGGCCGCGGCCGGTCGACGGGACGCCCGCCGGCTTCGGCGCACCCGTGTCGGCGATCCGCACCTCGACCTGGTGGGCGACCCGCGAGACGGTCACGGTGACTTCGGCGCCCGGCGCGTGTTTGCTCGCGTTGGTCAGCGACTCCTGGACGACGCGATGCACAGCGCGGTCGACCATCGGGGAGAGCTCGGCACTGCCTTCCTGGACAAGCTTCACGGCCAGACCGGACGCGGCCGCGCGGTCGACCAGGTCCTCTACACTCTCCTGGGCCGGCACGACCGGCGCCGCGCCGTCACGCAGTACGCCGATGATCTCGCCGAGTCTCTCCGTCGCGGTGGCGGCCGCCTGGCGGAGCTCCTTGGCGGCGTTGCGGTGGCGTTCCGGGAGCTCGGCGTCGACCTCCAGGGCGGCAGCTCGCAAGGCGATCAGGCTCAGCTCGTGGCCGACCGAGTCGTGCATGTCCTCGGCGATCCGGGAACGCTCTCTGAGCCGTTCCTGGGCGATCTCGAGGCGATGCTCACGCTCGATCCGTTCGGCACGGTCCCAGCCGGCCGTCGTGAGCAGCACCTGCTGTGCGCGGTACCGGCCGATGAGCCAGGGCAGTACGACGAGCAGCAAGGCGAGCAGGAGCATGACCATCCAGCTCAGGACGGACTCGCCGACCGGCTCGTCGGGCTGCAGCAACAGGCCGAGAGCAAGCAGTGCGGCGACTTCGCAGCTCGCCATGATCACGAAGTGCCGGAGCTGCGTCTCGCGGCGACCGGACGCGTAGGCCAGCAACGAGATCGCGGGAACGAGCGCGATCGGTACGCCGAGCGTCGTCCCGAGACTCGCGGCGAGAATCACGACCTGCACCGAGATCACCAGGGTCAGGCCGGTCAGCGGTCGCGACCTTCTGAGGAAAACGCCGGCGCCGAGGGCCGCGATGCAGCCCGCCTGCATCCAGTACGGATCCTGGCGGGCGCCGCTCTCCGCGAGCACCAGCAAAGCTAGACCGGCCCAGATGCCGAAGTCCCCCGCCCGTGCCCAGTTCACGCCCTGACGCTACACAAGAGCGAGCTGCCCGCAGTACTGACGAAAGTCAGGTGGGGTCGGCGTCGACGATTTCGAACGGGACCAGGGACAGCTGGGGAACCGACTCGCCGCGGAGCTGGGCGAACAGCAGGTAGACCGCCTTGTCACCCATCACGCGCTGGTTCTGGCGGACGTGCAGGTACGGCGGGCCGGCGATCGGGTCGCCCGGGGAGTCGAAGCAGCTGATCACCAGGTCCTGCGGCCGACCGAGCGCCCGGTCGAGCATTCTCGCGAGGTTGTACTCGCAGGCGACGAACGCGGTCACGTCCGGGAAACGGCTCCGGAACGCCCGGATCGTCTCGAGGTCGGCCTGCACGCTCTCCGGCGTGAACGAGCCCGGCAGCGTACTGCGCAACTCGGTCAGCTGATGCGCCTGGTGGTCCCCACCCTCGCGCTCGGCGAACGCGGCCCGGAAACCCTCCAGCCGTTCCTCGATGCTCGACGTGTTCAACGGCGGCGGCGAGACGAATGCGATGTGCCGATGGCCCCGCTCGAGAAGCCGCTCGGTCAGGGCGCGCGAGGCGGCGACGTTGTCGGTGTGGACGGCCGACACCGGGATGCCGGACAGGTGCCGGTCGACCAGCACGATCGGGAACCCGTCGAGCACCTGACGCAGCAGGCTCGCGTTGTAGAAGTCGCCGTGCACCGGGAAGACGATGAGCCCGTCCACTGCCCCCGACGCGACCAGCGATTCCACTGCTTGTTCCTCGTCGGCTTGCCGGCCGCGGGTACGCCGTACGATCAAGTTCGCCTTTGCCTCGGCGCATCGCTCTTCGATGGATTGCAGCAACTCCAGGCCGTAGGCCTCCGACACGTCGGGGATGAGGAGGGCGATCGTCCCTGGGGTCTGGCCGCGCCGGGCGGGGCGAAGCGCGCCTTTCAGCGGAGTGGTGACGCCGTCGAGGTTGGGCAGCTGCTTGACGACGAACGAGCCCTTGCCGCGGATGCGCTCGATGAGGCCGGCTTCCCGCAGTACTTCGAGGGCTCGTTTGGACGTGATCCGGCTGACCTCGAACTGCGCCGCCAACTCCATCTCGGAGGCGACCCGGTCACCCGGCCGCAGCGCCCCACTGCGGATCTCCTCGAGCACGTGCGTGCTGATCCGCTCGTACAGCAGGGCCACGGTGTTTCGCCTCTCGGTCGGTCAGGTTGATATACCAAACCAGCCGACGGTGCCTGGAGGCAAGAGCGGTCAAGCTATATCAACCTCAGCCTCGGCCTACCGCGGTTGCACGAAGCGGAGCAGGTTGCCGGACGGATCGCGGAAGGCGCAGTCGCGGGCACCATCCGGGCGGTCGACCGGTTCCTGCATCACTTCCGTGCCGACGGCCTCGAGCTGCTCGAAGACCTCGTCGCAGTCGTCCGTCAGGAAGACCAGCCGGCCGAGCAGTCCCCTTGCCATCAGGTCCTCGATGGTCCAGCGATCGCTCGGCGGGACGACGGGGTCGACGCTCGGCGCTTCGAGCACGATCCGCAGGTCGGGTTGCGCTGGCGGACCGACGCCCGCCAGCCACGGACGGTCGTCAGCGGCGTACCCGCGTTTCTCGAAACCGAGGACGTCGAGGTAGAAGTCGAGCGCTTCGTCGAGGTCGCGGACGAGGAGCGTGCAGGACTCGAGCTTCATCACCGTGCCCTGTCGTCGGCGGGAAGAAACACGATGTCGAGCTCGTCGAGGCGATCCGGGTCGCCGTCGATGACGATGTCGGCGATCTTGCCGTCGGACAGGGTGAAGGTGAAGAGGGCCTTAGGCCGGCCGCGATGGCTCCAGATGGCCGCCGGTACGCCGTTGACCAGCGCAAGCCTTGCGGCCTGGGCCCGGCCGGCAAAGAAGGTGGCGACTGCCTCGGCACCACGGATCTCCCCGACCACGGCGTCGGGGTCGAGCAGGTCGACCAGTGCCTCGAAGTCCCCGCCGCGGGCAGCGGCAAGGAAAGCGGCGACCACCTCGCGCTTCGGGGAGCGCGCGGCGTCGGATTCCGCGGCTGCGCCCTGCACTCTGCGCCGGGCCCGACTGGCGAGCTGCCTGGCCGCGACCGGGGAACGGTCCATGATGGTGCCGATCTCGCCGAACGAGACCGCGAAGACGTCGTGCAGGACGAACGCGAGCCGCTCGGCGGGGGTCAGCGTGTCCAGCACCACCATCAGCGCGACACCGACGGAGTCGGCCAGCAGCGCCTCATCCTCGGGATCGGGCCGCTCGGGCGTGGGGCTGGTCGCTGTCGGCTCGGGCAGGTGGTCCCCGGCTGAGTCCTCGGGGCGGATGCGCCGGGCTTCGAGCATGTTCAGGCAGACCCGGGCGACGACGGTGGTCAACCATCCACCGGGGTTCTCCACCTGGCTCGTGTCGGCGCGGCTGACGCGCAGCCAGGCCTCCTGTACTGCGTCCTCCGCCTCGCTCGACGATCCGAGCATCTTGTAGGCGACTGCTTGCAAGCGGGTGTGGTGTTCGGCGAACCGCTTGGTCAGCCAGTCCTCTTCGACCATGAATGTCACGTTCCTTTGTTAGGGCCTGTCATACCTCCTGACCGGCAAATGCAGGCCGGTGTGACATCCACGATCACCAGGAGAGAACCGTGTCATTGCAGGTGAGCGCGATCATGCTCGGCGTCAAGGATCTGACCGGCGCCAAGAAGTTCTACACCGAAGGCCTGGGCTGCACGCTCGAGAAGGACACCAACCACTTCGTCCTGCTCGGCCTGGGCGACGGGTCCCCGCAACTGGCGCTGTACGAATGGGAGGCCGCGGCCGAGGACGCCGGCGTACCGTCCGAGGGTTCCGGGTTCCGCGGCGCCTCGTTCCACTTCAACCCCGACACGAGGGAAGAGGTCGACACGATGATCCGCGACGCGATCGCGGCCGGCGGCAGCGTCGTCAAGCCGGCGGCCCCGGCCCAGTGGGGCGGCTACTTCGGCTACTTCGCCGACCCCGACGGCTACCTGTGGAAGGTCACCACGTACGGCGAATAGCTGTTTTGTCCCCGGCCGCGCACTGCGGCCGGGGATGCCGATGGAGGACGGGAGAAGCTGGATGAAGTTCCGGGCCGTAGTAGAGCCTCCGGGTCCTATGCGAGGGCTGGAGATCCCTGAAGACGTGGTGACGGCGCTCGGCGACGGCAAACGCCCGCGGGTGACCATCACGATCAACGGACACTCCTGGAAGAGCAGGGTCGCGATCATGCGCGGCCGGTACCTGCTCGGCCTCAGCATCGCCAACCGCCAAGCCGCCGGTGTCAGCGAGGGCGACGAAATCGACATCGAGGTCGAACTCGACGCCGAGCCCCCGACCGTGGTCGAGCCACCGGATTTCGCTCGTGCTCTGGACGCCAACCCGGCCGCCCGGGCTGCGTACGACGGCCTGTCGCACAGCAATAGGCGCAAACACGTACTGGCGGTCGAGAGCGCCAAGAAACCTGAGACGCGGCTCCGTCGCATCAACACCGCCATCGAGCAACTCCTCGGCGAGAACCCAGCGACGTAGCCCCGCAGCGATCGCTCACCCGCCCTCCGGCACGGGTTGACCTCCGAGGGGTTGACCCCGCAAGGGCTGGGTTGCCCGGTGAGATTCCGGCTGGGCAACCCAGCCAGTGGGGGGTCAACCCCTCAGAGGGTTGGTGCGCGGCGAGTCTTTGTCGGTGGGTTGCGGCAGGGTGGGTCGCTAGGAGGTGGACCTCATGCGGATCAAGGGCAAGGTTGCCGTGGTCACGGGCGCGGCCGTTGGGATCGGGCGTGCGATCGCGCAACGACTGGCGGACGAGGGCGCGACCGTCGTACTCGCCGACATCGATGTGGCGGGTGGCGAGGAGACCCGCGCTCTCATCGGCGACGCGGCTTCGTTCGTCGAGACGGACATGCGCGACGACGCCGCGGTCGCCGACCTGCTCTCCTGCCGACCACAGATCCTGGTCAACAACGCGGGCGGCGGCGCGAAACTGCAGCCCTGTTTCCCAGCGGCGGATCCAGCTCGCTGGACCGCGTCTTTGGAGCTCAACCTGCGAGCCCCGATGCTCGCCACCCAACTCGCCCTGGAACCGATGCGCTCGGCCGGCGGCGGGTGCGTGATCAATGTGGGTTCTACGGCCGGCCTGGGGTACGGCGATCACGTCTCACCGGAGTACAGCGCGGCGAAGGCTGCTCTGCTGCGCTTGACGACGACCCTGGCTCCGCTTCGCGAGTCGCACAACGTCCGCGTCAACTGTGTCGTGCCCGACTGGGTCGCCACGGAACGCGGCATCGCGGAGTACGAGGCACTGCCTGAACGTGAGCGCGGTCCGACTCAGGTGCCGCTGGAGACCCTGACCGACACGGTCGTCGAGCTCATCACTGACGACTCACTGGCGGGCCAGGCGGTTCACCTGCCGCGCGGTGCGCCGCCCTCGTTCCTGACTTAAAGGTTCTCGGGAGCGCCGGTGAACTGGCAGCATGCCGACATGAACCGTCCTGGGGTGGGGTTTGCCGGCCGGCCGGTGGTGGGGATCGCGGTCCTGCTGGCCGCGGTACTGACTGCCTTGTCGGGGCGCTACGGGTTCCATCGCGACGAGCTGTACTTCCTCGCCGCGGCCGATCACCTGGATTGGGGGTACGTCGACCAGCCGCCGTTGACGCCGCTGCTGGTCCGGATCTCGACCGAGCTCTTCGGCGCCACCCCGATGGGGATCCGGGTGATCTCGACGATCACCAGCGCGCTGACCGTCGTGGTGGTCGCGTTGATCGCGCGCGAGTTCGGCGGCGGCCGTCGGGCTCAGGTCCTCGCGGCGACCTGTGCTGCCGTCTCGGGGTTTCTGCTGGGCGTCGGCCATCTCGCCTCGACCGCGACGTACGACCTGCTGGCCTGGATGGTCATCGCGCTGCTGGCGATCAAGCTGCTCCGCACCGGCGACGGCCGCTGGTGGCTGGCGATCGGTCTGGCCACCGGCATCGCCTTGCAGAACAAGCACCTCGTCGTACTGCCACTGGCCGCCCTCCTGATCGCCGTCCTCATCACCGGACCCCGCTCCGTACTACGCACCTGGTGGCTGCCCGCCGGCATTGCGGTGGCGGCCCTCATCGCCGCGCCGAATCTTCTGTGGCAGGCAGCCAATGACTGGCCGCAACTCACAGTCGCGAGCGGGATCAGCGAGGACGACGGGACCGAGAACCGGATCATGTTCGTCCCGCTCCAAATCCTCCAGCTCTCGCCGTTCCTGGTCCCCATCTGGGTCGCCGGCTTCCTCCACCTCTGGCGCTCCCCCACCCTCCGCTGGGCCCGCCCGGTCGCCCTCGCCTACCCAGTCCTGTGCGTCATCGTCCTGACACTGGGCGGCAAGTCGTACTACGCCCTGCCACTGCTCCTCGTACTCGTGGCCGCCGGCTGCCAACCCGTCATCAACTGGCTGACCACGCCCCGCGCCGCTGCACGCCGTACCGTCCTGACGATCGGCCTCGTACTGACGGCGGTCACCTCAGCCATCTTCACCCTGCCGGTACTCCCGGCCTCAGCCGTCAACTTCGTCATCCCCATCAACCAGGAACAAGGCGAACAGATCGGCTGGCCCGAACTGACCGCAGCCGTAGCCACCGCCTGGCACCAAATCCCCGAAGCCCAGCGCCCCCGCGCCACCCTCTTCGCCGGCAACTACGGCCAGGCCGGCGCCCTTAGCAAATACGGCCCAGCCCACGGCCTCCCCCAGCCATACTCCGGCCACATGAGCTTCCACGACTGGGCCCGCCCAGCCGACACCCAAGACGGCCCGGTCCTCCTGGTAGAGCAAGAACGCCAAACCCGCTACGAAAGCCACTTCACCAACTGCGCCCAGGTCGGCACGGTCGAGAACACCGCCGGAGCCAACAACGAAGAACAAGGCACAGCCCTAGTCCTCTGCCAATCCCCCACCGCCCCCTGGTCCCAAACCTGGCCCAACCTCCGCCGCTACTACTAAGCCAGCGCTTCGCCTGGCGGAGCCGCATCGCGGATCCGCGGACGGCTCCCACTCACAAAGCTCACCTGCCCGGCGCTGCCAAGGCGTGGGCGCCTATGTGTCGCGCTCCATGAAGCCGCTTTGTGAGTGCTGGCGGTCCGGCCTATCAGTTTCGGTGCTGCGTCGGGCCCCGACGGTCCTGCTGGACTTCGACGGCGAACAGGTCGAGCTCAACCACCAGAAGTTCAACGACCTGTCGATCACCTGGAACACGATCGATCCCGTCGGTCACTCAACCTGGTCGAACGGCACCCCGGAGGTACACAGCTTCTCCCTGGCGTGGCGACCTGAGCCCCGACCCGAGCTGGAGGTTCTCAAAGGCCAGCAGCTAACGGCCGTCGAGCTTCTCGAGTGGGCCGGCGGGGACGTCGCCGACCGCATGATCGCGGTCAGCTTCATCTTCACCGACAACCGCCTGACGATCAGCAACGCCCTGGACGAGAACGACCTGGAACTGGGCGCGCCCCACCCCAGCTACCGAAGACATCCCCTCCACTGACGTCGCTTACTGGAACGGCCGCACCTCAATCTTCCGATCGCAGACCTTGGACGCCTCGGCGGCAAGCTTCAGCACCACATCCAGATCGGCAGCCTCCCAAACCCAGATGCCGGCCAGATACTCCTTCGACTCCACGAAGGGTCCGTCGGTGAACACCGGCTGCTCCCCGCGGTTATCGATCACCGTGGCCGCATCGGTATCCGCAAGCCCACCCGCAAACACCCAGTACCCGTCAGCGATCAACCGCTCGTTGAACGCACTGATAGCCGGCAGCCGATCCGTACTCCCAGGATTCTCTTTGTCATCAATCACAGAAACCAGATAGCGCATCTGAAGATCATCTCCCTGTGCTGTCGAAGCATGGTTCTGGTAGTCAGAATTTCAGGCTGCCGTCAACAGGCAGCCTCACACCTCCTACGACCACCAGCACCCAATTCCGACACACCCGCCCGGACTTCCTCGAAGAAGTCTGCTCGCCGGCCCTCGCAGTTGATCGAGCCCCGGGCCTCGATCAACTGAAGAGTCTGGCGGCAGACGGTCGCCTGGGTCCCCGGCAGGAGACGAGCCGCGCCCGGGCACCCACGCGACGGAGGAGCGGCAGTCGCAGAGGGGTGGGTGGGAGCAGCCGGAGCGGGGAGTGACGTAGGAGCGACCGGCGGAGGGTGCGCGGGCGTAGTACAAGCAAAAAGCCGGCTCCGTGGAAGCCGGCTGATCATCGGGTGGGCGATACTGGGTTCGAACCAGTGACCTCTTCGGTGTGAACGAAGCGCGCTACCACTGCGCCAATCGCCCGGATCTGCTTGCACCGTACTGTGTTGCGGGTGAAACCATAGCGCATTGATCCGCGACGTACGAATCGGGCCGGGCTACTCTTGCTAGCAAGACGGAGACCCCGTCGCGTTGGAGACGTGATTGTGACTTTCTCGCACGACACCGAGCACGCGCTCGGCACGCTGGTCCGGCTGGTCAATACGCTGCCCGGGCCGACCAGCCAGGTCGACTCACTGGAAACGCTCGAGGATCTGGAGAAGTTCGTCCACGAACGCGAGTTCAGCGCGGTGGGCCAACTGACCGAGACCGATCTGCACGACGTCCGGGAGTTGCGGCCGCTGTTCGCGCCGGTGTTCACCACGACGTCCGACGCCGAGGCGGCCGCGATGATCAATGCGATCGTCGCGCGCGGTACGACGACGCCGCGGCTGACCAACCACGACGGTCATCCGTGGCACATCCACTATTCGCGCGACGGCGCGTCGCTGACCTGCCGGATCACGGTCGAGTGCGGGATCGCGCTTGCCCAGGTGATCTCGGCGGGCGAACGCGAGCGGTTGCGGCGCTGTGAGGCGCCGGACTGCGACGACGCGCTGATCGACCTGTCGCGGAACCGCTCCAAGCGGTACTGCGACGCCCGCACCTGCGGCAACCGCTTACACGTTGCGGCGTACCGCGAACGCCGCAAGTCCGCCGGCGAGTAGACGAATCAGCGTCCGGAGCACCCACTGGGGCTCCGGACGCTGCCGTTTCCTGCCACTGCCTTCTGGGGCGCCGACTACTACGGGCGTGCCCTTACGGGTCGAGGTCCTCCGCGGACCGCTCGGCGAACACCCTGGCGACGGCGGCGGTCACTTCACCCGGTACTGCGAGGTCGCGGTCGTCCGCCCGGTGGATCGCCTGGACGTCGCGCGTGGTCGAGGTGAGGAAGATCTCATCCGCGTCCGCCAGCATCTCGAGCGGCACGTCGCGCTCGACCCCGCCGAACCAGGCCAGCACCAGATTCCGCGTCACACCGGCCAATGCGCCCGACTGAAGGGTCGGCGTCACCAGCTCCCCGTCGTAAACGCAGAAGATGTTCGAACCGGTGCCTTCGCACAGATCTCCGACGGTGTTCGCGAAGATCGCCTCGCTGCCGCCGCGCGCCTTGGCATAGGCGAGCGCGCGGACGTTCTCGGCGTACGACGTGGTCTTCAGCCCGGCGACGGCGCTGCGCTCGTTCCGCACCCACGGCACGGTCACGATCGCCGAACTCGGCGCGGGCCGCTCGATCGCCTGCGACGCGACGATCAGCGTCGGGCCCGCGGTACCGCGATCCGACGACAACGGCGAGACCCCGCCGGTGTAGGTGATCCGCAGCCGGCCGAACGCGATGTCCGGGTCGGCCTTCACGACGGTCGCGATCGCGTCTCGCACCAGCGCCAGATCGGGCTCCGGCAGACCCAGCCCCGTCGCCGAGACGACCAGGCGGTCCAGATGCCGGGTGACCGCGAACGGCTGCCCGTCCACGAGCTTCAGGGTCTCGAAGACACCGTCGCCCGTCGTGAGCCCGTGGTCCAGCGGCGAGACGGCGGCAGACTCGTCCTGAAGTGCGCCGTTCAGCCAGATGATCATGCGTGCTCCTTCCAACCGCGCACACCTTATGCCGAGGGTCGTTCCGGGCCCGCCGGGGAGTCCGTGAGTGACCGGCCGGTGACCGCAGGTGGGACGGAAGGTGACCCCCGTTTTTGCACTGACACGGAGGTGCGCTAATGTTCTTCTCGCACCGAGGGGAACGAAAAACCCGGTTGCAGCGCGGACGTAGCTCAGTTGGTAGAGCGCAACCTTGCCAAGGTTGAGGTCGCCGGTTCGAACCCGGTCGTCCGCTCGGAGAGGGCCATCCTCCTGGTCGAGAAGTCGGCAGGCCAGCTTTCTCACCTGGTGGAGTGGCCGAGAGGCGAGGCAACGGCCTGCAAAGCCGTGTACACGGGTTCGAATCCCGTCTCCACCTCGAACACCGAAGAATCTTGGACGATTGGCGCAGCGGTAGCGCGCTTCCCTGACACGGAAGAGGTCACTGGTTCGATCCCAGTATCGTCCACTCGGAGCGAGGGCGATCTGTGTCCGCGGAGAACGCGGACCGGGTCGCCCTCGTCATTTTGTGCGGCTGCGCTTCGCTTGCCGCGGGTGGGGGCTTCGCCACCCACACCCCCCTCCGTCTACGGCTGATGCCGCCAGTCGGCTCTCCGGCTCTGGCTGACGCCGTCAGTCGGCTTTCCGGCTCTGGCTGGCGTTGCCGATCTGCTTCCTGTCCGTGGCTGGTGTTGTATGTCGGCTCCCCGGTTGTGGCTGGGGTGTCTGCGGCTATGCGTCTAGCCATTTGCCTTCGAGCATCAGGTCTCGGGCTTTCAGTTCGTTGACTTCTCGCCAGGCTTGAATTCGGGTAGGGCTTACTCGGAAGAACGGGTAGTTGGAGAGGCGGGGGTCGAAGCCTGTCTTCTCGGTGAAGGCATTGGCCTGGTCTTCGGGGAGGTCTTCTACCAGCTCGGCTGTGCCGGTGATGAGGACTACGTCGCGGGTTTCGCCCAAGGACAGGTGGACCTGGCCGGTTGCCTGGAGGTTGCGGCTGGTGGGGTTGTTGCGGGCCGTGGACAGCAGGATCGTGTCGTCGATCCAGAGGAACGAGAGGGGCATCAGGTACGGCGTACCGGTGGGTGATGCGGTGGAGACCCAGGCGTCGATGTCTGTTGCGAGGCGGTGGAGGGTGTCGGCCTTGCGGGTTTCGAATGGGCGGGGTGCGGCGGGGGTGGGCATGGGGCTCCTTCTCGGGGGTCGTGCGGTGTCACATTCTGCCGATGCGGTTCGTCAGAACCATGACGGGCGGCGAGTCCGGGATGTGACTGGGCCGGGCGAAAGGTGGCTGCCGTGGGGCGTGACGACGAGTTGGCGGGGCGCGCGACGGCGGTGGAGGGGGCATTGCTCACTGCTGTCGAGGGGCTGACCGCGGAGGAGCGGATGGCGTTCGTGCTGGATGCGATGTTCGGGGTGCCGGCCGAGGAGATCGCGGCGATCGTGGGGTGTTCGCCGGCGGCGGCGCGGGAGCTCGTACTGCGTGCGCGGTGGCGGGTGCGGGCGGCCCAGGCGAGGCTCGGAGCGCTTGAGAAATAGTGAAACTGGTGTGACTGGAGTGACGGAATCCACGCCTGGGCAGGTGATCGCGCGACACCCGGATACTCGGTTTCGAACTTCCGGAAAAGTGCGCTACTGTTCTGCTCTCGCACCGAGCAGGTCGAAGTACTTCGAACAGCTCACCGCGATGCGAACGTAGCTCAGTTGGTAGAGCGCAACCTTGCCAAGGTTGAGGTCGCCGGTTCGAACCCGGTCGTTCGCTCGGTACAGGTCAGTAGGCTGAGACTCTGTGGTGGAGTGGCCGAGAGGCGAGGCAACGGCCTGCAAAGCCGTGTACACGGGTTCGAATCCCGTCTCCACCTCGAACACCCAGTAGTTCCTGGACGATTGGCGCAGCGGTAGCGCGCTTCCCTGACACGGAAGAGGTCACTGGTTCGATCCCAGTATCGTCCACGAGATCGATGAGCGACTCGTGTCCCCGGAAAGCGGGGACCGGGTCGCTCTCGTCGTTTTGTGCGGCTGCGCTTCGCTTGCCGCGGGTGGGGGCTTCGCCACCCACACCCCCATCATCTGTGGCTGATGCCGTCAGTCGGCTCTCCCGTCTACGGCTGATGTTGTCAGTCTGCTTCCCGGTTGTGGCTGGGGTTCTCCGTTGGCTATCCGTCGGTGACTGGTGTGAGTGGGCGGCTTTCTGCTGTTGCTGCTGTTATGCGTTGTTCTCTTGCTGGGGCGCTCAGTACGTACGACGCGGCTAGGGCGATGCCCAGGACGAAGCAGGCTATCCAGAGGGTTTGGCCGTGGTACTGCAGGAGGTAGCCGCTGAGTAGCGGGGCTACCAGGCGGGACGTTTGGCTGGCTGCTGTGAAGAAGCCGAAGTAGCGGCCTCGGAGGGGTCCTGGGGCCATGCCGGCTAGGGAGCTGTCGAGGACTGCGAAGTACGCCATCTCCCCCAGGGTCCAGATCGCTACGGTCAGGGCGTAGAACCAGATGACGTCGGCTACGCCGGTCAGGCCGAAACCTAGGCCGACTAGGAGAGCGCCTAGGGCGAGGATCCGTGAGTACGTGTGGCCTCGGATGAGGCGTGGGACGAAGAGTTGGCCGACCACGATCAGCAGGGTGTTGATCGCGTAGATCCAGCCGTAGGCCTGGGCGTCGAGGCCGTCGCGCTGTACGGCTAGCGGCAGGCCTGCGTTGCTTTGTTTGAAGATCAACTGGAAACCGAAGAACAGCGCGACGAAGACCAGGAACTGGCGGTCCCGCAGGATGGTCAGGACCGCACCGACGGGCGCCACGGCCTCAGGCGGGGCAGCGACCCGGGTCTCTGGCACGAGGAACCACATCAGCGCGGCCAGGATCAGGAAGCCGATCGCGTCGACCACGAAGATCACGGCGAAGCCGGCCTTCATCGCGACCGGGGCGAGCAGGGCCGCGATCGACGTACCGACGTTGATCGCCCAGTAGTTGATGCTGTAGGCGCGCGGCCGGTCCTCCGCCGGCACGACCTCGCTGAGGATGGCGCTGCCGGCGATTCCCGCGGCGACCGTGCCCGCACCCATGACCACCAGGAAGACCATGATCGATGCCAGGCCGCCGCTCACCCCGGCGCCTGCCAGCGCCGCCGAACTGACCAGGTAGCCGACGACCGCCGTACGGCGCCTGCCCCAGCGGTCGGCGAGTATTCCGCCGCCGATGCTGCCCACGACGCAACCGCCGCCGGTCAGGGCCAGCGCCAGACCGATCTGGGCCGGGTCGAATCCTCGCTCGCTGTGCAGGTAGAACGTGATGAAGATCAGCACGAACGAGCTGATGTTGCCGATCAGGGTGATCGCCCACAGGTACCAGAACACCCGTGGGAGCCCGCGCATGGTCCCCACCCACCGTTGACTCATCTGCTGCCTCTCTCTGTCAGTGACAAGAAAGAGTCTGCGCAGGAAGTGGATCAGTCGTAAGATCCACATCTATGACGGAAAGTTGGACCACTCTGCGAGAGTTGCTGCTCCCGACCGGAACAGCACCTGACCGGGGCGTGGGGTCAGCATGGGCACAGCCGGGCCGCGGCCTGGAGAGGTCCCTCCGTACTGCGATCCGGGCCGGCCGTCTGCGCACCGGCGAGCGTCTGCCGTCCACCCGGGATCTCGCGGCCCAGCTCGGCGTCGCCCGCGGCACCGTGACCGCTGTCTACCGCCAGCTCCTCGCAGAGGGCTATCTGGAGGCCCGACATGGTTCGGGCACCTGGGTCGCGGACGTCGCACCACAGCCGGCGCCCGCGGCGAAACGCCCCACGCCAAAACCCGATCGGTATCGCCTCGGCCCCGGCATGCCGTCCCTCGGCGCCTTCCCGCGCAGCGCCTGGCTGTCCGCGCTTCGACAAGGCTGCGCGGCGCTGACCGATGTCGAGCTCGGCTACCCCGATCCAGCCGGCCTGCTGACGACCAGGACGGAGCTGGCCGGATACCTCGGCCGGGTTCGCGGCGTGGTGACAGCCCCGGCCGGTGTCGTCATTACCCACGGCACCTTCGAAGCGCTCAACCTGCTGTGCGCTGTCCTGCGAGCCGACGGTCAAACGGAGGTAGCGGTCGAAGATCCCGGTAACCAGGAGCAGTACGAGCTTCTCGAGGCCCGCGGATTGCGAGGATGCCCCGTGCCCGTTGACGATGAGGGCATCCGAGTCGATGCGCTGGCGCGGACAGATTGCCGGGCGGTGATCGTGACGTCGGCGCACCAGTACCCGCTCGGCGTCTCGCTGAGTCCGGCCCGTCGCCGCGCACTACTGGACTGGGCGGACTCCACGAAGGGCCTGGTGATCGAGGACGACTACGACGCCGAGTACCGCTACGACCGGGCACCCGTCGGCGCCCTGCAAGCGATCTACCCCGACTCCGTCGCGTACGTCGGCACACTGAGCAAAACAATGGCGCCGGCCCTGCGACTCGGCTGGCTGGTGCCGCCCGCCGGCATGCTCGACGAAGTGGTGCGCCAGAAGCGCTTGCACGACCGTGGCGGATCAGCCCTGGATCAGGCGGCCCTCACGCACTTCCTGCAGAGCGGCGGATACGACCGGCACCTCCGGCGAACCCGCCTGCTCTACCGCGAACGGCGCGACGCCTTGCTCGCTGCCCTCGCGGAGCACCTGCCGGACTGGAAACCGCTCGGCATCGCAGGCGGCCTGCATCTGGTCATCCAGCTACCCAACGGCTTCGACGATCGCGAGGTCGTCAAACACCTGAAAGCGCAGCACATCCAGCTCTCCCCGCTGTCCCGCTACGCCCGCGCCATCGACCTCCCACCTGGCCTGGTCGTCGGCTACGCGACCCTCACCCCGGCCCGCCTCCGCTCCGCCGTACAGCTCATCGCGAAGTCGATGGCCGAGCTCACATCCGGAGGTGTGAACCACCGTTGAAGTCGAGAACGGTGCCGGTGGCGAACTCGGCCAGTGGAGAGGCCAGGTAGGTGATGGCGGCCGCTACCTCGGCTGGAGAGGCTACGCGTTCCAGCGGGCTTTCCAGGCGGCGCCGGTCATAGCCGTCGCCGGAGAGGGCGTCGGCGGCCATGTCTGTCGTGGTCCAGCCAGGAGCGATCGTGGTGACCGCGATCCCTTCTGGGCCGAGGGATCTGGCCAGGGACTGGCTCAACGAGACCAGCGCGGCCTTGCTGGCGCCGTACGCGGGCTGGTTCGGTTCGCCGCGGAAGGCGCCGCGCGAGGAGACGTTGATGATGCGGCCGCCGCGGGACATGTGCCGCACCGCGCACCAGGTGACGTTGGCGGCGCCGAGGAGATTGACGCCGAGGGTGGTGGCCCAGGCGGCCTGCCATTCGTCGTACGACGTCTGCCGGATCGGGTGCGACTCATAAACCCCTGCGTTGTTCACCAGTACGTCGATGCTGCCCAGCGCGTCGGCGACGCCCTCGACCATCTTCTGGATCGCCACCGGATCACCCAGGTCAGCCTGGGCGAGCACGTGGCCCGAACCCGGCAGCTCCTTCAAGACAGCCTCGGCGGCATCGGGCGACGAGCCGTAATGCACGGCCACCCGATCCCCTTCGGCGGCGAAGGCCTGAGCCGTCGCCGCACCGATTCCGCGGGATGCTCCGGTCACCAAGACAGCTCGATCCATGACCCCGAGTCTTTCATTACTCAGGACAAACTAGTGCGCCATGTCGGAACTTCCGACACGGCGCACTAGGGGCGGGGTTCACTGTCGCGACGGTAGTCCTTGGCCTGGATCCACGCCTTGCGGGCCTCGAGCTGCCGGCGGTTGTCGGCCCGGCGAGTCATGTACGCCGCCTCGCGCTGCAGCTTCACCCAGCTCTCGTAGCGCCGCACAGACAGCGCCCCCTCCTCCAGAGCCTCCTGTACTGCGCACCCCGGCTCCGTCACGTGCGCACAGTCCTTGAACCGGCACTGCGCAGCCAGAGCCGCCACATCCGGGAACGCGGCCGCCAGCCCTTCGCCAGCCTCCTGCAACCCGAGCCCCCGCAACCCAGGTGTGTCGATGACGACGCCACCCCTGGGCAACAGGATCAGCTCCCGGCGTACCGACGTGTGCCGGCCCTTGCCGTCCTCGCGGATCGCCTGCACGTCAAGGAGTTCCACACCGGCCAGTGCGTTCACCAGTGACGACTTGCCGGCTCCACTGGTCCCCAGCAAGGCCATGGTCGCGTTGCCGTCCAGCAGTGACCTGACGGCCTCCAGGCCCTCACCTGTCGTCGCACTGCACACCAGTACGTCGGCACCGGGCGCAGCGGTCGCCACATCCTCGGCAACACTGTCCGCATCCCCGACCAGGTCCGCTTTGGTCAGTACTACGACCGGCCGCGCGCCGCTCTCCCAGGCGAGGGCCAGGAAGCGCTCTATCCGGCCGATGTTCGGCTCGGGGTGCAGCCCGACGACAACGGCGACCACGTCGACATTGGCCGCGAGGACCTGACCGCGCGAACTACCGCCGACCTCCGCCCGCAGGATCGCAGTACGGCGAGGTGCGACGGCTTCGACGGTGATGCGATCGTCCGGCCAACTCCGTAAGGCGACCCAGTCGCCGGTGCACGGCGTCGCCTGTGGGTCGGCGGCAATGGCCGCCAGTACTGCGCCGGACCAAGTGGCACGGACCGGGCCGTCCTCGGTGAGAACGGTCGACAAGCCTTTGTCGACCCGCACCACCCGGCCGGGAACGAGCTCGCCCGGGAGTGCGGCGAGATGATCCGCTGTCGGGGCGTCGAGCCCCAGGGCCTGAAGTTCTGCTGACATCGTGCGACGAACCTTTCGGGAGGCCCGGCCGCGAGTTCAGCTCAGCGGACGGACGAAGTGGGAGACAGCGGCCCGATGGGCCTGATGCAAGCTCATGACGGCGTCAGCTCCCTTCCCTGTCCAGGCCGTTCCGTCGGTCCGGAACAGCTCCTCGCGCTGCGTTCAGCCTAGGTCGTCGGGTTCGGTCGGCGCACCGGGTTTTCCGACCGACGCAGTCTTGCGTTCCGCGGCCTGCTTGGCCTTCGGCCGGCCGGCCCCGTCGTCCTTCTCCGGTACTACGGCTGCCGGCGCAGCAGGCGCCTGTCGCGCCTCCTCGGGCGGTGAATCGTGTATCACGGCCGGCGTCCGGGACGGCGCCGCCCGAGGCGCATCCGGTGCCTCGGTGGACTCCGGTGCGGCCGGGGCCTTGTGCTGGCCGAGGGCTTCGACCTTCTTGGCCATCTTGATCTCCGGCCGGTCGTCCGGGGCCAGGGTCTCCTCGTGGTGCGCTTTCGAGTCGGCCTTCATCACCGGCTCGTGTTCGGCGTCCTCCTTGCGCGACTTGTCCGGCCAGGTCCGGTCGACCACCGCGTTCAGCGCCGCCCCGATGAGCACCGCGATAGCGGTCAGGTACAGCCACAGCAGCACCGCGATGGGCGCCGCGAGCGGTCCGTAGATCGAGGTGCCACCGACGGTGGTCTGCAGGACCCAACGCAGCAGGAAGCTGCCGAGGATCCAGAGCGACAGCGCCAGGAACGCGCCCGGCAGGTCGGAGACCCACGGCGTCCGCACCGGGACCGACAGGTGGTAGAGGGTGTTGAGGAAGCCGGCCGACAGGATCGTCACGACCGGCCAGTACAGCTGGTTCAGGAAGTCGACTCTTTGCGGCAGCAGCTCGTCCACCGCGTTCGGGCCGGCCAGCACCAGCGGCAGGACGATCACGCCGATGACGAGCGCTACGCAGTACAGGCTGAACGACAGCGCCCGGGTCTTGACGATGCCGCGACGGCCGCCCATCCCGTACATGATCGTGATGGTGTCGACGAAGACGTTCAGCGCGCGGCTGCCGGACCACAGGGCCAGCACGAAACCGATCGAGATGACGTCGAAGCGGCCGCCACTGCCGAGCACGTCGTCGAGGGTCGGCACGATCACCTGCTGGACCGAGTCCGCGGTCAGCGCCCGCTCGGCCAGCTGGATGATCTGGAGCTTGATGTCCTCGATCGTCTCCAGGTCGAACTCGTTCGCGATGAAGCCGATGCTGCCGGCCAGCCCGAAGATCAGCGGGGGCAGCGACAGGATCGCGAAGAACGCCGCCTCCGCGGCCAGTCCCGTGACCCGGTAGCGAAGACAGGTGCCGACCGTCTGGGTCAGCAGCCGCCACGTCGTACCGGGAAGTTGTCGGGCCCATGCGAATGAGACGGAGGTCTCGGACCCAGAGCGTGCCATACCGCTTACCGTACTGACATGGCGGACCCAAACGCTGTAACGAATCAGGCTCCCCCACTGCACGGGGTGAACTTCTTCACGCGGGACACCGCACTTGGTGACTCTCTGCGTCCATACGCTGACCTGAGCGCGAATTCCGGGCTGCTGGAGCTCGGTGAGCTCGCCGGCAGCGAGGAGGCGCTCTCGCACGCCCTCCCCGCCAACCAGAACTCCCCCGTACTACGAACGCACAACCGCTACGGCCACCGGATCGACGAAGTGGAGTTCCACCCGTCCTGGCACTGGCTGATGGAAAAGGCGGTCGGCTTCGGACTGCAAGCAGCACCCTGGACCAGCGACGAACCGTCACCGCACCTGACCCGCGCAGCCGGCTTCTACGTCTGGTCGCAGGTCGAGCCTGGCCACGCATGCCCGATCTCCATGACGTACGCCGCCGTCCCGGCACTCCGCGCCGACAAGACACTGGCCGGCGAATGGATCCCACGCCTCGCCGCCACCCAGTACGACGTACGCCGTCTTCCCGCCGCGGACAAAGCGGGCGTGCTTGCCGGGATGGGCATGACGGAGAAGCAGGGCGGTTCCGACGTACGGGCCAATGTCACCACCGCGACGCCGGTCGGGGCGGACGGCGAGTACGTGCTGAACGGGCACAAGTGGTTCTGCTCCGCGCCGCAGGTCGACGTGTTCCTCGTCCTGGCCCAGGCGGCGGACGGCCTGACCTGCTTCGTCGTCCCGCGGGTCCTTGCCGATGGCAACCGGAATGCGTTTGCCCTGCAACGGTTGAAGGACAAGCTCGGCAACCGGTCGAACGCGTCGAGTGAGGTCGAGTTCCACAACACCGTCGGCTATCGGCTCGGCGACGAGGGGGCCGGCGTCCGGACGATCATCGAGATGGTCGCGGCGACCCGGCTCGACTGCGTGCTCGGCTCGGCGGCGTTGATGCGGCGGGCTCTGGTCGAGGCGACCTGGCACACCGCGCATCGCAGCGCCTTCGGCGACCTGCTGAAGAACAAGCCCGCGATGCAGAACGTGCTCGCCGACCTGGCCATCGAGAGCGAGGCGGCAACCGCTCTCTCGATGCGGCTGGCCGCGGCGATGGACGCCTCGATCGCCGGTGACGAGCAGGCCATCGCGTTCCGCCGGATCGCGCTGCCGCTGGCGAAGTTCTGGGTCTGCAAGCGCACCTCGTTCACCGTCGCCGAAGCGCTGGAGTGCCTCGGCGGCAACGGTTATGTCGAGGAGAGCGGTCTCCCGCTGCTGTTCCGCGAGTCCCCGCTGAACTCCATCTGGGAGGGCTCGGGCACGGTCAACGCCCTCGACGTACTGCGTGCACTGCGTCGACCCGAGTCGCTCGAGGCGTGGCTGCTCGAAGTCGGTGCGGCGCAAGGTGCCGACCATCGCCTGGACGCGGCCGTGACCGACGTACTGGAGTCGCTCTCCGACCTGGCGGGAGCCGAGGCGGGGGCCCGCCGATTGGCCGCGCGGATGGCCGTTTGCTTGCAGGCATCGCTCCTCGTCCGGCACTCCACGCCGGAGGTGGCGGATGCGTTCGTGGCTTCCCGGCTGGCCGGCGACTGGGGTGGCGTGTTCGGGACGCTGCCGCGCACCACGCCGTACGGTCCGATCCTCGACCGCATCCTCTGACCGAGCCGTCACACGCTAGGGTTACGGCGTCGCGACTGGCGCTGAGGTGGGATCGACCACCGGGGAGCGAAAAGACCGCCGGCACCGTGCGCCTGGGTGCCGCGACCTCGTCACAGGGAGACCTGTGCGACCTCAGGAGAGAGACGAAGATGACTCAACCCTTCGACGCCGCAACCGCGTCGGCCGCGTACCGCAACGCGCTCGAGGTGATCGGCGCGGTGGAACCCACCATCGCCGGCGCGATCAAGGCCGAGCTGGCCGACCAGCGCTCCTCGCTGAAGCTGATCGCCAGCGAGAACTACGCCTCCCCGGCGACCTTGCTGACGATGGGCAACTGGCTCTCGGACAAGTACGCCGAGGGCACCGTCGGGCACCGCTTCTACGCCGGCTGCCAGAACGTCGACACCGTCGAGCAGACCGCCGCCGACCACGCGAAGGCGCTCTTCGGCGCCCCGCACGCCTACGTCCAGCCGCACTCCGGCATCGATGCGAACCTGGTCGCCTTCTGGGCGATCCTGGCCAACCGGATCGAGTCGCCGGCGCTGGCCGAGGTCGGTGCGAAGCACGTCAACGACCTCACCGACGAGGACTGGGCCAAGCTCCGCAAGGCGCTCGGCGACCAGAAGATGCTCGGCATGTCGCTCGACGCCGGCGGTCACCTGACCCACGGCTTCCGGCCGAACATCTCCGGCAAGATGTTCCACCAGAGCTCGTACGGCACCGACCCGGAGACCGGGCTGCTGGACTACGACCTGGTCGCCGCGACGGCCCGTGAGTTCAAGCCGCTGATCCTGATCGCCGGCTACTCGGCGTACCCGCGCAAGATCAACTTCGCCAAGATGCGCGAGATCGCCGACGAGGTCGGCGCCACCCTGATGGTCGACATGGCGCACTTCGCCGGACTCGTCGCCGGCAAGGTCTTCACCGACGACTTCGACCCGGTACCGCACGCGCACGTCACCACGACCACCACGCACAAGTCGCTCCGCGGCCCGCGCGGCGGCATGGTGCTGTGCCAGCCGGAGTACGCCGACGCCGTCGACCGCGGCTGCCCGATGGTTCTCGGTGGCCCGCTCAGCCAGGTGATGGCGGCCAAGGCCGTCGCGCTGGCCGAGGCCCGCCGCCCCGAGTTCCAGACCTACGCGCAGAACGTCGCGGACAACGCGGTGACGCTGGCCGAGGGGCTGATGAAGCGTGGCGTGAAGCTGGTCACCGACGGCACGGAGAACCACCTCGTCCTGCTCGACGTCTCGTCGTACGGCATCACCGGCCGGCAGGCCGAGTCGGCGCTGCTCGACGCGGGCATCGTGACCAACCGCAACGCGATCCCCCGCGACCCGAACGGCGCTTGGTACACGTCGGGTGTCCGGATCGGTACGCCGGCGCTCACCACCCGCGGCTTCGGTGGCGACGAATTCGACCGCGTTGCCGAGCTGATGGTGGAGGTGCTGTCCAGCGTCACCCCGACGACCACGGCTGCCGGCGCACCGTCGAAGGCGAAGTACGTGCTGGCCGACGGGGTCGCCGACAAGGTCCGCGCGGCCTCTGCCGAGCTGCTCGACAAGCACCCGCTCTACCCCGGTCTCGACCTGAACTGATCATGGTTCGTCGCAGCGCCCGCCTCCCTCGAGGCGGGCGCTGTGTCATATCCGTGGGGTTTGGAACGTCAGAGGGCTGACGGGCGACGACGGAGGAAGCTGACAGTGGACGAGCATGACGTGCTGGCTGAGCGGTTCGAGGACTATCGGGGGCATCTGCGGTCGGTTGCCTACCGGATGCTGGGGTCGCTGACTGAGGCGGAGGACGCCGTTCAGGAGGCTTGGTTCCGGCTGGCTCGGACCGACACCAGCGACGTCGCGAATCTCGGTGGGTGGCTCACCACGGTGGTGAGCCGGGTGTGTCTCGACATGTTGCGGTCGCGAAAGTCCCGGCGGGAGGAGCCGTTGGAGACTTACGTGCCCGATCCGGTCGTGACGGTGGGCGACCCGGTCGAGGAGGCGATGCTCACCGACTCGGTGGGGTTGGCGTTGCTGGTCGTGCTCGAGACCCTGACGCCGGCTGAGCGACTCGCGTTCGTGCTGCACGACATGTTCGCCGTGCCCTTCGACGAGATCGCGCCGATTGTCGGGCGCAGTACGGCGGCCACTACCCAGCTCGCCAGCCGGGCGCGGCGGCGGGTGCGCGGGGCTGCGGTTCCGGACTGCGATCTTCCGGCTCAGCGCGAGGTGGTCGACGCGTTTCTCGCGGCGGCGAGGGCGGGCAACTTCGAAGCCTTGGTCACCGTGCTCGACCCCGATGTCGTACTGCGGGTCGACGTCGGTGCGGGCGGGCCAGGGGCTCTGTTGCGTGGCATCGAGGCGGTGGCTGGGCAGGCCCGGTCGTCCGCTCGGCTCGGCGCGATGCCCCGGAAGGCCATCGTCAACGGCGCGGCAGGCTGGGTGTCGTACATCGAAGGGCAGCCGCGCGCGGTGCTCAGCACCACGGTCCGCGGCGGCCGCATCGTCGAGATCAACATCATGGCCGACCCGGACCGGATCGCCCAGCTCGACCTACCCGCGTTCGACTGACTCGCGGCCGGTCAGCGGACGGTCCGGCGCGCTTCCCGCAGCGCCGCCCACCCGTCCGCGACCGGCCCGAGATGCCCGAGCTTGTCGGGATTGCTCACCGTGTGGATGGTCTGGATCCGCCCCTCGACGATCTCGAGCGACCAGACGGTGAGCACCAGGCCGTCCCGGTCCCGGAAGATTGCGCCGGGCCGGCCGTTGACCTCCCGCGGCTCCAGCTGTGCCTGAATCCGCGGGAACAGCGCGGCCAGCGCGCCGAGCACCCGCGCGACGTTCGGCGCACCGAGGTAGCGGTCGGCCCACTGCGGCCCCTTGCCGCCGCCGTCGCCGACGAGCTGCACATCGGCCGCCAGCAACGCGGTCAGCCCGTCGACGTCTCCGTCCCGGAAGGCTTCGAGGAAGCGCCCGGCGAGTTCGTCCCGCTCAGCCTGGTCCGCCTCGAACCGTGGCCGTCCCGCGTCGAGATGCCGCCGGGCCCGTACGACGAGCTGACGGCAAGCGGACTCCGTCCGCCCGACCGCCGACGCGATCTCTCCGAAGCCGAACCCGAAGACCTCTCGGAGGACGAAAACCGCCCGTTCCAGCGGGCTCAGCCGCTCGAGCAGGAGCAAGGACGCCATCGACACCGAGTCGGCCAACTCCGCCGACCGCTCGGGATCCTGGTACGGGTCGGTCACCAGCGGCTCGGGGAACCACGGTCCGACGTACTGCTCTCGTCTGCTGCGCGCCGACCGCAGTACGTCGATCGAAAGCCGAGTCACTACGGCCGACAGGAACGCCTTGGCTGATCTCGGCGGTTTGGCCGCCGACTGGAAACGCAGCCAGGCTTCCTGGACGGCGTCCTCCGCCTCGCTCACACTGCCCAGGATCCGGTAGGAGATCGAGAACAGCAGCGGCCGCAGTTCCTCGAACTCCGCGGCCTGTGTCACGCAAGCTCCGCCTTGAAGCCCTGTCGCCAGGAGGGGTACTGCAGTTTCCAGCCGAGCTCTCGCTTGGCCTTCGCGTTGGAGAATCCGCGCCCCTCGGTCATCAGGCCGACTGCCACCTCACCGGCCAGCGGCCGGGCCAGCCAGCTCGGAACCCGCATCGGCGGTTTCGCCCCGGCGCACTCCGCGAGGTAGGGCAACCACTCCTTGGCCGGCGCAGGTTCGTCATCGACGATGTTGAACACACCCCGCGCCTCCTGCTCGACTGCCAGCACAGTCGCTTGAGCCGCGTCGTCCAGATGAATCCACGAGGCGTGGCCCTCGCCACCGCCGACCACCGGGAACTGTCGCTTGCGCACGGGTTCCACCAGACTCTCGGTGGAACCCGGCCCGTAGAACCACCCGTACCGCAGTACGGCGCCGCCCGCCTTCACCACTGTCTCCTCGACATGACGGAGGGCCGCCATCGTGGCGGCCGCGGCAGTCCCGGTCATCGGTTCCAGCGGGTCTTCCTCGGTCTTCACCCAGCCGCCCCGGCGCTGCCCGTTCCAGCCGGCGTAGGCCTGCGCGACGAAGTTCGTCACGCCGATCGCCTCGGCGGCGGCCAGCAGATGATCCGTGCCCTCGGTCCGCAGCCGGTTGGTGCCGGCGAACCACCGGTCCATGTGCTTCAGGTCCGGCTTGCCGCTGATGGCGGTCATCTGGTGCACGATCGCATCCGGTCTCGCCTTGCCCACCGCCTCACCGACCGAGGCCGCGTCGAGCCCGTCCATCACCACGCCCTCCGCACCCAGCTCCGCCAGCAGCTCGAGCTTCGCCGCGCTCCTCGTCGCCGCCGTCACCTGATGCCCCCGAACCACCAACTGCGGCACCAGCCGCCGCCCGAGCACCCCGGTCCCGCCTGCCACGAATACCCGCATATCCATCACCCTTCTGACCAGAGTCCGCTTCATGCTCCTCAGACAAAGCGAGCTTGGCGATCTGTGACATCCACCCGGCAATTCACCAGGGCACTGGCCCTTCGGCGGCGAAGAAGCCCGCTGTCGGCCAGTCCGCGCCCGCCGTGGCGACCCGCACCAGCACGGCCGCACCCTGCGCGACGGTGAGGAAGCCGGTGTGGTTGTTGCTGTCGGTGGCGACGTACCCAGGAGCGATCGCGTTGACCAGGATCCCGTCCTTGCGCAACTCGTTGGCGTACTGCACCGTCAACGCATTCAGCGCGGTCTTGGACGGCGAGTAGGCCGCTGACGACGGCAAGGCGGCCAACGGCCCGTCGGGGTCACTGTTGACGGTCAGCGAGGCGGCATGACTGCTCACGTTGACGATGCGCGGCGCCGACGACCTGCGCAGCAGCGGCAGCATCGCGTTCGTCACCGCGATCACGCCGAACACGTTGGTCTCGAACACGGCTCGGACCATGTCCAGGTCGACGGTGCTCGGCACCTGGTCGACGGCGTCCTGGGGCGAGACTTGCCCCGATCCGGTGATGGCAGCGTTGTTGATCAGTACGTCGAGCCGCCCGAACCGTTCCTCGATCCACTGCGCGGCCGCCCGGATGACAGCCTGGTCGGTGACATCGAGGGTCACCGCGTGGACGTCACCGCCCGCTTCGCGCAGTACGGCCGCGGTCTCCTCACCACGCCGAGGGTCTCGTACGCCGAGCAGCACCGTCATGCCCAAGGCGGCGAGCTGCTCGGCGGCTCCGCGCCCGATTCCTTTGTTCGCTCCGGTGATCAACGCAATGCTTCGGTCGCTCACGACCAGCTCCTCGTCTCGGGATTCAGCTTTCGAACCCCGAGACGAGACAGCCTGCCCGGCTGTGACATTGCGGCGGTACTGAAGGGCTCAGCTGGTGAGGGCGTAGACGGCGATGGCGGTGAAGTCGTCGGCGGGTTCGGAGGCTTGCCATGAGCGGACGTCGTCGACGTAGCGGGAGCCGCGGCCGGTGAACTGTTCGTAGCGGTCGACCCCAGCCGGGCAAGGCTTCATGTTCTCCATGTTGTCGCCGAGCCCGTCCGCGAAGAGGTCGGCGGAGTTCGGGCCGTTGACGACCGCACCGGTCGCCGGCTTGTCGACGATGTTCGAGATCTGGTGGTGCGGGCAGCTCGCGCTGTTCTCGCCGACGCCGACCATGAACGAAACTCCCCACGGGTTCGCCCCGAAGGTCCAGCTCAGCTGGCCGGCACCGAAGGCGTCGTACCGGCGGTCACCGGTCGCCTCGCGGTAGAGCCGCGCTGTGGCCGCCAGACCGAACGCATGCGGTACGGCGTCGAAGTTGTCGTACTGCGCGCCGGCGCCGAACGGGTCGCTCGCCGCTCGCTTCACGCCGATCTCAAGCTGCGCGGCGAGATCGCTCTTCAGGGCTATGACATCGACGGGCACCCGGCGATCGGCCCGCGCGGCACGGATCAGATCCGCATGCGCGAGAGCGCTGACGTCGTACAGGTTGAGGGTGTCGCCGCCCGCCTCGTGCTTGCGGTACTCCCCCGCCCAGTACTGCGCTGCCTTCAACCAGCCGCGCGCTCGGGGGTCACGCAGCTTCTGCGCGGCGAGCGCGAGTTCGGCGGCGCCCAGTTCCAGATCGTCGCGCCAGTTGCTCTCCGGGTAGAACGCGAACGGTAGGGACGTCACCAGTTGCTGAACGTTCGTCGTCTGGGCTTGCGCGTAGATGGCAGCGGCCGTCTCGAGATGCCGGCGGGCGCGAGCGGGCGACGTACGGGCTTCGACCTGTGCTGCCAGGGCGAAGGCCGCGGCCGTCCGGCCGGCCAGGTTCGGGCTGATCGGCTTGCCGGGAGCGGCAGCGCGGAAGACCGGGCGGTTCTTGAGGAACTGGTGACCCGGCGCGTTGTCGTGGTCGTCGGCCTCCGGCAGCCGCCAGACGTCGTGGTCGCCGACGAAGGTCTCCTCGACGTTCCCGGTCCCCACACCGACCTGGATGTAGAGCGTCTTCGACCGCTCGTCCCACATCTTGTCCAGCCAGTCGAGGCCGTGCCGCGCCTCCTTCAGTAGCTTGCCATCCAGCCGTCGGCTGTCGCGGGCCGATGCCCAGAGCAACGAATCCGAGTACGCCGCGATGTGGGTGAACTTGAGGTAGTCGCCTGCGTCGTACCAGCCGCCCTCGACATCGACCGGCCCGCCGATCCGCTGCAGCTCCCCCACCGTCTGATCGGTGTCCGGCCCTGCGAAGGTCGGCCACTCGTAGACGCTCGCCGCACGGTCCGTGAGGTGCGCCGGCTTGCGTCCGAGTGCGCCGGCGACAACGTTCGCTCCGTCGCGTTGCTCGGTGAAGAAGTTCACGGCCTTGGTCTTGGGGCCTTCCAGCAACCGCTTCTCCGAGCCGATCGCGAAGGCGGGCGACGTCGGAACCCCTGCCACCTTGACCCGATAGCTTCCCGGCCGCCGCAACTTCGAGAGATCCAGCCGATAGACATGCTGGTACGTCGCGTTCCACGACCCGGCGTCCTGACCGGCGCGCCCACTCAGCACCCGGCGCCCCCGCTGGTCGACCACCTCGAAGCGCACTCCCGCTGCCGCCTCCGAGGTCATCAGGTACGCCGCTGCGCCTGCCGCGCCGCTGTAACCGAGCTGGTTCACCCGGATCAACCCGACCCCACCGCCGGTCGATCCGTACTCACCACCACTCCCCGGACTGGCTCCGGTCCCGGCAGCCGTGAGCGGAGTCACCGCCAACCCGGCGGCCAAAGAGAGCGAGATGACGCGGCGGAACGTCCCCATCGGTGACTCCTCTACGTTAACCGTTAGGAAACCTTCCTAACGGTTGCGCACACGCTAACGCAGGCCCGCCAGAGTGTCGAGATGTCCAGCCAGCACCGATCGAAGCTTCTCCGCGGTGGCGACCTCCGGCCGGGTCGCGGCGTGAACAGCGAGGCCGTCGAGCAGGGCATGGAGCCGGTCGGCCTCCTGCTCCACATCCACCCGGTCGCCGGCGATCGCGGTGACCCAGCGGCGGCAGCCGGCCCGCAGCGCGTCGTAACTTCGCTCGGCGCATTCGCGCAACTCAGGATCGACCAGGGCGCGCGCGGTGAACGCCAGCCAGACGAGGTTCTCCTCCTGGCGGGTTCTGTCGAGGGGCAGCAACTCGAGAAGGAAGCGCTCCGCGGTCGCCCGCGGGTCGCCGGCCGAATCGAGGGCTTCGAGACGACGCTCGATGCGCTCGACCACCTGGTTCATCGCGAACACCAGAAGCTCGGCCTGCGTCCCGAACATGTGCCGCAGCGAGCCATTCGACAACCCGGCCTCCCGGGCGACGTTGCGGACCGACGCCTGCTCGAGCCCGTCGCGGAGGATCACCCGCCAGGCCGCCTCCGCGAGGTGCCGGCGTCGTTCCGCGGCATCGACGATCTTCGGCATGGTTTTTTATAGCACAGCTGTGCTAGGTTGCGTCCCATTAGTACAGCTGTGCTACCAAGGAGATCGGATGCCTCCCCTGACTGCCGCACCGCCTGCTCGGACCGTGCTTCGCCGTTTGACGCTCCAGCGAAGCGTCCAGGTGACCGCCACGGCCTGGATTACCGCCAACCTCGTTGCTCTGCTCGTCGCGGACGACGCGCTGCCGTTCGGGTGGCCAGGGGTGCCCGGTTCGACGGTCGACCACGTGGTGAACACCAACCTCGGGATGCTGACGATCTTCGGCCTGATGGCAGTGACCTGTCTGCTGACCAGAAATCGCGTGCGCCCCGACCTCGCCACCCGAGCCCAGGACCTCGCCGTCGCCCGCCGGGAGACCGTGCTGCTACTGACCTACGGCGCTCTCGGCTTGGCCGGCGGGTACTTCTTTGCCCGCCTGTTCGGCTGGCACCCGTTCGGATTGCACCTGGCCGGCTCGATCTTCGGCACCCACGACCACGTCGCTCCGGCCGAGGCGATCAGCTGGGCGGCGTACAACGTGGTGATCTATGCGGTGCTGCCGCTGGCGTACTTCCGCCGCAAGTACTCGGCGAAGCAGCTGAACCTCGTGTCCAGCGACCGGCGCGGCGACGCCCGGGTGATCGTCGTCATCCTGCTCATCGAGTCGGCCATCCAGTTCGCCACGCTGACCACAGCCTTCGGTCAACTCACCACCGGGCAGTACCTGATCGGCCTGCCGCTCACGTTCCTGCTCTATCTCGCGGGAGCCGTCCTGCCGTCGATGGTGTTCGTCTACTGCATCCTCGTACCGCGCTTCCTGAAGCTGACCGGCTCGACCGCGACCACGGTGATCCTCGGCGGCATCACCTACACGCTCCTGCACCTCTGGGACGCGTGGACCGTCCTCACCTCGCCGGCCAACTGGCTCCTGTCGATCATCTTCCTGTTCTTCACCTATTTCGGCCCCGGAATGATGAAAACGGTGCTGACCACCCGCACCGCCAACGCCTGGACCCACATCTGGGCCTACCACGCCGTCGCGCCACACACGCTGATCGATGCACCCCACGTCGCGGAGATCTTCCACCTGCGCTGACCACACCCGGACATTGACAACCGTTATCGGAAAACCGGAGGAAATTCATGGATGACAACGTGACGAAGTACATCGGCGGCGGGTTGCCGTGGCAGGTGGAGGTTTGTGGGGGGGTGCGGGAGGTCGTGCACCGGACCATTCCTGATGTCGAGGAGAAGCTGGAGTACGGCAAGCCGCATTTTCTGAAGGATGGTCGGCACGCTGCGGTCCTTCATGTGGCCAAGGACAAGGTCTCCTTCATGGTGTTCAACGCCGCCGGTGTCGAGCCGGTGAAAGGTGTTCTGAGGTCGCTCGGCAAGGGTGATCGCAAAGCGGTGGACATCACCGAGGGCCAGGACGTCGACTACGCGCTCCTGGCCGACGTCCTGGCCAGGACCAGTAGCACCTTGTAGGCGCCGGTCACGCCGGGGTGGGCTCGTCGGGGGTCTCCACCCCGGCGTTCGGGCGTCAATGTGAGCCATCTCTCGCTGGGGTGGGCCGGGATTTCTGTATCGGCTCGCGGGGCGTCCCGAAGCTGGCTTTGAGGCCGAAAAGAATCTCCAGCAGGCGGGTAGACATAGCCGCATCGTGAGATTGCGTCTCAGCATGTGGCAATGGGAGTTGATTTACCGGCCGATTCCGCTGACGCTTATCTGCATGCTCGCTGCCCGCTCGACTCATCTCGTAGGTCGGATTCACGTCGACCTCGGTCGCATGCGCAGCGCCATCTGTTGTCCTTCGATGTTCTGACAGCCACCCCGCCGGGCCAGAGTCGGCCCCTTGATCACACGATCACCGCTGGGTGCGCACCGCGCAGACCAGATCGAATCGACGACGCTTCGAGCTAGCCTCCCGCGGACGCACCTGTCACTAGGACAAGGACACGTTCCCAGATGACTGGCGTCACCTCTCCCGCGCCCCGCAAAGCCGCCCGCCCGCGCAAAGGCAAGGGCGAAGGTCAGTGGGCGCTCGGTTACCGCGAGCCCCTGAACAAGAACGAAGAGAACAAGAAGAACGACGACGGCCTGAACGTCCGGGCCCGGATCGAGAACGTCTACGCCCACCGCGGGTTCGACTCGATCGACCCCGCCGACCTGCGCGGCCGGTTCCGCTGGTGGGGGCTCTACACCCAGCGCAAGCCCGGCATCGACGGCGGCAAGACCGCGACCCTGGAGCCGGAGGAGCTGGACGACAAGTACTTCATGCTCCGGGTCCGGATCGAGGGCGGCCAGCTCAGCGCCGAACAGCTCCGGGTGATCGCGGAGGTCTCCACCACCTACGCGCGGGACACCGCCGACATCACCGACCGGCAGAACATCCAGCTGCACTGGATCCGGGTCGAGGACATCCCGGCGATCTGGCAGAAGCTCGAGGCGGTCGGCCTCTACACCACCGAGGCCTGTGGCGACGTCCCGCGCGTCATCATCTCCAGTCCGGTGGCCGGGATCGCCGCGGACGAGATCATCGACCCGACCCCGGCCATCGACGACATCGTCGAGCGGTACATCGGCAGCAGCGAGTTCTCCAACCTGCCCCGCAAGTTCAAGACCGCGATGACCGGTCACCCGTCGCACGACGTGGTGCCGGAGGTCAACGACATCAGCTTCGTCGGTGTCGTCCACCCCGAACACGGCCCCGGTTTCGACCTGTGGGTCGGCGGCGGCCTGTCCACCAACCCGATGCTCGCTCAGCGCGTCGGGACGTGGATCCCGCTGGACGAGGTGCACCTGGCCTGGAAGGGCGTCGTCAGCATCTTCCGCGACTACGGCTACCGCCGGCTGCGGACCCGGGCCCGGCTCAAGTACCTGGTCGCCGACTGGGGCATGGAGAAGTTCCGCGAGATCCTCGAGAGCGACAAGTACCTCGGCCGCAAGCTGATCGACGGACCCGCGCCCGAGATCCCCGCCGTACAGGGTGATCACGTCGGCGTGCACAAGCAGAAGGACGGCCGGTACTTCGTCGGCGTCGCGCCCGTCGTCGGCCGGGTGTCCGGCAGTTCGCTGGCCAAGGTGGCCGACGTCGTCGCCGCGCACGGCTCGGACCGGATCCGGACCACGGCGCAGCAGAAGTTCATCGTGCTGGACATCGAGGAGTCGAAGGTCGAGTCGCTGGTGGCCGCTCTGGCCGACCTCGGTTTCCAGGCCCGGCCGTCGGCCTGGCGGCGGAACACGATGGCCTGCACCGGGATCGAGTTCTGCAAGCTGGCCATCGTCGAGACCAAGGCCCGCGCCGCCGAGCTGATCACCGAGCTCGAGGAGCGGATCCCCGACCTCGACGTACCGATCACCGTCAACGTGAACGGCTGCCCGAACTCCTGCGCCCGGATCCAGGTCGCCGACATCGGCCTCAAGGGCCAGCTGGTGCTGGATGCCGAGGGCAAGCAGGTCCCGGGGTACCAGGTCCATCTCGGTGGCGGTCTCGGGCTGGACGCCGGCTTCGGCCGCAAGCTGCGGGGTCACAAGGTGACCTCGGACGGACTCGCCGACTACGTCGAGCGGGTCACCCAGAACTACCTGAAAGAGCGGTCCGAGGGCGAACGCTTCGCCCAGTGGGTCGTCCGTGCCGAGGAAGGAGCGTTGCAATGAGCGAAAGAGCTGCGCCGTTGTACTGCCCGTACTGCGGTGACGAGGACCTTCGTCCTTCCGAAGAGGGCCATGGCGCGTGGGAGTGCCGGCCCTGTGCACGGGTGTTCCAGCTGAAGATGATCGGACTGCGGGTGAGTGTGGAATGAGTACCGACTTGAAGACGCTCGCCGAGGAGGCCAACGTTCGACTAGCCGACGCCTCGGCGCTGGAAGTACTGGCGTGGGCGCGGGAGACGTTCGGCGACGAGCTCGTGGTGACCGCATCGATGGCAGACGGGGCCCTGCCCCACCTCGCGGCCGAGGCGGCCCCCGGCGTCGACGTGCTGTTCCTCGACACGGGCTATCACTTCGCCGAGACCATCGGCACCCGGGACGCGGTCGCCGCGACGCTCCCGATCAACCTGATCAACGCCACCCCGAAGCTGACCGTCGCCGAGCAGGACGCGGAGTACGGCAAGGATCTGTTCGCCCGCGAGCCCGACAAGTGCTGCGCGATGCGCAAGGTCGAGCCGCTGAACCGGGTGCTGTCCGGCTACAAGGCGTGGGTGACCGGCGTACGCCGGGAAGAGGCGCCGACGCGGGCCAACACCCAGGTCGTCGAGTACGACGAGAAGCGCGACATGGTGAAGCTCAACCCGCTCGCCCCCTGGACGCAGGAAGACCTGGACGGCTACATCAACGACAACGGCGTCCTGGTCAACCTGCTCCAGTACGACGGCTACCCGTCAATCGGCTGCCAGCCCTGCACCAAGCAGGTCGCACCAGGCGAGGATCCCCGCAGTGGCCGCTGGGCCGGCCAAGGCAAAATCGAATGCGGCCTCCACGTATGACCACTGTGCTATTGGCCTCGCCTCCGGCTCGGCGGGTCATCGGGCTTAACTCCCGGTCTTCCCTCGTCGCTGCGGTCGCTTCGCTCCCTCCGCTCCTCAGTCCAGACCGGGAGGCCCGATGACCACCGTCCACACCACAGTGACCGAGTTGGACGCGCTGGAGAGCGAGTCGATCTTTGTATTCCGGGAGGTGGCTGCGGAGTTCGAGCGGCCGGTGATCCTGTTCTCGGGTGGCAAGGACTCGATTGTGATGCTGCACCTGGCGCGGAAGGCGTTTGCGCCGGCGCCGGTGCCGTTCACGTTGCTGCACGTCGACACCGGGCACAACTTCCAGGAGGTTCTGGACTACCGCGACGCCACGGTCGCCACGCTCGGGTTGCGGCTCGAGGTGGCGAAAGTCGAGGACTACCTGGCCGACGGGCGGCTGCGCGAGCGCTCCGACGGCACCCGGAACCAGCTGCAGACGATTCCGTTGCTGGACGCGATCAACGGGCACCGGTTCGACGCCGTCTTCGGTGGCGGCCGCCGCGACGAGGAACGGGCCCGGGCCAAAGAGCGGATCTACAGCCTCCGCGACGAGTTCGGCCAGTGGGACCCGCGCAACCAGCGGCCCGAGTTGTGGTCGCTCTACAACGGCAAGCACCGGCCGGGCGAGCACGTCCGGGTGTTCCCGCTGTCGAACTGGACCGAGCTGGACATCTGGCACTACATCGAGCGCGAGCAGATCCCGCTGCCGAGCATCTACTACGCCCACGAGCGGGACGTGTTCGAGCGCGACGGCATGTTGCTTGCCGTCGGCCCCTACTCGCAGCCCCGCGAGGGCGAGCCGGTGGCCAGCCGGCTGGTCAGGTACCGGACCGTCGGTGACATGTCCTGCACCGGCGCGGTCGCGTCGAGCGCGGTCTCCGCGGCGGAGGTCGTGATCGAGGTCGCGGCCAGCGAGATCACCGAGCGCGGCGCCACCCGCGCCGACGACCGGGCCAGCGAGGCCGCCATGGAAGACCGCAAACGAGAGGGGTACTTCTGATGAGCACTCTCCTGCGGCTCGCCACGGCAGGCTCGGTCGACGACGGAAAGTCCACCCTGGTCGGGCGGCTGCTGCACGACTGCAAGGCGATCCTCGCCGACCAGATCGCGCACGTGCGGCACGTCTCGTCCAGCCGCGGCTCGGGTGACTTCGACTTCGCGCTGCTCACCGACGGCCTGCGGGCCGAACGCGAACAGGGCATCACGATCGACGTCGCCTACCGGTACTTCGCGACCGACAAGCGCTCGTTCATCCTGGCCGACTGCCCCGGGCACGTGCAGTACACCCGGAACACCGTGACCGGCGCCTCGACCGCGGATGTCGTGATCATCCTGGTCGACGCGCGGCACGGCGTACTGGAGCAGACCCGACGGCACCTCGCCGTGGCCGGCCTGCTGCGGGTGCCGCACGTCGTCCTCGCGGTCAACAAGGTCGACCTGGTCGGCTACGACGAGGCCGTCTTCAAGGGCATCGCCAAAGACGTCTCCCAACTGGCCGAGCAGCTCCACATCAACGACGTCCAGGCCATCCCGGTCTCGGCGCTCGTCGGCGACAACGTCGTGGAACGCTCCGCGGCGACCGACTGGTACGACGGACCCACGCTGCTCGAGTACCTCGAGAACGCGACCGGCCGCGACGACATCTCGGCCCGGCCGCTGCGCTTCCCGGTGCAGTACGTGATCCGTCCGCAGACCGACGACGAGTACCGCGACTACCGCGGCTACACCGGAACAGTTGCCTCAGGCACCGTTTCGGTCGGTGACCAGGTGATCGTGCTGCCCGCCGGACGCCGTACGACGGTGGCCGGGATCGACCGTGCTGTCGTCAGTCCCACCAGTACCGCGGTCGCCGAGCGGCCCTCCGCCGTCGCCGGTGAAGCCGTCACGGTCCGCCTCGCGGACAACCTGGACGTCGCCCGCGGCTCGGTCATCGTCGCGGCCGACTCCTCCCCCGGCACCCGCCGGGAACTGTCCGCCACTGTGTGCTGGCTGTCGGACCGCTCACTCACCGTGGGCGCCCGGCTGCTGATCAAGCACACCACCACGACCGCCCAGGCCATCGTCACCAAGATCAACGGTGCCCTGGACCTGGACACGCTCGGAGTCATCGACGCCACCGGGCTCGAACTGAACGACATCGGCAAGGTGCAACTCAAGATCGCCGCACCGCTGGCCGCCGATCCGTACTCCAGCAACACCATCACCGGATCGTTCCTGCTGATCGACGCCCACGACGGGTGGACGCTGGCCGCAGGCATGATCGACGACGAAGAAGGGGAACTGCTGTGACCGCACCCGCGCTCGTAGTCCTCGCCCACGGCAGCCGCGATCCGCGGTCGGCCGCCACCGTCCACTCGCTGGTCAAGTGCCTGCGGGAAATGCGTGACGACCTGCGGATCGAAGCCTCCTTCCTCGACCACTGCCCGCCGACGCCGTACCAGGTGATCGGGAAGCTCGCCGCCGAGGGTGTCGAGGAGGTCGTCGTCCTGCCGCTGCTGCTGTCCAGCGCCTTCCACGCCCGGGTCGACATCCCGGCCGTCGTCGACGAGGCCCGCAGCCGGTTCCCGGATCTGCGGATCATCGCCTCCGACGTCCTCGGGTACGACGACACGCTGCTCGACGTCCTCGACCGCCGGATGCGCGCCGAGCTCAAGGACGGCCGGGTCCGCGAACTGGACGCGCTCGTCCTGGCCTGCGCCGGCTCCAGCGACACCCAGGCGAACGCAGCCGTCACCCGGCTCGCCAGGCTCTGGGGGCAGCGCCACAAGCTGCCCGTCACCGCTGCCTTCACCACCGCCGCGAACCCGAGCCCGGCCGAGGCCGTGCTCCAGTGGCGCCTCGAAGGCCGCCGCCACGTCGCGGTCGGCTCGTTCTTCCTGTCTCCCGGCGTCCTGCCGGACCGGGCCGAACAGACCGCCCGCAAGGCCGGCGCCGTCGCTGTCTCCCGCCCACTGGGCGTCAGCGCCGAGGCGGCCCGCTTGGTCCTGCTCCGGTACGGCGTAGCCGGCCTGGACCTGCTCACCCTCGAGCCGGCTCCCCGCCCGACCCTCCTCCGCCCGCAACTGGTTCGCACCGCCTGACCCGGCCAGGGTGGGCGGGTGGACGGCCACGCACGCAGTACCTCACTCCACAAGCGCTTTCCGCGGCGTGTCGCGGTTTCGCCAGGGGGTGCTGCGTGCATGGCCGTCCGCAACCATCAGGCAGCCGCCGTGTCTGAGCCAGCCGCTGGGGCCGCCGGGCTCGCCGCGCCGGCGGTGACCTGCCTCATCACCGCGGCGAGCGACGTACCGACCCAGGTTTCGTCGAGGATCACGTCCTCCCACGAGTAGCGCAACAGGAGCCATCCGCGGGCCGCGAGTTCGACGTACCGGCGGCAGTCCCTGCGGAGTGCGGCCCGGCTGCCGTGATGGGCGAAACTGTCCGCCTCCAGCACGATCCGCGACAGCGGGTCGGCCAGGTCGACCCGGGTGAAGAACGACCTGTCTCTGATCCGGTACTGCGGCACGAAACCCCTGAACCCGGCCTCCATCACCCTGGCTCGCAGCATCGACTCGAGCGCCGACTCCGCACGTGCGTCAGCCGACGCCGCCACGCGTCGTGCGGCAGCGCTGCCGGCGCCCTGGACCGCGTGAGCCGCGGCGGCCAGCGCCACCGGTTCGATCTTCCGCAAGCGCAGGGCAGAGTCCGCGATCGCCAACGCTTCTCCGAACGGCAGATACCGGGCGCAGTCGATGACCGTCTCGAGAGGCGCCGTGACGTGGTCCGGGATGCCGTCCTTCGCGCGGTGGAGAACGCAACTCAGCTCGGTCTGACGGCGACGCTGCGTCCGGCTGATCAGAACGTGCGGGTCACGACCTCCAGCCCGTGGTGCAACGCCGCGCTCTGCCGCACCAGCGCTCCCCCGTTGGCGCGGGCCACCGTCAGGTCCGAGGCTGCGACGGGCAGCGCGTAGACACCTTTCGCCACCCGCGTGATCTCACCGCGCTCCAGCGCCGTGCGGATCGACCGCGCCGACGTCAGTCCCGACAGGTCGGCGTACCGGGCACTGCCGCCGGCCCGTTGCAAGATCCCGACGACATCGGCCACCGCTTAAGTGTGCGCCGTCGCGCTCTGGCACGTTCTGAGTTGTCCACAGGGGCACGGACGGCCACGCATGCAGCACCACGACCAGCAAAGGCTTACCCCGGCGTGTCGCTGGGTACAGTAGGGGTGCTGCGTGCGTGGGGGCCCGGGCTCAGGTTGTCGCGAGGCGGGCTTTCTCGGTCTCGACGTCGAAGTCGGCGGTGGGCCACTCGGGGTTGAGGTCCTGGAGGGTTTCCAGCAGCAGCGTGGTGACGGCCCAGTTGCGGTACCACTTGCGGTCGCTGGGGATCACGTACCACGGGGTCTCGGCGTTGTTGCAGCGCTCGATCGCGGCTTCGTAGGCCTCGGCGTACGCCGGCCAGAGTTCGCGCTCGTCGATGTCACCCGGGTTGTACTTCCAGTGCTTGGTCGGATCGTCGAGGCGCGCTTCGAGGCGGAGCTTCTGCTCCTCGGGCGAGATGTGCAGGAAGCACTTCAGCACCGTCACGCCGGCCCCGGCCAACTCGGCCTCGAACTCGTTGATCTGCTCGTAGCGGCGGTTCCACACCGGCGGCGCGACCAGGTTGCGGACCCGCGCGATCAGCACGTCCTCGTAATGCGAGCGATCGAAGATGCCGATGATGCCCGGTGCGGGCAGCGCCTGACGGATCCGCCAGAGGAAACCGCGCCGCTTCTCGGCCGGGGTGGGCGCCTTGAAGGAGGTGATCCGCAAACCCTGCGGGTCCATCAGCCCCGCGCCGTGCCGGATCACACCGCCCTTGCCGGAGGTGTCCATCCCCTGCAGGACCAGCAGCACCCGCCGATCGCCGCCCTTGCGTCCTTCGGCGAACAGCCGCTCCTGCCAGTCGGAGACCTCGGGGGCCATCGCTTCCAGCGCGAGCTTGCCCTCTTCCTTCGTACCGGTGAACCCGGTCGTCGCGCGAGTGTCCCAGGAGGTCAGATCGACCGGTCCCTGCGGTACTCGCAGCTGGTCCAGCAGCTTGTCCGCCGCTTCGTCCGGCTTCGGAGTCTTAGTCTTCGCCATCCGCCTATCCTGCCTCATCAGGCACGACGATCGGCTCAGACAGGCTGGCCTTCCGTACGCCGTTGCCTGCGCTTGACCAGCAGCACAACCTCGATCACGACGGCCACCGCGACGCAGACACCGATTGCGATGATCGACCAGAACAAGCCTTCCAAGCCGCCGAGGTCGCAGTCCTCGTTCGTACAGACCTGCGTCTCGTAGTGCCACACGCCGGCGTTGAAGGCGAGGTACGCCGCGATGGCGGTGCCACACGCATAAGCCGCGACGCGGACGAGCCATCGCCCTCCTGCTCCGGCCGGCCGCTTGAACGGCTGCAGGCCAGTGGCGATCAGGACCAGCGCGGTCAGCCCCAGCAGCACCTGCAGCAGGAACAGCTCGCCTTCGTCGTGGTTCCAGACGAACCGGAAGCCGTCGTTGGTCACGCTCTGCCAGATCACGAACAGATCCAGCACCCCCAGCGCGCCACCGAGCCATCGCCGGGCTTGGGCGCTCAGACAAGCAACCCCGACACCCGCCACAGCGACGAGCGCCGCGATGAATCCGAGCGGCCGCACCCACTGGTCGCTGCCGAAACCCGCCGTGTCGTCGAACTGTACGAACCCACCGACACCGAGCAGGACGAGCCCCAGCGCCAGCAACCCGAGGGCTCCCACCACCGGCGTGGGGACTGATCGATGCTCCTGAGAGGTCATGAGTTCAGCGAACCACGACCGCAGGCCGGGCCGCGTGAGTAGGAACACTCAGTTCGGTGGCGCTTCCATTCCAACTCGCGCCAGCGCGATCAGCCGGGACAGCGCGCGCAGGTACTTCTTCCGGTAACCGCCCTTGAGCATCTCCGGTGTGAACATCCGGTCGAGCGGTACTCCCCCGGCCAGCAAGGGGATGTCGCGGTCGTACATCCGGTCGGCCAGCACCACCAGCCGAAGCGCAACGTTCTGGTCGGTCAGCTCGCGGATGTCGACGATCCCGACCGTGGTGACACCGTCGAGCAGCGCGCCGTACTTGCTCGGGTGCAGCTCACCCAGTTGGCGGTACAGGTCGACGAAGTGGTCGCACGACGCACCGGCTCGCTCGGCAGCGACCCGCTCGACCCGGTCGTCCGGCCAGGGCTCGGGAGCGACGGGCAGACCACGATGGCGATAGTCCGGACCGTCGATCCGCCGTACGTCGAAGTGCGCGGCCAGCCCCTGGATCTCGCGCAGGAAGTCGATCGCCTGGAACCGGCCCTCGCCGAGCTTGTCGGGCAACGTGTTGGACGTGGCCGCGAGCTGCACGCCCGCCTCGACCAGCTGACCGAGCAACCGCGAGATCAGCACGGTGTCCCCTGGATCGTCCAGCTCGAACTCGTCGATACAGATCAGCCGGTACTCCGACAAGGCCTCGACCGCCGAGCGCATCCCGAGAGCGCCGGCCAGATTCGTCAGCTCCACGAACGTGCAGTACATCTTCGGTCCGCTCGACTCGTGCCACAGCGAGGCGAGCAGATGGGTCTTGCCCACGCCGAATCCACCGTCGAGATAGATCCCCGGCTTGCCGACCGGCCCTGGCTTGCTGCCCCGAAGCCGGGACCACATCGAGCGCTCCCGCCGCGGTTCAGCCAACGCGAGGCCGCGCTCGCGCAGTACGGCCAGGGCTTCCGCCTGGCTCGGCTCCTCCGCATTCGGGCGGTAGGTGTCGAAGCGGACGTCGGCGAAGCGCGGGGGCGGCACGCACTCGGACAGCAGCCGGTCCGGGCTCACCTCCGGCCGCCGCTCGCTGAGTCGGATCGGCATGGCCACACCTTACGAGATCGCTTGACCTCAAGTTGTGTTGAGGTTCTAGCTTGGCTGCACAACGTCGAGCGAGGAGATCCGATGTACGCGGTGCGGCTGCACGAGTTCGGTCCTGCTGAGAACCTCAGCTACGAGGAGGTGGGCGACCCGGTTCCCGAGGCTGGTCAGGTGCTGATCAAGGTGGAAGCGGCTGGGGTGCACTTGTTGGACACGGCGCTGCGTGCGGGTACGGCCGGCGGCGGGCCGGTCGCTCCCCCGGTGCTGCCGACGATTCCGGGCCGTGAGGTGGCGGGCACTGTCACTGCGCTCGGGCCGGGAGTGGACGAGTCCTGGGTCGGGAAGCGTGCCGTCGTACACCTTGGGCCGGTACCGGGTGGCTATGCCGAACTGGCGGTTGCCAAGGTGGAGTCGCTGTACGAGATCCCCGACCACCTGGACGCTGCTGTAGCCGTCGCGACCATCGGGACCGGCCGGACTGCCATCGGGATCCTGGAGCAGGCTGCTATCGGCGCAGACGACGTAGTACTGGTCACTGCCGCGGCTGGTGGCATGGGGAGCCTGTTTGTCCAGGCGGCCCGGAACGCGGGGGCGCTGGTGGTCGGGCTTGCGGGCGGCGCGGAGAAGGTCAAGCGGGTTGCGGAGCTCGGTGCTCAGGTGGCGATCGACTACACCGCGACGGACTGGCCTGAGCAGGTCAAGGCACAGCTCGACGGGCGGGAGCTGACCGTAGTACTGGATGGCGTGGGTGGTGAGAACGGGCAGCGGGCGTTCGAGTTGCTGGGGATCGGTGGTCGGCTGCTGATGTTCGGCTGGTCCGGCGGTGGGCCTGTGCAGCTCACGACCGAGGACCTGATGAATCGCGGCCTGACTGCCACCTGGGCGATCGGACCGAAGCTGATGCGCAAGCTGCGGGCTCTGGAGGCAGCTGCGCTGCAGGAGTCCATTGAGGGTCGCTGGGCGCCGCTGTTGACGCAGTACCCGCTGGCCAAGGCTGCGGACGCCCACCGGGCGCTGGAGAACCGCGAGACCGTCGGCAAGGTCGTACTGATCCCCTGAGAGACACAAGCGCCCCGAACCGCCCGGTGGACGGTCCGGGGCGCTGCTGCGTGACTCCTTAGTAGATCGTGTAGCCGAAGGTGGTACTGCCCGTTGCCCCACCACTGTCGGTTGCAGTCAGTGTCGTCCGGTAGGAGCCGCGCGTCGTCGGCGTACCCGATATCACTCCGCTGCTATTGATCGACATGCCCGCAGGTGGGCCTGTCGCCCGGAAGGTGATCGGCAGGCCGGCGCTCGAGGTGGCCCGGATCTGCAAGGGGAAGGCCGTGTAGCCGACGAACCCGTACCGGTTGCCCGGGTTCTGCACGGTCACGGTGCCAGTCGACGTCCCGGTCACGGTCAGGCTGTACGTCGCCTGGTGGCTGACCGCCCCTGTCCCCTTCACGATCACCTGGTACGTCCCGGCCGGCGTCGAGGCCGTCGTCGCCAGAGTGAGCGTGGAGGAGCTGCCCGAGGTCACCGTCGAGGGTGCGAAGGTCGCGGTGGCACCGGCCGGCAGACCACTGGCCGAGAGCTGGACCGACTGCGGGTCGCCGCTGGTGGTCGCAGTACCGACCGTCGTCTGCACCGAGTTGCCTTGGGCAACAGACCCGGAGGCCGGGCTCAGTGAGACGGAGAAGTCGCTACCGGTCGGCGGGGCATCGCCGACCGCCAGCTTCCACAGCCCGTACGCCGCCGCGTCGGCGCTCCGGTCGAGGACCGTCGCCGAGACATTCGTCGGGTACTTGTCACAGGCGGCGTGGTAGCAGGGGTCGTACGACTGGTTTGCCGTACCGCCCCACTTGGTCGCCTGTGCGGTCGTCTTGCGAGCACTCGCGCCGGCGGCGACACCGCTGGTCGGGATGCCCGCGTTCTTGAAGGAGGCGTCGTCAGAGCGGCCGACCCCCTCGGTGTTCTCCTCCGGCTGCAGGTTCAGGCCGTCGTAGAAGGCCTTCAGCACCTTGCCGGTGTCGGTGGTGATGTTGTTGACGAAGTAGCCGGCGTTGGTCGAGCCGACCATGTCGAAGTTCAGGTACGCCTTGATCTTCGTCCGGTCCGTCGAGGACAGCTGGCCGACGTAGAACTCGGAGCCGTTCAGGCCCTGCTCCTCGTCGGTCCACCAGCCGAAGCGGACGTGCTTAATCAGCTCCGGCTTGTCCTGCGCGAGTCGCAGCGCGACCTCCAGGATGGCGGCTGAACCAGTCGCGTTGTCGTTGCTGCCCGCACCCGCGCTGACGCTATCGAGGTGCGCGCCGAGCATGATCACCTGGTCGGGGTCGCCGCCCGGGTAGTCCGCGATGAGGTTGTCCGAGGGGTAGATGCAGTTCGTGCAGCGCTGCTTGGCGACCGTGTAGCCGGCGTCACGCAGCTTCTGCTCGATGTAGGTGACCGACGCGGTGTAGCCCGCGCTCCCGGCCCGGCGATGACCGCCGTTGTTGTCAGCCGCTTGTTGCAGGGCGACCAGGTGTGCCTTGACCTTCTCCACATCGATGTCCGGTACGCCGGCGGGCGGGGTGGTACCGCCGATGGTCAACCGGAAAGTGGCGGTCTTGTCGACATCGGTGCCGTCACCGGTGATCTGTACGTCGTACGTGCCCTCGGCCGTGGTCGAAGTCGTGGCGATCCTCAGGGTCGCCGAGTTGCCCGACTGCACCGAGGCCGGATCGAAGGTCGCCGTCGCGCCGGTGGGCAGGCCGGTCGCGGTGAAGCGGACGGTCTGGGCCGAGCCGTTGCCGATCACGGTGTTGACCGTGGCCGTCGCCGTCTCCCCCGGCTTGACCGAGCCAGTGGTGGGCGATACCGACAGGGTGAAGTCGTTGCCGGTCGGCGTACAGGTTGCTTCGCCGGTCTGGGCGCCGAGGCTGACGGCGTTCCAGGCGGCCTTGACCTTGCCGTGCAGGGCGCAGCCGGCGTCGAGGTTCTTCGCCGCGGCCAGCGTCGCGATCCGCCACTTCGGGTAGCTCATCCCGCTGGTCTTGGTGAGCATCGCGTTGTAGAAGATCTTGCCGGCTTCCTGGTGGCCGATGCCGGTCAGCGTCGTGTTGTTACACGTCGGGCTGGTCGGCTTGCCGTTGCCGGGGTTGGTGCCCTCGGCAAGCAAATAGAACCAGTGGTTCATCGGCCCGGCGGCGGCGTGCACCGACGACGGGAGGCTGGTCGAGTAGCAGTTCGGGTGGCCGGAGATCTTGGCCGGCTCGTACATGTACCGGATCGGCCCGTTGCCCTGCAGGTTGATCTCCTCGCCGACCTCGTAGTCCGGCGGGTCGTTCGGGTTGTTCAGGAAGTGCTCGGTGAGCGTGCCCCAGATGTCGGCCACCGCTTCCTGCGACGGGTGCCCGGAGATGCCACCCGGCGTCTTGGCGTCCAGACCGTGGCCGAACTCGTGCGCGACCACGTCGGTGCCGGTGATCCACTGACGGTTGTTGTTGTAGCCGAACACCACGCCGTCCGGGTTGCTCGAGTGGCCCCAGTAGGCGTTGATGTCGCCCAGCCCGACGAGTGCGTCGGCCCAGCGACCCTGGTTGTCCAGGCCGTTGCGCCCGTACCAGTCCTTCAGCATGTTCCACTCGCCGGTGGCGACGTACATGACGTCGACGCAGCCGGCTTCCTTGTCCGTCTTGGAGGTGCTTCCCCAGACGTCGTCGGTGCCGGAGTACGTCGTACCGGTGCTGTAGTCGGCGCAGCGCAGGTTCGGGCGGTTGGGGTCGGCCATGGTGTACGTCGAACCGGACTGGGTGGTGCCGAACGACAGGTTGGAGCCGTTCCACACGCCGGTGCCCGTGCCCGAGGCGGTCTGCTCGATCGAGTGCAGCACCTTGCCGTTGCGGGCGTCGACGTACACCTTCTGCCGGCTCGCCTCGCCGTCATGGCTGCCTTCCACGATCGCTTCCCACGCGAGGACTGGCTTCTTGCCACCGGCGTACACGACCAGCGAGGGCTCACCCGGTACGGGCTTGCCCTTGTCGATGGCCTTGAGTGCGGCCTTCTTGGCGGTCGCTTTGGTGACGACCGGCTGGCGGTCGACGTTGATGACGTCCTGCTGTGCCACCGCGAGGCCCTTGGCGTTGCCTTGGGCATCGGTCGTGACGACGAAGTCGCCGCCGACCACGGGCAGGTCCTGGTACGTGCGCTGGTAGCTGACGTACTGCAGGCCCCAGGGCGTGCTGATCTCCTGCTGACGGATGAACTGGTCGCTCGGGCTCGCCTTGAGCTCGGGGACGCGCCCTTGGACCAGCCGGTCGGCGGTCTTCACCGCGGCGGCCCTCGGGTTGACGGGCGGTTCGGACGGCTGAGCCGTGGCGGCCGGCGTCTTCATGGCGACCACTGCCGTGGCGGCGACCGCCAGACTCAGCACGCAACCGGCTGCGAGCGTGCGCAGGGCTGTGCTCTTCACGGGACACTTCCTCACTCAGGGGCGGAACCCCCGCCACGGGCCGGGGGGCTGCAAGCCAGGCCGACCGATGGCGGGGGCGAGGAAGCCCGGGTTCCGCTGGGCAGGTGGATGAACTTCCGGCGTCCTCTGTGGGACGAGATTGTCACCACCGAGTTATGGCTGTGATATCCCAGCTGGGCATAACCTCACCGCTATGGAGCTGGAACTACGCCACTTGCGAGTCGTCTGCCGGCTCGCCGACACGGGCAGTGTTTCCAAGGCCGCCGCCGCGCTGGGCGTCTCCCAGCCGTCGCTGACCGCTCAGCTGCACCGGATCGAGGACGCGATCGGCGGCGTCCTGTTCGAACGCGGCCCGCACGGCGTCGTCGCGACTCCCCTGGGCAAGCACGTGCTCGGACGGGCCCGCGCGATGCTGGCCGACATGGACGAACTGGTCGGCAGCAGCCGCCGCTACACGACCACTTCGCCGGTACTACGGCTCGGCGCGGTCCGGACCGTGATGTTCGGGGCGTGGCTGTCGCGGCTTGAGCAGCTCCTGCCGAATCGACAGTTCGCCACGCAGGTGGACCCGTCGTGCGCAGTACTGACTGATCTGCTGGCCGCGGATGTGCTTGACGTGGTGATGCTCGGGCGCTGCGACGACGCGTTTGCGCCGCCTTGCCCACCGGGGATCCGCGAGCAGACGATGGTCTGGCCGGAGCCCTTCGCGGTCGCCCTGCCCGCCGACCACCGGCTGGCCGGCAAGGAGACGGTGGCACTGCAGGACCTCGCCGAGGAGATCTGGATCTGCCCACCGGCCGGCAAGGAAGACGGCGACCTGGCCTACCTGCGCAGCGTCTGCGAATCGGCCGGTTTCACCCCCGAGATCCGCTACGCAAACCTGGACACCGCCGAGATCGAACAACTGATCGGCGCCGGCCGCGGCATCAGCCTGTGCGCCCCTACAATCCGCGAAATCCCCAAAACGGTAGTCCGCCCACTCACCAACCAACCCCTCCACTGGCGCCGAGCCCTCCGCTGGCGAGCCGACAGCACCCCCCAAGAAGACATAGACCTGATCCACCAGGCCTTCATAGACGTCTACCAAGAAACCATCACCACCCACGCCGCCACCCGCCCCTGGTGGCCCACCACCCCAGCCGCCCACCCCACAGTCCACCCCCCTGTGGAAAACAACCGCCCCCGCCCGTAACCGCCCTCTAGAATCCGGTCATGGACGTCATGCCGAGTCGGCCCGAGGTATTCCTGCTGACGGATGCCGACCGCGAGTTGGTCGCCGACGGGCCGGCGCTGACCGATCCGGACGGCTCCCGGCGTGACATTCCGCCGAAGGTTCATGAGGTGATGAAGTACGTTGAAGACGCCCTCCGGCAGGGGTACGCGCTCCAGATCACCCCCTTGCGCCACGAGCTTCCCATCGACGAAGCCGCGGACGCGGTCTCAATGCCCCGCAGGGAACTGCGTCTGCTGGTCGGCAAGGGTGACATCCCGTTCCGCTCGTCGGAGTACGTGGACTGGGTGCGGCTCGCTGACGTGATCGAGCTCAGCAAGCGCCTCGACGCTGAAAGGGAGAAGATGCTCCAGTCCTTCGCGGAGGAAGAGCCCTGGGACGACGATCCCGAAAACAACGGCTGACCGGCGATGGTGGCCACGCGCGCGGCATTCCTGGACGCGAACGTCCTTCGTGGTCAGCTCACGAACGACATCATGATGTCGCTGGCCCACGAGCGGCTCTATGTACCGCAGTGGTCACCGGACGTGCTGGCCGAGGCCAGGAGGAATCGTCCGCAGCGAGTCAGCGGGGAGGCGATCGACTCGCGGTTCGCACAGATGAACAAGGTCTTTCCTGCCGCGATGACCACCGGATACGAATCGTTGATGCCGCAGATGCAGGCAGACGACAAGGACCGGCACGTGCTGGCCGCGGCTGTCCACGGTGGATCGGATGTTCTGGTCACCGAGAACACCAAGGACTTTCATCCGCCTTCCGGCGGCCCGCACGCGATGAAGGTCGAGCGGACCTCCCAGTTCCTCAACCGGTTGCTGGAGGATCACCCGCGCGAGGTCGTCGGCGCACTGCAGAAGATGGTCGACCGCAACCGACGGACTCCGCAGACCATGCCTGAACTGATCGACAAGATGGTCACTCAGCAGGATCTCAAGGGTTTTGCGCACAAGCTCAACGCGGTCGTACCCCCGGAGCAGCGTGGCAACCACCCGACCCTTCAGACAACCCAAGCCGCCAAGGCCGCATTAGATGGGGTAGCCCCGCCGCAGGGAGCGATCACGCAGCCAACTGACGCCTCAAAGGCCCGCAAGAACCTCGACGGCCCGGAGAAGTCCGCGGACAGAGAACTCTGAGCCGCTGCGATGCCCCCGCGGCCGAATGGGATCGCACATAACCCTGTGGATACCTGCCGCCTCCGTCGGTAACCAAGCTCTAGAATCCGATCCATGGACGTCATGCCGAGCCGCACCGAGGTCTTCCTCCTCGCCGAAGAAGACCGCACCGTAGTACCGAACGGCCCGGCCCTCCTCTCCCCCGACGGCACCCGCCACGACCTTCCCCGCAAGGTCTACGAAGTCATGCAGTTCATAGAGTCGGCCCTGAAACAGGGCTACGCCCTCCAGGTCACCCCCTTGCGCCAGGAAGTACCTATCGACCAGGCCGCGGATGCCATCTCGATGTCCCCCGACGAGCTCCGCCAATACGTCGGCCAAGGCGAAATCCCGTTCCGCTCCACCAAGTACGTCGACTGGGTGAAGTTGAGCGACGTCCTCGCCTTCGATGCCCGGCTCCAGGCTCAGCGCGAGGAAGCACTCCAGGCAATGGCCGACGAGGAGCCCTGGGACGACGAGTCTCCGCCGGAGCGCTGACCGCCGATGGCAGCCCCACGCCGCGCCTTCCTCGACGCCAACGTGCTCCGCGGGCAACTGACGACCGATGTCCTCCTGAGCGTTGCCGCCAGCAAGCTCTACAGCCCACGCTGGTCCGCCGAGGTACTCGAAGAGGTGCGCCGTAACCGCCCGCCTGGCCTGCCGCCCGAGCGCACCGAGTCACGCTTCGCCCAGATGGCCAAGGCCTTCCCCAAGGCGATGGTCACGGACTACGAGCATCTGATGCCGGAAATGCAGGCAGACGAGAAGGACAAGCACGTTCTCGCCGCGGCGGTCAGTTCGCGCTCCGATGTGCTGGTGACCGAGAACGTCAAGGATTTCGACCCGCCCACGACAGGCAGCAACGCGATGCCGATCGAACGCACGTCAGAGTTCCTCGGACGCCTGCTCTCCGAGGAGCCGCAACTTGTAGTGGCCTCCCTGGAGAAGATGGTCGCCCGCAACCGCCTCGCCCCACGGACCATGCCAGAGTTGATCGACAAGATGGCCACCCAGCAAGAACTTCAGGCCTTCGCCGTCGAACTCAACAACATCCTGCCGCCTCAAAAGCGCGGCACCCACCCCAACCTCCAGGCCCTCCAAGCCGCCACCACCGCCCTCGACGGCCTCCCGTCGCCCACCGAGGCAGTAGCCAACAAGCCGGTTGAAGCTCCTGAGGTGCGCAAGAACGTCGAGGGGCCTGAGAAGTCCCAGGACAAGGAGCTTTGAGCTGCGGCTAGTGGGGGTCGGTCCAGGTTAGGTGGTAGGTGACTGCGCCGAAGCGGATGTGGTCGCCGGGGCGGACTCGGACGGGGGTGGTGATGCGGAGGCCGTTGAGGTGGGTGCCGTTCATGGAGCCCAGGTCGCGGAGGAGCCAGCCGTCGTCTACTGGGCGGAGTTCGGCGTGGAAGCGGGAGACGGAGAGGTCGGCCATGCGGAGGGTTGCGCCGGCTGCTCGGCCGATGCGGACTGTCGGTGAGCCGGGCGGCGGGAGGGCCAGGCCCTGCGGGCGGACGTACTGCGTTGTCTCGCGCGAGGTGACGGTCAGGCGTGGGATGCGGGCGAGCAGGCGCTGGATGAACTGCACCAGGCGTGGTTCGGTCTCGGGGAGATCGCGCGTCGCGTTGGCCAGTTCGCGGCGGCTTTGGGCGCGGAGTACGAAGTTCATCCTCCGGAGGAAGGTGTCGTGCGACAGCCGGCCCGAACCCGCACCGTCCCGCAGGATCGCGAGAGCCCGATCACGCTCAGCGTCCGACGGACGCCCCAGCTCGATCCGTTCCGCCGTCATGCCTGGATTGTCCGTGCCCCCAGGTTCACCTGTCCAGCACAGCCAGTACTCACCCGCCGCCCACCGCTCACCCGCTCGGCGCTCACTTCCGACCCGCCAGCTTGCCGCTCAGCCGCCGGCTGGGGCGGTGAGGACGTCGGCGAGGTCGAACTTGACGGGCTCTTCTAGTTGTTCGTAGGTGCAGGATTGTGGGGTGCGGTCTTCGCGCCAGCGGACGAATTGGGCTGTGTGGCGGAAGCGGACTCCCTCCATGTGGTCGTATTTGACCTCGACTACACGCTCGGGGCGTAGCGGGATGAAGCTCAGGTCTTTGCCTGCTTGCCAGCGGCTTCCCTCGGCGTTGCGGGGGGTGCGGTTGCCCTCCTCCTGCTTGGCCCAGGCCCAGGGGTGGTTGTCGAAGTCGGTGACTAGCTCCTGTAGCTCCTCGAACAGTTCCTCGCGGCGGGTGATCGAGAACGCGCCGATCACGCCTACGCTCGCGAGCACGCCCTCGGCGTTGTAGAGCCCTAGCAGCAGCGAACCGATCCGGTTCTCGCCGCTCTTGTGCACGCGGTAGCCGGCGACCACGCAGTCGGCGGTTCGCTCGTGCTTGATCTTGAACATCGTCCGCTTGTCCGGCTCGTACAGCCCGTCCAGCGGCTTCGCGATCACCCCGTCCAGGCCGGCGCCCTCGAACTGGTGGAACCACTCGGTGGCGATCGCCTGGTCGGTGGTCGTCCGGGTCAGGTGGATCGGCGCCGCCGCCTTCGTCAGCGCCTGCTCGAGCACCTCCCGCCGCTCGGCGAACGGACGCTCGGTGTAGTCGGTGTCGCCGAGTGCGAGCAGGTCGAACGCCACGAAGCGTGCCGGAGTCGTCTCGGACAGCATCTTCACCCGCGAGGCAGCCGGATGGATGCGCTGCTGCAGTACTTCGAAGTCCAGCCGGTCGCCGGACGCGCCGACCACGACGATCTCGCCGTCGATCACGCACCGCTCCGGCAGGTTCGCCTTGATCGCCTCGACCAGCTCGGGGAAGTACCGCGTCATCGGCTTCTCGTTGCGGCTGCCGATCTCCACCTCGTCGCCGTCGCGGAAGATGATCGAGCGGAACCCGTCCCATTTCGGCTCGAAGCTGACGTTCCCGTCCGGGATCTTCTTGATCGGCTTGGCCAGCATCGGCTTGACCGGCGGCATCACGGGTAGCTGCATGGCGCCATTCTGCCCCCATAAAGTCCACTGCGGGGGCATGATGGTGGCATACCGACTGGTACGAACCGGAGGTACCGAGATGTACGACGTCGTGCTGCTCGTGGAGCAGGAACTGACCGAAACAGATGCCCGGCGGGTGGTCGAGCTCCATCAGGACATGCCGGAACCGGTGAAGTACCACGTTCTGGTGCCCTGTCACAACGCCGAGTCCGGGGTGGAGGCGTCCATCAGCGCGCTCGGTACGGCGGACCTCTACGGGCCCGGCATCGTCGACCAGCGCCAGGAACTCGCCGAGGCCCAGAAGGCGATCGACAGCGAGGCGAAGGACTGCACCGGGCGCAGCATCCAGCGGCTGCGCGACCTCGGCTACCAGGCCGAGGGCGGGATCTCGCACGACCGGCCGATCGACGCGCTGACCGCGACCGTGGACAAGGTCGGTGGCCGCGAGGTCATCATCCTCACCCGGCCGCACATCGTCGCGGAGTTCTTCCACCTCGACTGGACCAACTCGGCCCGGCGCCACCTCGGCGTACCGGTGCTGCACCTGCTGGAACACGAGGAAGGGTCGTAACCCCTCGTCGTTGAACACGTGTGAACCGAACCTTCCGGACAGCGGCCGAGGTCGCCGAGGCGCTGCAGATCTCCGTCCACGCCGTCTACAAGCAGGTCGCGGCCGGGAAGGTGGCTCCGCTGCGGTCCTACGACACGCCCTCGGCCGAGATGCTCTTCACCGACGAGGATCTGGCCCGTCTGGTGCGGGCGCTCAACCCGCGGGCACCAGTGCCGATCCGGCGCCACCTGGTGCTGGTCGGCAACGCCTGACCCTGCTCAGTTGAGTGACCCTGCTCAGTTGATGACCAGCGCCGCGTAGGTGCAGCCCGCGGCCAGGGCGGCGAAGATCAGCGCGAGTGTCGCCCGCAGGTTCCGCTCACCGACCTTGCCGTAGTGGCGGCCGTCCTCCGAGTGGTACGCGAGTTGGTAACCGGTGTAGCCGGCTGCCAGGACCAGGGCGAACTTGATCATCCGGCGGACCTTCCTCGCGACCTCACGTCAGAACAAACGCTACACGCCCGCCGCCGAACCGGTCTCGGCGAACTGCGTGTGGTACAGATCGGCGTACTCGCCGTCGAGGGCGAGCAACTGCTCGTGCGTACCGCGTTCGACGATGTTGCCGTGGTCAACGACCAGGATCAGGTCCGCGTTGCGCACGGTGGACAGGCGGTGCGCGATCACCAGGGATGTCCGGCCTTCGAGCGCGGTGTCCAGCGCTCGCTGCACCGCCACCTCGGACTCCGAGTCCAGATGCGCGGTCGCCTCGTCCAGTACGACGATGCGCGGTGCCTTCAGCAACAATCGGGCGATCGCCAGTCGTTGCCGCTCGCCACCGGACAGCCGGTGCCCGCGATCCCCGACGACGGTGTCCAGCCCGTCGGGCAGGGTGGAGACCAGATCCCACACCTGGGCGGCCCGGAGTGCTTCGATCATCTCGTCGTCGGTGGCGTCCGGCTTGGCGTAGGCCAGGTTCGCGCGGATTGTGTCGTGGAACATGTGCGCGTCCTGCGTCACGTACCCGATCGTGTCGTGCAGGGACTGCAGCGTCACCTCGCGGACGTCCTCACCACCGATCCGCACCGAACCGCTCGTCACGTCGTACAGCCGGGCGACCAGATTGGTGATGGTCGTCTTACCCGCACCGGACGGGCCGACCAGAGCGACCATCTGTCCTGGCTCGACGGTGAAGCTGATGTCCTCGAGCACCTGGGCGGAGGCGCGTTTGTCGAGCACCGCCACCGACTCCAGGCTCGCCAGCGAGACCTCTTCGGCGGTCGGATAGGCGAATGACACCTTGTCGAAGGTGACCGATGAGGCGGTGTCCGGGAGCGGGCGGGCGTCCGGCGCGTCCTTGATCATCGGCTCCAGGTCGAGCACCTCGAAGACGCGCTCGAAGGAGACCAGCGCGGTCATCACGTCGACGCGCACGTTGGACAGTGCCGTGAGCGGTCCGTACAGCCGGCCGAGCAGAGCGACCAGCGCCAACAGGGTGCCGACCGTCAGCGACTGCTTGACCGCGAGGTTGCCGCCCACGCCGTACACGAGAGCGGTCGCCAGCGCGGCGACCAGGGTGAGGGCGGTGAAGAACACCCGGCCGAGCATCGCGATCCGGATGCCCAGGTCACGGACCCGGCCCGACTTCTCGCCGAACTGTGCGTTCTCCAGCTCGGCCTTGCCGAACAGCGTCACCAGCAGGGCGCCACCGACGGAGAACCGCTCGGTCATCGCTGTCGACATGTCCGCGTTGAGCTGCATCTGCTCTCGCGTCATCGCCGCCAGCCTGCGCCCGAGGTACCTGGCGGGGAGCAGGAAGACCGGCAGCAGCAGGATCGCGACGAGCGTCAGCTGCCAGCTCAGCAGGAGCATCGCGCCGACCACGAGGATCAGGCTGATCACGTTCGACACGACACCGGACAGGGTGGAGGTGAAGGCCTGTTGCGCGCCGATCACGTCGGTGTTCAGCCGGGACACCAGCGCGCCGGTCTGGGTCCGGGTGAAGAACGCGACCGGCATCCGCTGGACGTGCGCGAACACCTTGGTCCGCAGGTCGTAGATCAGGCCTTCACCGATCCGGGCCGAGAACCAGCGCTGCATCAGTCCGAGGGCGGCCTCGACCAGGGCGAGCAGGGCGACGATCAGCGCGAGCGTGGTGACGAGACCGGAATTCCCCTTGATGATGCCGTCGTCGACGATCTTCTTGAACAGCAGCGGGGAGGCGATCACCAGCACCGCCGAGATCACCACCAGCACGAGGAACGCGGTGATGTGCCACTTGTACGGCTTGGCGAACCGCACGATGCGCCGCAGCGTGCCCTTGGCCAGCTTGCGATCCACCACCGACGCGTCCTGCCGCCGCCAGCTCATCGCGCTGCCGCCGCCACCGCCCATCCGCATCCCTGAAGACATCCGTTCCCCTCCCCGCCATCAACTCGTCAACCTTGACAACACTTGAGGTCAGCCGAAACTTCCCACCAGCTCAGCCGAAAGCCCTCACCGGCTCAGCCGAAGGACGCCAGCCGCTCAGCCGAAAGCCGCCAACAGCTCGCTCAACCGCCGGGTCTGAGCCTCCCGCTCCGCCGTCAGCTGCTCCTCGTACGACCGGTCCGCAGCGCCCAGCAGCAGCGCCTTGGTCTCCCGCACGGCACCCACCATCGGCGACAACACGGCATCGGACAGGTCCTTCACCGTCGCCTCCAGCTCCTCCGCCGGTACGACGATGTTGGCCAGCCCGAGTTGCAGGGCCTCCTCGGCCTCGACCCAGCGCGACGTCACGCAGATCTCCAGGGCGCGCGAGTATCCGACCAGCTGGACCAGCGGCTGCGTCCCACCCAGATCGGGCACCAGACCGAGCGCGGGCTCGCGCATGCTGAACTTCGCGTCCGGCGTGATCACCCGCAGATCGCAGGCCAGCGCCAGCTGGAAACCGGCCCCGACCGCGTGACCCTGCACGGCCGCGATGCTGATGAGGTCCGGCCTGCGCAGCCAGGAGAAGCCGGCCTGGAAGTGCGAGATCAGCTCCTGCAGCTCGTCGGCAGGCTTCGCCCCGAGCGCGAGCAGTGTCTCCTGCCCGTCGACCGGCTCCCCCATCATCAGGTTCCGGTCGAGGCCGGCCGAGAACGACGCGCCCTCCCCCGAGACGACGACCAGCCGCACCTCGGCAGGCAGCGACGTACCGAAGTCCGACAACGCGCTCCACATCGCTGGCGTCTGCGCGTTGCGCACCGCCGGCCGATCGAGCACCACCCGGGCCACTGGCCCGTCCACCGTCAACCGCAGCCCAAGATCACTCATGCAAGGAACATACGCGAGACCGACCCCGAATCCGCGAGGTCTGCATCACCTGTGGATGACCTGGAAGGATGAGCTGATGCACTTCACCGACGCCCAAGTGATCCTGTTCGTTGCCGACACCGAACGCTCGGCGGCCTTCTACCGGCGGTTCGGCTTCCAGGAGACCTTCCGGACCAGCCAGGACACACCGGTCAAGATCGAGCTCGAGCTGGGCGGCTTCTCGATCGGCCTGGCCACCCCGGAGCCCGCTGCTGCCGCCCACGGCGTCGTCCCGGTGACGGCCGGCCACCGGGCCTGCATCACCTTGTGGACCGACGACGTCGAGGCGGCGTACGCGATGGCGCTGGAGGCCGGCGCCACGGACCACACGCCGCCACACCCGTTCCTGGACGGGACGCTCCGGATCGCGTTCGTGATCGATCCGGACGAGCATCCCGTCCAGCTGGTGCAGCGGGTCAGCGCCTGAGGTCAGCAACTGAGGGTCAGCGGCTGACGGTCAGGCCAGCGACACCAGGTCGGCATAGTCGTTGGTCCAGAGGTCCTCGACGCCGTCCGGGAGGAGCAGGACGCGCTCGGGCTCTAGGGCCTCGACGGCGCCCTCGTCGTGGGTGACGAGCACGATCGCGCCGGTGTACGAGCGGATCGCGTTCAGCACCTCAGTACGGGAGGCGGGGTCCAGGTTGTTGGTCGGCTCGTCGAGGAGCAGCACGTTCGCGGCCGAGACGACCAGGGTGGCCAGCGCGAGCCGGGTCTTCTCGCCACCCGACAGCACCCGGGCTGGCTTGTCCGCGTCGTCGCCGGTGAACAGGAAGGAGCCGAGCACCGATCGGGCCTGGGTCTCGTTCAGATCCGGGGCCGCGGTCTTCATGTTCTCCAGCACGGTCCGGTTCACGTCGAGCGTCTCGTGCTCCTGGGCGTAGTACCCGAGCTTGAGGCCGTGGCCGTCGATGACCTCACCGGTGTCGGACTTCTCGATCCCGGACAGCACCCGCAGCAGCGTGGTCTTGCCCGCGCCGTTGAGGCCCAGTACGACGACCCGCGAACCGCGGTCGATCGCCAGGTCCACGTCGGTGAAGATCTCCAGCGAGCCGTACGACTTCGACAGTTCCTTGGCCATCAGCGGGGTCTTGCCACACGGGGCCGGCGTCGGGAACGAGATCTTCGCCACCCGGTCCGACGCGCGCTCGTCCTCGAGCGATGCCATCAGCTTCTCGGCCCGCCTCAGCATCACCTGGGCCGCGGTCGCCTTGGTCGCCTTGGCGCGCATCTTGTTCGCCTGGTCGACCAGCTGGGACGCCTTCTTCTCCGCGTTCGCCCGCTCGCGCTTGCGGCGCCGCTCGTCGGTCTCGCGCTGGGTCAGGTACGCCTTCCAGCCGACGTTGTAGATGTCGATCTCGGCCCGGTTCGCGTCCAGGTGGAAGACCCGGGTGACAGTCTCCTCGAGCAGGTTCACGTCGTGGCTGATCATGATCACGCCACCGGAGTAGCCCTTCAGGAAGTCCCGCAGCCACACGATCGAGTCGGCGTCCAGGTGGTTGGTCGGCTCGTCCAGCAGCAGCGTCTCCGCCTGCGCGAACAGGATCCGGGCCAGCTCGACCCGGCGCCGCTGACCACCCGACAACGTGCCCAGCGGTTGCCCCAGCACCCGGTCCGGCAGACCGAGGTTGGCCGCGATCCGGGCTGCCTCGGACTCCGCGGCGTACCCACCGGCCGCGTGCAGGTCGGCCTCGGCGCGCTCGTACCGCCGCATGCCCTTCTCGCGCGTCTTCTCGTCCGCGCTGGCCATCGCCTTCTCCGCGTTGCGCATCCGCCGGACCACCTCGTCCAGCCCGCGTGCGGCCAGGATCCGGTCCCGGGCCAGTACTTCGAGGTCGCCGGTGCGCGGGTCCTGCGGCAGGTACCCGACCTCGCCGGACGAGCTGACCGACCCGGCCGCGGGCAGGCCCTCGCCGGCCAGGATCTTGGTCAGCGTGGTCTTGCCGGCACCGTTACGCCCGACCAGCCCGACCTTGTCCCCCGGGTTGACGCGGAAAGAGGCAGGCGAGAGCAGTTGCCTGGCCCCGACGCGTACCTCGAGGTTGGAGACAGTGATCATGGCGGCGCAGAAGTCCTCAGGTCGGGGGTCAGGGCAGGTCGGCGGGCGATCAGGGCTCGGCGGGGACGCGTCGGCGACGCCACGTCACCAGGCGGCTCGAACTCGTCGCGAGGTCCAGTGTATGTGCTCCGGCGTCCACGCCTTTCCGGGAGGACGGGGATTCCCGCCGCTCCGCGCAGGTGGCGTGTCGAGGTTCACGCTGCACCGGACCCGGGCCGCGCGGTCGAAGTCGCGCCGCCTGCCGCATGGCGGTCGGGTACATACGGAACCGGGACCTAAAATCGACCCAATCAGCCGGGACCGACAGTCCCCGGTCGCCGAAGGGAGGAAGTCGCGGTTTCGCCCCGTCCGGTCCGACGGAGCCTCCCCGCGGCAACACAGGTGAAATTCAACCCGGACGCCGACTTGGACACCAGTGGTGTCGAGGACACTCGTGGTAGCAGTGGTGGAGGCGGTGGGCTGCTTCCTGGTGGGATGGGTATTCCCGTCGGCGGCGGCATCGGCGGCATCATCCTGCTGATCGTCATCGTCCTGCTCAGCGGTGGTCTGCCGGGCGGTGGAGGCGGCACCGAGGAGCCGGCGGCTCGCAACACCGCGCCTGGCAACCTCGACTCCTGCAAGACCGGCAGGGACCTGGAGGTCAACAAGGACTGCCGATTCGTCTTCTACCAGAACTCGATCCAGAACTTCTGGGCCGCCGAGCTCCCGCGCCGCGGCAAGAAGTACATCCCCGCGCCGATGCGGGTGTTCAGCAACTCCGTGAACACGGGTTGTGGAGCCGCGTCCGCGGCGGTCGGGCCGTTCTACTGCCCGCCCGACAAGCGCGTGTACCTGGAGCTGGGCTTCTTCCGCACCCTCCAGACCGAGCTGGGCGCCAAGGGCGGTGACTTCGCCGAGGCGTACGTCGTGGCGCATGAGTACGGGCACCACGTGCAGAACCTCTACGGCATCCTCGGCCAGATCAAGTCCCGTCAGGGCCCGAGCTCCGACGCGGTCCGCTCCGAGCTGCAGGCCGACTGCCTGGCCGGTATCTGGACCAATCACGCCACCACGGTGCCGGGCCAGAACGGCAAGCCGCTGATCACCGAGCTCACCGAGGACGACATCTCCCGCGGCCTCGACGCCGCCGCGTCGGTCGGCGACGACCGTATCCAGGAGAAGACCCAGGGCCAGGTCAACCCAGAGAGCTTCAGCCACGGCACCGCCGAGCAGCGGATGAAGTGGTTCAAGGTCGGCATGGACTCCGGCGACATGACCCGCTGCGACACCTGGTCCGCCAGCACCCTCTGAGCCCACACGCAGCTCCGCCCCGAGAGGCTGACCTCTCGGGGCGGAACTCTGTCTGAGCCGGTACTACGCCCGGCGCCAACCTTGAGCCGGTACTGCGCTAGCCGACGCGTGCCGACGCCGGTACCTACGCGACCGCGGCCGGTCGGTGGTAGCCGGGGAGCAGCTCGTCGACCAGGGCGTCCGTCTCGGCCTCGGCGCCGCGAGGGCCGCCGTGCTTGGCCAGAGCCGCGTACATCTGCCCTGCCACGTTGCTGACGTCGCTCGTCGTACCGAAGTGCGACGCGAGGCGCAGGGTGGCTCGCCAGAGGTCTTCCGAGGCCGGGGAGAAGCTCAGGCCGGTCTGGAGGGCCGTGCGGGCCAGGTTGCCGTCGTTGTGGCGGAGGCTGGCCTCTGCCAGTCGCAGGGACGTGTCGACGACCGCTTCGGCCATCTTGCGCTCGATGCCGGAGGCGGCGAGCCAGGAGTAGCGGCCGGCGGGCAGGTTCGACCACGACTGGCCGTGCACCAGGCTGAGGGCCGTCGACAGCGGGCCGCGCGGGTCCTCCATCATTGACGCCTGCTTGGCCAGCGTGCGGAAGACGTCCCAGTCGACCCGGACGATGCTGCGGTTCAGCAGCCAGCGGCCCGACTCGTCGGTGTACATGGCGTCGACACCCACCCAGTTGCGGGTGTGCTCCAGCGCCGCGTTGCGCAGCTCGTCGCTGATACCGCGCGGCCAGATCGCGCCGGCCAGCACGTTCGGGTGGACGCCATAGTCCTGGCTGGCCAGGAACGCCACGATCTCCGTCGACAGCGACACCCGGCCGACGTCGATCGGACCGCGGGCATCCACCTCGACCGGGCCGAGCAGGTCGACCTCGACCGGCGCGGGCCGGCTCAGATCGGACGTCGAGAACTCGTACGCCGGCAAGTCGTGCTCGGCGCGGCGCTTGTCCAGTGCCTCGGCCTCGGCCACGCCGAACAGCGCGACCAGGTCCGCGAACTGCGCCGGATTGATGCTGTGGGCATCGACCTCGAGCCCGAGCAGCCGGCAGACGGCCTGGTTCTTCTCGTCCACGACGAACCGCCACGGCGAGTTCATCACGTCACCGACGACGGCCACCGCGACGCTGCGCTTCGGGTCGGCGGCCAGCCGGGCCAGCCGCTGCTCCTCCTCCGGCGACGGCGGCGCGGACAGGAAGATGATCTCCGGCCCCCACAGCATCGCGTCCGGGTGGGCCAGTCGCGCGCCGGCGACCGAGTCCACGTTCCGGCGACCGCAGGCCTGCACCTGAGCGTCGGTACGCCGGGTCACCTCGTTCAGCGCGTCGTCCAGGCTGCCCCAGTAGCTCAGCCGGCTCGGTGACAGCGTCGAGAGGTCGTCGCCGAAACCGACCATGCTGACGTGGGCGCCTTCGGACCACAGGTTCGTGGCCAGCTCGGCCGCCAGCGATCCGACGACATCGCGGGAGGCGTTCGTGACGCCGCCGAAGCTGATGATGCCGGCCGCGGTGTCGAGGTCGACCAGCACGATCGCACCGTCGGCGTTGCGGCCGAGCGTGACGAGCGTCGGGTACGGCGCGGGCGCCTCGACGTCGGCCTCCGGCGCGTAGGCCCTGCGCAGTACCCAGCGGGTGCCCTCGGCAATGACCTGCCACGGGGCGGGCGGCGGTCCCGCGTTCTCCCCCGGCTCCAGCACCAGCGTCAAGGAACGATCGGTCACCAACGCGGCGATGACAGAGGGCATCGGCCGGTTCTCGTTGGTCAGCAGCACACCCAGCGAACGCAGCGAGTTGTCGACGAACTGGGCCGTCGGTACGTCGGCGGCCAGGCGCAGGTCGATCTCGGTCTGTCGGTGAGCCGCCGCCTTCGGTCCTGGGCCCTGGGCCCAGCCGCGACGGCGCTTCAGCGCGATGGCGAGACCGGCAGCCAGCAAGGTGGCGCCGAACCCGTAGATGCCCGCCTGAGTGGCGTCGAACCCGCTCTCCTCGGCGACGACCGGAACGGTCGGCTCCACCTTCGAACCACCCGCGACCGGATCGCCCGGCTCCGCGCCTGTCGTGCCCGGCTCGTGCGGAGCCGTCGCGTTGATGCCCGGCTTGGCGGTCTTCGCGCCCGGGTCGGGCTTGGTGCCGATCCCGATCGACGAGCCAGGCTCAGCCTCCGCCTGCTCGAACCAGCGGCTGCCTGGCACGTTGGTGCCCTGTGTACCCTGCTTGCCCTGCTCGGCGGTCCGCGTCTCGCTCGATGGGTTCACCTTGGCGGTCGGCTTCGACGTCTGGTTGGTCGTCGGCTTCGCGGTCTGCTTGCCCGTCGGCTTGCCGGCCGGGGTGGCGTTGGTGATGGTCTTGTCCACGTTGACGCGCACGGTGTGCACGCCCGGGCCCTTGGCGTCGGCCGGCAGGCGCACCTGCCAGCCCGGCATGATCAGGTCCGGGTTCGTCAGCCGGCGACCGTCCGGCTGCAGCTTGTTCTTGTTGAGCTCGTAGATCTCCTTGTACCGCCGGCCCTCGCCCAGGTAGCGCTCGGCGATGTCCCACAGGCAGTCGTAGTTGCGCCCCTGCGGCGGCTTGACCTCGGTGTACTTGACGACCTGCCCGGACTGATCGTTGTTGGTCCGCACTCCGGTGTGCGTGTGCTTCACCGCCGGCGCACCGATCTGCACCGTACTGCGCGGCTCGGTCGCCCGGAACGCGTCGCGCGAGCTGTTGTCGTTGCTCTGGGCAACACTCACCGAGGACGGGCCGGACACCGGCGCGGTGGTGACCGCGTTGGCGACCGGCAGCGTGACGCTGGCGGCACCGGCGAGCAGGACGACGCCGGACACCAGCCGGCGGGCCAGCGTCTGCGAACCGCCACCGAGTGGAATCCGTGGTGACAGGCCATGGCCGCGCAGCTCCGAGACGGCCTCGGCGATCAGGCAGATGACGAAGTGCAGCCAGGCGACCCAGACGAAGAACGTGATGATGCCGATGATCGTTTCGGCGCTCAGCTCGCTGAACAGGACGTCGCGGTTCGGCATCCGCTCGGGCCAGGGCGTTCCGAAGAAGCGCACCAGCAGGTACGGGACACCGCCGATGATCGCCACGATCGCGACCAGCGACAGCAGACCCTTCAGCCGGTCGGCGGCACCTCCGCCCGACCGCTGCGGCAGCCGTGCGGCCTGCACGTGCTGACCAGTCTTCACCATCGTCGTCCCTCCCTTACCCACCGATTGCCTCAACTTCCTGCACAGGCAGGCGCTGTACTGCGTGAACCACGGCCGTACCGACGGGATTCCAGGCCGGCCCGCCCTTCCAGTAGTCGACGGTCCAGGTGATCGTCAGCTTCACGGTGTACATCCCGTCCGGCTGGCTCGCGCTCGACTTTTTGTACTTGTGCGAGCAGGTGCTCATCTGGTGGAACGGGTCGCTCGTCTCGTCGTACCCGTCGTCGCCTTCCTTGGCGACGCCCATGGCGCAGGTGATGGGCGGCGATCCATCACCGGGATCGACCTTCATCTCGGTGACCAGCCCTCGCATGGTCAGGTTGAAACTCTGGTTGTACAGGGCGCTGTTCAGGTCGGGGGACGCCAGATCGTTCTTGAAAATCACCGAGCTCTCGCGCGTCAGCGCGAAGTACGTCGGGATGTTGACCCGCGGAACGTAAGTGGGCCGCACTTGGAGAGCCGGGTCGGGATAGGTGCTGCTGAACTGCTTCCAGAAGCGGTCCATGTAACCCCTGGTGGGGCACTGGTTCTCCTCGTCGCCACCCACAGGAACGATCGCCCGCTCCAGATGGACGGCCTCACCGCCGTCGACCCTGTTCAGGTCGTAGTCCTCGATCGTCACTCGCAGGACCCACTTCTTGTCTTCCGGAGGCGGGCCAAGGTGGATCCCCTTCGGGATCTCGAAGTCGCGGCACGGGATGAAGACGTTGTTGCCGAGTCGCTCCTTCCAGGTCGGCACGTAGCCGCCGGAGCTGGCCTCCCCGGAACTGCAGAAGGCGCCGAAGCCGATGGAGTTGACGTACATGGAGCAGACGCGGTCACCCGAGGAGATCGTGTCCGCGGACGCCGTCGTGGTCGAGTAGACAACCAGCAGTGCGACCACGGTGGTGAGAGCGATCAGCCCTCGGCTCACTCGGTTGCGCATCCTCACTCCTGTGTCTCGTCCAGCTACTCGCAGGTTATCTTCAACCAGGGGCATCATGCCCGGTGAAATCTGTCCAGTCACGCCATCGGGTGCGCACTCCTGTCCGGTCTAGGCCGGAAAGCGCACCTTTCCGCACTTCATCCCCGTCGCCGGCGCCAACCGGTACGGCAGCCAGCCCAGCCCGGTCCGGATCATGTCGATCGCCTGCGCCACTCCCCTCGGCCCGGCCACCACCCACGCCTTCGCCTTCGGATTCCAGTACTGCGTGCTCTGCGACAGGCACAACTTGACCCGGACGACGTCCAGCGGCTGCGGCACCGTCCCCATCACCACGGCGCTGCCCGGCGGTTTCATCACCCAGCCGTTGCGCTTGGCGTCGTTGATCCGCTCCTCCACGTCGGCGTAGAAGTACGCCGGGAAGTTGTTCTTGACGATGTCGGCGTCCCGGGCGACCAGCGCGCTGAAATAGACCGGGTAGCTCTTCACGAGGCCTTGGACGGCGGGGTTGCTCGCGAAGTTCCCCGGTACGACGATGACCTGCGCCGCCGCCGGAGGAGCAACCGTCTTCTTGGGGCCGGACGACTTTGGGGGCGGCGCCGCCGTGGGTTCGGCGCTCGGCGTCCGGCTGAGGGTGATGGTGCGCTCCGACTCACCACCGCCGACCGGCACGGGCATACCGCCCGACTCCTTCGCGCCGCAGGCGGACAGGAGCAGGGTTGTAGCCAGCAGTGCGGCTGGGACGCTCAGACGTCGCACGACGGGAGCTCCTTCATCAGTTGGCTCCCGGTGGCTGGGAGTTCTGCGGTACTGCGGGGCCGGGGCGGGGGCCGCCTCCGCCGGGCGGCGCACTACTGCTGGTTGGCGGGCTCGGCGGTGATTGGGTCTCCGAAGGATCCGGCGATGGCGACGGTGACGGGGTGGGCGTGATGCTCGGCGTGCAACTGGCCGGCAAAGGGAACGGCAGGGTCCAGATCGGACTCGGCACACCGATGGTCCAGTTCGACGGGCACGGGAGGTCGAGGGTCGGCGGGACCGCGGTGTGGGTGGTCGGGATGTTGCCCGGTCCGTCGGTCCGGGTGCCGACGACGATCGGCGGCACCTTGGGACTGTCGTCCGCCTTCGTGACGCCTTGCTCGGGGTGGGCCTCGCCGGTACCGGTGGCGTCGAGGTGGCCGATATTGACCATGCCCAGGAAGGTGGTCTTGTTGCGGATGACCACCTGGACCGTGAGGCCTTCCTGGGTGACCTCGGTGGCGCCGCACTGCTGAACGGCCTTGTCGTTGGCCGAGACCTGCGCGCAGAAGTCGGCGACCGCAGTACCGGCCTTGGCCGCGTCGATCCTGGCTTCGGGTGAGTTCAGCTGGATGGCGGCCGCGCCGGCCCGGGCGGCCTCCTGGGCGTAGCCGACCGCGCGGGACTTCGCGCCGAGCTGGCGGCCGCCGTCGATGACGAGACCGGCCAGCGTGAAGATCATCACGGCGAGGATCGCGACGGCCGGGCTGAGCGCACCGCGATGGTTGCCGGGGGCATCGATGCGGAGAAACGCGGCGAGCCGGCCCCACGGCGTCGTACGGCGGAACGGGGCGAGCCGGGCCCAGGGCGTCGTACGGCGGGCCCCGGCCGGGCCGCGGTCAGGGCTGGTTGCCATCGCGGACACCTCGATAGGGGTCGATGGAGGAGCTGAACCGCTTGGTGATGGTGGTGTCGCCACCGATCCCGAGCAGGCCGAGGTCGCGGTAGTTGATCGTGCAGCTCACCTCGACGGACAGCGTCGCCCCGGCCGCGAACGCGCTGGTGATGCTGCCCCCCGCGGAGTCCTTGCAGGACGCCACCGCCTGCTCCATCGTGCGGGTCACCGCCTGGTCCACCTGTCCCTGGGCATCGGCGAGCGACCGCGTCTGGCTGGCCGACCGGGCACCGTCCCGCGCGGCGTTCTCCAGCAAGGACGACGTCTGGAAGTACCTGCCGCAGGCCAGCAGGAACATGAACAGGATCAAGAGAATCGGAGCCAGAATCACCATCTCCAACGCCATGGTTCCACGCTCACCGCGCGGTGAGCGTGGAGTGCGGGGCGGGCACTGGGTCATGGGGAGACTCACTTGTCGGCTTCGAATTGTTCTATGGGTCCGGTGGCGGTTTGGCTCACGGTCAGCTTGAGGCCGGGAACCAGGGAGATGGTGTCGCCGGTGACCGTGAACGACACCATGCCTGCGGGGTTGTCGTACTTCGGCGGCTCCACCTTGGCGTCGCCTAGGCTGTTGCCGCCCACCTGCTGGGCATACGCCTCGATGTCTGCGCGGACCTTCTCCCCGATCGCGCTGGTGTACAGCGGCGGCTGGACGAGTCTCAACCGGGAGACCCCTTCCTGCGCGGCGTTCAGCGCGACGGACCGGCCGTACAGCCACAGGGCCAGCTGGATCGACATAAAGATCAGCGCCAGGATCGACGGCGCGAGGATGGCCAGTTCGAGCGAGGAGGCCCCTCGCTCGGACCGGTGCCGGCGCGGCCGCAGCCGTCGAACTCGAGGACGTGACCGCGACAACGCGTCAGCCCTTCTGGATCTCACCTGTGCGCTTGTCGATCACGTTGCGCACCACCAGCCCGATCGCCAGCGCCGCGGCGACCAGGATCGCCGAGATGATGGCCCACTCCAGCGCCGACGCACCGAGCTCGGTCCGGGCGCCGCGCGCCTTCGCGGCCGCGCTGCGGGCCCGTTGGTTGTGGGCCCGCGCCAGCGCGTAGCCGACCATCGCGCGCACGAACTGGGTTTCCACGTTCATCCGGTTTGCCCTCCGAAACTCGTTACTGCTTCGATCGTGAGCCCGATTCGAGGCTCAGTATGCCTGGTACGACGGACAGAAATGCCTGACGGATCCCTGTCCCCGACTGCTGCCGACGCTAACTGCCCAGAATCGCGGCGCCCGCAGGGTAACCGAGAAACAGCATGAACGCCGCACACATCACCAACTGCGCGACGAGCATCGACTGCGACCGCTCCCCCGCCTTGCCTTCGACGTCGGCCAGCTCCTTGCGCCGCAGCGATGCGGCCCGGGCCAGCAGCGAGGCGCGGATCTTCGCGCCCTCGTCACCGGCCAGCGCCAGTGCCGACGCGAGGTCGCGCAACTCCTCCACGCCGAGGTCGTCGCCGAGCCGCGCCATCGCGTCCCACGGGGTGATTCCGATCAGCCGCGCGTTGGCGAGCGCCTGCCGGATCCGCGCCATCGCCCAGTGGTCGCCGATCGTGGAGGCCGTCATCAGCGCCTCCGGCAGACCCCGGCCACCGGCCAGGTTCATCGCGACCAGGTCGAGGAAGCTGCCGACCACGTGCCGGAAGTCACGCCTGCGGTCCTCCGCCTCCTGGCGCAGGGCCAGGTCGGGCAGGAAGAACGCGAACGCCATCGCGCCGAGGGTGACGATGGCCGGCGTCGCCCCCGGCGGGCTGAAGCCCAGCTGCGCGAACAGGAACAGCACCACCGGGATGAAGATCAGCGCGCCCAGAGCGAAGAACACCTTGGTGGCGAGCATCGTCGCGAACGGCTGGTTCATCACCGCGAGGTCGCGGCGCAGCCGCCCGAAGGCCCAGCCGCGCGCGTTCGCCTCGGCCTCGAGCCGCTGCCCCAGCGTCTCGCGGGCCCGGTCGACACCGCCGAGCGCCCGTTCGCCGGCCGCACTCGTGGTGGCGGCGCTGACGTAGCCGGACCGGCCGGCGTCGATCCGCGCGATCGTGGACAGCACGTTCGCCCGCGGCCGGATGAGCAGCCGCACCAGCAGGTAGACCCCGAAGCCGACCAGTCCGCCCGTGATGAATGCCGCGGTCATCCGCCCACCACCTCCATCCGGTCGTCACCGCTGCGATGCGCCCGCTTGTCGTCACTGCGGATCAGGAACCGTTCCGGTACTTCGATCTTGGCCAGCTTGCGCAGCCAGACCAGCCCGACGGCGTACAGGGCGATCACGATGAACAGCACGAACTGCCCGACAAAACTCGTGTACGGCGAGACGTACGCCGGGTTGAACAGGATCAGCGCGGCGGCCACCAGCAGGGTGATCGCCACCACGACCTGGACGCTGCGCCGGGTGGACCGGCGCTCGGCCGCGACCTTGCGGCGTACGTCGAGCTCCTCGCGGGCCGAGTCGGCCAGTGCGGTCAGTACTTCGCGCAGACCCGGGCCGCGCAGCCGGGCGTTGAGCACCAGCGCGGCGACGATCAGGTCGGCGGACGGGTCGTTCAGATCGTCGGCGAAACGCATCAATGCCGAGGGCAACGGTTCGCGGATCCGGAGCCGGTCGACCAGCAGGTTCAGGCCGGGCTTGATCGCGGGTGCGGCGTTGACCGCGGTGGCCGGGATCGCCTGTTCCAGCCCGACCGCGCCGGCGATCGTGTCGCGCAGCGCCTCGGTCCAGGTGGCCAAGGCCTCCAGCCGCTCGATCGCGCGGCGCTCTTCACCGGTACCGCCGAAGAAGCGGTCGGCCAGCGCGGCCAGCAGCCCGAGAGCCGCCGCCAGCACCAGCCAGCGAGTGACGACCAAGACGAGCAGACCGACGCCGAGGCCGGTGCCGAGCCGGACCAGTTGCTTGCGGCCCTCGACGCTTCCGCCGCGCTGGAACAGCGACGGGGTCGACTCGCGCGGCTCCGTACCGCGGATCGCGACGATCAGCAGCAGGATCGCGCCGCCGACCACCGCGCCGCACAGCAGTGCCAGCAGGGTCTCGTTGTTCATCAGGCCCACCGACCGTGCACGAGCGGCTGGTACCCGTAGAACTCGAGCTCCTCCATGCAGGCGATCGGCGCGTGCGCGGCGGCGCGGCCGTCGGGCCCGGGAGCGAACACCTCGCCGGACAGCACCCGGCCGTCCCAGCCGGTCACCTCGCGGATGCTCTCGATGTAGCGGGTCAGCGTGCCGCCGTGCTGGTAGTCGTTCTGCTTGCGGACGAAGACGACGAAGTCGAGCGCGCCGGAGATCAGCATCTGGGTGGCTTCCATCGGCAGTCGCTCGGACGCCTGGATCGCGTAGGTGCTGATCCGGTTGAACACCTCCATCGAGCTGTTCGAGTGGATCGTCGACAGCGAGCCGTCGTTGCCCTGGCTCATCGCGTTCAGCATCGTCACGATCTCGTCGCCGAGCACCTCACCGACGATCACCCGGGACGGGTTCATCCGCAGCGAGCGGCGGACCAGGTCGGCCATGCTGACCTCGCCGACCCCTTCGGAGTTCGGCAGCCGCTCCTCGAACGCGACCACGTTCGGGTGCAGGTCCTTGAACTCGCCCAGCCCCAGCTCCAGCGAGCGCTCGACCGTGATCAGCCGTTCGTGGGCCGGGATCTCGTTGGCCAGCGCGCGCAGCAGGGTGGTCTTGCCGGAGTTCGTGGCGCCCGCGATCATCACGTTCTTGCGGGCCGCTACGGCGGCCCGGAGGAAGGAGGCGATATCGGCCGACATGGTGCCGTTGGCAACAAGATCCTGCAGGAACACGCGGCCCAGCCGGGCCCGCCGGATCGACACCGCGGGCCGCGAGGTGACGCCCATGACCGCTGACAGTCGCGACCCGTCTGGCAGCCGGAGGTCCAGCTGCGGGTTGGCGGAGTCGAACGGGCGGCTGGTCAGACCGGCGTGCGCGGCGAGCACCTGGATCAGCTCGACCAGTTCCTCGTCGTTGTCAGCGACCGGACCGGGGCGCTCCTCCCGGCCGTCGCCGTACTGGACGAAGACCTGGTCGCAGCCGTTGATGTCGATGTTCTCGACCTCGGGATCGTCGATCAGCGGCTGCAGCCGGCCGACGCCGAACAGCGCCGAGTGGATCGCGCTGGCAATCTGCGCGTCGTCCTCCGGCGTGGGCGGCGTGCGGCCCTCGGCCAGCTCGTACCGGGCGTGGTCCTCGAGGACCTGGACGATCAGCGAACGGGCGTACTCCCGCTCGTCCTCGGCACTCATCGGCGGTACGCCGTTGGCCTGATCGCGGCGGCGCTGCTCGTTCAGCCGCTCGGCGACCTGGACCCGGAGCTTGCGGACCAGCTCCTGGTCGGTGCTCATCGAGCCTCCCAGTTGCCGTCCGGCGGGAAGGCTGCCTGAGCCATGTCGAAGTCGTGCTGGGTCGGCATCGACACGACCGCCGCCATCTCGGCGGCGATGTCGCTGGCCGTGCGGATCAGCGGGGTGCGGTCCAGGCGGCCGTGGCCGCGGCCGTCGAAGAACGCGGCGCCGGCCGGGTCGTAGGCCAGGTGCCAGCGGTGCTGCACCCGCACGGACATGGCGTCCAGGACCGACCAGACCTGCTTCACGCCATCGCGCCGCTTCGGGTCAGCGATGACGATCACGCCGAGCTTCGCGTCGACGTGGTGCACCAGCGACGAGAGCCGCTCGCGCAGGTGGGCGACGGACGAGCCGGTCGCCGTACAGACCAGGACGACCAGGCGGGCGGCCTGGACCACCGGCAGCTGGGGCGAGGCCGGGCCGATCCGGCCGCAGTCGGCGATCACGTCGGAGCTGAACATCTGGTTGAAGGTGATGCCGAGCGGCTCCCAGAGCCCGCCCATGCCGCCGATCTGCTCGGGCGTGCGGACCCCGACCATCACGTCCAGGCCGCCGTCGAGCTGCTGGCTGTGGGCCATGATCACGTCGTCGTCCAGGCCCTTGCGGCCGGCCGCGGCCAGGCTGACAAGCCCACGGTCGGAGTTCAGCGGCTGACCACCGGACGCCGTCATCCGGATCGCGACGTCGCTGCCCGCCGGGTCACACTCGGCCAGCAGCACCTGCCGCGGCCAGAGCGCGCCGAGCACCAGGCCTGTGGTCGTCACCCCGGGCGAGCCCTTCGCGCTCGCCAATGCGACCAGTGCCATCAGCGGGCCCCGTCGGCCGGCGGTACGTCGGGAGGAGTGCTCGACGGCAACTGGACAACCGCCAGGCCCTTGGCCGCCGCGGCGGCCGCGAGGGCCGTGGCCTTCGACGTCGGCACCAGGACAGTCAGGTTGAGGGTGGTGTTCGCGTTCGTCTTGGAGTCGGCGATCCCGCCGGAGACGCTCATCACCTTGGCCGCGTCGACCAGCACGGAGGGGGCGCCACCGGTCTGGTTGGCGGCCGGCACCTGGATGATCTGGAGGATGTCGCCACCCTTCAGCTGCATCGACGGAGCTCGGCCCGCGTCCAGGCTGATGCCGACCAAGGCACCGCCCGGCGGGGTCGCGTCGGCGGTGGTGCTGTCCTTGGCGAGGAACTGACCAGGGTAGAGCCAACCGGTCGAGTACTTGCCTTCCAGCGACTTCACGGTCGACCACGGGAGCAGGCCGCCCGTCTTGCCGGCCAGGTCACCTTTGGCCAGGTCGTCCACGGAGATCTTCTGCCCGGGGGCGATCGGCTTGGACCCGACGGCGATGTAGTCCTGGCGATCGCCGCTGCGCAAGGCGATCAGGGCCGAGCCGGCCGCGCCGAGCAGAATCAGGATCACCGCCAGCGCGGCGAGCGCGGGCCGGCGCTCACGGCCGCCGGGGAGTCGGTTCGGGCCGCCGACCGGGGCCTTGCCCGAACCGCGGGCGCCGGAGGGCGAGGGGCGTGTGGAGGACGAGAAACTCACGCGCCTACCGTAATGGTCACCGGGGACCAACTGGACCGAAAGGTCACGCCGTTACCGCTTCGGTGTCCGGTTCGCCACTTGGTCACGCTCGTCGGGTGTGAGCAATTCGGTGAACGCACCCGGTCCGCCGTACAAGTGGTCTAGATAGGTGTAAAGCCCTTGGAGCGCGCGTCCGAGCTCGCTCCGCCAATCCCCTGCCGCCGCCAGCTCGGCAGCCAGCCGGCGGCCCTGGAGTAGCGTCACCGCCGCGTTCACCGGCTGGTCCAGCCGCACCAGCGTGTCGTAGACCGGATCGGCGCCCGAAGCGGCCAGATCCACCGGTACGCCGTCGTCGTCGAGCAGCACCGACCCCGTCCGGGCTTTCCCGAGGGCGCACTGGATGAGGCCACTCAGCTCGGACAGCTCGGGCTCGGGCAGCAGCCGGTCGAAGCCGGCCCCGCCGTACAGCTGGTCCAGGTAGTCGCACAGCGCGGTGAACAGCTCGATGCCGTCGTAGGCCTCACCGTCGGTCGCCACCTGCCGGAACTGGGCAGCCAGGCTCCGCGCCTCCGCCACTGTCCAGCTGGAGGGTGTGAGCACTGTCACCGGGTCACCGCCTGCCCCGGCCCCGCAGTACGCCGGGCAGCGGCCGGCCGGGCGCCATTCGAGCCGGCACCAAGCGTGACAGTGGGCATGGCGACACCGAGATGCGCCGCGGACTGACCGACATGAGTCTGCACCCACCTGAGCATGCCAGGATCCGCGAACCTGAGCCGCCCGGATTCCTCCCCTTGGCGAAGAATTCCTCTGCTCTTCAACGACTGTCGCGAGCTGTCCACCGCGGCCCAGTGTTCTGGCCCGGCCTGCTGGGTGACGGAGGACATCGCCAGGCCACGGGTGCCGCGGACCGCAGTACGGGCCAGCAGGTCCTTCTCGCCGTCGCTGGAGTTGTTCCAGAGAGCCTCGTAGAGCGGCCTGGACTGGCTGGTCAGCTGCTCGACCGCAGCCTTGGCAACCCGGCTGTCGAGCCCTAGCGGCTGGCTGGCCGCCATCGCGGTGGCCGTGGCGGCCAACGCCTGCAGCCGCTGAGGACTGCCGTTGGCGGCATCGACCAGCTCGGTCACTGCCGCTGCCTCGGCAGGGATCCGCAGCTTGGCCAGCGGCGACCGCATGGCGGCCAGGGCCTCGTCGTCTCCCAGTGGACGGCATTCCCGGATGTCGTAGAGCTGCGCGATCGCGGACTCGACACCTGTGGTCTTCTGCGAAGCCGCAAGCAGCCGTCCGACCGCCTTCTGCCCACCTGCTGTGACCAGGTGCGCCGGCTGGCCAGTGCGCTCCAGGTGAGCCGACAGCTCGTTCAGCGCGGACAGGTCCCGGTCGGACGCGACGTCGATGTTGTCGACCATCAGTACGACGGCCCGCCGCTTCTTCTGGCCGAGTTCGTTCAGGGCGTCGGCCAGCTGGGTCAGCTGGCCGGTAGGAGCACCGGCCGTGTCCTCCACTCCGTGATTGACCGACATCGTCAGCGGCGGCATCCCCACCCGAACGTCACCGCCCGAGTGAGACAGCTTGGAGCCCGTAGACAGCGTCTTGAGCAGCTTGTTGAGCTTGCGGACCGCTCGGAAGCCGTGCTGCTTGCGCAAACTGCCGAGGTCCTGGGTGACAGCGCGAGCGAACCTGTCCTCCAGCGCCTCCCGCGGCGAAGCATCGACCCGCACGACGATCGCTCCCGCCTGCCGGGCGGCCAGCTCGGCCCGGGTCAGCTCCACGCTCTTGCCCATCCCCTGGGCGCCCGTCAGCAGCACGGCCCAGCGCTGTGGCGGGTAGTCCGCCAGGGAGATCGACCGGCCGGAGGAGTCGGTACGGACAGCCACGTACTCCGGCAGCCGGCCGGAGCCGGTTGCGAACGGGCCAGCTGGCATGGAGGACCTCCGAGGCGGCAGACGGATCAGATAGCAGCCAGCCTCACCGCGGCGCGTTCTCTCCGAGTTACCACCCGGTTACTTTCACGGTCAGCTACTTTCCGCCGCCGCAGCGTCGATCACGGATCGTGATCTCTCGATGGTTGCCGCGGAGTGGTCAAGAAGTTACTTTGCCGACACATTCTTGGCATCTTGCTCCCTTAGGGCGTCAAGATCGAAGGGACCGCGTCCGACCGGCCGAAGGAGACCACCGGATGAGCACTCCAGCGCAGGGCGACCAGGCTGTGGCGCGTGCGCGGGAGGCTTTAGGCATCGCCCTCGGCGTCGCCGCGCCGACCGGTCTCCGGCTGCGGGACGGCAGCTTCCGCCTGGACGCCCGGGAGGTCCTGCCCGCCGAGGTCGTCGCCTCGCTCGACGAGCGGCTCAGCCGTCGCGCGGCGGACCAGGCGAGCGACGACCGGCTGCTGGCCGAGTCGGTGGCGCTGGTCGGTGCCGAGATCGCCCGCAACCGCGGCCTCGACCCGGCCGACGGGGCGACCGCTGCACTCGATCGGCTCCTGCACGTCCCCGGTCTCCAGCAGACTCGGCGTACCGAGGCCGAAGCGACCTTGCGAGGAGTCCTCGCGAACGCGGCCCGGCGGTCGGAGACAGCTGCCGCGCGGCTGGCGGCGATGCCCGACGAGTCCCGGTCGGCCACACCTGGCGAACTGGCCTCGGCCACCCGCCGGATCCGCCGCGACGCCTACCTTCTGAACGCTCAGACCCAAGCGGCCACAGCACCGGCCGGTACTGCGCTGCCGATCGCTGCACCGCAGTCACGGACCGGGCGGCATCGTTCCCAGGTCGGTGCCAAGCACCGGCGAGCGACGAACGCACGGACCCTGACACCGCAGGTGCGCGGCTCCGGACTGGTCACCGGGATCGGTGGCCGGCCGGCGCTGGACCCAGACCTCGACGAGGTCACCGCTCTCACGGCTCTGCAGCGGCTCGGCCGCGCGGAGCTCGGCGGCATGATCAACAGCAGGCCGACGATCAACGCCCAGGCACAGCTGGCCGTGCTCGACACGGCCATGAACTCGACGCCGCAACACGTACGAGTGGAGATCCTGCCGACCAGCCGCGGTACTGCGGCCGAAGGGCAACTCCGGTCAGGCACCGAGAACGACCCCCACGTCATACGGATGTCGCCGCGGCTGGCCGATGACCAGCTGGCCCAGGTGTGGGTCCACCAGCTCAGCCAGCTGACTCACGAACTCAACGCGGCCAACGCCGGGCAGCCGACCGGACTCAAGGGCAAGCTGCGGTCACTGCTCGGCCACGAGAAGCGCGACCGGAGCCTGAACGCCGACTACGCGTCGTACCAGTTCCTCACCAGCTCCTGGCATCGCGCGCGGGCGCAGACGGCGGCGTACGGGCGGCCGACCGGGCCGAAGAGTGTCGCCGACCTGGAACGCGACATCGAGGCGCTGGCGACGTCGATCCGCAAGAAGGGCGGTACGGCGCCGGCCCTCCCCTGGGCTGCTGACGCCATTCACGTCCCCGGAGCCACGGCCGCCGGGACGGCCGCGGCCATCGCCGTCCGCGCCGAAGCGGTCGAGCTGGCGCCGTACACGCCGCCTGCGCTGCGTGCGCAGGTCGCGCAGACGCTGGCCGGGCTGGAAGCGGAGGTGCGGACGCAGGAGGCCCTGGCCACCGCGAAGGTGACCAGCAGCGGCGCGGCGATCGAAGAGGCCGGAAAGCTTTCCTCGGAGGCCGCCGCGGAACTGCTCCTCAAGGACAAGAATGCGCCCGAACGGGCCCGGCTGCTGGACGTTCAAGCCAACGGCGCCGGCCGGAAGGCTCTTCGCCACGCCGAGATCGCCGAGGGCTACCGGCAGGCGGCCATCGCCGCCGGCGAGGCTCTCGTCAGCCAGCAGAACCTGCTGACCGAGCTCGACGCCGTCATCGCGGATCCGAACCGTCCGCAGACCGCGATCGCCGCCCTGGCCCGGGATGCGGCCGCCAAGGTCGACGCGTACCAGGCCGCCGACCAGCAGGCGCTGCCGGTCAAGGACGTGTTGCACACCGGGGTTCCGGCCGGCCGGCCGCTCGAGGCTCCGGTCACCGAGATCGACCGGGTGCTCGCCGCGCACGGCATCTCCGCCCGGCTCGGCGGAACCGACGGGCCGCTGCCGCTGCCGGACGCGGCGTACCGGGAGGTGCTGTCCCCCGGCGGGATGGAGTTCACCGTCGGCGGCGGTCCGGACACCGACGTCACCCACCTGGCTCAGGTCCGGCTCCGGCTGCGGGCCACTGACGTCCGGGAGAATCTCGATCGCGACTACGACCTGGCCGAACAGATGTCGGGCACGATCGGCGACGGCGGTCAGAGCATCTCCACCACGGCCGCACAGAATACCAACGTCAGCTTCGGGGTGAACGCGCAGCCGCTGATGGCGATGGCGCCGCCAGGAAGCGCCATGCACGCGCTGTCCCAGGTCGTCGGGGTGCGCGCCGACGTGTCGTCCGGCTCGTCGGCGAGCCGGTCCAGTGGCTCCAGCACGCACGACAAGCAGGGCGCGGTGGACGACGACCGGGGCGAGTCGCTGCAGGTCGGCTGGCAGGGCCGCTGGGAGATCGAGGTCCGCGCGTCCGCGACCGATCCGTGGTCGCCGGCCGAGACCTTCGACGCCGGCCGGCAGCTGACCTGGGTGTCCGCCGCCTACACCGTGAAGCCCGCCGAGAAGACCGTCACGCTGGCGGAGCTCGGCCGGAAGAACGAGATCGACCCGGCTTTCCCCCGGCACACCGTCACCGACATCGACGGGCTGACGTCGGTCCGGGACCGCCTGGTCGCGGCCGGCCGGGAACGCTTCGGCGCGATCGACAAGGTTGCGTACGGCCAGATCGACGGCCTGCTCACCCAGGACGTGAAACGGCTGCTGCGCCAGACCAGCCAGCCGGGCGGCTACGGACGCCAGATCGTCAGTGCCGGCGATTCCGAGTATCACGTCCAGCTCGAGATGGAGCCGATCTGGAGTACGGCGAAGCTCAGCGGCGAGTCCAGCCCGGACCTGTGGCAGGAAGAGGTCCAGGTCGACTTCGCCGGAACGAGTGCGAGCCAGGGCTCCGGCTCCTCGCTCACCGGCTCGGTCGGCCTGGCCTTCCCGGGTAACCCGAAGGACACCACGCCCGTACCGGGCTATCTGCCGAGCCCGACCGCCCTGAGTGACATCGGCGAGACGAGCATGGACGTCTCGCCGAACGCCTCGGCCGGCCGCAACGTCTCGCGGCAGGGCGGGCTGAACGTCAGCGCCACCTCGATCACCCCCGTAGTGCACCGCAACCAGGGCCCGACCCAGGGCGTCGTGGTCGGCTTCCGGGTCCGGGCCACCCTGCGCAAGCTCAACGACCCCACGGCCGAGCCGGTGGTCGTGACGGATTTCGTCGACGCGCGGCTCCGGGTTCCCGAGAACGACCTGCTCCGGGCCGGCGGGCGCGTCGACGCGAACGCCGTCCTGAAGAACCCAGACGGATCGCCGCGGCTGGACCAGTACGGCCGGCTGCTGCTGCGCGGCGATCCCGAACCGCCGACCGGGAAGCAGACGCTGCCGCCCACGATCGGGCCCGGAGAGAACCAGATGCGCGGCGCCGGACAGGCCCTCGTGCAGAACTTCACCGGCGATCGCGCGGCGCTGGAGCGCACCCTGACCGATCTCAGCGCGAAGGGTCTGGTGCCGCCGCTCGACGAGCACTTCCGGCCCGACTTCGCGAACCTGCCGGACGACCGGGTACTGCGCGCGGGACAGTTCATCAACTACGACCGGGTCGTCCAGCACATCGCGGCCGAACGCCTGGAAGCCGGCTACAACCAGGCCGCCCAGAGCGGTATCCCGATGGTGCTGGTCGATCAGGCCTCCGGGAAGACGACGAGGTACCGGACGTTCCGGATCGCCGTCCGGCAGGACTTCGACGACGTGCACGGCGAGGGCACCAGTACGACGGACAACGTGGTGCGGCTCGGCATCGCCTCCGACGCCAGCAGCAGGTCGGGTGGCCGGTCGAAGGGTGTTCCGCTGTCGGCCGGAGCCGGCCTCAGCAACGGGCCGGCCGAAGGCGTCCGCGGCTGGGCCGGCCGGATCGGCGTCAAGCTCAGCCGAAATGCGATCGGTCGCAGCTTCGGCTGGTCGGCCGGCCGCCGGGTCAACCGGGTCTCGCTGACCGAGAGCACCGGGCCGGTGGACATTCTGCGCGTCGGACACCGGGTGGTCGTCACCGAGGTCACGGCGAACGGTGACTCCGCCCCGATCGCCGACGTGAAGGGCAACGCCCGGATCCTGGTCGACAGCGCGTTGTCCCGGGCCGCCGCGCCCGACCACACCGGCCCGCGCAAGGCGCCGAGCGCGACGGCCGTGAAGCACTCGATCCCGGTCCACGTCGACCCCGGCAACCCGGTCGACCGGATCACCTCGGCCGTCGACGCGATCGAGCTCGGCTCGAACACCTATCTCGATCTGCACGCGATGCTCGGGCCGGACAGCATGGTCGCCCACAAGGAGTGGATGAACGGCGAGTACCGGTTGCCGTTGACGATCGTCCCACCGGCCGGCAATCCGGTCGAGGCGATCCAGCAGGGCAGGGTGCTGCCGCAGGGACTCACCGTGGTGGTCCGGGGCGAGGCGATCGACCGGGTGTTCGTCACCGCCACCCAGGAGAACTCCGGCGACATCAACCTCACCATGAGGGACACCAGTTTCACTTCCGGCCGGTCGGCCTCGGGCGGGCTCGGCGGTGGCTTGACCCAGGCCGACGGCTCGGCGGTCTCCGGCGGCGTGAACGGCGGGCGGACCGGTGGTACGTCGCAGTCCACCACCACCAGCCAGACCACGGGTGAAGAGGACCTGCTGGTCAACATCGGCACCCATCACCAGTTCCTCGACCGGTACAAGATGGTCGCCGACATCGTCGATGCCGAGGGCAACGTTGTGCGGAGCGTCCCGTTGCAGGACGCCAAGGTGCAGGTGACGACGCCCGAGCGGCGCACGCTGCGGATGTACGGCCGACGGGAAGTCGACCTGCCGCTCGAGGTGGTCACGGATGCGGCCGAGCGGTATTTGGCCGGGCAGCTGGAGATCAGCCCGCGGGACGCTGCCGCCTTCGTCCGCCGGTACAAGCAGGAGAAGGCCGGCGTCACCACCGGCCTGGCGGCCGAGCACACCGACGAACGGCTGACCCAGCGGCTCGTCGAGCACAGCAAGGGAACCGAGCCGGCGGCGGTGGCCGCCAACGAGCAACTCGACGAGGTGCTCGCCGGTGTCGAGCAGGTCGTGAACCAGCCCATCGACATGGAGATGCCGCCGCAGTACGACACCGGGCTTGCCTCGGCGCAGTTGGAGGACGTCAGCCCGGCCGGCCGGCCGGGCGGGAACCTCGACCTGCTCACCCCGACCAGGCGCCAGGTGGAGGAGATCGCGCCCGGCCTGCTGGCAGCGAACCCGTTGCTGGCCGACTCGCTGACCAAGGATCTCGGCAACGATGCCTGGCAGGGGCACGTCGGTGAGATGTTCGGCGTCCGCGGCTACGTCGCCGACATCGAAGTACCGGTCCCCGGCCAGGCCCAGCCCGACCTCATCTTCGTCCGGGTCAAATCCCGGTTCGACGGTCCGATCCAGGTCGACGGGACGCCGCAGATCACCAAGGAAGACGGTACGACGGACGTCCCCAAGGTCGACGCGATCGGGCTGAAGCAGAAGTACAAGTTCAAGGGAAAGGGCGCATCGCGCGGCCACAACACGGACCACTCCGCCGGGTTGGAGCTGAAGGGGTCGGGCGAGACGACCGGTTCCGGCAGCGTCGGCACCGGACGGAGCCGCGCTGTCAGCGCCAAGGACGAGACCTTGAACGTCCACCTGGACCGGACCGGTCACTTCGACCCGGCCGAGGTCGAGCGGGACGGCGTCTTCGAAGTCCAGGTGTCGCGGGTCAGCGGCGCCGGCGCCGCCACCACGGCCGGCATCCGGTGGCGACTCAACCAGACCTTGCCTGCCGACCAGACCGTCCACGCCACCCCGGAGGAGATCCGCGCCCGCTTCACCCTGATGGTGCCGCGCCCACTGCTCAAGCCGGCCGCGACCAAGAGTGCGGAGCAGAGCGCGCAGACGCTCGCGGTACCGGAAAAGCCGGTGCCCGATCATCGAACCCTCCGGGTCCCTGAGGACGCCACGGCGGAGGAGGTGGTCCCCTACGGCGAAGGCCAACCCGCGGCCGACCAACTGCACCAGCAGATCAGGGGCCACCTGGTCGCCCACAAGGGCATGGGCGAGGCGGCGATGCTGGTGAACGACGTCGCGCTGGAGAGCGCGCTCTCGCCGACCGCTTTGCGCGCGTCGCTCAAGGATCTGACCAGCGATCGCGGCCTCGAACTCACGCCGATGCCCGGCCGGGGCAACAGCAACACCAAGTTCGTCGTCGTGGTGAAGGCCAGGCCGGTCGGCTGGGAACTGCAGGACACACCGCTGACTGGTGGCCAGAGCGGCCAGGTCTGGCGTAGCCAGCGAAGCAGTGGCATCACCACGACCTCGAACCATCTGCCGGTGACCGGCAGCGGCGGCGCCGGCGGAGGTCTGGTCAACGCCGGTGCCTCGGTGACTGGGCAGGTCAAGGAGCAGACCTCCGACTCGCGCGCCACCCGGCTGGAGACCAGCCGCTTCCACGAAGGAAACCTGGCCACGGTCGTGGCGCCGATGGTCTACAACGTCACGGTTCACGAGGTGTCCGACAACGGCTCGGGCCTGCCGAAGGTGAAGAACTCCGAGGAACTGCCCGAGCAGGCCCAGGCCGTCTACTACCTGAAGATGCTGCAGCACTCCTATCTGGACGGACTGCGGCAACTCGAGTCCGGGGCGACGGCCGACCCGCTGCTGGAGCCGGCGCCGCGCAAGCTGGGCAAGGTCGAGCACGCGACGGAGTACAGCGCGGATGAGAAGGGCAACGTCGGGTACCACCCCTACCAGCCGCTCGTGACGGCGATGCGGAAGGCGGTCGCCGAGAATCGCACCGTGGTCCTGGCGATGAAGGAGGCCAGCGGGACGGAGCGGACGTACCAGGCGCTCAGCGACGGGACACTGACCGAGGTCGGCGACGGCAGCGGCTACGCGGAAGCGTTCGGCAAGCTGCACCCCAGCATCGCGCGGATGTCGGAGGGCCTGGTCGACCTGCGCGAGGTCTACAACACCACCCCGCGGTCGGAGTCGTTCAACGCCCGGGTGGCCAAGGAGCTCGTGGACAAGGGCATCCCGATCTCGATTCTCAAGGGCCTGGACTACTCGACGGCCGCGCAGCACCTGACCGCGAAAGCAGGGCAAGGTGCCCGCCAACCAACCGGCGGCGCCTCGGCCGCCCGGACGATCAGCGCCGGTGGCCACGGCGGCCAGGGCCCTTCGCTGGCCGGTCAGTGACACACCGACAGGCATGATGGTCCGAAACGACGAGAGGGACGGTATGGCGTTCGCGGTCGCGCGTACGAGGGACGAGGCACTCCTCTACCTCGAACTGCAGCCCTGCCCGGACTGCGGTTCCACCGAGGCTCCGTGGGAACACGCCCTGGTGGAGATCGACGGCGAGCTGACGATCAGCTACGCCGCGGTCTGTCCCGGTTGCGGGGCCGAGCGCGAGTACCTGTTCGGTCTTCCGGCGAAGGAGACTCCGGCCGGCTCGTGGCCGACCTTCGGCGGCAGCGAGCCGTCGGAACTGCTCGACGCCGGACAATGGCTGGCGGTGGCCGACCAGGTGGCCTCCAACGTGCCGGTGGATCCGGTCGAGGCCGGGCCGGCGCTCTCCATTGCCCGGGCGGCGGTCGAGGAAGTCATCAAGTTCGTCCCGCCGGGACAGGACGAAGTACCGGCGGACGAGTTCTGGACCCCGCAGGGCCGCGGTGTGTTCGAGGCCGAGCCGGGTAGGTTCCGCCTTGACCGCCTGCTGGTGGTCCGCGACACGTACCACGAACTCGTCCGAGAAACAGGAGCGAAATAACCGATGCTGACCGCAAGGACCCTCGCCGAGGTGCAGGTCTACGTGAGCGTGACGACCGTTGCCGACGACAACCTGCCGGCCACCGAGCCCGCGCCGATCGTGCCCGGCCCGAACGTGGTCGAGGGCCAGGACGCCTGGACGATCACCACGACCGCGGGCGAGATCACCGTGCCGTACGTGTCGGAGGACGCGGCCCGGAAGATCGGCGCCCGCTTCGGCCTCGGCGTCTCCGAACTGGTCGACGCGGCCCAGTGGGCCCTGGTGGCCGCGATCTACGCGCGCCGCGCGCTGACGGCCGACATGGCCTACACCGGCGGCCCGGACCAGGACCGGACGACGGTCGAGCTCAACTGGGAGTTCGCCGCGGAGGCGGTCGGTGAAGCGCTGAAGTTCCTGCCGGAGGGCGCGGAGGTGGTGCCGGCCGAAGCGATCTGGTCCGAGATGGGCAAGCGGGCAGTCGCGCAGAGCCCGGAGCTGGTCTACCGCTCGAAGCTGATCGACGACCTGGAGCACTACCGCGGCACGCTCGACGACTTCCGCGCCCTGTACGGCCCGGCAGTCTGACGGCCCGTCAGTCTGACGCGGGCGGGTCGGTGAGCTCGATGCGGATCGCGCGGGCATCCACACCGGCCTGCTCCAGCACCTTCTGCTTGGGATCGGCCACGCCGAGAAAGGGTGGGCGGACCAGCGGCCTGATGGCCTTCAGCCGGGGGTCTTCGAGCACGGTGTCGATGGCCTTGCGGTCTCCCCCACAGACGAGCACGTCGAGCCTGGCCGGCGCCAGGATCCGTACGGCGACCTCGGTCGCCGCCGCGAACGCCTCCCGCGCCTGATTGTCCCGCCGGCGGGCGAACCGCTGCTGCGACCAGCCACCGGCTTTGGTCGTCCCCTGCACGTGCCGGGACCCGACCTTCGAGCTCACCAGCTTGGTGCCCTCGAAGACACCCGCGCCATAGCCACCACGACGTACGAGCAGAAGTCCCAACCGTCGCTCGACCAGCACGTGCGCGACCAGCCCGTCCGGCGTGAGCTCCTCCAAGGGCCCGAACGGTACGTCGATCTCGGCCCGCGACCCGTCCTCGGCCTCGACCGTCACCCGGCTCGGCGTCACGTCGTACGACGTACTCCCATGCCGCTCGCCGAAACCGGCCAGCCAACGCTCAAGACGCTCAGGCGCAACAGACACAAAGCGGGTCACCCCGCCGACGCTAGCCCATCGCAGGTCGGCAGAGGACATGCGGAAGCCCGGGCCACCTGACCCGGGCTTCGCAGTACAGCGGGCTCAGACGTTGAAGCCCAGGGCGCGCAGCTGGTCGCGGCCGTCGTCGGTGATCTTCTCCGGGCCCCACGGCGGCATCCAGACCCAGTTGATCCGGAAGTCGTTGACCAGGCCGTCCAGGGACATCCGGGTCTGGTCCTCGATCACGTCGGTCAGCGGACAGGCCGCGGACGTCAGGGTCATGTCGATGATCGCGGTGTTGCTGTCGTCCACGGTCACGCCGTAGATCAGGCCGAGGTCGACCACGTTGATGCCGAGCTCGGGGTCGACGACGTCCTTGAGCGCCTCGGTCACGTCCTCGACGGCGACTGTCGTGGTACCAGCCGGCTTGTTGGCTGCGTCGAGGTCGACCTCGGGCAGCTCGATCTTCTCGTCGGTCTGGTCAGACATTGCTGGCTCCTTCTTTCTTGGCTAGCGCTTGGGCGGTGGCGTCGCGCCAAGCCGACCAGCCCAGCAGTGCGCATTTCACCCGGGCCGGGAACTGCGCGACACCCGCGAAGGCGACGCCGTCTTCCAGAACCTCTTCGTCCGGTTCGACATTCCCGCGGCCCTGCATCAGTTCCAGGAACTTCTCGTACGTCGCCATGCCCTCGGCGACCGGCTTGCCGATCACCAGGTCACTCATCACCGAGGTGGCGGCCTGGCTGATCGAGCAGCCGACGCTGTGGTGCGTCACGCTGGTGACCTTGTCGCCATCGAGCTCGACGCGGAGGGTGACCTCGTCCCCGCAGGACGGGTTCACGTGGTGCACCTCCACGTCGTACGGGTCCGCCAGACCCGCGTGGTGCGGGCTGCGGTAGTGGTCCAGGATGATCTCCTGGTACAGCGAATCCAGCTGCATAAGACGTCAAGCCACCTTGAAGAACGATCGGACGAAACCCAGGCCGTCGACCAGCGCGTCGATCTCCGCGGGCGTCGTGTAGAGGTAGAAGGACGCCCGCGTCGAGGACTGTACGCCGAACCGCTCGTGCACCGGCCGCGCACAGTGGTGCCCGGCCCGTACCGCTATTCCACGGGTGTCCAGCACGGTCGCCACGTCGTGCGGGTGGACGCCGTCGAGCTCGAAGCTGATCGCGCCACCGCGGTCGGCGATGTCGGTCGGGCCGAGGATCTTCAGCCCCGGCACGGTCTGCAGCCCTTCCAGCGCGTACGCCGTGATGGCCTGCTCGTGCGCCGCGACCTTGTCCATCCCGATGCCGGCCAGGTAGTCCAGCGCGGCACCGAGACCGACCGCCTGCGCGATCGGCGGCGTACCGGCTTCGAAGCGGGCCGGCGGCGGGGCGTAGGTCGAGCCGGTCATCCGGACGACCTCGATCATCTCTCCCCCGCCCAGGAACGGCGGCAGCTCGGCCAGCAGCTCGTACCGGCCCCAGAGCACGCCGATACCCGTCGGGCCGACCGCCTTGTGGCCGGTGAAGGCGAGCAGGTCCGCGCCGAGCGTCGAGACGTCGACCGGGAACTGCGGCACCGCCTGCGAAGCGTCGACGACCACGGTCGCACCGACGGCGTGGGCCTTCGTCGCGATCTCGGTGATCGGGTTGATCGTGCCGAGCGCGTTCGAGACCCAGGTCAGCGAGACGATCTTGGTCCGCTCGGTGATCAGGTCGTCGATGGCCGACAGGTCGAGCCGGCCCTCATCGGTCACGCCGAACCAGCGCAGGGTGGCGCCGGTCCGCTCGCAGGCGAGCTGCCACGGGACGATGTTGCTGTGGTGCTCCATCTCGGAGATCACCACCTCGTCCCCCGGCTTCAGCGCCGCGCCGAGCGTGTGCGCGGCCAGGTTGAGCGCCTCGGAGGCGTTCTTGGTGAAGACGATCTCGTCCCGGTTCTGCGCGCCGATGAAGGCCGCGACCTTGTCCCGGCCACCCTCGTACGCCGCGGTCGCCTCCGCACCGAGCTGGTGCATGGCGCGAGCCACGTTGGCGTTGTGCAGCAGGTAGTGGTCACGCAGCGCGTCGACCACCTGGACCGGCTTCTGCGAGGAGTTCGCCGAGTCCAGGTAGACCAGCGGGAAGCCGTTCGCCAGCTCCCGCGCGAGGATCGGGAAGTCCGCCCGGACCGAGTTCAGGTCCAGCGGACTGCTGAAGGTCCGGGCGTCCGTCATGCCTTGGCGCCTGTCTTGAGGAAGCGCTCGTAGCCGTTGGCCTCGAGCTCGTCGGCCAGCTCCGGGCCACCCTCTTCGGCGACCTTGCCGTCGACGAACACGTGCACGAAGTCCGGCTTGATGTAGCGCAGGATCCGGGTGTAGTGGGTGATCAGCAGAACACCCTTGTCGCCCTGCTCGGCGAACCGGTTGACGCCAGTGGAGACGATCTTCAGCGCGTCGATGTCGAGGCCGGAGTCGGTCTCGTCGAGGATCGCGATCTTCGGGTTCAGCAGCTCCAGCTGGACGATCTCGTGCCGCTTCTTCTCACCCCCGGAGAAGCCCTCGTTGACGTTGCGCTGACCGAAGTCGGCGTCCATGTCCAGGTCGGACAGCGCCTTGTTGACGTCCTTGACCCAGGTGCGCAGCTTCGGCGCCTCGCCGTCGATCGCGGTCTTGGCGGTGCGCAGGAAGTTCGACACCGACACGCCGGGGACCTCGACCGGGTACTGCATGGCCAGGAACAGGCCGGCCCGGGCGCGCTCGTCGACGGCCATGGCGAGCACGTCCTCGCCGTCGAGCGTCACGGTGCCGCTGGTGACGTTGTACTTCGGGTGGCCGGCGATCGAGTACGCCAGCGTGGACTTGCCGGAACCGTTCGGGCCCATGATCGCGTGCGTCTGACCGGCAGCAATGGTCAGGTCGACGCCGCGCAGGATCTCCTTCGGGCCGTTCTCGGTGTCGACCGACACATGCAGGTCGCTGATCTCGAGTGTCGCCATGAGTTTCTTCTATCTCCGTCTTTACTAGGAAGCCTGGTTGAGGGGGTTCTTGACGTCGACCAGCAGATCGGCGCCGTCGACCCGGACCGGGTAGACCGGCACCGGGTCGTAGGCCGGCAGGCTGGTCGGCTCGCCGGTGCGCAGGTCGAACCGGGAGCCGTGCAGCCAGCACTCGATCTCGCAGTTGCCGACGTCGCCCTCGGACAGCTGGATCTGCGCGTGCGAGCACTCGTCGCGGACGGCGAAGTACTGGCCTTCGCTTTTCACCACCGCGACCTCGACGCCACCGACCTCGGTGGCGACGACGCCTTCGTCGGGGACGTCGGCGACAGCGCAAGCGCGTTCGAACGAGTCGCTCATGCCTAGGCCTTGGCCGCCGCGGCGCTCAGCTCTGCCGTCCGGGCCAGCTTCTGCTCGATCACGTCGTGCAGGTGCTCGGTGACCTCGGCGACGCCGATCCGGCCGATGATGTCGTTGAAGAAGCCGGACACCACCAGACGCCGTGCCTCGTCCTCGGGGATCCCGCGGGCCTGCAGGTAGAACAGCTGCTCGTCGTCGAACCGGCCGGTCGCCGAGGCGTGCCCGGCGCCCTCGATCTCGCCGGTCTCGATCTCCAGGTTCGGCACCGAGTCGGCGCGGGCGCCGTCGGTGAGCACCAGGTTCCGGTTCAGCTCGAAGGTGTTGGTGCCCTCCGCCGCGGCCCGGATCAGCACGTCGCCGATCCACACCGAGCGGGCGTGGTCCCCGGCCAGCGCGCCCTTGTAGAGCACGTTGGACTTGCAGTTGATCGCCTCGTGGTCGACGAACAGCCGGTTCTCGTGGTGCTGCCCCGACTCGGCGAAGTACACGCCGAGCAGTTCGGCGTCGCCACCCGGACCGGCGTACCGGACGTTGGTGGACAGCCGGACGATCTTGCCGCCGAGAGTGACCGCGACGTGGTTCAGCTTGGCGTCGCGGCCGATCACGGCGTCGTGCTGACCGACGTGGATCGACTCGTTGTCGCCCTGCTGGATCGACACCACGCGCAGCTCGGCGCCGTCACCGACGACGATCTCGACGTTGGCGCCGTACTCGCCGGAGCCGGTGTGGTCGATGATCACGGTCGCGCGGCTGTGCCGGCCGGCCTCGATCACCAGGTGACCGTAACCACGGCCGCCCAGGCTCGCGACGTTCACGTGCACCGCCTCGGTCAGCTCAGCCTCGACCGGGATCCGGACGGCCGTCGCGGCACCCGCGTGGGTCCACGCGACAGCGGCGATCCGGTCCTGCGGGGTGAGCGCCTTGACGGCGTCCACGGCGATGCTCTCGATCACGACGCCGTCGGGGCCGTGCGCGTCGATCTTCGGGGTCTCGGTGCCGGCCTCGTCGGCGAACAGCGCCTTGAGGGCCTTGACCGGCGTAAAGCGCCACTCCTCTTCACGGCCGTTGGGCACCGGGAAGTCGGCGACGTCGTACGACGTCGTCCGCTCGCTCCGGGCCTGCAACGGCACCGGCGAACCCGGCCCGTGGGAGTGCGCCTGGTTACCGGTCGCAACCAGGGTTTCGGTGGCTGACATCAGCCGACGGCCCCTTCCATCTGCAGCTCGATCAGTCGGTTCAGTTCCAGCGCGTACTCCATCGGGAGCTCGCGGGCGATCGGCTCGATGAAGCCGCGGACGATCATCGCCATCGCCTCGTCCTCGGCCATCCCCCGGCTCATCAGGTAGAAGAGCTGGTCGTCGCTGACCTTGGACACGGTCGCCTCGTGCCCCATCGCCACGTCGTCCTCGCGGACGTCGACGTACGGGTAGGTGTCCGAACGGCTGATGGTGTCGACCAGCAGCGCGTCACAGCGCACCGTGGACTTGCTGTGGTGCGCACCCGGCGCCACCTCGACCAGACCCCGGTACGACGTCCGGCCGCCACCGCGGGCCACCGACTTCGACACGATCGAGCTGGAGGTGTACGGCGCGTTGTGCACCATCTTGGAGCCGGCGTCCTGGTGCTGGCCCTCGCCCGCGAACGCGACCGACAGGGTCTCGCCCTTGGCGTGCTCGCCCATCAGGTACACGGCCGGGTACTTCATCGTCACCTTGGAACCGATGTTGCCGTCGATCCACTCCATCGTCGCGCCCTCTTCGCAGGTGGCGCGCTTGGTGACCAGGTTGTAGACGTTGTTCGACCAGTTCTGGATCGTCGTGTAGCGGCAGCGGGCGCCCTTCTTCACGATGATCTCGACCACCGCGGAGTGCAGCGAGTCCGACTTGTAGATCGGCGCCGTGCAGCCCTCGACGTAGTGCACGTAGGCGTCCTCGTCGACGATGATCAGGGTCCGCTCGAACTGGCCCATGTTCTCGGTGTTGATCCGGAAGTAGGCCTGCAGCGGGATGTCCACCTTGACGCCCTTGGGCACGTAGATGAACGAGCCGCCGGACCAGACCGCCGTGTTCAGCGCGGCGAACTTGTTGTCGCCGACCGGGATGACCGAGCCGAAGTACTCCTGGAACAGCTCCGGGTGCTCGCGCAGGCCGGTGTCGGTGTCCAGGAAGATCACGCCCTGGGCCTCCAGGTCCTCGCGGATCTGGTGGTACACGACCTCGGACTCGTACTGCGCGGCGACGCCGGCGACCAGGCGCTGCTTCTCCGCCTCCGGGATGCCGAGCTTGTCGTAGGTGTTCTTGATGTCCTCCGGCAGCTCGTCCCAGCTGGTCGCCTGCTTCTCGGTGGAGCGGACGAAGTACTTGATGTTGTCGAAGTCGATCCCGGACAGGTCGGCACCCCACGACGGCATCGGCTTGCGGTCGAAGAGCTTCAGGCCCTTCATCCGCAGGTCCAGCATCCACTCCGGCTCGTTCTTCAGGGTCGAGATGCCCTGCACCACGTCGGCACTGAGGCCGCGCTTGGCGATCGAGCCGGCAGCGTCACTGTCGGACCAGCCGAACTTGTACGTGCCGAGCCCTTCGAGCTCGGGGTGAGCGGTTTGCGTCATCGTGCATTCCTCGCAGATTCGCCGTCGGAAACAGGGGAAACCGATGCCGGAGCACCGGGAATGTGCGTCGTACAGACACCGTCGCCGTGGGCGATGGTGGCCAGTCGCTGGACGTGCCGGCCGAGGAGTCTCGAGAACACCTCGGTCTCGGCCTCGCACAGCTGGGGGAACTGCGCGGCCACGTGCGCGACCGGGCAGTGGTGCTGGCAGAGCTGTTCGCCGGCACCGGCTTGCATCGTGGAGGCGGCGTAACCGTCCGCGGTCAGTGCCTGGGCCAGCACCTCCGCCTCCTTGCCCGCGGGCGCCAGCTCGAGCAGCGCCCGGTACCGGGTCTCCACCTCGGCCACCCGTTGCCGGGCGAAGGCCACCACGGCCTCGTCGCCACTGGACTCCGCGATGAAGCGGAGTGCTGTCGCGGCGAGGTCGTCATAGGCCTGGTGGAAGGCGTGCCGGCCGGCATCGGTCAGCACGAAGACCTTGGCGGGACGGCCACGGCCACGGGGGCCGTAGACACGCTCCTCACGGCTCTCGACCAGGCCCTCGTCGAGCAGGTGGTCGAGGTGCCGGCGGACCGCCGCCGGGGTCAGTTCGAGTCGCTCGGCCAGCACCGCGGCGCTGGACGACCCGTTGGTCAGGATCGAGCGGGCGACCCGGTCCCGGGTGGACTCGTCCCGCGCCACAGCGGTGCCCGAGGGCACGCGGCTGCTCTGTGCGGGAGTTTTCACAACATCAGTGTCACCTAAATGCGGAGGGCCTTCAAATAAGGCTGCCCTTACCGCTCCGCCTGCACCTGGGGGTGACCGTGAGCAGCGTCACGCCGAGCCGTTTACTACGCTGCTGCTGTGCCAGTCGCGGTGGAAATCGAGAACCTCGTCGTCCGGTACGGCGAGAAGGCCGCAGTCGACGGCCTCAGTCTCACCGTAACCGGCGGAACAGTCACGTCCGTGCTCGGCCCCAACGGAGCCGGCAAGACGACCACGGTGGAGACCTGCGAAGGCTTCCGGCGTCCCGACTCGGGCCAGGTCCGGGTCCTCGGCCTCGACCCGATCGCCGACCACGACGAACTGATGCCCCGCATCGGCGTGATGCTGCAGGAGGGCGGCGCCTGGTCGGGCGTCCGCGCGTTGGAGATGCTCCGGTACGTCGCCTCGCTCCATGCCCATCCCCTCGACCTGCCGACCCTGGTCGACCGACTCGACCTCGGGACGTGCGGCCGTACGCCGTACCGGCGGCTCTCGGGCGGGCAGAAGCAGCGGTTGTCGCTCGCGATGGCGATCGTGGGTCGCCCGGAGATCGTCTTCCTGGACGAGCCGACCACCGGCTTGGACCCCCACGGCCGCCGCGAGATCTGGCAGTTGATCCGGGATCTGCGCAACGACGGCGTGACCGTGGTGTTGACCACGCATGCGATGGACGAGGCGGAGCAGCTGTCCGACCAGGTGCATGTGGTGTCAGCCGGCAAGGTGATCGCCTCGGGCAGCCCTGACGTACTGACTGAACACGGTGCGAAGTCGCTGGAAGATGTCTATCTGGCTCTAACGGCTCGGGGGAGCAAGTGATTACTGTGCTTTTGGCCTCGCCTTCGGCTCGGCGGGTCATGAGGCTAACCTCCCGGTCTTCCCTCGTCTCTCCGGTCGCTTCGCTCCCTGCGTTCCTCAGTCCAGACCGGGAGGCCTCATGACCACGTATGCGCCTCATCCGCAGAGTGCTCCGTTGGTGCGGAAGGTCTACTCGCATGCGGTGATGGAGTTTCGTCTGCTGCTGCGCAACGGGGAGCAACTGCTGCTGGCCCTGGTGATCCCACTGGGTCTCCTGCTCCTGTTGGGCGGCACGGGCCTGGGTGATCGGTTACCGCTTGGGGACGGGCCGGCTGTCGACCTCGCAGTACCGCGGGTGCTGGCGCTGGCTGTGTTGTCTTCTTCGTTCACGTCGCTGGCTATCGCCACTGGGTTTGAGCGTCGGTATGGGGTGATCAAGCGGCTCGGTGCTTCTCCCCTGTCGCGGACCGGGCTGTTGGCCGGGAAGATCGGGGCGGTGCTGGCGATCCAGGTGATCCAGCTCGCTGTGCTGATCGTTGCTGGGTTCGCGCTCGGCTGGAAGCCGGTCGGCGGGGCTGCTGCGGTCTTCGGCGTACTGCTGATGGTTCTCTGCGGTACTGCGGCCTTCGCGTCACTCGGGTTGCTGATGGCCGGCGTACTGCGCGCTGAGGCGACTCTGGCTGCCGCCAATCTCCTGTACCTGGTGCTGCTGGTCGGCGGCGCGATCATGACTCCCGTCGAGGAGTACCCCGAGGGCATGCAGGGCGTAGTACGGCTGCTGCCGAGTGCTGCGCTGGCCAACGGGCTGGCGAACTCCACGCTGGAAGGCGTCGTGCCCTGGGCCGCCGCGCTGTCCCTGGCGTTGTGGGCCGGCCTGCTGGGCTACCTGGTGTCACGGACCTTCCGATGGGACTGACGAGAGCCTTCTCTAGAGTGTGCCGGTGACCACGGACGCCCCCACCCAGCCAACCGAACCTGTCAGCGGCTTCTGGCGACTGGTGCCGGAGCCGAGCCTCGACACCGTACGGCGCTGGGGCTGGGCCTCCGTCGCGGTCAACATCGGCATCGTGGTGACCGGCGGGCTGGTTCGGTTGACCGGGTCCGGGCTGGGCTGTCCGACTTGGCCACAGTGCACCGACTCGTCGTACGTGCCGCACGGTGAGCTGGGGATGCACGGCGCGATCGAGTTCGGCAACCGGATGCTCGGGTTCGTGGTCGCGGCCGTCGCGATCTGCACCTGGCTGGTGGTGATGCGGTACCGGCCACGGCGTACCGACCTGCGCCGGCTCGCCACCGCCGCCGCGCTGGGTGTCCCGTTGCAGGCCATCATCGGTGGGGTCAGCGTCCTGACCGGGCTGAACCCGTGGATCGTCTCAGCGCACTTCCTGGTCTCGCCGATCATCATCACGCTGACCGTGGCGATGATGCGACGGTCCCGGACGAGCCCCTATCCGCACACGCCTCCGGTGGTCCGCGCTCTCGCAACCGCTTGTGTGGTGGCAGTCTGGCTGGCCGTTGCCCTCGGCACCTTGGTCACCGGAGCAGGTCCGCACTCGGGCGATCCGGACACAGGTCGGAACGGCTTCGACGAGGCGGTCATCAGCCAGCTGCACGCCGACGCCGTGTTCGCCTTGCTGGGCATCACGATCGCCCTGGTGATCGCCACCCGCGTGACAGCAACCTCCCGCACCCTGCGCAAACTCGCCGCCTGGTTGCTGGCAGCAGAGTTGGTGCAAGGTGCGGTCGGCTTCACTCAGTACTTCACGGGCCTGCCATGGGTCTTGGTACTGATCCACATGTTCTTCGCCGCACTGCTGATCGCCTTGGTCACCGCCGTGTACGGCGAACGCGGCACACCCGCTACCTGATCCGGTAAACCGCTCCGGGACCGAACAGCGGTGACGAGACGAAGACGTGGCCGAACTTGTTGATCTCCGTCCCGGCCGGCAGGTGCAGCTTGCCTCGGGCAAGTTCCTTCTTGTAGCCGGCCTTGTGGTGCTTGCCCGGATACTGGAGGAAGAGCCCGCCAACGGCGGTGGGCTGACCACTCATCTCCCACGCCAGCCAGCCGATGTTGGCCAGCTGGACCACGGCGAGCTTGCCGTGCCTGCCGGCGGACAGGTCGACGATCGAGGTGTAGCCGTCGGCGTACCGCTGGCAGTGGCCCTTGTACGGCTTGGCGGGGTCGCACACCGCGTTCATCGAGCCTGGCTTGATCCGCCAGATCTGCGAGGTGCCAGGCGTCGCGGGAAAGCCGCGGAGTTCGCCCACGTAGTAGTGGCCGTCCGATCCGACGGTCACCGAGGTGGAAACCGCTTCAGCCGGCATCAGCTGGCCACCGAGATTCGCCGGCGCCTTGACGACCCGCGGCTTGAGCCGGGCGACGGTCCTGATCTTGCCGTTCGGCCAGACGCGCAGCAGGTCGTTGCCCGCCGCATCGGCCACCAGAACCGAGCCGTCACGCAGCGTGGCCACGCCGAACGGATTCGACTCGGTCGCCGGTCCCTCCACGTTGTAGGGGTCCGGGTCCTTCAGTTGGTACTGGCCGATGTCGGCGATCTTCAGCGGTGCCTTGCCCGGCCGCAGCTTGAACAAGGACGCACCCCCTGGCGGGAGTGGCTGGCCCGGCTCACCGCCGGCGCCCGTCAAGGCGTACGTCGTACCCCAGCGGTCGGTATCGATCGCCGGCGCGAACCCACCGGGAACCGTGCCGAGCTCCCTGATCCCCTTGTTGGTGCCATAGGCCCACGCCTCGTACACCGAGCCGTCCCCCACGCTGTAGACGACCTTGGCCCCATGAGCCGCGACCCCCCGCGGCCCGTTCAAGCCGGTCACCACGGGCTTCAGGCTGCCGCCGTACCCACCAGACCCCTCGGCCTGACCGGCGACCAGCACCGTGCTGACCAACGCAACGGCCGAAACCGCCGCAATACGTGCTGTCCTTCGTACCCCCACTACTGCCCCCTAGGACTCAGTCCCCCCAGGATGGAGCCGCCCTCCATGGACGTTCCATGGCAACACCACAACCCGTTCAGGTCAACGGGAAAACGCCCTGGCACCGGTCGTTCACGCTGGACACCTGGGGCGACAGAGCAACGATCTCTGCCCTTTCGGGCACCCAGGCCACTACACCCGCCTCCTCTGAAACCGGTTGAGAAGAACTGCCGCAAGGCCGCCTGCCAGACCGCCGTGTTTGTCCCGTGGTGCTAGCGCAGGAGGGGGTCGATCGCGGCGGCGATGAAGAGGAGGGCCAGGTAGATGTTGGAGAAGTGGAACAGGCGCATGGGGCGGAGGGCTGGGCCGTCGGCGCCGGTGTTGGCTCGGGCCAGGAGGGCGAAAGCCTCGCGGAGGAAGACGGCGCCGAGGATTACCGCGGCCAGGGGGTAGACCCAGCCGGTGTTGCCGATCGGCCAGAGGGCCAGGGAGGTGATGACCATGACGATCGAGTACGCCAGGATCTGGCGGGCTGTCTGGACCGGGGTGGCGACTACCGGGAGCATCGGGACGTCTACCGAGGCGTAGTCCTCGCGGTACCGCATCGCCAGTGCCCACGTGTGCGGTGGAGTCCAGAAGAACACCACGCCGAAGAGGACCAGCGGGGTCCATGCCAGTGAGTTGGTGACCGAGGTCCAGCCGATCAGGGTCGGGAAACACCCTGCGATGCCGCCCCAGACGATGTTCTGCACCGTGCGGCGCTTGAGGACCATCGTGTAGCCGAAGACGTAGAACGCGTTCGCTGCCAGCGCGAGCAGCGACGACAGCCAGTTGACCAGCAGCCCCAGCTCGATCGTCGCCAGGATGCCCAGGACGACGCCGAAGATCGTCGCCGAGCGCGGGCTGACCGCGTGCCGGGGCAGCGGGCGGCGGCGGGTCCGGCGCATCTGCTCGTCGATGTCGCGGTCGAGCACGCAGTTGATCGTGTTCGCGCTGCCGGCCGCGAGGATGCCGCCGAGCAGGGTGGCGGCGACGACGCCCAGGCCGGGGACTCCCCCGGCGGCCAGGAACATCACCGGCACCGTGGTGATCAGCAGAAGCTCGATGATGCGCGGCTTGGTCAGACCGACGTACGCCTTGATCACGTCGCGCACGGACGGACGGGTCATCTCCAGGGATGGGTCCATCGGCAGCGGCGCCGGGTACGACGTCGTCGCGGCTGGACGCGGGTCGACGGCCGTCACGAACACCTCGAACTGAGTGGGTTGACGCCGGTGACCGGCGCTGACGGTTCGACAGTCTACGACGCCTCGTAGGAGCAGTTCACACCCACCCGTACCGGCGCGCCGGACAGCCCGCGGAAGCCGGTGACCACGGGCTGAAACGCAGGGCATGACAGGGCGCCGGACGGGTACCCGATGTGATCTGCCAGACGCCCGGGACCGGTCGGGAACAACGACATGCCGGTTGCGGTTGCGGACGTATGGAAGGCGCGGGACGGGCGAGCGGTAGGCTCGCTCACGGTGACGCGGGGCGCGATCGGCGTGGGACCAGTGTGGTCCGGCCGGCCCCTCGGATGCCGAGCAGACGCAGTGTTCGCAGCCATCGAGAGGAGCGCCGCCGGCGTGACGGAGAAGACCAGCCCCAAGCTTGACTGGACCGAGCTCGACAAGCGCGCGGTCGACACCGTGCGGGTCCTCGCGCTGGACGCCGTGGAGAAGGTCGGCAACGGCCACCCCGGTACTGCGATGAGCCTCGCGCCCGCCGCGTACCTGCTGTTCCAGAAGGTGATGCGGCACAACCCGGCGGACCCGACCTGGGCCGGCCGCGACCGGTTCGTGCTGTCGGCCGGGCACTCCAGCCTGACCCTCTACATCCAGCTCTACCTGGCCGGTTTCGGCCTCGAGCTGGACGACCTGCAGTCGCTGCGCGTCTGGGGCAGCCTGACCCCGGGTCACCCGGAGCACGGCCACACCAAGGGTGTCGAGACCACCACCGGCCCGCTCGGCCAGGGCGTCGGCAACGCGGTCGGGATGGCGATGGCCGCCCGCCGCGAGCGCGGTCTGTTCGACCCGGAAACGGCCAAGGGTGAGAGCCTTTTCGACCACCAGATCTACGTGATCGCCTCCGACGGTGACCTTCAGGAGGGCGTCTCCGGTGAGGCCTCGTCGCTGGCCGGCCACCAGCAGCTCGGCAACCTCACGCTGATCTGGGACGACAACAAGATCTCCATCGAGGACGACACCAACATCGCGTTCACCGAGGACGTCGCCGCCCGCTACGCGGCGTACGGCTGGGACGTCCACCACGTCGACTGGACCAACGGCGGCGCCGGGTACGAGGAAGACGTCCAGGCCCTGTACGACGCGATCGAGGCCGGTCGCGCCGTCACCGACAAGCCGACCTTCATCCGGTTGCGCACGATCATCGGCTGGCCGGCCCCGAACAAGCAGAACACCGGCAAGATCCACGGATCGGCCGCCGGCGCCGAAGAGGTCGCCGCGACCAAGAAGATCCTCGGCTTCGACCCGGAGCAGACCTTCGAGGTCTCCGACGAGGTCATCGGGCACACCCGCCAGGCGATCGAGCGCGGCCAGGCCCTGCAGGACGAGTGGACGACGAAGTACGACGCCTGGCGCAACGACTCGGCCGAGCGCGCCGAGCTGTTCGACCGGCTGCAGCAGCGCGACCTGCCGGCCGGCTGGCTGGACAAGCTGCCGAAGTGGGACGCGGACGCCAAGGGTGTCGCCACCCGCGCGGCCTCCGGTGACGTGCTGTCGGCGCTCGCGCCGGTGCTGCCCGAGCTCTGGGGCGGTTCGGCCGACCTGGCCGGCTCGAACAACACCACCCCGAAGGGTGAGCCGTCGTTCATCCCGGCCGAGCACTCCACCAAGGACTTCCAGGGCAACGAGTACGGACGGGTGCTGCACTTCGGCATCCGCGAGCACGCGATGGGCGCGGTCCTGAACGGCATCGCCCTGCACGGCGGCACCCGGCCGTACGGCGGCACCTTCCTGGTCTTCAGCGACTACATGCGCCCGTCGGTCCGGCTGGCCGCGCTGATGAAGCTGCCCGTCACGTACGTCTGGACGCACGACTCGATCGGCCTCGGCGAGGACGGCCCGACCCACCAGCCGGTCGAGCACCTGACCGCGCTGCGGGCGATCCCGGGCCTGGACATCGTCCGTCCGGGTGACGCGAACGAGACCGCCGCCGCCTGGGCCGCGATCCTGGAGAACACCGACCGCCCGGCCGGTCTCGCGCTGACCCGGCAGAACGTGCCGGTCTTCCCCCGCGGTACCGACGGCTTCGCGACCACGGAGAACGTCAAGAAGGGTGGCTACACCCTGATCGACGCCGAGAACGGCACCCCCGACGTCGTGCTGATCGCCACCGGCTCCGAGGTCCAGCTCGCCGTCGAGGCGCGCACCCAGCTGGCCGAGGAAGGCATCCAGGCGCGGGTCGTCTCGATGGTCTCGCGCGAGTGGTTCGACGAGCAGGACGATGCCTACCGCAACGACGTCATCCCGCCGGCGGTCAAGGCGCGGGTCTCGGTCGAGGCCGGGATCGCGATGAGCTGGCGTGACCTGGTCGGCGACGCCGGCCGCAGCGTCGCGCTGGAGCACTTCGGTGCCTCGGCCGACTACAAGAAGCTGTACGACGAGTTCGGGATCACCACCGGCGCCGTCGTACAGGCCGCCAAGGACAGCATCGCCGCGGCCGCCGAGATCGGTGGCTCCGCGGTACCGGCGGGCCGTCGCCCGGCCGGCCCGATCGGTCCTGGTGACGACGAGAGCGTGGCCGCCGACCCGGACGCCGACGCCACCAACGAACGCAACTGAACACCCACAACAGAACATCTCGGAGGGCTTCGGACATGACCGATCGTTTGAAAGACCTCGCCGACGCCGGCGTTTCCATCTGGCTCGACGACCTCTCCCGGCAGCGGCTGACCAGCGGCAGCCTGGAGAGCCTGATCCATGACCAGCACGTCAGCGGGGTGACCACCAACCCGACGATCTTCGCCAAGGCCATCTCCGACGCGAACGCGTACGCCGAGCAGGTGACCCGGCTGGCCGCCGAAGGCGTCTCGACCGACCAGGCGATCCGGGTGATCACCACCGACGACGTCCGCGACGCCGCCGATCTGTTCAAGCCGGTGTACGACGACACCGACGGCGTCGACGGCCGGGTCTCGATCGAGGTCGAGCCCGGCTTGGCCCGCGACACCGAGCAGACGATCGCCCAGGCCAAGGAGCTGTGGGAGACCGTCGGCCGGGAGAACGTGTTCGTCAAGATCCCGGCGACCAGGGAAGGCATCCCGGCGATCGCCGAGACGCTGGCCGCCGGGATCAGCGTGAACGTGACGCTGATCTTCTCCCTCGACCGGTACAAGGCCGTCGTCGACGCGTTCCTGACCGGCGTGGAGAAGGCGATCGACAACGGTCACGACGTGACCAAGCTCGGCAGCGTGGCGTCGTTCTTCGTCAGCCGGGTCGACACCGAGGTGGACAAGCGACTCGATGCCATCGGCACCGATGAGGCGAAGGCCCTGAAGGGCAAGGCCGCGATCGCCAACGCGCGGCTGGCCTTCGAGGCGTACGAGGAGATCTTCGCCTCGGACCGCTGGCGCCAGCTCGAGACCGCCGGCGCCAAGCCGCAGCGCCCGCTCTGGGCGTCCACGGGAGTGAAGGACCCGGCGTACAAGAACACCATGTACGTCGAGGAGCTGATCACCTCCGGTGTGGTGAACACGATGCCGCAGGCAACGATCGATGCGTTCGCGGAGAGCGGCGAGGTCCGTGGCGACACGGTCCGCGGCGACTACGACGCGGACCGCAAGGTGATCGCCGACCTGGAGAAGCTGGGCATCTCGTACGACGAGGTCGTCCAGGTGCTCGAGGACGAGGGTGTCAGCAAGTTCGAGGTCTCCTGGACCGAGCTGCAGGACACCGTCACCGGCGCGCTGAAGGCGGCCGCCAAGTGACCGACGCACTCACTGTCACCGCGTACGGCGAAGGCTGGCGCGAGGTCCTCGACCGGCTGGTCGAGGAGAAGGTCGCCTCCCGGATCGCCGCCAAGGACGCCACCACGTGGGGTCCCGAGGCGGAGTCCGAGTCGGCCATCCGGCTGAACTGGGTCGACCTGCACGACACGTCCCGGCCGCTGCTGGCCGAGATCGAGGCGCTGCAGGCCGACCTCCGGTCCGAGCGTCTGGACCGGATCGTGCTCTGCGGCATGGGCGGCTCGTCTCTGGCACCCGAGGTCATCACCCGTACTGCGGGTGTGGAGCTCGTCGTGCTCGACTCCACCAACCCGAACGTGATCGCCCGGGCGCTGGCCGGTGACCTGCAGCGCACGGTCGTCGTGGTGTCCAGCAAGTCGGGTGGCACGGTCGAGACGGACAGCCAGCGGCGCGCCTTCGTGAAGGCGTTCAACGACGCCGGGATCGACCCCGCGTCCCGGATCGTCGTCGTCACCGACCCGGGTTCGCCGTTCCAGAAGCTGTCGGAGGACGAGGGGTACCGCAAGACCTTCCTCGCCGACCCGAATGTCGGCGGTCGCTACAGCGCGCTGACCGCCTTCGGCCTGGTGCCGTCGGCGCTCGCCGGTGCTGATGTGGCTGAGCTGCTGGACCAGGCCGCTGAGGCAGCACCGCAGCTGCAGGAGGACAGTGCGGACAACCCCGCGCTCATCCTCGCCGCTGTCCTGGCCGGCAGCCCCGGTCGCGACAAGGCCATCATTGCGGCCGGCGGCTCGTCCATCGTGGGCTTCCCCGACTGGGCCGAGCAGCTGATCGCCGAGAGCACCGGCAAGAACGGCACCGGCGTACTGCCTGTTGCTGTGAAGGGCGGGCACGCTCCCGAGCTGCACAGCGGCGCTGGTGATCTGGTCCACGCTCTGCTGGCTGCCGACACCAGTGCAGCCTCTGTCGCTTCCGGTACGCCGACTGTTGTCACCACCGGCTCGCTGGGCGGGCAGCTCCTGCTGTGGGAGACGGCCACTGCTGTGGCCGGCTACCTGCTGGGGATCAACCCGTTCGACCAGCCGGACGTCGAGAGCGCCAAGCAGGCTGCACGCGGTCTGCTGGACGCGCAGCCCGAGCCGGAGGAAGCTGCCTTCGTCGACGGTGCTGTGGAGGTCCGTGGCACCGACGGTCTGCTGGACGGTGTCGACACGGTCGAGGGTGCTCTCAACGCGCTGCTCAGCCAGCTGGACGAGGACGGCTACCTCGCCGTCATGGCGTACCTGGACTCCGAGCGCGACGAGAACCTGCACGCTATCCGGCCCGCCCTGGCGAGCCGCACCGGACGCCCGGTCACCTTCGGCTGGGGACCGCGGTTCCTGCACTCGACCGGCCAGTACCACAAGGGCGGCCACCCGCAGGGAGTGTTCCTGCAGATCACGACGTCGGAGTCCACCGATGTGGAGATCCCCGACCGCCCGTTCACGTTCGGCACTCTCATCTCGGCCCAGGCCGCAGGCGACGCCGGCGTCCTAGCTGACCGAGGCCGCCCAGTACTGCGCCTGCACCTGACGGACCCTGCCACCGGCGTAGAGCAACTGATCTCCCTACTCAACGCAACAGACAAATCGGAGGAAAGCGGCGCATGACTGTGCTTTTGGCCTCGCCTCCGGCTCGGCGGGTCATCGGGCTCAACTCCCGATCTTCCCTCGTCGCTGCGGTCGCTTCGCTCCCTCCGCTCCTCAGTCCAGATCGGGAGGCCCGATGACCGGGCGCCCTCCCCTCATCGCTCAAGGCCGGGAGGCCTCATGACCGAGCTCTACGAGGATTCGGCTCAGCCGGTCAACCCGTTGCGGGATCCTCAGGACCGTCGGCTCCCCAGGATCGCCGGGCCTTGCAGTCTGGTGATTTTCGGGGTGACCGGGGATCTGGCTCGTAAGAAGTTGATGCCGGCGGTGTACGACCTGGCCAACCGGGGGTTGTTGCCGCCTGGGTTCGCGCTGGTCGGGTTTGCCCGGCGGGACTTCAGCAACCAGGACTTCGCTCAGATCGTGCACGACTCGGTCAAGGAGCATGCCCGGACGCCGTTCCGGGAGGAGGTCTGGCAGCAGCTGGCCGAGGGCTTCCGGTTCGTGCCGGGTGACCTGACCGACGACGAGGCGTTCAAGAAGTTGCGGGAGACCGTCGACGAGCTCGACGTCAACCGCGGTACCGGTGGCAACCACGCGTTCTACCTGTCCATCCCGCCGGGGCTGTTCCCGCAGGTCGTCCAGCAGCTCAACGAGCACGGGCTGACCAAGGAGACCCCCGGGTCGTGGCGCCGGGTGGTGATCGAGAAGCCGTTCGGGCACGACCTGAAGAGCGCGCGGGAACTGAACCGCGTGGTCGAGTCGGTCTTCCCGCCCGAGGCGGTCTTCCGGATCGACCACTACCTGGGCAAGGAGACCGTCCAGAACATGCTGGCGCTGCGGTTCGCCAACGCCATGTTCGAGCCGGTCTGGAACAGCCACTACGTCGACCACGTGCAGATCACGATGGCCGAGGACATCGGCATCGGTGGCCGCGCCGGGTACTACGACGGCATCGGCGCCGCCCGTGACGTGATCCAGAACCACCTGCTCCAGTTGCTCGCGCTGATCGCGATGGAGGAGCCGGTCAGCTTCGACGCGTGGTCGCTGCGGCAGGAGAAGAAGAAGGTGCTGGCGGCCGTCAAGCTGCCCGAGCGCCTCGACCTGCACACCGCCCGCGGCCAGTACGCCGCCGGCTGGGCAGGCGGCACCAAGGTGAAGGGCTACCTGCAGGAGGACGGCATCCCGCAGGACTCCGCGACGGAGACCTTCGCCGCGCTGCGGGTCGACGTGGACACCCGCCGCTGGGCCGGCGTCCCGTTCTACCTGCGGACCGGCAAGCGGCTCGGCCGCCGGGTCACCGAGGTGGCCGTGATGTTCAAGCGCGCGCCGCACCTGCCGTTCACCAAGACCGAAACCGAGGAACTCGGCCAGAACGCCCTGGTGATGCGGATCCAGCCCGATGAGGGCATCACGATGCGGTTCGGCGCCAAAGTGCCCGGCACGATGATGGAGATCCGCGACGTCAACATGGACTTCGCCTACGGCGGCTCGTTCACCGAGTCGTCGCCGGAGGCCTACGAGCGGCTGATCCTGGACGTGCTGCTCGGCGACCCGCCGCTGTTCCCGCAGCACACCGAGGTGGAGCTGGGCTGGAAGATCCTCGACCCGGTGATCAACTACTGGGCCGAGCACGGCAAGCCCGAGCAGTACGCGTCCGGCGCCTGGGGCCCGGACTCCGCCCACGCGATGCTCGCCCGCGACGGACGCGCCTGGAGGCGGCCATGATCATCGACCTCACCGGTACGACGTCCAGCGAGATCGCGTCGGCGTTGCTCAGGGCCCGCCGCAACGCCGGTTCGCCGGCGATGGGCATGGTCGGCACGGTCGTGGTGGTGGTCGACGAGGCGTCCCACCACGACGCGATGAAGGCGGCGAACGAGGCCGGCCGCGAGCACCCCTCGCGGGTGCTGGTGGCGATCCTGCGTCCCGGCCGCGGAACGGGTGGGCTGGACGCCGAAGTACGGGTCGGTGAAGGGATTCCGGGCGAGGCGGTGCTGCTGCGGCTGCACGGTGAGCTCGCCAAGGTCCCTGAGTCCGTCATCACTCCGCTGCTGCTGCCGGACTCCCCCGTCATCGTCTGGTGGCCGGGTGGCGGCCCTGCAGTGCCGAACGAAGACCCGCTGGGCGCATTGGGTCGCCGCCGGGTCACCGACGCGGCTGCTGGCCGTAGGGGTGCTGTGGACTTCACGGCACGGGCCGAGGGCTATGCGCCGGGCGACACGGACTTCGCCTGGTCGCGGCTGACGCCGTGGCGTGCGCTGATGGCAGCGGCACTCGACCAGTACCCCACGAAGGTCAGCGGCGCCGAGGTGGTGTCGGCCAAGGGCAACGCGAGTGCGGATCTCATGGCCGCCTGGCTGCAGTGCCGGCTCGGCGTACCGGTTGAGCAGCGGGTGTCGCGGGGGCCGGGCATCACCGCGGTACGGATGTTCACTCCGGCCGGTCCGATCTCGTTGACGCGGCCGGACGGTTCGGTGGCGACGTTCAGCATCCCTGGTCAGCCTGACCGGCCGGTGGCGCTGAAGCGGCGCAACACTTCCGAGCTGCTGAGCGAGGAGCTGCGACGGCTCGACCCGGACGACGTGTACGCGCAGACGCTGGCGTGCATGGTCAAGCGGGAGAAGATGCCCGATTCGGCCAAGATTGTGAGCGAGGCTGACCGGCGGTCCGTCCAGAGCGCGGCCGAGAAGGCAGCCAGCCGTACTGCGAGTGTCGCGGGCAAGGCAGCTTCGTCAGCGCTCGAGGCAAAGGCTGCCGGGGCCGGCCGGAAGTCGGCGGCCAAGAAGCCGGCTGCGAAGAAGGCCACGGCCAAGAAAGCGGTTCCGGCGAAGACCAGCGCGGCGGCCAAGTCCGCGCGCAAGGCGGGTGCGGCCAAGCAGGCGGCGCCGGCGAAGAAGGCAGCGGCCAAGAAGACGACCGCCAAGACGGGTACGAGCAAGAGGGTGGCCGGGCGCTCATGACCGAGGCTGCGCCCACCCCACCGCCCCGGTCGATCCTGATCAACCGCGACGCCGAGGGCCTGGCCCACGCCGTCGCGGCCAGGCTCATCACCAAGCTCGTCGACGTACAGAGCAGCGGCCGGGTCGCGCAGGTCGTCCTGACCGGCGGCCGGGTCGCGGCGGTCGTCTACCGGGCAGTGGCGGAGTCCCCTGCCCGGAGCGCGATCGACTGGCGCCGGGTCGAGTTCTGGTGGGGCGACGAGCGGTTCCTCCCCGAGGGTGACCCGGAACGCAACGCCACCCAGGCGTGGGACGCCCTGCTGTCCCACGTGGACGTTGACCCGGCTCTGGTGCACGCGATGCCTGCCGACACCGGTCAGGGCGCGGAGGCGGCCGCGGCGGCGTACGCCGAGACGCTGGCGGCGGCAGCCGGTCCGAGAGACGGCGCGGTCGACGGCGAGGCCAACGGACCCGCCTTCGGCGACGGCGTACCGGCTTTCGACGTACTGATGCTCGGTGTCGGGCCGGACGGGCATGTGGCTTCGCTGTTCCCGGACAACCCGGCGCGGATGGTCGTGGACACCTCGACGGTCGCAGTGCACGACTCCCCCAAGCCGCCGCCGACCCGGGTGTCGCTGACGTTCCCGGCGCTGGCGAACGCGCGAGAGACCTGGTTCGTCGTGTCCGGTGAGGACAAGGCAGACGCGGTCGCTGATGCGTTGTCCGGGACCAGCGACCTGCCTGCAGCGGTGCCGACCGGCATCGACCGCACGCTGTGGCTTCTCGACGAGGCCGCCTCCTCGAAGCTGTGACAGTCTCGAAGCTCTGACAGTTCGGGGCTCTGACAGTTCGGGGAAGGCCGAACCGTGCCGGTGGCACGATGGCGGTCATGACGACGTTTCGTGAACTGCACAACGCGAAAACCGGCTTCGTGATGCCCAACGCCTGGGATGCGGGCAGCGCCGTGCTGCTGGCCGAAGCCGGTTTCCCGGCGATCGCGACCACGAGTGCGGGCATCGCCTTCTCGCTCGGCAAGGGCGACCACACCCTGCCCGACGGGGCTCCGGCGGTGTCCCGCGAGCAGATGTTCGAACGCATCCAGCAGATCGCCGAAGCGTCCGGCGTACCGGTGAGCGGGGATCTCGAGGACGGGTACGGCGCCCGACCCGAGGCCGTCGCCGAAACGATCCGGCTGGCCCGCGAGGCAGGCCTGGCCGGCGGCAACATCGAGGACTACGACGGCCGCAGCCTGTACGACGAAGCGCTGTCCGTCGAACGCATCAAGGCAGCCCGCGAGGCGGCCGGTCCCGACTTCGTCCTGACAGCCCGGACGGACGGGCAACTCCTGGCATCGCCGACCCCACTGGCAGACTCGATCCAGCGCGCCAACCTGTACCGCGAAGCCGGCGCCGATTGTCTCTACGTGCCCGGCGTGAACGACCTCGACGCCATCGCGACGCTGGTCAAGGAGATCGACGGCGCGGTCAACGTGGTGATGGGCCTCGGCTCGAGCGCTCTCACCACTCACGACCTGTTCGCCGCCGGAGTTCAGCGCATCAGTCTGGGCGGCAGCATCGCCCGCGCTGCTCTGGCCTTCATCCGCACCGCAGCCGAGGAGCTACAGACCGAAGGCACCATCACCTTCGCAATGAACCAGATCCCCCAGGCCGAACTCAACGAACTCTTCGGCCGCCCTATGAGGGGCTAACCCCTGAGAGGACGGGTTGCCCAGCCAGATTCTGAGCAGGCAACCCCGCCGCTGAGGGGTTGACCCCTGAGAGGCTGAGGTTCACGACGCGAGCCGGCCCGGGCTGATGGTGATCAGCTCGGGCCGGGTCGGCAGTGCTGCGAACTAGAAGATGATCTCGCCGCGCGCTCGGCGGGCGCGCAGCTTCTGCAGCGCCTCGTCGAGGATCTCCGCGGCTTCCTGCTCGCTGCGGCGTTCCTTCACGTACGCGAGATGGGTCTTGTACGGCTCGATCTTGGTGGGCGGCGGAGGGTTGTTGACGTCGGTGCTGGTCGGCAGACCACACCTCGGACAGTCCCATGCCTCCGGTACCGCTGCCTCGACCGCGAACACGGTCGCCGTCTCGTGCCCATTGGCACAGAAGAAGACGACCCGCTGACGGGGCGCGGTGTCGCCGCGCTCCGCCTCGCCCATCGGTCCGGCACCGACCCGGCTGCCACGAATTGCACTGCCACCACCAGCCACGGGAGCTACTCCCCTCTCAGCCGAGCTTGTACAGCAGGCCGAGCCCGACGATGGCAGCGAACCAGATCAGGCCTACGCCGATCGTGATCCGGTCCAGGTTCCGTTCGGCCACCGACGACCCGCCCATGCTGGACGAGACACCGCCGCCGAACAGGTCGGAAAGGCCACCACCGCGGCCTTTGTGCAGCAGCACGAGCAGCGTGAGGATCAGGCTGCAGAGGATCACGACGATCGAGAAAGCGAGAATCACGAGGAGTAGCCTAACTGAAGGTCAAGGTAACGGCAGATACCGGCGAACTCGTCCACCTTGAGGCTTGCTCCGCCCACCAGGCAGCCGTCGACATCCGGCTGGGCCATGATGCCACCTGCGCTGGCCATCTTCACCGATCCCCCGTAAAGAATCCGTACCGAGTCGGCCACCGACGGTGAAATCTCCTCCAGCCGGCCCCGGATCGCGGCGCAGACCTCCTGCGCGTCCTCGGGAGTCGCGACCTCGCCGGTCCCGATCGCCCAGACCGGTTCGTAGGCGATGACGACCTTGCGGACGTCGTCCGGCTTCAGCCCGGCCAGTGCGCCGTCGAGCTGGGCCAGCGTGTACTCGACGTGCTCGCCGGCCTTGCGGACCTCCAGGCCCTCGCCCACGCAGACGATCGGGACGATCCCGGCCGCCAGCGCCTTGGTCGCCTTCGCGTTGACCGTGGCGTCGTCCTCGCCGTGGTACTGCCGGCGCTCGGAGTGACCCGCGAGCACGTAGCTGCAGCCGAGCTTGGACAGCATCGCCGCGGAGATCTCCCCGGTGTACGCGCCGTCGTCGTGCACGGAGATGTCCTGCGCGCCGTAGACGATCTTCATCCGGTCACCGTCGACCAGCGTCTGCACGCTGCGGATGTCGGTGAACGGCGGCAGTACGGCGACCTCGACCCGCTCGAAGTCGTGCTTCTTGTCCTGCAGCGTCCAGCTCAGCTTCTGCAGCAGGTGCACGGCCTCGACGTGGTTCACATTCATCTTCCAGTTGCCCGCCATCAACGGCGTACGGGCAGCCGGAACCTCAGAGCCAGCCATTCCTTGTTACTCCTCTTCCAGAACAGCAAGACCCGGGAGCTCCTTGCCCTCCAGGTATTCCAGCGACGCACCGCCGCCGGTCGAGATGTGCCCGAACTGGTCGTCGGCGAAGCCCAGCTGCCGTACCGCGGCAGCCGAGTCGCCGCCGCCGACCACGCTGAGCCCGTCCACCTCGGTCAACGCCTGCGCGACGGCCTTGGTTCCACCGGCGAACGCCGCCATCTCGAAGACGCCCATCGGGCCGTTCCAGAACACCGTCTTCGCCGCGGCGATCTCGGCGGCGAAGGCCTTGCCGGAGTCCGGGCCGATGTCCAGGCCGAGCTGGTCGGCGGGAATCGCGTCCGCGGCGACCACCGTGGCCGGTGAGTCGGCCTTGAACTCGGGCGCGACCACGATGTCGGTCGGCAGCACGATCTCGACACCCTTGGCCTTCGCGTCCTCCAGGTAGCCCCGGACCGCGTCCAGCTGGTCTTCCTCGAGCAGGCTCTTGCCGACCTCGTGGCCCTGCGCCTTCAGGAAGGTGAACACCATGCCGCCACCGATCAGCAGCTTGTCCGCCTTGGCCAGCAGGTTGTCGATCACGGCGAGCTTGTCCGAAACCTTGGCGCCACCCAGTACTACGACGTACGGGCGGGCCGGCTCCTCGGTCAGCTTCTTCAGTACTTCGACCTCGGCGAGCACGAGCCCACCGGCCGCGTGCGGGAGCTTGCCGGCCACGTCGTACACGCTGGCCTGCTTGCGGTGCACGACACCGAAGCCGTCGCTGACGAACACGTCGGCCAGACCGGCGAGCTCCTCGGCCAGCGCGCCGCGCTCGGCCTCGTCCTTGCTCTCCTCGCGGGCGTCGTACCGGACGTTCTCGAGCAGCAGTACCTCGCCCTCGTCGAGCTCCTGGACGGCCTCCTGGGCGCTGTCACCGGTCACGTCGGTGGCGAACCGCACCTTGACGCCCTCGGGCTCCAGCAGCTCGCCCAGGCGCTTGGCGACCGGCGCCAGCGTGAACTCCGGGTTCGGCTTGCCCTTGGGCCGGCCGAGGTGGGCGGTCACGATCACCTTGGCGCCGGCCTTGGCCAGCTTCAGCAGGGTCGGCAGGCTGGCCCGGATGCGGCCGTCGTCGCCGATCTGGTCGCCCTTGATCGGCACGTTCAGGTCGGAGCGCACCAGCACCCGCAGGCCGGCCACGTCTCCGAGGTCATCGATTGCCCTCATAGATATCTCCTGAGCACAGTTCAGTTGTCCTCTGTCGAAACAGGCTTGCGCCCGAGTCCGGCTCGCGGTACGCGGGCCGTCATCGGACGCAAGCTGTGGAAAGGAACGTCAGAGCGAGGCGCCGACGTAGTTGACCAGGTCGACGAGGCGGTTGGAGTAACCCCACTCGTTGTCGTACCAGCCGACGACCTTGACCTGGTTGCCGAGCACCTTGGTCAGGCCCGCGTCGAAGATGCAGGACGCCGGGTCGGTGACGATGTCGCTCGACACGATCGGGTCCTCGGTGTAGCGCAGGTAGCCCTTGAGCGCACCCTCGGCCGCGGCCTTGACGGCGGCGTTGACCTCCTCGACCGAGGTCTCCCGGCCGACGGTGATGGTCAGGTCGGTGGCCGAGCCGGTCGGCACCGGGACGCGCAGCGCGTAGCCGTCCAGCTTGCCCTTGAGCTCGGGCAGGACCAGGCCGATCGCCTTCGCGGCACCGGTCGAGGTCGGCACGATGTTCAGGGCCGCGGCGCGGGCGCGACGCAGGTCCGAGTGCGGGCCGTCCTGCAGGTTCTGGTCCTGGGTGTAGGCGTGGATCGTGGTCATCAGGCCCTGCTGGATGACGAACTCGTCGTGGATGGCCTTGGCCATCGGCGCGAGGCAGTTCGTGGTGCAGGACGCGTTCGAGATGACCGTGTGCTGGTCGGCGTCGTACAGCTCGTGGTTGACGCCCATCACCACGGTCAGGTCCTCGTTCTTCGCCGGGGCGGAGATGATGACCTTCTTGGCGCCGTTGTCGGCGTGCGTCTTGGCCTTGGTGGCGTCGGTGAAGAAGCCGGTCGACTCGATCACCACGTCGGCGCCGACGTCGGACCACTTCAGGTTGGCGGGGTCGCGCTCGGCGAATGCCTTGAACGTGTGGCCGCCGACGGAGATGTCGGTCTCGGTCGCGGACACGTCGCCGGGGAAACGGCCCAGGATCGAGTCGTACTTCAGCAGGTGGGCCAGGGTCTGGTTGTCGGTCAAGTCGTTGACGGCGACGACCTCGATGTCGGCACCGGACGCCTGTACGGCGCGGAAGAAGTTACGGCCGATCCGGCCGAAGCCGTTGATACCTACGCGAACGGTCACGGGACTGCGTCTCCTCAGATCTAGCTTTTGAGCACTGCCGCTATGCCCGAAACACTAGCCCAACAGCCCACTCGACCCACTGGTACCGTCCACATCAGACCACCCTGACCCACCAGTAGCCTTCTGAGCAGACCACTGCGAACGACCGGCAACCCCGGAATTTCGTCCGCGGTCGCCGGTCGCACAGGAGAACTTCTCGCCGTCGGTGCTCGAGGGCGGGCTTTGCCCCGCGGACTCTCAGTGCTCCAGGGCCGGGTTGACCCCGCGGACTCCCGCGGCCTTCGCCCGGGCGCCGGCGGTGTCCGCCGCACCCTTCCCCGCATCGCCCGACGCCGAGCCGCGGCTCCCCGGTGCCGGCTGCCCGTCGTTGAGGAGACGCTTGGCAAGCTCCGCGTCCCCGGCCCTACCGAGACCCAGCTTGCCCGCCGCCTGAGTCAGTCGCCCGGGCTCAGCCCGAACCTCGCTGTCCGGCCAGCCGACGCCGGCGGTGCCGTCGGCGACGATGCTGTTCTGGCCGGTCGCCTGCGGGGCCGCCACCATGTTGCCCTGGTTGCCCTGTTGTTGCTCGCGAAGCTTGCGCATCTCCGCTTCGCGCTGCATCGCCTTGATCGCGTTCTCAGTTCTGACCCGTTCTAGGTCGTCCCTGGCCTTGGCCTCGTCTGATGCGTCGCCCATCGGGTCCTCAGTTTGTCGTCGGATGGAGTTTCCCCGTACGGCAATCCAAGCAGCGCAGAATCCCCGGTCAACCCGGGTCAGAACACGGTCCGGACACGATCACTCAGGAGCCGACCAGGCGGAGTCAGCGAGCCGAGGTCGGTCAGGCCGGGTCGGTCAGGCCGGGTCGAGCATGTCGGGGGTGAGGTTGGCTTCGGTGTTCGGGATGCCGAGGTCGGCGGCGCGCTTGTCGGCCATCGCCAGCAGCCGGCGGATCCGGCCCGCGACCGCGTCCTTGGTGAGCGCCGGCTCGTGCAGCTGACCGAGCTCTTCCAGGCTGGCCTGCTTGTGCTCCAGCCGCAGCTTGCCCGCCACCTGCAGGTGATCCGGTACGTCGTCGCCGAGGATCTCCAGTGCCCGCTCGACTCGCGCACCGGCAGCTACAGCAGCCCGCGCGGAGCGGCGCAGGTTCGCGTCGTCGAAGTTGGCCAGCCGGTTCGCGGTGGCGCGGACCTCGCGCCGCATCCGCCGCTCCTCCCAGGCCAGCACCGACTCGTGCGCGCCGAGGCGGGTCAGCAGCGCACCGATCGCGTCGCCGTCGCGGATCACCACGCGGTCAACGTTGCGCACCTCGCGGGCCTTCGAACCGATCCCGAGCCGCCGGGCCGCACCCACCAGCGCCAGCGCGGCCTCCGGACCGGGGCAGGTCACCTCGAGCGACGAGGACCGCCCGGGCTCGGTCAGTGAGCCGTGCGCCAGGAATGCGCCGCGCCAGGCCGCCACGGCGTCACAAGACGCCCCGGAGACGACAGCGGGCGGCAGGCCACGGACCGGGCGGCCGCGGTTGTCCACCAGGCCGGTCTGCCGCGCCAGCGCGTCGCCGTCGCGGACCACGCGGACGACGTACTTCGTCTGCTTGCGGATCCCGGACGGGGAGATCACCACGACGTCCGAGGGGTGCCCGAAGATCTCGGCGATGTCCTTGCGCAGCCGGCGGGCCGCGGCCCCGCTGTCGAGCTCGGCCTCCACCACGATCCGGCCGGACACGATGTGCAGACCGCCCGCGAACCGCAGGACGGAGGACACCTCGGCCTTGCGGCAACAGGGTTTCGTGACCTGGATGCTGGTCAGCTCGGACTTCACCTGTGCTGTCATCGCCATGTAGGGAATCCTCCCACTGCTGTCAAAGACCCTCGGAAGCCACTCGCTCCGCTCGCGGCGTGGTGAGGAACAAAGCTCGCTTCAGGCGCGGGGTGGTGGGGGTGCCGCTGGTGCGGGTGCGTGGTGGTCACTTGGTTTCCAACTGGTGGGTGGGGGTGCGTGTTACGGGTGGCGACAACCTTTCGGGTGGTTCGTTGCGTTACCTGGTCGGACGAGAGGAGTGGGGATGCGGAGACGCGACGAAGCGGACTTCACCGAGTTCGCTGCGGCCGCCCTGGGCAGGTTGCGACGAACGGCGTACCTGATGTGCGGTGACTGGCACCGGGCCGAGGATGCCGCGCAGGACGCGCTGGTACGGATCTACCGCCGGTGGGACAAGCTCCACCGGCAGGACGGCCTGAACACCTACGCGCACAAGGTGGTCGTCTCGGTGGTGCTCGACCAGGCGAGGCGGCCATGGCGCCGCGAGCACTCGACCGCCGAACCCGGCGAGCTGCCACGCCCCGACGGCGCCGGGATCGTCGACGACCGGCAGGTGGTCATCGCCGCGCTGGCCGGCATCCCGGCCGGCCAGCGGGCGTGCGTCGTACTGCGTCACTACGCCGACCTGAGCATCGAGGAGACAGCTCAGGTGCTCGGCATCTCGACCGGCACCGTCAAGAGCCAGACCTCCCGCGGCCTGATCCAGCTCCGCGAACTACTCGGCGAAAGAGCAGCATCATGACCGACCTCGAAGACCTGCTGGCAGCCGCCGCGGACGACACCGACCGGCCGACCCGGTACACCGTCGACGACATCGTCCGGCGCGGCCGCCGCTCGGTACGCCGCAGCCGGATCGCGATCGTCTCCACCGCGGCCTTCACCACGGTCGCCGTCATCGGCGGCCTGACCGCCTGGTCGAACACCCTGAACCAGAGCGACGGCCCGGCCGGTACGCCGAAGAACGAGACCATCACCGTCGACGCCAAGACCGGCCGCGTGGTCGACAACGAGTCCGGCAAGACGGCCCAGGCACCACCGCCGGTGAGCCCGCTGTCCGACGCCGAGGTACTGAAGCGCTGCAAGGATTCCGACGTCCAGTACGTGACGTCCATGCAGCGGCTTGGCGCCAACACCTTCGACAAGGCCGGCCCGATCGATGCCCGCTGGACGGTGCTCGTGAAGAGCGGTGACCAGCAGCGGCTGCAGGCGCTCTTCCTCGCACCGGACAAGTCGATCGTCTCCACCTGCACGATGGAGGGCCCGGAGCGGGGCAAGACCCACGGGCGTTACAGCACGACCCAGGTTTTCTCAGCGGGCAAGGCTTCGAAGGACCAGCGGCCACAGGCCGTGCAGGGGAACGTCCGGGTGCCCGTCGACGGCGCTACCCAGGTGCTGGTGAACCTGGCCGGCGAGGCGGCGCCGCGGCTCGCCCTGGTCGGTCCCGAGGGCTTCTTCACGCTCGGATATCCCACCTGGGACGAGGCCTACAAGACGGCGGGAAAGACGGCGCCGGAGGAGTGGCAGCCGTCAGTCCAGCGGGTCAGGGCGTACGACGCCGCAGGTCAGCGTTTGTACGACTGGAAGTACCAGAAGATCGAGATCTCGAAGCCGACCCCGGTCCCGGCGAGCGTGAAGATCACGCTGCAGCCGGCGATCACGCCCGAGGTGGAACTGACCGAGGACCCGGAGACCGGGAAGCCGCTGGTGGCGACGCCGCCGGTCAGCCCGGAGTCCGACGACCGGATCCGGACCAGGTGCAGGAAGCCGGACGACGCCTACTTCACGGCCGGCCCGGCCGGTGACCGGCGGACGACCGACGCCGGGAAGATCTCACCCGACTGGCAGGTGGTCCTGAAGACAGGGACCGGGATCGACTTCACCGCCCTGCTCGTCTCTCCCGGCGACAACGTCGTCATGTGGTGCCACATGTACAACAAGGCCGACAACTACGACTACGGCCGCTCGGGCGTCCCGGCCACCGGGAAGTTCGGGATCCAGCTGGAGTGGGGGCAGGTCCCCGACGGGGTGGCGCAGATCATCGTGGACCTGCCGAAGATCGGCCCGGTCAAGGCGCTGATCTCCAACGGCTACTTCATCTGGGGCCTGACCGGCGGGAACTCCGACATCAAGAACGTCCGGATCCGCGGCTACGACGCGCAGGGCGAAAAGGTCTACGACGCCAAGCACGACGTCGATGCCGACGCCCGTTAGACCAGAAGCTCGCGGTAGAGCTTGGCGAGTTTGCCCGGATCGTGCCGCAGGTGCTGGCCGTCGTCGGCGATGTCGGCGACGACCAGCTCGGCCCCGAGTCCCTCCGCTGTCCGGCGCAGCGACTCGGGGTCCGGCACGTGTCCTTCGTCGGCGAGCACCACGTCGATCCGCAGATCGGGCGCGTGCGCGGCCAGTACTTCGAGGTGCGTCTCCGGGGAGAACCCGTCCGTCTCGCCCTTCTGCTCACCGAGGTTCAGGGTGAGCAGCCGGCGCGCGGTGGTCTGCTCCAGTCCGCGGCACAACGCCGGGACGAGCAGGTTCGGGATCACCGAGGTGAACCAGGAACCGGGACCGACCACGACCCAGTCGGCCTCCGCGATCGCGACCAGCGCCTCTGGGCAGGCCGGTGGGTCGGCCGGGTCGAGGGCGACGTCCACCACGTGACCTTCTGTGGTCGCGACCTCCGCCTGGCCGCGGATCTCCGTGATCGCCTGCGGATGCGCGGGATCGAGACCGAGCACCCGTGCGGTGATGTCCAGCGGCACGGCCGACATCGGCAGCACCCGGCCTTGGGCGCCGAGCAGTCTGGCCACCCAGTCCAGTCCGTCAACGGCCTCGCCCAGTAGCTCCCACAAAGCCACGATGAGCAGATTGCCGACCGCATGGTCGTGCAACTCACCATCACTGCGGAAGCGGTGCTGCAGGACGTCGGCCCAGGTGCGGCCCCACTCGTCGTCGCGACACAACGCGGCCAGCGCCATCCGCAGGTCCCCCGGCGGCAGCACGCCGAGCTCCTTGCGGAGCCGGCCCGAGGAGCCGCCGTTGTCGGCGACCGTGACGACGGCGGTCAGCTGGTCGGTGACCTGCCGCAGCGCGGACAGCGAGGCGGCGAGGCCATGCCCGCCGCCCAGTGCAACGACACGTGGAGCTCTTGTCACTCCCGCCCCAGATCCCTGTGGACGACCAACGTCGGTGACCCCTTCTCCCGCAGCCGTTTCGCGATCTCCTCGGCCATCGCGACGCTCCGGTGCTTTCCACCGGTGCAGCCGATCGCGACCGTGACGAACCGCTTGCCCTCGTTCAGATACCCGGTCCGCAGCGTGTCCAGCACGTCCACATAGTTCTGCAGGAACTGCTGGGCCAGCGGATGACCGAGCACGAAGTCTGACACAGGCTTGTCCTGGCCCGTCATCGGGCGCAGGTCGGGCTGCCAGTACGGGTTCGGCACGAACCGCATGTCGGCCACCACGTCGGCGTCGACCGGGATGCCGTACTTGAACCCGAACGACACCACGGTGGCCCGCAGCTCGGCGTTCTCCTCGTCGCCGAAGCCGTTCACGATCTTCGCGGCGAGCTGGTGGATGTTCAGGTTGGAGGTGTCGATCACCATGTCGGCGCCGGCCCGGATGTCGCCGAGCAGCTCGCGTTCGCGCTGGATCCCGGTCAGCAGCCGGCCCTCACCCTGCAGCGGGTGCGGCCGCCGGACGCTCTCCTGCCGGCGCACGATGACGTCGTCGGAGGCCTCCAGGAACAGCGTCACCGGCCGGTAGCCCTTGGCCCGCAGGTCCTCGATGGCGGCGCCGAGCTCGTCGAAGAACATCCCGGTCCGGACGTCCACGACGATCGCAAGCCGGGGTGAGGCGCCGGTGCCGACCACCTGCTCGACGATCGTGGTCAGGAACATCGGTGGCAGGTTGTCGACCACGAACCAGCCGAGGTCTTCCAGTACGTCCGCGACCGAGCTCCGTCCCGCGCCGGACATCCCGGACACGATGATGAGGTTGCCGCTCGACTCGTCCATCAGTTCTCAGTTCTCCCCGTTCAGGTCCCCGCTGGTCAGACCGGTGAGGTCCGGCCCGTCGTCGTCCAGTATCTCGCCCGTCGCGGTGTTGACCGACGGCGCCCGACCGGTGTCGGCCTTCGTTGCCGCCGAATTCACTGCCAGTACGACGGACTCGGCCGTCCGCCGGCCGAAACCGGGCAGTTCGGCCACCTCGTCGATCGTCGCCTGGCGCAACTTCTTCAGCGAGCCGAAGTGTTTGAGCAGCGTCTTGCGGCGGACCTCGCCGAGACCGGCGACCTCGTCCAGCACGCTCTCCACCATCGACTTCGACCGCCGGTTGCGGTGATGGGTGATGGCGAACCGGTGGGCCTCGTCGCGCAGCCGCTGCAGCAGGTAGAGGCCTTCCGAAGTACGGGAGAAGATGACCGGGTCCTCGTCGTCGGGCAGCCAGACCTCTTCGAGCCGTTTGGCCAGGCCGCAGACCGGGATGTCGCCGAGGCCGAGCTCGTCCATCGCCTGGCGAGCGGCCGCGACCTGAGGTGGACCGCCGTCGACGACGACCAGTCCGGGCGTGTAGGCGAACTTCTTCGCCCGGCCCGTCTCCGGATCGACCAGGTACGCCGTGGGGTCCTCCCCCACCGGGATGTCGGCGCGGTCTTCCAGCATCCGCTTGAACCGCCGGGTCAGTACCTCGGCGATCGAGGCGACGTCGTTCTGCCCGTCGACCCCCTTGATCACGAACCGCCGGTACTCGCTCTTGCGTGGCAGGCCGTCCTCGAAGACGACCATCGACGCGACCACCTCGGTGCCCTGCAGGTTCGAGACGTCGTAGCACTCCATCCGCAGCGGCGCCTCGGGCAGATCGAGGGCCGCCTGGATCTCCTCCAGGGCAAGGTTCCGCGTGGTCAGATCGCTGGCCCGCTTGGTCTTGTGCATCGTCAGCGTCTGCAGCGCGTTCCGCTCGACGGTCGCCATCAGGTCCTTCTTGTCACCGCGCTGCGGCACCCGGATCGCGACCCGGGAACCGCGCAGCTCCGACAGCCACTCGACCAGCGCCTCCTCGCCCGCGGGCAGGGTCGGCACCAGGATCTCGCGCGGAATCGCGTCAGCGGTCTCACTGGCGTACATCTGCTGGATGAACCGCTCGACCAGGTCGGCGGTCGTCGCGTCACCGTCGGCCTTGTCCGCGATCCAGCCCCGCTGACCGCGAATCCGCCCACCCCGCACATAGAAGATCTGTACGGCGACCTCGAGCGGGTCCTCCGACAGCGCGATCACGTCCGTGTCGGTCCCGTCGCCGAGCACCACCGCGTTCTTCGCCAGCGCCTTGTCCAGCGCGCTCAGGTCGTCGCGGATCTTCGCGGCCCGCTCGTACTCCAGCTCGGCCGCTGCCGCCTTCATCTCCTTCTCCAGCCGGCGCACGTACGTCGCGGTCTGGCCGGACAGGAACGCGGAGAAGTCCTCGACGATCTTGCGGTGCTCGTCCTGGCTGACCTGGCCGGTGCAGGGCGCGGCGCACTTGCCGATGTAGCCGAGCAGGCAGGGCCGGCCGATCTGGCGGTGCCGGTTGAAGACGCCCTTGCTGCAGGAGCGCATCGGGAACACCCGCAACAGCAGGTCGACCGTCTCCCGGATCGCCCACGCGTGACTGTACGGACCGAAGTACCGGACGCCCTTCTTCTTGGGGCCGCGGCCGACCATCACCCGCGGGTACTCCTCGTTCAGGGTGATCGCGAGCCAGGGGTAGGACTTGTCGTCGCGGTACTTCACGTTGAAGCGCGGGTCGTACTCCTTGATCCAGGAGTACTCCAGTTGCAGCGACTCGACCTCGTTGGCCACCACCGTCCAGTCGACCTTGGCCGCCGTGGTCACCATCGTCTGGGTCCGCGGGTGCAGGTTGACCACGTCCTGGAAGTACGACGACAGCCGGGACCGCAGGTTCTTCGCCTTGCCGACATAGATAACCCGCCCGGCGGCGTCGCTGAAGCGGTACACACCAGGTGAGTCGGGGATCGACCCGGGAGCGGGACGGTAGGAGGAAGGATCAGCCACCGGCCCAGCCTAGTGCCCTACCTCCGACATTCCATGAGCGATAGCGGTGTTCAGGTGCGTGCATCGCGGTGCTGGAGGAGCGTGCTCGATGCGAAGCATCGTGGATGCTTCGCCAGTGCCGCGAGGTGCGTGCCTGGGCGCCGCTAGCGCCATGGAATGTCGGAGGTAGGGCACTAGGTTCGGCGCACCGACAACGACCGACCGACCTCACGATCGCGCGGAGATCGTGTTGCGGCTTACCTCATACTGCTCGTTTGATCCCCGATTGGGATGGGCGCGATCCGTAACTTGTCACCCAGGGTTGACGTGCAGGATCCGAGCGTGAGGCAACCGGGCCCGCGCTGACTCGAGGGAGCTCCGCCCATGTCCCCAGTGACACCACCCCGTCGGTTGAGGACCGCCATCGGCGCCACGGCCGCCGCCGCGATCGCGGCAGCCGGTCTGGTCGCCACCACGACCACCAGTCATGCCGGTCCCATCCCGGCGGAGGCCCCAACCGCCTCCGTCCGTGGGGCCGGCAGCACGTCCGCCATCCCCGGCACCTACGTCGTCGTACTGTCCGGTGCCCGGTCGGCCGTCGAGACGCGGGCGACCACGCAGAGCCTGTCGGCGTCGTACGACGCGAAGGTGCGCAAGCAGTTCAGTGCGTCCATCAAGGGTTTCTCGGCGAGCATGACGCCCGAGCAGGCCCAGAAGATGGCCGGCGACTCGCGGGTCGCGTTCGTCCAGCAGAACCAGAAGTTCACCGCCAACCAGGACAATCCGCCGTGGGGCCTGGACCGGTCCGACCAGCGGGACCTGCCGCTGGACAAGAAGTTCGAGCCGGCGGCGCCCGCCGACAACGTCAACGTGTACGTGATCGACACCGGCATCTACCCCGCGCACAAGGACTTCGGCGACCGCGCGTCGGTCGGCACGGACACCGTCGGCGACGGCCAGAACGGCGTCGACTGCATGGGTCACGGCACGCACGTGGCCGGCACCGTCGCCGGGACGACCTTCGGGCTGGCCAAGGGCGCGAAGATCTTCGGCGTCCGGGTGCTCGACTGCAACGGCTCGGGCTCGACCGAGAGCGTCGTGGCCGGGATCGAGTGGGTGACGGCGAACGCGAAGAAGCCGGCCGTCGCGAACATGAGCCTCGGCGGCGGCGCCGACGCGGCACTGGACGCGGCGGTGAAGAAGTCGGTCGACTCCGGCGTCACCTATGCCGTTGCGGCAGGCAACGATTCGTCGGACGCCTGCGGCAGCTCACCGGCCAAGGAGCCGTCGGCGATCACGGTCGGCGCGACCGACGACAAGGACGCCAAGGCGACGTTCTCCAACTGGGGCAAGTGCCTCGACCTGTTCGCGCCCGGCGTGGACGTCGAGTCGGCCGGCATCACCTCGCCGGACTCGACGGCCAAGATGAGCGGTACGTCGATGGCGACCCCGCACGTGGCCGGTGCCATCGCGCTGTACCTAGGCGCGCACCCGGAGGCCAAGCCGGCCGACGTAGCCACCGCGCTGCTCGGCGCGTCGACCGCGGACAAGGTCGGCGAACCGGGCACGGGCTCGCCGAACAAGCTGCTGTACGCCGGCAAGGTCGACCCGGCGGTGGGACAGAACTGAGTCGGTAAAAGGCAGGCCCGGCCGCTGTCGGCCGGGCCTGTCCGTTGTGCTGGGTCAGGCGGGGCCGAGAATGTTGCCGCCCTGGACCGTCACCTGGATCGGCGCCAGCGGCGAGGTCGCGGGACCGGCCTTCACGCTGCCGTCCTCGACGCTGAACTTGCTGCCGTGGCACGGGCAGTTGATGGTGTTGTTCTCCACCGTCTTGACCGGGCAGCCCTTGTGCGTGCAGATCGCCGAGAAGCCCTTGTACTCACCGGCTTTCGGCTGGGTCACCACGATCTTGTCGGCGAACACCTTGCCGCCGCCGACCGGGACGTCGCTGACCGGACCGAGCACCGCTCCCCCGCCACCGCTGGACGGCGGAGCGGACGAGGCAGGGGTCGACGCCGGTGCCGAGGTCGGTGCGGAGCTGGTGCCGCCCGTGGTCGGCGTACCGCCGGCGGCGCCGTCGTCACCGCACGCTGCGAGCAGCGGAACGCTGACGCCCGCCAGGCCGACCACTGCCGCGCCGCGCAGCACCGCCCGCCGGTCGCGCAAGGTGTCGATCGCTCGGCCGAGTTCTGCCGTGTTGTCGCTCATGAATCTGGACCTCCAGGAGCCTGCTGGCAAGTAGTTGAACGCTTGGCATTTAGCTTTCTACCGGACCCGGCCAAAAATCGGCCGAAAGACGCGGCCGCGGACGGGTCACAACCACACACACGGCCGAATCAGCAGGTCGGTTCAGCCGCTGGTGCAGAAAACCTGTCAGCCGGCGGTGGTCCGGGTGACCACACCGACCACCCGGGCGGCCAGGTCCAGGACCGCGCGGCGGGTCTCCGCCTGCAGCTGCTCCGTGCGCAGCGGCCAGGCTTGCGCGACGTGCAGGTCGTACGGGATCACGACCGGATCGAGACCGCGCTGGCGGAACGCCTCGACCAGCCAGCGGACCGATTCCGGGTCGACGTTCTGGGTGATCGTGATGACGATGATGCCGCGGGTCAGCAGCACGTCCTGACCGGCCGGCGTGAGCTGGTCCAGCTGCCCCAGCGCGTACGTCGCGATGTGCTGGATCGACGGTACGACAAGCACCGTCGCGTGGCCGTTGGTGGCCAGCTCGGTACTGATCTCGCCGAACATCGTGTCCGGGCAGTCGACGACGGCCAGTCCTACGTCCCGGGCGCCCTGGCCCTGGACCTCGGCCAGCGTGCTCCGGACCGACTCGACCGTGGTCTCGCTGCGGACCAGGCTCACTCCCTCGAGAGCGCCCGAGCCTGGAGCTCGCTCGAGCCGACGGGAGAGCTCCGCCTCCGTCGGGTCGGCGTCGACCGCGACCACCCGGTCCGCGCGCTGTGCTGACAGGACACTGGCCAGCAAGGCGGTGACGGTCGACGTACCGGCACCGGTCACCGGGCTGAGGACGCCGACCCTGCGCATGATCGCGATCGGGCGGCGGACCGCGGCGATGTTGTCGACGTCGCGCTGCATCTGACCGGATGCGCCCACCAGGTAGGCCGCCTCCGACGCGATGCGACGGAACCGTTTGAAGACTCCCCCGGAGTCAGGTTCCGGCTGCGGCGCTCCCCAGCCTGTCTGGGTCTGTGGCGGCTGCTGCTGGTACTGCGGCGCGGCCTGGCCGGGTGGTTGCTGGTGGTACGGCGGCAGGGCCTGGTAGGCGCCGTCGGCGTACGGCGCCTGCTGGTACGCCGGTGGCTGCTCGTAAGGCGGGGCAGGCTGAGGCGGCGGGTACTGCTCGTACGGCGCCGGCCGGTACGGCGGAACCTGTCCCGGCGGGCCCTGCTGGTACTGCGGCGGCGGTGGCTGCTGCGGTGGGTAGGGCTGCTGCGGTGGGTAGGGCTGCTGCTGCGGCGGAGGCTGCTGGTACTCCGGCTGCGGCGGGTACGGCTGCTGCTGTGGCGGCGGTGGGTAGCCCTGCTGTGGTGGGTGCGGCTGCTGCGGCGGCGGTGGGTAACCCTGCGGCGGACCTTGCTGCGGCGGGTACTGCTGCGGTGGAGGCTGCTGCGGTGGAGGCTGCTGGTAGCCCGGCGGCGGTGGGTACTGCGGAGGCGGTGGCTGACTGGGGGCGACCGGGGGCACGGGCTGCTGCCCCGGTGCCGGCGGTGGTGCTGCCTGGCCCGGGGCAACGTCGGCGTTGTCAGGTTGTTCGCCGGCCGACTGCTCCGCCGTGATGCGGCGCAGCATGTCGCCCTGCCAGTCAGAATCAGTCATGCCATCCGGTCAGAAAGCTTGCAGCAGGTCGGAATAGACGCCGAAGACCCCCAGCGCCAAGGGCACGGTCACGATGATCGCACCGACCTCAACATAGTCGAGCAGCTGGGTGAGCCGCGCGCGAACATGCTCCGCCGGTGCGAAACTGAGACCGAAGGCGCAGACCATCACCACCACGACCAGCAGCCCGAGGGCGATGAACGCGCCGCCCTGGCCCTTCACCGCCGCGATCAGTACGCAGCCGGCGACCACGGTGAAGGACGCCGCGAACAGCACCGCGACCTCACTGACCAGCGGATACAGCCGCGACCGCGAAGCCAGCAGGAGCGCCAGCACCAGCGCGAGACCGATGGCCCAGGCCGAGCCGTCGCGCACCAGCATCACGCCGGCCACCGCGGACGACACCCCGATCGGGACCGTCGCCAGCGCCAGACCGAGGTGCGCCGCGTTCAACGCGCTCCGGACGTCACCGCGCATGATCTCCTGCCCGGCAGCCCGCCGGTCGTCCAAGCGCGACAGACCCGACAACGCCAGCGCCAGGCGCGGCAGCAGGCCCAGCAAGAGCACAGCAAGCAGAGCGGCCAGCGCACCGACCCGGCCGGCCGCCAGACCGGATCCGAGGCCGACCATCCAGACAGCGACGAACAGCACCGCGGTCGCACCCGCGACCACGCCGCCACCGGCAAGACCCGCGCAGGCGAAGATCAGCGGCCCGAAGCTCAGGCACAACGCCGCCGACGTCACCACGAGCCCGGTCTCCCAGCCCGCGTCAGCGGCCCAGAACCCGGCTGTCACCGCCAGCACCAGCGTGGTGATGGTGACGAGCGGGAAGGCGACGACCGTGTTTCCGCCGCGGCCGAGCACGATCCCGGCGAACGCGCAGATCGCGGCGAGTACCAGCAGGACGGCGCCGACCGGCACGACCGGCGCGGCGATCAGCAGAGACACCGCGGCAGCGAGCGCGGAGAACACCAGACCGGCACCGGCCAGGATCCGGCGGTGCTTGGGCGAGAAGCTCGCGCCGCGCCGCTTCAGGTCCTCGACGGCCTCTTCGGTCACGTCGTACACGGTCGGCGGCGGGGGCAGCTCGCCCTCGGCCGCGAGGCGCAGTACGGCGCCGTCGGTGATCTGGGCACTGCTCAAGGTGCCCTCCGGCGGGACCAGCGTGCCCGCGGCGGTGGTCAGGAACCGCCGCTGCGGCGTCGGCTGCATCGGCTCGTCCAGCAGCCGGAGCAGGTCGGGGAGCAGTACGCCGAGCGGCTCGTCGGCGGGCAGCACGGCATCCATCCGCTTCCGCTGCCCGATCACCGTGACCCGGCTGTACACGCTCATCGAATTCCTCGCTTCTGGTGGTTCGTCACCGCTGACCGGCCGCAACGTCGGCCGGGATCAGCTTCTTCATCAGGGCCGCGTACTTCTCCCAGTCCTTCGGCTCGCGCCCGTTCCCGATCGGGTACCAGATCGCGGGCGAGTGCGCCGGACCGATCGCCAGGGCCCGGCTGATGCCCGGGACCTTGACCATCTCCGCGACGCTCGACGCCTGGACCGCCTCGTTGCCGGCGGCCACGCCGATCGGGCAGGCCATCCCGACGAAGCGCGGCTGGTAGGTGCCGTCCGCGGCGCCGTGCGAGCCCATCACCATCGCCGAGATCAGCTCGAAGTGGTCCGCGATGTCGTCGATCCACCGGCCGACCTCGTTCACGTCCGGGAAGTCCATCCCGGGCTGCGCCACCGCCAGCGTCACCGTCTCGTCCAGCCCGGACTTGGTCCGGCGTGCCTCGAGCGTGCCGACCGACGGCTTGTACTCCGCACCCGGCTGTCCGGCCAGGATCAACCAGGTCGGCTCCGGCGCCCGGCCCCGGCAGTACTCCGTCAGCGCGTCCGGGCTCCACGGCTGGGTCACCGGCTCGGAGGTCGCCCAGCCGGCCGGCCCGATCCCGGTGGCCGCGGTGAACAGCCGCTCGGCGACCCGGCCCAGGACGAGGCTCTGGACCGGCTTGTGCCGGACCCGAACGGTGAACTGAAGCTGGCCGAAGGGCTCCTCCTGGACCACGAAGTCCGGGTGCAGGTCCGAGTTCGGCTGCCCGCGCTCGGCGGCGACCGACCGGGCCAGGAACATGTCCCCGTTCCACTTCAGCTTGACGCCGTTCAGCCCGTCGAAGTACTCGCCGTCCGAACCGGTGACGACCCAGCGCGAGTACGGGCCACGGAACAGCGTCGACCGGACCGGCCAGGTCAGCCGGGAGGTCAGCGGAGTGACCAGCTGGACGTCCCGCCCGGCCGCTTTGGCCGAGGTCAGCGCGTCGGTGAGCCAGGCCGACATGCCGATCACCGGACGGTCCTGCATGACGACGGCAACCTTCTCGGTGATCAGGTCGACACCAGGGCTGAAGATCAGGTCTTGCGGCATCTCAGTCGGTTCCTTCACTCGTGCTCTGGTCCGTCGTGCTGTGGTCCGGGCCCGGGGCCATCGTGCTGTGCGCCATCGTGGTCTGGTTCATCTCGGCGCCGCCGGACGTCCAGACCTTGCCGCCGAGCCGATCGATCAGCGTGTTCGCGTACTTCTCGGCGAGTTCGCGGGCACCGTCGCGGGCCGAGGCCCGGATCTCGACCCACCAGACCGGCGTCTCCACCGACCCGGCCGCGGTACCGAGCATCCGCTCGACCTCCCCCGGCACCTGCACGAGCAGCGGAAGCTCGATCGAGACCAGCGGCAGGTTCTCGTCGTCGCAGAGCTGGACGACGGCGCCGCCGCTCACCGCGCGGACTCCGAGCTCCTTCCCGGCCGCGCCGAGACCGGCCAGCACGTCGTCGCTCGACGGACGCCCGTCCACGAGCGCCACCAGGTCGTAGGTCATGTCGTTCCTCCGCTGTTCTCCGTGCCGGCCTGCCGCGCCGCGTCGGCGAGGGCCGTCTGGACGAGCTGTGGCCCGTCGCCCCGTCGTACGAACAATCCCCGGCCGGGCGGGTAGTCGCCCGGACGCGCGCCGGTGAAGAGCTGTCCCTCGTTGCGGTCGCCGGACATCACCAGGCCGGCCGCCCCGGACTCGACGACCGCGGACAGGAACGGCTCGTACATCTGCCGCGACGCACCCGAGGCGCGCCGGGTCACGATGAAGTGCAGCCTGATGTCCCGGCCGGACGCGATGTAGGGCAGGAACGGGTCCATCGGTGACTGCCCACCCGTGGTCAGCAGGTCGTAGTCGTCGGCCAGCACCACGATCCGCGGCCCGCCCTGGCCGGCCTCCGGGATGGCGCCGGTGTCGTCCGGCATCCGCTTCGCCAGCTCCTCCGACACTCCCCCGGCCAGCCCGGCGGCAACCCGGCCGTTCGGCGCGTAGCCACCGACATACTCCTCCGGTACGACGTCGCGCAGGCCGCGCCGCGGATCCATCACCGCGAACACCAGCTGGTCGGACTTGTGCCGCTCGATCAGCTGCTGGACGACGAGGCGGACGATGTTCGTCTTGCCCGAGCCGCTGTCGCCGAAGACCACCAGGTTGCTGTCGCGACCGGCCAGGTCCAGGTACACCGGTGCCAGCGCACGCTCGTCCACCCCGATCGGTACGACGGCCGGCTGCCGGATCTCGTCGGCCACCTCGGCCCGCGGCAGCTTGAGCGGCAGAATCCGGACCTGCGGCGCCCGCGGTCCCTGCCAGGTCGACCGCGCGGACACGGCCTGCGCCTCGAGCACCTCGGCCAGGTTCTCGTCGGAGGCGACACCGTCCACCCGCGGCAGCGCGAACTGCGCGAACAGCTTGGCGGATCCCGGTACCAGCATCCGGCCCGGACCGGCCTTGCGCAGAACCTCCTGCAGGCGCCGGTCGATGTTGGAGTCCGACGGGTCGTTCAGGCGCAGCTCGTACATCGTGCCGAACATTGCCTGGTTCTGCATCCGGACGTCGTTCCAGCGCATCATCGAGGTGACCACGTGGATGCCGTAGTTGCCGCCGCGCGACAGGATGTCGGTGATCGGCTCGTCCAGCTCGTCGAAGGTGGTCCGGATCGCACCGAAGTTGTCGATCACCAGCACGATGTCGGCCGTCGGCAGCTCCGGGATCGCGCCCGCCGCGTGGTCCCGGCGGAGCGCCTCCATGGTGTCGATCGCGTGGTTGCGGAACACCCGCTCGCGGTGGTCGATCATCCCGCGGATCTCCTCGACCGTCCGCCGGACCTTCTCCCGGTCGGTCCGCAGCGCGACGCCACCGACGTGCGGCAGCTTCTCCAGCGCCTGCATGCCACCGCCGGCCAGGTCGAGCGCGTAGATCGCGACCTCGGCCGGAGTGTGGGTGTGCGCCAGCGAGGTGACCAGCGTTCGCAACGCCGTCGTCTTGCCGGACTGCGGACCGCCGACGATCGCGACGTGGCCGCCGGCCCGGGTCAGGTCCAGCCGCAGAACCTCCTGGCGCTGGTTGCTCGGGTCATCGATCACGCCGACCGGAGGCTTCATCTGCGGCGACTTCACCGACAGCTGGAGACCGCGATCGGGAACGAAGTCGGCACGGCCGGCCAGGCCGTCCAGCGTGCAGGCGGCCGGCAGCGGGGGCAGCCAGATCTTCAGCACCGACTCGGCGGCCTTCGACACCTGGTCGACGAACACGGTCAGCACCGTCGGTCCCGTCGAACGCTCGGTGGCCTTCGCCTCGACCGGCTTCTGCGCCTCCAGCTCCTCCTCGGACTGCTGGTACGGCGTCAACGCCTGCGGGCGGACCTCCGCGCCCTCGTCCTCGATGATGTCGTCCGTCGGCGGAACGTACGGGCCGGAGATGTACGCCGCGCGGAAGCGCTGGTAGATGCTCGTGTCGACCTTGAGGAACCCGAATCCGGGCAGCGGCGGCAGGTGGAACGCGTCGGTGGTGTCCAGCACCGTCCGGCTCTCCTCCTCGGAGAACGTCCGCAGACCCAGCCGGTACGACAGGTAGGTCTCCAGGCCGCGCAGCTTGCCCGACTCGACCCGCTGGCTGGACAGCAGCAGGTGCACACCGATCGACCGGCCGATCCGGCCGATCGAGAGGAACAGGTCGATGAAGTCCGGCCGTTCGTTCAGCAACTCGCCGAACTCGTCGATGATGACGAACAGGTGCGGTAGCGGCGGCAGGTCCGGGTTCTCTTCCCGCGCCAGCCGGTAGTCGGTGATGTTGGCCTTGTTGCCCGCCGCCTTCAGCACCTCCTGGCGGCGCTGCACCTCCCCTTCCAGGCTCTTGTACGCGCGCTCGATCAGGCTCGCGTCATCGCGCAGGTTGGTGATGATGCCGGCCACGTGCGGCACCCCTTCGAACGGTGCGAACGAGGCGCCACCCTTGAAGTCGACCAGCACCAGCGCCAGGTCCTCCGGGCTGTGCGTGGCCAGCAGGGCCAGCACCATCGTTCGCAGTACTTCGGACTTTCCGGAGCCGGTCGCACCGATACAGAGTCCGTGCGGGCCCATCCCGAGCTGGGCCGATTCCTTCAGGTCGACGAGGACGACGGCGCCCTGGTCGTCGATGCCGAGCGGGACCCGCAGGAACGCGCGATCCGGACGCGGCCGCCACAGCTGCTTGAAGTCCAGCCGGGCCACGTCGCTGATGCCGATCAGGCCCATGAAGTCGACGTTGTCGCGCTGCGCGTCCTCGTCCAGCGACTCCGCGGACAGCCGCAGGGGGGCGAGCTCGCGGGCGATCCCCTCGGCAACGGCGGCTTCCATCCGGTCGACCTGGCCGCTGGCGACCATCGGGTACGGCCCGCGCAGGTCCTCGATCCGGACCTCGTCGCCGTACACGATGATCCGGATCGTCACCGAGCTCGGCTCCTGGACGCGGTCGGCGACCAGGTGCAGCACGGTGACGCCGAGCTCGCCGGGCAGGAGGGAGTCGTCGGCCTGCGGGCGGACCTCGGCGGCGACGTCGCCGTACGTGTCGTGCAGGACCAGCAGCCGCTTGGTCAGCCGCTTGCGGTCCTCGAAGTTGACCGACCCGCGACGCGACTCGGTGGCCCACTGGACCCGCTCGCTCAGATCGTCCGACAGCAGCCGGCCCAGCGCGGCCGGGGTCTCGGCGATCCGGCGGAACGGCATCGGGCCCTGCCGGCGCTCCGGGTCCTGGATGTGCGGCAGCCAGTTCATCCACTGCCAGTCCCGCATCGTGGCCCGCGGGAAGCACGCGGCCATCTTCACGTCCTCCGGCGCGTGGAAGACCGCCGTCTGCGCGAGCAGCGAGCGGGCCACCCGGACGACGCCCTCACGGTCGCCGATGATGCTGACGTTGCCGACGTGGTCCAGCGGCACGGTCAGCGGCATGTCCGGGTTCAGCATGAAGCGCCGGACCAGGCTGTTCGCCTCGGCCATCATGAACTGGTCCGGCGGATCCATCGCGGAACCGCCCTGACCGACCATCGCGGGAACCGCGGGCACGCGGCCACTGCCACAACGCGGTTGCAGGAAGTCACTGTCGGTACGACGGCGCTCCCACAGCCGGGACACGTCGGCCACGCAGTCCAGCAGCGCATCCGGCGGCGGGTTCAACTCCAGCGCCTGCGACCGGGCCTTGCGCTCCTGGACGGAGAAGTCGTCCCGCATTCGCTCGAGATAGTCGAGGTACCGGCGGCGCTGGTTCTTGCGGTCTTTGCCGCCCCGGCCCCGGGACGAGAGCATGGCGGCGACGGAGCCGACCAGGGTCAGCCCCAGCATCCCGACGCCGACCATCACCATCGGGCCGGACCGGCCCATCGTCATCATCGCGACCGAGCCGAGGCTGCCCACCATCGGCAGCAGCATCTGCATCGCGCCACCGCCCCCACCACCGCCACCTCCGCCGAGGGAGGGCGCGGGTTCGATCACGCGCTGCTGGGGGACAACGGGGGCAGATGTGCGCCGCGCCGGGCGGTGCACGATCCGGCTTGCCACTAAGGTTTTCCTCCGCTGGACCAGCCCGCGGGTGCGCGGGGACTTTGCTGTTTCTGAGCGACGGACGCGCGAGACACTCTAGTGGTGGGGTGAGGTCACGAGATGACGGGTACGGACGATTCCACTGTGATGGAAATGATTGCGGACCTCGCGCCGCTCTGGTTACCGGGCTGCGTCGTCGACAGCGAGCGTCGCACGGTCGAGGTCGACTGGGGCCGCGGCGGGCTGCGGATGTCGGCCGTGGTCAGCGTCACCGAGGTCGTCGATCGTTGCCTTCAGCTACCACAGGCCCGCTGGCCGGAGCAGATCGAAGCCTGGCTGCGGGCCGTCGTCGCCGAGGGCGAACTGGCCACCGAGGAGCACCGGTACGGCGATATCGCGGAACGCCAGCGGGCGTTGCTGGTGCAGCGCGGCTGGTCGGCACGCACCGCGGGGCCGGTCGCCGACGCGTTGGTGCCGTTCGGGGAGCACTTCGAGGTGGTCGTGTTCATCCGGACCGGCAGCGAGTTGCGCCGGCTGACCGTCGTCCGGCGGTCGATGCTGGGACTCGGCGACCCCGGCGTACCGTCGCCGGTCCAGCTCAGCCTGGCGGAGATCGCGGGCCTGAAACCGCGCCAGGACGGCGGAATCTCGGTGCTCAGCCGCGACGGTGATCCGCTGGTCTCGATGGCGATCGTCGACCGGGACAACTTGTTGCCCCAGGCATCTTTGGGCGCCGGCGTGCTGGTCGGCGTACCGCGGTTGAGTGCGGTCGGCTACTGCCCCGCCGATGCCGGCCAGGCACAGGCCGACGCGCTGGCCCGCTGGGTCACCGACAGCTACCGCGGCGCTCCGGACCAGTGCTCCCCCGACCTCTACTGGCTGCAGGGCGACCAGATGGCGCAGGTACCGATCACGCTGGCGACTCCGCCGGGTGCCGTCCTGCCCGCCGCGCTGAAGCCGCAGCCCCGTCGTACCTGGCTGCGGCATCTCTTCGGCCGCTGACTACTTTCTTCGGCCGCTGACTGCTTGGCGGGTGCTGACTACTTGGAGGGGTGCTGACTACTTGGAGGGTGACGGGCTGACCGGGCCGGAGGTGGTCGCGGTCGGCGTGGGCTGCTGGTTCTGCTTCTCCTTCGCCTGCGCCGACTTGAAGTACGACACTCCGGCACAGCCCGCGCACGCGACCGCACCGATCATCACACTCGCGAGCACCTTGCCGGTCTGCTCGTTCAGCGTGTTCCTGGCCCGCTCGGCCCCGAACAACCAGGCTTCCCGTAGCCGTCGTCGCCGTACCGCGACGGACTCGATGACCTGCGTACCGTAGTTCCCCGACATCCGCGCTCAGCTCTCCCGGTCCGCCATGTCCAGCGTTGCCTCGTCGATCGGCAGCGGTTCCAGCGCGGCCCGGTCGGCCAGCGAGCGAATCGGGAACGATCCGGAGCCGAGCTCGATGAACCCCTTCGACACCGAATAGCCGCCGCCGCGGCCGAGCAGGCTGAGCAGTGGCTCGTACGGATCGTCCAGCTCCGGGAACCGTTGGCGCGGCAGGTCGCCGAGCGCCGCCCACCGAACGATCACCGCGGCATGCGCCGGCCGGACGGGGAACAGTCCCACGGTCGTCGCGTCGATCTCGAGCTTCGCCAGCAACGCCGGGTCGACGACGAGCTCCGGATCCAGAGCACCCGCCAGGTCGCTGAACGGCCAGCCCTCCTCCGCGCCGACGGCCAGCGCCCACTGCGCAGTACGGCGGAGGAACTCGCGCGCCAGCCGGCCACGGGAACGCCGATGCGCGCGCGCCGCGGCTTCGTCCCATTCCACCGCGACGAGGCGGTCGACCATCCGCTCTGCCGCGACTGTGTCGGTCACCATCCCATCCCTTCGATTGCTCGCCGGACGATGTCGTCCAGATTGGACAGATCGGGCGCGACTCCTCCAGGAGGCGGCGTCAGTCCGTGGCTCTTCCAGTGCTCCAGCAGGAGCTCGAGGTTACTGGTGGCCTGCAGCGCGCGTGGCGCCGCGGTGTGCGCACCGACGTGTTCGGTGGTGTCGCCGTAGCCGTCCACGTCGTCCCACAGCCTCGGATCGGCATAGTTGTACGGAACACCGGCCTCCATCAGCTTGGCCTCTACGTACTCGTGCGCGATCACGGACCGCAACTCGTTGAACTCGTTCGGACTCTGCAGCTTTCCAGCGATCGCCGACTTCCACAGGCCGGCGATGTAGTCGTCAGCCGTGAAGTACCCGTGCACGATATCGCCTCCGCCGACCGCGACATCATGTTTGTTCACGAAGAGGTTCCGCTTCGCCACGTCGACCACACCCGGGTCGAGGTCGAGCGACGCGGCCACCTTCGGAACGTCATCGGTCCGGTTCCGGATGTTCTGATAAGCCTTCTCCGCCGTTGACGTGTCCGGCTCGACGAACTCACCCTTTGCCGGCTGCCGGACGGGGAACTCCGAGTTGTCGCGTCGCGCGGGCGAGCCCCCGGTCGGTTGCTCATTGTGCGGCTGCGGCGGGCCCTGGCCGTCGGGCTGACGCGGCGGCTCCGATTGACGATCCGCCGAACCGTACGGATCGGCCGAACCGTACGGGTCAGGTTGGCCATGCGATGGCTGCTCCGGCGTGTTCCGCGCGCTCGGTCCGAACTCCTGCGGGTTGTACGCCGGCCGCTGCGGCTGCCCGAACGGTTGCTGAGGCTGGTAGTGCCCGGGCTGCTGCGGCTGACCGTACGGGTCGTGCGGACGCGGAGGCACATACGGATCCGCCTGCCCCGGCTGATTAGGCGGGTAGTGCTGCCCAGGCTGGTGTGGCGGGTACTGCTGTCCAGGCTGGTTAGGCGGGTAGTGCTGCCCAGGCTGGTGTGGCGGGTACTGGTGCGGTGGGTACTGATCGGGCTGGTTCGGTGCGTACTGACCCGGCTGGTGCGGCGGTCCGTACGGATCCGGCTGATGCAAAGGCGCATACGGGTCTTGACGTCCCGGCCCGTACTGCGACTGCTGCTCCGGCTGGCGGTACGGCTGGTTCGGCTGACCCGGCTGGTGCGGGTGCGGCTGGTGAGGATGCGGCTGCCGCCCTGGGTAGTGCTGCTCCGGCTGGCGGTACGGCGCCTCCGGCTGTCCCGGATGCCCAGGCTGCTGGTTCTGATACCCCGGCTGCTCCCCCTGCCGATGCCCAGGCGCAAACGGCTGCTGCCCCGGATGCGACTGCTGCCCAGGGTGATACCCATGCTGCTGCTGCGCCGGCCCGTACTGCGACTGCTGCTCCGGATACCGCCCAGGCTGGTTCGGCTGACCCGGCTGGTGCGGGTGCTGCCCCGGGTAGGGCTGCCCAGGCTGCCGATACGGCGCCTCCGGCTGTCCCGGATGCCCAGGCTGCTGGTTCTGATACCCCGGCTGCTCCCCCTGCCGATGCCCGGGCCCAAACGGCTGCTGCCCTGGGTGGTTCTGCGGCGGCCCGTACTGCGACTGCGGTCCCGGCTGCTGCCCAGGGTGATACCCCGGCTGCTGCTGCCCCGGCCCGTACTGCGGCTGCTGTCCCGGGTGCTGCGGCTGCTGGCTCGGGTGGTGACCGGGCTGCTGCCCGGTCGGCCCGAACTGGCCGTCGGGCTGCTGACCCGGGTGATATCCGGGCTGCTGACCAGTCGGCCCGAACTGCCCAGGCTGCTGCTGCCCCGGGTGGTAACCAGGTTGCTGCTGGCTCGGGTGATACCCGGACTGCTGCTGGGTCGGGTGGTGGCCGGGTTGGTTCTGCGGTGGCCCGTACTGCGGCTGCGACTGCTGACCCGGGTGATACCCCGGCTCCTGGCCCGTCGGGCCGAACTGCCCGGGCTGCCGCTGACCAGGCTGGTGTGGTGGCGGGCCGTACTGCGGCTGCGACGGCTGGCCTGGGTTATAGCCGGGCTGGTTCTGCGGCGGCCCATATTGCGGCTGCGACGGGTTGTAGCCGGGCTGCTGGCCCGTCGGCCCAAACTGTCCAGGCTGTTGGGCCGGGTTGTAGCCGGGTTGCTGACCCGTCGGGCCGAACTGCGCAGGCTGCTGCGCCGGGTTGTAGCTGGGCTGCTGACCAGTCGGGCCGAACTGGCCCGGCTGGTTGCCGGTCGGGCCGAATTGGCCGGGCTGTTGCGGGGTTTGGTACTGGGCATCTGCGTGCTCTGCCCAGTAGTTGCGCCTGGTGTCGGGCTCGACCGTGACCGGCGACGCGTCTCCCTCCGGTACGTCTACCGGGCCGCTGTGGTCGCGGACGTGTACGTGCCAGGTGTTGGTCTCCGCGTCGTACACCGGCTTCGACGTCGGGTAGAACGTGGTGTGCGGCGGGTGGATGACCTCGTCGACGCCGACGTACTTGTCCCGCAGGAACGACATGTCCTTGCCGTGCCGGGCGTCGATGTGCAGCACGACCCGGCCCGCGGAGTACTGGCCGCCGCTGAAGATCTTCGCGCCGTCCGGGTCCTTGTCCGAGTGGGTGAACGCGTTCTCCGTCGGGCTCTGACCCGGCTGGTAGCGGTTCAGGAACGCCTGCAGCTGCTCCGGGGTGTCGAACGCGATACCCCGGTCGATCTTGCCCTGGAAGTCAGGCAGCTTCCGCATCGCCGAGGTGGCGACCCGGACCAGCGGGTTGTTCTCGACGTTCGGGTCGCCGGCGCGGTAGGCGTTGTTGATGTCCTGGTGGTCGGTGCCCAGCATCCGCTCCATGGCGGTGAGCTCGACGTCCGACAGGTCGTCGATGGTGCCCGGCAGTTGCTCCCGCCCGCGTCGCCGGTGCTCGGCGATCTTGCCCGGGTCGATCGATTTCATGCTGTCGCGCAACCGCGCCAGGTCCTGCGCCGACGCCCGGAAGTTCGGGTCAGCAAGCTCCGACCCGTTGTACCGCCCAAGATCCCGCCGGCCAGGAGTCCCCGCCCCGTACTGATCAGCCCGCCCAGCCTCCGGGGTGCTCTTGTCCGGGGTGTTCGATTCCGGCGTCCGCGACTCCGGCATGCCCGACTCGGGCGCATTCGTGTCCGGCGTCCGCGACTCCGGGCTGCGCGAGTCCGGGGTACGCGAGTCAGGCGCATTCGTGTCCGGCGTACGGGACTCCGGCGTCCGCGAGTCCGGCGCATTTGTGTCCGGCGTGCGGGGTTGCGGTGTGGCCGGGTCCGGTGTGGGGGTGTTTGGATCTGGCGTTCGTGGATCTGGGGCGTTCGGGGTGTTGGGGTCTGGGGTGTGTGTGCCGTGGGGGGTGGTGTTCGGTGGGTTGTAGCCGGGGGTGCCGGGGCGGGGGGCGATCGGGGGGATGGTTTGGCGCATGTACTGCAGCTGCGACGCCGGCGGGGTGTTCGGGGTGCGCGGCGGGCCTTCCCAGCGGCCGCCGCGCTCGCGGACGGCGAACTGGATCGACGTGATGTTGCCGGTGCCGTTGCCGTTGTCGTACGGGTTCTTCGGGTGCGAACCGGTGTGACCGTCGGGGAACGCGTCGACGACCTTGCCGCCCGGCGGCTGTGAGTCCAGGAACTTGACCCGGCCCGACGGGTCGACGAACGCGTTCAGCACGTGACCACCGCCCGGGATGTTGGGCATGCTCGATCGCCAGGTCACGAAGATGTTCGCGTGCGTGCCCGGCGGGCGGCCGTTCAGCGCGTCGAACACCCGCTGGTACGCCGCGTTGGTGAAGTCCGCCGGGTCGGCGTCCCAGTCCTGCAGGCCCATCTTGTTCTCGGCCGGGAAGTCCTCGATGTCCATCCACTCGAGGGTGGCCTCGGGGTTCTCGCCGTTCGCGAGCTTCCGGCCGGCGGACAGGTCCGGCGTCTCGCCGTTCAGGATCGCCGCGGTCTTGCGGGAACCGTCCGCGCAGTTCATCCGGTACTGCGGGCTGACGGCGTAGTTCGGGTTGACCTTGCCGGCCCAGTTCTCCGGGTTCGACTCCGGCGGATCGCCGACCGAGTCGCGCAGGTCGTCCCGACGGGGGTCCGCCGGGTGCGCCTCGATGTACTGGTCGGGGTCGATCTTCGAGCGGTCCTTGTTCGGTTCGGGCCGGAGGTACTCCGGCTTCAGCTCGTCGACCACCTTCTGGCGCTCGAGCGGACTGTCGTACTTCGGATCGTTCCCGCCGTCGTGCCCCGGCTTGTTGTTCGGCGTGTTCGGGGTGTTGGGCGTGCTCGGGGTGTTCGGGGTGTTGGGCGTGTTCGGGGTGTTAGGCGTGCCCGGCGTGTTCGGGGTGTTGGGCACGTTCGTGTGGCCCGGAGTGCTCGGCACGTTCGTGTGGCCCGGCGTGTTCGGCACGTTCGTGTGGCCGGGGGTGTTGGGCACGTTGGTGTGGCCGGGCATGCCGGGGTGCATCGGCATGACGGGAGTGACAGCGGGGTCCGCGTGCCGAGCCGTCACCGGGTCCGGCGTGTTCGGGGTGCCAGGCGTGGTCGTCTCCGGCGTCCGCGTCGTTCCCGGAGTCTGCGTTTCCGGCGTACGGCTCGTCTGCGGCGTGTGCGTGGTCTCCGGGGTCCGCGAGGTCTCCGGGGTCCGCGAGGTCTCCGGCGTGTTCGTCGACTCGGGGGTCCGCGAGGTCTCGGGTGTGCTGGAGGTTTCCGGGGTCCGCGAAGTCTCTGGAGTCCGGCTCGTCTCGGGAGTGTTCGTCGACTCCGGGGTCCGCGTGGTCTCCGGAGTCCGCGAGGTCTCCGGGGTGCGCGAGGTCTCCGGCGTACGGGAGGTCTCCGGCGTGTTCGTCGACTCCGGGGTCCGCGAGGTTTCCGGGGTGCGGGAGGTCTCTGGGGTGCGGCTGGGCTCGGGGGTGTTGGTCGAGTCCGGCGTGCGGGTCGTCGAGTCCGGGGTGCGGGACGTGTCTGGGGTGTTGGTGGTGCTCGGGGTGTTCGCGTCCGGCGTCCGCGTCGTGGGGGACGTGGTGGAGTCCGGCGTCCGCGTCGTGGGTGAGGTGCTGGTTTCGGGCGCGCGGTTGGTTGGCGTCGTCGTACCAGGATCCGTGTGCGACCCGGGAGTCGCCGTGCTCGGGGTCGTCGTGCCAGGCGTGTTCGTGCCCGCCGTCGTGCTACCCGGTGTGCTCGTGCCCGGGGTGTTCGTACCAGGCGTCGTCGTACCAGGCGTCGTCGTACCCGGCGTCGTCGTACCCGGCGTGGTCGTACCCGGCGTGGTCGTGCCCGGCGTGGTCGTGCCCGGCGTGGTCGTGCCCGGAGTGGTCGTGCCCGGAGTGGTGGTGCCCGGGGTGCTCGTGCTCGGGGTCGTCGTGCCCGGGGTGCTGGTGCTCGGCGTCGTCGTACCCGGGCTCGTTGTGCCTGGGTTGGCGTGGGCGACTGGAGTGGTCGGGGTGTTGGGGGCGTCGACGTTGCCGGTGTTCGGGGTGTTGACGGTTGGGTTGCTGACCGTCGGGCTGTCCACCGACGGGGTGTCTACCGACGTGGTCGAGGTGTCGACCGAGGTGTGGGTGGTGCCGGGGGTGTTGACCGACGGGACGTCCACCTTCGGGACGTTCTGCATCGTGAAGGTGTCGCCGACGATCGGGATCTTCGCCAGGCCGTTGATGACGTCGCCGACCTTCGGGATCTTCATCGTCGCGCCGAGGGCCAGGTCGTGCAGCCCGGCCCGCATCCCCTGCAACTTCGAGGCCGCACCAGCAACTCTCGACACCGCAGTGCTCGCGGCGCCGAACTTACCGGCCATCGCCGCGGTCTTGACCGCGCCCGCGCTACCGCCCGTCGCCACGGTGGCGACGATGTTGGTGAGCGCCATACCAAGGGCCTTGCCCGGGTTCTTCGCCCACTCGTCCCAGGCGACGAAGCCCTTGAACATCTGCTCGCCCATGTTGAGGCCGGTCTCGCCCCACTCCTTCACCCAGTCGGGCCGGGTGTCCATCCCGGTGATGCTGTCGAAGGCCCACCAGGCGAGCTGTGGACCGACCGTCAGCACTTGTCCGACGAACGTGCCCAACCCCTTCCAGGCATTACCCGCGTCCTCCCAGGTCGGGATGTCGTACCCGAGGGTGTCCTTCGCCCAGTCCTTCAGGCCGGGGATCATGCCGAGCAGCGGGAGCACCGGGATCAGCGTCAGGATGCCCTCGACGGTCTCACCGACGACGGTCAGGACACCGACCGCGAAATCCACCGGGAACTCGATGATGTCCTGCCAGAGCGGCTTGTCCCGCTCCTCCTCGGATCCCCAGGCCGGCTCCTCCGGCTCGGCGTCCTCGTCCGGGGGCGGGGGCGGCTGCTCGCCCTCGCGCACACCGGTCTTCGGATCCCAGGCCTTGCCGCCGTGCAGCTTCACGATCTCGTTGGCCGCGGCGAAGCAGAGCCCAGGGAGCTCCTCCTTCATGATCCGGTTGGTGTCCTGGAACATCCGGTTGTTGTCGTCGATCATGTCCTGATCGTTCTGCCAGTCCGGATTGCCGTTCTTGCGTCGATGCCACTCGTAGGCCTCGTCCCGGATGTCCTTCAGCTTGCCCAGCCGGCTACGCACCTCGCCGGCCAGGTGCTCCAGGTGCCGCGACATCGCCGGCAGGCTGGGACCGAACTCGGCGAGGTTCGTCTGGATCTTCTTCGTCGAGTTGACCAGCAGCTCCCGTTCGGGCGCGTGGTAGACGTTGTTCAACCCACCGAACGTGTTGTGGACGCCGTTGCCCACGTCGACGAACTTCTGCCCGAGGCCGCTCAGCCCTGCCACGTTGTTGTCGAGAGCGGTGACCACCTTGGTCAGCTCCGTGATCGGGATACCTTCGGGTTTGATCATCTAGTTCAGTCCTCGGTCACACGTGGGTCGACGATTGCTTCAGATCCGGCGCGCGGCCGTGGTCACGACGACGGCGGCCGGGCCGCCGCCATCGCCTGCTCGAGCGACTGCTCGCTCGGCGCGAAGGAGCTGATGCCGTGATCAGCCACCAGGAACAGCAAGTTGGCGTACCCGGGCGGAACGAACACCAGGTACTCCTCCGCCTGGTGCGCCGTCCAGTCGGCCAGATCCTCGGGCGTCGCGCCCAGTTCGGGGGTCGGCGCTTCGGCGGTCAGCCACTCGGCCAGCCGCACACGCGCCGCCTGAGCGACCTCGGCCGGCACTTCCGCCGGTACCTGCTCGGTCATACCGCCACGTTCTTTCCGGTCGACCTGGGTGGTGTCCCAGGCGGGTCAGGGATCACGCCGTTCGACGCGGCGCGTTGCGCGGTCAGGGCCATCTCTTCCTGCCCCTCCATGTAGGCCTTGAGGGCGTTCTGGGCGCCGGTCAGCGAGGCACCGACCTGTTTCGCCGCGGCCTCCAGCGTCGGCGACCAATGCTGCGCGTACTCGCCCATAGCCACCGCGACGACCGTGAACATGCTGTAGTTCAGGCCTTCCATGATCGCTTTGAGGTTGGTGCCGTACGTCGTCGCCAACCCGTCGAACGGCTCCGCCGCGGTCACCGTGTCGGTGAGGACCTTGCTGGCCCCCGCGATGTCGATGTCCCAGTCCACTGTCACCCCTCAGGTTCTCCGGCCCTGCACAGGCCACAAACGGCCAGGACGGCCCCATCAGGAGGTGCCGTCCACGGCCGTGAAGATGCGCGTACTACCGGTCAGCCACCGATGCCGTCGACAGCGGCCGAGGCCTTCTTCAGCGTCGCGGCGGCGGTCGAGTCGTTCTGAGCCAGCGTCTCCTTCAGCGACCGGATGATCGCCAGGGTCTGGTCGGCTGCCGTGTTGAACTTCGCCTCGACGCCGCGGTAGTTCTCCGTCACGCCACTGGCCGAGGCGTCCGCCAGGGCCGCGGCCACGTTCTGCTTGTGCGTCGCGATCAGGGCCGAGATCTGGCCGGAGAGGTTGTTGATGGTGGCCTGTACCTCGCCGGAGGCGGCGGTGTCGTAGCTGTTGCGATTTGCCATCGTCAGTCTCTCTCTCAGCGCTTGCCGAACTTGGCGGCGTTGAAGTCCGCCGCGCTCTGGTTCTTCTTCGCGGTCTCGGCCATCTCGGAGTCACCGGTGCGGAAGGCCGCGTCCATCCCGGACTGGCCCTGGTTGATCGCCGCGAGCCCGGCGTTCAGGTCGTTCGCGATCCCGTCCACGTTGGCCTTGAAGCCGTCGAACATCGCCTTGCCGGCGCCGCTCATCTTGCCTTCCAGCGGTTGCGCCGCGGCGACCAGCTGCTTCACCAGGCCACCGAGATCCTGCGTTCCCGTCCCGGTCTTCTTGGCCAACTGGCTCAGGGTGTCCTGACCCATGTCCCAACGTCCGCTCACAATTTCTCCTTCGAAGTCGTTACGCCGCGAACGCAACGATAGACGGCCCGACGGGTCACCAGGTTCCCGCCTCCGATCAGCGGCGACCTTTCGATCAGAACTGAAAGGTCGCCGCCGGAATCCGCCGATTGAGTTGCCGACGGCCCCTGAATTTCCGGTACTGCGAAAGTGCCGCGAACCGTCAGCCGGCCCGCTTGCGCGCGACCGCCTTCTTGGCCGGCGCCTTCTTCGCAGCGGCCTTCTTCGCCGTCCCGTTCCTCACAGCGGCTTTCTTGACAGCAGCCTTCTTCGCCGGCGCCTTCTTCACAGCAGTGGCCTTCACGGCTGTCTTCTCGAGCGCCTGCTTGGCGCTCGGTTTTGCTGCCCGGCCTTTGAGAATCTCGGCCAGGAACTGCCCGGTGTACGAGCCCGGGTTCGCCGCGACGTCCTCCGGGGTGCCCTCGGCAACCAACGTGCCGCCGCGCCGGCCGCCGTCCGGACCGAGGTCGACGATCCAGTCGGCCGTCTTGATCACGTCGAGGTTGTGCTCGATCACCAGTACCGAGTTGCCCTTGTCGACCAGGCTGCCGAGAACGCCGAGCAGCTTGCGGATGTCCTCGAAGTGCAGACCTGTGGTCGGCTCGTCCAGCACGTACACGGTCCGGCCGGTGGAACGCTTCTGCAGCTCCGACGCCAGCTTCACCCGCTGCGCCTCACCACCGGACAGCGTCGGGGCCGGCTGACCGAGCCGGACGTACCCGAGGCCGACCTCGTTCAGCGTGGTCAGGTGCCGGGCGATCGCCGGGATCGCCGCGAAGAACTCGGCCGCCTCCTCGATCGGCATGTCCAGGATGTCCGCGACCGTCTTGCCCTTGTAGTGCACCTCGAGCGTCTCCCGGTTGTACCGGGCGCCGTGACACACCTCGCAGGGCACGTACACGTCGGGCAGGAAGTTCATCTCGATCTTCAGCGTGCCGTCACCCGAGCAGGCCTCGCAGCGGCCGCCCTTGACGTTGAACGAGAACCGGCCCTGCTGGTACCCGCGGACCTTCGCCTCCGGCGTCTCCGCGAACAACTTCCGGACGTGGTCCCAGACTCCCGTGTACGTCGCCGGGTTGGACCGCGGTGTCCGGCCGATCGGGGACTGGTCGACGTGGATCACCTTGTCGACCAGTTCGAGCCCGGAGATCTTGGTGTGCCGGCCGGGGATCGTCTTGGCGCCGTAGATCTGCCGCGCCAGCGAGGTGTAGAGGATGTCGTTGACCAGCGTCGACTTGCCCGAGCCGGACACCCCGGTGACCGCGACGAAGACCCCGAGTGGGATCGAGACGTCGATGTCCTTCAGGTTGTGCTCGCGGGCCCCGAACACCTTCAGCTCGCGACCCTCGGTCAGCGGCCGCCGTACCGCGGGGATCGGGATCTCCCGGCGGCCCGAGATGTAGGCGCCGGTGATCGAGTCCGGGTGGTTGCGCAGGTCCTCGACGGTGCCGGACACCACCACCTGGCCGCCGTGCTCGCCCGCGCCCGGGCCGATGTCGACCACCCAGTCGGCGTGGTCGATGGTGTCCTCGTCGTGCTCGACGACGATCAGCGTGTTGCCCAGGTCCTTGAGCCGGACCAGGGTGTCGATCAGCCGCCGGTTGTCGCGCTGGTGCAGACCGATCGACGGCTCGTCCAGCACGTACAGCACGCCGACCAGGCCGGAGCCGATCTGGGTCGCGAGCCGGATCCGCTGCGCCTCGCCACCGGACAGCGAACCGGCCGGCCGGTTCAGCGCCAGGTAGTCCAGGCCGACGTCGAGCAGGAACCGCAGCCGCTCGCCGATCTCCTTGACCACCCGCTCGGCGATCTGCTTCTCCCGCGGTGACAGCTCCATCCCGGCCAGGAACTCGTGTACCTCGTCGATCGACATCGCGCTGATCTCGGCGATGTTCTTGCCGCCCATGGTGACCGCGAGCGAGATCGGCTTCAGCCGGGCGCCGTTGCAGGCCAGGCAGGGCACCTCGCGCATGTAGCCCTCGAACCGGTCCCGGCTGGTGTCGCTGGACGCCTCCGCGTGCCGGCGTTCGACGTATGGGATGACGCCTTCGAAAGTGGTGTAGTACGAGCGCTCGCGGCCGTAGCGGTTCTTGTACGAGACGTGCACCTGCTGGTCGTGACCGGTCAGCAGCGACTTCTTCGCCTTGGCCGGCAGTTCGGCGAACGGAGTACTGGTCTTGATGCCGAGGTCCTTGGCCAGCGCGCCGAGCAGCCGCTCGAAGTACTGCGAGACGTTGGCTCCCGCCCATGGCTGGATCGCGCCCTCGTCGAGTGACTTCGACGGGTCGGGGACGAGCAGCTCGGGGTCGACCTCCATCCGGGTGCCGAGCCCGGAGCAGACCGGGCAGGCGCCGTACGGCGAGTTGAACGAGAACGAGCGGGGCTCCAGCTCGTCGATCGCCAGGGGGTGGTCGTTCGGGCAGGCGAGCTTCTCGGAGAACCGGCGCTCGCGGCCCGGGTCGTCCTCCGGCAGGTCGACGAAGTCCAGCGTGACGATACCGCCGGACAGCCCGAGCGCGGTCTCGACCGAGTCGGTCAGCCGCTGCTTGGCCGAGCCCTTCACCGCGAGCCGGTCGACCACCACGTCGATGGTGTGCTTCTTCTGCTTGTCGAGCTTCGGCGGCTCGGTCAGCTGGATCGTCTCGCCGTCCACCCGGGCCCGGGAGAAGCCCTGGCCGGTGAGCTGGCGGAAGAGGTCGAGGTACTCCCCCTTGCGGCCGCGGATCACCGGCGCGAGCACCTGGAACCGGATGCCCTCGTCCAGCTCCAGCACCCGGTCGACGATCTGCTGCGGGGTCTGCTTCGCGATCGGCTCACCACACTCGGGGCAGTGCGGCCGGCCCGCCCGGGCGAACAGCAGCCGCAGGTAGTCGTAGACCTCGGTGATCGTGCCGACGGTCGAGCGCGGGTTCTTCGAGGTCGACTTCTGGTCGATCGAGACGGCCGGTGACAGGCCCTCGATGAAGTCCACGTCGGGTTTGTCCATCTGGCCGAGGAACTGCCGCGCATACGCGGACAGCGACTCCACGTAGCGCCGCTGGCCCTCGGCGAAGATGGTGTCGAAGGCCAGGCTGGACTTGCCGGAACCGGACAGGCCGGTGAAGACGATCATGGCGTCGCGCGGCAGGTCGAGCGAGACGTCCTTCAGGTTGTGCTCACGCGCTCCACGCACGATCAGTCGGTCAGACACAAGCTCACTCTCAGCCGTTCTCGAGGGTTTCTGGGGTCGTTCAGCGGCACTGGACGACGCACCTGGGACATGCCCGGTCATGCTAACGAGGCCCACCGACAAAAACTCCACGCCGGTCGCCCGACCGTGGCAGGACGTCTTTCGAAAGCATATTCGATAGAGTCCGGCCATGGACGCACCGGAGGCAACGAGCCGCCTGATCGCGGAGTTACCGCCCGCGAGCCGGCGCCTGCTGGACACTCTTACCCAGTTGCCGGACGACGCAGTACTGCGCCCGTCGCTGCTGCCCGGCTGGACCGTGGGCCATGTGCTAACTCACCTCGCCCGCAATGCCGACGCCCTGGTGAACTTGTGCGACTGGGCCCTGACCGGCGTCCGCAAGCCGATGTACGTGTCCACGGAGGCCCGCGTGGCCGATATCGCCGAGGGCGCGTCCCGGCCGCTCGGGGAGCAGGTCGAGGATATTGCCGCCGCCCAGGCAAGGCTGATGGAGCGCTTCGAGGATCTCCCCGCGGCCGCCTGGACAGCCCCAGTGGTCTGGCCGAGCGGGGCCCCCGGTACGGCGTACCAGGTGGTGCCTGCTCGGCTGAACGAGCTGGAGGTGCACCATGTCGATCTGGGGCTCGGGTACACGTTCGACGACGTACCGGCCGGGGTGCGCGACGTACTGCTCACCTATGTGACCGCTAGGTGGCCCTCGGACCTCCCCGTAGTACTGGAGAGCTCGGACAGCACCTGGTCGTCGCCTGTGCGACCTGCCGGTGCAAGGATCGTCACTGGCGGCAGTGCGGCTCTGCTGAGCTGGGCGCTCGGCCGCAGCGACGGCCGCGAGCTGGGCAGCGACCTGCCCGAGCTGCCGTCGTTCGGATGACAGGACACAGGGAGAGCTCATGACGGAGTACCACGGCAACGTCCGCGTCGGCGGGCCGGCCCAGACGCACGAGCTGGCCAAGCTGATGATCACCAAGGTCGCCGTCGGACCCGGCAACAACAACGCCTACCTGCTGCGCAGCCGGATCACCGACGAGCAGGTGCTGATCGACGCCGCCGACGAGGCGGACACCCTGCTCAAGGTGATCGGCGAGGGCGGCATCAGCCGGGTCATCACCACCCACCAGCACGGCGACCACTGGCAGGCGCTGGCCGAGGTGGTCGCCCGGACGAACGCGATCACGGTCGCCGGCCGCGACGACGCCGAGGGCATCCCGGTGCCGACCGACGAGCTCGTGGGCGACGGCGACCGGGTCGAGTTCGGCGGACTGAGCCTCGAGGTGATCCAGCTAGTCGGCCACACCCCCGGCTCGATCGCCCTCCTGTACGACGACCCGACCGGCCCGCCGCACCTCTTCACCGGCGACTCCCTCTTCCCCGGCGGCGTCGGCAACACCCGGGGCAACAAGAAGAACTTCGAGTCGCTCCTGCACGACGTCGAGACCAAACTCTTCAACCGTCTCCCCGACGAGACCTGGGTCTACCCCGGCCACGGTGCCGACACCACCCTCGGCGCCGAGCGCCCGAGCCTGCCCGAGTGGCGCGCCCGCGGCTGGTAGCTAGAAGGTCAACTGGTGGCGCTCGACGAGCGGCATCGTCGCCTCGAAGTCGATTTCGCAGCCGTACTCCGCGGCCAGCGCCGGAAGCGTCTCGGGGTCGTACTCTCCCCCGGGCTCACCGAGCCGGCGAAAGAGCTGCTCCAGCCCACCGGGCGAGATGATCTCGAGCAGGCGAACCGGGCCGTCCCCCGCGTTCCAGAACGTGTGCCACTGCCTCCGCGGCTTGAAGACCAGCGTTCCGGCCTCCGCGAACACCTCTTCATCCCCCAGCAACACCCCCAGCCGGCCGTCCAGCACGAAGCTGTACTCGTCCTCCCTGGTGTGCAGGTGAACGGGCGCGGCCAGCGTCTTGGGTAGCAACGTGTGCTCCACGAGCGAGAAGCCACCGCCGGAGTCCGCGGCGTCGATCAGGAATCGGTCGACACGACCTTCTGCGTCCGTGAGGGCCAAGCCGTCGTTCGGGCCCAGCACTCGCGGCCCCGTGATCTGCGCGTTCATGTCTGCTCCCCTGGTTGTCGCTGCACTACAGCTGAAGCTACGACCGGGACCCGCCGCAGCCCATTCCAGAAATCTGGTATGCGCGGTCGAGGCCGAACCGCCGTACGGTGGGGAGGTGAGCGGGTACGCGAAACAGCGGGCCGGCGAGAAGATCTCCGCGCTGACGCGACAAAGCCTCGATCTGGTGACTCTCTGGCGAGAGGTGACCGAGGCGCTCCGCCCTGCGATCCCGTACTACGTTGCGCCCTGCTGGTACACGCTCGACCCCGCCTCGTTGCTGGTGACCAGCCACTTCAACGACGACATGCCAGAGCTGCCACCCGAGTGGCTCGCCCAGGAGTACTACGAGCAGGACGTCAACCAACTGGCGGATGTGGCGCGATCCGCGCGGGGCATCTCGACACTGCACGAGGCGACGGATGGGAACCCGGCCAGCAGCCCGCGATGGCACCAGAACATGGAACTCGGCGCTGACCAGGAGCTGATCGCCTGCCTGCGCACCAAGAGCGGCAAGGTCTGGGGCGCGCTCGGCCTGTACCGCGAACAGGGTCAGCCGCTGTTCGACGACGAGGACCTCGCCTTCGTGCGGGAGCTCAGCCCGGTGCTCGCGGCGGGCGCCCGGAGCTCCCTGCTTCTCGGCGAGGCCACGGATCCCGAAGGCTCCGACGCACCCGGGCTGATCGTGGTCACCGCGGACTGGGAGATCGAGTCCGCGACACCTGGTGTCGAGCGCTGGCTCGCCGAGTTGCCGGACGGCGACCTGGCTGCGGGGCGCCTGCCGTCTTCAGTCCTCGCGGTAGCCGGCCGCGCCTTGCGTACTGCGAGGTTCCCGGACGCCGGCGACGTCGCCGTCTCGAGGGTGATGTCGCGCTCCGGTCGCTGGATCGTCCTGCACGGCACCTCGCTGGTCTCGTCGACCTCCCGCCGCGTCGCGGTCATCGTCGAACCGGCCCACCCGGGTCGCATCGCTCCGCTCCTGATGGCGGCGTACGGGCTGACCGACCGGGAACAGGAGGTCACCCGCCTCGTCCTCCAGGGCAACTCCACCACCGAGATCGCCGACCGCCTCCACGTCTCGGCCAACACCGTGCAGCAACACCTCAAGAGCATCTTCGACAAAACCGGCGTCCGCAGCCGCCGCGACCTGGTCGGCAAGATCTTCTTCACCCACTACGAACCCCGCCTCCGAGACAACGAACACCGAGCCACCACCAACCACCCCCTCCGCGGCGGCCCCGCCCACCCCTAACCCAGCAAACTCGACGCATCTCCCACCCGGTACGGCGTGTAGGTTTCGGCATCGATCTGCACGCGGCCGGCCAGGATCGAACTGGGAATCAGGTAGATGCTGCCGTCGCCGAGCAGGATGAAGAACAAGTCGAGGCTGTCCGGGTCGTACGGCATCTTGCCCGCGGTCTTGTCGAGCACATACGGCCGCCGCCCGATGCCGACCGCCCAGCGCCCTTTGCCGTTGCGGCGCACGCAGGTCTTCACCTGCACCCGCTGGATACCCCTGGCCATCGTCACCAGCAGGTCGTACGCCTGCGGCTCGACCGGCAACGCTGCCGGACAACCGCGCAATGCGAACCAGGCCATCGCGACGGCTGGTGCTGCCGTCCGCAACAGTTCCTCGCGCACCGGCTCGCCGAACACCTCATCAGGCTCTGGCTGGAGATGCGGCGCCTTCAGATGCGTGCAATCCAGGCCGAGTCTGGCCGAATGCCCCTTGACCCGAACCCGGTCCGGGCCGTTGTCGGACACCCCGAGACTCGCCATCACGTCGGCCCAGCAGGTAGAACCCAGGACGGCCTCGCGGAGCTGGCGATCGGACCAGCGACGCTGCCCGGTGAAGTGCGAGACGTCGAGTTCGAGCCTGCTCGCGTGCCGCTTGATGGTCCTGAGCACACTCGCCGAGGTGCCCTTCAGCCCCAGCGCACGGGCCACCCCGCGCCATGAGCGGCTGGCTTCTATTGCCTCGCGCAACTGTGCGTCGTTCCAGCTGCGCCTGTCACCGACCGTGTTCATGGCACAACAGTAAAGAGGGGCACCGACAGTGTCGGTGCCCCTCTTTTCGGTCGGGCTGCCGAGATTTGAACTCGGGATCTCTTGTCCCCCAGACAAGCGCCTTACCAGGCTAGGCCACAGCCCGAATGGTCGTCCTCGGGAGGGCGACCGGGGTAAACCTTACCCCATTCCTGGGGGTGGTTTGACCAAGGGGGGCTAGCGTTTTGGCTTTTTGACTCGGGGGCGGATCTGGACGTGGACGGGGCTGCCGACGAAGCCGAAGTCTTCGCGGAGGCGGCGTTCGATGAAGCGCTGGTAGGAGGCCTCGAAGGCGCCCGAGGTGAAGATGGCGAAGGTCGGCGGCATGGTCGTCGCCTGGGTGCCGAACAGGATCTTCGGCTGCTTGCCGCTGCGCACCGGATGCGGGTGGGCGGCGACCAGACGACCCAGGAACGCGTTCAGCTGGCCGGTCGGGACACGGGTCTGCCAGCCTTCGAGGGCTGCCTCGATGGCCGGGACCAGCTTCTCCATGTGGCGGCCGGTCATCGCGCTGATGTTGACCCGCGGCGCCCAGCGGAACTGGACCAGGTCGCGGTCGATCTCGCGCTCCAGGTAGTACCGCCGGTCCTCGTCGACCAGGTCCCACTTGTTGTAGGCGATGACGAGGGCCTTGCCGGCCTCTTCGACCGTGTTCATGATCCGCAGGTCCTGCTCGGTCATCGGCTCGGACGCGTCGACCACCACCACGACCACCTCGGCGCGTTCGATCGCGCTGTTGGTCCGCAGGCTGGCGTAGTACTCGTGGCCCTGGACGTTCTTCACCTTGCGCCGGATGCCGGCGGTGTCGATGAAGCGCCACTGCTTGCCGCCGAGCACGATCTCCTCGTCGACCGGGTCGACCGTGGTCCCGGAGATCTCGCTGACCACCACGCGGTCTTCCTTGGCCACCTTGTTCAGCAGCGAGGACTTGCCCACGTTCGGCTTGCCGACGATCGCGACCCGGCGCGGTCCGCCGACCTCGGCGTCCCGCTCGGCGGGCGCCTCCGGCAACGCGGCCAGGACGGCGTCCAGCATGTCGCCGGTACCCCGGCCGTGCATCGCCGAGATCGGGAACGGCTCCCCGATGCCCAGGCTCCACAGGTTCATCGCCTCGGCCTCGACCCGCTGGTCGTCGACCTTGTTGGCAGCCAGTACGACGGGCTTGCCCGCCTTGCGCAGGACCCGGACGACGGCCTCGTCGGAGTCGGTGATGCCGACCGTCGCGTCAACCACGAACAGCACCGCGTCGGCGGCGTGGATCGCGACCTCGGCCTGCGCCGCCACCAACGCGGCCATACCGACTGCGTCAGGGTCCCAGCCGCCGGTGTCGACCAGGGTGAAGCCGCGGCCGGCCCAGTTGGCGTCGTACGAGACGCGGTCGCGGGTGACGCCCGGAGTGTCCTCGACCACAGCCTCGCGGCGGCCGATGATCCGGTTCACCAGCGTGGACTTGCCGACGTTGGGCCGGCCGACGATCGCCACCACCGGCAGCGGACCGGTGTCTTCGCGTTCGTGGGTCGGCTCCGCGTCGATCTCGTAGCCGGTGGGCAGGTCACTCATCAGAATCCTTCGGGTCTGGCGCGCCCGGGAGCGGGTGGCCGTGGCTTCGACGGCCGCCTGCACATGGGCCCGCAACACGTCGCCGATCTGGTCGGCAACCGCGCGTACGTCGACATGCCTCCGAGGAAAGGATACGCGGTCCACCGCGAAGGTCTCGCCATTTACCCGTCGACCCGGCTGCCGCGGGGCGGAGACACCTCAGTATCGCCGCCTGACCAGAGTGCGTCCGAGGTACGGGCGGCGTACGGGCAGCAGGGTGTCGGGTCCAGTACTTAGCGTGAGCGCATCCCCCGGACCCCGGGGCGCAACCGCAGACGGAGAGGGACATGATTCGCCCAACAATCGCCCGCGCAGTCGCACTCGTACTCTGCACCGCATCGCTCCTCGGTGGCCTCGCCGTCATCACGACCAGCACTGCCGTCGCCGCTGACCCGGACATGACGATCACCGGCGTGCCGGTCGAGTGTGACGGTGCCCAGGCTTTCGTCTCGGTTCGCTTCTGGCACGCCCGGAAGCTGTCTGTCCGGTTCACCCTCAACAACACCGACGGCGCCGACAGCAAGACGCCGAAGATCCTGTTCACGGCGGACAACAACACCCAGCCGCAGCAGAACCACGGCAGCGGCTGGGTCAAGGTGCCGGCCGGAGAGGAATCCGTCAGCGGCGACTTCACCTGGGACCCGTCGGCCATCGAGCTCGTCCACAACCTGCTGGTCACGGTGAAGAACGGAACCGACGCGGAAGGCGCGTCGTGCACGGTGACGAAGCGGATCTGGAACTACAGCCAGCTCGCCCGCCGGGTCGCCGAGTTCCAGGCCGGAGACCCCTATGGGCTGGGGGCCGAAGGGCCGGACCGGTTCGACTGCTCCGGCCTGGTCCTGTACGCCTACGAGAACATGAACCGCGGCCAGGGTCCCGAGATCTTCCCGGACTTCGAGGACACCCTCGGGATTCGGACGGCCGAGTCGGAGATGCTCAAGTTCCGCCAGTGGGCAGGCGACAACAAACGAACCCGGTACGACGCGATCGCTGTCCCGGTCTCGGAACGCCAGCCGGGTGACCTGGTCTTCTACGACTGGCCGGACTACCCACGCTCCGCCGACCACGTCGCCTTCTGGGTGGGCGCCGGCAAGGTCTTCGACGGCCACACCGCCGGCGTGCCGATCGGCGAGCACGCCGAGTCGGCCTACTGGCGGAGCCACATCGCCGCCGTCTACCGCATCGTCGGCGTGAGCGGCTGACCCGCACCGACTAGCGAAAACCGACTGCCTGATGACGATCAGGCAGTCGGTCACCCATCAGGATCCTTCTGGTTCGGTACGCCGGGGAGCGGGTGGCCGGTGGCGTCGACGGCCGCCTGCACATGAGCCCGCAACACCTCGCCGATCTGGTCGGCAACCGCGCGGACGTCGACCTGCCGCCTGGGAAACGAGACGCGGTCCACCGTGAAGGTCTCGCCGTAGACCACGTCGACGCGGCTGCCCCGGGGCGGAAAGCGCTCGATGTCGCCGCCTGGCAGGCGGGTCCCGAGCAGCGCGACGGGCAGGATCGGCGCCCCGGTGACCATCGCCAGGTAGGCGATTCCGGTGCGGACCTTACGGAAGTCGCCCGGACCGCGGGTCCCCTCGGGATAGATCGTCAGCGCGCGGCCGTCCCGTAGTACCTGGATCGCCCGGCGGATCGCCCGGATGTCGTACTGCGAACGGTCGATCGCGATCTGGCCCGCCTGGTGCAGCATGAAGCCCTGCAGCCCGACGAACGCCTCGAGTTTGCCCAGTTGGTGCGTCATCCGGGGCGCGACGGCGCCAAGCAACGGCCCGTCCAGCAACCCGAGGTGGTTGGGGGCGATCAGCAGCGGCCCACTCCGCGGAAAGCGCTCTTCGTGGTGGATGGTCAGGTCGTACTTGCCGCGCAGGTACGGTCCGACCACAGCACGCAGTACCCGGCCGAGCCGATGGGGCACGGCGGGCAGATCATCGGTGCGGGGTAGTTCGGCCCGCCCGGTCAACTCGTCGGCAGTCATGACTCCTGGTCGCGTGGCACGGCCTCAGCCTCCTTGGCGAGTCGGCAGATGACATCGATTACCTCATCCAACGTCAGATGGGTCGAATCGATTTCCACCGCGCCGTCCGAGGCCACCTGGAACTGCGACACGGTGGAGTCGTCAGCGTCTCGCCGGACGATCTGGTCACGCAACTGCTCAGCGGTCACCGATCCCTCGGCCAGCTCCGCCTGGCGGCGGGCCATCCGGGCGTCCTGGTCGGCGGTGAGCAGCACCTTCAGCTCCGCCTGCGGCGCGACCACGGTGGCGATGTCGCGGCCCTCGACGACCGCGCCACCGGTCGGCTGGGAGGCGTCGATCAGCTCGCGCTGGCGGCGAATCAGCTCGGCCCGGACTTCGAGGTTGGTGGCGATCTTGCTGACACTAGCGCTGATCCGCGGATCGCGGATCGCCTCCGTCACGTCCACGCCGTCGGCGGCGAACTGCGCCCGCTGTGGATCGGTGCTGATCGACAGCTGGACCGCGCGGGCCCGGTCGGCGACCGCGGCGAGGTCGTCCAGGTCCAGTCCGTGCTCCAGCGCGGACCAGGTCACGGCCCGGTACATCGCGCCGGTGTCCAGGTACTGCAGACCGAGCCGGCTGGCGACTCCGCGGGCCGTGCTCGACTTACCGGACCCGCTAGGGCCGTCGACAGCGATGATCATGGCCCGAAGATTACCGGTGGACGGACCAGCCCCGCTCGGTCAGTACCCGGACCAGCTGATCCACCGACGCCGGTTTGACCGACAACTCGACCTCACCGACCGGGCGGCCGGGGTTGTGGTCGATCCGCAGGTCCTCGACGTTGGCGCCGGATTCGGCCGCGTCCGCGAACAGCCGGGCCAGCTGGCCGGGCCGGTCGGGGATGGTGACGAGCACCGGAACGAGGTCGATGTGCGGCGTACCGTGCTTGCCCGGGACCCGGATCGCGCCGGAGACGCCGCGGTTCAGTACCGCGGTCACCTCGTCGGTCGCCTCTTCCTTGCCCAGGGCAATCAGCAGCCGGTCCAGCTCGTCCCGGATCTGCTCCAGCAGGCCGCTCAGCGCGGGTGAGTTGGCCGAGACGATCTGGGTCCACAGGCCCGGATCGCCGGCCGCGATCCGAGTGACGTCGCGAACGCCTTGGCCGGACAGCTCGAGGTGAGCGGCGGGCGCGTCGCCCAGAGTGCCGGCGGCCAGGGACGACATCAGGTGAGGCAGGTGCGAGACCCGGGCCACCGCTAGGTCGTGGTCGGCAACGGTGAGCTCAACCGTCCGGGCTCCCGCCGCCTCGGCGAGCCGGCGTACCAGCTCGACCGCGTCGGGATCGCTGGTCTCGTGCGGGGTGATCGCCCAGGTCGCGCCCTCGAACAGGTCCGCGCGGCCGGCCAGCGGGCCGTTCCGCTCGGATCCGGCCATCGGGTGGCTGCCGACGTACCGGGACAGTTCCTCGGGGGTGTCGACCAGCGCGCGGGCGTCGAGGAGCGGCTTCGACTTCACGCTGGCGGCGTCGGTGACGATCGCGTCGGTCTGCTGGAGCTGCTCGACGACGACTCGGCCGACGTGATCGGGCGGTACTGCGACAACGACGAGTTGCGGCTCGATCTGGACCAGGCGCGAGCCGGCCCCGATCCGCTCGGCCATCAACGCGTTGTCGGGATCGGCGTCGACCAGCTCCACCACCACACCGAGCCGGCCGAGCGCCAGGCCGATCGACGTACCGATCAGGCCGGTTCCGACGATCCGGACGGGTCCCCGCAGCTCGGTCACTGGGCGCCGGTCAGGTCGGGGCGCAGGCTGACGGCACCGTGCAGGTAGATGTGCTGGATCTTCTCCCGCGAGCGCGCCGACTCGGCGTGCACCATCATCCGGACCACCCGCGGCAGCGCGTGCGGTACGTCGATCTCCTGCATGCACATCAGCGGGACGTCGGTGAGCCCGATCTGCCGGCCGGCCACCGCGGGGAACTCCGAGTGCAGGTCCGGCGTGACGGTGAACAGGATGCTGATCAGGTCCTCCGACTCCAGGTCGTTGGCCTCCAGCACGGCCCGTACCAGCTCGGCGGACCGCTCGAGCAGATGCTCGCGCTCGTCCACCTCGAGCTGGGTGGCACCGCGGATCGCCCGTACCGCCACAGCGTTTGCCTCCTAGATCGGTGGTGCTCAGTACTGTCAACCCTAGGACAGAAGCCCCGGCCCGTGCTCCACCGTCTCGGATACTGCTCCGCGCGCCGCCCCGGGTGGCTGCGTCGCGCGGCGCCGCTCTGGTTGCCTCAGCCACCCGGTCAGGGCGTCAGCGCCGGGCGTGGACCTCAGGGTCTGGTCTGGGCCTCGGCGGCGTCGACGGTCTGCTCCAGCAGGAGCGCGATCGTCATCGGCCCGACCCCGCCCGGCACCGGCGTGATCAGCCCGGCGACCTGCGCCGCCTCGCCGAAGTGGACGTCGCCGACATTGCCTTCGTTGTATCCGGCATCGATCACCACCGCGCCCGGCTTCAGCCAGTCGCCGCGGAGGAAGTTCGCCCGGCCGACCGCCGCGACCACGATGTCCGCGGTCCGGACGATCGCGGCCAGGTCGCGGGTCTTCGAGTGCGTGTAGGTGACCGTCGCGTTCGATGCCAGCAGCAACATCCCGGCCGGCTTGCCGAGGATCGGGCTGCGGCCGATCACGACGGCGTGCGCCCCTTCCAGCGGGACGTCGTACGCCTGCAGCAACCGGAGGATGCCGCCCGGCGTACAGGAGACGAAGCCGGGCTCGCCGAACGCCATCGCGGCGAACCCGTGCATGGTCACGCCGTCGACGTCCTTGGCCGGCGCGATCGCCTCGAACGCGGCCCGCTCGTCGATCTGCGCGGGCACCGGATGCTGCAACAGGATGCCGTGCACCTCAGGATCGCCGGAGAGCTTGTGCAGCTCGGCCACCAGCTCCTCGGTGGTCGTCTCGGCCGGCAGCACGACGCTCCGCGACCCGATCCCGGCCTTCTTGCTGCGGTTCTGCTTCATCCGGACGTACGTCGCCGACGCCGGGTCATCGCCCACCAGCACCGTCGCGAGACACGGCTGTACGCCGGTCTCAGCCCTGAGCCGCTCAGCCCGCTCCCCCGCCTTGGCCACCATCTCGGCCGCAAGGTCGGTCCCAACCATCAACTCGGCGGTCACTGCACAGTCCTCCAGGCATCGACGAATCTCTCGTATGCCCAGGCGCGCGGCTCCATCCGGCTCAGCACCGGCGGACCGTTCCCCGGTGGTGATCCACCTCAGCGCCAGTCGCGGTCCGCCGGGAAGTTTACTCGGCGCCGAAGAAGCTCCGGCACTGCTCCAGCCCTTCGACCTGTACTGCGTGCCGTACTGCGCGGGATCGCCAGTCGGCGCGAGTGAGCCGCAACCGGTCCGAGACCACGGCCTCGCCGTGCAGCACGTCCCGCGAGATCCCGTCCGGCTGGTAGCCGAGCTTGCGGGAGACCGCCTGAGAGCCATGGTTGTCCTGGAAAACCTCCGACGTGGCCGCCTCCGCCCCGAGCTCCGCGAACGCGAGGTGCAGGAGCGCAGTACGAGCTTCCGTCCCGTAGCCCTGACCGTGATGGGCCAGGCCGAACCAGGATGAGGAGCGAACTTCCCGCAGTACTGCGAACTGCTTTGCTGCCAGGGTGACCATTCCGATCGGGGCGCCGTCGCGGAAGACGGCCAGGTCGAGACCCCAGTCGTCAGGTGACCAACTGCCCAGGCTGCTCCAATGCCCCTGCATCACCCACTGCGCCCGCTTGGCCGGCTCCAGATCCGTCCACGGCGTGAGGAACGGGCGTTCGCCGGGTTCGTGGATCCCGGCCGCGGCGAGGTCGGCCAGGTCCGCGAGCTCGTCCTCGGTGGGCAGCCGGAGTACGAGGCGCTCGGTGGTGAGGCGGAGGTGGCGCAGCGGCCAGTGGGTGGTCAGCACCCGGCAATCCTCTTGCCAGTGGCGGTAGTGGGCAACTGAGTTAGAGCAGGCCAGCGTGGTCGAGGGCGAGGTAGGCGGCGTCAGTGCCGGTCATGGTGCCGGGGGTGCGGAGTTCGGTGCGGAACTCGGCGGGGGTGAGCTCGACCGGGACGCAGTCCTCGAACTCGTCGAGCGACTGCTTGCCGTCGGGACGGCAGCCGCGGGCGATCGCGACGTACTTCCGGAAGGTCGAGGACGAACCGGACCAGGTCCAGCCCACCACCTCGATCGAGTCGCAGGTATAGCCGGTCTCCTCTTCCAGCTCACGCCGGCCAGCGTCCGCCCCGGACGGTTCCGGGGCGGACGGTGGTGGGTTTGTCACAGCGGCCGGTCGGTGTCCGGGTCTTCTGGCGGGGCGATCGGGGCGTCGTCGTCCTCGGCGGGCGGGGCCACCGGTGCGTCGTCGGCGGCGTCGCTCTCGTAGTTGCCGCCGTTGACCGTCTCGGCCGCCTCGGTGTGGGTGGCCGGGTCGGACGGCGACGTGTCCGGGCGGGACTCGGACAGGATCCGGGCCAGCGTCTCGTCGGAGATCCGCTTGAACTTCCGCATCTGGGTGCGGGTCCGGTCGAGGATGGCGACCTCGATCTGGTCCGGCTCCAGCTGCCGTACCTCGGTGCCGTCGTGACCGAGCGCGTCCACCGCGAGCCGCAACGCTCCCGCCAGCGAGATGCCCTCGGAGTAGTGCTCACCGACGTACTCCGCGACCTGCTCGGCCGGGCCACCCATCACGGCGTAGCCGCGGACGTCCGCGATCGAGCCGTCGTAGGTGAGCCGGTAGATCTGGTCCTCGGCCGAGCTGGCACCGACCTCGGCGACCAGGATCTCCACCTCGAGCGGTTTCTCGCCACCGGAGGAGAAGATCGCGCCGAGGGTCTGCGCGTAGGCGTTGGCCAGCGCCCGGCCGGTGACGTCACGCCGGTCGTAGGAGTACCCGCGCATGTCGGCCAGCCGGACCCCGGCGATCCGCAGGTTCTCGAACTCGTTGTACCGCCCGACCGCCGCGAAGGCCATCCGGTCGTAGATCTCGGCCACCTTGTGCAGGGCCGGGGACCGGTTCTCGGCCACGAACAGGATGCCGTCGGCGTACTGCAGCGCGATCGCGCTGCGGCCCTTGGCGATGCCCTTGCGCGCGAAGTCGGCCCGGTCCCGCATCAACTGTTCGGGCGAGACGTAGAACGGCGTACTCATCTAGGGTGTCGTCCTCTATCAGTCGATGGGTGGTCAGGTGAGGGACGCGGCCGGGCCGTCGGGACGCTGGTGCCGGGCGGTCATGATCGAGTCGACGATCTCGCCGACCTCGTCGGCGGACAGCCGCTGGTAGCCGTCGGCGGTGACCACCCCGACCACCGGGAAGATCCGCCGCATCATGTCCATCCCACCGGTCGCGGAGTCGTCGTCGGCCGCGTCGACCAGCGACTGGATCGCCGCCGTCACACACTCGGTCGCCGACATGTCCTCGCGGTAGAGCTTCTTCAGCGCGCCGCGGGCGAACACCGAGCCCGAGCCGACACTGTGGAAGTGGGTCTCCTCGTACCGCCCGCCGGTCGGGTCGTAGGAGAAGATCCGGCCGCCCTTGATGTCATGGTCGTAACCCGCGAACAGCGGCACCACGGCCAGGCCCTGCATCGCCATCGCCAGGTTGCCCCGGATCAGCGCGGACAGCCGGTTCGCCTTGCCGTCGAGGCTCAGCGTAGTGCCCTCGAGCTTCTCGTAGTGTTCCAGCTCCACCTGGAACAGGCGCACCATCTCGACCGCGAGCCCGGCGCTGCCGGCGATCCCGACGCAGGAGTACTCGTCGGCGGGGAACACCTTCTCCATGTCCCGCTGGGCGATGATGTTGCCCATCGTCGCGCGCCGGTCGCCGGCCATCACGACGCCGCCGGTGAAGGTGGCGGCGACGATCGTGGTGCCGTGCGGGACGTCCTTGGACAGGTCACCCGCCCCCAGGTTGCGTCGTCCCGGCAACAGGTCGGGCGCGTGCCCGGCCAGGAAGTCCATGAACGACGAGCCACCTGGGGTCAGGAAGGCTTCCGGCAACCGGCCGGAGGCATCGAATGTCATCTAGCGGTTCACTCCCCACCCTTTTGCACGAAGCCGCGGACGAACTCTTCCGCGTTCTCCTCCAGCACCTCGTCGATCTCGTCGAGGATCGAGTCCACGTCGTCGTCGAGCCGTTCCTTGCGCTCGGCCACGTCCTCGGTCGACTTGACCTCGGTGACCTCTTCCTCGGTCGACGAGCGCTTCGGCTGCTTGTGCTGCTGTCCGCCGTCTTTCGCCATGGCACACACCTCCTAGAACCGCCCAGGAGAGCCGCCCAACCGACCCTCACTGTGACATCTATATGGCGACCCTACCCGGCGGCGCCCCCAGTAATGGTGCGAACCAGGTCACTCGCGGTGTCGCACTGATCCAAAAGTGCTCCGACGTGCGCTTTTGTCCCCCGCAGCGGGTCCAGCGTCGGGATCCGTTGCAGCGACTCGCGGCCCGGCAGGTCGAAGATCACCGAGTCCCAGGAGGCGGCGGCGACCTGACCGGCGTACTGCTGCATGCAGCGGCCGCGGAAGTAGGCGCGGGTGTCCGTCGGCGGGTGTGAGACGGCCATCCGGATCTCCTCGTCGCTGACCAGGCGCTGCATCCGGCCGGCCTTGACCAGCTTGTAGTACAGCCCTTTGTCCGGACGAAGGTCGGCGTACTGCAGGTCGACCAGGTGCAGCTTCGAGTCGTCCCACTCCAGTCCGTCGCGGTCGCGGTAGGACTGCAGCAGCTTCAGCTTGGCGACCCAGTCGAGCTGGTCGGCCAGTTTCATCGGGTCGGTCGCCAGTTGGTCGAGAACGCTTTCCCAGCGCTGCAGGACGTCCTTGGTCTGTCGGTCCGCGTCGTCGCCGTACTTGTTCTCGACGTACTTGCGGGCCTGCTCCAGGTACTCCACCTGGAGCTGGACGGCGGTCAGCTTGCGGCCGTCCTTCAGCGTCATCAGGTGCGTGCAGGTCGGGTCGTGGCTGATCTCGTGCAGCGCGGTCACCGGCCGGTCGACGGACAGGTCGTCGGTCAGCCAGCCGTCCTCGATCATCGCCAGCACCAGCGAGGTGGTGCCGACCTTCAGGTACGTCGAGATCTCGGACAGGTTCGCGTCGCCGATGATCACGTGCAGCCGGCGGTAGCGGTCCGGGTTCGCGTGCGGCTCGTCGCGGGTGTTGATGATCGGCCGTTTCAGCGTCGTCTCCAGGCCGACCTCGACCTCGAAGTAGTCGGCCCGCTGGCTGATCTGGAAGCCGTTGGTGTTGCCGTCCTGGCCGATCCCGACCCGGCCGGCCCCGGTGACCACCTGGCGGCTGACGAAGAACGGGGTCAGGTGCCGCACGATCGAGGCGAACGGCGTCGACCGGCGCATCAGGTAGTTCTCGTGCGACCCGTACGACGCGCCCTTGTTGTCCGTGTTGTTCTTGTACAGGTTCAGCGGTGGTGCCCCGGGGATCTGCCGCGCCTGCCGGGCGCCCTCCATGATCACCAGCTCGCCGGCCTTGTCCCAGACCACCACGTCGCGCGGGTTGGTGCACTCGGGCGCGGAGTACTCGGGGTGGGCATGGTCGACGTACAGCCGGGCGCCGTTGGTGAGGATGACGTTCGCCAGCCCGGTCTCCTCGTCGGTCAACTGGCTGGAGTCCGCCACCTCCCTGCTCAGGTCGAAGCCGCGCGCGTCCCGCAGTGGGTGCTCCTCGTCGAAGTCCCACCGCGTCTTGCGCGCCAACGGCTGCGTCTGCGCATAACCGTTCACCACCTGGCTCGAGGTCAGCATCGGGTTGGCCCCGGGCTGGCCAGGAACCGAGATGCCGAACTCGGTTTCGGTCCCCATGATCCGCCGCACACTCATACGATCGAGCCTACGTGGTCGCACCGACCAGAGCATGTCGCCGGTCCGCAGATCCGGCACACGCGGCACTGAGTGGCCACCGGATCGAGTGTGATCGTTTCCGATCGGAACGGTTCACCGCCTTGCCTGCCGGGTCCGGACCGTCGAGGGTCCCGGGGTGACGACTGACCTGCGAAGCCTGCTGAAGGGTGCAAGAGACCGCATTCCGGTCCGGCCATTGCGAGACCGGGAGGCCTGGGCAGCGGTCGATCGCGAGGTCTTGGCCGGACTCCTGACCAAGGCAGAGGCCGAGCGAGCCCGCCCGTGGCCGACCCCGACCTTGAGCCAGTACGCGCGCTTCTGGCGGGACGGCGAACGGACGCCGTACGAGGACGGCGTCCGCGAGCTGCTTCATCGGACCGCCCTCAATGTGATCGTGGCGGCCGCTACGGGCGCACAGGAGTGGCTGGACGAAGCAGCTGACGGGCTGCTCATGCTGTGCGAGCAGACCAGCTGGTGCTGGGCAGCTCACGAGTCCTTCGCGACAGCACGTGGTGAGGTGCTGCCCGACCCCCGCGACCCGTACGTCGACCTCGGTGCCGGCGAGTCAGCGGCGGTCCTGGCCTGGGCCGACCTGGTGCTGGACAGCGCCCTGGACGAGCGGGTCCCAGGGCTGCGGCGGCGGATGCGTGCCGAGGTACGCGAGCGGGTGATCGACCCGTTCCTGCGCCGCCGCGACTGGCACTGGCTCGGTCTGGACGGCCGGCAGCACAACTGGAACCCATGGATTCACAGCAACGTCCTCATCACAGCCCTGACGCTCGTGGACGACCCGGACCTGCAGGCCGAGGTGGTTGACCTAGTACTCGACGGACTGGGCCGGTACGTCGCCGCGCTACCCGCTGACGGCGGCTGCGACGAGGGCTACGCCTATTGGTGGAACGGCCCGGCACGTCTCGCGGCAGCGCTGGAGTTGGTCGACTGGGCAACCGCAGGCGCACTGAACAGCTTCGACGCACCAGTACTGCGTGAACTGGCGCGTTTCCCGCACCGGATGGCACTCGGCGATGGCTGGTACGTCAACGTCGCCGACGGCCCGGCTCGCCCGTCCGCGGACCAGCCTTGGCACGTACTGCATCGCTGGGGCGCGCGAATCGCAGACCCGGCTGTCATGGCCCACGCAGCCGCACACAAGCGACCACTGATCAACCACGAGGCCGGTCTGGGCAGGGCCTTGGTAGGCCTCTTCGACCAAGCCTGGACGGCCGCCGAGCCAGCCGACCCCCCACTGCCGGCAACCACCTGGCTAGCCGACGTGCAAGTCCTGGTAGCGAGACAACAGGCCGGTTCTGCGACAGGTCTCACCCTGGCAGCCAAGGGCGGCCACAACGCCGAGAACCACAACCACAACGACGTCGGCTCCTACCTGGTCGCGTACGACGGCACGCCGGTACTCATCGACCTCGGCCAGCCGACCTACGCGCGCAGTACCTTCAACGAGGACCGCTACACGATCTGGACGATGCAGAGCCAGTGGCACAACACCCCGACGATCAACGGCCAGGGCCAGCTCAACGGTCAGCGGTACACCGCTCGCGAGGTGGCAGCCCACCTGACCGACGACACAGCCGAGCTACGGCTGGACATCGCCGCCGCATACCCACCTGAGTCCAACTGCGACAACTGGCAGCGCACAGCCCGCGTCGACCGCAAGACCGGAGCCGTCGTAGTCACAGACGCCTGGCCAACCACAACCAAGGCCGTACTACGCCACGTCCTCGCCGGCACCGTCATCGCGAGAGCTGACGGCTCGGCCGACCTCCGCACCCTGACAGGCGGCATCGTCAAGCTGGTCTGGGATCCCGCGCTGGGCCAAGGCGACCTGGAGACCCACGCAATCACGGACCCCCTGCTCACTAACGTGTGGGGCGACGCCGTCCACCGCCTGTCGATCGCAGTAGGGCAAGGCGGAACCTTTGAACTGACCATCGAGCCAGGAGTGCAGCATGACTGACCTGTCCCCCATTACCGGGCTGACGAGGGACCACTGGGCTGCATCCGCGGACAACCTCCTCCTGTCGCTCCGCCCGTGGGCATCACCGGACAACGCCCGGATCGAGCTACCAGGCCGGCCCAGCCGCTACGGCCCGGACAGCGACACGTTGGAGGCGTTCGCACGGACCTTCCTGCTGGCGGCCATCCGCTTGAAGGGTGAAGACGGCAAGGACCCGCACGACTTCGCCACCTGGTACGCCGCCGGCCTGCGCGCCGGCACCACCCCCGGTTCCGCCACTGCCTGGCCGCGGCCCGATGTCCTCGGCCAGGCGAAGGTGGAAGCCTGCTCGATCGCCCTGGGCCTCCACCTGAGCCGCCCATGGCTGTGGGATCGCCTGGACGCTGCCGACCAGGCAAACATCGTTGACTGGTTGTCGACTGTCATCGGCGAGGAGTATCCGCCGATCAACTGGGTCTGGTTCCAGATCGTCGTCGAGACCTTCCTGCGCTCAGTAGGCGCGTCCTGGTCGCAGGACGACATCGACAGCGGCCTAGCCGTCCACGAGTCGCTCTACCGCAGTGGCGGCTGGTACGCCGATGGCCCGGAGCGTTCCTACGACCACTACAACGGTTGGGCCCTGCACGTCTATCCACTGCTCTGGGCAGACATGGCACCCGACCTCTGCCCGCCAGAACTACGCCAGGCTTGGGCAGAGCGCCTGAGTAGCTTCCTGGACGACGCAGCCTTGCTGGTCGGCTCCGACGGCTCACCCCTGCAACAGGGCCGCAGCCTCATCTACCGCTTCGCCGCTGCGGCTCCCTTCTGGGTCGGCGCGATGACAGGAGCGACCAAGCTGAGCCCTGGCCTGATCCGCCGGGCCTCCTCCGGCATGCTGCGCCACTTCACCGACCACGGTGTCCCCAACAAACAAGGGCTCCTCAGCATCGGCTGGTACGACGAGTGGCCGGCTATGGCGCAGTCGTACTCCGGCCCGGGTTCGCCGTACTGGGCAGTGAAAGGCATGCTCGGCCTGGCCCTGCCTGCCGATCACCCCGTATGGACAGCGATCGAGGAGCCGCTGCCGGGCGAGCGGGTCGACACGGTGAAAGCACTGGAGGCACCCGGTTGGCTGGTGAGCACTACTGCTGCAGACGGTATCTCTCGAGTCATCAACCACGGCACCGATCACTCAGTGCCCGGCGACGCCCGGTCCGACTCGCCGCTGTACGCCCGCTTGGGCTACTCGACCAGCACGATGCCACCGCTGGCCGGCACGGCATCCGAGCGGCCTCGCGACAACAGCGCAGTACTGGTTCATCCGGTGCGAGGGGCGACTCACCGGAACGGGTTCGAGACTCTCCAGTGCTCAGTGGACGGGGCAACAGCAGTAGGTGTCTCCACTGGACGGGCGCACTGGGTTGAGGTTGAGCACGACTCGCCAGACCACGGTTCAGGGCGCGGCGGCTCGGTGACGTGGGGTCCGGCCCTCACGGTGGCTTCCCTGATCCGGGGATGCTGTGAGGTCCGCGCAGTGCGGGTCCACGACCACGCGCCGGACACCCACCTCGAAGTCAGCGGCTGGCCGGTCGAGCCCACCGGTGACCTCTTTTCGCAGGTCATCCCCGTCCACGGCTTCGACAGCGCCTTCACGCACCAGGAGACGGGCACCAGCCCACAAGCCGACCAGGTGGAAATCTCGACAGTCCGCACCGCGGGTCCGCCCGTCCCCGGGCTGGTCTACATCGCGTTCGTCCTGCTCCACGGCAAGGCGGTCAAGAGCGACATGCCAACGAACGTGAAGGTCGACGACGGGCTGCTGCGGGTCACCTGGGTCGACGGCAGCACCGCGTCAGCCCTCTTGGAGCTCCCGGACGGGAGCAGGGAAGCGTAGGCCGCCAGAATCGACGCCAGGCCGCGGTACTGAGGAGTTCCGGATGATGAGCTCCGGGATGATCAGTACCCGCTGGGTCGGCCGCCGCTTGCCCTCCAGCAGCCGCGACACCATCATCTCGACGGCCACCCGGCCGACCTGCGGTTTGCCGGGCCGGATCGCGGTCATCGCCGGTTCGGCCAGCCCTGCCACCTCGTCGTCGTAGGCGATCAACGCCAGGTCGTCCGGAATCACCAGGCCCTGCTCGGCGCAGTACTGCGCGATCGACATCGCATCGGGATCGCTGTGCACGATCAGAGCCGTCGTGCGGGTCTTGCGGCAGCGGGCCAACAGTTGCGCGATGACCTCGCGGTGGCCGGGCTGGTCCAGGCCGACCGTGTCTCGGAGTACCAGGTCGTTCGGCAGGCCGAGGTCCGCGCAGGCCGACTCCCAGCCCTCGGCCAGGTGAGCCGAGGTCGGACTGCCCTTGGAGAGCACCAGGCCAAGCCGGCGGTGACCGTGGTCGTACAGGTGCCGGACGGCCAGCTCCAGGCCCAGCGCGTGGTCGCTGCGCACCCACTCCAACAGGGGATGCGTACGCCGCCAGCGCGGCGTCTGGCGCTCCACCAGGATGACCGGTACTGGCAGCTTGGCTATCCAGTCGATCATCTCGTCAGCGCCCGGTCCGTCGAGCGTTGGCGCCAGTAGCAGGCCCTGCACCTGCTGTGCCTCGATCAGCCGGCTGATCTGCCGCCTGTCCTCGGCGGGGTCGTAGCTCGATCCGCGCAGCTGGATGTGGACTCCCTGGGCCGCTGCGGCCGTCCGGGCGCCCCCGACGATCGGCGGCCAGTAGTAGTCCAGCGACGGCACGACCATGCCGATGGTGAAGCGGGAGACGGCCGGCCGGGACCGCCTCGGTGGTGCGGAGTCCAACTCGGTCGGCAGTGTCGCGCCGCCGTGCACCTTGGTCAGCAGGTTCTGCGTCGCGAGCGCCGCGATGTCCCGTCGCACGGTCAGCTCACTGACGCCGAGCAGCTGCGCGATGTCCTTGACCCGGACGGCTCCGTGCCGTCGGAGCTCCTCCATCAGGCGCTCACGGCGCTGCACGTTGAACAGCCGGTCGTCGGCCATCGTGACGCCTCCCGATCTCGTGTTCGAGTCTGATCGTTTCGGACCGTTTCGATTCGAGCCGTAGAAGGCGGCGTTCGAATCCGGATATCCAGGTTCCCACATGAACACCAGATGACGGCACTGTTGCCCGTCCGTATCAGCCCACCCGCCGTCAGGAGATGCATGAAGAGCAAGCCAGCCGCCTTGGTCGTGATGGACCGCGACAGTGTCCGGGCCCATTTCGACGCCGAGCGGCTCGACACCCTCGCGGGCCTGGTCGCGCTGGGCGATCCGGTCTGGGCCGACGAGCTCGACTCCCCCGCTGTCCGCGCCCGGCTCGCCGAGGTCGAAGTACTGGTGACTTCGTGGGGTGCTCCGCAGCTGACCGCCGAGCGGCTCGCGGCTGCGCCCAACCTGAAGGCTGTCTTCCACTGCGCGGGCAGCGTCCGGTCGCTGGTCGCCGACGAGGTCTGGGGCCGCGGCATCCGGGTCAGCAACGCCGCCGACGCGAACGCGATCCCGGTCGCGGAGTACACGCTGGCCGCCATCATCTTCGCCGGCAAGAAGGTGCCCTTCCTGGCGGCGGACGAGCGGGCGGCGTACCAGGGCTGGCAGCACTTCACCGGGTACGGCGACCTCTCCAACTTCCGGCGGACCGTCGGAGTCGTCGGCTACTCCCGGATCGGCCGCCGGGTCGTCGACCTGCTCCGGGTGCTCGACGGAGTCACCTGCCTGGTCTCCGACCCGTACGCCGACCCGGCCGAGGTGGCCGCCGCCGGAGCCGAACTGGTCGACCTGGCCGACCTGCTCCCCCGGGCGGATGTGCTCTCACTGCACGCGCCCGAACTCCCCGAGACGCGCCACCTGATCGGCGAGCAGGAGCTGAAACTGCTGCCCGACCAGGCGACCGTCATCAACACCGCGCGCGGCAGCCTGCTCGACCCGGCAGCCCTCGCTGCCGAGTGCGCCACCGGCCGGTTGTTCGCGATCCTCGACGTCACCGATCCCGAGCCGCTCCCGGCCGACTCCCCGCTGCGGGGACTGCCGGGTGTCCTGATCACGCCCCACATCGCCGGCTCCCAGGGCACGGAGATCCTGCGGCTCACCGACCACGCCCTGGCCGAGCTCGCCCGGTGGACCGCCGGCGAACCCCTGCGCACCGAAGTCACCGCCGAAGCCATGACCTTGCACGCCTGAACCATCCGTCCAGAACCCCTGTCCAGAAGGAAGAGATCATGAACCGCACCCTCCTCAAGACCCTGGCGGCCACCGCCGGACTGGCGCTCGCGCTCGCCGGCTGCGGCGGCGACGACAAGCCGGCCGCCTCGGCCGGCGGCAAGACGGTGGTGAAGATGGCGCTGTGGAACTACGCCAGTACGCCGGAGTTCAAGGCGCTGATCGACGGCTACGAGGCCGAGAACACCAGTGTCGACATCCAGCCGGTCGACATCCTGGCCGACGACTACTCCGACAAGCTCACCACGATGCTGGCCGGCGGTGACAGCACCGACATCCTGACGATGAAGAACGTCACCGACTACGCCCGCTACGCCAACCGCGGCCAGTTGCTGCCGCTGACCGACGAGGCCGGCAAGCTCGACAAGGCGAAGTACTCCGGTCTGACCGACTTCGACCTCAAGGGCGAGTACTTCGCCCTGCCGTACCGGCAGGACTTCTGGCTGCTGTACTACAACAAGACGATGCTCAAGGCGGCCGGTGTCGATCCGTCGAAGCTGACCTGGGCCGACTACTCGGCCGCGGCCAAGAAGCTCACCAAGGGCAGCGGCGGCAGCAAGGTCTACGGCACCTACCACCACACCTGGCGCTCGGTCGTCCAGGCGATCGCCGCGGCCCAGACCGGCGGCGACCTGCTGAGCGGCGACTACGGCTTCCTGAAGGACCAGTACAACGTCGCGGTCGACCTGCAGAAGGCCGACGCCTCGATGCCGTGGGCAACGGCCTCCAGCCAGAAGATCTCGTACCGGACGATGTTCTCCACCAGCAAGACCGCGATGATGCCGATGGGCACCTGGTACATCGCCGGGCTGCTGCAGGACAAGAAGGACGGCAAGCCCACCCCGGACTGGGGTATCGCCCCGCTGCCGCAGGTGGACCAGAGCGGCAAGGTGACCACCTTCGGCTCCCCCACCGCCTTCGCGGTCAACAAGAAGTCCAAGAACGCCGACGCGGCCAAGCAGTTCGTCAGCTGGGCCTCCGGCCCGAAGGGCGCCGCCGCGATCAGCAAGATCGGCGTGGTGCCGTCGTACAGCGACGACGCGATCCTCAGCTCGTACTTCGCGCTGGCCGGGATGCCGCAGGACGAGCCGGCCAAGAAGGCGTTCAAGCCCGACACGGTCAAGCTGGAGATGCCGGTCAGCGAGAACTCCTCCGACATCGACGCGATCCTCACCGAGGAGCACGAACTGGTGATGGTCGGCGAGAAGTCCGTCGACCAGGGCATCGCGGAGATGGGCAAGCGGGTCAAGTCCGAGGTGGGCTGACCGAATGGCCTCCACCACCCCCTCCGCCGTCCACCGCCGGAGCCGCAGGGCCGGCCACAGCCCCAGCCGGCAGCGCCGCCGGACGACGCTCGTCGGCTGGAGCTTCATCCTGCCGAACTTCCTCGGCTTCGCCACCCTGACGCTGGTCCCGGTGATCGCCTCACTGGCGCTGTCGTTCATGGCCTGGAACTCCTACAGCCCACCCGAATGGGTCGGCCTGGACAACTTCCGGCGGATGATCGGCAACGACACGTTCTGGACGGCGCTGCGCAACACCACGTACTACGCAGTCGGGCACATCCCGTTGACGCTGGCCGCGGCGCTCGGCTTCGCAGTACTGCTGAACCAGAAGCTGAAGGGCGTGCGGTTCCTCCGGACGGCCTTCTTCTTCCCCTACATCACCTCGCTGGTCGCGGTGGCGGTGGTCTGGAACATGCTGTTCAGTCCCGAGGTCGGGCCGATCAACCAGTTCCTGCGGGCGATCGGCATCGACAACGTGCCGGGCTGGACCACCTCCACCACGTGGGCGATGCCCGCGGTCATCATCACCAGCGTCTGGCGGGATCTGGGCTACTACCTGATCCTCTACCTGGCCGGGTTGCAGACGATCCCGGGCGAGCTCTACGAGGCGGCCAAGGTCGACGGCGCGAACGCGTGGCAGCGGTTCTGGCAGATCACCGTGCCGTCGTTGCGGCCGACCACCTTCTTCGTGCTGATCATGCTGACGATCTCCAGTTTCAAGGTCTTCGACCTGATCCAGATCATGACCGAGGGCGGGCCGGGCCGGTCGACGCTGGTGCTGTCCCAGCTGATCTTCCGCGAAGGCATCACCCAGGGCCGGTTCGGCTACTCCTCGGCGATCGCGATGGTGCTGTTCGTGATCGTGCTGCTGATCACCGTGATCCAGTTCCGCCTGCAGAAAAGGAACGAGGTATGAGTGCCACGATGACCGGCCGGCCTCCGCTCGACGCGGTCGAGCCGGCGCCGACGCCGCCACCGTCGCGACGAGGGTCAACGCTCCGTACTGCGGGGCAGGTGGCTCTGCACGCGGTCCTGGCCGTGCTCGCGATCGCCGTCCTGGTGCCGTTCGGCTGGATGCTGGTGTCGTCGGTCAAGCTCGACACCGAAGTCTTCACCGTGCCGATCAATTGGATCCCCGACGAGTTCCACTGGGACAACTTCACCCGGATCTGGAGCCGGATCCCGCTCGGCACCTATCTGGGCAACTCGCTCTTCCTCAGTGTCACGATCACCGCGTTGCAGGTTCTGACGGGCAGCTTCGCGGCGTACGGGTTCGCCAAGGTCAGGTTCCCCGGGCGCGACGTGCTCTTCCTGGCCTACATCGCGACGATCGCGGTGCCGTGGCAGGCGTACATGGTGCCGCAGTACATCATCATGGAGAAGGCAGGGCTGGTGAACACGCACCTGTCGCTGATCCTGCTCCAAGCCTTCAGCGCCTTCGGGGTCTTCCTGATGCGGCAGTACTACCTGACCATCCCGGACGAGCTGAGCGAGGCGGCCCGGCTGGACGGACTGAGCGAGTACGCGATCTGGTACCGGATCATCCTGCCGCTGTCGAAACCCGCGCTGGCCAGTCTCGCGCTGCTGACCTTCGTGAACACCTGGAACGACTACATGGGTCCGTTCATCTACCTGACCGACAACGACCTGTGGACGGTCCAGCTCGGTCTGCGCTCCTTCGTCGGCCTGTACGACGCGGAGTACGCGATGATCATGACCGGCTCGGTGCTCTCGGTGCTGCCGATCCTGATCGTCTTCCTGCTCGGGCAGCGGTACTTCGTCCGGGGCATCGCGACCAGCGGGCTCAAGTAATGGCTACCGTCCAGCTCAACCTGCAGCCGTCGTCGTGGGACCTGGTCTGGTCGTCGGTGCACCGGATCCTGATGATCAACGCCGCGATGGTGGTGGTGAACCTGCCACTGCTGGCCGCGCTCGCGATCGTCGACCGTCCGTGGCACTATCCGGCGTTCTTCCTGGTCCTCGCAATCACGCTGGGACCGTCGGCCGCGGGAGCGTTCGCCTACCTGGACGACGAAGACGATGGCCTACGGCAACTGGTGCGGGCCTACCGGCGGCACTTCCGCCGGTCGGTCGCCCTCTGGTCGTTGTCGCTGGCAATGACCGCCGTACTGGTCGCGGACATCGCAGTACTGCGCGGCTCCCGCGCCGGAGCCGTCCTGGTGCCGGCCCTGGCGGTGGCGGCCGTGCTGGTGCTGTCGTCCGCGACCACTGCCCAGGCAGACCTGGTACTCCGCTCCGGCGAGCGGCTCCGCGTGCTGTTGTGGTCGGCCCTCTACCTGTCGGTCCGGCGCTGGTGGATCACGGCGATGAACCTGCTGCTGCTCGTGGTCGCCGCGTTGATCGTGAACCAGGCGCCGGTCCTGGGACTGGCCACCATCCCGGGATGCGTGATCTTCGTCGTATGGCGGAACAGCCGCATGTGAGACTGCGGGGGTGGATGAACTAGTAGCTTTGCTGGACGCCGATGGCCGAGTATGCGGTTCCGCACCACGCTCGGTCATGCGGCGCGACAACCTGCGGCATGCGGCCACCGCCGTACTGGTCCGGAACAGTGCCGGTGAGATCTACGTGCACCGCAGAACCCCCACCAAGGACGTCTACCCAAGCCACTACGACATCGCCGCCGGTGGTGTCGTAGCCGCCGGCGAGGACCCGTACGACGCTGTGGTGCGCGAGCTGGACGAGGAGCTTGGCATCACCGGCGTCGAGTTGACCCGGCTGCCTGAAGGCGACTACGCCGACAACCGCAGCAACTACCACGCCTACCTCTACACGTGCGTCTGGGACGGCCCGGTCAAGCACCAGCCCGAGGAAGTCGAGTGGGGCGCCTGGATGTCCCCTACTGACCTGGTCGCCAAGCTGGACGACCCCACCTGGCCCTTCACGCCCGACACCGTCGCCCTGCTGGGCCCTCTGGTCCGCGCCTACGCCCAGCCGACCGGCCAGGCGTAGCTCTCCGCAGGAAAGTCCGGCGCCGATGCAACCATCGGAGGACCCAGCGGTCACTTACGGCTGTGAACATCATCCTGACCGACGAGACGGAGCCCGCGATGGCCGCCGGATCCCCAGGGCCCGAGACCAGACCAGGGCCGGGGTCCGACCACGAACTGTGGGAACGGCTGCGGCACGGTGACCAGCTGGCCCTCGGCGAACTGTTCGATCGCTATGCGGACGAGGTGCACGCGTTCGCCTTCCGGCGTACCGCCTCCTGGAGTGCCGCCGAGGACGTCGTCCAGACGACGTTCCTCAGCACCTGGCGACGCTTCCAGCGCAACCCACCGGGCCCACTGACCGCTCCGAGCGCCCGCGGCTGGCTCCTGGTCGTAGCCGGCAACGAATGCCGAACGCTGGCCCGCACGGCCGCCCGCTTCCGCAATCTGATCGACCGTTTGCCCGACCCCGTCCACGGCAGCGACCATGCCGCTGAGGTGGCGCGCAGGCTCGACGACGAACGCCGGATGTCGGCCATCCGCCGGGCCGTCGCCAAGCTGCCCCGGCACGAGCGGGAGACGCTCGAACTGGTCGTCTGGGCCGGACTCACCCAGGCCGAGGCCGCGGATGCGCTCGGCGTACCGGTCGGCACCGTCAAGGCCCGCCTGCACCGCACCCGTCGCCGTTTTCCTGACCTGCTGGCGCGGGTCGCTGTCACCGAGGAGCTCTCATGAACACCCAGTTGAACCCGCCACCCGTGCCCCCGCTGAGCCCGTCCCAGCGGTCCCGGCTGCGCAACCGGGTGATGGACCAGGCCACTCCCACGGCCGGTCGCTCAGCCTTGCGCTGGGCCGCCCCGGTAATTGCCATCGGCGGCGTAGCGGCAGTCGTAGCCGGCACCCTGGTCGTCACCAACAACCCGACCACCGATCCAGGCGTCGCGGATACGCCTGCTCCTAGCGTGTCCCCCGCTGCGGGAGCGCCGAAGGTGGACCGCGGTGCAGTTCCGGCGCCCCTGGTACCGCAACTCTTCAAGGAGTGCCAGTGGCCCAACGAGACCGAACCTCCCAAACTGCTGTGGACGCGCCACGTGCGCGGCATCACCAGCAACAGCACGAGAGCCCTGGCGGTGGCCATCCAGCCGAAGAAAGTCGGTCCGCCGCCAACTGCGGGGCCTACCCGTGGCAAGCCAACTCGCGGCGGCCCGTCGTCGACCACCACTGCCTTCAACCTGGGGGTGAGACTCTGCGTGACGCGCACGCCCTCCGGGAAACGCGGGCCGCTCGGCTCGATCATCGTCGTGGCCGACAAGCTCTGGACCAGTCGGCCGACCGCCGCGCAAGGATTGCTGGCGTTCCCGACCATAGGTTCCGACTTCGTGACAAAGAGCGGCGCGCTGCCGTCGTGGACCCGGAAGGGGATCCCCGACCCCAAGGCGAAAGACAGTGGCACGCTGCAGACGTGGACTCTGTACCGGGCCCGTCCGGAGATCGCCCGCGTCGAGGCCCGGTCCGTGTGGAACGGCAAGTTCGGTGAGTGGACGGAGGGTGTCGTCGACAACGGATTCGCCTACACGGAGGTTCAGGTCGACGGGATGTTCGGCCACAGCGATCAACTGAAGCAAGAGGTCCGTGCCTTCGACGCCGACGGCAAACCTGTCCCGGTCCAGCTCTGACCGAGGTCAGGCTCTACCGGAGGTTGAGGCTCGGCCGCGGTTGAGCCTCAACCGGATTGAGCCCCAGCAACGTTGAGCTTCAGCGGCTGACGAAGCGGGTGATTGCTCGGGCCAGGTTGATGCCGACCAGGCCGCCCCAGCAGATGACGATGGCGAAGGCACCTTCCTGGTTGGCGGCGATCGCGGTGATCGGGATGCCGGCCACCACCGAGACGATGGCCAGGGCGAGTCCGCCCGGGTCGCTCTCCCGGCTCGGCTCCGCGGCCTTCACCGGCGGCGTGGCCAGGTGCTGTGCGGTGTGCGCGTCGAGTTTCGCCAGGAACCCCTCGATGATCTCGGGTTCGTAGTCCGCCCCCAGTTCCTGCCGTGCCGCCACCGCGGCCCGCAGGTCCTTCCGAACCTCATCCGTCGCCATGGCAGCAACGGTACGCCCGGGGCTGCTCCGGGGGGATCAGGGGAAACCCTGACCCCTCCTCCGCTGGTGACGAGCTGGAAGCCAGGGACCTGGTGGTACCAGGTCCCTGGCACTCAAGTAGGTCTAGTGGTAGGCGGTCTCACCACCTGAGGGGATTGGGGATCAGGTGGCGGTGCAGGTCACGGCCGGACGGGTTTGGTTGCCGCCGTGGAGGACGGTGAATCCGAAGGTGTTGCCACTGCCGTTGGGGCGGGCGGTCATGACGTTACCGCTGCTGTCCCAACTCACGGCGGCGTTCCAGGTGGCGATGATCTTCTGCGGCGCGCGGACGGTCACTGTGACGGTCCAGTTGCTGGAGCCGGTCACCGCGACCTGACCGTTGAAGCGGTCGGGCCAGGACTGACCGTCGGAGTACGTCGCGGTGCAACCGCCGCCTGGCGGCGGGTCGATGGCGTCGGGAGCGACGGCGCGGCCGGTCGTCGGGGATATCATCCCCGCGCACAGGCCACGACTGCGCAGACCCGAGACGATCTGCGGAACCGCGGCGACGGTGGCCGCGTACTGGTCGTGCATGAGGATGCTCTGGCCGCTCGTGAGCCGTTCGGCGGCCTGGACGATCTGCGCGGTGGTGGCGCCGTTCCAGTCCTGGGAGTCGACGTCCCAGGTGATCGTCCTCAGCCCGAGACCGGACGCGACCGACTCGAGGGTGGCGTTCGTCTCGCCGTACGGTGGCCGGAACAGTTTCGGCGTACCGCCCCCGGCGTTCTGGATGGCCGTCTGGGTGCGGGACAGCTCCGACGACATCGCGGTCGTGCTCAGCGTGAGCATGTGCGGATGGGTGTAACTGTGGTTGGCGATCCACATCCCCGCACTTGCCTGAGCGGCGACCAGAGCCGGGTTGGCCGCGGCGTTCTGCCCGGTGTTGAACATCGTCGCCCGTACTCCAGCCGCCCGCAGCGCGTTGAGCAACGCCGGGGTGTTACCGGGGTTCGGGCCGTCGTCGTACGTCAGCGCGACGTACCCGTTGCGGCAATCGGTCGGTGTAGCTCCTCCATTGAGAGCGTCCAGCGTTGCCGTGTACGCCGGCTTCTTGTTGCCGTTGCCGTCGAACAGCAGGGGTGTGTCACCGGGCCGCCAGGAGTCGGTGTCCCGCACGCCCCACACGGTGATGCCGTTGCAGCGGGCGATCGCCAGGCAGGCGTTCGTCACCTGGCGGTACTTGTTCGCCTGGTCGGTGCCGGAGCCCTGGATGTCGAGTTCGGTGATCTGTACGTCGACGCCCAGCCCGGCGAAGGTCGACAGCGTCGTCTGGAAGTTGCTCGGCACCGGATTGCCGCTGTTGAAATGTCCCTGCAGGCCGACGCAGTCGATCGGCACCCCGCGGCTCTTGAAGTCGCGGACCATGGCCACCACGGCCTTGGTCTTCGCGTGGTCGACGTTGTCGATGTTGTAGTCGTTGTAGCAGAGCTTGGCACCCGGATCGGCGGCCCGGGCGGCCCGGAAGGCGACCTCGATCCAGTCGTCGCCGGTGCGCTGCAGGTTCGAGTCGCGCCGGGCATCCGAGCTGCCGTCGGCGAAGGCCTCGTTGACCACGTCCCAGGCGTAGATCTTGCCGCGGTAGTGGGTGGCGACCTGGGTGACGTGGTTCAGCATGGCGTTGCGCAGCGCGGTGCCGCTCAGGTTCTGCATCCAGCCGGGCTGCTGAGAGTGCCATGCGAGGGTGTGGCCGCGCAGGCGTTTGCCGTTGCTGGCCGCCCAGTTCGCGACCCGGTCACCGGCGGTGTAGTTGAACTGGTTCTGGTTGGGCTCGGTGGCGTCGAGCTTCATCTCGTTCTCGGCGGTCACCATGTCGAACTCGCGGTTGGCGATGGTCGTGTAGGTCGAGTCGCCGAGTTTGCCGGCGCTGATCGCGGTACCGAAGTACCGGCCGGTCTGGGCCGCCGCGGCGCCGAGGGTGCTGGCGGCTTCCGCGGGGGTCGGGACGAGTACTGCGAGGCCGGTGGCGGCCAGGGCGCCGGCGGCCAGGGCCGCAAGGCTTCTTCTGATCATGCAGCTCACCTTTTCTGGGGGCGGTCAGTTATCGGGTGACGTCACGCAGTGATCGTGGGCATGGGGCACCGATAAATCAAGAGTGAATTCCCTGGGAGGTTTGCGAAACATTTTCGTACTTTCGTTGTCACTGTTCCCCTTATCCACCAGGGAGTCCGATACTTTTCGACAATCCGCTGATCGATACCATGAGCGGATTGCGGCCGAAATGTTTCGACCTGCGCAGGGCAGACAAACAGCCGCCCCCGGATCCGGAGATCCGAGGGCGGCTGGTGGTGGAGCTTGGGCTACAGGTACTGACCGGTGTTGGTGGCCGTGTCGATGGAGCGGCCTGGTTCGGTGCCCTGCTTGCCGGAGATGAGCGTCCGGATGTAGACGATCCGCTCGCCCTTCTTGCCGGAGATCCGCGCCCAGTCGTCGGGGTTGGTCGTGTTCGGCAGGTCCTCGTTCTCCTTGAACTCGTCCACACAGGCCTGCAGCAGGTGCTGGACCCGCAGACCCTTCTGGTTGTCGTCCAGGAAGGCCTTGATCGCCATCTTCTTGGCCCGGTCGACGATGTTCTGGATCATCGCGCCCGAGTTGAAGTCCTTGAAGTACAGGACCTCCTTGTCGCCGTTGGCGTAGGTGACCTCGAGGAACCGGTTCTCGTCGGCCTCGGTGTACATCCGCTCGACCGTGCGCTGGATCATCCCGTTCACGCACTCGCGCCGGTCGCCACCGAACTCGTTCACGTCGTCGGCGTGCAGCGGCAGGGTGGTGGTCAGGTACTTCGAGAAGATGTCCCGGGCCGCCTCGGCGTCCGGCCGCTCGATCTTGATCTTCACGTCCAGCCGGCCCGGCCGCAGGATCGCCGGGTCGATCATGTCCTCGCGGTTCGAGGCACCGATGACGATCACGTTCTCCAGGCCCTCGACGCCGTCGATCTCGCTCAGCAGCTGCGGGACGATGGTGTTCTCGACGTCGGAGGAGACGCCGGAACCGCGGGTGCGGAACAGCGAGTCCATCTCGTCGAAGAACACGATCACCGGCATGCCCTCGGAAGCCTTCTCCCGGGCCCGCTGGAAGACCAGGCGGATGTGCCGCTCGGTCTCACCCACGTACTTGTTGAGCAGCTCCGGACCCTTGATGTTGAGGAAGAACGACTTCTGCCCCTCCACCCCGGTCCGCTCGGCGACCTTCTTGGCCAGCGAGTTGGCGACCGCCTTCGCGATCAGCGTCTTGCCACAGCCGGGCGGCCCGTACAGCAGGACGCCCTTCGGCGGCTTCAGCTCGTGCTCGAGGAACAGGTCCTTGTGCAGGTACGGCATCTCGACCGCGTCCCGGATCTGCTCGATCTGGCCGGCCAGACCACCGATCTGGGTGTAGTCGATGTCCGGGACCTCTTCGAGCACCAGCTCCTCGACCTCGGACTTCGGGATCTTCTCGTAGACATAGCCGGAGCGGGGCTCCAGCAGCAGCGAGTCGCCGGCCCGCAGCGGCTGGTCGAGCAGCGGCGAGGCGAGCCGGACGATGCGTTCCTCGTCGGCCTGCGCGATCACCAGTGCCCGCTCGCCGTCGGCCAGCAGCTCCTTCAGCATCACCACGTCGCCGACGACTTCGAAGTCGCAGGCCTCGACCACGTTCAGCGCCTCGTTCAGCATCAGTTCCTGGCCGAGCCGCAGCGCGTCCAGGTCGACTGAGGGGCTCGCCGCGACCCGGAGCTTGCGTCCCCCGGTGAACACGTCCAGCGTGTCGTCGTCGTTGCGGCCCAGGAAGGTACCGAAACCGGACGGCGGTTGGGCCAGCCGGTCGACTTCCTCCTTCAGGGCGATGATCTTCTCTCGGGCCTCGCGCAACGTGTCCGCCAACCGCTCGTTCTGCGCGGTCACACTCGCCAAGGACGCCTGGGTTTCGGACAGTCTGCTCTCGAGCGACCGGCTGTCCGCCGGGTGCTCCAACAACCTCCGCCGCAACGCTGCGACCTCGGCCTCCAGGTAACGGACCTGGTTACGCAGCTCTGCCGCGGTAGGACTCTCGTCTCCAGCCACGATCATCACCTCACCATGTGGGGCTCGACCCTATGGACCTTACCCAGAAAACCTCACTGAGCAAGCCGAATCCCATCACGTGTCGGTTGCGGATGATTCCGTTGTCCCCGGCACCTGCGAGGGGGTATCGGACTTGCGGGGTCCGGAATAGTCGTCGCCGTACGCGCCGGGCGCCGGGCGGCGCTTCTTCCGCGGCGCCTGTACGCCGGGCGCCATCCGCCGCGCGGTGACCAGGAACGCGGTGTGACCCTGCATCCGGTGCCCCGGCCGCACGGCCAGCCCCTCGACGTGCCAGTCCCGCACCAGCGACTCCCAGGCCCGCGGCTCGGTGAACTCGCCGTGCGCCCGCAGCGTCTCCACGACCCGGCTCAACTGGGTCGTGGTGGCGACGTACGCGCAGAACACCCCACCGGGCACCAGAGCGGCCGCGACGGCGTCAACGCACTCCCAGGGGGCCAGCATGTCCAGTACGACGCGGTCGACGTCCTGCTCGTCCAGCGACTCGACCAGGTCACCGACCTGCAGCCGCCAGGCCGGGTGCTCCGCGCCGAAGAAGCCGGTGACGTTCTTGCGGGCCACCTCGGCGAAGTCCTCGCGGCGTTCGTACGAGATCACCTGGCCGTGGATGCCGACCGCCCGCAGCAGCGCGGTGGTCAGTGCGCCCGAACCGGCTCCGGCCTCGACCACCTTCGCGCCGGGGAAGATGTCGGCCATGGTCACGATCTGGGCGGTGTCCTTGGGGTAGATCACCGCCGCGCCACGCGGCATCGACACCGAGTAGTCGGCCATCAGCGGCCGCAGCGCGAGGTACTCGACGCCACCCGCGGACCGGACCACCACGGCGTCCGGGCCGTCGATCAGCTCGTCGTGCGCGATGCCGCCCTTGGTGGTGTGGAAGATCTTCCCCCGCTCCAGGAACACCGAGTGCCGGCGCCCCTTCGAGTCGGACAGCGTCACCCATTCGCCGGCTTGCAGCGGCCCGTGGTGCACCCCGGAGAAGGAAGCATCAGGAAAATCACGAAGATCAGACATAAGAGGGCTCACCCTACTTCGCCACCGCTGACCTCCCCGTCAGCGGGAGCGGAAGGCCTGTTCGACGTCGGCGGTGGCGAGCACGCCGTAGACGCCGCCGTTGGCGTCGAGCACCAGGTACTCCGAGGCCGGGTTCTTGCGGAGCATGCCCAGGATCTCCTCACCGGTGTCGTTGATGCCGATGATGTGGCCCGCGCTGATCCGGGTGGCGACCTCGCCGACCGTGGTCCACGGGCGCTGGTTCGGCGGCACCGCACTGACAGCCGCCTCCGAGACGAGCGCGTGCGGCTTGTCCTGGCCGTCGGTGACCACCACGGCACCGGCCTGCGCCCCGATCGCGAGCCGGACCGCCTCGGAGATCGGCGTACCGGCGTGTACTGCGATGGCGCGACGGGCCAGGGTGCGCACCTGCAGGGCGGGCAGCTTGCGCCGGAGCCGCGCCTGCATCAGGGACGCGGTGGAGCCCATCCAGAGGAAGAACCCGATCGCCAGGGCGATGATGTAGTCGATCACGGTCGGCTGCCGGTCGAAGAGCTCCCGCATGAGCACCGGCGCCGCCAGGACCGCCATCGCGAGCACCCGTCCCGCCCAGGCCGCCGCGATGGTGCCGGTGTGCATGTTGCCGGTCAGCTTCCACACGAACGCCCGCAGCACCCAGCCGCCGTCCAGCGGCAGGCCGGGCAGCAGGTTGGTGACGCCGACGATCAGGTTGGCGATCGCGAGGTTGAACAACGCGACGTGCGCGACGCCCTCGTCCACCGCCCGCGAGCCGGCGTACGCGAGTCCGCCGACCAGCAGCGAGGCCAGCGGGCCGACGATCGAGATGGCGAACTCCTCGAACGGGCTCTTGCGCTCCCCCTCGATGTGGGTGCCGGCCGCGAAGAACCCGAGGTTGATCTCGGTCACCGGGATGCCGAACCGCAGCGCGACCAGCGCGTGGGCCAGCTCGTGCAGCAGGATCGACGCGGTGAACGCGACCACGAAGCCGAACGACGCGACGTACCGCCAGCTGCCCAGCTCCGGGAACTGCGCGCCCATGATGTTGGAGAAGCCCAGCGCCAGCAGTACGGCCACCGGCAACCAGGTGAACCTCATGGTGAGCTTGATGCCGCGGACGCTACCGATCACCCAGGTACCGGGGGTTGGACCGGCAGGCTGGGCGGGACTCTGGGGATCACGCGACTCGGACATCGAGGCAACGCTACTGGTCCGGCGGTAACCGCGCGCTACACACCCACGGTGAGCCGCGCTTGGTACCCCGCCTGAACACTGCCGGTGGTGGTCGCCATCTGGTGCTCAGCACCGTCGTCGCGGAACACCATGTCGTTCTCCAGCGACGTTCTGGCCATGTTCTGCGAGCTGCCGTCGTACCCGGAGGAGGCGTAGACGGTGTTGCACACGTCGGCCGGCAGGGCCAGCTGTGAGGTCGACTTGATCTTCCCGGCAGCGGTGGCCTCGGACAGCGACGAGTACACCTCGAAGTGGATGTGCGGCCACCTTCCCTGGTACGCGCCGGGGAAGACCGTGGTGAAGGTGACCTTGCCCTGCGCGTCAGCCGCCTGTACTCCGCGGAGGTAGTTCTCCTCGCCGATCTCGTCGTCGTAGAGCGAGTAACGGCCCTCCGCGTCGCAGTGCCAGATGTAGACCGCCGCACCCGGCAACGCGGTGTCCTTGGCGGCGTCCATGATCAGCAGCTCGACGGTGAGCGGGACACCGGTCGCCACTCCGGAGGCGGAACCGAAGCTCTTGGTGATGTCACTCCGCACGATGCCGGACTCGGTCAGGACGTTCGGGCCGTTCGACCCGTCGCCCGGGTAGGGCCCGGCGGTCTCCTCGGGGATCTCGTCGACGTTGGTCGGGGTGGAGGCGCCGGTGGTCGGAGTACCAGAGGTGGTGCTGGCCGACGGGTCGCTGGCCGATGGAGTGCCGGCCGACGGGGTGCTCCCGCCTGGGGCGGCCTCGTCGGCGGAGCAGCCGGCGACTACCGCCAGGCCCGCTCCCGCGAGCAACCGGAGGACGTTCCGCCGTCGCAGTATGCCCAGGTCGTGCTCCAGGCCCAGGTCGTGTTGGTGCATTTCTTGTCTCCTCAGCTCGCTTACGACTCCACCATGCCGACCGAGGCCGATGGTTGGCCGAAAGTCCGCTGGGAGTTCGCTGTGAGCCGCCTACTGCCGGGTCCGCTGGCGAGCGGCCAGGCGTGCCGCGATCCAGAGCGGGAGCGCGGCCGCGACAGCGGTGAGCACGAGCAGAGTCACCGACAGGGTGCTCGCGTAGCCGAGTTCGCCGTACTCGAAGGCCCGGCGGTAGATCAGCAGCGGCGCGGTCAGGGTCGCGTTGACCGGCCCGCCGCCGGTGACGAGCAGGGCCGGGACGAACGCGTTCTGTACGACGACGACCACGTCCCGCACTGCCAGGACGATCACGATGGGCGCCATCACCGGCAGCGTCACCCGCGTCATCGCGAACCAGGCGGACCCACCTTCCAGCTCGATCGCCTCGTGCAGTCGCGCGGGAATAGCGATCCGGGCGGCCAGTGCGACCGTGAACGCCTCGCCGACCTGGAAGGCCATCACCAGCACCAGCCCCAGCCGGGCTCCCCACGGCGTCGTGAGGAAGCCGGGATCGGGGACGCCCAGCGCACCGAGCAGGGCGGGCAAGGGCCCGTACAGCGGGTTGAGGATCCACAGCCACAGCAGAGCCCAGGCGGCGTCGGGGATGACAGATGGCAGGTACGCCGACGTCCGGCCGACCGTTGTCGTCGCTCCACGCCCGCGGGCGAGCAGCAACGCGGCCCCGATCGCCAGAAGCAGCCGAAGCGGCACAACAACCGCGGCAACCAGCCCACTGACCCCCACAGCGCTCCAAAACGCGCCGTCCCCCATCACCCGGACGAAGTTGTCCACCCCGGTGAACTCCGGCCCCCGAAACCCGAAGTAGTCACTGAACGCCAGCACCCCAGCCAACCCCAACGGAACCAGCACCAGCAGCGCCGACCCCAGCAGGTACGGAACGGCGAGCGGCGACCGCCTCATCGCCGCTGACCACTCAGTGCATCGAAGTGATGTTCGTCTTCAGGCCGCCAGACCACGGATACCTGCTCGCCGACCTGCGGGACGTCGCTCAGAGGCAACCGCGCAAGCAACTCACTGTCGGTCTGGATCCGGACCAGGCACTCCTCGCCAGCTGGCTCTACAGCAACCACCCTGCCCGGGCGCCCACCTCCGGGGTCCCCACACAGCCGGACCCGTTCGGGGCGGACGCCGACGACTACGCCGTCGACTGCAGGTAGCAGGTTCATTGGTAGCGGGCCGACTATGCGGGCTACTGCTGTTGTTGCGGGACGGGCGTAGAGGGCGGCGGGTGTGTCGCACTGGAGTACGCGGCCGCCGTCCATCACCGCGACCCGGTCCCCCATCGCCATCGCCTCGAGCTGGTCGTGGGTGACGTGGACCATGGGAATCCCGAGCGACCGCTGCACCGCCCGGATCTCGCCGCGCATCCGCAGCCGCAACTCGGCATCCACCGACGCGAGCGGCTCGTCCAGCAGGCAGACCGACGGCACCCGGATCATCACCCGCGCCAGCGCCACTCGTTGCCTCTCGCCACCACTCAGCTCCCCCGGCATCCGCCGCAGCAGGTGCTCGACATCAAGACTGCGCGCCACCTCCACGACCCGCGCCTCGACCTCACGTCGCCGCGCACCGCGCGCCCGTTCGCCGATCCCGATGTTCGCCGCGACACTCAGATGCGGAAAAAGCGCGGCCTCCTGGAACACCATCGCGACATCCCGCCGGCCAGCCGGTACTCCGGTCACGTCCCGGCCGCCGATGATCACCTGCCCCGAATCAAGCGTCTCCAGCCCGCTGATCGCGCGCAGCAGCGTCGACTTGCCGGACCCGGACGGCCCGACGATGACGAGCAGCTCGCCGTCCGCCGCCTCGAGGTCGACCCCGTCGAGGGCCACCACCCGCGCCCCGCCGTGCGCCCGGAACACCTTGTGCGCGGCAACGACTCGCAGACTCATCGGCCTTTGAGCAGTGGGTCCGCCTGCTTCCGGATCTCGCCGAGCACCTGGTCGAGCGGTACGCCGTCCGAGAACGCCCGCTCGAGCTGGTTGCCGATGACATCCTCGACCTCCGGCCACGACGGCGTCACCGGCGTGTGCCTCAAGTGCGGGATCGCGTCGAGGAACACCTGGGACGACGCGGGCGCGCGGGTCGGGCTGAGGAAGGCCGGCGACGTCGCGACCGCGCGCAACGACGGTACGGTCCGTCCGCCGAGTGCCGTGATGGTCTGGCCCTGCTGACCGACGGCGTAGGCGATGAACTTCGCGGCGTCGTCCTGCTGCTTCGAGCTGCTCGCGACGCAGTACGCGTCGGAGTGCAGGACCGACGCGGGCTTGCCCAGTACGGGCAGGCCGGCCACGTCGAAGTCGAGCCCGCGTTGCTCCCGCAGCGCCGGGACCTCGACCCGCGAGCTCAGGAACATCGCCACCTTGCCGGTCATGAACTGCTCGTCCAGATCCTGCGCGGCGAACTGCGCCTTGGTCGGGGTAGCGCCCGTGCCGATGAGGTCGACGACGGCTTGGAGCGCGGCGCGGGCGCCGGGCTCGTGCAGCGTCGTACGGGTCGGGTTCTCGTCGTTGTCGACGATCGAGCCGCCGCTGCTCCAGATGAACGGCGCCATCCGGGTGATCGACGCGTCGATGCCGACGCCCTTCGTCTGCGCGGTGGTCAGAGCCTTGGCGATCGCTACGAACTCCGCCCAGGTCCAGCCCGCCTTGGGCGGGGCGATGCCTGCCTTCCGGAACAGTGTGCGGTTCCAGTACACAACGAGCGAGGAGATGTTCTGCGGCAGGCACTGCAGCTCACCGCGATAGCTGAACGCCTTCAGCGGCTCCTCGTAGTACCCGCCTCGGTCGAGCTTCTGCTGGTCGAGCAGCGGGCCCACCGGCGCGACCGCTCCGCGCTGCACGAAAGGCGCGTACTCGCGATAGTTGATCAGGAAGACGTCCGGCGCCTTACCCGACGCGAACGCCGTGAACAGCCGGGTCAGGTGGTCCGACCGGCCGACCGCGACCAGCTCGACCTCGCCGCCAGTTTCCTTCTGGTACGCCGAAACGAGGCTGCGGTAGACCGCTGCCTCCTCCGGCTCGGCCCGGACCTGCACGGTGATCTTCGCCGGCGGGCTACTCGCCTGGGGCTGGCCGGCCGCGTCCGGTTCCCCGGAGCAGGCGCTCACCGCGAGCAGCGCGGACACGGCCAGCGCGGCGAGCGCAGTACGGGCCCTCACGCGCGTTCCACGGTGGAGAAGAACGAGCGCTGGCCGATGCAGAAGGCGATCAGCGCGGGCGCGGTGACGATCACCGCGGCGGCGAGGTAGATCGGGTACAGAGCAGCCTCCATCTCGCTGAGGCTCCGCAGACCGAGCGCCACCGGCCAGTTGGCGGGTGACGACACGAGGGTCAGCGGATCCATGAACGTGGACCAGTAGAACAGGCCCGACAGCGCCGCGACCGCGACCACTGCCGGGCGCGCCAGCGGAATCGCGATCTGCCGCCAGACGGCGTACGGGCTCAGGCCTTCGAGGACGGCGGCTTCGAGCAACGAGCCGGGGATCCGCGAGTACGCCAGGGCGAACAGCAGCACATAGAACGGGGTGGTGCCCGCAAGAGACAACAGGGCGACAGTGAGTGGGGTGTCAGCGAGGCCCAGGCTGCGCAGCAGGACGACTCGCGGGACCCACAGCGCCGCGGCGGGCACCAGAAGCATGAGCACCGACAGGCCGATGAGCCAGCGGCGTACCTGGCCGCGGGCCGTGACGATCGCGAGGCCGGCCATGGAGGTCACGACGACAGTGACCGGTACGGCGACGACCACGAGCAGCAGGGAGTTCAGCAGGAGTCGTGCCAGCGGCATGAACCGCGGCACGGTCCAGTAGTTCGACCACTCAGCCGGGTTGGGCCACAGGTCAAGCCCGTCGGGAGGTGGCTGGAGTGGCCGCTGGAGGGATCCGAGCACCATGACGGCGAGTGGCGCGAGGAAGAGGGCCGACAGCGCGACCACCCCGAGGGTCCGCCAGGTGGCGGGCCGTCGGGGTGGCCGGCTGGTGCGTCGCAGGGTCGGCCCTTCGCGGTTCTCAGCCCGCGTCGGCGAGCGAGGTCGTCCAGATACTGCGGCCGTACGTCGCGGCGTACAGGGTCTGGCTGCCCGCCGGCAGGTCGATGTCGTTGATCGGGACCAGCGGCAGGTTGCCGCCGACCTTGACCCAGGTCTTGCCCAGGTTGGTGGTGCGGAAGACGCCGACGTCGGTGGCGATGAACAGCCAGGACTTCTTCGACGGGTGCCGGATGACATCGTTGATCGGCGCCTGCGGGATGCGGATGCCGGTGATGTCGGACCAGGTGCGGCCGCCGTCACGGGTCATCACGAGGTGCGGGTACGAGTCACCGGAGCGCCAGCCCGAGAAGCTGGCCCAGGCGATGGCCGGGTTCTGCGGGTCGACCGTGATGCGGGTGACCCAGCGGCCGGGGAACGACGGGCTCTGCAGCTTCTCCCAGGTCACCTGGTCGGGAGCGGCCATCGCGTTGCGGCTGACCCAGACCAGGCCGCTGTCGGTGCCGGCGTAGACCAGGTTGGGGTCGGCGTTCGTCGTACCGAGGGCCGTGACCGTCCCGAAGCCCGGAGCACGCGGCTCGGTGCCCTCGGTCAGGTCGGGGCTGATCCGCTGCCAGACCCGCTGGCCCGCATCGGTGTTGATCCGGCTCACGTACTCGCTGGCGCCGAACATGTGCCGCGGGTCGGCGGCGAATTCCAGCGGCGCCACCCAGTTCTTCCGCGCACCGGGAATCGTCATCACGAAGCCGGCGCCGTCCACGAAGCCGCGGCAGCCGCCGTTCTGGAAGCAGCCGTAGTACTTGCGGTCGTTGGTCGGGTCGATCCGGTTCATCATCCCGTCGCCGCCGACGAAGTTGAACCAGTCCCCGTTGACGGTGTTGTCGGCCGCCCACGACTTCAGCGAGCCGTTGTCCTGCGAACCCGCGTTGACCCGCGAGCCGTCCTGGTGCGAGACGTCCATCGCGTAGAACTGCGTCACCGGCAGGTGCGGGGTCTTGGCCCACAGGCCGCGGGCCGCACCGTTCTGGGTCGACCAGTAGAAGCCGCCGTCGTTGCCGAGCATCACCTTGCCCGGAGTGAACGGATCCCACTCGAGACCGTGCTGGTCGGCGTGCACGGTCTGCGAGGTGGTCCAGGTGAGACCGCCGTCGAGGCTCTCGGCGAGGCTGACACCGGCCACGAAGACGTGCAGCGGGTTGACCGGATCGACGTACACGCGGCCGAACCACCAGGCGAACCCGCCGCTGATGGATTGCAAGGTGCCGCCGGTCGTCGGTCCGACCGCGGTCCAGGTCGCGCCGGCGTCGGCGCTGGTGAAGAAGCCGTTGAAGTTGCCGCCGGCGGCACTCGAGATGAGGTAGGCGCGGTTGGGATCGCTGTCACTGAAGTCGACGCCCATCCGGCCGACGTACGTCGCCGTGTTCGGCTGGCCCTCGACGTCGGTGCTCTGCGGCAGCGGCGCCTGGTGGATGTTCGTCCAGGTCCGGCCGGCGTCGGTCGAGCGGTAGAGGAACGAGTTCTTGCCGTAGATCCGCGACTTCTCGTCCCGGATCTTGTCCCAGGTGGTGGCCAGCATGATGTCCGGGTTGGACTTGTTGATGCTCACGTCGATCGCGCCCGTGCTGGCGCTGTCCGGGACGATCACCCGGGTCCAGGTCAGGCCGCCGTTCTCGGTCATGAACAGGCCGCGGGTCGGCTCGGTGTCGTGCAGCGCGCCCATCACGGCGACGAAGACCCGGTCGTCGTCGCGCGGGTCGATGACGATCTGGCCGATCGTGTCGCCGGTCTTCAGGCCCATGTTGGACCACTTGGCGCCGCCGTCCTTCGACTTGTAGACGCCCTTGCCGTAGTACGCCGAACCGCCGCCGTGGTCGGGCTCGCCCGTACCGGCCCAGACGACGCCCTTGGAGTCGACGGCGACAGCGCCCATCGACTGGGGCAGCTGGTCGTCCCACGCGGTGGCGAAGGTCGCGCCACCGTTGTAGGACCGCCACAGGCCGCCGGTACCGGTGGCGATGTAGACGACGTCCTTGGTGGTCGGGTCGGCGGCGACGTCACGGATCCGGCCGCCGATGTTGCTCGGGCCCAGGCCCTTCCAGACCTGGTCGGTGCTCGGCGACTTCATCGCCACGTCACTCATCTGCTTGGACTGTGTCAGCGCCGACTCGATGGCGGCGTCCGGGAGGGAGCCGTCCGGGTTGGCGCGCTGCTGGTACATCCACTCCTCGGCGCCTACCGGATCAGCGGTCGCGGCCGACTCCACGGACGGCGCTACGCCACCGCTGTCGGGACCGGCGGCCGAGACGACACCACCACCCACCAAGGCGGTCACCGCCGCCACGGCGATCAAGGGAACAAGGGATTTCCTGCGCATGGCCACGCGTGCCTCCAGGAGAACAGGGGCGCCCCACGCGCCACGATGCGCGGTCACGGTAACACCGGGCAACCCACATTTCACTGGCTTACGACCCTTGCAATCCCGGCGCGCACCCTACAGTTGGCGCCATGGTCGTCCGGGCGCTGATCGCAACGACTGCTGCCGTGTCGGCCGTCCTGCTGGCCGGGTGCTCCGGCAGCGACGCCAAAGGTGCGTGCCCGACGCCCGCTACCGCTCCCCCGGCCGAGACCGCGCTGCTGCCTGCCGGGTTGACCTTCAGCAGCTTCGCTACGGTCACCCACGTGCAGAAAACCCAAGGGCACCTGACCGTGCGGGCGGTCACCGCGAAGCCCATCGACGAGGTGACCGTTCTGATCCAGGACGCCGTCACCGCCGTGGGCTATCGCCCCGCCGGGATGGACAACGAGGGCTTCGAGGCCGAGGTGTTCTTCACCGCCGGCAAGTACGCCGCCGGCCAGGCCCTGGTACGCCGGGCCGCCTGCGAAGGTCAGTGGGACATCGACCTCGTCCTCATCGACCCGGCCGCGGTCCCGTCCCCGACCCCTGGGCCGAGCTCGCCCAAAAGGTGAGCGTCGGGAGGTTGTCCACAGCCCCAGCGCGGTGGGCACCAACTGTCGGTGGTCTGGCCTAGCCTTGCGGGCATGAGCGTTGCAGCAGCAGTCGACCCACACGGCCACCCGAGCGGAGCGCTGTCTCCGTCCCGGGCCGCGGACTTCATGAGCTGCCCGCTCAAGTACCGGTTCCGCGTGATCGACCGGTTGCCGGAGAAACCGTCCTCCGCGGCGGTCCGCGGCACGGTGGTGCACGCCGTACTGGAGCGGCTTTTCGATCTGCCCCGCGGCCAGCGAACTCTCGAGCAAGCCACCGAGATGGTCGAGCCACAGTGGCAGCGGCTGCTCGAGGCCGAGCCCGAGGTCGCGGAGCTGTTCGCCGAGGACGCCGACGGCGCGGAGCTGGCCAAGTGGCTGGCCGAGGCCCACCAACTACTCGGCAAGTACTTCGCCCTCGAAGATCCGAACCTGCTCGAGCCGGCCGAGCGCGAGCTGTACGTCGAGACCGAACTGGAGTCGGGCCTGACCCTCAGGGGCTATGTCGACCGTCTCGACGTCGCGCCGACCGGTGAGATCCGGGTGGTCGACTACAAGACCGGCCGTTCGCCGTCGGAGTTCTTCGAGGCGAAGGCGCTGTTCCAGATGAAGTTCTACGCCCTCGTGCTGTGGCGGCTGCGCGGCGTCGTACCGGCGATGCTGCAACTGGTCTATCTCGGCAACGGCGAGATCGTCCGCTACGTCCCCGACGAGGCGGACTTGCGCGCTTGTGAACGCAAGGTCGGGGCGCTCTGGACGGCGATCACCCGGGCGCTGGACTCCGGCGACTGGCGACCGAGCCCCGGACCGCTGTGCGACTGGTGCGACCACAAGGCCCTCTGCCCGTCCTGGGGCGGTACTCCGCCCCCGCTGCCGTCCCGTTCGGTGGAAGAGGTGGCCCGGGAATCGGCGGGCGTGGATCTGGTCGGAGTGGACGGATGAGGCCCCTCGGCGACCGGCTGCGGACGCCTGTTAGCACCTGCCTGAGTTTCTGCTCACACCCGGTCGATGCCAGGGACAACCACCCGGTTCGGATACGGTCCGCAGTATGAGTCATCCGCATCCCGATCTCGGCCAGCCGCCTCGCCTCCCCGACAACGCCCTGCGCGTGGTCGCTCTGGGCGGTCTCGGCGAGATCGGCCGCAACATGACCGTGTTCGAGCACCGCGGCCGGTTGCTGATCGTCGACTGCGGCGTGCTGTTCCCCGAGGAGCACCAGCCCGGCGTCGACGTGATCCTGCCGGACTTCGGCTGGATCCGGGACCGGCTGGACAAGATCGACGCGATCGTCCTCACGCACGGTCACGAGGACCACATCGGCGGCGTCCCGTACCTGCTGAAGGAGCGCGCCGACATTCCTGTGGTCGGCTCCAAGCTGACCCTGGCGTTCATCACCTCCAAGCTCAAGGAACACCGGATCACGCCGAAGACGATCGAGGTCAAGGAAGGCGAGCGGCGCCGGCTCGGTCCGTTCGAGACCGAGTTCTTCGCCGTCAACCACTCGATCCCGGACGGTCTCGCGGTGGCGATCCGGACCAAGGCCGGCGTCGTCCTGCACACCGGTGACTTCAAGATGGACCAGTTCCCGCTGGACCGCCGGCTCACCGACCTGCGCGGCTTCGCCAAGCTCGGCGAGGAGGGCGTGGACCTGTTCCTGACCGACTCGACGAACGCCGACGTACCCGGCTTCACGGTCGCCGAGAAGGACCTCGGCCCCGCGATCGACACCGTCTTCCGGACCGCACCCGGCCGGATCATCGTGTCCAGCTTCGCCAGCCACGTGCACCGGATCCAGCAGGTGCTCGACGCGGCCAAGGCCGGCGGCCGCAAGGTCGCCTTCGTCGGCCGCTCGATGGTGCGCAACATGGGCATCGCCGGCGACCTGGGCTACCTGAAGATCCCGAAGGGCCTGATCGTCGACCTGAAGGAACTGGAGAAGCTCCCCGACCGCAAGGTCACGCTGGTCTGCACCGGCTCGCAGGGTGAGCCGATGGCCGCGCTGGCCCGGATGGCCAACCGCGACCACATGATCCGGATCGGCGACGGTGACACCGTGCTGATGGCCAGCTCGCTGATCCCGGGCAACGAGAACGCGATCTACGGCCTGATCAACGGCCTCACCCGCTGGGGTGCGAACGTCGTCCACAAGGGCAACGCGAAGGTGCACGTCTCCGGCCACGCGAGCGCGGGCGAGCTGGTCTACTGCTACAACCTGGTCAAGCCCCGCAACGTGATGCCGGTGCACGGCGAGTACCGGCACCTGAAGGCGAACGCGGCGCTCGCCGTCAGCACCGGCGTACCGGAGGACCGGGTGATCATCGCCGAGGACGGCGTGGTCGTCGACCTGGACAAGGGCCGCGCCCGGATCACCGGCAAGGTCGAGGCCGGCTACGTCTACGTCGACGCGATGACGGTCGGCGGAGTCACCGAGGCGAACCTGAAGGACCGGCGCGCGCTGGCCGAGGAAGGTGTCGTCACGGTCGTCATGCTGGTCGATGCCAACACCGGCCGGCTGGCCGAGCCGCCGGACTTCCTGGCCCGCGGCTTCGTCCACGACGACACCACGTTCAAGGACGTCATCCCGGTCATCGAGGACACCTTGGCCAAGGCGGCGTCCGAAAGCATCGGCGACGCCAACGCCCTGGAAGAACTCGTCGGCCGAGCCGTAGGCAACTGGACCTGGCGCCACTGGCGCCGCCGCCCGGTAGTAATCCCCGTCGTCATCGACGCCTGACCCGCACTCGCACCCGGCAGCCCAGCGAACACCACAGACAACGAAGTAGTTCGTGGTTGAGGTGGGCTGACGGGGTGGCGGGAACCTGAGGGCAGCTAGCGTTCTGGGTGTGACGGTGAGAGTTGTTGAGCAGGGTGCGGCTGTTCGGACTGCTGCGTTGGGGAAGAGCTACGGGAGTGGCGACACCCGGGTGGATGCGCTGGTGGATGTCAGCCTGGAGTTCGGCAAGGGCCGGTTCACCGCGATCATGGGGCCGTCCGGGTCGGGGAAGTCGACCTTGCTGCACTGTCTGGCCGGGCTCGACCGGCCGACCACCGGGCAGGTGGTGCTCGGCGACGTCGAGCTCACCCGGCTCGACGAGAAGCGGCTCACGCACCTCCGCCGCGACCGGATCGGCTTCGTGTTCCAGGCGTTCAACCTGGTCCCGACCCTCACGGCGCTCGAGAACATCACGCTCCCCCTGGACCTGGCCAACCGCAAACCCGACGCGGAGTGGCTCGACAAGGTGATCACCACGATCGGCCTGCAGGACCGGCTCACCCACAAGCCGTCCGAGCTGTCCGGCGGTCAGCAGCAACGCGTCGCCTGTGCCCGCGCGCTCGCCTCCCGGCCCGACGTGGTGTTCGCCGACGAGCCGACCGGCAACCTCGACTCCCGCTCGTCCGCCGATGTGCTCGGCTTCCTGCACCGGTCGGTGCGCGAGTTCGGCCAGACGGTCGTGATGGTGACGCACGACCCGACCGCGGCGTCGTACGCCGATCGGGTGGTCTTCCTCGCCGACGGCAGGCTCCAGGACGAACTGCTCGACCCGACGGCGGAGTCCGTCCTGGACCGGATGAAGCAACTCGACACCCGGGAAGCGGGCTGATGCTTCGGCTCGGCCTGCGGTCGGTGCTCGCGCACCGGCTCCGTTTCGTCCTGTGCACGGTCGCCGTGGTGCTCGGCGTGGCCTTCGTCGGCGGCGCGCTGATCTTCACCGACACCCTCTCGGCCGCGCTCAAGAAGAACTTCGCCGGCAGCCCCGCCGACATCACCGTCACCCCGGTCGAAGCATTCAGGAGCAACGCCGGCCTGTCCGGCGCCCGCCCCGCCACGCTGTCCAGCGACCTCGCCAACCAGATCGCCAACGTCCCCGGCGTGGCCGGCACCGACCCGCAACTGCTCGCCGCCGGCGCCCAGGTGCTCGGCTCCGACGGTCAGCCGACCGACGCGTTCGGCCTTCCCACGTACGCCGGCAGCTGGCCGCGCGACGCGCGGACGGCGACCTTCCGCGTCCTAGACGGCAAGGCACCGTGGGGACAGCACGAGCTCGCGCTCGACCAGCCGACCGCCAAACGCGAGGGCTACGAGATCGGTGACCAGGTCAAGGTCGTCACCCCGGTCAAAGCGCTCACCGCCACCCTGACCGCGGTCACTTCCCCCAACACGTCCGGCCCGTCGGCGGGTGCCCCGCTGATCACCTTCGACGCGGCCACCGCCCAGCGGCTCCTCCTCGGCCGGGCCGGCTGGACCTCGATCACCGTCTCCGTCGAGCCCGGTCAGGACGTGCAAGCCGTCACCCAGGCGATCGCCAAGATCGTCGGCAAGAACGTCAGCGTCCGGACCGCGGCCCAGGTCGCGGCCGACAGCGAGAACGCGGTCGACAACACCTTCGGCGGGTTCACCGCCATCCTGTTGCTGTTCGCCGGGATCGCCTTGTTCGTCGGGACGTTCCTGATCATCAACACCTTCGCGATGCTCGTCGCGCAGCGGTCCCGTGAGCTCGCCATGGTGCGCGCGATCGGCGCGTCCCGGGCCCAGGTCACCTTCACCGTCCTCACCGAAGCGTTCGTGATCGGCGTAGCCGGTTCGACCCTCGGCCTGTTGCTTGGTGCTGCCGTGGCGGCCGGCCTGCAAGCGTTCTACAAGTCGCTGGATCTCGCCATCCCCGGCGCGAACCTCCAGATCAGCGCCGCGACAGTGATCGCCTGTTACGTCGTCGGCGTCGGCATCACCCTCTTCGCCGCCTACCCGGCCGCGCGCCGAGCCGGCCAGCTCTCCCCCGTCGCGGCAATGCGCGACGACGTCAGCGTCCCCGAACGCTCGCTGCTCGTCCGCCTCCTGATCGGCGGCTTCCTGTTGCTGATGACCGCCATCCTGGTCCCGATCGCGTTCACGCTGCAGGGCCTGTCGGCAACGATCCTGCTCGCCCTGGGCGCCGCTCTCGTGCTGGTCGGTGTGATCATGACCAGCCCCCTGATCAGCCGGTACGCCGTCCGCGCACTCATCGCGCCGTTCGGCCGCAAGGCGCCGGTCACCCTCGGCCGGCGCAACGCCGAGCGCAACCCGCGCCGGACCTCCGCGACCGCCTCGGCCCTGATGATCTCGCTGGCCCTGATCAGCGGCCTGGTCGTCATCGCGGCATCGGCGAAGGCCTCGATCAACCAGAGCCTGCAGGACGCGATCGGTACCGCCGAACTGCTGGTCAGCTCCGACGAGCCGTTCAGCAGCCAGGTCGGCGACACCGTCGCGAAGGTCCCCGGAGTCGCCTCCGTGCACCGCGTCCGGCAGATGCCGGGCGAGCTCGACGGCAACCGGATCACCGTGGCCGGCATCGACGACGGCACGATCGACGGCCCGATCACCACCACGTTCGACTCAGGCTCGGCGGACGGTTTGAAGGCCGGCGACGCGGTGGTCCCCCGCAACCTCGCCCGGCAGCTCGGCCTCGAGGTCGGCAAGAAGTACGTGCTCACCACGACCACCGGCAAGCACACCCTCCGGCTGACCGGCATCATCGCGCCGAACCGTCAGCTCAACGCCGTCATCCTGGCGATGCCCGCCTTCGTCCAGGCCGGCGGCGCCGGCACCGACAACACCCTGTACGTCGAAGTTGCCGACGGCACCGATCCCGGCACGGTCGGGCTGGCCGTCGCCCGTCAGCTGACCGACTACCCGGCCGTCCGGGTGCGTGACCAGCAGGCCTACGCGCAGACTCAGCGCCAACCGATCAACTTCGTGCTCGGCGCGATCGCGATGCTGCTCACCCTCGCCATCCTGATCGCCGTCCTCGGCATCGTGAACACCCTCGCACTCGGCGTGATCGAGCGGACCCGCGAGATCGGTCTGCTCCGCGCGATCGGCATGGACGGCCCGCAGTTGCGCCGGATGCTGCAGGTCGAGGCAATCGCGATCGCCCTGCTGGGAGCACTGCTCGGACTACTGATCGGTGTCCTGTTCGGCGCCGCCGTCCAGAAGGTGATGAAGGAGGACGGTCTCGGCGTCCTCGACATCCCCGTGCTCCAGTTGCTGATCGCCGTCCTGGTCACCGGCGCGGTCGGCGTACTGGCTGCGGTCTGGCCGTCCCGGCGGGCGGCCAAACTCGACGTACTGCGGGCGATCGCCACCGAGTAGCGAGCACGAGGGCGGCGAGCTCGGCTATTCGCTGTGGCGGGCGAACCGCGGCCACCAGGGGCAGCCATGACGCCTAATCGCGGGTAGCCTGCCGGTGTGCCGGGCAGTGTGCAGTCCATCGAGCGTGCCGCGGCCGTGTTGCGGCTGCTGGCGGCCGCGCCAAGCGGGTTGGGCGTCGCCGATCTGAGCAACGCCCTCGGCCTGGCCAAGGCGACCGTGCACGGCATTCTCAAGACGCTGCACCAGGTCGGATTCGTGGAGCAGGACCGCAGCGGCGCGCAGTACCGGCTCAGTGACGCGTTCGGGCGGCTGGGCGAGACCTACCTCGATCCGAACGAGCTGCGCAGCCGCGCGATCAACTGGGCCGACTCACTCGCCTCCCGCAGCGGTGAGGTCGTCCGCGTCGGCCGCCTGGTCGAGGGCAAGGTCGTCGTGGTCCACCACGTCTTCCGCCCTGACGACAGCGACCAGAACCTCGACGTCGGTACGACGCTGCCGCCGCACGCGTGCGCTCTCGGTAAAGCGGTGCTTGCCTTCGACGCGTCCGGAGCAGCCCGGCCACGCAAACTCGACGCCTACACGACCAGGACCATCACCGACCCGGCTCGGCTGGCCGAGGAGCTCGCCGCCGTACGGGCGAAGGGCTGGGCGGGTGAGTTCGAGGAGCACACTGTCGAGCTGGCCGGCATCGCCGCCCCGATCCGCGGCCTCGGCGGCCTGGTGGTCGGAGCGGTCGGGCTGACCGGCCGGATCGAACGCATCTGTGACAGCCGGCTGCGCCATCGCGCCGATCTGGTCACGATGGTGCGCGCCACCGCCGAGGCCATCGGCCGCGACCTGCGCGAGGACCGATGACCAAGTACCGAGGAGATACCGATGGCTGAGCAGTATGTCGCCGCGGTCGATCAGGGCACGAACTCCACCCGCTGCATCCTCTTCGACCGGCGGGGGCGGCTGGTCTCGGTCGCGCAACGCGAGCACAAGCAGTACTTCCCGAAGCCAGGCTGGGTCGAGCACGACGCTGCCGAGATCTGGCGCAACGTGACCCGGGTGGTGCCGTCCGCGATCCGGCAGATCGGCGCCGACGCGTCCCAGATCGTTGCCATCGGCATCACCAACCAGCGGGAGACCAGCCTGCTGTGGGATCGCAAGACCGGCCAGCCGATCGGTCATGCCGTGGTCTGGCAGGACACTCGCACGGACCGGCTCATCACCGAACTCGCCGGGGACGAAGGGCCCGACCGGTTCGCGGACCTGTGCGGCCTGCCGCTCACGACGTACTTCTCCGCGCCCCGGCTGCGCTGGATGCTCGACCACACGCCGGGCCTGCGGGAGCGCGCGAACCGTGGCGAGGTGCTGTTCGGCACGATGGAGAGCTGGCTGATCTGGAACTTCACCGGCGGCCCGGACGGCGGTCTGCACGCCACCGACGTGACGAACGCGAGCCGGACGATGCTGATGAACATCGAGACGCTCGAGTGGGACGACGAACTGCTGGCCGCGTTCGACGTACCGCGCACCGTTCTGCCCGAGATCCGGCCGTCGTCGGGAGTGTTCGCGACCGCGACCGCGGTGCTGCCCGGGGTACGGATCGGGGCGGCCCTCGGGGACCAGCAGGCCGCGTTGTTCGGGCAGACGTGTTTCAGTCCCGGTGAGGCGAAGTGCACCTATGGGACCGGGTCGTTCCTGTTGCTGCACACGGGCAAGGAGATCGTCCGGTCGACGCACGGCATGCTCACCACGGTCGCCTACCAGATCGGGTCGGAGCCCGCGGCGTACGCGCTGGAAGGGTCGATGGCGGTCACCGGCTCGCTGGTGCAGTGGTTCCGCGACGGGCTCGGGCTGATCCACACGGCCGCCGAGATCGAGACGCTCGCGCGGACTGTCGAGGACAACGGCGGCGCCTACATCGTGCCGGCCTTCTCCGGGCTGTTCGCGCCGCACTGGCGCAGTGAGGCGCGTGGCGTGATCGCCGGCCTCACGTCGTACATCACCAAAGGCCATCTGGCCCGGGCGGTGCTCGAGGCGACCGGCTTCCAGACGCTGGAGGTGGTCGACGCGATGAACGCCGACTCCGGGATCGCTCTGACCGCACTCAAGGTCGACGGTGGCATGACGGCGAACAACCTGCTGATGCAGTTCCTCGCCGACCTGCTCGACGTACCGGTGGTGCGGCCGATGGTGACCGAGACGGTGTCCCTCGGCGCCGCGTACGCCGCCGGGCTCGCGGTCGGCTATTGGCCGGATCTCGAAGGCCTGCGCAGCAACTGGCACCGCGCGGGTCAGTGGCTACCGCACATGGAGCCCGAGCGCCGCGCGACGGAGTACGCGAACTGGCAGGCCGCCGTCCAGCGCACCTTCGGCTGGATCCGCCCCGACCAGTAGACGTTTCGAGCAGGCTCGAAGAGCGGCAACCGTGATGTGGCTGTCAAACGCTTGATGCACTGGCGGCCTAGCGTCCATGGCGTTCGAAGAGTCAGTTCACACTCGGGAGAAAACCATGTCCTCAGTACGTCATCTCTTCATCGCCGCGGCACTCGGCACGGCCACTGTCATCGCCGGCCCGGCCGTCGCCGACGCAGCAACGCCTGCACCGGAAGGCATCCAGGCCGGCTTGAAGATCACGCACATCGTCTGTCACGAGCAGGAGGACTTCACCGGCGCCGACGACGCCTACCTGGTGCAGGACGGCAAGGTCCTGTGGAGCAGCCAGATGGTGACCGGCGACAGCAAGGACATCCAGGACGTTCCGGTCACCCAGGACAGGGTGCTCACGCTGATGGAGGGTGACGAGCCGGACGACGACGACAACCTCGGCGCGAAGCGCATCACCGGCGCCGGCGACTACCAGTTCACCGACGACGACGCCAGGTACACCGTCACCATCGCCAACCAGTAGCCCCTAGCCGGGCGTCAAGCGGCGGCGGGTTCTCGATCCGTGATCGGGGCGGCATGCGCCTCCTCGATCCCCGCCGCCGCCAGCCGGTCCAGGGTCCGCTCCAGGACGGCGGTGTCCTCCAGCGTGCGCACCTCGGTGATCTTCCCCCAGCGCATCCGGAGGAATTGGTGCACGACGTTCTGGTACCGCGTCCCGTCGGCCAGGCCGACGTCGACGGTGACCGCCGTCGCGACCCTGGTGTCCCACGGCCAGCCCGCAACCAGCACGTCCTGCACGTCGAACCTTGTCTCAGGCAACAATCTCTGACAGCGCGCCCACCAGCGCCGAAGCGCCTCGCGGGTGTGCCGCTCCCCCGACAACGCGTGGTCCCCGTAGAACCGGTAGGTGAAGGTCGGCGCCATCCCGGACACCATCGCCTCGGTGTTCCCCGCGCTGATCTCGGCGAAGGCCTGCCGGACCCGGCCGGCCACGAATCGGTGGTACATGCCGTTTCCTCTCCTCGGGAAACCCCAGCCTAGGAGGGTGAGTTCAATGACGCAACTTAGTAGGATGCGGTCATGCGCAACACGAGTTTCGCCGAGATGCACTGCTCGCTGGCCCAGTCGCTGGAGGTGATGGGCGACTGGTGGAGCCCACTGATCCTGCGCGACCTGTACCTGGGGCTGGACCGTTTCGACCAACTGGTCGGCGATCTGGGTATCTCGCGCAACCTGCTCACCGACCGTCTCGGCACGCTGATGGCGGCCGGGCTGGTCACGCGAGCGCCGTACCAGGAGAACCCGGTCCGCTACGCCTACTCCCTCACCCAGTCCGGACGGGAGCTGATCCCCGTGCTGATCGCCCTGACGGCATGGGGTGATCGGTGGGCCACCCCGCCAGCTGGACAACCCATCCGCTTCACTCACACGACGTGCGGCAAGTCCACGACCGCGACCGTTTGCTGCTCCGAGTGCTCTGGTGAACTCACCACCGACAACACAATCCCGTCTCCCGGCCCCGGCGGCCGCACCGCCCCCGGTACTGCGCTGATCGCCACGGCCCTGGGCGGCCCTTTGAGGGGTTAACCCCTCAAAGGGTGGGTTGCCTCCCGAGAATCCCAGGGGGCAACCCACCAACTGAGGGGTTGACCCCTCAGAGGTCAGGCGGGCGAGACGATGTCCGGGGCCTCGAGGCGGACCTTGTCGGCGGATTCGTCGTCGGGCTGGTCCTGGGAGTCGCGTTCGGACCGGACCCGCTGCTGGTAGAAGGAGACCTCGCGCTCGATCGTCGCCTCGTCCCAGCCGAGGATCGGGGCCATCAGCCGGGCCGCCGCTTCGGCTGCCTCGACCCCGCGATCCCACGCCTCGATGGAGATCCTGGTACGCCGGGCCAGCACGTCGTCGAGGTGACGAGCGCCTTCGTTCGTGGCGCCGTAGACGATCTCGGCCTTGAGGTAGTCCTGCGTACCGGGCAACTGCTCGCCCAGCGACGGATCCGCCTCGACCAGTGCGAGCACCTCGTCGATCAGTGCGCCGTACCGGTTGAGCAGGTGCTCGATCCGGGCCACGTGCAGCCCGGAGCGCCGCGCGATCAGGTGACGCTGGTTCCACATCGCGTGGTAGCCGTCGGCACCGACCAGCGGGGTGCTCTTGGTGACCGACTTGGGCACCCGGCCGTCGAGGGCATTCGCGGCCGCGTCGATGGCGTCCTTGGCCATCACCCGGTACGTCGTGTACTTGCCACCGGCAACAACCACCAGCCCGGGAGCCGCGTGCGCGACGACGTGCTCACGCGAGAGTTTCGACGTGCTCTCCGACTCCCCCGCCAGCAGGGGTCGGAGCCCGGCGTACACGCCCTCCACGTCCTCGCGCGTCAACGGTGTCACCAGCACTTCGTTCACGTGGTCGAGCAGGTACTCGATGTCTTTGCTGGTCGCGGCCGGGTGGGCCTTGTCCAGGTTCCAGTCGGTGTCGGTGGTGCCGATCAGCCAGTGCCGGCCCCACGGGATGATGAACAGCACGGACTTCTCGGTCCGCAGGATCATCCCGCTACTGGACTGGATCCGGTCCTTCGGCACCACCAGGTGGATCCCCTTCGACGCGCGCACGTGGTACTGCCCACGCTCGCCGACCATCGCCTGGGTGTCGTCGGTCCAGACACCGGTCGCGTTGACGACCTGCTTGGCCCGTACTTCGAACTCGCGCCCGCTCTCCAGGTCCTTCGCCTGGACACCGGTGACCCGCTCGCCCTGCCGGAGGAAGCCGGTCACCTTGACCCGGTTGGCGACATGAGCGCCGTACGACGCCGCAGTACGGGCCAGCTCCATCGTGTGGCGAGCGTCGTCGACCTGCGCGTCGTAGTACTGGAGTGCGCCGACCAGGGCCGACTTCTTGAGGCTGGGGACCAGCCGCATGGCTCCGCGCCGGGTGAGGTGCTTGTGGATCGGCAGGCCGGCGCCGAGACCCGAGCTGAGCGCCATGGCGTCGTACAGGGCGACGCCCGCGCCCGCATAGAACCGCTCCCACCACCTGTGCTGCAAGGGGTAGAGGAACGGCACTGGCTTGACCAGGTGCGGTGCCAGGCGTTGCAGGAGCAGTCCTCGCTCCTGCAACGCCTCGTGCACCAGCCGGAAGTCCAGCATCTCCAGGTAGCGCAGGCCACCGTGCACCAACTTGCTGGATCGGCTGGAGGTGCCGCTCGCGAAGTCACGAGCCTCCAGCAGTCCGGTGGTCAGGCCCCGGGTCGCGGCGTCGAGAGCCGACCCGGCGCCGACCACCCCGCCACCGATCACCAGGACATCGAGTTCCCGGCCGTCTGCCATCGCCTCGATGGCTTCGGTCCTCGCTTGCGGTGACAGTGCCACTGCGCCCACTGTGCTGTTCCTTCCGTCTATCGCCTTGTACTCCGTGGTGCCGTGCGGGCCGTCAGTCGACGTCGACCCAGTCGAGCGTGCGCTGGACGGCCTTCTCCCAGCCCTTGTAGCCGTCCGCCCGCTGCTCGTCGTTCCACTCCGGGTTCCAGCGCTTGTCCTCGTTCCAGTTCTGCACCAGTTCGTCGGTGTTGTTCCAGAACCCGACCGCCAGCCCGGCCGCGTACGCCGCGCCGAGAGCGGTCGTCTCCGCGACCACCGGCTTGCTCACCGGTACGCCGAGGATGTCGGCCTGCATCTGCATGCAGAGCTCGTTCGCGGTCACGCCGCCGTCGACCTTGAGCACCTCGAGCTTCACGCCCGAGTCCTTCTCCATCGCGTCGGCCACGTCCTTGCTCTGGTAGCAGATCGCCTCCAGTGTTGCTCGGGCCAGGTGAGCGTTGGTGTTGAACCGGGACAGCCCGACGATCGCGCCGCGGGCGTCGGACCGCCAGTACGGTGCGAACAGGCCCGAGAACGCCGGAACGAAGTACACGCCGCCGTTGTCCTTGACCTGACGGGCCAGCGTCTCGGTCTCGCTGGCGCCGGAGATGATGCCGAGCTGGTCGCGCAGCCACTGGACGGCCGAACCGGTGACGGCGATCGACCCCTCCAGCGCGTAGACCGGCGCGTCGTCGCCGAACTTGTAGCACATCGTGCTGAGCAGCCCCGCCTTGGAGCGGACCAGCTCGGTCCCCGTGTTCAGCAGCATGAAGTTGCCGGTGCCGTAGGTGTTCTTCGCCTCGCCGGGGTTGAAGCAGACCTGGCCGACCGTGGCCGCCTGCTGGTCGCCGAGGTCACCGGTCAGCGGTACTACGCCGCCGAGCGGGCCGTTGGCGAGCGTTTCGCCGTACTTGTTGGGATCCGACGACGGGCGGATCTCCGGCAGCATCTGCCGGGGGATGTCGAAGAACGAGATCAGCTCGTCGTCCCAGTCGAGCGTCTCCAGGTTCATCAGCATCGTGCGGCTGGCGTTGGTGACGTCGGTGATGTGGACGCCACCCTCGGTGCCACCGGTGAGGTTCCACAGCAGCCAGGTGTCGGTGTTGCCGAACACGGCGTCACCGGCCTCGGCGGCTTCGCGGACCCCGTCGACGTTCTCCAGGATCCACTGCACCTTGCCGGCCGAGAAGTACGTCGCCGGCGGCAGCCCGGCCTTCTGCCGGATGACATCGCCCTTGCCTGCGCGCTCCAGGGCCGACGCGATCCGGTCGGTCCGGGTGTCCTGCCACACGATCGCGTTGTAGTACGGGCGTCCGGTCTTGCGGTTCCAGACCACGGCCGTCTCACGCTGGTTGGTGATGCCGAGCGCCGCCAGGTCGCTCGCATGCAGCCCTTGCGCGTTCAGCGCGGTCCGGATCACCGAGCTGGTGCGCTCCCAGATCTCCACCGGGTTGTGCTCGACCCAGCCGGCCTGAGGCAGGATCTGCTCGTGCTCGAGCTGGTGCTTGCCCACCTCGTTCCCGGAGTGGTCGAAGATCATGAAGCGGGTACTCGTGGTGCCCTGGTCGACGGCACCTACGAAGTCAGCCATGGAATTTCCTCTCCTCACGCTGCATGCTCATGTGGTCGTTTCTCCCTCGGCCCCGGATTCGGAAGGCAGCCGGCCCGGTTCCTCGTCCTCGTCCGCGATCGGCAGGTTGCGGCCGACCAGCAGGTCGTACAGGAACGCGCCGACGAGCGCGCCGATGATCGGTGCCACGATCGGCACCCAGAAATACAGATCCCCGAACTGATCTTTGAACGCTCCCCCGTAGCCGGTGAAGAAGGACGCCAGCCGCGGCCCGAAGTCACGCGCCGGGTTGATCGCGTAGCCGGCGTTCGTCCCCCACGCCATCCCGATGCCGACCACCAGCAGGCCGACGATGAACGGCGCCAGGTTGGCCGCCGGCGAGGTGTTGCGCAGGTCGGTGATCGCCAGGATGACGAACATCAGGATCGCCGTACCGATGATCTGGTCCCGGAAACCGCCCCACATCTCCACGCCCAGCTCGGTACTGCCGTTGCCCGGCAGGGTCGAGAACACACCCTGGCTCTTGATCGTCAGCCCCGGGTCGAACTTGTTGAGTGCCTCGGTGTAGTTCCAGCGAACCACGAGCGCCGCCAGGAACGCCCCGAGGAACTGTGCCACCGAGTACGGCAGCACCTTCTTCCAGCTGAACCCGCGGAACGCCGCCAGAGCGATCGTCACCGCCGGATTCAGATGCGCGCCGGTCATCCGGCCCGCGGTGTAGATGCCCAGTGTGACGCCGATACCCCAGGCCCAGGCAATCGAATCGTGATCCCCCAGCCCGCCTCCGCCGGCGACCACTTGGGCGACCACGCCACAACCGAACAGGATCAGGATGAACGTACCGGCCAGCTCGGCGGAACACTCCCCCAGAAGGGTCTTCGCCTTCACCGCTTCTGGATCAGCTGTCGTAGCCATTCCGAAACTCCCTTCCACCCCGTGACGACCACGGAGAACTGGAATCTAGGAGCGTTAGCGAGGCGGCACAACGCCAGGTGTTCGACATTGTCGAACGCGGTACGCCGAGATGTCGGTTGCGACACACGTATCGCCCCACCCGTACTCAACTCGCGGGCCGGCGTCTCGTGCCCACCCGAACCCATTCGGGCCAGCCGCGATCCCCGGCCGACCCGCATCGCATCGCCAGGCCGGCGCTTCGCCCCACCCGTGCTCGTGTCGGTGGCTGGCGCGTCGTGCCCACCCGCACTCGTGTCGGCGGCCGGGGCACCGGGCCCAACCGAACCACGGCGGTGCCTGCCTGCCTCCACCCCGGGCGAACCCCCATCGCACCGCTACACCCTTACGGCGCCGGCCGGGTCGAGGAGCCCGGGACCGGCCCGTGGGGCAGCGCGACCAGAGGCGACCTCCGCTGTTGCTCAGGAGACGGCTCCGGGACGGCGGTTGGTCAAGCATGGATGTCGGGTGTGATCGCCGATTGCATCGGACGAGTAGCCTGGGCTGGCCAGGGTGGAAAGGGAGTGATCCGGTGGAGTTCTTGTCTCCGGCGAGGCTGTGGCTTCTCCTGCTTGTTCCCCTGGTCGTGGTGGTCTACGTGGTGCTGCAGCGGCGACGGGCGCAGTACGCGGTGCGGTTCACCAACATCGCGTTGCTGGATCGGGTCGCGCCACGGCGTCCTCAATGGCGCCGTCATGTGCCGGTGGTGCTGGGGCTGCTGGGGGCGATGGCGTGCATTGTGGCGTTCGCGCAGCCCAAGGACGAGGTGAAGGTGCCGCGGGAGCGGGCGACGATCGTTGTCACGGTGGATGTGTCGTTGTCGATGATGGCCACCGACGTGGACCCGAACCGGCTGGAGGCGGCGAAGAAGTCGGCGAAGAACTTCGTCAACCAGTTGCCGGCGAAGTTCAACGTGGCGGTGGTGTCGTTCGCCGGCACCGCTTCGATCGTCGTGCCGCCGACCACGGATCGAGCGACGGTGCTGCGGTCCATCGACGGCCTGGAGCTGGCGGAGTCGACTGCATCCGGTGAAGGCATCTTCACCTCGTTGCAGGCGCTGACCCAGGTACCGCCAGATCCGGATCACCCCGATGAGCCGGCGCCAGGCCGGATCGTGCTGCTCTCGGACGGTAAGCGGACGGTCGGACGGCCGGTGCAGGACGCGGCCGCCGAGGCGAAGAAGAAGGGTGTCCCGGTGTACACCATCACCTTCGGCACCGATTCGGGGTTCATCGAAATGGATGGGATCCGCCAGCGGGTACCACCGGATCGGTCCGAAATGCGCACTGCGGCCGAGATCAGCGGCGGCCAGGCCTACACAGCCGAGTCGGCCGGTGAGCTGGAGGACGTCTACAAGGACATCGGGTCGTCAGTGGGCTTCGACAAGGTCGACAAGGAAGTCACCTCGCGCTACGCCGGTATCGCCATGCTACTGACACTGGCAGCTGCCGGTGCCTCGGTCGCGTTTGCCTCACGGTTTCCCTAGTCCGGCGGAGCACCCGGTGTCTGCGGTGCGGTATGGGAAGGGGTGATGGTGTGGGTGTCATGGACAACGCTGTGTACGTCGACGGGAAGCGGGACAGCGAACCGGAGTCGCTGGAGGTCACCTACGAACTCCTTCGCGACAAGCACGGGATGGGCTGGATCGGCCTCTACCGGCCCGATGCGGCCGAGGTGCAGTCGGTTGCCGAGGAGTTCGAGATCCGTCCGCTGGCGGTCGAGGACACCGTCATGGCTCATCAGCGGCCGAAGCTGGAGCGCTACGACAACGTCTTGTTCACGGTGTTGCGGCCGGCCCGGTACCTCGACGACGTGGAACGGATCGAGTTCGGTGAGTTGCACGTGTTCACCGGGCCCGAGTTCGTTGTCACTGTCCGCCACGCCGAGAGCTACTGCGTGAGGTGGTGAAGTTTCAGCGGGCCACCGAGCCGCTGCCGGCGATGCTGGCCGGCTTGCAGGCCGGGTTCGGCAAGTACCGCGTCGACGGGGAGCTGCAGCGCTACCTGCGTGACGTCGCCGACCATCTTGAGCGGATGGTGGAACGAACCGCCGGCTTCCGGGTGCTCCTGGTCAACCTGATCGGCATCAACAGCACCCTGGTCGGGCAACGCCAGAACGAGGAAACCCAGCGGCGTCTTGGCACCGGGGCGCGGGACGGCAGCATGAGGTGACCGAGTTTCGACTGCGGGTGAGCTACAACCAGCGTTTGCGCTTGAAGAAGACGAACAGCGCGACCGACAGCAACGCCATCGCCCCGAGCACGACGTAGTAGCCGTACCTGGTGGTCAGCTCGGGCATGTGGTCGAAGTTCATGCCGTAGATCCCGGCAAGCATCGTGTCGGCGGCCAAGATCGCCACCCAGGCGGCGATCCGCCGCATGTCCTCGTTCTCGGCCACCTGCACCTGAGCCAACCCGGCGGCCAGGATGGAGCTCAGCAGTTCGTCGAAGCCGGCGATCTGGTCACGGACCCGCTGCAAGTGGTCGTCGACGTCGCGGAAGTACAGGCGAATCTCCGACGGCACCAGTCTGCTGTCGCGTTCACTCAGCGACCGGAGCGGTTCGGCCAGGGGCGCCACGGCCCGCCTCAGCTCCAGCACCTCGCGTTTGAGTTGGTAGACGCGTTCGATGTTGCGCCAGCCCCGGGGACTGAACATCTCGGCCTCCACCAGATCAATGTCCAGCTGCACCTCGTCGGCGACCTTGAGATAGGTGTCGACGACCAAGTCGGCGATCGCGTGCAGCACCGCTCCCGGCCCCTTGGCCAGCCGTGCCGGCTCCGCTTCCAGCGACTGCCGCAACCCGGTCAGCTCACCATGTCGGCCGTGGCGCACCGTCACCACGAACCCCGAGCCACAAAACACCATCACATCGCCGGTCTCGACCACCTCCGAGCTGGCGGTCAGCTCGTCATGCGGCACGTACCGAACGGTCTTGAACACCGCGAACAAAGTCTCCTGGCCCGGTTCGCCACCCGCGTACTGTTCCAGCTTGGGTCGCTGATGGGCCTTGACCGCATCCTCCAACGCCAACGGATGCAACCCGAACTCGTCACCCAGACCGGCGATCTGCTCCGCGGTCGGCTCCAGCAGGCCGATCCACACGAACCCCTTGCCGCGCCGCGCAGCCGCCAGAGCGGCCGGATACGTGGTGTGGTCGTTGACCCGAACGCCGTCACAGTAATAGGCCCAACCGAGTACTGCGGACGAATTCAGCCCGTCGGCCGCAGACCCGATTTCGTCCGAGCCACCCTCGGCTTTGCCGGACTGATCACGCGGAGACCCGAAGCGGCCGTCGATGCCAGCCATCCTGCCTCCTCGTCCCCGGTACGTCGATCCGGAATACCCGAAGAACCGTAGCTGGTTCTTCGGGTATCCGAGCGGCTCTTTTCAGCTGGCGGTGGCCTTCGCGGGTGCTTCGCCGCCTGGCTGGTTTTCGGGGAAGTGGCAGGCTGCCTGGTGGCCGGGGGCCAGTTCGAGAAGTGGGGGCTCCACTGTTTTGCAGATGTCCTGAGCCTTCCAGCAGCGGGTGTGGAAGCGGCAGGCCGGGGGTGGGTTGATCGGGCTCGGGACGTCGCCCTGGAGGCGGATGCGTTCCTGCTTGCCCCTGCGCTTGGTGTCCGGGATCGGTACCGCGGACAGCAGGGCCAGCGTGTACGGGTGCATCGGTGTCTCGTACAGACCCACCCGGTCGGAGATCTCCACGATCTTGCCCAGGTACATCACCGCCACCCGGTCCGACACGTGCCGGACGATGGACAGGTCGTGCGCGATCATCACGTAGGTGAGATCGAACTCGGTCTGCAGGTCCTCCAGCAGGTTGACCACCTGCGCCTGGATCGAGACGTCGAGGGCCGACACCGGCTCGTCGGCCACGATCAGTTTCGGCCGCAACGCCAGGGTCCGGGCGATGCCGATCCGCTGGCGCTGACCTCCGGAGAACTCGTGCGGATAGCGGTTGTAGTGCTCCGGGCTCAGGCCGACCAGTTCGAGCAGTTCCTGGACGGCCTTCTTGGTGCCACCCTCGGTCTTCACGTTCTGCAGCCGGAACGGGGCACCGACGATCTTGCCGACCGTGTGCCGCGGGTTCAGCGAGCCGTACGGGTCCTGGAAGATCATCTGGACGTCCTTGCGGAGCGGACGCATCTTGCCCTCGGACAGGTGGGTGATGTCCCGGCCCTCGAAGATGATCTTGCCGTCCGTCGGCTCCAGCAGCCGGGTCAGCAGCCGGCCGGTGGTGGTCTTGCCGCAGCCCGACTCCCCCACCAGCGACAACGTCTCGCCCTTGGTCACGGTGAAGTCCAGCCCGTCCACGGCCTGGACCGCACCGACCTGGCGCTGCAGCAGACCGCGCCGGATCGGGAAGTGCTTGGTCAGCTTCGTCACCGACAGCAGTTCCTCGCCGGTGGGCTGGACCGGCGCGGCCGGCTCGGTTTCAGCAGAAGTCACAGTGGCTCCGTCGTGGCGTCGATATCACAGCTTCGGCTCGATCTCGGTCGTCCAGATCTCCTGGCGTCGCGCCGGGGACAGGTGGCACGCCACCTTGTGCCCGGAGCCGATGTCCAGCAGCTCAGGCCGCTCGGTCTCACTCGCGCCGGCGTTGAGGTGCGCGTAGTTGCAGCGCGGGCTGAAGGCACAGCCCGGCGGCACGTTGATGAGGCTGGGCGGGGTGCCCTTGATCGGGATCAGTCGTTCGGTGCGCTCCCGGTCGATCCGCGGCATCGAGCCGAGCAAACCCCAGGTGTAGGGGTGCTGCGGCCGGTCGAAGATGTCCTCCGCGGTGCCGTACTCGATCGCGCGGCCGGCGTACATCACCTGGATGTCGTCGGCCAGTTCGGCGACCACGCCCAGGTCGTGGGTGATGATGATGACGGCGGAGTTGAACTCACGCTGCAGGTCCCGGATCAGGTCCAGAATCTGCGCCTGCACGGTGACGTCGAGCGCGGTGGTCGGCTCGTCGGCGATCAGCAGGTCGGGGTCGCACGACAGCGCCATCGCGATCATCGCACGCTGCCGCATACCGCCCGAGAACTGGTGCGGGTAGGCGTCCACCCGCTTGTCCGGCTGGGGGATGCCGACCCGGTCGAGCATCTCGATCGCGTGCTTGCGGGCAACCTGCTTGGTCACCTTGTTGTGCACCCGGTAGGCCTCGATGATCTGGTGGCCGACCGTGTAGTACGGGTGCATCGCCGACAGCGGGTCCTGGAAGATCATCGCCATCCGCTTGCCGCGGAGCAGCCGGACCTCCTCCTGGCTCGAGCTGACCAACTCCTGGCCGTCGAGCAGGACCTCGCCGCTGATCCTGGCCGAGCCACCCTTGTGCAGGCCCATGATCGACAGGCTGGTGACGCTCTTGCCGGAGCCGGACTCGCCCACGATGCCGAGCGTGCGGCCCCGGTCCAGGTCGAACGACAACCCGTCGACGGACTTGACCAGGCCGTCGTCGGTCGGGAAGTGGACCCGCAGGTCGCGGACCGACAGGAACACGTTGCTGGTGGTCATTTGGTCCGCACCCTCGGGTCGACGACGGCGTACAGGAGGTCCACGATCAGGTTCGCCACCACGATGAACACCGCGGCCAGGATCGTGACACCCATGATCTTCGGCAGGTCGTTGGAGACGATGCCGTCGACCGCGTACTTGCCCAGACCGTTCAGCGAGAAGGTCTTCTCGGTCAGTACGGCGCCGCCCAGCAGCAGCCCGACGTCCAGACCGAAGATGGTGAGAATCGGCGTCAGGGCCGCGCGCAGGCCGTGCTGCACGACCACGGTGGGTTCTTTCAGCCCCTTGGCCCGGGCGGTCCGGATGAAGTCCTCGTTCATCGTCTCCAGCATGCCCGCCCGGGTGTGGCGGGCGTACTGGGCCGAGAACAGGAAGGCCAGCGTGATCCACGGCAGGGTGAGCGCCTGGGCCCACTTCACCGGATTCTCACCGAGAGGCACGAATGTCCCGCCGGGCACCGTCCAGCCCAGCCGGTAACTGAAGAAGGCCAGTGAGATGAGGCCGGTGAAGAAGATCGGTAACGAGACACCGGCCAAGGCGACCGTCATCGCGGCCCGGTCGAACACCGACCCGCGTCTCAGCGCCGACAGCACGCCGACGGCGACCCCGAAGCCCAGCCAGATCACCGAGGCGCCCGCGGCCAGCGACATGGTCACCGGTATTCGGTCGAGCAGTTCGGGCCACACCGGCTGCTTGGTGATGAACGAGTACCCCAGGCACGGTGCCGGGCAGCGCTCGACACCCGCGCCGTAGTCGTACTCGGCGCCCACCACGACACCCTTGGCCCAGTTCCAGTACTGCACTGCGATCGGGTCGTACAGACCGAGCCGCTCGGCCGTCAGCTTGACCGTCTCCTCGGTCGCCGCCCGACCGACGTAGCGGGTCGCCAGGGTCTCCGGCGAGGCGCCGGCCCAGCGCGGTACCAGGTAGAAGATCGAGAAGGTGATCGCGCTGACGATGAACAGCAGCCCGACAGCCGCCAGCAGGCGCCTGATGATGTATGTGATCACAGTGGTCGGCACCGGCGCCCGGCCCGGGAGATCCTCCCGGGCCGGGCGCCTGCAGCCTTCACCTACCTAACGTGAGTTCCGGTGGCAGGGACGGACCTGTTACTGGACACCCAGGCTCAGGTAGTCGTACATGTTGAAGGCGTCGCTGACGAAGACGTTGGTGAGACCCTTCGGCCGCAGCAACAGGCTCTTGGCGTAGACGCCCGGGTAGATCACCGACTCCTCCATCACCTTCTTGTCGATCTGCGCCCACATCGGCTCGCGCTTGGACTTGTCGGTCTCCAGGATCGCGGCGTCGAGCATCTTGTCGACCTCGGGGATCCGGACGCTGGTGTTCGACGAGCCACCGGTCGGCCGGATGACCCGGCTGTCGACGATCTGGGACAGGTAGCCGAAACCGTCGTTCCAGTCCGCGCCCCAGCCGTTGGTGGCCAGGCCGAGGTTGTTCTTCACCACGAAGCCCGGGTGACCGGCGTACTGCGAGAAGTAGTCACCGGCCGGGTAGCCCTTGAGGGTCAGCTTGATGCCGACCCGGGCGAGTGCCTGCTGGAACGCCTCGGCGGTGGCCTTCTCGCGCGGACGGTCGGCCCGGTAGGCCATGTTCGTCGAGAATCCGTTCGGCTGGCCGCAGGCGGTCAGCGATTCCTTGGCCTTCGCCACGTCGCCCTTGCTGTCCGGGCCGGCCGGGTACAGGTCGAACTTCTCGTAGCCCGGGATGAGCGGCGGCAGCACGGTCGTGGCCAGCTCACCACCGGAGAAGGGACCGCCGTACGCGGTCTGGTAGCCGGTCTTGTCCATCGCGTACTGGATGGCCTTGCGGCAGTCGATGTTGTCGAACGGCTTCACGGTCGGGTTGATCGACGTGTACCACAGCCGGGCCAGCGTCGGGTTGTCCGCGTTCGCCTTCAGTGCCGGGTCGGTCAGCACCTTGCTCAGCGACGCCGGCTGCACGCCGGTGCCCGCCACGTCGACGTGCAGGTCACCCGAGATGACCCGGTTGTCGATGTCGTCCGCGTTGACCTTCAGCGCGACCTCGTACCGGTCCGGCAGCGCCTTGCGGTTCGGGTCGGTCGCCTGGTCCCACTGGTCGTTGCGGATCAGCGTGTACTGCTTGCCGGGCTGGACCGTCTCGAACTTGTACGGGCCGGAGGACAGGACGTGGTCGCGGTACCGCGCGCCCTTGTCCTTGGCCGCCGGGACCGGCATGGTCTGGGTCAGCTGAGCCAGGTAGTCGAAACCACCGAAGGCGTTCTTCAGGTGGAAGGCGACGGTGTAGTCGTCGGGGGTGCTGATCGCCGAGTCGGTGTTGACACCCTTCGACTTGTACGGGCCCTTGTAACCGGCCGGCAGGTTCAGGAACGCCTCGAAGTACGCCGGGCCGTTCGGGAAGGTCTCCTTGTCGGTGGAGCGCAGCACGGCGTGCTTGACGTCCGCCGCCTTGACCTCGGACCCGTCCTCGTACTTGATGCCCTTGCGGATCTTGTAGGTCCAGGTCTTGCCGCCGTCACTGGGCACCCCGAGGCCCTCGGCCAGGTCGGGCACCAGTTCGCTGCTCGCCTTGCCCGGAGCCGCCTTGAACATCACCAGCGACCGGCCGTACAGCCGGGCGAAGTTCCAGGCGAAACCGTAGTAGGTCTCCCCCGGGTCCAAGGTGTCCCAGTCGTCGCTGTTGGCCAGCTTGATGGTGCCACCCTTCTTGTCAGAAGGGTTGACGACCTGGGTCAGCGCGGTGTTGAACTCCGACTTCGCGCCAGTTCCGGTCCCACCGTCGCCATCGCCGTCGGTGCCTGAGCCGCCGCAGGCCGACAGGCCCAGCGCGACGACCGCCGCCAGTGCGGCGGCCGTCCTCAATCGTTTGGTTCTCATGGTGCTGGTACACCCCTTCTTGTCAGCAACGGTGGAACGGTGAGATCAGCGAGCCCGCGGGTCGAGTGCATCCCGCAGCCCGTCCCCGAACAGGTTGAACGCCAGCACGGTGACGAAGATCGCCAGACCGGGCCAGAGCATGAAGTGCGGCATCGTGTAGTAGGTGACCGCGTCGGACAGCATGCCGCCCCAGGTCGCCGTGGGCGCCCGGACACCGACGCCGAGGAACGACAGCGCCGCCTCGAACAGGATGTTCGTCGGGATCAGCAGCGTGGCGTAGACCAGGATCGGCGCCATCAGGTTGGGCAGCAGTTCGGTGAACAGCAGGTACGGCCGCCGGGCGCCGAGGCTGCGGGCCGCGTCGACGAACTCCCGTTCGCGCAGCGAGATCGTCTGGCCGCGCACGATCCGGCCGATGTAGGGCCAGTTGAAGAACCCGATGATGAAGATCAGCAGCAGGATCCGCAGCGAGTCGCCCTGCAGCCCGAAGGCGTCGTCGGGGACCACCCCGGCCAGCGCGATCGCGAAGACCAGCAGCGGGAAAGCCAGGAAGATGTCCATCAGGCGGCTGATCAGGGCGTCGACCCAGCCACCGAAGAACCCCGCGACGATGCCCATCGTGGTCCCGATGGCCACCGAGAGCAGGGTGGCGAAGAACGCGATCAGCAGCGAGATCCGGGACCCGTAGATCACCCGGCTCATCAGGTCGCGGCCGTTGACCGGCTCGACCCCGAACGGGTGGTCCCAGCTCATCCCGCCGAACTTGCCGATCGGCGCCAGCGTGCCGCCCGCGGTGTCGATCAGGCCCTGGTTGAACTGGTTCGGCGGATGGCCGATGAGCTTGATGATCAGGTTGGCGAAGATCGCCATCAGGATCAGCAGGATGATGATGACGAAACCGGCGACCGCGACCTTGTCCCGTTTGAGCCGCATCCACGCGATCTGGCCGAGCGAGCGTCCCTCGATCTTGGGCATCCCTTTCAGGACTGCTTCAGGATCGTCTCTGCCGGGCTCGACCTCGAGTGGTGTCGTCACGCGATGTGTTCCCCTGCCTGTGTCGGTGGACCCTGGTGCGGATCCGGTCTAGCTGCCGCCTTAACCTGCCGCCATTACTCGCCGGAGTCAAACGCCCAAAGTGCTGCGTTGCCCGATCGTGATGCGTAGGAAATCGTCCCGTATCGTGGGACAACTCGCAGTACAGCATGTACCTACCGACGGTCGCTGGCGACGCGCTGTCACTGACACTGCCGGGCCACCGAGGGTTACTTGCGCAGCGGCGAGAAGTACAGGAAAGAGAGCGGATTGAGGGCCTTGTCGACGTGCTCGACGCTCTTGCCCGCGACAACGGTCAGCCGGCCCTGCCAGCTGGGCACCACGGGGCTGTCCTGGGCCAGCAGGTTCTGCAGGTCGGTCAGCGACGCTTCGCGTTCGAGCTGGTTCTGCTCCGCGATCTCCTGGTCCAGCAGCTTGTTGGCCGCCGTACTGCGGTAGCCGTTCTGGAACTGCCCGCTCTCCCGGACGAACGGCTGCAGGTAGTCACCGCTGTCGAGGTAGTCCGGAATCAGGCCGGCCTGGTAGAAGTCGTAGGCCCCGGCCTTGGCGAGCTGCTGGTACCTCGGCCACTCGGCACTCCTCAGCACCACCTTGAACAGCCCCGATGCCTCAAGTTGCCGCTTCAGCTCCAACACCTCGGCCTTGGCGCCCGCGCCGTACTGGAAGGACGTCCAGCCGAGGGTGAGCGTCACCGGCGTGACGATGCCGGCCTCGCGCAGGATCGCCGCGGCGGCCGCCTTGTTCGGCTCCCGGTACTGCGTCCGGAACGCGTCCACCTGCCCGGCGAATCCGGGCGGCACCACCGAGTACAGCGGCGACACGTGATCGCCGTACGCCTTCTTGGCGATGGCCGGCCGGTCGATCAGTTGCGCGACAGCCCGTCGTACGGCGGGCTTGCGGGCGACCGGCGAACGCAGGTTGAAGGCGAAGAAGCGGATCTCCGCCGATCCCCCTTCGACCACCTGGACCTGCTCGCCGGCGCGCAGCTTCTCGAGCGTCCCCGGCCCGAAGCCGTGGAAGCCGATGTCGGCCTTGCCGGTCGTCATCGCCTGGGTCAGCGACGGCGCGTCTTGGAAGAAACTGATCTCGACCGCGTCGTTCTGCGCCGCCCGCGAGCCGCGGTACTTCTTGAACTTGCCGAGCACCGCCGAGGTGCCGGGCTGATAGGTCTTCAGCTGATAGGGCCCGCTGCCCATCGCGTTGTCGCTCAGCAGCTTGGTGGCCGGGTAGAACTGTTCGTCGACGATCGACGCAGCCGTCGTGGTCAGCAGGTACGGCAATCGCGCGTCGGGCTTCTTCAGCGTGAAGACCGCGGTCAGCCGGTCCGGCGTACTCACGGAGGCCACCGAGGAGAACAGCCCGGCCGCGCCGCCGGGCGTCTTCAGCCGCAACAGCCGGTCGAAGCTGAACTTCACGTCCGACGAGGTCAGCTCGTGCCCGTTCGGGAAGGTCAGCTCGTCCTTCAGACTGCAGGTGTACGTCGTCGGTGCGTCGTACTGGCAGTCGGCGGCGTCCGGTACCGGCGTCGGTTTGCCGGGCATGATCGTCAGCAACGTCTGGAAAAGGTTCGCCTGCAGCGTGCGGGAGCCGATCTCGTACGGTCCGGCCGGGTCGAGTGAGGTGACGGAATCGGCGGTCGCCACCTTGATGACCAACTGCTTCGGTGGTGGCTCGTCCTGACTCGGCCCGCCCGCGCCGGGCTTGCCACAGCCGGCGATCGAGCCCGCCAGAACACCGGCTGCCGCCAGCCACGCGGCTCGCCGCATCATCACACTCACCATCTCAACCTTCCCCCAGAACACCCCCACAGGCACTCAAAGAAGGTAACCCCTCAGTGGAGCAGGTCGCGCAGCGCATCCGGGGTGAGCTGTTCGAGTGACTGCAGGACCAGCCGCCGCGGCGCCACCGGGATCGTCACCCACTGCGGTACGGCGACCACGAACGCCCCCGCCGCGGTACCGGCCTGGACGCCGGTCAGCGAGTCCTCGATCACCACACACTTCGTCACGTCGACACCCAGCTCGGCCGCCGCGGTCAGGTACGGCTCGGGGTGTGGTTTGCCGTTGCGGACCTCGTCACCGGCCACGATCACGTCGAACAGGTCGGGCGACAGATGGGACAGTGCCGCGTCGATCATCACCCGGTACGACGCCGAGACCAGGGCGCACGGAATCCCCGCCGCCTTCAGGCCGGTCAGGAGTTCCAGCGCGCCAGGCCGCAGTACGACGCCCTCCTTCAGCGACCGGACCACCTCGCCGTACATCCGCTCGGCCAGTTCCTCGGGCTCGATCACCCCGGGGCGCAACTGCGCCATCCACACCTTGACCGCGTCGGCGAGGTCGCTGCCGACCAGCGCCATGCAGTCCTCTTCGGTCCAGGTGGCGCCCAGTGAGGTGAGCAGCTCGATCTGGACCCGCGCCCAGACCGGTTCCGAATCCACCAACGTGCCGTCCATGTCCCAGAGCACCGCTTCGAGGGTCATGCGGCGATCCTACGGAACCGGTGGGCGACACCTTTCCGCTGGCTGTGAAACCGCCGCCGTGCGGCACGCTATGCACGTAGGCTGGGCAGTCCGGTAAGGCACTTGAGACGACTAGGACAGGGGGTGGCGAGTGGCAGATCTCGCGAACCTGAGGGATCCGGTCGTGATCGCCGCGTTCGAAGGCTGGAACGACGCGGCCGAGGCGGCCACCGGAGCGGTCGATCACCTGATCGAGGAGTGGGACGCGGAGCTCGTCACCGCGATCGACCCGGAGGACTACTACGACTTCCAGGTGAAGCGGCCCGAGGTCGAGTTCGACGACGAGGGCGTCCGGCGGCTCACCTGGCCGACCACCCGGGTGTTCCTGGCCCGGCCCGACGACACCGGCCGCGACGTGCTGCTGATCCGTGGCGTCGAGCCGAACATGCGCTGGCGGGGGTTCTGCCGCGAACTGCTGGAGATCGTCGACGAGTCGAACGCGCAGCTGGTCGTGGTGCTCGGCGCGCTGCTGGCCGACTCGCCGCACACCCGGCCGATCCCGGTCACCGCGTCGTCGTCCGATCCCGAGCTGACCGCGTCGTGGAGCCTCGAGCCGTCCAGCTACGAGGGCCCGACCGGCATCACCGGTGTCTTCGCCGACCTGTGCGGCGCCCTCGGCGTACCGGCGGTGTCGATCTGGTCCGCGATCCCCCACTACATCGCCGGTACGCCGTGCCCGAAGGCGTCGCTGGCGCTGCTCAGCAAGGTCGAGGCGTTGCTGGATCTCCCGATGCCCGAGGGCGACCTGCCCGAGCTGGCTCGCGCCTGGCAACGCGGCGCGGACGAGCTGAGCGAGGAGGACCCGGAGGTCGCGGAGTACGTGGCGTCCCTGGAGGAGCAGCGCGACACGACCGACCTGCCCGAGGCCAGCGGAGACGCGATCGCCGCGGAGTTCGAGCGCTATCTCCGCCGGCGCAACACGGACCGCCCCGACTGACTGACTGAGCGTGACCCGTACTGCGCAGTAGCATCTTCGGCGGACAGCGGCTTATCCTCGTCGGACGACGGGACCACTGGGGAGCTGGTATGCGCAAGACACGCGCCGACGAGCGAGGCGGCGGGTCGATCGGGGCACTGGCCGTGCTCCTCGTGCTCGCCACCGTCGCCGTCGTCGGGATCCTCGGCAACCGCAAGAACGCCGAGGCCGCGGTCGACCTCAGCACGCTGACCGGCTCGTCGACGCACACCACGATCACCACCGCGCCGCTCGACGCCGACCCGTTCGCCGCAACCGACGGCCTGGTCGTCCACCCGCGCACGCAGACCGCCTTGTACTCCGCTCCGGAGGGCGATCCGTTCGCGAAGATCGGCCCGACCCAGTTCGGGCCGACCTGGCTGCCCGTCGTCGGCCGGTCCGACGGCTGGGTCCAGGTGCTGCTCCCGTCGAAACCGAACCGGTCGACCGGGTGGTTGCGCGACGACGGGCTGGACCGGGCCTCGTCGGCGTACCTGATCCGCGTGCACACCGGGTCGCGCACGATCGAACTGTTCAAGCAGGGCAGGAGTCTGGGCCGCTGGAAGGCCGGCGTCGGCGCGAAGAACACCCCGACGCCGCCGGGACGGACCTTCCTGCTCGGCTCGATCGTCGACCCGAAGCGCTCGGCGTCGCCGATCGTGCTGCCGTTGGGTGCGCACAGTCCCACTCTCGACACGTACGGTGGCGGTCCTGGTACGGTCGCGATCCACGGCTGGCCCCGGCCAGAGGTTTTCGGAGCGGCCGTCAGCGCCGGCTGTGTCCGGGTGCCGAAGAAAGCACTCGCCCTTCTTCAGCAGGTGCCACTCGGAACTCTCGTTCTGATCGACAGCAAATGAGTCTTTTGATGCAGCATTCGGCGGAGAAGTGAGGATCACGATGCAGCGACTAGTGCCGACCGTGACGACGTTCGCGGCTGTGACCGGGGTGGTGGCGTTCACGGTGGTCGCCGGGGCGCCGGTGGGCAACGCGGCCGCCCGCCCGTCCTCGGCGTACGCGGTCAGTGCCGAGGGACAGGTGCCGATCGCGAAGACGCCGTACGCCGAATCGTCGAACGGCAAGCGGCAGACCTCCTCCGCGCTCGAGCTGCCGAAGAACCCGCTGCTGTCCGTCCGCGCCGGGACGGTGGCCGCGGGCAACGATGCGGCGTCGGTCGAGCTGTTCGACGTCGTGGTCGGGCCCGACATCCTCGACCAGGTGAAGCTTCCGCCGGACCTGAAGAAGAGTTGCGCCACCTTGCCGGCCACCGGCGCCGATGAGCTGCCGATCCCGAATCTCCCGCTGCCCTCGCTCGGCATTCCGCTGCCGGACTTGAAGACCGTCGACCTGCCGGTGAAGAACCTGCCCGACCTGTGCAAGCTGCTGCTCACCCCGCCGAGCTCGCTGCTCGGCATCGAGAGTCTCAGCGTTTGGTGCTCCGGCGATCAGGGTGGTGTCGACATCGGTGCCCTGACGCTGCTGGGTCAGCGGGTCGCAGTACCGACGGTCAAGCAAAGCGCGACCATCCCGGCCGCACCCCTGGCCACCATCACGGTCAACCAGCAGACCAAGCACTCCGACGGCGCCTTCACCATCACCGGCCTGACCATCAACCTCGGCGGCGCCCAAACCATCCGCCTAGCCTCAGCAACCTGCGCCAAGCCGGCCGCCAAGCCCACCCCGAAGCCAACCCAGCCGACAACCACACTCCCAATCCCCGCCCCGGAGCAACCGGCCCCCGCCGCGCCAACCCCCACCCCGGTGAAGACCCACCACCCAGTCACGGGCTGAAGCGGCGACTCTGAACACCAAACGGCGACCTTGAACGGGGAATAACTTGTGCAAGGTCGCCGCTGGCTTTTCGAACCCACCAGATGTGGCTTAGAGCTTGATCCCCAGCAAGGCGTCGATGGCCTGGGCGATGAGCGCCGGAGCTGTGGTGTCGTCGCCGTTCGTTTCGGCCCACTGGTCTACGGCGGCGAGGGCGGCGACCGTGTCGAGGTCGTTGGTCAGTGCGGCGCGCAGGGCATCCACAGCTGCGGCGCCGTCTGGACCTGAGCCCCGGCTGATCGCGCCCCGCCAAACGTCAAGACGCTCCTGCGCATCGAGCAGGTCTGAGGAAGTCCAGAACCAATCGGTGCGGTAGTGATGCGCCAGCAGCGCCAGCCGGATGGCCATCGGGTCCGTGCCGGCTTGGCGTTCCCGAGACACCAGCACCAGGTTGCCTTTGGACTTGGACATCTTCTCGCCGTCCAGCCCGACCATCGCCTGGTGCACGTAAGCCCGCGCGAACGGGTGTTCCCCCGTCGCCACCTGCGCGCCACTAGCCGACATCTCGTGGTGCGGGAAGATCAGGTCGCTGCCACCACCCTGCACGTCGAACGTCATCCCGAGGTGCTTCAGCGCGATCGCCGAGCACTCCACGTGCCAGCCCGGCCGGCCGCGCCCGAACGGTGAGTCCCAGGCCGGCTCCCCCGGCCGCTCGGCCCGCCACAACAGGCTGTCCAGCGGGTCGCGCTTCCCCTCCCGCTTCGGGTCGCCACCGCGCTCGGCGAACAGCGCGCGCATCGTCTCCACGTCGTACCCGGAGACCGCGCCGAACCTCGGGTCGGCCTTCACCGCGAAGTACAGGTCGTCGTCGACGGAGTAGACCGCGCCGGCCCGCTGCAGGTCCTCGATCGCGCTGACGACCAGCTCGATCGACTCGACCACGCCGACGTAGTTCTGCGGCGGCACCACCCGCAGGGCGGTCATGTCGTCGCGGAACAGCTGGATCTCGCTCTGCGCGAGGTCGGTCCAGTCGACGCCGGTCGCGGTCGCGCGCTCGAGCAGCGGGTCGTCCACGTCGGTGATGTTCTGGGTGTAGCGCACGTCGTACCCGGCGTCCTGCCACAACCGGTTGATCAGGTCGAACGTGACGTACGTCGCGGCGTGCCCCATGTGGGTCGCGTCGTACGGCGTGATCCCGCAGACGTAGATCCGGGCGGCGCCGTCGTCGCCCGGTGGCACCTCGACCAGCCCCGCCGACGCGGTGTCGTAGAGGTGAAGACGCCGGGCCGGCCCGGGTACGACCGGGATTTCTGGTTTCGTCCACGCCTGCATGGGAGGGAGCCTATCCAGTCAGCGAATTCGCGCCATGACCTGGTTCCACTCCCCGATCCATCGCGCGATCCCGGCCCGGATGCGCTATGAGGTGCGCCAGACGTCTTCGGCGTACTGCGCGAAGGTGGTGGCCGGTCGCCCGAGCAGCTTCTCCACGGTGTCGGTCGGCTCGTTGAGGAATCCCTGGCGCATCCCGGCGAACATCTTGTCCAGCGCCTCCACGGCCTCGGCCGGATACCCCGCGGCGAGAAGCTCTTCCCGGTACTCCGCCGGCGACAACTCGACGTACTCGATCGGCTTCCCCCGCACGTCCGCGATGATCCGGGCAGCCTCGGCGAAGGTCAGCGACTCCGGCCCGGACAGGTCGTACACCTGCCCGGAGTGACCGTCACCGGTCAGCGCTAGAGCGGCCACCTCGGCGATGTCCTGGACATCGATGAACGGCTCCCCGACCGCGCCGATCGGCAACGCCAGCCGGCCGGCCAGGACGGGCTCGCGCCAGAGGTCCTCACTGAAGTTCTGGTTGAAGTTGTTGGCCCGCAGTACCGTCCATCCCACTCCGGACGCCGCCACGGCCCGCTCGCCCTCCCGCATCCCGGCCCAGGCATCCTTGTCCGCCTGGTCGATCCCCCGCCCGGACAACACGACGAACCGCTCGACACCGGCCTGCACCGCCTGCTTCACGAACCCCTCGGTCGGGGCCGGATCGTCCGGAGCCACCAGGTACACCGCCCGGACACCCTCGAGCACAGCCGCCCAACCAGCAGGCTCGTTCCAATCGAACCGCACCTCACCGGACCGCGAGGCGGCCCGTACTTCGTTGCCCTCGGCCCGCAATTGCGGAACCACTCGCCGGCCGGTCTTCCCTGTCGCTCCAACTACCAGAATCGTCATACCCACAGCCAACCGCCCACGGCCGCCGCGGGCCATGCGTGAGATCGCCGTCCACCTGTCCATTGGTCCCACCGAATACGTTGGCTCCATGGATCCCCTCGACGAGCTCCTGTACGCCGTCCGCGCCAACGGCTCGGTCCTCGGTACGCCGGTCCTGCCGGCCGGCACCGCGTTGCGTTTCACCGACGCCGCCGCCCTCACCCTGTGCGCACCCCTGCGCGGCGAAGGCTGGCTGCACGTCGACGGTCAAACCGTTCACCTCAAGCCCGGCGAGACCGCCGTGGTCCGCGGCCCCGAGCCTTTCGTCTTCAGCACCGCCCCGCCCGCCGGTCGTGAATCCAGCAGCGATCCCAGCTCCGGCCCCGGCTCCGGCTCCGGCTCCGGCAGCGTCGGGCTCGACCCAGCCATCGAGCCGATCGACGTCACCTGCGACGGCACGATCGGTGCTCAGCCCGAGACCGAACAGCCCGGCGGCACGGTCCTGCTGGCCGGCGCCTATCACGTCCGCCAGGAGATGCCTCGCCGGCTGATCCAGGGACTGCCCGCCGTGATGATCGTGGCCGACGACTACGACTGCACGCCACTGCTCGACTACATCGAGAACGCCCTGGCGATCGGCAAGCTCGGCCGTCAGGTCAGCCTCGACCGGCTGGTCGACTGGCTGATGGTCTGCACCTTGCGCGACTGGTTCGACCTCAACTCCCCGCGCTGGTACGCCGCCCTCGGCGACCCGGTCGTCGGCCCTGTCCTGCAGGCGATGCACCGCTCCCCCGCCGACCCGTGGACGCTGGCTTCACTCGCCGATATCGCAGGAGTCTCGCGCACCACCTTGGCCCGGCGTTTCACGGACCTCACCGGCGAGAGCCCGCTCGGCTACCTCACCGACCTGCGGATGACCCTGGCCGCCGACCTGCTCGCCGAGCCGGGTTCGTCGGTCGGCGCGGTCGCCCGCCGGATCGGGTACGCCGACGCGTTCAGCTTCAGCGCCGCCTTCAAACGCGAACGCGGCATCAGCCCGAGCACCCTCCGCCAACCAGCCGGCGTCTAGTCGCGGACCGCTCCCACTCACAAACCGCGCGCGGCAGGTCCTGGTCAAGCGTGGCGGGGTGGGCGCTGCGCCGCGCGAAGCGGGTTTGTGAGTGGGGGCGGTCCGGCTAGCTCAGAAGGCCGGCCAGGGAATGGCGGGCCAGTCATCGCTGGGGAGCGGGAAGGTCGCGGTCTTCAGCAGCGTCGCGCACCGCTCGCGGGTCGCGGTCAACTCGACGGCGGTGATCAGGTCCGTCAGCTCCGTTCCGAGCTGACCGGCCAGGGAATCCGCGAGTTTCCTGACGTCTTCGAGCAGCTCGTCCGGGACCGGCGTACCGGCCCAGCCCCACAACACCGTGCGGAGCTTGTCGTCGGCGTTGAAGGTGACTCCGTGATCGACACCGAACACCCGGCCGTCGCCGGGGTTGAGCACGTGCCCGCCCTTGCGGTCGGCATTGTTGACGATGGCATCGAACACCGCCATCCGTTGCAGGGCGACGTTGTCGGCGTGCACCAGCGTGACCGGGTTGTGCCGGCCGTCGAGCGCGTCCAGGACGCCGACCCAGCCCTTCGGCACCCGGCCCTGCGGCACGATGTCGACCAACTCGGTCTCGCCCGGGGGCAGCTCGACCTCGTCGATCCAGAGCTGGACCATGCCGACTCCGATGGGTCCGTCGCGCAGCAGCGTCGGGGGCACCAGGTTCCAGCCGAGCGCCTCCGAGACGACATACGCGGCGTACTCGCGCTGGGCCAAGGTGCCGTCGGGGAAGTCCCAGAGCGGCCGCTCGCCCTCGACCGGCTTGTAGACGACCGTGGCCGACTCGCCGTCCAGGCTGACCGTGCCCTGGAAGGTTCCGTTGGACGCGGCCACCAGCCGGCCGAGCAGGGACAGCTCACCGCGGGCGAGCAGGTCCTGGTCGATCATTCGCGGACGTGCCTGCGGTAGCCGTTGGCGCGCGGGCAGATGTGCCCCTCCGGGTCGATCGGCCGGCCGCAGAACGGGCAGCTCGGCCGGCCGGACGCGACCAGCGCGACCGCCCGGCGGGCGAACGCGCGGGCCTGCTCCTCGCTGATCCGGACGATGAAGACCTCGGCGTCCTCGGACTCCAGCGCGGCCGCGACCGGGTCGGTCTGCTCGAGCTCGGCCTGCTCGCCGGCGACCACGGCGTAGACCTCGATCACCACCTTCTCGGCGTCGGCCTCCCAGGCCAGCGTCATGGTGCCGGCCCGGAACTCCTCCTCGATCGGCTGCTCCAGCGGGTCGGTGTCGTCCACCCCACCCGGCGCGGCCGGCTCCCGGTCGAACCGCCGCGCGACCTCGTCGAGCATCACGTCCAGCCGCTCCGCGAGCGCCATCACCTGTTCCTTCTCACAGGCCACCGAGGTCAGCCGGTTACCCGCCCTGGCCTGCAGGAAAAAGGTCCGGGCACCGGGTTCACCAACGGTGCCGGCGACGAACCGGTCCGGATCGTCATACGAATGCACTACGCGCGCCATACCAGGAACCCTAGAACATGCTCGGTAGTCCCCTGCAGTCGCGAGCAGGTGCTCGGTGCGGTAGCTCGGCGTGCTGGAGTGATGGCCGCGATGTTTTTCCATCGTTGCCTTTGCTCCAGTGCGGCGAGGTGCCGTGCCGAGTGCCGCGCAGCACGCAGGGGGCTACCGAGCATGTTCTAGTTACCGTCCGCCGACCACGGCGTCAGAGGACTGTACTGGGGACTCCGCGGCCTCGCCTTCGGACTGCTCCGGCGGTTTGGGGATCAGCGATGCGAGCTCGCTGCCGGAGTCGTTCAGCCGGACCACGAACGGGCGGGTCTTGGTGTAGCTGATGATCGTGGTCGAGGCGGTGTCGACGACGATCCGCTGGAACGCGTCCAGGTGCTGGCCGAGCGCGTCCGCGACGATCGCCTTGATCACGTCACCGTGCGAGACCGCCACCCAGAGCGCGCCGTCGCCGTGCTCGGCGGCCAGTGCCGCGTCGTGGTCCCGGATCGCGTCCACCGCGCGCTGCTGCATCCCGCGCATCGACTCGCCGTTCGGGAACGTCACGCCCGACGGGTGCTGCTGGACGACCGCCCAGAGCGGGTCCTTGGCGAGGGTGCTGATCTTCTCCCCGGTCCAGTCGCCGTACCCGCACTCGGTCAGCCGCGGATCCGTTGCCAGATGCAACGTCGGGTGGTGCTTCGCGATCGCCTCCGCGGTCTGCAGGCACCGGTCGAGCGGCGAGGTGACGATCGCGGCCAGCGGCAGCACGGCCAGCCGCTCGGCCACCGCCGCCGCCTGCTGGACGCCGGTCTCGTCGAGGTTGACCCCCGGCGTCCGCCCGGCCAGTACGCCGGACGTGTTGGCACTGCTGCGTCCGTGCCGGACCAGAATCACCGTGGGCATAGACGGCACGTTATCCGGTCGGACAAGTCACCGGTGCCATGATGGGAAGGTGATCGTCGATTGCGGGGTCTATTCCGAGGGTGCGCGGCACAACCTGCCCAAGGATCCCGAGAGCGTGGCGCGGGCGATCGACGACGACGGCCAGGCGTTCGGCTGGATCGGGCTGCACGAACCGTCCGCCGCCGAACTGGCCCGGGTCCAGCGCCTGTTCGACCTGCACCCGCTGGCGGTCGAGGACGCCCTGGCACCACGTCAGCGCCCCAAGGTGGAGCGGTACGACGACTCGTTCGTGATGGTCCTGCGCACGCTCTGGTACGTCGACGCGGAGGACGCCGTCGAGACCGGCCAGGTCAGCATCTTCGTCGGCAAGCGGTACGTCGTCACGGTCCGGCACGGCGAGGGCGCACCGCTGACCACCGCGCGCCAGGAGCTCGAGGAGCGCGCCTCGGTGCTCGGCCACGGCCCGGCCGCGGTGCTCTGGGCGATCTGCGACTCGGTCGTGGACGGCTACGAGACGGTCGCCGGGGCCGTCGAGGTGGATGTCGACGAGGTGGAGTCCTCGGTCTTCTCCCCCGAGCGCACCAGCGACGCGGCCCGGATCTACACGCTGAAGCGCGAAGTACTGGAGATGCGCCGGGCGATCACCCCGCTGCGCGAGCCGATCGAGGCGTTCGCCCGCGGCGCGGTGCCGGGGATCAGTCCCGAGGCGGCGCCGTTCTTCCGCGACGTGGCCGACCACGTCATCCGGGTCTCCGACCAGACCGAGGCGCTGGACACCCTGCTCAGCTCGGCGCTCAACGCGCACCTGGCCCGCGTCTCGGTCCAGCAGAACGACGACATGCGCCGGATCGCCGCCTGGGTCGCGATCGCGGCCGCCCCGACGATGATCGCCGGCATCTACGGGATGAATTTCGACCACATGCCCGAACTGCGCTGGTACTACGGTTACTTCGCCGTGCTCGCCCTGATGGCCGTCACCTGCACCTCGATGTACGTCGGCTTCCGCAAGGCAGGCTGGCTCGGCCCCTCCCCCAACCCGGACCGCAGTACCCCGAACTGACCTGTAACGACGGAACCGGGCTCCCCACACGGGAAAGCCCGGTTCTGCGTTCAGCCGGTACTGCGTGGTGCCTGGCTCAGGTGGCGGTGATGGTGCTGGTGGCCAGCAGGATCAGGATGACCACGCCGAGCAGGATCCGGTAGAAGGCGAAGATCGAGGTCGAGTGCTTGGCCACGAACCGGAGCAGCCAGGCGACGGACGCGTAGCCGACGATGAAGCTGACCACCGTGCCGACCAGTAGCGGCGCCACGCCGATGTGGCCACTGAGCGCGTGCCTCAGCTCGAACACGGCCGCTCCGACCAGCGCCGGGATGCCGAGCAGGAACGCCATCTTGGTGCTGGCGACCCGGTCGAGACCGCGGAACAGACCGGCCGTGATGGTGGCGCCGGAGCGGGACACACCCGGGATCAGTGCCAGGCACTGGATCAGGCCCATCACGATCGCGTCGAGCAACGTGATCCGGGTCAGCGGCCGGGCTTTGCTGCCCAGCTTCTCGGCCGCGACCATGAAGAACGACCAGACGATCAGTGAGCCCGCGACCCACCACATGCTGCGCAGCGGTCCGGAGATGATGTCCCTGGCCAGGAACCCGACCAGGCAGATCGGCAGCGAGCCGACGATCACGAACCAGCCCATCCGGTGGTCCAGCTCACCGCGGTACTCCGGATGGCGCAGCCCGCGGAACCAGGCGACGGCGTACCGGCTGATGTCCTTCCACATGAACAGCACCACGGCCGCGATCGCCCCGAACTGGATCACCGCGGTGAACGCGGTGACCGCCGGATCGTCGATCTTCTGCCCGAGCAACTTCGCGGTGATGGTCAGATGGCCCGTGCTCGACACAGGCAGAAATTCGGTCAATCCCTCGACGATGCCGAGGATGATGGCGTCCCAAATCGTCATCGGGGGTCAGTCACCGATCCCGGCGAGCTCCAGGGCCTCCGCGACTGTGCGGAGGGTGGCGATCCGCTGGTCGACGGTCGGCTCGAACGGGGTCAGCGCGACCGTGGTCACCCCGGCTTCGGCGTACGCGGTGAGCTTGTCGGCGATCCGTTCCTTGCCACCGAGCAGCGAGACCGAGTCGATGAACGCCTGTGGGACCGCCGCCATCGCCTCGCGGTGCTTCTTGTCCAGGTAGAGGTCCTGGATCTCCTTGGCTTCCTTCTCGTAGCCCATCCGGACCGCGAGCGCGTTGTAGAAGTTCTTCTCCCGGCTGCCCATCCCGCCGATGTACAGCGCGGTGTAGCCACGGATCGGGTCGGCACCGGCGGCCAGGTCGTCACCGACCACGACCGGGACCTGGGCGACGACGTCGAAGCCGTCCATGCCGAGGCCCTCCTGGCGGGCCGACCGGCCCGCCTTGATGTGATTCAACTGCTCTCCCAGATAGGCGGGGTCGTTCAGGATGCCGAGCCAGCCGTCGGCGATCTCGCCGGCCAGCTCGAGGTTCTTGGGTCCGACCGCGGCCAGGTAGATCGGCACGTGGTCGCGGACCGGGCGGATGGACAGCTTCAGCGGCTTGCCGGGGCCACCGGGCAGCGGCAAGGTGAAGTGTTCACCCTCGAACACGACGGTCTCCCGCCGCATCGCCGAGTTGACGATCGCCACGTACTCGCGGGTGCGCGCGAGTGGCTTGTCGAAGCGTACGCCGTGCCACCCCTCGGACACCTGCGGCCCCGAGACGCCCAGGCCGAGCCGGAACCGGCCGCCGGACAGCCGGTCCAGGGTGGCCGCGGTCATCGCCGTCATCGCCGGGGTCCGGGCCGGGATCTGGAACACCGCCGCTCCGACGTCGATGGTGGTGGTCTGGGCGGCGATCCAGGTGAGCAGGGTGGCGGCGTCCGAGCCGTACGCCTCCGCCGCCCAGGTGACCGAGAATCCGAGTGCCTCGGCCTCCCTCACCA